>NZ_CM151220.1:335000-4647500 GCF_056482875.1 Stenotrophomonas sp. 63632_Sma
CGGCGGCCGTAACTATAACGGTCCTAAGGTAGCGAAATTCCTTGTCGGGTAAGTTCCGACCTGCACGAATGGCGTAACGACAGCGGCGCTGTCTCCACCCGAGACTCAGTGAAATTGAAATCGCTGTGAAGATGCAGCGTTCCCGTGGCAAGACGGAAAGACCCCGTGAACCTTTACTATAGCTTTACACTGAACGTTGAGTTCGTCTGTGTAGGATAGGTGGGAGGCTATGAAACTGTGGCGCTAGCTGCAGCGGAGCCATCCTTGAAATACCACCCTGTCGTGCTTGACGTTCTAACCTGGGCCCATTATCTGGGTCGGGGACCGTGTATGGTGGGTAGTTTGACTGGGGCGGTCTCCTCCTAAAGAGTAACGGAGGAGCTCGAAGGTACGCTCAGCGCGGTCGGACATCGCGCACTGTGTGCAAAGGCATAAGCGTGCTTGACTGCAAGATCGACGGATCAAGCAGGTAGGAAACTAGGACTTAGTGATCCGGTGGTTCTGTATGGAAGGGCCATCGCTCAACGGATAAAAGGTACTCCGGGGATAACAGGCTGATACCGCCCAAGAGTTCATATCGACGGCGGTGTTTGGCACCTCGATGTCGGCTCATCACATCCTGGGGCTGTAGTCGGTCCCAAGGGTATGGCTGTTCGCCATTTAAAGTGGTACGCGAGCTGGGTTCAGAACGTCGTGAGACAGTTCGGTCCCTATCTGCCATGGGCGTTGGAGATTTGAGAGGGGCTGCTCCTAGTACGAGAGGACCGGAGTGGACGAACCTCTGGTGTTCCGGTTGTCACGCCAGTGGCATTGCCGGGTAGCTATGTTCGGAAGCGATAACCGCTGAAAGCATCTAAGCGGGAAGCGCGCCTCAAGATGAGATCTCCCGGGGCACAAGCCCCCTGAAGGAACCATGTAGACTACGTGGTTGATAGGTCAGGTGTGTAAGTACAGCAATGTATTGAGCTAACTGATACTAATGATCCGAGAGGCTTGACCATATAACCTCAAGTTGCCTTGGCTTTACGACAACGTCGTAAGAGCATCCAAGTGCACGCTACGTCACAAGAACTACGAGAGGCAGGCGCCTTATCCAGCTGTATCGGATGGCGACGCTCCAACCGCCTCCCTGGTGAAATTAGCGCTGTGGAACCACCCGATCCCATCCCGAACTCGGAAGTGAAACGCAGCTGCGCCGATGGTAGTGTGGCTCAAGCCATGCGAGAGTAGGTCATCGCCAGGGTTTATACCCAAAAACCCCGCTGCTTACGCAGCGGGGTTTTTCTTATTAAGTGAAGGCACTGCATTTTCCGGGTACCTTCCGCCCCAAGGGCAAGATCGCGAAGCTGGCGCTGCAAGCGCTGCTGCAACCGTCTCCCTGGTGAAATTAGCGCTGTGGAACCACCCGATCCCATCCCGAACTCGGAAGTGAAACGCAGCTGCGCCGATGGTAGTGTGGCTCAAGCCATGCGAGAGTAGGTCATCGCCAGGGTTTACACCCAAAACCCCGCTGCTTACGCAGCGGGGTTTTTCTTTGTGCGCGCGAAATGCGGGTAGTCATGACCGCTGGTAAGCAACCCGACGGCGTTACATCGCCCGGTAGATCCACGCCATGCGTGGATGCCCTCCGTGAGGAACCACGGCGCCAACCAAGGTTGGCAGCTACCAACAGCTGGCCCACACAGCGATCGTTTGCCGGCCAGCGGCCGGCACTACAAGTAGATCCACGCCATGCGTGGATGCTCTCTGCATGGAACCACGGCGCCAACCAAGGTTGGCATCTACAACTGCAGGGCGCGATCACACACAAAAAAGCGGCGCCCTTGCGGGCGCCGCCTTGGCTTGCTTCAGTACTCAGTCGAGCAAGCTCGACGCTACTTCGCCGCAGCCGGGGCCTTGTCCTTCATCATCGCGTCGCGGGCTGCCTTGAACGGGTTGCCTTCGTACCAGTTCGGCCAACGATCGCCACCGGCCAGTTCCTTGCCGACGCCGTACATCAGCTGCAGGTCTTCGACGGTGCCGTCCAGCTTCCAGGTGGCCGCATCGAACTCGTCCTTCGGGCCGTGGTAGCGGTTGGCGCCGTAGTCGGCTGCAGCCTTGCGGCCCGCGTCCACGCCACCCTCGCGCAGGTCTTCGCCGCCATCGGCGTACAGGGCCGGCACACCGGCCTTGGCGAAGTTGAAGTGATCGGAACGGAAGTAGAAGCCACTCTGTACCGAGGTCTCGCCGTGCAGGGTACGGTCCTGGGCCGCGGCCAGCGGCTTGAGGATGTCTTCCAGCTCCGAGCTGCCGAAGCCGGTGACGGTCACGTCCTTGGCACGGCCAGCCACCGACATCGCATCGATGTTGATCACGCCGGCGATCTTGTCCAGCGGGAAGGTCGGATGGGCAACGTAGTACTTCGAACCCAGCAGGCCGGATTCTTCCAGGGTCACCGCCAGGAACACCACCGAGCGCTCCGGCTTCGGCTCCTGGTGGGCCATGGCTTCAGCCACCTCGAGGATGCCGGCCACGCCGGTCGCGTTGTCGACCGCGCCGTTGTAGATGTTGTCGCCGGTCTCGCCCTCGTGCTTGCCCAGGTGATCCCAGTGCGCCATGTACAGCACGGCCTCGTCGGCACGCTTGCTGCCCGGCAGTACGCCCACCACGTTGCGCGATTGCTTCTGCGCGATCTGGCTCTTCAGATCGACCGCAGCGGTGGCCTTCAGCGGCACCGGCTTGAAGCCGCGCTTGCTGGCGTCCTTGTAGGCCTGCGCCAGGTCCAGGCCGGCACCGGCGAACAGCGCCTTGGCAGCGTCGGCACTCAGCCAGCCCTGCACCGGAATGCGGGCTTCCGGGTCATCCTTGGCCGGCAGGTCGTACTGCGGGCCTGCCCAGGAGTTCTTCACCACATCCCAGCCGTAGGAAGCGCCGGCGGTGTCGTGCACGATCAGCGCGGCAGCGGCGCCCTTTCGCGCAGCCTCCTCGAACTTGTAGGTCCAGCGCCCGTAATAGGTCATGCGCTTGCCGTCGAACAGCTTCGCGTCATCGACATGGAAGCCCGGGTCGTTGACGAACATGACGACCGTTTTGCCCTTCCAGTCCTGGCCGGCGTAGTCGTTCCACTTCTGCTCCGGCGCGTCGACGCCGTAGCCGACGAACACCAGGTCGCTGGCATCGACCTTCACCTCGGCCTGGCCGGTACGGGTACCCACCACCATGTCGGTGCCGAACTTCAGCTCGGTGGTCTTGCCGCCCTGGGTGATCTTCAGCACGGTCGATTCGTCGGCCGTGGTCTCGGTCATCGGCACATCCTGGAACCAGCTGTCGCCGTTGCCGGGCTGCAGGCCGATGCGCTGCATCTGGTCGCGGATGTAGTTGACCGTCAGTTCCTCGCCCTTGCTGCCCGGGGCGCGGCCTTCGAATTCATCCGAAGCCAGCGTCTTGACCATCTCGGCGAAGTCGCCGGCGTTGATCTCCGGCGAGAACGCATGGGCCGCCGGCTTGGCAGCGGCGGTGTCGGTGGCCGGCGCGGGCGCCGGCGTGTCTTCGCCTTTGCAGGCACTGAGCGCGGCCGCAGCGGCCAGGCACAGGAGGAGTTTGCGGGGCATCGTCGATTCCTGGAAAACAAAGGGCGGCCGCACCACGTGTACGACCGGTAACAGCGAGTATCACCGAACCGATGGGCGCGGTGTGCTCAGTCCGCCGGAGCGGTTTCGGTGTCGAACGGGATCGGCTCGGCGCCGGTGACCGGGCCGATGCGGGCCGTGCGGTGCACGTACAGCACCACCTCGCGTTCGAACTGCAACGGGCCGTCCACCACGGCATTCGGACCGATGATCACGCGTGGCTTGCGGCTGGCGGTCAGCGAGACGCTGAAGTTTGGCTTGCGCACGTGCACACCGCCCTTGACCTGCGAACCGATGCCCACGGTGATGTCACCGTTGACGGTTTCCACGTCGTTGCCGACGCGGCTTTCGACCAGCCCGATGCCACCGTTCACGGTTTCAACGCCGCCTTCGATCTGGCTGCCGCGATCGCTGAAGATGCTGCCGTTGACGGTGCTGACGCTGCCGTGTGCGATCACTTCGCGGCCCAGGCGTACGCCGCCGTTGACCGTTTCGATCTTGCCGGTGCGCGCGCGATCGGCGACCTTGACCCCGCCGTTGACTGTGTCGATGCTGCCGGTCTCGACGCCTTCGCCGACGCGGATGCCGCCGTTGACGGTGTCCAGCTTGCCGTAGCGCTGGCCGGGTTCGGCGCTGATGCTGCCGTTGACCTTGCTGATGTTTTCCTGCGCTGCCACTGGCCCGGTGACCAGCAGTACGCCCAACAGCAGCGGAATGGAGAGAGCTTTCATGGGGACCTCGATGGATGTGCGGCTGGCAGGCCGCGTGCGGAGATGTCACCATTCCCCGGTACCCCCTGCAACTGCCTGAAGTCACTGGAAAGCCCTTGCGCAACAACGCCTTCCCATCACGCCGACATCACATCGCCGCTGCTCGCGGCGGGCGCTGCCTGCTGTTGGGGCTGGCTTTGGCACTGGCGTTGCCGCTGCCGGGCGCCGCGCAGACCACGCGCGAGACCGAGCGCAAGCTGCAGAAGCTGCGCAGTGAGCTGAAGGGCGTGGCGCAGGAGCGTCGGCAGATCGAGGGCCAGCGCGGCCAGGCCTCACAGCAGCTGCGTGAGGCAGATGAAAAGGTGGCCCGCACCGGCCGTGCGCTTGCGCAGACCGAAACCGCGCTGCGCGAGCAGGGAAGGGCCCTGGCCGAGGCCGAACAGCGCCGCAGCACGTTGCAGGCCAACCTCGCCCAGCAGCACCGCGAGCTGGCCGGCCTGCTGCGCGCGGCCTACCAGCTGGGCAACCATGCACCGTTGAAACTGCTGTTGTCGCAGGACACGGTGGCCGATGCCAACCGTGCCCTGGCCTACCACCGCTACCTGCAGCGTGAGCGGGCCCAGCGCATCACCACGCTGACCGCCGACCTGAAGGAACTGGAAGCGCTGCAGGCGCAGATTGCCGAGCGCAAGCAGAAGCTGCAGGGGGCGCAGCAGGACCAGAAGCAGCAGGCAGCGGCGCTGGAAGCCGACCGCCGCGATCGTGCAAAGACCGTGGCCTCGCTGGACGAGCGCTTCAAGGACCAGCGCGAGAAGGAACAGGCGCTGGGCCAGGACGCCAAGGCGCTGGAAACACTGCTGGCCAATCTGCGTGCGGCCGCCGCCCGTGCCGAGGCCGAGCGTCGCGCGGCTGCGCGCCGTGCGGCAGCAGAGAAGGCCGCGGCCGAACGTGCCGCACGCCAGGCTGCCGCGCAGGGCCGGCCGCCACCGCCCACCAAGGTTCCGCCGGCGGTGGCTTCCGCACCGGCGCCGAAGGTGGGGGGCCTGGGCTGGCCGTTGTCCGGCAACCTGCTGGCCCGCTACGGCGGCAAGCTGCCTGACGGGCGTACCAGCAGCGGCGTGCTGATCGGCGCACCGGCCGGCAGCACCGTCACCGCCGTGGCCGACGGTACCGTGGTGTTCTCCGACTGGATGACCGGCTACGGCATGATCCTGATCGTCGACCACGGCAATGGCTACATGAGCCTGTACGCCCACAACGACACCCTGCTCAAGGACGCCGGTGCACGGGTCAGCCGTGGCGATGCGGTGGCCAAGGTCGGCAACTCGGGGGGCCAAGGGGTCACCGCGCTGTACTTCGAGCTGCGTCGTGGCGGGCAACCGGTGAATCCGGACAGCTGGCTGCAGCGGCGCTGAATCCCGGCTCGCCACGTGCGGGCTGGATTCAACGGGAATTTAGCTGTGCTTCGCGCATAATCGGTGCATGTGCCTTGGGCACCATGCCACCGTCGACAGGAGTGATCCATGCGCGCAGCCCGTACCGCCACCCTCTTGCTGGCCCTGTTGCCAGCGCTGTCCTGGGCGCAGCAGACCGCGCCCGCCCCGAGCCAGGAAACCGGCGGGCAGGCAGCGAGCAGCGAGGAGGCGGTGACCTCGAAGGTGCCGCTGGAGGACATCCGCCGCTTTGTGGCCGTCTACAACGCAGTGCGGGCCGCCTACGTCGATCCGGTCGATGATAAGAAGCTGATGCAGGCAGCGGTGCGTGGCCTGCTGCTCGACCTCGACCCGCACAGCACCTACTTCAACAAGGAAGACGCGCAGGCCTTCGACGAACAGGCCAGCGGTGCCTACGAAGGCATCGGCGTTGAGCTGCAGCAGCAGCCGGACAACGCCAGCATGAAGGTGATCTCGCCGATCGACGACACGCCGGCGGCCAAGGCCGGCATCCTCGCCGGTGACCTGATCATCGCCATCGACGGCAAGCCGATCAGCGCGATCGATGCCAGCGAACCGCTGCGCGGCCCGGCCGGCAGCAAGGTGGTGCTGACCATCGTGCGCGAAGGCAAGCCCAAGCCGTTCGATGTCAGCCTCACCCGCCAGACCATCCGCGTGACCAGCGTGCGCAGCCGCCTGCTGGAACCGGGCTATGGCTACATCCGCCTGAGCACCTTCCAGGCCGACACCGGTTCGGACTTCCAGAAGCACGTGCAGCAGCTGCAGAAGCAGTCCGGTGGCCAGCTCAAGGGCCTGGTGCTGGACCTGCGCAGCAACCCGGGTGGCCTGCTGACCGCTGCCGTGCAGGTGGCCGACGACCTGCTCGACAAGGGCAACATCGTCAGTACCCGCGGCCGCATCAGCATCAGCGATGCACGTTTCGATGCAACGCCGGGCGACCTGCTGAAGGGCGCACCGGTGGTGGTGCTGGTCGACGCCGGTTCGGCCAGTGCCTCGGAAGTGCTGGCCGGCGCACTGCGCGACAACAAGCGCGCCCGCGTGGTTGGCAGCCGCACCTTCGGCAAGGGCTCGGTGCAGACCGTGCTGCCGCTGGACAACGGTGACTCGGTGAAGCTGACCACCGCGCGTTATTACACGCCCAGCGGCAAGTCGATCCAGGCCACGGGCATCGTGCCGGAGGTCGAACTGAAGCCGGCCGCTACGCCGGCCGAGGATGCACTGCCGGCCAGCCTGAGCGATTACAGCGAAGCGACCCTGCCGGGTCATCTGCGCGGTGACGACGAGGGCACCGAGGGCTATCACGCCGGTGCGGTACTGCCGGGCGATGGCCCGATCAACGACGCGCTGGCCGAGCTGAAGAACCCGGGTTCGGTGGCTGCACGCTTGAAGGCCGAAGCGGCAAAAGCGGATGCGGCCAAGGCTGCGAAGGCCGCTGCCGCGAAGCCGGAGGCGAAGGTAGAACCGGAGCCAGAAGCGAAGCCAGAAGCGAAGCCGGAAGCGAAGCCCGCACCCGTCCCGGCCAAGCCCTGATTCTGTAGAGTCGAGCCGTGCTCGACTGATCCACGAACGAGCGGGTGCGCGTGGAGCCGGCCAGCGGCCGGCACTACCAGGGGTCAGAAGCCGTGGCGCTTGCGCAGGCGGCGGGCGATGGCCGCCCGCACGTAGACCCCGTACACCACGCCGAACACGAAGCCGCCGATGTGCGCCCACCAGGCCACCATGCCGAAGCTTGGGCCGATATGGGCGAACACCACCTGCAGGGCGGCCCAGACGCCGATCAGCAGGTAGGCCGGGGCGCGCACGAATTCCAGGAACAGGCCGAGCGGAATGACCACGCCCAGCCGGGCGCCCGGGAACAGGGCCAGATAGGCGCCGATCAGTGCGGACACCGCGCCGCTGGCGCCGATGATGATCTGGTCCGGGCTGCCCATGGTGTAGATCGCCACCAGATTGGACACCGCGCCGCCGACCAGGAACAGCAGCAGCAGCCGCCACGGGCCCAGCACCCGCTCAGCAGGCAGGCCGAAGATCAGCAGGAACACCAGGTTGCCCAGCAGATGTGACCAGTCCGCGTGCAGGAACAGGGCCGTGAACAGCCGCAGCACGCTGCCGTCCTGCAGGGTCGCCCACCAGTCCAGCGGGTGGGTCAGGCCGGTGGACAGGGCGCCCCAGTCCAGCCAGAGGCTGCCGCGGGCGTCGTCCGGACGCGAGATCGACCACAGGAACGCCAGCCACAGTGCCGCAAACAGCACGGGCGTGGCCCAGCGCAGGGCCGCCTTCTTGCGCGACGGGAGGGAGACGAACATGGGCAATAGCCTAGCGTGCGGGCGCTTACGGCGGGGATTGTCCTGTTCAGCTTCTGGGACGAAAAAAGCGCCTGCGCTGTTATTGTTTCATTAACAGCTCTGGGTAATACTCGCATACGGCGTCGTATGTCGGGAGGGGAATCCGGCGCGCTCCGAAGGGCCCCAAGGCCTGCCGGGCGCAGGCGCACTCAGAGCACCATCACCGCTTACCGGAGAGAGAACTACGATGCAAACCGCTTCCACCATTGCCCGACTGACCCTGCTGGCCGTCGGCGTTGCCGGTGCGCTGGCCGCCGCCGATGCCAACGCTGCCGCCTTCCAGCTGAAGGAAAACAGCGCCAAGGGCCTCGGCCGCGCGTTCGCCGGTTCCGGCAGCGCCGAAGGCGACGCCTCCATCATCGCCGTCAACCCGGCCGGCATGCGCCAGCTGGAAGGCACCCTGGTCCAGGGCGACCTGAGCGCCATCAGCTTCAAGGCCGAGTTCAAGGGCCAGGGCCGCAATGCGGCAGGCCGCCCGCAGACCGGTGGTGACGGCGGCGACGCCGGCATGATCGCTCCGGTCCCGGCTGCGTACTTCCACATGCCGATCGGCGAGAAGGCCCACTTCGGTGTGTCGCTGACCGCACCGTTCGGCTTCAAGACCGAATACGACAACGGTTGGGTGGGTCGTTACAGCGGCCTGAAGACCGATCTGAAGGCCATCGACCTTGGCTTCGCTGCGTCGTATGACGTCAACCCGTACGTGTCCTTCGGCGCGTCGGTGTTCGTCGAGCACCTGACCATCGAGCTGAGCAACGCCGTCGACTACGGCAGCATCCTGGCCGGCGCAGGCGTTCCGAACTTTGCCCCGGGTAGCGCGGATGGCACCCTGAAGATCGAGGGTGACAACAATGCCGTGGGCTGGACCGTCGGTGGCCTGTTCTCGATCGACGAGAACACCCACATCGGCCTGAGCTACCGTTCGAAGGTCGAGCACAAGATCACCGGTGGTGATGCGACCTTCAGCGGCGCCGACCGCGCACGTTCGCTGCTGACCAACTCGCCGCGTACCCGCGGTTGGTTCATGGACACCAGCGGCAAGGCCACGGTGACCATGCCGGCCTCGGCCACCCTGAGCGTGACCCACAAGGTCAACGACCGCTGGACCGTGATGGGCGACGTGACCCGTACCGCCTGGTCGACCGCCTTTGACAGCGTCACCGTCGACTACGCGTCGCCGCAGGCGGACTCGGTCCTGGAGTTCGGCTACCGTGACACCACCTTCGTGTCGCTGGGCGCCGACTACAAGCTGAGCGACACCGTCACCCTGCGCGGTGGTGTTGCACTGGACCAGACCCCGACCACCGACGCACACCGCGACGTGCGCGTGCCGGATACCAGCCGCAAGTGGCTGTCGCTGGGCGTGGGCTGGACCCCGTCGGCAAACACCGAGTACAACTTTGGCTACACCCACCTGTTCACCAGCGATCCGAACGTGAACGTGCGTGCCACCACTGCCAACCAGGGCAACTCGCTGTCGGGCAAGTACAAGGTCCGTGGCGACGTGCTGGCGGCTTCGTTCCAGTACAAGTTCTGATTCGGGCCTCGGCCTGACGCAGCACACGGAAGGCCCCGCGCAAGCGGGGCTTTCTTTTTCTGTGGCCACGGGCCATCCACGCGTGGCGTGGATCTACTGAAGAGCGCAGCCATCCACGGCGTGGATCCACGACAATAGCGCCATGAACCTGTCCGATCCGAACTTCCAGCTGGAGCTGGCTGCCAACATCGCCGTCGCCGGCTCGATCCTGCTGGCCGGCCGCAACAACGTGCACACCTGGTGGCTGGGCATCGTCGGCTGTGCGCTGTTTGCCGCGGTGTTCGAGCGCTCACATCTGTACGCGGACATGGTGCTGCAGTTCTTCTTCATTGCCATCAGCGTGCTGGGCTGGTGGCAGTGGCTGCGTGGCGATCACGGTGCGCCGCTGCCGATCACCTCATTGCGACCGCGTGCATGGGCCTGGCTGGCGCCGCTGGCGGTGGTGGCCACGTTCGGCTACGGCTGGATGCTGACCCGCCTGACCAACGCCTATGCGCCCTACATCGATTCGGCGGTGCTGGTGCTGAGCGTGATCGCGCAGATCCTGATGATGCGGCGCAAGCTGGAATCGTGGTGGGTGTGGCTGCTGGTGAATACCGTTGCGGTGCCGCTGTACTACAGCCGTGGCCTGCACCTGACCTCGATCCTGTACGTGGGTTTCTGGATCAACGCGCTGGTGGCGTTGCGTCATTGGCGCGGCCTGATGCGGGTGTAGCGCCGAGCCCACGCTCGGCGCCACAGGAAAAAAGGCACAAAAAACCCCGCTTTCGCGGGGTTTTTCGTTCACTGCAACTATCGGGCGATCAGTCGCCCAGGGTCAGCAGCGAGGCGTTGCCACCGGCGGCGGTGGTATTCACCGTCACCGTCTTTTCGGTGGCGAAGCGCAGCAGGTAGTGCGGGCCGCCGGCCTTCGGACCGGTGCCGGACAGGCCCTGGCCGCCGAACGGCTGCACGCCGACCACCGCACCGATCTGGTTGCGGTTGACGTAGACGTTGCCGACATGGACGCCATTGCTGATGCGGTCGACGGTCTCGTCAATGCGCGAATGCACGCCCAGGGTCAGGCCGTAGCCGGTGGCGTTGATCTGGTCGATCACCGCGTCGAGCTGGTCGCCCTTCCAGCGGATCACGTGCAGGACCGGACCGAACACTTCCTTCTGCAGCTGGCCCAGGTCCTTCAGTTCGTACGCACGTGGTGCGAAGAAGGTGCCATTGGCCGCTTCGGCAGACAGCTCGGCGGCAGCAATCAGGCGCGCTTCGCGGTCCATGCGTTCGGCGTGGTCCTGCAGGATCTTCAGCGCGTCGGCGTCGATCACCGGGCCGACGTCGGTGGACAGCAGGCCCGGGTTGCCGACCTTCAGTTCCTTCATCGCACCGGCCAGCATGGTCATCACCTTGTCGGCGATGTCGTCCTGCACGAACAGCACGCGCGCGGCCGAGCAGCGCTGGCCGGCCGAGGTGAAGGCCGAACCGATCGCATCCTTGACCAGCTGTTCCGGCAGTGCCGAGGAGTCGGCGATGAAGGCGTTCTGGCCGCCGGTTTCGGCGATCAGCACGCCGATGGCGGCGTCACGTGCGGCCATCGCGCGGTTGATCGCACGGGCGGTGTCGGTGGAGCCGGTGAAGGCCACGCCGGCCACGCGCGGGTCGGCAGTGAGCGCGGCACCCACGGTGGCACCGTCGCCCGGCAGGAACTGCACCACCTCGGCCGGCACGCCGGCGTCGTGCAGCAGCTTCACCGCGTAGTAGCCGATCAGGTTGGTCTGCTCGGCCGGCTTGGCGATGACGCTGTTGCCGGCGGCCAGGGCGGCAGCGACCTGGCCCAGGAAGATCGCCAGCGGGAAGTTCCACGGGCTGATGCAGACGAACACGCCGCGGCCGTGCAGCTGCAGCTCGTTGGATTCACCGGTCGGGCTGGGCAGCTTCTCGGCGTGGCTGAACTGCTCGCGCGCCTGCTTGGCGTAGTAGCGCAGGAAATCCACGGCTTCGCGCACTTCGGCGATGCTGTCGGGCAGGCTCTTGCCGGCTTCCTTCACGCACAGCGCCATGAACTCCGGCATGCGCGCTTCCAGCTGGTCGGCGGCGTGCTCGAGGATGGCGGCGCGGCTGGCGGCCGGGGTGCGGTTCCAGGCCGGCTGCGCGGCCACGGCGTTGGCCAGGGCTTTCTGCACGGTGGCGGCATCGGCGGCCAGCCACTGGCCGACCACTTCGCGGGTGTCGGCCGGATTGGTCACCGGCAGCGCGGCGCCGGCCGGGTTCGCACCCGGCACCAGCGGGGCGGCCTGCCACGGCTTCACTGCAGCGTTGATCTGCTCGGCGAGGGCGCGCAGTTCGTTGTCGTTGGCGAGGTTGGCGCCCATGGAGTTCTTCCTGTCGTGGTTCTGGCTGCGCAGCAGGTCAACCGGCAGCGGGATCTTGGGATGCGGAATCGATTCGAACGAAGCAACCATCTCGACCGGATCGCGGATCAGGTCGGCGATCGGCACGCGCTCGTCGGTGATGCGGTTGACGAAGCTGGAGTTGGCGCCGTTTTCCAGCAGGCGACGCACCAGGTACGGCAGCAGGTCTTCATGCGAACCGACCGGTGCATACACGCGGCAGGGCAGGTTCAAGCGGTCGGCCGGCACCACTTCCGCGTACAGGTCATCGCCCATGCCGTGCAGCTTCTGGTGCTCGTACACGCCGCCATTGGCGATGCTGCGCACGGCCGCGATGGTGTGTGCGTTGTGCGTGGCGAACATCGGGTAGATCGCGTCGGCATGGGTGAACAGACGCTTGGCGCAGGCCAGGTAGGAGACATCGGTGTTCTGCTTGCGGGTGAACACCGGGTAGCCCGGGTAGCCTTCGATCTGCGCGCGCTTGATCTCGGCGTCCCAGTACGCACCCTTGACCAGGCGCACCTGCAGGCGGCGACCGGCGCGGCGCGCCATGTCGGCCAGGTGGTCGATCGTGTACGGCGTGCGCTTCTGGTAGGCCTGCACGACCACACCAAAGCCATCCCAGCCGCCCAGCGAGGCGTCGGAGAAGACCTGCTCGATGATGTCCAGCGACAGTTCCAGGCGGTCGGACTCTTCGGCGTCGACGGTGCAGCCGATGCCGTAGCTCTTGGCCAGTTGTGCCAGTTCCAGCACGCCCGGCACCAGGTCCTTCAGCACGCGCTCGCGCTTGGCGTGCTCGTAGCGCGGGTACAGCGCCGACAGCTTGATCGAGATGCCCGGCGCGTTGTTGACGTCGCCGTCCGGACGGCCGCCGCGTGCCTTGTGGTCGCCGCCGATGGCGTGGATCGCACGACGGTAGTCTTCCAGGTAGCGCAGCGCGTCCTTCATGGTCAGCGCGCCTTCGCCCAGCATGTCGAACGAGTAGCGGTAATTCGCGTTGTCGCCCTTGTGCGAGCGCGACAGCGCTTCGCTGATGGTGCGGCCCATGACGAACTGGTGGCCCATGATCTTCATCGCCTGGCGCACGGCCAGGCGCACCACCGGCTCACCGACGCGGCCGACCAGGCGCTTGAACGCGCTGGGCGCATCGGCACGGGTGGCGTCGTTCATCTGCACCAGCTTGCCGGTCAGCATCAGGCCCCAGGTGGAGGCGTTGACCAGCACCGAGTCGCTGCCGCCCAGGTGCTTTTCCCAGTCGGCATCGGCCAGCTTGTCGCGGATCAGCTTGTCGGCGGTGTCCTGGTCCGGAATGCGCAGCAGCGCCTCGGCCACGCACATCAGCAGCACGCCTTCCTCGCTGCCCAGGTCGTACTGGCGCATGAAGGCTTCGATCGCACCCTGGTCCTTGGCACGCACGCGCACGCGGCCGACCAGGTCGGCGGCCAGCGCCTGCACCTTGGCCTGCTCTTCGGCGGGCAGGCGGGCCTGCGCCAGCAGCTCGCGAACGTGGCTGGCCTCGTCCTTCAACCAACCATCGGTGATGGCCTGGCGGAACGGGTTGGGGGGCGCCGGCAGTTCCGGCGACAGCAGCGCGCCGGGACGCGGAGCGTCGTGGGCGGCAGGGGAGGAGGAAGGTGCGTTCATGCCGGTCCGGCCAGTGGAAAACTTGGCGATTTTAATCATTTTTGCGGGTTGCGGAAGTGCCCATCAGCCACCTTCGTGAAGCGCTGATAGCCCCTAGCTGCGGTGGATTCAGCGTGTTCAGCAAGCTCGGCAGAATTTGTGCTGAATTCGTCATTCGTGCCGCCGACCTCATGCTGTGTTGCAGCATGGTAAAAGTGTGAATGCACCCTTGCTACCGGCGAGAGGGCGGGGCTACCATCGAGACGTTTCCCGCGGCAGGAACGCGGTTGCGACATGATCGAGGTGCTTCCAGCTCCGGATGGGTCAGGTACGCAGCTGCGGCTGCGTCCCCCACGGGCGCTCGATGCCCGGCAGTTCGTCCTGTTGTTCACCGTGTTGTCGGGTGCGATGTGGCTGGTGTCCGCCCTCGGGTGGTTGGCCGGCAATGCATTCGCCCCCCTGTTCGCGCTGCTGTACAGCCTGGTGCTGGCGGCGGCACTGCGTGCCTTGTGGCGCAGTGGTGAACGGCAGGAGGAGATCCGGGTAGTGCCGGCGTACGTGGAGGTCATCCCCGTACCCGGTGGATCGCCGGTGTTCCGGGCCCACCCCCACTGGGTGCGCCTGCTCACCGACGACGAGAGGGTCCGGCTGGCATCCAGCGGCCGGCAGGTGGAGGTGGGGAGTTTCCTCGCGCCGGCCGAACGTCAGACGCTCGCAGAGACACTTGAAAGCTTGCTCGCCGCCAGCGATGGCGGCAACCGACGACGCTAAGGGTCTAGGCAATGAAGCAAAGCAGCAGGTGGGGCACGAAGTGCGTTGCAGCGGTCGCCGCCATGGTGGCCGGGGGACTGATGCCGGCGTTGGCTTGGGCCCAGGCGGCCGATCCCAAGCCGTGGCAGCTGAACATGGGCAAGGGGGTGACCCAGACCTCGCGCCTGGCCTGGGAATCGAACAATCTATCGTTGATCATCTGCACGGTGATCGGCGTCATCGTGTTCGGGGCGATGGCCTACGCCATCTTCAAGTTCCGCAAATCCAAGGGTGCGGTCGCCGCCACCTTCAGCCACAACACCAAGGCCGAGATCATCTGGACGGTGATCCCGGTGATCATCCTGATCGTGATGGCATGGCCGGCCACGGCCAACCTGATCAAGATGTACGACACCCGCGATGCCGAGATGACGGTGAAGGTCACCGGCTACCAGTGGATGTGGAAGTACGAATATCTCGGCGAGAACGTCACCTTCACCAGCCGCCTGGACCGCGAGTCCGACCGCGTGCGGCAAAGTGGCATCGTGCCGACCCGCGAGACTCACCCGCATTACCTGCTGGATGTCGACAACCGCCTGGTGCTGCCGGTCGATACCAAGGTGCGCTTCGTCATCACCTCCGACGACGTGATCCACGCCTGGTGGGTGCCGGCGCTGGGCTGGAAGCAGGACGCCATCCCCGGTTTCATCAATGAGGCCTGGACCAGCATCGAGCAGCCCGGCGTCTACCGCGGCCAGTGCGCCGAGCTGTGCGGCAAGGACCATGGCTTCATGCCGATCGTGGTCGAGGCGGTGTCCAAGGAAGAGTTCAAGCAGTGGCTGGCGCAGCGCAAGCCGGCGCCGCCCGCCGAGCCGGCAACGCCGGCGGCACCTGCCGAACCGGCTGCACCGACTGCACCGGCGAGCGAGGCACCGGCTGCGCCTGCTGCTGCAGAAGCGGGCAGCGCGCCTGCCACCGCGGCCAACGGAGCGTGATGTAAAGCCCGCGGCCGTTCGCGGCCGTGGTGACAACCGATTCTGAGAGGTGTTTTGCAATGGCGCACTCGGCAGTTGGGCACGACGATCACCATCACCAGCAGAGTTTCTTCGAGCGTTGGTTCTTCTCGACCAACCACAAGGACATCGGCACGCTGTACCTGGGTTTCAGCTTCATCATGTTCATCATCGGTGCGGCGATGAGCGTGGTGATCCGCGCCGAGCTGGCACAGCCGGGCCTGCAGTTCGTCAAGCCCGAGTTCTTCAACCAGATGACCACCGTGCATGCGCTGGTGATGATCTTCGGTGGCGTGATGCCGGCCTTCGTCGGACTGGCCAACTGGATGATTCCGCTGCAGATCGGCGCGCCGGACATGGCGCTGCCGCGCATGAACAACTGGTCGTTCTGGCTGTTGCCGGTGGCTTTCAGCCTGCTGCTGCTGACCCTGTTCCTCCCTGGCGGTGCACCGGCCGGCGGCTGGACGTTGTACCCGCCGCTGTCGCTGCAGGGCGGCTACAACGTCGCCTTCAGCGTGTTCGCCATCCATGTGGCCGGCATCAGTTCGATCATGGGCGCGATCAACATCATCGCCACCGTGCTGAACATGCGTGCGCCGGGCATCGACCTGCTGAAGATGCCGATCTTCTGCTGGGCCTGGCTGATCACCGCGTTCCTGCTGATCGCGGTGATGCCGGTGTTGGCCGGTGCGGTGACCATGCTGCTGACCGACAAGTTCTTCGGTACCAGCTTCTTCAACGCCGCCGGTGGCGGTGACCCGGTGATGTACCAGCACATCTTCTGGTTCTTCGGGCACCCCGAGGTCTACATCATGATCCTGCCCGCCTTCGGCGTGGTCAGCGAGATCATCCCGACCTTCAGCCGCAAGCCGCTGTTCGGCTACCAGGCGATGGTGTACGCCACCGCCGCGATCGCCTTCCTGTCGTTCATCGTCTGGGCCCACCACATGTTCACCGTGGGCATGCCGCTGGGCGGCGAGATCTACTTCATGTTCGCCACCATGCTGATCTCGATCCCGACCGGCGTGAAGGTGTTCAACTGGGTCAGCACCATGTGGCGTGGCTCGCTGACGTTCGAGGCACCGATGCTGTGGTCGGTGGCCTTCGTCATCCTGTTCACCATCGGTGGCTTCTCCGGCCTGATGCTGGCGATCGTCGCCGCCGACTTCCAGTACCACGATACCTACTTCGTGGTCGCGCACTTCCACTACGTGCTGGTGACCGGCGCGGTGTTCGCGCTGATCGCCGCGGTGTACTACTGGTGGCCGAAGTGGACCGGGCGGATGTATAGCGAGAAGTGGGCCAAGGTGCACTTCTGGTGGTCGATCGTGTTCGTCAACCTGTTGTTCTTCCCGCAGCACTTCCTCGGCCTGGCCGGCATGCCGCGGCGTATTCCCGACTACAGCGTGGCCTTCGCCGACTGGAACCTGATCAGCTCGATCGGTGCGTTCGGCATGTTCGCCACGCCGTTCATGATGGCCGCGATCCTGCTGTCCTCGCTGCGCAACGGCGAGAAGGCCGAGGCCAGATCGTGGGAAGGTGCGCGCGGCCTGGAATGGACGCTGCCGTCGCCGGCACCGGCGCATACGTTCACCACGCCGCCGACCATCCGCCCGGGGGATCTGGCGCATGACGACATCACGCATTGAGGTGGGGCATGCATAACGAAAGCCCGCTCCCGATCGGTAGAGTCGAGCCATGCTCGGCTGATGCCTTGGGTAGAGTCGAGCCATGCTCGACTGACGAAAAGCAGCCGACCAGCGGTCGGCTCTACCAGGGTGGAAGCATCGAGCAGCAACGCCAGCGCGCCAGGCGCACGGCGATGTGGGTCGGCGCCATCGCCGTGCTGGTCTACGTCGGCTTCATCCTCAGTGGGGTGATCGGCCGATGAGCGACGCACCGGCCAGCACACCGTCACGCAGTGCGGGGCTGCCGCGCCTGATCGGCGTGGCGGTGGCGGTGTTCCTGCTCACGTTCTCGCTGGTACCGCTGTACCGCATCGCCTGCGAAAAGGTGTTCGGCGTGCGCCTGGAACGCGGTCCCGGCGGCGAGGCCAGTACCGGCGCCGTGACCGGCAAGCGCACCGTGCGCGTGGAATTCGATGGCGGGGTCAACTCACGGCTGCCATGGTCGTTCCATCCCGAGCAGCTGACCATGGACGTGGTGCCCGGCGAACTCAACGAAGCGCTGTACTTCGCCCGCAATGACAGCCAGCAGGCAGTGGTCGGCAGTGCGGTGCCTTCGGTGGCGCCGGCGCGTGCGTCGGGCTTCTTCAGCAAGACCGAGTGCTTCTGCTTCACCGCGCAGACGCTGCAGGCCGGCGAGAAGCGCGACATGCCGGTGCGCTTCATCGTCGATCCGGACCTGCCACCGGAGATCAAGACGATCACCTTGTCCTACACCTTCTACCGCAACGACGCGCTGTCCGATCGGCTGGCTCCGGCCGCCACCTCGGAAGGCGCGCACGCCGCACCCTGACCTCGGATACCGACATGGCCCAGACACCGACCGACGCCAACGTGTACTTCGTCCCGGCCCAGAGCAAATGGCCGTTCGTGGGTTCCATCGCGATGATGGTGACCATGGTCGGTGTGGCCAGCTGGCTCAACGATGCCAGCTGGGGACGCTGGACGTTCTACATCGGCATCGCGATGCTGGTGCTGACCCTGTTCTGGTGGTTCAGCGACGTGGTGCGCGAATCGCAGGCCGGCAACTACAACCATCAGGTCGATGGCTCGTTCCGGATGGGGATGATCTGGTTCATCTTCTCCGAAGTGATGTTCTTCGGTGCGTTCTTCGGCGCGCTGTTCTACACCCGCAACCTGGGCCTGTCGTGGCTCAGCGGCGAAGGCCGCGGGGTGATGACCAACGAGCTGCTCTGGCAGGGCTATTCCGCCGGATGGCCGACCAATGGCCCGGCGGCGATCGGTGGCGCGTTCCAGACCATTCCGGCCTGGGGCCTGCCGCTGATCAACACGCTGATCCTGCTGACCTCCGGCGTGACCCTGACCATTGCCCATCACGCGCTGAAGGCGGGCAACCGTCGCCAGCTGCTGATCTGGCTGGGCCTGACCGTGGTGCTCGGCCTCGGCTTCCTGACCCTGCAGGCGGAGGAGTACATCCACGCCTACAAGGAACTGAACCTGACGCTCGGTTCGGGCATCTACGGTTCAACGTTCTTCATGCTGACCGGCTTCCACGGCGCGCACGTGCTGCTGGGCACGATCATGCTGATCGTGATGTGGCTGCGTTCGGCCAAGGGGCACTTCACCCGCGACAACCATTTCGGTTTCGAAGCCGCCGCGTGGTACTGGCACTTCGTCGACGTGGTGTGGCTGATGCTCTTCATGTTCGTCTACGTGCTTTGACCGCGCACGTATCGGTGGCCTCAGCCGCCGATGCCGTGCGGTTTGATCCAGCCCATGTAGATGCTCACGATCACCAGCAGGATCAACGCCACCGACACCGCGATGCGGCGGGTCAGTGCGTTGACCGTGCGCTTGGTCTGGCCGCGGTCGACCAGCAGGTAATACAGGCCGGCGCCCAGATTCCAGACGATGACGATCAGAAACGCGATTACCAGCAGGGTCTTCAGCGAATCACTCATGCGCGGCTCGAGGGCAGGGTGGATGCGCCTATCTGACCGCGTTTGCGCGGACTTGTCATGATGCGTCAGCACACGCGCCTGATCGGCTGGCTGTTGGCGGTGCTGGCGATGGCCGGTTTCAGCGCATTGGGGCTGTGGCAGCTGCAGCGCATGCATGCCAAACAGGCAATGTTGGATGCACAAGGTCCAGCCGTGGCACAGGCGCTGCCACTGGCGCAGGCTCTGGCGGCGCCCGGCGCGTTGCACGGCGTGGCCGACCACGGCCGCTTCCTGCCCGGCGTGGTGCTGCTGGACAACCAGACCCGGCATGGTCGCGCCGGGGTGAAGATCTATCGTCCGTTCCGCAGTGACAGAGGCAGCGTGCTGCTGGTCGATCTCGGCTGGCGTGCGCTGCCGCCGGATCGCACGCTGCCGGATGTGCCGGCGCCGCCTTCGCCGGTGGCGGTGCGTGGGTTATTGGCGCCGCCGCCGTCGGCGGGACTGGCAATGGGTCCGGCGTTCTCCGCTACCGATGAGGCCGGGCGTTGGCTGGCCAGCCGCTTGCCCGCCGAGGGTCTCGCGCAGGCGCTTGGCCTGCCGGCATTACCCGACCGCGTGCTGCGGCTGGATCCGGCGCTGCCGTTCGGCGACGAACGCGATCTGGACCTGCTGCCGAACACGCTGCCGCCACCGCGCCACCTGGGCTACGCCGTGCAGTGGTTCGGGCTGGCGCTGACCGTGCTGGTGGTGGCGCTGGTACTGGAATGGCGCAGGAGGCGCCCCATCGCCCGGTAGTGCCGGCCGCTGGCCGGCAATCCCTCGGTTTCCTGGGTGCCGGCCAGCGACCGGCACTACCGGCATCCCTTACCCAACCATGAGAAAATGCCCCGCATGAACACTGCTACGTCCCCGCAGGCGCGCGGCTCCGGCCGCCGGACCCTGGTGCTGCTGTTTGCCGTGTTCTTCGGGGCGATGGCATTGGCCGCCGTGCTGCGCTTCTCCGGCTGGCAACCGACCGGGCACCGCAATGCCGGCCAGCTGCTGAAGCCGCCGGTGGACCTGCGCCAGCAGGCGCCGACCCTGGCCAGCGGCCAGCCCTACGCCTGGAACCCCGAGGCCCGTACCTGGCGCCTGCTGGTGGCGCCGGCCGATGCCTGCGACGCGCAGTGCGTCACTTTGTCGCAGGGACTGGGCAAGGTGTGGCAGCTGTTCGGCCATAACGCCGATAATGTCGAAATCCTGTGGCTGGGAACGCCACCGGCGTCGATCGCCTCGCTGCCCGCGCTGCGGCCGCTGGCTCCGTCGCCAGCACTGCGCGCGGCCCTGCCCGGCGTCGACGATCCGGCTGGCCTGCCGGTCTACGTGATCGATCCGAACGGCTTCGTGATCATGCGTCATGCCCCGGGCACCGACCTGGGTGGCCTGCGCAAGGACATGGCCACGTTGCTGAAACTGAAGTGAGTCCCGTTTGATGAGCCTTTCCGCGCGTCCGGCGCTGCACCGCAATTTCCACCGCCTGGCGTGGTTCGCCATGATCATGACCGCGAGCACGATCATGTTCGGCGCATTCGTACGCCTGTCCGATGCCGGCCTGAGCTGCCCGGACTGGCCGACCTGCTATGGCCAGGCCACCTGGCCGCAGCACGTGGAAGAGACCATCGGCCACCCGGCGGCGGAGATCCGCCCGCTGGAGACCCACAAGGCCTGGCGTGAGCAGGTGCACCGCTTCCTGGCTGGCGCGCTGGGCATCGAGATCCTGACCCTGGCCCTGTTGGCCACGCGCAAGCGGCGATTCGGAAGCACGGCGGTGGTGACCGCCTGCGTGCTGGTGGCCGCCGGCATACCGCTGTACATGATGGGCTGGCATGGCACGGCCAGCGTGCTGGCGTTGATCGGTGAGGCGATCCTGCTGATCGCCGCGCTGCGCTGGAGCAACATCGACCTGGCGCGCGCTGCATTGCTGACCCTGGCGGTGGTGATCTTCCAGGCCTTGCTGGGCATGTGGACGGTGACCCTGCTGCTCAAACCCATCGTAGTGATGGGCCATCTGCTCGGTGGCATGCTGATGTTCGGCCTGCTGGTGTGGATGGCCTGGCGCGCGACGCACATGCCGATCACCCTGGCCGAGGCGCCGAAGCTGAAGTGGCTGCTGCGCATCGGCGTAGCGGTGCTGGTCACCCAGATCGCGCTGGGGGGCTGGGTCAGCGCCAATTACGCGGCGCTGGCCTGCGGCGGTGGCAGCGCCTCGTTGGACAACTTCCCGCGCTGCGCCAACCAGTGGTGGCCGCAGCACAACTTCGTCGAAGGCTTCACCCTGTGGCGCGGCATCGGCGTGGATTACGAAGGCGGCGTGCTGGATGGCGCTTCGCGTATCGCCATCCAGATGGCGCACCGCATGTTTGCGGTGGTGGTGGCCGTCTACCTGCTGTGGCTGGGCGTGCGCCTGTTCCGGTTGCCGAGCATGCGTGGCTGGGCCAGCGCGTTGATCGCGCTGCTGGTGCTGCAGGTCACCCTCGGCATCCTCAATGTGAAGCTGGCGCTGCCGCTGGAAGTGGCGGTGGCCCACAACGGCGTGGCCGTTGCCCTGTTGTTCGTGCTGGTCAGCCTGCTGGCCCGCCTGCGTGCCCCGGACTGATTCCATGTTTTCCAATTACCGCCAGTACTGGGACCTGACCAAGCCCAAGGTCGTTGCCCTCATTGTCTTCACCGCCCTGGTCGGCATGGTCCTGGCCATCCCCGGCGTGCCCAGCTGGGAGCAGGTGCGCGCAGGCGTGCTCGGCTTCCTGGGCATCTGGCTGGCCGCTTCGGCGGCCGCGGCGATCAACCAGCTGCTGGATGCGCACATCGATGCGCAGATGGCCCGCACCTCGTGGCGTCCGCTGGTGGTGGGCAAGGTCAAGCCGTGGCAGGTGCTGGTGTTCGCCGGCGTGCTGATCGTGCTGTCGATGGTCATCCTGGTGCTGTGGGTGAACCTGATCACCGCAGTGCTGACCTTCGCCTCGCTGATCGGTTACGCGGTCATCTACACCGTGTACCTGAAGCGTGCGACCTCGCAGAACATCGTCATCGGTGGCCTGGCCGGCGCGATGCCGCCGATGCTGGGCTGGGCCGCGGTGACCGGCATGCAGGGTTCGTCGGACTGGGCGTACTCGTCGCTGCTGGTGCTGATCATCTTCATCTGGACGCCGCCGCACTTCTGGGCGCTGGCGATCTTCCGCCGCGAGGACTACGCCAAAGCGGAGATCCCCATGCTGCCGGTGACCCACGGCGTGGTGCACACCCGCAAGCAGATCATGGTGTATTCGGTGGTGCTGGCGCTGGTCTGTCTGCTGCCGTACCTGGTGGGCATGAGCGGTGCGTTCTACCTGGGCGGCGCGATCGTGCTCAATGCGGTGTTCCTCTGGTACGCCTGGCGCATGCTCAATCCGCCGGACGAACTGTTCTCGATGAAGATGTTCTATTACTCCATCGTCTACCTGATGGCGCTGTTCGCCTTCCTGCTGGTGGACCACTGGATCCTGCCCTGGTTGTGACGGGCTGATGCCGCCGGGCATGGCCCGGCGCTACCCCCGGTGGTGGGTCACTGGATCTTACTCTGGTTCTAGCGGATGTAGCGCTTGGCCACCGAGGAATCGCAAAGTGAATGGAGTAAATCAAGCCCAACTGTTGAACTCAAGCCAATCTTGACTGCGGAAGTGTTTTTGAAGAAGAAGTCGAGATGATGGAGGGGGTGGAATTCTCCATTTTCGTTATCTGGGTCGTGGTCATATCTAAAGTAACCATGGTCCTCTGTCAAAAGTTCAGCAAATGCGTCTGCGTACTTTAGGCACATCGGGACTTCAATGCCAAAACTGTCGTTTATTCCGAGTGCGATATCCTCGTGGCAGAACGAGGAAGTGGCGCAAGTCTGGATTGCGTTGCGAAAAATGGAAATGAGCTCTCCACTTACGGGTTCGGATAAGTTATCAATGTTGAAGGAGATAAATTTGCCTTCTGTGATTACTTGGAAGGGGATGGCCATTGAAAAGTAGCCGTTGCCTCTGCGGATCCATGCCCGAGTGTAATTGCCAGAAAATATCGCAATGTCAAAATCATCTGGTCTTGTAGTCGACGATATGTCGTGACAAGTGTTAACGATTTCGGCTAGAGCGAGCAAATTTGAGAGATTGTCGCCAGCCTGGCGAACCGCCTTGAACAAGTCGAGGCGGTAGCTTGGAACGTCCTTGTAATAGATTGCTGTCACAGGGGCTTGATCCTATCGAACTCAATTTCGAGAATCTTGTTAATGTAGTCCTCGTCATACTCGGAGTCGCCGATCATTGATATGATTCTGCTAGACAACTTTGATGCGACTCGAGGGCTGGCTTTTCGTGCAGCGCAGTATCGCTTAACTATTTCTTCAAGCGATGGCTGTTCTTCGAGAACAATGAAATCTTTTTGCTGGGCAATTTCTGCGTCAGATGGAATTCGAACTTCCATCACATTCTTTTCGTAGATTGTATTCAGTCCTGTCTTGATGGCTTTTACTGTTGCCGCATCTGCTGCAGGGCCGACGATCAGATGGCTTTCTAGGAACGATCTCGCCATCATTGTGTAGAGTGCGTTTCGGAAGGATGTCTGCCGGTTAAGGTCCCTGGCTATGCAAATTACGAATGGAAACTCCAATCCCTTGGCATTGTTGACGTTCGAGATAAAAAATTTATCGGGATTTGTTTGCTTTGTTTCAAACGAGACATTGGATTCCCAGCCGAAAATATCTGCTACGTCTGCTTTGAGTTCTCCAATGACGTCGTATATGTATCCGTCCTTATCCAGGAAGATTACGGCAACGTCTCCCTGTTTTGTACTTGGATGTCGGGCTTTTATATTTTTGATTAGAGAAACAATGGCGCCGGCTATGGGGGCCTCGCCCGAGATTGTATGGACTTCGGTGCTCCGGAAATCCTGAGGGATGTCTTCAAATCTGCGAAGTGGGTCGCGGGAAAGTAGCGCCCTATTACCGTTTTCAACGTAGTGGTAGCCGCACGCGTCCCATTCCTCCGGTTTCAGCCAGCGAAGAACTGGTTGTTCGAAGAGGCCCATTCCCAGAGAGTGGGAAAACATGAGATTAGTTGGCTCTGTTCGATAGCATTTCTTCAGCACCATGTCCGCTCGATTGACCCGGTCGTCAATGGTTCTGAATATGTTTTGAAAAACGTCTCCTGCGACAAATACTTTCTTTGATGTCACCAGCTCGCAGAGTTCAATGAAGCTGTTTGCGAAGTCTTGGCTTTCATCGATAAATATGTAATCGAAGGCAAACTTCTTATCGCCTTGGATTGCGCTTATCTCAGCAATCGCTTTTTTGCAGAGAAAGTCAAAGGAGCCGGCGTGCAGGCTTCCGAAAGGTATTCCGTAATAATGGCATATATATCTGTATGTTCCAGACAGGGGTTCTTTTCCACTTCCCCAAGAGTGGAAGCAGAATAATTTCTTATCCCATTCGATCTGCCTTTCTACCCGCATGAAATCAAAGAAATCAGGAATTCTCTGCCGCATGGAGGATGCGAGAATCCTGTTAAAGCAGGTAAATACAATTCTTGCTTCAGCGTCTCTCGAGTAAATTTCCTTCATCTTGTGCAGCAGAAGTTCGGTCTTCCCTGAGCCGGCGAGGCCTTGAATTACGAATCTCTTGTTGGCGCCAAGTCTAAAGACAAAGCTAGTTTGATCGGTGTCAAACAAAATAATCTTCGACTTTACTGTCTCGAGAAGATCTTTGGCATCAAGATTGATTCGAGTGATATCATTGATGCTGCCAACAACGAGTGATGTGATTAGATCTACTATTCTTGCGTCGCTGACTTTTTCGATGATTAAGTCGTCGAAATCTACGTTATTCTTGTTTCTGTACTGAAACAATTCCTGCCATCTCTTCTTTCTGCCTATTTTTTCTCGGTACCTGAATTTTTCCGAAAGGAATGATATGTCCTCGAGAAGATCATCGGCATAGTCGTTTAGTGCGCCTTCGTCATTGCCCAAATCAATGAAGCAGGGGTGCATGCCAGCGGCAAATACTACGACAGCATTGTCATAGTCGTAGTCGGTATCGTCTTTTGATAGCGGCCTTCGCAACACGTAAGTCTGCTTCTTGTGGACCTTCGAGAACGCTTCGATTTTCTGCCTGATGCCGGCCTGCTCAACCAGGTCTTCCGCGTCAGGGGCGTAGAAGCAATAGTCGCTCATTTGCTATCGATCCTTGGGGTGCAAGTGGGGGCAATGCCTTCAGGATAGAAGGCGGAACTCCGTCCCGCTAGGGGGGCTGACGATCAGTTTCGGCGTAACTGCATCGGTTTTCCTAGAAGCACTCGAGACAGGGCCGTGCTAGATGAGTGCGTCTATCAAAATTGGGACAAGACCCGGATGCAATCTATCTGCCGCTGGACCACTTTGCTGCTGCTGGCGCTGGGCATGGCCCTCAGTGCGCATGCCGACGACACCGCCGCGCAGATCCGCCAGCATGCCGGTGACCATCGCCTGCTGGTGCTGGGTGAGTTCCACGGTACCCGCGAGAGGCCGCTGCTGGTACGGGAACTGATGGAGGCCTACGCGGCCGATGGTGCACCGGTGCGGTTGGCTTTGGAGCTGCCGACTGACGAGAACGCCGCGCTGGCGACCTATATGGCGTCTGCCGGCACGGCCGAGGCGCGCGCTGCATTGCGTGGCACGACGTATTGGAACGTCCACAGCCGGATGCATGACGGCCGTCGCAGCGAGGACATGCTTGAGCTGATCGAGGCGCTACGCGTGCTGCGCAGTCAAGGGCGCGACGTGCAGGTGTTCGGCTTTGATCGCGTGCTTCCCGCCGACATGGCTGGCGCTGGTACGCGTGACCGGGTGATGGCCGAAGAAGTAAGAGCACGCGCGCGGGCGCTGCCGAAGAACGGGCGGCTGCTGGTACTGACCGGCAACGTACATGGCATGCGTACGCAGCCGAAGATGATTGCGTACCCGCCGATGACGGCACTGCTGAAGGATCTGGACCTTTACAACGTGCGTATCGAGGCGCGTGGCGGAGAGGGCTGGGGATATACGGCTGTTCAGCACTGCGAACCGCGTCCGCTGCGCGGTCATGCGGGGGCATCGCCCAAAGTGGATACCGATGCCGACCGCAGCTACGACCTGTGGGTGTGGTTGCCGCGCTTCAGCGTGGCGCGGCTGCTGGACAGCAATTCGGTCTGGTGATCATCCACGCATGGCGTGGATCTACTCCGGATCACGGGCATCAGCCGAGCATGGGCTCGGCTCTACAGTAGATCCACGCCGCGCGTGGATGGGCTCTCTACAAAAACCCGCGCGCCCAATCAGGGCGCGCGCTTCGCATACCGCTGCGCGATCACGCCGCAGACGATCAGCTGGATCTGGTGGTAGATCATTACCGGCAGCACGATGGCACCGAGACTGCCGCCGGCGAACAGCACCTTGGCGATCGGCACGCCGGTGGCCAGGCTCTTCTTCGAGCCACAGAACACGATGGCGATCTCGTCCTCGCGGTTGAAGCGCAGGCGGCGGGCGATGAAGGTGATCAGCGGCATGGCGATGCCTAGCAGCACGGCGGCGACCACCGCCACGGCCAGCAGCGACAGCAGCGGTGTCTTGCTCCACAGCCCTTCGGTCACCGCTTCGCCGAACGCGGAGTACACCACCAGCAGGATGGTGGCCTGGTCGGTGTAGCGCAGCAGCGCGCGCTGCTTCTCCACCCAGCCGGCAATCCACGGCCGCAGCAGGTGGCCGGCCACGAACGGCACCAGCAGCTGCAGCATGATGCCGCCGATCGCGTGCAGCGGGTCGTGCACGCCGCCGGAGGTACCGGCCAGCGCGGTCAGCAGCAGCGGCGTCAGGAACACACCGAGGATGCTCGACAGCGACGCGCTGCATACCGCCGCAGGCACGTTGCCGCGTGCCATCGAGGTGAACGCGATGGACGACTGCACGGTGGAGGGCAGGGTGCACAGGAACAGCACGCCCAGGTACAGCTCCGGGGTCAGCAGCCAGCCCGACAGTGGCTTGAACATCAGCCCCAGCAGCGGGAACAGGATGAAGGTGCAGGCCAGGATGGTCAGGTGCAGCCGCCAGTGCAGCATGCCGCCGATGATCGACTCGCGCGGCAGGCGCGCGCCATGCAGGAAGAACAGCGCGGCGATGGCGACGGTGGTGACATCGTCGAGCACGATGGCGGCGGCGCCCTTCATCGGCAGCAGCGAGGCCAGGCCGACGGTGCACAGCAGGGCGAGGGTGAAGTTGTCCGGTCGCAGGCGCGACCACCAGCGGGTCATGGTGGGCAGAGTCCTTGGTGCGGAGGGTTCAGGGCGAGGTGACCGGCGTGGCCAGGCGCTGGCGGGTGGCGGCTTCCAGCGACTTCAGGCCGGCACGCTGGCCGAGCTGCAGGGCCTGTTCGGGGCTGGCGTGTTCGTAGCGTGCGTTGACCAGGCCGAGCACGGCGCCGGCGCGGTTGCCGGACGCGCAATGCAGCAGCACCGGCCCCTGGCTCTGCTGCAGTGCCTGGTGCACGGCGCGTACGTTGGCGGCATCGAGCCCCTCGGCGCCGGCCACTGGAATGCGCACGTAGCGCAGGCCCAGCGATTCGGCGAGGTGGGTTTCGTCAAAACCACGGTCCTCGTCGGGCTGGCGCAGGTCAATCACGGTGCGTACGCCCTGTGCGGCCAAGGCCTGCAGCTGTGCGGCGCTGGGCTGGCCGCCGGCATACAGGCCGGGGCGGACTTCGTTGAGGGACGCGTCTTCGGCCAGGGCCGTCAGCGACAGGCAGAGCGACAACAACAGCAGGCAGGTCAGGCGCAGCAGCATGGTCCTCTCCGTGAAAACGTTCTGCCGCTACAGGCGCAGTCCGGCGCGCGCCTTCAGCAGCTCGCGCAGTTCGTATTTGTCAGTATCGTCCAGGCCCTGCTGGCGCTGCTTTGCCAACAACTCCTCCAGACGTTGCACCAGCAGCTGTTTCTCCAGCTGGGCCACGGCATCGTGCAGTTCCTGGGTCCACATCGCGTCGTCGCCGGGCATCGTCTGCGCGGCCAGCGTGTGCAGTGACGCCTGTTCCTCACGCCCGTCGAAGTGCTCCAGCAGTGCGCCGGTGCTGATGTCCGGGCGCTGCTCGACCAGATCCAGCAGCTCCAGCAGCAGCTCCACGCCCGGCAGGCGCAGGCCCTGGAAGTGGTGCTTGCCGCCCAGCGTCAGCGCCAGCGACGGCTGCTGCAGCAGTACGGCGATCGCGCCGCGTACCAGGCTGCGCTTGGCCACGGGCTGGATCGCTCGCGAGGGCTGGCGTTGCGGCATCGACGTGCGTGCAGCCTGGGCGTTGCCGCCGAGCCCGGTCAGCTGCGCCAGCTGCTGCTTCATCAGGTCGCCGAAGGCACCGTCGGGAATCTGCGCCAGCATCGGCTTTGCGCGTTCGGCCAGGCGCGCCTTGCCGTCCAGCGTGCCCAGGTTGATCTCGCGGGTCAGTTCATCGAAGAAGAACTGCGACAGCGGCGTGGCCTGCTTCAGGCGCTCGTTGAAGGCCTCGGCGCCTTCCTTGCGCACGATGGTGTCCGGGTCTTCGCCATCGGGCAGGAACAGGAAGAAGGCCTGGCGGCCGTCCTTCATGCGCGGCAGCACCGACTCCAGCGCCTTCCAGCCGGCGCGGCGGCCGGCGGCGTCGCCGTCGAAGCAGAAGAACACGTCCGGCGCGTTGCGGAACAGCAGCTCGGCATGGTCCGGCGTGGTTGCGGTACCCAGTGTTGCCACCGCCTGGGTGACACCGAACTGGAACAGCGAGACCACGTCCATGTAGCCCTCGACCACGATCAGCCGCTCGATCTTCTGGTTGGCCTGGCGCACCTGCCACAGGCCGTACAGTTCGCGGCCCTTGTGGAACAGCGCGGTTTCGGGCGAGTTGAGGTACTTGGGGCCGTCGTCCTTCTCGAACACGCGGCCACCGAAGGCGATCACCCGGCCACGGCGGTCGAAGATCGGGAACATCACCCGGTCGCGGAACTTGTCGTAGACGTGGCCGCGGTCATTCTTCGAGAACAGGCCGGCGCGGTCGAGCAGCTTCATGCGCCGCTCGTCCTTGCCCAGTGCATCGCGCAGCCCGCTGTACCCATCCGGGGCGTAGCCGATCTGGAAGCGCGCGCGGTTCTCTTCGTCCACGCCACGCCCATCAAGGTAACTGCGTGCCTTGTCGCTGCCTTCCAAGTTCTTCTGGAAGAACCGGGCAGCGGCATCCAGTGCCGAATACAGCTCGCGGCTGTCGTCCTGCTGCTGGGGGCTGCGCGGGTTCTCGTTGCGCGGTACTTCCATGCCCGCGCGCTTGGCCAGCTCATCCACCGCGTCGAGGAACTCGAGGCGGTCGTAGTTCATCAGGAAGCTGATCGCGGTGCCGTGCGCGCCGCAGCCGAAGCAGTGATAGAACTGCTTGGTGGGCGAGACCGTGAACGACGCCGAGCGCTCGTCATGGAACGGGCAGCGCGCGGCGTACTCCTTGCCCTGGCGCTTCAACGGCACGCGGCTGCCCACCACCTCGACGATGTCGGAGCGGGCGAGCAGATCGTCGATGAAAGCGTCGGGGATACGGGCCATGGGCAACAGAACGGGGCGCGGCCGCAGGGCGCGCAGCAGGGGCGGCAGGTTCCCCTAGTTTACTCGCTGGCGGTGCCGGGGCTGGCCTGTTCCGCATCGGCCCCGGCCCTGGCCAGTTGCGCCCGTGCATGCTGCCGTTCGTCGATCACCGCGGTCATCAGCGCACCGACGAAGAACACGGCGGTGGCGTAGTAGATCCAGACCAGCGAGATCACCAGCGCGCCCATCGAACCATAGGCGCTGCCCGGGGCCACGGTGGCGATGTAGACGCCAATCCCGTAGCGGCCGAGGGTGAACAGCACCGAGGTGATGGCACCGCCGATGAAGGCCTGGCGCCAGGCCACGCGTCGGTCCGGCAGGTAGTGGTAGAGGAAGGCGAAGGCCAGCGTGTACAGCAGCAGCGAGGTCAGGTAGCCGATCGCCGGCAGTACCGAGGGCAGCTGCGCGAACACCACCTGCAGTGCGGTGGTGGCGGTCATCGACAGGATCAGCAGGAAGCCCAGCGCCAGGACCACGCCGAACGAGAACACGCGTTTGCGCAGCCAGGCCTTGATGCCTTCCAGGCGCTGGCCGCTGGTGTGGAAGATCCGGTTCAGTGCGTTCTGCAGCTGGGCGAACACGGCAGTAGCGCCGATGAACAGCAGCAGCGTGCTCCACAGTCCGGCCAGCGAACCCACACTGGGTTGGCTGTTGGCGTTGTGCAGCACGGTGTCGGCGACGCTGGCCACGCTGCTGCCAGCCACCGAACCGATCTGGCTGATCAGCGTCTGTTGTGCCGGTGGGTACAGCGAGGCGGTCAGCCACAGCAGCAGCACCAGCAGCGGTGCCATCGACAGCAGGGCGTAGAAGGAGACCGAGGCGGCCTGGGTCAGCACGTCGATTTCGACGAAGCGCTTGGCGACGGCCATCGGGAAGCTGTCCTGCAGGCGGTCAGCGTAGTGGCGAAGCCGTGCGGGAATGCCGTGGGGACGCGTGTCGGCGGGGGAGTGCGATTGCTCGACCATGGGGATGTTGTAGCAGCCGGGGGTCGAAGGTGCGGTGAAGCGGGTGCATCAATGGGGTCAGAGCCCTTCCGCGATGCGAAAGGGATCCGACCCCGGCAATGGCTTACGCCAGCTGCTGCTTGACCAGCTTGGAGACCAGGCCCATGTCGGCCTGGCCGGCAAGCTTGGGCTTCAGTGCGCCCATCAGCTTGCCCATGTCGGCCGGACCGGAAGCGCCGGTCTCGGCGATGGCGGCCTGGATCGCGGCGACGATCTCGGCTTCGCCCATCTTGGCCGGCAGGTAGGCTTCGATGACCACGATCTCGGCGCGCTCGATCTCGGCCAGGTCCTCGCGGTTGGCGGCTTCGAACTGGCTGACCGAGTCCTTGCGCTGCTTGACCATCTTGTCGAGCACGGCGATCACGGCGGTGTCATCCAGCTCGATGCGCTCGTCCACTTCGCGCTGCTTGATGGCGGCGTTGATCAGGCGGATCACGCCCAGCTTGTGCTTCTCGCCCGCCTTCATGGCGGCCTTCATGTCTTCGGTGAGCTGCTGCTTCATGCTCATGAGGAACCTCGTGGTAGTAGGTGGGGCGGGGCGGATGCCCGAACCCGGAAACGCAAAAAGCCGGCGACGCTCGCGCGTGCCGGCTTCGGCTCCATCGCGACAGGCAAGCCCATCGCAATGAAGATGCGTCCGATCAGTACAGGCGCTGACGCTTGGTAACGTCGCGCGACGAGCGGCGCAGCTGACGCTTCACAGCAGCGGCGGCCTTGCGCTTGCGCTCCTGGGTCGGCTTTTCGTAGAACTCGCGCTTGCGGGTTTCGGCCAGCACACCGGCCTTTTCGCAAGTGCGCTTGAAGCGGCGAAGAGCAAACTCGAAGGGCTCGTTCTCGCGGACTTTGACGCTGGGCATGGAATCTCCGGGACACAGTAGAACCGGGTCACGCCCGGCGAGCCGCACATTATAGCGGCGAATAGACAAACTGCAAGCGGCCAACCCTGAATACGGGCCAGAGGTTCGAAAGCAGTGAGACCTGCACGTCCCCCGAGGGGGCGGCAGGGGCGTCATAATAGCAGGCATGCGAGTCCTTGGCATCGAATCTTCCTGTGATGAGACCGGCGTGGCGGTGTATGACACCGACCTGGCCGGCAGCGCGGCCCTGCGCGCCCATGCGGTCTACAGCCAGATCGCCCTGCACGCCGAATATGGTGGTGTGGTGCCCGAACTGGCCAGCCGCGACCACGTCCGCAAGTTGCTGCCACTGGTACGCCAGACCCTGGCCGACGCCGGTCTGGGCGTAGACGACATCGACGGCGTGGCTTACACGGCCGGTCCCGGCCTGGTCGGCGCGCTGCTGGTCGGCGCGGGCGTGGCGCGGTCGCTGGCCTGGGCGCTGGAGGTGCCGGCGGTGGGCGTACACCATATGGAAGGCCACCTGCTGGCCCCGCTGATGGAGGACGACCCGCCGGAAGCGCCGTTCGTGGCGCTGCTGGTGTCCGGTGGCCATACCCAGCTGGTGGCGGTGGACGCGATCGGTCAGTACCGCCTGCTGGGCGAAACTCTGGACGACGCGGCCGGCGAGGCCTTCGACAAGACCGCCAAGATGATGGGCCTGCCCTATCCGGGCGGCCCGCAGCTGGCCAGGCTGGCCGAGCAGGGCACGCCGGGTGTCTACCGCTTCGCGCGGCCGATGACCGACCGCCCCGGGTTGGATTTCAGCTTCTCCGGCCTGAAGACCCAGGTCCTGATGGCCTGGCGCGACAGCGACCAGAGCGAGCAGACCCGCGCCGACATCGCCCGTGGCTTTGAAGATGCAGTGGTCGAGACCCTGTCGATCAAGTGCGAGCGCGCGCTGGAAGCGGCCGGCACCAATGTGATCGTGGTGGCTGGCGGCGTCGGCGCCAACAAGCGCCTGCGCGCACGCCTGCAGCAGATGGCCGAGCGCCTTGGCGGCCGTGCCTGCTTCCCGCGGCCGGCGTTGTGCACCGACAACGGCGCGATGATCGCCTTCGCCGGCGCGCTGCGGCTGCAGGCCGGCCAGCACAGCCCGCCGAAGGTCGAGGTCACCCCGCGCTGGGACATGGCGACCCTGCCTGCGGTGTAAGCCCCGGAACCGGTAGCGCCGGGCCATACCCGGCGGACGCATTACGGACGCCCTGCCAACGGCGACGCCGCCAACACCGTTGTCGCCCGCTCATGGCGCTGCAGCCAGCCCAGCGTATGCGGGCAGCGGGCGTGGATCAGCCGTCCGATCGCCGCCAGGTCGGCACCGATGTCGCGTTCCAGGATGGGTTCGTGGTGCGCGATGCGGTTGCGCAGGTGGCGAATGCGGTCGAGGTCGGCATGGATGCTCGTGCGGACGACGCTGAGAGCATTCTGTGGCGCGTTCGGCAACGCAATCTTCAAGCCCCGCGTCCAGATGGCTCCCTCGAAGCGCCGCGTGAAAAGCTGCTGCCAGAACGCGAAGCGAAGGCTGGCGATGATCTCCTGAGTGTCCATCCGACGACCAGCCTGTCTATGGAGATCCTGCAAGGCCGACAACGCGCCATCTGCTGGCATCCGCTGCAGCAGTGCAGGATGCCAGGGCCAGCGCGGCCCAAAGGCATGCGCCAGCGCCGCGGCCACCGCGTTGCGGATTACGATTTCACAGACGTGCAGGGGGGATAGCAGCGCGCCGCACATCTGCATGTTCCATACGTAAAGCGAGGCGGCATCCAAAGAGTGCCGGTCCGCGATACGTTTGTACGTCGCCCACCGTGGGCGTGACAGCGCTGCCTGCAGGATTCGTTGCTCTCTCATCAAATGCGGGACCACATGGCGGATCATCAGCCTGCGCTGGTTGCCGCTGGCGTGATATCGGGCAATGCCGCCGCGTCAGGCAGCAGAATTCCTGTATTGCCCTTGGCTTCCTCCAGCATGTCGCGATTGACTCTGGACCGTCGAGGGAATGAACGTCATGATCTGCATCGTGTGCTTCGGGACTCGCGGCTGGATTCCAGCTCCCCCCGAGGACGTTGAGAGGTACCAAAGGGCCCCGCTAGCAGGGCCCTTTGTTTTTTGGAAATGCGGGCATAGTCGGAATCGCCTCTTGATCCGCAGACCTCACCCGCTTCAATTTCGACGCCTGCGCCACCGGGACTCGCGGCTGTTCAACAGCTCCCCCCGGGGACAAGCGGTAGTACCAGAGGGCCGCTGCTAGCGGGGCTCTTTGTTTTTCCCAGTGCCGCATTCCTGCCGGCCACCCACCGCCCGTTCCGGGCAGGCTCACCGTCGTGCCGTTACCATGGCCCCCTGTATTCGGGCTGGTTAAGCGCAATGGACAAGGTTTTCATCGAGGGGCTGACGATCGACGCCCTGATCGGTATCTACGATTGGGAACGACGGATCCGCCAGGACCTGGTGTTCGACCTGGAAATGGGCTTTGACAACCGTCGTCCCGCGGCCTCCGACGACATCGCCCATACCCTGAACTACAAGGCGGTGAGCAAGCGCCTGGAGCAGTTCGTGCGCGAGTCGGAATTCGGCCTGGTGGAAACCCTGGCCGAGCGCTGCGCGCAGATCGTGCTGGACGAATTCGACGTGAAGTGGCTGCGCCTGAAGCTGAGCAAGCCGGGCGCGGTGCGCGGCGCGCGCGCGGTGGGCGTGATCATCGAGCGCTCGCGGGACTGATCCGGTAGTGCCGGCCGCTGGCCGGCACCCCCAACAACAACGACAACGCAAGGAGACAACTGATGGTGGACGCGGTGGTGGCGGTACAGTGGCTGGAAAAGCTGCAGAACACACTGGAACCCTATCCCGGCGCCTACCTGGCGTTGATGATCACGGCGCTGCTGGTCGCAGCGGGCCTGGCCAACTGGGTGACCAAGCGCATCCTGGTGCGTGGCCTGCGGCGCCTGCTGCAGCGCCTGCCGGGCGCCGAGTCCGGGCGCGGCAGCCACTTGATGCGGGTCATTTCGCGCCTGTCCAACGTGGTGCCCAGCCAGGTGATCGCCTCGGGCATCACCTTCATCCCGGATCTGCCGGAAGGCCTGGTCAAGGTCATCATCAAGCTGTGCATCGTGTGGGCCGTACTGACGGTGTCGATGGCGTTCTCGCATGCGCTGGACGCGGCCAACAGCCTGTACGAGCGCAAGCCCGATGCGCGCAACAAGCCGATCAAGGGCTACCTGCAGGTGGTCAAGATCGTGGTGTTCGTGGCCGCCGGCCTGTCCATCATCGCCACCCTGCTGGGGGGGAAGCTGGGCCCGCTGGTCACCGGCCTGGGCGCGGCCACGGCCGTGCTGATGTTGATCTTCCAGGACACCATTCTGTCGCTGGTGGCCAGTGTGCAGATCAGTGGCGATGGCCGTGTGCGCATCGGCGACTGGATCGAAATGCCCAGCCAGAATGCCGACGGTGACGTCATCGATATCGCGCTGCACACCGTCACCGTGCAGAACTTCGACAAGACCATCACCACCATCCCGACCAAGAAACTGGTGACCGAGTCGTTCAAGAACTGGCGCGGCATGCAGGAGGCCGGCGGCCGCCGCATCAAGCGTGCGCTGTATCTGGACCAGCACAGTGTCGGCTTCCTGGACGAGGGCGACCTGGCCTTCCTTGGCCAGTTCGCGCTGCTGCGTGATTACCTGCAGGAGAAGGAGCAGGAGCTTGGCCAGTGGAACGGGCGCCTGCGCGAACAGGGCGTGGCCGAGGTCAACAGCCGCCGGGTGACCAACCTGGGTACCTTCCGGGCCTATGTGGAGCGCTACCTGCGCAACCACCCGGGCATCCATACCGACATGACCCTGCTGGTACGGCAGCTGCAGCCGACCACCGAGGGCCTGCCGCTGGAGCTGTACTGCTTCACCCGCAGCACCGCCTGGGGCGAGTACGAGGCGGTGCAGTCGGACATCTTCGACCACCTGCTGGCGATCCTGCCGGCCTTCGGCCTGCGCGTGTTCCAGGCCTCCAGTGACGCCATGTTGATGGCCGGGCAGCGCCAGTTGGCTGGGTCGGAGTAAGCTGCGATGCCTCCGGCGGGGCCATACGGACCCCGCTGGTGGCTGAAACTGAATGAAAAAACCTCTCGCCAAATCGCCCGGGATCGCTAGAATGCCGGGCTTGTAAACGTTTTCATCAAGGACTGCCGGTGGCCTCCGATCGCATCGAATCCCTCATTGCCCAGATGACCGTCGAGGAAAAGGTCGGCCAGCTGGGTGTCTTCGCGGACATGGTCCGCCCGTTCGCCCCGGACGTGAACCCGGAAGCCAACGTGCGCAATGCCGACCAGGTGCTGCAGCAGGTGCGCGAGGGCAAGGTCGGTTCCCTGTTCAATGGTGTGGGCGCCGAGCTGGGCCGCCGCATCCAGCAGGTCGCCACCGAAGAGAGCCGCCTGGGCATCCCGGTGATCCTGGCTGCCGACGTCATCCACGGCATGCGCACCGTGTTCCCGATTCCGCTGGGCGAGGCCGCCAGCTTCGAGCCGGAGCTGGCCGAGCGCACCGCGCGCGCCACCGCTGTCGAAGCCACTGCTGCTGGCCTGCACTGGACCTATGCGCCGGCCGTGGACATCGCCCGCGACCAGCGCTGGGGCCGTGGCGCCGAAGGTGCTGGCGAAGACGTGGTGCTGGGGTGTGCGTTCGCCGCCGCCCGCGTACGCGGCTTCCAGGGCAGCGACCTGCGCGCTGCCGATTCGCTGCTGGCCACGCCCAAGCACTTCGCCGCCTATGGCGCGGTGATGGCCGGCATGGAATACAACATGGTGGACATCTCGCCGCAGACCCTGCGCGACGTGCACCTGCCGCCGTTCAAGGCTGCGTTCGACGCCGGCGCGATCACCGTGATGTCCTCGTTCAACGACATCAACGGCGTGCCGGCCAGCGCCAACGCCGAACTGCTGACCGACATCCTGCGCGGTGAGTGGAAGTTCCCGGGCGTGGTGATCTCCGATTACACCGCCGACATGGAACTGGTCGCGCACGGTTATGCCGCCGACGACCGCGATGCCACCGCCAAGGCGTTCACCGCCGGCCTGGACCTGAGCATGCAGAGCGGCTTCTACGCCGAGCACCTGCCGGGCCTGGTCGAGAGCGGCGAGGTGCCGATGGCGGTGCTGGATGAAGGCGTGCGCCGCATCCTGTGGCTGAAGGAAACCATCGGCCTGTTCGACGACCCGTACCGTTCGCTGGACCCGGCGCGCGAAGCCGATACCTCGCACATTGCCGCACATGACGCGCTGTCGCGCGATGCGGCGCGTCGTTCGATCGTGCTGCTGAACAACCGTGACAGCGTGCTGCCGCTGCAGAAGACCGGGCAGAAGATCGCGCTGATCGGTCCGTTCGTGCAGGACCGCGAGAACATTGAAGGCTGCTGGACGCTGTTCGGCGACAAGCAGCGCTACGTGGATCTGGAAACCGGCGTGCGCGCCGCCATCGGCGATGAAGCGCTGCTGGAAATCGTGCCGGGCTGCGAACTGGAAGTGGCCATTCCCGGTGGCACCGAAGCGGCCGTGGCCGCTGCGCTGCGCGCCGACGTGGTGGTGCTGGCGCTGGGCGAGCCGCAGCGTTACAGCGGCGAAGCGCAGTCGCGCGTCGAGATCACCCTGCCGCCGGCACAGCAGGCGCTGGCCGAAGCGGTGGCGATGACCGGCAAGCCGCTGGTGGTGCTGCTGCGCAATGGTCGCGCGCTGGCCCTGCAGGGCGCCGTGCGTAATGCGCAGGCGGTGGCGGTGACCTGGTACCTGGGCACGCAGACCGGCCATGCCGTGGCTGATGTGCTGTTCGGCGATTACAGCCCGTCGGGCCGCCTGCCGGTCAGCTTCCCGCAGGTGTCCGGCCAGCAGCCGTACTTCTACAATCACCCGCGCACCGGCCGCCCGGAACTGCCGACCATGTCGGAGTTCAAGGCCCGCTGGCGCGAGATTCCGAACGAGCCGCTGTACCCGTTCGGGCATGGCATCGGCTACACCACCTTCGCCTACGGTGCGCCGCAGCTGAGTGCGGCGCAGCTTGGCTGGGACGACAGCTTGACCATCACCACCACGCTGACCAACAGCGGCGACGTGGCCGGCGAGGAAGTGGTGCAGCTGTACATCCACGACCGCGTGGCCAGCCGCGTGCGTCCGGTGCGCGAACTGAAGGACTTCCGCAAGGTGGCGCTGCAGCCGGGCGAGTCGACCGAAGTGGTGTTCACCCTGACCCGCGAGCAGTTGGCGTTCACCGGCCGCGACGGCGTGCTGCGTGCTGAGCCGGGCCAGTTCGATGTGTGGGTGTGCGCGTCTTCGGCCGCCGGTGAGGCGGTGCAGTTCGAGCTGCTGAAGGCCTGATCGAGAAAAAGGGGACGGAGGGGATTAAGTCGTTTGTGCCACTAACGACTTAATCCCCTCCGTCCCCTTTTTGTTGTCCTCACCGCGGCGGCGCTACCATCGGTGTTCTTGAACCGATGGATGCCCGCGCATGCGCACGATCGCTGTGTTGATTCCCGCCCTGTTGCTGGCGGCCTGTTCGCAGCAGGCACCGCCGCCGATGGAGGCCAGTGCTGCGGCGACGCCTGCGGCTGAACCGGCGAAGGCTGCTGCCGAGCCGGCCGGCGCCGCACCGACGGATGCGCCCGCGGAAGACGCGCGCGCGCGCATCGAGACGCTGCTTGGTGATGCCGCGCAGTACGAGAAGGTGTTCAACGCGTTCAAGACCGCGGTGGTCGGCGGTGATCACGCTGCGGTGGTGGAGGAAGTGCGCTTCCCGCTGAATATCGCTAACGGAAGGAAGATCACCGGCCCCGGTGAGTTCCAGCGCAACTACGAGAAGATCATCACCCCGGCGGTGGTCAAGGCGGTGTCCGGGCAGGACTTCGGCAAGGTCTTCGTCAATCAGCAGGGTGTGATGATCGGTGACGGGCAGGTGTGGTTGAACGGGCAGTGCCTGGACAAGGCCTGCACGAAGACCGAGGTGAAGGTCATCACCATTCAATGAACGCAGACGGCCCGGCGTGCGGGGCCGTTGCGGGCAAACATGCCGGCCAGCGGCCGGCACTACCATCCTGTCAGGTTTTCGGGGTGAGCTTCAGCAGGCGCGCCTTGTTGCCGTCTTCCAGCAGCCACAGTGCGCCATCCGGCCCCTGTTCCACTTCGCGGATGCGTTCGCCCATGTTGAAGCGTTCGGCTTCGCGCGCGCTGTCACCATCGAATGCCACGCGCACCAGCGAGGTGGAGGACAGGCCACCGATGAAGCCGCTGCCCTTCCACTGCGGGAACAGGTTCCCGCTGTAGATCACGAAGCCGGCCGGCGAGATGACTGGCGTCCAGGTCACCTTCGGGGCGGCGAACTCCGGGCGGGTATCGTGGTCGGGAATCGGGCGGCCATCGTAGTGGTTGCCGTTGGAGACGATCGGGTAGCCGTAGTTGGCGCCGCGCACGATCAGGTTCAGCTCGTCGCCGCCGGCCGGGCCCATCTCGTGCGCCCACAGCTTGCCGTTGGCATCGAAGGCCATGCCGAGGATGTTGCGGTGGCCAAGCGACCACACCTGCGCGGCCACGCCGCCCTGCGAGGCGAACGGGTTGTCGGCCGGCAGGCTGCCATCGTCGTTGAGGCGGATGATCTTGCCGAGGTTGCTGCCCATGTCCTGCGCCGGATCGAACTTCTGGCGCTCGCTGGAACTGATCCACAGCTTGCCGTCCGGGCCGAAGACGAGGCGGTGGCCGTAGTGGCCCTCACCACTGACCTTGGGGCTCTGCCGCCAGATCACCTTCAGGTCCTTGAGCTGGCCGGCACCGTTGGCGTCCAGCGCCAGCGTGGCACGGGCCACGGCGGCACCGCGGGTATCCAGCGTGCCTTCCTCGGCGTAGCTGAGGTAGATCACGTGGTTGCTTGCGAACTGCGGGTGCAGGATCACATCGCCGAAACCACCCTGGCCACCGTAGGCGACCTTCGGAACGCCGGTGATCTCGTGTTTCTGGCCGCTGGCCAGGTCCAGATGCTGCAGCTTGCCGCGCTTTTCGGTGACCAGCAGGCTGCCATCGGGCAGGAAGGTCATCGCCCAGGGCTGATCGAAGCGGCTGACTTCGGTGGCGGTGAACGGGCGTTGATCGGCGGCGGTGGATGCAGTGGCCGTGGCTTGGGTGCCGCTGGCGGCCGGGTCGGCGGCGTTGCAGGCGGAGGTGGCGAGGATCGGCACCAGGCCGAGGGTGAGCAGCAGGGGTATGCGGGTCATGGGTATCTCCAGGACGGGGATGCGGATGGCCGGGCTGTCCCTTGTATACCACTTGCACGGTCATCGTCGTGGCCCGAAGGTCCCGCGCCCCCTGTGCGGCGGCAGCGGGATCGTCTAGGGTGGGCACGCCCGGGCAAAGCGTGCCCGCCTGCCTGCCAAGGATCTGCAATGAGCACAGCCATGCCCCACAAGCCGTCCACTGCCTTCATCGCCGCCTCCTGGGTGGCCCTGCTGCTGGGTGCGGCGGCCTACCTGATCGGCCTGTTCAACGCCACGATGGCGCTCAACGAGAAGGGCTACTACCTGACCCTGCTGCTGTTTGGCCTGTTCGCGGCGGTGTCGCTGCAGAAGAGCGTGCGTGACCGCGTCGAGGGCATTCCGGTCAGTGGCCTGTACTACGCGCTGTGCTGGTTCGCGCTGCTGTCGGCGCTGATGCTGCTGCTGGTCGGCCTATGGAATGCCACCCTGGCGCCGAGCGAGAAGGGCTTCTACGGCATGGCCTTCGCTCTGTCGCTGTTCGGTGCGGTGGCGGTGCAGAAGAACACCCGCGACCTGATCGCCGCCGGTGGCGGTGAAAGCAAGCGCAGCACGGCCGTGCCGCCGCTGCCGGAACAGGAGTGATGCAGCAACGGTAGCGCCGGGCCATGCCCGGCGTTGCCGCATATCGGGTCCGTCAGGGGCCGCGTGCCAGGCGCGGTTCCACCTGCTGCGCTTCCTCCCAGCCACGGCGCACGGCACTGCGTGCCTGCGCCCAGTCCAGGCGGCTGCGGCCGCGTTCGCTGGCCCAGCGTGATTCCAGCTCGCGTTCCACTTCCTCGTAGGCGCGGATCATGTCCTGCGCACGTGCGGCGTGGCCGATGCGGTAGGCCGGCTCATAGTCCTCGAAGAACAGCTGGTCGTCGTAGTACGGCTCGGCGGTGTAGCGCTCGCGCCAGTAGTTGCTGACCGCATCGCGCGGTGTGCTGTCGTCCGGTACGCGGCCGGGAATCTGGTACTCGGTCATGGAAGGGCTCCGTTGTTGACGAAGCCTGATCGTGCCTGTGCGGTGGTTAATGGCCCGGTCCGGCAGCGTGAAGGGCGAGTCTGTAGAGTCGAGCCATGCTCGACTCATGCACCCCAAATCCCAGTCGAGCATGGCTCGACTCTACAGTTCGGGCTTTCGCGGCAACTTGTAGATCACCGCGCCGATGGCGAAGGCGACCAGCGCGGCGGCGATGTTCTGCCAGCTCGCACTGGCGAACAGCGCAACGCACAGCAGCAGCGCCAGCACTGGAATAAGCGGGCCACCGGGCAGCTTCAATGCACCGGGGCGGTCGGCGTAGCGCTTGGCCAGTACCAGTACTGCCGCGGCGGTACCGATGTAGGCGAACAGGCGCGTGGTCATCGACAGCAGCGCCAGCTGCACGAACGAACCGGACAGCGCCAGGCCGAGTGCGATCAGGCCCTGGCACAGGATCGATGCGGCCGGCGTATGGAAGCGCGGATGCACCTGCGCCAGGATCTTCGGCCCGTAGCCATCGCGCGCCAGCGCGAACAGGAAGCGCGGGCCCATCATCATCGTGTTGCTGTTGGTGCCGAGGATGGAAATGGTCGCGCCCACGGTGAGGATCAGCGCGAGTGCCTCACCACCGAAGCCTGCGGCGGCATCGGCCAGCGGCGTGGCCGAACTGGACAGCCCGGCCAGCGTGCCCTGCGCCACCACCTGCACCGCTCCATAGATGACGGTGACGGTGATGATCATGGTGATCAGCGCGAACGGAATATCGCGGCGCGGATTGCGGTACTCGCCCGCAGCTGCCGGGATGTTCTCGAAGCCGGCGTAGGCGTACAGCAGCAGCAAGGCGGCTTCGCCCATGCGCTGCAGGTCATGCGGGTCAGGGCGCTGGCCGGAGAAGGCCAGCTGCGGATCGATGTAGAACGCACCGATGGCCACGAACAGCAGCAGCGGCAGCATCTTGCCGATCACCAGCACCACGCCGGTGCGCGCGGCCGAGCGCACGCCGATGATGTTGACGCCGGTGAGGAAGCCCAGCGACACCACGATCACCGCGATGCGGCCCATGCCGGCGCCGGCCCACGGCCAGAAGCGCGCGACCGCATCGGCCAGTGCATTGCTCAATGCGGCCGCCGAGCTGATGCGGGTCAACCAGATCATCCAGCCGATCTCGAACCCGGCGAATCGCCCGAACGCCTCACGGGCATACAGGTAGCTGCCACCGGGTTCATCGAAGTAGCTGGCGGCCTGCGCGTAGCACAGCACCAGCAGGGCAACGACGATGCCGGCGGCGACCACGCCCCACAGGCTGAAGGGGCCGAGCAGGGCGACGGTGGCGGCCGGCAGCAGGTAGATGCCGCTGCCGATCACATCGTTGATCGACAGGCCGACGATCTGCCAGCGGCTGACCGCGCGCTGCAGCTGCGGTTCGTCCTGCGCGCTCAACGGGCGTCTCCGCTCAGTGCGGGCAGCTGCCACTGGGCCTGCAGGCGCTTGTACTCGGCGCGCGGCAGCAGCACGAAGCGCGGCGTATCCTGCGGGCGCAACCAGTCCAGCAGGGCCTGCATGCGCGCCTGCGGCATGGCGGTGCAGCCGGCCGTGGCCTCGCCGGGCTGGCGCCACAGGTGGGCGAAGATGCAGCTGCCCTTGCCGGGCTGGTTGTCCGGGTTGTGAGCGATGACGAAGCCTTCCCGGTAGCGCACGTCGCCCTTGTTGTGCAGGTCCAGCCGCATCGGCTCGGTGGAGCCCTTGACCGCTGCACTGCCGACCTTCTTTTCATCCACGATGCGGTTGTAGAACGGAGAGCCGGGCACATCCATGCAGTAGCTGCTGTCCAGCATCGGCTGGTAGGGCATGGCGGTGCCGGGGCGTGTAACGGCATAGCCGAACGCGCTGCCCAGCGCGAACACGCCGGCCGGGCTGCGGCCATCGCCTTCCTGTTTCTGCGGGCCGTCGGCCTGCGCCGGATGCAGGCCCAGCCCCCAGGCGCTGCCGGTACGGCCGAGCGCCACCGGGAACGCCTGCCCATGCGCATGCCAGCCGTTGCCATCGCGCACATAGGCCTGCAGTTGCCCCTCGGTGCTGTCCCAGCTTTCGCTGGTGACCACGATCAGCTGGCGCGCGCCATCCAGCGGCGCGGCGTGGGTGGACATCGCTGCAGCAAGCAGCACGGCAGTGGTGGCAAGGCGGACCAGCGATTTCATCAACGTGCGCTCCGGTCAGGAATCCAGCAGGTGGTCGATCCGCTCCAGGTTCACCGCCAGTTGCTGCTTGCGGTCCGGATTGGCGTGGCAGAGCAGCACGAACAGGAAATCGAGCAGCGCGTGCATGGCGCTACGGTACAGCAGCTGCGCGACCTGCGGCGTGCGGTCGTGCGCACACACCACCAGCGTTGCATCGGCATGCGCGCGCAGCGGGTTGGCGGTGTGGCGGGTGATGGAAATCACCTTGCCACCCATGTCCTGGAACTGCCGCGACAGCTGCGAGAGCTGGGGCAGGTTGCCGAACTCGGAGAACATCAACAGCGCGTCACCGGGGCGCGCGGCCGACAGGTTGGCCAGCATCAGGATCGGGTCGGTATGCGGCACCACCAGCAGGCCGAGCAGCGACAATCGCATGGCGAACTCACGCGCGTACAGGCCGTCGTCACCCAGGCCGTACACGAACAGCTTCGGCGCGCCGTCGAGCAGCTGCACGATGCGCTCGATTTCCCCGCGCGGGTTGGCCTGGCGGGTTTCCTCTTCGGCTTGTGCCTTGCTGCGGCGCAGGGCCTCGCCCAGGCGCAGGTAGTCATCGCCGCTGTCGGGTTCGCTGGGCGCCTGCTGCGGGTCGGCACCGGCGCGAGCCACATCCTGGCCGATCGAGTACTTCAGGTCCGGGTAGCCCTTGAAGCCGAGCTTCTGGCTGAACTTCACCACGCTGGACTGGCTGATGCCCAACGCGCTGGCCAGCTGCTGGGACGAGTAGTCGCGCAGCAGGTGGGCGTTGTCGAGGATGAAGTCGGCGATGCGGCGCTCGATGGCCGACATCTGCCCGCGCTCGGAACGGATCTTCAGCAGAGGCGGCATGCGGGGAGTCCGGGCATGTGTAGGCGCATTGCGGTTGGTCGCGTAGAGCGTGTCATGGAGTGGGTCGGGCGGGTGGGGTTTGCAGGGGACGCCGTGAATCCGTCCATGGAGGCTTGGCCGCCGCATCCATGCGGCGGACACCCCTGCAAACCCCACCCGCCCGACCCCGGACACATCGCGCGCGTGCCAGCCGCGAAGGGGTTGCGGGGTAGAGCAGAAGCAGGAGCATCCACGCATGGCGTGGATCTACCCGGAGCTGCTGTTGAGTCCGCCTTCAAGCGAGCCGAGCACCGCAGGTCCGGCGAGGGCGAAGAGGCGCGGGTGTCTGAGCGCAGCGAGTTCCGCGCCGTCCCTCGCCGGACCGAGGAGCACAGGGCACCGACGTGCGCAGCACGTCGGCTCGCGGCCGGCGGAGCGTTTCTTTTGGTTACTTTTCTTTCCGCAGAAAGAAAAGTAACGCCCGACCAGGCATCAGATAAGCACGGCCCTTGTAGAGTCGAGCCATGCTCGACTGCGCGGTTCAACCCAGCATCTCCAGCCCACGCACTTCGGTGATGCCCAGCCCCGGCACGTCGCTGATGCTGATCTCCGATTCGTTGAAGTGCACGCCGCCACTGACAGGGTCGAACTGGCCCAGCGAGGGGCCGTCGAGGTCGACCTTGGTGATCACATCGCTCTTGGCCACCGCCAGGTGCACCGCCGCGGCCACGCTGATGCTCGATTCGATCATGCAGCCGATCATGCAGGGCACGCCATAGATGCCGGCGATGTCGGCGATGCGGATTGCGTTGGACAGGCCGCCGGTCTTCATCAGCTTGATGTTGATGATGTCGGCCGCGCGCTGCTGGATCAGGTCCATCACCTGGCTCGGGCTGAACACGCTTTCGTCGGCCATCACCGGCGTGTTGACGCGGTCGGTCACGTACTTCAGGCCACTGATGTCGGCGGCCTTTACCGGCTGCTCCAGCAGTTCCAGCACCACGCCGGCTTCTTCCAGCGTGCGCATTGCGTGCACGGCCTGCTTGGCGGTCCAGCCCTGGTTGGCGTCCAGCCGCAGCAGGGCGCGGCCTTCCACGGCGGCGTGGATCGCCTTGACCCGTTCGATGTCCAGACCGATGTCCTTGCCGACCTTGATCTTCAGCGACTCGAAGCCGCGTTCGATCGCCGACAGCGAATCGGCCACCATCTTGTCGATGTAGTCCACGCTGATGGTGATGTCGGTGGTGATCACCGGGTCGCCGCCGCCCAGCATCTGGTACAGCGGCGCGCCATGCAGCTGTGCCCACAGGTCGTACAGCGCGATCTCCACCGCCGCCTTGGCGCTGGTGTTGCGCTCCATCGCGGTCTGCACCAGACCGCACAGGCGATTGAGGTTGGCCACGTCCTGGCCGATCAGGCGCGGCGCGATGAAGTGACGGATCGCTTCGATGATCGAGCCGTGGGTATCACCGGTGATCACCGCGGTGGCCGGCGCTTCGCCGTAGCCGGTGTGGCCGGTGTCGGTGCGGATCAGCACCACTACGTCTTCCACGGTTTCCACCGTGCGCAGGGCGGTCTTGAACGGTGTTTTCAGCGGCACGCGCAGCATGCCCAGTTCGATGGCAGTGATCTTCATTCAGGGGGTCTTGGCACGCAGGCGTTGGATGTTGGTGATGCGGTCGATGTAGCGGACGCTGTCGCTGGCCATCATCGGCTCCAGCGGGGTGACCGAAACACCATTGAGGTGGGCCTGCACACGCTTGCCGTCAGCACCGAACCAGCTGCCGCCCGCCGTATCGTGGATCACCCAGGTGCGGCCGTCGACGTGGCCGATGGCCATCATCACGTGGCCGGGGATGTAGACCAGATCGCCCACCTGCAGATCGGTGACGGCGCGGTCGCGCACGGCCTTGCCGTCCTTGCCGGTGAATGGCACGCGGTCCAGCGCCGGGCTGACCGCCTGCGCGCTGGTATTGCGCGGTAGGAGCACGCCGAAGCTGCGGTAGATCTCGGAAACGAAACCGCTGCAGTCGCGGGTGTCGTAGTCGTGGCCCCAACCGTAGCGCTCGCCGAGGAACTTGAAGGCCTGCTGCAGCAGCAGGCGTGGGGTCAGCGGCAGGTAGTCGGCGGCGGTGTCCTGCGAGCGCGGCAGCAGCGCCGGTACCAGTTTCAACCGGCCATCGGCTTCGCGGACCGGCAACTGCACCACCCACGCGGCGTGCGCCTGCTGGCCGTTCACCGGCTCGGCAGCCGGCCAGTCGGCCAGCACCGGCAGGCGCACGCCCATGTCCAGCTGCAGGCGCGAGACACGCGGTTCTTCCGGTGTGTAGGCGGTCTGTGCGGTGGCGCCGGTGACGATGCGGTAAGGCCCCTTCGCGCCGTAGCCGAGCACGGTGGCTTTGTCGCCGCTGGCGATGGCATCGGCCTCGATCCACGCGCTGTAGCGTTCGCTGTGCACGAACAGCCAGCGGCCATCGGCGCTGCGATGGACCGCGGCGACCTTGTCGCCGGGGAACAGAGCGGATTCCTGGAAGCGGTCGATGTCGGTGTCGCCGACGGTGCTGAAGACGCGCTCGCGGGTGGGGAAGGTGCGCAGCGCGGCGCGCTTCACCACCAGCCCGTATTGCGGTGTCGTCTGCGCGGGAATGGACTGCAGGCCCAGATTGGCTTCGGTCGCGCTGCGCAGTGCCGTCGCAATGGCCTGGCCCTTGTCGTTGTACAGAGTGCGGGTGGGCCAGCTCGACAGCGAGGTGATGCTGGCACGCACCGCCGCCGCATCAAGCTGCTCGGGCAGTGCGGCGATGTCCTGGATGTGGCTGTCCTGTGACCGCATCCGTGCGTTCTGTGCCTCGATCTGGCTGCGGTCCAGGATCGGCACGTCTGCGTTGTCCAGGCGCGCGGCCCAGTACTGGGGGGTGAGGTAGGCCTCGTGCAGGCCGATCACATAGGGCAGCGGCGCGCCCGGGTCGGGCGGCGGGGCCGCCTGTGCAAAGGCCGGTGCGGCCAGCAGGCACAGGGCCAGGGTCAACCGGCGCGGCCAGTGCCGGCGCGGTTCGCGGGAAGCCAGGATCATGCGCTGCACACCCTCCTCGAATGCTTGTTGGAATATTTATTCCTTTCTACGTCGAAAGCAAGAATAAATTATTGACCGGCCTCCCGGCCCGTGTTACACAGCCGTTACCACCCGCGCTGGGGAAGTGTCGCTGTGGATCCTGCCGTTCGCAAACCACGTCTGCCTGCCACTGCCGGCCTGTGTGCCGCGCTGCTGCTGTGGGCGTGGTCGGCGGGAGCGGAGCCGCCCCCCTCGGCCATCCAGTTCGCGCGCGTCGTGCAGATGATCGACGCGGGACGGTTCTTTGAAGCTCACAGCGAACTGAACACCTGGTGGGCCGCCGACGCGGCGGAGCCTGGCGTCAGTTTCGACGACATCGCGTTCCAGGAAGAACGCATGCGCCGCATCCGCCTGGATTTTTCCCTCGACGAAACCGCCGCAAAGTCTGCCGTGCGCCGCTGGATTCCCGACCTGACCGACGAGGAATTCGCGCGCTGGGATCAGCTCGGCCTGATTGAGCATCTCGACATCGATGGCACGCGTTGGTATTTCAAGCGCGCACCGTCGAACCTGTTCCTGCTCAGCGATGAGGCACGCGCACGCCGCCGCGCGGATGCACCGATGTCGCCGCCGGGCCCGAACGAGGTGCTCAACGCGCACCACGCGCGCGTGCTAGCCGCAGCCGAACAGAGTGGCCAGGCGTCGGTACTGCCGCAGCGCATTGAATTCACCCAGTCGCTCACGGTGAAAGCCGATGCCGTCCCGGCCGGCGAAATCGTGCGCGCCTGGATTCCATACCCGCGCGAAATACCCGGCCAGCAGGAGCAGGTGCAGTGGCTGGGCAGCACCCCGGGCAAGGCGCGCGTGGCGCCAGCCAGCACCCTGCAGCGCACGGCCTATCTGGAAGCCAAGGCGGTGGCGGGGCAGCCGACGCGCTTCGAGGTCCGCTACGCGGTCACGATCCTGGCCCGGCATACCGCGATCGATCCGGCCAAGGTGCAGCCGACACCGGCCGATCCGGCGCTGAAACCCTACCTGGCCGAGCAGCCGCCGCACGTGCGATTCACGCCGGCACTGAAGCTGTTCTCCGACCAGGTGCTGCAGGGGGAAACCCGCCCGTATGAAGTGGTGCGCAAGCTGTTTGCTGCCGTGGATCGCATTCCATGGGCCGGTGCGCGCGAATACTCCACGATCAGCAACATCAGCGATTACGCGCTGCGTGCCGGACATGCCGACTGCGGCCAGCAGACGCTGTTGCTGATCGCGCTGCTGCGCCTGAACGGTATTCCCGCACGCTGGCAGTCGGGCATGGTGTTCTCCGGCGATGGCAGTGGTTACAACAACCTGCATGACTGGGGGCAGGTCTACCTGGCGCCGTATGGATGGCTGCCGATGGACGTGACCACCGGCGCACTGGCCAGCGACGTGCCGGCCCTGCGCGATTTCTACCTGGGTGGCCTCGACGGCTACCGCATCGCCTTCAACGACGATTTCGGCCAGGCCCTGGTGCCGGCCAAGCAGCACTTCCGCTCGGAAACGGTCGACTCGCAGCGCGGCGAGGCCGAGTGGGCAGGCGGCAACCTGTACTTCGACCAATGGAGCTACGACTTCCAGTGGCGGGTACTGCCAGCCGGGCAACGCTAGCGCGACACATCGCATTCCACACCATTCAATTCTTGCAGGAGAGAGCAGGGGATGAAGGCTTACAGCATCAAGCGGGCGGCGTTGTGCGTCGCCCTCGGGGCGTGTCTGGGCGTGATGCTGCCCGGCACCGCAATGGCGCAGAACGTGAGCGGCGCGGTGGCGGGCCGCGCCACCGCCGGTGATCAGGTGACCGTGGTCAGCAACAGCACGGGCCTGACCCGCTCTGTCACGGTCGGTGCCGATGGCAGCTATCGCCTTGGCCAGCTACCGGTGGGCGACTACCAGTTGCAGCTCAGCCGTGATGGCCAGAAGCTGGGTGATCAGGTTGCTGTCAGCGTCGCGATCGGCGGCACCACCACGGTCAATCTGGCAAGCGGCGGCGGCGTCACCAATCTCGATGCACTGCAGGTGGTCGGCACACGCGTGGTCAATCGCGTGGATGTCTATTCCACCGAAACATCCTTCAACATCAATCGACAGGAAATCTCGCGCCTTCCTGTGGCGCAGGACCTGTCTGCGGTCGCACTGATGGCGCCTGGCGTGGTCGGCGGCAACTCGTCCTTTGGTGGCTTGTCCTTCGCCGGCTCGTCGGTGGCTGAAAATGCCGTCTTCATCAATGGCCTGAATGTCACCGACATGTACACCCGTCGCGGCTTCAGTACCGCGCCGTTCGCCTTCTTCAAGGAGTTTCAGGTCAAGACCGGCGGATACTCGGTCGAGTTCGGCCGCTCCACCGGTGGCGTGATCAATGCGGTGACCCGTTCGGGCAGCAACGAGTTCGAAGGCGGCGTGGAAGTCACCGCTGAACCCAGTGCATGGCGCTCCAGCGGCGGCGACCACTTCCATCGTGATGGAACCCCGCATTCGTATGGCAGCCGCGACAACAACTCGTTCCTGAAGACCAACGTGTGGGGCTCCGGTCCGATCATCAAGGACAAGCTGTTCCTGTTCGCGATGTATGAAGACCGCAGTGACAAAGGGCACAACACCTCGTCCGATGGCAGTACCTGGTTCAAGAATGATTCCGGCAACGGCTTCTGGGGCACCAAGCTGGACTGGAACATCAACGACAACCACAGCCTGGCGCTGCTGGCGTTCTCCGACGAAGGTGACGTCACCAACGCCTCGTATGGCTACAACTGGAACGCAGACCAGCTCGGTGCATGGGGCGGTGATTCGGTCACCGAGACGGGTGGTCGCAACTGGTCGGCCACCTATACCGGCCACTTCGGCCAGAACTTCACCGCCCGCGCCATGGTCGGCCAGAACAACCAGCGTGCGTTCACCAATTCGTCGCTGGATCAGGCGTGCAGCCCGGTGTTCACCGACAGCACCTACGGCCCGCGCCTGGGCAAGCTGCAGGGCCTGCGCGCAGGCTGCCACCCCACCGGCACGGCAGTGGCCGAGCGTGACGATACTCGTGACGTGGCGCGACTGGACTTCGAATGGCAGCTGGGTGATCACCTGCTGCGCTTCGGTGTCGACCGTGAGTTGATGACCACAAAGCAGTCCACCCGCTACCCCGGTCCGACCGAGTTGAGCTACACGGCCTACGTAGCGCGACCTGGCGATGAAGTCTGGGACGGTGCCAATGCCTACGTGCCAGCAGGCGTTACCGAAATGCTGCGTGCGCGCAACCGCAAGTCGGGAGGCACGTTCGAGACTGAAGCCAATGCCTTCTACGTGGAAGACATCTGGAACATCACTCCGAACCTGATGCTCAACCTCGGCGTGCGCTGGGACCGTTTCGAAAACCGCACCGCCGCCGGCAAGGCGTTCATCAAGATGGACGACCTGGTCGCGCCGCGTGTGGGCTTCTCGTGGGACATGCGCGGTGATGGCAGCACCAAGCTCTTCGGCAACGCCGGCCGCTACTACCTGCCGGTTACCAACAACATCAACGTGAACTTCGCCGGTGGTCTCACCGACGAATACAGCTATTACGTGCTCAATGGCTGGGAACAGAAGACCTCGCCGACAGGCTCGCCGTATATGGCACCGATCGTCGGCCAGCAGATCGGGCCGACCGACACCCGCATGAACACCGGCGGTGCCGACCTGCGCCAGAGCGTGGACCGCGATCTCAAGGCGGTCTACCAGGACGAGTACATCCTGGGCTTCCAGAACATGATCAACCAGGCGTGGTCCTGGGGCGTCAACGCCACCTATCGACGGATGACCCGTGCGCTGGATGACATCCGCATCAACTACACCCCGTGCGGCCCGACCCCGAGCACGCTGTGGCCGATCGCCAATCCGGGCGAGAGCCTGACGATCTGGGGCGACAAGAGCATCGGTTGCGCCAACGAAGGCTGGATCACCATCGACACCGCCAACAGCGGCTATCGAAAGGGCGGCAGCGGCGAGGTGATCGGTTACTCCAAGCCCAAGCGTACCTACAAGGCGCTGGAGTTCCAGATCGACCGTGCATGGGACGAGAAGTGGATGTTCAACGCGTCCTACCTGTGGTCGAAGAGTGAAGGCAACTTCGAAGGACCAGTGAACTCCGATACCAACTACGGTGATACCGGCATGGTCCAGTTCTGGGACCACCCCGCCACCAACGAGCGCTACGGCGTACTGTTCAACGACTTCCGCCACCAGTTCAAGCTGCGAGCTGCGTACGCACTGAACAAGCAATGGTCCTTCGGCACCACGTTGCAGGTGCAGTCCGGTGGCCCGATCACTGCGTATGGCGTGATGTGGCCAAACGACTCCATCGCCGGTGGCAGTACCTCCAGTGAAGGTAGTGGCGGTGGCACCGGTTGGCTGTGCGTGGCCAACTGCTCCGGCCCATACAACCAGCGACAGTTCGAGTACAGTCCGCGCGGCGCGTTCGGTCGCCTGCCATGGACGTGGACCATGGGCGCCAATGTGACGTGGCGTTTGCCGGTGGAAGGCATCGACCTCAGCGCACGGCTGTCGGTCTACAACCTGTTCAACAACCAGAAGACCATCAACGTGCACCAGCGCTATGAAGCGCAGCCCGGCCAGTACCGCGAGGCGACGTTCGCCACCGGGACGCGCTGGCAGGCTCCGCGCTATACACAGTTGGTGGTGACCTGGAATTTCTGAGGCTGCATCCCGTGCCGTCCGTGTGGGCGGCGCGGGCATTGGAAGGGAAGCATGCATGCATCATCTGCTGATCCTCGCGGCGGCACTGGCCGCACCCTCCCCTTCGGCGGTCGATACCGCATCCATCGATGCCGATGTCGCCGCCGTGGTCCGGGCCGAGCATCTCCCCGGGCTGGCGATGGCGGTGGTCGAGAACGGACAGGTGGTCTATCGCCATGCCGAGGGCGCGCGTGGCGATGGCGCCCGCATTGACGAGGACACGCTGTTCAAGATCGCCTCCAACAGCAAGGCGATGACCGCCGCGTTGCTGGCGCGGCTGGTGCAGCAGGGCAGGCTGCGCTGGGATGACCCGGTGCGGCGGCACCTGCCCGGTTTCCGCATGCATGACGCATGGGTGGGCCAGCAGATGCAGGTGCGCGACCTGCTGATCCACAACAGCGGCCTCGGCCTGGGTGCCGGCGACCTGATGCTGTGGCCGGAACCGAACACGTTCACCCGCGCCGACATCATTGCCGGACTGGCGCACTTGAAGCCGCTCAGCAGCTTCCGCAGCCACTATGCCTACGACAACCTGATGTACGTGGTGGCCGGCGAAGTGGCCGCTGCGGCGGGTGGCAAATCGTACGACCAGTTGATGCGAGAGCAGGTGTTTGAACCACTCGGCATGACGCGCTGCCAGGTGGGGGCCTGGTCGGTGAAGCGCGTAGGCAACGTCGCGCAGCCACATGCCTGGCGTGGTGATCGCAATGAGGTGGTGAACGCTGACGGTGCCATCAGCCCGGACCTGCCGTCCATGGCGGCAGGAGGCATCCGCTGTTCGCTGCGCGACATGACGCGCTGGATGCAGGTACTGCTTGATCCTGCCGTGGTGCCGGATTGGTTGGACAGTGAACAGCGCCGCACGTTGTGGACATTACACATGCCGATGCCGCTGGGTGAGCGCCAGCGGCGCTGGGACAACGCGCATTTTTACGGCTACGGCTATGGCTGGCGCGTTTCTGACATGGATGGGCAGTGGAAGGTGGCACACACCGGCACGCTGTCAGGGATGTACTCGTCGCTGGCGCTGCTGCCCGACCGCAAGGTGGGTGTGGTGATGCTGATCAATGGCGAAGGCGAGGATGCGCGTACCGCGTTGATGCAGGCCGCGCTGAAGCGCTTCACCGCAGCGGACGATGCGCGGCCTGCGATGGAGTACCTTGCCGAACTGAAGGCTGACCAGGCCGCTCGTGCGGCAACCGGGCATCAGCGGCCGCCGACGTCAGATGCGCAGCAGGCGTCGGCTTCCGATCTGCAGCGCTGGCAAGGCCGCTACACTGATTCGTGGCTGGGCCCCGCCTCGCTGTGCCCGGGCAAGGACGGCCTGCACTTCAGCGTGGACAAGTCGCCCCGGCTGCAGGCCACGGTGCTGCAGTTGCAGGGGCGTTGGCTGCTGCGCTGGGATACGCTGGGCGAAGACGCACAGGCTTGGCTGCAGCCCGGTGACGCTGCGCCGCCCACACTGGACCTGCGTGCCATCGACCCGGACATCGACTTCAGCTATGACTTCCAGGACCTGCATTTCACTCGTACTGGCGACTGCCCTGGCAGCGAGCGCCAGCGCCGCTGAGCCGCCGCGTGTTTCGCCGGCCACTGATGCCGCCAGCGCCGGATTAGTGGAGATCCGCACGTTGTCGCCAGGCATCGAGATGGACATCCGCTACGCCGGCGCGAACAACTTCACCGGCGCGCGCGTGCCGGGTTACGAGGCGCCGTCCTGTTACCTGCTGGCGCCGGTGGCGAAGGCACTGGCACAGGTGGAACAGGACCTGCGTGCGGATGGCTTTGGCCTGCGCCTCTACGACTGCTACCGGCCGGTGCGTTCGGTGCAGGCCTTCATGGCCTGGGTGAACGATCCGCGCGAGCGCTCGCGCAAGGCTCTGCAGTACCCGGATCTGGACAAGCCACGGCTGCTGGCCGACGGCTACATCGCCGAGCGCTCCGGCCACAGTCGCGGTGCCACGGTGGATCTGGGGCTGCTGGATTGCGGCAGTGGTGCATGTAGGCCGATGGACATGGGTACCGACTTCGATTTCTTTGGGCCACGCGCGCATACGCAGACGAGCGGGCTGAGTGCTGCGCAGCAGGCGAATCGCAAGCAGCTGGTGCAGGCGATGGCACGCCGTGGTTTCGTCAACTATCCGCAGGAGTGGTGGCACTACACCCTGCAGCCCGAACCGGACCCGGGCACCGCATACGACGTCCCCGTGCGGTAGGGACATCGGCAGAGGGGCGCTGCTGTTGGTAGGTGTCGACCTTGGTCGACACGGTAGATCCACACCATGCGTGGATGCTCTTCGTTCAATCATCGGAGTATTCGATTTCGATGGGGATTCATCCACGCATGGCGTGGATCTACCGGGGCTACCGGATTGGGTCCGAGGCAGATCCCTTACACTGGCCGCCATCCCACCGTTGCCCACCCGATGAACCTTCCCCTGCACTTCGGCCTGCTCGGTACCCTCGAAGCGGGCGCCATCGCCCTGCTGGTCGGGCTGCTGGTGTACTTCCTGTGGTCGCAGCTGTGCCGGCTGCTGCACTGGACGGTCGGCCACGCCATCGGCTGGTCGTGTGTCATCGCCGTGATCATCTCCGCCGGCATCGATGCCTGGAAGCTGTTCTACATGGGCATCGTGCGCCTGGAGTCGCCCCTGTATGCGCGCCTGTTCCTCGCCACCATCCACGATCCGAACGAACTCGGCAGCCGCGTGGTGCTGGAAATCGCCGGTGCGCTTGCCGGTGTTGCCCTCGGCTGGGTGATGTTCAGTTCGCGGTCATCGGCGCAGAACGTCGACTGACGCAGGTTTTTCGTTGGTTGCCGGTTAAATCAGGCAGCGCTGAATGCGCAACTTATGAGCCACTCACTTCGTGCTAACCACCGCGCTAAAGCATGCGCGTAGGCGAGTGGTTAATCGTGCGTGTTGACGCCGGTCGCGAGGCAAAATCGATTCAGAAACGCGGTGGCAGGGTAGGTGCCGTGCGGAGACAACACGCCGCGCAACACCACCCAATTGGTAGGAGACACCCCTGATGACTATTCGCAACCGCAAGCCCCTGATCGCCCTGATCGTCGCCGCCGGCAGCGTGCTGGCCATTCCGGCGATGGCCCAGTCGGCCAAGCAGCAGGCCGCGCAGGCACAGAATGAGGCCGCGCAGGCGCAGCAGTCGGCGGCACAGGCAGGGCAGGCGGCTGACCAGGCGACCAACGCGGCCGCAGCGGCTTCGGCACAGGCCAATGGCGGTGGCCAGACCTGGGCCAGCATCGATACCGATGGCAACGGCACCATCAGCAAGACCGAGGCGCAGGTGAACGCAGGCCTGGCCCAGGTGTTCGACCAGGCCGATACCAACAAGGACGGCGAGCTGAGCGCCGACGAGTACAAGGCCTACGTGGCCGCCCAGCAGGCCGGTGCAGGTGCCGGCGCGGCGCAGGGCCGCTGATCCACGCCTGATTCGGGAAGACCGGTGCATGGGGACCCGGGCGGCTGCGGCCGCCCGGGTTTTTATCGTCACCAGCACCCCTGTATCCTTGTGCGATGAACACCCCCACGCCTGCGCCGTCGCGCGCCATCGGCCTGGTCGGTTTTGACGGTGACGATACGCTGTGGAAGAGCGAGGACTACTACCGCAAGGCCGAGCAGGATTATCTTGACCTGCTGTCGCGCTACGTCGACGTGCATGACACGCAGACCGCGCGCCACCTGCTGGAAGTGCAGCAGCGCCATCTGGGTACCTTCGGCTACGGCGTGAAGAGCATGACGCTGTCGATGATCGAAGCGGCCATCGACATCACCGGCCAGCGCATCGAGGCCAAGGACATCCAGCGCATCCTGGACATCGGCCACGACACCCTGCGCCACCCGGTCGAACTGATCGACGGTGTGCGCGAAGCGGTGGCGGCCATCGCCGAGCACTACCCGGTGGTGCTGATCACCAAGGGCGACCTGTTCCACCAGGAAGCGAAGATCAAGGTCGCCAACCTGGCCGAGCTGTTCCCGCGCATCGAGATCGTCTCCGAGAAGGACCCGGAAACCTACGCCCGCGTGCTGGCCGAATTCGACCTGCCGATGCAGCGCTTCGTGATGGTCGGCAACTCGCTGCGCTCGGACATCGAGCCGGTGGTGACCCTGGGCGGCTGGGGCGTGCATACCCCGTATGCAGTGACCTGGGCCCACGAGACCCAGCACGGCGTGGCCGACGACGAACCGCGCATGGTCACTGCCGATACCGCCCATGATTGGCCGGCCGCACTGGCCGCGATCGAGGCCAAGGCCTCGGCGGCGGCCTGACAGGACCCGGCGGCTGCGGCAGAATCGGGGCATGAACGTCCGACTGCGCGCACTGTTGTTGTCCTTGCTGCTGGTGCCGGCCACCGTGCTGGCCCAGCAGACCGCCGAGCGTTCGGCGGCCTACACGGTGGAAACCGGTGACCGCTGGGTCGATGCCCAGCTGCAGGACATCAACCACTACGCCGAACGCTACCCCGACGCCTTCCTCGACGAGGTGTCGCGCTATGCCGGCGTACCGCGCGGCTACATCAGCGCGCTGTTCACCACCCATGGCTGGCAGGCCGGGGATATCTACTTCGCCTGCTTCTGGGCCAAGGCCAGCGGCCAGACCTGCCGCGACAGCGTGCGCGCCTTCAGCCAGGACCCGGAGGGCGGCTGGGAGGCGGTGGTGAAGCGCATGCCGACCAAGCCGGACAACCTGCACTACCGCGCGCTGCGCCACGCCATCGTGGCCAGCTACCAGCACTGGGACCGGCCGATCACCCTGGATGCCACCCTGAGGCGCCAGCTCAAGCGGTGCGGTCGCCGCCTGCGTCAACTGCACCCTTCCAGGCATCCGGAGGTTGCCGGTCAGCGGCCGGCACTACCGATTTCCTTCATGTTGCTCTGCATATCGCCGCCGCGCCGCGCTCCGGCGACAATACGGGTTCGAGCTGTTCCCCGTTCCCGTAATCGAGTGACTGATGAGCGCCTCTTTCGTTTCGCCTGATGTGATCCGCCGCCTGTTCGCGCAGGCCATGTCCCGCATGTACCGCACCGAAGTGCCGCTGTACGGCACGCTGGTGGAACTGGTGGAGCGGATCAACGCGCAGGTGCTTGACCAGGACCCGGCGCTGGCTGCGCAGCTGCAGCGCAACGACGAGCGTGCGCGCCTGGATGAAGAGCGCCACGGTGCGATCCGGGTCGGCACCGTGCAGGAACTGGCCACGCTGCGCCGCCTGTTCGCGGTGATGGGCATGTACCCGGTCGGCTACTACGACCTGTCCGTGGCCGGTGTGCCGGTGCATTCCACCGCGTTCCGCCCGCTCACCGGTGCCGCACTGGCGCAGAACCCGTTCCGCGTGTTCACCTCGCTGCTGCGCCTGGAGCTGATCGAAGACGAAGCGCTGCGTGCCGAATCGGCGCGCATCCTCGAACGCCGCCGCATCTTCACCGAGGGCGCGCTGGCGCTGATCGACCAGGCCGAGCGTGACGGCGGGCTGTCGCAGGCCGATGCCGGGCGCTTCGTCGATGAAGCACTGGAAACCTTCCGCTGGCATGGCGATGCCACCGTCGATCTGCCGACCTACCACGCGCTGCACAACGCGCATCGCCTGGTGGCCGACGTGGTCAGTTTCCGTGGCCCGCACATCAACCATCTGACGCCGCGTACGCTGGATATCGACGCTGCGCAGGCCGCGATGATCGAACACGGCATGGCCGCCAAGGCGGTGATCGAAGGCCCACCGCGCCGTGCCTGCCCGATCCTGCTGCGCCAGACCAGTTTCAAGGCGCTGGAAGAAGCCGTGCATTTCCCGGACAACGAAGGTGGCGATGCCGGTACGCATACCGCGCGCTTCGGCGAGATCGAACAGCGTGGCCTTGCGCTGACCCCGAAGGGCCGCGCGCTGTACGACCAGCTGCTGTCGCAGGCCCGTGATGCCGGTGGCGAAGGCAGTACCGGCGGCGACTACGGCCAGCGCCTGCAGGCGGTGTTCGCCAGCTTCCCGGATGACCACGACACGCTGCGCCAGGAAGGCCTGGGCTATTACCGCTACCAGCTGACCGACGCCGGCCGCGCCGCGCCGGAGCGCGTGGCCGATCTGCCCGCCGAAGTGCTGGTGGCCGCCGGCCTGGCCACCGCCGACCCGATCGTCTACGAGGATTTCCTGCCGGTCAGTGCCGCGGGCATCTTCCAGTCGAACCTGGGCGGTGAAGAACAGCGTGCCTATGCCGCGCATGCCAACCGCGAGGCCTTCGAGCAGGCGCTGGGCGTGGCGGTGAATGACGAGTTCGAGATCTACGAGCGGCTGCAGGCCGAATCGCTGGCGGCGCTGCGCACCGCGTGAAGGTAGAGCCGGCCGCTGGCCGGCTGTTCTGGGGAGCCGGCCAGCGGCCGGCTCTACCCGATGTCCGTGCCTGGGGTCATGGCGCTGCCCTCTGTAGAGCCGAGCCATGCTCGGCTGCCCAGGAAAGCAGTCGAGCATGGCTCGACTCTACAAAAGCGGGTCTCAGCCCTTCATCGTGCCGGTATCCAGCCAGCGCTGGTGCCACGACAACGCTTCCGGCAGCAGGTGCGGGGTGTGCTTGCCGTAGCTCTCGCGGCTGGCACGATCGAAGTAGTCCTGCAGCTGCGGGCGGAAATCCGGGTGCGCGCAGTTGTCGATCAGCACCTGCGCGCGCTTGCGCGGGGTCAGGCCACGCAGGTCGGCCAGGCCCTGTTCGGTGACGATCACCGACACGTCGTGTTCGGTGTGGTCCACGTGGCTGGCCATCGGCACGATCGCCGAGATGGTGCCGTTCTTGGCAGTGGACGGGCTCAGGAACGCCGACAGGAAACCATTGCGGGCGAAGTCACCGGAACCGCCGATGCCGTTCATGATCCGCGTGCCCATCACGTGCGTCGAATTGACGTTGCCGTAGATGTCCACCTCGATCATGCCGTTCATGCCGATGCAGCCGAGGCGGCGCACCAGTTCCGGATGGTTGGAGATCTCCTGCGTGCGCATGATGATGCGCTCGCGGTAGAAATCGATGTTCTCCTTGAACGTCTCGTTGGCCTGCGGGCTCAGCGCGAAGCCGGTACACGAGGCATAGCTCAGCACGCCGTCACGCAGCAGGTCGAGCATGCCGTCCTGGATCACTTCGGTGAACGCGGCCAGGTCGCGGAAGCCGCTCTTGGCCAGGCCGGCCAGCACCGCGTTCGGAATATTGCCCACGCCCGACTGCAGCGGCAGCAGGTTCGGCGGCAGACGGCCCTTCTTCACTTCATGCTTGAGGAACTCGATCAGGTGCGAAGCGATCTGCTCGCTGGTCGCATCGATCGGGCTGAACGGGCTGTTGCGGTCCGGGCCGTTGGTGCGCACCACGGCCACGATCTTGTCCGGGTCGCAGCGCAGCGCGGTGTCGCCGATGCGGTCGTTGGCGTTCACCAGCGGAATCGGCTTGCGGTGCGGCGGCAGCGCGGTGCCGTAGTAGATGTCATGCATGCCGTCGACGCCGGCCGGCTGCCATTCGTTGACCTCGACGATCACCTTCTTGGCCAGGTCCAGCCAGGTCTTGTTGTTGCCGACCGAGGTGGAGGGCACCAGCGAACCGTCTTCGCGGATGGCCGAGACTTCGATCACGGCGGTATCGATCTCGCCATAGAAACCGAACCACACGTGCTGGGCCACGTGGCTGAGGTGGATGTCGATGTAATCCAGCTTGCCCTCGTTGATGCGGTTGCGCGCATCCGGGTCGCTCTGGAACGGCATGCGCATGGCGATGCCATCGGCCTTGGCCAGCGCGCCATCGAGTTCCGGCGCGGTGGAGGCGCCAGTCATCAGGCTGATCTGGAAGGGCTGGCCCTGGGCATGCACCGCCTCGATGCGGCGGGCCAGTTCGACGGGAACGGCCTTGGGATACCCGGAGCCGGTAAAGCCGCTCATGGCCACGGTTTCACCGGGCTGGATCAGCGCGGCTGCGGCCTCTGCGGAGACCACGCGGTCACGAAGACGCGCGTTGGCGATGCGATCAACAGACATGACGACACGTGTTGCTGGGGGGAATTCCGATTATCGGCCATCCTCATCCGTACGGGGGGTTCTACCTTCGTGGAATGGCTTTTCCCGCAGGGGTCACCCAAACCCGCCGGTTTTGTTTTGCAGTGCAGCGTGCAAAGTGCTTTCGCAGCCCGCACGATGGACCTGCATCCCGACGTGGGGGAGGGAGCAGAGCCCGCTGGCAGTTCGCTGCAAGCGGGCTTTTTTATTGCCTGTCGTCCAGTATGAATACGCGGTCTCCATTATCGGTAGTGCCGGCCGCTGGCCGGCAACCCCAGTAACCTTCGGCAGGATCATCGGATCTGCCGGCCAGCGGCCGGCACTACCGGGTCCGTTGCGTCCCGGCCGGGTCGATACAATCAGCCCATGAGCCTCGCCACCGCTGACCTGCCCGCCACCCTGCAGCCTCTTGTCGACCGCGCCTTGGCGCGCCTGGCCCAGGTCCTGCCCGAGCCCATCCCGGCCAACCTGCTGCCGTTGCTGACCCGGCTGGCGGTGAGCAGCGACTTCGCGCTGGACACCCTGGTGCGGCAACCTGCCTTGCTGGCACAGCTGGCCGCGCCCGGCTGCCCGCCGATCCCGGCGCCGGTGCTCGATCCTCTGCAGCCCAGCGACTGGCCGGCGCAGATCCGGCGCTGGCGCACGGCAATGTCCACACGGCTGATCTGGCGTGACCTGGCCGGCCTCGACGACGTGCCGCAGACCCTCGCCGGTGCCACCACCTTGGCCGAGGACTGCCTGCGGCTGGCACTGGACGCCCTGCAGCAGGAATTCGCCCAGCGTCACGGCGTCATCGCCGATGAACACGGCATCCCGCAGCAGCTGGTGGTGTTCGGCCTTGGCAAGCTGGGCGGTGGCGAGCTCAACTTCAGTTCCGATGTGGACCTGGTCTACGCCTATCCGCAGGGAGGTGAATCCGATGGACCGCGTCCGTTGGCGGCGGAAGAATATTTCGCCCGTCTCGGCCAGCGCCTGGCCAAGCTGCTGGATGAAACCACCGTCGATGGCTTCAGCCACCGCGTCGACCTGCGCCTGCGTCCGTTCGGCAGCGCCGGCCGCGTTGCACTCTCGTTCGCGGCGATGGACCAGTATTTCCAGCGGGAGGGCCGTGATTGGGAGCGCTATGCCTGGCTGAAGGCGCGCGCGGTGGCCGGCGATATCGAGGCCGGTGAGGCGTGGCTGCAGACCCTGCGCCCGTTCGTGTACCGCCGCTACCTGGATTTCACCGCGCTAGACGGCCTGCGCGAAATGAAGGCGGCCATCACCGCTGAAGTCGCACGCCGCGAACTGCACGACGACATCAAGCGCGGTGCCGGTGGCATCCGCGAGATCGAATTCCTGTGCCAGGCGCTGCAGCTGATCCGCGGTGGTCGCGAACCGGCATTGCGCGAGCGTCGGCTGCTGGTGGCGCTGGACGCACTGGTGGCCGCCGGGCAGATCGCGCCCGAGGATGGCAACGCGCTGCGCGAGGCCTACCTGTTCCTACGCCAGCTGGAAAACCGCCTGCAGATGCTGCGTGACGCGCAGACCCATGTGCTGCCCAGCGATGCACTTGACCGCGAACGCATCGCTGTTGGGCTCGGCTACCCGGACTGGGAGGTGCTGCGCGCGGCGCTGGCCGTGCAGCAGCAGCGGGTCAGTACCGAATTCGCCGCACTGCTGGCGCCGCGCAAGGGCCAGGCCGCGCCCGATGCACTGGCCAACTACTGGCGCAGCCTGCCCGAAGGCAGCAACGCACCGCTGCTGGCCGAAGCCGGTTTCCTCGATGCCAACGGCGCCGACCAGTCGCTACGCGACTTCGCCCAGGGCACCGGCGTGAAGTCGTTGTCCGATGCCGCGCGTGCGCGGCTGGATCGCGTGCTGCCCGCGCTGCTGCATGCGGCCACGCGTTCGCCGCAGCCGGATGCCGCACTCAAGCGCGTGCTCGGCCTGCTGCAGGCGGTGCTGCGCCGGACCAGCTATCTCGCCTTGCTGGACGAACAGCCCAGCGCACTGGCGCGGTTGGTGGACGTGCTGGCGCGCAGCGCGCTGCTGGCCGAACGGTTGGCGGCGTATCCGCTGCTGCTGGACGAACTGCTGGACGTGCGCGTGTCCGGGCCGATGCCCGATGCCGCCGGCATGCTGGCGGAGTGCCAACAGGTACTGGCAGTGGAGGATCCCGAATCCGCACTGCGCTGGCTCAATGAAACGCGGCTGGCACTCAGCTTCCGCATGGCGATGGCCACGCTGGATGGCCGCCAGGGTGCGGTGGACAGCACCCGGCAACTGGCCGAGCTGGCGCAGGCCGTGGTGGTCACCGTGTTGGCGATGGCCGAAGCGGACATGCATGCCGCACACGGCGAGATTCCCGGCGGGCGCTTCGCGATCATCGGCTACGGCAGCCTTGGTGGGCTTGAGCTGGGCTTCGGTTCCGATCTGGACCTGGTGTTCCTGCACGACAACCCGGCCGGCGTGGATGCCAGCAATGGCGCGCGTCCGCTGGAGCCGGGACGCTGGTATGCGCGCCTCGCGCAGAAGGTGATGGCGCTGCTCGGTGCGGTGACCGCCGCCGGGCGCCTGTACGACATCGACGTGCGCCTGCGCCCGGATGGCGGCAAGGGTTCACTGGTGTCTTCGCTGGCCAGCTACACCGAATACCAGCGCGAACGCGCGTGGACCTGGGAACACCAGGCACTGGTGCGCGCGCGTGGCGTGGCCGGCGATGCCAGCCTGCTGGCCGACTTCGAGCAGGTGCGTGCGCAGACGCTTGGGCGTGAGCGCGACACGGGTGTGCTGTACGCGGACGTGCTGAAGATGCGCGGCCGCATGCGCACCGAACTGGACCGCAGCGATGCCGCGCGGCTGGACCTGAAGCAGGGTGCTGGCGGCGTGGTGGACCTGGAGTTCCTGCTGCAGACCGGCGTGTTGGCGCGTAGCGCCCGGCATGCAGCGCTGCTGCAGCCGCGCGATACACCTTCGTTGATCGATGCGTTGGCGGTTGCTGGTTTTCTGCCGGAAGACACGGCGCAGGCATTGCATGGAGCACATGCCACGTTGCTGGATGTTGGCCTCGCCTGCACGCTGGATCGACGTCCGCGACTGGCACCGACCACGCCCGCGATTGAAGAGGCATGTGCCGCGATTACCGCCGCGTGCATCGCCGCGGAGCTGCCGTTCGCCTGAGTGGGGGCACCCGCCAGCGCAATGGCCTGCTTTGGGTGGGTGCCGACCGTTGGTCGGCACAATCTGTCGGCAGCGATGAGTTCTGCTGGGCGTGCCGACCAACGGTCGGCACCCACCCGATCATTGGCCGGCGATGACCCGCTGTTGGTAGATGCCAACCTTGGTTGGCATGAATGCAAAGCGCCAACCAAGGTTGGCAGCTACCAGATCAGTGGCTCGGCGATGACCCGCCGTTGGTAGGTGCCGACCGTTGGTCGGCACCATCTGTCGGCAGCGATGAGTTCTGCAGGGCGTGCCGACCAACGGTCGGCACCCACCGGGTTCAAGGTGTGTGCCAACCAAGGTTGGCACCTACCAGAACAACGGCGGTCAGCTGGTGGTGCGCAGCGGCGCCATCTTCCACAACAGCGCGCGGAACGGGGCCAGCAGGCAGACGCCGATCGCCAGCTTCACCGCCAGGTCGCCGGCAGCCCAGCTCACCCACGGCAGGGTCGAACCGGCAAACGCGATCGACCAGAAAATGGTGGTATCCACCGTGGCGCTGCAGGTGGTGGCCACCATCGGTGCGCGCCACCAGCTGCCACGGCGCAGGCGGTCGAACACGGTGATGTCCAGCAGCTGGGCCACGATGAAGGCCGAGCACGAGGCAATGGCGATGCGCGGGGTGGCCACCCAGATCGACAGCAGCACCGCCACCGCGAAACCAATCCACGCCACGCGGCGGGCAGGGCCCGGGCCGAAGCGGCGGTTGATCAGGTTGCTGACCAGGAACGCGACCGGGTAACTGAAAGCACCCCACGTCAGCCAATCGTTGATCGGGTACTGCACCAGTACGTTGGACAGCAGCACCACCGCGCCCATGGCCAGCACCGCCAGCACCAGGGCGCGCGGGGTCAGCGGGGCAAACACAGGGGCAGGACGCACGGACATGGCGAGCCAGGGGGACAAAGGGGATCGCCCATTATCCGCCCGGCCCGCGGCAATGCCAAAACCGGCCGTTCAGCTTTACAGCGTTTCGCTCATCACATCGCCGACGGCATAGGCGGTCGGCACATAGGCCAGCGCCTGGCCCTGCGCGCTCTTCACGGTCCAGCCGGCACCCGCGTCGGTCGGGTCGAAGCGCACCTGCTGGCCGACGACGAAACCGGCAATCGGGTCATCGCCTGCAGCCGCCGGCCATTGCAGCGTTGCGGTCTGGTCGGCCTTGCCGGGCACCTGCAGGTGCACCTGGCGATCACCGGCTGGCGTGGTGGCGACCTGCTTCACTTCCATCGGTGGCAGCGGCACCGCCGGCGTGCGTGCGGCGACCTTGCCGTTGCGCTCGCTGGCCTTGAACGGGGCCTTGGACAGTTCGGCCAGTCCCATCGACGTGGCCAACGGAATCGACAGCACGATCAGCGACGTGACCAGCACGCTGGTCTGGCCGCTGTTCAACTGCGGCGCGGCGCCGGCATGGACGGTGGGCACCACCAGCGCCGAAAGCAGCAGGGCAGTGGCGGGAACGCGCAGGCAACGGAACATGGAGACCTCCTGGTCAGGGTGGGGACGGCGGCTCAGCGCCGGGTATCGAAGATGTCGCGCGGGCCGGTGGCCTCGGGCAGGTATTCCAGCGGGCGGCCCTGGTTGTCCTTCAACTGCCAGCCCTGGTCGGCGCCGGTCGGTTCGAAGTTCACGGTCTGGCCCACGGTGAACTGCACGGCGGGATCGCCGATGCCGCGCGGGTACTGCATCGATGCGGTGTTCTGCGGGTCGTTGGCATCGCGCAGCAGCACTTCGCGACGGCCATCCACGGTGGTGGCGATCGCACTCACCTGCATCTGCGGCAGCTTGATCTGCTGCGGGCGGGCCAGCGGCTGGCCAGCGTCGGCGGCATCCTGGGCTTCCTTCGCCGCCGCCGCGCGGGCCGACGTCACCATCTGCGTGGACATCTCCAGGCTCGGTCCCTGCGGGCCCGGGTCGTGGATGATCACGATGCGGCGCTCTGCATGAGCGGCCGTGGACCAGGCCAGGCTTGCGACGATCAGCATCGGCATCAGGACGGCGGGCAGGGTACGCATGTCGTTCTCCTTGCTGGATTCAGGGCGTGGCGGCGGCAGCACCAGCTACCGGCACGTGAGGGATCACCAGTTCCTGCTGCAGCTGGCTGCGCTGGTGCAGGAAATCGAACACCGATTCCACCGTCACCACCGAATAGTTGCCGGAGATGCGCTCGCCGGCCGGATGGTCAGTGGTGGTGGCGTTGGCCACGAACAGGCGCGCACCCACGCGCTTGCCGAGGCCGATATGCAGCACGCTGGGCTGGTACTTCTGCTGGCGCAGCCACTGCTGCGCCTGTTCGCGCTTGACGATGGCCGGCGCGCCTTCGGTCTGCGCCATCGCCGCGGCCAGCACTTCCAGCACCCACTGGTTGGAGTTCTGGTAGTCGGTGGCAAACGGGTAGGCAACCACGTTGTACTTGGTTTCGTGCAGCGCCTTGGGCTGGATCGACGGCGACACCAGCATCGCTTTCAACGCGGCACGCAGCGGCGCCGAGGGCACGCCGATGCGCAGGTCGGTATGGCCGCCGCTCTCGCCGACGAAGTTGCCCAGCCCTTCGTGGTACAGCTGCGAGCTGTCGGTCTTGCAGCGGTTGAGCAGGTGCATCGCGCGCCAGCGGCCATTGTCCTCACGCACCAGGAAGGCCAGGTGACTGTGGCGCAGGCCGTAGCGGCTCAGGTCCTGGCCACCGCGCGCGGCCACCACCACGTCCACATCGGGCAGCGCGTCCAGGCGCTCAGCGGTGGTCCAGGCCACGTCCAGCATCGCCGCCTGCGCGGCCACGCTCGGGTAGCGCTCGCGGCATTCGGTGCTGTTGGCCCAGGCCGGTGCGGTCGCCAGCAGGCTGGTGATCAGCAGCGCGGCGCGCGGCAGGTGGGAGAAACGATCCATGTCGATACCTTCAACGGCGGGCAGGCCCGCGCGCCGATCATACGCTGCTCAGCGCAGGGGACGATCCACGCCCTTGCGCTGGAGCTCCTTGTCGCAGGCATCGCTGATCGGGGCCACCGGCAGCGGTGGGCGCTGGCCCTTCGGATCGCGCAGCGCCGGTTGTTCGCGGTACGCGTCCAACTGCTGCTGGCATTGATACGAAATCGGATCCAGCTCGGTGGGTGTGGTGGAGCAGGCCGCGAGCAGGGCCAGGGGCAGCAAGAGCAAGGTACGCATGAAGACGTTCAGAGTGATGGGGGAAGCTGGACTCTAACCGCGCAGCTGGATCGAAATGTTCAGAAATCGCTGCGCGGTCGGGTAGTGCCGGCCGCTGGCCGGCAACGACAGGGTGTTCGGTAGCGCGTAGAGCATTGCCGGCCAGCGGCCGGCACTACCCCAATGCCAGGCGCTGCTTCACCTCTGCCGCCACCCGCGCGGTCTCGCGCAGCGGCTCGATGCGGTCGTACTGCCAGTCCAGCCAGCGTTCCTGCAACCGCCCGCGCTCGCGCAGCTGCTGCTGGAAACGCGCCAGCCGCCCCTGCACGGTATCGGCCAGCGCCACCATCACCGGCATGCGCGTGGCGCAGGCTTCAGACAGCAGGTTCACCGAATCGGGCGAGACCACCACGCGGTTGGCCCAGCCGAGCAGGCCGCCATAAGGATTCGTACCGTCGCCGCCGTCGCCCCAGATCACGTGCGGCAGGTCGGCGAACGTCGCGCGCAGGATCTCGGCCAAGGCCGGTGGCGTGCGCCGCGAGGTGGTGGCCAGCAGGCTGCCGCCCTCGCTGCGGATCTGCTCGGCCAACGCCTGGAACACGCCCACCATCGCGGTCTCGTCCCAGGGCGCCAGCGGCGTCGGCCCGCCCACCAGCAGCGCGGTGCGCGGGCCGGGCAGGGTACTGAAGCCGGCGAACGCGGCGCGGCCCCAGGCCAGCCAGTCATCGTCCACCGGGTTGAGGCTGCCGAGCAGGGTCAGTACGTTGCTGCCACGCAGGGCATCGTGTTCGGGCACCACCACCATGTCCCAGTGGCGGGCATTGATGCGCGGGTCGAGGATCTGCACCACCTGGCTGCCACGTGCGCGCAGCACGCGCAGTGCGCCGGCGGCCTGGCGGCCACAGCCGATCGCCAGCGGCGGTGCATCCGCGGCCAGCGTCGCGAATGCCTCGCCGTAGCCGTTCACATCACCAGGCAGCCGCCGCGGCGACAGCCAGCGCCAGGGTGCGCGGGGCTGCAGGACCAGCGGGCGATGGGTGCCCTGGCGCAGCGCAGAGGCCAGCGCGACCGCCTGGCGGACATTGCCGGCACGGCCGTCCGTGACCGTCCAGGGCGCACTCGATCGTTTCACCTGTGGCATTAATTCGTTTCAGCTCTGCTGGGTGTTGCAACAGTCGCGACACTCTACACTGCGGCTCGTCGTTTCGCCCCGCGCCGCCCGCGGGCACTGACTTCCCTTAGCCGCCCTGGAGATCCACCGATGTCCCACGCGCTCGACGCTGCTGCCCTCGACCAGCTGTTCCGTACTGCCCGCACCCAGAACGCTTTCCTCGACAAGCCGGTCCCGGCCAGCCTGCTGCAGGAACTGTATGACCTGGTGAAGTGGGGCCCGACCGCCGCCAACACCACGCCGGCCCGTTTCGTCTTCGTCACCTCGAAGGAAGCCAAGGCCAAGCTGGCCCCGGCCCTGTCCGAAGGCAACCACGACAAGACCATGGCCGCCCCGGTCACCGTCATCATCGGCTTCGACCTGGACTTCCACGAGAAGCTGCCGTACCTGTTCCCGCACACCGATGCCAAGGCCTGGTTCGACGGCCCGCAGGAAGGCCGCCACGAAGCCGCCATCCGCAACGGCAGCCTGCAGGGCGCCTACCTGATCCTGGCCGCACGCGCGCTGGGCCTGGATGCCGGCCCGATGTCGGGCTTCGATGCGGCCAAGGTGGATGAAGCCTTCTTCGCCGGCACTTCCATCAAGTCGAATTTCCTGGTCAACCTGGGTTACGGTGACCCGGCGGGCCTGTTCCCGCGTCTGCCGCGCCTGTCGTTCGACGAAGCGGCGCGCATCGCGTAAGTCGCTGTATCGGTTTCGGGCCTGCCGTCCCGTGGCAGGCTCTTGCTGCACCGTGTACCCACCCTACGATCCGGAGAGTTCCTCAGATGAGCGCCACCCGTAAACTGCTGCTGCCGCTGGCCCTGACCCTGGCCATCGCCGCCTGCTCCAAGCCGGCCGATACCGCTGCCCCGGCTGCTGACGCCGCCGCCCCGGCCACCACCGAACAGGCCGCCACCCCGGCTGCCGATGCCGCTGCCGCCGCGCCGGCCGCCGAAGCGATCCAGATCGCCTCGGGCACCTACAAGCTGGACCCGACCCACACCGACGTGCTGGCCCAGTGGAGCCACTTCGGCTTCTCCAACCCGAGCGCGCACTTCGGCAACGTTGAAGGCACCCTGGTGTACAACGCCGAAGACGTGACCAAGTCCACCGTGGAAGTGAAGCTGCCGCTGAGCGGCCTGAACAGCTTCACCGCCAAGTTCGACGAGCACCTGAAGAGCGCCGACTTCTTCGACGCCTCCAAGTTCGCCGATGCCACCTTCAAGAGCACCAAGGTGGAAGCCGCTGGCACCAACAAGCTGACCGTCACCGGTGACCTGACCATCAAGGGCATCACCAAGCCGGTCACTCTGGACGTGACCGTGAATGGCGGCGGCGAGCACCCGATGGCCAAGGTTCCGGCCGCCGGCTTCGATGCCACCACCACCCTGAAGCGCAGCGATTTCGGCGTCGGCGCCTATGCTCCGAACGTCAGCGATGAAGTGAAGATCCGCATCACCACCGAAGCCACAGGCGAAAAGCCGGCTGCTTGATGCACCCCACTCACTCGTCGTGAGAAGGCAGAAGGCCCGCTGAAAAGCGGGCCTTCTTTTTGGGGCGTGGGGGACGCCTTGGTAGATGCCAACCTTGGTTGGCACACGAGCACTCCGCAGGCCAACCGAGGTTGGCCACTACCGGTTCATGCAGGGCGGGAGAGTGCTTTGGTAGGTGCCAACCTTGGTTGGCACACGAGCACTCCGCGGGCCAACCAAGGTTGGCCACTACCGGTTCATGCAGGGCCGGAGAGTGCTTTGGTAGGTGCCAATCTTGGTTGGCGCACGAGCACTTCGCGGGCCAACCAAGGTTGGCCACTACCGGTTCATGCAGGGCCGGAGAGTGCTTTGGTAGGTGCCAACCTTGGTTGGCACACGAGCATTTCGCAGGCCAACCAAGGTTGGCCACTACCGGTTCATGCAGGGCCGGAGAGTGCTTTGGTAGGTGCCAACCTTGGTTGGCGCACGAGCATTTCGCAGGCCAACCGAGGTTGGCCACTCCCGGTTCATGCAGGGCGGGAGAGTGCTTTGGTAGGTGCCAACCTTGGTTGGCACACGAGCACTCCGCGGGCCAACCAAGGTTGGCCACTACCGGGTACGCGTGTTCAGCGCAGCGCGCCCAACCATGCCACGCACGCCTCGCTCGGGCTCTGCTTGGCCTTCACCGTCATCCCGCTCACGCGCGCGAAGGTCTGCGCGGCCTGCGCCACGACCTGGCGTGCGATCAGCGCGGCCTGCTTGGTCGCGGCCTGCTGCTTGCGCAGCTGCACGATGTTGATCGAAGGCCGGCCCACCGGCGCGTACTTCTGGTCGCGGCGCAGCACGTCGGCCACCTGCGCCACTTCGAATTCGGCCTGCAGGTAGCGGTGTTGTGCTTCCACCAGCTCACGCAGCGGTACGCGCAGGGCGGCCGGGGCGGCGAAGGCGGCCAGGGCCGCATCGCAGGCGGTGTCATCGGCAAAGCGGGTACGCAGCGCATCCACGCTGGCCAGGGTCAGTTTGGCCATGTGGGCCTCGTTGCTGCAGGAAAGGAGCGCGATTGTCGCATTGCTTGGCGTGCTCCGGGCCGGCAGGCTTTCGCTTTGGTAGAGTCGACTGTCAGTCGACTGCTCTTGGCGCGATGCCGGAAACCCCCGCGCTGCGCGCGACTAACAGTCGACTCTACCTGGCTGGCATTTCAGGCGCAGCCGCATCCACGGAAGGAAGACCCATGCAGGACACGCAGTACTGGTTGAACGAATTCTGGACGGGCCTGAGCGTGCTCGATCTGCTAGGCGGCAGCCTGCTCGGTACGCTGCTTGGCCTGGTGCTGGGCATCTTCGCCTGGCGCTGGCTGCACCGCCGTGGTTGGTTGCAGCGGCGCACGCGCTGGCATCACTGGCTGCTGGCCAGCTACGTGGTGCTGTTGCCACTGGCGACCGCCTTCTTCGGCCTGCAGCTGGGCTTCACCGCCGGTGCGCACCGCGCGCTGTTCAAGCAGCTCGATCATTTCCAGCCGCACCTGCAGACCCTGATGGAAGGCTGGAGCGAAGGCTTCACCGATTCGCTGGACGACCCGCGCATGCGCGAGGCATTGCGCAGCCAAGGCACGGTGGGCGATGTGGCCGACACCATCGCCTCGGCCTACCTCAGCGAACATCCGTTGCCTGACCTTGATCGTCTTGGCAACGGCCCGTTGGCGCGCGGCACCGGTTGGGTGATCGGCAAAGTGCGCGAAGGCCTGCTGCGCGGCATGGTGGAAGACACGCTGGTGGACAAGGCCGGCACGCTCGGTCTGGAGCCCAAGGTCGTGCGCGAGGCGCTGACCATGCACGTCGATGAGCTGCTGCACACCCGTGGCGTGCTGCGGCTGGTGAAGGCGCAGATCAACGGCATGATGCCCGGCGTGTACTTCGGGCTGCTGTTGCCGTTGCTGATCATCGCGCTGCTGGTGGCGCTGGAGATCTGGGCCGCGCAGCGGTTCGGGTGGACGCGGCAGGTGGCATCCAGCGCGGTAGTGCCGGCCGCTGGCCGGCAGTTGCAGGTTCCTGCCGAAGGTTCATGAGGTTGCCGGCCTGCGGCCGGCACTACCCAGCCAGGCAAGAAGGTACATGAGCGGCGGCGGAGCCCCTGTAGAGTCGAGCCATGCTCGACTCATGGCGCGCAGCGCGATACGTGCGGGTTTCGGGCTGCTGTCGCTGCTGATCTTCGCGCTGCAGGTGGCATCCAACGCGGTAGTGCCGGCCGCTGGCCGGCAGCTGCAGGTTCCTGCCGAAGGTTCATGAGGTTGGGCCAGCGGCCTGCACTACCCAGCCAGGCAAGAAGGTGCATGAGCGGCGGCGGAGCCCCTGTAGAGTCGAGCCATGCTCGACTCATGGCGCGCAGCGCGATGCGTGCGGTTTTCGGGCTGCTGCCGCTGCTGATCTTCGCGCTGCAGGTGGCATCCAACGCGGTAGTGCCGGCCGCTGGCCGGCAACTGCAGGTTCCTGCCGAAGGTTCATGAGGTTGCCGGCCAGCGGCCGGCACTACCTGCTGCAGGGCGTGCGGACCAACGGTCCGCACCCACCAAGCAGGGTCCGCACCCACCGGCTGCCCGGTCAATCGCCGTCGGTCTCGTCCGGGTGGGCCTTCCAGTAGCCGGTGGAACGGATCCAGTCGCGCGGCACGCCCAGGTGGCCTTCGATGAACTTGCGCATCATCCGTGCGCGGCGCGATTCGGTGGCGATCCAGTAGAAGACATCACCTTCCGGGGCTTCGAAGTCGGTCAGCATGTCTTCCAGCAGCGTGCTGGTCGCCGCCGGGAAGCCGTTGCGCTCCAGCCAATGGATACGCACGTTCTCGTACTGCGGCAGGTCCTGGCGTTCGGCCTCATCGCTCACTTCGATGAAGGCCTGCACCTCGGCATCCTCCGGCAGCACGTCCAGCCAGCGGGCGATGGCCGGCAGCGCGGTTTCATCGCCAATCAGCACATAGGCGTCGTAGCTGTCGGCCACCACGAACGAGCCGCGCGGGCCGCCGATCACCAGCGTATCGCCAGCCTGGGCCTGCTCGGCCCACGGCCCGGCAATGCCCTGGTCGTGCAGCACGAAGTCGATGGCCAGCTCGCCGGTTTCGTGGTCCCACCAGCGCGGGGTGTAGTCGCGGGCCGGTGAGGGCTCCTTGCCGGCCGGATAGCTGCGGCCTTCGGCAGTGACCACCGGCAGCACCATCTCGCCGCTGGCGTTGGGGAAGAACAGCTTGATGTGGTCGTCGGCGCCGGGCGAATCGAAACCGGCCAGCTCGGCGCCACCCAGCACGATGCGGCGCATGTGCGGGGTGACCTCTTCGGTGCGCAGCACGGTCAGTTCACGGAAGCGCACATCCAGGCGCAGGCGCGTGTTGTTGTGTTCGGTCATGGGGTTACCTGTAGAGGTGTCGCGCGGGGGCGCGCGGCGTAGGGGCGACCTGGCTGGAGTCAGTCTGGCTGGGTCGTTGAAAAGGATTGGCTCTCGCTACCGGCCGTACCGTTGAGCAGCGCGGACGCCCGCGTCAGCAGCGCCGCTACTTCTTCTGCCTCGCCCTCGGCCCAGCGGCCGTGGTGATGCACCAGCGCCCGCTTGAACTCGCGCAGGGCGCCGGCCAGCGGCGGCGGCAGCGAGGCCTTGGTGATCTCGCGGGCACGGTCGAAGGCACGTCGCTGCGCCAGGCGCACCTGGGTGCGCTGCACCTTCAGCTCGAACTCGCCGGCGGCGGTGATGCGGAAGATCCGCTTGCCGTCCACTTCCTCGGCCTCGATCCAGCCGGCCTGCTCGAAGCTGGCCAGGAGCGGGTACATGGTGCCGGCGCTGGGCGTGTAGGCCTGCATGAACTGGTTGCTGATCAGCTGCATCAGCTCGTAGCCGTGGCGCGGCTGCTCGCCGATCAGGGCCAGCACCAGCAGGCGCAGGTCGCCGCGGCTGAGCACCCGCGGCTGGCCGTTGCGGCGTGGCACTTCCGGATTGGTGGAACGGGCTCTGGGAGAAGCGGTACGGCTCATTTCGATATATCGGTAAACGAGTGTGCAAACGATATATCGATATATCGAATACGACAATCATCGATCCGGCCACAAGCAGGTCAGTTTTGGGCCACGGCCGGCCCCGCGCACAGCAAAAAGGGCGCCCCTTGCGAGGCGCCCCGGGCAACACTGTGGAAGGGAGTGAGGCAGGGCCAGACGGCGGACCGGAGCGGGCGAGGCCAACACTCGAGGCCTACCCTGAGGGCAGGGCGGGGGGCGATCCAGAGGCAGGTGCGACACGTTGTCGCCCGTTCAGCGCCAGCACGCGGAGCCGATACAGGTGGGCATGGCGCTGCCCTACAACCGTCATCGGCAGCGGTAACACTGCGTCCTGCACATGGGCGCAGCGGCCCGCAAGCGACAGCCCGCGCAGCCAACAAGGCCCGCCGCAGGGCCTTCAGCGGGCCCGGCAAGCCCCTTGCGGACACTGGCCGGTTGCATCCATACGCCTGCGTAGCCAAGTGACGAAAGCCCTTGGTGCGCTACACTTTGCGGTCTAGAAATCTATACAACAGTCGCGCGCGTGCGTGCGGTTATGGGAGCGCTAATGAACTGGTTGAACGAGGTGCTGAACAACGACCCGAATCCTGTGGAAACCCAGGAGTGGATCGAGTCGTTGAAGGCCGTTATTGATGTCGAGGGCTCCGAGCGCGCGCATCAGCTGCTGGAAGGCATGGTGGAACTGACCCGTCGTTCGGGCGCCTACCTGCCGTTCTCTCCCACCACCGAGTACGTCAATACCATCGAGCCGCAGCTCGAGGCCAAGAGCCCGGGCAATGCCGAGCTGGAATGGCGCATCCGTTCGATCATCCGCTGGAACGCGATGGCCACCGTGGTCCGCGCCAACCGCAAGCCGGGTGACCTGGGCGGCCACATCGCCTCGTTCGCCTCCGGCGCCACCCTGTACGACGTGGGCTTCAACCACTTCTGGCGCGCCCCGAGCGAAAACCACCCGGGCGACCTGCTGTTCATCCAGGGCCACAGCGCCCCGGGCATCTACGCGCGTTCCTTCCTGGAAGGCCGCATCAGCGAAGAGCAGCTGGACAAGTTCCGCATGGAAGTGGACGGCGGTGGCCTGTCCTCGTACCCGCACCCGTGGCTGATGCCGGAATACTGGCAGACCCCGACCGTGTCGATGGGCCTGGGCCCGCTGGCCGCCATCTACCAGGCGCAGTTCATGCGCTACCTGGAAAACCGTGGCCTGATCGAGAAGTCCGACCGCAAGGTGTGGTGCTTCATCGGCGACGGCGAGAGCGACGAGCCGGAAACCCTGGGTGCCATCGCCCTGGCCGGCCGTGAAGGCCTGGACAACCTGATCTTCGTGGTGAACTGCAACCTGCAGCGCCTGGACGGCCCGGTGCGCGGCAACGGCAAGATCATCCAGGAACTGGAAGGCGTGTTCCGTGGCGGCGGCTGGAACGTGATCAAGCTGCTGTGGGGCGGTTACTGGGATGCCCTGCTGGCCAAGGACAGCGACGGCGTCCTGAAGAAGCTGATGATGGAAACCGTCGACGGCGAATACCAGAACTGCAAGGCCTTCGGCGGCGCGTATACCCGCGAGCATTTCTTCGGCAAGTACCCGGAAACCGCTGCGATGGTGGCCGGCCTGAGCGACGACGACATCTGGCGCCTGAACCGTGGTGGCCACGACCCGCACAAGGTGTACGCCGCCTACCACCAGGCCGTGAACACCAAGGGCATGCCGACCGTCATCCTGGCCAAGACTGTGAAGGGTTACGGCATGGGCAGTGCTGGTGAAGCGCTGAACCCGACCCACCAGACCAAGAAGCTGGACGACGAAGCGGTGCGCCACTTCCGCGACCGCTTCAACATTCCGGTGACCGACGCGCAGCTGGCCGACGGCCAGGTGCCGTTCTACCACCCGGGCCCGGATTCGCCGGAAGTGCAGTACCTGCAGGAACGCCGTGCCGCACTGGGCGGTTACCTGCCGCAGCGCCGCCGCAAGGCCGACAAGACCTTCGTGGCGCCGAAGCTGGAAGCCTACGAGCGCCTGCTGAAGAGCAGCGGCGAGCGCAGCTACTCCACCACCATGGCCTTCGTGCAGAGCCTGAACATCACCCTGCGTGACAAGGAACTGGGCCCGCACATCGTGCCGATCGTGGCCGACGAAGCCCGTACCTTCGGCATGGAAGGCCTGTTCCGCCAGATCGGCATCTACGCGCCGTTCGGCCAGAAGTACAAGCCGGTCGATGCCGACCAGCTGATGTTCTACCGCGAAGACCAGAGCGGCCAGGTGCTGCAGCAGGGCATCAGCGAGCCGGGTGCGATCAGCTCGTGGATGGCGGCTGGTACCAGCTACTCGGTCAGCAACGTGCCGATGCTGCCGTTCTACATCTACTACTCGATGTTCGGCTTCCAGCGCGTGGGTGATATCGCTTGGCAGGCGGCGGACATGCGTACCCGCGGCTTCCTGCTGGGTGGCACTGCTGGCCGCACCACGCTGAACGGTGAAGGCCTGCAGCACGAAGATGGCTTCAGCCATCTGGTGGCCGGTGGCATTCCGAACGTGCGCAGCTACGACCCGACCTTCGGCTTCGAAGTGACCGTGGTTCTGCAGCACGGCACCAAGCGCATGATGGAAGACCAGGTGGACGAGTATTACTACGTCACCCTGATGAACGAGAACTACACCCACCCGGAAATGCCGGAAGGCGCGGCCGAAGGCATCGTCAAGGGCATGTACCTGCTGACCGACGCCGGCAAGCCGAAGAAGGGCGAACTGCGCGTGCAGCTGCTGGGCTCGGGCACCATCCTGCGCGAAGCCATTGCTGCGGCCGAGCTGCTGGACAAGGACTTCGGCGTGACCGCCGATATCTGGAGCTGCCCGAGCTTCAACGAACTGCGTCGCGATGGTTTCGACGTGGAACGTGCCAACCGCCTGCATCCGGAAGGTGAGCAGCGCAAGGCCTACGTGACCGAGCTGCTGGAAGGCCGCCAGGGCCCGGCGATTGCCGCCACCGACTACGTGCGTGCGTATGCGGACCAGATCCGTGCGTTCGTGCCGATGTCGTACACCGTGCTGGGTACGGATGGTTTCGGCCGTTCGGATACGCGCGCGAACCTGCGTCGGTTCTTCGAGGTTGACCGGTACTACATCGCCCATGCCGCGATTGCGGCGCTGGCGAAGGAAGGGAAGATGACCGCGAAGGATGTGGCCCGGGCGATCAAGCAGTACAAGATTGATCCGGAGAAGGCTAATCCTGTTGGGGTTTGATTGAGGATTAAATCTTCTTGCATAAGGGCGGCCATTGGCCGCCTTTATGTTATACAAAGGGGAACGTTTTAACGGGTGTCATGGCTGATAATTCAGCTCTGCATGAATAGGGAGGCTTTGCGGGGATATGAACTTTAACTCTTGGCTGTTCGACAAGAAGGTACAGGGGGTTAATGTCTCGATTGATATATCAATAGGAGACTACTGGGCTTTTGCCCAGCATGTAATTAAAAAAAATGAACTTCAACGTGCAAAAGTTTCGTCCCGCGGAAAGCCCTATCAGTTGCTCCAGCGCGATTTGATTGAGGGCTGCGTAATGCCTCCGATAATTCTCGCGCTCAGTCAAGACAAAGGGGCGGTTGTTTCAAGTGAAATCGACCGGATAAAGAATGGAGTAATTGACGCTGCTGCGAAGGATGCGATTACTCAGGCGATTCGTGACAGCTTTGCTTCACACGATGTCCTGATCCTCGACGGGCTTCAGCGGACTTACACGCTTCGCGAGTGTATTGCGGCTGTGGGCGCCGCGGGTTCGCCGGAGCATGTGGGCTTTCTCGCTAGATCAATTCGCCTTGAAGTATACGTTGGCCTGAATAAGACAGGCATCCTATACAGGATGCTTACTCTGAATACCGGCCAGACGCCTATGAGTTTCAGGCATCAGATCGAAATGCTATATCGAGATCATCTCGATGCTGCGCAGCTGCCAAATGGAATCGTTGTTCTTCGAGAGGCGGAAGAGAAGAGGGCGCGTGGGGCGGCGAAGTATAAGTTTTCTGAGGTGGTGGATATGTTCTACGCCTTCTCAACTGGCCGGGCCGAGTCCATCGATAGGCAAACTTTGGTAAATCAACTTGGAGAGCTCGACTTCCTGGAAGGATACGACGGGGTAAACAGTGACCTTCAGACTCTCTTGGTAACCTACAATAAATTTGTCAGGCATATCGAGGCGCTGAGCGGTGATTGGGTGTTTGATATTGAGCGGTTAAGGGCAAATATTCCGGATGCAGCGGTAGAACGACCATTCGGCTCCAATGTGGCGTCTGTTTTCGAGCGCGTCCAAGCGATGACCGCATTTGGCGCGGAAGCGAAGAGGCTATTCAAGCAGGGAAGAATTCAGAGTTTTTCCGACCTTGAAGCTGAGATTGGGAATTGCAGATTCCAGGGGGAGCCGCATGATGCGCTTAATCTTCTCGTTCTGATGCTAGATGACATTGCGAAAAAATCTACCAAGATTGGTCCTGCGCAGCGAGACTTCTTCCGATTTGCTTTCAGATCTCTTCTTAACGAAGATTCAGACGCTTACCTGGACCTTTATGCTTGTTGGAGCGCGGGTCAGACCAAGTTTGAGAGTCTTAATGATGAGTGACCGGGATGTCATTGCTTAACTCCATACTTCAAGAGTCAGTTCTACACGGCGCCAAAATTGAAATCGATAATGGGGGAGCCGTTGTTTCTGTCGCCGGCTATTCCAAGAGGCTGAGCTTTGATTGCCCGTATCCCAATGAAGATTTGCTGAGATTCCATTGTTGGGCCGTGAGGCCGCCGTCTTCCGCGGAATCTGGGATCTTGGAGGTGCGGAATAACGGTTCCGACTCAATCACGCTGGGCTATATTTTTCCCGTTAATACATTTAGCCCTGATTCGCCGTATGGGGCGAATAGTTTGAGTGGGCGATTTAAGAAAATATTCTCCAGCGTGGCTGGAATTGCCTTGTGTCGCGATGGAATTGCGAATACCAGTGTGGAACTTAGATATGAAGAAATTTCGGAGGAAATTCCGCTTCGTGAAATCTTCTCTGATGATCTGTCTATCGTGGTCCTGGGTGTTGAAAATATGGAGCGTGCGGGTTGCTCGATCGACGCAGCTCGATTACTTCTCCAGGAGTACGGATACTTTGTAGTGGATCATGGAGCGTCCCACACGCTAAAGCGGCCCCGCCCAGCGCTGCCCGGGGTTGCAGCAAAAGTTGGCAGCGTGCCTGAAGGTCTAATGGATAGTTGCAAAGTCATTGAGAAGCTAATATCCCTTGCGTCACGTCAGGTGTCGTCTGTGTCTGCGCTTTTGATATATTATCAAGTTATAGAGATAATGTCAGAAAAGCTCTTGCTGTCGAAGCTAAAGGAGATTGCGGCTGCGCCACAGCAAAGCGGGTACGCTTTCAAAAAGAAGCTAAGCAAGATCGGATCTGAGCAGGCGAGGGTTTCTTCGCTCTGTCACATGGCAAGCCGGAACGGTGATGCGGAATCCTTTTCAAGATTGAAGGATCTAGGCAAAGAGTTTATTGAGCTTTGCGGCCTTCGCGCCGGGAAGTCGCCTGGAAAGGTTCTTTATGGTGTTCGGAATATAGTCGTTCACAGCCAGGCCTCAATGGACGACCGTGCTCATGATCTTCTTTCCGATGTGATTACGGAACTGCATGCTGTGGTTTGTAGTATGGTTCGTAATTTTAATGGAGCATACGTCGGTCCAGAGGATGGTTTGGATGACGAAGATTGACTGATATCTCTTTCGAAGTCAGTGGATTATTCCTGGCTACCCGGAATTCAATGGATTTCCATGAATCAAAAATGGAATTGATCCGTGACTGCATTAAGTGTAAACGCAGCGTGCTCTGTTCCCTATAAATTTGTATGACTTGTGCGAGTATTTGTTTTTATGCCATGGCCACATGCGCGCGGCTGCTGTGAGAATCTCAATGACTGTTTGTACTTGTCACAGAGCGCCGTTGCAACTGCAGAGCTGATATCTATAAATTGACTCCCAGCGCGCGAGTGCGTCTGCGAAACGCTTCGTTAGGTACGTGGAAGCAAGCTCTGCTTTAAATGTTGTTGGCGCAGGCGCTAGGCCTGTCATTCGAATCTATCGACGAAACTTACACTGCTAGATCCAGCGGCAGGTCAGAAATGTCCTTAAGTCGCTTGCCTTCTATCAGGATGTCGAGCATCTCTCTGGCATCAGAAAAATCAAGTTCTTCAATTGCTCGCTTGAGCTCGTTTAGCGCAAAATGATAAGTGCAGTCTATGTCGCCCGTTCCAAGCGCGATCGACGCAATACGACTAGGAGTGGGCTCTGCCGTTACTACCACTGCGTGTGGGAGTCTTCCCTTGCGGTTCCTTATAAGGTTGAGTGCCTCGGAGCGCGCATTCTGGGCTCTATCGCTACGCAGCGTCCATTTGCAGGAGATGCTCGCATGCAACAGTGGAAGGCCTCCGTTTGCATTCCTTAGGGAGGCGTGCAGCGCCGTAGAGGAGTCGACGATATGGCTCCTCGAATTTATAGATTGGTCATCGATCAGCGCGCGAGAAATTATTATATCCGGGCTAATGGTATAGTCATTCCCTAGGGCAGCAGCGAGTTCGCGATTTCCCTTTGCTGCTCGGTCGAGTGCGACTAGGTGAGCGTACTGCTCGAAGCACGCGATAAGCCGTCTGTTTCTCCCGCCAACTTGTTGGACGAGCCAATCACCTGGCCTGATATGGTCAAGCTTGCCAAATGTGTTTCGAACAAAGTTGGCACACGCTCCCTCAAAGTTTGCCCCAGAAGTCTGCGCGGGTGCTCTCTCGCTCATTACCTCGACGCGCAACTGAGTGGCGATATGTCTGGCAATTTCTCTGCTTACGCGACTATCTTTGTCGGCGTTAGAGTGGATTCCATTTTTGTCAATAGTGAGCGTGCTCTCGAGAAGCGAGGCGTGAAACTTCTTTCGCTCTGAAAGGAAGAGGGCTTCTACGCTCATGCCACTTTGAAAATGCGTGGCTGTGAAAGCACATCGCAAATACGAGCAGCCACAGCCGCAGCCACGGGAGGAGGGAACGCGTTGCCGATCTGCCTGTAGGCTGCGGTCTTTCGCCCTGCAAACTCCCAACTGTCAGGGAAGCCTTGGATTCGAGCTGTCATTCGCGGGGTAAGTCGGGGCATACCATCAAAATCTGCTTCAGGGGCTTGGTCCCAAAGCCCCATGCCATCGACACCTAGAGCTGCCCATGCTTTCTTGGCGCGGGTTGGCCCAAGGTCAGGGCCGCCATGCTTCTTGGATCCACCGACGAGAGTCGGCGCGATCGCGTTGGCGCCTTCCCTCCATGCATCAACTTGATCCCAGCCTCGCGCGCCCATCAAGTCGTGCAGCAGCTGACCTACCGTCTTTGGGGGCTCTTCCAGTGCTTCTGGCCATGAGAATGCCGGAGCAAGCTCCTTCTTCATGCCGACAAATATCACGCGCGGCCGAAGCTGGGAGACGCCATAGTCGGATGCGTGCAGAAGTCGCCAATCGCCCAAGTATCCGAGTTTCTTGAGCTCCTTCTCTACGCCCTTCCGGTAATCGTCGAACTTGGGGTCGAGCAGGCCGCGAACATTTTCGAGCATGATTGCTTGAGGCCTTACCTGATCAACAATTCGAATGGCTTCAGGAAAAAGGTCGCGCTCGTCGTCGGCGCCCAGCTGCTTTCCTGCCTTAGAGAAAGGAGGGCAAGGCACGCCGCCGGCAACGAGATCCACACCCTTGTATGGGGATGCGTCGAATTCGCGAAGGTCACCCTCAATCACGTTCCAGTTCGGGCGGTTCAAGCGGAGCGTCTGGCATGCGGCCGGCTCCCATTCCACGAGCGCAGAGTGGTCGAAGCCGGCCATCTCTAGGCCAAGGCCTTGTCCGCCAGCACCGGCGCACATCTCAAGGGAGGTGAATTGACTCATGTAGATCTCAGATCAGAAAGGAGCCCGGCAGGAGGGTGTCGCGCTGGCTACAGCGCTAGCTCCTTAGAGCACCAGGTGTCGGGTGGGGGCGGTGGGGTCAGCAAGTACACGCTGGCGCCGTATCAGATGCTGAGACTAGGGCAGGCGTGCCCCTAAGCCGCATGACAGTGCGTGGCGTGTCCAGATGCCTGGATTCCCCTTCTCTGGCAACTGCCAGCGTACCAAGCCTGATCGCTAGTGCAAGTGTTTGGAGTTCAGGGCGCTTGGGAGGCCATCCCTGCAAGTCAATTCCGCCAAATCGGTTCCGAAATCCCCGAGATGTCAAGGCCCTGGCTGGCCCATCGCGTAACGCAGTCAGCCGAGTCCTGGAAGCTGCTGGCTGTGAGCCTCTATAGCAAAACCTTAAGGGCTATCAGAGATCCTGAGGCTCAACCATTCATCTTTGGCTGCAGGGGTGAAGCCGTGGGCAATCATGACCTCGCGGTCTGCGAGGTAGGTGGCACAAAGGACCTGGTAGCCCTCTCTTCCCAGAGTTTCCTTCATCTCGCGAGCCCGCTTCACCGCATCCCTCTGTTGTGCCAACTGTTCGATGACGCCTCGTGGGATAAGAAGACCCGTGGCCATGGTGAAGAGCGCGCGTACCCGCTGCCGCCCGCTAGGCTGGGCCAGGATTGCGGAGCGCACCGGTTCAGGGAGATCCAGCATGAAGTTCCTGGGCATCGGGCCTTCTACGAGCCATCGAATCTGCGCCTTGCCGGCAGCGGAGATGGACTTCTTTCCATCTCTGTTCTGGCCATTGGTCAGTACTGCCGGGGTCATTCTCAACATGCCGAGCCAGCAAAGCCCCTTCACATCGTCCGCGCGGACAAGCATGCAAAGCTGCCCAACCGCCTCCTGCGGGATCATCCAGTCGTTCTTGACTGTGAATTTGGTATCAACCTCGTGGCCGGCAATTAGATTGTCCAATAAGACTCCCCGCTCCAGCGCCAAGGCCTTCCGAAGCAGGATCTCGACCTTTGTGCCTATATAGGTCTTTTCTGTTTTCTCTAGCTGATCAATGCAGAAACGTCCCGTCCGGGGGGCGTCAATCACTTCGTCGAACGCCGTGCGAAGAGCTTGCCCCACTTTGCTCAGCAGAGCAGGGTCGCGTGAGAGCGCTGCGGCAACCTGCTCGAGAGCAGGGTCATCCAGCTGAGGAGCTTGTGAAAAAAGGCCATTCATTGAGCCCTTCTATCACAATGTGGGCAATTTACGTAAGGCTATGGCGTGTCCAGCCCAAAGCTAGCCGCTGCCCTATTCTCCTGATCCTGAAGTGTCAGCCGGGCCGTAACAATCTGACTATGCGATCGATCTCTCGGGCTCGGTCCGCTTCCCGCTTGATCTTGCACTCCCAAACAGTAATCACCTTCCAGCCTGCGGCCCTTAAGCGGCGCGCCGACCTACGGTCGCGCCGCACATTCGCGTCCAGCTTGGGTGACCAGTAGCGCGCGTTGCTTCCCGGCCTTCTTCCGTTCAAGCAACTGTGCAGATGCCAAAAGCAGCCATGCACGAAGATGGCGGTTCTGTACTTCGGCAGCACGATATCTGGTCGTCCAGGAAGCCCCCTTCCCCCCAGCACATACCGAAAACCCCGAGCATGAATAGCTTTGCGCAGCCACAGCTCAGGTTTGGTGTCTGAGCTACGAATCCTGGACATCCGCTCGCTTCGCGCTTCAGGACTAAGAATGTCGGGCATCGTCCTGCCTCAGGTTTTCTCGGGTGAAGCATACTCTTGCCTATTTCAGCTCTCGGCAGATAGCAAGTGAACGTTCCATAGTTCCCATGCCGCTTCCTACCACTGGCACTGCGAACGATGCCAAGTGAGTGATTCTTGGCAGGCTGACAGCTCAGGCGGCATGGGAGTGCTTAGCTGACGGCCATCCAATTCGACGTAGGTGGAGTGCTGGAGAGCAGGCGCCACGGCGATCTTCAGAGAACCGGGGTTGATGGCTATCAGATACAAATCGAACAGAGTGTGCACATCGGCACGGAGCAAAAGACCGTTCCTGACATCGTTGCTCTTTAGGCCTGAGTAGGGCCGGATGTGGGCCGCCTCAAGCGCATCGACCACATCACACCCCGTCATAGCACAGCAACCGCCGTACGCGTCCAGCAGTGCCTTACGGAGCGCAGGCTGCCCGCGGCGCCGAACGATAGCTGCCAGTACACGCTGCCTCTCGTCCACCTCGTTTGTTGGGGAGAAACTGCCAGATGTCTCCGCCGCTCTGGTCTCCTGCTCCAACAGTCCCCTCGTAGGACTAGAAACCGACGTGAGCGTCTCACCAGACAGTCCGAGGAGCTTGGCAAGTCTCGGCTCAACCCTTGCACCCACTTTCGATGCTGGAAGAAGCCCGGGTAGCCAAGGCTTGCCCGCCTGATCTAGAACATGGGAGATGTTCTGCATGCGGTATTCCCACGCCTTGGACGTGCGTCCGTGGCGGGCCGCCAGTTCCCGATAGACCCTTGTCTTCTCAAGGGCTGATCCATTGGCAAGACGGGCTTCCATTTGGCGATACGCCTCAACGGCAGCAGCCAATTCGTCTTCAGTCCACCTACTCACAGCCTTCCCCTGTCCGCGACCGCACGTGGCGTCCTGGGGAAAGTATGCCGTAAGCGACACAATGAGCTGCTAATGGGTTGGAGCGGAAGAGCGTCGCGTGTCAGCGCAAACCGCAGGCTGTTCAGGCCCGTCGGTACGCCTCGTATGCGAAGTCCAGCTGCAAAGCCCTAATCGGCCGGAAGTAGTCGGCTACTCCAGCGCTGGAGTAGAGGTTGGACGCAAGGCGCCTCAGTGCCTCGGCTTATGAAGCCTAGGATGAGCAACTGTGAAGAAGAGTTGTCCACCAGCAGAGCGGGCTCACCTCGGCAAGTGAGCTCGAGGTACCTGGCTTCAAAGCGTCCGGCACCGAGCGCTGCATCTTCAGCCGCTAGGCTTAGGGCTTCCTCGCGCATGACAGCAAACTCTGCAGCCGAGACCTTGGGGTAGGTCTTCAGCTCCAAATCGCCTTTTGGCAGGTGGAAGTGTGCGAGCGCTGAACCAATCAGCGCTGCCAAGCACAGTACTGCGTACGTCAAAGACTTCATTGGAAGTCCTGCAGATCAGAGGCGAACGGACAATGGGGCCGCGACGACAGCCCGCAGCCTATTGCTTGAGGTTCAAGCCTTGGGTGCTACTCCCGAACCTGCAGCCGCTCAATAGCCTGCGCAGTCAACGCCACACAAGCCATCTTCAACCCCTCCATCACCCGATCCCCCAGGTACTCCTCGGGCGCGCCGTTCTGCCGAGTCCGCTCCGCAGCCAGCATCAGCTCCGCCACCACACGCAGCCCCGCCAGCGCGCAATCCGCATCCGCTAGCTGAAGACACCGCCCATGCAGTTGATGCCGCTCCGGCCAAGGCTGGCCGTCCGCAGCCGCGCCGGTTCCGATGCGGCGCAGCGTAGCGACGAAGGCGTTGGGGTCAACGGACGGTTCGCGCTCGGGTTCGGCGTTGTCCGGATCGTACTGCGCGTGCAGGGAACGGAAGTCCGATGTGTTCATGGCAATGCTCCGTACAGGACAGATAGCAACGCCACCGATAAAGGCGGCGGACGGTGCGTGTCTCGAAAACCGGTGAATACCCAATCCGGCGGGTCCGAGGACCCCCACGCACCGCCCGCCATGGATCGCGAACGGATTGCCAGCCGGCGCCATCCGAAGATGACGCCGACTGGCAAGCGCAAAGCACTGGGTATTCAGACGGGTTTTCGAGTCCCGCGCCACCTAGTGCGAGGTGGCACGCCAAGGTGTACTCGCATGATTGCGAGATGCCAAGAAACCGTAGGCCGCAGAGGCCGTAAATGCTGACGCTTACAGCATTGTTGCATGGCGCACGCGCGGCAGAACCCTTGCGGTGCGGTGGTTTCGGCCGGTGTTAAGTTACAGCCCGAATGCGCATTGAAAAGCACGGTTTGCAGCCGTTCGGGATCCCAAAAGCGACACGTAGCCCGCCGGGCCGATTCGCGCGGCGCGCCGATTGCGACACGGCTTAACTTTGCACCCCGCCCGGCCGTGGCCACAGGGCATCGTCGCGCTCCAAGTCGTAGTCGCTGCCGAACGCCAGTGCAGCCTCGCGTGGCGGGAGGTCTGCGTAGCAGCCCAGCAGGTACTCATCCATGCCGGCATCGCGGTGGTCGATGGCGAACAGGTGGAGAAGCTCCTTGTCGAACGCTTCCAGCCATGCGGTGTCGATCGTGGTCATGGTCATTCTCCTGAGTGCAGGAATAGTGCCTGCACCATCGCGTGCCTGCTAACACCAGAACTGACCCATGCAATGTTCACCGGCAGGAATCCCCATCCCGTCCCGGGGTTATGTGAAGCCAGTTCAGGTCCTGCCGACCGGTGCGGTGTATAAACTGCCGACACGTGAGTGCCCGAATGTGAGGAACGGATGCGACACCTACTGAGGCCATGGATGGTACTGCTGCCCCTGCTTATGGGCGGCTGTGGTACCCAGGCACCCCAGATGTATGGCGATGGTTTCCCCGTTGCCAAGCCGATGGACCTGGTCCATGCAGGCGCGACGGTAGAGGCGCGTTTCGAACTGCCGCCGCCTTGGGAGAAGGACCCCAAGCCACGCACGTTCCTGATCGGCTTCCGTACCGGTGGGCCTGCCAAGCGCCCGGACATGAAACCGGGCGATGTCGACTTCCTTGAAGACGCCCGGATTCCCCTGAAGGTGCAGCTGTGGAAGCTGGAGGGCGAAGCCGAAACGCCCATAGCACTACAGGTATTGAATCGCGATCTGCCTGCTGTCTGGCAGGGTAGCCGATATCAACCGGCCAAGGGCGATGTGTACGAATACAGGAGCGCCATCGGCGCGGATTCGAACAGCCTGGTCAATGCAGGGAAGTACGACATGTCCCTGGCCTACAGGGAATACGAGGTGGCCCGTGCTGATTCCGGGGATCTCACGGCCGGAAAGTACCGGCTGAAGGTGACCAACCTTCAGGGCAACCCGGAAGTTGCACATCTCAACATCGAGCTTCTCGTCGCCAACTACAACGTGAAATAGGACTATGGACAGTCAATCGAATAGCGCAGCCGCACCCCAGGACGGCAAGAAGGGGCCTTACACCGTCACGGTCTACCTCGCTGCCCCGGGTACACCTGTTGCAGGCAAGGATGGCACGACCCACTCATCTTCGGCGGGCCATGCCTACTTCATGGTTGCCGATGGTGACAAGAAAGACGGATACGGGTTTTCGCCGATAAAAACGGGGATCACCGGGCCTGGGCACGTGGTGAAGGGGGAATTCGAGACCTATCAGAACCCTCGGTTCTCCTACACGCTCGAGATCACCAAGGATCAGTACGACAAACTGAAGGCGTACGGCGAGGCGAGCGTCAATCGCGATCAGGACCGTTTCAATCTCTATTACAACGGCTTGTCGAACAGCTGCGTCGATTACGTGTGGACAGGCCTTGGTCAGGCCGGTTTGCGGCCCAAGCTCGAGAAGCCCGATCCCAGCTTCGAAGGGACGATGAAGGTGCTTCCGAACATCGATGCGCTGAAGAGCATTCCGAAGCCGTTCCCCGATAGCAAGCTCAATTCGACCCACGAGAATCCCCTTCCCAAGAAGCAAACCACGTTGCAGAAGCTGTTGACCGAGGTGGAGGGCGAACTGCCGCCGCACGAGCGGGTGGCTGCACTATCGCCGGAATCGCAGCAGCTGTTTGATCGCATGCGATCGGACTTGCCTGAGAAGGTGAGCGATGCGCAGGTGATGTCAGCGATGGTTGCTGCGCGGGAGAACGGTATTCACCAGCCGCAGCAGCTGCGCGATGTGGTGCTGCAGGAAGAGAAGATCTTCGTGATGGGCACGACGCCCGGCTTCAGGGCCATGGTGGATTTGAACCAGCCTCAGCAAAGCCTTGAGGAGGGGCTGGCCCGCAGTCAGCAGATCGACACGCGGGTGACTGAGCAGACCCGTCAGGAAACGCAGCAGCGCGAGGCGGCGACGCAGACGTCTGGCGGCATGCAGATGGGCTAGTGCGGCCACCCGCGAGCTTCCGGGGCGCTGGTACTGCACGCTGGCTCACAAATTCAGCAAGCCGCGATCGGCCTCCTCTGTTCCTCCACCTGCCCCCCATCCCACCTATGCCATCATCCGCTCAGGACCGCAGCACCCATCAAGGCTGAACAGGCATGGAGCAGGCAACACGCTACACGGTAACCCTTTATCTGGCCGCCCCCGGCACCCCGCTGAAAAGTGGGGGCATCTCGCCGCGCGGCCATATGTACCTGCAGGTAGCTGCGGGCGACGAGGCCCACAGCTACGGCTTCGCACCGCCGCGCCACGCGCCGGGCGAAACCCCCACCGGCGTGCAGTACGCGCAGGTGCGCCACGACGATGCTGATGAGCATCTGGACCCGTATTACAGCCGCACCCTGGAAATCACCGAGGAGCACTACGGCTGCCTGCGTGATTTCGCCGAGGAACCGGCCGAGTTCGAATTCGATGTGGATCGCCCGGCCACCATCAACCGTTGCAGCGACTTCGTCTGGGCGGCGCTGCATTACGCCGGGCTGCATCCGCTGCCGGCGCCGCTGGACGGCGGCAGCAACCTGGGCGAGTTCGCGGTGCTGTTCAACCTGCCGGAAATCCAGTGCATTGCCGCGCCGTTCCCGGGGAGCGATCTGAATGCCGAAACCCATCACGCGATGCCCGAGCGCGAGGCCGAACACCATCGCCAGGGCGACCGTGCCAGCGATGAGCCGCCGCCGACGCCGATCGAAGTGGCCGGCACGCTGCTGGACCCTTCGCATCCCGACCATCGCCTGTTCTCGCAGCTGATCCAGAAAGTGGCGGAGCTGGATGCAGCGCATGGCCGCCCGTTCGATGCGGCCAGCCAGCGCATCAGCGCCAGCCTGCTGGTGCTGGCCAAGCAGAACAATCTCTCGCGCGTGGACCACGTGCTGCTCAGCCGGCCGACAAAAAGCAGTCATGCCGCCGAGAGCATCTTCATCGTGCAGGGCGACCGCAACGACCCAGGGCACCGCCGCGCCAGCATCGCCACCGAGGTGGCGGCCAAGACCGATGTGGCAGATTCGCTGCGGTTGAAGGAGCAATGACGCGGTCACTGCGGCGGGGGCTGGTGGTACTGGCGGTGCTGGGTGCGCTGGCGGCATGCCGTGCGTCACCAGCGCCTGAGGTTGCGCCGCCCCTGCTGACGCGCGCACAGGCCGAGGCGCGCACGGTTGTGCCGTTCACGCGGGCCGTGCAGTTGCAGAAGGCCGGTCGGATTGCCGAGGTCACGTTTGATTTGCCGGCAGCCCAGAAGCCGGCCATTCCGATCCTGAACATTGGGTTGCGGCTGCAGGATACCAACGGGCGCTCGTTGCTGGACGCGTGGGAGAAGGTCAGGCTGGGAAGGCCACCCACGCGATTGCGCCTGGAGCGGATTGATGGCGGCGCACCTGGTCCTGTACAGCTATGGCAGAGCACTCCTGACGGGCGCGACTCACAGAGAATTCCAGAAGATGAGGTTGTGCGATATCTGTCCGATACAAGCTTGGATGAGGGCGCACTGATCCAAGCCGGTCTGCACTCGCGTGAGATGCTGTATCAGGTACTTCAGGTCGCGGATGTCGGTTGGCTGGAGCCGGGCCGGTATCGGTTGACAGTCGACCTGATGGAGGACCGTCCGCAGCTGGAAGGGCTCCAAGCCGAACTTATTGTTGGATATCAATCGCTAGGGAAGTAGGACATGAGCAAGGAAGCAGAGCGCTATACGGTCACGATTCATCTCGCCGCACCGGGCACGCCGAGAGTCGATGTGGGCAACGCGGGCCAGAAGAGATTGTTGGATCCGTCATTTGCTGGGCACATGTTCCTTTCGCTGACACGATCAAATGACCCGGTACCCGTGAGCAGGGGATTCACGATGGGGAACGACCGTGCGAATCCTTCGCTGGGCAAAGTCGATGACACGGATCTGCGGGTCTACGACAAACCCCGCTTCGAGCGCACGATCGAGATCAGCAAGGAGCAGTACGACCGCATCCTCGAGTTCTCGGCAGACCCGAAGAAGCACGGCTTCGACATGAACTACGACTTCTTCTCCAACGCCTGCACCGATTTCGCCTGGGGTGCCCTGAATCACGCAGGCCTGCGCCCGGTTGGGCTGGCCGGGGAGATCACCAACTACGAGGGCGCCACCAGGGTCCTGGACAACATCCGCGCCGTCAACGCCATTCCGCAGCAGGTGAAGGGCAGCGAGCTGGACAGGGTGCAGTGGAACCCGATGCCGAAGCAGACCTTCCGCGAGTGGATGTTCACCGAGAACGGCGAGCAGTGGCGCGGCAACAGTACCCTCGCGGCAAGCGGCACGCCCGCAGACCCAGCGCATGAGGATCATGCCCGCCTCAACCAGATCCACCAGCAGGTGGCCGACCTCGGCGCTTTCGGTGCACGCAACGGCAATGTCAGTGCCAGCCTCCTCGCGCTGTCGAAGGAGCAGCAGTTTTCGCGCGTGGACGAAGTGGTGCTGGGTGAGCAGCGTGGCGATACTGCGCCGAAGCTGTTCATCGTGCAGGGTGACCGCAGTGACCCGGCACACCAGCGCGCCAGCATGCCGGCGGAGCTGGCGGCGCAGGCCCCGGTTGAGGCCTCGTTCGAGCGGGTCGCGCAGTTGCAGCAGGACCCGCCGCAGCGCGATGTGCAGCGCCTGCAGGAAGAGCAGCAGCTGCAACAGAGCCACGGCCCGCGGATGGCATAGCCGGAGGGCAGCGCCAAGGTCGAGCGTGTGCCATGCCTGCACTGGCGCACGCCACGCCCCCCACCTGCTACCATTCCCCGGCAACCCCAGCCAGCCCACCCGCGCAGACAGATGCAGGTCGGGCCGTCGCAGTACGGCCCAGCGAGCCAGGACACCTTCTCGTGCCCATTCAAGGACGCTCGCATGTTCCGTAATCCTCTCTTCCGTTCGGCCGCCCTGGCCCTCGCTGTGTCGCTCAGCCTTGGCGTGCCTTCGGCATTCGCCGACAACGCACCTGCCGCCAGCGCCACCACCGCCGTGCAGCGCCAGGCCGTGGCCAAGGGCCTGTACGAGCTGGCCTACAGCCCGAAGCAGAACGCCGTGTTCGTGGCCTCGTCCGGTGGCTTCGGCGATGACGCCGGCCCGGCCCAGGTGCTGCGCCTGAACCCGACCACGCTGGCTGTGGAAACCCGCATTCCGCTCGAGCGCAAGGCGTTCGGCGTGGTGCTGGATGACGCCCACAACCGCCTGTACGTGGGCAACACCGTGGACCTGTCGGTGACCGTGGTCGACACCGCGCAGAACAAGGCTGTCGGCACCATCCAGTTGATGGAGAAGAAGACCGGCAAGGACGGCAAGGCTGCTTACACCCACGACCTGCGCGAACTGGTGGTCGACAGCGCGGCCAACCGCCTGTACGTGACCGGCCACAGCAGCCAGCCGGACGTGAGCAGCGTGCTGTTCGTGATCGATACCACCACGCTGAAGGTGATCAACACCATCGACGGCCTGGGCAATGCCAAGGCACCGGGCCTGGCGCTGGATGCGGCCAACAAGCGCGTCTACACCAGCAACCTGCTGGCCGATCTGGTGGTGGTGGGTACCGATTCGAACAAGGTGGTGGCACAGCACAAAATCGCCGCCGAGCAGCCGATGAACATCGCGCTGGACCCGGCCGGCAAGCGCCTGTTCGTGACCGACCAGGGCTCGGAATTCCTGCGTGGCTACCAGGCCAAGAGCAGCGGCCTGGTCAGCAAGCACCCGGGCCAGCGCGTGCTGGTGCTCGACCGCAGCACCGGCAAGGAACTGGCCAGCATCCCGACCGACGCCGGCCCGCTGGGCATCCTGCTGGATGCGCCGCGCAAGCGCCTGTACGTGACCAACCGCGAAGCCGGTACGGTGACGGCGTACAACAGTGACAGCTACCAGAAGGTGGCGACCTACACGGTGCCGACCCACCCGAACAGCCTGGCGCTGGATGCGAGGAACAACGTGCTGTTCGTGAGCATCAAGAACGGCGAGAAGGATGACAAGGGCGCTGACGAGAGCGTGGCGCGGATTCAGCTGTAAGCGTTCGCGCTGGATTGATGGGGCCCGCATCCTCGGCCGTCGGTCGTGGAGCGGGTCCATTTCCAGTGTTGTAGCTCGTAGAGCGTTGGATTAGGAAGTGTTGCAAAAGCAGGGGGTGGCCGCTTGTTGTAATCGTCTTGCGGCTGTAGCTTCACTGCTTCTGAAACGGGGGCGTTATGAGCGACAACAGGAAGTTCATTGAACTGGCATTTGAGAGGCTGAGCAAAGAGCTTGGGATCTCGAAGAAGTTCGTCGTAGACCTCTACGCTGAAGAGAACTCGTGGAGCTTCACCTCGAAGCTGGCGCAGCTGGTTGAAGGCACCTTCACCCACGCCATCGTTGAAGCGCTGGGAGAGCCGAAGGCCCGACGAGTGGTCAGCAACATGACGCAGGCATCAAGGATCGAGCTGCTGCGCGATCTTGGATACGTCGACACGAAACAGAAGACGCTGTTTCTGGCCGTTGCCGAGATCAGGAATCAGTACATCCACAACGTATCCAATGTTGACAGGACGTTGGCGGACTACATCCGGGCGCAGGAGCCGCGCGATGCAAAGGCGCTTTACAACAAGTTCCGGCCGTTCTTTGTGGGACAGGATAAGGCAATGTCACTGGATGCGTTCATTGCCGACTGCAAGGTACAGATGTTCTATGCCTGTTCACTGCAGTTGCTGAAGGTCCACGGCGATGTGAGCGGGGACAAGGCCAGAAAGGACCACGAAGCACGCCGTCTTGCCGAGGCAGGCAGGTTGTTGCCGGCGAGGAAGAAGGGCGAGATGTTTCCGTTGGATCGACTGACGGTGAGCAGCTATGTCACCCAGGCCAGAGACATCCTGAAGCGGGAAGGCCTGTTCGTTCCGGAGTTCAAGTAGCAGAGAGAGCAACCGCCTCCGCGCCTGCTTACCCCATCCGCGGCGCAGGATGCTGCATTTCCTGCACCTGCGCCTCGGCCGGCTGCTGTACACCCAGCCCCAGCTTCTGCATCGATTGCTCCACCGGCGTCTGTGCCGCCACAGCGGTCGGCATCATCGCGCGCAGGTGCGCCGGATTGGCCGGGTCGCCCTGCACCACAAAGATGTTGTGTCCCGCCGGCTGGTTGGCCGTGGCGTTGCTGACCAGCACATGGTCGACCTGCTGCAGGCCCTGCTCGCGGGCGAGCACGGTCAGGCTGGCGGTCAGGCGCTCACTGGTCTGGTCGAACGGACGGCCATGCTGGGCGTCCAGTGCGGCCACGCCCTGACGGATCTGCTGGTTGAGGCCGTAGTCGGGGTGGTTGGGGGTGATCTCTGGCATGGCGATCGAACGGTAGCGGTGGGTCGTGGTGGGCCCGGTCAGTATAGATCCGGCCCGTGAAGCGCGCCCGAGGGGTCAGTCTGCCGGCCGATGGTCGTAGCTGATCACCCGCTCGGCCAACCAGCGCCCGTCCACGCGGCGCCAGACCTGGATGAAACTGGCCTGGCCCACCCAGCGCTCCACGCCGTCCTTGCCGCGTTCGTGGAAGCGGTGGTCGCCGATTTCCAGCGCCCGCTCGTCGTGCAAGGGGAACACCTGCAGCGAAGGTTCCACCAGCTCACGGCGCAGGCTCCAGCCGCCCTTGCGCGCATTGCTGCACATGTTGGCCACGCTGCGGCGGAAGTCCTCGCGGTTGCTGGCTGACTTGCCGTCCTTGTCATGGAAGAACTCCATGTCTTCGGTGGTCATCGCGGCGGCCCTGTCGGCGTCGCAGGCCTCGAAGGCCACAGCAAAGAGCTGGGTGTCGGCCTGGCGGATCTGTTGGCGCAGGTCATCGGTGGACGGCGCTGTGGCGACGAGGCCGGCAGCCAGCAGGGGCAAGGTAAGCAGCAGCATGGCGAGGCTCCAAGAGTGGTTCACGCAGGCTCGCATGCCATCTGGGCAGTTGCAGCCGGCTTCCGATGAAACGGCCCTTCTACGGAGTGAATGCCCGCATTGACGGCCCGGCTCCAGCGGCGTCGCCTGTGCAGGCGATGTCATGGCGATCGGCGATTCCGTCACGGTCGCGATAGGCGGCGGTCAATAGCCTGAAAGCCTCCCCTTCCACAGGAGCTCCCATGCCTGCTTCCCGCATCCGCCTGCACGTTGAAGACACCGGTGGTGACGGCCGCCCGGTCATTCTGATCCACGGCTGGCCGCTGTCCGCCGATGCCTGGAAACAACAGGTGTCGATCCTGCGCGATGCGCAGCATCGGGTGATCAGTTACGACCGGCGCGGCTTCGGCCGTTCCGATAAGCCAGCCGAGGGCTATGACTACGACACGCTGGCAGCGGACCTGGCCGGGGTGATCGAGGAGCGTGACCTGCACGACGTCACCCTGGTCGGCTTCTCGATGGGCGGCGGTGAGGTGGCGCGCTATGTGGCCAACCACGGGCAGGAGCGCCTGCACAGCGTGGTGTTTGCTGCTGCGGTGCCGCCGTATCTGCTGCGCAGTGATGAAAACCCGGATGGCCCGCTCACCCAGAAAAAGGCCGATGAAATGCGCAGCGGTCTTGAGAAGGATCGTGAGGCGTTCTTCGATGGCTTCACCCGCGATTTCTTCAGCGCCCATGGCCAGTTGATGGTGACCGAAGAGACGCGTCAGGCGGCGATCGCGCTGTGCCATCAATCCGACCAGAACGCAGCGCTGGGGTGCATGAAGGCGTTTGCTACAACCGACTTCCGCGAAGACCTGAAGAAGATCACGGTGCCGACCTTGATCCTGCACGGTGACAGCGATGCCATCGTGCCGTTTGAAGGTTCTGGCCAGCGCACGCACCGAGCCATTCCGGGCAGCGAAGTGGTGATCCTTGAAGGCGCGCCGCATGGCTGCAACACCAGTCATGCTGATCACTTCAATCTGGCACTGTTGAACTTCCTGAAGCAGTAAGCTGCAGCCATGCGTGAACCGAAGACGCCCCCGTGGAAGAGGCCTAATCCCAAGGGCCAGACGTCTCAGCCGTTGTCGCCTGCGCAGAAGGAGGCGGCCCGGCAGCGTGCGGAAGAGAACGGGCGGCGTTATCCCAATCTGGTGGACAACATGTGGGCCGCAAAGCTGCCGCGCGGATCGTGATCTGTAGAGTCGAGCCATGCTCGACGCCGCATTGTGCCCATCCGCGCATGGCGTGGATCTACTGCAACAGCAGACGAGCATGGGCTCGGCTCTACAGGTCGGCCAGCGGCTTCCAGCCGGGTTCCAGCCAGGGTGAGATCTCGCGCTGGCGGACGGTAATTGACTCCGCCGGCAGCCCCGCCAGGCGCGCAAGCTCCGCACGCAGCCGTTCGGCGTCCACCGGCACGGCTGTAGCCACCTGCAGGCGATCCCCCTGATGCCTCATCTGTACCGGTAGCGTGGCGTGCGCATCATGCTCGCCGCCGGTGCGTCCGATCGGGTAGCGCATCGTTACCGGCCGCGACAGTTGCGCCAGTGCTGGCTGCCAGGCCTGCAGTACGAGGGGCTGCCCGGCAGCGGGAACATGTACTTCAGCAATCGTAGCCGGGTAGCCGGTGATGCTCTCGACCATGACCTGGAAGCGCGCGCCATCCGGCACGACCAGCACGGTGGCGATCAACGCGAAGAGCGAAACGAACACCGCTGCGAGGTTCCAGCTACGCGGCGCGGAGGCCGGGCGCGTTGCGGTACGCAGACCTGGCTTGCGCCGCAGCTTGCGCGCGTAGATGCGCCGGTCCTTCCTGCGCGGGCTGCTGCTGTGCTCGGGCAGGTTCAAGGGAACCCGTGGAAGGCGCGCCACGCGGGCCTTGATCAGGCGCGACAGCAGCATCCAGGCGATCACGAACGCCAGCAGCGGAAGCAGCGTTCGCACCCACAGATACAGCGTGACCATCCACAACACCTCTACATACGACCATCCATGCTCATCCACATCCTACCGGGACCGCGCGCCGGTTGTCGTATCCGCCAGCCGACAAGCACAGGGCGCTTGGTTAGGATGGTCCTTTGTTGTCATGGATGAACCGATGGTCTCTGCTGCTACCCGCTTCTGTCGTATCTGTGGTCCTGGCCCGATCCTGCTGGCACTGCAGGTGGTGGCGCTGCTGGCGGTAGCCCTTGCAGTCGGCTTCTTCCACTACCGTGTGGGACTGCTGCTGGAGCCGGTGGATGACGCATGCGGTGGGCCCGACCCTGTCGCGCGCATGCAGGTGGCCGAACAACTGCTGGCGCGGTCCACTGCGCTTGCACCGTGGCAGCCCTTGCAGTGGATTCCGATGGCGGGCGTGGTACTGGCGCTGCTGGGCGCGATGTCGATCAGCGTCTACCGGCTGGGCCGCCTGTCGGAACGCCTGCGACGTGCCAACTGGGGGCTGATGGCGCTGCACGCCGCGATCCTGGCGCTGGCCCTCAGGGCATTGCACCTGTACGACCTGGCATGGACTGGCGTGGCCAAGCTGTCCCCAGCGGCGTGCCTGGTGGAGCTGGGCGAGCAGGGCCGGTTGCCGCTGGCACAGGCGCAGCAGGTGGTGTTCGAGATCCTCACCCATGAGCATGCACCGCTGCTGCGCAATCCCGATGATCTTGCCCTGGTGCTGGTCGCGTTGATGCTGATGGCGATGGCTGCAGGATTCATGCTGTGGCGGGCGATCGTGCGCGAACGTCAGGAGCAGTCGTCCGGCCCATAGCGGGTGTGGGGCCGGCCGCGCGCCCGCAATCGCGCTAGAGTCAGCACTTCGCCCCTGCAAGGATGTGCTGATGCGTTGGTTGCTGCGTGCTGTGCCATTGCTGCTGTGTTCGTTGGCGGTACACGCCGCCGAGGTGGATCGCCGGATCGCGATGACCATCGACGACCTGCCGTGGGCGCGGGTGGATGAGATCGTTCCGCCGGACCTGCAATCGCGGCACGAAGCGCTGATGGCCCAGCTTCGCCAGGCGGGTGTGCCGGTGGTCGGCTTCGTCAACGAGAACAAGCTTGAGATCAACGGACACGTGCAGCCCGCGCGGGTGCAGATGCTGCGCGACTGGCTGGACGCCGGGTATGTGCTGGGCAACCACACGTATTCGCACATGGATCTGAACGCCAAAGGCGTGCCTGCGTTCCAGCAGGACTTCCTGCGTGGTGAAACGGTGCTGCGGCCGTTGCTGGCCGAGCGCGGACTGAAACCGCAGTGGATGCGCCATCCCTATCTGCGTGCCGGACGCACACCGGAAGAACGCGCGGAGATGGACGTGTTCTTCAAGCAGCACGGCTACCGCGTGGCACCGGTGACGGTCGACAACGGCGAGTGGGTGTGGGCCTTCGCTTATGCCAACGTGATGAACGAGCAGCCCGATTCCCCGGCGCGCGAGGCGACGCTGGTACAGCTGCGCAAGGGCTATGTGCCGTACATGCTGAACAAGCTGGACTACTACGAGAAGCAGTCGCTGGCGCTGCTGGGCTACGCGCTGCCGCAGGTCTGGCTGATGCACGCGAACGAACTCAATGCAGCCACATTTGCCGAACTGGTGGCGGCGACCAAGCGCCGCGGTTATCGCTTCATTTCATTGGATGAGGCGATGCGTGACCCGGCCTATGCACGCGGGGCCGAAGGCTACAGTGGCCGCTACGGCCCGAGCTGGCTGCACCGCTGGGCGATGGCGGAGAAGAAACCGAAGGACTTCTACGCCGGTGAACCTGAGGTGCCTTCGTGGGTGATGAAGCTGGCCAAGGTGGATTCGGAATGAAGCTCAGCGCCTGACGGCCAGCACGCCGTCAAGCGCCAGTTCGGCCTTGAACCCCGCCTTTTCCAGGCGCTTGGCCACTTCACGCGGCACGTCGCGGCCGCTGGTCAGCTTGTTCGGCGCACCGGTGTAGTGGAACAGGCGCCCGCCCTTGCGGATGACGCGGGCGAGGTGGTCGTAGAACACCTGCGAGTACAGTTCGCCGGCGATGCCGAAGCGCGGCGGGTCGTGCAGGATCGCGTCGACGCTGCTGCTGGCCACCTGTTCGATCTGCTGCGAGACATCGCCGTGGCTGAACTGCAGGCGGCCACCGGCAGCAGCCGAGTCCGGGTCCGGCGACCACGGGTTGAGCGTGCGCAGCCACATCACGTCGGCATTCTTCTCGAACGAGCGGATCTGGCCGACACTGGCCTCCAGCGCGCAGGCGGCGAAGTAGCCCAGGCCGCCGCAGGTATCGAGGATGACCTTGCCGGCCGGGGCGACCAGCTCGACCTTGCGGCGCGCATCCTCGAACGGCGACAGCTTGGAGGTCGGCAGCATCTTGATGCCGTCGATCTCGAAGGTCGGTGCGCCCCATTCGGTCGGGACCAGCTTGATCAGCGAACCGCTGTAGCGCGAGATCGGCGCGAAGTCCTCGCCGTCCCAGTAGTACAGCGTGCGGTCCTTCAGCTTGCCCGGCCACGGGTAGGGCTGGCCACGGAAGTGGAAGCCGTCGGCATCCAGCGCCACGCTGTCCTCGCTGCGACCGAGGTCGAGCGAGCCCTGCCATTCGGCAGCGCCCTTGTCATGGGCACGGCGCAGGGTGTCAGCGCTGTCGCGGGTCAGCAGCGGGCCGGTGTAATGGGGCACGGCGGGTACCGGGGCGGTTCGGGGGAGGGCATGGTACCGCAGCTGTTGCCGGGGCCACGTGTGGCTGCTGCAGTAGATCCACGCCATGCGTGGGTGCCGGCATGGCGGCACCGGGCGTGGGCTCGGCTCTACAGCTGGCTGGTGCAGCTGTAGCCGTGTGTGGTTCCTTCCCCTGAAATCATGCCGACGCCACGCGAGGGCCGCATGCCCTGCCGCGCGCATGAGCGACGATGAGCGTCCTGGGTTTCCGGTGGCTGCCGATCAAAGTCGTAGCGCAGGCTGCCGTCTTCCTGCAGCAGCCAATGCACGGTAACGCGCACGTGGCGACCATCGCCGAGATCCCAGTCCAGGGTGCGCAATATCAGTGTCTGGCCGTCGGGCAGTTCCCGGACTTCGTCATAGGCACCCTGAGACTGTATTGCACCGGCCATCAGCAGGAGGGGCAGCATGTTCCAATGTCCAAGACTGAATGTCATTTCGTCAGTCCTTTGGCAACGAGTATATGGCGTTTATGCATGGATGAGAGATGCCCTGCCTTTGGGCATGGGCATCTCCCTCTAGGAGCTATTGAGCGAAGATCGTCCCTCTATTGGTGGCACATTGTTTGGGGATGCAGGTCTCCATCATGGTGTTTGCAAACTTGGACTGCGAAAAATAGCAATTGACGCCAAATTGGGTTCTGCCTCTGAATGGCCCTGCGTAGTGGTCGGTTTCCTATGCAATACAGCGTCCATTGTCTACGCTGAGGGTTGAGCGCCTCATGCCGCCAATAGAGCTCTCCCAGCTCCCGCTCCCAATGGGAAAGATATTCTGACCAACGGGTACCTGCCCACTCGGTGCAGTCGCCGTTGCCCAATCAATACTGTTCAAAGGGTCGGCAGGGGGCGCGGGATCATCGCTGTAGCATGACCAGCCGGTGGAGGGGCCCGACAACGTCATGGTACCGCTTGAGGGTGCCATTTCCACCGACTCGCAATAGGCTTGGTGATAGAGCTGCGTGGCTCTACTCTGATCTTCATAGCGATAGCTGAGTCTCCCAAAATCATCTTGTTTCAGGCGCTGCGTTACGTCCACGATGCCGCCATTGAAGTCTGGCCAGCTGCTTGTCCTATCTACGCTGACACTTCCGTCTGGATTCGCTACTACGACATCTATGCTTAGACGCTCGCTAGCGCAAATGGCGGTCGCGGGCAGAAAGGCTGTTATCAAAAAGGCGAACTGCTTCAATTTCATGTCTCAGCTCCTCTTTTGGGATGGAGAGCTGATGCTGAACTGAGTTCTGGTCGCCCGACGAGACACCTACCCAGTTATCGTTGTTTTGAAATTTTTCCTATGCTTCGGGCTGTTAACTACGAAAGAAGCTGTCGCAAACAACTGCTCAAATACACTTCACCGCATACACCGGCCCGGCTCCGATCAGCATCAACGCCATGTAGTCACTGTCGCTGGCCTTGCCCTTCAGCGTCGCGCCCTTGTTGAAGTGGAAGATGCCGAAGCCACCGGCCATGCGGATCAGGGCGCTGTCGATCTGATCGGCGTCGTCGCGGAAGTAGCGGCTGATCTCGCTGCGGGTGGCCTTGTGCAGGGCATTCGGCTCGCGCTGCCACTGTTCGCCACGGCTGAAGGAGACGAAGTACTGGCCGCCTTCCTTGTCGATGCGGAAGTCGGCCGGTTTGCGCGCGCCGGTGGCGAAGCAGCCCTGCAACGGGTCGGCGCTGAAAGGAAGCCCGGCGTCGCCACCGCAGGCGGTGAGCAGCAGGAGAGCACCGGGCAGCAGCAGGCGGAGCATGCGCATGGGATGTCCCTACAGGGCAGGTGCGGCTAGTGTAGGCAGCGCACGGGCGTGGTCCGTACAGAAATTCGGCAAGGACACAGGGGTTTTCGGATGGCGAAGGACAAGGCACCGTGGTGCGGCGTGGCCAGTTGGCTGGGGATCGTGGTGGGCTGGGGCGCGGGCAGCCTCGCTGCGCAGGCGGCGGTGGCCGCAGGCGGCAATGGCATGGCTGCGGGATTGGGCGTGGGGGTGCTGGGCGCGGCGCTGGTGGGCTGCGGTCTGGCGGTGGCTTCGCGCGTGCGCGGCGAGCGCTGGCCGTGGATCGGCATCGGTGGTGCAGTGCTGAGCGCGCTGCCGCTGCTGATGTACCTGCTGCGGATGATGTTGAAGCTGTAGTTGTAGAGTCGAGCCATGCTCGACTTTTGGGCAACGCAGCCAGGCATGGCCTGGCTCTACTGGTCAGCGGCGGCCGGAGCATGCCATGCCGGCCAGCGGCCGGCACTACCCGGCGCGGATCATGCGCTGCGGTGAATCTCCACCGTCACGTGCACCAGCTCCTCATGAATCGCCAGCGCGTTGCGCACGGTATCGGCATCCAGACGGGCGTCGCTGGTAACCACGCTAGCGCTGACCGCGTACTTGCCGCGACCGACCTGCCAGACGTGCAGGTCGGCCAGGCGCGCCGGCCAGGGACCCTGTTCGATCACTTCGCGAACTTCGGCCACCACCGGTGCATCCATCTGCGCGTCGAGCAGGATGCGGCCACTGTCGCGCAGCAGGCCCACCGCCCACACCGTCACCAGCACGGCGCCGACCAGGCCCATCACCGGGTCCAGCCAGGTCAGGCCCAGCAGCCTGCCGCCGAGCAGGGCGACGATGGCCAGCACCGAGGTGGCGGCGTCGGCCAGCACGTGCACGTAGGCCGAGCGCAGATTGAGGTCGTGACCGTGCGCATGGCTGTGGTCGTGGTGATCGTGATCATGCCCATGGTGATGGTTGTGCCCATGCCCATGATGGTGATGCGCGTGGCCCGGGCTGTCGTGCAGCCACCAGGCGCAGAGCAGGTTCACGCCCAGCCCTACCGCCGCGATGGCGATGGCTTCGTTGTAGTGGATCGGCGCCGGTACCCACAGCCGCTCCAGTGATTGCACGGCCATCAGCGCGGCAACACCAAGCAGTGCGATGGCGCTGGTATAGCCGGCAAGGATCTCGATCTTCCAGGTGCCGAAGGCGAAGCGCGGATCGTGTGCATAGCGCCGCGCACAGCGGTAGGCGAACACCGACAGGCCCAGCGCCAGCGCGTGCGAACTCATGTGCCAGCCGTCGGCGAGCACGGCCATGGAGTTGAACCACCAGCCGCCGACGATCTCTACCAGCATCATGGCGACGGTGAGCCACAGGGCGCGGCGGGTATTGCGTTCGGCCAGCGGGTTGCCGTCGTCGAAGCGGTGTTCGTGGCGGCGGGCGGCGGCTAGGGCGTCCAATTGCATGGGGGCGGGAGCTGGAGTGGATACCCCCATAGGGTATATGATCGCGCCATGGCTCATGTACACAAGAATCGAAAGCAGCTGCTGACCCGGGTACGCCGCATCGCGGGTCAGGTGGCGGCGTTGGAGCAGGCGCTGGACAAGCCCGAGGGGGAAGCGGGGGACTGCGCGGGCGTGCTGGTGCAGGTCGCCGCGGTGCGCGGTGCCGCCCACAGCCTGCTGATGGAGTTGCTGCACGAGCATCTGCAGGAACATGTGGTGGGTGCCGATGACCCGCAGCAGCGGGCGGACGAGGCTGCGGTGCTGGTGGAGCTGCTGCGCCGCTACGGCAAATAGCAGGGGTAGTGCCGGCCGCTGGCCGGCAACTGCAGGTTGCGTCCGAAGCTCATGCGGTTTTACGGCATGGCCTACACTACCCCGCGTGCCGGTGTCGCGCGTTCCAGATATGCGTGGCGGCCAGCAGCAGGCTGCCGGTGACCGTCATCGGCGTTTCCCAGTCATGTGAGGGCAGCGCCAGCGCGCCGGCCAGCAACAGGCCCAGACCGACGCCGGCGGTGGCCCAGGCCAGTACGGGCAGGGGGTGACGGCGCTCGGCCCGCCACAGCGCGCAGCCGGTCAGTGGCAGGGCGATGGCCACGAACAGCAGGTGCACCCAGTCCGCTTCGGCCCAGGTGCCGAACAGGGGGAGCGCGGCGGCCAGCAGGGGCAGCGCCAGGCAGTGCAGCACGCACAGGCTGGACAGGGCGACCGCGCCGGCATCAAGCAGGGCGGCAGAAGGCGACTTCATCGGGGGAGGTTCCTTGCGCAACAAGTGTTATACAGTAACATTTCCGTTCCGCAGCCAACCCGCTCCGACATGAACACTGTTTCCCGCGCCGACCGTCGCCTTCCGGTCACCGTGTTGTCCGGCTTCCTGGGGGCCGGCAAGACCACCCTGCTCAACCAGATCCTGCGCAACCGCGAGGGCCTGCGCGTGGCAGTCATCGTCAACGACATGAGTGAGGTCAACATCGATGCGCAGCTGGTGCGCGAAGGTGGCGCCGAGCTGCGCCGCACCGAAGAGACGCTGGTGGAGTTCAGCAACGGCTGCATCTGCTGCACGCTGCGCGACGACCTGCTGCAGGAAGTGCAGCGCCTGGCCGAGGCCGGCCGCTATGACTATCTGTTGATCGAATCGACCGGGATCGGCGAACCGATGCCGGTGGCGGCCACCTTCGCGGTGCGCGACGAGCACGGCTTCAGCCTGAGTGACATCGCACGGCTGGACACGATGGTGACGGTGGTCGACGGCAGCGCGTTCCTTGCCGACTTCGGCTCGACCCTGCGCCTGGCCGAGCGCGGCCAGCAGGCCGGGCCGGACGATGATCGCGGTGTGGTCGATCTGCTGTGCGAGCAGGTGGAGTTCGCCGACGTGATCGTGGTCAGCAAGGTCGACCAGGTGGACGACGAGGTGCTGCAGGACACGCTGGCCGTGCTGCGCGGGTTGAACCGCGATGCGAAGCTGCTGCTGTCCAGCTTCGGTGATGTGCCGTTGTCCGAGCTGCTGGATACCGGCCGCTTCGACATGGAGCGTGCGCAACGCGCACCGGGTTGGGTGAAGGAGCTGCGTGGCGAGCACACGCCGGAGACCGAGGAGTACGGCATCGGCAGCTTCGTCTACCGTTCGCGGCGTCCGTTCCACCCCGCGCGATTCGCGCGCGCACTGCAGTCGGGCATGCCCGGCGTGATCCGCAGCAAGGGCTGGTTCTGGCTGGCCAACCGCATGGATTGGGTAGGTGAGCTGAACACCGTGGGCGCGGCGACGCGCACGCAGGCGGCGGGCTTCTGGTATGCCGCGCGCGACCGCGTGCGGGCTGGGCTGGAAGACACCACACCGTTGTTGCCGCCGACGCCGTTGCCATACAGCGACCTCGGCTGGGCGCGGCAGCAGGCTGATTGCTGGAGCGCGCCGCTGCCGGGCCTGGAGCAGTTCCCGGACAGCGCGGCGCACGCGGCAATGGCGCGACTGTGGCATCCGTTGTGGGGCGACCGCCGCCAGGAGCTGGTGGTGATCGGTGTGCACATGGACGAGCGCGCGGTGCGTGCGGAGCTGGATGCGTGCCTGCTCAACGACCAGGAGCTGCGGGCGGGGCCATTGTTGTGGCACCAGTTGCCACAGGCGTTCCCGGTGTGGAAGCGTTGACGATGCGTTGAGGTTCTTTGGGCTGCCGGCCAGCGGCCGGCACTACCCCGGGTCGATACGCCATGCGTGGATGGCCGACATGGCGGAGTCGAGCATGGCTCGACTCTACAGAATCGAATCCACGTATGGCGTGGATCTACAACGCGTCGCGCCACTGCCAACCTTCGTTGCTCACCTGCAGCACCTGGGTCGGCCGCAACGCCTGCAGCAGATGCCGGTCGTGGCTGACCATCACCAGCGCGCCTGACCACGCCGCAAGCAGTTCTTCCAGCGCCTGCAATGCACTGAGGTCCAGTGCATTGCCAGGCTCATCCAGCAGCAACAGCTGCGGCGCGGGATCGGCATAGAGCAATCTTGCCAGCACCCCCTTCACCCGTTCGCCATCGCTGAGACTGCGGGCGGGGCGCTGGATGCGCTGCGCATCCAGTCCCAGCAGCGCGAGCCGGGTGCGCAGTTCGCCCGGGTCCGCACCCGGATTGGCCGCCTGCACGCTATCGAGGATGCTGCGCTCGCCGGACAATCCCAGCAGCTGCTGGTCGAGCAGAGCCAGTGGCGCATGCCGTTGCACGATGCCGCTGCGCGCTGGCAGCTGGCCCGCCAAGACGCGCAGCAGGGTGGATTTGCCACTGCCGTTGTCACCGACCACGGCGATGCGCTGCCCACGGCGGACTTCCAGCTGCAACGGGGCGCTGCAGCCATGTGGGAGGATCAGATCCTGCGCCTGCAGCAGGCGCGTGCTGCCACGTTCCCCCGCACCGGCAAACAGCGCCAGTTCCGGCGCGGTGTGAACCGCCGAGGCCGCTGCGCGCAGTTGCTCTGCGCTGGCCTGCAGGCGTTCGGACTGCACCTGCTGCGCGCGCCCATGACTGGCTTCGGCGCGCTGCTTCTGCCGGCCAAGCAGGATCGGTGCCTGGTTGGCCTGCTTCGCATCGCGATTGCCGCGTGCCTGGCGTTGCTGCTGACGTTCGTGTTGTTCGCGAGCGCTGCGTTGCTGTTGCCGATGCTGCGCACGTGCATGGTCAAGCTGGGCGGTGGCGGCTTCACGTTCGGCGGCGCGTGTGTCGGCGTAGTGCTGCCATGCGCCGCCATAGCGATGCAGGCCACGCCCATCGAGTTCGACAATCTGCTGCATTCGGCCCAGCAACTCGCGATCATGACTGATCACCAGCAGGCCACCGCGCCACTGCTGCAACTGTTCGTACAGCTGTTGGCGATGGCGTGCGTCGAGGTGGTTACTGGGTTCGTCCAGGATCAGCCAGCCGGCACTGCTGGCCCAGGCGCCGGACAGCGCCACCTGCATGGCCTGGCCGCCACTGAGGCGCGCAGCAGGCTGGGCGTGATCGAGATCATCGGGCAAGCCCAGCGCCTGCCACTGCTGCTGCAGGCGTTCACGCAGATCCCAGCGGTCGCCTATGCAGGCGAAGTCGGCCTCATCGACGCTGCCGGCTTCGATGCGTGCGAGCGCGGACAGCGCTTCACCCACACCGGCCAGTTCACCGACCGTGCCGGCGGGTGGATAACCGGGTGTCGGCAACAGGAACACGCGGCCGCTGCCACGTACCTGGCCGTTGTCGGGCGACAGCCGGCCGGCCAGCAGGCGTGCGAGCACGCTTTTGCCAGCGCCATTGGCACCGACCAGGCCGGTAGCAACCGGTTCGAAGGAAAACGTCAGATCGGAAAACAGCACACGGCCGTCGGCCAATCGATACGACACGCGATCGAGCGTGAGGGAATACGGGGTCATGCGACCTCCATGGATGCCGGGTTCTCCCCTGCGCGCAGGGGCGGGAAGAGTCAGGCCGTCTGTTGTGAAGACGGCGGCATCAATGGCGCATTGGTCGCGAGCCTCTGGGAGGAATGAGCGGCCAGTATAGCGGGGCTGGCTGAATGGTCGGGTGCGGCGGCCGCTGGCATGGCCCGGCGCTACCAGTGTTCGAGTGGTTCCGTTGTAGAGCCGAGCCCATGCTCGGCTGCGCTTCGCCTGGCATCCGCTGAGTCGAGCATGGCTCGACTCTACAAGGGCATCCACGCATGGCGCGGATCTACCGGCTTACGGCACGGTTTCCAGGCGCGCGCTGACGAAGTCGATGAATACCCGCAGCTTCGGAAGCACGTGGCGGCCCGACGGCCACAGCAGGTGGAAGATGCCGCAGGAGTGCACATGCTCGTCGAGCACGGTCAGCAGGCGTCCATCGGCCAGTGCATCGCGCACCGAGTGCACCGGCACGAAGGCCAGGCCGATATCGCGCAATGCAAGCGCCACCCGCGCTTCGATGGTATTGGCCACCATGTGTACCGGCAGTTCCTGCGGTGTTTCATGGTCGGGCCAGTGGATCGGCCACAGTTCCAGCTTGCCGGTGCTGGGGAAGCGATAGTGCAGCAGCGTGTGCTGCATCAGATCGGCCGGCGTGCGCGGCGTGCCGCGCCGCTGCAGGTACGCCGGCGAGGCGACGATGCGGCGTGGGAACACGCCCAGGCGTCGTGCGTTCATGCGTGAGTCGCTGGGCTCGCCGACGCGCAGCACGGCATCGAAACCCTCCTCGATGACATCGACCAGGCGGTCGCTGAAATCCAGATCGAGGCGGATGTCCGGATACGCGGACATGAACTCGGCCATCAGCGGCAGAGTGAGATCACCCACCAGCGGCAGACCGATGCGCAGCGTGCCACTTGGTGCGGCATGCGGTTGCGCCAACTCGGTGCGCGCGGCATCGCGCTCGTCGAGGATGCGCCGGCAGCGTGCCAGGAACAGCTGGCCCTCGGCGGTGAGGGTGATGCTGCGCGTGCTGCGGTGGAACAGGCGCACGCCCAGTGCCTGTTCCAGCCGGGCAACGCATTTGCCGGCGGCCGAGGCCGAGATGCCCTGCAGGCGCCCGGTCTCGACGAAGCTGCGGGTGTCGGCCGCGTGCACGAAGGTCTGCAGATTGGCGAGGTTGTCCAGGACTGACATGGGCGTGCGGGCAATGAAAGCGGCAGGGTAGGTCGGCGCGGCTGTAGCGGACGGCTCCGCCATCGCAACACTGTGGTGCGAAGTGGTGTGGAGCCCGTTGCGGCCTTGCAGTTCCGGCCATCATGCCGATTGCGGACTGCACGGTCCATGATGCCCGGAGCGGCAACCGGCTTTTTGCACGGGGGCGTGGTGCCTAACGTGGCGAGCCTCTCCCCACGGATCACCGCGATGAACGCTGTTCCTTCCCTTGCACCTGCGCCGACGCTGCCGTCGGTGCAGCGGCTGCTGCAGCAGGTCCACCCACAGCGCCTGGTCGGTACGGTGGTGCTGGTGCGCGAGCACGGTGTGCTGCGCCACGCCAGCGCGACCGGGCTGGCCGATCGCGAGTCGGCCACGCCGATGCAGCGCGACCAGTTGTTCCGGCTGGCATCGGTCAGCAAGCCGCTGTTGACCACGGTGATCCTGCGCCTGGTAGCCGAAGGCGTGCTGGACCTGGATGCGCCGGTACAGCGCTGGCTGCCGGACTTCCGCCCGGCGCTGGCCGATGGCAGCACGCCGCCGATCAGCCTGCGCCAACTGCTCAGCCATAGCAGCGGGCTGGGTTACCGCTTCCTCGAAGCCGATGCGGATGGCCCGTACGCACAGGCCGGCGTCAGCGATGGCATGGATGCGAATCCGCTGACGCTGACCGACAACGTGCATCGCATCGCGCAGGCGCCGCTGCTGTTCGCGCCGGGCAGCCAATGGTTGTACTCGTTGGGCGTGGACGTCGCGGGCGCCGTGGCTGAAGCCGCGACCGGTGAAACGCTGCAGGCACTGTTCGAGCACTTGTTGGCCGCGCCACTGGGGCTGGCCGACACCGCATTCGCGACCACCGATGCCGCGCGGCTGGCCACGCCGTATGTGAGTGACACGCCGCAGCCGCATCGCCTGCAGGAAGGCGAGGTGGTCGCTCCATTCGAGGGCACCGTCGGCATCGAGTACAGCCTCGCGCGCGCCACCGATGCCAGCCGTTTCCCTTCGGCCGGTGCTGGATTGATTGGCAGCGCCGACGAGGTGATGGCGGTGTTGGAGGCCTTGCGCGATGTGCAAGCTTCGAATCTGTTGCCGCCCGCGCTGGTGGCGGAGATGGCCAGCCCGCAGGTGGGCGAGCAGGGGCCGCCGGAACCGGCCGGCTGGGGCTTCGGGCTGGGCTTTGCGGTGCTGCGCGATGCCGCCGCCAGTGGCACGCCACAGAGCGAAGGCACCTGGCGCTGGGGCGGTGCCTACGGCCATAGCTGGTTTGTCGATCCTGCGCGTGGGCTGAGCGTGGTGGCGCTGACCAACACCCTGTACGAAGGCATGGATGGCGCCTTCGTCGATGAACTGCGTGACGCCGTCTATGCCGATCTGGAGGCTGCACGATGAGCGGCCATGCCATTGATGCGGCCAGCCCGGCCGGTGAAGCCACGCGCCTGCCGTGGGCGGGGCTGCTGGCGCTGGCCGGCGGCGGCTTCATCACCCTGCTGACCGAAACCCTGCCGGCCGGTGTACTGCGGCCGATGGGCGAGAGCCTGGGCGTGAGTGATGCGGCGGTGGGCCAGCTGGTCAGCGTGTACGCGCTGGGATCGGTGATGGCCGCACTGCCGATGACCGCGTTGACCCAGCGCCTGCCGCGACGCCCCTTGTTGCTGGCCGCCATTGCCGGCTTCGTAGTGGTCAACACGCTGACCGCCGTGAGCAGCAGCTATCCGCTGATCCTTGCCGCGCGTTTCCTGGCCGGTGTGAGTGGTGGCCTGCTGTGGTCGCTGGTGGCCGGCTATGCGGCGCGCATGGTGGTGCCGTCGCTGCAGGGCCGGGCAATCGCGGTGGCGATGGTTGGATCGCCGTTGGCGCTGTCGCTGGGTGTACCGGCGGGCACGTTGCTGGGCCAGCAGATCGGCTGGCGCTGGGCGTTCGCGTTGATGAGCGTGCTGGGGGTCGGCCTGCTGGCGTACGCGCGCTGGGCATTGCCGGCGTTACCGGCGGCCGCGGCCGGTCAGCGCACGTCGTTGGGTACGGTGTGGCGCATGCCCGGCGTGCGCAGCGCGTTGGCGGTGATGGTGCTGTACGTGCTGGCGCACAACGTGCTCTACACCTACATCGAACCGCTGGCGGTGGAGGCCGGCGCCGGCCCGTGGCTGGACCGCCTGCTGCTGGCCTTCGGCGTGGCTGCCATCGTTGGTATCGGCATTGCCGGTTGGGGCGTGGACCGTCATCTGCGCACGCTGGTGTGGGCGGCCGTGATCGGTTTCATTCTTCCGGTGTTGGCCCTGCTGTTGTGGCCAGGACAGGCCACACCGCTGCTGCTGGCAACGATCCTGTGGGGTGTGGCGTTCGGGTCGGTTGCGACCCTGTTCCAGACCGCGCTCGCACGCCGTGCCGGTGCTGCCGCCGACCTGGCGCAGTCGATGCTGGTGACCGGTTGGAACCTGGCGATTGCCGCCGGTGGCGTAGCAGGCGGTGTGCTGCTGCAGGTCAGCGGCCCGAGCCAGCTGGGCTGGTTGCCGTTGCTGTTGCTGGCGGTGAGCGCGGCGTGGCTGTTGGCACGGCCGAAGGCCTGGGCGTAGGCGCAGACCAGACGTTACCGAGGTGCCGGCCAGCGGCCGGCACTACCGTGGTCCACGCCATCCACGCATGGCGTGGATCCACCGAGCGCAGCGACCCGCGTTGGCCTTTGATTCTTCTGTTGATTCCGTGGTGGGACGCCGCCGCAATGTGTCCGTGGCCGGGTGGGTGGGCTGCGCAGGGGCGTGAGCCGCATGGATGCGGCGACCGAGCTTACATGGACGTACTTGCAGCGCCCCCTGCGCAGCCCACCCACCCGGCCCACCCCGACGGTTCCGCCGAACGCGACCCACCACGAGGGGCTCCGCCGTTGGCCGTCCTACTCGATCCCCTCACGCTCGATCGGCACGCTGCGCGGATTCTGCATGTGCTCCCGCGCCGCGCCATAGCGCTGCTGCCGCTTGTGATGGAACACCACGAACTCATCCCGCGGCAGCGGCCGCGAGAACAGCCAACCCTGCGCGAACTCGACCTTCCGGGTATGCAGATACGCCAGCTGTGCCTCGGTCTCCACGCCCTCGGCCACCACCCACAGGCCCAGCTCCTTGGCCATGTCGATGATGTGCGGGGTTACCGGGCTGGTGGCGCTCTCGGTGTCGATCGCATCGATGAATGATTTGTCGATCTTCAACGCGTCCAGTGGCAGCTGTTCCAGGTACTGCAGGCTGGAGAAGCCGACGCCGAAATCGTCAATGGCCACGCTGTGCCCGGCCCGACGCGCCTGCGCCAGCATCGTGCGGGCGCGGTCCAGATCCAGGAAGCCGCGCTCGGTGGCCTCCATCCAGATCTGCTGCGGCAGGATGCCGCTGCCGGCCATGTGCTTGGAGATCATCTTGAGCGCACGGCCGCTGCTGATATCTTCGGCGGCCAGGTTGATCGCGATGTGCGCGCTGCGGTCGGCCACCAGCAGTTCACGCATGTCGCGCACTACGTTCTCGATCACCAGATCGGTGACCGCGCCGATCATGCCGGCCTCTTCGGCCAGCGGAATGAACAGGTCCGGCCGCACCTGGGTGCCATCCGGGCGCTGCCAGCGCACCAGCGCTTCGGCGCCGACGCAGATGCCGGTATCCAGCTCGATGATTGGCTGGTAGTGCAGGTACAGCTCGCGGCGGCGGATCGCTGTGGCCAGCTCGCCGCGCAGGGACAGGCGGCGACGCGACAGCCAGATCACCAGACCGGCACCGGCAGCGGCCAGCAGAACGCCGATCGGCACGAACAGCCACGCCTGCTGGCGGAAGGTCGCGGCAAGCGCGGTACGCGGCATGGTCGCGATCGCCAACCACTCTTCGTTGCGGGCGGTGGCATACAGGGTGTGGTGGTCCAGGCCTTCATCGGGGGCGCGCAGCAGGGTCTCCAGCAATGCCGGATCCATGCCGTCCTGCCTGGCCAGGAGACGCCCATCGGGGCTGGCCAGGGCAAGGCGCACGTTCGGGTCGGCGATGACATCGACGAAGCGGCGCGGATCGACCAGCACGTCGTAGTTGCCGTACAGGAACGACAGGACCTGGCGCCGTCCGCTGGCCTCGGGGCGCACATCCACGGCGATGCCGGCGCCATCACTGGTGACGTGGTCGGCCTTGGGCTGGTTGACGTCGGACAGGAACGGCCCCCACGACGTACAGCGCAGCTTGCCACCCTCGAAGTAGCCCATCTGGTCGACCGACGGCGAGGTCATCACCAGCGTCTGCATGCGCCGGATATGGTCGGGCCCGCAGGCGTCGTGGGCGCCGACCTCGGCCGACTGCAGTGCCGCCAGCGCTTCCTGGTAGGACTGGTCGGCGCGGCGCAGGGCGCGACCGGCGATGTCGCGCAGCCGCTGCTGCTCGACGCTGACTGCACGGTCCCAGGTGGCATAGGCCATCACCGCGATCGGCACGGCCGCGGCCAGCAGCGCCAGCGCGGTGCCACCAATGATCACGCGCAGCCGACTCAAGGCCGGAGCTCCAGCGGGGCGGGCAGGGCAGGGCACATGGTCAGGCCGATCCTTGGGCAGGTGCGGCTATCTGAGCATGACGCCGGGCCGGGCGGAATGGGACGAATCCGGTATTCGGTCACAATGTGATGAAAGCGACCATGATTGACGTAATCGGGCCGTCCAGCGCTGGCGCTCCGGGCCGGGGAGGACTAACGTCGAACGCTTCGCCCGCCCCAGTGCACGCCCATGACCGAGCCCGCAACGCCCCCCGAGCACCTGCGCCGCAGCCTGTCCAACCGCCACCTGCAGTTGATCGCCATCGGTGGTGCCATCGGCACCGGCCTGTTCATGGGCTCGGGCAAGACCATCAGCCTGGCCGGCCCGTCCATCGTCTTCGTCTACCTGATCATCGGCGCGATGCTGTTCTTCGTGATGCGCGCGATGGGCGAGCTGCTGCTGTCCAACCTGCAGTACAAATCCTTCATCGATTTCTCCACCGATCTGCTCGGTCCCTGGGCCGGCTTCTTCTGTGGATGGACGTACTGGTTCTGCTGGATCGTCACCGCCATCGCCGACGTGATCGCGATTGCCGCCTACGCGCAGTTCTGGTTCCCTGGGCTGGATGCCTGGATACCGGCACTGGCCTGCGTGCTGCTGTTGCTGGCACTGAACCTGGTGACGGTGAAGCTGTTCGGCGAGATGGAATTCTGGTTCGCGCTGATCAAGATCGTGGCGATCTGTGCGCTGATCATCACCGGCGCCGGGCTGGTGGCGTGGGGCTTCACCTCGCCCAGTGGCCACACCGCGTCGTTGTCGAACCTGTGGAATGACGGCGGCATGTTCCCGATGGGCCTGGTCGGCTTCTTCGCCGGTTTCCAGATCGCGGTGTTCGCTTTCGTCGGCATCGAGCTGGTGGGGACCACCGCCGCTGAAACCGCAGACCCCGAGCGCAACCTGCCCAAGGCGATCAACTCGATCCCGGTGCGCATCATCATCTTCTACGTGCTGGCGCTGATCGCGATCATGGCGGTCACCCCGTGGCGCCAGGTGGTGCCGGACAAGAGCCCGTTCGTGCAGCTGTTCGTGCTGGCCGGCATTCCCGCCGCGGCCAGCCTGATCAACTTCGTGGTGCTGACCTCGGCCACGTCCTCGGCCAACAGCGGCATCTTCTCCACCAGCCGCATGCTGTACGGTCTGGCCGAAGAGGGCCACGCACCGCGCGGGTTGTCGAAGTTGTCACGCGCCGCAGTGCCCGCCCGTGGCCTGCTGTTCTCGTGCCTGTGCCTGCTCGGCGGCACGTTGCTGATCTACCTGATCCCGAACCTGGTGACCGCCTTCACCCTGGTGACGACGCTGGCCACCGTGCTCTTCATCTTCGTCTGGTCGCTGATCCTGGTGGCCTACATGGCCTACCGCCGCCGCTACCCGGAACGCCACGCCGCCTCGATCTTCAAGATGCCCGGCGGCGTCGCCATGTGCTGGGCCTGCCTGGTGTTCTTCGCCGCCGTGCTGGTGCTGCTGAGCCTGCAGGCCGACACCCGCCAGGCGCTGGTCGCCAGCCCGGTGTGGTTCGTGCTGTTGGGCGTGGGGTACTGGGTGCGTCGGAGGACCGCGAAGTAATCCAGCATTTGCGTTCCATCGATTGATCCAGAGATCTCTCTGGAGTGGGGTCAGAGACCGTTGCGCAGCAACGGGATCCGACCCCCCGCAGGAAATCGGCCGTTGCCGTTGCTGTTGAGGTTGCCGGCCAGCGGCCGGCACTACCACGGGTGCAGGGCGCAGCCCTGCTGGCCCCCATTCACCCAGCATTAGCGGGCGCGGCCGGATGATCCGGCCGCCATGTTCCGTCGCCCTCTCCTGCTTGCGCTGTTGCTGCTGCCCAGCCTGTGGCCCGGGCTGGCCGCCGCGCGCACCGTCTACCGCTGCGTGCAGGGCAACACCGTCAGCCTGGCCACCGCGCCGGAACCCGGTTCACGCTGCACCCCGAAGGAAATCGACGACAACGCCATCCAGACCCCGAATCTGTGGGGCAACATGGGCGTGTTCAGCGGCGTGCTGTACGAGCGCGAGCAGGATGGCGCGCTGGTCTACTCCACCCGCAACCTGCCCGGCTCGCGGGTGTTCCTGAAGTTCACCATGGCCACGCCGCCGGGTGAGCCTGCCCACGAAGGCCTGGGCAAGGTGGGCAAGCCGCAGCTGGCGCAGCATGCCAAACAGTTCAAGGCCGCCGCCAAGGCCACCGGCGTGGATGATGCGTGGCTGCGCGCGATCGCCCATGCCGAAAGCAACTTCGATGCGCTGGCGGTGTCCAGCAAAGGCGCACAGGGCGTGATGCAGTTGATGCCGGACACCGCGCAGGAGTACGGGGTGAATGATCCGTTCTCGCCGCAGCAGTCGATCGATGGCGGCGCCCGCTACATGCGCGCGTTGCTGCGTCGCTACAACGGTGATCGGCCGCTGGCAGCGGCCGCTTACAACGCCGGCATCGGCGCGGTCACCCGCTACAAGGGCGTGCCGCCCTATGCCGAAACCCTGGCCTACGTGGACAAGGTGATGGCCCTGTACGCACGCTACCGCGAGGCGATGGGCATCCGTACCGAGGTGCCGGCGCGCTAGGCGGGTGGTGCTGCACGCACGTGGTTCTACATGGGAGCTTGCTCAGCGCGAGGTGGAGGTGCTGACCAGTTCGTAGCGTTCGATGCGGCCCAAGCGGGCAACCTCGGCCTGCACGTCGGCGCGCTGCTTCAGCGCACGCCAGGCCGCATCGATCTTCACGTCGCCGGGCAGCGACGGATAGGTGCGCATGTCCTGCAGGCTGGCCAGCGTTTCACCGCGTTCAATGGGTGAGCGCAACTGTTCGATCAGCACGGCAGCTGCGCCGTCGAGATTGCCCTCGTCCAGCAGCATTTCGCGCTGGAACAGGCGCGCATCATCGCCCTGGGCCAGGATCGCTGCACGCGCGGCCTGTTCGGCTTTGGCATCGCCACGTTCACGGGCGGCAACGAACTGCAGCAGTGCCTGGGCTGCCTTGCCGTAACCGGCCAGGCCCGGCATCTCATTCACTGCCGTGGCGGCATCCTGCATGCGGCCCAGCGAACTGAACACGAAGCCGACGTTGAACTGGTGCTCGGCACCATCGGGGCCCAGTGCACCGATGCGTGCGGCCAGCTTGGCTGCCGCCAGCGCATCCTCGTTGCGACCCAGCCGGCGCAGCGCCGTGAGCCGGCTGTTGAGCAGCCATGCCACCCATTCGGCTTCTGCCGCCGAAGGCGCCTCGCCTTCGGCGGCCGCAGCGGCCATGCCATCGGTCAGCGCCAGCACTTCCTCGTTGCGGTCCAGCATCAGCAGCGTGCTGCTGAACTCGGCCATGCGCGCGTCCAGCGCCCGGTCGAGCAGGCCGGAAACCCGCAGTTCGTCGAGGTGCTTCTGTGCAGCCTGCACGGGATCAAAGCGCGGGTTGGCGCGGTCGACATAGGGATCGAAGCGCTTGTCACTGCGCAGCCGGATGATTTCGGCGGGCGCGGAGATGCGGGCCAGGGTCGCGGGGATGGCCTCGCCACGGCCGTTGTCGGCCTGCAGCGTGGCCAGTGCCAGCCACAGTCCGGTGGGTTCCAGGCCGCCGCTCTTCCAGCCGTTGTCGAACAGTGCCTGCAGCAGTTCCATGCGCTGCTGCGGCTGGTCCCGCAGGCGGAACTGCAGGTAGTTGATCGCGTGGTGGTCCACCGGCAACGGCGCGTCGGCATGCTTCAGCGCCTGCACCAGGTGCTTGGTGGCAGGCGCCGGTTGGTTCTCGGACAGTTCCACCGAGACCAGGGTCAGCAGGATCTGCGCATCGTCCGGCAGTGCCTCCTGCGCGCGCTGCAGATAGCGGCGAGCCTGGTCCGGCTTCTTCTGCACCATCGCGGTCCAGCCGGCCACCTGCGCGGCGCGGCCGCGATGTTCAGCATCGAAGTCATCCAGCATTGGATCTTCCATCAGCCGTTCCATCGCGATGAGTGCGCCCAGCGTGTTGCCACTGCGTGACTGCTGGATCGCCTCATCCCATCGCGTGGCATAGGCCTGGTGCATCGCATCGGCGGTGACTGACGGCTTCTGTGGTGCCACCGAGATCGAGGCGGAGGCCGGCGTGCTGGCCAGTGCGGCCACCAGCAGGGCGGCGAGGGGGAAGATGCGGGGCATGGAGGATCTCCATCCGTGGGAAGAGCATTGAACCCGCTGTAGCCAGGGAGAACAAGCGCGACGCATGGAACTCTGGTATCCGGCAGTACGTTTGGCCTTGGCGGATCCTGCGTTCAGCGTCTATTGTCAGTGCCTCTTCAGACAGCAGGCAGGCAGCACAGCACGATGGCACGGTGGCAATGGATGGCGGCAGGCGTAGCGTTGGCGACCGTAGTGGCACTGGCCGCGACCTGGTGGGAGACGCCGCTGCATACGCCGGCTGAACCGGCAGGTCCGGTTCCAACGCCGCTGGCGTGGACCGCGCAGATCGAGCCGCTGGCCGGCGATGGTCACCCGGGTGACCGCGATGGCGCGTCCGCGCAGGCGCGTTTCGCCGATCCGTACGCGTTGCTGCGCAGTGCCGATGGCAGCGTCTATTTCACCGATGCCGGTGACAACAACCGGATCCGTCGTCGACTTCCCGATGGCCGCGTTGAAACGGTGGCCGGGCAGGGCGAGGGGCGTATCGATGGCCCGGCACTGCAGGCCAGTTTCAATACGCCGTCGGGCATCGCCGCCGACGCGCAGGGCAACCTGTATGTGACCGACACCGGCAACCACGCGATCCGCCGTATCGGCACCGATGGCCAGGTGACCACGCTGGCCGGTGGCGAACAGGGCTACGCCGATGGCTCTGCCGCGCAGGCGCGGTTCGATGCGCCGATGGGCATCGCGGTGGACGCGCAGGGCCAGGTCTATGTGGCCGATACCTTCAACGACCGCATCCGGGTGATCGGTACCGACGGCAACGTGCGTACCCTGGCCGGCGGCGAGCGCCCGGGGCTGGCCGATGGCCTGGCGGGCGATGCACGCTTCGATACACCAGTGGCGCTGGCCTTCGATGCGCACGGCGCGCTGCTGGTGGCCGACCTGTTCAACAACGCGGTGCGTCGGGTCGGTGCCGACGGCATGGTCAGCACGCTGCTGGGCGATGGCGGCGTGATCAATGGGCCGCTGTCGCTGGCCACCACGCACGACGGCGTGCTGTACGTGGGTGACCTTGATGGCCGCATCGTGCAGGTAACACCGCAGGGCCACCAGATCGCGCTGGTGGGCAACGGCCGCCTGCCACGCCTGGCCCGCCCCAGTGGGTTGGCGATGGATGCCGATGGCAGCGTGCTGGTCGCCGATTCCGCCAGCTATCGCCTGCACCGCCTGCGCCCGCTGCCGGTGGGTGACCTGCCGGCACCGGCGCTGGTCGGGCCCGCTGCCGATGCAGCATTGCCGGACACCGGTGGGCGCTGGCCATTGGCACCCCAGGACGGCTGGCATGAAGTGGTCGGCACGCTGGGCGAGGTGCGCGGCAACTTCAAGGGCGAGAGCCGCCACCACCTGCACGGCGGTTTCGATGTGCGCGGCGATGTCGGCCAGACCGTGCTGGCGATCGCCGATGGCAAGATCAGCAGCCCGGTAGCGGCGTGGAGCCTGGGTGGGCAGGCCGAGGGCCTGGCCGTGGACCGCCTCAAGTACATCCACATGCGGGTCGGCCGCACACCGCGCGACCAGCCGTTCGATGCGCGCTGGCAGGCGCTGTACGACGAACAGGGCAAGCTGGAGCGGATGCGCGTGCGTCGCGGCACGCGCATCCACGTCGGCGATCGCCTGGGCAGCATCAACAACCAGGCGCACGTGCACCTGGCGGTGGGCACCGGCGGCTTCGAAACCAACGCCGTGGCGCTGGGTTTCCATAACTACGCCGACCACTTCGCACCGCGCATCACCGATGTGGCGCTGCTGGACGACAACGACCAGCCGCTGGCGGCGGGCAGCGACGGCGTGGTGATGCTGGCGCGGCAGGGCCGTGGCGTGCAGATCGTGGTCGAGGCCTGGGACCAGGTCGACAACAACCTGCCGCGGCGCCGGCTGGGCATGTACCAGGTGGGCTACCAGATCCTCGATGCTGCCGGGCAGCCGCTGCAGGGTTATGAGCAGCCGCGCTGGAACATCGTGTTCAACCGCATGCCGCCGCAGACCGAAGCGGTGCGCGTGGCCTACGCACCGGACAGCGGCATCACCGTGCATGGCAGTGCGGTGACCCGCTTCCGCTACCTCGCCACCAACACCGTGCGTGACGGCCTGATGGAAACCGGGCGCTGGCAGCCGGCGGCATTGCCTCCGGGCGAGTACACCGTGCGCGCCAGCGTGCGCGACTACAGCGGCAACGAAGGCGTGGGCCCGCGCGAGATCAGAGTACGGTTGCTGCCATAGCCGCAGCCGGGGCGCCGCAGCGTTCGCGCTCGGCGTCCATGTCTTCCAGCGGCCGCACCTCGATGCTGCCGAAGCGTGCCCACGGGAAATCGCGGGCGATGCGCATGGCTTCGTCGCTGTCGCGGGCGACGATCAGGTTGAAGCCGGCCAGCAGTTCGCGGGTTTCGGCGAACGGGCCATCCAGTACGCGGCTGTGGCCATCGCGCACGCGCAGGGTCTGCGCGGTGTCGACCGGCTGCAGCTTCTGCGCGGCCAGCAGCGTGCCTTCCGCCTGCAGTTTGTCGGCGTGGGCGAGGCAGTCGCGCATCAGCGCGTTGAATTCTTCGGTGGGCAGCGCCTGCAGCAGGGCAGGCTCGATGTAGATCAGAAGCAGGTACTGCTGCATGGCACGGTCCTGGCGGGGGCGGGGTGCCCATGATGGCGCAGGTTTGCCTGCCGGCATGCTGCAGTGCGAAAAGCCGCCTGCGGCGGGCGATCGGCGAACGGCGGAGCCCCTCCGTGGTGGGGGGGGGGCGCTGAAAGCTCGGGTTCTTGGATTTGGCCGGGTGGGGAGGCAGGGCAGGGGGCGCTGCAAGTACGTCCATGTAAGCTCGGTCGCCGCATCCATGCGGCTCACGCCCCTGCCCTGCCTCCCCACCCGGCCTTGGACAGATCTCTGCGGCTGACCCACCACGGGAGATCAACAACAAGAGCAAAAGCGGGTCGCTCCGCTCGCAAAGCCGAGGTCGCCAGCCACCCGCTGTTGCTGTTGCTTCTGCCTTTTTTCTTGATCTTCCCGTGGTGGTTCGGCCACCGGAATCTGTCTGGGGCCGGGCGGGTGGGGTTGGCGGGGTATCCGCGGCATGGATGCCGCGGCTAAGCCCCCATGGACGGGTTTACGGCGTCCCCGCCAATCCCACCCGCCCGGCCCACCCACAGGAAACCAGCTTTCAGCGACCAACCCACCCACCACGGAGGGGCTCCGCCGTTCGCCGACTCCCGCCGAAGGCGCGCTTTCCACGGAAGAAACAATTTTCAGAGAACGTGTCGATTCCCAGCCCCCTGGTTCGTTGTACCCAGTGAAGGGCACGCACCACGCGTTCCCACGGGAGACCGCAATGAAAGTGATGGTGATCGTAAAGGCCAACGCCGACTCCGAAGCCGGCCGCATGCCCAGCGAACAGGAACTGTCCGAAATGGGCGCCTTCAACGAACAGCTCGTGGCCGCCGGCATCATGCTGGCCGGTGAAGGCCTGCATGCCACCCAGCGCGGACGTCGCATTCATTTCGGCAGTGGCGCGCCCAAGATCGAGGCCGGTCCGTTTGGCCCCGCCAGCGACCAGATCGCCGGCTTCTGGCTGTGGGACGTGCGCTCGCTGGACGAGGCCGTTGAATGGGCCAGCCGCGCGCCGTTCAACAGTGGCGGCACGCTGGAGCTGCGCCCGCTGATCTCCGCCGAAGACTTTGGTGAAGCCTTCACCCCCGAATTACAGCAGTAGGAACAGCGTCTGCGTGCACAGTTGGAAGGTTGACCCGGTTCATTTCCCCCGCCGGGCATGGACCGGCGCTACCCCCCTGAAACCCACGACGGAGTATTGCCATGAAATTGATTCCCTTCCTCGGCTTCAGCGGCCAGGCCCATGAGGCGATGGCGTTCTATGCAAAGGCACTCGGTGGCCAGGTCACCTCGGAAATGAAATACCGCGACATGCCGCCCTCCGATGGCTCGCCGGGCTGCAACGAGATGCCGCCGGAAACCCTGGACCACGTCGCGCACAGCCAGCTGGAAATCGGTAGCGCCATCGTGATGGCGGCCGACGGTCCCGGCGGTGGCGAGGGTGGTTCGACCACCATCAATGTCGACGTCGACAGCATCGAAGAAGCCGAACGCGTGTTCGCGGCGCTGGCCGAAGGTGGCCAGGTGCAGATGCCGATCGCCGAAACGTTCTGGGCGCACCGCTGGGGCATGTTGATCGATCGCTACGGCAAGCCGTGGATGGTCAACTGCATGAAGCAGCCCTGATTCTTCTTTCTTTCATCCACAAGGAGCTTCACCGATGAGTGCACCGCAACCGCAGATGATCTTCGTCAATCTTCCGGTGAAGGACCTGGAGAAATCCAAGGCCTTCTTCACCGCGCTGGGCTACAGCTTCAATCCAACTTACACCAACGATGACGCGGCAGGCATGGTCATCAGCGAGAGCATCTACGTGATGCTGCTGACCCAGCCTTTTTTCCAGCAGTTCACCAACAAGCCGATTGCCGATGCGCACACCCACACGGAAGTGATCAACGCACTCTCGGCACCCAGTCGCAAGGCAGTTGACGAGTTGGTGGACAAGGCACTGGCCGCCGGCGGCAGCGAACCGCAGCCGCCGCGCGACCTGGGCTTCATGTACCAGCGCGGCTTCCAGGATCTGGATGGCCATCTCTGGGAAATCGCACACATGGACGGCGAGCCGGGCTGACGGCCGCCGCAGGGAGAATCCTCATGGCTTACGTGGATGCTTACGTGCTGCCGTGCCCCCAGGACAAGGTGGCGGCCTACCGCCGCCTTGCCCGCAAGGCCGGTGCGGTGTGGAAGGACCATGGCGCGCTGCAGTACATGGAATGCGTGGCTGACGATGTGGAACCGGGAAAGAGCACGTCGTTTCCACGTGCGGTCAAGGCCAAACCGGGCGAAACGGTGATCGTCGCCTTCGTCGTGTTCCGTTCGCGCGCGGCGCGCGACCGTATCAACGCGAAAGTGATGGCGGACCCGCGGCTGGCGTCGCTGGGCCCGAAGGACATGCCGTTTGATACCAAGCGCATGTTCTGGGGTGGCTTCAAGCCGATAGTTGAAGCGTGAGCTGCGGCGCTTGTGCGGGCCGGGCGTGCGTGCTGTGATCGGCGCATGCTCGAGCCCGCACTGACGCAGCGTCTGGAAACCCTCTGGCGGATGGAGTCGCCGGTGTTGATCGCGCGCCTGGCGCGGCTGCTCGGGGGCGATGTCGGCCGCGCCGAGGAGCTGGCCCAGGACACCTGGCTGGCCGCGCTGGAGCGCTGGCCGGAGCAGGGCATCCCGGACAACCCCGGAGCCTGGCTGATGACCACTGCGCGCAACCGTGCCATTGATGTGCTGCGCCAGCACCAGCGGGTGGCGCAGCAGCATGCGCAGTGGGGCGAGGAACTGCATCCGGCGCCGCTGCCGGCGCCCGATGACAGTCAAGCGCTGGAAGATGATCTGGGTGACGACCTGCTGCGGCTGATGTTCGTGGCCTGCCATCCGGTGCTGCCGGCCGATGCACGGGTGGCATTGACCCTGCGCCTGCTGGGTGGCCTGACCACTGTCGAGATCGCGCGCGCCTTCCTGCAGCCCGAGCCGACCATCGCCCAGCGCATCGTGCGCGCCAAGCGCACCTTGGCGCAGAAGCAGGTGCCCTACGAGGTCCCGCGTGCTGACGCGATGCCCGAGCGGCTTGGTTCGGTGCTGGAAGCGATCTACCTGGTGTTCAACGAAGGCTATGCGGCCAGTGCCGGTGACGACTGGATGCGCCCGGCACTGTGCGAGGAGGCGCTGCGGCTCGCGCGCATCCTGGCGCACCGGCTGCCGGTGCCGCCGGTGCTGGGCCTGCTGGCGCTGATGGAGCTGCAGGCCTCGCGTGCCGCGGCACGGACCGATGCGCAGGGCGTGCCGGTACTGCTGGACCAGCAGAACCGCGCGCGCTGGGACTGGCTGCAGATTGAACGCGGGCAGCAGGTGCTGGCGCGCGCGCTGGCCGCCGGTGGCGCTGATGATCCCTATGTACTGCAGGCGCGTATCGCAGCGTGCCATGCAGCGGCGCGCCGCCCCGAGGATACCGACTGGCCGCGCATCGCAGCGCTCTATACGCAGCTGCTGCAGGTGCAGCCCTCGCCGGTTGTTGCATTGAACCGGGTCGTGGCGGTGCTGCGCAGTGACGGTGCCTTCGCGGCGTGGGCGCAGCTGCAGCCGTTGCTGGTGGACGCGCGACTGCGTGAGTACGCGCCGCTGCAGGTGGTGCGCGGGGAGTTACTACAGGCGCTGGGGCGCGACCTGGACGCACGTCACGCTTTTGCGGAAGCCGCCAGACTCAGCCAGAACCAGGCAGAGCGGGGCCTGCTGCGGCAACGGGCCGGCCTGCCTCCCACGGAGTGACCTCGACGAAGGCAGCACTTGTCGGCGGGCCCGCGAGCCGTTATGTTTCGCGCCCAGCGGACGCGTCAGCGTCCACTTTCCATGCGTATTGACCGAGGAGCGGTTGGATGTATTCAAGGACGAAGAGCGCATCGCGCGCTTTTGCGCGCCTGCTTGCCTGTGCCCTGTGCCTGGCCGTATGGCCGATGGCCGTACAGGCGGCAGACAAATCACAGCAGGCCTATTGGGCCGGTTTTGCCTATACCGCTGATGCCGCTGCCGTGCAGGCGACCACACCGCATGCGCACGCCGTGCTGGAAAAGCGTGGCTTGATCCCGCTCAACCAGACCCTGGGGCAGGGGCTCAAGCGTCGCCCGCCGGCCAATCTGGAACTGATCGACCAGCCGGTGGCGATGCTCGACGGCACCACCAGTGCGACAGTGCTGGCCGCGGCACTGGACCGCGAACTGGTCTCGGTCGAGCCGATCGGTGACCAGTACAAGGTGCTGGTGGAAGTGGCGCTGCAGGCGCTGTTCTTCGATTTCCGCGAGCGCCAGGTGATCGCGTCCTATCCGCTTACCCTGCAGCGCATCGACGTGCAGGATTACCGGCCGGACAACGACGATATCGACGCGATCGTCGCCGATCTCCTGTATGGCAGCGCCGATACCAGCCTGTCGCAGGTGCTGGCTGCCAGCCTCGCCCAGGCCAGGCTGCCCGATGCCGCCGTGCGTCGCCTGCAGGTCGGTGGCGTAACCCTGTCCGACGCGGTCCGCGCCAAGCTGCCCGACCCGAAGTGGGAAGCCCCGCTGCGCGCCACGCTGGCCCATGAGCTGTCCAAGACGCTGTCGTCCAATACCGGCGTCGGCCTGCTGCCGCCGGCCTCGGGCCAGGCGATCGGTGGTGCGATGGCGGCGCGCTTTGCCGACGGCAAGGTCTACCAGCTGAAGATTCCCGAGCCGGACTACGTCATCAACCTGCAGGTGGATGCGCTGAAGAACGGCGTGATCGAAGAAACGCCGGCGATGAAGACGATGCTGTTCGGCGCGTTCTTCACCGCCAAGGTGACCGAGCCGTTCTCCGGCAAGGTCTATTTCGAACAGCCGCTGCGCAAGGGTGCCACCAAGGTGGTGCCGGTCACGCAGTGGCAGGTCGACCAGTGGTCGGCCAGCTACGAAACCCTGCTGGCCGGCTTCGACGCCTTCGCCGGCGCCGCCGCCAAGCGCGCCGATTCGCGCGGCTGGCTGGACGAACAGAAGCCGGGCGGCCGCCCGTTGCAGCAGCAGACCCAAGCCCTCCAGGAGTTGATCAAGTCATGTCGTTGATGCGTACCATCCTGCTCATCCTCATCGCCCTGGTGGTGGCCTCCCCGGTCGCTGCACAGACCGCCAGTTCACGCGGTACCGGTTCGGCCAGCTACGGCCTGCGCCTGAGTGCCGACACCCGCGCCCAGGCCCTGAACAAGGCCAAGGTCAATGCACTGGAGGCGTACATCGCCGAGACCGGTGCGGCCAAGCTGCGCCTGTTCGAAGCACGTCGCTCCGAGTTCATCGGCGAGATCGACCGCTACGTGCTCAGCGCCGTGCAGCTGTCGGACACCGAAGACAAGAAGGCCAAGACCTACACCGTCACCGTCCGCGCCGAGATCAACACCACACTGCTGCAGACCAAGCTGGATGCCGGCTCGGCCGTGGCCGGTGCCACCGCCGCGCAGCGCTCGCTGCTGACCTTCCTGTTCATGGCGCGCTCGCAGGACACCGTGCAGTCGTTCCAGGACAAGGAATACCGCCGCGTCGACGCCAGCAGCAGCTACAGCGAGAACACCCGTGAAGGCGACAGCTTCCGCGGCAACTCGGTCAGCACCAACGGCAGCATCAACCAGAACGGTTCGATGTCGGTCACCAGCGGCGGCAGCACCACCCAGCGCAGCGACAACATCAGCTGGAAGGTGGCCAACGCCGCCGAAGTGAACACCGCGATGACCGGTGCCTTCAGCGCCGCCGGCTACGAAGTGGTTGAAGCCGAATACGTGGAAGGCGAATCGCGCGGTCTGCTCAGCATCGAGCGTATCCGCAAGGACTTCAGCACCGGCAACGACCTGGCCCCGGCCACCCTGCGTGATACCGCCAACGGCATCCGCGCGGCCAACATCCCGTACATCGCCGTCGGCACCCTCGACGTCGGCATGCGCGACCGTGACCCGGCCAGCGGCAACACCCGCGTGTTCGTCACGGTTACCGGCAAGGTGCTGGACGTGACCGGTCGCTTCCCGCGCACCGTGTCGTCGGTGGGCCCGGTGCAGTTCTCCGGTACCGGCCCGAACGAAACCGTCGCCCGTACCAACGCGCTGCAGCTGGCGGCTGAAAAGGCTGCCCAGCAGATGATCAACGAACTGAACGTCAAGGCAGTTCGTTGATCCGCCACCCCGGTGGGTGCCGAGCTCGCTCGGCATCGCCCGGGGTTACCGATTTCCCACGTGCCGCTTCGCGGCCGTCTCTCCCAAAGGACACTCATATGATCCGCAATACCGCTCTTGTCGTGGCCATCGCTGCCGCCACCCTGTCGATGCCGGCCCACGCGGGCCTGGGCAAGCTGAAGGACCTGGCTGGCGCCGCTACCGGCACCTCCAGCAGCAGCGCCTCCAGCGCCGCCGCTCCGGACGAAGCCGCGCAGGAAGCGCTGGTGCGTCGTTTCGTCAGCTCGCAGTCGCACTCGCTGCAGGCCCAGACCTCGTTTGCCCGCGCCTTCGGCCTGGCCGAGCAGGTGCAGCTGCTGGAAGCCGAGCGCCAGGCGCTGTCGTCGGGTTCGGTCAGCGTCGATGCGATGAAGAAGTCGGTGTCGGTCAGTGAAGCTGCGCAGGCGGCGATCAACGAGCGCCAGGCCGCACAGCCGGAACTGAACGCTGAATCCAAGCAGCACTACGCCGAAGGCCTGGTCTCGCTGCTGTCCTCGGCGGCCGAAGCACAGAAGCTGGGCGGCGAAGCCAGCAACTTCACCGCCGGCATGAAGAACCTGGGCGCGACCCAGCTGGCCACCGTCGGCCGCAAGCTGGCAGCAGGTGCATGGGTGGCCAAGGAATCGCCGGGCTTCATCCAGGGCCTGTACGGTTCGACCAAGTCGGCCGTGACCTTCGCCAAGAAGAGCAAGGTGAAGGTGCCGTCCAACGCTGATTCGATGCTCGACACGCTCTGATCCGAGGCGAATCTCCATGCGTATGACCTACCGTTTGATCGGCCTGGGCCTGGCTGCCACGCTGCTTGCAGCCTGTGGCAAGCAGGACACCCCGGCCGCCGCGCCCGCCAAGGACAAGGCAACCAGTGCACTGGCCAGCAATGCGCCAGCGGAAGCAGCGCCCCTGCGTGGCACGCCGGATTTCGGCGGCACCACCCAGGTCGCGCGCGAAGCCGACGGCATCGGCAGCACCCCGGAACTGGCGGTGCTGGCGGCATTGCAGTCGGCGGTGGCGCAGGTCAACGGCGTACGCGTGGCCAGCCAGATGCAGAGCCTGCGTGCAGGCCTGCATGTGGATGTGGATGACGAACACGTCGGCGATATCCGCGCCGACGCGTTCACCCAGCAGATGATCGCCGGCTCGCAGGGCGCGGTGCTGGGCTATGAAATCCTGTCGCAGGATGAAGTGCGGCAGCTGGACGAGGAAACCATCGCCCGCGTGCGCGCCAGCGACGAAGGCTGGAGCTTCAAGGGCTCGGCGTCGGCCAGTGCCTCCGGCGAAGCCTCGGCCAAGAGCGGTTCGGCCTCGGCCAGCGTCAGGGAAAGCTACGACGAGAAGGTCAGCGTCGATGCCAAGCGTGGCGCCAGTTCGTTCGATTCCGACGTGACCCATCGCCGCATGCGCAGCTACTGGAAGGTGCGCGTGCGCGCACAGATTGCCCAGTACCGCGCGCCGGACGAGCAGGGCAAGCCGAAGATCGTGGTTGCACTGCCGCGCACCAAGGCCGGCAGCTATGCCGTGGGCGACGGCCGCGTGGACGCGGACGAAGTGGCCGATGCGATCCGCGCACGGCTGTCCGACACGCTGACCCAGACCCAGCGCTTCATCGTGCTGGACCGCGAATTCGGCGACGAACTGCAGGCCGAGATCGACCACATCAACAGTGGCAACGTGCGCCTGCAGGACACCGCACGCGTGGGCCAGCAGCTGGCTACCGACCTGATCCTGATCCCGACCATCGAACGCTTCGAGTACCCGCGCAGCGTGCGCAACCTGCGCATGTCCGACCGCCAGGTGACCTCGTACTCCGGTGGCGGCCGCATTACCCTGCGCCTGATCAACGCCACCACCGGCCAGGTGGTGATGTCCGACAGCTTCGACCACCAGCTGGCCTCGACTGGCCCGAGCACCCTGCCGCGCGTGGTCAATGGCCGCAACATGGCCGCGGCGATGATGGAATCGCTGTCCGGCCAGATCGGCACCACCATCGTCACCACGCTGTTCCCGGTGTCGGTGGTTTCGGTGGACGGAGACCAGGTGGTGCTGAGCCAGGGCGGTGACACCGTGCAGGCCGGCCAGCGCTGGCAGGCCGTGCGCCTGGGCGAAGAACTGAAGGACCCGCAGACCGGCCGTTCGCTGGGCCGCAGCGAACACCCGTGCTGCACCATCCGCATCGACCGCGTGGCCGCACAGACCTCGTACGGCACCATCGAAGACGGCGTCGACGCCATGCGCGGCGGCTTCCGTCCGGGCCAGATTGAACTGCGCCAGAAGCTGGGCAGCAAGCCGGCCGCTGCCGCTGCCGGCGCAACGGCCTCGGCTGCACCGGCCGCCGCCGCGCGCCCGGCGGCCAAGCCGAAGCCCAAGCCCGCTGCCGCCCCGGCCGAAGACCCGAACTGGTAACACGCCAAGGCAGCACACAGAAGGGGTCAGAGCCCTTTCCCACCGGGAAAGGGAACTGACCCCTTCTTGTTTCCGTCCGTGTCGACCAAGGTCGACACCTACCAACAGCGGCGTGCCGACCAAGGTCGACACCCACCAACAGCAGCGGGAACCTGTCGAAGGCGGGGTGGGTCCGGTTGCGGGGGTGTAAGCGCCATGGATGGCGCGCCCAAGCCTCCAGGGACGGATTCACGGCGTCCCCCGCAACCGGACCTACCCCGCCATCCCACGGAATGCCGCTGTTGCTTCAGCTGTTGCTGTTGCCCTGGCTTCGGCAGGTGCAGGGCGCAGCCCTGCCGAACCCCTTACACTCCAGAAGGATTTCCCTGCTGGAGAGAGCAATGAAACGAGTGGTACTGGGCGTGCTGGCCCTGTCGGTGTCGAGCGCACTGATGGCGGCCACCCCGAAATTCGATGGCGCGCGGATCTCCGCCGACGTCAAGGAACTGGCCTCCGACGCCTACGAAGGCCGCTCCCCGGCCACCGCCGGCGAAGAGAAGACCATCGCCTTCCTCAGCAAGCAGTTCGCCGACGCCGGCCTGCAGCCGGGCGGCGACCTCAAGGACGGCAAGCGCCTGTGGACCCAGGCGGTGCCGCTGCGCAAGGGCGACATCGTCGGCGCACCGCAGCTGGCGCTGCACCAGGGCGGCAAGACCGTTGCGCTGGAACAGGGCAAGCAGATCGCCGTGCGCGCGGCCATGAACGGCGCCAGCAACGTCGACATCAGCAAGGCCCCGCTGGTGTTCCTCGGCTACGGCGTGAAGGCCCCGGAGCGCAACTGGGATGACTTCAAGGGCGTGGACCTGAAGGGCAAGATCGCCGTCGTGCTGATCAATGACCCGGACTTCGAGACCGGCCAGGGTGATTTCGACGGCAAGGGCATGACCTACTACGGCCGTTGGACCTACAAGTACGAAGAAGGCGCCCGCCAGGGCGCGCTGGGCGTGCTGATCGTGCACGAGACCGCACCGGCGTCGTACGGCTGGGCCACCGTGGCCGGTTCCAACACCAACACCATGTTCGATGTGGTGCGCGACAACCCGGCCGACAGCCACCCGCTGCTGGAAGGCTGGATCCAGCGCGACCTGGCCGTGGAGCTGTTCCGCTCGGCCGGCCAGGACTTCGAGGCGCTGAAGAAGAAGGCGCAGCAGCGCGACTTCACCCCGGTGCCGCTGACCGGCGCCAGCCTGGACGCGAAGTACGCGGTGAAGACCGAAGTGATCACCTCGCACAACGTGGCCGCACGCCTGGAGGGCAGCAGCCACCCGGACGAGACCCTCGTCTACAGCGCGCACTGGGATCACATCGGCGTGGGCGAGCCCGACGCACGTGGCGACCGGATCTTCAATGGCGCTCTGGACAACGCCAGTGGCACCGCATCGCTGATCGAACTGGCCCGTGGCTTCGCCAAGGCCAAGCGCCCGCAGCGTTCGCTGCTGTTCCTGGCGGTCACCGCCGAGGAAAAGGGCCTTCTGGGTTCGGAGTACTACGCCACCCATCCGCTGTATCCGCTGGAAAAGACCGTGGCGGTGATCAACATGGATGGCATGGCGCCGTTCGGGCCGTCGCGTGATTTCGGCATCTACGGTGCCGCGCGCTTCGAGCTGCTGGACCAGCTGAAGGACGTGGCCAAGGGCTGGGATATCCGCTACACGCCGGACCCGAAGCCGGAAGCGGGCCTGTTCTTCCGCTCCGATCACTTCCCGTTCGCCAAGCGTGGCGTGCCGGCGCTGTCCTGGTCGGCCGGCCAGGACTGGGTGGACGGTGGCGTGGCCGCAGGCAAGAAGGCCTCCGAGGACTACACCGCCAAGCGCTACCACCAGCAGGGCGACGAGTGGCAGCCGGACTGGGTGTTCGCCGGTGCCGCCCGCGACCTGGAGGTGCTGTACACGCTGGGCAACCAGCTGGCCAACTCGCGCAGCTGGCCAAACTGGAGCAAGGACGAATCGTTCCGCGCCGTGCGTGACGCCAGCGCCGACCAGCGCAAATAAGGCAACGCGCCGGGCTTGCCCGGCGCCTCCCGGGTAGTGCCGGCCGCTGGCCGGCTCTACCAGAATGGCTTCCATCCCCGCTTTCCGGCCCTTCGTCGCAACCCGCTTGTTTGCCCGGCGGGCCGCCCTATGCTCGGCTCACCCCCTTCCTCCAAGGCGCCGCCGTGTTCGCCAGCCTCTCTCTCCTGCTTCGTCACCTGCTGGCCTGGGCTGCGGCGCTGTTCGTCGCCGGCATGGTCTGGAGCGGCATTTTCAGCGGCATGAACGACGGCCCTGGCTGGGTGTTCGGGCTGCTGGTGATGTTCCTGATGATTTCCGCGCTGGGCAGCGCGATTACCCATGTACGCCGCGTCTGGCTGGTCGCCGGCCGGCTGGATTCGACCACGCTCTCCGGCCGCCAGCGCCGCCAGGTGGAACTGCCGATGGATGCCGGCCAGGCATTCTCGGTGGTGGAAGCGGCCATCGCTGAACTGCCGCGCGTTGAAGACGTGGAAAGTTCGGCCGGCAGCCTGCAGGTGCGGGCCTACGTGCGCCGCGTGGATGCCTGGAACGGCCGCCAGCCATCGCGCTGGAACCTGCCGGCACGGCTGGCGATCAAGCGCAACAGCGTGCTGGCGACGGTCACGCCGGGGCAGGGCACCAGTACCGTCACCCTGTTGTTTGAGCCGGATGCCGGCTGGTGGGCCGACCTGCTGGCACTGGATGAGGGCAGCAACTTCGAGAACGCCGAAGCGGTCACCCGCGCGATCAGCCGCCGTGTTGCCGACCAGCGTCGCGACGAGCAGGCCGCGGCCGAGCAGACCCAGGTGGAAAAGGAGCTGTCGGTGGCCCGGTTGAACCTGCTGCACGCGCAGGTGGAACCGCACTTCCTCTACAACACGCTGGCCAACGCGCAGGTGCTGACCCGCACCGACCCGGCACGTGCTGACCAGATGCTGGGCCACCTGATCCAGTACCTGCGCAGCTCGTTGCCACAGGTGGACGAATCGCTGTCCACGCTGGGCGTGGAGCTGGAGCGTACCCGTGCCTACCTGGAGATCCTGCGTATCCGCATGGGCGCACGGCTGGGGGTGGAGGTGCAGGTACCGAACGAACTGCACGGCGTGCAGCTGCCGGCGATGGCGCTGCAGACGCTGGTGGAGAACGCGATCAAGCATGGCCTGGAACCGAAGCCCGGCGGTGGCACGATCTGGATCCTGGCGCGTGGCTTCGATGACCATGTAACGGTGACGGTGGCCGACGATGGCCTCGGCTTCGGCCAGGGCACCAGCGGTACCGGCATCGGCCTGAAGAACCTGCGCGAGCGCCTGCGCCTGACCTGCGGCGAACAGGCCGGCGTGGCGATCGTCGCCAACTTCCCCAGCGGCGTGGCCGCGACCATGACCCTGCCGCAGTCGAGCAAGGAGCGCAGCCATGCCGCTTGAGGCGCTCATTGCCGAAGACGAGGAACTGCTGCGGCAGTCGCTGGTCGAGCAGCTGGGCCGGTTGTGGCCGGACCTGAAGCTGGTGGCCGAGTGCGAGGATGGCGCCAGTGCGCTGGAACAGCTGGCCGAGAAACAGCCGGACATCGCCTTCCTCGATATCCGCATGCCCGGCATCAGTGGCATTGAAGTGGCCCGTTCGCTGTCCGAACTGAGCCCGCGCACCCAGGTGGTGTTCGTTACCGCCTACGACCAGTACGCCATCGACGCGTTCGAGCAGGGTGCGATGGACTACCTGCTGAAGCCGGTCAGCGATGAGCGCCTGCTGGCCACGCGCGAACGCATCCTGTCGCGGCTGCCATCAACGCGCCAGGACGATGCCGTACTCGAACGCCTGCTTCAGCGCCTGGGGCCGTCGCAGAGGGCGGCAGAGCGCCCGCCCTTGGCCTGGATCACCGCCAGCAACGGCCGCGAGACGCAGCTGATCATGCTGGAAGACGTGGCCTATTTCCGTGCTGACAACAAGTACACCACCGTGATGACCGCGGCCGGTGAGAGCCTGCTGCGCACACCGTTGCGCGAGCTGCTGGAAGTGCTCGATCCGCAGCACTTCCGCCAGATCCATCGCTCGACCATCGTCAACATGAAGGCGGTGGCAGCGGTCAGCCGCGACGATACCGGGCGCGGGGTGCTGCGCCTGCGTGGGCGTACGGAGACGCTGGTGGTCAGCCAACCCTTCATGAGCCTGTTCCGCGGCATGTAGCCGCACCCTGGAGGCACCATGCGCCTGTTCCTGTTTGCCTGCGTTGCTGCGCTGTCGTTGGCCGGCTGCGAGAAGTCCAGCGAAACCTCGATCACCCGTACCAATGCCAACGGCGTGGACACGCTGTACAGCAAACGCACCGTGGTCGATGGCGAGGCGCGGTTCCAGTGCATCGCCAGCAGCAGTGGCCACTGCCACTACGTGGTGCTGGACCCTGCATGCAGCAGCGGGGCCGCGTGTGCCACGCCGCCGTTGCGTCGGTTCGCGGTGGCGGTGGGAAAGACCGAGGCGATGCGTGACCTGCCCAGGGGCTTCCACCAATGCGTCAGCCAGGACCCGATAGAACAATGCCACCGTGAGTGATCACGGTGGCATTGTGGGTCCCCCCGCTTCCCTGAAGGGTCAGTAGGCAGGTTGCAGTGTCAGGTCGTGGTGGTGCTCGTTCTCACCCACATGGTTCAGGCGGCCGACCAGTTCTGAGTGCTGCTTCATGCGCCCGATCTCGGTCATGATGCGGATGTCCTCATGGCGCAGCTCGCGCTTGGCAGTGACGGCCTGCTTGTAGTCCAGCACTTCCGGGTAGTGCTCGGCCAGGTCCAGTGCCTCGGCCACGTTCTCGACGCTGTCGGCCTTGGAGCTGATGCGGGCGCGGCTGTTGAAGGCCTTCATCCAACGCTCGAAACCGGCGGTGCGGTCGAACATGTTGGCCATGAACCAGATCACGAACAGGATCGAGATCCATGAGCCGAACACCACGACCACGCGGGTGAAGGTGATGTGGTAATCGTCGCGCCACAGGTAGTTGGTGATCAGCCCGAGGATCAGCAGCGAGGCCGCCTGCCAGCCGACGATCGAGGCGATCAGCCATTGGCACTTGGCCTGGGCCAGCACAGCCACTTCATCGCGGATCTGCTGCTCGCTGAGGCTGCGCCAGTGCGCGACCTGTTTTTCGAACGGGCTGCTGTAGAGCTCGTTGTCGCGAAGCAGTAGTCCCAAACCCTTGAACAAAGCAATCATGGCTGGCTCCTTGTGGAACGTGCGTCGATCAGCGTTGGACGGTGTGGCGGGTTCAGTTCTAGCACTTCCAGCGAGCCGTGCAATGGGCGCAATGCCTAGCGGCGTAAGGGTTTTGTCTGAATGGGTGAATGTTGTTGCATCGCAACATCACGGTCGCAGCCTGCGACAGGATGTCGCAGGGTGAAACGTGCTGCGGCTGCACATGAAACCGTGGCTGAGCGCGGAGACTCGCCGTCGGCGTCGTGATCGACCAGAATCGGGGCCGACCGCGCAACGCGTGGCCGTTCTTCCGCCTCTCCTGGACCTGTGATGCCGGCTCTGCTGCAGCGACTCTCCCGCCCCGTGACCGCGCCGATCCGGCGCTGGGTCCTGGAGGCCTTCCCGCGTGGCCAGAGCGGCATCGACTACGACCACCCGCTGGGTGACCCGGGCTGGTTCGGCCCGGACAGCGTCACCTGGCGGCTGCATGCGGAATTTCCGTCGATGCTGGCCGGAGGCCTGTGCGCGCTGATGCTGCAGACCCTGCACCCGCGCGCGCTGGCCGGGGTCTATGACCATTCCAACTTCCGCCAGGACCTGGTGGGCCGCCTGCGCCGCACCACCGCCTTCGTTGCCGGCACCAGCTATGCGCCCAGCGGCGAGGTGGAGGCGCTGGTGGCCAAGGTACGCCGCATCCATGCGCAGATCCGCGGCCAGACCGCGCAGGGGGAGCCCTATGCGGCGGACGATCCGCAACTGCTGACGTGGGTGCACGTGACCGAGGCGTTTGGCTTCCTGCAAGGCTTCCGCCGCTACGGGCGCGAGGTGCCTGCGCACATCGCCGATCGCTACTACGACGAGTACCGCTGCGTGGCCGAGGCACTGGGTGCGGTGGATGTGCCGCGCAGTGAAGCGGAAGTGGCCGCGTACTTCTGCGCGCGGCAGCCGGAACTGCGCGTCGACGAACGCTCGCGCGAAGTGCTGGAGGTGTTGTCCGGCGTGCGCCTGCCGGTACCGGTGCCGGGTCTCTCGCGCGAAGTGTTCCTCGGCGCCGGTGCGGCGCTGCTGCCGGACTGGGCCGAAGGCATGCTCGAGCGCAATGGCCGCCAACGGGCGCAGGCGGCCGCGTCGGCGAAACTGATGCGGGGCATGGCGCCGCTGTTCCGCCGCGCACTGCCCGATGGCCTCGCCAGCCGCGCCTGCACGCGCGTGGGCGTGCCGGTGGATGTACTCCGCGAGTGGCCCACCGTTCCCCGGTAGGTGCCAACCTTGGTTGGCACGCGTTTCGCGCGGTGTCGCAGAAGCGCCAACCAAGGTTGGCATCTACCAAAGCGGGCCATGGGGTGGATCCATTCCATGCAAAACGGATTCCGCCGTAGATCCACGCCATGCGTGGATGGGCCTTACTCCGTCGACTTCAACCCACGCAACAGCATCTCCAACGCCGCCGTCGCCTGCCGCAACCGCGCGTCGCCCTGCTCGCCCTCGGCGATCCAGAACGCGGCCTCGGCCAGGCTGCCGTAGATCAGCGACGCCATCGCCTGCGCATCCACCGGCGCCACCGCACCCTCGGCAATCAGCTGCTCGATCAGGCGCTGCATCGAGTTCACGCAGTGCCGCTGCGATTCCGGTGAGGCGCCACCGAGTACCGCGCGCGCATCGCGCAGCACGATGCGCTGGATCTCCGGCTCCAGTGCCATCTCCAGATAGGCGCGGCAACGCTGCACGAAGCCGTCCCAGGCATCATCCGCGCCATCGCTGATCGCCTGCAGGCGCAGGTCGGTCTCGGCATCGAGCTGGGCGACGACAGCCGCCAGCAGACCCTTCTTGTCGCCGAAGTGGTGGTACAGCGCGCCGCGGGTCAGCCCGGCCTGGGCGGTCAGGTCGTCCATCGAGGTGGCGGCATAGCCATGCGCGCTGAACACCCGGCGGGCGGTGGTCAGCAGGGTGGCGCGGGTTTCTTCCATCTCGGCGCGGGTGCGACGAACCATCCGGAGCTCCTTACATACACAGTGCATGATTATTTACATACGGCACGTATGAATGTAGCCTCTTATTCATACGCTCTGTATGTATTGTCGTGGCGCTCGGTGCGCCAGGCAAGTCGCTGCCCTGGAGATCCTGATGGCCACCCCCTATCGCGACCTGTTCGCTGCCCCCGGCACCGCCGGCCTCGCCCTGGCCGGGCTGCTGGCACGCCTTCCTCTACCGATGACCGGTATCGGCATCATCACCCTGCTGTCCCAGCTGCGCGGCAGCTATGCACTGGCCGGTGCGGTGTCGGCCACCTTCGTGCTGACCTACGCGTTGCTGTCGCCGCAGGTATCGCGCTGGGTCGACCGGCGCGGGCAGGGCAGGGTGCTGCCGTGGGCCACCGCGGCCAGTGCGGCGGGGTTGCTGTTGCTGCTTGCGTGCACGCTGCTGGCCGCGCCGGACTGGACGCTGTTCATTGCGGCGATGCTGGCCGGTTGCATGCCCAGCGTGTCGGCGATGGTGCGCGCGCGCTGGACCGCGATCCATCACGGGCGCCCGCAGCTGCAGACCGCGTATTCGCTGGAGACCGTGTTCGACGAGGTGACCTTCATCGCCGGGCCACCGTTGTCCGTCGGGTTGTCGGTGGCGGTATGGCCGCAGGCCGGCGTGCTGGCCGCCGCCCTGCTGCTGGTGCTCGGGGTGACCGCACTGGTTCTGCAACGCGGTACCGATCCACCGCTGCAGCGCTGCGAAGGCGCAACACCCTCGCGCTCGCTGCTGCGGCAAGCGGAGATCCGCCTGCTGGCGTTGCTGATGCTGGCGATGGGTGTGATTGTCGGTACCGTCGACATCACCAGCGTGGCCTTCGCCGAACAGAGCGGGCAGCCACTGGCTGCCAGTTGGGTGCTGTCGGCCTATGCGCTGGGCAGCTGCGCGGCGGGCCTGCTGTTTGGTGCGCAGAAGCTGCAGATCCCGTTGCCGCGCCTGTTGCTGACCGGAGCAGCGGCCACTGCATTGGCCACGCTACCGCCGCTGTGGGTCGGCAGCCTGCCTGCCCTGGCCGTTGCCGTGCTGCTGGCCGGGGTGTTCTTCGCGCCGACGATGATCGTTGCGATGTCGCTGGTCGAACAGTACGTGCCCGAATCGCGCCTGACCGAAGGCATGACCTGGTTGCTGGCCGGATTGAACATCGGCGTGGCGCTGGGCGCGGCACTGTCCGGGCAGGGTGTCGATGCGGGGGGCGTGCGCAGCGGTTTTGCTGTTGCGCTGGTGGCAGGCGGTGGCGTGCTGCTGTTCGCCGTGCTCGCGCAACGTGCACTGCGCCCGTCTGCCTCGACCACATCCCCTGAAGGAATCGTCCCGTGAGCGCTTCATCGCCTGCGCACGCCGCGACTGTGCCTCGTCATCCGTGGTGGTCGGTTTCCGCCGTCGGCCTCGCCACGTTCTCGGTGGTCACCACCGAAATGCTGCCGGTCGGCCTGCTGACCCCGATCGCCGAAGATCTCGGCGCGTCCACCGGCACCGCCGGCCTGATGATCTCGCTGCCGGCCCTGCTGGCGGCAGTGTTCGCACCGCTGGTGGTGATCGCAGCCGGTGGCATTGATCGCCGTCGCATCCTGTGCGCGCTGCTTGCGCTCCTGCTGGTCGCCAACCTCGCGTCGGCGCTGGCACCGGGCATCGGCTGGCTGTTGGCCGCACGGGTGCTGGTGGGGTTCTGCATGGGCGGCATCTGGGCCATCGCCGGCGGTCTGGCTGCGCGCCTGGTGCCGGCTGACCGCATCGGCCTGGCTACCTCGATCATCTTCGGCGGCGTGGCCGCAGCGTCGGTGCTGGGCGTTCCGTTGGGCGCGCTGATCGGGGATGCATTGGGTTGGCGCAGCGCCTTTGCAGCGATGGCGTTGTTCAGTGCGGCGGTGATGCTGCTGCATCTGCGGGTGGTTCCTGCGTTACCTGTAAGTACATCGGTGCGGCTGCGGCAGTTCGTGCAGCAGCTTGGCCAGCGCGACCTGCGGCGTGGCCTGTGGCTGACCGTGCTGCTGGTGTCCGGGCACTTCATCGCCTTCACCTACGTGCGGCCGCTGCTGACGTCCGTCTCGGGCGTGGAGGCGTCGTGGATCGGTGCACTGTTGTTTGCCTACGGCCTGGCCGGCATCGCCGGCAACTTCATTGCCGGGCCGCTGGCAGCGCGCCATCCGCGCGGTACGTTGCTGGCGATCGCATCGGGCCTGCTGCTGACGCCGCTGCTGTTGCTGTGGCTGGGGGGCACGCCGAGCGGTGGCATTGCGGTGCTGCTGCTATGGGGCCTGGCCTATGGCGGCGTATCGGTGGGCCTGATGAGCTGGATGATGAAAGCGGTGCCGCAGGCCGTGGAGATCGCCACCGCCCTGTATGTAGGCGTGTTCAATATCGGCATCGCGCTTGGCGCGTGGGGCGGTGGACGGCTGCTGGATGGTGTCGGGCCATACGCCACGCTTTGGGCTGCTGCGGTGTTGGCTGCGAGCGCTCTCCTGATGGTTGCCACCACCCGCAGGTAGATCCACGCCATGCGTGGATTCCTGCCCCGTGCCAACCAAGGTTGGCAGCTACCAGAGCGGGGCATGTGCCGACCAGGGTTGGCACCCACCAGAGCGGGGCATGTGCCAACCCAGGTTGGCAGCTACCGGGAAATGAAACGGGCGCCTTGCGGCGCCCGTTCCGGTTACATCACCACACCTTGACCCGCTTGTCCGGGGCCAGGTACAGCTTCTGGCCTTCCTTCACTTCGAACGCCGGGTACCAGGCGTCGATGTTGCGCACGGTGAGTGCGCGGAACTGGCCCGGTGCATGCACATCGGTCAGCAGCGAGTTGCGCAGCGCCTGCTCGCGGCTCTTGCTGCGCCACGCCTGGGCGAAGCCGAGGAAGAAGCGCTGGTCGGGGGTGAAGCCTTCCAGGGTCTGGCCCGGCTTGCCCTGCAGCGACAGCTGGTAGGCATCGTAGGCGGTACCCAGGCCAGCCACGTCGGCGATGTTCTCGCCCAGGGTCAGCTTGCCGTTCACATGCACGCCCGGGAACGGCTCGTAGCTGCTGAACTGTGCGGCCAGCGCATCACCAGCGGCGTTGAACTGCTTCAGGTCTTCAGCGGTCCACCAGTTGTGCAGCTTGCCGGTCTCGTCGAACAGCGCACCGGCGTTGTCGAAGCCGTGGCTGATCTCGTGGCCGATCACTGCGCCGATGGCGCCGTAGTTCACCGCGTCGTCGGCAGCACCGTCGAAGAACGGCGGCTGCAGGATCGCGGCCGGGAACACCAGGCGGTTCTCCAGCGGCACGTTCATCGCGTTGATGGTCTGCGGCAGCATCGCCCACTCGCTGTGGTCGACCGCCTTGCCCAGCTTGGCGATGTTGCGCTGGTACTCGAACAGTTCGGCGCGCTGCGCATTGCCCAGCGCGTCATCACGGCGGATCTCCAGGCCGGTGTAATCACGCCACTTTTCCGGGTAACCCATGCCCACGGTCAGGCCGGCCACCTTGGCCTTGGCGCTGGCCTTGGTCTGCGGCGACATCCACGCGAGCGCGTCGATGCGCTTGGCGAAGGCGGCGATGATGTTCTTCGCCATCTCGTCCGCGCGTTCCTTGGTCTTGGCGTCGAAGTGCTTCTCTACGTAACGCTTGCCGATCGCTTCGCCGATGGCATGGTTGGCGTCGTCCACTGCACGCTTCCAGCGGTCGCTCTGCTGCGGGGTGCCGCTCAGCGCGGTGCCATGGAAGGCGAAGCGGGCATCGGCGAACTTCTTCGGCAGGTAGGCAGCGGCGCGGTCCAGCGCGTGGAAGGCCAGGTAATCCTTCCAGACATCCAGCGGCTCGGTGGCGACCAGCTTGGACAGGCCGGCCACGGCCTTGGGTTGCCAGACGATGAAGTCCTGCTGCTTGCCCAGCGCAGCCGCGTCGAGGAAGGCGTTCCAGTCCATGCCCGGTGCCTTGGCATTGAAGTCGGCCTGGGTCCAGGGGTTGGCACCCTTGGTCACGTCGTTGGTTTCTTCCTGGGTGGCGTGTGCCTGCGCGATCTTGGTCTCCAGCGCGAGGATGCGCTGCGCCTTGCCGGCCGGGTCGGCAACGCCGGCCAGCTGCAGCATCTGTGCGATGTAGGCCTGGTACTGCTTGCGCAGTTCGGCCATGCGGCCACCCCCCAGGTAGAAATCGCGGTCGGGCATGCCCAGGCCGCCCTGCACCAGGTAGGGTGCGTTGCGGTCCGGCTGCAGCAGGTCCACCGACACCCACAGGCCGAACAGGCGGTCGGTGTAGAAGTTGGTCGCATTGAGCAGGTCGACGTCGGCGCGCATCTCGCCGCCCAGGGCTCGGGCCAACCCGGCCTTGTCGGCGATCGCATCGATGGCCTTCAGCTGCGGCTGCACCGGCGCGATGCCGTGCTGCTCGATGCCGGCTTCGTCCATGTAGGCGGCGTAGTAGTCGCCGATCAGCTTGTCGTCACCGCTGGCCTGGGTGTTGCCGGCGGCGCCTTCGAGAATGGCGCGGGTGTCGGCCAGGGTCTTCTCGGCGATGACGTTGAAGCTGCCGAAGCGCGAGCGGTCGGCCGGGATCTCGGTGTTCTTCACCCAGGTGCCGTTGGCGAAGCCGAAGAAATCATCGCCGGCGTTGATGCTGCGGTCCATGCCGCTGGCATCGAAGCCGAAGCTGCCCAGCATCGGCTTGGCGGCCGCAGGTGCGGCATCGGCAGGCGCGGCGGTGCCGGCAGCCGGATCGGCCGGGCGGTCGCAGGCGGCCAGGGACAGGCTGGCAACGATGGCCAGTGCCAGGGTGGGACGGCGCAGCTTGGACATGGACTTCTCTTGCAGCGGAAAACCCCAAGTCTAATCCGCTCCGCCCCGGCTGGCCCTCCCGTAGTGCCGCCCGCCCTGTGCGGGATCTGGCTGAACGCGCGGAAGCGATCTTCACGCCGTCACCGGTGTGGTGCATGCTGGCCTCAGGAGCCCTGCGCGGACACGGGGAGGTGGCCATGCAGGGGCGGGTCAGGCGTCAAGAATGGCGTCCGCCGGCCGTTGAGGTCGGGGATGTGGAGGATTCGTTCGCGCATGAAGCCAGCCGACTGCACAAGGAAGACCAACCGATGCCCGCGCTGAAACGGGCGTTGGCCCGGCCGCTGCGCGCCATTACCTGGGGCGGGGTGTTGCTGGGCATTCTGCTGGTGGCCGGGTTGACCACCATGTTGGCCAACGACCATCACCGCCGGCTGGAGGCCGCACAGCGCCAGAGCCGTGCACTGGCGGTGGGCAGCGAGCGCCTGCTGGCGCTGGAGCTGCGCAACCTGGAGCGGGCGATGTCCGGCATCGCCGCCGATGCCGTTGAAGTGTTCCGCAGCGTGCCCGCGCAGGCGCCGGCGCTGCTTGATGCCTCCATCGGCGGCGTGCTGCGCCGGCATGCCGAGCTGCACAGCATCGTGGTGCTGGACAGCTATGGCCGCGCCCTGACGGCCGGCAAAGGTGACCTGAACCTGCCGCTGTGGACCGATCCGCAACGCCGTGGCCAGGGCAGCGCGCTGTACATCGGCCCGCCGCAGCGTGCCAGCGACGACGGCTGGGTGGTGCCGCTGGCGCTGCCGATGGCCGGCGACCGCTGGCTGCTGGCACGGCTGCGCTGCGGCGAACTGCAGCGCATCATCGGTGGCCTCGATGTCGGTCCGAACGGACTGGTCTCGATCAGCGATGCCGAAGGTTACATGCTGGCCCGCGTGCCGGACCCGCATGGTACGGTCGGCCGTCGCTACGACCTGCCGCGCCGCGATCTGCTCGGCAAGCAGGCGGTGGTCGAGCTGGGCAGCCTGCCGGGCGCGGTGGATGGCGTGCCCCGCATCATCACCATCAGCACGCTGGAGCGCAGCCCGCTGGCGGTGCAGGTCGGGTTGGCCGATGAGGACGTGCTGGCACCCTGGTGGCCCTACCTGCAGGCGTCAGTAGCGATCGTGCTGGCCTACGTCGGGGTGCTGCTGGTCCTGCTGTACGCGGTGCGCCGCAGCACCCGCCGCCAGCAGTCGATGGCGGAGGAACTGAAGACCGGGCATGCCGAACTGCGCCTGGCCCACCAGGTCGGGCGCGTCTGCACCTGGTACGTGGACGAGGATGCCGCACTGTTGCGCTGGTCACCGCTGGCGCGTGAAATCTTCGGCGTGCAGACCGATGCGCTGCCGGTGGCCGATTTCTTCGCGCGCGTGCATCGTGATGATGCGGCGCGCCTGCAGCAGGCCTTCGACCAGGCCTTCGCCGGTGGCGCGGTGCTCGACCAGGTGTTCCGCCTGGTACTGCCCGGAGGCGCAGTGCGCTGGGTGGGCGCACGCGGGCAGCGGGTGGAGGTGGCCGACAGCGAGCGCCGCATGATCGGTGCCCTGACCGACCTGAGCGAACGCTACCAGGCCCGCGAGCAGATGAGCGAAGTGGAACGCCGCTTCCGCCTGTTGTTCGACCGCAATCCAGCACCGTTCTGGGTGTTCGATCCGGATACGCTGCGCTTCATCGAGGTCAACGATGCCGCCGTGCGCCAGTACGGCTACAGCCGCGAGGAATTCCTGGCGATGAGCATCCTCGACATCCGCCCGCGCGAAGGCTGGGACGAGGTGAAGGGTGCGATCGCCAAGGCCCGTGTCGGCGAGCTGCAGGATGCCACCGTGCGCCTGCACCGGCGCAAGGACGGCAGTGTGTTCGAAGTGCGCGCACACCTGTCCAGGCTCGATTTCGATGGCCAGCCCGCCTGCCTGGTGCTGGCCGAGGATGTGAGCGAACGGCTGGCCTACGAGCGCGACCTGGCCTACCAGGCGCGGCACAACCCGGCCACCGGCCTGCTCAACGTGCGCGCGCTGACCGAACAGCTGGACGAGCACGATGCGGGCTACACCATTGCGTTCGTGCAGTTGCGCGGCCTGCAGCTGGTGGCCGACACGCTGGGCCGCGAGATCGGCGATGCGGTGCTGCAGTCGATGGCGACCCGGCTTGGTGGCCTGGGCGCGCGCTGCGGCACGCTGGCGTTCCAGCCGGCGGAGGACTTCGTGTTCGCCATCGGTGCCGAGCACGATACCCAGCGCGTGCTGGACGACCTGCTGCAGATCGTGTCGGCGCCGATGCGCGGCAAGGATTCGCTGCACCAGTTCGAGCCGCGCATCGGCGTGGCCGTGCACATTGCCGGCGACGGCCACAGCGCCGAGCAGGTGATCGGCATGGCCGCACAGGCCGCGCATGCCGCGCGCGCCGAAGGCAATGTGGTGGTCTGGTTCGACGCGGCGGTGACCACGCGGTTGGCCGATCGCCTGCGCCTGGCCGGACGCATCCACGCCGCCATCGACAACGAGTTCCAGCTGTATTTCCAGCCGATCCGGCACGCCAGCGATGGCAGTCCGGCCGCGCTGGAGGCCCTGCTGCGCTGGCCGCAGGCCGATGGCAGCTTCATCCCGCCGAACGAGTTCATCCAGCTGTGTGAGGACACCGGGCTGATCCTGGCACTGGGGCGCTGGGTGATCCGTGCGGCGGCGAAGGCGCAGCGCCGGCTGGTCGAGGCCGGTTGGGGCGAGCTGCCGATCGCGGTCAATGTATCGGCGGTGCAGTTCTTCAACAGCGATCTGGTGGCCGAGTTCACCCGCGCGCAGCAGGAGTTCGGCCTGGCCCGCGGCGCGCTGCACGTGGAGCTGACCGAGAGCAGCCTGATGCGCAAGCCGGCGCAGGCGATGCAGACCATGCAACGCCTGCACGAGCAGGGCATCAGCGTGTCGCTGGATGACTTCGGTACCGGCTATTCCAGCATGTCCTACCTGCAGCACCTGCCATTGGACATCCTGAAGATCGACCGCAGCTTCGTCGCCGACGTGGAAACCAATCCGCGCAATGCCTCGATCTGCCGCGCGCTGCTGTCGCTGGGCCACAGCATGGGCCTGACCATCATCGCCGAGGGCGTGGAAACGCCGGGGCAGCTGGACTGGCTGGCTGCGCACGGCTGCGACCAGGTGCAGGGTTACCTGCTGGGGCGGCCGGCGCCGCTGGAACGGATCATCGAGGCGCTGGATGAGGTTGCCGCCTAAGTGGTAGTGCCGGCCGCTGGCCGGCATTCGCCCAGGACCGGGATGTGTCTGATTGCCGGCCAGCGGCCGGCACTACCGGCAAGCGCCAGACTCGGCTACACCCCGGCCTCCACCAGGTGGTCGATGAAACTGCGCACCTTCGGTGCCAGATGGCTGCGGCTGGTATAGACCGCGAAGATGCCGATCGGCGAGGCCTCCCATTCGGGCAGGATGCGCACCAGGCGGCCATCGGCCAGCGCGTCTTCCAGCAGGAAATCCGGTTGCAGGATCACGCCCATGCCGGCGATTGCTGCTTCGCGCAGCACGTCGCCGTTGTTGGCGTGCAGCAGGCTGCTCACCGCCACCTTCACTTCGCCGCCGGGCCCCTGCAGCGGCCAGTTGTTGCCGGCGGCCCAGTAGCTGTAGCTCAGGCACGCGTGTGCCTGCAGGTCCTGCGGCGTCTGTGGGGTGCCGCGTGCGGCCAGGTAGGACGGCGCGGCGCACAGGCTCACCCGCGATTCGCCCAGACGTCGCGCGATCAACGTCGGCCCCGGCTCGCGGGTGATGCGGATGGCGACGTCGTAGCCTTCCTCGACCATGTCCACCAGCCGGTCGGACAGGGCCAGGTCCAGTTCCACCTGCGGGAAGCGTTCGCGGTAGCTGGCCAGCAGCGGGCCGAGGCGGGCGATGCCCCAACTGACCGGTGCGTTGATGCGCAGCGTGCCGGAGGGCTCCAGCGCCTGCGCGCCGATGCTGGCCTCCAGCGCGTCGAACTCGGCCAGCAGGCGCACGCACTGGGCGTAGTAGGCGGCACCGGTACTGGTCGGGCTGACCCGGCGCGTGGTGCGGTGGAGCAGGCGGGTGGACAGGCGCTTTTCCAGCGCGGCGACCTGGCGGGTGACGCCGGCAGTGGACATATCCAGGGCCTGGGCGGCGGCACTGAAGCCGTTGCGCTCGACCACCGCCACGAACACGCGCATCGCCTCGAGGGTGTCCATTGTTGCGCCTTTTGAAATAAATACGGTCAATCCATCGTATTTATTGGTCAACGAAGGCGCAATAACCTGTGCCCACTCCCTTCAAGGTGTTTCCCCATGCACACCACGACCGCTCCTGTTTCGCCGCTGGCCCCGTACGGCGCCACCCTGCTGCGCCTGGCCCTGGGCGTGCTGTTCCTGGTCCATGCGCTGATCAAGCTGCTGGTATTCACCCCGGCCGGCACGGCGGCGTTCTTCGAGTCGCTGGGCCTGCCCGGCGTGCTCGGCTACCTCACCATCGGCGTCGAGCTGGTGATCACCGTCGCGCTCCTGCTGGGCATCTACGCACGCTGGGTGAGCCTTGTCGGTGTGCCGCTGCTGCTGGGCACCATCGTCACCGTGCACGGCGCCAACGGCTTCGGTTTCGCCAATGCCGGCGGCGGCTGGGAATACCCGGCGTTCTGGGCACTGGCGCTGGTAGTGCTGTTCCTGGTCGGCGATGGCAAGTGGACCCTGCGTTCGCGCTGATCGCCGCCTGACCCTGCAACTGGAGAATTCCATGTCCCGCCTGCCTTCGCTGTACATCTCGCATGGTTCGCCGATGACCGCCCTGCATCCGGGCCAGGTTGGCGTGCGCCTGGCCGAGCTGGCGCGCGACCTGCCGACGCCGCGCGCCATCGTGATGGCCTCGGCGCACTGGCTGGGCCGGCAGCCGCTGGTCGGCGCGCATCCGCAGCCACCGACCATCCATGACTTCGGCGGCTTCCCGCGCGCGCTGTTTGAACTGCAGTACCCGGCGCCGGGCGATCCGGCGCTGGCCGAAGAGGTGGCCGGCCGCATCGCGGCCGCTGGCCTGCCGGTGGCACTCGACCCGCAGCGTGGCCTCGACCACGGTGCCTGGGTGCCGCTGCGGCTGTTGCGCCCGCAGGCCGACATCCCGGTGGTGCCGCTGTCGATCCAGCCACTGCTCGGGCCCGAGCACCAGTTCGCGCTGGGCCGTGCGCTGGCGCCGCTGCGCGAGCAGGGCGTGCTGCTGGTCGGCTCGGGCAGCATCACCCACAACCTGCACGACTGGGGGGACTACCAGGACGGCAAGGAAGCGCCGTACGTGCGGCCCTTCATCGAGTGGGTGGAGCAGCGTCTGGCCGCCAATGACCGCCAGGCCCTGTTGGATTACCGCAGGCAGGCGCCATTCGCCGAACGTGCGCACCCGACCGACGAGCACCTGCTGCCGCTGTTCTTCGCGATGGGCGCGGCCGGCGAGGGCGGCTTCGGTGCACGCCGCATCGACGCCGGTATCGATGCTGGCTTCCTCGCCATGGATCTGTACCGCTTCGACGGGGCATGAGCCGGGGCTGACGCGCGGCGGCCCCGGCCGTCGCGGTCATGGCCGCATGTGGTAGTTTTTTCCGGGTTTCCGGCGCTGGCTTGCGAGCCTCCCCGCGCGCCGCTTCCTGGAAGAAGCATGCATACCATTGAAGTCGTCCTGGCGATGCTGGTGGCCGTTGTCGCCAGCGGCTACCTGGTTCGTGTCCTGCCGTTCTCGTTGCCGCTGCCGCTGGTGCAGATCGGCCTGGGTGCGGTCATCGCCGGCGTGTTCAACCGCGGCCACGCGCTGGAGCCGGAGGTGTTCTTCCTGCTGTTCCTGCCGCCGCTGCTGTTCCTGGATGGCTGGCGTATTCCCAAGCAGGGCCTGTTCCGCGACAAGGGCGCGATCCTCGAGCTGGCGTTCGGCCTGGTGGTGTTCACCGTCATCGGCGCTGGCTTCCTCATCCACTGGCTGATTCCGGTGATGCCGCTGGCGGTGTGCTTCGCGCTGGCGGCCATCGTGTCGCCGACCGACCCGGTGGCGGTCGGGGCCATCGCTTCCAAGGCGCCGATTCCCAAGCGCCTGATGCACATCCTTGAGGGCGAGTCGCTGCTGAACGATGCCTCGGGCCTGGTCTGCTTCCGCTTCGCGGTGGCGGCAGTGATGACCGGCACCTTCTCGCTGGCCACGGCCTCGCTGACCTTCGTATGGGTGGCGGTGGCCGGCCTCGCCGTGGGCGTGGCGGTGACGCTGGGCGTGTCGACCTTCCAGCGCTGGCTGTGGCGCCGCTTCGGCGAAGAGCCGGGCGCGGCGATGCTGGTCAACCTGCTGATTCCGTTTGCAGCCTACCTGCTGGCCGAAGAGATCCATGCCTCGGGCATCCTCGCCGCGGTCGCTGCCGGTATCGCGATGAGCTATGTCGAGCTGACCGGCCGTGTCTCCGGCAGCATGCGCGTGCAGCGTGCCGGGGTCTGGAACATGCTGCAGTTCAGCTTCAACGGCATCATGTTCGTGCTGCTGGGCGAGCAGCTGCCGGGCATCGTCGAACGCGCCACCACCACCATGAACGAGACCGGCCACCAGAGTGCGTGGTGGCTGCTGGTATACGTGGTGGTGATCAATCTGGCACTGGTCGTGCTGCGCCTGCTGTGGGTGTGGCTGTCGCTGCGCTGGAACCTGCTGCGCGCGCGTCGTCGCGGCCTGGAGCGGGGCGAGGCACCGAACTGGCGCATCGTGGTGGCGACCTCGGTGGCCGGCGTGCGCGGTGCGATTACCCTGGCCGGCGTGTTGACCCTGCCGCTGTTCCTGCCCGACGGCAGTGCGTTCCCGGCGCGTGACCTGGTGATCTTCCTGGCCGCGTCGGTGATCCTGTTCTCGCTGCTGGGCGCCAGCATCGCACTGCCGCGGCTGTTGAAAGGCCTGCAGCTGCCGTCCGATTCGGGTGAGCGCAAGGAAGAGGATCTGGCGCGCCGGCTGTCGTCGAAGGCCGCACTGGCCGGGGTCGAGCGCATGCGCCAGCAGATGGTGATGAACCAGAACACCGAGAACGTGCAGCTGTACAACGACGCCGCCTCGCGGGTCAGCCTGCTGTACCAGCGCCACCTGGAGAAGGACAGCGACGGGCCCGACGTGGACCCGGAGAAGGTGCGGCGCATGGAACTGGGCTACCGCCAGCTGCGCAGCGCCGGCCTCAATGCCGAGCGCGAGGAACTGTTCCGGCTGACCCGGCGCGGGGTGATCTCCGACGAGATCTCACGGCGCCTGATCCGCAACCTGGACCTGCTGGAATCGCGCAAGCGCGAATGACGCCGAATGTAGAGTCGAGCCATGCTCGACTGCTCTTGCCCCAGGCGTCATGAACCCGGAACGGAAAGCAGTCGAGCATGGCTCGACTCTACACAAGCCGGTTATTCCGGCTTCGTTTCCAGGAAATACGCCTCGACCTTGCCCTTGACCTTGATCGTCATCGGGTTGCCGCGGCGGTCGCGGGCCTTGCCGGCCTGCACGCGGATCCAGCCTTCGCTGACCGAGTATTCCTCGACGTTGTCGCGCTCGACGTCGTTGAAACGCACGCCAACGCCGCGCTCCAGCGCCTGCGCATCATGGAAGGGGCTGGCCGGGTTGATCGCCAGGTGGTCGGGAGGGGTATCGCTCATCGCTTCATTCACAGTGACGGCCACCAAGGCCGGCTTCAGCGGCACAGGATAAACCGTAGAATGCCGGCCTGCCCCAGAGGAAGTTCCGCCATGCCCGACAACAGCGACTATTTCGACTTCGAGGAAGACATCCACGACTTCGACGAAGACGGCTTCGAGGCGCGGGTCTGGAACCTGCTGGTGCTGATCAACCCGGGCGACGAAGAGCTGGCCCTGCAGCAGTTCAACCGCTGGCGCGAGCACCTGTCCGAGGACGGGCAGCCGCTGGAAGCGGACAGCGACTGGCTGCCGGCGCTGTTCACGGCCATTGCCTGGCAGTCCGGTTTCGAGGTGGAACGAGATGACCTGGAATCGCTGCAGTCGGCGGTGAACGAGCTGTCGGCGCGCTTCAACCTGCAGCTGGACTGGGGCGGCGACCTGGATGACGAGGACTTCGCTGAAGACCTGGACGGCGTGCAGCTGATGTCCACCGCCTTCGACCGCCTGCGCGAGCACAATTACACGCTGTGGAGCGTGGATGCCGGCAGCGACGGCTTCACCGGCGTGATGGCGCTGACCCGCGACGACGACGCGATGCTGGCGCTGTGCTCGCTGCTGAACGTGGAAATCCGGCTGGGCAGCGACCCGTTCTGAGATTGATGGTAGCGCCGGGCCATGTCCGGCGCTCCCATCTACGGCCGGTACTGCGCCCTGGCGTTGGCGATCACCGCTTTGACCAGCGCGCGGTCGGTGTGCCTTGAGATCGCCTGCGCGCCGAGCGCGATCGCCTGCGTACGCAGCTCGGCGGTGACGTCGTAGTGGGCGCCGCTGGCCTTGTTCTGGAAGGCCCGCGGGGGAATGCCGAGCTGCGCCGCCATCGCGTGCAGCTCGGCCAGGGTGTCGGCCATCAGGTGCGCCCAGCGCTGTCCGCGCCAGGGATGCACCGCGTCATCGACGTAGACCGTCACCGCCGCGGCCGGTTCAGGCCTGCGGCTTGCTGTCGCTGTCAGCGGCCGGAGCGGCCGGAGCGGCCTCGGCAGCGGCTTCTTCGGCCACGTCGCCCTCGGCGGCTTCGCCTTCCTCGCCCTCAGCAGCGTCGACGCCTTCGAACTCGGCGACCAGCTTGTCCAGGTACTCGTCAGCGGTCTGCTCGGATTCGGCGGCCAGGGTGTCCAGCAGCTTCTGCAGCAGTTCGGAGTACTCCAGGTTGACCTTGCGGCCTTCCTTCTCCTGCACGTTGGCCAGGTGCTTGAGCATGGCCAGCATCGGTACCGGGTTCTCGGCATTGCCCATGGTCTGGCCGCCGATGGCCAGCAGCCACTCACGGCCCTGCAGGCCGATGGCCGCGACCACCTGGCCGTCTTCGTTGGTCAGCACGGCATGGTTCTGCACCTGCTGCTGCGCGTTCAGGCGGAGGAACGGGCGCTTGGCCTGCTGCTTCTTGCGCTTGTCGCGCTTGGCCTTGGAGTTCTGGGACATGGGGTGGAGTCACCTGGAAACGGAAAGACCGCCATTGTAGCGGGTGCGCCGGGTCATGCCCCTGGTGGGTGCGGACCTTGGTCCGCACGCTTTTCCCGGATGTGCGGACCAAGGTCCGCACCTACCGTTTACTTTGCCGGCCCCTGCGCGGCCTGCACGTCCGGGTCGGCGGCGGGGGCCGACAGCCCCACCTGCGGGCCGGCACCGGCCAGGGCGGCTGCTTCGGCGGCCTGGGTCATCACCACGATGCTGATGCGGCGGTTGATCGGGTTCTGCGGGTCGGCCTTGTCGAACAGCACCGACGAAGACAGGCCGACCACGCGGGTGATCTTGCTGTCCTCCAGGCCGCCGTCCACCAGTGCGCGCCGTGCGGCGTTGGCACGATCGGCGCTTAGTTCCCAGTTGCCGTAGCCGCGCGCGGCCGAATAGGCGGTGATGTCGGTGTGGCCGGTCAGGCTTATCCGGTTCGGCACGTGGTTCAGGTAATTGGCCAGCTCGTGCAGGATCTGCTGCGTGTACGGCTTCAGCGTGGCGCTGCCGAGGTCGAACATCGGCCGGTTCTGCTTGTCCACGATCTGGATGCGCAGGCCTTCCGGGGTCAGATCCAGCAGCAGCTGGTCCTTGAACGGCTCCAGTGCCTGGCTCTTGCTGATCGCTTCCTGCAGTTCCTTCATCAGCGCTTCCAGCTGCTGCTTGTCGCGCTGCTGCTGGTCCACCGGCTGCGGCACGGCTTCCTTCTGGTTCTGGAAGGGATCGTTGCTGCTGCCCCGCGAGATGTCGGTGGCACCACCGAGCTTGATCATCGAGGTGCTGGCGCCACCCGGGCCGGCCATGCCGGGCGCCGGCGTGGCGTTCTGCCCGCTCAGCGGGCTGGGGTTGCGGAAGTACTCGGAAATGGCCGCACGGTCGTTCTTGTTGGTGGTGGCCATCAGCCACAACACCAGGAAGAACGCCATCATCGCGGTCACGAAGTCGGCATAGGCCACCTTCCACGAACCGCCATGATGGGCGGCGTGGCCGGCCTTCTTGACCCGGCGGACGATGACGGTGGGCTTGGTCTCGGCCATGGCTTACTTGACCGTCTTCAGGTGCTGCTCGAAATCGGAGAAGGCCGGGCGCACGTTCGACGGCAGCGTCTTGCGGGCGAATTCCAGCGCGATCTTCGGGTTGTAGCCACGCAGGCAGGCCAGCAGCGCGGTCTTCACCGATTCGTAGATGCGGCTGTCCTGCTCGGCGCGCGCTTCCATGGCGGCTGCCATCGGGCCGACGAAGCCATAGCCCAGCAGGATGCCCAGGAAGGTACCGACCAGCGCGCCGGCCACATGGCCGCCGACCTCGACGATATCCCCGCCGATCGAACCCATGGTGATGACGATGCCGAGCACCGCCGCGACGATGCCGAAACCGGGCAGTCCGTCGGCGACCTTGGTCAGCACCTGCGACGGCGCCATGGCCTCGGCGTGGTGCTTTTCCAGCTCCAGTTCCAGCAGCGGCTCCAGCTCGTGTGGCTCGATGTTGCTGCCGATCATCAGGCGCAGGCAGTCGGTGATGAAGTCGATCAGGTGGTGGTCGGCCTGCACCTTGGGGTAGTTGCCGAACAGCGCGCTTTCGGCCGGGCGCTCGACGTGGTCTTCCAGCGCCATGAAGCCTTCGCGGCGGGCCTTGTTGAGCAGTTCGTAGAGCAGGCTGAGCACATCGATGTAGTCCTGCTGCTTGTAGCGCGGGCCCTTGAACACGCCGACCATGGCCTGCAGGGTCTGCTTGACCGTCTTGGCCGGGGTGCCGACCAGGAAGGCGCCGAGCGCGGCGCCGCCGATGATGACCAGCTCGTAGGGCTGCCAGAGGGCACCCAGGCGGCCGTGGGCGCCGAGATAGCCCCCGATCACGCTGACGATGACGACCAGGAATCCAACGATGATGAGCATGGGGCGACGCAAGGAGAGGGGATATCTCCTTGTCGGCCCGTCGCCCGGATTTCTGAAGAGGGAATTCTGTGAAATCGGTCAGCGGGGTGTTTCAGCCCGCCACGCCGCTTTCGGCGCCGCCACGCTGCAACGGGTCGGGCCAGGGCTCGCCATTACCGGTGAACGAAAGTGAGACGGAGTTCAGGCAGTGGCGCTCGTAGGTGGGCGGCGGGCCGTCCGGGAAAACGTGACCCAGGTGGCTGCCGCAGCGCGCGCAGGTGATCTCGGTGCGGACCATGCCGTGGCTGGTATCGCGGATCTCGCGCACGTGCGCCGGGTCGAACGGGGCGAAGAAGCTCGGCCAACCGGTGCCGGAATCGAACTTGGTGCTGGAGCGGAACAGCGGCAGCGCGCACAGCCGGCAGCAGTAAACGCCCTCGCGCTTGTTGTCGAGGAACACGCCGCAGAACGGCGCCTCGGTACCGTGCTGCAGCAGCACGCGGCGCTCTTCACTGCTGAGGCCAGCGATCAGTGCCTCGGTCTGGGTGGCGGTGGGGGGCGTCAGGTCGAAGGCAGTCATGGCGGCGCTCCGTGGGGTTGATGGCCTGGGGATGGCGGAAAACGTGGGGGTGCCGGCGCGCGCTTGCAAGTGTGATGGCCGTTCATGGCCGGCACACAGGTGCAGGCGCAAGGTAAATGTGATCCACGCCGGAGCGTGACATGAAACCGACCCTTTCCCTGCTGTTGATGGCCCTGTTGCCCCTGGTCGCGCAGGCCCAGGTACCGACGTCGTCGAGCCCGACCGCCACCCGCAGTGCCACCACCGTGGCACCGCAGCCGGTGATGCCGCCGCCGCAGGCCGCTCGCCCGCAGCCGCAGGTCCTGCCGTCGCCGCAGCCGGCGCAGCCGATCAGGTCCACCGGCCCCGCCCAGATCGCGCCCCCCCCGGCGCCGAAGCCGGCCGACAAGGTGTACGACCGCAATGGCCGCATCGTCCCCGGGGTGCGGCCGGCCGGTCCGAACCGCGTGTTCGATTCGCGTACCGGCCGCTATTACGACAGCGTGCTTACGTAGCGATGGCCAGCAGATCAAGCGCTGATCTCGGGTGCCAGCCAAGGTTGGCAGCTACCGCACGCTGTCCGGCCTGAACGCACGAAAACAACCTGCTGCAGATCACTGCTTTTTCGCCTGCGATTAACCGTTCCGGGACCAACGTGACCGTGCGCCGGCATTCCGCCGCCGCATGTCCTTCGTCCACTGGATCGCGATCATGAAAAACCAGCAGAACCGTCATCCCGGCAAGGAACCGCAGGGCCGCAACCTGCAGCAACAGCAGCAACAGCAACAGATGGACCCGCAGCAGCCGCACAAGGGCGGCAAGCAGCAGGAACAGCGCTCGCAGAAGCATCCGCAGCAGCGCTGACGGACCCGGGGGTCAGAGCCCGCTGCACGGGATCTGGCCCCACTACCGTTCCGGACTCAATCCGGAATCGGCAGGCTCAGCGTTTCCTTCACTTCTTCCATCACGATGTAGCTCTTCGACTCTCGTACATGCGGCAGTGTCAGCAAGGTGCTGCCGAGCAGCTTGCGGTAGGAGGCCATTTCGCTGATCCGCGCCTTCAGCAGGTAATCGAAGTCGCCCGAGACCAGATGGCACTCCAGCACGTTGGGCAGCTTCAGGGCGGCGCGCCGGAACTCCTCGAAGATGTCGCCGGACTTGTAGGCCAGGCTGATCTCCACGAACACCAGCAGGCTGGCTTTCACCGCCGCCGGGTCGAGGTGGGCGTGGTAACCGGTGATCACCCCTTCGCGCTCGAGCCGGCGCACGCGCTCGGTGCATGGGGTGGTGGACAGGCCGACCCGCTCGCCCAGTTCGGTGAAGGAGATACGGCCCTCGGCCTGCAGGATGCGCAGGATCTTGCGGTCGATCTTGTCCAGTTCGCGGGTACGGGTGGCCATGGCCGTCAACCTTGGGGAATGAATTGCAGGAGAACATCCTGCCGTTTGATTGCAAATCAGGCAAATCAACTGGGAATGGCTGTCTATACTTCCCCAATTATGGTCCCGGCACGCTCCAGTGCAGGGAATGATCGGGTTGGAGAAGTCCCATGCGAGTCCTAGTTCTCGGCAGCGGCGTGATCGGCACCACCAGTGCCTGGTACCTGCGACAGGCCGGGTTTGAAGTCACGGTCATCGACCGCCAACCCGGCCCGGCGCTGGAAACCAGCTTCGCCAATGCCGGCCAGCTGTCGTTCGGCTACACCTCGCCATGGGCCGCCCCGGGCGTGCCGAAGAAGGCCATCGGTTGGCTGTTCGAGAAGCATGCGCCGCTGGCGATCAAGCCGGGTATGGACCTGGCCCAGTACCGCTGGCTGTGGCAGATGCTGCGCAACTGCACCCACGAGCGCTACGCGATCAACAAGGCGCGCATGGTGCGCATGTCCGAGTACAGCCGCGACTGCCTGAACGAGCTGCGCGCGCAGATCGGCATCGAGTTCGAAGGCCGCGATCTGGGCACCACCCAGCTGTTCCGCACCCAGCAGCAGCTGGATGCCTCGGCGCAGGACATCGAGATCCTGGCCCAGTACGGCGTGCCGTACGAGGTACTGGACCGCGCCGGCATCATCCAGGCCGAACCGGCCCTGGCCCATGTCGACGGCCTGGTCGGCGCGCTGCGCCTGCCGCGTGACCAGACCGGCGACTGCCAGCTGTTCACCCGCCGCCTGGCGCAGATGTGCGTGGATGCCGGTGTCGAGTTCCGTTTCGACCAGGACATCACCGGCCTGGAGTTCGATGGCGACCGCATCACCGGCGTACGCATCGATGGCAAGCTGGAAACCGCCGACCGCTTCGTGGTCGCGCTCGGCAGCTATTCGCCGGCGCTGGTCGCATCGCTGGGCATGCGCCTGCCGGTGTATCCGCTGAAGGGCTACTCGCTGACGCTGCCGATCACCGACCCGGCGATGGCGCCGACCTCGACCATCCTCGATGAGAGCTACAAGGTGGCGGTGACCCGCTTCGACGACCGCATCCGCGTCGGTGGCATGGCCGAAGTGGCCGGCTTCGACCTGTCGCTGTCGCAGCGCCGTCGCGAGACCCTGGAGCTGGTGGTCAGCGATCTCTACCCGAAGGGCGGCGACCTGTCGCGCGCGCAGTTCTGGACCGGCCTGCGCCCGGCCACGCCGGACGGTACGCCGGTGATCGGCGCCACGCCATTCCGCAACCTGTACCTCAACACCGGCCACGGCACGCTGGGCTGGACCATGGCCTGCGGCTCGGGCCGCTACCTGGCCGACCTGATGAGCGCGCGCCAGCCGCAGATCAGCACCGAAGGCCTGGATATTTTCCGCTACGGCCAGTACGGTCACGCGCCGCAACAAGAGAACCGCACATGCGTCCTGCCCGCGCGCTGATCGATCTGGGCGCCCTGCGCAGCAACTACCGGCTCGCCCGTGAACTGGGCGGTGGCAAGGCCCTGGCGATCATCAAGGCCGATGCCTATGGCCACGGCGCAGTGCGCTGTGCGCAGGCACTGGAAGGCGAGGCCGATGGTTTCGGCGTGGCCACCATCGAAGAGGCGCTGGAACTGCGCCAGGCCGGCATCCGTGCGCCGATCCTGCTGCTGGAAGGCATCTTCGAGCCCAGCGACATGGCGCTGGTGGCCGAGCATGATTTCTGGTTCGCCGTCGGTTCGCCGTGGCAACTGGAAGCCGTCGCTGCCTTCGACAGTCCGCGTCCGTTGACGGTGTGGCTGAAGCTGGACAGCGGCATGCATCGCCTCGGCCTGGACGTGGACAGCTTCCGCGCGGCGCATGCACGCCTGTTGGCGCTGCCGCAGGTCGAACGCATCGTGCTGATGACCCACCTGGCACGCGCCGACGAGCTGGACAGCGAACGCACCCACGAGCAGGCCGCGACGTTCGCGCGGGCCATCGACGGCCTCGATGGCGAGACCAGTGTGTGCAACTCGCCGGCGCTGCTGGGCTGGCCGGATGTGCGCAGCGACTGGGTGCGCCCGGGCCTGATGCTGTACGGCGCCAACCCGCTGCCGGACAACACCGCGCTGACCGAGCGCCTGCGCCCGGTGATGACGATGCAGTCGAAGGTGATCGCCGAGCGCTGGATCGAGGCCGGTGAACCGGTGGGCTATGGCGCGCGCTTCGTGGCCAAGGCACGCACCCGCGTGGGCGTGGTCGCGCTCGGCTATGCCGACGGTTATCCGCAGTTCGCCCCGAATGGCACCCCGGTGCTGATCGATGGTCAGCCCGGTGCCCTGATCGGGCGCGTGTCGATGGACATGCTGACCGTGGACCTGACCGCGCACGCGCAGGCCGGCATCGGCAGCGTGGTGGAACTGTGGGGCAGTGCACCGACGCTGTCCGAACTGGCGCCGCGCTGCGGCGTGAGTGCGTACCAGCTGCCCTGCGCGGTCAAGCGCGTGGCGAAGGTCTATCAGGACTGACCGAACGCTGGCCGTGCACGGCTCTGGTAGCGGCCGACCTTGGTCGGCGCTGTGAATGCGTGTCGACCAAGGTCGACACCTACCGACGGGCCTAACACGCAGTGGCCGCCGGGCGCGGTTCTGGTAGCGGCCGACCTTGGTCGGCGCTTTGAATGCGTGTCGACCAAGGTCGACACCTACCGGTAGGTCTAACACGCAGTGGCCGCCGCACGCGGCTCTGGTAGCGGCCGACCTTGGTCGGCGCTGTGAATGCGTGTCGACCAAGGTCGACGCCTACCGATGGGTCTAACGCGCAGTGGTCGCCGGGCGCGGCACTGGTAGCGGCCGACCTTGGTCGGCGCTTTGAATGCGTGTCGACCAAGGTCGACACCTACCGGTGAGTCGCGCCGCCCCGGATCATCGCGCGGCGGTGGCCTGGCTGGCCAGCTGCCGCTTCACCCAGTCATCGATCAGGCGCTTCTCGTAGCGCAGCGGATCACTGTCGCTCTTCAGCCCCAGGTTGTGCAGGTAGCCGGTATCGCTGAGGCGCGCATCGCCCTCGCTGACGATACGGCCGCTGGCGTCCTTCAACGTGTACTGCAGGCTGATCCGCGGCGGGTAGATGTCACGCATGATCCGGATGTCGCGGCCACGCGGGCCATGCCACGGCTCGTAGTCACCGGCGCGCTTGATGTCGACCAGGGTCACATCGAGGGTCTGCCCAGGCTGCAGCGGCTTGGCGGCGGTGGTCTGCAGGTAGCGTGCCAGCTGCTGTACCCAGTCGCCACGCTCGGCCTCGAAGCGGTTGGTGCTCTGGCGGATCTCGGTGAATTTGGCCGGGTCCTCCCATTTCACGCTGACCGGGCCATCGGCCTGCAACGCACGTGGCGCGTCCGCATCGGTCACGGTGCGCGGTGCAGCGGCGGCGCCGCCCGCCACCAGGGCGCCTGCCAGCAGGGCAATCGCGAGTGAGCGTTTCATGACGGTCTCCTGCGTCCCCGCGATGGGGACGATGTTGATCACAGATCGAGTGTGATCCTGCGGCCGGGGCGCCGCAATGGCAGATTGCGTCATGCGCAAGAGTGGTTGCCGCCAATTCATCGTCGTCAACCATGACTGACGGCGCTTGACGCTGTGAATACGCCCTTTGGAAGATGCTGTGCCTCCAACCTGGCCTGCACTGACGCCCTTGTCCACACTGCCGCCCCTCGTGGAGCGCCCACCGATGATGGTGCCGGCGCCCGAACCCGACCTGCATCATGGCGTGCTTGAGCGCATCAACGCCGGTTTCTGCGTGATCCAGGTGCTGTTCGAGGGCGATCGTGCGGTCGACTATCGTTTCATCGAGGTCAACGACGCCTTCGAGCGCCACACCGGCCTGAAGGATGCGCGTGGCCAGCGCATGACGGCGCTGGAACCGGGCCACGAGGAAGACTGGTTCCGCATCTACGGCGAAGTTGCCCGCAGTGGCCGGCCGGCACAGTTCGAGATGGAAGCGCGTGCGCTGGGCCGCTCGTTCGCGGTGGATGCGGTGCGCGTGGGCCGCCCGGGTGAGGACAAGGTCGGCATCCTGTTCTTCGACATCACCGCGCGCAAGCAGATGGAAGTGGAGCTGGGCGAAAGCGAAGCCCGCTTCAGTGCGCTGGCCGACGGTCTGCCGATGCCGGTGTGGGTGCTCGACGAGCGCGGCCATGCCCGTTTCGTCAACAGCGCTTTCAGTGAGTTCTTCGGCGGCGACGAGACGCGCGTGCCGGAAGACGTCTGGCGTGGCCTGGTGCACCCGGACGATGCGTCGGTGTTCGAGTACGAACTGCAGGAAGCGCTGAAGGCACAGCGGTCGATGCATGCGCTGGTGCGGGCCCGACGCGCCGATGGCGACTGGCGTTGGTTGGAGATGAACGCGCGTCCGCGCTTCTCGCGGATGGGCCGCTTCATCGGCCTGGCCGGCAGCAGCCCGGACGTGACCGAACGCCGCGAGATCGAACTGGCCCGCGAGGAGCTGCTGCAGTCCGAGCGTGCCGCGCGCAGCGCCGCGGAGAACATGGCGCGGCTGAAGGACGAGTTCCTGGCCACGCTGTCGCATGAACTGCGTACGCCACTGACCACCATCCTCGGTTGGAGCGAACTGCTGCTGCAGCGCGTGGACAACACCAGCCCGCTGTACAAGGGCCTGAACGTGATCGCCAACAGCGCCGGTGCGCAGAAGCGGCTGATCTCGGACATGCTCGACCTCAGCAGCATGCTGCTGGGCAAGGTGCAGCTGGAGGTGGAGATACTGGATCTGCGCGACCTGCTGGGCGAAGCCATCGGCGCGCAGGAGCTGGTCGCCGAAGGCAAGGCGCTGGACGTGAGCCTGCAGCTGCCGGAGCAGCCCAGCCTGGTGCTGGGCGATGCCACCCGCCTGCAGCAGGTGTTGTGGAACCTGCTGTCGAATGCGATCAAGTTCACCCCGGCCGAAGGCCGCATCGATCTGCAGCTGCAGGCCGACGGCAACCACTGGGTGATCACCGTGCGCGACACCGGCGACGGCATCGCGCCCGAATTCCTCAATCATCTGTTCAGCCGCTTCCGCCAGGCCGATGGCACCACCACCCGACGCCATGGCGGCCTCGGCCTGGGCCTGGCCATCGTGCAGCAGCTGGTTGAACTGCATGGCGGTACCGTCACCGCTGCCAGCGAGGGCCATGGCCACGGCGCCACCTTCACCGTGCGCCTGCCGCAGCACATTCCCGATGCCGAACGGCGGCCGCTGCGCGAAGTGATCAGCGGACCGATCCTGGAGCCGGTGATCGTCGAGCCGTATCCGCTGCGTGGCATGCACGTGCTGGCGGTGGAAGACCAGCCGGAAGTGCTGGAGTACCTGCGGCGCATGCTGGAAGAGCAGGGCGCAAGCGTGTCGGCAGCCAGCTCGGCCGGTGAAGCGCTGGCGCTGCTGGCCGATACCGGGCACCTGCAGTACCACGTGATGCTGACCGACATCGGCATGCCGGGCATGGATGGCTATGGCCTGGTGCGCACGCTGCGCGAGGACATGGGCGTGGATGCGATGACCCTGCCGGCGGTTGCCGTGACCGCGCTGGCACGTGCCGATGACCGGCGCCGGGCGCTGGCGTCGGGCTTCCAGGAACACGTGGCCAAGCCGTACTCGGTGGCGCAGCTGGTGGCTGCGGTACGCAAAGTGCAGGTGCCACGCGCGGACAGCGCGCTGCACTGAGCATTCACGGCCGATCGGCGACCCTGTACGCAGGAGGTCGCCGATGTCCCGTACAGCTCCCCGCATCCACACCGATCCGGCGCAGATTGCGCGCCTGGAAGCCCTGCTGCCGCAGCTGGAAGGCGAAACGCAGGTGGAACTGACCCTGCACGATGGTCGCCGCCTGCTCGGCACCGTCGCCGTGAAACCGACAGTGCAGCAGTACCGCAACGAGGCCGGCGACGAAGGCAGCAACGGCCAGCTGCGGCTGGATGACTACGATACGCCGGTGCAGCAGCACCACGTGTGGCTGGACGAGATCGCCAGCATCCGCAGGTTGCCGCCCAGGGTCTGACGGCAACCTGCCAACCCCATCCACGCATGGCGTGGATCTACTGGAAAGGGCCACGCATGGATGTGCGTGACCTCGTCATCGGCCAGGCCTCATGCCGTCCACGCACAGCGTGGATTTTCCAGAGGTTGCAGTAGAGCCACGCCATGCGTGGCTGTTGGGATCAATGCTCGAACAACGTAGGCGTCGCCTCGAACCGGCGCGCGTAGGCGCGTTCTTCCGCCACCCTCGCCACCTCGTCGTCGGCCAGGTCCGGTGCGCCGTACACCGCATAGGCCACGCTTCCGTCGGCACCATGGCCGACCTGGTGCAGCCGGTAGCGCGAGTGGCCACCGCCGGTGTCCTCGGGGTAATGCACGGGCGGATGGCTGCCTTCCAGGTCCATTTCACTGTTGTCGACCACGCCACCGACGAACAAGGCTCGCATGCAGGTTCTCCTGGGTTTCCGGGGGGAGCCTCTACCCTGAACGTTTCAATGTTGCTGGCAGATCAAGGCCCCGTTCGGGTTTCGCAAAGCGGCCGCCGGGGCCGGCCCGGCCAAGCCGGTACAATGGACGGCCCTCACGCTTGAAGTACCCGCGCCGATGGCCTCCAGCGACGACGCCCCCCTGCAGACCCTGTTCCTGCCGTTCTCCCAAGGCGCCCTGCGCTGGCCGGAGGGCCCGGTGGCCTTCCTGCGTGCCCGCGACGGCTGGCCGCTGCGCGAAGTGGCCGGCAACCGCGAAGTGCATTGCGAGCAGAGCTTTGCCCCGTTCGCGCAGCCGCTGCAGCAGGCCGCCGGCTGGACCGTCAGCGGCCAGCTGGATGATGTGGCCGGCAAGGGCCGCTACCCGCTGGTGCTGGTGCTGCCGCCGCGCCAGCGCGAGGAGGCCCGTGCCCTGTTTGCGCGCGCGCTGGCGCTGGTCGCCGACGGCGGCCGCATCGTCGCCTGCCAGTCCAACAACGAAGGCGCACGTTCGGGCGAGGGCGACCTCAAGCAACTGACCGGCCTCGGCGGCAGCCTGACCAAGAACCACTGTCGCGTGTACTGGACCGCCCCGATGCAGGGCCAGCACGACGCCGACCTGGCCAAGCGCTGGTCGGCACTGGATGCGGTGCGGCCGATCGTCGGCGGCCGTTTCCTCAGCCGCCCGGGCGTGTTCGCCTGGGATCGCATCGACCCGGCGTCGGCGCTGTTGGCCGAGCACCTGCCGGCCGACCTGGCCGGGCGTGCCGCCGACCTCGGCGCGGGCTATGGCTATCTGTCGCGCGAGCTGCTGGAGCGCTGCCCGAAGATCACCGCGCTGGATCTGTACGAAGCCGAGCAGCGTGCGCTGGCCCTTGCCGAACTGAACCTGGCGCCGCCGCCGCGCGCGCTGCCGCTGCGCTTCCTGTGGCAGGACGTCACCGGCGGCATCGAGCCGGGCTACGACGTCATCATCAGCAACCCGCCGTTCCACACGCCCTCGCGCGCCGATCGCCCGGATATCGGCCAGCGCTTCATCGCCGTGGCCGCGCAGGCGCTGCGCCCGGGCGGACGCCTGTACGTGGTGGCCAACCGCCACCTGCCGTACGAGTACACGCTCAACGAGAGCTTTGGCGCGGTGCGCGTGATCGCCGAGCGTGATGGCTTCAAGCTGGTGGAAGCGGTGAAGGGGAAGGGCAAGTGAAGCTGGTCAAGCTCATCGCCAACCTGGGCTATGGCAGCCGCAAGCAGGTGCAGTGGATGTTCCGCGAAGGCCGCGTCACCGACGCCGACGGCGAGGTGCTGTATGCCGACGACCAGGTGCCGCACGAGGCGATCCGGGTCGATGGCGAGCCGCTGGACCCGCCGGTGGGGCTGTCGATCGCGCTGCACAAGCCGGCCGGCTACACCTGTTCGACCAAGGACACCGGCCGCCTGATCTACGACCTGCTGCCGCCGCGCTTCCGCGACCGCGATCCGGTGCTGTCCACCGTGGGCCGCCTCGACCGCGAGACCAGCGGCCTGCTGCTGCTGACCGACGATGGCGGCCTGCTGCACCGGATCATCTCGCCGAAGTCGAAGCTGCCCAAGGTCTACGAAGTGGAACTGAGCGACGACCTGCGCGGCGACGAAGTGGCGTTGTTCGCCAGCGGTACGCTGATGCTGGAGTCCGAGAAGACCCCCCTGCTGCCGGCTGAACTGGAAGTGCTGGATGCGCGTCGCGCACGCCTGGTGCTGCATGAAGGCCGCTACCATCAGGTACGCCGCATGTTCGCCGCCACCGGCAACCACGTGCAGGCCCTGCACCGCAGCCGTGTCGGCGGGCTGGACCTGCGGGGACTGGACGAGGGGCAATGGCGGCAGCTCACCTCCACCGATCTGGATACGCTGTTCGCTCCATGACCACCATCGCTGCGCTGCCGTTCCTCCCCGACGCCGTCATCTTTGACATGGACGGCCTGATGATCGACAGCGAGCGGGTCTCGCTGGCCTGCTGGAGCGAGGCGGCCGACGAATTCGGGCTGGGTCTGGACGAGACGGTGTTCCTGCGCATGGTCGGCCTCGGCGACCGCGATACGCACGCCCTGTTGCGCGCGCAGGGCATCGAGGACAGCGTGATCGACGCGGTGGCTGCACGTTGCCATGAGCTGTACGAAGCACGCACACAGACCGGCCTGCCGCTGCGTCCGGGCATTCTGGAGCTGCTGGAGCTGCTGAAAGCGCACGCGGTACCGCGCGCGGTGGCAACCACCACGCGGCAGCCGCGGGCCAACCGCAAGCTGGCCGCGGCCGGCCTGCTGCCGTATTTCGATGCCGTGATCACCAGTGGTGATGTGGCGCGGCCGAAGCCGGCGCCGGATATCTACCTGCTGGCCGCGCAGCGGCTGGGCCAGGTGCCCGAGCGCTGCCTGGCGCTGGAAGACTCACCGGCCGGCACGCGTGCAGCGCTGGCGGCAGGCATGACCGTGATCCAGGTGCCGGACCTGGTGCATCCGGATGAAGAGCTGCGCGCGCTGGGCCACCGCATCGTCGGCTCGCTGGTGGACGCGCACGCGCTGCTGCTGCCGCTGCTGCCGAGGTAACGGTGGGCGCCCGACCGTGGGTCGGCACACCCAATGCCCCGGTAGGTGCCAACCTTGGTTGGCACGCCCAAACGCCCTGGTAGGTGCCGACCGTTGGTCGGCACGCCTTCCCATCACACCCGCCCGAACACCAGCGCAGCGTTGGTGCCACCGAAGCCAAAGCTGTTGGACATCACCGTATCCAGCGTCTGCTCGCGGCTCTCGCGCAGGATCGGGAAGCTTTCCACCTTCGGGTCCAGTTCGCCGATGTTGGCCGAACCGGCAACGAAGCCATCGCGCATCATCAGCAGGCAGTAGATCGCCTCATGCACGCTGGCCGCACCCAGCGAGTGGCCGGACAACGCCTTGGTCGAGGACAGCGGTGGCACCGCATCGCCGAACACTTCGCGGATCGCGTTGAGCTCGGTGACGTCGCCCAGCGGCGTGGAAGTGCCGTGGGTGTTGAGGTAGTCAAGCGGACGATCGACGCCCTGCAGCGCCATCTTCATGCAGCGCACCGCGCCTTCACCGGACGGCGCGACCATGTCGGCGCCATCGGAGGTCACGCCATAGCCGATCAGCTCGGCATGGATGTGCGCACCGCGCGCAACGGCGTGGTCGTAGTCCTCCAGCACCAGCATGCCGCCGCCACCGGCGATGACGAAGCCGTCGCGGTCCTTGTCGTACGGACGCGAGGCGCTGGCCGGGGTCTCGTTGAAGCTGGTCGACAGCGCACCCATCGCATCGAACATCACGCTCATCGACCAGTGCAGGTCTTCACCGCCACCGGCGAACATGATGTCCTGCGCGCCATGGCGGATCATGTCCGCGGCGGCGCCGATGCAGTGCGCCGAGGTCGCGCAGGCGGCCGACAGCGAGTAGCTGACACCCTTGATCTGGTAGGCGGTGGCCAGGCAGGCCGAGACCGTCGAGCACATCGTGCGCGGCACCATGTACGGGCCGACCTTGCGTACACCACGTTCGCGCAGCAGGTCGACTGCGCCGATCTGCCATTCGCTGGAGCCGCCGCCGGAGCCGGCGATCAGGCCGGTGCGCAGGTTGCTGACCTGCTCGGGGCTGAGCCCGGCATCGGCGATCGCATCGCGCATGGACAGGTAGGCGAAGGCCGCCGCATCGCTCATGAAGCGCTTCTGCTTGCGGTCGATCAGCGCCTCCAGGTCGAGGTCGACGCGACCGCCTACCTGGCTGCGCAGGCCCGCTTCTGCGTGGTCGGCCAGGGCGGTGATGCCCGAGCGCCCTTCGCGCAGCGCAGCCGAAACGGTATCCAGATCATTGCCGAGGCAGGACGTGATGCCCATGCCGGTGATGACGACGCGACGCATCAGAAGCTCCCGGTTTCAGTGAACAGGCCGACGCGCAGGTCGCGCGCGCTGTAGATTTCGCGGTCATCCACGTACATGCGGGCGTCCGACTGGGCCATCACCAGCTTGCGGTTGATGACACGGCTGATGTCGATCTCGTAGCGCACCAGTTTGGCCTCCGGCAGTACCTGGCCGGTGAACTTCACCTCGCCGCAGCCCAGTGCGCGGCCCTTGCCGGGGGCGCCCAGCCAGGTCAGGAAGAAGCCGGTCAGCTGCCACATGGCATCCAGGCCGAGGCAGCCGGGCATCACCGGGTCGCCGATGAAGTGGCAGCCGAAGAACCACAGGTCCGGGCGGATATCCAGTTCGGCGCGTACCATGCCCTTGCCATGCGGTCCGCCGTCCTCGCGGATGTCGGTGATGCGGTCGAACATCAGCATCGGATCGTTGGGCAAACGGCCGGCGGCGGTGCCGAACAGTTCACCGCGTGCGCTGGCCAGCAGCTGTTCGCGGTTGAACGCGTGGAGACGGGTCATGAAGCACAATCCTGGAAGCGGGGAAACAGGGAAACAAGCGCTCGAGGATGCCCGTGGAAACTGCGCCGATCAAACATTTCAACCGTACGCAACCGTAGTGTTTTCAATGGAATACGCGCATCCTGTTGATGTGCAACGACCATACTTCGGCGTGTGGCCCGTTCGGCACGCCCCCGCCCTTTCCGCCTGACATGACCCGACTGCGCAAGATCATCCACGTCGACATGGACGCGTTCTACGCGTCGGTGGAGCAGCGCGACGATCCGTCACTGCGCGGCAAGCCGGTGGTTGTGGCATGGCGCGGCGCGCGCTCGGTGGTGTGCGCGGCCTCGTACGAGGCACGCGTGTTCGGCGTGCGTTCGGCAATGCCGGCGCTGCGTGCCGAACGCCTGTGTCCGGATGCGATCTTCGTGCCGCCGGACTTTGCACGTTACAAGGCGGTGTCACGCCACGTGCGCGAGATCTTCCTGCGCCACACCGACCTGGTCGAGCCGCTGTCGCTGGACGAGGCCTACCTGGATGTGACCGAGCCGAAGAGCGGCATCGAACTGGCCACCGACATCGCCCGCACCATCCGTGCGCAGATCCGCGAGGAGACGAACCTGACCGCTTCAGCCGGGATCGCGCCGAACAAGTTCCTGGCCAAGATCGCTTCGGACTGGCGCAAGCCCGATGGCCAGTTCGTGATTCCGCCGCAGCGGGTGGACGCGTTCCTGCTGCCGCTGCCGGTGAACCGCGTGCCCGGCGTCGGCAAGGTGATGGAAGGCAAGCTGGCCGCGCGCGGCATCGTCACCTGCGGCGACCTGCGGCAGTGGGCACTGATCGACCTGGAAGAGGCGTTCGGCAGTTTCGGCCGCAGCCTGTACAACCGCGCACGCGGCATCGACGAGCGGCCGGTGGAGCCGGACCAGCAGGTGCAGTCGATTTCCTCCGAAGACACCTTCGCCGAGGATCTGCCGCTGGAAGACCTGGGGGAGGCGATCGTGCAGTTGGCAGAGAAGACCTGGAATGCCACGCGCAAGACCGAACGCGTCGGCCACACCGTGGTGCTGAAACTGAAGACCGCGCAGTTCCGCATCCTCACCCGCAGCTTCACCCCGGAGCGCCCGCCGGAATCGATGGAAGAACTGCGCGACATCGCCCTGGCCCTGCGCGCCCGCGTCGACCTGCCGGCGGAGACCCGCTACCGGCTGGTGGGTGTCGGACTCGGTGGCTTCCGCGAAAAGGAGCCGGTGGTGCAGGGGGAACTGTTCGAGCACGAACCGAACGAGTCCCCACCTAGCTGATCTTCGTGTCGACCAAGGTCGACACCTACCAAGAGCAGGTCATGCCATCCAGACAGGTTGCGCAGACATGCCATCCAGGCAGATCGCAGAGAACTGTCGAAGGCGGGGTGGGTCCGGTTGCGGGGGCGTGAGCGCCATGGATGGCGCGACCGAGCCTCCATGGACGGATTCACGGCGTCCCCCGCAACCGGACCCACCCCGCCATCCCACGGATAGCCAGCTGTTGCTGTTGCTTCGGCTGTTGCCGTTGCATTGAGCAGGTGCAGGGCGCAGCCCTGCAAAAGAAAACTCCCTACCTCATGGCCACTGCATCTCGCCCTTGGCCACCTTCGCACTCAACTCCAGCGACGCCACGCCCGCCAGCTTCGGGTAGCGCGCCTGCATCGCCTTCACCAGTGCCGCACTGTCCTTCGCCTTTGCCGCCTCAACATCGAACGCACGGATGTAGTCCGCGGTGAAGCGCAGCGCACTGGCATCCAGCGCCGCGCCCGGCGCGTAGTGCCCCGGCACCACCACCTTCGGCTTCAGTGCCTGCAGCCGCTGCAGGGTCTGCAGCCAGTCGGCATGTGACTTCGGCGTCTGCGTATCGGCCATCCACACGTGCTCACCGGCTACCACCGGAATACCACCGACGATCGCGCGCAGCGACGGCACCCATAGCACCGTGCGGTCCGGGGTCGGGCCATCGAGGCCGATCAGCGGCAGGCGCTGGCCTTCCAGTTGCAGGGCATCGCCGTCCAGCACCTGCGGCACCACGATGCGCGCCGGCACGTCGGCACCCATCTTCGGCCCCCAGTAGGCCAGCTTGCCGGCCTGGGTCTGCTGGATGTGGGCGACGGTCTGCGCGGTGGCGACGATGCGCGCCTGCGGGAACGCGTCCTGCAGCGTGGCCAGGCCGAAGTAGTAGTCCGGATCACCGTGGCTGATGTAGATGGTGGTCAGCTGCTTGCCGCTGGCGCGGATCAGCTCGACCAGCTTGCGCGCGTCGCTGGCAGCAAACTGCGCATTGACCAGGATCGCGTCGTGGCGGCCTTCGATCAGCACCGAGGACACCGAGAACATCGCCTGCGGGCCGGGATGGAAGGTCTGCAGGTGCAGTTGGGATTTCGTGGCCGTGGCCGGCGCTGCGGCGGCCGGCGCGGCGAGCAGTGGCGCACTGGTGAAGCTGGCGGCCAGGGCGAGGGGGAGCAGCAGGGCAGCGGTACGCATGGGGCATTCCTTGTGGCGGACGGCGAGCCGGGCGTGGGCCTGGCTCACAGGTGGGTAGCGCCGGGCCATGCCCGGCGGCCTGGCATCAGTACGCCGCAGTGATGATCTGCTTCGGGTACTGGTGCGCTTCCAGCTCGGCGACGAACGCCGCGCCGTAGTCGGCGTAGCTGATGCGGCTGTGGCCGCTGGCATCAGCGAGGAAGGCCTTGGCCTGCACGCGGTACTGGCCGCGCTGTTCACCCGGGCCGATTTCGGCGGCCGGCGAGAAGAAGGTCCAGTCCAGGTCATCCACCGCCTGCAGGCGGTTGAACGCCTCACGGTGTGCCAGTGCGTACGGCTTGTAGGCGTCCGGGAAGGTGGGGGTATCGACCAGCTGCACGCCGGGTGCGACTTCGAGGCTGCCGGCGCCACCGACCACCACCAGGCGCGGTACACCGGCCTTGCGTGCGGCGGCGGCCAGCTGCGCGGCGACCTCGCCGACGCGGCCGATGTCATCGCCCGGGCGCGGGCCGTAGGCACTGGCCAGCACGTCGTGGCCGGTGATGGCGGCAACCAGCGCGTCCTGGTCATCCAGCGAGGCGATCACGGGATGGGCACCGGCCAGCTCGGCCGGGAGGTCCTGCGCGCTGCGCACGATGACAGTGAGTTCGTGGCCGCGGGCCAGCGCGTGGCGGGCGATCTGGCGGCCGATGTTGCCGGTGGAACCAACGAGGGCGATTTTCATGGCATGACTCCGTGGGGCGGTGTGGGGTGGGAATGGGGCCACTCTAGGCTGCTGCAGTTGCTCGAAAAACAGCGTATAACGCGCTTGTTTGTTGCATGGATCGAGCATATGGACCGATTGACCGCCATGACCGTGTTCGTCGAGGTGGCCGAGCGCGGCAGCCTCACCGCCGCCGCCGAGGTGCTGGACATGTCGCGGGCGATGGTCAGCCGCTACCTGGCCGAGGTCGAGAGCTGGCTGGGCGCACGCCTGCTGCACCGGACCACGCGCCGGGTCAGCCTGACCGGCCCCGGCGAGGCAGCGCTGGCGCGCTTCCGGCAGATGCTGGCGATCGGCGAAGAACTGCAGGGCGAGCTGGCCAGTGATGATCCCGAGCCGCACGGTACGCTGCGGGTGACCGCCAGCGTCTCATTCGGGCAGAGCCACCTGGCGCGGGCGGTGGCCGGCTTCGTCGCGCGCCATCCGGCGGCGCGCATCGAGCTGCTGCTGGTCGACCGCACGGTGAACCTGGTGGAGGAGCGGGTGGACCTGGCCGTGCGCATCGCGCGCCAGATCGATCCCAGCCTGATCGCACGGCGGCTGGCCACCTGCCGCTCGGTGCTGTGCGCGACGCCATCCTACCTGCAGGCACGTGGCACACCGACCGCCCCCGAGCACCTGGCCGCGCACAACTGCCTGACCCACCACTACGTCGGCAAGAGCCTGTGGCAGCTGCACCGCGATGGGCGTTCGCTGTCGGTGGCGGTGGGTGGCAACATCAGTGCCAACGAGGCCTCGCTGCTGCTGGAGGCGGTGCGCGCCGGTGCCGGCATCGCCATGCTGCCGACCTACCAGGTGGCGCCGCTGCTGCGCAGTGGCGAACTGATCGAACTGCTGCCCGAATTCAGCCTGGACGAACTCGGCATTCATGCCGTGTACGCGTCACGGCGCCAGCAGCCCGCTATCATGCGGCGATTCCTGGACTTCCTGGCCGAGTGCTTCGCCAGCCCGGCCTTCCAGGATCTGGATTGGCGCCCACCGGGCAAGGAGAACACATGAACCATGGACAGGCCTTGATCGACCACAACCGTGCTGCCTGGGACCGCCAGGCCAGCGAAGTGCGCGAATGGTCGCGCCCGGTGGAAAGTTCAACGATTGCCGCCGCGCGCGAAGGCCGCTGGCAGGTGCACCTGACGCCCCGCGCGTTGCCACTGGACTGGATGGGTGATGTGCGCGGCCGTCGCATCCTGTGCCTGGCCTCGGGCGGTGGCCAGCAGGCACCGGTGCTGGCCGCTGCGGGCGCTGACGTCACCGTGTTCGATCTCTCCGACGGGCAGCTGGAACAGGACCGCAGGGTCGCCGCGCGCGATGGCCTGCAGCTGCGCACCGTGCAGGGCGACATGCGCGATCTGCACGTGTTTGCCAACGACAGTTTCGATGTGGTGTTCCACCCGATCTCGAACCTGTACGTGCCTGATGTGCGCCCGGTGTGGACCGAGTGCCGCCGCGTGCTGGCACGCGATGGCATGCTGATGGCCAGCTTCTACAACCCGGTGCTGTTCGTTGGCGCGCGCGATCCGCAGCTGGATGCACAAGGCCTGATCCGGCCACAGTACGCCATTCCCTATTCGGACCTGGAAGACCTGGCGCCGGCCGAGCGCGAGGCGAAGCTGGCACGGGGTGACGCGCTGACCTTCGGCCACAGCCTGACCGAACTGATCGGTGGTCAGCTCGATGCCGGCTTCATCATCGATCGCTTCATGGAAGACTGGCAGCCGCAGCCGCGCTTCCTGATCGATCGCTATCTGCCCACCTTCCTGGCGACCCGCGCGCGCCGGATCGGCTGAGGCGGATCGGCGCAAAAACCAGCGGCGTACAATGGACGGCCCCACGTCATGCAGGTGCCGTCCCTTGTCGTATCCCTATCCGCTGGTCGTGTTCGACCTTGATGGCACGCTGGTCGACAGCGCCGCCGATATCGCCGAAGCACTGAACCGCACGCTGGAGGACATCGGTGTGGCACGCGTGCCGGAAGCCACGGTGCTGGGCTGGATCGGAGATGGTGTGCGCCGCCTGGTCGAGCAGGCCGTGCATGCCGCCGGTCGCGAAGTCGACCTGGCCGAAGTGATGCCGGTGTTCATGGTGCACTACCGTGAGTGCCTGCTGCGCAGCCCGCGCCTGTTCGATGGCGTGGCCGAAGCGCTGACGCAGCTGCGTGCGCGCAACGTGCCGCTGGCGATCTGCACCAACAAGCCCGAAGCGCTGGTGCCACCGCTGCTGCAGCACCTGGGCATCGGTGATGCGTTCGCGCTGGTGCTGGGTGGCGACTCCCTGCCGCAGCGCAAGCCCAGTGGTGAACCGCTGCGGCACGTCGCCGCGCACTTCGGGCTGCCGGTGGACGCATGCCTGATGGTGGGTGATTCGTTGACCGACTACCGCGCCGCCGAAGATGCGGGCATGCCGATCGCACTGGTGCGTTACGGCTATCCGCGTGGCCTGGACCTGGCCACCGCGCATGCGGTGGCGGTGATCGACGACCTGCGTGAGTTGCCGGGGTTGCAGGGCTGATGCAACGGACATCCCTGGTCGCCGGCCGGTAACCCGGGCTGACGAAATGGGTAGTGCCGGCCGCTGGCCGGCAATCCCGGATCGGCGCATTGGGTAGTGCCGGCCGCTGGCCGGCAACCCGGGATGCGTTGCCGAAGGTCATGGTAGTGCCGGCCAGCGGCCGGCACTGCCATGACCGTCGCGGTCACTTCGGCTGGTAACGCACGCTCAGCTGGTACTCGCGGCCCGGCTGGTTGAACCACGCCACGGTTTCATACGTGCGGTCGAATACGTTGGCGGCGCGCGCCAGCAGCGACCACGACGGCGTCAGCGCGTACTCGGCGCGCAGGTCCAGCGTGCCGTAGCCGCCAACCTTCACCGAGTTGCTGGCGTTGTCATAGCGCTTGCCCGCACCCTGCACGGTCAGGCCGGCGCGGACGTCACCGAAGCGGCGGTCGACGTCCAGGCGCGCGGTCTGCTGCGCACGGCGCGGCAGCCAGTTGTCGAACTGGGTGCTGCCATGGGTGCGGTTGCGCGGGTCGGTGTAGCTCAGCTGCGCGTTGATGTCGAAACCGGCCAACAGCACGCCACCGGTCAGCTCGGCACCGCGGATGCGCGCCTTCTCCACCTGCTGCATTTTCATCGTGGACGCATCGTAGGTGATCAGGTCATCGATGCGGGTCTCATAGACGTCCAGGCCCCAGTGCCAGCCCTGGCCCTGCTGCGAAACACCGAGGTTGGCGCTCTTGGACTTCTCCGGGTTCAACGTCGGCACGCCGCTCCACGGGTCGTACAGGTCGCTGAAGGTCGGCGCCTTGAACGCCGTGCCGTAGCTGGCATTGACGCGCAGGCCGTGCTCCAGTTCCATCGCCCAGCCCACGCTGCCGGTGGCATGGTTGCCGAACTGCTGGTTGTCGTCATTGCGCGCGCTGGCCAGCAGCTGATGGCGGCCGAAGCGACCCTGGTACTGCACGAACACACCGGTGTTGCGGCGGCTGTCGACGAGATATCCGGCGCTGCTGCCGTCCAGGTTGTCTTCGCTCCAATCCACGCCTGCACTCAGCAGCTGGCCCTCGGCCACGCCGAAGTCGCCCTGCAGCGAGGCGCTGTCACGATGGGTCTGGGCGCTGCCGAACACCCCCGGTGCGCCGAAGTTGTCCGACTCGTTGTCACTGCGGCCGACGTTGGCTGTGAAAGCCAGGCGTTCAGACGGGGTGTAGTGCACTTTGCCAGCGAGCACCTGCTGGCGGGTTTCCGAATAGTTGTAGTAACCGTCGTAGTGGTTCTTGCCGTCGGCGCGCAGTGCGCTGCCTTCCACGGTCCACTGGTCGTTGAAGCTGTAGCCGCCGCGCAGGCTCTTGGACAGGTTGCGGTAGCCGTCGCGGTCGTGCTCGTCGGCAAAGCAGCCCGCGGTGAACACCGAGGCGGAGCCGCGGCAGGCATCGATGCCGTCGGAATGCTGGTAGGCGATGTCGGCGCCGAACCAGCCGCGTTCGGTGCCACCGCCGATGCCGCCGCTGGCTTCGCGCAGGCCGTTGCTGCCACCGCCGAGCTGGAAGTGCGGAGCGAAATCGCCCTGGTTGCGGCGGGTGAAGATCTGGATCACGCCACCAATGGCGTCGGCACCGTACAGGCTGGACTGCGGGCCGCGCACGATTTCCACGCGTTCGATCTGCGCCAGTGGCAGGTCCTGGTACATGGCCAGGCCGAGGTCGGCACTGTTGATGCGCACGCCATCCACCAGCACCACGGTGTGGCCCGAGTTGGTGCCGCGCAGGAACAGCGAGCTCTGCTTGCCGAGGCCGCCGGAGTTGGTCAGGTTGATGCCGGCGCGGCCGCGCAGCAGTTCCTGCAGCGAGGTGGCCGGGCTGGATTCGATCTGCGCGCGGTCGATCACCTGGGCCGGCGCGATGCTGTCCTGCAGGGCGATCGGGGTGCGGGTGGCGGTAACCAGGATCTGGTCGAGCGCGGTGGTGTCATCGGCCGCCTGGGCCAGCGCGGGCAGGGCGGCCAGCACGGCCAGGGACAGCATTCGGGACTGCAGCTTCATGGGGGACTCCAGGTGCCACGCACGCCCGCGTGGCGAAGGGGAGGAGCCGCGAAGGCAGGCATGCGCCGACGCCGCAGCGCAGGCTGCGGTCATCCAGCGCCATGCCCACCGCATCGCGACCTGAGGCTTCCTGGCCGGTCTCCGGGCTTGCCGCCGGGTGGCGCGAGGCCACCGTCCAGGCGCCTTCCCATGCCTGCGGCACAGTGGCGTTGTTGCCTGGAACTGACGTGCTTACCGTTGCGGGGGCAGCGCCGGCCTGGCGTGGAATCACGCGTCACCGGCTTCCCGTTTCAACCTGCCGGCCGTGGCCGCAGGTCACCTGGAAGTGCGCGCAGTCTACGGCATCGCAGGCGGCCCGTAGCGTCGAGCCTGCTCGACTGCCTTTGCTGTGCCCTTAGAATGGTCCCTCGATCCCGTGGTGCCGTTGCCGATGTCCGCCCGTTTTCCGCTTTTCCCGCGTTGCCTGTACAGGACGCACGCATGATCCTCGACCTGGTCCGCCATGCCGGCAACGGTCGCGATGAGTTCCTCGATGGCCGCAGCGATCCACCGCAGCTGGCCCGCCTGCCGCAGGAACTGGTCGACGCCTACGCTGCGCAGCCCTGGGAGCGGGTGATCAGTTCGCCGCGGCTGCGCTCGCTGCACACGGCGATGGCCCTGGCCACCCCGCGCGGGCTGGACGTGGAAGCGGACGAGGAATGGGAAGAGCTGGATTTCGGCGATTGGGACGGACAGTCGCTGTTCGACCTGCCGGAGGATGCATTGGCGGCCTTCCATGCCGACCCGCATGCATTCCCGCCGCCGAACGGCGAAAGCTGGGGCCACTTCGAGCGGCGCATCGCGCGCGCGCTGGATCGCCTGCTTGATGATGACGATCCGGTGCCGACGCTGGTGGTCAGCCACGGCGGCCCGCTGCGCATGGTGCTGTCGCAGGTCTGCGGCCTGCCGATGTCGCTGTGCTGGGCCCTGCGTATTGACCACGGCACACGCCTGCGGGTGTGGCTCGAGCGCGGCGAGGTCGGGCTGGTGGGCGAACTGCTGGAGCTGCAGCAGCCCTGACCGCACTCGCCGGGCATGATCCGGCGCTACCGATCCCGCATCACAGTGGTAGTGCCGGCCGCTGGCCGGCATCCCCAGGAACGCGGAGGCCTCAATCCTCGTCCGCGCGCTCGGCCACGCTGTCCTCAGCGTCGTCGTCAGCATCGAAGCGCTGCTCATGCACCGGGCCCGAAGCGGGGCCGGCCGCCTTCAGCGGATGCGCAGCGATGCGCGCTTCGTAATCCTGCACCAGCGCCTCACGCTGCGGCTCGCTCAGTTCCTGCCAATGGCAGTCCAGCAACGCGCCTTCCAGTGAATAGAGCAGGTTCAGGCTGGGCTTGAAGCCGGCGCGCTTGACCTTGACGAAGGCACCGACCGCGCCGATCGCAACCAGATCCTCGCGGCTGCGCAGGCCGACCTGACGCAGCCACGCCGCACTCTTCGGGCCGATGTTGCGCAGCTTCGGTGCGCTCATCCCAGCGCCTCGACGAACACGCGGGCGATCGCCTCCAGGCCGGCTTGGTCGTCAGCATCGAAGCGGCCGACCTTCGGGCTGTCGATGTCGAATACGCCGATCAGTTCATCGCCGCGCAGCAGCGGCACCACCAGTTCCGAACGCGAGGCCGAATCGCAGGCGATATGGCCGGGGAAGGCATCGACGTCGTCCACGCGCTGGGTCACGCGCTGGCTGGCGGCGGCACCGCACACGCCCTTGTCCAGCGGGATGCGCACGCAGGCCGGCAGGCCCTGGAACGGGCCGACCACCAGCTCCTTGCCGTCATACAGGTAGAAGCCCACCCAGTTCAGGTCGGGCAGGGCGTGGTAGACCAGTGCGGAGAGGTTGGCCGCGTTGGCGATGCGGTCGGACTCGGCGTAGACCAGGCCACGGGCCTGTTCCAGCAGCTGGGCGTATTGTTCCGGCTTGCTGCCGGTGAGCGAGGCATTGGCGAACATGCCCGCAGTCTAGCAAGCACGCCGGGCCGGCGATAATGCACGCTCTGTTGCCCCGCTGGAGCTTATCGATGCCGTTGCCCGCCACGCTGCCGCCTGCCCTGTTCGTCACCGGCACCGATACCGAGATCGGCAAGACCGCGGCCAGCACCGCGCTGCTGCATGCACTGCGCCGGCGCGGCCTGCGCGCAGTCGGCATGAAGCCCGTGGCCAGTGGCAGTGAAGATCTGGGGCAGGGCCTGCGCAACGAGGACGCGCTGGCGCTGCAGGCGGCCAGTTGGCCGGTGCCGGACTATGCCGACCTGAATCCGTACGCGCTGCGGCAACCGCTGGCGCCGGAGCTGGCCGCTGCCGAGGATGGCGTGCAGGTGGAACTGGCACCGATCGTGGCCGCGTTCGAACGTCTGCGTGCGCAGGCCGATGTCGTGGTGGTGGAGGGTGTTGGCGGTTGGCTGGCGCCGGTCTCGACCACGCTGGACCAGCTTGACCTGGTGCGTGCATTGCATCTGCCGGTAGTACTTGTGGTCGGCATGCGGCTGGGCTGCATCAACCACGCACGGCTGACTGCGCAGTCGCTGCAGGCCAGCGGCGTGGAGTGCCTGGGCTGGATCGGCAACCACATCGACCCGGTGATGCAGCGCCAGGATGAGAACATCGCGACGTTGCAGCAGCGCCTGCCGATGCCGTGCTGGGGGCGGCTGCCGTATCTGCGGGAGGGATGGGAAGGGGGGTGGATGGGGGGGGGGGGGGGGGGGGGGGGGGGGCGGGACTACCGTGTTGCAGCTGTCAGCTCCCGCGCAATCGCACCCAGTCGTTCCATCGCGACGTTGCAGCAGCGCCTGCCGATGCCGTGCTGGGGGCGGCTGCCGTATCTGCCGGGAGCGGATGGCGAAGCGCTGAGCGTGCACCTGCTCGAATGATCCTGGGTAGTGCCGGCCGCTGGCCGGCAACTGCATCCACTCGGCGATCCCGAGGTTGCCGGCCAGCGGCCCGCGTTACCGTGCTGCAGCCGCCAGCTCCCGCGCGATCGCACCCAGCCGCTCCACCGCACCGATGAAGCGCGCATCCAAGGTCTGGCAGCACGACAGCCGCAGGCAGTGGCGGTAACGCGCACCACGCGAATACACCTGGCCGGGCATGAACACGATGTCCTCTACCAGCGCACGTTCGAACAGCTCACGCGTATCCACGCCCGGCAGTTCGAGCCACAGCAGGAAGCCGCCTTGCGGCTCGGTGGCACGGGTGCCGGCCGGGAAGTGTTCGGCTACCAGCTGGCGCAGCCGTCCCACCTGTTCGCGGTACAGCCGGCGCATGCGGTGCAGGTGATGCTCGTAGCTTCCGGCTTCCAGATACGCCGCCACCGCATCGCCGAGCAGTTGAGGCTCGCCACCGGTGGACTGGAATTTCAGCAGCGCGATGCGCTCGGCGAAGCGGCCGCCATCCAGCCAGCCGATACGGTAATCCGGCGCCAGTGTCTTGGAGAACCCACCGACCACCATCACCCAGCCATCGCGATCGAAGGCCTTCAGCAAGGGCGCCGGCGGTTCGCAGAACTGCAGCTCGGCGTACACCGCATCCTCGATCAGCGGCAGTTGCCGTGCGTTGACCAGTTCGGCCAGGCGTTGCTTGGCGGGTGTCGGCATGGTGCAGCCCAGCGGATTGTGCACGGTGGGCATCACCACCAGTGCGGCCAGCGGCGTGTGCTCCAGCAGCGCATCCAATGCGTCGACATCCAGCCCGTGCTGCGGGTGGGTGGGCAGCTCGATGGCCTGCAGGCCGAGGTTGGCCAGCAAGGGGTAGAGGTTGAAGTAGGACGGCGCCTCGATGCCGACCGCGTCGCCGGGCTGGGTAACCGCACGCAACGCCAGCTGCAGGGCCTCCATCGCGCCGTGGGTCAGCAGCAGCCGCTCGCTGTGGGTGTGCAGGCCCATGCGTGGACCGCGACGCACGATCTGCGCCAGCAGCCTGGGGGAGCCGTTCGGGCGCGCGTAGGTTTCCACTGTCTGCTGGCCGTGGCGCAGCACCTGCGCGGTATGCCGGGCCAGCTGCGCGCCCGGATAGAACTGGCGACCGCGCGGACCGGCGAACGCCAGGTCGATCACTCCGGAGCGACGTTGTGCCTCCAGCACGCGAGCCATCAACACCTGCTGCAGCGGCGCGGTGGGCGCAGACGGCGTGTCGCGCAGCGAACGTTCCGGCACCGACAATCGCGGCGCGACCTCGAAGCCGGCTTTGGGCCGCGGAATCACCAGGCCGGCATCTTCCAGCTGGCGATAGGCGGCGATCACCGTGTTCAGGCTGAGCCTTCGCTGCAGGGCCATCTGCCGCAGTGAAGGCAGGCGGCTGCCGACCGGGAGACGTCCGCCGTGGATGGCTTCGGCCAGTTCATCGGACAGCCGTTGGTAGCGGGGTGGGATCATCGCGCTCTGGTTATCTGTATCCATCGAACTTCCCGCCATCTGGTTCTGTACCCATGATGATGGCGAGCCTAGCATGTCGTTGTCGGACGGGCCTGATCGGGGCACGGCCGATACTTCCCAAGCGCACGGCTGGATGGCCGTGCGTCTTTTTTGGGAGGTGGTACCGGCCGCTGGCCGGCGATCCCCAGATCCGCAGGAGCCGGCCAGCGGCCGGCACTACCCGGGTCGTTACCGCATCGGCACCAGTGCCGCGTCGCGCCGGTACAGCGCCGGGAACTGCTTGCCCAGTGCCGCCAGCTTCGGTGCGTCGTAGTAGCGGATGTAGGCCGCCTGCGGGTAGTTGGTCATGTAGTTCTGGTGGTAGCTCTCGGCCGGGTAGAAGTGCTGGCCGCTGACCAGCTGGGTGACGATCGGTGCGCGGTAGCTGCCGGCCTGGCCGAGCTGGGCGATGTAGGCGCGGCTGGCCGCCTGCTGGCGTGCGTCATCACTGAAGATCGCCGAGCGGTACTGGCTGCCGTGGTCCGGCCCCTGTCGATTGAGCTGGGTCGGATCGTGCACCACCGAGAAGAACACCTGCATCAGCTGGCCATAGCTGACCTGGCGCGGGTCGTAGTCGATCTTCACCGCCTCGGCATGACCGGTCTGGCCACCGCTGACGCGCTCATAGCGCGCATTGGCCGCGCTGCCACCGATGTAGCCGGACACCGCATTGCTCACGCCTTTGACGTGCTGGAACACGCCCTGCACGCCCCAGAAGCAACCGCCGGCGAACACCACGCTGGCATGGGTGGCGTCATCGCGGAACGCGGCGTCGCCGCTGGGCGCCGGTAGTGCCTTGGCCTGCGCGCTGGCTTCCAGCGGTGCCGCGACTGCGCCGTGGTCGACCAGCAGCACGCCAGCGATCAATGCAGCAGCTACCAAGCCGGCGACACCGGCGGCGATACCTTGTTCAAAAGAGAGTTTCATCGTGTGCTCCCGTTTCAACCGAAGGTGAAGGCATAGGCCTGCACGCCCGCATCGAGGAATTCGATCTCGAAGCGATGCGGGCCGACCGCGCCGTGCTGGCGCACCAGCTGGTACAGGCGGTGTTCGTTGACCACGCCGCTGCCATCGGCGTCGACATCGCTGCCGGCATCGGCGGCGGGCAGCGGCTTGCCATCCAGCCAGACGCGGAAGCGCACTGGCTTGCCGTCCTCGTTCGGTGCCAGCACCAGGTGCAGGTCACGTGCGTGGAACTGGAAGGCGATGCGGCCACCGGCCTGCTGCAGCTGTGCGGCCTCGTCGGTGACGGTCCAGCGTCCGGACAGGCCCCACTGGTTCAGTGCCAGGGTGGTTGGCAGCGTGTAGTCGAACGGGCTATCGCTGCGTTGGCCGCCGGGTGAGGCGAACTGCTCGGCACGCGCGTGGCCCAGATAGGTCTCCGGCGAGCGCAGGTTGCTCATGTCGGCCTGCACGGCCACACCCTTCAGGTCGGCGGCGGCGGGGTCGGCCGGTGGTGGCAGGTTGGTCTGCCCGGCTTCGGTCAGAAGCCGGCGGATCACTTGTTCCGAGCGTGCATAGTTGCCCTCGCCGAACTGGTGGCCGCGGATGTTGCCCTGTGCATCGACGAAGTACTGCGCCGGCCAGTAGCGGTTGTTGAACGCGCGCCAGATCGTGTACTGGTTGTCGAGCGCCACCGGGTACTCGACCTTCAGTTCCTGCACCGCCTTCATCACGTTGCTCGGGTTGCGTTCGAAGGCGAACTCCGGCGTGTGCACGCCGATCACCACCAGCCCATGGTCACGGTAGCGACGTTCCCATTCGTGCACGAACGGCATCGCGCGCAGGCAGTTGATGCAGGAGTAGGTCCAGAAGTCGACCAGCACCACCTTGCCACGCAGCTGCCGTGCACTCAGCGGAGGGCTGTTGAGCCAGCCCGTGGCACCGTCCAGTGCGGGCAGGGTGCCTTCCACTGGCAGCGGTGCATCTGCACCCGCATTGGGGCCAGCCATCATCATCATCGGCGGTGCCGCCGGCTGCGCGCCGGGCACGGCGTCGAGCAGGCTTTGTTCGATACGCGCGGTGCTGACCGTTGAAAGACGGGTCAGCAGGCCGGTATCCCAGCCGAGGCCGATCGCCACGACGGCCAGCAGCGCGGCTACACCCAGCACCTTGCGCAGGACATCGCCGAGGCCGAGCCTCGCATGCAGCGCACGGAACACCCGGCCGCCGACCCACACCGCCAGCGCCAGCGCGGTGATCGCACCCGATGCATAGGCAAGCAGCAGGGTGCTGGTACCGACGCTGGCGCCATGCAGGGCAGCACCGGTCAGCACCAGGCCGAGGATTGGACCGGCGCACGGCGCCCACAGCAGGCCAGTGGCGATGCCGATCAGCAACGAGGTCCACGCGCCGCCGTGCCCCGCGGCATCCGCCGCATCGGCGCGTGCGCTCAGGCGGGCACCCACGCGCTGGAACGGTGCCAGCAGGTGGTCGGCCAGCCGCGGCCAGAGCAGCGCGACCGCGAACAACGCCATCAGCAGCAGGGCGATCCAGCGTCCAACCTGGTTGGCCTGCGCCACCCATTGGCTACCCACCGCGGCCAGGCTGGCGACCACGGTGAAGGTGAGCGCCATGCCCAGCAGCAACGGCAGCGTGCTGCGCAGGAACGGGCGATCGGCACGCGCGAACACGAACGGCAGCACCGGCAGGATGCAGGGGCTGAGCAGGGTCAGCGCGCCCCCGAGGTAGGCAAGCAGCAACAGCAGCATCGTCAGGCTCCGGAAGCAGGGGAAGAACCGACCGGCACCCGCCAGCCGTCGGCAGTGCCATCAGTGGCACCGGGAACGAACACCATCGCCGCACCGTTCATGCAGTAGCGCAGCCCGGTCGGGCGTGGCCCATCGTTGAACACATGGCCGAGATGGCCGCCGCAGCGGCGGCAATGCACCTCCACCCGCAGCATCCCGAAGGTGACGTCGCGGTCTTCGCCGATGGCGTTGTGCAGCGGTGCCCAGAAGCTGGGCCAGCCGGTGCCGCTCTCGAACTTGGTGGAGGAGGAGAACAGCGGCAGCGCACAGCCGGCGCAGGCGAAAGTGCCCTGCCGATGTTCCTTGTTGAGCGGGCTGCTGTACGGGCGCTCGGTGGCCTGCTGGCGCAGCACCGCGTACTGCGCCGGGGTCAGCTGCTGGCGCCACTGCGCATCGCTGTGCATGACCTCGAACTGTCGCGGCGGGCGTGCTTCAGCGGCCGCCGGGGCGGCGCGGCTGCAGGCCCCCAGGCCGAGCAGGCCGGCGGCGGTGGCAACACCGCCCAGGCCCAGCAGATGGCGGCGGGAGAGGGACATGGCGGACTCCGGGAAGGGGCGACGGGGCCATGCTGCGCCCGCCCGGGTCAACGAATCCTCACGCAGGATTCAATTTTTCGTGAGGTATCGGCGGCCGTCCCGCGCCACAATGCAGCCAGCTTCCCCACTGGCCCCGAGCTGCCAATGTCCACCAAACGCGTGCTGATCGTTGAAGACGATGCCCACATCGCCGACCTGCTGCGCATGCATCTGGGCGATGAGGGTTACGACGTCGCCCATGCCGCCAGCGGCGATGCCGGCCTGCGCCTGCTCGAGCAGGACGGCCCGTGGGATGCACTGGTGCTGGACGTGATGCTGCCCGGCGTGGATGGGCTGCAGGTGTGCCAGCGTGCACGCGCGATGGCGCGCTATGTACCGATCATCATCATCAGCGCGCGCGGCAGCGAAACGCAGCGGATCGTCGGCCTGGAACTCGGCGCGGACGATTACCTGGCAAAACCTTTTTCGATGCCGGAACTGGTGGCACGGGTGCGCGCGCTGCTGCGCCGCGCCGAGGCGATGGCGCAGAGCGCGCGCATCGATGCCGGCGCGATCGAGCTGGGCGGGCTGCAGCTGGATCCGGTCGCGCGCACCGCGTCGGTGGATGGCAATACGTTGGAGCTGACGCCGCGCGAATTTGATCTGCTGCTGTTCTTCGCCCGTCATCCGGACCAGGTGTTCGCGCGCATGGAGCTGCTCAACCAGGTCTGGGGCTATCAGCACGATGGTTACGAGCATACGGTCAATACCCATATCAACCGCCTGCGCAGCAAGATCGAGCCGGACCCGGCCAACCCGCGGCGGCTGCTGACGGTGTGGGGCCGCGGCTACAAGCTGGTCGACCCGGCCGGGGCGGCGGCATGATCAAGCCCAATCTATGGCAGAAGCTGGCGGCGGTGATCGCCGCGCTGATGCTGATGTGCTGCATGGCGTTGCTGGCACTGCAGATGCGCGCCAACACCCGCCATGAGCAGGAAGTGGTGCAGCGGCTGTCGCTGGGCCTGGCCGAACACATCGCCCAGCGCAGCGAACTGATGGACACCAGCGGCATGCGCGATGCGGCGGTGCGTGCGCTGTTCGGCCAGCTGATGGCGGTCAATCCCAGCGTCGAGGTCTACCTGCTGGACGACCAGGGTCGCATCCTCGGCCACGATGCACCCAGTGGGCATCTGGTGCGCAACAAGGTGGACGTGGCACCGTTGCGTCGCCTGCTGGCCGGTGCGCCGCTGCCGATCCTCGGTGATGACCCGCGCAGCGCCGATGGCCGCAAGGTGTTCAGCGCCGCACCATTGATCGTGCAGGGCCGGCCGGCCGGCTATGTATACGTGGTGCTGGTCGGCGAGCACCGGCAGATGCTCGCCGACGATCTTGCCGCGGGCAGCCAATGGAACACCACGCTGTGGTCAGTCGTGCTGGTGGGGGGCCTCGGCCTGTTTGCCGGGCTGGTGGCGTTCTACTGGGTGACGCGTCCGCTGCGGCGCCTGACCCGACGCATCCAGGCGTTCGACATCGACGCGCCGACCCCACTGCCGCCGCCGGAGCCACTGCGGCCCGGTGAGCGCGATGAACTGGTGATCCTGGAACACGCACATGCGCAGATGGCGCAGCGCCTGGGGGAGCAATGGCAGCAGCTGCGCCAGCAGGACCTGCAGCGGCGCGAACTGGTGGCCAACATCTCGCATGACCTGCGCACGCCGTTGTCGTCGCTGCACGGCTACCTGGAAACGCTGGCGCTGAAGGACGCCACGCTGTCCCCGGACGAGCGCCGCCGTTACCTCGGTATCGCGCTGGCGCAGAGCGCCAAGGTTGGTCGGCTGGCGCGCGCGCTGTTCGAGCTGGCGCGGCTGGAGCATGGCGAAGTGCGCCTGGAGTGGGAAGTGTTCGCGCTGCCGGAACTGCTGCAGGACGTACTGCAGAAATTCGAGCTGGCGGCGCAGGCACGCAACCAGCGCCTGCACGCCGCGTTCCCGCCCGGCCTGCCGCTGGTGCGTGCCGACCTGGGCCTGGTCGAGCGCGTGCTGACCAACCTGCTCGACAATGCATTGCGGCACGCACCGGAAGGTGGCCGGATCGAAGTGTGCCTGCGTGCGACCGCGGACAGCATCGAGGTGAGCGTGGCCGATGATGGTCCCGGCGTGGCAGCGGCGCTGCGTGCGCAGTTGTTCCAGGCGCCGGCCGCGCTGGGCGCACGGCGTGGCGAGAACGGTGGGCTTGGCCTGCTGATCGTGCAGCGGATCGTGCAGCTGCATGGCCGCCGCATCGAACTGCGTGACAGTGAGCGTGGCGCGCTGTTCGTGTTCGCGTTGCCGCGCGCGGAGCCGGCGGCCTAGCAGGCCGCCTCGCTCTCCACGGCACCGCCGCTTTCCAGCGGCAGGTGCAGGCGGATGCAGGCACCGCCCAGCTCCGAATCGGTCACTTCAACGTGGCCGCCATGCTTGTCGGCCACCACCTGCACCAGCGCCAGGCCGAGGCCGAAACCGGGGCTGCCCGGATCCAGCCGCACATAGGGTTGCAGTACCTGGCCGCGCAGTTCGGGCGCGATACCGGGGCCGTCGTCCTCCACCTGCAGGCACAGCCAGCCGTCGTTGACCGTGCTGGCGATACGGATCTGCCGCCGTGCGTAACGCAGGGCATTGCCGAGCAGGTTGCGCAGCGCCAGTTCCAGCATATGCCGGTTGACGTTGACCAGGCCTGCCGGCGACAGCACCTGCTGTACCGGCAGCGGCAGCGGTGCGAACTGGGCCACCACGCCACGGACCAGTGCCGCCAGCTGCAGGCGCTGGCGGGTCAGCTGATGGCAGCGGCCCAGCGCGGCGTACTCGACGCCGGCATCGGTGAGGTGCTGCAGGCGATCGACGTCGGTGCGCAGGCCACCCAGCGCATCGCGCTGGATCTCGTCGAGTGCGGTGTCCTCCAGGTCGGCCAGGCCGAAGCGCATCCGCGCCAACGGCGTGCGCACTTCATGCGCGACCGCCTGCGCCAGCACGCGCTGGCTCTCCAGCAGCTGCTGCAGCTGCTCGGCCATGTGGTTGAAGGCATTGGCCAGCGGCCGCACCAGCGCGGTGCCGGCACGCGGCGCACGCGTATCCAGCTGGCCGTCGCGCATCTGCCGCGCCGCCTGTGCCAGCTGCGACACATCGCGCCACAGGCGGTAGACCATTACATACATCGGCAGCGCCACGGCCACCATCAGGATCAGCAGCAGGATCGCCACGCCGGACACTTCGCTGTCCTGCCAGCCTTCCTCAGGCAACGCTTCATCCAGTGGCCCCAGCATCACGGCATAGTCGCTGTCGCCGATCCGCTGCAGGCTGCGCATGTGTTCCAGGTCGATCTGCACACGGCCGTTGTTGAACGGCGGTCGCTGGCTGGCCGACAGCGCCTTCTCCGCCTCGGCCAGCGGCACCATCCGCAGGGCATAGGCGAAGTCGGCGTCGAGCCCTCGTGCCAGCGCCGGCCACTGGTCACGTGGTGTTTCCGCGAAGCGTTGCTGCAGCAGCGCATGGGTGCCACGCATCTCGGCCAGCAGGCTGGCTTCGGTGCGGTCTTCCAGCAGCGCATCCCAGGCCCACAGGCCCAGCACGATCAGCAGCAGGTGGGCGACCAGGAAGCCGATGCCGTAGCGCAGGAAGTGGAAGGCGTGGCCGCGCATCGCCGAGTGCGTGCGCTTCATCCCCATGCCGAGCGGCTGAACAGGTAGCCGCGTCCACGGACGGTCTTGATCCGCTCCGGTTGTTCAGGGTTGTCGCCCAGCTTGCGGCGCAGGCGCGAGATGCGCGCATCGATCGAACGGTCCAGGCCGTCAAAGGCGATGCCACGCAGGCCGCGCAGCAGCGCATCGCGGTCCAGGATCTGGCCGGCGTTGCTGGCCAGCAGGAACAGCAGGTCGAACTCGGCCGTGGTCAGCTCCAGCAGGCCGCCCTGCAGGTGCACGTTGCGGGTGGACGGGTCGATGTTCAGCTCGCCGAAGCGCAGGCTGCCGTCGCGCGGTTCGACCCGGCGATGGCGGCGCAGGTGGGCACGCAGGCGGGCGAGCAGCACCCGCGGTTCGATGGGTTTACCGATGTAATCGTCGGCCCCCAGCTCCAGTCCCAGCACCTGGTCGATGTTGTCGGTGCGGGCGGTCAGCACACAGATGATGCCGTCATAGTGGGGCCGGATCTGCCGACACACTTCGAAACCATCCTGGTCGGGCAGGCCGACATCGAGCAGGACCAGGGCCGGCTTCTCGGCCAGGATCCGGGCCACCGCGCGCTCACCACTGCGCTCATGGGCCACCTGATAGCCATGCCGCTGCAGATAGTCGCTGACCATCGTACCCAGGCGGGCATCGTCTTCAACCAGTACGATATCCAGCATTTTCAAGGCCTCCGTGGGGCGTACGTACCGCCACGGCACGAGCGCGGCGATGCTATCCCAGCCTGCGGGCCGCCCGGGTCCCGGGGGCGGGCGCCATTCAGCCGGGGTTGCTGGCGCTCGGGCCGGGCCTCAGGCCTGGCAACAACTTGGCGTCCAGCATAGCTTGTTGCCGTTACAAAACGTTACCTTCGTGATACGTCTGGTGACCATCGCTGACAGCAAAGCGACTGACGCGGGGCAGGTGGGGCGCCGAGCATGGAGTCTCCTCCGCTCCGCGTGCCGTTCCCATGTCGCTCGCCGCCCCCTGCCTGCTGAACCCGTCCCGCCGCTGCCGCTGCGGAGGTGCCCGATGAGCGGCGTGGTCGGGGCCTGGTTGCCGCCCGCCGAGGACGAACATCTGCTGCAGCAGCTGGCACCGATGCTGCGCGCCCTGCAGCAGCGTGGCCGGGGCCGCATCGGTTACTGGACCGACGCCGAGGCCGGCCTCGCGCTGGGCCATTGCCGGGCGCCGACCGATACCCCGCTGCAGCCGCTGAGCTCGGATTGCGGCCGCTACGTGTTGTGCTTGGACGGCCGCCTGTACAACCGCGCCGACCTGCAGGCGCAGCTGCGCGAGCTGCCACGCAGCTGCAGCGACGCCCGGCTGCTGCTGCAGGCGATCGTTGAATGGGGCGTAGAGCGGGCGCTGTCGCGTATCGAAGGCGCGTTCGGTTTCAGCGTCTGGGACCGTGAGTCGCGAGCGTTGTGGCTGGCGCGTGATCCGGTGGGCGAGCGGCCGCTGTATTACGGCTGGTTCCAGGGCCAGTTCCTGTTCGCTTCGGAAATGAAGGCGCTGCAGGCCTTCGCCGGTTTCGCCCCGAGCATCGACCAGGATGCGCTGAGCCTGCTGCTGCGCCACGACTATGTGCCGGCGCCGCACACCATCTACCGGGGCATCCACAAGCTGGTGGCCGGCGCGGTGCTGCGCGTCGATCTGGATGACCACGCTGCCGGCGGTTCCAGCCAGGCGGCGGAAGGGGGCGCGCGCTACTGGTGCGCACGCGATGCGATGCAGAGTGCGCTGCAGGAACCCCTGCAGCCGGCGCCGAGCCTGGAACAGGCCACCGACCAGCTGGAAGTGGTGTTGCAGAAGGCGATCGCGGCACGCATGCATTCGCCGCTGGCCTGCGGTGCGTTCCTGTCTGGCGGCACCGACTCGTCGCTGGTGACCGCGATGATGCAGGCGCAGTCGACGCTGCCGATCGAGGCCTGGACGGTCGGCTTCGACGATCCCGGCCACGACGAAAGCGATTGGGCCTCGCAGGTCGCTCGCCACCTGGGTGTGCAGCACCATCTGCACCGGATGGATGCGCGCCAGGGCCTGGACCTGCTGCAGCGCCTGCCGCAGGTCTGGTGCGAACCGTTCGCCGACGCCTCGCAGCTGCCGACCCTGTTGGCCAGCGAACTGCTGGGCGCGCGCAAGCCGGTGGCGCTGACCGGCGACGGTGGCGATGAACTGTTCTTCGGTCATCCCAGCTATGGCCGGGCGCTGCGCAATGCACGCCTCTGTGGTGGCTTGCCGGACTGGGTGCGTGACTTGGCGCGGCGCAGTGGCAACCGCATGAACGTCGAGCGTGGCCGCCTGGGCGGTTGGCGTGCGCTGGTGGCCGAGGTTGCCGCCAACGATGTGGAAGGGCATTACCTGCAACGTGTCACCCGCTGGCGGCAGCCGGCGCAGGTGGTGCTGGGCGCACGTGAGCCGATGACGATCTTCCAGCAGCAGGACACCGCGCTGCCGGCCGAGGCGCGCATCCAGCTGTTGGATTTCCGCATGGATCTGGCCGAGGGCATCCTCGCCAAGGTCGATCGTGCGGGCATGGCGGCGGGCGTGGAGACGCGTGCGCCGCTGCTGGACATGGAGGTGGTGCGTCTGGCCTGGCGCCTGCCGCAGCACCTGAAGTACCACGATGGTGAGCACAAGCGGATCCTCAAGCACCTGCTGGCGCGCTACCTGCCGGAACCGCTGGTGTACCGCCCCAAGCGCGGTTTTGGCCCGCCGATGGCGCGTTGGTTGGCGGGCCCGCTGCGCGATTGGGCGGAGGCGCTGCTGGACCCGCAGCTGTTGCGCAACCAGGGGTGTTTCGATGTTGCGCGCGTGCGCGGTATCTGGGAGGCGTTCCTGCGTGGCGAGCGCAAGTGGCACACGCACCTGTGGAACGTGCTGATGTTCCAGGCGTGGCACCAGCATTGGCACGGTGGTCGCGGGCGCTGAGCGGTTTCTGCATCGCGTGCGGCGGATTGAATCATCGTGGCGCGGGGCGGATGCCCTTGCGTACGAATGTCCTCCGGCGCCTAGTTGAAAGGCGCCACGAGCGCTGCGCTTTACCTGCCGTAAGCCGAGCCTCGTCGGGGCGGGCAGGGGTCTGGGCAAAGTAAAGGAGGAGGTGACGGCCAACGGCCGGCGCCGGGGGACATTTGCCCAGGCCCCTGCCCGCCCCGGCGGGGCCCCTCAGCTCGCAGAGAGTCCAGACGAGGAAGCGCTTTGGAATCCGAACGCCAGGCAAAAAAAGACCCGGCAGAGGGAGGGATCTGCCGGGTCCGGATTGCGCGGGGGGAGGGACCCACGCAATGAGCGTTGCGTCGCGTCAGTGGTTGTTCGCGTCCGCCGTTGATTCGTTGTAGCCCTGCACCAGTTCGGACCAGGCCTTGCTGGCCTGCAGGCTGAGACCGACTACGTCCTGCTGGGCCTGGCCCAGCCGCTGCAGGTTGTCCTGCCACAGCTGTGCGCCCTTGTTGAGCACCCCGGCCGCGTCGTCACTGCGGGCCAGCTCGCCGAGCCAGCCGCCGGTCGCGGTCAGGTTGCGCTCCATCGCCTTCAGCTGCACCCCGAACATGCTTTCCGCGTTCTCCAACGCCAGCCGGTTCGCACGCGTTGCCGCGGCGGCGAGCTGGCGGGTGGCATCACTGAAGCGATCGCTGAAGGCGGTGGCCATGGGGGCATCAGGGAGTGGCTTGATGCAGTGCAGCATACGCCGTTGATGCGGCAATGCAACAAAAATAACAAAGGCGCCCAAGGCGCCTTTGAAACACCTTTCAGATCAATGGGTTGATCAGGCAGTGGGGCCGCGGTAACGGCACCCCGACGTGCAGGTTTCGTGCACGGTGATCTCGCTCAGCGCCGGCAGGCTCGGCTTGAGTTCGTTCCAGATCCACACCGCCAGGTTCTCGCTGGTCGGATTCTCCAGGCCGGGGATGTCATTGAGGTAGTGATGGTCCAGGCGGTCATAGATCGGCTGGAAGGCCGCCTTGACGTCGCCGAAATCCATGATCCAGCCGGTCTGCGCACCCGGCTCGCCCTCGACCTTCAGTTCCACCCGGAACGAGTGGCCGTGCAGGCGCGCGCACTTGTGCCCCGGCGGCACGTTGGGGAGGCGGTGCGCCGCCTCGAGCATGAAGACTTTGAAGATTTCCATGGCGCGATTGTACGCCGCAGGTGGCCGGCCAGCCTGAGCGGATGTTGGGCTTTTGTGAATTAAGTCTTTTCATCCGGATGAAGAGATGATAGTTTCACTTATATCCGTATGAAGAGATGTTATTGGCCGGACCCCGGCCGGGCATGGACTACTGCGGAACTTCGTCGCCCTTTCCACCTCCCCCACATCGTCATGCCCAAGCACACCCTGCTCGTGGCGGCCCTGGCCGTCGCTCTGGCCGCGCCTTTGTCCGCCGCCGCCGAAACCTTCGCCGACGCCAGTGGCGAAGCCAGCACCCTGGCTGCCGTGCGCGTCACCGGTTCCAACATCAAGCGCACCGATACCGAGGCCTCCAACCCGGTGCAGGTGATCGGCCGCCAGCAGCTGGAACAGACCGGCAAGGCCACCGTGGCCGATGTGCTGCGTTCGATCTCGGCGAACACCGGCAACGCCAGCAACGAAACCACCAACAACGGCTGGGCCTCCGGCTCGGCCGGCATCGGCCTGCGTGGCCTGTCGCAGAAGAACACGCTGGTGCTGCTCAATGGCCGTCGCCTGGCCAACTACGGCTTCCCGGCCGGTGGCCTGTCCGACACCTTTGTTGATCTCAACGCGCTTCCGCTGGTCGCGGTCGAACGCATCGAAGTGCTCAAGGATGGCGCCTCGGCGGTCTACGGCTCCGACGCCGTGGCCGGTGTGGTCAACATCATCACCCGGCAGAACTTCGAAGGCGCCGAGATCGGCGGCAGCTTCGGCGGCGCCGACCAGGGCGGCCTGCACGAGCAGAACCTGAAGTTCGTCGGCGGCCTCGGTGATCTCGATACCGACGGCTACAACATCCTCTTCAGCCTGCAGGGCTACAACCGCGAACGCCTGGATCAGGACGAACGCAACCTGACAAAGAGCGGCATCTACACCGACAAGCCCGGCGGCCGCTGGAACGGCTGGTCGGCCAAGGGTGCGCGCTATCTGGTCAACGGCGTGTCGGTGCCGATGCTCGATGCCAACGGTAACTGCCCGACCGGTACCACCCGCGTTGCCAGCGCGCCGATCGACGGCTTGGCCGGTGATACCTGCGGCTTCAACCAGGCGCCGTTCACCACGCTGATTCCCTCGACCAAGCGCTACCAGGCCTATGCCAACGGCACCTTCCGCCTGAACGACAACGTCGAAGCCTTCGGCGAAGTGCTGTACAGCCAGATCAAGAGCACCGCGTGGTTTGGCAGCAGCCCGTTCTTCACTCTGGAGAGCGGCCGCTTCGCACTGAACGCGGACAGTGGCCTGGCCGAGCCAGTGTCGTCGCTGCTGCCGGCCAACAATCCGTACAACCCGTACGGCCGTGCGATCCCGATCGAGTACACCTTCTTCGACCTGGGCGGCACCCTCAAGACCAACCGCTCCACCGCTTACCGCGGCGTGTTCGGCCTGCGTGGCACCACCGCGAAGTGGGACTGGGAAGTCGCAGCGTTCGGCGCGCGCAGCAGCGAGCGCGAGAGCGTCTCCGGTGGCTTCGCCAACCGCTGGGCGCTGGCCGATGCGCTGGCCACCGGCAGCTACAACCTGCTGAACCCGGCCGCCACGCCGCAGTCGGTGCGCGACTCGATCAACATCGCCACGCTGCGTCCGGCCGAGTCCAAGCTGCAGGGCATCGATGCGAAGATTTCCGGCAGCCTCGGCCATACCTGGGCCGGCGAGATCGGCTTCGCCGCCGGTGCCGAGTGGCGCCGCGAGAAGCTCGATTCCAACAACCCGTGGCAGATCGACGCAGGCCTGCAGGTGCGCCCGGCCATCGCCGAAGTGCACGGCAAGCGCCAGGTTAGTGCGGCCTACGCCGAAGTGAACGTGCCGCTGGCATCGACGCTGGAGCTGTCCGCTGCCGCGCGCGCCGATCACTACGATGATTTCGGCGATGCGTTCTCGCCGAAGATCGGCCTGCGCTGGCAGCCGCTCGACTTCCTGCTGGTGCGTGCCTCCGCCTCGAAGGGCTTCCGTGCGCCGTCGCTGTCGGAGAACTCCAACAGCACCAGCATCGCCTACGGCAGCGTGGTCGATCCGCGTGACCCGGACGTGCCGGGCTCGCGTCAGAACCCCACCTTCTTCACCGTCGGCAACAACGAACTGAAGCCCGAGCGCACCAAGAGCGTGAACTTCGGCGTGGTGCTGTCGCCGTGGGCCAACACCAACCTGAGCGTGGACTACTACCGCATCCAGCTGGACAACCTGGTCGGCACCAACAACACCCAGACCCTGGTCAACGACAACGTGGCCGGTGCGGTGCAGCGCGATGAGCGCGGCAAGCTGCAGGCGGTCTACAACCGCTACCAGAACCTGAGCGAGCTGAAGACCTCGGGCATCGACGTCGAGCTGCGCCAGCGCATCCCGACCGCTGCGCAGGGCGACTTCACCGTGTCCTCGGCCTACACCCACGTGCGCGACTACCGTCGCCCGACCGTGGTCGGCGGCCCACTGGTGGACTACGCCGGCAGCAACCTGGGCGCAACCCTGCCCAAGGACAAGGCCACCACCACGCTGGACTGGAAGTACGGCGACTTCAACGCAGCCGTGACCTGGTACTACACCAGCAGCTACCGCCAGGAAGCCAGTACCGCCGCCAAGGCCGTGCAGCAGCGTGTCGGCAGCTACAGCCAGTACGACCTGTACCTGGCCTACACCGGCATCGACAAGCTGACCGTGTACGCCAAGGTGCAGAACCTGGCCGACAAGACGCCGCCGTACGACGCCTCGTTCCCGGGCATCCGCGCGCCGTACGACTTCAGCCAGTACGACCTGCGTGGCCGCTACTTCACGCTGGGCTTCGATTACCGCTTCTGATCCATCCGCCGCGACCGGTCACCTGAAGGGACCGGCCGCGCGACTGTCTGCCGTTGTGTTCCAGGGGAGTCATCGTGTCCTTGCATCGTCGTGCCGTTCTTCCGTTGCTGCTTGCCGCCGCCACCGCACTGTCCTCGCCGCAGCCGGCGCAGGCACAGAGCGCGTACTTCTTCCCGCAGGTCACCGACGCAGCGGCGTTCGATGCAGCGGTGCCCACGCCGGAGCAGTTCCTCGGCTACCCGATCGGCAGCCGTTACACCCGGCACGATCAGCTGGTGGCGTACTTCCAGGAACTTGCGAAACGCTCGGACAAGATCAGCGTGCGCGAGATCGGCCGCAGCTATGAAGGTCGCCCGCTGCTGATCGCCACCGTCACTGCTGCAGGCAACCACGCGCGGCTGGAACAGATCCGCCAGCAGCACGCGACCCTGGCCGATCCGGCGCAGCCGCGCAGCGCCGCCGGTGACAGCCCGGTGGTGGTGTGGCTGGGCTACAGCGTGCATGGCAACGAGACCTCCAGTGCCGAAGCGGCGATGCTGACGGCGTACTACCTGGTGGCCAACCGCAGTGCCGAAACCCAGCAGTGGCTGCAGCAGGCGGTGGTGCTGTTCGACCCGGCACAGAATCCGGATGGCCGTGATCGTGCCGCCAACTGGCACAACGCCTGGGCCTCCGATCCGGCTTCGGCCGACCCGGCCGACAAGGAACACGTCGAGCCGTTCCCGCAGGGCCGCACCAACCACTACTTCACCGATCTCAACCGCGACTGGCTGGCCCTGACCCAGCAGGACTCGCGGCCGAAGGTGGAGGTGTTCCACCAGTGGTACCCGAACGTGCAGATCGATTTCCACGAGATGGGAAAGGACAGCACCTACTACTTCGAACCGTCGCCGAAGAGCATGCACAGCCCGCTGATTCCAGCGGCGTCGTATGAATTCAACAAGACCCTGGCCAAGTACCACGCGCAGGCGCTGGATGCGCTGGGCTCGCTGTACTACACCGGCGAGAACTTCGACAACTTCTCGCCGGTGTACGGCTCGACCTATCCTGATTTCCACGGTGCCGTCGGCGTTACCGTCGAGCAGGCCAGCTCGCGGGGCCGCGTGCAGGAGTCGATGAATGGTCTGCTGACGTTCCCGTTCACCATCCGCAACCAGGTGGCTACCGGGCTGGGCACGGTGCGCGGCGCGGTAGCCGAGCGCAGCGGCCTGTTCGACCTGCAGAAGCAGTTCTTCCGGAGCGCGTTGAAGCAGGCCGCACAGCAGCCGGTGAAGAGCTTCGTGTTCGGCGATGCGCATGATCCGGCACTGACCCGGCGCCTGCTGGAACTGTTGCTGCTGCATCGCATCGAGGTGCGCGCGCTGGATCGTGACGTCAGTGTCGATGGCCAGCGCTTCGATGCCGGCAGCGCCTACGCGGTGCCGGTGCAGCAGGCGCAGTTCCGCCTGGTGCATTCGATCTTTGCCGAGACGCCGCCGATCAAGGGCGATGTGTTCTACGGCAGCACCAGCTACGCGATTGCACCGGCCTACGGCGTGGCCTTCGCCGGTAGCCGCAGCCGCATCGACGGCGGCGCACGCGTGGCGGCGCTGCCGGCGGAGCAGGGCACCGTGCTGGGCGGCCAGGCAGGATTCGCCTACGCGATCGACTGGCGCGACTACAATGCCGGGCGCGCGCTGGCCGCGCTGCAGGGCAAGGGCGTGAATGCACGCGCGGCATTCCAGCCGTTCACCACCGCGACGGCGCAGGGCGAGGCCAGCTTCGCCGCCGGCAGCCTGGTGATTCCGGTAGCCGGGCAACCACTGCAGGGCACGGCGTTGCTTGAGGCAGTTACATCCGCCGCACGCGAGGCAGGTGTGCAGGTGCACGCGCTGTCCAGTGGCCGCAGCCGCGAAGGCATCGACCTCGGCAGTGACGGCGTCAAAGCGCTGCGCAAGCCTGCGGTGGCACTCGTGATGGGCGAGGGCGTGGCCGCCACCGAAATCGGATCGGCGTGGTTCCTGTTGGACCAGCAGCTGCGGTTGCCGGCCAGCAAGCTGGATCCGCAACAGCTGGGCAAAGTGCCGCTGGACCGCTACACCACCATCGTGTTGTCCGGCGGCACCTATACCGGCGTCGATGCCACGGCGGTGGCTGCACTGAAGCGCTGGGTACAGGCCGGTGGCTCGCTGGTGACGTACGGCAGTGCCTCGAAGTGGGCGATCGAACAGAAGCTGGCCGACGGCGAGAAGCTCGGCAAGGAAGAAGATGCAGCTGACGAAAGCCGTCGCGCGTTCGGCGATCAGCGCGACATCGCCGCGATCGAGCGGGTCAGCGGCAACATCCTCAGTGCCGATGTTGATACCAGTCATCCGCTGGCGTTCGGTGTGCCGCGCCGGCAGCTGGCGATCAACAAGGAGAACACGGTAACGCTGCAGCCGAGCACGAACCCGTTCTCGACGGTGGTGCGCATCGACACGCCGCCGCGGGTGAATGGTTATCTGTCCGAGCGCAACCGCGCGCGGGTGGCAGGCAGCGCGTGGCTGCTGGTGTCGGCGCAAGGGCAGGGCAACGTGGTGCTGTTCGCCGATGATCCGGCGCATCGCAAGTACTGGCACGGGACGGATCGACTGCTGATCAACGCGGTCTTCTTCGGGAATCTGGTGAATCCGAGTAAAGCGCGGGGTTGAGGCGTTTGGCGCCGAGTTGTTGCTGGGTTTGGGAGGCAGGGGGCCTCAGCCAGGACACGCCGTAAACCCATCCATGGGGGCTCGATGGCGCCATCCTTGGCGCCAACGGTCCTGGCTGAGGCCCCCTGCCTCCCATGACAGTTTCCTGCGGGCGCGGACGCATCAGACCCCAAGGCGGGAGCAAGGGCAAATACAAAAGCAAAAGCAAAAGCAAAAGCAAAGCCAGGAATTGCGACTTCGGCTTTTGCCTTTGAATTTGAATTTGAATTTGAATTTGAATTTGAATTTGATCTTTCTTCTCCCGGCTACCCGGCGGGACAAGAAGGCGCAGGCAATGCTTGAAGCGGATGGGCATGGGGGCAGCGCAGAACCGTTGGCGCCATGGATGGCGCCATCGAGCTTACATGGACGTATTTACAGCGTGTTCTGCGCTGCCCCCATGCCCATTCGCCCTCGGTACTGCCACCGCGTGCTTTATCACCCGGTAGCCCGCAACAAAAAAGGACGGCGCGTCAGCGCCGTCCCTCGATAGCCCCCGCGCAGCGGGAAGCACCCTCCATGTCAGCTGGGATCAGCCGGCGCGACCGCCGCCGTTGCCACCCTGGCCGCGGCCACGGCCGCCACCATTGCCGCCACCGCCACGACGCTGGCCCTGACCGGCACCTGCACGCTGCTGGCCATTGCCACCGCCCTCGCGACGGCCACCACCGGCCTTCTTCGGGCCCGCATGCGCATGGCGCGGCGCATCGCCGTGCGGACGGCGCGCGTGGCTCTTGCGCGGTGCGCGCTCGCCGGTATCGTGCTCGGCTTTGCCCGGCGCACTGTTGCCCCAGCGGATCGGCGTCTGCAGCTCGAAGCCCGGCACATCGCGGATGTCCATGTCGCGGCCCAGCAGGCGCACGATCGCGCGCAGCAGCTTCACTTCATCCTGCGCCACCAGCGAGATCGCCTGGCCGGTCGCGCCGTTGCGGCCGGTGCGGCCGATGCGGTGCACGTAATCTTCGGCCACCATCGGCAGGTCGAAGTTGATCACCTTCGGCAGCTCGTTGATGTCGATGCCGCGCGCGGCGATGTCGGTGGCCACCAGCACGGTCACGCGGCCGGCCTTGAAGTCGCCCAGCGCACGCAGGCGCTGGCCCTGGCTCTTGTTGCCATGGATCGCCGCGGTCTTGATGCCCGACTTTTCCAGGAACGTGGCCAGCTTGTCGCTGCCGTGCTTGGTGCGGGCGAACACCAGGGTCTGCTCGCGGCTGTCCTGCGCCAGCAGGTGCAGCAGCAGGTCACGCTTGCGACCGGCATCGACCGGGTGCACGCGGTGGGTGATGGTTTCGGCCACGGTGTTCTTCGGCGTCACCTGGATCTGTTCCGGGTTGCGCATGAACTCCAGCGCCAGCTGGCGGATGTTGTCCTCGAAAGTGGCCGAGAACAGCAGGGTCTGGCGGTTCTGCTTCGGCAGCTTGGCCAGGATGCGCTTGATCGACGGCAGGAAGCCCATGTCGAGCATGCGGTCGGCTTCGTCCAGCACCAGCAGTTCAATGCCGGACAGGTCGATGCTGCGACGCTCGAGGTGGTCGATCAGGCGGCCCGGGCAGGCCACCAGCAGGTCCACGCCACGGCGCAGGATGTCCAGCTGGTTGCCCATGCCGACGCCGCCGTAGATGCAGGCGCTGGGGATGCGCAGGTACTTGCTATAACCGCGCAGGCTGTCATGCACCTGGGTGGCCAGCTCGCGGGTCGGGGCCAGGATCAGCGCGCGCGGCTTGCGCGGGCCGCTGCGCACTTCCTGCGAGGCGGTGCCCAGGTGCTGCAGCAGCGGCAGGCCAAAGGCAGCGGTCTTGCCGGTACCGGTCTGTGCGCCGGCCAGCAGGTCGCGACCCGCCAGCGCCAGCGGGATCGCCTGCTGCTGGATCGGGGTCGGGTTTTCGTAGCCCTGCTCGGCAAGCGCACGCAGCAGGAAGGGCGCCAGGCCCAGCGATTCAAAAGACATTGAGATTGCTCCAAGTACAAGAAACGCCTGTCCGATCGGACAGACGGGGGCAGATCAAACTGATCGGCTGACTCGGAGCGTTCCCGTGAACCGCGCTGCGAGAATTGGGTGCAGCCGGCACGAAGCGCAGGCTGGAATGCGTGACGAACGGCGTCGGAGTGGGGGCGGGCGAAGAGGGCGGACCCTGGTCGCCGGCGGTCCCGGAGGGAAACGGACGGCCGCTGCAGACCCTGTAAGTCTAAACGATGTTTGAGACTTCACGCAAAAAGGCCTGTTCAGGTAGGGCGGGCTCTCTGCAGGGCTGCGCCCTGCACCCGCAGAGGCTGAAGCAACGTCAAAGGCAGGGTTCCTGTGGGTAGGCGGGGTGGGTCCGGTGGCAGGGGACGCTGCAAGTACGTCCATGTAAGCTCGGTCGCCGCATCCATGCGGCTCACGCCCCTGTCACCGGACCCACCCCGCCTTCGACAGTTTTCCGCGATCTGTCGAATCTCATTCGATCAATTTCGGTGTCTGACGGATCTCGACGATGAATGATGTGGATGTTCGATCAGTCATTGGGAACCTGTCGGGGGTGGGGCGGTGTGGGTGGGCAGGACCGTTGGCGCCATGGATGGCGCCATCGAGCCCCCATGGTGAAGTGACCCCCGAGACTTGGACGGGGTCAGGCGGCCGATTGGGCCTGCTCCCGGTACTTTATCGGGCTCAGACCTTTCAGTTTCAGTTTGATGCGCTCTTCGTTGTAGTACTGGATGTATTCCACCAGCCCAGCCTCCAGACTCTCGAGGCTGTCAAAGCTGTTCAGGTAGAAGAACTCCGACTTCAGCGTTCCAAAGAAGCTCTCCATCGCCGCATTGTCCAGGCAGTTGCCGCGCCGGGACATGCTTTGCTTCAACGAGTGCTTTTCCAGCATATGCCGGTAGTTTTCATGCTGGTACTGCCAGCCCTGGTCGGAGTGGATCATCGGGCGCTCATCCGGGGAAAGCTTCTTGATGGCCTCCTCCAGCATTTGACCCACCAGATCAAATACGGGCCGACGCTTGATCTGATAAGCCACGATTTCGCCGTTGTAGAGGTCCATGATCGGCGACAGGTACAGCTTCATGCCCTGCACCTTGAACTCGGTCACGTCAGTCACCCACTTCTGGTTGGGCCGCTCGGCATGGAACTGGCGATTGAGGTCATTGCCAACCACAACATTGGCCGCCCCCTTGAAGGCCTGGTAGCGCTTCACACGCACCCGCGATTTCAGTCCCATCTCCCCCATCAGGCGCTGAACCCGCTTGTGATTGGTCCGATGACCCTGATTGGCTAATTCCAGCGTCACCGTGCGATAGCCATAGCGCCCTTGGCTTTGATCGTAGATTGCACGGATGCGCTCGCACAGGGCTGCCTCATCCTGATCCGGATGGGCCAGGACATGGTTCTGGTAATAGAACGTACTGCGTGACAGCTCAGCTGCTTCGAGCAGAAGCGACAGCGTATGAACCTGCCTCAATCCTTGGACGGCTTGCGCTTTGCGTCCTGCGCCGCCTGCTCTTCCCGGATCAAGGCATCGAGTTTTTTTAGGTAGTCGGTCTCCGCACGCAGATAGGCGACTTCCTTGAGCAGCTCATCGCGGCTCATATCCTCAGGTGGCTTGGACGAACGGGTCTTTTTCATCGGCTTTCGGGGCGGCGGCGGAGGGGGTGCCAACGCTTGGGCACCGCCTTGAGCATACAGGCGCCGCCATCGCCCCACCGCCGGCATCGCCAATTTGAAAGTAGGTGGTGGCCTCCCGCCCGGACAAGCCGTCCTGGCTCATCTTCTCCAGGACAGCCAGTTTGAACGGGAGGTCATAGGACCGGGCCTGGCGATGAAATCCCCGCCTACCATGCAGCCGATAGGTCGCCACCCAGCGCCTGACCGTGGAGAACTCCAGGCCGTGGCGACGGGCAATGGCTTTGACCGATGTGGAGGTCTTGCAGGCCTCTTTGGCGACCTGCAGTTTGAAACGCGCGTCGTATTTGTTCATGTATCCCTCGGGGTTGGATCTGGTGTCCAACTCCCGGGGGTCACTTCAAGGACGGGTTTACGGCGTGTCCTGCCCACCCACACCGTCCCGCCCAGCTCACAGACAACCCAGAGCCGGCTGTTGCTGTTGACGTTGCCCTGGCTTGAAGCAGGTGCAGGGTGCAACCCTGCCGAACCCCCCACTACGGTAGGGTGGGCCGATGCGGCGCTGCAGCTTGGCGCCGCCGCAGATTTGATTACACTTGAAACTTGTTTGCCCACGACTCCGGACACCCACCCATGAAGCTTGGTTCTTTGAAGGAAGGCGGCCGCGACGGCACCCTGATCGTCGTCTCGCGTGACCTGCGCCACGGCGTGCGCGCCACCGGCATTGCCGCCACCCTGCAGCAGGCCCTGGAGGACTGGAGCCACATCGCGCCGCGCCTGAACGCCCTGTACGAATCGCTCAACGCGGGCGACGCCGATGGCGTGTTCGACCTGGACCCGCAGGCGCTGGCCGCGCCGATGCCGCGTGCCTATGAGTTCGTCGATGGCAGCGCCTACCTGCCACATGTCGAGCGCGTGCGCCGCGCCCGTGGCGCCGAGGTGCCGGAGAGCTTCTACACCGACCCGCTGATGTACCAGGCGACCAGCGCCGGTTTCTACGGTCCGCGCGACGCGGTGAAGGTGGTCAGCGAGGACTACGGCATCGACCTGGAAGCAGAGATCGTGGTGATCACCGACGACGTGCCGATGGCCGCCACCCCGGAACAGGCCGCAGGCCATATCCAGCTGGTCGGCCTGGTCAACGATGTCTCGCTGCGCAACCTGATTCCGGGCGAGCTGGCCAAGGGCTTCGGCTTCCTGCAGTCCAAGCCGCGCTCGGCGCTGTCGCCGGTGTTCGTCACCCCCGACGAGCTGGGCGCCGCGTGGCAGGACAGCAAGGTGCACCTGCCGCTGCTGACCCACATCAACGGCCAGTGGTTCGGTGCGCCGGAAGCGGGCGTGGACATGCAGTTCAACTTCGCCCAGTTGGTTGCGCATGCGGCCAAGACCCGTCCGCTCAGCGCCGGTACCATCGTTGGCTCGGGCACCATCGCCAACGAGGACACCAGCAAGGGCGCCTCGTGCTTCGCCGAGCAGCGCGTGGTGGAGACCCTGCGCGACGGCAAGCCGAGTACGCCGTTCATGTCGTTCGGCGACGTGGTCCGCATCGAGATGCTCGATGCCGCCGGCAACAGCATCTTCGGTGCGATCGAGCAGCGCATCGAACAGGCGACCAGGCCCTGAGCAGGGAGGCGGCGATGGAGATCCCGGTCGACGACGGCATCGTGCTGTACACCTACTGGCGATCCAGCGCCGCCTACCGCGTGCGCATCGGCCTGGAGCTGAAGGGCCTGGCCTGGGACGCACGGCCGGTGCACCTGGTGCGCGAGGGCGGCGAGCAGCACCTCGACGCCTATCGCGCGCTGAATCCGCAGCAGCTGGTGCCCACCCTGCTGCATGACGGGCACACGCTGACCCAGTCGTTGGCGATCGTCGAGTATCTGGACGAGCGCTTCCCGCAGGTGCCGCTGCTGCCGGCCGACGCCGCCGGCCGCGCGCGGGTGCGTGCGCTGGCCCAGCTGGTGGCCTGCGATATCCATCCGATCAACAACCTGCGGGTGATGCAGTACCTGGAGCGCAGCCTGCAGCTGCCAGCCGATGCCCGCACGCAGTGGACCCTGCACTGGATCGCCGAAGGCTTCGATGCCATGGAAGCGATGCTGGCCAGCAGTCGCGACACCGGCACCTTCTGCCACGGCGACCGCCCCGGCCTGGCCGACCTCTGCCTGCTGCCGCAGCTGTACAACGCCCACCGCTTCGGCCTGGACCTGACGCCGTACCCGACCCTGCGCCGCATCGAAGCCGCCTGCCAGGCGCTGGACGCCTTCGACCGCGCCCGCCCGGAAAACCAGCCCGACGCCGCCTGAAAGTAGAGGGGACGGAGGGGATTAAGTCGTTTGTGCAGTTACGACTTAATCCCCTCCGTCCCCTTTTTGTTGCAATCGGGCCAGATCATCTCGGAACAGCCGATAGGCATCCTCGCGGCGCGCATCGTCGGTCTGCCGCAACACCCATGCCGGGTGCACCGTGGCATAGCCGCGAGTGCCGTCCTCGAGGGTGTGCCAGCGTCCGCGGTCGCGTGAGAGGTCGAACCCTCGACCAAACACCGAGGCTGCCGCTGTCGCGCCGAGGCACACGATCACCTGGGGCCGCACGCGCGCGATCTCACCCATCAGCCAGGGGCGGCAGGCCTGGACGTGGCGGCTTTCCGGCCGTTTGTGCAGCCGCACCTTGCCGCGCCGTTCATGGTGGAAGTGCTTCACCGCGTTGGTGAGGTACAGCGCCGCGCGATCGATTCCCAATTCGGTCAGCGCACGGTCCAGCAGCTGACCGGCAGGACCCATGAACGGCTGTCCGCGCAGATCCTCGGTGTCGCCAGGTTGTTCCCCGATCAGCATCATGCGGGCGTCTGCAGGCCCCTGCCCGAACACGGTCTGCGTGGACTGCTCCCACAGCGGGCACTGGCGGCAGGTGCTGGCCTGTCCGCGTAGATTCTCCAGACTGCTGGCATCCGCTGCTGGCATCGCAACACCTGCACGCAGGGGGATCCTGCGCTGCGGTGCCTGCGCGGGACGGTCATGCATTTCCTGTACGCGGTCGGCCGCATCGCGCACCAGGCGTGGCAGCAGCTGGGCCTCCGGCAGGTGGCGCCAGTACTTTGCCGGCATCTCCTGCATCATCATGCGTGTATTGAGTCGCGCCGGATTGAAGATGCTGGCGTAGTAGGTCTGCCACAGTGATTCGCGCGCATCCTCGGCCGGGGCATCCTCGCGCCGTGCGCCGGGGCCGAAGGCAAGCGCCTGCCCATCCCATGCGACGCTGCGCGAAGGCGTGAGGATCGCCCAGCGCATGCCGGTGAAGCGGCGCGCGAAGAAGGGCGCGACCCGGTCGACAATGTGGTGCTGTGGCTCAAACCAGGCGATGAACGCATCAGGCTGGCCAGGCACCTCGCGGAAGCGCACGAATGCCTTCATCTTGTGCGTGTCACGGCGGACGGCCTGGGCGAGCGCCGTTGCGCGCAGGACATCGGCGTCGGCGGGGTTGCTCAGCACCGAACGCTCGCCATGGACGATGCGCCACAGCAGGCGATACAGCAAGGCCAGTCGCTGGGGGTCGCGATGGCACAGGCAGGTGGCCGCCAGTTCCAGGAAATCGCGGGGCACGTTGGGTGCACTGGCATCGGCCAGCATCGGCGCCCGCTGCACGGCCGGCGCATCCAGCAACGACGTTTCGCTCCCTTCCAGCCAGTCCAGCTGAGGCGGGGCCACGCCTCGCAGCAACGCTTCGCGCGCAGCATCGCGCCAGGCCTGCAGCGACCACTGCGGGTCCACCCGCAGCGACCAGCGCTGCGCGTCAGGCGGCGGGCGGTGCATCAAACAGCGATCCCTGACGAGGCGGTGGGGCCAACTGCGCGCGCAGCGCCGCCGGATCGTCCAGCGATTTGCGTGGATGGTGGTCAGCCAGCTGCACAAACGGAAGCAGTTTGCTCATCGGTGCCTTCAGGCGTGCTACATCGGCAACCCGCAGGCGACCGTGGCGGCGTGCCATCAGCACCCGTTTCACGTTGCGCACGCCCAGCCCGGGTACGCGCAGCAGCATTTCCTTCGGCGCACGGTTGAGATCCACAGGAAAGCGCTCGGGGTGACGGATCGCCCAAGCCATTTTCGGGTCGATATCCAGGTCGAGCATGCCGTCCTGGGTGGTATCGGTAATCTCATCCACGCCGTAACCGTAGAAGCGCAGCAACCAGTCGGCCTGGTAGAGGCGATGTTCGCGCTGCAGCGGAGGCGGTTGCAGTGGCAGCTGCCGGCTGGCGTCCGGAATCGGGCTGAACGCGGAGTAGTACACCCGGCGCATGCGGTAGTTGCCGTACAGCGCATCGGCGCTGGCCAGGATCTGTTGGTCGTTGGCCCCGTCCGCGCCGACGATCATCTGCGTGCTCTGCCCGGCGGGTGCGAAACGGGGAGGGCGTGGACTGCGGCTGGCCCTCGGTGCCATCGCTGCGGGGGCTTTGCGCGCCTCCTTGGCTTCCTCGATGCGCCAGCGCAGTTCGCCCATCGCGCCGCGGATCGAATGCACCGTCTTCTCCGGCGCCAAGGCGCTCAGGCCGGCTTCGGTCGGCAGTTCCACGTTGATGGACAGGCGGTCGGCATGGCGCCCGGCGCTGGCCAGCAGCTCCGGCGAGGCCTCGGGAATGGTCTTGAGGTGGATGTAGCCAGCGTAGCGGTGTTCTTCGCGCAGCTGCCGGGCCACTTCCACCATCTGTTCCATGGTGTAGTCCGCATTGCGGATGATGCCGCTGGACAGGAACAGGCCCTCGATGTAGTTGCGTTTGTAGAAGTCCAGGGTGAGTGTGACCACCTCGTCCACGCTGAAACGTGCGCGGGGCACGTTGCTGGAGACGCGGTTCACGCAATAGGCGCAGTCGTAGATGCAGAAGTTGGTCAGCAGGATCTTCAGCAACGAAACGCAGCGGCCATCGGGCGTGTAGCTGTGACAGATGCCCATGCCCTCGGTGCTGCCGATACCGCCACTGACGCGCGAATCGCGCTTGCCCGAGCCGCTGGAGGCGCAGGACGCATCGTACTTGGCGGCATCGGCCAGGATGGCCAGCTTGCGGATGGTTTCCATTGAGGAAACCTACGGATGAGGGGTCTCATTGGATGAGACCGCCCCTGAATTCTTCAGGAAAAGGGGACGGAGGGGATTAAGTCGTAAATGCACTTACGACTTAATCCCCTCCGTCCCCTTTTTCGTGCGGTCAGAACCCGTGAGTGATGCTTGGCTGGCCGGCTGAGAAATCCGCGTACGGGTCGTGCTCGCCGCTGCTGCCTTCGGACAGGCGGAACTTCAGGGCCAGGCCATCGCGCGAGTCGGCCGCGCGCAGCGCTTCCTCCTGCTCGATGATCCCCGCCTTGGCCAGACGGAACAGGCACTGGTCGAAACTCTCCATGCCTTCCTCCAGCGAGCCTTCCATCGCCGCCTTGATCTCGTGCACCTGGCCGCGACGCAGCAGGTCACGGATCATCGGCGTGTTGATCAGCACCTCGGTGGCCGGCAGGCGACGGCCCTCCTTGTTCTTCACCAGGCGCTGGCTGATCACCGCACGCAGGTTCAGCGCCAGGTTCATCAGCACGTTCTTGTGCGCGCTTTCCGGGAAGAAGTTGAGGATGCGCTCGATGGTCTGGTCGGCGTTGTTGGAGTGCAGGGTGGCCAGGCACAGGTGGCCGGTCTCGGCGAAGGCGATCGCCGCCTCCATCGTTTCCGCATCCAGGATCTCGCCGATCAGGATCACGTCCGGCGCTTCACGCATCGCGTTCTTCAGCGCGTTGTGGAAGGCATGGGTGTCCAGCCCGACCTCGCGCTGGTTGACGATCGACATCTTGTGCTTGTGCAGGTACTCGATCGGGTCCTCGATGGTGAGGATGTGACCGGTGGTGGTGCTGTTGCGGTGGTCGATCATCGACGCCAGCGAGGTGGACTTGCCGGAACCGGTGGACCCCACCACCAGCACCAGCCCGCGCGGGGTCATGATGACGTCCTTCAGCACCTGCGGCAGGTTCAGCTCCTCGATGCTCGGGATGCGGCTGCGGATGGCGCGGATGACCATGCCCACTTCGCCGCGCTGCTTGAACACGTTGACGCGGAAGCGCCCGGCATCGGGCAGGGCGATGGCCATGTTGAGCTCCAGCTCGCGCTCGAACTGCGGCACTTGGCCTTCGTCCATCAGCGAGTAGGCGATCTTCTTGACCATGCCCGGCGGCAGGCCGGTATTGCCCAGCGGATAAAGCTTCCCCTCGATCTTGATGTAGACCGGTGCTCCGGTGGTCAGGAACATGTCCGAAGCGTTCTTTTCGGTCATCAGCTTCAGGAAGTAGCCGATATCCATTGCGAATTTTCCCCAACGAAACGGCCGACGCCCGTTGCCAGCACGGTGTCGGCTTGACGACAATGGCCGTGAACCGACAACCGGTACGGCCTCCCCAATGAAACGACTTAGCTTCGCACGAATGCGCCATGGCCTGTATGTGATGGCGTTTGCATTCGCACTGTCTGCCCCCGCCTGGGCGCAGGACGGCGCACTGGAACTGGCCCAGGCCCGGCAGGCGGTCGACAAGGCCACCCAGGCCGACGCCGACCAGTACGCCCCGGACCTGATCGGGCTGGCCCGGCAGGGGCTGGAACAGGCCCAGCGTGCTGCCGGCGACCGCCGCGAGCGCAAGAACGCCCCGGCGATCGCCCTGCGCGCCGCTGCCGATGCCGACCTGGCCCGCGCCCGCAGCGAGGAAGCCACCGTCACCGCGCAGCTGCAGCTGCGCCGCAACGAGGTCAACCAGCTGCAGCGCCAGCTGTCGACCGGGGAGGACCGCCGGTGAAGCCGATGACTGCCGCAACCCTGGCTGCCCTGCTGACGCTGCCGACCCTGGCCCTGGCCGCCGACAACCCGATGGTGGCGCAGCTGAGCCAGCGTCTGATGGCCATCCAGGCCAATCCCGACACGGCTGAGCTGGGCGCCTTCGAGCGCATGCAGGCCCAGCAGGCCATCGCCACCCTGGAAAAGGCCAAGCGCCGCGACCAGGAGCTGGCCACCTACCTGGCCGAGCGCCGGGTGGAGATTGCCGAGACTGCCGTGCGTGCCGCACTGGCCGCGCGTGAGGTCGACCGCCTGGAGCGCACCCGCAGTGATCTGCTGATCGAGGCCAGCCGCCGCGATGCCGCCCGTGCCCGCCAGGAGGCCGAGCAGCTGCGCATGCAGGCGCAGATGCAGGCCGAGGAGGCTGAGCGCCTGCGCCAGGCCGCCGAGGCCGAGACCCTGGCCCGCCAGGATGCCGAGAATGCTCTGACCAGCGTGGCCGGCAAGCAGCAGCAGCGCCTCAGCGCCGCCCAGCAGAACGCCGCCAAGCTGGCCCGCGAGGAAGCCGAGCTGGTATCCGGGCAGAAGTTGCCGGGCTCGAAGTTCGATGGCCGTGGCGAAGTCTTCACCTTCAATGGTGACGCATTTGCCGCTGGCGCCTCCAGCCTGTCCGGTGGGGCCCGCAACCAGGCCAAGGCGCTGGCCGAGTACCTGAACATCGGCAAGAAGGGCCGCCTGCGCATCGAGGCCTATGACAGCGCCAACGGGGTCGGTCAGAAGCGCGCCGAAGCGCTGCGCGACGCCCTGGTCGCGGGCGGTGTCGCCAGCAACCGGATCCAGCTCAGTGGCAAGAAGGCCGCGTCCACCCGGGCACGCTCGGCCGAGGTCATCATCGCCCCGTAATTGCTTGATATTGTTTGTTTTTCGTTGCGATGAGCATTCAGCCTGAACCCCGCCCCGGCGGGGTTCGGTCTTTTTGCCGCAGGGGTCTTGTACCCCGCCTTGAGCAGGCGTAGGGTCAATCGTCCGGGACGCAATGCCGCGGACCGGACGATGGGAGGGCCGGGCCGATGCAAACAGGGCGCGAACCGCAGCAGATCGACGTGCGCAGGCCAGTGCCGCAGGTCGTTGCAGGCGTCCAGGTGGCCATCGACCGGCGCTCCTCCATGAACAACGCCCCGTGCCTTGCGGCCGGGGCGTTCGTGTATCTGTCGAAGGAGGTCCATCATGTTTGAAGATCAGCCCCAGAGCGAGATCGACGCCCGTCGCGCGCGTGATCCGGAGTTCAGGGCACTCCATGACCAGCACCGTAAGTTGAACAAGAAGTGCATGGACGCGGAGTTGGGTGTACTCCCGATCGATGATGTCACCCTGGGTCGCATGAAGCGCGAGAAGCTGCTGGCCAAGCAACGACTTCTGCGAATGTACGAAACACCGCTCCCAATGACGTCCCCCACGCTTTGACGCACCCCGTCACGCCCGGAACGGCGTGACCCGGCCATCGATGGCCCCGCCGGGCGCTCCTGCCCCGGCATCGCGGCACCGCCGATGAGGCGGCCGCGCCAAGGCACCACAGGCCGTGGTGCCTTGGCCTGCAGGCACAGCTCACCGATGCGGGCGGTACCGGTCTCCTCGTCGATCCGGGGCCGTCCGCATCTCTTTTTACGGTGGACGGGCTGCGGCCCTGCCGACCTGACTTTCATCGCCATCCGTCGGATAATCATCGGTCCGGCCCTGTGCGGCGCGAACCGAAAGTCCTCCGAATGCCCATCCATTCTTCCGTCCTCGAACTCATCGGCCAGACCCCGATCGTCAAGGCCCAGCGCCTGGACACCGGCGTCTGCGAGCTCTACCTGAAGCTGGAGAGCGCCAACCCGGGCGGATCGATCAAGGATCGCATCGGCCTGTCGATGATCGAGGCGGCGGAAAAGCGCGGCGACCTGAAGCCCGGTGCCACCCTGGTCGAGGGCACGGCTGGCAACACCGGCCTGGGCCTGGCGCTGGTGGCCCAGCAGAAGGGCTATAAGCTGATCCTGGTCGTTCCCGACAAGATGAGCCGCGAGAAGATCTTCAACCTGAAGGCGATGGGTGCCGAAGTTCGCCTGACGCGCTCGGACGTGGCCAAGGGCCATCCGGAGTACTACCAGGATCTGGCCAAGACCATCGCCGAGCAGACCCCGGGCGCCTACTTCATCAACCAGTTCGGCAACCCGGACAATCCGGCCGCGCATGAATTCGGTACCGGCCCGGAAATCCTCGAGCAGATGGGCGGCGACCTTGACGCCATCGTGTTCGGCTGCGGCAGCTCCGGCACCATGACCGGCCTGTCGCGTGCCTTCGCCAAGCTGTCGCCGAAGACCGAGCTGGTGCTGGCCGATCCGGTCGGTTCGATCCTGGCCGAGTACATCAACGACGGCAATCTCAACGACAAGTCGGGCAGCTGGCTGGTGGAAGGCATCGGCGAGGACTTCCTGCCGTCGATCTCCGATTTCAGCCGCGTCAAGAAGGCTTATGCCATCAGCGACGCCGAGAGCTTCCACACCGCACGCGAACTGCTGGGCAAGGAAGGCATCCTGGGTGGCTCGTCCACCGGCACCCTGCTGGCCGCCGGCCTGAAGTACTGCAAGGAGCAGACCACGCCGAAGAAGGTGCTGGTGCTGGTGCCGGATACCGGCAACAAGTACCTGTCGAAGATGTACAACGACTACTGGATGCTGGACAACGGTTTCCTGCAGCGCCCGCAGCACGGTGACCTGCGCGACCTGATCCTGCGCCCGTACGGCCAGCGCGACACCGTGGTGATCGGTCCGAACGACCTGCTGACCACCGCCTACCAGCGCATGAAGCTGTACGACGTATCGCAGCTGCCGGTGATGGACGGCGAGCAGCTGGTCGGCATCGTCGACGAAAGCGACGTGCTGCTGCACGTGTATGGCGATGAGGCACGCTTCCGCGACACCGTCGCCACCGCGATGGTCAGCAAGCTGGACCGGCTGGACGTGAAGTCCCCGATCGAGGCGCTGCTGCCGGTGTTCGACCGCGGCCAGGTGGCGATCGTGATGGACGGCGACACTTTCCTGGGCCTGATCACCCGTATCGATCTGCTGAACTATCTGCGCCGTCGCGTGCAGTAAGCCGCTGATCGCCGACGTTCACTGCTGAATCCTGGTTTATCCGCGTCAAAGGTCGTTAAGGCCGCGCTGGTAGACTTCCGCACCTTCGATGGCGCCGTGCGTCGGCGCCCCTCAGGAAAGAACATGTCCAACGCAACTTCCCAGGATCGCGCCCTGGCCCTGGCTACCCTGGCCATCCACGGTGGCCAGTCGCCCGACCCCAGCACCGGCGCGGTGATGCCGCCGATCTACGCCACCTCGACCTACGCCCAGTCCAGCCCGGGCGAGCATCAGGGCTTCGAGTACTCGCGCACCCACAACCCGACCCGCTTCGCCTATGAGCGTTGCGTGGCGTCGCTGGAAGGCGGCACCCGCGGCTTTGCCTTCGCTTCGGGCATGGCGGCCAGCTCGACCGTGATCGAGCTGCTGGACGCCGGCAGCCATGTGGTGGCGATGGACGACATCTACGGCGGCAGCTTCCGCCTGTTCGAGCGCGTGCGTCGCCGCACTGCCGGGCTGGACTTCAGCTTCGTCGACCTGACCGATCTGGCCGCGTTCGAGGCCTCCATCACGCCGAAGACGAAGATGGTGTGGATCGAGACCCCGACCAACCCGATGCTGAAGATCGTCGACATCGCCGCGGTCGCTGCCATCGCCAAGCGCCATGGCCTGATCGTCGTCGTCGACAACACCTTCGCCTCGCCGATGCTGCAGCGTCCGCTGGAACTGGGTGCGGACCTGGTCCTGCATTCGGCCACCAAGTATCTCAATGGCCACTCGGACATGGTCGGCGGCATGGTCGTGGTCGGCGACAACGCCGAACTGGCCGAGCAGATGGCCTTCCTGCAGAACTCGGTGGGTGGTGTGCAGGGCCCGTTCGACAGCTTCCTGGCCCTGCGTGGCCTGAAGACCCTGCCGCTGCGCATGAAGGCGCACTGCGCCAACGCGCTGGCGCTGGCCCAGTGGCTGGAGAAGCACCCGGCCGTGGAAAAGGTGATCTACCCGGGCCTGCCGTCGCACCCGCAGCATGAGCTGGCCGGCAAGCAGATGGCCGGTTACGGCGGCATCGTTTCGATCGTGCTCAAGGGCGGTTTCGAGGCGGCCAAGCGCTTCTGCGAGAAGACCGAACTGTTCACTCTGGCCGAGTCGCTGGGCGGCGTGGAAAGCCTGGTCAACCACCCGGCGGTGATGACGCATGCCTCGATTCCGGTCGCGCGGCGGGAGCAGCTGGGTATCAGTGATGCGCTGGTAAGGCTGAGCGTGGGTGTGGAGGAGTTGGGGGATCTGCAGGTGGATCTGGAACGGGCGCTGGGCTCGTGAGACAGCGGCTAGCCCGGGAGTACTTACATCCATGAATGACGTTGTCGTCCATACGCCGAACTCGATTTCAGAGCGTACCAATCTGTTCAATGCGCCCAGGAAGCTGGCGCGGAGCATCTGGATCCATCGCAGCCTGATCGTGCAGATGACCCGGCGTGAAGTGACCGGGCGCTACAAGGGGTCGTTGCTCGGCCTGGCGTGGTCGTTCTTCAATCCACTGCTGATGTTGGTCATCTATACGTTCTTCTTCTCGGTGATCTTCAACGCGCGCTGGGGCACTGATGCCCCAGGTGGCAAGGCTGCATTCGCGATCATCCTGTTCTCCGGCCTGATCATGCATACCTTCCTGGCCGAATGCATCAACCGTGCCCCCGGTCTGATCGTGGGCAATGTGAACTACGTCAAGCGTGTCGTGTTTCCATTGGAGATTCTTACGCTGATCTCGCTGGGCTCGGCGCTGTTCCATGCGGCAATCAGTCTCCTGGCGTTGTTTGCCGCGCAGCTGGCCTTCATGCAGGAGATGCACTGGACCGTCGTGTTCCTGCCGTTGGTAATGTTGCCCCTGATCCTTGCGGCCATGGGCCTGTCGTGGATCCTTGCATCGCTGGGCGTATTCGTCCGCGATGTGGGGCAGATGACTGGTACGGTGATGACGATCCTGCTGTTCCTGTCGCCGGTGTTCTATCCCATCACCGCGCTTCCTGAGAAGTACCGCGGCTGGCTGATGCTCAATCCACTGACCTTCATCATCGAGAATGCGCGCAAGGTGATCGTGTTCGGAACCTATCCTGACTTCCGCCAGCTGCTGGTGGGTACGGTAATCGCCGGTGTTGTTGCCATATTCGGCTTCTGGTGGTTCCAGAAGACCAGGAAGGGGTTTGCCGATGTCCTCTGATGAAATAGCAATCAGTGTACGTGGCGTCAGCAAGCGCTATGAGATGTATGACACCCCGCGGCAGCGCCTGAAACAGTTCTTCGTGCCGGCGCTGAACCGTGTTTCGCCGGGCCTTTGCCACGATCAGTTCCGTGAGTTCTGGGCACTCCGCGACATCGATTTCGAGGTCAAGCGCGGTGAGGCGGTCGGTATTGTCGGGCGCAACGGCAGCGGCAAGAGCACGCTGTTGCAGATCATCACGGGCACCTTGTCGCCTACCGCCGGCGAGGTCCGTACCAGCGGGCGCATTGCTGCGCTGCTGGAGCTCGGATCGGGTTTCAATCATGAGTACTCAGGGCGCGAGAACGTTTATCTCAACGGCGCGCTGCTGGGCCTGACGCCGGCCGAGATCGACGAAAAGTTTGACGCTATTGCTGGGTTCGCCGATATCGGCGACCACTTGGAACAACCCGTCAAGACCTATTCCAGCGGCATGCTCGTACGTCTGGCGTTCGCCGTGCAGGTGCAGTTGAGGCCCGACATCCTGATCGTTGACGAGGCCTTGGCCGTGGGTGACGCGCTGTTCCAGAAGCGCTGCTTCCAGCAGATCGAGCGCCTCGTCAGTGACGGCGTATCGTTGCTGTTCGTTTCCCACGACCAGGAATCGGTGCGCACCTTGACCAATCGGGCGCTGCTGCTGCGCGATGGCCGGCAGATCGGCTGGGGAACGTCTTCGGAAGTGATCGTGAGCTATCGGCGACTGCTGCATGAGGAGGAGTCGCGCTACTTCTCCTCATTGACTGAGAAGATCGCGGCGTCGGCAGCCCTCCACAAGCAGGAATCGGAGCCTTCGCTTCCCGTGCTGCCCCTCGACACGCGGGCCGATGCTGCTTCGTCGCCGCCGGCCGGAGAGGTAGAAGTGGCCCAGGGCGCACGCTCGGGCAACATGTCATTCGGCGACCAGCAGGCCTTTGTTGTGAAGGTGGAGACGCTGGACGAGGCGGGTGACAACGTATCCGTGTACTACCCCTCGCAGCGGATCACCATTCGCGTCGAATGCGAGAGTCGTGTCGCAATCAGCAATTTGAATGTCGGAGTTCGCATTCGAAACAAGGAAGGTTTCAAGATTTATTCATGGGGCACCCTGAATCAGGACATGAAGCGCCTGGCAGGCCTGGCAGAAGGCGAGGTCTTCTGGAATCGCCAGTTTGCCCCGGGTGAGCGCTTCAGTGTCACGTTCACCTGCGATTGTGATCTCGGTGTCAATCTGTACGAAATTCAGGCCGCAGTGTCCTTTGAAGAGCGGCCGGACTACACCAGCCAGCGCATACTGCACTGGATGGATGAAGCCGCGTTCTTCCAGGTGCTGATGCGCAGGGATGAGCATTTCTTTGGCGGTGTCATCGACCTGAGGATGCAGGCCGATTGGGACCGTTAGCGATGGGTGTGTGGATATGGGTGAGAACGAGAGCGTAGCGGTCTACCAGCTGCGTTGGGACCGGTGTTGGAGTGCCGGTGCAGAGGACGACACTCCGGCGATTGCTGCGTTCGCGCAGACAATCTTGGCTACTGCCGGTGCTGGCAAGGTGCTGGACGTCGGCTGTGGCCGTGGCGGGCTGGTCGCAGAGCTGCTCAAGCAAGGCGTGGACGCCCGTGGTGTCGATATATCGCAGGTCGCGATCAGCGCGGCGCAGCAGCGTGCGCCGGGTCGTTTCGCCTGCGCTGCTGCGACGGCCCTGCCTTACCCCGATGGCCATTTCGATTGTGTCGTGGCCAACGGCCTCTTCGAGTACCTGGATGAAGTGGATGTGCCGCCCGTGCTCGCCGAGCTGCGACGGATCTGCCAGGGGCAGTTACTGGTACGCGTGCAGGTGTCGGCGGTCGTGGAGGAGGGGGATGGCAGGCAGGTCATCGAGGGCCGCAGCTGGTGGGAGCAGAAGTGCTTCGACGCGGGCTTCCGCAAGCACCCCGGCTACTTCGACCTGATCAACTTCGAGTCGTTGAACTTCGACGACGGTGTGATTTTGCTGGCACTGGAGGCGAAGCCCGTGGTGGCGGGCGATGCAGTGTGCGACTCCTGCTGCAGCACGGGTATCGTGGCCGACGCCGAACTCTACAAGTACCACTGGGCGGCGGGTTATGTACGCCCGGGTGACCGGGTGCTGGATCTGGAGGCGGCGGCCGGTGCAGGCAGCTATCTGCTGTCGCGCCGCTCCGAAGCGGACACGCTCTACTGCGTGATCGATCCCGCGGCACGTTTGGCCTTTGAGGCGGCCTATGTCGCAATGGATCCCCGCCTTCGCCCGACGCTGTCCGGCGCAGCACCTGAAGTCGATTTCGTCGTCGCGGTCGGTGACCCGAAGTCGCGCGGGACGCTGGTGGATGTGCTGGATTCGCTGCAGGGCGGGGTTTCGCCTGGAGGTCGCGTGCTGCTGTCACTGGTGGCAGACGGTGGCGACGCCTCGGAATCATGGCCCAAACTGCAGGATGTACTCCCGTCCGGTTGGTACCTCGAACAGGCCTTCAGCCTGCTCGGTGGCATTCCCCGGGGCAGGGGCGGTGCGGTGCGTGCATTTGCCCCCTGCGGGCTGGAGTGCACGGACACGGTCCCGAAGGGCGCCGAGTTGCTACTGGTCGTGATGCGGGATCCGCTGGCTTCGGGATTCGTCTACCGTGAATCCGTCTACGGAGCCAGTGATAGACCGGCCGAAGTTCTGGAGTTCGCCCGCGACTACCGTAATCCCTGGCTGCTTCGTGCGCTGGTGGAGTTCCCGTTCCGCGCACGCAATCCGCAGGTACTCGCCGACATCGCCCGGCGCGTGCTGGCGCAACCTGCGAACGAGGGTGCTCCGGACGCGGCGGCTGCGTTGGCCGTACTCGGCTACCAGATGCTCGAACGTGAGGAGCTTGTGGCCGAGGAGGTCACTGTCGTGGTCAGGCGGATGGTGGAGCACTTGGACCGCGCCATCCCGTCTCCACACGCGTTGCGCTGGTCGATCTCGCTGCGCTATCTGTGCGCATCCCTGTTGCGTCGTATCGGTGATCTGGATGGAGCGCTGGAAGCGCTTGATGCGGTTGTTGCCGTTGACTGGCGCTCGTTCAGCCCGACCATCGGTACCAAGATCGTCGATGCCGCCTACGAGGCCGGGCAGCTGCTGGCCGCTGGCGGTCAGCCGGAACAGGCCCGTGCGCGTTGGCGCATGGCCAGCACGGTTGCCTTCGAGATGCTTGCGTGCGGGCATGAGGCTTACCTGGGGGATCCGGAGCAGCCGCAGCAGTTCGCATCGATCGTGGGGGTTGAGCTTCTGGACTCGGCGACGCGCAGCATCAAGGCGCTGCGCTGGTCGGCTCCCGCGCGACAGCTGCCCCAGGAGCGCCTGCTTGAGCAGAGCCGGCAATGCTGGAAGTGGATGATCCGCGAGCGTACCGACTCGATTGCATCCCAGGCGCGCCTGCTGGACGAGCGTTGGCAGGTTCTGCAGTCGCTGGACCAGATGGTGTCCGAACGGGATGAGATCATCACGTCGCTCGAACGGATGGTGTCCGAACGCGACGAGGTGATTCAATCCCAGGGGCACCTGATCGATGGCCGCGATGAATCGATCCGTTCGATGACTGCCTTGATCGATGCGCGTGATGAGGCTCTGCAGGGGCAGGCCGACCTCCTTGAAGCGCGCTGGAAGGTGATGACCCATATGGATGCTGAAATCGCGGCGCGTGACCAGATCATTGCGAGCCTCAACCAGAAGCTCGGCAAGTAGTCCATCCCAGCGGCATGTACGAAGAAATAAGGAAGAACAAGGATGAAGATCCTGGTAACTGGCGGCACCGGCTACATCGGCTCGCACACGTGCGTGAAGCTTGTCGAGCAGGGTTACGATGTCTGCCTGGTGGACAATCTCTGCAACTCCTCGGCACGTGTGGTAGACCAGCTGGCCAAGATCATCGGCTTCACTCCCGAGTTCCATCAGATGGACATCCGCGAGCCGGCATTCGCCGAGCTGCTGCGCAGCAGCGGTGCGGAGGCGGTGATCCATTTCGCCGCGCTCAAGTCGGTGGCCCAGTCGGTCGCCGATCCGCTTTCCTACTTCGACAACAACATCACCGGCACCCTGTGCCTGCTGCGGGCCATGAAGGACGCAGGTGTCGGCAAACTCGTGTTCAGTTCATCGGCCACGGTCTATGGCGATGGCAACACCTCGCCGATCACAGAGTCGGCCGGCCTTGGTGCGGTCAATCCCTATGGCCGTACCAAGCTGGTGATGGAACAGATGATCGGCGATCTGACCGCCTCCATGCCGGAGTTCGGGGCAGCGCTGCTGCGCTACTTCAACCCTGTCGGTGCCCACGAGAGCGGATTGATCGGCGAGGATCCCAACGGCCCGCCGAACAATCTGATGCCCTACATCTCGCAGGTTGCAATTGGCCGTCGTACCGCATTGAACGTGTTCGGCAATGACTATCCCACCAGTGACGGCACGGGAGTGCGCGACTACGTGCACGTGGTCGACCTGGCCGAGGCCCATGTGCGTGCCATCGATGCCCTGCAGAAGCACCCGCGGGGCTTCACCGTGAACCTGGGAACGGGGCGCGGCTATAGCGTGCTTGAGGTGGTGCATGCATTCGAGCGGGCGTCGGGCCAGAGCATCGCGGTGGACTTCGCGCCACGTCGGGAAGGTGACGTGGCGGAGTGCTTTGCTGATACGGGCCTGGCCGAGCAGTTGCTGGGCTGGAAGGCGCAGTTCGACCTGCAGCGTATGTGTGAAGACAGCTGGCGCTGGCAGACGCAGTATCCGAGAGGCTACCAGGACGTTTGAGTAGCGTCCCGACTTACGGGCTGGTTCAGAACCAGCCCTCGCCGATGTAGCGGCACCATTGACGGAAGTCGTGGATGGCGCGGATGCGGTACAGGCGCGCGCCGACGCGCTTGCGCAGGCTGACGTGCTGCGGGATGTGCTTAAGACGTTCGTTCTCATCGGCAACATATCGCGCCCAGAAATGCTCGTTGCGTTCGCGCAGTTCGGTGCGGTCGACTGCCGGCAACGACTGCATCTGACGAAGCACTGACTCGAACTGGGTCGACGAGGTATTCCAGTCGGGCCAGGCCTCGGCCGTCGCGATTGCATTGTGCTTCAGCCGCTGCAGTTCATCCGGCGAGTCCTTCAGCAGATTCAGGGCATTGACTACACCACTCTCGTCGTCACGCTGCAGGACCAAGGCGTTCTCGCCATTGCGGATGTACTCGTCATGGCCGGTGACGTTATAGACGATCGCGGTGCCGCCACAGTGGAACATCTCCAGCGGCGGCCCGAACATGCCTTCGACATAGCTGAGCTTGACGATCACATCGCATGAGCGATAGATCGCGGGAACCTGGTCGATCGGAACCCTCGAGAACAGACGGTCGATGCCTGGATACCAGCGCAGCTGACTGGAGGTCAGCAGCCAGGTCTGGTCGGCGCGGCTGTTGCGGGTAAGTTTTAGGCTGCGGCCGACGTTCTTGAAGAACACACCGAAGGGACCTTCGACCAACACGCGCAGATCGCGGCCCCGCGGCGCGTGGACCGGGCCGTCCAGGCGGTACAGATCCTTGCGGATGCCATTACGCACCAATCGGGCATCGTTTCCATGGTGTTCCCCCAGGTGTTCCTGGATCCAGGTTGCCTCGGTGACGGCCGGGAGCCCCAGATCGTAGGTGCTGTCGACCAGCGCCTGTAGTGGTCGCTCCGCGTCGGGGTAAAAACGCGATTCGATGGACTGCACAAAGTAGGCGTACTGGTCGGCATTGATCTTGTGCAGCTCGGTGGCGGTACGCCACCAGGTGGCGACCGCCAGATCGAAGTGCTCCTCGCCGAGGTCCCAGATCTGCACGATCCGCAGGACATCAAGTGCGGGGTGCCATTTGCGTTGGCTCGCGACATGGGGGTACTGCAGTACCAGGGTGACGTCATGCCCTTCCTGGATCGCATGCAGTGCATGCTGGAACACCACGTAGGTACCACCGCTGATGTCGGCAGAGCCGACAAAGAACGCAATTTTCATTCAGGCTTCCCGGTGATCAATCTTCAATGCCGCGCAGTCGACCTGAGGCGTAGCGCGAGGCAACCCAGCGGCCACCGCGCTGCAGGCAGGTCAACAGGGGCCAGAAGCCGAGGTTGTCCACGCCATTGCGGCGCAATGACAGGTAGAAACGAAGCTTGTCGATGAACGATGGCTGATGTGCGCCGACATCGAAGGTGGAATGGTTGAACACGCCGAAGTTCTCGACGTGGTAAACGTTCTCGAACCACTCGATTGCGGCCTGGTCCGGCTGCAGCAGCATGCGTGCATGCGCGCGCGTGGCCAGGCGTTCCAGCTCACGGGCAGGGATGTTGTGGTGGCGGAAGACGCGATCCAGTTCAACGAACAGGTCCCACAACTGGGCTTGCAGCGGTGCGACCTTGCTGCGGAACAGCGACTCCTCGCTGAACTCCTGGTGGCTCACCACGGGCAGGCCGTTGGCATCGAAGCTGTAGCGCAATGCCGAGCCATGGTCGGCCGCGAGCACGACTTCGAACAGTGCACGGTTTTCGTTGAAAACTGCGAAGTTGCGGCTGGTGTTGCCAACGCAGGAGAACAGCAGGCCATCCTTCCGGTTCCGGGCCGAAGCCGAACCGCTGGCCACCAGGCCGATGTAATGGCCTTGTACGGCTGTCAGGCCGTTGTCCGCACCGATGACGATGGCCGAAATGTTGTCCTGGATGGTGCCCTTCCAGCCCACATCGACCAGATGCAGGGTCTGGGCTGTGGGGTCGGCCCCGAAGGCGTTCAGGTAGGCGAGGAACGCCGAGCGGCGTGCCAGGCGTTCCTGTTCATAGGTCTGCTGGAACAGCGCATCGGCACGCAGGCGGGCGAAGACTTCGCTGGACGGGAGGTCATCCTGGATGGCGTCGGCCCCAACGCCAAGGCGCTCGGCCAGTTCAGCAGACATCGACTGCAGGCCAAGGCTGGACAGGAAGTCGTTGAGCGAGATGCGCCGATACTGGCGGAACAGCGTCTCGAAGGTTTCCTGGGCCAGTGGCTGCAGTGACGGCAGCAGGGTGGCGCGGCGCGAGACCTCGAGATAATGGCTGCGAATGCGGACTGCGCCCTGGAGCTGCCGCGTGCTCTGGTAGTGGTCGAACAGGCGCTTCAGGAACTGGCCCTCACGGGCCAGGAAAAACACATCGCGGGCACCCTCGCGGACCAGGCGCGCATGTAGACGGTCGATGAAAAGATGGAGCGTGAGCGCAAGCTCGCGGAACACGCCGGGTCCTGCACTGAGCAGGCGATTGACGTCGGCACGGGTACGGGCAAGGTCGGCGGCACGTTCAGCCAGCACCTGGTAATGGGCGTGACGTCGACTGCGATCCAGGTGGATGGCGTGGAGTCCAGCGGCCCTGGCGTTGTTGAAATCAGCGTGCTCGTTGTCGCCGATCATCAGCACCCGGCCTGGCGCGATGCCCGTTTCCGCAAGCAGGCGGGCATACATTCCATTGCCGCGCTTGGTCGTGAACGAATCGCATGATACGAACATGCGTTTGAAGGCCGTATCCAGCCCATGATGGGCAAGGAACCGCTGGAAAACATCGGTTTCAAGATAGAAATCGCTGACCAGCCAGCATTCAATGCCCTTTGCCGCTAGCTCCCGGACCAGGCCAACCACCTGTTCGTCCAGCTGCTGAGTAGACAATTCCAGCGAGACTTCCAGGTCCAGCGCGAGTGTGGTGAATGCGGTGCGAGGCATCGACTGCAGCCCCGGGTTGGCGTCCCAAAGTTCGATATAGACCTCGCTGGCGCGGAATTCGCTGTCCAGGCCGGGACCACGGTCGATGGCGCAATGAGCGGCCTCGCGCGCGTTGCGCTGGCGATACAGCTCGGGGCCGTCAGGACCCTCTGGGAAGGTGCGGGCAATCCCCTCGGCCCACAGCCGCTTTACGTCCTCCGGATGGACGCCCCGCGATACCAGGGTATCGAAGTAGTCGAAGCAGACCACCGAAGGCTGAATGCGTTCAATTTCACTCATGACCCCCTTCGGGTCGATATCGGTGCAATGCTCTTGGGTCATGGACTGTCGTGAATGGCCTGTAGCGAAAGGGTGCGGGTTACGCAAGAGGGGATAGAGATGGTATCAGCGTCGCCTGGGACCGCGGTAGCGCAAAGGTGGCGAGGCTCGGATATCATGTCCGGCTGAAAATGACGCGGCCTGAATGGGCTGTGCGCCGTTCATCCGAAGGATGTGGACCCAGGACCCTGCAATGAGCATTGACAATCCGGACGGCAGATTGTTGTCTATCGTCGTACCTTGCTACAACGAGGAAGAGGTGCTGGCCGAGACACTGCGCCGCCTCTCCGAGACCGCGGAAACCCTTGAGGCCCGTGGACTGAAGGTTGAATTGGTATTCGTTGACGATGGCAGCCGGGATCGTACCCGTCAACTGCTGAGGTACTATGCCGCCAGTGATCGTCGTGTCCGCATGCTGGGCTTCGCACGCAATTTTGGCCATCAGCTGGCGGTAACCGCCGGCATTGACGCAGCGCGCGGCGATGCCGTGGTCCTGATCGACGCCGACCTGCAGGATCCGCCGGAAGTGATCGCGGAAATGGTCGATCGCTGGGAAGAGGGGTTCGACGTGGTCTATGGAACCCGCACGGACCGTCCAGGTGAATCGCGGTTCAAGCTGGCCACTGCTCGCGCCTTCTACCGCGTGCTCAACCACCTGTCCGATGTGCCGATCCCGTTGGATACAGGGGACTTCCGCCTGATGAGCCGCAATGTTGTCGAGGTGCTGAAGTCGATGCCGGAGCAGGATCGCTTCGTTCGCGGCATGGTCAGCTGGGTGGGTTTCAACCAGATTGCCTTGCCCTATCGCCGTGACAAGCGTTTTGCGGGCGAAAGCAAGTATCCGTTGCGGAAGATGGTGCGCTTCGCGACCGACGGAATCCTGTCTTTTTCGGCCAAGCCACTGCAGATTTCGGTGACGCTGGGTGTGCTGAGTTCGTTGCTCGCGATGTTCGTCATTGTCTATTCGCTGGCCATGCGCCTGTTCACCCAGGTATGGGTGCCGGGCTGGACCGCACTGATGATCGCGGTGCTGTTCCTGGGGGGCGTGCAGCTGATCTGCGTCGGCATCCTGGGCGAGTACATCGGCCGCATCTACCGTGAGGTCAAGCGTCGCCCATTGTACATCGTGCAGGAAACGAGGGATGGCACCGCTGCCGTCAGTCGGACGGAGTCTGGTGAATGAGGGGGGCCCGAAAGGTCCTGCGACTGCTGGTCGGGGTGGGGGTGGCGGGCTTGTTCGGCTGGCTGGTGCTGCGCCAGGTCAGCGTCGAGCAGATGAAGAATGCCTTTGCCAACGTCGGCTGGGGCTGGCTGGGTCTGGCCCTGTTTTGCTTCCTGCTGGGCTACTCTGCACGCATCGAACGCTGGCGCCGGATGTTGGCGCGCGACAACGCCGACCTGCGTTGGCGCGACTGCGCGGGACCGTTCATGGGCAGTTTCGCCATGAACAATGTACTGCCGATGCGCGCTGGCGACATCCTCCGTGCCTTTGCATTCAATGACCGTCTGGGCGTTACCTCCGGCGTGGTGGTGGCGACCCTGTTCGTCGAGCGCCTGCTGGACCTGCTGATGGTCGTGCTGCTGCTCGGCATTGCCTTGTGGGTCAGTGGCGCCAGTGATTCGCTGGCCGGCGGCGTCGGGATCTGGACGCTGGCGGCGGCAGGGCTGGTAATTGCCCTGGTGCTGTTGTTCCCGGGCGCGTTCTCGCCGTTGCTGGCCTGGGGCGGTCGCCTGCTCTCGCGCATTTCGCCCCGCATCGGAGCCCGCGTGCAGGGTGAACTGTTGAAGGGGGTCGATACCCTTGGCCATCTTTCCGGCAAGGGCACCATGGCCGGCCTGATGCTGTGGTCGGTGTTGGCATGGACCGGCGAGGGGCTGGTGTTCTACCTGTGCGCCAAGGCGCTGGCCAGCCTCGCTGTTGCCGCGGCAGCCTGGCTGGCTTTGCCGCTGGGAACGCTGGCCACGCTGCTCCCCGGCACGCCAGGTTATGTGGGGACTTTCGATTACTTCGTGGTCAGGGCGATGAAGACGATGGGCAATGGTGTTGCCGAATCGACGGTCTATGCGCTGCTGGTCCATTTCATGTTGTGGCTGCCGCCGACAGTGATTGGCGGTCTGTTCCTTATGACCCGTTCGATGCGGGGCAAGCCGTCTTCCGAGGATAGGAAATGAAGAACAAGAGCGTTGCCATCATCGGTGGCGGATTCACCGGTCTTACCGCTGCTTATGAACTGGCACGCAATGGCGTGCAGGTGACGGTGCTGGAGGCCGAAGCCGATGTTGCCGGCCTGGCAGCAGCATTCGACGTTGGTGGGGAGAAGCTGGATTGCTTCTATCACCACTGGTTCACCAACGACCTGGAGGTCATGCAGCTCATCGACGAGCTGGGTCTCAATGACCGGGTTGAAGTGAATCCGACGAACACTGGCATGTACTACGCCAACAACTTCTTCCGCCTGTCCACTCCATGGGACCTGCTCAACTTCACACCGCTTTCGTTCGTCGATCGCATCCGCCTGGGCCTGCTCGCCCTGCGCGCGCGCAGGGTCAAGCACTGGATGGAGCTGGAAGGCCTGACTGCGGCCCAATGGTTGAAGAGCCTGGGCGGTGAGAAGGTCTATGAGGTGGTGTGGGAGCCGCTGCTGAAGGGCAAGTTCGGCCCTTACGCCGAGACGATTTCCGCCGTGTGGTTCTGGAACAAGCTGAAGTTGCGTGGCGGCAGCCGTGGCAAGGGCGGTGAAGAGCGTCTTGCCTATTTCCGCGGTGGCTTTGCCAGCCTGGCCGAGGCGTTGGCGGCCCGCATCGTGGCGCTGGGGGGCAAGGTGATCACCGGTACCCGGGTCGACAGCTTCGCCCCCAATGGCGACGGCTGGCAGTTGCAGACGAGTGCCGGCCCGATCGATGCCGACAAGGTGCTGGCCACCACCGCGCTGCCGCTGGTGGCCGACATGGTCTCCGGCTGGGCGTCGCCGGAGTATGTGCAGTCGTTGCAGCGCATCCAGTACATCGGCAATGTCTGCCTGGTGCTGGAGATGGACCGCAAGCTGTCTGATACCTATTGGTTGAACGTCAACGATCCCAGCTTCCCGTTCGTCGGCGTCATCGAGCACACCAACTTCGAGCGTGCCGAAACCTACGGCGGCAGCCATATCGTGTATCTGTCCAAGTATCTGCCGCATACGGATGCGCTCTATTCGATGGACCGCGATCAGTTCCTCGACTTCGCGTTGCCTTATCTGCAGAAGATGTTCCCGGCACTACGCCGCGAATGGATCACCAAGCACCACCTGTGGCGTGCACGCTGGTCGCAACCGGTTGTCGAGAAGTTCTACAGCCGCCTGATTCCCGAAGTGCGTGGGCCGGAACAGGGCTTCTACCTGTGCTCGATGGCGCAGATCTATCCGGAAGACCGTGGTACCAACTATGCGATCCGCGAAGGTCGCAAGGTGGCGCACGAAATCCTTGGGAGCTGAACCATGCCGGTTGTCGCCCGGATACTGCTGACCCTGTTGCTGGGGTACCTGTGCCTGGTGGCCGGCCGTGCCGTGCTGGCCTTCCAGTACAACACCTGGGGGGAGAGCTACTACGTCCTGGTGGACGACGCTGAAAAAAAGGTGTTCGATCAGCGTGCACGGCACATCCCGGTAGAAGCATTGGAGGGGCGTGGTCTGCGCTGGGAAGGCGACGTCCTGACCCGGGACGGACAGCCTCTGTCCAGTCATGCCGACAAGCAGGTGAAAGTATTTCATGCCGGTGGCGGTCCGCTGCACTCGGCGGCGGTTCGCTGGCTGGGCCTTGGGGTTGTCCTTGTCTTGACGATCCTGATGTGGCGCCGCCAGGTTGCAGGGCGCTGGCTGGGTCGGCTGCGCACCGCCTGTCCATGGTTGCGGCCGGTGGATCTGCTGGTTGCGGCAGGCCTGTTGCTGTTCTCCCTGCTCAAGGTAGGCATCATCGACATGGGCCCCTTCGGGCAGGTCGTCACCGGGCTGCAGTTCGGACTGAACTTCTACGTCCATGACGTGCTGGTCGGTACCGGTGGGGCGCTGACGATCTACCCGTACAACCCGGTGAGCCTGATCTGGATGCAGGCCCTCGCTGGCATTCAGGGCGACCTGCAGTCGATCGGGATGAATCTGCGTCCCTATGCACTGGTCAGCCTGTCGATCGTGGCTGCCTATATCTGGCTGTGCCTGGAATTGCAGTTGCTGTTCAAGGAGCGCTGGCGCGGCAATCCGCGCCTGCTGTTCTTCGTACTGCTGTTCAATCCCTTCGGCCTCTACTATTCGCTGGTCCTGGGCCAGGTCGATGTGATTGCGGTGGCCCTGCTGGTGGCGGGCGCGCGCCGGGTTCTCGCTCCGGGAACACTGGCCGCCGGACTGGGACTGGTGGTGCTGGGCCTGGTGTTCGCCAAGCCTCAGCACATGCTGGTCCTCCCTGCATTCGCCATCGCCCTGTTCGCTGCCCGTAGGCAGGCACTCAAGGGGCGCATCCTGCTGATCGCGGCCGCGGTGACAGTGGCCAGCCTGGCCATCTACTGGAGCTACGGTCGGGTGCCGGCCTATGCCCTGTCACTGGGGGTGAACCCGCAGTCGCAGCGGATCGGCTGGGCCACCTGGTTCCCGTTGTTTGGCGATGCAGTGGTGATCAACCGACCGTTGGCCTTCCTGACCATTGCGTTCCTGGTCCTGGCTTACCGGGTGAAGCACGTTGCCGATGGCATGGGGGCCTGGCAGGTTGTCGCGCTGGTGACCGCAGCATTAACTGCCTGGTTCCAGGCGGCCTATGCGCACACCTTCGGCATGGCCATGCTGATGTTCCCGGCTCTGATGCTGCTGGTGGCCGAAGCTGAGGACCGTTGGCGTGCCGCGGGTGTCTGGCTGGCGTCGATCCTCCTGTTGGTGGGTTGGGGAACCGGCGAAGTCGGGGACATGGCGGGCATCTTCGGCAAAGTGCTTTTCAGCCCGGAAAGGGTCCATCACATCGTGGCATTGGGTGTGAACTATCCGTCTCTGCTGGCGACGTTGGAGGCGGCAGCCTACATCGCATTTGGCGTGATGTTGATGCTGCGCCTGCTGGGTGGTGCGGAAACGGCAGACGCCGGTCGCTATATCGATCGTTGAGCACTGCATGAAAGAGGCCGGCCCTGTCGGGGCCGGCCTTCACTTTCAGCAGATCAGAGCGCTTTTTCCAGCTCTGGCAGGATCGCAAACAGATCCCCCACCAGGCCGATATCGGCAATCTCGAAGATCGGCGCGTCGCCGTCCTTGTTGATCGCCACGATCGTGCCGGCATCCTTGATGCCGGTCAGGTGCTGGATCGCACCACTGATGCCAACGGCCACGTACAGTTCCGGCGCGATGATCTTGCCGGTCTGGCCGACCTGCAGGTCGCTGGGCACGTAGCCGGCATCGACCGCCGCACGCGAGGCACCGACGGCAGCACCGAGCTTGTCGGCCAGCTGGAAGATGACCTTGAAGTTCTCTTCCGAACCGACGCCACGGCCTCCCGAAACCACGCGCTTGGCGCTCTGCAGGTCCGGACGGTCGCTGGCACCGGCGGCCAGGCCGACGAAGCGGGTATGGGTCGGCAGGGCAGCGTCGACGCTTGCTGCTTCAACGGCGGCATTGCCACCCTGGGCCGCTTCCGGCCACGACGCGGCACGCACGGTGGCGACCACGATCTGGTCGGCCGGGGCTTCCACGGTGATGATCGCGTTGCCAGCGTAGATCGGGCGCTTGAAGGTGTGGCTGCCTTCAACGCTCATCAGGTCGGAGACCTGGTTGACGCCGAGCAGGGCGGCCACGCACGGCATCAGGTCCTTGCCGAAGGTGGTCGACGGGCCGAATACGTGGGTGTAGCCCTTGGCCAGCTGTGCGATCTGCGGCGCCAGCACCTGGGCGATGGCCTGCGCGTTGGCCGCGTTGGCGACGGTCAGGACCTTGGCGACCCCAGCGATCTTCGCGGCTTCAGCGGCGACAGCGGCCGGATCGGCGGCCAGCACCAGCACGTCGATGCTGGCACCGCTGATGGCGGCGGCGGCACTGACGGTCTTAGCGGTGGCGGCGTTGAGCTTGCCGTCGTGGTGCTCGGCGATGACGAGAATCCTGCTCATTACAGCAACCCCTTCTGCTTGAGTGCGGCAACCAGTTCGGCCGCGTCCTTGACCATCACACCCCTGCTGCGCTTGGACGGCGCGGCGTACTGGGTGGTCTTGAAGGTGTCGGCGGCTTCAACGCCGAGGTCGGCCAGCTGCAGGGTCTCCAGCGGCTTGGCCTTGGCCTTCATGATGTCCGGCAGCTTGATGAAGCGCGGTTCGTTCAGGCGCAGATCGGTGGTGACCACGGCCGGCAGGTCCACTTCCAGCGTTTCCAGGCCGGCGTCGACTTCACGGGTCACCGTGGCCTTGCCGTCGGCAATGTCGAGCTTGCTGGCGAAGGTCGCCTGCGGGCGGCCCCAGAGCGTGGCCAGCATCTGGCCGGTCTGGTTGGCGTCGTCGTCGATGGCCTGCTTGCCGAGGATCACCAGGTCCGGCTGTTCCTTCTCGATCAGCTTGAGCAGGGTGCGCGAGGCGGTCAGCGGCTGGATGGCCTGGTCGGTGACGACGTGGATGGCACGGTTGGCGCCCATGGCCAGGCCGTTGCGCAGGTGCGCCTGGGCGTCGGCCGGGGCGATGGTGGCAACCACGACTTCGCTGGCGATGCCCTTGTCGCGCAGGCGCAGGGCTTCTTCCAAGGCGATTTCATCGAAGGGGTTGGGGGACAGCTTGACGCCGTCGGTGACCACGCCGGAACCGTCCGGCTTGACCTGAATGCGGACGTTGTAGTCCACCACGCGCTTGTACGCGACGAGGATTTTCATCTGCTGCTCGATCCTTGTAGTGCCGGCCGCTGGCCGGCTCACAGTTGCGGAGAACGCCCGGTCCTGCAACAGCAACCGGTTCGGGGGTGGGACCCCGATTCTAGCTGGCTTGGGGTGACCATGCGAATGCGTATGGTTTTGCTGCGGCGCGGCAAAATCCATCGCGCCGGGTCCTTTGTTCATGCTCGGCAGACAGTTGGCGGGGGCCCTCCATGTATTCTGTATGGCTGAATCGGACGGTTCTCATATCGCCGGACTTCGATAGATCGATCAGGAGAACAGGTAGTGCCCACATGGCTTGTCACCGGCGGCGCCGGATTCATTGGCGGTAACTTCGTTCTCGAGGCCGTCGCGCGCGGCGTCAAGGTCATCAACCTCGATGTGCTGACCTACGCCGGCAACCTGAAGACCCTGTCCAGCCTTGATGGCAACCCGAACCACCTGTTTGTCCAAGGCGACATCGGCGACCGCGAACTGGTCGCCCGACTGCTGGCCGAGCATCAGCCGGATGCCGTGGTGAACTTCGCCGCCGAAAGCCACGTTGACCGCTCCATCGATGGCCCCGGCACCTTCATCCAGACCAATGTTGTGGGCACCCTGGGCCTGCTGGAAGCGGTCCGTGACTACTGGAAGGCGCTGCCGGCCGAACAGGGCGCGGCGTTCCGTTTCCTGCACGTGTCCACCGACGAGGTGTACGGCACGCTGGGTGAGACCGGCAAATTCAGTGAAACGACCCAGTACGCGCCCAATTCGCCGTACTCGGCGTCCAAGGCTGCGTCGGATCACCTGGTACGTGCGTTCCACCACACCTATGGGCTGCCGGTGCTGACCACCAACTGTTCGAACAATTACGGCCCCTACCACTTCCCCGAGAAGCTGATCCCGCTGGTGATCGCCAAGGCGCTGGCCGGCGAGCCGCTGCCGGTGTACGGCGACGGCAAGCAGGTGCGCGACTGGCTGTTCGTGTCCGATCACTGCGAAGCGATCCGTACCGTGCTGGCCAAGGGCCAGGTCGGCGAGACCTACAACGTCGGCGGCAACTCGGAAAAGCAGAACATCGAAGTGGTGCAGGCCATCTGCGCGCTGCTCGATGCGCGCCGCCCGCGTGAGGATGGCCAGCCGCGCAGCAGCCAGATCACCTACGTCACCGACCGCCCCGGCCATGACCGCCGTTACGCGATCGATGCGTCGAAGCTGAAGAACGACCTGGGCTGGGGACCGGCCTACACCTTCGAGCAGGGCATCGCCTTCACCGTCGACTGGTACCTGGACAACCAGGACTGGGTCAACGGCGTGCTCGACGGCAGCTACCGCCTGCAGCGCATCGGCACTGCGGCCTGAACCCAGGAGACACCATGACCCAGCGCAAGGGCATCATCCTCGCCGGTGGTTCCGGCACCCGCCTTTATCCGATCACCAAGGGCGTCAGCAAGCAGCTGTTGCCGGTGTACGACAAGCCGATGATCTATTACCCGCTCAGCGTGTTGATGCTGGCGGGCATCCGCGAAGTGTTGATCATCAATACCCCGCACGAACAGGCGCTGTTCCAGCAGTTGCTGGGCGACGGCTCGCAGTGGGGCATGGACATCCAGTACGCGGTGCAGCCCAGCCCCGATGGCCTGGCCCAGGCCTACCTGATCGGCCGCGACTTCGTGGCCGGCAAGCCGAGCTGCCTGGTGCTGGGCGACAACATCTTCCACGGCCACGGCCTGCGCGAAGTGCTCAAGCGCGCCGACGAGCGCGTGGATGGCTCGACCGTGTTCGGCTACTGGGTCAATGATCCAGAACGTTACGGCGTGGCCGAGTTCGACACCAGCGGCAAGATCATCGACCTGGTGGAGAAGCCGGAGAACCCGCGCTCGAACTATGCGGTGACCGGCCTGTATTTCTACGACGGCAACGCCAGCGATTACGCGGCGGAACTGAAGCCGTCGCCGCGCGGCGAGCTGGAGATCACGGATCTCAACAAGCGCTACCTGGAGGAAGGCAATCTTCACCTGGAAGCGCTGGGCCGTGGCTATGCCTGGCTCGACACCGGCACCCACCAGTCGCTGCTGGAAGCATCCAACTTCATTGAGACCATCCAGACCCGCCAGGGCCTGCAGGTCTGTTGCCCGGAAGAAATCGCGTTCGGAAAGGGCTGGATCAGCGCCGAGCAGCTGGAAGCACTGGCTGCACCGCTGATCAAGAATGGCTACGGCCAGTACCTGCATAAACTCGCGCTGCGTGGAGTCGTTCCGTGAAAGTGATTGAAACCAGGTTGCCCGGCTGCGTAGTGATCGAGCCGGCCGTGTTTGGTGATGCCCGTGGTTACTTCTTCGAAACCTGGAATGCCGAGCGCTTCGCCGCGCTGGGCCTGCCGCATCGCTTCGTACAGAGCAATGTTTCCACCTCGGCGCAGGGAGTGCTGCGCGGCCTGCATTATCAGTGGCCGCGCCCGCAGGGCAAGTTGGTGAGCGTGCTGGAAGGGGAGGTCTATGATGTCGCCGTAGATATCCGCCGTGGCTCGCCGACCTTCGGCCAGTGGGAAGCGGTAGTGCTGAGCGCCGAGAACAAGAAGCAGTTCTGGATTCCGGATGGCTTCGCGCACGGCTTTGCGGTGCTGTCCGAACGCGCGGTGTTCAGTTACCTGTGCACCGAGGTGTACCTCAAGGACTTCGATGCCGGCGTGCGCTGGAACGATGCGGACATCGCCGTGGACTGGCCGATCAGTGCACCGACGCTGTCGGCCAAGGATGAGAGTGCTCCCTTCCTGAAGGACATCGCTGAAGACCGCCTGCCGGTCTACGTGCCATGACCGTTCTGGTATTCGGCGGCAACGGCCAGGTCGGCCAGGAACTGCTGCGCGCGCTGGTGCCGCTGGGCAAGGTGGTCACGACCACCCGCAGCGGCATCCTGCCCGATGGCAGTGTCTGCCAAACCGCCGATTTCGACCAGCCGGACAGCCTGCCGGCCTTGCTCGACCGGCTTCAGCCATCGGTCGTCGTCAATGCGGCGGCTTACACCGCCGTCGACCGTGCCGAACGGGAAGTCGACGCGGCCTTTGCGGTCAACGCACAGGCACCGGGCGTGATCGCGCGTTGGTGTGCGGCGCATGATGTGCCGTTCGTGCATTACTCCACCGACTATGTGTTCGATGGCCAGGGCACGGCACCGTACCGTGAGGACGAGCCGACCGCACCGCTGGGTGTCTATGGCATCAGCAAGCGTGATGGCGAGGACGCCGTACGGGCTGCGGGAGGACGCCATCTGATCTTCCGCACGGCATGGGTGTATGCCTCGCATGGCGCGAACTTCCTGCGCACCATGCTGCGTGTGGGCGCCGAGCGCGATCGGCTGCGCGTGGTGGCTGATCAGATCGGTACACCGACCTCTGCAGCGCTGATCGCCGATGTTACGGTGTTGGCACTGCAACGATCACCATCATTGTCGGGCACCTGGCACCTGACGGCGAACGGCCAGACCAGCTGGCATGGATTCGCCGAAGCGATCTTTGCCGAAGCACTCGCGCTGGGCCTGCTGGAGCGGGTGCCGGACGTCGAGGCGATCCCCGCTGCTGATTACCCCACGCCTGCGCGACGCCCGTCATGGTCGGTGCTGGACAACCGTGGCCTGCAGCAGGCGCTGGAGATCCAGTTGCCCGACTGGCGTCATGGCTTGCACGCGGTGATGCGGCAACTATTGCGGCAGCAGCACTGACTCTCACTGCGCGCAGTGATGACCACCGGGTTTGATCCGCCGGTACAACGTGCCGCCAAAGATGCCGTAGTGCTTGGCCGGGTCGGCTGGAAGGACGCCGATCTGCTCGTACAGCGAAGACATTGCGATCGCCTGCTCCAGCTCGTGCGCGCCTGGCCAGTCGGTGCGCGTGGTGGTCAACACCAGGTCGGGAGAGCAGGTCGCAAGCTCTTTCGCGAGCCGTGCTGGATCAAGGTCGAGCTGGATGATACGCGCACTGAGGTTGTTCAGTTCACCGGAGGGTGGCAGGCGCCCGGACAGCGGATACACGCTGAACATGAAGCCGCTGATGCTGGCGGACGCACCGGGCGGTGCGGCATCACGCAGCATGCGTGCAGCCAGTAGATAGTTGGATCGCTCGATCTGGTCGGCAGGCCAACCGTGCTGGACCAACTGTTGGACTTCGGCCAATGCCTGGGGGCTTTCCTTCGCCTGCGTGAGCACGGGAGGCACCAATAGCAGTGCTTCGCCAATGGCGAGCACGCCGATGGCAAGGCTGGTGCGCTTCGCACCGGCCGGGAGCAAGGTGCGCCAGGCTAGCGCGCAGAGCATGGCCATGGCCGGCAGCATCACGGCGAAGTGATAGGGGAAGCCGGCCTTGGTGGCAGGTTCCACCAGCGGCAGCAGGGCGCATGCGAACCAGAACAATGAACGTCGCAGCAGCCAGTGATCCCGACGGGCGACCATCATGGCCAGCAGTACGACCGTGGCCACGATCGAAAGCGCGCACGCGATCGGCGCAGCAGCTACACTGCGGCGGGCCGCCAGCAGGAACAGTTCCATCGTTTGTGGTTGGGCCGAGTAGACTGCGCCGGAGCCCCGATAAGCGTCCAGCAGGCTCGTCAGATCTCCACGCAGTGCGATATCAAGCGCCAGCAAGGGGAGCGCCAATGCTGCGCCGCCGGCACACATGGCCAATGCCTGGCGGCGGCCGTGACTGATCCAGGCTGCAGCGACTGCGAGCACGGCGAACGGCGCCAGTGTCTCGCGCAGCAGTACGCCGAACGCGATCAGTACTCCCATCAGGAGCCATCGATGGAAGGATGCGGAGTCCGCGCGCTGCCACAGCAGTACGGCTGCGAACAGAGGTATGAAGGCCGCCTGATAGCTGTTCTTGAATCCATACTGGATGAACTCGGTATGGTTCATGCCAAGAAGGAACGGCGCGCCCAGCAGCAATGGCCCCCACCACCGGCTTCCGGACTCGCGGGCGATCATGGCCAGTAGCAACAGGCCAGCCACGCTGGCGACGATCAGGTCGGCCAAGCGGAGCATGGGCAGTGATTCTGCCTGTAGCCCGTTGATCCACGACAGCAGGATGGGATAGAGCATCAGTGGCCCATCCCCGGGTAGTTGCCCTGAGCCCTCCAGCAACAGGTACGCCTTCATCGCGAAATAGGCCATGTAGCCTTCGTCGGTGGCAGGCGGCGAACGCAATAGCAGCAGGCGCGGCAGGGCAATGGTCAGAACCACGATGACCAGCCAGGGCAGCCAGGCGTGGACGCGTGAGGAGGGGCGCACATGTGCCATCAGTGGAGGCTCGCGAGAACTACACCAGCGCAGACCAGGCCCGCGCCCAACCAGAAGCGCAGGGTCAAACGTTCCTTGAAGAGGGCGGCACACAGTACGGGAACCGTGAGGTAGGCCAGTGCGGCGAACACCACCAGCATCGATAGCGGCAGCGTGCGCAGCAGCACGATCACCAGTAGGACCGAAATCAACTGCAATCCGATCGCAAGCATCAGAAGCAGCCACTTGCCTGCCTGCTTGTGGGTGCGTGCAGCGGCCTTCATCGCCAGCTGTGACAGAGTGCTGGCACATACCGAGGCAAGTCCGAGGGAAAGCTCAGCGGGCGTCATGTTGGCCATTGGCCCCGTTGATGATGAACAGGCCGATCACGATCAGTGCGACGCCGACCATGAAGCCTGGCGGCAGAATCTCACCAAACAGACCCGCGGCGGCGAGGGGCGTGAGCAGGTAGATCAATGCCGTCCATGGATAGGCGGCGGAGAGAGGCATCGCCCGAAGCGTGATGAACCAGCAGACAAACCCCAACGCAGAAGCAGCCAGTCCAGCATGCAACCAGGGATTGAGCAGCGTCTGCGGGCCGATTCCGCTTTCGCCGGAGGAGCGCAGGCCTGCGTACTTGAATGCGACCTGGGCGGCAGTCATGAACAGGATCATGGCCGCGAGGGCGGAATGATTTCGTGCCACATGGCTCATCGCTGCGCCAGCATGACGTTCTGGCCACAGGCGATGTCACGGGCGAGAGGCAGCTGCTCGACCAATGGCTCCAGTAACCGCAGGCCACGCGCGGCTGCGTCGGGGCAGAAGAAGGGCACGAGATTGATGGTGGAGGTGCTGATCTTGCTGAAGCCGGCGGCGCGCAGCCAGTTGCGGATTGCCCAGGGCGTGAACGAGCGCTCTTCGTGTTCGATGTGATAGCGGGAAAAGCGCTCCAGTAGTTTCAGCACCGGATTGAGGCCATTCGGCTCCACCACCACGATGCTACCCTTGAAGCCAGCCAAGCCGGCGATGGCACCGGCTGGGTCCGGCAGGTGGTGCAGGACGCCCCGTAGCACGATGCAGTCGAAGCTTCCTTCTTCCAGGACGGCGCTGATGTCATAGATGTTGCCGACGGCAAATTCCACCTGGGAGGCAAGGCCATGCGCGGCTGCGCGCGCCTGCGCGGCCTCGATCGCAACGGCGGCAGGATCGACCCCTAGTGCGTGGGCTGCTCCCATGCCCGGAAACTCGAGCGTATAGGAACCATCGCCGCACCCCAGATCCAGTACGCGCTTGCCCTGGAACGGGAAGGCGGCAGCAACCGCGTTGCTGATGCGTGCATTGGCCAGATTGGAGGACAGACGATCGGTGGTATAGCGATAGGAACCGGTCGCGCGGACGTCGTCATCGAACTGTGCGACGTTCTTCTTCACCAGCGGGCGTTGGGATTTCATGCAGGGGTACTCACAGGTTTGGTGCCAACAGCCATGATGTTGCCGACTCTGAGCGGGATCATCATCCCGGCCAGGCCGACGCGTTCAAGGCCCGTGAGCAGCAGTGACTTCAAGACGCTGGGCAGTGGCGTCAGGCGGACCCAATAGCGCAGCGGATAGGCGTTGCGGATCGAATCAACGCGCACGTGCTGGAATCCGTTGGATTCAAGCAGCGCAGCAACGGCGCGATCGCTGAACAACTGCAGGTGCTCGACATCGATGATGGGCGAGCGAAGCCCCAATAGACGGTTCAGCGGGGCCCGCCAATTGTGCACGACCACCGCCAGCTTACCGCCAGGTTGCAGCAGGGTATGTGCCGAACGGACCAGGTCACCAGGCTCTGCGACATGCTCGAGGGTCATGAACGAGCACACCAGCGAGATAGACTGATCGGCAAGAAGATCGGGGTCGAACATGGCTTCGACCAGCATGGGCCTGACATCCGCCGGTGCGGCGTCGATCGCCGCACGCGACGGCTCGACGCCGATGACGGGAGCGAAGCCGGATTGCCGGAGGTAGGGCAGTAGTGGTCCGCTGCCGGCACCCACGTCAACTGCGCCGCGCCGGTGCGCAAGCTGTTGCAGATGCGGCGCCAGGGCATGCGCGTAACTGGCGGCTGCAGCCGCAGCTTCCGGAGTGGAATCGTAGGCGGCATCCGCATAGGCCTGCGACAGAAAGTCATGGCTGGGCGGGCGCGGAGCGAACACTAGGTCGCAGCCCAGGCAGCGCACCAGCCACAAACACATGAACTCCGGATCCTTGCGCGATGCGTAGGTGAAGTCGTTGACCCGTGATGGATCGAGCTTCTCGTCGGCGAATGCAACTGCGTCGCGGGCGCCACAGCCGGGGCACGGACGGTCCCGCGCCTGATCGAATTCAATAGGTGTGCTCATGATTCATTTCCGGGGGCAAGCACTCTGATTTCGCCATGGATGATCAGGTTACGGCGGATGAAGGCAGGGCGCGCCTTGGTTTCCTCGAAGATCTTGCCGATGTACTCGCCGAGCAAACCGATGCCGAGGATGCTGGCCGAGCCGAAGAACATCACCAGCAATGCGACGAATGTAACGCCGCGTGGTGCCAGTTCCGGGTGTAGCACGCGCACGGCAACACTGAACGCGGCAAGCAACACCGTAAGGGCACAGGCGATGCCGCCGAACGCAGTCAGGAGGTGCAGCGGAATGCGCGAGAACGAGAATATGCCCTTCTTGGCCCAGCCGATGTTGCGGATCCAGTTGTTGGTGCTGGTGCCGAACATCCGGTCGGGGCGTACGTAGTCCACGCCGACCTGGCGGAATCCGACGAAGGCGCGCAGGCCACGCAGGAACGCGTCGCGTTCTTTGCACTGCAGCATCCAATACACCACAGAGCGGTCCAGTAGCGAGAAATCGCCGGCATCCTTCGGAATGGGGACCTCGCTCATCGCCGCGAACAGGCGGTAGAAAGCGCGGTAACAGGCCTCGAGCATCACCGGCATGTCGCGCTTCACGCGCCTGCCATAGACCACTTCAGCGCCCGCACGCCATTCACGGACAAAGTCCTCGATCAGCTCGGGCGGGTCCTGCAGGTCGCCATCCAGCAGTACACACGACGCCTTGCTGGCGTACTCCATGCCGCTGCGGAATGCCGCCTGCGAACCGAAGTTGCGCGAATGGGTGATGCCGATGACATGAGGGTCTTCGGCACTGATGCGCCGGATGACGTCGGCCGAGTCGTCCGGCGAGCAGTCATTGACGAAGATGATCTCGTAGTCGACGCCCAGGCGCTGGAATACGTCGGTCAGTCGCTGGTGCATCACTGGAATGGCCTGGGCATCCCGGTAGCACGCGATCACCGCCGATACGGAATTGCGTTCGGCCTGGCGCGGGGCTTTCTTGGTCAATTCGCCAAAGGTGCTGTGGCCCAGTTGCTCACGCCACCAGTCGACGCTGCGGCGCAGCCCATTCTCGAGGGTGATCCGAGCCTGCCAGCCGAGTAGGCGGGCTGCTTTTGCCGGGTTGGCGTACCAGTCGCTGAGGTCCCAGGCGCGTCCGGCCGAGGTGCTGAACTCTGGTGTGGCGGCCAGATCGAACTGGGAGACTGCCTGGGCTGCCAACGCGTCCAGCCGGGTCGAGTGCCCTGTGCCGATGTTGAAGGACTCGCCGGCGATCGCCGGTGACATCCGGGCGGCTGCCATCACGAAGGCGGCGACAACGTCGTCGACATGGATGAAGTCGCGCGATACGTCGGGGCGTGCAAACATCGGTAGCTCGCCGCGTGCGATGTGTGCGCAGAGATTGGGAATCAGGCGTGAGCTGTCCTCGTATGGGCCATAGACCGAGTACAGGCGCAGGTTGACGATTGGCTGATGCAGGACCTTGCCGTAGTAGCTGACGGCCTGGCTGCAGGCCGCCTTGCTCACCGCATAGTGGCTGTTGGGCAGCAGGGGCGCATCCTCGGCCGGGCCAGATGCATTGAGCCCATACTCCGAGGATGAGCCGGCTCGGATATAGGCCACCAGCGGTAGTAACTTGGCTTGTTCCAGCAGATTGATGAAACTGCTGTAGTTGGTGGCGTGGATGCGCTGCGCGTCATCTTCGAAGGCGTAGGCGCCGAACGAGGAGCAGTCGAATATGGTTCGTGGTGCGACCTTGCGAAGCAACGTCGCGACCGATGCGGGATCGTTGAGGTTGAGGTATGCCAGGTTGGCGGCATGTATGCCCTGCAGGCGCCATGAGTCTCCGGAGAACACAGTGCCCACCACATCGCTGCGCTGTGCGAGGCAGTTGCGCAGCAGGTTGGCACCGATGAATCCACTGGCTCCGATCACCAGGATCGGCCCCTCCAGGGCGGCGATCATCCGCTCCAGGCTCATGCGGTCTGCTCCTTCACCATCGCATGCAGCGATTCGGCATCAAGGCCGCACTCGCGGCGATGGAACTGCTGCGAGCCGAAACGGCCTGACGGATAGCGCAGGGCGTGGCGGTGGATGAACGGGCCGACAGCATGGCCGGCAGTCAGCACGGCAGCGGCCAGCGACATGCCGAGACCTCCTTCGCGCACATGCTCTTCGACCACGTACAGTGGGCCGCCACGCAGCTGGTCGACCACGGTCTTCGGCAGCTGCCGTACATCCGGTTCAGTCACTGCCCACACCGCGGGCCGGTCAGCCACCGACAACTCTGCCAGCGCCGACCAGGCAACCCCCGCCATCGGCCCGAGCGCAGCCAGCACCCCGCGTTCTCCATGCAACAGCTGGCGCCATGCAGCATAGGGCGGTGCCTGGTGCCCCGCAGGGCGGGCATCATAGCCCAGCCGCAAATAGGTGGGGCGGCGCAGGTCCTGCAGCAGTGCGGGCAGATCCTCGTCGAACGCAGGAACTTTGACGTCCATGCCCAGCGCCATCATTGCTGCGCAGTCCTCCAGGGCATGATGGGTCGGACCCATGTGGCCGTAGGCGAACCCACCGCCATTGCCTACGAGGCAGACGGGCAGGCCAGGCAGGCAGACATCATTGCGGATCTGCTCGAACGGCCGTGCGTAGCAGAAGGGGGCGATGCTGTAGGCGAAAACGATGTTGCCTTCGCGGGCAAGGCCGGCTGCAACCCCGATCATGTTCTGCTCGGCGACGCCGGCATTGATGAAACGGCTGCCGAACACGTCCTTGACTTCTTCCAATGCCATGAATCCAAGATCACCGGTGAGGAAGAAATGCTGTGGGGTTGCGCAGTGGGCAATGACTGCGGTGGCGAAGGCCTTTCTCATCGTACTGCGTCGCTCCCGAACGTAATCGCCTGCTCATACTCGGCTTCCGCCAATGGCAGGTAGTGGGATTCCAGCAGGCCTGCATAGTGGGTGCCAAGGCCCTTCACTGTATCCAGCACCAGTACTGTGGGCGCACCGGTGGCCGGTTGGTGGAGGATCTGCGCCAGGGTGTCGGGATCATGGCCGTTCGCGCGCTGCACCTGGGCACCGAAAGCCTGCAGGCGGGGACCCAGATCTGGGCAGGAAACGACATCCTGGGTACTGCCGAACCCTTGCAGACCGTTCTGGTCGATCAGCAGGGTCAGGTTGTCCAGGCGATGGTGAACGGCGAACGACAGTGCCTCCCAGCAGCTGCCTTCCTGCCATTCTCCGTCCGAGCATAGGCAGTACACCCGCCGATTCGAGCCCTGGTGACGTGCAGCCAGGGCCAGGCCGGCCGCCAGCGAGGGGCCGTGGCCAAGCGATCCTGTGGAGAACATCAGGCCGGGAATGCCACTGCCGCTGGGGTGGCCGGGCAATAGGCTGTCGTCCTGGCTGAAGGTTTCCAGATCCGCGTCGCTCAGGCGCCCCAAGCTCCAGAGTGTGACGTACAGCGCGCCTGCGGAATGGCCTTTGGAAAGAACGAAGCGGTCATCCTCCTGCATCACGTCGTGATGCAGGGCGATCAGTGCATCCAGGCAGGAAAGGTTGCCACCCACATGGCCAGACCGGGTCTGGAAGTGCATCTTCAGCAGGCGCGCGCGGGCCTGGGCTGCTAGAGCGGGTAGCCTGTTCACTGTAGTCCCACATTGCTTCAGTCGGGCAAGTATAGGCGCGAGCAGGCGTGACATGACTCAGCTGCCCGTTCGTCGGACCGGACCAGGCAGACTGCCAGTCGGCCCCCAACTCAGCTCTCGGTCCGCCCGTAGGTATCCTCGAAGCGCACGATGTCATCTTCGCCAAGGTAACTGCCGGACTGCACCTCGATCAGCTCCAGCGGCAGCTTGCCCGGGTTGCGCAGGCGATGGGTCACGCCCAGCGGGATGTAAGTGCTCTGGTTCTCGCTGAGCAGGATCACCTCGTCGCCGCGGGTCACCTCGGCGGTGCCGCTGACCACGATCCAGTGCTCGGCGCGATGGTGATGCATCTGCAGGCTGAGCGTACCGCCGGGCTTGACGGTGATGCGCTTGACCTGGAAACGCTCGCCGTTGTCGATCGAATCGTAGGCGCCCCACGGGCGGTAGACCTTGCGATGCCAGGTGGCCTCGCTGCGACCGTCGGCCTTCAGCTGCGCCACCACGGTCTTGACCTCCTGCATGCGGTCGGCCTTGCCGACCAGCACCGCGTCGTCGGTCTCGACCACGATCACGTCATCCAGGCCGACCAGTGCCACCAGGCGCTGTGCATAGGCATAGGTGTTGCGGCAGTCGATCGCGATCACGTCGCCCTGGTGCGCATTGCCATCGCCATCCTGATGCGAGACATCGCGCAGTGCGGTCCACGAACCGACGTCGTTCCAGCCGGCGTCCAACGGAATCACCACGGCGTCTTCGGTTTTTTCCATCACGGCATAGTCGATGGAATCGGAGGGAACGGTGGCGAACGCCTCCTTGTCGAGGCGGGTGAAATCCGAATCGCGACGGGCCTGCTGCCAGGCCTGGCGGCTGCTGGCCAGCATGTCGGGCTGGAAGCGCTCCAGTTCCTGCAGGTAGCGCGAGGCCTTGAACAGGAACATGCCGCTGTTCCAGTAGTACTGGCCGCTGGCCACATAGCCGGTGGCGGTGTCCAGGTCGGGCTTTTCGACGAAACGCTCGACGGCACGCAGGCCCTGTCCATTGGCGGCCTTGATATAGCCGTAGCCGGTTTCCGGACCGGTCGGCACGATGCCGAAGGTCACCAGCTTGCCGGCCTCGGCAGCGCTGGCTGCAGCCTGCACGACTGCACGGAACGCAGCCTCATCGGTGATCACATGGTCCGAGGGCAGCACCAGCAGCAGCGCATCGGCGCCGTCGCGGGTGGCCTCCAATGCTGCGACCGCAATCGCCGGCGCCGTATTGCGGCCAACCGGTTCCAGGATGATGGCAGCCGGCTCGGCGCCGACCTGCTGCAGCTGCTCGGCAGCGACGAAGCGGTGCTCTTCGTTGGCGATCACCAACGGGCCGTGGGTGGCGATGGGCGCGACGCGCTGCCAGGTGGCCTGCAGCATCGTCTGTTCGCCTGCCAGCGGCAGGAACTGCTTCGGATACGCCTCGCGCGACAGTGGCCACAGGCGGGTGCCGGAACCACCGGACAGGATGACGGGCTGGATGTTGCTCATGATCTTCCTTGATTACTGCTGGATAAGGCGGGAGATTTCGTCGGTGCGCGCCTGCATCAGCGCTGCGTCGCCGCGGGCTTCAACGTTCAGGCGCAGCAGCGGCTCGGTGTTGGAACTGCGCAGGTTGAAGCGCCAGTCGCCGAAATCGGCGCTGATGCCATCGGTATGGTCCAGCGCGGGCGACCGCGCGGCGAAGTGCTCCATCACGCGGGCCACGGCGGCCTTGGCATCGGCCACCTTGAAGTTGATCTCGCCGCTGCAGGGATAGGCCGCCATGCGGTCTTCGACCCAGTCGGCCAGCGAGCGGCCGCTCTCGGAAATCAGCTGCGCGATCAGCAGCCACGGGATCATGCCGGAGTCGGCATAGGCGAATTCGCGGAAGTAGTGGTGGGCGCTCATCTCGCCGCCGTACACCGCATCTTCGGCGCGCATCTTTTCCTTGATGAAAGCGTGGCCGCTCTTGCACAGCACCGGTACGCCGCCTGCCTGTTCAACCATTTCCACGGTGTTCCAGACCAGCCGCGGGTCGTGCACGATCTTGCCACCGGGATTGCGTGCCAGGATGGCCTTGGCCAGCAGGCCGACCAGATAGTAGCCCTCGATGAAGCGGCCGGTATGGTCGAAGAAGAAGCAGCGGTCGAAGTCACCGTCCCAGGCAATGCCGAAGTCGGCGCCGTGTTCGCGCACCGCATTGGCGGTGGCGGCGCGGTTTTCCGGCAGCAGCGGGTTGGGAATGCCGTTGGGGAAGCTGCCATCAGGTTCGTGGCAGATGCGGATGAACTCGAACGGCAGATGCGGTGCCAGCAGGTCGACGATGGCGCCCGCACCACCGTTGCCGGCATTGACCACCAGCTTCAGCGGCTTGAGCTTGGCGGCGTCGACGTAGCTCAGCAGATGCTGGATATAGGCGCTCTTGTCATGCTGGGCGGTCTGCCCGGCGCGTGGCGGCTGGGCCTCGGACGTATCGACGGCGACCGCATCGGAGATCGCGAACAGGCCGGTATCGGAGCTGATCGGGCGGGCGTTCTCCTTGACCAGCTTCATCCCGTTGTAGTCCATCGGGTTGTGGCTGGCGGTCACCATCACACCGCCGGCTGCGCCGAGGTGATCGGTCTGGAAGTAGACCTCTTCGGTACCGCACAGACCGATGTCGATCACCTCACGACCGGTACCACGCAGGCCTGCGGCCAGTGCATCCTGCAGCGCCGGGCTGGTCAGGCGCACATCGTGGCCGAGGACCACCGGGCCGGGAGCGAGCTGCGCAGCCAGGGCGACGCCGATGCGGCGCGCCAGGTCTTCGTTCAGTTCTTCCGGCACGCGGCCGCGGATATCGTAGGCCTTGAAGGCGGGCAGGGGCATCGATCAGATCCTTTGTGAGCTCAGCCCTCAATTGTAGTCCCAGTCCCGTTTGGGAATCGTTTCCATCGGAGAACGCCACCTGACTGGCGCCACGGATCAGGCCTGCGGCGATCGTCGGCCTGGCCGGCGGGTGCGCTTGGCCGGCAGGCCCGGCAACGGCGCCAGCAGCGCCTGGACGTCTTCCTCACTGAAGCGTGGACCCGTGCTGCCGCCGCCTTCCAGAATCGATTCCGCCAGCAGGGCCTTGCGTTCCTGCAGCTCGGCAATCCGTTCTTCGATGCTGCCTGCGGCGATCAGCCGGTAGACGAACACCGGCTGCTGCTGGCCGATGCGATGGGCGCGGTCACTGGCCTGGTTTTCGGCCGCCGGGTTCCACCAGGGATCGAAGTGGATGACGGTGTCTGCAGCAGTCAGGTTCAACCCGACGCCACCCGCCTTCAGGCTGATCAGGAACACGGGTACCTCGCCCTGCATGAAACGCTGCACCGGCGTGGCCCGGTCCTGGGTGTCGCCGGTCAGCGTCACATAGGCCAGCCCGAGCTCCTCCAGCGCCTGCGCGATCAGCGCCAGCATGCCGGTGAACTGTGAGAACACCAGGATCCGCCGGCCTTCCTCGACCATCGACGGCAGCATGTCGCGCAGCAGCTCCAGCTTGGCCGAGCCGGCATTGCGTGCAGGGGCGTCGCCCGGCAGCAGGCGCGGATCGCAGCAGACCTGGCGCAGCTTCAGCAAGGCATCCAGCACCACGATATGGCTGCGCGCCAGCCCGCTGCCGCTGATGGCTTCGCGCACCTGCTTTTCCATCGCGGCACGCACGGTTTCATAGAGATCACGCTGGCCACCCTCCATCTCCACCGCGCGGGTAATGAGGGTCTTGGGCGGAAGCTCTGACGCGACCTGATCCTTGCGCCGGCGCAGGATGAAGGGGCGCAGACGCTGCGCCAGCAACGTGGCGCGGCGGTGGTCGCTGCCGCGTTCGATCGGATGGCGCCAATGTTGGTTGAACTGTTTCTCGCTGCCGAGCAGGCCGGGCAGCAGGAAATCGAACTGCGTCCACAGTTCGCCCAGATGGTTTTCCAGCGGCGTACCGGTCAGGCACAGGCGATGGCGGGCCTGCAGCGTGCGCAGGGTGACCGCCGCACGCGATTTCGGATTCTTCACCTGCTGGGCCTCGTCGAGGATCAGCAGATGGTAGGCATGTGCCTGCAGCGCCTGCTCGTCGCGCCACAGCAGGGGATACGTGGTCAGTACAAGATCGTGCTCGGGGATCGCCTCGAACAGTGCTTCACGTGCCGGTCCGTGCAGGGTCAGTACGCGCAGGCCCGGGGTGAAGCGTGCCGCTTCGCTCTGCCAGTTGTGCAGCAGCGAGGTCGGCACCACCAGCAGCGCCGGCCGGTCCAGGCGGCCACTTTCCTTCTCGACCAGCAGATGCGCCAGTGTCTGCAGGGTCTTGCCCAGCCCCATGTCATCGGCCAGCACCCCGCCCAGCCCCTGCTGGCGCAGGTACTGCAGCCACGACAGGCCCTCCAGCTGGTAGGGACGCAGCGTTGCCACCAGCCCCGCTGGTGGCGGCACTTCGCCCAGTGCGGGTGCCTGCATCAGCCGCTGCACCAGCGCCTGGGTATCCTTGCGGCCCCGGAACTGCAGGCGCGCCGTGTCCTGCAGTGCCTGCAGGCGGCCACGGTCAAGCGCTGACAAGCGCAGCGGCGCGCCACGCTGGGCGAACAGGTCCGCCAACAGGGCCATGATCGGCTTCAGTCGCGCGGCCCGCAGTGCCAGGCGGGTGTTGTCGCCTGCCATCAACAGGACGTTCTCGTCGTCGCCGATGGCGTCCAGCTGGCCACGCATCCAGCGGGGATCGGACTGCAGCACCTGCTGCAGCAGCGGAACCATCGATACGTTGCGGCCTTCCACCTGGATGTCCAGACCCAGGTTGAACCAGCCCGCATCCGCCGGGTCCGCCTGGATGTCCAGGTCGATCTCATCCACCCGGGTGATGCGATGGCGGAAGTCGTCGTCAGTCTCCACCTTCCAGCCCAAGGCTTCCAGGCGCGGCACGTCATCCAGCAGGAACCGTGTCCAGTCATGGGTGCGCAGCTGGAACTGCGGGCCAGCGCCGTCCAATGACGCCCGCGGGTCCGTGTCGCGATACAGTCCCACCGTGCGCAGCTCGGCCTCGCGCCGTGATTCCTCAGCCAGGTCACGGGGCAGCAGGGCGAGCTGGCCCTCCGGATCGAGTGCGAACAGGCTCGGATCATCCAGGAACCGCACGTGCTCGTCGTACTCGAAGGCCACGGTCGCGATATCGGCCCATTGCGACGGGTCGCGGCGGCCGAGCCACGCCGGCCGGAACTCAATCGTATGCAGGCGCAGCACGGGGATCATCGCGCTGATCTGCAGGGTGGGCAGTGTGTCGCTTGCACCGGGGCGCGGCAGGGCAGGGTCGATCTGTTGCAGCATCTGTGCGACCACCGCTTCTTCGTTGGGTAACAGATTGGGCAGGCTCAGGAAGGCGTCGGCGTCCTCGGCCCTGACATCCAGCAGCAGCGGACCGACCTCGCCGGTGACCGGGTCCAGATAGCACGCACTCCGGCCCAGGACCACGCCTCTGGCGCCGCCCTCCACGCTCAACGCGGGTTCCAGCAGCGTCGCGCCCTGCGTCATGCCAACGGTCCAGCCCAGTTCGCCGCGGCGTGGAGCTCCTGACCGGGCCGGCACGTCGCCGTGCGTACCGCAGGAGACCCAGCCATGGCCGCTGGAGACGATCAACTGCAGGGTGGCCGCGAAGTCGATCCATTCGTCCTTCGTCGCGGGCTGCCGCTGGGTGCGTAGCTGGATCATCACCGCCAGATCAGTCGGCGTGAGATAGGCCGGAGGATCCAGCAGCAGGTCCGCGGTGATATCCATCCACTTGCCCGTGCTGATCGCACCATCGGTCCCGTACTTGACGCGCCGGACCAGCACGGCGGGGTGGTGGTTGTAGGTGGACAGTTCGAAGATGACACCGTTCCGGCGTGGCTGGGCCGGCCGGATCCGCGCGCTCTGCCAACGCGAAAGCTCCGCCAGCAGTTCAGGACGCGGCGGTTGCGCCAGGTCCTGTTCGGTCAGGGGGCTCTCGTCGTCCATGGCAAGCGAATCCAGCATGTACGAGACCAGCACCGCCGCCACATGCTTGCAGGTGCGGCCGACGGGGCAGGAACAGGCACTCTGCAGGCGGCTGCGCGCGGTGCGCGTACTGGCCGTCAGATCGATCTCCACGTAGTAGGGATGCCTGGCCGAACCCTGTACCTCGGCCGTCAGCAGGCCATCGCGAAGTTGCCGGTTGCGCACGCCACCCAGGCACTGCTCGCTTTTCTGCAGTGTCCATTCGTCGATCCAGCGGAACAGGTCTTCGTCTGTGAAGGTCGGCGTCATCGTAGATCGAGGGGCGTAGGCGCTGAAGCACCCTTCTGCGTGGAATCGCCCATTCTACCCAATGCCCGCCTGGTGCTCCGTCAATGCTGCGGCGCATCCAGGCCCTTCGCCGCCCTCCAGCTAGAATGCGGTCATCCTCAACGTGCAGGGTAGTACAGCAATGCAGCAATCGACTTCCACCGGCAAGCGCGGCAAGCGCTTCGCCAGTGCGGCGGAGGCCCTGCAAGGGGTGGTCGCCGATGGCCAGACGCTGGCCGTGGGCGGCTTCGGCCTGTGTGGCATTCCCGAGGCCCTGATCGCCGCGCTGCGTGACAGTGGCGCCAAGGGCCTGACCGTGATCTCCAACAATGCCGGCGTCGATGGTTTCGGCCTGGGCCAGCTGCTGGAAACCCGGCAGATCAAGAAGATGATTTCGTCCTACGTGGGCGAGAACAAGGAATTCGAGCGCCAGTTTCTGGCCGGCGAGCTGGAGCTGGAATTCAACCCGCAGGGCACCCTGGCCGAGCGCCTGCGTGCCGGCGGCGCGGGCATCCCGGCGTTCTTCACTGCCACCGGCTACGGCACCGTGGTGGCCGAGGGCAAGGAAACCCGCGAGTTCGACGGCAAGCACTACGTGATGGAGACCGCGCTGCGTGCCGATGTCGCGCTGGTCAAGGCGTGGAAGGCCGACGAAGCAGGCAACCTGGTGTTCCGCAAGACCGCGCGCAACTTCAACCCGGCCTGCGCGATGGCCGGCAAGGTTTGCATCGTGGAAGTGGAAGAGGTGGTGCCGGTCGGCGCCATCGATCCGGACCTGGTGCACCTGCCGGGCATCTACGTGCACCGCATCGTGCACAACCCGCATCCAGAAAAGCGTATCGAACAGCGCACCATCCGCGCGGAGGGCAACTGACATGGCGTGGACCCGCGATGAGATGGCGGCACGCGCCGCCCGCGAACTGACTGATGGCGCCTACGTGAACCTGGGCATCGGCCTGCCGACCCTGGTCGCCAACCATATTCCCGAAGGCGTGGATGTGTGGCTGCAGTCGGAGAACGGCCTGCTCGGTATCGGCCCGTTCCCGACCGATGCCGAAGTGGACGCCGACCTGATCAACGCCGGCAAGCAGACCGTCACCGCACGTGCCGGTGCCAGCTACTTCGGCAGCCACGACAGCTTCGCGATGATCCGCGGCGGCCACGTCAACCTGGCCATCCTCGGCGCCATGCAGGTCACCCATAAGGGCGACCTGGCCAACTGGATGGTGCCCGGCAAGATGGTCAAGGGCATGGGCGGCGCGATGGATCTGGTGGCCGGCGTGCAGCGCGTGGTGGTGCTGATGGAGCACACCGCCAAGAACGGCGAGCACAAGATCCTGACCGAATGCACGCTGCCGCTGACCGGTGTGGGCGTGGTCGACCGCATCATCACCGATCTGGCCGTGTTCGATGTGACGGACAAGGGCCTGCTGCTGGTGGAAGCCGCGCCGGGTGTCAGCGATGAAGAACTGAAGGAAAAGACCGGCGTCGCGTTCCGTCAGTAAGGCCTGCTCACGGCTACATTGCCACGGCCACTGAAGTCGTCTTCGGTGGCCAAATCCTGCAGCCAGGTGCCTGCCTGCCAGCTTCCCTCGGCAAGCAGGCGCAGTGGTTCCAGCACACTCCGTTCATCGAGCGTGATGCTGACAACGTCCGTGCCGACCGCCGAGCAGACATCACTGATGAATGCGAGCGCGCCAGTCTGCACTGCGGCGAGAGCTTCCAGTCCACGCTCCCCCAAGGTCTGTTCGCCGAACTCGCCGTGCACCACTCCACTCATGTCGCGGAAGTAGCCGTTGAACTGACCGTGCGGGGCACTTAGCAGTGCTTCCAGCAAGAGGTCGTGCTGAAGGATCAAGGATGAGCCTGAGGGATCCTGGCGGCCGTCGAAGTAGCGCGCTTCAGCCCAGCCCAATCCGTCCAGCTGCTTGGCCGTTTCCCGCAAGGCGAAGTACTGGCCGCCAATCGGTTCGCCGCTAAGGCGGATCAGATTGCGCTGGATGGTTCCTGCATAACCCAGATCGACGACCATGGCTGGTTCGCCGCCAGTGGCCTCTGACAGGCGCGCTTGCCAGATCTGTCGGCTCTGCTCGGCCAGCTCAAGGAGGGAGGGAAGTGCAGGTTGCAGCCACAGCGAGACCGTGTCTGCCATTTCAGGCAAAAAGACGTCGCGCTCCAGCAGCGTAGAGTCAACTTGGGCAATCACGTCCATGGCCTGCGTGCCAAGGCGTGCCACAAGAAGTTGCCGCATGTTGCCGTTGAAGCTACCGGCCAGTACGGCAGATAGATCTGCATCCGCTGCCAGTGCCGGCAAGGCCGTGGAGCGCCGCGATGCAAGAAAATACTCTGTGCGCAGTGCTCGCATTCCGGAATGGACCTTGGCCAACAGCGTCCAAGCCTGCTCCAGCAGATGGCCTTCTCGAGCGAGCAGCAGGATTGAACCGATACCCCGCCGTTGGGCGGCAGTGGCGGTTGTCAACAGGAAATCAAGCAGGATGGGACCCAACACGCAGTAGCCCGTGTCTTCCGCTGCAAGTTGTGGCGTCGGGTACACGCGATGTGGGGCGGTGTCGGCTATGTACGTCAAACGATTGGCCAGCAACCCACGCCATAGCTGCTCAGGCCAAGGTGCCTGCGCTGCTGAACGATGGCGCAAGGTGCGCAGAGCGGGGACCATGTCGAACAGTGCGCCGGGACGTAGCACGTGGACCGGATTGATCAGGCCGGCACGTTGCGGCAGCTGGACATCAGAATGTTCATTGTCGCCCACATGCAGCCAATGATCCGGAGATATTGCCAACTGCTCCGCCCATCGCGCCCAGCTGTCGTCGGCATCCTTACGGTGCCCGGTTTCGCAGGAGATCCACCAGGTGTCGGTAACGGCTTCCACTGGTGGTGGCAGTATGCTGCGCAGTACAGCTGCGGGCAGGTACATGTCCGACAGAGCGATCAGCCGTTTTCCGGCCAACGTCGGTAGTGCTTCCAGAAGCCCCCGGCGCGGGCGCAACAGCTCCTGCTCTGTCTGCACTTCCAGTGCCAGCAGACGCTGGGCCATGGCGCCGTCAAGGTGCCCGATGCGTCCCACCTGCTGGTAGATTTCGGCCAGTTCCGGATCGCGGCCCAGACGTTGCCGTTCTGCGATTTCCGCGTCCTCCCGAATCTCGGCGAACGCAGTCAATCCCGATATGCGTTCAGCACGAAGTGCCAGCAGTTGGCGCGCGCCATTTGGCGTCGTGAAGGGGCGCAGAACCATGGTGTCGAATACATCCAGCGTCACCACCCTGGCTTCGATGCCCGCCATCCGTAGTTGCTCTGCCAGCGGATACCTGAAGGCAGCACCGGCATTTCGCTCACCTTCGGTGGCCATGTGGCGACTGCCATCGGCCGGCAGTACGCCGATTCGATAGCCACGATCGCGAGCGATCAATGCGAAAAGACGTTCGATCGCATGCTGCAGAGTGCCATCGATCTGGCCCTGCTCTGCGGGAAACTCATCCAACGAAAGTCTCAGCTCGAACAGTGGCCGCAGGGCATCCACTCGCGCCCAGAACATCGAGCCGGCGGGGTAATCGAAGTAGCCGGTGCCGTCCCACCCCAGACCCAGGCGGGCGCACAAAGCGTGACCTATTGAAGCGTTGGAAAGCCAAGTATGTGCCCATGGCGGTAGTGACGCATGGGTTTCCGGATAGACCAGCCCCAAATCCGGGGCCGCCTGCAGCACGCCAAGCAACCAAGCCAGGCGATCGTGGTCACCAAACAGCGATGCCAGTAGATAGCGTCGCCACTGTTCCTGGGTGCTACCGGTGTAAAGCGATTTCTTGGTGTGTACGTGGCCCACCACGTCCAGCTCACGGATGCTGGTTTCAAATGCGAGCATCAGTGGCGCGATGTCGCGGCCACGGTTGGCTACCTTCGCTACCTGCAGGTCGATCAGCTTGGGAAGCTGCCCAAACCGTGCACGAACCTGCTCTGCAGCGACGTCATCCACCACCGAGACCATAAGCCGATAGGGAACTGGCATCTGTTCCAGCGACGAGGCCAGCTCTTCAATCAGGTCCGGATAGAAGACATGCGCCATCACTCCGACCTTCAATGAAATCAGCTCCAGTGGGACTGGTGCTGGCAATGGTGTGTCGCATACTGGTGGAGTACTCGCGTGATGAGTTGCGCCGGAAGTGCGCGCGCGGCGCAGCAGTCCACCGATACCCATGACACGTGCAATCTTCAGTGCGCGACGGACCACCGACCAGAGCCCCGGCAATCCGCCTCCGTGGCGCTGAACCGAGCGTTGGATTGCATCAAGGTAACGACGGAGCTTCACCGTTCACTCCGTTGGTCAGATGCAGAGCTGGACTGGCTGGGTTTAAGGCGCGGCATCAGTTGAATTGGAAGGATAGGTCGAGATGGAGCATTGTCCCGTCTGTGACTGAACCGGGCAAATCGGGCAAGCTGGAGCTGATTTCATCTGAAGACATGGCGCCATGCTGTTCCCTCACGACCTGCCCGATGCCGATGTCCAGCACCTGCCGGGCTGGCTGGCCGCGACCGATGCCGACCGGCTCCTGTCCGTGCTGCAGGCCGAAGTCCCCTGGGAAGTCCACCGCATCCGCATGTTCGGCAACTGGGTGGATTCGCCGCGGCTGAGCTGCTGGATCGGCGATCCGCAGGCGCGCTACCGCTATTCGGGGGCTGAATTCGTGCCGCACTTCTGGCCACCCGCGTTGCAGGCCATGCGTGATCGCCTGCAGGTGGAGGGCCTCGGCCGCTTCAACAGCGTGCTGCTGAACCGCTATCGCGGCGGCGGTGATTACATGGGCTGGCACAGCGATGACGAGCCGGAGCTGGGGCCGGCCCCGGTGATTGCTTCGCTGAGCCTGGGCGCGGCGCGGCGCTTCCTGCTGCGCCGGCGCGATGACCCGGCGCGGAAGGCCGAGTATCTGCTCGGCCATGGCGATCTGCTGGTGATGGCCGGTCAGACCCAACAGTTCTATCAGCACGCGCTGCCGAAGATGGCACGCGTGCAGGGGGAGCGGATCAACCTGACGTTCCGCTGGATCACGCCGCGCTGATCGATCAGCGCGCGACGGTCGGCTGGTCGGCCTGCCCGCTCACCAGCGTCCAGCCCACCACGTCCTGCGCCAGCTGCTGCAGCCCACGCTCGAACGCGGCGGTCACCGCCGGTACGTCGGTGCTGCCGACCGGCTGCGCCTGGCGGAAGGTGCGGTCGGCGACCACGCGCTGGTCGGCCACGTGGATCAGCTTGGCGTTGACCTCGATCACTACTGTCGGCGTGGCCTGTCCCTGGTAATCCGATTCGAAGCGGCGCACGTCGGTGGACAGCTTGTAGTCGGCGCGGATGCCGGCGGTGCTGCGGGCCACGCCGCGGATGCGGCCGGAATCCTCGAAGCCGCGCAGCAGGGTGTCCTCGATCATGTCGGTGGCCGGCTGCGCCCAGCTGGCGCCCTTGTAGATCTCCAGCTGCGATGGCGTCGGCCGCACGTTGATGCGCGGGCTGTCGACCATGCGCGCGGCGCTGGGTTTGGCCAGTACCAGCTGCCAGCTGGCCTGTGGCCACGCCGGGTCCGCCTTGACCTGCACGGACGGCGAGTACAGCGTCACTGCGGTTTTCTCGCTGCTGCCAAGGATGGAGCAGCCGCCCAGCAGGGTGACCATCGAAGCGGCCAGCAGCAGGCGCGGAAGGGTGGTCGGGCTCATTTGGGTTCGAACTCCTTCGGTGCGTCGCGGCCCAGCAGGTAGCGCGCGGGGTTGTTCTCGAGGCGGTCGCTGACCCGGCGCAGGTCGCGGATCAGGCCGCGCAGTTCGGTCAGCGTCGGGCCGAGCTGGCCGAGGCCATCGTTGGCGAAGCTGTTGATGGCAGCGCGGTTCTCGCCAAGGATCGAATCGGCGTTGCCGGCGGCCGAATCAAGCTTGGCCAGAGTGCCGTCGAGCTTGTCGATGATGCCCGGCAGCTGCTGCACCAGGTTCTTGTCCAGGCGCTCGATGGTGCCGTTGGTGGTCTTCAGCGTGGTGTCCAGGCTGCGCGCGGCGTCGCGCGCGCTGAGCAGCAGCGCCTGCGTGCCCTGGTCACGGTCGGCCAGACCACCGCTGATGGTTTCCAGGTTGGCCAGTGTCGCGTTGATCGAAGCCACGTTGCGGTCGCTGAGAATCTGGTCCATGCGCTCGACGATGCGGTTGGCGACGTCGGTGATGTTCTGCAGCGCCGACGGCGTGGTCGGGATGATCGGCGCCGGGTCCTTGTTGACCGTGGTCAGCGCCGGCGACTGCGGCGTGCCACCGCTGAGCTGGATGATCGACGGGCCGGTCAGGCTGGTGATCGCCAGCTTGGCGCGGGTATCGGTCTTGACCGGCGTGTTGGAGTTCAGGCGGATGCGCGCGACCACCTGGCGCGGGTCGTCCGGTACCAGGTTCAGTTCGGTGATCGAGCCCACCGCGATGCCGTTGTACTGCACCGGGCTGCCCACCGACAGGCCGGTCACCGCTTCGCGGAACACCACGCGGTATTCCTGCCAGGTGCGGTCGGAAGAGTACTTGGCGGCCCACAGGCCGAAGGCCAGCAGGGCCAGGCCGGTGATCAGGGTGAACGCGCCGATCAGCACGTAGTTGGCTTTGGTTTCCATGGCTCAGGCACTCTCGATCTGTTCGCCACGCGCGGCGCGCGCGCGGGGTCCGTGGAAGTATTCCTGGATCCACGGATGATCCAGTTTCTCGATGTCAGGCAGGGGCGCATTGGCCACGACCTTGCGGTCGGCGATCACCGCTACCCGGTCGCAGATCGCGTACAGCGTGTCCAGGTCGTGGGTGATCAGGAACACGGTCAGCCCCAGCGCTTCCTGCAGGGTCTTGATCAGGCGGTCGAACGCCGCCGCGCCGATCGGGTCGAGGCCGGCAGTGGGTTCATCCAGGAACAGCAGCGGTGGGTCCAGCGCCAATGCGCGGGCCAGGCCGGCGCGCTTGCGCATGCCACCGGACAGCTGCGAGGGCAGCTTGTTGATCGCATCGGCGGGCAGGCCGGCCAGCTTCACCTTCAGCAGCGCCAGTTCGTAGTGCCAGCGCTCGGGCAGTTCGCGATGGTGCTCCTTCAGCGGTACCTGCACGTTCTCACCCACGGTCAGCGACGAAAACAGCGCGCCGTCCTGGAACAGCACGCCGGTGTTGCGTTCGATGTGCAGGCGGCTCTCGGCATCGTCGGCACGCGCGTCGCGGCCGAGCACTTCGATCTGCCCGGCATCGGGCACGCGCAGGCCGAGGATCGAACGCATCAGCACCGATTTGCCGGTACCGGAGCCACCGACCACGCCCAGGATCTCGCCGCGGCGCACGTCCAGGTCCAGGTCCTCATGCACAGTCTGGCTGCCGAAACGGTTGACCAGACCACGCACGCGGATGGCCAGCTCGTGGCCGTCGTCGTCCTGCATGGGAATTTCTTCGGGCGTCGGATGTGTGCTCATGTCACCAGTCCATGTGCATGAACCACAACGCCGCGAAGGCGTCGATGATGATCACCAGCGAGATGGTCTGCACCACGCTGGAGGTGGTGCGTTCGCCGACCGACTGCGCCGTGCCTTCGACCTTCAGTCCTTCCAGGCAGCCGATCAGGCCGATCACCAGCGCGAACACCGGCGCCTTCGACAGGCCGACCAGCATGTGGCGCACTTCCATCGTCTCGTGCATGCGCGCGATGTACATCTGCGGCGGAATATCCAGGTCGAACGCACCCACCGTGATGCCACCGGCCAGTCCGGCGACCATGGCGATGAAGGTCAGCAGGGGCAGGGTGACCAGCAGCGCCAGCAGCCGTGGCAGCACCAGCAGGTCGATCGGGTCCAGGCCCAGAGTGCGCATCGCATCGATTTCCTCGCGCGCCTTCATCGCACCGATCTGCGCGGTGAAGGCGCTGGCGGTGCGGCCGGCCAGCACGATCGCGGTCAGCAGCACCGCGAACTCGCGCAGGAAGGCGATGTTGACCAGCTCGACCACGTAAATCTCGGCGCCGAAATCGCGCAGGATGGTCGAGCCGAGGAAGGCGATCACCGCGCCGACCAGGTAGGACAGCAGTGCCACCAGCGGTACCGCATCCAGCCCGACCTGCTCCATCTGGTGCACGGTGGCGGTCAGGCGGAAACGGCGGGGTTCCTTGACCAGGCGCGCGGCCTTGACCAGGTTCTCGCCGAGGAAACTGCACAGCGCCTTGATGTTGTGGCCGGTGGCATGGACGCTGACACCCAGCCGTTCCAGTGCAGCCAGCACGCCGAAGTCGCGCTTGGGCTTGGGCCGGTCGTCGGCCACTTCCTCGATGGTGCACACCAGCGCCTGGTGGTCCGGGCGGAACTTCAGTGCGTCCTCACCGAGGTCGGCGCGATGGGCCACGCGCAGCACCTGCAGCACGCCGGCCGAATCCATCTTCTCGATGGCGGTGGCATCGATGCCGGTCAGCGTGTCGGGAACGCCGCGCAGGACTTCGGCCGCGGCCAGCGCGGTCTTCAAGGTCCAGGTGCCGGACAGGCGGATCACGCCCGGGTCATGGGCATCCTGTTCGAGCTGGGGGGCGTGGTTCGGGGTCACTTGGGCCATTCGGGTCGCAGCATAACCGTTCTGTATTGGGCATCGCGTCGAACTCGGATGAATTTCTCCGGTAAGGCCCAGCCTAGGTAATACTACGGCGCATGTCCGCAGACGCTCACACGATCCCCACGCCCCAGGCCACCTACGCGCAGCGCGTGGCCTTCGTTTCCGAGATCGCCGGACGCCTGCACAGCTACGGCACAACGGCCCAGCGCCTGGAAACGGCAGTGGTGGCACTGGCCCGCCAGCTCGATCTGGATTGTGAACCGTGGTCGAATCCCACCGGTATCATCCTCAGCTTCAGCGACCCTGCGCAGGCGATCGGCTCCAGTGACATCACCCGCGTGATCCGTCTGGCCCCCGGCGAGAACGACCTGCACAAGCTCAGCGTGGCCGACCATATCGCCGAGGAAGTGGCCAACGGGCGGATGAGCATCGCCCAGGGCCACACCGCGCTGCGCCAGCTGGACAAGGATCCGGGCCGGCGCGGCAAGCTGCGCACCATCCTTTCGTTCACCCTCGGTGCGGCCGGCGTGGCCGGCATGTGGAAGCTGCCGTGGCTGGACATCGCCACCGCCGGTGTCATCGGCCTGATGATCGGCCTGCTCGGCATGGTCACCGACCGTCGCCCGGCCACCCGTGAAGCCGCCGAGGCACTGGCCGCGCTGCTGGCCGGCCTGGTCGCCACCCTGGTCGCGTCCTTCATCGGCGCGCTCAACCTCAACACGGTGATCATCGCCTCGCTGGTGGTGCTGCTGCCCGGCATGTCGCTGACCAATGCGGTCAATGAACTGGCCAGCCAGCACTGGGTGTCGGGTACCGCGCGCTTTGCCGGCGCGCTGACCACCATCATGAAGCTCAGCGTCGGCGCGATGATCGCGGTGACCCTGGCCGATGTGCTCGGCCTCGATCCGGTGATCCGCGCCACGCGGCCGCAGGGGCCGTGGGTGGAGTGGGGCTCACTGCTGACCGCAGCGTTTGCCTTCGCGATGCTGTTCAAGGCCAACCGCCGCGATTATCCGTGGGTGATCGCGGCCTCGGTCGCTGGTTATGCGATCTCCAAGTTCGGTGGCCACGCCTGGGGCGCGCCGGCTGGCATCTTCCTGTCGGCGATGCTGCTGACCGCCGGTGGCAATCTGTTCGGCCGCCTCGTCGGCCGCCCGGGCGCAATCATCCGCCTGCCCGGCATCATCATGATGGTGCCCGGCAGCACCAGCCTGCGCGGCGTGCTGACCCTGGTCCAGCAGCAGGACGTGGGCGCCGGCCAGAGCGTGTTCCTCACCGTGCTCAACGTGGTGATGGCGCTGGTCGCTGGCCTGCTGTTCGGCAACCTGCTGATGCCGGCTCGCAAAACCCTGTAATCGCCCTCTGGGCTGCTTCCTGTGGGTGTGGACCGTTGGTCCACACCCCTTTCCTTTCCAGGGAATGAAAAACGCCGGCTTTCGCCGGCGTTTTTCATTGCATCCCGATCCGGCCTCAGGCCTTCTTGATCAGGAAATCTTCCGGCTTCTTGCTGCCCTTGGCGGTCAGCTCGGCCATCCAGCGCGGCTGCTTGCCACGGCCGGTCCAGGTTTCCTTCGGATTGGCCGGGTTGCGGTACTTCGGCGCAACCTTGCCCAGCTTGCGGCCAGCGGTCTTCGACGGTGCCTTGGCAACCTTGGCCACCTTGCGCGCGCGCGGGGCCGGGGCGTCGCCGAACAGTTCCTCGATGGTGTAACCCTCGGTCTTGGCCAGCTTGGTCAGCTGTGCCCGGACCTTGGTGATCGGCCGGCGCTTGGCGACGATGGTCTGCTGTTTCTTGGCGGTGCGGATCAGGGCGCCCAGCTCGCGTGCCGACAGGCCGGTCAGGTCAATGCTCATTTACGGTTACTCCGGAAACTAATAAGTGGACGGGACGAGCCAGTCCCTGGCGTCGCGGGACAGAATAAAGATGAATTAATCGCAGCACAAATGCAGACCGGTCATGGCCTGGCAGCATCCCGGCTGCATTGCGTCGATTTTGACCGGATTATGTCCGCTGCAATATTGCTCAAATGGGCGTCAGGCAAAAAAAGACCGGGGCATGCCCCGGTCTTTTCCTGATCAACCCTGCAGGCGCTGCAGCAGGGTGGCCTTGTCCAGGCTTTCCGCTTCGCTGGCGCGGCGCGAACGGTACTCGTAGGTGCCGGCGGCCAGGCCACGTTCGCTGACCACCACGCGGTGCGGGATGCCGATCAGTTCCATGTCGGCGAACATCGCGCCCGGGCGAAGGCCACGGTCGTCGAGTGCCGCGTCCAGGCCCGCATCGCGCAGCTCCTGCAGCAGGTTGGCCGCGGCGTCGGCCACGGCGGCGTCGCCCTTCGGATTGATCACGCATACCACCACCTGCCACGGCGCCATCGCGTCCGGCCAGATGATGCCGGCATCGTCATGGTTCTGTTCGATCGCGGCAGCCACCACGCGCGAGATACCGATGCCATAGCAGCCCATCGCCATCACCGCGGCCTTGCCGTTCTCGTCCAGAACGGTGGCATCCAGCGCTTCGGCGTACTTGCGGCCGAGCTGGAACACGTGGCCGACTTCGATGCCACGGGCGATCTTCAGTTCACCACCGTCCAGCGCGCGGTCACCGGCACGCACGTTGCGGATGTCGGCCACTTCCGGTTCCGGCAGGTCGCGGCCCCAGTTGACGCCAGCCAGGTGGAAACCGGCTTCGTTGGCGCCGACGACGAAGTCGGACATCGCCGCCACTTCGCGATCGGCCACCACGCGGATGGCCTTGGCCGGGGCGACCGGGCCGAGGAAGCCCGGCACGCTGCCCAGGTGCTCGGCGATTTCCGCCTCACTGGCGAAGCGCTGTTCGTCCAGGCCGGCAACCTTGGCCAGCTTGATCTCGTTGACCTCATGGTCGCCGCGTACCAGCAGCAGCACGAACTGCTGTGCCTTGCCTTCGCCGGCGATCAGCGCCACCGATTTCACCGTGCGCTGCAGGTCGATGCCGAGCAGCGCCGCGACATCCTCGCAGGTCTTCTGGGTGGGGGTATCGACCTTGCGCATGGCTTCGCTGGCGGCCGCACGCGGTGCCGGATCGGCAGCGATCGCCGCTTCCATGTTGGCCGCGTAGTCCGAACCGGTGGAGAACACCAGCGCGTCTTCGCCGGAATCGGCGATGACGTGGAATTCCTGCGAGGCATCACCGCCGATCGCGCCGGAGTCGGCCTGCACCATGCGGAAATCCAGGCCGAGGCGGGTGAAGATACGGCTGTAGGCCGACTTCATGTTCTCGTACTCGCGCACCAGGCACTCATCGTGCAGGTGGAACGAATAGGCGTCCTTCATCAGGAACTCGCGCGAACGCATCACGCCGAAGCGCGGACGGATCTCGTCGCGGAACTTGGTCTGCACCTGGTAGAAGTTCACCGGCAGCTGCTTGTAGCTGGACAGCTCGCTGCGCGCGAAGTCGCAGGCGGCTTCTTCGGCGGTCGGGCTGTAGCAGAACACCTGGTCCTTGCGGTCCTTGATCTTCAGCAGCTGCGGGCCGAACTTCTGCCAGCGCCCGGTCTGCTCCCACAGTTCCTTCGGCTGGATGGTCGGGATCTGGAATTCCACGGCACCGGCGCGGTCCATTTCCTCGCGCACGATGCGTTCAACCTTGCGCAGCACGCGCAGGCCCAGCGGCGACCAGGTGTATAGGCCCGATGCCAGCTTGCGGATCATGCCCGCGCGCAGCATCAGCCGGTGGCTGGTGAGCTCGGCGTCGCTGGGGGTTTCCTTGGTGGTGTGCAGGTGGAACTGGGAGAGGCGCATCGTCGGCTTCGGATAACGGCAGAGACGCCTATTCTGCCAGCCCGGCCGGGGGGAGGGGTATCGGCAGGGCTGCGCCCTGCACCCGCCTCAAGCAACGTCAACTGCAACTGCAACAGCGGGCTTCCCGTGGGATGGCGGGGTGGGTCCGGTTGCGGGGGACGCCGTAAATACGTCCCTGTGGCTCGGTCGCGCCATCCATGGCGCTCACGCCCCCGCAACCGGACCCACCCCGCCTTCGACAGTTTTCTGCGATCTGTCGCCCTTTTGTAGGGCCGAGCCATGCTCGGCTGCTGTTCGATCAATTCTCGAACTATTCGATTTCCATGGAGATTCATCCACGCATGGCGTGGATCTACTGACCACCGGGAATCTGTCGGGGGTGGGGCGGTGTCGGATTGCGGGGTGTCAGCCGCATGGATGCGGCTGCCAAGCCTACAGGGACGTACTTGCGGCGTCCCCGCACTCCGACACCGCCCCGCCATTCCACGGAATGCCCGCTCTTGACGTTGCCCTTGCTACCGCCTCTGCGGGTGCAGGGCTGCAAGCCCTGCCGATAACCCTCACTCCGCCGGGCAGTAGGCCTTGATGGCGGCTTCAGCCAATCCCTTCTGCGCGCTGCGCTGCTCCGGAGCCAACGCGGTATCGGCCTTGCCATCACCATCGGTGTCCTGCATTACCTGGCCGCCGCCGTCCAGCAGGGCCAGGTTGGCGCGGGCGGTGCTGCACTGCTCGGGCACCGGCGCGGCCGGGGTCTCGGCGCTGGCCGCCGCCTGGGGACTGCGCGCCTGCGCCCGGGTCTCGAACTTCCTGCCCGCCGGCGGGGTCTCCGAATACTGGGTCACGCCATTGGCGTCCTTCCATTTATAGACCGGGCCGGCCACGGCGTTGGCACTGGCCAACAGCAGCAGGCATCCAAGGCAGGACAGGGCACGCATGGCAAACTCCACGGAATGGGCGTAGAACGCCGATTGCAGCATTGGCGCCGAGCACTGGCAAGTCGATTAAACTGGATTCCATGGACCCGATCACACCGCCGCCGCGTTCGCGCACGATTTACCTGCTGCCCAACCTGTTCACCACCGCCGGCCTGTTTGCTGGCTTCTACGCGATCATCGCCGCGGCCAACGGGGACTTCGTCAACGCCAGCATCGCCGTGTTCGTGGCGGCGGTGATGGATGGCCTGGATGGGCGCGTGGCGCGCCTGACCGGCACCAGCAGCGAATTCGGCGTGCAGTACGACTCGCTGGCCGACCTGGTCAGCTTCGGCATGGCCCCGGCGCTGGTGATGTACCACTGGTCGCTGTCGTGGCTGAAGTTCGACGACCCGCTGCTGGGTCGCGTCGGCTGGGCCGTGGCCTTCCTGTATGCCGCCTGCGCGGCGCTGCGCCTGGCCCGCTTCAATACCCAGGTAGCGGTGGTCGACAAGCGCTGGTTCGTCGGCCTTGCCAGCCCGGCCGCGGCCGGCCTGATGATGTCCTTCGTCTGGGCGTTCGCCGATGGCAACCTGGGCTGGGACGGCAACCAGCTGCGCTACGTGGCGCTGGCGGTGACGATCATCGCGGCGCTGCTGATGGTCAGCCGCATCCGCTTCTGGAGCTTCAAGGGCGGCGGCGCCAAGGGCACCCGCTCCGACCGCGTGCCGTTCCTGGTACTGGCCCTGGTGCCAGTGGCGATCGCCATTGCGGTCATCGATCTGCCGCGCGTGCTGTTCGCGGTGGGCATCCTGTATGCCTTGTCGGGCCCGGTGATGTGGGCCGTGCAGCGCCTGCGCAAGAAGCCCGAGGCCGCGTGAGCGAGGACCTGCCCTTGCTGTGGTCACCGGCCCAGCAGGCCTGGCTGCAGGCCATGGGCTACACCGTCTATCACGACGGCCAGCTGGCCGCCGAGCTGGATGCCGCGCTGCAGCTGAGCGTGGCCGACGCCGAGGCGGCTGCCACACCAGCGGCGGAGCAGGCGCGGGCGTCAACCGCACCCGCGCGCGAACCTCTGGCTGCGGCCGCACCGGTTTCCCGCCAGGAACGCCCGGCGCCAGCGCGCCGCGAGACCCCGGTCAGCGCACCGGACACCGCGCCCGCGGCTGCCCGGCCGCTGCCTGGCGGCAATGCCCGGCAGCCGGTGGTGCGCCTGCCGGATCGCCTGCAGATCGCCTTGCTGCGCGCGTCCGGCTGCAATCCCAATGATCCGGCCACGCAGGCGCTGATGGACAGCTGGCCGCTGGACCAGCTGCGTCAGGACCCGGCCGCCAAGCGCGCGCTGTGGCCGCAGCTGCGCGCCCTGCGCAAGCGGGGTGCGCCATGAGTGCGGTCAGCCAGCCCGGTCCGGTCAGCCTGCGCGCGCTGCGCGAGAGCGACCTCAACGCGGTGATGGCGATTGAAGTACGCGGCTATCCGTTTCCCTGGACCCGCGGCATCTTCGTCGACTGCCTGCGTGCGGGCTATCCGGGCCTGGCCATGGAGCGTGATGGCCAGCTGATCGGCTATGGCGTGCTCAGCATCGCGGCCGACGAGGCCCATGTGCTGAACGTCTGCATCGATCCACTGACGCAGTCGCGTGGGCTCGGACGTCAGTTGCTGCGCGCGCTGGTACAGCTGGCCGGCGACCGCGGGGCGCAGCGTGTGTTCCTGGAAGTGCGTCCGTCCAACACACCCGCGCTGGCCTTGTACCACAGCGAAGGCTTCAACGAGATCGGTCGCCGCCCGCGTTACTACCCGGCCGCACAGGGCCGCGAAGACGCGGTGGTGATGGCGATCGAACTGGTCGACGGCGACCTGCAGGCGATGCCGCCGCTGTAACGGAGCAGGGTTGCCGGCCTGCGGCCGGCACTACCGATGGATCTCCGCTGTCATCGACACATCACCTACCGTGGTAGGTGCCAGCCTTGGTTGGCACGCTTTCCTCACGCCAGCCGCAGTGCCAACACACCCCCGACGATCAACGCCGCCGCCAGCCAGCGCGCGCGCGGAATCCGTTCGCGCAGCAGGAACACCGAGATCAGCAACGCGAACAGGATCGACGATTCGCGCAACGCCGAGACCATCGCCACCGGCGCCTGGGTCATTGCCCACAACGCCATCGCATACGAGGTGGTGGTGCCGACGCCACCGGCCAGCCCCAGCGGCCAGTGCTGTCGCGCATAGTCCAGCACCGCGCCGCGGCGCGTGTACAGCGCCCACAGTGGCAGTGGAATGCCCGACAGCAGGAACAGCCACAACGTATAGCTGAGTGCGCTGCCGGACTGACGCGCGCCCTGCGCATCGACCAGCGTGTAGGTGGCGATCATCGCCGCGGTCAGCAGCGGCAGGCGCAGCTGACCGCCACGCGCCCCCAGCGCCATGCACAGGATGCCGGTGCTGACCAGCACCACGCCCAGCCACGCTGCCGGTGGCAGCTGCTCGCCCAGCAGGGTGCCCGCCAACGCGACCAGGATCGGCGCGCTGCCACGCATCAGCGGGTAGGCCAGGCTCATGTCGACCTGCTGGTAACAACGTGCGACCAGGCCGTAATAGGTCACCTGCAGCAGCACCGACGCGCCCAGCCACGGCCAACTGTGCGCCGCGGGAAATGGCAGGAAGGGCAGGACAGTGGCCGATAGCAGCGCCGCACTCCCGGTGACCAGCACCGTGCCGAGGAACTTGTCTGGTCCGCGCTTGACGATCGCATTCCAGCTGGCATGCAGCGCGGCAGCGGCGAGAACCAGCAGGAAGATGGAAAGCGGCATCCAGCGATGATGCCATGCGCGGGAAATGTAGAGTCGAGCCATGCTCGACTGCTGTCATGAGTCGAGCACGGCTCGACTCTACAAAAGGAAACGCCGGGCAGTACCCGGCGTTTCCCGGCGCTTACAGCTTCGCGCGCTGCTCGCGCAGGCCGGCCAGCTGGGTGTTCCAGTCGACCAGGCGCACGCGTTCCTGCTCGACCACCGCCGGCGGCACCTTGTCGGTGAACTTGGCCAGCTTGGTTTCGCTCTTCTCCTGCTCGCCTTCCACGCGCTTGATCTCCTTGTCCAGGCGCGCGCGCTCGGCATCGAGATCGACCAGGCCTTCCAGCGGCACCAGCAGCTTCAGTTCACCGACGATCGCGGCGGCAGCCGGCGGTGCACTTTCGCCTTCAGCCAGCCACTGGATGCTGTCCAGCTTGAGCAGGAACGACAGCGAGGCGCTGAAACGTTCGATGCGCACGCGGTCCTGCTCCAGACCGGCCTGCAGGCGCAGCGGCACCAGCTTGGACGGCGCGACGTTCAGCTCACTGCGCACGCGGCGCACGGCGCTGATCACGGCCTTCAGCCATTCCACGTCGGCCTCGGCCTGGGCGAAATCGCCTTCGAACTCGGCGGCGGTGGGGTACGGACGCAGCGACAGCGTGGTTTCGGCCAGGCCCAGGCGCGGGGCCAGCTGCTGCCACAGCTGTTCGGTGATGAACGGCGTGAGCGGGTGCAGCAGGCGCAGCAGCGCTTCCAGCACGTACAGCAGAGTGTGGCGGGTGCTTTCGGCGTCGGCGGCATCGGCACCATTCAGTGCCGGCTTGCTCAGCTCCAGGAACCAGTCGCAGAACTCGTTCCAGGCGAACTCGTACAGGCACTGCGCCAGCAGGTCGAAGCGGTAGTTGGCGTAGTGGCCCTGCGCCTCGGTGGACACCGCCGCCAGGCGCGCAAGGATCCAGCGCTCGGCATCGGTGCGCGGCGTCGGCACGCCGGTGAACGTTGCACCCTCGGTGTTCATCAGGGTGAAGCGGCTGGCGTTCCACAGCTTGTTGCAGAAGTTCTTGTAGCCCTCGGCGCGGTTCATGTCGAACTTGATGTCGCGGCCGTGGGTGGCCAGCGCGGCGATGGTGAAGCGCAGCGCATCGGCACCGTGGGCAGCAATGCCGTCCGGGAATTCCTTGCGGGTGGCCTTCTCGATCTTCTCCACCATCTTCGGCTGCATCAGGCCGCCGGTGCGCTTGGCGACCAGATCGTCGATGGTGATGCCGTCGATGATGTCCAGCGGATCGAGCACGTTGCCCTTGCTCTTGGACATCTTCTGGCCCTGGCCGTCGCGGATCAGGCCGGTGAAGTAGACGTCCTTGAACGGGATCTTCCCGACCAGGTTGTCGGTGGCCATGATCATGCGCGCCACCCAGAAGAAGATGATGTCGAAGCCAGTGATCAGCACCGACGACGGCAGGTAGCGGTCGAAGCCGCGCTCGGCCATGGCCTGTTCGTTCGGCCAGCCCAGGGTGGAGAACGGCCACAGCTGCGAGGAGAACCAGGTCTCCAGCACGTCGCTTTCCTGGTTCAGTACCACGTCGCTGCCCAGGTTGTGCTTCGCCCGCACTTCCTCTTCGCTGCGACCGACGTAGCAGCTGCCGGTGGCTTCGTCGAACCACGCCGGAATGCGGTGGCCCCACCACAGCTGGCGGCTGATGCACCAGTCCTGGATGTTGTTCATCCAGTGGCGGTAGGTGTTGATCCAGTTCGGCGGCACGAAGGAAATGCTGCCGTCTTCGACCAGCTCCAGGCCACGCTTGGCCAGGTCGTCCATCTTCACGAACCACTGGTCGGTCAGGTACGGCTCGATCACCTGGCCGGTACGGTCGCCGCGCGGCACCTGCAGCTTGTGCGCCTTGGTCTCGACCAGGATGCCCAGGTCTTCCAGCTCGGCCAGCACGGCCTTGCGCGCGGCGTAGCGGTCCAGACCCTGGAAACGCTCCGGCGCGTTTTCGTTCAGCGCCGCCACCGGGGTGAACAGGTTGATCAGCGGCAGGCTGTGGCGCACGCCCACTTCGTAGTCGTTGAAATCGTGCGCCGGGGTGACCTTGACCACGCCGGTGCCGAAGGCACGGTCCACGTAGTCGTCGGCGATCACCGGGACGCGGCGGCCGGTCAGCGGCAGCACCACGCTCTTGCCGATCAGATGTGCATAGCGCTCGTCTTCCGGGTGCACCATCACCGCGGTATCGCCCAGCAGGGTTTCCGGGCGGGTGGTGGCGACGACCAGGTAGTCGCGGGTTTCGCGCAGGGTTTCCACGCCGTCGGCATCGCGCTCGACGTGTTCGTAGCTCAGGCCCTCATCCAGCGTGTAGGCGATCGACCACAGGAAGCCGTCTTCCTCGGCGCTTTCCACTTCCAGGTCGGAAATGGCGGTCTTCAGCACCGGGTCCCAGTTGACCAGGCGCTGGCCGCGGTAGATCAGGCCCTGCTCGTACCAGCGCACGAAGGCCTCGTTGACCGCCGCCGACGGCTGCGGGTCCATGGTGAAGGTGCTGCGCGACCAGTCGGCGGAGGTGCCGAGGCGGCGCATCTGGCGTTCGATGGTGTCGCCGGACTGCTGCTTCCACTCCCAGACCTTGCCGATGAAGCCTTCGCGGCCCAGCGAATCGCGGGTCTCGCCCTTGCCTTCCAGCGCCAGGTTGCGGCTGACCACCATTTCGGTGGCGATGCCGGCATGATCGGTACCGACCTGCCACAGCGTGTCGTAGCCACGCATGCGGTGGTAGCGCACCAGCGCGTCCATCAGGGTCTGCTGGAAGGCGTGGCCCATGTGCAGGGTGCCGGTCACGTTCGGCGGCGGCAGCAGGATGGTGTACGGCTCGCCCGTGCCGGACGGCTTGAAGTGGCCGGCCTTCTCCCAGGCCTCGTAGAGGTCGGTCTCGAAGGACTTCGGGTCGTAACTGGAGGCGAGTTGGGTCATGCGGGGGAACCGGTAATCAAGGCGGAAGGGAGATCAGCGCGGCCCGAGGGCGCGCCGGATCTTCTGGTCGGTGTGGTACTGGCTGACCGCGTAGGCGGCCCAGATCGCGGCGGGCAGCCAGCCGATCAGGGTGATCTGCAGGATCAGGCAGACAATGCCGGCAAACGGCCGGCCGATGGTGAAGAAGGACAGCCAGGGAAGAATCAGGGCGATCAACAGGCGCATCAAGGGGTCCTCGCTGGACTTACATGTCGTGCTTGTTCAGGTCGTAACCGGCGGTCTTGTACTGGCGCCAGCGTTCGCGCAGCGGTTCGCGCGCTTCCGGGTCGGCCGGAACCACTTCCAGCACGCGCTCGCACTCGCCCAGCCAGGGTTCATCACGCAGGTTGATCACCAGCGGGCGCGCCGGTGCCTCGGTGCCCGGCACGGCGATCAGCACCAGGGCTTCTTCCTCGTCCATGTCCTCGCCGGCGATCTGGTGCGGGATGTAGGCATCGTTGTCGAACGCCCACAGCAGTTCGTCCAGCTCCTCGGCCTGGGCCTGGTCGCGGGCCAGCACCAGGGTGAACAACCCGGCGTCGTTGGCCTTGCGCGCCAGCTCGCAGACCAGGCGCAACGGCTCGGTCAGGAAGCGGGGCTTGGCGATCAGGTAGAAGTCGGCGCGGGGCATGGCAGGGTCCGGGTCAGGCAGGGGCCCGGCAGTGCCGGGCGAGGCCCTGGCCGGCGGAGGCCGGCCAGGGTCGGGTACGGCATCAGGCGCGGGCGGCCTGGTCCAGCAGCCACTGGCTCAGCAGGCCGACCGGGCGGCCGGTGGCCATGCCACGCTTGCCTTCATCGCTGGCCACGCCGGCGATGTCCAGGTGGGCCCAGCGCTGGCCTTCGGCGAAGCGCGACAGGAAACAGCCGGCGGTGATCGCACCGGCCCAGCGGCCGCCGATGTTGTAGACGTCGGCGAAGGTCGAATCCAGCATCGGCTGGTACTCGTCCCACAGCGGCAGGCGCCAGGCGCGGTCGAACACCTGCTCGCCGGCGGCCAGCAGCTCGTTGGCCAGGTCGTCGTGCTTGCTCATCAGGCCGGCGGTCTGGTGGCCGAGGGCGACCATGCAGGCGCCGGTCAGGGTGGCGACGTCGACCAGCGCGGCCGGCTCGAAGCGCTGCGCGTAGGTCAGCGCGTCGCACAGGATCAGGCGGCCTTCGGCGTCGGTGTTGCCCACTTCGATGGTCTTGCCCGACATCGAGGTGATCACGTCGGACGGACGGTAGGCGTTGCCGTCGATGGCGTTTTCCACCGCCGGCACCACCACCACCAGGTTCAGCGGCAGCTTGGCCTTGACCGCAGCGACGAAGGTGCCGATGACGTTGGCGCCACCGCACATGTCGTACTTCATCTCTTCGATGCCGCCCTGGGTCTTCAGGTTGACGCCACCGGTATCGAAGGTGATGCCCTTGCCGACCAGCACGTACGGCTTGGCGTCGCCGCCATTGTTCCACTTCAGCACGACCAGGCGCGGGCGGTTGGCCGAACCACGGGCCACGGCCAGCAGCGAGCCCATGCCCAGCGCTTCCATCTGGGTCTCGTCGAGGATCTCGGCTTCGGCACCATCGTGCTCGCCGGCGAACTTCACGCCGACCTCGGCCAGATGGGCCGGGGTGCAGTAGTTCGGCGGCAGGTTGCCCAGTTCGCGGGCGAACTCGACACCGGCGGCGATGGCCTGGCCCTGGGCCAGGGCCTGCGCGTCGTCACCGGCGATGGCCAGCTGGGCCAGGCCGGCGTCGTCGGCCTTCTTCTTGCCCAGGGTGGCGGTGTAGCGGTACGCGGCATGATCGGCGGCGATCACCGCCTGGCGGATCGCCCAGGCCGCGTCGCGGTCCTTCACCGCCACTTCGGACAGGATGAACAGTGCGCTGCGGGCAGCACCGGCCTTCAGCGCGCGCACGGCGTCGCCGACGGCCTTCAGGTACTGCGGCACGCCGAAGCGGGCGGCTTCGCCCAGGCCGACCACCAGCACGCGCGGGGCGGTCACGCCCGGCAGGTCATGCAGCAGGGTGGTGGCGCCGGTCTTGCCGGACAGGTCGCCGCGCTGGGCCAGGGCGGCCAGGCGGCCACCGCTGGCGGCGTCCAGGGCCTGTGCGGCCGGGGTCAGGGTATGGTCGGCATACGCGCCAACCACCAGGCAATCGACGGTGGCGGCGGCCGGAGCAACGTGGTTCAGGGTGAATTCGAGGGCCATTGAGCAGATTCCATTGGCGAGTCCGTACAATCGCAGGCCGTTTACGCCCAGACAGTAGACTGGGCGGCACCGCGAACGAACCCCAGAGTTTAAACCACCGCCCCATGCTGAAGCTCGACCGATACCTGCTGGGCGATTTCGTCCAGAGTTTCCTGGCTACCCTGATCGTCCTGCTGGTGGTCAGCGTGGGCGGCGTGCTGGTGGACATCCTCGGCAACATCGCCGACGGGCGCCTGCCGGCCAAGCTGCTGTTCTCGCAGCTGGGCCTGCAGTTCATCGCCTACCTGCCGCTGATCCTGCCGCTGGCGCTGATGCTGGGCCTGCTGCTGGCGATCGCGCGCCTGTACCGCGACTCGGAAATGGCAGTGATCACCGCCATTGGTGTCGGCCCCAAGCGACTGCTGCGGCCACTGCTGATGCTGGTGGTGCCGGTGGTGGCACTGGTGGGCGCCTGCTCGCTGTGGCTGGGCCCGTGGGCCGGCCGGGTGGCCGAGCAGATGATCATCGAGGCCAACCGCAGCGTGCTGATGGCCGGTCTGGAGCCGGGCCGCTTCACCCCGCTGCCCAATGGCGGCGTGGTCTACCTGTCCTCGATCTCGCCCGATGGCACCCAGCTGGGCAAGGTGTTCCTGCAGCGCCAGAAGGATGACCGCCTGGAGGTGGTGTCGGCCAATGGCGGCCGCATGTTCTTCGAGGGCACCCGTCAGCGCTTCCTGGAGCTGGATGATGGGCACCAGGTGGAAGGGCCGGTGGCTGGTGGCCTGGACTACCGCCTGGCGACCTTTGCCCGCAATGACGTGGCCCTGCCCGATGGCGCGCAGACCCGCACCGAGGATGACCCGGAACTGATGCCGACCCTGCAGCTGATCGGCGATGAGCGTCCGCAGGCGCAGGCGCAGCTGCACCGCCGCCTGGCGCCGCCGCTGATCGCGCTGGCGTTCGCCCTGCTGACCGTGCCGCTGGGCCGCAGCTCGCCGCGCCAGCAGCGCTACGGCCGCATGATGCTGGCGCTGATGGCCTACATGGTCGGCACCAATCTGATGTTCATCGGCAGCGGCTGGATCGCCAACGGCAAGATCCCCCCTGCGCTTGGCCTGTGGTGGTTGACCCTGCCGTTGCTGGCGCTGGCAATCTGGATGTACGCACGTGATGGCCGCCTGGGCCGCCCGAAGGGAGCCCGCGCATGAGGCTGCGCCCGATGCGTTTCGACCTGTACCTGGGCCGGTCGGTGTTCACCACGGTGCTGCTGACCTGGGCCGTGCTGGTTGGCCTGGACGTGGTGATGGCGTTCTCCGGCGAGTTCAAGGACATCGGCAAGAACGGCTACACGCTGGGCCATGCCGCCGCCTGGGTGCTGTACACGGTGCCACGCCGCGCCTACACCATGTTCCCCACCGCCGCGGTGATCGGTGCACTGATGGGCCTGGGCCAGCTGGCGGCGACCTCGGAGCTGACCGCGCTGCGTGCGCTGGGCCTGTCGCGCAAGCGCCTGAGCGTTTCGGTGGCGATCGCGCTGTCGCTGCTGACCGCGGTGATGGTGTTCAGCGCCGAGACCCTGGGCCCCTGGGGCCAGGACCGCGCCGATGCGTTGAAGTCCAGCGCCAAGTGGGGGCGGGATATCGCCACCAGCCGCTACTCGGGCCTGTGGGCACGCGAGGGCGATACCTTCCTCAACGCGCAGAGCGGCGAGGAGCAGCTGGTCGGCGACAAGGGCACGCGCCTGATCCTGCGCGACGTGCGCCTGTACCGCATCGCCGAGAATGGGGGCATCGCCTCATTGACCCATGCCGACACCGCCGAGCATGACAGGGATGGCTGGGTGCTGACCGGGGTACGTCGCGATACCTTCGGCGAGCGCTCGGCGACCCGCCAGGAAGTCGCGCGCGAACCGTGGAATTCGAAGCTGGATGCGGCCGCATTGGCCACCGGCATCGCCAAGCCGCGCAACCTCAGCCTGGCCGAACTGAGCACCAGCATCACCTACCGGCAGCGCAACGGGCTGGACGCGCGTGACTTCGAGGACGTGTACTGGAGCCGCTGGTTCTACCCGTTGAACGTGCTGGCGCTGTGCCTGGCGGCGGTGCCGTTCGCGTTCGGCTCGCTGCGCAGCGGCGGCATGGGCAAGCGCCTGTTCCTGGGCATCCTGTTCGCGCTGGGCTTCTGGCTGCTGCAGCTGTTCTTCGGGCGCATGGCCGGCGCGCTGAAGTTCGATTACCGAATTGCCTATGCGCTGCCACCGATCGTGATGCTGGCGGTGTCTGGATTGCTGTTCCGGCGCAAATCGGGTTGATTCCCAGGGAGCCGGGCAAGGCCCTGCTGTTTCCGTTTCACTTCAAGGACGAACATGAGCTTCCAACGCTTTCTGCCGTACATCGCGGCCGTGCTGCTTTCTGCCGGCTGCAGCCGGTCCACCGTCGACTTCGAGATCGACAACCCGACGGATGCACCGCTGACCTTGTCGGTCGACCAGCAGGTGCATACCCTGCCGCCGCACACCTCCATGCCCCTGGTCCTGGAGCCGGGCCAGTACCGGCTGCAGAGCGAGAAGATCGGCAGCGTACGCATGGTTGTCTACGCCGACGGGATCGGCGGGCTGATCAACCCGGCCATGGCCGAGTACGTGATCGTCACCGAGCAGTACGTCACCAGCAAAACCAATACCGGCAACCTGGCATCGAAGATCGAACTGAACGATGTGGAGATCGAGGGTCCCTACGTGAAGGCGACCGGCTTCTTCATTCCGCGCCGTTGGGACGCAGGACTGAAGGGCGAGCTGCCTGAAACGTTGGTCTCCAGCAGCCCGGATACCTCGTCCGACTACCGGACCAAGCTCTACAATGTGCCTGGCTTCTTCGAATACCTGGATGCCGGGGACGAGCTGAAGGAGGCTTTCGGGCCGGATGGCTACCGGCCGCCGGCAGCATCGGTGGCTTTCACTGCCGCCCAGCTGCCGCCGCTTCCGGCGGCCTATGAGGCCCAGGGCAAACCGATGCGCGAGCTGTACGCGCAGTACCTTGCCGCAACCGATGCAGGCGAGCAGAAGCGCCTGAAGAAGACCAGCCTGAAACTGTGGCAGGAGTTCGTGAAGACCCGTGCGCAGTTGAGCGGACAGTCGCCGGTGGCTGACGATGTGCAGGCCAATGCGTTTGCGTCCGCCTTCTTCGACCTCTGGACGCAGCCGGCGGTGATCCTGCCGGACCCGGCAGCTGCTGGCTGATCGCTGCGTTGATCGTGTAGAGCCGAGCCCATGCTCGGCTCTACACGTGGTGCATCACTGCTTCGGCATGCGCATCAGGCGGGTGCCGCTGGCGCGGTCGTGCCAGGTCAGGCGGTCGCGGTCGACCCATGCCCACCAGAACCCCAGTCCACCCAGCAGCAGCGACAGTGAGCCCACCGCGAAGCGCAGCCACAGTTGGCCGCGCCGAAGCGGCGTGCCATCGCTCGATAGCAGTTTCAGCCGCCACGGTCGCATGCCCAGCGTCTGTCCGCCACGGCGCCAGCTGGCCGTGGCGTACCACCCCGTGATTCCCCAGCACACCGCCCACAGCAGCCACTGCCAGGCACTGAACGGTGCGATGTTCTCGCGCTGCGCGTGGCCGCTGAAGGTGTAGGCGAGGGTGAACAGCGTGCCGGCCAGCATCCACAGCGCCAGCACCGGCAGTGCGTCGTAGACCATCGCCAGCACGCGCCAGGCCAACAAGGCACGTGGGCGGGGCATTTCGGTAGCGGCCGCAGGGGCCGTGTCGGTGGCGGGGCGGGACATGCGCCGAGCATACGCAAAGCTGGCCGTGCCCGCAGTGGCCCTCGTATCCTGCACCCATGGCCCTTGTTTCCACCCCCGCCGAACGCCGCCAGCTGGTCCAGCAACTGCCCGAGCTGCGCGCCGACGACAGCGCGCGCATCCAGCGCTTCCTCGATGCGATCTGGGCCGAGAACGGCCTGGCCCGCGCCACCCTCGACAGCTACCGGCGCGACCTGGAAGGGCTGGCGCGCTGGATGGATGGACGCGACGGTGGCCTGGCCGGTATCGAACGTCCCGGGCTGTTCGACTATCTGGCCTGGCGCACCCGGCATGGCTGGTCGCCGCGCAGCAATGCGCGCCTGCTGTCGGCGCTGCGGGCGTTCTTCGCCGATGGCGTGCGCCGTGGCGAACGCAGCGAAGACCCCAGTGCGCTGCTCGACCCGCCGAAGCTGCCGCGGCTGTTGCCGAAGGCGCTGGCCGAAAGCCAGATCGACGCGCTGCTGGCGGCGCCGGACATCGACAGTCCGCTGGGCCTGCGCGACCGTGCCATGCTGGAGCTGATGTATGCGGCCGGCCTGCGCGTGAGCGAGCTGGTGCTGCTACCGGCCACGGCAGTCAACCTGCGCCAGGGCGTGCTGAGGGTCACGGGCAAGGGCAGCAAGGAGCGGCTGGTGCCGCTGGGCGAGGAATCGCAGCACTGGCTGGAGCGCTATCTGCAGGCGTCGCGCCCGCAGCTGGTCGGCAAGGGCAAAGTGCATGCCCTGGCGGATGGGCAGACCCCGTTGTTCATCGAGCCGACGTTGCATGCACTGACCCGGCAGGCGTTCTGGCACCTGGTCAAGCGCCACGCGCAGGTGGCCGGCATCGACCCGGCGCGGATCAGCCCGCATGGCCTGCGCCACAGTTTCGCCACCCATCTGCTCAACCGCGGTGCCGACCTGCGCGCGCTGCAGATGCTGCTCGGCCACAGTTCCTTGTCGACCACCCAGATCTACACCCTGGTGGCGCGCGAGCATCTGCAGAAGCTGCACGCCCGCCACCATCCGCGCGGCTGAGCGCCGGGCTGAATCGCTGCCCGGGGCCGTGCCGGGCGTCGCGGCCCGGTTCTGGTGGCTGTGTCAGAATCCGGGATCTTCTTCTGTTGCGGATCGCTCCATGCTCCGATTTGCCATCGCCGCCGTGTTCGGTGCGCTCAGCCTGACCGCCTGCGCCCAGCCGGCTCCGCCGGCCGCCAAGGCACCCGCCGCGGCTGCGGCCAAGGCCGCCCCGGCCGCCAACGCTTCGGCCGACCAGGCCGTACGCGCCGCGCTGACCGCCCTGAATCCCGGCTTCCAGGTGGACTACATCGGTGCTGCGCCGTTCCCCGGCTTCCGCGAGGTCGTGGTCTCCGGCCAGTTGCTGTACGTGTCCGACGATGGCCGCTACCTGTTCCAGTCGCAGCCCTACGACACGCGTGCCAAGGGCCCGGCCAACAGCGAAGGCCTGCTTGGCTACCGCCGCGATCTGCTGGCCAAGGCCAACCACGGCGACCGCATCGTATTCGCTGCGCCCAATGCCAAGTACACCATCAGCGTGTTCACCGACATCGAGTGCGGCTACTGCCGCAAGCTGCATCAGGACATCGCAGAGCTCAACCGCAACGGCATCTCGGTCGAGTACCTGGCATTCCCGCGCATGGGCCTGGGCAGCAAGGACTACACCGACATGATTTCGGTCTGGTGTGCAGCGGATCGCCGCCAGGCCCTGACCAACGCCAAGCGCGGTGGCAGTGTGCCGGCCAAGAACTGCACCAACCCGGTGGCGATGCAGTACGCGCTGGGCCAGCAGTTGGGCGTGAACGGCACGCCGGCGATCTTCGCGCCGGATGGCACCCAGCTGGGCGGCTACCTGCCGCCGGCGCAGCTGCGTGCGGCGCTGGACAAGCTGTCCGAGAAGCGCTGACGCGGAATCGTAGCGTCGAGGCATGCTCGACTGCGGGACCATCAGCCGAGCATGGGCTCGGCGCTACAGATCAGAGGCCGGGGGCGCACAATGCGCCCCCGGCTTTTTGCTTATTTCAGGCCATCACTGACCGCCTTGGTCAGCGTGCCCTGCGCATCGTCACCGCTGAACTCCCAGACGAACGCGCCGCCCAGGCCCTGGGTCTTCACGTAGCCCATCTTGCGGGTGATGTTGGCCGGGGTATCGAAGCTCCACAGCGTGCTGCCGTTGTAGATCCAGGTGGCACCGGCCGTGTTGTCGGTGTAGCCCGGCCACGCCAGGTTCTTCAGCACCTTCCAGTCTTCGATGCCGGCTTCATACGTGCCCGGGGCGGCGCCGGTCGCGGTCTGGTACAGGCCGTTGTTGGCGTTGGTCACACCGGTCCAGCCACGCCCGTAGTAGCCGATGCCCAGGTTGAGCTTGGCGGCGGGCACGCCACGGCTGATGAAGGCCTCGATGGCGTCGTTGCTGTTGTAGAGCTTCTGGTCGCCGGTGGACGGATCATTCGGCGAATCGAACAGCGCCGACTGGTGATTGGTCTTCGCATCCCACGCGCCGTGGAAGTCGTAGGTCATCACGTTGATGTAGTCCAGGTACGGGTGGTACGCGGCCGGATCAGTGACGCGGATCTTGTCGATGCCGGCACCCACCGCCACCGTCAGCAACAGGCCCGGACGCACCGCATCGAGCTGGCGGCGGAACTCGGCCATCAGCGCGGTGAAGTTGGCGTTGTCCTCCGGCTTGCCGCATTCGATGCCACAGGCCACCGGGTACTCCCAGTCGATGTCGATGCCGTCGAATACGCCCAGTGCGGCACCGGCGCCACCGGCACCGTCGGTCACCGGCAGGTTGCCCTTGATGTAGGCGTCGATGCACGAGGCGACGAAGGCCTGGCGGTTTTCCGGACGCGCCGCGCTGGAGAAACCACGCGACCAGGTCCAGCCACCCAGCGAGATCAGCACCTTCATGCCCGGGTACTTGGCCTTGAGCTGCTTGAGCTGGTTCCAGTTGCCGCGCAGCGGCTGGTCCCAGGTATCGGCGCTGCCGCTGACGCTCTCGGCGGCACTGAAGGCCTTGGTGTAGTCGGCGAAGGCATCGCCACCGGCACCGCTGTTCGGATCCGACGGCTGGGTGATGCCCACTTCGCAACGGTTGTTGCGCACGTTGCCGAACGCGTAGTTGATGTGGGTCAGGCGTGCGGCCGAGCCACTGCTGTCGATGTTCTTGACCCGGTAGTTGCGGCCGTAGATGCCCCACTGGGTGAAGTAACCGATCACCCGCTTGCCGGTGGTGCCGCCGTCGCCGGCCAGCGTAGTGGCGCTGATCTCGGTGCCCTGGGCCGAGGCGTTGCCGGCGTTGTCGCGGGCACGAACCCGGTAGCGGTAGGTGGTGGAGGCAGTCAGCCCGCCATCGATGTAGCTGGCGCTGGACGGTGAACCGACCAGGCTGCCGTTGCGGTACACGTCGTAGCCGGCCACGCCGCTGCCACCGGTGTTGTCGGTGGACGGGCTCCAGCTGAGCGCGATGCTGTTGGCGGTGCGGGTGCCGACCGCCAGCCCGCCCGGCACACTCGGTGCGGTGGTATCGCCACCGGCGGCATTGACGGTGATGGTGATGGTCGAGGTGCTGGTGGTGGCGTTGTTGTTGTCGGTCGCGACTGCACGCAGGGTGTGGCTGCCGGCGCTGGCATTGGCCCAGCTGGCCGCGTACGGCGCACTGGTGGCCACGCCCAGCGTGCTGCCATCGCGGAAGAACTCGACCTTGGCGACGCTGCCGTCCGCATCGCTGGCGTTGGCGGTCACGTTGACCGTGCTGCCGGCGCTGAAGGTGGCGCCGTTGGCCGGCGAGGTCAGGCTGACCACCGGCGGCTGGTTGCTGCCGCTGCCATCGCAGGCACCGAGGTTGGTGTAGTAGGGCGCACCGGCCGGATGGTCCGGCGGCGCGTTCCAGATGTCCTGGTTCGCCCGATAGAGGACGCCTCCTTTCTGCAGGGTATCGCCGGCCCGGTAGATCTTGGCCTGGTCCCACTGGGCCACGCCGGCACAGCTGGCGGCTTGCGCCAGGCCGGGCAGGGCGGCGGTACCGGCGGCCAGGGCAAGCAGCCAGGCCAGGCGGCGGGGACGACAGCTTCGGGTCGAACGTTCGGCACTGCGCACAATCGGGTCGTACATGGGTAAGTCTCCGATCAAAGGGCGCGCGGGCCCCGATGGCGCCGCGCGTGACGCAGGTCCGGGCGTCGCCCGGGAAGGCGACGGAGGGGGCGGACGGAGGTACCTGGGAGGCCGGGGAGAGAGTCCGGCGCCAGGTGGGGACAACGTTGTCATCAATCGCGTGGTCAATCCGTGAGCGAGTGCATGGTTCGGGGATTTGGCGGAGAGCGGCGCTGGCGCGCGGTCGGCGGCCATCGGCGGAGCCCCCTCGTGGCTGGGGTGGGTCGCGTACAGCGGATTTCTGGGGTTTGGCCGGGCGGGTGGGCTGCGCAGGGGACGCCGTGAATCCATCCCTGGAGGCTCGGGCGCGCCATCCATGGCGCTTACGCCCCTGCGCAGCCCACCCGCCCGGCCCCTGACAGGTTCCTGCGCGGCCAGCCACGAAACACAGAACAGAAAATCAAAGGCAGAAGCCGGTCGCTTCGCTCTTCTTCGCTCTTCAATGCCTGATTTCCGATGTTCCCCTGGTTGCCGGCCAGCGGGTGGCGCCGTACGGGGAGCATCCACGCATGGCGTGGATCTACCGCAGATCGCGGAAATCTGTCGAAGGCGGGGTGGTGGGGGCCAGCAGGACCGTTGGCGCCATGGATGGCGCCATCGAGCCCCCATGGACGGGTTTACGGCGTGTCCTGCTGGCCCCCACCACCCCGCCAGCCCACGGAATGCCTGCTGTTGCCTTGGCCGTTGCTGTTGCTGTTGCTGTTGCCGTTGCCTTGGCTTCGGCGGGTGCCGGGCGCCGCCCGGCCAAAGCCCTTCCCCCGCTTCCGGTACAATGTCGGGCCCGTTTCCCAACTACGGTTCCCCGGACATGATGGTCCTCGAGGGCGCGCCCGCCCTGTCGCCGTTCCGCCGCGAACGTCTTGAATCCCGCCTGCAGTCCATCGCTCCCTCCCTGCGCATCAGCGGTGCCTGGCACGTCTACTTCGTGCAGCCCGAAGGCAGCGCCGCCCCCGACCTGACCACCCTGTGCCGCATCCTCGAAGCCGCGCCGCAGGCCGAGGCCGTGGCCGACGGCGCGGTCAGCCGCATCGTGGTGCCGCGCCTGGGCACGCTGTCGCCGTGGTCGAGCAAGGCCACCGAACTAGTCCGTGGTGCCGGGCAGCCGGTCAGCCGGGTCGAGCGTGGCCTGCGCATAGACGTGCAGGGCTGGCCGGCCGATGCCGCCGCCCAGCAGGCGCTGGTCAAGGCGCTGCACGACCCGATGACGCAGTCGGTGCTGGAGACCGTGGAACAGGGCCAGGCGCTGTTCTCGGCGCCGGCCCGCGGTGAACTGGAACGCGTGCCGGTGGACCAGCTGGAGGCTGCCAACCAGCGCCTCGGCCTGGCCATGGCCCAGGACGAGATCGACTACCTGCGCGAACGCTTCACCGCGCTCGGCCGCGCGCCGTCCGACGTCGAGCTGATGATGTTCGCGCAGGCCAACTCCGAGCACTGCCGGCACAAGATCTTCAACGCCAGCTGGACCATCGACGGCCAGGAGCAGGACCGCTCGCTGTTCCGGATGATCAAGAACACCCACCAGCAGACCCCGCAGCACACGCTCAGCGCGTACAGCGACAACGCCGCGGTGATCGAAGGCCATCCGGCGTCGCGTTACCGCCCGGATCCGGCCAGCGGCGAATACCGCCGCGAGCCGCAGGTGCCCAGCGCGTTCCAGATCAAGGTGGAAACGCATAACCATCCGACCGCGATCGCGCCGTTCCCGGGTGCCTCGACCGGCAACGGTGGCGAGATCCGCGACGAAGGCGCGACCGGCCGCGGCGGCAAGCCGAAGGCGGGCCTGTCCGGGTTCTCGGTCTCGCACCTTCGCATTCCCGAGCTGCCGCAGCCGTGGGAAGCGCCGCGCGCGCTGAACCCGCGCATGGCACCGGCGCTGGAAATCATGACCGACGGCCCGCTTGGCGGCGCTGCGTTCAACAACGAGTTCGGCCGCCCGAACCTGCTCGGCTACTTCCGCAGCTTCGAGCTGCCGGAAGGCGCCGATCTGGTGCGTGCCTACGACAAGCCGATCATGCTGGCCGGTGGCCTCGGCGCGATCGACCGCGTGCAGGTCGACAAGATCCAGCTGCAGGCCGGTGATGCGGTCATTGTGCTCGGCGGTCCGGCGATGCTGATCGGCCTGGGCGGCGGTGCCGCCAGTTCGGTGGCCTCCGGCGAGAGCGCCGAGGACCTGGACTTCGCCAGCGTGCAGCGCGACAACCCGGAAATGGAACGCCGCTGCCAGGAGGTCATCGACCGCTGCGTGGCGATGGGCGCCAACAACCCGATCAAGTTCTTCCACGACGTCGGTGCCGGTGGCCTGTCCAATGCCATCCCGGAACTGCTGCACGACTCCAAGGTCGGCGGTGTCATCGACCTGGGCAAGGTGCCCACCGACGATCCGTCGCTGTCGCCGATGCAGCTGTGGTGCAACGAGTCGCAGGAACGCTACGTGCTGGGCGTGGCCCAGGAGCGCCTGGCCGAGTTCGCCGCACTGTGCGCCCGCGAGCGCTGCCCGTTCGCCGCGGTTGGCGTGGCGACTGCCGAGGAGCACCTGGTGGTGGCCTACGGTGCCGTGCCGGGCCACACCCCGGCCGATCCGCCGATTGATCTGCCGATGGACGTGCTGTTCGGCAAGCCGCCGAAGATGCACCGCGACACCGCGCACCCGCCGGCCCCGCGCTGGCCGGCGCTGAAGACCGGTGGCCTGGACCTGCAGGAAGCGGGCCTGCGCGTGCTCGCGCACCCGACGGTGGCGTCAAAGAACTTCCTGGTCACCATCGGTGACCGCAGCGTCGGTGGCCTGACCGCACGCGAACAGATGGTCGGCCCGTGGCAGCTGCCGGTGGCCGACGTGGCGATCACCCTGGCCGACTTCGACGGCGTGTCCGGTGAAGCGATGTCGATCGGCGAGCGCACCCCGCTGGCCCTGCTCGACGCCGCTGCTTCGGCACGCATGGCGGTGGGCGAAGCGTTGACCAACCTGTGCGCGGCCCCGGTCGATGCGCTGGATGAGATCAAGCTGTCGGCGAACTGGATGGCCGCAGCCGGCCACCCGGGTGAAGACGCGCTGCTGTACGACGCGGTGAAGGCGGTGGGCATGGAACTGTGCCCGCAGCTGGACATCAGCATCCCGGTGGGCAAGGACTCGCTGTCGATGCAGGCGCAGTGGCACGACCAGGGCGAAGCACACAAGAGCGTGTCGCCGGTGTCACTGGTGATCTCGGCGTTCGCGCCGGTGGCCGACGTGCGCCAGCAGCTGACGCCGCTGCTCGACCGCGACGTGGAAAGCGAGCTGTGGCTGATCGGCCTGGGTGCCGGCAAGCAGCGCCTGGGCGGTTCGATCCTGGCCCAGGTGCATGCCGACCACGGCGATCTGCCGGCGTTCGCCGGCGCTGCCCCGGATCTGGACGACCCGCAGCGCCTGCGTGGCTTCTTCGAGCTGATCCGCGATGCGCGCCAGTCCGGCCTGCTGCTGGCCTATCACGACCGCAGCGACGGCGGCGCCTTCGCTGCGCTGTGCGAGATGGCCTTCACCTCGCGCCTGGGCCTGGATATCACCCTCGATGCCTGGGGCGATGATCCGTTCCGCAGCCTGTTCAACGAAGAACTGGGCGCGGTGGTGCAGATCGCACGCGAAGACCGTGCGGCCTTCGCCGACCTGGTCGAGCGCCATGCACTGACCGAATGCGCGCAGCGCATCGCCAAGCCGACCACTGCACCGGTGGTGCGCGTGTCGCTGGGTGGCGAGAACCTGGCCGAGTGGCGCTGGGACGCGCTGTTCGACGCCTGGTGGTCGGTCACCCACGCGATGCAGAAGCGCCGCGACAACCCGGCCAACGCGGATGCCGAGCGCGAGGTCGCCCGTGCCTTCAATGCGCCGGGCCTGAAGCCGAAGCTCAGCTTCGACCTCAACGAAGACGTGGCGGCGCCGTTCATCAGCACCGGTGCGCGCCCGCGCGTGGCCGTGCTGCGCGAGCAGGGCGTGAACGGCCAGATTGAAATGGCCAACGCCTTCGAACGTGCCGGCTTCCGCGCGTTCGACGTGCACATGAGCGACCTGATCGAAGGCCGCGTGGCCCTGCAGGACTTCACCGGCCTGGTCGCCTGCGGCGGCTTCAGCTACGGCGACGTGCTCGGTGCCGGCCGTGGCTGGGCCACCTCGATCCTGGAGCGCAGCGCACTGCGTGATGCCTTCGCCGCGTTCTTCGCGCGCGAAGACAGCTTTGCGCTGGGCGTGTGCAACGGCTGCCAGATGATGAGCCAGCTGAAAAACATCATCCCGGGTGCCGAGCACTGGCCGCAGTTCCGTCGCAACGCCAGCGAGCAGTTCGAAGCCCGCACCGCGCTGCTGGAAGTGGTGGAATCGCCGTCGATCCTGCTGCGTGGCATGGCCGGCTCGCGCCTGCAGGTAGCGGTGGCGCACGGCGAAGGCCAGGCCGTGTTCGACAACGCCGTCGACCAGGCCGCCGCACGCGTCTCGCTGCGCTACATCGACGGCAATGGCAACGTCGCCAGCCAGTACCCGCTGAACCCGAACGGTTCGCCGGACGGCATCACCGGCCTGACCAGCAGCGACGGCCGCGTCACCATCATGATGCCGCACCCGGAGCGCACCCCGCGCGCGCTCAACCTGAGCTGGGCTCCGGCCGAGTGGCAGGGTGACTCGCCGTGGATGCGCATGTTCCGCAACGCGCGGGTGTGGTGCGGCTGATCGCACTGCATCGCGCAGGCCTCAATGCCATCGCGTATGGAAAAACCCGCCGTTGATCGGCGGGTTTTTCTTTGCGCGCTTGAAACTCCAGTCGCGACCGCTAGTTACATGCATTTTCATGCGTCGAGGAATCGTCACGCATGCATAACAAAATCCTTTCATAAACACGTGAAATAGTGATGTGCTTCACGGCAATAGGATTTGCTGTGTCAAAGTCTTGACGATCTGCAAAGTTGCCGTTAACACTTGAACCCCGTTTCAGAATCATTCATTTCGCAGTAACCGGTTGGCGCACGCGCTCGGTTTTCTGTCGCTGCGCGCCGTTCGGCAATACCCCGCAGTAAATCACGCGAATAAACGCCCCCAGGGGACGTTGGGCCGGAAAGCCCAGCGGTGGCGTTGCTTTGCCCAAAACCAGTCCAATCAGGAGCCGTACCGATGAATCGGATTTATCGCAAGGTCTGGAACAAAGCATTGGGTCAGTTGGTGGTGGCCTCGGAACTGGCCTCCTCCGACAGCGGCGGCGGGGTCGTCGACCAGCGCCGCGATGCAACGCAGGCTGCGCCCGCAAGGTTGGCGATGGCACTGGGCCTGGTATTGGGATTGGGCATGAGCGGTATCGCCACAGCACAGTCGGTGCAGATCGGCGGCAGCGCCACCTGCGTGGCATTCAGCGGCAAGCTGCTCGAAAAGTGCCTGATCGAAGGCTCGGCCACGGCCAAGGGCAGCAACGCGGTGGCGATCGGCAGCAACAGCAGCGCCAGTGCGGCCAACAGCGTAGCGCTGGGCGCCGGCTCCAAGGCCACGCGTGCCAACACGGTGTCCGTGGGTGATACCGGCAAGGAGCGGCAGATCACCAATGTTGCCGCAGGCAGCCAGGCCACCGATGCGGTGAACAAGGCGCAGCTGGACGCGCAGGCGCGCGCCACGCAGGCCGCGCTGGCCGATGTCGCCGCAGACGGCAATCGTTATTTCAAGGCCGATGGCGCAGGCGATGACAGCGACGCGGCGAAGATCGACGGGCAGGGCGCAGTCGCGGCCGGTGCCGGCGCACAGTCGCTGGCCAATGCCACTACTGCCATCGGTACCCAGGCCATTGCCGCGGGCCTGGGCGCAAGCGCGTTCGGCCAGGGCGCCTTGGCAATCGGCGATGCCAGCGTGGTGGTCGGGCAGAGCGCTGCGGCCTTCGGTCTCGGCGACACCGCGGTTGGCGCAAGCGCGACCGCCGCCAGCGAGAACGGCGCGGCCACCGCGCTGGGTGCGCTGTCCGAAGCGACTGCCGATGGCGCCACCGCTGTTGGCGGCGGTGCCGTGGCGATGGGCCCGGGCAGCACCGCGCTCGGTCGTGGCGCCACCGCCGCCAACGAAGCATCGATCGCAGTCGGTGCGTTCAGCACGGCTGTCGGTGAATACAGCACCGCGCTGGGTTCCAACTCCGCTGCGGTTGCCACCGGCAGCGTGGCGCTCGGCGCGGGCTCGCTGGCCGACCGCGTCGATACCGTGTCCGTTGGTGCCGCCGAATACGGGCTGACCCGGCAGATCACCAGCGTGGCCGCAGGCACCGAAGACAACGATGCAGTCAATGTCGGTCAGCTGAAGGACGTCGCCGCCGTGGCCGATGCCACCGCCAAGCGCTTCCAGGCCAATGGCAGCAGCAACAGCGATGCCGGTGCACTGGCCGAGGGCGACGAGGCGCTGGCGGCCGGCGAGGCCGCCAATGCCATCGGCAACGGCACCACTGCAGTCGGTGCCGGCGCCACCGCCGTCGCGCAGAACGCCACTGCCGTTGGCAACAATGCGCTGGCCTCGGGCCAGAACAGTGCCGCGTTCGGCAACAACGCGCAGGCCAACGGTCCAGGCAGCGTTGCCGTGGGTGGCGCTGCGGTGGATGCCGACGGCAACCCGCTGATCACCAGCGGCGGCGTGCCGGTGGAAACCGGCGCAACCAGCGCAGGCGTCGGCGGCACTGCGGTCGGTGCCAGTGCCGAAGCCAGTGGTTTTGCGGCGTCGTCCTACGGCGTCGGCGCCTATGCGGCCGGTGCGCAGGCGTCGGCCTTCGGCGCCGTGGCCAATGCCATCGGCGATTATTCCACCGCGCTGGGTACGCAGAGCAACGCGACGGGCACCAGCAGCGTCGCCATCGGTGGCCCGGCTGACCTGATCCCCGGCCTGGGCTTCTTCGTGCAGACCCAGGCCAGTGGCGAAGCCGCCACCGCCGTCGGTGCCGGTGCCATCGCCAGTGGCGACCGTGCCGTGGCCAACGGCAGCCTCAGCGAAGCCTCCGGCGCCGAAGCGACCGCGGTCGGCTACTTCGCCTATGCACCGGGCGAGAACGCCAGTGCCCTCGGCGCGCAGACCTGGGCGAGCGGAGCGCAGAGCACGGCCGTGGGTTACTACGCCACCGCACGCGGCGCGAACAGTGTGGCACTCGGCGCGAATTCCGAAGCGGTGCGCGCCAACAGCGTGGCCGTCGGCAGCGCCGGCAACGAGCGGCAGATCACCAGCGTCGCTGCGGGCAGCGAAGCCACCGATGCGGTGAACAAAGCCCAGCTCGACGCCGTGGCCGGCACTGCCGACACCACCGCGCGTTTCTTCCAGGCACAGCCGGAGGCGGGCAGTGATGCTGGCGCACTGGCTGATGGCGAAGGCTCCATCGCTGTGGGTTCGTCGAGCAATGCGATCGGCGCAGGTGCCATTGCACATGGTGCTGCCGCGTCGGCCATCGGCGATGACAGCGTGGCCGTGGGCCGCAACAGCGCGGCCACCGGTAATGGCGGTGTCGCCATCGGTGGCCTCGGCCAGGCCTACGACGAGTTCAACCAGCCGATCATCGGTGCTGATGGCACGGCGCAGCAGGTGGGCACCACCGCTGTTGCCGATGCCACCGCAGTCGGCAGCGGTGCGCAGGCCACCGGGGCTGCCAGCAGCGCTTTCGGCAACGCGGCCAAGGCCAGTGGTGACAACAGCTTCGCCGCAGGCGGCAAGTCGCGCGCCACCGGCAGCTATGCGGTTGCGGTCGGCGACAGCGCATTCGCCAGCAGCGATGACAGCACCGCAGTAGGCGGATACAGCTGGGCCACTGCCAGTGGCGCAGCAGCATTCGGTTCGGGTGCATGGGCCACTGCCACCAATGCCTCGGCGTTCGGCAACGCGGCCTGGGCCAGTGGCAGCGGCGCAACATCCATCGGTTACAACAGCTGGGCCAACGGCGCCAGCTCCACAGCGGTCGGCCGTGGTGCCTTCGGCTATGGCGACAACAGCGTGGCGCTGGGCTTCCAGGCGCTGGGCAACAGCATCAACAGCATCGCCATCGGCACCAACACGGTAGCCGGTGGTGAAAGCGCGATCGCGCTGGGTGCGGGCAGCAATGCCAGCGCCAGCAATACGGTCGCGCTGGGTGCCGGTTCGGTCGCCAACCGAGCGCGCACGGTGTCGGTGGGCAGCGCCGGCAACGAACGCCAGGTCACCAACGTCGCCGCCGGCACCCAGGCCACCGATGCGGTGAACAAGGCGCAGCTGGATGCGGTGGCGACCACGGCCACCACCACCAGCCGCTTCTTCCAGGCCAGCGGCAACGGCGACGACGTAGCCGGTGCATTGGTGGAAGGTGACAACGCACTGGCGGCCGGTGATGCCGCCAACGCCATCGGCAATGGCGCCACCGCACTGGGTAGCGGCGCCAACGCGCTGGCCAGCAACGCACAGGCGCTGGGCTTCAATGCGTTGGCGACCGCAGCCAACGCCAGCGCTGTTGGTGCCAACGCACAGGCCACGGGCGAGTACGCCACCGCGCATGGCGCGGAAAGCGAAGCCAGCGGCGAGCAGAGCGCGGCGTTCGGTGCGGCCAGCATCGCCAGCGGCGCCGGTAGCACTGCCAATGGCGTGCTGTCCGAAGCGTCCGGCGAAGAGGCCGTGGCCGTGGGCTACTTCAGCAATGCCAGTGGTGACGCGGCCACCGCTGTCGGTAGCGAGAGCGTAGCCAGTGGTACGGCGTCGGCGGCCTTCGGTATCGGTGCCGAAGCCAGCGGCGGTTACAGCACCGCCATCGGTGGCTATGCACAGGCCTCGGCCTTCAATGCCACCGCGTTCGGCAACTTTGCCAATGCCTCCGGTTCCAACAGCGTGGCCGTGGGTGGCGACTCGGAAGCCTCCGGTGCCTACAGCACCGCCACCGGCCAGGGCAGCCTGGCCACCGGCACCAACAGCGTCGCCGTCGGTGGCTCGTTGTTCGGCGTGCTGGCTACCGAAGCGTCGGGCAACTACTCCACCGCGGTGGGTGGTGGCGCCTGGTCGGGGGGCATCAACAGTACCGCGCTGGGTAACGCCGCTGAATCGCGCGGCGCCAACAGCGTGGCGCTGGGTGCCGATTCGATCGCGGATCGCGACAACACCGTGTCGGTGGGCGGCGGTGGCAACACCCGCCAGATCACCAACGTGGCCGATGGCACGCAGGGCAATGATGCGGTCAACAGGAATCAGCTCGATGCCGTAGCCGCGGCAGCGGAAAAGACCAGCCGGCAGTTCCAGGCCAGCGGCAATGCCGATGGTGAAACCGGGGCGCTGGTGGAGGGCGATAACGCGCTGGCGGCCGGTGACGCGGCCAACGCGATCGGCAACGGTGCCACCGCGTTGGGCAGTGGTGCCAATGCGCTGGCCGCCAACGCCACGGCCGTGGGCATCGATGCGCTGGCCACCGGCAGCAACGCGGCGGCCCTGGGCAGCACGGCACAGGCTACCGGCGAAGACAGCCTGGCGCTCGGTACCGGCGCCAGCGCCAGTGAACTGGGCGCAAGCGCGGTCGGCGCGCGCGCGCAGGCCAGCGGTGCCTACAGCACGGCCACGGGCACTGAAGCCAATGCCAGCGGCACCCAGGCACTGGCCAGCGGCTTCCGCAGCGCAGCGTCCGCCGATGGCACTACCGCTGTCGGCGGTTATGCCGAAGCCAGCGGTCGGCTCGGCACGGCACTGGGCTACGGTTCGGCGGCCAGTGGCGCCAACACCACGGCGGTCGGCTTCGGTGCCGCCGCCGCCGGTACCGGTGCAGTAGCGGTCGGTCAGTCCAGCGAAGCCAGTGGCGAAGAAAGCGTGGCGATCGGTGGCAGCACCTTCTTCGGCCTGATCCCCTCGCGTGCCAGTGGCACCGGTGCCGCGGCATTCGGTGCGGGCGCGTGGGCCACCGAAGACTACGCCACGGCGATCGGCTGGAATTCGTGGGCGGCAGGCAGCAGTGCCACCGCGCTGGGTGCCAACGCCACCGCCAATGGCAGCAACAGCGTCGCGCTCGGTGCCGGCTCCAAGGCCGACCGTGACAACACGGTGGCCGTCGGCAAGGCGGGCGGTGAGCGCCAGGTCACCCATGTCGCAGCCGGTACCGAAGCCACCGATGCGGTGAACAAGGACCAGTTGGATGCAGTCGCCAGCGTCGCCGACAAGACCAGCCGGCAGTTCCAGGCCAGCGGCAATGCCGATGGCGAGGCCGGTGCCCTGGTGGACGGTGACAACGCACTGGCCGCCGGCAACGCGGCCAACGCCATCGGCAACGGCGCCACCGCGCTGGGCAGTGGTGCCAATGCCATGGCCGGCAATGCCACGGCCGTGGGCTTCGATGCGCTGGCCACCGGCAACAATGCGGCGGCGCTCGGCAACGCGGCGCAGGCTGCTGGTGTCGACAGCGTAGCCGTGGGCAGTGGCGCCAGCGCCAGCGAACTCGGCGCCAGTGCTACCGGCGCCGGCGCCCAGGCCAAGGGCGCTTACAGCACTGCCAGCGGCGCGCAGGCCACGGCCAGCGGCACCCAGTCGCAGGCCAGTGGTTTCCGCGCCAATGCTTCGGCCGACGGCGCTTCGGCGCTGGGCAGCTATGCCGAAGCCAGTGGTCGCCTTGGCACTGCAGTGGGTTACGGCAGCAAGGCCACCGGCGCCAATGCCACCGCGGTGGGTGTCAGTGCCAACGCTTCGGCGGCCGGCAGCATCGCACTGGGCGCAGGCTCGGTGGCCGACCGTGCCAACACCGTGTCGGTGGGCAGCAGTACCAGTGATCGTCAGATCACCCGCGTCGCTGCCGGTACCGAGCGCACCGATGCGGTCAATCGTGGCCAGCTTGATGCGGTCGCAGCGACTGCCGATGGCACGGCACGTTACGTCAAGGCCACCGGCGCAGGTATTGCCAGCGCCAGCGGCAGTGATGCCGCCGCGATCGGTTCGGCGGCCAGTGCCAGCGGCGCGCGCAGCAATGCGCTGGGCGCCAACGCGATGGCGATCGGCAACGGTGCACTTGCACTGGGCAACAGTGCCGGAGCGTCCGGTGCCAACTCGGTGGCGCTGGGTGCGGGCTCGCGTGCGCTCGATGCCAACGTGGTGTCGGTCGGCGGTGGCAACGGCACCGAGGGTCCGGCCACGCGCCGCATCGTCAATGTGGCCGATGGCCGCATCGCCGCCGGCAGCAGCGACGCCATCACCGGCTCCCAGCTCAACGTCACCAACCAGCGGGTGGGCGCGGTGGAAACCCGCGTGGGCGATTTTGATTCGCGCATCGCCACCGTGGAAACCACCGCGGCCAGCGCGGTCAGCTACGACGACGCCAGCCGTGACCGCCTGACCCTGTCCGGTTTCCAGGGCACCACCATCGACAACGTCGGTGCCGGCAGCATTGCCGCGGGCAGTCGCCAGGCGATCAACGGCGGCCAGCTGTTCCAGTCGCTCAGCGATGCCGCCAGCTTCCTCGGCGGTGGTGCCAGCGTCGGCATGCAGGGTGTGTTCGTGGCCCCGAACTACGTGATCCAGGGCGCCACCTACAGCAACGTCGGCGATGCGCTCGGCGCGCTGGACCGCAAGGTCAGCGAGATCGACCGCAGAACCGCCGGTGGCTCGCGTGCCGGGACTGCCAACCTGCGCGCGATGAGTGCCTCGCTGGATGAGAGCCCGCTGGCAAGCACCGCTGATGCACCTGCAACGGCCGACGCGGCACCGGCCAGCACCGCGCGTGTGCAGGGCACGCCGACCGCGGCCGCCGCCGGTGCCGGGATTCCGGTTGGCACTCCCGCGACGGGCTTCAATGCCGTCGCCATGGGCGAGGGCGCCGTCGCCAGTGGCGCTTCGTCCACGGCCATCGGCCAGGGCGCCAATGCCACTGCGGCAAATGCCGTGGCGCTGGGCCAGGGCTCGGTTGCCGATCGTGCCAACACGGTCTCGGTGGGCAGTGAAGGCAACGAGCGCCAGGTCACCAATGTGGCGGCGGGTACCACGGCCACCGATGCGGTCAACAAGGGCCAGCTCGACCGTGGCATGGCCACGGCCAACAGCTACACCGACAGCCGCGTCCAGGCCGTCGCCGACAGCTTCGATGTGTTCAAGGGCGAGATCGACGGACGCCTGCGCCACATGGATCGCCGCATCGACCGCCAGGGTGCGATGAGCGCGGCGATGCTCAACATGGCCACCAGTGCCGCCGGTATCCGCACCCAGAACCGGGTCGGCGTCGGCATTGGTTTCCAGGGCGGCGAGTCGGCGTTGTCGCTGGGCTACCAGCGTGCGATCAGCGATCGCGCCACGGTGACCTTCGGCGGTGCTTTCAGCAGCGACGACAGCTCGGTTGGCGTCGGTGCCGGCTTCGGCTGGTAAGCCACTCCATCGCGCCGGCGGCCACCCACGCCGGCGCAGCACCTGCAGTGAGGGCCTGGGGGGAGGTCACGGCAATCCCGGCTGGGCCGGCCGGGAGTCGTCAAGGAATGATGGCCGCAGTGTTGGTTCGATCCATGACCCAGAAGAGGAATTCGACGTGATCAAGAAGCAGAACCTTCGCATCAATGTGCTTGCCGCCGCCGTGCTGTCGATGACGGCCGTCGGTGCCGTCCACGCCGCCGGCCTGCCGACCCGCGAACCGGTGCGCCAGGCCAGCACCGCCCAGCCGGGCGCCGAGCGCATCATCGTCAAGTACCGGGCCGGCGCTGCCGCCGCCACCGACCGCTCGGCGAAGCTGTCCACCGTGCAGTCGGCGCTGACCCGGGCCAGCCTGTCCGGCGGTACCTCACGTGCCAGTACCCTCGGCCCGCAGGTGGTACGCAAGCTCGCTACCGGTGCGGACCTGATCCGCGTGCAGGGCCGCCTGGCCCCGGCCGAACTGCAGCGTGTGCTGAAGGAACTGCAGGCCGACCCGTCGGTGCAGTACGCCGAAGCCGACGTCAAGCTGCGCCGCACCGAGCTGCGTGCCGGCGACGTACAGCCGGCGCTGGTGCCGAACGATCCCTTCTACCAGCAGAACCAGTGGCACCTGCACAACGCCGTCGGCGGCATCAACGCACCGGCGGCATGGGATGTCTCGCAGGGTGAGGGCATCGTGGTGGCGGTGATCGATACCGGCATCCTGCCGCAGCATCCGGACCTGGTCGGCAACCTGCTGGAGGGTTACGACTTCATCAGCGATGCGGAGACCTCGCGGCGCCCGACCAACGATCGTGTGCCGGGTGCGCAGGACTACGGTGACTGGGTCGAGAACGACAACGAGTGCTATGACGGCTCGCTGGCCGAGGACAGTTCCTGGCACGGCACCCACGTCGCTGGCACCGTGGCCGAGCAGACCAACAACGGCGTCGGCATGGCCGGTGTCGCCTACAAGGCCAAGGTGCTGCCGGTACGTGTGCTGGGCAAGTGCGGCGGCTACCTGTCCGACATCGCCGACGCGGTGGTCTGGGCATCGGGTGGCACGGTGACCGGCATCCCGGCCAACACCAACCCGGCCGAGATCATCAACATGAGCCTGGGCGGCAGCGGTACCTGCGGCAGCACCTACCAGGACGCCATCAATGGCGCGATCTCGCGTGGCACCACCGTGGTGGTCGCGGCGGGCAATGAAGCCGACAACGCGTCCAAGTACCGTCCGGCCAGCTGCGAAGGCGTGGTGACCGTGGGTGCCACCCGCATCACCGGTGGCATCACCTACTACTCCAACTATGGCACCCGCGTGGACCTGTCCGGTCCGGGTGGCGGCGGCAGTGTCGACGGCAACCCGGGTGGCTACATCTGGCAGACCGGCTCCAATGCGGCCACCACGCCGGAATCGGGCACGCCGGGCTACATGGGCATGGGCGGTACCTCGATGGCCTCGCCGCATGTGGCCGCCGTTGCCGCACTGGTGCAGAGCGCGCTGATCGCCAAGGGCAAGGATCCGTTGACCCCGGCCGCGATGCGTACCCTGCTGAAGGAAACCGCACGTCCGTTCCCGGTCGCCATCCCGGCGGCCACGCCGATCGGTACCGGCATCCTCGATGCCAAGGCCGCGCTGGCCAAGGCACTGGAAGAACCGTGCACCGAGAACTGCGGGCCGGTGGCCACGCCGCTGACCAACAAGGCTGCCGTCGGTGGCCTGTCCGGTGCGGCCGGCAGCAGCAAGCTCTACAGCTTCGAAGCGGCTGCCGGCAAGCAGTTCAGCGTGATCACCTACGGTGGCACCGGCAACGTTTCGGTCTACGTGGCTGAAGGCCGTGAGCCCAGTGCCAGCGACAACGACGCCAAGTCGACCCGTCCGGGCACCTCCGAGACGGTGCGGGTGACCAAGCCGGTGGCGGCCACCTACTACATCAAGGTGGTGGGTGAAGCGGCCTACAACGGGGTGAGCATTCTCGCCACGCAGTAAGCTTGAACTGTCGTAGTTGAATGGCCGAAGCCCGTCATCCCATGTGACGGGCTTCGTCTTTTTACGAAAGGTGGCGCAGGGGCGGCGGAAATCATGGCTTAACTGTTAAAGTCGAGCCGATTGACAGGAGAGTCATGTGAACGCGCTTGCTGCTACCGCCGCTGCCGACGACGCTGAAGGCCGCATCCTGGATGCGCTGCTGGCGCGCGGCCGGCTGAAGGAAGGCGATCTGGCACGTGCGCGGCCGCTGCACGCAGAGGCCGGCGGCAGCCTGCTGGGCCTGCTGGTGCGGCTGGGGCTGGTCTCCGAGCGTGACCAGGCACAGGCCAGCGCCGAAGTGCTGGGGCTGCCGCTGCTGGAAGGCAAACAGCTGCCGGAGGCGCCGCCGCAGGGGCTGGCCGAGGGCCTGCCGTTGTCGCTGCGCTTCCTCAAGCAGTTCCATGTCTGTCCGCTGGCGCTGGATGAACACGGGGTCCGGCTGTGGCTGGCCGATGCCCATGATCCTTATCCGCAGCAGGCCGTGCAGCTGGCACTGGGGGTACCGGTGACACCGGTGCTGGGCATGCGCGCAGAAATTGATGACCTGGTCGAGCGCTGGTTCGGCCAGGGCCGCAGCGCGATGGGCGCGATCGTCGAAACCGCCGATGGCGAGGGCGGTGCGGTCGATGATATCGAGCATCTGCGTGACCTCGCCTCGGAAGCGCCGGTGATCCGCCTGGTCAACCTGGTGATCCAGCGTGCAGTGGAGCTGCGCGCTTCGGACATCCATGTCGAACCGTTCGAAAGCCGGTTGAAGGTGCGTTACCGCGTCGATGGCGTGCTGGTGGAAGGCGAAAGCCCGCCGGCCAACCTCACTGCTGCGGTGATCAGCCGCATCAAGATCATGGCCCGGCTCAACATCGCCGAGCGCCGCCTGCCGCAGGACGGCCGCATCATGCTGCGCGTGCAGGGCAAGGAGCTGGACCTGCGCGTGAGCACGGTGCCGACCGCGCACGGCGAAAGCGTGGTGATGCGATTGCTGGACCGCGAAACGGTGGTGTTCGATTTCCATCGTCTCGGTTTCACTGACGCCTTCCTGCCGCAGTTCCGCAAGGTGCTGGAACAGCCGCACGGCATCCTGCTGGTGACCGGCCCGACCGGTTCAGGCAAGACCACCACGCTGTACACCGCGCTGAGCCAGCTGAACACTGCCGACGTCAAGATCATCACGGTCGAAGACCCGGTGGAATACCAGATCGAAGGCATCAACCAGATCCAGGCCAAGCCGCAGATCGGGCTCGACTTCGCCAACGCCCTGCGCAGCATCGTGCGCCAGGACCCGGACATCATCATGATCGGCGAAATGCGCGACCTGGAAACCGCGCGCATCGCGATCCAGTCGGCGCTGACCGGCCACCTGGTGCTGTCCACCCTGCATACCAACAACGCAGCCGGCGGCATCACGCGCCTGCTCGACATGGGCGTGGAAGACTACCTGCTCACCTCCACCATCAACGGCATCCTGGCCCAGCGCCTGGTGCGTCGGCTGGAGCCGACCCATGCCGAGCGCTATGAAGCCTCGCCGGAAGAGATCGAACGCTTCGAGCTGCGCCGCCTGCAGCCGGAAGGACCGATCCACCTGTACCGCCCGAAGCCCTCCGCGCTGGCGCCGACCGGTTACCTCGGCCGGACCACCATCATGGAATTTCTGGTGATGAACGACGCGCTGCGGCGCGCGGTGATGCGCCGCGACGGCATGGGCGAGATCGAACGCATTGCCCGCGAAGCCGGCATGCGCACGATGTACGAAGATGGTCTGTCCAAGGCCCTCAGTGGTCAGACGACCATCGAGGAAGTCCTGCGTGTCACCGAGGAAAGCTGATGCGCGCAGGACGCCGGGGCTGACATGCCGACCTACCGTTACAAGGCACTGAATCCGCACGGCGAGATCTTCGACGGGCAGATGGAAGCGGCAAGCGAGGCCGAGCTGGTCGCGCGCCTGCAGGACCAGGGCCATCTGCCGATGGAGACCCAGCTGGCCGATGGCGGTGCGATCGGTGGCAGTACCTGGCGCAACCTGTTCCGCCAACGGCCGCTGCAGGGCGCGGCATTGCTGCAGTTCACCCAGCAGCTGGCGACACTGCTCGGTGCAGGCCAGCCGCTGGATCGCGCGCTGTCGATCCTGCTCGGGTTGCCCGAAGACGAACGCTCGCGCCGCGCGATCACCGACATCCGCGATGTGGTGCGCGGTGGCGCGCCGTTGTCGACCGCACTGGAGCGCCAGCATGGGTTGTTCTCGCGCCTGTACGTGAACATGGTGCGGGCCGGTGAAGCCGGCGGCAGCCTGCACGAAACCCTGCAGCGCCTGGCCGACTACCTCGAACGCAGCCGCGCGTTGCAGGGCAAGGTGATCAACGCGCTGGTGTACCCGGCCATCCTGCTGGTGGTGGTGGGCGGCGCGCTGCTGTTCCTGCTCGGCTACGTGGTGCCGCAGTTCGCGCAGATGTACGAAAGCCTGGATGTGGCGCTGCCGTGGTTCACCAACGCGGTGCTGCAGCTGGGTCTGTTCGTGCGCGACTGGTGGGTGTTGCTGCTGGTGGTGCCAGGGATACTCGCGCTGTTCTTCGAACGCAAGGCGCGGCAACCAGCCTTCCGGCTGGCGCTGGATGGCTGGCTGCTGCAGCGTCGCGGCATCGGCCGCCTGCTCGGCGAACTGGAAACCGCGCGGCTGGCCCGCACGCTGGGCACGCTGCTGCGCAATGGCGTGCCGCTGCTGGGTGCCTTGGGCATCGCCCGCAACGTGCTGGGCAACCGCGCGCTGGCCGCCGATGTGGAAGCCGCCGCGGATGAAGTGAAAAACGGTACCGGCCTGTCGCTGGCGCTGTCGCGCGGCAAGCGTTTCCCGCGCCTGGCGCTGCAGATGATCCAGGTCGGCGAGGAATCCGGTGCACTCGATACCATGCTGCTGAAAGCGGCCGATACCTTCGAACAGGACAGCGCCCGGCGCATCGACCGCCTGCTGGCGGCGATGGTGCCGGCGATCACCCTGGTGCTGGCCTCGGTGGTCGGTGCGGTGATCGTTGCCGTGCTGGTACCGCTGTACGACCTGACCAATGCCATCGGTTGACGATGGATCCCTACGCAACCCCGACACTCCGCAACTGAAAGGACCGACCATGATTGCTTCCCGTCGACCGATCCGCCTTTCCTTCACCGCCGCGCGCAACCAGTCGGGCATGAGCCTGCTGGAAATCATCATCGTCATCGTGCTGATCGGTGCGGTGCTGACCCTGGTCGCCAGCCGCGTGCTGGGCGGCGCTGATCGCGGCAAGGCCAACATCGCCAAGGCGCAGGTGCAGACCGTTGCGTCCAAGGTCGACAACTACCAGATCGATACCGGCAAGCTGCCCGGCTCGCTCAACGATCTGGTGACCGCACCGGCGGGTGTCGGTGGCTGGCTGGGGCCGTATGCCAAGCCGGCTGACCTGAACGACCCGTGGGGCCACGCGCTGGAGTACCGTGCGCCGGGCGAAGGCCAGCCGTACGAGCTGATCAGCCTCGGCAAGGATGGCAAGGCCGGCGGCAGCAGCGTCGATGCCGACATCCGCTACCAGCCGTAATCCTGCATGACGTATTTCCTGCCGCGCCGGCTGCCTCGCCCGCGCCTGCACGGCAGGCGCGCAGCGGGCCTGTCGCTGCTGGAAATGCTGCTGGTGATCGCGCTGATCGCAGCGATCGGCCTGATTACCGCCGCCGGCCTGTCGCGCGGCTTCGCCGGCATGCAGCTGCGCAGCGCCGGCAAGGACATCGCCAACCAGCTGCGGGTGGTACGCGCGCAGGCGATCGCCCGCGGCGAGCCGCAACGCTTTGTCATCGAACCGGCAAAGCGGCGCTGGGAAGGCGCCAACCAGCGCCATGGTGACGTGCCGGCACAGCTGCAGGTGCAGTTCGAAGGCGCCGCGCAGCTGGCCACCGCGCCAGGGCAGGGCGTGATCGAGTTCCATCCCGATGGTGGCTCCAGCGGTGGCCGCATCCGGCTGCAGCGTGACGATGCCGAATGGCGCATCGACGTGGGCTGGCTGACCGGTGAGGTCCGCTCCGGCCCCTGGCGGGCACAATGAAGCGGCACGTTCGCGGCTTCACCCTGCTGGAAGTGATCATCGCCTTTGCCCTGCTCGGGCTGGCGCTGACCCTGCTGCTGGGCAGTCTGTCCGGTGGTGCCAGGCAGGTGCGCGAGGCCGAGCTGCGCACGCGCGCGATACTGCATGCGCAGTCGCTGCTGGCCGAAACCGGTGTCGCCACGCCACTGCAGGTGGGTAGCCAGCAGGGCGACTGGGAACAGGGACGCTACCACTGGGAGCTGCAGGTGCAGCCGTGGGTGGAGCCACGTGCCGGCAACGCCGTGCAGTCACAGTCGGCCGGTGCCCCCTGGCTGGCCGAACTGCAGCTGCAGGTGCGTTGGGGCGACAGCGAACGCGAGCAGCTGCGCTGGCGCAGCCTGCGCCTGCTGCCGCCGGACCTGGAGAGCGCGCGATGAAGCGCCGCGCCGCGGGTTTCACGCTGATTGAAGTGATGCTGGCCACGGTGCTGCTGGCCGGTGGCCTGGCGCTGGCGTTCGCCAGCGTCCGTTCGGCAATGGCGGTCAGTCAGCGTGGCGAGCAGATCGCGGCCGAGAGTGAGCGCATGCGCGCGGTGCAGGCGCTGTTGCGGCGGCAGCTGGCCGGTGCGCTGCGCACGCCGCTGGAAGTACCCGATCCCACCCGCGAACCGATCTTCTTCCAGGGCGAAGAGCAGCGCATGTTGTTCGCCGCCGATCTGCCGGGCTACCTCGGCCGCGGCGGACCCTACCTGCACGCGCTGCAGGTGGACGGCCGCGATGGCCAGCAGCGCCTGCTGCTGGACCTGGTGCTGCTGCAGGAAGGCGAGCGCATCGCCGAGAACCCGCCGCGCCCGCCGGAAGTGCTGGTGGAAAACCTGAAGTCGGTACAACTGCGCTATCGCGGCATCGATGCCAGTACCGGCCAGGTGAGCGACTGGATGCCGCGCTGGGACGATACCCGCCGCCTGCCGATGCTGGTGGAGATCAGGATCGTCCCGGCCAGGGGCGCGCCCTGGCCGACGCTGGTGGTGGCGCCGCGTAACGGTGGCAGCGGAGGCGCGCGATGAACCGGCAACACGGTGCGGCACTGGTACTGGTGCTGTGGTTGATCGCATTGATGACCGCGCTGGTCGGTGCGTTCGCGTTGAGCGCACGGGTCGAGCATCTGCAGCAGCGGGTGCTGGATGACGATGCACGCGGCCAGGAACGGGCGCGCGCCGGCCTGGAGTACGCGCTGCTGCGCCTGTCCGCCGATCCGCTGCGGGCGCCCTGGCGCGCTGATGGCCGAACCTACCGCTGGCAGTTCGATGACGCCAGCATCGAAATCAAGGTGCTGGACGAGAACGGCAAGATCAACCTGAACCTGGCCGACGTGACCTTGCTGACCGCGTTCCTCAAGGCGCTCGGCGAAGACGAAGGGGCAGCCCGGCAGCTGGCCGGTGCCATTGTCGACTGGCGTGATGAAGACAGCCTGCTGCAGCCGGGCGGCGGTGCCGAAGCCCCGGACTATGCGGCGGCGGGGTTGCCGTATGGCCCACGCAACAAGCGTTTCGAGACGCTCGGTGAACTGCAGCGGGTACTGGGAATGCGCGGCCCGCTGTACAAGGCCATGCTGCCGCACCTGACCCTGTACAGCCGCCAGGCACGCCCGGATCCCCAGTTCGCCAGCGCGCCGGTGCTGACCGCACTGGGCCTGGATGCGGATACCGTGCTGGCGCAGCGCGCACAGCAGGAGCGTGACGCAGATACCGCTGGCGGTGCGACAACGCTTGCCAGCAGCAGCGGCACCTATAGTATCGAGTCTCGTGCAACCGACGGCAGTGGACGCCGGTCGGTGTTGCAGGCAGTGGTACGCAATGGCTCGGGCGGGGTTCCCGGGCGGTCCTACACAGTGCTTCGCTGGGAGCAGGGAATGACAGCAAGATGACGGCATGGCGGGACAGTGTGCGGCAGGTGCAGGGCCGGATCGGCCCTGGCGCCGGCCGTTTCCTGCGCTGGTGGCGGCAATCGCTGCTGGCCTGGGTGCCGGCACGTTGGCAGTGGGCACTGGGCTGGGCACAGGCGCGCCTGCTGCTGCAGCGCCAGGGTGAGCAGCTGCAGGTCTGGCGAGAGGCCGGAGAACGCCGCGAAGCAGTTGCCAGCGTGCCATGGCCGCTGTCGCCGGCCGAACTGGACCGCGTGCTGGAACCGCGACTGCGCAGCCTGCCGCGGGTGTGGCTGCTGCCGGCCAGCGAGGTACTGCGTCGTCATCTGCGCCTGCCTGCGGCTGCGGCCGACCGGCTGCGCGCCGTGGTTGGTTTCGAGATCGACCGCCAGACACCGTTCGAATCCAGCCAGGTCAGCTATGACGTGCGTGAACTCGGGGGCGCCGCCGAGGGCCAGCTGCAGGTCGAACTGATCGCCTGGCCACTGCGCCAGCTTGAGGCGTGGCGGGCCAGCGTAGGCGAATGGGCCGATGCACTGGCCGGTGTCGATGCCATCGACACCGAGGGTGAACCCCTGCAGGTGAATCTGCTGCCACCGGGGCAGCGCCAGCTGCGGGCAGACCCGACGCGGCGCTGGAATGTGCTGCTGGCCGTGGCCGCGCTGGTGATGCTGGTGCTGGCGGCCCTGCAGCTGCTCGACAACCGCCGCGCCGTCGCCGACGAACTGCGTGCGCAGGTCGAGCGCAGTGCGCGCAGTGCGCGTGGTGTCGCCAGCGAACGCGCGCAGCTGCAGGCGCTGATCGATGGTGCCGCGTTCCTGGAAAAGCAGCGCAGCCAGCGCGCCGGAACGGTGGAAATCTGGAATGAACTGACCCGGCGCCTGCCGGAGGGCACCTACCTGGAAAAGCTGGCCATCGAGAACAACAACCTGCAGCTGATCGGCCTGAGCCGCGAGGCCTCGCAGCTGGTGCAGCTGCTGCAGGACGCACCGCAGTGGCGCAAGGTCAATCTGACCGGCGTACTGCAGGCCGATGGCGCCGCCAGTGGCCGTGACCGCTTCACCATGACCGCCGAACTGCAGCCGTTGCCGGCTGCGGCCCCGACCCGGGAGGCGGCCGATGCCGATGCCAAGCGCACGCCGTGACCGCTGGCTGGCACTGGCGCTGCTGCTGGCAGTGCTGGGCCTGGCCTACCTGCTGCTGGTGCACCCCTGGTTCACCCAGCCACTGCGCGAAATCGACGCCGACGTGGCCGCCCTGCGCGAGCGCGAGCAGCGCGTGCAGGCGCAGCTGCAGCAGCAGCCGCAGATCGAACAGCGCCTGCGCGCCACCCGCGAGGCACTGCAGCAGCGGCCGGGCTTCCTGCGCGAAGCCACCGCCGAAGCTGCGGCCGCTGCGCTGGGCGCGAAGCTGCAGGATGCGGTGGCGATGGCCAGCCCGGGCAACCGCAGCTGCACCATCAGCAACCGCACGCCACTGACCGACAACCGCCGTGACGCCGAATTCGTGCGCGTGGCCATGCAGGTGCGCCTGCGTTGCGGTGTGGCCGAGCTGGCCACGGTGCTGCACAGCCTGGAAACCGGCAGCCCGCGCCTGTTCGTCGACAACCTCAACCTGATCGCGCAGCGCTTCCAGCAGTCGCCCAACGAGTCCGGGCTCGGCCTGGACGTGTCGTTCGAACTGGCCGGTTACCTGCTGCCCGGTGCTGCGGCCGATGGCGCTGCGCCGGCACCTGCAGCCGAACCGGGCGCGGCGCCGCAACCGCCTTCGGCCACACCTGCACCGGCCGCCGCACCGGCTGCGCCGGAAGAAGGGCAGGAGGTGGCCGATGAAGCTTGAGCAGATCAGCCTGCGCACCGGCTTCCTGCTGGCACTGGCCGGCTGGGCGGCGGCGGTCTGGCTGGCCACCGGCTTCGGTCTGGGCAGCCAGCTGCCAGGTGCGGACGGTGATGCCGATGCGGTGCCTTCGTTGCCGGTGCTGCCGCCGTTGGCCGCAGAACGCATGGCCAGCGCCGACAGCTACAGCGCGATCGGCGAGCGACCGCTGTTCGCCGAGGACCGCAGGCCGAAGCCCTACCTGCTCGGCGGCAGCGAGCCCGCCGCCAGCGCCGCGCTGCGCCTGACCGGCGTGCTGCTGACCGGCGACTTCGGCATGGCCACCTTCACCACCGAACAGAACCGCTCGCTGCGCCTGCGCCTCAACGGTGAAGCCGTCGACGGCTGGCAGCTGGTCGCACTGCAGCCGCGTCAGGCCACCGTGATCGGCCCCGGTGGCAACCAGGTGCTGGAACTGGCGGTATTCAACGGGCAGGGGGGTGAACCACCGACCGTGCTGCGCGGCGCCAACGGTGCGCCACCGGCCGGTGCGATCGTTGTGCCGCCCCCGGCAGGCGCTCCGCCGGCACCGCCGCCGGCTGCGGCAACCGCATCGCCGTCGCCTGCTGGCAGTGCGCCGGCATCCTCGGCTGCGGCGGCCGCCACACCGCCTGCCAACAACAACGGCCCCAGCGAAGCGCAGATGCAGGCCATCCGCGAACGCATCCAGGCCCGTCGCCGCCAGCTGCAGCAACAACAACAGCAGCAACAACCGTCGCCGCCCCCGGGCGATGGCACCAACCGATAGAGTGAATGCATGAGCCTGCGTTTCCTTCCCTGGTCCTTTGCCCTCGCGCTGCTGGTCGGCTGCAGCACCGTGTCCGCACCGCATGTGCAGCGCAAGGGCAATCTGTCGCCCACTGCCGAGGCCGGCCAGGCGGCCGAAGTCGCCGCTGATGCTGCCCGTGACGCCCAGGGCGCTCCGCAGGCGGTGATCCGCCGTGGCACCGGCACCATGATCAACCGCGAAGCAGCACGCGCACCGGCTCCGGCACTGCATGGCGCCAGCACCGGTGAAGCAACCTTCAATTTCGAAGGCGAATCGGTGCATGCGGTGGTCAAGGCCATCCTCGGTGACATGCTGGGCCAGAACTACGTGATCGCACCGGGGGTGCAGGGCACAGTCACCCTGGCCACGCCCAAGCCGGTGTCGCCGGCGCAGGCGTTGAACCTGCTGGAGATGGTGCTGGGCTGGAACAATGCCCGCATGGTCTACAGCGGCGGCCGCTACAACATCGTCGCCGCCGATCAGGCATTGGCCGGCACTGTCGCGCCGAGCACGGCGCCGGCAGCCAGCGCGCGTGGCTTCGAGGTACGGGTGGTCCCGCTGCAGTTCATCTCCGCAACTGAAATGAAGAAGGTGCTGGAGCCGTACGCGCGCCCCAACGCCATCGTCAACGTCGACAGCGGCCGCAACGTGATCACCCTGGGCGGTACCCGCGCCGAGCTGGAAAACTACATGCGCACCGTCGAGATCTTCGACGTTGACTGGCTGTCGGGCATGTCGGTGGGCGTGTTCCCGATCCAGTCCGGCAAGGCCGAGCAGGTGGCCGCCGACCTGGAGAAGGTGTTCGGCGAGGAGAGCAAGACGCCCAGCGCCGGCATGTTCCGCTTCCTGCCGCTGGAAAACGCCAACGCGGTGCTGGTGATCACCCCGCAGGTGCGTTACCTGGACCAGATCCAGCAGTGGCTGGACCGCATCGACACCGCCGGTGGCAGCGCCCGCCTGTTCTCCTATGAGCTGCGCTACATCAAGGCGCGCGATCTGGCCGAACGCCTCAGTGAAGCCTTCGCCAGCAGCGGCAACCGCGGCGGCTCCAGCCCGGCCTCGCTGGCACCGGGTGCAATGCCGTCGCAGCTGGGCAGCGACGGTGACCGTGGCATGGACAGCAACAACAGCAGCAATTTCGGTTCGACGCCGGGCACTGGTTCCAGTGGCACCGGCAACGGCAGCATGAACCTGCCGCAGCGCCAGTCCGGCAATGTCAGCGTCAGCCTGGAAGTGGAAGGCGATCGCGTGGGCGTGTCGGCGGTGGAGGAAACCAACACCCTGCTGGTGCGCTCGACCCCGCAGGCCTGGCGCTCGATCCGCGAAGTGATCGAGAAGCTGGACGTGATGCCGCTGCAGGTGCATATCGAAGCGCAGGTGGCCGAGGTCGCACTGGAGGGGGACCTGAAGTACGGCGTGAACTGGTTCTTCGACAACGCGGTGGCCGGGCGCGCGCTGACCGGCGCATTGGCCGGCGTGACCCTGCCGGCCGCCGCCGGCGGCTCCTGGAGCAGCTTTGCCGGTGCCGCGACCGGTGGCGAAGGCCTTGGCTGGGCATTCACCGGCCACAATGGCGCGGCGGTGGTGAGCGCGCTGGACAAGGTCACCGATGTGCGCCTGCTGCAGACCCCCTCGGTGTTCGTGCGCAACAACGCCGAGGCCACGCTCAACGTGGGTGACAAGGTGCCGATCAATACCACCACGGTGAACACCGGTATCGGCACCAGCAGCTACAGCTCGGTGCAGTACATCGACACCGGCGTGATCCTGAAGGTGCGCCCGCGCGTCACCCGCGACGGCACGGTATTCCTCGACATCGTGCAGGAAGTGAGCAGCGCCTCGAACGTGCCGGAGAACTGCAACCCGCAGGAGCGCAACTGCAACCCGCGGATTTCCACCAAGAAGCTGTCGACCGAAGCGGCGGTGCAGAGCGGCGACACCATCATGCTGGCCGGCCTGATCACCGACACGGGCACCGATGGCAGCAGCGGCATCCCCGGCTTGAGCCGGATTCCGGTGGTGGGCGCACTGTTCGGGCAGAAGAGCCGCACCAGCCGCCGTTCAGAGGTGATCGTGCTGCTGACGCCGAGCATCGTGCGCAACGGGCAGGAGGCACGCACCCTGACCGACGAGTACAGCCAGCGCTTCCGCGCGATGGAACCGCTGAACCAGCCGCGCGCAAAGAAGTAAGGGGTTTACGGCCGGGCTGCGCCCGGCACCCGCAGAGGCGAGAGCCGAAGCAACAGCAACAGCAACAGCGGGTTTCTGGGGGATGGCGGGGCGGTGTGGGTTGTCAGGACACGCCGTAAACCCGTCCCTGGGGGCTCGATGGCGCCATCCATGGCGCCAACGGTCCTGCCAACCCACACCGCCCCACCTCTGATAGATTCCCGCGGCTGTTGGTAGGTGTCGACCTTGGTCGACACGCTGGATCCACGCCATGCGTGAATGCTTTTCGATTCCAATTCGAAATATTCGATTCCGATGGAGATTCATCCACGCATGGCGTGGATCTACTGCAGATCGCAGAGATCTGTCGAAGGCGGGGTGGGTCCGGTTGTGGGGGCGTGAGCCGCATGGATGCGGCGACCGAGCTTACATGGACGTACTTGCAGCGTCCCCCGCAACCGGACCCACCCCGCCATCCCCCAGGAACCCAGCTTTTGCTCCGGCTGTTGCTTCGGCTCTGGCTCTGGCCTCTGCAGGTGCCGGGTGCAACCCGGCCGATACCCTCCAGTGCTAGGCTGTGGCTACCGACAACCACGGAGGCGGGATGGGGGCGATCGTGTTGTTGCCGCTGTGCGTGGACGATGCCGCACTCGACCGCTGCCTGGCCGCGCTGGATGCCGGCACTGCGCCGGGAACCGCGGTCTGGCTGGCCGATGACGCGCAGACCGGCCCGCGTGCGCAGGCGGTGGTGGAGCATTGGTTGGCGCATACGCCATTGCAGGCCGAATACACCCGCCGCGCGCGGCCGTTGGGCGAGGTCGCCCATCTGGATGAGATGCTGCGCGCCTGCGAGGGCATGGACGTGGCGGTGCTGGCGCCGGACAGCGTGCCCGCGCCGGGCTGGCTGCAGCAGCTGCAGGATGCCTTCGCCCGCGACGCCGCCATCGCCACCGCAACCCCGTGGTGCAATGCCGGCGAAACCGCTGCATGGCCGCGGCTGGGCGAAATCAATCCCGAACCGGAGGACCCGGCGCTGCTGGCACACACCTGTGCCACGCTGCCGGTGCTGCATCCGGAGCTGCCCTCGGCGGTCACCCACGCGGTACTGGTGCGCGGCAACGCGCGTCGCCGCGCCGGCGGCCTGGACGTGGACAGCTACGCCGGCTGGAACGCGGCACTGGTGGACCTGAGCCTGCGCATGGCTGGCCTGGGATGGCGCAACGTGCTGTGCGAGACCGCCTTCGTCAGCCGGGCAGGGGAGGCGGTCAGCCGTGATGGCGATCTCGAGGCCCTGGCCGCGCGCTGGCCGGGGTGGGTGCCACGGTTGGCTGACTTCCTCATGCACGATCCGTTGCATGGCCTGCGTGCCGATCTGCAGCAGCGCATGCGGCAGGCGATAATGCCGAAGGAACAGGGTGACCTGTTCGTCTCGTCTTCCGCGCCGGAGCCTCCTGCTTGAATGTTGCCATTGCCGCCATCGTCGTCACCTACCAGAGCGGCAGCACCATCGACGCCTGCCTCTCGCGTCTGCGCCAGGCGCAGGACGTGGCCGAGATCCGGGTGATCGACAATGGCTCGATGGATGGCACGCTGGATATCGTGCAGCGCCATGCCAGCCACGACCCGCGCGTGCGTTTCGTCGGCAATCCGGACAATCCCGGCTTTGCCGCCGCCAACAACCAGGGCGTGGCCGATTCGCACAGCCCATGGCTGGCCTTCATCAACCCGGACCTGATGGTCGAACCGGAGACGTTGGCCGCACTGCGCAGCCGCGCGGAAGGACTGGGCGACTGCCTGCTCGGTGTCGAGCAGGTGGACGAGCAGGGCCATGCCGACGAAGCCGTGCGCCGCCGCGACCCGGATTTCCTGATGATGCTGCGCTCGCCGGGCAAGGGCTCGAAGCTGGCGGTGCCGCGTGACCCGCAGCAGGCGCTGCAGCGGGTGCCGGCGCTGTCCGGTGCGCTGCTGATGATGCCGCGTGCATTGTTCGACTGCATCGGAGGTTGGGACGCCGACTATCGCCTGCATGCCGAAGACCTGGACCTGTGCCGGCGTGCACGCGAAGCCGGAGCAGTGGTGGCGATCGCCAATGACCTGCAGGTCACCCACGTTCGTGGCGTCTCCAGCCGCTCGCGGCCGTTCTTCGTTGAATGGCACAAGCACAAGGGCCTGTGGCGCTATTTCCAGAAGTTCGAGGCCAGGCAGCGTTCGCTGCCGGTGCGGGTAGCGGTGTGGGGCGCGATCTGGGCGCACGCGCTGATGCTGGTGCCGAAGCTGCTGCGCAGGGCGCTGTAGCGCCGCAAGAGCATCCACGCATGGCGTGGATCTACCAATGTTGTTTCCCGTGAGCTGAGTGTGGCCGCAGGCACCCCGGTTCACCCTGCCGGGCGCATAATCCGCCCCATGCCTATCATCCAGTCCCTGCTCGACACCGACCTGTACAAGTTCACCATGATGCAGGCGGTGCTCCACCAGCACCCCGGCGCCCAGGTGCAGTACCGGTTCAAGTGCCGCACGCCCGGCATCGACCTGGCCCATTACATCGACCAGATCGACGAAGAGATCGACCACCTGTGCAGCCTGCGTTTCAGCGACGCGGAGCTGGACTACATGCGTGGCCTGCGCTTCGTGAAGCCGGACTTCGCCGATTTCCTCGGCCTGTTCCACCTCGACCGCAAGTACATCCAGCTGCGCGCGTCGGAGACCGTGCCCGGCGAGATCGAACTGGACATCACCGGCCCCTGGCTGCACACCATCCTGTTCGAAGTGCCGCTGCTGGCGATCATCAACGAAGTCTGGTTCCGCAACACCACCACCGCCGACTTCGCCGAGGGCGAGCGCCGCCTGCAGGCCAAGGCCGCGCTGCTGCGTGATACCCCGGGGTTCGAGCAGTGCCGCATCGCCGACTACGGCAGCCGCCGCCGCTACTCGCGTGACTGGCATGCCCGTCTGCTGCCGCTGCTGCGCGATGCGCTCGGCCCGCAGCTGGTCGGCACCAGCAACGTGCACTTCGCCCGCCTGTACGGCATGACCCCGCACGGCACCATGGCCCATGAGTACCTGCAGGCGTTCCAGGCGCTGGGCCCGCGCCTGCGCGATTCGCAGGTGGCGGCACTGGAGTCGTGGGCACGCGAGTATCGCGGCGACCTCGGCATCGCGCTGTCCGACGTGGTCGGCCTGGATGCGTTCCTGCGCGACTTCGACATGTACTTCTGCAAGCTGTTCGACGGCGTCCGCCATGACTCCGGCGATCCGTTCGACTGGGGCGACCGCATGCTGGCGCACTTCCAGCAGCGCCGGGTGGATGCACGCAGCAAGGTGCTGGTGTTCAGCGATGGGCTCGACATCGCCAAGGTGATGCGCCTGTACGACTACTTCCGTGGTCGCTGCCAGGTCGCCTTCGGCGTCGGCACCCACCTGACCAATGATCTGGGGCCAACGCCGCTCAACATCGTCATCAAGATGGTCCGCTGCAACGGCCAGCCGGTGGCCAAGCTCAGCGATTCGCCGGGCAAGAGCATGTGCGACGACCCGGGCTACCTGGCCTATCTGCGCCAGGTGTTCGAGCTGCCGCCGGCGTAAACACGTCGGCTTACAGGTAGTCGACCACCACCAGGTAGGCGCCCTGCAGCGGCTGCTGCTTCGAAGCCTGCACGCTGTAACGCTCGGAGAAGGCGATATCGCCGGCGCGCATCGCGCTGGCCGACACCGACAGCTTCTGGCCCTGGCGCTTGCCGTCGCGCAGCGTCGCGGCCTGACCATCGGCCAGCGCCGTCACGGCCACCGTCGAGCCCTTGGCCGAGGGCGGGCAGGCGGCCAGGCTCAGCTCACCCTGGGACAGGTTCGTCGTGCAGCCCGGCTCGGCGATACGGCCGCTGAAACGGATGCTGCCGCTGCTGGCCTGGGCCAGCGCACTGACGGACATCAGGGCCACACACAGCAGAATGGAGTTCCTCATGACACGTTCTCTGGTTCGGTGTGTCCTAGTTAGCGACAGGTTCGATCCGTCTTTAATAGGACAAATCCGAATCTGCTAGGGCCATCACCAAGAAAGAGTGATGCGCATCAAATAAGGCGATTTCCACCTGAAAAAAGCCTGTTTTCGCGCATGCCGAACGCGCCACGGGAAGCGTCATGCAGGGTCGTTTGTGACCTGATCGCCTTGCCGTCAAATCCCCCACGCCCGCCGGGCTCTCATTTCGCCTACCACGTCACATTTGAGGCGTCAATGAATTGGCGTTCAGAAAAATAATGAGACTTTCATCACAGTTGTGCCTATACTTGCGTCACGGATTCAGGGGAAGGTATGTCCGAGTCCGGCCACAGGTGAGACGCAAGGATGGGTCTTGATAGCCCGGCAGTGCTCCTTGCTTCCTCCTCTACTTCTCATCTCTTCAGTAGGGTTAGGTAAAAGCGAATGCACAAGATCAATATCATCGCCGCTCTGATGCTGGCCGCCGCTCCGCTGGCCGCCAACGCCGCCGACGGCACCATCACCTTCAACGGCAAGGTGACCGACAAGACCTGCACCATCTCGACCCCGGGCGGCAAGGACTTCTCCGTCAACCTGCCGACCGTGTCCAAGAACACCCTGGCCGCCGCCGGTAACGTTGCCGGTCGCACCCCGTTCGCCATCAACCTGACCAAGTGCAGCGCCGGCAACGTCGCGACCTACTTCGAGCCGGGTTCGACCGTTGACTTCAACACCGGCCGCCTGCTGAACCAGGCTTCGGCCAACGCTGCCACCAACGTGCAGCTGCAGCTGCTGGGTTCGAACAACCAGGTCCTGCCGATCAAGGCTGCAGGCGCTGGCCAGGCCCAGACCAACTCGCAGTGGGTCACCGTCGGCACCGACGGCTCGGCCGATCTGAACTACTACGCTGAGTACTACGCCACTGCCGCCGCCACCCCGGGCGACGTCACCAGCAGCGTCAAGTACACGATCATCTACAACTGATCGTAGTCGTACCCGCACTGGCCGGCGTACGCGCCGGCCAGTGCCTCGCGGCCCCTGGCCACATACCTCGAGCGTAGTACTTCCGATGAAAGCATTCTTTCCCCGGGCGCTGCTGCTGGCAGCGTTCACGCTGCCCTTCTGCCAGAACGCTCTGGCCGGCGTGGTGGTCAATGGCACGCGAGTGATCTATCCGGCGCAGGCGCGCGAAGTCACCGTGCAGGTCGACAACGTGGGCGATTCGCCGGCGCTGGTGCAGGCCTGGATCGACAGCGGCGACGCCAACCAGACCGCCGATACCAGCGATGCCCCGTTCGTGCTGACGCCGCCGATCGCGCGCGTCGAGCCGGGCCGCAGCCAGGCGCTGCGACTGATCTTCTCCGGCGCGCAGCTGCCGACCGACCGCGAGTCGGTGTTCTGGCTCAACGTGCTGGATGTTCCGCCGTCCCCGGACAACGCCGACAGCGGCGAACAGAATTACCTGCAGGTCGCGTTCCGTTCGCGCCTGAAGCTTTTCTACCGGCCGCAGGGCCTGAAGGGCGTCGCCAACGACGCGCCGGCAGCGCTGCGCTGGACCCGCACGGGCGACCGTCTGCGGGTGGAAAACCCGAGCCCCTTCCACGTCACTCTGGCCGAAGTACATGCCGTGACCGGCAGCAGTGAAAAGGCCGTCGAGGACAAGGGCGCGATGGTCGCGCCGAAGCAGAGCCTGGAGTTCGCCGCACCGGCGGGCACCGACCAGGTCCGCTTCATCACCATCAACGACTACGGCGGCCGGGTGGAACACACCATCCGCCTCGGCAGCACCGGGGGCTGAACGCGCCGCGCCGGCCTTGGGCCTGCGCATCCCGCCACCGCCGCTGTGCGGCGAATTGAAGGAATGTCAGTGTGATCGGAAACAGATTGACATTGTCGATCCATCAGGCGCTTTGCCTGTTGGTTGCTGGCGTGGCCTGCCCAGGATGGGCGCTGGCTGCCCCGGCCAATCTCGGCGAACAGGCGCTGATGGCGCAGAGTGGTGCGGCCAATGCGCGTGCACCGGAATCGGCCCAGTTCAACTCCAGCTTCCTGTCTGGCCAGGCCAAGCAGGTCGATCTGGCGGCCTTCAGCAACGGCAACCCGATGGTGGCCGGCAACTACCGTGTCGACGTCTACGTCAACGGTGCCTGGCAGGGCCGTCGCGATCTGCAGTTCAAGGCCGATGCGCAGGGCCGTGTCGACGCCTGCCTGCCGCTGCCGATGCTGGAAGAAATGGGCGTGGACAGCGAAGCCGTGCTGCTGCAGCAGGATCCGTCCGTGCCGACCGACAAGACCAGCTGCGTGCCGGTCCAGCAGCGCATGGCCAATGCCTATGGCGTCTATGACAGCGGCAACCTGCGCTACGACCTGAGCATCCCGCAGGTGTTCCTGCGCCGTGAGGCACGCGGCTACGTCAACCCGGCGCTGTGGGACCGCGGCATCAATGCCGGCTTCGTCGGCTACAGCTTCAATGCCATCGACAGCGACAGCCGTGTCGAAGGTGGCCAGCGCAACCGCAGTGCCTACCTCGGCCTCAACGCCGGCCTGAACCTGGGTGGCTGGCAGTTCCGCCACGATTCGAACCTGACCTGGTCCGAGGGCGATGGCCGCCATTGGCAGAGCATCGCCACCTATGCACAGCGCGGCATCCCGCAGGTGCGCGGCATGCTCACCATCGGTGAGGCCTACACCACAGGTGAACTGTTCGACTCGATCGGTTACCGCGGTGCCAGCCTGGCCAGCGACGACCGCATGCTGCCCGATTCGCTGCGCGGTTACGCGCCGGTCGTGCGCGGCATCGCCGAGACCAACGCACGCATCGAAGTGCGCCAGAACGAGCAGCTGATCTACTCCTCCACCGTGTCGCCGGGCAGCTTCGTCATCGACGACCTGTACCCGACCGGCTACGGCGGCGACCTGGAAGTGAGCGTGATCGAGGCCGATGGCCGCCGCCGCGAATTCAAGGTGCCGTTCGGTTCGGTGCCGCAGATGCTGCGCGAAGGCGTGTCGCGTTACTCGTTGACCGCCGGCCAGGTGCGCAACAAGCTGCTGGCCGATGAGCCGTGGCTGGTGCAGGGCACCTACCAGCGCGGTATCGGCAACCAGCTGACGCTGTACGGCGGCAGTGCACTGAGCGACGGCTACCTGTCGCTGCTGTACGGCGTCGGCCTGTCCACGCCGGTTGGCGCGTTCGCCGCCGACGTCACCCACGCACGTACGACGTTCGACCACTACGGCAACCACACCGGTGCCAGCGTGCGCTTGAGCTACAGCAACATGATCGGCGAGACCGGGACCAACCTGACCCTGGCCGCCTACCGCTATTCGACCGAAGGCTTCTACAGCCTGCAGGACGCGCTGTATGGCCGTGATTCGGACAAGCGCGGCATCGATCCGACCACCCGTGGCCGTCAGCGCAGCCAGTTCCAGGTAACGCTGAACCAGCCGCTGGGCCGTCGCGGCGGCGCGCTGTACGTGACCGGCTCGGTGCGTGACTTCTACGACCGCCCCGGCACCTCCAAGCAGTATCAGGTGGGCTACAACAACGCCTGGCGTTCGGTGAACTACGGCTTCTCGGCGCTGCGCACCGAAGAGGGCGTGCTCGGCCGTTCCGATACCCAGTACCTGCTGTCGATGAGCGTGCCGCTGGGCCGGGGTTCGCACCCGGTGTCGTTCAGCGCCGACCTCGGCGTGCGCGAGCGCGGTGGCTACGACAACAGCCGCGTTGGCATCACCGGTTCGACCGGCATCGACAACAACTTCAGCTACGGTGTGGCGCTGTCCGACTCCCGCGAAGGTGGCACCACCGCGGTGGGCAGTGCGGAATACCGCAGCCGCTACAGCGCGTTGAACGCGACCTACAGCCACTCGCGCGATTTCCGCCAGGCGTCGGTCGGTGCCAACGGCAGCGTGGTCGTGCATCCGGGCGGCTTCACCTTCACCCCGCAGCGTGGCGACACCATGGTGCTGGTGGAAGCGCCGGGCGCACGCGATGCGATTGTCAGCAACGCCCCGGGCCTGCGCGTCGACGGCCGCGGCTACGCGGTGGTCCCGTACGTGTCGCCGTACCGCCTCAATACCGTCACCCTCGACCCGCAGGGCATGGCCCACGACGTCGAGCTGGAAAGCACCAGCCAGTCGATCGCGCCGTTCGCCGGAGCCATCAGCTACCTGCGCTTCGATACCCGCAAGGGCAACGCGCTGCTGATCCAGGTGCGCAACCCCGATGGCCGCACCATGCCGTTCGGTGCGCAGGTCAAGGACGAGCAGGGCCAGCCGGTGGGCATGGTCAGCCAGGGCGGCCGCCTGTACGTGCGCAGCGAGAAGAACCAGGGCCAGTTGCAGGTCGAGTGGGGCGCAGGTGCCGATCAGCGCTGCACCATTGATTACCAGGTACCGGCGGGCGCCGACGCGTCCAAGACCGGCTTCATCCCGCTGGAGGCAGCATGCCGATGATTTCTTCCCGTGGCCGCAAGGCATTGGCCGCGTTGGCCCTGCTGGGTGGTGTGCTGCTGGCGCAGCAGGCCAGTGCGGCCTGCCGCATCCAGATCAACGGCTTCGTTGCACAGGACGTGCAGATGGACATGGGTCAGATCGTGATCCTGCCCAGTACACCGGTGGGTGGCGTGATCAAGGAAATCAGCGTGCCGATCAACCAGCAGAACAGCGTTGCCCGCTGTGACTACTGGTATAGCGGCTACTCGACAGGCGAGTACGTCAACGCGCCGCAGAAGCGACCGGTGGCCGGCTTTGCCAACGTCTATGAGACCGGCGTGGCCGGTGTGGGCATCCGCCTGTTCCGCGACTCCGGCGCGATCCAGGCCTATTACCCACATACCATCAATTTCGCGGCCAACTCCACGATCTCGCTGATCGGTGGCCAGTTCCGCATCCAGCTGATCAAGACCGCCGCGCAGACCGGTTCGGGCGTGATCGCACCGAACGGTCGCTTCACCACCTACTACTTCGATGGTGATGGCCCCAGCCGCCCGGTGCTGACCTCCACCTTCAGGGGCTCGGGCACCACCGTGGTCAGCCCGACCTGTGAAGTGCAGGCCGGCAGCCGCAACATTGCTGTCGATTTCGGCAGCGTGCCCAACACCACCTTCTCCGGTGTCGGTTCCAAGGCTGTCGATCGCGATTTCGAGATCCGCCTGAACTGCCAGGGCAGCAACGTTGCTGCCTACCAGAGCAAGATCGGCATCCGCCTCGACGCCGACCAGGACAGCTCGAACATGCCCGGCGTGCTGAAGCTGAGTGCGGCCACCAACAGCGCCACCCGTATCGGCATCCAGATGGTCCAGCGCGATGGCAGCACCGAGCGCGAAGTGCGTTTCGGCCAGACCGTCAACGTCGGCACCACCGTGCCGGGTACCAGTGTCATGGCGCTGCCGCTGCGTGCCCGCTATGTGCAGACCCAGGCCGGCACGGTGGGTGCAGGTGTCGCAAACGGCCAGGCCACCTTCACCATCCAGTACGAGTAAGGCGGCCGCAGGCCGCGCCACTGCTGCGTTCCACCGCAACGTCGCCCGTTCCACGGGCGGCGTTGACTGCGTCTTGATCTTCCAACGATGAAGATCAATGCCACGACGCACGTACCATCATTCGAATGTGATGTACGTCGCGATTTTGGAGTTTCCTCATGAGGTGACCGTCTCCTGCCTGCGGGTGTTGGACGGGAACGCCGAAAGGATCCAGACGTGGCTACAGCTCCTGGCATTCCCTCGCGCCGGCCTTTCGGAGCGCTGCGATGAAGGTCCTGTCGGTGTTCGGCACGCGACCGGAAGCGATCAAGATGGGGCCGCTGGTAAGGGCCTTGGCGGAGGCTGCGGACATCGAATCGGTGGTCTGTATCACCGGCCAGCACCGGGCGATGCTGGACCAGGTGATGTCGCTGTTCGCGATCACCGCCGACCATGACCTCGATGTCATGGTGCCCAACCAGACCCTCAATGGCCTGTGTTCCAAGCTGTTCGAACGGCTTGACGCGCTCTACACGCAGGTTCGTCCGGACCGGGTACTGGTGCACGGCGATACCACCACGGCGATGACCGCCGCACTGGCCGCGTTCCACCACCGCATTCCGATCGGTCACGTCGAGGCCGGCCTGCGCACCGGCGACATCAACCGGCCGTGGCCGGAGGAAATGAACCGGCGGGTGATCGATGTGGTCGGCCACCAGCTGTACGCGCCCACGCCCAGCTCGCGCGCCAACCTGGCCGGTGAACACCTGGGCGGGCAGATCCTGGTCACCGGCAATACCGTCATCGATGCCCTGCAGCAGACCGTAGAGCGGCTGGATGCCGACCCGGCGCTGCGTGCGCGGGCTGACGAACCCTTCCACATGCTTGACCCCGATCGTCGCCTGCTGCTGGTCACCGGCCACCGCCGTGAGAGCTTCGGGCAGGGCTTCGAGGACATCTGCCGTGCACTGGCCGAACTGGCGCGGCGGCCGGACCTGCAGGTGCTGTACCCGGTGCATCTCAACCCGAACGTGTAGGGCCCGGTCAACGCCCACCTCGGCCATCTCGACAACGTGCACCTGGTGCCGCCGCAGGACTACCTGCGCTTCGTGCGCCTGATGCAGCGCGCCGACGTCATCCTCACCGACTCCGGTGGCGTGCAGGAAGAAGCGCCTGCGCTGGCCAAGCCCGTGCTGGTCATGCGCGACGTCACCGAACGCCCGGAGGCGGTCGAGGCCGGTGTGGTGACGCTGGTCGGCACCACGCCCTCGCGCATTGTCGAGGCGGTCAACGCAGCACTGGCCCAACCACCGAATCCGACCCGCTTCGATCCCGACGCCAGCCCCTACGGCGATGGCCGTGCCAGCGCGCGCATCGTCGCCGCCCTGCGTGGCACGCCCCTTCCCGAATTCTCGCCCGGCCTCCGCAACAGCGGTGCCGCCCACCCCCATCCACGCGAAGTGACGCCATGACCCAGACCGGCCGCTCTCCCCTGTTTGCATCCGCCGCCGCGTTCGTCCTGTCGGGCGTGGTTGCCAGTGCCCATGCCGCCGACAGCGTCGCCGGCCAATTCGCCGAATGGAGCGGCGACAGCACGGTCAGCCGGCAGATGACCCTGCGTGAACTCGGTTTCCGCCAACCGCTGGTGCTGAGCGGGCAGGAGAGCCAGCGCGAGGTCTACCTGCCGGTGCCGGCCGGCGTCGCCACCCGCGATGCGCAGCTGCAGCTGGACGGGCGCTATGTGCGCGGCCACGCCGGGCGCACTTCCGGCCTGTGGTCGGTCGATGGCGATCCGATCGCCGCGCGCTCGATCACCGATGCGCAGGGCGACGCCAGCCAGCTGCTGGCCATTGATGGCGAACCTCGCCAGAACGGCTTCGTGCGGGTCGGCGTCGGCTGGTGGTCGATCGTCTCCGACTACCAATGTGCCGACCAGAGCGCGCCGGCCAACGTTTTGCGGCTGTCGCCGGACTCGCGTTTCAGCTACCGCTTCGACGGCCGCGCCGTGGACACCGTGGCCAAGGCCTGGGGCGCGCTGCCACCGCAGGTGCGCCTGCTGGTGGACGGCAAGGCGCTGCAGGCGCCCGCCTACGACGCCGCCTGGCGCATCGGTACCGCGTTGCAGGGCGGTGGCAAGCAGGTGCAGGTGGTGGCGCTGCCCAAGGTCGGTGACAGTGTCGACCTGGCCGGCATCAGCATCCCGGCCAGCCTGCAGGGCGTGCCAGCCTATGCCGCGCTGGCTGCGGGCGAGCGCACGCATGCGATCAAGGACCTGGCCGAAGTGGGGGCGCTGCTGTCGCTGCGTGACAGCGGACCCTTGGCCGCTGACGTGATGATCGGCAGCGATGCGCTGCGGGCCGGCGTACGCGCGGCACTGGACGCGCTGGCCGTACAGGTTGCGGCTACGGGTGCCGATGCGGGCGCTGCCTTCGCCGCGTGGCGCGGTACCGATATGGGCGGCCTGGAAAAGCCCACGGCCAACGCATCGGTCAGCGTGGTCGCCGTTGCTGGCCGTCCGACGCTGGTGGTCGACCCGGCGGCGGCGGGCAAGGTCGCCGGGTTGTTCGCCGAACAGTGGCGCAGCTATGCGCTGGGCCGCAGCCTGCAGGTCAGCGCGGCGGGAACACCGAAGCTGGACGGAGACCAGGTGCTGCTGAGCCGGCTCGGCAACATCGCCGGTACGATGGATGTGGTAACCCGCGCGGACCGCAGTGCCACCTTCGACCTCGGCACGCTGTCGGCCGATGGGCGCCTGCCCGAGGAAGTGGTGATCGATGTCTCGGCGGCGCCCAACGCCGCCGGGCAGGGCGCGGTGGCCACGATCCATTTCAACGATTACCTGCTGGGCGGTAAGGTGCTGTCGGCCAATGGCCAGCCGCAACGGCTGGTGGCCAAGGTGCCGGCCTACGCGCTGTCGGCGCGCAACGAGATCCGCGTCAGCTTCCTGCGCCAGCCGGCACGACCTTATTGCCACGATCCGGCCACCGCCTATCCGGTCTCGATCCTGCCCAGCAGCCACCTGACCCTGGCCAAGCGGTCGCTGGGCAGTGATTTCGTCGGCGCCAGCAGTCAGCTGTCGCGCGGCAACCAGGTGTTCGTGCCGGCCACGTGGCTGCAGGATGCACCGGCATCGCTGCGCAAGGTGATTGCGGTGGCCAGTGCAGTGGGTGCCTCGCCGGAGGCGTCGGAACTGAAGGTGGTCGATGCCGGTGCGGCGGTCAGCCCGGGTGCGCCGTGGCTGGCGTTCGGTGTGGCGCCATCGGGTGTCGATGTGGCCGGCCTGAAGGACGGTCATCTGCTGCTCGGCGGGGAGCCGCAGCCGCTGCTGGATGTCAGCGGGTTGGATCGTGCCGCGGTGGTGCAGGTCGGCACCGCCGGCGGACAGCTCGGCGTGCTGTACAGCGACCTGGGCGCACAGGCACCGCCGTTCGGCGCACCGTTCCGGCTGCTGCGCGGTGATCTCGCCGTGCTCGACGGCAGTGAGGCCGTGCGCGAATTCGACCGCCAGGATCCCTATGGCACGCGTATCGCGCAGGACGGCAATCCGCAATCGAAGTGGGAACGGCACATGGTCTGGTTGCTGCTGCTGGTCGGCGTGATCGTGTTCGCGCTGCTGGCCGCCCGCGTTACCCAGGTGCGCCGCCGCAAGTCCGCCAACACAGGGCACTGATCCACCGTGGACGGTCTGTTCTGGAACATCCAGCTGGCCAACTACTACGCTGCCTTGGAAACCACGGCGGCTGCGGTGGCCGTGCTGATCCTGATCTCCAGCCTCGATGACCTGTTCATCGATGTCTGGTACTGGGTGCGCGAGAGCTGGCGGGCGCTCACCATCAAGCGTCGCGAGGCGTACCGGCCACTGACCCAGGAAGACCTGCTGCAGCGGCCGCAACAGCCGCTGGCGATCATGGTGCCGGCGTGGATGGAGTACGACGTCATCGCGCAGATGGTGGAGAACATGATCAACGTACTCGACTACCGCGAGTACGTCGTGTTCGTCGGCACCTATCCCAACGACCAGCAGACCATCGACGAAGTGGAGCGCATGCGCCGCCGCTACAAGCGCCTGCGCCGCGTGGAAGTGCCGCATGACGGGCCGACCAGCAAGGCCGACTGCCTGAACTGGCTGATCCTGGCCATCTTCGATTACGAGAAACGCCACGACATCGAGTTCGCCGGGGTGATCCTGCACGACAGCGAGGACGTGCTGCACCCGATGGAACTGCGCTTCTACAACTACCTGCTGCCGCGCAAGGACATGATCCAGTTGCCGGTCACCTCGCTGGACCGCGAGTGGTACGAACTGGTGGCCGGCGTCTACATGGACGAGTTCGCCGAATGGCATGCCAAGGATCTGGTGGTGCGTGAAAGTGTTTCCGGCATGGTGCCGTCGGCGGGCGTCGGCACCTGCTTCTCGCGGCGCGCGCTGCTGGCACTGAGCGCGCAGACCGACAACCAGCCCTTCAACACCGACAGCCTCACCGAGGACTACGACGTCGGTGCGCGGCTGGCGGCGATGGGGATGCAGTCGATCTTCGCGCGCTTCCCGGTGCAGTTCCGCGTGCGTCGCCCGTCCTGGTTCGGCTGGGGCCCGGTACGCGAGCGCACCCAGCAAATGGCGCTGTGCGTGCGCGAGTACTTCCCCGACAACTTCCGCGCATCGTACCGGCAGAAGGCGCGGTGGGTGCTGGGCATCGGCCTGCAGAGCTGGGAGTCGCTGGGCTGGCGCGGCTCGCTGGCCACCAAGTACCTGCTGGCGCGCGACCGCAAGGGCATCATCACCTCGTTCGTCAGCATCATCGCCTACGTCATCTTCCTGCAGCTGCTGCTGTTCTGGCTGTTGAAGATGACCGGGCTGTGGACGATGCAGTTTCCCAGCGTGTTCCAGGCCGGTACCTGGCAGATGAACGTGGCGCTGCTGACCACGGCGGCGCTGGCCACCCGCGTCGTGCAGCGCTTCTACTTCGTCAACCGGCTGTATGGCTGGGAGCATGCGCTGATGTCGATCCCTCGCATGGTGGTCGGCAACATGATCAATTTCATGGCCACCGCGCGCGCGTGGAAGGTGTTCCTGGCCTACCTGCTGTTCGGCAAGCGCATGGTCTGGGACAAGACCATGCACGACTTCCCGGATGCGGCACAGCTGGTGCAGACCCGCAAGCAGCTCGGTGAGCTGTTGACCACCTGGCAGGCGGTGGAACCCGAACGCCTGCAGCAGGCGCTGGATCAGCAGCAGGCAGGCCGCCAGCAGCCGTTGGGCCGCATCCTGCTCACCCAGGGCTGGCTGGATGATGAAACGCTGGCCGAGGCGATCGCCTTCCAGGGCGACCTGCCACGCGCGGTCATCGACGTGGACTACCTGCGCGCCTGCCAGTTCCCGGTCAGTGCCGATGCCTGCGTGCAATGGCGCATGCTGCCGCTGCCACCGCGTGAGCAAGGCACCCTGCGGCTGGCCGTCGCCAGCCCATTGCCCGAAGAGGCGTTGGCGCTGCTGAAGCAGGAAACCCGCAGTGAGCACGTCGAACAGAGCATCGCCCGCGAAAGCGAAATCAACGCGGGCCTGCGCCTGATCGGCGGCGACCGGCAGTGGCACCTGGACAACGTGCCGCTGCTGGGCGACCTGCTGGTAGAAATGCGCCTGATCGACCACGCGCGCTTCGAGATCGCACTGGATGACTACATGCCGCAGCGCGACGGCCGCATCGGCGATTACCTGGTCAAGCAGGGCATCACCACCGAGGAGGCCGTGGCCCAGGCCATGCAGGAACAGCGCCGGCGTGCGGCCACGCTGCAGTCGCGGCCTCCAGGAGCCTTGCCGGCATGAAGACCACGCTGCTGTCCACCGTCATTGCTGTCGCGCTGGCTACAGCCACCGCACCGGTACTGGCACAGGCCGATGCGCCGCTGCCATTGTCCGGTGCGGCCTACCGCATCGCCGAACAGGCGTTTGCCGCCTATGAGCGTGGTGACTACCGAGCGGCGTACCAGCAGTCCACTGAAGCGATCCGGCTGCGCCCGGACGTGGTGCGGCTGCGCCTGCTGCAGATCTATGCGCTGCAGAAACTCGGGCGTGGTGCAGAAGCGCAGCAGCAGGCGCGGCGTGCGCTGGACGCGGGGATGAAGGATCCGGCCTTGCCGGCGCTGGCGGCTGCCACCGCTGCACGTAGCGCGGCAACCGGAGGCGAAGGTGCGCGCACGACATCCCCATCTCGTCCGGTCGGCAGCGCCGCACACCGCAGCAGGCAGCAGGCCTACGCGCTGGCCACCGAGGCGTACGCGGCCTATGACGCCGGGCGGATGGGAGAGGCGGCCAGCAAGGCCGAGCAGGCGTTCCGGAAGCAGCCGAAACAGGGCGCATGGGCCCTGCTATGGGTGGCAGCACTGGAGGCACAGCAACAGCCCGAACAGGCCGACGCCGCCATCGGCACCGCGCTGCAGCTGGGTGCACCGAATGCCGAGGCGCTGCGCACGCGGCGCGTGGCACTGGGTCGCCAACGCGCCCTGCTGCAGGCCCAGCAGGCCTATCAATCGCTGTCCGGAGGCGAGGATGCCGCCGCCATTGAGCAGGCACACGCTGCCGTGGAACTGGCCCCCGACGTGGCTTCATACCGGCTGCTATTGATCACCGCGCAGCTGCAGGGCGATCAGCTGGCCGACGCTGAGCACAGTGCTGATCAGGCATTGCAGGTAGATGCCAACGACCTCAATGCACGGGTCATGCGCGGTTACCTGCGCCAGCGCCAGGGCAGCACGTTGCGGGCCAATGAAGATTTCGACGCCGCACTCGCTGCGCCGGGGTCGACAACGCAGCAACACAACGTGCGTCTGCTGGCGGTGGATGCGGCGCTGGCCAGTGCCGACCGCACGCGCGCCGCGGCGCTGCTGGCACCCTTGCAGTCGGCATTGCCGACGGATGCGGGCGATGCACGCGCGCAGCAGTTGCTGCAGCAGGGCATCGAGCAACGCGCCCGGGCGATCCGTTCCAGTCGCGCGCTTCCCCGCATCAGCGCCCAGACCTACCCGGCACCCGTCCAGCATTGCCAGTCCGGTGATACCGGTAACGTCTGCGAGCTGACGCCGGCCGACCTGCAGGGCGATGGCGGTGCCGCACAGCGCGCCTACGCTGCCTACGCGCGCGAGGACTACGCCGATGCCATCGGTGAGGCGCGGCAGGCCGTGCAACTCGCACCGGACGACGCGAACCTGCAAGCCCTGCTGACCACCACGCTGGCAGCGGGCAACCGCGCACAGCAGGACGAAGCACGGCAGCGCCTGGATGCGGCACTGGCACAGCGTCCTGACGATGCGGAGGCGCTGATGCAGCGCGGCTACCTCAACCAGAAGGCGCACGAACCGGCGCAGGCACTGGCCGACTTCCGTGCCGCCGAGGCCACCGGCAAGGCACCGAAAAGCGTGGTGCTCGACCAGGCCTACGCCAGCGCAGCCAACGGCGATCATCCACAGGCGGTGACCCTGCTGCGTAGCGCCATCGACCGCGCCGACGTCGGTGAGCTGCCGCTGGATGAGCATCAGCGCTACAACGTGCGCAATGCCATCGCCAACTATTCACGCGAGTGGGGCGTGATCGCCTCGGCCGGTTTCCGGGGGGCGCGCCAGGCCGCAACCAATGTCGGCGGTGCGGCGATCAGTACGCCCGGCGATTCGGTGTTCAGTACGCTGGAGGCGTTCTGGCGGCCCCCGGCCTTCAACGACCAGCATGGCACGCTGGAGCTCTACGCACGCCTGCTCAACACGCTGTACGACGAGGGCGGCACCTACGAGTCGATCCGTGCGGTGGATCCGTGCACCGGCGAATCAACGCCGGATGCGCGTGCACGCGCCGAGCGCCTCAGTCATTCGCGCTCGACCACCGGCTGGCCGTCCACCATCGCCTCGTTCGGGTTGCGCTACGCGTTTGGCCAGACCGGTCTGAGCGCCGGCATCGAGCGCCGCCAGTTCCTCGGCAGCGCCACCCGCCAGGGCGAGGTCTACCCCGCATCGGCAGCGGTGCAGTGCCGCCTGCAGCTGGCCCTGAACCGGCCACTGGAAGCCAGCACGCTGGCGCGCTACCGCTTGGCCAGCGGTTCCGCTGGATGGATGTCCTACCTGACCTACGGTTATTACCACGGCACCGATCTGCGCACCGATGTGAACCAGTGGTGGATGGTCAGTGGCTATGCGCAGGGGGGATATACCTGGGACGACAACGGTGCCACCTTCACCCTCGACGCGCTCGATGCCAACGGCACGCCGGTGCGGCGCCTTGGCGAGGCCAACGGGCGCCTGCATCGCGAACAGTGGTTCGCTGCCGGTGAACTGCGCGCCGGGCGCAGCTTCCGTTTCGGTGCCGGGCAGACGCACTGGGTGGTCACACCCTATGTCGTGGTTGGCGCCGATTGGCTGGACCAGCGCTCGCGCGTGCGCGACATCCGTTATCCGCCGTTCCCGGCGCAGTCGTTCGCGCTCAACGATACGCAGCGCAGCTGGTCACTTGGCGCAGGGCCAGGCGTGGGCGTGCGTTACTGGTTCCGCGAGGACCACTACAACACGCCGCGTTCCTACCTGGACCTGACCGTGCAGTACCGCATCGCCATCGGCGGTGGTGATACGCAGCGTGCCAAGGGCCTGTTCGCCACCGCCATCCTCTACTACTGAGGCAGGCCCCAGCGTCGCCGCAGCGCTGCGGCCTGCGGTGTGTCCTGGGTCAGCCATGGCTCCAATGCATAGACCAGCACGTGCTGTGCGCCGCTGTCGCGTGCCCATGCCAACTGCCGCTGGATGCGTGCGGCATCGGCCGTTTCGCCCTTGAATCCGCTGCCGTCGGCGGGGCCGCCGGGCAGTTCGCGGAACAGTTCAACGATCGCATCGAAACCGATGCCGTTGGCATGGAGATGATCGAGCAGCGGTTGCAGCTGCTGCACGTTGCCGGCGCCGGCCACCCCCACGCCGTCCTGCACCATGGGCCGCACGGCCGCGTGCGCGAGTACCGCCTGCCACAGCGTGACCAGGTTGCCATTGGTCTGCAGGCGGCTGAAGTAACAGGAGATCGCACAGTCACCGCCGCGTGCGCCAGCGGCCTGCACCAGGCCGTGCAACCACTGCGCCAGCCAGTGATGGCGGGCCGGATCGGCCCAGTGGTACTGCTCCAGCTCGTAGGGCAGGTACCAGCCCCCGAAGGCCGGCTGCTGCGCCCAGGGCGCCTGTGCCAACCAGCGGCGTGCATGCGCCAGGCTGTCGGCCAGGAAGGCCTGCAGCGTGGCATCGTCGGCGCCGATGGCCTGCCACCAGCGTTGCTGGAAGGGCAGGCCGACGCGGATGCGGATGTCGTTCCCGCTGGCGGCGGTGAACAGCTGCTGCAGGCTGCTGTCGGGCAGTGACCAGTCGCCGTCGCTGCCACCGATGATGCCGGTCCACTGCAGCACCAGCTGCCGGCAGCCCAGCGTACGTGCAAGCTTCAAGGATCGCTGCCAGTCGGCCTGGCCCCACTGCAGGTGGCTGCGCCAGGGCTGCAGGAAGGTGCCATCCACCTGCACCGGCAGCGAGCAGCCGGGCAGGGTGGCGAGCGTACCGGCCAACGGCGCCAGTACTGCCGCACGCAGCAGCCGGCGGCGCAACGGCGAGGACGGATCAGCAGGAAGGACTGGCGGTGGCATGCCCGCATCATCCCAAAGCACCGTGCGCGGCAGGTGAACCACCGCCGGTAGTGCCGGCCGCTGGCCGGCACCGCCCAACGCTTACTCCAATGCGTAGCGCAGGGTAAACAGCACCGCCACCAGCCACACCGCCGGATGCACTTCGCGCCAACGGCCGGTACCGGCCTTCAGCGCGGCATAGGCGATGAAGCCGAACGCCAGGCCATTGGCGATGGAGTAGGTGAACGGCATCGCCAGCGCACACAGTGCCGCCGGCACCGATTCGGTCAGGTCGCTCCAGTCCACTTCCACCAGTTCGCGCAGCATCAGGCCAGCCACGAACAGCAACGCCGGTGCGGTGGCATAGCTGGGCACCATCGCCGCCAGCGGCGAGAACAGCAGCGCGGCCAGGAACAGTGCCGATACCACCAGTGCGGTCAGGCCGGTACGGCCGCCCACCTGCACGCCCGAGGCGCTTTCAGCGAAGGCGGTGGTGCTGCTGGTGCCGAGCATCGAACCGGCCACGATCGCCGTGCTGTCGGCCAGCAACGCGCGGCCGAAGCGCTTCTGCGCGCCCGGCAGCTTCAGCAGGCCGGCGCGGCCGACCACGCCATACAGCGTGCCGGTGGCATCGAACACTTCCACCAGCACGAATACCAGCACCACCTGCAGCAGCACCGCGATCGGCGCGCCGCCGTCATGGTGCAGCAGGCCCGGCAGGTCCAGCTGCAGGAAGGTCGGCGCCAGGCTCGGCGGCAGCGAGACCAGGCCCTGGTACTGCACGTCGCCCAGCGCCCAGCCGGCGCCGGTCACCGCCAGGATGCCGATCAGGATCGCACCACGGATGCGGCGCGCTTCCAGTACCGCGATCAGCAGGAAGCCGGCCAGTGCCAGCAGCGGCGGCGCGGTGTTCAACGGGCCCAGCGCCACCAGCGTGTCTTCATTGCCGACGATCACGCCGGACTTCTGCAGCGCGATGATCGCCAGGAACAGGCCGATGCCGGCCACGATGGCCGAGCGCAGCGACGAAGGAATACCCGACACCAGCCATGCACGCACACCAGTCAGCGACAGCACCAGGAACACCAGGCCGGAGATGAACACCGCGCCAAGTGCCTGCTGCCACGGCAGGCCGGCAGCGCCGACCACAGTGAAAGCGAAGAACGCGTTCAGGCCCATGCCGGGCGCCATGCCGACCGGGAAGTTGGCGGCCAGCGCCATCACCGCCGAACCCAGTGCAGCCGCCAGGCAGGTGGCCACGAACACCGCGCCCGCATCCATGCCGGTGGTGCCAAGGATCTCGGGATTGACGAAGACGATGTAGGACATCGTCAGGAAGGTGGTGACACCGGCCAGCAGCTCGGTGCGCACGGTGGTGCCGTGCTGCTGCAGCTGGAACAGGCGCTCGAACAGGGACATGGGGTCGCTCATGGGTAGATGCCGGCCGCTGGCCGGCATGCATGGTCGGTACACATTGCAAAAGGAGAAAGGCCGCGCGAGCGCGGCCTTTCCTGTTGCCTTACTTCAGCGCCTTGAAGCGCAGGCGCTTCGGCGCGGCGTCGTCGCCCATGCGGCGGCGCTTGTCTTCTTCGTACTCGCGGTAGTTGCCCTGGAAGAACTCCACGTGCGAGTCGCCTTCGAACGCCAGGATGTGGGTCGCGATGCGATCCAGGAACCAGCGGTCATGCGAAATGACGAAGGTGTTGCCCGGGAACTCCAGCAGCGCATCTTCCAGCGCACGCAGGGTTTCGATGTCCAGGTCGTTGGACGGTTCGTCGAGCAGCAGCACGTTGCCACCCTGCAGCAGGGTCTTGGCCATGTGCAGGCGGCCACGCTCACCACCGGACAGCGAACCGACCATCTTCTGCTGGTCCTGGCCCTTGAAGTTGAAGCGGCCGATGTAGGCGCGCGACTGGATCTCGATGCCGTTGATGTTGAGGATGTCCAGGCCGCCAGCGATTTCCTGGAAGACGTTGTGGTTGCCTTCCAGCGCGTCGCGGCTCTGGTCCACGTAGGACAGCTTCACGGTCGGGCCGACCACGATCTCGCCGGTATCCGGCTTTTCCTGGCCGGTGATCATCTTGAACAGGGTCGACTTACCGGCACCGTTCGGGCCGATGATGCCGACGATGGCGCCGGCCGGCACCAGGAAGCTCAGGTTGTCGAACAGCAGGCGGTCGCCGAACTTCTTGGAGACGTTCTTGAACTCCATCACCGCATTGCCCAGGCGCTCGCCCGGCGGGATGAAGATTTCATTGGTCTCGTTGCGCTTCTGGTAATCGACCGACTGCAGCTCTTCCAGGCGGGCCAGACGGGCCTTGCCCTTGGTGCGGCCGCCCTTGGCGTTCTGGCGCGACCACTCCAGTTCCTTCTGGATCGCCTTCTGGCGAGCCTTTTCCTGGTTGTCTTCCTGCTTCAGGCGTTCATCCTTCTGGGTCAGCCAGTCGGTGTAGTTGCCCTTCCACGGAATGCCGCGGCCGCGGTCCAGTTCCAGGATCCACTCGGCGGCGTTGTCCAGGAAGTAGCGATCGTGGGTGACCGCCACCACGGTGCCGGTGTAGCGCGCCAGGAACTGTTCCAGCCATTCCACCGACTCGGCGTCGAGGTGGTTGGTCGGTTCGTCGAGCAGCAGCATGTCCGGCTTCTGCAGCAGCAGGCGGCACAGCGCTACGCGGCGCTTTTCACCACCGGACAGCTTGCCGACCACGGCATCCCACGGCGGCAGGCGCAGCGCATCGGCGGCCACGTCCAGCTGGTTCTCCAGGGTGTGCGCGTCGCCAGCGGCCAGGATCGCCTCCAGGCGCTCCTGTTCCTTGGCCAGCGCGTCGAAGTCGGCGCCTTCCTCGGCGTAGGCCAGGTACACCGCGTCCAGCGCGGCCTGGGCCTGCAGCACTTCGCCCACGCCTTCCTCGACCGCTTCACGCACGGTCTTGGTCGGGTCCAGTTCCGGTTCCTGCGCCAGGTAGCCGACCTTGATGCCCGGCTGCGGGCGGGCTTCGCCCTCGAAATCGGTGTCCACGCCGGCCATGATCTTCAGCACGGTGGACTTGCCGGCGCCGTTCAGGCCCAGCAGGCCGATCTTCGCGCCCGGGAAGAAGGACAGCGAGATGTCCTTGATGATCTGCCGCTTGGGCGGGACCACCTTGGACACGCGGTTCATGGTGTAGATGTATTGCGAGGACATGCGGTCTCCGTAGGCGCGGCCCTGCGCCCGACCCGTCACGGGAACATCCCGTTGCGGCAGCGGGCACAGACTGAAATGGAATACCGCCAATTATAGCCGGAACCGGTTCCGGGCCGCGCCCGGGCAGGGGCGCCGGGCTGGCCGCGGCCTGAATACCCGGTCACAGTCCTGTAGCGGGAAGCGTTTCCAGCCGGAAACGGTTCAGATCGGGTGCGCAATATGGGCTTACCACCCACCCGAGCAGAGGTCTGACATGCGCATCAATCGAGTAATGGCCGGCGCCGTGGCCTCTGTGCTGGCGCTCGGCGCCGTGGCCCCGGCCTTCGCCGACAACGACCACCGCCGCGACCACGACCGCCGCGAGTGGCGCGAGGACCGCCGCGAATGGCGCCAGGACCGTCGTGACTGGGAACGCGACCGCCGCGAGGCCCGGCGCGACTACCGCCAGGATCACCGCGAGTGGCACCGCGACCATGACCGCTACTACCGCCCGGCACCGCCGCGTGTGGTGTACCGCCCGGCCTATGGCCCGGGCTACGGCTGGAAGGTCGGCCATCGCTACCGCGACTACTACCGTGGCCCGATCTATGTGGTGAACGACTATCCGCGCTATCACCTGCGTCGCCCGCCGTATGGCCACCACTGGATCCGCGATGACCGCGGCAACATGCTGCTGGTGGCCATCGCCACCGGTGTGATCGCCCAGTACGTGCTCAGCAGCCGCTGAGTCCGCAGCCACCTCCACGCATGGCGTGGATCTACCGGTACGCCGGTACAGCGCACTCGAAACCATACGGGGCCGGATTCCTTCGGGGATGCCGGCCCCGTCCGTTTCGGCCCCGGCAGGCCCGGTGCGGGGCTACAATCGGGGGCTGAGCCGTACCCCTTTTCCCTGCCTGCTGGAGTACCCGATGTTCCCGCGTGACGTCCGCATCGAATCCTACGATCCCGAACTGGCCAAGGCCATCGCCGCTGAGACCCAGCGCCAGGAAGACCACGTCGAGCTGATCGCCAGCGAGAACTACACCAGCCCGGCGGTGATGGAAGCGCAGGGCAGCCAGCTGACCAACAAGTACGCCGAAGGCTACCCGGGCAAGCGCTACTACGGTGGTTGCGAATACGTGGACATCGCCGAGCAGCTGGCGATCGATCGCCTGAAGCAGCTGTTCGGCGCCGACTACGCCAACGTGCAGCCGCACAGCGGCTCGCAGGCCAACCAGGCCGTGTACTTCGCCCTGCTGCAGCCGGGTGACACCATCCTCGGCATGAGCCTGGCCCACGGCGGCCACCTCACCCACGGTGCCAAGGTGAACGCCTCGGGCAAGCTGTTCAACGCCGTGCAGTACGGTGTGAACGACCAGGGCCTGATCGATTACGACGAAGTCGAGCGCCTGGCCCTGGAGCACAAGCCGAAGATGGTCGTGGCCGGCTTCTCCGCCTACTCGCAGGTGATCGACTGGGCGCGCTTCCGCGCCATCGCCGACAAGGTCGGCGCCTACCTGTTCGTCGACATGGCCCACGTCGCCGGCCTGGTCGCCGCTGGCGTCTACCCGAGCCCGCTGGAGCACGCGCACGTGGTCACCTCGACCACCCACAAGACCCTGCGCGGCCCGCGTGGCGGCATCATCGTCGCCAAGGGCGCCGACGAAGACCTGGTCAAGAAGCTGCAGTCGATCGTGTTCCCGGGCATCCAGGGCGGTCCGCTGATGCACGTCATCGCCGGCAAGGCCGTGGCCTTCAAGGAAGCGCTGGAACCGGGCTTCAAGGCCTACCAGCAGCAGGTGGTGAAGAACGCCCAGGCGATGGCCAACACGCTGATCGCGCGCGGCTACAAGATCGTCTCCGGCGGCACCCAGAACCACCTGATGCTGGTCGACATGATCGGCAAGGACGTGTCCGGCAAGGACGCGGAAGCCGCGCTGGGCAAGGCCCACATCACCGTCAACAAGAACTCGGTGCCGAACGATCCGCGTTCGCCGTTCGTGACCTCGGGCCTGCGCCTGGGCACCCCGGCGGTGACCACCCGTGGTTACGTCGAACAGGATTGCGTGGACCTGGCCAACTGGATCGCCGACGTGCTCGACGCACCGAACGATGACGCCGTCATCGCCCGCGTGCGCGACGCTGTCAGCGCGCAGTGCCGCAAGTACCCGGTCTACGGCTGATCGCAGCAGGGGTCGGATCCCTTCCCGCCGGGAAGGGCTCCGACCCCGGTATGGGAGTAACCGCGCATGGATGAGCGCCACCTCAAGTACCTCTACACCGTCCTGGCGGTGCTGTTCGGCCTGCCCAGCCTGGCGATGGGCGGCGCGGCGGCGACGATGCTGCTGCTGATGGGGCTGGGCCAGTTTGGTCATGGCACGCTGGCCTCGGTAACGGTGATGCCGCTGTGGGGCCTGGCCGGCATTGCCGGCTGCCTGGCCTGGTTGTGGCTGAGCGCGGGTTTTCTGATGCAGGGGCGTGCCGGGCTGCACGTGCACCGCCTCTGGTGGTTGATGCTGCTGGCGGGCGGTCTCGCCGCCTTGCCCCCGCTGGGGCTGGCGCTGTGGTGGGGCATCGCCGTGCACGGCGAAGGCCTCGGCTTGTTGCTGCTGGGCCCGTCGATGCTGGTGCCGGCTGCGATGCTGGTGTGGATCAAACGCCGCGGATGATGCGGCCCAGGGAAGGAAACCGAACGCATGGATGAGCGTCTGCACAAACGCTGGATGGCCATTGCCGGCCTGTTGGTGGGCCTGCCCACGGTGGCCGCCGGAGGCACGGGTGCCGTGCTGGGTCTGATGGTCGTATGGGATGGCAAGTACCTGACCGGTGACGAGTACAGGATCCTGCTGCTGTGGTCGTCGGCCGGGATCATCGGCCTGCTGTCGTGGTTGTGGCTGAGCGGCCTGTTCCTGTGGCGCGGTGTCAGCGGCCTGCGCCAATCGCCGGTTGTCGCCTGGGTCGGCCTGGCGCTGGGGACCCTGGCCGCGCTGGGCGTGGTTGGCGCCACGCTGTACTTCACCTTCAAGCACGGGGAGATCTCGACCCTGGCCTTCCTCGGGTTCGGCCCGCCGTTGCTGGTGATGGCAGGGCATCTGGCGTGGCTGCGTTGGGCGCCCGCGGCCTCGGCGCCGCCGGCACCCGGTTGAACGCGCAGCCGTGACCGCGCTGGCGGCTCTGTTCGGCCGAAATGCAGGCACTTCCGCGCAGACAGCATTTGCTGCGGGGCCCTTTCTCAGGTACCTTTGCGACGCTGCCATGACCGTGGCAATAGGTACTTTCCTGAGCCAGGCGTTCCATGCACTGCCCCTTCTGCCAACATGCCGATACCCGGGTCATCGACTCGCGCGTCTCCGAAGACGGCGCGACGATCCGTCGTCGGCGTGAATGCGAAGCCTGTGGCGAGCGCTTCAGCACCATGGAAACGGTGGAGTTGAAACTGCCCGCCATCGTCAAGAGCGATGGCACCCGTGAAGCATTCGACCAGCGCAAGGTCCGCGCTGGCTTCGACCGCGCGCTGCAGAAGCGTGCGGTGGCCGAAGACAAGATCGAAGCGGCGGTACGCGCCGTGGTCCACCAGCTGCGCATCAGCGGCGAGCGCGAAGTGCCCTCGATCAAGGTCGGTGAGTTCGTCATGAACGAACTGCGCAAGCTCGACCATGTCGGCTATGTGCGCTTCGCGTCGGTCTACCGCAGCTTCGAGGACGTGGCCGATTTCCGCGAGGAGATCGAGAAGCTTGAACGCGACCTGCCCTCCAGTACCGAACAGCTGCAGCTGCTGGGCGACGTGATCGCCCTGACCAAGAAGAAGAAGGGCTGACCGCCCCGGTAGATGCCAACCTTGGTTGGCACCGATATCTGCTTCGGTGGGTGCCAACCTTGGTTGGCACAGATATCTGCTTCGGTGGGTGCCAACCTTGGTTGGCACAGTGGCGCCCATCCACGCATGGCGTGGATCTACACCGGCACCAACGGCGCTACCATGGCCGCATGACCACCCCGTTCTCCGTTCTCGACCACCTGCACATGGCCAACGCACTGCGTCTGGCCGAGCGTGCCGCCTACACCACCCGCCCAAACCCGATGGTCGGCTGCGTGATCGCCCACGGCGAACGTGTGGTCGGGCAGGGCTGGCACCAGCGTGCCGGTGGACCGCACGCCGAAGTGTTCGCGCTGCGCGAGGCAGGAAGCGAGGCGCGCGGTGCCACCGCCTACGTCACCCTGGAGCCTTGTGCGCACTACGGGCGCACACCGCCGTGTGCGCTGGCCTTGATCGAAGCGGGTGTGTCGCGCGTCGTTGCCGCGATGCGCGATCCGTTCCCGAAGGTCGATGGTGGTGGCTTCGATCTGCTGCGCAATGCGGGCATCGAAGTCGCTGAAGGGCTGATGGCGACGCAGGCACGTGAGCTCAACAAGGGCTTCCTGTCGCGTGTGGAGCGCAACCGGCCGTGGCTGCGGGTGAAGCTGGCCGCCAGCCTCGACGGTCGCACCGCGATGGCCGATGGCAGTTCCAAGTGGATCACCGGCCCGGCTGCGCGCGAAGACGTGCAGCACTGGCGGGCACGCGCCGGCGCGATCCTGACCGGCGCCGATACCGTGCTGGCCGACGACCCGATGCTGACCGTGCGCCTGGCGGACACCGAAGTGATGCCGCCACTGCGCGTGGTGCTCGATTCGCGCCTGCGTTCGCTCGAATGCAGCCGCGTGCGCGAGGGCGGGGCACCGACGCTGTACCTGCACGATGCTGCAGTGAGTGCACCGGATGCGGCTGACGCAGAATTTGCCAGCGTGCCCAGTGTTGACGGCCGTCTCGATCTGGGCGCGGTGCTGGCATTGCTGGCCGAGCGCGGCATCAACGAGGTGCATACCGAAGCCGGCGCGACGCTGGCCGGTGCCTTGCTGCACGGCGGCTGGGTGGACGAACTGCTGCTGTATCAGGCGCCTACGCTGCTGGGCGACAACGGCCGCCCGCTGCTGGCCGGTCTCGGCATCGATGCCATGGACCAGCAGCGTCGCCTGCGTGTGGTTGACCAGCGTCAGGTCGGCGGGGACATCAGGCTGCTGCTGCGCCCGTGAGGGAATGACGCGGAACAGGGGCGATGCCCTTGTCGTCAGGCATCTTCGTCGTCTTCTTCGCCGACGGGGCACTGGCCTTTCCACTGCTGCTTCCACAGCGCATGCAGGTTGCGGCAGTACGCGCCCAGTGCCTCGCCCGGCAGTTTCTTCGCCTTCAATCGCAACTGGTGACGGGTAAACCCGTCGTCGTACTCATGCGGCAATACCAACACGGCACACTGATCGTGGTACATCAGGAACGCGTGACAGTCGTCGTCTTCGCTCATCCACGCATCCAGCTGCCGGTCGCTCAGCAGGGTTGACTCGAAGGCAACCGCTGGGATGACCGAGAAGGTCGTAATCCTGGACTTGGGAGCTTTGGCTTGCCCGCACGCCACAAGCGCCAGCAGCGTCAGCAACATGACCATGGTCGACGTCGTGCGGTGTTTCATGCGGTTGCCCCGATGGAAGAGGGCAACAGCATTGACCATGCAGGCCACGCAGGGCCATGCAACGGTTCTGAAAGTGCGGCCGCCCTCGTCGTCGGCGACAATGAGCCGAGCGTGGGCTCGGCTCTACACGCGGCTCACGCGCACTCGTCGGTCCACATCATCTCGGCGATCGGGCGCAGTGCCTTGCACTCCTGCGTCATCTCATCGGCCGACTGCACCTGTGCCTTGGCCTTCAGCTCCTCGGCCATGGCGTCCACGCCGCTGATCTGGTCCGGTGCGATCTTCGCCACGCAGGCACGATGCTGCTGCAGCAACAGGTCGCAGCCCGGTACGCCGGTCACCTTCGGCGCGTTGGCCGCCTGCGCGTCCTGCATCCAGTCCTCGAACGGTGCCAGCGCACCGGCCACGGTGCCCACCAGGTCATCGAAGTTGCCGCTGTACCAGTAGCCGTTGTCCTTGGCCGGGTACAGGGTGAAGGTGCCGCTGACCGGCACGCGCGCGCCACTCTGCAGCGCCTGGGTGTAGGCATCGGTGAACTGCTTGCGCGAGGCCGGGCTGGCATCGGATGCGAGGCTGGCGGCGAACAGCGGGCGCACCTTGCCCAGGTCGGGCAGCTGGCAGCTGTAGGTGATCCGCGCCAGCTTCTGGTCTTCAACGTATTCGTTATCTTCGATCACGCTCTTGGTCGCGCGGCACTTCGAATCACGCAGCGCCTTGGCATACAGCGCTTCGGTGGCTGCAGCGTCGACCTTGGCGCCGGTGCTGGCCAGTACGGTCTGCCAGGGTTCGGCCAATGCCTTGGCCAGCGCACCCGGGTTCGGGGTCACAGCGTCCTGGCCTTCGAATGCCGGTTTCAGTGCGTCGTTGAGCGCGCGCGTGGCGGTCGCGTCGTCTTCCAGCAGGGTGCGTGCATACAGGTCGAACGCCTGTTCGGGCGACAGCGTGGCCGGGGCGGCCGTGGCGATCAGCGGGGCGCACAGCAGCATGCTGGCCAGCAGAGTACGGGTTGGGGTCTTCATGACGGTGTTTTCCTGTTCCAGAGGCGCGCAAGCCTAGCGCATCTGCGTGGACTTTCGATGGCGCGATGGGGTCACGAGGTCGTGTATGCCGGCCAAAAAAACGGGCCCCTTGCGGGGCCCGTTCGATCGCACGACGAGGAGCGATCGTTGGATCAGAAGCTGGCGCGGACGCCGGCTGAGTACTGGGTGACGTCGCGGTAGCCGGAGATCTCGCCCACCAGACCCCAGGTCCTGGTGAAGTTGATCTGGCCACCGATGGTGCCGACCCAGGTGCCCTTGTAGTTGTTGCCGCCGTCCATGTAACCGGCCTTGGCCCAGGCTTCGGTCATGCGCGACGGCTTGCCGCGGATGCCCATGGTGGCGCGGGCCAGGTTGGTGTGGTCCTTGTAGCGGTCGCTGTAGCCGTCATAACGATCGGTCAGCTCAGCGTTCTGGCGCACCCAGGCGATGTCGGCGGTGAAGTCGACGCGGTCGGTCCACGGCATGTGGTAGCCGATGCCCAGCTCCGGCTGATTCAGTTCAACCTTCAGCGAACCGTCGCTGTAGTGATAGGTCTTGCTGGTGCGCGACCAGCCACCAAACACGTAGACCTGTTCGGCGATGGCCACGGAGCCACGCAGGTAGCCGCCGTCGACCTTCGGGTCGTCCAGTGCGTTGTCGTCAACCTTGACCTGCGTCCAACCGCCTTCAACGTAGGTGTAGCTCAGGGCGTCGGCCGAAGCCGAGAGCGGGGCGGCGGCCAGCAGGGCGGCCACGATCAGCATCTTGCGCATGGGAATTCCTGTGAATTTCAGTCCTTTGGCGGGCCTGCCCAGCGGGCTGCCCGTGGCGACCTCATGTCGTCCGGGGCAGAATTTTAATGAAAGTTTTACAAATTGCGAGCGACGGCCGTCACAGCTGTGGCATCCGACCCCGTTCAGCACGGGCTGGTACACTAGCCACGCCGGTTCGCCGGTACACAAACGTCTTCAGGGCGGGGTGCAATTCCCCACCGGCGGTAGGTGCGCAAGCACGAGCCCGCGAGCGCCCCGGCCCACGGCCGGGGGTCAGCAGATCCGGTCCAATGCCGGAGCCGACGGTCATAGTCCGGATGAAAGAAGACGGTGCCACAGGGCTCATGCCCTGCGCCCGCCTGTTTGCCTTGCGGCGTTTTTCGCTCACTTTTCGCGGAGAACGTTTCTTGTTTACTGGAATCATCGAAGGCGTCGGCCGTCTGGCCGCACGCGAATCCATCGGCGGCGATGTCCGCTTTACCTTCAACGTCGGGAATCTGCCGTTCGACAACGTGCAGATGGGCGAGAGCATCGCCATCAACGGCGTCTGTCTCACCGTCATCGCATTCGACGCGGCCAGCTTCCAGGCCGATGCGTCCACCGAGACCCTGGGCCTGACCACGCTGGGCCAGTTGGGCGAAGGGGCCGTCATCAACCTGGAGCGCGCCATGCGCCCGACCGACCGCCTCGGCGGCCATCTGGTCAGCGGCCACGTCGACGGCCTCGGCCAGGTGCTGTCCATCCACGAAGACGCGCGTGCCCAGCGTTGGCGTTTCGCAGCGCCGGCCTCGCTGCGCCGCTACATCGCCAAGAAGGGCTCGATCTGCGTGGACGGCGTCAGCCTCACCGTCAACGAAGTGGACGATGAAGGTTTTGAAGTCGCCCTGATCCCGCACACGGTGGCCAACACCGCCTTCTCCGCCGCAGGCGTGGGCAGTGCGGTCAACCTTGAAATCGACCTGGTGGCCCGATACGTGGAGCGCCTGATCAGTGTGCCGGCCAACGGTCAGCACCCGCATGGAGATGCAGCATGAATTTCGCCCCGATTCCGGAGATCCTGGAAGACATCCGCCTGGGCCGCATGGTCGTCATCGTCGATGACGAAGACCGCGAGAACGAAGGCGACCTGATCATGGCCGCCGAGCTGGTCAAGGCCAGCGACATCAACTTCATGGTCACCCATGGCCGTGGCCTGGTGTGCCTGCCGCTGAACCGCACCCGCGCCGCCGATCTCGGCCTGGCGCCGATGGTGCAGGCCAATACCGCGCAGTTCCAGACCAATTTCACGGTCAGCATCGAGGCCGCCGAGGGCGTCACCACCGGCATCTCGGCGCATGACCGCGCGCATACCATCCGCACCGCGGTGAAGCCCAACGCCAAGCCGTCGGACCTGCACCAGCCGGGCCATATCTTCCCGCTGATCGCCCAGCCGGGCGGCGTGCTGACCCGCGCCGGCCACACCGAAGCCGCCGTGGACATGGCCATGCTGGCCGGGCTGGAACCGGCCGGCGTGCTGGTGGAGATCCTGAACCCGGATGGCAGCATGGCGCGCCGCCCGGAGCTGGAAGTGTTCGCCCGCGAGCACGGCCTGAAGATGGGCTCCATCGCCGACCTGATCGCCTACCGTCTGGCCACCGAGAAGACCGTCGAGCGCGTCGATGAACGCGACATCGATACCGAATTCGGCCCGTTCAAGCTGGTCACCTATCGCGACCGCATCGCCCACGACGTGCATTTCGCCCTGGTGCGCGGCACTCCGGATGCCGAAACGCCGACCCTGGTGCGCGTGCAGGTGGAAAACCCGCTGGCCGACCTGCTGCACTGGCGCCGTGACGACTTCGGCGTGGCCGCCACCGATGCCCTGCGTGCCATCGATGCCGAAGGCGCCGGTGTGATGGTGGTGCTGTCGGCTCCGCGCGACGGTGAGGCCCTGCTGGCGCGTCTGCGCCAGCAGCCGGCGCCGGTGGTGCCGGGCAAGGACAAGGACGTGAGCCAGTGGCGCCGCAATGGTGCTGGCGCGCAGATCCTGTCCGACCTGGGCCTGGGCAAGCTGCGCGTACTGGGCACCCCGCGTCGCCAGATCGGCCTGGCAGGCTACGGCCTGGAAGTGGTGGAGACGGTCACCCTGTAATGGGTAGTGCCGGCCGCTGGCCGGCAACCGCATCCCCGGGATTGCCGGCCAGCGGCCGGCACTACCGGCAGGTGCCGACCCCGTGCCACCGGTGGGTGCCGACCGTTGGTCGGCACGCCCCGGGCCCCCATCGGCCACGACCGGGGCCCATCCACGCTAGAATTACCCCCTTATCGAGTCCCCCAAGCCGCATATGAGCCACTTCGAAGGCGATCTTCGCACTCCCGAATCGGCGCGCTTCGCCATCCTGGCCAGCCGCTGGAATGCCCGCATCACCGACACGCTGGTCGCTGGCGCCCGCCAGAGCCTGGCTGGCAACGGCATCACCGAAGCCAACATCGACGTGATCCGCGTGCCGGGTGCCTGGGAACTGCCGCTGGTGGCCGCGCGCCTGGCCGCCGCCCACGAACACGCCGCCATCCTTACCCTGGGCTGCGTGATCCGTGGCGATACCCGCCACTACGAGCACGTGGCCGATCGCTGCGCCGAAGGCCTGATGCGCGTGCAGCTGGACTTCGGCGTGCCGGTGCTGAACGGCGTGCTGGCGGTGGAACGCGTTGAAGACGCCGAGGCCCGCGCAGGCGGCAGCCACGGCAACAAGGGCGAGGAAGTCGCACTCGCCGCATTGGAAATGGTCAATCTTCTGGAGCAGCTGCCATGAACAAGAACACCCAGGGCAAGCCCTCCGGTAAACCCGTCCGCCGTGATGGCGTCGATCCGGTGCTGCGCTCGCGCGCCCGCCGTCGTGCTGTGCAGGCCATCTACGCCTGGCAGATCTCCGGCGGCAACGCCCAGTCGCTGATCGCCCAGTTCGCCCACGAGCAGGCCCGCGAAATCGCCGACCTGGCGTACTTCGAGGCGCTGCTGCACGGCGTGCTCGACAACCGCCGCGACATCGACGAAGCGCTCGGCCCGTACCTGGACCGTGGCATCGAAGAAGTGGACGCGATCGAACGCGCGGTGCTGCGCCTGGCGGCGTACGAGCTGCGCTACCGCTTGGACGTGCCGTACCGCGTGGTGATCAACGAGGCCATCGAATCGGCCAAGCGCTTCGGTTCCGAACATGGTCATACCTACGTCAACGGCGTGCTGGATCGTGCCGCCGTGGAATGGCGCAAGGTCGAATCGGGTCACTGACCCACCTGTGGTCGTAGCCGCCGGCTCAACAGCTGCAGGGGTCCTGAGGTTGCCGGCCAGCGGCCGGCACTACCGCCCACCGCGCCCTGCGCGGCACGTACAACAGCGGGAGCGCCCCATGTCCCTGGCCGAATTCGCCCTCATTGACCGCATCCGCGCCCGTACCCTCGAGCGCGACGACATCCTGCTCGGCATCGGCGACGACGCTGCGCTGCTGCAGCCGCGTGCCAATGAGCAACTGGTGGTCACTGCCGACACGCTCAACAGCGGCGTGCACTTCCCGGTGGAAACCCCGGCCTTCGACATCGGCTGGAAAACCCTGGCGGTCAACCTGTCGGACCTGGCTGCGATGGGCGCGCGCCCGGCGTGGTGCACGCTGGCGTTGTCGCTGCCGGAAGCCTCCGAAGACTGGATCGATGCGTTCGCCGATGGCTTCTTCGCCCTGGCCGATCAGCACGACATTGCGTTGATCGGCGGTGACACCACGCGCGGTCCGTTGTCGCTGTCGGTGACCGCGATGGGCCAGGTGGGACGTGGCCAGGCGCTGCGTCGCGACCGCGCGCAGGCGGGCGATGACATCTGGGTAAGCGGCACGCTCGGCGATGCCGCCGGTGCGCTGCGCCTGTGGCAGCAAGCTGCGCTGAGCATCGCCACCGCCACGCTGCTGGCCGACTACGAAAGCCTGCGCCTGCGTCTGCTGCGGCCGACGCCGCGTGTGACCCTGGGCCTGCGCCTGCGTGCGTTCGCACACGCGGCGGTGGATGTGTCCGATGGCCTGCTGGCCGATCTGGGTCACATCACTACGCGCAGCAACGTGGCCGCACATGTCGATGCCGATTCGTTGCCGATCTCCCACGCGCTGCGTGAGCTGCTCGGCCGCGATGGCGCGCGCGACTGCGCACTGCGCGGTGGCGACGACTACGAACTGTGCTTCACCGCCGCCGCCGACCAGCGCGACGCGCTGCACTACCTGGCGGAATCGCTGGACGTGCCGCTCACCCGCATCGGCCGCATCGCCGAAGGGCAGGGCGTACACGTGGATGGCGAAGCCGCCGACGGTGGATACCAGCACTTCGCGTAGCCGCAGCTGTACTGCTCCGGTGGGTGCCAACCTTGGTTGGCATGAACGTGTCAGCCGCTCGTGCCCCACGGTCGCGGAGGCACATCGGTGTCGCTCTGGTAGGTGCCAACCTTGGTTGGCACGAAGGTGTCAGCCACCCGTGCCCGTACGGTAGCGGAGGTGCCTCGGCATTGCTCTGGTAGGCGCCAACCTTGGTTGGCACGGATGTGTCAGCCGCGCGTGGCAACACCGTGTCGACCAAGGTCGACGCCTACCAAAGCGGGGCGACTACACGTGCGGAACTGGCGCACCGAAACGGTTGTCGCCCGGCGTGCTGGGCAGCAGCAGGAACACCAGCAGCACCAGGCTGACGAACGGCACGAACGCCAGCAACAACCACCAGCCCGAGCGATCGGTATCGTGCAGGCGGCGAATGGTCGCCGCAATGCACGGCAAGGCGAACACCAGCCACATCACCACGCTCAGGCTGGTTGATACCAGGGCCAGACCCTGCGAACCGCTGTAACCGGCATAGAAGCCCAGCACGTACAGCGGGATCGAAACGATCACGATGAACAACTGGAACCACCAGTACTCACTGCGGCTGGCGCGCCCGCTGAACTGCGCATAGCGGATAAGCGGAATCATCATCTTCTTCATGTTGCGTGTTTCATTCATCAAGTAGCGCCGAGCCATTGCCCGGCGTCAATCAGTGAACGACCTTTGCCTGGGCATCGCGCGCGGTGCCGTAGTCATCCAGCCACTGGAATGCCAGGCTCTCCGGAATCGGTGCACCGGCTGGCAGCGGTAGTAGCACCTGTGCACCGGGCGCGATCATGTCCGCCGGTACCCGACTGCCATCGGGCAAGGTCAACGAAGCCAGCGTCACGTGATACGCAGTCGGATTGCTCACCTGCAATGCCCCTGCCGCCATACGCCACTGCAACTGGCCCGGCGCATCGCGCGCCTGGCCCGGCAGACCAGCGGGGCGATGGAACAGCTTCACCCGCGTGCGCACCGCGAACTGCAGCAGGTTCTTGTCGCTGGCATTGGCGGGCTTGGGCGGAATATCCAGCAGGTTGAAGTAGAACACCGACTCGCGATCAGTCGGAAGCGGCGGCTCTGAGGGCCGCGGCGCATAGGTGATCCGGTAGGCCTGTCCCTGCTTGGCCTGCAACAAGCGCGGCTCGGACGGCGTCAACCGGAACGGCGTGCGCACATTCTCCGGCCGCGCATGGCTGTCGCCAGCGTCGATCCAGACCTGCGTCATCGCGGGTTGCTCACCCACGTTGCTGGCCTTGACCGTGACATCGCGGCTTTTACTGGCGTCGTGCACGATGCGCGTGCCTTGCAGGGTGACCGCGGCCTGCGCCGGCAGCACAAGCGCGGTGGCCAGCAGGGCCGGCAACCACAACGATGGGCGGAGTTTCATGGAATACCTCATGCAGGAGGTGCACGCGCGCATCCGTGCGCGCGTACGCCGGATACCGTTTACTTGTAGAGCACCACGAAGTCGCCGGACGCGTTGGCGGTGCCGGCCGTAGCGTTCTGGGCCGGCGAGGCGTACCACGCGCTGTAATCCAGCTGGCCACTGCCACCGGCGGCGATGGTCACCCACTGGGTCGGGTCGTCACCGATCTTCTGGTGGTCGCCCGCTGCGTCATACAGCGCCACGCCCACATTGCTCGCGCCCGACGCAGCAGTCAGGGCCAGATTTCCGGTGCTGCCATCCGGCGTGCCACCGAAGCGCACGCCGACTTCCTGCGCCGCACCCGAGCCGGTGCAGTCCAGGGCAATGCTGAAGTTCTTCTGGCCGGCACGGGCGCCGGCATTGACCGACGCCAGGTCCACCTTGCCCATCGGCACGGTGATGGTGCCACCGGCGGAGCCGACACTGCAGGTGGAGGTCATCAGTTCGCCGGTGATTTCCAGCTGTTCGGCGTGGGCCGCAGGCGCGGCCATGATCGCCAGCGCGGACAGCGCCAGCAGGTTCAGCTTGATCGACATCGAAGTGTTCTCGTTGCGGAATGGGAGGCGCCGGCAGCCGAGGGCCACCGAACGATGCGCAGTGTCGATGTCGTGCAGCCGCATCACCATGCAACTTGTTGCAAACGATTTCCTCTTAGCGCCGAATGCAATTTGTTGTATGGGGTCGGAGGAGGGGGCGAACTATCGTGCATGCCCTTGAAAGCCCCTCAACCCCTAGCGGCGCATGCGCAATTGATGCGGCGCCCTGCAGGAGTTCCGCATGAAATTCCCTCTCCCCCGACCGCTGGTGCTTCCCGCACTGCTCCTGTCATGTGCCGTATTCGACACTCAGGCCGCTTGCCGCCTCCTGGGCGGAGATGCGTTCATCGACCACGAGTTCGATGTGGCTTTCGTGCCCGATCTTCATCGCTGGATGGGCACTGTTGATGGAACTTTGAAGTTCGCCTGCGATTTGGCAGGTGAGACATACGGCACCATCGTGCCCAGTCTGTTGGGGCTGTCCTATGTCGGCGACGTCTACAACGAAGCAAATTCGACGATGACAGCGGCGTACGCGATGGGGCCGGAATCCGCATTGCTGATGTTCCGTTTCGAGTCGCGGTCATACATGGAATGCCCCCCAGGCGATGCCTGTCCCATTGAAGAGGGTCAAGCGGGTGGCTACTCCCTGCGCGATGGCCGTGGTGAGCCGCTGGACCGCATGGGCAACGGACGCGAGGGTGAGGTTCTGGTCTGGGTGGATGTCTATTCGCGGGGCGGTCAGATGGAGCCCACGCCCAAGCGTTCGATCGGATCGATGGCAACAACGCAGTCAGGCAACGTGGGACGCCATCATCTGAACATCGGGGTGCGCTTCAAGGCCCAGACCTGCGCGGTCACTCCCCAGTCCGTAACGCTGGATCCGATCGATGCCCGCACGCTGGATCTGCAGCAGACTGCAGGCGAGAAGGCCTTCAACGTCGCGGTCAACTGCGGCGCCAGCGGTCGCCCGCTGGTGCTGGAAATGAATGACGTGCACGACCTGGCCAACACCGGCGATGTTCTGTCTCCCGCACCGGGCACCACCACAACCGGCGTGGCACTGCAGGTCCTGCAGGACGGTACGCCGGTGCGCATGCAGCAGTCCTGGAGCTACGGCACCACCACCGGAACGGTCATGTCCGTGCCGTTCAGCGCCCGCTATCTGCGCACGCCTGCGGAACTTCGCACCGGGAGCATCCTTGGCGAGGTCTCGCTGCTGGCGGACTACTACTGATGCCTGCGCACGCCTTCCTTTTCCTGCCATCGCGCCGCATCTCGTTTCGCGCCTTCATGCGTCCCCTGTCATGACCACCGTTCGCTCCTGCGCGCGTCCCCGCGCACTCGCCCTCTCCCATCTGCCGTGCGCGATTGCAGGGGTGCTCTCCATCTCGCTTCCGCTTGCAGCCGCTGCCGCTCCGGCCATCGAGTTCAGCGAAGGATTCCTGATCGGCGGGCAGTCCATCGATATGCGCCGCTACGCGCAGGGCAATCCGATCGAGGAAGGCCAGCACCGGGTGGATGTGTGGATCAATGGACAGTTCCACCAGACCCGCGACATCACGTTCAAGGCGTCAGAGGGCGAAGCCCATGCGCGCCCGTGCCTGCCTGCGGACCTACTGGATGCACTGCAGTTGCGTGAGGATCACCGCCAGGCCCTTCACGCACAGGTGGCCGACATCGGCTGTATCGATCTGCCAACCGCCATCGAGGGGGCCACCGCAAACTTCGACGACAGTGCGCTGCAATTGCAGCTGACCGTTCCGCAGGCGATGCAGGCACGACGTGCGCGTGGCCATGTGCCGGCTGAACACCGCGACTCCGGAATCACGGCTGGATTCGTCAACTACACCGCCAACCACTACCGGAGCACCCGTCGCGACAGCAGCTACGTAGGCGTGAGTGCCGGCTTCAACATGGGCGACTGGCGCCTGCGCCATCGCGCTTCGTTCAATCACAGCAGCCAAGGCTCCCGCTACCGAACCATCAGCAGCCATCTGCAAAGGGATCTGCCAGCGCTGAACAGCCAGCTGTTGCTGGGCGAGGGCAACACCGGTGGCGAGCTGTTCGACAGTGTCCCGTTCATGGGGGCTCGTTTGTACACCGACGAACGCATGCTGCCCGACTCGCTGCGTGGCTATGCTCCGGCCGTGCGCGGCATCGCCGAGGGCAACGCGGTGGTCAGCATCCGCCAGAACGGCATCGTCATCCATGAAGTCAACGTTGCGCCCGGGCCGTTCGTCATCGACGATCTGTACCCGACCAACTCCGGTGGCGACCTGGAAGTGGTGGTTACCGAGGCGGATGGGCGCAGCCAGCGGTTCAACGTGAGCTTCTCCGCCGTGCCACAGGCATTGCGCGCAGGTACGTCCAGGTTCAGCGCGAGCGCGGGAACGCTGCGCGACGCCGGAGGCCGTCTGGCCCATCTCCGTTTCGCCGAGGGGACCTACGCGCGCGGTCTCAGCAATCACCTCACCGCGTTGGGGGGTATTCAAATCGCGCAGGGCTATCGCGCGGCGATTGCCGGTGCCGCCGTGAATACGCCTGTGGGTGCCGTCGGCATCGACATCACCCACTCGCAGGCCGAGCTGCCGGGACGCCCCAGCGTTGCCGGCAACAGCCTGCGGCTGAACTACCAGCGCTACGTAGCCAGTACCGGAACCAACGTGGGTCTGGCCGCGTACCGCTACAGTACGCGCGGATTCCTTACCCTGAACGACGTGGCCCGTGCTGCGTCCGACGACTGGGGCTACGCCGGCCGCGCGCGACAGCGCTACCAGGCCAATCTCTCCCAGCGCCTGGGGTCGGCAAGCCAGCTGTTCCTCAATGGCGGACACGTGGCTTTCTGGGATACCGCGCAGCGCCAGACCGATTTCCAGTTCGGCTTCAGCAGCACCGTGGGGCGCGCGAACTACGGAATTTCGGTGTTCCGCTACCGGCTGGGCAATGGCCGCCCTGACACACGCTATACCTTCACCTTCGCAGTGCCGCTGGGCCGTAGCGAGAATGCGCCGAGGGCGAGCACCCAGATCAGTCACGCCAGTGCTGGGCAGCAGGTGCAGGCGGGGGTGAGCGGCTACCTGGGCGAGCGGCGCGCGATGAACTACTCGGTATCCAGCACTCAAGGCGAGGGTGGCAACAGCAGCAGTGCCTATCTGGATTACCAGGGGCGCTACGCCAACGTCAACGCCGCCTACAGCCGCGCGACCGGGCACAGCAGCCAGACCCTGAGTGCTTCCGGCGCGTTGGTGGTACACGCAGGCGGCCTGAATATGGGGCCGCCGGCGGGCGAGGGCTTCGCGCTGGTGCATGCACCGGGCGCAGAGGGCGCACAGGTGGGTACGGGTGTGGATATCCGTGTGGCACGCAATGGTTACGCATTGTTGCCGCACGTCAGCCCCTACCGCTGGAACCGCATTGATCTGGATCCTTCGGGCCTGCCGTTGGAGGTGGAAATGCTGCAGACCTCGCAACGTGTTGCACCCACCGCCGGTGGCGTCGTGCGCGTACCGTTCGAAGTACGCCGCGAGCGCACCTTGTTCATCGATGCCACCGATGCATTGGGCCAGCCCTTGCCATTTGCGGCGCGTGTGCAGCGCGAGGACGGCACGCCCGCAGGCGCGGTGGGGCAGGGCGGTGTCATCCAGTTGCGTGGCGCGCAGCCCGAAGGCGCGCTGATCGTTGACCCGGACGGGCCGCAACGCTGCCGCCTGGCCTATCAACTGCCTGACGCGCCCGATGCCTATGGCCTGTCCTGGGCCCACGCCACCTGCCAGCCCTTCGCTGTCTCACCCGAGCTGGCTGGCGCCGGCCCATCCATCCATTGACCTTCTGGAGTACCCGATGAAACGCTTGATGTTCCCCTCATTCACCCTTCTGGCACTGGCATTGCCCATCGGCAGTGCAGCGGCCGCCACGCTCACCATTTCCGGCCGCGTTCTGCCCGGCACCTGTACGTTGACGGCACCGGCCATCACGCTGGACAACGTAAAGGCCGATGAGCTGAAGGTGGGTGACAACCTGCTGAAGCAAAGTACGTTGAACTTCACGGGCTGCATCGGCGTTGCCAAAGCCACGCTGTCCTTCGACGGCACCGCAGCCGATGGTGATGCGCAGCGCTGGAAGAACACCGCCAGCACTGATCCGGCACGAGGCGTTTCGGTCGCCCTGTTGGCCGGCGCCACGGGCAACGTCTATCTGAAAAAGGGTGACACCGGCATTGAAGTGCCCGTGACCGGTGCTACCGCCAGCTACACGCTGCGTGCGGGCTATTACCTGCCCACGACCAGTGGCGTCAACGCGGGTGCGGTTCAGACGGCCATTACGGTTACCGCGCTCTACGATTGAGCGGGCTGCGGTTGCGGGTTGTCATACCGCCAGCAACTACACATCCACATACTCGGCCAGCCCACGGCAGGCCAGCAGCACCCCTTCGCGCGCACCATCGCCCATCTCCTGATCGATTTCACCGTCCACGCGTACGCGTTCGGTGGCGTGCAGCAGTTCCAGCAGGAAACTCAGCCCCGCATTGGCGCGGTCGATGCGCGCCAACGCCACGCGCTGCCCGGGTGTACGGTTGCTGCCGGGCCACGGCTGGCCATCAGCCGCATCGCCCTAGCGGATGTGCTGCAGGCAGGCCTGCAGGGTGATGGTGCCAGCGTTGTTGCCGCTCTGCAGCGCAACGAAGGTGTCTTCCAGCGTGCGTGCCAGGTCATCCGGCAGGCGCGTGGCAGCGTCGCCCAGGGTGGCGAAAAGGTGCGGGTAGGGGGAAGCGGTCATGGCGGCGTCCTTGTGCAAGCGGCAAGAGGCCACCCCGCTTAACAGCGAGGGTGGCGGACGGTGCGTGGTTCCAATACCGGTGGTTAACGTCGTCAAATGCCGGCGGGCGCGAGGCCCCCACGCACCGCCCGCCATAGATGCACGGACAGATTGCCTGCCGACGCCACCCAACAAGGAAAGAGCGACGCCGGCAGGCAAGCGTAAACGACATTAACCAAACGGGATTGGAAGCCCGTGCCACCTGTTGTCGGTGGCGCTACGTGATTTGCATGAAGCGCCCACGCTGCCAATGAGAATTGTTGGAAACTTCGAAAGTGTTGGAATTTCTTGGCTGGCAGGCGGCACAGGGAGTTGCCTGCCGAATGCGACATTCCCTGCAGAGTCGAGCCATGCTCGACTCTGCAACTGCGTCGGGCTATGACCGGACCTGAACGATGTCCTTGCCTGTCGCGATCGTCCATTGAATGACTGCGGCAGCGGTGGTGATGCTGTCGGATCGTTCTCCACCCGTTGCCTGCATGTTCCCTCCCGAACGTTCCCACAATGCGGCCATCGATGGCCTGCGCGCATTGGCGGTGCTGGCCGTCGTCGTCTTCCACACCAACGCGACGTGGCTGCCCGGGGGCTTCACCGGGGTAGACCTGTTCTTCGTGGTGTCCGGCTTCGTGATCAGCCAGTCGCTGGCCTTGCGCACCCACGCGTCGCTGGGCGCGATGCTGCTCGACTTCTACCGGCGCCGCGTGCTGCGTCTGTTGCCGGCGCTGCTGGTGATGCTGATGGCGACCTTCGTGCTGTCGGCACTGTTCATCCCCCGCGCGTGGCGCAATGAGCAGTTCGACCAGACCGGTTGGGCCGCGCTGGTCGGCTTCAGCAACATCGTGCTGGCCGGCCAGCAGGACGACTATTTCTCACCCGGTGCTGAACTCAATCCGTTCCTGCATACATGGACGCTGGGCGTGGAAGAGCAGTTCTACCTGGTCTTCCCGTTGCTGTTCTTCGTGTGGCTGCGCGGGCGTGAGCACTGGCCGTGGTCGCGCTGGTTGCTGCCGGTGCTCACCCTGCTGTCCATGGCATGGGCAGGCTGGCAGGCGCAGACGGCACCGGCGGCAGCGTTCTATCTGCTGCCTGCGCGGTTCTGGGAGCTGGCCGCGGGCGCGCTGCTCTACCAGTGGATGCATGCGCGCACGCCGGGCAAGAACGGTGATGCGGTTGCAGTGATCGGTCTGGTGCTGCTGGGTGCAGGCGTGGTGACCGCACCGCAGCTGGCGATGCCGGTTCCGGGCGTGCTGGCCACCGTGGCCGGTACGTTGATGCTGTTGGCGAGCGTGTCGGCACCGGGTACATCGCGCATTTCGCGCGCGCTGGGCTGCGCACCGTTGGCCCACCTGGGCCGGCTGTCCTATTCGCTGTACCTGTGGCATTGGCCACTGCTGGTGCTGCTGCGCTGGACGTATGGCCTGCATGGCGTCGCGCTGTGGCTGTATCCGGCGCTGCTGCTGGCGGTCTCCGCCGTGTCGTATCACTTCATCGAGCGTCCACTGCGGAATGCGGCACCACTGCTGCGCCTGGCGCCGGCCAAGGTGCTGGCGATGGCGCTGCCGCTGGTGGCGCTCTGTGGTGCGGGTGCCTGGGCCGCCGTGGAGTACCACGAGCAGGTCTCGCTGAGCGTCACCCGCAACAGCTATGCATGGCAGGCGCGCCGCTACCCGGCCTGGCGCCCGCTGGAGCCGGTGAGTGCGCCGGCGCTTGAAGGGCGGCGCCTGTTCGTGGCTGGCGATTCGCACGCGGCGGCGTATCGCACCATGACCAGCATGGTCGCGCGGCAGACCGGCATGGAGGTGCACCAGCAGGATCGCGGCGGCTGCAGCTTCGTCAATCTGCTGCGGGCCAGCCCGGCCGACTGCCAGGACTTCATTGAGGACGCGCTGTCGACCATCGAGAGCGAGGCACGTCCTGGTGACATCGTGCTGCTTGCGGCATTGCGCATGCCGGAGCTGCGCGGATTCGACTGGCAACAGCAGGATGCGCAGCAGGTCTATCGTCAATTGCTTGCCGAGCGTACCCCGACCGATGCGCAGGCCGCGCGCGATGAGGCTGATCATGTTCTTGGGCGTTTGCAGACGCTGGGCGTACACGTGGTGATCGACGCACCGCTACCGCTGTTCAAGGCCGGTGCGTACCGCTGTTCGGACTGGTTCAACCGCCACAACCCGGCATGCGCGGGAGGTCTGAGCATGCCGCGCGCTGACCTGGACAGGCTGCGCGCACCGCAGATGGCGCTGCTGGCCGAGCTGGCAGCACGCTATCCATCGCTGACGGTGTGGGACCCGCTGCCGTTGCTGTGCGGGCCAGACACCTGTTCGGCGGTGGAAGACGGTGAACCCCTGTTCTTCGACAATGACCATCTGAGCGGGCACGGTAATCGCGTGCTGTTGCCCAGCTTCCGCCAGACCCTTATCGACAGCGTAGGCAGCGCGCCCCGGTAGCGCCGGGCATGCCCGGCGGCGTTCACACCGGCGGCAGCACCTTGCCCGGGTTGAGAATGCCGTCCGGGTCCAGCGCGGCCTTGATCGCGCGCATCGTCGCCAGCGTTTCCGGGGTAAAGGCCTGCGCCATGAAATCGCGCTTGGCCAGGCCAATGCCGTGTTCGCCCGACAGGGTGCCACCCAGCGCCAGCGTCAGCGCGAAGATCTTTGGCAGCGCGGCATGTGCGCGCGCGTTCTCGTCGGCATCGTCCGGGTGATACAGGATGTTGACGTGTAGGTTGCCGTTGCCGGCATGGCCGAAGGTGACGATGGTCAGCGTGTAGTCGCGCGCCAGTGCCTGCACGCCCGCCACCAGCTCCGGAATGCGCGATACCGGCACCACCACGTCTTCATTGATCTTGCCCGGCGCAACGCTGCGCAGCGCAGGCGACAACGCCTTGCGTGCGGCCCACAGCTGGTCGCGCGCGCGTCCTTCCATCGCCACATCCAGTTCGATCATGCCATCGCCTTCAGCGGCGCTGGCCAGGGCCTGCAGCAGATAGGGCAGGGTGTCGTGGTCACCATCGGCTTCCACCAGCAGCATTGCACCGGCCTCCGGCACGTCGGCACCGTTCAGCCGCAGCAGCTCGAGGCTACGTGCGTCCATGAACTCCAGGCGGGTGGGTACTACCGGCTGCGACATCAATCGCGATACCGCGGCTGCGGCGGCATCGGCATCGCGGTACAGCACGCGCAGCCCGGCCTGGCTGACCGGCAGCGGGGTCAGTTTCAGCGTGGCTTCCACGATCAATGCCAGCGTGCCTTCGCTGCCTACCAGCAGATGGGTGAGGTCGTAGCCGGTGGCGTCCTTGGTGTAGGCGCCGCCGCAGCGGATGACGTCGCCGGTGCCGGTCACCGCCACCAGACCCAGCACGTTGTCGCGGCTGGTGCCGTACTTCACCGCGCGCGGGCCGCCGGCGTTGCAGGCGAGGTTGCCACCGATGCTGCAGATCTCGGCGCTGGAAGGGTCCGGTGCCCAGAACAGGCCATGCGGCGCCAGTGCCTGCTGCAGGGTACCGTTGAGCACGCCCGGCTGCACCACCGCGCAACGGTCACCGGCGCGGATCTCGACGATGCGGTCCATGCGGGTGAACGACAGCACGATACTGCCGGGCAGCGGCACCGCCGCGCCGGTGGTGCCGGTACCAGCGCCACGTGCGACCAAGGCCACGCCATGCGCACGGCAGGCCCGCACCAAAGCCTGCACCTGTTCGATGTCGGCTGGCAGCGCCACCGCCGCCGGGCGCTGGTGGCGCCACGAGTTGTCCTGCGCGTTCGCCTCCAGCGCGCTGTCATCCATGCGCCAGCCCTCCGCGCCCAGCAGGGTGGACAGTTCGGCAACCAGGGCAGCAGGCAGGGCAGGACTCATGACGGATCTCGTGGGGCAACGGGAGCGGGTTGGATCAGTTTCCAGGCAACAACGGCGGTAGCCAGTGGCAGCCACACCCAGCGCAGTTCAGAGAGCAGGGTGGCCACGCCGCGTGCGCTGAAGAACTGCGGCGCGAACGGAGAAACGCGGATGGGTCGCCACGGCGCGAAGAAGCGCTGCTCGCTCCATGGCCAGGCAAGGGCGACGCCGAGGCCGCCGGAGGTCATCGCATCCAGCAGCGGGTGGCTGGCGGCGCAGACGAAGACGAACACCGCCGCTTGTAGGGTCGATGCCACCGTTGGCCCTGCCTTGGTAGGTGTCAACCTTGGTTGGCACGAAACCGCCGACCAAGGTCGGCGACTACCAAAGAACGCCAACACCGCGGCCAATGCCGCCAGCACGCCGGCAAACAGCAACGAATGGCTGGCACCGCGATGGCCGAAGGCATCGGCATAGGGAATGTGCAGTGCAAAGGCCAATACGTCCGCATCGGGCAGCATCGCAGCGATCACACCGGCCGCCAGCAGGCGCGGAGGGATGCGGCCACGGTCAGCGGCGCACCAGAGCGCCAACGGCACAGCGGCATGGGTGATGATCGAAGGCATCAGTCACGCACCGTGGTCGTGCCGGCCAGGCTGCGCTCTGGTAGGTGCCAACCTTGGTTGGCACAGAAGCGCCGACCAAAGTCGGCCTCTACCAGAGCGGACGGTAACCATCAGCAGTCATCCAGCCGGAACGCATCACGCAGCCACCGCAGCTGCGGCGGTTCACCACTGGCTTCAACCACATCGAAACGGCAGGGCGCATTGGCCAGTGCCGGGTTGTCCTGCAGGTACAGCTGCGCGGCATGCGCCAGGCGCCGGCATTTGCGCGCATCCACCGAAGCGGCGCCGCCACCGAAATCGGAGCGCGCGCGATAGCGCACTTCCACGAACACCACGGTGCCGGCGTCGTCCATCACCAGGTCCAGTTCACCGACGCGATAGCGCACGTTGCGCGCACGCGGCTGCAGTCCGGCCTGTTGCAGATGCAGCTCGGCGGCGGCTTCCACCGCCGAGCCACGTTGGCTGCGCTCAGCGACCACCGACGATCGGCATCGGCCGGCCACCATTGAAGGTGGACCATGCCGGCTGGCGCAGGATGTTGCCGTTGCTGTCCAGGAACAGGGTGCCGGTGGCACCGTCCAGGCCGCCTTCGTTGGACAGCTTGTCCAGGTAGGCGGTGATCTTCCATGCATCGGCACCGAAGGCGAACAGACGGCCAGCGGCGCCGCGAGCGCTGGGCAGCGCGCTGGCCACCTGGCTGGCCGACGGCAGGCCGGACACGCTGCGCACATTCCAGGCTTCGTTCGGGTAGACGATGCCGTCCAGCGCCACGTCTTCTTCCACCTTGCCGCTGCCGACGGTCAGCTGCGAGGTGCCGACGCGGGTCGCGCCACCGGCACCGGCCAACGCCAGCTGCGGCGCCAGCAACCGGGCCTGCGGGGCGCGCACGGCGAGGAACACGGCATCGACCTGACCGGCATTGCGCACCTGCGCGCCGACATCGCCGACGGCTTCGCTGACATTGACCGTGGCCACCACCTGGCCGCCGCGCTGTGCGAAGCGCTGGGCAAAGGCGGCGGCGGAACGGCGGCCGGTGTCGTCGTTGCTGCTGATCACCAGCGCGCGGTTGCGCTCGCGGCCACGCAGGTACTCGGCGGCGACGATGCCGTCGTCTTCCGGTGCCAGCGAGAAACCAGCGCTGCCGGCCGGCGGTGCATCCTTGCCGCGGTTCAGGGCCAGCACCGGTACCTGCAGCTGCTGGCGGCCGTACACGGCGTCCACTTCGTCGCGGCCCAGCGGGCCGACCACGAAGTCGGCACCGGAGGCGACGGCCTTGTCGTAGGCGGCGAGGGCACCGGCCGGGGTGCCGGCGGTGTCGAAGAAGTTGATGTCCGGGCGGCGGCGGCTTTCACCGTAGTAGGCGCTCAACAGGCCATCGCGAACCGGCTGCGCGGCGGTGGCCAGGCGGCCGCTGAGCGGCAGCAGCACGGCCAGCTTGGCCGGCGGCCGGTAACCGTCGCTCATCGCCGGCGGCCGCTTGCTGGTGTCGAACTGAGCCGCGCCATCGCGGTCGAACGGGCGCGGCAGCGGCAGGCCGCGGGCGATCAACGCGCGACCGGCGAAGTTGTACAGCGGGTCGTTGGCCGGCAGGGCGGCGGCACGGCTGCGCAAAGTGGCGTCGTCGAGGGTGCCGAGCAGGCCGGCGATGGCGGCCTGGTTCTCGCTGCGCGCACTGCCGGTCAGGCTGGCATGGGCGCGTGCACGTTCGGTGGCGGCGCCGAAGGCATCGCCGGTGCCCTGCAGGGCCTGGGCGCGGGCCAGCAGCCAGCGGGTGCGCAGGCCGACCGCAACACTGTCGGCATGATCCTTCAGCAGGGCCAGGGCCTGCGCCGGCTGCTTGTCGGCCAGTGCCAGCTCGGCGCCGGTCAGCTGGTAGCGCTGCAGGCTGGCGCCGGACAGCTGGCGCGCGGTGAGCTGGCCCAGCAGGCTGCGCGCGCGCGCACTGTCACCGGCCAGGTGCCAGGCCCAGGCCGCGTCGGCCAGTGCGTTGCTGCGGGCACCGCCGCGCAGGGTGGCGGCCAGGGCTTCCAGCTGCAGCGCGGCGTCGCGCGGCTTGCCCTGTTCGATCAGCGCCAGCGCCTGGCTCTGGGCCGGCGAATCGGGCGTGCTGGTCAGGCTGGTGGTGGCGCAACCGGCCAGCAGCATCAGCGACAGCGACAGGGCGGAGATCCGTGCGGCGGGCTTGTTCATGATCGGGTCCATGCGATGAGGGCAGCGGCCTTGGCCGGGTACACGCTACGATTCTACCCTTGCCCCGTGAGTACCGCTGAAATGAGTGTGCCAACCCTGTACGTCGTCGCCACCCCGATCGGCAACCTGGCCGATCTGAGCCCGCGCGCGCAGGAGGTGCTGCGGTCGGTGGCGGCCATCTGTGCTGAAGACACCCGCCGCAGTGGCCAGCTGCTGTCCCATTTCGGCATCCAGCAGCCGTTGGTGGCCCTGCACGAACACAATGAAGAGGCCCTGGCCCAGCGCCTGGTATCGCGCCTGCAGGCCGGTGAATCGCTGGCGCTGGTCAGTGATGCCGGCACCCCGCTGGTCAGTGACCCCGGTTTCCGCCTGGTGCGTGCTGCGCGCGCGGCCGGCATCAAGGTCAGCCCGATTCCCGGTGCCTGTGCCGCCATCGCTGCGCTGAGCGTGGCCGGCCTGCCCAGCGACCGTTTCAGTTTTGAGGGTTTCCTGCCGGCCAAGGCCAGTGGCCGCCGCGACCGCCTGCAGGCGCTGGCCGGTGAAGTACGCACCATGGTGTTCTACGAATCCTCGCACCGCATCGCCGAATCGCTGGCCGACATGGCGGCGATCTTCGGCGGTGAGCGCCCGGCGGTGCTTGCCCGCGAGCTGACCAAGCTGTTCGAGACCGTGCTCGATGGTGACCTGGCCGGCCTGCTGGCGAAGGTGGAAGCCGACGAGAACCAGCGCAAGGGCGAGTTCGTGGTGATGGTGCAGGGCGCGGGTGATGACGAAGAAGCGCAACTGGCGCATGGCCGTCGCGTCTACGCCAAGCTGAGCGAGCATCTGCCGCCGTCGACCGCGGCCAAGCTGGCTGCCGAGCTGACCGGCGCACCGCGCAAGGCGTTGTACGGCAGTTGATGGATCGTGCGGACCAAGGTCCGCACCCACCAGAGCAGCGGAATCGGTAGATCCACGCCATGCGTGGATGAACGGGCCGCGCCGGGGTCTGCACCCACCCGGGCGGACCGATAGCGCCAGGCCTTGCGACGTCAGGACTGTACGGGTGTGTCGAGGGTGTCCAGATAGTTGGCAATCTCGGCAATCACCGAAGAGAGGTCCGGCGCGATCAGGCGATTCCTGCGCAGGAAGGCGCGCCACTGGGTCTGCTTCTGGGTATCTGCGGCGAATGACTGAGTCAGTCCGTAGGGCAGGGGCGTTGGCGCCGGGGTCCTTCGTCGATCAAACGTCGCGCCAATGGCCGCAACAAGGTGCGGGCGATCCATGGCGTCTTCGCGGATCAGTGCCAGCAAGTCGAAGAAGTCCTTCATCCTGCTGTTAGCGATGCCCAGTGCCGCTATAGCCTCGAGCTTTTCGGCAAACACGGTTTCGCGTGGATAGACGCGCAGGCAGGCTGGAGGGAATCCCTCCAGAATCACCGGATAGGTGATTTCCGGCGGCGGGGTGATCACCGCGTCGCCAAACCCGACGTCCCACTGCACATGGCAGCGTGCGCGGCCCAGATGTGCGATCAGGCGCATGCGCAGCCCCTCGTACGTGGCTTCTTCACGTATGGCCTCGATGACGATGCTGCCTGGATCGAAGCGCAGGCCGTCGTCCCCGGGCATTCCACAGAGCGAAAGTGCGATATGTAGCAGGCGATCGGGCTCAGCGCTGCCGGATCCCAGGAAATCGGCATCCCGTGTAGGGCGGTGCGGCGCGTCGAACCACACTGCGAACAGCATGGCACCCTTCAGCAGGAACTGGTCGCGGTATCGAGAAGCGGAGAGCCGGTAGAGCAGGCGCTCAACGGCGAACCTGTCCAGCACGAACTGAAAGTCCTCACCCCGCTTGCGTGCGAGATCGAGCAGCCGTTGCCGGATGGAAGCAACGCGGTGGGGAGGTGTTAGAGAGGGGATCAAGCCAGGGCATCGAGGTACGGTCTCATCAGTCTGGCAACGCGGCAGATCCGCGCATACTCCATCAACGCATCCGGCGTGGTTGCACGGCTGTGAAGCGCGTCACGCAGGGCTTCAAGTGCGACATCAAGCCCTACGAGATTGCGGAACTTGAAGCAATCGACGACGGTTTTGGCAGCGTTGCTGACGTATATGAGACGTCCGCCTACGCGACGTTCTTCCAGCCCCGCATTGAGGGTCGTTGCCGACATGCGGACCACACGGAGGGGCGGCCAGTCGATCCGCGGAACGCGGTCGCTGTTGCCGATGGAGACCCAGCGTTCGAATGGTGCTTGGGTGGTCAGGCCATGCAGGCGCAGGGCACTCAGCAGGCATAGACGGGGGTGTGGCAGGCGTTCTGCAATGATCCGCAGTCCATCATCGGTGTCGTCGCTCTTTCTTTCCGCCAACGCGTAGACGCCACGGGACAACCGGATCAGTGCGCCTGCCTCGACCAGGCGGGTCAGTTGGGCGCGGGCGATCCCGGCAGTCACCAGTTCGCGGGCGCGCAGGGTGCCTGCGCGTCGCAATAGCTTTCGTGCCTTGGCCTCGGCGTTTCCCATGACGGCATTGTTCCATAATGTCGGGTGTTTTGAATATCGACTGACAAAAAGGAACATCGTTGGCTGCGGCGAGTGACGAGTGAATGGTGCGGACCAAGGTCCGCACCCACCAGAGCGGAATCCGCACCCACCAGAGCCGCGCGGGTTTCGCCGGCCCTGTCCAGTGAATCGGTAGATCCACGCCATGCGTGGATGGCTGAACCTGACGCCGCGATCAGCACGGCAGGAAGGGCGTGCGTAGGCTAGAATGTGCACTGGCGGAGCCGGCCAGACAGTCGCGTCATCCCTTCGGGGGTGCCGAGGAAAGTCCGGGCTCCATAGGGCAAGGTGCCAGGTAACGCCTGGGCGGCGCAAGCCGACGGAAAGTGCAACAGAAAGATACCGCCTACGTCTTCTTCGGAAGGCCGGTAAGGGTGAAATGGTGCGGTAAGAGCGCACCGCGAGTCTGGCAACAGACCGGCACGGCAAACCCCACCTGGAGCAAGACCAAATAGGGATCCTTTGGCGCGGCCCGCGTTGGATCCGGGTAGGTTGCTTGAGCGTTGCGGTGACGTAACGCCTAGAGGAATGACTGTCCACGACAGAACCCGGCTTATCGGCCGGCTCCGCCTCCTTCTTCCATATGCGTGAACCGCGCATCGGTAGTGCCGGCCGCTGGTCGGCAGCGTCACGATGCCTGCAGGGCGGACAGAGTGCCGGCCAGCGGCCGGCACTACCTCGACGCCGCGTGTTCCTCAACCCGGCGTGCGGTACTGCCCGGCGGAGATGAACTGCGAGAAGCGCTCGCACCACACCACGACCGTGGTGTAGTCGTCCACGTTGACGTCATCGGGTACATCGACCAGGAAGCGGTTGAAGGTCTTCACTTCACCGATGCGTTTCGCCTGTGCCTTGATCTTCAGGAAGTCGGCCTTGTTGTCGACGAAGTCGCGGACCAGGTACACCTTGTAATCCGGGCCCGGCCCCATCTTGCCGTCGAAGGCGACCTGGCGCGGGCTGACGCTGACTTTGCCTTCCGCCCAATGCACTGCATCGCTGCCCTTGAGGTCGCGGCGAAAGGTGGTGCGGTAGGGGGCATCAGTCATGGCGGCCTGCACCTGTGCGACCGGCGGGTCATCGGGGGCAATCAGGATCGGCAGGAAGTACACGCCCAGGCCGAAGCCAAGGCCGAGGGTGAGCAGGTGGGTGACGATCAGGATGAGGATGCGGCGCATGGGGCCTCCATGGGGGTTGCGGTCGATCGCGCGGCGGGGTGCCGGGCGCCACCACCCTGGGAGGTCAGGGGCGACATTTATAGACACAGTGCCGATTGCGAAAAGGGCACAGTGGGCGGACTGCGACGCCGGAGCCCCTGTGGCGTGGGCGGATCGCGGTCGCGGTTGGAAGCTGAATGACGTTTCGAGCCCGTTGCGATGACGACTGCCGTCGCGTGGATCGCGACAACGCGATGCCCGGTAGTGCCGGCCGCCGGCGGCAGCTTCATGGCGCATCCAAAGATCCAGAGGTTGCCGGCCAGCGGCCGGCACTACCCTGCTGGAAAGGAATTCCCGCCAGCGGCCGGCACGACCCGGTCAGAAAATGACGTGACTCTGTCCGTTGGCTGCGCCCTGTGGGCCAAAGCGGCGCTCGTGGATCTGGCCGTGGCCATCGGCGTCGATCAGCAGCACGGTGCTGGCGCGGGTGCCGTAGTCGTCGCCGCGGATGAAGGCGGGGCTCAGCCAGCGCTCGCGTTCCAGGCCGATGCCGGTGTCGGGCAGGTCGCTGTCGGCGGGGCGATGTTCGTCGGCCAGGGCGGCCCAGAGCGGGGTCAGGTCCGGGGTCAGATCCTTTTCGCTTTGCGAAAGGGATCTGACCCGGTCTTCCTGCAGCCAGGCTTCAAGAGCCGCCATCAGCCGCCGGGTCTTCGGCCAGGGCGCGTCCAGCGCACCGTTGGACATGCCATGCACGCCCGGGCCCAGGCTCTGCCGCTCGGCGGGGTGGTTGCCCAGGAACTCCAGGCTGTGGCCGTCGGCCAGCAACAGGTTGAACGGCGCGTAGGCGCCGGCCACCGTTGCCAGTCGGTCGATATGCACGGCGGCCGGGTCGCGGCCGCGCAGGAAGTCGGCCACCAGCGCGCCCCGTGAAGGACCGGTCTGGGAGGCCAGCGGATCACGCACATTGGTGACCACCGCCATCCGGCCTGCGGCACCGACGCCCGCCCAGCCGCCGCCGGAGCGCAGGTCGCGCCCCCCGATGACGGAGGTCTCATCTTGCCAGGGGGCCAGCGCCGCCGTCGGGCGGGCGTGGAACTCATCACGGTTGCCGGTCATCACCAGCCGCCAGCGCGGGTGGTGCATCCAGCCAAGAGCGAGCAGGCACATGGCCTCATTGTGCACGGTTTGCGCAGTCTGGCGCCGCTTCCAGCCCGTTTTGGATGAATGCGCGGCCGATGTTTCACGCGCTGTCCACAGCCCTGAACTTCCGTTCAATCTCAAAAATTGAGACGGATCAGCAACTTGTGGATAAGCCTTGAACAATTCTCTAAAGGTTGTTGCAAGCCATTGATGTGGCTGGCGATTTCCCCGCTGAAAAGTTGTTGACAACCCTTCGGCCGCTGCTAAGGTGGGCATCAGAGGGAAATCCGGGTGTTTTGTGGGTTTTCGTGGTTCAATGTTTCACCGGGCGAAGGATAGGTGCACGCGTCGTGTTCCAGGGCGAGACGGCCATCACAGTTGACGATAAAGGGCGCATGGCGGTTCCCACCGCTTACCGCGACCTCGTCGCGCGCGCCAGCAACAACCGTCTCGTGCTGACCTACAACCCGTTCGAAGCCGGCTGCCTGTGGCTGTATGCAGAGTCGGAATGGGAGCGGGTCCGCGACGACGTGATGTCCAAGCCCAACACCCAGCGCGTCGTGCGCCTGTTGCAGCAGAAGCTGGTCGGCTCGGCCGCCCATCTTGAGCTGGACGGCAACGGTCGCATCAGCATCCCCGCCAGCCACCGCGGTGCGGTGGGCATTGAGAAGAAGGCGGTATTGCTCGGTATGGGCGACAAGTTCGAATTGTGGAGCGAGCAGGCGCATCGGGCCCTGATCCAGCAGACATTGTCTGACGAGGATCTGGGTGATGGGTTGCTCGACCTGAAGTTGTGAGCCGGGGTGCCCGGATGCGCCCAGAAGCGCAGGCCGGTCACCTTCCGGTGTCGCAGTCGCCGGCGGTGCACCTGCCGGTCCTGTACACCCAGGTCCTTGAAGGCCTGAGGGTGATCGAAAACGGACGTTATCTGGATGGCACGTTCGGTCGTGGCGGTCATGCACGTGGCGTGCTCACCCAGCTCGGTCCCGAGGGGCGCCTGCTGGTCATGGACAAGGATCCGGAAGCCATCGCCGTAGCCGAGCGCGATTTCGCGCCGGACCCGCGCGTGTCCATCTTCCGTGGCAGCTTCGCCCAGCTGCTGCAGTGGGATGCGACGGCTGAAGGCCTGGACGGCGTGCTGTTCGACCTGGGCGTGTCGTCGCCGCAGCTGGACGTGGCCGAACGTGGCTTCAGCTTCGGCAAGGACGGCCCGCTGGACATGCGCATGGACCCGGACAGCGGTGAAAGTGCAGCGCAGTGGATCAACCGCGTTGAAGAACGCGAGATTGCCGACGTGCTGTGGACCTACGGCGAAGAGCGCCAGAGCCGCCGTATCGCGCGCGCCATCGTGGCCCGCCGCGAGAAGCAGCCGTTCTCCCGTACCGCCGAGCTGGCCGAGTTGATCGCCTCGGTGATGCCACGTGGCAAGGACAAGATCCATCCGGCCACGCGCAGCTTCCAGGCGATCCGCATCCACATCAACCGCGAACTGGCCGATCTGGAAGCCGGCCTCGATGCGGCGGTGGAGCGGCTCAAGCCCGGCGGTCGTCTGGCGATCATCAGCTTCCACTCGCTGGAAGACCGCATCGTCAAGCAGTACATGAACCGCCTGGCCAAGGCGCCGCCGGCCAACCGCCGCCTGCCCGAGGCGGAGGTGTTCGTGCCGACCCTGGATCTGATCGGTGGCGCCATCAAGGCCACCGACGAAGAACTGGCGGCCAACCCGCGTGCCCGCAGCGCCGTGCTGCGCGTGGCCCAGAAGCGGGAGGCTGATGCATGAGCCGGCTGCTGCTGATCATCCTGTTGGCCTCGACCGTGGCCTCGGCGATCGGCGTCGTGTTCGTGCGTCACCGTCACCGGCAGACGTTCATCGAGCTGTCGCGCGCTGAGCGCAAGCGCGATGACATCAATCTGGAATTCGGCCGCCTGCAGCTGGAACAGGCCACCCTGGCCGAAGCCAACCGTGTGGATCGCATCGCCCGCGAGAAGCTCGGCATGAAGTTCCCCGAGGCCGCCGACATCGTGGTGGTGCGCCCATGAGCAAGACCGGCCGCAACCGCCCCCGCAACGCCTTCAACCTGCGCCAGCGCCTGCGTTGGGTTGCCCTGGCGCTCGGCCTGTGCTCGGTGTCGCTGGTCGGCCGCGCGGCCTACGTGCAGATCATCAACAGCGACTTCTACCAGCGCCAGGGCGAGGCCCGCTACCTGCGCGAGCTGCCGATCAAGACCTCGCGCGGCATGATCACCGACCGCAACGGCGAGCCGCTGGCGGTGTCGACCCCGGTCGCTTCGATCTGGGTCAACCCGCAGGACCTGCTGCGTTCGCCTGAGCGGATTCCCGAGCTGGCCCAGGCGGTCGGCATGTCGGTGGATGAACTGAGCAGCCGCCTGTCGCAGAAGTCGGACAAGGAATTCATGTACCTGCGCCGCCGGATCAATCCGGACGAGGCAGAGAAGGTGGTCGCGCTGAAGATTCCAGGCGTGGCCGCGCAGCGCGAGTTCCGCCGCTTCTACCCGCAGGGTGAGGCGATGGCGCACGTGCTGGGCTTCACCAACATCGACGACCGCGGCCAGGAAGGCCTGGAGCTGGCGTTCGACGAATGGCTGCGCGGCAAGGCCGGTGCCAAGCGGGTGATCCGCAACCGCAAGGGCGAGACCGTCGAGAGCGATCTGCTGCGCGCCGCCGAACCGGGCAAGGACCTGACCCTCAGCATCGACCGCCGCATCCAGTACCTGGCGTTCAAGGAACTGCGCAATGCGCTGGTGGCCAACAAGGCGGCCGGCGGTTCGATGGTGATCATGGACGTGACCACCGGCGAGATCCTGGCCATGGTCAACCTGCCGACCTACAACCCGAATTCGGTGGGTGGTGCGGCTCCTGATACCCGCCGTAACCGTGCGGTGACCGACCTGGTCGAGCCGGGTTCGACGATGAAGCCGCTGACCATCGCCACCGCATTGCAGGCAGGTGCGGTGACCAAGGACACCGTCATCGACACCAATCCGGGCTACATGCAGGTGGCGCGCTTCACCATCCGCGACGTGCCGCGCAACAACGGCGTATTGAACGTGACCGGTGTGATCACCCGCAGTTCCAACATCGGCGCGGCCAAGGTCGCGGCGAAGATGCCGGACCAGGTGTTCTATGACGGCGTGCGCCGCTTCGGCTATGGCTCGGTGCCGCACAGCGGCTTCCCGGGTGAATCCGGTGGTGTGGTGCGGCGCCCGGCCAACTGGGACGGTGCCACCAAGACCACCATGTCCTACGGCTACGGCCTGAATGTGACCCCGCTGCAGATCGCCACCGCCTATTCGGCGCTGGCCAATGGCGGCAAATTGATCGCGCCGACCTTTGTCAAAGGCCAGCGCAACGAAGCGCATCAGATCATCGATGAGAGCGTCGCCAGGCAGGTGGTGGCGATGATGGAAACGGTTGTTACCCAGGGCGGCGCCAAGCAGGCGGCGGTGCTGGGTTACCGCGTGGCCGGCAAGACCGGTACCGCGCGCAAGACCGGCCCGGGTGGTTACGAGCGCGGCCATTACAACGCGCTGTTCGCCGGCGTGGTGCCGGCCACCAATCCGCGCTTCGCCACTGTCATCGTCATCAACGATCCGCAGGCCGGCAAGTTCTATGGCGGCCTGGTGTCGGCGCCGGTCTACCACAACGTGATGGAAGGCACCCTGCGCCTGATGGACGTGCCGCTGGACGACCTGCAGTCGTGGCTGGCCGCACAGCAGTCCGGCAAGGTCGGCCATTCGGCCTCGATCCTGCCCGCGCCGCCGGCCGAGGCCGCGCTGCCGGTGGATGCCGCCGCTGAATTCGATGCTGCGCTGCCCAGCGCGCAAGCCCAGACGCCGCCCGCTACGGGAGGCACGCAATGAGTCCTTCGATGTTGCTTTCGCAGTTGCTTCCGGATGTGGCCCTGGCGGGCCACGATCCCGTTCTGACCGGCCTGGTGCTGGACAGCCGCGCCGTGCGCCCCGGCAATGCCTTCGTCGCCATCGCCGGTTTCGGCGCGCATGGCCTGGGCTTTGTCGAGCAGGCCCGTGCGGCGGGCGCCGGTGTCATCCTGTTCGAACCGCCGGCACCTGCCGAGCTGCCGGCACCGGGCGATGCGATCGCTGTGCCGGGCCTGCGCGCGCGCATGGGTGCGATGGCCGACCAGTTCCATGGCGCACCGTCGCGGGCGATGGCGATGGTGGGCGTGACCGGCACCAACGGCAAGACCTCCACCGTGCAGCTGCTGGCCCAGGCCTGGCACCTGCTCGGAACGCCCAGTGGCAGTATCGGCACGTTGGGCGCCGGACTTTACGGTGCAGTTGAGCCGACCGGCTTCACTACGCCGCTGGTGCTGCAGATGCATGCGTTGCTGGCGCAGCTGCGTGATGCCGGTGCGCGCGCGGTGGCGATGGAAGTCAGCTCGCATGCGCTGGACCAGGGCCGCGTGGATGCGGTGCACTACGACGTGGCGGTATTCACCAACCTCACCCGCGATCATCTGGACTACCACGGCGACATGGCCAGCTACGGCGCGGCCAAGGCGCGGCTGTTCCATCGTCCGGGCCTGAAGGCCGCGGTGATCAATCTTGACGACGCGTTCGGTCGCCAGCTGTTCGCCGGCCTGCCGGCCGGTGTGCAGCCGATCGGCCTGAGCTCGCGCGGTGCCACCGATGCCAGCGTGCGCGCCGAGGCGCTGCAGCTGGATGGCCGTGGCATTGCCTTCGAACTGGTCATCGACGGCCAGCGCGCGGCGGTGCAGTCGCCGCTGCTGGGCCGCTTCAACGTGGACAACCTGCTGGCCGTGGCCGGCACCCTGCACGCGCAGGGTCAGCCGCTGCCGCGCATTGCCGAGGTGTTGTCGGCGCTGCAGCCGATCCGTGGCCGCATGAACCGCCTGGGCGGCGAAGACGGCCTGCCGACCGTGGTGGTCGATTACGCACATACCCCGGACGCACTGGAACAGGCGCTGGACAGCCTGCACGGCCACCTGCAGGGCACGCTGTTCTGCGTGTTCGGCTGCGGTGGCGAGCGTGATACCGGCAAGCGCCCGCAGATGGCCGCGATCGCCGAGCGCTTGGCCAACCAGGTCATCGTCACCGACGACAATCCGCGTGGCGAGGATGGCGACGTGATCGTGGCCGACATCCTGGCCGGCTTCCAGAACGCCGATGCCGTGACCGTGCAGCGCAGCCGCGCGCGTGCGATCGGCCTGGCGGTGAAGCGTGCCGGTGCCGGCGACATCATCCTGATCGCTGGCAAGGGCCACGAGCCGTACCAGGAAGTGAATGGCGTGCGCCATGACTTCGACGACACCGAAGTGGCCGCCGCTGCGTTGGCCGCCAAGGCCGGTGTGCTCAGCGCGCAGGCCGGGGAGGGCATCGCATGAAGCGCACTCTGCTTTCGCTGATCGCACACTGGGCCGGCGGCGAGATCCACGGCGACGACGTGGCCATCGATGCGGTCAGCAATGACACCCGCAGCCTCGGCCCGGGCAGCCTGTATGTGGCGCTGCGCGGTGAGCGTTTCGATGGCCATGACTTTGCCGCCGACGCGCAGGCGCGCGGTGCCAGCGCGCTGCTGGTCGAGCGCCTGCTGCCGATCGAACTGCCGCAGGTGCTGGTGGCCGACTGCGAGCTGGCGCTGGCGAAGATCGCCACCGGCATGCAGCGCGACCGCGATACCGAGGTGTTCGCGATCACCGGCAGCAACGGCAAGACCAGCGTGAAGAGCCTGCTGCTGGCAATCCTGCAGCAGGTGGCCCGTCATGCGCACAAGGTGGTCTACGCCAACCCGGGCAACCGCAACAACGAGATCGGCCTGCCGCTGGCAGTGATCGATGCCCCGGAAGATGCCGACTACGCTGTCTACGAGATGGGCGCGGGCAAGCCGGGTGACATCGCCTACCTGACCGACATCGCCCGCCCGCGCTATGCGCTGGTCAACAACATCGCCCCGGCGCACCTGGAACGGATGGGCAGCCTGCTCGGCGTGGCAGTGACCAAGGGCGCGATCTATGCCGCGCTGCCGGCCGATGGCGTGGCCGTGATCAACGTCGACGATGCCTACGGCCGCTGGTTCGAACAGCACTTCGTCGGCACCCCGCCGCGCAGCCGTGTGTTGCGCTATGGCCTGGAGCACACCGCGGACATCACCGCGCGCGACATCCGCGCCGGCGCGCAGGGCAGCCAGTTCACCCTGGTCGCACCGGGCGGCGAAGCCCGCGTGGTGCTGGGCCTGCCGGGTCGCCACAACGTCAGCAATGCGCTGGCCGCTGCCAGCCTGGCGCTGGCCGCCGGTATCGAGCTGGCGCTGGTCGCAGCCGGCCTGGCCGATGCGCAGCCGGTGCCGGGCCGCCAGATCGCCCATCAGCTGCGCAACGGCGCGGTGCTGGTGGACGACAGCTACAACGCCAACCCCGGTTCGCTGGCCGCGGCCATCGACGCCCTTGCCGCCGCGCCGGAAGAGGGTTGGCTGGTGCTGGGCGACATGCGTGAGCTGGGTCCGGACGCCGAAGCGCTGCACGCGCAGGCAGGGCTCCGCGCGCGCGCTGCTGGCCTCAAGCGCCTGTACGCGCTGGGCCCGCTCAGCGCCGCTGCCGCCACCGCCTTCGGTGAAGGCGGCCGTCATTTCGCCACCCATGACGCGCTGTCGCAGGCGCTGAAGGACGAGCTGCACGCCGGCGTGCGCTGCCTGGTCAAGGGTTCCCGTGGCAGCGCCATGGACACGATTGTCAAAGCGCTGCTGGCGCAAGGAGAGGAATCCCCGCATGTTGTATGAACTGGCTCGATGGTTGCAGCAGTTGGAGAGCCTGTTCGGGCTGTTCAACTACCAGACGTTCCGCGCCATCCTTGCCGCGTTGACGGCCCTGTTCCTGTCGCTGTGGCTCGGCCCGGCGATGATCCGCAAGCTTGCCCAGTTCAAGGGCGGCCAGCCGATCCGCAAGGACGGTCCGCAGACCCATTTCTCCAAGGCCGGTACGCCGACCATGGGCGGTTCGCTGATCCTGCTCACCATCACCCTGTCGGTGCTGATGTGGGCCGACCTGCGCAACCGCTACGTGTGGCTGGTGCTGGCGGTGATGCTGTGCTTCGGCGCCATCGGCTGGTATGACGACTGGATCAAGATCGTCCGCCGCGACCCGAACGGCCTGAAGTCGCGCTGGAAGTACCTGCTGCAGTCGATCTTCGGCCTGGCCGCGGGCCTGTTCCTGTTCTACACGGCCGACGTGCCGGCAGCGCTGACCTTCTACATCCCGATGTTCAAGTCGATCGCGCTGCCGCTGGCCGGCATCGGATTCGTGGCCATCGCCTACTTCTGGATCGTCGGCTTCTCCAACGCGGTGAACCTGACCGACGGCCTGGACGGCCTGGCGATCATGCCGACCGTGCTGGTGGCCTGCGCACTGGGCGTGTTCGCCTACGCCTCGGGCAACGTGGTGTTCGCCAACTACCTGCAGATCCCGCAGATCCCGGGCGCCGGCGAGCTGGTCATCATCTGCGCGGCCATCGCCGGTGCGGGCCTGGGGTTCCTGTGGTTCAACACCTATCCGGCCATGGTGTTCATGGGCGACATCGGCGCGCTGGCGCTGGGTGCGGTGCTGGGTACGATCGCAGTGATCACCCGTCAGGAGCTGGTGCTGGTGATCATGGGCGGCGTGTTCGTCATCGAAACGCTGTCGGTGATGATCCAGGTCGCCTCGTTCAAGCTGACCGGCAAGCGCGTGTTCCGCATGGCGCCGATCCACCACCACTTCGAACTGAAGGGCTGGCCGGAGCCGCGCGTGATCGTGCGCTTCTGGATCATCTCGGTCGTGCTCGTGCTGATCGGCCTGGCCACGTTGAAGGTGCGCTGAGATGAACGACCTGTCCCGCCAGGCAACACGCCTTGAGGCCATCGAAGGCAGCTACGACAAGTGGCTGCTGGGCGCGATCATCGCGCTCACGGGCATCGGCGTGGTGATGGTGGCGTCCAGCTCGATCGCTCTGATGAGCAGCCCGTTCTACTACCTCAACCGCCACCTGATCTTCCTGGCGGTGGGTATCGTGCTGGCGGTCGTTGCCGCCCGCACTGAACTGAAGTCCATCGAGCAGTACAACCAGATGCTGCTGCTGGGCTGCTTCGTGCTGCTGCTGGCGGTGTTCGCACCGGGCCTGGGCAGCACGGTCAACGGCGCACGCCGCTGGATCAATCTGGGCATCTCCAAGTTCCAGACGGTGGAAGCGGTGAAGGTGCTCTATATCGTCTGGCTGTCCAGCTACCTGGTGCGCTTCCGCGACGAGGTCAACGCGACCTGGCCGGCGATGCTCAAGCCTCTGGGCGTGGCCGGTGCGCTGGTGCTGTTGCTGCTGCTGCAGCCGGACTTCGGTTCCTCGACCCTGCTGCTGGCGATCACCGCCGGCATGCTGGTGCTGGGCGGTGTGAACATGCCGCGCATGTCGATGCCGGTGATCATCGGCCTGGTCGGCATGAGCGCGCTGGCGATCATCGAACCGTACCGCATGCGCCGCATCACCTCCTTCCTCGACCCGTGGGCCGACCAGCAGGGCGACGGCTACCAGCTGTCCAACGCGCTGATGGCCGTGGGCCGCGGCGAGTGGACCGGCGTTGGCCTGGGCAACTCGGTGCAGAAGCTGTACTACCTGCCGGAAGCACATACCGACTTCATCTTCTCGGTCACCGCGGAGGAGTTCGGCTTCCTCGGCACCTGCGTGATCGTGGCCCTGTACGCGCTGCTGGTCGGCCGCACGTTCTGGCTGGGCATGCGCTGCGTGGAAATGAAGCGCCACTTCTCCGGCTACATCGCTTTCGGCATCGGCCTGTGGATCAGCATGCAGACCTTCGTTTCGATCGGCGTGAATCTGGGCATCCTGCCGACCAAGGGCCTGACCCTGCCGCTGATCTCCTCCGGCGGTTCGTCGGTGCTGATGACCTGCGTGGCGATGGGCCTGCTGTTGCGCGTCTCCTATGAACTCAAGCGCGCCGAGCGTCGCCAGGCCGTGCGCATCGGCGGTGGCGACGAGGCCGTGGCCGATGCACCCGTGGACGCGCCGGCCGCACCGGCTGCGGTCAGCGTGCCGATGAGCGCCGAGCCGACGGCTGCCGCTGCAGCGAACGCCGCACGCGGTACCAGCCGCCTGCAGTCGCGCATCGAACCGACCTTTGGGAGGCTGTCATGAGCGCAGCCACCGATAACGTGCGCCCGGTGATGATCCTGGCCGGTGGCACCGGCGGTCACATCTTCCCCGGTCTGGCCGTGGCCCGCGTGCTGCGCGCCCGCGGCGTACCGGTCACCTGGATGGGCGCCGATGGTGCGATGGAAACCCGCCTGGTGCCGCAGCACGACATTCCGATCGACACGCTGGCCATCACCGGCCTGCGCGGCAAAGGCAAGCTGGCCCTGCTGGGCGCGCCGTGGCGGCTGATGCGCGCGCTGCGCGCGGCCGGCATGATCATCCGCAAGCGCCAGCCGCGTGCGGTGGTCGCCTTCGGTGGCTTTGCCTCCGGTCCGGGCGGCATGGCCACGCGCCTGCATGGGCTGCCGTTGATCGTGCATGAGCAGAACCGTGCGCCGGGCCTGACCAACCGCATCCTGTCGCGTTATGCGCGCCGCCTGTTGACCGGTTTCCCGGGCACCTTCGCCGAGCGCGAGGAGTTCATCGGCAACCCGGTGCGTGCCGAAATCGCCGCCATCGCACCGCCGGAACAGCGCTTCGCCGACCGCCAGGGTCCGCTGCGCGTGCTGGTGGTCGGTGGCAGCCAGGGCGCGCGTGCGCTCAACACCGGCGTGCCGCAGGCCATCGCTGCGCTGGGTGCCACGGTGCCGGTGCAGGTACGCCACCAGAGTGGCGAAAAAATGCATGCCGAAGCGGTCGAGGCATATGCCAAGGCCGGTGTGCAGGCTGAAATCACGCCGTTCATCGCCGACATGGCCGAGGCCTTCGCCTGGGCCGATCTGGTGGTGTGCCGTGCCGGCGCTTCCACTCTGGCCGAGCTGTGCGCGGTGGGTGTCGGCAGCGTGCTGGTGCCATTCCCCGCCGCCGTCGACGATCACCAGACCCGCAACGCGGAGTACCTGGTCGAGCGCGGCGCGGCGGTTTTGCTGAAGCAGGACGGAACGCTGGCTGACGGCATTGCCGCACTGCTGCGCGATCTGTCCGAAAATCCCGCCCGCCGCATGCAGATGGCGCAAGCCGCGCGTGCCCTGGCCAAGGTCGATGCCGCCGAGCGCATCGCCGATATCATTCTTGAGGAAGCCGTATGAAGAAGGCATGCCACCGCGCCTGCCCTGCGCGAGGCCGCGCATGATCCGTCGCCTGCACGACACCAACGACCTGGTGCGCGCGTTCCCGCGCGTGCATTTCGTCGGCATCGGCGGCACCGGCATGAGCGGTATCGCCGAAGTGATGCTGACGCTGGGCTATGAAGTGTCCGGCTCGGACAACGCCGACAACGTGGCGACCCGCCGCCTGGCCAGCCTGGGTGCGCGCATCATGCGCGGCCACTCCGCTGCCAACGTGCTGGGTACCGACTGTGTGGTGGTCTCCAGTGCCATCCGCGAAGACAACCCGGAACTGATGGAAGCGCGCAGCCAGCGTATTCCGATCATGCCGCGTGCGGCGATGCTGGCCGAGCTGATGCGCTTCCGCCGCGGCATCGCTGTGGCCGGTACCCATGGCAAGACCACCACCACCAGCCTCACCGCTGCGGTGCTGAGCGAAGGCGGGCTCGACCCGACGTTCGTGATCGGTGGCCAGCTGCTGGCTGCCGGCGCCAACGCCAAGCTGGGCGGTGGACAGTGGCTGGTGGCCGAGGCCGACGAAAGCGATGGCAGCTTCCTGCGCCTGAACCCGCTGATGTCGATCATCACCAACATTGACGCCGATCACCTGGAGAACTACGGCAACGACTTTGCCCGCGTGCAGGCGGCGTTCGCCGAGTTCCTGCAGCGCCTGCCGTTCTACGGCCTGGCGGTGCTGTGCATCGACGATCCAGAAGTCGCGGCTCTGGCTGCCAAGACCCCGCGCCACGTGATGAGCTACGGCATGAGCCCGCAGGCCGACGTGCGCGCCGAGAACGTGGTGCAGGAAGGCTCGCGCATGCGCTTCACCCTGCGCCTGCCGCAGGGCACCAGCCAGGAAGTGGTGCTGGCGCTGCCGGGCAAGCACAACGTACTCAACGCGCTGGCCGCCGCTGCGGTGGGCTGGCAGCTGGGCGTGGCACCGGACGCGATCGCGCGTGCACTGGAAGGCTTCGCCGGTGTCGGCCGTCGCTTCAACGATCTGGGCGAAGTGACCACCGCCAGCGGCGCCAAGGTCCGCATCATCGACGACTACGGTCATCACCCGAGCGAGCTGGAAGCGGTGTTCGCCGCGGCCCGTGGTGGCTGGGCCGACAAGCGCCTGGTGGTGGCCTTCCAGCCGCACCGCTACAGCCGTACCCGCGACCAGTTCGACAAGTTCGCCGCGGTGCTGTCCAGCGTCGATGCACTGGTGCTGAGCGAGGTCTACCCGGCCGGCGAGGAACCGATTGCCGGTGCCGATTCGCATGCGTTGGCCCGCGCCATCCGAGCGCGTGGCCGCAGCGAGCCGGTGGTGGTGGGCAAGGCCGCCGAGCTGGCCAGCGTGCTGCCGGACGTGCTGCAGGACGGTGACCTGCTGCTGATGATGGGTGCCGGCGACATCGGTGCCGTGGCCACCCATATCGCGGTGGAAGGCTTCAAGGGGGAGGGCGAGGCGTGAGCGCGCTGACCTTCCCGCCGCTGCGCGTGACCGACCCGGCCGTGTTCGGCCGCGTCGCCGTGCTGCTCGGCGGCAGCTCCAGCGAACGCGAGGTGTCGCTGGACTCCGGCCGCAACGTACTGGAAGCGCTGCAGTCGCGCGGCGTCGATGCGTTCGCGGTGGATGGCATTCCGGCGCTGGCCAAGGCGCTCGCCGCCGGTGGCATCGATCGCGTGTTCAACATCCTGCATGGCCACAACGGTGGCGGTGAGGACGGCATCGTGCAGGGCCTGATGGACGCCTTCGGCGTGCCGTACACCGGCTCGAACGTGCTGGGCTCGGCGCTGAGCATGGACAAGATCCGCACCAAGCAGGTGTGGCTGTCGCTGGGCCTGCCCACCCCGCAGTACCGGAAGGTGGACGCGACCACGGTGCATGCACTGGCAGCCGAACTGGGCCTGCCGGTAGTGGTGAAGCCGGCCAATGAAGGCTCCAGCGTGGGTATCAGCCGGGTCACCGATGACGCCGGCCTCGATGAAGCCGTGGCGCTGGCCGCGCGCTACGACGGCCAGCTGCTGATGGAACAGATGGTGGTGGGCGACGAACTGACCGTGGCCATCCTCGGCGATGTCGCACTGCCGTCGATCCGCATCGTGCCCAAGGGCCAGTGGTACGACTACAACGCCAAGTACATCGCCGAGGACACCCAGTACCTGTGCCCAGGCCTGGACGGTGACGACGAAGAAGCGATCCGCCGCATCGCGCTGGCCGCGTTCCGCGCTGCTGGCTGCCGTGGCTGGGGCCGCGTGGACGTGATGCGCGATCGCAGCAGCGGCCGCTTCTTCCTGCTGGAAGTGAATACCGCGCCGGGCATGACCAGCCATTCGCTGGTGCCCAAGGCCGCAGGCCAGGCCGGCATCAGCTTCGAAGAGCTGGTGTGGCGCGTGCTGGAACAGACCCTGGAGGCCTCGCACGCATGAACGCGGTGCTGCGCATCTTCGTCTGGCTGTTGGCGCTGTCGGTGGTTGCACTGCCGGTGGTGGCCGTGGTCAATGGCTGGGTCGGCGCCGAGCGCTGGCCGCTGGCGAAGCTGCGCGTGCATGGTGAGTTCAAGCGGGTGCCGGCCGAGCAGTTGCAGCAGGTGCTGCTGCCGTACGCGCATGCGGGCTTCTTCGCGGTCAAGCTGCAGGACGCGCAGGACGCCCTGGAGCAGCTGCCGTGGGTGGAAAGCGCGCAGGTGCGCAAGCAGTGGCCGGACGTGCTGGAAGTGACCCTGGTCGAGCACAAGCCGTTCGCGCGCTGGGGCAACGACCGCCTGGTTTCCGAGCAGGGCAAGTTGTTCCCCACGCCGAAGAAGCTGGCCGATCTGGCGCTGCCCGAACTGGACGGCCCCGACAGCCAGACCGAAGAAGTGATGAAGCTGTACAGCGACTCGCGTGCATTGTTCGCACCGGCCGGCGTCGACGTGCGCCGGGTGACGATGGATGCGCGCGGCAGCTGGTCGCTGGTGCTGAGCAACGGTACCGAAGTGGTGGTCGGCCGCGACGACGCGCGCTCGCGCATGCAGCGCTTCGTCAAGGTGCTGCCGCAGCTCAACCGTCAGGACGCGCCGATCGAGCGCGCCGACCTCCGTTACACCAATGGTTTCACGCTGAGCTGGGGTACCCCGGCCACGCCGGCGAAAACGCCGGCGACCCCAGCCAGCAGAACGCAGGAAAGGACATGAATCGCAAGGGTGACAAATCGCTGATCGTTGGCCTGGACATCGGCACCTCCAAGGTGGTGGCGCTGGTGGGCGAGTACTCGCCGGGCAACCCGATCGAAGTGATCGGCATCGGCTCGCACGAGTCGCGCGGGCTCAAGCGTGGCGTGGTGGTGGACATCGAATCGACCGTGCAGTCGATCCAGCGCGCGGTGGAAGAAGCCGAGCTGATGGCCGGCTGCGAGATCCGCTCGGTGTATGCCTCGATCTCCGGCAACCACGTGCAGTGCAAGAATTCGCCCGGCATCGTGCCGATCCGCGACGGCGAAGTGACCTGGGGCGACCTGGATCGCGTGCTCGATGCGGCCAAGGCCGTGGCGATTCCGGCCGACCAGAAGATCCTGCACGCGATCCCGCGCGAGTACGTCCTGGACGATTCGCAGGAAGGCATCCGCAACCCGGTCGGCATGACCGGCGTGCGCCTGGAAGTGCATGCCCACCTGGTGGTGTGCGCGCAGTCGGCTGCGGCCAACATCAGCAAGTGCGTCCAGCGCTGCGGCCTGCAGGTGGACGACCTGGTGCTGTCCTCGCTGGCCTCCAGCGTGGCGGTGCTGACCGCTGACGAGCGCGAGCTGGGCGTGGTGCTGGTCGACATGGGCGCCGGCACCACCGATATCGCGGTGTTCGTGCAGGGCGCGATCTGCCACACGGCTTCGCTGCCGATCGCCGGCGACCACGTCACCAATGACATCGCGCACATGCTGCGCACGCCGACCCCGGAAGCCGAGCAGATCAAGGTGCGCTATGCCTGCGCCCTGGCCCAGCTGGCCACCGCCGAGGAAAGCATCCAGGTGCCGTCGGTGGGCGACCGCCCGCCGCGCCGCATGCCGCGCCATTCGCTGGCGCAGGCCGTGCAGGGCCGCTACGAGGAAATCTTCGAGATGGTGCAGGCCGAACTGCGCCGCTCCGGCTTCGAGGAACTGGTACGCGCCGGCATGGTGCTGACCGGTGGCGCTTCGAAGATGGAAGGCGTGGTCGAACTGGCCGAGGAAATGCTGCAGATGCCGGTTCGCGTGGGCATCCCGCAGCACGTCACCGGCCTGGGCGAAGTGGTGGGCAACCCGGTGCATGCCACCGGCGTGGGCCTGCTGCTGATGGGCAGCCAGATCGAGCACCCGCGGCGGCCGTCGCTGCCGACCGGGCGCGCTGGAAGCATGTTCAAGAAACTCAAGACCTGGTTCCGCGGCGAGTTCTGACGCGGAACCCGTAACACCGGGCATCGCCCGGGCGCAGCACCCGCAGTACCCGTAGCACAACGCAACACCGGCAACACACAACCCACACAGCCGCAACGTCGGCATGCAGCAGGACGGCAGGACGCCCGAATGCCCATGCCAGCCAAAGCGGATACAACGAGGACACGGACATGGCGCATTTTGAACTGATCGAAAAGATGGCACCCAATGCGGTGATCAAGGTGGTTGGCGTGGGCGGCGGCGGCGGCAATGCCGTGGCGCACATGGTCAACTCGGCGGTGGACGGCGTGGAATTCATCACCGCCAACACCGACTCGCAGGCCATCAAGAATTGCGGTGCCAAGCTGCAGCTGCAGCTGGGTACCAACGTGACCAAGGGCCTGGGCGCAGGCGCGAACCCGGAAGTCGGCCGTCAGGCCGCGCTGGAAGACCGTGAGCGCATCATGGACGCCCTGCAGGGTGCGGACATGGTGTTCATCACCGCCGGCATGGGCGGTGGTACCGGCACCGGCGCTGCGCCGGTGGTGGCACAGCTGGCCAAGGAAATGGGCATCCTGACCGTGGCCGTGGTCACCAAGCCGTTCCCGTTCGAAGGCCGTCGCCGCATGCAGGTGGCGCTGAAGGGCATCGAGGAACTGAGCCAGCACTGCGACTCGCTGATCACCATCCCGAACGAGAAGCTGATCTCCGTGCTGGGTCGCAACGCGACCATGATCCAAGCCTTCCGTGCCGCCAACGACGTGCTGCAGGGCGCCGTGCAGGGCATCGCCGACCTGATCGTGCGTCCGGGCCTGATCAACGTCGACTTCGCCGACGTGCGCACCGTCATGTCCGAAATGGGCCTGGCGATGATGGGTACCGGCACCGCCCGTGGTGATGACCGCGCCCAGGCCGCGGCCGAAGCCGCGATCCAGAACCCGCTGCTGGACGATGTGAACCTGGCCGGTGCCAACGGCATCCTGGTCAACATCACCGCCGGCGCCGACTTCACCATGGCCGAGTTCGACGAGATCGGCCGCACCATCGACGGCTTCGCTTCCGAAGACGCCACCGTGGTGGTCGGTACCGTGCTCGACCCGGACATGCAGGACGAAGTGCGCGTGACCGTGGTCGCCACCGGCCTGAACCGCGTCTCGGCCAGCAAGTCCCAGCGTCCGGGCGAGCGTGCGCCGATCAAGCTGGTCCGCAACGCCACCACCGGCCAGCCGGAATTCGGTGACTTCGACAACGGCGGCGACGCCGTGTCCAAGGCCGTGGGCGGCATGGGTCTGGGCCTGCGTCGCGCCAGCAGCGATACCGCGGCAGCCTCCGCTCCCTCGGCCCCGGCCGCTTCGGCCCCGGCGGCGGCGGAACTGCCGAACGATTACCTGGACATCCCGGCGTTCCTGCGCCGCCAGGCGGACTAAGCGGGGCGCCCGGGGCTTGTCCTCCCCGGGTTGCGCCACCATGTCCTGAAAACGCGGGCGCCGGGCCAGGATGGGTCCGGCTGCCCTGCTTCACGCGCGTCCCCGCGGCGTGCCGGTGCGTCCTGCCGGCAGCCTTCACTGGCGTTTCAGCCAGGGTAGGGGAGGGCGCGTGTTAATCTAATGTGTCACTTCCGGCCCATCCCCCATGATCCAGCAACGCACCCTCAAGAACACGATCCGCGCCACCGGCGTTGGCCTGCACAGCGGTGACAAGGTCTACATGACCCTGCGCCCGGCACCGGTCAACCATGGGATCGTGTTCCGTCGCGTGGATCTGGACCCGGTGGTGGAAGTGCCGGCCAAGGCCGAACTGGTCACCGAAGTGACCCTGTGCACCGGCCTGACCTGCAACGACGCCAAGATCCAGACCGTCGAACACCTGATGTCGGCGCTGGCCGGCCTGGGTGTGGACAACATCATCGTCGAACTGTCCTCGGCCGAGCTGCCGATCATGGACGGTTCGGCCGGCCCGTTCGTGTTCCTGCTGCAGTCGGCGGGCATCGTGGAACAGGACGCGCCCAAGCGCTTCATCCGCGTGCTGAAGACCGTGGAAGTGACCGAGGGCGACAAGGTGGCCCGCTTCAGCCCGTACGAGGGCTACAAGCTGGGCTTCACCATCCAGTTCGATCACCCGATGATCCCGGCCAAGCAGTCGCGCCAGGAAATCGAGTTCTCGACGCTGGCTTATACCAAGGAAATCTCCCGCGCGCGCACCTTCGGTTTCATGCGCGACCTGGAATACATGCGCGAGCGCAACCTGGGCCTGGGCGGTTCGATGGACAACGCCATCGTGCTGGACGAGTTCCGCGTGCTCAACGAAGACGGCCTGCGCTACGCCGACGAGTTCGTGCGCCACAAGATCCTCGACGCGATCGGCGACCTCTATCTGGCCGGTGGCCAGGTGCTGGGTGCCTACGAAGGCTTCAAGTCCGGTCACGCCCTCAACAACAAGCTGGTGCGGGCGCTGATGGCCGACGCCACCGCCTGGGAATGGGTCAGCTTCGACTCGCCGGCCACCCCGGACCCGGTGGAATACGCTACCCCGGCCTACGCTTGATTCCTGTAGATCGTTGAATTGAAAGACAAAAACGCCGCCTTCCAGGGCGGCGTTGTCGTTTCAGGCGTGTCCGGCGCATTCAGCATGCTTGACGCGAGTCAAGGCCGGTTCGAGGTCACGGTTTTGTGAACCTGTTGGATCGGAAGCCTGAATTTAACGCGGTTTTAACAACAATCTAACGACAGGCCCCCGGATGGCAGCTAGGATGCGACCCGGCCCCCGAATTGTTTCACGCCGTGGTGACACGCGCGACGGGGAGCGGAGCCGGATGCTCCGTTGTCGTCAGGACCGCTTCTTCGGCTTCGAAGGAACGTCCTGCAGGCAAGCCAAGGCGTCGCGTAGCCCTTTGTGCGTGGCGGCTGAAACTGCGTGGGGTCCATTCCGGTTGTCGAGCGCTGGGGAGCGCGTGGGAGTGGGAGACGCAGTCTTGATGGTCACCCTGGTGGCCTTCAGCCCGATGGAACGGGCCGCGTCGAGCAACTGGGCTTCGGCAAGCCGCAACTTGGCATGCCAGACCGGGGACTCGACGAGAAAAACGAGGTGTTCCCCGTCCACATTGGCCAGCCGGCAACGGCTGCGCAGAGGTGGCGGCAACTGGGGGCGCAACTGACGGTCCAGCGCGTCGAGCCACAAGGCACGCCGCAGCGGGTTCCCGCTTTTGTCCGCCATCACCGCATCCAGCGCCGGCTTCGGCACTGACGCGGGGCGAACGCTGGATTTCGGCTCAGACATGAAAACTCACTGATGGCATTCAAAAAGATCGTAATCAAAACGCGTGAAGGACAGGCCAAAGCGTCGCCGATCGCGCGTTTGCGGTTCTATTTCGAGGACCGCCCCCGCGCCCTGCTGGGCAGCGTGCTCGGGGTAGGCTGCATTATCGGCCTTGCCGGCGGCATTGGCGCCAGCGCGCTGAATGATTCCCGCCTGCAGGCCAAGGTCGAGCGCCAGGATGCAGAGCTGGCCAAGGTCAAGCGCGATGCGCAGACCCAGGTCAACGCGCTGGCGGCCCGCCTCGGCGAGCTGCAGGCCCAGGCCACCCGCCTCAACGCCCTCGGCGAACGGCTGACCCAGATGGGCAAGCTGGAAGACGGCGAGTTCGACTTCAACGAGACCCCCGGTCTCGGTGACGGCGACGCCGGCGGCCCGACCAGCGACATCCCGGTCAAGGACGTCAACGCCGACTTACAGGTGCTGGAGCAGCGCTTCGCTGCTTCAGGTCGCCAGTTGTCGGTGATGGAATCGCTGATGTTCGACCACCAGCTGCAGCAGAACGCCGTGCCGTCGCGCATGCCGATCCGCAACAGCTACGTGACCTCCGGTTTCGGCACCCGTGCCGACCCGTTCGGCCGCGGTGCCGCCACCCACAAGGGCATGGACTTCCACGCCAGGGTCGGTGACCCGGTGATGGCCGTGGCCGAAGGCGTGGTCAGCTTCTCCGGCGTGAAGGGCGGCTACGGCAACGTGGTCGACGTCGACCACGGTAACGGCTACGTCACCCGTTACGCGCACAATTCGCGCCTGGTGGTGAAGGTCGGCGACCTGGTCCGTGCCGGGCAGGAAGTAGCCAAGGCCGGTTCCACCGGTCGTTCGACCGGCGCCCACGTGCACTTCGAGGTGTGGGAGAACGGCAACGTGGTCAACCCGCGCAAGTTCCTCGGCGACGGCGGCAACACGCCGGTCGGCCGCGTCAGCCGCGGCTGATGCCCGGGTCGGACTCCTTCCGCGCCGCGGAAGGGCCCTGGCCCGATTCCGTTGATCTGGTAGTGCCGGCCGCTGGGCGGCAACCTCATGATCTTCGGCAGCATCGCGTACCCGGCCAGCGGCCGGCACTACCGGGAATGTTCGGATGCCATTGCCGCCAAAGGGTTGAAACCCCTTGCGGCCGTCCCAAGCTACAATGGGTGTTGCCATCGACAGGGCGCCAGGCGCCCTGTTTCGTTTGCGGCGGACGGATCCCAAGGGGGAGGCCGGGCGTCGTGTCCATCCAACCCGGTTCCTTCAATGATCAACAGCCTGCTTACCCGCGTATTTGGCAGTCGTAACGAACGACAGCTGCGCCAGCTCAACCGCATCGTCGCCAAGATCAATGCGCTGGAGCCGGAGATCGAGAAGCTTTCCGACGAGCAGCTTCAGGCCAAGACGCCGGAGTTCAAGCAGCGCATCGCCGACGGTGAAGCCCTGGACAAGGTGCTGCCGGAAGCGTTCGCGGTCTGCCGCGAAGCCGGTCGCCGCGTGCTGGGCATGCGCCACTACGACGTGCAGCTGATCGGCGGCATGGTGCTTCACCTGGGCAAGATCGCAGAAATGCGCACCGGTGAAGGCAAGACCCTGGTGGCGACCCTGCCGGTGTACCTCAACGCGCTGGAAGGCAAGGGCGTGCACGTGGTCACCGTGAACGACTACCTGGCCCGCCGCGACGCCGCGCAGATGGGCAAGCTGTACAACTGGCTGGGCCTGAGCGTGGGCGTGGTGTACCCGGGCATGCCGCACAGCGACAAGCGCGAAGCCTACGCCTCGGACATCACCTACGGCACCAACAACGAATTCGGCTTCGACTACCTGCGCGACAACATGGCGCTGTCCAAGGCCGACCGCTACCAGCGCGGCCTGCACTACGCCATCGTCGACGAAGTCGACTCCATCCTGATTGACGAAGCGCGTACCCCGCTGATCATCTCCGGCCCGGCCGACGATTCCCCGGAGCTGTACATCCGCGTCAACCGCGTCGTACCGAACCTGGTCAAGCAGGAAGCGGAAGACGGCGAAGGCGACTTCTGGGTCGATGAGAAGGGCAAGCAGGTGCACCTGTCCGAAGCGGGCATGGAGCACGCCGAGCAGCTGCTGGTCGAGGCCGGCATCCTCGACGGCGAGACCGAAGGCCTGTACGCGCCGCAGAACCTGACCGTGGTCCACCACCTGAACGCCGCGCTGCGCGCGCACGCGATCTACCAGCGTGACGTGGACTACATCGTGCGCGATGGCGAAGTGGTCATCGTCGATGAGTTCACCGGCCGCACCCTGTCCGGTCGCCGCTGGTCCGATGGCCTGCACCAGGCGGTGGAAGCGAAGGAAGGCGTGCCGGTCCAGCGCGAGAACCAGACGCTGGCGAGCATCACCTTCCAGAACCTGTTCCGCATGTACAAGAAGCTGTCCGGCATGACCGGTACGGCCGATACCGAAGCCTTCGAGTTCCAGAGCATCTACGGCCTGGAAGTGGTGGTGATCCCGACCAACCGCCCGACCATCCGCAAGGACAGCCCGGACCAGGTGTTCCTGAACCGCAAGGGCAAGTTCAATGCGGTGCTGGCCGACATCGAAGAGTGCGCCAAGCGTGGCCAGCCGGTGCTGGTGGGTACCACCTCGATCGAAACCTCGGAAATGCTGTCCGAGCACCTGCGCAAGGCCGGCGTGAAGCACGAAGTGCTCAACGCCAAGCAGCATGACCGCGAAGCGACCATCGTCGCCAATGCCGGTCGTCCGGCCGCGGTCACCATCGCCACCAACATGGCCGGTCGTGGTACCGACATCGTGCTGGGCGGTTCGCTGGAAGCGGAAATCCACGAGCTGGGCGAAGGCGCGACCGACGAACAGAAGGCCGCGGTCAAGGCCGATTGGCAGAAGCGCCACGAGGCCGTCAAGGCTGCCGGCGGCCTGCACATCGTCGGCACCGAGCGCCACGAATCGCGCCGTATCGACAACCAGCTGCGTGGCCGTTCGGGCCGCCAGGGTGACCCGGGTTCGTCCCGCTTCTACCTGTCGCTGGAAGACAACCTGATGCGCATCTTCGCCTCCGACTGGGTGCAGAAGGCCATGCGCATGATGGGCATGAAGGAAGACGACGTCATCGAGGACCGCCTGGTCAGCCGCCAGATCGAGAAGGCGCAGCGCAAGGTCGAGGCCCACAACTTCGACATCCGCAAGAACCTGCTGGACTTCGACGACGTCAACAACGACCAGCGCAAGGTGATCTACGCACAGCGCGATGAACTGCTGGACGCCGAGTCGGTGAAGGACAACGTCGACGGCATCCGCGACGACGTGATCTTCGACGTGGTGGCCCGCTTCGTGCCGCCGAACTCGATCGACGAGCAGTGGGACCTGCGTGGCCTGGAAGCGACCCTGGAGTCGGACTTCGGCCTGCAGATGTCGCTGACCGACCTGGTCAAGTCGCACGAAGAGCTGGACGCCGAAGCCATCGCTGCCAAGGTGCAGGAGCGCGTCAACCAGCACTTTGCCGAGAAGGAAGCCGGTGTCGGTGAGGAAACCATGCGCGCGCTGGAGAAGCACGTGATGCTGACCGTGCTGGACCAGAGCTGGAAGGAGCACCTGGCGCGCATGGACTACCTGCGCCAGGGCATCTACCTGCGTGGTTACGCGCAGAAGCAGCCGAAGCAGGAATACAAGAAGGAAGCCTTCGAGCTGTTCTCGGACATGCTGGAGAACGTCAAGCGCGAAGTGGTGACCCTGCTGTCGCGCGTGCGCATCCGCAGTGACGAGGAAGTGCAGGCGCTGGAAGCCGCCGAGCGCCAGCAGGCCGAAGCACGCCTGAGCCAGTCGCAGTTCCAGCACCAGGACGTGGGCGGCTACAGCGCCGACGAGGAAGCCGCGCAGGTGCAGGCTGCCCAGCAGGGCATTGCACAGGCGCAGCGCGATGAGCCGAAGATCGGCCGCAACGATCCATGCCCGTGCGGCAGTGGCAAGAAGTACAAGCACTGCCACGGCCAGCTGAGCTGACGCCGAAGAGCCCCGCGAAAGCGGGGCTCTTTTTTCATGGCGGCTGTTTCGCGGGGCTGATCCGGCCCGATCCGAGATTGCGCGGGCCGCCCTGTTCTGGGCATGCTTCCCCCATGGCTCCCCCCACCCGATCGATCCACGTCGTGGCCGCCGTCATCACCGACGCCCGTGGCCGCGTGCTGCTCAACCGTCGTACCGAGAACCGCGACATGGCCGGCCTGTGGGAGTTCCCCGGCGGCAAGCGCGAATCCGGCGAGACCTCCGAGCAGGCGTTGGTTCGCGAGCTGCGCGAGGAACTGGGCATCGAAGCCGATGTCGGCGAATGGCTGATGGATGTGCCGCAGCGCTACCCGGACAAGCACCTGACCCTGGAAGTGCGCCACGTGCGCAGCTGGAAGGGGACGCCACGTGGCCGCGAGGGCCAGGCCATTACCTGGGTGGCGCCGGATAAACTTGGTCGCTATTCGATGCCACCGGCCGATCTGCCGGTGGTGGCCGCGCTGCGCCAACCCGACAGCTACCTGATCACCCCGGCGCCGGCCGATGATGAGGGCGGCATGCAGCATTGGCATGAACAGCTGCAGCGCGCGGTGGACGCGGGCCAGCAGCGCATCCAGCTGCGGTTGCCGACGGCGCATCCGCAGCGCCAGGCGATGGTCGAACAGGCCGTGCGCGCGCATCGTCGCAGCGGGGTGCAGTGGCTGCTCAACCGCGATATCGAACGCGCGCGCGTACTGGGCGTTGGGGTGCACCTGGGCAGCGAGCAGCTGCTGGAGCTGTCGCAGCGTCCGCTGCCCGAAGGCCAGCTGGTGGCCGCGTCCTGCCATGACCTGCAGCAGCTGCAGGCCGCACAGCGGTTGGGCTGCGACTTCGCCGTGCTGGGCCCGGTGCAGGCCACGGCCAGCCATCCCGATGCCGTGCCGCTGGGCTGGAACGCGTTCGCCGAGCTGCGCGCGCAGGTGTCACTGCCAATCTACGCCCTGGGCGGCATGGGCCGCGGTCACATCGCCGAAGCGCGTCGCCATGGTGGGCAGGGCATCGCCGCCATCCGCACGCTGTGGCCGGAGTAAAGCTGCTTCGCTCGCCGGGCATGGCCCGGCGCTACCGTGTGGGATGGAGGCAGTAGATCCACGCCATGCGTGGATGGATGCTCGCGATCACAGCGTGATCCAGAAACACCCGTATTGCCGTCGCAACCCCAGCACCGTCGAAGCGCGCGACGCGCTGCCGGGCAGGGTCTGCTCCAGGCGCAGGCCGATGGGATGCCGCGCCACAGAGGCCACAGGGTCGGATCCCAACGCGGCAGGGCTCTGATCCTCATCCTGCGATTGCGGCAGCGCCTGTGACGGATACACCGGCACCACGTCCACCAGGGGCCGCCGCGCCAACGATTCCAGCTGGCCGAGGATGCGCTGCGCGCCCGCATCGGAAACCGCGCCCCACAGATACAGTGAGGACAGCCGATTCACATCGTTGCTGACGATGCCGACGCGCAGCGCGTCCACCAGTTCACTCAGCCGCCGCGGGCAGCGTGCCCCCAGGGTGTCGCGCTGCAGGGTATTGCCGGCGGGCGCAGGCGGTGGCAACCGCGACCGCGCGCCCAGGCTGTCGCAGGGCCGGTCGGTGTAGACGCTTTGGCCCTGGGCATCGGTGCAGCGGTTCAGGCGTGTGGACTGTGCGTGGGCGACGCTCGACAGCACGCACAGCGGCAGCAGCAACAGCAGGAAGGAAAGCCGGATCATCCTCGCAGGGTAGCGCCGATCACGCTTGCGCGCCGTGCTTTCAGCCCTGCAGCAGCTTCAGCACCGAAGTGGTCGGCTTGGCCAGGTTCAAGGTGTAGAAGTGCAGGCCGGGTGCGCCGCCTTCGATCAGGCGCTGGCACAGCTTGGCCACCACTTCAGTGCCGAATGCACGCACCGACTCTGCATCATCGCCATAGGCCTGCATCTTGCGGCTGATCCAGCGCGGGATCTCCGCACCGCACTGTTCGGAGAAGCGGCGCAGCTGGCTGAAGTTGGCGATCGGCATGATGCCGGGCGTGATCGGTACCTGCACGCCCAGCCGCCGCACTTCGTCGACGAAATGGAAGTAGGCATCGGGGTTGAAGAAGTACTGGGTGATCGCCGCATCGGCACCGGCGTCGATCTTGGCCTTGAAATGCTTCAGGTCGGCCAGTGCGTCGGAAGCCTGCGGGTGCGTTTCGGGGTACGCGCCCACTTCGATATGGAACGCATCACCGTGCTCGGCGCGGATGAAGTCGATCAGTTCGGCGGCATAGCGCATGTCACCGGGGAAACCCATGCCCGACGGCAGATCGCCGCGCAGCGCGACCAGGCGGCGGCAGCCGATGGCGCGGTACAGCTTGAGCAACTCGCGGATTTCCTGACGGGTGCCGCCGACGCAGGACAGATGCGGTGCGGCATCGAAGCCATGGTGCTGGTTGAGGTGGCGCACGGTCTCGGAGGTATAGCTCAGGGTCGAGCCACCGGCGCCGAAGGTACACGACACGTACTCGGGACCGTAGTCCTTCAGCCTGGCCGCGGCACGGTCCAGCTGGCTGCGCTGTTCGTCGGTCTTGGGCGGATAGAACTCGAAGCTGATGGCGGTCATGGCACGGGCGGCAGCGGCGGGTGCGGATCAGTATATCGCTTCATCAAGATGGATGTTGTCAATTTCTGCGGGCGAACATCGTCAGCCGCCTGCGACCGTTCGCCCCGGCGATCGGCCGCTGCTCCGAAATCGCCCCCCGGGTGCCGTGGCCGGCGGCACGCTGAGCCCATTCCGGCACCACCCACCTGACGAAGGAGCAGACGATGAAGATCTTCCTGGCACTCTGGTATGCAATGAAGGCCCTGGCCCGGCTGGCGATGATCGGCATGGCGATGGCCGTGCTCGGCTCCGGCTCGGCGCACGCCGCCAGCGCCCCGGCGGCGGGCAAGGTGCAGGTCGAGGTGGTCGGCAAGGGCCGCCCGCTGCTGATGATTCCCGGCCTCAACAGCAGCGCCGAGGTGTGGCGCGAGACCTGCCTGGCCCTGAAGGATGTGCAGTGCCATCTGGTGCAGCTGCCCGGCTTTGCCGGTGCGCTCGCGGCCGATCCGCGCCCGGTCGAGTTCCTGCCGGCGATGCGCGGGCAGCTGCTGGCCTACCTGCATGACCAGCATCTGGGGCCGGTGGTGGTGGTTGGCCACAGCCTCGGTGGCCTGCTGGGCCTGCAGATGGCGCAGGCCGAGCCGAAGGCAGTCAGCGCGCTGGTGGTGGTTGACGCCCTGCCATTCCTGCCGGCCGCGCGTGACCCGAAGGCCACCGCTGACAGCGTGCGGCCGGTGGCCGACCAGCTGCGCAAGGGCATGCTGGCCGCCGACGCCGCGCAATGGCAGGCGCAGTTGAAGGCGGGCCTGCCGGGGATGACCCGCGATACTCAGCGCCAGGCCGAACTGGGCCGCTGGGGCGAAGACAGCGATCGCCAGACCACGGCCGATGCCATGCATGCGGTGATGACCACTGACCTGCGTGACAGCATTGCCTCGATCACCGCACCGACGCTGGTGCTGGGCAGCTGGGCCGGCTACCAGCCGATGGGTGGCACCGAGGACGGCACCCGGGCGGTGTTCCAGTCGCAGTACGCGAAACTGCAGGGCGTACAGATCGCGATGAGCGCGCAGGGTTTCCACTTCCTGATGTGGGATGATCCGCGCTGGTTGCAGGAACAGGTGCAGGCCTTCCTCGACCGCCACCACTGAGTTTCAACACGCCTCGGAATGGACATGCCGGATTCCTCCTCGACGGTACGCTTCTGGCTGCTCAATGCGCTGGTATGGGCGCTCTATGGCGTTGCCGGAATCGGCCTGCGCCAAGCCTATTTCAGCGATGCCGGAAGCGCAGGCGTGTTGATCACGCTGGGCCTGGCGTTGGCCCTGTTCGGATGCAGCGGTGCCATCCGCGCGCTGGCGCTGCGTGCAGACTGGTGGGCGCGCGGAACGGCCGGGCTGTTGCTGCGGCTGGCGCTGTCGGTGGCATTGGGCGCGGCAGTGGCGCAGCTGCTGGTGAACATCGCGCTGCACTCGGCGCTGGCCTGGAACTGGGTGAGCCTGGGGCGGCAGACGGCCGACTTCAGCCCCAAGGCGCTGCTGCTCTACTGGTACACCACTGCGGTGATGCTGGCCCTGTGGGCAGCGCTTTGGGCAAGCCTGCACAGCCTGCGCCGGATACGCGGGGCGGAACTGGCCCGCCTGCGCGCCGAAGCCGAGCGCAGTGCGCTGGAACGCGATGCGCTGCGTGCACGGCTCAACCCGCACTTCATGTTCAATGCGCTGAACAACCTGCGCGCGCTGATCCTGGAAGATCCTGAGCGTGCGCGCGACATGGTCACCCGCCTGTCGCGCACGCTGCGCCAGGCGCTGGCGCACAACCGCAGCGAGCAGGTCACGCTGGCCGAGGAACTGGCGGTGGTGGACGACTACCTGGCCATCGAGGCGATCCACTTCGAACAGCGCCTGCAGGTGCGGCAGCAGATCGATGCCGATGCCATGCAGGCGCAGTTGCCGGCGATGGCACTACAGCTGCTGGTGGAAAACGCGATCAAACACGGCATCGCCAGCCGCCCCGGCGGCGGCGAGGTGCAGATCCGTGCCACGCTGGACAATGACGTGCTGCGCCTGCAGGTGGATAATCCGCTGGGCAGCGCCAACGAGCCCACCCCTGGGCATGGCGTCGGCCTGGCCTACCTGCGTGCGCAGCTCGGTACGCAAGGTCGTTTCATCCTGCAGCCGGTCGGCGACCGCATGCAGGCCCTGCTGGAGATTCCGCAATGAATGGCGTGCTGCGCGTGTTGATCGTTGATGATGCGCGGCTGGCGCGGCAGGAGCTGCGCACGCTGTTGTCAGCGCTGCCCTGGGTGCAGTGCGTGGGCGAGGCCGACGATGTGCCCGCCGCGCGCGAGGCGATCGCCACACTGGCGCCGGACCTGGTGCTGCTGGATGTGCAGATGCCGTCCGGCAGTGGCTTCGATGTGCTGGACGGGCTGGAGGCGGTGCCGGCGGTGGTGTTCGTTACCGCCTATGACACCTACGCGGTGCGCGCGTTCCAGGCCAACGCGCTGGACTATCTGGTGAAGCCGGTCGAGGCACCGCGTTTGCTGGAAGCGTTGCAGCGGGCGCGCCAGCGCGAGGTGGTGGCGGGCGAAACGCCGGAGCCGCGCAGCACACTGGGTGCGCAGGACCAGGTGTTCGTGCGCGAGGGTGAGCGCTGCTGGTTCGTGGCGGTCTCCGAGATCCGCAGGCTGGTGGTGGATGGCAACTACACGCGGCTGTGGTTCCGCGACCAGAACGCCCTGTTGACCCGCAGCCTGAGCGCGCTGGAAGCACGCCTGCCGCAGGATCTTTTCTTCCGCGCCAACCGCAACACACTGGTCAACCTGCGCCGTATCCGTGGGGTGTCGCCCAGCATCGGCGACGGCTATGACCTGGCGCTGGATGATGGCAGCGAGGTGGAAGTGTCGCGGCGGCAGGCGCGTGAACTGCGCGAGCGGATGGCGTTGTAGTTGCCGCTACAGCTCGGCACTGACCGGGCTGGACCGCCGGAGGCGCTTCATGCCTCGGCTGGCTGCCCCCTCAAGCGGGCCATCACCCCGCCACCGCCGTGCTGGATGACCAGTTCGAGCCCGTAGTGGCTGCACAGTCGCCGCATGATATCCAGGCCCAGGCCGTTGCCCTCGCTGCCATCACGCTTGTCGAATGGCCGCGGCTCGGGCCAGTTGCCAAGGAAGGGTGAAGCACCTGCCGTGTTGTGCACCAGCAGCTGAGCGTCCTGCCATGCAATCAGGACCTGGCCCTGCGCGGTATGCGCGAACGCATTGCCGACCAGATTGGCCAGGACTACGCGCAGGGCCGCCTCGGGCGCGCGCAGCGTGGCCCCGTCGGGCACGGTCAGCTGTACCTCGACCGGCCGTGCAGCCAGCAACGGAGACTGCTCGATGATCACCCGTTCCAGCAGCGGCACAAGTTTGACCGGCGGAGCGCCGTGGCTGGCGGTTTCCTCGCGAGCCAGCGCCAGCAGCGCCGCAATGGCCTGCTGCAGCTGCAGTGCCGAAAGACGGATATGCTGCACATGCTGGCGGCCACGCTCGGACAGGCCCGACTCGCTGGCCAACTGGCCTGCCGCACTGGAGATGACGCTCAAGGGTGTGCGCAGTTCGTGGCTGGCATCGCGCGTGAACGCGTGTTCGCGGGCAACGAAGGCAGCGACGCGTGCGGACAATCCATCCAGGGCGCGCGCGAGCACGCCAATCTCGTCATCGTCGAAACGTGCTGCCAGGCGCACGCCGGGGCCTGGTTCCGGCTGCAGCGCTTCAACCTCCTCGACCAGCGCATAGAGCGAGCGTGTGCTGCGATGGGCGAGCCAGATGCCGAGGAAGATCGCCGCGATCAGGACCAGCAGTGCTGTGCCGGCAAGCAGCATTACGACCCGATCGCGGATCGGCCGGACCACCAGTTGCGCACTGACCTCCGACACAAGCCAAGCAGGGCGGGCGCCGGCCGGGGGATCGATCCGCTTGAGATGGTAGTGCCGACCATCGACACCCGCGAACTCCGAGCGCCACGGTTCCTTTGCGAACTCGCTGCGCAGATCGTCGGGGAAGGTAGAGGGTGAACGATGCAGCTGGATTGCGGCATCGGCAGGTGTACGCCAGTCCCCTTCGAGCGCGTGCCGGGCGAGCTGAGCCCGTGCTTCACGGTCCAGTTGGGCGTTGAAGATGCTGTCTTCCACCACATACATGAACACCAGCGAGTAGGTGCCGAACACCATGGCGGTGAACAGCGCGAAGGCTGTGAATGTGATCAGCAGTCGACGGCGCAGGTGCTGGGTGGGCCGCGGTTTCATGGCGAAGCTTCCAGACGGAAGCCGACACCGTGGACGGTGCGCAGCATCTCGCCTTCGAACGGCCTGTCCAGTACCTGCCGCAACAGGTACAGATGCGAGCGCAGCGGATCGGAAGGAGGTGCTTCATCCCCCCACAGGCGTTGAACGAGCTCGCTGCGGGTGACGGTTCGCGGCCAGGCCTCGGCCAGTACGAGCAGGATGCGCTGCGGAACCTGTGCCAGCTCCAGCAGCAATCCCGCGCGCCAGGCCTGGCCGCTGCGGCGGTCGATGCTCAGCGGTCCAATCTGCAGGAGGTTCGGTTGACCCACGCGATGGCGGCGGGCGAGGGCGAGACAGCGGGCGAGCAGCTCGGCATCGTCGAAGGGCTTGACCAGATAGTCATCCGCGCCCGCAGCGAAGCCCTGCAGCTTGTCGTCGATCGCATCGCGTGCGGTCAGCATCAGGATGGGGACGTGCCGATCACTGCACTCGCGCAACCGACGGCAGACCGTCGTACCATCGGTGCCCGGCAACCCGATATCGAGCAGCAGCACATCCGGCGGTGACGCCAGCGCCAACTGCAGCCCGACGTGTCCGCCAGCGGCGAAATCGACCAGATGGCCATGCGCCTGCAGCATGTCGATGATGGCCGAGGCCAGCGGCAGGTTGTCTTCAATCAACAGCAGGCGCAGGCGCTCGGCGTCCATGGTCAGGGCTGCATGCGGGCCAGGAGAGCGTTAGCTTCGTCCAGACCGGGCTGCTTTTCCAGCACAGCCAGTACCTGCGAACGGGCCAGATCGGTCCGGCCCAGGCGCCAGTGCGCTTCTGCCATCGCGACCTGCAGCCTCGGCTCGTCCATATGCGGGCTGGCCAGCTGCATGATGGACAGCGCGTCGGCGGTTGCAGTGGCGTCCTTTGCTGCTTTCAGCTGGTAGAAACCCAGCATGCCGATCAGCTCGACGTGATGGTCGGACGGGCGCTGCGCCAGTATCTGCGCCGCCTGACCATCACGCTGCTGCAGGTGCTGCTCCACCAGCGCCATGCTGCGCTCATCGCGCCATGCCTGGCGTGCCAGTGGCACACGCCCGCTGGCGCGCACGAAGGCGTCAGCCAGTGCGGCGGTCGAGAACGGGTTCTGACCGGTCAGCAGGCGTCCATCGACTACGACCTTGGGCATCATCAGCGGTGCCTCCTGCCAGCGTGCGCCCAGCTCGCGCATGCGCGGTTCAAGCTGGAACGCGAATTCCTTCGCCCAACGTTTGCCGAACAGTGCTTCTTCCTCTTCCGTGAATCCGGTCATGGCGCGGCCTTCCACCATGGCCCGGCCATCGGGAAGGCGAACACCCGCCAGTGCGGCCGGACCATGGCATACCGCCGCGACCAGTCCTCCCTGCTGCCAGATTCCGGCAATCGTGGCATGCAGGGCCTTGTCGGCCGGAAGGTCGAACATGGCACCCTTGCCGCCGATCACCAGGACGCCCTGGTAGTCGCTGGCACGCAGTTGTGCAGTGGGCACGGTCGCGGCAAGCTTGCCCATGGCCTGGGAATCGGCAAGGACAGCTGCGTTGAAGGCCTCGGAGGGGTTGTACTTGTCAGCCTCGACGGCGCCGCCACGCGGACTTGCCACGTCGATGTCGAAGCCGTTCTGCTTGAGGATGAGCCAGGCCTGGGCGAATTCGTCCATCTCGAAGCCCGGACGGGTCTTCCCTTGGTCCCGGCCTTCGCTGCTGACGACGAGCAGCACGCGCGATGGTGCGGCAGACGCGGAAGATGGGGCCATGGCAGGGAGGAGAAGGACGGCCAGCAGGCCGGACAGCAGGGGGGAGCGGGAGCGGTTCATGCAGGACTCTCCGGGAGATGTGCGCGCACTGTGGCCGGCAAATGTGAAGCAGACTTCAAGCGCATCGACGGTTACCCTGAGGGCCAGTTCCCGTTCGTGCATGCCATGTCCATCGTCCTCACCGACTTCGCCCGTCCCCGCCTGTTCCCGCGCGTGCCGCGCGGCAACACCATCCAGGATTGCACTGCCGAGCAGTTCGAGGCACACCTCAATGCGCACGCGCCGCTGAAGGTGCTCGATGGCTACGCCCCGTTCTGCAAGCTGTTCGTCTACGAGAACTGGACCAGCACGCGTTGCCTGACGGTGCCGGTCACCGACGCCAACCGCCACCAGCTGCGCAGCGGCTACGAAGCGCGCAACCGCGAGGAACTGCCGGTACTGGTGCGCTGGTTCGAGGGGGTGGAGTCGCCGCGCGCGAACTATCTGGTGGTGATCCTGTACAGCGCCGGGCAGCTGGCGAAGGAGGGTTCACCGATCGAGGCCGACTGGGGCATCGTCGGCTGTATCTACACCGCCGAACCCGAAGAGGTACCGATGGCGCCGATCACCATGATGCGCAATGCACTGGGCGTGGAGGAGGGCGGTTCCGGTGTGCCGCTGGATCGCGAGGCTTACCAGCGCTCCGTCGCGTTCTGGGAGAACAACGCCAACTGGCGGCCGTGAGCCCACGCTGCGGCCGGACAGTCGGCATGTGAACAGGGAAGATTGCAGCGGGACGCTACCATGGCGGTGGATCAACGCAGGGAGCACAGGGATGGATGTTCGCAGTTGGATGCCGTTCGCATGGGTCGCCGCAGGCCTGCTGGCCGCGTGTGAGGGCTCTGCAGCAAAATACGATGCAGGCGCTGCCTGTGGTGCTTTGTCCGACGTGACGCCGATCCGCGATGCCGGCGTGGGTTCACTGCAGGCGCAGGCAACGTCGGGGCGCTGCACGTTCCATGTGGAAGCGGATGACGCTGCAGCGCTTTCGCGTCAGCAGTCGTTGCTGCAGAGCGTGTCGGCGATCGCCTGTAGTGCGCCAGCCACCACCCGGCCTTCGCAAGGGGCTGCAGGCTTCGACCTGCAGATGCCTGCACGTTGCCCACTCTCTTCCAGCACGCCCTTGATTGCCCGGGAAGGAGGCTGGCACCAGCGGCGACTTTCGTCGGTCCCGACGTATCCTGCGGCCGCCATGCGCGAGGCCCAGCAGGGAGGTGTCGAGCTGATGCTGCTGCTGGATGCGCAGGGCAAGACCCAGGCGATCATCCTGTCCCCATCCAGCGGCTACCCGCTGCTCGATGCGGCGGCGCTCAAGCACGCGCGTGATTGGCGTTACGAGCGTGAAGCGGCAGGCAAGGCACCAAGCATGAGCCTGATACGCGGCACGGTCACGTTCAAGCTCAACTAAGGCGTCTGCAGGGCGGGCTCGGGCTTCCACTCCCACCAGCGATAGTGGTACTCGCGCTCGGTCGCGCTCCATTGCTGCGCGCAGCAGGTGCACGTCAGCCGGTAGCATTCGCCCCAGCCGTCCTCCGCTTCGCCCCGTGCACGCAGCTGCACGTGACCTTGTTCCAGCAGCGGCTCGGGGCTGAAGAACACATAGGATGGGTAGAGCGCGCACAGGCAGCCTTCGCGTGCCTGCCAGTAGCGCAGCCGTTGCAGGGCCGCCTTCAGGTGCACCTGGTTGCTGATCAGCATGCCGCCAAGGGCGATGCCTTGGCAGCTGCGTTCGATCGTATCCACATGCGCGACCAGCGCGTCCAACGATGAGGCGCTGAACAGCCGAGCGACCGTACGCGTGGCATCGTTGATGCGCGTTGCATCGCGCGACAACAGGTCCTGCAGCAGCACATCGGCCTGTGCATCGTCGAGCCGGGGTATCGGTGCTGCAGACCACGGCCAGCGCATCAGCGTGACTTGCCGATGGCAGCGTAGTGGCCGGCAGTCAGCCGCAGCAGGTCGGCTGGTGCCAGTTCCACTTCCAGGCCGCGGCGACCGGCGCTGACATGCAGCGCGGGCAATGCCTGCGCGCTGGCGTCCAGGAAGGTGCGCAGGCGCTTCTTCTGCCCGAGTGGGCTGATGCCACCGACCAGGTAACCGGTCGCGCGCTGTGCGGCATCGGCCGCGGCCATTTCGCACTTCTTGCAGCCGGCCGCTTCGGCCAGCGCCTTCAGGTCCAGCTGGCCGGCCACCGGCACGATCGCTACCAGCAGTTCATGGGTCTCGGTGCTGGCCAGCAGGGTCTTGAACACCTGGGCCGGGTCGAGGCCGAGCTTGTCGACGGCTTCGCCGCCATAGGATTCGGCGTGAGCATCGTGCACGTAGCTGCGCACGGTGTGGGCGATCTTCTCGCGCTTGAGCAGGTTGATGGCCGGAGTCATGGGGGCATCCTAGCGCGGGGCAGGGGTGTTGCCTTGACCGAGGCTATTGTTCCCGCTCCGGTGGGGAACATCCACGCATGGCGTGGATCTACTGTGGGTTGGCTGGGGGATATCCACGCATGGCGTGGATCTACTGTGGGTTGGCTGGGGGATATCCACGCATGGCGCGGATCTACTGGGGCCGGACGATCAGTAGATCCACGCCATGCGTGGATACGTGGTGTACGGCCACACGCGAATGCAGAACGGGCGCCCGAAGGCGCCCGTTCCGTGTGTTGCATGCACCGGTAGTGCCGGCCGCTGGCCGGCACCGCGCAGGCATCAGTAGCGGTAGTGGTCCGGCTTGAACGGGCCTTCCACCGGCACGCCGATGTAGTCGGCCTGTTCCTGGCTCAGGGTGGTCAGCTTCACGCCGATCTTTTCCAGGTGCAGGCGGGCCACTTCTTCGTCCAGCTTCTTCGGCAGCAGGTAGACCTTCTTCTCGTAGCTGTCCTTGTTCGCCCACAGGTCGATCTGTGCCAGGGTCTGGTTGGCGAAGCTGTTGGACATGACGAAGCTCGGGTGGCCGGTGGCGCAGCCCAGGTTCACCAGGCGGCCTTCGGCCAGCAGGAAGATCGCGTTGCCGTTCGGGAAGATGTACTTGTCCACCTGCGGCTTGATGTTGACGTGCTTGATGCCGGCGAACGACACCAGCGCATCGACCTGGATCTCGTTGTCGAAGTGGCCGATGTTGCAGACGATGGCCTGGTCCTTCATCGCGCTCAGGTGCTCGATGCGGATGATGTCCTTGTTGCCGGTGGTGGTGACGTACAGGTCGGCACGGCCCAGGGTCGATTCGATGGTGTTGACTTCATAGCCTTCCATCGCCGCCTGCAGGGCGCAGATCGGGTCGATCTCGGTGACGATCACGCGCGCGCCGTAGGCACGCAGCGAGGCCGCGCAGCCCTTGCCGACGTCGCCGTAGCCGCAGACCACGGCCACCTTGCCGGCCAGCATCACGTCCATCGCGCGCTTCAGGCCATCGGCCAGCGACTCGCGGCAGCCGTACAGGTTGTCGAACTTGCTCTTGGTGACCGAGTCGTTGACGTTGATCGCCGGGATCAGCAGGGTGCCGGCCTGGGCCAGCTGGTACAGGCGGTGCACGCCGGTGGTGGTCTCTTCGGAGACGCCCTTCCAGTCCTTGACCACGCGGCCCCAGTAACCCGGGCGCTCCTTGGCGACGCGCTTGAGCAGGTTCTTGATGACCTGTTCTTCGTGCGAGGCAGAGGCGGTGTTGACCCAGTCGCTGCCGTTTTCCAGCTCGTAGCCCTTGTGGATCAGCAGGGTCACGTCACCGCCGTCGTCGACCACCAGTTCCGGGCCGGTCAGGGTGCCGTCGGCCAGGGTGAAGGTCAGCGCGTCCAGGGTGCAGTCCCAGTACTCTTCCAGGGTTTCGCCCTTCCAGGCGAACACCGGGGTGCCGGTGGCGGCGATGGCGGCAGCGGCGTGGTCCTGGGTCGAGAAGATGTTGCACGAGGCCCAGCGCACGTCGGCGCCGATGTCCTTCAGGGTCTCGATCAGCACGGCGGTCTGGATGGTCATGTGCAGCGAGCCGGTCACGCGCACGCCCTTCAGCGGCAGCTCGGCCTGGTACTTGCGGCGGATCGACATCAGGCCCGGCATTTCGTGCTCGGCGATGTCCAGTTCCTTGCGGCCCCAGTCGGCCAGCGTGATGTCGCGGATCTTGTAATCACCTTCGGTGGAGAAGGTCTTGGCAACAGCGTTCATTCGTGTGCTCCGGTTGTGGGCGAGCGGGTGCTCGCATCTAGCCGGGCGCCGTTGTTACAAAGCCACCTTACCGAGCCTGGCCGGGCCTCATGGGATCCGGTCGCAGCGCCCCTCGGCAGGGGAGAACCCCCATTATATCGCGGCCCCGGCATGACATCCGGATGACCCAACCATCGGCAGGTGGGATCGCGTGCACGGCCTGTTAAGGTCGGTGTTTTCACGCATCACACAGGTGGAACGATGAGCATGCACGCGCGCCGCACACGGCGCTGGACCGGCCTGGTCCTGTCGATGGGACTGCTGGCGGTGGCCCCGCTGGCCTGGGCTGCGTCCCCGCAGCCCGCCCAGGTACAGGCCCAGGGCGTCAACGGCTACGAACTGCCTTCGGCGGCGCTGCAGGCGGTGGTGGACGCGCCGCGCGCGCCCTCGCTGTACCTGTCGCCACGCCGCGATGTCGCCGCGATGATGCAGATGCCGTCGCTGCCGTCGATCCAGGTGGTAGCGCAGCCGGAACTGAAGCTGGCCGGCCTGCGCATCAACCCGCGCACCTTCTCCGACAGCCGCTTCAGCTTCGGCGAGAAGCTGTGGCTGATGAACGTGGCCGACGGCAAGGAACGGCAGATCAGCGGCCTGCCGGCCAAGCTGTCGATCGCCAGCGTGATGTGGTCGCCGGACCAGAAGTGGCTGGCCTTCAACCAGGTCGACGCCGCCAGCGGCGCCAATGAACTGTGGCTGGTGGATGTGGCCGGCGGCAGCGCCCGTCGTCTGGTCGCCGGCCTGAACACGGTGATCGGCAGTGGCTACCAGTGGCTGCCGGACAGCCGCGGCCTGGTGGTGTTCACCCGTCCGGCCAACCTTGGTGCGGCCCCGGCCGCCGACGGCATTCCGACCGGCCCGGCCGTGCAGCAGACCAGCCAGGGCGGCGGCGTGGTGTCGATCCGTACCTACCAGGACCTGCTGAAGAACGAGGCCGACGCGCGCCAGTTCGATTACTACGCCACCACCCAGCCGATGGAAGTCAGCCTGGATGGCAACACCCGCGCGATCGGCGCGGCCGGCATCTTCATGGGTTTCTCGGTGTCGCCGGATGGCCGCTTCGTGCTGCGCCAGCCGGTGCAGCGGCCGTATTCCTACGTGGTGCCGGTGAGCAGTTTCCCGCGCCGTATCGAAGTGATCGACCGGGCCAGCGGCAAGCTGGTGCACACCGTGGCCGTGCGTCCGCTGGTGGAAGGTCTGCCGACCGGCAACGACGCTGAAGTGACCGGCGTGCGCGATATCAGCTGGCGTGGTGATGCCGATGCCACGCTGGTCTGGGCCGAGGCGCAGGACGGCGGCGACCCGAACAGGGACGCCAAGGTGCGCGATGCGGTGCTGATGCAGGCTGCGCCGTTCGACAAGCCGCCGGTCACGTTGGCCCAGCTCGGCAGCCGTCTGGTGGGCATCAACTGGGGCCGTGGCGACCTGGCCCTGCTGACCGAGTCGTGGTGGAAGACGCGCAAGACCAGGACCTGGCTGATCGCCCCGGACAATGCCGGCGCCGAGCCGCGCCTGATGTGGGATCGCGACGGGCAGGACCGCTATTCCGATCCGGGCCGGCCGCTGTTGTCCAGCGACGACCGCGGCCGCTCGCTGCTGCAGACCAGCGCCGATGGCAGCAGCCTGTATCTGGCCGGTGCCGGTGCATCGCCGGAAGGCGATCGTCCGTTCGTGGACCGCTTCGACGTTGCCACGGGCAAGGCCACCCGCCTGTTCCACTCGCAGGCGCCGAGCTATGCGCTGCCGGTGGCGTTGCTGGACGACCAGGCCAGCTCGCTGCTGCTGAGCCGCGAGAGCCCGGATGAGCCGGCCAACTTCTACGTGCAGTCGCTGGCCGATGCCGGTGCTGCGCCGCGTGCGCTGACCCACTTCGCGCATCCGCTGCCGCAGTTGAAGGGCGTGCAGAAGGAGCAGATCCGCTACAAGCGCAAGGATGGCGTCGACCTGACCGCGACCCTGCTGCTGCCGCCGGGCTACGACCCGAAGCGCGACGGCCCGCGGCCGCTGCTGATGTGGGCCTACCCGGGCGAGTTCAAGAGTGCGGCTGCGGCCAGCCAGGTGACCGATTCGCCGTACCGCTTCAATGCGGTCAGCTACTGGGGCCCGCAGGCGTTCCTGGCCAAGGGCTATGTGGTGCTGGCCAGCCCGTCGATGCCGATCATCGGCGAAGGCGACAAGGAGCCGAACGACACCTACATCGAACAGCTGGTGGCCAACGCGCAGGCAGCCGTGGATGAAGTGGTGCGCCGTGGCGTGACCGATCGCGATCACATCGCCATTGGTGGCCATTCCTACGGTGCGTTCATGACCGCCAACCTGCTGGCGCACACGCGCCTGTTCAAGGCGGGCATCGCGCGCAGCGGCGCCTACAACCGCACGCTCACGCCGTTCGGCTTCCAGGCCGAGGAGCGCAACTACTGGCAGGCGCAGGACGTCTACCAGAAGATGGCGCCGTTCAACTACGCCGACAGGATCAAGGATCCGATCCTCTTCATCCACGGCGTGGACGACAACAACTCCGGCACGTTCCCGATGCAGAGCGAGCGCATGTTCGCCGCAGTGAAGGGCCTGGGTGGTACCGCGCGTCTGGTGATGCTGCCGAACGAATCGCATGCCTACCGTGCACGCGAGTCGATCATGACCATGCTGGCCGAAAGCGAGCGCTGGCTGGAACAGACCATCGGCCCGGCCGAGCAGGGCAAGGCGAAGAAGAAGCGCTGACGTGACCCGGTAGTGCCGGCCGCTGGCCGGCAACCTCAGGTCGCGTGAGTCCATGAGGTTGCCGGCCAGCGGCCGGCACTACCAGATGAAACCATTTTTGCATCGCAGTACGATGCCCGTTCTGGTTTAGGCTTGGGGTCTGGATCCGTTGACCGAGGCCTGTGCGTCGCCGATGAACGAGTACCGCAGCAGCATCGAGTTTGCTTCCCCCGATCTTCCGCTTCGCGATGACGTGCGCCGGCTCGGCGCGCTGGTTGGCGACCTGCTGGTTGAACAGGTCTCCGCCGCGTTCCTTGACGATGTCGAGGACGTGCGCACCCGCGCCATCGCCCGCCGCGAGAACCAGGCGCCGTTGTCGGAGCTGGCCGATGGCCTGGCCGGGCGCACGCCGCAACAGGCCGAGACCATGGTGCGGGCCTTCAGCACCTACTTCCAGGTGGTCAACATCGCCGAGCGCGTGCATCGCATCCGCCGCCGCCGTGACTACCAGCGCGCCGGTACCGCAGGGGCGCAGCCCGATGGCCTGCAGGATGCACTGCAGCACCTGAAGGCGCAGGGCGTGGGCCTGGACGAGCTGGCGCAGTGGCTGCCACGCATCGACATTGAACCGGTGTTCACCGCACACCCGACCGAAGCAGTGCGCCGCGCGCTGCTGGAGAAGGAGCAGCTGATGGTGGCCAGCCTGGTCGACAATCTCGATGGCCAGCGCACACCGGGTGAAGCCGCCGCCGATGCCGCGCGCTTCCGCATGGCATTGACCGCTTCGTGGCAGACCACCGATTCCTCGCCGGTGCGGCCCACCGTCGATGACGAACGCGAGCACGTCGGCTTCTATCTGGTGCAGGTGCTGTACCGGGTGATTCCGGTGCTGTACGAATCGCTGCAGCAGGCGTTGCGCGATACCTATGGCGAAGAACTGCCGCTGCCGCGCCTGCTGCGTTTCGGCACCTGGGTGGGCGGCGACATGGACGGCAACCCGAACGTGGATGCCCATACCATCCGCAATACGCTGGATGCGCAGCGGCAGGCGGTACTGGGCCGTTACCAGAAGGAACTGTTGCAGCTGGCCAGCCTGCTCAGCCAGTCCACCGAGCGGGTGGGCGTGAGCAATGCGCTGCAGGCGCGCGTAGCGCATTACCAGCAGTTGCTGCCGCAGGTGCAGTCGCGCCCGCGCCATGCCGACATGCCGTACCGGTTGCTCAACGACCGCATGCGCGCGCGCCTGCAGGCCACGCTGGATGATGGCGCAGGCGCTTACGCTGGTCCGGACGAACTGATCGACGACCTGCAGCTGATCCTCGACAGCCTGCGCGCCAATCGTGGCGAACATGCTGGCGGTTTCGCGGTGCAGCGCCTGCTGTGGCGGGTGAAAACGTTCGGCTTCCATCTTGCGCGGTTGGACGTGCGCCAGGAATCGAGCGTGCACGCGCGCGCGCTGGCGACGGTGCTGGTCGGCGAAGAGGCCTGGCAGGCGCTGGATGCGGTGGGCCGTGCGCGGCTGCTGAGCCCGCATGCCAGCGGTGAAACGGCATTGCCCAACGGCGACGACGAGGGCAACCAGCGGCTGGATGCGGTGTTCGCCGCGCTGGCCGATGCGCGTGCGCGGCATGGCAGCGATGCACTGGGCAGCTACATCATTTCGATGGCGCATGACCGCAGCGATGTACTGGCGGTGCTGGCACTGGCACGCCGTGGCGGCCTGGTGGAAGAGGGCGGTTCGGTGCCGCTGGATATTGCGCCATTGTTCGAGACGGTGGACGATCTCAAGCGTGGTACCGCGACCCTGCGCGACCTGCTGGCCGACCCGGTGTACCGCGCGCACCTGCGTGCACGCGATGACGTGCAGATGGTGATGCTGGGCTATTCGGACAGCAGCAAGGACGGTGGCATCGCTGCTTCGCGCTGGGGCCTGCAGCGTGCGCAGGTGGAACTGCTGGAGGTGGCGGCCGAGGCCGGCATCCGCCTGACCTTCTTCCATGGCCGTGGCGGTTCGATCAGCCGTGGCGGTGGCAAGACCACGCACGCGGTCGATGCGTCGCCGCGCGGCAGCATCGATGGCCGCCTGCGGGTGACCGAGCAGGGCGAAGTGATCCATCGCAAATACGGCATCCGTGCGCTGGCGCTGCGCTCGCTGGAACAGGCCACCGGCGCGGTACTGCGCGCCAGCCTCCGCCCGCGGGCTGCCGAACCCCGCGAGGATGAGTGGCGACCGGTGATGGATGTGGTCGCTGGCTCCAGCAGCGAGGTGTACCGCGCCTTCGTCGGCCAGTCTGGCTTCATGGACTACTTCCGCACGGCCACGCCGATCGACGTGATCGAGCGGATGACGCTGGGTTCGCGTCCGTCGCGCCGGCTCGGCCAGGACGCGGCGTTGGGCAACCTGCGCGCGATTCCGTGGGTATTCGCCTGGAGCCAGGCGCGTGCAGTCATTCCCGGCTGGTACGGGGTGGGCAGCGGCCTGCAGGCGGCGGTGGATGCTGGCCACGAACAGACGCTGCGCGAGATGGCGCGTGACTGGCCGTTCTTCCGTACCTTCCTGGACGACATCGCGATGGTGCTGTCCAAGGGCGATATCACCATTGCCGAGCAGTTCTCGAAGCTGTCAGGTGATCTGCACGGGCGCTTCTTCCCCCAGGTCGAGAAGGAGCTTGAACTCACCCGGCACTGGCTGCTGGCGCTGATGGACCAGCGGACGCTGCTCGACCACGATGCGCGGCTGTCGCTTTCGATCCGCCTGCGCAATCCCTACGTCGATCCGATCAGCGTGCTGCAGGTGGATCTGCTGCAGCGCTGGCGAGCCAGCGGGCGCGAGGATGACGACCTGCTGCGCGCACTGGTGGCCTGCGTGAACGGTGTTTCGCAGGGTGTGCAGAACACCGGTTGATCCGCATCCGCCGGGCATGGCCCGGCGAATTCGAAAAGGTAGTGCCGGCCGCTGGCCGGCAACCTCATGATGTCTGGCAACACGCGCGAGGTTGCCGGCCAGCGGCCGGCACTACCTCACTCTTCCGGCGACGGCGGGTTCGACGCCAGCAGTTCCAGATGGCGCTGCTCCATTTCCTGGCGCAGCTGGCGGCGGATCAATGCGGCCGCCTGGCGGCGCTTCTCGTCCGACGTGACCGGCTGCAATGACGGCACCGGCGTTGGCCGGCCTTCCTCATCCACGGCCACCATGGTGAAGAAGCAGCTGTTGGCATGGCGCACGCTGCGCTTGAGGATGTCCTCGGCCACCACCTTGATGCCGATCTCCATCGACGAGGTGCCGGTGTAATTCACCGAGGCCAGGAAGGTGACCAGCTCGCCCACCGCGATGGGCTGGCGGAACATCACCTGGTCCACCGACAGGGTGACCACGTAGCTGCCGGCGTAACGGCTGGCGCAGGCGTAGGCGACCTGGTCGAGCAGGCGCAGGATGGCGCCGCCGTGGACCTTGCCGGAGAAATTGGCCATCTCCGGCGACATCAGCACGGTCATGGACAGCTGGTGGGTTTTCAGTTCGGTCGACATGGGGCGATTGTATCGGCAACCGGTAGTGCCGGCCGCTGGCCGGCAACCACGCGATTGTTCCCGGAGGCCATGAAAAAGCCGGCCAGCGGCCGGCTCTACCAGAAGCAGAAGGGCCGCTTGCGCGGCCCTTCGTGTTTCTTACTTCAGCTTCGCATCGGCGCGCAGGGCGGCGGCGCGGTCGGTCTTCTCCCAGGAGAAGGCCGTGGCGTTGACGGTCTCGCCTTCGCCGTTGAGGTAGCTGAACTCCTTCGGCTTGCGGCCGAAGTGGCCGTAAGCCGCGGTCTGCTGGTACATCGGGTGCACCAGGTCCAGCATCTTGATGATGCCGTACGGGCGCAGGTCGAAGTGCTTTCGGATCAGCTTCTCGATCTTGTCGTCGCTGATCTTGCCGGTGCCGAAGGTGGTGACCGAGATCGAGGTCGGCTCAGCCACGCCGATGGCGTAGGAGACCTGCACTTCGCAACGGTCGGCCAGGCCGGCGGCAACCACGTTCTTGGCGACGTAGCGGGCCGCGTAGGCAGCCGAACGATCGACCTTGGACGGGTCCTTGCCGGAGAAGGCGCCACCACCGTGACGGGCCCAGCCGCCGTAGGTGTCGACGATGATCTTGCGGCCGGTCAGGCCGCAGTCGCCCACCGGGCCGCCGATCTCGAACTTGCCGGTCGGGTTGATGTGGAACTTGGTGCCCTTGTGCAGCCACTTGGCCGGCAGCACCGGCTTGATGATCTCTTCGCGGACGGCCTCGATGAGGTCCTTCTGCTTGATGCCCGGGGCATGCTGGGTCGACAGGACAACGGCGTCGATGGCCGAGACCACGCCGTTTTCATAGCGCAGGGTGACCTGGCTCTTGGCGTCCGGGCGCAGCCACGACAGCGGCGAGTTCTTCTTCTTGCGGATCTTGGCCTGCTGCTCGACCAGGCGGTGCGACAGGTGGATCGCGGCCGGCATGTAGCTGTCGGTCTCGTTGGTGGCATAGCCGAACATCAGGCCCTGGTCGCCAGCGCCCATTTCTTCCGGCTTCTTGCGATCCACGCCCTGGGCGATGTGCGGCGACTGCTTGCCGATCAGGTTCAGCACGCCGCAGGTGGCGCCGTCGAAGCCGACGTCGGAGCTGTCGTAGCCGATGTCCGTGATGACCTTGCGGGTCAGCGCTTCCAGGTCGATCCAGGCGCTGGTGGTGATTTCACCGGCCACAATGGCAACACCGGTCTTGACCATGGTCTCGCAGGCCACGCGGGCGCGCTGGTCCTGGGTCAGGATCGCGTCCAGCACCGCATCGGAGATCTGGTCGGCAACCTTGTCCGGATGGCCTTCGGAGACCGACTCGGAGGTGAAGAGATAGCTGGACATCAGGCGTAATATCCCTTGATTCGGATGGAAAGATGGGCGCGAATGATACACGGGGTGCGCCGCCTGTGCATTGTGAACCTGTACCGGTTGCCGGTGGTTAAGCCCGCGTAGGCCCGGCAGGGGCCGTCCGGCCGGGATTGGGGCCCAGCCTCGAGGTCCAGTGTTCCACCAGCGTGACAACGCAGCGCGCGGCTACCGGCCCCGACTGCGCGGGCCACAACGCCCGGCAGCGGCTGTGCGGCCGTCATCGTTCTGCCCAAAAAACGCCATCTGGCTGCCGCCTGCCGGGCGCAGGCTGTCGGCCAATCCGGCCGCCGGGCATGAGTGGATCCGCCATGCAGGAACTTGAACAGCGTCTCCAGCAACGCTTCCCCGATTGGTTCCATGGCCGCCGGGGCCAACTGGCGCGGCCACTGCTGCGCAGCGTCGGTCGCTGGTCGCGGTTGGACCAGATCGAAGCCTTCCTGCAGCGCAGCTCAGGCCTGCGTGGCTTCGGCTTCGTCGCCGCCGGCCTGGAGTTCATCGACGGCCAGTACCAGGTGGACCCGGCCGCGCTGGCCAGGATCCCGGCCACCGGCCGCCTGCTGATCGTCGCCAACCATCCCTCCGGGGCACTGGATGCCCTCGCCCTGCTGGACGCGGTCGGCCGCATCCGCCGTGACGTGCGGATCGTGGCCAACGACCTGTTGGGGGCAATCGCGCCACTGCAGGACCTGCTGCTGCCGGTACGCATCCTCGGTGGCAAGGCCCAGCGTGGCAGCCTGCATGCCGTCGAAGAGGCGCTGGCCGCCGAGCAGTGCGTGATTGTGTTCCCGGCCGGCGAGGTCTCGCGGCTGTCGCTGCGCGGCATCCGTGATGGCCGGTGGCAGCGCGGTTTCGTCCGCTTTGCCCGTGCCGCTGGCGCGCCGGTGCTGCCGGTGCGGGTGGAGGCGCGCAACTCGGCGCTGTTCTACGGCGCCTCGACCCTGTTCAAGCCGGCGGGCACCGCGCTGCTGGCGCGCGAGATGTTCACCCGTCGTGGCCGTCCGCTGCGGCTGAGCATCGGTGAGCCGATGCAGCTGGGCAAGGGCGGCGACCCGGGCGCACAGCTGCTGGCGGTGCGCCGCGCGCTGTATGCGCTGGGCCGTAATGGGGCGGCGGGCGATGCAGCTGCTGTAGCAGGCCCCGAGCCGCTGGCGTCCCCGGTGCCGCCTTCACAGGTGGCCGCAGGCATCGCCGCGGCGACCCAGCTGGGCCAGACCGCCGACGGCAAGCAGATCCTGCTGGCGACCTGTACCGCCGATTCGCCGCTGCTGCTGGAGCTGGGGCGTCTGCGCGAGCTGACCTTCCGCCAGGTAGGCGAGGGCACCGGGCGCAGCCGCGATCTGGATGATTACGATCCGCGGTACGAACACATCGTGATCTGGGACGCGGCCGCGCAGCGCATCGCCGGCGCCTACCGGATCATGCGTGGTGCCCACGCGCTGGCCCGGCACGGCCTGTCCGGGCTCTACAGCGCGTCGCTGTTCCGCTATTCCGACGACGCCATCACCCACATCGCCGAAGGCCTGGAACTGGGCCGCAGCTTCGTGGTGCCTGATTACTGGGGCAGCCGCAGCCTGGACTACCTGTGGCAGGGCATCGGCGCCTACCTGCAGTGCCGGCCTGGCATCCGCTACCTGTTCGGCGCCGTGTCGATCAGCGCAGCGCTGCCACGCGATGCACGCGAGCAGCTGGTGGCGTACTACCAGCGCTACTACAGCGGTACCGCCGGCCTGGCCGAATCGAACCGCCCGTTCCAGTACTTCGCCGCGCCGCCAAGTTTCGGCGAGCTGGATGCAGGTGCCGCGTTCGATGTGCTCAAGGCCAACCTGGCCGCACTCGGCACCGGCGTGCCGACGCTGTATCGCCAGTACACCGATCTGTGCGAACCCGGTGGCGCCCGTTTCCTTGCCTTCGGTGTCGACCCGGACTTCAGTGATTCGATCGACGGCCTGATTGAAGTAGACCTGTGCGCGATCAGGCCGAACAAGCGCAAACGCTACCTGCGCGACGCGGGGACGCCGGCATGAGCGCGCTGGCGAACCTGTCGCCGCACCGGCGCGCAGTGTTCGTCTCCGACGTGCACCTGGGGTCACGTCATTGCCATGCCACCGAGCTGGCGCGGTTCCTCTCGCAGCTGCGCTGCGAACGGTTGTACCTGGTGGGCGACATCATCGACCTGTGGTGGATGGCGCATCGCCGCGCCAACTGGCGCCAGTCGCACAGCGAAGTCATCCAGGCACTGCACGCGCTGCGCCGTGCCGGGACCGAGATCGTCTACATCCCCGGCAACCATGACGCGTCACTGCGGCACGTGTGCGGGCTGATGCTCCCAGCGATGCAGGTGCGCCGTCGCGCCATCCATGTGACCGCCGATGGCCGTCGCCTGCTCGTTGCGCATGGGGACGAGTACGACGGCGTGACCCACTTCGGTGGCCTGCAGGAAAAGTTCGGTGACTGGCTGTACTACCGCATCCTGACCGGCAACCAGGCGTTGAATGCTGTGCGGCGGCTGCTGGGGATGCGCTACTGGTCGCTGTCGGAGTTCCTGAAGAAGCGCAGCGGTGCGGCCGAACGCTACATCGAGCGCTTCGTGCAGGCCGGGCTGGACGACGTGCGGCGGCGCGGACTGGATGGCATCGTCTGTGGCCACATCCACCGCGCCGCGCTGTTCGAGCGCGATGGCCTGGTCTATGCCAACGACGGCGACTGGGTGGAGAGCCTGACCGCGCTGGCCGAAGACCATGATGGCGCGCTGCGCCTGCTCGACCACAATGGCCAGACCCTGGTCGAACTTCCTGGCGCGCGCATCAAGCAAGCGGCTTGACCCACTCTTGTAGAGTCGAGCCATGCTCGACTGCTCTTCTCAGACTGCCCCGCATACAGCAGTCGAGCATGGCTCGACGCTACAAAAGAGCGCGAGCGGCTGTGCCATCAAGACGGCACGCCCGCAAGCCGCTAGCATCGGCCCATGGATTCCCTGACCCAGATCGTGCTCGGTGGCGCCGTCGCTGCTGCCATCGCCCCGCCCGGACATCGCCGTGCGGCCCTGCTGGCCGGTGCCGCGCTCGGCACCCTGCCGGACCTCGACGCCCTGTGGCTCGGCTTCACTGCCGCCGACCCGGTGGCGAACATGATCGAGCACCGCAGCTTCAGCCACTCGCTGCTGGTGCTGCCTTGGGTGGCGGCACTGATCTGGTGGTTGTTCAAGCGCTTCGGCAATGGCCGCGTCGCCCAGTCACCTGTGCGCTGGTTCTGGGCGATCCAGCTGGCGCTGGTCACCCATCCCATGCTGGATGCGTTCACCGTCTACGGCACCCAGCTGTGGTGGCCGCTGCGCCCACACCCGACCATGGGTTCCAGTGTCTTCATCATCGATCTCGGCTACACGGTATGGCTGCTGCTGGGCTGCGTGCTGGCCTGGTTTGGTCGCGCCCGCCCCTGGGCTGGCAAGGTGCTGGGTGTGGCGTTGCTGGTCAGCAGTGCGTACCTGGGTTGGGGCCTGATCGCCAAGGCGCAGGTCGACCGTGCTGCCCAGCAGAGCCTGGTGGCGATGGGCCTGGGCGATGCGCCGCGCTTCTCGGTGCCGATGCCATTCAACACCCTGCTGTGGCGCGTGGTGGCAATGACGCCGAACGGCTACGTGGTGGGCGACCGCTCGCTGGTGGCCGACCACGGGCCGATGCAGTTCGAAGGCCACGCATCCAATGTGCAGGCCTTGCGCGAAGCGCAGGCCATCCCGGCGGTGCAGCAGCTGACGTGGTTCAATCGTGGCTTCATGCGTGCGCAGGTGGTGGACGGCCGGCTGGTGCTGAGCGACCTGCGTATGGGGCTGGAACCGGACTACACCTTCAACTTCACGGTGGCCGAGCAGGCTGATGGGCAGTGGCGGGCGATCACGCCCGAGCAGGTGCGGGTGGATTACAGCAGCCCGGCTGCACGCGCCGACGTCGGACGCCGGTTGGCCGCGATGTGGCAGCGGATCTGGCAGGAGCCGGCAGCACAGCCGGGTGCGGCCGACCACAGCGCCGTGCATTGATCCGTAGATCCACGCCATGAGTGGATGGCGCGGACATTGGCGAAGACAGCCACGCATGGCGTGGCTCTACTGCCTCAATCGGCAGTGCAGTGTCGCATCCGTAGATCCACGCCATGCGTGGATGGTGCGGGCATCGGAAGGCAGCCACGCATGGCGTGGCTCTACTGCCTCCATCGGCAGTGCAGTGTCGCATCCGTAGATCCACGCCATGCGTGGATGACGCGGGCATCGGCGAAGGCAGTCACGCATGGCGTGGCTCTACTGCCTCCATCGGCGGTGCAGTGTCGCATCCGTAGATCCACGCCATGCGTGGATGGCGGGGGCATCGGCGAAGGCAGCCACGCATGACGTGGCTCCACCGAATCAATACACCGTGGCGCGGCCCTGCACGAACGAATAGAAGAACACCGCATTCGGGTCGTTCTGCACCAGACGGAACTCGCGACGCATGCCTTCCACGGTTTCTTCGTCCACCGATCCGGCCTGCAGCAGCTGGTCGGCAGCCGACAGCAGCAGCTGTTCCCAGAACGCGATCATCGTCTTGCGGCGTGCCGGTTCGCGGTTGTCCAGATGGATGGTCTTGATCTCGGTGTGCACATCGCGGAAGCCGCCAGCCAGCAGCAGGTTGCCCAGCTTGGCGCCGACGAACGGGTCGCCCCCGTGGTCGTACTGGAAATCGTTGAACGCCATCCAGTAGCGCCAGATATGCGGCGAATACGGGTCGAGCAGGAACGAGGCATTCATCACTTCGGTGATGTAGACCGGCGAACCCGGGGCCAGCACGCGGCGCACTTCGCTCAATACGCGTGCTGGTGACGGCACGTGCTCCAGCACCCAGCACAGGAACGCCGCGTCGAAGCTGCGTGCTTCGAACGGCAGCTCGCCGGCGTCGGCCTGCTGCAGGGTGTAGCGGTCGCTGCACCACGGTGTGCGCGCCAGGTTCTCGCGCGCGGTGGCCAGCTGTGTTTCGCTCAGGTCCACGCCGGTCACGTGCAGATCGGGGAAGCGGCGCAGCAGGATTTCGGTCTGCGCGCCGACGCCGCTGCCGACTTCCAGCAGGCGACGCGCGCCGCTGTAGTCGATCTGGCCGAAGATGCTCGATTCCAGCAGCCGTGCCTGGGTCATCAGGCGCTGCTGCTCGGTGCCGGAGAATCCGTGCAGGTAGGTCGGGGAGGAGATCGGCGGGGTCATGGGGGCGGGCTCTTGTAGCGTCGAGCTTGCTCGACGGCTCCGGGAAATCAGTCGAGCAAGCTCGACTCGACGGCGTGGCAATACGCTCAGGCAGCAGATGACAACGCCGGTTCCCCGGCGATCAGGCGGTCGAAGTACTCGGTGGTCAGCGCGATCTGGCTCTGCGGGTCTTCGGCGCGGTTGACCACTGCGCGGAAGGCGGCATTCTCCGGTCGATCCTTGGCGTACCAGCCCAGGTGCTTGCGCGCGATGCGCACGCCCTGCGGCTCGCCATAAAACGCATGCAGTGCATGCAGGTGGCCGAGCAGGATGTCGCGCACTTCCGCCACCGATGGCGGCGGCAGTTCCTCTCCGGTGGCCAGGTAGTGCGCCACCTCGCGGAAGATCCATGGCCGGCCCTGTGCCGAGCGGCCGATCATCACTGCGTCCACGCCGGTCTCCTTCAGGACGAACGCCGCCTTCTGCGGCGAATCGATGTCACCGTTGGCGATCACCGGAATGCGCAGTGCGGCCTTGATCTCGCCGATCGTGGCGTACTCGGCCTGGCCGGTGTAGTGCTGGTCGCGGGTGCGGCCGTGCACAGCCAGTGCGGCGATGCCGCTGGCCTCGGCGATGCGGGCGATCAGAGGGCCGTTGCGGTGGTCGCAGTCCCAACCGGTACGGATCTTCAGGGTAACCGGCACGTCCACCGCGTTGACCACCGCTTCGAGGATGCGCGCCACCAGCTGTTCGTCGCGCATCAGTGCCGAACCGGCCCAGGCGTTGCACACCTTCTTGGCCGGGCAGCCCATGTTGATGTCGATGATCTGCGCGCCGTGGTCCACGTTGTAGCGCGCGGCCTCGGCCAACTGCTGCGGCTCTGTGCCGGCGATCTGCACGCTGATCGGTGCCGGCTCGCCGTCATGGTCCATGCGATGGATCGACTTGCGCGTGGTCCAGAAGCGCGGGTCGCTGATGGTCATTTCCGAGGCGGCCAGTCCCGCGCCCAGCCGTTTGCACAGCAGGCGGAAAGGCTTGTCGGTAACGCCGGCCATGGGCGCCAGCACGACGTTGGGGGCAATGGTGTACGGGCCGATCTGCATGCGCCCATTGTAGGGCGCGGGCGGCGGTACGGCCGTGTCGGGGGCGTTCCGGTTCAGGCCGATCCGCACCCAGCTCATGCCGTACCGGCATCAACAGATGCTTGACGGTTGCTTCCGCCGCCCCCAAGGGCGGGCGATGGTGGGCGGCTAGCCCAGGCTCTGCCAGGCCTGGCGGGTACCCAACGCGAAGGCCAGCCCCAGGCTGAGGCAGGCCAGTGAACTGACTACCCAGAAGTACCGGCCGTTGTAGCCGGGCCGGAGCAGCGCCAGCCCGAAGCCCATCGCCGCGCGCACCAGCAACAGCAGGGCGATGCCCGACAGCACCGGACGGCTGGCCGGCAGCGGCGAATGCCAGCCTGCGGCTGCCAGCGCGTACAGCGTCCAGGCCACCAGCACGGCAGTAATGCCGGCGGTCATCAGTGGTGGCCACCAATGCCCCGCCTGTGCCAGCCGGACCATGCGCTGGCCAGCGCCGAACCACCGGTACCAGGGGGCCCCAAAGGCAATGCAGCCGATATGCAGCAAGGCTGCGATGGCACTGCCGGCGGCGGCAACCAGCAACCAGGGGAATCCGTTCATGTCCTGCCCGTGCAGAGAAGCTGCGCGGATGTTCGGCGAGGGGCGGGGTGAGGGCAATGCGGCAGGCGGTCGCAGAGCTGGACAATGGGCAAAAGAAAGGCCCGGATGCCAGCGCACCCGGGCCCTCCCATCCACGCATGGCGTGGATCTACTTCACTTCCACGTCGGCCGGGGTGAAGCGCGGCATTGCCGCAGCAGCGCCTTCCTTCTCGGTCGAACGACCGGCGAACTGGTTGGCGAAGCGCACGTGGCGGGCGAACGGGGCGTCGGCCACCTGCGCCAGCGACGCGGCCAGCGCACCGTTGAAGGCGTCACCGGCACCGGTGGTGTCGATCGCCTGCACCTGTTCGGCACCCACGCGGTAGTACGGCTGGGTATCGCCGCGCAGGTTCTCGTCGGCATGCGACACGAACACACCCACCGAACCCAGGGTCACCACCACGGTACCGTTGCCGACCAGCTTGCGGCACAGCGCATGCAGGCTGGCACCATCCAGCGCGGCGACGTCGTTGGCATCCACGCGCTCACCGACATGGCGGCCGAGCAGGGCGGCGAACTCGGTCTCGTTCGGGGTGATCACATCGGCCAGCTTGAGCAGGCCGATGGTCGAAGGGGCGTCGGCCGGTGCGGTGTTGAGCACGGTGGTGACGCCGGCCTCGCGGGCCGTGGCCAGTGCCGCTTCGATGGTCTGCACCGGCGATTCCAGCTGCACCAGCACCACCTTGGCGCCGGTCAGCAGGGCCTGCTGCTGTTGCAGGAAGTCGGTGCTCAGCGCGGCGTTGGCACCCGGTCCGATCACGATGGTGTTGCGGCCACGGGCATCGACGTAGATGCCGGCGGTGCCGGTCGGCTCGCTGCTGGCCTCGGCGATCAGCGCGAATCCATCCTGCGCGGCCAGCTCACGGGCGGTGGCACCACCGGCGTCGTCGCCCAGCGCGCATACGAAGTGCGTGTCGGCACCGGCGCGGCAGGCCGCCACGGCCTGGTTGAAGCCCTTGCCACCGGGGCCGGTGCTGTAACGGCCGGCAATGGTCGCACCCGGTGCCGGCAGCGACTCGCACCGCCACACGTGATCGACATTGAAGGAACCGACGACAACGACACTGCTGCTCATAGGGAATCTTTTCTCAACCAAGGGTTCAACTGAAGTGCGTCAGCACGCCGGCGATGGTCGCCGTCATGAAGGTGGCAATGGTACCGCCCAACACCGCGCGCAGGCCGAACTTGGCCAGGTCGTGGCGACGTTCCGGGGCCAGGCCGCCAATGCCGCCGATCTGGATCGCGATCGAGCTGAAGTTGGCGAAGCCGCACAGCGCGTAGGTGGCGATCAGACGACCTTCCTCGGACAGGCTCACGCCGGCGATCTGGCCGTTCACGATCTGCGACAGCTCGGTGTAGGCCACGAACTCGTTGATCACGACCTTCTGGCCGATCAGCGAACCGACGGTGGTGGCATCGGCCCACGGGGTGCCGATCACCCAGGCGATCGGGGCCAGCACGTAACCGAAGATGGTCGACAGGTTGGTCGGCTTGCCGATGGCGGCGGCCAGGCCGGTCACATCGCCGATCCAGGTCAGCGGGGCGTTCAGCAGCGCGATCAGGGCGATAAAGGCCAGCAGCATCGCACCGATGTTCAGCGCCAGCTTCAGGCCGTCACCGGCGCCGGCTGCGGCCGCGTCGATGATGTTGCTGGAGGTCTTCTCGACTTCCATCTTTACCGTGCCGCGGGTCAGCGGGGTGCCGGTCTCCGGAATCAGCAGCTTGGCCACGACCAGCGTGGCCGGCGCGGCCATGATGCTGGCCGCCAGCAGGTGCTTGGCGTAGAAGGCCTGCTGCGCCGGGTCGCCACCGCCGAGCATGCCCACGTAGGCCGCCAGCACGCCGCCGGCGATGTGGGCCATGCCGCCGATCATCATGGTCAGCAGCTCGGACTGGGTCATCCTGGCGATGTACGGGCGCACGGTCAGCGGCGCCTCGGTCTGGCCGATGAAGACGCTGGCGCAGACGCTGGTGGTTTCAGCACCGGACACGCGCATCACCTTGGTGATCGACCAGGCCATCACGCGCACGATGCCCTGCATGACGTTGAGGTGGTACATCACCCCCATCAACGCAGAGAAGAAGATGATGGTCGGCAACACCTGGAAGGCGAAGATGAAGCCGTAGTTCTTGGTGTCCATCAACGAGCCGAAGATGAAGCCCGAGCCCTCGTTGACGTAGCTGAGGATCTTGACGAAGCCCTTGCCCAGCGCGTCGAACACGTCGCGCCCGCCCGGCACCAGGATCACCAGCGCCGCAAAGGCGATCTGCAGGGTGATACCGGTGGCAACCAGCTTCCAGTCAACCGCGCGCTTGTTATTGGAAAACAACCAGGTGATGCCGATCAGCACCGCCAACCCGAACAGGCCGAAGCCGATCCTGCCCAAACCTTCGACCATGTGAGTGACTCCCCTGGGGCGTCGCGAAAAACGGGAAGCCTAGTGCAGGGCAGGGGCCGGGGCAAGAAAAAGCAGCGTGTGCGCGGCCAACGGTACCGATCAGGCCAGCAACGGCAAGGGCTTGCGGCTGGCGGCGGCGGGTAGAATGGGGTTCGATCCCGGCCCGGATGCGGGCCCGCAGCAGGAGATTCGCATGCAATACCGTCGCCTGGGCTCCACCGGCCTGCCGATTTCCGCCTTGTCCTTCGGCGCCTGGGTGACCTTCGGCGACCAGGTCCCGCGCGATGAGGCCCGCAACCTGGTGGCCGCCGCCTGGGATCATGGCGTCAACTTCTTCGACAACGCCGAGGGTTATGCCAACGGCCGTGCCGAACAGGTCATGGGCGACGTGATCACCGACCTGCGACTGCCGCGCGACGGTTTCTGCGTGTCCAGCAAGGTGTTCTTCGGCAGTGCCAAGGACCCGCGGCCGACCCAGCGCGGCTTGTCGCGCAAGCACGTGACCGACGCCTGCCATGCCGCGCTCAAGCGCCTGCGGGTGGACTACCTGGACCTTTATTACTGCCACCGCCCGGATCCGGACGCGCCGATCGCCGAGACCGTGCACGCCATGGATACCCTGGTACGGCAGGGCAAGATCCTCTACTGGGGCACTTCGGAGTGGTCGGCGGCGCAGATCCAGCAGGCGCTGGACATCGCCGAGGCGCGCAACCTGCAGGGCCCGTCGATGGAGCAGCCGCAGTACAACCTGTTGCACCGCGAGCGGGTCGAGGTCGAGTACGCGCCGCTGTATGCGGGTGCCGGCCTGGGCACCACCATCTTCTCGCCGCTCGCCTCGGGCCTGCTCACTGGCAAGTACGACCAGGGCATCCCGGCCGATGCGCGGCTGGGGCGGGAAGGCATGGAGTGGTTGCAGGACCTGGTGCTGGGGGCCGACGCCGGGGCCCGCCTGGGCCAGGTGCGGCGCTTCAGCGAGGTGGCACGCGCGCTCGGCCATGCCCCGGCGACGCTGGCGATTGCCTGGTGCCTGCGCAACCCGAACGTTTCCAGCGTGATCCTCGGCGCCAGCCGGGTCAGCCAGCTGCTGCAGAACCTGCAGGCACTGGACGTGCTGGAGCAGGTCGACGCGGCCGGCTGGGCCCAGGTCGAAGCCGTCTTCGCCTGACAACCCTTTGGAGAGTCGAGCCACGCTCGACTCCAGGTTGGTCGGGCCTTTGTAGAGTCGAGCCATGCTCGACTCCGCACGTAGCGCGGGCATTTCCAGGCGACGGCGCGAGAGCAGTCGAGCGTGGCTCGACTCTACAGAAGCCGTGTGCCCCCATCTTTCAATAGATGAAATCTATAGAATTTCAGAATTCGATCATTAATCTCATCAATGAAATTGAGAATGGTTGTTGATTGTCAACTGAGAATCATTATCATTTAACTCGTCCCTCGCACGAGTCCAGATGCTCATGAATGCTCAACCTGTACTGCTGCGCCCCGAAACGCTGACCCTCCGCGATCGACCGGTCCGCGTCGTTCCGCCGGAAGAGGTCATCGACAGTGAAGCCCTGCTCAAGGGCCGTCGTGAAATTCTGATCCAGCACGGCGACCGCTTCTATCGCCTGCGGCACACCAGCAACGACAAGCTGATCCTGACCAAGTAATCGCGGCCTGGTCGCCCGCCTCCCTCCCTCCTGCCGGCAGCGCCGACAGGGTGGGCGACCCGTCCGCTCCCGCTCTCTCCCCCTCGGTCTACCGCGTGCACCTTCCGGGTGTGCCGGTAACCGGGGGTTCCCCTGCCTGACCGAATGAACCCGATGACCCGCCATACCGCCCTGTGTCTTGCTGTCTGGATGGCGTTGCCGCTGTCCGCCCACGCTGCTGCCGCCGCTGCGCCCGACGCGCGCGAATTTGACCGGGTGCAGGTCACCGCGACCCGCACCGAGCGGGCCGTGAGTGACGTGGCGGCCACCGTGGACGTCATCGACCGTGAGCAGATGGACCGGCACCTGGTGCAGGACATCAAGGATCTGGTGCGCTACGAGCCGGGCCTGTCGGTCACCCGCAGCGCGACCCGCTTCGGCCTGGATGGTTTCCGCATCCGTGGCCTGGACGGCAACCGCGTGCGCATCCAGACCGACGGCATCGTCATGCCGACCCGGTTCGACATCGGTTCGTTCGCCAGTTCCAACCGCAACTTCACCGACCTCGATACGCTCAAGCGCGTGGAGATCGTGCGCGGCCCGGCCAGCTCGCTGTACGGCTCCGATGCGCTGGGCGGCGTGGTGGCGTTCGTCACCAAGGACCCGGCCGACTACCTCAAGGACGGCAAGAACAGCTACTTCGGACTGAAGTTCGGCTACGACGGTGAGTGGAAGGGCCTGCTCGGCGGTGCCACCGCCGCCTTTGGTGGCGACCACTGGAGCGGCCTGGTCAACGTCAACCACCACCAGGGCCAGGAAACGGACAACAAGGGCACGGTGCGCAGCGACAACGACACCCGTACCGCGTCCAATCCGCAGGACCGCGACGGCCGCAGCCTGCTCAGCAAGCTGGTCTATGCACCGAGCGAAGACCAGCGCTTCCGCTTGACCGTGGAAGGCAACGAAGACACCACCGATACCAATGTGTTGTCGGCGATTGCCAGCGTTGCACCGCGCCCCGGCGCGATGGCTGCGGCTACTGGCATGAAGTCCCACGACACGCAGAAGCGTACCCGCGTGTCCTTTGCCCACGAAATGGATGCGCTGGACCAGCCGTTCGCCGACAGCCTGCATTGGCAGGTGTACGCGCAGAACAGCGAAACCCGGCAGCAGACCGACGAGACCCGCACCGACGGCACCCGCCGCCACCGCGTGTTCTCCTTCGACCAGCATGCCTATGGCCTGCAGGCGCAGTTCAACAAGGCGTTCACCACCGGCAGCGTCGAGCACGCATTGACCTACGGTTTCGAAGGCACCCGTACCGAGATCCGCCAGAAGCGCGACGGCTATCAGGTCAGCAAGGCTGGCGTGGTCAGCAACACGGTGCTGCCGGACACCTTCCCGGTGCGTGACTTCCCGATCAGCAAGACCACCGAGCTGGGCCTGTATGCACAGGATGAAATGCGCCTGGCCGACGGCAGGCTGTCGCTGGTGCCGGGCGTGCGCGTCGACCGTTACGAGCTGAAGCCGGAAGTGGACAGCATCTTCGCCGAAGACAACCCGACCACGGCCGTGGCGCAGCTGAAGAAGACCAGCGTGTCGCCGAAGCTGGGCATGGTCTGGCGCTTCACCGACCAGTGGTCGCTGTTCGCCGGCTATGCGCGTGGCTTCCGTTCGCCGCCGTACAACGACGTCAACATCGGCCTGACCAACGTGGCCTTCGGCTACACCGCCATCGCCAACCCGGACCTGAAGCCGGAAACCAGCGACGGCTACGAGCTTGGCCTGCGCTTCATCGCGCCGGCGGCGTACGTCAGCGTCAGTGGCTACTACAACGACTACAAGGACTTCATCCAGTCCAACGTCAACACAGGCCGCAACGGACAGGGCCTGATGGTGTTCCAGTCGCAGAACATCGCCGACGCGCGCATCTATGGTGTGGAAATGAAGGCCGGCATCGAATTCGGTGAACTCAGCCCGGCGCTGAAGGGCTGGGCGCTGCGCAGCGCACTGGCGTGGTCGCGTGGCGACAACAAGACCGACGACGAACCGCTGGCCTCGGTCGATCCGCTGCGTGGCACGCTGGGCCTGATGTACGACACCGACACCTGGGGTGTCGAGCTGGCCGGCACCTTCGTGCAGCGCAAGAAGCATCTGCCGCCGCCGGCCGCGCAGACCAACCCGAATGCACCGGCGCCGTTCGTCTACCAGCCGGCTGGCTACGGCGTGCTGGACCTGATGGCGCACTGGAACTTCGCACCGGGTGCCACCTTCAATGTCGGCGTGTTCAACCTGGCCGACAAGCGCTACATCGAATGGTCGTCCATCACCCCGAGCCTGATCACCAATCGCGCATTGAGCGATCGCTTCAGCAGCCCGGGCCGCACCTTCTCCGCCAGCCTTGCCGTTTCCTGGTGACCTCATGAGCCGAGCACTGTCCGCCCGCAGGAATGACTCCATCGCCGTGCCGAACAGCACGGCCTGGCCGACCCCGGCACAGCTGGCCACGCTCGGCACCGTGCTGTGCCTGTACCACGCCGATGGTAATGAGCTGGGTGGCTGGCGCCAGGCGGTGCGTGTACATGCCTGCCAGGGCGTGGACAGCGAGGGCCTGCGCGAAAGCCTGTGCTTCCTCGATGGCCGCGGCCGCTGCGTGTGGCGCCTGTACCTGCTGCCAGACAGTGACTTCCTGGCCTGGGACCGGCTGGTCGCCGCGCTGCCGCCGGGCCCGGAACACGACAGCGATGCCAGCGTCGGTGAACGCCTGTGGCGGCGCCTGGCCGGCCATCTGGGGGGGCAGCGCTGGCGCCTGTGCGCGCTGCGCCTGCATGCCGCAGACGATGGCCGCACCCTGGCCGCCAGCCTGTCGACCCTGTCCTCGCTGGGCGCTGCCACCGCGCGTCGCATTGCACGGCTGGAAGGTGCCGAAGGCGAGCTGGCAATCGACGATTGCTGCTGTGCCGATGCCGCGCGGCGTCCGGCGCCGCGGATTCCCGGCGACCTGCCGCTGATCCGCCTGTGACCCACTCCTGATGGAACGCCTGTCGGCCACGGACGGCCTCTCAACGCATCTGCAACCCCGAAGGAAGACCCCGATGAAGCTCCAGACAGCCAGCGCCCTGCTTGTGCTCGCCGCCAGCGGCGTGGCCAGCGCGCAGCCCTCCGATATCGCCCGTGACCACGACAGCATCCTTGCCATGCAGGGTGAGTACACCGTGGACTTCGCCTTCGACGAGACCGTGCTGCTGAAGCCGGGTTACGAGCGCGCACCGGCGATGCGCAGTGGCGGCAACGAAGTGGTCATCGTGGTCGAAGACACGCCGAAGCGCATCGTGCTGCAGCACCTGCTGCTGGACGAGAAGAGCGGCCACGTCACCAAGCACTGGCGCCAGGACTGGGTCTACGAAGCGCCGAACCGCTTCGAATTCAGTGCCGACCAGACCTGGCAGGTGCGCAGCATTCCGGCGGCGGTGAACCAGGGGGCCTGGACCCAGTGCGTCTACGAAGTGAGTGACGCGCCGCGCTACTGCGGCACCGGCACGTGGACCTACACCAACAACGTGCCGAGCTGGAGCAGCGACCTGAGCTGGCGTCCGCTGCCGCGCCGTGAGTACACCAAGCGCAGTGACTACAACGCGCTGGCTGTGATCAACCGCCACACGCTGACCCCGAACGGCTGGACCCACGAGCAGTTCAACACCAAGGTGCAGCGCAACGCCGATGGCAGCCAGGTGGAGATCGCCCGCGAGTTCGGCTTCAACGACTACGTGAAGACCACCGAGGTCGACTTCACCCCGGCGCGCAACTACTGGAAGGCCACTGCCGGTTACTGGGCCAAGGTGCGCCAGCGCTGGGACGGCTTCCTCGGCCAGGCGCCGGGCGTGCACCTGAAGACCAAGATCGACGGCATGGCGATGATCATCCCGATGTTCACCCAGGCCGAAGAGATCCAGGCCGGCAAGAAGGTGAAGGACAAGCAGATCGACGACGTGTTCGCCAAGTACGTGGAAAAGGCCCAGTAAGTCGAGCCATGCTCGACTCCACGGCAGCATCCACGCATGGCGTGGATCTACCGACCGCTGCTTCTGGTAGGTGCCGAGCTTGCTCGGCACGCTCTCCATCGGTGATCGCACGCTGCATCCACGCCATGCGTGGATGCGATGCACTCAGGACGCCGGCCCACTCAAAGTGGTCAGGTCCAGCCCGGCGTCCTGGAAGGCACGCAGGGTAGCCTGCAGGCTGGCCTCGTCATCGCGGGTGCGGACGCCCATGACAGCTTGGTGGCAACGCACTCGATCCGTGCTGCAGGCGCTACGGTCCGGCAGCAGCAGCGCGGTCTGTGCGACGAGGATCGCCATGTGCGCCACTTCCTTTCTCGGCTTCGGTTGGCCCCGGTAGAACCGGTCGAACTCAGCACGCAGGTCGGCCACCACGTCGGCATCGCTGCGCGTGCGTGACACGCTGGCCGGAACCAGATAGGTCGGGTGGCCCTCGAGGAAGGCTTGCGCTTCATCGGCCAGCACCGTTTCCAGCACGAAGGCCTGCACCGCGTCAGGAACATAGCCCTCCGCCGCGCGGGCGCCTGCGGGCAGCACCGCGGTGAGCAGCGGGGAACTGGCCAGAAGGATGCGCAGGCAGAGGCTGTATTTCATCTTCATTCCTTGAACCTCGGGAGCGCGGGAGCAACCTTCCGCGCTTCCGGACGATCTGATCGGGTGGGGCGCGCAGCATAGCGCCCCACCCGAGCGTGTCACGATCGCGTCAGGCTTCGCGCAGGGCCAGTGCTGGTGGCGTATGCAGGATCGCCCGCGTACCCCACCAGCCTGCCAGCAGGCTCAAGCCGATGCCGACCAGGCCGCCGATCAGCAGGCCCGGCCACGGCGGCAGCAACGGCAGCTCGAACACCTTCTGCGAAACCGCCACGCCGATCGCAGCGGCCGCGCCCACCGCCAGCAACGCCGCCAGTGTGCCCAGCGCACCGAATTCCACCAGTACCGCGCCACGCAGCTGGCGCCGGGTCGCGCCCAGCGTGCGCAGCACCGCGCTGTCGTAGCGCCGTTCGCCCGCCGTGGCCTGCAGCGCGGCCAGCAGCACCAGCATGCCGGCCAGCAGGCTGAACACCATCACCAGCTGCACCGCCTGCGCCACCCGTTCCATCACATCGCGCACCTGCGAGATCACCGCGTCCACGTCCAGCAGCGACAGGTTCGGCTGCGCGCGTACCAGCTCGCCCAGTCCGGCGGCCTTGCCGGCCGGTAGATGGAATGCCGACAGCAGGTTGTGTGGCGTATCGCCCACCGCATTCGGGTTCAGCAGCACGAAGAAGTTCGGACGGAAAGTGTTCCAGTCGGCCTTGCGCACGCTGGTGACAGTGAACTCGCGTTCCTGCTCGCCCACCGCAATGGTGATGCGGTCGCCGGGATGCACGCCGTAGCGCTTGGCCCAGCCGATTTCCACCGAGGCTTCGGCGGCGGTGCTGTCTGCCTTCCAGAAGGTGCCGTTGACCAGTGTGTTGGCCGGCGGGAAGCTGCTGCGCCAGCTGAAGTTCAACGGCCGGTTCTCGTCGTCGTCATCGCGCTGGCCTTCGCCCTGTGCCGGCTGCCCGTTCTGCTCCGGCGAGCGGTCCACGCGCAGCGGCGGCTTGCCGTTGATCGCGATCAGGCGGCCAGTGGCCATCGGTTCGATGCTGGCGTCGTTGGCGCCCAGTCCACGCAGTGCGGCCAGTACGCTGTCGCGCTGTTCGGGCTGGATGTTGATCAGGAAGTAGTTCGGCGTATCCGCGGGCAGTCGCTCGCGCCACTGCTGCAGCAGGCCGGGACCGGTCACCGCCAGCAGCAACAGCGCGCACAGCGACAGCGACAGCCCCACCAGCTGCATCACCGCCAGCATCCGGCGCCGGGTCAGCGCGGCCAGACCCAGCCGCCAGTGGCCATGCAGGCGGTGCTGCAGGCCGCGCAGCAGCTGCAGCAGCACGAAGCCGACCACGCCGGCCGCCACCGCCAGCGCGGCCAACCCGCCCAGCACCCACAGCGCCAGCTTGAGATCACCGGTGACCTGCACCGCCAGCAGCAGGCTGGCCGCCAGGGCAGCCACGTAGGCCAGCAGCGAGGCCGGCGGCAGGGCGGCGAAGGAACGGTTGAGCACCCGCATCGGCGGTACCCCGCGCAGGCGCAGCAGCGGTGGCAGGCCGAAGCCGAACAGCAGCAACAGCCCGATGCCGGCACCGGTCAGCGCAGGCATTGCCTCGGGCAGCGGCAGGCGCTGCGGCACCAGACTGCCCAGCACCTGCACCAGGCCCTCCTGCGCCGCCATGCCCAGGCCGATGCCGAGTGCGCAGGCCGGCACCGCCAGCATCAGCAGCTGCAGTGCCAGACCGGACAGGATGTCGCGCTGGCGCGCGCCCAGGCAGCGCAGGATCGCCACCTGGTCGATGCGGCGCAGGGCGAAGCGGTTCGCCGCCAGCGCCGTGGCAACACCGGCCAGCAATACCGCCAGCAGCGCGCTGAGGCCGAGGAAGCGCCCGGCCAGGTCGAAGGCCTGGCGCACGCCACGCTGGGTGTCGTCCACACTCAGCAGGCGCAGGCCCTTCACCTGCGGCAGCAGCCATTGCCGAAGTGCCGCGATCGGCTCTGCTGCTCCGGCGAACATCAGCCGGTAGTTGATGCGGCTGCCCGGACCGAGCAGGCCGGTGCCTTCCACATCGGCGCGGTTGACCAGCAGGGTGGGGGAAAGCGTAAGCAGGTCGCCGCCGGTATCCGGCTCGGCCTCGATGATGCCGGCGATGCGCAGCGTGCCAGCGCCGAATTCAAGGTCGTCACCGGCCTTCAGTCCCAGCCCCTGGAGAAGGCGTGGGTCGGCATAGGCCTGGCCCTTGGCCGGCATGCCGGCGTTGTCGATCAGGGCGCCCCCGGGCGTGGCCCGCACCCGCAGCGTGCCACGCAGCGGATAGCCCGCCTGCACCGCCTTGATGCTGGCCATCTGGCTGGCATCACCGTTGAACAGCACGCTGCCGAAGCTGGCGATACGGGTGTAGGCCAGTCCGCGCCGCTGCGCCTCGTCGGCGAACGCCTGCGGCGGGTCATCGCGCCCGGCGATGCCGAGGTCGCCGCCTAGCATTTCCGCTGCGCTGCCGGTCAGTGCCAGGTTGACCCGGTTCACCAGCGTGCCGACTGCGGTCATCACCGCCACGCCCAGCACCAGCGCGGCGAACACGGTCAGCAGGTCGCCGGCCAGCGCCTCGCGGCGCAGCGCGCGCCACGCGTGCCGCAGCAGGTTCATGCCTGCGCCCCACGCTCGACCGGCAGCAGGCGGCCGTCGTCGATGCGGTGGATGTACTGGCAACGCTGGGCCAGGCGCAGGTCGTGAGTGACCAGCACCAGGGTGGTGCCGCTGCCGGCGTTGAGTTCGAACAGCAGGTCGCTGATGTGCTGGCCGGTGGCGTGGTCCAGCGAGCCGGTCGGTTCGTCGGCGAACAGGATGCGCGGGCGGGTGACGAAGGCACGTGCCAGTGCCACGCGCTGCTGCTCGCCGCCCGACAACTGGCGCGGATAGTGGCGGGCGCGATGGGCCAGGCCGACCTGGGCCAGTACTTCTTCGACCCGCGCCCGGTCTTCGCGCCCGGCCAGTTCCAGCGGCAGCGCGACATTCTCGGCGGCGGTCAGTGCCGGCAGCAGATGGAAGCTCTGGAACACGAAGCCGACCTCACGCGCGCGCAGCTGGGCGCGGGTCTCCTCGTCCAGCGCCGCCAGGTCCTGGCCGGCCAGCGCGATGCGGCCGCGGCTGGGCAGGTCCAGCCCGGCCAGCAGGCCGAGCAGGGTGGTCTTGCCGGAACCGGAGGCACCGACGATGGCCGCGCTGGTCCCTTCATGGACGGTCAGGGTGATGTTGTCCAGTATGTGGACTTCACCCTCCGGGCCCTGCACGGATTTGCCGACCTGGTCGACGGCGATGGCAACGGACGCGCTGCGGGGGGACAGGCTGTCGATGAGGAGACTCCAATGCGCAAGACGGGATGGAGCCGGCGAGCCGGCGTGATGATGGTGCTGCTGCTAGGGTTCCTGCTGCTGCCTGGGCTGGCGTGTGCCAAAGGTCCGGCTGGCACCGTGCTGGTGCTCGGCGACAGCCTCAGTGCTGCCCACAATATCCCTGCCGACGCCGGCTGGGTGAGCCTGCTGCAGCAGCGGGTCAGGCAGCAGTCGAAAACACCGGCGCGCATCGTCAACGCCAGCATGAGCGGGGAAACCACCGCCGGCGCGCTGACCCGCCTGCCGGGCCTGCTGGCGAAGGAAAACCCGACCGTGGTGGTGATTGCCCTCGGCGGCAACGATGCACTGCGCGGGCTGACCCCGGCGCAGGTGCAGGGCAACCTGGAAAAGATGGTGCAGGCCAGCCAGAAGGCCGGTGCCAAGGTGCTGCTGCTGGGCATCGACGTGCCGCCCAACTACGGGCCAGCCTATCGCCAGCGCCTGGCGGCGGCCTACAAGGCGCTGGCCACGCAGTACAAGGTGCCGCTGCTGCCCTTCCTGCTGGAGGGCGTGGCCCTGCAGCCGGGCATGATGCAGGCCGACGGGCTGCACCCGACCGCACAGGCGCAGCCGAAGGTGCTGGACAACGTCTGGCCGCTGCTCAGACCGCTGCTCTGAACCGTTTGTTTACCTCTTGACGGAACTTCACATCGCGTCCACCGTCGATCCGGCATGTTTCACAAAGCTGAAGTTAGAGGGAATCACATGCGTCAGACGAAGGAGACCTCCGGCTTGGTGCTGGTGGTCGAAGACAACCGCAACATCTCCGAGATGATCGGGGAATACCTGGAAGGTCGCGGCTTCGAAGTCGACTATGCACAGGACGGCCTGGATGGCTACCGCCTTGCGGCGGAAAACAGCTATGACGTCGTGGTGCTCGACTTGATGTTGCCGCGCCTGGATGGCATCGAAGTGTGCCGTCGCCTGCGCAACGATGCGCGCAAGTCCACCCCGGTGCTGATGCTCACGGCACGCGACACGCTGGACGACAAGCTCACCGGCCTCGGTTTCGGCGCCGATGACTACCTGACCAAGCCGTTCGCGATCCAGGAGCTGGAAGCCCGCCTGCGCGCGCTGATCCGCCGCGAGCGTCGCCAGGTCGGTTCGGAAGTGCTGAAGGTCGCCGACCTGGTGCTCGATCCGGTCAGCATGCGTGCCACCCGTGCCGGTACCGAGCTGCAGCTGTCGCCGATCGGCCTGCGCCTGCTGACCATCCTGATGCGCGAATCGCCGCGCGTGGTCACCCGCCAGGAGATCGAACGCGAGATCTGGGGCAACGGCCTGCCGGATTCGGACACCCTGCGCAGCCACCTGTACAACCTGCGCAAGATCATCGACAAGCCGTTCGACCGTCCGCTGCTGCATACCGTGCAGAGTGCCGGCTACCGCATTGCCGACATCGCCCAGCCGATGGCCTGAGCAGGCCCGCGCCGGTGCAGCCGCAGGCCGGGCCGGGCTGCGGCCAGGCACAAGGGCAGGGGATGACCGTCCGGCAGTGCCGCCGGTCATCGCCCGTGCATCCCAACGGCGCGGTGCGCTGCCTATAATCGCAGCGCTCTGACCGGGACCCCGCAATGCCGCACGGCCTGCCGCGCAAGATCCGTATCGCTTTCATCCTGCAGGCAGTGCTGGCCAGCCTGGGCATCCTGCTCGGTGCGTGGCTGGTTTCGCTGGTGATCAAGCACAGCCTGGTCGGCGCCGCCCTGCGCGAGGAGGCGGCGTACTTCTGGACGCTGCACGAGGCCTCGCCGGTGCAGCCGCCACCCAACACCCAGAACATCCGTGGCTACCTGCTGGAAAGCGGGCAGTCGGCCCTGTCGTTGCCGGCCAATCTGCGCAACCTGGAGCCCGGCTTCCACGAACTGCCCAAGGACGACCAGCTGGTGCTGGTCGATGTGCGCCCGGCCGGCCGCCTCTACCTGGTATTCCTGCGTTCGCGTGCGGAGATGCTGGCGTTCTGGTTCGGCATCGTGCCGGTGCTGCTGACCCTGCTGGCGGTGTATGGCGCCAGTTGGGTCACCTATCGTGCGTCCAAGCGCCTGGTATCGCCGGTGAACTGGCTGGCGCGGCGCGTCTCGCGCTGGGACCCGGGCCACCCGGAGGCGGCCGACCTGGAGCCGAACAAGCTGCCGGCGGACATGCAGGGCGAGACCCGGCAGCTGGCGGCCGCACTGCATTCGCTGGCCAACCGGGTCAGCGCGCACGTGGCGCGCGAGCGCAATTTCACCCGCGATGCCAGCCATGAACTGCGCACACCGCTGACCGTCATCCGCGTGGCCAGCGACATGGCGCTGGGCGATGACAGCCTGGAGCCGCGCCTGCGCCGCAGCCTGCAGCGCATCCAGCGTGCCGGCCGTGACATGGAGGCGGTGATCGATGCCTTCCTGATCCTTGCCCGCGAGGCCGACGTCGAGCCCCAGGTCGAGTTGTTCGACGTCAATGACATCGTCCGCTACGAAGTGGACAACGCCAACGAACTGCTGGGTACGCGCCCGGTGTCGGTGCACCTGCACAGCGATGGCCCGGTGCAGCTGCATGCGCCGCCGCGGGTGCTGCAGGTGGTGGTCAGCAACCTGGTGCGCAACGCGTGCAGCTATACCGACGAAGGGCGCATCGACGTGCATGTGCACAACGATCGGGTGGTGGTGCGCGATACCGGTATCGGCATGTCGACCGACGCACTGTCGCGGGCCTTCGAGCCGTTCTACCGCGCCGAGCCGAGCCGCCCGCAGGGCACCGGCCTGGGCCTGTCGATCGTGCGCCGGCTGTGCGATCGCTTTGGCTGGAAGGTCAGCCTGGCCAGCGAGCCGGGTCAGGGCACCGAGGCCACGGTGATCTTCCGGTAGAGGGCTTTTGCCGGGCTGCGCCCGGCACCCGCCGAGGCGACATCAAAATCAAAAGCGGGCATTCCGTGAAATGGCGGGGCGATGTGGGTTTGCAGGACACGCCGTAAACCCGTCCATGGGGGCTCGATGGCGCCATCCATGGCGCCAACGGTCCTGCAAACCCACACCGCCCCGCCTTCGACAGTTTCCCGCGATCCGCAGTAGATCCACGCCATGCGTGGATGGGGTTGCTCAATCGCACTTCACCTTCGGCGCCAGCGCCTTGGTCCAGATCGCATAGCCGGCCGGGGTCATGTGCAGCATGTCCTCGCGGAACAGCGACGCATCCGGCTGGCCGTCGGTGCCGAGCATCGGCGTGTAGACGTCGGTGAAACCGGTGTTGGGCAGCCTGGCCAGAGCTGCCTTGATCAGCGTGTTGGCCTCGTTGATCGCCGGCAGCAGGTGCGCGCGCGACGGGCTTGGCTTGATCGACAGGTACTCCACCTTCGTCTTCGGCAGGTCGCGATGCACGCGCTGCACGAAGGCAACCACATCGTCGCGCACCTGCACGGCGCTGCGGCCGCTGTTGAGGTCGTTGTCACCGGCGTAGAAGAACACCTTGCACGGTGCATACGGCACCACGATGCGGTCGGCATACCAGGTGCTGTCGCGCACTTCCGAACCGCCGAAACCACGGTTGAACACCGGCTGGCCGGGGAAGTCGGCTGCCAGGCCTTCCCACATGCGGATCGAGGAGCTGCCGATGAACTCGATGCCGCCCCGTGGCGGCGGGCTGGCCTGGTCGGCGCTGGCAAAGTGGGCCATGTCGCCGGCCCAGGCCACGTTGGAGACCTGCTCGGGCACGCGCGGCGGCTTGGCCGGGCTCAGCGCCTGGGCCAGGGGGGCGGCGGTCAGCAGGCCCAGCATCAGCAGGCAGGTACGGCGACGGGACATCAGGCGCTCCAGCAGGGAAGGGGAAAGCCATCATAGAAGCTGGGGCGGGCCGGGGCTTGCCCCTGGCAGTCCATTCACCGGGCCGGTGCCGGGATGCGGCTGGCGGCCTTGTGGCAAAATGGCGGCCATCTGCCTATCCCTGTGCACCCATGATTCCCTGCCGTGCGTCTGAGCGGTCGCTGCGCCGCGCCCCTCTTGCTGGATGTTCCACCCGTGGCTGATCAGTTCGGCCATCTGCCCCGCGGCCCGCGCCGCATCTTCCAGGCCGCCCGCTGGTCCTGGCAGGGCCTGCGCGCCGCCTGGCTGCATGAGTCCTCGTTCCGGCTGGAGGTCTACCTGCTGATCCTGCTGACCCCGGTCGCGGTCTGGCTGGGCCAGACCCCGGTCGAGCGTGCGCTGCTGATCGGATCGATGCTGTTGGTGCTGGCGATGGAACTGGCCAACTCGGCCATCGAGGCGGTGATCGAACGTTACGGCAGCGAGATCCACGAGCTGGCCGGCCGCGCCAAGGACATGGGTTCGGCGGCAGTGTTCGTGCTGATGATGAACGTGCTTCTGTGCTGGGCGCTGGTCGTGGTCCCGCATGCAATGGCCGGCAATTACGGCTGATCCCCATTCCCCCACTGCCCTGAAGAGTTTCCATGTCCTTTGAGTTCCTCGCCGACCCCAATGCCTGGGTGACCCTGTTCACCCTGAGCGCACTGGAAATCGTGCTCGGCATCGACAACCTGGTGTTCATTTCCATCGCGGTCAGCAAGCTGCCGGAAGAGCGTCGCCCGTTCGCGCGCAAGCTCGGCATCGCCGTGGCCTGCATCACCCGCATCGCCCTGCTGGTGTCGCTGGCCTATCTGGCGCACATGTCCGCCAACCTGTTCACCGTGGCTGGTATGGGCATCTCCATCCGCGACCTGGTGCTGATCGTCGGTGGCCTGTTCCTGATCATCAAGGGCTACATGGAGATCAAGGAACTGATCACCGGTGGCGAAGACGAGAACCCAGCCACCAGCAAGGCCTCGGGTGTATTCGGCATGGTCATCCTGCAGATCGCCATCATCGACATCGTGTTCTCGCTGGACTCGGTGATCACCGCCGTCGGCATCGCCGATCACATCCCGGTGATGGTCGCCGCCATCCTGCTGTCGGTGCTGGTGATGCTGCTGGCCGCCAACCCGCTGGGCCGCTTCATCGACGCAAACCCGACCGTGAAGATGCTGGCACTGGCTTTCATCCTGCTGATCGGTGCGGTGCTGATCCTGGATGGCCTGGACGTGCACGTGCCCAAGCCCTACATCTATGCCGCCATGGGCTTCTCGGTGCTGGTGGAATGGCTGAACCTGCTGATGCGCCGCCGTGCACGCGATCACCACGTGCCGGGTGCTGGCGACTGGTAATCAGATCACAGGCAAATGTGTCTCCCAGAACCCCCGGCCAGCGCCGGGGGTTCTGCGTTATGGGACCCATTGGGCTCGCCGGGCCATGCCCGGCGGGGAGGTTCCCGCCAGCTGTGAATTGAGGTCAACAGTGTTTTCCCGGGGCGAGGCTTAATCCGCGGCAGCAAAGCGCGCAGGCTACGCGCTCTTTTCCAGGACCTGCCCCACGCAGGATGACCCCATGAACTCCAGAGCCGCCTTGTTGGCCCTTGCCGTCGGCGCCTTCGCCATCGGCACCACTGAATTCGCGCCGATGGGCCTGCTGCCCGTCATTGCCGACGGCGTCGGCGTGAACATTCCCACCGCCGGCATGCTGATCACCGCCTATGCCGTGGGCGTGATGCTGGGCGCGCCGGTGATGACCCTGCTGATGGGACGGTTTGGCAAGCGCACCGCGCTGATGCTGCTGATGTCGATCTTCGTGGTCGGCAACCTGCTCTCGGCACTGGCCCCGAACTACGGCCTGCTGTTGCTGTCGCGTCTGGTCACCAGCCTCAATCACGGTGCCTTCTTCGGCATCGGTGCGGTGGTTGCCGCCAGCCTGGTGCCGAAGGACAAGCAGGCTGCCGCCGTGGCCACCATGTTCATGGGCCTGACCATCGCCAACATCGGCGGTGTGCCGCTGGCCACCTGGGTGGGCCAGCAGCTGGGCTGGCGTCTGTCCTTCGCCGGTACTGCGGTGCTGGGCCTGGTCGCGATCACCGCGCTCGGCCTCGCGCTGCCGGCATCCGCGCCGGGGCCGCGCCCGGACGTGCGCCGCGAACTGAGAGCGATCCTGCAGCCGCAGGTGCTGCTGGCGATGGCTACCACCGTGCTTGGCGCCGGCGCGATGTTCACCCTCTATACCTACGTGGCACCGGTGCTGACCGAACTGACCGGTGCCTCCAACGCCTTCATCGCGATGTCGCTGGCGCTGATCGGTATCGGCTTCACCTTCGGCAATGGCATCGGTGGGCGCATGGCCGACTGGTCGCTGGATGGTGCCACCCGCATCCTGCTGGCGGTCCTGGCCGTGTTGATGTTCGTGCTGCCGCTGGCCTTCATGAATCACGCCACGGCGGCGCTGGGTGTGCTGCTGTTCGGCGCGGCGACTTTCGCCATCGTGCCGCCGTTGCAGATCCGGGTGATGCAGGCGGCCAGCGAGGCGCCGGGACTGGCGTCGTCGATCAACGTCGGTGCGTTCAACCTGGGCAATGCCGTGGGTGCGGCGCTGGGCGGTGCGGTGATCAGTTCGGGCCTGGGCTATGCCGCGATTCCGGTGGCCGGTGGCCTGCTGGCGGCCTCGGGGTTGCTGCTGGCATGGCTGGGGCGTCCGCGCACTGCGGTGGCTGAGGCTTGCTGAGAGGGGAGGGTTTCCGGCAGGGCTGCGCCCTGCACCCGCCGAAGCAACAGCAACAGCAACAGCCTGCATTCCGTGGGTTGGCGGGGTGGGTCCGGTTGCGGGGGACGCCGTGAATCCGTCCATGGAGGCTTGGCCGCGGCATCCATGCCGCGGACACCCCTGCAATCGGACCCACCCCGCCTTCGACAGATTCCCGCGGTCTGTCGGAACGTCGTTCTGCTTTGGTAGGTGTCGACCTTGGTCGACACGAATGCCTGAAGAACCGGCTTTTGCTTTTGTTTTTTTCTTTGTGATCTTCCCGCGGTGCGCAGGAAATTGTCCGTGGCCGGGAGGGTGGGTTGGCTGGGGGCGTGAGCCGCATGGATGCGGCGATCGAGCTTACATGGACGTACTTGCAGCGCCCCCCAGCCAACCCACCCTCCCGGCCACCCCCAGAGAACCAGCAAACAACCACCGCGGAGGGGGCGGCGCCCGATGGCCGGTCTTTCACCCGAACCATGGCATGCTCGGCGCCAAGCCCACCCGGAACCTCCGCCATGCGCCTGTTCACCCGTGTCCTGCCCCTGATGCTGTTGGCCTCCCTGCTCTCCGGCTGCGGCTACAACGCCATCCAGCAGAAGGATGAAGCGGTCAAGGCCAGCTGGTCGGAGGTCATCAACCAGTACAAGCGCCGCGCCGACCTGGTGCCCAACCTGGTGCAGACCGTGAAGGGCTTCGCCAGCCAGGAAGAGCGCGTGCTGACTGAAGTGACCAACGCCCGTTCGCGTGTCGGCCAGATCAACGTCAATGCCGACGACGAAGCCTCGCTCAAGCAGTTCCAGCAGGCACAGGGCGAACTTGGCAGCGCGCTGTCGCGGCTGCTGGTGGTCACCGAGAACTATCCGGAACTGAAGTCGAACCAGAACTTCCGCGACCTGCAGGCGCAGCTGGAAGGTACCGAGAACCGGGTCACCGTCGCCCGTGGCCGTTACATCCAGCAGGTGCAGGACTACAACACCTACATCCGCTCGTTCCCGCAGGTGATCACCGCCAAGATCTTCGGCTACAAGACCAAGCCGAACTTCACCGTGGACAACGAAGCGCAGATCTCCAACGCGCCGGCGGTCGATTTCGGCAACGCGCCGCAGCAGCAGCCGGCACCGCAGCCGGGGACCTGATCGATGCGCCTGGCCTCTGCGCTGCTGGCCCTGCTGCTGTGGCTGCCGCTGGCCTCGCATGCGCAGCAGCTGGCGCCGGTTCCTGCGCTGGATTCGCCGGTGGTCGATACCACCGGCACGCTGGATGCCGCGCAGAAGGAGGCGCTGGTGCAGCAGGCGATCGAACTGCAGCAGCGCAAGGGCAGCCAGCTGCAGGTGCTGGTGGTGCCGACCACCCAGCCGGAAGACATCGCGCAGTACACCACGCGGGTCTTCGACCAGTGGCAGATCGGCCGCAAGGGCGTGGATGACGGGGTGCTGCTGGTGGTGGCCAAGGACGACCGGCGCGTGCGCATCGAGCCGGGCTACGGTCTGGAAGGCGCCATTCCCGATGCCATCGCCAACCGGGTCATCCAGGAATACCTGGTGCCGCGCTTCCGCAGCGGCGACTACGCCGGTGGCATCACCGACGCCACGGCGGTGCTGGTCAAGCTGATCGACGGCGAAACGCTGCCGGCACCGGTCAGCGGCCATCGCGGTCGGGAACCTGGTGGTGGCGGCGATACCTGGTTCCTGGCGTTGTTCATCGGTGTGTTCGCCGGCAGCATCCTGCGCGGCGTGTTCTCGCGCGTGCCGCGACCGCTGCGTGGCCTGCTGGGTGGTGCCGGTGCAGCGCTGGCGGCGTTCCTGTTCACGTCCACGCTGCTGGCCAGTGGCCTGGCAGGCGTCGTAGGGCTGATCGTGGCCATGCTCTCCGGTCATCCGGGCCGCTTTGCCGGCGGCGGCGGCTGGGGCGGTGGCAGCTGGGGTGGCGGAGGCGGCTTCGGCGGGGGCGGTGGATTTGGTGGTGGCGGCGGCTGGGGTGGCGGTGGTGGCCGCTCCGGTGGTGGCGGTGCTTCGGGGGGCTGGTGATGATCCAACGTCTATGTCGGCACGTGTTTTCGCCCTCGGTGCGGCGCGCGTTCCCGCCGGCCACACTGCAGGCGATCACCGAGGCCATCGCGGCCGGTGAGCAGCGCCATGGCGGGCAGGTGATGTTCGCAGTGGAAGCGGACCTGCCGCTGGGTGCGCTGTGGCACAGGGTGACCCCGCGCCAGGCCGCCGAGCACGCCTTTGCGCGCCTGCGCACCTGGGATACCACCCACAACAACGGCGTGCTGATCTACCTCCTGCTGGCTGACCACGCCATCGAGATCGTCGCCGACCGTGGCCTGCAGGGCCGGGTCAGCCCGGCACAGTGGCAGCGGGTCTGCACCCACCTGCGCGAGGGGCTGCGTGGTTCCCATCCGGTGGAAGCGCTGCAGGATGCCATCGACGAGGTCTCCAGCCTGATCGAAGGGCACTTTCCGGCCTCGACGCGGTCGAACGATGACGGCCTGCCCAACACGCCCCAGCTCCTTGGTTGAGCCGGGGCGGCACTGGCCCGAGAATAGGCGTTCAACCGCAAGGCACCTTCCATGATCTATTTCCACGACATCGACCCCATCGCCCTCTCGCTGGGGCCGATCAAGGTGCACTGGTACGGCATCATGTACCTGCTCGGCTTCACTGCGGCCTGGCTGCTGGGCCGCAAGCGCATCGCCGACGGGCGCCTGCCGGGGGTCGATGCCAACGGCTTCTCGGACCTGCTGTTCTACGCCATGCTCGGCGTGGTGCTGGGCGGGCGCATCGGCTTCATGCTGTTCTACGCGCTGGGCGATTTCCTGCACAACCCGCTGCTGCTGTTCAAGGTGTGGGATGGCGGCATGAGCTTCCATGGCGGCCTGCTGGGCGTCGTGGTTGCGTGCTGGTGGTGGTCGCGCCGCAACCGTCTGCACCTGTTCGACACTGTTGATTTCATCGCCCCACTGGTGCCGATCGGCCTGGCTTTGGGTCGGGTTGGCAATTTCATCGGTGCCGAGTTGTGGGGCAAGTACACCGACGGTACCTGGGGCGTGGTGTTCCCGTCCGGCCTGCCGGCTCCGCTGAACCAGCTCGACCACGCGACCCTGCAGGCGCAATTTGCAACCGGTGCGCTGAACCAGTACGCGCGCCACCCTTCGCAGCTGTATGAGGCGGCACTGGAAGGCCTGGTGATGTTCACCGTGCTGTGGTGGGTCTCGGCCAAGCCGCGTCATCGCTATGTGGTATCGGGCCTGTTCGCACTGATGTACGGCATCTTCCGTTTCGGCCTCGAGTTCGTGCGCATGCCCGACAACGGCGTCTACATCGCCTTCGGCTGGCTGACCAAGGGCCAGATCCTCAGCCTGCCGCTGATCGCCTTCGGCCTGGTGCTGCTGGTGATGTCGCGCCGCGCGCCGGTACTGCAGCCGCAGCCGCTGGTAGCTGCCGAGGGCAAGGCATGAAGGCTTACCTGGACCTGCTCTCGCACGTGCTCGAACACGGCGCCGAGAAAAGTGATCGCACCGGCACCGGCACCCGCAGCGTGTTTGGCTGGCAGATGCGTTTCAACCTGGCCGAAGGCTTCCCGCTGGTCACCACCAAGAAGCTGCACCTGCGCTCGATCATCCACGAGCTGCTGTGGTTCCTGAAGGGCGACACCAATATCGGCTACCTGAAGGACAACCAGGTGCGGATCTGGGACGAGTGGGCCGACGAGAACGGCGACCTCGGCCCGGTCTACGGCAAGCAGTGGCGCAGCTGGGCTACCGCCGACGGTCGCGAGATCGACCAGATGCAGTGGCTGGTGGACGAGATCAAGCGCAACCCCGACTCGCGCCGGCTGGTGGTCAGTGCCTGGAACGTGGGCGAGCTCTCGCAGATGGCGCTGATGCCGTGCCACAACCTGTTCCAGTTCTACGTGGTGGACGGCAAGCTCAGCTGCCAGCTGTACCAGCGCAGCGGCGACATCTTCCTCGGCGTGCCGTTCAACATTGCCAGCTACGCGCTGCTGACTCACATGGTGGCGCAGGCCACCGGCCTGGGCGTGGGTGACTTCGTGCACACGTTGGGCGATGCGCACCTGTATTCGAACCACTTCGAGCAGGCCCGCGAGCAGCTGTCGCGTGAACCGCGCGCGCTGCCGACGCTGTGGTTGAACCCGGAGGTGACCGACCTGTTCGGCTTCCAGTTCGACGACATCCGCATCGACGGCTACGATCCGCATCCGGCGATCAAGGCGCCGGTGGCGGTATGAGCGCGCGCATGCTGTCCCGGTGTCTGTTGGCGCTGTGCGCTGCGCTGCCTCTGGGCATGGCCCAGGCCGCAGCGGCGGATACACTGTCGCTGGCCAGGCAGGTCAATGAGCAGATCGTGCACAAGCACATGCGCGAGGAAGTGCAGGCGTTCGCCGGAGCATTCAACGGCAGCACGATGCTGCCCCAGGATGTTCCGGAAGGCTGCCGGGCGCAGATGCGTGAGGCGGTAACCGGCATGTACACGGCGATGACCGAGCACCTGAAGGCGGGCGTCGAGAACCCGGCGTATCAGCGTGAGCTTGAACAGGGTCTGGCCACCGTCTATTCCAACGACCAGCTGAAAGCGTTCCTGGCGCGCGGCGCCAGCGACGATATCGCTGCGCTGTCGGCAGAGATCCTGTCGGGACCGGGCCTGAAGGAGATCGAAGAGGCGCAGAAGCAGAAGATCCTCGCTGGCCTGGATGAGCAGACCACGTCCAGCCCTGCGCTGGCTGCGGCGTTGCAGGCCGCCAGTGCCGCAAACGCTGCCTGCGAACGCCTGCAGATCGACGCCAGCTGAGGAGGTGGTAGCAATGAAGCTGTCGATGATCGTGGCGCTGGACCGCAACCGTGGCATCGGCCAGGGCAATGCCATGCCCTGGCACCTGCCGGATGATTTCAAGCATTTCAAGGCGCTCACCCTGGGCAAGCCGATCCTGATGGGGCGCAAGACCGCCGAGTCGATCGGCCGCGTGCTGCCGGGGCGGACCAACCTGGTGCTGACCCGCAGCGGCCAGGTGCCATTCGAGGGCATGCGTGCGGTGGCGTCGCTGGACGAAGCGAAGTTGATTGCCGAAGGCGAGGGCGCGAGCGAGCTGTGCATCATCGGCGGCGGCGAGATCTTCCGCCAGCTGCTCGACCAGGCCAGTGACCTGTACCTGACCTGGGTGAATGCTGAAGTGCCCGCCGACACGCATTTCCCCGAAGTGGATGCGCAGGACTGGCGGGAAGTGAGCAGCGAGCCGCACCCGGCCGACGAACGCCACGCCTACGCGTTCCGCTTCGTGCACTACGTGCGCCGTTGACCGCCGCCCATCTGTAGAGCCGAGCCATGCTCGGCTGCTGTTGCCGGACACATCCCGTAGCCGAGCATGGCTCGGCTCTACAGGATTGCCTACGGCATCCGGTAATGCCCGATGATCGTGTGCTGGAACAACAGGTTCTCTTCCCGCGTGCCGCGCGCGATGTTGTGCAGCACCAGCGGCGTGCCATTGGCCAAGCGCCGGTCGGAGACGATACCCACATGCAGCAGGCCGTTGCCGTTGAGCTTCCAGGCGACGATGTCGCCGGCTGCGTAGTCGGCGGCGGCGGTGCTGATCGGCTGCTGCCAGCGCTGCCGCTCGAACCAGCGCATCAGGTTCGGTACGCGACGATGATCGATGTTGCGGTCCGGCCGTGACAGGCCCCAGATCGCCGGATAGGCACTGAAGTTGCCGCGCATGTCTTCATGCACGCGTGCCTGCAGGTCCAGGCCCTGGCTGCGCAGGGCGCGCACCACCACATCGGTGCACACGCCGCGATCCAGTGGCACGTCGCCGCCGGGATAGGCCAGCACTTGATAGGCAGGGTCGTAGCGGGTGGTGACGCCGATCTGCGCGCGCGCCGCAGCCACCAGTGGCGGCGAAGGCGCCTGTGGTGGCGTCGGTGTGCGTTCAGCGCTGTCCGCAGCCGTGGGAGCAGTCGGCGAGCCGGGCTGGCAGCCGCTGGCCAGGGCCAGCGTCAGCAGCAGCACCGTCCATGGTGCCCAGCCGTGCCGCGTCATGCCTGCGGCGGGGTGCTGTTGTTGTTGGGACCGCCGGAGCCACCACCGCCACCGCCACCACGGCGACGACGACGGCGCGGGCCGCGGTTGCCCGGGTTGGCGGCCGGAGCATTGCCGCCGCCCTGTTCCTTGCCCTGCGCCGGTGCGGCCGGGCGCTCGTGCGCCGGGCGCGCTGGCGGGCGGGCGTTGGGCACGGGTGCCGGTACATCGCGGCCTGGCACCTGCACCACGCGCAGTTCATCGGTATCGAGCTGGATCGCGGTCAGCTTGCCGCCCCAGACCGCGCCGGTGTCGATGGCGTGCACGCCCTGGGTGATGGTCAGGCCCAGCGCCGACCAGTGGCCGCAGACGACCTTGAGGTCACGCTCGACCCGGCCCGGCACTTCGAACCAGGGATACAGCCCCTGTTCCTGCGTGCCCGGCGTGCCCTTGTCCTCGATGCCGATACGCCCGCGCGGGGTGCAGTAGCGCATGCGGGTGAGCACGTTGATGATCGCGCGCGAGCGGTCGTAGCCGGACAGGTTCGGTGCCCAGCTCGGCTTGTCGCCGTACATGTTGCGGAACAGCTTGCGGTAGCCGGCGCCGTGCAGCTGCACCTCGACTTCGGCTGCATGCTTCTCGGCCATCTGCGTGGTCCACTTCGGCGCCAGGCCGGCGTGCACCATCATCCAGCCCAGCTCGCGGTCCACGTGCACCAGCTTCTGCAGGCGCAGCCAGTCCAGCAGTTCGTCGCGGTCCTCGGCCTGCACGATGCGCAGCAGGTCCGGGTTGACCTTGCGCTGTTCCTCTTCGGTGCGCGCACCGACGGCCAACAGCGAAAGGTCATGGTTGCCCAGCACCACTACGCTGTGCTCGCGCAGCGAATGCACCAGCCGCAGCGTTTCCAGTGACTGGCCACCGCGGTTGACCAGGTCGCCGCAGAACCACAGGGTGTCCTGCGCCGGGTCGAAACGGATCTTCTCCAGCAGTCGCTGGGTGACGTCATAGCAGCCCTGCAGGTCGCCGATCGCCCACACACTCATCGTTCGGCCTCCGTGTCAGTGCAGGGTACGCGGGATGGCCAGCACGAAAGGTGCGACCGGCGCGGCAAATTCGGTGCCGTCGTCGGCGACCATGTCGTAGTGGCCCTGCATGGTCCCGTGATCGGTCCCCAGCATGACACCGGACGTGTAATGGAAGTCTTCACCGGGACGCAGGCGCGGCTGCTCGCCGATCACCCCGTCACCATCGACGTGCTCGACGCGGCCGTTGGCATCGGTGATACGCCAGTGGCGTGCGACCAGGCGCGCGGCAACACGCCCCTGGTTGTGGATGCGGATCGTGTAGGCGAACGCATAGCGCCCGTCTTCCGGCGCGGATTGATCGTCGAGGAAGCGCGGTGCGACTTCGACGGAGATGGCATAAACGTCAGCGTCTTCCATACCGGCAGTGTAATCAGGAGGCATTGGCCAAAGCGATGAATTCGGCCACGTCCAGCTGTTCGGCGCGGGCATCGGGACGCACGCCGGCGGCAACGAACTGTTCGGCGGACACCACGTTGTTCAGGGCGTTGCGCAGGGTCTTGCGGCGCTGCCCGAAGGCGGCCTTGACCACCTCGGCGAAACGCTTGTGGTCGTGGATGTTGATCGTGGCCGGGTCACGCGGCACCAGCCGCACCACGGCCGAATCGACCTTCGGCGGCGGCCGGAACGCGCCCGGCGGCACCACGAACAGCGAGGTCACCTGGCAGTAGGCCTGCAGCATCACGCTGAGCCTGCCGTACACCTTGCTGCCGGGGCCGGCGGCCATGCGGTCGACCACTTCCTTCTGCAGCATGAAGTGCATGTCGCGGATCACCGCCGCATGTTCCAGTGCATGGAACAGGATCGGCGAGGAGATGTTGTAGGGCAGGTTGCCGACCAGGCGGATCGACTGGCCGGCAGCCAGCTCGGTGAAGTCCACGCGCAGCACGTCGCGGTGGACGATGGTCAGCTCGCCCAGCGGCTCGGCGGCGGCGGTCAGCGGCGCGATCAGGTCGCGGTCGAACTCGATCACCGTCAGTTTAGGATGCACGCGCAGCAGCGGCAGGGTGATCGCGCCCTGGCCGGGGCCGATCTCGACCAGGCGGTCACCGTCTTTCGGGTTGACCGCCATCACGATCTTGTCGATGTAGTGGCGGTCGGCCAGGAAATGCTGTCCAAGCTGCTTCTTGGCCGGGGCGGTGAACACCGGGCCGGAGGGGGAATGCGGGGAATTCATGCGCTCAGTGTACGTTGCCGCGCAAGCTGCGCACACAACGTCGTTGCCGCCTGCAGGCTGGAAGGATCGGCAATGCCGCGGCCGGCAAGGTCCAGCGCGGTGCCATGGTCCACCGCCACGCGCGGGTAGGGCAGGCCCAGGGTCAGGTTCACCGCCTGCTCGAAGCCCGAATACTTCAGCACCGGCAGGCCCTGGTCGTGGTACATCGCCAGCACGGTGTCGAAGCCTGCCAGCTTGGCCGGCAGGAAGGCGGTATCGGCCGGCAGCGGCCCGATCAGGTCCATGCCCTCCGCGCGCAGGCGCTGCAGCAGCGGGATGACCAGGTCCAGTTCCTCGCGGCCCAGATGACCGTCTTCACCGGCATGCGGGTTCAGGCCGAGCACGGCGATGCGTGGCGCGGGCAGGCCGAATTCGCGGCGCAGCGCAGCGTGCAGGGTGCGCAGGGTGTGTTCCAGGCCGGGCGCGGTGATCGCGTCGGCCACCTCGCGCAGTGGCAGGTGGGTGGTGGCCAGGGCCACGCGCACGATGTGGTTGGCCAGCATCATCACCACCTTCACCCCGGCCTGGTCGGCCAGCAGTTCGGTGGTGCCGCTGTAGTCGATACCGCCTTCGTTGATGACCGCCTTGTGCACCGGGCCGGTGACTACGCCGTGCAGTTCGCCGGACAGGCACGCCTGGCCGGCACCGAGCAGGGCGCCGATGACGGCGCCGGCGTTGGCCGGATTGGCCTGGCCGAAGTGGCTGGGCACGGTATTGGCCACCACACGCAGACGCAGATCGCCGGGGACGCGTGCTTCGGCGTCCTCGGGCAACAGCTGCAGGGGCAGGTTCAGCGCGGCCGCGGCCGCGCGCAGGGTATCCGGGTCGGCGAAGGCCAGCAGCCGGCAATCTTCACGCGGCTGCTGGACCAGGCGGACACACAGCTCCGGGCCGATCCCGGCGGGCTCGCCCGGTACCAGAGCGAGCTCGGGGCGCATCGGTCAGGACTGCGGCGGCGTGGCGGTGTTTTCCGCGCGGTCGCCGCTGCGGAAGCTGACGTAGGCTTCGCCACGCAGTTCCTGCAGGAAGCGGTTGTACTCGTCTTCCAGCTTGCGGCGGCCGATGGTCTCGCGGACCTGGGCACGCTGGTTGTCAGTGGTCACGTCGGTCTGGCGGGTGCCCACGCGCTGCACGATGTGCCAGCCGGCATCGGTGCGGAACGGCTGGCTGACGCCACCGTCCTGGATGCCGGACACCTGCTGGCCGAACGCCGGACCGAACGCGTCGGCCGGGAACCAGCCCAGATCGCCGCCCTGGCCCTTGCTGTTGTTGTCCTCGGAGGACTCCTTGGCCACGGTCTCGAAGTCCGCGCCACCGGCGATGCGGGCACGCAGGGTATCGATCTTGGCCTTGGCGGCAGCGTCGGTCTGGTGATCGTCCACGCGCACCAGGATGTGGCGGCCGTGGTACTCGGTGACCGTGTGCTCGCCACCGCTGGCGGCGCTGGCATCACGCACTTCCACCAGCTTCAGCAGCTGGAAGCCGCTGGGGCCGCGGATCGGGCCGACCACTTCGCCGGGCTTCATCTTTTCCATCATCTGCGCGAAGGCCTGCGGGATTTCGTCCAGGCTGCGCCAGCCCAGGTCGCCGCCTTCCAGCGCGTTGGGGCTGTCCGAATAACGCACGGCGGCGGCGTTGAAGTCCAGCTCACCCTTGTCCAGCAGGGCCTTCACGCCTTCGGCCTTCTTCTGGCCGGTGGCGATCTGGTCGGCGTTGGAGCCGTCGGGCAGGGCGATCAGGATGTGCGCCAGGTGGTACTGGTTGCCAACCGTGGCCTGCTGCTTCAGGGCGGCGTCGACTTCGCCCTCGCTGACGCTGATGCGGCTCTGCGCGAAGCTCTGGCGCAGGCGCTGCACGGTGATTTCATCGCGCACCGAAGCGCGGAAATCGTTGAAGTCGATGCCGTCGTGGGCTAGGCGCTGGCGCAGTGCATCCAGGTTCGAGCCGTTCTGCTGGGCGATGGCATTCATCGCCTGGTTCAGCTCCTGGTCGCTGACGCGGATGCCGCTGCCCTGGGCGCGGGCCACCTGCAGCTTGACCAGCACCAGGCGCTCGAGCACCTGGCGGCTGAGTACGTCTTCCGGCGGCAGCTGGTTTTCACGGCCGGCGTACTGCGCCTTGATGTTGGCGATCGCACGCTGGAGCTCGCTCTGCAGGATCACGTCCTCGTCGACGACGGCGGCGATGCGGTCCAACGGCTGCGCCTCCTGCGCGAGCACCTGCAGGGGGGCGGACACGCTGGACACCGCCAGCAGGGAGGCGAGAAGAACGGGGAAGCGCTTGGTCATGGGATCTGATTCGGATCGTAGTCATCCCGGGTCGCCCCGGTGTTGCTGGGCGGCACGAGATAGAGGTCGTCGCGGTTGTAGCCGAGGATAGCACGGCGCAGCGTACGGTCCGTGTCCTGGCCGATGGAGCTGAGGCCCTTGAGGACGAACTCCAGCTGGATGGAATTGTTCATGTCGCCTTCGCGGTTGCGCACGTAGCGGCGGGCCACTGCACGCACGGCCAGGCAGCAGCTGTCCCACTGCACGCCGGCGATGATCTCCAGCGGTTCCTTGTCCTGCAGTGAGTAGTAATACCGGCCCACCAGGCTCCAGCGCGCATTCAGCGGGTACAGGAACGACAGGTCGGCCTGCTCCAGCAGGGTCCGGTCATGCTTGTTGGCGGTTGCCGGGGCGCCGGCATTGATGCGGTAGCGGTAGCTGAGGTTGATCACGCCATCGTTGGGCATCAGATAACGGGCGCGGACGCTGGCCAGATCCTCGCGCTTGTACTTCGGGTCCCACTGGTAGGTGGCGCCCAGGGTCCAGCGGTCGTTGATCATGTAGTTGCCGTCGGCGATCCACGCCGACTTGCCCTTCTCCACCGGCGCGCCGCCCGGCGTGGTGCTCACCCGCGATTCGTCGAAGTACTGGATCTGGCCGATCGCGGCCGAGAAGCGTTCCTTGCCGGTGGTCTGGTCGATGAAGCGGGTGCCCAGTGCCAGGGTCAGCTGGTTGGCATCGTTCTGGCGGTCGGCGCCGGTATAGCGCGAGTCGCGGAACAGCTGGCCCCAGCTGAAGGTGAAGTCACGGGTGTCGAAGATCGGCAGCTCGTCCTGGTTGCGGTAGGGCGTGCGCAGGTAGAACAGGCGCGGCTCCAGGGTGTGCAGGAACGACTTGCCGCGGATGGTGGTCTCGCGGTCGAAGAACAGGCCGGCATCGAGGCTGCCGATCGGCAGGCTGCGGCTGGGCGAGGTATTGCCGCGCAGCTGCTCGGGCGTGGCGGTGTTCGGATCGATGCCCTGGGAGGTGAGCACGGTACGGCGGACACTGCCGGCCAGGCCGCGATCCAGGTCATAGGCGGTGTAGCGGTAGGCCAGGGTCGGGGTTACGTACCAGGCTGCGCCACTGATCGGGAACGACACGTAGGGCTTCACGTCCAGGCGCGAGCCACCGAACATGCGCTGCACCTGCCCGTTGCGGGTGTACTGCAGGTCGGTGCCGGCACTGGCGTCGTACTTGAAGTTGACGTCGTCGTGGGTGAAGCGCACCGCTTCGGTGTAGATGCCGGTTTCCAGCCACGGCAGCACCGGCTTGTTCCAGTTGAAGAACAGGCGTGGCTCGCGGTTGTAGGGCAGGGCGCGCTCGTCGAGGGTGTAGTCGGTCAGCTGCCAGCGGTCGGCCATGATGCCGGCCGTCCAGTTCTGGCCGGTGCCGTACAGGCCGATGGTGCTCTGCAGGTTGGAGGCGGTCACCCCCACCAGGCGGTTGGCGAAGTCCTCGACATAGCGTTCGTCGCTCACCCAGGCCAGGTTGGCGCGGGCCTGCCAGTGGCTGTTCACGTTGTGGTAGCCGTCGAACATCACCCGGCCGCGGTCGCGGTCGCGCAGCTTGTCGTTGGGCATGTAGCTGGTCAGCACCTCGCCACGGCCGCCGTTGTAGAGGTAGCGGAACTCATTGTCGAGCAGCAGGCCGCGCCGGCTCATGTAGCGCGGGGTCAGGGTGTCGTCGTAGTTCGGCGCCAGATTGAAGTAGATCGGCTGCGCGTAGTCGACACCGTTGCGGCCGGACATGCCCAGCTGCGGGAACAGCAGGCCGGTCTTGCGACGGTCATCGATCGGGAACTTGAAGTAGGGCGCCCACAGCACCGGCACCTTGCCGATGCGAAGCACGGCGTTGCGGGCCGTGCCGAAGCCTTCGTCGTTGTCCACTTCGATCTGCGGCGCCGACAGCTTCCATACCGGCTGCGACGGGTCGCAGGTGGTGTAGGTGGAGCGGTGCATCTGGCCGACCGCGCCCTGCAGGTCGACCGACTCGGCATCACCGTTGCCCCGGCGCGACACCAGCTGGTACTTGATGTCGGAGATCTTGTGGGTGTCGCTTTCCTGGTTGCCTTCGGCGCGCTTGGCGACCATCCGGATCGACCCGTCCTGGTAACGGACATTGCCGTCGGCGATGTAGTTGCCGGTCTCGGTGTCGAAGCTGAGCTTGTCGGTACCGACGAACTGGTCACCCCGGCGCAGCGCCACGTTGCCCTCGTACTGCGGCACCGTGGTGGTGCCCAGCAGCTGGTCGCCTTCGATGTCGGTCGGCTGGTTCTCGCGGGCGGCTGCGGCAGCAGCCTTGTCCTGGGCCGGGACCGGGGTGGGGGCGTCGGTGAACGCGGGAATGACGTCGGTGGCCGGGCACAGGCCCCAGTTGAGCGGCTTATCATCGGCCATCGCCGGCAGGCTGATGGCGATGCTCAGAGGCAGGGGAAGCAGGCGGAGGGCTCGGCGCACGCGGTTCGGATTCGGGCGAAAACGGACGGTAGCTTGCCCCATCCCTTGCATAGGGGCAATGAAGGGCGCCGGAGCCTGCCGGTTCGGGTTCATCCGGCGGAGGCACCCGCAGAGGGGGTGATCAGGGCCTGGACATGGGCCACGCTGCACTCGGCCAGGGCCTGCAGGTCGTAGCCGCCCTCCAGCATCGAGACCACCCGGCCGGCGGCGTGACGGCGTGCCAGCGCATGCAGTTCACGGGTGATCCAGGCGAAATCGTCGGTCTCCAGCATCAGATCGGCCTGCGGGTCGCGCAGGTGGGCGTCGAAGCCGGCGGAGATCAGCAGCAGCTGCGGACGGAAGTCGTCGATGGCTGGCAGCATCTCGTCGGCCCAGACGTTGCGGAAGCGGAAGCCGCCGCTGCCCGGTGGCAACAGGATGTTCATCAGGTTGCCGGCACCGCGGTCGCGGCGCAGGCCGGAATTGGGGAACAGCCCGGCCTGGTGGGTGCTGTAGTAGGAGACCCGGGCATCGTGCTGGAAGATGTCCTGGGTGCCATTGCCGTGGTGGACGTCGAAATCGACCACCGCGATCCGCTCCAGGCCATGGCGGTCACGGGCATAGGCGGCAGCGATGGCGATGTTGTTCAGCAGGCAGAAGCCCATCGCCGTGCTGCTGGTGGCGTGGTGGCCCGGCGGGCGTACCGCGCAGAAGGCCAGCGGGTCCTCGCCCAGCATCACCGCATCGACCGCGGCCACGCCGGCACCGGCGGCGTGCACGGCGGCGCTGGCCGAGCCGGGCGAGGTCCAGGTGTCCATGTCCAGCTGGCGCAGCGGCGCGGTCTTCGGCTGCAGCACGAAGTCGAGCAGGGCGCTGTCGTGGACCCGGGTCAGTTCGCCGAACTTGGCCGGCGGCGCCTCGCGCCAGTCCAGCTGATCAGGGAAGGCGGCGTGCAGTGCGTCGAGTACGTACTGCAGGCGCTGCGGGCACTCCGGGTGGCCGGGGCCGGGGTCATGCAGCAGGCAGGACGGGTGGGTATAGACCAGCATCGTGCCGACTCAGCGCTGGCGCTGCTGTGGTTGCCACAGCGCTTCGCCGTGGCCATCGGCACGGGCCAGCACCCGGGCCAGCACGAACAGCAGGTCCGACAGCCGGTTGAGATACTGCAGCGCCTCGCTGCGCACGGCCTCGTGGCGGGCCAGGGTGACCGTCTCGCGCTCGGCGCGGCGGACGATGGTGCGGGCCAGATGGCAGCGCGCGGCGGCTTCGCCGCCGGCCGGCAGGATGAATTCCTTCAGCATCGGCAGGTCGGCGTTGTAATGGTCCAGCTGCTGTTCCAGGGCCGAGACGTCGGCGGCGTGGATCGCGGCATGGCCGGGAATGCACAGCTCGGCGCCCAGGTCGAACAACTGGTGCTGCAGATGCACCACCAGCGCGCGCACATCCTCGGGCAGGGGCGCGGCCAGCAGCAGGCCGAGCGCGGCATTGGCCTCGTCGACGGTGCCGTAGGACGCCACGCGGGCGTCATCCTTGGCTACGCGCTGGCCGTCGCCAAGGCCGGTACTGCCGTCGTCGCCGGTGCGGGTGTAGATGCGCGAGAGGCGATGACCCATGGCGCGGCTCAGTGGCGGATGTCGCGGCGGGCCTGCTGGAGCTTCAGCACCTGCTCCACGGCCAGCTGCAGGGCGGCGGCCAGCGCCACATAGATCGCCGTGGTGCGCAGGTAGGGCCCGAACCACTGCGCGTAGTTCTGTGCCCAGCCGGCCAGGGTCGGCTCGGCCACGTTGCGGCTGCTCCAGTAGAAACCGCCCTGTGCCAGCAGGTGGCAGACCGCCACCGAAGCGACCAGCAGCAGTGCGCCCTTGGCCAGTACCGGCCAGCGCGCGCTCTGGTAGTTGCGGCCCAGCAGCATGCCGCCGGCCCACAAAGAGAAGTAGGCCGGCAGCAGCAGCCAGTAGCCCGGCGACACGCAGTAGTGCTGCCAGAAATCCAGACCGCTGCTGCGGATCACGATCCAGTCCACCAGCACCGCGAACACCATCAGCAGCGGGAACGCCCAGCGCGTCCAGCGCGCCAGGTAGAAGCCACCGATGAAGAACACGGCCCAGGAGGCATCCGGAATGGCCGCGAAGTGATTGACCCGGGTCGCCGCCAGCAGCAGTACGAGTACGGACAGGACGAAGGCGCGGTTGGCGGTATCGGACATGGTGGGGGCCCGGAGCGGATTCAGGTTTCATTCTAGCCCGCCGCGCAGGTTGGCGCAGGTGCCGCCCGTTCGGCGTACAGTCGGGGCGAGCGCGTATCATGAACACATGAGTGAACGACATGACGTGCTGATTGTCGGTGGTGGCCTGGTGGGTGCCAGCCTGGCCATTGCCCTGGACCGCCTGGGCCGCGACGTGGGCCTGCTTGAGGCCAGCCCGGCCGGCGAGCTGCCTGCGGTGTTCGACCAGCGCAATCTCAGTTTCGCCGCTGCCACCGTCAATGCGCTGACCGCGCTGGGGGTGATGCAGAAGCTGGCGATGGCACCGGGCCCGATCCGGCGCATCCATGTCAGTCGTGCCGGCGATTTCGGCCGTGTGCAGCTCGAAGCGGCCGATTACGACCGGCCGTGGTTCGGCCAGGTGGTGGTCGCGCGCGATTTCGGCCAGGCGCTGGAAGCGCGCCTGCAGGAACTGCCGCGCCTGCGCCGTTACCGGCCGATGCGGTTCCTGGGGCTGGGTGAGGTGGTCGATGGTTACCGCCAGGTACGGGTGGCTGACGAGGCTGGCGAACGCGTGCTGCTGGCACGGTTGGTGGTGGGGGCCGATGGCACCACCAGCGGCGTGCGTGGCGCGCTGGGCATCGAAGTCGACCGCCATGATTTCCAGCAGACCCTGTTCGTGGCCCGCGTGCGCAGCCAGCGCGCGCCGGATGGCACCGCCTGGGAACGCTTCACCGATACCGGCCCAACCGCCCTGCTGCCGCGTGGCGATCGTCACTTCGGAACCGTGCACGGCGTAGCGCGCGACCAGGTCGATGCGGTGATGGCGTTGGACGATGCGGCCTGGCTGCAACGCCTGCAGAACGCGATCGGCTGGCGTGCCGGCCGCCTGCTTGAATCCGGCCCGCGCAGTGCCTACCCGCTCATCCAGGTGCTGGCGCGCGCGCTGGCCGGTGAGCGCACGGTGCTGCTCGGCAATGCCGCGCAGACCATCCATCCGCTGGGCGCACAGGGCTTCAACCTGGGCCTTCGCGATGCGCTGACCCTGGCCGAACTGCTGGAGGATGCGCATGAGGATGCCGGCAGTGATGCATTGCTGAAGGCCTACGTCGCGCGCCGCGAGGAAGATCGCCGGCAGACGGTGGCGTTCTCCGGTGGGCTGGCACGATTGACCAGCAACCCGGCACCGCTGATGCGGCCGCTGCGCAGCCTCGGCCTGGTGGCCGCACAGCGCGCGTCGGTGCAGTCGATGCTGGTCGGTGGTGCGATGGGCTTCCGTGGTGACGTGCCGCGCCTGTGCCGCGGAGAAGCCGCATGAGCCGGCGCACGCGTCTTGATGTGGCCATCGTTGGTGGTGGCGTGGTCGGTGCCGCGTGTGCGCTGGCGCTGGCCGATGCCGGCCTGTCGGTTGCGCTGGTGGAAGGCCGCGAACCGGCACCGTGGCAGGCCGCACAGCCGGACCTGCGGGTGTTCGCCTTCGCCGCCGACAACGTGCAGCTGTTGAACCGCCTGGGTGTGTGGCCGGCGATCGCGCAGGCCCGCGCCTGGCCTTACCGGCGCATGCAGGTGTGGGATGCGGCCGGTGGCGAGGATCTGTTGTTCGACGCCGATCGCTTCGGCCGTCGTGAGCTGGGCTACATCGTCGAGAACGGCCTGCTGCAGGATCGCCTGTGGGCGGCGCTCCCGGCGGCGGGCGTGCAGCTGCACTGCCCGGCACGGGTGGAGGCGCTGGAACAGGATGATGACGGCGTGCGCCTGCGCCTGGACGACGGTCGTCGCCTGGAAGCGGCGCTGGCGGTGGCGGCCGATGGTGCCGAGTCGACCTTGCGCCAGCTGGCCGGGATCGAGGTTGAAAAGCATGACTACCACCAGCGTGGCGTGGTGGCCTATGTGGACAGCGATCTTCCCAACCAGGCCACCGCATGGCAGCGCTTCCTGCCGACCGGGCCGCTGGCGCTGCTGCCGGTGGCCGAGCGTCGCAGTTCGATCGTCTGGACCCTGCCCGAGGATGAAGCGGCTCGCGTGCTGGCCCTGGACGAGGACGCCTTCAACCGCGAACTGACCCGTGCCTTCGCTGCGCGCCTGGGCGAACTGCGATTGGCGTCACCGCGTGCGGCCTTCCCGCTGCGTCGCCAGCTGGCCCGTCACTACGTGGCTGGCCGCGTGCTGGCGCTGGGTGATGCTGCGCATGTGGTGCATCCGCTGGCCGGGCAAGGCGTGAACCTGGGCCTGCGCGATGTCGCCGCCCTGCAGCAGTGGCTGGCGCCGTCGGCCGAACGCCGCGGCCAGCCGCGGCTGTCGCCGCAGCGCCTGCAGCGCTGGGCACGCGAACGGCGCAGCGACAACCACATCGCCGCCTACAGTTTCGATGCGATCAACCGCCTGTTCTCCAACGACGAAATGCACCTGACCCTGGCCCGCGGCCGCGCGCTGGGCTGTGTCGGCAAGTGGCCGCCGCTGGTGCAGGCGTTCTGGAAGCGCGCCGCCGGGGTCTGATGCAAAAAGGGGACGGAGGGGATTAAGTCGTATGTGCACATACGACTTAATCCCCTCCGTCCCCTTTTTCAATCGACCAGCCAACCAGCCAGGTCGGCACGATCCAGCTTGCCGCGACGCTTCACGTCCAACGCATTGAACTCATCGGCCAGCGCCGGATTGGCCTGCGCTTCCTCGCGGCTGATGAAGCCATCACCGTTCACATCCAGCGCGGCGAAGTGGATGCGGTACTGGCCGACCACGCTGCTCGGTTCCAGCGAACGCACGGTCACCTGTGCCTCGCCGGCTGGCCGTGCAATCTCGACGCTGCCGCTGACCCGGCCGGCATCCAGCGGTTGCTGGCGGATCGCGCCGCCGGTCGGGCCCAGTGGCTGGCTCTGTGCAGGGGTGTGCGGCAGCTGCTGGGCAATGGCCGGTGTGGCTGCCAGCACGGTGATCAGCATGGCGAGCGGGTGGTATCGCATGGTTCCCTTCCTCGGTAGCGCCGGGCCATGCCCGGCGGGCGCGATGGCCTCAGCGCAGCGGCGAGGCCAGCACCGTGATCTCTTCACGGTCGTGATACAGCTGCTTGGCACGTACCACCAGCGGCTTGCCGGCCTGGTCCTGGAACAGGTCCAGGCACAAGCGGGTTTCGTCCCAGCGCTTCTTCATCGGCAGCTTCAGATTGAAGATCGCGTGCCTGCACCAGCCTTCGCGGAACCAGGTGGCCATGCGTTCGGCCACGCGCCGCGGCTGCTCGACCATGTCGCAGACCATCCAGTCCAGCGGCTGTTCCGGGTGCCAGTGGAAGCCATCGGCACGCAGGTGCTCGACCAGGCCGGTGTCCAGCACGTGCTGGCGCAGCGGGCCGTTGTCGATGCTCAGCACGTGCATGTGCTGGCGCGTCAGCACCCAGGTCCAGCCGCCCGGTGCGGCACCCAGGTCGGCCGCGCGCATGCCGGGCCTGGCCAGCGCCTCGCGCTCTTCCGGGGTCAACAGGGTCAGCAGTGCTTCGTCCAGCTTCAGCGCCGAACGCGACGGCGCTTCGGGCAGCAGCTTCAATCGCGGGATGCCCAGTGCCCACGGCGCGCTGTCGGCCGGGTCGGCCACGCAGACGAAGGCGTGGGTGCCGTCGACGAACACCACGTGCAGGCGCGGCAGACGGTCGTTCGGCTTGTCGGTGAGCTTGCCGGCCTTGCGCAGCGCCGGGCGCAGCGCATTGCCGAAGGCACGGGCCAGCCCGGACAGCGGCTTGCCGGCGTCCGAATCGGGATGTTCCACCCACAGGTCGCCGAAGCGCGGCGCATCGGCCAGCACCTCCAGCATCGGGGTGATGCGGTCGGCCGGGTCCAGCTGCGGCAGCTCGGCCAGCACCACCAGCTTCTGCCGTGCGAAGATCAGTTCGCGCCAGCGCAGGCGCGGCGCCAGTGCCGCAGCTTCGTCGCACATGAACAGCACGTAGCCATCATTGCGCTGGGTGCGCGCGTAGCCGGCGAAACCGGCTTCACCGGCGCGGAACTGCAGTTCGCCGGCCAGCTCGGGCTCGAAGCCCTGCCGGCACAGGCACAGCAGGCCGATGCCGGCCTCAGTAACGGGCGCCATCGCTTTCCCCATAGGCACGCAGCACGCTGCGTGCGGCGTCGCGGTTCAGGCCCTGCACCACTTCGATGCCGCGCTTGTTGAGTTCACCCACCCAGTCGGCCGGCAGCGGGCCTTCGTCGAACGGGGTCAGCTCTTCGACGTCGGCCGAGTTGGCACCGATCAGCAGGCGGTCGATGCCGGCCCACACGGTGGCGCCGTAGCACTGGCAGCACGGCTGCGAACTGGTGGCCAGGGTGACCGGCGCCAGCACTGCGTTCAGGCGCGGGGTCTGCAGGCGCTGCTGGGCCAGCATGTAGGCCATGTTCTCGGCGTGCGCCAGCGAGGTCGCGTGCGGCATCACCCGGTTCACGCCGGCGGCGATGACCTTGTCATCCGGGCCGAACACCACCGCACCGAACGGGCCGCCACTGGCGTGCTCGACGTTCAGCCGCGACAGCTCGATCGCCAGCGCGACCTTGGCCTCATCGCCCGGATATCGACGATCCAGGTCGATCTGGTCGTGGATCCAGGCGGGAAGGGTCAGGTGGACTTGCGCGTACAGCATCGCGGGGGTGCCTCGTAATGGGATGGAAGAAGGTGCGGTTGCTTGGGAAACCGGCGCGCAGTGTAGCCGCACCGGCCTGTATCGGGTGTGGCGGTGGGTCAGCCCGGCGAGCCGGTGCGGATCACTACGTACTGCTTGCGGAACTCCAGCCCGGCCTGCGGCCAGCTGGCCGCGTAGGCGCGCAGCAGGGGCAGGGCGGCGGCGAAGTCGTGGCCGTTGACCCGGCAGTCGGCTTCGCACAGGCCGTCGGCATCGCGCGAGGCGAACAGGCGGATGGCGAGGAACTGGCGGGCTTTCAGCAGCTCATCGAAGGCCTCCATGCTGCGGGTGAACAGGCAGCAGGGGCAGGAACCGTGGTCGTCCTCGCTGCAGGTGGAGGCATCCACCTCCTGTGCGCGGTAGTGCGCCAGCGGCCCCAGTACCACGGTGCGCTCGTGTTCCTCGCCATCGTCACCGGCCGGATAGGTCAGGCCCATCATCGGCAGGCCCTGCGCGTCTTCGGCGCCGATCGCGGTCTGCAGCGTCGCCAGGTCCACCCGCACCCAGGTCTGGAAGCCGGACAGCAGCGATGCCTGCTCATCGGCACCGTTGGCGTGCTGGTACTCGAACAGGCCATCGGCGAACAGCAGCGGATGCTGGCTCTCGATGACGGTAGATGTCTGCCAGCCGCCGTTGTCGCGCGCGTGCGCGGCCATCGCATGCGGGGTCAGGTGCAGGCCGCTGTCCAGCAGCAGCGCGCCACCGTCGGCGCGGCTGGCGATGCCGGCGTCCTGCAGGACCTGCTGCAGCAGCGGGAGGAGTGGAGAAGCACTGTCGGTCATAAAGGCAGGTTGGTAAGAGGAATGCCGTCAATGGGCATGGCCTGGTGTCTCAAAAATGCATGAAGTGCCGGTCCAGCCCGAACTAACCAAGGTAGCTTGTTCCGGGAGTCGCTTTGTCTTGCTTGACAAGCTTCACCTTCAGCTCCCAGCCCCCGTCGCACGCTTGTCTGCCGCTGAACAGATAAAGAACCTCACCTGCCGAAGCGTTGTTCCTCATTGTCGCGTTGTCTTCAAGATCTATCTGGCTGACAAAGACCATGGGGTTGTCATCAATGAAGCGCCAGCTGGGTTCACGCACCCAACGAGGTGCTTTGTCCATCGAGAGAAAGTACCTGTCGATCGTTTCGATCATCCACGCTTGGATTGCGCCAGGGACAGAGTCGATCCACTTGATGTCGGGTTTTGGATGTGAAGTCGAGAGATACTCGTCGTATACCTTCTGCATGAAGGGCTCCGACTCGCTTCCTTGTATGCCGACACACTTCTTTCGTTCAGCGATCCCTGAGAACGCGGCGCAGAAAATCATGAAATCGCGATCAACCTTCATGCGTGATTCCTCTCAGCCGACCTGTCAATCGGATTCTCGTAATGTAAGAAGCAACCCCAACCTCACAGCGCGTCGAGTTCGGCGCGATATCGCTGCGCGTCGGGCTGCTGCTGCGGATCGTTGCCGTGGTCGCGCAGCCAGGTTTCCAGCTCGCGGCGATAGTCCGCGCGGAAATCGGCATTGCCCGGGCTGAAGTGCAGCTTGCGCGCCGCCACTTCCACCCGCTCGCGCGCGCTGGCCCGGGCCTGGGCGATGCCGTGCGGCGATTCATTGGTGAGGATGACGAAGTTGCGCGGGAAACCCGACGTGTACTTGACCACGAACGGCTGGTCGCGCGCCGGGATGCGGATCGCGTTCTCCAGCGGCCACAGCGAGGCGGTGTTGGTGTGGAACACCACCTCCACGTCGCGGCCCTCGGCGGTGCGCAGCACCCCTTCGTAGCGCCAGATGTACTGCTCGTTCATCGTCGAACTGGTGCGCTCGGACTTCACGATCACCGCTTCACCAGGCTCGCCCACCACGTTGAGGAAGGCGGCGTTGAGGAAGTGGCCGAGGAAGATGTTGAGCATCGCCAGCGGGAACACCACGATGGCGTAGCCCGGAAAACGCCGCCACCACGAGACCAGCCCGGCCAGCACCATCGCCGAAAAGAACGTCAGCAGCGGATGCTGCGAGATGAACCAGAACAGGACGGAGAGGGCGGTGATCATCGTCGGGGTCATGCGGGCACCGTGCTGGCGCCCGCGCAGGTCCTCAGGCCGACCAGGTGTCGCGCAGGGTCACGCTGCGGTTGAACACCGGCTTGGCTTCGGTGTGGTCGCGGCGGTCGGCCACGAAGTAGCCGATGCGTTCGAACTGGAACGACTGCTCCGGGGCAGCGCTGGCCGCGGCCGGCTCGACATAGCCGGTGACGGTGCGGCGCGATTCCGGATTGAGGTAATCACGATAGGTCTTGCCTTCCGATTCGTCGTCGGGGTTCGGCACCGAGAACAGGCGGTCGTACAGGCGGATCTCGGCCGGCACGCCATGTACGGCGCTGACCCAGTGGATGGTGCCCTTGACCTTGCGGTTGGCGCCTTCCATGCCCGGACGCGATTCCGGATCCAGCCAGCCACGCAGCTCGGTGATGGTGCCGTCGGCATCCTTGATCACTTCATCGCAGCGGATGATGCCGGCACCGCGCAGGCGCACTTCGCCACCCGGGACCAAGCGCTTCCAGCCCTTCGGCGGCACTTCGGCGAAGTCCTCGCGGTCGATCCACACTTCGCGTGCGAACGGCACTTCGCGGCTGCCGAAGCTCTCGTCCTTCGGGTGGTTGCTGAAGGTCAGCTGTTCTTCGTGGCCTTCCGGCAGGTTGGTCAGCACCAGCTTGACCGGGTCGACCACGGCCATGCGGCGCGGCGCGGCGCTGTCCAGGTCTTCGCGCAGCGCGCCTTCCAGCACGCTGAAGTCGATCAGCGAATTCTGCTTGCTGATGCCCACGCGCTCGGCGAACAGGCGCATCGCGGCCGGGGTGTAGCCACGGCGACGCAGGCCCTGCAGGGTCGGCATGCGCGGGTCTTCCCAGCCGTCCACCAGCTGCTCGGTAACCAGCGCCATCAGCTTGCGCTTGCTCATCACCGTGTAATTGATGTTCAGTCGCGAGAACTCGATCTGGCGCGGCTTGGCGGCTTCGCGCGGCAGGCCGGCGTCGACCAGCGGCTGGGTCAGCGTGTCGTCATGGGCGAAATCGACGTTGTCCACGCACCAGTCGTACAGCGGGCGGTGGTCTTCGAATTCCAGCGTGCACAGCGAGTGGGTGATGCCCTCGATCGAGTCGCCCAGCGCGTGCGCGAAGTCGTACATCGGGTAGATCGGCCACGCGTTGCCGGTGTTCTGGTGCTCGACATGCTTGATGCGGTACAGCGCCGGATCGCGCAGGTTGATGTTGCCGCTGGCCATGTCGATCTTCGCGCGCAGGGTGCGCGCGCCATCCGGGAATTCACCGGCGCGCATGCGGCGGAACAGGTCGAGGTTTTCCTCGACGCTGCGGTCGCGCCACGGCGACGGGCGGCCCGGCTCGGTCAGGGTGCCGCGGTAGGCGCGCACTTCCTCGGCCGACAGGTCGCAGACATAGGCCTTGCCCTGTTCGATCAGCTTCTCGGCGGCCAGGTAGTAGGTCTGGAAATAGTCCGAGGCGTGGCGCAGTTCGTTCCAGCTGAAGCCCAGCCAGCGCACGTCGTCCTGGATCGCGGCCACGTATTCCGGGTCTTCCTTGGCCGGGTTGGTGTCATCGAAGCGCAGGTTGCAGACGCCGCTGAACTCGCCGGCGATGCCGAAGTTCAGGCAGATCGACTTGGCATGGCCGATGTGCAGGTAGCCGTTCGGTTCCGGCGGGAAACGGGTCTTGATCGCCTGGTGCTTTCCGCTGGCCAGGTCCTCGCGCACGATCTGGCGGATGAAATCGCGCTTTTCGTGGCTGTCGGCGGGGGTCTCGGGGCTGGCGGGGGTGTGCTCGGACATGAGTCGGCGAAAAGAAAGGCAGAAAGACCAACAGTCTAGCGCGTACCGGGCAGGGCTGCCCGGTGGGGCGTGGGGATGCCGGCCAGCGGCCGGCACTACCAACCCCTCTTCCGGTAGCGCCGGCCGCCTACTCTACGGAATGTGGATCGCCGTGCAATTGGGTAGTGCCGGCCGCTGGCCGGCAGAACGGTCATGCGCCGTCACCACCACCATTCAGCCCCCGGGCGTATGCTGGAATCCTGTCCCACGGAGCTGCCGCATGCACATCGTGTACAAGGCCGACAACCTGTTCGACGCCCACCTGGTCAAGCACGCGCTGGAGGATGCCGGCATCCCGGCCTTCGTGTTCGGCGAGTCGTTGCTGGGTGGCATGGGCGAGCTGCCACTGTTCGGCGTGCTGCGGGTGGGCATCCCTGATGCGGCACGGCCGCAGGCCGAGGACATCGTGGCGGCGCTGGACTTGGGCCACGCGCCGGACGCCCCCATTTCCGATGCAGACGACATAGCCGGCCTTCCGGCGTAGGAGCGCATCATGTTGGGAATTGGCCAGGGCATCCTCGGAATCGGCGCCTTCAAGCAGCGCCTGCCGCGCCCGGAAGAAGCACTGCCGGGGCGTGACCAACCGCTGCCGCTGCACAGCAACCAGCACTTCGTGAACAGCCATCCGCTGAAGGACCGTTTCGCCGGCCTGCAGCAGATCCGCTTCGCGCTGGGCTGCTTCTGGGGCGCCGAGCGCAAGTTCTGGACCGAACCGGGCGTGTACAGCACATCGGTGGGCTATGCCGGCGGCATCACCCCGAACCCGACCTATGAAGAGGTGTGCTCGGGCCTGACCGGCCACACCGAAGTGGTGCAGGTGGTGTTCGACCCGGCGGTGGTGAGCCTGGAGCGGCTTCTGCAGCTGTTCTGGGAAAGCCACGACCCGACCCAGGGCATGCGCCAGGGCAACGACACCGGCACCCAGTACCGTTCGGTGATCCACGCCACCGACGAGGCGCAGTACGCCGCCGCGCTGGCCAGCCGCGAGGCCTACCAGGCGCAGCTGGATGCGGCCGGCTACGGCCCGATCACCACCGAGATCGTGTACCCGGCACCGGCGTACTACTACGCCGAGGACTATCACCAGCAGTACCTGGCGAAGAACCCGAACGGTTACTGCGGCATCGGCGGCACCGGGGTGAGCTGCCCGATCGGATTGGATGTGGAGGCGCCGCGCTGACGCGCGGTGGTCCGCCTGCGGCGGGCAGAAGCTGAAAGCAACTGCCAAAGCCAAAGCCAAAGCCAAAGCGGCTCTGGGTTGCTGATGGTTTGGCGGGACGGGGGCGGCTGGCAGGACACGCCGTAAACCCATCCATGGCGCCAACGGTCCTGCCAGCCGCCCCCGTCCCACCTTCGAAAGTTTCCCGGTGACGGTGGGAAAGAGCATTGGGTTACTGACGAACTGTTGGAAAACAAACTGTTGGAAAACAAAAAGGACGCGGCCTTCGCCGCGTCCTTTTTGTTTGATCCTGCATTGCTCCGTAGAGTCGAGCTTGCTCGACTGCGAGCAAGCGAAGCGCGCGACCCGCTTTGCTCTTCTTTCTTTCATCCGTGGCGGGCGGCCACCGGAAACTGTCAGAGGGCGGGCGGGTTGGGTTCGCGGGAGTGTCCGCGGCATGGATGCCGCGGCCAAGCCTCCAGGGACGGATTCACGGCGTCTCCCGCGAACCCAACCCGCCCGACCCAGCGCGGCTTTCGCTCTTGCTTCAACGCGACCAAGCCCCCGCCACGAGGGGCTCAGCCGTTGGCCGGAATCACAGTTCCGAACGAATGCGCTCGCGCAGTGCTTCCAGATCCTTGGCAAACGCATCGATACCGGTCGCCAGCTTCTCGGTCGCCATCGGATCGGCCGCCAGATCCGCCGCGAACTTCGCCGCGTCGATCGGGGTCACGGGCACGCCATCCGCCGCACCGGCCACCAGCTTGCGCGGCAGCTCGCCGTGGTCGGCGTCCAACTTCTCCAGCAGGTCCGGCGAAATCGTCAGGCGGTCGCAACCGGCCAGCGCTTCGATCTGCGCGGTCGAACGGAACGAGGCGCCCATCACCACCGTCGGCGAACCGCGGCGCTTGAATTCGGCATACACGCCGCGCACGAACTTCACGCCCGGGTCTTCATCGATGTTGGCCGGGGTCTGGCCGTTGGCCACGTACCAGTCCAGGATGCGGCCGACGAACGGCGAGATCAGGAACGCGCCGGCTTCGCTGCAGGCCAGCGCCTGGGTCGGGTTGAAGATCAGGGTCAGGTTGCAGTCGATGCCCTCGGCCTGCAGGATGCGCGCGGCTTCCACGCCTTCCCAGGTCGCGGCGATCTTGATCAGGATCTTCTCGCGCGGCACGCCGGCATCGGCGTACATCTGGATGAACTGGCGGGCCTTGGCTACGGTGGCAGCGGTGTCGTGGGCCTGGTCGGCATCCACTTCGGTGGACACGCGGCCCGGCACCAGCGTGCTCAGCAGCGCGCCGACGCCGATGGTCAGGCGGTCGGCCACGGCGTGCACCACGGCTTCGCGGTCGCCACTCTGCTGGCGGCCCCAGGCCAGTTCGCGTTCGATCAGCTCGGCGTAGACCGGCAGGTCCAGCGCCTTCTTCACCAGGGTCGGGTTGGTGGTGCAGTCCACCGGCTGCAGGCGCTTGATCGCCTCGTAGTCACCGGTATCGGCAACGACCACGGACAGTTCGCGCAGCTGGGACAGTTTGGACGGGGTACTCATTACGGCTCCTGGTGCAGGGGGATCGAATCGCGCGCGGTGCGCAGCGGTAATCAGGGGCGGTCGTTGTGGACCGCGGTCACGCGCAGGCGCAGCTTGCGGCCGCCGGGCGCGTTCCAGTCGATGCTCTGGCCGATCGAAAGGCCGAGCAGGGCACTGCCGACCGGGGCCAGCACGGAAACCTTGCCTTCATCGACGTTGGCTTCGCGGGGGAAGACCAGGGTCAGGACGTGCTTCTCGCCCGACACTTCATCTTCGCACTCCACGCGCGAATGCATCATGACGATGCCTTCGGGAATCTGGTCCGGTGCCAGCACGGTGGCACGGTTGAGTTCTTCAGCAAGCGCGAGCGCGGCAGGCGTCTGGCTCAGCGCAGGGGATTCGAGCATGGCGTCCAGGCGGTCCATGTCGAAGGTGGAAACGGTGATCGACGGCGGCAGGCCGCTGGCGGTACTCATGGTGAAGCTCCTTGGTTGAAAGCCATGCAAAAGGCGGCACCTGCTGGCGCCGCCTGTCTGTATTGTGGGGACAAATGCGACCGGAATCGACTCCTGCCGATTCCAGGCCGGTGCTGCGGGGGTTCAGCCGTTCAGCGCGGGGCCGGGCAGGGCGGTCGTGTCGCCGGCGGCGTTGACCGCTTCCAGGGTGAACAGCGCCTGCGGCAGGCGCTTGAACTGATCGGCCAGCTCCATCAGGAAGTCGTTCATGGCCGAGCTGCGGCGCCAGATCATCGCGATGCGGCGGCTGGGGCGTCCTTCGCCGGTGAAGTCGAGCAGGCGGATGTTGTTCGAGCGCGGCACCGGCGGCTGCACCGACAGGCTTGGCAGCAGGGTGATGCCGACGTCGGCGGCGACCATCTGCCGCAGGGTTTCCAGGCTGGTGGCGCGGAACTCGGACTTCTCGTTGGCACCGAACAGGCGGCAGACTTCCAGTGCCTGGTCGCGCAGGCAATGGCCATCTTCCAGCAGCAGCAGCTTCTGCGTGGCCAGCTCCTGCACGTCCAGGTGTTCGCGACGGGCCAGCGGGTGGCGCCCGGATACGGCCAGCAGGAAGGGTTCCTCGAACAGAAACTCGGCATGCAGTTGGTCGTCGATCACCGGCAGGGCCAGCAGTGCAGCGTCGAGCTTGCCTTCGCGCAGGCGGTCCAGCAGCACATCGCTCTTTTCCTCGACCAGCAGCAGTTCCAGCTCCGGGAAGCGATCGCGGATGCGCGGAATCACATGCGGCAGCAGGTACGGGCCCAGGGTCGGGAAGATCCCCAGGCGCACCGTACCGGCTTCCGGATCGCGACTGCGACGTGCCGCTTCCTTCAGCTGTTCCACTTCGGACACGATCACCCGTGCCCGTGCTGCTGCTTCCTGGCCGGCCGGGGTCAGCATCACCTTGCGCGGTGCACGTTCCACCAGCGGCAGGCCCAGCTCTTCTTCCAGCTTGCGGATCTGCGTGGACAGCGTCGGCTGGCTGACGAAGCAGGAGGCGGCAGCCCGGCCGAAATGCTTGTGGTCGGCCAGGGCTACCAGGTACTTCAGATCACGTAGGTTCATCCTTACACCCCAGGGGTAACGGACCGGCTGACGGCATGGTTACCCGACAGGCAGACAATGTTCCCGGTGATCTGGGAACGATGGATCAGGCAGCTTCAGCAACGGCACCGCTGCTGCTGCTCACCGACGAGCGGATCAGGTGGTCGAACGCGCTCAGTGCGGCGGTCGAACCGGCGCCCATGGCAATGATGATCTGCTTGTAGGGTACCGTCGTGCAATCGCCAGCAGCGAACACGCCCGGCAGGTTGGTCTGGCCGCGGTCATCGATGACGACCTCGCCACGCGGCGACAGCGCCACGGTGTCCTTCAGCCACTCGGTGTTGGGCAGCAGGCCGATCTGCACGAAGATGCCTTCCAGCTCGACGCGGTGGGCGTCGCCGCCGACGCGGTCCTTGTAGACCAGGCCGGTGACACGGCTGCCGTCACCCAGCACTTCGGTGGTCTGTGCGCTGGTCAGCACGGTGACATTGGCCAGGCTGCGCAGTTTCTTCTGCAGCACTTCGTCGGCGCGCAGGCTGGAATCGAACTCCAGCAGGGTTACATGCGACACGATGCCAGCCAGATCGATGGCCGCCTCCACGCCGGAGTTGCCGCCGCCGATCACCGCCACGCGCTTGCCCTTGAACAGCGGGCCATCGCAGTGCGGGCAATAGGCCACGCCCTTGTTGCGGTACTGGTCTTCGCCCGGCACGTTCATCTGCCGCCAGCGCGCGCCGGTGGACAGGATCACCGAACGCGACTTCAGCACCGCGCCGTTCTCCAGCTGCACCTGCACCAGGCCGTCTTCGCCAGCCGGCACCAGCGCGCTGGCGCGCTGCAGGTTCATGATGTCCACCTCGTACTCGCGCACGTGCTGTTCCAGCGCCGTGGCCAGCTTCGGGCCTTCGGTCTCCTTCACCGAAATGAAGTTCTCGATCGCCATGGTGTCCAGCACCTGGCCACCGAAACGCTCGGCGGCGATACCGGTGCGGATGCCCTTGCGTGCGGCATAGATCGCCGCTGCCGCGCCAGCCGGGCCACCGCCCACCACCAGCACGTCGAAGGCATCCTTGGTGGCGATCTTCTCGGCATCGCGCTTGCTGGCGTTGGTGTCCAGCTTGGCGACGATCTGCTCGAGGGTCATGCGACCCTGGTCGAAGACTTCACCGTTGAGGTACACGGTCGGCACCGACATGATCTCGCGCTGCTCGACTTCGTCCTGGAACAGGGCACCGTCGATGGCCACGTGCTGGATGCGCGGGTTGAGTACCGCGGCCAGGTTCAGTGCCTGCACCACGTCCGGGCAGTTCTGGCAGGACAGCGAGAAGTAGGTTTCGAACTTGTATTCACCTTCCAGGTTCTGCACCTGCTCGATCAGCTCGGCGGTGGCCTTGGACGGGTGGCCGCCGACCTGCAGCAGCGCCAGCACCAGCGAGGTGAACTCGTGGCCCATCGGCAGGCCGGCGAAGGTCAGGTGGATATCCTGGCCCGGGGTGCCCAGGTCGAAGGACGGCACGCGGCCCTGGCCATCGCGCAGCACCTGCAGCGAGATCTTGTCCGACAGGCTGTCCAGGGTCTGCAGCAGTTCCAGCATTTCCTGCGACTTGGCGCCGTCGTCGGCGTGCGCGGTGATCTGGATCGGGCGGGTCACGCGCTCCAGATAGGTCTTCAGCTGCGACTGCAGGTTGGCGTCCAACATCGGGTCATCTCCTGGCTTCAGGCAAACAGGGGGCGTGGCACCGCTGTAGAAGGTAGCGGACCAGCAGGGGGTAGGGGTGAACCCAAGACAGCGACCGTGGAAGGGGCTGGCTGGCCAAGGCGGGCGAGCGTTGGCTGTCTTGGGTTCACCCCCACGCCGGTGGGGGGACCGGCACGGGGATGAAAGGCGCGCCGTGGCGTGGGGCCACGGCAGGCCGGTACCGCTTTAGATCTTGCCGACCAGGTCCAGCGACGGGGTCAGGGTCTTCTCGCCTTCCTTCCACTTGGCCGGGCACACCTGGTTCGGGTTGGCGGCGGTGAACTGGGCAGCCTTCAGCTTGCGCAGGGTTTCGGAGACGTCACGGGCGATCTCGTTGGAGTGGATCTCCAGGGTCTTGATCACGCCTTCCGGGTTGATGATGAAGGTGCCGCGCAGGGCCAGGCCTTCTTCCGGAATGTGCACGCCGAAGGCGTTGGTCAGCTGGTGGGTCGGGTCGCCAACCAGCGGGAACTGGGCCTTGCCGACGGCCGGCGAGGTTTCGTGCCACACCTTGTGCGAGAAGTGGGTATCGGTGGTGACGATGTAGACCTCGGCGCCGGCCTTCTTGAACTCGGCGTAATGGTCAGCGGCGTCTTCGATCTCGGTCGGGCAGTTGAAGGTGAAGGCGGCCGGCATGAAGATCAGGACCGACCACTGGCCCTTCAGGGTGCTGTCGGAAACCTTGATGAACTCGCCATTCAGGTAAGCATTGGCTTCGAACGGCTGGATCTGGGTGTTGATCAGGGACATCGTTTTTCCTCTGGGTGAAGGGGAGTGGGTGAATCGACAGGACCTAGAGTACCGACTCGCTATCGATAAGAACAATCCATTGATTGCATCTATTTGATAGATGTAGTCTATCAAAATGCACTGAGCAGGCACTGAACCCGGACGCTTTCATCCTGCAACTGCCTGTGTGACAAGGAAAATCTTCCGGAACGGCTGAATAGGGCCAATAGTCCCTCCTTATCCCCTCGGGCAGAACCTGAACGGATTGCAGCCTTTTGTAGGGTCGAGCCATGCTCGACTGCGGACCTGTGGATGTGTAGCTCGACTGCGGCAGAAGCAGCCGAGCATGGGCTCCGCTCTACAATTGCGGCATGTTTTCCCAAACCGAACCCTCCCTGCGCCAGATCGTGGCCGAGGCCAGTGCCCGCCTCGGCGGCGTCGAGGCCCGCCACGAGGCCGAACTGCTGCTGCTGCATGTGCTGGAGCGCCCGCGCAGCTGGCTGTTCGCGCATGCCACCGATCCGCTGGCCGCCGCCGACCTGGCCGCCTTCGAAGCGTTGCTGGCCCGCCGCGTGGCCGGTGAGCCGGTGGCCTACCTGACCGGCCGCCGCGGTTTCTGGACGCTGGACCTGGAGGTCGACCCGGCCACGCTGATCCCGCGTCCGGAAACCGAGCTGCTGGTCGAGCTGGCGCTGGAGCGGCTGCCGCCAGACCAATCGCTGCAGCTGGCTGACCTGGGCACCGGCAGCGGTGCGATTGCACTTGCACTGGCCACCGAACGGCCCCAAGCGCAGGTGCTGGCTACCGATGCCAGCCCGGGCGCGCTGGCCGTGGCCGCGCGCAATGCTGCGCGCCATGAACTGCGCAACGTCCGCTTCGCCGAGGGCGGGCACGACTGGTATGCGCCACTGCAGGGTGCACGCTTCGACCTGATTGCCAGCAACCCGCCATACATCGCCAGCGATGATCCGCACCTGGCACAGGGCGACCTGCGTTTTGAACCGGCCACCGCGCTGGCCTCCGGCGTGGACGGGCTGGATGACATCCGCCGCATCGTCGACGGTGGCCAGGCCCATCTGCTGCCCGGCGGTTGGCTGCTGATCGAGCACGGTTGGGACCAGGGCGCGGCGATCCGCGCACTGTTCGACGCGGCGGGTTTTGCGGAAGTACAGACCGTGCAGGACCTGGAGCAGCGCGACCGCATCACCCTGGGCCGGCGTCCGGCCTAGAATGGAGGTTCTCCTGCCCCGGCAGGGCATCACCCTGGAGCTGCAAGCATGCGTACGCTGTACCCCGCCATCACCCCCTACGACGTCGGCACCCTGAAGGTCGACGACCGCCACACGCTGTACTTCGAACAGTGCGGCAACCCGGACGGCAAGCCGGTGGTGATGCTGCACGGTGGCCCGGGCGGCGGCTGCAGCGACAAGATGCGCCAGTTCCACGACCCGTCCAAGTACCGCATCATCCTGTTCGACCAGCGCGGTGCCGGCCGTTCCACCCCGCACGCGGACCTGGTGGACAACACCACCTGGGACCTCGTCGCCGATATCGAGAAGCTGCGCGAGCACCTCAAGGTTGATCGCTGGCAGGTGTTCGGCGGCAGCTGGGGTTCGACCCTGGCACTGGCCTATGCCGAAACCCACCCGCAGCGCGTGACCGAACTGGTCCTGCGCGGCATCTTCATGCTGCGTCGCTGGGAACTGGAATGGTTCTACCAGGAAGGCGCCAACCGCTTGTTCCCGGATGCGTGGGAGCACTACCTCAAGCCGATTCCGTCGGTGGAGCGTCATGACCTGATCTCGGCCTTCCACCGCCGCCTGACCAGCGAAGACGAAACCACCCGCCTGGAAGCGGCCAAAGCCTGGGCGGTGTGGGAAGGCGCGACCAGCTTCCTGCACGTCGACGACGACTTCATCAACAGCCACGAAGACCCGCACTTCGCGCTGGCCTTTGCCCGCATCGAGAACCATTACTTCGTCAACGGCGGCTTCTTCGAGGTGGAAGACCAGCTGCTGCGCGACGCGCACCGCATCGCTGACATTCCCGGCGTGATCGTGCACGGCCGCTACGACGTGGTCTGCCCGCTGGCCAACGCCTGGGACCTGACCAAGGTGTGGCCGAAGGCGAAGCTGGAAATTACGCCGGCTTCGGGGCACTCGGCGTTCGAAGCCGAAAACGTGGACGCGCTGGTGCGCGCCACCGATAGCTTCGCCTGATCGGTAACGCCGGGCCATGCCCGGCGCTACCGGCCCTCATCCACGCATGGCGTGGATCTACCGCAGCCTGGTAGTGCCGGCCGCTGGCAAACCTGAGACGGTTGGATTGCTGGAGACGCCGGCCAGCGGCCGGCGCTACCACTGCCCGGCCAGCAACGCGTCGGCCAGTACCTGCAGCTTTGGCGAGCATTGCCGCGAGGGCGGATAGATCAGTGACAGTGCGCGGCTGCGGCCTTCGAACGGCTGCAGCACGCGCTGCAGGCGGCCATCGGCCAAGGCGTCGGCCACGGCGAAATCCATCACCTGCACGATGCCGATACCGGCGATGGCCGCTTCCACCAGCGGATCGCCGCTGTCGAACACAATCCGCGTCGGCGGCGTGAACTCGCGCAGTTGCCCGTCCTGCAGGAACTGCCAGTCCACCAGCCGGCCACTGCGCAGGTTGCGCACCGCCAGGCAGGCATGATCCTGCAGCGCGGACACATCGTCCGGTGCGCCGCAACGGGCCAGATAGGCGGGGCTGGCCACCGTCACCCAGCGCAGCGGTCGCAATGGCCGCGCGACGATGCGCTGGTCGGCGATGACGCCGGTGCGCAGCGCGGCATCGAAGCCTTCCTCGACCAGATCGACCAGACGGTCGCTGAGCACCGCTTCCACCTGCAGCTGCGGATGCTGCTGCAGCAACGGCGCCAGCATCGGCACCAGCACCTTGCGCCCGAACATCGACGGCGCACTGATCTTCAATGTGCCCGAGGGCGTGCACGGGCGGTCGGCCAGTTGCCGTTCGGCATCGTCCAGGCCGGTCAGCAGTGGTGCCACCTGTTCCACGAACTGGCGGCCATCCGGGGTCAGCGCCACGTTGCGGGTGTTCCGCTGCAGCAGCTTCACCCCCAGCGACACTTCCAGCCGCCCGATCGCGCGCGACAGGCCGGACTGGCTCAGGCCCAGCTGGCCGGCGGCCACGGTGAAACTGCGCGCTTCGGCCACCTGCACCAGCATGCGCACCGCATTGAGGTCCATCGAGGCTCCATTCATGCCGAAAATCATGACAGATATGGTCGGGGAGGGGTTTATTGATTGGCTCGCATCAATGAGACTGCGCTCCCCCACCGCGCCAGACCGCCGATGCCTCCCCTCAAATATCCGCGCTGGGCGCTGACCCTGCTGGCCACCGCCCAGCTGATCATTGCCCTGGATGCCACCATCATCTTCGTTGCCCTGCATGACATGGGCCGCGCGCTGCAGATCAACGCGCAGCAGCTGCAATGGGTGGTCAGTGCCTACACCGTGGCGTTCGGCGGCAGCCTGTTGCTGGGTGGCCGTGCCGCCGACCTGATCGGCCGCCGCCGCTTCTACCGGCTGGGCATGCTGCTGTTCGCGCTGGCCTCGCTGCTCGGCGCGCTGGCGCCGAACGCCACGCTGTTGATCATCGCGCGCGCCGCACAAGGCGTCGGGGCGGCGCTGCTGTTCCCGGCCACGCTGGCGCTGATCAACACGCTGTACGCCGAAGGCCCGGTACGCAATCGTGCGCTGGCGATCTGGAGCATGGCCAGTGCGGTGGGCCTGGCGCTGGGCACGCTGCTCGGCGGCGTGCTGACCCAGGCGTTCGGCTGGCCGGCGGTGCTGGCGGTGATCGTGCCGCTGGCCACGGCGTGCGCGGTCGCGGCCGGTACATGGCTGCCGTCCGATGGTCCACGCGTGCAGGGCCGTTCCTTCGATCTGGCCGGTTGTCTCACTGTCACCGCCGGCGGCAGCCTGTTGGTCACCACCCTGGTGCAAGGGCCGGAGTGGGGCTGGACGGCGCCGGCTACGCTCATCTGCCTGCTGCTTTCAGCCGTACTGTTGACGGTGTTCGTACAGATCGAAAAGCGCAGCCGTGACCCGCTGATGCAGTTTTCGCTGTTGCGCCTGCCCGGCCTCCGCGCCGCGCTGGGTCTGACCTTCGCTTTCATGAGCAGCTATGGCGTGCAGTACTACTTCCTGGCGCTCTACTTCCAGGATGGCTATGGCTGGAGCCCGCTGCAGGCCGGTATGGCCTTCCTGCTGCCGACATTGGTGTGCACCTTCGGCATCCGGATTGCCGAACGCATGCTGCGGCGCCGTTCGCCACGGCAGGTGCTGGCCTGGGGCTTCGCCGCAGGTGCCGTCGGCATCGCCGCGGTGGCGCTGGCGATGCCGCATGGCGGCAGCTACTGGCCGCTGTTGCCGGGCATCGTGGTGCTCAGCGTTGGCCAGGGCATGAGCTGGACGGCGATGTGGATCGTGGCCGGGCAGGGCGTGCCGGGTCCGCAGCAAGGCGTCGCGTCCGGCATGGCGGCCACCGCCCAGCAGATCGGCGGCGCCTTGGGATTGGCGGTACTGGTGATGGTCGCCAACGCCGCGCGCGGCACGCAGGCGGCAACCAGCCCTGATGCGTTGCAGGGCATGGTCAATGCACAGTACGGCGCCGCGCTGTTCGCCGCGCTCGGCGTGGTGATCGCGCTGGGCCTGCGCCCGGCGCCGGTAGACTCGGCAGCGACTGCCTGCCTGAGCACCGACGCATGATCGAACTGTTGGACCTGCAACAGACCCTGCATGCCTTCGCTGTCTGCAACGATGACGATGAGGTGTGGAACGCCTTCGGCTGGGTGATGGCCAGCAACGAGGACCTGCTGGCTGCGCGGTTGTGGTTGCCGTCATCCAGTGATGAAGCGCTGGATGACGACGGCGAGCGATCGGCCGCTTCGGCAGCGATGGGGCTGTTCCCGTATCTTGAACCGGCCACGTTTGCCGACGTGCTGGATGTGCAGAAGCGGCAACGCCCGCTGTCGTCGCTGCAGGACTACGCGCAGGCACTGGCGTACTACGCCGAGTACGACGCGTTCCAGCAGGTCGAGGGTATCGACGAGGCCCTGGGCGAAGCGGGTGCTGAGGAACAAGCGGAGGCGCGCGAGGCAGGGGTGGGCGCAGGCATCTTCGCTTCGTTCGATCTGTGCCTGGTGGCGTGCCCGGCAGACCAGCTGAAGGCCGCAGCGCAGCGCGTGGCGCGCCTGCTGGAGATGCCGGTGGGCGAGGCGCTGGCACGCTGCCGTGCGTTGCCGCTGGTGCTGGGTGAAGCGCTGGATCGTCGCCGCGCGCAGGCGATCAAGGATGATTTCGAAGCGATCGGTGCGACCGTGCAGGTGCACGGGTTCAAGCCGTTCCCGTGGATGGATGCGCCCGTATTGCGGTAGTAGCCGCTGGCCGGCAACCTCAGGTTCGTTGGATCATTGCAGTTGCCGGCCAGCGGCCGGCACTACCAAGCCTGGGTAAATCACCCGGCGGCCAGCAACTGCGGCTGCAGCGCGCTGAAGATCCGCGCCAGCCGCTCCGCCCATGCCTGCTGCCCGGCGGCATCGGCGATCAGGTCCTGGCGGATCTCCAGTTCCACGTGCACCAGCCCGCGGCCTTCGCCATGCACCGGCACCGCGTAGTCGCTGGTGCTGCTGACTGAATAGGGTTCGTTGTCACCCACCACCAGGTCGCCTTCGTCGCGCAGTGCCTGCAGCAGTGCATGCGCAAAGCGCGTGTCCTGGTGGTACAGCACGCCGGCATGCCACGGCCGCTGCGTGCCGTTCATCGCTGGCGTGAAGCTGTGCATCATCACCAGCAGGGTGGGGCGGCCGGCATCGCGGCGTGCATCCAGTTCCGCGTCGATGCGCGCGTGGTAGGGCGCGTGGATCGCATCGATGCGCTGTTGGCGCTGTGCCGCCGACAGCCCGGCATTGCCCGGGACCACGGTGTGGTCGCTCACTTCCGGAATCAGCGTCGGCGAGGCCAGTGGGCGGTTGCAGTCTATCAGCAGCCGCGAATAGGTCTGTTCGATCGCCCAGGCGTCCAGCCGTTCGGCCAGTGCGCGGGTGGTGCCGGCAATGCCGATGTCCCAGCCGATGTGGCGGTCCAGTTCGGCCTGTGGCAAGCCCAGGCCGGCGAGAGCGCGCGGCACCTGCTGGCCGGCGTGGTCGGCCAGCAGCAGGTACGGCGAAGCGCCCTGCGGCCGGTGAAGGGTGTAGATCGCCGGGTCGTCGGCGCCGAGCAGCGCCGGCAGCGCATGCAGATCGGCGTCAGCCACGCGGGCGCCCGTCCAGGTGGTGCTCGATCATCCACAGGCCGGCCCACAGCTTGGCATCCAGCTCGTAGCCTTCGCCCATCTTCTGCACCAGCCAGGCCGCGGCCTCACTGCGTGGAATCTCGTGCACGGTGATGTCCTCGCTGTCATCGCCGCCACCTTCGCCGATCCGGCGCAGGCCGGTAGCGCGTACGAAGGCGATCTTCTCGCTGCTGGCGCCGGACGACGTCGGGCCGATCATCAGCACTTCGGCGTGATCGGCGGTCCAGCCGGTTTCTTCTTCCAGTTCGCGCACGGCCGAGACTTCAATCGATTCGCCGGCGTGGATGTCGCCGACCAGGCCGGCCGGCATCTCGATGGTGGGTGCCTGCAGCGGCACGCGGAACTGCTCGACGAACAGCACCTTGTCCTCCGGGGTGACGGCAATAATGATCGCGGCCAGGCCACCGGCGTGGGTACGTTCGCTGTATTCCCAGGTGCCGCGCACCAGCATGCGCTGGTACTTGCCTTCATAGACGACACGCGGGGCTTCGGTGTTGCGCTGGCTCATGCGGGCTCGCTGGAATTGGAAAAGGATGGAGTGGGAACGGGGTCGGCCACACCGGCGGCATCGAACAGCCGGCGGCGGGTCATCGGGCCGAAGCGCAGGGTCTGGCACAGGCCGCCGAGCAGCTCCGGGTCGGCCGCCTGGCGCAGCAGACCGGGTTGGCTGCCTTCCAGCGGCGCGTCCAGCGCGATGGTGGTCAGCTGGCGCCAGAGCTGGGCGTGCTCGCGCTGTTCGCGCAGGCGCACCGCCATCTGTGCCGCGCCGCGCAGGCGCAGGAACGGCACTTCGTCCAGGCGTTCGTACAGCGCATCCATGCTGCCGAAGTGGGCCAGCAGCACGGCGGCGGACTTGCTGCCGACACCACTGACACCGGGAATGTTGTCCACCGCATCGCCGCACAGTGCCAGGTAATCGGCGATCTGGTGCGCGTGCACGCCGTGCCGCGCCTTCACTCCGGCTACGTCCCAACGCTGGTTGCGTGCGTAGTCCCACTGCTCGTCGTGATCCAGCAGCAGCTGCGACAGGTCCTTGTCGGCGGAGATGATCACCCCGCGGTGGCTGCCACGGTGCACGTGCAGGGCGCTGCCGATCAGGTCATCGGCTTCGTATTCGTGGTGGGCAAGCACCGCAAGGCCCAACGCCGCGCACAGCGCCTTGCAGTGTACGAACTGGCGCTTGAGCGCTTCCGGCGCCGGGTCCCGATTGGCCTTGTAGGCAGGGTACAGGCGATGGCGGAAGCCGCTGTCGAGCGCTTCGTCGAAGGCGATGGCGATGTGCTGGGGGCGCTCGCGCTCCAGCAGGTCCAGCAGGAAGCGGGCGAAGCCGTGCACGGCGTTGGTCGGCCAGCCCTGCGCGTCCTGGAACTGGTCTGGCAGCGAATGCCAGGCGCGGAACACGTAGATGCTGGCATCAACCAGGTACAGCGACGGCGGCGGAGCCGGCAGGGTCATGCCGGTGGCGTCCAGTCGCGCAGCAGGGCCGCCGGATCGGGGCGCTCGCGTTCGGGTACATCGGCCTTGGGCGTGCCAATGTGGATGAAGCCGGCGATGCCTTCGCCTTCGGCCAGGCCCAGATGTGCCTGCACGACCGGGTCGAAGGCCATCCATGCAGTCAGCCACTGCGCGCCGAAGCCCAGCGCCTGCGCGGCCTGCAGCAGGGCGAAGCAGACGCAGCCGGCGGTCATCAGCTGTTCCTGCTCGGGCACCTTCGGGTCTGGCCGCGGGCTGGCCACCACCACGATCACCAGCGGCGCATGGCTGAAACGCTGGCGGTCCTTCTCGATTACTGCCTCGCCCGCATGCGGGTCGCGCTGGCGGCTGCGCTCGGCCAGGAAGTCGCCCAGAGTGTGACGTGCATCGCCGGCGATCTTCAGGAAGCGGAACGGTACGCGCTTGCCGTGGTCGGGCACGCGCACGGCCGAGGCCAGCATGCGCTGCAGGGTGGCTGGATCCGGTCCGGGCTCGCCCAGTTGCCGCGAGGGCACCGAGCGGCGGGCATCCAGGGCAAGCAGGGCAGCGGGGTCGGGCATGGAGTCTGAACCGGTCATCACGGGTGTTTGATTATAGTCGGGGTGGTCAATGACGCCGTCTGTGTCGCGTCCCGCCCCTGAATATCAAACTGTGATGAACATCATGCCACTGGCGGGAAAGGGACGACCGCTTCCTCTCGCCTCGTGGGCCTCGCACGGCTTACGATATCTATCTTGCCGGGCCGCCGGTCATGAGGTTTGAAGTGAGGACTGTTTCACTGTCCGTGACGGGCTGGCCGGCCTACCATCGACGTACCGGCACATGGGGTGTGCCGGCCGTCGCGATGTCCATGCTGTCTGTCGTACCAGAGAAGGTGGGGAGCCTTCCCGAATGATGAGCGCGCCCACACCGATGGGATCGCCGGGCCGTGACCCGGTCCAGCTTCAGCGTGCCCGGGACATGGTCCTGCCGGCGCTGTGCCAGGCGTTCGGGGCCGCACTGGCGCGTTTCGACGATGCACTGTTCGACCGCGCCGGCAATGCTGGCTCGTCGCAGCTGCTGTTCCTGGATGCGATGCGCGAGCTGCGCCGTCGCCGTGAGGACATCGCCGCCGCCTTCGCCGGCCACCTGCAGCGGGCCTGGGATGCACTGGCCAGTGGCGAGCCGTTGTCGGCCGAAGCCACCCTGTCCGGGCCGGCCGAGGATGGCCTGAGCCTGCTGGCTGAACATGTACTGGAATCGCGGCTGGCGGTGCGCAATTTCGCCACCGTGCTGCTGCGTGACTTCAAGCCGGTGCTGGCGCGGCTGGACCGCCGCCTCGGCCGCCTGATCGGCGGCGCCGAGCTGGATGCCGATCACAACCCGGTCAGCCCCGAACATCTGGGCGTGGCCATCCATGAGGCCTTTGCCGGCTGCGAACTGGCGCCGGAAGTGCACCTGGTGCTGATAAAGCTGTGCGAGCGCGACCTGCGCGCGCCGGTGGGCCGCATCTACGAGAAGCTGGACGAGCAGCTGGCCGCCGCTGGCGTGATGTCGCAGATGGGGGCGCCGCGGCGTCCATTGTCGGCCGCGCCCGACCCGCGCATGGCGCCCGGGTCGGACGATCTGGTCGAGCCGCGCCACGCGGCGGGCTTCGAATCCGAATTCACCGATGATGAACAGGCCGCGCCGGCCTGGGCACAGCGCTTCGCTGCGCGCTGGTCCGAGCGCCGTGGCCACATGCAGCAGCACCTCGGGAGCGAGGATGCCGGCAACGGCGAGGCGTATGCCGGCCAGCAGGGAATGCTGCTGGAGGCCCTGCATGAGCTGCTGCAGCAGACCCGTCATGTCCGCGAGGACGCCACCTCGGCAGCGCAGGTCGCGGTTGGCCAGCACCGCCCGTTGAGCCAGCGCGAGATGATGTCGGTGCTGTCGCTGCTGCAGGCCACGCCCAGCGCCACCCTGCGTGCGGCCATCGGCGAGGACGGCGAATCACTGGCGCAGCGGCTGAAGAGTGAAGTGCTGTCCAGCGCCACCCGTCTCGGCGTCGATCCTGGCCAGACCCGGCTGGACCCGCAGGACGAAGATGCGATCGATCTGGTCGGCATGCTGTTCGACGTGATGCTGGACGAACGCGAGCTGGAGGGCCGTTCGCGCGAGTTGATCGGCCGCCTGGTGGTGCCCTTCGTCAAGGTGGCGATGCTCGACCGCCGCATGTTCGTGCAGAAGACCCACCCGGCACGCAAGCTGCTCAACTCGCTGGCCGAGGCCTGCGAAGGCAACACTGGCGAAAGCCAGGCCGAGCGGATGCTGATGGCCAAGGTCGAGGAGATCATCGAGCGCCTGGTGGCCGAGTTCAACGAGAACCTGGCGATCTTCCTGACCCTGGAAGAAGAATTCCGCGAATTCCTCGTGCAGCACCGCCGCCGCGTGGAAATCGCCGAGCGCCGCGCCGCCGAAACGCAGCGCGGCCAGGAGAAGCTGGAAATGGCCCGCAGCCGGGCGGGTGCCGAACTGGATCGCCGCATCGGCGATGCCACCCTGCCGCCGGCCATCGCCGAGTTCCTGCGCCAGCCGTGGCAGCACCACCTGACCCTGGCGCTGCTGCGCGAGGGCGAGGAGGGCGCGTCGGTGGCCGAGGCACTGAGCCTGGCTGACGGCCTGCTGGAGGAAGTGGCCGAGGCCCGCCGCCAGATCGTCGGCAAGCCGTGGCTGCAGGCCTGGCAGCCGGTGCTGGCCAAGGTATTTGCCAGTGTCGGCGTGCACGGCGATGCCGCCACCGGTGCCATCGACGCCCTGCACGACACCCTGCAGGGCATTGCGGAATCGCGACCGGAACTGCAGCGCGCGTTGCCGGAGCTGCCGCAGGTTGCCTTGCCGGCGCCGCCGGTGGCTGAGTCGCCAGCGGTGGAGCTCGGCGGGCAGATCGACGCCGACGATTTCGACAACGCCGACGCCGACCGCTTCCGCCGTATGGAAATCGGCAACTGGCTGGACTTCGTCGACAAGGACGGCAAGGTGCAGGCCGGCAAGCTGTCCTGGGTCAGCCCGATTTCCTCGCGCCTGCTGTTTGTCAACCGCCGCGGCGTGCGCTTCTGCGTGGCCTCGCCGGAAGAACTGGCGGTGATGGTGCGGCTGGGCCGCCTGCGCGCCCACGTCGACGATGGCGCCTTCGACAGCGCGATGCAGGGTGTGATCGATCGGCTGGACCCGGGCAGCGCAACACTGCACTGAGCCGTGGCCGCCTGCTAGGATCGGGAAAACTCACCGATCAGCGGGGACCTGCATGGCCGTGGCGTTGCTGGGGATCAAGGAGACCGCGCCGGGCGAACGGCGCGTGGCGTTGACGCCGGAAACCGCGCGCAAGCTCGGTGCCTTGGGCATCACTGTCTGGTATGAGGCCGGCGCCGGTCTGGCGGCGGGATTTACCGATGCTGCCTATGACGACGCCGGTGCACGTGTGTTCGATGTAGGTCGCTGGGCCGAGATCGATATCCTGCTGTGCGTGCAGGCACCGCCGGTGGCGGTGCTGGAGCAGCTCAAGCCCACTGCCAGCGTGGTCGGCCTGCTGACCCCGGCCAGCGATCCGGCGCTTGCGGCATTGGCCGCTGGCGACCGCCTGCACCTGTTCCCACTGCAGCAGCTGCCGCGCACCACCCGCGCGCAGGCGATGGATGTACTCAGCTCGCAGGCCGGCATGGCCGGTTACAAGGCGGCACTGATCGCGGCCGAGCGTGCGCCGCGTTTCTTCCCGATGCTGACCACCGCCGCCGGTACCGTGCGCCCGGCCAAGGTGCTGGTGATCGGTGCCGGTGTGGCCGGTCTGCAGGCCATCGCCACCGCGCGTCGTCTCGGTGCACAGGTGGAAGGTTTCGACGTGCGCCCGGAAACCCGCGAGCAGATCCAGTCGCTGGGCGCGCGCTTCCTTGATCTTGGTGTGAGTGCAGCCGGTGAAGGCGGCTATGCGCGTGCGTTGACCGATGAGGAACGCGCCGAGCAGCAGCGCCGGCTGGCCGACCACCTGCGCAGCGTGGATGTGGTGATCTGCACGGCAGCGGTACCGGGGCGACCGGCGCCGACGATCGTGACTGCCGCGATGGTGGAAGGCATGGCCACCGGCAGCGTCATTGTCGATCTGGCGGCAGAGAGCGGCGGCAACTGCGCACTGACCCAGCCGGGGCAGTGCATCGAACATCAGGGCGTGACCATCGATGGCCCGCTTGGCCTGGCCAGCCGCGGCGCGACCCAGGCCAGCGAGATGTACGCGCGCAACCTGCTCAACTTCGTCGCCTTGTTCGTGCGCGAAGGGGAGCTCAGTTTCGACTGGGACGACGAGTTGCTGGCGAAGACACGCTGGCAGGCGTGAGCCGGTAGCGCCGGTTGCCTTCCCGGTAGATCCACGCCATGCGTGGAGGAACGGCCCAGCGTGCGGACCAGGGTCCGCACCCACCCTGCGGATGCCGGCGTTACCGCGGCTTCGCCGGCGGCGGGTTGTCGCGCACCCAGTCCTTGCGTTGTTCCGGCGTCATCTGCGACCAGCGCTCGCGCAGGGCGTCGCGCTGTTCCGGCGGCATGTTCCGCATCTGACCGAACAGGGCCCGGGCCTGCTCACGCTGTTCCGGGTTCATGTGCTCGAAGCGGCGCAGGCCACGGCGGGCCTTGTCGCGCTCCTCCGGGCTCATCGATTGCCAGCGCTGGCCATGCGAAAGCATGCGCTGGCGCTGGCCGGCATCGGCGCTGTTCCAGCGGTCGCGCAGCGGCGCCAGCAGGGATTCGCGCTGCGCTTCGCTCAGGTGTTCCCACGCCGGCAGCGGTGCGGCCGGCGCAGGGCGTGCGGCAGGGGCGGGCGCGGCGCTCTGCGCCAGTGCCGGGAAGGCCGGCAGCAGCAACAGGGTCATCAGCAGGGGCAGGGTGTGCAGTCGGGACATGATTCACTCCATCGCCAGGTCGGTATCGCCCAGCCACAGGTACAGATCGGGATTTTCGTCGTAGAGCGCGCTGTTGTCTTCCGCCGAGGCAAGCACAGGTGCCGGCGCAGGGCCCGTCAGGGTGCCGTGGCCGGTGAACTGCAGGCCGATACCCAGTGCCACCACCAGTGAACAGGCACTGGCCAGCCACCAGCGCCAGCGCCCGCGATGGGCGGCCGTGGCGCCGTGGCGAGCCTGGCGCAGCCGGGCCAGCGTTGCCGGCGACAGCGCGTGCAGCGACTGCGCGTGCAGGCTGCGCAGGGTGTCATCGGAAGGCAGGGAGCGGTTCACGGGTGGGTCTCCAGATAATCCTGCAGCGCCTGGCGGGCGCGTGCCAGATGGGTTTTTACCGCGCCTTCGCTGCAGCCCATGGCGCGGGCGGTGGTGGCCCCGTCCAGGTCCTGCAGCACGCGCAGGGTGAAGGCCTCGCGCTGGCGGGCGGGCAGGCGGCGCAACGCGTCCACCAGCCGTTGGTACTGCTGGCGCTGTTCGTGCGCCTGTGCCGGGTCCGGGCCGGGGTCGGCCCAGTCGATCTCGCCGCCGTCGGCGTCCTGGTTGTCGCGCCAGAACGGCAGTCGGAAGCGGCGCCGGCGCTGCACGTCGATCACGCGCCGGCGCAGGATGCTCCAGAACAGCGGGGCCCATTCGGCAGCCGGCTTGTCGGCGTAGTCCAGCATGCGCAGCAGCGCGTCCTGCACCGCGTCCATGGCGTCTTCGCGCTGGCGCAGGCCGGCCTCGGCGAAGCGGAACGCGCGCGGGCCAACACTGGCCAGGAACGCCTCCAGCGACGCCGGCAGGGCATCGGTCTCGGCGCTCGGGGGGACGGGGCTGCTCACCAGCACAGGGTACGGTTCCTCGCTCGGGGTCACCATCGACAACGCGTGAGCGCGGCTTCGGTTGACGCCGGGCGCGCACCGGGTTCAGCCCATGGTTATGATGGGACGACGAAGACAGAGCAGGAGCGTTGCCGGTGAGTGACGGGTTCGTAGCGCTGTACATCTTCATGCTGGCAGCCATCGCCGGCCACGTGATCATTTCGCGGGTGCCGGTGATCCTGCATACCCCGCTGATGTCGGGCTCCAACTTCATCCACGGCATCGTGCTGATCGGTGCAATGGTGGTGCTGGGGCACGCGCAGACACCGCTGGAGAAAGCCCTGGGCTTCCTCGCCGTGGTGCTTGGTGCTGGCAACGCCGCCGGTGGCTACGTGGTCACCGCGCGCATGCTGGAAATGTTCAAGCCGAGCGCGCCCAAGGGCGGCAAGGACGAGCCGAAGGAGCCGCAGGCTTGAACATCAGCACCGTCGAACTGCTCGATTGGCTGGTCAAGGCCAGCTACCTCGTCGCCGCCACGCTGTTCCTGCTGGGCCTGCAGCGCATGGCCTCGCCGCTGACCGCGCGCAGCGGCATCCGCTGGGCCGGGCTGGGCATGCTGCTGGCCACGGTGGCGACGTTCTTCCTGCCCGAACTGCATAACGTGCCGCTGATCCTGGTGGCGCTGCTGCTTGGCGCGGGCCTGGCCTGGTGGTCGGCCGGCAAGGTTGCCATCACCGACATGCCGCAGATGGTGGCGCTGTACAACGGCATGGGCGGCGGCTCGGCCGCGGCCATCGGTGCAGTGGAACTGCTGCGCTACGCCTTCCTCGCCAACCGTGATACCAGCCACTGGAGCGCACAGGCGCTGGCCGACCTCGCTGCCCGCCAACCCTCGGGCATGGTGCTGCTGCTGGCGGTGGTCGGCGCGGCCATCGGTGCGGTGTCGCTGTCCGGCTCGGTGATTGCCTGGGCCAAGCTCGATGGCCGCCTGGACAAGCGGGTGACCTGGCCGGGCCAGCAGGTGATGAACCTGCTGGTGGCACTGGCGGTGGTGGTGCTGGCGATCATCGCGGCCAGCACGCTCAACACCTGGGCGATCGTCGCGTTCTTCGTGCTGGCACTGGCACTGGGCGTGCTGATGACGCTGCCGATCGGTGGCGCCGACATGCCGGTGGTGATCTCGCTGTACAACGCGTTCACCGGCCTGGCGGTGTCGTTCGAAGGCTATGTGCTGGGCAACGAGGCGCTGATCATCGCCGGCATGATGGTCGGCGCGGCGGGCATCCTGCTGACCCGGCTGATGGCCAAGGCGATGAACCGGCCGATCCGCAACGTGTTGTTCTCCAACTTCGGCGGCGGCGCCGGCGGCGAAGCGCAGGCGATCACTGGCGCGCAGAAGCCGATTGAAGCGTCGGACGTCGCGGCGATGATGGCCTACGCCGAACGCGTGGTGATCGTGCCCGGCTACGGCATGGCGGTGGCGCAGGCCCAGCACAAGATCTGGGAGCTGGCACAGCGGTTGGGCCAGCGCGGGGTGAAGGTGAAGTTCGCGATCCACCCGGTGGCTGGGCGCATGCCTGGGCACATGAACGTGCTGCTGGCCGAAGCGGGTGTGCCCTACGACCTGATCGCCGACATGGACGACATCAACCCGGAATTTGCCAACACCGATGTGGTGCTGGTGATCGGTGCCAACGACGTGGTCAATCCGGTGGCACGTACCGACCCGGCCAGCCCGATCTACGGCATGCCGGTGCTGGATGTGGTCAACGCGCGCAACGTGGTGGTGATCAAGCGCGGCAAGGGCACCGGTTTTGCCGGCATCGAGAATGCGCTGTTCTACGCCGACAACACCCGCATGCTGTACGGCGATGGTGCGGAAGCGGCGGCCTCGCTGGTGAGCGAACTGAAGGCGCTCGACGGCGGGCATTGAGCGGCGGTTGCATCGGGTAGGTGCGGACCTTGGTCCGCACGCTTCTGCCGGCCAGCGGCCGGCACTACCTACCGGTGGGTCAGCGCGCCAGCCAGGCGCCCACGGCCACGCCCAGGGCCAGCCACAGCCATTCCATCGCGCCATTGGCGAGGGTGATCAGGGTCCAGGCCAGGTGCGGGCCCATCCGCAGGGTGGCGTCCCACAGGTCCAGCCCGATCGAGCCGCCCATCCACGCGCTGGCGATGGCCCAGTTGGCCACGGCCGCCACCAGCACGGTGCCCAGCACGACCAGGGCGATGCGCAGCCGGCCCGGGCCCAGCGTGCCCATGCGCAGCATGAACACCAGTTCCAGGGCGGTCAGTACCGCCATCCAGCCGACCTGCCGGCCGGTCATCAGCGCCAGCATCATCCAGGCGAGGGGAGCAACAAGCAGACCCAGCAACAGCATGATGGGCCAGAGCCAGGTCACGGTCCTGGCACGCGCGGCATTGGAGGACATCGAAGCTCCCTGAAGATCACCCACAGGATACTGTGGTTTGCCGCAGTGCACCGGCGACGGCAGGGCGGCTGGGCTAGAATGCCGTCTTGCGTGGCCTTGGCCACGGCCCCATATCGGTCCCCATGTATTCCCGTAGCAGCGAACCTGTCCACTTCGAACGCGATTGCGAGGCCGTGATGGTCCCGCAGGGCGACACCGTGACCCTGCCCGCCGGCAGCTATGGGTACATCACCCAGGCGCTGGGCGGCAGTTATTCGGTGTTCGTCGAGGGCAACCTGTTCCGCATCGCCGGCAAGGACGGCGACGCCATCGGCAAGGAGGCACCGGCACCGCTCGAGCTGCCGGCTGACGCCACCGATGAACAGGTGGAACAGCTGGTGTGGCAGCAGCTGCGCACCTGCTTCGATCCGGAAATTCCGGTGAACATCGTCGAACTGGGCCTGGTCTACGAGGTCGAGATCAAGCACCTGGACGAAGGCAAGCGCGAGATCGACGTGAAGATGACCCTGACCGCACCGGGCTGCGGCATGGGCGAGATCCTGGTCGACGACGTGCGCAGCAAGCTCGAAATGATTCCGACGGTGGCCGAGGCCGACGTCGACCTGGTGTTCGACCCGCCGTGGAACCAGCACATGATGTCCGAGGCGGCCCGGCTCGAGACCGGCATGCTTTGACCCACGGCCCGCAGTGACGCGGGCCGGGCATTACCCGCAACCAGAACAGGAAATCTCCGGTGTCCCAGTCCATTCCCAGCTTCGCCGTCACCCGTTCGGACCACCCGCGCAGCGCTGAAGAGCGCGCCCAGATCCTGGAGAAGCCGGGTTTCGGCCTGCACTTCACCGACCACATGGTGGAAGTGCGCTGGGACAAGGACACCGGCTGGCACAACGCCAACGTGCGCGCCTATGGCCCGCTGCAGCTGGACCCGGCCGCGGCCGTGCTGCACTACGGCCAGGAAATCTTCGAGGGCATCAAGGCCTACCGCCATGCCGACGGTTCGATCTGGACCTTCCGCCCGGATGCCAACGGCCGTCGCCTGCAGCGTTCGGCGCAGCGCCTGGCGCTGCCGGAACTGCCGGTGGAGATCTTCGTTGAATCGCTGAAGCAGTTGATCGCCGTCGACAGCGCCTGGGTGCCGTCGGCCGATGAGTCGAGCCTGTACTTCCGTCCGTTCATGATCGGCGACGAAGCTTTCCTCGGCGTGCGCGGCGCGCACAAGGCCGGCTACTACGTGATCGCCAGCCCGGCCGGCCCGTACTTCGCCAAGGGCGTCGCCCCGGTGTCGATCTGGCTGTCCACCGAATACGCACGTGCAGCCAAGGGCGGCACCGGTGCCGCCAAGTGCGGTGGCAACTACGCGGCTTCGCTGCTGCCGCAGCAGAAGGCACAGGCACAGGGCTGCTCGCAGGTGCTGTTCCTCGACCCGGTCGAAGGCAAGTACCTGGAAGAACTGGGTGGCATGAATGTGTTCCTGGTCTACAAGGACGGCACGCTGGTTACCCCGCAGCTGTCCGGCAGCATCCTCGAAGGCATCACCCGCGAGAGCATCCTGCAGCTGGCCCGCGACCGCGGCATGAAGGTCGAAGAGCGCAAGGTCAGCATCGACGAGTGGAAGGACGGCGTTGCCTCCGGCGAGATCACCGAAGTGTTCGCCTGCGGCACCGCGGCGGTGGTCACCCCGATCGGCCAGCTGAAGGGCGAGGGCTTCTCGGTGGGCGACATCAACGCACCGGCCGGCGAAGTGACCATGTCGCTGCGCAAGGAACTGACCGACATCCAGTACGGCCGCCTGCCGGACCGCCACAACTGGCTGGTCAAGCTGGGCTGATCGCCCGCGTTGAACCGGTAGCGCCGGGCCATGCCCGGCGGTTCTTCTTGAAAGCCCGTCCCAGTGACGGGCTTTCTGCGTTGTGGGCCCGCCCGGCGACCGCAGCAGACGGGCGCTTGACGCAAATAGGTTTGCACTGCAAACTAAATTCAAGCGACCCCGATGGAGCGTGTCATGCAGCAGCCGTCCGTCATTGATCCTTCCTCGCGCCTGCAGGCGCTGACCCGTGAATATTCGCGGTACTCGCGAAGTGCCGGGGGCCTGTCGGCGATGGCAGGCGGCATTGCCTGCCTGGCCTCGTTCCTTGCCGGCGCGCTGCTGCCGACCACCCTGGCGCTGCGCATCGTGCTGATTGCCGTGCCGGTGCTGTGGATCGTCGGCAAGCAATGGCTGGCACGCCGTTACTACCAGCGGCTGGGCCAGGTCGAGGAGCAGGTCACGCCGGTCGAGCGCAATTTCCAGCGCTTCTTCATTGCCTTCACCGCGCTGGTAAGCGTGCTGGTGATCGGCAGCGTGCTGACCCGGCTGGCGCCGATGGGCGAGCTGCCCTGGGACCTGCGCGCCATCGGTTACCTGGCCGTGGTAGCGCTGCTGCCCTGGGTGGTGTGGCGCTGGCTGCGTACACCGCTGGAGTTCATCGTGGGCGTGTTCCTGTTGTGCCAGGCCGCGCTGGCCTTCACCGGGCAGGCGTATGGCTTCGGCCCGAGCACGGCGGTGTTCCCGCTGGCATCCATCGCACTGATCGTGGTCGGCTGGCGTGACCACCAGCGCTTCCAGCGGCTGCAGGTAGAGATGCGCGCGTTCATGGCGGCGCGGACGAACGCCGAATGACCCAGCTGCCTGACTCCAGAGCGCTGCTCCAGCTCGACCGCTTGATCCACGAGCCGGCACGCCTGCTGATCCTGTCGATCCTGGCAGGTGCCGAATCCGCCGAGTTCGGTTTTGTCGAACATCTCAGCGGGTTGAGCAAGGGCAACCTGTCCAGCCATCTGAGCAAGCTGGAGGCTGCTGGACTGGTCGCCATCGACAAGTCGTTCCGCGGCAAGCGCCCATTGACCACCCTGCAGTTGACGCCGATGGGCCGCACTGCCCTGGCCGAGTACCGCACGCAGCTGGCGGCGATCGTTGCCGGCATTCCCGATCCGGATCGAAAGGACGCCTGACATGACATTGCTCCCGCGCCTGTTTGCAGTTCTGGTTGTTTCCTTCTCTGCCCTCATCGGCGCGGCTGCGGCTGCAGATCCGCGCCAACAGGGAGCTGCGCTGACCACGCAGTTCTACGAAGGGCACATCGACGCACTGTGGGAACGGATGACGCCGCAGATGCAGGCGGGGCTGCAGTCCCCGCAGAACCTGGTGGCGCTGCGCGAGCAGGTGCTGGCGGGCTGGGGCGCAGAAACCGAGCTGGTCAGTGAGAAGGTCGAGAAGGTTGATGGATTCGACACCTATCTGCGGCAGGCGCGCTTCGCCAGGAGCCCGGACCTGATCCAGGTGCTGTGGGCCATCGATGCCGACGGGCGGATTGGCGGCTTCTACATCCGCCCGCTACAGACCACGCCGCCGCAGGCCGCAGCGAGCGGGTTCCTCGACTACCAGACCCGCACACGGCTGCAACTGCCGTTCGACGATGAGTACTTCGTGTTCTGGGGCGGGCGCAGTGTCGAACAGAACTACCATGCGGCGCATGCCGGCCAGCGCTTCGCGCTGGATCTGCTGGTGGTCCGCGATGGCCGGTCGCACCGTGGCGATGGCCTGCGCAACGATGATTACTACTGCTTCGGTCGCCCGATCCTCGCGCCCGCCGACGGCACGGTGGTGGAGGTGATCGAGGGTGTCGCCGACAACGTGCCGGGCCAGATGAATGCCGCCCAGCTCACCGGCAACCGCGTCATCCTCGACCACGGCAACGAGGAATACTCGGTGCTGGCGCACCTGCGCCAGGGCAGTGTGCGTGTGGCGCAGGGACAGGCTGTCCGCAGCGGCGCGCACCTCGGTGACTGTGGCAACAGCGGCAACTCCTCCGAGCCGCACCTGCACTACCAGCTGCAGGCCGGGCCCGTGTTCGGTGTCGGCGAAGCGCTGCCAGCACAGTTCTCCGATTACGTGGCCGATGGCCAGCCGGTTGCACGCGGCGAGCCGGTCAAAGGTCAGCGGATCCGGCCGGCGCGCCTTCCGCAGGCAAAGTAGTCAGCGCGTCCGACGCGATGGGCAGGCACGCCGCGGGCACGCTGCGCCGTCGTTGGTGTCAGCAGTGGACGCCGATGTCGGCAAAGTCATCGCAGGACACGTGATGACCCAGTCAGGTGCGTGCAGGGCAGGAGAAAGTTCCTTCACCTTCACAAACCCTCGACCCGAAAAGTCTCAGAACGAACATTTCATCTTGCTGAAAAGACGCTGAAAATCTTGTGGTGTCCGGTTTTGGTCATTAGCGTCATCTGCACGGCGGATCGTTAGGGGGATCCGCTGACTCGCCGGACTTCGAACCTCGCCAATGCAAGCCAGCCCAGGGTTCGGGCCGGTGCTTCTGCCGATTCCGGCATTCACACCACAAGAAAGGGAAATACGATGTCCCAGGTAACGCAACCGCGTGTGCGTCGAGTGTGGGTGGTCCTTGGTGCGTCCGTTCTGTCATCGCTGCTGCTGGCCACGCCTGCGCTGGCCGGTGATGTCCAGCTCAGCGGCCTGCAGTCCGCACAGACCCACCAGCGTTTCATCGTGAAGTACCGCGACGGCAGCGCGCCGGTGGCCAACACCACCGCACTGGCCTCTTCGCTGAAGAGCGCCGCCGCCGGCCTGGCCAGCAGCCAGGGCCGCGCGCTGGGCCTGCAGCAGGTCCGCAAGCTGGCCGTCGGCCCGACCCTGGTCAAGACCGATCGTCCGCTCGACCAGGCCGAATCCGAGCAGCTGATGCGCAAGCTGGCCGCCGACCCGAACGTGGAGTACGTTGAAGTCGACCAGATCATGCGTGCCACGCTGACCCCGAACGACACCCGCTTCAGCGAGCAATGGGGCTTCGGCACCTCCAATGCCGGCATCAACATCCGGCCGGCCTGGGACAAGGCCACCGGCACCGGTGTGGTCGTGGCGGTGATCGACACCGGCATCACCAATCACGCCGACCTCAATGCCAACATCCTGCCGGGCTACGACTTCATCAGTGATGCGGCGATGGCGCGCGACGGCAACGGCCGCGACAACAACCCGAACGATGAGGGCGACTGGTACGGCGACAACGAGTGCCAGGCGGGCTACCCGGGTTCGAACTCCAGCTGGCACGGTACCCACGTGGCCGGCACGGTAGCGGCGGTGACCAACAACAGCACCGGCGTGGCAGGTACTGCGTTCAACGCCAAGGTCGTGCCGGTGCGCGTGCTCGGCAAGTGCGGCGGTTACACCTCCGACATTGCCGACGCGATCGTGTGGGCGTCCGGCGGCAGCGTCAGCGGCGTGCCGGCCAATGCCAATCCGGCCGAGGTCATCAACCTCTCGCTGGGCGGCGGCGGCAGCTGCTCGACCACCTACCAGAACGCGATCAATGGCGCTGTCGGGCGTGGCACCACCGTGGTGGTCGCCGCCGGCAACAGCAACACCAACGTGTCCTCGTCGGTGCCGGCCAACTGCCCGAACGTGATCGCAGTGGCGGCCACCACCTCGGCCGGTGCGCGTGCCAGCTTCTCCAACTATGGCAACGGCATCGACATCTCGGCACCGGGCCAGGGCATCCTGTCCACCCTCAACAGCGGCACCACCACCCCGGGCAGTGCCAGCTACGCTTCGTACAACGGCACCTCGATGGCGGCACCGCACGTGGCCGGCGTAGTCGCGCTGATGCAGTCCGTAGCCCCGAGCCCGCTGAGCCCGGCGCAGGTGGAGAGCATCATCAAGAGCACTGCACGTCCGCTGCCGGGCGCCTGCTCGGGTGGCTGCGGCGCCGGCATCATCGACGCCGACGCGGCCGTGGCTGCGGCGATCAACGGCGGCGGCCCGAACCCGGGTGGCAACGTCCTGCAGAACAACGTTCCGGTCACCGGCCTCGGCGCTGCCAGCGGCGCTTCGCTGAGTTACACCGTGAACGTTCCGGCCGGCAGCACCCAGCTGCGCGTGGCGATCAGTGGCGGCAGCGGTGATGCCGACCTGTACGTGCGCCAGGGCAGTGCCCCGACCGATACCGCCTACACCTGCCGCCCGTACCTGAGCGGCAACAGCGAGACCTGCACCATCAACAGTCCGGCTGCCGGCACGTGGTATGTGCGGGTGAAGGCCTACAGCACCTTCTCGGGCCTGACTCTCAACGCCCAGTACTGAGCCCAAGCCCCTCTCCATGGGCACGCCCCGGCTCCGGCCGGGGCGTTTTTGCATGGGGACGCGTGGTGATACGAGCCGCCGCGTCGTGGTAGGTGCCGACCTTGGTCGGCACGCTGTTCCTCAGACCGATTCGAAGCGGTTCGCGGCCACGTTCTTGCGCACGTGCTGCGGGTCGAAAATCCGCCCGTTCATCGCGATGTACACGCCGCTCGGCAGCGACTGCACCGCACCGATCGCGCAGCCGATGTTGAACTCCGCATCCGAGCCGCGGAAACGCGCCGGGCTCAGCGCGCCGGTCATCACGATGGTCTTGTCCGGGATCGTCGCCAGCACCTGGCCGGTCTGCACCATCGAATCGGTGCCGTGGGTCACCAGCACGTGGCGGGTCGGCTGCGCGGCGATGGTGGCGCGGATCAGTTCGCGGTCCTCATCGTTGATGTGCAGCGAATCCTTGCGCAGGATCGGAATCACGTTGAAGCGGAACGTCACGCCCAGCTCGCGCAGGATCATGCCGATCTGGGGGTCGCCGATCTGGTAGTCCGACTTGTCGTCGAAGTAGATCTTGTCGATCGTGCCACCGGTGGTGACGACCAGGAGCTCTTCCATCATGTGCATGCGCGAAACCAGGACAGGTACAGCGGCGCGGGGCCAGGAACACAGATGATACGGCCCGGCGGGCGCAGCGTCAGCGTCGCTTGCCGAAGCGGGCGCGCAGCCCCGGCAGGCTGGCGCTGAAGATCACCAGCAGGGCCAGCGCGATCTCGATCAGCGCCAGCCAGCGTGTTTCCGGGTGGCTCCAGGCACTCATCACCCCGTGGCTGAACCAGCCCAGGGCCAGCACCGAGGCCCAGAAACCGGCCTTGCGCCAGCCCAGTCGCAGGGCAACGGCCAACGCCAGCGGCGGCGCGGTGAACACCAGCTGGGTGGCCAGCCAGTGCTTGTCATTGATGAACCAGCCGGCGAACAGCGCGGCCAGCCCCATCAGGGCCAGCAGCAGGGCCGTGCGCGGTGCGGCGCTCATCGGGCCAACCGCTGCGCGATGTCGGCCACCCGGCGGCCCAGCGCGCGCGCCAGCACGGCTTCATCGTCGGTCGGCTGCGGGTCGTCGGCGGCGCCGGCGACGTGGCTGGCGCCATACGGCGTGCCGCCACTGGTGGTGTGACTCAGCGCCGGTTCGGTGAACGGGATGCCGACGATCACGCAGCCATGGTGCAGCAACGGCACCTGCATCGACAGCAGGGTCGATTCCTGGCCGCCATGCATCGAGGCGGTGGAGGTGAATACGCCGGCCGGCTTGCCGGAGAGAGTGCCGTTGACCCATTCGGCGCCGAGCCCGTCCAGGAAATGCTTGACCGGCGCCGCCATGTTGCCGAAGCGGGTCGGGCTGCCAAGCAGCAGGCCCTGGCATTCGACCAGGTCCTGCACGCTCACGTAGGGGGCACCATCGTCGGGGACCGGAGGTTGTGCGGTCTGGGTCACGGCGGCCACCGGCGGCACTGTGCGCAGGCGCGCGGTCATGCCCGGCACTTCGCCGATGCCCCGCGCGATCTGGCGCGCCAGCCGTGCCACTGAACCGCCCCGGCTGTAGTACAGCACCAGAATCTCGCCCATCGTGCCCGCTTCTCCTCGTCGTGTGGTCACCAGTATGGCTATCCTGCGAGCATTCCGCATCGGGTACCCTTTCGCCGATGGAACCTTTGGATACGCTCAACCTGTGGATGGAGCGCGCGCGGGATCGCGCACGCGCCATCAGCTTCGGCCGCTTCCTGTGGCATCGCTTCCTCGACGACCGCCTGTTCCAGGCGGCGGCGGCGCTCGCGTACACCACGGTGTTCGCCCTGGTGCCGCTGGCCATCGTGGTGTTCGGCGTGCTCTCGGCCTTCCCTGTCTTCGACCGCTGGAGCGACCAGCTCAGCGATTACGTCTTCTCCAACTTCGTGCCCAACGCCGCGCGTGCGGCCGAAGGCTACCTGCGGCAGTTCTCGGCCAGTGCCGGCCAGCTCACGGCTGCCGGCTTCATCGCACTGGTGGTCTCGTTGCTGATCACCCTCAACAGCGTTGAAGAGACCTTCAACCAGATCTGGCGGGTCGGCTCGACCCGGCCCAAGCTGACCCGCTTCCTGGTCTACTGGACCGTGCTGACCCTGGGCGCAATGCTCGCTGCCGCTTCGCTGGCGGTGTCGGCGCGGGTGTTCGCGATGCCACTGTTCGGCACCCAGGAGGGCCGCTGGCTGGCCGAGTTCGCGCTGCGGCTGGCGCCGATCCTGATCGAGTTCGTCTGCATCACGCTGATGTTCCGGGTGGTGCCGCACCACACCGTGAAATGGCGGCACGCGGTGCCCGGCGCGATTCTCGCGGCGGTCATCCTGGAACTGGTGAAGTGGGGCATCGGCGCCTACCTGGGCAGCTTCCAGTCCTACCAGAAGCTCTACGGCACGGTCGCCTTCGTGCCGATCCTGCTGCTGTGGATCTACCTGTGCTGGGTGGCGGTGCTGCTGGGCGCGTCGCTGTCCTCGTCGATGGCCGCCTTCCGCTACCAGCCGGTGGAACTGCGCCTGCCGCAGGGCTACGAGTTCTATGGCCTGCTGCGCCTGCTCGGCCGCTTCCACCATGCCCGAGCCAAGGGCAAGGGCCTGGCCGATGATGAAATCCTGCGGCTGGAGCCGATGCTGACCGATTCGCTGCTGCAGGACCTGGCCTGCAACCTGCAGGAGATCGGCCTGCTGCGCCGCGATGAACGTGGCGAATGGCTGCTCTCGCGCGACCTGGACCAGGTCAGCCTGGCCGATCTGTACGAATGTACCCAGTTGCGCATTCCGGTAGCCGAGCAGCATCTGCCATACCGCGACGACACACTGGGCCGTGCTGCGCTGGCGGCACTGGACGATCTGCGACTGCCCCTGCGCGAACGCCTCAAGCGCAAGGTCAGCGATATCTACACCGATTCCGGAGACATGCCATGACCCGCAAGACCCCGTTGCTGCTCCCGCTGGCCCTGTTGCTGGCGCTGTCGGCCTGCAAACCGGCCCAGGAGCCGACCCCCGCCAGCAGCCAGCCGCCAGCACAGGCACCGACGCCGACCACACCGGCACCGGTCGAAGAGACCCCGGCCGAGCGCACCACTGCCGAGTTCCCGACGCTGAGGATGAAGGCGGTGGATGGCAGCGACTACGACCTGGCCGCGCACCGCGGCAAGTGGGTGATCGTGAATTTCTGGGCGACCTGGTGTGCCCCGTGCCGCAAGGAGATGCCGGAGCTGTCGGCGCTGCATGCGATGCGTAGCAACATCGAGGTGGTTGGCTTGGCCTATGAGGATATCGAGGTGCCGGAGATGCAGTCGTTCCTGACCAAGCACCCGGTGACCTATCCGATCGTGATCGTGGACCCGTTCGATCCGCCGGCGGACTTCGCCACGCCGCGAGGCCTGCCGTTGACGCATCTGCTGGATCCGCAGGGCAAGCTGGCGCACACCTTCCTCGGCCCAGTGACGGCCGCCGACATCGAAAAGCAGATCGCCAGCGTAAAGTAGTGGGTTGGTCGGCAGGGCCTGCGGCCCTGCACCCGTGGAGGCCAGAGCAACAGCAACGGCAACAGCCGAAGCAAAGGCGGGTCTCCTGAGGGATGGCGGGGTGGGGCCGGTTGCGGCGTCCCCGCACTCCGACACCGCCCCACCACCCCACGGAATACCCGCTGTTGCTGTTGCTCTGGCCTCTGCAGGTGCAGGGCGCAGCCCTGCCGACCCACCCTAATCTTCGACCGGGAACTCCTCGATCGGCTTCAGTACATCGTAGTGCTCGCGATGCAGCTTGCCCTTCAGCTTCGGCAGCTCCGGCAACGGCGCATCCACCCGCGTGTCCGGCAACCGGTCCAGCAGGTTGCGCACCAGCGTCAGCCGGCCCAACCGCTGGTCGTTGAAATCCACCAGCGTCCACGGTGCCGCCTCGCGATGCGTCGCGCGCAGCATCGCCTCGCGGGCCTCGGTGTAGGCGCTGTACTTGCTGCGGGATTTCAGGTCCACCGGGGAGAGCTTCCAGCCCTTCAGCGGATCGAGGTGGCGCTCGGCGAAGCGTTTTTCCTGCTGTTCCTGATCCACGCACAGCCAGTACTTGAACAGCAGGATGCCGTCGTCCACCAGCAGTTGCTCGAATACCGGCGCCTGATGCAGGAACTGCTGGTACTCGGTTTCGCTGCAGTAGCCCATCACCCGCTCCACGCCGGCACGGTTGTACCAGCTGCGGTCCATCAGCACGATCTCGCCGGCGGCCGGAAGGTGCGAGGCGTAGCGCTGGAAATACCACTGCGTGGCTTCGCGGTCGGTCGGCTTGGGCAGTGCCACCACCCGGCATTGACGCGGGTTGAGGTGCTGGCTGATGGCCTGGATCGCGCCGCCTTTGCCTGCGGTATCTCGGCCTTCGAACAGCACCAGCAGGCGTTGCCCGCTGTGCTGCACCCAGCGCGCCATCGCGGTCAGTTCCAGCTGCAGCGGCAGCAGCAATTCGTCGTAGTCCTTGCGCTTGAGCTTGGCCATCATCACACCACGCGGGGAGGGAGCCCGAGCGTAGCGCAGGGATCGCTCAGGCGATGTCGAGGCCCTGCCAGCCATGCTCGCCGGCCAGTCGCTGCAGCAGCGCCGACAGGTCGCGGGCGAAGCTGGCCATGTCGAACAATCCACTGCGCTCGCGTGCCTGCGCCAGCTCGGCGTGCAACGCTGCCAGTGCTGCCGGGTCGTTGCCCAGCACGCTGGCGGTGGCGATGAATGCCGCATCGTCGGCGACATTCATCCGTGCCAGCCCCAGATGGTGATTGAGGCTGCCGGCCACGCGCGCGGCGAAGGTGTCGCCCGGGCAGGTCAGTACCGGGCAGCCGGCCCACAGCGCATCGGAGGCGGTGGTGTGTGCGTTGTACGGATGCGTGTCGAGGAACAGGTCGGCCAGCGGATAGCGAGCCAGGTACTGCGGATGTGGCAGCTTGGCCATGAACACCAGGCGGGCCGGGTCCAGGCCGGCAGCCTGCGCGGCGGTGCGCAGGCGGGCGTCGGCCTGGCCGGGGCCGGACAGCAGCCACAGCACGCTGCCGGGCACCGCCTGCAGCACCGCGAAGGCGCGGCCCATGCTGCGTGGATTGAGCTTGTAGCTGTTGTTGAAGCAGCAGAACACCACGCCCTGTTCGGGCAGGCCGCACTCGGCCCGGGACGGTGCCGGTTCGAGCAAGCGGGTGTTGTCCGAGGGCTGGAACGCACGCGACAGGCGCAGTACGCGCTCGCTGTAGTGGGCTTCCAGTGACGGCGGCAGAACGAAGCTGTCGCCGATCACCGCATCCATCCACGGCGCACCGGACGTGCCGGGATAGGCCAGCCAGTTCAACTGCAGCGGGGCAGGGCGCATCGCCAGCACTTCCGGCGTACCGCCGCCGCCCCAGCCGCGCAGGTCGAACAGCAGGTCGATGCCCTGTGCGCGGATGCGTGCAGCAGTGTCTGCATGGCGCAGCGCGGCCACATCATGCAGCTGCGTGGCCACCTGCAGGCGCTGGCGGATGCGGCTGCCGTCATCGTGGTTCAACGCGAACAGGTGCAGCTGCAACGCCGGGTCACGACGCAACTGCTCGAACAGGGCCACGGTCAACAATCCGGTGGGATGGGCGCCGAAACCATTGGAAAGGAAGCCGACCCGCAGCGGGCCCTGGGAACGCACCTTCACTGGCGGCAACGGCCGCACTGAAGTGGCAACGGCGGATGCACGGGCACGCGCGCAGGCCAACTGCTCGGCTGCGCTGGCATCTTCGCTGAGGAACGCGAACGGTTCGACCACGCCCTGCCCAGAGGCAAGTGCACCACGTACCTGTGCCGCCAGCGCGTCCACGTCCTGCCAGTCGCACAGGCGACGCTGCCAGGCCAGGCGCTGGGCGGCGATATAGGGTTCGCCCGGCATCAGTGCATGCGCACGGCGATAGGCTGCCGCCGCGCCTTCGGCATCATCGGCATCTTCCAGCGCATGGCCCAGCCACAGGGCAATGCCCGGGTGCTGCGGGGCCAACGCCGAGGCCTGGCCGAGCAGTTTCGCCGCATCGGCATGCGCGCCGGCCATCCAGGCCACGCGGCCCAGCCGCGCCAGCGCTTCAGGGTGGTTCGGGCGCAGCTGCAGTGCACGGCGCGCGGCCTGCTCGCCGGCGGCGATGTCGCCGGCTTCCAGTTCCAGGTCCGCCAGCATCACCCAGGCGACGAAGTCGCCCGGCTGGCGTGCAATCGCCTGTTGCAGGTGCTGCCGCTGCTGCCAGGCCGACATGCGACTCAGCCCGCCGACAACTGGGCCAGGGCGTCGACCTGGTGCTCGTGGCTGAGCCGCTGCAGCAGCGGGTCGAGGTCGCCGGCCAGCACGTTGGGCAGGTCGTACAGGGTCAGGCCTTCCACGCGATGGTCGGTGATCCGGCCCTGCGGGAAGTTGTAGGTGCGGATGCGCTGGCTGCGGTCACCGCTGCCCACCTGCAGGCGCCGCGACTCGGCCTGCGCCGCGTCCTGGCGCTGGCGCTCGGCATCGAGCAGCTGTGCCTTCAGGCGCTTCATCGCCTTGTCGCGGTTGGCGTGCTGGCTGCGCTCGGTCTGGCATTCCACCACCACGCCGGTCGGCACGTGGGTGATGCGGATGGCCGATTCGGTCTTGTTGACGTGCTGGCCGCCGGCACCGGACGAACGGAACGTATCCACCTTCAGGTCGGCCGGGTTGATGACGATGTCATCGACCTCATCGGCCTCGGGAATGATCGCCACGGTGGCCGCCGAGGTATGGATGCGGCCCTGCGATTCGGTGGCCGGCACGCGCTGCACGCGGTGCGTGCCCGATTCGAACTTCAGGCGCGAGAACGCGCCACGCCCGACCACGCGCGCCACCACTTCCTTGTAGCCGCCATGCTCGCCCGGGCTGTCCGATTCGATCTCGACCTTCCAGCCCTGGCGCTCGGCGTAGCGGGCGTACATGCGGAACAGGTCGCCGGCAAAGATCGCGGCCTCGTCGCCGCCGGTACCGGCGCGCACTTCCAGGAACAGGTTGCCTTCGTCACGCGGGTCGCGCGGCACCAGCAGCAGCGCCAGCTCCTGCTCCAGTTCCTGCAGGCGCGCCTGTGCAGCAGCGATTTCCTCATCGGCCAGCTCGCGCAGGTCCGGGTCGGCGCGCATGCCTTCGGCGGCGGCCAGATCGGCCTTGGCACGGGCTTCATCGGCCAGGGCGATGGCGATCGGTTCAAGTTGGGCGAATTCGCGCGAAAGGTCGCGGAAACGAGTGTTGTCGGCGACCACATCGGGTTCGGCGAGCAGGCGTTCCAGTTCTTCGCGGCGCTCGGCCAGCGCTTCCAGCTTACGGCGCAGGGTCGGCGTCATCGGGTCTCACGGGTGGGTGGCGGTAACCCGGCGTGGCCGGGAACAGGCGCTCGGCGGCGCGGGTCAGGTCAGCATCGCCACTCAGCGCGGCCGCGCGCAGCGCAGCAGTGGGCGGGTGCAGGAGTCGATTGGTCAGGCCGTGGGCCAGCAGTTCCAGCACTTCGTCGGCCGGCTTGCCGTTGGCCAGCTGCTGTCGCGCGCGCTCCAGCAGTTCGGTGCGGGTGGCTTCGCCGAACGCGCGCAGCTGCCGCAGCGGCGCCTGATGGGCGCTGGCCTGCTGGGTCTCGACGAAGCGCGACACCTGCAGGTCGATGATCGCCTCGGCTTCGGCGGCGGCCTCGCGACGGCCACGGCGGTTGTCTTCCACCGCGCGTTCCAGGTCATCAACGGTGTAGAGGAAGGCGTCGTTGAGCGTGCCGACCTCGGCCTCGATGTCGCGCGGTACGGCCAGGTCGAACAGCAGCATCGGCTTGTGCCGGCGCGCGCGCAGGGCCTTGGCCACCATTTCGCGATGGATCACCGGTTCGCGCGCAGCGGTGGCCGAGAACACCACGTCGGCCTCACCCAGGTGGCGGTCCAGTTCGGTCAGCGGCAGCGCCACGCCACCATGTCGGCTGGCCAGTTCCTGCGCGTGGGCGAGGGTGCGGTTGGCGATCAGCAGCCGGCGTACCTTGCCTTCGCTCAGGTGCCGTGCAGCCAGTTCGATGGTCTCGCCGGCACCGACCAGCAGTACGGTGGAATCGTCCAGCCGCGCGAACGCGTTCTGCGCCAGGCGCACCGCAGCCGACGCCACCGATACCGGGTTGGCGCCGACCTGGGTATCGGTGCGCGCACGCTTGGCCACCGAGAAGGTCTGCTGGAACAGGCGGTCCAGGCGTTGGCCGAGCAGGCCATGGTCGCGCGCGGTCGACCAGGCATCTTTCACCTGGCCGAGGATCTGCGGTTCACCCAGCACCATCGAGTCCAGCCCGGTGGCGACCCGGAACAGGTGGCGCACGGCCTCGGCGTCGGCGTGCTGGTACAGGTAGCCCTGCAGGTCGCCGGCCTGGGTGTGCAGCCACTGGTCCAGCGCCTGTGCCGAATCGGCCACGGCGTACAGCTCGGTGCGGTTGCAGGTGGACAGCAGCACCGCCTCGGCGATCTGCGGAGTATCGCGCAGCGAACCGAGCGCGCGCGGCAACGCCTCACCGGCGAAGGCCGCGCGTTCGCGCAGCTCCACCGGTGCGGTCTGGTGATTCAGTCCGAGCACCCACAGGGTCATTGTTCAGTTGCTTGCGATAAGCTGCTGGCCATTGGACGACATTTTAAGGCCCCGATGCCGACGATGCCCGCATTGATTCGCATCCCCAGTGTTCTGCTGCTGTCCCTGGCGTGCAGCCAGGCCCTGGCGGCGGTGCCGGCCAAGGCCCCCGTGCGGGCCGCGGCCACTGAGGAACTGGCGCTGGAACCGGTGATGGCCGGTGAGTTCGCCCTGCAGGCCGGCAAGCTGGCCGAGGCCGCGCGCTGGTACCTGCAGGCGGCCCAGCAGACCGACGGCGACGCCGGCCTGGCCGAGCGCGCGACCCGCATTTCCATGCTCGCCAACGATGATGCCAGCGCGGCCAAGGGCCTGGCACTGTGGCAGCAGCGCGCCCCGCGCTCGTTGACCATGCGCAGTGCGGCCGGTGCGCTGGCCATGCGCCAGGGCGATGTGAAGGCTGCCCGCACCGAACTGCAGGGCCTGCTGGCCGACCCCGACGAGCGCGGCTGGAAGTTCGCCCTGGCCGCACTGATCGGTGGCGGCCGTGATCCGGCGGTGCCCGCGCAGGTGCTGGGTGAGCTGGTCGACGCCAATGCCATTCCGCCGAAGATTGAAGCCTGGCAGGAGTTTGGCCGCCTTGCCCTGCGCATGGAAAAGCCCGAGCTGGCCCGGCGCATGATCGATGAAGTGGTCAAGCGCTTCCCGGAAGAGCCACGTGTGGCGCTGCTGCGTGCCAGCCAGCTGCAACAGGCGGGCGAGACCGGCAAGGCGTTGTCGCTGCTGCACGATGTGGAGCCGAAGACCCGCCAGGACCCGGAGCTGCGCAATGCGGTGGCCATTGCCTATGACAGTCTCGGCCAGCCGTCCGCCGCCGAGCGCGTGCTGGCGTTCGGCCCGCAGGACGTGCAGACCTGGGGCATGCGCGCCTCGCTGCTGGCCAAGCAGGGCGACAAGGCCGCGCTGTCCAATCTCTACAACGAACTGTCGCGGCAGGCGGCCAAGCCGGACCCGGCGCAGCGCCTGCTGCTGGGCAAGATCGCCGAGTACCTGAAGCGTTATCCCGAGGCAGTGCAGTGGTACCACAGCGTGCCCGGTGGCGATGAGCTGAGCGAAGCGCGCCTGCGCGCAGCCAATGCCCAGGCCCTGGCCGGGCGCCTGCCGCTGGCGCTGGAAGAAGTGCATGCGATCCAGTCCGATGCGGTGGTCGACGACGACGTGCGTCGCGACGCCTACCTGCTGGAAGCCGAACTGCGCCAGCGCGCCGACGACAGCGCCGGTGAACTGGATGCGCTGGCCCGCGGCCTGGCCGCTTACCCGGATGACAACGGCCTGCTGTACGCCCGTGCGCTCACCTGGGAACGCCGCGACGATATCCCGCGCGCCGAGGCGGATCTGCGCAAGATCCTGGTGACCGAACCGGAGAACGTTCCGGCTTTGAACGCGCTGGGTTACACCCTGGCCGACCGCACCGGCCGCCTGCAGGAAGCACTGGAGCTGATCGACCGCGCCCGCGTGGCCGAACCGGACAACGCCGCCATCGTCGACAGCTACGGCTGGGTGCTGTATCGCCTGGGCCGCAAGGAAGAGGCACTGGTGCAGCTGCGCCGGGCCTGGACCCTGGCCAAGGACCCGGAGATCGCTTCGCACGTTGGCGAAGTGCTGTGGGTGCTGGGCAAGCACGATGAGGCCCGTCATTTCTTCGAGGAAGCGGCCAAGCTCGACCCTGAAAACCGCGCGCTGCTGCGCGCCCGCGAGAAATTCAATCCATGAGTGTTTCCCTGATCCGGCCGCTGCTGTTGGCGGCCGCGACCCTGGCGGTCAGCGCCTGCACCAGCGTGGGCACGCAGAAGACCCCGGCGCCGGCGGTGGTCGAGATCGTTTCGGCCGAAGCGGCGCAGGCCGAGGCCGCACGCGTGGCCGCGCTGCAGGCACAGCCGGACTGGGCCTTCCAGGGCCGGGTCGCGGTCAGCAAGGGCAAGGACGGTGGCAGCGGTCGCATCGACTGGAAGCAGGAAGGGCGCCGTTATGTGGTCGAGCTGAGCGCGCCGGTGACCCGGCAGAGCTGGAAGCTGACCGGCGATACCCATTCCGAAGCTGGCCGCCTGGAAGGGCTGGCCGGCGGTCCGCGCGATGGCGAGGACGCCCAGCAGCTGCTGCTGGAGGCGACGGGCTGGGACATTCCGGTCAACCAGCTGCCGGAGTGGATGCGTGGCCTGGTGGCCGGCGACGCCGCTGGCCCGGAGAAGGTCGAGCGCGACGGTGAAGGCCGGCCGCGTCGCATGCAGCATATGGGCTGGCAGGTGCAGTACCTGGACTGGTACCCGGCCGAGGCCGGGCACCCGGCGTTGCCGCGCCGGATCGAAGCCAGCAATGGCGACGCCAAGGTACGCCTGCTGGTGGACCAGTGGGGGCAGGGCGCGCCATGAGCGGGGCAGTCGACGACGCGGGCTGGTCCTGGTGGCCGGCCCCGGCCAAGCTGAACCTGTTCCTGCACATCACCGGCCGCCGCGCCGACGGTTACCACGAGCTGCAGACCGTGTTCCGGCTGCTGGACTGGGGCGACCGCATCGGCCTGCGCCTGCGTGAAGACGGCCAGGTGCGCCGGCAGGGCGAGGGGCTGGCTGGCGTCGCCGAGGCCGATGATCTGGCGGTGCGTGCCGCGCGATTGCTCAAAGAAGTGGCAAATGTCGCGCAAGGTGCGGACATCGTCGTTGAAAAGCATGTATCTGCCGGTGGCGGCTTCGGCGGCGGTTCGTCCGATGCCGCCACCGTGCTGGTGGTGCTGAACCGCCTGTGGCGGGCCGGTCTGGACGAGGACGCGCTTGCCGCGCTGGGCCTGCGCCTGGGGGCGGACGTGCCGGTGTTCGTGCGCGGGCGCAATGCCTGGGCCGAAGGGGTGGGCGAGCGCCTGCAGCCGATCGCGCTGGAACCGGCCTGGTATGTGGTGGTTGAACCGGGCGTTCATGTTCCCACCCCGGCCCTGTTCGCAGACCCGGATTTGACGCGCGACAGCCCAGTGGCGAAAATAGAGGACTTCGCTTCCGGAACCCTGGTCGGGAACGCGTTCGAACCGGTGCTGCGCCGCCGTGAGCCTGCCGTCGAGGCAGCGTTCGCAGCGTTGAGCGACATCGGCACGGCGCGGCTGACCGGTTCGGGAAGTGGTTGTTTCGTCGAGTTCGCATCGCAGTCTGCCGCAGAGCAGGGACGGTCGAAGTTGCCGAAGGAGTTGCGGGCAAGGGTGGCAGCGGGCGTTGCGCGTTCGCCACTGCTGGATGCACTCGAGCAACACTGATTTATCAATGCAGGGGCGTCGCCAAGAGGCCCAAGGCACCAGGTTTTGATCCTGGCATTCGTAGGTTCGAATCCTACCGCCCCTGCCAATAGCGGCTGTGTCCGCGCCTTCCAGCGCATCGCCTGCGCGGGACGTGGAAACAACCGCGGTGTTGTCAGCAGCAAGGGTCCATCGGGTCCTTGCCGACTCCGGATCCCCGCCACTCGTCCCCGCCCGAGACAATCATGATGCAAGAGTCCCCGAACCTGCTGGTCTTTTCCGGCAACGCCAACAAACGTCTGGCGCAGAACATCTGCAAGGAACTGGGGGTTCGCCCGGGCAAGGCGCTGGTCTCGCATTTCTCCGATGGTGAAGTGCAGGTGGAAATCGAAGAGAACGTCCGCAAGCAGGACGTGTTCGTGATCCAGCCGACCTGCGCGCCGAGCGCGGAAAACCTGATGGAACTGCTGGTGCTGATCGACGCGCTCAAGCGCGCATCGGTGGCCAGCGTGACCGCCGTGGTGCCGTACTTCGGCTACTCGCGCCAGGATCGCCGCATGCGTTCCTCGCGCGTGCCGATCACCGCCAAGCTGGCGGCGAAGATGTTCAGCACCGCTGGCGCTGATCGCGTGCTGACCGTCGACCTGCACGCCGACCAGATCCAGGGCTTCTTCGATATTCCGGTGGACAACGTGTATGCGTCCCCGCTGCTGCTGGCCGACATCTGGCGCGCCTACGGCACCGAGAACCTGATCGTTGTGTCGCCGGACGTGGGCGGCGTGGTCCGCGCCCGTGCGGTCGCCAAGCGCCTGGATGACGCCGATCTGGCGATCATCGACAAGCGCCGCCCGCGCGCCAACGTCTCCACCGTGATGAACATCATCGGTGACGTCGAAGGCAAGACCTGCGTGATGGTCGATGACATCGTCGATACCGCCGGCACCCTGTGCGCCGCTGCCGCTGCCCTGAAGGCGCGCGGTGCGCTCAAGGTCGCCGCCTACTGCACCCACGCGGTGCTGTCGGGCCCGGCGGTGGACAACATCACCAATTCCCAGCTCGACGAGCTGGTGGTGACCGACACCATCCCGCTGAAAGACGCAGCGCGGGTGTGCAGCAAGATCCGCCAGCTGAGCGTGGCGGAAATGCTGGCCGAAACGATGCGCCGCATCGCCTTCGGCGAGTCGGTCAGCTCGCTGTACGTCGACTGAGTTTTTCGTCCCTGCCGGCAACGGCGGGGACATACCCCGGGTGCTTCTGGTCGCGGAAGCATCTTCAACCGCCACGCCGCAAGGCGCGGCAACAACCTGAGTAGTCGAAAATGTCGAAGACCCATGAAATCAAGGTCACCAAGCGTGAACTGCAGCGTAAGGGTGCGAGCCGCCGCCTGCGTCACGCTGGTGTGATCCCGGCCATCGTGTACGGCGGCAACGCCGAGCCGGTCGCCATCAGCCTGGACCACAACGAAATCTGGCTGGCCCAGCAGAACGAGTGGTTCTATGCCTCGATCCTGGACCTGAACCTGGACGGCCAGGTGCAGAAGGTCCTGCTGCGTGACATGCAGCGCCACCCGTACAAGCAGCTGATCATGCACCTGGACTTCCAGCGCGTGAACGAGAACGAAGCCCTGACCGCTTCGGTCCCGCTGCACTTCATCAACGAAGACACCTCGCCGGCTGGCAAGGCTGCCGACGTCGTGGTCACCCACGAACTGAAGGAAGTGACCATCACCTGCCTGCCGAAGGACCTGCCGGAGTCGATCGAAGTCGACCTGGGCGAGCTGAAGGCCGGTGACGTGGTGTACCTGTCCAACATCAAGCTGCCGAAGGGCGTGGAAATCCCGGCCCTGGCGCTGGGCAAGGACCACGACGACGCCATCGTCACCGCCAAGGCCGGCAAGGCCGACGCGGCTGACGAAGAAGCGGCTGCCGCCGAGTAATACCGCTACGGTGCCTGCCTCCGGGCAGGCACCGTATTGGAAGGAACCATGGCAGGACTGCGACTGATCGTCGGTCTGGGCAACCCCGGATCGGAACACGCCCGGACCCGGCACAATGCCGGGTTTCATTTCGTTGAGGCCCTGGCGGAAAAAGCCGGTGCGCGATGGAATGTGGACAGCAAGCTGTTCGGTGAGACCGCCAAGGTCGAGATCGCCGGGCAGACGGTGTGGCTGCTCAAGCCCGCCACCTTCATGAACCTCAGCGGCAAGTCGGTCACCGCCGCACAGCGGTTCTGGAAGATCGAGCCGGAAGAAACCCTGCTGGCCCACGACGAACTGGACCTGGCGCCCGGCGTGGCGCGGCTGAAGTTCGACGGTGGCCACGGTGGCCAGAACGGCCTGCGCGACACCATCCGCCTGCTCGGCCACGGCAAGTTCCATCGCCTGCGCGTGGGTATCGGCCATCCTGGCCACAAGGACCGCGTGGTGGGTTGGGTGCTGGGGCGCCCGTCCAAGGACGACGACGTGCTGATCGCGCGCGCCATCGATGATGCGATCGACGTGCTGCCGCTGGCGGTGCAGGGCGATTTCAGCGAAGCGATGAAGCGGCTGCACACTCCGCGCTGACCATGACCGACCCGCGTACTCCCTGCACCGTGTGTGGCGCCATGATCCTGCTGGCGACGGCGGCCCGGAACAATGGGCTCTGCATGCCGTGCCGGAATGGAACGCGGCAAAGCATGGAAATGGCGAGAACGCGGGATCGGGAGATTCGCGAAGAGCGGAAGCGCTTCGGAGAATCCGCAGAGGGGCGGCATTGGCATTGGTTGATCGAACAGGTCCACGGGAACGGTTGTGGATTTGCCGGATTGTCAGTGCAGGATCAGCGTTACTTTGCGATCAACGCGCTCATCAATGATGTCTATCGTGGAGGGCTTGATGCCTATTTCCTCAATTCTGCTGGCGCCTACATTGCTGAAGCGCTTGCAGGGCTTGGGGAGATGCAGCAGCTTGGCGTGCGAGACATCGTGCTCGCTGCCCAGCAGCTACTGTTTGGCAATGAGGCCATGGAAGATCATCATGCGCAAAGACGCCTGCAGATCTATCGTGCTGACGGGTGGCTCGACGATGAAGTCGAAACAGCACTTGATGCGCTGGATGGGCGATTCTATGCACTGGTCGACGAGGGCCAGCTTGAAGAACTGCTGAAAGCGTACGCAGAACGTCACAGGTTGTACGCCGCGTTCTAGCGCGGGCTACTGGAAGGACGATTGGGGATTGAAGGCATGCCCGCAGGCGAGCCTTGAATCCCGAATCATCCACTTACACTCAAACCCGGATTCAACCCATGGGTATCAAATGCGGCATCGTCGGCCTGCCCAACGTCGGCAAGTCGACCCTGTTCAATGCGCTGACCAAGGCGGGTATCGCCGCGGCGAACTTCCCGTTCTGCACCATCGAACCGAACGTCGGCATCGTGCCGGTGCCGGATCCGCGCCTGAACGAGCTGGCAGCGATCATCAACCCGCAGAAGGTCATCCCGACCGCGGTCGAATTCGTCGACATTGCCGGCCTGGTGGCCGGTGCCGCCAGCGGTGAAGGCCTGGGCAACAAGTTCCTGGCGCACATCCGTGAAGTCGATGCGATCACCCACGTGGTGCGCTGCTTCGAGAACGCCGACGTCATCCACGTCAACAACAAGGTCGACCCGATCTCGGACATCGAAACCATCGATACCGAGCTGGCGCTGGCCGACCTGGACAGCGTCGAGAAGGCGCTGAACCGCGCCGAGCGTGCGGCCAAGGGTGGTGACAAGGACGCCGCGGCGCGCAAGCCGGTGCTGGCCAAGCTGCAGGCGGCGCTGTCCGACGGCAAGTCCGGCCGTTCGGTGGGCCTGGACGAGGAAGAGAAGGCGCTGGTGCGCGATCTGTTCCTGCTGACCCTGAAGCCGGTGATGTACATCGCCAACGTGCTGGAAGACGGTTTCGAGAACAACCCGCACCTGGAAGCCGTGCGCGCGCATGCTGCCGCCGAAGGCGCGCAAGTGGTGCCGGTGTCGGCCGCGATCGAAGAGGAGCTGTCCCAGCTCGATGACGAAGACCGCGATACCTTCCTGGCCGATCTGGGCCTGAGCGAGCCGGGCCTGAACCGCGTGATCAACGCGGCCTACAGCCTGCTCGGCCTGCAGACCTACTTCACCGCTGGCGTGAAGGAAGTCCGCGCGTGGACCGTGCGCAAGGGCGCCACCGCCCCGCAGGCCGCCGCGGTCATCCACACCGACTTCGAGAAGGGCTTCATCCGCGCCGAAACCATCGCGTATGACGACTTCATCAAGTACAAGGGCGAAGCCGGCGCCAAGGAAGCCGGTCGCCTTCGCCTGGAAGGCAAGGAATACCGAGTGCAGGAAGGCGACATCCTGCACTTCCGCTTCAACGTCTGATCCAGCGGCATCGGATCGACCCAAGACGCCCCGCCTTGTGCGGGGCGTTCGCGTTTCCGGCGTCGGTTGCATGCGTGGACAAAAATTGATCATGCTCTGAAGCGCCTGCGGCACAGGGCTCGCAAGTACTTGTCCACACCAAACCCCCACCGCTTTCCACGCACGGTGTGGAAAACCCTGCGTATCGCTGCAGGGCCGAGCCCATGCTCGGCTGATGCCAGCCGGAGCCGAGCATGGGGTCGGCTCTGCAGGGATTGCCCGGGCAGTGTGGATAAATTTTCGCCATGCTTCGAAACGCTTGCGTGGCAACACTCCCACTTACTTGTCCACACGTAGTTCCCATCGCTTTCCACGGCGCATGTGGAGAACCCGGATTCTGTCTGGACAAAAAATTGCCACCCTTCGAAACCATTGCAATGCGTGGCTCGCAGGGACTTGTCCACACCAAACCCCCATCGCTTTCCACGTGCGGTGTGGAAAACCCAGGGCGGGTGCGCGGCAACGAATGCCTACCAAGATGGGCATCTACCAGAGCCAGGTTCCCAAACAACAAGGCCCGCCAATGGCGGGCCCTGTCGTCCACGTTCTGCAATGCGGCGTGCCTTACAGCGCGCTGCCACCGAACTTGTGGGTGTACTGCAGGTTGATGGTGCGGCCGACGCTGTCGAACCAGGACACGTCGTAGTACGGATACGCGGTGTACGTGGCGTCCTTCGGCGGCATCTTGTTGAACACGTTGACCACCGACAGCGACAGGCGCGAGTGGTCGTCGAAGCGGTACTGCAGCGACGCGTTGTAGCGGTAGGTTGCCTTGATGTACGGGCTGTCACCGCTGTCCCAGTCGAAGGTCTGGCCGTAGCTGTCATAGGTTGGCAGCTTGCCAAGTCGTGAACCGTAGACTGTCGCCGACCACGCAGCCTTCTCCCAGGTCACGCTCAGGCTGGTTTTGGTGCGTGGAATATCGAAACCGCTGTTGACCGCGAACTGATCTTCGACGGGGTCGCCGGGGTAGCGCTGGAAGTCGTGCTTCTTCACCCAGGTGTGGGTGCCGTTGAGGATGAAGTCGCCGATACCGGTCTGCAGGCGGTAACGCAAGCCGATGTCGATGCCGGAGGTGGATTCGCGGGCGACGTTGATCGGGGCGACACGCACGCCGTACAGGCGGCCATCACTGGTGCGGGTAACGCGGTCGAGCGCGTCCACGCAGGTCGGTGAATTGATGTCGGCACTGCCGAGGCGGCAGTTCGCTTCGCTGGCCAGAATCGTGCGCACTTCCATGTCCTGCACCTGCTTGCGCATGTCGATGTCGAACCAGTCCACCGACAGATCCAGGCCGATTGCCGGCGACCAGACGAAGCCGGCACTCCACGAGGTGCTGGTTTCCGGGTCGAGCTGGCGATTGCCGGTGCGGCTGCGGATGATGCTGACGTCTTCGTCGCATTCGGTGCCATTGGCGCGACAGTCGTACAGATCCACTACGTCAGTCTCGTCGTTGCCCGGGCCGGCGAACACGTAGTGCAGGTCCGGTGCGCGGAACGCGGTGCCATACGAACCGCGTACCAGAAGCGTGTCGATCGGGCGCCATTCCAGGCCGCCGCTCCAAGTTGCCTTGCCGATGGTGTGGCCGGAATAGCGGTACTGGTCGTAGCGGCCTGCCACGCTCAGGTTGACCGTCTCGTGCAGGGGCATGCGCAGTTCGGCCGCTGTGGCCCAGCGGTTGCGCGAACCGTTGCCGTCCGAATCCTTCCAGCTGTAGTAGTAGTACTGGGTCGCCAGCGGATCGGGATTGAGCGAGTACGCCTGCTGGCCCACTTCCACGGTCGCGGCAAAGCCGGCATCCCCCCCCGGCAGGCCGAACAGCGCGGAATTGGTCAGCGTTAACGCAGCCGTTTCGGTGCGCGACTTCGGGGTGTAGGTGGTGCGCGCTGCGATCGAATCGTACTCGGCGCGGGTCAGCGGCCGGTACAGGCGTGACGGGTCGGCATTGAAAATCGGGAATACGTTGCCTTCGTCATCGGTGTAATCGCCCAACTGCGGGCCCAGGAGCAGGTCATTGGCCTTAGCGGCGATGATCTTCGCCCAGCTGATCCGCGACTGGTACTGCGAATGGCTCAGCGCGGCCTCGTAGTCCCAGTTGCCGGTCAGATTGCCCTTGAAGCCAGTGGTCACGCTGAAGGTCTTCTGCGTGCTGCGCACCATGCCGTTGCGCAGGCCGCCCATTTCCTCCGGCGAAAACTGGCGGTTCCAGGATTCGATCTGTTGATCGGCCTCCGTGCTGGCAATGTTTCTGAAATAGCCCGCTTCATTGCCGTCTGAGCTCATGTAGCCCCAGGACGTCACATCGCGCATCAGCGACATCGTGTGATAACCCAGCTGCACGTCGGCGAACCACTGCTGACCGTTGTCGAAGTCGTAGCTCAGCGAGGCGTAGCCATTGGCGCCGCGGCGCTTGCTGAGGATGGTGCCGTAGCCGATTGACGTATCGCTGCCACAATACCAGCCGGAGCGCGGCCGGTAGGCATGGTAAGTACTGCCCTGGTTCTGCCCGGCCAGCGCTTCGCAGGTGGTCGCGCCCGGATCCAGATAGTCGTCGTTGTAGTCCGTGCGCAGATAGGCGCGACGAGCGGCACGCGTACGTTCAGTCGGTGCGTCCTGGGTCGAATCCTGGATATCGCGCTCGTACGCCCACAGCGGGGTCTGCGACTGCAGTTCAACGCTGTACACGGCGTTGAAGTTGCCACGGCTGAAGCCACTGGCCAGGCTCATGTCGAACGACTCGCCACCGCCTTCGCTGGTGGTGCCCATGCGCATGTCGACGGTGGTGCCGTCGGCCTTCTTCTTCAGGATGAAGTTGACCACGCCGGCGATCGCGTCCGAACCGTAGATGGCCGAGGCACTGCCGGTCAGCACTTCGATGCGCTCGATCATGCCCAGCGGAATGTTGGAGACATCGGTGAAGTTGCTGCGGCCCTTGAACGGCATCGGGAAGTCGGCGATGCGGCGGCCATTGACCAGCACCAGCGTGTGGTTCGGGCCCAGCCCGCGCAGGTCCACCTGCTGGGCGCCCGGCGAGAAGTCGGCGCCGCTGGACGACTGCTGGCTCTGCGTCTCACCGCCGTTCTGGGTCATCGAGCGCAGCACGTCGGGCACGCTGGTGAAGCCGCTGGAGCGGATCTGCTCGGCGCTGATCACCGTGATCGGGGCGGGGCCTTCCACCTGGGCGCGCGGAATGCGCGAACCGGTGACCTGCACCGCATCCAGTTGTTGAACCGAAGAGGAGGCCGGTGCCTGGGCCGCCGCGGAAGCAGCCACGCCCATCAACGCCAGCTGGATCGACCACGCCATCGCCTTTCTACGCATGAGGAATTCTCGGAAATGAAGCCGGCCCGCAGAGGAGGGGCCCTGTCCCCCATTCAGATTTCCGGAATGGGCGCGCGCATTTAACGCCTTTTTTATGCCCTTGACTACTGGGTCCCTATCTGGCAAAGAGTGAAAACGCTTGCAAGTCGATTTTGTTCAGGGAGATCAAGATGCGACGCCTCCATTGCACCCTGCGTGCCCCCTTCGCCTGGCTGGCGCTGCTGGTGTTGGCCGTGCCGTTGGCCGCCCTTGCGCAGGACCTGCAGGGCCCGGGCTTCGCCTACTACGAAGCCGGGGATCTTGACGCACCCCGGCCCGGCCCGCGCGCGCCGGCCATGATGCTGATGGGCGGTGGCGAATGGGTGCCGGAGGCCTTTCACTGGTGGCTGAAGCAGGCCGGTAACGGCCGCGTGCTGATCCTGCGCGCTTCTGGCAGTGATGAGCTGCAGGACCGCCTGTATCGCGAGATTGGCGGGACCACCGCAGTGCAGACGCTGGTCTTCGACAGCCGCCGCGGCGCCGACGATCCGGCCGTGCTGCGCGTGGTGGCTGCGGCCGATGCCATCTTCATTGCCGGTGGTGACCAGTCGCGCTACATCCGCTTCTGGAAGGGCACCGCGCTCAACCGCGCGCTCAATGCCCATGTGCGCGCCGGCAAGCCGATTGCCGGTACCAGCGCCGGGCTGGCCATCCTCGGTGGCTATGCCTACGGCGCGATGGACGGCGGCAGCATCACCTCCGCCGGTGCGCTGGCCGACCCGATGGGCAGTGCGGTGACCATGGACAGTGGCTTCCTGCAGATGCCCTACCTGCAGCGCGTGGTCACCGACACCCACTTCGACAAGCGCGATCGGCTCGGCCGCCTGATCGTGTTCGTGGCGCGCGCCGCGCAGGACAGTGGCGACCCCGACATCGTCGGCATCGGCGTCGACGAGGACACCGCCCTGTGCGTGGAGCCCGATGGCCAGGCACAGGTCTACAGCGCCGACGGCGAAGGCAAGGTCTGGGTGGTCAGCCCCGGGCGTGATGCGGACCGCATGGTCGAAGGTGAGCCGTTGCGCTTCCATGCAGTGCCGGTGACGGTGGTCGCCAGCGGCAGCCGCATGCGCCTGGACGATTTCCAGGCCGACGCCGATTACCAGGCGATGGCCGACGTCAGCGACGGCGAGATTGAGTTCACGCTTCGGTAGTGCCGGCCGCTGGCCGGCAACTCATCTTCCCTGATGCGCCCCTTGCTACCAGCGGCCTACACTACCCCGCAATCCATTCACTCGTTCTGCTGGAGACGTACCCGATGAAACTGCGCCTGGCGCTGTCCGCACTGTTGTCCCTGCCCATGCTTGCCCAGGCCGCACCGGCGGCTTCACCGCTGCTGGTCATCCACGGCGGCGCCGGCGTCGAGCGCAAGGACCTGTCGCCGGCCGAGGAAAAGGCCGCACGTGACGCGCTGCGGGCGGCCCTGTTGAAGGGGCATGCGGAGCTGGCGGCGGGTCGCCCCGCGTTGGCTGCAGTCACCGCTGCGATCACCGTCCTGGAGGACGATCCCACCTTCAACGCCGGCAAGGGTGCGGTGTTCACCCACGACGGCCATAACGAGCTGGATGCGGCTGTCATGGATGGCGCGAGCCAGGCGGCGGGCGCGGTGGCCGGCGTGCAGCGGGTGCGCAACCCGATCCTGCTGGCGCAGACCGTGATGCAGCAATCCAGGCACGTGATGATGGTGGGGCAGGGCGCCGAAGCCTTCGCGGTCGAGCAGGGGATGTCTCTGGTCGATCCCTCCTACTTCCGTACGGAGAAGCGTTGGCAGCAGCTGCAGCGTGCACTGAAAGAAGAGGCCAGTGGCCAGGCGCATGCCGACCTGGAGACTGCAAAGCACTTCGGGACCGTCGGTGCAGTCGCATTGGATGTGCAGGGGCACCTGGCCGCCGGTACCTCCACTGGCGGCATGACCAACAAGCGCTATGGCCGGGTGGGTGACTCGCCGATCATCGGTGCAGGCACCTGGGCCGATGCGCGCTGTGCGGTGTCCGGCACCGGCTGGGGCGAGTACTACATCCGCACCGCGGCCGCGCACGAGATCTGCGCACGCATGCGCTACCAGGGGCAGACGCCGGAACAGGCCGGCAAGGGCGTGATCAACGAGACGATTCCGCAGATGGGGGGTGACGGCGGTGCGATCGTGCTCGCTGCAGACGGAAAAATGGCCACGCCATTCAACACCCAGGGCATGTATCGGGGCTGGATCGGCGGCGACGGCGTCCCTCATGTCGCAATTTTCGCCAACGAGACCCTTGCGGTCCCGGGGCAATAACCTTGCGTATCAATGGGTTTGCGACAGCGTGTGAAAAAAGTGGAAAAAAGCGTTGACAGCCCCCCGTCCCATCAGCAGAATAAGCGGCTCACCACCACACACCGCAACGCTTCGGCGGCAACGGAATGGGGTGGTAAGGAGGGATACCCAAGCGGCCAACGGGGGCAGACTGTAAATCTGCTGGCTTACGCCTTCGGTGGTTCGAATCCACCTCCCTCCACCAGTTTCACGTTGTGACATTCCCGGCGCGGGAGTAGTTCAATGGTAGAACCTCAGCCTTCCAAGCTGATGGTGCGGGTTCGATTCCCGTCTCCCGCTCCATTGAATGAACTTTGAATATTATCGAGTTCATGTCATAATGCAAAACTCGGCTCACGTAGCTCAGTCGGTAGAGCACTTCCTTGGTAAGGAAGAGGTCGAAGGTTCGATTCCTTTCGTGAGCACCATCTTAAGCATCACCTCTCAGACGAATTCGAGATAAGCAGCCATGGCCAAGGGTAAGTTCGAGCGCACCAAGCCGCACGTCAATGTCGGCACCATCGGTCACGTCGACCACGGCAAGACCACGCTGACCGCCGCACTGACCAAGATCGGTGCCGAGCGCTTCGGTGGCGAGTTCAAGGACTACTCCTCGATCGACGCCGCGCCGGAAGAAAAGGCTCGTGGTATCACGATCTCGACCGCGCACGTCGAATACGAATCCCCGGTCCGTCACTACGCCCACGTCGATTGCCCGGGCCACGCTGACTACGTCAAGAACATGATCACCGGTGCCGCCCAGATGGACGGCGCGATCCTGGTGTGCTCGGCCGCTGACGGCCCGATGCCGCAGACCCGCGAGCACATCCTGCTGTCGCGTCAGGTCGGCGTGCCGTACATCGTCGTGTTCCTGAACAAGGCCGACATGGTTGACGACGCCGAGCTGCTCGAGCTGGTCGAGATGGAAGTGCGCGAGCTGCTGAGCAAGTACGACTTCCCGGGCGACGACACCCCGATCATCGCCGGTTCGGCCCGTCTGGCGCTGGAAGGCGACCAGAGCGACATCGGCGTGCCGACCATCCTGAAGCTGGTCGATGCCCTGGACAGCTGGATTCCGGAGCCGGAGCGTGCGATCGACAAGCCGTTCCTGATGCCGGTGGAAGACGTGTTCTCGATCTCGGGCCGCGGCACCGTGGTGACCGGTCGTATCGAGCGCGGCGTGATCAAGGTTGGCGACGAAATCGAAATCGTCGGCATCCGTCCGGTGCAGAAGACCACCGTGACCGGCGTTGAAATGTTCCGCAAGCTGCTGGACCAGGGTCAGGCAGGCGACAACGCTGGCCTGCTGCTGCGCGGCACCAAGCGTGACGACGTCGAGCGTGGCCAGGTTCTGGCCAAGCCGGGTTCGATCAAGCCGCACACCAAGTTCGAAGGCGAAGTCTACGTCCTGTCGAAGGACGAGGGCGGCCGTCACACCCCGTTCTTCAACGGCTACCGTCCGCAGTTCTACTTCCGCACCACCGACATCACCGGCGCAGCTGCTCTGCCGGAAGGCGTCGAAATGGTGATGCCGGGTGACAACGTCAAGATGGTCGTCACCCTGATCAACCCGGTGGCAATGGACGAAGGCCTGCGCTTCGCTATCCGCGAAGGCGGCCGTACCGTCGGCGCCGGCGTGGTCTCGAAGATCATCGAGTAAGCCTGCAGTACCGGTGGTTGCATAGCGCCGCCGGTTACGCGAATGGCGGGCCGGGAACCTCGGTCCGCCTTCGCCGTCTAAGGGAAGGCAAGTTTCAACACGTACGCCAGTAGCTCAATTGGCAGAGCAGCGGTCTCCAAAACCGCAGGTTGGGGGTTCGAGTCCCTCCTGGCGTGCCATCTGCCCACCTTATCCAGCGGCCTGGGCCGCTAAAGCAGACACAGCCGGATGAATAGCAAGATCGAACACTCCAAGGACAACTCCGCCAACGGCGGGGATATCGTCAAGTACGTCGCCGCATCGCTGCTGGTGCTGGCCGGTCTGTTCGTCTGGTTCTGGTTCTCCGCCGACTCCGGTCGCGCCACCCAGCTGGGTGCGTGGGCGGGTCAGCTGCGTGCGTTGGCGGTTGTGGTCGGTCTGGTTGGCGGTATCGGCGTGTTCATGCTGACCGGCAAGGGGCGCGACACCCGCGAATTCCTCTCCGAGTCGCGCTTCGAACTGCGCAAGGTGGTCTGGCCGACGCGCCAAGAAGCCATCCGCATGACCTGGGTCGTGATGGTGGTGGTGACCATTCTCAGTCTGTTGCTGGGTGGGTTCGATTACGTCATTCAGTGGCTGGTTCAGTTGTTCCTGAGCCGCTAAGGAGAATTGCATGAAGCGTTGGTACGTCGTTCACGCCTATTCGGGCTTCGAGAAGTCGGTGGCGCAGGCTCTGCGCGATCGCATCGTCCGTGACGGCATGGAAGAGCGCTTCGGCGATGTCCTGGTCCCGACCGAAGAAGTGGTCGAGATGCGCGCTGGCCAGAAGCGCCGCTCCGAGCGCAAGTTCTTCCCGGGTTACGTGCTGGTCCAGATCGAGACCCACGAAGAAGCCGGTATTCCGCGCATCGACAACGAAAGCTGGCACCTGGTCAAGGAAACCCCGCGCGTGATGGGCTTCATCGGCGGCACCGCCGACCGTCCGCTGCCGATCGCCGATTCCGAGGCCGAAGCCATCCTGAATCGCGTTCAGGAAGGTGTCGAGAAGCCGCGTCCGAAGGTGCTGTTCGAGCCGGGCCAGATGGTCCGCGTTACCGACGGCCCGTTCAACGATTTCAATGGCGTCGTCGAAGAAGTCAACTACGAGAAGAGCCGTCTGCGCGTCTCGGTGCTGATCTTCGGTCGTGCCACTCCGGTCGAACTCGAGTTCGGCCAGGTCGAAAAGGCCGTCTGACCGGTCCTGTAGGGTCGAGCCATGCTCGACTCCAGGCTCCGGATGGCGGTGCAGTCGAGCATGGCTCGACTCTACAAGGGGAACCGGGCTTTGCCCGGTTTCGTCCGTTTACGTGCCGCTTCAGGCATGTGAAGAAAAAACCTGATATAGTGCGCGGCTCCCCGCTGGGAAGCCAGCAGGACGAGGCCGCCGCAAGGTGGCCTTCAGCATGATTTCAAAACGCGATGCCGGGACGCGTGATTCCCGGTCCGATGGGGAGCCTGTTGTCGAAAGGCGCTAGCACCCGGAGAGTACTCACATGGCAAAGAAAGTTGTCGGTTACATCAAGCTGCAGGTGAAGGCCGGTCAGGCCAACCCCTCGCCGCCGGTCGGTCCTGCGCTGGGTCAGCGCGGTCTGAACATCATGGAATTCTGTAAGGCGTTCAACGCTGCCACGCAGAAGCTCGAGCCGGGTCTGCCGGTTCCGGTGATCATCACGGCCTACTCGGACCGTACGTTCACCTTCATCACCAAGAGCACCCCGGCCACCACCCTGCTGAAGAAGGCCGCTGGCATCTCGTCGGGCTCCAAGCGCCCGAACACCGAGAAGGTCGGCAAGGTCACCCGTAAGCAGCTGGAAGAGATCGCCAAGGCGAAGGAACCGGATCTGACTGCCGCCGATCTGGACGCCGCCGTGCGTACCATCGCTGGCTCTGCCCGTTCCATGGGCCTCGTGGTGGAGGGTTAATAAGATGGCACAGACCAAGCGTGAGAAGGCCATCAAGGCCGCCGTCGTTCCGGGCAAGGCATACGCCTTCGAGGACGCGATCAACATCCTGAAGAGCGCCACCAAGGCCAAGTTCGTCGAGTCGATCGACGTCGCTGTGCGCCTGGGCGTCGATGCGAAGAAGTCCGACCAGCAGGTCCGTGGCTCCACCGTGCTGCCGGCCGGTACCGGCAAGTCGGTCCGCGTCGCCGTGTTCGCTCCGGCCGGTGCCAAGGCTGACGAAGCCCTGGCCGCTGGCGCCGAAGCCGTCGGTATGGATGATCTGGCCGAGAAGATGCAGGCCGGCGATCTGAACTACGACGTCGTCATCGCGACCCCGGACGCCATGCGCGTCGTCGGTAAGCTGGGCACCGTGCTGGGCCCGCGCGGCCTGATGCCGAACCCGAAGGTCGGCACCGTTTCCCCGAACCCGGGTGAAGCCGTGAAGAACGCCAAGTCGGGTCAGGTCCGTTACCGCACCGACAAGGCTGGCATCATCCACTGCACCATCGGCAAGGCCGACTTCGCCGAAGACGCGCTGAAGTCGAACCTGACCGCGCTGCTGCTGGACCTGATCAAGGCCAAGCCGGCCACCTCGAAGGGCACCTACCTGCAGAAGGTTTCGGTCAGCTCGACGATGGGCCCGGGCGTCACCGTCGACCAGTCGTCGCTGACCCTGAAGTAATTGTTTCAAGCGGTCACGGTACCTTCGGTGCCGTGACCGTGACATTTGAAGGCATCGCTGGCCGTACATCGCCCGCGGTAGCCGTCAAAGACCGCAGGCGCGGTCGTGGCAATACCGGCGACGGGCACGGAAGCTCGATCTGGCAAGGAGTCGCCGCCGGAGCAGTCATGAGCGCTTAATCGATTCCCCGGAATCACCCTGCGTAGATGGTGCCCTTCTGGAGTTTTTCTGGTTCACGCACGTCTGGGTTTCCCAGGTTGGCCCACTCCAGGTCTAGAACGGCCCACCCCCGGAACATCATCCCGATGTTCCCGGCGTCCAGGACGGATGCCGCACAGGACCGCACACGGCAGGAGCCGTAAGCGGAGTTCAATAGGAGGAGTGCAATGGCTCTCAATCTGTCCCAGAAGCAAGAAGTAGTCGCCGAGCTGGCAGACGTCGCCGCCAAGGCCCACTCCTTGATCGCAGCCGAATACGCTGGCACCACGGTCGCCCAGATGACCGCGATGCGCAAGCAGGCTCGTGAAACCGGTGTTTTCTTGAAGGTTGTCAAGAACACCCTGGCTTCGCGCGCCGTTGAAGGCACCGAGTTCGCAGTCGCCCAGGACCAGATGGTTGGTCCGCTGCTGTACGCGTTCTCGCTCGAGGAGCCCGGCGCTGCCGGTCGCCTGATCAAGGAAGCCGCCAAGGGCAACGACAAGCTGAAGGCTAAGGTCGTCGCCATCGGTGGCGAAGTGTTCCCGGCAAGCCACGTCGAAGTGCTGGCCTCGCTGCCGACCCGCGACCAGGCCCTGGCCATGCTGGCCCGCGTCCTGACCGAGCCGGTCACGATGTTTGCCCGCGCCATCAAGGCCGTTGGCGAGAAGCAGGGTGGTGGCGACGTCGCCGCCGACGCTGCCGAGCCGGCCGCCGAGACCGCCTGAGTTTCGACTTACCGTGGTTCCTGACGGAACCTCAACCCAGAAAATCATCCAAAGGTATTAATCATGTCCCTTACCAACGAACAGATCGTCGACGCCATCGCCGAGAAGTCCCTGATGGAAGTGATGGAGCTGGTCAAGGCCATCGAAGAGAAGTTCGGCGTCTCCGCCGCTGCTCCGGTTGCCGTGGCTGCTGCTGCTGGCCCGGCCGCTGCTGTTGAAGAGCAGACCGAGTTCACCGTCACCCTGAAGTCGGCCGGCGACAAGAAGGTCGAAGTCATCAAGGCCGTCCGCGCCATCACCGGCCTGGGCCTGAAGGAAGCGAAGGACCTGGCCGAAGCCGGTGGCGTCCTGAAGGAAGGCGCTTCGAAGGACGACGCCGAGAAGATGAAGAAGGACCTGGAAGCTGCTGGCGCGACTGTCGAAGTCAAGTAAGCAGTTACCTTGCATCGTCACCGATTCACGGCGATGCAGCCAAGGCTGGGGGCGTAAGCCCCCGGCCTTTGGTCGTTGTTGCAGTACCGGTAGGGTCGACTGTTAGTCGACTGTTTCAAAAGCAGAAAAAGCCCAACACGGGCTGCGGTCAGACCCCGGCAGGCCAGCGCAGAGCGCGGCAGCGGGGGAGTGGATGCAGACGAGTTGGCAGTTGGAAGTAGCGGGAGAAGGCGTGCTGGTGCCGGCAATACCAGCGACTTCCAACTGACAATTTCAAGTTCCCTTCGGATCGTGGGCGCACGATCCGCACAACAAGGTGGAAGACCTCATGACGTCCTATTCGTTCACCGAAAAAAAGCGTATCCGCAAGGATTTCGGCAAGCAGCGCTCGATTCTCGAAGTGCCGTTCCTGCTCGCCATCCAGGTGGATTCCTATCGTGAATTCCTGCAGGAAAACGTCGATCCGGCCAAGCGCACGGACCACGGCCTGCACGCTGCGCTGAAGTCGGTCTTCCCGATCGCCAGCTACAGCGGCAACGCTGCCCTGGAATACGTCGGCTACAAGCTGGGCGAACCGGTCTTCGACGAGCGTGAGTGCCGCCAGCGTGGCATGAGCTACGGCGCCCCGCTGCGCGTGACCGTGCGCCTGGTGATCTACGACCGTGAGTCGTCGACCAAGGCCATCAAGTACGTGAAGGAGCAGGAGGTCTATCTGGGCGAAATCCCGCTGATGACCGAGAACGGCACCTTCATCGTCAACGGCACCGAGCGCGTCATCGTCTCGCAGCTGCACCGTTCGCCGGGCGTGTTCTTCGACCACGACCGTGGCAAGACCCACAGCTCGGGCAAGCTGCTGTACAGCGCCCGCATCATTCCTTACCGCGGTTCCTGGCTGGACTTCGAGTTCGACCCGAAGGATGCGCTGTTCACCCGTATCGACCGCCGCCGCAAGCTGCCGGTGTCGATCCTGCTGCGCGCGCTCGGCTACAGCAACGAAGAGATGCTGGCCGAGTTCTTCGAGATCAACACCTTCCACATCAACCCGGATGAAGGCGTCCAGCTGGAGCTGGTGCCGGAGCGCCTGCGCGGCGAAACCCTGGGCTTCGACCTCGCCGACGGCGACAAGGTCATCGTGGAAGCCGGCAAGCGCATCACCGCGCGCCACATCAAGCAGCTGGAAGCCTCGGGCATCGCCGCCCTGGCCGTGCCGGACGACTACATCGTCGGCCGCATCCTGTCGCACGACGTGGTCGATGCTTCGACCGGCGAACTGCTGGCCCAGGCCAACGACGAGATCACCGACGAGCAACTGCAGGCCTTCCGCAAGGCCGGTGTGGATGCCGTGGGCACCCTGTGGGTGAACGATCTGGATCGTGGCCCGTACCTGTCCAACACCCTGCGCATCGACCCGACCAAGACCCAGCTGGAAGCCCTGGTCGAGATCTACCGCATGATGCGTCCGGGCGAGCCGCCGACCAAGGACGCCGCGCAGAACCTGTTCCACAACCTGTTCTTCACCTTCGAGCGCTACGACCTGTCCGCGGTCGGCCGCATGAAGTTCAACCGTCGCGTGGGCCGCAAGGAAACCACCGGCGAAGCCGTGCTGTACGACCGCAAGTACTACGGTGAGCGCAACGACGAAGAGTCCAAGCGCCTGGTTGCCGCCCATGGCGACAGCTCCGACATCCTGGACGTGATCAAGGTCCTGACCGAGATCCGCAACGGTCGCGGCGTGGTCGATGACATCGATCACCTGGGCAACCGTCGCGTGCGTTCGGTCGGCGAAATGGCCGAGAACGTGTTCCGCGTGGGCCTGGTCCGCGTCGAGCGCGCGGTCAAGGAGCGCCTGTCGATGGCCGAGTCGGAAGGCCTGACCCCGCAGGAGCTGATCAACGCCAAGCCGGTCGCCGCTGCCATCAAGGAGTTCTTCGGCTCCTCGCAGCTGTCGCAGTTCATGGACCAGAACAACCCGCTGTCGGAAGTGACCCACAAGCGTCGCGTCTCGGCCCTGGGCCCGGGCGGCCTGACCCGTGAGCGCGCCGGCTTCGAAGTGCGCGACGTGCACCCGACCCATTACGGCCGCGTCTGCACCATCGAAACCCCGGAAGGCCCGAACATCGGCCTGATCAACTCGCTGGCCGTGTACGCCCGCACCAACCAGTACGGTTTCCTCGAGACCCCGTACCGCAAGGTCGTGGACGGCAAGGTCTATGACGAAGTCGAGTTCCTGTCGGCCATCGAAGAAAACGAGTACGTCATTGCGCAGGCCAACGCCCTGACCAATGCCGACAGCGTGCTGACCGAGCAGTTCGTTCCGTGCCGCTTCCAGGGCGAGTCGCTGCTGAAGCCGCCGGCGGAAGTCCACTTCATGGACGTCTCGCCGATGCAGACCGTGTCGATCGCGGCCGCGCTGGTTCCGTTCCTGGAGCACGATGACGCCAACCGTGCACTGATGGGCGCCAACATGCAGCGTCAGGCCGTGCCGACCCTGCGTGCGCAGAAGCCGCTGGTCGGTACCGGCATCGAGCGCGCCGTGGCGCGTGACTCCGGTGTGACCGTGAATGCCCGTCGTGGTGGCGAGATCGTGCAGATCGATGCCGCCCGTATCGTGGTCAAGGTCAACGAGGAAGAGATCGTTGGCGCCACCGACGCAGGCGTGGACATCTACAACCTGGTCAAGTACACCCGTTCGAACCAGAACACCTGCATCAACCAGCGTCCGCTGGTGCAGGTGGGTGACGTCATCGCCCGCGGCGACGTGCTGGCCGACGGTCCGTCCACCGACATCGGCGAACTGGCCCTGGGCCAGAACATGCTGATCGCGTTCATGCCGTGGAACGGCTACAACTTCGAAGACTCCATCCTGCTCTCCGAGCGCGTGGTGGAAGAGGATCGTTACACCACGATCCACATCGAAGAGCTGACCTGCGTCGCGCGTGACACCAAGCTGGGGCCGGAGGAAATCTCGGCCGACATCCCGAACGTCTCCGAGCAGGCGCTGAACCGCCTGGACGAGAGCGGCGTGGTGTACATCGGTGCGGAAGTCCGCGCCGGCGACATCATGGTCGGCAAGGTCACCCCGAAGGGCGAAAGCCAGCTGACCCCGGAAGAGAAGCTGCTGCGCGCGATCTTCGGCGAGAAGGCTTCGGACGTGAAGGACAGCTCGCTGCGCGTTCCGCCGGGCATGGACGGCACCGTCATCGACGTGCAGGTCTTCACCCGCGACGGCATCGAGAAGGACAAGCGCGCCCGCCAGATCGAAGAGTCTGAAATCAAGCGCGTCAAGAAGGACTTCGACGACCAGTTCCGCATCCTGGAAGCCGCCATCTACATGCGTCTGCGTTCGCAGATCGTGGGCAAGGTGGTCAACGGTGGCGCTGGCCTGAAGAAGGGCGACGTCATCAGCGACGCGTTCCTGGACGGCCTGAAGAAGGCTGACTGGTTCGCCCTGCGCATGAAGGACGAGGACGCCTCGGAAGCCATCGAGCGCGCGCAGAAGCAGATCCAGGCGCACGAGAAGGAATTCGAGCGTCGCTTCGCCGACAAGCGCGGCAAGATCACCGCCGGTGACGACCTCGCCCCGGGCGTGCTGAAGATGGTCAAGGTGTTCCTGGCCGTGAAGCGCCGCATCCAGCCGGGCGACAAGATGGCAGGCCGCCACGGCAACAAGGGTGTGGTCTCCAACGTGGTGCCGGTCGAGGACATGCCGTACATGGCCTCGGGCGAAACCGTGGACATCGTGCTGAACCCGCTGGGCGTGCCGTCGCGTATGAACATCGGCCAGATCCTGGAAGTGCATCTGGGCTGGGCTGCCAAGGGCCTGGGCCGCAAGATCCAGGCGATGATGGAAGCCCAGGCGGCGGTTGCCGACCTGCGCAAGTTCCTGGACGACATCTACAACCACGACGACACCAACGTGGCCAACCGTGTCGACCTGTCGCAGTTCAGCGACGAGGAACTGCTGCGTCTGGCCCGTAACCTCACCGACGGCGTGCCGATGGCCACCCCGGTGTTCGACGGCGCCACCGAAGCGGAAATCAAGCGCATGCTGGAACTGGCCGACCTGCCGAGCAGTGGCCAGACCCAGCTGTACGACGGCCGCACCGGTGAAGCGTTCGATCGCCACACCACCGTGGGTTACATGCACTACCTGAAGCTGAACCACCTGGTCGACGACAAGATGCACGCCCGTTCGACCGGTCCGTACTCGCTCGTCACCCAGCAGCCGCTGGGCGGCAAGGCGCAGTTCGGCGGCCAGCGCTTCGGTGAAATGGAAGTCTGGGCGCTGGAAGCCTACGGCGCGGCCTACACCCTGCAGGAAATGCTGACGGTGAAGTCCGATGACGTGCAGGGCCGCAACCAGATGTACAAGAACATCGTCGACGGTGAGCACGAGATGGTCGCGGGCATGCCGGAATCCTTCAACGTGCTCGTGAAGGAAATCCGCTCGCTGGCCATCAACATGGAACTGGAAGACAACTGATCCATGCCGGCGCGGCGGCCTCTGCCGCCGCGCCGCTGGCAGTCAACTGAAAGCCCATCGACACAGCATTCCTCCTTCTGGAGAACACCATGAAAGACCTGCTCAACCTCTTCAACCAGCAGCGCCAGACGCTGGACTTCGACGCGATCAAGATCGCGCTGGCCTCGCCGGACCTGATCCGTTCGTGGTCCTTCGGCGAAGTGAAGAAGCCGGAAACCATCAACTACCGTACCTTCAAGCCGGAGCGTGACGGCCTGTTCTGCGCCGCCATCTTCGGCCCGGTGAAGGACTACGAGTGCCTGTGCGGCAAGTACAAGCGCATGAAGCACCGCGGCGTGGTCTGCGAAAAGTGCGGCACCGAAGTGACCCTGGCCAAGGTGCGTCGCGAGCGCATGGGCCACATCGACCTGGCTTCGCCGGTCGCGCACATCTGGTTCCTGAAGTCGCTGCCGTCGCGCATCGGCCTGATGCTGGACATGACCCTGCGCGACATCGAGCGCGTGCTGTACTTCGAAGCCTACGTGGTGACCGAGCCGGGCCTGACCGCCCTGGAGCGCCGCCAGCTGCTGACCGAAGAACAGTACCTGCAGGCCCGCCAGGAGCACGGTGACGACTTCGACGCCGCGATGGGCGCCGAGGCCGTGTACGAACTGCTGCGCACCATCGACCTGCAGTCGGAAATGACCCGCCTGCGCGAGGAAATCGCCGCTACCGGTTCGGAAACCAAGCTCAAGCGCCTCACCAAGCGCATCAAGCTGATCGAAGCCTTCCTGGAATCGGGCAACCGTCCGGAGTGGATGGTCATGACCGTGCTGCCGGTGCTGCCGCCGGACCTGCGTCCGCTGGTTCCGCTGGATGGCGGCCGCTTCGCGACCTCCGACCTGAACGACCTGTACCGCCGCGTCATCAACCGTAACAACCGCCTGCGCCGCCTGCTCGAACTGAGCGCGCCGGACATCATCGTGCGCAATGAAAAGCGCATGCTGCAGGAATCGGTCGATGCGCTGCTGGACAACGGCCGTCGTGGCCGTGCCATCACCGGCACCAACAAGCGCCCGCTGAAGTCGCTGGCCGACATGATCAAGGGCAAGCAGGGTCGCTTCCGCCAGAACCTGCTGGGCAAGCGCGTCGACTACTCGGGCCGTTCGGTCATCGTGGTCGGTCCGTACCTGCGCCTGCACCAGTGCGGCCTGCCGAAGAAGATGGCGCTTGAGCTGTTCAAGCCGTTCGTCTTCGCCAAGCTGCAGCGTCGTGGCCTGGCCACCACCATCAAGGCCGCCAAGAAGCTGGTCGAGCGCGAAGAAGCCGAAGTCTGGGACATCCTGGAAGAGGTCATCCGCGAGCATCCGGTGATGCTGAACCGTGCGCCGACCCTGCACCGTCTGGGCATCCAGGCGTTCGAGCCGGTGCTGATCGAAGGCAAGGCCATCCAGCTGCACCCGCTGGTCTGCACCGCGTTCAACGCCGACTTCGACGGTGACCAGATGGCCGTCCACGTGCCGCTCTCGCTGGAAGCCCAGCTGGAAGCGCGTGCGCTGATGATGTCGACCAACAACATCCTGTCGCCGGCCAACGGCGAGCCGATCATCGTGCCGTCGCAGGACGTCGTGCTGGGTCTGTACTACATGACCCGCTCGCTGGAAAACAAGAAGGGCGAGGGCATGGCCTTCGCCAACATCGCCGAAGTGAAGCGTGCCTACGACAACCGCGTGGTGGAACTGCACGCGCGCGTCAAGGTCCGCATCACCGAGGTGGTGACCGACGAAGACGGCGTCAAGCAGAACAAGACCTCGATCGTGGACACCACGATCGGTCGCGCCCTGCTGGCTGAAATCCTGCCGGAAGGTCTGCCGTTCGCGCTGGCCAACACCGAGCTGACCAAGAAGAACATCAGCCGCCTGATCAACTCCAGCTACCGCCAGCTGGGTCTGAAGGACACGGTCGTGTTCGCCGATAAGCTGATGTACACCGGCTTCGCCTACGCGACCCGCGCCGGCGTCTCGATCGGCATCGATGACATGCTGATCCCGGACGAGAAGAAGGGCATCCTCACCGAGGCCGAAGCCGAAGTGCTGGAAATCCAGGAGCAGTACCAGTCGGGCCTGGTCACCGCCGGCGAGCGCTACAACAAGGTGGTCGACATCTGGTCGCGCACCAACGAGCGCATCGCCAAGGCGATGATGGACACCATCGGTACCGAGAAGGTCGTCAATGCCAAGGGTGAGACCATCGACCAGAAGTCGATGAACTCGCTGTACATCATGGCCGACTCCGGTGCGCGTGGTTCGCAGGCGCAGATCCGTCAGCTGGCCGGTATGCGTGGCCTGATGGCGCGTCCGGACGGCTCGATCATCGAGACGCCCATCAAGGCGAACTTCCGTGAAGGCCTGAACGTGCAGGAGTACTTCAACTCCACCCACGGTGCCCGTAAGGGTCTGGCTGATACCGCGCTGAAGACCGCGAACTCGGGTTACCTGACCCGTCGTCTGGTCGACGTCGCGCAGGACGTGGTGATCACCGAGGTGGATTGCGGTACCACCGAAGGCCTGATCATGACCCCGATCGTGGAAGGCGGCGACGTGGTCGAGCCGCTGAAGGACCGCGTGCTGGGTCGCGTGGTTGCCGAGGACGTGTTCCTGCCGGGCAACGACGAAGATCCGATCGTCACCCGCAATACCCTGCTGGACGAAGCCTGGGTCGCCAAGCTGGAAGACGCCGGCGTGCAGAGCATCAAGGTGCGTTCGACGATCTCGTGCGAATCGGCCTTCGGTGTCTGCGGTCGCTGCTACGGCCGCGATCTGGCCCGTGGCCACCTGGTCAACATCGGTGAAGCGGTCGGCGTCATCGCCGCCCAGTCCATCGGTGAGCCGGGTACCCAGCTGACCATGCGTACGTTCCACATCGGTGGTGCGGCGTCGCGAGCTGCTGCGGTCGACAACATCACCGTCAAGACCACCGGCTCGGTCAAGTTCAGCAACCTCAAGTCCGTCGAGCATGCCAACGGCTCGCTGGTGGCAGTGTCGCGCTCGGGCGAAATCTCGGTGCTCGATGCCCACGGCCGTGAGCGTGAGCGCTACAAGCTGCCGTACGGTGCGACCATCACGTCCAAGGACGGTGATGCGATCAAGGCTGGCCAGACCGTGGCCAACTGGGATCCGCATAACCACCCGATCGTGTCGGAAGTGGCCGGTTTCATCCGCTTCATCGACTTCGTCGACGGCATCACCGTCATCGAGAAGACCGACGAGCTGACCGGCCTGGCGTCGCGCGAAATCACCGATCCGAAGCGTCGTGGTACCCAGGCCAAGGACCTGCGCCCGATCGTGCGCATCGTCGACGCCAAGGGCAACGACCTGTCGATCCCGGGCACCGACCTGCCGGCGCAGTACCTGCTGCCGCCGCGCTCGATCGTCAACCTGCAGGACGGCGCTGCCGTCGGCGTGGGTGACGTGGTCGCCAAGATTCCGCAGGAAGCGTCGAAGACCCGCGACATCACCGGTGGTCTGCCGCGCGTGGCCGATCTGTTCGAAGCGCGCAAGCCGAAGGATCCGGCGGTGCTGGCCGAGCGTTCGGGCATCATCAGCTTCGGCAAGGACACCAAGGGCAAGCAGCGCCTGATCATCAAGGACACCGATGGTTCGGAGCACGAAGAGCTGATCCCGAAGTACCGCCAGGTCATCGTGTTCGAAGGCGAGCATGTCACCAAGGGTGAAACCATCGTGGACGGCGAGCCGAGCCCGCAGGACATCCTGCGTCTGCTGGGTGTCGAACCGCTGGCGGCCTACCTGGTGAAGGAAATCCAGGACGTGTACCGCCTGCAGGGCGTGAAGATCAACGACAAGCACATCGAGGTGATCACCCGCCAGATGCTGCGCAAGGTCGAGATCACCGACCAGGGCAGCAGCAAGTTCCTGAACGGCGAACAGGTGGAGCGTCAGCGTGTTATCGAGGAGAATGCGCGCCTGTCGACCCGCAACGAGCTGCCGGCGCACTTCGATCCGGTCCTGCTGGGTATCACCAAGGCCTCGCTGGCGACCGAATCGTTCATCTCGGCCGCGTCGTTCCAGGAAACCACCCGCGTGCTGACCGAAGCGGCCGTCCGCGGCACCTCGGACAACCTGCGTGGCCTGAAGGAAAACGTCATCGTGGGTCGCCTGATTCCGGCCGGTACCGGCCTGGCGTACCACAGCAACCGCCGTCGCGGTGCTTCCGGTCTCACCGAGTCGGAAATGCAGACCCTGGCCGGCACCCCGGCTGCGGTCGAGGCACCGGTGGTTGAAGCCGAAGCTGAACAGGCCTCGGGCGAAGAATGAGGTATCCGGTCCGGCCGCAGGGCCGGACCACCCCATCGGTCCATCGATGGGATAGGGAAAGGGCAGGGGAGATCGTCCGCGATCGACCCGGCCAACCTGAACGGGGTACATGGAGGCCCCCCAGTAACGTTCCGGGATCAGGAACGGGCTTGACAGGAGGCGTTTGACTGCTTTCCTGGCAGGTTGCTACAATCGTCTGTCTCAGCAGGCCAGAATTTTGGCCTGCTTTAACATTTCCGCATCTCTGGTCGGATTTTCCGGCCACCAATCAGAAGAACCTACTGATGGCGACGATCAACCAGCTGGTCCGCAAGCCGCGGCAAGCGACCACCTACAAGAGTGCCTCGCCGGCGCTCGACAAGTGCCCGCAGCGCCGTGGCGTCTGCACCCGTGTCTACACCACCACTCCGAAGAAGCCGAACTCGGCTCTGCGCAAGGTTGCCAAGGTCCGCCTGACCAACCAGGAAGAAGTGATTTCCTACATCGGTGGTGAAGGCCACAACCTGCAGGAGCACTCCGTGGTCCTGATCCGCGGCGGTCGCGTCAAGGACCTGCCGGGTGTGCGTTACCACACCGTTCGTGGCTCGCTCGACGCCGCCGGCGTTGCCAAGCGTCGCCAGGCCCGTTCCAAGTACGGCGCCAAGCGTCCGAAGGCATAAGGAGAGAGCACTATGTCGCGTAAGGGTAATACTCCGCAGCGTTCCGTCCTGCCCGATCCGAAGCACGGAAGCGAAACCATCGCCCGCTTCATCAACATGGTCATGCAGAGCGGCAAGAAGTCCGTCGCCGAAAAGATCGTGTACGGCGCCATGGACGTGATCACCGAGAAGAACAGCAGCGCCAACGCCATTGAACTGGTGCAGAAGGCTCTGGACAACGTCGCTCCGGCGGTCGAAGTCAAGTCGCGTCGCGTCGGTGGTGCCACCTACCAGGTGCCGGTCGAAGTGCGTTCGTCGCGCAAGATGGCCCTGGCCATGCGCTGGCTGATCGACTCCGCGCGCAAGCGTGGTGAGAACACCATGCCGAAGAAGCTGGCTGCTGAACTGATCGACGCCTCGGAAAACCGTGGCGGCGCCATCAAGAAGCGCGAAGAAACCCACCGCATGGCCGAAGCCAACAAGGCATTCGCCCACTACCGCTGGTGAGTTTGACGGCCTTGTAAAACAGGCAGGGCAGCACCACTTCGGTGCGTGCTGCCTCGCGGTCCCAGAAGGACTGCGCCAATCCGAAGGCCGCCGAAAGGCGGCGTTCGGCCATCCGAAATCCAAGAAATCTGAGAGGCTCCCGTGGCCCGTTCCACTCCCATCGAGCGTTACCGTAACTTCGGCATCATGGCTCACATCGATGCCGGCAAGACCACCACGTCCGAGCGCATCCTGTTCTACACCGGCAAGAGCCACAAGATCGGTGAAGTGCACGACGGCGCCGCCACCATGGACTGGATGGAGCAGGAGCAGGAGCGTGGCATCACGATCCAGTCCGCTGCCACCACCGCGTTCTGGAAGGGCATGGACAAGTCCCTGCCGGAGCACCGCTTCAACATCATCGACACCCCCGGGCACGTCGACTTCACCATCGAAGTGGAGCGCTCGCTGCGCGTGCTCGACGGTGCCGTCTTCGTCCTGTGCGCCGTCGGTGGCGTGCAGCCGCAGTCGGAAACCGTGTGGCGCCAGGCCAACAAGTACCACGTGCCGCGCATCGCGTTCGTCAACAAGATGGACCGCACCGGTGCCAACTTCCAGAAGGTCGTCGGCCAGCTGAAGGCCAAGCTGGGCGCGGTTGCCGTGCCGATGCAGCTGCCGATCGGCGCTGAAGACAACTTCAAGGGCGTCGTCGACCTGCTGAAGATGAAGGCCATCCATTGGGATGAGGCTTCGCAGGGCATGAAGTTCGAATACGGTGAAATCCCGGCCGAGCTGCAGGGCCCGGCTGAAGAGGCTCGCCAGTTCATGGTCGAGACCGCTGCCGAAGCCAGCGAAGAGCTGATGGAAAAGTACCTGGGCGGCGAAGAGCTGGCCGAGGCTGAAATCATCAACGCGCTGCGTACCCGCACCCTGGCCACCGAGATCGTGCCGATGTACTGCGGCTCGGCCTTCAAGAACAAGGGCGTGCAGGCCATGCTGGACGGCGTGATCCAGCTGCTGCCGTCGCCGGTCGACGTGCCGGACGTGAAGGGCGTGGACGTTGACGACGACACCGTCGAAATGACCCGCAAGTCGGACGACAAGGCTCCGTTCTCGTCGCTCGCCTTCAAGATCATCACCGACCCGTTCGTCGGCGCGCTGACCTTCTTCCGTGTCTACTCGGGCACCCTGAACGGTGGCGACACCGTGCTGAACTCGGTGAAGGGCAAGAAGGAGCGCATCGGCCGCATCCTGCAGATGCACTCGAACAACCGCGAGGAAATCAAGGAAGTTCTGGCCGGTGACATCGCCGCTGCCGTGGGCCTGAAGGACACCACCACCGGTGACACCCTGTGCGCCGTGGACGCCCCGATCATCCTGGAGCGCATGACGTTCCCGGAGCCGGTGATCTCGATGGCCGTCGAGCCGAAGACCAAGTCGGACCAGGAAAAGATGGGTCTGGCCCTGGGCCGTCTGGCGCAGGAAGATCCGTCGTTCCGCGTCAAGACCGACGAAGAATCCGGCCAGACCATCATCTCGGGCATGGGCGAGCTGCACCTGGACATCATCGTCGACCGCCTGAAGCGCGAGTTCAACGTTGAAGCCAACGTCGGCGCGCCGCAGGTGGCCTACCGCGAAACCATCACCCTGGCCGACGTCAAGTCGGACTACAAGCACGCCAAGCAGTCCGGTGGTAAGGGTCAGTACGGTCACGTCGTGATCGAACTGTCGCCGATCACCGCTGCCGACCGTGCCGATCCGAAGCTGGCTCCGGCCATCAAGGACGACTTCCTGTTCATCAACGACATCACCGGCGGCGTGATCCCGAAGGAATTCATTCCGTCGGTTGAAAAGGGCCTGCGCGAAACCATCACCAGCGGTCCGCTGGCTGGCTTCCCGGTCGTGGACGTCAAGGTGAAGCTGGTGTTCGGTTCGTACCACGACGTCGACTCCTCGGAAATGGCGTTCAAGCTGGCTTCGTCGATGGCCTTCAAGCAGGGCTTCGCCAAGGCCAAGCCGGTGCTGCTGGAGCCGATCATGAAGGTCGAGATCGTGACCCCGGAGGATTACCAGGGTGACGTGATGGGCGACGTCAGCCGTCGTCGCGGCGTGCTGCAGGGTTCCGACACCACCGGTGACGGCTCCGCTTCGATCATCAACGCGATGATCCCGCTGGGTGAAATGTTCGGCTACGCCACTGCGCTGCGTTCGCAGACCCAGGGCCGCGCCACCTTCACCATGGAATTCGATCACTACGAGCCGGCTCCGACCAACATCGCCGAAGCCGTCATGAAGAAGGGCTGAGCCTCGCTCAGCCTCTCTTGAAACCACTTACGAACAATCAAGGTATAGAACAATGGCAAAGGGTAAGTTCGAGCGCACCAAGCCGCACGTCAACGTCGGCACCATCGGTCACGTCGATCACGGCAAGACCACGCTGACCGCTGCACTGACCAAGATCGGTGCCGAGCGCTTCGGTGGCGAGTTCAAGGATTACTCCTCGATCGACGCCGCGCCGGAAGAAAAGGCGCGTGGTATCACGATCTCGACCGCGCACGTCGAGTACGAATCCCCGGTCCGTCACTACGCCCACGTCGATTGCCCGGGCCACGCTGACTACGTCAAGAACATGATCACCGGTGCCGCCCAGATGGACGGCGCGATCCTGGTGTGCTCGGCCGCTGACGGCCCGATGCCGCAGACCCGCGAGCACATCCTGCTGTCGCGTCAGGTCGGCGTGCCGTACATCGTCGTGTTCCTGAACAAGGCCGACATGGTTGACGACGCCGAGCTGCTCGAGCTGGTCGAGATGGAAGTGCGCGAGCTGCTGAGCAAGTACGACTTCCCGGGCGACGACACCCCGATCATCGCCGGTTCGGCCCGTCTGGCGCTGGAAGGCGACCAGAGCGACATCGGCGTGCCGGCCATCCTGAAGCTGGTCGATGCCCTGGACAGCTGGATTCCGGAGCCGGAGCGTGCGATCGACAAGCCGTTCCTGATGCCGGTGGAAGACGTGTTCTCGATCTCGGGCCGCGGCACCGTGGTGACCGGTCGTATCGAGCGCGGCGTGATCAAGGTTGGCGACGAGATCGAAATCGTCGGCATCCGTCCGGTGCAGAAGACCACCGTGACCGGCGTTGAAATGTTCCGCAAGCTGCTGGACCAGGGTCAGGCAGGCGACAACGCTGGCCTGCTGCTGCGCGGCACCAAGCGTGACGACGTCGAGCGTGGCCAGGTTCTGGCCAAGCCGGGTTCGATCAAGCCGCACACCAAGTTCGAAGGCGAAGTCTACGTCCTGTCGAAGGACGAGGGCGGCCGTCACACCCCGTTCTTCAACGGCTACCGTCCGCAGTTCTACTTCCGCACCACCGACATCACCGGCGCAGCTGCTCTGCCGGAAGGCGTCGAAATGGTGATGCCGGGTGACAACGTCAAGATGGTCGTCACCCTGATCAACCCGGTGGCAATGGACGAAGGCCTGCGCTTCGCCATCCGCGAAGGCGGTCGTACCGTCGGCGCCGGCGTGGTCTCGAAGATCATCGAGTAATCTGGTAGTATCTGCGCCCCGATGTTGCCTGGGTAGGGCATCGGGGCGTATCAAATGGGAAAGCAGGCACAGGATGTGCCTTGTGTTCCCCGGACCAGGAAGGGTCAATGCCATTCAGGCGGCGTCAACAGGCGACTGTTGACAGCTGCCTTGCGTGCCATTATGCTTCTACGTCTGGGCAGGCCGGGTAACTGGTCTGCCTACGTTTTTGAGGTCTATGGAGTGACCTTGGCGGCCTGCAGGACTGTGGGTCGTCCGTATTCAGGAATTTCATGGGACAAAGCAACCCAGAGGCTTTGTCTGTCGCTCTTTTAACGAAGGAACCTACCGCCATGGCGGACCAAAAGATCCGGATCCGGCTGAAAGCGTTCGATCATCGTCTGATCGACCGTTCGGCCAGCGAGATCGTTGAAACGGCAAAGCGGACCGGCGCGCAAGTGCGTGGCCCGATCCCGCTGCCGACCAAGATCGAGCGTTACACCGTTCTCGTTTCCCCGCACGTCGACAAGGACGCGCGTGACCAGTACGAGACCCGCACGCACAAGCGCGTGCTCGATATCGTTGACCCGAATGACAAGACCGTGGACGCGCTGATGAAGCTCGAACTGGCTGCCGGCGTCGACGTTCAGATCAAGCTGACCTGAGGACTACGACCATGACGAAGAAGTATTCGTTGGGCTTCGTGGGCCGCAAGGCTGGCATGAGCCGCGTGTTCACTGAAGATGGCCGCTCCATCCCGGTGACCCTGATCGAAGCAACCCCGAACCGCATCGCGCAGATCAAGACCGTCGAAACCGACGGCTACAGCGCCGTGCAGGTGACCGTCGGCGCGCGTCGCGCTGCCCTGGTCAACAAGCCGGAAGCCGGCCACTTCGCCAAGGCGAAGGTGGAAGCGGGTCGTGGCCTGTGGGAATTCCGCGTTGAAGACGCGCAGCTCGGCGATTTCGCCGTTGGCGGCGAAGTCAAGGCGGACATCTTCGAAGTCGGCCAGATCGTCGACGTCCAGGGTGTCACCAAGGGTAAGGGCTTCCAGGGCACCATCAAGCGCCACAACTTCCGTATGGGCGATGCAACCCACGGTAACTCGCTGTCGCATCGCGCGCCGGGTTCGCTGGGTCAGCGCCAGACCCCGGGTCGCGTTTTCCCGGGCAAGAAGATGTCGGGCCACATGGGCGCGGTGCAGCAGAGCACCCAGAACCTGGAAGTGGTCAAGGTCGACGTCGAGCGCGGTCTGATCGCCGTTCGCGGCGCCGTTCCGGGCGCGGCGGGTGGCGACGTGATCGTCCGTCCGGCGAGCAAGGCATAAGGAGAGATGACGATGGAACTCGTTATCACGGGTAGCAACAACAAGGTCTCGGTCTCCGACGCCGTGTTCGGTCGCGATTTCAGCGAAGATCTGGTCCACCAGGTCGTCGTTGCCTACCGCAACGCCGGTCGCGCCGGCACCAAGGCACAGAAGACTCGCTCCGAAGTGGCTGGTACCACCAAGAAGTCGAAGAAGCAGAAGGGCGGCGGCGCGCGTCATGGCGCACTGACGGCTCCGATCTTCGTCGGCGGCGGTGTCACCTTCGCGGCCAAGCCGCGCAGCTTCGAGCAGAAGGTCAATCGTAAGCAGTACCGTGCCGCCATGTGCGCGATCCTGTCCGAGCTGAACCGTCAGGGCCGTCTGACCATCGTGGAGTCCTTCGACGTCGAAGTGACCAACACGAAGGGTCTGATCGCCAAGCTGGCCGGCCTGGAAGTGGGCAAGCGCCCGCTGATCGTCACCGAAGAAGCGTCCGAGCACCTGTACCTGTCCGCCCGCAATCTGCCGTACGTGCAGGTGCGTGACGTCCAGGGTCTGGATCCGGTCTCGCTGGTGGGTGCCGACACGGTCGTCATCACCGCTGACGCGGTCAAGAAGGTCGAGGAGTGGCTGGCATGAACAGCAACGAAAAAATCTTCAGCGTGCTGCGTGCCCCGCGTGTCTCCGAAAAGACCGCGCGCCTGCAGGAACTCTCCAACCAGTATGTCTTCGAAGTTTCGAACGAAGCCACCAAGGCCGATGTAAAGGCCGCGGTTGAGCAGCTGTTCGACGTCAAGGTCGAAGCCGTCAACGTGGTCAACGTCAAGGGCAAGAACAAGTCCTTCCGTAACCGTGCTGGCCGCCGCGGCGATTGGCGCAAGGCGTACGTTCGCCTGGCCGATGGCCAGTCGATCGATGTAACGGCCAAGGCCTGAGGTACATCCCATGCCATTGATGAAATTCAAGCCCACTTCCCCCGGCCGCCGTTCGGCCGTGCGCGTGGTCACTCCCGACCTGCACAAGGGTGCTCCGCACGCTGCGCTGGTCGAGTCGCAGAGCCGCTCGGGTGGTCGTAACCACCATGGCCGCATCACCGTGCGTCACGTCGGTGGTGGTGCCAAGCAGCACTACCGCATCATCGACTTCAAGCGCAACAAGCTGGGCATCCCGGCGCGCGTGGAACGCATCGAATACGATCCGAACCGCACCGCGCACATCGCTCTGCTGTGCTACGTCGACGGTGAGCGTCGCTACATCATCGCCCCGAAGGGCCTGAAGGCTGGTGATCAGGTGATCGCTGGTTCGGATGCTCCGATCAAGGCTGGCAACACCCTGCCGCTGCGCAACATCCCGGTCGGCACCACCATCCACTGCATCGAACTGAAGCCGGGCAAGGGCGCTCAGATCGCTCGCGCCGCTGGTGCGGCCGTGCAGCTGGTGGCTCGCGAAGGCATCTACGCCACCCTGCGCCTGCGCTCGGGTGAAATGCGTAAGGTTCCGGTCGAGTGCTGCGCCACCATCGGCGAAGTCGGCAACGACGAGCACAGCCTGGAAAAGCTGGGCAAGGCCGGTGCCAAGCGTTGGCGCGGCGTCCGCCCGACCGTTCGTGGTGCTGCCATGAACCCGGTTGACCACCCGCACGGTGGTGGTGAGGCGAAGGCCGGCCAGGGTAATCCGCATCCGGTCACCCCGTGGGGTGTCCCGACCAAGGGTTACAAGACGCGCCATAACAAGCGCACTCAGCAGTTCATCGTCCGCGATCGTAGGGGCTAATCGACCATGGCACGTTCACTCAAGAAGGGCCCGTTCGTCGATCACCACCTCGTCAAGAAGGTGGAGGCCGCTGCGGGCAGCAAGAAGCCGATCAAGACCTGGTCGCGCCGTTCGATGATCCTGCCTGACATGGTAGGCGTCACCATTGCCGTGCATAACGGCAAGAACCACATCCCGGTTCTCGTCAACGAGAACATGGTCGGCCACAAGCTCGGCGAATTTGCCATCACCCGGACCTTCAAGGGTCACGGTGGTGACAAGAAGTCGGGCAAGTAAGGAGAGATGACAATGGAAGCGAAAGCCATCCTGCGCACTGCGCGCATCTCCCCGCAGAAGGCTCGTCTGGTCGCTGACCAGGTGCGCGGTCTGCCGGCCGAGCGTGCGGTCAACCTGCTGAAGTTCTCGGACAAGAAGGCTGCCCACCTGATCAAGAAGGTGGTGGAGTCGGCAATTGCCAACGCCGAGAACAACCAGGGCGCCGACGTCGACGAGCTGAAGGTTCAGACCATCATGGTTGATGAAGGTCCGACCCTGAAGCGTTTCATGGCGCGGGCGAAAGGCCGCGGTACCCGCATCCTCAAGCGCACCAGCCACATCACTGTGGTTGTGGGCGCCGCCAAGTAAGCGGATAAGGAAAAGACCATGGGTCATAAAGTTCATCCGATTGGTATCCGCCTCGGCATTTCCAAGGACTGGAACTCCAAGTGGTACGCCAACAAGGCCGAGTTCGCTGGTTACCTGGCAGCCGACCTGAAAGTGCGCGAAATGCTGCGCAAGAAGCTGGCTCAGGCCGGCATCAGCAAGATCCTGATCGAGCGTCCGGCCAAGACCGCTCGCGTGACGATCCACACCGCCCGTCCGGGCGTGGTGATCGGCAAGCGCGGTGAGGACATCGAGAAGCTGCGCAAGGAAGTGAGCGAGATGATGGGCGTCCCGGCGCACATCAACGTCACCGAAGTGCGCAAGCCGGAACTGGACGCGCAGCTCGTTGCCGAGTCGATCGCCCAGCAGCTGGAGCGTCGCATCATGTTCCGCCGTGCAATGAAGCGCTCGGTCGGCAACGCGATGCGTCTGGGTGCCCTGGGCATCAAGGTCAACGTCGGTGGCCGCCTCAACGGTGCAGAAATCGCCCGTTCGGAGTGGTACCGCGAAGGCCGCGTGCCGCTGCACACCCTGCGTGCCGACATCGACTATGGCTTCGCTGAAGCCAAGACGACCTACGGCATCATCGGCATCAAGGTCTGGATCTACAAGGGCGAGGTCTTCGATTTCTCCCAGGTTGGCCAGGAAAAGCAGGACGACACCCCGTCGCGCAACGATCGTCACGATCGCGGCGACCGTGGTGACCGTCAGCGCCCGGCCCGTGAAGCGAGGTAACGACAATGTTGCAACCCAAGCGAACCAAGTACCGCAAGGTACACAAGGGCCGTAACGATGGCCTGAGCTGGAGCGCCAACGCTGTCAGCTTCGGCGAATACGGCCTGAAGGCAACCGCACACGGTCAGCTGACCGCGCGTCAGATCGAAGCGGCCCGCCGCTCGATCAGCCGCTACGTCAAGCGCGGCGGCAAGATGTGGATCCGCGTGTTCCCCGACAAGCCCATCACCAAGAAGCCCATCGAAGTCCGAATGGGTTCTGGTAAGGGCAACGTGGAATACTGGGTGGCCCAGATCCAGCCCGGCCGCATGATCTATGAAATCGAGGGTGTTTCCGAGGAAGTGGCTCGCGAGGCGTTCCGCCTGGCCGCCGCCAAGCTCTCGGTCACCACCACTTTCGTGACCCGTACGGTGCGCTGATGGATATCAAAACTCTCCGTGAAAAGTCGGCTGACGAACTCAAGGCCCACCTGATCGACCTGCGTAAGGAACAGTTCTCTGTCCGTATGCAGCAGGTCACCGGCCAGCTGCCGAAGACCCACGACATTCGCCGGGTCCGTCGCGAGATTGCTCGCGTCAAGACCCTGCTCGGCAGCACGAAGTAAGGATGGCCGCTATGAGCGACAATACTGAAAAGAAGACGCTGCGCACGGTCGAAGGCCGTGTCGTCAGCAACAAGATGGACAAGACGGTTACCGTCCTGGTTGAGCGTCAGGTCAAGCACGCGCTGTACGGCAAGTACATCAAGCGCTCGACGAAGCTGCACGCCCACGATGCCGACAACGCCTGCAAGGAAGGCGATGTCGTCCGCGTGACCGAGATTGCTCCGATGTCCAAGACCAAGAACTGGCGCGTGGTGGAAGTCATCACGCGCGCGGCTGAATAAGGAGCTGAATCATGATCCAGATGCAGAGCTACCTTGACGTCGCGGACAATTCGGGTGCCAAGCAGGTGATGTGCTTCAAGGTGCTGGGTGGTTCCAAGCGCCGTTACGCCGGCATCGGCGACATCATCAAGGTCACCGTGAAGGATGCGATTCCGCGCGGCAAGGTCAAGAAGGGTGAAGTGTATGACGCCGTCGTGGTGCGTACCCGCAAGGGTGTGCGTCGCGCCGACGGCTCGCTGATCCGCTTCGACGGCAACGCTGCCGTTCTGCTGAACAGCAAGCAGGAGCCGATCGGTACCCGTATCTTCGGGCCGGTGACCCGTGAACTTCGTTCGGAGAAGTTCATGAAGATCGTCTCGCTCGCTCCCGAAGTGCTGTGAGCGACAGGAGATAATCATGGCTAACCGTATCAAGAAGGGCGACCAGGTTGTCGTCAACGCTGGCAAGGACAAGGGCAAGCAGGGCGAAGTCGTCCGCGTCGACGGCGACCGTGTGGTCGTCGCCAACGTGAACATCGTCAAGCGCCACACCAAGCCGAACCCGCAGGCAGGTGTTGCCGGCGGCGTGGTCGAGCGCGAAGCTTCGATCCATATCTCCAACGTGAATGTTCTGAACCCGGCTTCGGGCAAGGGCGAACGCGTTGGCTTCAAGGTGCTGGAGGATGGACGCAAACTGCGTGTGTTCCGCTCCAGCGGTGAGGCGCTCGACGCCTGAGGAATGAGAAGATGAGTTCCCGTCTCGAAAAGTTCTACAAGGACGAAGTGGTGCCGGCGCTGATGAAGCAGTTCGGCTACACCAATCCGATGGAAGTGCCGAAGCTGGTCAAAGTCACCCTGAACATGGGTGTCGGCGAAGCGGCCACCAACAAGAAGATCCTGGAAAACGCCGTCGGCGACATGACCAAGATTTCCGGCCAGAAGCCGGTTGTCACCAAGTCGCGTGTGTCGGTTGCGTCGTTCAAGATCCGCGATGGTTGGCCGATCGGCTGCAAGACCACGCTGCGTCGCCACAAGATGTACGAGTTCCTGGATCGCCTGATCAACATCTCGCTGCCGCGCGTGCGCGACTTCCGTGGTGTTTCCGGTCGTTCCTTCGACGGCCGCGGCAACTTCAACATGGGTGTGAAGGAGCAGATCATCTTCCCGGAAATCGACTTCGACGCCGTCGACGCGATCCGCGGTATGGATATCGCCATCACCACCACTGCGAAGACCGATGCGGAAGCGAAGGCGCTGCTGGCAGCGTTCAAGTTCCCGTTCCGTAACTGATCTGTCGAGGAAACCGAAATGGCAAAGACCTCCATGGTCAACCGCGACATCAAGCGGGAAAAGCTGGCAAAGAAGTACGCTGAAAAGCGTGCAGCTCTGAAGAAGATCGTGTCCTCCGTGGACGCGACCTACGAAGAGAAGATCGACGCCGCAACCAAGCTGGCCAAGCTGCCGCGCGATTCGTCGCCGAGCCGCCAGCGCAACCGTTGCGAGCTGTCGGGTCGTCCGCGTGGCGTCTACAGCAAGTTCGGCCTGGGCCGTAACAAGCTGCGTGAAGCCACCATGCGTGGCGACGTCCCGGGTCTGCGCAAGGCCAGCTGGTAATCCCAGCCGGCCCTGCGATCAGGCGCCCCTTCGGGGGTGCCTGAACCGGGCAGGGGAGGCATTCAGCTTTCCCGACGCAAAAAAACCGAAGAGCCCGGCGCAAGCCGGGCTCTTTTGGCGTATACTCCCGCGTCTTGCCCTGTGCAAACGGGGTTGTAGGAGTGGGCCCTTGGCCCGCTGCATCAAGGGACCTGGCCCGTTTCCAGGAGACAACAGATTTTCGCGAAAGCGGATATCGGTGCACTCAAAGGTACTCATATGAGCATGACTGATCCCATCGCCGACCTGCTGGTCCGCATCAAGAATGCGGCCGCGGTTGGCAAGCAGACGGTGAAAGCCCCGTCGTCCAAGATCAAGGTTGCGATCGCCCAGGTCCTGAAGGACGAGGGTTACATCACCGACCTGCGCGTGACCCAGCTGGAAAACAACAAGTCCGAGCTGGAAATCGTGCTGAAGTATTTCGAAGGCAAGCCGGTCATCGCGACCCTGAAGCGCTTCTCGCGTTCGGGCCTGCGCCAGTACCGCGGCAAGAGCGAGCTGCCGAAGGTCATGAACGGCCTGGGTATCTCCATCATTTCCACCTCCAAGGGCATCATGACTGATGCGCAGGCGCGCCAGCTGGGCGTCGGCGGCGAAGTCCTGTGCTTCGTGGCCTAAGGCGAAAGGAGTAGAACTATGTCCCGCGTAGCCAAGAAGCCGATCGACCTGGGTAAGGTTGAACTGAACGTCCAGTCGGACAGCGTCACCGCCAAGGGCCCGAAGGGTTCCCTGTCGCTGGCCAAGCCGGCCGGTATTGCCATCAACGTCGACAACGGCGTTGCCACCCTGAGCACCGAGAACGCCGAGCTGGTTGCACTGACCGGTACCGTGCGTGCGATCCTGGCCAACATGGTCAAGGGCGTGTCCGAAGGCTTCGAGCGCAAGCTGGAGCTGGTCGGCGTGGGTTACCGCGCTGCCATGCAGGGCAAGGACCTGAGCCTGTCGCTGGGCTTCTCGCACCCGGTCGTGTTCGTGGCGCCGGAAGGCATCACCATCACCACCCCGACCCAGACCGAGATCCTGGTCCAGGGCGCTGACAAGCAGGTCGTCGGTGAAGTTGCCGCCAAGATCCGTGCGTTCCGCAAGCCGGAGCCGTACAAGGGCAAGGGCGTGAAGTACTCCGACGAAGTCATCATCCGTAAGGAAGCCAAGAAGGCGTAAGTGCGAGTCCCTCGCAAGAGCCCGCACATCCTTGTGCGGACTCCTCAGGGAAAAGCCCAACCTTCAGCTTTCAAGGAATAATCAAAATGAACAAGAACATCGCCCGCCTGCGTCGCGCCAAGTCGACCCGCGCCCACATCCGTGAGCTCGGCGTCGCCCGCCTGTCGGTGCTGCGCACCGGCCAGCACCTGTACGCCCAGGTCTTCACCGCCGACGGTTCCAAGGTGCTGGCTGCTGCCAACACCACCCAGACCGACGTCATGGAAGGCCTGAAGAACGGCAAGAACGCCGACGCCGCCGCCAAGGTCGGCCGTATCGTCGCTGAGCGCGCCAAGGCCGCCGGCGTCGAGAAGGTTGCCTTCGATCGTTCGGGCTACCGCTACCACGGCCGCATCAAGGCCCTGGCAGAAGCCGCCCGCGAAGCCGGCCTGCAGTTCTAAGGGATAAGGGCAGGGGACCTGTGGTCTCCTGCCCGCCTGCTCGCCCGCCTGAGTGAGGCTGGACGGCGCCACTCTTCTGCAGTGGCCCACCGGAACAACGCGACATTCCACAACCATAAGCGGCCCCGAGCCGTACATACCCAAACTACCAAGGAATCAAAATGGCAGAAGAGCGTCAGCAGCGGGGTCGCGATCGCGACCGTAACCGCGAAGAGAAAGTCGATGACGGCATGATCGAAAAGCTGGTCGCGGTCAACCGCGTCAGCAAGACCGTCAAGGGTGGCCGCCAGTTCACCTTCACCGCCCTGACCGTGGTCGGCGACGGCGAAGGCAAGGTCGGTTTCGGCTATGGCAAGGCCCGCGAAGTGCCGGTCGCCATCCAGAAGTCGATGGAACAGGCCCGCAAGAACCTGGTCAGCGTTGACCTGAACAACGGCACCCTGTGGCACACCATCAAGGATGGTCACGGCGCAGCCCGCGTGTTCATGCAGCCGGCTTCGGAAGGTACCGGCGTCATCGCCGGCGGTGCCATGCGCGCCGTGCTGGAAGCCGTTGGCGTGAAGAACGTGCTGGCCAAGGCCACCGGTTCGCGCAACCCGATCAACCTGGTGCGTGCCACCGTGAAGGGCCTGTCTGCTGCGCAGTCGCCGGCTCGCATCGCGGCCAAGCGCGGCAAGAAGGTGGAGGAACTCAACCATGGCTAATGAGTCCAACAAGACTGTGAAGGTGCGCCTGGTGCGCGGCCTGCGTGGTGCTCAGTCGCGTCACCGCCTGTCGGTGCGTGCTCTGGGTCTGAACAAGCTCAACGATGTGCGTGAACTGAAGGACAGCCCGCAGGTTCGCGGTCTGATCAACACCGTTCACTACCTCGTCAAGGTTGAGGAGTAATCGATCATGACTCTGCGTCTCAATGAACTGAGCCCGGCACCGGGCGCCCGCACCGAGCGCACCCGCGTCGGTCGCGGTATCGGCTCGGGCCTGGGCAAGACTGCCGGCCGCGGCCACAAGGGTTCGTTCGCCCGTAAGGGTGGCGGCAAGATCAAGGCTGGCTTCGAAGGCGGCCAGACCCCCATGCAGCGTCGTCTGCCGAAGATCGGCTTCCGTTCGCCGATCGCCAAGGACACCGCTGAAGTGCTGCTGTACGCGCTGGACAAGCTGCCGGCCGGTGAGATCGACTTCGCCGCCCTGCGTGCTGCCAAGCTGGTCCCGAGCACTGCAAAGAAGGCCAAGGTCGTCGTCAAGGGCGAAGTGACCAAGGCGTTCACCCTGAAGGGTATCGCTGCCACGGCTGGTGCCAAGGCTGCGATCGAAGCTGCCGGCGGCAGCGTAACGGAGTAAGAAAATCATGGCGCAAGCTGGCATCGGTAACCTCGCGGGCGGAATGGGCAAGTTCACTGAACTTCGCCAACGTTTGCTGTTCGTCGTCGGGGCTTTGATCGTCTATCGCATCGGCTGCTACGTGCCGGTGCCGGGCGTCAATCCCGATGCCATGCTTGCCATGATGCAACAGCAGGGCGGCGGCATCGTGGACATGTTCAACATGTTCTCGGGCGGCGCCCTGCACCGTTTCAGCATCTTCGCGCTGAACGTGATGCCGTACATTTCGGCATCGATCGTGATGCAGCTGGCCGTGCACATCTTCCCCGCCCTGAAGGCGATGCAGAAGGAAGGTGAGTCCGGCCGCCGCAAGATCACCCAGTATTCGCGCATCGGCGCCGTGCTGCTGGCAGTGGTGCAGGGTGGCTCGATCGCACTGGCCCTGCAGGGTCAGGTCTCGCCGTCGGGCGCTCCGGTCGTGTACGCGCCGGGCATGGGCTTCGTGCTCACCGCCGTGGTCGCGCTGACCGCCGGCACCATGTTCCTGATGTGGGTCGGTGAGCAGGTCACCGAGCGCGGCATCGGCAACGGCGTGTCGCTGATCATCTTCGCCGGTATCGTCGCTGGCCTGCCGGGTGCGATCATCCACACCTTCGACGCCTACCGCGACGGCAACATCCAGTTCATCCAGCTGCTGCTGATCGCCATCGTCGTGCTCGCCTTCACCTTCTTCGTGGTGTTCGTCGAGCGTGGCCAGCGCCGGATCACGGTCAACTACGCGCGCCGCCAGGGCGGTCGCAACGCGTACATGAACCAGACCTCGTTCCTGCCGCTGAAGCTCAACATGGCCGGCGTCATCCCGGCGATCTTCGCCTCGAGCCTGCTGGCCTTCCCGGCCACCCTGGCCATGTGGTCCGGCCAGGCTGCCAACCAGAGCAGCTTCGGCCAGGTCCTGCAGAAGGTCGCCAACGCGCTCGGCCCGGGCGAGCCGCTGCACATGATCGTGTTCGCTGCGCTGATCACCGGTTTCGCGTTCTTCTATACCGCGCTGGTGTTCAACTCGCAGGAAACCGCCGACAACCTGAAGAAGTCGGGCGCGCTGATTCCGGGCATCCGTCCGGGCAAGGCAACCGCCGACTACATCGACGGCGTGCTGACCCGCCTGACCGCAGCCGGCTCGGCCTACCTGGTGATCGTCTGCCTGCTGCCGGAACTGATGCGCACGCAGCTGAACGCCTCGTTCTACTTCGGCGGTACTTCGCTGCTGATCGTGGTGGTGGTGGTGATGGACTTCATCGCCCAGGTGCAGGCGCACCTGATGTCCCACCAGTACGAGAGCCTGCTGAAGAAGGCCAACCTGAAGGGCGGCAACCGCGGCGGTTTTGCCCGCGGCTGATTGGCCTGTTATACTTTCGTCTTCCTGACGTGATGGTCCCTCCGCTTCGCGGACTCCGGCCACACAAACGAAGGGCGGCCCCCGCAGCGGTTCCGGGTGGGGGTGTGATGAGGTGGTCCCGCGCTGGAGTAGCGCGGGCGGCTCCGGGGGAAACCCCAGGTCCAACCCCATCCGGCGCCGGAGCCTGGGCACACTCCCCAGGCCGGGTTCATGAAACCAATGGTTTCACGGGCTTCCATGTAAACCGGAACCTTGTTAGTATCGCTAGTTCACTTTTTTGATCCATCCTGCCGGATTGGCGTGCCCGAGGCGCGCTGTCGGCCATCACTCAGCTGGAGAACCGCGTCATGGCGCGTATTGCAGGCGTCAACCTGCCAGCCCAGAAGCACGTCTGGGTCGGGTTGCAAAGCATTTACGGCATCGGCCGTACCCGTTCGAAGAAGGTCTGCGAAGTCGCAGGCGTTGCTTCGACCACCAAGATCCGCGATCTGTCGGAGCCGGAAATCGAGCGCCTGCGCGCCGAAGTCGGCAAGTACATCGTGGAAGGCGATCTGCGCCGTGAGATCGGCATCGCGATCAAGCGCCTGATGGACCTGGGCTGCTACCGCGGCCTGCGTCACCGTCGTGGCCTCCCGCTGCGTGGCCAGCGCACCCGTACCAACGCCCGCACCCGCAAGGGTCCGCGCAAGGCGATCAAGAAGTAAGGGACTGAGAAATGGCTAAGCCCGCTGCTAAGACCAAGAAGAAGATCAAGCGCGTCGTCACCGACGGCGTTGCCCACGTCCACGCTTCGTTCAACAACACCATCGTCACCATCACCGACCGCCAGGGCAACGCTCTGTCGTGGGCGACCTCCGGTGGCGCTGGCTTCCGCGGTTCGCGCAAGTCGACCCCGTTCGCTGCCCAGGTGGCTGCTGAAAAGGCCGGTCGTGCTGCGCTGGACTACGGCGTGAAGTCGCTGGAAGTCCGCATCAAGGGCCCGGGTCCGGGCCGTGAGTCGGCCGTGCGTTCGTTGAACAACGTCGGCTACAAGATCACCAACATCATCGACGTGACGCCTATCCCGCACAACGGGTGCCGTCCGCCGAAGAAGCGTCGCGTCTAAAGGGAGCGATAAGAAATGGCTCGTTATATCGGTCCTACCTGTAAGCTCGCCCGTCGCGAAGGCGCCGACCTGTCCCTGAAGAGCCCGGCGCGTGCGCTGGACTCGAAGTGCAAGCTGGAGCAGAAGCCCGGCCAGCACGGCGCCACTGCCCGCAAGGGCAAGCTGTCCGACTACGCCACCCAGCTGCGTGAAAAGCAGAAGGTCAAGCGTATCTACGGCCTGCTGGAGCGTCAGTTCCGCAACTACTACAAGAAGGCCTCGACCAAGAAGGGCAACACCGGCGAGAACCTGCTGCAGCTGCTGGAAACCCGCCTGGACAACGTCGTCTACCGCATGGGCTTCGCCGTGACCCGTCCGGCTGCCCGTCAGCTGGTGTCGCACCGCGGCGTCACCGTGAATGGCAAGTCGGTCAACCTGGCTTCGTACCAGGTCAAGGCTGGCGACGCCATCGCTCTGTCTGAAAAGGCTGCCAAGCAGCTGCGCGTCCAGGAAGCCCTGACCGTCGCCGCCCAGCATGACCTGAGCCCGTCGTGGGTTGAAGTGGATTCCGGCAAGTTCACCGGCATCTTCAAGGCTGTTCCGGATCGTTCGGATCTGCCTGCGGACATCAACGAAGCGCTGATCGTCGAGCTGTATTCGAAGTAATTCACATTGGAGAGCCCCCGGCGACGGCCGGGGGTTCACTAGGAGAACCCGCAACATGACGGTTACCGCCAACCAGGTTCTGCGTCCTCGCGGTCCGCAGATCGAACGCCTTACCGACACCCGTGCAAAGGTCGTTATCGAACCTTTGGAGCGGGGTTACGGGCATACGCTGGGTAATGCCCTGCGTCGCGTGCTGCTGTCGTCCATCCCGGGCTTCGCCATCACGGAAGTCGAAATCGACGGCGTGTTGCATGAGTACACCACGGTCGAAGGTCTGCAGGAGGACGTGCTCGAAGTCCTGCTGAACCTCAAGGACGTGGCCATCCGTATGCACTCCGGCGACAGCGCCACCCTGTCCCTGTCCAAGCAGGGCCCGGGCGTTGTCACCGCTGCCGACATCAAGGTCGACCACAATGTGGAGATCCTGAACGGCGAACACGTGATCTGCCACCTGACCAAGGATACGGCGATCAACATGCGTCTGAAGATCGAACGTGGTTTCGGCTACCAGCCGGCTGCCGCGCGTCGTCGTCCGGACGAAGAAACCCGTGCCATCGGCCGTCTGGTCCTGGATGCCTCGTTCTCGCCGGTCCGCCGCGTCGCCTATGCCGTGGAAGCGGCCCGCGTCGAACAGCGTACCGACCTGGACAAGCTGGTCATCGATATCGAGACCAACGGCACCATCGACGCCGAGGAAGCCGTGCGCACCGCCGCCGACATCCTCAGCGACCAGCTGTCGGTGTTCGGTGACTTCACCCACCGCGACCGCGGTGCAGCCAAGCCGGCCAACAACGGCGTGGATCCGGTGCTGCTGCGCCCGATCGACGATCTGGAGCTGACCGTGCGTTCGGCCAACTGCCTGAAGGCTGAAAGCATCTACTACATCGGCGATCTGATCCAGAAGACCGAAGTGGAGCTGCTGAAGACCCCGAACCTGGGCAAGAAGTCGCTCACCGAGATCAAGGAAGTGCTGGCTCAGCGCGGCCTGTCGCTCGGCATGAAGCTGGAGAACTGGCCGCCGGCCGGTGTCGCCAGCCACGGCATGCTGGGCTGATATCGGTAATGTCTGAAGGCTCCACCGTTCGCGGTGGGGCCTTCAACGCAACACAACATGCCATGACGAACCCCAGGTTCGCGTGGCAGGTCGTCCAGGACGGGCGGCCAGGACCAACCGCAGTCCGCGCAGCAACGCCAGGATGGCGACAACGATCCGCACAGTCTCATCATTAACCAAGGAATATCACCATGCGTCACCAGAAGTCTGGCCGTAAGTTCAGCCGTACCAGCGCCCACCGCGAAGCGATGTTCAAGAACATGGCTGCCTCGCTGTTCAAGCACGAGCTGATCAAGACCACCCTGCCGAAGGCCAAGGAACTGCGCCGCGTTGCCGAGCCGCTGATCACCCTGGCCAAGGTCGATTCCGTCGCCAACCGCCGTCTGGCCTTCGCCCGCCTGCGCGACAACGAAGCCGTGGGCAACCTGTTCACCATCCTGGGCCCGCGCTACGCGAACCGTCCGGGCGGCTACCTGCGTCTGCTGAAGTGCGGCTTCCGCGCTGGCGACAACGCGCCGATGGCCTACGTCGAGCTGGTTGACCGTCCGGTCGTGGCCGAGGAAGTGGCCGAGTAATCGGACCGCTCCAATGCGACACAGCGAAAGCCCGGCCTCTGCCGGGCTTTTGCGTTTCCGGGGGCGGATCCCTTTCTGCAGGAAAGGGCTCTGACCCACACCGTTCCGACAGGCGTCACCTGTGGCGGTTCGAATGGCGCGCACTCTCGGTTACGCTTGGCGCCTGATCCATTCGAGCGTTGACGATGAATCCACTGCGCTGGCCCTTCCGCGCCCAGTTCTTCCTGGGCTTCCTGATCTGCGCGGGCCTGCTTGGCTACGCGATCTTCCTGCAGCTGAAGATGGGCCTGGAGCCGTGTCCGCTGTGCATCTTCCAGCGCCTCGCCTTCGCTGCGCTTGGCCTGCTGTTCCTGATCGGTGCACTGCATGGTCCGTCCAACCGCCCCGGACGCGCGACCTATGGCGTGCTGGCGTTCATTGCCGCCGCAGTGGGCGTGGGCATCGCCGCGCGCCACGTCTACGTGCAGATGCTGCCGCCGGAAATGGGGTCCACCTGTGGCCCGCCGCTGGCCTTCCTGAGCGAAACCATGGGGCCGCTGGAAGTGTTCCGCACGGTGCTGACCGGCACTGGCAACTGCGGCAACATCGACTGGACCTTCCTGGGCCTGACCATGCCGATGTGGTCGGGCGTGTGGTTCGTGCTGCTGGCGCTGTGGGCGCTGGTGGTGTCGCTGCGCAAGGTCAAGCGCTGAAGCAGGGTAGTGCCGGCCGCTGGCCGGCACACCGCGGGAATGCCGGCCAGCGGCCGGCACTATCTCAGAAATCCTGCTGCAGGCTCAGGTAGGCGCCGCGGCGCGGTCCCCATTGCGGGGCGAACACGCCGACGCCACCGCCATCGCGCAGCTGGTAGCTGCGGTCCAACGCGTTGATCACCGCCAGCTGCACATGCAGTGGATGGCCGCTGTCGACGTTGAAGTCGTGCCCGGCGCTGAGGTTCACCTGCAGGTAGGACGGCAGCTCGCCACCGTTGGGTACGCCCTCGATGTCCGAACGCAGGCCACTGCCGAACACGTAGTTGGCCCCGATCCGGTTGTGCCCGGCGAAGGCGTAGCTGAGGCCACCCGACGAGGTCAGCTTCTGGTCGTGGTCCAGGTGGATCCAGTGGTTGGCCACATAGGCCAGCGCCTCGGGATCGAGGTTGTACTGGCTGGTGATGACATCCGTACCGATGGCCTTGTTCAGCGCCGCATTGAAGTAGGCGCTGAACGGGCCGTTGCTGTAGTCGGCACTGAACTCCAGGCCACGGATGTGTCCGCGGCGGTAGTTGAAGGTCGAGTAGATGTAGGCGGCGCCGAACTGGCCTTCGTCCTGCAGGCGCGCGACGCGGCGGTCGTACGCATCCAGTCCAAGGGTCAGGTGTTCGCCCAGTTGCTGCGAGACGCCGATGTCGTAGTAGTCGCTGCGCTCGGCCAGCGGCGTGTTGTTGCCGCCGCTGGGCTGCTGGTTGGTGGTGCCGTCGTACAGGGCGATGTCGCTGCTGGCGATCAGTTCACTGGCCGGTGGCGTGAAATAGCGCGAATAGCCGGCATGCACGGTGGTGCTGTCGCTGGCATTCCAGACCACGCCCACGCGCGGGCTGAGCTGGCCCTCGGTGCGGCCGAAGGCCTTGTAGCGGTCACCGCGCAGACCGTAGTTGACGGTCCAGTCGTCGCCGATTTTCCACTCATCCTGTACGTACAACGCCAGCGTGCTGGCATGGAAGGCGCTGTGGTCAGGAATCAGCAGCGGCGTGGTGCTGGACTGCTGGCCGCCGTCATCAACCGGGAACACCCAGGTGTTGCTGCTGGCCCGTGCGTTCTCGTAGTTGCCGTACAAGCCGTAGCGCAGCGTGTGGTCGTTGCCCAGTGGTGTGGAGAAGTCGGCCTGCAGGGTGTTGGCACGGTTGCTGCGCTGCACCTGCGAGGCGACGCCACTGAACACCAGATCGCCGATGACGTCCGGGTTGAACGCTGCATCGCTGTAGCGCTGCCCGGCGGACAGCTGGTAGGCGGTGTTGCCCAGCGTGCCCTGCAGTACCAGCATGCCGAAGCGGGTGGTCTCGCGTTGGGTCTCATCCAGCTGGCTGGAATCGAAGGTGGTGGTGTCCAGGTAACCGAACTGCGGCGTCTGCCCCGGATTGACCGGAATCTGGAAACGGTTGTTGGCGAAACCGGCGAACACACTCAGGCGGGTGTTCTCGTTGACCAGGTAGGTCAGGTCGGCGAAGGCCTTGCCCTGGTGGGTATCGTCGTGCAGCGGCTTGCGCGAGTTGGTCGGATTCTCCAGGCCGACTTCGTTCTGGTCGTAGTTGCCGGTCAGGAACCAGCTCCAGCGTCCCTGGTTGCCCCACCAGGAGGCATTCGGGTTCACCTTGCCGAACGAGCCGGTGGTCAGTCCGGCGCTGCCACCGTTGCCCAGCTCGGCGCCATTGCGGGTGGTGATGTCGACCACCGCCGCGGTGCGCTCGCCGAACTGCGCCGGCAACGCGCCGTCCATCAGGCGGATGCTCTTGATGGTGCGCGCATCCAGGGTCTGGCCGAAGCCGGAAATCGACTCGGGCAGCAACACGCCGTTGATCCGGTACTGCAGGTTGGCGTGGTCGCCGCGCACGTGCACGCCGCCATAGGAATCCTGGACCACGCCGGGTGCCTGCAGCAGCACCTGGCTGAGCGGCGCGGAGGCGCCCAGCGGCTGCTTCTGGATGTCCTCGGCGGTGATCTGGTACTGGCTGCTGCCGATGTCCGGCGACAACGCGTTGCGGGCCTGGTCGAGCTGGGCGCTGACGGTGACCGTGTCCAGGTCCTTGACCGCAGGCCCGGCGCCATCGGCGGCGGCCGCGAAGGCGGGCAGGCTGGCCAGGGCCAGGGCGAAGGTGATGCCGGTAGCGAGGGGCGAGGGCTTCATGATGGGAAGAGTGATGGCAGGGCGTGGAAGGGGCCGGTCCATGACGTGGAAGTGTTACTCCGTAACAGATCATGCGCCTGCCTTGAGCGGCTGACCATGCGGGATCTGGCTGCTCGCATCGGCCTTTCCCTGCCGTTCAGGCGGCCTGGCCGAGCAGGTCGGCCCTTTGCGCCAGCGGCTGGCTCTGCGACCATGACCGCCCCCATCCCGGAAGTCTGCAATGAGCCTGTCCGCCGTTCCGCCCGTGCCCGATCCCGCCGCAGCCGCCACTGGCGCCGCCTGGTCGCCGGAGAGCTGGCGTGGCAAGACCGCGCTGCAGATGCCGACCTACCCGGACCCGGTGGCGCTGGACGCCGCTCTGCACGAACTGAAGCGGCTGCCGCCGCTGGTCACCTCCTGGGAAATCCTGGCGCTGAAGCAGCAGCTGGCCGAGGCGCAGGAAGGCAAGCGCTTCCTGCTGCAGGGCGGCGACTGCGCGGAGAACTTCAGCGACTGCGAATCGGGCACCATTTCCAACCGGCTGAAGGTGCTGCTGCAGATGAGCCTGGTGCTGGTGCATGGCCTGCGCCAGCCGGTGATCCGCGTCGGCCGTTTCGCCGGCCAGTACGCCAAGCCACGTTCGGCCGATACCGAGACCCGCGACGGCGTGACCCTGCCCAGCTACCGCGGTGATGTCATCAACGCGCCGGCCTTCACCGAAGCGGCGCGGCTGCCGGATCCGAAGAGGATGCTGCAGGCCCACGCGCACTCGGCGATGACCATGAACTTCGTGCGTGCGCTGATCGACGGCGGTTTCGCTGACCTGCACCACCCCGAGTACTGGAACCTGGAATGGGTGAGCCATTCGCCGTTGGCCGCCGACTACCAGAAGATGGTGGCCTCGATCGGCGATGCAGTGCATTTCATGGAGACCCTGGCCGGGGCCCGCGTGCACAACCTCAACCGCATCGATTTCTACACCTCGCATGAAGCGCTGCTGTTGCCCTACGAGCAGGCGTTGACCCGGCAGGTGCCGCGCCAGCAGGGCTGGTTGAACCTGAGCACGCACTACCCGTGGATCGGCATGCGCACGGCCGCGCTCGATGGCGCGCACGTGGAATACCTGCGTGGCGTGCGCAACCCTATCGCGATCAAGGTCGGCCCGTCGGTGACGCCGGACCAGCTGCTGCGCCTGATCGATGTGCTCAACCCGCATGACGAGCCGGGTCGACTGAGCTTCATTCACCGCATGGGTGCAGCGCAGATCGCCGAGAAGCTGCCGCCGCTGCTGGATGCGGTCAAGCGCGATGGCCGCCGCGTGCTGTGGGTGTGCGATGCGATGCATGGCAACACCGAAAGCACTGCCAATGGTTTCAAGACACGCCGCTTCGACAACGTGCGTGGCGAAGTGGAGATGTCGTTCGATCTGCACGCGGCCGCAGGTACGCGACTGGGCGGTGTGCACCTGGAGCTGACCGGCGAAGACGTGACCGAGTGCATCGGTGGCGCGCGCGAACTGACCGAGCGTGACCTGGAGCGCGCCTACCGTTCGACGGTGGACCCGCGGTTGAACTACGAGCAGTCGCTGGAGATCGCGATGGCGATCGTGCGCAAGCAGGAACAAGTGCGGTAAGGGTTTTTCGGCAGGGCTTGCAGCCCTGCACCTGCTGCAGTCAACGTCAACGTCAACAGCGGGCATTCCGTGGGTTGGCGGGGCGGTGTCGGAGTGCGGGGACGCCGCAAGTACGTCCATGTAGGCTTGGCAGCCGCATCCATGCGGCTGACACCCCGCACTCCGACACCGCCCCGCCTCTGACAGATTCCGGCGGCTGTTGGTAGGTGTCGACCTTGGTCGACACGGTAGATCCACGCTATGCGTGGATGAATTTCCAATGGAATCGAATATTTCGATATCTGTGAGATTTGAGCCGAGCATGGCTCGGCTCTACAAAAAATGCCGACAGATCGCAGAAAACTGTCGAAGGCGGGGTGGGTCCGGTTGCGGGGGCGTGAGCCGCATGGGCCCGAGGCATGCCTCGGGCGGGTTGGGCAGGACGCCCAACCCTGGTCTTGCCGTGTGCGCAGGACTGCGCACACGAGCAAGCGGCGACCGAGCTTACATGGGTGAGGGCGCTTTGCTTGCGAAGCACTGCTTTGCAAGCGCCCGAACGCACAGCCGCCGGCGGCTGGGCCGGGCCCCGGAGGGGGACTTGCAGCGTCCCCCGCAACCGGACCCGCCCCGCCACCCCACAGGAAACCCGCTTCTGCTTCGGCTGTTGCTGTTGCTGTTGCTTCGGCTCGCAGCAGGTGCAGGGCTGCAAGCCCTGCCGATCAACACCCTCCTTACGAACGACTGACGTGACACTCATGCGTCATGCGCGAGGCTGTCCGCTTGGCTGTTCGAGTGGAGGTGGCAACGGTGCACTGGCAAAGCGCACAGGCCTACGCATGGCCGTTGGGATTGGCAGCAGTAGTGGGTGGCATCGGCGCGTGGCTGATCCTCTGGATCTACCATCGATTGAAAGGGCGTGATCGCCGGCGTGCACGCATCGGTCGCGTGCTCGGGTTACCACTGGCCACCGCATGGCCGCTGCTGTTGTTGATCCCCGCATTGCAGGCCACGCCACTGCAGGAGCCGGTGCTGGGCAACCTGCAGCATGTGCTGCACATCGCGCTGACCGCGTGCTTCATCTGGTTGCTGGTACGCGCGGTGGCGGCGGGCGAGCGCGCGATCCTGCGCAGTCATCCCATCGATGTCTCCGACAATCTGGAAGCGCGCCGCATCCAGACCCAGACGCGGGTGCTCAGCCGCGTGCTGATGGGCGGCATCATCGTGCTGGGCGCATCGCTGGTGCTGTTGACCTTCCCGATGGTGCAGAAGATCGGCACCGCGCTGCTGGCATCGGCAGGCCTGATCGGCCTGGTGGCGGGTATCGCGGCCAAGCCGGTGTTCGGCAACCTGATCGCTGGCCTGCAGATTGCGGTGACGCAGCCGATCCGGCTGGATGACGTGGTGATCGTCGAGGGCGAGTGGGGCCGCATCGAAGAGATCGGCAGCAGCTATGTGGTGGTGCGTATCTGGGATGAGCGACGGATGGTGGTGCCGCTGACCTGGTTCATCGAAAACCCGTTCCAGAACTGGACGCGGCGCAGCGCCGATCTGCTCGGCACCGCGTTCCTGTGGTTGGACTACCGTGCGCCGATTGCCGCGATCCGCGCTGAGCTGGAACGCATCTGCCGTGGCGAAGCGCTGTGGGATGGCCGGGTCTGCGTGACCCAGGTGACCGAGACCAGCGAGCGTGCGATCCAGGTGCGCCTGCTGGTCAGCGCGCGCAGCTCGGGCGATGCCTTCGATCTGCGTTGCCTGGTGCGCGAGCGCATGCTCGATTTCCTCGCCCGTGAGCATCCGCAGTCGCTGCCGCAGGTGCGTGCGCGGCTGCAACACGAAGATGAGCTGGATATGCCGCGCGGTCCACGTGCACGCACCGCGGATGTGCGTTCGCCGGGTGCTGAAGATGGTGAGGCGGCAATCGTGCCGGTGGAGCCGGAACCCGGACGGTAGCGCCGGCCGCTGGCCGGCAACTCCGGATCTGCCGGCCAGCGGCCGGCACTACCGGATCACGGCTCGCCAGCGTCGATCAGTGCGTCGGTATCGAAGTGCGGTGGGCGCCGCGCGCGCGTGCGCTGTTCGTAGGCGTAGGCCATCTCGATCAGCTTCGGCTCGCTCCAGGCGGTGCCCATGAACAGCAGACCCACCGGCAGACCATCGATCTGCCCCATCGGCACGGTGAGGCTGGGATAGCCGGCCACGGCGGCGGCGCTGTAGCTTTCACCGGGGAAGTCGTCGCCTTCGCTGCGGATCGGCCATGCCACGCCGGTGGTCGGCGCCACCAGCGCATCGAGTTGATGGGCGGCGAGGGCAGCATCGATGCCTTCCGGGCCGGCCAGCCGGCGCGCATCGCTGCGGGCGCGGATATAGGCGGGGTCGGCCAGGCCGGCGGTGGCATCGGCCTCCACCAGCAGCTCCTGGCCGAACAGGCCCAGTTCCTGCTTGCTGTGCGCCTGGTTGAAGGCGATCAGTTCGGCCAGGCTGCGCAATGGTGCGCGGTGGGTGCTGAAATAGCGCTCCAGCCCGGCCTTGAATTCGTACAGCAGCAGCGTGCGCTCGGCCTCGGCCCAGGCGCCCTGGTTGGGCAGCTCCACCGGCACCACCACGGCGCCGGCGCGGCGCAGCTCGGTTGCCGCCTGTTCGATCAGTGGCGGCATGCCACGGTACTTCAGCAGCGGTGTCTGCAGCAGGCCGATGCGCTTGCCGCGCAGGCCCTGCGGGTCCAGTCGCGCGGTGTAGTCGTAGACCGCACGGCCGGGCATGGTCGCAGTGGCCGGATCGGCATCGTCGCGGCCGGCGATCGCGGTCAGCACGGCGGCAGCGTCGGCGACGCTGCGTGCCATCGGCCCGGCAGTGTCCTGGCTGAAGGAAATCGGGATGATGCCCTCGCGGCTGACCAGGCCGACCGTCGGCTTCAGGCCGACCACGCCGTTGATCGCCGCCGGGCAGACGATGCTGCCGTCGGTTTCGGTGCCGATCGCCACGCTGGCCAGGTTGGCGGCCACGGCCACCGCGCTGCCGCTGCTGGAACCACACGGCGAATGGCTGATGCGATAGGGGTTGCGGGTCTGGCCGCCACGCGCGCTCCAGCCGGAGATCGAATCATTGCCGCGGAAGTTGGCCCATTCGCTGAGGTTGGTCTTGCCCAGCACCACCGCACCGGCATCGCGCAGCCGACGCACCAGGTAGGCATCGTCCGGACGGAAGCCCTGCAGGGCCAGCGAACCCGCACTGGTGGCCATCGGCGCGGCGTTGATGTTGTCCTTCAACAGCAGCGGGATGCCATGCAGCGGGCCGCGCAGGCGGCCGTCACGGCGTTCGCGGTCGCGCGCGGCGGCTTCCTTCAAGGCATCGGGGTTGAGCTCGATCACCGCGCGCAGGCGCGGCCCGGTACGGTCCAGCGCGGCGATGCGCTGCAGGTAGGCCTGGGTCAGGGTGGTGCTGTCCAGTTCCCCGGCGGTCATCCGCGCCTGCAGGTCGGCGACATCAGTTTCGGCGTACGGGAACGGCACGTTGCGGCTCGCAGGTTCGGCCGCATGCGCGCTGGGCGTGGCCGGGCTGCAGCCAGCCGAAAGCAGCGCCGGCAGCGCGGCGAGCAGGCAGGTCAGCAGAGGCGGCAAGGACGGGCGCATGGGGCGGCTTGGTCGGCTCCAAGCCCCAGTGTAGCTGGTGCTCAGCGGTGGCGCTTGCGCAGGTCGCGGGCGAGCACGTAGACCACGATCAGGTTGATCGCCAGGATCGTCCACGACGGCCAGCCGGGGTGGCGGATGATCGCGAAGATGTCGAAAGGCAGGTACAGGGCGGCGGTCAGGCAGCCCAGCCAGGAGGCCCAGGCCTTGGCCCGCCACAGGCCCCAGGCTTCGACCAGGTGCAGCAGGCCGTAGCCGATCATCCCCGCCGCGGCCAGGTGGACCGCGTCGGGGCTGATCATGTGCAGCAGCGAGGGCAGGGTGCCATGGTCCGGATCCAGGCTGAAACGCCGGATCAGGGCCATGATGCCGTGCCGTAGCGGCTGCGGTCCGAGCACTTCCAGCCCGGTGGCGGCCAACAGCGCCAGCATCGCCTTGCTCGCTTCGAGCAGGGCGATGACATGGAGACCCGGATGCCGGTGTGGATCCGGGTTGTAGCCGCTCAGGTTCACGGGGTGCTGGCTCAGCCGCCGCGCGAAGCCTTCTTGCGGTCGCTTTCGGTCAGGAACTTCTTGCGCAGACGGATCTCCTTCGGGGTGATCTCGACCAGCTCGTCGTCTTCGATGAAGTCCAGGGCCTGTTCCAGCGAGTACTTGATCGCCGGAGTCAGCTGGATCGCATCGTCCTTGCCCGAAGCGCGCATGTTGGTCAGCGGCTTGGTCTTGATCGCGTTGACGGTCAGGTCGTTGTCCTTGGAGTGGATGCCGACCAGCTGACCTTCATACACGTTGTCGCCTTCAGCAGCGAACAGCTTGCCGCGTTCCTGCAGCGGGCCCAGCGAGTAGGCCGGCGTGGTGCCCGGCGCATTGGCGATCATCACGCCGTTGATGCGCTTGGCGATCGCGCCCTGTTCCTTCGGGCCGTAGTGGTCGAACACGTGGAACAGCAGGCCCGAACCCTGGGTCAGGGTCTTGAACTCGTTCTGGAAACCGATCAGGCCACGGGCCGGGATCGAGTATTCCAGGCGCACGCGGCCCTTGCCGTCCGATTCCATGTTCTTCAGCTGGCCCTTGCGGGTGCCCAGCTTTTCCATCACGCCGCCCTGGTGGATTTCTTCGATGTCCACCACCAGCTGCTCGATCGGCTCCATCATCTGGCCGTCGATCTCCTTGATGATCACTTCCGGGCGCGACACGGCCAGCTCGTAGCCTTCGCGACGCATGTTCTCGATCAGCACCGACAGGTGCAGTTCGCCACGGCCGGAAACCAGGAACTTGTCGGCGTCTTCCAGCTGCTCGACCTTCAGGGCCACGTTGTGGACCTTTTCACGGTCCAGGCGGTCCTTGATCTGGCGGCTGGTCAGGAACTTGCCACCGGACAGGTCCTTGTTGCCGGCGAACGGCGAGTTGTTGACCTGGAAGGTCATCGAGATGGTCGGCTCGTCGACGGTCAGTGCCGGCAGCGCTTCCGGGGTATCCGGGGCGCAGATGGTGTCGGAGATGGTCAGCTCCTGGATGCCGGAGATGGCCACGATGTCGCCGGCCTCGGCGGTATCCTGCTCGATGCGCTCCAGGCCCATGAAGCCCAGCACCTGCAGCACCTTGCCGTTGCGCTTCTTGCCTTCACGGTCGATGACCGCGACCTGCATGTTCTTCTTCAGGGTGCCGCGCTGGATGCGGCCGATGCCGATCACGCCCACGAAGTTGTTGTAGTCCAGCTGGCTGATGCGCATCTGGAACGGGCCTTCCGGGTCCACTTCCGGACGCGGCGCGTGCTGCATGATCGCTTCGTACAGCGGGGTCATGTCGCCGTCGCGCACGGTGTCTTCCAGGCCGGCATAGCCGTTCAGGCCGGAGGCGTAGACGATCGGGAAGTCCAGCTGCTCGTTGGTGGCGCCGAGCTTGTCGAACAGGTCGAAGACCTGGTCGATCACCCATTCCGGACGGGCGCCCGGACGGTCGACCTTGTTGACCACGACGATCGGCTTGAAGCCCATCGCGAAGGCCTTCTGGGTCACGAAGCGGGTCTGCGGCATCGGGCCGTCCATCGCGTCGACCAGGATCAGCACGGTATCGACCATCGACAGCACGCGCTCGACCTCACCACCGAAGTCGGCGTGGCCGGGGGTGTCGACGATGTTGATCCGGTTCTTGATGCCGGTCTTCTTGTCTTCCCAGGTGATGGCGGTGTTCTTGGCCAGGATGGTGATGCCGCGTTCCTTTTCCTGGTCGTTGCTGTCCATCACGCGCTCGGCGAGGACGGTACGCTCGGACAGGGTGCCGGACTGCTTCAGCAGCTGGTCGACCAGGGTGGTCTTGCCATGGTCGACGTGGGCGACGATGGCGATGTTGCGAAGATTTTCGATGGACATACGAAAGGGGGCCAGTCGGCGCCGGATTTGGAAAAAGAAGTCCAACATTATACGTCGAACTTGACGATTCGCGAAAAGGTGGATTTCACACCCGTCATGGGGCCCATTCAGCTGGGAGGCCGTGGCGCCGGTCGAGGCCGCCTGGCCTGCACCGCGGGGCCCCCCGTCCCGTGGCTGAAGCCCGGATCTGCGCCCATGGTCGAAGCCGCCGCCGCCACGAGGCAGGTGTAAACTAGGTGGCTAGACGCGTTCCCCTCTGCATCAAGGATCTTCATGTCCCTCATCGCCACTTTCGACACCACCCAGGGCCCGATCAAGGTCGAGCTGTTCGCCGACAAGGCGCCGCTGACCGTGGCCAACTTCGTGAACCTGGTCAAGCACGGTTTCTATGACGGCCTGATCTTCCACCGCGTGATCGCCGACTTCATGATCCAGGGCGGCTGCCCGCAGGGTCGTGGCACCGGCGGCCCGGGCTACAAGTTCGAAGACGAGAAGAATGGCGTGAAGCACGAGGTCGGCTCGCTGTCGATGGCCAACGCCGGCCCGAACACCAACGGCAGCCAGTTCTTCATCACCCACATCAAGACCGACTGGCTGGACGGCCGCCACACCGTCTTCGGCAAGGTCCTGGAAGGCCAGGCCATCGTCGATTCGGTCAAGCAGGGCGACGTGATCCATTCGATCACCCTGGAAGGCGACGTCGACGCCGTGCTGGCCGCCCAGGCCGAGCGCGTCGCGGAGTGGAACAAGCACCTCGCCGCCTGATCCCCCTTCGAAACGGCCACCCTCGGGTGGCCGTTTCCCTGTTCCCTGCCGCCCGTCAGGCCTGCGTGGCCACGCCCGCGGCGTCCCATCAAACGCTTGCAAGCAAGAGGAAACCCCCATGAAAGCACCCGTTCGTGTTGCCGTGACCGGCGCCGCCGGCCAGATCGGTTATGCCCTGCTGTTCCGCATCGCCTCCGGCGAAATGCTGGGCAAGGACCAGCCGGTCATCCTGCAGCTGCTGGAACTGCCGGTGGACAAGGCCCAGGCCGCCCTGAAGGGCGTGATGATGGAGCTGGAAGACTGCGCCTTCCCGCTGCTGGCCGGCATGGTCGGCACCGATGACGCCGAAGTCGCGTTCAAGGACGCCGACATCGCCCTGCTGGTCGGCGCGCGTCCGCGTGGCCCGGGCATGGAGCGCAAGGACCTGCTGCTGGAAAACGCCAAGATCTTCACCGCCCAAGGCGCGGCGCTGAACAAGGTCGCCAGCCGTGACGTGAAGGTGCTGGTGGTCGGTAACCCGGCCAACACCAACGCCTACATCGCGATGAAGTCGGCCCCGGACCTGAAGCCGGAGAACTTCACCGCCATGCTGCGCCTGGACCACAACCGCGCGCTGAGCCAGCTGTCGACCAAGCTCGGCAAGCCGGTCGGTGGCATGGAGAAGCTGGTGGTGTGGGGCAACCACAGCCCGACCATGTACCCGGACTACCGTTTCGCCACCGCTGATGGTGCGTCGATCGCCGATGCGATCAACGACCAGGAGTGGAACGCCAACACCTTCATCCCGACCGTCGGCAAGCGCGGCGCGGCGATCATCGAAGCCCGTGGCTCGTCCTCGGCTGCTTCGGCCGCCAACGCAGCCATCGACCACGTGCGTGACTGGGTGCTGGGCAGCAACGGCAAGTGGGTCACCATGGGCGTGCCGTCCGACGGTTCCTACGGCATTCCGGAAGGCGTGATCTTCGGCTTCGCCGTGACCACCGAGAACGGCAAGTACACCCTGGTCAAGGATCTGCCGATCGACGACTTCAGCCAGAAGTACATCGACAAGACCCTGGCCGAGCTGGAAGAAGAGCGCGCCGGCGTCGCCCACCTGCTGGGCTGATGCAGGCGGTACCGGCGCGAGCCGGTACGTCTTCCATCAAGGTAGGTACCGACCGCTGGTCGGTACGCAGCAACGGGGAAGCTCAGGCTTCCCCGTTTCTGTTTGAGGAATACAGGAACTGATGATCCACCTGCATTACATCGACGACGCGCTGCTGGTGGCCGAGAAGCCGGCCGGCCTGCTGTCCGTGCCTGGCCGCAGCGCCGAGAACCAGGACTGCGTGGTCGCGCGCCTGCAGGCGCTGTACCCGGATGCATTGACCGTGCATCGCCTGGACCAGGTGACCTCCGGCCTGCTGCTGCATGCGCGCGGCAAGGAGATGCAGGTGGCGTTGTCGATGCAGTTCGAGCAGCGCCAGGTTGGCAAGCGTTACGAAGCGATCGTGGAGGGGCTGCTTGAAGGCGATGCTGGCGAGGTGGACCTGCCAATGATCGTGGACTGGCCGAACCGGCCGAAGCAGATGGTCGATCACGAACGCGGCAAACCGGCGCTGACACGTTGGCACGTAATGGCACGTGATGTTGAAGCGCAGCGCACCCGCGTGGCGTTGGAACCGATCACTGGCCGCAGCCATCAGCTGCGCCTGCACATGGCCAGTCTCGGCCATCCCATCGTTGGCGATGTGCTGTATGACGCCGCGCCGGCGCAGCGTGTGCATCTGCATGCGCGCAGCCTGCGGTTCACCCATCCGGTGACGGGCGAAGCGCTCGCGTTCGAGTCCGCGACTCCGTTCTAGGGGTTCGGCAGGGCTTGCAGCCCTGCACCCGCAGAATCAACGTCAACGTCAGAAGCGGGCTATCCGTGGGTTGGCGGGACGGTGTGGGAGTGCGGGGACGCCGCAAGTACGTCCCTGTAGGCTTGGCAGCCGCATCCATGCGGCTGACACCCCGCACTCCGACACCGTCCCACCTTCGACAGGTTCCCGCGGCTGTTGGTAACTGCGGCTTTGTTCCGCGCGGCTGTTGGTAGGTGTCGACCTTGGTCGACACGATTCTTCTGTCAGATATCGAATGAATCATCCACGCATGGCGTGGATCTACCGTGTCGACCAAGGTCGACACCCACCAGAGCAGTCGACCAAGGTCGACATCTACCAGAGCAATACGCCTTTCCGACAGATCGCAGGAAACTGTCGAAGGCGGGGTGGGTCCGGTTGCGGGGGCGTGAGCCGCATGGACGCGGCGACCGAGCCTCCATGGACGGATTTACGGCGCCCCCCGCAACCGGACCCACCCCGCCATCCCTCAATGGCCCCGCTTTTGACGTTGACGTTGACGTTGACGTTGACGTTGATTCTGCAGGTGCAGGGCTGCAAGCCCTGCAGAACAAAACCCCACCCCCTACCAAGGTAGGGCGGCCCGCGCGCCAGCGCCGGACTATCCTCGAACCCATGACTTTGTCTGGGAGGGCTGCGTCATGAACTACGAGGAAACCTACCGTCGCTCGATCGACGAGCCGGAGGCCTTCTGGAGCGAGGAAGCCAAGCGCATCCATTGGCACAAACCGCCGCAGCAGGTGCTCGACTACAGCAACCCGCCGTTCCGGCGCTGGTTCGTCGGTGGTGAAACCAATCTCTGCTACAACGCCGTCGACCGCCACCTGGCCGAGCGCGCCGACCAGCTCGCGCTGGTCGCCATCTCCACCGAAACCAACAGCACCCGCGAAATCACCTATCGCCAGCTGTATCGCGAAGTGAACGACTTCGCCGCCGTGCTCAAGCACCTCGGCGTCGGTCACGGTGACCGCGTGGTGATCTACATGCCGAACATGGCCGAAGCGGTGTTCGCGATGCTGGCCTGCGCGCGCATCGGTGCGGTGCACTCGGTGGTGTTCGGGGGCTTTGCGGCGCACAACCTGGCGCTGCGCATCGACGATGCCAAGCCCAAGCTGCTGATCGCCGCCGACGCCGGTATGCGCGGTGGCAAGCTGATTCCGTACAAGCCGATGGTCGACGCCGCCTGCGCCGAAGCGACTTCGCCGCCACCGCACGTGCTGATCGTGTCGCGTGGGCTGGATGCCGCCGAACCCCGCGTGCCGGGCCGTGACGTGGACTACGCCACGCTGCGTGCGCAGATCGGTGAAGTCGACGTGCCGGTACAGTGGCTGGAAGCGAGCGAACCGAGCTACCTGCTGTACACCTCCGGCACCACCGGCAAGCCGAAGGGCGTGCAGCGCGATGTGGGCGGCTATGCAGTGGCGATGGCGCAGTCGATGGAAACGGTGTTCGACTGCAAGCCGGGCCAGGTGATGTTCTCCACCTCCGATGTCGGCTGGGCGGTGGGCCACTCCTACAACGTGTACGGCCCGCTGATCGGTGGCTGCACCTCGCTGCTGTACGAAGGGCTCCCGACCAATCCGGATCCCGGCATCTGGTGGGCACTGTGCGAGCAGTACAACGTGCGCACGATGTTCTCCTCGCCCACCGCCATCCGCGTGCTGAAGAAGCACGACGCGGACTTCATCCATCGCCACGACCTGGGCGCGCTGAAGTACCTGTTCCTGGCCGGCGAGCCGCTGGACGAACCGACCGCGCACTGGATCAGCGAAGCGCTCGGCAAGCCGATCATCGACAACTACTGGCAGACCGAAACCGGCTGGCCGGCACTGACCCTGCTGCCGGGCCTGGAGATGAAGCCGGTGCGTTTCGGCTCGCCCGGGTTCCCCAATCTCGGCTACCGGATGAAGGTGATCGACGAGAACACCGGCGAGGAAGTGGCACCGGGGCAGAAGGGCGTGCTGGTGGTGTCGCCGCCGCTGCCGCCGGGCTGCATGAGCACGGTGTGGAACGACGACAGCCGTTTCCTGCAGAGCTACTTCAGCCACTTCAAGGAGCTGCTGTACAGCTCGCTGGACTGGGCGATCCGTGACGACGATGGCTACACCTTCATCCTCGGCCGTACCGACGATGTGATCAACGTGGCCGGGCACCGCCTGGGCACGCGCGAGATCGAGGAGGCCATTTCCAGTCATCCGCGCGTGGCCGAGGCGGCGGTGATCGGGGTCAAGGACGAACTGAAGGGGCAGGTGCCGCTGGTGTTCGTCACTCTCAAGCAGGGGCTCGATGGCGAGGATCCGGCGCCGGTGGTGGCCGAGATGATGGCGACGGTGACGACTTCGCTTGGTGCGGTCGCGCGCCCGGCGCACGTGCACGTGGTCAATGCCTTGCCCAAGACCCGCTCTGGCAAGCTGCTGCGGCGCTCGTTGCAGGCGCTGGCCGAGCAGCGCGACCCGGGTGACCTGTCGACGCTGGATGATCCCAGCGCGCTGGAGGAGATCCGCCGCGCGCTGGGACGTTGACCTGGTAGTGCCGGCCGCTGGTAGCACCCCCATCAATCCTGAGGTTGTACGCCGGCCGTGGCACTACCCGCAGCACTTGCGCTAAGCTCGGCCTGTCATCGACCTGCAACACGCGGTGCGCGCCGGGGAAGGCGCGTGCCGTCCGGGGATGGCACACAGGGGAGCGTGCCCTCAAGGGCGCGCAGGCATTGCGCATCGAGGGAGGGGGAAGCAATGGCATTGCTGCACGCCAAGACGGCGGCTGGCCGTCAGGAAATCGAAGACCGTGGTCGGCGCCTGCCGGCGGCACTGCGTTCGATCCTGCTGATGGTCGACGGCCATCGCGACGACACCGAACTGCGCGGCCTGTTCGAAGGCCTGCGGGCACCGCCGGATGCACTGGAGCAGTTGGCCGCGCAGGGCCTGATCGAAGTGATCGGTGGCTGTGCCGAAGCCACATCGGCGCGCGGCATCAGTACCGGCCGCGAACAGGACCCGGCGCTGTACCAGCAGCTGTACGACGCGATGAGTGAGGCCGTGCGTCGGCATCTGGGCCTGAAGGGCTATTTCATGCAGTTGAAGATCGAACGCTGCACCGATGCGCTGGCACTGGAACGCCTGTGCCCGGAACTGCTGGCGGCGGTGGGCAAGGCGCGCAGCCCGGCATTGGCGCAGCGCTGGTGGCAGGAGACCCAGGCGGCCGTGGTCAATGGTGGCGGCGAGGTCGTGCAGGCCTGAGCCACCGCGTAAAGTGATCGGTTCACTTCCCCACAAGGAGTCCCGCGTGCAGGACGACCACGACGACACCGATACCCCCGGCTGGGACGCGATCAATGCGGCGCTGGCGCCGCTGTATGCCGGGCAGGAGCCGCGTCACTACGGCACCGCGCTTCCGTACACGCTCGGTGGCCAGGATCCGCTGGATGGCATCAGCGTGTACTGGGCGGATGCGCCGGTACCGCATTGGCATTACATCACCTACGGCTTCTCCGAGCTGTACGCCAAGGAGAGCAGTGATGCCACCGCCAGCGGCTATGGTTTCGAGCTGACCTTCCGCCTCGCTGCCGACGCCGGTGAGAACGCCGGCAGCACGCCGCCGGTGTGGCCGATGAACCTGCTGCAGAACCTGGCGCGCTATGTGTTCGGCAGTGGCAACGTGTTCGAGGATGGCCACCACCTCAATGCCAACGGCCCGATCGCGTTGGAGACCAACACGCGCTTGTGCCATCTGGCCTTCGTCGCAGATCCGCAGTTACCCGCACGCGACACCGCCAATGGCCACCTGCAGTTCCTGCAGCTGGTCGGGCTGACCGATGAGGAGATGGAAGCGGTCAAGCGCTGGTCAACGCGCGGCGTGCTGCAGGCGCTGCAACCGGCGATGCCACTGTGGATCAGCGATCTGCATCGCGGCAACCTGCTGGAGGATCCGGCATTGGCCGCACAGGTGCAGGCCGGCAGCGAGCGCGAGGGCTCCAGCACCGGCATGTTGTTCATCGAGACGCTGGACTGGCGCCAGGAGGCGGGCGTCACCACCCTGGTGCTCGGTGCGGGCCAGGTGGCCAGCGTGTGCGAGCTGCTGCCATTGCGCCTGCGCCACGGCAAATCGCTGGAACTGGTCAGCCGCGAGCGGCAGTGGGAATTCATTCCGGCCGCGCTCGGTGAAACCGGCGAGGTATCGGCCGACAGCGCGCGCTGGGCACTGGACGAGACGGGTCTGGAAGCCTTGGCGGGCGTGCGTGCCGAGCGCGGCATCTACCCGGTGGCGGCGGCGCTGCGCATCGAAGTGGTGCCGACCTACCTGCGCGATGCCAAGGGCGAAGTGATCCGCCAGATCGGCTGAGTGTGGCGATTGCACCGATGGGGGCAGAGCCGTCTGCTGTGCAGACGGCTCCGACCCATGGTCTGGCTCAGGCCAGGCCTTCGGCCTTCAGCGCGGCCTGCACGCCGGCATCGGCATCCATGCGCGCCTTGTAGGCGGCCAGGTTGTCCAGGCCGGACAGGTCGACCTTGGTGCCGGCGGCCCAGCGCAGCGTGATGTAGAAGTACGGGTCGGCGAAGCTGCGGAAGCCGGCCAGCCACGGCTTGTCGGCCAGCTGCTTGTCGGCGGTCTCGAACAGGGCGCGCAGGCGCTTGTGCGCGGCGGCGCGGATCGCATCGAAGTGGCTCTCGTCGGCAATGAACTTGCCCGGCGCGAACAGCGGCGAGAAGGCAGGATGCACATCGGAATTGACGAAGGCCAGCCAGCGGGTGGCTTCGGCGCGCTGGCGCGGGCTGCCGTCGCCGCCGAGGCCGGCCTGCGGGAAGCTGTCGGCGATATAGCCCATGATCGCGGCGTTCTGCAGCAGCACGAAGTCGCCGTCGACCAGTGCGGGGACGGCACCGGCCGGATTGATCTTGAGGAATTCCGGGCCCTTCAGGGTGTCCTTGTTCAGCAGTTCAACCTCGAACGGCTGGCCGGTCCACTGCAGGGCGATGTGGTCGGCGGTGGAACAGGCACCGGGCTTGCTGTACAGCTTCATGGGAACTCCAGGTGATGCGGGCGGGAAACGCCCACTATCCCAGAGCTTGCCAGCGGGCGGCAACGCTGCCGCCAGCACGGATCGTTACGACTGCCGCGGCTTGAGGTTCTGCACCTTATAGAAGGTGTGATCGCCGATGGTGGCCACCTGGTAGGCATTGCGCCAGTTCGGGCTGGCAATGGACAGCGCGGCGAAGTGGCTGGCACCGGGCACGATCTCGCGGCGCTCGCCAGCCGGCAGCGCCCAGTTGCGCTCGGCGTCGAAGGCCACGTTCATCGCCTCGCTCCAGGCCGCATCATTGCCCAGCTGGGTGCCGGGCGAGACGATGGTCGGTGCGAACTGCTTGCGCGCGGTGACCACCTGGCACATGGAGTCGCCCCACAGGCCACTGTCGAGGCGGCGCAGGGCGACCTCGGCGACGGCCTGCTGGCCACGCAGGGTCTGGTCGCGGGCTTCCAGGTAAACGGTGGTGCTCAAACACAATGAATCAGCGGCCGGTTGAGGCAACAACTGCGACAGCCAGAGAATCCAGGCCAGTTTCATATAACTCCTTGCTCCGTGTGGGCCGCACCCTCCGGTTCCGGCCGCAGGGGCGACAGGAGGCGGGGTACGACTTGGCGTCATGGGGAGGCGGCCATCGGGGCCGCCCCGTGGGCAGCCCCAAAAGAAACGATCAGTACCGATCGAGGGGGCTGCGCCGGCTCACCGGAAACTGGCTGGTGAGCGGAAAGATGGCGCAAGGTAGGGGGGGGTAGCCGAACGCATCGTGAACCGCCCGGCTTGACATTCAGGTTCGGCAGGGGTGACGGAAATCACATTCCGCCCCCCATTCAGGCGCTCATCAGAGCGCGGCGGCCACCCGGCTGCCCTGGTCGATGGCCCGCTTCGCATCCAGTTCGGCGGCCACATCGGCACCCCCGATCAGCTGCGCGTTGATGCCGGCGGCCTGCAGTTCGGCCTGCAATGCACGGTTCGGTTCCTGCCCGGCGCAGATCACCACATGGTCGACCGGCAGCAGCTGTTCGCTGCCTTCCACGCGGATGCGCAGGCCTTCGTCGTCCACGCCCAGGTACTCGACGCCACCGAGCATGCGCACGCCCTTGGCCTTCAGTGTGGCGCGGTGAATCCAGCCAGTGGTCTTGCCCAGTCGCGCGCCGGGCTTGCCCGGGCTGCGCTGCAGCAGCCAGAGCCGACGCGGTGACGCCTCGACCTCGGGCCGGCCCAGCGAGCCGCGGGCCTCGAACGCGCTGTCCACGCCCCATTCGGCCATCCAGCGTTGCGGGTCGAGGGAGGGTGACTCACCTGCGTGGCTGAGGAACTCGCCGACATCGAAGCCGATGCCGCCGGCGCCGATGATCGCCGCATTGGTGCCCACTTCAACCCGGCCCAGCAGCACGTCCAGGTAGCTGACCACCTTGGCGTGGTCGGCGCCGGGGAAGTCGACCTTGCGCGGGGTGATGCCGGTGGCCAGCACCACCTCGTCGAAGCCGGCCAGGGTGGCGGCATCGGCGCGGGTGCCGAGGCGCAGCTGCACGCCGGTTTCAGCCAGCGTGTGGCGGAAGTAGCGCAGGGTCTCGTGGAACTCTTCCTTGCCGGGGATGCGCTTGGCCACGTTGAACTGGCCGCCGATCTCCTCGTTGGCATCGAACAGGGTGACCTGGTGGCCGCGCTGGGCAGCGACGGTGGCACACGCCAGGCCTGCCGGGCCAGCACCGACCACGGCAACTTTCTTCGGCGTGGCGGTGGGGCGATAGACCAGCTCGGTCTCGTGGGCGGCGCGCGGATTGACCAGGCAGCTGGCCAGCTTGTTCTCGAACACGTGGTCCAGGCAGGCCTGGTTGCAGGCGATGCAGGTGTTGATCGCCTCGGCGCGGCCGGCACGGGCCTTGTTCGGCCATTGCGGGTCGGCCAGCAGCGGGCGCGCCAGCGACACCATGTCGGCACCGCCGCTGGCGAGGATGCGCTCGGCGACGTCGGGCATGTTGATGCGGTTGGTCGCCACCAGCGGCACCTTCACATGCGGCTTGAGCTTGGCGGTGACCCCGGCGAAGGCAGCGCGCGGCACCGAGGTGGCAATGGTCGGAATACGGGCTTCGTGCCAGCCGATGCCGGAATTGATGATCGTCGCGCCGGCGGCCTCGATGGCCTGCGACTGCTGCACGATCTCCTCCCAGTTGCTGCCGTCTTCCACCAGGTCCACCAGCGACAGGCGGTAGATGATGATGAAGTCCGGGCCACAGGCCTCGCGGATGCGGCGCACGATCTCGACCGCGAAGCGCATGCGCTGGTTGGCATCGCCGCCCCAGCGGTCGGTGCGCTTGTTGGTGCGCGGGGCGATGAACTCGTTGATGAGGTAGCCCTCCGAGCCCATCACTTCCACACCGTCGTAGCCAGCCTCGCGGGCCAGCTTCGCGCTGCGTGCGTAGTCGGCGATATGCCGCTCGACGCCGCTGGCCGACAACGCACGCGGGGTGAACGGGTTGATCGGTGCCTTCAGCTTCGACGGCGCCACCGACAAAGGGTGATAGGCATAGCGGCCGGCATGCAGCAGCTGCAGGCAGATCTTCGCGCCGTGCTGGTGCGCGGCGGCGGTGAGCTGACGGTGCGGGCGTACTTCCCAGGGCCAGGACAGCTTGCCGCCGAACGGCTTCAGCCAGCCGACCACGTTCGGCGCGAAGCCGCCGGTGACGATCAGGCCGACACCGCCCTCGGCGCGTTCGGCGAAGTAGGCCGCCAGCCGCGGGAAGTCGCGGGCGCGATCCTCCAGGCCGGTGTGCATCGAGCCCATCAATACGCGGTTGCGCAGCTGGGTGAAGCCCAGGTCCAGCGGGGCGAACAGATGGGGGTAGGCGCTTTCGTTGGCTGGCGACATTGTCGATACGCTTGCGTACGGAAGCGCGAAGCGTGCCGCGAAACGGCGGCCGGGGCAAGGGCCGGCCTTTGGGTAGTGCCGGCCGCTGGCCGGGTACGCTCGGCACATGCGTGCTGTCGCTCCCGCAATTCGCTGCGCGAACCGCGGGCCCCACTTACCGGCTTCCACGCCCCCGCGCCTGCGGCGCTGCCCCCGAACTCCGGGGGGTAGTGCCGGCCGCTGGCCGGCATCCTGGGCAGATCAGGGTGCTTGCGGCTGCCGGCCAGCGGCCGGCACTACCGGGGTGCGACCGATCCCGAACCAGCCCAGCGTGACACCACACAGCGGACCGATCAGCAGAGCGAAGGCGAGGGTGCCGAGCCCAACATTGCCGCCCAGCCACCAGCCCAGCAGCAGCACGCTGCCCTCGATCAGGCTGCGCACTTTCCAGATCGGCCAGCCGGTGCGGGCATGCAGGCCGGTCATCAGGCCGTCGCGCGGGCCAGGGCCAAGCCTGGCGCCGATGTACAGGCCGGTGGCCAGCGCGACCAGCAGCATGCCCGCGCAGAACATCGCCAGCTGCCAGCCAAGGCCGACGGCCGGCGGCAGCAACCATAGCCCGAACTGCGCGGAAGGGCCGATCAGCATCACGTTGAGCACGGTGCCGACACCCGGTTTCTGCCGCAGCGGCCACCACAGCAGCAACACCAGTGCACCGATCACGTTGGTGGCCAGCCCGAACGACAGCGGCGTCTGCGCGGCGATGCCCTGCGACAGCACGTCCCAGGGCGCCACGCCGATGGCCGCACGGATCATCAGCGAGGCGCCGAAGCCGTACAGGAACAGGCCGGTGATCAGTTGCAGCAGGCGCAAGGGCAGGGCGGTGGGCATGACGGTCTCGGGGGAGGGGGATCTGTTCCCACCGTAATCCCGATTCAGTCACTTCCATAGATACAGATGCCGATCAATCCGCCGCTACAGTGGCGTCGAGCGTGCTCGACTGCTCCTGATGAATCAGTCGAGCACGCTCGACGCTACGATCAGACCGCACGGCCGGGCATGGGCTCGGCTTTACATCGGCGTTCCAGCCTGGCTCAGTCGCCCCAGCCTGCCAGCGCCAGCTTGCCCACCGTGCGTCCGCTGGCCAGGCGCTGATGCGCGATGTCCAGATTTGCCGCATTGATCGGGCCCAGGCTTTCACTGAGGGTGCCGCGCAGCTGGTCGGCATCGATCATGCTGGCCGTGCGGCTGAGGATGCGGTGCTGCTCGATGCAGTCGGCAGTGGCAAAGCGCGCGCGCGCGAACATGAACTCCCAGTGGATGCCGATGCACTTGGCTTTGTAGGGATCGCCGATGCGCAGCGGCCCACGCGGCTCGACGATCAGGCCCACATGTCCCTGCGGCGCCAGCAGCAGGCCCAGTTCGTCCCAGTAGTGATCGGTGTCGGCCAGGTTGAGTGCGACCTGCACCGTGTCGATGCCCAGCGCCTGCAGCTGGGCCTGAAGTGGTTGCCGGTGGTCGATCACGTGCCGGGCACCCATCCGCCGGCACCAGTCGGCCGAGGCCTCGCGCGACGCCGTGGCGATCACCTCGAAACCCGCATGGCGGGCCAGCTGGATTGCCATCGAGCCGACCCCGCCCGCACCGCCGATCACCAGCAGGTGCTGGCCGGCGTGGCGGCGATCGTCCAGCCGCAGCGGCATGCGCTCGAACAGCAGCTCCCAGGCGGTGAGCGTGGTCAGCGGCAGCGCTGCGGCTTCAGCGAAATCCAGCGTGGTTGGCTTGCGCGCGACCAGGCGTTCATCCACCCAGTGGTACTGCGCATTGCAGCCGGGGCGGGTGACATCGCCTGCGTAATAAACCTCGTCACCGGAGGCAAACAGGCTCGCCTCGTCGCCGATTGCCTCGACCACGCCGGCAGCGTCCCAACCCAGCACGCGGGGTGCCTGGAGCGTGGCCGGATCCGTGCTGGCACGCTGCTTGCCATCGACGGGGTTGACTGAAACCGCCTCGACCCGGACCAGCAGGTCACGCCCCCGGGGAGGCAGCGGCGGAGGCAGGTGGATATCGCACAGGGCAGGGGCGGATTCACGACTCAGGGCGACGGCTTTCATCACGGCTCCGGCTGGGTTCGTGGCTCCATCATAAGGTTCCTCACGTTTCCGCAGACGCGCTGAACCGTTTGATGCAGCGCGCCGCGCAATATGTCGTTTTCCCCGCCTAAACCCCGTCAAACCCTTGCAGCGTGAGGGTCTTGCGGATTTTCATCATCCTGTATAGGGTTTCAACGTCGGACCGGCGGACGGTCGGGCGCAACACTTCACATGTTACGGGACTGTTAACATGGCCTTCACCCGCCTGAGCATAATGTTCGCGGCGGTGGCGTGCTGAATCGGCTGTCGTACATCGACGCACTTGTGCTGGCCCATGCCTCTACCGGTTTCATACCCCCGAAATAGGAGCTGTACTCAATGAACAAGAAGATCCTTACTGCCGCGCTGCTGGGCGGCCTGGCTTTTGCCCAGGCAGCTTCGGCGCAGGAGTTCGATGACCGCTGGTACCTGACCGGTTCGGCCGGCTTCAACTTCCAGGACAGCGACCGTCTGACCAATGACGCTCCGTTCGTGACCCTGGGCCTGGGCAAGTTCATCAGCCCGAACTGGTCGCTGGACGGTGAGCTGAACTATCAGAACCCGAACTTCGATTCGAACAAGGACCTGAACTGGTCGCAGTACGGCGTCTCGCTGGACCTGCGTCGCCACTTCATCAAGGAAGGCCGCGGCTGGAACCCGTACATCGTCGGTGGCCTGGGCTACCAGAAGTCGGAAGAAGAGTACCCGGCGCTGAATGCCAATGGTCCGCGCCAGCGTAAGGACGGCAACCTTGCCGCCAAGCTGGGCGTCGGCCTGCAGACCACCTTCGAAAAGCGCGTTGCTGTCCGCGCCGAAGTGGCCTACCGCGCTGACTTCGACGACCAGAGCGTTGCCGCTCCGAAGGAAGACTGGTTCGGTGACGTGCTGGCCTCGGTCGGCGTCGTGATCCCGCTGGGCCCGGCTCCGGTCGCGGCTGCTCCGGCTCCGGCTCCGGTTGCCCCGAGCTGCGCCGACCTGGATGACGACGGTGACGGCGTCAACAACTGCGACGACAAGTGCCCGAACTCGCAGCCGGGTCAGACCATCGGTCCGGACGGTTGCCCGGTGCCGGTCTCCATCGACCTGAAGGGCGTCAACTTCGACTTCGACAAGTCGAACCTGCGTCCGGACGCCGTGGCGATCCTGAGCGAAGCCACCGAGATCCTGAAGCGTTACCCGGATCTGCGCGTTGAAGTTGCCGGTCACACCGACTCGAAGGGTACCGACGCTTACAACCAGAAGCTGTCGGAGCGTCGCGCTACCGCCGTGTACAACTACCTGACCAAGAACGGCGTTGACGCCGGTCGCCTGGTCGGCCCGATCGGCTACGGCGAGAGCCGTCCGATTGCTCCGAACACCAACCCGGATGGTTCGGACAACCCGGAAGGTCGCGCCAAGAACCGTCGTACCGAGCTGAACGTCCAGAACTAAGTTCTGACGCTCTGCCAGTAGGACACAGCAGGACCCGGCTTCGGCCGGGTCTTGTTGTTTCTGCGGCCCGGAATCCGCGTGTCCGTCGCTCCGGGAACAACCGTTCGTCGGGTTTTTATCCGTAAAACCAATGAGTTGCCGTATTCATTGAAAGTGGCGCTTGAAAGCTGTCGCGGCATTGCTAAACTCGCCGCGTCACTTCCTTTCCTGGATGCCCTTCATGCTGCGCTCTGCATCGGCCGCCTTCCTGGCGCTGGCCCTGGTTCCCGCCGCCCACGCTGCGGTCGATTGCTCGGTCAACACCAGCGCCTCGCCGCTGCCGTTGCCGGCCACGACCATCGCGCCGGTGGCCGACGAGCTCTACATCCGTGGCAACCAGCTGGGCATGCCGGCCGGCGTGCTGAGCAGCAACTACGATCCGTCGCAGTCGCTGGACCAGGTGCTGCAGCGCCTGCGCATCGATGGTTGCCAGAACATCGCCAAGGCCATTCCGAGCGCCCCCGCAGTGAAGCCGAACGATCCGGCGGCCTACAAGCCGCAGACCGAATTCGACAACACGCCCTGGCGCTTCGACATGAGCCAGAACGGCAAGCGCATGACCGCCGAAGAGTTCGACGCCTGGATGAAGGCGCGTGGCGTGCGTGTGGTCAAGGCGCGTCCGGCTCCGGCCGCCACTCCGGCCCCGGCCGAAGCACCGGCTGAGACCAAGCCGGTCGACAAGAAGTAAGCACCGCGGGGAGCAGAGGCTTGCGCACGCGCCGCCCACCTGCCGCCCCCGCCGCCCGCTCCCACGCACCGCGTGGGCGTGCGACTCCCGCTGCCACAGCCGCCGGTGTCCGTCATGGCCTGGCGCGCGTGCTGTCCAAGGCCGGCGTGTGTTCGCGCAGCGAGGCCGCGCGCTGGATCGCCGATGGCCGCGTGCGCGTCTCCGGCCGCATCGTGCGGGATCCCGAATTCCCGATTGGGCAGCCGGCGCCGCCGATCGAGGTCGATGGCCAGCCGATGGGCGCGCCGCAGCGCCTGTACCTGATGCTCAACAAACCGCGTGGGGTGGTGACCACCGCGCAGGATGAGCGTGGCCGCGATACCGTGTACCGGTGCTTCGATGGTGCCGGCCTGCCGTGGATCGCGCCGGTCGGGCGCCTCGACAAGGCCAGTGAAGGGTTGTTGCTGTTCAGCAACGATCCGCAGTGGGCGGCGCGCCTGACCGACCCGCAGACCGGGCCGGACAAGACCTACCACGTGCAGGTCGACCGCCTGCCCGATGACGCCACGCTGGCGGCCCTGCAGGCCGGCGTGGACGACGAGGGCGAGTTCCTCGTCGCCCAGGCTGTGCGCGTGCTGCGCAGCGGCGATAAGACCGCGTGGCTGGAGGTGGTCCTCGACGAGGGCCGCAACCGCCACATCCGCCGCCTGTTGGCGGCCTTCGACCTGCAGGTGCTGCGCCTGGTCCGGGTTGCGATCGGCGGGCTGCAGCTCGGCGATCTCGGCAAGGGCCAGTGGCGGGTGCTGGAGGTCAGTGACCAGCAGCGGCTGGGGGCCGCTGCACCGGGCTGATCATCGCCCGCGGCCGGCGGTTGCCGGCCACCGTTCCAGGCGTAGGGGGCGTCTGGCCGCTGAATTTCCCGAACGGAGCCTGCCCATGTACCACCCGACCCTCAACCAAACCCTGCGCTGCGCAGGCCTGCTGCTGCCGATGGTGCTGCTGACCGCCTGTGGTGGCCACAAGAAGGTGGCCAAGGCGGAAATGCCGGCCGAGACCCCGGTGGTGGAAGTGAAGACCCCGGAGCTGGATGGTCGCGGCAGCTACCGCTTCCTGATGAGCAACGGCGACAAGAAGATGACCGCCGATGAGTTCGATGCCTGGATGAAGGCCAATGGCATCCGCGTTGCCAAGGGTAACGGCCAGGATGCTGCCGCCAAGCCGGTGGTGGTGGCCAGCAAGGACGAGCCGAAGGGCAAGAAGAAAAAGAAGTGATGCCGGGAAGGTGCCGACCTCGGTCGGCACGCCCTCACGGCCGGTAGGTGCCGACCTTGGTCGGCACGCTTTGGCCGGTGGGGATCAACCCTTGATCACGCCCAGCTCGACACCGATGCGGGTGAACGCATCGATCGCGCGGTCCAGATGCTCGCGACTGTGCGCGGCGCTGATCTGGGTGCGGATGCGGGCCTGGCCCTTGGGCACCACCGGGAAGAAGAAGCCGATCGCGTAGATGCCTTCTTCCAGCAGGCGCTCGGCGAACTTCTGCGCCAGCGGTGCGTCGTACAGCATCACCGGGCTGATCGGGTGTACGCCCGGCTTCACGTCGAAACCGGCGGCGACCATCTTTTCGCGGAAGTAGCGGGTGTTTTCCACCAGGGTGTCGCGCAGATCGTCAGCGGCGGCCAGCATCTCGAACGCTTTGATGCCGGCGGCCACCACATGCGGCGGCAGCGAGTTGGAGAACAGGTACGGGCGCGAACGCTGGCGAAGCAGCTCGATCACCTCGGCGCTGGCGCAGGTGAAGCCGCCCAGTGCACCACCCATGGCCTTGCCCAGGGTGCCGGTGATGATGTCGATCTTTTCCAGCACGCCCTTCACTTCGGCCGAGCCGCGGCCGGTGGCACCGAGGAAGCCGGTAGCGTGGCATTCGTCGATGTGCACCAGCGCGTTGTACTTCTTCGCCAGCGCGGTGATCTCGTCCAGCGGCGCAATGAAGCCGTCCATCGAGAACACGCCGTCGGTGGTGATCAGCTTGGTCTTGCAGCCGGCGGCGTCGGCGGCCTGCAGCTGGGCTTCCAGGTCGGCCATGTCGCAGTTGGCATAGCGGAAGCGCTTGGCTTTGCACAGGCGCACGCCGTCAATGATCGAGGCGTGGTTCAGCGCATCGGAAATGATCGCGTCGTTCTCGCCGAGCAGCGGCTCGAACAGGCCGCCGTTGGCATCGAAGCAGGCCGCGTACAGGATGGTGTCCTGCTTGCCGAAGAAGTCGGCGATCTGCTTCTCCAGCTGCTTGTGCAGGTCCTGGGTGCCGCAGATGAAGCGCACCGAGGCCATGCCGAAGCCGTGGGTATCCAGCGCATCCTTGGCGGCCTGGATCAGGTCCGGATGGTCGGCCAGGCCCAGGTAGTTGTTGGCACAGAAGTTCAGCACCGTGCGGCCGTCCTCGAGGGTGATCTCGGCCGACTGCGGGCTGGTGATGATCCGCTCGGACTTGAACAGGCCCTGGGCGCGGATGGCGTCCAGTTCCTCGGCGTAGTGGCGGGTCAGGGCGGAGGAGGCGTCGGTCATGGCGTGGGCACGGCTCTGAACGGGGAAACCGCTGATTCTACCGGGCATCGCCGCTTGCCGACCGGCCCGGATGGGGCATCGCCACGGCCGGCACATGTTGCATCGCAATAGCAAACTGGTTAAAAATTCGTGAACCGGAGCTGTCCCGCTCCGGCCGCTACGCCCGCTCCCCGCCTTCCACGCCACCGCCCCCACCGGAGACGCTCATGAAGCACGCCCGTGCCTGCCTCGCCATTGCCGCTGCCCTGACCCTGGCCGCCCCGTTCGCCGCCAGCGCCCAGGAAAACGAATCGCCGTACAGCTGGAACGTCACCGCTGTTTCCGATTACCTGTTCCGTGGTGTGTCGCAGACCGACGAGGATCCGACCCTGCAGGCCGGTTTCACCTACACCAGCCCGGTTGGCCTGTATGCCGGCGTGTGGGGTTCGGGCGTGGACTTCGGTGCAGGTGATCCGAAGACCGAGGTCGACTACCTGATCGGCTACGGCGTGGACGTCACCGAGCGCGTCAACGTCGACGTGCTGCTGAACCGCTACACCTACCTGAAGTCCAGCCACCAGAACTACAACGAGCTGATCACCACCACCACGCTGGATGACACCTACAAGCTGACGGTGGCCTACACCAACGATGTATGGAACAGCAGCACCGATGGCTGGTACTTCGGCCTGGGCGGCAGCTGGGGCCTGCCGAAGGACTTCACCCTGAATGCCAATGTCGGCCGCAGCACGTTTGAAGACGGCATCGCCAAGGATTACACCGACTGGAATGTCGGCGTTGAGCGCCAGTTCGGGATGGCCAAGGTCGGCCTGGGTTACTACGGCACCGACGGCAACGGCCGCGACAACTCCGGCAAGCTGGCCCACAGCCGCGTGATGCTGAGCGTGGCCATCGGCAAGTAACGCCGCAGGCGTTACCGGTAGTGCCGGCCGCTGGCCGGCAACATCGGGATGGCAAAGAAAAAGGCGCCCATCGGGCGCCTTTTTCAGTTTCAAGGTGTGCCGAGCAAGCTCGGCACCCACCCACCCATCGCGCGCGGCGAAGGGTCAATTCCAGCTCAATACAACCTTGCCGGCCTTGCCTTCTTCCATCAGGTCGAAGCCCTTCTGGAAGTCGTCGATCGGCAGCTGGTGGGTCATCACCTTGCCGAGCGGGAAGCCGGACAGCACCAGCTGGGTCATCTTGTACCAGGTCTCGTACATCTTGCGGCCGTAGATGCCCTGCACGGTCAGGCCCTTGAAGATGATCTTGTCCCAGTCGCAGCCGGCGCCCTTGGGCATGATCCCGAGCATGGCGATCTTGCCGCCGTGGTACATGCAGTCGAGCATGTCGTTGAACGCGCGCGGGTTGCCGCTCATTTCCAGGCCCACGTCGAAGCCCTCCATGTGCAGTTCCTTCATCACGTCCTTCAGCGACTGGTTGGCCACGTTGACCACGCGGGTGGCACCCATGTCGGCGGCCAGCTTCAGGCGGAAGTCGTTGACGTCGGTCACCACCACGTTGCGTGCACCGATGTGCTTGCAGATGCCGGCGGCGATGATGCCGATCGGGCCGGCACCGGTGATCAGAACGTCTTCACCGATCACGTTGAACTCCAGCGCGCAATGCGCGGCGTTGCCGTACGGATCGAAGAACGCGGCCAGCTCGGACGGAATCTGGTCCGGGATCGGCCACAGGTTGCTGGCCGGCATCACCATGTACTCGGCGAAGGCGCCGTTGACGTTGACGCCGATGCCGACGGTGTTCGGGCACAGGTGCGGGCGGCCGCCACGGCAGTTGCGGCAGTGGCCGCAGACGATGTGGCCTTCGGCCGAGACGCGCTGGCCGATTTCATAGCCGGTCACGGCCGAGCCGAGTGCGGCGACGCGACCGACGAATTCGTGGCCGATGGTCAGGCCCGGCTTGATGGTGCGCTGGCTCCACTCGTCCCACAGGTAGATGTGCAGGTCGGTACCGCAGATCGCGGTCTTCTCGAGCTTGATCAGGACCTCGTTCGGGCCCGGGGTCGGAACCGGAACTTCTTCCAGCCAGATGCCCTTGGCCGCTTCGCGCTTGACCAGGGCCTTCATCGTTTGCTGCGCCATCGGGGTGGAACTCATCAGGGGGAAAGCGCGGATTATAGGGTGCCGCGCGGATTTCCCATGTTGCGCTGCGGGTGCAGTGGCGGAACGAAAGGCGTGTGTTGGCGGGCGTTTCGAACGTGCTGCGAACAGCGGCGCCTCCCTGATCCGGGAAAGGGGGCGTGGTCACCCTGGCCAGGACACGCAAAAGCCCCTCCATGGTGCTCGATGGCGCCATCCATGGCGCCAACGGTCCCGTCCAGGATGACCACGCCCCCTCTGGACGATTTCCGTGTGCGCGGCCGACGTGCGCGTGGCAGAGCAAGAAGCAGGCCCATGACTTCCGGGGTTCGGGCCGGGGCAGGGCGGCGGGCTACAATCGAAGGTTCCACTACCAGGGGCCGCTCCATGCGCTCGAACCTGCTTGCATTCTCCATCGTCGCCAGCCTCGGGCTGGCCCAGGTCGCCCAAGCCGCTGAAGGCATGTGGGTGCCGCAGCAGCTGCCGGAAATCGCCGGCCCGCTGCAGAAGGCCGGCCTCAAGCTGTCCCCGGAACAGCTGGCCAACCTGACCGGCGACCCGATGGGCGCCGTCGTTGCCCTCGGCGGCTGCACCGCCAGCTTCGTCTCGCCGCAGGGCCTGGTGGTCACCAACCACCACTGTGCCTACGGCGCCATCCAGCTGAATTCGACCGCGCAGAAGAACCTGATCAAGGACGGCTTCAATGCGCCGACCCTGAAGGACGAACTGAGCGCCGGCCCGAACGCCCGCGTGTTCGTGCTCGACCAGATCACCGACGTCACCGCCCAGGCCAAGGCCGCCATTGCCGGCGCCGGCAACGACCCGCTGGCCCGCAGCCGCGCGCTGGACGCCTTCGACAAGGCCCAGGTCGCCGCTTGCGAAGCCGATGCCGGCTTCCGCTGCCGCCTGTACAGCTTCTCCGGCGGCAATACCTACCGCCTGTTCCGCAACATGGAAATCAAGGATGTGCGCCTGGTCTACGCGCCTCCGGGCAGCGTCGGCAAGTTCGGTGGCGACGTCGACAACTGGATGTGGCCGCGCCACACCGGCGACTTCTCGTTCTACCGGGCCTATGTGGGCAAGGACGGCAAGCCGGCCGCCTTCGCCGCCGACAACGTGCCGTACCAGCCCAAGCACTTCCTGAAGTTCGCCGACCAGCCGCTGGGCGCCGACGACTTCGTGATGGTGGCCGGCTACCCGGGCCGCACCAACCGCTATGCACTGGCCGGTGAGTTCAACGAAACCGCCAGCTTCACCTACCCGACCATCGCCAAGCACTACAACGCGGTGCTGAAGATGATCGCCGATGCCGGCAAGGCCGACGCCGACGTCAAGGTGAAGTACGCCGCGACCGCCGCCAGCATGAACAACGTGGCCAAGAACTACCTGGGCCAGCTGGAAGGCTTCAAGCGCATCGACGCCGCCGGCCAGAAGCAGGCTGAAGAAGCCGCCGTGCTGGCCTGGCTGAAGAAGCAGGGTGCTGCCGGCAAGCCGGCCCTGGCCGCCCACGCGCAGCTGCTCAAGCATCTGGATACCAGCAAGTCGACCCGCGAACGCGACCTGTTCGTCGGCCAGTTCAACAACACCTCGGCCGTTGGCGCAGCGATCACCCTGTACCGCCTGTCGATCGAGCGCAGCAAGCCGGATGCCGAGCGCGAAGCCGGTTACCAGGAACGCGACCTGACCACCATCGAAGGTGGCCTGAAGCAGATGGACCGTCGCTACGTGGCAAAGATGGACCAGCAGCTGCAGACCTACTGGCTGGACCAGTACGTGGCCCTGCCGGCCGCGCAGCGCGACAACGAAGTGCTGAACAAGTGGCTGGCCGGCAGCGATGCCGCTGCGGTCAAGTCGCTGGTGAACAAGCTGGGCGGCACCGAGCTGGGCAGCCTGGACAATCGCCTGAAGTGGTTCAAGGCCGACCGTGCCGCGTTTGAAGCCAGCAGCGATCCGGCCATCCAGTACGCCGTGGCCGTCATGCCGGCACTGCTGAAGCAGGAAGAGCAGAAGAAGATCCGCGAAGGCGAATCACTGACCGCCCGCCCGCTGTACCTGCAGGCCGTGGCCGACTACAAGAAGAGCCAGGGCGAGTTCGTCTATCCGGATGCCAACCTGTCGCTGCGCATCACCTTCGGCAACGTCATGGGCTATGGCAAGGACGGCGTGAAGTACACCCCGTTCACCACCCTGGAAGGCGTGGCGGCGAAGGAAACCGGTGAAGATCCGTTCGATTCGCCGAAGGCGCTGCTCGATGCGGTCAAGGCCAAGCGTTACGGCGGCCTGGAAGACAAGCGCATTGGTTCGGTGCCGGTGAACTTCCTGTCCAACCTGGACATCACCGGCGGCAACTCCGGTTCGCCGGTGCTGGATGCCAACGGCAAGCTGGTCGGCCTGGCCTTCGATGGCAACTGGGAATCGGTCAGCTCCAACTGGGTGTTCGACCCGGTGATGACCCGCATGATCGCCGTCGACAGCCGCTACATGCAGTGGATCATGCAGGAAGTGGCGCCGGCGCCGCAGCTGCTGAAGGAACTGAACCTGGTCAAGTAAGGTTCGCGGTTCGGGGCGGTCCATCCACGCATGGCGGGGATCTACTGCCTGTACCGATGGTAGTGCCGGCCGCTGGCCGGCAACCTCGACCAGATAGCCGGAGTTTCCGAAACCCCGCGATCCACGTCGCGGGGTTTTTTCATGCCCGGCCCGGCCGGGTGCGCCGAACAGGTATCATCCCTGTTCCGCGTACTTCACAGGATGTGAACGAAACGCGGAAACCTCCTCCCCCCAGGACCCCTTGCACGCATGCGCATCCTGCTTGCCCGCCACGGCGAAACGCCGTGGAACGCCGAAGGCCGCTACCAGGGCCAGATCGATATTCCGCTTTCGCCGATCGGTGAAGCCCAGGCCCAGGCACTGGGTGCCCGCCTGGCCTCGGTGGACATCACCCGTGCCGTCGCCTCGCCGCTGTCGCGCGCCCAGCGCACCGCGCAGCTGGCGCTTGGCGCCGCGCGTGCCGACATGCTGCTGACCGAGCCGGAGCTGCAGGAAATCGCCCACGGTGAGTGGGAAGGCCTGCTCGCCAGCGAGATCAACGAAAAGGATCCGTCGCGCCTGCAGGCCTGGCGCGAGGAGCCCGATACCGTGCTGATGCCCGGTGGCGAATCGCTGCGCCTGGTGCTGGAACGCAGCTGGCGTGGCCTGGCCCGTGCCACCGAAGGCCTCGGCGAGCACGACACCTTGCTGGTGGTTGCCCATGACGCGGTCAACCGCGTGATCCTGTGCAAGGTGCTGGGCCTGCCGATTTCCCGCCTGTGGACCTTCCGCCAGGCACCGACCACGCTCAACCTGCTCGAAGGTGCCGACCTGGATAGCCTGGAAGTGGTGCGCCTGAACGACTGCGCCCACCACACGCCGTTCTTCGGCGAAGCCAAGCACCGCGCACTCTGACCCGCCACACCGAACCACCTGTACCTGCTGGAAGCACTGCCGTGACGAACACCCCGACCACCCTGGCCGATTGGCTGGATTACATTGAACGCCAGCACCCGGCGACCATCGACATGGGCCTGGAGCGCGTGCGCGCCGTGGCCACGGCGATGGGTCTTGGCGCGCCGGCCGGGCGCACCATCGTGGTCGGTGGCACCAACGGCAAAGGCTCCACCGTGGCCTTCATCGAGGCCATCGGCCGTGCTGCCGGTTGGAAGGTGGGTGCCTACACCTCGCCGCATCTGCTGCGCTACAACGAACGTGTGCGCATCGACGGGCAGGACGTGGACGATTCGGCGCTGGTTGCTGCGTTCAATGCCGTCGAAGCGGCACGCGGCGACACCACGCTGACCTATTTCGAGTACGGCACGCTCGCTGCTTTGCAGCTGTTCGCCGACGCCGGGCTGGACCTGGCGGTTCTGGAAGTGGGCCTGGGCGGCCGCCTGGATGCGGTCAACATCGTCGACGCCGATGTATCGGTGATCACCACCGTGGACATCGACCATGCCGAGTGGCTGGGCGAGGACCGCGAAGCGATCGGCGCCGAGAAGGCCGGCATCATCCGTGGCTGGAAGCCGGTGATCCTGGGCGAGACCGATCCGCCGTCCAGCGTGCTGGCGCGTGCCTATCTGGTCGGTGCCAACGCGATCCGCGGCGGCAGCGATTACTTCTACGAGCCGATCGACGCCCAGCGCTGGCGCTGGCGCGATGTCGGCCTGCGCATGGAGCTGCCGACCCCGGCGCTGGCCGGCCCGATCCAGCTGGCCAATGCCGGTGCTGCCATCGCCGCCCTGCGCGCGCTGGACAAGCCGGTGCCGCGTGCGGCGTGGGCCGCGGGTATCGCAGCAGCGCGAATCTCCGGCCGCATGCAGGCATTCGAGCGCGACGGCGTGCAGATCCGCGTGGACGTGGGCCACAACCCACAGGCGGCGGGCCAGCTGGCGCGTGCGCTGAAGGCCGAAGTGTCAGCCGGCCGCACCCTGGCGGTGTACGCCGCGTTGCAGGACAAGGACGCGACGGGTGTGGTGCAGGCCCTGCAGGACGTGGTGGGCGAGTGGACCCTGGCCGGGCTGGACGGTCCGCGTGGGCAGAGCGCCCAGCAGCTGCAGGCACGCCTGAGCGGTACGGTGGCAGCCAAGGCACCGCTGGCCGATAGCGTCGAACAGGCGCTGGCGCAGGTGCTGGCCCAGGCTGAGCGGGGTGACCGGGTGTTGGTGTTCGGCTCCTTCCATACCGCCGCTGCGGCCCTGCAGTGGCTGCAGGGCGACGCCTGATCCGCGTTCAGCCAACGCCGACGCCGGCCGGTCCGGCACCCGTATAATCGACGGCAATCTCCGGACAGTTGCCTGCCTCACGTGGATACGCCTCTGAAACAGCGTCTGATTGGTGCCATCGTGCTGGTGGCACTGGCCGTGATTTTCCTGCCGATGCTGGTCAAGGGACCCGCACCCGACAGCGGTGTCGCCAATGTGCCGATCGCCGCGCCGGATGCGCCGGCCGATGGCCAGTTCGAAACCCGTGAGCTGCCTCTGGTCGCCCCGGCCGGTGGCGCCACCGGCCTGCAGACCGGGCAGACCAAGCCGCTGCAGGAGGCTGCCACGCCGGCTACGCCGCCGACCGTGGACACCTCGCCGGCAGTCGCCGCCGGCAACTATGCGGTCACCTTCGGTGCCTACGGCAGCAAGGCCGACGCCGATGCGGTGATCGCCTACCTGAAGCGCTCGCAGCTGCCGGGCTTCGCTGAAACGGCCACCATCAACGGCCGCCAGGCATGGCGCGTGCGCGTTGGACCTTACGCCGACCGTGCCCAGGCCGAAGCGGCCCGCCTGCAGGCGGTGAAGATCCGTGCGGATGTGAAGGCCGAAGTGATCACCCTTGACGCGGCGGCCGGCAGCAGTGCCCCGGTTGCGGCCACCCCGGCACCGGCTGCGCCGAGCGCCAGCACCCCGTCCGCAGCTGTTGCGCCCTCGGCCAGCGGCAACCCGGTCCGCAGCGAAAGCCTGCCGCCGAGCACGCCAACGGCGACCGCGCCGCCGGCCGCCAAGCCGGAACCGCCGAAGCCGGCGCCGAAGCCCGAACCGAAGCCGGAGGCCACCGCCAGCAAGCCGGCGACGGTGCCGACCACACCGGCGGCACCGGCTGCCAGCGGCGTCGGCTTTGCCGTGCAGCTGGGCGCGTTCGGTCAGGCCAACGATGCCAATGCCCTGCGCGACAAGGTTCGTGCCTCTGGTTTCAGCGCTTTCGTCGAGCAGGTGCGCACGGACAAGGGAACCCTGCATCGCGTCCGCGTCGGGCCGGTGGCCAACCGCGCTGACGCCGAGCAGCTGAAGGCGCAGGTCGCCGCCAAGGTCGGCGTGGCCGGCATGGTCCGACCGCACCCATGACCCACGCGCAGCCCCGTTGCCAGCGCCGCCGAAGGAGCGGGGCGCCATGATCGACGTGGTGCTGCTGATCGTGATCGCGGCCTCGACCCTGCTGGGGATGCTGCGCGGCTTCGTCGGAATCGTCATCGGCACCCTGTCGTGGCTGCTGGCCGCGTGGGCGGCCTTCGCCTTCGGCAATGATGCCGCCCACTGGTGGGCCGCGCCGGCGGCCCCCGGTGGCGAACACTTCGTCGGTGGCTACCTGGGGGTCGGCATCGGCGTGATGATCGTGGTCGCGGTCATCGGCATGGTCATCAAGGCCCTGGTCCACCGCAGCATGCTGACCAGCCTGGACCGCCTGCTGGGCGGGGTGCTGGGCGCGGTGCGAGGCGGCCTGATCGCCGCGGTCCTGCTGCTGCTGGGCAGCTTCACCCCGCTGACCGCCGAACCCTCGTGGCAGCGCTCGGCGGTGCGTCCGTTGCTGAACCCGACCGTGGCCTGGATGAACAGCAAACTGCCGCACTGGGAGGTTCCCGGGGCCGATCTGCTGCCCAAGGCCTTGCCGACCGACGCGCTGTCCCCATCTGCATTGATGGAGTTGGGCAAGAACGCAGGCGCCGGGTTGGGAAAGCCGGGCGCGGCAGGCGATAATGGCATCCTCAACCAGGTAGTGGCAGGCGGCGGATGGCTGCGGCCTGCGAAAGCGGAACAGGGCGATTCCTACGATCCGGCCGAAGTGCGCCCGGACGCTCCTGCACTGCCGGACAGTATCGAGCCGGGCGATCCGGCCAACGTCGACCGCGCGCGCGGCGACCACCGCGGCCAGGTACGGCCACCTTCCTTGTAACTGGGCACAGCCCAGCGGAGACCTCGCACCATGTGTGGCATCGTCGGAATCGTCGGCAACCAGAACGTCGCCGGGCAGTTGTATGACGGCTTGACCGTTCTCCAGCACCGTGGCCAGGATGCGGCGGGCATCGCCACCGCCAGCGGCAGCCGCCTGCGCGTGCAGAAGGCCACTGGCCTGGTCCGCGATGTGTTCGATGCCCGCACCATGTCCACCCTGGAAGGCAGCGTCGGCATCGCCCATGTGCGCTACCCGACCGCCGGTTCGGAAGGCATGGACGAGGCACAGCCGTTCTACGTCAATTCGCCGTACGGCATCGCGCTGGCCCACAACGGCAACCTGATCAACACCGAAGCGCTGCGCCAGCAGGTGTTCGAGCAGGACCGCCGCAACGTCAACACCGATTCGGACAGCGAAGTGCTGCTGAACGTGTTCGCCTATGAACTGGAGCAGCAGCGCCAGCTCAGCCCGGAAGCCGCGATCCGCGCGGTGGCCGGCGTGCACCGCCGCTGCAAGGGCGGCTATGCGGTGGTCAGCGTGGTGCTGGGCCTGGGCCTGGTCGCCTTCCGCGACCCGCATGGCATCCGGCCGCTGGTACTGGGCAAGCGCAGCCACGCCGAAGGTGACGAGTACATCGTCGCCTCCGAGTCGGCCGCGCTGGACGTGCTGGGCTTCCAGCGCGTGCGCGACGTGCAGCCGGGCGAAGCGCTGGTGATCACCGCGCGTGGCGAGCTGTTCTCGGAGATCTGCGCCGAGCCGGCCGAGCACACCCCGTGCATCTTCGAATACGTGTACTTCGCGCGCCCGGATTCGATGATCGACAACGTCTCGGTGCACAAGGCGCGCATGCGCATGGGCATCAAGCTGGGCGAGAAGATCCTGCGCCTGCGCCCGGACCACGACATCGACACCATCATCCCGATTCCGGATACCTCGCGCGATGCCGCGCTGGAGATCTCCAACGTGCTCGGGGTGAAGTACCGCGAAGGCTTCATCAAGAACCGCTACATCGGCCGCACCTTCATCATGCCGGGCCAGGGCGAACGCGTGAAGTCGGTGCGCCGCAAGCTCAACCCGATCCACCTGGAGTTCCGCAACCGCGTGGTGCTGCTGGTGGACGACTCGATCGTGCGCGGCACCACCAGCCAGCAGATCGTGCAGATGGCCCGTGATGCGGGCGCGCGCAAGGTCTACCTGGCCAGCGCGGCACCGCCGGTGCGCTACCCGAACATCTACGGCATCGACATGCCGGCGGCCGAAGAGCTGGTCGCGCACAACCGCACCGTGGAAGAGATCGAAGCCCACCTGGGCTGCGACTGGCTGATCTACCAGGACCTGGAAGACATGGAAGCGGCGGTGAGCGAGGGCAACCCGGCGCTGCGCAACTTCGATTCGTCCTGCTTCAACGGCCACTACCCGACGGGTATCGAGCCGGGCTACTTCGAGCGCATCCAGCAGCTGCGTTCGGACGACGCCAAGCACAAGCGCCGCGCCTGAGGTCCAGGCGTGGTCGATGTACCCGACGTTGGTGGCGACCTGCTGCGCGCTGCGCAGCAGTGCCTGGCCGAAGCCGACCCGCTGCGCAAGGTCGCGCTGACCCAGGCCTATGCCGCCGCGTTCCGTGCTGGCCGCCTGAAGGTGGCGGCCGATGCACCGCCGCCGGAGCCGATCCGCATGCCCGGCCGGCCGGCGCAGCTGGTGCTGGTGCATCCGCGTGAAGTGCCGCGGCGTGGACTGGGCGGTGTGGAAGGGCGTGCCGCCTTCATCCACGCCATCGCCCATATCGAACTCAACGCGATCGACCTGGCCTGGGATGCGGTATACCGCTTCCGTGGCCTGCCGTCGGCGTTCCATGCCGACTGGGTCAGCTGTGCCGACGACGAGTCGCGGCACTTCATGCTGTTGCGCGAGCGCCTGCAGGTGCATGGCCACGACTATGCCGATTTCCCAGCGCACAACGGCCTGTGGGAAATGTGCGAAAAGACCGCGCATGACGGCCTGGCACGCATGGCGCTGGTGCCGCGCGTGCTGGAAGCGCGCGGCCTGGACGTAACGCCCGGCATGATCGGGAAGCTGCGCAATGTCGGCGATGGCGAAACCGCCGATGTGCTGGAAGTGATCCTGCGCGAGGAAGTGGCGCACGTCGCTGCCGGTTCGCGCTGGTATCGCTGGTACTGCGACCGCGCCGCTGTCGAGCCGCGTGCGCGCTTCAAGGAACTGCTGGTGGAGTACGCCGGCGGCTACCTGCATGGGCCATTCAACATCGAAGCGCGCCTGCTGGCCGGGTTCGATGCGGATGAGCTGGCCAACCTGGTTGAACAGGCCGGTTGAAGAAAAGGGGACGGAGGGGATTAAGTCGTTTGTGCCACAAACGACTTAATCCCCTCCGTCCCTTTTTTCATGCGTTCGGCAACACCACGCGCTTGCCATCCACCGTTGGCCGGTTGATGTAGAACAGGCCGGGTCCCGGCCGGTACGGCAGTTCGCTGACGCCGGCATCGGCGGCGTAGGTCAGTGCGGTGTCGCCCAGTGCATCGAAGTTCCAGTGCGCCGACTGCATCAGGTAACGCCGTCGCAGCAGCGCCTCCTGTGTCTGCGTCAGCGGCTGTCCGGCAACCAGTCGGCGTGCGATCGGCTGCAGGGCGGACGGCAGCTCCCAGCCGGGAACTCCAGCGGCATTGGCGGTCCATTGCACGCCAGCATCGATGGCCTGCTGCTGCATCACCTGCAGTGCGATCAGCTGGTAACGCCAGTCGATGCGCCGACGCAGCACCACCGCGGCGGTCACATACAGCACCGGCGACAACAGCACGCTGCGGCTGCCGGCGCGACGCTGCTGCTGCCACTGGTGCCAGACATCCACCCAGATCTCCTTTTCACCCACGCCCAGCTGCTGCCGCCAGCGTTCGGCGTCGGCCTGCGTTTCGGCGTAGGCCGTGGTGGCCTGCAGCAACGCCAGTGAAGGGACCTGGTAGTCGGAAACCGCTGGGCGGCGCAGCTGCTGCCGGCGCGGACGGCTGAGCAGCTTGGGCCCTTCTTCCAGCTGGTTGTAGCCACCGCCGATGTTGGCGTGCACGCCGGGCAGGGCGACCTCGGTGAACGTTGGCGCGACGCTGGTCAATGGATAGTGTTGGCGATGCTCGTCACGCGCGGCCAGTTGCACGACGTGTGCCGCGATGCCACTGCGCAGGGCGAGCTGCGGGTGTTCATCGGCGCGGCCACCATTGACTGCAACCACGGTGTCGAACAGTCCGATGAAGCGCAGCACCGGCGTGACGGCGGCGAAGTCCGCAGTGCAGGGCAGGCCGGCGCCCTGCAGCAGCTGGCGCCAGCGCGCGCTGTCCCAGGCCTGCAGCTGGTTTGAGATATCACGTGCCGCGGCAGCACCGCGCGAATAGCCGAACAGATCCAGCTGCACGCCACGCAGCGGTCGCTGCCAGCGCGCGGACAGCTCGGCCAGTGCCGCCGGCAGCAGCACCTGCAGCGCGCGCTGCACTTTCGCGCGAACGCCACTGGCACCGATGCCGAAGGCCAGTCCGATCAGATCGTCATCGGCATCATCGCGGGTCCCCACGCCCTCGACATAGATCGACAGCGAAGGCGCGGCCATCGCATCGCGGCGGCTGTCCGGATACAGCTGCTGCAGGCGCGCGATGTTGGTCAGGCCGTTGTCGTAGCTGCTGGTCAGCCGGCTCTGGTAGGTCGAATCATCATCCGCGCGCAGCTGCGCCGGGCGTGGCTGCGGAACCTGTGGGCGACCGCGTGCCAGGTTGTGTGCGTTGTTACGGGTGCCATCGAAGAACAGGCCGATCCGCAGCAAGCCGACATCTTCGTCCGTGTCCTGCGATGGTGCCATGTGCATTCCCCGTCGTGGCTGCGTCACGGTAGCGCGAAAGCGGTGTATTGGCGAAGTGTAGTGACGCTTTTGACCTTACTTAACGCAGATGCGGTCGATCACAGTTCCTGATTTTCATTCCCATCTTCTATTGAATTCACATGACCCGCGCAGGCCAGATGGCCAGACCCGGTAGACCCGGGCGTGCTGCATCAACGCTGTTCACATCATTCAAGGAGCGACGCAATGTTGTCCAGATCGATTGGCAAAGCGGCAGGTGGCCTGGTGTTGGGTTTGTCGGTGGCAGCGGCCGCGCATGCGGCACCGTTGTTCGAGCCGGTGACGGTCATCAGCCGCGCATCGGCAAACAGTGAGCCCGCGCTGGGCAAGCTGCTGGCCACCCCGTCCACCGCGACGGTACAGGAAGTGCGTGTCGACGCTGCTGCCACTGCGCAGCCGCAGCTGGAGTTCGAACTGCTTGGCCAGCGCGTGCAGGCGGTGCGCAGCAAGGTGGAAGCCCTGCCCGATGGCGGCAGCATCTGGTACGGCCAGTTGCGCTCGCCGTCCGATCGGCTGACTGCCGCCACTTCGAATGGCCAGGATGATCCTGGTAATTCAGTGATCCTGGTGCGTTCGGGCAACACCCTCACCGGTTCGATCCGCAAGGACGGCAAGTTGTATCGCCTGCGCCCACTGGGCAACCGGCATGTACTGGTGGAAGTGGATGAATCGCGGATGCCGGCCGACCATCCGGCCGACTACAACCAGCTGCCGAAAATCCCGATGGGCAACAATGACCGCATCGGCATCGCGCAGGCCTCGTCCGGTACCCCGGCCACCATCCGCGTGCTGGTGGTGGCAACCAATGCAGCGGTAACGGCCTATGGCGGCAACATGCAGTCGCTGGTGCAGCTGGCGGTGGCCGAATCCAACCAGGGCTACGTCAACAGCAACGTGGGCATCACCCTGCAGCTGGCCGGCTATGAAACCACCAGCTACACCGAATCCGGCAACTTCACCACCGACCTGACCCGCTTCCGCAACACCAGCGACGGCTACATGGACAGCATCCACACCAGTCGCAACAACACTGCGGCCGATGTCGGCGTGCTGCTGATCAACAACACGAGCTACTGCGGGTTGGCCTCGGGCATCGGTTCGACGGCATCGACGGCGTTCGCGGCGGTGTACTGGGATTGCGCGACCGGCTATTACTCCTTCGCGCATGAGATCGGCCACCTGCAGAGTGCGCGGCACGATATCGCCAGTGATCCCAGCACGTCGCCCTATGCCTATGGGCACGGCTATCGCTACGAGCCGTCCTCCGGTTCGCGCTGGCGCACGATCATGGCTTATGACTGCTCGGCCGGCTGCCCGCGCCTGAACTACTGGTCCAACCCGAACATCAACTACAACGGCATCCCGATGGGCAATGCCAGCACCGCCGACAACCAGCGCGTGCTGGTCAATACCAAGGCCACCATCGCGGCCTTCCGCTGAGGCCACTCGCCGACCGAGGTCGGCGTCTACCCGGGTGTGTTCACCTGCCCTGGTAGATGCCAACCTTGGTTGGCACCCCGCGATCCATCATTCGCGCGCGAGCGTATCCAGCGACCAGCCGCCGGCATCCACGCGCAGCACCGATCCCTGTTCGTACCAGTCACCCAGCACGATGCGGTTGCAGGCGCGGCCACCGGCCTGCAGCGTGTGCACCGCCGGGCGATGGGTGTGGCCGTGGATCATGGTGTCCACGCCATGGCGCACGAAGGTGGCATCGACTTCGGCGGGTGACACGTCGGTTACCGACTCGAACTGCGCACGATCATCCTGCTTCATTTCCGACTGGCGGGCCTGGCTGGCGTCGCGTGCCTTCTGCGCGAAGGCGATGCGTGCGGCCAGCGGCTGCGACAGGAACTGCGCCTGGAAGACCGGGTCGCGCGTCTGTGCACGGAACTGCTGGTAGGGGATGTCGTCCGTGCACAGCAGGTCGCCGTGCTGCAGCAGCACCGGGCGGCCGTACAGGTCGATCACGCACGGGTCAGGCAGGATGCGCAGGCCGGCACGGCGCGCATAGTCTTCGCCGAGCAGGAAGTCGCGGTTGCCGCGGATGAAGTACACCGGTACGCCGCTGTCGGAAAGTACCTTCAGCGCGTCGGCCACCGCATCGGCAGCAGGCGAGGGCGTGTCGTCGCCGATCCAGGCTTCGAACAGGTCGCCGAGGATGTACAGCGCATCGGCGCCGGGCGCCTGCTCGCGCAGGAAGCGCAGGAACAGGTCGGTGATCTCCGGACGGCTGGGGTCCAGGTGCAGGTCGGAAATGAACAGCGTGGTCATGCAGGCATTCTAGGGCATCCACCGCCGGGCATGGCCCGGCGCTACCGAAGGGATCTGACCCCGGGGGCTACACCGGCAGCGGCAACCAGGCCAGGCTGGCCGATGCCAGCAGGATGGCAATGCCGGTGGCGGCCAGTACATCGGACGGGTAGTGCAGGCCCAGCACCACCCGCGACAGCGCGACGCCGAAGGTGAACGGCACCAGCAGCGGCGCCAGCCACGGGTAGTAGGCCAGCGCGACGATGGTGAACGACACCGCGTGCAGGGTGTGCCCGGAGGGGAAGCTGAACTCGTCCAGCGGCGCCACCCAGGCGCGGATGCGCAGATCGGCCGCATACGGGCGGGGACGCCGGGTCCAGCGCTTGAGGCCTTTGTAGAGCAGCAGTGCGGCCAGGCCGGTGGCGGCCATGTGCACCGATGCACGCAGTCCGTCGAAGCCGTCCAGCGCCACCAGCGCGCCCATCAGTACGTACCAGAACACGCCATCGCCGAGCCGGCTGATGACCGAGAACAGGCGACGCACGCGGCGACGCCGGCAGTAGTGGTTGGCCCGGCGGCAGAGCCGCGCCTCGCGGCCAGCCAGCAGCTCAAGCGGCGTGGTGCGCATGGCCGCTCCTCCGCGACTGGGCCAGCTCGGCCAGCAGGGCATCGAATTCGGCAACCACCTGCTGTGGATGCAGGCGCTTCATCGCACGCGCGGCGCTGCTGCCGAATTCGCGGCGCCGTGCATCATCGGCGGCCAGCTGCACCGCTGCCTCGATGAACTGCTCATCGTTTTCCACGGCCGCACCGTTCTCGCCATCACGCAGGTATTCGCGGGCCGCACCGTAGTCGAAAGCGACGGTGGCCAGGCCGCTGGCCATGCTTTCCAGGGTCACGTTGCCAAAGGTCTCGCTGCGGCTGGGGAACAGGAACAGGTCACCGCTGGCGAAATGCCGTGCCAGGGCTTCGCCGCGCTGGATGCCGCAGAAAATGAAATCGGGGTTTTCATGTGCCAGTTTTTCGCGGGCCGGACCATCACCCACCCAGACGAAGCGGGCTTTGGGCCGGATCAGCTGCAGGCGGCGGAAGGCTTTCACCGCCAGGCCAAGGTTTTTTTCCGCAGCGATGCGGCCGACATGGATCGCGACCAGGCCGTTGCCGTCCACGCCCCATTCCTCGCGCAGCGCCGGGTCGCGCCGGCCCGGATCGAACTGCTGGCTGTCGACCGCGCGTGCCAGCAGGCGCACGCGTTCGAAGCCCTGTTCACCGAGGAACTGCTGCAGCTCGCGGGTGGGCACCAGGGTTGCATCGGCCTGGTTGTGGAACCGGCGCATCCAGCGCATCGCGGCAGCCTGCAGCCAAGCCACGCCGTAGTCGGGCAGGTACTCGTCGAAGCGGGTATGGAAACCACTGGCGACCGGAATGCCAAGGCGGCGCGCGGTGCGCAGCGCCGACCAGCCCAGCGGGCCTTCGGTGGCGATGTAGACCGCATCGGGACGCTGCTGCTGCCAGTGGCGGTTGAGCCGGATCGGTGCAGGCAGGCCAAAGCGCAGGCCGGGGTAGCGCGGCAGTGCGGCGCCCGGCACCAGCAGCGTGCCCGGTGCCGAGTCCAGTGCTTCGCTGGTCTGGCGTGGCCGGATCAGGTCGATGTCATGGCCGGAATTGCGCAGTCCCTGCTCCAGGCCCTGCACGGTGAGGGCAACGCCGTTCACTTCCGGCGGGTAGGTCTCGGTGACGATGGCATAGCGCATGGCGGGCCTCCGGGTTTCCGGCATGCTCGGGCCTGGCGATGTAGCCGATATGACCGCTTTGCGACCACGGGATGACGGTGGTCAGGTCCCTGTACGAAGCCACGGCCCCGAAGGGCCGTGGCGGTCGTGCAGGGGGCGCGGTGGATCAGAAGCGCTGCTGGTATTTCATGTAGATGAAACGACCGATGTCGAAGCCACCGTAGTAGGAGAAGTTGGCGCTCGGCTGGCTGTACATGGCCGGTCCCTGGCGGCCGAACACATTGTTGGCACCGATCGAGACGGTCGCATCCCATGGCAGGTTGTAGCGCGCCTGCACGTCGTGGAAGGTGACCGATCCGCGACGGTTGTAGTCACGGCTGCCACTGAACCACGGCGCGCGCTGGCCCGGGTGCGAGCACTCACCCGGATACGTGGCTGCATCCAGGCAACGCTCCTTGACCGCGGAGAAATAGCGCAGGCCCCAGTTAAGGCCGAGGTTGCCACGCTCCCAGCCCAACGATGCGTTGGAGCGCACACGGAAGCCGATGCCGCCGTTGCTGGCGATGCCATTGCTGGGAATGGGCGGCGCATCCGCCTCGTTGGTGGTCCGTTCTTCCGCGGCGACCACATAGGTGGTCTTCCAGTCGGCGCTCAGCGTGCCCCAGGACGTTTCGATCTTGTGGCCGATCTCCAGGTCATAGCCTTCGGCCTGGCGGAACCCGCTGTTGCGGCTGCCATAGTTGAGCGTGTTGACGATGCCCAGTTCCGGGTCGCGGGTGAAACTGCCGCAGCGCTCGGCGATGCCCAGTTCGTAGCAGTCGCGGAGGATGTCGTTGGGATGGTCGGCGACGATGGTGTTGTCGATACGGATCTTCCACCAGTCCAACGCAATGTTCAGTCCTTCGGCAAACGTCGGGCTCCAGACCAGCCCCAGCGTGCGGCTGGTCGAGGTTTCCGGCTTCAGGTCGGGATTGGAGCCGTTGGTGAAGGGCAGGGGCGTCTGCCCACTGCTGCCGGTGATCGGCTCGTTGCCCTGGCCGAGCTGGCGGTAGCTGTCCGCGTTGGCGATGTCGGCGGCGCAACGTGCACGTACCTCCGGGCTGCTGGCGGCGGCGCCATAGACCGTATCGCAGGGGTCACGGAAGCCGGTGGTGAAGGTCTGCGAGCCGCCGCCGTACAGATTCGAGATGGTCGGCGCACGGAAACCCTGGGCCCAGGTGCCACGGACCAGCAACTGGTCGATCGGCTTCCACGAGATGCCGAACTTGCTGTTGAGGGTTCCGCCGAAGGTGGTGTAGTCCGAGTAGCGCGTTGCCATGTCCAGGGTCAGCTGGCGTGCACCGGGGAGGTCGCTCAGCACCGGCACGCTCAGCTCCAGATAGGCCTCGTCGACACGGTAGCCACCGCCGGTGGGGCCCGCCGCCAGATTAGTGGTGGCGCCGGTCTGGGCCAGCGCATCGGGAATGAAGCGACCCTCCTCGCGGCGGCTCTCCACACCCAGGGCGAAGCCCAGTTCCCCGGCAGGCAGCGTGGCAAGGCCGCCACTGAGGCTGGCGAACAGGTTGCGGGTGGTGTTGCGGCCACGAGTGAGTTCCTCGGGGAACAGCCAGTCCTGCAGTTCGCCATTGCCGGTCAGGCCGTACGGGTCATCCTGGCCATACGGCACCAGTGGATTCCAGGGCTTGCAGCCGGCAATCGGTGCATCCGGTGTACCGCATTCCACCTTGCCGGTGGCCGGGTTGTAGAACGAAGGACCGGTGGAATCGGCAACGCGCTGCTTGTGCAGGTCGCCGGTGGCACGCTGCTCCAGCTCGCTGCGGTTGTACTGGTAGCCGGCTTCCCAATCGAAGTCGCGACCGGCGAACTGGAAGCTGCCTTCAAACGCTGCAATACCCTGCCAGGTGGTCAGTTCGCTGGTGCTGATGCGTGGAATCTCCCAGGTGCGGCGGTTCCAGTGCACGTCGCTTGGGCGTTCATAGCCGTGGTGGCTGCCGAACGGATTGAACCAGCTGTCGGCGGACATCGGCGTGATGCCGGCCGCACCGGACTGGAACGGATAGCCGGCAATCTGGCGCGTGGTGGTGCGTCGGTTGTAGGCCAGCTGGGTGTTGAAGCGGATCTGGTCGTTCAGGTCCATGCGTGCATCGACGAAGAGCGAATCGCGCTTGATCGGCGTCTGCACGTGCATCTGTTCATTGCTGTTGCTGACATCACCGGTGAACGGTGTGTTGTCACTGAGGTGGAAGCTGTCCGGCCCGCCCGGCTGGCTGCCGCGATCGAGCGAATAGCTGCAGCCACGGGCGCTGCTGCAGCCCGGGCCCTTGAAGCCGACGATGCGCCCCCACTGCCCGACCGTGGTCCAGCCATCGTCCGGATGACGATCGGTATAGGTGTAGGCGCTGAAGCCGCGGTCCTTCGCCCAAACGCCCTTTTCTTCGACATGCTCGGCGGCGACACTGATCGAAGCGCGGTCATTCGACCAGCCGGCAACCACGTCGTACTGGGTGCGGGCACCATCGCCTTCGCTGAACTGCCCGTGGTAGACGTTGGCGGTCACGCCCTGGACGTTGCGCCGGGTGATGATGTTGACCACGCCGGCCATCGCGTCGGAACCGTAGATGGCCGAGGCGCCGTCCTTCAGCACTTCCATGCGTTCCACGGCAGCGGCGGGAATGCTGGATATATCCTGGTAACCCGAAGTGGTCATGCCCAGGCGCTTGCCGTTGACCAGCACCAGGGTGCGCTGTGCACCGAGGCCGCGCATGTCCACGTAGCTGCCGCCTGCGGCCTCGCCCGCACTGAGCGGGCTGGCACGGCTCAAGGCCGGGCTGCCGGTTGCGGTCAGGTTCTGCAGGATGTCGGCAACGGAATTGAAGCCCTGCCGCTCGATGTCGGCGCGGCTGATGGTCAGCACCGGCTGCGCGGTTTCCAGGTCGACCTGGCGGATGCGCGAACCGGTGATCTCGATACGGTCCAGCGTGGTGGCTTCCGGTGCGTGCTGGGCGAATGCGGGGAGGGCCAGTGCGGTGGTGGCCGTCATCGCCAGTGCACGACGGATCGCCAACCCGAGCTCGGGAATACGGATGGTCATGGGTCTCTCTCTCAGTCTTCGAAGTCTTCGGAACACAGCCAAGCGGGGCTGCGTCAACTCCACCGCGGCGGTGGATGTTCGAACCTAGTGAAGATGGATGGGGAGACGTATGGGCAAGCGACGAAAGCGCTGCAGACGGCCGTGACGCTTCTGCACAAAGCGGAAGCAAATCAATCGATTGCTCCAACCTGTGGCATCGCGGCGGACGCAGCGCAGAGGACCGTGTCCCTGATTGAACGCATCACGGTCAATGTGGAAAGCGACAGTCTGCGCGGAGGCAGAAAAAAACCACGGCCCCGAAGGGCCGTGGTCGTCGAGCTTCAACAGCGCGGATGGATCAGAAGCGCTGCTGGTACTTCATGTACATGAAACGACCGATGTCGTAGCCACCGTAGTAGGAGAACGACGAGTTCGGCTTGCTGTACATCACCGGCGCTTCCTTGCCGAACACATTGTTCGCGCCCACCGAAACGGTGGCATCCCACGGCAGGTTGTAGCGGAACTGCACGTCGTGGAAGGTCACGGCACCGCGCTCGTTGTACGCGGTCGGCGACTTCAGCCACGGAGCCAGGAAGGTCGGATCGGAGCATTCGTCCGCATAACGCGAGGCGTTGAGGCAGCGCTCCTTCACACCGGAGTAGTAGCGTGCCGTCCAGCTGACGCCGAAGTCACCCACATCCCAGCCCAGCACCAGGTTCGAGCGCACGCGGAACGCAAGGCTGGTGGCGGTGCCGATGGTGTTGGCAACGCCGTTGATCGGCGTGATCGCTTCGCGGACATCGTTGGTGGAGCGGTAGACGTTCTTGCTCACATAGGTGCTGGTCCAGCCTGCGCTCAGCTTGCCGTAGCTGGTGTCGACGCGGTAGCTGACATCCAGGTCGTAACCTTCGGTCTCGGCAAAGCCGGCATTGCGGTTGCCGAACTTCAGGCCGGTGACGATGCCGTTGGACGGGTCACGGCTGAAGCGGCTGCAGCGCGATTCGATGCCCTGCTCGTAGCAGTCCCTCAGGATCTGGTTCGGGCTGTCACCGACGATGGTGTTGTCGATGCGGATCTTCCACCAGTCCAGTGCCACGTTGAGGTTGCTGAGGAAGGTCGGGCTCCACACCAGGCCCAGCGTCTTGCTGGTCGAGGTTTCCGGAACCAGCAGCGGGTTCGAACCGGACACGAACGGCGTCGGGGTCGCATCCTGCGCCGTGGTCACCGGGGTGTTGCCCTGCTTCAGCTGGCGGAAGTTGCCGGCATCGGCGATGTCACGTGCGCATCGCGCGCGGACTTCAGCACTGCCCTTGGCCGAGCCGAACACGGTGTCGCACGGATCGCTGAACTGCGCGAAGGTTTCCGAACCGCCACCGTACAGGTCGTTGATGGTCGGGGCGCGGAAGCCTTCTGCCCAGGTACCACGGACCAGCAGCTGGTCGATCGGCTTCCACTTGAAGCCGAACTTGCTGTTGAGCGTGTTGCCGAAGGTGTTGTACTTGGAATAGCGGGTGGCGGCACTGAAGCTCAGCTCACGCGCACCGGGCAGGTCGGCCAGCACCGGCACGCTGAGCTCCAGGTAGGCTTCCTTCACGTTGTAGCTGCCACCGGTCGGGCCTGCGGCCAGGTTGGTGGTGGCGCCGGTCTGGGCCAGGGCATCGGGGGTGTAGCGGCCATCTTCCTTGCGGCTTTCCACGCCGAAAGCGAAGCCCAGGTCGCCGGCCGGCAGGGTCATGATGCTGCCGGACAGGTTGGCGAACGCGTTCTTGGTGGTGGTGCGGCCGGTGGTGCGTTCCGCCGGGAACAGCCAGGCCATCAGTTCTTCATTGCCGGTCAGCCCGTTCGGATCGTTCTTGCCGTAGGGCACCAGCGGGTTCCACGGCGTGCAGCCGCTGATCACCGCGCCCGGACGGCCACACATCACCTTGCCGGTGGCCGGATCCAGGAACGACGGACCCACAGCATCGCGCACGCGCTTCTTGTGCAGGTTGCCGGTGGCGGTAGCGGTCAGCTCGTTGCGGTTGTACTGGTAGCCCACGTCCCAGTCGAAGTAGCGCTGGCCGATCTCGAAGCTGCCATCCAGCGACACTACCGCACGGTAGGTCTTCAGTTCGCTGGTGCTCACACGCGGGATTTCCCAGGTGCGGCGGTTCCAGGCCACGTCGGTAGGCTTGGCATAGCCGTGCTGGTTGCCGAACGGATTGAAGTAGCTGTCCTTGGACATCAGGCCGGTGGCGGTCGGGTCGCCCGAGATGGACACCGAGCTGGACTGCAGGGGGTAGCCTGCAATCTGGCGCTCGGCCGAACGCTTGTTGTAGCCGAATTCGGTGCGCAGGTTGACCTGGTCGGTGATCTTGAAGCGACCGTCGAAGTACACCGAATCACGCTTGAGCGGATACATGACGTGCATCTGTTCGTTGGCGTTGCTGACGTCGCCGGTGAACGGGGTCGCATCGGTCAGGTGGTAGTTGGCCGGGTTGGTCGGGTCAGCACCACGGTTGAGCGAATAGCCGCAGCCGTCCTTGGTGTTGGTGCAGCCCGGGCCGCCCTTCAGGCCGGTGACCTGGCCCCACTGGCTCAGCGTGGTCCAGTTGGAGGCATCGTTCGGGTGGCGGTCGCTCACGCCGTACTTGCTGAACCAGCGGTCCTTGGCCCAGACGCTCTTTTCTTCGGAGTGCTCCAGTGCCAGGGTCAGCGACACGCGGTCATTGCTCCAGCCACCCACCACGTCGAAGCGGTCGCGCGCGCCGTCACCTTCGCTGTACTGGCCGTGGTAGACGTTGGCGGTCACACCGTTGACGTTGGAACGGGTGATGATGTTGACCACGCCGGCCATCGCATCGGAACCGTAGATGGCCGACGCGCCATCCTTCAGCACTTCGATACGCTCCACCGCCGACACCGGCAGCGAGGACACGTCCTGCAGGCCCGAGGTGCTGATGCCCAGGCGCTTGCCGTTGACCAGCACCAGGGTGCGCTGCGCGCCCAGGTTGCGCATGTCGATGTAGGTGCCGCCGGTGTTTTCGCCCGAGCTCAGTGCGTTTGCACGGCTGATCGCCGGGCTGCCCATGGCGGTCACGTTCTGCAGGATGTCGGCCACCGAGCTGAAGCCCTGGCGCTCGATGTCCAACCGGCTCAGTGCCAGGACCGGCTGAGCGGTCTCCACGTCCACCTGGCGGATGCGCGAGCCAGTGATCTCGATGCGATCCAGGGTGGTCGGCGCGGCGGTGCTGCCACTCTGGGCGAACGCAGGCAGGGCGGCCAGCGTCGCAGTGGTTGCCAGGGCGTAGCGGATGGCCTGCCCCAGGGGGGTGGTACGTGAAGTCATGACGAGCTCTCTCTCTCTCAGGTCGTGCAGGGACGCCAAAAGGGGCGTCGAAGAAATCGGCCGCCCACAAGCGGACCGATGACCCGATAGTAGTCTCGTTGGTTAATGCTCTGTAAAGAGGTCGTGTCGATTTGTACCAGGCTTCATCGTCAGATTTCACGAAAGCTCAACAAAAGCAGTCGCTTAGCTGTAACGCTGAATGCGCTCCCCCGACTTGATCTGCTGCGTCGCAGCAGGTCAACCGGGGGCGCATGCGCGAACCGTAACGGTGTGTGACCTTCTTTCCCTCGCGGGAAAGCGTGAGCCTCAGGCTACGAAGGGGCGGAACTGGATGCCCAGCCCGGCGATGCCGTCGGTCTCGCCGATCAGATCGGCGCGCAGCAGTGGCCGGGCATCAATGAAGGCCTGCGGCACGATCAACGACAGGCGGTTGTCGTCGGCGGTCAGTTCCAACGTCGGCAGTGGATCGTCCTCATGGGCACGATTGAGCAGCACCGCCAGGCGCAGCAGGGCGGCCAGCCGGCGAGCGGTCAGCAGCAGGCGCTCGGGCAGGGCGTCGAAGGCGGTCTTGGTCACGCTGCGGCGATGGCTGCGCACCAGCGCGGCCAGCATCTGCTGTTCCTGCCGCGAGAAGCCGGCGATATCCGAGTGTTCCAGCACGTAGCTGCCATGCACGTGGTAGCCGCTGTGCGCGATCATCAGGCCCAGCTCGTGCAGGCGCGCGGCCCAGCCGAGCATGCGCGCGTCGTCGGCATCGAGCCGCCAGCGTTCCTGCACCTGTTCCAGCAGTGACAGCGCGGTGTCCTGCACACGGTCGGCCTGCACGGTATCGATGCCGTAGCGCTGGCTGAGCGCGGACACCGATTCATCGCGCAGATCGTTCTCGCCAGCGCGGCCGACGATGTCGTAGAGGATGCCTTCGCGCATCGCGGCCTTGCTGACCAGCAGCTTCTGCAGGCCCAGCGCCTGGAAGGCGGCCTCCAGCACCAGGATGCCGCCGGCAATGATCGGGCGGCGGTCGCTGGACAGTCCCGGCAACTGGATGTCGTCGATCTTCTTGGCCTTCAGCAGTTCGTCGCGCAGTTGCGGCAGGGCCTCGGCGGTAATCGCGCCCTTGCTCAGCTTCATCGTCGCGCAGATCTCGCTGATCGCCTTGTGCGTGCCCGAAGAACCCAGCGCTTCCTGCCAGCCCAGCGCGCGGTACTTGCTGGCGAAGGGCTGGAACTCGCGACCGATCTCGGCCAGCGCGTCCTTCCAGCGCTTCTTGCTCAGCTTGCCGCCGGGGAAGAAACGCCGGGTGCTGGCAATGCAGCCGGCCTGCAGGCTTTCGCGCTCCAGGGTCTGCATGCCCATGCCGATGATGAATTCGGTGGAGCCGCCGCCGATGTCGATGACCAGCCGGCGCTGGCCGGGCTTGGGCGGTTGTGCATGGGCCACGCCCAGGTAGATCAGGCGCGCTTCTTCGCGGCCGCTGACCACTTCGATGGCGTGCCCGAGCGCGGTTTCGGCGGGAACCAGGAACGACTGCGGTGAACGCAGCTGGCGCACGGTGTTGGTGGCCAGTGCGCGCACCCGGTGCGGCGGTACATTGCGGATGCGCTGGCCGAAGCGGGCCAGGCATTCCAGCGCGCGCTGCCGGGCAGCGGAGGAGAGTCCCCCTTTGCCATCCAGGCCGTCGGCCATGCGCACCGTCTCGCGCAGGCGGTCGATTACCCGCAGCTGGCCGAGCGTGTAGCGCGCGATGACCATGTGGAAACTATTGGAGCCAAGGTCGATGGCGGCCAGCAGGTCGCCATCCTGCAATGCGGGCGGAGTCGTGGTGGTGTGCGGCATGGACGAATGTTAGCCGAAGGGGCGGTGTGCTCGTCACCGCGCGGCCTTCACATTTTGGAAGAGGGGAGTGCGACAGGGCTGCGCCCTGCACCTGCCGAAGCAACAGCAATAGCAACAGCGGGCTATCCGTGGGATGGCGGGGTGAGTCCGGTTGCGGGGGACGGCGCAAGTCCCCCTCCGGGGCCCGGCCCAGCCGCTGGCGGCTGGGCGTTCGGGCGCTTGCGAAGCGGTGCTTCGCAAACAAAGCGCCCTCACCCATGTAGCTTCGGTCGCGCCATCCATGGCGCTCACGCCCCCGCAACCGGACCCACCCCGCCTTCGACAGATTTCTGCGATCTGATGGTGGGTGCCGACCGTTGGTCGGCACTGATCCTATCCAGCCCCAAATCGGTGCCTACCGCTCCTGGTAGGTGTCGACCTGGGTCGACACACCGGGTTACAGACCCTGCATCAGTGCCATCTGCGCAGAATGCGGTGCCTCGTCGTGGGCGGGCGCACGCTTGTGGTAGATGCCGTCGGCATCTAGTTCCCAGGCGTTGAGGTTGTCGTCCAGGTAGTTCTGCAGGACCTCGCGGTAGACCCGCTTGGCCAGCTCCGGGTCGAGGATCGGGAAGCAGGTCTCGACCCGGCGCAGCAGGTTGCGCTCCAGCCAGTCGGCGCTGGCGCAGTACATCTCCGGTGCGCCGTCGTTGCCGAACCAGTAGACGCGGCTGTGCTCCAGGAAGCGGCCGACGATCGAGCGCACGCGGATGTTGTCCGAGATGCCCGGCACACCCGGGCGCAGGGTGCAGGCGCCGCGGATGATCAGGTCGATCTGCACGCCGGCCTGCGAGGCGGCGTACAGCGCGCGCACCACCTGCGGTTCGTTCAGGGCGTTCATCTTGGCGATGATCCGCGCCGGGCGGCCTGCGGCGGCGATGCGCGTCTCGCGCTCGATGCGGCCGAGGATGCCGGTGTGCAGGGTGAAGGGTGACTGCAGCAGGCGCTTGAGCTTCATCTTCGACGCCAGCCCGGACAGCTGCTGGAACAGCAGGTGCACATCGTTGCCGATGTCCGCATCGGCGGTGATCAGGCTGATGTCGGTGTACGCACGGGCGGTACCGCTGTGGTAGTTGCCGGTACCGAGGTGCACATAGCGGCGCAGCTTGCGGCCCTCGCGGCGCACGATCAGCAGCATCTTGGCGTGGGTCTTGTAGCCGACCACGCCATACACCACCTGCACGCCGGCCTCCTGCAGGCGATCAGCCAGGCCGAGGTTGGCTTCCTCGTCGAAGCGGGCGCGCAGTTCGACCACCACGGTCACGTCCTTGCCGTTGCGTGCGGCCTGGATCAGTGCATCGACAATCAGCGAATCCTTGCCGGTGCGGTACAGGGTCTGCTTGATCGCCAGCACGTTGGGATCGACCGCCGCCTGCCGGATCAGGTCCAGCACGGCGGTGAAGGCATCGAACGGGTGATGCAGCAGCAGGTCGTGGCGCGCCACTGTCTCGAAAATGCCGTCGCTGTCGCGCAGGGTGCGCGGGGTCATCGGCGGGTACTTCAGGTCTGGCTGTGCGATCAGGTCGTACAGCTGGATGATGCGGTTGAGGTTGACCGGGCCGTCGATGCGGTACACCGCGTTCTCGGTCAGGCCGAAGTTCTGCAGCAGGGTGCGCACGATGTCGCGCGGCATGTCCTGCGCGATCTCCAGGCGCACCGCCGGCCGGTAGCCGCGGTCGACCAGTTCATCGCGCAGCGCCAGCGCCAGGTTCTCCACTTCCTCCTCGTCCACCACCAGCTCGGAATTGCGGGTGACGCGGAACTGGTAGGCCCCCTGGACTTCCATGCCCGGGAACAGCTCATCGACGAAGGTCGACAGCACCGACGACAGGAACACGAAGTTCTGCGGACCGCCGAGCTTCTCCGGCAGCTGGATGATGCGCGGCAGCGAGCGCGGCGCACGCACGATGGCCAGGTGGCCGGCGCGGCCGAACGCGTCGGTGCCCTTCAGCACCACCACGATGTTCAGCGACTTGTTGAGGATCTTCGGGAACGGGTGCACCGGGTCCAGGCCCAGCGGCGACAGCACCGGCATGATCTCGTTGCGGAAGTACGCACGCAGCCAGCGCTTCTGGCGATCGGTCCAGGAATGGCGGCCGAGCACGCCGATGCCGGCCTCCATCAGCGCCGGGCGCAGCGTCTCGTTCCAGCAGCGGTACTGCTGGTCCACCAGTTCCGCGGCGCGGTCATGGATGGCGTTGAGGATGGCCTGCGGGCTCATCCCGTCCGGTGCCGGCGGCAGGCCGAATTCCTGTGCGTGGCGTACGGCAGCGGCGCGGATCTCGAAGAACTCGTCGAGGTTGGTGCAGGAGATGCACATGAAGCGCAGGCGCTCCAGCAGCGGCACCTGCGGGTCCATCGCCTGCGCCAGCACGCGGAAGTTGAAATCCAGCTGCGACAGCTCGCGGTTGATGTACAGCGCCGGGTCGCGCAACGGATCGTTGTCCGGGCTCACGGGGAGGGGGAGGGATCCGAGGCTGCTCATGGCGTCATTCTTCGATGGAGGTCAGGGGGGCGGACTCGCGCGGGCGCACGTGGTCGGCATCGAAATGGCAGGAGAACACCGAGCCCTTGCCGACCTCGCTTTCAATCTCCAGCCGTGCGTGGTGCAGGCCGAGGATGTGCTTGACGATGGACAGGCCCAAGCCGGTACCGCCGCTTTCGCGGGAGCGGCTGCTGGAGACACGGTAAAAACGTTCGGTCAGGCGCGGCAGGTGGGAGGCCGGGATGCCATAGCCGGAATCGCGCACCGCCAGCACGGCACCGTCGCCTTCGCGGCGGAACTCCACGGCGATGCGGCCACCGGCCGGCGTATAGCGCACCGCATTGGTGACCAGGTTGGAGAAGGCGCTGTGCAGTTCCTTGGTCGAGCCCTGCAGGTCAACGCCGGCCAGGTCGTCGATGCTGATCTGGTGGCGGCCCTGGCTGTGCGCTTCGGCTTCGCGGCGCAGCGTCGCCAGCATCGGCTGCATGGCCACGGTCTCTTCCTCGCTGTGTTCCTGCGATTCGAGGCGCGACAGGGTCAGCAGGTCTTCCACCAGCTGGGCCATGCGCTGGCTCTGCTTGCGCATTTCTTCCAGCATCGGTCCGGTTCCCGGGAAATCCTCCGGGTCCATCATGTCCAGATAGCCGTGCACCACGGTGAGCGGCGTGCGCAGTTCGTGTGAAACGTTGGCCACGAAATCGCGGCGCACCTGTTCCAGGCGCAGCAGCTTGCTGACGTCGCGGGCGATCAGCAGCCAGTAATCCGACGAATAGGGAATCAGGCGCAGGTTCAGGCGGATCGCCGGATCGACCGGCGAAGGCACGTCGAGGATCGGCTCGGCATTGCGGCCGCCGGCCAGCCAGTGCGCCAGCGGCATCGGCTGCAGGCGTTCGACCAGGGCTTCGCCGAGGTCGCCGGGGTGATGCAGGCCGAGCAGGGCGGTGGCCGCTTCGTTGAACCACTGCACGCGCTGGCTGTTGCGGTCCAGCACCACCACCGCATCGGGCAATGCGGCGGCCGCAGCGCGATAGCTGCGCAGCATGTCCAGCAGGCGGCGCTTGCGCACGCGCATTTCCACCTGGTTGCGGTACAGCAGGCGGTCCAGCTCGTTCCAGACGCCGGTGCCTTCTTCGGCGGTATCCCAGCGCTGGCGCGCGGTCAGGCGCCGCAGCACGCTGCGCAGGCGCCAGTAATGCCATGCCAGCGTGGCCAGCGCGCCCAACGCGATGCACAACCACAGATGGCCCGTGAACCACCCCACCAGTCCGGCGAACAGCAGTACCGCGGCAACGGTGGCCAGGGTCTTCAACCAGGCAGAGCGGATGTGGCGGGGCATTGCGATCTCGTCGTTGAGGTGCGGCGGTTCACTGGGGTGAACCGAGGGTTATAGCAGAGTTGCCGGCGCCGGCACGACGAGGCTCAGGTAGCAGTGGAGAAGCGGTAGCCGGCGCCGCGCACGGTCTGCACCATGTTTTCGGCGTTGAACGGTTCCAGCGTCTTGCGCAGGCGGCGGATGTGCACGTCGATGGTGCGCTCCTCCACGTACACGCTGCCGCCCCACACATGGTCCAGCAGCTGGGCGCGGGTATAGACGCGCTCCGGGTGGGTCATGAAGAAGTGCAGCAGGCGGTATTCGGTCGGGCCGATCGGCACCGGCTGGTCGTTGGCGAACACGCGATGGGCGGCACCGTCGATGCGGATCGGGCCGACCGCCACGCTGCCGTCCTCGTCGTCCTCGCGGGCGCGGCGCATCACCGCACGGATGCGGGCCAGCAGCTCGCGCGCCGAGAACGGCTTGACCACATAGTCGTCGACGCCGGCTTCAAGGCCACCCACGCGGTCGTTCTCTTCGCCGCGGGCGGTCAGCATGATGATCGGCACTTCGCGGGTCAGGGTTTCCTTGCGCCAGCGGCGGGCCAGGTCCAGGCCGCTGGTGCCGGGCAGCATCCAGTCCAGCAGGATCAGGTCGGGGACGCGGTCGGCGATGGCGGTCTGGGCCTCACGGGCGTCGCCGGCGTGGACCGGTTCGTAATCGCCCTTGCGCAGGGCGAAGGCGACCATTTCACGGATCGCGGGCTCGTCATCGACGATCAGGATGCGTTTCTGCACGAGGACACCGTAGGGCTCGGTTACTGGAGTGGTGCCAGTAGACTACGGTTTGATGACATGTTTGTGACTACCTGGCCGGAACCGGTCGGGATTGCCATCGGCCGGTCATGCAGCGCTCAGCGGCGGTCCAGGTCCGGGTCCTGCACGCCCTGCCGGCGCAGCTCCAGCACGGTGGGGGTGATCGCCTCGATGCGCGCATCCACCCGTGCCCGGCCTACGTAGTCCAGCGCCGGATTGCGCTTGAGCGCCTGCAGCTGCATCAGCGACTGTTCCGGCCGGCCGCTGAGGAAGGCCGCCTCGGCGTAGGCCTCGCTGGCACGCACGCTGTCGCCGGCCAACTCGCTGGCGCGGGCGTACCGCTGCTGGAAGACCGGATCGTTACCGCTTTGCGACAGCAGGGGCCGCAGCATGGCCTGCGCGCGCTGGCCCGCCTCGCGGCTGCCCTGTTCGTTCAGGATCTCGGCATAGGTCAGCGCCACCGGACGGCTGTTGGGGTGCTGGCGCAGCAGCTGCTCGAAGCGGCTGTTGGCCTGGGCGGTCTGGCCTGCACGCGATTCGGCCTCGCCCAGCCCCAGAGCCAGCCACAGGTTGTCCGGGCGGGTCTGCAGCAGGCCTGCCAAGGTCTGCCGGGCCTGGGTGGCGCCGGCGCGACCGCTGCGCATCACCGCCAGCGCCTGGCCATAGCGCTGGGCATCGTTGAGGCCGTCCTTCTGACGCTTGGCCAGATCGGCATACTCGCGTTCCAGCTCGGGGGTGGAATCCGCGCTGAGCACGCGCAGGCGCTCGCGGGCCCAGTCGAAGTCGCCACTGGCGCCGCGGCTGAGCTGGCCCATCGGGATGCGCAGCACGCTGCTGGGCAGCAGCGGGTTGGTTCCGCGCAACAGGGGTTCGGCCAGGCTGGGATCGGCCGGGTCCACGCGCTCCCTGCGCTCGCCGCTGGGGGTGCTGGTGGTCAGCAGCACCGTGTCCTTCTTCATCTGGTCGGCGCGGGCCTTCGCCTCGCTGATGCGGGTGATGTTGACCGGATGGGTGCGCAGGAATTCGGGCACGCTGTAGCCACCCTCGTTGCCGCGCATCGCCGATGCCATCCGCTCGAAGAAGCCGGCCATGGCGTCCACGTCGTAACCGCTGCGCGACAGGGTACGGATGCCGAGGCGATCGGCCTCGGACTCGTTGGACCGGGTGTAGTTGATCTGGCGCTGCTGCATCAGGCCCATGCCCGAGCTGATCGCGGCCATCGTCGCGTTGCCGGACGACGTGCTGTTGCTGGCCTGTGCGGCCACCACCGCCGCCAGCATGCCGAGCAGGATCGGGATCTGGTCGCGCTGGGCACGCTCGACCCCGCGCAGCACGTGCTGCTGGGTGACGTGCGCGATTTCGTGCGACAGCACCGCAGCCACCTCGTCTTCGCGCTCGGCGGTCAGCACCAGGCCGGCATTGACCCCGATGTAGCCGCCCAGCGTGGCGAAGGCGTTGATCTGGCGGTCCTTCATCACGAAGAAGGTGTACGGCTGGCGAGGCTGGTCGCTGTTGGAGCCGAGCCGGGTACCCATGGTCTGCAGCCAGTCGTTGACCAGCGGGTCATCCAGCAGGTAGCCGTAGTTGCGCAGCTCGCGCAGCATCATCGCGCCGTACTCGGCCTGGCGGGCCGGGGTCAGCAGCTCGCCGGCCGAGGAGCCGATGTCGGGCAGCTTCTCCTGGGCCTGGGCGAGCGGCATGGCCAGGGCCAGGGTGACGGCGGTAGTCAGCAGCAGGGCTCGCAAGCAGTGGGTCCTCGGGCAGGGCGCGCCAAGCGTGGCAGGGTGGGGGGCAACCATTCGTTAATCCACAGTGTTGCGGCCGTGGCGTGGAAATTCCAGCGCACCGGTACCATATGTAGACCGTCGATCCATCGTGGAGTTTCCCGTGACAGCCCAGACCGCCGGCGGTGCCCCCGCCATCACCATCTATTCCACCGCCGTCTGCCCGTACTGCGTGGCCGCCAAGAACTTCCTGAAGAGCAAGGGCCAGCAGTGGACCGAGGTCCGCATCGACCTGGACCCGGTCGAGCGCGAGAAGATGATGGCACTGACCCGCCGTACCAGCGTGCCGCAGATCTTCGTCGGCGACGTCCACGTGGGCGGCTACGACGACATGATGGCCCTGCACCGTGAAGGCAAGCTCGAGCCGCTGCTGGCCGGGCAGGGCCAGGCATGAGCGCGGCCGACGACGGCAGCAAGGACCGCATCGCCGAGTTCACCGACTTCCGCAAGCGCATGAACGAGCGGATCCTGGGCGAGCCGAACCAGGTGGTGCGCCGCTTCTTCGCGCTGGACACGCAGACCTACCAGGCCGGCGCGCTGGATGTGAAGACCAAGGAACTGCTGGGCCTGGTGGCCTCGATGGTGCTGCGCTGCGACGACTGCATCAGCTACCACGTGGCCCAGTGCAAGGACGCCGGGGTGACCCGAGAAGAGTTCTTCGAGACCTTCTCGGTCGGCCTGGTGGTCGGCGGCTCGATCGTGATCCCGCACCTGCGCCGCGCGGTCGACTTCCTCGACCAGCTCGAAGGCGGCGCCGCCGCCCCCGAAGCGCACGCGCACTGAGGTAGCGCCGGGCCATGCCCGGCGGACACCTGAACGAACGGCCGCCGGGCGTGGCCCGGCGCTACCTGGTACGCAGGGGCCGTTCCCGCGATCCAACAGCCCAGGAGCCCCCTTGTTGTTCAAGGGGGCGCGCCGGTAGGCGGGGGGATAAGGTGGAATGCGCGGGCAAACCGCAGAGCGGTTTGCTCAAGGGGGCGCGCCGACAGGTGCGGGGATAAGGTGGGATGCGCGGGCAATTCTGCCTGAGCCGGGCACTGGGACCATGGTCTATTTGGGACCTCGGCCCCGGCTCAGGCATAATTGCCGGTGAAACTTCCTTTGCGCCGGCGTTTCCGGGCACGTCCGGACGGCGTTTTTCCCCCTGTTCGGAACATCGATCAATGACGCAGAAAATTACGGTCATCCGCGGCGACGGCATTGGCCCGGAAATCATGGACGCCACCCTGTTCGTGCTCGACCAGCTCAAGACTGGCCTGGAGTACGAAGACGCCGACGCCGGCCTGGTGGCCCTGGAAAAGCACGGCGACCTGATGCCGGCGGTGACCCTGGAATCGATCGCGCGCAACAAGGTCGCGCTGAAGAGCCCGCTGACCACCCCGGTCGGTGGTGGCTTCACCTCGATCAACGTCAGCCTGCGCCGTCACTTCGACCTGTACGCCAATGTGCGTCCGGCCCACACCTTCCCGAACACCAAGTCGCGTTTCGACAACGTCGACCTGATCACCGTGCGTGAGAATACCGAAGGTGCCTACCTGGCCGAAGGCCAGGAAGTGTCGGCCGACGGCGAGACCGCCTTCTCCGGCACCCGCATCACCCGCAAGGGCTCCGAGCGCATCGTGCGCTACGCCTTCGAGCTGGCCAAGAGCACCGGCCGCAAGAAGGTCACCGCCGTACACAAGGCCAACATCATCAAGTCGACCTCGGGCCTGTTCCTGAATGTCGCCCGTGAAGTGGCTGCGCAGTACCCGGACATCGAATTCCAGGAAATGATCGTCGACAACTGCTGCATGCAGCTGGTGATGCGTCCGGAACAGTTCGACGTGATCGTCACCACCAACCTGTTCGGCGACATCATCTCCGACCTGTGCGCCGGCCTCGTCGGCGGCCTGGGCCTGGCCCCGGGTGCCAACATCGGCAAGGACGCGGCGATCTTCGAAGCCGTGCACGGCACCGCGCCGGACATCGCTGGCCAGGGCAAGGCCAATCCGTGCGCGCTGCTGCTGGCAGCCGCGCAGATGCTGGACCATGTCGGCCAGCCGGAAAATGCCGAGCGCCTGCGCAAGGCCATCGTGGCGACCATGGAAGCCAAGGATTCGCTGACCGGCGACCTGGGCGGCACCGGCACCACCATGAGCTTCGCCCAGGCCATCGCCAGCCGCCTGTAAGCGGCCGGCGATCCGGCTGGAGATCGTCTCGGCGATGTCCAGGCCGGGCCTGCATGCGTTGAAGACGGGCCGTCCTTGTACGGCCCGTCTGCGTTTTCAACTGCGGTTTTTCACCGACAGGATTTTTTCAGATGCCTGAGGCGGCCGTGTGGGTCGTGGCGGCCGTTGCCGTCTATGCTGTCGGCGTGGCGATCTACGCCATCTTCTACTGGCCGTGGTCCCGCGCCCAGCGCGCGCTGCGCCGCCTGCGGACGCAGGGGGCGCCCCTCCGCAGCATGCAGGAGGGCGAGGCGCGCATCCTGCGGTTGATCGAATTTCCGGCAGGATCGCCTGTGTATCTGCTCGAAGGCAGCTGTGCCGAGTTCGTGATCAGGAGCAGGATCTCTCCGGCCCAGCATGTGCAGACCCTGGCCGGCGTCCCAGTGAAGTATCCGGCGGGCCTTGCACGTGCCGTGCGCGCGGGCAGCAATACCGCCGAAGTGGTGCTGGGTCGTGACCACGCGATGATCGTGCGACTCAATGGGGTCAAGCTGGCCCAGTAGAGTCGAGCCATGCTCGACTGCTCCTGCGTAGTCGAGCATGGCTCGACGCTACAAGGACATTCTGTGCGAAATTTGCACAGATCATGTGCTTTTGCATGGCTGGTTCGTGCGCCGTCCGCTCCGCATCATGTGCCCACTTTCCACCGCACAGGAGCTTGAACATGAACCTCACCGCCTTTGGTCTGGCCAGCCTGATCGGCATGGCCGCCGTTACCCCCGTCACCGCTGCCGAACCGGCCCATCCCACCATTCGCCACATGGCTGGCGCACCCGTTGTGGCTTCGCTGGATGCGGCGAAGACCGCCGTGCTGGTGATCGACTTCCAGAACGAATACTTCGACGGCAGCGCTGCGCCGGGCTTCGCCGGTGGCCGCATGGTCATCCCCGATGGCGTGGCCGCACTGCGGCAGGCGAAGCGGGTGGTCGAGTTCGCCGATGCCCACGGCATCCGCGTGATCCATGTGCAGCACGTGTTGCCGGCTGGTGCGCCGCTGTTCGCGCAGGGCAGCGTCAATGCCGCCTTCCATCGCGACCTGCAGCCGCGCAAAGGTGAGACCGTGGTGCAGAAGGACAACGTCAGCGTGTTCGCCGGTGACTCGGCCGCAGTGCTCGACCAGGTGCTGAAGGATGCCGGCATCGACACCCTGATCGTCACCGGCCTGCAGACCCATGCCTGCGTGGCCGGTGCCGCCCGCGATGCCGCAGCGGCACCGCGTGGCTACCGCGTCATCGTGTCGTCCGATGCAACTGCCAGCCGTGATCTGGATCTTGCCGGAGGCCAGCGCATCGGTCATCGCGCGCTGCATGACGCCTCGCTGGCGCAGATTGAGGACACCTTCGGCGATGTCATGGCGACTGACGCGATCCTGGCACTGCCGGTGCGCAAGGCCGGCGACGGCGCTTGATAAGCTGACGGGGCCCGCACGCCGCGGGCCCCGCCACCTGGAGCTGCCCGCCGATGGACCATTTCGCCGCCCTGCGTGCGCTGCGCGCCATCGTCGATGCAGGCAGTTTCACCGCCGCCGCCGAACGACTGGGTACCACCCATTCGGCGATGTCACGGCAACTGCGGCAGCTGGAAGAACATCTAGAGGTTCGACTGCTCGATCGCAACAGCCGCCGGCTGTCACTGACGGAAGCCGGTCGCGACTACTACCGCGAGGCGGCAGCGCTGCTGGATCGCCTGCAGGAGGCGGATGACCGCGCACGCGCAGGGCAGGCACAGCCCAGCGGCACCGTGCGGATCAGCGTGCCGCAGGTGGTCGCCAGCCAGGAGCTGCCGCATTGGTTGCCGTCGTTCCTGCAGCGCTACCCACAGGTCACGCTGGATCTTTCCGCCGACGACCAGCTGGTTGATGTGGTCGGGGGCGGCTTCGACCTGGCGCTGCGCATCGCGCCTTCCTTGCCGGACAGCCAGCTGGTCGCGCGCGAGCTGGCCAGCTGCCCACGCATCCTGGTCGCCGCACCGGCCTATCTGGCGCGGCACGGTCTGCCCCGGCAGGCTTCGGACCTCGCACAGCACACGCTGCTGGGTTTCAGTCCCACAGCGGCGATGTCGCCCTGGCAGCTGCAGGGGCCACGCGGTGCCGCCGCGAGCATCGAGGCGGGGCAGCGCCTGCGGGTGGATGCGACGCCAGCGTTGTATGCCGCTGCGTTGGCTGGCATGGGCATCAGCCTGTTCACTGCGCTGACCGTGCAGGAGGACCTGCGTGCCGGCCGCCTGATCCGCGTGCTGCCCGCCTGGCACGCCGGACAGCGGCGCTACTTCGCGCTGTATCCGCACGCGCGGGCGCTGGCGCCGAAGGTGCGTGCGCTGGTCGAGCACCTTGCGGCGCACTACGCTGCACCGGTGGGCGCGGCGGGGTAGTCGCGCGGCAGCAACCGAGGTGGTGATGGAGTCGGTGTATCTGCTGGTCGCGCTGGGCGCGATCGTCGCCGGATTCGTGCAGGGCCTGTCCGGCTTCGCCTTTGGCATGGTGGCGATGTCGTTCTGGGCGTGGGGACTGGAGCCGCGGCTGGCGGCGACGCTTTCGGTGTTTGGTGCGCTGGTCGGGCAGCTGGTCGCAGTGTTCACCGTGCGCCGCGGTTTCAACCTGCGCCTGCTGCTGCCGTTCGTGCTGGGTGGGCTGGCCGGCATTCCGCTGGGCGTGACGGTGCTGCCACAGCTGGACATGGACTGGTTCAAGGCGCTGCTGGGTGGCTTCCTGGCGCTGTGGTGCCCGGTGATGCTGATGGCGCGCTCGTTGCCTCCGGTCCGCGTCGGCGGCCGTATCGGTGATGCGATTGCTGGCATGGCCGGTGGCGTGCTCAGTGGCATCGGCGGCTTTGCCGGGCCGGTGCCGACGTTGTGGAGCACCCTGCGAGGCTTCGGCAAGGACGAACAGCGCGCGGTCATCCAGAACTTCAACTTGGCGATGCTGGCGGTGACCATGGCCACCTATGTCGGCAGCGGCCTGGTGAGCCGGCAGATGTTGCCGTACTTCGCCATCGTGGCACCGGCCATGCTGGTGCCGACCCTGCTGGGCGCGCGGGTCTACATCGGCATCAGCGAGGCACGCTTCCGGCAGGTCGTGCTGGGCCTGCTGACCGCGTCAGGCATCGCGTTGCTGGCGTCGTCGCTGCCGGTACTGCTGGCGCACTGAGGGAAGAACAAAAAAGGGCGCCACGAAGGGCGCCCTTTGTCGTCTACGGCATGTTTCGGCTCAGCGCTGCTGGATCTTCGACAGCAGGCGCAGGAATTCAACATACAGCCAGACCAGGGTCACCATCAGGCCGAATGCGCCATACCACTCCATGTACTTCGGTGCACGCTGGGCGACACCGGTTTCGATGAAGTCGAAATCCAGCACCAGATTCAGCGCGGCCACGACCACCACGAACAGGCTGAAAGCAATGCCCAGCCAGCCGGAGTCGTGGATCACCGGCACGTCGATGTTGAAGAAGCCCAGCACGAACGAGGCGAGGTAGAGCAGGGCGATGCCGCCAGTGGCGGCGACCACGCCCATCTTGAAGTTCTCGGTGGCCTTGATCAGGCCGCTGCGGTACGCGAACAGCAGCGCGAACAGGGTGCCAAAGGTCAGCAGCACCGCCTGGAACACGATGCCCGGGAACTTGGCGTTGAACACGGCCGAGATGGCGCCCAGGAACAGGCCTTCCACCAGCGCGTACATCGGTGCGGTGACCGGCGACCACTCCTTCTTGAACACGGTGATCAGCGCCAGCACCAGGCCGCCGATGGCGCCGCCCATGGCATACAGCCTGGCACCGGGCAAGACCTGGCCGTAGTCGCCGATGGTCTGGTTCCAGGCGAAAGCGGCCGTTAATACGGTCAACAGCAGCAGGAAACCGGTCTTGTTGACGGTGCCGTTGAGGGTCATGGCCTGGTCGGGGCTGGTCACCACCGAGCCACTGGCGAGGTCGAGGAAGGTGGACTCGGAAAGAGCCGGGTTGCCGCTGCGCATACGCGTTCTCCGTGCGAATGAAGGTCAGGACGGCCATCCGGCCGATGGGCGTGAGCATAGCCGATGACCGCTTTCGGCGTTGTGGCAGGCGCCGGATCTGCGCATCCTGCGTTGACAGTTCCCAATGCGCTTGGCGACAATGACCAGCTCCCCGGGCCTGACCCGAGGGGATTGCAAGACCGGGGTATAGCGCAGTCTGGTAGCGCGCCTGCTTTGGGAGCAGGATGTCGGGGGTTCGAATCCCTCTACCCCGACCAATCCCACATCACGTCGGATTGGACACCGTTCCGGTTCGGGCGCCCGTAGCTCAACTGGATAGAGCACCGGCCTTCTAAGCCGGCGGTTACAGGTTCGATTCCTGTCGGGCGCGCCATTGGAATCAATGGTTTAAGTGCTCACATCCGTGAACATTGGTTCCCATTCGATGGCTGCACGACCCTGGGTGGCGAGCATTCCACCTTCCTCTTTTCCGATGAAAGATACCCTTTGCATGGGGTGCAGTCGCACGACGTGATGTCATTCCGGTTGCGGTTGACCGGCGTCTGACGTCGATCGGCTCACTCCGCAGGTGCTTGAGCAGCGCCGCCTGGGATGGGGCAATGCACCCGGCAAAGAAAAAAGGCCAGCGCTATGCGCTGGCCTTTCTCATGTCGCGATGGTCGCGATGGATGCACTCTGGTCGAGTGCACCCCGGATGGATCACATCTGTTCCAGTTCGCCCACTCGCACCTTGCCGCCACCGCCGCAGTTGCCGTGGCAGCCGCCGCTGATCGGGCCGCTGCCGCCGCCACCGCCGCCGCCACCACCACCGCCGCGGGAGTTGGGCGGGAGGACGGTCGAAATCACTTCGCCGGAGTCGAAACCTGCACCTCGCCACGTGTAGTTGACGCAGGAAATACCGTTGCAGACGGTCAGGACATCGCCGGTCTGGACGCGCGTCTGGGCTGTCCAGACCGTGGTCCGGCCGGCATTGAGATTCTTGACCTCTTGGGAAAGCTGCTGGTTGGTCACCGGATCGGGATACGGGGTTGTCAGCGTGCATCCGGCGGTGCAGTTGATGACGCCAGGAAGCTTTTTCGCTTGAAGGCTCCCGGCCGCCATGAACAGCAGCACGCCTGCAATGGCGGGAATGGAGTTTCTACCAAGCGAAGGGATAATCCCAATCAGTCTAGCTTTCACAATAGGTCCTTATCGTGGGATGCAACAGTTCTTGAAGATTTCGTTCGATGAAATGCGGGCTTTCTCTTTCTCTTGGCTGCTCAGGTTTTTCTCATGGTTGGCAATGTCATCGGTGGTGGCAAAACGTGGGTCCAGCCGGTTGAGGACGCGGGTGTACGCCAGGGCCGCAACGGGATCCGCAGGAACGATGCCGCCATAGGTGTAGGCCATCGCCATGTCGCTGATGACATTGACGTTCCCTTGTGATTCCAGCTCGCGCAGATATCCGGTGGCGGTGTCCTTCCACGCCTCGAGCGCCGCGGGATCACGGATTGCGTCATCAAGCGAACCGATGACTTTCTCCGGCGATCGCGAGTAGGCGCGCATCGCTTCCTGCGAGCCCATGGCGGCGGCCTTCGAAAGCCAATCGGCGTGATAGATGTCCTGATCCAGAGCCAGCGACTCACACTCTTTGAGGATTCGTTCCGACCGCTCCAGGAACCAGTTGCCGGCCCCGACCGTGGTGGCCGAATCCGCCAGCTTGTCAGCGCGATCCGAGATGAAGGTCTGGCATTGCTCGATGGTTCGATAGATTTCGTAGGTTGCCGTGGCATCTCCGGATTCGGAGCGCAGCATCAGTTGCTTGACGTGGGCGAGTGCGTCACCGGGAGGCCGGAACTCATTGCCTCTTACGATTTCGTAGGCCTTGGGGCCCACGGCCTTGTACGAGCCCGGCGGGATTTTGTTGTCCCGCTCAAGCCTTTGCGCGGCCGCCGCACCTGACGCCGGAAGCTGCCTTCCCTGGTCAGGCCGTTCATCGAGGCTGCCACTCTTCCCGGATTCCTCTGCCGTGGCATCCGCAGTTGCCTGCTGCCGGTAGCCGGACATTGCAACGGCTGCCACTGCCAGCACGGCTGCCAGCGCGACGAATCCGATTAGCCGCTTGCTCATCTATTGATCTCACCTTCATTGCAGGAACCGGCATGGTTGCAAACGCGCGCCCTGCGTTCCATGTCCTGCAGCTAACGTTGTATGAATGGATCTCCCCCATCCCTATTTGAGATTCATTCACGATTTGTTCACTAAGCGTTCATGCTCTCGGGGCGTGCCCGACGACGGGCGGGCTGTTCGCCAGCGCCTGACATCCGGTGCGTGCGGCACGCGCCTTCTCTAGCTCGGGATGGATGCAGATTCGAACGGCGTGGGTGAGGTGAAGCAGGTGCTGGTCGAAGTACATCGGCGGCGCAGGCGCCAACGGCGGCTTACCTTTCTGCCTCGGCGCTGTCGCCTCGCGGGCGTTTGCTGGCCTGCTGATGGGGGTGACGGCCGAACGCAACACGTCGTTCGACTTGATCGAAACGATGTCGCCGATGGACGGTTGCGACCGATGTTCTGGGCCGACGATGAGCGCTTGCACGCGCAGGGTGTGCAAGCGATTACCCGTCGAGTTGCTTCTTGGCAGGACGCAGTCGCGCAACGTGATGCTTCAGTTGCTCGACGGAGCTGGCCAGCCACGCCTGCAGCTGCAGGTCACGCCGAAAGGGGAGGCCACGCTGTCATTCCTGGATGGGCATGCGGACATCGCGCGCGTGACCTCGGCGGAGCAGCATTGATCTCCTGTTCCGGCCCCTGCACATCAATGTGAAGAAGTGCTTGCAATTCCTTCGCGACTCCCGGAAAATGCCGGACTCGCTTGGGGGACGGACTTCTGGTTCCACCCGCTAGCAAAGCATCAAGGTCCAGCGTCAGCCTCATCGGCGGTGGAGCGAAAGTTTCAGTGGTGGCTGTAGCTCAGTTGGTTAGAGTACCGGATTGTGATTCCGGTGGTCGGGGGTTCGAATCCCCTCAGCCACCCCACTGATTCAACCGCATCGGCGCAGCCGAAACGGTATTGCAATAAACAGAAAGCACGCTACAATGTGTGTCTGAGTTTCACGGGCCGTTAGCTCAGTTGGTAGAGCAGTTGACTCTTAATCAATAGGTCCAAGGTTCGAATCCTTGACGGCCCACCAAGACAGAAGCCACCTGGTATCCCAGGTGGCTTTTTTCTTATAAGTGTGACTCCCATCGTTTCGATGGATCACGGGTTGCAGAGCCCCGCTTGGCCGTGGATCTGCAATGCAGCGGGACCGCAGTGCTGGTTTCAACGATGTTGAAAAAAGTGCTTGCACCCACCGAGCGGATCGGGTCATAATTCGCGCCCCGATTTCGGGCTGTTAGCTCAGTTGGTAGAGCAGTTGACTCTTAATCAATAGGTCCAAGGTTCGAATCCTTGACAGCCCACCAGACGAAAGCCACTTGGTTCGCCAAGTGGCTTTTTTCTTGTCTGCGCGCCGGGTTGCGCTTCATCTACGCATGGTGTGGATCTGCTGAAACGGCGCATGGCGTGGATCTACTGAAGCGATGCTGAAATCAGGGGCATACGCGTCATCAGTGTTTTCAATGCTGTGCGCTGCTTCTCACCGCATCCTTCCTGCATCGCACCCAATGGATCTTCCGCGCCGAAGGCGCATGCACGAAGGAAGATGTTGATGGCTGATATCAATCGATTGCACCGCACGCTGTGGGTTCCCTTCGCGTTGATGGCGCTGGCTGCCTGCGCGCCGGCCAATGATCCCGCGAAGACCGTTGAACGCGATGCGGGCACGGAGAGCACTCCGGCGCGCCCGGTGGGTGACGCCATGCAGATGCAGCCGGCTCAGCCTGCGGAAGCGGAGGTCCTGCCTGACGCGGTGGATGTGCAGCGCAATGCGGACGGTTCGGTGGATGTGCGCAAGGCCATGCCGGAGTCGGTGGCCCTGCGCCGTACCGACGACGGGGGCGTGGAGATCCGCAAGGGGGAGGCGCCCGCCGAACATGCCGGCATGGCACCGGCCCGCGCTGTACCGCAGCAGTAAGCCGCAGTCGTCCTGGCGGGCGGTGCGCCCGCCGGGGCGGCAGCGATGCAGGGGGCGCGGCCATCGCGGCAGATTCAGTTTTGTGCAGGCCTTCCGCTTCCTGCCCCCGCCTGCGACAATGAACGCCTGAGCCGGCCACGCGAAAGTGGCGGAATTGGTAGACGCCCTGGATTTAGGTTCCAGTGCCGCAAGGCGTGGGGGTTCGAGTCCCCCCTTTCGCACCAGTGCCGGCCTGTCCCCGCCCTGATCGGGCCATCTGCGCCCCCTTGACCGGCACGCGCTGGCAGTGCAGGCCGAATTGGGCGAAACTAAAGGGCTGCGGCAAGCAGGCGCGTCCCAGACGTCGTGTCCTTACAACCGTTTCATCCCAATCATCGAGCCGGGGGCGTGGGCCACCGGTGGCAGGAGTCAACATGCAAGCTTCGATCGAATCCACCGGCAACCTGGAACGCCGCCTGAGCTTCTCGCTGCCGGAAGAGCGTCTGCAGAGCCACATCGTCGGCCGCCTGGGCGAAATCGCCCGTACCACCCGCATCAAGGGTTTCCGTCCGGGCAAGGTGCCGGCCAAGGTGATCGAGCAGCGCTTCGGCGCGCAGGTCCGTGGCGAGGCGCTGGACGGCCTGCTGCGCGAAACCTTCGATGCCGCCGTGCGTGAGCACGACCTGCGCATCGTCGGCAGCCCGCGCATCGACAAGGGCGACGAGGGTGAATTCTCCTTCGTGGCCACCGTGGAAGTGGTGCCGGACTTCGGCGACATCGACGTCAGCAAGCTGACCGTCGTGCGCCACAGCGCCGAGATCACCGACGCCGACATCGACCAGATGATCGAGAACCTGCAGAACCAGCGTCGTACCTGGGCCCCGGTCAGCCGTGGCGCGCAGGACGGTGACCTGGTCGCGGTGGAAACCTGGTCGCAGGCCGGCGAAGAGCGCCTGCCGGCCGAGGGCACCGAGAAGGGTTCGATCGTGCTCGGCCAGGGCATGATGTTCGACACCATCGAAAAGGGCCTGGTCGGCCTGGCCAAGGGCGAAGAAAAGACCCTGGACGTCGAGTTCCCGGCTGACTGGCGCGTGCCGGTGCTGGCCGGCAAGACCGTGCAGGTGACCGTCAAGGTTGCCGAAGTGTCCGAGCCGGTCGTGCCGGCGGTCGACGAAGCCTTCATCAAGAGCTTCGGCGTGAAGGGCGGCGACGTCGAGCAGTTCCGCAGCGACATCCGCGCCAACCTGGAGCGCGAGCTGAAGGGTGCCCTGATGAACCGCCTGCGCCGCGAAGTGGGCGAGCAGCTGATCGCCGCCTATTCGTCGGTGGAAATGCCGCCGCGCCTGGTCGAGAACGAAGCCCGCGCCATGCTGGCCCAGCAGGTCGAGCAGATCCGCCGCAACGGCCAGAACGTCGGCGAGATCCCGGCCGATGCCCACGAAGGCTTCAAGGAAGCGGCCGCCAAGCGCGTGCTGGTCGGCCTGCTGGTCGGTGAAGTGGCCCGCATCAACGACCTGCGCCTGGAAGCCAAGCGCCTGAACGAAACGATGCGTCTGATCGCTTCGACCTACGAAGAGCCGGAACAGGTCATTGAGATGTACCGCAACGACCCCCAGCTGATGTCTGGCCTGCAGAACCGTGTGATGGAAGAGCAGGTGATCGACTGGATCGCCGAACGTGCCCAGCACACCGAAGAGAAGCTGTCGTTCCAGGACGCGATCCGCCAGTAAGCCCGGGCGGATCACCGGATGCCCCGCGCCTTTGCCGGCGCGGGGTTGTTGCCCCCCAAGATAGGTACCTCACGTAATGGACAACCGAACCAAAGCCCTGAACCTGGTTCCGATGGTGGTCGAGCAGACCAGCCGCGGCGAGCGTGCCTACGACATCTATTCGCGCCTGTTGAAAGAGCGCCTGATCTTCCTCGTGGGCCCGATCGACGATCACATGGCCAACGTGGTGGTGGCGCAGTTGCTGTTCCTGGAGTCGGAGAACCCGGAAAAGGACATCAACATCTACATCAACTCGCCGGGTGGCGTGGTCACCGCCGGCATGGCGATCTACGACACCATGCAGTACATCAAGCCGAATGTGAGCACCACCTGCATCGGCCAGGCCGCCTCGATGGGCGCCCTGCTGCTGGCCGCGGGCGAAGCTGGCAAGCGCTATGCGCTGCCGAACTCGCGCGTGATGATCCACCAGCCGCTGGGTGGCTACCAGGGCCAGGCCACCGACATCGACATCCACGCGCGTGAGATCCTGACCCTGCGTTCGCGCCTGAACGAGGTGCTGGCCAAGCACACCGGCCAGTCGCTGGAGACGATCGCCCGCGACACCGAGCGCGACAACTTCAAGAGCGCCTTCGAGGCGCAGGCCTATGGTCTGGTCGACCAGGTCCTGGAGCGTCGTCCGGACGAGTCGATCCAGGCCGGCTGACCGGCCATCACGGGGCCAGGGAGGCCCCGTTCCTGCAGGGTCGGGCGGGACTGGTGTCCCCTCGGCCCTGTGCTATTCTCGAATCGAACCCCCGTTCAGCGGGTGGGGTAACTGGGTAAGCGAAGCATGAGCGAAGACCGCCAAGGTCGTTCCACGGACACCGGCAAGATCCTCTACTGCTCTTTCTGCGGCAAGAGCCAGCATGAAGTGCGCAAGCTGATTGCGGGTCCGAGCGTATTCATCTGCGATGAGTGCGTGGAGCTGTGCAACGACATCATCCGTGAGGAACTTGAGGAAAAGGCGCAGTCGGCGCGCAGTTCGCTGCCCAAGCCGCGCGAGATCCTCGAGGTCCTCGACCAGTACGTGATCGGCCAGAACCGCGCCAAGCGCACCTTGGCCGTGGCCGTGTACAACCACTACAAGCGCATCGAGAGCCGACAGAAGAACGACGACGTCGAACTGGCGAAGTCGAACATCCTGCTGGTCGGCCCGACCGGTTCGGGCAAGACGCTGCTGGCCGAGACCCTGGCCCGCCTGCTCAACGTGCCGTTCACCATGGCCGACGCCACCACGCTGACCGAAGCCGGTTACGTGGGCGAGGACGTGGAGAACATCATCCAGAAGCTGCTGCAGAAGTGCGACTACGACGTCGAGAAGGCACAGCAGGGCATCGTCTACATCGATGAAATCGACAAGATCTCGCGCAAGAGCGAGAACCCGTCGATCACCCGCGATGTGTCCGGCGAAGGCGTGCAGCAGGCCCTGCTGAAGCTGATCGAAGGCACCGTGGCCAGCGTTCCGCCGCAGGGCGGCCGCAAGCACCCGCAGCAGGAATTCCTGCAGGTGGACACCAAGAACATCCTGTTCATCTGCGGCGGCGCGTTCGCCGGGCTGGACAAGGTGATTCAGGCCCGTTCCACCGACGTCGGCAGCATCGGCTTCGGCGCCAAGGTGAAGAGCAGCGAGCGCAAGCAGGAAGTGGGCAAGGTGCTGGCCGAAGTCGAGCCGGAAGACCTGATCAAGTTCGGCCTGATCCCCGAGTTCGTCGGCCGCCTGCCGGTGGTGGCGACCCTGGAGGAGCTGGACGAGCCGGCCCTGATCAGGATCCTGACCGAGCCGAAGAACGCCATCACCAAGCAGTTCAAGAAGCTGTTCGAGATGGAGAACGTCGAGCTGGAGTTCCGTCCGGACGCGTTGTCGGCCATCGCCAGGAAGGCGCTCAAGCGCAAGACCGGTGCCCGTGGCCTGCGCACCATCGTCGAATCGGTCCTGCTGGACACCATGTACGACCTGCCGTCGCAGGAAAACGTCAGCAAGGTGGTGGTGGACGAGTCGGTGATCGAGCACAAGTCCGAGCCGTACCTGATCTACCAGACCCCGGCGGCCCCTGAACAGAAGGCCGCAGGCGCCGAGTGATCCTTCCAGGTTGTTGATTGGAAAGGATTTTCAAGGAATGCCTTGCATCTGAAAGCCGATGGCCCCATAACGGGGCCATCGGCTTTTTTTGTCTCCGGAAGATGCCCTCCCGGAGGCGGTTTTCCCCTTCCCTGGAGCCCCCATGGCCCGTTCCCCAAGTGAAACCCTCGACCTGCCGGTCCTGCCGCTGCGCGACGTAGTGGTGTTCCCGCACATGGTCATCCCGCTGTTCGTCGGCCGTGACAAGTCCATGCACGCGCTCGAACAGGCAATGGAGTCGGACAAGCGCATCCTGCTGCTGGCGCAGAAGTCGGCCGAGACCGACGACCCGCATGCGGCCGACCTCTACCAGGTCGGTACGCTGGCGCAGGTGCTGCAGCTGCTGAAGCTGCCCGACGGCACCATCAAGGTGCTGGTCGAAGGCCTGTCGCGCGTGCAGGTCACCCACGTCGACGAGCGTAACGGCTCGCTGCACGGCCAGGCCGTGGAGATCGACGCCACCGACGAGCGCGAAGCACGCGAGGTGGAGGCGATCGCCCGCTCGCTGATGTCGCTGTTCGAGCAGTACGTGAAGACCAATCGCAAGCTGCCGCCGGAGCTGCTGCAGACGTTGTCGGGCATCGATGAGCCGGCCCGCCTGGCCGACACCATCGCTGCGCACATCAGCGTGCGCCTGGCCGACAAGCAGCGCCTGCTGGAAACGCTGGCCGTCGGTGACCGCCTGGAGATGCTGGTCGGCCTGGTCGATGGGGAGATCGACGTGCAGCAGATGGAAAAGCGCATCCGCGGCCGCGTGAAGTCGCAGATGGAGAAGAGCCAGCGCGAGTACTACCTCAATGAACAGATGAAGGCCATCCAGAAGGAACTGGGTGACCTGGACGACGCACCCGGCGAGCTGGAAGAACTGGCCCGCAAGATCGCCGAAGCCGGCATGCCGAAGGCGGTTGAAGCCAAGGCGCGCAACGAACTGAACAAGCTCAAGCAGATGTCGCCGATGTCGGCCGAAGCCGCGGTGGTGCGCAACTACCTGGAGTGGCTGCTGGGCGTGCCGTGGAAGAAGCGCAGCAAGGTGCGCAAGGACCTGAAGGCTGCGCAGGACACCCTCGACGCCGATCACTACGGCCTGGAGAAGGTCAAGGAACGCATCCTTGAATACCTGGCGGTACAGTCGCGCGTGAAGCAGATGAAGGGCCCGATCCTGTGCCTGGTCGGGCCGCCGGGCGTGGGCAAGACCTCGCTGGGCCAGTCCATCGCCAAGGCCACCAACCGCAAGTTCGTGCGCATGTCGCTGGGCGGCGTGCGCGACGAGGCCGAGATCCGTGGCCACCGTCGTACCTACGTCGGTTCGATGCCGGGCCGCATCGTGCAGAACCTCAACAAGGTCGGCAGCAAGAACCCGCTGTTCGTGCTCGACGAGATCGACAAGATGTCGATGGACTTCCGTGGCGATCCGTCGTCGGCGCTGCTGGAAGTGCTCGACCCGGAGCAGAACAACGCGTTCAACGACCATTACCTGGAAGTGGACCTGGACCTGTCCGAAGTGATGTTCGTGGCCACCTCGAACTCGCTCAACATTCCCGGCCCGCTGCTGGACCGCATGGAAGTGATCCGCATCCCCGGCTACACCGAGGATGAGAAGCTCAACATCGCCACCCGCTACCTGGTGCCCAAGCAGGTCAAGGCCAACGGCCTGCAGCCGGAAGAGCTGGAGATCGGCAGCGATGCCATCCAGGATATCGTGCGCTACTACACGCGCGAATCGGGCGTGCGCAACCTGGAACGCGAGATCGCCAAGATCTGCCGCAAGGTGGTGAAGGAGATCGCGCTGGCGGGCCCGCAGCCGGTGAAGGCGAAGAAGGGCGCGAAGAAGTCCAAGGCGCTGGTGAGCGTGTCCAGCAAGAACCTGGACAAGTACCTGGGTGTGCGTCGCTTCGATTTCGGCCGCGCCGAGGAAGAGAACGAGATCGGCCTGGTCACCGGCCTGGCGTGGACCGAAGTCGGTGGCGATCTGCTGCAGATCGAATCGACGCTGGTGCCGGGCAAGGGCCAGCTGATCCTGACCGGCCAGCTCGGCAACGTGATGAAGGAATCGGCTTCGGCGGCGTTGTCGGTGGTGCGTTCGCGCGCCGTGGGCTTTGGCATCGACAGCGACTTCCTGCAGAAGCACGACGTGCACCTGCACGTGCCCGATGGTGCCACGCCGAAGGACGGACCGAGTGCCGGTGCGGCAATGGTCACCTCGCTGGTGTCGATGCTGACCAAGGTGCCGGTGCGTGCCGACGTGGCGATGACCGGTGAGATCACCCTGCGTGGTCGTGTCACCGCCATCGGTGGCTTGAAGGAGAAACTGCTGGCCGCACTGCGCGGTGGTATCCGCACGGTCATCATTCCGGAAGAGAACCGCAAGGACCTTGCAGATATTCCGGCCAACGTCACCCGCGATCTGGAGATCGTGCCGGTGAAGTACATCGAAGAAGTCCTGGACCTGGCGCTGGAGCGCCCGCTGGCACCGAAGAAGGCGCGCAAGAGTGCGCAGCGTGTCACGGTGCGCAGCAAGGCCAAACCGAGTGGAAGCGCGCGCGTCAAGCATTGACGCGCGCTGTCCGATGGCCCGAAACCCGCGTCGTTGCTGGCTTTCCAGCTTGCGTGGGGGTAGGGCCACTGGTATAAAAGCAGCACTCGCGAATGAGTGATCGCTGTCAGCGATGACTGAATCGGCGAACCGTTTCCACATGGCGGCCGCATGCAGAAGGCGTGCGGTTGCTTCCCTGTCGAATAAGCGGAACCCACCGCCAAAGGAGTTGTAGAGAATGAACAAGACCGAATTGATCGATGCCGTTGCTGAAGCTGCCGACCTGACCAAGGCCGAGTCCAGCCGCGCTGTCGATGCCGTCGTTGCTGCCGTCACCAAGGCGCTGAAGGACGGCGATGCGGTCACCCTGGTTGGCTTCGGTACCTTCCAGGTCCGCGACCGTGCTGCCCGCACCGGCCGCAACCCGAAGACCGGCGACACCATCAAGATCGCTGCTTCGAAGAATCCGTCGTTCAAGGCTGGTAAGGCCCTGAAGGATGCTGTAAACTAAGCGGCTCGCTGGGGTGCTTAGCTCAGCGGTAGAGCGTCTCCTTTACACGGAGAGGGTCGGGGGTTCGAAACCCTCAGCACCCACCACAGCACCGCGGTAAAAGTTTGAGTGTGGAGCGGTAGTTCAGCTGGTTAGAATGCTGGCCTGTCACGCCGGAGGTCGCGGGTTCGAGTCCCGTCCGCTCCGCCATTCAACGAGGCCTCCGGCCAAAAGCTGGAGGCTTTGTTTTCTCCCCGGTCCAGGCCGGTGGGAAAACAGGAAATAGCAACAATGCGGAGCGGTAGTTCAGCTGGTTAGAATGCTGGCCTGTCACGCCGGAGGTCGCGGGTTCGAGTCCCGTCCGCTCCGCCACTACATCGAGGCCCCCGGCCTAAAGCTGGGGGCCTTGTCTTCTCACCGACAGGTTCGGAAGGAAGGCGAAAGGTTTTTGCAAGAACGGAGCGGTAGTTCAGCTGGTTAGAATGCTGGCCTGTCACGCCGGAGGTCGCGGGTTCGAGTCCCGTCCGCTCCGCCATTGCAGAATTCTTAAGTCCCTGTGAAAAAACTTTGAAAAAAGTGTTCATCGGGCTGGGTTTCCAGGGAGTCTTCGGATATACTGGGCGCCTGCAAAGTTTCAGCGCGGAGCGGTAGTTCAGCTGGTTAGAATGCTGGCCTGTCACGCCGGAGGTCGCGGGTTCGAGTCCCGTCCGCTCCGCCAACTTTAAAAGTCCTCGGCGCAAGCCGGGGGCTTTTTCTTTGTGCCCTGCGGCAGGCCTGCCGAGGTGCTGACGGCACAGGTCCGCGGAGATCGGCGCAGGCCGCGCCGGCGCTGCTTTTGGTCCCTGCGACGAAGCGGGTTACACTGCCGGGCTCGCCAATCAGGCCTTGTGATTCCTCACCATGCTGCAGAAACTCCGCGACAAGACCTCAGGCTGGATCGTCACCGTGATCCTGGGGCTGCTGATGATTCCGTTCCTGTTCGTGATCGACAACAGCTACCTGGGTGGCGTTGGCGCACAGAACGTGGCCAAGGTTTCCGCGCCTCCGACCTGGTGGCGTTCGGCACCGTCGTGGTGGCCGGTGCGCATGCTGTGGCAGCACCACGAGATCAGCGCGCAGGATTTCCGCACCCGCTTCGAGCAGGAGCGCATGCGTGAGCGCCAGCAGCAGGGCGAGAACTTCGACCCGCGCGCGTTCGAAAGCACTGAAAACAAGATGGCCGTGCTCGATCAGCTGATCGACGAGCAGGTCGTGCGCCTGGTGGGCGAGCAGGCCGGTGTTGTGATCGGCGATGGCGCGGTGCGCGAGTACATCGCCACCATCCCGGCCTTCCTCGATTCGAACGGCAAGTTCAACGAGAACAACTACCGCTTGGCCCTGGCCGGTGGCAATCCGCCGCGTACCCCCACGCAGTTCCAGGAGCTGGTGCGCGAGAGCCTGCAGCAGTCGGTGATCCCGTCGGGCCTGCAGAATTCGGGCTTCGTCACCCAGGCCGAGACCGAGCGCCTGCTGAAGCTGCTGGGTGAGACCCGCGACGTCGAACTGGCCGCGCTGCCGGAGGTTCCGGCCGATACCGCGCCGGTCACCGATGAGCAGATCAAGCAGTGGTACGACAGCCACGGCAAGGATTTCCGCCAGGCCGAAAGCGTGTCGCTGGAATACGTCGAGATCAATGGCGCCAACCTGCCGGCACCGACCGCGGCCGACGAAGCGACCCTGCGCAAGCGCTATGAGGACGAGAAGGCGAAGTTCACTTCGCCGGAACAGCGCCAGGCCGCGCACATCCTGATCACCGGTGACGGTGCCGAAGCCAAGGCGAACAAGATCGCCACCGAAGCCAAGGCGGCGGGTGCCGACTTCGCTGCACTGGCCAAGGCCAATTCGGAAGACCCGGGTTCGAAGGACCAGGGCGGTGATCTGGGCTGGGTCGAGCGTGGCGCGATGGTCAAGCCATTCGAAGACGCCCTGTTCGCCGCCAAGGCGGGTGACGTGATCGGCCCGGTCAAGACCGACTTCGGCTACCACATCATCAAGGTCGCCGCGGTGCGTGGCGGCGAAGGCAAGTCGTTCGAGGAAGTGCGTGACACGCTGGCCGCCGAGCAGCTGAAGGCCGACGGCGAGCGCGGCTTCAACGAGCTGGCCGGCCACCTGGTCGATGCCATCAACAAGAGCCCGAGTGATCTGGCTGCTGCGGCCAAGGAAGTGAACCTGCCGCTGCAGACCCTGGGCCCGATCACCCGCGCAACCGCCAGTGGCATCGCCACCGATCCGGCTGTGCTGCGTGCGGCCTTCTCCGAAGTGCTGGTGCAGGATGGTACTGCCAGCGACCCGATCGCCCTGGGCGGTGCCACCAACCACAGCGTGGTCATCCGCGTGGCCGCGCATACCCCGGAGCAGGCGATGCCGCTGGACAAGGCGCGTGAGCAGGTGATCGCCGCGATCCGTGCCGACCGCCAGCGCCAGGCCAGCGACAAGGCCGCCGACGCCGTGCTGGCCAAGCTGAAGGCGGGCGCCACCCTGCAGTCGCTGGCCGCCAGCGAGAAGCTGCAGCTGAGCCCGATGCCGGGCCTGCCGCGCAGCCAGCCGGTGCCGACCCCGGAAATCAACCGCGCGATCTTCAGTGCGCCGGTGCCGGCGGAAGGCAAGCCGAGCTACGGCAAGGTCGACGTCAACGGCCACGCGCTGCTGTTCGCCGTGAACAAGGTCAACCCGGGCGACATCAAGGAAGTGACCGCCGAGCAGCAGAAGCAGCTCAAGGATCAGCTGAGCCAGATTGACGGCATGGCCGCAGCCAAGGCCTACGTCGAGGCGATGCGCAGGAAGTTCGTGATCCAGACCACCGAAGAGAACCTGTAAGCCTCGCGGCGGGGCAGGATCGAAGAAGGCCCGGCATTGCCGGGCCTTTTTTTGTGCTTGCGGCTATGTAGAGTCGAGCCATGCTCGACTGCTTTTTGCGCCGACCATCCCGCGAGCGGAAGTCGAGCATGGCTCGACTCTACAGAGAGCAGATACCGCGGTGTTGGGGCCGTCAGTCTTCCACGCGCAGCACTGCGCCGGGCTTCAGCACGCTGCTGCCACTCAGGCCGTTCAGCGACAGCAGGGCCTTTACCGGCATGCCGTAGCGGCGGGCGATGGTCCAGGCCGACTCGCCATCACGCACGGTGTGGCGGCGGCTGCGCGGGCGGTCGGCGATCGCGGCCACGGTCTTGGCCACTTGCGGCGTCGGCGTGGTCGTGGCAACCGGTGCAGTGCTGGCCACCAGCGTGGTCGCGGCTTCCGTCACCGTCGCATTAGCGGCCGAGACCGGGGCCAGGACCCGGGTGGTTCCGGAGGCGCGGTTGCCGGCGGCCAGGGCCGGGTTGAGGCGGGCGATCCTGGCGGGGTCCAGGGCGCGCTGTGCGGCCCACTGCTGGACGCTGGTGTAGCTACCAGGGTGTGGTCCTTCAACACCGGCACGGTGCGGTCCAGCGAGGCCATCACGCGAGGCTGGTCCTCCACGTCTTCCAGCACGCAGGCCAGGGCATGCAGCTTTTCGACATAGGCATGGGTAACCGGCGACAGCCCCGGCAGGGCTGCCGGCTTGGCATTCTGCGCGTTCATGCCGGCCTTGCGCATGGACTGCAGTACCCGGTACTCGCCGGCGTTGTAGGCCATGGTGGCCAGGCGCCAGTCGCCGCCGAACATGCCGTGCAGAGTCTTCAGGTAGCGCACCGCGGCCTGGGTGGAATCAACCGCCGACAGGCGGCCGTCGTAGCCGTTGGCCATGGGTACGCGGTGGTTGCGCGCCGTGGTGGCGATGAACTGCCACAGGCCGGTCGGGCCGCTGCCGTTGCGGGCATTGGGCCGGTAGCCGCTTTCCACGAAGGGAATCAGGGCGAATTCGGTGGGCAGGTTGGCCTTGCGCAGTTCTTCAACCACGTAACCAAACAGCACCAGTGCGTCGTCATCCTGGTTGGCCAGGCGCGAGGGGGCGTGGGCGAACTGCTTCTGCCAGCGCGGGCTGGTAGCCTCGGCATCGCAGCTGGGCTCGGCCAGGCCGTCGCGGAAGCTGGTGAAGATCTCCTGGCCATTGCGCACCGAGGGCGCAGGCAGCGCGGACGGATCCAGCGGCAGCGCCGCAGCGGCGGTCAGGTTCTGGCTGATGCCGGCGCCCAGCGACTGTGCGCCCGCGGTTCCGGCCAGCCCCAGGGCAAGGCCCAGGGCCAGCGGCAGACTTCGGCGCATCATGCGCGGAAGCCGTCTTTCCAGTGCCGGAGACCGGCCATCACGTCGACGTCGTCCACGACGTCACGGCCCAGGTGTGCCGACACCGACGCACGGATCGGTGCAGCGTGCACACGCAGGAAGGGATTGCAGTCGAATTCGTTGGCCAGGGTTACCGGCAGGGTGGAACGGTCATCGCGGCGCATGGCCAAAGCCTCCTCTTGGCGCTGCCACAAGGCAGCGTTGGCGGGGTCGACATGCCGCGCGAAGACGGCATTTGACACGGTGTACTCGTGGGCGCAACAAAGCAGCAGTTGCGCGGGCAAGGTACCCAGCTTGCGCATCGATGCCAGAAGCTGGGACGGCGTACCTTCGAACAGGCGTCCACAGCCCAGGCTGAACAACGAATCTCCGCTGAAAAGATGTTCAGCAGTGTGAAACGCGATGTGGCTGCGGGTATGCCCGGGCACGGATAGTACGTGGAACGTCCGGCCCAGTGCCTGAACGCGTTCACCTTCGCCGACCCGCTCGGTTGCCGTGGGGATGCGCTCTTCGACCGGCGCGATGACCCGGACGCCGGGAAAACGTGCCTGCAGCGCGGGCACGCCACCGATGTGGTCATCGTGGTGATGGGTGAGCAGGATCGTGTCCACGCGCAGGCCCTGATCGGCCAGTGCGAGCACTGGCGCGGCATCGCCGGGGTCGACGACCACGGCAGCGCCCTCGTTGTCGATCAGCGTCCAGATGTAGTTATCCGCAAATGCGGGCAGGGCAGTCAGTCGCATAGAATTGGACCATGCCCGCGCTGCAGAGCACCCGTCAAGCGAGCCAGACCCCGTGGTTCGACAGCGAACCGGCGGAGGCCTTGCGTGTGCTGGAGCGGCAATTGCTGCTGCCGCAGCTGTCGGTGCTGCCGGCGCAGCCCTGGCTGTGGATCGCACCAAGTGCAGCCTGGCTGGACGATGCACAGCTGGGTGGACGCGGTCTGCGCCTGTATCGGCAGGGACAGGGCTATGCCGGCGACACCCGCTGTGCGCTGCCGCTGCCGCTGGCCAATGAGAGTGTCAATGCGATCGTGCTACAGCATGTCACCGCGGCCGACGCCGACCGGCTGCTCGACGAGTGCGAGCGCGTACTGATGCCGGGCGGCCATCTGTGGCTGAGCAGCCTCAATCCGTTCAGTCCGTATCGCACGCGCTGGCGCCAGCATGGGCTGGTGGTGCGCACGCCGCAGCGGATCCGCCTGCTGCTCGGCCGTCATGGGCTGGAATGCGACGATATGCGTTACCTGGGCCCGCTCTGGCGCGGTGCGGGCAGCCGTCGTCCCGGAGGTTGGGCACCGCTGCGCGCGGCCTGCCTGTTCCATGCGGAAAAACGTACGCTGGCCCTGCCTGGGCCGAAACCGCTGCCGGTGCGCTGGCACGGCACCGTAGCTACCTGATTCTGGAGTTGTATTGAAAACCATCGAAATCCACACCGACGGTTCCTGCCTTGGCAATCCCGGCCCCGGCGGCTGGGCTGCGCTGCTGCGCTACAAGGGCCACGAGCGCGAACTGAGCGGTGGCGAGGCGCACACCACCAACAACCGGATGGAGCTGATGGCGGCCATTTCCGGGCTGGAGTCGCTGACCGAGCCGTGCAACATCGTGCTCTATACCGATTCGCAGTATGTGCGGCAGGGTCTGACCCAGTGGATGCCGGGCTGGATCCGCAAGAACTGGAAGACGGCTGGCGGCGATCCGGTAAAGAACCGCGAGCTGTGGGAGCGCCTGCAGGCGGCCACGCTGCGGCATCAGATCGATTGGCGCTGGGTGAAGGGTCACTCCGGCGACCCGGACAATGAGCGGGTGGATACGCTGGCCCGCAACGCGGCGATCCAGATCCGCGACGCCAGCCCGGTAAACTGAGCCCATGCGTCAGATCATCCTCGATACCGAAACCACCGGCCTGGAGTGGAAGAAGGGCAACCGCATCGTCGAAATCGGCTGCGTGGAGCTGTTCAAGCGCCGCCCGACCGGCAACAACTATCACCAGTACATCAAGCCGGACTGCGAGTTCGAACAGGGCGCGCAGGAAGTCACCGGCCTGACCCTGGAGTTCCTCGATGACAAGCCGGACTTCGCGCAGATTGCCGACGAGTTCCTGGCCTTCATCGATGGCGCCGAGCTGATCATCCACAACGCGGCGTTCGACCTCGGCTTCCTCGACAACGAGTTGTCGCTGCTGGGGCCGCAGTACGGGAAGATCACCGACCGCTGCGCCGTGATCGATACCCTGGTGATGGCGCGTGAGCGCTTCCCGGGCCAGCGCAACTCGCTGGATGCGCTGTGCAAGCGGCTGGGCGTGGACAACTCGCACCGTGCGCTGCACGGCGGCCTGCTCGATGCGCAGATCCTGGGCGACGTCTATATCGCGCTGACCTCGGGCCAGGAAGAAATCGGCTTCGGTCTGGGCGATGACGATGGCGGTAGTGCCGGTGCGGCGCTGCAGGCCTTCGACACCAGCAAGCTGCTGCCGCGCCCGCGCGTGGTGGCCACGCCGTCGGAGCTGGAAGCGCATGCGGCGCGACTGGAGCGGCTGCGCAAGAAGGCTGGCCACGCGCTGTGGGATGGCCCGAAGGTGGAAGAGCCCGCCAGCGCGTAATGCCTGGAGTGGGGTAGTGCCGGCCGCTGGCCGGCAGCGCCGCATCCACGCATGGCGTGGATCTACCGGTTAGTGGCAGCGCACCAGGATCACGCTGATGTTGTCGCGGCCGCCGCCGTCGAGCGCGGCGGCAACCAGCGTGTCCACGCATTCCTGTGCGCTGGCATCCTCGAAGGCGAGGGTGCGGGCAATGCTGCGGTCGTCCACTTCTTCGGTCAGGCCGTCACTGCACAGCAGCAGCTGCATGCCCGGACGCAGTTCGCCGCTGGTGGTGGCCACGTTCAGATGCGCCGGATCGGTCACGCCCAGCGCCTGGGTGACCACGTTGCGGTGCGGATGCGCACGCGCCTGTTCGGCGGTCAGGTTGCCCTGCGCGACCAGCTCCTGCACCACGCTGTGGTCCTGGCTGAGCTGGGCCAGCTGTCCGTCGCGCCACAGGTAGGCACGGCTGTCGCCGACCCACGCCACTTCATAGCGGTTGCCCTGTACCCGTGCGGCGACCACGGTAGTGCCCATCGGCAACGTGTCGTTGCGCCGGCGCGAGGCGCGGATGATCTCTTCGTCGGCTGTGCGGATGGCCTGCGCCAGCGGTGCGCCGCGGCGGATCTCGCGCACGATGGTCTCGCGCGCCAGCGCGCTGGCCACTTCACCGCAGGCGTGCCCGCCCATGCCATCGGCCACCAGCCACAGGGCCAGCTCACTGTCACCGTAGTAGGTGTCCTCGTTGAGCTCGCGACGCATGCCGGGGTGGGTGAGGTGTCCGAATTCGATCATGGGCGCTGGGGCGGGGTGTTGCTGGGGAGACAGGCATCATCGGGTGGCTGCGCGCATCCGGCAAGGCATGCGCTCAGGAAATTTTCACTTCGTTGGCCGGAATGACTTGTCGTCGGCCTCACTTCCTCGTATGATGCGCGTCCCCGGTCCGCCGGGGACCACCCGGAGAGGTGGCAGAGTGGTTGAATGTACCTGACTCGAAATCAGGCAGGCGTTTATAGCGCCTCGGGGGTTCGAATCCCCCCCTCTCCGCCAGATTAAAGAAAAAGGGCTGCCGAAAGGCAGCCCTTTTTCTTTAATCTGGCGCGGGATGCGCCGCGCTCTGCGCGTCGCCCCACACGTTGCTGCGCAACCTGTGGGCCCCTCCCTTTGCCTGCCTCTCCCCGCCCCTGTCGGGGCAGCCCCTCAACAGAGGGGCTTGTTCCTCCAGATGCACCAGTAGATCCACACCATGTGTGGATGCGCGGCGGGAATCACGCCGTAGTGACCATATCCTGATCTGGCTGGGGACGCGCCGCGCTCTGCGCGTCGCCCCACACGTTGCAGCGCAACCTGTGGGCCCCTCCCTTTGCCGGCCTCTCCCCGCCCCTGTCGGGGCAGGTGCATCAGTAGATCCACGCCATGCGTGGATGCTGTTCCTGCTGGCAGGCTCATCCACGCATGGCGTGGATCTACCCATTCCATCGCGAGCTGCGGGTTAAACTGCCTGCATCACCTGTTGGAGCTTTTTCCCATGACCGCTGAAATCCTCGTCCCCGTTTCTTTCGGCGAGCTGCTGGACAAGATCTCGATCCTGCAGATCAAGTCCGAGCGCATCAGTGACGAGGGCAAGCTGGCCAATGTGCGCAAAGAACTGTCGGCGCTGGAGCAGACCTGGATGGCACACCCGGCGGCGGTGAAGGACATCGCCAAGCTGCGTGCCGAGCTGAAGGCGGTCAACGAGCAGCTGTGGGACATCGAGGACGACATCCGCCTGAAAGAGAAGGCGCAGGCGTTCGACCAGGGTTTCATCGACCTGGCGCGCAGCGTCTACCTGCGCAATGACGAACGCGCGCGCATCAAGAAGGCGATCAACCTGGCGCTGGGTTCGGCGTACGTGGAAGAGAAGTCCTACCAGGATTACGCGCAGCGCGCGTAATCCGGGGCAGCCTGCCGCTCACCCCAGGTGGTCGGCGACGTAGCGTTCGAACGCAGCGATACCGTCTTCCACGGTGATCAGTTCCATCACATCGTCGAACTCGATCTTGGTGCCCCACTTCAGATCGGTGGCCTGCTTGGCCAGGTACTTGCGCGCGGCATCGTCGTAGCGGTCCACGCAGTAGCGGCGGTCGGAATAGGGACCGCTGCGGTTCGGGTTGCTGGCCGCGTGCAGGCCCAGTACCTTGGCGCCCATCGCGTTGGCGATGTGCATCGGGCCCGAGTCCGGGGTCATCACCAGATTGGCGCGGGCCAGCAGCGCCGGCAGCTGCTTCAAGGTGTCCTTGCCGACCAGGTCAAGCGCCGGTGTGTGCAGCTGCGCCTGGATGGCATCGGCCATGCTGCGCTCCAGTTCGCTGCGGCCTCCGCACAGCACCACCTGCCAACCGCGCTGTGCGGCGTGGTTGGCCACGGCGGCGTAGCGGTCTGCATACCAGTTGCGGCGCACGTGGCTGGAACAGGGCGAGATCATCAACACCGGGCGGCCATCGTCCTGCCATTGCGCGGCAGCCCACTCATACGCGGACTGTGGCACCGCCAGGTCCCAGCTGACCTCGGTCTGGCGCAGGCCAAGGGGTTCACAGAAACTGCCGATGGCATCCAGCACATGGATGCCGGGGCGGTCGGGGATGCGTTCGTTGATGAAGAGACCATGCAGGTCCTTCGAGCGGCTGCGGTCATAGCCGATGCGACGCTCTGCGGGAATGAAGGCCGACAGCAGGTTGGCGCGGAACGCCACCTGCATCTGCAACAGCGCTTCGAAGCGCCCCGGCGGCAGCTGCCTGCGCAGTTCCTTGACCCCGGCCATGCCGCTCTTCTTGTCGTAGGCATGGAAGGTGACACCGGGCAGGCCGTCGAGCAGCTTGTGGCCGGCCTTGTCGATGATCCAGTGGATCGGCGTATCCGGGCGCGCAGCCTGCAGGGTGCGCACCAGGGGCACCACGTGGGTGACATCGCCAAGTGCGGACAGGCGCAGGAGGCACAAGGAGGAGGACGCTGATGCCATGTGTTGTTAGACTCAATGAAATGGTCGCATTCGACGCCAATGAAGCGCTGACGCCATGCCGCGAGGGTCGCGGCATCGGGGCCATTCTGTTCGACCGCGAGCGGCTGCGGCAAGCCGAGATCGGCCTGTTCTCGCCCCAGCACTGGGGCAGCAGGGCTCGGCCGGTGGGCGAGGGCGGTCGTGGCAGCGCCTGGTTCGTCGATGCGCCGTTCGGCGCCAGCGTGCTGCGCCACTACCTGCGCGGTGGCCTGGCGGCGAAGATCAGCCATGACCAGTACCTCTGGCGCGGCGCGGACCGGACGCGCAGCTTCGCCGAATTCCGGCTGATGCGCGCGCTGCGCGAGAAAAAGCTGCCGGTGCCCCGGCCACTGGCGGCGTTCTACATGCGCGAGGGCCTGCGCTACCGGGCTGCGATCCTGATGGAGCGGATCGAGGGTGTCCGTTCGCTGGCCGACCGCGCGCTGGTCGCGGGCCGGGGCGCACCGTGGGAGGAGACCGGGCGGCTGATCGCCCGCTTCCATCGTGCCGGCCTGGACCATGCCGACCTCAATGCGCACAACATCCTGTTCGACGGCAACGGCCACGGCTGGTTGATCGACTTCGACCGCGGGGTGATCCGCATCCCGGCGACCGCCTGGCGCGAACGCAATCTCAAGCGCCTGCTGCGCTCGCTGATCAAGCTGCGCGGCGAGCGCAGCATGGAAGACGTGCAGAAGGATTACGCGCGGCTGCGCCGCGCCTATGACATGGCCTGGAACCGGGGCACCTGATGGACTGGTCGTTGCGTTTCCTCGGCGTCGGCAATGCGTCGGCGGTCGAGCTGGGGTCGCCGATGTCGGTGATCGAACGGGACGGTCGGCCGTGGTTGACCATCGACTGTGGCGGCGAAGGCCTGACCGCGTTCAAGGCGCACTACGGCCACATGCCGCAGGCGTTGTTCGTCACCCATGTGCACCTGGACCACGTAGCGGGCTTCGAGCGCCTGTTCGTCGATACCTTCTTCAACGCGCACCGGCGCGGCAAGGTGCGCCTGTATGTGCCTGCCACCGTGGTGCCGCTGCTGCACAAGCGCATCGGGGACTACCCGAACGTGCTGGCCGAGGGCGGTGCCAACTTCTGGGATGCGTTCCAGCTGGTCGTGGTGGGCGAGGCGTTCTGGCACGAGGGCGTGCGCCTGGAAGTGTTCCCGGTGCGCCACCACTGGCCGGAGACGGCCTATGGCCTGCGCCTGCAGGGCGCGCTGACCTGGAGCGGCGATACCCGGCCGATTCCGGAGATGCTGGCCCGCTTCGCCAACGACAATGAACTGATCGCGCACGACTGCGGCCTGCACGGCAACCCGTCGCATACTGGCGTGGACGACCTGGAGCGCGAGTACAGCGCCGAACTGCAGGCGCGGATGATGCTCTACCACTATGCGAGCGCGGCCGACGGCCAGGCGCTGGCCGCGCGGGGGCACCGTGTGGCGCAGCCGGGGCAGTGCGTGCCGCTGGCCAACCCCACTGCAGCGCACGTGCTGGTGCAGGATCCGCCGTGAGCGGTGCTGGCCAGCCCGCCGACGCGGCGCTGGCTGCCGAGCTGGAGGCGCTGGAACGCGCGCTGCATGCGCCGCAGGTGCGGGCCGATCGCGAGCAACTGGCGGCACTTCTGGACGAGGATTTCAGCGAGATCGGCAGTTCCGGGCGATGCTACGGCCGTGATGCGGCGTTGCAGGAGATCCCGCTGGAGCGCGCTCAGGTGCTGATCGAATCGGAACAGTACGCGGTGTGGCTGTTGGCCGAGGATCTGGCCCAGGTGCGCTACCGCAGCCGCTATCACGTTGATGGCCAGGCCCAGGGCTGGGTGTTGCGCAGTTCGCTGTGGCGACGGCATGCGCAGGAATGGAGGGTGGTGTTTCACCAGGGCACGCCCGCGGCGGGGTAGTGGTGGGCGATGCCCGGTGAAGGGCGCCAGCCAAGGCTGGCAGCTACCAGAAGTGGGGCCACGCCCGAAAAGGCGATGGCCCCGCCGGCTGACCTCGGCGCCCGCGTCGATCGATACCGTTGCTGCCTTCCGGCCCTGGCGGGATTTTCGACCTAGCGTCGCGAGGGGCCGACGGGGCCACCATAGAGACGTTGGCCGCCCAGTGGGCGGCCGGTTCACGGATCAGGGGAAGCAGCGCGCGATGCGCCGGAGACCACAGCCGGACTGCACATCGGCTGGCCGATGGCAGACGGCAACTATAGCGCAGGCAGGTACATCGACGCCAGCTTCGTGCACTGAATCGGCTGTAACCCGCGTCTGCCGGCAACGCCCCGCGCCGACCGGCGTTGCTAGAATGCCGGCCAGGAGGAACGACCTCCCCCACATCGGGAATCAATGACCAGGACGGCCTGGCCCTACCAAGAGGAGGGCTGTCATGGCCTGGATCTATCTGTTGTTCGCCGGCCTGCTGGAAATCGTCTGGGCCGTGTCCATGAAGCAGTCCGAAGGCTTCACCAAGCTCACCCCTACCGTGGTCACCATCATCGGCATGATCGCCAGCTTCTGGCTGCTGGCGGTGGCCATGCGCAGCCTGCCGCTGGGCACCGCCTACACGATCTGGACCGGCATCGGCGCGGTCGGTGCGTTCGTGGTCGGCATCGTCTTCCTCGGTGAGCAGGTCAGCCCGATGCGGATCGGTGCGGCGGTGCTGATCGTTTCCGGCCTGGTGCTGATGAAACTCTCGAGTAGCTGAATGCATTTAGTTGGGCGGAGAAAGGAATCTCCGCCTGCTGCAGGTATATGCATTTTCGGCAAAACCATTTTGTCCGCCCGTTTTATTTGACGTGCGTCATGAAAATAACGAGCGTGATTCACATGCCGCTGGCGCCATCGGCCGCACAGTGCCGCCATTCGTCATGCGAAATCGGGGAGTTTTCGCCTTGACGGACACGTTGACCTGCCTTTTCCAGGTGCGGTCGCGTGAAGATGTGAAGATTTTCAGAAGTTAATGAAGCCAGGCCTTGTTCCCGTGTCGGGAGCCGGGGTGGGCCGCATTGTCTTCAAAAAAAGCCTGCCTGCAGTGCCATCCGGTCTTTTCATGGAGATTTACCGATGAACCGCATTTACCGTCTGGTTTTCAATCGCGCCCTCGGCGTAATGCAGGTTGCTTCGGAGGTCACCCAGAATCCCGGCGGAAGCGCGGTCTGCGCAGGGCGGGTGCCGCGATTGCGGGCGCACCAGTTGGCGGTGGCATTGGCTGCCACGCTGGCCAGTGGTTCGGCCTTCGCAGCGTGCACTGGCACCACGACCGTCAACTGCGACAGCTCCACCAACATCAACAACTACGTCAACCCGACCAGCGGCCTGACGTTGAACATCGCCAATGGCGCGGTGTTCAGCGTGCCTCTGCTGTTGGGCGGCAATGCGGTGACGTTGAGCGGCAGCAACACCACGGTCAACAACGCCGGCACGATCGATCCGTTCCTGACCGGTGGTCTCAGCCTGGCCGCGGCCGGCCTGGTGGTCGGCAACAACACCGCCGGTGGCAGCGCGATCACGGTCAACAACCAGACTGGCGGCCAGATCAAGGGCATCTTCAACATCGGCACTTTGCTGGGTTTCGGCGGCCAGGCGGTCACCGCGCAGAATGCCGCAGGTGGGACCACCACGCTGGTCAATGATGGTTCGATTGGAATGTCGCTGCTGGGGATAGGGCAGCTTGCGGATGCGACGTCGGTGGTGACCTATGGCGGAGCACAGGCCAACGTGACCAACCGTGGCAGCATCACCGGTCGTGTCGGCCTGGGCGCTTCGACAGGCAATACGTTCACCAATTCGGGCACGATCTCGGGCAGTGTGCATCTGGGTGATTCCACCGGCGGCAATACTTTCACTGCCGTGGCAGGGTCCACCGTGGTTACCGGTGGCGGTAGCGCACCTGCAGGCCTGCTCGCCGGCGTAACCGGGGTCAAGGTCGCAGAGGCGGGCACGGTTGATGCAGGCATCGGCACCGGTGCCGCCAACAACACCCTGGTGCTGCAGGACAACGCCAGTAACAACGGGCCTGCGTCGAGCATCGGCTGGACCAACTACATCGGCTTCCAGAAGCTCACCGTCAACAGCGGCACCTGGAACCTGCAGGGGCCGTGGTCGGGCACGGGCGCGATCACCCTCGGTGGCGGCGTGGTGAACTTCAACAACAACGCCGCATTCGGTTCCGGCCTGTTTACCGTCACTGGCGGCTCGATCGCGGCCAGTGGTGCAGGCCTGTCGCTGGGCAACAATTTCACCCTCAATGGCGGGTTGAACCTGGGCGGTGCCCAAGGCTTCGGTTTGAGTGGCGTGCTATCCGGTACCGGTGGGCTGACGGTCAACAACACCGGCATCGTCACCCTGGGCGGTGCGAACCTGTTCAGCGGTGGCGTCAACCTCAATGCTGGCGGCCTGGTGCTCGGCAATGCCGGTGCGCTCGGCAGCGGCAGTCTGACCGTCGGTGGCAACGCTTCGCTGGATACCTCGGCCAACTTCAATCTGGGCAACAACCTCGTCATCAACGGTGGCGGCACGCTCAACCTGCTGGGCAGCAACGCGCTGGGCCTGAATGGTTCGATCTCCGGCGCTGGCGACCTGGTCAAGGCGGGTCCGGGTACCCTCACCTTGAATGGTGCCAACCTGCTTACGGGCTCCTTCGCGGTCACCGGTGGTGCGCTGGCATTGGGCGCCGGTGGCAGCCTGTCACCGACAAGTGCGATCTCGCTGAGCGCAGGTACCAACCTCGATCTCTCGGTTGCGGCCAGCCAGACCATCGGCTCACTCGCCGGATCCGGTGCGCTCAACCTTGGCGCGCGCAGCCTCACGTTGGGTGGCCTGAACACCAGCACCAGCTTCTCCGGCGTCATCGGCGGTGTCGGCGGCGCGCTGGTCAAGGTCGGTACGGGTACCCAGACCCTGTCGGGCGCCAATACCTTCACAGGTGGCGTCACGCTCAACGGCGGTGGCCTGCTGCTGGGCAATGCAGGCGCGCTGGGTACTGGAACACTTAGTGTTGGCGGCAACGTGTCTCTCGATGGCACCGGGGCGCTCGCTCTCACCAACGCGGTCAATCTGGGCGCGGGCAGCATCCTCAATCTGTCCGGGAACCAGGCATTGACCTTCAACGGCGTGATCGGTGGCTCCGGCAGCCTGGTCAAGAACGGCGCGGCCACCCTGACCCTCAACAACGCCAACACGTTTGGTGGAGGGCTGTCGCTCACGGCTGGAGGACTGGTGCTCGGCAACGGCGGTGCGCTGGGAACCGGCGCATTGAATGTCGGTGGCGCGGTGACGCTTGATGCCAGCTCGGCACTGACCGTGGGCAACGGCATCAACCTGGGGGTGGGTGGTTCGCTCAACGTGCTGGGCTCCAACGCGCTGACGCTGGGCGGCGTGATCGGTGGTACCGGCAGCCTGGTCAAGAACGGCGCCTCCACGCTCACGCTGGGTGGGGCCAACGCATTCACCGGCGGTCTGAACGTAAACGCAGGAAAGGTGGCACTGGCCAGTGGCGGCAGTCTGGCGGCCACCGGGGCGGTGAGCCTGGCGGGGGCCGGCGCCGAACTGGACATCTCGCTCGGCGGCAACCAGACCATCGGTGCGCTGTCCGGTGCGGCAGGCAGCATCCTCTCGCTGGGCGGCAGCACGCTCACCTTCGGTGATGCCACCAACCAGACATTCGGCGGCGTGATCGGCGGTACCGGTGGCCTGGTCAAGCAGGGAACGGGCACGCAGACGCTCAGCGGCGCCAATACCTTCAGTGGTGGCCTGAACCTGGCGGCCGGTGGCCTGTTGCTGGGCAACGGCAGTGCACTCGGTACCGGCGCGTTGACGGTCAGCGGCAATGGCTCGCTCGACGCAACCGCAGCACTGAATCTGGGCAATGCCATCAACCTTGGCGCGGTGCTGACCCTGCCGGGCAGCCAGAACCTCACCCTGGGCGGCAACATCACCGGCACCGGCAGCCTGATCAAGAACGGTGCCTCGCTGCTGACCTTGAACGGCACCAATGCATTCAGCGGCGGCCTGAACCTCAATGCCGGCAGCCTGCTGCTGGGCAACAGCGGTGCACTCGGGACGGGCGCATTGAGCGTGGGTGGCAATGCATCGCTCGATGGCAGCACGGCGTTGAACCTGGTCAACAATGTCACTCTGGGTAGTGGGGCTGCGCTGTCGCTGCCGGGTTCGCAGGCGATCACGCTTGGCGGGGTGGTTTCCGGAGCCGGTGGCCTGGTCAAGAACGGCGCCAGCACGCTCACGCTCAACGGCGCCAACAACTTCGCCGGTGGGCTGACGCTCAACGGCGGTGGCCTGATGCTGGGCAACGCTGGCGCACTGGGAACCGGGCTGCTTGCCGTGGGCGCGAACGCGACCCTGGGCAGTACGGTGGCATTGAACCTGGGCAATGCCATCGATCTCGATGCCGGTGCGCAGCTGAGCCTGACCAGCAATGAGAATGTTGCTCTGGGCGGACTGATCACCGGCACCGGTGGCCTGATCAAGACCGGCACTGGCGTGCTGTCGTTGAACAACAGCAACACCTTCAGTGGTGGTCTGGCGCTGAACGCGGGCGGTCTGTCGGTCGGCGCCAACGGTGCGTTGGGTACCGGTGCACTGAACATCGGCGGCAATGTTTCTCTGGATGCGAGCGCCCCGGTTTCGCTGGTCAATGCAGTGAACCTGGGCGCCAATACGCTGACCCTGCCGGGCAGCAGCAATCTCACTCTGAGCGGTGTGGTGAGTGGTGCCGGTGGCCTGATCAAGGACGGCGCCTCGACGCTGACCTTGTCCGGTGCCAATACCTTCCTCGGTGGCGCCACGGTCAACGCAGGTGCGCTGGCACTCGGCGCGGGTGGCAGTCTTGCCGCCATCGGTGCGGTGGACCTCGCCGGTGCCGGCGCGACGCTGGACATCTCCGCAGCGGGTGCCGGGCAGACCATTGGCGCGTTGAACGGCGTGGCAGGCAGCCATGTGGCATTGGGCACGCAGACCCTTACTTTCGGTGGCGCCAGCAATGGCAGCTTTGCCGGTGTCATCGATGGCAGCGGTGGGCTGATCAAGGTCGGTGCTGGCGTGCAGACGCTGTCCGGTGCCAATACCTTCAGTGGCGGTGTCGCGCTTGATGCAGGTGGCCTGATCCTCGGGAATTCGGGGGCGCTGGGCACGGGCACGCTGGGCATCGGCGGCAACGTCAGCCTGGACGGAACGACGTCACTGAATCTGGCCAACGCCGTGAACTTCGGTGGGGGTACGCAGCTGACGCTGGGCGGCAGCAGCGATCTCACCCTTGCAGGCGTGGTGGCCGGCAGCGGCAGCCTGATCAAGAACGGTGCAGGCCTGCTGACGCTCAACAACACCAATACCTTCGGTGGCGGCCTGACCTTGAACGGTGGTGGCCTGGTGGTCGGCGCGAACGGCGCACTCGGTTCCGGCACGCTGGCGGTGAATGCCAGCACCACGCTGGATGCGGGTGCTGCAGCGACGCTCGGCAATGCGGTCACGCTGGGCTCGGGTGTCGCACTGACATTGCCGGGTAGCAATGCGCTGACGCTGTCGGGTGTGATCGATGGCAACGGCAGCCTGATCAAGAACGGTGCCACCACGCTGACGCTGTCCGGTGCCAACACCTATACCGGCGGTACCACCATCAACGCCGGTACGCTGGCACTGGGAACAGGTGGCAGCCTTGCCGCGGCGGGTGATGTCACGCTGGGCGCAGGCGCTGGCTTCGATATCTCCGGTGCCGGCAGCAGCCAGACCATCGGCGCGCTCAACGGTGCGGGCGGAAGCACGCTGGCGCTGGGCGGTAATTCGTTGACCTTCGGCACGGCCGGCAATGCCGCCTTCGACGGCGTGATCAGTGGTGGTGGCGGTCTGGTCAAGGTGGGCGCGGGCGTGCAGACGCTGTCCGGTGCCAACACGTTTGGCGGCGGCGTGACGCTCAACGCTGGCGGGCTGGTGCTCGGCAATGACGCGGCGCTGGGCACGGGTGCATTGACCGTCGGCGGTGCCGCCACGCTGGACACCACCGGCCTGGCAGCACTGACCAACAACATCGCGCTCAACGCAGGCCTGACCGTACTGGGCACCAATGCGCTGACGCTCAACGGGGTGATTTCCGGTACCGGCAGCCTGACCAAGGATGGTGGCGCAACGCTGACCTTGAACGGTATCAACTCCTATACCGGTGGTACCAACATCAACGCCGGCACACTGGCGCTGGGTGCCGGTGCAAGCCTGGCGGCGAGCGGTACCGTGAACCTCGCCACCGGCGCTACGCTGGATCTGTCGGCCGGCAGTGGCACGCAGGTGTTCGGCACCCTGGTCGGCAACGGTACGGTCAACCTGGGCGCCAATTCGATCGAAGTCGGCGGGGCGACCAATGGCACCTTCAGTGGCTCTATCGCAGGTACGGGTGGCCTGACCAAGGTCGGTGCGGGCATCGAGACGCTGACCGGTGCCAACACCTACACCGGCGGCACCTTCATCAATGCCGGCACACTGGCGATCGGTCCGGGCGGCAGCCTGGCGGCCACCGGTGCAGTGACACTTACCGCAGCGGGAACCGGCTTCGACATCTCGACGTCCGGTGCCAGCCAGACCATTGGTTCGTTGGCCGGCGTGACCGGCTCCACGGTCACTCTGGGCGCGCAGTCGCTGATCCTCGGCGGCAACGGCAACAGCGTGTTCGACGGCGCGATTTCCGGCACCGGTGGCCTGGTCAAGAACGGCACCGGCATCCTCACGCTGGGCGGCGCCAACCTGTTCAGCGGCGGCCTGGCGCTCAACGGCGGTGGCCTGGTGGTCGGCAACAACGCTGCGCTCGGCAGCGGTGCGCTGACGGTGGGGGCCAGCGCTACGCTGGATGCTTCGACCGCGGCCAACCTGGCCAACAACATCACGCTGGCATCAGGTGCCAACCTCAACCTGCTGGGCAGCAATGCACTGACCTTGGGCGGCATCGCTTCCGGTACCGGTGGGCTGATCAAGAACGGTGCGGCCACCGTGACCCTGACCGGTGCGAATACCTACACCGGAGGCACCACCATCAACAGCGGCACGCTGGCGATCGGCGCCGGCGGCAGCCTGGCGTCGACCGGCGCGGTGAACCTGGCCGGTACCGGTACCCTCGATATCTCTGCGGGCAACCAGAGCATCGGTTCGCTTGCCGGTGTGGCCGGCAGCACCGTGGCGCTGGGGGGCAGTGCGCTGACCCTGGGCGGCACGGTAGACAGCACGTTCAACGGTGCGATCACCGGCAATGGTGGCCTCGTCAAGAACGGCGCAGGCGTGCAGACCCTCAACGGCGCCAGCACCTTCAGTGGCGGTGTAACGCTCAATGCAGGCGGCCTGGTGGTCGGCAACGATGCCGCTCTCGGCACCGGGGCGGTAACGGTGGGTGGCAACGGTACGCTCGATTCGAACACTGCGGTGACGTTGGCCAACAACTTCGTCCTCAATGCCGGGCTGACCGTGCTCGGCAGCAACAACCTCACCCTCAACGGCAGCCTGAGTGGCACCGGCTCGCTGACCAAGGAGGGCGCGGCAACGCTGACCTTGAACGGTGCCAATACCTATACCGGTGGCACCTTCATCAATGCCGGTACGCTGGCATTGGGCGCCGGCGCGAGCCTGCATGCCAGTGGCATCGTCAATCTGGCTTCGGGCGCGACCTTCGATCTGTCGGCGGGCAGCGGCACGCAGCAGTTCGGTACCCTGATCGGCAACGGCACGGTGAACCTGGGCGGCAACACCTTGACCATTGGTGGTCCCGTCAATGGCACGTTCAGTGGTTCGGTGGGGGGTACCGGTGGGCTGATCAAGGAAGGCACCGGCACCCAGACCCTGACCGGTGCCAATACCTTCACTGGTGGCACCACCATCAATGCGGGCACGCTGGCGATTGGCGCCGGAGGAAGCCTGGCAGCGAATGGCGCGGTGACACTGGCCAACGCCGGAACAGGGTTCGATATTTCTGCCGGTGGTGCGCAGAGCATCGGATCACTGGCCGGTGTTGCCGGCAGTACGGTCGCGCTCGGCGGCAGCACGCTGACCCTCAATGGCGTAGGAAACACGACCTTCGCTGGTGACATTACCGGTACCGGTGGCCTGGTGAAGAATGGTGCAGGCATCCAGGGCCTGACCGGCAGCAGTACCTTCAGCGGTGGCGTGGCACTCAACGCCGGTGGCCTTGCCTTGGGTAACAACAATGCACTGGGAACCGGCACGCTGACCGTGGGCGGCAATGCCAGCCTGGACGGCACCAGCGCGCTGACGCTGGCCAATACCGTGCAGCTGGCCGGCGGCACGCTGACCCTTGCCGGCAGCAACGCGCTGACCTTGAACGGCCCGATCAGCGGCGCTGGCGGCCTGCTCAAGGATGGCGCAGCAACGGTCACCCTGGGCGGTGCCAGCACCTACACCGGTAACACCACCATCAACAGCGGCACGCTGGCGGTTGCGGCCGGTGGCACCCTGTCGGGTGCGAGCACGGTCAATCTGACCGGTGCCGGTACGCTGGACATCAGTGCCGGTGGCAACCAGAGCATTGGTGGCCTGGCCGGTGTAGCCGGATCCAGCGTGGTGCTGGGCGGTGCGACCCTGACCACCGGCGGCAACAACGGCAGCACCACCTTCGGCGGTGTGCTCAGTGGCACCGGCGGCCTGGTGCAGAGCGGCACCGGCACGCTGACCTTGAGCGGTGACAATGTCTACACCGGCGGCACCACCATCAATGGTGGCAGCACGCTGCAGATCGGCAACGGCGGCAGCTCCGGTTCGGTGCTGGGCAACATCACCAACAACGGCAGCCTGGTCTACAACCTGGGCACCACGGCAACCGTAGGCGGTGTGGTCAGCGGTGGCGGTGGCCTGACCCAAGCTGGCAGCGGAACGCTGGTGCTGACCGGCAACAACACCTACACCGGCGGTACCACCATCAATGCAGGCGGCACGCTGCAGGTCGGCAATGGCGGTGCGACCGGGGCGATCGTCGGCGACATCACCAACAACGGTGCGCTGGTCTCCAACGTGGCGGGCAACACCACGCTGGGCGGCACCATCAGCGGCAGCGGTGGCCTGACCCAGGCCGGCGCTGGCACGCTGACTCTGACCGGCAACAACACCTATACCGGCGGCACCACCATCAATGCCGGTGGCACGCTGCAGGTCGGCAATGGCGGTGCGACCGGTGCGATCACCGGCAACGTCGCCAACAACGGCAGCCTGGTGTTCGACGTGGCGGGCAATACCACGGTCGGCGGCGCGATCAGTGGCAGTGGTGGCCTGACCCAGGCCGGTGCCGGCGTGCTGACGCTGGTCGGCAACAACACCTACACCGGCGGCACCATCATCACTGCCGGTGGCACGCTGCAGGTGGGCAATGGTGGAGCGACCGGTTCGATCGCTGGCGACATCACCAACAATGGTTCGCTGATCTCCAACGTCGCGGGCAACACCCTGCTGGGCGGCACCATCAGTGGTACGGGTGGCCTGACCCAGGCGGGCAGTGGCTCGCTGGTGCTGACCGGCACCAACACCTACACCGGAGGTACCACCATCAATGCCGGCGGCACGCTGCAGCTGGGCAATAGTGGTGCGACCGGCTCGATCGTCGGCGACATCACCAACAACGGCACGCTTGTGTCCAACGTCGCGGGCAACACCACGCTGGGCGGCACCATCAGCGGCAGCGGTGGCCTGACCCAGGCCGGCAGCGGCACACTGACCGTGACCGGCAACAACACCTACACCGGCCCGACCACCATCACTGCCGGTGGCACCCTGCAGGTGGGCAATGGCGGCGCGACCGGTGCGATTGGCGGCAGCGTCACCAACAACGGCAGCCTGATCTTCAACGTGGGTGGCAACACCACCGTCGGCGGCGCCATCAGCGGCAGCGGTGGCCTGACCCAGGCCGGCAGCGGCACGCTGATCCTGGGCGGCAACAACACCTATACCGGCGGCACCACCATCAACACCGGCACGCTGCAGGTCGGCAACGGCGGCGCGAGCGGATCGATTGCCGGCAACGTCAGCAACAACGGCAGCCTGGTGTTCAACGTCGGTGGCAATACCACCGTGGGTGGCACCATCAGCGGCAGCGGTGGCCTGACCCAGGCTGGCAACGGCACCATTACGCTTATCGGAAACAACACCTATACCGGTGGCACGACCATCAATGCGGGCGGCACCGTGCAGGTTGGCAATGGCGGCGCCAGTGGCTCGATCACCGGCAACATCACCAACAACGGTGGGCTGATCATCAACACCGGTGGCAGCACCACGCTGGGCGGCAGCATCAGCGGTGGCGGCAGCATCGTGCAGGCCGGTCCGGGGGGCCTGAACCTTGGCGGCAACAGCGGTGGTTTCAGCGGTACCGGCCAGGTCACCGGCGGTGGCCTGAATGTCACCGGCAACATCGGCGGCCAGTGGACCATCGGCAGCGGTACCACGCTGTCCGGCACCGGCACCATCGGGGGTACCGGTGGTGGCGTGACGGTATCCAGTGGCGGCGTGCTGTCGCCGGGTAATGGCCCAGGCAATGGCAGCGGTGCGGGCAATGGCACCGGCACGATCACGGTGGGTGGCAACCTGACCTTGTCGCCGGGCAGCACGCTGGGCATCGATCTGGGTGCCACCGGCAGCGACACGGTGCAGGTGGGTGGCAGTGCCAACGTGGGTGGCAGCAGCGTGCAGGTGAATACCATCTCGCCGAGCACCAGCTACCAGCAGGGCCAGCAGTACACCGTGGTCAATGCGGGCGGTGGCGTGAGCGGGCAGTTCGCTTCGGCGAAGACGCCGTCGGCCTTCCTGACCATCACCCCGGTCTACACGGCGAACACGGCCAATCTGCAGATCGATGTGGCGCAGACCGCAGCCTTCACCACGGCGGCGAAGACGCGCAACCAGTACAACACCGCTGCGGCGCTGGACAGCCTGCCGCAGAGTGGCTCGGCACTGGGGCTGTACAACACGGTGTTGATCTATGACGCGGGTACCGCGCGCGCGGCCTTCGACCAGCTGTCCGGTGAAGTGCATGCGGCCAGCCGTGCGGTGCTGTTATACGACAATTACCTGGAAGAGGGTATCCGCCAGCGTCTGGGCAGTGAGCTGCCGACCGTGCGCGGTGAGCGTGCCTCGGCCTGGCTGGCCGGCAGCGGCAAGGTGTTCAGGCAGGATGGTGATGGCAACGGCGACGACATCCGCTCCAACCGCAATGCGCTGATGGCCGGCGTGGACTGGCAGCTGGGCGAGCACGTGGTGCTGGGTGCAGCGGCCGGCAACGAACGGCTGGATACGCGCCTGTACGATCGCAGCTCGCGCGCCCGCCTGCGTGGCAACACCTTCGGTCTGTATGCGCAGGGCCAGTGGAACAACGGCTTTGCGGTCGGTGGCAGCGTGTCGCGCGGCGACTATCGCACGCGCACCACACGTGAGGTGCCGCTGCTGGGCCAGACCCTGTACAGCCGCCAGGACTCGGATGTGACCATCGCCCAGGTGGAGGGCAGCTGGACCTGGACCCACGGCAGGACCCAGCTGCAGCCGTACGTGCAGTTCACCAAGCACTGGGTCGACAGTGATCGCGCGGTGGAGCAGGGCGGCACTGCTGCGCTGGAGCTGGAAGGCGGCAAGGACACGCTCAATGTCAGCACCGTGGGTGTGCGGGGCCGCTGGGACGTGGGCAGCGGCGAGCGCTTCCCGGCACAGCTGACGGTCGGCCTCGGCTGGCAGCATGCTTCGGGTGACACCGACGTGGCCAGCCGCAACCGCTTCGCGGTCGGCGGCAATGCGTTCGATGTGTACAGCGCGGTGATGGCACGCAACGCGCTGGTCAGCCAGCTGGGCGTGGCGGTTGGGCTCGGCCGCAACAGCCAGCTGTCGATGTTCGTGCAGGGCCAGCACGGCGACGGTCGCCGCGATGTCGGCGGGCAGATCAACCTGCGCGTGGGCTTCTGAGGGGAGCGGGCCAGCGGTAGAACCACGGCGGGCGTGGATGGGACCGGGGCGGGAGCGCTAGAGCTCCCGCTCCATTTCCACAGCGTCGATCCCGGCGCCGTGGCCATCGGGCACCACACGTGTCACCTGGAAGCCCAGGCCGGCGTAGAAGCCCTGGGTGTGCTGGCTGGTGCTGAGCGTGACGCGATTGATCGAGGGATCCGCTTCGGCCTGGCGCAGGCGTGCCAGCGCCAGTTCGCGGCCCAGCCCCTGCCGGTGCAGCGCGCGCTGCACCATGCCCCAACAGAAACCGGCGCTGCCATCGCCGCGGCGCGACAGGCCGCCACAGGCAACGACACGGTGGTCGCGCTCGATCACCTGGAAGGCGCAGTCCATGGCCTGCTCACGCAGGAAGCGTTCAAAGTCGCTGCGCTCTTCGGGCGCGAAGTAGGTGGGCACGTTGCTGTCGAAAATCGACAGGCAGGCGCTGGCATCTGCGGGTCGGTAGAGGCGGAGGTTCATGGGCCCACGATAGACGATCGTCAGTAGATCCACGCTACACGTGGATTCATGGGCCGGATGCCGTGCGTGTATCCCTCAGGCCGAGATTCCCGCCAGCACCGCATACATCACCACGAAGCTCACCAGGAACAGGTAGACGCCGCCGATGGCAAGGTAGCGCAACACGGTCAGCGCCTTGTTGCCGCCATACACGCGTTGCTGCATCCACAGCAGATAGACCGGGACCGCCAGCCACAGCAGGGCATACAGCCATTGGCTGGCGGCGGCGAAGGCGGGGGATGCGAGCGCGCTGCTGATGCCGGCGATGAGGAAGGTTGCCAGCAGCACCATCATCAGCCAGCAGTGGCTGTACAGCGCCACCACCAGATGTTCCAGATACCCCATCTGCCGTGGCACGTAGGCGATGCGCAGTACCAGCGCGAACACCGGCATCAGGAAGAACAGGGCACCGGGCAATGCGGTCAGGATCGCCTGCATGTACAGATCGGTCTTGCCCCCCATGCGCTGGATGTTGGCGTTGCCGTTGTGCAGGCGCTTGTTGAGCCAGTTGTTGGCGAACCGGGGCCAGCCGGCCACCACGATGGGGTTGGTGTCAGCGTCCCACGGTTTGCCGTTGACGGTGTGGTTGAAGAAGGTGCCGGGCTCGGTCGTGGCGACCTCCTTGCTGGTGCCGGTGAGCTCGGCTTTACGCTGTGCGGCTGCCGCATTCACCGCCGCTCTGGCCATGGCGAAGCCGGCGTTGCCGGTAGCGGGTGAGTTGGCCTGCTGGCGATCGATCGTCGCGAGCTGTTTCGCGCGTGCGGCCTCGACCTGTTCAACGGTGTTGGACTTGGCATACAGCGAATCGCCTCCGCCCATGCGGATGTCGTCGACGTGCACGAACAGTTTGCCGATGAAGAACGTAAACAGGGTGAGGATGACGAACAGCCGCAAAGGCTGCACGTATCCGACCCGGCGGCCCTTGAGGTAGTTTTGCGTGATGCGGCCGGGAACCCAAAGATCGCGCAGCGTGCGGAAGATGCGCCCGTCCAGGTGCCAGAAGGATTCGAACACTTCTTCGATGGCATGGCCCACGTGCTTGAGCGGGTTGTGCGCCGATTGCCCGCAGCGATGGCAGTAGTGGCCCTGCAGGGCGGTGTTGCAGTTCTCGCAGTCGGCGTGAGCGCTGTCGGTCGAACTCATGGGCAATGGGCCAGGCGTCGGATGAAGGCGTCTACGATAGCGAATTTTCAGGTTTCGTTCAGCTTTGTTTTGGAGTGCCAACGAGCGTGCGTAAGGCGATCAAAAGCATCCACGCGTGGCGTGGATCTACTGATGGATCTGGAGGAACAAGTCCCTCTGTTGAGGGGCTGCCCCGACAGGGGCGGGGAGAGGCCGGCAAAGGGAGGGGCCCAAAGGTTGCGCAGCAACGTTTGGGGCGAAGCGCGCGCAGCGCACTTCGCGTCCCGCGCCAGATAACTGAAAAAGGCCGCCCCTGGGGGCAGCCTTTTTCAGTTATCTGGCGGAGAGGGGGGATCCAGTTGAGTCGGATCCAACCCCTTGAACCGCTTGGCATTCACAAACCGGGAGTGCCCTGTTTTGTGCCCGGCGCATTGTAGGACTATCCAAGCATGCACGGATAGCTCCGGGGCTCCTCCGTGTGCCTTTAGAGAATGCCGCCTGGATCGCCGAGGGCTGGTCGCGGGATAGCTACTCCAATTGGTCCTACCCGCTGGACCCGACTGCTCAATGAGCCATCTCAGGGCCTCCTAGTGGCTAACCACTTCACTGCGAACAACGGGCACCCGGCGAGGGGAGAGGATCTTCTCCCAATCACCGGGGGTGATCATGCCACTTCTACGTTAGTACGTATCGGGACGACTCATAAGCGCCGCCCAAGCTCTCAATTCGCTATCGGGGACATGAAGAATGCCGTCGGCTGTTGAAATCCATCCGGGCTGCCTATTCACACCGCTGCCGTTGATCAAGGAAGCGGCCGATCCCCGCATATGGGAAGACCATGGAGTCGTTGTCTCCAGTCCCCAGCCACTGTCAGGGCACTCATTTTCCTCAGTGACGCACACTGACTGGCGGATGGACATGAAAGCGGCTCGGGCACTGCTGCTGATTACAGCCCGATTCAATCGTGTCCACAGAGTCCACGTGGCTGAGAGCTATTCACTTTCACCCAGTGCCAAGGACGGAATCATTCAAAGCATCCGACCGCTGGCAACTAGCGATGTTCAGGATTGGAGGAGTTTTCTGGAGCAGATGGCTCAGTGCTCCGGAATTGCACCGTTCCAACTTCGCTCAGATCGCTCCTGGGTCGGGGCAGCATCGCCCTTAGAGGCAAGTCTTGTTTGCCCCGCAATGGCAAGAGTGCCGCAACAGATGGCGGATCTAGTGTCATTCCTCGCAGATCATCTCGACAACCCCAATGAGGAGATTGACGAAGCCGCGGCATTTCAGTTCTTGACGATCCATCCGTTGCATGACGGCAACGGCAGAGTGGCCCGAACCCTCTTGATCAAAATGGCCTCCAGGAAACGTAGCTTGTATCCGCTTTACATTGCGTGGCGGCTCATGTTCGACAAAATTGGCCTAACTAGATCATGGCGGGAGCGATCCATGGACGGTGGAACCTTATTCGATGTGAACCACTACATCCAATGGCGTCATACCAGCTCTAACATCGGGAAAGCCTATCTCGATGCAGCAGCGGCAGGGTGCGATACCCGCGTTCTGGATTGTCTAGCAGCCTTCGGACAGATTTCCCCAGCCGGCATCTGTGCACTCAACAGCACGGTAAATCATGGGCTTTCCGCAAAAATAGTTTCCAAACACGAGGACTGTCGCCACATCAAGTTCTATAGCGAAACGCTTCGCACCCTTCTCCGGAAGATCTGCGAGGACAGTGCTTCGGGAGAAAATTGCCCTCCTCAATCGATAAATGCACAAGGATGAATTGAGAAAAATGCGACACGTGCACCGCTCAAAAAACTCGACAACTCGGGGCTCGGATCTGAGTGCCGCAATACGGCATAGCATCAGATTGACCTTGGTAGTTGCAGGATGCTTCTTTGCCGTTCAGCCCGGCTTCGCAGACACCTCGACGGACAGGGGCACTACCAATCTTCCTCCGGTGGACGCAACCCCTCCTCCCTACGTTCCTCCATACACTCCTCCGATGGAACCGCCGGCTCGCCCGCCTGACCTAGGATATGATCCCGGCGATTCAAGTGGTGGGGGCGGTGGCGGGGCTGGTAGTGACCAGCAACAATCTTGTGAATTCCTGCTTGCCACTCGTCCCGCCGCATGCCCTAATCCTATTCCCATGCCAACGGATCCGCTGTTTGGGGATGATCGAATACCCGCGGGACAACGCTCTTCCATGCGGATGGCTCATTCGTTCGTCAATGGCAAGGCCTATTGGGAAGGAACGCCGATCCAGATGGATTCCCTAGCCATCTGGTTCCTTCAAGTAGCTTTGCAGGAACAGGTCAACAGTTTCGCCTCAGGCGCCAGCCTTGTGGAGACCAATGCTCGCATGCGGATTCAGCTTGGTTTGACATGTGACATTCAGCTCGATGCGTCGAGTCAGTATCGCGTCGGGGGAACGCTGACCAAGCCGGAACAGTATTGTATCGAGATGCTGAAAGCATTCGATGCTGAGGCCAACGACAATCAGAATTTCATGATTTGGTTCATTGAACATCAACGAAAGGTTGGCGTACCCCTCGAAAACTACGTTCCGTATGGGATCGTCGAGCTCGTTGACACGCGAAACTCTATCGGCGAGAAATGGCGTGCAGTGACGGAAGACGCATCCTGCTCAAAATGGTGGACACAGGTCCAGAAAAACATGTGCGGGGTAAAGTAATGCACGCGAGATCGATTCTGTTTACGGCCATTTTGGCAGTCATCGCCACGGCTTGTTCAGAACAACCCGCCCCAGACAAGGGCGCAGTGACACCGGCGGCAGAAGGCGCCGAGTCGTCCCACTCTGTTCCGGGACAGACACCACGCGCTACCACGTCCCAGCACTCGACGGGTGGTGAATCCCATAGCTTTGACGCGGCCGTGGTTGCGCAGCGCTTGTGCACTGGAGACTGCCGTGACGCCGGCCCTCTGCAAGCAAGATCGCAAGAAGAGGCTGAATGGCTAATTCGGCATCAATATCCTTCGCAGGCTGAACTCGAGCGGCTTCGATCGGAGTCGCTGGATGTATTGCAGCAAAAGGCGTCAGTGGGCGACTCCACCGCAGCCGCGGTGCTGGGAAAACGGATTGCCTTGGAGAAGAACTTCATGGACGGCCAAGTCATGCTCCGAAATCAGGTGCTATCGGGCAACTTCTATGCGCTTTACGCGATCTCAGAGTCGTATCGCGAATCGAAAGTGCCAAACGCGGTAGATGGTGCAGCATATCTCCGTCTGGCTTACATCATGGGCGACCACAAAGCAGCGACCGAGATTGCGAAGATGGGTCTCAGCTCTGCGGAGCTGGCGGCTGCCGACAGGAGAGCGTCTTTGCTCTACAAGGGATTCGCAGGAGACCAGGTGCCTGATCCGCGCCCACAAGGGTAGTCGTATATGGTGCAGCAGGGTGCCCTCTTAAGGGCACCCTGACTTCGCAGGCATGGGCAATAATGCAGTGCTGGTCGATGTAAGCCATCGACCAGCGCGCCAGAGCTCTCCGCATTTTTCCCTTCTTCTTCCCTTGCTTGGCGGCATTGGCTGCTTTTCGCTTTTTCTTCATGGTTCGGCGCAAGCTTCGCCGCTCGTGTCGTAACCAGCGGCTTTCAGGAGTTTGTCGGCGGCGCGTGCCGCTGCTAGGACGTTTGCCCACCCTTAGTGCATAACGCGTTTTCGCCGTTGCGCAAGCCCGGCGGCGCAGGAGCGCCGCCATTACCGTTTTGCCGAGAGGGGGCCGAGCGGCAGCGAGGCCAGTCGATTTGCTAGTGCTCGGTCACCGTCCCGTCTGCCGCCTTGGTCCGGTTCAAGATCAACTGCTGTAGCGGGTCGCCATCGGTCAGGTGCTTGGAAGCGCGCCGATGTCCTCTTCCTTGATTCCCATGCGTTGCTCTCTCAGCGCCTCGAAAGCCCGAGCATAGCGCGCCGTCAGTTGCAGGGCGCAGCTGGGCCACGGGCAGCTCGGTCTTGCGCAGTCGGCGTTTGAAGACGCGATGGCCTGGAGATCGGCGGGACCCGTTGCCGGAACGACCAGAGCCCAGAGGGCGCGCGAACAAGATGGTGTGGGATGTGCATCGTCAGATGTGTCCCGATTCGTGTCCCGCCGAAGGTTACCCCAGAAAAGCAAAAACCCCTGCGTAAACAGAGGCTTGCGTAATCTGGCGGAGAGAGGGGGATTGTCGTGTGCATCCATGCACCCGATCCCGATGCGCGTTGCGCCTCGGGACCCGCCTGCGGCGGTCCGGTTCTGCTCCTGCAGAACCGTCGAACCCCGGCGTGGCTTCTCACCACCCATCCCATCCGCCAGACAAACGCAAAAGGGCCACCCTGTGGGCGGCCCTTTTGCGTTTGTCTGGCGGAGAGAGGGGGAAACAGTACCTTGACCGTCCCGCCTAGCTCCGGAGGCGTCCACAAACCGGATTTGTGTCCTGTGGTGTGTCCCGGATGCTACCCAAGTTCGCACCATGATGCGAACTTGGGTACGGCCTGGAGTTCGTCGGATTGGGCCATCCTAAAGATCCCCGCAGGCGAGCCGTTATCTATGAGGGCCTCTAATCAATGGGTGTCTTTAGCAGGCGTCCTTGACCTGGCGGAGTTCTCGGTCGATGAGACGAGGCCGGTCTATGCTTGGCAACAGAGGGGTGGACTAGAAGGAAATGCCGGAATGCAATTTCGGATGTGGTCAGCAGGAGTGCTTTTTCTAGGGTCGTATGCCCCGCTGGCCTTTGTACTGGCGGCGCAAGACATCAAAAAAGAGCTGTGGGGAGAGCCCGTATGTGGTTGGAGAGGACAGTTTGATTGCGAACTTCAGATCTTTGAGCACCCTTGGGCATCCTTGGCCGCAATAGTGGTTACATCAGCCGCACTGTGGCTGACGATGTATTCCATAAAGGCTGTCCGATTGAAGATCGAAGCTGAAGTTCTGTCCGCGAAGCCCGTTCCGAATGACCTGATTAATTATGTTTTCCCCTACGTTGTATCATTCATGGGGTTGAGTTACGGAGATCCACAGAAGTTGGCGGGATTCTTCGTTTTTCTTGTGCTCTTGTTTTTGATTACGTATAGGTCGGGGCAGATTCTGATGAACCCCGTACTGATTGCTTTCGGCTGGCGACTGTATGAGGTCGATATTACTGTCGGTGGAAAACAGGTCCGTAAGACCGTGCGCGCACTGAAGCAAGGAAAGCTGTTGCCTGGCAAGCAGCTTATTGAGGATGTTCAGGAAGTATATTTGATGGGGGACCCATGAGCGATTTGGCATTGAAAAGCCTCAAGGCATTTGACCTCGCCGGGTCAAACGTGTTCCTTTGGGTGTTTAAGAAGAGCGCTGGCACGAAGAAGTTCAAGGCTTACTACATCAAGACGGATCCAGTCCTGGAGGATGCTCTCAAGGGTTTTGCGGAAAATGAGAGGGCCCGAATTAATGAGTGGATTCCATATGGTCATCTCTCTCAGCCCACCGATGATGGGTGCCTGACTATTGCTGTTGGTGATACCGACTTTCAGATTCTAAAGGATCTTGTTGACGAGTCGGAGTCTGACCATGCGACTAATGATCTTAAGAAGCTCAAAGGCGCTGTCGGCTATCTGGTGAAGTTTGTGAAGGACGGGGAGACCCTCTACGCCACGCGGCGCACGCCGATGACTTGGAAGCCTGTCTACAAAAAGAAAAATGTGATTAATGCCATTTTTAAGAATGGGCAGTTGTCCGCTGTAGCAGGTGATGAGTTCACCCTTGAGCCGCGATTTGACATCTTCGCCTTGGACGATGTTCTTCTGGTGTCGAACAAGAGGGGCTTTGAGTCAATGATGCAGTATCGCGCTGGTTACGTTCAGGCGTTTGGCGAGCTCAAAGCGGAGCCGTCTTTCTCCGCTCTCTTCACTGATATGGCGCCATTGTTGGAATATGTCGGTGAGAACGGTACGCACCTGAAGAGGATGGCGGTCATTCAGGAGAAGTCTCTTTACTCTGACCCCAAATATCTCAAGGCGCTCAAGACCGTTGCGACGAAACGGAAGTGGGGCGTAACCTTCGATAAGGCTGGAAAAATAATTCCGACTGCAGCGACTGCAAAGGTGATCATTACTCTCTTGCTTGATCACCGTCTTGTGAGTGAGATCACTGACATCATGTATGACGTTCCTGATGGCACCCCGGTAAAATAAAGAGTAGGGGACTGCAGCCTATGCAGGGGCACGAGGCTGTGGGGACTGATGCCCCATCCAAGGAGAAGGAAATGAAAAAGCTGTTGCTCACCCTTGCCGCTGGTGTCGCTCTGGCGGGCTCTTTTGCTGTTTCGGCTCAGAGCCATTCGGTGAAGGGGCACTATCGCTCGGACGGTACCTACGTCCAGCCTCACCACCGTAGCAATGCGAACTCCACCAAGCTGGACAACTACAGCACCCAAGGAAATTACAACCCCTACAACGGGAAGTCCGGGACTGTAGATCCTTACAAGCCAACGCAGAGCAATCCATACGGTAGCCCCTACAACCAGCCGAGGACGCAGCCGCGTCGATCTGGTTACGGCTACTGAAGTCTAGGGCCCCGCAGACGCGGGGCCCTTTTTTGGTGCGATGCGCCAAGCGGCAGTAGTGGCCCGCGTCAGGCTGTCTCTGGCTTAGGCGCCAAGCTTACGGACCACTGCCCATTCTCTTCCTGCTTGAGTGACAGGAGATCGTAGGTCTTCACCATATTGAGAAGACCGGAATGCCCATAGATGCCAGGCGAGAAGCCGGAATCTGCTCGCTTCAGATAAGAGCCTAAAGAATTGAGGCTAACCTTGCCCTCTGGCGTGCTACCGGCAAGCAGGGAGACAGCCTCGATGACGAACCGAGGACGGCGTTTGGGGAGCGGCGCGCTGCCGTTGCTCTTTGCCTCGCTGCTGTGCTCAGCAGGGTGCGGCGGGTCCTGAAGATCTGGCGGCTCTGGCGATGAGGCTTCTTGGGCGGACCACTCGAAGAACTGGTCACAGGCATTGCGCAAAGCATCGGGAGTCTTGGCTTCGCCGACGATCAGAACCGTGGCGCCGCGCTCTCGGAGCTTCCTGCAGAGGTAGGCGAAGTCGGAGTCGCTGGTCACTAGGCAGAAGATGTCTGCCCGCTGATCGAAGAGCGCCTCCAGTGCATCCAAGGCCAGGGCGATATCGGAGGTGTTCTTCTTCGCTGCGTATTGGAACTGAAGGCATGGAGTGAAGGCCTGGCGAACCAGGGCCTCTTGCCAAGAGTTGCCCAAGGTAGCGCGATTGCCGTAGCCCCGTCGAAGCGTTACGCGCCCGGCCTGCGCAGCCATGAGGAGCGCGAAGTCCACGATTTCGGGGGCAACGTTGTCGCAGTCAATCATTACTGCGACGGTCGATTCCTGCGGTTGAGCCATGAAGGTGTCCTATGTCTTTACGCTGGTCTAGTTCGAAGTCCAGGCGCAGCGCCTATTGGTAGGAAGGCAACGCTCTCGTTTCAGGCTTGAAGTCTGGCCGCTAAAGCGTAGGTCGGGCTCGGATAGTCGGCGAACAGCTTGATGCGGATCACCGAAGCGCTGGAGCCATCACCGCCCGTCAATGGAACGTCTTGGAGAAGGTGCAAGCACTGACGATCAGATGGAAGCGGATCCTGCTCTGTGCAACCAATCCAGTTTCGCGCATCCCATCGCTTGCCAAGAATGATGGGCACCAGTGGGCTTTGCTCAATAGGAAAAGCACCGTGCACCGCGACCTGGTAGCCGTGTGCAATCTTGGCCAGCATCTGGACGAATGACCAGATGTCCATCCTGTCCTGAAACTGGATGCCGACAGAGGTGTGCTCGCGAACTGTCTCCCCCTCGCCAAGTCCCATGGTCAGCGTATCCATGGCGGAAACCTCTATGCCCTCTGCAGAAGGATCGGGCGGAAATTTTGGGTCGAGGAAACCGGGCAGAGGAAGGACGGGGAGGTGCATGACTTTGACGCTTTGATCCCAAGGGACATCGTGCTCAACCAGGGAATTATCGGCGCGTATGAAGGTCTGTTTCATCGATTCCGTGGCGGGCCGTCGATGAGATTTTCGACCCTTTATTCCCAAAGATTGGCGGCCGCGATCCAAAAATCCGCGAAGCACTCTCATTTCGAACTGGGACGTAAGCTTTGCACACGGATCGCAACTTGAATCTGGCAGTACGAGAGTTCCACCAAGGCCTTTCGGCACGATGTGCTCTTCGGTCAAGCGCCCTTGTGTAGCACCACAATAGATGCAGGCGCCGAATGGCTTGAAACGATGGGTAACAGGTGCCCGCAATCGAGTTGAATCCATTTAGCTACCAGCTCCTTCTGGGACCAGAAATGTCAGGGGCACGGCTCGGCGGCGTCCTAGCCTTGCCCATAGGCCTCGAATGTATCCCATGTAGCAAGGCTAGTCAGCGTGGAGGCTGGACTACCTCCCGGCTGGGCTGATTCTGCTTCGATGCTTAAGGATAGAACCTCTTTTTGTCCTTCAAGCATCGCTTGAATTGCCCCTTGGCATAGACTGGAAGCACCACGGCAGGCCTGTATTTCTCCAAGGTCTCTATCTGCTTCCTGCGCATCACGGCAGGCTTCTTGTGGAAGTAAGCATCGTGAAGCACGGGCACGCGCTTGCTGACAGAGTGGCCCGTGATCAGAGCAATGTCTTCGTCAGGGACGTTCTGGTGGTGGAGCTCTGTAGCGATGGTGTGGCGGAAGGCATGGAACCCGACCCCTCTAGGGAAGCCAAGGTCCTTCATGTAGCGGCTGAACTGGCTAAGCGCCGCCAGGCTGTAGCGAGCATTGGTCTCGCCGGTCTTACGGTTCACACCAGCGGATAGGTGTGGGAAGAGGCGAGGGTGGCCGCACTCTCTGATGTCATCCATGAAGTCTAGGAAGCCTGCGTCCAACAGGGGCTTCGGGATGGGGATCGTTCGGATAGATGCCTTGCCCTTTAGGCTTTGCCGACTCCTGAGCCGGGTCCGGTGCGCCAAGTCAGGATCCACAGTCTTCTGGATGCGGATACACCAGACATCGCTCTCCTGGACGATGTCGGCGACCTTCAGCTGAGCGACTTCGTTGATGCGTGCGCCTGTATACAGGCCGATTATGGGGAGCCACCATCGGTGGGGGTATTTGCTCGCCCAGGGAATGAACGTCTTCGGGTCGAAGATGCGGCGGAGGTCGTCTTCATCAAAGAGCCGCTCTGGCTTGTTGGGATCGGTGACCAGGTCTTTCTTGATCTCTGCGAACGCAGCCATGGGGGACGCATCAATAGCTTTGGTCTTGACCAGCTGATTGAAGAAGGAGACCAGGAAGCGTCGATGACGTTCAAGCGTTGCAGGGGCGAGCTGAGGAACATCTAGCTCCTTGCCGCAGGCAATGGCTTCCTCATAGCTGATTCCTAGATAGGCGGGGTCAGAGAAGAGGCCTGGGGGCGACCAACGCATAAGGTCCCAGAGGCGGTAGATGTGAGGGTGGTCAATACGCGACACGGGGATGTCGCCGCAGGTCATCTGGAGAAGCCGCAGGGTTCGGGCCGTGGAGTCGATGGTCTCTTGTGCGAGGCAGCGGCGTTCTCGGTCGCCTAAGTAGTCCTTGATCTCTACGGACAGAAGCCGGGCAGGGTGGCCTGCGGATAGTGGCTCAAGGTAGCGCGTGCCTGCGGCATTGATGCGAGAGCGTCGGGAGCGCTCCATAGCCGCGTTAAGGATCTCTTGCGCATGGATGGCCGCTTCGCGTCCGGTGATGACCAGCTCATCAATCCGGAAGCGCCCGATCCTGATGCCCTTAAGGTGCAGCGTGTCATCGGCGTCGGGATTGAAAGGGAAGTCTTGAAGGAAGTTCTTTACTGTTTTTGGCATTGCACTGTCTCCGTAGATGATGGGAGCAGTGCTAAGGCCTGGCTTTGATTCGTCAAACGAGATCTAGAGGGTTGCCGCGTTGCTTAGGCATTCGCCGGAACGTAGAAATTAGCGCGAAAACTTTTAGAGGAAATTAGTGGGGTGTGCGTTGCGAGGCGCTGTGGCGCAAGGGTTTGCCTTGGGTGACCGCTTCTATCTTGCAGTCATTTTTGTACTGTACGATTTTGAGTGTGCTTACGCCTAAGCGTGCTTTCTTACATTAATGGCAGTTAGGCATTGGAATGTCGGTCACACAAAGAGCGTAATTTATCTGGCTGTCCGCTGGTGTGCTGTTCAGCCATCGCCATTGATGGCGGGATTAGGATTAACACGGATTAATTTAATTTTCCTGCCGGTAGCGGGACGCGCGATGTCACGGCACTGACTATCTTGGCCCATTTTCGCCACCCTCCTGATGGCGTAGGGTGGGATGATGGGATCTGATTTTCTGAGAATAATTTCATAATCGATAAGGCCTTATCTACACGTCTTTACGCGTCTCTTGCCTACCATGGATGAGAACTGTGCGAAGGTCTTTGATTTATTAATTCGCGCTTAGATGAGCAGCCATTTTAGGAAATGGCTGCTGCATTCAATTTCCCACGCTGAGCATAGGTTCAATCTGTGCAATCCCGCACTCGCCTGGCCTGCGCCAGGCTGCTGTGTGGCAGGCGATGCTATTCGTTCCATTTCCTAATGGTATCGATAAGATTTTCCATCTTATCTGCCCAATCAAAGCGGCTGCTCATTACTTCTGCTGTCATGTGGCTGCGTGAGGCTAGTGCCAGCTCGACCTTATCGATGGAACTTCTATTTAGATTCTTTTCTATATAGGATGAATTGTTTTTTTCTGCCACACGGCTTGGGAAGAACAATTCGAATTGATCGGGATCTGGCGCAGATTCGATGTTGAGAGAGGGGGCGATTACGGAGCCCGGGAGGTAGGTCTCTATTTCTTTTCCGGCCGTAATCCAGATAAATCCATAAGGGAGAGCTTCGACCTGTTCCTTGGCCCGTTTTACGCGAGGCTTGAGCTCGCTATTATCCGAAGATTTATCACTATCACAAACTATGGCGGCATTTCTGTTCAGTGCCAGCAATCGTATTAGGTCCTCCGGGTTAGGTCCTGTGGGGTCTTCGAGCGTTAACCGGGCCAGTAGCGAGCCGCCATAGAATGCGCAAGCATAGTCGCGGCCTTCAATTATTGATCCTTGCGAGATTAGGTGTATCCAGTGATTTATATAGATGGCATCGGAGGGCCCCTCCACCCAGATTATCCCGTTAGCTTGCAATATATCTGAGGCGCGCGCCCCTAGTTCGCCTACGACCAGTGAGCGATCAAGGTGGGCTGTGATGGTTTGTGTGGTCGCGTGATTTCCGTTATGGGAAACTCTTACAAACTGAGCGTCCTTGGACCTAGCGAAGTGGTCAAGTGTTACGCTTGAATGCGTTGTCAGGAATATAGTGCATTTATGCTCCTGGCTGAAATTTTCTATAAAAGTAAGTAGTCGACGAAGAAGCGCTGGGTGCACATTGTTTTCAAGTTCTTCGAACGCGAACACAAATTCGCTTTTGGGTCTTCCAGTCAAGGAGGGAACGACTATAAGATTCAAAAGGACCAATATTACGGTCTTCAGTCCACTTCCAGAGCTACTCAATGGAATAAGCCCCTTTTCTTTCTCCTCCAGGAATATTTCCCACCTGGAATTGTTGTGCTGGTGCACCGAGATGGCGATAAAGTTACCATCTCGACCAAAAACTTCATTTAAGGCTGCCCGGAGACTTTCCTGAATAAGGGTGCGATTAATCATGATGTTGTAAGAGTCAATAAGGTGACTTCTTATTATGTTTGTTGCACCGGCGCCGCTTGGCTGCAAGCTTAATTCTTCGTTAGAAGTTTCATCTTGTATGTCGCGATCTGCAGATAGTTGGCAAAAAACTTTCGATTTGTATGGGCTTTCTAGCTTTAACAATGTGTCCTTTATTGCGCTGCGTATATTATCTGGAGGATAGTTGGAATCATTTTTTTTTGATGATGAGGCTGGGCGTAAAGTAAAATCCCTGGAAGCTATATAGCGGGACGCTGATTCTGTCCATATTGCCTCTGACCCGACAAGGTGCGGGGCATGAGTGTTCCAAATCCTGTCTAATTCTTCAGCGACGGATCCGTTAAATATCCTTATTTTACCGATTGCATCTTTTATTTCATCTTCGCTAAGGGTTGCGCGGAATTCATGCATGATTTTTTCATTCGTGTTGCGACGTTCATCTGCGCACAAAATATCAACTAATTTTACGAGCTGAGATTTTCCGGTATTGTTGCGACCGATGATGACGTTGATCGCACGAAACTCATCAAATCCGCAGAATTCCTGTGTAAAGCAATTGAGTCCTTTGATCTTTGCACCAACGATAGGCATATTGGTAATTCCTTGATTGATCTGAGCGGAAGCCAATGCAGTAGCCTGGCTCGGAAGCGGGTTTAGGTCGCACCCGTCATGAGTGGCGTGGCCGGGAGCTTAGTATGGAATACGCACGAAGTAATTAGAAGTCAAAGATCAAATTTCAAAGATGCATATGTATCCATGTTTCGCTAGTGCTTTAAGAAGGTCTAGCCCATTTGCTGCAGTCGGCGCTGTAGGAATAGCGTTGAGGTGGACATAGCTTGTGCCACACGCCAAGAGCAGATAGGTTGCATACCTTGGCCCGGCCGACTTCGCCGTGCTTCTGCATGGGCCATTGCTACATTTCTTCGTCACCCACATTAGGTTCTTAAGAATGACCAAGCCGTCACTCGATTCCATTGCCTCCGCTAAAGCCAAGCTTGCTGAAGAGCTGCGCAAGCTTGAGGAACAGGAAGTCCAGCTTCTCCAGGAACAAGCCGCTGATGCCTTTGCAGAGGTCGCCAACCTCGTTTCTCGGTACGGTAGGAGCTTCTCTACGAAGCAGCGCGCCGAGATCGTCAGCATGTTGGCGGCGGATGTCCCTAAGAAGTCGGGAGGTGTGAAGAAGGAAGTCGCGCCCAAGTATTGGCTTCCCCACACCGGCGAGACTTGGACCGGTCGAGGCAGAACCCCTCGTGCATTCGCTGCCTGGGAAGGGACTTCGGCTTACACGACTTGGAGGGCCTCCCATCCCAACGACAAATTCCCGGCTTTCCCTGGATAATTCATCTAAGCAGGGGCAGTCTGGTGCCCCTGCGGTCTCATGTTGGGAGACCGCCTCATCGTCTAATGTGGCCTTGGCTCTTGGTCCGGCTTAAGGCTGGCGCTCAACCGTCGTATCTGGGGATGTCGAGATGAAGGTTTTCATTAGTTCGTTGATTTCCGGGATGGAAGCCGAACGAGCCGCCGTGAAGCATGCCGTCGAGAGGCTGGGGCACGCTCCCATCATGGCGGAGGACTTCGGCGCTAGGCCTAGCTCCCCCCAGGTCGCTTGCCTTGGCGGAGTGCGAGAGTCCGATCTTGTGATCCTGATCTTGGGGTCTCGCTACGGTGTGCCCCAGGCGGGCGGGGTCTCGGCCACTCACGAAGAGATTCTGGAAGCGCGAAACCGGAAACCGATCCTCGTCTTCCTGCAGGCAGGTGCTGAGCCGGAAGACAGCCAGGTTGCTTTGATCAATGAAGTCGGAGGTTGGGAGGGAGGGCTTTTCCGACAGGGATTTACGTCCCCAGAGGACTTGGAAGACAAGGTGACCCGCGCCATTCATCGGCACGAGCTGGCGCATGCCGTAGCGCCACTGAATCCTGAAGAGTTGAAGGCCAGGGCGACTAGGCTCCTTCCTGCGCTGGAGAGGGGGTATGGGGCGAATACGCTTCAGCTGGCAATAGCCAGCGGTCCCGTCTCAGCCATCCTTCGACCTGCAGAGATGGAGGCTCCGTCCCTGATTGCGGAGATGCAGCAGAGCGCACTCTTTGGCAGTCACCCAATCTTTGATAGGGCGGCCGGTAGCCGATCTCGGTTGGAAGGTGAGGCGCTCGTTGTGGACCAAGAGGACGGCCACAGGTCTGGGGCATCGGTGCGCCTTTGGCCAAACGGTGATCTGTTGATCAGCCTTCCGGTGCCGCCTCCCACGCGGGGGATGGGACTCCCCGTGGTCTTGGAAGAAGACGTGGCTAGCAAACTGGCCAGCGCTGTTGGATATGCGGCATGGCTGCTGTCGCAGATCGATCCCACTGAGAGAATCACCCACATCGTGCCAGCCGTCAGGCTCAGTGGGGAGGGGGGCGGCGCGTGGCGCACCAGGGCGGAGCATGACGCGAGCCCCAACTCGGGCCAATTTCCATGGCGACAGGGTGAGCATGAGGAGCCTGTGTTCCTGGCTCCCGCGCACCAAGTCAGGCAGGTGCTGTCGATGGATTCGCGTCGTGTGATCGAGGACTTTGTCGTTCTGCTGAGGCGACGCTGGAATCAAGACTGATCAAGCGCCATCTTCAACTGTGTTGGAGGTGGGGTTTGGGTAGCAAACTTGGAATTTCGCGCTGAGGGGGCGATACGGATGTCTATGGAACTGATCTTGGATCGGCAAGCCTATAGGCACTATGCCCCTAGCGAGTTGCATGATCACTTCGCTGCTTTTGACAGGTTGCTCGCGTCAGCGGTTCGCCGGGATCGCGGCACGGCTACGCTGGTTGCCAATCCGTTGCATCTATTTTCTGCGAAAAAGCGATACCCGGTCATCCACCTTGTGGCTATGAAAGACAGGGAACGATGGCGCTATTTCCAGCTTCCATTTGAAACCTACGCAATCAAAGAAGGGCACCGCTTTGTCAGTGAGGATGGGGCTTCAACGAAGGCGATAGCTCAACCCCAATTCTGTTTTGAAGTCGTAGCTGACCCTTCTCTCAATGTCTTCGAAACGATGAAAGGTCGGTCCTATGCCTCGGCAGATGAGTTGCGTGCCGACGCTGAACTTATGCGAAAGTTTAACGAAGGCGGGAAAGATGTTGCGATCCCCTCAGTGTTGCTCACAGCCCCTATCGCACTGCTTAGGCGAGGAGTCGCCGGGCGTTTCTTGCAACAGAAATACACGCTCTATCAACACATCTTCGGCTCTGGAGCGGAATACCCCAATGATGGCCCGTTCTATATAGGCATCACATCACGAGACTGGAAGAAGCGTTGGAGGGAGCACTGGGCCGCTATACAGCGTGGTTCAGGCCACAAGTTTCACAGGGTTTACCGGGAAAGGATGGCGGAGCGCGCCTTGACCTATGTCCATCATAAGGTAATGGGTGTGGCGCCTAGCCTTGACCAGATACAAGACCTGGAGGAGGCCTTCGTACAGGGCCACTGGGACGACGAGCGCCTCCTGAACATGATCCCTGGCGGCAAAGCAGGGATCGCCTATCTTCATCGGCATCGAATGCTTGATGAGCAGGTTAGGCCTACTCCTGACAAGGTGGAGGGGGCCTTGGAAGAGTGGGCAAAAGACCATCCTCGAAAGGGGAGTCCGGCGCCATGGATTGCTGAGGCTTGGCAGAGGCCTGAATACGCGTCACAGGTGATCTGCGGTCGGGATGACAGATTGAATGTTGACCAGGTGCTTCAGATCAGGCTTCTGGCCTCAGGCGGTGTTTCGGTCGACGGTATTGCTAAACAAATAGGGGGCAACCGCGAGCAAATCCAAAAAGTCGTTGACGGAAAGACATATGCGAGAGTTGTAGATCGAGCCTTGCCTGAAGTATAGGGGGGCTTGCGCCCCCATATTTTTCTGGTATTCGATTCCGATGTCAAAAAGCATGGGGATTTATGAATAAGAAAAGAAGGTTCGTCATTCCGAGGGCGCAATACTCGAATAAGCAGGCAAATCAGATACTAATCGGATCCCTGTGTTTGCTTGCCATCCTTGTGGCGGCTGCATCAGTGGCTGAAAATATTATCTAATTTTGGAATTTATTTAGTATTGCATGTGCGCAGACCAAGCCTACGGCCCATGCGATCATAAAAGTGATGGACCAGATTAGTCCTGCAGTATTGGATGCCAAGTCTCCGAGAGTTTTTGCTGCAAAAGTCTGGGCAGGGGTGAAGAAGATGGTGACGATCCCCAGTGCCATGGAGAGGCATGTGGATATAAAATTCTCATTACGCTTAAATAGTAATTTGATAATAAGAAAAAACACACATGTAGCTGCAAATCCGGCAAGAGCGAAAATTAGAATGGAAGATTTCATGAGGCTCTCTCCTTGGTGGTTGCCGTAGTTCGTTTCATTGATGGGTTGTTCCTGACGCGGATTTTACTTGTGATGCCACTTCAATCTGTATTGCGGACAAATCCAACATGATGAACTGAGTTTACGTCTGCAGTGAACCGGCCTGACGCAGATTCGCGAGCACGGTCGAAGAGCAAGAGATAGTGGCCAACCAGGTCATGAATGCTCTCTAGCCGATACCTTTGCACTATAGCGTCGGCGTGGCTCTGGTGAATCGAGATGCGGAAGCTGCTGTTTTCGGCGCCAAAGTTTGAGTAGTAGCTACTGCCAAGGGGCCAAAAGCTAAAAGAGCGCACTATTCCCCAGAATCCAAGCCAACGCTCCGTATGTAGATCAACTCGGGCGTCCTCGAACCGTACAAAGGCGTCGTGGACTGGAACCTCCGTCTGGGCTGGATCTGGAAGCCGTATGCGAACTGGACTCGTTTTGAAGCTCGGCCAGTGGACCAATTGTTCAAGCAATCGCTGCGGCCCGCGAGATATGGTCGTCGACCGGCGTGTCCGGGAGGCCGAGCCTCCACCAGCTCTGCTGCCTTCGTCAACGTCTTCGCCTTCTTCAGAATTAACCTCCGAGGATTCGACTGGCGTCTGAATTCTGACAATCAGTGTCTGATTGCGTTCCACCCATTGAGCGACAGTCGCATCACTCTCATTTGTTTCCCATGGATCTGCGTTGCGCTGGATGAGGCTGCAGTTGGGCGCATGCGGACGACAATAGAAGTGCGCAATTCTCCCATTCCTTCCAGGACTTGGATCAGTCTTTCGGCGAAAGTGCGCGGTAGATTCACAGCCCAAACACTTTAAGTGGCCCTTCAAGGGCTCCCGCTGGGCCTCCGTGAGCAGTGAAATCTCTAAAGCGGTGTATTCGTGATTGGTTCTTCGATCCAGAGCTTCTTGCATCCTTCAAGTCCCCTGTGACTCGTTCCCGATGCTTCTAGATTAACTCCTGCTTCGTCAACCGCGCCAGACCTATGCTTGTTCTAATCGGTGTTCCGGCTGAAAAGCACTAATGGATCCGCTTCGCGTCTGGTCTTTAAAGAGAGTACCACTGTCATTCGCTTGAAAAATCGCGGAAGCTGGTTCTTTCTGCAAGGTGATCCTCGACAACATTCCGGCTCAAGACATGCGATGAAAGGCTAGAGCGCAGCAAGCTGCTTTAGCAGTGCTAGTGCTTCTTTCTGCTTCCTAGCATCAAGCTGCGATAGCACCAGGATGGCTTCAGCCATTGTGTCGGAGGCAGCAAGAAAGTAAGCCGCTGGAAGATCCAGCAGTTCCGCAAGTCTCTCGATGGTCGCCAGATCGGGCTTGTGCATGCCTCGTTCGTAACGGCTGATGCGGGGAGCCACCGTGTTCGGGTCGTCCACGCCCAAAAGCAATTCCCCAAGCTGCGCCTGCGTCCACCCCTTAGCCACACGGGCGGCGCGAAGACGTTGGCCAAGAACAGTAGGCGTAGGTTGAGGGGCGGGCATCCAAGAACAACAAAGACGTTGACTCCCAGAAGTGTGCCGATCTAAGCTTAGCGGGTCATTTGCGTTCAACGCAAATATTCGTTGAGGGAGGCAATCGTATGGATATGAGGTGCTGGGCAGTGGTGGGTCTCCTGGCGTTCGCTGCTTCTGCCGGGGCAGCGCCCAGCCTGTCGTGCCAACTGCAGAGCGGCCAATTTCGGGTGGATGGGGGAGGGCGCCCTAAAGTCTCTGAGTTCATCTGGGCCACCGGACACGCCTCCGTTCCCCCCACCGGCCCCATCCGAACGCGGATCGGCCGCATCGACCCTGTAGAGGGCCGAGACTACAAACGCGCTATTAAGCTCGATGGCAAGCCCGTTCTGTTGCCTCCGGACGCACAAAGCGTCATTGGCTTCGGCAAGGTCTATGACTTCAAGGACGCCATCGCTCTGGCTTACCTCGGCGAGCGTGAGGAGGACTCCTCTGCGCGGCCTAGTCAGATCGTCATCGTCATCAACAAAGTCGGGTCAGTGATTGATAGCGAAGTCCTGCCCGGCACTGCAACGAATCCGGGCAGTCACTGCCTACTCATCGACTGATCAAGGAGCTGACATGAAGAAGCTTTGGACGCTTTCCGCCGCAGTGCTGCTGGCCGCCTGCTCGGGTGGCCCTGGTAGTGGCGATGTTGAGAAGGCCTTGGCCGTGTATTTCAAGGACGCAACAGGAACGACGATGACCTTTGAACGTCTCAAGGTGGGCGAGTGCGTGCGTGGGGACAGCCCGGGCTATGTGTGCAGTGTCACTGGAACCGCGCGGTATCAGCTGGGCACTCGCACTGAGCAACAGCAGCTTGTCGGTACTTTCGTCATCGACAAGGTCGATGGCACTTGGACTGTCGTAGATCGTCGCTGAATTCAAGTCCGCCACCAAGCACTGGCTAGGAGGTTCAGATGTGGATGTTTTTTTACCTGGTGCGTTGGCTCATCACGGTCGTGGCACTGTGGTGGCTTTGTAGCGTGGTGTTTGAGAAGGGCACTACCGCTGAAGGGGCCGTGTTCGGGCTGATGCTCTTCGGCCAGGCTGTCTTCTGGCCTCTCTTGCTTCTGTGGGGGCTGCCGTGGCTGATCCGCCGCCGCTTTGCTCGAAGGGGGCGGCAGTCGATATTCTGATTGCAGTCCCGACACCTGGGTGCTTTCGAGCCGATTGTGATTGCCACCTGCTGAGGTGGCGGTCAGGTGACCTGAGGTACGGCTCATGTGTCAGTGTCCCGAGGGGCGAGGTGATCCTGGCCTGCTGAAACGGACACCAAGAGGCGATGATTTGATCGCACTTGGAGGTTCTTCATGTCATGTCTCACCCACCGCCGCTATACGGACGACTTCAAGTCGCAAGTCGTCGCGCTGGTTGAGTCCAATGGCCCTGCCGTTGCAGCAAGGCATCTGGATATCTCGGTCAAGTCGTTGACCTACAGGTTGATCGCATCGCGCACTGTTTAAGCCAAATGTTCTAACAAACAGCTTCCGATTAGTTTGGCTGAAGTTAGTTTTGATATTAGAGTTGTATGCTTAATTAAATTAAGCCGCTAGTCAAAGTCTAGAGGCTGGGTTGCTAGCAAGATCCCGGTCAGGTGCATCGCCTCATGACCCTTCTCGCGCCGTTCTCCAGTTAGCTCCAGTGAGAGCATGTTAATCATGTTTCCGTCATCATCAGAACGTTCGGTCATGATGCAACGCGGATCACGTGGATTCTTCACAATGGCAGAATGATTTGCTTCAATGATTGAAATGTTAATCCTGCGGCAAAGTCTGCCCGAATATATGAAGTCTTCAATATGGTCGCAGTGTTGGAATGGGGTGCTGCAGATCGAACAGTCGCCTATTGTGGATCGGAACGCGGGGCTGTTGAAGATCATGTTTTCAGGAAAGAGTAGTCGCCGCGCGTCTACGAGCAGTGCTTCATGTTTTCGGATTCCTTCGTAATCGTTGATCCTCAGGGCTATGTCTTTGTAGTCAATCGCATCCATAAGGGAGTGCCAAGCCCTCTCCGGCTCACTATTCTTTATGTTGATCCAAGTCTCTAGGGTGGATTGGACACTTCTGAGGAAGCATTGGAAGTGAAATAGATCGTTGGCAAATTGCTCGACCTCCTTATCAGTGGCCCAGTTTTTGAAGCCCTTAAGTTCTGCGATGAAATCATTTATCTCTTTGATCTTTTCTTCTTGGAGTTTGCTTGAGCGAACGATGAGGTTGAGCTGGATTGCCGAGCCTATGTAGGCAAGGCACGTTTCCACGACTCCCTTAGGGGTGAAAGGAGCTGAGCCAAAAAATTTACTTTCCACGACGCACTGCCTCTTTTAGGGCGGCTTCAAGGGCGGATAGCCCGTCGACAGGCCCTTTGTAGTCCAGTTTGACGCTTCGTGCCCCCTCTTTTTCTTCTACCAAACAGGACAGTTCTACGGGTGCGCTTTCAGGTTTCCCTGAGTCTCGAATGAAGGCGATGATGATATCAAGTGTCGCCTTTACGAGTTCCTGGTTATCGATTAAGGCTTGGGCAACGAACAGTATCGGTGGCAGATAGATGGCCGAAGACCGTTGTTCATACAAGTCATCCATTTGCGTAAGGAAGTCGATCTCCACCTGTTTTTCAGCATACTTCTTCAGAGAGATGGAAGTGGATGCATATACATGGCTGCCGGATCCTAGGCTGGCCAATTCGGGCAGGATGATTACGTCTTTCTTTGCGGCCGTTTCGGAAAGGACAGGGGTAGGAATCGAGGTGATCGTGATGCGCTCATTGCTGTCCATTTTAGTCATAGCTCGCGTTCGGGAGTTGGCGGAGTCTGATAGGTGTTGCTATTTTTCATTTCCACTCAGACGGGCGTGCAACCCGCAAGAGCTGTCTGAGCATTTTGGGTGGTGGGCACTAGATGCAGCCATATTGCTCTAACGATTTGTTCTAGGACGGCTGGCCATGTCCCACGCTCTCGTGCGCTCATCGTCACTCGTCAGACAACAGGGATAGCGTCGGCGGATAATAGCACTGGCCTATTTGTAGGGCGTCTCAGCCGGAGCGTCATTGGAGCAAGAGCGCACTTAGGCATTGCCCGTTGGGCAATGCGTGCGCAAGAGGCTGTGCCCCTTGACCCCCTAAAAAAGCGCTTGCCAAAGCCTAAAACGTAGGCATAAAGGCAAGTGCGGGGGCCAGAACAAGGAGCATTAATGGCCATCTATCACACAAGAGTAAAGACCTTCAGTCGTGCCCAGGGGCACGCTTCTACCGCTGCAGCGGCCTATCGCGCAGGCCTGCTGATCCTCGATGAGCGAACGGGGCTTCGACACGACTACCGAAGGCGCGGCGGGGTCGTTGAGACCCGTTGCCTCGCTCCCGACGACGCTCCCGATTGGGCTTTCGATCCTCGGCAGCTTTGGCCTGCAGCCGAGGCTTCAGAGCGGCGCAAAGACGCTACCGTTGCCCGTGAGTTCGAAGTGGCGCTGCCCCACGAACTGAGCAACGAGCAGCGTTCCGATCTGGCGGCTGAGATTTCGCGCTGCTTGGTCCAGCGTTACAGGTTCGCTGTCCAATCCAGTATCCACGAGCCGCAAACGGCAGATGGCCTTAACTACCACGTCCACATCTTGGCTACGACCAGGCGGGTGGACTCAAAGGGCCTGAAGGACAAGACTAGAGAGCTTGATGGTGGCCCCTCAGGTCGAGGGGAAGTGGAATGGATCCGCCAGATGGTAGGAGAGGCTATCAATGCTCACCTGGCCGCAGCCGGTGTCTCGGCCCGTGTCGATCACCGCAGCTTAAAAGATCAGGCCGCCGAGGCCGCAGAGCAAGGAGACGAGCTTACAGCGGCGGAGCTTTCACGCACCCCAGGGCTTCATTTGGGCAAAGACGCCACTGCCTTGCACCGCCGAGGCATGGATATAGATTTGAAGCAGGGCAATGACGGAATTGCTCAGGCTAACAGCGCTGCTTGGGATCGTGCCGTCGCTGACATGGCAGAGCAGGGCAGATTGATGGAACCGGCATCCGATCAACCCATGCTGGTCGGCTCGCGCCAGGTTCCACTGGGCCCCGCCATGGGGCCAATGCTGTCTTCCGACGTGGTGAGCCCTGTGGTTGAAGCGGTGGAGGGAAGCCTCCCAGTTGAAGCGATTGCCGATGACGGGGCGCGGCAGCCGCAGGCCGCCGCATCCAAGCAGGCGTTGAAGGCTGTGTTAGAAATTTGGGCGGAGGCGTGGATTGAGGTGCTGCGAGATCGGCTTAGATTTACGCGCAGGTTGCTCCGCAGCAGTGCTGCTCTGATATCCACTCATGTCGCAGCGCCTAGGCTCCGTGGCGACTTGGAAGAACTGCTCGCGCGACTGAAGAAGTTGAAGCGGGATGCGCTGCGTTTCAAGCGTAGGCTGAAAGCTGAAGACCGTGCTCAGCATGGGCTAGCACAGGCGGAATTTGCTCTGGAGAGCTTCGAAAGCCAGAACCCAAAGCCGGGCCTCTTGAGTCGCTCAGACTGGTCGCGGCGTCGGGCGCGCCGGGTCAGGGCTGTTGAGCTGGGGCGCGAGGAGTATCAACGCGCTCACGAGGCCACTGGCCCCGCCGCTCAGAAGGACTACAGCCGTCAGACAGATGAGTCCCTCTCGCAGCTGGAGAATTGGAGCGAAGTGTTGCTTCGGAGATATCCGGTGGAGGATGCGCTCATTGACCCTCCTGCGGCCCCCATTCCGGCTGATGTCTTACCGGTAATGAAGCAGAGCAAGGAACCAGGAGTGCGGTTTCACTGATAGACAAGCGAAGGCCCCGGCTCGCCGGGGCTTTAGCCAACCTCATTTCGAAGACTCAGTGGTAGGTAGGTCCGCGAGTGGTCTTGGACACTGCACCACGGCGCTCTGAAATCATGTCGCTGAGCTGCACCTGATCGCGCTCTACTAGGCTCTCCCTGACTCTCACTGCAGGTTTCAGAGTGTGGTCGTCAGCCGGGGGTTTTGGAGTGATGCATCGGTTGATCAGTTCGTCGGCAATTTCGAGGGCATGGATGATGTCCTCGATTCGCTCTTGCGTGTCTCGTGTCCTGTCTTGGGCAATCAAAGGGCATAGCACTCGACTAGCGATAGCCAGCTTTCTTTCTAACGGCATATGAAGCTCCTAACGTGGGGGAGCTTTCATAAAACCACCATTTGCGTTGATCGCAATAGTTGTGGCGTTTGTCAGTGCCAATGTTGGCCCGTTAGAGATACTCCTAGACGTTCCATGTAATTTTCCTGGCGCGGAGATCCTCTATCCCAGCAACTCCTTCAGTGCAGCGAGCTCAAGATTGAAGCTCAAGGATGAGAGCCCTGCTGTTTTGAATTCAGGAGTGATCAGCCCATTGAGCTTTTCTGCCGGGGTGAATTCCCGGCTGTAGACGGGATGGTGCTCATCATCAAGCTCATGGCCGACGATCTGGGCGCGCATTTCTGAGGCGACACCGAAGCCCTGCATCTGCTGGATGACCGTCTTACGCAGGGAATGGAAACCGCGCTTGGCCTTGGGCCAGGTCTTCCCGTGCTCGGCGAGGTGACGGGTAAAGGCCTTGGAGATCCAGTTCCCCGCGCCATTGACGGCATTGGCCTTCGCTTGAGGGAAGAGACGGCTTGAGGTGGGCAGGCTGGCAACATAGTCGCCGAAGCCCAGGGCCATCAGGTCAGCGTGGATCGGGACAGTCCGGATACTGGCCTCGCTCTTGAGGCGCTGGTGCTCGCCGTCGTCATTAATATGGATGTAGGCCACGCCTCCTTCCGTTTGCACATCGCTCACCAGCAGCTGCCCGACTTCAGAGGCACGGGCACCGGTATAAAGGCCCAACAAGGCTGCCCAGCGCGCGGCAGGTGACAAGGTGGCAAAGGCCGATGGAGCAAAGAGCAGGCTGATCTGCTTCACGTCGAAGGCCTTGAAGCCCAGCTTGCGCCGCTTACGCTTGGCGCTATTGCCGTATGAGACATGGCTTCGGGCCGGATTGCTGTCTGTGTAGTAGCCAGCGGCAATCAACCAGTCGAAGAAGCCGCCCAGATAGGACTGCTTGTTCACTCGGGTCGGGGTTGAGATGCCAGCATCGGCGAGTGACTGATAGAAGTTCGACAGGTCGATCCGGTTGATGCTGGGCAAAGGGTAGTCAGGGCCGGTGGTGCGCACGAACCCGTCAATGGCCGACTTCTTGATGCTGTAGGTCTTGGGGATGGTGTCTGGGGCAATAGCTTTGAGCCAAAGATTGCGTGCTTCCATCAGCGACAGGACTTTGCTGGGCTGGGGCTTGGAGGGGACTGCCGGGGCGGCTGCCGCGCCGAAGAACGCAGGGTTGACCCGGCCAATGCTCTCGATAGCGCGAGTCAGCGCCTCTGTGTCTTCGCCTGGCTCCGCTTGGATACGCAGGGTGCCGTTGGCGTCTCGTTCGAGGGTGTAGTCCTGGAGTCTTTGTCCCCGAAGCTCCTGGAGCCATTGCTCTGCCGTCTTCTCGCCCATGCCGTTCTTCCTGATGGCGCTGAAGACCTCAGCATAGCGGGCGGCTAGGACCAGGGCGCAAGCCTGGGCGCTGCGCATTTCGCGCGTTCGAAGGCTTCGCTTGAGAATTCGGCAGCCCAAGAGGGGCTGTAGATCGACGGGCACACGCTGACGGAACGAAAAGCCCGCTGGCGTCTTGATCAAGTGATGGGGAACTCTCATCGGGATGTGTCCCGATTTGTGTCCTGCCCCTTGCTGGGCCCAGAAAAGCAAAACCCCTGATTTCTCAGGGGTTTGCAGAGTCTGGCGGAGAGAGGGGGATTCGAACCCCCGAAGCGCGGTTTAGACGCTTACACACTTTCCAGGCGTGCTCCTTCAACCACTCGGACACCTCTCCGGATCCCTGCCATCGGCAAACGCCTCAGCAGGGGCGCAGATTCTAGCGGGCTGCGCGGCACTTCACAAGCACCCCGGTCAGGAACCTGCGAAGGACGTGCCGGAGGCGAGGGGGCTGGACAGGCATGGCACAATGGAACATCCGATGGAAAACGGTGGCCTGATGTCCTATCTCGTCCTTGCCCGCAAGTGGCGTCCGAAGCGTTTTGCCGAGCTGGTGGGCCAGGAACACGTGGTCCGTGCGCTCAGCAACGCGCTGGACAGCGGCCGGGTCCACCATGCGTTCCTGTTCACCGGTACCCGCGGCGTGGGCAAGACCACCATCGCGCGCATCTTCGCCAAGTCGCTGAACTGCGAGCAGGGCACCAGCGCAGACCCATGCGGCCAGTGCGCGGCCTGCCTGGACATCGACGCTGGCCGCTACATCGACCTGCTGGAAATCGACGCCGCGTCCAACACCGGTGTGGATGACGTGCGCGAGGTGATCGAGAACGCGCAGTACATGCCCTCGCGTGGCAAGTACAAGGTCTACCTGATCGACGAAGTGCACATGCTGTCCAAGGCGGCGTTCAACGCGCTGCTGAAGACGCTGGAAGAGCCGCCGGAGCACGTGAAGTTCCTGCTGGCCACCACCGACCCGCAGAAGCTGCCGGTCACCGTGCTCAGCCGCTGCCTGCAGTTCAACCTCAAGCGCCTGGACGAGGATCAGATCCAGGGCCAGATGACCCGCATCCTGGCGGCTGAGGAAATCGAGGCCGACGGCAGCGCCATCGTGCAGCTGGCCAAGGCCGCCGACGGCAGCCTGCGTGACGGCCTGTCGCTGCTGGACCAGGCGATCGCCTACGCCGGCGGCGCGCTGCGCGAGGACGTGGTGCGCACCATGCTGGGCACGGTCGACCGCACCCAGGTGGCAGCGATGCTCGATGCGCTGGCCGAAGGCGATGGTCCGCGCCTGTTGCAGGTAGTGGCTGCGCTGGCGGAGTTCTCGCCGGACTGGAGCGGCGTGCTGGAAGCGCTGGCCGAAGGCCTGCATCGCATCCAGGTGCAGCAGCTGGTACCGGGTGCCGCAGCGGCTGCCGAAGGCCTGGACGCGACGGTGTTCGCCGAACGCCTGCGTCCGGAAGTGGTGCAGCTCTGGTATCAGATGGCCTTGAACGGCCGTCGTGACCTGCCGCTGGCGCCTAGCCCGCGCGCGGGCTTTGAAATGGCTGTGCTGCGCATGCTGGCGTTCCGCCCGGCCGCGGCGGTCCCGCCGGTGCCGAAGTCGGTGGACGGTGCAGGCAATGCGCCGGGTGGCAATGCTGCCGGTGGTGGCAGCGGTACGGGTACCCACGAAGCGACACCGGTTGCTGCCGCCACTTCGGCAAGCCCGGCCGTAGTAGCGCAGGTGGCCGCTCCGGCGCAGGCCGCGCCGCGCGAACCTGAACCCGAACCTGAGCCGGCCCCACGACCCGAACCGGACCCGACCCCTGAGCCCGAGCCGGTTCCGGTGGAAGAGCCCGTGTCACCGCCGCCGGTGAAGGCCGAAGCAGCGGCACCGGCATCCGTTGAAGCCGAAGCGGGCGACGACCTGCCGCCGTGGGCCACCGACGAAGCCGAGGCGCGTGACGAGGCGCTGGCGGCCGAGATGGCTGGGCCGGACGCTGCCATGGTGGCGCCCTGGCATGAACCGCCAGCTCCCGTCGCGGCTCCCAGCGAGCCTGCGCCGCTCGAGCGCCCGTTCCGCACTGAAGGCATTGCCATCGCGCCGGCCGAGCCGGCCCCGGCACGTGATGCCGTGCCGCAGGAAGGTGTCAGCGATCTGGCCAGCGCCGAGGATTGGCTGGATCTGGTCGCCAACAGTGGCCTGAGCGGCCCGTCGCGGCAGTTGGCCGCCAACGCCGCCTTCATCAGTTGCCAGCACGGGACCTTGAAACTGGGTCTTTCGCCCGGATTTGAATATCTGCGCTCGGAGCGCGCGCTGGCCGCCCTGGGCGAGATGCTGGAGAAGGCCCTCGGCCAGGCGCCGAAGATCGTGGTCGAGACCGTGGAAACCGAACACGTTCCGGCCGAGACCCTGCACCAGCGTGCCGATCGCCAGCGTGGCGAGCGGCAGCAGGTGGCAGAGGCTGTTTTCATGGACGATCCGGAAGTGCAGGTGCTGATCCAACAGCACGGCGCCCGGGTTGTTTCCGATTCCATCCGTTCTTTTGACGAGTAGGACACTATGCGCGGCAACATCGCCCAACTGATGCAGCAGGCCCAGAAGATGCAGGAAAACCTGCAGAAGGCCCAGGAAGAAATCGCCAAGATCGAAGTGACCGGCAGCGCCGGTGGCGGCATGGTCAGCGTGACTCTGACCGGCGCCAAGGAATGCCGCAAGGTGCGCATCGACCCGTCGCTGGCCAGCGACCCGGAGATGCTGGAAGACCTGATCGCCGCCGCCTTCAACGATGCCTCGAACAAGATCGATGCCGAGTCGAAGTCGAAGATGGGTTCGGCCACCGCCGGCATGCAGCTGCCGCCGGGCATGAAGCTGCCGTTCTGATTTTCAGCGTGGCACCCGTGTAACCGGGTGCCACGGATCCCGTAGAGTCGAGCTTGCTCGACTGCTCCAACCTTCAGTCGAGCATGGCTCGACTCTACAAACAGCCGTCGAGCCTGCTCGACGCAATGAAAGCCTGCCGCCGTGTCCGCACCCCTGCTTGAACAATTGATCGACGCACTGCGGGTGCTGCCTGGCGTGGGCCAGAAGACGGCGCAGCGCATGGCCTACCACCTGCTCGAGCGCGAGCGCGAAGGTGGCCAGCGCCTGGCCGAAACCCTGGCGCTGGCGGTGGAGCGCATTGGCCACTGCTCGCAATGCCGCGACTTCAGCGAAACCGAGTTGTGCCCGACCTGTGCCAACAGCAGCCGCGAACGCAGCCAGCTGTGCGTGGTCGAATCGCCGGCCGACCGCCTGGCCATCGAAAACGCCACAGGTTTCCGCGGTGTCTACTTCGTGCTGCAGGGGCGGCTGTCGCCGCTCGATGGCATCGGCCCGCGCGAGCTGGGCCTGGAGCAATTGGAGCGGCGGCTGGCCGAAGGCGAGGTGCAGGAGCTGATCATCGCCACCAGCGCCACTGTGGAGGGGGAGGCCACCGCGCATTACCTGGCGCAGCTGGCGCGCGCACGCAAGGTGCAGCCCAGCCGCCTGGCGCAGGGCCTGCCGCTGGGCGGTGAACTGGAATACGTCGATCGTGGCACGCTGTCGCACGCGTTCGGGACCCGCAGCGAATTCCGCGATTGAGCAACGGCCGGCATGGCCGGGCGCGGGCGGCCTACAATGCGGACGACATACCCGCCGAGGCCGATCATGAGCAACGAAACCCTCTTCAGCAAGATCATCCGTCGCGAGATCCCGGCCACCATCGTCTACGAGGATGACGAGGTGCTGGGCTTCAAGGACATCGCACCGCAGGCGCCGGTGCACGTGCTGTTCATTCCGAAGAACGAGATCATTCCGACCCTGGATGACCTGCAGCCGTCGCAGGCGCACCTGATCGGCAAGCTGGCGCTGGCTGCCGCCGTGTATGCGCGCCGCGAGGGCTTTGCTCAGGACGGCTACCGCATCGTGATGAACTGCCGCGAGGATGCCGGGCAGACCGTGTTCCATATCCACATGCACCTGCTGGCCGGTGCGCCGCTGGGGCACTTCGGTACCCCGGGGCGTTGAAGCCCCTATCCACGCATGGCGTGGATCTACCGTATCCCGGCGTGGATGAAAAAGGCCGCCCGAGGGCGGCCTTTTCCGTCATGCCTGTGCGGTGATGATCACCACCAGCCCCAGCGACCATAGCCGCCCCAGTACGGGCCATACGGGCTCGGGCCCCACGGGCCATAGGGGTAGGGCACCACGTCGACCTGGCGCTGTTCCGGCCACAGGTAGATCACATCGGCCGACAGCTTCGGCAGGCGGTAGTCGTATTCGCCGATGCGGGTGTTCTGGTAGCCGTCGATCTTGCCGATGAAGGTCACGTCACGACCGGCTTCGAACACCGCCGGGTCGTAGAAGCCGGCACGGCAGGCGATGAAACGACCGTCGCTGGCATCGGACGAAGTGGTGTTCGGGCGGCCACTGCCATTGAGCGGGCGCGAGATGATCTGGAAGCAGGTCTCCCCCTGGCCGGGCTTGGTTTCGATGATGCGACCGCCCCAACGGACCGGCGTGCCGACCTGCTGGGTAGCGACTGAATCGCGAGGAGAGACCAGGCTGAACTGTCCCTGCAGCGGCTTGGGGGCCGTGGCGCAGGCCGACAGGGCCAGCGTGGCCACAGCGGTGAGAAGGAACTTGGTGTTCATGGGGAGGCTCCGGAAGTCGGGCGATGCCTGCGCAGGTCCCGCAATAATGAAGCGAGGTCGGTGCAAGTTCCAGCGTAACGCGCATCAGCGAAACGCTGGCTGAGCGCGAGCAGGGCCGGGTCAGGACGCTGCCGGTGTACGCGCTGTGCCCAGTCCTGGGCGGTTTCGTGCGGTTCACGGGCCAGGCCGAGGCGGGCGTAGCGCCGTCCGAGCCGGTGCCAGGCGCGCAGCAGAGGGTCGCGTTCGCGCTCGCCACGGGCCAGCAGCCAGGCCATCCACGCCAGCGCCAGCAGTGCGGCCACCACGAAGCCAGCGACCAGCTGCCCGGGGCCCAGATCGTCCAGCCCGAACGGCTTGAGCAGCTGTTGCTGGCGGCGCGCATCGAATGACAGCACCAGGTCGTTCCAGCCGCGGCGCAGCCAGTCGCCCAGCTGGCCCAGCTGCAGCCAACGCTGCTGCAGTGGCGTGTCCGTGCCGGCCTGCAGGCGGTCATCCAGTGTGTCCAGGATGCGTTCCGGTGCCACGGCTGCGGTCGGGTCGACCCGGACCCAGCCGCGCTGCGGCAGCCACACCTCGGCCCAGGCGTGGGCATCCATTCGCCGCACTACCCAGTAGTCGCCGATGCGGTTGCGGGTGCCGCCGGCGAAACCGGTCACCACCCGCGCCGGGACGCCGGCGTTGCGCATCAGCACCACGAAGGCCGAGCTGAAGTGTTCACAGAAGCCGGCCTTGTAGCCGAACAGGAACTCGTCGATCGGGTCGCGTCCCGCCGCAGGGGTGTCCAGCGTGTACGAGAAGTCGGTGGTGATCCACTGCAGCGCGCGGCGCACGATGGCCTCGTCATCGCTGCCAGCCTCCTGTCGCCATTGCTGCGCCAACGTGGCGGTGCGCGGGTTGAAGCCGGTCGGCAGCTGCAGCGTCGCGCGGCGCAGATAGGGCGACAGCGTGCTGTCGAAACGCAGTGGAGGGGCTGAATGCAACCGCCAGCGGCTGAGCGAGGCCAGCGGGCGTTCGCTGCTCAGGCTCATGTCCGCATCCAGCATGCTGCCTGCAGGCGCGCGGCTGGGCAGGTCCAGCGCCACCAGCTGGCGGCGGTCGGTCGGCTCGTAGTCGATCTGGTAATCCCAGCCCTGTGTACTTGCTTCAACCACCGCAGCAGGCCGCCGCGCGCTGGCGCGGTCGCGTGTCCAGCGCCGTCCATCGAAGGCGGTCAGTACAGGGCCGCGCCAGTAACGCTGCGCCGGCTCGGGTGGAGTGCCGAAGAACTGCACGCGCAGCGCCGGGCTGTCGTCGGCCATCAGGTCCAACCACTGGCCGGGCTCCATGCTGTCGGACAACCCCGGCGTACCCACGGCGCGCTCGGGAACACCCCACAGTGGCGTGGCCAGGCGCGGGAACAGCCAGAAACAGGCCAATGCCAGCGGCAGGCCGATCGCCAACAGGCGGCCGACACCATGCAGCTGCCCGCGCAGTGGCAGGCGGCCGGCATGACCTTCATCCTGGGCCAGGCGTTGCAGCGCGATCAGTGCGCTGCCCCCGGCCAGCGCGGCCAGCGCGGTTGTCAGCGGCCCCTGGTCGAGCAGGAATGCTGCAAAGGGCGAGAACAGCGCGAAGCCGAGCAGGCTGCGGGCATCACGCAGGCTGCGCAGCTCGCTGGACTTGATCGCCAGCATCGCGGCCAGCAGTGCGCAACCGGTATCGCGCCCGGGGCGCACCATGCCCATCTGCCAGACGATGGCGCCGAGCATGCCCAGCACCAGCAGCAGGCGTACCGGCATCGGCAACACTGTCCGCCACGACAGGGCGGCGGTGATGATCGCCGCCAGCGCGATCACACCAGCCAGCAGTGGCGGCAGCTGCAGCAGCAACGGCAACAAGGCCAGCGCCGCGCTGGCCAGGGTCCAGTTGCGGGCATTGCGGTCGAGCAGGGCCGGGGTCTCAGTCATGCGGCATCAGCGCCAGCGCGCGCAGGCACAGGTGATGGTGGCTGGCGCCCTGACCGGGCCCGAACGGCGGGTGTGCAGGCAGCAGCAGGGTGTAGCGGCGGCCCTCGCGCTCGGCCACATCCACCCAGCGCGCCAATCGAGCGATGCGTGCTTCATGGCCCAACGGCGCCAATGCGCGCCAGTCGAGGATCACTTCGATGCCGACCGGCTTTTCGTACTCGCGCACCAGCAGGCTGTCGCGGCGTGCCGAGTGCTTCCAGGAAATGCTGCGCGGCGCATCGCCGGCCCGGTAGGGGCGTAGCTGATGCAGTTCCTCGCCGCTGGCATGGGCGCGGGTGTGCAGCGGATCGCTGCCGCTCTCCGGCAGTGCAGGCGCCACGGCTTCGGCCAGCGGGTAGACCAGCAGCGGCTGTTCCGGCCACACCCACGACCACGCCCGCACCAGGCCCAGCGGCTGGGTGGTGGACAGTCGGATGCGCGGCAGTTCCAGCCAGCCACGGCGCTCGCTGGGGACGTCCAGTTCCACTTCGCCACGGCCGTGCGCAGGCAGCGAGGTCCAGGCGTTGCTGTCACCCAGCTGCAGATGCAGGCCGTGCCGCGCACGCGGGTCACGCAGTGAGAGGTCCACGCGCAGACGCAATGGTTGCCCGGCCGCTACCGGCTCGGCGGAGATCGCATCGATCTGCACGCCGGACAACTGGAGATGCGCGGCAATGGCACTGGCGATTGCTGCTGCCGCGAGCAGCAGGGCCAGCAGCAGCGCCGGGTTGTTGTTGTAGTTCAGTGCGCCCAGCAGCATGGCCGCCAGCAGGGTGGCAACGAACAGGCCGAAGCGGGTGGGCAGCACATAGATGCGATGGCGGTCCAGCCGCCTCGGCAAGGCTTCGGGCCTGCGTGGCCGAGCCAGCAGCTGCATGCGTGCCCAGCGTGTGGCCACGCTCAGTCCACCGCGACGGTCTGCAGGATCGCGCGCGCCAGTGCCGGACCCGAACTGGATTCGGCTTCCGCCACCAGTCGGTGACCGGCCACCGCCACGAACAGGGTCTGCACGTCTTCGGGCACCACATGGCCGCGCCCCAGCAGCAGTGCATGTGCCTTGGCCGCGCGCAGCAGCGCCAGGCCCGCACGTGGCGACAGGCCCACGCGCACACCGGCATGCTGGCGGCTGCGGGTCAGCAGCGCCTGCACATAGTCGATCAGCGCGTCGCTGGCATGCACCTGGTTCACTGCGTCGCGCAGCGCGCGCACCTGGGTGTCATCCAGTTTCGGTACGGCACGCGCGATCAGGTCGCGACGGTCGCTGCCACGCAGCAGCTCGCGCTCGGCCTGCGCGCTCGGGTAGCCCATCGCCAGCCGCAGCAGGAAACGATCCAGCTGCGAATCCGGCAACGGGAAGGTGCCGGACAGGTCGACCGGGTTCTGCGTGGCGATCACGAAGAACGGGTCGGGCAGCGGATGCGTCTGTCCATCCAGGGTGACCTGCTGCTCGGCCATCGCTTCCAGCAACGCGCTCTGCGTGCGCGGTGGTGCGCGGTTGATCTCGTCGGCCAGCAGTACGTGGGTGAACACCGGGCCGGGGTGGAACTGGAACTGACGGCTGCCGGCTTCATACACCGACACGCCCAGCACATCGGCGGGCAACAGATCGGAGGTGAACTGCACGCGCTGGAAGCTGAGGCCGAGGCTGCTGGCCAGCGCATGCGCCAGCGTGGTCTTGCCCAGGCCGGGCAGATCTTCGATCAGCAGGTGACCGCCGGACAGCAATGCGACGAACGCCAGCCTGACTTCCGGCACCTTGCCCAGTACCAGTGCGTTCACCTGATCCTGTGCCTCCCGCAGGGCCTGACGCAATTGATCGGTTAGCATGCTGGGGTTGGGGGACGAAGCTGGCATGATCGTCTCAGATCTGGAATCCACTCGATTATCCATAGAGCAATGCAAGGCGAACAGCGCGCACGGACGATATTTCTCTGGTTATGGACGCTGGTCACAGCGGCCAAGCTGATCGTTGCCGCGCGCTTGCCGCTGTTCGTCGACGAAGCGTTCTATTGGCAGGAAGGCCAGCATCTGGCCGCGGCCTATTCGGATCTGCCCGGGTTGACCGCCTGGCTGGCCCGCCTGGGCGTGGAGCTCGGCGGTCATCACGTGCTTGCGCTGCGCCTGCCGTTCCTGGCCATCGGTGCGCTGTTGCCGCTGCTGGTGGTGCGCACGGCCACGCGCTGGTTCGGCAATGTGGCGGGTTGGCAGGCGGGCAGCCTCACGCTGTTGATGCCGTTGTCGGCGACGCTGGGCCTGCTGGCGGTACCCGACGTGCCGATGGCGCTGGCGGCGGTGATCTGCCTGCACGCCGGTGCGCGCCTGCTGCACAACGTGGATGCCTCCTCGGCGATGAAGCTGGCGCTGGGCCTGCTGATCGGTGCGCTCAGCCACTACCGTTTCATCGGTGTCATCGGCGTCGGTTTCATCGCGCTGCTGGCATTGCCGCAGGGGCGGCGCATGCTGGCCGATCCGCGCGTGTGGGTCGCACTGGCGGTGGGCGTGCTGGCATGGCTGCCACTGCTGGCGTGGAATGCGGACAACCACGATGCCGGTCTGAAATTCCAGGTGGTCGAGCGTCATCCCTGGGCCTTTGAATGGGGCGGGCTGTGGTTCCTGGTGATCCAGCCGATGCTGGTGACGCCGATCCTGTGCATGGCGATGTGGAAGGTGGCGCTGGCAGGAACCCGGAGCGGTGGCGGTGCGCGCGTGCAGTGGCGCTATTTCGGCCTGGTGGGCGGCGTATCCACGTTGGGCATTTTCGTGCTTGGCTTCTTCACTGACGTCGAGCGGATCAGTTTCCATTGGCCGCTGCCGGGCTACCTCGCACTGCTGGTGGCGGTGCCGGTAGTGCTCAACGGCTGGCCGCGCTGGCTGCGCCGCACCGGCTGGTGGCTGGCAGGCGCGGGCATGGTGCTGGCGTTCGGCTACTACCTGATGGCATCCACGCCGGCACTGCGCGAGCAGATGGCCGGCAGCAAGTACTACCCGCGCAATTTCGCTGGCTGGCAACCACTGGCCGTAGCGGTCCATGAAGAGCTTCGGCAGATGCCGGAAGGGACGCGCGTGCTGGCCGGCAACTTCAAGGTCGGCGCCGAACTGGGCTTCCAGCTGGGCAATGGCAACATCGAGGTGCTGCCGCATCCGCTCAATGACAAGCATGGCCGCACCGCGCAGCTGGCACAGTGGGGCCTGCTGCATGAGGGCGAGCGCACGGCGCCGATGCTGCTGGTGCTGTCACCCAGCGACCAGCGCTATCGCGAACTGCTGGAGCGCTATCACGCCATCTGCGATCAGGTGGGGCCGATGCCGGCGCCACGCGTGGTCAGCAGTGATCACGGGTTCCAGCGCTTCCTGTTGTTCCGCCTGCCGGTGCAGCGCGCGGAAGGGCCGTGCGTGACGCCGGCGATGGCGTGGCTGGATGCGCCGTCCAATGGCGAGAAGGTGTCCGGCACGTTCGCGATCAAGGGCTGGGCGTTCAAGGATGGCGTCGGCCTGGCACGCGTCGAAGTGCTGGTCGATGGCCGTTCCATCGGTGACGCCCGCTATGGGCGTGTGTTCGACGTGCGCCCCGTGTGGCCGGACAGCACCGATCCGCAGCACCCGGCGGTGGGCTTCGACGCATCGCTGGATACCACCACGCTGGCGCCGGGCAGGCATTGGCTGGGCCTGCGCCTGTATGGCCGCGATGGCAGCGTGGAAGAGTGGCAGGAGCAGCCGTTCGAAGTTCGTTGAGTCCTGCTTTTGTAGAGTCGAGCCATGCTCGACTGCTTCTCCAAAGACAGTCGAGCATGGCTCGACTCTACAAAAAGGGCAGCCGAGCATGGGCTCGGCTCTACAGGTTGGCGGAAGCCCTCAGGGCACCGCGTATCCCGCCCTGCGCAGCAATCCGCATACCGCAATCAGCGGCAGGCCGACCAGCGCGGTCGGGTCGCGGTTGTCGATGGCGTCGAACAGGCTGATGCCCAAGCCCTCGCATTTGAAGCTGCCGGCGCAGTCCAGTGGCTGCTCGGTGGTCACGTAGCGGGCGATCTCGTCCGGTTCCAGTGCGCGGAAGCAGACTTCGGTCAGATCGACGGCCGTGAATGATTCTCCATCACGGCTGAGACAGACGGCGGTGTGGAAGCGCACGGTCTGCCCGGACATCGCTGCCAGCTGCGCACAGGCGGCCTCGACCGTACCGGGCTTGCCCAGCGGCTGGCTGTTCAGGTCCGCGACCTGGTCCGAGCCGATTACCCAGGCGCCCGGATGGCGGGCAGCCACCTCGGCGGCCTTGGCCGCAGCCAGGCGCGTGGCCAGAGCCCGCGGCGCTTCGCCATTCAACGGGGTTTCATCCACCTCCGGGCGCGCGCAGTCGAAGGCAAGGCCCAATCGCTGCAGCAGCTCGCGGCGGTAGCGGGAGGTGGAGGCCAGGACCAGTGACATGCGAGAATACCGGGGCAGGGCGCGGCAGTCTGGCGTGTCCGCAGCGCCAGCGGCAAGTCCTGTATGGCGGGCATTTGACAGCCGCCGCCCCGATCCTTAGTATTCAGCGGCTTATGTCCGCGAACGTGCCCGAAACGCTGGATGCCTGGCGGATGGTTGTAGCGCGAAGGCGCTTCGACGGTCAGGTGTCCCTGGCTGAATTGACCCGCCTGCAGGGGTTGGTCGCAGATACCGACGGTGAGTGCAATTACTCGCTTGAATTCGGTCGCGACGACGTCTTGCGGGTATCCTATGTGGAATTGACCATCGACACCGCGTTGCCGCTGACCTGTCAGCGCAGCATGCAGCGATTCCTGTTGCCGGTGAAGATGACCCAGAGGCTTGGCCTGATCCGCGACGAGGACGAGGAATCGTCCCTGCCGGAGGAGTACGAGGCGTTGCTGGTGCCGGAAGACGGCCAGCTGCGTCCGCTGGACCTGGTCGAGGACGAGCTGGTGCTGGCGGTGCCTGTGGTGCCGCTGTCGCCCGACGGTGAAGCAGTCGACAAGGACTGGGCGCCGAGCGAAGAAGAAACAAAGCAGGCCAACCCGTTCGCGGCGTTGGCGGCACTGAAGAAACAATAGCAGCCGGATTGTCGTCGGCGGCTGCGGCGAAAGCGAAAGTGTGCTGGGCGCTGGCGTCCTGCGCGACGATACGACGAAGCAAAACGAACCGAGTTTGGAGCAATCCCATGGCTGTGCAGAAATCCCGTGTCACCCCGTCCCGCCGCGGCATGCGTCGTGCGCATGACGCCCTGAGCGCCAAGCAGCTGTCGACCGACCCGACCACCGGCGAAGTGCACCTGCGTCACCACATCACTGCCGATGGTTTCTACCGCGGCAAGAAGGTCATCCAGACCAAGACCTCGGCCGTCGAAGAAGATTGATGTGCCGGGAAGGCCGCTGCCCCCGGGCAGCGGCCTTTGCCTTCTTTCCCGGGTGTGCCGGTGATCGGCGGCCCGCGCAACAGGAAACATGATGAGCAAGCGGATCTACTCGAGGATCGCGGGCACCGGTAGCTATTTGCCGGAAAAAGTCCTGACCAACGCCGACCTGGAAAAAATGGTCGAAACCTCGGATGAGTGGATCCAGTCGCGCACCGGCATTCGTGAGCGGCACATCGCGGCCGAAGGCGAAACCACCAGCGACCTTGGCTACAACGCCGCCCTGCGCGCGCTTGAAGCCGCAGGCATCGACGCCTCGCAGCTCGACATGATCGTGGTCGGCACGACCACCCCTGATCTCATTTTCCCGTCCACCGCGTGCCTGATCCAGGCAAAGCTCGGTGTGGCCGGGTGCCCCGCCTTCGACGTCAACGCCGCCTGCTCGGGCTTCGTGTTCGCGTTGGGCGTGGCCGACAAGTTCATCCGCTCCGGCGACTGCAGGCACGTGCTGGTGATCGGCACCGAAACGCTGACCCGCATGGTCGACTGGAACGATCGCACCACCTGCGTGCTGTTCGGCGATGGCGCCGGTGCTGTCGTGCTCAAGGCCGACGAAGACACCGGCATCCTCAGCACCCACCTGCATGCCGATGGCAGCAAGAAGGAGCTGCTGTGGAACCCGGTTGGCGTTTCGACCGGCTTCAAGGACGGCGCCAATGGCGGCGGCACCATCAACATGAAGGGCAACGACGTGTTCAAGTACGCCGTCAAGGCGCTGGACTCGGTCGTGGACGAGACTCTGGCTGCCAACGGCCTGGACAAGTCCGACCTGGATTGGCTGATTCCGCACCAGGCCAACCTGCGCATCATCGAAGCCACCGCCAAGCGCCTGGACATGTCGATGGACCAGGTCGTGGTCACCGTCGACAAGCACGGCAATACCTCGTCCGGCTCGGTGCCGCTGGCGCTGGACGCCGCCGTGCGCTCGGGCAAGGTCGAACGTGGCCAGCTGCTGCTGCTGGAAGCCTTCGGCGGCGGCTTCACGTGGGGTTCGGCTCTGCTGCGCTATTGATAGTGCAAGTTACGACAACGTGAAGCTTTGTCGTTGCGGCCCCTCTGGGGCCGTAACGCGTTTAAGGAGGACCTGTCATGGTTGAGCCCATCGTCATCGAAGGGCAACGTGCCTGGCTGAAGCAGTACGGCAAGGGAAGCCGCGCGCTGGCCCTTGGCCTGCTCAATTTTGTTGCCCGTCGTTTTCATCTGGATGCCCTGCGCCCGCCGCCGCACCGTGGCGGTGACGCCGCGCGCGAAACCGAAGCCCGTCGCCTTGCAGAACTGCAGGCGCAGGGCGTGAACGTGCCCGATGTGCTGGGCACCGGCCATGCTGCGCTGGTGATCGGCGACAACGGCAGTTCGTTCAATACCTGCCTGCGCGAAGCCGACGAGGCCGGTCGCGACCGCCTGGTGATGGCGGCCATGCTGGCCATTGCCGCAGCGCATGCGCGCGGCGCCTATTTCGGTCAGCCGTTGCCGCGCAATCTCACCTGGGATGGCGAGAAGGTCGGTTTCATCGACTTCGAGGAAGATCCGCTGGAAGTGATGGATCTGTCCGAAGCGCAGGCCCGCGACTGGCTGATGTTCGGCTATGGCGTGGCCAAGTACTACGCCGACCGCCCCGAGCACCTGCAGGCGATGATGGCCGAGGCGATGGGCGATGCGCAGGCGCCGGTGCGCGAGCACGTGCACGCGGTCACTGGCCGCCTGCGCAGCCTGGCCCGGGTCTGCATGAAGCTGGGCCGCTCGGCGCGCGCGCTGGCCCACTCCATCTTCATCGCCCATGGCGCCAGCACCGCTGGCGTGCTGATGCTGGTGGGCCTGTGCGTGGATTTCCTCGCCGACGGCGATCTGGACGTCCTGCAGCTGTTCTGCTGACTGTGCGTCCGCCGGGCCATGCCCGGCGGCGTTCCGCGGCTGGCCCACCATACGCGTGCATACGCGCACGTACAGACGACACGGCATGTTCCCCCTTATCATGGCCCGCTTCGATTGCAACAAGCGGATGACCGCGTGACCGTATCCACCCTCGCTTTTGTCTTCCCCGGCCAGGGCTCGCAGTCTGTGGGCATGGTGGCCGAGCTGGCTGAACTGCACCCGCAGGTGCGTGAAGCCTTCACCGAGGCATCCGATGGTGCCGGCGTGGACCTGTGGGCGCTGTCCCAGGGTGGCCCGGAGGAAATGCTCAACCGCACCGAATACACCCAGCCGGCCCTGCTGGCCGCAAGCATCGGCGTGTGGCGCGCCTGGAACGCCGTGGGCGGTCCGCGCCCGTCGGTGCTGGCCGGTCACAGCCTGGGCGAGTACACCGCCCTGGTCGCCGCTGGCGCGCTGAGCCTGCATGACGGTGCGCACCTGGTGCGCCTGCGCGGCCAGCTGATGCAGGAAGCCGCACCGGCCGGCGTCGGTGCCATGGCCGCCGTGCTCGGCGCCGAAGACCAGCTGGTGCTGGACGTCTGCGCCGAAGCCGCAGGCAGCCAGGTGGTGGTGCCGGCCAACTTCAATTCGCCGGGCCAGATCGTGATCGGTGGCGACGCCGACGCGGTCGACCGTGCGCTGGCGCTGCTGGCCGAGAAGGGCGTGCGCAAGGCGGTCAAGCTGGCCGTGAGCGTGCCCTCGCACACCCCGTTGATGCGCGAAGCCGCCAACCGCCTGGCCGAAGTGATGGCCGGCCTGGCCTGGCAGGCGCCGCAGCTGCCGGTGGTGCAGAACGTCGACGCCAAGGTGCATGACGGCATTGACGCGATCCGTACCGCGCTGGTCCAGCAGCTGTACCAGCCGGTGCAGTGGACCGGGTGTGTGCAGGCGCTGGGTGGCCGTGGCGTCACCCGGATCGCCGAGTGCGGCCCGGGCAAGGTGCTGACCGGTCTGGTCAAGCGCATCGACAAGGCCATCGACGGCCGTTCGCTGGCCACGCCAGGCGACTTCGAAGCCGCCCGCGAGGCATGGTCGGCCTGATCCCCCTTGTTCCTGCCGACCGTACCGGTGGCCGCTGCAAGCGGTACGGGAACGGCGGCCGTCCCAGCCTGAGGAAAACATCATGAGCAAGCCCCTGCAGGGTGAAATCGCACTGGTCACCGGCGCCAGCCGTGGCATTGGTGCCGCCATCGCCGATCTGCTGGCCGCCCAGGGCGCCACCGTCATCGGCACCGCCACCACCGAATCCGGCGCCGCCGCGATCGGTGAGCGCCTGGCCGCCCACGGTGGCCACGGCCGCGCGCTGAACGTCACCGACGCCGCCGCGCTGGACAGTGTGCTCGATGGCATCGCCAAGGAATTCGGCCCGATCTCGATCCTGGTCAACAATGCCGGCATCACCCGCGACAACCTGCTGATGCGCATGAAGGACGAGGACTGGGCGTCGATCATCGACACCAACCTGACCAGCGTGTTCCGCACCAGCAAGGCGGTGATGCGCGGCATGATGAAGGCGCGCAAGGGCCGCATCATCAACATCGCATCGGTGGTGGGCGTGACCGGCAATGCCGGCCAGGCCAACTACGCTGCCGCCAAGGCCGGCATCATCGGCTTCAGCAAGTCGCTGGCCAAGGAAATCGGTTCGCGCGGTGTCACCGTCAATGTTGTCGCACCCGGCTTCATCGACACCGACATGACCAAGGCGTTGCCGGAAGAAGCGCGTACCGCGCTGATCAACGACATCGCCCTCGAACGCCTGGGTTCGCCGGAAGACATCGCCCATGCGGTGGCCTTCCTGGCCGGCCCGGCTGCCGGTTACATCACCGGCGAAACCCTCCATGTGAACGGTGGCATGTACATGCCGTAAGCAAGGGGCGCAGGGATTGCGCCGCAAGTGGTTGATCTGCGGAGGTTTTTGCTGCGATGCAAGGCCGCGCCGGTTTCCACTACACTATCCCACGGCCATCGCCTTTGATGGCGACCACTTTTGAACCACAACTCCATCTGGAGCGAGATCCCATGAGCACCATCGAAGAACGCGTCAAGAAAATCGTCGTCGAACAGCTTGGCGTCAAGGAAGAAGAAGTCACCAACAGCGCATCGTTCGTCGATGACCTGGGCGCTGACTCGCTGGACACCGTCGAGCTGGTGATGGCCCTGGAAGAAGAATTCGAGTGCGAGATCCCGGACGAAGAAGCCGAGAAGATCAGCACCGTGCAGGCCGCCATCGACTACATCAAGGCCCACGTCAAGGCCTGATGTCAGACGGCAGTGCGCGCGCGGGCCCATGCTCGCCGCGCACCGCACCCCATGGGGCCGCTGTTGCGGCCCCGTGTGTTTGAGCATCACACCGAAGCAAACCGAGTTGCCCGTTGAAATCATCCGGGCCAGGAGAATCAGCAATGAAGCGTCGCGTCGTCGTAACCGGCCTGGGTATCGTCTCGCCGTTGGGCAATGATCTGGCCAGCAGCTGGGAAGGCATCACCCAGGGTCGTTCGGGCATCGGTCCGCTGACCAACGTTTCTGATGCCTATCTGGATCGGTTCACCACCAAGATTGCAGGTGAGGTCAAGGGATTCGACATCACCGCCGACAATGAACTGTTCGGCAAGTTCCGGGTCAGCGGCAAGGATGCCAAGAAGATGGACCCGTTCATCCATTACGGCCTCGGTGCCTCGTTCATGGCCCTGCACGACTCGGGCCTTGAGATCACCGACGCCAATGCCGAGCGCATCGGCGCCATCGTCGGCGCCGGCATCGGCGGCCTGCTCGGCATCGAAGAGCAGACCATCGAGTTCCATGAGGGCAAGAAGATCTCGCCCTTCTACGTGCCCAAGACCATCATCAACATGCTGCCGGGCCAGCTGAGCATCATCACCGGCCTGAAGGGCCCGTCGTTCTCGGCGGTGTCTGCGTGCGCGACCTCGAACCATTCGATCGGCACCGCCATGCGCATGATCCAGTACGGCGATGCCGACGTGATGGTGGTCGGTGGTGCCGAGCGTGGCTCGTCGCCGACCGCACTGGGCGGCTTCTGCGCGATGAAGGCCATGAGCACCCGCAACGACGCCCCGGAACAGGCCTCGCGCCCGTGGGACAAGGACCGTGACGGCTTCGTGCTGGGCGACGGCGCCGGCATCCTGATCCTGGAAGAGTACGAGCACGCCAAGGCACGTGGCGCGAAGATCTACTGCGAACTGGCCGGCTTCGGCGCCAGCTCCGACGCGTACCACATGACCGCACCGAGCGAGAACGGCGAAGGCGCCGCGCGCTGCATGGTCATGGCCATGAAGGACGCCGGCGTGACCCCGGAACAGGTGGGCTACCTCAACGCGCACGGCACCTCCACGCCGCTGGGCGACCTGGGCGAGACCATGGCGATGAAGACCGCCTTCGGCGACCACGCCTACAAGATGATGGTCAGCTCCACCAAGTCGATGACCGGCCACCTGCTCGGCGCTGCCGGTGGCGTGGAAGCGATCTTCTCGGTGATGGCGCTGCAGGACAACGTCATCCCGCCGACCATCAACCTGCAGCAGCCGGGCGAAGGCTGCGACCTGGACTACGTGCCCAATGAAGCACGCCAGGCCAAGGTCGACGTGGTGATGTCCAATGGCTTCGGCTTCGGCGGCACCAACGGCACGCTGATCTTCAAGCGCGTCTGACCGACGTTGTAGAGTCGAGCTTGCTCGACTCCGCCCTTGTGTAGAGTCGAGCCATGCTCGACTGAACGTGCAACACAGTCGAGCAAGCTCGACTCTACGCACGAGGAGGCCGCCGCAAGGCGGCTTCCGTGCATCTGAATCCCCGAACTGGCCGCCATGACCCACGCACCGCTGATCCACCCGCTGCCGCACCCGATCGATCTGCTGGCCCTGCAGCAGCACGACCCGTCGCGCTTCCCGCTGCTGATGGAATCCACCGCCTCGGGCACCGCCCAGGGCCGCTGGAGCCTGCTGCTGGCCGCGCAGGGCGATAGCCTGCGGCTGGATGCCGATGGCCAGGTGCGCGACCAGCATGATGCGGTGCAGGCCGGCAACTTCCTGCAGGTGCTGGACCGCGCCTGGCAGCACGAACGCCTGCCGCATGACGGCAGCCACCGCCTGCCGTTCCGCGGCGGTTGGGCGTTGATGCTGGACTACGAAGTGGCCAGCCAGATAGAACCGGTGCTGCCGGCGCGCGCACGCGAGGACGGCCGCCCGACCGCGCTGGCGCTGCGCTGCCCGGCCGCGGTGCTGCACGACCACCACAACGAGGCCAGCTTCGTCATCGCCGAAGCCGGCGAGCAGGCGTTGCTGGATGCGCTGGTGGCACTGGCCTCGGCCGCGCTGCCCGAAGCCGGGCAGGGCTGGCAGCCGCCACAGTCGGTCGGCGAGGACGCGCCGCAGCGCTTCACCGACGGCGTGCGGCGGGTGATCGAATACCTGCGTGCCGGCGATGTGTTCCAGGTGAACCTGTCGCGGCGCTGGAGCGCGCAGTTTGCCGCACCGGTCAGCCCGCAGGCGCTGTACGCGCAGCTGCGCCGTGCCAACCCGGCACCGTTCGCCGGCCTGTTCAGCGCGCACGGCCGCCATGTGGTCAGTTCCTCGCCCGAGCGGCTGGTGTCGGTGCATGCCGGCCACGCGCAGACCCGGCCGATTGCCGGCACGCGTCCGCGCTTCGAAGGGGATGATGATGCCGCGCGCATCCAGGAGCTGGTCGGTCACCCCAAGGAGCGTGCCGAGCACGTGATGCTGATCGACCTGGAACGCAACGACCTGGGCCGCATCTGCCTGCCCGGCACCGTGGTGGTCGATGAGCTGATGACCGTGGAGAGCTACGCGCACGTGCATCACATCGTCAGCAACGTCAGCGGCCATCTGCGGCCGGAGGTCACCCCCGGCGAGGTGATCGCCGCCACCTTCCCCGGCGGCACCATCACCGGCTGCCCGAAGGTGCGCTGCATGCAGATCATCAGCGAGCTGGAGCAGGTGCCGCGTGGTGCCTACACCGGCGCGTTCGGCTGGCTGAACCGCGATGGCGACCTGGACCTGAACATCCTGATCCGCACCGCCGAAGTGGATGGCCACGAGGTGAGCTTCCGCACCGGCGCCGGCATCGTGGTTGATTCGGACCCGGACAAGGAACTGGACGAGACCCGCGCCAAGGCCCGCGGTCTGCTGCGCGCGCTCGGCCAGCAGGGGTAGTGCCGGCCGCTGGCCGGCAACCCCATTCCCCCACGGTGGGTGCCGACCTTGGTCGGCACGGATGGGGACGTCTGCCACCCCGGTCATGACCCCAATCCACCGGCACGGTATCCTGCACGACGGAATCGAGTTCAGAGGTAGTCCATGGCGGGAGCCAAGCGCGGGTGTCTGTTCGTGGTAACGCTGGTGGTGGTGCTGGCCGCCGTCGTGGCCGGCGCGGGCGCGTGGTTCTTCTACCAGCAGACCCGGTTCGCCGACGCTCCGATCACCCCGTCCGCCGAAAGCGTGGTCATCGCCAGTGGCGACGGCATGAACACGGTGCTGCGCAAGCTGCGCGACGCCGGCGTGGACGAGGGCCAGGACGCGCAGTGGCAGCTGCTGGCGCGCCAGCTCGATGCGGCCGGCAAACTGAAGGTGGGTGAGTACGCGCTCAGCAACGACCTGACCCCGCGTGATCTGCTGCTGCGCATGCGCGCCGGCAAGGTGCTGCAGCACCGCGTCACGATCATTGAAGGCTGGAACATCCGCCAGTTGCGTGCCGCGCTCAAGCGCGCCGAGCCGCTGCTGCACACCACCGACAACCTCGATGACGCCGCGTTGATGCAGCGCCTCGGCTTCGGTGGCCAGCATCCGGAAGGCCGCTTCCTGCCGGAGACCTACGTCTACCAGCGTGGCGACAGCGATCTTGATGTGCTCAAGCGTGCTCACGCTGCAATGCAGGACGCACTGGATGAAGCCTGGGAAAGCCGTGCGCCGGACCTGCCGATCAACACGCCCTACGAACTGCTGACGATGGCCTCGATCATCGAGAAGGAAACCGCGCTGGCCAGCGAGCGTCCGCAGATCGCCGGCGTGTTCATGCGCCGCCTGAAGATCGGCATGCGCCTGCAGACCGACCCGACCGTGATCTACGGCATCGGTGCTGCGTATGACGGCAACATCCGCCGCCGCGACCTGACCACCGATACGCCCTACAACACCTATACCCGCGCCGGCCTGACCCCGACCCCGATCGCCATGCCCAGCCGCGATGCGCTGATGGCAGCCGCGCAACCCGCAGCGGGCGACGCGCTGTACTTCGTCGCCGTGGGCGATGGCAGTGGCGCGCACGTGTTCTCGCCCAGCCTGGACCAGCACAACGCCGCAGTGGCCCGCTACCTGCAGCAGCTGCGCCAGCAACGTACCAAGGAGACCCCGGCGCAATGAGTCCCGCGCTGCTTCGCCACCCGCGTTTCGTCAGCCTGGAAGGCGGCGAGGGCGCAGGCAAAACCACCGCCATCAATGCCATCCGTGACTGCCTGCGCAGCCACGGTCATGAGGTGGTGCTGACCCGCGAGCCGGGCGGTACGCCGCTGGCCGAGCGCATCCGTGGCCTGGTGCTGAAACCCGATGCCGAGATTGCTGCCGAACCGCTCAGCGCCGAAGCCGAGCTGCTGCTGGTGTTCGCTGCACGTGCGCAGCATGTGCGCCAGGTGATACAGCCGGCACTGCAGCGCGGCGCCTATGTGCTGAGCGATCGCTTCACCGATTCCAGCTATGCCTACCAGGGCGGTGGCCGTGGCCTCGACCCGCAGTGGATTGCCGATCTGGAACGACGCGCGGTGGGCCTGCTGCCGGGCCTGACCCTGCTGCTGGACGTGGACGTGGCAGTGGGCCGCGCGCGCGCCAATGGCCGCGACCTGTGGCCAGACCGCATCGAGAGCGAACAGGATGATTTCTTCCAGCGCGTGCGCGAAGTGTTCCGCAGCCGCGCGCAGCAGGACCCGCAGCGCTTCGCGCTGATCGACGCCGGCCAGGTGCAGGCGCGTGTAGCGGCCGATGTGGTCGCGCAGGTCGAGCGCTGGCTGCAGGGCGGGGAGGGCGCATGAGTACGTTCTCGCCCTGGCAGCAGCGCGCCTTCGATCAGACCGTGGCCGCACTCGATGCCGACCGCCTTGGTCATGGCCTGCTGATCTGCGGCCCGGCCGGGCTGGGCAAGCGCGAGGTGGCGTTGGCCCTGGCCGACCACGTGCTGGCGCGCGGCGATGCCGCGCATGCCATGCGCACGCGCCAGCTGATCGCCGCCGGCACCCATCCTGACCTGCAGCTGGTCAGCTTCATTCCGAACAAGAGCGGCGACAAGCTGCGCACCGAGATCGTCATCGAGCAGGTGCGCGAGATCACCGACAAGCTGGCGCTGACCCCGCAGTACGGCGTGGCGCAGGTGGTGATCGTCGACCCGGCCGATGCGATCAACCGCTCGGCGGCCAACGCGCTGCTGAAGACGCTGGAAGAGCCGCAGCCCGGCCGCTATCTGTGGTTGATCAGCAGCGACCCGGCACGCCTGCCGCAGACCATCCGCAGCCGGTGCCAGCGCCTGGAATTCAAGTTGCCGCCGCAGCACGAAGCGCTGGCCTGGCTGCAGCAGCAGGGCCACAGCGAAGCATCGGCACGCGAAGCGCTGGACGCGGCGCGCGGCCACCCCGGCCAGGCCGACAACTGGCTGCGCGAAGATGGCCTGAGCCTGCGCCGCGAAGTGGGCCGCGAGCTGGAACAGCTGGCCGCCGGCAAGACCGGCGCGGTGGAGCTGGCGCAGAAGTGGTGCGCCGATGACAACGCGGCGCTGCGCCTGCGCTTTGCCGCCGACCTGGCGCTGGCCCAGGCCAGCACCGATGCCTTGACCACGCCGGAGCGATTGCACAAGCTTGCAGCCTGGTTCGATGCGGCCAACCGCACCCGCGACCTGCTGCGCACCACGGTGCGTGCAGACCTTGCCGTGGTCGAGTTGCTGCTGGCCTGGAACAAGGTGAACGAGCGGCCTGCCGCAAGGGGAAATCGATGAGTGCCAGCAACGCCCGCCAGGGCATCCTGTCCCTGGCCGTGAAGGACAAAGCCGCGCTGTACAGCGCGTACATGCCATTCGTGAAGAACGGCGGCATCTTCGTGCCCACGCCCAAGCGCTACTTCCTGGGTGACGAAGTGTTCCTGTTGCTGACCCTGCCCGATTCCAGCGAGCGCCTGCCGGTGGCCGGCAAGGTGATCTGGGTGACCCCGGCCGGCGCGCAGGGTAACCGCACCGCCGGCATCGGCGTGCAGCTGGCCGACGGTGCCGAAGGCGAGGGCGTGCGCCACAAGATCGAGACCCTGCTGGCCGGCCTGACCAGCTCGGACAAGCCGACGCATACGATGTAACGGCGCGCGGATAGCCGCCCTCGGTAGCGCCGGGCCATGCCCGGCGGCGCCCCTCGAAATGCCCGTGAACACCCATGTGAAAAAGTGTTGACGGCCTCTGAAAAGCCCCTATAATGAGCGGCTCAGCAACACACCGGGCGGTTAGCTCAGCGGTAGAGCATTGCCTTCACACGGCAAGGGTCACAGGTTCGATCCCTGTACCGCCCACCATGTTGCAGAACGAAAGAAGCCTCCAGCAATGGGGGCTTTTTTGTTGCCTGTGATTCCGTGGTGCCCGCCGAAGCGATCACCGTTTCAGCCGAGGTCCTCCAGCAGCTCGCGCGCGATCATCGCGGTTGCATCCAGCAGGTCGTGACCGCTGCCGGCCCGCACCACCACCGCCAGCAGGCTACGGCCCACATCGGCATTGCCGCCGCTCAGTTCCATCTCGCCTTCAAAGCACAGATCGGCCAACCATTCATGGGCCTGCTGCAGTCCGCGCTTGCGGACGCGGCGGAACTCCGCGAGCAGCTTCGCCTGGCCGGCCTCCTGCTCACCATCGGCAAGCAGGCCGATGGCACCGCCGTGCGCCGCGCGCCAGATGGCCGGTAGCGGGCGACCGTTCGCGTCCACCACGTCCGCCGAGAACTGCGCGCAGTACATTTCGTAGCGCTTGCCCGCTGTGCTGCAGGGCACGATGCCGGCCTCGGCCAGCAGGCGTTCGGCTTCATCCAATTTGCTGAACTTCAAGCGCAGCAGTGCAGGACGGCTCAGGTGTTGTGCCAGCGCCTGCTGGTTGGCGGTGAACCAGACGTTCCAGCCCACGCTTGCGCGGCCTTCCAGTGCGGCCTTGAAGTACTCCAGGTATTCGGCGTCCATTGCGGTCTCCTGCGCTCCCTGCGCGATTGTAGCGGGCGCATATCCGGGCCGGTCAGGCGTCGTCGCCGGAGAGGCAATGATGTGCCTCGCGTACCAGCTGTCGCGCGGCCACGATCAGCCCGTCGGTGTGGAAGGCGCCCAACTGTTCGTCCGGGTCGCCTTCGTTACGCACGTGGGCGGGCCCGTGCCACAAATGGAAGCAGAGGGTTCCATTCCTGCGCTGTCCCACCGCCCTGGGCAGGCGTAGTCTCGGCCCGTTGCCGTGCCCATCCACTCTGGAGTGCCACCATGCCGCTCGCCCGCATCGATCTGCGCAAAGGTAAATCCGCCGACTACCTGCAACGCGTCGGCGAAACCATCTACCAGGCCATGCGCGCGGTGGGCGTGCCGGAGAATGATCGCTTCCAGATCTTCCAGCAACACGAGCCGGGCACGTTGATCTATGACCCCGGCTACCTGGGCGTGGACCGCACCGACGACTTCATCTGCATCCAGATCACCTGGAACGAAGGGCGCACGTTGGAGCAGAAGAAGGCGCTGTATGCCGGCATCGCCGAGGGCCTGCACGCGGCGGTGGGTATCCGCCGAGAGGATGTGTTCATCAACCTGGTGGAAGTGAAGCGGGAAAACTGGTCGTTCGGGAACGGGCAGGCGCAGTACGTGAGTTGATGCGCGAAGCGCATCCACGCATGGCGTGGATCCACAGCGTGGTGGGCGTGCGCAGGGAGGGCGTGCCCATCGCTGTGGCCGGCAGCACAGCCCTGCGTCACCGTGTCGCAGGGGGTAAACCCTGAACGGGGTCCAAGGTTGGCCATGGCCCCGTAGAATGGCGGCGTGCGTCGTTCTGTCCTCCACCGCCGGTTCCAGGCCCTGGCATGGCTCGCCATGCTGCTGGTGCTGCTCGCTCCGCTGGTGAGCCGCTGGAAGGCGCACGGTCACGTGGCTGCTGCAGCACCGGTGGCCGCCATGGACCACGCGATGCACGCAGAGCATGCGCAGCACGCGATGGAAGGCCATCACGACCACCACGCGATGGCGATGCCGCACGGCGAGGCCGCAAAGAAGCCACCTGCCGATCCACACGCCGATCATGAGATGGGCGTGGACTGCGATTACTGCCTGATCGCTGCACGGCTCATCACGCTGCTGGTGGCGGCAGTGCTGCTGTTGGCGCCGATGGCACCGGTGTGCCGCGCGCTGCGCGGTGCGGTGCGGGCGTTGCCGCAACGGATCAGCGGCACATTGGGAGCGCGTGGGCCGCCAGCCATGATGGCTGCCTGAGCCGCACGCGCGTTGCATTGAACATTTTTCCATGAGGTTGCCGGCCACGGCCGGTGCCCGCACGCGCGTGTTTGCCCCTTTCTGATTGCTGCCCTGCCATTGCGGGGTGGCCTTGCATGCCGTGAAAAAAATGAAAACGAACCCCAACTCCGCGCACCTGCGCCGGGCGACGCTGCCTGTCCTGTGCGCGTTGCTCCTGCACACCGCCCCCGTACTTGCCGCCGATGCGGCACCACCGACCACGCTGGACACCGTGCGGGTGGTCGATACCCGCAGCGGTGAGCTCTCGTCCACCGCCAACGCCGGTTCCGCGCTGGGCCTGAGCGTGCTGCAGACACCGGCCAGCCTGACGGTGATTTCGCGCGAACAACTGGAGCAGCGTGGCGACAGCAACCTCAACGATGCGATCAGCCGGGCGGGTGCGATCAGTGCGATGCCGCACCCGGGCAACGGCCTGAGCGCGCTGTCCAGCCGCGGCTTCACCGATGGCGCTTCGGTGATGCGCCTGTACGACGGGCTGCGCCAGTACGGTGGCGTGGGTATCACCTTCCCGTTCGATACCTGGTCGATCGAGCGCATCGAAGTGCTGCGCGGCCCGGCCTCGGTCATCCATGGCGACGGTGCGATCGGCGGCGTGATCAACATCGTGCCGAAGAAGCCCACGCGTGGTGCGATCGAGAGCGAGATCAGCGTAACCGTGGGCAGCGAGGACACCGCGCGCCTGGGCTTCGGCAGCGGTGGCGCGCTGACGCCCGAGCTGGCCTACCGGCTGGACGTGAGTGGCAACTACAGCGGTGGCTGGGTCGATCGTGGGCGCAACAGTGACGCGACATTCTCCGGTGCGTTGCTGTGGCAGCCGCGCGCGGACCTGCAGCTGACCCTCTCCCATGCGCAGGGCTACCAGCAACCGATGCGTTACTTCGGCACGCCGCTGGTCGAGGGCCGCCAGCTGGAGGCGCTGCGCCACCGCAACCACAACGTGGAAGACAGCCAGATCCGCTATCGCGACCGCTGGACCCAGCTCGATGCGCTGTGGACGCCGAACGCGAACGTGGAATGGCGCACGCGCCTCTACCAGATCGACAGCCAGCGCGATTGGCGCAATGCCGAAGCCTATGTCTACAGCCGCGCTACCGGCTTGATCGATCGCTCGGGAAACACCGAGATCACCCACAACCAGGACCAGACCGGACTGACCTCGACGCTGCGCGTGCAGGGGACCGCAGGTGGCCTGCAGAACAGCTTCGCGGTGGGCCTGGACGCCAACCGCGCGCACTTCAAGCACACCAACAACACCTATGCCGGCAGCTCGGGCCCGGTCGATCCGTTCGAACCGGTGCCGGGCCAGTTCGTCAGCGACGCGCCGAACCTGCCGCGCTACCGCAATCGTGCCGAGCAGTACGCGCTGTTCGCGGAAGACCGGTTGGCGCTGAGCGAGCGCTGGTCGGTGCTGGGGGGGCTGCGCCACGACCGCGCGCGCATCGACCGTACCGATCTGATCAGCGGCCAGAACGCGTTCTCGAAGACCTACAGCAGCACCGGCTGGCGTGCAGGCACGGTATTCGCGCTGCAGCCGACGCTGAGCCTGTATGCGCAGTACTCGCAGGCGGCGGACCCGGTCAGTGGCCTGCTGATGATCAGCCCGGCCAACGGTGCCTTCGACCTGGCCAAGGGGCGGCAGATCGAGGTGGGCCTGAAGCAGGCCTTCGATGGCGGCGAGTGGACGCTGGCGGCGTATCGCATCCGCAAGACCGGGCTGCTCAGCCGCGATCCGCTGGTGCCGGACCGCCGCGTGCAGGTGGGCGCGCAGACCTCGCGTGGTATCGAGGCGTCGTTGAACTGGAACGTCGCGCCGCACTGGACGTTGGATGCCAACGCCACGGTGCTGAAGGCCGAGTTCGAGGACTTCCTGGAGACCACCGGTTCGCCGCCGCTGCTGGTGTCGCGCGATGGCAACGTGCCGCCGAACGTGGCCGAACGCCTGGCCAATGTGTGGTTGAGCTGGCAGTTCGCACCGGACTGGAGCGCGGCGGGTGGCGTTCGCTATGTCGGCAAGCGCTACGCAGACAATGCCAACACGCTGGAGTTGCCCAGCTACAGCACCACTGATCTGGCGCTGACCTGGCAGGCAGCACCGCGCACGCGATTGTCAGCGCGCCTGTTCAACGTATTCGACAAGGCGTACTACGCCACCGCGTACTACACCAGCACGCAGTGGCTGCTGGGCGCGGATCGTCGCGTCGAGTTCACCGTCGACCATCGCTTCTGAGGACACGCACCATGTCGCTGCGATCCACTGCCAAGCGCTGGACCTACCTGGTGCACCGTTGGCTCGGCATCGGCGGATGCCTGCTGATGCTGTTGTGGTTCGTCAGCGGCATGGTGATGTTGTTCATTGGCTACCCGAAGCTGACGCCCGGTGAACGTCTGGCGGCATTGCCGGTGCTGCCGGAGGCCCGCGATCTGCGCGGGCTGTCGGTGCTGCCTGCAGCCGTGCAGGCCGAGCCGGAGGCCGTGGCGCTGACCACGCTGCGTGGCGAGCCTGCGTATGTGGTGCGCACGGGAAGCAACGTGGGGGCGTGGTCAGCCGTCACCGGCCAGGCCCTGCTGCCAGTGTCGGCACAGCGCGCCGAAGCGTCAGCGGCACAGTTTGCTGGCGGCCCGGCCTTTGTCGGTGCAATGGGCGTGGAAGAGGACCGTTGGACGCATTCGCGCGCGCTGGACGCGCACCGGCCGCTGTACCGGGTGGAGGTGGGGGGCGCACAGCCCGGTGACCTGTATGTGTCCTCGCGCACCGGTGAAGTGGTGCTGGACGCACCGCATGTGCAGCAGCGCTGGAACTATGTGGGGGCCTGGCTGCACTGGCTGTATTTCCTGCGCATGCAGTCGGTGGATCCGGTCTGGACGTGGGTGATGATCGTGCTGTCCGCGCTGTGCACGGTGGCGGCGGTCAGCGGCATCGTGGTGGGTGTGTGGCGCTGGCGTTTCCGCGGGCGCTACCGCTCCGGTGCGAAGACGCCGTACGTCGAACCGTGGATGCGCTGGCACCATCTGATCGGACTGATGGCTGCGGCCTTCGTGTTCACCTGGATCTTCAGCGGGCTGATGTCGATGAATCCATTGGGGGTCTTCAGCAGCACGCGCGAGGCGATCGATGTTGAACGCTATCGTGGCAGCGCGGTAACGGTGGATGGCGCGTTGGGTGAGCCGGCGAAGCTTCTGGCGGTGGCCGGTGCTGAGCGCTTCCAACCGGTCGAGATCCAGTGGCGCCGCATCGGAGGCGAGCTGTTCGCGGTGCTGCTGGATGGGAAAGGCGATACCCGCATCGTGTCCGGCAGCGATGGGCATCTGCAGGTTGCGCGGTTGCTGCCGGCCGCGTGGCTGCAGCAGAAGGTGCGTGCGCTGTCCGATGCGCCGATGCAGGAGTTCGTGGTGCAGCAGGCAGCGGATGCCTACTTCTATCCGCGTGCACCGGAAGCCATGAACGGCGCGGCGGTGCGGCGCTTCCCGGTTGCGGTGGCGGATTTCGGTGATGCCGAGGCGACGCGCGTCTATCTCGATCTGGCTACCGGCGATCCGTTGCTGACGATGGGGCATCGGGAACGAGTGGGACGCTGGCTGTTCTACTTCCTGCACAGCTGGGATCTGCCCGCGATGCTGCGCCAAGAGGGTGCCCGGCTGGCGGTGTTGCTGCTGCTGAGCGCTGCTGGCACCGCGTTGTGTGCCACGGCGACGGTGATCGGCTATCGGCGATTGCGGATGAAGCTGCGGCGCAGGCGGCGCTGATGCCTTGGGTTACAACCGCAGCCAGCGCGTGGACATCGCCACCAGCAACAAGGCCATGGCCACGCCGATGAAGGCGGCGATCAGGCCGAAGTGGTTGGCAGCAAAACCGATCAGTGCTGGGCCAGCAAGGATGCCGGCAAAGCCCAGCGTGGAAACCGCGGTGATTGCCAGTGCGCCGGGCATGCGGGTCTGGTGGCCGGCCAGCGAGAACAGCGCCGGTGCGATGTTGGCGCAGCCAAGGCCGACCAGCACATAGCCGAGCAGTGACGCCTGCCACGGCGTGACCAGGGTCAGCACGAGCACGCCCGCGGCGGCCAGCAGCGCGCCGAACACGATCGCGCGCTCACGGCCAACGCGCTCCACCAGTGCGTCGCCGAACAGGCGCGCGACGGTCATGGTCAGGGTGAAGGTCACATAGCCGATACCGGCGAGGCTGGCATCGACGCGACGCACATCGCTGAGGAAGACCGCGCTCCAGTCCAGCATCGCGCCTTCACCGAGGAAGGCAACGAAGGCCAGCACGCCGATGAACAGCACGATGCCGTGCGGCAGGGCCAGCATTGGTGTGTCGTGTGGCATGCGTTCGCTGTGCCAGTGCGCTGCCGACAACAGCATCACCAGCAGCATGGCGCCAACGCCGATCAGCACCGATGCCAGTGGCGGCAGCTGTGCGGACAACAGCACGGTCATGGTGGCCGCGCCGAGGAAGCCGCCGATGCTGAAGAAGGCATGGAAGCCGGACATCATCACGCGCCGTGCTTCGCGCTCGACGATGACGGCCTGCACGTTCATCGTGCAGTCCATCGCGCCCACGGCGGCGCCGAACACGAACAGCACCAGCCCCAGCGTCCAGGCCGAACCGGCCAGCGCCAGGCCGGGCACGGTCAGGCAGATCAGCAGGCTGCTGGCCACCATCACCCGGCGGCAACCGAGGCGCGCGGCCAGCACGCCGGACAACGGCATCGCCAGCAGCGAACCGGCACCGAGGCAGAGCAGCACCAGCCCCAGCGTGGCGTCATTGATCTCGGTGCGTGCTTTGGCGAATGGCACCAGGGTGGCCCACAACGCAGTGGCGAAGCCGGGAATGAAGAACGCAGCGCGGGTCGCGTGCTGTTCGGCACGCGCGCGGTTGGCAAGGGACATGGGCGGTACGGTCAGGGCGGAGTGGGGTGTACCGCGATGCCGGCTGCGCGGAAGCGCGCGGCCAGCGCCGGCGGAGCCGAGGTGGTCAGCACCAGATCGTCGATTTCATCGAGGCTGGCGATCTGCCAGTTGCCGCGGGCACCGAGCTTTTCAATGGTGGCGGCGACGATGACGCGGCTGCTGCAGGCCACCATCGCGCGTTTCAGCGTGGCTTCTTCCGAATCCATTGCCCAGACGCCGGTGTCGCCGTCCACCGCGCAGGGGCCGGGCAGGTATACGTCGGCGCGCAGGCGCTGCACCTGCGCCAACGCTTCAGCGCCGACCGCGCCGCCACCGCTGGCCAGGCGGCCGCCGATCAGCTGCACCGAGGTGCCTTCAAGCATGCTGGCGGCGGTGGCGATCTGCGGAGCATTGGTGATCACCGTCAGGCCGAGAGCGGTCGGCAGCTGCTGGGCGATCGCCAGGTTGGTCGACCCGGCGTCGAGCAGTACGACCTGGCCGGGCTGCAGCAGCGCGCAGACGCGGGCGGCCAGCTCGGCCTTGTCGCCGCGGTCGCGGGTCAGTCGCTCGCGTAGCGGGCGTTCCTTGGGGGGCGGCAGCACGGCGCCGCCGTAGACACGCTGGCACAGGCCTTGGGCGGCCAGCTCGCGCAGATCACGGCGGATCGAGTCTTCGGAGACGGCATAGCGGCGCGCCAGTTCGGCGGCGACCACGCGGCCCTGCTGGCGTAGTTCCTCGAGGATCTGCAGGGTGCGCTGGGCGGGGAGGGGGCTGGGATCGGAGCTCATGCCGCAAGTCTGCACATTCGTGCATTAACGTGCAACAACGTGCATCCGGCATTGGGGGGACACAGGGCGGCTGGACTGCTGGTGAATTCGCCCGCGTCCACGTCTATGGATCGCCCTCGCGGCCCGGCATGATGGCGGGGCACCTGGCATGGAATCCCTGATGTCCTCCACCGTTCACCGCAAGCTGCGCATCGGCGCGGACCAGTACACCGGCCAGAAAGTGGTCGACCAGCAGTTCTACGAATGCGATTTCTCCGGCGCTGACCTCACCGCCACCGAGTTCATCAACTGCAGCTTCTATGACGCTGAAAACCGCGCCGGTTGCCGCTTCAACGGCGCCACATTGAAGGAAGCCAGCTTCCGTAGTTGCGACATCAGCATGTGCCACTTCAGTTTCATCAAGGCGCTGGGCCTGGAGATCAGTGAGTGCCGTGCGCAGGGCGCGGACTTCAGCAACGCCAGCTTCATGAACCAGATCACCACGCGCAGCTGGTTCTGCAGTGCCTTCATCAAGAAATCGAACCTGCGCTACGCCAATTTCTCGCGGGTGACATTGGAAAAGTGCGAACTGTGGGAGAACCGCTGGGATGGCGCGAACGTGAGCGGTGCCAGTTTCGCCGGTTCGGATCTGTCCGGTGCCCAGTTCGAGGGGATCGACTGGAACAGTGCCAACTTCACCGACTGCAACCTGACCAACTCCGAGCTGGGCGAGCTGGACCTGCGCAGCACCAACCTGCGTGGCGCCACGCTGGATGTGCAGCAGGTGGCGCTGTTGATGCAGCGTATCGGCATTACCGTGGTGCCGTAGGCATCACCCGGTGTACGCCACCCAGCCCTTGAAGCTGAAGCCGGCGTAGAACAGCTCCACACCGTCGAAGCCGGCCTCCTGCAGCAGTGCGACCTCCTGCTCGGGTGCCAGCAGCGGCAACCGTTCGGCAATGGCGTCGATCGCGCGCTGCGCATCGGCGTGGGCAACCCCCGAGGCTTCGGCGAACGCTGCGTAGCGCTGTAACCAGCGCAGCTTGCCGGCCGGGTCCTGCGGCACGCTGTGGTGCGCCACCACCAGTGGCGCGCCGGGTTGCAGGCGCCGGTGCAGTTCGCGCAGCGTGTGCAGGCGCTGCGCGGCATCGAGGAAGTGCAGGGTCAGCAGGCAGCTGGCGCCGTCGAAGCGCGCATCCGGTGCATCGTCGATATAGCCTTCCAGCAGCTGCACGCGCGACATCAGCGGACCCAGTGTCTGCTCGGCCAGGGCCAGCATCGGCGCGGCCGGGTCGACCCCCAGCAGCTGCCAGCCCGGCTGCGCCTCGGCGAAGGCCTTCAGTTCCAACCCGCCACCGGCACCCAGCACCAGCACGCGGCCCTGCGCAGGGACACGTTCGGCCAGCAGCAGCCGGCTCATCTGCTGCAGGGCGAGGAAGCCGGGCACCTGGCGCAGCGGCGCTTCGGCATAGCGGGCCACCGCCTGCGGATCGGAGAACGTGGACATGCGCGGATTCCTGCAGCGGGGGACATACCACTGTAGCGCGGCGCGCAAGAGGCATTGCGCGCCGGCGCTGCTTTGCCTAAGGTGCGCGCCTGTCTGGAGCTGAAGGACACAGCGAATGGAACATCGCCCACCTCCAATGCCCTCGACCGAGGCCTTCGAGCTCGCGTTGTCGTTGCTTGGCCGGGAAGACGTCGATGAGGAACAGGCCGAGCGGGACCTGGTCGCGCGTGGCGTGGCCCGCGGGTTGGTGATCCGTCTGCTGATCTGGCTGCCGGAAGCGTTTGCCATGGCCCTGATCGCGCATATGGAACTGGGAGTGCGTTTGCCGCATACATTCACCGCGCGCGATGGGCAGGGCGTCCTGCATGAACTGCCGCTGGACTGCGAGCCGATATTGGCGGAGGGTCTCGAGCGTGCATTGAAGATGTACCACCAGGGACCACGTGGCGCATTCAAGGCGATCTGCCAACGCAGTTCGTCGCTCAACGCCATCAACAATGCCCTGAACGCAGGCGCCGATCTGAAGGGTGCGATGCTCTCGGGGCCGGAGTTGATGGAAATTCCAGCGGAAACCTACCTGCGGGGCGACTGAGCGTGGACGCTGCCTGGTCGGTGCTCGGCTCAGCGCAGTTCCCGCGCCAATACCTGCCAGATCCTCGGGTCCTGGCACTGCGAAACGTTGAAACGTACATAGTCGGCCGCGCGCTGCGACTGACTGAACGCGTTGCCCGGTGCCAGCACGATGCCCTCGCGCAGGCATTGCCGGGCCAGTGCGGCGGCATCGCGGCCATCGGGCAGCTGGCACCACAGGAACAGCCCGGCTTCCGGCTGCAGCCACGGCGTGATGCCCAGCGCCTGCAGCTTCCGCAGCGTGTGCCGGCGCGCATCGGCCAGGCGCGAACGTACCGACTGCATGTGGCGGCGGTAGCCGCTGTCGGTCAGCGCGATGTGCATCAACTGCATCGCCAGATGGCCGCCGCCGAAGCTGGTGGCCAGCTTCAGGTCGGTCAGCGCCTCGATCCAGTCATGGCGCGCAGCGATGTAGCCGCAGCGCGAAGCTGCCGACAGCGTCTTGGAGAAACTGCCGACGTGGATCACCCGCGACAGCCCATCGAGCGCGGCCAGCCGCGGTGCAGGCTGCAGTTCGAAGTCGGCGAAGATGTCGTCCTCGACGATGATCAGTTCATTGCGTTCGGCCAGGCCCAGCAGGCGGTGGGCGGTGCTGGCCGACAATACGGCGCCGGTCGGGTTGTGCAGGCCCGAGTTGGTGATGTACAGCCGCGGCGTATGCGCCTGAACTGCCTGCGCGAACGCCTCCAGGTCCGGGCCGCTGTGCGTGTACGGCACGCCGATGGCCTGCACCTGGTGCGCCTTCAGCAACGCGTGGTAGTTGAAGTAGCTCGGGTCATCCACCAGAACGCAGTCGCCGGGCTTCAGCAGGAAACGGCAGAGCAGATCGACCGCGTGCGTACCGGATTCGGTCAGCAGGATCTGCTCCATCGGCGCATCGATGCCCAGTGCCGCGCTGCGCCGTTGCAGCAGCTGGCGCAATGGGGGCAGCCCGAGCGGGCCGGCGTAGTCGACCAGCTGTGATGCATCGGCACGCGCCAGCCGACGCAGGCCGCGGCGCACGCCATCGTGGTACAGCCAATCGCTGGGCATCCAGCCACAACCCGGCTTGAGGTGGCCCGCGGGCGTTTCCAGCGATTGCCGCGACACCCACAGCGGATTCACCGCGCGGTCCAGCCGCGGCTCCATTTCAGCCAGCGCCAGCGGGGCGGTCGGCCCACTGACGTAGAAGCCGGATCCTGCGCGCGCACTGATCAGACCTTCGGCGGCCAGGCGCTCGTAGGCCTCGACCACGGTGGAGACCGACACCCCCATCGCCGCCGCCTGCGCACGTACCGAAGGCAGGCGCGAGCCGGGGCCATCCACCCGCGCACCGATGCGGGCGCGGACAGTCTGGATGACCGATTCAATGCGGGTGAGCGAACGTGGCATGTGGGAACCGTAGTGGAAGTGTAGGCAGTACAGTTACTTGCGACTGTACTGGATTGTAGCTGGGGTCGTTCCGCGCTGGATGCTTCCATACAGGTCCAGCCGGGCATCGTCCGGCACCTTCAGGAGTACAGGCGTGGAACGGTCGGCGAGTGGTTGGATCAATGGCTTCATCGGTGTAGTGATCTTCGCGGGCTCCCTGCCGGCCACCCGCTTGGCGGTGCTGCAGCTGGACGCCGGATTCGTCACTGCTGCACGCGCGACCATTGCCGCTGTGCTCGGCCTTGGCCTGCTCCTTCTGCTGCGCCAGCCGTGGCCGCGGCGCAATGACCTGCCAGGCCTGGTGGTGGTCAGTCTGGGGGTGGTGGTCGGCTTTCCGCTGTTGACCGCGCTCGCGCTGCGGCATGCGTCATCGGCACACACCATCGTGTTCCTCGGCCTGCTGCCACTGAGCACTGCGGTGTTCGGCGTGCTGCGCGGCGGCGATCGACCGCGCCCGGCGTTCTGGTTGTTCTCGCTGCTGGGCAGTGCCTGCGTGGTCGGCTATGCGGTGCGCAACGGCATCGAGGCCTCGCTGCAGGCTGACCTGCTGATGCTGGCGGCGATCGTGGTGTGCGGGCTGGGCTATGCCGAGGGCGGTCGGCTCGCCCGCCATCTGGGTGGCTGGCAGGTGATCAGCTGGGCGCTGCTGCTGGCGTTGCCGGTGATGCTGCCGCTGACAGTGCTGATGCGCCCGGCCTCGTTCACCGCGGTCGGTGCGTCGGCGTGGTGGGCGCTGGGCTACGTGGCGGTGTTCAGCATGCTGATCGGCTTCCTGTTCTGGTACCGCGGGCTGGCCCAGGGCGGCATCGCCGCTGTTGGCCAGCTGCAGTTGCTGCAGCCGTTCTTCGGCCTGGCCCTGGCCGCGCTGCTGCTGCACGAATCGGTCAGCCTCAGCATGGTGCTGGTGACCGTGGTCGCGGTGATCTGCGTCGCCGGCGCGCGCCGCTTCAGCCGCTGAGCGAAAAAGGGGACGGAGGGGATTAAGTCGTAATCGGCCCTGCTGTGCCTGAAACGACTTAATCCCCTCCGTCCCCTTTCCGACGATAGCGTGCGCGTATCGTGGAGGGTGGTGAACAGTATTGGCTGCGGCCTGCGTGCTTGGTTGAAGCTGGGCGCATGAAGCCGATCTCGCGTATTTCCTTCGAAGGCCAGGTGGGTCTGGTGACCGGCGCCGCCGGTGGACTGGGCCTGGCCTACAGCCGCCTGCTGGCCGAGCGCGGTGCGCAGGTGGTGATGCATGACGTCGGTGCCGGTACCGATGGCCGCGGCGCCGATCCACAGCGCATCCTGCGCAGCGTCGAAGCGCTGCAGCGGCAGGGTTTGCCAGTGCAGGCCGCAAATGGTCCCATCGATCATCGCAGCGGTTGCCATGCGCTGGTGCAGGAACTGCTGCAGGCGCACGGCCGCATCGACTTCCTGATCCACAACGCGGGCTGGGTCGAGTACCAGCCACTGGAAGCGATCGAGGACGATGCGTTGGAGCAGATGCTGTGCCTGGCCGCGAAGACGCCGTTGTGGCTGGCGCAGGCGGCGTGGCCGGCAATGCGCGCGGCGGGCGGTGGGCGCATCGTCATCACCACGTCCGATCGCGCGCTGTATCCGCAGTACGCACAGCGTGGGCTGTCTGCGTACGCGATGGCCAAACTGGCCGCGCTCGGTCTGGTCAATGTGCTGGCACTGGAAGGTGCCGAGCATGGCATCGTGGTCAATGGGGTTTCGCCGGTGGCAAAGACGCGCATGTGGGGCATCGAGGGTGAGCCCGATGAGCTGCATCCGGAAGCTGTTGCGCAAGGTGTGGCCTATCTGGCATCCACGCGCTGCCAGGACGGCGGCTGGGTGCTGCGCGCAAGCAATGGCCAGTTCCACGCACTGCGCCTGCAGGAGGCCGAGCATGTGGCGTACCCAAGGGATCTGCGCGCGGTCAGTGCCGACAGCATCGAGTCGGTGGCGCTGCAGTGGCCGGCCATCGCCCGCGCCAGCGTCGACGTGCGCGGCTGAGGGCGTACCCTAGGCGGGTTCCCACTGCCTGCTTCGAGATGATCGACCTGCGCCTGCTTCGCCAGTATGTGGCCGTGGCCGAAGAACTGCATTTCCACCGCGCCGCCGCCCGCCTGCACATGTCGCAGCCGCCGCTGACCGCGGCGATACGACGGCTGGAAGACGAGCTCGGAAGTGAACTGATCGTGCGCGGCAACCGCACGCTGGGCCTGACCGTGGCCGGGAAGACCTTGCTGGTGGAGGCGCGGGCAACGCTGCAGCAGGCCGAGCAGGGGTTGCAGCGCACGCGCGAAGCTGCAGCGGGGCAGTCCGGCAGCCTGCGCGTAGGCTATGTCGGCAGTGCGCTGTATGGCCGCCTGCCAGGTTTGATCCGCCGCTTCCGCCAGCAGTACCCGCAGGTGCAGTTGCACCTGCAGGAAGCCACGTCGCGCCAGCAGCAGTTGTGGCTGCGTGAGCAGCGCATCGACGTTGGCGTGTTGATTCCACCGATTCCCGCCGCCGAGCTGGTACTGCACGACTTCGACCATGACCGCCTGGCGATTGCGCTGCCGCGCGCTCATGCGCTGGCCGACGCGCCGGAGGTCAGTGTGGCGATGCTGGCTGAAGAACCGTTCGTTTCATGGCCGGCGGGCGAGGGCATCGGCTTCCACGCGCAGGTGCTGGGCCTGTGCACTGCGGCGGGATTCACCCCGCGCGTCGTGCAGGAAGCGCAGGGCATGCATGCGGTCCTGTCGCTGGTGGCGGTGGATGCCGGCGTGGCGATCGTCCCGGCCAGCATGGCCAGCTTCCGCCCGCAGGAGATCGTCTATCGCGTGCTGGAGGACGAAGCAGCGCGTTTCGACCTGCCGTTCTGCATGCGGCCGGAACAGCCGTCGCCGGTGCTGCGCAATTTCCTGCAGACGGCGGGCACCAACTGATTCTGTGGACCTGCTACGCCTTGTCGCCTTGGAACAGATGCGCAACGGCATAGTCGATGAACACCCGCAGGCGTGCACTGGGATGGCGCCCACCGGGCCATAGCAATGAGAACTGCCCCTGGTGCGTGGGCAGCGCGGGCAGTACCCGCTGCAGGCGGCCATCGGCCAGCGCGTCGGCTGCGAGGAAGTCAGGCATCCAGGCCAGGCCCATGCAACCGATCGCAGCGGCCAGCACGGCCTCCATGTTGTTGCAGGTCATCGCCGTGGGAAGGCGCGCTCCAGCATCGCCTTCGATGCCCGGCAGCTGCCAAGGGTGCAGCTTTCCGGTGGTGGGGTAACGGAAGCGCAGCGCGGTATGCAGGCGCAGCTCGCCCACATCACCGGGCGTGCCGTGCGCCTGAAGATAGCCGGGCGCCGCACAGAGGATGAAGCGAAAGCCACCCAGTCGCCGCGCGGTCAGGGTGGAATCGGCCAGTTCACCGCTGCGTATCACCGCGTCGAGGCCTTCGCTGACCACGTCGACGATGCGATCGTTGAAGTCCAGTTCCAGCTGCACCTGCGGGTAGCGTTGCTGGAAGCCAGGCAGCACCGGCAGCAGGAAGCGGTAGCCGATGGTGGGCAGGCCGATGCGCAGCAGTCCACTCGGGGCGTGCTGTCGCTGCGCCAGATCCGCCTGCGCTTCGGAAAGCTCATCCAGTGCCCGCCGGCAGCGCTGCAGCAGCAGTTCGCCTTCGTCGGTGAGGTGCACGCGGCGGGTGGTGCGCTGGAACAGGCGGGTGCCGAGTTCCTGTTCAAGGCGGGCGATGCGCTTGCCCACGGCCGACGCGGACAGGCCGAGGACGCGAGCGGAGCCGACGATGCTGCCTGCTTCGGCGGTACGGACGAAGGCCAGCAGGGCAGAGATGGAATCCATGCGGGGCATGATTACGGAACCATGGGCCGTAATCAACGTCCATCGAGCCTGTTTTTCTGGAATAGCGGCCTGTCCATCATCAATGCCCCTGATGGATGGAGGCCCGCATGGCCCCGGTTTCGATGCTTCCCGTACCTTCCCACACGCAGCAGCGCTGGGCCCTGCTTGCCGTCTGCCTGGCTGCACTGGCGCTGCCGTTGTCCTTCTCGGCCGGTGCCGTCGCGGTGCCGGCGCTGGCCCGTTCCGCGGCGTCGTCGCCGACTGCGCTGGCCTGGGTGACCAACGCCTTCATGCTCACCTTCGGCAGCCTGTTGCTTGCTGCCGGTGGCCTGGCGGACCGCTATGGCCGACGGCGGTTGTTCCTGCTGGGTACCGCGGGCTTCAGCATCGCCACTGCCGTCGTCTGCCTTGCGCCCACGCTGCTGTGGCTGGATCTGGCGCGCGGGCTGCAGGGCGTTGCCGCTGCAGCGGCGCTGGCGTCCGGCACCGCTGCGCTGGCGCATGCCTGGCAGGGCCCGGTGCGTGCCCGTGTGTTCGCGCTGCTGGGCACCACATTCGGTGCGGGGCTGGCGCTGGGGCCGCTGCTCGCGGGTCTGCTGCTGCAGGCGTTGGGATGGCGCAGTGTGTTCGCCGCGGGCGGTGTACTGACGCTGGCGGCGTTCGCCGTGGGCGCGCGCGCGTTGTCCGAAAGCCATGGCGAACGCGGGCGGCTGGATGTCGGCGGCATGCTGGGCTTCAGCCTGATGCTGGCGGCGTTGACCCTGGCCCTGCTGTGGCTGGGTGAGTTCGGCCTGCATGCCGTGCGCGTGCAGCTGGCGCTGTTGGCGACGCTGCTGCTGGGTGGAGCGTTCGTCTACATCGAACGGCTGCACCGCTCACCGTTGCTGGACCTCTCGCTGTTCTCGCAACCGGCGTTCCTCGGTGTCCAGCTGCTGCCGGTCGCAACCTGCTTCGGCTACGTGGTGCTGCTGGTGGTGCTGCCTCTGCAGCTGCTGGGCGTGCATGGACAGAGCACGACATTGGTCGGGCTGCAGATGCTGGCCTTGTCTGCGCCGATGCTGGTGCTGCCGATGCTGGCCGCGCGCTGGGCGGAGCGCGTTGGAAGTGCGCGGCTGTGCACGCTGGGCCTGCTGGTCTGTGCCTCTGGCCTGTACCTGTTGTCGCGCCATGCATCGCATCCGTCGCCGTCGCAGTGGGTGCCGTTGCTGATGCTGATCGGCGCAGGAACGGCCTTGCCGTGGGGCCTGATGGATGGGCTGTCGGTCAGCGTGGTGCCGGTACAGCGTGCGGGCATGGCCGCCGGCATCTTCGGAACCGTGCGGGTGGCCGGTGAAGGCATCGCATTGGCCGCAGTCACCGCCTTGCTTGCGCTGCTGATCGGCCACCAGTTGCAGGGAGCATCGCCTGCATCGCTGGCGCGTGCCGGTGCCTATCTGGCCACGGGGGCGCAGGCACAGGCGCAGGCACTGCTTCCGGCGATGAGCGGCGCACAGCTGCAGCAGGCCAGTGCCGAGGCGCTGGCGATACTGCTGCGTGTCCTGGCGCTGCTGACTGCCGCATGCGCTGTGCTGTTGCACCTGCTGCTGCGGCGGCCAGGGTTGGCCGTGATCAGAACCGATAGCTGATGGTGCCGGTCACCACGCGCGGGTAGCCGGGGGGGCGGCGGTTGCCAGCTGATTTTCCTTTCCTGCGCGGGGCCGCGCATTGGCTCGAAGGCCATTGCTCAGGGCAGGCCGTCCGTCGCGCCGCGGATGCTCATCCAGGCGCCGCCGCCGGGGGCGCTGCCGGCGCGGACACGGAAGCCGTGCAGGCCGGCAATGGCGGCCACGATCGACAGGCCCAGGCCGAATCCCGGTCCTTGGCCGGCACTGCTGCTGCCGCGGAAAAAGCGCTGGTAGATCAGCGTGCGGTCCTGTGGCGGAATGCCCGGCCCGTTGTCGATCACATCGATCCTGGGGACGCCCTGGTCATCGACCGCACGCAGCAGGATGCGGCCCTGCGCCGGCGTGAACTGCAGGGCGTTGGACAGCAGGTTGGCCAGCGCTTCGAACAGCAGTTCGCGGTCGCCACGAAGTTGCCCGAGCTTCGGGTCCACCTGCAGTTCCAGCAGCTGTTGCTTCTCTTCGGCCAGCGGCAGGTAGAACTGGTGAAGTTCCTGCAGCAGATCGGCGATGTCCACCGCGTCGAAGGCCGAACGCCGCTGGTGGCTCTCCAGCTCGGATACCCGCAGCAGCGCGGCGAAGCGCGCCATCAGCATGTCGGTCTCGGCCAGCGCCTTGTCCAGTGGATCGGCATGCGGGTTCTGTTCGTCCAGGCCCACGCGCATGCGGTACAGATGCGCGCGCAGGCGGGTCAGCGGGGTGCGCAGATCGTGGGCGATGCTGTCGCAGACTCCTTTGACTTCGGTCATCAGCTGTTCGATGCGTTCCAGCGTGGCATTGACGATGCTCGACAGCCGATCGATCTCGTCGCGACGGCTGGAGACCGGCAGGCGCTGGCCGAGGTCGCCGGCAACAATGCGGTTGGTGGCCGCTTCGATCTGCTGGATCCGTTTCAACGGGCGCCGGCGCAGCAGATGCCAGCCCACCAGGCCGGGAATGACGGTCAGCGACACGCCCCACAGCAGTGCATCAAGGATGATGCTGTTGACCGCCATGAGCTTGCCGTTCTGGCGCACAAATACCAGCGTGCGGCCATCGCGGGTCACCACGCCGAGCGCACTGCCGCCGTTGTCGTGGCGGCCATCAGCCAGCGTCCAACCGTCCACCGCATGCGAGTTGCCATCCAGCGGCAGTCCCGCGGGGATCGCTGTCAGCGGGCCTGCCATCGGCATGCCGGCTTTGTCGAACAACCCATAGGTATAGACCTGGTGCAGATCGAAGCGCTGGCTGTCGCGCAATGCTTCATCCAGTGCCGGGCCGTCGAAGCTCATGAAAAGGTGCGCGCGCTGCTGCAGGCCCGATTCGGTCAGGTCACTCAGGTAATCCGAGATGCGCCAGTACATCACGCCCAGCAGCAGGCTCGACCACGCCACGAACAGGATGCAGTACAGGCCCAGCAGTCTGCTGCTGGAAGAGCGCCAGTGGTCAGGATTGCGCGTCGAAGACATAGCCGGTTCCCCGTACGGTCATGATCGGCTGCGGTCGGCCGGGTTGTTCGATGCGCTTGCGCACGCGGCCGATATGCACGTCGATCAGGTTGGTACCCGGATCGAAGTGGTAGCCCCAGACTTCCTGGAACAGCATGCTGCGGGTGACCACCTGGCCGGCGTTGCGGACCAGGAATTCGAGCAGCTTGAACTCGGTCGGCAGCAGCGCGATTTCATGCCCGCCGCGTCGCGCCGAACGGGCCATCAGGTCCAGTTCCAGGTCACCGGCGCGCAGCACGTTGTCGATGGCAGCGGCCTGGCCCTGGCGCCGGATCAGCACTTCCACGCGTGCAGCCATTTCGTCGGAAGCGAAGGGCTTGGTCAGGTAGTCGTCGCCGCCGGCGCGCAGGCCGCGCACGCGCTCATCCACGTCAGACAGTGCGCTGATCATCAGCACCGGCGTGGTGATGCCTTCACGGCGCAAGGCGGTGACCAGGGCCAGCCCGTCGATGCCGGGCAGCATGCGGTCCAGGGTGATCACCGCGTAGTCGCCTGCACGTGCCAGCGCCAGGCCGTTGCTGCCGTCGCTGGCCAGGTCCACGTCGAAGCCGTGGCTGCGCAGTTCGGTGGCGATCTCCTCGGCGGTGACAAGATCGTCCTCGATGGTGAGTACGCGCGGCATGGGCCAGTGTGCAGAGTGGGACAGGGGCATCCTCGCAATCGTGGGCAGCGACTGCAAATGAAAAATGTTTCATGCGCGATTTAGCAGGATCGTGCCGCCACGTCTTCTATATTCGGCGCCGAACGCTCCCCCACGCGTGGAACCCTGCAGCCGATGATCCTTCCGAACCCCTCCCGTCCGTACCGTGCCTGGCGGCTGCCGCGAACCGCGGGCCTGCCGCTGCTGGCGCTTGCCCTGGCGGGCCTGCTCAGCGCCTGCGGCAAGGACGCGCCCAAGCCCGGCGCCGCGGCACCGGAGGTGACCGTGCTGACCCTGCGCAGCCAGCCGCTGGCACTGCAGCAGGAACTACCCGGGCGCAGCGTCGCCTCGCAGGAATCGGACGTGCGCCCGCAGGTCGATGGCGTGCTGGTGAAGCGGTTGTTCGAGCAGGGCCAGTGGGTGAAGGCCGGGCAGCCACTGTTCCAGATCGAGCCCGCGCTGTACCAGGCGGCGCTGAACGAGGCGCAGGCCAACCTGAAGACCGCCGAGGCCGCTGCGGTGACCGCGCGCCTGCGGGCGCAGCGCATGCAGGCGTTGGGCAAGGACCAGCTGGCCGCGCGCCAGGACGTGGACGATGCGATCGCCAGCGACCAGCAGGCTGCCGCCGCGGCGCAGGCCGCACAGGCCGCGCGTGACACGGCCAGCACACGGCTGGGGTTCGCCACGGTGACCTCGCCGATTGCCGGGCGCATCGGCCGCGCGCTGTTCACGCCGGGGGCGCTGGTCACCTCGGGCCAGGCCGATCCACTGGCACGGGTGCAGCAGATGGACCCGATGAACGTGGACATCACCCAGTCCAGCAATGAGTACCTGGCACTGCGCCGCGCCATCGCCGACGGTGGCGTGCAGGCCGACACAGCACCGGTGCGGCTGCGCTTGTCCGATGGCACCGACTACCCGCTGCCCGGCACGCTGGAATTCGCCGACGTGGACGTGCAGCAGGAGACCGGCAGCATCACCCTGCGGGCGCGTTTCCCCAACCCGGATGGGCAGCTGCTGCCAGGCATGTACGTGCGCGCGCTGGTGGGACAGGGAATCCGCCAGCAGGCGCTGCTGGTGCCACAGGCTGCGGTCGACCGCAGCCCCAAGGGCGAGGCACAGGCGTGGCTGGTGGACAAGGACGGCAAGGCGCGGCTGCGGCTGTTCCGCACCGCGCGTGCGATCGGCGACCAGTGGCTGGTCCTTGATGGCCTGGCCGCCGGCGAGCAGGTGGTGGTGGCCGGCGCGCAGGGCCTGGCCGATGGCATGACGGTGCGGGTGAAGCCTGCACCGGCACCGGTCGGGAAGGACTGAGCAGATGCTGCCGCGCTTCTTCATCCATCGCCCGGTATTCGCCTGGGTCCTGGCGATCTGCATCATGGCCTTCGGCACCATCGCGGTGACCCAGCTGCCGGTGGAGCAGTACCCGGACATCGCGCCGCCGCAGGTCAACATCACCGCCAACTACACCGGTGCCTCGGCGCAGACGGTGGAAGACAGCGTCACCCAGGTGATCGAGCAGCAGATCAAGGGCATCGACCACCTGCTGTATTTCTCGTCCACCAGTTCCTCGTCCGGGCAGGCGCGCATCACGGTCACCTTCGACCAGAGCGCCAACCCGGATATCGCCCAGGTGCAGGTGCAGAACAGCGTCAATCAGGCGATCAACCGGCTGCCGCAGGAAGTGCAGCAGCAGGGCGTGACGGTCGCCAAGTCGCAGGGCGATTCGCTGATGGTGGTCTCGCTGTACGACACCAGCCGGCGCATGGAGCGCGTGGACGTCTCCGATTTCCTTGTCAGCAATGTGCAGGATCCGATCAGCCGCATTCCCGGTGTCGGCGAGATCAACGTGTTCGGCTCGGCCTATGCGATGCGGGTGTGGTTGGACCCGCACAAGCTGCGCGCCTACGACCTGATGCCGTCGGACGTTCGCGCTGCGATCCAGGCGCAGAACACCCAGGTGACGGCGGGTGAGCTGGGCGCGATGCCGTCCAGCCCGACGCAGAGCCTCAACGCCACGGTCACCGCGCAGTCGCGCCTGCAGACGCCCGAACAGTTCCGCGCGATCATCCTGCGCACGCTGCCCAATGGCGCGGCGGTGTTGCTGGGCGACGTCGCACGGGTCGAGATCGGCGCGGAGAACTACCAGACCAGCAGCTATCTCAATGGCTATCCGGCGGCTGGCTTCTCGGTCACTCTGGCCTCCGGCGCCAATGCGTTGGCCACGGCCGATGCGGTGCGCGCGGAGATCGAGCGGCTGCGGCCGACTTTCCCGCCCGGCCTGCAGGTGGCCTACCCGCGTGACAGCACACCGTTCGTGCGGGTCTCGATCGAGGGGGTCATCCATACCCTCATCGAAGCCATCGTTCTGGTGGTGGTGGTGATGTTCCTGTTCCTGCAGAACCTGCGCGCCACGCTGATTCCGGCGATCACGGTGCCTGTGGTGCTGCTGGGCACGTTCGGCGTGCTGGCCGTTGCCGGATTCACCATCAACACACTGACCCTGTTCGCGATGGTGCTGGCGATCGGGCTGCTGGTCGACGATGCGATCGTGGTGGTGGAGAACGTGGAGCGCATCATCCACGACGAGCATCTGCCGCCGCGCGAAGCGACCGAAAAATCGATGGGCGAGATCACCGGCGCGTTGATCGGCATCACCGTGGTGCTGGGCGCGGTGTTCCTGCCGATGGCGCTGTTCGGTGGTTCCACCGGCATCATCTACCGGCAGTTCTCGATCACGATTGCATCTGCCATGGCATTGTCGGCGCTGGTGGCGCTGACGCTGACCCCGGCGCTGTGCGCGACCCTGCTCAAGCCGTCTTCGGCGCAGAAGCCACAGGGTCGTTTCTTCCGGGCGTTCAACCGGGGCGTCGAGCGCAGCCAGTTGGCCTACCAGGGAAAGCTCGGTGGCGTCGTTACCCGGCCGCGGCGCTGGATGGCGTTCTACCTGCTGCTGGTGGTCGCCATGGTCGCGCTGTACGCGCGCATGCCCACCGGCTTCCTGCCGGTGGAAGACCAGGGCCAGGTAACCTTCCAGTTCTCCACGCCGGAAGGCACGCCGATGGCGCGTACCGAAGCATTGGGCGAGCAGATCAGCCGCTACTTCATGGAGCACGAAAAGCAGAACCTGGATGTGGTGTTCGTGGTGGTCGGCCGCAACAATGCCGGCACCGGCCAGAACGCGGGGCAGGGCTTTCTCGCACTGAAACCCTGGGATGAGCGCACGGGCGACAACACCGCTGCAGCGATCATCACACGCGCCAATGCCTACTTCCGCAGCTTGCCGGATGCCAAGGTCAATGTACTGGCACCGCCGGCGGTGCGTGGACTGGGCCAGTCCAGCGGCTTCGAACTGTGGCTGCAGGACACCAGCGCGGCCGGGCGCGTGGCCCTGCAGTCAGCGCAGGAACAGGTGGTGCGTGCGGCCGGCGAAGACGACGGGCTCACCTCGGTGCGCCTGAACGGTCTGGGCGACAAGGCCGAGCTGCGGCTGGACATCGACCATGCCCAGGCCAGCGCGCTCGGCCTGGCCCAGGCCGACATCAATTCAACGTTGTCCGCGGCCTGGGGCGGAAGTTACATCAACGATTTCCTCGACCGTGGCCGGGTCAAGCGGGTCTACATGCAGGGCGACCAGCCCTACCGCAGCGTGCCCGACGACATCGGCCAGTGGTATGTGCGTGGTGGCAACGGCCAGATGGCGTCGTTCGCCAGTTTCGCCAGCAGCCATTGGGCACGCGGGCCGCAGCTACAACAGCGTTTCAATGGCCTGCCGGCAATGCAGATCCAGGGCAGCGCCGCTGAAGGGCGCAGCTCGGGCGAAGCGATGCAGCGCATGCAGGCGCTGGTTGCCGATCAACCCGGGTTCGACCTGCAGTGGAGTGGCCTGTCCTACCAGGAACAACTGGCCAGCAACCAGACGTTGTGGCTGTACACCGCCTCCATTGCCTTCATCTTCCTGTGCCTGGCGGCGCTCTATGAGAGCTGGACGGTGCCGGTGGCGGTGGTGCTGGTGATTCCCCTGGGCGTGATCGGCACCGTGCTGGCGACCACCGCGGCCGGGTTCGTCAACGACATCTACTTCCAGGTGGGGCTGCTGACCACCATCGGCCTGTCGGCCAAGAACGCGATCCTGATCGTGGAGTTTGCCGAGGCTCGCTATCGTGCCGGCAGTTCAGCGGTGGAAGCGGCCCTGCAGGGCGCACGCCTGCGCCTGCGCCCGATCGTGATGACGTCGTTGGCCTTCGTGGCTGGTGTGATTCCGTTGGCGTTGGCCACCGGTGCAGGCGCGGTCAGCCGCCGTGAAATCGGCATGAGCGTGATCGGCGGCATGGTCTCCGGCACGGTGCTGGCAGTGGTGCTGGTGCCGTTGTTCTTCGTGCTGGTGCGCCGCCTGGGCCGGTCACGGCCGCAGGACTGAGGGGGGCGCGGCTGTCATCTGGCTGCCGCAGCACCCTCACCCGTTCTTTGCCCAGGTGCCGCTAGCGTAGGTCGTCCCCGTCCCCCACGGAGACCTGCCATGTGGCTGCTCGACCATCTCTGGCCTGGCCGCAGGCCTGTTCCTCCCCCGGTCGTCACCGAACCGCAGGCGACGCCCCGCCGGCCCTGGCTGAAGCGCCCGGTGCGGGCAGGCCGCAGCGGCATGGCCCCCTGGCAGAAGGTTGCCGCACCGCCACGGCGCACGCGCCACTAACCGGTGCGGTCGGCGGGATGGTTGACCCCATCGTTGACCGGGATCACACCCAGCGCGAACGGGTCGATGCCTTCCAGGCAGGCCACGTTGTAGCCGTACTGTTCCGGGTTGGAGCGGCGCCGGTGATGGGTGTAGATGCCGCACACGCCACAGAAATAGTGCTCGGCCACATGGGTGTTGAACTGGTACCGCTGCAGGTGGTTCTGCCCGCGCACCACCTGCAGGCCCGCGCGGCTGACGCTGGCGGCAATGGCCCCCCGGCGCCGGCACATCGAGCAGTCGCAGCGGCGGGGTTCGACAATACCGTCCGGCAGGTCCAGCAGCAGTTCGACCGTGCCGCAGTGGCAGGTGGCTCGGTGCCGGGGTTGGACCGGAACGCCGGCCACGGAAGTGATGCCCATCGTTGCTCCTGTGAAGTGAACCTGGCCGCAGAGGCCGCCGCCGACGGTGCGCTGCCCAGCCTGAACGGTCCGTAGATGCCACGGTGAACCCGCTTGTGGCTAACTATGCGGCTTCAAGACCGCGACAGGATGCCAGTGAACGCCGCAGGACGTTGGATGACAGGGAGTGCCATGGCGCTGGCGGCGCTGTGGGTGAGCGGGCTGCTGGCCTACCAGCTGCCGGGGCCGGATTGGCTGGCCACCGGTGTGGCCGTGCTGTGGCTGCTGGTGGCGCTGTGGGCGTCCTGGCGGGGCGCGCGGGGACGTGCCTCGCGCCGCCTGGGCACGGCCTTCGGTGTGGCGCTGGCGTTGGCCGGCCTGTGGTGGCTGCTGCTGACCCCGCGCCAGGACCGCGTATGGGCCGACGACGTGGCCCAGCGCCTGCATGTGGTGTCCTTCGACGGGCGCCATGTGGTGCTGGACAACGTGCGCGACTTCAGCTGGCGCAGTGAAACCGACTACGACGCGCACTGGGTGCGCCGCGAATACGACCTGGACCAGCTGCGCTCGGCCGACCTGGTGCTGTCGTACTGGATGGGCCCGGCGATCGCCCACACGCTGATCTCGTTCGGTTTCGAGGATGGTCGCCACGTGGTGTTCTCGCTGGAGATCCGCAAGGAGCGCGGTGAGTCGTTCTCCGCGCTGGGCGGCTTCTTCCGCAAGTTCGAGATGACCCTGGTGGCTTCGGAGGAGACCGACATCATCCGCACCCGCACCAACGCGCGGGGCGAGGATGTCTACCTGTACCGTCTGCATGGCATGGACCGCGCGCAGCTGAAGGAACTGTTCGCTGCGTACATCGAACAGGCGCGTGAACTGGATGCCAAGCCGGGTTTCTACAACACGCTGACCAGCAACTGCACGACCATCGTCTTCGACCTGGCCCGCCACATCGCACCGCGCCTGCCGTTGGACTACCGCCTGCTGCTGTCCGGCTATCTGGCCGAGTACGCGCAGGAGGTCGGTGCGCTCACGCCGGGCATGCCGTACGCCGAGCTGCACGACAAGGGCCGCATCACCCAGCGCGCATTGGACCTGGGTGATGGCGAGCATTTCTCCACCGTGATCCGCCAGGGCGTGCCCGGCACCGAGCAGGACCCGCAGTAATGACCCAACTCTTTCTGACCCGCTGGCAGCGCCTGCTGCCGGTGTTGTTCGCCGCCTTCCTGCTGCTGGGCAGCAGCGGCTGCGCGATGGTTACCGTCAAGCAGGTCAAATCCAGTGATTCACTGGTCAACAAGCGCGCGGATGTGCTCAACACTGGCAAGCTCAGCCCCGCCGCGCGTGAAACGCTCAGCGCAGCGGGCCTGGACGAATCGCAGTGCGAGAAGGACTTCCTGGTCTGCCGCAGCACGTTGCTGATGACCGACGACCTCAATGTCGAGCAGCGGCTGTCGGCGCTGTCCGAGCTGTGGGTGAAGGCTGCATTGGCGATGACGCCGAAGAAGACCGCCGCAGGCGATCCGCCGATGAGCGATGCGGCATTGGATGCCTGGCTGGAAGCCGCGCGCTATGCCTATGCCTACCTGTTCTACAGTGGCCGCTCACCGTCCGACCGGGCCTTCGAGGACCGGCAGACGCAGGTGCGCGACTACTACAACTACGCGGCCGAGAAGGCGGCGGTGGTGTTGTTCGTGCGCGCACGCGCCGCTGCGCTGGCCGGCGAGGACTATACGAAGCCGCTCACGGTCGGTAGCTGGTCGCTGGCCTCCAACTACCAGCAGCTGGGCCTGAAGAGCATTCCGGCGCAGCTGGTGCCAGCGGGAACGGTCAGCTTCGTTGGCCTGCGCAGCACCTATCGCCGCGATGGCTTCGGTGCCGAACTGGTGATGGTGATGGACCCGCCGAAACTGGTCGCGCCAGTGATCGCGCCCGACGGCCCGAAGGCTGAAACCGCGCAGGACGACGAGGACGACGAGCGTCGTGGCCGCCGCCACCGCCATGACGATTCGGTGCCCGAGTTCAGTGAGATGTCCTCGATCAACGTCACCGCACTGCTGCGGTTCGAGGGCAGCAGCCTGGAAGACGTGATGCGCACGCGCCGGGTCGAGCTGGATGCCTATTCGCCGGAAGCGACCGAGCGCATCACTCTGCACGGTGAGCAGGTACCGCTGGCCGGCAACTTCACTGCCGCCTACGGCCTGTGGCTGGCGCAGAGTGGCTTCGCCCGGCAGTCGCTGCGTACCCTGTTCGGCATGAGCGAGGGCATCGGCGAGCCGCACATCTACCTGATGCAGCCGTGGGACCCGAACCGCCGCATCATCTTCATGCTGCACGGCCTGGCCAGCAGCCCGGAAGCGTGGGTGAACCTGGCCAACGAGATCATGGGTGACCCCGAGCTGCGCCAGCAGTTCCAGGTGTGGCAGGTCTATTACCCGACCAATGCGCCGATCGCGCTGAACCGCTACGAGATCGCCAATGCATTCAACGACACGCTGAAGCATTTCGATCCCAACGGCAGCACGCGTGCGTCGAAGGACATGGTCTACATCGGTCACAGCATGGGCGGCGTGCTGGCCCGCCTGCTGGTGAGCGATTCCGGCGATGTACTGTGGAACGACCTGCTGGCCAACTACGACCTGAAGGGGGAACGGCTGAAGCGGGTGCAGAACAAGCTGGGCCCGCTGCTGCATTTCAAGGCACAGCCGAACGTGGAGCGTGCGATCTTCATCGCCGCGCCGCACCAGGGCACCGACATTGCCGGCAACAAGGTCGGTCGCCTGATCGGTCGCCTGGTACGCCTGCCGCTGACCATTCTCGGCAAGTTCGAGGACGTGTTCATGGCACTGGCACAGGCCGAGCAGCAGGTCGATGGCACCGCCAAGCCGAAGATCCCGAACAGCATCGACAACCTCAAGGCCAGCGATCCGTTCGTGAAGGCCGCCGCACAGCTGCCGATTGAGGCGGGCCTGAAGTACCACTCGATCATCGCCCAGCGCAAGCCGGAGCTGCCGGTGGAGAAATCCGATGATGGGCTGGTGCCGTACTGGAGTGCGCACCTGCCGGGTGCGTTGTCGGAGAAGGTGATCATTTCCGGTCACAGCGTGCAGGAGACCCCGCAGGCGGTGCTGGAAGTGCGGCGCATCCTGCACCGGGATATCGATGACATGGGGACCGGCAGCCGGTAGTGCCGGCCGCTGGCCGGCATCATCACGGGATTCCCGAGTGCGCGGAGGTTGCCGGCCAGCGGCCGGCACTACCGCAATGCGGCGGTGCTACACCCGTCGTGCGATCACCGTGGCCAGCAGCGCCAGGCCGAAGGTGATCGCCAGGCACAACAGGTAGCCGGTGTGTGGCGCGGCTTCCACGAACAGCGCGAACAGCGCACCGGAAACCGCCAGCGCGGTGGTCACCGACAGCGCCTCGCTCAACTGTAGCGCCGAGGTGTTGGCACCCTGCTCGTGCGGTGCGGACAACGACAGCGTCAGCACCGACAGGCTAGCGTAGATCATGCCCATGCCGAAGCCGGTCATGGCCCAGCCGACCAATGCCACCGGCAGCGGCACTGCGTTGAACAGCACGGCCAGTGTGGCGGCGATACCGATCGTCATCAGCGGTGTGCCAACGCGCAGCAGCTGCTGGCGTGACCAGCCGCGCTGCTGGTGGCCCTGCAGCCATGAACCGGCGAACCAGCCCAGTGCACCAAGACTGAGCACCGCGCCGGCCCAGCTGGGCGAGAGTCCGCGTTCGCGCTGCAGCAGCAGCGGCAGATAGGCTTCGCAGGCGAAGAAGGCCGCAGCGGCGATGCCGCGCAGCGCGATCACGCTGGGCAACCCGCGGCGCAGCAGCAGCGTGCCGGCCGGCAGCAGGCGGTGCACGCAGAACAGCAGCGCCAGCAGCGCTGCGCCAATGCAGAGCAGGGCGGGCAGGCCGCGCTGCTGGCCACCGAAGTACAGCAGCAGCGCCGCCAGCGAGGCGCCGCTGGCCCAACGCACCACGTTGCCGCGACCATCGTCGCTGTTTCCTGCATCGGTCGGTTGCATGCGCGCCAGCGCCGGGCGCAGCAGCAGCGCGGCCGGGACCGCCAGCAGGGGTACCGCCAGGAACACCCAGCGCCAGCCGAGATGCTGCACGATCAACCCGCTCAGCGCGGGGCCGATCATCGACGGCACCACCCAGCCGGCCGAGAACGCGGCGAATACCTTCGGGCGCAGGTGCTCGGGATAGCTGCGCCCGACCATAACGTACAGTGAAACCGAGATCGCGCCCGCACCCAGGCCCTGCAGCAGGCGCCCGGCCACCAGCATGCCCATGCGCATGGCGAAGCCGGCCAGCAGCAGGCCCAGCACGAAGCAGCCCAGGCCATACCACAGCGGCCGAGCTGGCCCATGGAGGTCGGCCCAGCGTCCGGCCAGGGTCATGCCGATGACACTGGTGGCCAGGGTGCCGCCAAAGGCCAGCGCATACAGGCGCAGGCCATCCAGCGCCTCGGCCACGGTCGGCATGGCGGCGGCCACCGCCAGGGCCTCGAAGGCATGCAGCGCCACCAGTGCCACCATGCCGATGGTGGTGGCGCGATAGCGGGGAGACAGGATCGACGTATCAGCCGGCGCACGGGCGTCGGCGGGCGAAAGAGTGGGGGACATACGAGTCAGATGCGGGCCGCGCTTGTCAACTGGCGGCGAAGATAGCAGCATGCCACCTCAACTGCAGTTTAGGTCAAGCAATGGTTTCCCAGGAACTCAGCGTTGGCGAAGTCTCCCAGCGCAGTGGCGTGGCGGTTTCCGCGCTGCATTTCTACGAGCGCAAGGGGCTGATCAGCAGCCTGCGCACCTCGGGCAACCAGCGGCGCTACAGCCGTGATGTGCTGCGACGGTTGGCCGTGATCCGCGTCGCGCAACGGGTGGGCATGCCACTGGAAGCTGTCGGCCGTGCCTTCGAAAGCCTGCCCGAGGGCCGCGCGCCGACCAAGGCCGACTGGGCAAAGCTGTCCGCGCGCTGGCGCACCGAGCTGGAGGAGCGCATCCACATGCTGGAACTGCTGCGCGATGAACTGACCGGCTGCATCGGCTGCGGCTGCCTGTCGCTGCAGCGCTGCCGCCTGGCCAACCCCGAAGACGTCCTCGGCGAACGCGGCGACGGCCCGATGCGCTGGGAGTGATCCGCGAAGAGGGGACGGAGGGGATTATGTCGCTTGTGCATTAACGACTTAATCCCCTCCGTCCCCTTTTTTCTTACCAGACCGTGATCGTCTCGCCGCTCTGGATGCCTTCCACCGCGCGCTGGAAGGCCAGCGCCGCGCGCTGCGCGCTCACCGCTTCGAAGCCTGGGAAATAGGGGCCGTAAGCCGCCATCGATTCGATCAGCACGTTCGGGCTGACCACGTTGATGCGCAGGCCACGCGGCAGCAGCTCCAACGCGGCGGCACGCACGAAGCCTTCCAGCGCGGCATTCACCGAGGTGGCGTTGGCGCCATCGCGGATCGGCTGTGCGCTGACGATGCCGCTGGTCAGGGTGATCGAGCCGCCGGCGTTGAGGTGGTGCTGGGCGACCAGTGCCAGCCGCACCTGGCCCAGCAGCTTGTCCTGCAGGCCGAGGTTGAACTGCTCGGGTGTCATGTCCTTCAGCGGACCGAAGTGCAGCTTGCCAGCGGTGGAGATCACTGCATCGACCGGACCGGTGCGCGCGAAAAGTTCGGCGACGCTGGCGTCGTCTGTCAGGTCGACGCGCAGCTCACCGCTGTTGCGGCCGGCGGCGAGGATCTGATGCTGCTGGCCGAGCTGGTGGGCGACTGCCTGGCCGAGGGTGCCGCTGGCACCGACGAGGAGGATCTTCATGGCCGTTCCTTGCGAGAGGGGGAATGGGCGCAGTCTGCGCCCTCACAGTGGGGTTAGGTAAGCGGCGTATGCTTCGCAGATTCCTAACTCTGGATTAGCAATGGATACGCTTCGCTGCATGCAGGCCTTCGTCGCCGTGGCCGAGTGCGGAAGCTTTGCAGGCGCCGCCGAACAGCTGCAGGTGTCGGCGGTGATGGTCGGCAAGTACATCCAGCAGCTGGAGGCGCACCTGGGTACCGCGCTGCTGCAACGGAACACCCGCCGCCAGCGCCTGACCGAAGCCGGCAGCGCCTACCTGGCCGGGTGCCGGCAGGTGCTGGAGCAGGTGCAGCAGGCGGAGGCGGACGTGGCCGGACTGCAGGTACAACCCCGCGGGCTGCTGCGGGTCAGCGCGCCGACTACCTGGGGCAGCTGCGTGCTGGCGCCGGTACTGTCCGGACTATTGCGTGAGCAGCCGTTGCTGAACATCGAACTGGACCTGAGCAACCGCCGCGTGGACCTGATCGAGGATGGCTTCGACGTGGCAATCCGCGTTGGGCCGCTGCCGTCACAGGAAGTGGTGGCGCGGCCGTTGCCGCCGTACGCGATGAGCCTGTGCGCGGCACCGTCCTATCTGCGCCGGCGTGGCACGCCGCGCACCCCTGGGGATCTGGCCGGGCATGACTGCCTGAGCCACCTGGCCTGGCGCGGCGGCCATGGCTGGCAGCTGGCCAACGGCGAACAGGTGGACTGGGAAGCGCGCCTGACCTGCAATGATGGTGTCGCGTTGCGCGAGGCCGCCGTGGCCGGCGCAGGGCTGGTGCTGCAGCCGACCGCGCTGCTGGCCGGCGAAATCGCGGCCGGGCGGTTGAAGCCGCTGCTGCGCGACTACCTGCCCGAACCGCGACCGATGCACCTGATCTACCTGCCGGATCGACGGCCGCGCCCGCGCCTGCAGTGCTTCGTCGATTTCGTCATGGCCACATTGGGGCAATGAACATCCACGCCATGCGTGGATGATGGTAGGTGCCGACCGTTGGTCGGCACACATCGGGATCAATCATTCGCCGCAGACAGTTCCTGCCCACGTACCTGCGCGGCGCGCAGCGCGGTGTCCACCAGCGCCTCGAAACCACCGGCCTGGAAGCTCTCGATCGCGGCCTGGGTGGTGCCGTTCGGCGAGGTCACGCGACGGCGCAGCTCGGCCGGGCTTTCACCGGCCTCATCAAGCATGCGCGAGGCTCCCAGCAGGGTCTGCACCACCAGCGCACGCGCAGCGTCGGCCGGCAGGCCCTGGGCTATGCCCGCCGCTTCCATCGCTTCTGCCAGCAGGAATACGTAGGCGGGGCCGCTGCCGGACACCGCAGTGACCGAATCCATCAGCGATTCGCTGTCGATCCACACCGTGCGCCCGGCACTGGCCAGCACCTGTTCGGCGCGCGCGTGCTGCTGTGCATCCACCGATGGCGTGGCATACAGGCCGGTCACGCCGGCGCCAAGCAGGGCCGGGGTGTTGGGCATCGCGCGCACCACCGGAAGATTGCCGCCCAGCCAGCGTTCCAGCTGCGCGCTGGTGATGCCGGCGGCAATGGACACCACCAGCGGCTGGTTCGCCTGCGCCAGCGCCTGCAGCGACTGGCACACATCGCGCAGCACCTGCGGCTTCACCGCCAGCAGCCAGGTGCGGCCGTGCGCGGCGGCATCGGCGGCGTTGTCGTGCACCTGCACGCCGAAGTCCGCCGCCAGTGACTCGCGCAGTGCTGCAATCGGTTCGGCCACGTGGATGTGTGCGGCAGGCACGCCCTGGCGGATCAGGCCGGCGATCAGGCTGCGGGCCATGTTGCCGCCGCCGATGAAGGTGATGGAATCAGCTGCCATGGAAGTCTCCTTGGAAAATCAGGCCGGGCGCGGGCGGGCGCCGAACAGGGCGGTGCCGATGCGTACCAGGGTGGCACCCTCGGCGATGGCTTCGGCGTAGTCACTGCTCATGCCCATCGACAGCGTGTCGATCTGCGCGTGCTGGGCAGCCAGCGACTGGAAAAGTGTGCGCATGCGCACGAATGCATCCCGACGGCGCTCCGCTTCCGGCCACGGTGCGGGAATCGCCATCAGGCCACGCAGGCGCAGGCTGGGTTCGGCGGCAATCGCGGCGGCCAGTGCATCCACTTCTTCCGGTGCACAGCCATGCTTGCTGGATTCATCGTCGATGTTGACCTGGATCAGTACGTTCAGCGGGCCACGCGCGGCCGGGCGATGGCGTGCCAGCGCGGTCACCAGCTTGGAACGGTCCACGCTCTGCACCCAGTCGAAATGGCTGGCCACGGCATCGGCCTTGTTCGACTGCAGGTGGCCGATCAGGTGCCATTCCAGCGCCAGGTGCTGCAGCGCCTGCATCTTGGCCAGTGCTTCCTGCACGTAGTTCTCGCCGAAGGCGTGCTGGCCCTGTGCGGCCAGCGCGGCCACGGCCTCGGCCGGCTGGGTCTTGGACACCGCCAGCAGGCGTGGGTCGGGCCTGCCAGCGGCCTCGGCGGCGGCGTGCAGGTTGCTCAGGATCTGGGGCAGGGGAGTGGCCACGTAACGCGTTCCGTTGAATCAGGAGGCTATACTGCCGCCCGGGGAAAGATCCTTCCAGTCGAAGCCGTTATTGGGGAGTAGCCGCTCATGGATATCGCCGAGCTGTTGGCGTTTTCCGTAAAGAACAAAGCGTCCGACCTGCACCTGTCCGCAGGCCTGCCGCCGATGATCCGCGTGGACGGCGACGTGCGCCGGATCAACATCCCAGCCCTGGACCACAAGCAGGTCCACGCGCTGGTGTACGACATCATGTCCGACAAGCAGCGCCGCGATTACGAGGAATTCCTCGAAGTGGACTTCTCCTTCGAGATCCCGTCGCTGGCGCGCTTCCGTGTCAACGCGTTCAACCAGAACCGCGGTGCCGGTGCGGTGTTCCGTACCATTCCGTCCGAGGTGCTCACCCTCGAGGACCTGGCCTGCCCGCCGCTGTTCCGCGAAGTGATCCAGCAGCCGCAGGGCCTGATCCTGGTGACCGGTCCGACCGGTTCGGGCAAGTCGACCACGCTGGCGGCGATGATCGACTACATCAACAAAAACGAATACGGCCACATCCTCACCGTCGAGGATCCGATCGAATTCGTGCACACCTCGCAGAAGTGCCTGATCAACCAGCGCGAAGTGCACCGCGACACGCATGGCTTCAACGAAGCGCTGCGCTCGGCACTGCGTGAGGACCCGGACATTATCCTGGTCGGCGAACTGCGCGACCTGGAAACCATCCGCCTGGCACTGACCGCCGCGGAAACCGGCCACCTGGTGTTCGGCACTCTGCACACCAGCTCGGCGGCCAAGACCATCGACCGTATCATCGACGTGTTCCCGGCCGGCGAAAAGCCGATGGTGCGTTCGATGCTGTCCGAATCGCTGCGTGCGGTGATCTCGCAGGCGCTGCTGAAGAAGGTCGGTGGCGGGCGTACCGCTGCGTGGGAAATCATGGTCGGCACCCCGGCCATCCGCAACCTGATCCGCGAGGACAAGGTGGCGCAGATGTACTCGGCGATCCAGACCGGCCAGCAGTACGGCATGATGACCCTGGACCAGCACCTGCAGGACCTGGTCAAGCGCAGCCTGATCACCCGCAACCAGGCCCGCGACTACGCCAAGGACAAGCGCCTGTTCGAGTAAGGCGGGCAGCAACGGGGCGGCGGGCGCCAGTGCGCCGCCGTTTCCGCGCCGTTTCCGCCTCCGACCGTTTCCTGGTACATGCCCCATTGGGAGCCCGCCGTGAACACCACCGCGACCACCATCGATTTCACTTCGTTCCTCAAGCTGATGGCGCACCAGCGCGCCTCGGACCTGTTCATCACCGCAGGCATGCCGCCGGCGATGAAGGTCAACGGCAAGATCTCGCCGATCACCCAGACACCACTGACCCCGCAGCAGAGCCGCGACCTGGTCCTGAACGTGATGACCCCGGCGCAGCGCGAGGAATTCGAAAAGACCCATGAGTGCAACTTCGCCATCGGCCTGTCCGGTGTCGGCCGCTTCCGTGTCAGCTGCTTCTACCAGCGCAACCAGGTCGGCATGGTGCTGCGTCGCATCGAGACGCGCATTCCGACCGTGGAAGAGCTGAGCCTGCCGCCGATCATCAAGACGCTGGCGATGACCAAGCGCGGCATCATCCTGTTCGTCGGTGCCACCGGTACCGGTAAATCGACCTCGCTGGCGGCGATGATCGGTTACCGCAACCAGAACTCGACTGGCCACATCATCACCATTGAAGACCCGATCGAATTCGTGCACAAGCACGAGGGCTGCATCATCACCCAGCGCGAAGTCGGCATCGATACCGACAGCTGGGAAGCCGCGTTGAAGAACACCCTGCGCCAGGCGCCGGACGTGATCATGATCGGCGAGGTGCGTACCCGCGAAGGCATGGACCACGCCATCGCGTTTGCCGAAACCGGCCACCTGGTGCTGTGCACCCTGCATGCCAACAACGCCAACCAGGCGATGGACCGCATCGTCAACTTCTTCCCGGAAGACCGCCGCAACCAGCTGCTGATGGACCTGTCGCTGAACCTCAAGGGCGTGGTCGCGCAGCAGCTGGTGCCGTCGCCCGATGGCCGCTCGCGCAAGGTGGCGATGGAGATCCTGCTGGGCACGCCGCTGGTGCAGGACTACATCCGCGACGGCGAGATCCACAAGCTGAAGGAAGTGATGAAGGACTCGGTCCAGCTGGGCATGAAGACCTTCGACCAGAGCCTGTTCGAGCTGTACCAGGCGGGCGAGATCAGCTACGAGGACGCGCTGCGCTACGCCGATTCGCAGAACGAAGTGCGCCTGCGCATCAAGCTCAGCCAGGGCGGCGACGCCCGCACCCTGTCGCAGGGGCTGGATGGCGTGGAGATTTCCGAGATCCGGTGACCTGGGTGTTCCGTAGCGTCGAGCCTGCTCGACTGTTCTTGTCGAGTCGAGCAAGCTCGACGCTACGGGCGGGCGGCTGCGCGTATTGATGAATTCCAGTCATGACCAACTGCAACGCTGCCCATTCAATCGGTTGCCCTTGCAGGCGTATCGTCAGCGCTCCCCCTCTGGAGCACGACGATGCAGACACGTGAACTCGGCCGCAGTGGCCTGAAGGTCTCCGCCCTGGGCCTGGGCTGCATGGGCCTGAGCCATGGCTACGGCCAACCGGTGGAGCGCAGCCAGGGCATCGCCCTGCTGCAGGCCGCCGTCGAGCGTGGCGTGACCTTCTTCGACACCGCCGAAGTGTATGGCCCCTACACCAACGAAGACCTGCTCGGCGAGGCGCTGGCGCTGTACCGCGACAGGCTGGTGATCGCCACCAAGTTCGGCTTCAAGGATGCGCGCGTCGATACCGGGCTGGACAGCCGCCCCGAGAACATCCGCGCGGTGGCCGAGGCCAGCCTCAAGCGCCTGCGCACCGACCATATCGACCTGTTCTACCAGCACCGCGTCGACCCCAACGTGCCGATCGAGGATGTCGCTGGCACCGTTCGCGACCTGATCGCCGAGGGCAAGGTCGGCCACTTCGGCCTGTCCGAGGCCAGCGCCGCGACCGTTCGCCGTGCGCATGCGGTGCAGCCAGTGGCCGCCGTGCAGAGCGAGTACTCGCTGTGGTGGCGTGAGCCGGAGCGCGAACTGTTGCCGACGTTGCAGGAACTGGGTATCGGCTTCGTGCCGTTCAGCCCGCTGGGCCGTGGCTTCCTGACCGGCGCGATCAACGCCGATACCACCTTCGACGCCAACGACTTCCGCAACACCGTACCGCGTTTTGAAGTGGAGGCGCGTCGTGCCAACCAGGCGCTGGTTGACCGCATCAGCACGATCGCTGCCGCACGTGGCGCGACGCCGGCGCAGGTAGCGCTGGCCTGGCTGCTGGCGCAGGCACCGTGGATCGTGCCGATTCCGGGCACCACCAAGGTCCATCGCCTGGAAGAAAACCTGGGCGCGGCTGACCTGCAGCTGGCGCCGGAGGAACTGCAGCGCATCGCGCTGACGTTGGAGGAAATCTCCATCGTCGGCGAGCGCTACAACGCGCAGCGCGCCGCGCAGGCCAAGGGCTGACCGCCGGGCCACCCTGACTCTGGCGGGTGCGGACCGGGGTGGGTGCAAACTGAGGTGGGTGCGGACCGTTGGTCCGCACACCTCATCCAGCCATCGGCCCGCGCAACGCATCAAGCACCGTGCGCATCGCCACGGTGACGTGGCGGCGTGACGGGTAATACGCGTAGTAGCCATCGAAGTGCGGGCACCAATCGTCCAGCACCGACTGCAGCCGGCCATCGTCCAGCATCGGCTGCACCTGGTCTTCCGGCAGCCAGGCCAGCCCGCTGCCGGCCAGTGCAGCCGCGCGGGTCATGCCCATGGTGTTGAAGGTCCACTGACCGGTCACGCGCACGCTCAGTTCGTTGCCGTCCCGGCCGAAATCCCACGGCATCAGTCCGCCATGCGTAGGCAGGCGCAGGGTGATGCAGTTGTGGTTGGCCAGGTCGTGCGGATGCCGTGGCACCACATGCTGGCGGAAGTAGCTGGGCGCACCGACCACGCGCATGCGCAGCGGTGGGCTGACCGGTACCGCGATCATGTCGCGCGCCAGCCGTTCGCCGAGGCGGATACCGATGTCGTAGCGCTCGGCGACGATGTCGGCCAGGCCGTAGTCTGCAGCCAGTTCCACCTTCAGGTCCGGATACTGCTGCAGCAATGGCGCCAGCCGCGGCCAGGCGATGTATTCGGCGGCATGGCCGGTGGCATTGATGCGGATGGTGCCGGCCGGGCGTTCGCGGTACTCGGCCAGTGCGGCCAGTTCGTCCTCGATCTCGGCCAGGCGCGGGGCGAGGGTCTCGAGCAGGCGCGCACCGGCTTCGGTGGTGGACACGCTGCGGGTGGTGCGGGTCAGCAGGCGCACGCCGAGGCGCTCTTCCAGGCCGCGCATGGCATGGCTGAGCGCGGACTGGGACACGCCCAGCTGGGCGGCGGCCTTGGTGAAGCTGCCCTCGCGGGCAACGTGGACGAAGGCCTGCAGGTCGTTGAGGTTTTCGCGGGGCATGACGGGATGATACGGCCGGGCTGCGCCCGGCACTTGCCGAATCAACGTCAACGGCAACGTCAAAAGCTGGCTTCCCGTGGGAGGCGAGGTGGCTCAGGTCGCGGGGGACGGCGCAAGTCCCCCTCCGGGGCCCGGCCCAGCCGCTGGCGGCTGTGCGTTCGGGCGCTTGCGAAGCAGTGCTTCGCAAGCAAAGCGCCCTCACCCATGAAGCTCGGTCGCGCTTGCTCGTGTGCGCTGTCCTGCGCACACGGCAAGACCGGGGCTGGGCATCCTGCCCAACCCGCCCGAGGCATGCCTCGGGCCCATGCGGCTTACACCCCGCAACCTGAGCCGCCCCGCCTTCGACAATTTCCCGCTGCTGTTGGTGGGTGCCGACCGTTGGTCGGCACGGGATCCGGCCCCACGACGTGAGGGTGTGTCGATTTCAGGGACTGTGGTTCGTCGAATGAATGACTTCAACGGGAGCTGCACATGAGCACTGACACCAAGCCGAAAGGCCCGGCCTCGTATTTCCCCTCCATCGAGAAGACCTACGGGCAGCCGGTGGCGCACTGGTTCGGGCTGCTGGCCGGGAAGAAGGGCCTGAAACACATGGAACTGGTCAGCTTCCTGAAAAGTGAGCATGGGCTGGGCCATGGCCATGCCAATGCGCTGGTGGCGCACCATCTGGCCGGCAAGGGCTGAGCAGCGGCGGGCCGGAGATCGGGCGGGGCGCATTCAGCTGAACGATTTCATCTGCAACTGTCATGCAGATCGTGTCTAATACCGCTCCCCACCTGCTGTTCCCCACCCGTATGTCCCTTCCCGCCCATGGCTCTGCGCCGTGCGACGACGCTGACGGCCACCTGGTCACCGCTGGTCCGCTGACCCCGCCGCCCGACAGCGCCGGCACCACCGCCGACGAAAAAGCGCTTCGCCACTCGATTGCCGAGGACGTGCAGGGCATGGTGCTGGCTACGATGGTGGCCTCGCTGGGCCTGGCCATCTTCGCCAAGGGTGGGCTGATGATCGGCGGCATGGCCGGCATGGCCTTCCTGCTGCACTACTCGATGGGCTGGAACTTCGGCCTGGTGTTCGTGCTGGTCAATCTGCCGTTCTACTGGGTGGCGCTGCGGCGCATGGGCTGGGAATTCACCCTGAAGACCTTCGCCGCGGTCACCGCCTGTGGCGTGCTGACCGACCTGCTGCCGCGCTGGATCGACTTCTCGCACATCAACCCGTTGTATTCGGCGATCGTCGGTGGTGCGTTGTCCGGCCTGGGCATCCTGTTCTTCATCCGCCACCGCGCCAGCCTCGGCGGCATCGGTATCCTGGCGGTGTACCTGCAGCGCACCCGCGGCTGGAGCGCGGGCAAGGTGCAGATGTCCTACGACGCCTGCCTGATGGTGGCCGCGTTCTTCGTGCTGTCGCCGTCGAAGGTGCTGTACTCGGCGATCGGCGCGGTGGTGCTCAGCCTGGTGCTGATGTTCAACCACCGCCCGGGCCGTTACATGGGCGTGTGACGATTCGACGGTAGTGCCGGCCGCTGGTGGCGCAACACCTGAGGCGTTCCGAGGTTGCCGGCCAGCGGCCGGCGCTACCGGGAGGCCTGCAACCACGGCGGCGACAGCGTCAGCAGCCGCGCATGCACCGGGCAGTCCTCGGCGTGCGCACCGGGCAGGTAGCCCAGGCTCATCAGGAATTCGCCGGTGATCTCGCCGCCGGTGAAGCGGAACGTCTTCTTGAACAGCTTCACCCAGTCGGCCTTGCTGCGCGGATGGTGCGCGTCCAGCCACGCCGCGAAGCTGCCGTGGCTGGCCCGCAGCTGCTGGATCACCTGTGCGTTGTGGATCGCCGCCAGCACCTTCAGCCGGTTGCGGATGATGCCCGCGTCCGACAGCAGGCGTTCGATGTCCTGCTCGGCATACGCCGCCACGCGGTCCACATCGAAGCCGTCATAGGCCGCGCGGAAGCCCTCGCGCTTCTTCAGGATGGTCTCCCAGCTCAGCCCGGCCTGGTTGATCTCCAGCACCAGCCGCTCGAACAGCTCGCGCTCGTCACGCTGCGGGAAGCCGTATTCGTTGGCGTGGTAGTAGTCGTGCACCGGATGGCCCGGGGCGATGAGGCAGTAACCGCTCATGGAGAAGACTCGTTGGATTCGGGTTCGGGATCGATGGCCACCGCGGGGCGCCCGCCGATGGACAGCATCGGCCAGCGCGGTGGCACAAGCATGAGTTCGCCGTCACGCAGGGCCTGGTTGATCGCCTCGGCCTGGCCGCTGACGGTGCCGAACAGCGAACCGGCGCGGCGCCACTGGGCATCCCTGCCACGTGCGTACAGCACGCAGTCCGGCCCGCGGTGGGTGTACAGCTCGCACAGCAGTACCTCGGCGTTGCCGTCGCCATCCAGGTCGCGATGCACGATCAGGCAGTCGCGCTCGCTCTGGGCGCACGATTCGCCATTGATCGCGCGGGTGGCCAGTGCCTGCCACCAATCGTCCGGTGGCGAGCTGGATCCCTTGGCCAGCTTCAGCGCGCACTGCAGGGCGGCGACGTCCTGCAGACCCTTGTCGAGGCGCTGTCCATCGTCCCAGCGCGAGGTACGTGCCAGCGCGGCAGCGATCACCTGTGGCGCGTTGGCATCGGCGGTGATGGCCGGATCACGCTGCAGCTCGCGCAGCGCCTGCACGCCACGGCGCCCAAGATCGAAGCGCAGCACGTTGACGTCACTGCTGGTGATCGCTGGCGGGTCCGCACGCAGGCGCGCCAACTGGCTGGACAGGGTCAGCCGCACCGGGTCCAGCAGCGGCGAGTTGCCCAGCAATGCCAGTGCCAGCACCGCCCAACACATCCAGCGGTTGACCGGCTCCAGCGTCTGCAGCCAGCGGCCCTGCCGGCGCACTACCGCCAGCGCGTAGCCCAGTGCATAGCCGGCCACGGCCAACGCGATCAGCACCGCCCAGAAGCGGTCCAGGGTCCAGCCGTACTGCACCACGCGCAGGCCCAGTGCATACAGCGCCAGCACCGCATAGACCGGCAGCGCCAGCAGGCTGGCCTCGACCAGCCGGCGCAGCACGACGGGGTAGGGCGCGGTGTCGTCGCCCTGCTGGTAGACCGCATTGGTGAATGACACCAGCAGCAGCGACAGCACCAGCAGCAGACTGGCGGCCGAGCGGGTCTTCCACAGCGGTTCCAGCCCGGTCAGCGGCAGGCTCAGCACGAACAGCACGGCAATGAACGAGAGCAGCGGCAGCAGCCCGCGACAGATCGCGAACAGCACCTGGCGGGTGATCTGGATCGCGCGGTGCTGGGTGCGCCCGATCAGCACGCCGAACCCGGCCAGGCTGCCGGTGGCCAGCGCGATGAACGCGTCCTGCCGGAACAGGTCGCGGAAGACGGTCACGTCGAGCAGCTGGAACAGCGCCGCCCACAGCCACAACAGCAGCCAGGTCAGCCCGGTGAACAGCGCGGCGAGGGCCAGGGTCAAACCATTCTGCCAGGCGCGCTCGAACAGCTCCGGGTAGCTGGCACGCCAATGCCCGTGCTGCAGCTGGAACTGCCACCAGGGCAGGGCCACGAACACCGCCACGGCCATGCCCAGGGTCAGCGGGAACTGCAGCGCGCCCGATTCCAGTGCGGTCTCGCCGTTGAGGTTCCAGCCGGTCCAGGCGGCCAGCGCCAGCACCACCGCCGAGCCGAGCGCGGCCTGCAGCCACAGGCGGCGCTGGCCCAGCTCGACCAGGCTCAGCGCCACCGCGCTGGGAATGGCCAGCACCCAGGCGTACCAGCAGTAGCGCCAGCCGATATCGCGGAACGGCCACGCATCGGACAGCTCCTGCGCGGCATACAGCATCAGGCCCTGCAGCAGCGCGATCAGGACGATGGCGCTGCGTGCCGGCAGGGTCAGGGGCGATGAAGACTGCATCGATGACCTTCCATGGCAAAGCACCATCCTAGCCCATCGCGGTTCGGCGCCATCGCGCGACCATCCCGCCCCCAGCAGGTAGAATGGGCCCATGCCTGTTACGCCGACTTCCCTTGCCGATCACCTGCTCGTCGCGCTGCCGTCGCTGCTCGACGCGACATTCGCCCGCAGCGTCGCGCTGATCTGCCAGCACGACGAGAACGGGGCGATGGGCGTGCTGGTCAACCAGCCTTCCGAGTACACGCTGGGGGAAGTGCTTGCACAGATGGACATCACCACCGGTGATGGCGACCTGCAGGCGCGCATGGTGCTCAACGGCGGCCCGGTGCATCCCGAGCGCGGCTTCGTCATCCATGACGACGCACGCGCATGGGATTCCAGCCTGATCGTGGGTGAAGGCCTGTACCTGACCACCTCGCGCGACATCCTCGAAGCGATGGCACGTGGCGAAGGCCCGGCCAATGCCGTGGTCACGCTGGGCTGTGCGGGTTGGGGCGCAGGGCAGCTGGAAAGCGAGCTGTCCGAGAACAGCTGGCTGACCGTGCCGGCCGATGCCGAGCTGGTGTTCCAGCTGCCGCTGGAGCAGCGCTGGCAGGGTGCAGCCTCGCGTATCGGTGTGGACCTGTTCCGGCTGACCGACTACAGCGGCCATGTCTGAGCCCATCGCGCCCGCGCCGGATTCTGCTGCCCCGGCCATCCGCCGTGATGGCACCGTTCTGGGTTTCGATGTTGGCTCGCGGCGTATCGGCGTGGCCATCGGCAGTGCCTTCGCTGCGCATGCGCGCGCGGTGGCCGTGGTCGATGTGCACGGCAACGGCCCGGACTGGACCGCGATCGAACGCCTGCTCAAGGAATGGAAGCCCGACGGCCTGGTGGTCGGCGACCCGCTGACCCTGGACGGCCAGGACCAGCCCAACCGCAAGCGCGCGCAGGGCTTTGCCCGCCAGCTGCGGGAACGTTTCAAGCTGCCGGTGGTGATGATCGACGAGCGTTCCAGCTCGGTCGAGGCCGCCCGCCGCTTCGCCGTCGAGCGCGCCGAAGGGCGCAAGCGCCGCCGTGATGCGGCCGCCCTCGATGCCGTGGCCGCGGCGGTGATCATCGACCGTTGGCTGTCGTCGCCGGACGACGCCACCCCCATTCCCTGACTGCCCGACACCGCCATGACCGCCCAGCAACTCGATGCCTCCGGCCGCCTGCGCCACCTGCTGACCCTCGAAGGCCTTCCGCGCGACACCCTGCTGCAGCTGCTTGACCGGGCAGGGCAGATCCGCGACGCCGCGGTCGGTCGTGTCGGCAACAAGCGCCACGTGCTGGCCGGTTCGGCGGTGTGCACGCTGTTCTTCGAACCGTCCACACGCACCCGCAGCTCGTTCCAGCTGGCCGCGCAGCGCCTGGGCGCCGACGTACTGAACTTCGATGCATCGACCTCGTCCACGCGCAAGGGCGAAACCGCCTGCGACACGCTGCGCAACCTGGAGGCGATGGGCGTGCGCGGCTTCGTGGTGCGCCACCCCGATGATGGCGCCGTGGCCGCACTGGCCGAGGCAGCGGGTGAGGGCACTGCACTGATCAACGCCGGTGACGGGCGCAGCGCGCACCCGACCCAGGGCCTGCTGGACATGCTGACCCTGCGCCAGGCCAAGGGCCCGGATTTCTCGAAGATGAAAGTGGTGATCGTCGGCGACGTGAAGCACTCGCGCGTGGCCCGCACCGACCTGCATGCGCTGCGTACGCTTGGCGTGGGCGAGATCCGCGTGTGCGGCCCGCAGTCGCTGCTGCCGGACGACGAGACCCTGAAGGGCTGCGTGGTCGGCGATGATTTCGACGCGATGCTGGAAGGCGTCGACGCGCTGATGATGCTGCGCCTGCAGCGCGAGCGCATGGAAGAAGGCCTGGTGCCGTCGCTGGAGCAGTACCACGCGCAGTACGGCCTGACCAACGAACGCCTGGCCCGCGCCGGCAAGGATGCCGCGGTGCTGCATCCAGGCCCGATCAACCGCGGCGTGGAAGTGACCGACGAGGTGGCCGACGGCCCGCAGTCGTGGGTGCTGCGCCAGGTCGCCAACGGCGTCGCCGTGCGCATGGCCGTGCTGGAAACGCTGCTGGGCTGACCTGCCCTGGTGGGTGCCGACCGTTGGTCGGCACAAAAGGGATTCACCCTGAACTGTCTGGGTGGGTGCCGACCGTTGGTCGGCACAAATAGGATTCACCTTGAACTGTCTGGGTGGGTGCCGACCGTTGGTCGGCACAAATAGGATTCACCTTGAACTGTCTGGGTGGGTGCCGACCGTTGGTCGGCACAGAACCATCAGTCCCGTGAAGTGCCGGGCTCAGACATTGAATAGCTACGGGCCTACCTGGACTGATGGGGTTGCCCGATAGAAGAAGGCGGTCGGGAGGCACACGCTTGTACCCATGAACCGCGCACGCCTGAGGCTTGGCCGCCATTCCCGGATCGGGCAATCCTACATCCTGACGACCGTCACCCAGGGGCGTCGACGCTACTTCGACGATGCCACAGCGGCGCAGTTGGTGATGGACGTGGTCCGTCGCCTTGATACTGAAGGCCTGACGTACTCACTTGCCTATGTAGTCATGCCGGACCACATCCATTGGCTTGTGGAGCTCCGTGCGTTCTCGCTGGACTACATCATGCAACGATTCAAATCGAGCAGTGAATTGCGGATCAACCGCATGCTGGGCAGGACAGGACCATTCTGGCAATCGAGCTATCACGATCATGCCATTCGTTCTGAAGAATCACTGTTTCGCCATGCGATGTACATCGTCGCCAACCCGGTCAGGGCGAACTTGGTGAGCTGCGTGGGAGAGTATCCGTATGCCTGGTGCCGATGGGAGATCGATGGGAGGTACCAAGCAATGGATTACCCCGAGGCGGAGAGATAGTGCCGACCAACGGTCGGCACCCACCAATACCCAAGCCGACCAACGGTCGGCACCCACCAATACCCAAGCCGAGCAACGGTAGGCATCCACCAATACCCAAGCCGAGCAACGGGTAGGCATCCACCAACAGTTGTTTCCCAGCAGAAACTGCGGTTCAGCGCTTCTGCGCGAACAGCCACGCCCACATGGCCGGGTCGGCGTAGGTAGCGTCCCAGGCATTGTGATTGCCTTCCGGGTACTCGGTGTAGCGCACATCGCGTGCGTTGGCGCTCTGGAATGCGGCATGCAGCCTGCGGTCGTCATCCGGAGGCACCACGTCGTCCAGCGCGCCGTGGAAGATCCAGACCGGCGTGTGCTGCAGGCGCTGCGCGATCACGGCATACGGATCGGTTTCCTGGGCGACCTGCTCGACGAACAGGGTCGGGCGCTTTGCGCGTGGTGCCAGCACGGCACCGCACACGGGGACGATCGCGGCAAAGCGGCGCGGGTCATCCAGGGCGATGTTCCAGCTGCCGTAGCCGCCCATCGACATGCCGGTCAGGTACTGCCGTGCCGGGTCGGCGCCGAACTCGGTGATCGTCGCGTCCAGCGCGGCAACGGCCGCACGGTTGTTGCGGCCGCTCCATTCCTCATGGCCCGGTACCTGTGGAAACACCACCAGGGCAGGGAAGTCGGGATGCTCGCGCAGATAAGGCCCCAGCCCGGCGTGGGTCTGCTTGATGCCATCGGCGCCGCGCTCGCCCGAACCGTGCAGGAACAGGATGACCGGGACGTTGGAGGTTGCGGGCGTCTGCCCACCAGGGCTGCGGGCCTGCAGGCCCGCGGGAATGAACACCTGGTAGTAAGCCGTGTGCCCGTCCACCTTCACCGCACGTGCTTCGAAGCGGCCACGCGCGCTGTCCGGCAGCGAAGTGCAACCGCTCATCATCAGAAGGGCCAGCAATGGCAGCCAGCGCGACAGCAAACGGACCATGGGGTTTTCCGAAGCGGCGAGAACGCCTGCATCGTAGTCCGCCAACGTCGGCCCGGCATCATGCGCCGCGTCACTGCGGGCGCGGGAAGCTGGCGATGATGTCCAGCTGCTCCTGTGCCTCGGCATTGCCTTCGGCGGCCGCAGCCTGCACCTGCGCCATATCCGGGTGCAGCACCACCAGCAGCGGGTTCTCGCAGACCGGGCAGTCGTACTCGGTGGCGTCCTCGTCCAGCTCCATCTCCATGGCACGCGAGCTGCCCTTCCATTCGCAGGCCGGGCAGGTGTGCTGCTGGTCGCGCCAGCCGGGCTGGAAGTAGTTTTCTATCGTTGTTGCCATGGGTGTTCCCGTTGAGTGGGGTCCGAGCCCGCTTGGCGGGGCCCGATCCTTGATGCGGTCAGTGCAGCAGCACCAGGGTGGCCAGGCCGAGGAAGGTGAAGAAGCCCATCGAATCGGTCACGGCGGTCAGGAAGATGCCGCTGGCCAGCGCCGGGTCGAAGCCGAAGCGTTTCAGGGTCAGTGGCACCAGCACGCCGGCCAACGCGGCGAACAGCAGGTTGCAGGTCAGCGCGATGGCGATCACCGCCGACAACCCGGGCGAGTGGAACCAAGCGAGTACGATCAGGCCCAGCACCGAACCCAGCATCACGCCGTTCAACAAGGCGACCCGCACTTCCTTCCACAGCAGCGTGCGCGCGTTGGAGGCGCCCACCTGGCCCAACGCCAGGCCACGCACCATCAGCGCCAGCACCTGGGTGCCGGCGTTGCCTCCGAGGCCCGCAACGATCGGCATCAGCACCGCCAGCGCCACCAGCTTGTCGATGGTGCCCTCGAAGTGGCCGACCACGCTGGACGCCAGGAATGCCGTGCACAGATTGACCGACAGCCACATCAGGCGGCGGCGCATGGCGCGCCAGACCGGGCTGAACAGATCCTCGTCCTCGTCCAGGCCGGCGGCGCCAAGCGCCTGGTGCTCGGCCTGTCCACGGATGATGTCGACCACGTCATCGATGGTGATGCGGCCGACCAGGATGTTGTTGTCGTCCACCACCGGCGCGGAGATCCAGTCATGGTCGGAGAACTGGCGGGCGACCTCCTGGTCGCTTTCGCCGACATCGATCGCCGGTTGCTCGTCGTCGATCAGGCGGTTGATCGGGGTGGTGTCCTCGTGGGTCACCAGTGCCGCCAGCGACACCCGGCCGAGGTATTGATGGCGACGGCTGACCACGAACAGATGATCGGTGTGGTCGGGCAGTTCGCCACGCAGGCGCAGGTAGCGCAGCACCACGTCAACGTTGACGTCGGCGCGCACGGTCACCACGTCCGGGTTCATCAGGCGGCCGGCGCTGTCCTCGGGGTAGGACAGCACCTGCTCCAAGCGCTCGCGGTTCTCGCGGTCCATCGACTTGAGGACTTCGTCGATGACCGTGTCCGGCAGATCTTCGACCAGGTCGGCCAGATCGTCGATGTCCAGGTCTTCGACCGCGGCGATGATCTCGTCCGGGTCCATGTCGGCGAGCAGGCTCTCGCGCACGTCGTCGCCGACGTGGACCAGCACCTCACCGTCATCTTCCGGATCGACCAGGCCCCAGACCACCTCGCGCTTGCCCGGCGGCAGCGATTCGAGCAGGTTGCCGATCTCGGCCGGGGCCAGGGTGTTGACCAGGCGGCGCACCGGGCCCAGCCGACCGCTGTCCAGTGCGTCGGACAGCATCCGCAGTTGGCGCGCAGTCTTGTCGTGGCGTACAGCTTCAGCCATCGCAGCTCCCGCGGGATAAGAAAAGCCGCGATCCCGGCAAGGATGCGGCAACAGGGGTGTTCAGCGCGTCATTATCGCAAGGGGATGTTTCAACGCATAGCCGCCGGGCGGTGGTAGTGCCGGCCGCTGGCCGGCAAGCGGCCCCATCGAAGGCCATGAGGTTGCCGGCCAGCGGCCGGCACTACCCTTGGCGCTCAGGGCGTATCCGCCACCAGCGCCAGCCAGCGCTCGATCGCGCGGCGGTCGCGTGCGGCCAGCAGCTTCGGTGCGCGCGCGCGCAGCGCGGCCAGGTCGGCCTCGCGGATCGCGCGGCGCACCTCCAGCAGTGTGCCGGGGTGCAGGCTGAATTCGCTCAGGCCCAGCGCCAGCAGCAGCGGAGTCATCCGTGCATCACCGGCCATCTCACCGCAGACCGCCACCGGAATGCGATGCCGCGCGCCGGTCTCGATCACCATCTGCAGCAACCGCAGCACGGCCGGATGCAGCGGCGAATACAGCTCGCCCAGTGCCTCGTTGTTGCGGTCGGCGGCCAGCAGGTACTGCACCAGGTCGTTGGTGCCGATCGACAGGAAGTCGACCAGGTCGATGAAGCTCTCCAGCGCCAACGCCGCAGCGGGCACCTCGATCATCGCCCCCAGCGGCACATGGTCGGACACCATGTGGCCTTCGCTGCGCAGCTGTTCGGTCAGCTTGAGCATGCGCCGGCGCACCGCCAGCAGTTCCTCGCGGGTGCTGACCATCGGCACCAGCACGCGCAGCTTGCCGTAGGCCGAGGCGCGCAGGATCGCGCGCAGCTGGGTGTCGGCCACCTTGGGCCGTGCCAGCGACAGGCGTACGCCGCGCAGTCCCAGGGCCGGGTTTTCTTCGTTGCTCAGGGTCAGGCCGGTGCGGTCGGCCTTGTCCGCGCCCAGATCGAGCGTGCGGATGGTGACCGGTCGCCCGCTCATGCCCAACGCGGCATCGCGGTAGGTCTGGAACTGTTCTTCTTCGTCCGGCAGCTCGTTGCGCTGCAGGAACAGGAATTCGGTGCGGTACAGGCCCAGCCCCTGCGCGCCCAGCGCATGCGCCTGGGTGACGTCCTCCAGCGATTCGGCATTGGCCAGCAGGGCGATGTCGACCTGGTCGCGGGTACGGCTGGGTTTGCTGCGCAGGCGGCCGAGCTCGCGCTGCTCGCGCGCATGTTCTTTCAGGCGCGCGCGGTAGTCGCGCAGGTTGTCGGCCTGCGGGTTGGCGGTGATGCTGCCGTCGGCGCCATCGATGATCAGCACGTCGCCATCGGCGATGCGGCTGAGTAGCTGCGGCACGTTGACGATCAAGGGCAGGTGCAGGCTGCGCGCCAGGATCGCACTGTGCGACAGCGCGCTGCCGGCGGCGGTGACGATGCCGACCACGCCCTGCGCCTGCAACTGGGCAAGCTCGGAGGGCGCGATGTTGTCGCAGACCAGGATTTCACCGGCCAGGCCTTTCATCACCGGCGGGCGTTCGGGCTGCAGGAAGGCGTGGATGCGGCCGATCACATGGTCGAGGTCGTCCATGCGGCTCTTCAGATAGGCATCGTCCATGCCATCGAAGACCTTGGCCAAGCGGTCACGCTGCAGGCGCAGCGCATAGCCGGCGCTGTACGGGCCGCTGCGGATCAGCTCGTCCAGCCCGAACAACAGCTCGGGGTCGTCCAGCAGCAGGGCATGCAGGTCGAGGAACTCGCCCACCTCCTGGTTCAGGGCGCCATGCAGGCGCTGCCGCAGTTCGTGCATTTCGGTGCGCGCGGCATCCACCGCGCGGTGCAGGCGGGCCAGCTCGGCCTCGACCTGATGGGCGGCGACGCGCTGCTCGGCCACTTCCAGCGCATGTGGCAGGCGCACCCGCGCCCGGCCCATCGCCGCGCCACGGGCAGCACCGTGCCCGGCCAGCAGCTGTACCGGCCGCTGGCCGGAAGGGACCTGGCCGGCGCGCGCGCGTGGCACGCTCAGCTGTCCTCGTCGAAGCGGCGTTCGAACAGGCCGACCACCGCTTCCATCGCGGCGGCTTCGTCCTCGCCGTTGATGCGCACCGTGACCGGGGTGCCCTGGCCGGCGGCCAGCAGCATCACGCCCATGATGCTCTTGGCGTTGATCTCACGGCCCTTGGCGGCCATGGTCACGTTGCAGCGGAACGGCGCCAGGGTCTGCACCAGCTTGGCGGTGGCCCGGGCGTGCAGGCCCAGGCGGTTGCTCACGGTGAGTTCTCGTTCAAGCATCGTCGACTATCGCTCCATTACGGGTACCCGCCGCGGCTGTGGCGGGCAGTTGATCCAGTCCCTGTTCCGGATAATTCATCACCCGCAGCAACATCGGCAGGCTCAGCGCCGACACCCGGCGAACCGGGGTCCCCAGCCGGGCCAGCTGCCCGGCAAGGTTGGCGGGGCTGGCGCCGTACAGGTCGGTCAGGATCAGCACGCCTTCACCATTGTCGACCCGCCGCAGAGCGGCTGAGGCGAGCGGGAGCAGGGCGTCCAGGTCTGCGTCGAACGGTACTTCGAAAGCTTCGGTTTTCAGCGGCAATTGCCGCAGGAGCCGGGTCGCCACGTCTAGCAGGGCGGTCCCGACCCCGGGATGTGTTACGAGGAGAATGCCACAGGTCATTACTGCACGTTAACAGGTCAAGGTGAATTGGCGATAGCAGCAGATGAGGGGCACTGTGTCCCGTATTCAGTGTTGCTCGGGTCGGAGCCCATTTCCGTTGGAAAAGGATCCGACCCCATCCGTTTTTCGATGCCTGACCGGGATTCATCCACGCATGGCGTGGATCTACTGTGTCGACCAAGGTCGACACCCACCAACAGCACACCGCCTCGCCATCCCAGGGAATGCCGCTTTTGCTTTTGCTGTTGCCAAGCCGGCAGTGGCTACCCGCGGGTGCCGGGCGCAGCCCGGCCGCACCCCTCAATCCTGTTCGCGGTGGTAGGTCGCCACGTCTTCCCAGCCCATCTCGCGGGCATGCCGGGCCAGGCGCTCGGCCAGGAACACCGAACGGTGCTTGCCGCCGGTGCAGCCGAAGGCCACGGTCACATAGCTGCGGGTGCCATCCCCCAGCTTCGGCAGCCAGGTATCGAGGAAATCCATCAGCTGGGTCAGGTAGCGCTGCACGTCCGGCTGCGCTTCCAGGTAGTCGCGCACGCCCGGTTCGCGGCCACTCAGCGCACGCAGATCCGGGTCCCAGTGTGGATTGGGCAGCACCCGCGCATCGAACACGAAGTCAGCCTCGGCCGGCACGCCGCGCTTGTAGGCGAACGATTCGAACAGCAACGACAGGCCGGTGGCATGGTCCATCGTGAACTCGGTGATGATCCGCCGCCGCAGCTGATGCACGTTGAGATTGCTGGTATCGATCACCGCATCGGCCTCGCGGCGCAGCGGTGCGGTCAATTCACGCTCACGCGCGATCGCTTCGGGCAGCGACAGGCCCAGCTGGCTCAGTGGATGGCGGCGGCGGGTGTCGGCGTAGCGTTTGAGCACGGCCTCGTCGCTGGCCTCGAAGAACAGCACCTTCACTTCCACGCCGGCATCGGTGGCCAGCTGCCGCCAGTCGCCCAGCTGGCTCAGGTCGGCCTGGCCGCGCACGTCGATGCCTACGGCAAGGCGGCGTGGTGCGCTGCCGTCGTGGTTGGCCAGCAGGCTGCGCACGAAGTCGGGCAGCAGATTGATCGGCAGGTTGTCCGAGCAGTAGTAGTCCTGGTCCTCGAAGGTCTTCAGGGCGACGGATTTACCCGAGCCGGACAGGCCGCTGACGATGATCAGGGTCGGGGCGGAGGGGGTGACGGTGCTCATGGACAGGCTCTTCGAAGGACAGGGGAATCAGGGTGTTCGCCGTTCCAGCAGGTTGCTGTGGCGGGCGATGAACATGGCTGCCGGGTCGATGCCCTTGGTGCGCAGGATGTGCAGGCGGGTCGCGGCCTCGGTCAGCACGGCCAGGTTGCGGCCGGGCATCACCGGCAGGGTGATCAGCGGTACATCCAGGTCCAGCACATGGCGGGTGCCCGAGTCGCCGGTCAGGCGCTCGTAGCCATGCGGGGTGGGTTCGGTCATCGGCTTGGTCAGGTGGACGATCAGCCGAAGGTACTTGTTCTTCTTTACAGCCGTATCGCCGAACATCTCGCGCACGTTCAGCACGCCCAGGCCGCGCACTTCCAGCAGGTCCTGCAGCAGTTCGGGGCAGGTGCCATCGAGCACGTCGGGCGCGATCTGGGTGAATTCGGGCGCATCATCGGCGACCAGGCGGTGGCCGCGGCTGAGCAGTTCCAGCGCCAGCTCGCTCTTGCCCGATCCGGCCTCACCGGTGATCAGCACGCCGATGGAGTAGATCTCCATGAACACGCCATGCAGGATCACCCGCGGCGCCAGCGTACGCGCCAGGTGGTAGGACAGATGGTTGAGCAGTTCGTGGCCGCGCTTGGGCGACAGCCACAGCGGCGTGCCGGATTCGTCAGCAGCGGCGCGCAGGTCTTCCGGGCAGGCCTGGTTGCGGGTCAGCACCAGCGCCAGCGGGTGCGACTGCATGATCTTTTCGATGGTCTCCCAGCGCTGGCGCGGTTCCAGTGCATCCAGCCAGGACAGTTCCTCGGTGCCCAGGATCTGCACCTTGTTGGGGTAGATCGCATTGAGATAACCAGCCAGCGATGGACGCCGCGAGACCGTGTTGCCGGCCTCCAGCTCGCGCTTCTCGCCGGACTTGCCGGCAGCCCAGCGCAGCCCCAGCCGCTCGCGCTGCTGTTCGAACAGTTCACGGGCGGTGATGCTGGTATTCATGCGGCACTCGCAGGTGGGGTCATGTCCAGCGCCTCGCGCAGCGCCCGGGCATCGCCCGCTTCGCGCAGGGCTTGGCGGATGTCGGGCGCCGAAAACAGCTCGGCCAGCTCGGACAGCAGCATCAGGTGCTGGTGGGTGTAGTGGGCGGGGACGGCCATGGCGAACACCAGGTCCACCGGCTCGTCGCCACCGAAGTCGACCGGGGTGGCCAACCGCAGCAGGGCGCCGCGGGGGCGGTCCAGGGTTGGCGCGCGGCCGTGGGGAATGGCGATGCCGTGACCGATCGCGGTGCTGCCCAGCGCTTCGCGCTGACACAGGTTCAGATAGATCTGTTCGGCGTTGGCCTGGCGGCAGGCCAGCAACCCGGCGGCGGCCTGCAGGACGCTGTCGCGGTCGGTGGCCGTGCAGAGCTGGGTCTGCACGGCCGCCAGGAGGTCAGTCAGGGGCATGTCTGCGGGGAACGGTGGCGATCAGCCACCATTGTCGCCCACCGGCAGCGGTGCGTGCTGCTGTTTTTTCTCCTTGTGCTTGATCACCAGACGGTCAAGCTTGTCCGCAAGCAGGTCGATCGCGGCATACATGGTCTGGGCATTGGCCTCGGCGTGCAGGGTCTGGCCGGGGATGTTGAGGCTGGCGTCGACGTGGTGTTCGGTCTTCTGCAGCTTGAGGGTCACCCGCGCTTCGCAGTGCTGGTCGAAGTGTTTGCCGATCCGGGCCAGCTTCTCCTCTACATAGGACTGCAGGGCCGGGGTGACTTCGACATCTTTGCCAAACGTTTCGATGCGCATCGGGTTTCTCCTGTGTTCGGATGTGCCAATGAACCTCTCCGCCGGGCGCGGCGGCGCGTCAAGCGATTCTGACCCTTTCGTGCGAGGCGGAAATGTTCATGGCTTCACGATACTTCGCCACGGTGCGTCGCGCTACTGGAATTCCCGACGATTTGAGCAGGTCAGCCAGCTTGGCGTCAGAAAGCGGCTTGCGCGGGTTCTCGTCGTCGATCAGGCGCCGGATCATCGCCTGGATGGCCGTGCTGGACGCCTCGCCACCGCCCTCGGTATCGATGCCCGAGGCGAAGAAGGCGCGCAGCGGCAGGGTGCCGCGCGGGGTACGCACGTGCTTGCGGGCGATCGCACGCGAGACCGTGGATTCGTGCAGGCCGAGCTCGGTGGCGATCTCGCGCAGGGTCAGTGGACGCAGCGCCTGCTCGCCGAATTCGAGGAAGCCAGCCTGCTGCAGGATCAGGCTGCGTACCACCCGCAGCAGGGTTTCGCCACGCTGCTGCAGCCCTTTCAGAAGCCAGCGCGCTTCCTGCAGCTGGGCACGCAGGTAGCCGGCATCGGCATCACCACAGCGTCGGATCAGCTGCTCGTAACCGCGGTGGATCACCACCTTCGGTCCGGCATGCGCGGCCAGCGCAGCGCGCCATACGCCGTTCTGCCGCCACACCACCACATCCGGCACCACGTAGGTGTCCTGCGACAGCGGTGCGATCTGCGTGCCCGGGCGCGGGTCCAGCGAGCGCAGCAGGGTGACTGCCGTCTCGACCTCGTCCAGGGGCTGTTTCAGTTCATGGGCCAGCCCGGCGACGCCGCTGCGCGGCAAACGTTCCAGCGGGCCTGCGGCAATCTGTCGCGCCAGGATCAGGCCGGGCGTGTCGCCGGCCAGCACATCCAGCTGCAGCAGCAGGCATTCGCCCAGCGTGCGTGCAGCCACACCCACCGGATCGAAGCGCTGGATGCGATGCAGCACGGCGAGGATCTCGTCCTCGCCGGCGTGGATCGCCGGCAGCAGGGTTTCAGCGATGGTGGCCAGCGGCTCGCGCAGGTAACCGTCGTCGTCCAGTGCATCGATCAGTGCGGCACCGATGCTGCGATCACGCGAGGACAGATGCGACAGATGCAGCTGCCACAGCAGATGGTCGGCCAGTGTTTCGGTTTCGGCTACGCGCTCGGCGGCGCTGCCATTGTCGTCGTCATCGTCGAAGCTGCCGCCGCTGCCGGCCGCGCTCCAGTCCAGTTCGGCCGGTGCCCAGTCGTCGCCGGCAGCGGTGCGTTCTGCGGGCGCGTCACTGTCGTTGCCATCGCCGGTTTCGTTGGCGGCACCGCTGCTGTCACTGCTGTCGGCCCAGTCCAGCAGTGGATTGCTTTCCACCGCCTGGGCGATTTCCAGCTCCAGCTCGGTGGTGGACATCTGCAGCAGCTTGATCGCCTGCTGCAACTGGGGCGTGAGCACCAGTTGCTGTCCCAACGATGTCTGCAGCCGAGTCTTCATGCCTGTGCCGAAGGGAAGGAGAGGAACCCGGCGACTGCTTCACAGCTTGAAGGAATCCCCGAGGTAGACGCGACGTACATCGGCGTTGTCCAGGATCGCTTCCGGCGAACCCTGGGCCAGCACGCTGCCCTCGGCGAGGATATACGCGCGGTCGCAGATACCCAAGGTCTCGCGCACGTTGTGGTCGGTGATCAGCACACCGATGCCACGCTGCTTGAGATGGGTGACGATGCGCTGGATCTCGCCGACGGAAATCGGGTCGACGCCGGCGAACGGTTCGTCGAGCAGGATCAGGCGCGGCTGCGCGGCCAGGGCACGGGCGATCTCGCAGCGGCGACGTTCGCCACCGGACAGGCTGGCGCCGAGCTGGTCGGCGACGTGGCCCAGCTGCAGTTCGTCGAGCAGGCTGTTCAATTCACGCTCGCGGCCAGCCGAATCCAGGCCCTCGCGCAGCTCCAGCACCAGGCGGATGTTGTCGGCCACGGTCAGCTTGCGGAACACCGACGGCTCCTGCGGCAGGTAACCCACGCCCTGCTTGGCCCGGGTATACATCGGGTCGCCGGTGATGTCCTTGCCGTCGAGCACGATGCTGCCAGCATCGGCGGCAACCAGGCCGACGATCATGTAGAAGCAGGTGGTCTTGCCGGCGCCGTTGGGGCCGAGCAGGCCGACCACTTCACCGGCGTCGAGGGTCAGCCCGAAGTCCTTGACGACTTCGCGTTGCTTGTACTTCTTGCGCAGGCCCTTGGCGACGAGCATTACTTCCTGCTCTGCCGCTGCAGCTTGCTGTGGTGGCCTTGGGCTGTGCCGCAGGTGCGGCCGGGGTCTTGTTCTTCGGCGGGATGACGGTGCGCACGCGGCTGCCGTCACCACCGGAGTTCATTTCGCCGGTGCGGGTGTTGTAGACCATGCGCTGGCCGGCATTGGTGCCGCGCGCGCTGGTGACCTTGTAGTTGCCGGTCAGGGTGATGATCTCGGTCTTGATGTCGTAGTCGATGCGATCGGCCAGCGCGTCCATCCAGGTGCCATCATCGAGCTGCTGCTTCATCTTGGCCTGCTTGCCGGTGAACACCACACGCACCGCTTCGCCGTCCTTGAGGTAGATCTCGGCCTCGGACGAGCGCAGGTCCAGCGTGCCCTGGGTGATGATCACGCCCTGCGACAGCACGGTCTTGCCGTCGCCGGTGAGCATGCCCGACTGGGCGCCGGAATCGATGTGCATGTCTTCGTTGCGGTCGGTGGACTTGGCGAAGGCGGCGCTGGGGACAAGAAGACCAAGCGCGAGTACGGCGGCAAAGGGAATCTTCATCGGGGTCCGTTCTACCGGTGGGGGCCTCCCGGGTGGACCGGGGGCGGGCGGGTGGGGCTGCCGGCCTTGCGCCTGTCCGGAGACGTCGCAGGCTGGCGGCGGAATCAGCGTTTGGGCGTGTAGCGGCCCTTGGACTGGCTGAGGAAATGATACGTGTTGTTCTTCGAATCCACTTCGAAGCCGACGCCGGACTGTTCCATGCCCGGGCGGGTCATGGTCACCAGGGCGTCGGTGCGGGCGCGGTTTTCCTTCGGGAACACGTCCAGATGATCGGTGCGGAAGGTGGTCGGCACCGTGCCCGGGCCGACCGGGCTGTCGCCGGCGACATTGCCGCGCAGCTTCATCTCGTCGCCCTTGGCGCTGAGCCAGCCGGTTTCGGCACGCAGGGTCCAGTGCCTGCCATCCTTGTCCGGCATCTCGAACAACGGCGTGGCGATGTTGATGGTCTGGTCACCGCGCTGGCGTTCCAGCAACGGCGCACGCAGCGTGGTCGATTCCTTGCCTTGCTCATCCAGGGCGACGATCTGGAAGTCGTGCAGGATGTAATCCACGCCCACTTCCTGGCCGCCACTGGCTGGCCCCTTGTCGCGGTTGCGCAGCGCCGCCCAGCTGCTCAGCAGGGCGGCCAGCAGCAGGCCGATGCCGAGCAGGGTGCGCCAGTTCACGGTCGGCAGGTTCATGCGCCGAACCTCGCCAGCACCGCATCCACATGCCCCTGCGCGGCCAGCAGGATGTCGCACAGCTCGCGCGCGGCGCCACGCCCGCCATCGGCACGGGTCTGCCAGTGCACGCGCTCGGCGATCCACGGATGGGCGTTGGCCGGCGCCACGGCCAGGCCGACCGCGCCCAGCGGCGCCAGGTCCGGCAGGTCATCGCCCATGAAGGCCACCTGTTCCAGGCCGATGCCATGCTGCGCGCACAGCGCCTGCACGCTGGCCAGCTTGTCGCCCACGGCGATCTGGGTGTCGATGCCGAGGTCGGCGCCGCGCTTGAGCGCGGACTGGCTGTTGCGCGCGGTGATCAGCACGGGGTGGATGCCGTGCTGCTGCAGCAGTTTCAGGCCCAGGCCATCCTGCACGAAGTATGCCTTGCTCTCGTTGCCGTCCTTGTCGTAGTACAGCCGACCGTCGGTGAGGGTGCCGTCCACGTCGAAGCAGGCCAGGCGGATACGGGCCGCGGCGGCATGCAGGTGGGCAGGGAAGGCGGGCAGGGGGGACCAGGGCATCAGGGCGGCAGGCTCGGTGGGTTCGGGTGGGGCAGTACAGACTGAATGGGGTCTACGGACTGTCGGTTAAACCACCCGGGCCCGCAACAGGTCATGAATGTTCAGGGCGCCGACCGCACGGCCCTGGTCATCGACCACGATCAGGCCGGTGATCTTGTGGGTCTCCATCAGCCGGGCCGCCTCCACCGCCAGCTGGTCGGCGCCGATGGTGCGTGGGTTGCGCGTCATCACATCGGCGATCTTGGCGGTGCGCACGTCCAGCGCGCTGTCCAGCGCGCGGCGCAGGTCGCCGTCGGTGAACAGGCCGATCAGCACGCCGCCGGCATCGACCACGGCGGTCATGCCCAGCCGTTTGCGGCTCATCTCCATCAGCGCTTCACTGAGACTGGCGTCGGCGCCCACGCTGGGCAGGTCGTCGCCGGTGTGCATCACGTCGGTGATGTGCAGCAGCAGGCGGCGGCCGAGGCTGCCGGCCGGGTGTGAACGGGCGAAATCGTCGGCGGTGAAGCCGCGTGCGTCGAGCAGGGCCACGGCCAGCGCGTCGCCCATCGCCAGCGAGGCGGTGGTGCTGGAGGTCGGCGCCAGCGCCAGCGGACAGGCCTCGGCCGGCACGCTCACGTCCAGGTGGATGTCGGCGGCGGTGGCCAGGCTGGACTGTGGGCGCCCGGTCATGGAAATCAGCACGTTGCCCTGGCGCTTGAGCACCGGCAGCAGCATCAGCACTTCGTCCGACTCGCCCGAATAGGACAGCGCCAGCACCACGTCGTCCTCGGTGATCATGCCGAGGTCGCCGTGGCCGGCTTCACCCGGGTGCACGTAGAACGCCGGCGTACCGGTGGACGCCAGGGTGGCGGCGATCTTGCGGGCGATGTGCCCGGACTTGCCCATGCCGGTGGCGACCACCCGGCCGCGGCTGGCCAGGATCGCCTGGCAGGCCTGCTGGAACGCCTCGCCAAGGCGGTCGGCCACGGCGTCCAGCGCCTGCCGCTCGATCTCGAAGACGCGGCGGCCGCTGGCGACCAGGCCGGCAGGGTCGACGGAACGGGGGGGCAACAGGGATTCGGCCATGCGGACGCCACGCAGCGGAAGTAGAATGGAGGCACATTTTATTAGGAAAGCCCGTTGGACGCCGACACCATCCGCAATCTGATCGAAACCGGCCTGCCCGGCGCCCGCGCCGACGTGCAGGGCGACGATGGCGTGCATTTCGAAGCGACCGTGGTCTGCGAGGCCTTCGCCGGCAAGATGCCGCTGGCCCGCCACCGCATGGTGTATGCCACGCTGGGCGACCTGATGGGCGGCGCGATCCACGCGCTGGCGCTGAAAACCGTGACCCCGGCCGAAGCCGGCTGAACCGCAGAAGATCCCGAATACATGGCCAAGATCGTTGTGACCGGCGGCGCTGCGCTGCACGGTGAAGTGAGCATCTCCGGCGCCAAGAACGCCGTCCTCCCCATTCTCTGCGCGACCCTGCTGGCCGATGCGCCGGTGGAGATCACCAACGTGCCGCACCTGCACGACGTGGTCACCACGGTGAAGCTGCTCGGCGAGCTGGGCGCCAAGGTCACCATCGACCAGGGCACGCTGTCGCGCGGCAGCGCGATCGTGGTCGACCCGCGTCCGGTCAACCAGCACGTCGCACCGTATGAGCTGGTCAAGACCATGCGCGCCTCGATCCTGGTGCTGGGCCCGCTGCTGGCCCGCTTCGGCGCCGCCGAAGTGTCGCTGCCGGGCGGCTGCGCGATCGGCTCGCGACCGGTCGACCAGCACATCAAGGGCCTGCAGGCGCTGGGCGCCGAGATCGTGGTCGAGAACGGCTTCATCAAGGCCACCGCCAAGCGGCTGAAGGGGGGCCACTTCACCTTCGACATGGTCAGCGTCACCGGCACCGAGAACGTGCTGATGGGCGCGGTGCTGGCCGAAGGCACCACCATCCTCGACAACTGCGCGATGGAACCGGAAGTGACCGATCTGGCGCACTGCCTGATCGCGCTGGGCGCGAAGATCGAAGGCCTGGGCACTGCCCGCCTGGTGATCGAAGGTGTCGAGCGCCTGTCCGGCGGCCGCCATGAAGTGCTGCCCGACCGCATCGAGACCGGCACCTTCCTGGTGGCCGCAGCGATGACCGGTGGCAAGGTCACGGTCAACCGTGCGCGCCCGAACACCATGGACGCGGTGCTGTCCAAGCTGGTCGAAGCCGGTGCGAAGATCGAGACCACCGACGACAGCATCACCTTGGACATGCAGGGCAAGCGGCCGAAGGCGGTCAACCTGACCACCGCGCCGTACCCGGCGTTCCCGACCGACATGCAGGCGCAGTTCATGGCGCTCAACTGCGTGGCCGACGGCGTGGGCGTGATCAACGAAACGATCTTCGAGAACCGTTTCATGCACGTCAACGAACTGCTGCGCCTGGGCGCGGACATCCAGGTCGAAGGGCATACCGCCATCGTGCGTGGCAACGAGCACCTGAGCGGCGCGCCGGTGATGGCCACCGACCTGCGCGCCTCGGCCTCGCTGATCCTGGCCGGCCTGATGGCCAGCGGCGAGACCACCATCGACCGCATCTACCACCTTGATCGTGGCTACGAGAACATCGAAGAGAAGCTGTCTTCGCTCGGCGCCACCATCCGGCGCGTGCCATGATCCTGCGCGGCAAGTTCAGCCCGCGTCGCAAGGCGCTGCTGGCCCTGGTGCTGATCGTGCTGGCGTGGCTGGGCTATGCCTGGTACGCCAACATCGCCATCACCCAGGGCATCGAGCAGAAGGACATGGACTGGAACGGCGATGGCACGGTCTCGCGTGATGAAATCATCGAGTCGTTCTATGCGGTCGCAGTGAACGACAGCCAGGACGGCAACCGTCATTGCCGCACCTTCGTCTGGCGCAGCACCGGTGAGCAGATCCGCGTGGACTGCCGGACCGAGTTCAAGCCGGCCGAGGAACAGAAACCGGCTGAAGCGAAGAAATAAGAAGACGCCCGCGAAAGCGGGCGTTTTCTTTGGGGTACACCCATCCACGCATGGCGTCGATCTACTTCAGGTTTCCAGTAGATCCACGCCATGCGTGGATGATGTGGATCTCCCGTCAGTTCATCGCCTTGATGGTCAGGTCCAGCGCATCGCGGCCGCTCTCACGCTGCAGCATGCGCGCCGGCACCGGGAATTCCGGCACGATCCACGCGATCAGCTCCTTGTTGCCGTCGGCGCGCGAGACCTTGGTGGCCTCGTAGCTCTTGCCGCCCACGGTGATCGATTCCTTGCCGATCACACGGTACGTCATGTTCTTGATGCGGCCTTCGTCGACCATGCGATAGGTCAGCGGCTTGCCCGCCGCCAGGTCACGGGCGATCGCCAGGTTGATCAGCAGCGCGTCCATGTCACCGGCTTTCAGCGCAATCGGGCCAGCGCGATCCGGCTTGATGTCACCGGTCCAGGTGGCCTGGTTGCTGGTCCAGTTGTAGTTGGCCTGCACGTTGCGCTTCTTCACCAGCAGCGCCGAACGGTCCTGGCTGCTGAGCGGGCGCAGCTGGCCACGCACTTCCTCGAACACCGTGCTCTGGCTGAGGTCGGCCAGCTGGTTCTTCACCTGCAGGCTGTAGCGCCACTTGTTGCTGCCTTCGCTGGCCAGGGTCATGGTGCCGTTGGCCTGCATGCCCATGTAGCTGGCCAGGTAATCGGCCTTGAACGGTTCCAGCGCCATGGCCGGCAGGCTGGCCACGGTCAGGGCAGCGGCTGCGATCCAGGTGAGGGGGCGGGTCAGGGTATTCATGCTCAGACTCCTTGGTATTCGATCAGGCGCAGATCGACACGGTCTTCGCCGTCTTCGCGTTGCAGGATGCGCACCGGGGTGGGGACACCGTTGGCGATCCAGAGAATGGTTTCGTTTCTGCCACCGTTGGTCCGGTAGACCCGCAGTGCGTTGTAGGACAGGTCGCCGACCTCGACGTTCTCGGTCTGCGGCGCGGCCTGGTAGTCGTGTTCGCGGACCTTGCCCATGTCCACGTAGCGGTAATGCATGGAGGCGCCTGGACGCGCATCGCGCATGATCGCCAGGTTGATCAGCAGCGCGCTCTGGTCGCCTGCCTGCAGCGGGATCGGCTGCGCGCGTTCCTTCTTGACGTCACCGGTCCATTGCGCGGTGCCGGCCTGCCAGTTGTAGGTGCCGACCGCCTTCTTGCCCAGGAACAGGCCCTTGCGCACCGTGCTCTGGCTGAGCGGCGCATACACGCCGCTGCGCTCCTCGAACACCGTGCTCTGTTCGATGTTCAGGCCCAGCACGCTGGCAAAGCCGCGGCGGCCGACCACCTGCATGTCCACCCGCCACTGGCTGCCGCCGGTGTGGGTGACCTGCATGCTGGCATCGCCCGCTTCCTTGCCCTTGTAGAAGGCCTGGTAGGTGGCGCTGAACGGTTGCAGCGGCGGTGGCTCCCAGGCCAGTGCCGGTGGCATCGGTACGGCCGGCGCATCGGCTGGCGGCTGCGCTGCGGGCACCGGTGCCGGCGGGGGGGCGGGCCCCTGTGCCTGGCCCCAGCCCACGCCGGGGAACACGGCAAGCGACAACAGCAATGGAGTGGACAGCAGGGTCGTGGTCTTCATGGAGGACAGGGACCGCAGGAGGGGGCAGGATGCCAGCCCCGCAGTCAGCGGGGCGTGTGCATGGGGACTACCGGTTCAGGTTCCCGGCGGAATCTAGGGCCAACGGGCTAAACAGGGGGTGACCGTCCAGTTGCGGCTGGCCCTCCCGTTCAGCCAGGCGGCCGGCGCACAACAGCTGCAGGGTGGCGATCAGCAGCGGATGCTCCACCGCCAGCACGCGCGCGGCCAGGCTGTCGGCGTCATCGCCGGGCAGCACCGGCACCCGCACCTGCGCCAGCACGGCGCCCGCATCCAGCTCGGGCACGACCAGATGCACGCTGGCACCGTGCTCGGCGTCGCCCGCCTGCAGCGCCCGGGCGTGGGTGTCCAGGCCCTTGTGCAGCGGCAGCAGCGATGGATGGATGTTGACCAGCCGGCCATTGAAGCGCTGTACGAAGGCCGCGCTGAGGATGCGCATGTAGCCGGCGCAGACGATCCAGTCCGGTTGTACTGCGGCCAGCGCATCGCCGAGCGCCTGCTCGTAGCTGGCGCGGTCGCTGAAGGACTTCGGTGCATGCGCCCAGCGCAGGTTCGGTGCGACGCGCTGCAGGGCCTCTGCGGCGGGGCGGTCGGAAAACACGCCGACCACCTCGGCGGGCAGTCGGCCGTCGGCAATGGCATCGAGGATGGCCTGCAGGTTGCTGCCGCGACCGGAGGCGAGCACGGCAATGCGGGTGGTCGCGGTCACTGCTGGGCGCTCCGGCGGATCAGCGGCCAGATCAGCAGGCTGCCGAGGGTGGCCATCAGCATGTCGGCGTGCGCGTCCCACATGTCGCCCTGCTGCCCGTTGTAGGCCTCGGCAGCATCCGGCGACAGCGCCAGCGCGATGGCCCACTCGAACCATTCGTAGACCAGGCTGGCACACATCACCGTCATCACCGCCAGGGTGAAGGCCTGGCCCAGGCGCAGCGCCGGCCACGCATGACGGGCAAGCTGCAGCAGCGCAGGAGTGAAGCAGACGCCGAACAGGAAGTGGATGAGGCGATCGAAATGGTTGCGCTGCCAGCCGAAGGCCGCATTCGGCGACCAGCCGCTCAGCGTCTGCGCCCAGTCGTCGTAGGGCACGTTGGAATACAGCCAGCGCGCGGCCACGCAGTGCAGGGCGATGAAGCCGCAGATCGCGATGAAGGCACCATTGCCCAGCCAGCCGCCGCGACGGTCGACCCACAGCAGCGCGGCCAGCCCGATCACGGTCAGGGTGCTGTGCAGGGCCTGTTCGGTAGGCCACAGCGGGTGGACCCAGCTGATTGCGAACACCGCCAGCACGGCGGCAAAGGCCAGCTTCTTGGGGCCCGAGAAACGGTGGGTGGTGGGCGAAGCGGACGTCGGGAGGGCAGGCGCGGACATGGGAAATCGATCAGGAAAGGACGGGGCGTTTGCCGGCAGGTTCAGACACTGAGGTGGTCGCCGCGGTCGAACAGCGCGGCCATGTCAGGTTTGGACAGGAACACCCAGGCATAGGCGGCCAAGGCCATGCCCAGCGGGCCGGCCAGTACGCCCAGCCACGCCGCGCGCCGGCACCAGGCCAGCCCGGTGCGATGTGACAGCTGGCGCGCGGTATACAACTGCACGAACCCCAGCACGGCCGCCAGCACGGCGATGGACGCATAGACCGTGGTCAGCATCCAGGCATCGTCCAGTCCGCGCGAGTGGGCCACCCATCCGCTGAGGCCAAGGAACGCCACTGTGGCGAACCAATGGAAGCCGGCCAACGCGTAGAACAGCACTTTCAGCGTCTGCAGATGGCTGGTCAGCTGCAGCTGCGCCAGGGTCTGATGCGGCAGCGGCGGCGGATTGCCGGAGGCGGTCATGCGGGCGTGGCGGGAAGGTCGAAGGCGGCCTTCACCTGCGGGCGCAGCAGGGTGATCAGGCTGAACACCCCCAGCACCGTGCCGACGGGGGTGAACAGGCAGGCCAGGCCGGCCGCGATCAGGCACAGCAGGTAGCGGCGTCTCTGGGCCAGGCAGCGGCCGGCATAGGCGACGAACGCGCCCAGGGTGACGCCACCGAATACGGCGACGCAACCGATGAGGGTGAACATCCAGCCGAACAGGCGCTGTTCGGCCGGCGACGACGGCTGGCCGCCGGAATTCATCGGCAGGTTGCCGGTGAGCGCGGTGATGCCCAGCACGATGTGGATGATGAAGATCAGCGAGAACAGCACGATCAGGCCGCCGACCACGTAGTGCGCGATGGCCAGCATGCGCAGGTGGTCGGCATCCTGCGCGTTGAACACCGGTACCGTCGCCAGCGGCGGCGGCACGGGGGCGGGCGACAAGGGGGGCGTTGCGTCCATGCGGGCTCCTGGGTTGTCGGGATCAGGCGATGTGGACGCGCTCGGCGCCTTCGGCGGTGACCACCTGGCCGATGGTCCAGTGCTCCAGGCCCTGCGCCTTGACCGCATCGGATACCGCGGCCACCTGGTCCGGCGCCACGATCAGCACGAAGCCGATACCGCAGTTGAAGGTGCGCCACATCTCGCTGTCGGCGACCGCGCCTTCCTTCTGCAGCCACTGGAACACCGGCGGCAGGGTCCAGGACGAGGCCTGGATGTCCAGGCCGAGGCCGTCGGGCACCACGCGGATGATGTTCTCGGTCAGGCCGCCACCGGTGATGTGGGCCATGCCGTGGATGGCCGCGCCGTGCGACTTCAGCAGCGACAGGATCGGCTTCACGTACAGGCGGGTCGGCGCCATCAGCGCATCGACCAGCTTCACGCCGCCTTCCAGCTCCAGCTCGGCCGGGCGGCCGGCGCGGTCGTAGATGCGGCGCACCAGCGAGTAGCCGTTGGAATGCGGGCCGGACGAAGCGATGCCGATCAGCACGTCGCCGGCAGCCACGCTGGCGCCATCCTTCAGCTCGCTCTTCTCGACGGCGGCGACGGTGAAGCCGGCCAGGTCGTACTCGCCCGGGGCATACATGTCGGGCATTTCAGCGGTTTCGCCGCCGATCAGCGCGCAGCCGGCCTCGGTGCAGCCGTTGGCGATGCCGCCCACGACCGCCGCGGCGGTGTCGATGTCCAGCTTGCCGGTGGCGAAGTAGTCCAGGAAGAACAGCGGCTCGGCACCCTGCACCAGCACGTCGTTCACGCACATGGCGACCAGATCGATGCCGATCGTATCGTGGCGGTTCAGCTGGTGGGCCAGTTTCAGCTTGGTGCCCACGCCGTCGGTACCCGACACCAGCACCGGCTCGCGGTACTTGTTGGACAGGTCGAACAGGGCGCCGAAGCCGCCCAGGCCGCCCATCACTTCCGGGCGGAAGCTGCGCTTGACCAGGGGCTTGATCCGCTCGACCAGTTCGTTGCCGGCGTCGATGTCGACACCCGCGTCACGGTAGGTGAGGGGGGAGGGGGCGGAAGACGGGGTGTTGGTCACGGGCGTCGGCGCTGGCAGGGGTTGAACGGGCGATTTTAACAGGCCGCATTGGCGCAAAGGCCGTATTCGGGCAACAATTCCCCCGGATACGTCGAGCCAATGGATGTCCTGATGCGCCGCAGCCTGATTCTGACCCTGCTCCTTGCGCTGAGCCTGCCGGTGGCCACGATGGCCCAGAGCGGCCTGCGCACCGAGGGTGATGTTGCCACCGCCACTGGCGCGTACGAGGCCGAAGTGCCCGTCAACAGCCAGGCCGAAGCCGACCGCAACGGCGCCCTGGCCCGCGCCTTGAGCGTTGTACTGGGCAAGTTGTCCGGCGATCGCAGCGTGATGTCGCGCCCTGGCGTGGCGCAGGCGCTGCGCAATGCCAAGGATTACGTGGCCAGCTACGACTACAAGCAGGACCAGAGCGTGAGCGCCAGTGGCGCCCCCAGCTTCCGTACCCTGCTGGTGGCCCGCTTCCGCGAGGACGATGTCGATTCGCTGGTGTCGGCGCTGGGCCTGCCGCTGTGGCCGCAGCCGCGACCGAAGCCGGTGCTGTGGCTGGCCGTCGATGACGGCAGCGGTCCGCGCCTGGTCAGCGTGCAGCAGGCCAATGCCGCCCGCCCGTTGCTGAACCGCGCCATCGAGCGCGGCTACAAGCTGGGCCTGCCCAGCGGTGGTGCCGCCGAACAGGCGCTGGCCGGTGCCATCTGGCGCCAGGACAGTGCCGCCGTGGCCCGTGCCTCTTCGCGCTACTCGCCGCCGATGCAGCTGATCGGCAAGCTGTACCGCGCCAACGGCGGCTGGCAGGCGGACTGGGTGTTCGTCGACAACGGCCGTGAGCTGAACAAGTGGACCAGCAAGGACGCCAACGCCATGCGCGCGATGGCCGCCGGTGCCGATGGTGCCGCCGATGCGCTGGTCAAGCGCTATGCCAAGGCCGGCGCGGCCGTCGGCCAGGCCGGCACCTATCGGGTGGTGGTCACCGGCATCAACAGTGCCGACGACTACCTGCGCCTGGCTGCCGGCCTGCGTGAGGTGCCGGTGGTGCGCAACGTCACCCCGCTGCACGCTTCGGCCGGCCAGCTGGAGCTGAGCCTGGAGATGACCACCGGCCTGGCCGGCTTCAACCGCATGCTGGGCGACAACGGCGTGCTGGTGCCGAGCGCACCGCTGCCGGCCCTGCCGACGCCGATCGACGACACCACCGGTGCCCCGGTCGCTGCGCCGGTCAGCAACGAGTACCGCCTGCGATGAACCTGACCCCGGAAGCGGAAATCGCGCAGTTCCTGCGCCGCCTGAAGTACATCCTGTTCGCCGGCCTGATCGGCTGGGTGGTGTGGTTGCTGGCGCCGATCCTGACCCCGTTCGTGCTGGCGCTGGCGCTGGCCTGGCTGGGCGATCCGCTGGTGGACCGCATCGAGGCCACCGGCCGTTCGCGCATGACCGGCGTGGTGCTGGTGTTCGCGGCGATGGTGCTGGTGATCGTGGCGCTGCTGCTGGTGCTGGTGCCGATGATCGAGCGCCAGATCACCACCCTGATTGCGGTCGCGCCGCAGGCACAGGCGTGGCTGATGGAAAAGGGCATTCCCTGGTTCGAGCAGAAGACCGGCCTGGAAGTGATGCAGTGGCTGGACCCGGACCGCCTGATCGAATGGGTGCGCAGCCACTGGCAGCAGGCCGGCGGCTTCGCCACCACGTTCATGGGCTACGTCTCGCGTTCGGGCTTTGCGATGGTGACCTGGGTGGTCAACATCCTGCTGCTGCCGATCCTGGCGTTCTACTTCCTGCGTGACTGGGACAAGCTGGTCGAGCGCGTGGCGTCGGTGATTCCGCGCAACCAGATCGGCACCATCAGCGCATTGGCGCGTGAGTCCAACGAGGTGCTGGGCGCCTTCATCCGCGGTCAGTTCCTGGTGATGCTGGCGCTGGGCGTGATCTATGCCGGCGGCCTGTCGCTGGTCGGCCTCAAGCTGGGTCTGCTGATCGGCCTGATTGCCGGCCTGATCAGCTTCATTCCCTACCTGGGCGCGACCACCGGCATCCTGATGGCGGTGGTCGCCGCACTGGTGCAGGCACAGGGCTTCGACCTGAAGCTGCTGATCCTGGTCGGCGTGGTGTTCACCGTGGGCCAGCTGCTGGAAAGCTACGTACTGACCCCGCGCATCGTCGGCGACAAGATCGGCCTGCACCCGGTGGCAGTGATCTTCGCGGTGATGGCCGGCGGCCAGCTGTTCGGCTTCCTCGGCATGCTGCTGGCGCTGCCGGTGGCAGCGGTGACCAACGTGCTGCTGCGCTACGCGCACCAGCGTTATCGCCAGAGCGAGCTGTACGTGGGTGAGAAGCCGGCGATCGTGCTTGATGGCGTGGTCGATGCCCCCCATATCATCATTCCGAACGACAAGGGCCCCGACCTGAAGTGATGGGTGTGCCGCAACTGCCGCTGGCCCTGCATTACCCGCGGGACCAGCGCCTGGAGACCTTCATCGGCGCGCCGGACGGCGCGCTGGCGCAGCTGCGCGCGATCGCGGTGGGTGCCAGCCACGATTGGGTCTATCTGGAAGGTGCGGCGGGCACGGGCAAGACCCACCAGGCACTGGCGATGTGCTCCAGCGCCGAGCAGGCCGGGCGACTGCCGACCTACGTACCGCTGGCCAGCGCCGCCGGCCGCGTACGCGCGGCGTTGGATGGGCTGGAGGCGCGCGAGCTGGTGGCGCTGGACGGCCTGGACGAGGTGGCCGGCAACCGCGAGGACGAGATCGCGCTGTTCGATTTCCACAACCGCGCGCGCGCTGCGGGCGTGACCGTGCTGTACACGGCGCAGAAGGCGCCGGAAGAACTGGGCCTGGTACTGCCCGATCTGCGTTCGCGGCTGGGTCAGTGCGTGCGTGTGCTGCTGCAGCCGCTGGATGAGGAAGGACGGGCAGCGGTGCTGCGTGAGCGCGCGCTGCGGCGTGGGCTGGCGATCGACGAGGCCTCGATCGAGTGGCTGCTGTCGCACACCGGTCGCGAGCTGGGTGGATTGATCACGCTGCTGGACTGGCTGGACCGGGAGTCGCTGGCGGCGAAGCGGCGGATCACCGTGCCGTTCCTGCGCCAGGTGCTGGAAGAAGGCCGGCCGCGTTACTGAGGGTGGGGTTTGCTTTGCAGGGCTGCGCCCTGCACCCGCCGTAGTGCCGGCCGCTGGCCGGCAACAGCAAGAGCTGAAGCAACAGCAGAAGCTGGCTTCCTGAGGGGAGGCGGGGTGGCTCAGGTTGCGGGGGACGGCGCAAGTACGTCCATGTAGCCTCGGTCGCGCCATCCATGGCGCTCACGCCCCCGCAACCTGAGCCACCCCGCCTTCGACAGGTTCCCGCGATCTGCCGGGACTGCATACTGCACTGCTGTTGGTGGGTGTCGACCTTGGTCGACACGTGTCTTGCTTGTGGTGGGTGACGACCGTTGGTCGTCACCAGAGCAAGCGCAGCGACGCGACCCGCTTTTGCTTTTCTTTTTTCTTTTCCGTGGCTGGTCGCCCACGGAAACTGTCAGAGGCCGGGCGGGGTGGGCTGCGCAGGGGCGTGAGCCGCATGGATGCGGCGACCGAGCTTACAGGGGTGAAGGCGCTTTGCTTGCGAAGCACTGCTTCGCAAGCGCCTGAACGCACAGCCGCCAGCGGCTGGGCCGGGCCCCGGAGGGGGACTTGCAGCGTCCCCTGCGCAGCCCACCCCGCCCGGCCAAGCAAGGCTTCTGCTTTCAATAAGCCCAGCCACGAGGGGCTCAGCCGTTCGCTGCCAACTCCGCATCCAGCGCACGCAGGCGATCCACGGTGCCGACATCGGTCCAGCGCCCGCGATGGTGCTGCCCCGTCATCAACCCCTGTGCCATGAAGTGCTTCTGCAGCGGCACCACCGAGAACTTCGGCGGCAGCCGCTCGCTGCCCGGTGCATCACCGATCACCGTGCGCCAGTCGGCCACGATGGAAGGGCGATACACGCCGATACCGGCATAGGTCAGGCACGGGCCTTCGCGGTCGTGATGCAACACGCCCTGCGCGTCGAGCCGGTAGTCACCGTTCGGGTGCTGAACCGGATTGTCGACCAGCACCAGATGCGCCTGGCCCTGCGGCTCGCGCGGCAGCGTGGCGAAATCGAAATCGGTCCAGATGTCGCCGTTCACGACCAGAAACGGGGCGTCGCCCAGCACCGGCAACGCGTTGAGGATGCCGCCGCCGGTTTCCAGCGGGGTCTGCCCTTCGTACATGAAATGCAGGCGCAAGCCCCATTGGCTGCCATCGCCCAGCGTCGCTGGAAACTGTTCGGCCAGCCATGCGGTGTTGACCACTACCTCGCGCACGCCGAGTGCGGCCAGGCGTTCCAGGTGCCAGACGATCAGCGGTTTGCCGGCCACGTCCAGCAGCGGCTTGGGCGTGTGCAGGGTCAGCGGGCGCATGCGCTCGCCGAGGCCGGCAGCAAAGACCAGTGCCTTCATCGGGCCACGCGCATCGGTGCGGTCAGGTCGGCCAGCGCTGGCTTGATGCGGTCTTCCAGCAGCTGCTGCAGCGGTGCCAGCTCGCGGTAGCGCGGCAGCACTTCATCCAGATAGGTGATGAAGCGCGGCGCGTCGTCGAGGTAATGGCCCTTGTTGTCGCGATAGCGCAGGCGGCAGAACAGGCCGAGGATCTTCACGTGGCGCTGGATGCCCATCCAGTCGGCATCGCGCAGGAAGGTGGCACGGTCGGGCACCGGCAGGCCGGCGTTGCGGGCGCGCTCGTGATACTGCGCCAGCCACTCGTCCACACGCTGCAGCGGCCAGCTCAGGAACGCGTCCTTGAACAAGCTCATCGCATCGTAGGCGATCGGGCCGCGCACCAGGTCCTGGAAATCCAGCACTGCCGGACCATTCTCGACCGGCATCAGATTGCGCGGCATGTAGTCGCGATGGCTCATCAGCTGGGCCTGGCCCAGCGCGTTGTCCATCAAACGGCGGTGTACCAGCTGCAGCCCTTCAATCTCACCGCAGTCCAGTTCCAGGTTCAGGTGGCGCTGCAGGAACCATTCGTCGAACAGGCCGGCATCGCGCTGCAGCAGCGCTTCGCCGAACTGGCCGAAGTCGGCCGGCACCGGGATCGCCTGCAGGCGCAGCAGCTGTTCGATCGAACGGCCGAACCATTCATCGGCGTTGCGCTCGTCGAGGATCTTCGCCAGGGTCGGGCCGCCGAGATCTTCCAGCAGCAGGAAGCCGGCATCCAGATCCTGTGCCAGCAGCGCGGGCACACGCAGGCCGTTGTCATCCAGCAGGCCGCGCATGCGCAGCCACGGGCGCGGATCTTCCAGCCCCGGCGGGGCATCCATCACGATGTGGCTGCCGCGCGTGCTGGTGGTGCGCCAGTAGCTGCGCATGCCGGCATCGACCGAGGCGCGTTCGACCACCGCACTGGAGTCATCGAGCTGGGTACGGGCCCACTGCAGGCGCTGCGCGCTGCGCTGGGGATCGGAGGCGGGTTCGGTCATGCAGGCATATCCGGGCGCGCCGGGCGCGCCTACGTCGGGAACAGGAAGGGAAGAGGGTGCGGGATCAGCGGCGACCGCTGAACAGACGCAGGACGGCCAGCACGGCCACCGCGCCCAGCACCGCACCGAGGAAGCCGGCCGGCTCACCGGGGGCGTACCAGCCCATGTACTGGCCGAACCACCCCGCCAGCAGCGCGCCGACGATGCCCAGCACGATGGTCAGCAGGCAGCCCATGCGGTTGTTGCCGGGCATGAAGAATCGCCCGAGCAGGCCGACGAAGAAGCCGACCAGGATGATGTAGAGCCAGCTGCTGCTGCCGAACAGACCATTCATGCGCGCGATTTCCACCAAGGGTGGACGCAGCCTAGCAAGGCCAGGCTGCGTCCGTCACGGTGTGCCGGATTCAGCAGCAGCCGTGGTCGCCGTGGCGGGTGCCACTGTCGGCAGCCACCGGCGAACCGCTGGTCTCGCCGCGCAGGCTGGCGGCGTAGTGCTCGCTGATCACCTTGGACACGCAGGCGGTGACCTTCTTGCCCATCGGAATGTGCAGGAACTCGTTCGGGCCGTGTGCATTGGAGTGCGGACCGAGCACGCCGGTGATCATGAACTGGGCGCCCGGGAACTTCTCACCCAGCATGCCCATGAACGGGATCGAGCCACCTTCGCCCATGTACATCGCCGGCTTGCCGAAGAAGGCCTGGCTGGCGTCGTCGATGGCCTGGGTCAGCCACGGCGCCATGGCCGGGGCGTTCCAGCCGGTGGAGGCCTTTTCCAGATCCAGAGTGACCTGCGCGCCGTTCGGCGGATCGCGCAGCAGCGCTTCCTTCAGCAGCTCGCCGCAGGTTTTGCCATCGGCGGTCGGCGGCAGGCGCAGCGACAGCTTCACCGAGGTCTGCGGGCGCAGCACGTTGCCGGCCGATTCCAGCGCCGGCATGCCACCGACGCCGGTGACCGACAGTGCCGGGCGCCAGGTGCGGTTGAGCACCAGCTCGGTCAGGTCCTCGTTCATCGGACGCAGACCGTCGACCATCGGGAACTTCTCGAAGATCTCGGTATCGACCACTTCGGCGGCGCGCTTGGCCTGTTCCTGGCGCTCGGCCGGGATCTCAACGTTCATGCCGTCGATCAGGATGCGGCCGGTGTCCTGGTCCTCGATGCGCGACAGCAGCTGGCGGAGCAGGCGGAAGCTGGACGGCACCACGCCGGAGGCATCGCCGGAGTGCACGCCTTCGTTGAGGACCTTCACGGTGAAGTTGCCGCCGGTCAGGCCGCGCAGCGAGGTGGTGCACCACAGCTGGTCGTAGTTGGCGCAGCCCGAATCCAGGCAGACCACCAGCGACGGCTTGCCGATGCGGTCGGCGAGGTGGTCGACGTAGGCCGGCAGGTCATAGCTGCCCGACTCTTCACAGGCTTCGATCAGCACCACGCAGCGGGCGTGCGGCAGGCCCTGGGCCTGCAGCGCCAGCACCGCGGCCAGCGAGCCGAAGATGGCGTAGCCGTCGTCCGCACCGCCGCGGCCATACAGCTTGTCGCCGCGCAGGACCGGGGTCCACGGGCCGAGGTCGTCGTCCCAGCCGGTCATTTCCGGCTGTTTGTCGAGGTGGCCGTAGAGCAGGATGGTGTCGTCGCCGGTTTCGGCGCCGGTAGCCGGAATTTCCAGGAAGATCAGCGGGGTACGGCCTTCCAGACGCACCACTTCAACCTTCAGGCCGGGCAGCTGCTGGGCCTTGGCCCAGTTCTCCATCAGGGTGACCGCCTGTTCCATGTAGCCGTTCTGCACCCAATTGGCGTCGAACATCGGCGACTTGTTGGGAATGCGGATGTAGTCGACCAACTGCGGGACGATTTCGCTGTCCCACTTGTCATTGACGAATTGGCCGAGCTTGGCGCTGTCCATCTGAAACTCCGGTTGCATGGGCTGATCCAGCCATTCTACGCCTGTGCCGTGGGTAGGGTTTTTCCTACATCACGTCGGGTATTTGGCTGGCTTTTAGAAATCCAGGAAACCGATAGGCTGTGTGCATGTGGTGACGGACACTGTTCCTACCGACGGGATTGCCGGTCGGGACGGCCAGAATCACAAGGAGATACACGTCGTGCCTTGGAGTGTCGTGTTGAGGGCACTGGTGCTGGTCGTGTGGATCGCTGGGGCGCATGCCGCCGAACCGATCGACATCAACCGCGCCGATGCCCAGGCGCTGCAGCAGGGATTGACGATGGTCGGAGCCGCCAAGGCCGAGGCGATCGTCGAGCACCGGCGCAGACACGGCCCGTTTCATCGCGTCGAGGACCTGACGCAGGTGAAGGGGATAGGGAAAGCAATCGTCGAACGGAATCGACAGCGGATCACCGTAGGCAACAGGTTGTTGCCGGCGGATCCGGTACCCGGATCGGTACCGGTGCGAACCGTACCCAGGCGCTGACAGCAGGAATCGTCGGAACCGGCAGGAGGCTGGTTCACCGGACACGGACAGGAAGGCCGTGACCACCGACCGCCGCAGGACGCGGCACCAATCACCAGGATGGTGGCATCACAGACCTGTGGAAGGGGCTGAGATACAAACAGGACAGACGCGGCCGCGTGCAGGATGCAACGCTACCCCCACAGCGCAGGATGCGAGGGGGCGGCAGCAGGCCGACAAGGACGTAACGATTGCCCGGTACGACACATGGCTGTGTCGCCGGGCAGTTTCATTTCCGGCGCCTGGTTTTGCCGCGGCCACCACGGGTCGATGGTGTACGGTGGCCGCACCGCATGGAAAGGACCCCCGCTGGATGCTTCTGCACCGCCCCACTACCCTGATGCTCGCCCTTGCACTGGCCCTGCCGCTGCTGGGCCATGCCGCTGCGCCGACGCCGGCCGCCAAGCCTGCCGCTGGCGCAGCCAGCACCGCCGAAGTGCGCGGACCGACCGACCTCAAGCCGGGCGAATACCTGTGGCATCCGGAAATTTCACCGACCGGCCCGATCGTGCTGGTGGTCAGCCTCGATGAGCAGCGCGCGTACGTGTACCGCAACGGCATTGCCATCGGCCTGACCACGATCAGCTCGGGCAAGGCCGGGCATGAGACGCCGACCGGCGTGTTCACCATCCTGCAGAAGGACAAGGACCACAAGTCCAACCTCTACAACAGCGCGCCGATGCCCTACATGCAGCGGCTGACCTGGGACGGCATCGCCCTGCATGGCGGCAGCCTGCCCGGTCATCCGGCCTCGCATGGCTGCGTGCGGCTGCCGCAGGCCTTCGCGCAGAAGCTGTTCAGTGAAACCCAGCGCGGCGATACCGTGGTCGTGGCCGATGCCAAGAGCTCGCCGATGACGCTGGCCTATCCGTCGGTGCTGGCACCGGTCAACGCGCGCGGCCAGGCCCTGCCGGAGACCGAGGGCGCGGCGCCGGCGCAGGCCTGGTGGGATGACAGCGCGGCCCCGGCCGGGCAGGTCGGCATCCTGGTCAGCCTGCACCACCAGCGCCTGTACGTGCTGCGCGATGGCGTGATGATTGGCGAGTCGCCGCTGAAGGCCGACGCCCTGCCGGCGTTCCAGGGCACCACCCTGTTCGTGATGGGGCAGGGCTACAGCGATACGCCCAGCCCGCTGGACGCGAACCAGCGCCTGCACCAGTGGACGGCCTATCCGCTGCTGGGCCAGGACCGTGCCCAGGCCACGCCGGACCTGCTGGCCACGCCCTCGCTGCCGATGGCGTTGCCGGCCGATTTCGCCCGTCAGCTGTACCAGGTGCTGGTACCGGGCACGACCCTGCTGGTGACCTCGCTGCCGGCGGTCCGCCCAAGCCCGGCTGAATCCGGAATGCAGCCGGTCTTGGAATCCGAGCCGCCAGGGTCCACCCTCAAGGGCAACTGAGTCCCCCTGTTGTGCCCATGACTGCATCCCGCCTGTGCCGGCTGGCCGCGTTCGGCCTGCTGGCGACCTCGGCCAGCGCCCCGGCGCTGGCACAGACGCCCGCCCTTGCCACCAGTGCCGATGATCTGGCCGCCTTGCTGTCGCGCAGTGCGCCCAAGGCCGACCGCCACGTATTGCAGCTGGCGGCGCACGCCATGCGCTGCGCGCTGCAGCGGCCGGAGCTGGGCATCAATGGTGATCGCCTCAGCGTGATCGATTATTCGCGGCCGTCCACCGAGCCGCGCCTGTGGGTGTTCGACCTGGCCCACCAGCGCCTGCTGTTCGAGGAATGGGTGGCGCATGGCCGCAACAGCGGCGAGAACCGCACCGAGCACTTCTCCAACCGCGATGGCAGCTTCATGTCCAGTCTTGGCGCGTTCACCGCGCAGGAGACCTACATGGGCGGCAACGGCTATTCGCTGCGCCTGGCCGGCCTGGAGCCGGGCTTCAACGACCGCGCGCGCGAACGCGCGATCGTCATCCACGGCGCACCCTACGTGAATCCGGCCACCGCACAGCTGCAGGGGCGGCTCGGCCGGAGCCTGGGCTGTCCGGCAGTGCGCCTGTCGGTGGCCAAGCCACTGATCGACGCATTGCGTGGCGGCACGATGGTGTTCGCCTACTACCCCGACCAGGATTGGCTGAAGCACTCGCAGCTGCTAGGCGGTGAGTGCGGTGGCCAGGGCACGCTCGCCACGCGGTGATGCATGACGGCGCGCGGCATGATGCAATGCGCCGATGAACATCGACTCCCTGCTGCACACTCCGAGCCAGGTGATCTCCCGCCTGGACTATCGCCGCGAACGCTGGCGCAACGGCCTGGGCTGGACCCGCGAGATCCTGCGACTGCCGGCGCAGGGTGACGACTGGGCGCTGCGCCTGTCGGTGGCCGAGATCGAACAGGACGCCGCGTTCTCTGCTTTCCCCGGCGTGGAGCGCGAACTGGTGCTGCTGCAGGGCAATGGCGTGCGCCTGCGTTTCGAGGATGGCCGTGTGGCCGAGGTGCTGCCGCCGCACGGACACGTGCGCTTTGCCGGCGAGGAAGCGCTGCACGGCGAATTGGTGGACGGCACCACCCACGACTTCAACCTGATGTGGAAGCGCGAGCTGCTGCAGGCCGAACTGCTGCACCGGCCGCTGGTGGGCACGATGTTCTTCTTCTGCGAACCGGGTGTGGCCTGGGCGCTGCATCTGCTGGCTGGTCAGGCGGAGTTCGGTGCAGATAGCGGCTTGCCGGCGCTGCAGGCGGGAGACACTGCGTGGTTGGCGGCCGGTGAACGGCAGCGTCATGCGGTGCAGGGCGGTGGCGAATTGCTGGCGATCCGGATCAGTGCGGCGGCGGGATGATTCCTGGGCGCCGGTTGGCACTATCCACGCATGGCGTGGATCTACTGGGGTGCGGTTGCCACCATGTCTGGACACACCGTTCAGTAGATCCACGCCATGCGTGGATGGGGCCACCGACACCGCGTCACGGTGCGAACCAAGGTTCGCACCCACCAGAATGCGGTTCGCCAGCCGAATCTGTTCAGTAGATCCACGCCATGCGTGGATGCGGCCGCCGATACCGCGTCATGGTGCGAACCAAGGTTCGCACCCACCAGAAAGCGGTTCGCACCCACCAGAAGGCGATTCGCATCCGCTGAAGTGGAGCAGTACATCCACGCCATGCGTGGATGCGGCGGCCTCAATACACATCGCGCCGGTAACGACCGGCCAGCAACAGCGCTTCCTTGCCCGCGGTACCCAGCACCTGCTCGATCACTGCATCCACCGCCGGGGCCATGCCCTGCAGGCTGCCGCAGACCAGGATCGTGGCGCCTTCATCCACCCACTGGCGCAGCGTTGCCGCTTCGGCCAGCAGCCGGTCCTGCACATAGCGGTGCGCACCGCCATCGCGGCTGAACACTGCATCCAACCGCACCAGCGTGCCGTCGGCCAGCATCGCCTGCAGTTCTTCACCGAAGTGGAAGTCATGCGCGGCGGTGCGCTCACCGAACAGCAGCCAGGTGCGGCGTGCGCCACTGCGTACGCGTTCGTGCAGATGCGCGCGCAGGCCGGCGATGCCGGTGCCGTTGCCGATCAGCAGCAGCGGCACGTCGGCGGGCGCGCCATGGAAATTGTCGTTGCGGCGCAGACGCAGCTGTACCGGTTCGCCGATGGCAGCGTGGTCGCACAGCCAGCCGCTGCCGATGCCGGGTGTACCGTCAGCGCGCAGCTGGCGGCGCAGCAGCAGCTCAACCGCACCGTCGGCCATGACCGAGGCGATGGAATACTCGCGATGCGGCAGCGGTTGCAGGGTCGCCAGCAAGGCAGGCAGATCACCCGGGGGAACCAATGAGGGCAGGTGCGAGCGCGCGACGCGTGCCAGCAACGTCTGCCCGTCATCCAGCACGGTGTCCGCGTCGAAGCGTTGTGCATCCAGCCATGCACGCACGGTGTGCGATGCGTGCTGCGGGCCGATCTCGGCGATGTCACCGGCCTGCCACTGCGCATTTGCATCGGCCGGTGGCTGCAGGCGCAACCAGTACACCGGACCACCGGGGCTGCCCGGGTTCAGATGCTCGCGTTGCAGCAGCGTCCACGGCTGGTACTCGGCCGGACTCCAGTCGGGCAGTTCGCTGGCGTTACCGCCGAGTTGTCCCAGCAACTGTTGCCAATGACGCAGCGCTGCCGGATCGGCGTTGTCGACCTCGATGGCGTCGAACAGCGGATGCGCGCCGTGTTGGCGCAGCCAAGTGTCCAGCTGGTGGCCGAATCCGCAGAAGTGGCCATAGCTGCGGTCGCCCAGCGCGAGCACCCCGTAGTGCAGGTGCTGCAGCGGGGGCGGGGTGGCCATCACCCCGCGCAGGAACGGCAGGGCGTGGTCGGGTGGATCGCCTTCGCCGGTGGTGCTGGCAATGAACAACGCGCGCTGGCTGGAAGCCAGCAGTGCTGCATCCACCTCATGCAGCCCGCGCACGCGCACTGGCATGCCGGCACCGCGCAGGGCCTCGGCGCTGCGTTCGGCCAGTTCGCGGGCGAAGCCGGTCTGGCTGGACCAGACCAGCAGGATGGGCGCGGTGTCTCCGGTTGCAGCGTCGTCGCGCGGGCGCCCACGCCACCACAGGGCCGCGCAGGCCAGCGCATACAGCACCGTGGCGAGCACCGCGATCTGCGACTGCCGCGCCGGTGGTGCGCCCCGCCACCACGCTTCGCCGAGATGCAGGCGAAGCAGTGCCCAGCCGATCGCTGCCAGCAGGAGCAGAACCAGTGCGTTGCCGAGCCAGGCGCGCGATGGACGTGCGCTCATGCGTCCTGCTCGTCGAGCAGGCGCTGGAAGGCGCTGCTGAGAAATTCCTGCGGGCCGTCTGCCGCACGCTGCAGGTAGCGCGCAGCCAGTCCTTCGCGCTCGGCCAGTGCCATGCCCTGTTCGCGACCGAGTACGGTCAGTGCGGTGGCCCAGGCATCGGCGTGCATGGCGTCGTCGGCCACCACGGTTACTGCCGCGGCAACCTGCCGCACCGGTCTGCCGGAGCGCGGGTCCAGGCTGTGACTGTAGGCCTCGCCATCGGCCTGGTACTGGTGCCAGCGATCGCCGGAGGTGGCCACCGCCTTGCCGTCCAGCGCCAGCACCCGTGGCGGGGTATCGGTGTGCACGTCTTCTTCGGGTGCGGATTCCACCAGTACGCGCCACGGCTGGCCGTCCGGTTTGCGGCCGTAGCCGGCCAGTTCGCCGCCGACTTCGATCAGCGCGGCAGTGATGCCTTGTCCAGGCAACCAGGCGGCCACGTGATCGACGCCGAAGCCCTTGGCGATCGCAGAGAGATCCAGTGCCAGTCCACCCGGCTGCAGCAGCGCATCGTCCTGCCACTGCAGGCGCTGCCAACCGCAGCGATCACGCGTGGCCTGCAGGGTAGCGTCGTCGGGCTGGCGGCGTTCACCGGCATGTGCCCCGAAGCCCCACAGTGCAACCAGCGGACCGATGGTGGGATCGAAGGCGCCGCCACTGGCGGAAGCGATGGCCTGTGCGCAGACCAGAACGTGACGGGTTTCGGCCGGCAGCACGCACCATTGGCCGGCGTCGGCGCGGTTGTAGCGACTCAGATCCGAACCACGCTCCCAGGTGCTCATCTGCGCGACCACTTCATCCAGCCGCGCCTGGATGCCAGCGTGCAGCGGGTGCAGGTCGCGCTGGCGCGATGCGACCAGCGACACGCTCCACGTGGTGCCCATGGTGGTGCCGCCGAGGCGGGCGATGTCGAGCAGGGAATCGGTCATGGTGATGCGTAGCGGCGGCGATGCCGGGGGCTGCCCGGCATCGCAGTCCACATTACTGCGGCAGCACTTCCAGCGTTGCGACGTAGCTGAGGCGGCGCTTGGCGGCCTGCTTCACCGAGGTCTTGTTGTCCTCGGTGCCGGTTTCCAGCCAGTACATGCCAGCTTCCGGCCAGGTCACCTTGATCTCGCCCTTGGCGTCGCTGGTCAGCTTCAGCTCGTCCTGCGCGTTGCGGTAGCGGGTGCCGCCGCGCACGATCTCGAATTCCAGTCCGGCGGTCGGCTTGCCATCGACCAGCACGCGGAAGGTCGCTTCCTCGCCGGCGAACAGATCGTTCGGATGGCCCACGGCCACCAGTTCGATGCCGCGGTTGGTCGGCTTCAGCGCAGTGTCGTTCGGTGCACCGTTGGTGACAAAAGTTTCCACGCGGCCGACCGACTGGCTCACTTCCAGCTTCTTCGCGTCCTTCGGCAGTTCACCGAAGGTGGCGGCGGTACCACGCCAGCGCTTGCGCTCGCCGTTCTGCTCGTAGGTGGCGAACAGGCCGTCATTGACCGACGCGATGCGGTAAGTGCCCTGCTGCTTCAGCTCAACGTCGAACACGCTGCGGTACTTGCCGGTGGCGGCGTTCTGCGCCTGCACGGTGCTGCCGTCGGGGGCGGTGATCACCACCGATTCCAGGCGCAGCGGAACGTGGTTGAAATAGAACAGGTCATTGGAGACCGCACCGTCGACGGTGATCCACGGCGCGTTGCCGGCGATCACGGTCTGCGAGGGCAGCAGCCAGGCCTTGTGGGCCAGGGCGGAGAAGGGAAGGGCAGCGGCCAGAGCGGCGGCGAGGACGAGCGTGCGCTTCATGCGGAAGACTCCAGGTGGATGCAGGGTGGTGCGGCGAGGGGAGGGGAATTACGACTTAATCCCCTCCGTCCCCTTTTCAGGGTTTGACGGCGAGGGTGACCTGGCCCAGTTCGGTGGCGCCCTGCGCCTTGCCGTTCTGTGCGGCGGTGGCCGGCCAGGTGAAGGGGATCTTCAGCAGCTCGCGGCCGCCGACTTCGCGCACCGCTTCCACCACCAGGGTGTAGTTGCCCGGGGCCAGCTGCTTCAGCGCCGGCTGCTTGTCGTTGAACGACAGCGCGTGCTTGCCGGCCGGGCGGGTCGGGCCGGTCACGCCGTCCACCGGCACCTGCAGGGTGCGGCCGCTCTTGCGCCACCACTGGCGCAGGTCGGGCAGCCACTTGGTGCCGTGGCCTTCGCTGTTGCTGGTCTGCTGGTACCAGACCGACAGGTTGGCAGCGACCTTCTGGTCGGCGCCTTCCAGCCACACCGCCACATATGGGCGGTGGTACTCGGCCACGTTGAGCTTGGGCACTTCGACGTTGATGTCGAGGGTGGTGGCATAGGCCGGCGAGGTGGCCAGCAGGCCACTGAGGGCGATGGTCAGGGTGACGCGCATGGGGCGGCTCCGGAAACGAAGGAAAGTCAGTGAATCAGCAGCAGGGCGATCAGCAGCGGGATCATCAGGCCGAGGCCGACCAGCGGCCAGGTCATGCGCCGCTGCCGTGCATGCAGGTGAAGCAGGAACAGGCCGGTGATGCAGAACACCAGGCAGGCCACGGCGAACAGGTCCAGGAACCAGCCCCACGCTGGGCCCGCGTTGCGGCCCTTGTGCAGGTCGTTGAGGTAGGACACCGCGCCGCGCGAGGTTGATTCGTACTCCACCGCGCCGGTCGCGCGATCGATGCTCAGCCAGGCGTCGCCACCCGGGCGTGGCAGTGACAGGTAGATCTCTTCAGCCGACCACTCGGCCGGGCGCCCGCCGATGGCGATGCCCAGCTGCGTGTCCAGCCATTGCCGGGCCGGGCGCGGGATCGGCGCGTTGCCGTCCTCGCGCGTGCCCAGCTGGCCCAGCAGCGCGGCCGGCAGTTCCAGATGCTGGTTCTGCACCTCGGGCTTGGCCTCGATCTTCGCGGCATGGTTGAGGGTCAGGCCGGTCACCGCAAACAGCAGCATGCCGATCAGGCAGGCCGCCGAGCTGATCCAGTGCCACTGGTGCAGCGTCCGCAGCCAGAAGCCACGGTTCTGTTGCTGCTGCACGGTGGAAGAGGCAGGACGGCTCACGGCACGGTTCGAGGCGGACGGGGACTCCCCATTACATCATTGATGAGAATAGCTCGCAATTGCGTGTCGTTTTGTATCCCTGGAGGGGAATTGCCGGCCAGCGGCCGGCACTACCGACTGGCCGGCAATCCCGCGGATCAGTAGATCCACGCCATGCGTGGATGGAGCGCTAACGATCAGAACTTGAAGTTCAGGCTCACCCAGACGCTGCGGGCCTTGTCCTTGTTGTTGTAGTCGTCTTCGAACAGCACTTCATTGCTCGAATCGCCATATACCCCACTGCCGTCCAGGTCGGTGAAGCTGGCTTGGTAGGTGGTGAAATCGCGGTCCAGCAGGTTGTTGATACGTGCATTGACCGTCAGCCACTGCGTCGCTTCGAACGAAGCACCCAGATGCAGAGTGGTGTAGTCCTTGTAGTAGAGCTTCTCGCGCGTAGTGGCGTTGAGCCCACGGAAGCGCTTGGAGCGCGCCTCTGCAGTCAGAAACATATTGAAGCGCTCGCTGACCTGCCAGTCGAAGGTCGCATTGGCCATGTGCCGCGCGCTGTTGCCCAGCGGGAGGCCCTTCTCCGCGCCGCTCTTCTGCTCACTGTCCGTGTAGGTGTAGTTCGCACGCAGGCCGAAACGCTCGCCGATGTTCCATCGACCAGCTACTTCGGCGCCCTGAATGATCACTTCATCGATGTTCACCGTTTTGCTGCTGTTGGCGTAGCCCAGCTCGGCGTAGTCGCCCGTTGAGGTGCAGGCCAGAGCGAAGCGGCCGCCGCAGGGTTGTGAGGCGATCTTGTCGTCGAAGCGGTTGTGGAACACCGTGGCATTGAAGTTGTGCCCGTCTGGATGCTGCCAGTAGACCGCCAGTTCGGTGCTGGTGCTGGTTTCGGGCTTCAGGTTCGGATTGCCGAACATCGGTAGCGTGCCTTGCGCGCCGAAGCCGGTGACGCCGTCGTACAGCTGAGTGGTCTTGGGTGTCTTGAAGCCCGTGCTGACACCACCCTTCACCGTCCACTGTTCATTGACGGTGTACACACCGTACAGGCGCGGGCTCAAGTGGTCGCCGAATACCTCGTGGTCGTCGTAGCGCAGGCCATAGGTGATTCCCAGCGGCGCGATGACGGTCCAGGTGTCCTCAGCGAACAGCGAGTACATGTTGTGCTCCTGCTTCTGGCCGGGCATTCCGCGCTCGGTGCCGAACACGCCGTCGGTCAGTTCACCACGGATGACCTGCGCACCGACAACAGCGACATGCTGGCCTGCGGCCTGGAAGGGAATGTCCAACTTTGCATCGAAGGTGTACTGGGCGCTTTCGAGCGTGCGTCGAGGCCGTGGCAGGAAGGTCGATTCAGCCAGCGCGCGGCGTTCAGCCGTTGAGCGGCCGCTATAGGCACCGGTGCCGTCGATCATCTGCAGCAGCAACTCGCGTTCCGCGACAGTGAATGGCATCGTCCGGCCATCGTTGTTGGTTGATACGTGCGAGAGGGACACCAGGCTGTTACCAAAGCCCCACTTGCCCTCGTGGGTCAACGCCCATGCATCGCGGGTGAATTCCTGGGTCGGTCCATAGCCCACGCGCGGGTCGGCCCGGCGTGCCCACGTACCACCACTGGTCCGGCACGCGTTGGCATTGGCACCGCCGCCGTTGCGGCAGAAATTGGCCGTGCGCCAGATGCTGTTGATGTTGTCTACCGTACCAACCGGGTACTCCTCGACACCGGCATCATTGATCTTGATCGAGTTGTCGTATTCCTGGCGCGAAGTGTCGTAGTCAAGCGTCAGGCGTTGATCTTCGTTGATGTTCCATTCAAGGCTCAGACCACCTGCTTTATTCGTGTTGTCGACTGTTTTACCACCGCCGCCAAAGCCCAGCGTGCGCGCATGGGGGGTGCCGTTGGGGTCGATCGCCGGCGAGTAGACGGGATTGGAAGCATCGCGGTCATACCAACTGGCGCGTGCGCTGAGGTTCAGTACACCGGGAACGATTGGGCCGGTCACATACAGGTCTGCAGTGCGGTCGTCACCGAAATCGTCATCGGTCTCGAAGGTGCCTGCAAGGGTGGCCGAGCCACTCCAGCGGTCCAGCGATCGCTTGGTAATGATGTTGATGACGCCACCCATGGCGTCGGCGCCGTACAGTGTGGAAGCCGGGCCGCGGATGACTTCGATGCGCTCGATCGCGTCCAGCGGTGGGATGTGGTTGAACTGGTTGCCGCCGAAGTTGTTCGGGTAGATGTCGCCGTGATTGTTCTGGCGGCGGCCATTGATCAGGATCAGCGTGTAGTCCGAGCCCATGCCGCGCATGGAAATGGTGCCTTGGCCCGTCTTGTCGCGGGTCTCGCCAACGTCCACGCCTTCCAGATCGCGGACTGCATCCAACAGGGTCATGTATGGGCGCTTGGTCAGCTCTTCCTGGGTGATGACTGAAATGCTGGCCGGCGCGTCAGTAATTTTCTGCTCGAAGCCGGAGGCGGTGACCACCACCTTGTCCAGCGTCTGTGGCGCGCCGGAAGCGTCACCGTGGGCGAAGGCAGGGGCGGTCATGGCTGCCAGCACGGCGCTGGTCAGCAGGGTACGGGACAGGGACGAACGGACACGATGGCGCTGGGCCATGGCAGTAACCTCGAAGGATGCAGGGTGGTGCGATGCCAGGCGCGAACGGCGCGGCATGCACGGGGAGGCCCGGTCAGGGGCGGCAGGGATGAAGCAGGCAGCGGCGCGCGGGCACGACCGCGCAGGCGGTCACGCGGGGCCGTGAATCAGGCGAGCGGCGGCGCCTGGCCGCGTTGCTGGCGGCGCCCGGGCGCATCGGCCCAGGGCGTGTCCGGAGCGGCCAGCGGCCAGTCCGGGCGCACGCCGGGCATGGCCGGCGTGGTGGGTACGAGTTCAAGCTCGGTGCGCAGCCATTGGCTGGCCAGCAGCAACGGCGGGCGTGCCTTCTCGGCCGATTTCACTGGGGCGGCAGCACAGCGGCGCAGTTTGGCCGGTGCTTCTTCCTGCGGGGACGCTTCGCCACCGCGCTCTTCCAGCGGCATCTGCACGGCCATTCCGGCCTGGCCGTGTGGCAGCAGCGGCAGGGTGCCCAGCAGCAAAGCCAGCATCGCCACCCACGCCAGCAGGCTGGCCAGCGCAGGACGCTGGCCGCGCATGGCGGTGCCCATCTTTCGATGGATGAGTGGGCGAGGGCGAAGCGGGCGCAGCAAGCAGGGGTCCCCAAGGGTCTGCCAGCAGCGGCCGGCATCAACGGGGCGTGATTGTAATGAGAGCTGTTAGCTGTTGCAAATGAGAATGATTGCCAAATTGTCGCGGGTCGGCCGGATGGGGCTCAGACTTCGCTCCAGCGTCGCAGCAGGTTGTGGTACACGCCGGTCAGCTGCAGGATCGCCTCGGCGTCACCGCCGGTCTGCCGCAGGCGCTCGATCGAGCCATCCATTTCCCACAGCAGGCGGCGCTGCACATCGTCGCGGATCATGCTCTGTACCCAGAAGAACGAGGCCACGCGCGCACCGCGGGTGACCGGCCGCACCTGGTGCAGGCTGCTGGACGGATACACGATCAGGTCGCCGGCCGGCAGCTTTACCTCGTGCTCGCCGTAGGTATCGCTGATGATCAGCTCGCCGCCCTCGTACTCCTCGGGCGCGGACAGGAACAGGGTGCAGGAGATGTCCGAGCGCAGTTGCTCGCCGTTGGCCAGGTTCATCACCGCACCATCGACGTGGAAGCCATAGGTGCCGCCCCCGCTGTAGCGGTTGAAGCGCGGCGGCAGGTATTTCAGTGGCAGCGCCGCGCTGAAGAACAGCGGGTGCCGGGCCAGCGCGACAAGGATGATCTCGCCCAGTTCGCGGCGCAGCGGCGAGGCCTCGGGCAGCTGCTGGTTGTGCTTGGCCTGTGCGCCCAGGTGGCCGACGGTCTCGCGGCCATCGGTCCAGTCGGCGGCATCCAGTCGGCGGCGAAAGTCGGCCACCTGGTCTGCGCTGAGAATGTCGGGGATGTGCAGCAGCATGCGGGACTCCTCAGAGGGACGGCGGTGCGACCAGGGCGCGCACCTGTGGATGCGGCGACGCGGCCAGCTCCGGCACGATGTGCGCCATGAACGAAGGGCTGCCGTGCGCCAGTGCGAGCCGCAGCCAATGCACGGCCTGTTCGACCTGGCCGGCCTGAAGCAGGATCGAGGCGTAGTTGGCCTGGCCGCGGAAATCACCGGCCTCGGCCGCGCGCTTGTACCAGGCGAGCGCCGCCTGCGGATCGGGCGTGGTGTCCAGCCCGTCTTCGAGGTGGCGGGCCAGCAGGTTCATCGATTTGGCGTGGCCCAGGTGCGCGGCGCGGGTGTACAGGGCCAGCGCCTGCGCGCGGTCCTGCGGTACACCGCGGCCGGTGGCCAGCAGGTTGGCCAGGTTGTACAGGCCCCAGTCCAGCCCGGTGTCGGCCGCGCGCCGGTACCAGACCGCGGCCAGCGTCGGGTCGGCGACGGTGCCCTGGCCCAGCTCATGGCAGCGGCCGAGCATGTTCATCGCCATCGGCGCGCCGTTGTTGGCGGCGGTTTCGTACCAGAGCAGCGCGGCCGAGGCGTCCTGCGCGGTGCCTTTGCCTTCCATGTGCATCTGCGCGAGCAGCAGTTGTGCATCGACCTGTCCAGCCTGCGCGGCGTCGCGCACGCGTGCGAACGCGGCCTGCGGATCGTGCTGCAGGAGCTCGGCCAGGGCGTCGCTGTCGATGGGGGTACGGGTTGCCATGAGGTGAGTATCGCCGGAAACAAAAACGGCGGCAGGAGAGCCTGCCGCCGTGGTGGAGCGGAGTTACATCAGAACTTCACGTTCAGTGCCAGGGTGGCCGAGCGACCCGGGGCGATGCTCGCGTAGTGCGAGGCATAGGCCTTGGTGAAGTAGGTCTTGTCGGTCAGGTTCTGCACGTTGAGCTGCAGGCTGATGTTGTCCTGGATCGCGTAGCTGGCCATCGCGTCGAAGCGGGTGTAGCTGGCAATCCACTTGGTGTTGGCGACGTCACCGTACTGCTTGTCCGAGTAGAACGCACCGGCGCCGATGGTCAGGCCGATCGGGAAGCGGTAGGTGGTCCACAGGTTGGCGCTGTGCTTGGCGGTGTTGGGGAACACGTTGCCGTTGTTCGGCGACGGCACGTAGATGCCGCTCGGGCAGGTGCGGCCCGATACGGCGCAGACAAAGCCGTTGTCCTTCAGTTCCGAATCCAGGTAGGTGTAGCCGCCGTACAGGCTCCAGGCATCGGTCAACTGGCCATTGAAGCCCAGCTCGAAGCCGTTGATTTCCTTCTTGCCGGCGTTCTGGCTGGTGCCGTTGTCGATGGTCACACGTGCGTTGTTCATCACGGTGTGGAAGATCGCCGCGGTCAGGTTCAGGCGGTTGTCGAGCAGGTCCCACTTGGTGCCCAGTTCGAGGTTCCTGGTGTCCTGCGGCTTGAGGTCGGCGACGCCGGCATTCAGGCCGTCCGAACCGTCGCCACCGTCCATGCCCGGCGGGGTCGAGGAGGTGCCCCAGGACAGGTAGATGCTGCCGTTGGCGGCCGGCTTGAACACCACGCCGGCCTGGTAGTTCAGGAAGTCGTTGTCATTGCGCACACGGGGAGTGGCGCTGCCCGGAGTGAGCAGGGTGGTGGAGTAGTCGTCATAGCGCAGGCCGACGTTGAAGCTCCACTGTGCATTGAGCTCGATGGTGTCGAACAGGTAGGCGGACTTGGTCTTGGTGCGCTGTTCAACGTCCAGCGCCTTGTTGCTGCGATAGACGATCTGACCGGCCGCCCACGGATCGTTCGGATTCGGATTATTGAAGTCGGTGCAGTTGTAGTTGGTGGCAGCGCCGGACACCCGGCACACCGAGCTGTTGGCCGCGAGGGGTTCGAGCGGGTTGGCGGTACCCGGCGTCATCTGGTAGCTGCCACGGGTCATCTTCTCGTCGCTGTATTCCACGCCGGCGCTGTAGCTGTGCTTCAGTGCGCCGGTCTGGAACGCGCCGGTCAGGCCCAGCTGGTCCGCGAAGCTCTTGACGTCGACGGCGCGGCTGTTGGTGCGGCGCCACAAGGTGCCGTAATTGTTCGGGTTGCCCTTGCTGTCGTCCGGCTGGGTCCACAGGTAGTCGTTGCTGGTGTTGCCCAGGCGCGCGATGTTGCGCAGCTTGTGGCCGCCGAAGTCGTAGCTGGCGTCCAGAGTGCTGATATCGGCACGGGTGCGCTGGAAGTCACGATCGACCAGGCCGTAGTAGTTGTTGCGGTCCGGTACCATCGGGCGGCCATCGCCGTTCTTGGCCACGTTCGGGCCGCTGGAGAACGGATTGTTGTAGGGGAAGCCACCCGCGTCCGGCAGGTCATCGCTCTGCATGTGGTAGTGGCTGGCGATCAGCTGTGCCGGACCGTTCAGGCCGAACGCGATCGACGGTGCGATGCCCCAGCGGCTGACATTGGCAGCGTCGCGGCCGGCGATGTCCGACTCGTGCTTCATCAGGTTCAGGCGGGCGGCGATGCCATCCCCCAGCACGTAGTTGGCGTCCACGGTGCCGCGCGCGTAGCTGTCGGTGCCGATGCCCATGCTGGCGCTGGTCTCGTTCTTCAGCTTCGGCGTCTTGCTCACCAGGTTCAGGCTGCCACCACCGGAGTCACGGCCGCCGTAGGCCGAGCTCGGGCCTTTGACCACTTCCACCTGCTCCAGGTCGAAGATCTCGCGGGTCTGCGAGCCGACGTCGCGCAGTCCGTCGACGAACACGTTGCTCTGCGAATCGAAGCCACGGATGAAGGGGCGGTCACCGGTCGGATTGCCGCCTTCGCCGGCACCGAAGGTGATGCCCGGCACCATGCGCAGCGCATCCTGCAGGTTGGTCGCACCGGTTTCGGCGATCAGCTTCTCCGACACGATCGACACCGACTTCGGGGTGTCCAGCAGCTCGGCGGTGAACTTCGGCGAGGACGGGTTGAACCAGCTGCCGCGCACCTGCACCTTGTCCAGCTCGGTGGCGTTGCGGGAACCGGCGTCGGCGCCGTCGGCAGCCTGCGCAGCCAGCGGAGCAAAGCCCGCGGCCAGGGTGGCGCTGGCGAGCAGGGAAACGCGCGGGGCGTGCTTGCGGGACGTGATGTGGGTCATGGTCTGGGTGGCGGTGGCTTGGATCGGGAAAGGGCGAGCGCGAGCCGGCGCAGATGGACGTGCGGCGACAGGCGGGAGGTGGGTTCTGTAGAGCCGAGCCATGCTCGGCTGGCAGGAAACGCAATCAGGCGCACGGCAACGGCCGCAGGGCGCCTCAGCTGGCGTGCGGTGCGGGCGGAGCGTGGCCGGGGTTCAACCGCAGTGCGGGATCGCGCAGCTGCCAGTGCAGGGCGTCGGAACGCCACAGCGGAACATGCGCGACCAGGGCGGCGCGCGGGGGAGCCAGTCCGGTACAAGGCGTGGCGCCCTCGCCATCCAGCGGCGGCTCGGGTGCTGGCGCGGCATGGTGCGGGCACTCGTCCGCCGGCGGGGCCGGCACCGGCATGACCTGCTGCAGATCTTCAGCGTGTGCCTGCCAGCCGTGGGTAGCCGGGTTGTTGCCGCGTCCTTCGTGCAGTGCCGACCAGCCCAGCAGCAGCGTCAGCAGCGCGGCCACGAGCAGCGGCCACCCTTGACGGGCAAGCTGGCACAGCGTGGCGGTGGGCGCGGGCGAAGCCATGGCGCGGGGGCGGAGTCGTTACGAAGATGTTACGTAGAATAACATCAACGATAATGATTCGCATGTGCGGGGCGTGACGGGCCGCTGGGGCCGCCCCGGAGCGGCCTGGGGGCGCCCTCATGGCCTTCCGGTAGATCCACCCCATGGGTGGATGCTCTCCCGCGGGGCGCCCTCTGCGGGGCTCTCTGGGCCGAGCGCCGCCTCAATCCCGGTCGTCGCGGGTCCAGACAGCGTCGTGCTCGCGCTTCACCGGAAACTTGGGCACAGGGCTGTAGGCCGGGGCACACAGGGCGCGGCCGTCACGCACGTCGAAGCGCGCGCCGTGCAGCACGCACTCCACGCTGCCCTCGATGGTGTTGAACTCGCCCGAGGACAGCTCGAACTCTTCATGCGTGCACTGGTCTTCCAGCGCGTACAACTCACCGTCGAGGTTGAACACCACGATCGGCGTGCCGGTTACCTCGTCGAACACGCTCTTCATTTCACCCGGCAGCAGCTCGGTGCCGGCACAGACGAAGGTCCAGGTATCGCTCACGCGGCGGCTCCGGCCAGCGGCTTTTCCAGGATCTCGAAGCGCAGGTCGTCGCGCTTGGGAATGCCGAAACGCTCGTCGCCGTACGGGAACGGCTTCTTGATGCCGGTGCGCAGATAGCCGCGGCGCTCGTAGAAGGCGATCAGCTCGTCGCGCACGTCGATCACCGTCATCTGCATCACCGGCACCTTCCATTCGCGTGCGGCGTGCGCTTCGGCGGCGTCCATCAGCTGCTTGCCGACGCCGCCACCCTGCTGGGCCGGGTCGACCGAGAACATGCCGAAGTAGCCCTTGCCGTCGACATCGGCGACGTGGGCGCAGGCTACCAGTTGGCCGTCGCGTTCGGCCAGCAGGATGGTGGAGCGCGGGCGGTCCAGGTCGGCCTGGATGCCTTCGGCATCGATGCGGGCGCCGTCCAGCAGGTCGGCTTCGGTGGTCCAGCCGACGCGGCTGGCATCACCCCGGTAGGCCGAGGTGACGAGGGCAATGAGGGCGGGGATGTCGGCCGGCGTGGCGGCGCGGAAGGTCAGGGTGCTCATGGGGACATTCTAGGTGGAGCGGGGAAGGGCGCGGGAGGCTGCCGCTTGGGTCGACTTTGCCGAGTGTGGCCAATACGCAGGGTTGACGTCGTCTTCATTATTCGTTCATATCCATGGTCAGCACCCGCCCACCGTGAAGCAACGCGTGGCTGTCTGCCGGAGTGGGTGCCGCCTGGTCGAAGGCCAACTGCCGTTCGGCGCAGGTGGGGCACACAGGGACGTCGATCCAGGGAGGATCTTCATGCAGTCTGGCCTCATTTCTCATCCGCGCGCCGCAACGGCTGCCAAGGGTCTGTTTCTCGGTGTCATTGCCCTGTGTGTGCTGGCACCGGTCGGCGTTTCAGCCCAGATCGTTCCCACCTGGCGCCAGGAGTACGACAAGCGGCTGAAGTACGGGGACCTTGTCGAACCGCTGAAGGGCGAGATCTTCGGCGAGCAGGTCAACCTCTATGACGGCTCGATCAGCTTCAAGGCCACGGATATTTCGATTCCAGGCAATGGCAGTCTGACGATGACCTTGGGCCGCAGCTACAGCGATGACGATGGCGGCGGAGAGAACTCATTCTCGAATTGGGGCCTGGATATCCCGTCCATGTCCGGCGTCTATGGTGATCTGCCGGAGACCGCGTCTGTCGGCTATTGGGCGCCTGCCGCGCGCTGCAGTACGGTGGCGGCGCCTCCGTCATTAGAGGTCTGGAACCGTCGCAAAACCCAGACCGTCAATTTCAGTCCCACTACATTCTGGGATGGCGTGCGACTCTCTCTACCGGGTGGTGGCAGTGAGCCGGTGCTGGGAGGCAGCGGAGATGCGCGCCAGCCGCAGCCACAGTTTGGCGAACCGGCGCCTTGGAATACCAAGGGCGGCTGGACGTTCAGTTGCCTGACCGCCCTGAAGAGCGGACAGCCGGGACAAGGCTTCCTTGGTCATGCGCCGGACGGTACCAAGTACTACTTCGACTGGATGGTCGCCAAGCACCACAACGGTGCAACGCTGCAACCCTACGGGCCAGAAAGCAATGCACTGCTGAATCGAAAGCGTGTGTTCCTGTACCCATCGCAGGTTGTGGATCGCTTCGGCAACTGGGTGCGCTACGAGTGGAGTGGCGACCGGCTGTTGCGCATGGTTGCCAACGATGGCCGCGAGATCAGCCTGGGCTACAACGCGAAAGGACTGATCGCATCCGCAACCGCTGCTGGGCGTACCTGGACTTACGGATACACGGAGGCCGATATCCTGCGGACAGTGACGCTGCCGGACGGAACCCAATGGGTCTACAACCTGCCGCCGCTGTCAGTCACCCACAAGTACGCCGACTATAACGGGCAGAGCATCTGGGAGTACATGGACTACCCGGCCACATGTTCGCGCGTCAACAAGATCGTGCCCAGCGAGATCACCCTGAGCATCCAGCATCCGTCGGGTGCGCTGGGGACGTTCCTGTTCCGGCCGTTCCGCCATGGGCGCAAGAATGTGAAGCTGGATTGCCAGACCTCTGGCGACAATCACCTGTTTGCCGATGGCTGGAACTACACGCCGGTCTACCGTGACGCAATGTCGCTGGTGACCAAGACCATCAGCGGTCCGGGCATGCCCACTGCACAGTGGACCTATCAATACACCAATCTCAATGGTGCTTTCGCCCAGGACCTGGGCGGTCCAGTAATCCCCGTAGGCCAGGCAGAGCCGAAGATCACCACCGAGACGTTGCCCGATGGTGTCGTTCGCGTCTACGAGTTCGGCAAGGAAGTTGCCTACAACGACGGCCTGTTGCTGTCCACGACAACGCGATCGGGCGGCTCGGTCGTGCGCGTTGACCGCAATAACTACTATCCAGATGCCCAGCTGGATGCGGCGCCCTTCCCGAAAGAGGCCGGCAAGGACTTCAAGTACGGTGCGAGCGATCTCAAGGCCCATTACAACCGCCCCGTCCAATCCACTGTGGTGGAACAGGATGGCGTGCAGTTCACCCGCACCGTGCAGGCCTTTGATGCATTTGCGCGCGAAGTCACCGTCGTTGAAGCGAATTCCGCAGGCCAGAGTCGCACCACCAGCACCAGCTACTACGACAATCCTGCGCTATGGGTGAACGGCCAGACAGCGCGCAGTGTGCTCAATGGCATCGAACAGTCCCGCACCGAATTCGATACGGCCAAAGCACTGCCGCTGCGCGCCTACGCATTTGGCCGCCTGGCGCAGCAGGTGACCTATGCAGCCGACGGCACGGTTGCCTCGGTGGCCGATGGCCGTGGAAATACCAGCCATCTATCGGGATGGAAGCGTGGTGTTCCGCAGCAGCTCCGCATGCCGGCCACGCCCGAAGCGCCCAATGGTGCGGTGCGCACGGTTGCCGTCGACGACAACGGTTGGATCACCTCGCTGACCGACGAAACCGGCGCAACCACCAGCTTCAGCTACGACAGCATGGGCAGGCTGCGCAGCCAGCAGTTCCCTGGCGGCGACAGCGTGAACTGGAATGGCGTAACCATGGACCTGCAGCGACTGGGTGGCGCGCAGCTGGGGGTGCCCGCCGGCGCATGGAAGCACTCGCGCACGCAGGGCGGGCGGCGTACGGATACCTACCTGGATGCGATGTTCCGCCCGGTGCTGGTGACCGAGAACGCCAACAACGTGCTGGACAGCGCCGTGGTGACCCGCTACGACACCAGCGGCAAGACCGTGTTTGCCTCGTATCCCACGCGGCAGCTCTCCGATATCAATGCCGCCCTGACCGGCACCACGACGCAGTACGACGCGTTGGGCCGCCCCACCGTGGTCAGTCAATCGTCCGAGCTTGGGGCACTGGTTACCCGCACCGAGTACGTGGGCAACCTGTCGGTGAAGGTGACCAACCCCCGCGGCCAGGCCACGACGACCCGTCATCTTGCCTACGACCAGCCCAGCTACGAGATGCCGCTGACGCTGCAGCACCCGGAAGGCGTGGTGACCGAGATCCAGCGCGACACGCTGGGCAAGCCGCTGGCGATCACCCGCCGCAATGCAGACGGCAGCCAGTCGCTCACCCGCCGCTACGTCTATGACGGCTACCAGCAGCTGTGCAAGACCATCGAGCCGGAAACCGGTGCGACCGTGCAGGACTACGACGCGGCAGGCAACGTGCTGTGGTCGGCGGCCGGCACGGGTTTGACCAGCACCACCGACTGCAACCGAAGTGAAGCCCTGGCCAGCGGACGTGCGGTGAAGCGTAGTTACGACGCCGCCAACCGCTTGTCGTCCCTGATCTTCCCGGATGGGCGCGGAAATCAGAACTGGTCCTACGCGCCTGATGGTCTGCCGGCCGAGATCAGCACGCAGAACGATCCGGCCCGGCCGATGGTCGTCAACCGCTACCAGTACAACCGCCGCCGCCTGCTCAGCGGCGAAACCCTGCAGCATCCGGATCTGGGAAGCCTGAGCCTGGTATATGGCTACGATGCCAACGGCACGCTGGCCAGCAATACCTATCCGGGTGGGCGTGTGGTCAGCTATGCGCCGGATGCACTGGGTCGGGCGACGACGGTCGGCGGCTATGCAAAGGAGGCCAGTTACTTCGCCAGCGGCGCGTTGGCCCGCTTCGTCTATGGCAACGGGATCGTGCACACGTTGACCCAGAATGCCCGAGGGCTGCCCGACCGCAGCCGCGATGCCACCGCAGCGGCCGCAGTGCTGGATGACAGCTACGACTACGATGCCGGCGGCAACGTGATGGCCATTTCCGATGGCCTGCCCGGGGCGCCCGGCAACCGGGACATGACCTATGACGGCCTGGACCGGTTGCGGACGGTCACTGCGCCGGGCTTCGGCAACGCGTTGTATGAGTACGACGCGCTGGACAACCTGCGCCGTGCCAAGGTCGGCAGTCGCGATCGTACGCACTACTTCGATCCGACCAATCGGCTGGTCAACGTGATCGAAACCGGAACCGGGGCGACCGTGACCGGTCTTGGCTATGACGTGCAGGGCAATCTTTCGGTGCGCAATGGTCAGGCTTTCGCGTTTGACTACGGCAACCGGCTGCGCGCGGCCGGAACAGCAGAGAGCTACGAGTACGACGCCCACGGTCGCCGGGTGAAGGCTGGTGCCAGTGGCAAGGGGGCAATCTACTCGTTCTACGACAACGGCGGCGTGCTGCGATTCCAGCGCAACGAACGTACCGGCAAGCAGACCGACTATCTCTACCTGTCAGGCAGTTTGGTTTCCCAGGTGCATGGCGAAGCGGCACCCAGCGTTCCCGCGCTGAGTGCGCCGGGCTACATCACCCAGGGCAGCGTGAACCTGACCTGGAGCCCGGCCGGCGGTGCCAACCGCTATGAGTTGCAGCGTGCCCTTGCGGGCACCTGGAGCACGGTCTTCGATGGCGCGGCGCAATCGTTCACCAGCACCGGCCTGGTCACGGGGACCTATCAATTCCGGGTGCGCGGCTGCCGGGCGGTGTGCGGCGGATGGAGCAATGTCGCGTCAGTGGCCGTGGCATTGGCGCCATCCACCGTGCCGACCTTGAACCTGCCTGCCACGGCCTTCAACGGCAGCTACAACGTGGCTTGGTCTGCGGCTTCCGGTGCCGAGCGCTATGAGCTGGAGGAAAGCGCCAATGGTGGCGCCTGGGTCCAGGTGCATAACGCCATCGGTCAGTCCAAGGCCTTCAGTGGCAAGGCAGCGGGAAGCTACAACTACCGGGTTCGCGCATGTAACCCGGTGGGGTGCACGGGATACAGCGCCACGGCTGCGGTGACGGTCGTATATCCGCCTGCCACTGCGCCCGGACTCTCTGCGCCGGCACGCGCTGCGCCGGGCAGTATTGGTATTGGCTGGAACGGGGTGGCTGGTGCCACGCGTTACACCTTGCAGGAGAGCAGCAATGGTGGCGGATGGGTCACGCTGTTCGACGGCAACGCAGGTTCCTATGCCACCGCTGCGCGCGGTGCGGGCAACTATGGCTATCGGGTTGCCGCCTGCAATGGCGCAGGCTGCGGGCCGTGGTCGGCCACGTCGACGGTAGCGGTGATCGGGCCGCCGACGATCGAGCCGGTGATCAGCGCGCCGGGCCTGGTGAACGTGCCGCAGTACAGCCTGAGCTGGTCGGTGCCGACCAACAGCGAGAGCTTCGTGCTGGAGGAGAGTGCCAACGGTGGTGGCTGGACGGTGGTGCATAACGGCGGCGGGAACAGCTTTGGTGCCAGCCGTGGTAATGGCAGCTATGCCTATCGCGTGAGGGCGTGCAATTTCGCGGGGTGCAGTCCCTATTCGGGCATCGCCAGTGTCTCCGTCGTGCTTCCTCCCGCGGCCACTCAGATCTACGTGGCGGAGTGGCTCAGCACGCGCAAGGCGCCCTATCAGGTGCAGTGCAGCGTCGGCTGGCGCGCGGTTCCGGGGGCAACGGAGTATCAGCTGGAGCCTTCCGGAGCTGGACGGCGCCTGTACACCGGCCCCAAGACCTATGTGCAGTCGAGCGGCGGGACCTACTGCGCCAGTCTCTACATTGTCAGGGCCTGCAACGCCGGTGGTTGTTCGGCATGGTCCGCAGACTTCCCCGTCACCCGTGGCGTATTGAACTGGGACTAAGCCATGAATGGACTCTGTTCGCTGTTGATTCGGGCGGTACTCGCGGTGGTGGTGCTGGCGGCCTGTGTGGCTCCGGCGGTCGCACAGGAAGTCGTCGAGTACATCCACACTGATGCACTGGGTTCACCGGTGGCGATCACCGATGCCAGCGGAAACGTCATCGAGCGTACGGTGTATGAGCCGTATGGGGCGGTGGTGAATCGGCCGTTGAAGGATGGGCCGGGGTATACGGGGCATGTGACGGACTCGGGCACGGGGCTGAGTTACATGCAGCAGCGGTACTATGATGTGGAGACTGGGGCATTTCTATCCGCCGATCCAATAGCTTCATCAGTGGCTGCTTTTGGGCGCTACGCGTATGCGCTGGGGAACCCGTATCGGTTCCTTGATCCGGATGGAAGGCAGCCCAAGGATGCTCGGCAGGCTATTACTGGGAGCAAAATAAAAAACAATGGCATTGCGGCCGGGGTAAGAGTGGCGGCAATCGGAGGGGCTCTCCCGTCTGGCTTTACAAAGGAAAATGCACAGGCTCGGTATGATGCTATGAAGGGTGTTGTTGATGCTACGAAGGAAAAGATGGAGTCAATTCCGAACGCGAATTCAGACAACGCTGCCAAGATTTTTTCAAAGGTTTATCAGAAGTACTCTGTTAGATTTGGATGGGAAGTGAGTGCGGAAATCGTGATGAAGAATAGCGGTGCCTTTCACCTTTCCGATATTGGGATATCCAGTCAGGTTCGTGACGTGGACTGGCTGGGTGGGACTGCCGGTAGGCCTCTCGTAGGGGGGATCAATATCCACACGCATCCAGCATTGGACGGATACAAGCGTGCCTACTCGCCATTCTCTTATTGGGATGTGGAAACGTACAAGAAAACAAATTCGATCAATTACGTTTCGGACCCGTCGGGTGTCTATAGGCTGAACAAGGATGGTGTGTCGGAGGTTGTGAAATGAGAATAAATTATCAGCTTTTCGTGGCCTTCTTCTTGGCGATTTTCGTGGTCGGTTGCGGTGATCAGGAAAGACGGCAGATGCCGCTCGCAAAGGATTGTGGGATCGGTCAGAAACCAGTTTGCCGAGTCAGCTTCCGGGCGCTGGCTTCGACCCCCCGTCTATTCGATGGGAAATCGATACGCGTGGAGGGCTATCTCGGAGTTAGTCGGGGGCTCTTTGTATTGAACTCCAGCAAGGAGCTGTTCGAAGCTGGAGTGACTGATGAGACCCAAGTTCGCATCAAGGGCCCAATAGATCTCCAGCGTGACGTGTTTAATCGGTATGCCTATTCGTGGGTATCAGTGACTGGAGAGTTCAGGCTTAGGAAGACGGACGGGTCGACGGATGATCTTCTTCTCGGCGAAATGCATGCCCCGCTTGACGTTCAGTCGTTGAGGGTCCCAGGTCCGATTCCAAGAGCGACTTTCGGAGACGTGTCCGTTGATCTCGAAGATCTGAAGTGAGTTTCAAGTATCAATCGCGGCTCCCATGAAGCGGTTCGTGATAACAGGGATTCTTCTGCTGGTGTCCGAGGCGGGTGCCGACAGGTCACTACATACCTCTGCAGATGATGTTTAAGGTCGACGTGCAGTGGGGCAGCATGGGCAACCACGGGAAGGACAACGCCACGGCTTCCATTGCGAACTGATCGATCACGTCGATAGGCTTTGTGGGAATTTCCTCTTGGTTGATGAATATGAGGTTTCGCATTGAGCGCTATCGATGAAAAGAATCTCGTTTTAGCCTGTCTGCGGAGACTGTTGGAATCCGAGCCTGCTTCCGTGGAACAGGCGTCTGGCTGGTGCCAGAGGGCGGAATTTATCAAGGACGTGCTTCGGTAAATTTCGTATGAAATCGGGGTTCCTCACGTGATATGGCACTATCTTGATGACGCCGATATCCGTATTCGCGATCCCCGCTATGCCGAAGCACAGGTGTTGGCCGTTAGGCAGAGTATTGATGAGTGGGCTTGAGTGCAGTCAGAGAAGCCATGAACAATAAATGTTGCTTGCCAGACTTCATTGCGGCATCCCTCTCGGATGCTACCCCTCCGGATCTCCCTCTTCTCCGGGAAGACTGGGCGGGGATGGCGTTTGATCGCAACCTGTATGAGGATTTTGCTCCGAATGATGTTTGGGTGGCGTGGCTGAAAGTACTTTCGGAGCACTTTGCAGATATCGCGATGTGCGCGGTTCCATGTTCCGAGTGCTCCGACGGGGGGAGCCCCGTGGAAATTGAGCGAGGTCTGGATGGCCTGCGCTCCTACTGGCTGGCAGATGGGAACTTCATGCGTGATCATTTTTTGTTCTCGCGTAATAGTCGCTGGGTTGTAAAGCTGGATCAGGACGTGACGTTGTTTGCGGGAGATGTCACTTTCCTTGCGGATGTTGTCGCGCGACTTGGTGGTGTAGAGCATGTCGAGAAGATGATGCGACGGGACCTGATTGGTACAGCTGAGGACGTTGTTGGCCTCGGTGGGTACGTCAAGGGGCTTCTTGCGCCCTTGAACGCATCGACTCCATAGCTGATTGCTGCGTAGAAGATTGGGCGTGCAGGTGCTATGTGATGGAGTAGCTTCAAAGGGCCTGCAACGCCGGTGGTTGTTCGGCATGCTCCGCAGGCTTTCCCGTCACCCGCGGCGTATTGAATTGGGACTAAGCCATGAATGGCTCTGTTCGCTGTTGATTCGGGTGGTACTCGCGGTTGGGGGTGCTCGTGGCTTGTGTGGCTCCGGCAGTCGCACAGGAATCCGTTTCCATGTTCGGAGGCTGCAAGAGATGGCGAAATGCAAGCTGGATGCTGAGTATTCAACCGCGTGGAGTGGTCGAATCCAATCATGCCTGGCTGCTGTGGTTCTTTCGCTGGGGTTGCAGGGTTGTGATTGGTTGTCGGATCCGGTGATTGTTGTAAAGAATGTTGGAAGGGACGTGATTTATGGCGTCAGCTTGGAGGTTGGTGGTGATGTGGTAGGCGTAGAATCAATTCCTGTCGGTGAAAGTAGGGTTGTGAAGCCTGAGGTCGCTACTGATTCCTCACTTCTTGTAACTTACTACGAGAGCAGTGTCCGCGTGGTTTGCCATGGGGATGTGTATTTTACGAATAATCTCTACGTCAAGATTGGGGTGGATGTGGGTGGAGGGGTTTGCCGTATTGCAGAAATTGCGGATTGATTTGATCTGCGGAGCGTGTTTGACGAGTTTTTATAGCGGGGCGCCAGGGTGAAGAGCGATGAAAAGCCTTGTTGAAAGCTTCCCCATTTTGGCTTCCATTATTCTAGGCGCCATGTGGATAAACGCATTTGCGGCTCACAGGATGTTGCTTAAAATCGAGCGTGAACGGCCGGAAGTACTCGCTGCAGTCGGAATCATCAAGGTTGATTGGTGGCTTAGGTGCTTGCGCGGTATTGCAGTGCTTGCCCTTACTTCCAAAGGGCAGACGCTCCATCAGGGGGAACGGTGGGTGTTGAGGGGCGTCGTGATGATGTACGTCTTCTTGATTGCCTCCGGGGTATCCATGCTTGTCGGCATGTAGGGGGCGGCGCCTCAAGGCTGTTGATGGTGGATGGATCGGCATTACGGTGAGATTGCCCATTCCTGGCATCACTCGGTGTTTCCAGGTCACACCTCTGCTTGCTTGCGTCCAGCGCGCAATAAAAAACGCCGCAGTTTCCTGCGGCGTTCTCATGCTTTCCCGATTCTGGCGAATCTTCACCCCAGCAGCTTTCGCACCTTCGTCAATGCCGTCATGAACCGCTCGATCTCGGCGTGCGTGTTATAGAACGCCAGCGAGGCACGGCAGGTAGCGGCAACGCCAAAGTACTGCAGCAGCGGATGCGCGCAGTGCTGGCCCGAGCGCACGGCCACGCCTTCCAGGTCGAGCAGGGTCGCCAGGTCGTGCGCATGCGCGCCATCGATCAGGAAAGAGACCACCGCAGCCTTCTCCGGCGCTTCGCCGATGATGCGCAGGCCGTCGACGCGGCGCAGCTCTTCGGTGAAGTGCGCCAGCAGTTCGGCTTCGCGGGCTTCCACGTTCTCCTGGCCAAGCTGCTGCAGGTAGTCGGCAGCCACACCCAGGCCGATGAAACCGGCGATGTTCGGGGTGCCGGCTTCGAACTTGTGCGGGGCATCGTTGAACACGGTGCCGTCGAAGCTGACTTCCTTGATCATCTCGCCGCCGCCGAGGAACGGCGGCATCGCATCCAGATGCTCGCGACGGGCCCACAGCGCACCGGTGCCGGTCGGGCCGCACATCTTGTGGCCGGTAATGGCGTAGAAATCGCAGCCGATCGCAGCGACGTCGACCTTGCGGTGCGGCACCGCCTGCGAGCCATCGACCACGGTGATGATGCCGCGCTTGCGCGCTTCGCGGCAGATCTCGCGCACCGGGTTGACCGTGCCCAGCACGTTGGAGACATGGGTGACCGCCAGCAGCTTGACTTCTGGGGTCATCGCCGCGCGCAGCGCATCCAGATCGAGTGCGCCGTCGGGCGTGATCTCGGCCACCCGGATGGTGGCGCCGGTGCGCTGCGCGACCAGCTGCCACGGCACGATGTTGGCGTGGTGCTCCATGCGCGTGATCAGGATCACGTCGCCGGCCTTCAATCGCGGCAGCGCCCACGAGTAGGCCACCAGGTTGATGGCGAAGGTGGTGCCGCTGCACAGCACCAGGTCGCTGGGCCGCACGTTGAGGAAGCGCGCCAGCTTGTTGCGTGCGCCTTCGTAGGCATCGGTGGCTTCGCTGCCCAGTGCATGCACCGCGCGGCTGACGTTGGCGTTATAGCGACGGTAGAACTCATCCACCGCGCCTATCACCTGCACCGGCTTCTGGCCGGTGTTGGCGTTGTCGAAATAGACCAGCGGCTTGCCGTGCACTTCACGCATCAGCAGCGGGAAGTCGAGACGGACGCGGTCCCAGTCGGGGGCGCCGGTGCGTTCTTCGATCGGTCGCGGCGTGGACAGGTTCATGCGACACCCGCCTCGGCCAGCGCCTTGTCCAGGCGGCGTGCCAGCTGCGCACGCAGCGCATCGGGCAGAATCTTCAGCGGCTCGTGGCAGAACGCGGCGCTCAGCAGTGCCTGCGCCTGTGCCTGCGGCAGGCCGCGCGAGCGCAGGTAGAACAGCGCATTGGCATCGAGCTGGCCGACGGTCGCGCCGTGCGCGGCCTTCACTTCATCGGCGTCGATCACCAGCGTCGGCTGGGTGTCGATCTCGGCATCGGCCGACAGCAGCAGGTTCTTGTTGGACAGGTTCGCGTCGGTGCCATCGGCGCCTTCGCGGATCTGGATGCCACCATGGAACACCACGCGGCTGCGGTTGGCGGCGACGCCGCGCCACAGCAGTTCGCAGGCGGTATCGCGTGCGATGTGGTCGATGCCCAGGCGGGTTTCGACGTGGCGGCGGCCATTGCCAAGCAGCACGCCGTTGGCGGTCAGCTGGGCATTGTCGCCTTCCAGGCGCACGTTCAGTTCATGGCGGCTGAGCGCGGCGCCCAGTTCCAGGTCGACGCGGTGGTACTGCGCGTCGCGGGCCAGCACCGCGTCGGTGCGCAGGAAGCTGGTCTGGCGCGCGCTGCCTGCCTGCACGCGGGCGTGCTTGAGCACGGCATCACGGGCGACGTGGGCATGCAGCACGGTGTTGTCCAGGTGGGCGGAGTCACCCACGCTGAAGCGATGCTCGACCACGCCCAGGCTGGCGCCGGCACGCAGTTCGATCAGGTGACGGTGGTGCCAGGCCAGGTCGGTGTCGCCGGCGACGCTGGCGAATACCAGCTGCAGCGGCGTTTCGACCTGCACGCCTTCATCCACGCGCAGCACCGCGCCTTCATCGGCAAGCGCAGCGTTGAGGCGGGAGAAGATCTCTTCGCTGCGCTCGTAGCGACGGCCAAGGAAACGCACGGCGTCTTCGCCGGAGGCCAGTGCGGCCGACAGCGGCTGCAGCTGCACGCCGGCCGGCAGCGCCTGCACGTCGCTCAGCGCGGCATCCAGGCGGCCGTTGACGAACACCAGGCGCGGTGCCGGGATGTCCTCCAGCAGCGCGGCATCCAGCGCCGGGCCCTGCAGTGGTGCAGCCGCGAACGCACGGCGCTCCAGCTGGCGCAGCGAGGTGTACTTCCAGGCTTCGTTGCGGGCGGCCGGCAGGCCGTCGCGCAGGGCCGCGTCCAGCACTTCGCGGCGCGCATCGCTGCCGCAGAAGGCCTGGGCCATCGAATCAAGCAGGGCGCTCATCAGACCGCCGCCTCGGGCACGACCCGGTCCTTCAGGAAATCATAGCCGTGCGCTTCCAGTTCCAGGGCCAGCTCCGGGCCGCCACTCTTGACGATGCGGCCATCGGCCAGCACGTGCACCACGTCCGGCTTGATGTAGTCCAGCAGGCGCTGGTAGTGGGTGATGACCAGGAACGAACGGTCGGCGGCGCGCAGTGCATTGACACCATCGGCCACGCTCTTCAGCGCATCGATGTCCAGGCCCGAGTCGGTTTCGTCCAGGATCGCCAGCTTCGGTTCGAGCACGGCCAGCTGGAAGATCTCGTTGCGCTTCTTCTCGCCGCCGGAGAAGCCTTCGTTGACGCCACGGTGCAGCAGTTCGTCCTTCAGGTGCAGCACGGCCAGCTTCTGGCGCACCAGCTTGAGGAACTGCATGGAATCGAGTTCTTCCTCACCGCGCGCCTTGCGCTGGGCGTTCAGTGCCGCGCGCAGGAAGTAGGTGTTGTTCACGCCCGGGATTTCCACCGGGTACTGGAACGCCAGGAACAGGCCGGCGGCGGCGCGCGCTTCCGGGTCCTGCTCCAGCAGGTCGACGCCGTCGAACTGCACGCTGCCTCCGGTCACTTCGTAGCCGTCGCGGCCGGCCAGGACATTGCCCAGGGTGGACTTGCCGGCGCCGTTCGGGCCCATGATGGCGTGCACCTGGCCCGGCTGGACGTCCAGCGACAGGCCCTTGAGGATTTCCTTGTCGCCGATGCGGGCGTGGAGGTTTTCGATCTTCAGCATGGTGGGGGTTTCCGTGGGGCGGGCCGCGGCCCGCCGGTAAAGAGAATGCGTTTGCGAGGGGCAGGGGCGGGCGGTCAGCCCACCGAACCTTCCAGCGAGACTTCCAGCAGCTTCTTGGCTTCCACCGCGAACTCCATCGGCAGTTCGCGGAACACCTGCTTGCAGAAGCCGTCGACGATCATCGACACCGCGTCTTCCTGGCTGATGCCACGGGCGCGGCAGTAGAACAGCTGGTCGTCGGAAATCTTCGAGGTGGTGGCCTCGTGCTCGACGGTGGCGCCCGGGTTCTTCACCTCGATGTAGGGGAAGGTGTGCGCGCCACACTGCTTGCCGATCAGCAGCGAATCGCACTGGGTGTAGTTGCGCGCGCCATCGGCATTGCGGTCCACACGTACCAGGCCGCGGTAGGTGTTCTGGCCGCGGCCGGCACTGATGCCCTTGCTGACGATCTTGCTCTTGGTGCGCTTGCCGACGTGGATCATCTTGGTGCCGGTGTCGGCCTGCTGGCGGTGATGGGTCAGCGCCACGGAGTGGAACTCACCGACCGAGTCGTCGCCCAGCAGCACGCAGGACGGGTACTTCCAGGTGATCGCCGAGCCGGTTTCGACCTGGGTCCAGGTGACCTTGCTGCGCGCACCACGGCACTCGGCACGCTTGGTGACGAAGTTGTAGATGCCGCCGACGCCGTTCTCGTCGCCCGGGTACCAGTTCTGCACGGTGGAGTACTTGATCTCCGCGTCTTCCAGCGCGACCAGCTCGACCACCGCAGCGTGCAGCTGGTTCTCGTCGCGCATCGGCGCGGTGCAGCCTTCCAGGTAGGACACGTAGGCCTTGTCCTCGCACACGATCAGGGTGCGCTCGAACTGGCCGGTGTGGCCGGCATTGATGCGGAAGTAGGTGCTCAGTTCCATCGGGCAGCGAACGCCTTTGGGAATGAACACGAAGCTGCCATCGGAGAACACCGCCGAGTTGAGCGCGGCGAAGTAGTTGTCGCCCACCGGCACCACGGTGCCCAGGTACTGGCGGACCAGTTCCGGGTGTTCCTTGATGGCCTCGGACATCGAGCAGAAAATGATGCCCTTCTCGGCCAGTTCCTTGCGGAACGTGGTGCCGACGGACACCGAGTCGAACACCGCGTCCACCGCCACGCCGGCCAGCTTGGCACGCTCGTGCAGCGGCACGCCCAGCTTGTCGTAGGTGTCCAGCAGTTCCTTCGGCACGTCATCCAGCGAGGCGTACTTCGGGCCCTTCGGCGCGGAGTAGTAGCTGAGCGCCTGCAGGTCGATCGGCGCGATCTCCAGCTTGGCCCAGTCCGGCATCGGCATGGTCAGGAAGTGGCGGTAGGCGTCCAGGCGCCACTGCGTCATCCACTCCGGCTCTTCCTTCTTGGCCGACAGGGCACGGATGGTGTCCTCGTCCAGGCCCGGCGGCAGGGAGTCCGATTCGATCTCGGTGATGAAGCCGGCCGAATACTTGCGGCCGAGCTGCTCGTGGATCTCGCGGTTGGGGGTGTCGTCGTGGGCGACGTTTTCGATGGTTTCGGTGGCCATGGGGGGCTGCCTACGGATCAGGAGACGACGTCGACAGCGATGGTGCGGCGCTGTTCGTCATCGGCAAGGGGGAGAGGGGGCAGGATCTGCGCAAGGGTGACATCGCGCAGGGCCTCGGAAACCACGTCGTTGATCAGCCGCCAGCTGCTGCGCGCGCCGCACTTGGGCGCCATGCCGCACTGATGGTGGTCGTGGCTGCATTCGGTCAGGGCCAGCGGCCCTTCCATCGCTTCGACCACTTCGAACAGCGAGATCTCGATAGCCGGGCGGGTCAGGCGATAGCCGCCACGGACGCCGCGCAGGCCTTCAACCAGGCCGGCCTGGGCCAGCGGCTTGAGCACCTTGCTGACGGTGGGCGGCTCCAGACCGGTGAATTCGGCCAGCTCGGTGGCACTGAGCACCTCGCCCGGACGGGCGGCGAGCACGGTCAGCACGACGGTGGCGTAATCGGTGAGTTTGGTGACGCGCAACATGGGGATGCGAGTGGTTCTTAAAGCGGACTGAAATTGTACGCTTTTATTCGCCGCCATCCAACCCGGGCATTCCAGGCATTCAGCCGGCGCTGGGGCCGGGCCGGGAGGACACACCGGGGCCGTTGCCAGGGCGCAATGCTGCGCCAACGGGGTGATTTTCGCAATCACCCGGAATGGGCGAGAATCCCTGTTCCATTCGCTGCAAACAGCCCGTGCCGATGCCGAAGAAGATCCAAGCCCGCAAGTCCGCCATCCATGGCAACGGCGTGTTCGCCGTGGCCCCGATCAAGCAGGGCGAGCGCGTGATCCAGTACAAGGGCCTGCTGCGCAGCCACGGCGACGTTGATGCCGATGACAGCGGCGACGTCGAAAGTGGCCATACCTTCCTGTTCACCCTCAACGACGACTGGGTGATCGATGCCAACTACAAGGGCAATGACGCGCGCTGGATCAACCACAGCTGCGACCCGAACTGCGAGGCGGTGATCGAGGAAGACGAGGACGGCGACAGCCGCGGCGACAAGGTGTTCATCGAGGCGCTGCGCGATATCAAGGCCGGCGAAGAGTTGACCTACAACTACGGCATCACCCTGGCCGAGCGTCACACCGCCAAGCTGAAGAAGATCTGGGAGTGCCGCTGCGGCTCGCCCAAGTGCACCGGCACCATGCTGCAGCCCAAGCGCTGACCCGCAGCGGGTGAAGCTACCGCTGGCCTACACACATGTGAAAAGGCGCGTACCAGCGGCCTACACTACCTTACTTACCCAGCACGCCTGCCGGCACCAGGTTGCCCAGGTTCTGGTTGAAGGTGACCACCAGCTTGCCGTTCTTCACCTGCGCCGACTGCACCTGCAGGGCGCCGAGCAGGCCGGCCACGGCCGGGTCCAGCTTGTAGATCGGTTCGCGCTGGGCGTAGTCGCTCAGCCAGGCATTGAGCAGGCCGCGGGTGCGCGAATCGAGGCGACCGCCCTGGTTGGCCGGGGTGAAGTCATCCACGCTCGGCTGCTGCAGGTGGAAGCCCTGGGTCTGCGCGTCGTAGCGCAGTCCACTGCTGAGCTTCACTGTGCCCAGCTTGGCCGGGTTGCCACCGGCGGTGGCCAGTGCCACATCCATGCCCAGGTTCAACCGTTCGCCGGCCGGAAGACTCAGTTGCGGGTGACTCATGGTCAGGGCGATCAGGCCGCCGAGGGCGTCCTGGGTGCGCGGGAAGCTGCCATCGAGGTACTGCTGCACGTCGCTGGCGCCGACCGACAGTTCGCGGCCGGAAATGGAAGGGGCGGCCTGGGCGCCGATCGCAGCGGCGATCAGTACGGTGGAGGCGGCAAGGCGGGTCATCAGGGAACGCAGGCGCATGGCGGTGACCGGTGGATATGAATGGACGAGTCAAAGAGTAGCCGTGCCGGCTGAATCGCGCGTGCATGCCGCTGCAACGGTTCAGTCCAGCGATGGGCGCAGTTGCGCCGACTGGATCTGCCAGGCGCGGCCATCGGCACGGGGTTGCACCCGGTACCAGCCACCGAAGCGGAAGGTGCCCTCAGGGGTCACTGCGCGGATCTGTACCGGAACCTCCAGCAGCTGCGGCGGCTGGTGACCGTCGCGCGCGATCGGTAGTTCGCTGGTCAGGCGCAGGCTGCGCACGTCCCTGAGCTGGCGCAATGCGGCATCGTCGGCGCGTCGTGCATCGCTGGGCGGGAATGTCCACGCGGCGTCGACGGCCTTGCGATCGCGATTGAGCAGGGCCATGACATAGGCATTGAGCATTCCCGCCGGCAGCTCGGCCTCGGCCGCGACGGCGGCAAACAGGGGATCAACATCGATGGCCTGCACGGCCGGTGCATCGCCTTCTGCGGCGGCCTGTGACTTCGTGCGGGCAGCTGCCTCGGCCGTGACCGACGGTGTGGCATCCGCTGGATCGGATTGCGATGTCGGCCGGGAACAGGCCAGCAGCACCAGCGGTGCGAGCAGTATCAGGAACCTGCGCATGTCTGCCTCCTCCCCGAGGCGAACGGAAGGAGGCAGTGTATCGGCTGTTCCGCGATCAGCGGGAGGAGGGCAGCTGTTCCAGTGCATCCAGCGCTGGCAGCACCTGCGTGGCGATGGCGGCCAGGGCATGGCCTTCGGTGTCGGCGTGGCGCTGCACGATGTCGCGCAGCAGCTGGGTGGCGATCACCAGGGTCGCGCGCTCGTCACCGCTGATACCAGCGGTACGCGGTGCTGCTTCCAGCAGGCGCATCAGGTCGCGGCTTGCGCGATGTTCCAGTTCGATGGTGCAGCGCCCGGTGCACTGCAACCCGTCCTTTTCGATGGGGGTCACCGAGATCCGGTAGCGGGTGGAGGGGCTGGCCATGAGGGTGTGCTCGCCGTAGCTGTGGAGGATGTGCCCACCTTAGGCAAGGCCGTGCCCGGCGGCGATGGCCGGGGCTGCACGCAGTGTTCCACCCGGTACGTTCCGGGGCCGCAACGGACCACGCCCAGCCAATGGCGACGGGCCTGTACGCGCATTCCCGGGGATGCGGCAACGCTGTGTTGCGGGCTGTGGTTGGGACAAAAAAAACGGGACGGCCAGAGCCGTCCCGTCGGAATCCGCGTTGGGGCGCGCGCTTACAGCGCGGCGTCCTTCAGCTTCTTCAGCGGACGCACCTTCAGCTTGGTGGTGGCCGGCTTGGCAGCGAACCACTGCTCTTCCTTGGTGAACGGGTTGATGCCCTTGCGCTTCGGCTTGGCCGGCACATTGACGGTGGTGATCTTCAGCAGGCCCGGCAGGGTGAAGGAGCCAGCGCCCTTCTTGTGCACCGAGGAGGCGACGGCGCTTTCAAGCGAGGCCAGCACAGCGCGGACGTCCTTGGCGATGACGCCGGAGGCTTCAGCGATGTGTGCAACCAGGCCGGACTTGGTCAGCACTTCCTTGATCGGCTTCGGAGCGGCCGGCTTGGCGGCTGCCTTCGTCGCGACTTTCTTCACTGCCTTCTTCGGGGCAGCCTTCTTAGCGGTCTTTGCCATGGTTTCCTGTTCCGTGAACGGTTGGTTGTTTGGTCGGCGCCGAACCCCGTCGGCAAGCGCAATGTAGGGCAACTCTCGGGCGCCGCCAATAGCCCGAAGCGCGGAAAGTGCATGTTTTTTCATATCCAGGCCGATTCAGTACATGGCCGGCAGTGGGGGAAGGGGGTGTGGCAGCGCGCGCGATGGCCAGCGCCTGCCCATCGGAGGAATGCGCGAAACCACTGAAAACAAGGGAAAAATGCGCGCCGGCCTGGCGAAGAAGTGACCAGTTGTCCGGTTTCCGGCGGACCTGTGGCGTGCGGCGGAGCGACGCAGGGCTAACGCCTCCCGTGCGAGGGTGACCGTTCATCACCGTCACGCAGGAGCAGCACATGGGAATCTCGCGACACGCCACCGCGCATTGGGAAGGCGATCTGAAGTCGGGCAAGGGGCAGTTGAGCACGCCGCAGAGTGGGCTGCTGGACAAGACCCGCTACGGCTTCAACAGCCGCTTCGGCGACGAAAAGGGCACCAATCCGGAAGAGCTGATCGCTGCCGCGCACGCCGGCTGTTTCACCATGGCGCTGTCGGCCAAGCTCGGCGAAGCCGGCTTTACCCCGACCTCGCTGGATACCGAAGCCAAGGTCGATCTGTCGCTGGAAGGCGGCCCGCAGCTGTCGCAGATCCGGCTGAAGGTGAAGGCCGTGGTGCCGGGCATCGACGCGACGCAGTTCCGTGCGATTGCCGATGACGCCAAGCAGAACTGCCCGGTATCCAAGGCACTGAGCGCGGTGCCGATCAGCCTGGAAGCCGAGCTGGGCTGAGGGTAGTGCCGGCCGCTGGCCGGCAACCGCATGATGTCGAGGTCCAGGTAACAGCCGGCCAGCGTTATGGCGGCCTTCCTGGCCGCCACCCTCCGGGCCGTCGCGTCCGACGTTGGCAGCGGCTCCTGCCGCTGCCTTCGGCTCTACCACCCCCCATCACAATCACCAATCAAGGGTGCCGGTAATCACCGTCTGCACCTGGCCGCCGGACCAGACTTCCCCGTCTTCATCGACGAAAAGGGTCAGGCGCGCGTCGTGGCCGACTTCGCGGCCCTGGCTGACTTCGAACGGTGCGCGACCACGGGGCAGCGCATCGCGCAGGTCCAACCATGCGGCCAGCACCGCATTGGCGGCACCGGAGGCGGCGTCCTCGAAGCGGCGTCCATTGCCGACGAAGGCACGTACGGCCAGATCGAAGCCCTCGCTGCCATCGCTGAAGGCATAGGCAAACACGCCCATGCTGTCGGTGGACTCGGCCAGTGCGGCCACCGCATCCCAGTCCGGCTGCAGCGCGCGCAATGCGGCCTCATCGGCCACCTGCACCACCCACCAGCTGCGTCCGCCCTGCATCCGCGCCGGCGGCAGCGTGCCCAGCGGCCAGTCCTTCAGTGCGGCCTGCAGGCGTGGATCGGTCGCCTCGGCAGTCTCGGCCAGCTGCGCGCGCGGCGTGCGGATGGCGATGCGCTGCTGCACACCCTCACCGCTGACGTGTAGCGGCAGGGCACCGGCAATGCCGTCCTGCACCAGCACACCATCGACCGCTACGGCCAGGCCGGCCTGCAGCACCGCATGCGCGGTGCCGACGCTGGGGTGGCCGGCAAACGGAACTTCCTTCTGCGGGCTGAACATGCGCAGCCGGTAACTGGCACCGGCGACCTGCGGCGGGAACACGAAGGTGGTCTCGGGCAGGCGCGTCCAGCGCGCGATGGCCTGCATGCTGGCGTCGTCCAGGCCCTCGGCATCGAGCACCACGGCCAGCGGATTGCCGGCGCCGGCGCGCGGGGAGAACACATCCAGCTGCAGGAAACGGCGGGTGGACATCAGGCGGCACTCCAGTAAACAGGCCGCATAGCGTAGCGCGGGGCACCAAAAAGGGGACGGAGGGAATTAAGTCGCTTTTGCCCCATGTGCCATAAGCGACTTAATTCCCTCCGTCCCCTTTTTTCCGTGGGCTACCAGCGGATGTGGCCGTCGATGACCGGCTGCACCTGGCCGCCGATCCAGACCGTGCCCTGCGCATCGACCTGCACCTGCACGCGGCCATCGCGGCCGACTTCGCGGCCTTGGCTCGCCACGTAGTGGCCCTCGCGGCCCGGCAGGGCATCGCGCCGCCGCAGCCAAGCACCGATCAGGGCATTGGCGCTGCCGGTCACCGGGTCCTCGGGTACGGCGGCCGCATCAGCGGGGCAGAAAGCGCGCACCACCCGGGTGTGGTCGGTGCCAGCTTCGTCGGCGAACACGGCCAGGCCGGTGGCATCAGTGGCGAGGCTCCAGTCGGCCAGTGCGGCCATGTCCGGCACCAGGTTGCGTACGGCGGAGGCGTCGCGCAGCGGCAGCAGCCACCAGCGAGCGCCGTTGTCCCATAGTTCGGGTACGTGCCCGCTGGCAGCCAGCGCCAGCAGCGTTTCCGGCGCTCCGTCCGCCGCTGTGTCCAGTTGCTGCGCCGGTGGGCTGGCCAGTTGGATCTGCAGTGCCTCGGCCGGGCCGCTCACCCGTACCGGCAGCAACCCCGCCGCGCATTGCTGCAGCAGGGCACCGTCGCGTGGTTGCGCCAGGCCGCAGATCACCGCCGCCCAGGCGGCGCCGACGCTGGGGTGGCCGGCAAATGCCAGCTCGCGGGTCGGGGTGAAGATGCGGATGTGGTAATCGGCGCCGGGCGCGCTGGGGCGCAGGAAGAACACCGTCTCGGACAGGTTCAGCCAGGCGGCCAGGGCCTGCATCTGGCTGCTGGAGAGCTCGTCGGCGTCCAGGATGGCGCCCAGTGGGTTGCCGGTGCCGGGGCGGGGGGCGAAGACATCGAGCTGCAGGTAACGGAGGACGGCCATCTACGAGGATATTGCGCTTAGAATCAAAGGTTCCGCCCCCGAGGGCGGCTTCCCCACATTCTACATAGCCAATCCATGTCAGCTTCCCCCCTTGTCGATCGTTGGATCGTACTGAAGTTCGGTGGCACCTCGGTGTCGCGTCGTCATCGCTGGGACACGATCGGGAAGCTGGCGAAAAAACGTGCGGAAGAGACTGGCTCGCGCGTGCTGGTAGTGGTTTCGGCGCTGTCCGGGGTCACCAACGAACTGACCGCGATCGCCGATGGCGCGCCGGACAGCCGTGATCGCGTGGCGGCGCTGGTCGAACGCCACGAGGCCTTCCTGGTTGAACTCGGCCTGGGCCGCGAGGTGCTGGCCGAGCGCCTGGCGGCGCTGCAGGGGCTGCTCGACGACGCGCGCGCGGCCACCCGGCCGCTGCAGTGGCAGGCCGAAGTGCTGGGCCAGGGCGAACTGCTGTCCTCCACCCTGGGCGCGGCCTACCTGCACGCCTCGGGCCTGGACATGGGCTGGATGGATGCCCGCCAGTGGCTGGACGCGATGCCGCCGCAGCCGAACCAGAGCGACTGGTCGCAGCGGCTGTCGGTGAACTGCCAGTGGCGCGCCGATGCGGAGTGGATGCAGCGCTTCCGCGCGCAGCCGACCCGCCTGCTGATCACCCAGGGCTTCATCTCGCGGCATGCCGATGGTGGTACCGCCATCCTCGGCCGTGGTGGCTCGGATACCTCGGCGGCGTACTTCGGTGCGCTGCTCGGTGCCAGCCGCGTGGAGATCTGGACCGATGTGCCGGGCATGTTCAGTGCCAACCCGAAGGACGTGCCGGACGCGCGCCTGCTGACCCGCCTGGACTATTACGAGGCGCAGGAAATCGCCACCACTGGCGCCAAGGTGTTGCACCCGCGCTCGATCAAGCCGTGCCGTGATGCCGGCGTGCCGATGGCCATCCTCGATACCGAGCGCCCGGAACTGCCGGGCACCAGCATCGATGGCAGCGCTGCGCCGGTGCCGGGTGTAAAGGCGATCAGCCGCCGCAACGGCATCGTGCTGGTGTCGATGGAAGGCATCGGCATGTGGCAGCAGGTCGGCTTCCTGGCCGATGTGTTCAACCTGTTCAAGAAGCATGGCCTGTCGGTGGACCTGATCGGTTCGGCCGAAACCAACGTCACCGTGTCGCTGGACCCGTCCGAGAACCTGGTCAACACCGATGTGCTGGCCGCGCTGTCGGCCGACCTGTCGCAGATCTGCAAGGTGAAGGTGATCGTGCCGTGCGCGGCGATCACCCTGGTTGGTCGCGGCATGCGCTCGCTGCTGCACAAGCTGTCGGACGTGTGGGCCACCTTCGGCCGCGAGCGCGTGCACATGATCTCGCAGTCGTCCAACGACCTGAACCTGACCTTCGTCATCGACGAAGCCGATGCCGATGGCCTGCTGCCGATCCTGCACGCCGAGCTGATCGACAGCGGTGCGATGCCGGTGGAAGAGACCGAAGTGTTCGGCCCACGCTGGCGCGAGATCGCCGGCACCGTGCGCCCGCGTGGCACGCCGTGGTGGCGGGGCCAGCGTGCGCACCTGCTGCAGCTGGCCGATGCTGGCACGCCACGCTACGTCTACTACCTGCCGACGGTGCGCGCCCGCGCCCGCGCGCTGGCCGCGATCAAGCCGATCGACCAGCGCTACTACGCGATCAAGGCCAACAGCCACCCGGCCATCCTGCAGCTGCTGGAGGCCGAGGGCTTCGGCCTGGAGTGCGTCTCGCACGGCGAACTGAAGCACGTGTTCCAGCACCTGCCGGAACTGTCGCCCAAGCGTGTGCTGTTCACCCCCAGCTTCTGCCCGCGCAGCGAGTACGAAGCCGCGTTCGCGCTGGGCGTGACCGTCACCGTCGACAACGTCGAAGCGCTGCAGCGCTGGCCGGACCTGTTCCGCAACCGCGAGCTGTGGCTGCGCGTGGATCTGGGCCGTGGCGAAGGCCACCATGCCAAGGTCCGCACCGGCGGCAAGGACTCCAAGTTCGGCCTGCCGATCGCCCGCGTCGATGAGTTCGTGCGCGCGGCCACCGATCTGGGCAGCCGCGTGGTCGGCCTGCATGCGCACCTGGGCAGCGGCGTGGAAACCGCGCAGCACTGGCGCCTGATGTGCGATGAGCTGGCCGGCTTCGCCCGCCGCATCGGCAGCGTGCACACCATCGATATCGGCGGTGGCCTGCCGATTCCGTACAGCGACGAAGACGAGCCGTTCGATCTGGATGCCTGGGCCGAGGGCCTGGCCGAGGTCAAGGCGCTGCACCCGGCGTTCCGGCTGGCGATCGAGCCGGGCCGCTACCTGGTGGCCGAGTCCGGCGTGCTGCTGACCCATGTCACCCAGGTGGTGGAGAAGGACGGCGTGCGCCGTGTTGGCCTGGATGCCGGCATGAACGCACTGATGCGCCCGGCCCTGTACGACGCCTGGCACGACATCGAGAACCTCAGCCGCCAGGGCGGTTATGCCGAAGCGGCATTCGACGTGGTCGGCCCGATCTGCGAATCCAGCGATGTGTTCGGCAAGCGCCGCAAGCTGCCGGTGTCGACCGCACCGGACGACGTGATGCTGATCGCCGATGCCGGCGCCTACGGCTATTCGATGGCCAACACCTACAACCAGCGGATGCTGCCGCGCGAAGACGTGATCGAATGATCGCCGCGCGCGCCCTGCACCCGCCCACCGACACGCCCCGCGCCATCGCGCGGGCCCGTGCCTGACCGGATACACCATGACTGCTTTCGACAAACACCAGGTTTCCCGCTTCCGCTTCGTCCGCTGCGAATTCGCCGCGGACACCGGCGTGGCCAAGCTGGTCTACGCCTTTGATGACGGCCCGGAGATGGTGGAAACCATCACCGTGCCGGGCGCCCCGTTCATGCTGGACGAAGCGCGTACCGCCGCTGTGCAGCGCGCGCTGCAGCTGCTGCACCTGATCGCCGGTGTCAGCTACTACAAGGCGGGCGTGCCGGAGACGGTCAGCATCGACAGCTACGCCATCGATGCCGATACCGCTGCGCTGGTGGAGACGGTCTACCTCAATGGCCTGGGTGAATTTGCCTACCGCAACGGCCTGAACCTGCGCGGGCGCTTCCGCCTGCCGGTGCAAGGCGAGGCAGTGCAGGCGCCGGTGCTGGGCCTGCAGCCGCACGCGCTGGTGGCGATCGGTGGCGGCAAGGATTCGCTGGTCAGCATCGAAGCGCTGCGCCGTGCCGGCGTGGACGAGACGGTGACCTGGATCGGTGGCTCGCAGCTGATCCGTGCCTGCGCTGAACGCACCGGCCTGCCGACGCTGAACCTGGGCCGCGCGCTGGCGCCGGAACTGTTCGAGCTGAACCGCCAGGGTGCGTGGAACGGGCATATCCCGGTCACTGCGGTGAACTCGGCGATCATGGTGCTGGCCGCGCTGCTGCAGGGCGTGGACCAGGTGGTGTTCTCCAACGAACGTTCGGCCAGCTACGGCAGCCAGATTCCGGGCACCGGCGAAGTGAACCACCAGTGGTCCAAGGGCTGGGCATTCGAGCAGGCGTTCGGCAGCCATGTGCAGACGCACGTAGCGGCGGACCTGCAGTACTACTCGCTGCTGCGCCCGATGTCGGAGCTGGCAGTGGCCCGCCAGTTCGCCAAGACCGATTTCTACGACGCGCATTTCTCCAGCTGCAACCGTAACTTCCACATCCTCGGCGAGCGCCCGGTGAACCGCTGGTGCGGTGTCTGCCCGAAGTGCCATTTCGTGTTCCTGGCGCTGGCCCCGTTCATGCCCAAGACGCGCCTGGTGCGCATCTTCGGCCGCAACCTGCTGGACGATGCCGAGCAGGCCGGTGGCTTCGATGCACTGCTGGAATTCCAGGACCACAAGCCGTTCGAGTGCGTGGGCGAAGGCCGCGAATCGCGTGCGGCGATGGCGACCCTGGCGCAGCGCCCGGAGTGGAAGGAAGACGTGCTGGTGAAGCGCTTCTGCAATGAGATCCAGCCGCAGCTGGATGCCGCCGAACTGGAACTGGCACCGCTGCTGCAGCTGCAGGGCGAGCACCGCGTTCCGGCTGCGCTGTGGGAACGGGTGCGTGAAGATTTCGAAGCTTGAAGGAAAGCGCGTTGCGCTGTGGGGCTGGGGCCGTGAGGGCCGCGCTGCGTTTGCGGTGCTGCGCGAGCGCCTGCCCACGCTGCCGCTGAGGCTGTTCTGCCCGGCGGCAGAAGTCGAGGCCGCACGCGCAGAAACGCGGGGCGCGCTGGATGTGCGTGGCGAGCCTTCTGCTGAAGCGCTGGCCGCGTTCGACGTGGTGATCAAGTCGCCCGGCATCAGCCCCTACCAGCCAGTCGCGCTGGCGGCGGCGGGGCAGGGCACCACCTTCATCGGTGGCACCGCGCTGTGGTTTGCCGAACATGCAGGTGCCGATGGCATCGTGCACGACACCGTGTGCGTGACCGGTACCAAGGGCAAGAGCACCACCACCGCGCTGGTCGCGCACCTGCTGCGTGCCGCCGGCCACCGCACCGGTCTGGTCGGCAACATCGGCCTGCCGCTGCTGGAAGTGCTGGACCCGCAGCCCGCACCCGCGTACTGGGCGGTGGAACTGTCCAGTTACCAGACCGGCGAAGTGGCACGCAGTGGCGTCCATCCGCAGGTGGCGGTGGTGCTGAACCTGTTCCCGGAGCACCTGGACTGGCACGGCAGCGAGCAGCGTTACATCGACGACAAGCTGCGGCTGGTGACTGAAGCCGCACCGCGCATCGCCGTGCTCAATGCCACCGATCCGCATCTTGCTGCGCTGTCGCTGCCCGACAGCGAAGTGGTCTGGTTCAACCAGCCGCAGGGTTGGCATATGCGCGGTGACATCGTGCATCGCGGCGAGCAGCCCGTGTTCGATACCCGCAACACGCCGCTGCCGGGTCGCCACAACCGTGGCAACCTTTGTGCGGTACTGGCGGCGCTGGAAGCGCTGGGGCTGGACGCCGTGGCGCTGGCACCTGCGGTGCAGGATTTCCGTCCGCTGCCGAATCGCCTGCAGCGCATCGGCGCGGCCGATGGCCTGACCTACGTCAACGATTCGATCAGCACCACGCCGCATGCCAGCCTGGCCGCGCTGGAGTGCTTCGCCGGGCAGCGCATCGCGTTGCTGGTGGGCGGGCATGACCGTGGCCTGGACTGGACCGATTTCATGCAGCACATGGCGCACGACGTGCCGCCGGTGGAGATCGTGACCATGGGCAGCAACGGCCCGCGCATCCACGCGATGCTGCAGCCGCTGGCCGATGCCGGTCGCTTCGGTCTGCACGCGGCGGCGGATCTGCCTGAGGCAATGGCGCTGGCACGTGCCGCGTTGGGTTCTGAAGGCGGGGTGGTATTGCTGTCGCCGGGCGCGCCGAGCTTTGGTGCCTACCGGGATTACGTGGCGCGTGGCCGTCATTTCGCTGAGCTGGCTGGGTTTGACCCGGAGAGCATCAGCGCGATTCCCGGGCTGGGTATCGCTTGAAGGTAGTGCCGGCCGCTGGCCGGCAACCTCCGGAGAAATTCATCCACGCATGGCGTGGATCTACTGCTCCTGATCGATGAACGCGTAGCCGCCGTCGATCAACTGCTGCAGGTACGCATCGAAGCTGGGCGCGATCACCGCATAGCTGTCCGGATCGTGCAGGTAGCGCACCACCTGGCCGACCGTACCGCCCGGCGCGGGATCAAAATCCAGGTACAGCATCGAGGTGCCGCCGTTGTTCATGCAGTGCGAGAAGCACAGGCGGCGGTTCATCGGCAGATCGGCGTCGATGCCCTCACCCAGGATCTCCGGCTCGTCATCCAGCCACTCTTCGTAGATGGAACGGATGCTGTCGTCCCACTGCTGCTGGTCCTCGAAGATCTGCGCGACCGAGCGCAGGTAGTAGGGGTAATCGCCCACATCTGAACCCAGCATCAGCACGCAGACCTCGCCGCCGGGGTACTCGCGAAAATGGGTGCCATCCACGCGGGACAACAGTTCCACCAGGCTGTCCGGCACCTGCGGCCACTGCGCTCGCAGGCGCTGCAGGTCTTCGGCGCTGGCGCCCTGGACCCAAGCCCACTGCGGGGCATCGTCGGCAGGCAGACGCGGAACAAGGCCAGACAGGAAGCGATCAACAAGATTCATGCGAAAAAAGGGGACGGAGGGGATTAAGTCGTATCCAACCACACCTGCGTCACGTCGCCAATGCAGAATGCGACGCGGGAGGGGCGAATACGGCTTAATCCCCTCCGTCCCCTTTTTCTTGCGGAGCAGGCGCATGAATCGTTGGCGATGCGGTGTGGCGGTGGTTCTGGGGCTGGCAGCGATGCCGGCGTGGGCGGCGATGAAGACCCAGCCGGTGGAATGGAAGCATCAGGGCACGACCTTCAGTGGTGTGCTGGTCTACGACGATGGCGGGCATGACAAACGCCCGGGCTGGTGATGGTGCCGAACTGGAAAGGCGTGAACGAGTCGGCGGTGGAGAAGGCCAAGCAGCTGGCTGGCGATGACTATGTGGTGCTGGTGGCCGATGTCTACGGCAAGAGCGTGCGGCCGAAGACCGATGCCGAGGCCGGGCCGGTGGCGACCAAGCTCCGCAACGACCGGCCGCTGCTGCGTGCGCGTGCGCTGGAGGCGGTGAACGTGCTCAAGGCCCAGGCCGGCAAGGCGCCGCTCGATGCCAGCCGGATCGGTGCGGTGGGCTTCTGTTTCGGTGGCACCACGGTGCTGGAGCTGGCCCGTGCCGGTGCGCCGCTGGCAGGGGTGGTCAGCCTGCACGGCGGGCTGGGTTCGCCGCTGCCGGCACAGGCTGGTGGCAGCCACCCGTCGGTGCTGGTGCTCAATGGCGCCGACGACACCAGCGTGACCGCCGAGGACATCGGCAGCTTCCAGAAAGAAATGGACGCGGCCAAGGTCGATTGGGAGTTCACCAACTACAGCGGCGCGGTGCACTGCTTTGCCGAGCGCGATGCCAACAGCCCGCCGGGCTGCCAGTACAACGAGCGCGCGGCGAAGCGTGCGTGGAAGGCGCTGGATGAGTTCTTCGAGGAGCGCTTCGAGAAACGTTGAACCGTGCAGCGGTAGTGCCGGCCGCTGGCCGGCATTCCCGTGACATCCGCAGCATCATGAGGTTCTAGGCCAGCGGTAGCTGCACTATGCGGTCAATGCGAACGGTCGGCAGCCACCGGAATGCCGGTTTGGTGGGTGCCGACCGTTGGTCGGCACACCTCAACCCATCAATGCGAGCGCTGCACCGCGTAGCGGGCCAGGCCGCGCAGGGCAGCCACGGCATCATTGTCGGCCAGGCCATCGAGCGCGCGCTCGGCGGCCTCGGCATATTCCTCGGCACGCGCGCGGCTGTACTCCAGGCCGCCGGTAGCGCGGATCGCGGCCAGCACTTCCGGCATCGCCGAGGCGTCGCCGTCCTGCACGATGGTGCGCAGGCGTTCGCGGGTGGCGGCGTCCGAATGGGCCATGGCATGGATCAGCGGCAGCGTGGCCTTGCCCTCGGCGAGGTCGTCACCCAGGTTCTTGCCCAGCTCCTCGGCATTGGCCGAGTAGTCCAGCACGTCGTCGGCAATCTGGAACGCGTAGCCCAGGTGCATGCCGTAGTCGAACAGGGCCTGCTGGGTGGCTTCGTCCACGCCGCTGGCCAGCGCGCCCAGACGGGTGCCGGCGGCGAACAGCACGGCGGTCTTGCGCTCGATCACGCGCAGGTAGGCGGCTTCGTCGGTATCCGGGTTGTGCACGTGCAGCAGCTGCAGCACTTCACCCTCGGCGATGCGGTTGGTGGCATCGGCCAGGATCTGCATCACCGACATGCGCTCCAGCTCGACCATCAGCTGGAAGCTGCGCGAGTACAGGAAGTCGCCGACCAGCACGCTGGGCGCGTTGCCCCACAGCGCGTTGGCGGTGCTGCGGCCACGGCGCAGGCTGGATTCGTCCACCACGTCGTCGTGCAGCAGGGTGGAGGTGTGGATGAACTCGATGATCGCCGCCAGCTGGTGGTGGTCCGGGCCGGCCTGGCCGACCGCATGGCCGGCCAGCATCACCAGCATCGGGCGCAGGCGTTTGCCGCCGGCGGAAATGATGTGATCGGCGATCTGGTTGATCAGCACGACGTCCGAGGACAGGCGGCGCCGGATCAGGGCGTCGACGGCGGCCATGTCGGCCGCGGCAAGCGACTGGATCTGGGGCAGGCCCAGGGCGGGACGGGTGTCTTCGGTGATGGTCATGCGATCAGGCTTTCAGGCTCATCGCTGATTATAGGCGTTGCCTGTGAATTCGGGCGCAAACCGGGCAGGCCGGCGTCCGCGGCCCGGCCACGGATGCCGCCTGCGTGAATACGTATGCAGGTTGCGCCATGCCCGTGAGGCCACCGCTAAGCTTGCGGCATCAGGATTTCGGCCCGCTCCCGGCGGGTCCCGCACGCCCGGAGGGGGGCTGTCGATGTCGCACTATCCATGGTGGCGCGGAGCCGTCATCTACCAGATCTACCCGCGCAGTTTCCTTGACGCCAACGGCGACGGGGTAGGCGACCTGCCGGGCATCATCCAGCGCCTGGACCACATCGCAACGCTGGGCGTGGACGCGATCTGGATCTCGCCGTTCTTCAAATCGCCGATGGCCGACTTCGGCTACGACATCGCCGACTACCGCGACGTCGACCCGCTGTTCGGCAGCCTGGACGACTTCGACCGCCTGCTGGCCAAGGCGCACGGTCTGGGCCTGAAGGTGATGATCGACCAGGTGCTGAGCCATACCTCGATCGAGCACGCCTGGTTCCGCGAGAGCCGCCAGGACCGGACCAACCCCAAGGCCGACTGGTACGTATGGGCGGACCCGCGCGAGGACGGCACGCCGCCCAATAACTGGCTGTCGCTGTTCGGCGGCGGCGCCTGGCAGTGGGAGCCGCGCCGAGAGCAGTACTACCTGCACAACTTCCTGGTCGACCAGCCAGACCTGAACTTCCATCACCCGGACGTGCAGCAGGCGACCCTGGACAACGTGCGCTTCTGGCTGGACCGCGGCGTGGATGGCTTCCGCCTGGATGCGATCAACTTCTGCTTCCATGACGCGCAGCTGCGCGACAACCCGGCCAAGCCGGCGGAGAAGCGCTTCGGCCGCGGCTTCAGCCCGGACAACCCGTACGCCTACCAGTACCACTATTACAACAACACCCAGCCGGAGAACCTGCCGTTCCTGGAGAGGCTGCGCGCGCTGCTGGACGAGTATCCGGGGGCGGTCAGCCTGGGTGAGATCTCCTCGGAGGACTCGCTGGCCACCACCGCCGAGTACACCCGCGATGGTCGCCTGCACATGGGCTACAGCTTCGAGCTGCTGGTGGACGACTACAGCGCGGCCTACATCCGCGATACGGTCTCGCGCCTGGAAGCCGTGATGACCGAAGGCTGGCCGTGCTGGGCGGTTTCGAATCACGACGTGGAGCGGGCGGTCAGCCGCTGGGGCGGCCACCCGGCTGACCCGCGCCTGGCGAGGATGCTGGTGGCGATGCTGTGCTCGCTGCGCGGCTCGGTCTGCCTGTACCAGGGCGAGGAACTGGGCCTGGCCGAGGCCGAGGTGCCGTTCGAGGCCCTGCAGGACCCCTATGGCATCACCTTCTGGCCCAACTTCAAGGGCCGCGATGGCTGCCGGACCCCACTGCCGTGGACCGACGCGCCGCTGGCCGGTTTCACCGCCGGCCAGCCGTGGCTGCCGATTCCGCCCGAGCACCGCGCCGCGGCCGTGGCGGTGCAGGAGCGCGACCCGGACTCGGTCCTGGCTGCGTTCCGCGGGTTCCTGGCCTGGCGGCATAGCCAGCCGGCACTCCTGCATGGCAGCATCCGATTCATCGAAAGCGCCGAGCCAGTGCTGCTGTTCGAGCGTATGCTTGCAGATGAAACCCTCCTGCTGGCCTTCAACCTGTCGGCCGAGGCGGTGAGCCATCCGCTGCCGCCGGGCAACTGGCAGCAGGTGGCGGTGCCAGGCCCGGATGCGGGCACGGTGCAGGGCAATGAACTCCAGCTGCCGCCGCGCGCGGTGTATTGCGCCCGACGCAGCTGACCGTTTTCTCCGGTGGCGGTACTTGCGGGGACGGGGCCGAAGCGCCCCGTCCCTTTTTTGTGGGTGGGCCTGCGGTGAAGGGCATCCACGCATGGCGTGGATCTACTGGGGATGGCCCTTATCCACGCCATGCGTGGATGGGCCTTGCCGACCAACGGCCGGCATCTGCGCAAAAGAAAACCCGCTGCCTGCGCAGCGGGTTTCCGGTCCTGCTCCCCTTGTGCTGCCGGCCAGCGGCCGGCACTACCCGGTCGTGGTCAGAACTTGTAGTTCACGCCCAGCATGTAGGTGCGGCCCCACTCGATGTATTCCAGCGGGCGGTCCTTGCTGCCGGCGTAGGTGCGGTACGGCTCGTTGGTCAGGTTGCTGCCCTGCAGCAGCAGGGTCAGCCCGCGCAGGCTGCTGCTGTCGCTGAAGGTGTAGCTGACCTGTGCATCGGTCACGTTCTCGCCGACCACGTAACGCAGCGTGCGATTGCCGTTGAAGTTGCCGATCTCACCGATGAAGTCCGAACGGCGGCGCTGGCTCACACGTGCTTCAAAGCCGCTGCGCTCGTAGTAGGCGGTGAAGTTGTACACGCGCCTGGACAGTCCCGGCAGGCTGATCGGGTCGGTGCCCACACTGGAGGCGCTCTCCGGATCCAGGATGGTGATGTCGCTCTTGTTGAAGGTCGCGCTGGCCTGCACGCCGAAGCCGCGCAGGCTGTCGGTCAGCATCTCCAGCGGGAACGACCCGGTCAGCTCCAGCCCCTTCAACGTGCCGCCCTTGCCGTTCTGCGGCGTGGAGAAGGTGCCGGTGGTCAGCACCGGTGCGGTCATTCCCGGCGGTGGCACGTAGTTGCCGAGCAGGCCGCTGAAGTCGTAGTTGTCCACCGATTGCGTGTAGACGTAGCTCTTCAGGTCCTTGTAGAAGATCGCCGCAGCCACGTAGGCCTTCTCGCCGAAGTACTTCTCATAGGACAGATCCAGCGCGGTGGCGCGCCACGGATCCAGCAGCGGATTGCCACCGCTGCCACCGGGGCGGCCGTTGTTGGTATCCACGCCGAATTCCAGGCCGGCACGCATCTGGTCCACGCGCGGGCGCGCGACCTGCTTGGCGGCGGCGAAGCGCAGCGTCTGCTGGTGCGGGAACATGAACACCAGGTTCAAGCTTGGCAGCCAATCCTTGTAGGTCCTGCCGGCAGAGAAGGGCTGGATGTTGCTGCCCGCCGGCTGCGAGCTGTCCCAGTAGCGCGAATCCGAGCTCTGGTCGGTGTGCTGCATCTGCACGCCGATGTTGCCGCGTACGCCGACCACGCCGATGTCGGTGTTGATGTTCAGGCGTGCCCACGCCGTGGTGATCTTCTCCTCGACCGTCCAGGATTTCGGAATCAGGTAGTCCAGGTTGTCGACCGGGTTGAAGGTCATGTAACGACCGACGGCTGCCGGCACATTCCACGACGGGATGTAGCCGATGCCGGCGAAACCGAGGTTGACCGGGCGGTACTGCAGGTCCGGTGCGATGGTGGATTCGCCTTGGGCGCCGAGCAGGATGTTGCCTTCGGCCTGAGCCTTCTGCTTGCGACGGTCGGCATAGTTCACGCCCACGTCCACATCGGAGAACCAGCTGGACATGGCCTCGGGAACCGGCAGCGTGGCCGCCAGCTTGGCGCCCTTCAAGCGGTCTTCGACCTCTGGCACCTTGCCGTAGCCGGAACCATAGATCGTGTTGGTCAGGAACAGGCTGTCCGGATTGGAGTAGTCACGACCCGGCGTGATCTGCGAGAAGCTGTTGTTGTTCACCACCAGGCCGATCGTGTCGAACTGCGGGCGCGGCACCAGCTGCAGGTTGTTTTCCAGATTGATCTCGCGGCGGGTCGCCTTGGAGTAGTTCAGGTCGGCGAGCAGCTTCACGCCACCGACGTTGAACTCGTTGTTCCAGCCGAACGCATCGATCTTGTCCTTCCGCTTGTTGTACATGCCGCGCACCAGCGGGTACGCATTGTTGATCGTGCCACCGGTGAAGCTGCCATCGGCATTGCGACCGACATTGCTGAACACCGGCAGGATCGCGTTGGGATTGTTGCTGTCCTCGCCGTTGCCGCTGAGGCTCAGCTCGAACTGGTTGGCGGTGTCGATCTGCTCGGCTTCGGTATGGAACGCATCGAAGGTGCTGGTCCAGCTGTTGCTGGGGCGGAACTGGATCGTTGCCATCACGCCGTCGCGCTTGTTGTTGCCGGTACGGCGCAGCGCCTTGATGCCATCGGTGAAGTAGGTGCCAGGTGCGATTCCGCGACGCTCGCCCTTGTCGGTGTGTTCGGTGGTCCACGGCTCGTACAGGCCGACCTGGTTCTCCTGGATCGGCATGTCGCTGTGCGCATAACCAATGGCGATGCCCAGGGTGTTGTCGAAGAACTGGTCGATGTAACTGGCGCTGAAACGGTTGCCATACGGATCGATGTTGGCGGCGCGGCCCAGGGAGCTCTTCTGGTAGCGGCCGCTGACCGCGATCACGCGCTCGCCGAAGCTGAGCGGGCGTGCGGTCTGCATGTCGATGGTGCCCGACAGGCCCTGGCCGACCAGCGCCGCGTCCGGGGTCTTGTACACGGTCACGCCGTTGACCAGCTCGGACGGGTACTGGTCGAATTCGACGCCGCGGTTGTCGCCGGTGCTGACCACTTCACGGCCATTGAGCAGGGTGGTGGCGAAGTCGGGCGACAGGCCACGCACACTGATCACCTGCGCACGGCCGGCCACGCGCTGGGCAGCCAGGCCGGGCAGGCGCGAGATGGATTCGGCGATGCTGACGTCGGGCAGTTTGCCGATGTCTTCGGCGGAGATCGCTTCGACCACCGAGGTGGCGTCCTGCTTGATCGCGATTGCGTTCTCGATGCCGCGGCGGATGCCGGTGACCTGCACCGTATCCAGGTTGGTGGCGGCGGTGGCGGCCGGCGTGGTGGTGCTCTGCGTGGACTGTGCCGACGCCAGCGTCGGCGCCAGGACAACGGCCAGCGCGATGCTCAGCGCGCTGCGCTTGTGGTTCAACATTTTCCCCTCCCAGGCAATGTTGCAGATCGATTCGTGAACGTCCCGGAGTGACCGTGGACGTGCGACGCGGTGGCCGCTGTCGTCGCCGCTATGGTAGGCAGCGCGTTCTTCGCGGGAATCACCCTGCATACGTATTCAATGGCGTTTGCAGGGATGTAATCGCTTTCAGGTTCTGTTTGCGGTAGTGCCGGCCGCTGGTCAATCGCGTTCACCGGCTTGCCGGCCAGCGGCCGGCACTACCGGGGCATTCACAGCGGCGTGAAGCGAATGGCCTGCCCACCGCCCGGTGCCAGCACCAGCGTCAGTGCATCGGCGCTGGTCACCTCTCGGGTTTCGCGCGCGAATGCGAAGGGATTGCTGCGGAAATCCGCGCCCTCGCCATCGCGGTAGATCTCGGCGCGATAGCGCACGCCCGGCTCCAGGAAGCCCAGCGACACCGGCAGCACGCGGCCGTGCTCGTCGGTGATGCTGCCGAGGAACCAGTCGCGGCTGTTGCGGTCGCGGCGCACGATCGTCACGTAGTCGCCCACTTCGCCATCGAGCACGCGGCTCTGCTCCCAGTCCACGGCGACGTCTTCGATGAAACGGAATGCCTCGCGATGCTGCAGGTAGTGCTCGGGCAGGTCGGCGGCCATCTGGATCGGGCTGTACAGCACCACGTACAGCGCCAGCTGGCGTGCCAGCGTGCTGGGAATGGCCTGGCCGTGGCGGCCCTTCAGGCTGAGGATGCCGGGGGTGTAATCCATCGGCCCGGCCAGCATGCGGGTGAACACCAGGTTGACCTCATGTTCCGGCGGGTTCGGCGGCTGGCCCCAGGCGTTGTACTCCATGCCACGTGCGCCTTCGCGCGAGATCCAGTTGGGATAGGTGCGGCGCAGGCCGGTGTCCTTGATCGGCTCATGCGGGTTCACCGACAGGTGCCGCCGCGCCGCTTCCTGGACCACCTTCAGGTGGTGGCGCGCCATGAACTGCCCGTCATGCCACTCACGCCACAGCGGGCCGCCCGAGGGATTGCGGCGGTCGACCTGACCGTCGTCGCAGACGTAACCGGTCTTGAACTGGTCCACGCCCAGCCGCGCATACAGGTCCAGCGCGGCGCCCAGCTGGTCCTCGTAGTGCTCGATGGCGCAGCCGGTTTCATGGTGGCCGATCAGGTGCACGCCCTTGTTCTGGCCATACGCCGACAGCGCTTCAATGTCGAAATCGGGCGTGGCACGGGTGAAATCGAAGTCGTAGCCATTGCCCACCCACATGCCGTCCCAGCCCGGATTCCAGCCTTCCACCAGCACGCCACGGAAGCCGTGCGCGGCGGCGAAGTCGATCACCTTCTTCGTCTTCGCGGTGGTGGCCGCATGCTTCGGCCCGGTCGCCCAGCTCTCGTTGTCCAGGTGCATCGACCACCACACCCCCAGGTACTTGGCCGGCTTCACCCAGCTCACATCACCCAGCGCATTGGGTTCGTTGAGGTTGAGGATCAGGTCCGATTCGACCAGGCCGCCGGCACGGTCGGCAATCTGCAGCGTGCGCCACGGCGTGGCGAAGGGCAGGCCGCGGCGCACCTTCCAGCCTTCGGCCGAGGGCGAGAGCTGCGCGCGCAGGCGCTGGCCCTCGGTGCGGCGCAGCCACATGCCGGCGTAGTCGACCAGCGCAGCCTCGTGAATCGCCACGTGCAGGCCATCGCGGCTGCGCAGGGTCATCGGCGTATGCACCAGCGGAACCTCGCGCAGCGGCGTGCGCTGGTACAGGTACTCGTAGTGGATCGGTTCGCCGGCAGGGATCCACCACGCGGTGGAATCCTGCGCGATGGCGAACTCGGTCAGCTCGTCATCGATGATCGCTTCGTGCAGGTTCGGCTGCTCGGGGAACACATAGCGGAAGCCGAGGCCATCGTCGTAGATGCGGAACACCACATCGAGCCGGCGCTTGCTGCCGGTGGTCTCGGCCAGATGCACGGTCAGCTCATTGAAACGGTTGCGGGTAATCCGGCGCTCGCCCCAGGGCTGTTCCCAGCGGTCATCGACGCTGCGTTGCTGTTGGCCGAGCAGGGCGAAATCCCGGTCCAGGTGCCCATCGCGCAAGGCAAAGCCCAGCTTCGAATCTTCCACCACGGTCTCGCCGAAACGCTCGACGCGATAGCGCGCGGTGCCACCGTCCAGCACCAGGCTGACCTTGAGCACCTTTCCCGGTGATTCGACGCTGGCCACCTGCGGCGCGGCCTGCGCCAGCGTGGCCAGGCCCAGCAGAGCCAGACCGAGCAGGTGCGCGAACACCGCGCGTACAGCAGTGGGTGACATCGGCATTTCCCCTCCCAAGGCGCCGTTGGCAGACCCGGACCATAAGCCAGCGCGGCAGGCCCGCTACCGCGCAACGCCATGAATACGTATGCAGCTGGACGCAGCCGACAGCCCCGCGTCTACCATGGGGCCAAGGCACCTTGAGGGAGGGGCCGCGCCCGCCCGCCGACAACGACGGTGCGGACCTACAACGCGTGCAGAGAGGGAGGGAGGCCGACGGGCGAAAGCCGGTCCGCCGCTTCGATGCTGAAGATCATTTGCCTGACCGCTGCCCTGGGGGCAGCGCTGGAATCGACCGCGCAGGCGGCCGACCTGCAATTCGACGGCCGCCATGCGCGCGCCGAAGCCGCTGCCAACGGCAGCTACGTGCTGCATGCGCCGAAGGCTGAGGTGCGTATCGCGCCCATGCCGATGCGCAGCCAGACCGGCAGCGTGATGTTCGATGCACTGTTCGCGCTGGCCCAGCAGGAGATGGACCAGGACCGCGTGGATGCGATCCGCGATCCCGCGTTCGATGAAGGCCGGCCGGTGCCATGCGAGTGCTTCCAGACCGGCGCGCGCTGGCCCTACGTGTGGACCCGCGATGTCAGCTTCGCCGCCGACCTGGCGCTGGCGCGGCTGGACCCGCAGCGCACCCGGCAGTCGCTTCAGTTCAAGCTCTCGGCAGCGCGCGATGGCCATACGCCCGGCCTGTTCGTCGCGCAGGACACCGGTTCCGGCGGCAGCTGGCCGATCAGCAGCGACCGGGTGGTGTGGTTCCTGGCGGCACGCCACCTGCTGGACGATCGCGCGTTTGCCGACCAGGTCTGGCAGGCGCTGCAGGGCACGCTGGCGCAGGACCGCGCGATGGTGTTCGACGCGCAGGTGGGCCTGTACCGTGGTGAGACCTCGTTCCTGGACTGGCGCGAGCAGACCTATCCGGACTGGACCCGCGAGGACGTGCGCTTCATCGGTGATTCCTACGCACTGTCCACCAACGTGCTGCACTACCAGGCACTGCGCCTGGCCGAACGCCTGGCCGGCCAGCACGGCGACGCCCGCGCGGCCGAGTACAAGGCGTGGGCCGATGCGCTGGCACAGCAGATCGATGCACGCTTCTGGCGCGAGGATATCGGCCAGTACATGAGCTACATCGGCGAAGCCGCGCACCCGGTGCCGTACGTCAAGGTCGATCTGCTCGGGCTGTCGCTGGGCATCCTCGCCGAGGTGCTGCCGCCCGAGCGCGCGCGCCGTGCACTGGCTGCCTACCCGATGGGGCCAGCCGGCAGCCCGGTGGTCTGGCCGCAGGAATCGCAGCAACCGATCTACCACAACCGCGCGATCTGGCCGTTTGTCAGCGCGTACTCTCTGCGTGCGGCGCGGCAGCTGGACGATGCGCCGCGCATCGCCGCTGAGATCCGTTCGCTGATGCAGGGCGCGGCGCTGGCCGGTTCCAACATGGAAAACTACGAACTGGTCAGCCAGGCCGTGCATGTCGAGGAAGGTGCGCTGAGCGGCCCGGTGGTCAACTCCGAACGCCAGTTGTGGTCGGTGGCCGGCTACCTGTCGATGGTGCTTGAAGGTGTGTTCGGTGTGCAGGACGATGGCCGCGTGCAGCCCAAGCTGCCGGCCGTGCTGGTGCCGGAGCTGTTCGGCACGCACCCCCGCATCACGCTGGAAGCCAACGGCAGGCGCTATGTGCTGGAGCGCCCGCAGAACGTGGGCGATGGCCTGCTGGTGGCCGGCAGCGCCATCACACGTGGCACGACTACCACGGTGCAGCTGGTCGCCGACCCGGCAGCAACCGTTTTTTCTGCCACGACTGCGGATGCCAACGCACGTGCGCCCGCAACACCGGCGGCACCGCAGGCCCTGCGCAAGGGCACGGGCTGGAACGTTCCGGTGCAAGCCGAGCAGGTTCTGTGGAAGGACGGCAGGGCCCTCGTCGCCAGCAATGGCCCGGTGCACATCAGCGACGATGGCCTGCAGCACTGCCTCAGCCTGACCCTGCGCGAGGGTGCGCTGGAGTCGCTGCACAGCCCGACGCTCTGCGTCGGTCCGCAGCAGGTGCTGAAGGGCGAGGAACGCTGGCAGTTCACCTCGGTCAAGGCCGGGCAGGTGCGCCTGCGCCTGCAGTACCGCAACCCGAACGGGCCGATCAACACCGGCGTCACCGCTGCGGTCAAGCAGCTGGTGCTGCAGTGCCCGGGCCAGCCATTGCAGCGGCATACGGTCACTCTGCCGCACAGCGTGGCGATGCAGGACTCGACCTCGGCGACATTCACGGTGCCCAAGGGGCAATGCACGGTCGCGCTTGAAGAGGGCTTCAACATGAGCGCGCTGCAGCACTTCGCGCACTACACCGGCGGCAAGGGCGGGCGTGATGGTGTGCTCAACCAGGCCCAGGTGCAGGCACTGACGGTGGCGCCGGTGGCGATGGAAGAGGGCGCACGATGAGTCGTCCCGCCAAACCGCAGTTGTCGTTCTGGCAGATCTGGAACATGTGTTTCGGCTTCCTCGGCATCCAGTTCGGATTCGCCCTGCAGAACGCCAACGCCAGCCGCATCTTCGAGACACTGGGCGCGGACATGGACGCGGTGCCCGGGCTGTGGATCGCGGCGCCACTGACTGGCCTGCTGGTGCAGCCGGTGATCGGTTACCTGTCCGATCGCACCTGGACGCGCTGGGGCCGTCGCCGCCCGTTCTTCATGATCGGTGCGGTACTGACTACGCTGGCGCTGCTGGTGATGCCGAATTCGCCGACGCTGTGGATCGCCGCCGGTACCTTGTGGGTGCTGGACGCCTCGATCAACGTGTCGATGGAACCGTTCCGCGCCTTCGTCGGCGATCAGCTGGCGCCGCGCCAGCGTCCGGCCGGCTATGCCATGCAGAGCTTCTTCATCGGTGTGGGCGCCATCGTCGCCAGCTTCCTGCCGTTCATCCTGGCCCACTTCGGTGTTGCCAATACCGCAGCTGCCGGCGAAGTGCCCGATACCGTGCGCTATGCGTTCTACTTCGGCGCGGTGGTGCTGCTGGCGGCGATCACCTGGACGGTGGTCAGCACCCGCGAGTACTCGCCGGCGGAGCTGGCCGGGTTTGACGATGCCGAGCCGCCGGCGCACCACGCAGGGGCTGCGATCAGTGGCCCCGCGCCGTGGGCACAGGTGGCGCTGTGGCTGGGGCTCGGCGTGGTGCTGGCGCTGCTGATCGCCTGGCGGCAGGGCGACAGGATGCTGTATGTGCTGGCAGGACTGTGCGCCGGCTACGGCCTGCTGCTGGCGGCCGCGCGTGCGTTGCCGGCCACGCATATGCTGGCCGCCATCGTCGGCGACCTGCGCGCGATGCCGGTGACCATGCGTCGTTTGGCGTGGGTGCAGTTCTTCTCGTGGTTCGCGCTGTTTGCGATGTGGATCTACACCACCGCCGCGGTGGCGGGTACCCACTTCGGCTCGACCGATCCGCAGTCAGCGGCCTACAACGAGGGCGCCAACTGGGTGGGCGTTCTGTTCGGTGCCTACAACGGCTTCGCTGCGCTGGCCGCGGTACTGATCCCGCCGATGGTGCGTGCGATCGGCCTGCGCTGGAGCCACCTGGTCAACCTGTGGCTGGGCGGCGCCGGCCTGGTCTCGCTGATGTTCATCCGCGACCCGCACTGGCTGCTGCTGTCGATGGTCGGCGTCGGCTTCGCCTGGGCGTCCATTCTTTCGCTGCCCTATGCGCTGCTGTCCGACAGCGTGCCGGCATCGAAGATGGGCGTGTACATGGGCATCTTCAATTTCTTCATCGTGATCCCGCAGCTGGTCGCGGCCAGTGCCCTCGGCTTTGCCCTGCGCGCCTGGCTGGGTGGCCAGCCGATGCATGTGCTGGTGCTGGGCGGCTGCAGCCTGTTCGTCGCCGGCCTGTGCGTGCTGCGGGTTCCGTCCCGTCCGGAGGTGGTGTGATGCGTGGTGCGCTGTCTGTTGCTGTTTCCCTGGTACTGCTGGCCGGCCATGCGGCGGCCGCGCCACGCCCGGACTATGTGGGCACCACTGAGCCGTTCGCCAGCGATGCGGTGTACTTCGTGGTCACCGACCGCTTCGTCAACGGCGACCCGTCCAATGATCATCGCGACCAGGGCGGCACGCACCGCACCTTCGATATCCCGGTGCCGTGCCCGGACAAGGTGGACGGCAACATCGGCTATCTCGGCGGTGACTTCCGCGGCGTGCTCGACAATGCGCAGTACATCCGCAACCTCGGCTTCGGCGCGGTATGGATCACGCCGATCGTTGACAACCCGGACGAGGCGTTCACCGGCAGCAAGCCGATCAGCTGCACCAGTACGCTGACCGATCGCGGCAAAACCGGCTACCACGGCTACTGGGGCATCAACTTCTACAAGCTCGATGAGCACCTGCCCAGCAAGGACCTGGACTTCGCGGGGTTGACCAAGGGCCTGCATGGCGCAGGCCTGAAGGTGGTGCTGGACATCGTCGGCAACCACGGCTCGCCGGCCTGGACCATGCCGACGCGGCAGCCGCAGTTCGGCCAGATCTTCGACAAGGGCGGAACGCTGATCGCCGACCACCAGAACCTGCCACCGCGGAAGCTGGATCCGAAGCACAACCCGCTGCACGCGTTCTACAACAACATCGGTCCGGTCGACGGCAAGAACGGATCGATCTTCGACGGCAACCTTGCCGAGCTGTCCGACTTCAACCAGGACAATCCGGCGGTGATGGATTATCTGGTGGGTGCTTACCTGCAGTGGACCGCGCAGGGCGTGGATGCCTTGCGCATCGACACCATCGGCTGGCTGCCGCACCCGTGGTGGCATGCCTTCGTGAAGCGCATCCGCGCCGAGCATCCGGGCATGTTCATGTTCGGCGAAGCGTTCGACTACAACGCCGCGAGCATCGCCGAACACACCTGGCCGGCCAACGCCAATGTCAGCGTGCTCGACTTCCCGCTGCGCGGCGCACTGGAGCAGACCTTCGGCACCGCCGGAAAGGGCTTCGAGACCCTGGCCGAGCCGCTGCACCTGAGCGGTGGCCCGTACGCCAACCCGTATGAGCTGATGAGCTTCTACGACAACCACGACATGCCGCGCCTGCAGGCCAGCGACAGCGGCTTCATCGATGCGCACAACTGGTTGTTCACCGCACGCGGCATTCCGGTGGTCTATTACGGCTCGGAAACCGGCTTCATGCGTGGTCGTGCCGAGCATGCCGGCAACCGTGCCTACTTCGGCCAGCCGCGTGTGGATGCCGCACCGGAGAGTCCGATCTTCGCGCCGCTGCAGCGTATCGCGCGATTGCGCGAAGCCACGCCGGCGCTGCAGCGTGGCCTGCAGGTGAACGAGCGCCTGCAGGGTGATGAAGCGGTGTTCTTCCGCGTGCTGCAGCAGGGCGACGTGGCGCAGACCGCGCTGGTGCTGCTGAACAAGGGCGACCGGACCAGGACCCTCACCGTGTCGCGTTACGTGCAGGCGGGCCGCTGGCGCGATGCACTGGACGGCGGTTCGTTGCAGGTGGATGCATCCCTGAAGGCCGACGTACCCGCGCACGGCGTGAAGGTCTACGTGCTGGACGCCGCCGTGCAGCAGCCGGCATTGCAGGCCGAGCTGGACAAGGCGATGGCCGACCAGAAGGCGCGGGATCAGCGGCTGGGGCGGTAGTGCCGGCCGCTGGCCGGCAACCCATGAATCCATGGCACCTTCAGGTGCCGGCCAGCGGCCGGCACTACCTGGTTTGCCTGCATCCGGCACAATAGGCGCCCCTCACGCCCCGCCGTACCGCCATGACCGACCTCGCCCCGCAGACCCCGATCGAAACCCTGCTGAAGGCGGCGATGGACGGGGCGGTGCCGATCCGCGCCTTCATGGAGGCCTTCGTCGCCTCCGAAGTGGTGCTGCTGACCGGCAGCCTGGTCACCCCCGACGGCAGCGGCTTCGACCCGCTGCTGTTCGACAAGCAGGGCACCCTGCACGTGGCCGTGTTCACCGACCCGTCGCGGGTGGGCATCTACAGCCAGCAGGCCGAACACCAGATCCGCTGGCTGATGCTGGACGTGCTGCGCCGCGTGCCGGGTGGCTATGGCGTGGTGATCAATCCGGGCACTTCGCTGGGCTTTGAGATTTCGCCGAGCGGCGTCGGCGAGATCCTGAAGGACTTCGCCCAGAGCTGAACCGCCACCGCGCTATATTTGTAAAGTCGAGCCATGCTCGACTGCCTTTCGCACAGTGCCAGATCAGTCGAGCATGGCTCGACTCTACAGAACGCTTCCCCATCGAGGCATTGCCATGGAATTCAGGGTATTACCCGCCGGCGCACCGGGACGGCAGCAGTTGGCCCGGTGGTACCACGCCGAATGGGGCCGCGACGCCGGCCTGTCGCTGGAACAGGAACTGCAGCGGCTGAACACACCTCAGGACGCCGAGGGTTTCCCGCACCTGATCGCCGCCTTCGATGGCGACCAGGTGGTCGGTGCCGTGCAGCTCAAGCGCCGGGAAATGCAGGCCTTCCCGCAGTACGAGCATTGGCTGGGCAGCGTGTTCGTGGCCGATAGTCATCGCGGGCGTGGGCTGGCTGGCGCGCTGGTCGAGCAGGCCGCGGCGCAGGCGGTGCGGATGGGGGTTTCCGAACTGTACCTGCAGACCGAATCCCTGGATGGCGGCCTGTATGCGCGGTTGGGCTGGAAGCCGCTGCAGGAAGCCGACAACCGCAGCCACCGCGTGCTGGTGATGGTGCGCAGGTTGGCCGCATGAGCGCCGCAACGGCCCGGCACTCCCGCTCAGCACTGATCTTCCTGATCGCAGCCATCGTTGCCGCACTGGTCTCCATGCCCCTGCTGCGCGCGGTGGGCATGGTGCTGTGGCCGGTCTTCGTCATTGCCTGGCTGATCAACCTGGGCGCGGCCTGGCATCTGGCCCAGTGGGCGCGCCAGCAGGGCCGTTCGGCGTGGGCATTCGGGTTGCCGGCGGCGCTCGGTACCGTCGCCTCGATCGTGGTCTATGTGCTGCTGGCGTTGCTGGGGCCGAAGGCGACGGTGCGCTGAAGCTTCGCGGTCACCGTGGGCAGTATGCCGAGCATGGCTCGGCACTACAGTAAGGCCGAGCCAAGCCCGCAGGTGTTGCGTGGAGCGCCGGCGGACAGGCCGGCGCCCCGTTGCCTCACATCGTCACCTTGCGCCGGTTGTCATCGCTCACGCGGTCGATCAGCTTGTTGTACGGGTCGAAGCCTGCTTCATCCGGCTTTTCATCCACCGTCACCGTGATCTTCGGCGCGGCGCTGGTGATGTGGTGGCGCTGCAGATACAGCACCTTCTGGTCGCGTTCCTTGCCCGACGGCCCGTTGGCGAACACGCCGATCTCGACCCAGTCATCCATCGTGCCGTCGCTCTCCTTGCCCTTGCCATCGGCGTACTGCTTGGCGGCGTGCAGGTCCAGGGTCACGTCGTAGCGACCGTCAGCACGCTTGCGGGCGCTGGCGGCCATCACCCGGTTGTCGTAGAAACTGATCTTCTCGAACAGGTCGGTGACCAGCTGCTGGCGGTCGGCCGGGGTCTCCGCCCGGATGTAGCCCAGCAGTTCGCGTGAGGTGGTGTACGGCGGTTGCTGATAGCCCTTGTCCTGCAGGAAGCGCTTCAACGCACGGTTCAGCGCCTGCTCGCCGATTTCCTCGCGCAGCCGGTAGAACACCAGCGAACCCTTCTGGTAGTGGATGTACTGCTGGTTCTCCACGCGCTCCAGCGGCTGCTCCTCGATGGCCTCGCCACCGCGTCCGGACAGGTAGCCATCCAGCTCGCGCTTGAGGAACTGGCGCATGTGCTGGCGGCCGTACTCCTGCTCCATCACCATCAGCGCAGAGTACTGCGACAACGATTCGGAGAGCACCGTCGCGCCCTGCACGTTGGCACCGATCACCTGGTGCGCCCACCACTGGTGCGCGATCTCGTGCGCGGTCACGTAGAACACGTAGTCCACCTTGTCCGGATCGCGCAGGTCGGCGATGAAGCCGATGGCCTCGGAGTAGGGGATGGTATTGGCGAACGACTGCGCGAAGCGCGCATAGCCTGGGAACTCGATGATGCGTACCTGGCGGTGCTGGTAGGGCGTGAAGTTCGCTTCGTAGTAGGCCAGCGACTTCTGCACCGCTTCGATCATCCGGTCCACGTTGTAGCCGTGCGCCGGGTCGAAGTAGACCTCGATCGGGATGTCCTTGTACTTCGCCTTGCGCACCTCCCAGCGTGCCGACAGATAGGCGTAGAAGTTCAGCATCGGCCGATCCATGGCGTAGCTGAAGCAGCGGCGGCCATTCACCGCGGTCTCCTTCTGCAGGTAGCCCGGCGCCAGCGCCACCTGGTCCGGTGCGGTGCAGACCGTGGTGCGGAAGTCGAGCCAATCGGCATCGTTGGAGATGTAGGTGTTGGCACGCGCGGCTTCGTCTTCCAGCTTGGGCATGCGCCGCGGCTCACCCAGGCCGCGCTTGCGCCGCTCGTTGCGGTCGCTGATCTCGGCGCCTTCGTTGTAGCCGAACGACGGCAGTACGCGGCTGTTGAAGAACGTGCCGTTGTCGACGATGTTGCTCGGCGCCTGGCCGGCGGTGATGCCATTGGGTTTCTGCACCACCCGGAAGTGGACGTTGCGGCTTTCACCCGGTTGCAGTGGCGCGGCCAGGCGGTAGATGCGGTAGCCAAGGTCGGCGTCGTGCATCGACAAGGTCTGCCCACCCAGGTCAGCCGCGACCAGCTGCTTGTCGTCGCCCATCGAGACATGCACGTCCTGGATTGGCACGGCATGCGTGTTGCGCACCGTCCAGTTCGCATCGATCACCATCGACTGCGATTCGGGGAACAGGTCCACGCGGTTGTCCACCGCCACGATGCGAGGCTGCGGCAAAGTGCGGTACTTCGACAGCTCGCGCTCGTAGCGGGCCTGCAGATCCAGCTGCTGGTCGGGCGAGATGAACTCGTTGCGGATGTTGGTGCTCCAGTAGAGCCAGCCGCCCACGCCGATGAAGGCCAAGGCCGCTACTCCAGCGAAGACGCCGGTCGGACCGCGCAGGCGGCGGCCGGCCAGGGCCAGTCGCTGGCGCAGCCCTTGGCTGACGCCACGCACCCAGAATGCCGATGCCAGGCACATCAACGTCAGCAGGAACAGGGCCCAGTAGCCCTGGAACGCCAGCTGCCCGGTCAGGAAGTGGCCGTAGCCGTTCATGTCCGAATAGGGCGCGTTGGGCCAGCTGCCGAAGTTGTACAGGTTCTGCGTGTAGTCGAGCAGGCCGAGCACACCCTGGCCGATCATCACCACGATCAGCAGTGCGTAGCCGACGAACTTGTTGTTGGTGAGCACCTGCAGCACCAGCGCCAGGCCGCCCATCAGGATGTAGACCACCGAATCCAGGGCCAGGCTGCGCAGGTACAGCAGCGGCTCAAGATGCGTGTAGCCCTTGGCCAGCTGCACACCCATCGCCGCCAGCGCGCCGGCGGCCTGGAAGCAGACGATCACCGCCAGCAGTGCAGTGAACTTGGCCAGCAGCGGCACCCAGTTCGGCACCGGCATGGCATCGGTCACTTCATTGATGCGCGCGCTGCGTTCCTTCCAGACCAGCTCACCGGCGAAGAACAGCACGATGATCACCAGCAGCCAGCTGAAGGCGCCCTGCAGGCCCATGATCATCTGCGAGGTGACCGGCCAGATCGAGGTGCCGTACAGGGTCTGCCGGAACAGCGCGCTGGGCAGGAAGTTGGCCAGGCCGAGCACGAGCAGCACGATGAACGGCACGCTGCGCAGGACGCCACGTGTATCGAAGCGGACCTGGCGCAGGAACTGCTGCCACGCCGTGGTGGTAGTGAACGCCGGTACCACGCGCGGCAGCGTTGCGCGGGTGGGGCGGACGGCGCCGGCATCGGCAACCGGTTGCGCCTGCCTGAGGCCCCAGCGCCGACGGCCACTGCCGCTGCGTTCGGTGCGGAACAGCGCGAAGGTGGCGGTGAACAGCGCGGCAGCCACGCCCAACCACAGGGCGCGATTGGCCAGCAGGTAACCGGCCAGCTCGGGAATCCCGTTGTTGCGTTCGGCGGTGGACCAGTAGCGGATCGTGCGGCCCAGTGCGCGCATGCCCAACGGTTCGCTCAGCACCGCGATCCACGTGTTGTCGATGTCGCGCAGCAGGGCTGCACTGACGCCATACAGCACGAGGTAGGCCACCAGGCCGATGTAGACCCACAGGATCGAGCGCGTCAGCGCCGCCAGCAGCGACAGCAGCGCGGTGGTGAACAGCAGGTTCGGAATGACGATGACCGCGAACGTCCACGCATAGCCCTGCCAGCTGATCGGGCCCATGCGCTCGGGATCGACCCACGGCATGAACGGCGCCAGCCACAGGCCGAACGCGATCAGGACGTAGACCAGCAGCCCGGCCGCCAGGGCGGCAGCGATGCGCCCGGCCAGGTAATCGCGGCGCTTCACCGGACTGGCGAAGATCAGTTCGGCGGTGCCGAGTTCGAAGTCACGCAACAGCGCATTGCTGACGAACAGTGCGGTGACCAGCATGCCAAGCAGGGTGAAGATGCCCAGCATCTGCGCGATCACGGTGGGCGCGTTGCTGTGCACGTTGCCAGTGCCGCCACCGATCTGCACGGCGTCGCTGGAGGCGGCGGCGAAGGCGAGCAGGGCGAACAGCCCGGCCAGCAGCCACAGCAGCGGGGAACGCAGCTGCTCGCGCAGCTCGAAGCGGAAGAAGTTGAGGATCATGGCGTGCTCCGCTCAGGCTGCCGCGCGGGCACGGGCCTGCAGGCGCAGGCGCTGGAAGTACACGTCCTCGAGGTCGGGAGCTACGGCCGCAAAGCCGTCGCCGGGGTCGTTGGCGCTGTGCACGTGGATCACCGGGCGGCCACCGACCAGGCGGGTCGACAGCACCACATAGCGCGCTTCGTGGTCGGCCAGTTCCAAAGGATCGACCTGCTTGCGCCAGACCTGGTGCTGCAGGGCGTCAATGGCTTCGGCAGGACGGCCGGTCAGCAGCACCTGGCCCTTGTTCATGATCGCCATCGTCGGGCACAGATCGGTTACGTCCTCGACGATGTGGGTGGACAGGATCACCGCCACGTTCTCGCCGATGGCCGCCAGCAGGTTGAGGAAGCGGTTGCGTTCTTCCGGGTCGAGGCCGGCGGTGGGTTCATCGACGATCACCAGCCGCGGGTCACCCAGCAACGCCTGGGCAATGCCGAAGCGCTGGCGCATGCCGCCGGAGTAGGTGCCCAGCTTGCGTTTGCGGGCGTCCCACAGGTTCACCTGCTGCAGCAGTCCATCGACCACCTCGCGGCGCTGCGCGCGCTGGGTCAGGCCCTTGAGCACCGCGAAATGCTCCAGCAGGTCCAGCGCGCTGACTTTCGGGTACACGCCGAAATCCTGCGGAAGGTAGCCCAGCCGGCGGCGCACCGCGTCCTTGTCGCGCAGCACGTCGATCGGTGTCTCGCCGGGGATGGTGAGCACGGCCGTGCCGCTGTCGGCCTCCTGCAGGGTGGACAGCGTGCGCATCAGCGACGATTTGCCGGCGCCGTTCGGGCCGAGCAGGCCGAACATGCCGCGCGGGATGTCCAGGTTGACGTTGTTGAGGGCATGCACGCCGTTGGCGTACGTCTTGGACAGCGAATCGATCTTCAGCATGCGACGTACACCTTTCAATGGGCGATGTCTGCGCGTTATCCGCGCATCAGCCTCCGTGCGCATCCGCCGTTGGTCATGGGGGGAGAATTCCGCCGTCGCACGTTGGGGCGTGGGGCGGTGGCCTGGCAGCGCTTACCCGCGCAGCGAAGATTCCCGCACCACCAGCTTCACCGGGATGCTCTGGCTCTCCACCGGTTGCCGGCCGATCAGTGCCAGCAGGCGCTCCACCAGCAGCTGTCCGGCCTGCTTGGTGTCCTGCTGCACGGTGGTCAGCGCCGGGGATACCGAGGCCGCCAGTGGGATGTCGTCGAAGCCGGTCACCGCCACGTCCTGTGGCACCCGCAGGCCAGCCTCGCGGAGCGCGCGCATCGCACCGATGGCGATCAGGTCGCTGGCGGCGCAGATCGCATCGATCGGTTCACCGCGCGCCAGCAGCACCTGGCAGGCCTCCTGGCCGGAAGCCTCGGTGGTGATCGCATCGTGCTGCAGCGCCGGTTCGGCGCCCAGGCCGTGGTCCTGCAGGGCCGCGACATGGCCGCGGTAGCGTTCCTGGAATTCGGGGTAATGGCTGGAGGCATGGCCGAGGAAGGCGATGCGGCGGCAGCCCTGCTGCAACAGGTGGGTGGTGATGTCATGCCCGCCCTGGAAGTTGTCGCTGCCGATCGACAAGCCGGGCTGGCCGGGCAGGGCGGCGCCCCAGCGCACGAAGTGCGTGCCCTGTTCAACCAGCCGCTGCAGGCGGTCGCGCGATTCGTGGTAGTCGCCGTAGCCGAGCAGGATGATGCCGTCGGCCTTGTTGCTGTCCTCGTAATCGGCCTGCCAGTCGGTGGACAACTGCTGGAACGATACCAGCAGGTCCTGCCCGTGCAGGGCGCAGGCGCGGGTGATCGAGCCCAGCATCGAGTGGAAGAACGGGTTGATCAGCGAGTCGTCGTTGGTCGGGTCTTCGAAGAACAGCAGGGCCAGGGTGCCGGCGTTGCGCAGGCGCAGGCTGGAGGCGTTCTTGTCGACCTTGTAGTTCAGTTCGCGGGCGATGCGCAGGATGCGCTCGCGGGTCTCGGCATTGACCATCGGGCTGCCACGGAGCGCCCGCGACACGGTCGGCTGGGAGACCCCGGCCAGGTGGGCGATGTCCAGGGAGGTGGCTTTGCCTTTGATCGTCATGGGAACGGATAGGGAACGTGCAGCGATCATGATGCCATGAGGCTGGCCCTCCGCTCGCAGGTGCGCTCCTGTCTGGATGAACGGGATTGATGTTGAAAAATGTGACCAATTTGTCACTTTGACCTGATTTGCACAAAAGCGCATTCAGCAGATGGACAGCTGCCATGGCATGGCCCTAGAGTCCGCGCACCAGGGGACAACAAGGCAGTTGACGTGGGCAGTAACGGATCAGGGATCGATCTGCAGGAGTCACTGTGCGTGGACGATGGAGGCGCGCTGGCGTGCTTCGTCGCCCTGTTGGGGTTTCTGGATCGGCCTGCCGACCCCGACCAGCTCCGGCACCAGCTGGGCCACCCCGAAGGCCGTATCGATACACAGGATCTGTTGCGCCTGGCCAAGCGGATGGACGTCAAAGCACGCGTGGTACAGGCGCGGGTAACCGCGCTGCGCGACCATCCGCTGCCCGCCATCGCCTGCCTGGCCGACGGGCGCTATACGCTCGTGCTCAAGGCTGACGCCGAGAACGTGTTGTGCTTCGACGCGGCGGCCGACGGACGCCCGGTCACGCTGTCCCTTGGCGAGTTCTCGCAGGAGTTCGATGGCCGCCTGTTGCTGATGACCACGCGTGAAAGCGTGGCCGGCGCCGTGAGGCGCTTCGATGTCGGTTGGTTCATTCCTGCCCTGGTGAAGTATCGCCGCCTGCTGCGTGACGTGTTGGTAGCCTCGTTCTTCCTGCAGTTGATGGCACTGATCACGCCGCTGTTCTTCCAGGTGGTGATCGACAAGGTACTGGTGCACAAAGGCATCACCACGCTGGAAGTGCTTGCCCTCGGCCTGCTGGTGGTTTCGGTGTTCGAAGTGCTGATGGGCGGACTGCGCACCTACCTGTTTTCGCACACCACCAGCCGCGTTGATGCCGAACTTGGCTCGAAGCTCTTCTCCCACCTCACGCATCTGCCATTGGCCTATTTCCAGGCGCGCCGGGTGGGCGATTCGGTGGCGCGCGTGCGCGAACTGGAAACCATCCGCGAGTTCCTCACCTCTTCGGCGCAGACGGTCGTGCTGGACCTGTTCTTCGCCATCGTGTTCCTGGCCGTGATGTGGCTGTACAGCCCTGCATTGCTGCTGATCGTACTGATCACGCTGCCGCTGTACGCGGTGGTGGTCATGGTGGTCGGGCCGATGCTGCGGCGCCGCCTGGATGAAAAGTTCGTGCGCGGTGCCGAAAACCAGTCGTTCCTGGTCGAAGCAGTGACCGGTGTGGAGACCATCAAGGCGCTGGCGGTCGAGCCGCAGGCGCAGAACCGCTGGGACAAGCAGCTGGCGGGTTACATCCAGGCCAGCTTCCGCGCCAGCATGCTGGCCAACTGGGGCTCGCAGGCGGTGCAGCTGATCCACAAGCTGGCCACCGTGGCACTCCTGTTCTTCGGCGCGCGGCTGGTGATTGACGGCAAGCTGACCGTGGGCGAACTGGTGGCGTTCAACATGCTTGCCGGGCAGGTTGCCGGGCCGGTGCTGCGCCTGGCGCAGTTGGCGCAGGACTTCCAGCAGGCGCGCATTGCCGTGGAGCGGCTGGGCGACATCCTCAACTCCCCTACCGAACCGGCCAGCTCACCCTCGCGTGCCAGCCTGCCGGCAGTGGATGGCCGCATCGCGCTGGAGCACGTGTCGTTCCGCTATCGGCCTGAGGGGCAGGAAGTGTTGTCGTCGGTCAGTCTGGAGATTGCTCCGGGTGAGATCCTCGGCGTGGTCGGGCCCTCGGGATCCGGCAAGTCGACCCTGACCAAGCTGATCCAGCGCCTGCACACCCCGGAGCGCGGCCGTGTGCTGGTGGATGGTGTCGATCTGTCCATGGTGGATCCGGCGTGGCTGCGGCGACAGGTGGGTGTGGTGCTGCAGGAAAACCTGCTGTTCAACCGCAGCGTGCGCGAGAACATCGCCATGGCCGACCCGGCGATGCCGATGAGCCGGGTGGTGGAGGTGGCCAAGCTGGCGGGGGCGCACGACTTCATCCTGGAGTTGCCCGAGGCCTACGACACGCGCATCGACGAGCGCGGCGGCAACCTCTCCGGCGGGCAGCGTCAGCGCCTGGCGATCGCTCGCGCGCTGGCCATCGACCCGAAGATCCTCATCTTCGACGAAGCGACCTCGGCGCTGGATGCGGAGAGCGAGGAAGTCATCCAGGACAACCTCAAGCGGATGTCCGCTGGCCGCACCGTGATCATCATCGCGCATCGTCTTTCGGCGGTACGCCAGGCCAACCGCATCGTGACCCTCGAACGTGGCCGCATCACCGAGACCGGCACGCACGAGGATCTGCTCCGCGCGGGAGGCCGTTACTCACTGCTCTACACCAAACAGATGGGCCTGCCCGCCGTGGCGGCCCCGCTGAACTGACCACCGCGGGCCCAGCCAAGGACAGCACGCATGTTGAAGGGACTGAGGCATCACCTGGGCATCCTGCGCGAGAGCCTGCGCGCGGAGCGTGCGCAGCCGGACCAACGCGACTCGGCGGCGCCGGACTTCCTGCCGGCGGCGCTGGAGATCCTGGAAAAGCCCCCGAACCCGATCGGCCGCACCGTTCTCTGGCTGCTGATCGCCTTTCTCGCCATCGCATTGGCCTGGTCGTGCCTTGGCCGCCTGGACATGGTCGCGGTGGCCGAAGGCAAGGTGATTCCGCGCGGCAACGTGAAGGTGATCCAGGCTGCGGACCAGGGTGTGGTCCGTGCGATCCACGTGGTTGAAGGGCAGTCGGTGAAGGCCGGCACGCCGCTGCTCGAACTGGACCCGACGGTCAGCCATGCCGAAGTCGAGCAGGCGCGCCAGGCGTTGCTGACCGCGCAGATCGATGTGGCACGGGCGCAGGCCGTGGTTGACCACGTTGCCGGTCGGGCCGGTCGCTTCATCGCACCGGAGGGAGCACCTGACAGCATCATTGCCATCCAGCAGGCACTGGTGGCCGCCAAGCAGCGCGAGTTCGATTCCACTGTGGGTGGCTTGCAGCAGGAGCGCAGCCAGCGCGATGGCGAGCACGGCATGATCCTGGCCGAGATCGCCAAGCTGGAAGAGCAGCTGCCGCTGGCTACCGACCAGTTGAACAAGCTGGAGGAGCTGAGCCGCGACAACTATGTGCCGCGACTGCAGGTGGCCGAAGTAAAGGAGCGTGTTGTCGGCATGCGCCAGGACCTGGCGATCCGTCGCGAAGAGCAGCGTAAAGCGACCGCTGCGCAGCTGGCGGCCAGCCAGCAGATGAGCAAGAGCCGCAGCGAGTTCGCACGTGAAGCACTGGACGCCCTGACTGAGGCGGAAGCGGCACGCGCGTTGCGAGGCGAAGAATTGAAGAAGGCCCATGACAAGGCTGGGCACACGGTATTGCGCGCACCCGTGAATGGCGTCGTGCAGCAACTACAGGTGCACACCATCGGCGGCGTGGTGAAGCCGGCTGACGCGCTCATGGTGCTGGTGCCGCATGACGGCGAGCTGGTGGTCGATGCGATGCTGCCCAATCGCGATGCCGGCTTCGTCCGCGACGGGCAGCCGGTGGAGGTGAAGCTGGAGGCCTATCCGTTCACCCGCTACGGTGTGGTGGATGGCGTGGTCGAGACTGTGGGCCGTGATGCGGTGCAGACCGAGAAGGAGGGGTTGCGCTATCCGGCGCGCGTGCGCCTGCTGCGGCCCTGGATCGAAGTGGATGGCCGGCGCCGCGCGCTGGCGCCGGGCCTGGCCGCAACGGCGGAAATCAAGACCGGTGACCGCCGCATCATTGAATACCTGTTGTCGCCGCTGTCCAGGCGCGTGCAGGAAGCGGGGAGGGAGCGATGAGGAGAATGCCGTTCTGGCAAATCCTGGGCGCTTCAGTCCTTTGCCTCACTGCGGCATCCCCGGCAAACGCGCGGGAGCGTCACGTCTGGGCAGCATCCGAGCTGGAGAAGATGCTTATCGCATTGGTCCTGGAGCAACCGCGCCACGGTAGTTGGCGTGGCGTCGAACGCTCGGATGTCGAGCGAAGATTCGGTGTACATCTGTCATCTCTGGATGTCAACTCGAGAACGATTCAGTCGAGGCTGCTGACACGTGAAGGGTGGTCCGCCGCAATCAAGGTGGAGTACAGGCGGGAAGGTCGCGCGGTGAAATTCGACGCATTGGCGTCCCGCCGATTCAACGATCTTGAACGGCCATGCACGTTCAAGGCTGACGCAATGACGTCTTCAATGCTGGCTGCGGGATTCCATGGAGGAAGGAACGCCGCGCCGCTCAGCCCGGACACCCGAACCTACTCTCGGGGTTCCGTCTCTGTCCATATCACGACGTTCGACGCGGCCATCAATGCCGCGCTGCCTGAACAGTGTGTAGATACCCTGACCATAGCCCCGCCGGAGCATGACAATGTCTGAACTTAGCATCAGGTTGAACACCTTGCTGGACCAGTTCGCATCGCGAAATGCGGATACGCGTACCGCAGCGCAGAGGCTACGTCAGGCAATTTCCTCGTCACCAAGCTTGGTCAAGCGCTTCGAATCGGCTATTGCCGAGGGCAAGTTGAAAACGATTGAGTTGCTGCCTAGATCGGCGACCGAAAGAGCTCATATGTCGGACGAGGGAGTGCTCGCGATAGGCCGGGATGCCGTCGTGGGCAACGCGACCACTGAGTTCATGGACCAGCTCCGCGATACCTTGGGGCACGAGATCGCGCATGCGCACTATAAAGGCTACGACTTTGCCTTGAATGTGCTGAGTGAAGAAGTAGAGAAGCTGGCGTTTGAGAGAACAGAGACTCGCAATTACACCGCGGTCCTCCAGAATTTCCTTGCTGCCGCACGAAGGAATGAGGCTGTCGCAGCTATCGGAGGCTGGAACGCCAACATTTCCAAGATGATCGCAGACAGTGGAGGCCGTCCTCTAGACCGAGCCGCAGTTCTGGAGAGGATGGCCCAAGTTAATCCGCGATGCGTCATCGAGGTCAATGGCGTCTATCAGATGGCTGCCGGAATCGTGCTGAATGCCGATCTCACTGCAAATGTTTCAGATCAATCCGTTGAAGCATTCGCAAAGTGCTACTTTGATGGCAGCAAGGGAAGCCTGGGGCCTCAAGGAAAGTCTTCCTACACCGATTACTACTTGTCCTACGGCGTCAGCCTGATTGTGCGCATGGAGCGCTACAACAACCAGTACGGGGATCCCGACAGGGCACTGGTACAGATCAATCTTGCCGCTCTGGGAACGACAGAGGCAGCGCTGGAGGTCGCGGGTCTGACATTCCAAGGCAAAGGAGATATCTTCTTCTATACCGACCTTGGTGGTGGCCCGAACAACGGCTTCCAGCGCAGCGGAACCACGACGGGGCCGCGATTTGATCCGGACCAATGGAATGCCTTCTTCGATCGTACGCGCCTGCAGCAGATTGCCCAGGCGGGTGCGCTTGGTGGGGTGATTGGTGGCGCAATCTCTTCTGCCCTGAAGTTGAATGACCCGGCATGGCAGGTCATTTCCTCGGCAACGCTGTCGACCATCGGAGAGAACTTCGCCGAGGCGATCTCGGCCAGGGGCCTCGGGGTTCGGCTGTCCAGTGGGGACTTCAGCAGCATTCTTGCCGATCTTCCTGAGGAGTTTCAGGCCAATCTCAGGAGCGCAGGGGCTGGAGCTGTCTCTTCCTACCTGACCGCAGAGCTGTTCAGGACACTGGGTATCGAAGGGACGCTCGGTGAAATTGCACAGACCGCTGCTGGTGCAGCACTGAGTCAAGTTATCCAGAATGCGAACCTGATCGCCGATGGTGCCAAGATCAGCGTGTTCGAAGGTCTGGGTGCAACGCAGATATTCAACGCAGTCGGTGGCTACGTTGGCGCACGGCTGGGCGCTAGTTTGGTCAAGTTCGATACGGTCGGAGGGCAAATCGGTGCACAGGTTGGTTCGGCGATCGGCGCCTATGTCGGTGCGTCCGTTGCGACCACCTGGGCTGCAGCAGGTAGCAAGGTCGGAGGTGCCGCGTATGGCGCAATCGGAGCGGCAATCGGTGCGCTGGTGGGCTACATCCTGGGCGGGCTCGTTGGCTCGTTCTTCTCAAGTGGCAAGCCGCGTTCGTGGGCGTCGGTCAGCTGGGAAGAGGCATCGGACGGCTTCGTGGTCACCGGCATTCGTTCCCGATCGGGTGGCTCCAAGGCTGGGGCGAGGGTTCTTGCCAATGCCGTAGCGGACAACCTCAACGCGGTGCTGAAGATGTCGGGAAGCCGTGTGGCTTCGGGGGCCAGCATCGATGGCGGTACCTACGGTACCTACGGAAAGGACTATCGATACTGGTCTGCAACGCCCGTCGGGTTTGCGACGGCTGAGGAGCTTATCGGTCACGGCTCTGCGCTGGCTCTGGCGGGGATGGCGGACAAGATGGTTGGCGGAAACATCTATATCAAGCGGGCCATCGTCCAACATCTGGGCATGTTGCCTTCGCCTCGCGGTTTCAATGTGACGTCAATGATTGGCGACTTGGCCATGGCTGCTGATTATGGTCAGTATGTAATGGATCCTTTCCAGGTCAATTCGCTCATCGCCGGTGCGCCAGACAGCGGGTTGGCAGCTCAATGGGCGATCACGCTTGCGCGTGCGATCGAATTGGGCCTCAACAAGCGCGCATCGACCGATTGGACAGGGGGATTTGCAGCGTGGATGGACCAGCTTCCTGACGGTGAGCTGGACGGGCGTGGCTTGAACGCCGCGAACGTCAGTGCGCGATACAATGCCATTGATGGCAGAAAGTTCGTCCTGACTGGCGGAAGCGACGAAGAGCTCTTCTCGATCAGCGACACCATCGTCACCGCGGATAAGGATCGCATTCTCGGTGGCATCGGCAACGACAGCATCATCGTCAATGGTGCCACGCTGTCCAGCACCACCGGCCTGCTGATCAATGGCAAGGCCGCCCCGGCCACCCATCGCATTGGCATCGCTGCGGTCATTGACGCCGGTGCTGGCGACGATCTGGTCCGCGGCGGAGACCTCGGCAACGATCTGCTCGGCGGCAGCGGCAACGACACCCTGGTGGGGGGCCTGCTCGATGACTGGCTGCTTGGCGGTGACGGCAACGACGTGCTGTTCGCCGGCAATGTCACCAATGTGAACTTCGCCATCGGTGATGCCAGCGCACAGGCGCTGGCGATCGCCGCGCGTGGTGGCAACGGCAACTACCTCGACGGCGGTGCCGGCGACGATCGCCTGTATGGCGGCACCGGTTCGGACTGGCTGGAAGGCGGCGCCGGCAACGATCTGCTGGTGGGTGGCGAGGGCGGCGACATCATCGCCGGTGGCGCCGGCGATGATCGGGGTGCCAATGGCGAAGCACGCCTGTTCGGTGGGGGCGGCGCGGACCAGTACCTGTTCCGGCTCGGTGACGGCCGCGACGTGATCTACGACGAAGAGGGCGCAGGCGCCATCCGTGGCAGCGGCGACAGCTTGAATGATCGCCTCGCCAAGATCGCCAATGGACAGCTGGCGCGCAACTGGGCCGGTGGCGGCGAGTACGAGGTCAACGGTTCGGTGAAGGGCGGTGAGGACGCGATCGTGTTCGGCACCGGCCTGTCGCTGCAGAACATCCAGATGCGCCGCTCCTCGGCCAGCGGTGCCGGCAACGACCTGATCATCGCCCTGGTCAGCTATGACGCCGCCGGCAACGCGACCTTCACCGGCGATGAGCTGACCATCAAGGACTGGTTCGAATCCTCGCATCGCGTGGAGTGGCTGCGGTTTGCCGATGGCGAGGACATCCGCATCGGCGACATGACCTCGTACATCATCGGCACCGGTGGCTCGGATGTGATCCTGGGCACCTACGGTGCGGACTTCCTCTATGGCGGCGCCGGCAATGACGAGATCCGGGGCCTGGCCGGCAATGACTTCGGCAATGGTGGCTCGGGCGACGATTTCGTTGCTGGCGACGGCGACCAGGACTGGGTGATGGGCGGCTCCGGCAACGACCAGGTGCTGGGCGGCGCGGGCAATGACACGGTGTTTGGCGATGATGGCAATGATCGTGTGTATGGCGGTACGGGTTCGGACCTGGTGGTCGGCGGCCGTGGCAACGACGAAGTGGTCGGCGGTGAAGGCGATGACGTCTTCCGCTACCAGCGCGGCGATGGCGACGACATCGTCATGGACGACTATGTCGACAACTGGGATCTGGTCTGGGAAAGGGGCGCCTATGTCAACGGCTATGTGCGCAATGCCGATGGCACTGTCAGCAAGGATGGCGTGGTCTACTTCGATGGCTCCACCTGGATCAGCCACAACGACTGGAATGATGAGGCGCAGGTGCTGCGCCGGCACAAGGGCGCGCTCAATGGCCTGATTGCGCGCAACGCGGGTGTTGATTCGCTGGAGTTTGGCGTTGGCATCGACATCCAGGATGTGATGTTGCAGCGCGATGGCAATGACCTGCGCCTGGTGATCGGCCGCGATGGTGAGAAGGAGCGCCTCTCGGCGTCCAGTGACCGCATCACAATCAAGGACTGGTACGCGCTGGGTGGATCGATCGAGAACATGGTGTTTGCCGCGACCGGCCGCCATGCGCTCACCGACATGACCCTGCTGGGGGGCGGCGATGGCAATGACACCATTGCCGGTACGGCCGGCAAGGACTGGTTGACCGGCAACGGTGGCGATGACGTCATCGACGGCGGCGCGGGCAATGACCTGCTGATGGGCAACGAAGGCGACGATACGCTGCGTGGCGGTGCGGGTGACGACATCCTGTACGGCGGCCAGGGCGATGATCTGCTGCACGGCGGTGCCGGCGCGGACACCCTGTTCGGCGGCGGTGGCGTGGACATCGCCTCTTACGCGGGAAGTGCGGCGGTGCGCGTTTACCTGGAAGGCACGTTCGCCAATACCGGCGACGCCAAGGGAGATGTCTACAGCAGCATCGAGGGTATTGAAGGCAGTGCCGGTGCCGATCGCCTCGGCGGCAGCATCGGCGCGGACGTGCTGCGCGGTGGTGGTGGCGCGGATGCGCTGTACGGCGGTGAGGGCGACGATGCCTATGAGTACAACGTCGGCGACGGTAGTGATGTCATCTATGAAGGCGCCTTCTATCTGGATGAGGTGATGTCCAGCTCAGGGACGTTTGGATCAGCCTACACGGCGTCCTGGGAGTATCTGGGCCTTGGCGAGACAACGGCGGGCAACAAGCATCAGTATCGGTTGACGGTCAAGGAGATCGCATCCGGCACCGTTGTCTACCAGAGCGTGGACAAGGTGGACTTCCTGTTTGACGCCCCAGTGGCGAACGCGCCAGCCTCCACCACGTGGCCATCGGCGCAGGGGCAGTTCCGTTCGTCGACCTGGCGAAACGGGCCAAATGGGCAACAGATCGTGCGCGAAGTGTTCCAGGCCACCGACGGGGGCCAGGATACGCTGGTACTGGGAGCAGGGCTCAGCCTCTCAAATCTTCGGTTGGCGCTGAGCGGGACGACGCTCCAGGTGGATGTCTTCGCCGCACAGAACGGTACGATCAAGCTCGCCAATCATACGAATGCCCAGCGTCGCGTCGAGTTCATGCAGTTGAAGGACGGACTGGTGCTGGATCTGCGCCAGTTCCGCCAGCTTTCCCAAGGCGGTAGCGCGAGTGACGATGTATTGTTCGGGTCCGATGGCGCGGACACGCTTACGGGTCTTGCAGGTCACGACGTGCTGGCGGGTGGAGATGGCAATGACACGCTGCGGGGCGGCGACGGCGACGACACGCTGGAGGGCGGCGCCGGTGCCGACATCCTCGACGGCGGCAGCGATCGCATCAGCCTCGGCCAGGCCGCGGTGGCGGGTGAAGCCTATGGCGATACCGTCCGATACGTGACCTCCACTGCGTCGCTGGTGCTGGACCTGGCTGCGGGTACTCTGTCGGGCGGGCACGCCGATGGCGATACCCTGGTTGCAGTCAACGGCGTCAGCACGCTGGAGAACGTAGTTGGCAGCGACGGCTTCGCCGATACGATCAGTGGTGATTCACGCGCGAATCGCTTGATCGGGCTGGGTGGCAACGACTGGCTGGATGGGCGGGGGGGCGACGACGTGCTCATCGGTGGTGATGGCAATGACACCCTGATGGGCGGCGACGGCAACGACGCGTTGTCCGGTGATGCCGGCGATGACCGGCTTGAAGGTGGCGGGGGCAACGATGTGCTGGCCGGCGGCGCCGGTGCCGACGAGCTTTACGGCGGGCTGGGCGACGACCAGATCAGCGGCGATGTGGGCAACGACAAGGCTTGGGGCGGCGAAGGCAATGACACCCTGGGGGGCCAGGACGGAGACGATCAGCTCTACGGCGAGGCCGGCAACGATACCCTGGTGGGCGGCGCGGGCGACGACCTGCTGGACGGCGGTACCGGCAACGACACCCTGGCCGGTGAGGCCGGCAACGACCTGCTGCGGGGCGGCGACGGCAATGACACCTACCTGTTCGATCGGGACGGCGGCAACGACCGGATCGAAGATGCACTGGGCGTCAATCGCATCGTGCTTCAGAACGTGGCCAACCACGAGGTCTGGCTGCAGAAGGTGGGCAACGATCTGCTGGTCAGCGTGATCGGGGGCAGCACGCGGATCACCATCGCGGGCTACTACACCGGCGCCAGCCGGATCACCGAGATCGCGACCGGTGCGGGCTCGCTGTTCCTTGCCCACGCCGAGCCGCTGCTCGCGGCAATGGCCGCAGAATCGGCGTCCGTGCCGGCCGGGATGTCCTCCAGCTTGCAGGGCCTGCTCGGCGGCTATTGGCAGAACTCGAGCAAGCCGGCACCGCTGGTCGAAACGCAGTACCTGGCCACCGACGAGGACGTGCCGCTCAGTGGCAGCGTCAATGCCGTCGACCATGACGGGAACATCACCGGGTACACGGTGATCACCGCCCCCGGCATGGGGACCGTCACGCTTAATGCGGCCACCGGCGCCTGGGTCTACACGCCGGCGGCGGACCGCCACGGCAATGACCATTTCGTGGTCCGGGTCACCGATGCCGACGGCAATACCGCCGACCAGATCGTCGATCTGGAGGTGCGCTCGGTCAACGACGCGCCCAGCGACATCCTCGCACCCGGTCCGCTGGCCGTGGACGAGAACGCCGCCAACAACCTGTCGCTGGGCCGCTTCGGCCATGTCGATCGCGACGGCGCGGAAGATACGGCCAGCTTCACCCTGATCAATGATGGCGGCGGCCGCTTCAAGCTCACCGCCGATGGCACGCTCAGCGTTCGTGATGGCACCAAGCTGGACTATGAGACCGCCACCGCGCACACCATCCGGGTGCGCGTGACCGACGGTGCCGGCGCGTGGTTCGAGAAGGACTTCAAGATCGACGTCCGCAACGTCAACGAGGCGCCGTTCACGCCGACCCGGCCACCGAACACTGCGGCCGTACTGGCCGGCGAGAAGACCGGGGCCGGTACGGTGGTGGGCACCTTCGTGATCGGGGACCCCGACAAGACCACGCCGACCCTGCAGCTGGTGACCAACCCGGGTGGCCTGCTGGAAGTGGTGGGCAACCAGGTGCGTGTGCGTGCGGGCGTTGCGATCGACTTCGAGACGCTGGCCGCCGCGCAGGGCGCGACCCTGGTCGATCTGGATGGCGATGGCATCAAGGAGGTGCTGCTGACCGCCAGCGTGAGGGCGTACGACGGCAGCCTGGCATCGGCCTCGACGCTCAGCTTCACCTATGCCATTGAAGATGAGAACGAAGCGCCGACGGCGGTGGTGTTCGCGGCCACCACCACCAGCTTCAGCGAAACCGATCGCGTTCCCACCGGAACCGCGCTGCCGGCGATCCTGCTCGGCACGCTGTCGGCCACCGATCCAGACACCACCGCCGGCAGTGATTTCGCCACGATGGTGTTCAGCGTGTCCGACAGCCGCTTCGAGATCATCAACGGCAACCAGCTGCGCCTTAAGGCCGGTGCGATCGTTGACTATGAAGCGGGAGGCAACGTCACCGTGACGGTCACCGCGACCGATCGCGGCGGCGCCGGATTGAGCGTCAGCAAGCAGTTGGTCTTCACCGTGGTCAACCGGGATGACTACCTGTACGGCACTGCCGCTGGCGAAACGCTGGTCGGCCAGGCCAACCGGGACGTGATCCAGGGGCTCGGCGGCAACGACATCATCAACGGCGGCGGTGGCAACGACGACCTGTACGGCGGCGATGGCGATGACAATCTGCGCGGTGAGGCTGGCGACGACAAACTGTGGGGCGAGCTGGGTCGCGACACGCTGTACGGTGGCGCAGGCGTCGACGAACTGCGTGGTGGTGATGGCGATGACAACCTGTATGGCGAAGACGGTGATGACCGCCTGTACGGCGACGCCGGCAATGACATCCTCGATGGCGGTGCCGGCAATGACCTGCTGGAAGGGGGCATCGGAAATGACACGCTGCGCGGCGGCGTCGGCAACGACATCCTGCGCGGTGGCGATGGCGACGATATCCTCGATGGCGGCGTCGGTGCCGACACCCTGTCCGGAGGCGCCGGTGTCGATACGCTGACCTACGCCTCGGCGACGGCGGGCATCGTGCTGAACCTGGCTACCGGAACACATGGCGGGGCGGCCGCCGGCGATGTGCTGGAAGATGCGTTCGAGCGCGTGATCGGCAGTGGGTTCGACGACGTCATCACTGGTGGCGCGGGGGATGATTACATCGAGGGTGGCGCGGGCAACGACAAGCTCTACGGCGGCGCTGGCAATGACACGCTGTATGGCGGTGATGGTGACGACCTGCTCGATGCGCAGGCAGGCAATGACACCCTGTATGGCGGCGCCGGTAACGACATCCTGATTGGTGGCGATGATAGCGACGTCTACTTGATCGACCGCAACTCCGGTGCCGACGAAATCCGCAACTACGACTCCAGTGGCGACGATATCGACGTCATCGGCTATCGCGACATCAGTCGCAATGATCTGTGGTTCAGTCGAACCGGCGATGACCTGGTGATCTCGGTGATCGGCACCAGCGTGGTGACCACGATCAAGGGCTGGTACACGACCACCAATGCCAATGATCGCGCCAACTACAAGATTGATTTCTTCCTGGCCGGCGAGCACGCCAGCAGCACGATCAATGCGGAGGCACTGGTCGCGCTGATGGCCGGTCGCACCAGGCCGGCCACGGTCGCGGCCTATCAGGCACTGCATGCCGACGGCACGTTCGAGAACCAGTGGCGGCACTACTGGGATGGCAACGGCTTGCCGTCGATCAGCATCGTGCCGGATCAGTCGATCAACGAGGATGGCCAGATCGCCCTGCAGTTCACCGTCGGTGATGACCTGACCCCGGCATCCGGGGTCACCGTACGTGCCTTGGCGGTGGATGCCACTGACCTCACGACGGTGGTGGCCTGGATGAATACTCCGACGATCACTGCGGGGGCCAACGGCGAGCGTACGGTGACGCTGGTGCCGAAGGGCAACGCCAGCGGACGCGTTGCGATCAAGCTGATCGCAACCGATGCCGGTGGGCTGGTGACCGAGCGCGTGTTCTTCATGAATGTGGCGCCGGTAGTGGACGCGCCGGTGATTACCCGTGCCGTGCAGGTCGGCAAGACACTTGATAGTGGCACGCTGACGCTGGATGTGCAGGCGGCGCTGTCCGATGCCGATGGTTCGGAGACCCTGGAGATCCGCATCTCGAACCTGCCGACCGGGCTGACCCTGAACAAGGGCACGAACCTGGGCAACGGCGTGTGGTCGCTGACGCCGGCGCAGCTGGCCGGTCTGGCGCTGGTCGGTCCGGCCACGTGGTCGGCCGACCTGACCGGCACTGCGGCGCTGACGGTGACTGCCATCGCCAAGGAGACCGCGACGGGCAAGACCAGCAGCAAGACGCAGACGCTGTCGGTCACCATCAATGCGCGTCCGACCGACATCACTGTCGACCGCGCGTTGAGTACGGTCGAGTCAACCGCGGATGCACCGGTGGCCAATGGCACGGTGCTCGGCAATTTCGCCCGCGTCGATGCGGACAACGATGGCTTCACCTTCAGCCTGACCAACAACGCGGGCGGCCGCTTTGCGATTTCCGCAGCCGGTGTGCTGACCGTGGCCAATGCCAGCCTGCTCGACTACGAGACCAACACCTCGCACCAGATCGTGGTGCGGGTGACCGATTCGGGCGGGTTGACCCGCGACAAGACCTTCACCGTCGCGGTGACCAACGTCGATGAAGCCCCGGCCACGCCGACCGTCTCCAGCCAGCCGGTGGCGATTGCTGCGGAGAATGCAGCATTGGGTGGTGTGGTGATTGCGAACTTGGCTTCCAGCGGTGGCAATGGCACCTACAGCTATGTGCTGGAGGGCGACGCGCGCGGCTGGTTCACCCTGGTCGGCAACCAGCTGAAGTTCCGTGATGGCCTGGTACTGGATTTCGAGGCGCTGAAGGCCGCCGGCATGACCCTGAGCGATGCTGACAGCGATGGCCGCCAGGAAGTGGTGTACTCGGTGTCGGTGAAGGCGGTATCCGGTGGATTGACCTCGGCAGGTGCGCGCACCATTACCGTACGCCTGGAGGACGTCAATGACGCGCCTCATGGCATCACTGCCGACCGCTCGCTCAGCATTGCCGAGAACTCGGGCAACGGCACCGAGGTCGGCAGGTTCAGCGGCCAGGACCAGGACGTTACCGACGGTCTGACCTTCACCCTGGTCAACAACGCTGGCGGCCGCTTTGCCATCACCGCGGCTGGTGTACTGAGCGTTGCCAATGGCGGGCTGCTGGACTACGAGGCCGCCACTTCGCATGCAATCACGGTGAGGGTGACCGACACCCACGGCGCGACCCGCGACCAGGTGTTCCAAGTGGGCGTGTCCAACGTCAACGAAGCACCACGAACGCCGGACGTCGTACAGCACGTGGCGCTCACCTCCGAGAACACCGGCGTGTCCGGGCAGGTGGTAGCCACGCTGTCCTCGTCTGATCCGGACGGGACCGTACCCTCGTATCAGATCATCAACGACCCCTTTGCCTGGTTCGTCATTTCCGGAAACCAGCTCAAGTACAACGTCAGCAGTTTCGATTTCGAAGCGGTTGCACCGTACCTGCAGCTGATCGACGGCGACGGCGACGGCCAGCTGGAGGCTTACTACAACGTCACGGTCCGTGCCACGGATGGTGCGCTGGTGTCGGGCAATCGCGAGATCACGGTACGCATCGAAGACGTCAACGAGGCACCGACGACCTGGGGCCAGAGTCTGACGCTGGCCGAATCGGCGCCGGGCGCGGGCCAGACCGTGTTCCAGTTCACCAACTGGTCCGACCCCGACAGCCAGTGGTACAACCGCGACCACCGGTTTGCCATCACAGGTGGTGCCAGCAACCTGTTCGGCATCAACGCCACCACGGGTCAGATCGCGCTGCACGGGCAGCTGGACTATGAAACCGCGCAGAGCCACCAGATACAGGTGACGGTCACCGATCGTGGTGGCTTGTCCAGCAGCACCTGGGTGACGATCAATGTGCAGAACGTCAATGAGCGGCCGACGGTCGTGACTTGGCAGGATGGGAATTTCTATCAGGTGCTCTCAGCGAGTGACCAGGAGGACTTCTACGCCATCATGCATGTCACCAGTGCAGTGGAGTTCACTGGCATCTCCAGCCAGTATTGGGATACCTACTCGGGTGAAACCGAAATGCTCGATGGAGGTATTACAACGCGCGGTATCTCGGGCGATGGTTTCCTTACTTCTTACGGAAGCAACATCTTCGATTCGCGCATCGTGGGCCGTGGCGGCCGTCGAACGGAGATATCTGGAAACTGGGGCGATCCGCGAGGCAGCGGCGCGGGCTACTACCAGGAAACCTACTACGACACCTGGTATGAAATCGTCGTTCAGGCGGTGGATTCTGCAGGGCAGTGGAGTGATCCTTTGAAGTTTGTCGTCAACCAATGGGGCGGGCGCCTCGGTCCGGTCGTACTTGACTTGGATGGCGACGGCGTGGAGACCGTGGGCTGGGCGCAGAGCGCCACGCGCTTTGACATGGACGGTAATGGCGTGCGTGATCTGACCGGTTGGGTCGGGCCGCACGACGGTCTACTGGTGCTCGACCGCAACCGCAACGGCACGATTGATTCCGGCGCCGAAATCTCGTTCACGATGGATCTGGAGGGGGCCCATTCCGACCTCGAAGGTCTGGCTGCCTATGACAGCAATGGTGATCGGCGTCTGGATGCCAATGACGCCCGCTTCGGAGAGTTCCAGGTCTGGCGTGACGCCAACCGCGATGGCATCAGCCAGGCGGGTGAGCTGTTGACGTTGCAGCAGGCCGGCGTGGCGTCGATCAACCTCGATGCGCGCCGTACCGGGCAGATGCCGGGTACATCGGTGGACAACACCACCTATGCCAACGGTCAGTACACCCGTATCGATGGCACCCAGGCGGCCCTGTCGGACATGTTCTTCGCTTTCGGCCAGCGCGATGAGGAGGGCAACGGTGACGGCCTGAATCTGAATGCTGGCGCCGGCAAGGGCGGACGCGACCTGGGCAGCGGTGATGCCGCCTCCGGCCGGGTCAACCGTCGAGGCGGCGATCCACGCTTCGCGCCTGCAGCTGACCTGCCGCAGGCCCCGGTGGCGCAAGCAGTGACGGAACCGGGGGATCGTTTCGGTGGCGTTGAGCCCACAGCCGTCGAGCGGATGCAGCAATCGACTCGTTCGGAACATCGTGCTCCCATCGACGAAAGCATTCCCTCCGGCCAGGCATCACAGCGCTCAGCCTTGCATGACAATCTGGCGCTGGCACAGAAGAAGCGGTTCCAGATGATCGAAGCGATGTCCACGTTCGACGCCCAGCCCTATGCCCAGGGCATCAGCACAGCGGCGCGCGATCCGGCCACCATGGAACTGTTGACCGCCATTCCCGACTACAGGATTTCCCGTTCATGATCACGTCCACGACCGCCACCGCCACCACCACCACCGACGGGGCGCCGCGTACCGTTGCCGAGGCCCTCGGCCAGATCGTCTGGCTGCTTTCACAGTCGCCGCTGCACCGTGAGATGCAGTTGAAGGACCTCGAATGGTCATTCATGCCGCCGCTGCTGAAGGAGCAGTTCCGGGTGTTCCGTTTCGGCACCCTGCCGCCGTTGCCGGGCATGCAGGAGGCCGGTGCGGCCTTCGCCGGGGTGACCCAGCAGGCGCTGGAACAGTTGCCGCTTGGAGTTGCAATCTGGGCCAATTTGTCAGAGGAGGCCGAGCGCAAGCTGGAAGCCGGCGAGCGGCTGGAACTGGACGACTGGAACAGCGGCGATCGCCTGTGGCTGATCGAGTTCATCACCCCCTTCGCCCAGCCCGGCAACGGCCTGGCCGAGGCCATGCTGGGCGATCTGCTGACCGGGCCGTTCGCGGGGCGCAGTCTGTCCATGCACCGGACCGATCCGGCCACCGGCCGGCGTGACAAGGTGACCCTGGGCGGCGTGCCGTCGCAGGCGGCCTGATCCGGGAGAGGTGAACGTCCGCCCCGGTCGCCACGCTGGCGGTCGGGGGAGTAGAGGCAAGCCCGGTGGGCCGGGGCTCGATGATAGAATGCCGGGTTTCTGGCAGTGCCCACCCATGGGCGGCCGGGTATCGGCAACTCCGGCTGTGTGCTATGACAGGCACCAGCCCCCGGACAATGGAATCACTTACCTATGGCGCGCGGCATCAACAAAGTCATCCTGGTCGGCAACCTCGGCAACGACCCGGACGTGAAGTACACCCAGAGCGGCATGGCGATCACCCGCATCAGCCTGGCCACCACCAGCGTCCGCAAGGACAAGGATGGCAACCAGCAGGAACGTACCGAATGGCACCGCGTGGTGTTCTTCGGCAAGCTCGGCGAGATCGCCGGCGAGTACCTGCGCAAGGGCAGCTCGGTCTACGTCGAAGGCAGCCTGCGCTACGACAAGTACACCGGCCAGGACGGCGTGGAGAAGTACTCCACCGACATCGTTGCCGATGAAATGCAGATGCTGGGCGGCCGTGGTGAAGGCGGCGGTGGCGGCGGTGGCGGCAACTACGGCGGCGATCGCCCGCAGCGCCAGCAGGCGCCGCGCCAGGAGTACGGCGGCGGTGGCGGTGGCCAGCGCGGCGGCCAGGGCGGTGGCTATGGCAACCAGGGCGGCAATCAGGGCGGCGGTTACGGCAACCAGGGTGGCAACCAGCGCCCGCAGCCGCAGCAGGCGCCGCCGATGGACGACTTCGCTGACGACGATATTCCGTTCTGATCGAACGCTCGTTCGCAGCAGAAAAGAAAGCCCCGCTCATGCGGGGCTTTTCTTTATCCGGAATCCCTTCGGAGTTGTGCCCCGCAGCATCGGTTTTCGTGCACCGCGACTTGCAAACAGACAATTTCCTCCCCTATGGTGCAATCGATTGCATTGCCGTGAATCGTTGCGTTTGATACCGGTTGGGAGGCCGGCAGGTGGATGTCCATCCATTCGATCAGACCGGCCCCGGCGACGGGCCTCACGCGGCGCGATGCGTTGCGCATGGCGGTTGCTGGAGGCGTAGCTCTGGGTACTGCGGGAGCGTTGCCTGCATTCGCCGCCACCGCAGCGCTCAAGGGCAACCTGAAGCACTCCGTGGCCCGCTGGACGTTCCCGCAGCTGTCCGTCGCCCAGCTTTGCGCGACGGTGAAGGACATCGGCTTTGCCGCGATCGACCTGGTCGGCCCGGAAGACTGGTCCACGCTGAAGGCGAATGGCGTGTACAGCTCGATGTGCAACGGCGCGGAGCTGGGCCTGACCAAGGGCTTTGCCGGCCGCCAGTTCCATGACCAGCTGGTGGAGCGCTACACGCGGCACATTGATCTGGTGGCCGATGCCGGCTATCGCAACCTGATCTGCTTCTCCGGCAACCGCAACGGCATGGACCCCGCCGAAGGCATGGCCAATGCCGAGGCCGGCCTCAAGCGCATACTCGGGCACGCCGAGAAGCGCGGGGTGGTGCTGGTGATGGAGCTGCTGAATTCCAGGGTCGATCATCGCGACTACCTGTGCGACCACTCGGCATGGGGCGTGGAGCTTTGCCAGCGACTCGGCTCGGACAACTTCGGCCTGCTCTACGATATCTACCACATGCAGATCATGGAGGGCGACATCATCGCCACCATCGGCAAGCATCACGCCTGCTTCAAGCATTACCACACCGCAGGCGTGCCCGGCCGGAACGAGATCGGAGACCAGCAGGAGCTCCACTATCCGGCCATCTGCCGCGCGATCCGCGACACCGGTTTCAAGGGGTATCTGGCGCAGGAGTTCACGCCTGCAGCGCCCGATCCCGTTGGCTCATTGCGCGGGGCGATCCGCCTCTGCGACGTCTGAAACGATATCCACCCAGGTGAGAAACCCATGGCAGATAATCATTACGACGCCATTGTTGTTGGCTCGGGAATCAGTGGCGGTTGGGCGGCGAAGGAGCTGACCGAAAAGGGCCTGAAGGTCCTGATGCTGGAACGCGGACGCAACATCGAGCACGTCAAGGACTACGTCAATGCGATGAAGGAAGCGTGGGACTTCCCGCATCGCAACCGGCCAACGCAGGCGATGAAGGCCGACTTCCCGGTGCTGATGCGCGACTACGGCCTGGCTGAGAATCTGGAAGGGATGTGGGCCAACGAACAGGACTCGCCCTACATCGAGACCAAACGTTTCGACTGGTTCCGTGGCTACCACGTCGGCGGCCGCTCATTGCTATGGGGCCGGCAGAGCTATCGCTTCTCCGACCTGGATTTCGAGGCGAACCTCAAGGACGGCATCGCGGCCGATTGGCCCATCCGCTACGCCGATATCGCGCCGTGGTACGACCATGTGGAAAAGTTCGCCGGCATCGCCGGCACGCGCGAAGGACTGGACGTGTTGCCGGACGGCGAGTTCCTGCCGCCGATTCCCTTGAATATCGTCGAGAAGGATGTGGCCGCGCGTATCAAGAAGGCCTTCGGCGGAACGCGCCATATGATCCACTCGCGCACTGCCAACATCACAAAGCCCATGCCGGAACAGGGCCGCGTCAACTGCCAGTACCGCAACAAGTGCATCCTGGGTTGCCCTTTCGGCGCTTATTTTTCCACCCAGGCAGCGACACTGCCGGCGGCGATGAAGACCGGCAACCTGACCTTGCGGCCGTTCTCGATCGTCAAGGAAGTGCTCTACGACAAGGACCGCAAGCGTGCCCGCGGTGTGGAGGTCATCGATGCCGAAACCGGCCAGACCTACCAGTACACGGCCAAGGTCATCTTCCTCAACGCGTCGTCGTTCAACTCGACGTGGCTGTTGATGAACTCGGCCACTGATGTGTGGGAGGGCGGGCTGGGCTCATCGTCGGGCGAGCTCGGGCACAACGTGATGGACCATCACTTCGGTGCGGGCGCCTCCGGCCGGGTCGAGGGTTACGAAGACAAGTACTACTTCGGGCGTCGCCCCTGCGGCTTCTACATTCCGCGTTTCCGCAACGTTGCGGCCGACAAGCGCGGCTATCTGCGCGGGTTCGGCTACCAGGGCGGTGCCAGCCGCACCGGCTGGTCGCGCGAGATCGCCGAGCTGAACATCGGTGCCGATCTGAAGGAGGCGCTGACCGTGCCCGGTGACTGGCGCATCGGCATGACCGGGTTCGGTGAAATGCTGCCGCACCACGACAACACGATCCGCCTGGACCGCGACCGCAAGGACAAGTGGGGTCTGCCGGTGCTGGCGATGGACGTTGCCATGCGCGCCAACGAACTGGCGATGCGCAAGGACATGGCCGCCGATGCCGCCGAGATGCTGGAGGCGGCCGGCGTCAAGGACGTGAAGATGCACGACAACGATTACGCCCCGGGCAAGGGCATCCACGAAATGGGGACCGCGCGCATGGGACGTGATCGGAAGAGCTCGGTGCTGAACCAGCACAACCAGGTCTGGGATGCACCCAATGTCTATGTGACCGACGGGGCCTGCATGACCTCCAGCGCCTGCGTGAATCCTTCGCTGACCTACATGGCGCTGACGGCTCGGGCCGCAGATCATGCGGTGCGCGAACTGAAAGCGGGGAATCTCTGATGGATCGCCGCGAGCTGTTGAAGATGATCGTCGCCGCCACCGGTGCGGCCATGGTTGGGTTGCCTGCCCTTGTGCAGGGTCAGGCACCGGCGGGCGCCACCAAGATTCATTTCTCCGATACCGACGTCGCTACGCTGGACGAGATCGCCGAGACCATCCTGCCGCGGACCCGGACACCAGGGGCGAAGGATGCCGGCGCCGGCCTGTTCATGGCGACGTTCGTCACTGACTGCTACACCGCCCGGCAGCAGGCGGCGTTCCGCGCAGGGCTGACCGATATCGACAAACGGGCCGGTGGCCGCTTCGTGTCGCTCACGCCGCACGCCCGCTCCGAATTGCTGCGCACGCTCGATGCAGAAGCCAAGGCACGTCATGCCGATGTGACCGAAACCGGTACGCCTGAAGAAGGCGAGGCGATGCCGCACTACTTCACGATGCTCAAGCAGCTGGCCATCTTCGGCTTCTTCACCTCCAAGGTCGGTGCCACCGGGGTGCTGCAGTACGTTGCCGTGCCGGGGCGCTACGACGGCGATCTTGCTTATGTTCCCGGCACGCCCGCCTGGGGGACCAGCTGATGGAGTGCAACAGGATGATCAAGCCGCTGCTGATCGCGGCCACCGTGCTGGCCGCCGCACCCCTGTTCGCGCAGAACGGTGCCGACGCCGCGCGCGATCCGAAGAAGACCGAGGTGTGGACGCCGGTGCCTGCGACCGTTGCCACGCCGCCAGGCAAGGCACCGTCCGACGCAATCGTGCTGTTCGATGGCAAGGATGTCTCCGCGTGGGAGTCGGAGCAGGGCGGGCGCGTGCCCTGGAAGATTGCCGATGGCGCCATGACCGTCGTGCCCGGCAGCAAGGGCATTCGCACCAGGCAACGCTTCTGCGACGTCCAGCTGCATGTCGAGTGGCGTACGCCCACCGACACGAAGGGCTTCGACGGACAGAACCGCGGCAACAGCGGCATCTTCCTGCAGGAGCTGTATGAACTGCAGGTGCTCGACAGCTACAACAACCCGACCTATGCCAATGGCCAGGCGGGTTCGATCTACAAGCAGGCCATGCCGTTGGTGAACGCCTCGCGCGCACCGGGACAGTGGCAGGCCTACGACATCCTCTGGAAAGCACCGCGCTTCTCGGCGGGCGGTGGGCTTGTCTCGCCCGCGCGCATCACGGTACTGCACAACGGCGTGCTGGTGCAGGACGACACTGTGCTGGCCGGCAAGACCGAATACATCGGTGCGCCTTCCTACGCGCCGCATGGGTGTGCGCCGCTCTATCTGCAGGAACATGACTCCAGGGTCAGCTACCGCAACATCTGGGCGCGCGAGCTGTAGGGGCACGCGGCCGGCGTGGTCGCCGGCCGCTTACTTCGCCAGGTAGCTGGCGATGTCATTGATCTCCTGCTGTGACAGCTGGGAGAAGGGCGGCATCAGCCCGCCGCCCTTGCTGATCTTTTCCTTGATCTGTGCGGGTGCCATGCGCTTGCCGATATCGGTGAGCGCCGGGAACGCGCCCGGCATGCCCGCACGATCGGCGCCGTGGCAGGCCACGCAGTTCGCGGTGTAGAGCTTTGCACCCGCAGCCGGGTCGTCCTTGCACCAGGCGGTTGTCGCAACGCTCATGCCGCCCAGGGCCACCGCCATTGCCAGGATCATTTTCATGTGGGGCTCCTTGATGCGTCAGCGCCGCGCACGGGCGGGCACGCGGGTGGTCAGGTGTTCACGCAGATAGTCCGCACCGGTCTGGATGATCCTGGCCGGATCGCGTGGCTGGTCGTGCTCGATGATGTACCAATGCACGCCGGCGGCTGCCGCAGCAGGCAGGATCGCGTTCCAGTCCAGCACGCCCTGGCCCACCGCGGCGAATCCGCCTTCGTCCTGGGCCTGGCCCTTCGGTGCATTGTCCTTGGCGTGTACCGCGAACACGTGGCCGCGGAACTTTGCCAGCATCACGGCCGGGTCCAGGCCTGCACGCGCGACCCAGGCCAGGTCCAGCTCGGTCTGCAGGTCTGGACCGGCGGCGGCGAACAGCAGCTCCAGTCCGGTCCTGCCGTCGAAGTCGGCCAGTTCGAAGTCGTGGTTGTGGTAGGCCAGGCGCATGCCCTTGCCGCGCACCTGCTTTGCGATGCGGCCCAGTTCCTGGCCCAGGGCGGTCCAGCCGGCGGCATCGCCCGGGCGATCCTTCTTGTCCAGGTACGGCACCACCAGCGTCGTGTTGCCGATCGACCGGTTGAAGGTCACCACCCCATCCAGGTTGCTGCGCAGCTCGGCCAGCGGCACATGCGATGAAATTGCCTTGATCGAATACCGGTCCAGCAGCTGCTTGAGCTCGGCGGCGCTGGTGTTCTGCGTGCCGACCGTTTCCACCGCATGGACGCCAGCGTCGTGGACGATCTTCAGCTGCTGCTCGAGCGAGCCGGCATCGCGCAGGGTGTACATCTGTACCGCGATCGGCTTCTGCGTGCTGACAGCTTCGACTGCAAAAGCGGGCAGGGCAGCGAGCAGCAGAATGAGGCTTGCAGTTCCATGGACAAGGGCTTTCATCAACAGATCCTCCCGGGTTTCAACCGATGGTGGTCCAGGTACGCGACCTGGCCGATGCAATGACACGATCGACGATCTGCGCCGAGCGCAGGCCGTCCTCGAAGGTGGGCAGGCCCCGCGGCCGCTCGTCGTCGATGGCGCGATAGCTGTCGGCGACGAATGCTTCGAAGCACTGGGCGTAGCCCTGCGCGTGGCCGGCCGGCAGCACGGAAAGGCGGCGTTGATCGGCACTGCCGGCGCCTGGTCCGCGCACGAAGACCTCCTCGCGCTGGTCGGGCAGGCCGATCCACAGGCGCTCGGCGTCCTCCTGGTTGAAGGCCACACTGGCGTTGGCACCGTCGATCTCGAACCAGAGGCGGTTGTGGCGTCCGGCCGAGACCTGGCTGACCGTCAGAGATGCCAGCGTACCGGCGCCGGTCCTGAACATCGCCGCCGCTACGTCCTCGCTCGTTACCGCCTGCATTGCGCTGGCTGCGGTTGGCGTGCTGAAGCTCTGCCCGCTGACGGCGCCGCGCTCGGCGATGACCGTAGAGAACGCCGCGCTGACCTCGGCGAAGCGTTCGCCGCTGACCCATTCCACCAGGTCGCACCAGTGCGAGCCGATGTCGGCGAACACGCGCGATGCGCCACCCAACGCCGGGTCCACGCGCCAGTTGTTGCTGGCCGGGTCCAGCAGCCAGTCCTGCAGGTAGCTGCCATGGATCAGGTGCAGCGGCCCGAGATCGCCCTGGGCGATGCGTGCGCGCGCCTCGCGCACCACCGGGTGGTAGCGGTAGACGAAGGGGACCGTGGCAACCAAGCCGGTCGAGGCGGCCAACGCCGCCAGCGCCTGCGCATCGTCCAGCGTGGTCGCCAGCGGTTTCTCGCAGATCACGTGCTTGCCGGCTTCCAGTGCGGCCTGCGCCATCGCGCGGTGCAGATGGTTGGGCGTGCAGACATGCACGACCTGCACCTGCGGATCGGCGATCACCTCTTCGATATCCCGATAGGCGCGCGGGACATTCCACAGCTGCGCCATCTCACGCGCGCGCTGCGCTGACGAAGCGGCAACGCCGCGTACCTCGGCACCGGCGAGCAAGGCCGCACGGCGGTGCACGGCGCCGATCATGCCGGCGCCGACGATGGCGATTCCAAGCGTTGGCATCGGCTCGAATCCTCAGGGTGTGGAAGATGCGGCGGCCACGGCGGGCCGGTCGCGGAACAGCAGCAGGAAGGCGATCAGCACCACCAGCGCGACAGCGGCCGGGAACAGCCATATCTGCTGCCAGTCGGGGCCGGCCTCGGTGGTGAAGTGCTCCACCACCGCGCCGGACAGGAAGGTGCCGATCAGCATGCCCACGCCGTACGTGGCCAGGGTGATGAAGCCCTGCGCGCTGCTGCGCACGGCGGGGCCGGCATGGGCATCGGTGTAGATCTGGCCGGTGACGAAGAAGAAGTCGTAGCAGATGCCGTGCAGCACGATGCCGATCACCAGCAGCGAGAAGCCGCTGCCCGCATCGCCGAAGGCGAACAGGACGTAGCGCACCACCCAGGCCGCCATGCCGACCGCCAGCATCGTCTTGACGCCAAGGCGAACGAACAGGAACGGCATGGCCAGCATCAGCAGCACCTCGGAAACCTGGCCCAGCGACTGCAGGCCCGCGGCGCCGCGCACGCCCAGGTCGTTGAGATACGGATTGGTGAAGTTGTAGTAGAACGACAGCGGGATGCAGATGGCGATGGAAGCCAGGAAGAACACCAGGTAGGCGCGCGACTTCAGCAGCCGCAATGAATCCAGCCCGAGGATCTGCCCCAGCCCGGCATCGCGCTGCTGTGCCAGTGGCGGCGTGTGCGGCAGGGTGAACGCATACAGGCCCAGTACCAGCGATGCCAGCGCCGCCATGCGGAACGTCAGTTCAAGCCGATGGGCCTGCTCCCAGCCCAGCCAGCCGATCAGCACGCCTGCGACAATCCAGCCGATGCTGCCCGCCACGCGTACCAGCGGGAACTGTTTCTCGGGCGACTGCATGTGCCGCATCGCCACGCTGTTGGCCAGTGCCAATGTCGGCATGAACAGCAGCATGTAGCCCATCACGCAGGCCGAGAACACACTGAAGCTGGTGGCGGTGGACGCCAGCCACATCAGCACCGCGCCGGCCAGGTGCAGCACCGCTAGGATGCGCTGCGCGGCGAAGTAGCGATCGGCGATCAGGCCGACCAGGAACGGCGCCACGATCGCGCCGATCGACTGGCTGAGGAAGGCGGTGGCCACCTGGCTGGCGCTGGCCTGCAGCGGGCCCTGTACCAGGTACGTCCCGAGGGTCACGAACCACGCTCCCCAGATGAAGAACTGCAGAAACATCATCGCGCCCAAGCGCGACATGGCGTGCGACATGGCTTGCCCTCCCGGGGCGGTAATGGCTCAGATTCCCAGCATGTGGTGCAGTGATGCGGCGTCCGTGCCACTGTCGGCAAAGTCATCGAAGGCGCGCTCGGTCACCCGGATGATGTGGTCGCGGATGAAGGCGGCACCTTCGCGTGCGCCGTCCTCCGGGTGCTTCAGGCAGCACTCCCATTCCAGTACCGCCCATCCGGGGAAGTCGTACTGGGCGAACTTGGAGAAGATCGCCTTGAAGTCGATCTGGCCGTCACCGGGCGAACGGAACCGGCCCGGACGATCGATCCAGTCCTGGTAGCCGCCATAGACGCCGCTGCTCGCGCTGGCGCGATACTCCGCGTCCTTGACGTGGAAGATGCCGATGCGCGCGTGGTAGCGGTCGATGAAACCCAGGTAGTCCATCTGCTGCAGCAGCAGGTGGCTGGGGTCGTACAGGATCTTCGCGCGGGGGTGATGGTCCACCACATCGAGGAAGCGTTCAAAGGTCGCGCCGTCGTGCAGGTCCTCACCCGGGTGGATCTCGAAGCACAGGTCCACGCCGCAGGCGTCGAACGCATCCAGGATCGGGCGCCAGCGGCGGCCGAGTTCGGCGAAGGCTTCTTCCACCAGTCCCGGTGGACGCTGCGGCCAGGGATAGAAATAGGGCCAGGCCAATGCGCCGGAGAACGTGGCATGCGCGGTCAGCCCCAGGCGCTGGCTGGCTTTGGCGGCCAGCAGAAGCTGCTCGACTGCCCAAGCCTGGCGGGCAGCCGGATCGCCGCGCTTGTCCGCCGGCGCGAATCCGTCGAACAGGCTGTCGTAGGCCGGATGCACCGCGACCAGCTGCCCCTGCAGATGGGTGGACAGCTCGGTGATCTGCACGCCATGACCGGCCAGCATGCCGGCGACGTCGTCGCAGTACGCCTGGCTGCGCGCGGCCTCGGCCAGATCGAACAGGTGGGGCGCGCCGGTGGGGACTTGTACGCCAGAATAGCCCAGACCCGCGGCCCATCCGGCCAGCGTGTCCAGCCGATCAAAAGGAGCCGTGTCGCCGATGAACTGCGCCAGGAACAGCGCTGGACCCTTGAGCGTCTTCAACGTGATTCGCCCTCGATGCAATCGATTGCATTATCCTAGCAGGGGCTCACGCAGGACCTGTTGTGCACTGCACAGCAGACAGGAGAACTAACGCCATGGCCACCATCTACGACATCGCGAAGCACGTCGGCGTCTCCGCAGGCACGGTGTCGCGGGCGCTTTCCCGGCCGGACAAAGTGCTGCCGGCTACCCGCGCGCGCATCGAGCTGGCCGCCGCCGCACTGGGCTATGTGCCCAACACGGTGGCCCGCACGCTCAAGACCCAGCGCAGCGGCAAGATCCTGGTCACCGTCCCGGACATCGCAAATCCGTTCTTCGCGCAGATCCTGCAGGGGGCGGAGGACGCCGCACAGGCGGTCGGCTATGCGGTTCTGCTCGGCGATACCCAGCATCAACCCGACCGCGAGGAGCGCTATGCGCAGATGCTCCGGCGCAACGAGGCCGACGGCATGATCGTGCTGGGGCACCGCCTGCCGCCCACGGCGCGCGAGATCGTCCAGCAGCGCGGTGCCGCCGCGCCGGTGATCAACGGCTGCGAGTTCGACCCCGCACTGGGCATTCCCAGCGTCCATATCGATAACGCCGCGGCCGCGCGCGTGGTGATGGAACATCTGTATGGGCTGGGACACGAGCGGATCGCCGTGGTCGGCGGACCGCCGGACAATCCGCTGCACCAGCAACGGCTGGAAGGGGTGCGGGCGGCTGGCAAGGCGCGTGGACGCCTGCGCCAGCTGAACATCGTGCCGGGTGACTTTTCGGTGGAATCCGGCCATGCGGCTGCCATGGCGCTGCTGGACGGCATGTCTGCGCCAACGGCGATCTTCTGTTTCAGCGATCAGATGGCGCTGGGCACCCTGGCGGCCTGCCGCGATCTGGGCATCCGCGTGCCGGAGGACCTGTCCATCGTCGGCTTCGATGATCTGGCATCTTCCCGCTACCTCACGCCGCCGTTGACCACCATCCGGCAACCAATGCGGGAGATCGGTGAGCGCGCGGTCAACCTGCTGCTTGCCATCATCGAGCACATGGATGTGCCGCTGCAGCAGACGCTGGATTTCAGCCTGATGCTGCGGGGTTCAACGGCGCCACCCAGGCGTGGGTGAGGCAGGGTAACCGCCGTGAATCCTTGATCCCGAATTGACGCAGAGCTGTCAGACTCACCACAGGCCGCCCGGCAAGGGCGTGCGATCGCGCAAGGGGGTCGGCAATGCCGTTCTTGACGGACTCGACGGAAGTCGCGGTCGAAGGCATCGGCGCGGCACGTCGCATCGGCTGGATGCGCTTCGTGGGCAATGGGCTGGGCGCGATTCCCATCGCCTCGATCATTCTTGAACGTCAGGACGGCCCGTGGGCCTGGGTGTTGCTGCTGCTCAACGCGCTGGCCTGGCCGGCGCTCGCGCTGGTGCTGACCCAGCGCTCACGGCAGCCTGCGGTGGTCCAGTTCCGTTGCATGGTGGTTGATTCCTTCTTTGGCGGTGGCTGGATCGCCTTCATGGGGCTCAGCGTGGTACCCAGTGCGTTGTTCGCCGCGCTGCTGGTCGCCGACAAGATCGCCGCCGGTGGGGTGAAGCTGGCGGTACGGGCCACACTGGCACTGGTAGCGGGATTCGCGCTCACCTGGTGGGGGCTCGGGTTTCCTTACCAGCCGGTGTCATCGCAGCGCACGATCGTGCTCAGCGTGCCATTCCTGTTCGTCTACGGCATCGGCCTCAGCATCCTCAGCTGGCAGCTGGCGCGGCGGGTGAAATCGCAGAACCGCCAGTTGAAGCGGCTGAGCCGCATGGACCCGCTGGTGGAGCTGGCCAACCGCGGCTTCCTGATCGTCCGTGCGCAGCAGGCACTGGACAAGGCGCAGGGGCAGGGTGGTTTTGCCTGCCTGCTGATGCTTGATGTGGATGACTTCAAGCGCATCAATGACTCGCACGGTCATCGCGCCGGGGACGAAGTGCTGCGCCATATCGCCTCCACCTTGCGCGCCTTCGCCCGGCCCGGCGATACCCCTGCGCGGCTGGGAGGCGACGAGTTCGTCGTGCTGCTGCAGGACTGTGCGCCCGTCGATGCGATGCATGTGGCAGAGCGGGTTCGGCTGCAACTTCTGGAGGCAGCACGGCAGGCAACCCCGGGCATCGAGTTCAGCGTCAGCATCGGAATCGCGGCGACGCCGCGCGGTGGCAGCGTCGAGGACTGGCTGGCACTGGCCGACCGCGCGCTGTACCACGCCAAGCGCCAGGGCAAGAACAACGCCAGCTATGGCGAATGAGGTGTTGACACGTCTCTGGCGCAGGCCAGCAGCTGGGCGGCCGTTGCCGGAGGCTTGCAGCGCACCGCCAACTGCAGCGTAGTGGTCGGCATGCCCAGTTCCAGCGCAACAAAAGCCAGGCCGCTGCGGTGCATGCTCTGCATCGAGGCCGGCACGATGGCGATGCCCAGGCCGGCAGCGGCAAGGTTGATCGCCGAAGCCACCTGGGGCGCTTCCTGCTGGATGGTAGGCGCAAAGCCCTGGCTGCGGCAGGCAGCGACGACATCTGCACTCAGGCCCTGGCCCGATTTCCGCGAGAACAGGATGAAGCGCTCGTCGCGCAGCTCGATCAGCGCGATGCTCGTCCGGCACGCCAACGGGTGATCGGCCGGCAGTACTGCCACCAGTGGCTCGGCACTGAGTTGCTGTGTCATCCGTTCACCGGTATCGGAAAACGGCGGGCGCACGATCACTGCATCGAGCTCGCCATCATCGAGGCGCCGGACCAGCGATTCACTGCCATCTTCGACCAGCTGCACCTGCACCGCCGGATGTGCCCGCTGGAAGCTGCGCATCAGCGCGGTGACCGCCTCGTTGTAGGTCGCCGATTCGGTCAGCCCCAATGTCAACGTGCCGACCTCGCCGCGTGCGGCGCGCAGCGCTTCCTCCTTGGCCTGGTCGACGCGCGCGAGGATGTCCTCCGCGGCTTTCCAGAATACCTGGCCAGCATCGCTGAGCACGATGCCGCGTCCCTGCCGGCGGAACAGCGGTGTGCCGATCTCTTCCTCCAGGGCGCGGACCTGCTGCCCGAGCGGCGGCTGGGCGATATGCAGGGCCTCGGCGGCCTTGGTGAAGCTCTGCAGCTGGGCAGTCATGACGAAGTAGCGCAGGTGCCGCAGTTCCATTGGAACCTCAAACGTTCTGGTGCTGTACGAACACGGTATTGGACGGTCGCCGCTGGCGGCAACATCATCGGTATCCCACGGCAGATGTCCAACGACAAGGGAGACCCCATGAAAAAGACACGTCGGCTGCGCGATCTGCTCCGCCAGGGCAGCGTGATTGCGCCAGGTGCATTCGATGGATTGTCGGCACGCCTGGTGGAGCTGGCCGGCTTCGATGCGGTCTATGCCAGCGGCGGCGCCATCGCGCGTTCGGCCGGCGTGCCGGACATCGGCCTGCTCGGCCTCAGCGAAGTGCTTGCGCAGGTTGAACGGATCGTCGATGCCTGCGATCTGCCGGTGATCGCCGACGCTGACACCGGCTTCGGCGGCACCGCGAATGTTGAACGCACGGTGCGCGCGTTCGAAAGGGCAGGGGTTGCCGCCCTGCATATCGAGGACCAGGCCTTCCCCAAGCGCTGCGGACACCTGGATGACAAGACGCTGGTCGACGCGGGCGAGATGTGCACGAAGATCCGTGTCGCCTGCCAGTCGCGGATCGACCCGGAGCTGATGATCATCGCGCGTACCGACGCCATCGCCTGCGAAGGCCTGGATGCGGCGATCGAACGGGCGCAGGCCTATGTGGACGCGGGCGCGGACATGATCTTCGTCGAGGCACCGGAAACGCTGGAGCAGATCGAGGTGATTTCGCAGCAGGTTCCCGGGCCGAAGCTGATCAACATGTTCCACAGCGGCAAGACGCCGCTGGTGCCGGTGGCGCGGCTGGCCGAACTCGATTACCGGCTGGTGATCATTCCCTCGGACCTGCAGCGCGCTGCGATCCGGGCCATGCAGCGCACCCTGCAGGAGATCGCAGCGACTGGCGACAGCGGGCGTGTTGCCGGCGAGCTGGCCAGCTTCGGCGAGCGTGAGACGATCGTGCGCACGGCGCGGTATCTGGCACTGGACCGGGTGTGATCCGGGCGTGATTGCGGACGTGCCGATGGACGGAGAAGGGGCGGCGGAATCCGCGTGTGTTGCCTGTTCATCCTGCACCCGGAATCATCGCCGCCAATCCTCTACCATGGGCCACCCTGCCCGGACGTGCCGCCCATGCAAGACGCCCTCGTTGCCCAGCCCAAGCCCCCCGTCCCGAGGATCGCGGCCTGGCTGATGATGCTGCTGGGCATGTGGCTGGCGTTGAAGCTGGGCCTGGTGGTGACCCTGCTGTCGGGCCTGCTGGTGTTCCAGCTGACCCACCTGCTGGCCTCCACCGTGGAGGGCAAGCTGCCGCCAGGCCGGGCGCGGGCGATCGCGGTGATCGTGCTGTCAGCGGTGATCATCAGCGCGCTGGTGCTGGCCGGGATCGGCGTGGCGTCATTTTTCCGCAACGAGACCGGTGGACCGGACGCATTGCTGGCGCGGCTGATGGAGATCCTCAATTCGTCGCGGCACCAGGTGCCGGCGCTGCTGCAGCCGTACATCCCCGAGGACATGCCGGCGCTGCGCACGGCACTGAACGACTGGGCCGCCGAGCATCAGCGCCAGCTGGGCGTGGCCGGTACCTCGGTGGTGCAGGTGGGCGTACGCGTACTGATCGGTATGGTGCTGGGCGCGATGATCGCGCTGTATGACGAACTGCCGCTGCCGAAGATGGGCCCGCTGGCGCAGGAGCTGATCGGCCGCACCAGCCGCCTGGCCACTGCGTTCCGCCAGGTGGTGTTCGCGCAGGTGAAGATCTCGCTGCTCAACACCGTGTTCACCGCCATCTTCCTGCTGGGCGTGCTGCCGTTGTTCGGCGTGCACCTGCCACTGTCCAAGACCCTGGTACTGATCACCTTCATCGCCGGCCTGCTGCCGGTGGTGGGCAACATCATTTCCAACACCATCATCACCATCGTCGCGCTGTCGGTCTCGTTCTACGTGGCCGTGGCGGCGCTGCTGTACCTGATCGTGATCCACAAGCTGGAGTACTTCCTCAATGCGCGCATCGTTGGCGGCGAAATCCAGGCCCGCGCCTGGGAGCTGCTGTTGGCGATGCTGGTGATGGAAGCGGCGTTCGGCCTGCCCGGCCTGGTGGCGGCGCCGGTGTTCTACGCCTACGTGAAGCGCGAACTGGTCGACCAGCGCTGGATCTAGTACGGCAGGGTGTGACGCATTCGCCCCAGCCCGGCGCGGGGTGAGACCTTGCCGGCGCGTTCGCGGTGGCTGCGGTATACCCATGGTCACGGTTCGCGCGGCACTGGCTTGGCGCTGCCGGGACCGGCGGCTACAGTGATCCGCACTTCAGGGGAAATTTGCATGGCCGGCAAGGCATCGCCCATCGGACTGCGGACCTGGGTCTGGATCCTGGCGGGGTCGTTCGTGGTCTGTACGCTGCCGTTGATGGCCATCGCGCTGGTCCAGGGCACGCTGCGCTACAGCGCTGCCGAGGACAACCTGGTCAGCCTGCGCCAGCTGCGCCAGACCTTCGACCTGGCCAACCTGGTCTCGGCCGAACGCGGCCCGGCCAACAGCCTGCTCGGTGCCGACCCGGCCGATGCCAGCGAGCATGCGCGGCTTACGCTGCAGCTGGCGGTGGTGCGCAGGCGTGTGGACACCGCGCTGCAGCAGCTGGATGCCGTGTTCACGGCTGATCCGGGCGTGGTGGATGAGCATGGGATGCTGGCAGACGCGCAACGTCGCCTGCAGTCGGCGCGCGCGGGCGTGGACCGGGTGGCAGCGCAGCCGCGCGACGCACGACGCGTCGAAGACGTGGAGCGCGCGATCAGCGGCATGTTTGCCGTGGTCGACCGCCTGCACCTGCTGACCTCGGCACAGATCAACGTACTGGTCAGGGCCGACCGCGAAGCGGCGATTCCAGCCATGCAGGGGCAGGTGCTGATCGACCTGCGCGAGCACGGCGGGCGTCTGGCCTCCAACGTGATGGCGCCGGTGGCGGTACCCGGTGCCTGGCGCAACGAACAGGTGCGCGCGGCGCTGCAGACCGAGGGCCGCCTGCTGGAACTGTGGCGGCTGGCCGGCAGCCACGAATCGGTGTTCCGCAGTGATCCGACGCTGTCCTGGCATTGGGATATGGCGCGCCGGCAGTTCTTCGGCGAGTCACTGCCGATGATCGAACAGCTGATCGACGACGGACGGCGTGGCCTGCCGCCGCCGTGGACCGCTGCCGAGTTCACCACGCGCTACGTGCCGACCCTGCAGTCGCTTGAGGCGCTGCGTGACGGTTACCTGAGTGTGTCCATCGCCAGGTTCGAGCACACCCGCAACCGGGAGGCCACGCGGCTGGCGGTACTTCTGGCCACCGCGCTGGGAACCCTGGTGGTACTGGGTGTGGCGCTGCGTATCGCGCATCTGCAGATCCTGCGGCCTCTGCTGCAGGCACAACGGCAGGTGATCCAGATTGCCTCCGAAGCGCCGGGGCCCGAGCAGCATGTCACCCATCCGCTGGCCGAGATGCAGCGCCTGTTCGATGCGATTGAAGTGCTGCGCGAGAAGTCGCGCGAACGCTCGGCGCTGACCAGCGAGCTGCGCCAGCTGGCCGGCACCGATGAATTGACCGGACTGCTGAACCGTCGCGCGCTGGAGGAACTGGTGCAGCAGCGCCACGACGAGGGGCGGATGAGCGCAGTGGTGATCCTGCTGGACGTTGATCGCTTCAAATCGATCAATGATGGTCATGGCCACGATGCGGGTGATGAAGTGCTGGTACAGGTGGCACAACTGCTGCAGCGCCATCTTCGCCGCAGCGACAGCATTTCCCGCTATGGTGGCGAGGAGTTCCTGGTGCTGCTGGCCGACGGTGACCTGGCCGCTGGCCGACAGCTGGCCGAATCGCTGCGGCTTGCGCTGCAGCAGCTGGACATCGTGGTGGCCGGCGGTACCGTGCTGCGGGTGACCGCCAGCTTCGGCGTGGCCCGCGGTGCTACCGACGCCTTGGGCTGGCGGACCCTGCTGCGTGCCGCCGATGCGGCCATGTACCAGGCCAAGGCGCAGGGCCGCGACCGCGTGCGGGTCGCCGGTGGTGGGCGCATTCCACGCTGAAACATCATGTTCATCGCTGGCGCACGCATGGCTGCCTAGACTGGACCTTCGACCATTTGGCAGGAGCGCATCATGACCGTTCGCCCCGTCGTTGCTGCAGCGCTGCTGGCCGGGATGCTGGCCGGCTGTACCTCCACTTCGTCGCAGACCGCTGCGGATGCGCCACGCCACCCCTCGGTTGCCGCCGACCTGAGCCCGGTGCCGGCTTTCACCGGCGGCGGTGCGGGTTGGAGCATTGAGATCGCCTCCACCGGCCAGGGCAACCACGATGCCAGCCTCAGCGCTGACGGCCGTACCCTCAAGGGCACGCTGCGCTATCCGGGGCAGCCAGCCGATGCACCGAGCTCGCTGATCGTGCTCAACGGCGAGCTTGGCCAGCAGCCCGCCATCGTCGAGATCAAGCGTGAGTCGTGCCGCACTGCCGAAGGTGTGGACACCCTGGCCAGCGTGCAGGTGACGATGGAAGGGCAGCCGCAGCGCCGCGGTTGTGGCCACCTGGCGGTGTATTGAGGTCGCGCGACGGTATGCTCGAGATTCCCACGCTTTACACCGAACGCTTGCGGCTTCGCCCGCAACGGCTCGATGACTTCGAGGTCTACGCCGCATTCCTGGCGTCGCCGCGTGCGTGCGGCATGGGCGGTCCGTTTGGTGAGGTCGCCGCGTGGGGGCAGTTCTGCCACGACCTGGCCAGCTGGCAGCTGTTCGGCCACGGTGCGCTGATGATCGAGCGCGGCGACAGTGGTGCCTGCATCGGCCAGGTCGGTATCAACCACGGTCCGTTGTTCCCGGAAAAGGAACTGGGCTGGCTGCTGTACGACGGCCATGAGGGGCAGGGGTTCGCCACCGAGGCGGCCGGCGCGCTGCGCGACTGGGCCTTCGTGGTGGCGCAGCTGCCGACCCTGGTCAGCTACATGGCGCCGGACAATATGGCATCACAGGCCGTTGCGCAGCGGCTGGGCGGCGTGCTCGATGTGCAGGCCGTGCGCAGCGATGCGGATGATCTGGTGTACCGCTACCCGCGTTGAGGCCTAGCCGCGGGTGGCGGGGGCCTGTACCGTGCGGCCGAGCGCCTTGGCGACGCCTTCGCGCTTCTCGATCAGGAACTCCATCAGTGCACGCACGCGAGGTGGCATCTGCTCGCGCGAAGGCACATACAGGTAGAAGCCGGGGAACGGTGCCGACCACGCCGGCATCAGGCGGACCAGGCGCCCATCGGCCAGCATCGGCTGCAGTGACAGATCGATATGCTGCATCACGCCCAATCCCTGCAGCGCGGCGCGGATCATGCCCTCATCGTCGTTGGTGACATAGCGTCCGCGCGGTTCCACTTCAAAGTCATGACCGGGCTGGCCCGGCGTGCTGAATTCCCAGGCATAGACCCCGCCGCTGCCGGTCTGCCGGTAGCCCAGGCACTCGTGGGCGGCCAGTTCGGCGGGCGTGGTGGGCGTGCCATGGCGGGCCAGGTAGGCCGGCGAGGCGACCACCACCATTTCCAGCATCGGCGTGACCGGCACGGCGATCATGCCTTCGGCCAACCGCTCGCCAAGGCGGATGCCGGCGTCACAGCCGTCGGCAACGATGCTGGACAGGCCGTCGTCCATCACCAGCTCTATGCGCAGCTCGGGGTAGCGCGCGAAGAACTCCGGTAGATGCGGTTCGATCAGCGTCTTGGCAGTCAGGCGCGCGGTGTTGATGCGCAGCAGGCCGGACGGAGCGTCATGGCTGGCGCGCAGGTCGCGTACTGCGGTTTCGATGGTGCTCAGCGATGGCCGCAGTGCGTCGAACAGGCGCTGGCCTTCCTCGGTGAGCGACATGTCACGGGTGGTCCGGTGCAGCAGGCGTACCCCCAGCTGTTTCTCCAGGGTCTTCAGGCTCTGCGACAACGCCGGGCGCGAGACCCCCATCTCAACGGCCGCTTTGGTGAAGCTGCGGTGGTGGGCGATGTGGGCAAACCAGGCCAGCTGGGGCAGCAGGGCCGGGTTGATCGGGCTGGGGGCGCTCATGGGGCTCGGTCGGCAGGACGGCGGGAGAAGATGGCGGCACAGGTTGTCGCTATTTGGTAATTGCAGCTTACTACTTTGGTTGTGATTGGCCGCTTTTTCGGCCCCAATCCCAGGTCTATCGTGCTTGCAACGGCGACACCCGTCGCCTCCCGCCGCTATCGAGGAGCCGCAGCATGGAAACCATCAACATCCAGAATCCGGACATGGCCTGGCCGATCGCCGCCGACCTGCATTTCCCGCCGGACTTCGACCGCAACCGGGTCTATCCCGCGATCATCAGCATGCATCCGATCGGCAGCTGCAAGGAGCAGACCGCCGGCAACATCTACGGTGAGGCCCTGGCTCGCGAGGGCTACGTGGTGATCGCCTATGACGCCAGCTTCCAGGGCGCCAGCGGTGGCGAGCCGCGTCGGGTCGAAGACCCGACCCAGCGCGTGGAGGATGTACGCCGCGTGGTCGACCATCTGGTCACCCTGCCGTACGTGGATGCCGAACGCATCGGCGTACTAGGCATCTGTGGCGGTGGTGGCTACGCGATCAACGCCACCATGACCGAGCGCCGCATCAAGGTGGTCACCAGCATCACCGGTGTCAACTTTGGCCGGCTCAGTCGTGAGGGCTTTGGCGGATTCGATCCGATCGGCACGCTGGAGGCCATCGCTGCCCAGCGCACCGCCGAGATGCGCGGCGGCGAGGCCCGTGTGGACCTGTTCCTGCCGCCTTCGGTGGAACAGGGGCGCGCCGCCGGCATCACGGATATCGATGTGCTGGAGGCCACGGACTATTACCGCACGCGCGAGCCGCAGCCCAACGGCGTGGTCAGTGCGCTGTTCTCGCATCGCGGTGCAGCGGTGGGGTGGGATGCCTTCCACCTGGCCGAAGTCCTGCTGACCCAACCGTTGCTGGTGGTGATCGGTGACAAGCCGGGTGGCTTTGGTGCCTACCGCGATGGCCTGGAGATCCATGGCCGTGCGGCGTCGAAGCACAAGCAGTTGAAGGTGGTGGAAGGCTGGTCGCATTACGACCTGTATGACAAGCCGGAGCCGGTGCGCGAGGCCCTGTCAGCGGTCGTTCCCTTCTTCAAGCAGCACCTGTGAGCTGATGTGGCAGGTGGTGCCGGCCACGGGCCGGCATCATCTGTACGCGGAGTACTCCGCCCAGTCATCGAGATCGGCCAGTTCCGGCGCCAGCGCATGTTCGACCGCACGCCGCAGCAGTGCCGGTGCGACGTAGTGGCGGTGCGTGCTGTCGATCAGCGCCATGTAGATGCGACCGAACGCATTGTGGGTCTGCACGCGCGAACCGAGGCTGATCTCGATGCGGCCATCGCCATGCCGCTGCACGCGCACGCTGCTGCGGAAACGCAGATGGCGATCGTCGGCGCCGAGCAGCACTTCGGCACAGTCATCTTCTGCATCGACGTGCGAATCCAACACTGGATAGCGACCGGCGAACAACCGGCTGCGGTCGGTCGACAGCAGTGACGATACCGGGCAGCCGAGCGGTGAGGTGCGCAGTCTCAGTGGCGCAACCAGGCGGTTACGCAGCGCCATCAACCGGCCCACACCGCCGGGGGGATTGCGCAGGAAGCCTTCCAGTACGTCGGCCAGCAGTGCCGACGCGGAACGCTGCCGCAGCTGTGTGCTGTCCAGCTGCAGCGTAGTCAGGTCCTGGTAGTGGCTGAGCGGCAGCGCAGTGGCCAGCAGGCCGTCGCTGTGTGGCGCCTGCGACTGGACCGGGTAGGCCGGTGTGGCGCGTTCGACGAACCCGCGCAGCGGCCGCAGTGGAATCCGGCGCAGCGGACCGAGCAGGGCACGGGTACGCGCACACAGCCGGGCACTCAGGCTGGGGGGTGCGGCCTGCAGCGACAGCCGCAGCAGTGGCGCTGCCGAGAGTGCAGTGGCCGATGGCCAGTGGGCATCGGGCAGTACCTCGGTCAGGCTGGGGATATCGGCCGCATTGCGTTGAACCTGTGCACGGGTGTGCTCGCTCAACGCACCGGCCAGTTCATTGCTGTGGCACGACAGCGCGAACAGCGCCGGATGGTTGCGGTGGTTCGATGCGAACTGGTGCCACGTGCCGCCGCCGAAGCGCACGGTGAACAGGCAGTCCGGTGGAATGCGGATACGCCGCAGCGTGCGTGCGAAGGCAGCGGGATCGCGCGCCAGCTGCGCGTCGGAGGCGGTGGCGAAGCGCAGCTCGGCGCCCGCGCTTCCGGCGATGGCGGTGAACGTGCGCGGGCCTGCATGGCGATGAAACGGGTGACCACCGGCACCGACGGTGAAGCTGTACAGCGAGGAGGCGTCGCCCTGCTGCAGATGCATGCCGCCCAGTCGCGCCGAAGGCTCGTCCAGCGCATCGATGAAGGCCGGGTGGTGGTGCTGGCGCTGGCTGGCGTCGGTCACCAGCGCATCACCGGCACCGATGCCGAGCTGCGCGATCAAGGTGACTTCGGTCGGGCTTCCGCCCTCCTGCCCCGGAAGCTGTACCCCTGGGAACGAACGGCGGTCGCGGGTCGAACCAGGCATGGTCATGCTCCTTGGCGGGGCAGTTCAGCGGGCAGGGGGCTTGCGGCGCGCGCGTGCTTCGCGCTTCAGCGGGCCGCCGACCGGGCAGACTTCGGCGGCCCAAGAAAACAGCGTGTTGGCCAAGCGGTCGGGCACCTGCCGGAAGTAGACGAACTGGCCGCGCTTCTCGCGTTCGATCAGGCCGGCTTCCTCGAGGATGCGCAGGTGGCTGGACAGCGCCGGCTTGCTGAAGTCGAAGCGTTCGGCCAGTTCGCCCGCGCTCAGCTCACCGGCGCTGAGATAGGCCAGGATCTGGCGGCGGGCGGTGGAGGCGAGTGCTTCGAAGATACGGTCCATGGCAAGCTAATTAACTAATTCGTAAACTGATACTCCTCCCGCCAGCGACGGCTGTCAAGCCATGACCCGTTGCGCGTGGCGCCCGGGCTTTGTCATCCTCCCTGCTGTTTTCCGTAGCGTGGAATCCCGATGCGTCCTGCGTTCTGGCTGGCTTTGGCCCTGCTGCCCACCCTGGCGGTGGCGCAACCTGCGCGTACTGCAAAGGCCAAGGCCCCTGCACAGGATCCCTTCAGCGAGCTGTTCGACACCGCCTGCATGCAGCACATCGGTGCCCCGGCGCGGTTGCAGTCGCTGATGGAATCCAATGGGCTGTCGCCGTTGCAGCCCGCCGAAGCCGCGACGCTGTTGCAGGGGCAATCGGGCGTGGCCTGGATGGTGCCTCTGGCCAGTGGCCGCTATGCGGTGAGCTGGGCTGACGATGGCACGTGTACTGTCTACGCCGAAAAGGCCGACGCGGCGGTCGTGCAGAAGGGATTCGCCCGGTTGGTGCAGGCCGCACCGAAGCCGTTGCAGGTGCGGTCGCTGCCAGGGCGTGGGCCGCTGTCGGCCGATCAGGTGGCCATCCAGTACGGCTGGGCCACGCCGGGGCAGGGCAAGCTGCAGGTGCGATTCCGCCTGGTCACACGGCAGGCGGCCGAAGCCGGCGTGCAGGCGATGGCCTCGGCGGCCCCGGGCGAAGCGATGCTGGCGCAGGGCGCGCCTGGGCCCTGAAGGGCCCACGCTCGCGATTCAGCCTTTCACGCGGCAAGTGGTATATCGTTTATCGATAAATTCACCCGGGGCGGCGAGGCCACCCCAATGCCGGAGGCCGCTTGACCGCTCGTCCCGCCCGCGCCAGACCCGCGCGAGGCTTGTTCACCCTGGCCCAGGCCGCCGTACAGGCGGTGCGGGCGATGTGCTGGCTGGGCATCCTGGCCGCACTGCTGGCCGTGCCGCTGGTCGCCCACGACCGCAGCTGGCTGCTCGACAGCATCCACGACGCTGATGCCGCTGCCGTGCATGGCAGCGACCTGTTCCTGCATTTCTGCCTGGGCCTGGGCGCGATCGTCGCGCTGCTGGTGCTGTGCCTGATGTTCCTGCGCCACCTGCTGCGGCTGTTGAAGTCGGCGGCGCGCGAGCGGCCGTTCACCCACGCCAATGCACAGCGCCTGCAGCGCATGGCCTGGCTGATGCTGTCGATGGAGGTGCTGTCGATCCTGATCGGCGCCTACGCCGCCTGGATGGGCCCGGACTTCACCTGGATGGAGGTGGGCGGCGGCATGTCGATCACCGGCCTGGTCGCGGTGCTGATGCTGTTCGTGCTGGCACGCGTGTTTGTCGTGGGTGCGGCAATGCGCGATGACCTCGACGGTGTCATCTGATGGCGATTGTCATCACCCTGGACCGCATGCTGCAGGAACGGGGCATGACCCTGTCCGAGCTGGCCGGGCGCATCGACATCACCCTGGCCAACCTGTCGATCCTCAAAACCGGCAAGGCGCGCGCCATCCGCTTTTCCACACTTGATGCGATCTGCCGTGAGCTGCAGTGCACGCCCGGTGACCTGCTCGGGCATGACCCGGCGCAGGCGCAGGAGGCTGACTGAGTGTTTCCCCTTTTCCCTTACCTACTGACGAAACGGACCTGAAATGGAATGGTTGGCTGACCCCTCGATATGGATGGGCCTTGCAACCCTGGTCGTGCTGGAGATCGTTCTCGGCATCGACAATCTGGTGTTCATCGCGATCCTGGCCGACAAACTGCCGCCGCACCAGCGTGACCGCGCGCGGGTGATCGGCCTGGCGCTGGCCCTGCTGATGCGGCTGGTGCTGCTGGCCGCGCTGGCATGGATCATGAAGTTGACCGAACCGCTGCTCACGCTGTTCGACCACAGCTTCTCCGGGCGTGACCTGATCCTGCTGGGCGGTGGTCTGTTCCTGCTGTTCAAGGGCACGATGGAACTGCACGAGCGGCTGGAGGGCCGCGAGCATCACGAGGATGGCAAGAAGGTCTACGCCAGCTTCGCGATGGTGGTGGCTCAGATCGTGGTGCTCGACGCGGTGTTCTCGCTGGACTCGGTGATCACTGCGGTCGGCATGGTCGACAACCTGGGCGTGATGTATGCCGCGGTGACCATCGCGATGGTGCTGATGCTGGTGGCCAGCAAGCCGCTGACCCGTTTCGTCAACAAGCATCCTACGGTGGTCGTGCTGTGCCTGGGCTTCCTGTTGATGATCGGTTTCAGCCTGGTGGCCGAAGGCCTGGGCTACAAGATTCCGAAGGGTTATCTGTACGCGGCGATCGCCTTCTCGATCCTGGTTGAAGCCTTCAACCAGTGGGTGCGCTTCAATCGTGAGCGCAACGAGCGCCGCCAGCCCTTCCGCCAGCGTACCGCCGACGCCGTGCTGCGCATGCTGGGCGCGCGCCCGGCCAATGGGCACGACGACGAAAGCGCTGACGAACACGTCGATGCCGAAGAGCGGTTGCAACCGGCCGAGCACGAGATGATCCGCAGCGTGCTGGGCCTGGCTGATCGCCCGGTGTCGAGCGTGATGACCGTGCGTGCCGACGTGCAGTGGATCGACCTGGCACGTGGGCAGGAGGATGTGGTGGCACGCCTGGTGGCATCGCCGCACACCCGCCTGCTGGTGGGTGATGGCGACCTGGACAGCCTGCGCGGCGTGGTGCAGAGCCGCGACCTTCTGGCCGACCTGCTGCAGGGCAGGCCGCTGCAGCTGGAAGGCAACCTGCGCGAGCCGCAGTACGTGCTGTCCAGCGCCAGCGCACTGCAGGCGCTGGAACTGATCCGCCAGCACCCGGTGCCGTTGGCGGTGGCGGTGGACGAGTACGGCAGTGTGGAAGGCCTGGTGACCGCCAACGATCTGCTGGCGGCCATTGCCGGTGACCTGGTCGACACCCAGGACGAGCGCTATGGCGTGGAGGCGCAGGGCGAGAACCAGTGGGAGGCCGACGGTGCACTGACCCTGGACGACCTGCAGCGCCTGGCCGGCGTCTCGCTGCCACGCAGTGCCGACTACATGACCATCTCCGGTCTGGTGCTGGAGCGTCTGGGGCGCCTGCCGGACATCGGTGACACGGTGGAGATTGCGGATGTACGCATCACCGTACTGGCAATGGAGAAGCGTCGCATCGCCCGCCTGCGGGTGGAACGCATCGGGCTTTCGTAGAGTCGAGCCATGCTCGACTGGCCCTCTGTAGAGTCGAGCCATGCTCGACTGCTTCCTGAGCAGCCGGGTACGGGCCCGGCTCTACACAACACTGCCGGCAACCGTCACCATGTCGGGCCCGTTTTCCTTCCCGGATGGTTGCAGTGCTGAGTACGATCGGTTTGTTGATGGGCCTGTACGTGGCCTGGCGCCTGTTCTGGCCACTGCGCATGCCCCTCTGGATGAAGGTCGTGCTGTCGCTGCTGCTGGTGAGCGTTGCCGTGCAGCTGCGCATCGTCGCCATGTTCTGGGGCACGATGGCCTCGCCGGAAATCCCGAAGCTGGCCATCGCCTCGTTGGCCACGGGTTCGACTGCCGTACTGCTGCTGGCGCTGGTCCTGCTGGTGCTGGACGCGGGCCTGCTGGTGTCGCGCATCCTGCGCAGGCCACGTGCTGTATCGACGTTGCGCGCGCCGAAGCTGCGCCCGGCGGCGGGTGTACTGGCGCTGCTGGTCAGCGCCTATGGCGTCAGCCAGGGAATGGCGGTGCCCAAGCCCAGGCAGATCGAGGTGAGCATCGCCGGGTTGCCGGCCGGGTTCGACGGCTATCGCGTGCTGCAGCTGACCGACATCCATGCCAGCCGCCTGCTGACCGGCGACTGGGTGCGCAGGGTGGTGGAGGAGAGCAACGCACTGAAGCCGGACCTGATCGTGATTACCGGCGATCTGATCGATGGCAGCGTCGAGGCCCGCCGCGACGACGCGCGGCCACTGGCCGATCTGCATGCACCGGATGGTGTCATCGCCATCACCGGCAACCACGAGTACTACGCGCAGTACCAGGAGTGGATGCAGGCGTTTCGCGCGCTGCACATGCAGGTGCTGGAGAACAGCCACCTGCAGGTACGACGGGGCGATGCGGCGCTGACAATTGCCGGCGTCACCGACCCGGTGGCGGCGCGCTATGGCCTGCCTCTGCCGGATCTGGAGGCCGCGCTTGCCGGTGCTGATCCGGGCGCGCCGGTGATCCTGCTCGACCATCGCCCGCGCAATGCGCGCGAGGCTGCCGCACGCGGGGTGAAGCTGCAGCTGTCCGGGCATACACATGGCGGCCAGATCATCGGCATGGACCAGCTGGTGAAGCGCGCCAATGGCGATTATGTGTCCGGTCGCTACGAGGTGGATGGCATGACACTGTACGTGAGCAATGGTGCTGGCCTGTGGGCCGGTTTCCCGGCACGCATCGGCGTTCCTTCGGAGATCACCCTGATCACCCTGCGCCGCGCCCCGTGACCCCTGACAAACCACATGGAAGGAACCATTGCCCATCCCCGCGCACCCATGGAACGTCTGATCCGCGCCAATGCGGACGAGATCAATCGGCTGCGCCAAGCCATCCGCGAAGCCGCTGGCGCGCGCTGGCGTGGCCCGGAACAAATGCAGCAGCACGCGGCAGCCTGCGCGGAATACCGCCAGCGGTATGAACAGCTTGCGTTCCCGGGTGGCTACGCCAATGCGCTGAAGCAACTTGCCGAACGCGATCCAGATACGGTGGATGTCGTGCTGACCTTCCTTGAGGTGCGCCCGTACTTCTTCCGTTCCGGATACATGTGGAAGACGCTGCTGAAGCGCGTGCAGCGGGTGCCGATGGGCGCGAAGCAGCAGGCCCGGATGCAGAAGAACCTCGATGCCTACGCTGCCTACCGGGCGGGAAGCCAGCACACCGGGTAGCTCCACGCCATGCGTGGAGGTCGCGCAGCACCCAGCGTCCCAGCCGGCCCCGGATCGGCGATCATCTGCACTGGGTTCTGAAACCAGGAAACACGCAATGCAGGGAGCGCATCATTCAATCCGGCGTCCGCGCCACGTCGCGCTGCTGGTTGGTCTGCTCGCGCTGGCGGCATGCCAGCGCACAACGGATGCGCCGACCGGGGCACCCGCAGCGGGCACACCGCTTGCCGCCCCGGCCATGGCAGAAGACCTCTCTCCGCTGCTCGATGCCCTGCCGAGCTGTGCGCTGGACGGCTGGTACATCGACGTTCAGACCTATCGCCCGGCACATCCCTGGCTGGCCGCGAATGCGCCGAAACCCTGCAAGGTGGACGAAGAGAGCGAGATCGCCACGTTCTGCGTGCAGGGGCAGTGGAAGGGGCTGCCGGTGGAGGAGGTGATCCTGCCGACGATGACCTTCGTCTCGTTCCGTGGCGTGAAGATCGGCCTGCCGCTGGAGAAGGCACGTCCCATCGTCCGCCAGCGTTTCGGCCAGGACTTCCCGGGTGGTGCGGCTTACGAGGAGGGCCGAGAGCCGAAGCTGCTGGCCGACCCCGAGGATGCGCAGCGTTCGTGGCTGCTGTGCAGCACGCCGGAACCGGGAGACGACGTGGGCAGCCAGGCAGGCGTCAGCTACTCGGGCATGAACCTGCCCTACGACCACGACGGTTGCAGCTACCGCTACAGCCCGGTCGACTTCTGCGATGCGCGGCACCGCGCAGCCATCGACGATGCGCTCCAGCACCAGGAGCCCAATTTCAACCAGCACTACCTGCTGGTACAGGTCGATGATCGTCCAGAGTACTTCCAGCGCACGCTGATGCTGGTCGATACCCGCACGGGCAGGGCGACGCCACTGCCGTTCGATGCCTTCACCGGGCCGGCGGGGAAGGGCGGTGATGCAACCGGATACGGGACACTGGAAACGGGCGTGGACCAGCAGCAGTTCTGCCTCGATGGCACGTTGCTGGTGTACCGCGTGTTCGAGGAAGGGCGCTTCTGTTTCGGCTTTGACGGTGAGCGTTTCACCGGCCATGAAACCCAGTACATGCAGGCAGTGGATAGCTGATGACCGGCATTTCACCCCGTCCATGCCACGCTGCGCGGAACCTGTACATCCGGGATCGAGGCTGTTGAAGGCGAATACGCAATGACCGTGGCGCGGCAGCGCTCGATGTGGGTGGCGGGCCTGTCCACGGTGGTGGAGTGGTACGACTTCACCCTGTACCTGTACTTCGCGACGGTGTTGTCGCGGGTGTTCTTCGGCGGCGGCGAACAGGCGCTGCTGGTCACCCTGGCCGGCTTCGCGGTGTCCTACCTGATGCGTCCGCTGGGCGCACTGTGCTTCGGCCACCTGGGGGACCGGCTGGGCCGGCGTTGGATGCTGCTGGCATCGATGGCCTTGATGGCAGCGGCGATGCTGGCCACCGCGCTGCTGCCGACAGCGGCCACGGCGGGCACTACGGCGGGCGTGCTGCTGCTGGTACTGCGCTGCGTGATGGCATTTTCGGTGGGCGGTGAGTACACCGGCGTGGTGGCGTACCTGCTGGAAAGCGCACCAGCACGGCGACGCGGCCTGGTGACCTCGCTGGCATCGGCGGCCAGCGAGGTGGGCGCGCTGCTGGCGGTGGCGATCTCGGCGCTTACGGTTGCGCTGCTGCCCACGGCGCAGCTGGACAGCTGGGGCTGGCGCATTCCGTTCTTCTTCGGTGCCGCGCTGGCACTGGTGATCCTGGTTGCGCGCTCGGGCATGCACGAATCGCCGGAGTTCGAACGCCAGCGTCGCGAGGGCAGTATTCCGGCTACGCCGCTTCGCCACGTATTGCGTAACCACCCGCTGGCAGTAGCGCGCACGTTTGCGATCTCGGCGCTGGGATCGATCACTTATTACGTCGGCATCACCTATGTGCCGGCATTCCTGCATGCGCAGGGTCATGACGAAGGTGATGCACTGTGGCTGTCGACGATTGCGGCAGTGGCGGTCATTGCGATCACGCCGCTGTGCGGCGCATTGTCCGACCGCGTCGGGCGACGCCCGATGCTGCTGGGTCTGACTCTGCTGGCGGCGCTGCTGCCGTTGTCCCTGTTCGCGTGGATGGCGGAGGCGACGGCGCTGGGCATCGCGCTGGCGGCGGTGCTGCTGGCCTGCGTGGCCGGTGGCGTGAGCGCGGTCGCGGCCCCGGCTACGGCCGAGCAGTTCCCGGGCGAGGGCCGGGTCAGCGGGTTGGCACTGGGGGTGACCATGGCCACCGCCTTCTTCGGCGGGGCAACGCCATGGCTGGCGCAATGGTGGGTGGAGCGCAGCGGCTGGGCAGCGGCGCCGGGCGCGATGATCGCGCTGGTGGCGGTGCTGGTGCTGCCGGTGCTGTGGACCCTGCCCGAGACGGTCCCGGGCAGGGCCAGGCGCTAGCGGGTCAGACCTTCAGGGTCTGCTCGATGTCGGCCAGTACCGCGGCCGCATCCACGCCGATGGCAATCGACTGCACCACGTGGCCATCCCACACGCTGGGACCGAACGCCAGGCCTTCCGGCTTGGGAATGGTCATGCCGCGGGCGACACCGTCGGTGGCCACGCGCACGCTGGCGCGCTCGAACTGGAACAGCTCCGGGCGGGTCAGCGCGATGCACGCGCAGCAGTCGTGCACGACCATGCCCTTGTGGCCGGCCTGCAGGTAGAAGTCCACATAATCCTGCGACAGCGCACGCACCAGCTCGGCGTCGGCACCGCCGATGGCAGCCAGCTTGTCCAGGCCGTCACGGTCCATTTCCACGCGGGTGGTCACGTCCAGACCGATCGCAGTAACCGGCCAGCTGGCGGTGAACACCACGTCGGCGGCTTCGGCATCGCCCCAGATGTTGGCCTCGGCGGCCGGGGTGATGTTGCCGTTGACGTGGAAAGCGCCACCCATGATCACCACGCCGCGCACCAGGCCGGCGATGTCCGGGGCCTGCTGCAGGGCCAGGGCCAGGTTGGTCATGCGGCCGACCGCGACCAGGGTCACCTCGCCCGGATGGGCGCGGACCAGGTCGATGATCAGCTGATGGGCCGGGCGCGCATCGGCGGCCACGTCCAGGCTGGCCGGCACCGGGTGGTTGCCCAGGCCGTTGTGGCCATGGATGTGCACCGGCCAGGCTTCCGGGGTGGCTTCCGGCTGCAGCGGGCCGCCGGCACCGCGCGCGACCGGAGCGGCAAAGCCCCAGGCCTGCTTCAGGTACAGCGCGTTGTGGGTGGTCGACTCCACCGAGGCGTTGCCGAAGGTGGTGGTGACGCCGATCAGGTCGATCTGGGCGTGCTTGTGCAGGTACAGCAGGGCCAGGGCGTCGTCGACGCCCGGGTCGGTATCGAAAATGACTTTCAGCATGTTGTTGTTCTTCTTCTTCCGTGTGGTGCGGGGGGCGCCGGCGGCCCGGAGGCAGGCCGGCGCGCCCTACATTGTCCCATCTTCATGACAGGCAGGGCCAACATCGGGGTGGAAGGCCATAATGCCTCCAGTCCAGGCACGGAGTCGCCGAATGCTGATCGTTGCCCTTCTGCTGGTCCTGCTGGTGCTGGGCCTGAACGTGGTGGCTACCGTGGTGATCGTCAGGCGTGATGGCCTGTCGGCGGGCGGCCGGACGGTGCAGCTGCTGCTGGTCTGGCTGCTGCCGCTGGTCGGTGCGATCCTGTGCATGGCAGTGGCCACGGCCGATGGCTCACCCGCGCGGAGCGATGGCAGTGGCGGTGGGCCCGCCGATTTCTCCGGTGGCTATTCCGGGGACAGCCACAGTCATCACAGCTACAGCAGCTCCGACTGTGGAAGCGACGGCGGCAGCGGTGACGGTGGTGGTGGCAGCTGCAGCGATTGAGGTCTCTGTAGAGTCGAGATCCTATGTTCGTGGTCAAGCCTGCTGGAAGCAGGCTTGACCCACCTTCAGCATGGCCGGATCGAAGTCCCGGCCGCTTTTGAAGACACCCCAGGCGATCCTGGCCAGCTTTCTGGCCAGGATGTTGAAGACGGCGGTGCTGGGGTGACCGCGTTTTGACAGCTCGTCGTAGAGCGGTTGCCCCCGGCGACACCGCTTGAGCCCCATTGCGGCCATGTAGAGCATCTGGCGCAGCACTGGCGCGCCCTGTTTGGACAGCCGACGCCGTCCCGTTCTGCCGCCAGACTCGTTGGGCCGGGGATCCAGGCCGGTGCAGGCGATCCACGCGTTGGCGTTGGCCAACGGCCAGCGCGTCATGTAGTAGATCAGGTGAGCGGCGACGGCAGGGCCGATACCAGGGATGGTCAACAGGCGCTTGTAGAGCGCGCCATGCTCTCCATCGCGACCCAAGCGCTGCAGTTCGCTTTCCAGCTCGGACAGCGTCCCAGCCAGAGCGCAGAACAGATCTGACAGCTCCCCGGGGGCACTTTTGCTTACCCCGAAGGATTGCTCCAGGCGCGCGCGTGTCTTTACCAGCGTCTGCCGCTTGCGCAGCAAATCGTGCATCTGCTGCTGCTCGTCGGTACGCGGTACGTATTCACGCAGGCGATCGCTCTCCTTCTTCACGTACCGGGCGATCGCTTCGGCGTCCATGGCGTCCGTCTTGCCACGCGAGCCCGTCGCCCGGCCGTAGTACTTGATCAGACGTGGATTGATCACATAGACAACGTGGCCTGCCTGGCCAGCCATCCGAGCCAACAACTCGTAGTACCGCCCCGTCGCCTCCATGCCAATCCGGCATCGCTGGGGCAAGGTGTTGAGCCACTGGGCTATCTGCCCGGGTGTTGGCGATCCTGTCGCCGGCCTTGCGGTCGGCCACTGCCGGTACGAACTCCTTGGAGTCCACGTCCACGCCAATATCGAGAGAATCAGACATTTGTACGGCTCCCAGCTATCTTTAAGGGGCTGGGGTGGTACCGCACCGACGTTAGCTTGCCTACATCGACGATCCCCTTTGGGGGCCGTACGATCCTTTATCGACGTTCGTGTGCGGGATGGGGATCGCTCGACTCGTCTGTCGGCTAGTATCCGCAGATGCATGCTTGACGGTCCCTCCACCCTGGCTCCTACATACCGCGTAGGAGCCGGGAGGAACATACAAGCCATGCTCGACTGCACTTCGCTCCAACGCCGCGGTGCCTGATCGAAAGGCAGTCGAGCATGGCTCGACTCTACAGAACAGCGGTTGGCTGCGGCCGGTAGTGCCGGCCGCTGGCCGGCAACCCCAACAGCTCAGCCGCCGCCTTCGGTCGGCAACGGCGCCGGCACGTTCAACAGCCCGCCCGCCGCCACATAGGCGGCCAGCGCCTGGCCCTGGCTCAGCAGGTGGCGTTCCATGGTGCGTTCGGCAGCCTGCGCGTCGCGGCGGCGGAAGCATTCCATCAGCTCGCGGTGTTCGGCCAGCGACTGCGCGGTGCGACCCGGGGTCAGCAGCTGACGGCCACGATGCATCTTCAGGATGCGGTGCAGGTCGTGGGTGATGCGGATCAGCCACGGGTTGCCCGCGTAATGCTGCACGGTTTCGTGGATCAGGTAGTTGTTGCGGTAGTACTCGGCGATGTTGCCCTCGGCCGCCGCGGTTTCCATCGCTGCATGCAGGTCTTCCAACTGCTGCACGCCTGCATCGTCGATGTGCTTCACCGCCTCATGCGCGCAGCGGCCTTCCAGCATCGCCATCACCGGGAACAGCTGGTTGAGGTCTTCCAGCGTCAGTCGCGTGACCCGGCTGCCACGACCCGCATCGATCTGCACCAGGCCTTCGGCGGCCAGCAGCTTCAGCGCCTCGCGCAGCGGCGTGCGGCTGATGCCCAGTTCCTCGCACAGCGCGGGCTCGTCGATCCATTCTCCCGGCGGCAGCCGGTAATCGTAGATGCGCTCGCGCACGTGTTCGGCCACCTCTTCGTACAGAGGTGCGCGCTTCTTCGGTGACCGCGGGGCAGGGGCAATGGCCATGGTGGAAGTGTACCGCCAGGTAGTGCCGGCCGCTGGCCGGCAACCCATGATCGCTGGATGGCTTCATGAGAGTGCCGGCCAGCGGTCGGCACTACCGCTGGGCGGTTACATCCAGCCCGGCACCACGAACACCAGCCAGGCCAGCAGCGGTCCGAGCGCAACCACCAGGCCGCTGTAGACCAGGAAGCGGCGGAACAGGGTCTCGCGCTCTTCCTTCGCGGCCGAGGCCACCACCAGTGCGCCATTGGTCGAGAACGGGCTGACATCGACGATGGTGGATGACACCGCCAGCGCGCAGATCACGCCGGCGGCGCTGAGGTGACCCTGCATCAGGAATGGCACCGCCAATGGAATCGTCGCGCCGAGTACCGCTGCCGACGAAGCGAATGCGGAGACGATGCCGCCGACATAGCAGACCAGCAGCGCTCCGAGCAGCGGGATGCCGATGTCGGAGACACCGTTGCCGATGAAGTCCACCGCGCCGGCATGTTCCAGCACGCCGATGTAGGTCACCACGCCGCAGATCAGCAGCACGGTGGACCAGCTGATGCCATCGACCGCACCCTTCTGGCTCTGCGGGGACAACAGCGCCAGCGCCACCGCCACGGTGATCGAGACCAGGCCGACGTTGAGGTTGTAGATCAGCGCGGCCACGCCCAGGCCGAGCAGGCCGATCAGGGTGAACAACCGCTCGCGGGTCAGGTTCACCGCATCCAGTGCCACCGGATCATTGCTGAGCGTGCCGCCGCCTGCCGCGACCAGCGCGCCATGACCTTCGATCGCGAACTGGCGCGACGACGCCTGCGGGCCACCGGCCATCGCCAGCTCGGCATTGCCGAGTGTTCCTGCTGCGGTGATCGAGCCACGGCGCAGCAGGGCGATGCCACCAAAGGCGAAGAAGCAGATCGTCGCCATCATGAAGTTGAAGCCCAGACTGGTCAGGAACACCGCCATCTCGGTCACTTCCAGCCCGGCTTTCTGCACCACGCCGTTGGTGATGCTGCCGTATACGCTGATCGGCGAGAAGCCGCCCGCCTGTGCGCCATGGATCACCAGCAGGCCCATCATCAACGGGTTGATGTTGTACTGCTTGGCAAAGCGCAGCGCGACCGGACCGATGATCGCGACCGCCGCCGGGCCCAGTGCACCGAACGCAGTGAGGACCGCGGTGATCACGAACATCACCCACGGAATGGCCACGATATGGCCGCGCACGGCTTTCACTGCCCAGTGCACCAGCAGGTCGATGGTGCCGTTCTTCTGCGCGATGGCGAACAGATAGGTGATGCCGACCAGGGTCAGGAACAGATCGCCGGGGAAGCCGGCCAGCACCTCTTTGCCCCCCATGTCGACCCACAGTCCGCCGATGATGAAGGCCAGCGCGAAGGCGACGGCACCCATGTTGATCGGCATCGCGGTGGCGACGATGAACATGATCACCAGACCGATGATCGTTGCGATTTGTGGACTCATGCGCCCTCCCAGACACGTGACTCACGTACAGCGCGGATGGAGACCCGCCATCCCGGGGTAAGGCGACGTACTGCGTGTTGCGTGATACGTACTGCTCGAACCCGTTACTGCAGCCTCTCCAGCGCGCTGCGGACCCACGCCGCGGCGCCTTCAAGGCTCTGGAACTCTTCCACCGCGCGCACCTCGCAGCACGGATAGGCCGGCGCGACCATGCGCGCCAATGCGTTGCCCGGGCCCAGCTGCAGGAACACCCGCGCGCCACGCTCGAAGGCCTGGCGCATCACCTGCGCCCATTCGATGGTCTGCGCGAGCTGCGCCGACAGCGTGTGGACTGCCGTTGCGCGATCCCGCACCGGTCGCGCATCGATGCCGGCCAGCAGCGGCAGGCGTGGGGCCTGCAGTGGCGAGGCGTCGAGTGCGGCAGCGAACGGTGCGACCGCCGCTGCCAGCAACGGTGTGTGTGCAGGCACGTGCACCGGCAGTGGACGGATGTCCGCACCCTGCGGCCGCGCGGCATCGGCCAGCCGCTGCAATGAGGCGTGCGTGCCGCCAACGATGAAATGGTCCTGCCCGTTGGCGATGGCCACGTGCGCTCCGTGCAGATCGCACAGCGGCTGCAGTACATGGCGTTCCAGGCCAAGCACTGCCTGCAGGCCTGCATCGGCGGGGCTGGCACTGTCCATCAACAGCGCGCGCTGCGCAGCCAGGGCAAGGCAGGTGGCCGCATCGACGCCGCCGGCGATGGCATGTGCGGCCAGCTCGCCGATGCTGTAACCCGCGATCACCGTCGGCGTTGGCAATACCTCGCGCAGGCCCTGCCAATGCGCCAGGCTTGCTGCGCACAGCAGTGGTTGCGCCCGCACATTGTCGAAGCGGTCGTCGGCCGCCGCAGCGGCGAATACATCGCGGCCGAGCAGTTCGCTCGTGGCATCGAGCACCGGCCGCGCGGCAGCCAGATCGCGCACGCGATCGAACATCGCCGCGTGCTGCGCGCCTTGGCCAGGGCAGAGCAGGGCCAGGCTCATGCCTGCTCCTGCTGCAGCAGGAACACGCTGCAGGCCAACAGGTCTGCGCTGCCGCCCGGGCTCAGCCGGCGCATGACGAAGCCGTCACCGATGCGACGCAGATGTACCTGCCAGTCCGGCGCGAAGGTGCCACCGGCGTCCAGGAAGGTGCGTGCCTGCCGCTGGGCCCAGCGCAGGCCGTCGGCGCCGCCGCGGTGCAGCAGGTTGAGGTCATCCACGCACGCGATCAGCTGCATCAGGGTCTGGCACATCGCGGCCTCGCGTGGCAGGCCGCTGGCCAGTGCGTGGCGCAGGGCAGGCAGTGCCACTTCGCGCAGCAGCGGGTAGCCGGCGGCCGCTTGTTCGCGCACACCTTGCACGCCGTGCCGTGCACGCGCGCGCTGGCCAGGGCTGTTCGCATCCAGAGGCGCGTCGGCGAGCTCGGGCGCCCAACGGCGCACTTCCTGGCAGACCTGCTCGGCTGCGGCGACACGGCCCGCGCGGCCCCAGCAGGCAGCGGACGCGGCCACCAGCAGGCCAAGGCTGAAGATCGCACCGCGATGGGTGTTGATGCCCGCAGTGGCGTTCAGCATCGATATCTCGGCGGCGATGCCATGCCGGCGCAGCGTCTGGAACGGCGCCGCGCCGGCACCGGCGTCGGCCACGGCGATGAAATAGTGGCGCAACGCGAACAGGCTGCGCAGGAAGGTGCCGGCATCCATGTCGTGGTGGCTGCCGCGATCGAACGGTGTAACCAGTCCCGGTTTGGGGGCAAGGGCCAGTTCGGCGTGCAGGCTGGCGATGGCAAGGCGCCCCAGGCGCGCGCTGTCCACCGCCGGGGTGGACCGGGCGACGCGCTTCACGACAGCGTTCATGCGACAACTCCAGTGGCGTTGAACAAGGCCTCGCGCAGTTCCAGAGCGGCACCATCAATGCGTTTGACCAGTACTTCGCGGCTGCGACCGGCGTATTCGCGCCAGTTCACCGCGCCACCATCCACCAGGCACAGTTCGCCATCTACGCGATGCCCGTAGGCGCTTTCCCAGTGCTGCAGGCGTTCGACCAGCAGGTCGGCCTGGCGCGCGTCATCCACCTGCCACAGCAGGTCGATGTCCGAGCGCGGGTGCACATAGGGCAGTCCGCTGAGGTGCTGCCATGCGAAGGCGCCGAATACGCGGGCTGGTGCAAGCCGCAGCATTGCCTGCAACGCCGCCTGCCAATCCGCCGGAACGCCGCCGGCGAGAACGTGATCCAAGGGAGGGGGAGGCTGCAGCTGCTGGACGTCCTGCAGGGCCACGCGCAGCGCCAGCCGTTGCTTGCCTTCGCTTGGCGGTAGCGGTACCCCCAGGCGCAGCCGAGGGTCGGGGTCGTCCGCCGCACAGCGCGCCACCATGGCCGGCAGGCCCTGCGCGAACCACGCTGCCAGGCGTGGTTCCTGTGCAGTCACGTCAGCCCGCCAGTCGGCATCGGCCGACAGCCAGGCCAGCGTGTGGCGGGCGGGCCGCTCAGGCATCGCCGTGGGCCACCGCAGTCGAAACCCCTGCCGCCAGGGCACGACCGCCGCGCTGTGCGCCGCGTGCGGCACGCAGGTCGCCTTCGGCGGGCGTGCGCAGCGCCTGCAGCAAGTGCTGGGCAAGATCCCCCTCCCACAGCGATTCCACCGCACCCATCGCCACGTAGTTCTCCACGCCCGGCGCGAACACCGGCGAGCTCTGGCTGAGTGCCTGCAGTTTCTCCAGCGGTTGCTTGGTCACCCGTGCCATCGCGCGCAGGTCCATCACCCGCACCTGTGCATCGGGCAGGGCGTGGATGTGGTCGGCCATCAGGCCGAATGAGAGGAAGCCGCCACTGACGGATTCACCATAGACCAGCGTGACAAGCCGCGCGCCACGTCGACGCGCGAGATCCAGCGTCTGTGCCAGATGCGCGAAACAGCCGTTGATGCCAAGCAGTTCGTCGCGCCGCGCCAGGCGCTGGCCAGCGGTGTCCACCAGCATCACGATCGGTCGCTGTGGAAGCGCGGCGGTGCTGGCAAGCACGGTTTCGGCCAGTGCCAATGCGTGGTCCACGCCGACTTCGAGTTTGTCGGCGGTACCGATCACGGTCACCTCGCCATCCTCGGTGGTGGCGCTGCCGGTCAGCACCGAATCGTTCACGGCAATGGCATGCCCATGCGGGAACAGGGCATCGAGCAGGGTCTGCAGCGGCATGCTCATGGCAGGCTCCGGTCGGCGGTGGCGATGAGGAACGCATCGGTGTCGAGCAGCGGCAGTCGCTCGGGGGCAGTGATACCCAGCCGCGCCCAGATCTCCAGGCCATCGCGGCAATCGCCCCAGGCCTGCACGCGCGCCTTCAGTGCCGCATGGCGTTCCTGCAGCGCGGCCAGTGCAGTATCTGGATCGGTGCTGCTGGTATCAGGCTGCAGCGCGTTGCTGGCCGCCTGCGCGAAGGCCTCGATGGCATCGGGCACCAGCACCTGTGCCTGGTCGATCAGGTAGCGGTGCTTGCCTCCCGTTACGCGCCAGACCAGTGCGCGATCGCGGGAATCGAATTCCTCCACGCCGCGAACGGTTTCGATCACTTCCGGTCCGGACAGCGACAGCCTGCCTTCCTCGGACATGACCACGGTGCTGCAGCAGCGGGCGACGATGCCCATGCCACCGAACGCGCCGTTGCCGCTGCCGATCAGCGCCACCACGGGGACGCCTGCAGCGCGCGCATCCAGCGTGGCGCGCATGATCTCGGAAATGGCGATGAGCCCTGCATTGGCTTCGTGCAGGCGCACGCCACCGGTATCGAGCAGCAGCAGCACACCGTCAGGTCGGGTTTCCGCTGCACGGTGCAGCAGCCCGGTCAACTTGGCGCCGTGCACCTCGCCCACGCCGCCGCCCATGAATTCACCCTGCTGTGCGGCCAGCAGCACGCGTCGGCCGCGCAGTGTGGCTTCGCCGACAACGATGCCGTCGTCGAACGCCGCGGGCTGGTCGAGCTGTGCCAGGTGCGGGCTCATCATCCGCCGCGCCGGGCCGAGGAATTCACGGAACGAGCCGGCGTCGGCCAGGCCGGCGATGCGCTCGCGTGCATCGGCTTCGTAGTAACTGTGGCGCTGCGTCCGGCTCATCGTGGATCTCCAGCAAGCAGGGTTTCCACTGCCTGGTCCAGGCGCAGGCTGACCACCGCCGGGGTCGCACCGGCATCGTTGATCGAGACGCGTACATCGCGCAGTGGATGGCGCTGTGCGAAATCACCGATCACCGCCTCCCAGACGCGGCCAAAGCCCTGCGCGGCGGTGATGATGCGCACCATCATCGCGCCGTCCAGTGCGGCCGGTTCCAGCAGGATTTCCAGGTTGCCCGAGGCCAGTACGCCGACCAGCATTGCATCGCGCGGAAACTGCACCGCCGTGTGTCCTTCGAATCGATAGTCGAGGGTTTCCATGCTCAGCCCCTTACCAGTTGCGGAAGCGCTTGGGCGGGTCGTACAGGCCGCCTGACCAGCGCACCAGGTCCTTCACCGAACGCGCCGCAAGCAGGTCACGGCTGGCATCGCGCACGGAGATGCCGAGGTCATCGGGACGGCGGATCACGCCGCGGTCGCGCAGGTTCTCCACCATCGCGCGGTCGCGTCCCATGCCCACGGCGGTATAGCCGGACACGCCGCGGATCGCCTGTTCGCGCTCTTCAGGGGTGCGGCACAGCAGCAGGTTGGCGATGCCTTCTTCGGTCAGTACATGGCTGACGTCGTCGCCATAGATCATCACCGGTGGCAGCGGCATGTCCGCGCGCTCGGCCAGCTCCCAGGCGTCCAGCCGATCGACGAAGGCCGGTGCCATGTGTTCGCGGAAGGTTTCCACCATCTGCACCACCAACTTGCGGCCACGCGGCATCTCACCGGGGCGTGCGGCCTGCTGGCCGGCCTTGACCCAGGCCTCGCTGGCATGGCGGCGGCCACGTGCATCTGAGCCCATGTTCGGTGCGCCACCGAAGCCTGCGATGCGGTCGCGCGTGGCGGTGGAGCTGTTGCCCTGCAGGTCGATCTGCAGGGTGGAACCGATGAACATGTCGCAGGCATACAGGCCGGCGGTCTGAGAGAACGCGCGGTTGGAGCGCATCGAGCCATCGGCACCGGTGAAGAACACATCGCTGCGTGCGGCGATGTAGTTCTCCATGCCCAGTTCGGAACCGAACGAATGCACCGATTTGACGAAGCCCGATTCGATCGCCGGAATCAGTGCGGGGTGTGGATTGAGGGCCCAGTGCTGGCAGATCTTTCCCTTCAAGCCGAGCGATTCGGCGTAGGTGGGGAGCAGCAGTTCGATGGCGGCGGTATCGAAGCCGATGCCATGGTTGAGGCGGTTGACGCCGTACTCGGCGTAGATGCCCTTGATCGCCATCATCGCCATCAGCACCTGGATCTCGGAGATCTGCGCCGGGTCGCGGGTGAACAGCGGTTCGATATGGTTCGGCTTCGGCGCCTGCACCACGAAGTTGACCCAGTCAGCAGGGATGTCGACGCGGGGGAGGGTGTCGACGATCTCGTTGACCTGGGCGATGACGATGCCGCCACCGAACGCGGTGGCCTCGACGATGACCGGGGTGTCTTCGGTGTTCGGGCCGGTGTAGAGATTGCCGTGGCGATCGGCGGCCTGCGCGGCGACCAGCGCCACGCGTGGGGTCAGGTCGATGAAGTAGCGGCCGAACAGTTCGAGGTAGGTGTGGATGGCACCGATCTGGATGCGCCCTTCGGCCACCAGATTGGCCAGCCGCACCGATTGCGGGCCGGAGAACGAGAAGTCCAGCTTCGAGGCGATGCCACGCTCGAATACATCCAGGTGCGACGGCAGAGACAGCACCGACTGCACCATGTGCAGGTCGTGCACCCGGGCCGGGTCAAGGTCGGCCAGGCACTGGGCGAGGAAATCGGCCTGTTTCTGGTTGTTGCCCTCCAGGCAGACCTTGTCGCCTGGCTCCAGCAGTGCGTGCAGCAGCTCGCCCACGTCGGTGGCGGCGACCTCACGTCCCCGGGCCCACGGCGCGGCACGTTCCAGGCGGGCCTGGCGGCTGCGTTCCAACGTATCCCAGCTCGGGTTCATCGACCGGCTTCCGATTGGTGTCGATGTAATTACGGCATAATTACATTCGGGCATGCAACCCGCACTGCAGCAAAAAGAAGGGCCCGCGCGAAGGCGGGCCCATTCAGATTGAAATGGAGGATGACCCGCATCGATCGGGGTAGTGCCGGCCGCTGGCGGCTCCGCGTCATCGATGCATCGCTTGGAGCCGGCCAGCGGCCGGCACTACCGTTTCTGGTGGCTCAGAACTTCCAGCGCAGGCTGGCCGACACGAAGCGCGGTTCGCCGTAGTTGTTGTAGTCCAGATTCGCCCAGTAGGTCTTGTCCAGCGCGTTGCGCACGCTCAGCGTTGCCGTCCAGTTGTCGCTGATGCGGTAGTTGGCGTTGAACTGGACCAGCATGTAGGCCGGCTGGTTCACCGTCACCGTGCCGCCCAGCGGGTAGGCGATGTTGTAGCCCTGCACCTTGCTCTGCCACTGCACGCCACCGCCGATGCTCAGGCGCTCCAGCGCGCCGCGCAGCTGCAGCTGGGTGTTGAGCTGCAGCAGGTCCTTCGGCGGGTTGGCGTACAGCAGATCGGTGGCGGCGCGGGTGACCTTGACGTGGGTATAGCCGGCGTTGACCGTCCAGCCCGGCAGGATCTCGCCGTTGACGTCCATCTCCCAACCGCGCGCCTTGGTGCCGTTGACGCCGACGTAGGCGGAGGTGCCATCGCTCAGCGAACCCTCCGGCACGCCCATGTCACGCACCGCGTAGTTGTCCTGCTTGGCTTCGAACACGGCGGCATTGGCGGTCAGGCGGCCATCGAACCACTGCGTCTTGATGCCCGCTTCCAGGTTCGAGCCCTGTACTGGCGCCAGCAGGTTCTCGTTGCGGTCCTTGAAGTTCTGCGGGTTGAAGATCTCGGTGTAGCTGGCGTACGCCGAGACGTTCGGGGTGATGTCGTAGACCAGGCCCACGTAGGGAGTGACTTCATCGCTCACCTTGTACGCGCCGCTGGTGCCGGTGTAGGCGCCTGCGGCGTTGTAGGAGCGGCTGAGGGTTTCCCAGCGGCTCAGGCGTGCGCCGGCAATCAGCGACAGCGGATCGGCCAGGCGCAGGCGGGTGGCCAGATAGACGCCACTCTGCGTGGTCTTGGCCACGCGGCGCGCGCCGGTACGGCGGTAGGTGACCTCGGAGATGTCGCCGTTCCAGCTGTACACGTTGGGAATGTAGTAGCAGCGTTCGCCGCCGCAGCGTGCCCAATCGTTCGGGAAGTTCAGCGCCAGGGTGTTGGTGGTGCCTTCCAGGTCCGACCACTGTGCGCCGAGGGTCACATCGTGGTCGCGGCCGAACAGATCGAAGCTTCCGGTCAGGTAAGCATCGACGTTGCGCCGGGTGTCCCTCGAATCACCGGCGGCCGCGCGCAGGAAGATGCCCGAGCCGGTCACCGGGTCCGGGTTGCCGGTGCCGTACAGGCGCACGTTCTGCACATTGCCACGGGTGTAGGCGGTGTTGATCTTCAGCAGCCAGTTGTCGCCGAAGCGCTGTTCCAGGTTGGCGAAGGCAGTGTTGCTCTCGCGCTTCCAGTAGCTCCACTTCGGCGACAGGTTGGTCGAGCGCGGCAGGTGCGCGAAATTGCCCTGGTTGTCGAAGAACGGCACGGTGCCCCAGGTCGAGCCGGTCGGATTGTTGTCCTGGCTCTGGTAACCGAGGGTGATCGTGGTGCTGTCGGTGACGTCGCCTTCCAGCACCGCCATGCCGGCCATCTTGTTCTCGTCGTAGCGGTCGTAATACAGGCCACGATCGGTATAGGCGGCGACCACGCGGCTGCGGAAACGGCCGTCATCGGTCAGCGGCGCGGTCACGTCCGCCTCCATGCGTCGATAGTCCCAGCTGCCGGCGCTGATCGCGAACGAGGCATCGAACTCCTTGCCCGGCCGCTTGCGCAGCAGGTTGACGGTGGCCGACGGCACGCCGGCGCCGCTGAGCAGGCCGTTGGCACCGCGGATCACTTCGATGCGGTCGTAGAAAGCGGTGTCGTATTCCTGGTTGGTGGAACCGCTGTAGGTGGGAATGCCATCGACCTGGAAGTCGGTGATGGCGAAGCCGCGTGCGTAGTACAGCGGGCGCTGGGTGTCATAGAAGGACACGCTGACGCCGGTGACGTTGCGCATCACGTCGTTGATGCTGAACAGCGACTCGTCCTGCAGGCGCTTCAGGCTGATCGCAGTGGCCGACTGCGGGGTTTCCTGCAGTGTGATCGGCAGGCGGGTGGTGCTGGATGGCGGAGCGGACTGCTCGGCACGGACGCTGACCCGGTCCAGGGTCTTGGCATCGGATGCATCGGCGGCGGCCTCGGCGAACGCCGGAGACGCGACCAGCGCGAGCGAAGAGAGCAGGGCAGCCGGCAGCAGCGCACGGCGGGGCAGGCGGTTACGGAACGTCAGGGACATGGTGGGTTCGAAGCTCGGAGACGGGAAGGGGGCGGCAACAGTCGTCCAGCACCCGGGGCGGCGGCTTCGGGCACATCAGGTCCATCTGGGAGGGGCGCGGTCACTGCGCAGGACGCAAATGTAAATAATTCTTAACAACATTACAATTCGCGTCATTTTGCATAGGATTCCCGGCGCCGGGCATCGCTTTCTGCAGCAGGGAGCGGCCCAAACGCGAACGGCCACCCGAAGGTGGCCGTCAGTGTCTGCTGCAGGGAATCTGCCAGGCTTACAGCGCCTGCAGTTCCTCGTTGGCGTTGCGCTTTTCCTTGGCCGGTGCCGGAGCCGCTGCAGGAACCGCTGCCGGCACCGGCGCCGCCGCGTTCGCGTCCACCGGCACCTCCAGGTACGGCAGGCGCAGGGTCTGACTGGTCAGCGTGCGGATCTCGTTGACCAGCGCGGCGTTGTCGTTGAGCTTGCGCCCGTACGACGGCACGATCTCGCGCAGGCGGGTTTCCCAGCCGGCCTTCATCTGGTCCGGGAAGGCCTTGGCCATCAGGTCCAGCATGATCGGCGGCGAGGTCGATGCACCCGGCGAGGCACCGAGCAGGGCGGCGATGGTGTGATCCTTGTCGGTCACGATCTCGGTACCGAACTGCAGCACCGGGCCCTTCAACGGATCACGCTTGATGATCTGCACGCGCTGGCCAGCGGTGACCAGCTTCCAGTCGCCCGGCTTGGCATTGGGGAAGTACTTGACCAGCTCGGCCTGGCGGTCGGCATCGTTCAGGCGCGCCTGGCCCATCAGGTACTGCACCAGGTCCAGGTTGTCCTTGCCCACTTCCAGCATCGGGCCGACGTTGTTGTGGTTCACCGACGAGTACAGGTCCCACCACGAGCCGTGCTTGAGGAACTTGGTGCTGTACAGCGCGAACGGCCCGAACAGGACCACCGGCTTGCCGTCCAGCTTGCGCGCATCCAGGTGCGGCACCGACATCGGCGGCGAACCGGTCTCGGCCATGCCGTAGGCCTTCACGCCGTGGCGCGAGGTCACGTCCTGGCCCTGGAAGGCGAGGAACTGGCCACCGACCGGGAAGCCGGCGTAGTCCTTCGATTCCGGAATGCCGGACATCTGCAGCAGCTTCAGTGCAGCGCCACCGGCACCGATGAACACGAAGCGGGCGTGGGTGGTGGACTCGGTGCCGGCCTTGAGGTCCTTCACCGTCACGTTCCAGCTCTTGTCGGCGTTCTGCCGCAGCGCGCTCACTTCGTGGTTGAGGTGCAGGCTGAAGTTCGGGCTGCGCTGCAGGCCGGCGGTCAGCTGGCGGGTGATCACGCCGAAGTTGACGTCGGTGCCCAGCGGCATCCAGGTTGCGGCAACCTTCTGCTTCGGGTCACGGCCTTCCATCAGCAGCGGGGCCCACTGCTTGATCTGGGCCGGATCCTCGGAGTACTGCATGCCGTAGAACAGCGGATTCTTCACCAGGGCCTGCTGGCGCTTGTGCAGGTAGGCGATGTTGTCATCGCCCCAGACGAAGCTCATGTGCGGGGTCGGGTTGATGAAGTCGCTGGGCTGGCTCAGCCGGCCTTCCTTCACCTGGTGCGACCAGAACTGGCGCGAGACCTCGAACGATTCGGCGATGCCGACCGCGCGCTTGGTCTCGATGCTGCCGTCGGGCAGTTCGGGGGTGTAGTTCAGTTCGGCGAAGGCCGAGTGGCCCGTGCCGGCGTTGTTCCAGCCGTCGGAGCTTTCACCGGCGACGCCGTCGAGGCGTTCGTAGACCTGGATGTTCCAGTCCGGCTGCAGTTCCTGCAGGTAGGTGGCCAGGGTGATGCTCATGATGCCGGCGCCGACCAGCACAACGTCGACGGGCTTGTCGTTGCTGGCGGCGGGCACCGAGCGCTGGGTCAGCGGCCAGTACAGGAACAGCGCGGCGGCCAGCAACAGCAGCACGAGCAGGGCGAGCAGGGCCTTGCCAAATTTCTTCATGGGGGCGGGATCGTTGGCGGAGGGGAAGGGGTCAGGATGCGCGTGGGGCAGGGAAAGGGCGTGAAGAAACAACGCCTTGCGCCATCCATCCGCGATTCTAACCGGATCCGGTCCGTTTTTGATGCAACGCAGCATCCGACGTTTCGCGGCCCCGTCACGTGAGCGGCGGGCCCAAGCCTGGCGATCGTAGCCCCAGTAGCGCCAGGCCATGCCTGGCGACGCCTTCAATCAGACCAGCTCCAGAATCTCGTCACCGGCCTCATCGATCTCCCCGGTCGGGCGCCAGCCCAGGCGCCGGTAGAAGCCATGCGAGCGCGAACGCGGGTCGGCCGAGCACGCCAGGAACAGCCGGGTATGGCCCGCATCGCGGGTCAGGCTGACCACTTCCTGCAGCAGCTGCCGACCGACGCCACGGCCTTCGTAGTCCGGCAGCAGGGCCAGCACCAGCACTTCGCCGGTGTCGCGGTCGGCGAAGCAGTAACCGGCCATGCGCTCGCCCTCCCAGGCGACGCGGCCGATCGAATCGCCCTGGGCGATGCCGGCCGCCCAGCTGTCCTCGGTGATGCCCAGCTCTGCCAACTGCGCGGCGCTGAAGGCGTTTTCGCGGGTGCGCCCGCGCAGGTCGATGCAGGCGGCGGCATCTTCGGGGCGCGCATCGCGGACGAATACAGGCATGCAGGGCATCCTTGCAGTGATCGGCCGACCAGTATCCGCATCGCGCATGGACCTGGTGTGGAGACTTCGTGGAGATTGGATGGAGCAAAAAGGGGACGGAGGGGATTAAGTCGTCTTTGCCCAGAATGTCCTATGGGCCTTAAACGACTTAATCCCCTCCGTCCCCTTTTTTGCAGGGCTGCCTCAGCGCTTGCGCCGCACCAGCGCTGAGGAGGCATCCAGCACCGCGCGGGTCAGCAAGGCCATGGTTTGCACGTCGCCCTTCCAATGCTGCCAGTACAGCGGCACGTCTTCCCACGCGCGCTGGCGCACGTAGACCAGGCGGCCCGCGTCCAGGTGCCGCTTGACCAGCGGCAACGGATTCATCGTCCAGCCCATGCCGCCAAGGTTGGCCTGCACGAAGGCGCGCGTGGACGGAATCCACCAGGTCGGCGCGGTGCTGGGCAGGTCGTCGCCGGCCATGCGCCGGGCGAAGCGCGACTGCATGTCGTCCTTGCGGTTGAACACCAGCACCGGGGCCTGCGCCAGCGCCTGCGCGGTCACGCCCTTGGCGAAATGACGCTCGCGGAACTCGGGGGTACAGGTGGCGGCGTAGCGGATGCTGCCCAGCGCATGGATCTGGCAGCCCTGCACCGGCTCGTCCAGGGTGGTCACCGCACCCAGCACCGTGCCCTGGCGCAGCAGTTCGACGGTGTGGTCCTGGTCCTCCACGCGCAGGTCCAGCGTAGTGCCGGTGGTCTGCGCGAACTGGTAGGCCGCCTGCGGGAACCAGGTTTCCAGGCTGTCGTGGTTCACCGCCACCGGAATACTGGCTTGCGGCAGGTCCTCATCGGCCAGGCCCATCCGGTGCAGCGCATCGTGCTCGAGCAGGGCGGTCTGCTCGGCCAGCTGCACCAGCAACTGCCCCTCGGCGGTGGCGGTGGCCGGGGTGCCGCGCTTGACCAGCAGCCGGCCGATCCGGTCCTCCAGCGCCTTGACCCGCTGCGAGATGGCGGACGGGGTGACATTCAGCGACTGCGCGGCGCGGTCGAAGCTGCCTTCGCGGATCACTGCGGCAAGGGCGCGCAGCTGGGCATGGTCGATACGCATCGAATTAAGTTCCGCTAATGTTGGTTTAGGAAGTTTAGCTCGTCTTTTTCATGTTGCGGCGCGACAATGGCGCTCGTTCCGGTGCTGTCCGCCTTCGCGAGGCACCGTCCCCCCAAGCAAGTAAAGGCAGTGAATCCCATGTTCTCGGTCATCTCCGCCAGCACCGGCCTCGGTGCCTGGTTCTCTGGTGCAGCTACCGGCATCGGCCTGTTCGCCGTGGTCGGGGCCCAGAGCGCCTTCATTCTGCGCCAGGGCATCCTGCGCAAGCACATCGTGCCGGTGGTTGCCACCTGTGCGGCCATCGATGCGATCTTCATCTTTGCCAGCGTGGCTGGCCTGCGCACGCTCACTTCAGCGCTGCCGTGGCTGACCACCGCCGTGCTGTGGACGGGCGTGGCGTTCCTGGCCTGGTACGCCATGAAGTCGGCACGCCGTGCGATTGCCGGTGGCGGCGGCATGGGCGAGGCTGACAGCGACGACGGCAGCCGCCGCGCGGTGCTGATGGCCGCGGTCGGCTTCTCGCTGATCAACCCGCACTTCTGGCTGGACATGATGGTGATCGGCTCGATCGCCGAGAACTTCGGCAACGCCCGCATGGCCTTCGCCGCCGGTGTGGTGACTGCCAGCTGCCTGTGGCTGACCGCGCAGGGCCTGGGCGCACGCCTGCTGGCGCCGCTGTTCACCAAGCCCAGTACCTGGCGCGTGCTCGACGGCACCATCGCCGTGATCCTCAGCATCCTGGCCCTTACGTTGGCGGTGCGCGGGGTCCACTGATCCGGCGCACGCCCCCCGAACCCACGTCCTGACTCTCTCTCCAAGGTAGTGGTAACGACGGCACCGGCAACGGTGCCGTCGTTTTTTCTGCCGATGTGGCGCGGCAAACGGTCACGTGCCTAGAATCGTACATCCGGACAGGGTGTCCGGTTTTCCATGGGGGAAGGATGCGCAGGATTGTGCTGGCTGTACTGTTGAGCGCGGTTGTGGGTGGGGCATCGGCCGCAACGCTGGACCTGGATCGCTATCTGCGGCAGGAGTCGTTTACCGACATCAAGATTTCACCAGGGGGCGAGTACATCGCCGCGACGGTTCCGCTGGAGGCGGGAACCGCATTGGCGATCTACCGCATTGCCGACATGAAGATGGTCGGCAGCTTCCGCCCGCCCCGCAACGATCACGCCCACACCTTCGACTGGGTCAGCAACGAGCGGCTGCTGGTGGGCATGGCACAGAAGTTCGGCGTGCTGGACCGGCCGACGCCGACCGGCGAACTGTTCGGTATCAATGCCAACGGCAAGGGTGGCGAGCTGCTGGTGGGGTACCGGGTTGCCGACCAGAGCCTGGGCACCAACATCAAGGTCAAGCCGGCAGGCCTGGTGGCCGCCTACCTCAGTGATGAGCTCAAGGACGATGACCGCAACGCGCTGGTGACGGTGATCCCGCTGGTCGGCAGTTCGCATGCGCAGGTCGAGCGCATGGACGTGATCACCGGTCGCCGCAACGCCGTGGCGCGCGCTCCCATTCCCGATGCGGACTTCACGACCGATGAGCAGGGCGAGGTGCGTTTCGCACGCGCTGTCGTTACCGATGGCACGCAGAAGCTCTACTACCGCACGGGCAGCAACAGCGACTGGGTCCTGCTCAATGATGAATCCCTGAGCAAGCGCATCGAGGCGCCGCTCGGCTTCTCGGCCGATGGTCGCCTGGCGTACCTGCAGGTCGAGCAGGCAGATGGACCTGATGCCATTGTCAGCTGGGACCCCCAGAGCAATGAACGACGCACCGTGCTGCGCGATGGGAGTGCCGACCCGGCGCGCATCATCCGGCGCCCCGGCAGCCGCGTGCCGGTCGGGGCCCTGTTCCTTGGCAGTGCGCCGCGAACGGCATTCTTCGATGACGCCTCGGACGACGCTCGCCTGTACCGCAGCCTCGAAGCCGGCCTTGGCGGAGCGGTCTACATCACCTCCAGCACGCGCGATGGCAAGACGGTGCTGGTGGAAACCTGGTCAGGCAGCAATCCGGGCGATTTCTATCTCTATGACACGGTTGGCAAGAGTGCACGGCACCTGATCAGCCGCAGCGACTGGATCGACCCCGCGCTGGCGGCGGAGGTGCGTCCGATCAGCCTGACGGCGCGTGATGGGCGTTCGCTGCATGGCTTCCTTACCGTCCCGCATGGCCGCGAGGCCCGTGCGCTGCCGATGGTGGTGGTGCCGCACGGAGGTCCGATCGGTGTTGCCGACCAGGGCGCCTATGACACCGAGACACAGATGCTGGCGGCGGCAGGTTACGCGGTACTGCAGGTGAATTTCCGCGGCTCTTCCGGCTATGGCCGGGCCCACATGCAGGCCGCGCGAAAGCAATGGGGGCTGTCGATGCAGGATGACGTCACCGATGCCACGCGTTGGGCGATCGAACAGGGCGTGGCCGACAAGAACCGCATCTGCATCTATGGGGCCAGTTACGGTGCCTATGCGGCGATGATGGGGGCGGTGCGCGAACCGGGCCTGTACCAGTGCGCGGCCGGCTACGTCGGCATCTACGACCTGCCGTTGATGTACGCCCGCGGAGACATCCAGAGCGACGAGTCAGGCCTGGCCTACCTGCGGAACTGGCTGGGATCGCCCAAGGATCTTGCAGAGCGTTCCCCGGTGAATCTGGCCGCGCAGGTGCGGGTGCCGGTATTCCTGGCCGCGGGTGGTCAGGATCAACGTGCGCCGATCGTGCACAGCGAACGCATGGAAGCTGCGTTGAAGAAGGCCGGCACGCCGGTGGAAACCCTGTACGTCAAGAATGAAGGGCATGGTTTCTATTCCCCTGCCAACCAACGTGCGTACTACAGCAGGTTGCTGGCCTTCCTCTCGCGCAGCCTGGGGGGCCAGGTGGCCGGGCAGGCCGCACCTGCGGAGAAGAGCAGCGCGCCCTGAACAAGCCGGGGGCGGCGGATGATCGATCCGCCGCCCCCGGAGTTCGCCTGCATCGGGCTTACCTGACCCCGTGCATCATCTTCTTCAGCAGCGGCGCGGCGATGAAGGCGGCCAGCGCACAGCCCAGGCCGATCCACATCAGCAGCCAGAACAGGTGCGCATAGGCACCGGCCGCGGCCACCATGTCCAGCGATTCGCCTTCCGGTACCTCGATCGCGGCCAGCTTGCCGAACAGCGCGGCCAGCGTTTCCGAGAACGCGGTTGCCAGGAACCAGGTGCCCATCATCAGGCTCATCACCCGCGGCACGGCCAGCTGGGTCACCGCCGACAGGCCGACCGGCGACAGGCACATCTCACCGCTGGCCAGCAGGAAGTAGGCCAGCACCAGCCACCACACGCTGGCCATCTCGCCGGTGGCGCCGACCTGCTGTGCGGCCAATGCCAGCGGCACGAACGACAGCGCGCCGATCACCAGACCCCAGGCCGATTTGACCGGCTTGCCCGGTTCCCAGCCGCGGCGGTCCATCCACGTCCACAGTGCGGCGAAGGCCGGCGCCAGCAGCACCAGGAACAGGCCGCCGAGGTAGGTCAGCGAGCCGGCGGTCTGCGGAATCACCAGGCAGTCGCGCACCAGCAGCACCAGCATCAGCACGACGATGGCGGCGAAGAACGTTCGCGGCGCAGATGAGCCCGGACGGCGCTCGGACAGCCGCGCGCTGACCACGAAGCCCAGCGGCGCCAGCAGCAGCGAGATGATCGACCAGGGCAGCGGGGTACCGCCGGTGATCACCAGCGAGGGCACGATGTCCTTGGTCAGCAGCCGGTCGGTGAAGGTCACCCACGAGCCGTAGGACTGCTCGTACATGGTGAAGAACACCAGCGCCATGAAGATCAGCACCATCAGCGCGATCATCTGCTGGCGCTGTACCGGCGTGCACTTGCTGCCGGTGAACCAGGCGAACCAGACCAGCACGCCGCCCAGCACCACCACCATCAACATCAGTGCCAGGCTGATTTCACCGCCCAGCGCGAACGCGCCGTTGCCGGCCGCCCACATCAGCCACGCCACCGGCAACACACCGAGCACCGCGCACAGATAGATGAGCCATTCGCGCGGCAGGCCCAGCACCTTCTGCTTCAACGCCGCCGGTTGCGGCGGCTCGGCGTGGCCCTGCAGGTACTTCTGGCCCCACAGGAACATGGCCAGGCCGGCCAGCATGCCGATGCCGGCCGCACCGAAACCGTACTTCCAGCCGTAGGCCTCGCCGAGGAAGCCGCACACCAGCGATGAGAACAGCGCGCCCAGGTTGATGCCGGCGTAGAACAGCGAGAAACCCGAATCGCGGCGCGGATCGTCCTTGGCGTACAGCTTGCCGACAATGGTGGAGATGTTCGGTTTCAGGAAACCGACGCCCATGATGATCAGCGCCAGCGACAGGTAGGTCACCGCCAGTGCCGAGGTGTCGCGCACCACGTCGCCGTTCACCCGGTACGCAGCGTGGCCTTCGAAGGCCATGCCGAGGTGGCCGAGTACCAGCAGGATGCCGCCGAACAGCACGGCCCGGCGCATGCCCAGCCAGCGGTCGGCCAGCATGCCGCCGAATACAGGGATGCAGTACACCAGGCCACCGTAGGCGCCGAGCAGGTCCAGGCCGGCTTTGTCGCCGAACAGGTGGTACTTGGTGAGGTACAGCAGCAACAGCGCCTTCATGCCGTAGAAGGAGAAGCGCTCCCACATTTCGGTGAAGAAGCAGACGTAGACGCCTTTGGGGTGGCCCAGGAAGTCGTCGGAAGCGATAGCGGTGGAATTCATCGCGGAATTATAGGCCTGTGGCCCGATCCGCTTTCAGTAGATCCACGCCATGCGTGGATTGCCGGACTGGCCTGGGCGATCACAGGTACCGCAACCACGCCAGGTCACGCCTTCGCGCCTTGAACCGCGCGAATGCCCGGGTCGGCGGGTACAGCACCACCGCCAGCGCGCAGGCCACCAGCAGCAGGCCGCTGACCGAGTCCAGGGCATACAACTCGCCATGGGTCGGCCCCCAGGCCGCCAGCGCGCCCAGGTACAGTGCCTTCAGCACATACAGGTGCAGCAGGTAGAAGAACATCGGCGCGGCGCCGATATCGGCCAGCGGGCGCAGCGCACGCGCCAGTGGCGGCCATTCGTACAGGCGCAGCAGCAACAGCCCTACGCCCAGAGTCAACAGCAGGAACTGCAGCGACGGCGGGTACTTGGTGATGTTGAGCACGCTCATCCAGGTGCGCAGCGCGCTGGTCTGGTACTGCCACGGTGCATCTCCATATTGGTTGGCGAACCGCAGCAGCGCGAACATGGCCAGCGCACCGACGCCTGCCCACAGCAGCCAGTGCTGGCGCTGCGTCGGGTCGCGCTCGCGGGCGAACCACGGTCCCAACAGATAACCCAGAGCGATCACCCCGATCCACGGCAGCACCGGATAGGAGGTGCGCAGGCGCAGCGCGCCGGCCTCGATCCAGTCGCGCTGGTGCAGCACTTTCCACAGCACCGCCAGCAGGCCATTGCCTTGCACCCGTAAGCCGTCGAACAGGTTGTGCCCGGCCACCACCGCGATTGCCAGCACCAGCAGGGCCGGGCGTGGCAGCCACAGCAGCCCGGCCAGCGCGATCATGCTCAGCCCGATGGCCCAGATCACCTGCAGGTACAGGGTTTCCGGCGGCAGCTGGAAGGTCCAGGCGAAATTCACCAGGGTCAGTTCCAGCACGACCAGGAACAGCCCGCGCTTGAGCAGGAATGCGGCCGTGGCCCGGCGCGGATCCGCCTGGCGCTGGCCGTACAGCCAGGCCGACAGGCCGGTCAACAGGACGAACACGGGTGCGCACAGGTGGGCCAGCAGACGGCAGGCGAACAGCGCGGGGGAGACCGTCGCCGCGTCCATCGGGTCGCTTACCTGATGCTGCAGGAATAAGGTCTCGCGCACGTGGTCGAGCAACATCAACAGCATCACGGTGCCGCGCAGCTGGTCGATGGAGGCCAGGCGAGAGGAGGGGGAAGGGGGCATGCGATGCAGTAACAGCAAGGTAGTATTAAGATATAACATATCATTTGCTGTGCGCCCAGCCGGACTTTGCCGGGTCGGTCGATTGCCGGTCCACGTACTGGCCCATTGCGCTGCAGCACACGCCCCCATCCTTTGGCACGCTGGACTTGATCTGCCCTGAACGCTAGCGTGGCAGGGATTTTTTGCCAGCAGGGGCTTCCATGAACCACGACGCTGCGCCAAAGCAGCTCACCTTCCGCGCAGTGGCCCTGGCCATCGTGCTGGCGGTGGTGCTGTCGGCCGCAAACGCCTACCTCGGTCTGTTCGCAGGCCTGACCATCGCCACCGCCATTCCCGCCGCGGTGATTTCCATGGGCGTGCTGCGCCTGCTGGGCGGTGGCTCCATCCTTGAAAACAACATCGTGCAGACCGGTGCTTCGGCCGGTTCGTCGATCGCCGCCGGTGTGATCTTCACCATCCCGGCGCTGGTGATCATGGGCTACTGGCCGGACTTCAAGTACTGGTGGGTGCTGGGCATCGCCGGCCTCGGCGGCCTGCTGGGCGTGTTGTTCTCGGTGCCGCTGCGCCGTTCGATGATCGTCGAAGACCCGCTTCCGTTCCCGGAAGGCAAGGCTGCGGCGGAAGTGCTCAAGGCCGGTGAGAATCCGGGCCCGGGCCTGAAGATCCTCGGCCTGTCGGCGGTGATCGGTGCCTTCGTCAAGCTGGCCGCGGAAAGCGGCATGCGCCTGATCCCGGACGCCTGGGCCACCTCGGCCTACGTCGGCAGCTCCAAGGTCACCGCCTTCATCGGTACCAACCTGTCGCCGGCACTGCTGGGCGTGGGCTACATCGTCGGCCTCAACGTCGGCATCGTGGTGGTGTCCGGTTCGATCCTGACCTGGCACATCGCCATTCCGATCTACCAGGCGTTCTTCATGAACACCGATCCGGGCCTGGCCGCCTCGGTGGCTACCGCATCCTCCACCGAGGCGGCGTTCGCCATCTGGGGCGCGAAGATGCGCTACCTGGGTGTGGGCGCGATGCTGATTGGCGGCATCTGGACCCTGATCTCGCTGCGCAAGTCGCTGCTCAACGGCGTCAAGAGCGGCTTTGCCGCTGCCCGCAAGAGCGGTGGCCCGGTGCTGGCGCACACCGAGCGCGACCTGCCGATGAAGTGGATGCTGGTGGCCCTGGTGGTCTTCGTGCTGCCGCTGCTGGCCCTGTACCAGGCCATCGTCGGCCAGTGGCACGTGTCGATCCCGATGACCATCATCATGATCGTTGCCGGCTTCCTGTTCGTGTCGGTGTCGGCCTACCTGGCCGGCTTGATCGGTTCGTCCAACAACCCGGTGTCGGGCATCACCATCTCCACCATCCTGTTCGCCTCGGCCGTGCTGGTGGTGCTGCTGGGCGCCGATGGCCTCAAGCCGGTCGGTGCCGGCGGTGCGCCGCTGGGCGCGGTGGCGGCGATCATGATCGGCGCGGTGGTGTGCTGCGCCGCAGCGGTTGGCGGTGACAACCTGCAGGACCTCAAGGCCGGCTACATCGTCGGCGCCACCCCGTGGAAGCAGCAGCTGATGCTGGGCATCGGTGCCTTCTCGTGTGCGCTGATCATGGCCCCGGTGCTGAACCTGCTGGCCACCGCCTACGGCATCGGCGTGAAGTCCGAGCTGCACCCGAACGCGCTGGCTGCGCCGCAGGCCAACCTGATGGCCTCGGTGGCCAAGGGCCTGTTCGGTGGCGAACTGCCGTGGACCTTCATCGGCATCGGTGCCGTGGTCGGTGCCGCCATCATTGCCTTCGACAGCTGGCTGAAGTCGCGCAACGCACGCTTCCGCGTGCCGGTGCTGGCCGCCGCCATCGGCATCTACCTGCCGCTGGAGCTGATGGTGCCGATCTTCCTCGGCGGCCTGATCGCCCACCTGGTCGAGCGCTTCCACAAGGTGCGTGCCGATGACGAAGAAGGCCGCGACCGCGTGCACAAGCCGGGTGTGCTGTTCGCTGCGGGCCTGATCACCGGTGAGGCACTGATGGGCATCGCTATCGCGATTCCGATCGTGGTCAGCAGCCGCGCCGACGTGCTGGCCGTGCCGTTCCACCTGCCGGGCGCGCAGTGGATCGGCCTGGCCGTGCTGTTCCTGGTGGGCTGGCTGATCTACCGCACCGGCAAGTACACCAAGGCGTAAGGGATGGGTAGTGCCGGCCGCTGGCCGGCAATCCCGGAATCCCGTGATACCCCTGGTTGCCGGCCAGCGGCCGGCACTACCGCAAACCGCGCTACGGCGCGGTTTGCTTTTTCTGGCGGCGGGGCCAACCCCGCGCGCAGCCATGACCGATGGCCTTGGCAGCCCCGGCCGCACGGGCCTACCATCGGTTTTTTGCCGTCCTGCGGAGACCCCGATGAAACTGCGTCATGCCCTGCTGCCACTGAGCCTGCTGGCTGCCCTGCCCAGCGTTGCCGCTGCCCGTGGCCTGGAAGTCCGCGACATGGTGGCCATGGACCGCGTCTCCGCGCCGGTACTGACCACGGACGGTGGCACTGTGGTGTTCGCCAAGCGCAGCGTGGACGCCAACCTGAAGGCCTCCACCGCGCTGTTCGCGCGCAACCTGCGCACGCGTGACGCGGCCCCGCCGAAGCAGATCACCCCGGCCGGCTGGAGCGTCAATTCCGCGTCGCTGTCGGCCGATGGCCAGACCGTGTATTTCCTCAGTGCCAAGAACGGCAGCCAGCAGCTGTACGCGCAGCCGATCAACGGCGGCACCCCGCGCCAGCTGACCGACTTCCCGGTGGACGTTGACAGCTACCACGTGTCACCGCAGGACGACCGCGTGCTGTTCAGTGCCGGCGTGTTCCAGGCCTGTGCCTCGGATCTGGCCTGCACCGAGAAGAAGCTGAAGGAAAAGAAGGACGCCAAGGCCAGCGGCCAAGTGTGGGATTCGCTGTTCGTGCGCCACTGGGATGCCTGGAACGACGGCCGCCGCAACACCCTGTTCGTGGCACCGCTGCCGGCAGCCAAGGCCGGCGCGGTCAAGGGCGCCTCGGCGCTGAGCGCGACCATCGACGGCGATGCACCGTCCAAGCCGTTCGGTGGCAATGACGATTTCGCGTGGTCGCCGGATGGCGCCAGCGTGGTGGCCAGCATCCGCGTGGCCGGCAAGCAGGAGCCGTGGTCGACCAACTTCGATCTGTACCGCTTCGACGCTGCGGGCAAGCAGGCGCCGGTCAACCTGACCGCCTCCAATCCGGCCTGGGATGCCGGTCCGGTGTTCAGTGCCGACGGCAAGACCCTGTTCTACCGTGCGATGAAGCGCCCGGGCTTCGAGGCCGACCGTTTCGGCCTGATGGCGATGGACCTGGCCAGCGGCAAGAGCCGTGAGATCGCGCCGCAATGGGATCGCTCGGCTGGCGGCATCACCCTGTCCGCCGACGGCGCCAGCATCTACACCACCGCCGATGACCTCGGCGAGCACCCGCTGTTCCAGATCGACGTGGCCAGCGGCAAGGCCACCAAGCTGATCGGCGACGGCAGCGTGACCTCGGTGGACGTGGCCGGCACCAGCGTGGCGATCACCCGCAACAGCCTGAAGAGCAACGACCAGGTGCTGGTCGGCCTGCTGCCGGCCGCCGGCGAAGCCATCGGCGAGCTGCGCGCGCTGACCCCGGCCGCTGGCGACGTGCTCAAGGACGTCAGCTTCGGTGACTACGAACAGTTCGAGTTCAAGGGCTGGAACAACGACACCGTGCACGGCTATGTGGTCAAGCCGCACAACTACCAGGAAGGCAAGTCGTACCCGGTCGCGTTCCTGATCCACGGCGGCCCGCAGGGCAGCTTCGGCAATGGCTGGAGCTACCGCTGGAATCCGCAGACCTATGCGGGCCAGGGCTACGCCGTGGTGATGATCGACTTCCACGGCTCCACCGGCTATGGCCAGGCCTTCACCGATGCGATCAGCCAGCACTGGGGCGACCGCCCGCTGGAAGACCTGCAGAAGGGATGGGATGCGGCGCTGAAGAAGTATTCCTTCCTCAACGGTGACAAGGCCTGTGCGCTGGGCGCCAGCTACGGCGGCTTCATGGTCAACTGGATCGCCGGCAACTGGAACGGCCCGTTCAAGTGCCTGGTCAACCATGACGGCGTGTTCGACCAGCGCATGATGGGCTACGCCACCGAAGAACTGTGGTTCACCGAGTGGGAGCAGGGCGGTACGCCGTACCAGAAGGCGGCGAACTACGAGAAGTTCAACCCGGTCAACCACGTGGCGGACTGGAAGAAGCCGATCCTGGTCATCCACGGCCAGCAGGACTTCCGTATTCCGGTCGAGCAGGGCCTGGCCGCGTTCACTGCTGCCCAGCGCCAGGGCATCGAATCGAAGTTCCTGTACTTCCCGGATGAAAACCACTGGGTGCTGAAGCCGAACAACAGCATCCTGTGGCATGACACCGTCAATGCCTGGCTGAAGCAGCACATCGGCAACTGATGACTGCAGCGCCGCCCTTCGGGGCGGCGCTTTTGTTTCGCCATCTGCTGTACCGGTGGGTGCCGACCGTTGGTCGGCACACCTTCCTGATCTGCCGCCAACAGCAGCCGGCCAGCGGCCGGCTCTACCCAGAGCGCCTGCATGCCCTCGACCGCCCTGATCCAGAACGACATCGTCGTCTTCGGTTTGATCGCCGCCACCCTGGGCGCCGTGTTCTGGACCGCCTCGCGCGAACAGGGCCTGTGGAAACGCTTCTACACCTTCGTGCCGGCACTGTTGCTGTGCTACCTGATTCCCGGCATCTACAACACCGTCGGCCTGATCGACGGCCAGAACACCAAGCTCTACAACCCGATCGCACGCGACATCCTGCTGCCGGCAGCGCTGATCCTGCTGACCCTGGCGGTGGACATCAAAGGCATCCTGCGGCTCGGCCCGAAGCTGGTGCTGATGTACCTGGGTGCGTCCGCCAGCATCATGCTGGGTGCGGTGGTGGCTTTCCTGGTGATGCGCGCGCTGCATCCGGAAACGGTGGCCGGTGACACCTGGGCCGGCATGGCCGCACTGGCCGGCAGCTGGATCGGCGGCGGGGCCAACATGCTGGCGATGCGCGAAGTGTTCGACGTCAACGCCACCACGTTCGGCCAGTTCGCGGTGGTCGATGTCGGTGTCGGTTACGTGTGGATGGCCGCGCTGATCTTCCTGGCCGGGCGCGCAGCGAAGATCGACGCGCGCAGCGGTGCCGACACGTCGGCCATCGATGAGCTGAAGGAGCGCATCGCGCGCTTCCAGGCCGAGCATGAGCGCGTTCCCAGCCTCACCGACCTGATGCTGATCGTGGCAGTGGCCTTCGGCGGCGTGGGTCTGTCACACGCGATCGGTGCGCCGCTGGCAGCATGGTTCAAGGCCAATGTCAGCTGGGCCCCGCAGTTCAGCCTGGATGCGCCGTTCGTGTGGGTGGTGGTGCTGTCGACCACGCTGGGCCTGAGCCTGAGCTTCACCCGTGCCCGCACGCTGGAAGGTGCGGGCGCCTCGCGGCTGGGTTCGCTGCTGCTGTACTTCCTGATTGCCTGCATCGGCATGCAGATGGATCTGCTGGCGCTGCTGGACCGCCCGTGGCTGTTCCTGCTCGGCCTGATCTGGATTGCCGTGCACATCGCGCTGCTGTGGTGCCTGAGCAAGCTGCTGAAGGTGCCGTTCTTCTATTTCGCGATCGGTTCGCAGTCGAACATCGGTGGCCCGGCTTCGGCGCCGGTGGTGGCTGCAGCCTTCCATCCGGCCCTGGCGCCGGTGGGCGTGTTGCTGGGCACGATGGGCTACGCCACCGGCACCTACCTGGCCTACATCGTCGGCATTACCCTGCGCGCGCTGGCAGGGCAGGGCTGATGGGGTAGTGCCGGCCGCTGGCCGGCAACCAGGTAATGCTGCACGGGTTCATGAGGTTGCCGGCCAACGGCCGGCATTACCGATGCGTTACGCCACCGGCAATCCGCGTTCGATCAACCACGCCTTCGCGTCTTCGGCATCCTGCTCAAACCACGCCTGTGTCGACCCCAGCCGATACGTATACCCCCAGGCATCCATGTCGGCCATCAACCGCGCACAGCCAACGCCAGGCAGCTGCCCGGCCAGCACGATCTGCAGGTAGCAGGTGGCATCTTCCTCGGCCACCGAGTCGGTGGCGTCGGTATGCACCTGCGCACGCCGCTCCGGCGGTAGCACGATCAGATGGCAGGCTTCGTGCAGCATCGAGTGCACGGGCGTGTCATCGCGCACGTACACGTTGCTGGCGATGATGCCGGCCTCGGGCTCGCCCCAGTAGCTGCCGGGAATCGGTTCACCGGCCGCGACGTGGTGCAGCTGCAGGCCATGCGCGGCGAGCAGGCACTGCGCATCAGCGAAGGCGATGTCGCCCACGCAGGTGATGTCCACGGCGGTTGTCGTATCGGTCATGCGGGTCAGGCAGCCCCGCCCGTGCAGGCACGGGCGGGGCAGAGCATCAGGGTTTGTCCGGGCCTTCAGGCAGCGCCACGGAGATGTCCAGCACATCGTGCTGGCCATCCTTCACCAGGTCGACCTTCACTGCATCGACGTCGATGTTCACGTACTTCTTGATCACTTCCAGCAGCTCGCGCTGCAGCAGCGGCAGGTAATCGGGGCCGCCGCGGTTGCTGCGCTCCTGCGCGATGATGATCTGCAGGCGGTTCTTGGCGGTTTCGGCGGTGGTCTTCTTCGCTTTGAGGAAATCAAACAGGCCCATGCTTACCCTCCGAACAGCTTGCTGAAGAAGCCCTTCTTCTCGACGTTGGTGAAGCGCATCGGGCGTTCTTCGCCAAGGATGCGCGCGACGGCGTCGTCGTAGGCCTGGCCGGCTGCGGACTCGACATCCAGGATGACCGGCTCGCCCTTGTTGGAGGCGTTGAGCACGTCACCCGACTCGGGGATCACGCCAATCGCCTTCAGGCCGAGCACTTCCTCGACGTCGGCGATGCTGAGCATCTCGCCGCTTTCCACGCGCAGCGGGGTGTAGCGGGTCAGCAGCAGGAAGGCCGGCACGTCCTGGCCGGACTCGGCCTTGTGGGTCTTCGAGTCGAGCAGGCCGATGATGCGGTCCGAGTCGCGCACCGACGACACTTCCGGGTTCACCACCACCACCGCACGGTCGGCGAAGTACATCGCCAGGAAGGCGCCCTTCTCGATGCCGGCCGGGGAGTCGCAGATGATGTAGTCGAAGCCGTCGGCGGCCAGGTCCTTCAGGACCTTGCCCACGCCTTCCTGGGTCAGTGCGTCCTTGTCGCGGGTCTGCGAGGCGGCCAGCACGTACAGGTTCTCGAAGCGCTTGTCCTTGATCAGGGCCTGCTTGAGGGTCGCTTCGCCGTGCACGACGTTGACGAAGTCGTACACCACGCGGCGTTCGCAGCCCATGATCAGGTCGAGGTTGCGCAGGCCGACGTCGAAGTCGATCACCGCCACCTTCTTGCCGCGCCGTGCCAGGCCGCAGGCCAGGCTCGCGCTGGAAGTGGTCTTGCCGACGCCGCCCTTGCCGGAGGTGACTACGATGATTTCAGCCAAAGGACTTCTCCTGATGATTCTGTTTGGGTGCTGCGTCAGTCCAGCGCAGCGATCTTGATCTGGTCCTGTTCCAGCCACACCTGCACGGCCTTGCCGCGCAGGGAGTCCGGGACATCGTCCAGTACCTTGTAGTGGCCTGCAATGGCGACCAGTTCCGCATGGAAATCACGGCAGAAGATGCGTGCCGCGGTGTTGCCCTGTGCCCCCGCCAGCGCGCGGCCGCGCAGGGTGCCGTAGATGTGGATGCTGCCATCGGCGATGACCTCGGCGCCGGCGCCGACGGTGGCCATCACGGTCAGGTCGCAGTTTTCTGCGTACAGCTGCTGGCCCGAACGCACGTTGCCCAGCTGCATGCGGCCCGGCTGCGGTGCGGCGGCGTCGGCAACCTTGGCCACCGGCGTGGCCGGTGCCGGCTTCGGTTCGGCACGGGCTGCGCGACGCGGTTCCGGCGCGGGCGGCGGCGGCGGGGCCGGCTCGGCCTCGGCACGCTCGTACTGGGCGCGGAACTTGGCCAGCAGTGGCAGCCCGAGCTGCTGCGAGAGCAGGTCGACCGCGCTGGTGCCATAGGCCAGCGCCACCGGCAGCACGCCGGCACTGCGCAGGCCATCGACCAGCGCCTGCGCGGTGGCCACGTCCGGCACCTGGCTCAGGCCGCCGAAGTCGAGGATCACCGCGGCGCGGCCGAACAGTTTCGGCGCACGGGTGACGCGTTCGCGCATTTCCTGCACGAGGCGTTCGACATCAAGGGTACGGATGCGCAGGTTGGCGATGCCCACCTGGCCGATCTTCAGTTCACCGGCCTGTTCGTAATCGAAATTCACCGCCACGCTCAGGTCCCCGTCGGCCGCTGTGCCTGCGCCGGCAGATGCCGGGCACGTGTCCATGCCACATCCGGCAGCTTGCCGCCGTAGGTCTCCTGGACCCACGGGTAGCTGCACAGTTCCTTGGCCAGCATGCTGGCGCGCACGTCGACCTGCGGCATGGTGTTCTGGCCCAGCTCGCGGAAGCCGAAGCTGCCGTGGAAGAGCAGGGCGGCATCGGCGCCATGGTCGAGGAAGACTTCGCAGGTCATCTGCGGGAAGCGCAGCTCGGCAAAGCTCTGCGCGTCGGCATAGAACGCACGGCCGACGCCACCGCCACGACGGCGGCTGGCGACCACGATGCGGTCGATATAGAAGAACGGGGTGTCCAGCTGCTGCTTGAACCAGGCGAAGTTGCTGCTGTCGTGCTGGCTGTCGCTGCCGAAGCCGATCAGGAAGCCGGCCAGGTTGCCGTCGCGCTCGGCGACGCGGAAATACTCAGCGGTTTCGTAGAACAGGCGCAGGCGGGCCGCATCCAGGGGAAGGATGGCCAGGCCAGCGTTGTTGTTCAAAGCCAGGACGGAATCGAGCTCGTGCTCGCGCACGTCGCGGATGACAATCGACATTGTGACTCCGTGGGGTAACGCGGTTGGTCCGTCAAATTGGACCCTGCGCACGATTATTGCATGCCCGGGGTGGGCTGCGGCATGAACAGGGGACCTCGGATGCATGACTTCCGTGGGAGTGCGCGACGCGGGCCGGGCCCGTAGAGTGCTGGCATGTTGGGAGTCCTCAGCCATACCCGCGTCCTCCGTCTGGCCGGCCTGTTTACCTGGGTCATGGTCGGCCTGCCACTGGCGTACTCGCAATTCGAGAACCTGCACAGCCGCAGCGATATGGGCAGCTGGGCGATCCTGTTGTTCGTCGCCTACCTGTCCTTCGGCGCCGCGTACTACTGGCTGACCCGCCTCCTGCGCAGTGACAGCGACAGTCACACCACCTGGCTGGACCGCGGCCTGCTGCTGCTGCTGACGGTTTCGGCGCTGGGCGTCAGTTTCCTCAGTGGTTCGGGCCTGGGCAGCATCCTGATGATGGTGGCTGCCGGCGTCATTCCGTGGATGCTGTCGGCGCGCCTGTGCGTGCTGTGGCTGCTGGTCAGCCAGCTGGCGGTGGCCCCGGTCTATTACATACTGCTGAACTTCCCGCTGTTCGAAGCCGTGATGCAATCGCTGCTGTATGGCGGCTTTTCCATGTTCATCTTCGTGACCAGCCTTGTCGCGAGACAGCAGACCCAGGCCCGCGACGAGCAGCGCAGGCTCAATTCGGAGCTGCGTGCCACTCGTGCCCTGCTGGCCGAAAGCGCTCGCGTCAACGAGCGAACCCGCATTTCGCGTGAGCTGCACGATCTTCTGGGGCATCAGCTGACCGCACTGACCCTGAACCTCGAAGTGGCCGGTCACCTGGCCGAGGGCCAGGCGCTGGACCATGTGAAGCGCTCGCATGCCTTGGCCAAGCTGCTGCTGGGCAACGTGCGTGAGGTGGTCAGCCAGCTGCGCGAGACCGGCGCCATCGATCTGGCGGCGGCGCTGCGCCCGCTGACCGAGAACGTGCCCTCGCTGGACATCCAGCTGGAGATCGAGGATCCGCTGAACGTGGAGGACCCGCAGCGGGCCCACGTGCTGCTGCGCTGTACCCAGGAGATCATCACCAACGCGGTGCGCCATGCCGGCGCCCGCCACCTGTGGATCAAGGTGTACCGTGAAGCCCCCGACCGGGTGGTGGTGGAGGCCCGCGACGACGGCGTCGGCGCGGATATGGTCAATGTGGGCAATGGTTTGCGCGGCATGCGCGAGCGCCTGCAACAATGTGGTGGCCAGCTGCAGGTCGAAACCCGTCCCGGTGAAGGCTTCCGGCTGCGGGCGACGGTGCCGGCAACGGTGCTGGTGGCCGCCCTTACCAAGGTTCCTGAAGGAGTGCGTTGATGATTCGCGTCTGCCTGGTCGACGACCAAACCCTGGTGCGGCAGGGAATCCGCTCCCTGCTGGCGCTCGACGACGGTATCGAGGTGGTGGCCGAGGCCGGCGATGGCCGGCAGGCGGTCGAACTGATACCGCAGGTGCGCCCCGACGTGATGCTGATGGACATGCGCATGCCGGTGATGTCCGGGCTGGAGGCGCTGCAGGTGCTGTCGCGCCAGGAGCAGCTGCCACCGACCATCATCCTCACCACCTTCGATGACGACCAGCTGGTGCTGGCCGGGCTCAAGGCCGGAGCCAAGGGCTACCTGCTCAAGGACGTGACCCTGGCGCAGCTGGTCGGTGCCATCCGCACCGTGGCCGACGGCGGTTCGCTGGTGCAGCCGGCCGTGACCCAGCGCCTGCTGTCCGGCCTGGAGCACATGCGCAACGAGTTCGTCAGCCTGGACCGCCCGGACCCGTTGACCGACCGCGAGACCGAGATCCTGCGCCTGATGGCCAGTGGCTTCTCCAACAAGGAGATCGCCAACTCGCTGGGTGTGGCCGAAGGCACCATCAAGAACCACGTGTCCAACATCCTGTCCAAGCTGGGCGTGCGCGACCGTACGCGCGCCGTACTGAAGGCGTTCGAACTCCAGCTGGTCTGAGGAAAACCTTTTCAGGACAATGACTTGAGTTCCAGTCATGGCCCTCGGGTGGGGTTGCCCCCTACTTCACGGGTATCGGTATGCGGTACCCTTCGAATTCTTTGTCCATACAAATACGCAGCCGGCAGGGAAACCGGTGCGCCAATCCCGATAAACAATGCCCGCGAAGCCTGCTAGGATTGGCGCTTCGCTTCAATCAACCCGGCCGTGGGATCGGCCCCGGAGACTCTCTGAATGACCCGTATTATCGAGTTCCTGATCGCCTTGGGGATCGTGGCTGGCCTGTTCGTCATCATTGGCGTATGTCTGCCGGGCGAGCGTCACATCACCGAAAGCATCGAGACCAACCGCAAGATGACGATCGTGTACGACACGGTCAGCAGCCTGCGCCGCTTCAAGGACTGGAACCCGCTGGTACTGCGCGATCCCGCCGTTGAACTGAAGCTGTCCGGCCCGGCCTCCGGCGTCGGTGCCACCCTCGACTTCACCTCCAAGGACCTGGGCACCGGTTCCTGGAAGATCACCGAAGCCGAAGAGAACAAGCGTGTTGCGATCGCCATCGATGACGCCACCAAGGGTCACGACAAGATCACCACCTTCACGCTGGAGCCGACCGGCAAGGGTGGCCGCAACGTCAAGATCACCCAGGACTACTCGGTGAAGTACGGCTTCGACCTGTTCGGTCGTTATGCAGGCCTGTATGTCAGCCGCCAGATCGGCGACGACATCAAGATGGGTCTGTCGCGTATGGCCAACATGCTGGCCAGCGTTCCGAACGTGGACTACCGCACCCCGGAAGCCCCGCTGACCGATCTGGCCATCGTCAATGTGCCGGCTGAAGACCTGCTGGTCGTCAACGCCGGTAACGTGGACCGCGGTCAGGACACGATCACCAAGTCCATCAAGGACAACCAGGAGTGGATCAAGCGCGTGATGGAGGCCAACGGCCTTGAAGCCGCCGGTCCGTTCCGCATCATCACCACCGATTTCGGTCAGGAGAAGTACGCCTTCGACATCGCCCAGCCGGTGAAGAAGAAGGGTGCTGAAGGTGCCACCGCTGAAGAGCTGACCGTCAAGATCGACGGCGGCGCTCCGGTCAAGTACGTGCACGTGGCCCCGCACCGTTCGGCGCATGCCGCCTACACCGGCCACATGGCGGGTCTGGACGTGGCCCGCAACGGCCTGCGTGCCTGGGCTGTGACCAACGGTTCGGAAGTGGTCGATCGCCCGTACGAAACCTGGAAGGACGGTCTGGACAAGTCGTTCACCCCGGAAGCGACCTACGACATCTACTGGGCCGTCAAGTAAGCCTCGGCTGACCCATGTAGTGTTGGACACGAAAACGCGCCGCTCATTGCGGCGCGTTTTTTTTCATCTGGCGCCCGGCAAGGGCGCTGCGCAAGGAGCCCACATGTTCAATCTCGAACGTCGCGCACGTAAGCCATCACTGCTGGCCTGCCTGGGGGCGCTGCTGGCCGCCGCCTCTATCGGCCTGTCGGCCTATGCCTCGCACGGTGTGGCCGACCCGCTGGCGCAGCAGCATCTGAACATGGCGGCGCTCTATGCGTTCGCGCATGGCGCGGTACTGGTGGCGCTCGGGCCGCGCACGCAGGGCGCGATCGCGCACCTGGCGTTGTACGTGCTGCTGCTGGGCGTGCTGCTGTTTTCCGGCAGCCTGGTGGGCGGTGCGTTGTGGCAGTGGCCGACACGGATGGCACCGATCGGTGGCACCAGCATGATGGCTGGATGGGTGCTGCTGGCGATCAATGCGTTGAGGCGGTGACGGTCGCAGGGCTGTCGCTCCGATCCATGCCGATGCGATCGTGATGGTCCATGGGCGTTACTTTTCTTTTCGCGCGAAAAGAAAAGTAACCAAAAGAAACGCGCCGCCGGCCGCGAGCCGGTGCTGCGCACCGGTCCCCTGTGCTCCTCGGCCCGTCGAGGGACGGTGCGGGAACTCGCTGCGCTCAGACACCCGCACCTCTTCGCCCTCGCCGGACCTGCGGTGCTCGGCTCGCTTGAAGGCGGACCCAACAGCCGCGCGCTGATCCGTTGTAGAGGCTTCGAGCGAAGCGACCGGCTTCTGTCTTTGCCTTCTTGTTCCATCTCGTGGTGGGCGCGCGCGGAATCCGCCCGGACAGCTCCATGAAGTTCGCCGTGCAGCCGCCACGAGGGGCTCAGCCGTTGGCCGGTCTCCAGCACCAGTGCCAAGGTTCGTAGACGATCCCATGCGGGTTGTCGCGCGGGTAGCTCAGCTGGAAGCCATGCCCACCGGCATTCGCCTGCAGCCACGCAAACGCGTCGGTGGCTTCGAACGATTCTTCAGCCGGGGCGTCGCCCGGTGTACCGATGTCCAGCGCATGGCCGCTGTGGTGTTCACTGAAACCCGGTGCGGCATTCACCTTCAGGATCTCCGCCACGCTCAGGCCGCGCGCCAGCTTCCGTTCGAAGATGCCCAACTGGTAGGCATGGCTGCGGAAGCCGGAGATGGCGTCCAGCGCAATGCCATCCTGTGCCGCATGCAGTCGCATCCGTCGCCAGCCCTGCGCGGCGCCACGGCGCAGCCATAGCGGGCGGGCGAAGCGATCGCGGCCGGCAAAATGCAGCAGGCAGGGTTCGGGTTCCAGCGGCAGGCCGCTGTCGTCGGCGTAGCGCTGCGGGTCCAGGCCAAGCTGCTGCAGGCGCTGCTGTAACCCGGCCAGCGGCAGCCACTGATCTTCCAGTCCGGCGCCGAAGGGCCGTGCAGCCGCGGTGTCCAGCAGCGCCAGTGCATCCTCGACCCCGGGCTCGCGCGGCAGGCGCGGCACCATCGAATGCACGCCGTGCGGCAGTACCGCCGCCAGATAGCGGCCATCACGCTTGCGCCGCAGCACCCACTGCGCCTGCGACAGCAGGCGTGCATCCAGGTTGCTGCGTGCGCGCAACAGGTGGGCGGGCCACAGCTCGATGGCCTCGGAATTGATCAGCAGGGGCGGGCGTCGTTGCATCGCCTCAGCTTACTGCCGTGGTGCCGACGCGGCCACCTTGCGCAGCGCATCGAGCAGCGCCTGCGGCCGGTCCACGCTGAGCAGCAGCGTGCTGCCATCACTGACCGGCAGGGCGAGGACACGCGCACGGTCGGTGACCAGCGCGAAGCCCTTGCCGCCACCCTGCAGGCGGAAGTGGCCCGAGTAGAAGCCCGGCATTGAATAGCCATTGGTTTTGACACGGATGCCATAGCGGCGGTCACGCTGCAGGTCGACCACCTCGGCCTGGTCCAGCCGCAGCTGCGCCACCGGCACGCGCCGCCGGTACATCGTCGAGCGCACGTCCAGCACGTTGCCGGCCAGCTCCACCCGGCGGCGGAAGAATGCGGCCCCCAGCCCGACAGCGAGTACAGCGATGACGATCAGGCTCCATGCCGCACTGCCGCCCATCCGGAACCAGGGCGGCGACAGCGTAACTTCGATCCAGGGTGCGTTCGCCGGTGCCTTGTACAGCTGCGCATACAGGCAGGCCACGAAGGCAGCCAGCAGCGGCAGCACGATCCACAGCACGCGCAGCGGCGAACTCTCGGCCACGTCAAAGGATTTCGGGTCACTGCCGCCCATGGTTCAGGCCTCCTTCTTGAACACCAGCATCGCCGGGCGCATCGGCGCCGGGATGATGATGTTGACCAGCTCCCAGCCCAGCTGGCCCTGCCGGCTCAGCTCGGCCTGGACATCCTCGGCCTTGAGTACGCCCATCATGGAGGTCTTGACCTCGATGGTCTGGTAGCTCCAGCGCTTGCTCATTCCTTGTCCTCCGACGATGGCGTGGGTTTGGGCAGGCGTCCTGCCTTGCGCAGCGCGTCGCGCAGCACGTATTCGATCTGAGCGTTGAGGCTGCGCAGTTCGTCATCAGCCCAGCGCTGCGCCGCGGCCAGGACCTCGGCATTGATGCGCAGCGGATAGGCTTTCTTCTCACTCATGGGGGCTCCTGGCGGGGCGGTGGGGCGCCCCGTTGCGAGGGTGGCTCAGTACAGCGAGCCTGCATTGACGATCGGCTGGGTGCCGCGGTCCGAGCACAGCACGGTCAGCAGGTTGCTGACCATGTGCGCCTTGCGTTCCTCGTCCAGCTGCACCACGCCGTTCTTCTGCAGTTCGGCCAGGGCCATCTCGACCATGCCGACCGCACCGGCAACGATGCGCGTGCGTGCGGCGATCACCGCGTTGGCCTGCTGCCGCTGCAGCATCGCCTGGGCGATTTCAGCGGCGTAGGCGAGGTGGCTGATGCGCGCATCGATCACCTGCACGCCGGCGTCGGCCAGGCGCTCGGCCAGTTCGTTCTTCAGGTGCTGGGAAATCTCGCTGGCATGACTGCGCAGGGCCAGCTGGCCATCCTCATGCTGGTCGTAGGGGTAGCTGGTGGCCATCGCGCGCAGCGCCGATTCGGACTGGATGTGCACGAAGCTCTCGTAGTCGTCCACGTTGTAGACCGCCTCGGAGGCATCGACCACCTGCCAGACGATGACCGCGGCGATCTCGATCGGGCTGCCGTCCAGCTCGTTGACCTTCAGCTTGCCGCTCTCGAAGTTGCGCACGCGCTGGCTGACCCGGCGCTTGGCGTAGAAGGGGTTGTTCCAGCGCAGGCCGTTGTCCTTCACGGTGCCCACGTATTTGCCGAACAGGCTCAGCACCGCCGCCTGGTTGGGCTGGACGGTGTACAGGCCGGCCAGGGCGAAGATCGCCAGCGCCGCCACCAGGATGCCGGCCAGCATCAGCAGCAGGTTGGGGGAACCGGTGCTGGCCTTGGCTGCTACCCCCAGTACGAACAGGGCGCCGCCGGCGAGGGCGACAAGCAGGGCGCCGGCCAGCGTGCCGAGGCCGTTGAGCGAAGACAGCGACTTCTCTTTCATGGCGGTACGTCCTTGAGGGTTCGGAATTAAGATATCAAAGTGATATCACTTGTCGACTACCGTTCGTCGGATGCCATGGCCGGGGTGCCCGGCCAGCTAGAATGCCCACCCGCCTTCACATCGCTGCTGGAACCGCCATGGCCAAGCTTGGAACTCCGTTGTCCCCCTCCGCCACCCGCGTGCTGCTGCTGGGCTCGGGCGAACTCGGCAAGGAGGTGGCCATCGAGCTGCAGCGGCTGGGTGTGGAAGTGATCGCCGCCGACCGCTATGCCGATGCCCCGGCCATGCAGGTCGCGCACCGCTCGCATGTGATCGACATGCTGGATGCGATGGCCCTGCGCGCGCTGATCGCCCAGGAGCAGCCGCACCTGGTGGTGCCGGAGATCGAGGCCATCCATACCGAGACCCTGGTCCAGCTGGAGCAGGAGCAGGGCCTGCGGGTGATCCCGACCGCGCGCGCCGCCCGCCTGACCATGGACCGCGAGGGCATCCGCCGCCTGGCCGCCGAGACCCTGGGCCTGCCGACCTCGCCGTACCGCTTCGTTGATAGCGAGGCCGAATACCGTGCTGCCGTGGCTGCCATTGGGTTGCCGTGCGTGGTCAAGCCGGTGATGTCGTCCTCGGGCAAGGGCCAAAGCACCCTGCGCAGCGAGGCGGACATCGCACCCGCCTGGGACTATGCGCAGACCGGTGGCCGCGCCGGTGCCGGCCGCTGCATCGTCGAGGGTTTCATCGATTTCGACTACGAGATCACCCTGCTGACCGTGCGCCATGCCGGCGGCACCTCGTTCTGCGCGCCGATCGGCCATCTGCAGAAGGACGGTGATTACCGCGAAAGCTGGCAGCCGCAGCCGATGTCGAGCGCGGCACTGGCGCGTGCCGAAGAGATTTCGCGCGCGATCACCGATGACCTCGGTGGCTGGGGCCTGTTCGGTGTCGAGCTGTTCGTGAAGGGCGACGAGGTGTGGTTCAGCGAAGTGTCGCCGCGCCCGCACGATACCGGCCTGGTGACGCTTGTTTCGCAGGAACTGAGCGAGTTCGCGCTGCACGCGCGCGCCATCCTTGGCCTGCCGATCCCGGTGATCCGCCAGAGCGACCCGTCGGCCTCGTGCGCGCTGCTGGCGCATGGCGAGGGCGTGCCGTATTTCAACAACGTCGCCGCCGCCCTGCAGGTGCCGGACACCGCCGTGCGCCTGTTCGGCAAGCCGAGCGTGCACGGCCATCGCCGCGTGGGCGTGACCCTGGCGCGCGCGGAAACCATCGACGAAGCACGCGCCATCGCGCGTGATGCCGCCGACGCCATCGGCGTCGAACTGCGCCCCTGAAAAAGGAGCGACGACCAACGGTCGTCGCCTACCGAAACCCGGTGGGTACCGACCGTTGGTCGGTACGCTGCTCTACCGCACATCCACCCACACCAGGTGATGGTCGCTGCCATCGGCGATCTTCGCTTCCGGGCTTTCATTGGCCGGCCAGAACACGCCGCTGCCGATGTACTCGAAACCGGTCGAGGGCAGCACGTAGTCCAGGCGCATGGTGCCGGACTTCGGGCCGAAATCGCCGGTGGCATGGAACGGTGCGCCCTTGCGCTCGATGCCCTTGGCCGCATAGGCCAGGCTGGTCTGCTCGCCACCAACGCTGCGCGGGGTGGGGTAGCGCAACACGCGGGCGTTCTCGATCAGTTCGACGATCGCCTCATGGCGGCCATCGCCGTCGACCGGGTCGTTGTTGAGGTCGCCGAGGATCACGAAGCGCGCGTCCTGCGCCAGGCCGCCGCACTGGCCCTTGTCGTCGCACAGCCACGGCTTGTCTCCCTTGGACAGGTATTCCTGCCACAGGCGCAGTTCGTCGTGGTTGCGCGCGGCGTTGCGCTTTTCCGGGCCATCGAACACTGGCGGGGTCGGGTGCGAGACCAGCGCGTGGACCACGCCGGCCGGGGTCTTCACCGGCACGTCCCAATGTGACTTCGACGACAGCCGCAGCTGCGACCACACATGGTCGTTGTAGAAGCTCTTGCCGGTGCGCGGGTCGACCGGACGGATCGCGCCCGGCATCGCGCTCCACTTCAGCAGCTGGAAGCTGCGCACCTTGGCTTCATCGATCGGGTAGCGCGACAGCACCAGCATGCCGTACTGGCCCGGGTGCAGGCCGTAGCCCCAGGCATCGTTGCCGCGGCTGCGGCCTTCGCCGCCGACCACGCCGTTGTTGTCCAGGTCCAGGCCGCTGGGCACGCCGGTGTTGACCGGGGCCAGGTAGCGGTAGGCGAAGTGCAGCGGCTTGCCGCCGCCGGGCTGGGCCACTTCCAGGTAGCGCTTCTGGAACAGGTCGGCGGCGCGGTGGGCGTCGTCGAAGTCGAACTCGTTCAGCAGCACCAGGTCCGGGCGTGCCTGCTGCAGCACCGCGGCGATCTTGCGCGCGTGCTCGCTGTCGCCTTCCAGCTCCTTGATCAGGCCACCGGTCTCATCGGAGTACAGCGAGGTGTTGTAGGTGGCCAGGCGCAGCGCAGCGGACGGCTTTTCGGTCATCGCAGGGGACGTGGCGAAGGCGGGGGCGGTGGCGCCGCAGAGCAGGGCCAGGGCGAGGATCAGGGGTTTGGCGTTCATGGGCCGTATTGTGCACCCGGCCCGGTGTCAGCGGTTTGTCAGCGCCCGTCCAGATCGTTGTCGAAATCGTGCCAGCGGCGGCCATCGTAGGCTTCCAGCGGATGGAAGCGGCGCTTGTAGTCCATCTTCTGGTGACCGCGGATCCAGTAGCCCAGATAAACGTGCGGCAGGCCCTCGCGGCGCGCCCATTCGATCTGCTGCAGGATCGCGAAGGTGCCCAGCCCACGCGCGGCATGGTCCGGGTCGAAGAAGGTGTAGACCGCCGACAGGCCATGCTCGGTGACGTCGGTCACCGCCACCCCCAGCAGCTGGCTGGGCTGGCCATCGTGGCCGGGCAGGCGCATCTCCATGAAGCGGGTGTGTGACCAGCTGCCGATCAGGAACTGCTCGAACTCGTGCGGGCCGTGGTCATCCATGCCGCCATTGGCGTGGCGATGGGTGAGGTAGCGGTGATACAGCGCGAACAGGTCATCGCGGGCGGTGGCCGCGGTGATGCGTACTTCCAGGTCTTCATTGCGGGCCGCGCAACGGCGCTGGCTGCGGTCCGGGGCGAAGCGCGCCACCGGGATGCGCACCGCTACGCAGGCCTGGCAGTGCGCGCAATGCGGCCGGTAGACCAGGTCGCCGCTGCGGCGGAAGCCCCAGCTCAGTGCCAGCGGGTACAGGCCGCCGAGACGACGGTCGTGCGGATCCAGCACCAGGTCGCGTGCCACCCGGTCCGACCAGTACCCGCAGGGGTGCTCGCCGGTCTGGAAAAGTCGCAGTTCGTCGTCTCTGTCGCCGTGAATCGCCATGGGCACAGCATAGCCCCAGCCTGTCGCAGTGGTGGCGACTGTCCGCCGGATGAATGGAACCGGCAGTGGCGTCAACCGATGTCGCGCCCGGGCGTTGTTGTTCCCCGAGGGTGAAGTGATCACCCCGACGCTGTTCCCATCCCCAGGAGTGACCTCATGATCCGTACCCCCCTGCTGCTGGCCCTGCTGCTCGGCACTTCCGCTACCGGTATCGCGCTGGCCGCCGATGCCCCGACTGCGCCGGCGCAGCGCCCGGCCAAGCTGGACACCAACGGCGACGGCGTCATCGACCGCAGCGAAGCCGCTGCCAACCCGCGCCTGGCCGCGAAGTTCGACGAGCTGGACAAGAACAAGGACGGCAAGCTCTCGCGCGATGAGCTGCCGCGCTGGCAGCACGGTCGCCGTGGTGGCCACGGCGGTGAGCGCTGGGCCAAGCTGGACGTCAACAAGGACGGCCGCATCAGCCGCGAGGAAGCCAAGGCCGATCCGCGCCTGGCCGCGCGCTTCGACGAGCTCGACCTCAACAAGGACGGTTACCTGGACAAGGCCGACCGCGAGCTGCGCATGAAGCAGCGTCGTGATGCCTGGTTCGCCGCCGCCGACACCAACAAGGATGGCCAGCTGAGCAAGGCCGAGTTCGACGCGGCCAAGGGCCCGATGCACGGTGGCCCGCGCCACGGCGGTCCGCGCGATGGCGCGGCGCCGAAGCCGCAGCGCTGAGGTTCAACGCAGTGAATGACGACAACGCCGGCGCACTGCCGGCGTTGTCCGTTACAGGCGGCCGCTGCGCATCAGTGAGTACACCACCAGCGCGATGACCATCAGGTTCATGGCGATGATGCCGGTGCGGCCATACATGGCTTCGTACTTCCAGTTGGTCCCGGTGCGCCCGCGCCGTGCCGAATCGCGCGCGATCATCGGTGCCATCACCCGCTGCAGCGGCACCAGGCACTGGTAGTTGACCACGCCCAGGCCTACCGCCAGCACCGTCAGCTGCGCCCAGACCGGCGCCTGCAGCATCACAGCCAGCAGGATCGCCAGGCACCAGAACATGCCCGTGATGATGTTGAGGTAGAGGAAGCGGCGCACGTCGGCGCGCTCGGACGCCGTTTCCGTGTACGACATCAGGAAGCGTCCGCCCAGATAGCTGCCGATCGCACCACCGACCACGCCGCCAATGACCGCCCCCCAGCTTTCGGCCGGCAGCACGTGCAGTTGGCCCAGTGTGGCGGTCAACGAGCCCATCGCGGTGCCGCCCGCAGCGCTGGCACCGCCGAGGCCAAGCTTGCTGCCGCCGATGCCGACACCGGTGCCGAGCAGCACCGCAGCACTGGCCGTGCCGGGCGCAGCCACCAGTACCATCGAAACCACCGCCGTAGCGAACGCGGCACTGGGTGCGCTGCTGCGCGCGAACTCGCCGAAGCGTTGCAGCAGGCCGTCGCGCACCAGCGCGCGGGCACGCGACAGGCGCTTGCGCACGGCGGCGTCATTGAGCCCAAGCAGCTCGGCCACCTGCTGCGAGCGCTGGCCTTCGCGGTAGTACAGCAACAGTACTTCGCGGCTGTCGGCCGGCAACGCGGAAATGATGTCCTCGGCGGCGATCTCTTCTTCCACCCGTTGCAGCCGGTCGGCCGCGCCCGGGGCCGGGTCGGCGGCCATGCCCATCGCCACCTCGGCGGCCTCGCCGGTCAGCGGCCGGCCGCGCTGCGCGCGCAGCCAGTCGCGGGCCAGGTTGCGGGTGATCTGCCGCAGCCACGGCAGGAAGCTGGTCGAACTGCGCAGCTGGTGCAGCTGCTGCCAGCCCTTCACGAAGGCCTCCTGGGCGATGTCCTCACTGGCCTGACGATCGCGGGTGATGGCCAGCGCGATGGCGGTAACCGTGTTCTGGCAGGCCAGCACGATGCGGCCATAGGCGTGCTGGCAACCGCTGGCGGCGGCAGGCAGTTCGCGTTCCAGTGTCTGGTCGATCGATGCGGCGAACGTCGTCATGGCGGCGGCTCTCCTGCTGGGATTGTGTCCCAAGACGGAGCCGCGCGCCGAATGTGACCGGCCTTCTGCACGGTAGTGCCGGCCGCTGGCCGGCAACCTCATGACAAAAAAAGGGGACGGAGGGGATTAAGTCGTTTGTGCCACAAACGACTTAATCCCCTCCGTCCCCTTTTTCGGCTGCCGGCCAGCGGCCGACACTACCCGTGCGTCACTTCGAGGGCTGGATGCGAACCCGGATTTCTTCCTCTTCCGGTGCGGCCTGCGGAGCCGGTTGCGCCTGCTGCGGCTGGGTCTGCGGGGCAGGGGCCGGTGCGACCGGCGCCGGGGCGCCACGATGGCGCAGGCCGATCACCAGCGCCACGCCGGCGATCACCACCAGCAGGGCGATGCGGATGCGCCAGGCCCAGCCACGGCCGCCGCCGGTCGTCTCTGCGGTGTCGCGGAAGGCGAATTCGGCGGTCGGATGGTCGCGGCGGGTGGTGTCGAGCAGTCGCGCCTCGCGCAGGATTTCACGCGCGCGCGGCTGGTCGTCGGCGCGCACGATCCACACCGCTGGGTAGGCGTTGGCGTTGCCCAGGTCGGTATAGCTGAACTGGCCGCGGCGACGGGTCTTGTACGAGCGCCCATTGGTCACCTTGACGTCGATGCCATGCCCGCGCAGGAGCTCGGCGACGCCTTCAACGGTTTCCACACGCTGGCTGCTGAAGATCTGGCGCATCGGATCAGTCCTTGGCCGGCACGGCGGCGGCCGCGGCCTGGTCGGGAACCACGCGGATCAGGCCTTCCTGCGCGGTGCTGGCCACCAGCACGCCATTGCGGGTGAAGAACTGGCCGCGGGCCAGGCCGCGCGAATCCTGCGCGCTGGGGCTGTCCAGCGAGTACAGCAGCCAGTCGTCGGCGCGGAACGGGCGGTGGAACCAGATCGCGTGGTCGAGCGAGGCCATCTGCACGTGCGGGTGGTAGTAGCTGATGCCATGCGGGAACGTGGCGGTGCCCAACAGGTGGAAGTCGGAGGCATAGGCCAGCAGCGCCTGGTGCAGCTCGGGCGCATCGCCGACCGGCTCGCTCAGGCGCAGCCACACCTGGTGGTAGGGCGGGCGCTTGGGCGGGTTGAGTTCATCGCGCGGGTAGACGTGGCGGAACTCGAACGGGCCGCCGCGCGACAGCCAGCGCTGCACCTTGATTGGCAGCCGCTCCAGCACTTCGGCCGGCAGCGGGCGGTTCGGTTCGATGTCTTCCGGCTGCGGCACTTCGGGCATCTTGTGCTGGTGCTCGGCGCCGGTCTCGGCCTGCTGGAACGAGGCCGCGCAGAAGAAGATCACCTTGCCGTGCTGGATCGCAGTGACGCGGCGCACCGAGAAACTGCCGCCGTCGCGGGTACGGTCCACGTCGTAGACGATGGGGTGGTCGATGTTGCCGGCGCGCAGGAAGTAGGCGTGCAGCGAGTGCACGTGGCGCCCGTTGTCGACCGTGGCCTGCGCCGCAGCCAGCGCCTGGCCCAGCACCTGGCCGCCGAACACGTACTTGGTGCCGATGTCGCGGCTCTGCCCGCGGAACAGGTTGTCCTCCAGCCGCTCCAGGGTGAGCAGGTCGATCAGCTCGGAGACGACGGGTTCGGGCGTGTCGTTCAAGGGGGCGGCCACAGCAATGAAGAGGCCCCGATTATACCGTTGCAGGCCAGTCCATCATTGGTAGTGCCGGCCGCTGGCCGGCAACCTCATGATCCTCCTGGGGCACCTGCGGTTGCCGGCCAGCGGCCGGCACTACCGGTTACTTGCCCAGCCGGGCGACCAGCGCCTGCAGGGCATTCTGCGCGTCCGGGGCGAACCAGGCCTCGACGAAGCGGTCGAGCTGGATCAGGTCCGGGTGCAGGGCTTCGTGCAGGTCGGCACGGGCAATGGCGCGGGTCAGCAGCATCGGCTGGCGCGGCTGCTTGAGCAGGTTCTGCAGCCAGGCGATGGCGCGCGCCACCACCAGGTCGCCTTCGGCCAGTTCATCGACCAGGCCGATCTGCAGCGCCTGTTCGGCCGGCACCAGCGAGCCGGTGGTCAGCAGGACGCCGGCGCGGTGTACGCCCACCGCGCGGCGCAGCAGGCGCTGGATGCCCTCCGGCGCGATCAGGCCCACCTGCACTTCGTTCAGGCCGATGGCATACGGCCGCGACGGATCGGCGCTGCGCGCCATCACCCGGTAGTCGCAGCACAGGGCCAGCACGCAGCCGCCCGCCGGTGCGTGGCCGGTGATCGCCGCGACCACCGGGATCCGGCTCTCGGCCAGCGTGCGCACGGCGCCAAAGAAGGCGTTCCAGGTGTCCAGCAACTTGTGCTTGTCATCACCATGCGAGAGCAGGTGCGGCACGTCCATGCCGCCGGTGAAGATGCGCTCGCTGCCCGACAGCACGATGCCGTGCGCGTCTTCGGCCATGGCCAGCTCGATGGCATGGATCAACTGCCGGCACAGTTCGGTGTCCAGTGCGTTGACCGGCGGCCGCGCCAGGCGCAGTTCGCGGATGGGGCCATGGTTGATCACCTCGATGAGCGTCGTCATGCTGCGGTCTCGTTGCGAAGAAGGAACCTGGGCGATGATAACCAAACCATTCGTTGGCGTACTGTTGGTTCTGTGTGCGGCCGCAGCATCGGCGTCGGCGGCGGAACCGGACTGCGTCACGGTGGAGCAGGGCTGGGCGCGGTTGCCACCGAATCCGGCGATGCCGATGACCGCCGGCTACGGCGTGATCCACAACGGCTGCAGCAAGGCGGTGGCGATCACTGGCGCGACCAGCAGCAGCTTCAATGATGTGTCGCTGCACGAGACCACGATCGTCGATGGGGTCAGCCGCATGCGCGCGATCGAGCGTCTGCCGCTGGCACCGGGCGCGCGCGCCGAGCTCAAGCCCGGTGGCCTGCACCTGATGCTGATGCAGGGCAAGGGCGCGTTGAAGGAAGGCCAGGCGCTGCCGCTGCGGCTGCAGCTGGAAGGCGGTGGCGAAGCGAGCGCGACGTTGGTGGTGCGCAAGGCCGCGCCGTAAGCGCGCGGGGAAACGGCACGCTGCTGCTGACGCAAGGGGTTGGGATGGCCGTCGTAGCGTCGAGCTTGCTCGACGGCCCCGGCCTGCAGCAGTCGAGCAAGCTCGACTCTACGGATGAAGCGACGATTGGGATGGCTGCCGTAGCGTTGAGGACGCTGGGCGCGAACGGAATATCCGGTAGTGCCGGCCGCTGGCCGGCAGGACGCGAAATGCCGGCCAGCGGCCGGCACTACCAGGGGGCTTACGACCAGTCGAACGAGAACAGCACCGTGCGGCTTTCCGGCTCGTACAGCATCACGATCGCATCGGCACCGGTGGCGCACCAGTTGTAGCCGGCCACGTCGGCCACGGCGAAGAATTTGTTGCCATTGCGGGTGATGATCACTGTTTCGGCATCGTCCGCAGCGTTGGGGTCATCGGCAGCTTCGGTGAAACCCAGCTCGAATGCCGCGGGAATCTCTGCGGTTTCGGTCCAGTTGCCGAAACTGATCGGGCCACCCAGCGTATCCAGATAATCGCGCTCGCTGGCCTCACCCTTGCCATAGCGCGAGTAGCAGGCGAGACGGCCATGCGTGGCATGGTAATCGCGGGCCTTGGCGTAGCTCTCGCGCATCTGCGCGATGTGTTCCTGCGCATCCTTGTCCTGCACCGCATCACCGATGAAATAGCCCGCGTTGCCGAGGAAGCGCATCTCGTTGCCGGCGGTCAGTTCGAAGGCGATCCAGTTGGTGCCGGTGAAATCGTTGTGGTGTTCTTCTGTGGTCTCGCCGATGCAGCCGTCATACGGCTCGATCGGGCACAGCATCGTTGCCACCTGGCCGGCCAGTTCCGGGCGCAGCACGCCGAGGTCGATCTTCAGCAGCGGCAGCAGGTGCTGGCCGAGCCAGGCCTGGTCGGAGGGGAAGACATCGGTGGGGAAGGCGACCATGCCGGGCAGCAGGTCGCGCAGTTCAGTCTGGTGGATCATGTCAGTCCTTTGAATTGGATCGGTAGTGCCGGCCGCTGGCCGGCATCCGCGATACATCTGGAGGTTGCCGGCCAGCGGCCGGCACTACCACAGGCGCGTCAGGTCGACGCGCTGCGGATCGCCTCCGGCAGCGGTGCGCTCTTGCCGGTCTGGGTGTCCATCCAGACCACCACCACGTTGCCGTCCGAATAGAGCTTCGATTCGTCCTGCTGGTCGACGATGCGGTGGCCGATGGTCACGCTGCTGTTGCCCAGGCGCTCGACGAACAGCTCGACCAGGATGTCGTTGGGCCACACGATCGGCAGCCGGTAGTTGACGTTGGTCGCGGCCACCACGGGTGCGATGCGGTCGGTCATCGACACACCCTCCACGCCCAGCATCCAGCGCACGCGCGCTTCTTCCAGGTAGGAGATGTACTTGGCGTTGTTCACATGGCCCATGCTGTCCATGTCACGCCAGCGCACGCTGATCGGGATGCGGGCCAGGATCTTGTGTTCGCTGCTCATCAGGCGTCCTTTTTCTTCTTGCTGGCAGTGGCGGTCTTGCTGGTCTTGCCGGTGCTCTTGGCAGCCACGGCCTTCTTCGCCGGCTTCTCGGCCTTTTCAGGCTTCACCTTGCGCGGCGGGCGGGCGTCGGGCTTGTTCGCCACGGCGGCCGGCTGCTCCGGGCGCGCGTGGGTGGACGGCAGCATGCGCGCAAGGAACTGGCCGGTGTACGACTGCGGGCAGGCCGCCACGTCTTCCGGCGTGCCGGTGACCAGGATGGTGCCGCCGCGATGGCCGCCTTCCGGACCCAGATCAACGATCCAGTCGGCGGTCTTGATCACGTCCAGGTTGTGTTCGATCACCACCACCGTGTTGCCCTCGTCGCGCAGCTTGTGCAGCACGCCCAGCAACGCTTCGATGTCGTGGAAGTGCAGGCCGGTGGTCGGCTCGTCGAGGATGTACAGGGTGCGGCCGGTATCGCGGCGCGACAGTTCCTTGGACAGCTTCACGCGCTGCGCTTCACCACCGGACAGCGTGGTCGCGCTCTGGCCCAGCTTGATGTAGCTCAGGCCGACGTCGACCAGTGTTTCCAGCTTGCGCGCAATCGACGGCACCGGTTCGAACAGCTTCAGCGCATCCTCGACGGTCATTTCCAGCACGTCGTTGATGTTGAAGCCCTTGTACAGGATCTCCAGCGTCTCGCGGTTGTAGCGCTTGCCATGGCAGACGTCGCAGGGCACGTACACGTCCGGCAGGAAGTGCATCTCGACCTTGATCAGACCGTCACCCTGGCAGGCTTCGCAGCGGCCGCCGCGCACGTTGAAGCTGAAGCGGCCCGGCGAATAGCCGCGTGCACGCGCTTCGGGCACCTGTGCGAACAGTTCGCGCAGCGGCGTGAACAGGCCGGTGTAGGTGGCCGGGTTCGAGCGCGGGGTGCGGCCGATCGGCGACTGGTCGATGTCCACCACCTTGTCGAACAGGTCCAGGCCATCGATTTCCTTGTACGGAGCGATCGGGTGCGAGGCGCCGTTGATCTCGTTGGCGGCCAGCGAGAACAGGGTGTCGTTGATCAGGGTCGACTTGCCCGAGCCGGACACGCCGGTCACGCAGGTCAGCAGGCCCGACGGAATCGCCAGGTCCACGCCCTTCAGGTTGTTGCCGGTCGCCCCGCGCAGGTGCAGGGTCATCTTCGGGTTCGGCGTGTGCCGGCGCGCCGGAATCTCGATCGCGCGCTTGCCCGACAGATACTGGCCGGTCAGCGAACGCGGTGCCTCCAGGATGTCCTGCAGGGTGCCCTGGCCGACGATCTCGCCGCCGTGCACGCCCGCGCCCGGGCCGATGTCCAGAACGTAGTCGGCCAGCCGGATCGCATCCTCGTCATGTTCGACCACGATCACCGTATTGCCCAGGTCACGCAGGCGGGTGAGGGTGCCGAGCAGGCGTTCGTTGTCGCGCTGGTGCAGGCCGATCGACGGCTCGTCGAGCACGTACATCACACCGACCAGGCCGGCGCCGATCTGGCTGGCCAGGCGGATGCGCTGTGCCTCGCCACCGGACAGGGTGTCTGCCTTGCGCTCCAGGGTCAGGTAATCCAGGCCGACATCGACCAGGAAGCCGAGGCGTTCGCCGATCTCCTTGACGATCTTCGCGGCGATCTCGCCACGCCAGCCCGGCAGGCTCAGTTCACTGAAGAACTTCAGTGCCTCGTCGATCGGCAGCACCACCAGCTCCGGCAGCGGGCGATCGGCCACGAACACGTTGCGTGCTGCCTTGTTCAGGCGCGCGCCATTGCATTCCGGGCACGGCTGTTCGCTGATGTACTTGGACAGCTCCTCGCGCACCGCCGGCGACTCGGTTTCCTTGTAGCGGCGTTCGAGGTTGGGAATGATGCCCTCGAAGCGGTGCTTGCGCTGGGTGCGGCCGCCAGCTTCGGTGAAGTAGGTGAAGGTGATCGTTTCGTCGCCGCTGCCGTACAGCACGGCCTGCTGCACCTTGGCCGGCAGCGAGTTCCAGGCGGCGTCCACGTCGAACTTGTAGTGCTTGGCCAGCGAGGCGATCAGCTGGAAATAGTAGGCGTTGCGGCGGTCCCAGCCGCGCACCGCACCGGCGGCCAGCGACAGCTCCGGATGCACCACCACGCGCGAGGGATCGAAGAACTCGGCGATGCCCAGGCCATCGCAGCCGGGGCAGGCGCCCATCGGTGCGTTGAACGAGAACAGGCGCGGCTCCAGTTCCGGCAGCGAGTAGTCGCACACCGGGCAGGAGTACTTGGAGGAGAACAGCGCCGGCGTGGCGTCGGCGGTGTCCAGGCTCTGCACCGAGGCCATGCCATCGCCCAGCTTCAGTGCGGTCTCGAAGCTCTCGGCCAGGCGCTGCTTGATGTCCTCGCGCGGGCGGAAGCGGTCGATCACCGCCTCGATGGTGTGCTTCTGGCGCAGCGCCAGCGGCGGCACCGCATCGATTTCATACAGCTCGCCGTCCACGCGCACACGCACGAAGCCCTGCGCACGCAGCTGGTCGAACACCTGTGCGTGTTCGCCCTTGCGGTCGCGGATGACCGGCGCCAGCAGCATGTAGCGCTGTTCCGGGTCCAGCGTCAGCACCTGGTCGACCATCTGGCTGACCGTCTGCGCTTCCAGCGGGTAGCCGTGGTCCGGGCAGCGCGGGGTGCCGACGCGGGCGTACAGCAGGCGCAGGTAGTCGTAGATCTCGGTGATGGTGCCGACCGTCGAGCGCGGGTTGTGCGAGGTCGACTTCTGCTCGATCGAGATGGCCGGGGACAGGCCTTCGATGTGGTCCAGGTCCGGCTTTTCCATCACGCTCAGGAACTGGCGCGCATAGGCCGACAGCGACTCGACGTAGCGGCGCTGGCCTTCTGCATAGATGGTGTCGAACGCCAGCGAGGACTTGCCCGAACCGGACAGGCCGGTGATCACGATCAGCTTGTCGCGGGGCAGGTCGAGGTCGAGGTTCTTCAGATTGTGCGTCCGCGCGCCGCGGATGCGGATGAAATCCATCGCCATGGGGGATCCGGTTGTGGGGGCGTTGGCTGGGTGCCGGGCCAGCAGGGAACGGCAATCGGTCAGCCTACCGAGGTGACCAGATGGGGGCAATGGGCGACAATGCCAGCCCGATGTCTCACCTGATGAGACAGGCCGACAGGCAGGGGTCAGATCCCTTTTCACGACGTGAAAAGGGATCTGACCCCGTTCCGGCCGGACCCCCGGGCCGTTCAGCCGAGCATGGCCCGGCTCTACAGGGCCCGGTCTCCAGGCCGTTCAGGGGTTGACTTGACCCGCGCCCGCTGATCTGCGTACAATCCCGCTCCTGTCCGCCCTCGATGGCGGCAGCTCAGACCACAATAACTACAGAGGAAGGCCTGGTCATGTACGCAGTACTGGTCACCGGCGGTAAGCAATACCGCGTGGCGCAGGGCGAAAAGCTCCGCATTGAAAAGCTCGAAGTCGAAGTCGGCAGCGAGATCAAGTTTGACAACATCCTGATGCTGGGTGACAGCGACGGCGTGAAGCTGGGCGATGCGCTGAAGGGCGCTGCCGTCACCGCCAAGGTCCTGTCCCAGGGTCGTGCTGACAAGGTCCGGATCATCAAGTTCCGTCGCCGCAAGCACCACATGAAGCGTCAGGGTCACCGTCAGTACTACACCGAAATCGAGATCACCGGCATCGCCGGCTAAGCATCAGGAGAAGCAGTCATGGCACATAAAAAGGGCGTAGGCTCCTCGCGCAACGGTCGCGACTCCAACCCGAAGTACCTGGGCGTCAAGATCTTCGGCGGCCAGGCCATCGAAGCCGGCAACATCATCGTGCGTCAGCGCGGCACCCAGTTCCACCCGGGTTCGGGCGTTGGCCTGGGCCGTGACCACACCCTGTTCGCCCTCGTGGACGGCAAGGTGGAGTTCTCGGTCAAGGGCGCCAAGAAGCGCCGCACCGTCAGCATCGTCTCGGCCGACGCCTGATCCAGGCATCGCCGGCACCCGTGCCTCGGCATGGGGGTGCTGCATGAAGAGCCCCGCTTCGGCGGGGCTTTTCGTTAGAGTGAAAGCAAGACCGGCCAGGCCGGGTTGCCGGCCAGCGGCTGGCATAACATTCAAGGCGACGGCTGGCAGGCCGCGCCCATCGCAGGCATCGAAACAATGAAACTGGTAGACGAAGCAGAAATCGAAGTGTTCGCCGGCAACGGCGGCAACGGCTGCATTGGCTTCCGTCGCGAGAAGTTCATTCCGCTCGGCGGCCCGGACGGCGGCGACGGCGGTGCGGGCGGCAGCGTGTACATCCGCGCCGACGAAAACCTGAACACCCTGGTCGACTTCCGCCATGACCGCATCTTCAAGGCGCAGCGTGGCGAGAACGGCATGGGCCGCCAGGCCTATGGCAAGGGCGGCGAAGACCTGACCATCACCGTGCCGGTCGGCACCGTGGTGATCAACGTCGCCACCGATGAAATCATCGGCGACCTGACCCAGCATGGTGATCGCCTGCTGGTGGCGCAGGGCGGTCGTGGTGGCCTCGGCAACATGCACTTCAAGAGCTCGACCAACCGCTCGCCGCGCCAGGCGCTGCCGGGCGAGCCGGGCGAAGAGCGCACGCTGAAGCTGGAGCTGAAGCTGCTGGCCGACGTCGGCCTGCTGGGCTTCCCCAACGCTGGCAAGAGCACCCTGATCCGTGCCGTTTCGGCGGCGACGCCGAAGGTGGCCGATTACCCGTTCACCACGCTGTACCCGAACCTGGGTGTGGTGAAGGTGGAGAACTACCGCAGCTTCGTGATTGCCGACATTCCCGGCCTGATCGAAGGCGCTGCCGACGGTGCCGGCCTGGGTGCGCAGTTCCTGCGCCACCTGCAGCGCACCCGCCTGCTGCTGCACCTGGTGGACATCTCGCCGATGGAAGGTGGGGTGGAAGGCATTTCCCCGGTCGAGCAGGTGCGCGCGATCGAGCGCGAACTGGAAAAGCATGATCCGGAGCTGCTGCAGAAGCCGCGCTGGCTGGTGCTGAACAAGGCCGACCTGATGTTCGAAGACGAAGCGAAGGCTGCGGCCGAACAGATCGTTGCCGAGCTGGGCTGGAAGGAGCCGTGGTTCCTGGTCTCCGCGCTGGGCCGCGAAGGTACTTTCCCGATCATGAGCCGGATCATGGCCTTCTTCGATCGCCAGAAGGAAGACGAGCTGGAAGCCCGCAACGCGCAGTAATGCTGTTGTGGTTCCATGCGAAAAACCCGGCTTCGGCCGGGTTTTTCATTTTCCATTAGTGCCGGCCGCGGGCCGGCATTCCTCGGGGTTGCCGGCCAGCGGCCGGCACTACCGGATCGCGTGGATCGCAGGCAACAAAAAACCCGGCCGGGGCCGGGTTCTTTTCTGCTGCCCGACCCCCGAAGGGGCAGGGCGGCAACGCCGGATCAGGCGGCCTTGAGGGCCTTGATGCGGTCGTTCAGGCGGCTCTTGTGGCGAGCAGCCTTGTTCTTGTGGATCAGGCCACGCGCGCTGAAGCGATCCAGGATCGGCTGGGCAACGGCGAAGGCGGCTTCGGCGCCGGCGGCATCGTTGGCGTCCAGCGCCTTGATCACTTTCTTGACAGCGGTGCGCAGCATCGAGCGCTGAGCCACGTTGCGCGCGTTGCGCACGACGGTCTGCTTGGCGCGCTTCTTGGCGGACTTGATATTGGCCACGGTGGTGGTTTCCTGAAAAAATCGGTGTTATGGGAACAGCAAGCTAGCTAGTATGATGGCCCGAGAAATGCACGTCAAGTCGATTGTCAAGAGGGACGCTGAGTGAGTTCACCGAAGATGTTGCGAGGCCTGCTGTCGTTCAGCAGCATGACCATGGTCTCGCGGGTGCTCGGACTTGTCCGTGACCAGGTGATCACCACCACGTTCGGCACCAATGCGGTTACCGATGCGTTCTGGGTTGCCTTCAGGGTACCCAATTTCCTGCGCCGGTTGTTCGCCGAAGGCTCTTTCGCCACCGCTTTCGTGCCGGTGTTCACGGAAGTGAAGGAAACCCGCAGCCATGCCGAGCTGCGTGAACTGATGGCCCGCACCGCCGGCACCCTGGGTGGGGTGCTGATGCTGGTTACCGCGCTGGCGCTGATCTTCGCGCCGCAGCTGGCGGTCGCATTCTCGAGTGGTGCTGATACCGACCCGGTCAAGCAGACCCTGCTGGTCGACCTGTTCCGCCTGACCTTCCCGTTCCTGTTGTTCGTCTCGTTGACCGCGCTGGCCGGTGGCGCGCTGAACAGCTTCCAGCGTTTCGCGATGCCGGCGCTGACCCCGGTCATCCTCAACCTGTGCATGATCGCCGGTGCGCTATGGCTGGCGCCGCAGCTGGGCGGCACCCCGGAAAAACAGATCCTGGCGCTGGGCTGGGCGGTACTCGCCGCCGGCATCCTGCAGCTGCTGTTCCAGCTGCCCTCGCTGAAGGGCATCAACCTGCTGACCCTGCCGCGCTGGGGCTGGCGCCATCCGGGCGTGCGCAAGGTGCTGACGCTGATGGTGCCGACCCTGTTCGGTTCGTCGGTGGCGCAGATCAACCTGCTGCTGGATACCCTCATCGCGGCCAAGCTGACCGACGGCTCGCAGTCGTGGCTGTCGCTGGCCGATCGCTTTCTGGAGCTGCCGCTGGGTGTGTTCGGCGTGGCGCTGGGCACGGTGATCCTGCCGGCGCTGGCCCGCCATCACGTCAGCACCGACCGCGAGGGTTTCTCGCGCTCGCTGGACTGGGGCCTGCGGATGACCCTGCTGATCTCGGTGCCGGCCATGCTGGGCCTGCTGCTGCTGGCCGAGCCGCTGATCGCCACTCTGTTCCAGTACCGCCAGTTCACCGCCTTCGATACCCGCATGACCGCGCTGTCGGTGTACGGCCTGAGTTTCGGCCTGCCGGCGTTCGCCCTGCTGAAGGTGGTGCTGCCGGCGTTCTATGCGCGCCAGGACACCAAGACCCCGGTGCGCGCCGGTGTGGCCGCGCTGGTGGCCAACATGGTGTTCAACTTCGCCCTGCTGGCCGTGCTGTACCAGGTCATGGTGCCGGACGAGCTGAAGGCGCAGGGCGTGATGGCGGCCATCGGCAAGCAGCCGGGCCTGCACCTGGCGCTGGGCATCGCCAGCGCACTGTCCAGTTACCTGAACCTGGGCCTGCTCTGGTACTGGCTGGGCAAGACCGATGTCTACCAGCGCCGGCCGGGCTGGGGCGGCTATCTGGTGCGGCTGCTGCTGGCCTGTGCGGCCATGGTCGGCGTGCTGTTGGCCCTGCTGCATTGGGTTCCCGACTTCACCGTCATGGACAAATGGCACCGTATCGGTGGCCTGATGCTGCTGGTCGGCGGCGGTGGCGCGACCTATGCGGTGGCCATGCTGGCGATGGGCTTCCGCCCGCGCGACCTGCGTGGGCATTGATCGCGGCCCGTGGCGGCTATACTTCAGGGTTACACCATTGAAGCAGCGGCCCCGGTCGGGCCGGAACGAGAGTTGATGAGCAGGCTGTTCAGAAGCGTCGAGGGCGGGGAGCTGTTCCCCAACGGAAGCGTGGTCTGTATCGGTGCATTCGACGGCCTCCACCTGGGCCATCGTGCGCTGGTCCGCCACGCGGTTGCCCGCGCGCGCGCCTTGGGCGTGGCCGCGGTGGCCGTGGCGTTCGAGCCGCTGCCGCGTGAATTCTTCGCCCAGGGCACGCCGCCGCCGCGGCTGACCCTGGCGCGCAGCAAGGTCGAGATCCTGCGCGAGCTGGGTGTCGATGCGATCGGCTTGCTGCGTTTCGACGCGGCGATGGCGGCGATGCCGGCCGAGACCTTCGTGCGCCAGTTGCTGGTCAATCGCCTGAGTGCGCGTGAGGTCTGGATCGGGCCGGAGTTCTGCTTCGGCAACCGCCGCCGCGGCGACCTGGCCCTGCTGCAGCAGCTCGGCGCCGAGCTCGGCTTCAGCGCCGGCGAGATCGAAGCGGTCGATCTGCACGGCGAGCGCATCTCCAGCACCCGCATCCGCCAGCTGCTGCGGGACGGCGACTTCGCCCGTGCCGGCGATCTGCTCGGGCGTCCGTACGCGATCAGCGGGCGGGTGGTGCGCGGCCGCCAGCTTGGTCGTACGCTGGGCTTCCCCACTGCCAACCTGCGGTTCCCGAAGACGCCGGCGCTGTCGGGCATCTACGCAACCTGGGTGCACGGCGTGTTCGACCAGCCGTGGCCGTCGGTGTCCAGCTTCGGCACGCGGCCGACGGTGGACGGCGTGGAGCCGCTGCTGGAAGCGCACCTGTTTGATTTCCAGGGCGACCTGTACGGGCGCCACATCGACGTAGAGTTCGTCGCCAAGTTGCGCGACGAAGAGAAATTCAATGATCTGGCGGCACTGACCGACCAGATGCACCGCGATGCCGAACAGGCGCGCGCCATCCTTTCCGAACATAGATTGCGAGCCACTGCGTGAGCCAGGACTACAAGACCACCCTGAACCTGCCAGCCACCGAATTCCCGATGCGCGGCGACCTGCCCAAGCGCGAGCCGGGCATTCTGGCGCGGTGGGAAGAGCAGGGGCTCTACCAGCAGCTGCGCGACAACGCCGCCGGCCGCCCGCTGTTCGTGCTGCACGACGGCCCGCCGTACGCCAACGGCCGCATCCACCTCGGCCACGCGGTCAACAAGATCCTGAAGGACATCATCGTCAAGTCGCGCTACCTGGCCGGCTTCGACGCGCCCTACGTGCCGGGCTGGGACTGCCATGGCCTGCCGATCGAAATCGCGGTCGAGAAGAAGTGGGGCAAGGTCGGCACCAAGCTCGACGCCGTCGAATTCCGCCAGAAGTGCCGCGAGTTCGCCGAAGAGCAGATCAACATCCAGCGCGTGGACTTCAAGCGCCTGGGCGTGACCGGCGACTGGGACAACCCGTACAAGACCCTGAGCTTCGACTTCGAAGCCAACGAGATCCGTGCGCTGGCCAAGGTCGTGGCCAATGGCCACCTGGTGCGTGGCGCCAAGCCGGTGTACTGGTGCTTCGACTGTGGCTCGGCGCTGGCCGAGGCCGAGATCGAGTACCAGGAAAAGGAATCGCCGGCGATCGACGTCGCCTACGCCGCGCGCGATGCGCAGGCCATCGGCCAGGCGTTCGGCGTGAGCGTGCCGGCCGATGTGGAAGTGGCCGTGCCGATCTGGACCACCACCCCGTGGACGCTGCCGGCTTCGCTGGCGGTGTCGCTGGGCGCGGAGATCAACTACGTGCTGGCCGAAGGCCCGGCGCACAACGGCAAGCGCCGTTGGCTGGTGCTGGCCGCGGCCCTGGCTGAGCGCGCACTGCAGCGCTACGGCGTGGACGAAGTGGTGCTGCACGGTGAAACCACCGGTGCCGCGCTGGAGCGCCAGCTGCTGGTGCACCCGTTCTACCCGGAGCGCGAGATCCTGGTGCTCAACGGCGAGCACGTCTCCGACGAGGACGGTACCGGTGCGGTGCACACCGCCCCCGGCCACGGCCAGGAAGACTTCGTGGTCAGCCAGAAGTACGGCCTGCTGGACAAGTACAACGCCGGCCAGGTGACCCCGATCGACGGCCGTGGCGTGTACCTGGAATCGACCCCGCCGGCCGGTGACGTGGTGCTGGCTGGCCAGCACCTGTGGAAGGCGCAGGAGGCCATCGTCGGCGTGCTGCGCGACAACGGTTCGCTGCTGGCCTTCCACCCGATCCGCCACAGCTACCCGCACTGCTGGCGCCACAAGACGCCGGTGGTGTTCCGCGCCACCCCGCAGTGGTTCATCTCGATGGACAAGGCCAACCTGCGCAACGATGCGATGGCCGCCATCGACACCGTCGGCTGGTTCCCGACCTGGGGCAAGGCGCGCATCCAGAGCATGGTCGACGGTCGCCCGGACTGGACCATCTCGCGCCAGCGCACCTGGGGCGTGCCGATCGCACTGTTCACCCATCGCCAGACCGGCGAGATCCACCCGCGTTCGGTGGAGCTGATGCAGCAGGTCGCCGACCGCGTCGAGGCTGAGGGCATCGACGTGTGGTATTCGCTGGATGCTGCTGAACTGCTGGGCGCCGAAGCGGCCGACTACGAGAAGGTCACCGACATCCTCGACGTCTGGTTCGACTCGGGCGTGACCCATGAAGGCGTGCTTGCGGCGCGTGGCTTCGGCAAGCCGGCCGACCTGTACCTGGAAGGTTCCGACCAGCACCGCGGCTGGTTCCAGTCCTCGCTGCTGACCGGCGTGGCGATCGACAAGCGCGCGCCGTACAAGCAGTGCCTGACCCACGGCTTCACCGTGGACGAGCACGGCCGCAAGATGTCCAAGTCGCTGGGCAACGGCATCGAGCCGCAGGACATCATGAACAAGCTGGGCGCGGACATCCTGCGCCTGTGGATCGCCTCGGCCGACTACAGCAACGAGATGTCGCTGTCGCAGGAGATCCTCAAGCGCAACGCCGACGCCTACCGTCGCCTGCGCAACACCGCACGCTTCCTGCTCGGCAACCTGGACGGTTTCGATCCGGCCCAGCACCTGCAGCCGCTCGACCAGATGGTCGCGCTGGACCGCTGGATCGTGCATCGCGCGTGGGAGCTGCAGGAGAAGATCAAGGCGGCCTACGACGGCTACAACATGGCCGAGATCGTGCAGCTGCTGCTGAATTTCTGCAGCGTGGACCTGGGCTCGCTGTACCTGGACGTGACCAAGGACCGCCTGTACACGATGCCGACCGATTCGCACGGTCGCCGTTCGGCACAGAGCGCGATGTACCACATCGCCGAAGCGTTCACCCGCTGGGTGGCGCCGATCCTGACCTTCACCGCCGACGAGCTGTGGGGCTATCTGCCGGGCGAGCATGCCGGCCATGTGCTGTTCACCACCTGGTACGACGGCCTGGCGCCGCTGCCGGCTGATGCCCAGCTCAATGCCGCCGACTTCGACCAGCTGCTGGCCGTGCGCGAGCAGGTGGCCAAGGTGCTCGAGCCGATGCGTGCCAACGGCGCGATCGGTGCCGCGCTGGAAGCGGAAATCACGATCGCCGCCAGCGAAGAGCAGGCCGCGCGCTGGCAGCCGCTGGCCGATGAACTGCGTTTCCTGTTCATCAGTGGCGACGTGCAGGTGCGCCCGGCGACCACCGACGAGGTGTTCGTCAGCGCCCAGCCGACCACCAAGGCCAAGTGCGTGCGCTGCTGGCACCACCGCGCCGACGTTGGCAGCAACGCCGACCACCCGGAACTGTGCGGTCGCTGCGTGAGCAACATCACCGGCGCCGGTGAAGTGCGGAGCTGGTTCTGATGGCCGCGCCCCGTCCGCATCCGAACGCCCTGGTCTGGCTGCTGCTGTCGGCCGCCATCATCGGCTTGGACCAGTGGTCCAAGGCCTGGGTGTTGTCGAGCCTGCCGGAGTTCCAGCCGGTGGTGGTCATCGACGGCTTCTGGAACTGGTACCGCACCTACAACACCGGTGCCGCGTTCAGTTTCCTGAGCGACGCCGGTGGCTGGCAGAAACACTTCTTCACCGTGTTGGCGATCGTCATCAGCGGCCTGATGGCCTGGTGGCTGCGTAGCACTGCCCGCGGCAACTGGAAGGCCGCGGTGCCGTACGCGCTGATCATCGGCGGCGCCATCGGCAACGTGATCGACCGCCAGGTGCATGGCCATGTGGTCGACTTCATCCAGTGGTACGTGGGCAGCTACACCTGGCCCTCGTTCAACATCGCCGATTCGGCCATCGTGGTGGGTGCCATCGGCATCGCCCTGTTTGGCCTGTTCGACGGCAAGTCCGCCAAAAAGGCGGATAATGCCAACCCGAAACCGTAAGCCGGCCGCTGCCGGGAGACTGAACTGATGGATGTGCTGCTCGCCAACCCGCGTGGATTCTGTGCCGGCGTCGATCGTGCGATCGAGATCGTCAAGCGCGCGATCGAAACGCTGGGCGCGCCCATCTATGTCCGCCATGAAGTGGTGCACAACCGCTTCGTGGTCGACGACCTGAAGCAGCGCGGTGCGATCTTCGTCGAGGAACTCGATGAAGTGCCGGACAACAACACGGTCATTTTCAGCGCGCATGGCGTGTCCCAGGCCGTGCGCCAGGAGGCCGAGCGTCGTGGCCTGAAGGTGTTCGACGCCACCTGTCCGCTGGTGACCAAGGTCCACTTCGAAGTGGCCCGCCACTGCCGTGCCGGCCGTGACGTGGTGCTGATCGGCCACGCCGGTCACCCGGAAGTGGAGGGCACCATGGGCCAGTGGAACCGCGAAGCCGGCACCGGCCAGATCTATCTGGTCGAGGATGTCGAGCAGGTTGCCACGCTGCACATCAACCAGCCGGAAAACTTCGCCTATACCACCCAGACCACGCTGTCGGTGGACGATACGCGCGGCATCATCGATGCATTGCGCGAGCGTTTCCCGGCAATGCAGGGCCCGAAGAACGACGACATCTGCTACGCCACGCAGAACCGCCAGGACGCCGTGCGCGATCTGGCCAAACGCTGCGACCTGGTGCTGGTGGTCGGCTCGCCGAACAGTTCCAATTCCAACCGCTTGAGCGAGCTGGCCCGTCGTGAGGGCGTGGAGTCGTACCTGATCGACGGCGCGCACGAGATCGACCCGGCGTGGGTGGCAGGCAAGCAGCATATCGGCGTGACCGCAGGTGCCTCGGCGCCGCAGGTGCTGGTCGATGGCGTGCTGGCGCGCCTGGCCGAGCTGGGCGCCAGCGGCGTGGGCGAGCTGGACGGCGAACCTGAATCGATGGTGTTCGCGCTGCCGAAGGAACTGCGCCTGCGCCTGGTCGACTGACCGCGAAGCGCCTCATCCACGCATGGCGTGGATCTACTGAAACTGCTCTGGTGGGTGCGAACCAGCACAAGGTGGGTGCGAACCTTGGTTCGCACGCTTCTGGGCATGCACGGATGGGCGCGCGCCCATGACCTTTGGCCATGGGGCCCTGCATCGCACAGGCCTAGCATCGGAAGATTCTCCGTTGTTGGAACCTGCCCGATGAAGACCCGAGCCTTGGCCATGTCATTGCTGTTCGCGCTGGCGGCCACGCCCGCGCTGGCGCAGACCTCGCCGCCGGGCGATGCCGCGGCCCCTGGCCTGCTGCGCATCGACGTGGATGCACGCGACCTCGCGCGCCGCATCTTCAAGGTGACCGCCACGGTGCCGGCCAAACCCGGCCCGATGACCCTGCTGTACCCGCAGTGGATTCCCGGCAACCATTCGCCCACCGGCCCGATCGACAAACTGGCCGGCCTGCGCGTGACCGCCAACGGCAAGCCGCTGGCCTGGCAGCGCGACCAGTTCAACGTCTATGCGTTCAAGGTGAACGTGCCCGAGGGTGTCAGCGAGATCGTCGCCCACTTCGATTTCCTTTCCTCGCAGGGCGGCAGCCAGGGCCGGGTGGTGATGACTCCGGAAATGCTCAACCTGCAGTGGAACGCCAACTCGCTGTATCCGGCCGGTGTCGATGCGCGCCAGCTGCAGGCGCAGGCCAGCGTGACGCTGCCCAAGGGCTGGTCATTCGCCACCGCGTTGGAGACCGCGCGCCGTGACGGCGACACCGTGGTGTTCAAGCCGATTTCGTATGACCATCTGGTTGATTCGCCGTTGTTCGCCGGCGAGCACTACCAGCGCATCGATCTCGACCCGGGTGCGGAGGTGCCGGTGCACCTCAATGTGTTCGCCGACGAGGCCAAGTCGTTGAAGCCGAGCGAGGCACAGATCACGATGCACCGCGCGCTGGTGCAGCAGGCCGACAAACTCTATGGCGCGCGCCACTACAACCACTATGAGTTCCTGCTGGCGTTGACCGACCGCCTTGGCGGCATCGGCCTGGAGCATCACCGCTCCAGCGAGAACAGTGCCGATCCAGGCTACTTCACAGAGTGGGACAGCAACGCGTGGATGCGCGACCTGCTGCCACATGAGTACACCCATTCGTGGAACGGGAAGTACCGTCGCGGCGCCGATCTGGCCACCGCCAACTTCAACGTGCCGATGGGCGACAGCCTGCTGTGGGTGTATGAGGGCCAGACCCAGTTCTGGGGCCAGGTGCTGGCGGCGCGTTCGGGCCTGTGGTCGACCACACAGGCGCGCGACATGCTGGCCAACGTGGCCGCAACCTATGACCGTGGTCGCCCGGGCCTGGCCTGGCGGCCGCTGCAGGACACCACGAACGACCCGACCATCGCCCAGCGCCGCACGTTGCCCTACCGCAACTACCAGATGAGCGAGGACTACTACTCCGGCGGCCAGATGCTGTGGCTGGAAGTGGAGGGCAAGCTGCGCGAACTGAGCGGCAATCGCCGCAGCCTGGACGACTTCGCACGTGCGTTCTTCGGCGTCGGCAATGGCAATTGGGACGTCAATCCGTACACCTTCGATGATGTGGTCGCGACCTTGAACGGCATCGCGCCGTACGACTGGGCGACGTTCCTGCGCGGGCGCCTGGATGGCCATGGTTCGTTGACCGGTGGCCTGGAACTGGCGGGCTGGAAGCTGGTTTACCGCGATACCCCGAACGACGCCTACAAGGCGCAGGAAAAGCGCGCCAAGGCCGCGTTGCTGGCGTACTCACTGGGTGCGACCGTGCTCGACAACGGCACGGTCGGTGACGTGATCTGGGACAGTCCGGCGTTCAACGCCGGTCTTGCACCGGGCATGAAGGTGATCGCGGTTGGCGGCCGTGAATACAGCAGCCAGCGCTTGAAGGATGCAGTCGCCGCCGCAGCAAAGGACAAGGCGCCGATCGTGTTGCTGGTGAAGCAGTTCGATCGCATCGAAACGATGAGCATCGCCTACCACGGTGGCCTGCAGTACCCGGTGCTGGAGCGCATCGCCGGCAAGCCTGACCGCCTGGCGGATCTGTGGAAGGCGCGATGAAGCCGCGCGCCCGCGATGGCGTGATCCTGTTGATGGCGATCCTCGCCATCGTGGGCGCGTTCCTGCACGGCGATGGGCGTTGGCTGCACTGGCTGGCCAAGCCGGCCACCACGCTGCTGATCGCTGCCATCGCCTGGCGCGTGCATGATCCGGTGCAGCCGTTCTACCGCCGCGCGGTGCTGGCCGGCATGCTGCTCTCGTGCGTGGGTGACATCGCGCTGATGTTGCCAATGGATGCGTTCGTACCGGGGCTGGTCGCATTCCTGCTGGCGCATGTCTGCTACATCATCGCCTTCCGCGGAGGCCTGCGTGCCGGGCGTGGGCTGGTCGGCGCCAGCGTCCTGCTCGGTGCGTTTGCCGTGCTCAACGTGCTGGGCCTGTGGCCACACCTGCCCGCACCGATGCGTATTCCGGTGCTGGCGTACGTGGTGGTGCTGGCATCGATGGCGGTGCTGGCGCTGGCACGGCAGTGGCGCCGCCCGCAGCCTGACGCCATGGAGGCCGCCAGTGCCCGTTGGGCCGCCGCCGGTGCGTTGCTGTTCGTCGCCAGCGATTCACTGCTGGCCTGGGACCGCTTCGCCGGCGGCCTGCCGCTGGCCAGCCTGCTGGTGCTGTCCACGTACTACGCCGCGCAGTACGCCATCGCGCGCTCGGTGAAATAGAAAAAGGGGACGGAGGGGATTAAGTCGCAAACCGCACCAAGGCACATACGACTTAATCCCCTCCGTCCCCTTTTTTGTGTGGCCTACCGGCGGCTCACGCCGCGCAGGGCGCCCTGCGCATCGAACTGCAGGCGCACGGATTCGCGGTCACCGGCGACTTCGTCCGGCAGCCATACCAGCTTGCCGGCTTTGCGCACGATCACGTAGACGTGGCCGACTTCAGATGCGGGGTTCTGCAGCGCATTGCGCTGTTCCTGCAGCGCCTGCGCCACGCGCGGCACAGCCTCGAAATCGATGCTGGCCAGGGATGTGCTGCTGCGCTGCAGGCTGATGGTCGGCGCAAACTGCTGCGGGTTCACCGGATTGCCCTTGCGCCATTGGCCACGTTCAAAGTGATAGCTGTCGACGTGGCCCGGCTGTTGCGGATCGACCAGATCGAGGTTGATGCGGCCATCGTCGTAGAAGTGGATGCTGTGGAAGACCGTCAGCCGCTGGCCAGCCAGCGCTGGCATCTGCTCCAGTGCCTGACGGGCAGCCAGCAGGTAGTCCGCATCGAACAGGCGGTTGTTGCGCTCGGGCGCTCCAGCGGTGCCCGCGGCGGGGAAGGGCGCCGGGGACGGCACAAGCGATGCGGATTGCTCGCGCGGCGACTGGGACGAGACGGACGCGGGCAACCGGTCCGGCTGTACCGAATGCCCCAGCGTTTCGCTGATGGTCTGCAGGGCGCCGCCGGCAACGGCCACGCCCGCCAGAACCAGCAGCAGTACCAGGAACACGGTGCGGGTTGAGGGCGGCTGTTTCATACTCCCTCCAGGCGCACGTTGCTGTGGTCATCCGGGTCGTACAGCAGCGTCACATGCTCGCGCGGGATGTTGGCCAGTTCAATCAGCGGGATGAAGCGGCGCACGCGGGCCTGCTGCATCTTGCCTTCGCGGTCGATGTATTCCAGCTGGAACTCCACCTGCGGCTGTTCGTTGAGGTAGGTGCCGGTCTGACGCACCTTCAACACCCTGGCCTCCACGCCGATGCCGCGATACTTCAGCGCATCGCCGCGGGCATCGGCGTGCAGCAGGCGGCCGAGCAGGCGCAGGCCCAGCGCATAGCCACACAGCACCAGCGGGCACACCAGCAGCGGGTGACCGAACGACAGGAAGGTCCAGCCCAGCCCCTCGCTCTGCAGCTGGTAGGCCCACACATAGGCAGCGGCAACGATGGCGATGCCGAGTGCTGCACCGATGCCGCGCCGCCACAGGCTGGCGACATTCAGTTCGGGCTGGGCACCGTCCAGCACGATGTTGGGGAATGCTCCGGGTGTCCGCCCCAGGCGTGCATCAATGTGCCTGCCGGCCTCGAAGCGATGCAGCTGGGGTTTGCTGTCGACCACCAGCATCTGTTCGCGGACCGGCGTACCGGACAGGTTCTTGAAGGACAACTGCAGTTTCCATTGCGCGAACCCACGCACCTGCACGCCGGTCTGTTCGGCCTGTTCGATCAGCGCACTGCGCGGTTCACCGTCGGCCAGGATCGACTGCACCCGGTGCAGTGCGCGTGGCGGCCCCAGCAACAGGTAGTGCAGGAAGGCGAACAGCAGCGTCAGCCACAGGACCATCGACAGTGCGAGCAGCAACAGTGCCAGCCACGGTGCGCTGCGGTCGACCAGCGCTACCGGCCACGAAGTGCCGAAATAGAGAATGCAGGGAAAAGGCAACGCGAAGAACAGCAGGAACGCGCCCCAGAACCAGAGATAGGCTTTCATGGGGGAAGGGGACCGCGGTGGAACAGGGCGCGTAGATTACTACGCTTCAGCGGAACTGCAGGGTAAGCAGGTAGTAGCGGCCGAGCGGATCGTCCAGCCCGGGCATCTGGCCGCCGTTGCCGACCAGATAGTTCACCGGTTGCGTGTCCAGCACGTTGTGCACGTCCAGCGCTGCAACGATGCGCGGCCCCAGCCGGCGTGCGAGGTGCAGGTTCCAGCGCAGCTGCCGTGGGTTCATGCAGTGGTTCCGGTCGACCTGCTTCTGCGGGCACTCCGCCCCCGGCAGCCAGGCACGCGTGCGCCCGATCTGGTTGCCGCGCAGCGCGATGTCCCAGTTGCTGTTCTGCCATTGCACGTTCAACACCGCAGCCAGCTCGGGTGTCACATGGCCACGCAGGTCCACGGCGGCCTCATGGTCACGGCGGCGAAGCAGTTCCTGCTGCTTCAGCGCATCGAGCGAAAACAACCATTGGCCGTTGCTGCCGCTGTCGATGCGGTACTCGCCACGCAGCACCCAGTTGCGGGAGGTGGTGCGGCCGATGTTGTCGAACGACAGGCGCAGGCTGCCCAGGTGGCCGTCTTCATCCAGTTCCCACGTGCTGCGGTTCCACACCGCATCGCTCGGCTGCAGGGCGAGGATCTCGTTGCGTAGTTCCACGATGTTGTGGGTCAGCGACAGCGAGAACGTGTCGTCGGGCGTCCACGTGGCTGCCAGCGAATGGCTGCGTGATCGTTCGGCCTTCAGTGCATCGTTCTCAACCACGTTGGCCGTGACGCTGCAGCCGCCACCACGCGTGGCGATCGCACATTCCGGAAGGGCACTGGACACCGGAAGCGTGATCGAGCCGAAGTAGCCGGGCGGCCGCCGTTGCTCGAACAGGCTCGGTGCACGATAGCCGCGCCCGCTGGCCAGCAGGAACGACCAGTGCGGCGTAGGGCTCCAGCGCAGCCCGGCACGAGGCGAGAACGCCATGAAGCCGCCGTCGCGGTCCCAGCGTGCAGCCAGGTCCGCGCGCAGCGTGGGGGCCAGCGGCAGGCCCAGCTCGGCGTAGACGCCACTGCTTTGTCGCGACAGGCGGCGTCGCTGCTGTGGCAGGCCCAGCGCAAGGTCGCCCTGGCTCAGCAGTGCGTCCGGGCGCGAGGTCCAGCGTTCATGGCGCAGGTCGATGCCGGTGGCCAGCTGCGCATTGCCGCCGGGCATTGCCATCAGCTCACGCTGCACGCCCCACCAGCCCTGCCATTGTGCGGTGCTGCCGCGGTTGCGGATGGACGGAAACAGCGTGTCCGCCTCGGCCGCCGGCGGCGCGTCGAAACCGGGAGTGAACCTGCGCGCCTGCGTTGCTTCAAGCAGGCGTGTCGTGCGCACGGTGCCTGCAGTGGACAAGGTCACGTCGCTGCGCTGCGCGCTGATGCCCGCCTCCCAGCTGCGCCGGCCCTGGTCGCGGCCGATGCCGAAGGTAAGGTCGGCATCGGTGGCGCGGACGCTGGGGCGCACGTTGCCGGCCTCACGCAGCACACTGTTGAAGGTGATTCCGCGCGAGACCACCGCAACGGCGGTCGGGCCCAGATCGAAGCGCTGGCGGTTGTGACTGGCCCGCGCCTCGACATAGGCATAGCGTCCCTCACCACGTTCATGCCGGTAGTGCAGGAAGGCCGACGCGGTATCCGAGGCGGGCTGCAGCGACCGCGGCCGCGCGCTGTCAAACCAGCAGCCATCCTCGCGCCGCTTCAGGGGCGGCTCGCAGCGCCGGGCGGGCACGTACCAGTTGCCGAAGATCGCGCCGATCGGATACAGCGAGGTTTCCGCGTGCCAGTCACGCTGGTCACCGGCGACATGTTCGACACGGTGCAGATCGAGTCCGGCAAACCAGCGGTCCCCGTTGCCACGCGCGCCGCCCGTGGCGGCCTGCAGGCGGTACTGGCCCGCATCGCCGCGGCTGCTCAGGCCGGTCTGCAGCATGGCTTCGGGCCCATCGGCCTGGTCACGCAGGATGATGTTGACCACGCCGGACATGGCGTCGGCCCCATAGATGGCCGAGGCACCACCGCGTACCAGTTCGATGCGGTCGACGAAGCTCAGCGGAATGCCGCCGAGGTCGGTGAGCCCACCCTGTTCCAGCGACACCATCGGATAGCGCGGCAGGCGCCGGCCGTTGACCAGGAACAGCGTCGCCCGCGGGCCCATGCCGTCGAGGCTGGTGGTGGCCGCTGCGCCCACCGGCAGGTACTGCGAATCGCCGCCGCGCGAGGTGCTCATGGCCGGATGGCCGTTCATGCCGGGCAGGTGCCGCAGCAGGTCGAACAGATTGCCGTAGCCGCTGCGCAGGATATCGTCGCGATCGATGGTGGTGACCGGCAGTGTGGTCTGCACCGAAGAGCGCGGCAGCCGGCTGCCGGTGACATGGATGGGCGCCAGTTCCACCTGGTGTGGCGTGTCGGCGGACTTGGGAGCCGGGCGCGGCAGGCGCGGGGCTGCGACCGCTTTCGGCGGCGTGGCAGGGGGCTCGGGATGGACGCGCCGCACGACAAAGGCACCGGATGAAGTGCGCAGGATGTTCACCGGCAGGCCGGCGACCAGCTGCTTCAGGGAGGCGCCGGTATCGCGTTGGCCACGGCTGCCGCCGGTGCGCAGATCATCCAGTTCACGTGCGTCGAACAGCAGGGCGGTGCCACTCTGCCGGGCCCATTGCTGCAGTGCCGGCACCAGTGGGCCGGCGCCCACGTCGATCTCCAGCGTGCCGGCGGGCTCGCCGGCATCGGCCATCGGTAGTGCGGCAACACCCAGTGCAAGGCATAGCAGGACGCGGAGCAGCCCCCACTGCAGCGCACCCGGACCTGCCTTCACTGCCGGTCTCCTCAGTAGGTGCGGCGCAGTTCCAGCGCGCCATCCGGACGCGTCTGGCCAGCCACGGACCAACCCAGTTCCAGCGCCGACAGCAGCTCCTGTGCATCACCGGCGCGGAAGGTGCCGCTTACAGCCAGGTCGGTGATCTCCGGATCGACGATCACCAGTGGCGTGCGGCCATAACGGTTCATGCGCTCGACCACGATCGACAGTGGCGTGGCATCGAACACCAGTTGCCCACGCAGCCAGCCTTCAGCGGCTGCGTTGGACGAGAGGGCAGGGCCCGGCTGGATACGGCCGGAGGGCAATACCTGCAGCTGTTGGCCGGGTGCCAGCGTGTGCTGCGCTGCGCCGTTGCTGACTTCCACGGCACCTTCCAGCAGTGCGACCTCGACCAGGCCGTCGCGCAGGCGTTCCACCTGGAAGGTCGTGCCGATGTCGCGGATCGTACTGCCGCCGGCGTGCAGCTGCAGCGCCTTGTTCGACGGAGCGACCTGCAGTTGCAGCCGACCCCGCTCCAGCACCAGATCACGATGACGCCAGCCGAAGCGGGCGCGGAGGGTGGTGCCGGCATCCAGCATGGCGACGCTGCCATCGGCCAGCGTCTGCTGCTGTGCCTGGTGCGAATCATTGGCGTAGACCTGTGGCGTCGGGTTGCCGTCGACGGCAATCATCCAGCCGATGCCGATCGCCATGCAGACACCGGCGGCAGCGGCCACGCCCGGCAACCAGCGCCGGCGCGGCGGACGCGCCGCCCGTGCCGCGGCGGTGCGCAGCCAGGGGTCAGCCGCAAGCTCCGCACCCTGCTGGAACAGGGTTTCGGCCTGCACCCAGGCTTTGACGTGGGCCGGATCTTCGGCCAGCCAGTCCTCGAACGTTTCGCGTTCGGCCGATGTGCAGTCCGGGGCTTCCAGGCGGGCTACCCAGGCGCTGGCGCGTTCAAACAGCTGTGCATCATCCCTGTGCGGGGTGCCACTCATTGGCCGTCCCTGTCGTTGTGCAGCGGATCCGATCCCAACTCCTGACGCAGGCCCTGCAGGGCCCGGGCGATATGTTTTTCCACGGTCTTGGCAGTAATTCCACAATGCCGCGCGATCTGCGTGTAGCTCATGCCGGTGATGCGGTTGAGCAGATAGACCTCGCGTGCGCGTTCGGGCAGCTTGAACAGGGCCTGCCGCAGCAGGGACAGCATCTGCCCTGACTCGGCCTGGCGCAATGGATCGGGCGAGGAACTGGACGGTTCGTCGCTGCCATCGTGTTCGGCCAGCGGCAGATGCGGCCGCGACTGCGGCGAGCGGCCGCGGTCTGCCAGGCGGTTGCGGGCGATACGATACAGCAGCAGGCGCAGTTCGTCCGGGCCCTGTGCGCGATAGCGGATCAGCCGCTCCATGCAGTCCTGCGCGATATCCTCCGCATCCTCAGGCCCGACCCCCCGCGTGCGCAGGAACGCGCACAGCGGTGCGCGCTCTTCGCGTACGAACGCGATGAAGGCATCCGCAGGTGCGGGCGGCTCCGGCGCGCGATGGATCAGGGGAGACGGGGTGGACAGGGCTGGCCTCGACTGTCGGTGGCGAATGCGTCATCGAGTTTTACGCGACGATGACCGGATGGGGAAGAGTGTGCATCGATCGAATCCTCATTGTGAATGTATTCATTTTTCAGGATCCGTTCCACTGGGGGAGATCGCCCCGCTGCGGCGTTGATCGTTCTACCCGCGTGTTGCGGGTGGAGAGAGAACGCATGAAGTATTCGAAGTTGAGCCTGGCCCTGGCCGGGCTGATGGGCGTTGCCGCCATATCCGTGGTGGATGACGTCATGGCAATGAGTTATCACGTGCAGGACGATCGCGTCTTCCTCAGCGGCGGCGTCACCGTCGCCGATGTGGTGGCGCTGCCCGCACTGCTGGCCAAGGCGCAGGCTGAAGGCCGTCCGATCCGCGAAGTCGTGCTGCGAACGTCCAACGGTGGCGCGCTGATTGCCGGCGAGTGGCTGCAGGCGGTGATCCGTACCCAGGGCCTGGACACCATCGTGTCCGGCCACTGCATTTCGTCCTGCTCGATCATGCAGTCCGGTGGCGTCAACCGTTACCTCGGCGGCGATCTGCCGATGGTCGACTCGGTGCAGATCCATGCCGCCAGCAGTGGTGGCAGGATCACCTATGCGCCGTCGCCGCGCATGACCCAGATCTACACAGGCAACTACGGCGGTGGCATGGATGCGGGCCTGTTGCACAAGGCCATGTATGAAGTGGTGCAGCCCAATGGCCTCCTGGTATTCCGCGACCCGGCGCGTACCACGGGTACGTCGGTTACCTTCGATCCGGATGGCAGTGGGAGCAAGCTGGAGTCATTCCCGGGCCAGGACATCCGCAGCAACAGCATCATCAACACGGCGGGCTATCGCGATCCGGGCGACACCCTTCGTGTCACCAGCAACGTCAGCGGCGACATCAACCCGGGCTACCTTCGTACCGCGCGCCAGCTGCAGGCCTTTGTCGACGACGATTTCGCGCGCTGGAACACCGACTGGGCCAGCACCTACATCAACTATGCGGTGAGCCTGTACAACTTCTCCACGCGGGGGGCGAACGGTATCGGCGCGCAGTCGTTGCAGCAGCTGCTCGCCGACCCCGACCTCCAGGATGAACTGCGCGGCCAGCTGCGGCTGGCCGATCTGGATGCCTCGACCCTGGCCAACTCCGCCGGCGTGATCCGTGTCAGCAATGGCGCCACCTGGCGCACCGCTGAAACCACCGGCGCCGATTTCATTCTGGTGGACAACGGCACCATCGCACTGGAGGGTGGTGCGCTGCGCACCCCCGAGCTGCGGGTGATGCCGGGCAGCATCGTGGTTGGCCACGGTGATATCGCATCGGTCGGCACCGACAGCGATGCGCTGCTGGATGGCACCGGCCCGTCCTACCGCGAAGATGGCTTCAACCGCCTGCGCGTGTTCGGCACGCTGATGCCGCGCGGTGGGGATCTGGTGACCCACGGCTACGTCAACATCATGCCCGGCGGCCAGGTGTTGTTCGATGTTACCGAAGCCGGTGGTACCGGCAGTGGCCGCCTGCGCGTCGGCAGCTTCTACGACGGCGGCACCGAGGAGGGCGCGCTGGTGATCGCGCAGGGCGCACACCTTGCGTTGAATGTGGCCCAGGGCTTCTATGCCGGTGCCTACCGCCGCGATCTGGTGGAAGGGCCGATCTACCAGGGGGGCTTCCAGGATGTCGTGCGGCTGGGGGACGCCGGATACAGTGCCAGCATCACTGCCGGTGAAGTGTTCCGCCCGCGCCACAATTCACTGCTCAGCTTCAACGTCAACCAGACCGCCGACGGCCTGTGGCTGACCGCCAACCCCGGCTTTGACCAGCTGGGCCTGTTTGCCAACGGTACGTCCGGCGACGGCCTGGGCCGCGCGCTGGCGACCGCCTCCGATCGCCAGGACAAGGGACTGAGATCGCTGCTGGGCGCACTGCAGTTCGCCGACCGCGATGTAATCGCACAACAGGCCGGTGCTCTGCGCGGTGATGCGCACGCCAGCCTGCGACTGGCCGACACCGCGCTGGTGGGCAGCATCGGCAACGTCGTGCAGCAGCACCAGTCGGCCATGCGCAGCGGCGGTGATGCCGATGGCCTGGCCTCTCAGGTGGCGCAGTCGGTCTCCTCCCAGCCGGGCATGCGCCATGGCAGCCTGTTCAACCAGCTGGCGATGCACCTGGTCGAGCCGGCGTCGGGCAGCGTTGCGGGCAGGGCTGATGCTGGACGCAGCCATGGCATCTGGGCGCGTGGTTTCGCCAGCCATGGCCGCCTCGATGCCGACGGTGGCGTGGCCGGCCTGAGCCACACCATCGGTGGCATCGTGGTCGGTGCCGATACCCGCGTGGCCGATGACCGCGTGACCCTGGGCGTCAGCGTGGCCGCGGCAGACATGTCGACCAAGGCCAGCGATGGCTCTGGTTTCACTGGTGACGTGCGTGCGCTGGACGTGGGCGGCTACCTCGATGCGACGTACGCGCGCGGCTATCTGTCGGCGGCCGTGCGCTACACCGATCTGCGCCACGATACGCGTCGCAGCATCAACGGCATCGATGGCCTGCAGCAGCCGCTGCGCGCCAAGTACAGCAACGATGCGATCTCCGCACGGGTGGAACATGCGTTCTCCTTCACGACCGGCAAGGGCCTGGTGATCCAGCCGTTGCTGCCGGTGGTGGACTACGCGCGCACCTCGGCCACCCGCTTCAACGAAGGGCAGGGCGCCGGTGCGCTGGTTGGCCGCAGCGGCAGCCTGGAGAGCATCCGCGTGGGTGCGGGCCTGCAGCTGTTCAAGACCTTCGAAGGCAACAACGGCGAGCGCATCACCCCGCGCGCCCGGGTGGTCTGGCAGAAGGAACTGGGCGATTCGCAGGCCCGCTACAGCACCGGCTTCGCCGCGGCACCGGATCTGGTGTTCGGCGCCAGCAGCCAGGCGGTGGGCGAGCAGGTGCTGGCCTGGAACCTGGGTGTGACCAGCCGTGCCAGCGAGCGGCTGTCGATCATGGCCGATTACGTGGGTGAGCGCCGCGACGGGCAGATCCAGAACGGCGTGATGCTGGGCCTGGGCTACAAGTTCTAAGTGACGCCCGGCACCGGCGATGACGGCATCGCCGGTGCCATCCCAACGCGGGTGCTGCTGCGGTATGGTCGGTCTGCCATTCCACCCAGGCCCGTCCATGCAGATCGCCGTCTTCAGTGCCCGTCCCTACGACCGTCGTTTCCTTGATGAGGCGAACCAGCGCGATGCGGCTGGGGACGGCTTTGCGTTCGTGTACTTCGATGTGGCGCTGGACGTGCACACGGCCGCGCTGGCGCAGGATTGCGCAGCCGTATGCGTGTTCGTCAACGACCGCCTGGATGCGCCGGTGCTGCACGCCCTGCATGCGTTGGGCGTGCGCGCCGTACTGCTGCGCTGCGCCGGCTTCAACAATGTGGACCTGGCAGCCGCGAAAGCGCTGGATCTGTTCGTCGCACGCGTACCGGCCTATTCCCCGGAGGCGGTGGCCGAGCATGCGTTGGCGCTGGTGATGACCCTCAACCGGCAGACCCATCGCGCCTACAACCGCGTGCGCGAGGGCAACTTCATGCTGGATGGCCTGCTCGGGCGCACCTTGCATGGGCGCACGGTCGGCATTGTGGGTACCGGCAAGATCGGGCTGGCCACCGCGCGCATCTTCAACGGCATGGGCTGCACCGTGCTGGGGCACGATCCTTATCCGTCACCCGCGTTCGGCGGTATCGGCGAAATGGTCGGGCTGGATGAACTGCTGGCGCGTGCCGACATCGTGTCGCTGCATTGCCCGCTGACGCCTGAGACTCATCACCTGATCAATGATGCATCACTGGCGCGGATGAAGCCGGGCGCGATGCTGGTCAATACGTCGCGCGGCGCACTGGTCGATACCCATGCGGTGATCCGCGCGCTGAAGTCGCGCCGGCTGGGTCATCTGGCCATCGACGTGTACGAGCAGGAAAGCGCGTTGTTCTTCCAGGACCTGTCCGGCGAGATCATCGACGACGAGGCCTTCCAGCGCCTGATGACCTTCCCGAATGTGCTGGTGACCGGCCACCAGGGCTTCTTCACCGTGGAGGCGCTGCAGGAGATCTCGGCGATCACGCTGGGGAACCTGCAGGATTTCGCGGCCGGGCGGGTGTGCGCCAACCGGGTAGAGGTGGGCTGAGCCGGATGGATTGACCGCCGGGGCGCCCAGCCCGTAAAATCCCGGGCTCCGCCGGAATAGCTCAGTTGGTAGAGCGGCGCATTCGTAATGCGTAGGTCGCAGGTTCGACTCCTGTTTCCGGCACCAGTTGTAATGAAAAGCCCCGGCCTTGGTCGGGGCTTTTTGTTTGCGCCCGCCGGTGATCATTGGATTACCACCTCACCGAAGGCTGCAAGCCTTCATCAACGCCTCGTCATCCCTGCGCCTCGTGCCAGCCACCACGCGAGCTGCCGGAGATAGCCACCTGCTGCTCCCGCCGATGCGCCGATCAGCAGGCGTGCGAGCACTCTGGTCCCGCGCGCGGCTCGCTCCCGCACCCAAGGCAGTACCGCCACCACCTGCGCACCCAGCAACAGCATCAGCACGTCCAGCCCAAGCGCATCCAACACCGGCAGCAACGGCGACAGCGCCGGATTGCAGGCCAGCACGATCACCAGCGCAGCCCCAAGCGTGGCCAATAGCCGGCGCCCGGCGGGCAGGGTGGTCCAGTGCAGCAGTCGGCTGATCAGGCGCATGGCATTCCTTGTGTCATGAGCGCGAACCTCAATCAGGTCCAAGCGCGCGCACCGGCTGCCGCAGCACGGTCTTCAACCGCGCCGCGTCGGTCTTGCGCGGATCGCTCAGGTAGATCTCGTGATGGGGGCCGGCGAAGGCGTAGCCCAGCGAAGGCATCAGTTCGTTGTGCAGATGGGCCAGGGCCGGACCCTCGTCATCGTAGGCGCCTACATGCAGGGTCTGCAGGCAGAGGCCTTCTTCAAGAACTTCGTGGCGAAGGCTGGCCGGAACGTCGCCCAGTTTCTTCGCCGCCTTGGCGATGGCAGCCTCCAACTGCGCTGGACTGATCCCGTCCGGCGTGCGGATCATCACCGTCCACTTCCACTCATCCTTGCGGCGAGCCACAAAGCTCGACGGATCCTCGGCGGTCCACAGGGCTTCCAGCGGTGGCACCACGTAGTCCTGGCCCCCGGCCTTCAGTGCGAACTTCAGTGCATAGCTCACCGCGTACAGCCACTGCACCGCCTCCAGATAGGCTGGCGCGATATTCGGATCGCCGTGGCCGTCGACCATCAGGTAGGGCAGGGGCGGCACCTGCACCGGAACGAACTGGCCTGCCGGTGGCTGGTACAGCGCCCGGTCGCGTTTCTTGAAGTCGATCTTGTCCATGCACCTTCCTCCTGTGCCGAGCATCCCACGCCTTGCTTTCGCAGGCATGCCTGAACATGTTCAGGCGACTTTGCCGAACACGGGCGGAGCAGCCGCCATCGCCCGATGCTAGGATGCCGCCCCCCGGGTGTTCTGCCCGCCGCGGTTGCGCGGTGCGACAACGTGTCGCAGCCAGAAACGGGCCTTTCCTGCGCTCGATCATTGTCAATGCCTTTCTTAAATGGTGGGTGACGGCCTAAAATTGAAAGGCTGACTCGACCCCACCTCCCTACCTGTCTTCCGGACCGGTGGGACCGGCTTTGGCCGGAACAGGCAGGACGGGGAACGGCATTCCCTCGCAATTGGATCGACCGATGATTCCGTTGAAAACCCTTGGGCGCTGGTTGCGCCCGGGCCTGCTGCTGTCGTTGCTGGTGATGCTCACTGGCTGCGATGCGGTGGCCATCCTCAGTCCGAAGGGCCAGATCGGCCAGGATGAGAAGACCCTGCTGATCACGGCCACCGTGCTCATGCTGCTGGTCGTCATCCCGGTCATCATCATGACCCTGACCTTCGCGTGGAAGTATCGCGCCTCCAACACCAAGGCCCGCTACGAGCCGAAGTGGTCCCACTCGACGGCGATCGAGGTGGTGGTGTGGTCCATTCCCTGCATGATCGTGCTGGTGCTGGCGGTCCTGACCTGGCGCTCGTCGCACGCGCTGGACCCGTACAAGCCGCTGGAATCGGACGTCAAGCCGGTCACCATCGAGGCGATCTCGCTGGACTGGAAGTGGCTGTTCATCTATCCGGAAGAGAAGGTGGCGGTCGTCAACGAAATCAAGTTCCCGGTCAACACGCCGCTGAACTTCAAGATCACGTCCGATTCGGTGATGAATGCGTTCTTCATCCCGCACCTGGGCAGCATGATCTACTCGATGGCTGCGATGGAGACCAAGCTCCATCTGATCGCCAACGAGACCGGTGAATTCCCGGGCATGTCCTCGCACTACAGCGGCGCGGGCTTCGCCAAGATGCACTTCACCGCCTACTCGGTCACCGATGCCGAATACCGCCAGTGGCTGGACCAGGTCCGCGCCGGCGAGCAGACCCTGGACAAGGCCTCGTTCAAGGCGCTGGGTGAAGCACGCAACGCCGAGTGGTATCCGGTCACCTACTTCGGCAAGACCGAAGAAGGCCTGTTCGACTGGGTCATCGCCAAGCACATGGGCGACAACAAGCATTACGGCATGAAGCACGAACACGCCGGTGCCGCCGCTGCCGATGCCGCCAGCCATGAAGCGCACGAGGGCCATGCCCCCAGTGACGCGCATGATTCCAAGGAATCGGGTGAAAACCTGGATGCCAACGAACACGAACACGCAGGCCACGCCGGCCATGCGGGCTCGGGAGAATGAACATGTTGGGTAAACTCTCAATTGAGTCGATCCCCCACGATCCGATCGTGCTGACCACCCTGGTCGGCGCGGTGCTGGGTGGCCTGGGCGTCATGGCCCTGATCACCAAGTTCAAGCTGTGGGGCTATCTGTGGAAGGAGTGGTTCACTTCGGTGGATCACAAGAAGATCGGCGTGATGTACCTCATCGTCGCCTTCGTCATGCTGCTGCGCGGTTTCTCCGACGCCATCATGATGCGTACCCAGCAGGCGCTCGCCGTCGGCGGGTCCGAGGGTTACCTGCCGCCGCACCACTACGACCAGATCTTCACCGCCCACGGCGTGATCATGATCTTCTTCGTGGCGATGCCGCTGATCACCGGCCTGATGAACCTGGCCGTGCCGCTGCAGATCGGTGCGCGCGACGTCGCGTTCCCGTTCGTCAACTCGCTCAGCTTCTGGCTGTTCGTGTCCGGCGCGGTGCTGATCATGCTGTCGCTGTGGATCGGTGAGTTCGCTGCCACCGGCTGGCTGGCGTTCCCGCCGTTGTCGGGCATCGAATACAGTCCAAGCGTAGGCATGGACTACTACATCTGGGGTCTACAGGTCGCAGGCCTGGGTACCACGCTGAGCGGTATCAACTTCTTCATCACCATCCTGAAGATGCGTACCCCCAGCATGAAGCTGATGCAGATGCCGGTGTTCACCTGGACCGCCCTGGTGACCAACGTGCTGATCGTCGCTGCCTTCCCGGTGCTGACCATCACCCTGGTGCTGCTGACCCTGGACCGCTACCTGGGTACGCACTTCTTCACCAATGACGGTGGCGGCAACGCCATGCTGTACATCAACCTGATCTGGATCTGGGGTCACCCGGAGGTGTACATCCTGGTCCTGCCGGCGTTCGGTGTGTTCTCCGAAGTCATCGCGACCTTCTCGCGCAAGGCGCTGTTCGGCTACAAGGGCATGGTCTACGCCACCGCCTGCATCGGCGTGCTGTCGTTCATCGTGTGGCTGCACCACTTCTTCACCATGGGCTCGGGTGCCAACGTCAATGCCTTCTTCGGCATCACGACGATGATCATCTCGATCCCGACCGGCGTGAAGATCTTCAACTGGCTGTTCACCATGTTCCGCGGTCGCGTGCAGTTCACCACGCCCGTGCTGTGGACCATCGGCTTCATGGTCACCTTCACCATCGGCGGCATGACCGGCGTGATGCTGGCGATCCCGGCCATCGACTTCGTGCTGCACAACAGCCTGTTCCTGATCGCCCACTTCCACAACGTCATCATCGGCGGCGTGGTGTTCGGCATGTTCGCCGGCATCACCTACTGGTGGCCGAAGATGTTCGGCTTCCGCCTCAATGAGTTCTGGGGCAAGTGCGCGTTCTGGTGCTGGTTCATCGGCTTCTACGTGACCTTCATGCCGATGTACGTGCTGGGCTTCATGGGCATGACCCGTCGTCTGCAGAGCACCGTCAACCCGGCCTACGAGCCGCTGCTGCTGGTCGCTGCCGCAGGTGCCTTCATCGTGGGTGCCGGCATCCTGTGCCAGATCATCCAGGTGGCCGTGTCGATCCGCGACCGCAAGAAGACCGCCGACCTGACCGGCGACCCGTGGGATGCCCGTACGCTGGAGTGGGAAACCTCTTCGCCGCCGGCCTTCTACAACTTCGGCAGCCTGCCGGAAGTCACCGAGCTGGACGATTTCTGGGAGCGCAAGCAGCGTGGTGAAGCCTGGCCGAAGCCGGCCAAGTACACCGACATCCACATGCCGCGCAACACCGGCACGGGCGTGGTCATCGGTGCCTTCAGCCTGGTGTTCGGCTTCGCGATGATCTGGCACATCTGGTGGCTGGCCATCGTCGGCTTCGTCGGCATGATCGCCACGTTCATCTACCGCACCTTCGACCAGGACGTGGACTACTGGGTCCCGGCCGCCGAGGTGGAACGCATCGAGAACGAACACCGCAAGCACCTGGAAGCCCAGGGCCTGGTGAAGTCGGAGCTGAAGGCATGAGCACCAATACCTCGACCCTGAGCCACGGGCACGCCGCGCATGCGGCGGCCCATGGCCATGACGACCACGAGCACCACGACACCGGCGGCAACACCGTCTTCGGTTTCTGGGTGTACCTGATGAGCGACTGCCTCATCTTCGCCTCGCTGTTCGCCACCTACGTGGTGCTGGCAGGCGGCACCGATGGTGGCCCCACCGCGAAGGACCTGTTCGAACTGCCGTTCGTGGCATGGGAAACCGCGCTGCTGCTGACCTCGTCGCTGACCTTCGGCCTGGGCATGATCGCCATGCACCGCAAGCAGATGGGCCAGATGTACCTGTGGCTGGGCATCACCTGGCTGCTGGGCTTCGGCTTCATGTGCATGGAAGTGTGGGAGTTCCAGCACCTGATCCACCAGGGCTACGGTCCGGACCGCAGTGCCTTCCTGTCGGCGTTCTTCGCCCTGGTCGGTACCCACGGCCTGCACGTCAGCGCCGGCCTGCTGTGGCTGCTGGTGATGTTCGTGCAGCTGAAGAAGTACGGCCTGACCCCGACCAACAAGACCCGCATGGCGTGCCTGAGCCTGTTCTGGCACTTCCTGGACCTGATCTGGATCGGTGTGTTCTCCGTCGTCTACCTCAATGGAGCCCTGTAATGGCACATGACAACCATGCACACGACCACGGCACCGGCGGCGAAAGCCATGGCACCGTGAAGTCGTACCTGATCGGCTTCGTGCTGGCGGTGGTGCTGACCGTCATCCCGTTCTGGATGGTGATGTCGGGCGACTTCTCGCGCACCGTCAACGGTGTGGTGATCGCGATCACCGCGGTGCTGCAGATGCTGGTCCACCTGGTGTTCTTCCTGCACCTGGACCGCTCTTCGGAAAGCCGCTGGAACGTCAACGCTGCGGCCTTCACCGTGGTGGTGATCGGCATCATCGTGGTCGGTACCCTGTGGGTCATGCACAACATGAACGTGCACATGATGCACTGACGTCCTCGCGACGTTGCCACGCAGAAAGGCCGCCCTCGGGCGGCCTTTTTGTTTGTCTGCGGATGGGTAGTGCCGGCCGCTGACCGGCAATCGCGGGAAGCCGGCCGGCGGCCGGCTCTACCCCGCCACCCGGCGCAGGAACTCTTCGGCATCCATAGGCCGGCCCAGGTGATAGCCCTGCAGCTGGTCGCAGCCCAGTTCGCTCAGGTATTCGCGCTGCACCTGCGTCTCCACGCCTTCGGCCACCACCTGCAGCTGCAGGGTGCGTCCCAGCGCAATGATCGACGACACGATGGCGGCGTCTTCGTCGTTGCGTTCCAGGTCATGCACGAACGCGCGGTCGATCTTCAGTTCGGTGGCCGGCATCCGCTTCAGGTACAGCAGGCTGGAGTAGCCGGTGCCGAAATCGTCGATGGCGATATGCACGCCCATCGCCGTCAGGTCGTTGAGGATCGCCAGGCTGGCGTCGACATCCTTCATCGCCGTGGTCTCGGTGATCTCCAGGGTCAACCGCGCCGGCTCGATCCGGTGCCGCTGCAGCGCCTCGCGCACGCTGTCGAGCAGCGCCGGCGAGGCGAACTGCAGCGGCGACAGGTTCACCGCCATCGACCATCCGGTATGCCCGGCCTCGTGCCATGCACGCAGCTGTGCACAGGCACGGTCCAGTACCCAGTCGCCGATCGGCAGGATCAGGCCACTGCGCTCGGCGATGGGAATGAACACATCCGGCGCCAGCAGGCCCAGTTCCGGGTGCTGCCAGCGCAGCAGGGCCTCGGCGCCGGTAGCTGGTGCGCCAGCGGCCGGGAACTTCGGCTGGTAGTGCAGCAGCAGCTCGTCACGCGCGATCGCCTTGCGCAGGTCCTGCAGCAGGCGCAGCTGGCGGTTGGCACTGAGCTGCATCGACGGGGTGAAGAACGTATAGCCGTTCCGGCCGGTTTCCTTGGTGTGGTACATCGCCGCGTCGGCGTGCGCCATCAGTTCGCGCTCGTTGCTGGCGTCATCCGGGTACAGGGCGATGCCGAGACTGGCGCTGACCTGCAGTTCGGCGGCATCCAGGGTGAATGGTTCGCCGGCGGCGGCGATGATGCGTTCGGCCACCACCACCGCATCGTCCGGGGTGTCGATGGCCAGCACGATCACGAACTCGTCGCCGCCGAGGCGCGCGAACGTGTCCTGCGGCCGCAGCAGGCCGCCGATGCGCTGTGCCACCGCCACCAGCAGGCGGTCGCCCAATTGGTGGCCGTAGGCATCGTTGACCGCCTTGAAGCCGTCCAGGTCGCAGAACATCACCGCCACTGCGCGGCCGCGGCGGCGCGCTTTTTCGATGGCCTGCTCGATGCGGTCCTGCAGCAGCATGCGGTTGGGCAGCTGGGTCAGCGGATCATGCAGGGCGGCCTGGATCAGCTTGTCGTTGGCGTGCGCCAGCGAATCGGCCAGCAGCCCGGTGCGAACGCGCATCTGCCGGTCGAACAGTGAGGCCACCAGGGCGATACCCAGGGTGGCTACAGTGGTGACGATCACCAGTACCGCCAGCCAGCGCGTGTCGATGCCGCCGCTGCCGACCGCGCCGCAGATGCTGCCTTCGGGGAAGCGTGCGGCGGCCATGCCGGTGTAATGCATGCCGACGATGGCCAGGCCCATCACCAGCGAGGCCAGTGCGCGCAGGCGCATGGTGTGGCGCTGCTCGGTACGCAGGCGGAAGGCGATCCACAGCGCCGCGCCGGCGGCACCGATGGCTACTGCAATGGAGGCGGCGAACCAGCCCGGGTGATAGTCGATACCTGGCTGCATGCGCATCGCGGCCATGCCGAGGTAGTGCATGGTGGCAATGCCCAGGCCCATCAGCACGGCGCCGGCCAGCAGTCGTCGCCAGGGCAGGCTGGGTCGCGACACCAGCCACAGCGCATAGGCCGAAGCGCCGATCGACACTGCAAGCGAATACAGGGTGATGCCGAGGTCGTAGCCGACCGGGATCGGCAGGTCGAAGGCCAGCATGCCGATGAAATGCATCGACCAGATACCCAGGCCCATCGCCGCCGCGCCGCCGGCCAGCCACCAGCGGGCCACGCGGCCCTCGGCCGTGGCCAGGCGGCCGGCCATGTCCAGCGCCGTGTACGAAGCAAGAATGGCCACCAGCAGGGAGATGGCGACCAGGCTCTGACTGTAACTGCCAGTCATGTTGAATCCAGAGGGGGAGGGAGGGGCGCCCGCAAGGCGCACGCCCGCGACAGCTATCGGCGCGGGTGGGCGGGACTTGAGCGGTCGCAGCACCTGCGACCCGGCTCGGCTATCCTGCCACGCCTGTTCCCGTTGCTGGAAATCATCCGATGGCAAAAGCCCGCACCGCCTACGTCTGCAATGATTGCGGCGCCGAATTCAGCAAGTGGCAGGGCCAGTGCACCGAGTGCAACGCCTGGAACTCGCTGTCGGAAATCGTGCTGGAGAGCGCGGCGGCGGCCAAGGCGCCCGCGTCGCGCCGGGCCGGCTGGGCCGGCAAGATCGACCCGCCGAAGATCACCGCCCTGAAGGACGTGGAGCAGACCGAGCATCGCCGTGTCTCGACCGGCATCGGCGAGTTCGATCGCGTGCTGGGCGGTGGCCTGGTCGAGGGCGCGGTGGTACTGGTTGGTGGCGACCCGGGCATCGGCAAGTCGACCCTGCTGCTGCAGGCGGTGGCGAAGATGGCGGCCGAGCTGCCGGTGCTGTACGTCACCGGCGAGGAGTCGCTGGCCCAGGTGGCCGGCCGCGCACACCGGCTGGAATTGCCGCTGGATGGTGTCAACGCGCTGGCCGAGACCGGCGTCGAGTCGATCCTGCAGCATGCGTCCAAGGCCGGCCCACGGCTGATCGTGGCCGACTCCGTGCAGACCCTGTGGACCGAGAGCCTGACCGCCGCGCCCGGCTCGGTCAGCCAGGTGCGCGAGAGCGCGGCGCGGCTGGTGCGTTTCGCCAAGGAGACCGGCACCGCCGTGTTCCTGGTCGGCCACGTGACCAAGGAGGGCGGTATCGCCGGCCCGCGCGTGCTCGAACACATGGTCGATGCGGTGCTGTACTTCGAAGGCGAGAGCGGCAGCCGCTTCCGCCTGCTGCGCGCGTTCAAGAACCGCTTCGGTGCGGTCAACGAGCTGGGCGTGTTCGCGATGGGCGACAAGGGCCTGAAGGAAGTCTCCAATCCGTCGGCGATCTTCCTGTCCGGTGGCAGCACCCATCAGCCGGGCAGCTGCGTGATGGTCACCCGCGAGGGTACCCGGCCGCTGCTGGTGGAAGTGCAGGCACTGGTCGATGCGTCGCCGCTGTCGAACCCGCGTCGTGTCGCGGTCGGCCTGGAGCAGAACCGGCTGGCCATGCTGCTGGCGGTGCTGCATCGCCACGGCGGCGTGCTGGTCGGCGACCAGGACGTGTTCGTCAACGTGGTCGGTGGCATCCGCGTGCAGGAGACCGCTGCCGACCTGCCGGTGCTGCTGGCGGTGCTGTCCTCGCTGCAGGACCGGCCGCTGGCGGAAAAGACGATTGCGTTTGGCGAGGTTGGCCTGTCCGGCGAGATCCGACCGGTACCCAATGGCGAAGACCGCCTGCGCGAGGCCGCCACCCATGGTTTCAAGCGCGCCATCGTGCCCAAGGCCAATGCGCCCAAGGGCGGCTCGGTGAAGGGCATGGAAGTGATCGCGGTGGAGCGCCTGTCCGAGGCTATCGACGCGGCGTGATCGCGCCGGGCATGGCCCGGCGTCACCACCGCGCACGTGGAATACGGCGGCCGACACGGTAACGGTCAGCCTCCCTGTGCTAGTTTTTCCCGCTCGACGAAGACGCCCTCTGGCGTCTTTCCGTGCCCAGGAGTAAACGATTACATGCAGGACACCGCGCTCACCGCCCCCAACGCCGAAATCCGTCGCGCCGGGGTCGATCTAAATGGACTGATGACGGTGCTGGGCAAGCACCTGTATTCCACCCCGGTGGTGGCGCTGCGTGAGCTGGTGCAGAACGCGCACGACTCGATCATCCGCCGCCGCATCGAACAGCCCGGCGTCGAGGTACCTTCGCGCATTTCGGTGCAGGTCGATGCCGCTGCCGGCGTGCTGCGCATCATCGATACCGGCGCCGGCCTGACCCGCCAGGAGATCCATGACTACCTGGCGACCGTCGGCGTCGGCTACACCCGCGGCCTGCGCCAGGGCGGCGAGGACGATGAAGGCCTGATCGGCATGTTCGGCCTCGGCTTCCTGTCGGCCTTCGTGCTGTCGCGCCGGGTCAGCGTGCGCACCACCTCGTACCAGACGCCGGAACTGGGCCATCTGTACGTGTCCAGCAACGCCGAGCAGTACACCGTCAGCGAAGTGCCGGCACGCGCGGTCGGCACCGAGGTGGAACTGGAGCTGCATCCGGACTTCCTGCCGCTGGCCAACGAGGCGCGCCTGCACGAAGTGCTGGGTCGCTACTGCGCGCTGCTGTCCGAGCCGATCTTCATCGGTGCTGCAGGCGAGGCGCTCAACCCCGAGCCGCCGCCGTGGCGCGGCCAGGGCGATGTGGCCCTGCATCCGGTGCAGGCGCGTCGCCAGGCGCTGCAGTTCGCGGCGCGTTTCGAACATGATTTCGAGCCGATCGTCACCGTGCCGCTGCGTGCCGATGGCAACAGCGATGCCACCGGCCTGCTGTGGGTGCAGGACGGTGCCACCTACGGCACCAGTGACAACCGCAACCTGTCGGTGTTCGTGCGCGGCATGCTGCTGGACGACGATGCGCGTGACCTGCTGCCGCCGTGGGCGGGCTTCATCGGCGGGGTGATCGAATCCTCGCGGCTCACGCCCACCGCCAGCCGCGAAGACCTGCAGCGCGATGACCAGTACCGCGCCGTGCAGCATGCGTTGCTGGAGGCGCTGATCGACGGCTTGGCCGACGTTGCGCGGCAGCAGCCAGAGGCGTGGCGACGCGTATTGAGCCGCCACAACGAGGCGCTGCTGGGCGCGGCGCTGTGCGATGACCGCCTGTTCGACCTGCTGCTGGAACACGTGCGCGTGCCGACTTCGCAGGGTGACCTGCCGGCCAGTGCGCTGCCCGCACGCGGTGCCGTGCACGTGATCCTCGACAACGGCGGCGGCTTCGAGGAAATGCTGTTCCGTGCGATGGGCGTGCCGGTCGCGCATGGCCATCGCTATGCGGTGGTGCCATTCCTGCGCCGCTGGGCCCAGGCCAAGGGACTGCGTCTGGTCGAGCTCGGCACCGAGCAGGGCAACCGCGCGCTGTTCCGCAGCGATGACAGCCTCGACGAGGCGCAGCTGGCATGGCTGCGCGAGCAGCTGGGTGACGGCGAACAATTGCTGCCGGCACGCTTCAGTCCCGAGTCGCTGCCGGTGGTGGTGGTGCCCGACCGCGAAGCCGAGCTGAAGCAGCGCCTGGAAGACGATGAGAACGACAAGCGCGTTTCAATGGCGGCGCTGCGCCTGGCGCGTCAGTTCACCGCGCGCATCGAATCGCGTGCGCCATCGCGGCTGTACCTCAACCTCGACAACCCGGCGGTGCAGGCGCTGCTGCGCGCCCAGCGCGACGGCCACCCGCAGGCCGAAGCCGCAGCGCGCCTGCTGCGCTCACTGAAGATCATCGTCGCCGCGCAGGGCCGTCCACTGGCCCGCGCGACCGCCACGCCCGGCCCGGATCTCAACGGCGCCTTCACCGATATCGCCGGTGCCCTGCAGCAGATGCTGCGCTGAGCACCGCATCCTCTCATCCAGCCTTCGCTAGACAGGAGTACTTACCCCATGGACATCTGGAACTGGGTCGAAAAACTGCAGGGTGACCTGCGCCAGGCCGGCCAGGCGCAGAATGCGCACCTGCTGAACCGCCTCGCCGACGAGGTGAGTGAACTGCGTGTCGACCGCGTCGACGCGCTGCTGCCCGAAGCGCGTGCGCTGGGCAAGGCGCTGGACAACCCGTGGGTCGACGTCTACGTCGGCCACTGGGCGCTGCGCAACCGCGTCGGCAACCGCGTCGAAGGCGAGAGCGCGCTGGGCGAAGCCGTGGCGCTGTTCGAGCGTGCGCATCGCGAGGACACCCTGGAATGCCCGCAGTCGATCTGCGTGACCCAGGATCTTGCCGCCTGCTACGGCAACATCGATGGCCCCGGCTGGGTGCCGGAGCGCATCGAGGTGTGCGACGAGACGCTGGGTCGCATCGACCCGAGCTGGGCCTGCTTCCAGTGCCTGAGCTGCGAGAAGGCCGATGCACTGCTTGATGATGGCCGCGGCCAGGAGGCACTGGATTACCTGCAGGTGCAGTCCGACGCGATCGAGGCCTGCGGCAAGGAAGTGTTCGACAGCTTCCCGGAGATGCAGATCAAGATCCTGCTGGGCATGGGCCGCGCCGAAGAAGCGCTGCTGCTGATCGAGAAGCGCGAGGCCGAAGTGGCCGCGTCCGGCGAGTACGAGCCGGCCAACTGCACGGTGCCGCGTCGCCTGTCCAAGGCGTGGGCGCTGGCGCAGCTGGACCGCGACGAAGAGGCCTTGCAGCAGCTGGTGCCGTGGAGCGAGCTGACACCTACCTACTGGCGGCTGTGGGCGAACACCGCCGCAGCGCTGTGCCGGCGTGATCCCGCACGCAATACCTGGGACCTGGGTACGCGCTTCAACACCATCATCGAACACTTTGCCGAGGTTGGCTCGCACCGCCTGCTGATCGAAGTCGCTGCGCTGAGCCTGGAGCTGGCCCTGCAGCGTGGCGCACGCTGGGTGGCGCTGCGCCAGCTGGAACTGGCGCGTACCCATCTGGCACAGCTGCGCCAGGACCGGGGTGCGGCTGCGCTGGTGGCCGGCCTGGCGGCACGCATCGATGCATTGCCGGATGTGGCGCCGCTGCCGGTGCCAGCCGCTGAACTACTGGTTTGGCTGAACGAGCAGGGAGAGCAGAATCAGTCGCGCGATCCCGAACGTGAGGCGCAGTGGCTGCTGCAGGCACAGGCGCAGCTGCCAGATGACGAGGCGATGGCCGAGATGGCTGCCTCCGCGCTGAGCGCCTGTGGGGCGCAGACGGAAGCGCGCGCATTGCTGTGGCGCTTCGTGCGCGCACACACGCAGGATGATGGCCCGGCCGCCTACACGCTGATGCGCTGGCTGACCGAGCAGGGCGACGATGCAGGCCTGCGCCAGTTGGCTGATCTCTATCGTGGCAGCGTGCCGGTGTTCGCGCACTGGTGCGAGGTGCAGCGCGCCCGTCGCGTGTCCGACTGGCCGGCACTGGAGCAGGCCGCGCAGGCGCTGCTGGCGGCCTCGCCGGGCTCGCATGGCGCACGCGGTACGCTGGCGCGGATGTACATGGAAACCGGTCGCTTCAGCGAGGCGCAGGCCTGCTATGCGCAGCTGGTGGAGCTGCTGGAAGAACCCAACGCCGCACACTGGGACCACATGAGCGCGGCCAGCGCGGCACGCGACTGGGATGCGGTGCGCCGCTCGGCGGCGGCGATCGGCATGGAGCTGTCCAGCCAGGACGGCGTGGTCGAGGAGCCGTGGGGCTGGGTGATCATCCGCAGCGAAGAGAACGGCGAGCCGATGGAGTACTACGCGCGCCGCAGTGGCCCGGTCACCGCGCGTATCGTCGAGAACGCACCGGCCAACCGCGCCCAGCAGGTGGGCGACTGGGTGGTGTTCGATGCTGCGCTGGTGCACCCGGCGCCGGAGGAGGAGGAAGCGCGCGAGCATTTCATCCCGACCTATGCGCAGGTGCATGTCCTGGAGCGCGGCGGCTTCGCCCGCAGCTGGCTGATCGACGGCGCGCACCCGGGCGAAGACGCGTGGAATGCCTTTGTCGCAGCGGCCGAGGCGCAGGGCTGGCAGGTGTGGTCGCACAGCCGCCCGGACTACACCGTGACCGATCCGGACGAGGAGGAGGGCACGCTGCCGGGCCTGCTGTTCACCGTCGCCCAGCCGCAGGACCATGCACCGCTGGCGCTGCACCGCTTCCTGCAGCAGGAAACCGCGAAGTGGCAGCATCCGCATTGCTGGCTGCGGCTGGCCGAAGCCTGCGACCAGGATCGCCAGCCGCACCTGGACGTGATCGAGCGTTACGGCTTGTAAGCCTGGTATCGGGTAGTGCCGGCCGCTGGCCGGCAGCGCCGGGATATCCTGTGTTGCCGGCCAGCGGCCGGCACTACCTCAAGGAGAAATACATGCGAAAGACAGGGATGTTCATGATCGCCGGGCTGCTGCTGGCCCCCACCGTGCAGGCCGCACCGGCCTGCCAGGAACCAGTGGCTGTCGCCCGTGCCTTCTACGAGGCAACCAGCGGCAATGGCGATCTGCTGGAACCGCCGCCGGCGCTGGTCAGCCCGGCCTTCGGCAAGGCCCTGCGTGGCGAACGCGCCTGCCAGACGCGCGAGGAAGGCATCTGCACCATCGATTCGGACCCGTGGCTGGATGCGCAGGATGGCGACATCGAGAGTCCGGTGCGCTACATCTGGAAAGAGGCCTCGGCGACGTCCGGCCAGGTCGAGATGCGCTATTCGGTATGGAAGAAGGCCTACGTGACCCGGTTGCCGATGGTGCGCCAGGGGCAGGGCTGCTGGCAGGTGGATGACATCCTCACCAACAGCGGTCGCTCGGTACGGAAGATCCTGGCCCAGCCGCTGCCTTGACCGTCTGCGGCATCCACGCATAGTGCGGTCCTGTTGCCGGGCAGCGGCCGGCACTACCAGGGTGGGTGCCGACCGTTGGCCGGCACACCGCTATCGCGAATGCCCGAACACCAGCTCGATCGCGAACTGGCTGCCGAAGAAGGCCAGCAGCAGCAACAGCATCGCTGCCAGCGTCCAGTGCACCGCCTTCATGCCGCGCCAGCCGTAGCGGCGACGGCCGATCAGCAGCACGCCGAACACGATCCACGACAGCACGCTCAGCACGGTCTTGTGCACCAGCTTCTGCGCCAGCAGGTCGTCGACGAACAGCACACCGGTGACCAGGGTCAGGGTCAGCAGCGCGAAGCCGACGGTGATCACCCGGAACAGCAGCGATTCCAGGTCGGCCAGCGGCGGCAGGGCGCGCAGCCACGGGCGGAACTCGCGGCGGCGCAGGGCGCGTTCCTGCAGCCACAGCATGATCGCCAGCAGCGCGGCGATGCTCAGCGTGGCGTAGGCCAGCAGCGCCAGCCAGGCGTGGCTGGCCAGGCGCCAGCCCAGCACCTTGCTCGGTTCGTGGCCGTAGCCGTGGTAAGCCAGCAGCAGTACCGCGGCCAGCGGGAACACCACCACGCCCAGTGCCGACATGCGCCCGCGCGCGCTGACCAGCGAGGTCAGCCAGGCCATGCCCAGGCCGACCAGCGACAGCGCAGCGAAGAAGTGCATGTCCGGCCCGCCGTTGGTGCGCATCGCCACCATCACGTGGTAGCCGCCGTGCAGCAGCATCGCCGGCAGGGCGGGCCACAGCCAGGCGGGGGAGCCGGTGCTTTCATCGCGGCCAAGCGCACGCACCAGCAGGGCGCTGGCGGCCAGGTAGAGCAGGGCGGCGATGAGAACGATTAACATCGTTGCAGTTTCGCATACCCCCGTGATGCTGGCGACGGCCCCGTGGTCGCAGTCCGGAGAGGGGAGCGGACCCGTTATACTGTCTGCCTTATTGTCCCCCGCTTTCAGACAGGTTGCGCCGCATGTTCGAGTCACTGACCCAGCGCCTTTCCGGCACCATCGAGCGCCTGCGTGGCCGCGGCCGCCTGACCGAGGAGAACATCCGCGAGGCCACCCGTGAGGTCCGCATCGCGCTGCTCGAAGCCGACGTTGCGCTGCCGGTGGTGCAGGCCCTGATCGAGCGCATCAAGGTGCGCGCGGTCGGCCAGGAAGTGCTGAAGTCGCTGACCCCGGGCCAGGCCCTGATCAAGGTCGTGCGCGACGAGCTGACCGCGGTGATGGGCGCCGAAGCCAGCGACCTGAACCTCAATGTGCCCGCTCCGGCCATCATCCTGATGGCGGGCCTGCAGGGCGCCGGCAAGACCACCACGGTGGGCAAGCTGGCCAAGCACCTGAAGGAAAAGCGCAAGAAGAAGGTGATGGTGGTCTCGGCCGACGTCTACCGTCCGGCCGCGATCGAGCAGCTGAAGACCCTGGCCGAGCAGGTCGGCGTGCTGTTCTTCCCGTCCAGCGCCGACCAGAAGCCGGAAGCCATCGTCCGCGCCGCCATCGACGATGCGCGCAAGTCGTTCGTCGACGTGCTGCTGGTCGATACCGCCGGCCGCCTGGCCATCGACGAAGCAATGATGGCCGAGATCAAGGCCCTGCACGCGGCGGTGAATCCGGCCGAAACCCTGTTCGTGGTCGACGCCATGACCGGCCAGGACGCGGCCAACACCGCCAAGGCCTTCGGCGACGCCCTGCCGCTGACCGGCGTGGTGCTGACCAAGACCGACGGTGACGCCCGTGGCGGTGCCGCGCTGAGCGTGCGCTACATCACCGGCAAGCCGATCAAGTTCGTCGGTGTCAGCGAGAAGCCGGAGGGCCTGGACGTATTCCACCCGGACCGTATCGCCAGCCGCATCCTCGACATGGGCGACGTGCTGTCGCTGGTCGAGCAGGTCGAGCAGCAGGTCGACAAGGACAAGGCCGCCAAGCTGGCCGAGAAGGTCGCCAAGGGCAAGAAGTTCGACCTGAACGACATGCGTGACCAGCTGGAGCAGATGCAGAACATGGGCGGCATCGGCGGCCTGATGGACAAGCTGCCGGGCCTGGGCAACATCCCCGACCATCTGAAGCAGCAGGTCAGCCAGGGCAAGGAAGTGCCGCGCATGATCGCCATCATCAGCTCGATGACCAAGAAGGAACGGCGCAACCCGAACCTGCTCAACGGCTCGCGCCGCGCGCGCATCGCCAAGGGCTCGGGCGTGACCCCCGCCGACGTCAACAAGCTGATGAAGCAGTACATGCAGATGGAAAAGATGATGAGCAAGATGGCCGGCGGCGGCATGAAGGGCATGTTGCGCAGCATGAAGGGCATGATGGGCGCCATGGGCGGCCGCGGCATGCCGTTCCGTTGATGCGTTGAACACCGGCTTTTTTTGTAGAGTCGAGCCATGCTCGACTGCTTTTCTGTCGGTGCCCCGGTCGAGGTAGAGTCGAGCAAGCTCGACTCTACCCCCGTCCTGCGCGCACCATGGGGGCCTGTCCGAAACGATGGGCCGTCATGCAGAGTTCCGCTGTATCTGTATCTTCCCGCGTCGACGCGTTCTGCCGGCGCTTTGGCGTATCCGTTCCGATCCTGCTGGCCCCGATGGCCGGCGCCTGCCCGGTGCCGTTGTCGGCTGCGCTGGCCAATGCCGGCAGCATGGGGGCGATGGGCGCGGTGCTGTCGTCATCGGCCGATATCGGCCACTGGATGGATGACTTCCGCGCTGCCTCGACGGGCCCCGCACAGGTGAACCTATGGGTGCCGGACCCGGCACCGACCCGTGATGTCGCCGCTGAAGCCGCCAGCCGCGCCTTCCTCGCGCAGTGGGGTCCGGACGTGCCGGCCAGCGCCGCCGATGCCACGCCCGCCGACTTCGAAGAACAGTTCGCCGCACTGCTGGCGGCGCGCCCGGCGGTGGCCTCGACCATCATGGGCGTGCTGCTGCCGCGCCACGTACAGCAGTTGAAGGATGCCGGCATTGCCTGGATCGCCTGTGCGACCACCTTGTCCGAAGCGCGTGCGGCACAGGACGCCGGTGCCGACGCGGTGGTCGCACAGGGCGTGGAGGCCGGTGGCCATCGCGGTGCGTTCGATCCGGCGATGGCCGAGCGCCAGCTGGTCGGCCTGTTTGCGTTGTTGCCACGCCTGGCCGATCACCTGCAGATTCCGGTGATCGCCGCCGGCGGTATCGCCGACGGCCGTGGCATTGCTGCCGCACTCACCTTGGGGGCCAGCGCCGTGCAGATCGGCACTGCCTTCCTGCGCACGCCCGAAGCGGCGATCGCTTCAGCGTGGGCCGATGGATTGGCGGCCAGCGAACCGGAAGATACCTGGCCGACCCGCGCCTTCAGCGGCCGCCTGGGCCGTGGCCTGGCGACCCCCTATGTGCGCGCCGCCGCTGCGGAAGGCGCACCGGCGCCACGCCCGTACCCGGTGCAGCGCGGCCTGACCGCGCCGATGCGCAGGCAGGCCGTGCAGGAAAACCGTCTGGCGGCGATGCAGGCCTGGGCCGGGCAGTCGGCGTGGATGGCCCCGGCACAGCCGGCCGCCGACGTATTGCGCGGCATGTGGGAACAGGCGCAGGCGCTGCTGCGATGACCGTGACCTGCAACGGCCAACCGGTGCAGGTGGAGGATCTGCTGCCTGCGCTGGTCAACTATGGCCACTTCACCTCGCTGCAGGTGCGCGGTCACGCCGTGCAGGGACTGGACCTGCATCTGGCGCGGCTGTCGCAGGCCACGCGCGAACTGTTCGGCAGCGAACTGGATGCGGCGCAGGTGCAGGGCTGGATGGCGCAGGCGCTGCAGCAGGCTGGCCTGGCCGATGCCTCGCTGCGGGTGACGGTGTACTCGCGCCGCTTCGATTTCCGCAATCCGCTGGCGGCCGTACCGGTGGACGTGCTGGTGGCGGTGTCCGCGCCGGTGGCGCTGACCGCACCGAAGCGGGTGCGCAGCGTGGTGTGGCAGCGCGAACTGCCGCAGATCAAGCACGTCGGCACCTTCGGCCTGTTTGCCGAGCGCCGTGCGGCGATGGCGGAAGGGTTCGACGATGTGCTGTTCGTGACCGCTGATGGCGTGATGAGTGAAGGCAGCACCTGGAACCTGGCCGTGCACGATGGTGAGCGCCTGCTCTGGCCACAGGCGCCGGCCCTGCGCGGTACTGCCGAGACGTTGTTGAAGCAGCATTGGCAGGGGGCACAGCTGACGCGGCCGTTGGCATTGGCTGAACTGGATAGCGTGAAGGCCGCTTTTGCCTGCAACGCCAGCGGCCTATGGGCGCTGGACGCCATCGACGGGCATGTCCTGCCGGGTTCGCAGGCACTGGCTGAACAGGGCAGGGCAGTGCTGGCGGGCGTGCCGTGGCAGCCGCTTTCCTGAACGAGGCGCGCGGGCTGCCGGTCCTTCGGCATGACGCGGCGCTACCTTGAAGCGTTGTAGCGGGTAGCGCCGGGCCATGCCCGGCGGATGCTTCCGCAGCGAACAACACTCAGGAGTTCCAATCAGATATGGGCACGGTCACCGAGCAGCATCGCGCGGTAGCGATGCACGCAATCAAGATCATGGGCGGTGAGGGGCGGCCCATGGTCCAGGCCTTTCACGATGATCATCGCCAGCGTTCGGTCGATATCCTCACGACGTTCAGCTCTCCGGAAACAGGGCTGAAGTCCATCTCCTCCATCGGCCTGTCGGATTTTGTTCTACGTCATGCGGAGGGTCACGAACTGGAAACCCGCGTCGAGCTGTGCGCGTGTGCAGAACAGGACGCGCTGCATTGGGACAACGTCGCCGCCTCGACGGCTTTCGCGATCATGCGTGATCGTACGGCGGTGCGGCCTGGTAGCGTGATTCCGGACATCCTGCAGGACTACTTCCCATCGACCCGGATGCCGCACGTCTATCTGGTGCCGCCCTTCTTCTGGAATGACGCCAGGTTCCCGGGACTGCAGTTCCCGCCGGTGGCAATCAACTGGCTGCAGTGCATCGCCATCCACGAATCCGAGCGACAACTTGTCGAGCGGATTGGCAGCGAAGCATTTGATGACCTGCTGCAGCAGCATGAGATGGACGTGCTGGACTTGCATCGGGAGCCTGTCACTGGAGCACTCTGACGTTATTGCCTTGGGGACGTCGGCGGGGTCAGCTGGAGATTCATCACGTTGCTGAACGAATGCCGCCGGGCATGGCCCGGCGCTACCGTGAAGGTAGGCCATCCTTGGGGTTGGCTCGGCCGGGCTCTGCCGCTATAATCGCCCGCTTACCTCGCCATCCTGGCGACTGGGCAATAGGAAAAACACCATGGTCAAGATTCGACTGACCCGCGGCGGCGCCAAGAAGCGTCCGTTCTACCACATCATCGTCACCGACGTGCGCAGCGCGCGCGACGGCCGCAACATCGAGCGCGTTGGCTTCTACAACCCGGTCGCCCAGGGCGCCGAGAAGCGCATCGAGCTGGACCTGGCCCGCGTTGACCATTGGGTCAAGAACGGCGCCCAGCCGACCGACAAGGTCCGCAACCTGATCAAGGAAGCGACCAAGTCCCAGGCCGCTGCGGCCTGATCCTGACGGGCCACGCTTCGGCGTGGCCCTCTTGGTTGAAGCAGATGAAAGATATCGAGCGCCGCATCCTGCTGGGCAGGGTTGTCGGCGCTTTTGGTGTGCGCGGCGAGATCAAGCTCGAGTCCTGGACCGAGCCACGTTCCGCCATTTTCCGTTACCAGCCGTGGATCGTGCGCAGCCCGTCCGGCGTGGAAACCACGATTGAAGGTGTACGCGGCCGCGACAGCGGCAAGCACCTGGTCGCCCGTTTCCCCGGCGTCGAGGACCGCGATACCGTTGAAGCGATGCACGGCACCGAGATCTACGTGGCCCGCAGTGCGTTGCCGCCGCCGAAGCCCGATGAGTATTACTGGGTGGACCTGGAAGGCCTGGACGTGAAGACCACCGAGGGCGTTGCCCTGGGCCAGGTCTCGCACCTGTTCAGCACCGGCGCCAACGACGTGGTGGTGGTCCGTGGTGACCGCGAACGGATGATTCCGTTCGTGCAGCCGGACTTCGTCAAGTCGGTCGACTTCGAGGCCAACCTGGTCGTGGTCGACTGGGATCCCGAGTTCTGAGTGTGAGCATGCGTTTCGACGTCATCACCCTGTTCCCCGAGTTCCTCGCCCAGTCCGCTGGACTGGGCGTGGTCGGGCGCGCGCAGGAGAAGGGCCTGTTCAGCCTGCATGGCTGGAATCCCCGTGATTACGCCGAAGGCAACTACCGCCGGGTGGACGACCGTCCGTTCGGTGGTGGCCCGGGCATGGTGATGCTGATCGAGCCGCTGCAGGCCTGCCTGCAGGCGATCCGTGATGCTGATCCGACCCCGGCGCGGGTGATCTACCTCAGCCCGCAGGGGGCGCCGTTGACCCAGGCCAAGGTGCGGGAACTGGCGGCGCTGCCGCGCATGGTCCTGCTCTGTGGCCGCTACGAAGGCATCGACGAGCGTTTCCTGGAGGCCAATGTCGACGAGGAGATTTCCCTCGGCGACTACGTGCTGTCCGGTGGCGAGCTGGGCGCGGCGGTGATCATCGACGCCGTGGCCCGCCTGCAGGACGGTGCCCTGAACGACGCGGAATCGGCGGTGCAGGACAGCTTCGAGGGCGACCTCGGCCTGCTCGACTGCCCGCATTACAGCCAGCCGGCCCAGCACCCGCTGGGTGACGTGCCGGACGTGCTGCGCTCGGGCAACCACGCGGCCATCGCGGCCTGGCGCCGCCAGCAGTCGCTGGTCCGTACCGCCCAGCGGCGCCCGGACCTGCTGGATGAACAGGCGCTGGGCAAGGCCGACCGCAAGCTGCTGGAGCAGGGCCGTCAGGCCCAGAAACACAAGGCCAGCCCCTAGCGCAGGGCTGGCGTTATCGGCTATCATGGCCAATTCCCGTCGGCCCCGGCCGACGCGCGCAGTACCCAAAACAAACGTGCAGCACAGTCCGGTGACTGCATGAGCCTACGTTGTCGATACGACACGCCCACCCGAACAAGAATCGGTGTAACCCATGAGCAAGCTGAACAAGTCCATCGTCGCGGAATTCGAATCCGCCCAGATCACCCGTGAACTGCCGAAGTTCAGCCAGGGCGACACCGTTGTCGTCAACGTGAAGGTGAAGGAAGGCAGCCGCGAGCGCGTGCAGGCCTACGAAGGCGTTGTCATCGCCACCAAGAACGCCGGCCTGAACTCCTCGTTCACCGTCCGCAAGATCTCGCACGGCTACGGCGTCGAGCGCGTTTTCCAGACCCACAGCGCCATCATCGACTCGGTCGAAGTGAAGCGTCGTGGTAAGGTCCGCGCCGGCAAGCTGTACTACCTGCGTGGCCTGGAAGGCAAGGCTGCCCGCATCAAGGAAGACCTGGCTGCCGCTGCTGCCGCCAAGGCTGCCCGTCTGGCCGAAAAGGCCTGATAAACAACTTCGGTTGTTGCCGCGACGGCCACCTTCGGGTGGCCGTTTGCGTTTCCGGCATCGCTTCGGCCACGATCAGGGGATGAACGACATCAACCCGCGCTATCCCGCCGTGATCCAGTCGGCGCTGCGCTTCCTCGACGGAAAAGGGCTGGCGCGCGTGCAGTCGGCACCGCTGCTGCATCGCCTTCTGTGGCGCATGGGCATCGCACTGCCACCGCCGATCCTGGCCGGCTTCGGCACCAATGCGCTGGTGCAGGGCCTGCTGTTCGGGCTGTTCTGGACCGCGCTGATGTGGCTGATGCTGTGGCAGGGCAGTGAGCGCCCGCTGGCCCTGCTGCTGGCGGCCGGCCTGGTGGCCGGTGCGCTGTTCGGCATTGTGATGGCGGCGCTGATGCGTTCGCTGCGCCGCCACCGCAAGCTGCCGGACTGGCAGCAGTTCCGGGCGCGGCAAGCGGACTGAGCCGATGGCGCACTGCGCCGTGACCGTTGGGGACAGGCCGCGCTAGGCTGCGGTTTCATCCCGATGGACGTGCTGTGCGATGCCTGCCAAGCGAACCGCACCTTCCACCGCGCCCGCGCTGTTGTCAGGCGGCAACCCGCAGATCGCCAAGGGCGAGGGCGATGCGCCGGTGCAGGCCTATATCGCGGCGATGCCGGACTGGAAGCGGCCGATCGGAGCACAGCTGGACGCGCTGATCGAACAGGCTGTACCCGGTGTGCACAAGGCAGTGAAGTGGAATTCGCCGATGTATGCGGTTGCGCCGGGCGAAGGCTGGTTTCTCAGCTTCCACTGCTTCACCCGCTACATCAAGGTGGCGTTCTTCCGCGGCGCTGCGCTGAAGCCGGCGCCGCCGGAGCCGTCGAAGAGTGCTGATACGCGCTACCTGCACATCCAGCAGGAGGGTGCGTTGGATGAGGCGCAGTTCCTCGACTGGGTGCGCCAGGCCGCGGCATTGCCCGGCGAGCGCATGTAAGTGCATCGTTCCGATCTCCCTGCCGACGAGAACCGCTGATGGCCACGCATGCACCGAACCCTGCCGATGCCGGAACCCCGGCCGCTGAACTGATCGATGCACGCATCGCCGAGCTGGGCGACTGGCGTGGCGAGGCGCTGGCACGCGTGCGTGCCTTGATCCACGAGGCGCTGCCGGACGTGCAGGAAACCTGGAAGTGGCGCGGCACGCCGGTGTGGGAGCACAACGGCATCCTGTGCACCGGCGAAACCTACAAACAGGCGGTGAAGCTGACCTTTGCCAACGGTGCGGCGTTGGCCGATCCGAAGGGCCTGTTCAACGCCAGCCTGGACGGCAACACGCGACGTGCGATCGACATCCATGAAGGCGCGATGCCGGATGCCGCCGCGTTGAAGGCACTGCTGCGCGCGGCGGCCACGTTCAACGCGGCGAAGAAGAAGCGGTAGAGCCGGCCGCTGGCCGGCTGTTGCGCGATGCTTCCGGAGGGGCTTGAGGTTGCCGGCCAGCGGCCGGCACTACCGCAGTGGCGCGGCATCCGGGTCGGCCACCGGCGACGGCGGGCAGGCCGGAATCTCCGACGGCGTGGCCAGTTCCTCGGCGTGCGAGGGCTTGCCCATCATCTTCGCCTTGCGCCAGCCGCCCCAGCGGTAATAGGCCAGCGACAGCAGCATCGACACCAGCGAGCTGACCGGGAAGCTCCACCAGATCGCATCGGCGCCCCAGTACGGCTGCAGCAGTTCGGCGAACGGCACGCGTACGCCCCACAGCGAACCGGCCAGGATCAGCAGCGGCGGAATCACTGCGCCGGTGGAGCGAACCACGCCGGAGATCACGAAGCTGACGCCGAAGAACAGGAACGAGCCGATCACCACGTGGTTGAGATGGCGGGCGATGTCCAGCGCCTGGCTGGCCGGTGGCAGGAACAGTGCCAGCAGCTGGCGATCGAACACCACCAGCGGCAGGATCAGCGCGCCGGTCAACAGGAAGTTGAACAGCACGCCCTGGCGCGCAGTGCCACGCACGCGATCCCAGCGCTGCGCACCGACGTTCTGCGCGGCCATCGACGAGCACGCCGCACCGATCGCCATGGCCGGCATCTGCAGGTAGTTCCACAGCTGCAGGGCAGCGCCGTAACCGGCGCCGGTGTCGGTGCCGTACTGGTTGACCATGGTCATCAGCAGGATCACCGACAGCGAGATCAGCACCATCTGCAGGCCCATCGGCACGCCCTTGATGACCAGCGCCTTGAGGATGGTCAGGTCGAGCTTGAACAGGCGCATGTCGGCGCGGCCCAGCCACAGGGTGTGGCGCTTGTGCCGCATGTACAGCAGCAGGCCGGCCAGCGACAGCGTCTGCGCGACCAGCGTGGCCCAGGCCGAACCGGCAATGCCCAGCGCCGGGAACGGCCCCATGCCGAAGATCAGCACCGGGTTCAGCACGATGTCCAGCGCCACCGACACCATCAGGAAACGGAACGGCGTGCGTGAATCACCGGCACCGCGCAGCGCGGCGGTGAGGAAGGCGAACGCGTACAGCGTCGGCATCGCCAGGAAGATGATCTGCAGGTAGGCCTCGGCCAGCGGCAGCGAGGCGGCCGGCGTGCCCATCGCCGCCAGCAGCGGATGGGCCATGAACCAGCCGGCGATGGCGATGATCACCGACAGGCCGATGAAGAAGGTGGCGCTGGTACCGACCACGCGCCGTGCCTGCGCGATGTCGCGCGCACCGATCGCCTGGCCGATCAGGATGGTCGAGGCCATGCCGAAGCCGAACACCGAGCCGATCAGGAAGAACATGATGTTGTTGGCGTTCGCGGTGGCGGTCAGTGCCGCCTCGCCGAGGAAGCGCCCGACCCAGACCGCATTCACCGAACCGTTCAGCGACTGCGCGATGTTGCCGGCCAGGATCGGCAGGGAAAACAACAGGAGATTGCGGCCGATCGGGCCGGAGGTCAGGTCAAGCGGCGCTTTGGCCATGGAGTGGTGATCGAATCCCGGGAGGCGCACACTAGCACCAAGCCGGTTTGCAGGATGTGGCAATGCATCAACGACTGCAGGTGAAGCGAAGGCTGGCGCTGGCCTTGATCGGCGCCGCGCTGGCCGCATGTTCGACAAGTGACCGGCTGGGCGATACCCAGGTGCGGCCAACCGACCGCGCCGAGTGCCTGGTCGGCAGCCAGCGCCAGGATCTTTCCGCCGGCGTTCCCACCCTGATCGGGGGCAGCGGCTGCCGCACCGACCCCGACAACCCGCGTCCCCTGAACAAGCGAACGGAGTAGTCCCTGCCGATGACCGAGCTTTCCCCGCTGTCGCCCAGTGTCCGCCTGGACATCTGGCTGTGGGCGGCCCGTTTCTTCAAGACCCGCAGCCTGGCCAAGCAGGCCATCGAGACCGGCAAGGTCAGCGTGGCCGGGCAGCGCCCGAAGTCCTCGCGCGCGGTGCGCGTGGGTGAGCAGCTGCAGGTCGACCGCGGCGAGGAGCATTTCGAGATCCAGGTGCTGGGCCTGAGCGACCAGCGCGGGCCGGCGCCAACGGCACAGCAGCTGTACGCCGAGAGCGAGGCTTCGAAGGCGCGCCGTGCCGAACAGCGTGCACTGCGCATCGCGGCACGCGATGGTTTCCAGCCGCCGGAACACAAGCCGGACAAGCGCGCGCGGCGTTTGATCCGGGCCTTGGGTGACATCGACGCGCTCTAGCGAAATCCTGATTCCAACGGATTGTTCCTATCGCGGTGCGAAACAAGGCGCCGGTCACGGTACGTTCGGATTGCGCTGGGCAGGCTGGTTTTTCACCTATCGAAGGCCTGCCCATGCGTCGTCTGCTGTTATGCCTGTCCCTGCTTGCTGCTGCGCCACTGCACGCTGCCGACATCACCTTCTGGGACGTTCCGCAACGCGGTGGCAACAGCATGAACATGTCGCCTCCGGACCGGAAATACTTCGAGGCGCTGCGTGCGACCGGTGCGACCTGGGTGCGGCTGGTGCCGGACAAGTGGAAGGGGCAGGGCGGTCGTGACTTCCTGATCGGCAACGCCGATGACTATCGCGGACTGGTTCCGGCCGACCTGGCCACGCTGCGGCGGGTGCTGGATGACGCCGATGCGGCCGGACTGAAAGTGGTGCTGACGCCGCTGTCGCTGCCGTTGCTGCGCTGGAAGCAGCACAACGGCGATGTGGTCGACCAGCGCCTGTGGCAGTCCTTCGACAACCATGTGCCGGTCCGTCGCTTCTGGCATGACCTGGCCACGGCGCTGAAGGGTCATCCTGCCTTGGCCGCCTACAACCTCATCAATGAGCCGGTGCCCGAGTACGGTGCAGGCCTGGCCGAGCATGCGTCCACTGAGGCGATGCAGCGGTGGTATGCCGGTGTGCAGGACGGCCCACGCGATCTGCGCCGCTTCTACTCGGAACTGATCGCCAGCATCCGCGAGGTCGACACCGCGATGCCGCTGATGCTGGATGCGGGCTGGTATGCCGCCGCCGACGGTTTCAACTACTGGCCGGCACCGCTGGCGGATTCGAAGCTGCTGTACAGCGTGCACATGTACGAGCCGTATGCAGCAACCAGTGCACCGAACCAGACGCGTGCCAAACCCTGGCGCTATCCGGCGCAGGTGCCGTTCGGTGCAGGCAGCGAGCATTGGGATGCGGCGCGTGTACGCCGTTACCTGCAGCAGCCGATGACGTGGGCCGCCTCGCATGGCGTCGGTGCCAACCGCATGGTGGTGGCCGAATTCGGCTGCATGCGGCGGTGGCCGGACTGCAGCCGCTACCTGCAGGATGTGCTGCAGGTGCTGGAGCAGGACAAGGTGCACTGGGCCTTCTACGCCTTCCGCGAGGATGGCTGGGATGGCATGGACTACGAACTGGGCGACAAGCCGCTGCCGTGGTCGTACTGGCAGGCGCAGGAAAAGGGCGGCCATGTCGAGCCGCCGCGTTCGATGCAGGCGCCCCTGTTCGCACCGATCCTGCAGCGTTTGAAGGCGGGCAACCGGTAAGCCGCCGGGCATGGCCCGGCGCTACCCATGGCGATGCCGGTAGCGCCGGCCCATGTCCGGCCAGGCTTTCCCTCAGCGCTTGCCGCCGAGCAGATTGCCGCCCAGCTTGAGCAGATCGCCCACGCCCAGCTGACCATCACCATCCTGGTCCAGCAGGCTGCCGAGCAGGCCGCCGGCCAGGCCACCCTGTTGCTGCACCTGCTGCTTCTCCTGGCCCAGGGCCTGGCTGAGCGAGCCGGCATCGGCCTGGCCGCCGCCGAGACGCTGGGCGAGGAAGGCCATCACGATCGGGGCAAGAATCTGCAGCAGCTGGCTGGTGCGGCCGCTGTCGAGCTGGGTGGCCTGGGCCAGGCCGGTTTCCACCTTCTGCTGGCTGCCGCCGAAGATGTGGCCGAGGATGCCGGCACCGTCGCTGGCGGCACCACCGCCACCACCACCCAGTACCGAGCCGAGCACGCTGCCCAGGTCCAGGCCGCTGTGGTTGTTCTGCAAGGCGCCGAGCAGCGCCTGCGCGCCCTGCGGCTGCGAGGCGTTGTTGCCCAGCGCGCCCATCAGCACCGGCAGCGCGGCACTGATCGCGCCGGAAGCCTGGGTATCGCTGATGCCGAGCTGCTGCGACACCTGCTGCAGCGGGGCGCCCTGCAATTTGGCGAGAAGTTCGTCGGTCAGGCTCATCTGCGGAATCCTTGATTGGGGTTGGGCGTGCAGAAGGTACGACGCGGACCGTTAAAACGGCGACGCCGCCTCACGGGGAGGCGGCGTGCCGTACACGGGGCAGGGCGATCAGAGCTCGATGTCTTCGGCGCCCGGGGTCGCGGTGGGGAAGTCCGCTTCCGGCTGCGCCGGCTTGAACGGATCCGACGGCTGGCTGGCCAGCGCCTTCAGCGCCGCGGCAACGCCGGCACCGTAGGCCGGGTCGGCCTTGCTGCAGTTGTCGATGTGGCGCTGCTTGATGAAGTCCGGCGCATCGCCCAGGGCGCGGGCGGTGTTGGCGAACAGGCGGTCCTTCTGCGCCTGGTTGTAGCTGCGGAACAGCGCACCGGGCTGGCTGAAATAGTCGGCGTCGTCCTCACGGAAATTCCAGAAGTCGGCGTCGCCGCGGATCTTCATCGGCGGTTCGCGGTACTGCGGCTGTTCCTGCCACTGGCCGTAGCTGTTCGGCTCGTAGTGCGGCAGGCCGCCGTAGTTGCCGTCCACGCGCATCGCACCGTCGCGGTGGTTGCTGTGTACCGGGCAGCGCGCGGCGTTCACCGGAATCTGGTGGTGGTTCACGCCCAAGCGGTAGCGCTGCGCATCGGAATAGGCGAACAGCCGAGCCTGCAGCATCTTGTCCGGCGACGGGCCGATGCCCGGCACCAGGTTGCTCGGTGCGAACGCGGACTGCTCAACGTCCTGGTACCAGTTGACCGGGTTGCGGTTCAGTTCGAACTGGCCCACTTCGATCAGCGGGTAGTCGCTCTTCGGCCACACCTTGGTCAGGTCGAACGGATGCACGCGGTAGGTTTCCGCGTCCAGCTCCGGCATGACCTGGATGAACAGCTTCCACTTCGGGAAGTCGCCCTTCTCGATCGCGGCGAACAGGTCGCGGCCGTGGCTTTCGCGGTCATGGCCGACCAGGATCTGCGCCTGTGCGTCGGTCAGCGATTCGATGCCCTGCTGGCTGACGAAGTGGAACTTGACCCAGAAGCGCTCGCTGTCGGCATTGGTGAAGCTGTAGGTGTGCGAGCCGAAGCCGTGCATGTGGCGGAAGCTGCGCGGAATGCCGCGGTCGCTCATCACCACGGTCACCTGCAACAGGGCTTCGGGCAGCAGCGTCCAGAAGTCCCAGTTGTTGCGCGCGCTGCGCAGGTTGGTGTGCGGGTCGCGCTTCACGGCCTTGTTGAGGTCGGCGAACTTGCGCGGGTCGCGCAGGAAGAACACCGGGGTGTTGTTGCCGACCAGGTCCCAGTTGCCTTCTTCGGTGTAGAACTTCAGCGCGAAGCCGCGGATGTCACGTTCGGCGTCGGCGGCGCCACGCTCGCCGGCCACCGTGGTGAAGCGGGCGAACATCTCGGTCTGCTTGCCGACCTTCTCGAACAGCTTGGCGCGGGTGTACTTGCTGATGTCGTGGGTGACGGTGAAGGTGCCGAACGCGCCCGAGCCCTTCGCGTGCATGCGGCGCTCGGGAATGATCTCGCGGTTGAGGTTGGCCAGCTTTTCCAGCAGCCAGACGTCTTCCATCAGCAGCGGGCCACGCGGGCCGGCGGTCTTGCTGTTCTGGTTGTCCACCACCGGCGCGCCGAAGGCCGTGGTCATCGGCGTGACCGGATCATCGCCATGCTTCTGCTTGGGCGTGGTGCTGAGCTCGCGCTGCTGCTCGGCGCCCTGATCCGGCGACGGGGCGGTGTGATACGGGCACTTGGCGTTGTTGTTGTCGGACTGGCTCATCGGCTGGCTCCTGGTGGCGGTGAAGACGTGGGAGAAACATCTTCACTCGACTTTAGCTATGGCCAGATGAAATGAATAATCGAATGATCCGTTCAGGTTGATAGGTTCTGTCAATTGAAACGCAGAATCGGATTTGCACAGTCTTTCAACAGGCCTCCCGCAAGGCGAGCGGGAGGCCATGGGCGTGCGCTGCGGCTACAGCAGTGCCTTCAACCGGTACAGGGCTTCCAGCGCCTGCTTCGGCGTCAGTTCGTCCGGGTCGATCGCCGCCAGCGCGTCCTGCGCCTTGCTCGACGGTGCTGCGAACAGGCCGAACTGCTGCGGCGCATCCAACGCCTGCGGCGCCAACTCGGCGGCATGGCTTTCACCACCGCGCTGTTCCAGCTCGGCCAGGCGACGCCGTGCCTGTGCCACGGTGGCGCGCGGCAGGCCGGCCAGTGCCGCCACCTGCAGGCCGAAGCTGCGGTTCGCCGGGCCATCCTTTACCGCGTGCATGAACACCAGCGCCTCACCGTGCTCGACGGCATCCAGGTGCACGTTGGCGATGCCGCTGCGGCCACCCTCGTGCTGCTCGTCGGCCAGCGCGGTCAGCTCGAAGTAGTGGGTGGCGAACAGCGTGTAGCAGCGGTTCTGGTAGGCCAGGTGACGGGCCACCGCGTCGGCCAGTGCCAGGCCATCGTAGGTGGACGTGCCACGGCCGATCTCGTCCATCAGCACCAGCGAATGGGCGGTGGCGTGATGCAGGATGTAGCTGGTTTCGGCCATCTCGACCATGAAGGTCGACTGCCCGCGGGCAAGGTCGTCACCGGCGCCGATGCGGGTCAGGATGCGGTCGATCGGGCCGATCAGCGCACGGCTGGCCGGCACGAAGCTGCCGATGTGGGCCAGCAGTACGATCAGCGCGTTCTGCCGCATGTAGGTCGATTTACCGCCCATGTTCGGGCCGGTGATGACCAGCATGCGACGGTCCGGATGCAGATCCAGATCATTGGGTTCGAACGGCTGCTCGCGCACCGCCTCGACCACCGGGTGGCGGCCACGCTCGATCTTCAGGCACGGCTCGGCCTGCAGCTCCGGGCGCGCCCAGTCCAGCGCCTGCGCGCGTTCGGCGAAGGCGGCCAGTACGTCCAGTTCGCTCAGCGCGGCGGCGCATTGCTTCAGCGGTTCCAGTTGGCCGCCGAGGGTGTCCAGCAGCTGCTCGTACAGGTACCTCTCGCGCGACAGCGAGCGGTCACGCGCGGACAGCACCTTGTCTTCGAACGCCTTCAGTTCTTCGGTGATGTAGCGCTCGGCATTGGTCAGCGTCTGGCGGCGGGTGTAGTGCACCGGCGCGCGGTCGGACTGGCCCTTGCTGATCTCGATGTAGTAGCCGTGCACGCGGTTGTAGCCCACCTTCAGGGTGGGAATGCCGCTGCTTTCGCGCTCGCGCTGTTCCAGGTCGACCAGGAACTGGTCGGCGTGGGTGGACAGGCGGCGCAGCTCGTCCAGCTCTTCATCGAAGCCATCGGCCAGCACGCCGCCATCGCTCAGCTTCAGCGGCGGCATTTCGGCGATGGCGCTGGCCAGCAGCTGCGCGCACTCGTCGTGTTCGCCCAGCGCCGCATGCAGCGTCTGCAGGCGCGGCGAATCCAGTGGTGCCAGCACCTCGCGCACCGCCGGCAGCAGGCCCAGGCCGTCGCGCAGGGTGGAGAAATCGCGCGGCCGCGCCGAACGCAGCGCGACACGGGTGAGGATGCGTTCCAGGTCACCGAGGCGGCGGAACTGCTCGCGGATGTCCGCATCGCTGCCGCGATCGATCAGGGTTTCCACCGCATGGTGGCGCTGTACGAGCACCTCGCGCAGGCGCAGCGGGCGGTGCAGCCAGCGCCGCAGCAGGCGCCCGCCCATCGGCGTCACCGTGCTGTCGAGCACACCCAGCAGCGTATTGCGGGTGTCGCCATCAACACGCGTATCCAGTTCCAGATGGCGGCGGGTAGCGGCGTTCATCGCGATCGCCTCGCCGGCGGTTTCCATCGCGATCGAGGTCAGGTGCGGCAGGCGCTGCTTCTGGGTTTCCTCGACATAGCCAAGCAGGGCACCGGCCGCAGCGGTGGCGCGCGGCTTGTCGTCGATGCCGAAGCCGCTCAGGTCATGCAGCTTGAAGAAATTCAGCAGCTGGCGGCGGCCGCTGTCGGCATCGAACAGCCACGGCGCGCGGCGACGTACGCCGGTGCGCTGGCGCAGGAACTCCGGCCAGTTCTCTTCATCGGGCACCAGCAGCTCGGCCGGTTCCAGCCGTGCCAGTTCGGCTTCCAGCGCGTCGTCGGTTTCCACCTCGTTGACCAGGAAGCGGCCGCCGGCCAGGTCGGCCCAGGCCAGGCCGTAGCCCTGCTTGCTGCGCGACAGGGCCATCAGCAGGGTGTCGCGGCGTTCATCCAGCAGCGCCTCGTCGGTGACCGTGCCGGGGGTGACGATGCGCACCACCTTGCGCTCGACCAGGCCCTTGGCCAGCGCCGGGTCGCCGATCTGCTCGCAGATCGCCACCGACTCGCCCAGCGCCACCAGCCGTGCCAGGTAGCCTTCATAGGCATGTACCGGCACGCCGGCCATCGGGATCGGTGCGCCGCCGGAGCTGCCGCGCTGGGTCAGGGTGATGTCGAGCAGGCGCGCCGCCTTGCGGGCGTCGTCATAGAACAGTTCGTAGAAGTCACCCATGCGGAAGAACAGCAGCAGGTCCGGGTAATCGGACTTGGCCGCGAAGAACTGCTTCATCAGCGGGGTGTGTTCCTTGGACGCCTTGGCGTTGCTGGTGTTGTCTTTTGTATCAGTCACTTGGGGCGTTTCGCGTCTTGGCAGGGCGTCGGGGCGTGGCCACGCGCAGGCATGGCCGGAGAGGACATTAGTGTAGCGACCTGGGGCGGTCGATGATCCGCGGCACCCGCGCTGGGCCCGGGGGCTGTCCGTGTGCCAACGCCTGCGCCCCTGCGCCGGCACTTTGGTTGATTTCCCCAGGGGCCCACGGTAGTGTCAGCCCCGGCGATTTCCGCCAAGCGGCCTCCATGGAAACCGGGGCGACTTATCCCCCGGGCGGGCGTTGATGGAAAGAACAAGCATGACTGCAGCCTGCATGGCCGCCGAACCTCGTTACACCTGGCGTACCGTCCTGCTGAGCATCCTGGTCGCCATCGTTCCGCTTGCCGGCTCCGCACCCTACACCTTGCTGAAGGCGGTGCTGCTGCTGGCCCTGCTGGTCACCGGCGTGGTTCTGATCCGCCGCCAGCCCGATGTCCGCCTGCGCTACCGCATCGCCCGGTTCATCGTGATCGTCTGCTTCCTGCGCCTGGCCTATGCCTTCTACAGCATCCTCTGGCACGGGCTGCGCTGGAACGAGCTGGATCTGCCGGCGCAGACACTGCTCTACCTGGGTACCGCTGCCGTGTTCGCCACTGCGCTGGACTGGCGCCTGATCTGGAAGATCTTCGCCGTGTCCACCCTGGTCTTCGGCGGGTCGTGCATCGTGCAGCACCACGTGATGGGCCTTGAACGCGCGCACGGTTTCAGTGGCGGCGAATGGACCGCCATCGAGTTCACCATGGTGACGCTGTGCATGGCGTTGTTCTCGGTCATCCGGTTGATCCAGCCCAATGTGCATCCGGCCGAACGCTGGCTGCACGGCGTGGCCATCGCCGTTGGCGTCTACGGTTCGATCCTGGCGCAGAGCCGCGGGCCGATCCTGGCGTTCATTCCCGCCATGCTGATGGTGATTGCGGTGCACGTACGGCGCACCCGGCGCTGGCGGGGGGCACTGGCCTTCGTCGGTGCCCTGGTCATTGGCGTGGTCGGTGCCACCTCGGTGCTGAACCATGAGGTGATCCAGCGCTTCGGTGAGGTCAGTGGCGAGATCTCCGGTTTCAACCAGGAAAACGAGGTCGGCTCGGTCCGTGAGCGCATCGCCATGTGGGGCGTGGCGGTCGACGCCTTCGCCGAGCATCCCGTGGCGGGGGTGGGCCTGAACCAGTTCGGTACCTATGCACGTGAGGGCATCGCCCGCGGCGAGGTGTCCGAGTCGATCTTCCGCTACAACCACCCGCACAACGAGTACCTGGAAGCGGCGGTGACCGGTGGCGTGCCGTTGCTGCTGATCATGCTGCTGGTCTTCATCCTGCCCGGCATTCATTTCGTGCGGCGCCTCGGCCACGCCGACGACATCACCGCGATGATCGCCACCGCCGGACTTGCCGTGGTGATCGTCTATGCGCTGTCGGCGTTCACGGACAACGTGTTCTACCGGGCGATGCCCCATTCGTTCTATTTCTACCTGGTGCTGGGCTTCATGCTGGCGACCGCCTTGCCTGCGCGCGACCTGCGCCGGCCAGGGAGTCCCTCCTGATGGCGCATATCCACCTGCTGGCCGCCGACAACCAGCGTGGCCTGTCCCATGACATCCAGGTGATCGAGCGCTCGTTGCAGCAGCTCGGGCACACGGTGACGGTCAGCCGTCTGGACGCGGTGCGCAATGGGGGGGCCTGGAAGCTCCGCGGGATGCGCCTGCGCAGGCTGCTGGCCTCGTGGCTGAGCCTGGGGCGCACGCCGGCCCGGTTCGACATCAACATCTCGCTGGAGCATGTCCGGCCGGCAAGCTTCGGACTGGCCGAGGTCAATCTGTTGATTCCGAATCCGGAATGGGTGTCCGCACGCAGCCTGCGGATCCTGCCGCGGTTCGATGCGTTGTTGACCAAGACCGAAGACGCCACGCGCATCTTCAACGCACTGGGCATGCGCGCGCTGGAAGTCGGTTTCTGCAGCCGTGACCGCTACGACCCGGCGGTGCCGCGCAGGCCGCGCACTTTCCTGCATGCGGCCGGTACCAGCCGCATGAAGGGGACGGCAACGCTGGTCGAGGTCTGGAAGCGCCATCCGGAGTGGCCCTTGCTGACCATCCTGCGCGGCGGCCCTTCGGACGAAGATGAGGGCGGGGCCGCGAACCTGCGGATCGTCCGCGAGCGGCTGCCCGACCAGGAGGTGCAGCGCCTGCAGAACGAACATGCGTTCCACCTGTGCCTGTCGCAGACCGAAGGCTGGGGCCATTACCTGGTGGAAGCGATGAGCTGCGGGGCGGTGGTGATCACCTGCGATGGCGCGCCGATGAACCAGATGATCGACGACAGCCGCGGCATCCTGGTTGACGCGCACGAGGGCGAGCCCTGTCATCTGTCCAGGACCTGGCATGTGGATGAGAAGGCGCTGGAACAGGCCGTCGAGCGTGCGCTGGCGATGGATGAGGCCGAGTGGACCCGGCTGGGCGCCAATGCACGCGCATGGCACCTGGCCAGCGAAGTGGCGTTCCCACGCCGGCTGGGCGAGGCCCTGGCCAAGCTTTGAGTTGATGCGGCTGGTTGCTGCAGAGTGCTCAGCCTGGCACCAGGGTGATCTGCGGATGGCTGCCGAAGATCTCCATGACGATCTCGAAGTAGGTCTGTCCCTGGCCAAGTGACAGTGCCGTCAACTGAGCGTGGATGGCCGGACCGTTGAACCTGCCGCCCTGATCGAGTTTCGACTGCAGCCAGGCGCGTGTGGTCTCGCGGCCCAGTGCCTCGCGGCTGTGGGCGATGTCGCGCCACACCACCGTGGCGGTGGCATGACCGGCGAGCGCGCCGTAGCCCCCGTGCAGCAGGTCATCAAGCGCGTCCAGGCTTGCGCCCAGCTGCCAGTCTTCGTCGGCCATGAACACACGATTGATTTCCACGTAGAGGCTGGCGATGTCGTTGATGGACGCGCCTTCGATGTGCAGGATCCGTGTCATCTGCAGACTGTAGCCCTCCGGGGCGACGGTTGTGTCCGGCGCAGATAATCCGGGCCGCCCTGGATGGGGTGGCGTTATTATGGTGTTAATCCTGCGTGATTTTCATCGGACGCTGGCGTGTCAGCGCTATTCGATAAGGATATGGCGCCATTATCGGTCGCCGCATTTTCTGACTGCCTGCACAGTTCCATATATTTGGATCGGTCCATATATAAAGTCCCGTAAAGTTTCCCTCCGCTGCGCCGCCATCGAACGTACGGCCACGATCAAGGGAATTGAGATGCTTGCCTTACGTAATCTCCGTGTGGGATCCCGGCTTGGCGCCGGCTTCGGTCTGCTGCTGCTGTTCATCATGGCCATCGTCGGCCTGGTGCTGTATGGGAATCAGCTGAAATCCGCCCAGTTCGAGAAAGTGGTGGACGTCAACATGGTGAAGATGCGCCTGTTGAATGACATGCTTGATACCAACAACGCGGTGCTGATGCATCGTCGCCTGATGGTGATCAAGCGGGGTGACGAGTTCGACAAGGATTACCAGCGTGCCCAGGAGTTGTCGCGGACCTATGACGGTATCTGGGCCAAGTACATCAAGATTCCGCGTGACGCTACCGGCGATACCCTGGTCGCGCGCATCGAGGCGGCCCGCAAGGCCACCGATGCATCAACCCAGCAATTGCATGAGCGCATGAAGGCGGGGGATTTCGATGGTGCAGCGAAGGAGCTGCTGGCCGAGCACGGATTGGCAACGGCCTGGAATGAATCCATTTCGGCCCTGCTGCGCCACCAGGAAGCACTGACCGAACGCAGCCGCGAAGAGTACCGCGCAACCGAATCGTGGACCGGCACGCTGTCGATCGCGTTCGGGGCACTGAGCCTGTTGCTGGGGACGTTGGCGGCCTGGGCGATCACCCGCAGCCTGACCCGCCCGCTGGAAGGAGCGGTGAAGCTGGCCGACGGCATCGCCAGTGGCCGCCTGGACAGCAGCATCGACGCCACCGGCAACGATGAGGTGACCCAGCTGCTGAAGTCGATGCAGCGCATGCAGGCACAGCTGCAGTCGGTGATGGCGGCACAGGGGGAGCTGGCCCGCCAGCACGATGCCGGCAGCCTCAGCTACCGCATGGACGAGAGCGCGTTCCCCGGTGACTACGGGCGCATGGTGCATGAGACCAATGCGCTGGTTGGATCGCACGTGCAGGTACAGAACCGGCTGATCGAGGTGATGAAACACTACGCACGCGGCGATCTGTCGGTGGACATGGACCCGCTGCCCGGCGAGAAGGCGGCGATCACCCAGGCGATGGACGAAACCAAGTCCAGCCTGTCGGCGATCAACAGCGAGATCCGCCGGTTGGCGACAGCGGCTGCGGCAGGCGACTTCAGCCTGCGCGGCGACGAAGATCGCTTCGCCTATGATTTCCGCGACATGGTGGCTGGGCTCAATCGCCTGATGCAGACCACCGACGAGAACCTGGTGCAGGTCTCGACCCTGCTGCAGGCCATCTCGCGCGGCGACCTGACCGTGCGCATGCAGGGTGATTTCCATGGCGTGTTCGCGCGCATGCGTGATGACTGCAATGCCACCGTCGACCAGCTCAAGCAGATCGTCGGCCGCATCCAGTCCAGCGCCTCCAGCATCAATCTGGCCGCAGGTGAAATCGCTTCGGGCAACACCGACCTGTCGCGGCGTACCGAACAGCAGGCGGCAAACCTGGAAGAAACGGCAGCATCGATGGAGGAACTGACCTCCACCGTGAAGCAGAATGCCGAGCATGCACGGCAGGCCAACCAATTGGCCATCGGCGCGCATGGTGTTGCCTCCCAGGGCGGTGAAGTGGTGGGCCAGGTGGTCACCACGATGTCGGCCATCGAGGCATCGTCGAAGAAAATCGCCGAGATCATCAGCGTCATCGACGGCATCGCCTTCCAGACCAATATCCTCGCGCTGAACGCGGCGGTCGAAGCTGCGCGTGCCGGCGAGCAGGGCAGGGGCTTTGCAGTGGTGGCCAGCGAAGTGCGTACGCTGGCGCAGCGCTCGGCGGGGGCGGCCAAGGAGATCAAGGGGCTGATCGAGGATTCGGTCGGCAAGGTCGCCGACGGCTCGGCGCTGGTCCGCCAGGCGGGCACCACGATGGGCGAGATCGTGGCCTCGGTGCAGCGCGTGACCGACATCATGGCCGATATCTCTGCTGCCTCCCAGGAGCAGAGCTCGGGCATCGAACAGGTCAACCAGGCGGTGGTGCAGATGGATGAGACCACGCAGCAGAATGCGGCGCTTGTAGAAGAGGCCAGTGCGGCGGCACGCTCGATGGAGGAGCAGGCCAACCTGCTGGCCGAGGCGGTTTCGGTGTTCCGCACGGGGGCGGTGACCGCCGCCGCCGCGGTGCGCCCGGCGCTGGCTGCCGTGGCGGCATCGGTTGCGCCGGTACGCCGGCCCGCGGTGCTGTCGCCGCGGATCGAGCCGACGCTGGCCGCCAATGCGGGTGGTTGGGAAGAGTTCTAGAAGAGGGCAAGGCCGGCAGGGAGACGGCGCCCATCGCGACGGCTGGTCGCGATGGGCGCGGATTTCTTCCTGAACGTGCGATGGCCGATGAAGTGGCGGACACGCGCATTTCACTTCCGGTTGCCAACCGCGGGAGGACACTGGCGCCATACCGGAACTCAGGAGATGGCCATGAAGACCTCGACCCGATTGCTTGTGCTGGGCACCCTGCTGGCAGCTTCGTCGGTGGCCGGCGCGCAGACCTATGGCCCGCGCGATGAGGGACGCAAGTTCAACGACGGCAGCCGCGTGGTCTGCAAGAACGTGGAAGTGCAGCGCAACTCGCGCGATCCGAACCGCATCACGGGTACCGCTACCGGCGCGGTGATCGGCGGCCTGCTCGGCAACCAGGTAGGTGGCGGCAACGGCAAGAAGCTGGCCACCGTGGCAGGCGCCGTTGCAGGTGGTGCGGCCGGTCGCCAGATCCAGGGCAACAGCCAGCAGAAGAACGGCGACCGCGTGGTGGAACGTCGCTGCGAACGCGTCTACCGCTGATTGACCGACCTGGTTGGCCCTTCCACGATGCAGTATCCGAACGCCGGCCTCGCGCCGGCGTTCTTCGTTGCAGGAAAAGGGGACGGAGGGGATTAAGTCGTAATTCCCCAAACCGGCCGCTTACGACTTAATCCCCTCCGTCCCCTTTTTTGCGAGGAGGCGCCAGCTGGCGAGGCTGCCGTAGAGCAGCAGCAGGGCGGTGAGGGTGATCAGTTCGTGGCTGACTTCGGTCAGGCGGGCGTCCATCTGGTTCAGGCGCACCATCAGGTTGATGCCCGAGGTGGTCGGCAGAAGCTGCGCAAGCCAGACCAGCGGTTGTGGCGTCATCACCGCCGGCCACGACAGGTTGGCCAGGAAGAACAGCGGGATCGAGGTGGCGATGATGTACTGGAAGGCGCGTTCGCGGGTTCGGAAGAAGCTGCCGACGAACAGGCCGAAGGCCACGGTGGCGGCGATGAACAAGGTGCCGCCGAGCAGCTGGCCCAATGGGTTGCCGCCGCGCGGATAGTCCTGCACCCAGGCGGTGAAGCCGGCGTAGTAGAACAGGCCGAACAGGCCGATCAGGCCGAAGCCCAGTGCCATGCCGGCCAGCGTCGGCAGGTCGAAGCGCAGGCGCCGGCCGAGCGCGAGACGACGGCCGCCGAGCAGGACGCCGATGCCCATCAGCAGCGTCTGGTGCACGATCAGCTCGGCCACGCCGGGCACGATGGCGCTGCCGTAGCCTTCCTGGGTGTTGTACAGCGGGCGCTGCACCAGGGTCACCGGTGGTGCCTGCGGCGCGCCCATGAAGGCGGCCTGGCCGACCACCGCCTCACGTCCGAACGCACCCAGTGCATCGGCCACGCTGCCCAGCACCCAGCTGGCGCGGCCCAGGTAGGCGCCGTTGCCGAGCAGCACCAGCTTGGCCGGGTGGCCGCGCAGGATGTCGCGCTCCAGGTTGGCCGGGATCAGCACGATGCCTTCGGCATGACCGGCTTCCAGCTGCTGGCGCGCGCTGTTGATGTCCGCAGGCTGCCCGACCACGCGTGCGACCCGCAACGCGTCGAGCTTCCGCAGCAGCTCGCGGCTGGTCGCGCTGTGGTCTTCGTCCACCACCAGTACCGGCAGGTTGCCGGCCACCTGGTGGCGATACGCGGCCGGGTAGAAGAACGAGTACAGGATCACCGCGCCGACCATCACCACGATCGCATAGCGGTCGCACAGCACCGCCATCAGGGTCTGCCGCAGACTGCGCCACAGTGCGCTCATGCGTCGGCTCCTGCCGGTTGTGCGGCTTCGGGCGTGCGCGCGAAGGCAATCAGGCGCAGGCCACCGATGCCGCCAGCCACCACTGACATCAGCAGCAACGTGGCCAGCGGCCATACCGAAACCTGCAGCGGCGAACCGATGAACTGTTGCTGGGTCTGCAGCTTGATGTAGGCGCTCAATGGCAGCAGCTGGTGCCAGATGCGGGTGAACAACGGGCCGTCCAGCACCGGGAAGGTGGCGCTGGAGAACGCCAGTGCAGTACCGATGCTGAGGCCGACCGCGGACAGCGCGGTACCCATGTCGCGGGTGACGCCGACGAAGAACAACGCGTAGGCGGCAGTAGCCAGGTAGAACAGAGGTTGTGCGAGCAGCAGCATGAGCACGCTGCCCGCCACGCCATCGCCGCGCAGCCAGGCGAGGTAGCCGATGCCGAGTGCGCCATACAGCGAGAACAGCAGGATGTACGGCGCGACCTTGCCGGCAATCGCCGGCCACGGCGTGCGGCCCAGCCAGGCGGGCAGGGTGCTGTCGCGGATTTCGCGGCCGAGGCTGCCGGCCACCGCAAGCGCCAGTACCAGTGACAGCACCGCCGGGAAGATCAGCGGCAGCAGGAACAGTTCGTAGCTGCGCGCCGGGTTGTACAGGATGTCCGACTGCACCGCGATCGGTGCCGCACGCAGCTTGCCCGGGCCGACCTGCAGGCCGATGCGCTCGCGCAGCAGGCGTGCGTTCCAGGCCGAGACCGCGTCGCCGATATCGCGCGCTGCGGACTGGCCGGTGGTCATGTAGGTGGCGTTGTAATAGGCGAACACCGTGCCCTGGCGTCCACGCAACGCCTGCCGGGTGACATCGCGCGGCACCAGTACGATGGCGAATACATCCAGCCGACGCAGCTGCGAACGTGCATCTTGCATGTCCGCAGGCTGGCTGGCGATGCGCACGCCGGGGCTGGCATCGAGCATGCGCAGCAGCAGGCGGCTGTCGCTGCTGTGGTCGAGGTCGACCACGGCGATCGGGATGTCGCGCATCACCGAGGGCGTGAACATCCACGCCATCACGGCCAGCATCAGCAGCGGCAGCAGGGTGACCAGCAGCAGGTCGGCGCGGTTGCCGCGCAGCGACCGCAGCTCGCGCCGCCAGCTGGCGGCGAAGCTGCTGCTGTCGGGGCTCAGTGCTGGGGCCATGCGAACAGCACGCTCATGCCGGGGCGGAAGCCCTCGATGCGGCGTACCGGGCGCACCCGCACCTCGAAGCTGCGGACGTCGTAGCCGGACGACTGGCGGGTGGTACGCCAGGTTGCATAGTCGCCGGCCGGGTTGATGAAGTAGACCTCGAATTCGCCGTCCTGGCCGAGCGCCGGCACGCTGCCGCGCAGCTTGCTGCCGACCTTCAGGCCCTGCATCTGCGATTCGCGCAGGTTCATCGCCACCCACATGCGGTCGATGTCGACCAGGGTGAACACCGGGTAGCCGGCCGGTACCAGTTCGCCGGGGTCGGCCATGCGCTTGTTGATCTCGCCCGCCACCGGCGCGCGCCCTTCCACTTCGACACGTGCGGCGTTGACTTCGGCCACCGCGCCCTGTGCCTGTTGCACCTGGCCCTGCGCGGCACGCTTGTCCTGCTCGCGTGCGCCGGCCAGCGCCATGTCGTACTGCGCGCGGGCGGCACGGGCCAGTTCGCGCGAGCTGGTGGCCTGGGCGTGCGCTTCATCGCGCTTCTGCCGGGTCATCACCCCTTCGTTGAACAGGTTCTGCACGCGCTGGTAGGTCGCTTCAGCCAGCGTCGCACCGGCTTCAGCCCGCTTCCAGTTCGCTTCAGCGGCGCGGATGTCTTCGCTGCGCGCACCTTCGTCGGCCTTGTCGGCCACCGCCTGTGCGGCGGCCAATGCGCCGTGCGCCTGTTGCTCCTTGGCGGCCACTTCGGGGCTGTCGAGCAGGAACAGCACCTGCCCGGGCTGCACGCGGTCGCCCTCGCGCACCTTCAGTTCGGCCACGCGCGCGGTGATCTTGGCGGCCACGTTGATGGTATCGGCGTCGGCCATCCCCTGGATCTGGTCGGCCGGGCTGCGCCAGGCCAGCCACAGGCCGAGCACCACCACGACCAGCAGCACCACTATCAGGATCGGGCCCAGGCGGCGCTTGGCCGGGGGCGTCGTTGCATCGTCGTGCAGCACATCACTCATGGTCGATCACCTCGTCCGCACGCCGCCGGAACTCTTCGAAACGGTCCATCTGTCCACTGACCTCCAGCAACTGTGCCAGCGCAATATCGTATTGGTAGGCGGCCTGTGCGCGCTCGACGCGGGCACCGCCCAGGCCGAGCCGCGCGTCGATCACATCCAGCGAAGTCGCCTGGCCTTCGCGGAACGCCAGCTCCTGCAGGCGCAGGTTTTCCTGTGCCTGGGTGATGCTGCTTTCGAGCAGCACGTATTGCTGGCGTGCGGTTTCCAGCTCGTTCCAGGCCTTGCGCACGCCCAGTGCGACCTGGTTCTCGGCCTCGCGCAGGCCCGCTTCGGCCTGTTCCTGCTGTGCACGCGCGGCGCTGATCTGCGCCGGCCGCGAGTTCGGCGACAGGAAGGTGTACTTCAGGCCGATGCCGAACGCCCAGTCCGGATCGGTCAGCATTTCGTCGCGGCGGCGGAAGTCGTACTGGCCGAAGGCGAAGATCTGCGGCTTCAGCTTGGCCTGCTGCACGCGCACGCCCTGTTCGGCCTGCGCCACCATCGCCCGCAGGCGTGCGATCTGCGGCTGGCGCGCCTGCGCAGTGCGCTCGAAGCTGGCGACCGGTTCCAATGGCACGCGCTGCACGAACAGCGGCGACACCGGCTGTACCTCGCCACCACTGCGCAGCAGCGTGGCCAGCGCCGCCTTCAGCGTGGCCAGGTCGTTCACCGTTTTCTGGTATTCGCGCTCGGCCTTGTCGCGGGCCACGGTGGCCTGCAGGCGCTGGGCGCGGGTGGCGAAGCCCTCGCGTTCCAGCTTCTCCGCGTCGGACAGGTGGCGGTTGAGGCCATCGCGTACGTCGCGCCGCACATCCACTGCCTGCTCGGCCAGGCGCTGGCCGAAATAGGCCTGGGCCAGCTGCACGGTCAGCGATTGGCGTTGTGCTTCGCGTTCGGCACTGGCCTGTTCGTGGGCGGCGCTGGCCGCACGTTGCGCGGCCGGAATCACACCGCCGGTGTACAGCGGCAGCACCGCGGTCACCACCGGGCGGGTACGCCAGTCGCGTTCGGTGAACGACAGCGGCGAGTCGATGCCATAGGCCTCGGCCACCGGTGCCAGCGAACCCAGTGGCAGGGTGAGGGTCTTCTGGAACTGCAGGCGGCGCACTTCGCCGGTGATCTCCGGCAGGCGCAGCAGGCGGGTGGCGTCCTGCAGGTCCTGCTTGTTGCGTACCGCTGCATCGGCGGCGGCCAGTGCATCGGAGACCTGCTCCAGGCGCTGCCGTGCCTGCTCCCAGTCCAATGCGGGTGCATCGGTGAGGGTCTGCGCCTGCGCAGCCAGTGGCAGGCAGGTCGTCAGCGCCAGCGCCAGCGCGGCCTTCGCGCAGTGCATCCTTGTACGTCGGCCGATCACGCTCATGCCGTCCCAATGGTGAAGAAGTGCGCAAACGGTAGTGCGCGCGGCGTGAAGCCCGGGTCTGCGGTCATTGGATTGTCCTCAACGAAGGGTGCCGCTGGCTGCAGTGCGCAGCGCCTGGGTGATGTGCTGCAGCGTGCTTGAACGCACGGCAGCATGCTGCCAGTACAGCGGCACGTCGAGCCAGCGGCGGGGTTCCAGTACCACCACGCGGCCGGCGCGCACGGCGGGCGCGACCAGGGTTTCCGGGGCCATGCCCCAGCCGAGTCCGCACGCAGCGGCTTCGACGAAACCGGTGGAGGAGGGCAGGTAGTGTAGCGGCGGCTGCAGTCGCGCGCGGGTCAGCCGCCGCACGAAGCGCCACTGCAGTTCATCCTTGCGGTTGAACACCAGCATCGGTGCGCTCGCCAGGGCCGTGGCCTGCATGCCGTCGCGGAAGTACTGGCGGGCGAAGCCGGGCGAGGCGACAGCGTGGTAACGCATGGCGCCGAGCGGATGCACGTTGCAGCCCTTCACCGGTTGGCTTTCGGCAGTGACCGCGCCGAGCACGCTGCCATCGCGCAGCAGCTGCAGGGTATGGTCCTGGTCATCCATGCGCAGGTCGAACAGGTAGCCATGGCGCTGGTGCAGGTCGGCGATGGCCGGCACGAACCAGGTATCGAGCGAGTCATCGTTGACCGCCAACGGGATCGGCGTGCGCGCGGCATCGCTGCCGCGTTCGGGCAGCAGTTCGGCCAATGCCTCGGCCTCCAGCGCCTGCATCGGCCGGACCCGGCGCAGCAGCGCTTCGCCTGCGGCGGTGGGCCGGCTCGGTGCCTGGCGCACAACCAGCACCTGGCCGAGCCGATCCTCCAGTGCCTTGATCCGCTGCGACAGGGCCGACGGACTGATCGACAGGCGGCGCGCCGCAGCCTCGAAGCTGCCTTCTTCCAGCACCGCAGCAAACGCGGCCAGTTGCGGATGTACCAGATCCATGCCGGTGCCTCTTCAGTTTTCCTGCACAGGATAAAGAAAAATCAGATTGTCTAAACAGGGTCAGCGGCCGCACCCTGCGCGTCCTCTCGCTGCCTGGCCTGTCCTGATGTGGATCGCCGCTACCGCCGCCGGCCTGTTCGCAGGTGCCGGCCTGATCATCGCCATCGGTGCGCAGAACGCCTTCGTGCTGCGCCAGGGCCTGCAGCAGCGCCATGTGGGCAGGGTGGTGCTGGCCTGTGCCGGCGCGGACATCGTGCTGATCCTGGCCGGCGTCGGCGGCATGGGCGCGCTGGTGCTGCAGTGGCCGCTGCTGCTGCAGGTGCTGCGCTTCGGTGGTGCGGGCTTCCTGCTCTGGTATGGCCTGCAGGCGGGGCTGCGCGCATGGCGCGGTGGCAGTGCGCTGGCCGCCGCCGAGGCGCAGGGCGGCAGCGGACGGCAGGTACTGCTGACCTGCCTGGCCTTCACCCTGCTCAACCCGCACGTCTATCTGGATACCGTGGTGCTGCTGGGCAGTCTGTCCACGCGTTACCCGGGCGATCTGCGCTGGGCCTTCGCCGCCGGTGCCTGCATTGCCAGTGTGGTCTGGTTCTGCACGCTGGGCTATGGCGCGCGCCTGTTGCAGCCGGTGTTCCGCAGGCCGGGCGCCTGGCGTGTGCTGGATGCAGGCGTGGCGATCTTCATGTTCTGCCTGGCGACGTTGTTGCTGCTGCGTCCTTTATCGCCATGAGTGCGTGACGTACGCCGGTGTTGCGTATGTGTTCCACCGGTACGGTTCACGTGGCCGGATACAGCGCGGATAATGCGCGCCTGGTCGCGACCCCGCCGCGCATGCCGTCGTTCGGCAGCCCCCCGGTCGCCTGTGTTCTCGTTGTACGACCGCCACGGCGCGGCATCGGTGTTGCATGAAAGACAATCTACAGCTGCTCCTGTCCCACCTGGGGCGCACCTTCCTGTTCGGCCTGATGATGGCGCTTCCGCCTGCGTTGGCCTGGCTCGACATCCATTGGCTGGGCAATGCAGTCGGCGAGTGGTCGCTGGTCGAACTGACCCAGGAAGGCTTCCTGGTCGCCAGCGTGGCTGCCTTCGTCCGGCTTGCATTGCGACGTGCCGATGATCGGGCCTTTGCCGTTCTGGCGGCCGCGCTGTTCGCCTGCATGCTCCTGCGTGAAATGGATGAGGCGCTGGACCTGATCGCACACGGCTTCTGGAAGTACCCGGTGGCCGTGCTGATCATCGGTTCACTGGCCTGGGCCAGCCGCGACTGGCGCCGGGCCATGCCGGCGCTGGTGCGTTTTCTCGTATCCCGGCCGGGTACCGTGATGACGATCGGCCTGGTTCTGCTGCTGTTCTATTCGCGTCTGATCGGCATGACGTCGTTGTGGACCGGACTGCTGGGTGACCAGTACATCCGCGTGTTCAAGAACACCATCGAGGAGACCACCGAACTCCTTGGTTACACCTTCATTCTCGCAGCCAGCGTCGGCTACGTGGCACAGCGGGTACGCGAACCGCTGACGGCACGGAAGCGCGCCGTGCACGAGGGTGCCGGGATGCAGCAACGGCCACTCTAGGCGGCATCCACCGCGCACAACGGCGTCTCGCCGGGGCGCAGGGTCAGTACCCGCACGCCGGTGCGGGTGACCGCCACCGTATGCTCGAACTGCGCCGACAGCTTGCCGTCGCGGGTGTACACCGGCCATTCGTCCGGCTGCTGGCGGATGGCCGGCTTGCCCTGGTTGAGCATCGGTTCGATGGTGAACACCATGCCTTCTTCCAGCACCATGCCGGTGTTGGGATGGCCGTAGTGCAGGATCTGCGGTTCCTCGTGCATCTCCTGGCCGATGCCGTGGCCGCAGTATTCCTTCACCACGCTGTAGCCGTGGCTGCGCGCGTGGCGGGCGATGGCGTGGCCGATGTCGCCCAGGCGCGCACCAGGACGCACGGCGGCAATGCCTTTCCACATCGCCTGGTAGGTGGTCTGCACCAGCCTGCGCGCGGCGTAGTCGACCTCACCGACCCGGTAGGTGGTGCTGGAGTCGGCGATGTAGCCGTTCTTCTCCAGGGTGATGTCGAGGTTGACGATCTGGCCGTTGCGCAGCACGTCGGTGGTGCTGGGTACGCCGTGGCAGACAACGTTGTCGATCGAGGTGTTGAGCACGTACGGGAAGCCGTACTGGCCCTTGCTGGCCGGCCTCGCCTGCAGCTCATCAACGATCATGCGTTCGACGAAATCGTTGATCTCCATGGTGCTTCGGCCCTGCAGCGGCAGCTGGTCGAGTGCGGCGAACACCTCCGCCAGCAGGCGGCCGGATTCGGCCATCAGCGCGATCTCGTCGGGGCGCTTGATGATGCCCATCGGCTCAGACCTGGCCCGGCGGCAGCAACGGGGGCTGCACGCCAGCCGCGCGCAGCTCGCTGGCGACGATGTCCTGGAAGCTCAGCGTGGGGTTCAGCTCGCAAAGCATGCCGACCCGGATCCAGAAGTTGGCCTGGGCGTTGATCGAGCGGCTGGAGACGGTACAGGCACGGCGCAGCTGGTCGTGCAGGGTGTCATCGATGTTGACGATGCCCATGGGCGGTCCTGAAGGAGGGGGTATACGAAGCGTATATGTTTCGTATATCCGGCTCAAGGCCGCCCGGTTCAGCTCGCGTCGGTGGCGAAGCGCAGACGGTTGCCGTCGGGGTCGACCAGCAGCATCTCGCGGCTGCCCCATTCGGTGTCATGCGGCGGTTGCTCGATCGGCACGTTGGCGGCGCTGAAGGCGCGGTGCAGGGCGTCGACGTCCTCTACGATGAAGTACACCGCGCCGCCGACCTCGCAGTCGCCGCTGTGTTCGGTGAGGAAGATCGTCTGGCCATCGCGGGTGAGCTGGGCGAACAGCGGGAAGCCGGGTTCGAAGCGGTGTTCCCAGTCAACCACGAAGCCTAGTCCCTGCACGTAGAACGGCAGGGTGGTGTCGGCGTGGCGCATGCGCAGCTGCGGGATGACGGTCTGGGCCATGGTGGCGGCTCCTGGGGCGGGAACCCAGTGTAGTGCCGAGCCATGCTCGGCCATCGCCCCCTGTAGAGTCGAGCCATGCTCGACTGCTGTTTGCCGTCCGCTGAGTCGAGCATGGCTCGACTCTACAGAAAGCGATAGCGATAGCCGAGCATGGGCCCGGCACTACCGAGGCGCTCAAAGGGCGGTCGGCACCGCGGCCATCGCCGCCAGCAGTTCGCGGTTCACCTGCTGGTGCCGGGCCTGCCACACCGGCAGATCCCCGGCGCTGACGTCAGGCTGGCCATCCAGCGACGACAGCCAGCGTTTGAAGCGGCTCTGGTAGCTGGCCAGCGACACCTCACCGGTGATGTCACTGCCGACCAGGCCGCCGGCACGCAGCGCTTCAATCACCACCAGCGCGTGTTCCAGCTGGAAGCGGCCCTGATCCCAGTTGCTGCGGGCCACGTCCTCGGCAAACACATCCTTGTCGATCGACAGGTAGGTCGGCTGCGGCGACTTGGCCTGCTCGGCAGCGAACGCAGCCACCAGCGCTTCGGGATGCTCGAAACGGCGGAAGGCGTGGCCCATGCCGAGACGATGCCCCCAGCCCACGTCCACATCCATGCACCAGTACGTCAGCCGGCCGCTCATCAGCGGGCGCCAGTGGTTCTCCCAGGCATGGCCGAGGCCGATGTCGCTGGAGGTGATGCCGAGCACGTGGATGTGCGAGATCTGCGGCAGCTTGCTGGCGGCGTTCACCCACGAACCGCAGTGCATGCCGAACGGGAAGCGCATGTTGTCCGGATGGTTGTCCAGCACCACCAGCTGGAACGGCGCCTGCGTGCGCATGCGCTGCAGCAGCGGCAGGCTGAGGTGGTGGAAGTCGCCACTGCCGAGCATCACCGTGCCGAGCTGGGCCGGCAGCGGTGCCAGCACTTCAGCGGCGAAACGGTCGAGGGTGGCATTGCTGCAGGCGAAGCGCAGTGGACCGTGCCATTGCGGCAGGGCCAGCGTCTGCGCCTGGGGCAGCGGCAGCACGCCACCGTCCAGGTCCAGGATCAACGGGGAACGCAACGGCATCGTTCAACCGCCTCCATCAGGTTCGCCCTGCAGGTACGGGGCCAGCCTGCGCAGGGCGGCGCGCAGCAGCGGGGAACGGGCGTGGATCGCATGCCGGGTGGAGGTGAAGCTGGCACCCAGTTCGGCCTTGATCCGCGAATCGGTCCAGCCGGCCACGTAGTGGCTCAGGCTGTGCTGCAGCGCGTATTCGAGGTTGTGCATCCAGCTCACCGCGTACAGGTTGTGCTCGCGGGACTGCGGATAGGCCAGGCCGATGTACTTGTCCACCAGCTTGCCCGCATGCACGTAACACAGGTTCCAGCCGATCAGCTGGCCCTGGTGGCGGTACAGGAACATCCGTCCCTGGCCCTGGCTGTCGGCCAGAAGATGCTGGAAGTAGGGCAGGTCGAGCTGGTCGAAATGCACCGCGCTCTGCGCGTACACGCCCAGGTACAAGGCATACAGTTCGGCCTGGAGCTGCGGGTCGGCCAGGGCCGGATCGCCGGTGGCGATGCAGTCGATCTGCAGGTCGTCGCGCGAGCGCAGCTTGCGCCGGATGTTCTTGCGGCGCGAAGACGACAGGCGGCCGAGATAGCCATCGAGCGAATCGAAATCGATCGCCACCCAGGCCAGCGGCATGCCTTCCAGTTCGACGAAGCCGCGTGCCAGCAATGCCTGCAGGAAGGCGCCGCTATGTGCGTTGGCGGCATCATCCAGCAGCGGTGAATCGATCGCCAGGTCCTTGACCACCAGCAGGCGGGTATCGCCGATCGCGTGACGCGTCACGTCCTCAGCCAATGCTTCTGGTGCGACGTGCGCGGGCAGCGGGGTGTACTCGGTGCTGGTGGCACCGACGAAGCGGGTCTTCCAGGTGATCCATGGCCGCCACAGGCGCGACAGCGGCAGGCCAAGCAGCTTGCCGCGCAGGTCGTCGTCCATGGTGGTGGTCAGATCCAGCGGCGCACGGAAGGTCGGCAGGCCACTGGGCAGGCGGCCTGCCTCGAACCCGAGCGGCGGGTGGGCCAGGAAGCCCTCCAGCAGCGCGGCCGGTTCCAGCGCGGTGCTGGATGCGCGTGACGTCATTTCCATCGGCACGGGAACCGGCAGCGCATCGGACCTCAGCCCTTGGCCTTGGTCAGCGCCTGGTCAAGCAGGGTGATCGCCAGGTCGATCTCTTCGTAGCTGATGTCCAGCGACGGCGCGAAGGTGATCACGTTCTTGTACCAGCCACCCACGTCGAGCACGAGGCCCATGCGCTTGCCGTCGTGCAGCAGGTCACCGGCCAGGCCGATGTCGACCATGCGGTCCAGCAGTTCCTTGTTCGGGGTGTAGCCGTCGGTCTGGCAGATTTCTGCACGCAGGGCCAGGCCCAGGCCGTCGACGTCGCCGATTTCCGGGTGGCGCTTCTGCAGGCCACGCAGGCCATCGAGGAAGTACGCGCCCTTTTCCGGCACGGTGCGCTCGTAATCCATTTCCTTGCCCAGCTTCAGCACTTCCAGGCCCAGGCGGGTGCCCAGCGGGTTGGAGTTGAAGGTGGAGTGGGTGGAGCCCGGCGGGAACACGGTCGGGTTGATCAGCTCTTCGCGCGCCCACAGGCCCGACAGCGGGTTCAGGCCGTTGGTCAGCGCCTTGCCGAACACCAGCACGTCCGGGGTCACGCCGAAGTGCTCGATGGCCCACAGCTTGCCGGTGCGCCAGAAGCCCATCTGGATTTCATCGACGACCATCAGGATGCCGTACTTGTCCAGCACGCGCTTGAGGCCGGTGAAGAAGTTGCGCGGCGGGATGACGTAGCCGCCGGTGCCCTGGATCGGTTCGACATAGAATGCGGCGTACTCCGCCTGACCGACCTTGGGATCCCACACGCCGTTGTATTCGCTTTCGAACAGGCGCTCGAACTGCCACACGCAGTGGTCGGAATACTCTTCCGGGGTCATGCCCTTCGGGCGACGGAAGGGGTAAGGGAACGGAATGAACATCGCGCGCTCGCCGAAGTGGCCGTAGCGGCGGCGGTAGCGGTAGCTGGAGGTGATCGACGACGCACCCAGGGTACGGCCGTGGTAACCACCTTCGAAGGCGAACATCAGGCTCTTGCCGCCGCGTGCGTTGCGCACGATCTTCAGCGAGTCTTCGATGGCCTGCGCGCCGCCGACGTTGAAGTGCACGCGGCCGTCGAGGCCGAACTTTTCGTGCATGTCCACGGCGATCGTCTTGGCCAGCTGCACGCGGGTCGGGTGCAGGTACTGGCTGGCGACCTGCGGCAGGGTGTCGATCTGGTCCTTGAGCGCGTCGTTCAGACGCTTGTTGCTGTAGCCGAAGTTGCAGGCCGAGTACCACATCTGCAGGTCGAGGTAGGGCACGCCCGCACCGTCGAACATGTAGCTGCCTTCGCCGCGCTGGAAGATCTTCGGCGGGTCGACGTAGTGGACGGTGTCGCCGAAGGAACTGTAGCGGGCTTCGTCGGCCAGCAGCTGCGCGTCGGAGGCGGCGGCGTCGGCGTTCTTGTCAAAAATGTTCATGCAGTTCGGTTCCGTGAAGGACGTTCGAAAGAGGTAGCGGGGGCGTGCTTGGAAGGGAGTGCTCAGGCGGTGGCCAGCAGCAGGGGCAGTACGGCGGGCTGCGGGCTGGCGTCGATACGACGTGGCTGCAGCAGGCTGCCATCGAGCAAGCGCGGCAGCAGTGCGATTGCATCGTGGAAGGTATCGATGGCGGCATGCTCGATGCCGGCATGGGTGCAATGGGTGATCAGGCGACGCTTGGCGAACACGAAGTCGGCATCTTCGGAGACGCAGAAATCCGAACTGCCATCGCCGATCATCAGCACACGCGGTGCTTCGTTGGCGCGCGCCTGCGCAGCGCAGGTGCACTTGCAGGTGCCGCTGCGGCAGCCTTCGGCCTGGTAGGGCGATTCCAGTTCCCAGTGGTCATCGCACCAGCGCAGGTGGTTGGCCACCACCGGCAGTTGCGACAGGCCGTGGTTGGCGAGGATGCGGTGGATCGCATAGTCCAGGCCGTCGCTGACGATGCGCAGCGGCACGCCCAGCTGTTCGGCACGGCTGACAAAGGCGGCAAAGCCCGGATCGATCTGCACCTGGTCCAGGTGGGCGTCGAGCGTGGCCGGGTCCAGCTTCAGCAGCCTGACCTGGCCCTGCATGCATTCGCGCGAGCCGATCTCTCCCGCTTTCCACTGGTCTTCCAGTTCCTGCCAGCCCGGCTGGCCGTATTTCTCCAGCAGCGAGTCAATGACATCTTCGAGGCTGATGGTGCCGTCGAAGTCACACAGGATGCTCCAGTGCATGGGCAGGTCCGTCGATGAAAGGAACGTCCGGCGCGATGCCGGGCCAGGCTCAATGTAGGCAGGCAGCCTTTCTCGTTCCTTTCCTGTTGAAAGCCTGCATTGCAGGGCGCGGAAAGCGTTCAGGAAGGTGCATGGATGAATGCGTGAGGCGCACTCCATCCGTGCGTCCTGGCGTCACGCGCGGGCCAGTGCCCGCAGTATTTCGGCGGTCTCTTCACGGGTCTGCCAGGCGCTGTTGCCGAGGGTCAGCATGCGTGCGGCGAAGTCGCGTGCGTTGGGCATGTCGTCCTGCGGCACGATGCCGCGCAGGTAGGCATAGCCGGGCAGGGCATGGATGAACATGCGGCTGGCGCCAAGCCCGCGTGGCCACAAGTCCTTCAGTACCGCATCGCGGGCGCGTTGGCTGGGCAGCAGCAGCATTAACAGTGGCCAGGTGCCACCGCTACCGGCCAGCCCATCGACCACCTCAACGGCGGGCAGCTGTGCCAGCTGCACCCGCAGCTGCAACGCACGCAGCCGACCGGCCTGAAGGAATGCCGGCAAGCGCCGCGCGGCATGCGCGCCGATGTTCTGCCGCCACTGGCTGACCCGGTGCTGCGGGATATCCAGCGGGAAAATGTCACCGACCGCATCTTCCAGATCGCCACGCTGAAGCGCATTGCGCAGTGGATTGCCATACACCAGTGACAGCAGCGAAGGGCGATAGCAGGCAGCAAGGCCCAGCAACTGCAGGCTCCGCAGCAGCTCCCAGCGCAGGCTGGAGCGAACGTGCTGGACGGCATGTTCGGCCAGCGCAGCACGCAGTTCGTCATCGCGGCTGACCAGCAGGCCGCCTTCATGCAGGCTCAGGCCCTTGCCGGCGGCCAGGCTGAAGAATCCGATATCGCCGCGCAGGCCGACACTGCTGTTGCCGACCCGTGCGCCGAGTGCCTGCGCGGCATCTTCGATCACCCAGGCGCCGGCGTTGCGGGCGACTTCGCAGGCCAGCTCGACATCGGCAATGCGCCCGCCCAGGTGGGTGGGCAGGATCGCCAGCGTGCGCGCATCGGCCAGCCGCTTAAGCTGGCCGGGGTCGAAGTCGAAATGACCGCGCCGGGTATCGCACAACTGCACGCGCAGGCCCAGGCTGTGCACCGCGATCGGCACCAGCGGGCAGGTATAGGCCGGCATGATCACGGTGTCGCGCTTTGGCGCACGCTTGCGCAGCGTGCGCAGGGCGATCAGCAGCGCGTGCGTGCCGGAACAGGTCAGCTGCAGCGGCGGTGTGCCGAGCTGGCTGGCAAGGATGTCACGCAGGTCGCCGCCACCGGGAAGGAAATCGCTGGCCTGCATCGGCAGGCCGGCGGTTGGTGGCAGTTCGCGCGCGAACAGGCTCATCGCAGCGCGCTCACGGGGTGCTTTCGGCAGGGCTGTGCGGGTCGTGCGCCTCGGCGCGGCCGAGGCAGACGATGCCGGCCACGATCAGTACCGCACCGAGCAGATGGTGCAGGGTCAGCGGCTCGTTCAACAGCCACGCCGACAGCAGCAGCACGCTGATCACTTCCAGGTGCGAGGCAGCAAAGGCGGGACCGATCGGCGCATGGCGCAGCAGGCTCATCCAGGTGAAGAATGCACCCACGTAGCCGAGGATGGCGCCGTAAACCCACGGCTGCGACAGCACGCGCAGCAGCCAGGCGGTGTTGGCCTCGACCGGCAACGCGGCGTCACCGGCGTACTTGAAGCACAGCTGGGCCAGCGTGTCGAAAGCCATCAGCAGCGGGAAGCCGATCACATACAGGCGCCTCATGAGCCGGCCCCCACCACGGCTACGCCGGCGGTGACCAGCAGCATGCCGGTCACCCGCAGCGGCGTGAGTTTCTCGCGGAACAGGAAACGGCCGGCGATCATCAGCGCGACGATGTTGATCGAGCCCAGCAGCACGCCCTTGGACAGCGGCACCAGCGACAGGAACGCGATCCAGGCGACGAACTCAAGCACGTAGCAGGCGATGCCGATCCACAGCCAGGGACGGCTGAGCATGTGTTTCCAGCGCTGCAGTCCTTCGCCCTCCTGCGGGTCGCTGGCGGCGGCCTTGAAGGCGAGCTGGCCACCGGTATCGAGCACGACATTGGCCAGCCACAGCAGCGTGGCAAGTGCCCCCATGTCAGGCCACCGCCTTGAGCACGCCAGTGCGTTCACCGATTTCGGTGAAGAAGCGCGCGCTGCGGCGGATCACATCGCGGCGTTCGCGGTCGATGGTGATCATGTGGTAACTGTCTTCCAGCACCACCAGTTCCTTCGGGCCGCTGACCCGCGACATCACCAGCTCGGCGTTGCCCATGCTGGCCACGTCGTCCTCGCGGGCGTGCATCACCAGGCACGGCGCGGTGACCTGGTGCAGGTGGCGGCGGGTCCAGTTGCTCAGGGCGCGCATTTCGGCCAGGGCGTGCCAGGGGTTGCCCGGCAGGCCGGCGGCGGCGCTGTCGCCGGACAGCATGGCGGCACTGACTTGTGCACGCAGGCGCTCGTCACGCAGGCCGTACGGCGGCTCTTCCATGAACATGCGGTCGCGGCCGATGTTGAAGCGCTTGAACCACGGCAGCAGGAACGAGAAGCGGGCCACGGCGGGGATGTTCCAGCCGTCATAGCGGAAGGTGGCGCCGTACACGCCAACCCCGGACACCCACTCGGGGCGACGTGCAGCCAGTGCCAGCGACAGCACCGCGCCCATCGACAGGCCGCCGACGAACAGCTGGTCGACCTTGCCGCGCAGGGTTGCCGCCGCATCTTCCACGCCCTGGTACCACTGTTCCCAGGTGGTCGCCAGCAGGTCATCCACGCTGCCGCAATGGCCGGGCAGCTGCACGCCGTGCACGGTGAAACCGGCGTTGTTCAGCCCTTTGCCCAGCATGCGCATTTCCGCCGGGGTGCCGGTCAGGCCATGGACCAGCAGCACGCCCTGTGGGCCACCGGGGAGGAAGAAGTCGTGCGATTCGGTCACCTGGCGGCTCCGGGACGGCAGTGGGGATGGCAGGATCGCAAGCGCGATTTTCGCCAGCCTTTCAGCGCCCCGGGCCGGGTCAGGGCGCCTTCAGCAGCGGCAGCGTGATGGCGACTTTCAGTCCGCCACCTGGGCGGTTCAGGAAGCTCAGGCGGCCGCCGAAGTGCTCCACCGCCTCGTGCGCGATGGCCAGGCCGAGGCCGGTGCCGCTGGCAGCGGTGCCCGGCGCCCGGAAGAAGCGCTCGCCCAGCCGTGGCATCACGTCGTCGGGCACGCCAGGGCCGTTGTCTTCCACATACAGTTCGACATTATTGTCGTCCAGCGCGTGCACGCCCACCGTGACGGTTGCATTGCGGCCGGCATAACGCAGGGCGTTGTCGATCAGGTTGTCCAGCGCTTCCTGCAGCATGGCGCCGTTGCCCAGTACACGCAGCGGATGGGGACTGCCGCGGTAGCCCAGATCGATGCCATCGCGGATCGCCTCCGGTACGCGCATGCCGACCCACTGCGGTACCAGCTCGCACAGGTCCAGTGCCTCCACGGTATCGGGCACGGTCTGCGCCCGGCTCAGTGCCAGCAGCTGGGTGCTGACCCGCGCGGTGCGCTGGTTGAGCCGGCGGATGTGCTGCAGCGCCTCGCGCACTGTATCGGGGTCGCCATGTGCCAGTGCCTGGTCCACATGCAGGGCCATGCCCGCCAGCGGCGAACGCAGCTGGTGCGCGGCATCGGCGATGAAACGGTTCTGCAGGGTGATCATTTCCGCCTGGCGGGCAAACAGATCATCGATGGTGCTGATCAGTGGCTGGATCTCCTCGGGCACGTCGGCATCGGAGATCGGCGCCAGTTCGCCGCGGCGCTGGGCCAGGCGGGTCCTCAGCGGGGTCAGGATACGCAGGCCATAGGTCACGCCGAACCAGACCAGCGCTGCGGTACCCAGCGCCAGCATGGTCATCAGCGGGATGATGATCATCAGGATCTCGCGCGCACGCTGCCGGCGGTCGGCCATGCTCTCGGCCACGGTCACCGCCAGCTGGTCCTGCGGATCGTTCATCGCCTGCGTGCAGATGGTGGCCATGCGCACCTGCTGGCCATTGAGGTTGCCGTCGTACAGCGCCGGATGCACGCCGGTGCAGTCCTGCGAAGGGGCGTACGGGCTGAAGTCTGCATTGCCGCTGAGCGTACCCATGCGGCTGCTGTCGACGTTGAAGTAGCGATGGCCGTCGGGGTCGTACTCGATCAGGAAGCGCGCCTGCGGAGACAGGTCGCTGGTCACCGGCATGGTGCTCAGCATCTGCGCGAACGAATGCGTGTCGTCGATCAGGTTGCGGTCGTGGATGCGGTTGGAATAGTCCAGCGCAACGTAGTAGGCCAGGACCGTGTTGAAGGTGAGCAGGCCCAGCATCGGCAACGCCAGAAAGGCGAGCAGGCGCCGGCGCAGGCTGGGCGGGCCACTGATCACGGTGTGCTTTCGTCCTGCGCGTCTTCCAGCATGTAGCCCAGCCCGCGCACGGTGCGGATGCCCATGCCGCCGGGCTGCAGCTTGCGGCGCAGGCGGTGCAGGGCGATGTCCAGGCCGTTGTCGGTGAGGTCCTGGCCCCAGTCGCACAGCGCCTCCACCAGTTGCGCGCGCGACACGATGCGCTCGGCGCGTACCGCCAGTGCCGACAGCAGGCCGAACTCGCGCGCGGTCAGTTCCAGCGACTGGTCGTCGATCCACACCCGGTGCCCGGCCAGATCGATACGCAGGCGGCCGATGCGCAGGTCCGGGTTGCCATTGCTGGTGACCCGCCGCAGCTGCGCACGCACGCGTGCTTCGAACTCGTCCAGCGCGAACGGCTTGACCAGGTAGTCATCGGCGCCCAGGTCGAGCACGCGCACGCGCTCGGCCAGGCCGTCGCGGGCGGTCACCACCAGCACCGCCAGGCCATCGCCGCGCTGACGCAGGCGCTGCAGCACATCGCGGCCATCCAGCTGAGGCAGGCCCAGGTCCAGCACCAGCAATGCGTACTGGGTCGAGCCCAGTGCCGCGTCGGCGTGCGCGCCGTTGTCGACGTGGTCAACCACGTGCCCCTGCCGGCGCAGCGAGGCGCACAGGCCGGAGGCGATATCCGGGTCGTCTTCAGCAATCAGAACGCGCATGCGCGGGGGCTCCTGTAACGGTCAGGCCCACCGGATGGACGGGGTGGGCCTCTCTCGGCTGCCGAGGGTAGCCGCAAACCGGGTGAAGGTGGAGCGCGCCGCCGCCGCCCGGTGCCGTCGCGCTGTCCCTTCATTCAGTCCTGCAGGCCCGGCTCACCCGGCGCCAACGGCACCCGCGAGCCATCCAGCAGGCCACGGCTGAGCCTGCCATTTTCGATGAACAGCAGTTCGCCGTTCTCGCCGTTCTTGATGCTGCTGTCGATGGCGATCACGCGGTCGCCATGGAAGCTGCTGACGTGTGGCATCGAGGTGTGGCCGACCACGATGCGTTTGAGCTGCAGGCGGTCGAGTACGGTCTGCACCCCCGCGGTGTCGAGGCGGCCATCGAAGTAGCCGCGGTACCAGATCGGGCTGGTCTTGCCGTCATACAGCGGTGCGGTGGCCGGGTCGGCCTTTACTTCGGCCTTGGGCAGCCCCAGCGACGCCTGGTAGGCCGCATTGGTGCGCGCCGGGTCCAGCGCCAGCTGCACTGCCTCGGGCGAAATGCCGCCGTGCAGGAACAGGGTGTCGCCGATCTTCAGCAGCACCGGGCGGGTGCGCAGCCACTGCCCGATCACCGAATCGGCACCGTACAGCTGCGGGTAGCTGTGGCCGAGCAGCTGCGCGCTGCGCAGGTACTTCGGGTTGACGTAGCGCAGGTCGTCGTACAACACCATGGTTTCGTGGTTGCCGAGCACGAAGTGCACCGCGCCGCCGGCGGCGGCCGCCTGCTGCTGCAGGCCATACAGCAGCCAGAAGGCCTCGGTCACCTGCGGGCCGCGGTCGAACACATCGCCGGCGATGACCAGCGTGTCCTTGCCCAGCGCCCAGCGATCCTGGGCATCGATGACCTGGTGGGCTTGCAGCAGGCGCACCAGCAACCCGTACTGGCCATGGATGTCGGACAGCGCAACGATGCGCGGCACGGCCGGCAGCACGGAAACCGAAGGCGCATTCGGGGCGGCCACGTGCACCGTGTGCTCGTAGCCGCAGCGCGGGGCGATGTCGGTACCTGCGGCCTGCGTGGCAAGCGTGTGCGACTCAACCTTGTCGTCGCAGATCCACTTGGCCTGCAGCTGGTCGCCCTGGCGGAACACATAGGGTCCATCGGCCTGCACGTGGTCGGCGGGCGCGGCAACCTCGCGGGCCTGCGTGGTTGCTGTGGCGCAGGCCAGCAGCGGCAACAGCAGGGCGGTCAGCAGGGAAGGGCGATCGCGCGACATCGGCGGCATCCAGTGGCGGAAAGACCCGATGCTAACCGGCGCGGGTGTTCGTCGGTGTGCGCGAATGGGCGGATCAGGTGTCGCGCCCGCCGTCCCTGAGCTTGCGCACGCGGGTGGCGGTGGGCTGAAGTGGCTGGCCGTCGCGCCCGCGCGGCTGCATGTAGGGCAGCGGCCGCCGCGTCGCCGATTCGATCAGCTGTGAATGGGCTTCACCGGCCTCGAAGCGATGGCGTTCACCCCATTGGCGCAGCGCGACCAGCAGCGGGAACAGTTCCTGGCCAGCGGCGGTGAGCACGTATTCCTGGTAGGCCGATCCATCGGAGGCCGGCTGCAGCTGCAGGACGCCGGCCTCTACCAGCCGGCGCAGGCGGTCGCTGAGGATGTTGCGGGCCGCGCCGAGGCTGCGCTGGAAATCACCGAAACGGGTGACGCCATCGAAGGCATCACGGATGACCAGCAGCGCCCAACGGTCACCGAGCAGATCGGCGCTGCGGGCGACGGGGCAGGGGCTGTCGGCGTGCATGGTGGACCTCTCTGATGTGGTTGCAGTTTAAAACCAATGGCAGTAGCCTGCATCAAGTTTCAAATTGCAACCACATCATGAGTGCCATATCGCTTCCCCGCCCGCTGCTGGTCCTGCTCGCGGTTGCCGCAGGTGCCAGCGTTGCCAACGTCTATTACGCGCAGCCGCTGCTGGATCAGCTTGCACGCGCCTTTGCGCTGGACCGGGCCGTGGCTGGCGCGGTGCTGGCTGCTACCCAGGCCGGTAGCGTGCTGGCGTTGCTTGGCCTGCTGCCGCTGGCGGACCGTGGTGACCGGCGACGCCTGCTGCGGCTGCAGTTGATCGCATTGGTGCTGGCGCTGCTGTGGCTGGCAGCGTCACGCACGGCGGGCTGGCTGTTGTCGGGCATGCTGCTGGCCGGCTTGCTGGGCACGGCGCTGACCCAGGGCCTGATCGCCTATACCGCCATGCTGGCACCGCCCGAGCAGCGCGGTCGCGTGGTCGGTGTGGTGCAGGGCGGCGTGTTCATCGGCCTGCTGCTGGCGCGCGTGGTGTCCGGTACGGTGGCGGCGGCCTTTGGCTGGCAGATGGTCTACCTGTTGTCAGCGATGGTGATGGCGGGGTTGGCGGCGCTGCTGTGGCGGCGCCTGCCCCCAGTACCGGTGCCGTCGGTTCCCCCACGCTGGCGCGAGCTGCTGGGCTCGATGCTGGGCATGCTGCGCCGCGATCGAACGCTGCGCGAGCGTGGGCCGCTGGCACTGCTGCTGTTTGCCGGCCTCAATGTGTTCTGGGCGGCGGCACCCTTGCCGCTCTCGGCGCCACCGCTGCATTGGTCGACCGCCGCCATCGGTGCACTGGGCCTGGCCGGGGTGATCGGTGCGCTGCTGGCGGCGCGGGTAGGGCACTGGATGGACCGTGGTTTCGCGCATCCGGTCAGCGTCGGTGCGCTGTTGTTGATGCTGGTTGCGTGGTGGCCCTTGCTGGGCCTGCCGCAGTCGCTGTCGTTGCTGCTGTTGGGCGTGATTGTGCTCGACCTGGGTGGGCAGGCACTGCACGTATCTAACCAGGCATTGCTGCTGCGCGCGCCGGCTGAACTGCATGGACGCCTGGTGGCTTTGTACATGCTGTTCTATGCGGTGGGCAGTGGTGCCGGTGCAGCGGCCGGGCCGTGGATGCAGGCGCGCCATGGCTGGCCGGCGGTATGCCTGTTGGGGGCGGGCATCGCGTTGCTGGCGCTGCTCTGGTGGGCAGCGTGGTGGGTGGTGGCGGTGAAAGCAGCGGCCGGCGGCCGTATCGGTAGTGCCGGCTGTCAGTAGAGTCGACTGTCAGCCGACTGCTCTTCGCCCTGCGCGCGAAAAACCCCGCGGTGCGCGCGATAGTCGACCCGCGGTCGACTCTACCTGTCCTGCCGTCATCGCTGCAGTGCGCGCCGTCCCGGCGCTTCCTGCAGGTCCGCACTGGCCACCACCACGCGGTTGCGGCCGCTGCGCTTGGCCTCGTACATTGCCGCGTCGGCACGGGCCATCAGCCGCTCGTAGTCCGGATGACCGTCGTGGCCGGCCACGCCGATGCTGGCGGTCAGTGCCAGCACCTGGCCGTTGGCCAGTGCCACCGGCGACTGTGCGATCTGCCGCCGCAGGCTCTCGGCGATCACGGTCGCCTGCGATTCGCTGGCAGCCACCAGTACCACCACGAATTCTTCGCCGCCATAGCGGAACAGGTAGTCGCTGCCGCGCGTGAGCTGGCCGAGCAGGCCGGCGACGTGCTGCAACGCGCGGTCGCCGGCATCGTGGCCGTGGCCGTCGTTGATTGCCTTGAAGTGATCCAGGTCGAGCAGCAGCAGCGAGAACGGTGTGCGGTTGCGTGTGGCCAGCTCGATTTCCCGGCGCAGCACGGTGGGCAGGAAGCGACGGTTGAGCAGGTTGGTCAGCGCGTCGCTGCCGGCATCCAGTTCGCCGATGCGCTCGAACAGCAGTGTCATCAGGGTGCGGATGGCGGCCAAGTCCTCGCGGATGGCCGGCAGCACCGCCAGTCGCTGCGCCGGAGCATCGCCGCTCGCGCGCTGCAGGTGGCCATCAATGCGGGCCATCAACTGGCCCACCTGCTGCGTTTCGCTGCTTTCGCCGAAGCTGGGGATGCCCTTGTGGGTGAACCACAGGCCGAACTCCGAGGTAGCCAGGCTGGCGTTGTCGCTGGCCTGCACGTGGCCGGCCAACGCGTAGAGCAGGGCGTTTTCCCAGTCCAGCAGCAGTGCGCGCTGGCGCTCGCGTTCGGTACCGACGTTCTGTACCAGCGAGAACAGCCGGTAGGCGGCGTCGGCACGGGTGGAGCGCTCGCGCGCGTGGGTGTAGGCCAGGGTCATGCCTTCCATGGCGATATCCATGATCGCGCTGAGGCAGTCGATGGCGGCAAATGCGGTGTCGCTGTCCGGTGCATCGTCGCGCAGGCGCACGAACAGTTCGTGCTTGAGCACACGCGCACCGCGGGTAACCAGGTCGACCGGAATGCCGACGCGGGCGTGCACGTCGCCGATGATCCGCTGCGAGGCCACGGTGTTGGCGATGCCGCTGGCATCAGTGGTCAGCAGCTGCGCCAGCCAGCGCTGCATGGCCGGCTGCAGGCGCTGCTTGACCTGGTCGTGGGACAGGAAACGGCGCGCACGGGTGTCCTGCAGCAGTACTTCGTAAAAGCGCTGGGCCAGCGCGGGTGGGGCATCGGTAGCAGCGGCCGTGAGCAGCGCGGTGGCGGCAGGGCCGGCCTGCAGCAGACACTGCTGCCAGGCCTCGGCCAGCGGCTGGCTGGCATCGTCCAATTGGGGTGGTTCCACGTCGATCTCTGACTGCGTACGGCAAACCACGGGTATCGGCCGCGGCGGCATACGGTTGATGGCGGGTTAGCCGGCCAGTTTACGCGCGGTGCAGGGTTGCACGGTGCGCAAACCACATCGGCGCCGCTGCGGCAATGAGTGAACGCATTTGAGAATCAATCGCATTGATGGGGGAATGCGCGCACGGAACGGGCTGCAGGTGCCTGCTGCAGGACTGCTCCGCCTCCCCCTCGTCGTTGCCTCAAGCCCTTTGCCAGAGGCCCCGTAGCCCTGCCAGAAGGTCCTGATCATGTCCCCTGCCGTTGTCCTTTCGCCGCGCCCGCTGGCGCTTGCCGTTGCCGCCCTGCTGGCCGGCAGCGCCCTGACCGCCCACGCCGAAACCGACGCCACCGATATCGACACGGTGCACGTCACCGCCTCGCAGATCGCGCGCCAGGCCCTGGGTACCTCGACCATCACCGCAGAGGACATCGCCAGGCGCCCGCCGGCCAACGACATCGCCGAGCTGCTGCGCACCATGCCCGGCGTCAACCTGACCGGCAACAGTGCCTCGGGCCAGTACGGCAACAACCGCCAGATCGATCTGCGTGGCATGGGCCCGGAAAACACCCTGATCCTGGTCGACGGCAAGCGCATCGGTGCGCGTGATGCCGTGCGCATGGGCCGCAGCGGTGAGCGCAATACCCGCGGCGATACCAACTGGGTGCCGGCGGAAATGATCGAGCGCATCGAAGTGCTGCGTGGCCCTGCAGCGGCACGTTATGGCTCGGGTGCTTCCGGTGGCGTGGTCAACATCATCACCAAGCGCCCGACCGGCGACCTGACCGGCGCGGTCGACCTGTATGGCCTGGTGCCCGAGCACAGCGCCGAAGGCGGCAGCGAGCGCGTAGGCCTGCAGCTGAGCGGGCCGATGACCGACACCCTGTCGTTCCGCCTGTACGGCAATCTCAACAAGACCGACGCCGATTCGCTGGAACTCAATCGTGACTTCGCGACGAATCCGAACGCGGTGCCGCCGGCCGGTCGCGAGGGCGTCAAGAACCGCGATGTCAACGCGCTGCTGCGCTGGGACGTGACCGCCAACCAGGTGGTCGAATTCGAAGCCGGCACCAGTCGCCAGGGCAACATCTATGCTGGCGACCGCGCGGTCAGCACCACCGGTACCTCGACACCGATCGATCTGGGGGCGTTGGCCGAGCAGCAGGCCGAGACCAACCGCATGTACCGCAACACCGGCGCGATCACCCACCGCGGCCGCTGGGGTGATGTGACCTCGCGGGTAACGGCTGCAGTGGAGGCGGTGAACAACTCACGCATCAACGAAGGCCTGGCCGGTGGCCCGGAGGGCAGCTTCAACGGCACCGACTGGTCGACCTCGCGCCTGCGCAACTACCAGCTGGACGGCGAAGTCAGTTTCCCGACCACGCTGGGTGGTGCCGAGAACATCTGGACGCTGGGCTTTGAATACCTGGACAGCCGCCTGACCGACCCGTACTCGATGAGCCAGTCCAGCAGCAGCGGCGGCGGCATCCCGGGGCTGTCGGCCGATCGCGCACGCGGCAAGTCCGACGCGCAGACCACCGCCGTGTTCGTGGAAGACAACATCTACCTGGGCGAGCGCTGGATCGTCACCCCGGGCCTGCGCTTCGACCACCACAGCCAGTTCGGCAACAACACCAGCCCCAGCTTCAACGCGCAGTTCCGCATCAACCGCGACTGGGTGGTGAAGGGCGGTATCGCCCGTGCATTCAAGGCGCCGAACCTGTACCAGTCGAATCCGGACTACCTGTACTACACCCGGGGCAATGGCTGCCCGAATGCACTGCCGAGCCTGGGCGCCGGCTGCTACATGCGCGGCAACTCGGACCTGAAGGCGGAAACCAGCCTGAACAAGGAACTGGGTATCGAGTGGGCACCGCAGAGCGGCTGGCAAGCGTCGTTGACCTACTTCCACAACGACTACAAGGACAAGATCCAGGCCGGGTACAACCAGATCGGGCTGACCGCCGACACCAAGGGTCGCATCTTCCGCTGGGAGAACGCACCCAAGGCGATCGTGCAGGGGCTGGAAGGCAACCTGGTGGTCCCGCTGCTGGGCGAGCAGGGCAACCGCCTGAAGTGGAGCAACAACTTCACCTACATGGTGGAGAACGAGAACAAGAGCACCGGCCAGCCGCTGTCGGTGATTCCGAAGTACACCGTCAACACGATGCTGGACTGGCAGGCCACCGACAAGTTGTCGCTGCTGCTGACCGGCACCTTCTACGGCAAGCAGAAGCCGGCCACCACCAACATCAACAATGATCCGCGCTGCACCGGCACCTGCGATCCGTCGATCGCGCTGCAGGACCGTGGTGCGTACAACATCTGGGGCGTGAGCGCGCGCTACAAGGTGACCGAGACGGTCAGCTTCGGTTTCGGCGTCAACAACCTGGCCGACAAGCGCCTGTTCCGCGAGGCCAACAGCAGCGATGCCGGCGCGGCGACCTACAACGAGCCGGGCCGCGCGTACTGGGCCAGCCTGCGCTTCGGGTTCTGACCGCAGGCGGATGTCGGTCCGCTGCGTTCGCCAGGCGTGGCCTGGCGTTGCCGGCCGCGCTCCGGTAGCGCCGGGCCATGCCCGGTGAGGGACCGCGTGGCCTGCAATGTTATAAACACCGTGATAGTTTCCCCACGGCCGCCGGCGTAGCCTGCCTCCATCGCAAAGGAGCTGTTGCCATGGGCCACGACCACGATCACCTGCCATCCGAGATCCGCCACGAGAAACCCTTGTGGTGGGCGCTCGGCCTGACCTCCACCTTCCTCGTCGTCGAGGTGGTGGGCGCGTTCTGGACCAACAGCCTGGCGCTGTTGTCCGATGCGGCGCACATGGCCACCGATGCTCTGGCATTGATGATCGCGCTGGTCGCGGTACGGCTGAGCCGGCGCCCGCCGGACGCGCGCCGCACCTACGGCTATGCACGCCTGGAAGCGCTGGGCGCGATGATCAACGGTGCGATGCTGTTCGTGGTCGCCGGTTACATCCTGTGGGAGGCCATCGGGCGTTTCCGCGAACCGCAGGAGATTGCCTCGTCAGGCATGCTGGTGATTGCCGCGGCGGGCCTGGTCATCAACCTGATCTCGATGCGCCTGCTGCAGGCCGGCAGCGGTGAGAGCCTGAACGTGAAGGGCGCCTACCTGGAAGTGTGGGCGGACATGCTCGGCTCGGTGGCGGTAATTGCGGGTGCGCTGTTGATCAAGTGGACCGGCTGGAAGCCGATCGATCCGATCCTGGCGGTGCTGATCGGCCTGTGGGTACTGCCGCGCACCTATGTGCTGATGCGCGAGGCGATCAACGTGCTGCTGGAAGGCGTGCCCAAGGGCATGGACGTGGCCAAGGTGCGTGACAGCCTGTCCGGCCACGCTGCGGTACTGGACGTGCATGACCTGCATGTGTGGGCGCTGGCCTCCAGCACCCCGGCGCTGACCGCGCACATCGTGATGCGCGACGGCACCGATGCCGATGCGCTGCGTCGTGATCTGGGCGGGCGCCTGCACGATGACTTCGGCATCGAGCATGTGACACTGCAGATCGAAGCGGACCACTGCGGCGAAGCCTGTGGTGAGCCGGCGCCGGCCAAGGCCGGCGAGCACGAGGGCCATGAAGGCCATGACCACGGCGAGGACGCGCAGGGCCACCGCGGCCACGTGCATCGCTGAACGAGGATGGCGACCGCGCCGGGTGATGCCCGGTGCGGTCATTCGTCCCGTCGCGAGGCCAGCCGGTCTGCCAGCCGCGTCGGCTCCGGCAGCCGGTAACCGCGCAGCGTGCGCTGCACCCAGTCCAGCGCGGTATCCGCACTGACCCGATGGCCGCCGGCCACGAACAGTGGCTTGCAGCGCAGCTTGCTGCGCAGCACCCAGCCCAGTTGCTCATCGCCATCCAGCAGCGGCGTATGCGCACCGGCCTCGGCGCCCGGTTCGACGAACCTGCCCACCAGCTTCGACTTGGCCACGCCGATGCTCGGCAGGTCGATGACCACTCCGAGATGAGCGGCCACGCCCAGCCGGCGCGGGTGGCTGATGCCATGGCCATCGACGAACACCAGGTCCGGCGTATGCGGCAGCAGCGCCAGCGCGGCCAGCAGTGCCGGCAGCTCGCGGAAGCTGAGCAGGCCGGGGATATAGGGCATCACCGTGGGGATGCGCGCGATCTCCTGCGCCACGGGCTGCAGCGTCTCCGCGTCCAGCAGTACCGCCGCGGCGCGTGTGATGGCGCCATCATCCTCGAAGCCGACATCCAGCCCGGCCAGCCAGCGCACCGTGCGTGGCAGCCGGTCCTGGCGTTCCACGCGACCGGCCAGCTGGAGCTGCTGCTCGCGGGCCGCGGCGACGCTGCCTTCCCAGCGTCCGGGGTCGATCACCGTATTCATTGGTTGCAGCATCGCATGTGTGGGGCCACGGCACGGTGAGCGGCGCCCGGGGCTACAATGGCGGCCTGCCTTTCCTCGCGTTGGAGACCCTGCAGTGACCCGTAAACTCGTACTGTTGCGCCATGGCCAGAGCCAGTGGAACCTGGACAACCGCTTCACCGGCTGGGTCGATGTCGACCTGACCGAGCAGGGGCGCCGGGAAGCGGCTGCCGCCGGTCGCCTGATGCGCGAGGAAGGCCTGCAGTTCGACGTCGCCCACACCTCCGTGCTCAAGCGCGCCATCCACACCCTGCAGGGTGCGCTGGCCGAGCTGGAACAGGACTGGCTGCCGGTGAACAAGTCCTGGCGCCTCAACGAACGCCATTACGGCGGCCTGCAGGGCCTAGACAAGGCCGAGACCGCCGCCAAGCACGGCGAGGACCAGGTCAAGGTGTGGCGTCGTTCGTACGATATCCCGCCGCCGGCCATGGACCTGGAGGATCCGGGCCACCCGATCCATGACCGCCGCTACGCTGGCCTGGACCGCAACGCGCTGCCGGGCACCGAATCGCTGGCCACCACGCTGGACCGCGTGCTGCCGTACTGGCACGACGCCATCGCGCCGCAGCTGAAGGACGGCAAGACCGTGCTGGTCACCGCCCACGGCAACTCGCTGCGCGCGCTGTACAAGTACCTCAACAACGTCTCGCGCGAGGAAATCCTCGAGCTGAACATCCCGACCGGCATCCCGCTGCTGTTCGAGTTGAACGACGACCTGACGGTGCAGTCGTTCCGCTATCTGGGCGACCCGGAAGCAGCGCGCAAGGCCGCTGAAGCCGTGGCCAACCAGGGCAAGGCGAAATAAAACAGAAGGCCGGCGCAAGCCGGCCTTCGTTTTTTTGTAGAGTCGAGCCATGCTCGACTGCTGTTGGCCTCTTGCCGCAAGGACAATAAACCCGGAACGGAGCGCAGTCGAGCATGGCTCGACTCTACATAAGCGCGTCCTGTGACCTTTGGCCGGTCCCACCGCAGGCCTCCCCGGCTACCCTGTGAAATTACCCGCAGGAGAGCCTCATGAACGTCCGCAACCTGGTCCCGCTGGGCCTGACCATCGCCATCGCTGCCTCGCTGGCGGCCTGTGGCAAGAATGAAACCGCGCCGGCGGCCAGCGCCGACGCCAAACCGGCCTTCGACCTGTCGCAGATCAAGACGCCGCTGATCTCGCTCAACAGCGCCGACCTGGATCCGGCCATTTCGGCCTGTACCGACCTCAACGGCTTCGTCAACAGCAAGTGGCTGAAGGCCAACCCGGTGCCGGGCGACCAGACCACCTGGGGCAGCTTCGAGATCCTGCGCGAGCGTTCGCTGGAAGTGCAGCACACGCTGGTGCAGCAGGCCGCCGCCAGCCAGGCCAAGGCCGGCTCGGTGGAAGCCAAGATCGGTGACATCTGGAAGACCGGTAACGACGAGGCCAAGATTGAAGCCGCCGGCCTGGCGCCGCTGCAGCCGCAGCTGGACAAGATCACCGCGCTGAACGACACCGCCGCCATCACCCAGTACCTGCGCGACAGCCAGGCCGAGGGCAAGGGCGTGCTGTTCTCGCTGTTCGCCAATGCCGACTACAAGGATTCGGCCAACGTCATCGCCTACGTCGGCCAGGGCGGCCTGGGCCTGCCGGAGAAGGGCTACTACTTCGACGATGCGCAGGCCAAGATCCGCGATGCCTACGTGGCCTACATCGCACAGGTGCTGACCCTGTCCGGCGTGGACGCGGCACGGGCCGCCGAGCAGGCCAAGGCCGTGATGGCCTTTGAAACCCGCCTGGCCAAGGCCTCGATGTCGCGCATCGAAATGCGTGACCCGGCCAAGCGCTACAACCCGCTCAGCGCCGCCGACGCCGACAAGCTGACCCCGAACTTCAGCTGGACCGCGCTGTTCGACACCCTGAAGGTGCCGGCCGCGCAGAAGTTCTCGCTGGCCCAGCCGGGCTTCTTCAGTGAAATGGACAAGATGCTGGCCGATACCATGCCCAGCACCTGGCAGGCCTACCTGCGCTTCCACACCATCGACGACGCCTCGCCGTACCTGAGCAGCCAGTTCGAGAAGGCCAACTTCGATTTCTACGGCACCACCCTGCGTGGCCAGAAGGAAATGCAGCCGCGCTGGAAGCGTGTGCTGGAGTCGGTCAACGGTGGCATGGGCGAAGCCCTGGGCCAGCTGTACGTCGACGCCGTGTTCCCAGCCGAATCCAAGGTGGCCATGCAGCACCTGGTGGAAAACCTGTCGCAGGCGCTGAAGGCGCGCCTGGAGCAGCTGCCGTGGATGGGCGAAGAAACCAAGAAGAAGGCCCTGGAGAAGTGGGCCAGCTTCACCCCGAAGATCGGTTACCCGGACAAGTGGCGTGACTGGGCGGGCCTGCAGACCAACGGCGACAGCTACCTGGGCAACATGCAGGCGGCGCGTGCGTTCAATTACCGCTACATGCTGGACAAGATCGGCAAGCCGGTGGACAAGACCGAGTGGGGCATGACCCCGCAGACCGTCAATGCCTACTACAACGCCACCAAGAACGAGATCGTGTTCCCGGCGGCGATCCTGCAGGCACCGTTCTTCGACGCCAAGGCCGATCCGGCGCTGAACTACGGCGGCATCGGTGCGGTCATCGGCCACGAGATGATGCACGGCTACGACGACTCGGGCAGCCAGTTCGCTGCCAACGGCAACTTCGACAACTGGTGGACCGACGCCGACCGCAAGGCCTTCACCGAACGTACCGACCAGCTGGTCGCGCAGTTCGATGGCTATGAATCGGTGCCGGGCGTGTTCGTGAAGGGCAAGCTGACCCTGGGCGAGAACATCGGCGACCTGGGCGGCTTGACCGTGGCCTACGACGCGTTGCAGATGGCGCTGAAGGAAGATCCGAAGGCGAATGTCGAAGTCGATGGTCACAGCCAGGACCAGCGCTTCTTCATGAACTGGGCTACCGTGTGGCGCCGCAACTTCACCGACGGTGAGCTGCGCGTCCGCCTGAACACCGACCCGCACGCGCCGGCCAACTTCCGTGCCAACGGCGCGCCGTCGAACATGCCGTCGTATGCCGCTGCGTTCCAGTGCAAGGCCGGCGACGCGATGGTGCGTGCCGACGACAAGCGCGTGGTGATCTGGTAACCGATCGCAGGTGATGCGTGATGCAGAAGGCCCGGCGAACGCCGGGCCTTTTGTTTGTCTGATCGGTAGCGCCGGGCCATGCCCGTCTCAGGCCAGCGCCGGCTCCTGCGCCAGCATGCGATGGAAGCGCTGCAGCACGTAGGGATCGATCAGGCCGCCGGATTGCTCGTCAATGATCCGCAGCACCTTTTCGTGCTCCATCGCGGTGCGGTAGGGACGCACGCTGGTCATCGCGTCGTAGGCATCGGCGATGGTGACGATGCGTGCACCGAGTGGAATGTCTTCGCCGCGCAGGCCATCGGGATAGCCACTGCCATCGAAGGCCTCGTGATGGGTGCGGATCAGCCGTGCCACCGGTACGGCATCGCTGCGGCCGGTGGCCATGAAAATGTGCTCGCCACGCACCGGATGCTCGCGCATGATCGCGCGCTCCTCGTCGGTATGCCGGCGCGGGGCCAGCAGCACATCGTCGGGAATGCCGATCTTGCCGATGTCGTGGAAACGGGCGGCCAGGCCGATCTGCGCGCAGGCTTCATCGTCGAGATCGCAGCGTGCGGCCAGGCGCTGCGCGAGCAGTCCGACGCGATCGCAGTGGTGGCGGGTGTAGGCGTCGCGCATCTGCAGCGACATCGAGAGGGCATCGATCAGGCAGGCCTGCGCGTGCAGCAGGTCGGGGGCGGGTACGGCGTCAGGAAACATGGTCATCCGCCCGCACCGGGTGGGGACCGGTGCGGGGTATTCGGGGGCGATCAACCCGGGGCGAGGGTGGTCAGAAGGGCGCGGGCCGCATTGAAGCGGTCTTCCGGCAACGGCAGCGGGTGCTTGATGCGCAGCTTGTCAGGCCCTTCCATGGCGTAGAGATTGGGTTGTTTCTGGATCAGCTGGATCACCGCCATCGGATCGATGTTCGGCTTGGACTCGAACACGATGCGGCCACCGTTTTCGCCCAGGTCCAGCTTGCGGATGCCCAGCGTATTGGCCTTCAGCTTCAGCTCGGCGATGGCGAACAGGTGCTTGGCCGCATCCGGCAGCAGGCCGAAGCGATCGATCATCTCCACCTGCAGTTCGCGCAGCGCATCGCTGTCGCGCGCGCTGGAAATACGCTTGTACAGGGTCAGGCGGGTATGCACGTCCGGCAGGTAGTCTTCCGGAATCAGCGCCGGCACATGCAGCTCGACCTCGGCACCGCGCACTTCCTCGCCGGCATCCAGGTCGGGCAGTTTGCCCTGCTTGATGCTGCGCACCGCGCGCTCCAGCAGCTCGGTGTAGAGGCTGAAGCCGACCTCGGCCATCTGCCCGCTCTGGTCCTCGCCCAGCAGTTCACCGGCACCGCGGATTTCCAGATCGTGCGTGGCCAGGGTGAAGCCGGCACCGAGCTCGTCCATCGACGCGATCGCTTCCAGGCGCTTTTCCGCATCCGGGGTGATCGAGCGGCGGTCGGGCGCCACCAGGTAGGCGTAGGCGCGGTGGTGCGAACGACCGACGCGGCCACGCAGCTGGTGCAGCTGGGCCAGGCCGAAGCGGTCGGCGCGGTTGATGATGATGGTGTTGGCGTTGGGGATGTCGATGCCCGATTCGATGATCGTGGTCGACAGCAGTACGTTGAAGCGCTGCTTCTGGAAATCAAGCATCACCTTTTCCAGCTCGCGCTCGGGCATCTGCCCGTGGGCGATGCCGATGCGCGCCTCCGGCACCAGCTCGGACAGCTCGCGCTGCATGCGGCCGATGCTTTCCACGTCGTTGTGCAGGAAGTACAGCTGGCCACCACGCGCCAGCTCGCGCTGGAAGGCTTCGCGCAGCAGCGCATTGTCCCACTGGGTGATGAAGGTCTGCACCGCCAGCCGGTTCGGCGGCGGCGTGGCGATGATCGACAGGTCGCGCAGGCCGGCCATGGCCATGTTCAGCGTGCGCGGAATCGGCGTGGCGGTCAGTGTGAGCAGGTGCACGTTGGCGCGCAGCGCCTTCAGCGCTTCCTTCTGGCGTACGCCGAAACGCTGCTCCTCGTCGACGATGACCATGCCCAGGTCCTTGAACTTCACGTCCGGCTGCAGCAGGCGATGGGTACCGACGATGACGTCGATGGTGCCGGCGGCGACCTTTTCCAGCTCGGCCTTGATTTCCTTGGTGGTCTTGAAGCGCGACAGCACCTCGACCTTCAGCGGGTAATCGGCGAAACGGTCGCGGAAGTTGCGGTAATGCTGTTCGGCCAGCAGCGTGGTCGGCACCAGCACGGCCACCTGCTTGCCGGCACTGGCGGCGGCGAATGCCGCACGCACCGCCACCTCGGTCTTGCCGAAGCCTACGTCGCCGCAGACCACGCGGTCCATCGGCTGGCTGCTGGCCAGGTCGCGCAGGGTGGCGTCGATCGCGGCCAGCTGGTCCGGGGTTTCCTCGAACGGGAAACCGGCCGCGAACGGTTCGTACATCGCGCGGTCTACCTGCAGCGCCAGGCCAGCACGGGCCTGGCGGCGGGCCTGGATCTCCAGCAGCTCTGCAGCCACGTCGCGCACCTTCTCGGCGGCCTTGCGCTTGGCCTTGCTCCACTGTTCGCCGCCCAGCGAATGCAGCGGCGCGGTTTCCGCCGAAGCACCGGAGTAGCGGCTGATCAGGTGCAGCTGGGCGACCGGCACATACAGGCGGTCGCCCTTGGCGTATTCGATTTCCAGGAACTCGCCGGGCATGCCGCCGACGTCCATCGCAATCAGGCCGCGGTAGCGGCCGACGCCATGATCCTCGTGCACGATCGGCGCACCCTCGGTCAGTTCACCGAGGTCGCGGATGATCGCTTCCGGTTCGCGGCCGGCACGGCGCGTGCGGCGGGTGCTGCCGGCGCGCTCGGGAAACAGCTGGCGCTCGGTCAGCACCGCGATGCGCGGATCGTCCAGTGCGAAGCCATCCTCCAGCGGCGCCACCGCGATCGCGAAGCGCGCATCGTCGGCGAGGAAGCTGGGCAAGTCGGCCACCACCGGCGGCTTCAGCTCGGCGGCCTGCAACACTTCCAGCAGCGCCTCGCGACGCCCGGGCGAATCGGCGGCAATCAGCACCCGGCCCGGATAATGGCCGAGGAAGGATTTCAGCGCGTCGCCAGCGGGGGCCTCGCGCGCGGCCACCGGCAGCGGCGGCAGCGGCTGGTCGCCCAACGCATGGGCATCGGCGATGCGCGCGTGGTCAGCCGACCACACTTCGATGCGCGGGGCATCGTTCAGACGCTCGCGCAGTAGTTCCGGCGACAGATACAGCGCCGACGGCGGCAGCAGCGGCCGTTCCACATCGTGGCGGCGCTGCTCGTAACGCTCGCCGGTCTGCGCCCAGAACGCCTCGGCGGCTTCGCCGGCACCGGCGCAGACCACCGGCAGGCTGCCGTCGGGCAGGTAGTCGAACAGGGTCGCGGTGCGTTCGAAGAACAGCGGCAGGTAGTACTCGACGCCGGCCGGGGCCAGCCCGGACTTCAGATCCTGGTACAGCGCGCTGCGCCGGGTATCGACATCGAAGCGTTCGCGCAGCGTGGCCAGCACGCGGGCGATGCTGGCTTCGTCCATCGGTACTTCGCGGCCCGGCAGCATGTGCACCGCCTCGACCTTGTCGAGCGAGCGCTGGCTTTCCGGGTCGAAGGCACGGATCGAGTCGATGTCCTCGTCCAGCAGCTCCACCCGCAGCGGCTCGTCGGCGCCCATCGGGAACACATCGAGCAGGCCGCCGCGCACGGCGAAGTCACCCGGGTCCATCACCTGCGGGACGTTGCGGTAACCAGCACTTTCCAGGCGACGCTTCTCGGCTTCCAGATCCAGGCGCTGGCCGACCTTCAGGTCGAAGCTGCCACCGATCACGTAGCTGCGCGGGGCCAGCTGCTGCAGCAGGGTCTGCACCGGCACGATCACCAGGCCGCGCTTCAGCGTGGGCAGGCGGTGCAGGGCGGACAGGCGCTGCGAAATGATGTCCGGATGCGGGCTGAAGCGGTCGTAGGGCAGGGTTTCCCAGTCCGGGAAGGCCACCACCGGCAGGGCCGGATCGCCGCCGAGCAGGGTCTGCAGGTCGGCTTCAAGCTGGTTGGCGCCGTGGTTGTCACGGGCGATCACCAGCAGCGGGGCGTCGTGCGCACGCGCGGCCTGGGCCAGATACCAGGCCAGGGCGGTCGGCGATGCGGGGGCGCGCCACCAGGCGCGGAGCTGGCCGACGCGCGGCAGCGGCGGGGCGGGGTATGAGGTACGCGACATGGACCCCGGATTTTAGCAGAAGCCCGATCGAAGCCCGGCGAGTCGTGCCGGCCGTTGGCCGGCCGCCTCATGTGCGGTTGGGGGAACGCAATGCCGGCCAGCGGCCGGCACTACCGGAATGACGCGCCGGGCGATGCCCGGCGCATCCATCAGTTGTCCAGCTCCAGCACCATCCGCACCAGGCCTTCGGCACCGGTCGGGTGCGGGACCGGCTTGAAGCCCAGCGAGGCGGCCAGCTGCTTCATCGGCTCGTTCTCGGCGGCAACGTCGCCGTAAAGACGGTCCAGGTACTTGCCGCGGCCCCACTTCACCAGCTTGCGCATCAGCTGCCGGCCGAGGCCCTGGCCAATGAGGAAGCGGCTGATCAGGATCGCGTACTCGGCTTCACGGGTACCGGGGATGATCGAGGCCCGGGCGACCGCGCCGACCACCGCTTCGCCAGCGGGCAGGGATTCGGCTGCGACCAGGGTGATCTCGGTCTTGGGATTCGGGTGGGTCAGGCGCTGGGTGGTTTCCGGCGACAGCTCGGTCACCGCCTGCAGGAAACGATCACGGATTTCTTCCGGCCCGAACAGGCTGAACGCCGCTTGCAGCGGCGCGCCATCTTCCGGGCGGATGGGGCGGATCAGCAGCTCGTGGCCGCTGGGAGCCTTGAAGATCTCATGCCAGGGCGGCATGCGGTTGCGAGTGGCCATACCGGGTGATTCCTTGGTGGTCCATCGATTGTGGCATCACCGGGGCTGCATTCCGTGAACGAAAGGCTCACAGCGGTACAGCCTCGTGAAGGCCGTTATTCGGGGGCTTTGAGCCAATCCAGGCGGGTGCTGGCACCGGGTTCACCCAGGTGCTGGCGCAGCGCCGGCAGGGCCGGGCCGACCACCCGGTCGAACTGCCAGGGCGGGTTGAGCAGCAGCATGCCGCTGCCGTTGAGGCGCAGCGGCGAGTCGTCCGGCCGCACCAGGAACTCGATCGTCATCGCCGATTTCACCGGCAGGGCGGTGGCCTTGCGCAGGAAGTGCAGGATAGTGCGGCGCTGCTTGATCGGGAACCACACCGCGCAGGTAGCCTGCGGCCAGCGCGCCAGGGTCTCGGCCAGCGCGGCCAGGACGGCCTGGTATTCGGCGTCCTGGGCCTCGTAGGGCGGGTCGATCAGCACCAGGCCGCGGCCGATCTTGCTGCCGTTGAACTTCGGCGGCAGCAGCGAGCGCAGCAGCGCATAGCCATCGCCCGCCCGCACGTCGACGCGGCTGTCATGGGCGAACAGGGCCTTCAGCGTGGCCGTTTCGGCTTCCTGCAGCTCACAGACCGCCATGCGGTCCTGCGCGCGCATCGCCTGCGCGCTCAGCAGCGGCGAGCCCGGGTAGTTGGTCAGGGCGCCCACCGGATTATCGGCCTGCACCGCCTTCAGATAGCGCTCGACCACCTCCGGCAGCTTGGGCTGGGCCATCAGCCGCATGATCCCGGATTCAGCCTCGAGGGTCTTGCGGCTCTCTTCGCTGGCCAGCAGGTAGCGGCCGGCGCCGCCGTGGGTGTCGAGCACAAAGAACGGGCTGTCCTTGCGCTTGAAGCTGTCGATCAGGGCCAGCTGCACGATGTGCTTGAGCACATCGGCGTGGTTGCCGGCATGGAAGGCGTGGCGATAGTTCATGGGCGGCAGTGTACGGGGCGGCGGCCGCAGCGGCTATGCTGCGCGCCATGACAGCTCCTGTTGCCCATGTCCTGGTGGTCGAGGACGAAGCCGCCATCGCCGAAACCGTGCTCTATGCGCTGCGCAGCGAGGGCTATGCCGCCAGTCACTGCCTGTTGGGCGGTGAGGCCCTGCAGCGGCTGCAGGCCGGCGATATCGATGTGCTGGTGCTGGACGTGGGCCTGCCCGATCTTGGCGGCTTCGAGGTCTGCCGGCGGCTGCGTGCGCAGCCGGGGCCGGCGGCGCAGCTGCCGGTGATCTTCCTGACCGCGCGCAACGACGAAGTGGACCGCGTGCTCGGCCTGGAGCTGGGCGCCGACGACTACATGACCAAGCCGTTCTCGCCGCGCGAGCTGGTCGCACGGGTGCGTGCACGCCTGCGCCGTGCGGCGCCGGTCGTCGCAGCGCCCAGCGCCGATGCGGGCTGGCAGGAGCATGGCGCGTTCGCCATTGACCGCGAGGGCCGGCGCATCCGCTTCCGCGGCCATGCGCTGGACCTGACCCGCTATGAGTACGCACTGCTGGAAGCGCTGCTGCAGCGCCCGGGTGCCATCCTCAGCCGCGCGCAGCTGATGGACCGGGGCTGGGACAGCAGTGCCGACAGTGCCGACCGCACCGTCGACACCCACGTCAAGACGCTGCGCGCCAAGCTGCGCGCGGCCGGTGCCAGCGACGACCCGATCCGCACCCACCGTGGCCTCGGCTACGCGCTGGAGGTCTAGCCGATGCGCCTGGTACTGAAGCTGTTCCTCGGCTTCTTCCTGATCACCGGCATCGCCGCGTTCTTCGTGATGCGCGTGTTCGTCAACGAGGTGAAGCCCGGTGTGCGCCAGGCGATGGAATCGACCCTGGTCGATGCGGCCAACGTGCTGGCCGAGATGGCCGCCGCCGACGTCAAGGACGGCACCATCCGCAGCGGCAGCTTCACCCGCAACCTGGCCAAGGCGCGGCAGCGCGACCTGAAGGCGATGGTCTGGCGTTTCCCCAAGCGCTCGCTGGATTACCGGGTGACCATCACCGACGCCAAGGGCATCGTCATCTACGATTCGCTGGGCCGTGATCTCGGCCGCGACAACTCGCGCTGGAATGATGTCTACCGCACCCTGCGCGGTGAGTACGGCGCACGTTCCAGCCCCGAGATTGCCGGTGAAGAGGGCGATACGGTGATGCACGTGGCGGCACCGGTATACGACCCGGTGGATGGCCGCACGCTGATCGGCGTGCTCAGCCTGGCCCAGCCGAACCGCAGCATCGATCCGTTCATCGCCGCCAGCCAGCGCGCCATCATCGAGCGCGGTGCGTGGCTGATCGGGTTGTCGGCGCTGGTCGGCGTGCTGGTGACGATGTGGCTGACCACCGGCCTCGGCCAGCTCAGCCGCTATGCACGCGCGGTCAGCGCGGGCGAACCGGTGCCACCACCACGGCGCCGCCGCGACGAGATCGGCGATCTCGGCCAGGCGCTGGAAACGATGCGCCAGAAGCTCGAAGGCAAGGCCTACGTCGAGCAGTACGTGCAGTCGCTGACGCACGAGATGAAGAGCCCGCTGGCGGCGATCCGCGGTGCCGCCGAGCTGCTGCAGGAGCCGTTGCCCGAGGCCGACCGCGTGCATTTCGCCCGCAGCATCGTCGACCAGCAGGAGCGGCTGACCGAGACCATCGACAAGCTGCTGGCGCTGGCCGAAGTGGAACAGCACGGCTGGCTGCAGACGCGTGACCCGATCGCGCTGCCGGCATTGCTGGCCGATGCGGCGGCGGCCGCGCAGGTGCGCGCGCAGGCGGCCGGCGTGCAGGTCCGCATCGGCAGCGTGCCCGACCTGCGGGTGCAGGGCGACGCCTACCTGCTGCGGCAGGCACTGCACAACCTGATCGACAACGCGATTGCCTTCTCGCCGGCCGGCGCGGAGATCGCGCTGCAGGCCGAGGTGGACGGGCAGGGCGTGCGCCTGCAGGTGGCCGACCGTGGCGCCGGCATTCCCGACTACGCGCGTGAGCGGGTGTTCGAGCGCTTCTATTCGTTGGCCCGCCCCGGCAGCGGGCGGCGCAGCTCCGGCCTGGGCCTGCCGTTCGTGCAGGAGGTCGCGCGCCTGCATGATGGGCGTGCCAGCGTGGATATCCGCGAGGGCGGCGGCACCGTGGCCAGCCTGTGGCTGCCTTTGGGTGTGCCAGGCCAGCGCCCGCGCCGCTGACTTCACACTCGCTTCAAATTCGCCACAAACCCTGCTCACCGCGGCGGTCCATCCTGCAGCCCTCTCCAACGAGGATGGACCATGAAATCCCTGAAGATGCTGCTGCGGTTCGCCATTGTCGGCGGGCTGATCCTGCTGCTGCTGGTGCCGCTGACGATGATCCGCGGGGTCATCAACGAACGTAGCGCGTACCGCGACGAGGCCTTCTCACGGGTGGCCGACAGCCGCGCCGGTGCACAGCAGCTGGTGGGCCCGGTGCGGGTGGTGCCGTGGGTGGAACGCAAGCAGGTTGAACTGGTCGACCCGCTGGGCGTCAAGAAGACCGAGGTGCAGGTCACCGAGGGGCACTGGCTGCAGATGCCGGCGTCGCTGGAGGTGGGCGGCGAGATGCTGCCGAGCCAGCGTGAGGTCGGCCTGTTCAAGGTGCCGGTGTACAGCTGGAACGGCCAGATGAAGGCGACGTTCGCTGCAGACGACTATCCGGTGAAGGCCGGCCGCAGCTATGGCCAGCCGTATGTGGCGGTGGGCATTTCCGATGTGCGTGGCCTGGTCGGTACGCCGAACCTGCGCGTGGATGGCAAGCAGCTGCGCCTGCTGCCTGGCGTTGGTGCGGCCAGCGAGGTGGGGCGAGGCCTGCACGCACCGGTGGCCGGATTCGCCGAAGACCATGGCGGCACGCTGGCTGCCAGCACCGTCGAACTCGAGCTGCGCCTGGATGGCAGCCGCATGCTGTCGGTGGTGCCGGTGGGCGATGACACCAAGATCGCACTGCGTTCGAGCTGGCCGCATCCGTCATTCAGCGGTGCGTTCCTGCCCAACGAGCGTCGCGTCGACGCACAGGGCTTCGATGCGCGCTGGGCGGTGTCTTCGCTGGCCTCCGATGCACAGCGACAGCTGCGCAATGATGGTGCGGTCGAGTCGCAGGCGGTGACGGTGTCACTGGTTGATCCGGTCGATGCCTACACCCAGGCCGACCGTGCCTCGAAATACGGCGTGCTGTTCGTGCTGCTCACCTTCGTCGGCTTCATCCTGTTCGAGCTGATCAGGTCGCTGCGCATCCACCCGCTGCAGTACCTCATGGTGGGCCTGGCGCTGGCGATCTTCTTCCTGCTGCTGATCAGCCTGTCCGAGCACATCGCGTTCTGGAAGGCCTACCTGGTCTCGGCGGTGGCCTGTATCGGCCTACAGGCGGTGTACCTGGCCAACGTGCTGGGCCACTGGAAGCGCGGCCTCGGCTTCGCTGCGCTGCTGACCGTGTTGTATGGCGCGCTGTATGGCCTGCTGGTGTCGGAGAACAACGCGCTGCTGATGGGTTCACTGCTGCTGTTCGTGATCCTGGCGCTGGCGATGTGGGTGACCCGCCGGGTGGACTGGTACGCGCTTGGCGCGGAACTGAAGTAAGGAGCACGCCATGAGCTGGCGCCAGGGATTGCGGCAACGGGCACGGCAGGGCATTCCGGCCCTGCTGGAAGTGGATGCGCTGCTGCAGGCACATGGCGTGCTGGCGGCCCTGCCGGGGGCACGGATCGCCCCCGGCCTGGTCCGCTTCCAGCTGGCGGCGGCGACCTGCGAGGGACTGCAGGGCCAGGGACTGGCCTGGCTGCAGGGCGCACGGCAGGGACGCGGTGCGCTGGCCGGCAGGGTGCCGCGCTACCGGCCATGGAAGGCCGGGGCGGAGGCGCTGGCCGAGATAGGTATCGGCGGCCTTCCGGATGGCTGGCCGGCACACGCGGCGGTGTACGGCTGCAGCAGCATCGACCGGCGGCACTGGTTGCTGCTGCTGCCCGAGCGGGCGCAGTTGTGGCTGGGATGGAGTGGATGATTCGGTTGTTCATCCACGCATGGCGTGGATCTACTGTCGCTGTCCATGACCGATGGGACGGTATCCGCGCGCCCCTGCTGGCTAGACTCGATGGGTTGATGATCGAGCCGAAGGGCAGGGGTGCGATGTGTTGAAGTGGGGCATGCTGGCCGCAGCGCTGGCGATGGGTGGCAATGCAGGCGCGCAGCAGCGCGAGCCGGTGGACCTGGACATGGTCAGCCGCATCCGCCAGGAGGCCTTCCACCGTTCGCAGGTGATGGACACCTTCAGCTACCTCACCGAACGCATCGGTCCGCGCCTGACCAACTCGCCGGCGATGGGCCGCGCCAATGCGTGGACGCGTGGCAAGTTCAACGAATGGAAGCTGGACAACGTCCACGACGAAGCCTTCGACGACTTCGGGCGTGGCTGGGAGTTCACTTCGGCCAGCGTAGAGATGCTCGGTGACCGCGTGCAGCCGCTGCATGCGCTGCCCAAGGCCTGGACCCCTGGTACCAAGGGCCCGGTTGAAGGCGAGCTGGTGCAGGTCGAGATCAAGAAGCCCGAGGACATCGAGAAGTACCGCGGCAAGCTGCGCGGCAAGATCCTGCTGCTGGGCGAGGCGCGCGAGTACAAGCGCGGCACCGAGGCGGATTCGCACCGCCACGACGCCACCTCGCTGGAGGGCCTGCAGGAGTTCACCCTGCCCAAGGACAAGGACGCCACCGCCGAGCGTGCGAAGCGGGTCAAGGAATACCAGGAACGCCAGCAGCTGGCGACCAAGGTCAATGCGTTCTTCGTGGAAGAAGGCGCGCTGGCCTCGATCAGCATCAGCAGCTGGGACAACGGCATCATCCGCGTTGCCGGTGGCGGCTCGCGCAAGGCCGGTGAATCGGTGGGCATCCCCGAACTGGCGATGATCAGCGAACACTTCAATCCGCTGGTGCGCGCGCTGGAGGCCAAGCAGACCGTGCGCCTGCGCGTGGATGTGGCCGCGCGCTTCACCGACGAGGCCGACCAGCCGGGTTACAACACGCTGGCCGAGATCCGTGGCAGCAGCAGGCCCGATGAAGTGGTGATGATCGGCGCGCACCTGGATTCCTGGCACAGTGGTACCGGTGCGGCCGACAACGCGGCCGGCGTGGCGGTGATGATGGAAGCGATGCGCATCCTCAAGGCCACCGGCGCCAAGCCCAAGCGCACCATCCGGGTGGCGCTGTGGAGCGGCGAGGAGCAGGGCCTGATCGGCTCGCAGGCCTATGTGGCCAAGCACTTCGGCCGTTTCCCGGAACCCACCGACCCGGCGCAGAAGGCGCTGCCGGCCTCGCTGCGCGAGCCGACCGGCGCGCTGCAGAAGACCCGCGACTACGGCAAGTTCCAGGTCTACTTCAACATGGACAACGGCTCGGGCCGCTTCCGTGGCATCTATGCACAGGAAAACCTGGCGGCGATGCCGATCTTCGAAGCCTGGCTGGCCCCGTTCCATGACGTCGGCGCCACCACCGTGGCCACCCGCAACACCGGCAGCACCGACCACATCAGCTTCGACCGCATCGGCCTGCCGGGCTTCCAGTTCATCCAGGACCGGCTGGACTACTTCACCAACGTCCACCACAGCCACCTGGACACCTGGGACCACGCCGAACCGGAAGACCTGAAGCAGGCCGCAGCCATCGTCGCCTCGTTCGCCTACAACGCCGCAATGCGCGAGCAGTCCTTCCCACGCAAGGTAGAACCGTAAAAGGGGACGGAGGGGATTAAGTCGTTTCTCCCCTCCGTTTCCCGGTTGCAGGCCCAGCGGCTGGGCAATCGCGACTTAATCCCCTCCGTCCCCTTTTTCCGTCGGGGGCGGCGGGCTGGTAAAATCGGGGGATTCCCGTTCCTCGAGCCGTCCATGACCTGCCGCACCCGCTTCGCCCCCAGCCCCACCGGTTACCTGCACATCGGCGGTGCCCGCACCGCGCTGTACTGCTGGCTGGAGGCCCGCCACCGTGGCGGCGAGTTCGTGCTGCGCATCGAGGACACCGACCGTGAACGCAGCACCCAGGGCGCGATCGACGCGATCCTGGAGGCGATGGAGTGGCTGGGCCTGGACTATGACGAAGGCCCGATCTACCAGACCGACCGCGTCGCCCGTTACCTGGAAGTGGCCGAGCAGCTGGTGGCCGACGGCAAGGCGTACTACGCCTATGAGACCCGCGAAGAGCTGGACGCGATGCGCGAGGCCGCCATGGCCAAGCAGGAGAAGCCGCGCTACAACGGCGCTGCACGCGAACTGGGCCTGCCGCGCAAGGACGACCCGAACCGCGTCATCCGCTTCAAGAACCCGCTGGAAGGCACGGTGGTGTTCGACGACCTGATCAAGGGCCGCATCGAGATCGCCAACAGCGAGCTGGATGACATGGTCATCTTCCGCCCGGACGGCTACCCCACCTATAACTTCGCGGTGGTGGTGGACGACTGGGACATGGGCATCACCGAGGTCATCCGCGGCGACGACCACATCAACAACACCCCGCGCCAGATCAACCTGTACGAAAGCATCGGCGCGCCGGTGCCGAAGTTCGGCCACATGCCGATGATCCTCGACGAGCAGGGCGCCAAGCTGTCCAAGCGCACCGGCGCGGCCGACGTGATGCAGTACAAGGACGCCGGCTACCTGCCGGACGCGCTGCTGAGCTACCTGGCCCGCCTGGGCTGGTCGCACGGTGACCAGGAGCTGTTCAGCCGCCAGGAGCTGATCGACCTGTTCGACGTGAAGGACTGCAATTCCAAGGCCTCGCGCCTGGACATGGCCAAGCTGGGCTGGGTCAACCAGCACTTCCTGAAGACCGAGGACGTGGCCGCGATCGTGCCGCACCTGGTCTACCAGCTGCAGAAGCTGGGCCTGGACGTGGCCGCCGGCCCCGCCCCGGAGGATGTGGTGATCGCCCTGCGTGAACGCGTGCAGACCCTGAAGGAAATGGCCGAGAAGGCGGTGGTCTGGTACCAGCCGCTGACCGAGTATGACGAAGCGGCGGTGGCCAAGCACTTCAAGGCCGGTGCCGAGGTGGCGCTGGGCAAGGCCCGCGAACTGCTGGCGGCGCTGCCGGAGTGGACCGCCGAATCGGTGGGCGTGGCCCTGCACGATGCGGCCGCCGCGCTGGAGATCGGCATGGGCAAGGTCGCCCAGCCGCTGCGCGTGGCCATCACCGGCACCCAGGTCAGTCCTGACATTTCCCATACCGTGTACCTGGCCGGCCGCGAGCAGGCCTTGAAACGCATTGATGTGGCCATCACCAAGGTAGCAACGGCCTGAGGCATCCTTGCCAGGCCCGAACCGGAGAACACGCATGCCCGCCAAGACCGCCACTGCCTGTACCGCCCCGCACCACCACGTCCACGACGCATCGGATTTCGTGGCGGTGGTCGAGCGCGTCTCGCGCGAACGCGGGCTGCGCCTGACCCCGATCCGCGCCAACGTGCTGAAGTTGATCGCCGAGGCCGGCAAGCCGGTCAAGGCCTACGAGCTGCTGGAATGGGTGCGCAACGGCAAGGGCGTGGGCGCTGACGCCCCGCCCACCGTCTACCGCGCGCTCGACTTCCTGATGGCCAATGGCTTCGTGCACAAGCTGGAATCGGTCAATGCCTTCGTGGCCTGCCACCATCCCAGCAGTGCCGCGCACTCGGTGCCGTTCCTGATCTGCAACAGCTGCCACAGTGCTGTGGAGCTGGAAGACCGCGAGATCGTCACCCAGCTGGAGAAGCGCGCCAAGGAGCTGGGCTTCCAGCCGCAGGCGCAGACCCTGGAAGTGCACGGCCTCTGCGCGCGCTGCGCGGGCTGAGTCGCGGCGCGTACCCGGACTGAGCTGCACGCTCAGTCCCGGGCGGCGTGCTCTTTCAGACGCTTCAGGACGCTGCGCTGTGCGTCGACCAGCACAGGGTCGTCCACCCGCAACTGCTCGACCCAGGCGAGCGCTGGTACCGGGTCGGCACGGCGCACGAAATACAGTGCCTGCGCCAGGAAATGCACATTGGGCACCCTGGCGTCCCAGATGAGCTTGGCGATACGCAGCATCGACGCCTGCATGCCGGGTGTAACCTCAACGCCGGTCTTCCCCGAAAGCGCGGTATTGAGGCAGTAAAGCGCCTGGCAGGGCAGATCACGCGGTGTGCCCGCACGCGACCAGTCAGCGCGTTCGGCAAAGTCCAGCAGGATGGCAATGGCGGCGGGGCCACCCACATCGGCCAGTGTGCCGAGCGCGAACACTGCCAGCTGGGGGTCACCCAGCATATCGCGCAGGCCCTCAATGCCCTGGCGTCCCCAGGCGGTGCAGGCCTTGGCCCAGCCGCCGAACGGTACGACCCGGCTACCATCGCCCAGCAGGCCATCATCCGGCCAACCGTGCAGTATCCGCAGCCGCTCAATCTCCTCGCCACCTTCGGCGCCGTGCTCCTGCACGAAGGCGATCAGATCTTCCGCTTCCAGCATGTCCTTGGCCGCCCGCCTGGCCAGTGTCGTGAATTTCATCGTCTTCCAGCGATCCTGATCCAGATCCGCAACGGTAGCGGATCAATGGGGTGAAGGCAGTCAGCAGCCTGCACCCTAGTCCATCGGCTTGGACCGGGTATCCACCCGCACGATCACCGACATGCCGGGCCGCAGCTGCGCGGCCAGCGTCTGACCTTCATTGATCGATATCCGCACCGGCAGCCGTTGCACCACCTTGGTGAAGTTGCCGCTGGCGTTGTCCGGGCGCAGTACGCTGAACTCCGAACCTGTGGCGGGTGCGATCTCCTGCACGCGGCCGCGCAGCACCTGGCCCTGGAACGCGTCCACCGAGAACGTGGCCGGCTGACCGATCGCCATGCCCCAGGTCTGGCCTTCCTTGTAGTTGGCCACCACCCATAGCGTGTCAGGCACCAGGAACAGCAGCTGCGAACCGGCGGCGACGTACTGGCCCACGCGCACGCTGGCTTCGCTGATCTGGCCGTCGCGCGGTGCGTGGATCACCGTGTTGGCCAGGTCGATGCGCGCCAGTTCCAGTTGTGCCTGTGCACTTTCCACCTGGGCCTCCAGGCTCTTGCGCGCCACCTGGGTCGACACCAGCGTTTCCTCGGCGATGCGGATCTGCGCCTGCGACTGCTGCACGCTGGCCTGTGCCGAGGCCTGGGTGGTGCGGAACTTGTCGCGGTCGTTGACCGACACCAGTTGCTGCGCAGCCAGTTCCTCGTAGCGTTTCAATTCATTGCGCGAACGCTGCAGCTCGGCCTGGCCGGCCGACAGCGTGGCGTGCGCCGAAGCGATCTGCGCACGATTCTGTGCCTGCGACTGGTCCGAGTTGGCCAGTGCCGCACGTGCGCTGTCCAGCGTTGCCTGCGCCTGGGCCACACGCTGCGTGTAGATGCGGTCATCGATGCGCAGCAGCGGATCGCCCTCCCTTACGTGCTGGAAGTCCTTCACCAGCACTTCGGTCACGTAGCCGTTCACCTGTGGCGCCATCACTGTGATCTGCCCGCGCACATAGGCGTTGTCGGTCACCATCACGCTGCTGGTGAACGGCCACAGGTGCCAGGCGCGCAGGATCAGCGCAATGCCCAGCAAGGCCACCACCACCATCACCACCACGCTGCGCGCGCTGGGCTTGAGGTACTTCGGCGCGGCAGCCGGTGTCGCGGGCGTGGGCGCAGGCGCCGCATCGGTCGGCGGCGGTGGAGTGACGTTGTCGGCGTCGATGTCGTCGGGGCGGGGCGGGACGGGAGGCATGGAGGAGGACTCAGCGGGGCGCGGCCGGCGTGACCGCAGCGGGGGAAGTGGGGTGGCGCTTGCGCCATTGCTTGAGCACGGCGGTGCGCAGCGACAGCAGCAGCAACCAGCACAGGAAGCCGATCGCCAGCCATCCGCTCAGCGTGAACACGTCATTGAAGCCTCGCACGTTGGCTTCGCGGCGCGTGGTCTGCGCCAGCTGCGCGCTGCCCTGCGCGCTGCGCAGCACCGGGTCGGTGATCTGTGCGCTGTACAGCTGCTGCTGGAGGCGCAGGCGTTGTGCCACCACCGGGTCGGCCGGGTCGAGCTGGCTGGTCAATGCACTGGAGTACAGCTGCTCGCGGTGCAGCTGGAAGGTACCCAGCACCGCCGAACCGGCCAGGCCGCCCAGCGTCTGTGTGATCGACAGCGTCACCAGGAAGGTGATCATGTGGTCCACGCCCTGTTTCAGCGCGGCGGAAATGCCGAGCATGATCAACGGGCCCATGAACATGCCGGCACCGACCGAGGCCAGGAACTGGCTGACATAGAAGTCGTGCGGCCGGTCCAGGCTGGTGCGGTGCTGATCGAAGAAGGCGGCAGCGCCGAGCAGCAGGATCGCCATCAGCAGCTGCGCGATCAGCCGCTTCGGGCCGAACGTCAGCGAGGCACCGGCGATGCCGGTGACCACGCCCGCGAGGATCACTACGAACAGCGGGCGCATCTGGTCCGGGCCCATGCCCAGCGTGCGCATCAGGTTGACCACGCCATAGGACTGTTCGGTGGTCAGGAAGCGGATCAGGAACGCGCCGACGATGAAGTGCAGCACCGGCAGCTTCGACAGCCAGCGGATCTGCAGCAGCGGATTGCGCCGGTAGTGTTCGATGATGAAGGCGGTGGTGGACAGCACGATCGAGGCGACCAGCGCCCAGCCCAGCCATGGCGTGTTGAGCCACCAGCGCGTGTAGCCCTGCGCCAACACGATCACCAGCAGCGCGACGGCCGGTGCGAGCAGGGCGAAGGTGAGGAAGTCCAGCGGCTCGAAGGCTTTCACCTGGATGCCGGGCGGCAGCTTCAGCACCACCACCGCCGCGAACGCGCACAGGGCCAGCCCGGCTTCAAACGAGTAGAGCTGATGCCACTGGCCGGTATCGACCAGGCCCGGCGAGACGATCCAGGCGATCGGCACCGCCAGCTGCGAGAGGCCCACGCCAACCACCAGCAGATTGCCGGTGAACCGTCGTGGCAGCGCCTGCAGCATGTACAGCGTGCCCAGTGTCGAACAGGCGGCGCCAGCGAAGCCGCTGGCGGCACGGGTCAGCATCGTGGTCTCGAAGCTGCCAACGAACAGGTGCAGCACCGCCAGTGCTGCGTACAGGCCCAGGCCGATCTCGGCGAACAGGCGGATGCCGTACTGCTGGCGGAACTTGAAGGCCAGCAGGTTGGCCGTGACGTTGACCATTGCATAGGCCGCCACCAGCCAGCTGCCCTGGGTCGGCGTCAGTGCCAGCTGGCCCTGCAGGAAGGGCAGGTCGGCGGTGACCAGTGCATTGCCAAGGCCACCGGTGATCGCCACCAGCAGCGACACCAGTGCATAGGCCACGCGTCGATACGGTGGGTGCCAGGGCATCGACGCCGAACCGGGCATGGTCGGCTTCTCGTGCTCCTCCCAATCCGGAACCGGCTTCAGATACGGCTGGACCATCAGCGGGCCTCGCTGGTTGCTCCCTGGAGACCACCGCGCAGCAGCTGCAGGGCGCGCCCGGCCAGGTGGGCGCGCTCGTCGCGGGTCTTGCCGCGCAGGGCTGCGCCCAGCATGCCCGAGATCAGTGAAATATCCGTCTTCTCCAGGTCAGCCCGGCACAGGCCGGCGGCCTTGGCACGGGCGATCGGTGCTTCCAGCAGATCGCGCACGGTCTCGCGCGCGGTGCGCATGGCCGGCACGTCCGAATCGACTGCACGCCAGTAATCGGCCAGTGCCGGCGAATCGATGATGCGCTGGGCCATACCCTCGAACACTTCGAACAGGGCATCGTCGCGGTCGCCGAGCTGCTCGACCTGGCGCCGGATACGGTCGACCGTACGTTGCAGCAGCGCCTGGATCAGCGCGGTGCGGTCGGGGAAGTTGCGGTACAGGGTGGCGCGGCCCACCTGGGCGCGTTCGACCACCAGGTCCAGCGGGGCGGTGACACCGTGTTGGCCGAACACATGATCGGCGGCGTCGAGGATGAGGGCACGGCGGGCAGCAGCATCGGCACGTTGGGCAGTCATGGAATTATTTTCGGACAAAAGTGTCCGATTGGCGAGACTTTGAGTGACGGGATTGTCCGCTTGTTGTGGTACGCACATCTTTGTGACGAATGCGTGATGGATGCTGCACAAAGAGATGGGGGCCAGAAGGCCCCCATCGGATCTGCTTGCATTGGATCCACGCCATGCGTGGGCTGAGGCTGGGGTCAGAACCCATTCCTCTGGAATGGGATCCGACTCCACTACGCGATCAGAAGAACGCGCGGATGCCGAATGCGACACCACGGCCCGGCAGCGGCGAGTAATCACGCAGCAGCGAGGTATGCGGACGCACTTCGCGGTTGGTCAGGTTGCTGCCATCCAGGAACACCTCGTAGCTGTTGCTCGCGTTGCGATCCCAGCGGTAGGCCAGATGCGCGTCGACCAGGGTGTAGCCGTCGCTCGGCGCTTCGTTCTGGGCGACATCCTTCTGGCGGCTGTAGCGGACCGCACCGACCGAGGCGCGCCAGCCGTCCTTCGACCAGCGCAGGTCGGCGCCGACGCGGGCCGGGGCGATGCGCGGCAGGTAGCCGGTGTTGGCCAGCTCCACGCTGTAGTTGTGGTTGTGGTCGCCATGCGGCACGGCGATGTCGAGGTTGCGGCTGCCGCTGCCATCCAGCTTGGCCTTCACGTAGTCGCCGAACAGGCGCAGATCCCAGTCACCGGCGCCGCCTTCGAACAGGTGCACCAGCGCTTCGGCTTCGGCACCGCGGAACACCGCATCCTGCTGCGTCCAGGCGCGGACCGGCAGACCCTCGGTAACGCCGGTGTCGGCCAGGTAGATGAAGTCCTTGAACCTGGTCTGGTAGACCGACGCGGAGAAGTCCAGGCGTTCGCTGTGGGTGTGGATACCCAGTTCCACGCGCTGGCCGCGCTCGGTCTTCAGGTTGGCGTCGCCGATTTCCAGCGAGCGGGTGGCGATGTGCGCGCCGGCGGCATACAGCTCTTCGTTGGTCGGTGCACGCTCGGAGCTGTCCACGCCGATGCGAAGGTCAACGGCATCGTTGAGCTTCCAGATGCCGGCCGCAGACAGGTTGGTGGCGCCGAAGGTGCGGCGGCGATAGTCGCCGGTCGGGTCCAGCTTGACCTGGTCGTGGCGGCCGCCCAGTTCCAGCTTGAACGGGCCGAACTGCTTTTCCTGCAGTACGAACAGGCCGATGTTCTTCGTGCCGGTATCCGGAACGAACGCCTCTTCGCCCTTGGCACCGAAATCACTGTTGCCGAACTGCAGGCCGAAGGCGCCGTCCCAGCCGCCGATCTGCTGCTGCACGGCTTCCAGGCGCGCCTCGATGCCACGGTTGGTGAAGCGGGTGGACGGCGTGCCGGCTTCCAGCTCCACGTGTTCGTAGTCGGTGTAGGCCACGCGCGCATTGATGTTCTTCAGGAACGAGACCGGGTTGTAGATGCCGGCCTTGGTCTCGAAGCGGTTCTGCACCATGTCGATGCGCACGTCATGCTCGTCGCCGCCTTCCTCTTCATCGCCATGGTCGTGGTCGTGGCCGTGGTCATGGCCATGATCATCGCCATCGGCATGCACGTGCGCGCCATTGGGAATGCCGTAGTTGGTGCGATAGGTGCTGGCCGATACGCCGAAGTAGCCGTCGTCGCCCAGCCAGGTCGCGCCGACGCCGCCGGCGCGGGTGCGGATCGAGCTGTTGTCGAGGCGGCCGCGGCGCGGTTCTTCGCCTTCTTCGCCCGCGTGGTCATGGTCGTGATCGTGATGGTCTTCAAGGCTGTCGATCACTGCATAGCCGGGAATGCGGTAGTCGTCGCCATTGCGCACCAGGCCGTCCACATGCAGCACGACATTGCCGCTGACGCCATCGAGGCGGAACATGCCGCTGCGCTCGTTGTTCACCGAATTGCCGCGCAGCTCGGCGCGGCCGCTGAGCGGGCGCTCCGGCAGCTCGCGGGCGATGCGGCCATCCACCACATTGACCGCGCCACCGATGGCGCCACTGCCGAACAGCAGCGTGGCCGGGCCCTTCAGCACTTCGATCTGGTCGGCCAGGAACGGCTCGATGCTGGTGGCATGGTCGGCACTGACCGTGGACGCATCCATGTTGCCCATGCCGTTGGACAGCACGGCCACGCGCGGGCCTTCCTGGCCGCGGATGATCGGGCGGCCGACGCCAGGGCCGAAGAACGTGCTCTGCACGCCCGGCAGCTTGGCCACGGTATCGCCGAGGGTGCCGGCCTTCTGCTCGTCCAGGCGTTCGCCGGCCAGTACCTCCACCGGGCGCGCCAGCGATTCGGCATCGCCCTGCAGTGGCGACGCGGTGACCTGCACCGACGACAGTTCAGTCAGGTGGCGGTCACGATGAGCGCTGTCATCGCCGGCGGCAAAGGCAACCGAAGGCAGCAGGGCGGCGAGGGCCAGAGCGAGGGAATGCGGCTTCAACCGCGGGGTGTGGGCGGGCATGGAGCGGGTCCTTTGTTACAGTGTATCAATCGCTGGGCGCACGTATCCCGTCAGCGGGACAGGGGGAGGGAAACCGTGCGGGTCGGGAGCAGATGTTATATTATTCCATAACGATTCGCCGACCCTGCTGGAAGTCATGTCCCTGTCCTCACGCCTGCGCCACCTGCTAGACCGTTTCGGCGCCACCGGTTCGATGCTGTGCGCGGTGCACTGCGCGGTGATCCCCGTGCTGCTGGCCGCGGCGCCGTCGCTGGGCCTGTCGTTCTGGCTGAGCGATGGGGTGGAACAGGCGCTGGTGGTGTTCGTGACCCTGCTCGGATTGTTCAGCCTGGTCTGGGGCTACCGCCGGCACGGCGCGCTGCGTGCGCTGGGCTTCCTGATCCCCGGCCTGGTCGCGTTGTGGGCTGGCGTGCTGTACGACCCGCTGCACCACAATGCGGTGCCACACGCGGTGGTGATGACCGTCGGCGGCCTGCTGGTGGGGGTCGCCCATCTGGTCAACCTGCGCCTCAACCACGGTCACGTGCACGACGCCAGCTGCGCGCACTAGGCGCTCCGTGATAGGATTTTCGATCGTGCGCGGGGGCGCCCAGCAAGGCGGCCCCGCCGAACCCGTGTCAGTACGGGGTAACCAGATTTCACATTTGAGGAGTTGAAGACATGGGTAAGGGTGACCGCAAGACCGCCAAGGGCAAGCGCTACAACGCCAGCTACGGCAACGCCCGTTCGCACACCGCGAGCAAGGTCGCCGTAGGCGCCGCCGCTCCGGTTGCCAAGAAGACCGTGGCCAAGGCTCCGGCGAAGAAGGCTGTGGCGAAGAAGGCCGTCGCCAAGGCCTGATCCGGCCCAGACCGGTTCAACGAAAAACGCGGCGCCTGGCGCCGCGTTTTTTTATGCCTGTCCGGCGAGCCGAGCGTGGGCTCGGCTCTACAACCGGATCAGCGCAGGGTTTTCTTCAGCGTTTCCGGATTGCCGTCGTTCGGTGCAGCCGGCACCTGCAGCAGGTGCGCCAGCAGCGGGTAGACGTCGACATTGTCGAAGCCATCGATCACCAGGCCCTGGCGGAACGACGGGCCGCTGGCCACGAATACCGCGCGCATGGAGGGCAGGGCATTGTCGTAGCCATGCGAGCCACGATCCTGATGGTCTCGCTTGGCGATCTTCTCCTGGTGCAGGGCATCCCAGCCTTCATCCATCATGCAGACAATGGCGGGAATGCGCGGGTGGGTGCCGTAGTGCAGGCGCGGCGGCAGGTTCTCTTTCTTCCAGCACTCGTAGTGCGCGTGACGACCGAGCAGGGCGCGCTCGGCTGCGGCTTCGTGACCGGCCAACGGCGCAAAACCCACCGACTGGCCCTGGCTGACGTTGCGAGCGATGGCCGGGGCGGCCATTGATTCGGTGGAGATCACCTGGCCGACCGGGACGCTGGCCATGCCATGGTCGGAGACCACGATCACGTTGGTGGTCGCGGCCAGGCCGCGCTGCTGCAGTCCATCGAGCACCTGGCCGACGATCTGGTCGGCGCGCACGATGGCGTCGGCGTACTGCTTCGATTCGGGGCCGTAGTTGTGGCCGGCCTTGTCCACGTGCTCCATGTACAGCGTGGTCAGTTGCGGTGCGTCGGCATCGGTCTGTGCAAGCCAGTCCAGCACGGTGCCCGCGCGTTGTTCCAGCGGTTCCTTGCCGTCGTACACGCGCCATTGGCTTGGGCGCACACCACGGATTTCCGATTCACTGCCCGGCCACGAGGTGGTGGCCGAACGCACCCCGGCGTTCTCGGCGCCGACCCAGATCGGTTCGCCGCCCCACCAGCCGCTGGTGGTGACCGCCTCACGGTTGCTCAGCTCGAACCGGCCTAGGGCTTCATCGTCCATGCTGTTGTTGACGATGCCGTGGTGGTCCGGGCGCAGGCCGGTGACGATGGTGTAGTGGTTGGGGAAGGTCAGCGACGGATAGGACGGGGTCATCCAGCGTGCACGCACGCCGCCGTCGATCAGGCGCTGCAGGTTCGGGGTCAGGCCGCGGTCCAGCGCATCGGCGCGCAGGCCGTCGATCGAGATCAGCAGCAGCTTCGGCGGCGCAGCCGCAGCGACAGCGATGGGAGCGGAGGCGGAAGGGGCGGGCGCGGTGGTGCAGGCGGCCAATGGCAGCAGCAGCGCCAGCGCGCAGGTCAGGCGTACGGAAGTCATCCGCCCATGATAAGCCGGTGCAATGACCACCCCAAGACACGTTGCGCCGAAGGGCGCAGCGTGTCCGCGCATTTTTCCTTATCCCCGCGCCTGTCGGCGCGCCCCCTTCAACAAGAAGGGGGTTTTTCTCCAGACATATTCCTGATGCTTCCATCCATGCATGGCGTGGATCTACCGTGTCGACCAAGGTCGACACCTACCAGCAGCCGCGTAGTGCGCCGTCCCGACAGGTCGCAGGAACCTGTCGAAGGCGGGGTGGGTCCGGTTGCAGGGGCGTGAGCGCCATGGATGGCGCGACCGAGCTTACAGGGACGTACTTGCAGCGTCCCCTGCAACCGGACCCACCCCGCCTCCGCGCAGGAAGCCCGCTGTTGCTGTTGCTCTAGCCTCTGCGGGTGCCGGGCGCAGCCCGGCCAGCCCTCTCAGGCGAACAGCGGGGCCTGGCGTTGTTCCAGTCGCAGCAGCGCGGCCTTGGTTTCCAGTCCGCCACCGAAGCCGGTCAGCGCGCCGTTGCTGCCGATCACGCGATGGCAGGGCAGGATGATCGGCAACGGGTTGCGGCCGTTGGCAGCGCCGACCGCGCGGGTCGCGCTGGGCTGGCCCAGATGCTGGGCCAGCTGCAGGTAGCTCCAGGTCTCGCCGAACGGAATCAATGCCAGCGCCTGCCACACGCGCAGCTGGAACGGCGTGCCGCGTGGCGCAAGCTCCAGGTCAAAGCTGCTGCGTTCGCCGTGCAGGAACTGCAGCAGCTGCTCGCGTGCTTCCGGCAGCGCATCCGGCGCGTAGTGCCAGTCGTCGCGGCCGCGTGCCGGGTGGCGGTTTTCCGGGAACAGCACGTGGGACAGGCCACGCTCGTCACCGGCGATGGTCAGCACGCCGATCGGGCTGTCGAAACGGTCGAACAACAAGGTCATGTCGGTTCTCCAACGAAAGTGCCGGACAGGTGCCAAAGATGCAGCACGGCATAGGCACGCCAGGGGCGCCACGGTTGCGAGCGCGCTTCGGTCGCGCGTTCGCTCAGGCGCTGGCCCTGCGCATGGCCGAGCACCTGCTGCAGTACCAGGTCGCCGGCGGGGAAGGCATCGGGCTGGCCGAGCCCGCGCAAGGCGATGTACTGCGCGGTCCACGGACCGATGCCGGGCAGTGCCACGCAGCGGGAAACGAACTCTTCCAGCGCCTGGCCCGGGCCGAAGTCGAGCGCGCCACTGGCACAGGCGGCGGCAAGCGCACGCACGGTGGCGGCGCGGCTGCGCGGCAGGCCGATCGATTCCAGCGGCGCTTCGGCCAGCAGCTCGGGGGCCGGGAACTGGCGATCGAACTCCGGCGGCATGCCTGGCAGGTGTGCGCCATAGGCATCCACCAGCCGCCGCGCGAAGGTGGTGGCCGCGGCCACGCTGACCTGCTGTCCGAGCACGGCGCGTACGCCCACCTCGAAGCCATCCCAGCCGCCGGGGACGCGCAGCCCGGGGCGCTCGGCGATGCCACGCGCCAGCAAGGGTTCCTCATCCAGTGCGGCGTGGACCTGCTGCAGGTCGGCATCCAGATCGAATACGCGACGCACACGGCGGACGATGTCGGGGATCAGGCGCGGATCGACCGCGCCCAGCTGCAGGCGCAGTTCCGGGCGCTTCGGGTCGGCGGTGACGCTCAGCAGGGTGGGGCGCTCCGGCGTGCCGAGCACGCGCTGGTAGCTGTCTTCGCCGATCAGCTCGATGCCGGGCAGGCTGCGCTTGCGCAGGAAGGCCAGCATGCGTGGGAAATCCAGTGGTGGCCGGTATGCCAGACGCAGTACCAGGCAGCCATCGTCGGCGGCCAGCGGCTGGTGCTGGCGACGCAGTGCCGTCGGTGCCATGCCACAGCCCTGCAGGAAGGCGGTATTGAAACGGCGCAGGCTGTTGTAGCCGGCGGCCAGCGCGACGTCGGTCACCGGCAGCGTGGTCTCGGTCAGCAGCTGCTTGGCCAGCAGCAGCCGATAGGTGGCGTGGATCTGCCCTGGCGTTGCGCCCAGATGTTCGACGAACAGGCGCTGCAGCTGGCGCGCGCTGAGTCCGATCTTCTCTGCGAGGTCGGCTACCGGCTGTTCCTGCAGGAAGCCACCATGGATCAGGGCCAAGGCGCGCTGTACGGTCTGCCCGGCCAATGCCTGCTGCGCCTGCGGTGCCAGCTCGGGGCGGCACCGCAGGCACGGGCGGTAACCGGCTGCCGCAGCCGCGGCCGCGGTCGGGTAGTAAGTGATGTTGCGCGGCTTCGGCGGCGGTGCCGGGCACATGGGGCGGCAATAGATGCCGGTGCTGCGCACGGCGGTGAAGAACACGCCGTCGAAGCGTGCGTCGCGGGCCAGGCGGGCGCGGTCGCAGGCGGCGGTGTCGAGGGCGAGGGCGGTGTCCATGGCGCCAGTCTAGGCGTGTGCGGGCGGGGATACTCGCCGGATTCGGACATGGATGCTGGAGGGGGGGGCTGGCAGGGCTTGCAGCCCTGCACCCGCAACGTCAACGTCAACGTCTCAATCAAAAGCTGGCAGTCCGTGGGATGGCGGGGCGGTGTGGGCTGTCAGGACACGCCGTAAACCCGTCCATGGGGGCTCGATGGCGCCATCCATGGCGCCAACGGTCCTGTCAGCCCACACCGCCCCACCTCTGACAGTTGGTCGCTGCAGTTGGTGGGTGCCGACCGTTGGTCGGCACGCTTTTGCTGTTGGTAGGTGTCGACCTTGGTCGACACGCTTTTTCCCAAGGGTCAGAAGGGGTTCAGTGCCACGCGCTGAATGCGCGGCCTGGACGGGTAGACTGTGGTTCTTGCTCCCATGAATCCCGGTTGCCCGATGTCCGCCAAATTCCGCTGGTTGCCCCTGTTGTGCCTGGCCCTGGCGGGCTGCAGTCAGTTGGAGAATCCGGGCAATGTGACGGCTGCCGACAAGGCGGCGCGGGCGCCGGCCAGCGATGGCGAGAACATGGTGTCGATCAATGCGGCTGACGCACCGCCACCGCCGGCGCCGCCGCGCAGCCGGGCGGATCGGCCGTGGCCGCAGGCGCAGTTGGAGAATGGCCGCGCCTGGGTCAGCTGCAGTACCGAGTACGCCGGTGAGGCGGGCGATGGCGTCGAGCTGGAGGGCCTGCAGCGCGAGCAGATTGCCCAGGCCCTGGCGCCGTGTGCCGAGCGTGGTCTGATGCGGGTGCGTTACGCCGGCAAGATCAATCCGGGCTTCGCCGAAATGATGTGGCGACTTGCCGTGGTCGCCGATGAACAGAAGATCCACAAGCGCATCCTCGATCTGGACTCCAGCGGCGGCCAGGTGGAATCGGCGATCGTCGCCGGTGACAGCATCGGTGAATCGGGCTGGACCATCTGGGTGCGCGAGGGCTCGATCTGCCACAGCGCGTGCGTGTTCGTGCTGGCCGCCGGTGACAACCGCCTGCTGTCGGGCAAGGTCGGCATCCACCGCATGATGCGCATCAGTTCCAAGGCCACTTCGCGCGCTGAGCTCAACCGCGAGCTGCACGAGGTCTACGACAACGTAAAGGACTACCTGCAGCGCAACGGCGTGGCGGTGGGCGTGGCCGATCTGATGATGACGGTGCCCAACCGCAGCCTGCGCCTGCTGACGCCGGACGAACTACGCCAGTACGGTCTGGATGGCACCAACGCGGTGCAGGACGATCTGGAACGGATCAAGCAGATGCGCGCCTGCGGCGATGACTTCGTGCAGCGCAAGGATGCGTTCCTGATCGCCTTCGACCAGCAGTGCAAGCGCGAAGGCGCCGACATGGAATCGATCAACAGCTGCGGCCAGGCACTGAAGCAGCGCTTCGGTTTCCCGGATGCGGTGTGCCCGGAAGAAAGCCCGCTGTCGGAAATCGATGTGGCAACGTTGCCGCCGGCACCGTCGGAGCCGCCGCCGGTGGCCGAACAGGCGCCAGCAGACACCGGCACGCCTGCCGCGCAGGCCGATGCCGCAGCGGTGGAAGGCAGCGCCCACGCGCGCTGACGAACAGCTCACCGCGCTGGCGTAGACTGCGGTTCTTTCCCGAGAACCGGCGGTGTCCATGAAGCGCGTGCTCCTGCTGCTGTCCCTGCTGCCCCTGACCGCATTGGCGCAGGCACCCGCGCCGGCCACGCCTGCACCGGCACCCGCGCGCCCCGCACCGGCATCGCCGGCGGCTGCGAAACCGGCCACGGCCGGCGCTCCGGCGTTGACTGCCGCGCAGCAGGCGCAGGTGCAGAAGCAGGATGCGGAAATGGGCGCGGCCGCAGTGAAGGCGGCGCAGCTGGTCGATGCCAACCGCGCAGGCGAGTTGTGGGATGGCGCTTCGGCCGTCGCGCGCCGTGCAGTACCGAAGGCCGCCTTCGTCAGCCAGTTGACTGCCGAGCGCACGCGCCTGGGCGCGCTGGCCGGGCGTGGCCAGCCGACCATCACCCGGGTCAAGTACAGCGCCGGTGCCGCGGTGCCGGAGGGGCTGTACATCAACGTCAGCTTCCCGACCCGTTTCGCCAACAGCGCGCAGCCGGTACGCGAGCTGGTCTCGTTCCGTTTCGACGAGGACCAGGTGTGGCGCCTGGCCGGTTACAGCCTGCGTGCGTCGGCACCCTGAGGAGATGATCGATGGCAACTGAACTGACGATGCTGGCCTGGTCGGTGCTGCTGGGCTTTGTCTACATCTTCGCTACCTCCACCGTGGTCACCCGCGAGCGCGGGATGAAGTGGAATGCCTCGGCGCGTGATGGCGAAGCCAGGCCACTCAGCCCGCTGGCCGGGCGCCTGCAGCGTGCGCAGGCCAACTTCCTGGAGACGTTCCCGTTCTTCGCTGCCGCCGCCATCGCAGTGGTCGTGGCCGGGCGCGGCAACGACACCACGGCGCTGGCGGCGCAGGCCTACTTCTGGGCGCGCGTGGTCTACCTGCCGCTGTATGCCGCGGGCGTGCCCTACGTGCGCAGCCTGGTCTGGGCAGTGTCGCTGCTGTCGATCCTGGCGCTGGTGTTCGCGTTGTTGTGATCCCGGCCTGATCCAGATCAAGGCCGGTCAGGTGCGCGGCGCTATGCTGGCGCGGACTGAATCAACGGCAGGAGGCGCGCATGCGCAGGATGGACGTGGTGGTGGTCGGCGCCGGACCGGCGGGGCTGTGTTTCGCGCGTGCGCTGGCCGGTAGCGGCCTGCAGGTCGGGCTGGTCGAAGTTCAACCGCGCCAGGCCCTTGCCGAGGCCGCCTTCGATGGCCGTGAGATCGCGCTGACCCATGCCTCGCGGCAGAGCATGGAGCAGCTGGGGCTGTGGCAGCGCCTGCCGCAGGCCGAAGTCGCTGAACTGCGCGATGCCAAGGTGATGAACGGCGGCTCGCCGTTCGCGCTGACCTTCGCCAGCAGCCAGGTGGACGGTCAGCCGCTGGGTTGGCTGGTGCCCAACCATCTGATCCGCCGCGCTGCATGGGATGCCGTGCAGGGGCAGGACGGCCTGGAGCTGTTCGACGGGCGCAAGGTGCTGGGCGTGCAGGCCGATGCGCAGGGCCACGTGGTCAAACTCGATGACGGCAGCCAACTTCATGCGCGCCTGCTGGTCGCCGCTGACAGCCGCTTCTCCGCAACCCGCCGCATGCTCGGCATCGGCGCGCAGATGCGCGACTTCGGCAAGTCGATGCTGGTGTGCCGCATGCAGGTTGAGCGTGATCATCACCACACTGCCTGGGAATGGTTCGGCTACGGCCGCACGATGGCGTTGCTGCCGCTCAACGAAGGCCAGGCATCAGCAGTGATCACGCTGCCACCGCGGCAGATTGAAGAACTGCTGGCGATGGACGAGGTGGCCTTCGGTGAGGCCATCGGTGCCTGCTTCGAACACCGTCTTGGCCGCATGCAGCCAGTGGCCACGCCGCAGGCGTATCCGCTGGTGGGTGTGTACGCGCACCGTTTCGTCGGCGAGCGTTCGGCGCTGATCGGCGATGCCGCCGTCGGCATGCATCCGGTCACCGCACATGGCTTCAATCTGGGCCTGGCCAGTGCGCAGCGGCTGGCGCAGGGCATCGTCGAACAGCAGCGTCGCGGTGCCGACATCGCCGCCGCCGGCATGCTGGCCAGCTACCAGCGCGGTCATCGGCTGGCATCGAGGCCGCTGTACGAGGCCACCAACGCGATCGCCAGCCTGTATACCGACGATCGCCGCCCGGCGCGGCTGCTGCGCGCGGCCGGCCTGCGCCTGGCGCAGGGCGTTGCGCCGTTCAGGCAGCTGATCGCCTCGCACCTGACCCAGCGCGTGGCCTGAACCGGTTCAGATCAGCCCGTTCAGATCAGCCGGCGGCCAGCACGCGGATCTGGCTGTCGGCGAATTCAACCACCTGGCCTGCGCGGATCTTGCAGGCCTTGCGCAGTTCGACCTCGCCGTCGACCAGCACCTGGCCGTCGCTGATGACCATCTTGGCCTCGCCGCCGCTGGTGACCAGGTCGGCCAGCTTGAGCAGCTGCTTGAGTTCGACGTAGTCACCGTCGAGGTCGAATTCGAGAATCTGCATGGAGCGGGGTTCCTGGGGAAGGGCGCAGCAGCGGCCGGGCCGGTGAAGAGGGCGCGTATTGTGCGCCAGCTTGGGGCATGACGGTACGCGCACGGCAAGCTGTACGCCTTGTTCAGGATCAATGCGGTATGATTCCGCTCTGAGCGAGTGAAATCTCCTCCAACCGAGCAGCGCCAGGGCACGCGATAAGAAGGGCGCCCAAAGCGCGGACCATCACCTTTTTTATCGCACTGCCAGGAAGACGGCAGTGTCTTCGGAGTTCCCCATGTCCCAAGATTCCCAAGCGCCGCTGCAGTTTGCGCAGCTCGGCCTGTCCGAGCCCGTGATGCAGGCGGTCACCGCCATCGGCTACGAAACCCCGTCGCCGATCCAGGCCGCCACCATCCCGGCGATGCTGGAAGGCCGCGACGTGCTGGGCCAGGCCCAGACCGGCACCGGCAAGACCGCAGCGTTCGCGCTGCCGGTACTGTCCAACATCGACCTGCAGCAGATCAAGCCGCAGGCCCTGATCCTGGCACCGACCCGCGAACTGGCCATCCAGGTTGCCGAGGCGTTCCAGTCCTATTCGTCGAAGATCCCGGGCTTCCGGGTGCTGCCGGTGTACGGCGGCCAGCCGTACGGCCAGCAGCTGTCGGCCCTGCGCCGCGGCGTGCACATCGTGGTCGGTACCCCCGGCCGCGTGATCGACCACCTGGACCGCAGCACCCTGGACCTGTCCGAGCTGAAGACGCTGGTGCTGGACGAAGCCGATGAAATGCTGCGCATGGGCTTCATCGACGACGTCGAAGCCGTGCTGAAGAAGCTGCCGGAGCAGCGCCAGGTGGCCCTGTTCTCGGCCACCATGCCGCCGCAGATCCGCCGCATCGCGCAGACCTACCTGCAGGACCCGGTGGAAGTGACCATCGCGGCCAAGACCACCACCTCGGCCAACATCCGCCAGCGTTACTGGTGGGTGAGCGGCATGCACAAGCTGGACGCGCTGACCCGCATCCTGGAAGTCGAGCCGTTCGACGCGATGATCATCTTCGCGCGCACCAAGGCCGGCACCGAGGAACTGGCCAGCAAGCTGCAGGCCCGTGGCCTGGCCGCTGCCGCCATCAACGGTGACATGCAGCAGGCCCAGCGTGAGCGCACCATCGCCATGCTGAAGGAAGGCAAGCTGGACATCCTGGTCGCCACCGACGTGGCTGCCCGCGGCCTGGACGTGGAGCGCATCAGCCACGTGCTGAACTACGACATCCCGTACGACACCGAAAGCTACGTGCACCGCATCGGCCGTACCGGTCGTGCCGGCCGCAGCGGCGAGGCGATCCTGTTCGCCACCCCGCGCGAGAAGGGCATGCTGCGCCAGATCGAGCGCGCCACCCGCCAGCCGATCGAAGAGATGCAGCTGCCGAGCGTGGAAGCGGTCAACGACACCCGCATCAACAAGTTCACCTCGCGCATCAGCGAAACCCTCGGCGCCGGTGGCCTGGACTTCTACCGCCAGCTGCTGGAGCGTTTCGAGAACGAGCAGAACGTGCCGGCCATTGAAGTGGCTGCCGCGCTGGCCAAGATGCTGCAGGGTGACACCCCGTTCCTGCTGCAGCCGCCGGTGCGTGCCCCGCGTGAAGAGCGCGCACCGCGCGAACGCTTCGACCGTGGTGACCGCCCGGAACGTGGCGATCGCTTCGACCGCAACGAGCGTGGTCCGCGCTTCGAGCGTGGCCCGCGCCGCGACGACGCCGAAGGTGGCTTCGAGCAGCGTCCGCGCCGTGAGGTTCCGCCACGTGGTGCGCCGGAGCAGGGCATGGAGACCTACCGCATTTCGGTCGGCCACCAGCACGGCGTGAAGCCGGCCAACATCGTTGGCGCCATTGCCAACGAAGCTGGCCTGGAAAGCCGCTTCATCGGCCGCATCGACATCCACGACGACTTCTCGCTGCTGGACCTGCCGGCACAGATGCCGCCGGACGTGCTGTCGCACCTGCAGAAGGTGTGGGTGTCCGGCCAGCAGCTGCAGATGCGTGCGCTGGCTCCGGGTGAAGACACCAACCCGGCCCCGCGTTCGTTCAAGCCGCGCTTCGACAAGCGTGGTCCGGGCGGCCCGGGTGGCCCGCGTCGCGGTGGCCCGGGCGGTCCGGGTGGCCACGGTGGCGACCGCGGCGGTGACCGCGACAGCCGCCCGCCGCGTCGTGACGGCTTCAAGCCGCGCGGCCCGCGCAGCTTCTAAGCCGCACCTGCGGTCCTGAACAACGCCAGCCTCCGGGTTGGCGTTGTCCGTTATGGGCCTGGAAAAGGGGACGGAGGGGATTAAGTCGTTTATGCCCGGCAGTGCGCTTATGCCGAAAACGACTTAATCCCCTCCGTCCCCTTTTCGCATGGCAAACACATTGCCGGTCATAGGCTGGGCCGGTTCCAAGGGAGGTTGTCACCGCAGCACATTCGGGGGGATCCGGGATGGGTAGAAGTGGCACGGACCAGCAGAGCCGGCGGGTGCCGATGACCCGTGGCCTGGGATTGCGCTTTGCGTTGTTGACGGGCATGGCGATCGGGTTGGTCGCGCTGTCCGCGTTGATCCAGGAACTGCAGGCGGCCTCGACGGCCTGGATTGCCGGCCAGGGCTACTGGTCGCGAGGGCAGCAGGATGCGACCGCTGCGCTGAGCCGCTATCTGGCGCGTGGCGATGCGCAGGACCTGGATGACGCGCGCCAGGCCCTGCGGATTCCGTTGGGGGATCTGCAGGCCCGGCTGGCGCTGGAACAGGCGGTACCGGACGAGGAGAAGGCCCGGCAGGGTTTCCTGCAGGGCGGCAACGCGCGCGCCGATATTCCACGCCTGGTGTTCTCGTTCCGCTACGCCCGTGACCTGGGAGCATTCCGCGAAGCCACTGCACTGTGGCGGCAGACCGATGGTGATCTGGAGGCTGTGCAGGCCCTGGTCGCCGAGCTGCAACGGAGGCATGCGGCAGGTGAACTGCCCGTGGCCGACCGCAATCGCTACCTGCAGCAGCTGCGGGATCTCGACCGCCGCCTGCAGGTGCAGGCCCAGGCGTTCTCGCAGGCGCTGCTGAGGATGGCCACCATGGTCCGGATCGCCACGCTGATGGTTGGCGGCCTGTCGGTGCTGGTGATCAGCCTGATGGCAGTGGCGCTGGCGCGTCGCGTCGGCAAGGATCTGACCGAGCACGAGAGCCGCTTCCGCGCGGACTTCTACCAGGCCAATGTCGGCATGCTGAAGCTCGACACCGATGGCCGCGTGGTCGAGGCCAACCAGGCGATGGCGGATATCCTCGACTACCGGCGCGATGTGCTGCTGCAGATGCTGCTGGGTGACCTGCTGATGGAGGGGGAACTGGTCCTCGACGGTGTCGGCCGCATCGACTGGGACCGGCAGCTGCGGCCGAGCGAGCTGCGTTTCCGGCGGCGCGATGGCAGCCTCGTCTGGGGACGCTGGAGCGGTACCGCGGTTCGCAGCTCGGGCGGTGGATTGTCGGTGTTCGCGATCATCGAGGATGTCAGCCAGAACCATGCACTGGCGCGCGAGATCGAGCATCACGCCAGCCACGATCCGCTGACCGGCCTGATCAACCGCCGCGAGATCGAACGCCTGCTGGAACGCGCGCTGCTGCAGGTCCGGACGGACGGTGGTACGCATGCGCTGTGCTACATCAACCTGGACCACTTCAAGCTGGTCAACGACAGCTTCGGTCATGCCGCCGGCGACCAGATGCTGCGCGGTTTCGCCGACTATCTGGTGGCGGCGGTGCGTGATGGCGATTGGGTCGGCCGCCTGGGGGCCGATGAGTTCGCGGTGTTTCTCGCCCACGCCGGCCAGGATGAAGCCAAGCGGGTACTGCAGCGGGTGATCCGCAACCTGGGCCAGGCCACGTTCCCGATCAGCGAGGGCAGCCCGCAGTTGAGCTGCAGCATCGGCGTGGTCGAGGTCAGTGCCGAGGCGCCGGACGCGAACTGGTTGATGAGCGCCGCCGACAGCGCCTGCTATGCGGCCAAGCAGGCCGGTCGCAACCGTGTGCACTGCTTCAACGAGAACCGCATGGCGCTGGAGGAGCGGCGGCAGGAGGCCGAGCGTCTGCAGGGTGTCAGCCTGGCCATGGCGGAGAATCGCATGCTGCTGTACGCGCAGCGCATCGCCCGCGTGGGCGATCCGTCCTACCTGCATTACGAGGTGCTGGTGCGCATGCGTGGTACCGATGGCAGCCTGCATCTGCCCGGTCAGTTCATGCCGGCGGTGGAGCGATACGGCATGGCGGTGGCGCTGGATCGGCACGTGCTCGGGCTGTTGTTCCGCCACCTGCAAGTCTGCCCGGCACACGTGCGCCAGCTGGGCCTGTGCAACGTCAACGTTTCGGCGCAGTCGATCGCCGAGCCGGGATTCCTCGCCTTCGTCTGCGACCTGCTCGAGCGCAACCGCGCGCTGGCCTCGAAACTGTGTTTCGAGATCACCGAGACCGCGGCGATCAGCAACCTCAGCCAGGCACGCGCTTTCATCGATGCGGTCAAAGCGCGTGGCTGCCGGATGGCACTGGATGACTTCGGCTCCGGCCTGTCCTCGTTCGGCTATCTGCGCCAGCTGCCTGCGGACATCCTGAAGATCGACGGCACCTTCGTGCGTGACATGGACACCGACCCGGTCAGCCACGCCACGGTGCGGGCGATCAGCGAGCTCGGGCGGGAACTGCAGATGGAGGTGGTGGCCGAATGGGTGGAAACCGCCGAGGTGGCTGGCGCACTGACCCGGCTCGGCGTGCAGGGCCTGCAGGGCTACGCGATCGAGCGGCCGCAGCCGCTGGAACGGATGACCCTGAGTGACCTGAGGCCGGTCCGCCTGGTGGCGGTGAAGGGGCCTCCGGCCGCTGGCTGAACGGCGCACGGCGACTTTGGTCTACACATGCGTGGCGTGCCCGGCTGCGATAATGCGCGCCAGGGGCGACGCGCAGTGGGCGCGGACGTAAGCAGGAACAGGATGTGGCGTGGGCGTCAGGCAGTGGCGGTACGAAACAGGGGCGCTGCTGGTCGTCCTGCTGATGGGAGTGTTGCTTCCCGGTCTGGTGCACGCGCGCCTGGCCGAGGCCGGCCGGGATTTCCTGCTGGTTGGCGCACCGACGGACGAACCGACACCCCATCGTGGCTGTACGCCCGCGATGCTGGCCGGGCCGCGCGAGCAGGTAGAGGTACCGGCGCCGCCCGGGGGCTGGTCGGGGCAACCCCAGGCGCTGGATGTGTTCAACGTGTTCGCTGGCGAAGTCCGCGTACAGCATGGTGACCGCGAGATCTGCGGCAACATGCACGATGCGCGCACCCGTGATTCGCGCTTCCGCGCCGGCATCGGCCTGGTGGCGGTGCCAGCGGCAGGCAGCCATGAGCCGTTCCTGGTGTCGTGGCAGGCGCCGCTGAAAGCGCGCTGGGTGCCGACCTTGCGGCTGGGGGCGCCCAGTCCGGTCCAGCAGAACGATACCGCCCGCCTGCTGGTGCGCGCGGCCTGCATCGCGGTGGCGATCGCGCTGGCGCTGTCGGCATTGATGGCCTACCTGACCACCCGTGACCGCAGCTTCCTGGTCTACATCGGCGCGACGATCGTGGTGGTGGTGTGGCAGGCGGTTCTTGGCGGCTTGAGCGGCTACCCCGAACCGTGGCTGCCGGTGGGCGAGCGCGGCGCATGGTGGCTGCTGGCGCTGACCGCCGCGACCCAGGCGCTGGTACTGCCCGCTCTGTGGCGCCTCAACGGTGGGGACCGCTTGCTGCCGCGCTCGCGGCCGGCACAGCAGGCTGTGCTGTGGGGCCTGATGGGACTGGCCGCGCTGGTGCCGTGGCTGCGCTGGGACACCCTGGCGCTGGTCGCGCAGAGCCTGCAGCTGACCTTCATCCTCGGTTGCCTGTTGTCACTGGCCGCTGGCATGCGTGCCTGGTTGCGCGGTGACTGCTGGGCGTTGGCGGGCCTGGCGGCGCTGGTGCCATTGCTGGTGATGATCGCAGCCGATGCCAGCAGTGCGGGGTGGCTGCTGGAGTACCGGGTGGAAGCACTGCAGCTGTCGGTGACCTGGCTGCTGATGATGGCCGCCTATGCCATGAACCAGCGGCTGGGCCGGCTGCGCCAGCAGCGCGATGAACTGCGCCAGCTGGCCGAAACCGATGGCCTGACCGGGCTGCCCAACCGCCGGGCCGGCCTGCAGCAGCTGGCCCGTCACCTGGCACAGGTCGACCGTGAGCGCGGCCCGCTGGTGATCGGTTTTCTCGACATCGACCTGTTCAAGGACATCAACGACCGCCATGGCCACGCGGTGGGCGACCAGGTGCTGGTGGCGGTAGCGCGTGCCCTGCGCACGGCAGTCCGCAGCCAGGACGAAGTGGTGCGGATGGGCGGCGAGGAGTTCCTGCTGCTGATGCCGGGCATGCCGCGCGAGGCGGCGTCGGCACGCCTGGACCGCCTGCGCCAGCGCATCACCGAAGCCGGCCAGGCCCTGCAGGTGCCGGGCCTGGAAGTGACCGCCAGCATCGGACTGGCGCAGTGGCGGCCGGGTGAGGATGACCTGGCCGGGCTGCTGCGGCGGGCCGACCATGCCATGTACGTGGCCAAGCGGGCGGGTCGCAACCGGGTGTTCGACGGCGAAGAGCTCGATCCGCCGGCCCCGGCATGAAGCGCAGCGGGCGGCGATGCCGGATAATGGACCGATGACCACCCGACTCAACAAACATATCGCCGACACCGGCTTCTGCTCCCGCCGCGAGGCCGATCGCCTGATCGCCGCCCGCCGCGTCACCGTCAACGGCCACGCGGCCGGCACCGGTGCGGTGGTGGGCGAGGAAGACCAGGTGCTGGTCGACGGCCAGCCGCTGCGCGCGCGCGTGGCACGCAAGCCCGGCGCCCGCCGCCACGTCTACATCGCGCTGAACAAGCCGGTGGGCGTCACCTGCACCACCGAAACCTCGGTCAAGGGCAACATCGTCGACTTCGTCGGCCACGAACAGCGCATCTTCCCGGTCGGCCGCCTGGACAAGGAGTCCGAAGGCCTGATCCTGATGACCAGCAACGGCGACATCGTCAACCAGATCCTGCGTGCCGAGAACGGCCACCAGAAGGAGTACCTGGTGGCGGTGAACAAGCCGGTCACCGACGAGTTCCTGCGTGGCATGGCGCGCGGCGTGCGCATCCACGACCAGATGACGCTGCCGTGCAAGACCTCGCGCATCGCCAAGTTCGGATTCCGCATCACCCTGCAGCAGGGACTGAACCGGCAGATCCGCCTGATGGCCGCCGAGTTCGGCTATCGCGTGACCCAGCTGCGCCGCGTGCGCATCGACAACATCAAGATCGGCGCGCTGAAGCCGGGCCAGTGGCGCAACCTGACCGAGCAGGAACTGCAGGGCCTGCTGCCGAAGCAGCTGGACTGGTAACGCGCGGTAGTGCCGGCCGCTGGCCGGCTGCACCAGGCATCGAATGAGCGCGGGATGCCGGCCAGCGGCCGGCACTCCCCGTTGTGCGGATTGCGCACCGGCATCAGCTAGACTCCGCAGTGACCTGCCGGAATGTGACGCTGCATGATCAAGCCCGACAAGCCTGCCAACGAAGCCCTTCGGCTCGAGGCGCTGTACCGCTACCGGATCCTGGATTCGCAGCGTGAGAAATCCTTCGACGACCTGGTCGCGATCGCCAAGGCGGTCTGCGGTACCTCGATGGCGGCGGTGACCCTGATCGACGTCGAACGGCAGTGGTTCAAGTCGATCCAGGGCATCGACGCGGCGGAAAACCTGCGCAGCGAATCGATGTGTGGCCACGCCATCCTGCAGCCGCAGGAAATCATGGTGGTCGAGGACGCGTTGCAGGACATCCGCTTCCACGATAATCCGGTAGTGACCGGCGACCCGCACATCCGCTTCTACGCCGGTGCGCCACTGATCAGTTCCGATGGCCTGCCTCTGGGCACGCTGTGCGTGTTCGATGCACATCCGCAGCACCTGCCCAGCGACAAGGCCGAGGCACTGGCCGCGCTGTCACGGCAGGTGATGCTGGTGATGGAGCTGCGCCGTTTCGCGCTCGACATCCAGAAGCACATGCTGGAGCGCGATGACTACGAGCGCCTGTTGGCGGAGTACCAGGACGTGCTGCTGGCGCAGAATGCCGACCTGGCCGAGCAGAGCCGCACCGATGCGCTGACCGGCCTGCCCAACCGCCGCGCAATGGCGGCGGCACTGGAAGAGGCGGTGGTGGAGATCGATGGGCAACCGGGCGTCGCCTGCGTTGCGTTGCTCGACATCGATCATTTCAAGCACATCAATGATTTCCAGGGCCACGCTACAGGCGACCGGGTGCTGGCCGAGCTGGGCGTGCTGCTGCGCTCGCACTTCGCCGGCCGCGGCATGGCCGCGCGCTACGGCGGCGAGGAGTTCGTGGCGGTAATGCCGGGCACCGACCTGCACACGGCCGAACTGCAATGCGAGTTCCTGCGCCTGGCCGTGGCTGACCTGCCGCTTGGATTCCCGGTCACGATCAGCATCGGTGTTGCCCAGCACCAGCCAGGTGAAAGCGTGGATGACATGCTGGCGCGCGCCGACAAGGCGCTGTACCGGGCCAAGGGCAATGGTCGCAACCGGGTGGAACGGGCGGGCTGAGCCCCAGGTAGATCCACGCCACGCGTGGATGAAATATCCATTCGAACGCCATGCGCGTCGCATTCCCTGCGATCCACGTGCTGCACCATGCCGTTCCTGTTCCCACGGACGCCGACCATGCTGCAGACCCTGGCCATCGCCCACTACCGCTCGTTGCACGGGTTGGTGCTGCCGCTGCAGCAGCTGAACGTAGTCACCGGCGACAACGGCAGCGGCAAGTCCAGCCTGTACCGCGCGCTGCGCCTGCTGGCAGAGACCGCGCAGGGCGGCGTCGCGGCGGTTCTGGCCCGCGAAGGTGGGCTCGGTTCGGCGCTGTGGGCGGGGCCGGAAAAAATGGACCGTCGGGTTGCTGCCGGCGAAATTCCCTTGCAGGGCGGCCCACGGCAGGAATCGGTGGGATTGAAGCTGGGCTTCACCACCGACGAGTTCGGCTATGCCATCGACCTGGGCTACCCACCGCCCAGCCGTTCGGCCTTCGCACTGGACCCGCAGATCAAGGCCGAGGCGATCTGGGCCGGGCCGTTCCTGCGCAGCGCCAACCTGCTGGTCGACCGACGTGGGGCAATGGTGCGGCAACGCCATGCGCGCGGTTGGGATCTGGTCGATGACCGGTTGTCGCTGTTCGACAGTCTGTTCACCCAGGTTGGCGATCCGCAGCGCATGCCGGAAACCATCGCCCTGCGCGAGTACATCCGTCGCTGGCGCTTCTACGACCATTTCCGCAGCGACGCCGATGCCCCGGCACGGCAACCGGCGATGGCCACGCGCACGCCGGTGCTGCATCACGACGGTCGCGATCTGGCGGCGGCCTGGGTGACCATCCTCGAGATCGGTGATCCGGGCGCACTGGCGCGCAGCGTGGAGGATGCGTTCCCGGGCGCCACGGTGGGGTTCGAGGAACTGGATGGCCGGCTGGCCCTGCGCTTCCACCAGCCGGGGCTGCTGCGGCCGTTGTCGATGGCCGAGCTGTCCGACGGCACGCTGCGCTTCCTGCTGCTGGCCGCGGCACTGCACACGCCGCGCCCGCCGCCGCTGCTGGTGCTCAACGAACCGGAGACCAGCCTGCATCCGGACCTGCTGCCGGCGCTGGCGCGGCTGATCATCGCGGCCAGTGCGCGCAGCCAGGTGTGGGTGGTCTCACACGCCAGCCGACTGATCGCAGCACTGGAGCAGGCGCCCGGCTGTCATTCGCTGCATCTGCACAAGGAACAGGGGCGCACGCTGTTGAGCGGGCAGGGCTTGCTGGATGCCCCGGCATGGCACTGGCCGCAGCGCTGACAAGGCGATTCGCACCCTGCGCGGATACGCTCAATCGGCGATGTTGCGTGCTTCCGACGTACCGAGAATCTCCGGGTGCTGCACCGGCTTGCGGCGGTTCAACAACGGATGCAGGAACACCGCGCCGACGATGATCGCCACGCCCAGGTAGAACCACGGCGTGACCTCGTGCTGCTCGCGCAGCAGCACCACTGCCAGCACCACCGCGTAGACCGGTTCCAGGTTGGTCACCAGCTGCACGGTGTAGGCGCTCAGGTGGCGTAGCGCGACCAAGGCCAGGGCGAACGGCAGCAGCGTGCAGAACCCGGCCAGTACCAGTAGCAGGATGCCGTCGTGCAGGTCCGGAACCACCCATAGTGGGCTGGCCAGCGCCGGCAGCAGGTAGGGCATCAGCGGTGCCAGCAGGGTCAGGGTGAGGGTGCCGGCGCCCAGCTCCAGTGCGGTGACTGTAAGCGGATCGGCGTGGCTGACCATGCGCTTGTTGAGCGAGCCGAACACCGCCACCAGCAGCGCCGATATCGCGCCGATCAACACACCCAGGCGCATGCCATCGGGCACGCCACCGACCACCAGTGCAACACCCGGCAGCACGGCCAGGCCGAAGGCGAGTTCACGCAGCTGGAACGGTCGCTTGGCTACCCACGGTTCGATGATCGAGGTGAATACCGGCGCCAGCGCGATGCAGGTGGCGGCCACCGAGGCGTTGGCCAGCTTCACCGCGCCGTAGAACGTCAGCCAGTGCAGGGCGACCAGCGCGCCGATGCCGGCGTAGCCCGCCACCAGGCGCAGTGGCAGGGTGCGCAATCCGCGCCAGACCCGCGGCAGCAGCGCCAACATTGCCGTTACCAGCAGCATGCGCCACCACACCAGCGGCAGCGCCGGCAGGGTGATCAACTTGCCGAGGATGGCGGTGACGCCCCACAGCAGGACACAGAAGTGGATCTGCCACAGCGCTTTGCGGGTGTCGGGTGTGCTCATCCGCCTATTGTGAGGCAAGGCGATGACCGCAGCGCTATCCGCGTGAGGAATTGCTGGCCCCATCTACCCGCCGCTGCAGGGCCATCGCCGCCGCCGGGTTGCGTGCCTTGCCCGCACCAATGCACAGCAGGTAGACCTCGCGCGGTTCTGACGGTGCCGGCGCGGCCTGGCAGGGCAGGTCGTCCACCGGCTCGCCGCGTGACCAGTGGAGCGCGCGTTCGGCCCAGCGCTGCTGCACGGGTGCCGGCAGACCCTCGTTCAAGCGGGCCTGGCTGCGCTTGATCCTGGCGTAGACGAAGCCGGCACTGACATCGCCGTGTAGTGGCGCCTCGTCGCTGTCCTCGATCACCAGCGCCACGCCCTGTCGACGGGCGGCAGCAACCAGTGCCGGGCCATGTGCCTCGGCGTTGCGGACCTCCAGCGCATGCTGCAGAGTCACCCCTTCCAATTGCTTCGGCAGCTGCGCCATCAGGGCACCCAACGCATCGGCATCGGCCGGATGGCGCGGATCGAACTGCCACAGCAACGGGCCGAGCCGGTCACCGAGTGCCAACGCCGCCTCAAGGAACGGTGCGGCGGCCTCCACGGTGCTGGACAGGTCACGGCGCTGTACCAGGTAGCGTGGCGCCTTCATCGAAAACTGGAAGCCTTCCGGCGTCTGTGCGGCCCACTGCGCGCACTGCGCCGCGGTGGGCGTGCGGTAGAAGGTGCCGTTGATTTCAATGCAACGCAGGGCACGGCTGGCATGGGCCAGTTCTTCACGCTGCGGCAGGCCAACCGGGTAGAAAACGCCGCCGCGCCATTCGGGAAACACCCAGCCACCAATGCCGCAGCGGATCTCCCCCGGACGGGCGGTCGCGGTCACTGGCCGTGGTCCGCGCGCCACGGGTCGTAGCTGCCGAACCACCACAGATAGCCTTCCGGGTCGGCGCAGGCGTAACCGCGTCCGCCATAGTCCTGGTCGGCGATGTCGATGACAATGCGGGCACCGGCGGCCTTGGCCCGTGCATAGTGCGCATCGGCATCGGTGACAATCACGCAGGCGTTCTGGGTCTGGCGGCCGCCGACCTCATCAGGCATCGCCGCATGCTGGTTCCACTCGCTTTCCTTGTCGGCCGAGCCGAGCATGATCATGCCGGTGCCGAAGGTCAGCTGTGCATGGAAGACCGTATCGCCATCGGCGTAGACGGCCTGGGCATGGAAGCCGAAGGCACGCTGCAGCCAGTCGATGGCGGCCTGCGCGTCGCGATAGCGCAGGCATGGAATGATGGTGGAGCCGTTGCTCGGTTGGCCGTTCCCGCCCATGACACCCCTCCTATGGCACAGGGCAGGGTGCGCCGCAGACCGTTACCATCGCGCGAAACCCCGGTGACGGCCTGCACATGGCCGCCACCCCTGTTCGGAGATCGTGCTGGATGAAACCCTGGATTGGAGGAGCCGTGCTGCTGGCGTGCACGACCATGGCGAGTGCTGCCACCCCGGCGCAGCTGCAGGACCTGGATGCGACCGTCGAGCGCGTGCGCGCGCAGTTCGACGTGCCCGGCATTGCCGTGGCCGTGGTCAAGGATGGCGAGGTGGTGCTGGAACGCGGCTGGGGCGTGCGCGAGCAGGGCAAGCCGGAACCGGTGCAGGCCGATACGCTGTTCGCCATTGCTTCCAACACCAAGGCGTTCACCGCCACCTCGCTGAACCTGCTGGCCGAGGACGGCAAACTGAAGATGGACGACAAGGTGATCGACCACCTGCCGTCGTTCCGCATGTCCGATCCGTTCGTGACCGGGCAGATGACGATCCGCGACCTGCTGTCGCATCGCAGCGGGCTGAGCCTGGGCGCAGGTGACCTGCTGTTCTGGCCGACCACCTCCTACAGCAATGCCGAAGTGGTGGAGCGGCTGGGCAAGGTGCCGCTGAAGGGCGGTTTCCGCGAGAGCTATGCGTACGACAACATCCTGTACGCGGTTGCCCAGCAGGTGATCGAGCATGTCTCCGGCATGAGCTACCAGCAGTTCCTGCAGACCCGCATCTTCGACAAGGTGGGCATGGCCGGCACACGCTACAACGCCGATCACCTGAAGCCGGGCGACAAGGCCGCGGTCGGCCACGCCAAGTACGATTTCAAGGACATGCGTACCGTTGCACCGCTGACCTGGTCGAACAATGCCGGCGCCGGTGGCATCTATTCCAGTGCGCACGACATGGCGCGCTGGATGCAGGTGCAGCTGGACGAAGGCAAGCTGGCCGATGGCACCGCGCTGTTCAGCGACAAGAGCCAGCAGCAGATGTGGCGGATGATCACGCCGCAGTCGATTCCGGCGCCGAGCGTGCCGGAGCTGGCGCCGGCACGGGCCAACTTTGCCGGCTACGGCGAAGGCTGGAGCCTGAGTGACTACCGCGGCCAGAAACTGGTCTGGCATACCGGTGGCTGGCCGGGCATGGTCTCGCGTTTGACCCTGGTGCCAGGCGAGAAGCTGGGCGTGGTGGTGCTGACCAACCAGGAAGTGGGCGCGGCGTTCAACGCGATCACCCTGAGCGTGCTTGATGCTTACCTGGGCGGTGAGAAGCACGACTGGGTGGATGCCTATGCCAAGGCCGTGGCCAAGGGCCAGGACAAGGCCGACGAGGCCTGGGCCAAGCACCAGAGCGCGCGCGACAAGGGCAGCAAGCCATCGCTGGCACTGGCCGGCTACACCGGCACGTTCCGCGACCGCTGGTATGGCGACATGCAGGTCAGTGCGGAGGGCAAGGGCCTGCGCCTGCGCTTCATGAAGACCGCGCAGCTGAGCGGGCGCCTGGAGCATTGGCAGCATGACACCTTCATCGTGCGCTGGGACGACCGTTCGCTCAACGCCGACGCGTTCGTGAACTTCAGCCTGGATCCGGACGGCAAGGTGCGCGAGGTGCGCATGCAGTCGATCTCCGACCTGACCGATTTCAGCTTCGATTTCCAGGACCTGCTGTTCGCCCCGGTGACACAGGGCTGACGCTGGGCGCCTCTTGCTGCCTTGTATGAACGGATGCAAACTTGTCCAGAGCACAGACTGTGTGGTTCGACGGATAAGGGAAACGAGTGAAACGGAACTCTGTAGGTCTTGTGACAGCTTTGACCCTGTTGTTCGCAATGCTGGGCATTGTTCTGCCGATCCTCTGGGATGCTTACAAAACAAAGACATCCTTGGAAATACGGGAGGTTTCGCGTGCTGTCGTGGCAAGTGCGAATGCTGACCTCGACGGGTTGAGATTTGTTTATGGAGGTAAGCTCGTTTCCAGTCTGTCCAGAGTCGAGGTGGAGATTAAGAATTCTGGGCGCACCCCTATTCGAGCCGAAGATGTAGTGTCTCCACTTTCTATTCAATTTAGTGGGCAGGTCATCGATTTCGAAATTAAGGGGCGTAAGCCCCAGGATCTTGATGTTAAGTTCGCTCTGGGTGATAAGCCTGGTCAGCTATTGGTTGGTTTTCCTCTTCTGAACCCGGGGGATGCGACACTTGTTTCCGTGCTGTTCTCAACGGATCGTCCAAAGGTTGGCGCTACCGCTAGAATTGCAGGGTTAAAGGAGTTGAGCTTTGTTAGTTCTGTAAAAGATGTTTCTCTTCAGGTTAAGTCCCAGAAGGATTGGATATTCTACGTTGTTGGAGTTTTTACGGTCTTCTCAATTCTAATGGCGCTTGCTGCCGCGCATGTCTATGGGAAAGAACGAATTGTGGGTGACTCAATTCGTAAGGGTTTGCTGTCAATACCATGGCATGGCGATAAGGACGATTTTTTGACTTGGCGTGAGAAGGTTCCTTCCGGTTTCAAGGAGTCTGAGCTAAATTCGGTTGAGTCAATGTGGTCCTCGGGAATCTATGAGGATAGTGATGTTTTGACGGCAAATAGAAAACTCTTTGATGGCTTGACGAGTAGCCAGGGAATAAAGGGTGTATCTTATATGTTCGGATTTCTCTCACTTGTCGGCATTGCGTACTTGGCGTTTCGGCTCTGGTAAGAGTGTGCTTTTAAGGGCGGTCTTGTACCTTCATTTCGCAGATGGATTACCGCGTCAGGGAGCCATTAACAGCAGTGAGAACTTGTGATGTTCCGTTGGTTTGAATCCCTGATTCCGGTGTTCCCGCCCGTGGACGGGCGCATGCCGCCGCGCAAGGTGGTGCCGTTCTACCTGCACTACCTGCGCCCGGTGTGGCCGGTGCTGCTGGCCACCCTGATCGCCGGCCTGCTGCTGGCGCTGGTGGAAGTGGCAATGTTCGATTACCTGGGCCGCATCGTCGACATGGTCGCCGAGCAGCCGGGGGGCGATTTCTTCAAGCGCCATGCCAATGAGCTGGGCTGGATGCTGTTCATCACGGTCATCGCGCGGCCGATCCTGGTCGGCCTGCACAACCTGCTGGTCAACCAGGCCATCGTGCCTGGCCTGAGCAACCGCTCGCGCTGGCTGATGCACAACTACGTGGTGCGGCAGAGCCTGAACTTCTTCCAGAACGACTTCGCCGGCAGCGTGGCCAACCGGGTGATGCAGACCGGTACCTCGCTGCGCGAATCGGCAGTGCAGATGGTCGACTCGCTCTGGTACATCGTGGTCTACACCGGCACCGCGCTGTACCTGTTCGCGCAGGCCGACTGGCGCCTGATGGTGCCGTTGATCCTGTGGCTGCTGGCCTATGCAGTGATCCTGGCCTACTTCGTTCCGCGCGCGAAGGAACGCGCATGGATCGCCTCCGAAGCGCGTTCCAAGGCGATGGGCCGCATCGTTGATGGCTACACCAACATTCCCACGTTGAAGCTGTTCGCCCATGGCGGACGCGAGCAGGCCTATGTGGCCGAGTCGATCCAGGAACTGGCGGTCAAGCACCGTGCGCAGACCCGCATCACCACCGGCATGGACCTGACCATCGCCATCGTCAACGGTTTCCTGATTGCCGGTACCTGTGGGCTCGCGCTGTGGCTGTGGAACGGTGGCCACATCACTGTTGGCGCGATCACGCTGGCGACCGGCCTGGTGATCCGCATCCACAACATGTCCGGCTGGATCATGTGGACCATCAACGGCATCTTCGAGGACATCGGTACGGTGCAGGATGGCATCACTACCATCGCCCAGCCGCTGACCGTGCAGGACCGCGAGGATGCAGTGCCGTTGCAGGTGACCCGTGGTGGCGTGCACTTCCAGGACATCCACTTCCACTACGGCAAGAAGGGCGGTGTGATTGCCGGCCTCGATCTGGTGGTGAAGCCGGGCGAGAAGATCGGCCTGGTCGGTCCTTCCGGTGCCGGCAAGTCGACCCTGGTCAACGTGCTGCTGCGCCTGTACGACCTGGAAAGCGGCCGCATCCTGATCGACGATCAGGACATCGCCCATGTCACCCAGGAGAGCCTGCGCCAGCAGATCGGCGTGGTCACCCAGGACACCTCGCTGCTGCATCGCTCGATCCGCGACAACCTGCTGTATGGCCGCCCCGATGCCACTGACGAGCAGCTGCATGCCGCCGTGGCCAAGGCGCGCGCCGCAGCCTTCATCGATACGCTGGTGGACGGGCAGGGCCGGCGTGGCTATGACGCGCACGTGGGCGAGCGCGGCGTGAAGCTGTCCGGTGGTCAGCGCCAGCGCATCGCCATCGCCCGCGTGCTGCTGAAGGACGCACCGATCCTGGTGCTGGATGAGGCGACCTCGGCACTGGACTCGGAAGTGGAAGCGGCGATCCAGGACAGCCTGGACCAGCTGATGGGCGGCAAGACGGTGATCGCGATCGCGCACCGGCTGTCGACCATCGCACGCATGGACCGGCTGGTGGTGATGGACCAGGGCCGCATTGTCGAGACCGGCACCCATGCCGAGCTCATTACGGCCGGTGGCCTGTACGCGCGCTTGTGGGCGCGGCAGACCGGTGGTTTTGTGGCTGCAGACCAGTAGACCCACGCCATGCGTGGATGCATTCCCTGGGGTCGGAGGCCCGCATGATTCGTTCTCTACGCCCCCTGCTGCTGGCGCTGGTGCTGGCACTGGTCGCCACTGCCGCAGCCGCTGCATCGCCATCAGTGGAAGGCGAAGCCCTCGAGCAGGTCATCCTTCTCAGCCGCCACAACCTGCGCGCACCGGTGGTGGCATCGGGTGCGTTGGCCAATGCGACTCCGGAGCGCTGGCCGAGCTGGGACGTAGGCGCCGGCGAGCTGACCACCAAGGGCGGCGTGCTGGAGGTCTACATGGGCCGCTACATCGGCCAATGGCTGCGGCAGGCAAAGTTGATGCCGGCAACGGGCTGTCCGCAGCCGAGCGACTTCCACGCGCACGCCAACAGCCTGCAGCGCACCCAGGCGACCGCACAGTTCTTCGTTGCAGGTGCCTTCCCGGGCTGCCACGTGACGGTGGAACAGCGCATGCCGCTGGGCACGATGGATCCATTGTTCAATCCGGTGATCCACAACAGAGACACGCTCTTCCGCGAGCGTGCGCTGTCGGCGATGCAACAGGCGCAGGCCGCATCGGATCTGGCACCGGCGTTGGCGGCGGTGGAGGCGATCACCCGCTACCCGCAGTCGGCTGCGTGCGCAGGCCGCAGCGAATGCCACCTGACGCCGGCCGATTCCATTTTCAGCGCAGAGCCGGGCAAAGAACCGCGTACTTCCGGTTCGCTGGCCCTGGCCAGCGGGTTGGTCGATGCCTTGTTGATGGAGCACTACCAGGGAAGTGGCATCCCCCGCGAAGGGTGGGGCCGATTGAACACGGAGGCCCAATGGCAGGCGCTGGCGCAGATCCGCAACCGCTACCAGGACATCCTGTTCGGAACACCCGAGGTGGCGCGGGACGTGGCCGCGCCGCTTTTGGCAAGAATAAACGGGCTGTTCGAAGATCCGGCGTCACCGAAGGTGAGCCTGCTGGTCGGCCACGATTCCAACATCGGTTCCGTGCTGGCGGCGCTGGGAATCACGGACTACACGTTGCCGGGCCAGTATGAGAAGACACCGATCGGCGGCCTTCTGCAGTTTGAACGCTGGCGTGATCGTGGGGCCGGCGAAGTGCGTTTCCGCCTGGCCTACGTCTACCCGACCACCGCGCAACTGCGAGATGCGCTGCCGTTGAGCGATGTACAGCCACCCGGTCGGGTGGAGCTCGCGCTTCCCGGGTGTGGGCAGAATGGATGCAGTGACGTGCAGTTCGAGCGCGTGCTGCATCGCGCGGTGAATTGAATGCCATCCACGCATGGCGTGGATCTACTGGCAGGCGGGTAGTAGATCCACGCCATGCGTGGATGGGTCCATCCCGGGACGCCGAACAGAAAACGGCCCGGGTTTCCCCGGGCCGTTCCGTTTCCAACTCACACCTGCGCGATCACTCGATCGGCTGGTCCAGCATCAGCTGGCGTGCGAAACGCACCGGCGGCGCGCCGTAGGACAGCATCTGGTCGTGATAGGCCTTGAGGTTGAACTTGTCGCCCAGCTTGTCCTGCATCGCCTTGCGGGTGTCGAAGTGTTCCTGCGCACCGACGAAGTAGGTCGGCAGCTGTGCCGAGGTCAGCTGCGCGCGCACCCACTTGCCCGAGGCTTCGCTTTCCTGCTGGAAGGCATCGTGGGTCATCAGGTGCATCGCCTTCTCGCGATCCCAGTTGTCCACGTGTACGCCCTGGTCGAGGATCGCGTTGGAGATCGTGCGCAGGTAGAACTTCAGCTGCACCAGGTGGAACAGCGGGTCGTTGTTGAGGTAACCCTGCTCCTGCATCATCCGCTCGGTGTAGACCGCCCAGCCTTCGGCGAACAGGCCCGAACGCAGCACCGCACGCAGGGTGGAGGGGAACTTGGCCGAATGCCAGCCTTCCAGGTAGTGGCCCGGGGTGCCTTCGTGGATGCTCAGCAGGTGGATCATGCGCGAGTTGTACTCACGCAGGAACGAGTCGACCTGCTTGTCGTTCCAGTCGTCCGGAATCGGCGACACGGCGTAGAAGGTCTTCAGGTTCTTGTCCAGCGGGCCCGGCGAATCGCAGTAGGCCACGGCCACGCCACGCTGGAATTCCGGCATCAGGATGATGTCCACCGGCGCGTCGGGCAGGGTCATCAGATCGTGCTCGCGCACGAATGCGGTGGACTGCTCCAGTGCGGCCTTGGCATCGTCGACGACCTTGTCGCGTGCCGGCTTGTCGGCGTAGGCCAGCTCCAGCGCGGCCTCGATCGCCTTCTGCTGCTGCTCGTCGGTCGGCTGTGCCGGCATCTCCGGTGCGCCCGGCTTGTCCTTCAGCACGGTCTGCGCGATGCCGTACATGTCTTCGCGCACGCGCTTGAGTTCGGCGCGTGCTCGCTCACCGATCTCCTGGCGCGACAGCGACGAGTTCAGCGCGAATTTCAGCTTCTGGTCGTACTTTTCCGCACCGATGCGGAAGTCGCCCTTGGCGTTCGGCACCAGGGTCTTGTCCAGCCAGGTCTGCTGTTCGTCCACGGCCTTCTTCAGGCCATCGATGGCGGCCTGCAGGCGCTGCTGGTCGGCCTGCGGCAGTTCGCCGATGTGCGGGGTGATGAAGGTATCGACGATGCTGAGGATGCCCTTGTTCTGCTTGGCCACCGTCTCGGCATGGATCTTCGGCACGCGGGCCGGATCCAGGTTCTCGCGGGCCTGGGCGAAGATCGCCGGCAGCTTCTCCATGCGCGCGGTGGCCGACTTCAGGCGCTCGGGCAGCGGTGCGAACTCACGGGCCATCAGGCCGTAGATCGCGCTGCCGGCCACGCCGTTGTACAGCTGCGGGTCCCACTTGCCGGACTGCATGACCTCGGCATTCCAGATCTCGGACTGCAGCTGGTTGCGCAGGATCGCCGCGTCCACCTGGTTTTCGCGGCCGAGCTTGGCCACCTCGATCTTGTCCAGCTCGCCCAGCAGCGCCTTGTAGGCGGCCAGGGTCTTCTGCTGGCCGGCGGCGCTCAGGTCGTCGATCTCGCTGTCGTAGCGGTGGTCACCGATCTGGGTGGCGCTGACCGGCGAGAGCTGCATCCAGGTGTCCAGGGCGCGCTTGGACAGGTCGGCGAAGGCGGCATCAACCGCCGCGTCACCGGCCTGCTGGTTGGCGGCCGGGGTGGAACCGTTGGTCGGGGCGTCGGCCGGCTGGCAACCGGCAAGGGCGGCGACCAGGGCGAGGGCAAGAAGATGCGGGCGCATCGGCGTTCCTGTACTGGGGTCAATTCCCGAGCATAGGCCTCCGGGGCTGCTTTGTCCCCGTGCCATAGGATTACCATGGGCACTGACAAGGACACTCCAGCGGAGCGCAGGACATGGAATACCAGGGAAGCTGCCATTGCGGCAGGATCGCATTCACCGTACAGGCCGAGGCGCCGATCAGCGACGTCATCGACTGCAACTGCTCGATGTGCCGTCGCCGCGGCAGCCTGCTGTGGTTTGCCCCGCGCGAGGCGTTCCAGCTGAGCACCAATCCCGCGGACGTGGCCACCTACCACTTCAACAAAGCCCACATCGATCATCACCACTGCCGCGAGTGCGGCGTTGCCCCCTACAGCGAAGCGGTGGACCCGCGCACCGGTACGCCGATGGTGGCGGTGAACGTGCGCTGCGTACCGCAGGTAGACCTGGCCACGCTGGCGGTGATGTCCTACGACGGAGCGGCACTGTGACGCCGCTGCGCGCGTGGACGCGTGTGGTGGCGATGCCGGTGCTGCTGCTGGCGCTGGCGGCCTGTGCCAAGAACGGCGAGAGGGCGCAGGAGGCGGGTGCGGCCGCTGCCGATGCTGCTGTCGCTTCGCCGGAAGGTGCGTTTCTGGCCTACGAGCATGACGTGCAGATCCAGCTGGAAGCGGCGCAGATTGCACCGCGCATCCAGCAGGTGGCGCAGGCCTGCCAGAGCGCGAAGTTCGGTGACTGCGCGGTGCTGCAGGTCGACCAGCGCAGTGGCGAGCAGCCCAGCGGTGAGGTCAAGGTACGCATCGCGCCGAAGGGCACCGAGCCGTTGATCGCTCTGGCCGGTGAGGGGGGCACGCTGCAGTCGCGCAATACCCGCGCCGAGGACCTGGCGCAGGAGGTAGCAGACACCGCACTGACCAAGGCGCGGCTGGAGAAGGAACACGCGCGGCTGCTGTCCTACCAGGACCGCAAGGACCTGAAGATCGAGGACCTGATGGCGATCACCACGCGCCTGTCGGAGATCGAAGCGGGCGTCGAACAGGCCAACAAGGATTCGGCGCAGCAACGCCGGCGCATCGATACCCAGCTGGTCACGATGCACTTCGATACCACCTCGGGCCAGCGCAGCCGCAGCGAGATTGGCGAGGCGCTGAGCGAATCGGGCAGCATCCTCAGTACCAGCGTTGCGTTTCTGATCCGCGCCGCGGCCGCGCTGCTGCCGGTGGCGGTGCTGGCCCTGATCGCGGCCTGGGGTGTGCGGGCGTGGTGGCGTCGCCGACGCCGCAGGCTGCCGCCCAGCCTCTGAGGTGAAGGTTGATGCCGGCAGCCAGCCGGCATCAGCCCTCGTCGGTCTCGTACTCGACGAACACATCCAGCTCCAGCGCCAGTTCCTGCACCGCATCGCGCACCTTCTGCGCGGTGCTTTCGTTGCCGACTTCCACCTCCAGTTCGTGGATGCCCGGGCCGATGTCATCGGACAGCCCGGCAGAACTGGAATCGTCGTCGTCCATGTGCGGCATCAGGTCGTCGGTTTCCTCGACATGTTCGATGCCGTCCAGGCCGAGCAGCAGGTCGCTGATGGCACGGGCGTCGTCTTCGGTTCCGGTGATGCGCAGTCGCAGCATGGCCATGGCGTCGATACGGTGTGGGGTTGCCTGCAGCCTAGCCAGCGTGAAGCAAAGAACGGGTGAGGGCGCAGTCAGCCGTGCGTGGCCGGGCGCCCGAGCAGGCTTTCCGGCAATGCGGGAATCGGCGTGCGTTCGTCCTGCGCCTGTTCCAGCAGCCAGTCGATGAACAGGCGCGCGGCGTGGCTCGGCGGTTGCCCTTCGGCGTGCACTACGTGATACGCATAGCGCGCTTTCAGTGCCGGGCCGGGCAGGCGTACCACTTCGTAGCGCTGCAGGTAGGGCTGCGCGATGTGGGTGCGTGCCAGCACCGCGCCCATGCCGTACACCGCGGCACGCATCGCATCGGTACTGTCGGCGAAGGTATGCATCGGCGGCAGTGGCGAGGGTGGGCGCACGCCGGCATGACGGAACCAGTCACGCCAGCCCTGTGGCGAAAGGTCGGTCAGCAGCGGCAGGTCAGCGATGCGCGCTGGATCGACCAGCGTTTCGACCCCGGCCAGCGCCGGCGAGGCCACCGGGAACAGGTAGTCATCCATCAGGTGCTGTGCACGCAGGCCCGGCCATTGGCCCAGCCCGTAGCGGATGCCGACTTCCGGCCCGTTGTCGTCGTAGCGGTCCAGGCCGCTGCCGGTATGCAGCTCGATGCGGATGTGCGGATGGGCCTGGGTGAAACGCGGCAACCGCGGCAGCAGCCAGCAGTACGACAGTGAACGCAGCGTGGTGATCCGCAACGGCACGCTGTTCGCATCCGGGTGCAGATGGTGGGCGACGGCCGCGACATCGGTGAAGGCGGCGCTGGCGGCGTCGGCCAGCTGCCGGCCCTCGGCGGTCAGGCGCACGCCGCGGGCATGGCGCAGGAACAGCCGGGTCTCCAGCACCTCCTCCAGGCGGCGCACGTGATGGCTGACCGCGCTGGCGGTCAGGTGCAGCTCCTGGGCAGCCTGGGCGAAGTTCTGGTGGCGCGCTGCAACCGCGAACACGGCCAGTGCGGGGAGCAGGGAAGGGCGTAGCTGCATGTCCAGCCTCAAACCATATTTGTGGCTGGCAGCGATACTACGCGCTTGTGTGGCGGGCGTCTGCGCCTGATCCTTTCTGCCTTGGCGAGGAACAGACGATGGACGGAGGCAGGGCATGAATGCGGTCCCACAGGCGGCCGAGCGCGACTGGCGCACGCCGCTGGAATTGACCCTGCTGGGCGCCATCTGGGGCTGCTCGTTCCTGTTCATGCGGGTGGCGGTGCCGTCGTTCGGCCCGTTCGCGCTGGTCGAGGTGCGGCTGGTGCTGGGCGCGCTGGTGCTGCTGCCGTTCCTGTGGCGCGCCCGCGCGCAGTTCCCGCCGCGGCGCTGGCTGTGGCTGGCACCGATCGGCCTGATCAACTCGGCGCTGCCGTTCGTGCTGTTCGCCTATGCCGCCGAACAGGCACCGGCCGCGATCGGTGCGATCTGCAATGCGATGACCGTGCTGTTCGCCGCGCTGATCGCTTTCCTGTTCTTCGGTGAAAAGATCGGCATGCGCCGTGCCGGTGCGCTGCTGGTCGGCTTCGCCGGCGTGGTGGTGCTGGCCACCGCCAAGGTCTCTGGCCTGAGCATCGGCACCGCGGTGCTGGCCGGTGCGGCGGCCTCGCTGCTGTACGGCCTGGGCGTGAACCTGGTGAAGCGACACATGACCGGGCTGCCGTCGGCGGCCGCTGCGGCAGCAACGCTGTCCTGCGCTTCGCTGTGGATGCTGCCGATGGCGGTCAGCCATTGGCCGCAGGCGGCGATTCCGGCCAAGGCCTGGGGCGCAGCGATCGCGCTTGGCGTGGCCTGCACCGGGCTGGCGTTCCTGATGTTCTATCGTTTGATCGGCCGTATCGGCCCGTCGCGTGCGTCGACCGTGACCTATCTGATTCCGCTGTTCGGCGCTGCGTTCGCGTGGTTGTTCCTGGGGGAAGCGGTGACGGTGCAGATGTTGATTGCCGGTGCGTTGATCCTGGGTAGTGTGGCGGTGAGTCAGAAGGGCTGATGCGTTGGCGTTTTGCGCGTGGCGCGTGCTGAAGGTGCTTCATCGTTCATGGGCGTCACTTTTCTTTTCGCGCGAAAAGAAAAGTAACCAAAAGAAACGCGCCGCCAGGTCGCGAGCCGCCGTGCTTCGCACGTCGGTCCCCTGCGCTTCTCGGTGAATCAGGGGACGGTGCCGAACTCGCTGCGCTCAGACATCGGCACCTCTTCGCCCCTGATTCCCCTGCGATGCTCGGCTCACTCAAGGCGGACCCAGATCAAAGACCGCAGCTGCACCCAGTAGATCCACGCCATGTGTGGATGCCTTTGCCGTTGATCTTGACCTTCCAGTCCGCCTTGAGCGAGCCGAGCACCGCAGGTCCGGCGAGGGCGAAGAGGCGCGGGTGTCTGAGCGCAGCGAGTTCCCGCGCCGTCCCTCGACGGGCCGAGGAGCGCAGGGCACCGGTGCGTAGCACCGGCTCGCGGCCGGCGGAACGTTTCTTTTGGTTACTTTTCTTTGCGTACAAAGAAAAGTAACGCCCATGAACGATGAAGCGCCTTCAGCACGCGTAACGTGCGGAAACCATCACCGCACCGGCACCGGAACATTGCAAAGATCGATATGCCCCGCCGGGCGCTTGTAGAAATCATCCACGCGATTCCGCCGCGCTTCCACCGTATCGGCGAAGGTCTTCGAGTCGGTACGCAGTACCTGGATCGGCGTGCGCTCGGCCACCGGCACATCGCTGGCACGGCGGATAGACACGATCGGCGTGCGCAGCTTCGGGTCGGCATAGAAACCCATCGGCGCCGGGCCGCGCGGCGTTGCACTGAGCAGTTCCATGCCCTTCAACACGCGGCCGACCAGGGTGATGTTGCGGTCCAGCTGGCGCGGCGACTGGCCGGTCACCACATAGAGTTCGGCGCCGATGCTGCTGTCTTCCTCGTTGCTGCGGCCGGCGCCGAGCATGCCGTAGCAGTGCGCCAGCCAGGCCTTGCCGGCCTGCGGGTCCTGGCCGACCGGGAAACCGTCGACGAATCCGGTCTGCGCGGCCCAGCCATCGCGATCCGGCAGCACGCTGACCTTCAGGCCGGCGCTGGCGCGTTCGAATTCGGCCGGCAGCTTGCGCGCGGCGCTGCCGAACGGCTTGGCCTTGGCGGCGTCATCGGCGTCGGCATCGCCGAACTGCACCACGAAGTTGTCCTGCGAGCGGTAGATGCTGGTGCCGTCCCAGAAGTGCTCGCGGGCGAAGGTCTGGATGTTGGCGACATGGCGCGGGGCGAACTGCGGCGCCAGCTCGATGATCACCCGCCCGGCCGGCAGGTCCATGTACAGCAGGTTGGCCGGGTCCGGGGTGCGCCAGTCGCTGGCCGCCGAAGCATCAAGAATCTGCTGTGGACTGCGGTAGGGCGTGGCCGCGCCGGCCAGGACGGGCAGCAGGCAGGACAGGGCGAGGGCGGTCAGGGCAAGGCGACGACGGTGCGGCATGGGAACCCCGGAACATGAACGAGGCCTCGATTCTGCGCGAGCGGCCCGGCCACGCCAACCGGCACGATGACTAACGACACATTCGCTATACCGAACTTCGCACTACTGTGGACTTCAACGTAGTGGAGGGCCGGTCATGTCCGAGGACGATGTCCAGCTGAAGAAGTTCCAGAAGGAGCTCAGCGCCGGAACGGTGTCGCTGGCCCTGCTGGCGGTGCTGGCCCGGGCCGGGGAGCCGCTGTACGGCTACCTCATTGCCAAGGAGCTGGAACGGGTGGGCGAGGGCGTGCTGAGCGGCAAGCAGAGCGCGCTGTACCCGGTGCTGCGCAACCTGGAGGGCGCCGGCCTGCTGGAAAGCCATGTGGAACCGTCCAGCAGTGGGCCGCCGCGGCGCTACTACCGCATCAATGAACGTGGCCGCGAGGTGCTGGCGCAATGGCGCCAGGCCTGGCAGGCCACACGCGATTCCGTCGATTCCGTGTTGGAGGGGGTACCGCAATGAACGACCCGAGCCTGGCAGGCCGAGCCCTGCCCACGACCATCCCGCAGTACCTGGCGCAGCTGCGCGCGTCATTGGAAGGCGCCGACCCGGCGATGGTGCAGGACGCGCTGTACGACGCCGAGGAATACCTGCGCTCGGAGCTGGCGGCGCAGCCCGGCCGCAGCGAGGCCGAGGTGATCGCCGACGTTGCCGGCAGCTACGGTGCGCCGGACGAGGTAGCCGAAATCTACCGCGAGACCGAAGTGACGGTGAATCGCGCGCTGCGTACACCGCGTGCGGATACCGCGCCGGTGCTGCGTGCGGCGGCGGAAGCCAGTGGTGTCGAGCCGGCCGCGCCGCCACCAGCGCCGGTACAGCGCTCGCTGCTGGCCCGCTTCTTCGGCGTGGTGGCCGATCCGCACACTTACGGTGCGCTGTTCTACATGCTGCTGTCGCTGGCCACCGGCATCTTCTTCTTCACCTGGGTGGTGACTGGCCTGTCGCTGTCGCTGGGCCTGCTGATCCTGATCATCGGCATCCCGCTGACCGTGCTGTTCTTCGGTTCGGTGCGCGGGCTGGCGCTGCTGGAAGGGCGGCTGGTGGAAGCGCTGCTGGGCGAGCGCATGCCACGTCGTCCGCGTTACACCGACCGCAGCCGCACCTGGCTGCAGCGCATCGGCGACATGTTCACCGATGGCCGCACCTGGCTGACGCTGCTGTACTTCGTGCTGATGCTGCCGCTGGGCGTCATCTACTTCACCCTCGCGGTGACGTTGCTGTCGCTGTCGCTGAGCCTGATCTGGGCGCCGGTCGCGGCGATCTTCAGTGGCGACATCCCCGGCGTGTACATCAACGACGTGAACGTACTGCCGATGGCGGCCTCGCCGCTGGTGGCAATCGCGGTTGCCGCGGCGGGGGCGCTGCTGCTGCTGCTGACGATGCATCTGGCACGCGGCATCGGCAAGCTGCATGGGCTGATCGCCAAGAACCTGCTCGTGCGGCTGTAAGCGGGTGCGGACGCTCCGGTAGGTGCCAACCTTGGTTGGCACGATCCATCAGTGCAGGGGCGCTTGGCGGAATTCGCTTTGGTAGGTGCCAACCTTGGTTGGCACAATCCTTCAGATACCGGGATTCAGGGTAGAGCGCCAACCAAGGTTGGCATCTATCAGGGCGTACCGACCAAGGTCGGCACCCACCCTGGGCGAGTTACCCCGCCTTTCGCCGCAACGGGGTGACGTTGCTCTTCTTCTTCGTGACCTTCGCCGCCGGTGCTTCGGCATGCGCGGCGAAGAAGTCGCGCACCTTCGGGTACACGACTTCGCGCCAGCGACGGCCGCTGAAGATGCCGTAGTGGCCGGCACCTTCGACGATGAAATGCTCACGGCGGCCAGCGTCGATGCCGGTGCACAGCGCCTGCGCGGCTTCGGTCTGGCCGAGGCCGGCGATGTCGTCCAGCTCACCCTCGATGCTCAGCAGCGCGGTGTCGCGGATCGCCGACGGATCGACCTTCTCACCGTTGACCACCCACTCGCCACGCGGCAGCAGGAAGTCCTGGAATACCACGCGGATGGTATCCAGGTAGTACTTGGCCGGCATGTCCAGCACCGCGTTGTACTCGTCGTAGAAACGACGGTGCGCGTCGGCGTCTTCCAGGTCGCCCTTGACCAGGTCGGTGTAGAAATCCCAGTGCGAGCTGAAGTGGCGGCTCGGGTTCATCGACAGGAACCCGGCGTGCTGCAGGAAGCCCGGGTACACGCGGCGGCCGGCGCCGGGATAGCTGGCCGGCACGGTGTGGATGACGTTGTTCTCGAACCACGACAGCGGGTTCTGCGTGGCCAGGTTGTTCACTGCAGTCGGGCTGCAGCGTGCATCGATCGGGCCACCCATCATCACCAGCGTGCGCGGCGTCGGCTCGCCACGGCTGGCCATCAGTGAAACTGCCGCCAGCACCGGCACGGTCGGCTGGCACACGCTGACCACGTGCAGGCGCTCCACGCCGAGGTGGCGGATGAACTCCTGGATGTAGGCGATGTAGTCGTCCAGGCCGAACTCGCCTTCACTGGCCGGCACCATGCGCGCGTCGACCCAGTCGGTCACATACACGCGGTGGTCGCGCAGCAGCGTGCGCACGGTGTCGCGCAGCAGCGTGGCGTGGTGGCCGGACAGCGGCGCCACCACCAGCACGAACGGCTGGTTGAGCATGGTGTGCAGCTGGTCGGCTTCATTGCTGTGGCGCTTGAAGCGCAGCAGCTTGCAGAACGGCTTGCTCACTTCCTCGTGCACGACGATCGGCACGCGCTCGCCATCGACGTCGATTTCGTTGATGCCCCACTCGGGCTTCTCGTAATCCTTGCCGATGCGATGGAAGAGTTCATTGACCGCCGCCAGGCGATCAGCGCCGGGCATCTGCGACCACCAGTGGCCCTGGTTGGCGAAGAACCTGGCGTTGGCCTGGGCCTGGTGCACCCAGGGGGCGAGCAGGTTGCGGGTCAGTTCGTGCAGTTGATAGAGCATGACGACCGAATATGTATGGTCATATGTTGCCGCGCAGCATATCCCATCCGGGTGTCCCGCAGGTTAAGTTGGCTGAAAATAATGAATCCGGATTCACATCCGTTCCAGCGCGGCCGCATCGCCTGCCAGGGCGGGGCCGAGCCAGCAATGCGACCCTACCGGCTGCAGACCGTGCCGGGCCAGCGTCCGCCGGTACCAGCGCGCCGGGCGGGCCTGGAAACCCTCGTGGTCGCCCTCGAACGCGTCCTCGGCGGCGAAGGTCTCCAGGAAGGCCACGCCGCCGGTCAGCTCCGCCACGCCGGCCAGTCCGGCACGCAGCTCACGGTCGGGCACGTAGTGCATCACGTCCGAGCAGATCAGCAGGTCGACCGGGGCGCAGGGCCGCAGCCAGGCGAAATCACCGAAGCGGGCCAGGTGCAGGTTGCGGGTGCGGCCGTAGCGGCGCACAGCGTACTCGCTGCTGTCGAAGCCGAGGTATTCGACCTTCGGACGCAGCTTCAGCAGCGGCGCGCGCCAGGCGCCTTCGCCGCAGCCGATATCCAGCACGCTGCGGATCGGTCGCTCCAGGTAGTACTCGGCGCTGGCCACAGCCAATGCCACCTTGCGTGCCAGGCGGGCGCTGCCACCGATGTCGGCGCTGCGGTACCAGCGTTGGAAGTAGGCGGCGTCGTAGGTCTTGTCCATGGGGCGGTGCACGATCGGGGAAAACGGCGCTTATCGTACGGCGTTGCGGCGTGCCATGCGTCGATGTGTCGCGGCGCTGGGGCGTGGGGTGGCCCGGCCACGGCATGCGAGAATGGCCGCCAACCTACGCCAGCCGCCGGAGCGAGCGCATGCAGAGCTACTACTGGGTCAAGACCTTCCACATCGTGTTCGTGGTGGCGTGGATGGCGACGGTGTTCTACCTGCCGCGCATCCTGGTGAACCTGGCCGAGACCGCAGGCCAGCCGGCGGTGACCGAGCGCCTGCAGCTGATGGGCCTGCGCCTGTACCGTTTCGGCCACTCGATGTTCGGTCTGGCGTTCCTGCTGGGCCTGGTGCTGTGGCTGGGCTACAAGGTCATTCCGGATTTCCCGACGATGGTTGCCTCGGGCGGCGCCGGTTGGCTGCATGCCAAGCTGGGGCTGGTGGTGCTGCTGCTGGTGTACTTCAGCTGGATCGGGCGCCTGCTCAAGGGCGTGGCCAAGGGCAGGGCGCTGCCGTCGTCGCGCGCGCTGCGCTGGATCAACGAGATCCCGCTGCTGGCGTTCATTCCGATCGTGTGGCTGGTGCTGGCCAAGCCGTTCTGACGCGGGGTCATCTGCACCCGGTAGATCCACGCCATGCGTGGATGCCGCCAGGGCGCAAACGAAAGAGCCGGGCGATTGCCCGGCTCTTTCGTTTCTGCAATCACCTGCGTGTTGCCGGCCAGCGGCCGGCACTACCGGGCTTAGGCCGCTTCGTACGTGCCGTAGCTGCGCAGGCGGGCGTAGCGCTGTTCCAGCAGCTGCTCGGTGGACAGCTTGTCCAGCGCGTCCAGCTCGTTCAGCAGCACCGCCTTCAGGCGCTTGGCCATCTGCGTCGGGTTGCGGTGGGCGCCGCCGGTCGGCTCGCGCACGACCTTGTCGACCAGGCCCAGGCTCTTCAGGCGCGGGGCGGTCAGGCCCAGCTGTTCGGCGGCATCCTTGGCCTTGCCGGCATCCTTCCACAGGATCGAGGCGCAGCCTTCCGGGGTGATGGTCGAGTACACCGAGTACTCCAGCATCACGGTGCGGTCGCCCACGCCCAGCGCCAGCGCGCCGCCGGAGCCACCTTCACCGATCACGGTGCAGATGATCGGCACCTTCAGTTCGGCCATCTCGATCAGGTTGCGTGCGATCGCTTCGGACTGGCCACGCGATTCGGCATCGATGCCCGGCCAGGCGCCGGCGGTGTCGATCAGGGTCAGCACCGGCAGGCCGAAGCGCTCGGCCATCTTCATCAGGCGCAGGGCCTTGCGGTAGCCCTCCGGCTTGGGCATGCCGAAGTTGCGCTTGATCTTTTCCTTGGTGTCACGGCCCTTCTGGTGGCCGATCACCATCACTGCACGGCCGTTGATGCGTGCCAGGCCGCCCATGATCGCCTTGTCGTCGGCGAAGGCACGGTCGCCGGCCAGCTCCTGGAACTCATCGAACATGACGCGGAGGTAGTCGGCGGTGTACGGGCGCGACGGATGACGGGCCAGCTGCAGCACCTGCCACGAGGTCAGGTTGCGGAAGATCTGCGCGGTGCGCATGCGCAGCTTGTCCTGCAGCGCGTGCACTTCCGCCTCGACATTGACCGCCGGCCCGGCACTGGCGTTGCGCAGTTCCTGGATCTTGGCTTCCAGGTCGGCGATGGGTTGCTCGAAGTCGAGGTAGTTCGGATTCATCGGAAGCCGTCGTGTAAAGAAGAGGGGAATTCTAGCCGAATGCGTGCAAACCACCCGTACGCCTTCGTCTGGAAGGCGACGGTAGCGCAGCCGGGCAGGGGGCGCCAGTCAGCTCAGGGCACCACCAGGGCGCTGCGGCCCATCAGCTGGCTGCGCTGGGAAACGAAGTCGTTGTAGGCCTCGTTGGCCTCCCGGCCCAGCCCGCTGCCCAGGGTGGCGGTGGCCGAGGTGAAGGCCATCTGCGCGGCGAAGTCCTGCTTGCGCAGGGCCTTCTGTTCATCGGCGGTGGTGGCCTTCAGCCAGCGCGCATAGACCTCACGCAGCGGCGCGGCATGCGCCTCGAAGGCCGGCACCAGCGCCGGCAGGCTGGCCGGGGCCGGTTCCAGGCTGAACGCCGGGGCCACGTAGCCGGCCGGCTGCTCGCGCTTGAACGCACCGGGCTCTCCCATGCCTTCTTCCACGTAAGCGATGAAGTCCGGCGCGGTGAACACCTTGGCCACGATCTGGCCGCCGCTGGAATCGACGTGGGCGACCACCTTTTCCTTGGGGAACGGTTCGCGCACGCCGTAGGTCCAGGTCTTGTCGATGAACAGTTCGTGGCTCTTTTCGAACGGGCCTTCGAAGTCGACGCCGCCCAGCTCGATGCCGGCCTTGCCGGTGCCGAAGTTCTTCAGCTTGCTCTCATCGGTGACATAGATCTCGCGGGCGACCACGTACTCGCTCAGGGTTGGGTTGATCAGCCCGCCACGACCGTCGACGTAGACGATGAAGCGCACGTCGCCGAGCTTTTCGGTGTGCAGGCGATGTTCGCCGACGGCCAGCGAAATCGGGCGCGAGCCCTGTGCGGCCACCGGCAGGTCCTTGCCATCGATGCTCAGTGCCAGCGGCGTGTCGGTCGGGTTGTCGATCTGGAACTCGACCTTCGAGGGCGAACAGGCGGCCAGGGCCAGCGCGGCGGCGAACGGGAACAGCAGGGTCTTCATCGGCAATCGTCCTTGATACATGGAACGGGAAAGCAGGGGTTTCAGCAAAACCAGGGAGCCAGCTTCAGCTGGCCCACGGCGGGCTGTAGCGCACCTTCAGGGTGCGCACGGCGGGGTCGGCGCGCAGCGCCTCCATCAGCTTGGAATCGATGCGTACCGCGCTCTGCCCGGACACATCGAGCATGCCGGCGACGCCGCCGTGCGGCCCCTTCAGCAGCAGGTCCAGGCGCAGCGGCGTGCGGCCAGGGCGATGGCGGTCGAGCAGCGCATCAATGCGTTCCCAGACCGGGCGCTGCTGGCGCAGGTCCAGGCGCAGCGAGAGCCGGGTGGCGTAGTTGGCGCAGACTTCGTCGAAGTCCCAGCACTGGCGGATGCGCAGCGCGAAGCCACCGTTGAATTCGTCCTCGCGCAGGCCACCCTTGACCACCAGGATGCGGTCCTTGGTCATCAGGTGGCCGAACTCGGCCATCGCGTCGGAGAACGCGCTGCACTCGACGCGGCCACGGCCGTCCTCGAGCTGGATGAAGATCTGGCTCTCACCCTTGCGGCGCACGCCGACCACCTGGCCGGCCAGCACGGTCTGTACTTCCGGGCGCCAGCGCTTCTCGCCGCCGCCGCCGCCGCCACTGTTGGCGCTCCAGATCTTCTCCACCGAGCCCAGGTCGTTGCCGACCAGGTCGCGCACATCGTCGCGCCAGGGATCGAACGGGTGGCCACTGAGATAGAAACCCAGCGTGTCGCGCTCGCCATTGAGGCGCTGCAGCAGCGGCCATTCCTCGGCTTCGGGCAGGTCCAGCTGGATCGTGGTCGCGCTCGGGTCGGGGCCGCCGAACAGCGAGTTCTGCCCGGACGCACGTTCGCGCGCCATCTGGTCGGTGGCCTTGATCACTTCCGGCAGCTGCAGCATCAGCGAGGCGCGGTTATGCCCGAGCTCATCCAGTGCGCCGCAGTTGATCATCGCTTCCAGCGTGCGCCGGTTGAGCTTGGCCGATCCGACGCGGGTGCAGAAGTCGAGCAGGTCCTTGTAGTCGCCACCCTTCAGGCGCTCGTCCACCACCGCTTCGCAGGCACCCTGGCCGACGCCCTTGATCGCGCCCAGACCGTACTGGATGGTGTCCGGGGTGACGGCTTCGAACATGAAGGCCGAGTGGTTCACCTTCGGCGGCAGCACGGTCAGGCCGAGGTTGCGCACCTCGTCGAGGAAGCCGACCACCTTCTCGGTGTTGTCCAGGTCCGAGGACAGCGTGGCCGCCATGAACTCGGCCGGGTAATGGCGCTTCAGCCATGCGGTCTGGTAGCTGACCAGCGCGTAGGCAGCGGCGTGCGACTTGTTGAAGCCGTAGCCGGCGAACTTCTCCATCAGGTCGAAGATCGCGTCGGCCTTGGCCTCGTCCACGCCGTCCTTGGCCGCGCCTTCGCGGAAGATCTCACGGTGCTTGGCCATTTCGGCCGGCACCTTCTTGCCCATCGCGCGGCGCAGCAGGTCGGCGCCGCCCAGCGAGTAGCCGCCGACGATCTGCGCCATCTGCATCACCTGCTCCTGGTACACCATGATGCCGTAGGTGTCCTTCAGGATCGCTTCGGTGCGCGGATCGGGATAGATGATTTCTTCCTGGCCGTGCTTACGCGCATTGAAGGAGGGAATCAGGTCCATCGGGCCGGGGCGGTACAGCGACACCAGCGCGATCAGGTCTTCGAAACGGTCGGGGCGCGCGTCCTTCAGCAGGCGGCGCATGCCCGAGGATTCGAACTGGAACACTGCGCCCGTATTGCCGTTGGCGAAGATGTCCTTGTAGGTGGGCGTGTCGTCCAGCGGGATCGCGGCGATGTCCACCGGCGGGATGCCGGCGCGCTCATGGCGCTTGTTGATCGCCTTCACCGCCCAGTCGATGATGGTCAGCGTGCGCAGGCCGAGGAAGTCGAACTTCACCAGGCCCACTTCTTCCACGTCGTTCTTGTCGAACTGGGTGACCGGGTTCTTGCCGAGGCCGTTCTCGTCGTGTTCGGCGTACAGCGGGCAGAACTCGCTCAGCGGTTCGGGCCCGATCACCACGCCACCGGCGTGCTTGCCGGCGTTGCGGGTCAGGTCTTCCAGCTGCAGCGCCAGGTCGATCAGGTCGCGGACATCGTCCTCGGTCTCGTAACGCTGGATCAGTTCGGCCGACGCCATTTCCGAGCTCGGGCCTTCCTTGCCCTTGCCCAGCGCATCCTTCAGGTGGATGCCGAGGATGTTCGGGATCAGCTTGGAGACACCGTCGACCAGGCCATACGGGAAACCGAGCACGCGGCCGGAGTCGCGCACCACCGCCTTGGCGGCCATGGTGCCGTAGGTGATGATCTGGCTGACGCGCTCGCGCCCGTACTTGCGCGCGACGTAGTCGATCACCTCGTCGCGGCGGTCCATGCAGAAGTCGATGTCGAAGTCGGGCATCGACACGCGTTCGGGATTGAGGAATCGCTCGAACAGCAGGTTGTACGGCAGCGGGTCCAGGTCGGTGATCTTCAGCGCCCAGGCCACCAGCGAACCGGCACCCGAACCGCGGCCGGGGCCGATCGGAATGCCCTGGTTCTTGCCCCACTGGATGAAGTCGGCCACGATCAGGAAGTAGCCCGGGAAGCCCATCTTGATGATGGTGTTGAGCTCGAACTCCAGGCGCTCGAAATACTCTTCGCGGGTCTTGCCCGGCGCCAGTGGATTCTTCTCCAGGCGCTCTTCCAGGCCATCGCGCGACATCTTCTGGATCCAGGTGTCCAGGGTCTCGTCGTCCGGCACCGGGTAGTTGGGCAGGAAGTAGGTGCCCAGCCGCATCTCGATGTTGCAGCGCTCGGCCAGCGCCAGCGTGTTGTCGATCGCATCGGGGATGTCGGCGAACAGCGCGCACATCTCCTCGGCCGACTTCAGGTACTGCTGGTCGCTGTATTCGCGCGGGCGCTTGGGGTCGTCCAGCACGCGGCCGGTGGAAATGCACACGCGCGCTTCGTGCGCGCTGAAATCCGTCGGCGACAGGAAGCGTACGTCGTTGCTGGCCACCACTGGCAGGCCACGCTGGCCGGCCGCCATCAGCGCGAACTGGTTGAAGGTTTCTTCGCCCTCGCGGCCGGTGCGGGTCAGCTCCAGGTGCAGGCCGTCGCCGAACACGCGTTGCCAGTCGGCCAGCTGCTGCTCGGCCAGTTCATGCTTGCCGTCCAACGCCAGGCGCCCGGCCAGGCTCTGCCGGCCAGCGAGTGCGAACAGGTTGGCGTTGCCGGCCTTCAGCCAGTCCGGGTGGATTGCCACGCCGCCTTCCGGACGATGACCTTCCATCCAGGCGCGGGTCAGCAGCCGCGACAGGCTCAGGTAGCCTTCGCGATCGCGGCACAGCAGGGTCATCCGCCACGGGTCCTGGCCTTCCTCGGCGATCAGTACGTCGGCGCCCGCGATCGGCTTGATGCCTACGCCTTCGGCGGCCTTGTAGAACTTGACCAGCGCGAACAGGTTGTTGAGGTCGGTCACCGCCAGCGCGGGCAGGCCGAGCTCGACCGAGCGCGACAGCAGGTTGGCCTGCTTGGCCTTCTTCGGGTCCGCCTGGTCGGGCTTGGCCGGCACGCGGATGGTCGAGTCCGCCAGCGAGAACTCGGTGTGGACGTGGAGATGTACGAAGCGGGAGTTGGACATGCCGGACCAGGTTGGAGCGCGCGGGCCCCGGGTGCTGACGGAAGATCGTCGCCGGGGTCGGGATGCGCTGGAGTGCCCGGTCAGGGTAGCGAGGGCAGGGGGAAGCGACAAGGACTTGACGGTGCGCCGATTGCGCGAATGTCGCCGGGCATGGCCCGGCGCCAGCGGAGGCGTTCACATTGCCGTGAAAGCGCCGGACGATACCCGGCAGCCGTTGTTCAAGCGATGGCTGTGATCGCGGGGGCTGGCGCTGTTTCCAGGCACTCGCGCACCGGGGCGAAGCTGCGCCGGTGCTCCACGCAGGGGCCGTGCTCGCGCAGGGCGGCCAGGTGGGCCGGGGTGCCGTAGCCCTTGTGCTGCTCGAAGCCGTACTGCGGATGGCGGGCATGCATCTCCTGCATGTAGCGGTCGCGCGAGACCTTGGCCAGGATCGAGGCGGCCATGATCGCGCGGTCGATGCCATCGCCGCCGACCAGCGCCTGCGCCGGCAGTACCAGACCCTTGGGCACCACGTTGCCATCGATGCGCGCGAAGCCGGCCACGTGGGCGACCGCTGCGACCACGTCGCGCATGCCCTGCAGGGTGGCCTGGTAGATGTTCAGACGGTCGATGGTGTCCACGTCCACCAGCACCACATGCCAGGCCAGGGCGCGCTCGATGATGCGGTCATGCAGCTGCTCGCGGCGCGCCGCGGTCAGCTGCTTGGAATCGTCCAGGCCGTTGATGCGCGGCCGTGCCGGGTCGAACACCACGGCCGCCACCGCGACCGGCCCGGCCAGCGGGCCACGACCGGCTTCGTCGACGCCGGCGACCAGGCGCTCCGGCTCGACCACCGCCGCGCCATCGAACAGGGTCAGGCTGGCCGCTGCGGCGTGGCGGCGGCTCATGCCTGGGCCTGGTCGCGCATCAGCAGCTCGCCGACGGCGTCGGCGGCACGTGCCGACGCATTGCGGCGCAGGCGCTCATGCAGGCGGGCATAGGTGTCCTGCAGGTCGGTCACCCGCTGCGGGTGGTCGAACCATTGCTGGATGGCCGCAGCCAGCTTGTCCGGCGTGCAGTCATGCTGCATCAGCTCCGGTGCCAGGTCCTGGCCGGCCAGGATGTTGGGCAGGGCAAAGCGGTCGACCTTGATCAGGCCGAATGCCTTGACCAGACGGTAGGTCAGCTCGTTGACACGGTAGCCGACCACCATCGGCCGCTTCACCAGCATCGCCTCCAGGGTCGCGGTACCGGACGCCAACACCACCACGTCGGCCGCGATCATGGCGTTGCGCGCCTGGCCGTCGAGCACATGCGAGTACGCGACCGGCAGCGCCGAGCGCGACAGCTGCTCTTCGATCAGCCGCTTGCATGCGGGGTTGGCGGCAGGCACCACCACGTGCAGGCCGGGGATGCGCTCGGAGACCTGCCAGGCGGCTTCGAAGAAGGGTTCACCGAGGCGCGAGATTTCGCCCAGGCGGCTGCCTGGCAACACCGCCAGCACCTTGGCCGACGTCGGCAGGCCAAGCGCGGCGCGCGCTTCCTCGCGGTTGCCCTGCAGGGGGATGTCATCGGCCATCGGATGGCCAACGAAACGCGCGTCGATGCCGTGCTTGGCATAGATGGGCGGTTCCATCGGGAACAGGCACAGCACCAGGTCGGCGCTGCTGCCGATCTTCTCGGCGCGCTTCTCGCGCCAGGCCCAGACCGAGGGGCTCACGTAATGCACGGTGCGCACGCCGCGCTGCTTCAGCCAGCGTTCGATGCCCAGGTTGAAGTCGGGCGCGTCGATGCCGATGAACACGTCCGGCTGCCATTCCAGCGCACGCTGGCGGAACGCGGAACGCAGTTTGAGCAGGCGTGGCAGATGGCGCAGTACTTCGGTCAGGCCCATCACCGCCAGCTCGCTGGCATCGTGCCAGGTCAGGCAGCCGGCGCTGCGCATGGCATCGCCACCGATGCCGGCGAATTCGGCATTCGGAAAGCGTGCCTTCAGTTCGCGCACCAGTCCCGCACCCAGCAGATCACCAGAGGCCTCACCGGCCACCAGCGCGATCCGCAAGGGGCGCTCGCTGAGCACCCGCTGCGCGGGGACGCTGCCGGCCATCGAGGCCAGCGGAATCACGGCGGCGCCGGCCGGCGCCTGGCCGGTCGTGCTGCTCATCGCAGCAAGGGCCTCTCGGCGTGCTCGATGAAGTCCAGCATGGCCTTCACGTCATCGCTGTCGCGCGCCTGTTCGGTCAGCTGCACCTTGGCTTCGGCCAGTGGCAGGCCCGCCACGTACAGCGTGCGGTAGGCACGCTTGATGGCGGAAATGCGCTCGGCGTCGAAGCCGCGGCGCTTCAGCCCTTCGCTGTTGATGCCGCGCGGGCGGCCCAACGAATCGGTGCCGACCATGGTGAACGGCGGAACATCGCCATTGGTCAGCGCGCCCATGCCGAGGAAGGCATGCGCGCCGATCCGGCAGAACTGGTGGGCCCCGGCGAAGCCGCTGATGATCACGTAGTCACCCACGGTCACGTGGCCGGCCAGGGTGGTGTTGTTGGAGAACACGCAGAAGTTGCCGACATGGCAGTCATGCGCCACGTGCGTGTAGGCCAGCATCCAGTTGTCGTCGCCGATGGTGGTGATGCCGCCGCCGCCGCCGGTGCCACGGTTCAGCGTGACGAACTCGCGGAACACATTGCGGTCGCCGATCACCAGCTCGGTGCGCTCCCCTGCATACTTCTTGTCCTGCGGTTCGCCACCGACGGCTGCGTGGCCGATGAAGCGGTTGTCGCGGCCGATCTTCGTCGGGCCGTGGATGCTGCAGTGGGGGCCGATCACCGTGCCGGCACCGATTTCCACATCGGCACCGATCAGGGTGAACGCGCCCACCTGGACGTCATCGGCCAGGCGCGCGGCCGGGTCGATGACGGCGGTCGGGTGGATCCGCGGTGCGTTGTCAGTCATTCCTGCCTCCAGTGGATCAGCCCTTGGCGCCGGCGCACATGACTTCGGCCGAGGCAACGACTTCACCGTTGACCTTGGCTTCGCCGTAGTACCAGCCCATGTTGCGGATCAGGCGCTTCATCTGCACATCCAGCATCAGCACGTCGCCGGGAACGACCTGCTTGTTGAAGCGGGCGTTTTCCACCTTGACCATGTAGAACAGCTTGGACTGCGAGTCACGGCCGAGCGTGAGCTGGGTCATCACGCCACCGGCCTGCGCCAGCGCTTCGATGATCAGTACGCCGGGCATGATCGGGCGGCCCGGGAAGTGGCCCTGGAAGAACGGCTCGTTGATGCTGACGTTCTTCTGCGCAAGGATGCGCTTGGCGTCGATGTCGAGCTCAAGCACCCGGTCCACCAGCAGGAACGGGTAGCGGTGCGGGAGCAGTTCCTGGATCTGGCAGACGTCGATCGGAAGCTGCAGCGTGTCGTTCATTCTTTCTCCTTGCCAGCAGCCAGGACGCGGCGAGCCAATGCGTCCAGCTGCTTGAAGCGCGCGGCGTTCTTGCGCCACGTGCGGTTGTCGGTCAACGGGGTGCCGGACGAGTACTCGCCCGGCTCATGGATGGAATTGCGGACCACCGACTTGCCGGTGATCACGACCTTGTCGCAGATCTCGAGGTGGCCGACCACGCCAACGTGGCCGCCGAGCAGGCAGTAGCGGCCGATCTTGGCGCTGCCGGCGATGCCGGTGCAGCCGGCGATGGCCGAGTGCGCACCGATCTGCACGTTGTGCGCGATCTGCACCAGGTTGTCCAGGCGCACGTCTTCGTCCAGCACGGTGTCTTCCAGCGCACCACGGTCGACGCAGGTGTTGGCGCCGATCTCGCAGTCATCGCCGATGCGCACGCCGCCGAGCTGCGGCACCTTGATCCATTTGCCGGCGTCCATGGCCAGGCCGAAGCCATCGGCGCCGAGCACGGCACCGGGATGCACACGAACCCGCTTGCCGAGCTTGACCCGGGTGACCAGGGTGACCCGCGCGATCAGTTCGCAGCCGTTGTCCAGGCTGCAGTCTTCGCCGATCACGCTGCCGGTGCCGATGATGCAGTTTTCGCCGACCACGCTGCGTGCGCCGACGGAGACGAACGGGCCGATATGCGCGCTGGCGGCGACCTGCGCGCTGGGATCGATGACGGCGCTGGGGTGGATGCCCGGCGGGCGCGTCGGCGCGATGTCGAACAGCGCGGCGATCTTGGCGAAGGTGGTGTACGGGTCCTTGGCCACAAGCGCGGCGCCGGGGGCGGCCTCGGCGTCGTCGGCACGCAGGACCACCAGCGAGGCCTGGCTGTCGGCCAGCTGGGCGCGGTAGCGCGGGTTGGCGAGGAAGGTCAGCTGGCCAGGACCGGCATGGGCGAGGGTGGCCACGCCATGGATGGCGGTGGCGGGGTCGCCGTGGACCTGCAGGCCGAACTGCTCGGCGAGTTGCTGGGCGGTGTAGGTGGGAGTATTCACGGCGGGAGTTTAACGTGTGACGGCATTGCGGTCATGCGGGGCGGTCATGCAGCCAACGGCAGGGCCCCTCGCGGCCGGCAGAGCCAGTGTCATGGGCTGGGTCGGACGGGGCGGGGCTGCGGGGGGCGGCGCAAGTACGTCCATGTAGCCTTGGTCGCCGCATCCATGCGGCTCACACCCCCGCAGCCCCACCCCGTCCGACCTCCGAGGGCGTGGCGCGAGTGCCAGCCACGGAAAAACAGAAAAGATCAAAAGCAGAGCGGGCGCTTCCGGCATCCAGGCCAAACGAAAACGCCGGGCAGAGCCCGGCGCTTCGCATCCCGTCTGGTGGAGAGCCCCCCTTCTGTTAAGGGGGGCGCGCCAGCGGCGCGGGGGATAGGTGAAATGCGCGGGCAATTCACCGGAGGTGGATCAGTTCTGAGGAACGTTGTTCCTCAGAACTGGCCACCGAACGTGAATTGCAGACGTTCGATCTTGTCATCGTCTTCCTTCTTCAGCGGGAAGGCGTAGCTGATCGAGATCGGGCCGACCGGGGCGCGCCACAGCAGGGCCACACCGGTGGACACGCGCAGTTCGTTGGCCTTGAAGTTCTTGGTGCCGTTGTAGACGTTACCGAAGTCGACGAAGGCGGACACGCGTGCCGACGGGCTGTCGAACAGGCGCGGGAAGTAGGCTTCGACCGAACCGACGGTCTTCAGCGAACCACCCAGCGGCTGGCCTTCCGGGTAGCCGTTGGTGACTTCGCGCGGGCCGAGGGTGTTGTCTTCGAAGCCGCGCACCGAGTTGGTACCGCCGGCGTAGAAGTTCTCGAAGAACGGCAGGCCGCTGGCGGTCACCGTACGGGTGGTGCCGTCCGGGTTGGTCAGCGTGCGGGTGTAGTCGTTGCCATAGGCATCGCCGTAGCCCACTTCGGCACGGGTGTTGATCACCAGCGACGGCATGATCGGCCAGTACTTGCTGATCTGGTAGTTCAGCTTGTAGTACTCGATGGTCGAACCCGGCAGCGTGGTTTCCAGGCCGATGCGCTGGTAGGTACCGCGGGTCGGCATGAAGTAGTCGTTGCGCGAGTCACGCGCCCAGCCCAGCTCGGTGCGCCAGGCATGGAACGTGCGCCTACCGACGGCGTTGATGTAGTCGATGATCGACTGCGGGGTCGAGCCCTGGTAGGTGGTGATCTGGTTGCTGTCGATGCCGAACATCAGCGAGACGGTATCGGTCTCGGTGATCGGCACGCCGAACACCACCTGCGCCGAACCATTGGTGCTGTTGTACTGCGCGGTGTTGAAGTCGGAGTAGTCCAGTTCGCGCCAGGACAGGTTGTAGCCCAGCGACACGCCGTCATCGGTGAAGTACGGGTTGGTGTAGCTGAAGCCGTAGCGCTGCAGGTAGCTGCTGCGCGAGGCTTCGACCGACACGCGGTTGCCGCCGCCGAGGAAGTTGTTCTGCGACAGCTGCACCGAGGTGGTCATGCCGTAGGACTGCGAGTAGCCCAGGCCGAACACGAAGCTGCCGGACGTGGTTTCCTTGACGTTGTAGACGACGTCGACCTGGTCGTTGCTGCCGCTTACGGCCGGGGTTTCAACATCCACCGACTCGAAGTAGCCCAGGCGCTGCAGGCGGATCTTGGAGCGGTCGATCGCGGCCTGCGAGTACCAGCTGTTCTCGAACTGGCGCATTTCGCGACGCATCACTTCGTCGGACGTACGCGTGTTGCCACGGAACAGGATGCGACGCACCGACACGCGCGGGCCGGGCACGACCTGCATGTTGATCGCCACGGTCTGCTCGGGGCGGTTGGTGGTCGGGATCGGGTTAACCTTGGCGAACGCGTAGCCGATGTTGGACAGCGAGTTGGTGATGGTGTCCGAGCTGAATTCCAGCAGCGCACGCGAGAACGTGTCGCCGGACTTCTGGATCACCATGCGCTCGACGTCCTCCTGCGGAAGGATCGTGTCGCCGCTGACCTTGATCTCGGAGATCTTGTACTGCGCACCTTCGGTCACGCCGGCGGTGAGGAACATGTCGCGCTTGTCGGGGCTGATCGACACCTGGGTCGAATCAATGCTGAAGTCGACATAGCCGCGGTCGAGGTACCAGGAATTGAGCTTTTCCAGGTCGCCGGACAGCTTTTCCTTGGAGTACTGGTCGTCACGGCGGTACCACGATGCCCAGTTGTGCTCCTTGGACTCCCAGGTCTCCAGGATGTCCTTGCTCTCGAACTTCTCGGTGCCGACCAGGTTGACGTGACGGATCTTGGCCGCCTTGCCTTCCTTGATGGCGATCGCGATGTCCACGCGGTTGCGGTCCAGCGGGCTCACCGTCGGGGTGATCTCGACGTTGTACTTGCCGCGGTCGTTGTACTGGCGACGCAGTTCCTGGGTCACGCGGTCCAGGCTCAGGCGATCGAAGGTGCCGCCCTCGGTCAGGCCGATGTCGGACAGGCCCTTGAGCAGCTGCTCGGACTTGATGTCCTTGTTGCCGGTCACGGTCAGCTTGTTGATCGCCGGGCGTTCCTTGACGGTCACCACCAGGATGCTGCCCTGGCGGTCCAGCTGCACGTCTTCGAAGAAGCCGGTCTTGTACAGGGCGCGGATGGTCTCGCCGACCTTGTTGTCGGTGACCGTCTCGCCACGCTCCACCGGCAGGTAGGTGAATACCGTGCCCGAGCTGATGCGCTGCAGGCCATCCACGCGGATGTCGCTGACAGTGAAGGGCTCGGCTGCCTGGGCCAGGGCGGGAGCGCCGGTGACGGCGGCGAGGGCGAGGGCCAGCAGGCGGCGATTGGGGAGTCGCGTCATGTCACGTCCGGTAGGAAGGTCGATTTCATTGGTGCGGGATGCCGACGCTGTAGACGGCAACAACGTGGAAAAGTTCATCGCGGGACCAGGCCGAGGATGTCGTTGTAGAACGCCAACCCCATCAGCCCGGCCAGCAACGCCAGGCCGATGTACTGGCCGGCGGCGATGGCACGCTCGCTCAGCGGGCTGCCCTTGACCAACTCGATAAGGTAATACAGCAGGTGGCCGCCGTCCAAGATCGGGATCGGCAACAGGTTGATGATGCACAGGCTGAGTGACAGCAGGGCAAGGAACTGCAGGAACCAGTCCAGGCCGCGTTTGGCCGAGATGTTGGCTACCCGGGCGATGGTGACGGGCCCGGAAACGTTCTGCAGCGAGGCTTTGCCGGTGACGATGCGGCCCATCATGCCCAGCGAATCGGCCGCCAGGCGGCCGGTTTCGCGCACGGCCACGGTGACCGCGTCGAGCGGGCCATAGCGCAGCAGGGTGTCGTAGGGAGGGCTGAACGAGGTCGGGAACTGCACGCCGATCTGCCAGATCGGCTCGCCCTTTGAATCCTTGCCCTGGCGCGGGGTGACTTCCAGCGCCAGGCGCTCGCCGCCCCGCAGGACCTCGATCATGCCCGGGCCGCCGGCGCGGCCCAGCGTCTGGATCTCGCCGATGACCTGGTCGGCGCCGTCGATGCGCTGGCCGTCGATCGCTACGATCAGATCGCCCGGCTGCAGCTGCCCGGCCACCACGGAGTCCGCGGTGAGCGACTCGACCAGCGCCGGTTGCAGCCACGACTGCCAGTACAGGCCAGCCAGGATCGGCACGCGCCGTTCATCGAAGCCGGGGGGCAGCTGCGACAGCGGCAGGCTGCGCACGCGCACCTGGTCGGCCGGGTCCAGCACTTCCAGCTTCACGTCGCGGCGGTCCATCGCGGCGGCGGTCAGCGCCATGCTGGCCTCGCCGAGGGTGACCACCGGGCGCTCGTCCACGCGCAGCACGCGGTCGCCGCTGGTCAGGCCGGCGCTGGCGGCGATGCCGCTGACACGGCCGATGGTCGGCGAATAATCCTGCTTGCCGATCACGAACATCGCCCACAGCAGCAGGATGCACAGCAGCAGGTTGGCGATCGGTCCGGCGGCGACGATGGCGATGCGCTGCCAGACGGTCTTGTGGTTGAAGGCCTGGCCGCGCTCGTGCGGGTGCACTTCGACCTCGCGCTCGTCCAGGAACTTCACATAGCCACCCAGCGGGATGGCGGCGATGGCAAACTCGGTGCCGTGCCTGTCCCGGCGCGACCACAGCGGCCGGCCGAAGCCGACCGAGAAGCGCAGGATCCTGACCCCGCACAGGCGCCCGACCCAGTAATGCCCGAACTCGTGGAACGTGACCAGCAGCCCGAGGCTGACAATCATCCACCAGACCGATCCGATGAAGTCAGTCATGCAGGCTCACAGTGGCGGGCAGGGGCGGCGTCGTCATGCTGGGCGAGGCGGTCGTTCAGGCGGCGTCGATGGCGTTCAGGGTCAGCTGGCGTGCCCGCTGGTCGGCGGACAACAGGACCTCCAGTGTATCGGCTGGCTGGGTCGGCAGTGTTGAAAGAGCGTTAGCAACCAGCTCCGGGATGGTCAGGAAACCGATCCGGCCCTGAAGAAACGCTGAAACCGCCTCTTCATTGGCAGCGTTCAGCACCGCCGGGGCGGTGCCGCCGGCCTGCATCGCCTGCCAGGCCAGGGCCAGGCAGGGGAAGGCGTCGGTGTCCGGGGCCTCGAAATCGAGCCGGCCCTGGGCCAGCAGATCCAGCCCGGATACGCCCGATTCAATGCGTTGTGGCCAGCCCAGGCCAACGGCCAGTGTGGTGCGCATGTCCGGCAGGCCCATCTGCGCCAGGGTCGAGCCGTCCACGAACTCGACCAGCGAGTGGACCAGGCTCTGCGGGTGCACCAGCACTTCGATGCGCTCTCCGGGGATGCCGAACAGGTGGTGGGCCTCGATCACTTCCAGGCCCTTGTTCATCAACGTCGCCGAATCGACCGAGATCTTCGGCCCCATCGACCACTTCGGGTGGGCAACGGCCTGGGCCGGGGTGACCTGGGCCAGCTCGGCGCGGCTGCGGCCACGGAACGGGCCGCCGGAGGCGGTCAGCAGGATGCGGCGCACGCCGGCGCCATCGACGCTGGCATCGCGCGAGCGCAGGCACTGGAAGATCGCGCTGTGTTCGCTGTCGATCGGGATGATCTCGGCGCCGGCGCGTTCTGCGGTGCGGGTCAGCAGCTCACCGGCCAGCACCAGCGATTCCTTGTTGGCCAGCAGGATGCGCTTGCCCGCGGCGGCGGCGGCCAGGGTGGAAGACAGCCCGGCCGCACCGACGATGGCGGCGACCACGGTGTCGCAGGCATCGCTGGCGGCCAGCTGGTCCAGCGCGGCATGGCCGGCATGCGCCTCGGTGGCCAGTCCGGCATCGCGCAGGCCATCGCGCAGCTCAGCGAACAGCGATTCGTCGGCGATCACCGCGTGCGCGGGCCGGTGCTGGCGGCACAGTGCCAGCAACGCCTGCACCTGACGACCGGCGGCCAGCACGGTGGCCTGGTAGCGCTGCGGGTGGCGGGCGATCACGTCCAGCGTGGAGGCACCGATCGAGCCGGTGGCGCCGAATACGGCGACCCGGCGCAGGTCTGCGACAGCATTCATGGTCAGAACCCGAAGATTTCCTTGCCGAGTGCGAACACCGGCACTGCAGCCAGGACGCCGTCGACACGGTCGAGTACGCCACCATGGCCCGGAATCAGGTGGCCCGAGTCCTTGGCGCCCGCGTGGCGCTTGATCAGGCTTTCGAACAGATCACCCAGCACCGAGGCGAACACGGCCACCACCGAAGTGATCAGCAGGCCCGGCAGGTGTGCGGTATCGATGCCGGCCAGCCAGCCCAGGCCGACGGCCACGGCGACACCGGCCAGCAGGCCGCCGAACAGGCCTTCCCAGGTCTTGTTGGGGCTGATGCGCGGGGCCAGCTTGTGCTTGCCGAAGTGACGGCCGGCGAAATAGGCGCCCGAATCGGCCGCCCAGACCAGTGCCAGCGCTGCCAGCAGCCACAGGTGGCCCTGCTTGCCCGGCGGATCGCCGCCGGCATGGATCAGCACCAGCGCGGCCCAGGCCGGAACGATGGCCAGCGTACCGGCCAGCATCTTCACGATGCGCGAGGGTGCCGACGGCTGCGCGCCGAAATTGAAGAAGCGCAGCCAGACCAGCGCCGCCAGCCACCAGGCAACACCGGCCAATGTGGTGATCTGGAACAGCACCAGCGTGCTGCCATCGGCCCACACCAGCAGCACCATCAGCAGCAGGTTCAGTACCAGCAGCACGGTGCGCGCCAGGGTGTCTTCGATGCCGGCCAGCTTCAGCCACTCCCACAGGCCGATCAGCAGCACCGCAGCGGCCGCCGCTGCCAGCCATTGGGTCGGCAGCAGCAGGATCGCGGCAATGGCGACCGGCGCCATGATCAGCGCGGCAAGGACTCGGGTCTTGGTCATGGGCTGGAAGTCTCGGTGGCCAGTGCGGCGATCTGGGCGCTGGTCAGGCCGAAACGACGCTCACGGCTGCCGTAGGCGTCCAGCGCCTGCTGCAGCAGGGCGGGATCGAAGTCTGGCCACAGCGCCTCGGTGAACCACAGCTCGGTGTACGCCAGCTGCCACAGCAGGAAGTTGCTGATGCGGGTGTCGCCACCGGTGCGGATGAACAGGTCCGGTGGCGGCAGGTCGGCCAGGGCGACCTGGCTGCCCAGCAGCGATTCGTCGATCTGTTCGGGCAGCAGGCGGCCGGCGGCGACTTCAGCGGCCAGCGCGCGCGCGGCACGGGCGATGTCCTGGCGGCCACCGTAGCTGGCGGCGATCGACAGGGTCAGGGTGGTGTTGTCTGCGGTGCGCTGCTCGGCCAGCTGCATGCGGCTGACCAGCCCGGCACCGAAGCGTTCGCGCTCGCCGATGAAGCGCACGCGCACGCCGCGCCGATGCAGCTCGTCCACTTCGCGGTCGAGCGCGCCGAGGAACAGCTTCATCAACGCATCGACTTCTTCCTGCGGCCGGCCCCAGTTCTCGCTGGAAAACGCGAACAGGGTCAGCGCCGGAATTCCCAGCTCAAGGCAGCGCTCGATGGTGCGGTTGACCGCACGCGCGCCGGCCCGGTGGCCGATCACGCGCGGACGACGGCGCTGCTGTGCCCAGCGCCCATTGCCATCCATGATGATGGCAATGTGGCGGGGCAGGGCGGCCGGCAACGGAGGCGGGACTGAAGGCATCGACTTCAGACCGACAGCAGTTCTTTTTCCTTGTCGGCAACGACCTTGTCGACGTCCTTGATGTTGGTGTCGGTCAACTTCTGGATGTCGTCCTCACCGCGCTTCTTCTCGTCTTCGCTGATCGCCTTGTCCTTGACCAGCTTGGCGATTTCCTTGTTCGCGTCCTGACGGATGTTGCGGATCGCGATCTTGGCGCCTTCGCCTTCCTTCTGCACCTGCTTGGCCAGCTCCTTGCGGCGCTCTTCGGTCGGCGGCGGCATGTTGATGCGGATCGCGGTGCCCAGGGTGTTCGGGGTGAACTCGGCGTTGTAGAGACCCTTTTCGATCTCCTTGATCATGCTCTTGTCGAACGGCGTGACCAGCAGCGAGTGGGCGTCGGCGTTGGAGATCGATGCGACCTGGTTCAGCGGGGTGCTGGCGTTGCCATAGGCGCTGACCGTGACGCGGTCCAGCAGGGCCGGGGTGGCGCGGCCGGTGCGGATCGAGGTGAGGGTGTGCTTCAGAGCGTCGATGCTCTTGGCCATGCGCGTCTGCGCGTTGTTCTTGATGTCGTTGAGCATCGCCCGGTCCTGGGTGTAACTGGAATCGGGCGATTATAGGCGAATACGGGACGCTGCCGGGCCAGAATCGGCCCGGAGCTCGCCTGGCGCTCAGGCTCAGGCCGGGTCGCGGCCCTGGACCAGGGTGCCGATGTTCGCGCCGCTGAGGATCTTCAGCAGCTCGCCCGGCTGGCCCATGTCGAACACGCGCATCGGCAGGTCGCTGTCGCGGGCCAGTGCGAAGGCCGCGGTATCCATCACTTCCAGGCCGCGGCGGATCACTTCGTCGTAGCTCAGGCTGTCGAAACGGACCGCGTCGCTGTGCTTGTTCGGGTCCTTGTCGTACACGCCATCGACCTTGGTGGCCTTCAGCAGCAGGTCGGCACCGATCTCGATCGCACGCAGCGCGGCGCCGGAGTCGGTGGTGAAGAACGGGCTGCCGACGCCGGCGGCGAAAATCACCAGGCGGCCCTTTTCCAGGTGGCGGATGGCGCGGCGGCGGATGTAGTCCTCGCACACGTCGTTGATCTTGATCGCGCTCATCACGCGGGCCTTGGCGCCCAGCTTTTCCAGGGCGTCCTGCATGGCCAGGGCGTTGATGACCGTGGCCAGCATGCCCATCTGGTCGCCGGTGACCCGGTCCATGCCGCCAGCGGCCAGGCCGGCGCCGCGGAAGATGTTGCCGCCGCCGATCACCAGCGCCACTTCGGCACCGGCCTGCTGGGCTTCGATGACCTCACGGGCCAGGCGATTGATGATCTTCGGGTCGATGCCGTAGTCCTCATCTCCCATCAGCGCCTCCCCGGACAGTTTCAGAAGGATGCGGCGATAGGCGAGCTTGGACATAGGGACCTCGGGTGCGTGGAAATCGCGGGCGATTCTACGCGCATGCGGCGTTGGGCCAAAGTGTTTTGTGCACTGCGGCGCGAAATCCTGCCGTCCGCCCCGCTCACGCGGGGCGTCCCGTTCAGCCCAGCTCGGCGCCGGCGGTGGCTGAAAGCTCGTCGTGGCCGAGGGCGCCGGGGGAGCGGGCGATCACCCGGTTGCGGCCCAGGTTCTTCGAGCGGTACAGCACATCGTCGGCTGCGCGCAGCAGGTCCTGCACGTCGGCAAAGCGTTCGTAGCCGCCCTGGGTGGCCACGCCGGCGGAGAAGGTGACGAACAGCGGGCCTTCCTCCAGCTCGGCCATCGGCGTGGCGACGATGTTGGCCAGCACGCGCCGGATCACGTCCAGCGCCACCGATTCACTGGTGTTGGGCAGCAGCGCGACGAATTCCTCGCCACCGAAGCGGGCCACGGTGTCGCTGTTGCGCAGCTGGCCCTGCAGCTTGCCGGCAAAGGCGCGCAGCACCTCGTCGCCGGTCAGGTGGCCGTGGGCATCATTGATCTTCTTGAAGTCGTCCAGGTCGATGAAGGCCACCGACAGCGGCCAGCCCTGGCGCCCGGCGCGCAGGAACTCCTGTTCCAGCACCGCCTCCAGCTGGCGGCGGTTGAGCACGCCGGTCAGGGCGTCGCGGTGGGCCTGGTCGGCCAGGCGCTTGGCCCGCGCCTCGAATTCGTCGGCGCGGCGGCGTGCCTGATCGGCATCCTGCAGCTCGCGCAGGTTGCGCAGGGTGGCCAGTTCCTGCGCGTGGTCGATCAGCTCCCGGACCCGCGAGGGCGAGTTCAGGCCGGCCTCGAACAAGCTGGCGATATCCGGAAGGGCATCGCTGATGCGGGTCAGCACCTGATCGAAACGGGCGCTGTCGAGCTCCAGCCGGTCATGCACCTGGTGCAGAGCGCGTTCGCGGGCGGCATCGGCGTCTTCGTCCAGCCAGATGTCGGCAACAGCGCCGGACAGCTGCACGCATGCCTGGAACGGCGAATCGGCAGCGTCGTCGTCCTCGCTGTGGCTGATGCTTTCCACCAGGTAGCGCGGCAGGCCCCACTGTTCGGCCACCCAGGCGCCGACATCGGCGTGGCTGCAGCCCAGTTCCTCGCGCTCGCGTGCGACCAGATCGGTATTGTCACGGGCTTCGCGCAGCAGTGGCAGGTAGCGCTCCGATTCGGCCTGGGCCAGGCACAGCACGCCCAGGTCCTGCAGCAGCCCGGCCAGCATCAGTTCCTCCAGCCGACGCAGGCCGCGTGCCTGGCCCAGCTGGCTGGCGGCCAGGGCGCTGAGAATGCTGCGCTTCCACGCGCGCTGGCGCAGGTCGTGGTCGGCACCGCCGCCACCGGTCAGGCCCTGGGTGACGGTGAAGCCGAGGGCGAGGCTGATCGTGGCATTCAGGCCGAGCATGGTCAGCGCCTGGCCGAGGTTCTCGATGCGGCGGCGGCTGGCGTACAGCGGCGAATTGGCGATGCGCAGCATGCGAGCGCTCAGCGCCATGTCGATGGCGATGATGTCGGCGGCGGTGGCGATATCCGCTTCCGGGTCCTGGGCCAGCTCGATGATGCGCAGGGCAATACCGGGTGGCGAGGGCAGGTTGCGGCAGAGCGCCAGGGCAGCTGTCAGCTCGGGAGGCATGTCGGGTCGTTCAATTCCATTGGGACAAGAATACCTAGGAATGCATCACAGTCCGCGATTTTCGTTCCTGCTATGTGACTGTGGATTCCCTGCGCCGAGTATCGGCTTGATTCGCGCGCAACGCAAAGGTGCCGGTTGTGCGCACCAACGGTGCGCACCGGCCGATGGGGCATGGGTTCATCCCTTGGCCCATACATAAAAAAAGAGCCGCGGTTTCCCGCGGCTCCTTCTGGTCGCTTCACAGCCGGAAGGCTGGAATCAGACCTGCATCGCCTTGGCAACTTCAGCGGCGTAGTCTTCCACCACCTTCTCGATGCCTTCGCCGACGATCAGCAGCTTGAAGCCCGCCACGTCGGCGCCAGCGGCCTTGACCACCTGCTCGACGGTGGTGTCGCCCAGCACGTAGGTCTGGCCGTACAGGGTCACGTCGCTGACGATCTTGTTGATCTTGCCGCTGATGATCTTTTCCAGGATCTCGGCCGGCTTGGCCTTGTCCTTTTCGGACATCTTGGCCAGCTCGATTTCCTTTTCCTTCTCGACGAACTCGGCCGGGACGTCCGCAGCCTTGTTGTGCGGCGGCTTCAGGGCTGCCACGTGCATGGCCAGGCCACGGGCCAGCTCGACGTCGCCGCCGACCAGGTCGACCAGCACGCCAACCTTGCCGTTGGTGTGGACGTAGGCGCCGATGGTGTTGTTGCCATCAACCTTCACCATGCGACGGATCTGGATGTTTTCACCCAGGGTCTGCACGGCGGTGGCGCGGGCTTCTTCAACGGTGCGGCCATCGGCCAGCTTGGCAGCCTTCACGGCTTCGACGTCGTTGGCGCCCGATGCCAGGGCGGCAGCGGCGACGGCATTGACGAAGGACTTGAAGTTGTCATCGTTGGCGACGAAGTCGGTTTCCGAGTTGACTTCGACCAGCACGGCCTTGCCGCCATCCTGGGCCAGGCCCAGACGGCCTTCGGCGGCCACGCGGTCAGCCTTCTTGTCGGCCTTGGCAGCGCCGGACTTGCGCATGGCTTCAGCAGCAGCGTTGATGTCGCCGTTGGCTTCGGTGAGAGCCTTCTTGCATTCCATCATGCCGGCGCCGGTGCGCTCGCGCAGTTCCTTGACCAGGGAAGCAGTGATTTCCACGGGATTACCTCACGAAAGAAAGGGGTTGGGCCGGCATGGTGGCCGGCCCGTGTGACACGGTCCTGTCACGCGCCAAAGGCTGCGCGCAGGGAGGGTGGACGCCGGGCGTCCACCCCGGGGCCTGGATCAGGCCTGGGCGTCGTCGCCCTTCTTGGCAGCCTTCTTGGCCGGAGCGCGGCGGGCCGGCTTCTCTTCGCCTTCAGCAGCGGCTTCGGCGAACTCTTCCTCACGCACCGAAGCAGCGTGCGGAGCAGCAGCCTTGCCTTCCAGCACGGCGTCGGCAGCGGCGCGGGCGTACAGCTGCACAGCGCGGATGGCGTCGTCGTTGCCCGGGATGGCGTAGTCCACCAGTTCCGGGTTGTAGTTGGTGTCGACCACGGCGATGACCGGGATGCCCAGCTTCTTGGCTTCCTTGATCGCGATGTCTTCGTGGCCGATGTCGATCACGAAGATGGCGTCCGGCAGACGGTTCATGTCCTTGATGCCGCCCAGCGAGGCTTCCAGCTTGTCGCGCTCGCGACGCAGGCCCAGCACTTCGTGCTTGACCAGCTTCTCGAAGGTGCCGTCGGTTTCACCGGCTTCCAGTTCCTTCAGGCGGGCAACAGACTGCTTGACGGTACGGAAGTTGGTCAGGGTGCCGCCCAGCCAACGCTGGTTCATGAACGGCATGCCGCAACGCTCGGCTTCTTCCTTGATGGTTTCGCGGGCGCTGCGCTTGGTGCCCAGGAACAGGACGGTGCCGCGCTTCTGGGCAACCGACGAGATGAAGTTCATCGCATCGTTGAACAGCGGGACGGTCTTTTCCAGGTTGATGATGTGGATCTTGCCGCGGGCGCCGAAGATGTACGGAGCCATCTTCGGGTTCCAGTAGCGGGTCTGGTGGCCGAAGTGGACGCCGGCTTCCAGCATCTGACGCATGGTGACCTGGGGCATTGCAATACTCCTGATATGGAACCGGCGATTCCGCCCGCGGGGATAGGTATGCGGGACGCGTGGAAGCGCGGATGGTTCCGGGGTTGGGCTTCCCTGTTGCCTCCGTGGCCGAACTCCTTGCGGAGCACCCCGGCACGGATGGGGGCAGCAGGTGTGGATTCACCGGTGACGTCCGGTGTGGACGGTCTCCCGCGCACGCAGGCGGCAGGAATCCGGTCGATTATAGCCCGCTGGGAGCGCTCGCTGCAATTGCCGGGTCCGGCGCGGTCAGATCGACCACGCGGCCGTCCTGCAGCCGGGCCTGGAAATGGCCACCGGCATAGCTGTCGGCATGGACGGGGAGGGCCCAGCGGCGTTCCCGGCCCGCCAGCAGGTAGCCGGCCAGTCCCGGCAGCAGCAGGGTGCGGCGTCCATCGCCGGCGACGAACGCAAGATCGTGCAGGCGGGCGTGAACGGAACCTGCGTTGCGCAGTCGCAGAAGAGGCTGCGACGTGCCGGATTCGATTCCGGCATGCAGGTCCGGCCGCGCCAGGGGCGCCGCATGCCCCCGGAACAAGGGCAGCGAGTAGCGTGGCAGGCCCGGTCCGCTGGGGCTCAGGATCACCCGGTAGGCCTGCTCGACGGCAACGGGCGACGTCTCCCGAGGCAGCAGCCAGATGCGTTGACGGGTGCCGGGCGGGAGGTCGAGCCGGGCGGGGCTGGCCAGGATCTGGTCGCTGGGCCGCAGCTTTTCCGCATCGACCTGCTGTTCCCAGGCCAGGATCCGAACCTCGCCCTGCCAGCGGCCGGGCCCGGGGTTGTAAAGCCACAGCTCGCCGTGCCCCCCTTCGGCGGGCAGCTGCAGGGTGGTGGGCACCAGGTCCAGCGCCGCAGCGGGCAGTGCCAGCAGCAGTGCCAGCAGGCTCAGCAGGATGCGCATCAGTAGATGAGGGTCACGGCAGGCGCCGCGTCGTCGCTGTCGGCCGGCGGCGCGAGGTCGCGGATCTGTTGCGGAAGCTCGGGCGCGTCGCTGCGCCGGTGCGGTGCCGTGCATCGGGTGTTGCCGGCATCACTGCTGCAGCCCTCGACCACAGTCAGCCGGATCTGCAGGGAGGTGCTGCCGGGATCGGCCCACGCGGGCGTACTGGCGACCAGCATCGCCCCGATCAGAAGTGCGCGAACCACCTGCCATCCACCGTACTGTAGGACCCGTTGCGCGGTATCGGCCGGATCGGCCGAATCTGTAGGCTCGACTGCCAGTCGACTGGTCCTGGCGCAGGAGGGATGCGCACATCCACGCACGGCGTGGATCTACCGGAACCCACCCCGGTGGGTGCCGACGATTCCAAACCCACCCCGGTGGGTGCCGACCATTCCAATCCATCCCGGTGGATGCCGACCGTTGGTCGGCACACAGGTCAGTAAGTGATCGTCACCTGCACCAGATCGTTGTAGGTACCGGCCGGGGGCTGGCCGGTGACCGGCGGCACCCGGCCATGGATGGTCAGCTGCTGCGCGCTGCCATTTCCGGTGCCGCCAACGGTATCGACATTGAGGGTATTGCCCCAGCGCAGGCTGCGCGCGGCGTCGCGGTACAGCTCATAGGGGAGGTAGTAGGTGCCGCTGCCAATGGTGGTGGCCATGCGCCGGGTGGTGGAGGCGGCGGGGTTGTTCTGGCCGTTGTTGAGGCTGATCTGGTAGGCGGTGTTCTTCAGGCAGGTCAGCGTGAGCGTGGCGGTCCGGTCGATGTTGGCGGAAATGCTGCCGGTGACGTTGCCGAAGTCCATGTTGGTGGTGACGTAGCTGCCGCATTGCGGCAGCACGTTGGCAGTGGCAGTGAAGCTGAAGGCCGCACTGGCGCTGTTGGTGCCGGTTGCGCCGCCGTTGCAGGTGGCCGGCACGGTGGCGTTGCCGAGCAGGACTTCATTCCAGGCCCAGGTGAGCACCACGTTGGCGCCACTGAAGGTGCTGCTGTAAGCACCCGAAGCGAGGATCTGGTTGGCGGGGATCTGCGCGAACAGCTGCACGGACTGCGCACCGCTGCCGCCGGTCAGCAGCGGCACGTTGTAGCTCATGGTCAGTTCCTGCGCCGGCGGCGTGCCGCGTGGCACCAGGCCGGTGACCTGGCCGTAGCTGGCGTTGTTGTAGAGCTGGAAATTCATGGTGTCGCTGCTGGAAGTGGACATCGTGCGGAAGGTGGAGGTGCTGCCGCCGCCACTGCCTGCGCCGATACCCACGCAGACGCGGACGCCGGTGGTGGCCAGCAGGCTCAGTGCGGCGGTGGTGCAGGTCACCGTGATGTTCAGCGTCGCCGCCGTAGGGCCGGGAGCGTTGCTGTTGATGTTGCCGAACGGCAGAGTCGGGTTCGCGGTTGCCGTGCAGACCGCTGTCGCCTGGGCCGGTAGTGCCACGAGCAGGCCGGCGAACAGCAGCATGCCGAGCAGCAGCACTCTCATTGCGCCACCTCCGGGATGCACGGCAGCGGTGCCGGCTTCGGCCGGGCGCCGGACGCCACTACCTTGGGCTGCTCGGGTACCTTCACCCGGCACTGGCCGCGGCTGGTGGTGATGTACAGCACGCTGCCGGCAGCGACGTCTTCCAGATACAGCAGGCCGTCATAGCCCACCGTGGCCTGGCGTCCGCCGGGCAACTGCACTTCGCTGCCCACTTCCAGCGGCTGCCCGTCCATGCTCTGCAGCGTCAGGCTCAGAGAGGGCCGCGAGCGCAACTGGAATGTCACGTGGGTCCCAGCGCGCTGGCGCGGCGTCACCCAGTCCTCGATGCGGTCGGCACGCATGTCCTCGGGCAGGTCCAGGGTGTCGATCGAGACCCGGTTGCGCTGCCAGGACAGCAGCGGGCTGACCAGCAACAGGCCACGATCATCGGTGACGCCGATCAGGCGGTTCTCCAGCCGCACCGGCACGCCACCAACACCATTGGTGCTGATCACCGCGAATGCATCGGAGACCTCGCGGGTGGCAAACGCGTGCCCGCCCATCCAGACCAGGCTGCCACTGGCGCTGCCGTAGGCATAGTTGAGCCCGCCCTGGCGCGAGGCCCCGAAGGAGTAGCGGCCGACGTCATTGAGGATGCCGACTTCGGCCAGGCCGCCACTGCCGTCCTCGCCGTGGCGCACCTGCGCGCGCCAACCGATGCCGCCTGCACTGCCATCGCCGGGCACCGGCTGGGTGACGTCGGCCACCCAGGTCTGGCTGTCGCCATTGCGCTGGCTGGACAGGCTGGCCTGGCGGTTGTTGCCCAGGCTGGCCGTCACCGACAGATAGATGCTGCGGTCATCACTCTGGTCCAGGTTCTGGTTCACCGAGAGGTAGGCCGACCAGCGCTGGCTCCAGGTCCGCGACCAGAACAGGCTGGCGTAGCGGTTGTCTTCGCCATCGGGGTAGCGCAGGCGCAGGTAGCTGGCGCTGAGCGTGCCCAGCCGCAGCAGATCGGCGCCGACCGTGGCCTGTTCGCTGATGCTGGGTGGCAGGTTGCCCTGCAGTGCGCCCAGGTCGCGGTAATCACCATGGCTGCGCACGGTGCGCAGATTGACGTTGAGTCGGCGGTTGTTCCAGCTGTAGCCCAGTGCCCATTGCCCGCCCTGCAGGCCCTGGTAGTTGCTGTGCGCATAGGCGGCGTTGAACACGCCCGCGCCACCCAGCAGCCACCCGCCGCCGATGCCGGCCTGGGCCAGGCCACCGCCGCCTTCGGCATGCGCTTCAGCGGTGAAGGTATCGCTGATGCCGCCGCGCCAGCTGGCACTGGCCACGGTGCGGTCGTCGTAGGCGAAGGAGCGCTGGCCGAAGTCCTCGCGCAGTTGGCCAACACCGACCGACCAGTCCGACAGGCCCTTGGCCAGCAGTTGCTGGGTGCCATAGAAGCTGAAATCCAGGGTCTGCATGCGGCCGAATGCGTCGGTGACCACCACCTGTGCGCTGCCGGTGCCGCTGATGCCCGGCTGTGCGGCCAGCTGGAACGGGCCGACCGGGACCTGGCCGCTGTACTGGCGCAGGCCATCGACGTACAGCTCGACCGTGGACGGCACCACCGCCTGGCCGAGGAAACTGGGCGTGGGGGTCAGCACGCGATAGGGCTGCAGGCCGTAGTTGCGACCGATCTGCAGGCCACCCAGGCGCACCGGACGGGTCCAGTCGACGAAGCCGCTGTAGAAATCGCCGACCTCCAGCGTCATCGCCTGGTCGGGGAAATCCAGGCTCCAGCGCGTATCCAGGCGCACGCTCTCCCCTCGCCAGCGACGGTCGCCAGGCTGCTGGTAGCGCCTGCTGACCGCGGTGTTTTCGAAGGTGCCGTTGCCGACGCCGAACAGGCGCAGTTCGGAGCTCAGGCTGAGGTTGCCCAGCGTATCCACCCGGCTGCCATACACGTCGTAGTTGAGCAGCAGTCCGGGTGAGGCACTGCCTGCGGGCGCGCGTGTCTGCGGGCGGCTGAGCACGGTGGTTGGCAGGGTCAGCTGGTCCAGTGGCACGTCCAGCGCCAGGGTCTGCAGGCGTGCGTCATAGCGCACCACCGCGCCGCTGATCTGGTCCAGGTACACCGGTGCATCGCCGTGGGCGTTGAAGCCGAGCTGGCGCAGTACGTCGGGGCTGGCCTGCAGGCGGCCACGGTTCTCGATGAAAGGCAGCAGTCCGCGTGGGGTGCTGTTGAGCGAAACGTCCAGGTACAGCGTCTGGTTGGCGGTCAACGGTGTGGGCGGTGGCAGCATCGCATCGGCGGAGATGCCTGATACATCGGCGGTGGCGGTAGCCGCTGCACCGGACACATCGGCGGCTTGGGTCGCCGCAGGAGCCAGGGCAGCAAGCAGCGCGCCCATCAACGCCTCAGCGAGCCGATGGGGGCGACAGCGGCGTCTGTTCCGACTCGCCATTGAGCTTGGCCGTGATCTGGTCGTTGTCGCGGTCGATCGCCGTGCGCTCGATCGGCCAGCGCATCACCTGCCCGGGCAGCACGTAACCCAGCAGTCCGGGATGCACGATGCGTGGGCGCGTGGGGCTGCCCAGCGCAAGATCGGCGATCTGCGCATAGCTGTTGCCTGCGTTGGCCACCTCGACGCCGTTGCGGCCATCGGGCAACTGCACCAGGCGGGCCTGCAGCTGCGGCGCAAGCTTGCCGGCGGCGGGCTGCACGAACACCGGTATCGAATAGCGCAGCACGAACTGCATGCCGTCGGCGCGGGTGGCCAGGTCGGGCACCTCGTCGACAATCAGCCTGTAGTACTGCTGTGCCGGCGGTGGCGTCCTGTCCGGACGCATCACCCGGACCAGCTGCTGCTGCCCGGCAGCCAGTTCCTGCATCGGCGGGGTGACCACCAGTTCATCGGTGGGCAACAGTTGCTCCTGGCCGTCCTGCTGCACCCAGCGGAACACCCGAACCTGCAGCTTCACCGGCGAGGTGCCACTGTTGGTCAGCCAAAGCTCGCCGGCACGCTGGCGCGCTTCCAGCTGCAGGCTGGTCGGGGCGACCTGCAGGCTGGTGGCTTCGACCGGGGCGGCGAATACCAGGCTCAGGACGAGCAGCGCCACGCCGGTGGCGCGCCACGGGCGGGGTCCGGCCATGCGGGCGTGCTCCATCAATAGGTGATCGTGGCGGTAACCGTATCCAGGTAGTTGCCGGTCGCCGGGTTGTTGGTGCTCAGGTTCAGGATCTGGCCGTAGACGATGTAGGGCACGGCCAGGCCGGTGCCGATGCCAGCCTGGGTGTTGGTGCCGGAGGTGGCACCCCAGACCAGGGTGTGCGCGGCGTCCTGGTAGAGCTGGTAGCCGACGTAGTTGTTGGCGGTCACCGCGGCGTTGGTGTTCTTCATCCGGCGAGTGGTGACGTCATTGGCGGTGCTGGCATTGGCACCCGCATTCAGTGAAATCGTGTACGGGGTCAGTGCCGAGCACTGGGCGGTCACCGTGCCCTGGCCCAGGGTGGGGGTCGCGGTGGTCGAGGCCGCCGTGCCGAAGTCAACGTTGGTGGCGGCAGCAGCCGTGATCGTGCAGGCCTTGGTCACCACCAGGGTGACATTGAAGGTGGTGGTGTCTGCGGCCAGGGCCGGGCCGGACAGCAGCACCCCGGCCAGGGCCCAGGCAAGCGGGGAACGAAGCGCGGATCGCATGGACAACCTCCCTGACCCGAAGGTCCGTTGAACAAGGCGAAGGCGGCACGTTCGGCACCGCTTCGGCGACGGTGACCCCAGCTTAGGAGGCGTAAGTGTCTGTATTCCGTGATAAACAGGGAGGCGAAAGGGGGGCGGCGATCACGCTTTCACTTTCCTTGCCGGAACCGTGCATGGCCCGGATCGCCAGTTGGGTGGCGTTCGTTCAGATTGTGGCCGGATCGGCGATAATGGGGGCCATGAGCGTGAATCTGAAAACCCCGCAGGAAATCGAGATGATGCGAATCGCCGGCCGCATGGCCAGCGAAGTGCTCGACATCGTCACCCCCCACGTCAAGCCCGGTGTCACCACCGAGGAACTGGACCGCATCTGCCACGACCACATCGTGAACGTGCAGGGCGCCGTTCCGGCCAACGTCGGCTACCGCGGCTTCCCGAAGACCGTGTGCACCTCGGTCAACAACGTCATCTGCCATGGCATCCCCAGCGAAGGGAAGGTGCTCAAGGATGGCGACATCATCAACATCGACGTCACCGTCATCAAGGATGGCTGGCACGGCGACACCAGCCGCATGTACTTCGTCGGCACCCCGTCGGTGATGGCCCGCCGCCTGGTGGAAACCACCTACGAAGCCATGTGGCGCGGCATCCGCGCGGTGCGTCCGGGCGCGACCCTGGGCGACATCGGCCATGCCATCCAGAGCTATGCCGAAGGCGAGCGTTTCAGCGTGGTGCGCGAGTACTGCGGCCACGGCATCGGCAAGGTCTACCACGATGAACCGCAGGTGGTGCATTACGGCCGCCCGGGCCAGGGCCTGGTGCTGCAGCCTGGCATGACCTTCACCATCGAGCCGATGATCAACGAGGGCACCCGCTACAACAAGGTGCTGCCGGATGGCTGGACCGTGGTGACCAAGGACCGCAAGCTGTCGGCACAGTGGGAGCACATGATCGCGGTCACCGAGACCGGCGTGGACGTGCTGACCCTGTCGCCGGGCGAGTCGCAGGTCTCCTGAGGATGCTGCCGGCGAGTTCGCTGCTGGACACGCCGGCCGCGTCGCTCAACTACCCGGACTGGGCTGCTGCCGCGCGCCAGGCGCTGCAGCAGGCCGACGCGCGCCTGTACCGCCGCTTCGACCAGGGCGACAACATCGAGCGCCTGCTGGCGCTGCGCGCGCGCGCTGCCGACCATCTGATCCGCCTGGCCTGGCAGCGCTGCCTGCCGGCCGACAGCGGGCTGTCGCTGTTCGCGGTCGGCGGCTATGGCCGCGGTGAACTGTTTCCGCGTTCGGACATCGACCTGCTGGTGTTCGGCGATCCGCCGGCACAGCTGGCCCATGAGGCGGCGCTGGCGCGCCTGTTCGCGCTGCTATGGGATTGCGGGCTGGCCGTCAGCCATGCGGTGCGTTCTGCATCGCAGTGCCGCGAGGCGGCAGTGGACCAGACCGTGCTGACCGCGCTGATCGAGGCGCGCCCGATCCTGGCCGATGATGTGGCGCGCCGCGCGCTGCGCGAGGCCGTCGACGATCGTGAACTGTGGCCGGCGCGCACCTTCTTCCTGGCCAAGCTGGAAGAGCTGCGCAACCGACACCAGCGCTTCGGCGATACCGCCGACAACCTGGAGCCGGACCTGAAGGATGGCCCCGGCGGCCTGCGCGATCTCAATACGCTTGGCTGGATGGCGTTGCGTGCCTTCGGCGTGCGTGACCTGGAGGCGCTGGTCGGGCTCGGCCATCTGGGCGCAGACGAAGCGGCAGCACTGAAGCGCGAACGTGCGGTGCTGGCGCGGCTGCGCTTTGGCCTGCATCTGGTCGCGCGTCGCCCGGAAGAGCGCCTGCGTTTTGATTACCAGAAGACCCTGGCGGCACGCCTGGGCTTTGAAGACGATGCCGAGAACCTCGGTGTCGAGAAGATGATGCAGGGCTTCTACCGCGCCGCGCTGGTCGTGCGCCGGATCAGCGACCGCCTGCTGCAGCGCTTCGAGGAACAGTTCGATGGCGAGGCGCAGCCGGAGCCGCTGACCGTGGGCTTTTCCCTGCGCCGTGGTTACCTGGCGGCCAACGAAGCCGACTGGCCGCGCGGCGACATCGGCCAGGTGTTCGCGCTGTTCGCCAGCTGGGCCAACAATCCGCAGGTGCGCGGCCTGCATTCGCTGACCGCGCGTGCGCTGGCCGAAGCGCTGCCACTGCTGCCGGCTTACGACCAGGCTGATGCCGATGCACGCGAGCAGTTCCTGGCGCTGCTGCGCGGCCAGCGCCCGGTCGATACGCTCTCGCGCATGGCGCGGCTGGGCGTGCTTGGCCAGTGGATTCCCGCGTTCGCCCAGGTCAGCGGGCGCATGCAGTTCGACCTGTTCCATGTCTACACCGTCGATCAGCACACGCTGATGGTCCTGCGCAACATCGGCCTGTTCGCCAGCAGTCGCGCCGACGAGCGCTTCTCGATCGCGCACGAAGTGTGGCCGCGCCTGCGCAAGCCCGAGCTGCTGCTGCTGGCCGGCCTGTTCCATGACATCGCCAAGGGCCGTGGCGGCGACCATTCGGAGCTGGGCGCGGTGGACGCGCGCGCGTTCTGCCAGGCGCATGCGCTGAGCACGTCCGACACCGAACTGGTGGCGTGGTTGGTCGAACAGCACCTGCGCATGTCGGTGACCGCGCAGAAGCAGGACATCGCCGATCCGGAGGTGATCCATCGCTTCGCCACCCTGGTCGGCAGCCGCGACCGCCTGGACTACCTGTACCTGCTGACCTGCGCCGACATCGCCGGCACCAGCCCCAAGCTGTGGAATGCATGGAAGGACCGCCTGCTGGCCGACCTGTACTTCGCCACCCGGCGCGCGCTGCGCGAGGGGCTGGAACACCCGGTGCCGGCGGCCGAGCGCGTGGCCGAAGCGCGTGACAGCGTGCGCGCGCTGGTGCGCGAGCGGGGTTACGACGATGCCACCATCGATCGCCAGTTCGCGGTGATGCCCGACGAAGGCTTCATCCGCCTGCGCCCGGAGCAGCTGGCCTGGCAGGCTGCCGCGCTGGTGCCGGTGAAGCAGGGCCAGGCGCTGGTGAAGGTACGCCGGATCAGTGTCGACGATCCTGCGCTGGAAGTCTTCGTGCATTCGCCGGACCGCGACGGCCTGTTCGCCGCGATCGTGATGACGCTGGACCGCAAGGGCTACGGCATCCACCGCGCACGCGTGCTGGACGGTCCGGCCGATACCATCTTCGATACCTTCGAAGTGAACCCGGCCGATACCTTCGCCGATGGCAGCAGTGCCAACCTGGAAGCGGCGCTGCGCGAGGCACTCAGTGGTGACCTGTCGCGCCTGCGGCCGTCACGCCGGGTGGTGCCACGGCAGCTGCGGCACTTCCGCTTCGCCCCGCGCATCGAATTCCGCGATGAGCCGGGCGCAACCCGTTTCGCCCTGGTCGCCCCCGACCGCCCCGGCCTGCTGGCCGATGTGGCGTTCGTGCTGCGCAATCAGGGCCTGCGCGTGCATGATGCGCGCATTGCCACGTTCGGCGAACGCGCCGAAGACACCTTCGTGATCAGTGACGAACACGACCTCCCCCTGACTGAACCTGCCCGGCAGCAGCTGCATGACGCGATGCTGGCCTGCCTGGACCCTGATCGAAACGCCGGAGACCCCGCCTGATGGCCACCAAGCCCGCCAAGAAGACCGCCGCGACCCCCAAGAGCGCAGCGGCCCGGAAACCTGCTGCTGCCGCACCGGCCGCGAAGAAGACCCCAGCGCCGAAGAAGGCCGCTGCGGTGAAGGCCCCGGCGAAGAAAGCGGCTGCGGTGAAGCGTGCTGTGAAGAAGCCGGCGCCGTCCAAGAGTGCCGAAGCGGTCCGCGCCGAAACCATCGCCCGCAAGTCGCTGCGCAAGCCGTCGGCCCCGGGCGTGGAAGAGCTGAAGTTCGGCATCGAGAGTGCCTTCGAGCGCCGCGCTACCTTGACCCTGCACGAGCTGGAAGGCTCGACCAAGCCGCTGGTCAACCGCGTGATTGACGGCCTGGAGAGCGGTGAGTTCCGTGTTGCCGAGCCGGACGGCCAGGGTGGCTGGAAGGTCAACGAGTGGCTGAAGAAGGCCGTGCTGTTGTACTTCCGTGTCAATGACATGGCCGTGGTCGACGCCCGTCCGGCGCCGTTCTGGGACAAGGTCGAATCGCGCTTCGCCGGCTATGACGAGGCGAAGTTCCGCCGTGGTGGCGTGCGCGTGGTGCCGGGCGCGATCGCCCGCCGCGGCACCTACTTCGGCAAGGACGTGGTGCTGATGCCGAGCTTCACCAACATCGGCGCCTATGTCGGCGAAGGCACCATGGTCGACACCTGGGCCACCGTCGGTTCCTGCGCGCAGATCGGCCAGCACTGCCACCTGTCCGGCGGCGCCGGCATCGGCGGCGTGCTGGAGCCGCTGCAGGCCAGCCCGACCATCATCGAGGACCACTGCTTCATCGGTGCGCGCTCGGAAGTGGTGGAAGGCGTGGTCGTCGGCCACCACAGCGTGATCGGCATGGGCGTGTTCCTCAGCCAGAGCACCCGCATCTACAACCGCGCTACCGGCGAGATCACCTACGGCTACATCCCGCCGTACAGCGTGGTGGTGTCCGGCTCGCTGCCGAGCAAGGACGGCACCCACTCGCTGTATTGCGCGGTGATCGTCAAGCAGGTCGATGCCAAGACCCGCAGCAAGACCAGCGTCAACGACCTGCTGCGCGGCCTGGCCGACTGAAGGTGACTGCGCCGGAGGATCTGGCGCAGTCCGCGATCTACCGGCATCCGTCCGACACCCTGGTCGGGCGGATGCTGCCGCGCCTGCTGCACGCCCCGCGCTGGACCCGGCTGCGCCGTGCACTGTCGCGGCGCTGGCCGATGCCGGCGCTGGTCAGTGACGTGCGCGATGTGGTCTACGTGAGCTGGTGGGTCGACGTGCGTCACGCACCAATGCCACCGCCGGGCCATCAATACGTGGTCCATGCCGGACGTACGCCTTACACCATCCTCAGCTACCGTCACGGCCACTTCGGGCCCGCGCTGGCTGGGCCGCTGCGTTCCCTGATGCCGTCGCCACGGCAGAGCAACTGGCGCTGGTACCTGCGTCGTGACGACGATCCGGACGGGACGCCGGTGGTGCTGTTCGACCGCAACGTGATGGACCAGCTGGCCTTCGTCGCCGGCGCGCGCGTTTTCAGCGATGCCATGCAGCCGCATCTGTCGGTGCGCTTCACGCATGCGCTGGATGCCGAAGGGAGTGGCCACACACGGATCGAGGGCGGGCAGGGCAGTGCCCCGGCGCTGCACCTGCAGTGGCAGGCCGCCGCGGGCTGGGACGATGCCGGGTGGGCGGCGGCCTTCGGCAGCCATCAGGCCCTGCTGCGTTTCCTGACCTGCCAGGACGAGGCCATCGCCCGTACCTGCGACGGCCGCTGGGCCAGCACCCGCATCGCGCTGCCGGTGGAGATCGACAGCCTGCAGCCCCTGCGCCTGATCGGTGAGCAGCAGTGTCCGCGGCTGCAGGCGATGGACTTGGCGCTGCAGGAAGGGCTGGCCTTCCGGCTGCCACGGGTGCCGTTCCGGGTCGTGTCCGAGCGCCTGTTGTGAGATTCTGGCCCTCTGTTTTCCAGCATCACAGATGGCCATGAGCACCACTGTCTACGGTTTGAAGAACTGCGATACCTGCAAGAAGGCGACCAAGTGGCTGGACCGCTTCGGCGTGCCTTACACCTTCGTCGATTACCGCGAGAACAAGCCGAGCCCGGAAACACTGCTGGCGTGGGCTGGGCAGCTGGGGGGCCTGGCCGCGATGGTGAACAAGTCGTCCACCACCTGGCGGCAGTTGCCGGACAACCGCAAGGCCGCCGACTCCGAGGCCGAATGGAAGCTGCTGCTGCGTGAATACCCGCAGCTGATCAAGCGTCCGCTGGTGGTCACGGCCGATGGCACGGTCAGCCAAGGCTTCAGCGACAACGGTTTCAAGGCCCGCTTCGGCGTGGGTGACGCATGAGTGCGGTCCTCGACCTGACCTGCGAACTGATCGCACGACCCTCGGTGACGCCGGATGATGCTGGCTGCCAGACACTGCTGGCGGCACGCCTGAAGCAGGCCGGGTTCCAGTGCGATCACCTGCGCCTGGGCGAGGTCGACAACCTGTGGGCGACCCACGGCCAGGGCGCGCCGGTGCTGGTGCTGCTGGGCCACACCGACGTGGTGCCGACGGGCCCGCGCGAGGCCTGGGCCAGCGACCCGTTCACGCCGCAGATCCGTGACGGCGTGCTGTACGGCCGTGGCGCCGCCGACATGAAGGGCAGCGTGGCGGCGTTCGTGGTCGCCGCCGAGCAGTTTGTCGCTGCGCATCCCGATCACCCTGGCACGCTGGCGGTACTGCTGACCAGCGACGAGGAAGGCGATGCCATCGATGGTGTGCGTCACGTTGCACGGCTGTTCGCCGAGCGCGGCCAACGCATCGACTGGTGCATTACCGGAGAGCCATCGTCTACCTCGACGCTGGGTGACCTGCTGCGCGTAGGCCGTCGTGGCAGCCTGTCGGCCAAGCTGCGCGTGCAGGGCGTGCAGGGGCATGTGGCGTACCCGGAAAAGGCGCGCAATCCGATCCATCAGGCGGCACCGGCACTGTCCGACCTGAGCGCAAGGCGCTGGGATGAAGGTTATGAGAGCTTCCCGCCGACCAGCCTGCAGATCTCCAACATCCATGCCGGCACCGGTGCCAACAACGTGATTCCCGGCGAGCTGGAGGTGGATTTCAACATCCGCTACAACCCGCACTGGGATGCACCGAAGCTGGAGGCGGAGATCACCGCATTGCTGGGCCGCCATGGCCTGCAGTACACGCTGAAGTGGCACCGCAGCGGCGAGCCGTTCTACACCCCGGAAGGCACGCTGCGCGCCACCGCGCGTGCGGTGCTGGCCGAGCACATCGGCCGTGCGCCGGAAGAAAGCACCGGCGGCGGCACGTCAGATGCACGCTTCATCGCGCCACTGGGTGCGCAGTGCATCGAAGTGGGGCCGGTCAACGCCAGCATCCACCAGGTGGATGAGAACGTGCGCGTGGACGATCTGGAAGCGTTGCCGGGGCTGTACCAGCGCCTGGTGGAACGGCTGCTGGTGGGAACCCCATGACGGAATGAATCCCGCGAGGGTGGGTGCCGACCGTTGGTCGGCACGCCTCCCGCCGGGGCCGCTTCTCTACTCTGAAAAAATGAAGAACGGCGGCTCGACCGCTTTCTTCCAGTAACTTGGCGCGGCCATGTAGAAGTGTTGCGCCTCGGCTCTGGCGAACCAGCGCGCCGCCGCGTCGGTGTCTTTCTCCACACCCGGCGCACTGCGGCCCAGCAGCAGACCGGCGAAGTACTGGCCGAACACATTGCCCTTCTCACCGGCGCGCTGGTACAGCTGCAGCGCACGCGCCGGATCGCGCGGCAGTCCCATGCCTTTCTCCAGCAGCGCGCCCAGGTCGACCTGCGCTTCGGCGTCGCCGTGCTCGGCACGACGCTGGATCTGCGCCACCAGCGGATGCACGGTGTCACCCTGTGCGGCCACCGCATCCGGCAGTCGCGACGACGAACTCGGGTAGCGCTCGTAGATCATTCCGCGCAGGTCCCAGCGCAGCGCCTGCTGCGCGTCGCCTCGCTGGCGGTAGGCCTTGGCGAGCCCGTAGAACGCATAGGGATTGCCGTGGTTGGCAGCCGCCAGATAGGCGCGTTCGCCACGTCGCCAGGACGCGCGCAGGACAGGTGCAGGGTTGATATGGGGGCTGTCGGCATGCTGCAGCCTGCCGGAGATCCAGATCCGGCCCAGTGCTTCTTCCGCCTTGGTGTTGTGGAAGGTCCAGGGCGTGATCGCGGCAGCACGCTCGTAGTAGGTAACGGCGCGCGGATCGTTGAAACGTTCGAAGGTCTGCGCAGTGTCCCAGGCTCCGTCGAAGCTGCCGTCGGTGCCGCGTTGCTCCAGTGCCTGTTGCTGCGCCAGCGGCAACGTGGAGGGCGGAGGCAGGGTCTGGCAGGCGGGCAGGCCCAGGCAGAGCAGGGCGGCCAGCGCCGCGTTGCGTCCAGTGCGGTGTTGCATTTCCATTACACGTTTCACGGCGGGCCATTATGCGCGCCGGGGAGTGGTTGCCAACGCAACGGTTGCGCCGTGCCGGAAACCGGGGTAGGGTCGATGCCATGTCGATCCGTCTGGTCACCGCCGTCAATAACAACAACCGCAATAATCTGCGCGCGAATAATCGTGCGCGGCCGATGCGGGACTGCGCCCTGGGTAGATAGACAGCAACACACGCCCGGACACCAGAAAACCCGCATCAGCCGATGCGGGTTTTTTTGTGCCCGGGCGCAGCCCCACCCGGGCCTGGATGGCCGGTCGAACACCCTCCCACCCGTGAAATCCCCCAACAGGAGCTCTCCCATGTGTTCGATCTTCGGAATCTTCGGCCTGCAGGCCGGTGACGATCTTCCCGCCCTGCGCCGCCATGCGCTGGAACTGTCGCAGCGCCAGCGCCACCGTGGCCCGGACTGGAGCGGCGTATACCTCGACGAAGGTGCGCTGCTGGTCCATGAGCGGCTGGCCATCGTCGACCCGGCCGGTGGTTCGCAGCCGCTGCTGTCGGCCGATGGCCAGCTGGCGCTGGCGGTGAACGGCGAGATCTACAACCACCAGGCATTGAAGGCGGCGCTGACCACCGCCTACGACTTCCAGACCGGCTCGGACTGCGAGGTGATCAACGCGCTGTATCGCCAGGGCAGTTCGCCGGCGCAGTGGCTGGAACAGCTCAACGGCATCTTCGCCTTCGCGCTGTGGGACCGCGACAGCGGGCGCGTGCTGGTGGCGCGTGACCCGGTGGGCGTGGTGCCGCTGTACTGGGGCCACGATGCCCAGGGGCGCCTGCGGGTGGCCTCGGAAATGAAGGCGCTGGTCGATACCTGTGCCGACGTCGCACAGTTCCCGCCGGGTCACTACTTCGACAGTGCCAGCGGTGAGCTGGTGCGCTATTACCAGCAGCCGTGGCGCGACTACGCTGACGTGCAGGGCCGCCAGGCCGACCTGGCCGAACTGCGCCAGGCCTTCGAGCATGCGGTGGAGCGCCAGCTGATGAGCGACGTGCCGTATGGTGTGCTGCTGTCCGGTGGCCTGGACTCGTCGCTGGTGGCGGCCGTTGCCGCGCGCTATGCGCGTCGCCGCATCGAGGATGGCGGGCAGACCGAAGCCTGGTGGCCGCGCCTGCATTCGTTCGCGATCGGCTTGAAGGGTTCGCCGGATCTTGCTGCTGCGGCGATCGCTGCCGAGGCTCTTGGCACCGTGCATCACGGCTTCGAATACACCTTCGAGGAAGGCCTCGACGCGTTGCCGGAAGTGATCCGCCACATCGAAACCTACGACGTCACCACCATCCGCGCCTCGACGCCGATGTTCCTGCTGGCACGGCGGATCAAGGCGATGGGCGTGAAAATGGTGCTGTCCGGCGAGGGCAGCGATGAGATCTTTGGTGGCTACCTGTACTTCCACAAGGCGCCGGATGCACGTGAATTCCACGACGAGCTGGTGCGCAAGCTGGACGCGCTGCACAACTACGACTGCCTGCGCGCCAACAAGTCGATGATGGCCTGGGGCGTGGAGCCGCGCGTGCCGTTCCTCGATCGTGAGTTCCTTGATGTGGCGATGCGCTTCGATGCCGCGCACAAGATGGTCGGCGCCGGCTTTGGCGGGCGTCGCATCGAAAAGGCGGTGCTGCGCGAGGCGTTCGACGGCTACCTGCCGGACAGCATCCTGTGGCGGCAGAAGGAACAGTTCAGCGATGGCGTTGGCTACGGCTGGATCGACGGGCTGAAGGCGCATGCCGAAGCACAGGTGAGCGACCGTGTACTGGCGGCGGCCGACAAGCGCTTCCCGCACAACCCGCCACAGACCAAGGAGGCGTACTACTACCGCCACCTGTTCGAGCAGTTCTTCCCGAGCCGTGCGGCCGCCGAAACCGTGCCGGGCGGCAAGTCGATCGCCTGTTCGTCGCCGGCCGCCATTGCCTGGGACGCCAGCTTCGCCGCGGCGGCGGACCCCTCGGGCCGCGCGATCGCCGGGGTGCACGAACAGGCACTGGCCTAAGCCCTCAAAAAGGGGACGGAGGGGATTAAGTCGTTTGTGCCACTAACGACTTAATCCCCTCCGTCCCCTTTTTGTATGATCGCCCCCTGCGCATTGGGGAATGTTCATGGACGTACAGGCAGGTGGCGACGTGCCGCCCACGAAATGGGGATGGCGTTATCTGGCCTGGGCCGGGGTGCCGTTGCTGGCTGGCGTACTGCTGGCGCGGTATGCCGGGCCGGCGGCGCCCGAGGCGGTTGCCCGCGCCACCGCCGCCGATGAAGGCGGCTGGGCTCAGCATCTGGCGTCCCCACTGGGCCTGTTCCTGCTGCAGCTGCTGGTGCTGCTGCTGGTGGCCAAGGGCGCGGGTGCGCTGCTCAAGCGCTTTGGACAACCGGCGGTGATCGGCGAGATGGCCGCTGGCCTGATGATGGGGCCGCTGGTGCTCGGCAGCCTGCTGCCGCAGCTGCATGGTGCGTTGTTCCCGGCCAGCTCGCTGGGTCCGCTGGGCATGCTCAGCCAGCTGGGCGTGCTGATGTTCCTGCTGGTGGCCGGTGCCGAGCTGGACCTGGCGGCGCTGCGTGGCCGCCGGCGCTTCGCCTTCACGGTCAGCCATGCCGGTATTGCAGTGCCGTTCGTGCTCGGCGTGGCGCTGGCGATCTGGCTGTATCCGCAGCACGGTCCGCAGGGTGTGGGCTTTACTGCTTTCGCATTGTTCGTCGGCATCTCCATGAGCATCACCGCGTTCCCCGTGTTGCTGCGCATCCTTGCCGATCGTGGGATCACACAGACGCCATTGGGCCAGACCGCGATCGCCTGCGCGGCATTGGGCGATGCCACCGCCTGGTGCCTGCTGGCCTTGATCGTCGCCGCCGCCCAGGCCAGCGGCTGGTTGCCGGCCAGCCTCAACCTGCTGTGCGTGGTCGTGTTCGTGGCGCTGATGCTGGGGCTGGTGAAGCCGTGGTTTGCCCGCCAGCAGATTGCGCCGGGCCGTGAGGGACGTTGGTTGCTGGGTATCCTGCTGCTGTCACTGGCGAGTGCGCTGGTCACCGAGATGCTGGGCATCCACGCGTTGTTCGGTGCATTCGCTGCGGGCGTCGCGGTATCGTCCAACGCGCAGCTGCGCGACCTGTTGATGGCCCGCGTCGAACCGTTCGCGGTGACCCTGCTGCTGCCACTGTTCTTCGCCATGACCGGCCTGCGCATGCGCGCCGATGCGCTGCAGGCCAGCGATATCGTGTTGTGCGTGGTGGTGATCGCGGTGGCCACGGCCGGCAAGCTGCTGGGCACCTTCAGTGCCGCGCGCAGTGCGGGCATGCCCACGCGCGAAGCGTGGCGGTTGGGGGCGCTGATGAACACCCGTGGTCTGATGGAGCTGATCGTGCTCAACCTGGGCTACGAGCTGGGCCTGCTCGGCGATCGGCTGTTCGCGGTGCTGGTGATCATGGCGTTGGTGACCACGGCGATGACCGGGCCGCTGCTGAACCTGATCGAGCGACGCCGGGGCTGAGCGCTGGACGGTAGTGCCGGCCGCTGGCCGGCATCCAGGCTGGTGTGTCCAGCATCATGAGGTTGCCGGCCAGCGGCCGGCACTACCGCGCCGGTACCAGCGTCATCGTGTGCTGCGCCTTGCCGGGCAGGAACGGTGTCGGCCGCCCATGCACCCAGTCTTCGTGGCCGGCGCCCCAGTACGGCGACAGCGGGTGCCCGCTCTGGCCGCCGGGCATGTGCACGATGCCGTCGGCCTCATGTCCGGGCGAAACCACCATGCGTTCGGAGGCGCCGAAGTTCGGCGTCTGCACGCGCGGCATGTCACGGTCGCCGGGCAGCGGGTCGGCGGGCATGCACAGCCAGCGCTTGGCGATGTCCGGCAATGCACGCGCGATGGGATGGCAGAGCGCCGCGGTGTTGCGCTCTCCCCAGGTGCGCTGGGCCAGCGGGCCCTGCTTGGCCAGCTCGCTCTCGGTGCGGCGTGCGGCATCAAGCAGCAGCGCGTCCCAGCTGTCGTAGGCCGGTGGCAGCAGGTTGGCGGGGCGTTGCTGCAGCATCGGCCAGGCCACGCCTTCCAGTTGTGCCAGGCGCGGGTCCAGATAGTCATCGCCCAGCTGCGCGTTGGCCGGCGCCAGCAGTGCATCGGACAGGGTATCCATCACCTGCGTGCGGAACGCGCGCACCACCCGGTAGCTGACCGAGCTGGCCGAGGCCCGGCCGCCCCATTGATGGCTGACCGCCTTCAAGCGCTTCAGTGCAGGGTCGTCACTGCGTTCGATGACGTCATGCAGCAACGCCCACCAGCGCTGCAGAAACACGGCGCGATCATCGAGCTGGATCGCCAGCAGGTCGTGTTCGTCGAAGCGGTCCTGGATGGCGAGCAGGTCGCGGATCTGCTGCGCACGCGCGCCGAGGTCATAGCCACCGTTGCCAACAGTAGCCAGCGCCTCGCCGTCGAGGACGCGTCCGTTGGCGGTCCACAGGCGATGGTTGGGGGGATCAATCAATGCAGGCGAGGCATCGCTGCGGATCGGCCACGGCGCGCAGTCCTGGTTGCTGGCGGCATTGAAGCCGGCCGGCGCACAGCCGGCGCCGCGGTCAGGGCGGGCGCCGATCAGCCGCCAGGCAATGCGGCCGCTGCGGTCGCCGACCACCAGGTTCTGCGCGGGAATGCCGGCGCGGTCGGCGAAGTGCAGTGCACCGTCCAGGTCACCGGCGCGGGCCAGATCAGCGAAATCCAGGCGTACGGCGCCGGGCAGGTGTGCGACCCAGCGCAGGGCATCGCCACTGCCATCGGCATGGGTGTGCAGGATCGGCCCCCAGGCGGTTTCGCGTACCGGGAACAGCACGTCGGCCTGGCCGGCCACCGCAATGCGTTCTTCGTGCACGGTCACCGTGGCGTTGGCCGGTTCCGTGCGGTAGTCCGCCGTGTCGATGTAGCTGTTGGTGAAGCCCCAGGCGACGTGGCCGTTGCTGCCGACGATCACCGCCGGCAGGCCAGGCAGCGAGAAGCCAGTGACGTCGACCTGGCCGCCGGCGGCCTGCGGGTCCGGATAGCGCAGGCGCACCCGGAACCACAGCCCCGGCGCACGCAGGCCCAGGTGCATGTCGTCGGCAACGATCGCGCGGCCGTCGGCGGTGAGTGCGCCGGCCACCGCGAAGTTGTTGCTGCCGATGACGTCCGCCTCCTCCTGCTCGGTGCCCGGCTTTCCCTTCAATGTGCGCAGATCGAGCTGGCTGGCATCGGGCAGAATCGCATTGCCGGTGGCTTCGCCAAACAGCGGTGCATCCCATTCGGTGCCGTCGTGGGCAATCAGCGCGTACAGCGCCGGCGGCACCACCGCACGGATGCGGCTGAGGGCAAGCTCGGTCTGGTTGTTCGGGTCCTGCAGGTCGGCGTACATGGCCAGCCCGGCCAGCACGCTGTCGCTGGCCTGCCACGGTTGCGGTGACTGCCGCAGCAGCAGGTAGGCCCATGGCCGCACGGAGAGATCGGTAAGGCCTTCGTTGACGCCATCCACATAGGCGCGCACGACCGCGCCGTTGTCGCCCAGCGCGGTATCCAGATGCGCCTCGGTGCGGGCGCGCAGGCGGTGCACGCGCATGCGCTTGTCGGCGTCGATGGCCTTCGGTCCGAACAGCGCCGACAGCTCGCCGGCGGCACTGCGGCGCATCAGGTCCATCTCGAAATAGCGTTCCTGCGCATGCACATGGCCGAGTGCGCGCATCGCGTCGGCCTGGCTGCCGGCAGTGATGGTGACCACCCCCAGCGCATCGCGCTCGATGGTGACCGGCTTGGCCAGGCCCGGCAGCGCATGCTCGCCGTCCAGGTCGGCCAGGCTGCCGCGCAGCAGCAGCCACAGGGCCAGTGCGGTGACCAGCACGATGGCGACCAACACACCCAGCACCCAACGCCATGTACGTCGCATCGCACGTCCTTTCCGAACTCGTGGGCCGATTGTAGCCGCAGGCGCAACTGCGACTGATTCCGATTAGATCACCGTATTTTGAAATGCGGCACCCTATGCCACATCGATTCACAGGAGCCCCCCATGAAAGGCAACCCGGACGTCATCGCCTGCCTGAAGGAACTGCTGCGCGGCGAGCTTGCTGCCCGCGACCAGTACTTCATCCATTCCCGCCGCTACGAGGACCAGGGCCTGTTCGCGCTGTACGAACGCTTGAACCACGAGATGGAAGAGGAAACCCAGCACGCCGACGCGCTGCTGCGCCGCATCCTGTTCCTCGGCGGCGACCCGGACATGCGCCCGCATGCCACCGAGCCGGGCAAGACCGTGGAAGAGATGCTGCAGAAGGATCTCGACACTGAATACGCGGTTCGGAACAATCTCGCCGCCGGCATGAAGCTGTGCGAAGAGAAGGGTGACTACGTGAGCCGCGACATGCTGCTGGCGCAGCTGAAGGACACCGAGGAAGACCACGCCTGGTGGCTGGAGCAGCAGCTGGGCCTGATCAAGCGCATCGGCCTGGAGCTGTACCAGCTGAGCAAGATCGACGGCAACGGCGCCCCGGCGCACTGAGCCGGCACCGCGATCCGGTAGGGCCGACTGTTAGTCGGCCGCTCTCCAAACGGCAGCCGACTAACAGTCGGCTCTACCAGAGGCAAAAAGCAGCCGACCAGCGGTCGGCTCTACCAGAAGAAGCACAGCGTTCTGTCGCCCGCCAGCACCGGAGCATCGCCAGCCAGCTTTCGCCAGCCAGCCGCTCCACCGCCCGCCAGCCGACAACGAAAAAGCCGGGGAATGCCCCGGCTTTTTCGTGTCTGGTCTCCGGCAAGGCGTGTCAACCAAGGTTGACATCCACCAGGAGCAAGGCCCCAGCCTTTATTCCACCGACAGCCCTTCCACTTTCTGCCAGCCGCGCGGCAGCAGGTGGCCGCGGGTGGCGCGGGCGCCGAGGTAGGCATCAAGCTCGTTGAACTTCAGGCCCATCGTGCGCTGGCCACTGCGTACCTGCAGGGTCTGCCCCGGGCTGATCGCCACGATGGCGACCACACGTTCGGTGGCGAGCTTGGCCTTGGGGATCTCGATGATCTTGTTGCCCTTGCCCTTGTCCAGTTCCGGCAGGTCGTTGGCGGCGATCGCCAGCAGGTTGCCCGAACTGGTCACCGCCACGATGCGGTCGGTGGCGACGTTGGCCACCACCGACGGGGTCAGCACGGTCGAACCGGCTGACAGGTTCAGCATCGCCTTGCCAGCCTTGTTGCGGCCGATCAAGTTCTCGAAGCGGGTGACGAAGCCGTAGCCGTGGGTGGAGGCCAGCACGAAGCGGGTGTCCGGCTCGGCGCTGGCCAGGGTCACGAAGCTGGTGCCCGCAGCCGGCGAGAAGCGGCCGGTCAGCGGTTCACCGTTGCCACGCGCGGAGGGCAGGGTGTGCACCGGCGTCGAGTAGGCGCGGCCTTCGCTGTCCAGGAACGCGACCTGCTGCGTGCTGCGCGCACGCACCGCGCCCTGCAGGGCGTCGCCGTCGCGGTAGGACAAGGCGGACGCATCGACGTCGTGGCCCTTGGCGGCGCGGATCCAGCCCTTCTCCGACAGCACGACGGTCATCGGCTCGCTCGGCACCAGCTCGGTCTCGTCGATGGCCTGCGCGGCCTGGCGCTGCACCAGCGGCGAACGGCGCGCGTCGCCGAATTTCTTGGCATCGGCGGTCAGTTCGTCGCGGATCAGCTTCTTCAGCTTGGCCTTGCTGTCGAGGATGCCGAGGATCTTCTCGCGCTCCTTGGCCAGCTCGTCCTGCTCGCCACGGATCTTCATCTCTTCCAGGCGGGCCAGCTGCTTCAGCTTGGTTTCCAGGATGTACTCGGCCTGGTCGTCGGACAGGCCGAAGCGCGCGATCAGCGCCGCCTTCGGTTCGTCCTCGGTACGGATGATGTGGATCACCTCGTCCAGGTTGAGGAACGCGACCAGCAGGCCTTCCAACAGGTGCAGGCGGCGCTCGACCTTCTGCAGGCGGTGCTGCAGGCGGCGGGTGACGGTGTTGCTGCGGAAGGTCAGCCATTCGCTGAGCAGCATCTTCAGGTTCTTCACCTGCGGACGGCCGTCCAGCCCGATCACGTTGAGGTTGACGCGGTAGCTGCGTTCCATGTCCGTGGTCGCGAACAGGTGGCCCATCAGCTGCTCGGCGTCGACGCGGTTGGAACGCGGCACCAGCACCACGCGCACCGGGTTGGCGTGGTCGGACTCATCGCGGATGTCTTCCAGCCACGGCAGCTTCTTGGCGCGCATCTGCGCGGCGATCTGCTCGATCACCTTCGACGGCGACACCTGGAACGGCAGCGCGGTGACCACGATGTTGTGTGCTTCCTTGGTGAAGGTCGCACGTGCGCGCACGCTGCCGTTGCCGGTTTCGTAGATGTTCCGCAGATCGTTGGCCGCGGTGATGATCTCGGCGCTGGACGGATAGTCCGGGCCCTGCACGTGCTCGCACAGGTCGCGCACGCTGGCATCGGGGTTGTCCAGCAGGTGCAGCAGTGCGCTGACGATCTCGTTGAGATTGTGCGGCGGCACGTCGGTGGCCATGCCCACGGCGATGCCGGTGGTGCCGTTCAGCAGCAGGTGCGGCAGCCGTGCCGGCATCCAGGTCGGTTCCTGCAGGGTGCCGTCGAAGTTCGGTGCCCAGTCGGTGGTGCCCTGGCCCAGTTCGCCCAGCAGCACTTCGGCAATCGGGGTCAGCTTGGATTCGGTGTAACGCATCGCCGCGAACGACTTCGGGTCGTCGCTGGAGCCGAAGTTGCCCTGGCCCTCGATCAGCGGGTAGCGGTACGAGAACGGCTGTGCCATCAGCACCAGCGCCTCGTAGCACGCGCTGTCGCCATGCGGGTGGTACTTACCGATGACGTCACCGACGGTGCGCGCGGACTTCTTCGGCTTGGACGCGGCATTCAGGCCCAGCTCGCTCATCGAATAGATGATGCGGCGCTGCACCGGCTTCAGGCCGTCGCCGATGAACGGCAGGGCGCGGTCCAGGACCACGTACATCGAGTAGTCGAGGTAGGCGCGTTCGGCGTACTCGCGCAGCGGCAGTTGTTCGAATCCGTGGAACACGGGGCGGGCAAGTTCGGTCATGCGGCGTTGTTACCTGTTGTCGGGAGGCGGCGACGGCGGTCGCCGCTCGCAATCCTGTGATTATCCGGATGCGGCGGGGGATGCCAAGCCGCGCGCAGGGTCCAACCCGGTTTCCAGGCCGTGTCCGGCCCGTGCCAGGTAGCGCCCCGGTGGCAGCCCGAAGTGGCGGCGGAACACGGTGACGAAGGCGCTGGCGCTGCTGAAGCCCAGCGCGTGGGCGATATCGGCCACGCTGCGGCCGTCGGTCAGCTGGCGCAGGGCTTCGGACAGCCGGGCCTGCTGCCGCCACTGGGCGAAGCTGAGCGTGGTCTCGTCGCGGAAGTGGCGGGTCAGGCTGCGCGGCGACAGCCCGGCCCAGTGCGCCCATTCGGCCAGGCTGCGCTCGTCGGACGGGTCGGCCAGCAGCTGCGAGGCGATCTTCAGCAGGCGCCGGTCATGCGGCATCGGCAGGTGCATGCGCTGGCGCGGCGCGGTACGGATCTCGTCCAGCAGCACATCGATGATGTGCTGGCGCTCGGGCGTGGTGTCGTAGCCCAGCGGCCATTCGCAGATGCGGTCGGCCAGCGCCTGCGCCAGCTTGGACAGGCCCAGTACGCAGGGATCGGCGGGCAGGGTGGCGCAGGCCGGTGCGGCCAGCGCCATGCCCCAGCCACGCAGCGGGCCGTCGAGGGTGACCGTATGCGGCTCCAGCGGCGGCATCCAGCCGGCCGAGCCCGGCGCCAGTGACCACGTTCCGTGCGAGGTGCGGGTGGTCAACAGGCCGCGTTCGACGCAGATCAGCTGCGCGCGCTGATGGTGGTGCCAGTCCACTTCACGGACCAGGCCCAAGGGGCTGTCGAAGCGGAAGGCGACAACCGGTGGCCCGTCATTGCGCTCGAACCAATCCAGGGCGTCGTCGCGCAGCAACCGCTTGGGAGGGGGGATTTCTGCCTTGTTCATCATATCCGCTGGCTGAAATGTGTCATCCATTGGCTGAATTGTACTACCGGGCCACCTGACCAGATCATTAAGGTAGGCGCCTTCGTTGATCCAGCCCGCTGCTGCAACACAGCATTCGATGCCAGATCGAATATTTCCATTGAGAAATATTTTTTTTGGAAGAGAATGCTCCCCCATGATCTGTCCTGCAACCACTCCCCCCAGCTTCGGCCTGCTGCTACGCCAGGTGCGCGACGGCCTGGTCCGTCAACTCGACGCATCCATGGCTGAAGAAGACCTGGGTATCGGCTTCACCCATTACATCGGGTTGAAGGTGCTTTCCAACATGGCTCCGTGCACGGCCAACGAGCTGGCCCAGGCCATCGACCAGGTGCCCAGTGCGGTGACCCGCCTGCTGGACAAGCTGGAGTCGCTGGGCTGCGTCCGCCGCGAACCGCATGCCCAGGACCGGCGTGCGCTGCAGATCGTGCTGACCGATGAAGGCCGCGCACTGTGGGCGCGGCTGAAGCTGCGTGGCGACGCGGTGATGGATTACGCCCTGCGTGATCTTTCCGCCGACGAGCGCACGCAGCTGCTGTCCCTCCTTACCCGAATCCGCGATTCCCTGACGACCCCATGAACCCGATCCCGCAATCCACTCTCCGCCGGTCCGGGCGCGCGCTGCTGGTATCAGCGCTGGCCCTGGCCCTGGCCGCCTGCGCCAGCAGTCGTGGCCTCAACCCGCAGGGCCACGTGCTCGACGTGGACAGCCTGCACAGCGAACGCACCCTGGCTGACACCGACCTGAGCGCCACCGGCTTCCCGGCGCAGGACTGGTGGAAGGCACTGGGCGATGCGCAGCTGGACGCGCTGGTCGCCGAGGGCCTGGCTGGCCACCCGAGCCTGGACGCTGCCGATGCGCGCCTGCGCCAGGCGCAGTCGCAGGTCGGTACCGCGCGTGCCGATCGCCTGCCCAGCCTGTCGGTGTCCGGTGGTTACACCGGTCTGCGCCTGCCCGAGTCGATGGCCGGCAGCGAGATGGGTGGCCATTACGCTGGCAGCAGCCAGGTCGCGTTTGATTTCAGCTATGGCGTGGACCTGTGGGGCGGCAAGCGCGCTGCCTGGGAAGCGGCCGTGGACGGCGCCCATGCCGCCACTGTCGAAGCCCAGGCTGCACGCCTGAACCTGTCCACCGGCATCACCCAGGCCTATGCCGACCTGGCGTATGCATGGCAGCTCAATGACGTGGCCGAAGAAGAGCTGGGCCGCTCGCAGAAGTCGCTGGAATTGACCCGCCAGCGCCGCAGCGCCGGCATCGACAGTGATCTGCAGGTGCGCCAGGCCGAGGCCCGCGTGCCCGCCGCGCAGCAGCAGGTGCAGGCCGCGCAGCAGCGCATCGATGCGGCCCGCACCGCGCTGGCCGCGCTGGTCGGCAAGGGTCCGGACCGTGGCCTGTCGATCCAGCGCCCGCAGGCGTTGAATCCGATGGCGTTGCAGCTGCCGGGCGTGCTGCCCAGCGAACTGTTGGGTCGTCGCCCGGACATCGTTGCCGCGCGCTGGCGCGTGGAAGCGGCCGACAAGCAGATCAAGGTCGCCAGGACCAAGTTCTACCCGAGCTTCAACCTGACCGCACTGGCTGGCGTCGTCGCACCGAACGTGGGCGATCTGCTGAAAAGCAGTTCGACCTTCGCCTACATCGGACCGGCGCTGAGCCTGCCGATCTTCGAAGGCGGCAAGCTGCGCGCCAACCTGGCCAACACCGATGCGCAGTACGACCTGGCGGTGGCCAACTACAACCAGACCGTGCTCGATGCACTGCGCGACGTGGCCGACCAGGTCAACGCGGTGCGTTCGCTGGCACAGCAGGCGCATTCGCAGCAGCAGGCGGTGGATACCGCACGTTCGGCCTTCGACCTGGCCCAGCAGCGCTACCGCGCCGGTATCGGCAGCTACCTGGACGTGCTGACCGCGCAGTCCACCCTGCTGCAGTCGCAGCAGCAGCTGGCCGGCCTGCAGTCGCAGCAGGTGCAGACCTCGGTGCGCCTGAGCAAGGCGCTGGGCGGTGGTTTCCAGCCCTCTGACGCCGACCGCGCACCGATCGCCTCCCATTCCGATTCCTCGCATTCCTGAAGACTTCCGCCATGAGCCAGACCCAAGACACTGCGGCCCCGGCCGCCCCCAACCGCCGCGGCAACCTGCTGCGCGGCCTGTTCGTGATCGTCGTGCTGCTGCTTGCCGCACTGGCGCTGTGGTACTTCATGTTCGGCCGTTGGTTCGAAGAGACCGACGACGCCTACGTGCAGGGCAACCAGGTGCAGATCACCCCGCTGGTGGCCGGTACCGTAGTCGCCATCAACGCCGATGACGGCATGCGCGTGGAGCGCGGCCAGCTGCTGGTGCAGCTGGATCCGTCCGACACCGCAGTAGCCCTGCAGCAGGCCGAAGCCAACCTGGCCAAGACCGTGCGCCAGACCCGCGGCCTGTACCGCAGCGTGGAAGGTGCGCAGGCGGACTTGAACGCCCGCCAGGTGACCCTGAAGCGCGTGCGCGACGACTTCGCCCGCCGCAAGGATCTGGCCGCCACCGGCGCCATCTCCAACGAAGAACTGGCCCACGCCCGCGATGAGCTGGCCGCTGCCGAAGCGGCCGTGGCCGGTTCGCGCGAGACGGTCGAGCGCAACCGCGCGCTGGTCGACGATACCGTGATCGCCACCCAGCCGGATGTGCAGGCCGCCGCCGCGCAGCTGCGCCAGGCCTTCCTCAACAACGCCCGCGCCGGCATCGTTGCGCCGGTCACCGGCTACGTCGCCCGTCGTTCGGTGCAGGTCGGCCAGCGCGTGCAGCCGGGCAATGCCCTGATGGCGGTGGTGCCGACCGAGCAGATGTGGGTCGAGGCCAACTTCAAGGAAACCCAGCTGCGCCACATGCGCCTGGGCCAGGAAGTGGAGCTGAAGTCGGACCTGTATGCCGGTGACGTGAAGTACAAGGGCCGCGTCCAGAGCCTGGGCCTGGGCACCGGCTCGGCGTTCTCGCTGCTGCCGGCGCAGAATGCCAGCGGCAACTGGATCAAGATCGTTCAGCGCGTGCCGGTACGCATCGCCATCGATGCCAAGCAGCTGGCCGAACACCCGCTGCGCATCGGCCTGTCGATGAAGGCCGAAGTGAGCCTGCGCGACCAGAAGGGCGAAGTGCTGCCGAGCACCCCGGCCAAGGGCACGGTGTTCGACACCGACGTGTATGCCAAGCAGCTGCATGATGCCGACGAGGTGATCCACACGATCATCCAGGGCAACCTGCCGCAGCAGGCGAAGGTGGGCTGAGGTCGCCATGTCCGCACAAGCTCCAGCCGCGCCCGGTGCTCCGGGCGCCCCGGCGGCGCCGGGTGCGGCCTCCGGGTTCCTGCCGCCCAGCGTCGCCCTGTGCACCGTCGGCCTGGCGATGGCGTCGTTCATGCAGGTGCTCGACACCACCATCGCCAACGTCTCGCTGCCGACCATCGCCGGTAACCTCGGCGCCAGTTCGCAGCAGGCGACCTGGGTCATCACCTCGTTCGCGGTCAGCACAGCCATCGCGCTGCCGCTGACCGGCTGGCTCAGCCGCCGCTTCGGCGAACGCAAGCTGTTCGTCTGGGCCACGCTGGCCTTCGTCATCACCTCGCTGCTGTGCGGCCTGGCGCAGAGCATGGGCATGCTGGTGCTGTCGCGTGCGCTGCAGGGTTTCGTGGCCGGCCCGATGTACCCGATCACGCAGTCGCTGCTGGTCTCGATCTATCCACGGGAGAAACGCGGGCAGGCACTGGCGCTGCTGGCGATGATCACGGTGGTGGCGCCGATCTGCGGCCCGATTCTCGGTGGCTGGATCACCGACAACTACAGCTGGGAATGGATCTTCCTGATCAATGTGCCGCTGGGCATCTTCGCTGCGCTCGTTGTGGGCAACCAGCTGAAGGGGCGCCCGGAGCACATCGAGAAGCCGAAGATGGACTACGTCGGCCTGGTCACCCTGGTGATCGGTGTCGGTGCGCTGCAGCTGGTGCTCGACCTGGGCAACGACGAGGACTGGTTCTCGTCGATGAAGATCGTGGTGCTGGCGTGTGTGGCCGTGGTCACGCTGACGGTGTTCCTGATCTGGGAACTGACCGACAAGGATCCGATCGTCGACCTGAAGCTGTTCCGGCATCGGAACTTCCGCGCCGGTACGCTGGCGATGGTGGTGGCCTACGCGGCGTTCTTCAGCGTGGCGTTGCTGATTCCACAGTGGTTGCAGCGTGACATGGGCTACACCGCGATCTGGGCGGGCCTGGCGACAGCGCCGATCGGCATCCTGCCGGTGATCATGACCCCGTTCGTGGGCAAGTATGCATCGCGCTTCGACATGCGCATGCTGGCTACGATTGCGTTCATTGTGTTGTCGATGACCAGCTTCCTGCGTTCGAACTTCAACCTGCAGGTGGACTACAACCATGTGGCGGGCGTGCAGCTGATCATGGGCATCGGCGTCGCGCTGTTCTTCATGCCGGTGCTGCAGATCCTGCTGTCGGACCTGGATGGACGCGAGATCGCGGCGGGCTCAGGCCTGGCCACCTTCCTGCGCACGCTGGGTGGCAGCTTCGCGGCGTCGCTGACGACGTGGCTGTGGGCGCGGCGCACCCAGGTGCACCACGCCGACCTGACCGAGCACATCTCGGTCTATCAGCCGGGCATGCAGGACCAGGTGACAGCGATGGGGCAGGGCGACCTGCAACATGGCGCAGCGGTACTGAACAACATGATCAACCACCAGGCATCGCAGATGGGCTTCAACGACATCTTCTTCCTGCTGGGCTGGATCTTCCTGGCGATCATCGCGTTCCTGTGGCTGGCCAAACCGCCGTTTGGCGCAGGCGCAGGTGCGGCCGCCGGTGGCGGACACTGAAACTCCCTGGAAACACGTGCTGTATTTTGACCCCGCCGCAAGGCGGGGTTTTTGTTTGTGCACCGCGGGTCGCACAGGCCCTGCCCTTGGGGTCCTGCCGTGGCGCAGGTTCAGCGCGTGCGATAGACGCGCTTGAACTCCACCCGATCGCAGAACAATCGGGAGATGGCCCACATTCCCGCCACAAGTACGGCGCCGCATGTGAGCCAGCCAGCCGTGGCCTGTAATCGGCTGCCGACCAGTGCGCCGCAGATGATGGCGGCAACAAAGACCAGCATTACGGCCTCCTTCGATGCGCCGTAGTGGACCTCGGCCTGGCATCCCACGCATACGCGTACGCCGTGGTTCGAGCCTGTATGGCAGTGAGGGCAGATGATGCTGCGCTGCATGGGTGCGTCCTTTGGGGAAGGGGGAGGGCGCTGGTCAGGTCGTGGCGATACACCTGCAACCGGCTTCTGTAAATCTGCCTTCCACCGAAAAGGAATCGGGTAAATCTCGACTAGGAAAAGTACGAATTGAACGGCTGACGTGAAATGCGCCCCAAAAGGAGGCCGTTCAAGGCCTGGTAACGACGCGCCGGGAGGAGGTATGCAGCAGCAGGCGACTGCCGGGTGGTGCTAGATACGACAGTTCCAGCGGTAGATGCGATGCCAGGCTCGCCAAACCCCGGAAACGAAAAAACCCGCTTTCGCGGGTTTGATCATCTTGAGTCATGGTGCCCAGGAGAGGACTCGAACCTCCACGGTTTTACCCGCTAGTACCTGAAACTAGTGCGTCTACCAATTCCGCCACCTGGGCGACTCAGGAGATGAATTATGGGGAGCGACAGAAGATGTGTCAACAACATTTCACACCTTTTTCTGCGGCTGTACGCCCAGGTGAAGCAGCAGGCTGCGCATCGCCGATGACAACTGCGCCCACTCGGCAAAACAGGCGCACAGGCGGCGCTGTGCCCATGCATCTGCGAGCGGTACGGCGACGGTATGCGTGCTGCGCCGATGCTGGCGGGCGATGGTCCGCGGCACGATGCCGACACCAATGCCGTGGCCGACCATGATGCATACGCCTTCGAAGGTCTTCATGCGGATGCGTACATCCAGGCGCCGCCCGATGTCGCGCGCCTGGTCCTCGATGTAGGTCTGCAGTGCATTGCCATCGGCCAGTGCGACGAAGGTCTCGCCGGCAACATCGGTGAAGGCCACGCTGCGCCGCGATGCGAAGCGGTGGTCTTCGGGCAGCAGCATCACCAGCGGATCTTCGGCGACCACATGCTGCTGCAGGCCGGCAGCGTCGACGGCATCGCTGATGATGCCGGCCTCGGCCTGGCCAGCACTGATCGCACGCACGACTTCAGGGCTGGTGCGCTCCAGCAGTTCCACGTGCAGGCGCGGGCGTTCGGCCAGCCATGGTGCGAGCCGCGAAGGCAGGTAGTTGGTCAGCGCTGCGGTGTTGGCATACAGATGCAGGGTGCCGCGCGCACCGTGCGCGAACGCCTGCAGTTCACCGCGCAGCTGTGCCTGCTGCTGCAGGATCAAGCGTGCATGGTGGGCGAGCGCGGCACCGGCTTCGGTCAGGCTGACGCCGCGTGGGTGCCGGTTCAACAGCGGGGTACCGGCATCGGCTTCGATCGTGCGCAGGCGCTCACTGGCTGAGCCCAGTGCCAGGTTTGCCTGCGCGGCACCGGCCGTGATGCTGCCCGCCTCGGCAATGGCCAGGAACAGGCGCAGGTCGGCGATATCCATCCGCATGTGATGCCCTCATCGCAACGCCTGCGCCTTCGGATCAGCCGAAGGCGAGGCCGGGAAGACCGCATTGTGCGCCGAGCGGCCGGCCGATCCAATGAAGGCATGAATGAATCGATGTACTTCTACGTGCTGCTGGTGGTGGTGTTCGTGCTGGCCGGTGTGGTCAAGGGCGTGACCGGCATGGGCTTGCCGACAGTGGCGATGGGTCTGCTCGGTGGCGCGCTGTCGCCGGTGGCGGCGGCATCGATGCTGTTCATCCCCACCTTCGTCACCAATGCGTGGCAGCTGTTGTCCGGCCCCTCACTGGGCCACATCGTGCGGCGCCTGTGGCCGATGATGCTGGCCGTGGTGGTGGTGACGCTGGGTTCGGCAGCGCTGCTGGTGCGGGTCGATCGCACCTGGTCGCGTGTTGCGCTGGGCGTTGCGCTGGTGGTTTATGCGGCCTATGCCCTGCTTGCGCCGGTGTTCCGCGTGCCGCAGCGGCGCGAGCGATGGCTGGGGCCGCTGGTGGGGGCGTTGTCGGGTGTGGTGACCGGCGCCACCGGCGTGTTCGTGATGCCGGCGGTGCCGTACCTGCAGTCGCTGGGGTTGCAGCGCGAGGAGCTGGTGCAGGCGCTGGGACTGGCGTTCACTGTGTCGACGATTTCGCTGACCACTGGCCTGGTGCTGCACGGCGCATTCGGCATCCAGCAGCTGGGGCTGAGTACGCTGGCGGTGCTGCCGGCGTTGCTGGGCATGTGGCTGGGCCAGGCGATCCGCCAGCGCATCAGTGCGCGGGTGTTCCGTGCCTGCTTCCTGGGCTTCCTGCTGTTGCTGGGGCTGGAACTGGTGATGCGGCCGCTGTTGTGATGCCGGCCGCCGGTCGCGGCGATGCCGAATCACGGGCATGAAAAAACCCGCTTTCGCGGGTTTTTCTCATTCTCGACGTGGTGCCCAGGAGAGGACTCGAACCTCCACGGTTTTACCCGCTAGTACCTGAAACTAGTGCGTCTACCAATTCCGCCACCTGGGCGTCGAGGAGCGAGATTATGGGGTGTTGTTACGGGGGTGTCAACACCCTTGTGAAGATCATTGCCGATACCGGGTCGGAGTTCCTTCCTGGAGGAGAAAGAGTCGAGCCTCAGGGCCGGATTACAGGCAAAAAAAATCCCCGCCGAAGCGAGGAGTTTTTTCGTTGGTGCCCAGGAGAGGACTCGAACCTCCACGGTTTTACCCGCTAGTACCTGAAACTAGTGCGTCTACCAATTCCGCCACCTGGGCGTTCCAGAGGCGCAATTGTGAAGATGAATCCGCAGGCTGTCAACGACTTCCTGAATATTTTTCATGCAAGGCCTTCAAGACAGCCGCTGACCCGTTCTGCACGCCGTCAGCGGCTACCATGTAGGGCGATGACTACCAAAAAACCAAGCAAGGGCGGGAGCACCTCCCGCAGCCAGGCCCCGAAGAAGGGCGCCAAGGCGGGCACGGCCCGCACCACCAAGCCGGGCAAGCCGTTGCCGGGCTGGTTCCCCGAATTGAATGAAGGCGGCGCACCACCGCGTGGTCGCAAGGTCCGCAGCGCCGATGCCGCCGCTCCGGGCCCGGCCCCGGGCCGCAAGCTGCCGCCGACCGGCAAGGTGATCGACGATCCCTATGCCGCCCGCGAAGCCGAGAAGTACGAACAGCCCATCGCCAGCCGCGAGGCCATCCTGGCCCTGCTGGAGCGCTGCGAAGGGCCGCAGACCGCCGAAGAACTGGGCGCGCGCCTGGGCCTGACCGCGCCGGACCGGGCCGAGGCGCTGTCGCGCCGGCTCGGTGCCATGGTCCGCGACGGCCAGTTGGTGCAGAACCGTCGCGGCGGTTTCGCCCCGATCCAGACCCTGAATCTGGTCACTGGCGTGGTGATCGCCAACCCGGAAGGGTTCGGTTTCCTGCGCCCGGTCGAGGGCGGTGACGACCTGTTCCTGCCGCCGTATGAGATGCGCAAGGTCATGCACGGCGACAAGGTGCTGGCCCGTGTGACCGGCATCGACCATCGTGGCCGTCGCGAAGGCAGCATCGCCCGCGTGCTCGAGCGCGGCATGACCCGCCTGATCGGCCGCTTCAGCATCGAGATGGGCATCAACTACGTGGTGCCCGACGACAAGCGCGTGCAGCGCAACGTGCAGGTGCCGCCGGACCAGACCGGTGGTGCGCGCGATGGCCAGCTGGTGGTCTGTGAACTGACCCAGGCGCCGGACAGCCGCCGCCCGCCGATCGGCCGCATCATCGCCGTGCTCGGCGACAAGCTGACCGCCTCGCTGGTGGTGGAAACCGCCATCCACGGTCATGAGCTGCCGTTCGAGTTCCCGCAGGAAGTGTTGGACGAAGCCGCCTCGGTACCGCTGGTGGTCGAACCGGCGATGATCGGCGACCGCGTCGACCTGCGCAGCACGCCGCTGGTCACCATCGATGGCGAGGATGCCAAGGACTTCGACGACGCGGTGTACTGCGAACCGAATGCCGAGGGTTTCCGCCTGGTGGTGGCGATTGCCGATGTCTCGAACTACGTGCGCCCCGGCACGCCCCTGGATGAGGAGGCGCAGAAGCGCGCCACCTCGGTGTACTTCCCGGGCTTCGTGGTGCCGATGCTGCCGGAGACGCTGTCCAACGGCATCTGCTCGCTGATGCCGAAGGTCGACCGCATGTGCTTTGTCTGCGACATGCAGATCGACCGCGACGGCCTGGTCACGCATTCGCGCTTCTACGAAGCGGTGATGAACTCGCACGCGCGCCTGACCTACACCCAGGTGTGGAAGGCGGTGGGCGAGGACGATGCCGATACCAAGGCCTGGATGGGCGACCTGCTGCCGCAGGTGCAGCGCCTGCACCAGCTGTACAAGGTGCTGTCCAAGGCACGTGCCAAGCGCGGCGCCATCGAGTTCGAAAGCAGCGAAGTGCGCTTCGTGCTGGACAACCGCGGTGAAGTCACCCAGGCCGGCATGCTGGTGCGCAATGACGCGCACAAGCTGATCGAGGAATGCATGATCGCGGCCAACGTCGAGGCGGCCAGGTACCTGCTGTCGCGCCATGTGCCGGCCCCGTACCGCATCCACGAGAAGCCGCCGGAAACCAAGTACGCCGACCTGCTGGAATTCCTCAAGGAGTTCAAGCTGAGCCTGCCGCCGTGGTCCAAGGTGCGTCCGGGCGATTACACCAAGCTGCTGAAGAAGATCCGGGATCGCCCCGATGCCACGCTGCTGGAATCGGTGCTGCTGCGCAGCCAGAGTCTGGCGATCTACAGCCCGGAGAATCACGGTCACTTCGGCCTGGCGCTGGAGGCGTACGCGCACTTCACCTCGCCGATCCGTCGCTACCCTGACCTGCTGGTGCACCGCGCGATCAAGCACGCGTTGTCCGGCAAGCCGCTGGACAAGTTCACCTACAACGCACGCGAAATGGCTGCGCTGGCGCTGCAGTGCTCCGAGCGTGAGCGCCGTGCCGATGAGGCCGAGCGCGAGGTCGACGAGCGCTACCGCGCCGCGTGGATGGAAAAGCACGTAGGCGGGCAGTTCGACGGTGTGATCAGTGGCGTGACCAGCTTCGGCCTGTTCGTGGAGCTGGACGAGTCGAAGGTGCAGGGCCTGGTCCATGTGACCCAGCTGCCGCAGGACTATTACAAGTTCGACGCGACCCGCAAGACGCTGACCGGCGAGCGCCGTGGCAGCAGCTACCGGCTGGGCGACCGCGTGCGCATCCTGGTGCTGAAGGCCAGCATGGAAGAGCGCAAGATCGACTTCCGCCTGGTCGAGCACAAGGGCGAAGACGAGGGCGATGGCCTGCCGCCGCTGCCCGAGCGTGGCAAGCCGGCCAAGCGCGCGAAAAAGCAGTATTGAAAGGTGTGCCGACCAACGGTCGGCACCCACCTCACCCGGTCGGCACCCACCTCACCCGATAGGTGCCAACCGTTGGTTGGCACGACGTTTCGGAGGAACTCACAATGCAGGGCCAACCCGAATACAGCGGCGGCTGCCAGTGCGGCGCGATCCGCTTCCAGGCGCGAGGCGAGCTGACCGACAGCTCGATCTGCCACTGCCGGATGTGCCAGAAGGCCTTCGGTGCCTATTACGCGCCGCTGGTGTCGGTGCGCGGCGTGCAGTTCAGCTGGACCCGCGGCCAGCCACGCTATTTCCAGTCGTCCAACGTGGTGCGGCGTGGCTTCTGCGCCGACTGCGGTACCCCGTTGACCTATGAAGCCCCCGACGGCGTTGCCGTGGCCGCTGGTGCCTTTGACCAACCCGAACGCCTGCCACCGACCATCCAGTACGGAGTCGAACGCAAGCTGCCCTTCGTCGACAGCCTGGCCAGCCTGCCGGCGCGGCGTACCGAGGAAGACATCGCGGCGCTGGAGTTCCTGGCCACCATCGTGTCCCACCAGCACCCCGACCACGACACCCCGCACTGGCCGCCGCGCAGCCGATAACACACCTGTAGCGCCGAGCCCACGCTCGGCTGGCGGGTTGCCGCTGCCTGAACCAAGGGCAGCCGATCGCAGGCCCGGCTCCCCAGAAGGCTGGCCGCAGCGCCCGGCCCGCCGATGCTCTACCATAGCCACCCCCTTTCCGGTCCCCGCCCGCATGAGCAAGAACAGCCAGTGGATTGTCGGCGTCAACGCCGTCGCCTCCTCCATCGAGAACGACGCCGAGAACGTCCGCGAAGTGCTGGTCGAGGCCGGTGCGAAGAACCCGCGCCTGACCGAGATCGAGGAAAACGCCCGCCGCAAGGGCATCGACGTGCGCAAGGTGAACAGCCAGGCGCTGGACGGTGTCGGCGGTTCGGTACGCCACCAGGGCGTGGCCGCGCGCTATGCCGCCGCCCGCACCTACAGCGAGAACGAGCTGGAAGGCCTGGTCACTGCAGCCGAGGGCAAGGCCCTGCTGCTGGTGCTGGACGAGGTGCAGGACCCGCACAACCTGGGCGCCTGCCTGCGCTCGGCCGCTGCCGCCGGCGCCACTGCCGTGATCATCCCCAAGGACAAGTCGGCCACGGTCAATGCCACCGTGCGCAAGACCTCGGCGGGTGCCGCCGATCTGATCCCGGTGGTGGCGGTGACCAACCTGTCGCGCTGCTTGAAGGACCTGCAGAAGCAGGGCGTGTGGATCTACGGCCTGGCCGGCGAAGCCACCGCCTCGCTGTACCAGCTGGACCTGAAGGGCAACATCGCCCTGGTGCTGGGCGGTGAAGCCGATGGCCTGCGCCGCCTGACCCGCGAGAACTGCGATGGCCTGGTCAAGATCCCGATGCCGGGCGAGATCGAGAGCCTGAACGTCTCCGTCGCTGCCGGTGTCAGCCTGTTCGAGGCCGTGCGCCAGCGCGGTTGATCGGCAGCAGCGGCTGTGTCGACCAAGGTCGACACCCACCAGGTAGTCGCCAACCTTGGTTGGCGCTCTTGCCGCCTCACCCCGCGCTGCCGCCCAGTGCCTTGAACAAGGTCACGTCGTTGTTCAGCTGGCCCTGGCGCACGCGCGCCAGCGACAGCTCGGCATCGCGCCGGGTCTGCTGCGCTTCCAGCCAGGTGCGCAGGTCGGTGGCACCCACGCGGTAGCGCACTTCCTGCGCCCGTTCCACTTCCACCGCTTCGTCGTACGAAGCCTGTGAGGCCGCCACCTGGCGCGCCAGCTGCTCGCGTGCCGACAGCGCGTTGTCCACTTCCGAGAGCGCGGTATACAGCGTCTTGCGGAAATTGGTCGCGGCGATCTGGTAGGCGGTGCCGGCGATATCGGTATCCAGCTGCGCGCGCTGCAGGTTGAGGAACGGAAGCGACAGGCCGGCGCCCAGCGTGGCCACCGGGTTGCGCAGCACGTCACCCAGCGACGTTGCACTGGAGCCGAGGCTGCCGGTCAGGCTCAGCGCCGGGTAGTACTGGGTAGCGGTCACCTTGATGGTCTTCAGGCTGTTGCGCAGGCGCAGTTCGGCCGCGCGCAGGTCGGGACGGCGACCGAGCAGGTCGGTCGGCAGGCCCTCCGCGATGCTGGGGCTGCTTGCGCCGAGCAGGTCCTGCGGTTCGTCCTGCTGCGGCCAGGGCGTGCCGTCCAGCAGCACGGTCAGTGCATTGCGGGCCTCCACCCGCTGCTGTTCCAGCGCACTCTGCGAGGAACGCTGCGACTGCAGGTTCTGCAGTGCCTGGCGTACTTCCAGGCGCGATACTGCACCGGCGTCGAAGCGGGCCTGGACCAGTTCGCGGGTACGTTCCAGCCGCTCCAGGTTGGCCTGGCCGGTGGCGATGGACTGGTTGAGATAGGCCAGGTTCCAGTATTGGTTGATGGTGTCGCTGATCACCAGCAGCGCGGTGTTCTGCCGGTCTTCCTCGCTGGCCTCGGCTTCCCAGCGGGCGATGTCGCGCTGGGTGCGCAGGCGGCCCCACAGGTCCACTTCCCAGCCCAGCGAGACGCCGGTGGAATAGCTGCGGCGCCAGTCGTCGGCCTGGTCGGTGGCGCGGCTGGCGCTACCACTCACACCCGAAGACGAAGGCTGCGGCCACAACGCGTTGCTGGCCAGGCCGGCCTGCAGGCGCGAACGCTGCACGGCCAGGCCAGCGGCGGCAAGATCGCTGTTGGCGGCCAGCGCCTGCGCCACCAGACGGTCGAGACGTTCATCGCCGAAACCGGTCCACCAGGTGTCCTGGCGGATGTCGCGGCCCGGAGTATCCAGGCTGCTGCGCGGATCGTCGGCGGGCGCATTGAGGGTGGCGTCGCCACGACCGTAAGTCGCCGCCACGTCGGGGGCCTGCACCGGATAGCGGCCCATCGATGCGCAACCGGACAGGGCGAGCAGAACGGCGCCCGCCAGCAACAGGCGCGAGGGGGCAGGGAAGGGCAGTCGGGTCATCATCTTCATTCGCGGGCCAGGGCCTCCACCGGGTCGAGCTGCGCGGCGTTACGCGCGGGCAGGAAGCCGAACGCCACGCCGATCAGGGTCGAGCAGGCAAAAGCGGCGACGATCGAGGCGGTGGAGAACAGCACCTGGAAGTCGCTGGCGAAGCGGCCGATCATCGAGCCCAGCAGCAGGGCCAGGCCGATGCCGAGCACGCCGCCGAGCAGGCACACCAGCACCGCCTCGATCAGGAACTGCTGGCGGATATCACTCTGCCGTGCACCGACGGCCATGCGCACGCCGATCTCGCGGGTACGCTCGGTCACCGACACCAGCATGATGTTCATCACACCGATACCACCGACCAGCAGCGCGATGGCGGCGATGGCGCCGATCAGCAGGGTCATCGTGCGCGTGGTCTGTTCGATGGTCTGGCGGATTTCGGCGCTGTTGCTGAGGAAGAAGTCCTCGGTGCCATGGCGCATGGTCAACAGTCGGGTGATCGCTTCCTGTGCGGCATCCATCGGCGTGTTGTCGTCCACGCGCACGGTGATGCTGGACACGTGGCTCTGGCCGAGCATGCGCGACATCACCGTGGTGTACGGCAGCCACACGCTCAGGCTGGTGCTGCCGCCGAACCCGAAGCTCTGGCGCTTGGCCACGCCGACCACGCGCGCCGGCACGTTGCCGAGCAGGATCACCTGGCCGATCGGATCGACATCGGGGAAGAACTGGGTCTGGGTGTTCTCGTCGATCACCGCCACCTGGCCGAGGCCCTTCACCGCATCGGCATCGAAGAAGCTGCCGCTGAGCAGGGTCACGCCCTTGACCCGGAAGAACTGCTCGCCGACGCCGCTGACCTGGGCGGTGGAGGACTGGTTGCGGTAACGCGCGGTGACCGAGGTCGACACGCTGGGCGTGGAGCTGTCGACGTAGCTCTGCCGGGCCAGCGCATCGGCATCACTGGCTTTGAGCGTCTGCACGCGGGCCGAGCGCATGTCGCCGAAACCACGGCCGGGGTAGACATCGATGGTGTTGGTGCCGAGCGCGCTGATGTTCTGCAGGATCTGCTGCTGCGAGCCGTTGCCCAGCGCCACCACCGAGACCACCGAGGCGATACCGATGATGATGCCGAGCATGGTCAGGAAGGTGCGCAGCCGATGTGCATTCATCGCCAGCAACGCCATGCGGAATGCTTCGGTGAAGCGGTCGCGCGCGGCCCGCCAGCTGTTGCCGCGGGCGACGCCGGTGCTGGCCTCGCGCTGCGCGCGGTAGGTCGGTGCATTCGGGTTGGCGCGGTCGGCGATGATCTCGCCGTCGCGGATCTCGATGATGCGCTGCGCGTGTTCGGCCACGCTCATGTCGTGGGTGACAATGATGATGGTGTGGCCTTCGGCGTGCAGCTCGCCGAGGATCGCCATCACTTCCTCGCCGGATTTCGTGTCGAGCGCGCCGGTCGGTTCGTCGGCCAGGATCACCTCGCCGCCGTTCATCAGGGCACGGGCGATCGACACGCGCTGCTGCTGGCCGCCGGACAGCTGGCCCGGCTTGTGGTGCATGCGGTCGCTCAGGCCCAGCCGCTGCAGCAGCTGCTCGGCACGCGCGTTGCGCACCGGGCCGGGGCTGCCGGCGTACACCGCCGGCACTTCCACGTTGCCGCGCGCATCGAGGTCGCCCAACAGGTGGTAGCGCTGGAAGATGAAGCCGAAATGCTCGCGCCGCAGTTCGGCCAGCTCGTCCGGCGCCATCTTCCCGGTTTCGCGGCCGGCCACCTGGTAGCTGCCACGGGTGGGACGATCGAGGCAGCCGAGGATGTTCATCAGCGTCGACTTGCCTGAGCCGGACTGGCCGACGATGGCCACCATCTCACCGGCGTGGATGTCGAGGTTGACGTCACGCAGCACGGCGATCACATCGTCGCCGGCCGGGAATTCGCGTCGCAGGTCACGCAGGCGCAGCAGCGGCGCCGTCGTGCTCATCGGCGCCCCATGCCCGGGCCGCCGACCCGCATCTGCATGCCGCCGCGGTTGCCGCCGCCGGCGCTGGCACCGGCCGCACCGGCTTCGCCGACCACCACGCGCTCGCCTTCCTTCAGTCCCGACAGGATCTCGGCCGAGGCGCCGTTGTTGATGCCCACGGTAACCTTGCGCGGCTGCGGCTGGCCCTTGTCGTCCAGCACCCGCACCATGCGCTCGTCGCCACGGCGCTTCGGCCCCAGTGCCACCGCCGGCACCATCAGCACGCCCTTGGCCTGCTTCAGCAGTACCGAGACCTGCGCGGTCATGTCGATGCGCAGGGTGCCATCCGGATTCTCCACGTCGAACAACGCGTTGTAGTAGACCGCGCTGCTGGAACTGGAACTGGACGAACTGCTGGAACTGGACGAACTCTCGTTGGCGATCGAGGCCGGCGCCGGATTGATCTGGCGCAGCGTGGCGTGGTACTTGCGATCCGGGTCGCCCAGCGTGGTGAAGTACACCGGCATGCCGGCCTTGATCTTGACCACGTCGGCTTCGGAAATTTCGGCATTGACGGTGACCACGTCCAGCCGCGCCAGCATGACGATGGTCGGTGCAGTCTGGTTGGCGTTCACGGTGCGACCTTCCTCGGCCACCACCGCCACCACGGTGCCGTCCATCGGCGCGGTAATGCGGGTGTAGGCCAGGTTGGCGCGGGCGGTGCCCAGCTCGGTTTCGCGGCCCTTGATCTGCGCCTCGTAGGACTGCAGCTGGGCACGGGCGGTCTTCAGCTGCGCTTCGGCGGCATCGTATTCCTGGCGTGAGGTGGCCTCGGCGGCCAGCATCTGCTGCTGGCGCGCGAATTCCAGTTCGGCCTGGCGCAGGGTGGCCTGCTGCACGGCGCGCTGGGCGGTGACCTGGTCCAGCGAGGCCTGCGCATTGAGCACCTGGTTCTGCTGGGTGGTGGCGTCGATCTCGGCGATCAGGTCGCCTTCCTTCACGGTGTCGCCCAGCTGCACCTTCAGCGACTTGATCTGGCCCGAAGCCTGGGCACCGACGCTGACCAGCTTGTAGGCGTCGATCACGCCGGTGGCTTCCACCGTCTGCTCGATGTCACCACGGCTGGCGGGCGTGGTCGCCACCGCCGGGGCGGCGGGCTTGCGCAGCAGCCACCAGGCGGCTGCGGCAACGGCAAGGGCGAGCAGGGCGATCAGTATCAGGCGACCCCGGCGGGTCGCGGGCAGCAGGCGGAACGTCACGTCGTGGCTTCACTCTCGGGGCCGCGGTGGCGGCGTTGGTGGGCATTGTGAAGACCGGGCGATGGGCGGCTCAATCCTCGGGGTATGTCTCTATGTAACACTGTCGGTGAATACGCGTAACCACAGGTATCCCGCCCATGGCTGGATACACTGGTACGCATTGCCCCGGATGCGGTTCAGCTGCCGACACGGGATGATCGCGACATGGAGACTGAAAACACGATGCATCGACTGCTGATCGTCGACGACGACAACGACATCCGCACCCTGCTGGCCGAACAGCTCGGCCGGGCCGGCTACCAGGTGAGCACGGCCGCAGACGGCACCGCCATGCGCCAGCTGCTGGACCGCGAACACGTGGACCTGATCGTGCTCGACCTCAACCTGCCGCGCGAGGATGGCCTGACCCTGTGCCGGGACCTGCGCGCGCGCTCGAACACGCCGGTGATCATGCTGACCGCGCGTGCTGAGCCGATCGACCGCGTGCTGGGCCTGGAAATGGGCGCCGACGACTACCTGGCCAAGCCGTTCGAACCGCGCGAGCTGCTGGCACGCATACGCAATGTGCTGCGCCGGACCGAGGCGCTGCCGGCGAACCTGGAGCCGCTGGCGGTGCGCCGTGCGCGCTTCTCGCGCTGGGTGTTCGATCTGGAGCATCGCCACCTGGTGGACCCGGACGATCGCGTGGTGGTGCTGTCCGGCGCCGAGTTCCGCCTGCTGCGGGTGTTCATCGCCCACGCCAACAAGGTGCTGTCGCGCGAGCAGCTGGTCGCGCTCAGCAGCGGCCGCAACTACGAGGCACAGGACCGCGCCATTGATCTGCAGGTCAGCCGGCTGCGCAACAAGCTGGGCGACGACGGTGGCCCGGACGGACTGATCAAGACCGTTCGCAACGAAGGCTATGTACTGGCCTCCTCGGTGAACCTGGAATAAGCCGCGATGAAGCGCCTGCGCCATTTCCTGTCCTCGATGGTCGGGCGGTTGTTCGTGATCCTGCTGCTGGGCATGAGCGTGGCCGCGATCGGCGCGACCATGCTGGCCACTTCCAAGCGCCAGCAGGAGTTCGAGCGGCAGAACCTGAACCGCATCGCCGACCGCCTCCAGGGCTACGTCAACCTGCTCGACGGCAACCCCGAACTGCGCGAGCGCCTGCTCGAAATCGGTGGGCCGAGCGTGCGTGCGCTGCAACCCGGCGCACGCCTGGGGCGGGCCGATACCGCGTTGATGGAAGTGCTCGATGATCGGCCCGGCCCGGTCGCACGCGCGCATGTGCACTTCGCTTCGTTCCGCTCCTGCATTCCCAAGCTGCAGGACCTGCTGCCCCCGCCGCCACCGGGGCATCGAAAGCATCCGCGCGAACGTGATCCGGCGTTCATCCCGCCCAAGTGCCGTGCGGTCGACGTGACCCTCAACGACGGCACGCTGCTGAAGCTGGCGCTGGATTCGCCGGCGGTGGCACACAACGGCATCCTCGCCGTGGACCCGTGGTTCCTGACCCTGCTGGTGCTGGCGATCGCGGTGCTGGCCTATATCGTCGCGCGCATGGCCAGCGCGCCGCTGCAGGAACTGGCCGCAGCCGCCGAAGACCTGGGCGACGACCTGCAGCGCGATCCACTGCCGCTGCGCGGCCCGCGCGAAGTGCAGCGCGCCGCAGAGGCCTTCAACGCCATGCAGCATCGCCTGCAGCGGCACCTGGCCGAGCGCACGCAGATGCTGGCGGCGATCACCCATGACCTGCAGACCCCGCTGACCCGGCTGCGCCTGCGCCTGGAGAATGTCAGCGACGAGGTGCTGCGTGAGCGCCTGATCGGCGATCTGGCCGCGATGCAGGCGTTGGTGCGCGAAGGCCTGGAGCTGGCGCGCAGCGCGGAGAGCGCCGAGCAGCGCGCCGCACTGGACCTGGATTCGCTGCTGGAGAGCATCGTTGAAGACACGGCCGAGGGCGGCGGTGATGTCGTCTTCGAAGGTGGCAGCGGAGCGGTGTTGATGTTGCGTCCGCTGGCCATGCATCGCCTGTTTTCCAACCTGGTGGACAACGCGGTGATGTATGCCTACCGGGTGCGGGTACGGGTCGAGCGTAGTGGTGGCGCGATCACCGTGGTGGTGGCCGATGACGGCCCGGGCCTGGCCGAGGATCAGCTGGAAGCCGTGTTCGACCCGTTCGTGCGGGTGGAAACCTCGCGTTCGCGCGAAACCGGCGGCGCCGGTCTGGGCCTGACCATCGCCCGCGCCCTGGCTGAGAAAGACGGGGCGCGGCTGTGGCTGCGCAACCGCGTTGAAGGCGGGCTGGAGGCGGTAGTGCAGTGGCCGGCCAGTGCACAGGTGACGCCGCCGGGCCGCGCGGGCTGAGCCTTCGCGGCTGGCGATGGTGACGCCCTGGGCCGGGTTTGGCCTATCATCTGCGCATCTTCCCAGTTCCCCCCCGATGAGCCAGCCCGTTCCCGCCGGCATGCCGTCCCGCGCTGCCCGGCAGTTCCCGCATGCTGCCAGGCCCGGCAGCCCTGCCTGGCCGCCGCCGCTGCACTGATGGCCGGACAGGGGGACATCGGGCGCTGGGTGGAGCGCTGCGGATCAGATATCGGTCGATGGCTGCGACAGGGCCTGCTGTGGCTGCTGCTGGCCCTTGCACTGCCGGTGGCAGCGCAGGAGGGGGCTCCGCCACTGCGCGACTACGCCATTGATGTATGGACGTCGCGCAACGGCCTGCCGCACAACTCTCTGCGCGACATCGCGCAGACCCCCGAAGGCCACCTCTGGTTCGCCACCTGGGAAGGCCTGGTGCGTTACAACGGGCTGGATTTCACCGTGTTCGACCGCAGTACCCGCCCGGGCCTGCGCGACAACGGCATCGGCGCGCTGTTCGTCGACCGCCAGGGTGGGCTGTGGATCAGTGATTCGCGGGGCAATGTCAGCCATCGCGGCAACGATGGCCAGTGGCGTGTCTGGGAGCACCAGGCCGATACCCCGCAGGTCCTGATCCAGTCCATGCAGATGGACAGCCAGGGCCGCCTGTGGCTGCTGTATGAAGGCAAGGGCATCGGCTATCTGACGCCGGACACCGGTATCGTCTACCAGGCTCCGGCCGCCGACCTGCCGATGGCGATGAGCTTCACCAAGCTGGTGGTCGACGCGCAGGACCGGGTCTGGGCCGGCACGTTGGATGGACTGGTGCTGCGCGACAACGACGGGGTGCTCAAGCGGGCGCCCGCGGCGTGGGGGCTGGGCGCCGGCAGTGGCCTGTCGTGGCCGTACCGCGCTCCGGATGGCGCGCTGTGGATCGTCGCCGGCGAGCGCCTGTACCGGGTGGAGGATGATCAGCTGGTGCTGATGCACCGCCTGCCGGGGCAGCTGCACCTGACCTCGATGCTGCAGGATCGCCATGGCGACCTGTGGCTGGGCACCGAGAACCAGGGCCTGCTGCGGATCTCAGCGCATGGCCTGGAGCGCCTGCCGGCGGGCCTGAACCTGCCGGGTGGGCGCGTGGTCAGCCTGCGCGAGGATGCCGAGGGCAGCATCTGGGTGGGTGCCAACGGTGGCCTGTACCGCCTGCGCGAAACACTGTTCAGCAGCTACACCGAGCGCGATGGCCTCAGTGGCGACTATGTGCGCACCGTGTTCGAGGACCGCGATCGCCAGCTGTGGGTCGGCAGTGCCAGCGGCCTCGACCTGCAGACTGCTGATGGCCGCTTCCGCGCGATGCCGCTGCACAACCGCGGCGGCAAGGCACCTTCGGTGCTCAGCCTGGCGCAGGGCCCGGACGGTGACCTGTGGGTCGGAACGTTCGGTGATGGCGTCTACCGTCTTGGCCCCGATGGCCGGCTGCGGCACAACTATGCCGCCGCCGATGGCATGCCGGGCGGCAACATCCGCGCGATCAGCGTGGACCCGCAGGGTGTGGTCTGGGCCGGCACCCAGAAGGGCGTGGTCCGCATCGACGGCGACCGCGTGCAGGTATCAAGCGTTGCGGGCATGCCCAGCGGCCTGATCACCGCGCTTGAGCACGATCACCAGGGCAACCTGTGGATCGGCACCATCGAGGGCATCCGCGTACTGCGCGGCGATCACGTGCAGTCGATCGACCTCGCGCCGATGGGCGGTGGCCGCAGCGTGTTCGGCTTCCATCAGCTGGGTGACGCGATGTGGATCAGCAGCGACCGTGGCCTGTACCGCTGGCGCAACGGCACGCTGGCACGGGTGGGGCTGGAGCAGGGCATGCCGGTGGATGCGGTGTTCCAACTGGTGCCGGATCGCCTTGGCAACGTGTGGATCAGCAGCAACCGCGGCGTGCTGCGCACCGACATGGCCACCCTCAACGCCGTGGCCGATGGCCGCGCACCCCGGGTGGTGGTGGAGCGCTACAACGAGATTGACGGCATGGCCAACGCGCAGGCCAACGGCAGCTCCGGGCCATCGGCGATCCTGCGCCAGGACGGCACGTTCTGGGTGGTCACCGCCGGAGGCCTGAGCACCGTCGATCCGCAACGCCTGCAGCGTTTCCGCGAGCGTCTTTCACCGCCGGCAGCGATTGAAAGCGTGCAGGTGGATGGCGCACCGGTGCATTGGGAAGGCCCGGACCGCAACTACATTCCCGGCGGTCGCCGCTTGGCGGTGAGTTATGTCGGCCTGAGCTACCTGATGTCTGACCGGATCCGCTACCGCACGCGGTTGGATGGCCTGGATACGGGGTGGGTCGAACGCGGCCCGCAGCGCAGCGTGGAGTTCGTTGGCCTGCCGCCGGGCGACTACACCCTGCACGTGGCCGCTGCCCATCCGGGTGGCAGTTGGGGCCAGCAGGAAGCGGTATGGAGCTTCACCGTGGAGCCGTTCTGGTGGCAGCGACGCAGCGTGCAGGTGCTGGGTGGCCTGTTGCTGCTGGCCGGGCTGGTGGCGCTGTACCGGCTGCTGCTGCAGCAGCTGAAGGCCAGCAACCTGCGCCTGGCACGGCGCGTGGACGAGGCGACCTTCGACCTGCAGGCCAAGACCGTGCACCTGCAGGCGCTGAACCAGGAAAAGACCGAGCTGGCCGAACGGTTGGCGCGGCAGGCCGAGGCATTCGAACGGCAGGCCCGCGAGGATGCACTGACTGGCCTGGCCAACCGCCGTGCTTTCGATGAAACGCTGGCGCGTGACTTCGCGCGTTCGCAGCGCAGCGGTCATCCGCTGTGCCTGGTGGTGCTGGATATCGACCACTTCAAGGACGTCAACGACCGCCACAGCCACAGCATCGGAGATGCGGTGCTGGTGCAGGTGGCGCGGTTGATCGCCGCCGCCAGCCGCGACTCGGACCTGCCGGCGCGGACTGGCGGCGAAGAGTTCGCGCTGCTGCTCAACGACACCCGTCTGGAGGAAGCCGCACAGCTGTGCGCGCGCCTGCGCGGCCTGTTCCATGACCACCCCGACTGGGCCGGCGTGGACGGCCTGCGCGTGACCTTCAGCGCGGGCCTGGTGGAACTGGATGCCGACGACCGCACCCCGGCACTGCTGTACCAGCGCGCAGACCGCGCGTTGTACCGCGCCAAGAGCGACGGCCGCGACCGAACGAGCATTGGTTGATCGCATCCACGCATGGCGTGGATCTACCGTCCGGTGAGTGGTGGGTGCGGACCGTTGGTCCGCACTGCGTGGATGCGGTTGCGCCGTTGGCTGGCTTACCGTGGCCAGGCGTTGGCGATCGTGCAGAACAAGCGCGCGGTCTGTTCGGTGTCATACACCGCGCTGTGCGCTTCATTCGCATCCCACCCCAGCCCGGCGGCGGTGGCCGCACGCGCCAGCACCGTCTGCCCGTAGGCGATACCGGCCAGCGTCACCGTGTCGAACACACTGAACGGATGGAACGGATTGCGCTTGTGGCCGGTGCGCGCCACGGCGGCATTGACGAAGCCGAGGTCGAAATGCGCGTTGTGGCCGACCAGGATCGCGCGCTGGCAGCCGTACTTCTTCATGGCCGCGCGTACCGGGGTGAAGATGTGGTCCAGTGCCGCCTTCTCTTCCTTGGCCAGCCGGAACGGGTGGTCGAGGATGATGCCGGTCACTTCCAGCGACTTCGGGTCGATCTCCAGGCCCTCGGCCGGCACCACGTGGGCACTGGCGGTCTGGCCGGGGTAGAGCAGGCCGTTCTCGTCCATCTCGATCGGCACCGCGGCGATCTCCAGCAGCGCGTTGCGCTGGCTGTCGAAGCCGCCGGTTTCCACGTCCACCACCACCGGCAGGAAGCCGCGGAAGCGTTGTGACATCGCGCGCTGCGCCTGGGGGACTGCGGAATCGGGAGCGGCGGCAGGTGCGGGGGTGGGGTCAGTCATGCGTGAATTCTAGCAGAGCGACCCTGAGCGCCCGGCCAGCCTTCGGTGCATGCGTTCCCTGCGCGGGTGTGTGTCGACCAAGGTCGACACCTACCGGGACACCGCGCGCTCAGGATTCCGGTAGGTGCCAACCCTGGTTGGCACACGGTGCGCCGACCAGGTTTGGCGATTACCGGACTGCTGGCCGTGCAGGCGTGGCCGAGGGAGACCACCGCGCCAACCACGCATCCACGCTCAGCCTGCCGGCGCCGGTGAAGATCAGCGGCAGCAGCATCGCCATGAACAGTACTGGCAGCTTGAAGTTGCCGAAGCCCTGGTCAGTGATCGCGTAGCCCATGGCGAGGTCGGCCAGCGAGTTCCATTCCATCGGCCAATGCACCGCATAGGTAGCCACTACGGTCAGCACCAGCAGGCTGGCGGCGGCGAAACGGGTGCCGAAACCGAACAACAGGCAGGCCGCGCCGAGCAGTTCGAACCAGGTCGCAAGCTGCCAGTTCAGCGCGGCCGGCAGCTGGTCGAACGGGAACGGGAAAGCGTCCTGCAGGTCGGCGAACCAGTTCTGGCCGCGCAGTTTCTCGCGGCCGGATTCGAAGTATTCCCAGGCCAGCAGCAGGCGCAGGCCGAGCGGGGCCAACCAGGGGGCGAGACGGTCCAGCTGGCCACGCGTGGCGGCCAGGGTCGGAAGGTTCATCGGTGGTTCTCCGTGGGGGAAAGGGCGTCAGCCAGGGACTGTGAGCGGGCCGATCACGCCGGCCTGCAGGAACTGCTGCAGCAGCGCGGCACCGGGCCCGGCCAGCGCCTCCTCAGCCAGGCCGTTCGCAGCGGCCAATTGCCGCAGATAGGCATGTCCATCGAGGCCGGGTCGTTCGCCGACGCTGGACAGCAGGTATACCGCCAGCGGGCTGAGCACGGCGAAGCGCACTTCGCCATCGGCCTCGCGGCGGACCAGCAGGCCGGTCGGTTCCGCCGGCGGCTGCATTGGCGCATCCTCGGCACCGAGTCGATGCACCGGCCACTGATACAGCAGCGGCCACGCCAGGGGTGAGCGCTGCAGCGGTACCTGCAGCGGATCGATGTCGCCGGGTGCCGGCAGCGGCTCGGCCTGCAACTGGTACAGCGCGGTCTCCACCCACTCGTAATGAGCGAGTTCGGCCAACGCCGGGTGCGGCAGCTGCGGCTGTGCCTGCAGCCACTGCACGAATTCGGCGGCCAGTTCGGTGAACAGCGGTGCCTGGCAGCGATGGGTGGCGAAGTAGTGGCGCACCAGGTCGCTCCAGGCGGGCTCGCCGAGCAGGCGCACGCAGACCGGGAAGCCGTTGCTCAACAGGCCGAGCAGATTGTTGAACAGCAGCCGTTGGTACACCGTGACCCGGCGTGCCTCCAGCCCAGCCGGCGGTGGCACGCCCTGCGGATCGCGCAGATGGGCAGTGAACGCGTGCTGCTGCGCGCGCAGGGTGCCGCGAGCGTCAGTCATGTGCAGTCCCCCCGTGCGTCGCCTGCAGGCGGCGGATGGTCTGCAGTTCGCCCTGCAGCTCGGCGTAGGGCGGGAAGTTGAAATCGCGTTCGAGCAGGGTCGGGCGCGGGCCGATGCATGCATAGGTACGCGCCAGCAGCTCCCAGACCGGGTCGATCACCGCGCTGCCATGGGTATCGATCTTCAGGTCCGGCGCCTCGTCCAGGTGCCCGGCCACGTGCAGGCAGACGATGCGCTCTGCGGGCAGCCCGGCGATGAAGGTGTCGGCATCGTAGCCGTGGTTGCAGGCGTTGACGTAGACGTTGTTGACGTCCAGCAGCAGGTCGCAGTCGGCTTCGGCAAGCACCGCATTGGTGAAGGCCAGTTCGTCCATCGCCGGTTCCGGTGCCAGGTAATAGGACACGTTCTCCACTGCAATGCGGCGGCCGAGCAGGTCCTGCACGCGGGCGATGCGTGCCGCGGTATGGCGCACGGCTTCGTCGGTGAAAGGAATCGGTAGCAGGTCGTACAGGTGACCGTCGTCGCTGCAGTAGCTCAGGTGTTCGCTGTACAGCGGCACGCGGTGCGTGTCGAGGAACCGGCCGACCTGCTCCAGCAGCTGCGTATCCAGGGGTGCGCTGCCGCCCAGTGACAGCGACAGGCCATGGCAGCTCAACGGATGGCGCTGTGCCAGTTCGGCCAGTTCATCACCGGCCGGGCCGCCGACATGGATCCAGTTCTCCGGTGCACATTCGAGGAAGTCGAAGTCACCGGCCGGCGCGTCGCGCAGGTCCTGTAGCAGCGCCCGGCGCAGGCCCAACCCGGCGGCCGCCGCACGAAGCGGCGACCGCAGGTGGACGGCGCTGGCGCGGACGTCAGTGCTTGGCACCGCACTTGCCTTCGCCGCACTTGCCTTCAGCCGACTTCTTGTCGCCTGTCTTGGCAGCGGCTGCACCAGCAGCCTTGCCCTTGTCGGCACCGCACTTGCCTTCGCCACACTTGCCTTCGGCAGCCTTGCCCTTGTCACCGCCACACTTGCCTTCGGCAGCCTTGCCCTTGTCACCGCCGCACTTGCCTTCAGCGGTCTTGCCGTCGGCGCCGCACTTGCCTTCGGCGTGCTTGGTATCGGCAGCCTTTGCCGCCTGGCCAGCCACCAGGTAGCCCTGGGCCAGGTCGCTCATGCTCAGGGCCGAGGCACTGGCGGTCATGCCCAGGCCGGCGGCCAGGGCCGTAGCGGTCAGCAGGGACAGGGTCTTGTTGGAACTGCTCATCGGTCTTACTCCTAGGTGGTGGGCAGGCGCCCGGGGTGAATCGATGGTGCAGCGATCCTACTCAACGAATCCTCGCCAAGAACTCAAATTTTCGTGAGATTTGTTACAGAGCGGGAGACCGGTGGCCAGAACGCCCAAAACAAAAGGGCCGCTGTCACCAGGACAGCGGCCACCTTGGAGTCAACTCCGGTGTTGCAGTGCAGCGTCAGGGCTGTCCGGTGCTGGAGGTTTCGTCGCGTTTTTCACGCGGCGGCAGCGGCTGCTCGCCATGCACCAGGAACCACACGTTCTCGGCGATGTTGGTGGCGTGGTCGCCCACGCGCTCCAGGTTCTTGGCCATGAACAGCAGGTGGGTGCACGGGGTGATGTTGCGCGGGTCTTCCATCATGTAGGTCAGCAGCTCGCGGAACAGCGCGGTGTACTGCGCGTCCAGGCGGGCGTCGTCCTCGCGCAGCGCCAGCGCAGCGTCGGCATCGTTGTCGCGGTAGGCGGCAATGGCGCGGCGCACCTGCTGCGCGGCCAGGCGGCCGAGCGCCCGCAGGCCCTGGATCTGTGGCAGCGGCGGCACTTTGCCCAGCGCGATCGAACGCTTGGCAACGTTGGCCGCATAGTCGCCGATGCGCTCGATGTCGGCCGGGATGCGCAGGCCGGCCAGGATCTCGCGCAGGTCGCGCGCCATCGGCCCACGCAGCGCCAGGCGCATCACGTCATGGCTGATCTGCTGCTCCAGCGCATCGATCGCTTCGTCGTTGGCGATGATGCGATGGGCGGCGTTCTCGTCGCGCTTCTCGATCACGTCCATCGCCGCTTCGAGCTGGGCGACGGCCATCTCGCCCATGCGCACGATTTCGGCCACCAGCCGCTGCTGTTCTTCGTCGTAGCTCTTGACGATGTGGTCGTTGGGAAGATTCATGGTCTGCAATCCGGGTAGAGCCAGGCCATGCCTGGCTGGCGTGATTTGTAGAGTCGAGCCATGCTCGACTGACATTGTCTGTCTGTCGACTGACGTTTCAGCCGAAGCGACCGGTGATGTAATCCTCGGTCTGCCGCTGCGACGGCTGCGAGAAGATCACTTCGGTGCGGTCGTGCTCGATCAGGTCGCCCAGGTACATGAAGGCGGTGTAGTCGGACACGCGCGCGGCCTGCTGCATGTTGTGGGTGACGATGACGATGGTGTACTCGTGCTTGAGCTCTTCCACCAGCTGCTCGATGCGGCTGGTCGAGATCGGATCCAGCGCCGAGGTCGGCTCGTCCAGCAGCAGCACCGACGGGCGCAGGGCCACGGCACGGGCGATGCACAGGCGCTGCTGCTGGCCACCGGACAGGCCCAGTGCGCTCTGCCCCAGCTTGTCCTTCACTTCGTCCCACAGCGCGCCCTGGCGCAGTGCCTGCTCGACGCGGTCGGCCATGTCGGCCTTGCTCAGCTTCTCGTGGTGGCGGATGCCGTAGGCCACGTTCTCGAAGATGGTCATCGGGAACGGCACCGGCTTCTGGAACACCATGCCGACCTTGCTGCGCAGGCGGTTCATCGGGTACTTCGGCGACAGGATGTTTTCGCCGTCCAGCAGCACTTCACCACGCGCCTCCAGCTTCGGGTACAGCGCGTAGATGCGGTTGAAGATGCGCAGCAGGGTCGACTTGCCGCAGCCGGAGGGACCGATCAGCGCGGTCACGCGCTTTTCCGGGATCTCCAGGTTGATGCCCTTCAGGGCATGGAACTTGTCGTAGTAGAAGTCCAGTCCACGCGCAGCCAGCTTCACCGGCGACGGCGTGTGCAGGCTCTCGTGCGAGGACGGCACGGCGATGCGCTGCATCGGCACGGCGTTGGAAAGGTCGTTCATGGCGTTATCCACGGAAAGGTCAGTCATGGGAGATACGGTTGCGCAGCAGGATGCCGCGGGCGGCAAGGCTGACCAGCAACACGAAGACAGTCAGCACCAGGGCACCGGCCCAGGCCAGCACCTGCCAGGATTCATACGGGCTGCCGGCGAACTGGTTCATCACCACCGGCACCGAGGCCATCGGCTGGAAGATGTTGTTGTTCCAGTACTGGTTGCCGAAGGCAGTGAACAGCAGCGGTGCGGTCTCGCCGGAGATGCGGGCCAGCGCCAGCAGGATGCCGGTGATGATGCCGGCCGACGCACTGCGGTACAGCACCTGCACGATCACCTTCCACTGCGGGATACCCAGCGACAGGGCTGCCTCACGCATCTGCGAGGGCACCAGGCGCAGCATCTCGTCGGTGGTGCGCACCACCACCGGCAGCACGATGAAGGCCAGCGACAGGGCACCGGCGAACGCCGAGAAGTTGCCGCCGGTCTGCATCACGTACAGCGTGTAGACGAACAGGCCAAGCACGATGGATGGGGCCGACAGCAGGATGTCGTTGACGAAGCGGACCACGGTGCCGGCCTTGCGGGCGTTGCCGTACTCGGCCAGCCAGGTGCCGGCCAGCACGCCCAGCGGGGTGCCGATGCCGATCGCCAGCGCACACATCACGGCACTGCCGAAGAAGGCGTTGGCGAGACCGCCTTCCTGCATCGGCGGCGGCGTCATCTTGGTGAACAGATCCCAGTTGATGCCGGCCAGGCCCTTGGAGGCCAGGGTGAACAGGATCCAGCCCAGGAAGAACAGGCCGAACAGGGCGGTGGCGCAGGAGGCGGTGATCGCAACGACGTTGCCGATGCGACGGCGCAGGTACAGCGAATCAGCGGTGGTGGACATCAGTTGCCCTCCTTGCGGGACAGGCGCATCAGCATCAGGCGGGCGATGGCCAGCACCACGAAGGTGACGATGAAGAGGACGAAGCCGAGCAGCAGCAGAGCCGAGCGATAGGTTTCAGTGGCTTCGCCGAAATCGTTGGCGATCAGCGCGGCGATGGTGGTGCCCGGTTCCAGCAGCGACGGCGACAGGCGCACGCTGTTGCCGATCACGAAGGCCACCGCCATCGTCTCGCCAAGGGCGCGGCCGAGGCCGAGGAAGATGCCGCCAATCACTGCCGAGCGGGTGTAGGGCAGCACGATGTCCCAGCTCACTTCCCACTTGGTGGAGCCCAGCGCGTAGGCCGATTCCTTCAGGCGGGTCGGCACGGTCAGGAACACTTCGCGCATCACCGAGGAGATGAACGGAATGACCATGATGGCCAGCACGAAACCGGCAGTGAGCATGCCGATGCCCAGCGGCGGGCCCTGGAACAGCGGGCCGATGATCGGCATCTCGCCCAGGGTTTCGTTGAGGAACGGAGTGACGTACTCGGTCATCACCGGCACCAGCACGAACAGGCCCCACATGCCGTAGATGATCGAAGGAATGCCCGCCAGCAGTTCGATGGCGGTACCGACCGGGCCACGCAGCCAGCGCGGCGCGACTTCGGTGAGGAAGAAGGCGATGCCGAAGCTGACCGGCACGGCGATGACCATCGCGATGAGCGCGGTGACCAGGGTGCCGTAGATCGGAGCGAGGGCGCCGAACTTGTTTTCGACCGGATTCCAGTCGGCGGAGAAGAAGAAGCTCAGGCCCTGCATCTGCAGGGCATGGCGGCCGCCCCACAGCATGGACAGCGCGGCGCAGGCCAGGGCGATCAGGACGAAGATGACGGTGCCGACCAGCACCCATCGGAACAGTTTGTCGTTGCGGGCATCACGCGCATCACGCGTGGACGGGGCGGCTACAGGCTGGGCGATGGCATTCATGGGGACGGCAGGGCCAGGAAGGGGCGGGGCGGCACGGCGTGGAAGAAGCGGTGCCCGCGCGGGGCGGGCACCGTCGTGTCCATCACTTCAGGTCGGTCGCCCAGTAGGCCTCGATCTGCTTGACCAGTTCGGCCGGCAGCGGCACGTAGTGCAGCTCGTTGGCCTGGGCCTGGCCGTTCTCGAAGGCCCACTTGAAGAAGGCCAGGGTGTCCTGGTTGCGCTTGGCGTCCTTCGGCTGCTTCTGCATCAGCATGAAGTTGGTGGCGGTGATCGGCCACGCCTGCTCGCCCGGGGCGTTGGTGATGACCAGGTTGAAGTCCTTGGCGCTGGCCCAGTCGGCGCTGGCGGCCGCAGCGGCGAAGGTTTCCGCGCTCGGCTCGACCCAGTTGCCGGCCGCGTTCTGCATGGCGGTGTACGGCATGCCGTTCTGCAGCGCGTAGGCCAGTTCGACGTAGCCGATCGAGCCCTTGATCTGCTTCACGTAAGAAGCGACGCCTTCATTGCCCTTGCCACCGACGCCGTCCGGCCACTGCACCGAGGTGCCTTCGCCGACCTTGCTCTTCCACTCCGGGCTGACCTTGGACAGGTAGTTGGAGAAGTTGAAGGTGGTGCCCGAACCGTCCGAACGGTGGACCAGGGTGATCTTGCCGTCCGGCAGCTTCACGCCCGGGTTGGCGGCGACGATGGCCGGGTCGTTCCAGGTCTTGACCTTGCCCAGGAAGATGTCGGCCAGCAGGGCGCCGCTCAGGCGCAGCTTGCCGGTTTCCAGGCCTTCGATGTTGACCACCGGCACCACGCCGCCGATGGCGGACGGGAACTGCGCCAGGCCGGCCTGGGCCAGCTCTTCGCTGCTCAGCGGCTTGTCGGAGGAGCCGAAGTCGACGGTGCCGGCCTTGATCTGGGCGATGCCGCCACCGGAGCCGATCGACTGGTAGTTGATCTTGGCGCCGGTGCTGGTGTTGTAGTCAGCCGACCACTTGGAGACCAGCGGGAAGATGAAGGACGCGCCCGCGCCGGACACTTCGGCGGTCACCTTGGCACCGGCAGCGGCCGGGGCGGCGGCACCGTCGGCAGCCGGCTGCTGCGCGGCCTGCTTGTCGCCACCGCAGGCCGACAGGCCCAGGGCGATGGCCAGGGAAAGGGCGGCAAGGCCGGCCGAGTGCAGTTTCATGGTCACTCCATAGCGGGGAAGAGCCGACGTCGTCGGCGGATGCGGCTATGAAATGATGTTTTTGTTACAGCCGTATTACGACCATGACAGGGGTGTCCTGGATCACGTTCTGACAAGGGTTTCACGGAGTTGGCCACGGTCCGGGAGACCCCCGGAGACCCCGGATCTGCGCACCGATATGACGGCCGGGGCTCTACAAACGCTCTTGCCTTTGCTCCTGCCTTTCATGACCCCACCGCGCCCCCGATGAACTGTCCAGAGTCGGCGCAGGGCCCAGCCCGGGACCGTTCGCGCCATGGATGGCGCGATCGAGCCCCCATGGACGGATTTACGGCGTGTCCCGGGCTGGGCCCTGCGTCGGCTCCGGCCAGTAGATTGGAAGCGCAGCGCTCTTCACGTCCAACCCCCAAAAACAAGAAGAGCGCGAGATCTCGAGGATCTCGCGCCCGGGGTGGGATCGGCGGGGGAGAGAGGACCCGCCGATCCCGTTCCTGCGGGGGAACGCGCTTGCTTACTTCAGGTTCTGCGACCAGTAGGTCTCGATCTGGCGGACCAGGCTGTCCGGCAGCGGCACGTAGTCCAGCTGGCGGGCCTGGGCGTCGCCGCTCTTGTAGACCCAGCGGAAGAACTCCTGGGTGGCCTTGCCGTTGGCAGGGTTCTTCGGCTTCTTGTGCACCAGGATGAAGTTGGTGGCGGTGATCGGCCAGGACTCGGCGCCCGGGGCATTGGTCATCACCAGGTAGAAGTCCTTGGCGCTGGCCCAGTCGGCGCTGGCAGCAGCGGCGGCGAACGAGGCGTCGCTCGGCTGCACGAAGCGGCCGGCGGCATTCTTCATCGCGGTGTACGACAGCTTGTTCTGCAGCGCGTAGGACAGTTCGACGTAGCCGATGCCGCCCTTGATCTGCTTCACGTAAGCGGCAACGCCTTCGTTGCCCTTGCCACCGATGCCGGCCGGCCACTGGACCGAGGTGCCTTCACCGACCGAGCTCTTCCACTCCGGGCTGACCTTGGACAGGTAGTTGACGAAGTTGAAGGTGGTGCCCGAACCATCCGAACGGTGCACGACGGTGATCTTGGCGCTCGGCAGGGTCACGCCCGGGTTCAGTGCGGCGATGGCCGGGTCGTTCCAGGTCTTGATCTTGCCCAGGAAGATGTTGGCCAGCACGGTGCCGTCCAGCTTCAGTGCGCCCGGGGCGATGCCGGCCACGTTGACGACCGGCACCACGCCGCCGATCACCGACGGGAACTGCGCCAGGCCCGAAGCGGCCAGTTCTTCCGGCTTCAGCGGAGCATCGGAGGAGCCGAAATCAACGGTCTTGGCCTTGATCTGGGCGATACCACCGCCGGAACCGATCGACTGGTAGTTGACCTTGTTGCTGGTGGCGGCGTTGTAGTCGGCCGACCACTTCGACATCACCGGGTAGATGAACGAGGCGCCCGCGCCGGTGATTTCAGCGGCGTTGGCGGCGAACACGGACGACGCTGCGATGACGGCAACGGCAACGCGCGACTTGAAGGCGTGGATCACGGGGTGGCTCCTGGGTTGATTGGGATGCGGGGTTACCCGCCCGGCGCACATTCCATAACGGTTCGATGACAGCGCAGGGACCGTTGTATGACGCAACCGTTACAGCGCTGCCCGGCGCCCGCACAGCCAGGGGCGTGAAGGTTCTGAGTGCTGCGGGCAACGTGATGACCATGCGCCGGAGACGGACGTGGCCCGGTTGCGATCACGTTCTATATGTCGCTGATGGACTGCCCGGTGTGGTCGTCAATGCCATCCCGGCCTGGCATTCCGCAGTGATGCCGCGTCATCCGCACGAAACCATCAATGCAGGTGAGCGCTGCGCGGCGGTCGGCCCGGGCCGGGACGCTGATACGTGACGCCATATGCGGCAAGGGATCGACAAGCATGTGGCGGCAAATGAGTCGTACGCATGACCGCACGAAGAAATCTGTGGTTGGTGCTCAGGTTGTCATTCGGCTGTCATGGTTTTAACGGAATGTTCGCAAAACGCTTGACCGGCCTGCCGGCGTGGCGTTCTGCCCAAGCCATTCCAACCCTCTGGAGAAATCCAAAATGCGTTCCCATTTGCTCGCCGCCGCGGTCGTTGCAAGCCTCGGTCTGGTTTCCGCCGACGCCTTCGCAGCTCCCGCCAGCACGGGCGTATCCCAGGCACAGCTGCAGCAGCTGCAGGCGCAGATCGCTGCCCTGCAGGCCCAGGTCCAGCAGTTGCAGAACGATTCGCAGGCGCTGCAGGCACAGTCCGATGCGCAGTCCGAAGTGAACATCACCCAGGCCCAGGCCCTGGAAGGTGCACAGAAGACCCAGACCAGCGTCGACAAGCTGGCCAAGCTGGTCAATGACAACAAGATCGGCGGTCGCATGTTCTTCGACCTGACCAACATCGACAAGACCAGCAACGGCAAGGACACCGCCGCCAGCGGCACCGGTCTGGACGTCAAGCGCTTCTACCTGACCGTCGACCACAAGTTCAACGACATCTGGTCGGCCAACCTGACCACCGACTTCCAGTACAGCTCGGCCATCGGCAACACCGAACTGTTCGTCAAGAAGGCCTACGTGCAGGGTAGCTTCGACCCGGCCTTCAACCTGCGCGTCGGTGCCGCCGACATGCCGTGGATTCCGTATGTCGAGAAGTTCTACGGCATGCGTTATGTCGAGAACACCCTGACCGACCGCCTGAAGTACGGCAACTCGTCCGACTGGGGCCTGCATGGCTTCGGCAACCTGGGCAACAACTTCAACTACGCGGTCTCGGTTGTGTCCGGCGCCGGTTACAAGAACCCGACCCGCAGCAAGGGCATGGACGTGGAAGGCCGCGCGGCCTATACCCCGAACGAGAACTTCGTGGTTGCCGTCGGTGGCTACAGTGGCAAGCTGGGCAAGGAAACCGACATCCAGAGCGCCGAGAACACCTACACCCGCGCCAATGCGATGGTGGCCTACGCCAGCAGCGACTTCCGCGTCGGTGGCGAGTACTTCCAGGCCAAGAACCTCAACAACGTGATGACCGTTGCCACCGACAAGACCAGCGGCTGGTCGGTGTGGGGCAGCGTGCGCGTCACCGACGGCGGCATCAACGTGTTCGGTCGTTACGATGACACCGACGTCAGCAAGACGCTGGACCCGACCCTGAGCGACAAGTACTGGAACGTCGGTGTCGAGTTCCCGGTCATGAAGAACCTCAAGCTGTCGACCGTGTACAAGTACACGCACCTGGCCAACGCCAGCGACAAGAAGAACGACAAGACCAAGGAGTTCGGCGTCTGGGGCGACCTGTCGTTCTGATGTCCTGAAGCACTCTTGTCTACAAGCAAAGACGGCGGGCCCTGTGCCCGCCGTCTTCGTTTCGTCACAACACGAACGCCGTCACGCCTCGGCCGGGGTCTTTTCCTTGAACCGGCACAGGTCGGCGATCACGCAGCCCGGGCAATCCGGCTTGCGCGCCTTGCACACATAACGTCCGTGCAGGATCAGCCAGTGATGCGCGTCGAGCAGGAACTCGGCCGGAATCACCTTCACCAGTTTGTCTTCCACTTCGCGCACGTTCTTGCCCGGGGCCAGGCCGGTACGGTTGGAGACGCGGAAGATGTGCGTGTCCACCGCCATCACCGGCTCACCGAACGCAGTGTTGAGCACCACGTTGGCGGTCTTGCGGCCCACGCCCGGCAGCGCTTCCAGTTCATCGCGATCGCGCGGCACTTCACCGCCGTGCTTCTCCAGCAGGATCGCGCAGGTGGCGATCACGTTCTTCGCCTTGGCGTTGAACAGACCGATGGTGGCGATGTACTGCTTCAGCCCGTCCTCGCCAAGCGCGAGGATCTTTGCCGGGGTATTGGCCACCGGGAACAGGCGGCGCGTGGCCTTGTTGACGCCCACGTCGGTGGCCTGCGCCGACAGCGCGACCGCCACCAGCAGTTCGAACGGTGAGCTGTACTCCAGTTCGGTCTTCGGGTGCGGATTGAGTTCGCGCAGGCGGGTGAACATTTCCACCACATCGGCGCGCGGCATGCTGCCACCGCGTCGCGCCGGCGCGCGCGGGGTCTTCTTCGCACCGGCCATTACTGCTCCTTGCCGGTGGCGCGGGCCTTGGCCCGGGCGAGAATCGCGGCGGCGGCCGGGGGCAGGGCGGGCTTCACGTCCGGCGCCGGGGCTGGCGTGCGTCGCGCATCGCGTTCGGCCTCGCGGCGCGCCAGGCGCACGGCACGGGCACGGTAGCGTTCGCGTGCGGCCCAGGCCGCGTGCAGCTGCTGCTGGGCCTGCTGCAGGCGTCGTGGAAGGTCCGGGTGGCCGGGCAGCAGCTGTTCGTCGCCGGCACGGGCAACGTAGTCCATGAGACCGGCCTGCAGGGCGCCATCGAGATCGTCTGCCTGGACCCGGGCGAACAGCTGCGCGGGGTTGGGTCGGGATGCCATGGCGTCAGCGGTTCTGGAAGGCCGGCGGGCGGCGCTGCAGGAAGGCGCTGGTGCCTTCGCGCATGTCTTCGGTGGCGAACAGCAGGCCGAACTGCGCGCTTTCGTACTCCAGCCCAGCCTCCAGGCTGCATTCGCCACCCACGTGTACCGCGTCGAGCAGGCCACGCAGGGCCAGCGGGGCCGAGCGTGCCAGCTGGCGCGCGATGTCCTGTACACGGTTGTCCAGCGCATCGGCGGGCACCACCTCGTTGACGATGCCCAGTTCCAGCGCACGCGCGGCGTTGATCGGTGCACCCAGCAGGCACAGCTCCAGGGTGGCGGCGCGGCCGCACAGGCGCAGCAGGCGCTGGCTGCCGCCGAAGCCGGGAATCAGGCCGAGATTGATCTCCGGCTGCCCGACCTTGGCCGTATCGGCAGCGATGCGCAGGTGGCAGGCCATGGCCAGCTCCAGCCCGCCGCCCAGGGCGAAGCCGTTCACGCGTGCGATCACCGGCTTGGGCATGCGCTCGATCTGGCGCATCAGGGCCTGGCCGAGCAGGGAGAAATCACGTCCCTGAACCGCACTGAGTGTGTTCATCTCGGCGATGTCGGCCCCGGCCACGAAAGCCTTCGGACCGGCACCGGTCAGCACCACCACGCGCACGTCCGGGTCGGCGGCGGCAGCGCTGAACGCCTCGGTCAGCGCCTGCAGGGTCGCGGCATTCAAGGCGTTGAGCTTGTCCGGGCGCTGGACGGTCACGGTGCGGATGGCGCCGTCGTCGGCGACAGCGATCAGGGCATCGGCCACGGGGAAACTCCTGAAACGTTAAAAAAAAGTGAGATTGAACTCCGCCAACGCAGACGGGTCTTAGCCTGCATCGTGAGTAGCGGTTACACGTTGTGCCCGTTATCCTAACCCGTCGCCTCAGGGCGGCGCAGAACGTCCCTGAGTTACCACCCCTGGAGAACTGTTTGATGAAGTTGCGTTCTATCGCGGTCGCCGTCGCGGCCCTGGCCCTGACGGGCAATGCCTTCGCCCAGGACGTCTCGTCCGAAAAGGGCAAGCTGAGCTACTACTTCGGTTACGACTACGGCAACAACCTGGCGGAGCTGACCGGTCGTGGTGAGCAGCTGGACATCAACTCGGTGGTGAAGGGTCTGCAGGACGCCTACGCCAAGAAGCAGCCGGCGATCACCGCCGACCAGCTGAAGCCGGCCGTTGAAGCGTTCCAGAAGCGCGAGCAGGGCCGTGCCCAGGCTGCCAAGGCCGAGTACGAAAAGGCTGCTGCCGAAAACAAGACCAAGAGCGATCAGTTCATCGCGGCGAACAAGGCCAAGGCCGGCGTGCAGTCCCTGCCGAGCGGCGTCCAGTACCGCGTGATCGAAGCCGGCAAGGGCGCCAAGCCGACCCAGGCCAGCACCGTGCAGCTGGAAGTGGCCGGTCCGTTCCCGTACGGCCAGCGCCCGACCGAAGCCCGCCCGGCCCAGCAGATTCCGTCGATCAAGGTCAGCGAAGTCGAAATGAAGGCCATGCGCGAGACCCTGCTGCAGATGCCGGCTGGCTCGAAGTGGGAAGTCACCCTGCCGCCGGACCAGGCCTACGGTGCCGACCCGCGCACCCCGTTCCCGCCGAACGTGGCTGTGCAGTTCGAGATCAAGCTGGTCAGCGTCAAGTAAATCGAAGCGGTAAACGAAACGCGCCGGTGATCCCACCGGCGCGTTTTTGTTTGCGCGGAGCGCGACGCTGCCGTGCACTGCATATTGACCCCGCGCAAATTCAGCCCGATCGCGCTACTGTTGCCGGGTGCAAACAATGGAAAAAACGGCGCGTGTTGTCGCAAGTCCCTGCATCGGAGTGTGCACGCTGGATCCGCACCGGCAATGCACCGGCTGCGGGCGGCATATCGATGAGATCGCGCGGTGGTCGTCGATGAGCAACGAGGAACGCAGCCGCATCCTGCATCGCGTGCAACCTCTGCGTGAACAGCTGCAGCAATCACTGCGCGGCTCGCTGGCTGATCACGAGCGCCTGATGCGCGCGCTGCATCCACTGGCCGAGCCGCCGGCCGGCGACGGCTGGAACCGCAGTGAACTGATCGATCTGCTGCCGCCCGGGCCCCCGGTGGAAGCCGCCGTACTGGCCGGCATCGTGCCGCGCGCCAACGGCGCACAGGTCATTCTCACCCGTCGCACCGAAACCCTGCGTACCCATGGTGGCCAGGTCGGTTTCCCCGGTGGCCGCACCGAACCCGATGACCGCGATGCGTTGGCCGCTGCACTGCGCGAGAGCCAGGAGGAAATCGCATTGGCGCCCGGCCAGGTGCAGGCGCTGGGCTATCTCGATCCCTTCGTGACGATCACCGGCTACCGGGTCACGCCGGTGGTGGCCGTGGTCGATCCGGATTTCGTACCGGTGCCACAGCCCAGTGAAGTGGCCGAAGTGTTTGAAGTGCCGCTCGATTACCTGATGGCAGCCGACAACCTGCACCAGGTCGAAATCAATCATCGCGGCCGCGTCCGCCACGTCCTCGAATATGGCTGGCCCGGCCAGCGCATCTGGGGCGCCACCGCCGCCATCCTCTACAACCTGCGTCGCCGCCTGGAGCAAGTGCAATGAAGCCGATCGATCCGCCGTGGACCACCCTGGTCGATGTCACCACCCTGGCCGCAGTGTTGGGCGAAGGTGTGCGTGTGGTCGACGCACGTGCCACCGCCAGTACCGCCGTACGCGTGGTCGATGCACGTTCCTCGCTGGCCGATCCGCAGGCGGGTAACGGCCAGTATCTGGCGGGGCATGTTCCGGGCGCGGTGTATGCCGACCTCAATCGGGACCTGTCGGATCTGACCCGCAGCGGCCACGGCCGTCACCCGCTGCCGGACAGCGATGCCTTCGCCGCGAAACTGGGCCAGTGGGGCATCGGTCCCGACACCCAGGTGGTGGTCTACGACGGCAGCGATGGCAGCATGGCCGCCTCGCGCCTGTGGTGGCTGCTGCGCCTGTTCGGGCACAGCAAGGTGGCCGTGCTTGATGGTGGCATCGCCGCATGGCAGGGCGCAGGGCATCCCTTGGCGACGGGGCAGGATGAGGTGACCGCGCTGCCGGCTTACCCAGGCCGTTTCGACACCACTCAGATCGCCAATGCCGAGGAAATCAGCGCACGCCTGAAGCACGCGCCGGGCTGGTTGGTCGACGCACGCGCAGGCGAGCGCTTCCGCGGCGAAGTGGAGCCGCTGGACCCGGTCGCCGGCCACGTGCCGGGCGCGGTCAACCGTCCGTTTGCGTTGAACGTCGCCGACGGCCGCCTGCGTGATGCACAGGAACTGCGCGCCGAACTGCAGGGCGTGATCGGCAACCGTGATCCGCAGCAGGTGGTGCTGATGTGCGGCTCCGGCGTGACCGCCTGCCACCTGTTGCTGGCGATGGAAGCGGCCGGTCTGTCCGGCGCACGCATCTACGCCGATTCCTGGAGCGGCTGGGTCAGCGACAGCAGCCGCCCGGTGGCGACCGGCGCCTGAGGCGCGCGGGGTCGGATCCGTTTTCCAACGGAAAACGGCTCTGCCCCCCTCGTGCCCGATTCGCACGCAAAGAGCAGTCGAGCGTGGCTCGACTCTACAAAGGCACCCTCCGATCGATTCGATCCCGTGCCGACCAACGGTCGGCACCCACCAACAGCAGCAGGAATCTGTCGAAGGCGGGGTGGGTCCGGTTGCGGGGGCGTGAGCGCCATGGATGGCGCGACCGAGCTTACATGGGTGAGGGCGCTCTGCTTGCGAAGCACTGCTTCGCAAGCGCCCGAACGCCCAGCCGCCAGCGGCTGGGCCGGGCCCCGGAGGGGGACTTGCAGCGCCCCCCGCAACCGGACCCACCTCGCCTCCCCTCAGGAAGTCAGCTTCTGCTGTTGCTCTGGCTTAGGCTTCTGCAGGTGCAGGGCGCAGCCCTGCAAACCCTCACCCAACCGGCTGCAACGGCACCTTCGCCAGGATCCGCGCCCACGGGAACAACGGCCCCGGATCACGCTTGCGTGCCACCGTCAGCGTCGCATCGTCGCTGGCCGGCACCTGGTCCAGGTCCAGCTGGTCATGCCCGGCAATCCGCCGCAGCGACGGATAGTGCGCCACCAGCGCCTGCAGCAGGCCTTCCAGCGCCTGCAGCTGTGCCTCGGTGTAGGGCTCGTCCATCGCCTGTTGGCGGCTGTCGAACCAGTGCGGGTAGCGCCCGGTGTTGACCAGCTCGATGCCCAGCGTATACGCGTTCATGCCGCGCACGTGATGCGCCACGCGCTCCGGCGCCACGTACTGCACCACGCTGCCATCGCGGTCGATGTAGAAGTGGCCGCTGTTGCCGGCACCGCTGTCGTACAGCACACGCTCACCGTACTCGCGGGCCATCGCCAGGTCGGGCAGCTCGGTGCAGTGGATCACCACCATCTCCAGCGTGGCCGGGTCGCGCAGTGGCAGACGGTCTTCGTAGGGCAGGGGCTGCAGTTGCAGGCCGGGCAGGAGCGGGTTGGGCATCCGGCGATGCTAGCATTGCGGCATGAACCTGCCTTCCCTTTCCTCGTTGGCCCGCGCCCACGGAGCACGCGCATGAGCCGCGGCCACTGCATCCTGTCCCATGGCTTCGAGAGCGGCCCGGAGGCGACCAAGGTCACCGCGCTGGCCGACGTGGCGCAGCGCCTGGGCTGGACTCATGAGCGCCCGGACTATACAGACCTGGACGCGATGAGCGAGGTCAGCCGCGTAGGTGACGTGCCGACCCGCCTGCGCCGCCTGGTTGAACGCACCGCCATCGCCGCCCGGCAGGGTCCGGTGGTGCTGGCCGGTTCCAGCCTGGGCGCCTACATCTCCGCCATCGCCTCGTTGCAGGTCCCGGTCGCCGGCCTGTTCCTGATGGTGCCGCCGACCACGATGGGCCCGATGCCGGCGCTGGACGCCGCCGCCGTGCCGACCACCGTGGTCCAGGCCTGGCATGACGACGTGGTGCCGGCCGCTGGAGTGATCGCCTGGGCCCAGGCGCGCTCCGCGCAGCTGCTGCTGGTCGACGACGGCCACCGCCTGGAGCACCACGTGGAGGCCTCCGCGCAGGCCTTCGAGCGCCTGCTGCGGCAACTGTGAAGCCCGGGCGCACGGCGCGCCCGCCCGCATTGACTACAATGGCAGCCCCGCCGCCCCCGGCGCGGGCTTGCCGGCCGTGCCTACGGCCCTCCTTTCCGACTGGCCCGGCCCCAGTGCCGCGCCCGACCACCTGCGAACCGATCCTGTGAAATTCTTCGTCTCCTGCGCCAAGGGCCTGGAATACCTGCTTGCCGATGAACTGTCGGCCCTGGGCCTTGGCAAGGCCACTGCCACCATTGCCGGCGTCAACGCCGAGGGCGAACTGGAGCAGGCGCTGCGGATCGTGATGTGGTCACGCCTGGCCAGTCGCGTGCTGTGGCCGATCGACGAATTCGAGTGCCCGGACGAGCAGGCCCTGTATGACGGCGTGCGTGCGCTGCCGTGGCACGAGCACCTCAAGCCGGAGATGACCCTGGCGGTGGACGCGCACGTGTCGGGCGACAAGATCACCCATGCCCGCTTTGCCGCGCAGCGGATCAAGGACGCCATCGTCGACCGCATGCGTGATGAAGGTCTGGAGCGCCCGTCGGTCAACACCGACCTGCCGGATGTGCGCGTCAACCTGTCACTGCGCAAAGGCCGTGCCTCGCTGTCGATCGACCTCGGCGGCGGCCCGTTGCATCGCCGTGGCTGGCGCGGCGCCGCTCACGAGGCACCGCTGAAGGAAAATCTGGCCGCCGCGCTGCTGCTGCGCGCGCAGTGGCCGCGGCTGCACGCCGCCGGTGGCGGCCTGCTGGACCCGATGTGCGGCAGCGGCACGCTGCTGATCGAGGGCGCGCTGATGGCCGCCGACGTCGCGCCCGGCCTGATGCGCCACGGCAGCCTGCCGCCGAGCCGCTGGCTGGGCTTCGACAAGGCGACCTGGAAGAGCATCCAGAGCGAGGCGCGTGACCGCGAAGCGGCTGGCCTGGCCGCGCTGAAGCCGGTCATCCACGGCAGCGACATCGACCCGACCGCGATCCAGGCGGCACGCGAGAATGCCGAGGTCGCGGGCGTCGCCCACGCGATCCGCTTCACCCGCGCCGATGTGGCCGACCTGGCCGCGCCGGAGCAGGAGATCGGTGCGGTGGTCTGCAACCCGCCGTATGACGAACGCCTGGCCGCCGACCCGGCGCTGTACCGCGCACTGGGCAATGCCCTGCAGAAGGCGGTGCCGCAGTGGCGCGCCAGCCTGCTGTGCGGCAACGACGAACTGGCCTTTGCCACCGGCCTGCGTGCGGGCAAGAAGTACCAGATGTTCAACGGTGCGCTGGAATGCGCGCTGATCGTCTGCGACCCGATCGCCGTGCCGGGCCGTGACCCGGCGCAGCCGCGCGAGCTGAGCGAAGGTGCGCAGATGGTGGCCAACCGCCTGCGCAAGAACCTGAAGAAGTTCAAGAGCTGGCGTGCCCGCGAGGACATCACCTGCTTCCGCGCCTACGACGCCGACCTGCCGGAATACGCGGCGGCCATCGATGTCTACGAGGAAGACGGTGGCAAGCGCCGTACCTTCCTGCACGTGCAGGAATACGCCGCACCGGCGGCGATTCCGGAGAACGACGTGCGCCGCCGCCGCAACGAACTGCTGGCCGCTGCACGGGAAGTATTCGGCGTGCCGCCGGAACAGGTGTCGATGAAGTCGCGCGAGCGCGGCAAGGGCGGCAGCAAGTACGGCCGTTTCGAGCAGCGTGACGAGTTCATCGTGGTGCGCGAGAACAACGCGCTGCTGCAGGTGAATCTGTTCGACTACCTGGACACCGGCCTGTTCCTCGACCACCGCCCGCTGCGCCGGATGATGGCCGAACAGGCGCGTGGCAAGCGTTTCCTCAACCTGTTCTGCTACACCGGCGTGGCCAGCGTGCAGGCCGCCGTGGCCGGTGCGGCCAGCACCACCAGCGTCGACCTGTCGGCGACTTACCTGCAGTGGTGCTACGACAACCTGGCGTTGAACGGGCAGGGCGGCAACCAGCACCTGCTGGTGCAGGCCGATGCGATGGCCTGGCTGGAAGGCGACCGTGGCCAGTACGACGTGATTTTCTGCGATCCGCCGACCTTCTCCAACTCCGCACGCGCCGATGACTTCGACGTGCAGCGCGAGCAGTTGAAGCTGCTGCGCGCGGCGGTGGCGCGGCTGGCGCCGGGTGGCGTGCTGTACTTCTCCAACAACTTCCGCCGCTTCAAGCTGGAAGAGAACGCCATCGCCGAATTTGCCCAGTGCCGCGAGATCACCGCACGCACCATCGGCCCGGATTTCGAGCGCAACGCGCGCATCCACCGCGCGTGGGAACTGAAGCGGTTGGGGTAAGTCCGGTAATGCCGGCCGCTGGCCGGCAACGGTGTCAGATCCGCAGAGGGTTCATGGGATGCCGGCCAGCGGCCGGCACTCCCCATCTCTGGCCGGTACATCCACGCCATGCGTGGAGGGCTGTTCAGTAGATCCACGCCATGCGTGGATGGCTGTTCAGTAGATCCACGCCATGCGTGGATGGCTGTTCAGTAGATCCACGCCATGCGTGGATGGCTGTTCAGTAGATCCACGCCATGCGTGGATGGCCGTTCAGTAGATCCACGCCATGCGTGGATGGCGGTTACAGCAACGCCACCAGCAGCCCGGCCACGGGCAGCGCGATCGCCAGCGGCGCGATCCATTTCGGCCGGTACGGGTACAACCCGAACGACAGCACCACGCCGCCCACGGTCATCACGCCCAGCCACAGCACCGGGCCCATCGCCCAGCCGTGGTCGACCACGCACAATGCGAACGCTATCGTCAGCAGGGCCCAACCCAGCACCCGCCACTGCGTGCGCCGTGCCGGGGTGGCTGCAGCCTTGCCGTGCAGGTCGTGCTGGTGCTTCTCCATCGCCAGCGACAGCGCGGTGAACGCAGAGAACGACAGGGTCAACGCGAGCAGCATCATGCGCTGGCCTCCGCTTCGGCGGTTTCTGCAGCGTCCACCGGGGCCTTGGGCGCCGCCGCCGCCGCTGCACGCTTCTTCTTCTCGGCCGCGCTCAGCGGTGGTGTCCAGCGCTGCATGCGCCAGCCGCACAGCGCCAGCATCGCGCCGAACGCGATCATCGACAGATCAAAGCCAGCCAGCACCCAGTCCCCGTTGCGCAGGGTGTTGCCCAGATGCGCATGCGTGGTCAGCGCATTGACCACCGGCACCAGCGCGAACGCGGCTGCGCCCAGGTACAGCTGCCAGGCCCACATCATCCGCTTCGGCCAGATGAAGGCGGCCAGCAGTGCCGCGCCCCAGGCGTAGAAGAACACGTTGGCCTCGGCGCTGGAGCGTTCGGCGATGTCCAGCGGCAGCAGGCGGTTGCCCCAGAAGTACGCTGCAAAGGCGATCGGCAGGCCGGCCACGGTACCGATGTTCAACGCATCGACCAGGCGCAAGCCGAAGCCGGTGCGGCCACTCTTGGCGTGCTTGGGCCGTTCCTTCACCGCCCACAGCACCACGCCGCTGGCCACCATCAGGCAGCCGACCAGGCCGGACAGGAAGAACAGTGCGCGCAGGCCCCAGTCGGCGAAGCGCGCCAGGTGCAGGCCGTACAGCACGCCGCGGGTGGCGGTGGCGCCACCGGAAGGCGGTGTTTCTTCCAGCAGTGTGCCGTTGACCATGTCGTAGCGCACGGCCGGGGTGTCGGTGGACAGGCGCTTGCCGTCGCGCTGGCGGATGTCGATCACCGCATTGGCCGCGCCCGGGTTGGACACGGTGAAGCCGGCCACTTCCACGCCGTGCCAGTGTGCACGCGCGCTGTCCAGCAGCTGCGCGATCGGCAGCGGGGTGGCGCGGCCTTCGGCAGGTGCAGTCACCTCCGGCATGCCACCGAAGGCCTCGCTGTAGAAGGCATCCTCGTCCTGCGGGTAGGCCACCTTCACGCCCCACGGCAGGTACATGATCATCAGGGTGACGATGCCGGTGTAGGTGATCATCGCGTGGTAGGGCAGGGCCATCACCGCGCTGACGTTGTGGAAATCGAGCCAGGACCGCAGGCCCTTGTCCTTGCGGAAGGTGAAGAAGTCCTTGAAGATTTTCTTGTGGGTGATGACGCCGGTGATGATTGCCACCAGCATGAACATCGCACAGAAGCCGACCAGATAGCGCGCCCACAGCACCGGGATGTAGTGCAGGTCGAAATGCAGGCGGTAGAAGAAATCACCGCCGCGAGTCTCGCGGGCCTTCAGTGCCTGCCCGGTGTTCGGGTCCAGTGTTGCGTCGCCGAAGCCCCCTCGACGGCCACGGCTGGGGTCGGCCAGCTCCGGCGGCAGCCGCCAGAACATCTGCATGGCGGGGTTGCGCGGTTGTGGCAGGGTGACGAACCAGTTCTCGGCCTGCGCGGCGTTGGCCTGCAGGTAGTCCACGGCACGCTGCGCGGCCACATCGATGCTGACGTTGCTGGAGGGCAGTTCCGGGCGCATCCAGCGGCTGATTTCCTCGCGGTAGTAGCTGGCCGTGCCGGCCATGAAAATCAGCAACAGCAGCCAGCCGACCAGCAGGCCGGTCCAGGTGTGCAGCCAGGCCATCGACTGGCGGAATCCGTTCTTCATGCCCAGGCCCCCAGCATGCGCGCGATGACTGCCATCAGCAGGGTGGGGGCGAGGATGCCGACCCACGCACGCAGCGCACTGCGGGTGGCGAACGCCCACAGCGCCGCGCAGGCGGCCACCAGAATGGCCAGCAGCATGCCGGTCAGCACGGTCTGGCCACGTGCGCCGGGCAGCGCCACCGCGCAGAATACGCTGGTCACAGAAGCCAGCGTGTAGCCGCCGAAGATCGCCGCCAGCGAGCGTGACAGCACGCCCCAGCGCGGGTTGGAGAAGAAGGTGCGGGGGCTGGCGGTTGCGGGCGAGCGGTCCACGGCGTTCCTGCAGGTTTCAGTGAAAAGGAACCGGCGCACCGCAGCGCGCCGGGGTTGGCCATCCGTGGCCGGGCACCGGTCGCAGAACCGGTGCCATCCATCGAGGGTCAGAGCTTCCAGCGCAGTGTCATCGTCACATTGCGCGGTTCGCCCCAGAACACGCCGTCATAGAAACCGACGCGGTTGTAATACTTCTTGTCCAGCAGGTTGTTCACGTTTACCTGCGCGGTGAAGTTCTCGTTGAAGCGATAGCCCGCCGACAGGTTGAGCAGGTAGATGTCGCCCTGTTCGATTGCCACGCGGTCGCGCTTGCCGCTGGTCAGGAAATCCGCACGCGGCTTGTTGCTCAGGCTCCAGATTCCGCTCTGCCAGGTGGCGCCACCGCCCAGCCAGAAGCGGCCTTCAGCACCGCCCGGTCGCCAGCTGGCGTTGAGGCGGAACAGATCGACCGGGACGACGGTGTTCTGGCGCACGCCCTGCGCATTGCGGCTGACGGTGTGGGTGAAGCCGGCCGCCAGGTTCCAGTTCTCACCAAGGCTGCCTTGTGCTTCGATCTCCCAGCCCTTGACCTTGTTGCCCTTGCCGGTGGAGCGGTAGGCACTGACCCCACCCGGCAGCGAGTTTTCCGGCACCGAGTCATCAAGCTCGGCAACGTTGTCCTTCTGGCCCTTGAACACGGCCGCGGAAGCATTCAGCAGACCGTCGAAGAACTCGGCCTTGACGCCGGCCTCCCACATGTCACCGACCACCGGTTCGAGGTAGTTGTTGTCCCGGTCACGGTAGTTCTGCGGCTGGAAGATGTCGGTGTAGCTGACGTAGCCGCTGAAGTAGCGGTTGAAGTCGTAGATGAAGCCGGCATACGGAGTGAGCGAGTCGTCCGGCTTGTAGCCGCCGCGACGCGTATCGGTCAGGCGACCGGCGGCGTCATGGGTGTAGTTCCAGGTACGCGTTTCCCAGCTGCCGTAGCGCGCGCCAAGCACCGCGGTCAACGGATCGGCCAGCTGCAGGCGCGTCGCCAGATAGGCCGCGCGCTGGCGCAGTTCGTCTTCAGAAGCCAGATAGCCCAGGCGGGTAACCTGCAGCGGCGCGACGTCTCCGTTCCAGCGGTGCCAATCGGGTACACGGGTGTAGCTGTCCGGGTAGGCAGCGGTGTCGGTGGCAGGCACGTCACCCTTGCGCACCGATTGGCCGAAACCGAGCACCAGCTCGTGTTCCCGGCCGAACAGCCGGAACGGACCGCCAACGTTGAAGTCGAACACCTGCATGTCGCCGTTCTCGCCGAAGCTGCCGACGAAGGCGCTGATGCCGCTGCCATCGGCATTCGGGTAGCCGGAGGCCCCATACCACACCGCACCGTCGGTTTCGCGCTTGGAGCGGGTATAGGCGGCCTTCGCGGTCCAGCCGTTGCCCAACTGCTGCTCAAGGCGTGCGAATGCGCTCTTTTCGATGATCGGCCAACTGCTCCAGCGGGCGGACAGGTTGGTCGAGCGCGGCAGGTTGGCGGGCTGGCCATCGGACCCCCAGTACGGCACCACGCCCCAGGTCACGCCCGTGGTGCGCGGCGACTGGTATTCGTAGCCGGCCTCGAGCAGGGTCGTGTCGGTGATGTCGGCCTGGACGATGCCGTAGAACACGTCCTTGTCCAGTTTGTAGACATCGCGGAACGAGTCACTCTGTTGTTTGGCCGCCACCACGCGCGCGCGGATGCGGCCGTCGAGCGCAACCGGGCCACCGAGGTCGGCCTCCAGGCGCTGGTTGCCCCAACGCCCGAGGGTCAGGTTGGCGCTCATCTGGAAGCTGTCGATAGGACGCTTGCGCACGAAGTTGATGGTGCCCGAGGGATCGCCGGCACCGGTGGTCAGGCCGGTTGCGCCGCGCACCACTTCGATGCGGTCATAGATCACGCTGTCGGTGTTGGTCTTGATGTACCCACCGAAGGTGTTGAGCATCCCATCGACCTGGAAATTGGTGATGTTGTAGCCGCGCGAGACGTAGTTGATGCGCTCACTGTCGGTAACCGATACCGCCACGCCGGTGACCTGGCCCATCACATCGGACAGCGAGAACAGGCCCATGTCGTCCAGGCGCTGGCGGGTGACCACGGTCATCGACTGCGGTGTCTGGCGCAGCGACAGGCCGAGCTTGGTGGCCGTGCTGGCACGCTTGACCGTATAGCTGTCGACGATATCGCCGTCAGCGGTGACCTGGACCGTATCCAGCGTGCGCGCGGAAGGATCGGCAGTGCCGTCGGCATGGGCCAGCGGGGCGATCATCAGTGCGGTCACGGCCAGGGCCAGCAGAGTGGGATGAGGGTGGTTCAACGGCATTGCCATCGGTGCGATTCCATGCAGGACGAAACAGGCGATGGAATGCGCAGACACAGCAGCCATGCGCTTCGCGCACGTCGCCCAGCGAGTCCCATCGACGGTGCGCCACCCGCTTGGTGCGGGCGACCCGTTAGTCGGGGGATGTACACGGGCGAAGGGGCGGGTAGGTGCGTGCTTCCGTGCCCCGCTTGGCTAAGCGTACAACCGATCGGCAAATGATAGGCATTCGCATTTCGTTAATCAAGCGTGACGAATTCCGTCTCCACGCAGAGCGTGGATCGACTGCCGGATGGGGTCCTAGAACCTGAACACCACCGTCGCGGCGTGCAGCAGCAGGCCGATCAGGCCGCCCACCAGGGTGCCGTTGAAGCGGATGAACTGCAGGTCGCGGCCCACGCTCAGTTCCAGCTGTTCGACCAGATGCCGTTCGTCCCAGCTCTTCACGGTCTGCGCGATGTGCGCGGTCACGCCTTCGCGCAGGCGGCCGGTGAGGCGCTGGGCGCCCTCCAGCAGATGCTGGTTCAGCGCGTCGCGCAGGGCCGGGTCGGCCTGCAGGCTGCTGCCCAGTGACGCGAGGCTGCGATGCAGGTGGCCGACCAGCGCAGAATCCTCACGCTGCAGGTCCGCGCGCAGGCTGGCATGGATGCGCGCCCACAGCCCCTGCACGTACTCCTGCAGGGCAGGGTGGTCGATCATTTCCTGTTTGAGCTGTTCGATGCGCTCGGCCAGGGCCGGGTCCTCGCGCAGGCGCTGCACGTAGTTCTGCAGCCAGCTCTCGTAGTCCTGGCGCAGCGGATGCTGCGGCTCGGCCAGCACCTGCTGCAGTTCTTCCAGCACCGCCCGCGCCAGTCGCTCGGCCAGGCTATCGCCGATCTCGTCGATCGGCTTGACCCAGTTCACCGTGCTCGACAGCGTCGGCCACTCGCGCTGGATGTAACGCACGATCAGCTGCGAGGCGCGCTCCTTCACTTCCGGCTGCTCCAGCCAGCGCCCCAAGCGCTGCAGGCCCTCGTCCAGCACGCGCTGGTGGCGCCCATCGGCGGTCAGCAGGGCCAGCAGCTCACCGGCGGTGGCGGCGGCATTCCACTGCCGCAGTTGCTGCACCACGAAGGCGTGCAGCTGCCGGCGCACCGCGGTTTCGTCGAAGAAGTCCAGTGCCTGCAAGGCCCAGCCGCGGGCCATGTCGGCCAGCATCCGTGAGCGCGCCGGATCGGCCAGCCAACTGCCGAGGCGGCTGGCCGGATCGAACACCTGCAGCTTTGCCAAGAGGACCTGTGGTTCAAGGAACTGGTCGCGCACGAACAGGGCCAGGCTGTCGCCGATGCGTTCCTTGCTGCGTGGGATGATTGCCGTATGCGGGATCGGCAGGCCCATCGGCCGCCGGAACAGCGCGACGACCGCGAACCAGTCGGCCAGTGCGCCTACGGCCGCTGCTTCGCAGAAGGCCGAGACCCAGGCCCAGATGCCGCGCTCGCCCTGCCAGTGGCTGACCGCGAAACCGGCCAGCATCAACAGCAGCAGTCCCAGCGCGAGGGCTTTCAGGCGCCGCAGCTGTGCGCGGCGCGGATCGTTGGCAGACGTCATGCCGGAAGTCTAACCGGCACGGCATGAGCATCTGGTAGTGCCGGCCGCTGGCCGGCATCCGCAACGCACCCGGAACGTCCATGGGGTTGGGCAGCCACCAGCGGCGACTACCCGCTGGCTCAGAGCGCTTCGAGCTGCTTGCGCAACGCCGCCAGCTGCGCGCGCAGGGTGTCGTTCTCGCGGGTCAGCGCGACCACGCGGCGGCGCAGCGCCGGGGCATCCTCGCCCAGCTGCTCCAGTGCCGACAGCACCTCGGCGTCGCGGCTGGCGATCTGCTCTTCGTCCGCTTCCTCGAAGTCCATCTCGGCTGCTTCCGGCTTCGGTGCACGCGGCTTGCGCTTGGACTCGCGCACGCGCTTGGCGGCCTGCTTCAGCTCATCCTTGCCACCGGCGGCAGCGGCGCGCTGCTCGTCTTCCGGCAGGTCGGCCACGGCAGCAGCAGCGCTGATCGAGATCACGCCGGCCTTCACCGCTTCCACCACCTCGGCCGCGGCCTGGGCGTGGATGCGTTCGATCATGCCGACCTGGCTGGTGCTCAGCTTGGCCTCGCGGGCCAGCTCGGCGCGGCTGATCTTCGGTGCCGGTTCCCACGGCGGGCTGTCCTCACCCGCGTCCTCGATGGCTTCGGCGGTGCCGTCGCTCTCGCGCTGCAGCTGCGCCTGCTCGATCTGCTTGCGGGCGGCCAGGATGTCGCGCTTGCGCAGCGCCAGCACGCCGCGCTGGAAGTCGGACACGCTGCGGCGGCCCAGGTGCTGCTCGATCATCCACAGGTGCACGTCTTCCATGCTCTGGAAGCGGGTGTTCTGCACGGTATTGAAGGGCAGGCCATGCTTCTGGCAGATGCCGAAACGGTTGTGGCCATCGACCAGCACATCACCCCACAGCACCAGCGCATCGCGGCAGCCTTCGGCCAGGATGCTGCGCTCCAGCGCGTCATGTTCGTCCGCGGTCAGCGGGTCGATGTAGGCCTTGAGTTCTTCTTTGACGACGATATCCATGGGCACGGCAGCGAGCAGGAGCGGAACCGCCCATTGTACCCGCTCGCCACCGCCGGCCCGGGCTCAGGCGGTGGCCCTGATCATCTCGCCCAGGATGCCGGTGATCTGGTCGATCTGCGCCTTGTCCACGATCAGTGGTGGCGACAGCGCGATGATGTCGCCGGTACAGCGCACCAGCAGCCGGCCGTCCTGGAAGCAGCGCCGGAACACCTCGTAGCCACGGCTGCCGGGGGCATCGCGGCGCGGCGCCAGCTCGACCGCGCCGACCAGCCCGAAGTTGCGGATGTCGATCACGTTGGGCAGGCCCTGCAGCGCATGCAGCCGTTCCTGCCAGTATTCGCCCAGCTCGATGGCACGCTCGAACAGGCGCTCCTCGGCATAGACCTCCAGCGTGGCCAGCGCTGCGGCGCAGGCCAGCGGATGGCCGGAATGGGTATAGCCATGGAACAGCTCGATGGCCTGCGGCGGTGCCTGCATCAGGGTTGCATGCACGGCGTCGCTGGCCAGCACGCCACCCAGCGGTACCGCGCCGTTGCTGACCGCCTTGGCGAAGGTCAGCAGGTCCGGGGTGACCCCGAAGCGCTGCGCGGCGAAGGGCATGCCGACCCGGCCGAAACCGGTGATGACCTCGTCGAACACCAGCAGGATGCCGTGGTGGTCGCACAGCTCGCGCAGGCGCTGGAGGTAGCCGGGCGCGGGCAGGATCACCCCGGCCGAACCGGCAATGGGCTCGACGAACACCGCCGCGATGGTCGAGGCATCGTGCAGCGCGATCAGCCGTTCCAGGTCGTCGGCCAGCTCCGCGCCCTGGCGTGGCAGGCCCTTGCTGAACGCATTGCGCGGCAGGTCCAGGGTATGCCGCAGGTAGTCCACGCCGCCCAGCTGCAGGCCGAACGCCCTGCGGTTGTTGGGCAGCCCACCCAGCGCCATGCCGCCGAAACCGACCCCGTGGTAAGCCTTCTCGCGGCTGATGAAGCGGGTGCGCTGGCCCTCGCCACGCTGGCGGTGATAGGCCAGCGCGATCTTCATCGCGGTATCCACCGCCTCGGAGCCGGAGCTGGTGAAGAACACATGGTTGAGCGGGGCAGGCGCCAGTGCGGCCAGCCGCTGCGCCAGCGCGAAGGCCGGCGGCGAGCCCATCTGGAAGGCCGGCGAGTAGTCGAGGGTACGTGCCTGCTCGACGATGGCGTCGACGATGCGTGGGCGGGCGTGGCCGGCGTTGCAGCACCACAGGCCGGCAGTGCCGTCGAGGATCTGGCGGCCGTCGACGTCCTCGTAGTGCATGCCTTCGGCGCGTACCAGCAGGCGCGGCGCGGCCTTGTACTGGCGGTTGGCGGTGAACGGCATCCAGTACGCGTCCAGTGACTCGGGACGCTGGGTGGCCAGGTCGTGCAGGTCGCTTTCGGGACGCTTCATGCCAGCTCCATCGGGTCCGATGCGACGAATGTAGCGCAGCCGCGTCACGGTGGAGTCGCGGCGGTCCCGGTATAACCAAAGCTCGTTGACCGCTGGAGCTTCCCATGGCCGATTTCCCCGACCGCAGCCACTGGCAGGCGCTGTCCCTTCAGCTCTCGATGCCGGGCCAGGCCTTCATCGATGGCCGTTATGTCGATGCCGCCAGCGGCGCCCGCTTCGACTGCATCAGCCCGATCGATGGTCGCGTGCTGGGCGCGGTTGCCGACTGCGACGCGCAGGATGTCGAACGCGCGGTACTGGCCGCGCGGCGCAGCTTCGAGGCGGGCCACTGGTCGCAGGCGAGCCCGGCGCATCGCAAGCGCGTGTTGCTGGCGCTGGCCGCGCTGGTGGAGAAGCACGCCGATGAGCTGGCGCTGCTGGAAACCCTGGACATGGGCAAGCCGGTGCGTGACGCACGCCGTATCGACCTGCCCGGCGTGGTGCGGTGCCTGACCTGGACCGCCGAAGCGGTGGACAAGCTGTATGGCGAGATCGCGCCGACTGGCCCGCACGAACTCGGACTGGTCACCCGCGAAGCCGCGGGCGTGGTGGCGGCCATCGTGCCGTGGAATTTCCCGTTGCTGATGGCCTGTTGGAAGGTCGCGCCGGCGCTGGCGATGGGCAACTCGGTGGTGCTCAAGCCTTCGGAGCGGTCGCCGCTGAGTGCGCTGCGGCTGGCGGCGCTGGCCGCCGAGGCGGGCCTGCCGGAGGGAGTGCTGAACGTGCTGCCGGGCCATGGCGCGCGCGTCGGCGAACCGCTGGCCCTGCACATGGATGTGGATGTGTTGGCGTTCACCGGTTCCACTGCCACCGGCGCGAAGTTGCTGGAGTATTCCGGGCGATCCAACCTCAAGCGGGTCTGGCTGGAATGCGGCGGCAAGAGCCCGCACGTGGTGTTCGCCGACGCGCCCGATCTGGACGCGGCGGCCAAGGCCGTGGCGCAGGGCATCTTCTTCAACCAGGGCGAAGTCTGTACCGCTGGGTCGCGGTTGCTGGTGCAGCGCTCGATCCGTGAGGATTTCGTGCACCGGGTGGTTGCTTATGGCCAGCACATGCAGCCGCAGCATCCGCTGGACGCCGACGCGCCGATGGGCGCGCTGGTGGACGCCGCGCATCTGGACAAGGTGATGCGGGATATCGCACGCGCCGAAGCTGAAGGTGCCCGCCTGCTGCTGGGCGGGCATCGTGCCGAGGTGGAGGCGGGTGGCAGCTATGCGCAGCCCACGGTGTTCGACCAGGTGCGCCCGGAGCAGGCCTTGGCACGCGAGGAAGTGTTCGGGCCGGTGCTGGCGGTGCTCGGTTTCGACGACGAGGCCGAAGCCGTGCGCGTGGCCAACGACAGCCGCTACGGACTGGCCGCCGGTCTCTGGACACGCGATCTGGGCCGCGCGCATCGGGTTGCGCGCCAGCTGCGCGCCGGCAGCGTCTGGGTGAACGGCTGGGATGGCGGCGACATGACCGCACCGTTTGGTGGTTACAAGCAGTCCGGCAACGGCCGCGACAAATCGCTGCACGCCTTCGACAAGTACAGCGAGATCAAGGCCACCTGGATCCAGTTGTAACGACGCGGCTGCTTGACCGCTGTTCGCTCTTTGTAGAGTCGAGCCTTGCTCGACTACTTTTCGTTCTTCGGTAGAGCCGAGCCATGCTCGGCTGCTTCTCGCGAAGAGCAGTCGAGCATGGCTCGACTCTACAGAAGGCAGACAGCTGTCGAGCTACCGGCAGCGGGTACTCACCTGCAGCACTGCCGCACGCAGCATGTCGCGGTCGGCTTCTTCGACGGCGTTCTGGAAATACTCCATGTCCTGCTTGCCCAGCTCGCAGGGGTCGACAATGTACCCCGGTGGCCACAAACCCAGCAGTTGCGCTACGCCATGCACGATCTGCTCCGGCGTCATCTGCCGGCGGATCCGGAAGTAATTGCGGCGCGGCGCGAATGCCGGGTGTATCTCGCGGCGACCAATAAGGCGCGGAGCGACACCCGCAGCGCTGATGCCGTCGCCACCGTCGATGCTGCCCGCCGGGAGGCCCAGGATCAGCGGCGCCGCAACGGCCGTTTCCTCTGCGGCTGGTAGGGTGGAATCTGTCTGGGCAGCCGGGGCAGGACGTGGCATCGCCGAAGCGGCCGGACGCGTCACCTGTGCGGAGCGCAGGGTAGGCTGTTGAGGCGCCAGCGTCGACGGTTCCGGCGGCAGCCAGCGCAGCGAGATCCTTGCGTCGTCGTTACTGCGCAGCATGATCCTGCCACTGCCCAGCAGCCACAGCGCCATCAACCCATGCACCAGCAGCACCACCAGCCATGCCGCCATGCGCGGCAGCTTCGGCGAATCGGACCACGACAGCGCGACTGCAGTCATCGGCAAAGCATCCATGCAGGGACCGGTGGCGCAGCCTAGCGGGTGGCCCGAAAAATTCCGTTGGCATCGGTGTCGGCTGAAACCATCGCCCCGTGCGGCCACCGGCCCGTGGCAGAATCGGGCGATCCGCCGTTACCCGTGTTGCCGATGTCGACGATCACCGCTGCCGCGCCGTCCGTGAATTCCCCCAGTCGAGTCCTGCTGGCCAGCCTGATCGGCACCACCATCGAATTCTTCGATTTCTACATCTACGCCACGGCCGCGGTGCTGGTGTTCCCACACCTGTTCTTCCCGGACAGCAGCGAACAGGCGGCGCTGCTGCAGTCACTGGCGACCTTCGCGGTCGCGTTCATCGCGCGTCCGGTGGGCTCGGCAGTGTTCGGCCACTTCGGTGACCGTATCGGCCGCAAGGCCACGCTGGTGGCCGCGCTGCTGACCATGGGCCTGTCCACGGTGCTGATCGGTTTGCTGCCGACCCACGCGCAGATTGGCTTGTGGGCCCCCGCGTTGCTGGCGCTGTGCCGCTTCGGCCAGGGCCTGGGGCTGGGCGGCGAGTGGGGTGGGGCAGTGCTGCTGGCCACCGAGAACGCACCGCCGGGCAAACGTGCCTGGTACGGCATGTTCCCGCAGCTGGGTGCGCCGCTCGGCTTCCTGCTGTCGGCCGGCATTTTCCTGGTGCTCGGCCGCTGCCTGAGCCAGGATGACTTCCTGCAGTGGGGCTGGCGTATCCCGTTCGTGGCCAGCGCACTGCTGGTCGGCCTTGGCCTGTGGGTGCGCCTGAACATCCACGAGACGCCCGATTTCAAGAGAGCGCTGGAGCGCAAGGCGCCGGTGCGGCTGCCGATGTGGACGGTACTGCGTGACCATCCGGTGCCGATGCTGCTGGGTACCCTGGGCGCGTTCGCCACCTTTGTGCTGTTCTACCTGATGACGGTGTTCAGTCTCGGCCATGGCACCGCGGTGCTGGGCTACAGCCGCGAGCAGTTCCTGCTGATGCAGATGGCCGGCATGCTGTTCTTCGCGCTGGGTATCCCGCTGTCGGCGCGCTATGGCGACCGTTGGGGCACGCGGCGCACGATGATCGTCGCCAGCGTACTGATCGTCGGTTTCGGTGTGCTGTTCGCGCCGCTGTTCCAGCCGCACAGCCCGTGGCTGGTCACTGGCTTCCTGTGCCTGGGCCTGTTCCTGATGGGCCTGACCTACGGCCCCTGCGGCACCTTCCTGGCCGAGATCTACCCGGTGGAGGTGCGCTATACCGGCGCGTCGCTGTCTTTCAACCTGGCCGGCATCCTTGGCGCGGCACCGGCGCCGTACCTGGCCACCTGGCTGGCCGAACGCTTCGGCCTGGTCGCGGTGGGTTACTACCTGTGCCTGACTGCGGTGGCGACCCTGTGCGCGCTGGTGGCACTGCACCGGCGCGCCCTGAGGCTCAACCAAAGAAGCGCTTGAGCGTACGCCCCAGCCAACCGCCCCCTTGGTGCTCGCGGGCGAACTGGTTCAGGTGCGCCTTGACCTGTTCGGCATAGGCCTGGTCATCACCGCGTATGTGATTGAACAGCCAGCGTGAGAGCATGGTGCGCAGTTCGTCGCTGATGTCCTCGCCGGCCTGGAAGCGCATGCGGTATTCCGATACCCGCTTGATGAAGACCTCATGCACGCGCTTGTGCGCGGCGCAGAACGGGTAGCCCGCTTCTTCCATCAACTCTTCTTCGAACGCGAAGTGCGACATGGTGTAGTCCACCACCTCGTCGATCACTTCACCCACCGCCGCACGCTGCATGCTGGCCTGGGCCACGTGCAGGTGGTTGAGCATTTCGATGATGCGGCGGTGTTGTTGGTCGATCACATCGATGCCGATGTTCAGATCGTCCTGCCAGACCAGTAGTGCCATCCCCGGCTCCCCTTCATGCGTATGTCGGGGCCGACTGTAGAGCCGCCGCGCGGGTGCGGCGTTGATCTGGATCAAAGCGGGCCGGTCAGGGCAGGGCGGGCTCGCGCGGGCGCAGCGGGCTGGCCACCGTGGTGCAGCTGACCCGGTTGCGGCCACCGGCCTTGGCCAGGTACAGCTGGCGGTCGGCCTCGGAGATCAGCCGGTGCAGCGCATCACGCTGCGGGCGCAGGCAGCACAGGCCGATGCTGACCGTCATGCGAAGCGTCGCGGTGCCAATGTCCACTTCCAGTGCGGCGATGCGCTGTCGCAGTTCCTCGAAGTACTGCAGTGCCTCGTCCTGTTCCATGTCCGGCACCAGCAGGCAGAACTCCTCGCCACCGAAGCGTGCGATCAGGTCCTGGCTGCGTGCATGCGCGGCCACCGCACCGGCCACCGCACGCAGCGCATCGTCGCCGGCCTCGTGGCCGTGGGTGTCGTTGATGTGCTTGAAGTGGTCGATGTCGATCATCGCCACCGCCACGCACTGGCCATGCAGCTGCAGCTGTGGCAGCTGGCGCTGGCTCTGTTCCAGGAAGCAGCGGCGGTTGGGCAGGCCGGTAAGGAAGTCGCGGGTGGCCAGATCCTGCAGGGTGCCGATCAATTCCAGCTGGTCCACGTTCTGCGAGACCCGGCAGAAGAATTCCTCGCGCGAGAATGGCTTGCGCAGGAAGTCGTTGGCACCGTTCTTCAGGAAGCGCGGGATCAGCGAGGCGTCGGTGTTGCCGGAGATACCGATCACCGCCACCTTGTCGCGCGAGCGCAGGGTGCGCAGGCGGCGGGTGAATTCCACGCCCTGCATGCCGGGCATTTCCTGGTCGACCACCGCCAGGCGGATCGCCGGATGCGCCTCGATCGCGGCCAGGCCCTCGTTGCCATCGGCCGCTTCGTGCACCTCATGGCCGTACATGCGCAGCAGGGCGGCGGCATAGCCGCGCGCGGACGGCGAATCGTCCACCACCAGCGCCGCGATGCGGCGGTTGCGTTCCAGCCGCTGCACCAGCCACACCAGGTAGTCGATGCTGCCGGGGGTGTTCTTCAGTACGTAGTCGATGATCTGCTGCTGCAGCACGCGCTTGCGCAGGTCCTCGTCGTACACGCCGCTGACCACCACGGTCGGCAGGTCACGCTTGAGGAAGAACTCGACCACCGCATCGCGGTCGCCGTCGGCCAGCACCAACCCGGTCAGCACCAGGAACCAGCCGCCACCCTCGCTCAGCAGGCGATCGGCCTCGGCCAGGGTGGAGGCGATCACCACCGGCAGTTCCAGGCGTTGCTCGATGGCTTCGCGCAGCATGCCGGTAAAGGCACGGGAATTTTCGACCAGCAGGATCCGCTGTGGCAACGGATCGGCCAGGTCGCCATCGACGGCGGCCTGCGGCAGGACGGGCATGATGCGGTGGCTCACGAAGGAGGGCTCGGCACGGATAGCGGCGGTTTCGGGTGTAACTTTAGCGGCGAACGTTGCGCGCCGGGCCAGATCCCGTGTCAGGCCGCCGCTGGCGAGGTGTGGGTGATCGATTCATGCAGGACCAGTCGCAGGCGATTGCCCCGGCAGTGGACCGTTCCGCCGTAGGCAAGCATCCGTCCGGCCAGACGCTCGACGGCCTGTTGGGTGGTGCGTGTCGACAGCGTGCAGTCACGGTCGAGCAGGCTCACGATAGCAACGATGCCGCGACGTCCGCCCGCCTGGCCACTTCGGGCACGCACGCAGACCTGCCCAGCCTCCAGCTCCAGCAGCAGTGACACCGCCTCGATCAAGGAGCGGTAGATGGCCAGTTGCAGATCCACAGTCAGCAGGCAGGGGTTACCCGCCAGCCTGGGCGGAATGACGCGATGCGTGTTGTTCCAGATCTCGCATGCGCCGCCTGCTTGCAGCGCGATGTACAACCCGACCTGTTCCAATCCAGTGGGGTAGACCATGCTGGCCTGCTCGCGGAACAGACGTGAGTGCACGGATGACGCGTGTTGCAGGCTGTTCGCCACGGCATGATGGCCCTGCGATTTGAGCCAGCTGACCATTTCAACGAGCGAGCTGTCCATGCCGTCGCCCAGACGCTTCAGATGGGCGGCCCGTTCACGCAGCTCACGTTCGCTGGTCTGGTGAGAACTGCGTGTCAGGCGCAGCGTCGTTTCCTCGGCCAGACCGCGGGATCGGGCGCGCTGATGGTGATAGCTGATGCTGGAACCGAGCGCAAGCAGCGCGACACTCATCACCGCCATGTTCTGTTGGGTGGAAAACGTGCCCAGATCAAACGAGGCCGGCAGGCCGGTGCTGGGGGTGGCGAAATGAAGTGGAAGGTTCAACAGTGGAATCGCGATGGCAGCGCCACGCCATCCATGCATGAAGGTCAGGGTGATGGCTGGGAGTGCCGCCAATAGCACAAGGTGGGTACGGGTCGAATGGGCATCCGTCGAAATCAGCTGCATGCACAGCCCCAGGGCCAGCATCAGAGCAATGGCCACGAGGGATGGAACGAGCAACCTCTTCTGCCATGGAGAACCGGAGCGCCGCCGGGCCCAAAGAAGGGCCAGGGGGGCCATGGTAATGATCGCGGCAAAATGACCAAATACGACTCTTTCGGCAGCATCCAGCAGGGTGTCCGGGGGAGGAACTGGCCACAGCAGGCGAGAAAGGCTCAGGTTGAGGCCGGTAACCGCAACCGCTGCCGAGATTGAAAGGGACAGCAGCCAGAATCCGGTGGCTGCCTCGGATATGGTTTTTCTCAGATGGAGGTGAACTACCAGCATCGCCATCGGCATCAGCAGCGTGGACGCCAGGATGACCCATTCCAGACCGTACTCGTCGATCGTAGGGATGCGCAGATATGCGAAGTAGCCCAATTCTCCCAGCAATACATAAGGCCATCGGCGTTGTGGAACGATCAAAAGCGCTGCCACGCGGATACCGGCGGGAAGGAAAAACTGGTCCAGGGAAAACTGTCGGGCGGAAACGCAGGCAATAGCGTACGCGGCAGCCAAGAGAAGCCCGGCCGGGTGCATTGGAATGCCGGCTAGTGCCATGTTCTTCACGGCGCTCCATCTCGGATGGGCTGGTACGCGAGCAACGCTCACATTCCCTCGGGGCGGTAACGGTCCAGCGGCGAAAGTAGCGGTACTTCGCGGGGTGTGCAACGGTATTGGCAGAAACTCTGCCGTTGTCCGTATCCACGTAGGGCGAGTGATGCGAACGGCGGGGTTGTGAGCGGCGCCAGTATGCTGACAGGGAAGCGTGTCCTGAGATTGTTCACGTCGCCAGGGGGGCACTCAGGGGATATTGCACTATCTACCAAGGCCGCGCCTGTGTTGCCTTGATGTTGTCCACCTTTCAATCATGGAGATGCCTGTGAGATTTTCCCGGTTGTCGAAGTTGAGCGCCGCTGCTGCGCTGCTGGTCGTTCCTGCGCTGTCGTTTGCATGCTGTCCGGGCGGAGGGCAGGGTGTACCACTGGCAACGGCTGGGTTGGGAGAGAGCCAGCCTGCGGCGCTTGATCTGAGTTCAGATCCCGCATGGCTTGTCTACGCATTCGAGCGGGATGGAGTGTCGTACTACCAGGTCAATGATCTGACCGGCCAGGTCAATCTGATCGTTGCCAACATCGAATCGACGTTCTGGGCATTGCCGGCCGGCAAGACCGTAGCTCGCGTGTCGTTGCCGTCCAAACCTTTGGCGATACCGAAGAATGCTCGCCGCAGCGTTGTCTTCCGCGGGCCTGATTTTTCTCTGGTCGTCTATGGAGAGGGCCGTGGGGCAGTCTGGTCCGTCGAGCGCGAGGTCAGTAGCAAATGACGGGCTGAATACAGGTGGCCTGCCTGTGGCTTGCTTCGCAGAGCGAGGAAACACCTCTGCGGGGGGCGAGCCACAGGCGTCGCCTGGGCTATCGATCGTCCGTCTGCGATCACTGGCGCGCGGGCGTCTCGCAAATGTCGTTTCGCTTGTATGGAAGTGTTCCGCGCTCGGCCTCGCCTGCAGTGTCCAGCAACACCATGGTGATGCGGTGGCCCCGGCATTGCACGCGTCCGGAATAGGCGTGCACGCGTGCAGAGAGGCGATCAATGGCGCTCTCCATGGTTCGCGAGGCGAGTGTGCGATGTCGGTCCAGCAGCGCGACCCTCAGCACGATACCGTGCACGCCTCTATAGCGACCGCAGCGAGCGCTGATCTGGATCTGGCCGGATTCGTCCTTCAGGAAAAGGGATACGGCTTCGGCAAAGGTGCGATACGCGGCAAGCTGCAGGCCCATGCTCAGCTGGCATGGATCCCCGCCAAGTATCGGACGGACGATGCGATGGCTGGCGTTCCAGGTTTCGCTGAGTCCCCCGGCACGCAAGGCGACATAGAGGCCTGCATGCTCGAGCTCCGTGGGATAGACCATACTGGTCAGTTCACGGAATCGTCGTGAGCGTTGCGAGAAGGTGCGGAGCAAATCAGACGCAGGAACTTCATGGCCATCGGCCTTGAGTTGTTGCACTGTCTCTCCCAGAGCCTCTTCGATGTCATCTGCAATCTGGCGCAGGCCCAGCGCGCGTTCGCGCAGGTCCTGCTCGTTGGCAAGATGCGCCGAGCGCGAGAGTGCATTGACCCGCGATGCTGACATCGCTACAGGTGTGCGCTGATTGTAATGATGGGTGATGCGCGGTCCCAGCGCGATAAGCGCTGTACTAGTGATGGCAATGATCTGCTGGGTGAAGAAAGTGGTCTCGTCGAATGACCCGGGCAGACCTGTGGTTGGCATGGTCTGGCTGAGGATGATGTTCATCAGAGGAACACCCACAGCCGCCCCTCGCCAACCGTGCATGCAAGTCAGTGCGATGACTGGCAGCACCAGCAACAACTGCAGCGTTGCTCGTGCCGAGTGATCCTCCGTGCTGACCTGGAGCAGCAGGGCGCCCAGCATGCCCAGCGAAGTGAGGGCTGCGATGGTCGGTCGGCGTCGCCAGGTCGTCCAGTCATAGCCGCTGTGTCGGCGTATCCAGAGCAGCGCCAGGGGCGCGACCGTAAGGATTGCAATGTAGTCGCTGAGCACGTAGAGCATCGCGTTCGTGTAGAACGGCATGCTCGGCGGAACTGGCCACAGCATGTGAATCAGACCGAGCTTGAGAGCAGTGGCCACCAGCGCAGCGGATGCCGCGATCGAAAGCAACCAGCTTTCGGTAGTGGAAGCAATCAGCTTGTGATGAAGATGAACGATCAGCGCCACTGCTGGTATGAGGCATGCGGATCCGAAAATGACCCAGGCCATTCCGTAATCTTCAATCATCGGATAGCGCATGTGGGCGAAGTAGGCATACTCGCCAAGTACCAGATAGGCCCACATTCGCTTCGGGGTCAGCAAGAGCGCCGCAACACGGATTCCAGCCGGAAGGAAGAACTGATCGACGGAAAGGTGCCAGGTGGTCCAGCACGCGACAGCGTAGAGTACCGCCAGCGCAAGGCCTGCCGGGCGGATACGGAAACTCAGCTCAAACCCATTTCTCAGCCACTTCAAACGCAAGCCTCCCCTGCTCGTCGAACACTATCGCTGTCCAGTCGATACATGACGCACTCCCTTCAGCGCGACAGTATCGATAGATTCAGATGGGCGCAATCTCACCCTACTATCCGTGATGCGGACATACGAAAAGGAGACTTGGAGAATGTCACGACAAGGTTGTGATATTCATCGCATTTTTCACCGGGCTACAAAGAGTGGGGGGCTGTCCCGGGCGGCTGCAGTCCGGCAGGTACACCGGTTCCCCAGACCGAGGCCTCTTCGCCCTGTGATGCATCGGCTGCTTCAACCAGCATCAGCCTGATTCTCCTACGGCCACAATGCAGCGCACCACGATAGGCGGTTATCCGAGCAGATAATTGGGACGTTGCAAGATCGAGGGTTGCCGTTGACAGCGTCTGATGCGGATCCATCGCCGCAACCACAACGACGATGCCGCGGTGGCCGGCACGTTGCCCGCAGCGGGCCTGGACCATGAGCTGGCCTTTCTCGCTGCCCAGGAGGATCGAAACTGCTTCGACGATCGAGCGATAGGCTGCCAGCTGCAAGCCGGGGCTGAGCTGACACGGATCACCCACCAACCTGGGTTGCCCGATTCGATGCGTGGCATTCCACGCCTCACGCACTCCACCCGCCTGCAAGGCCACGTACAAGCCCAGCCGTTCCAGGGCGGCGGGATAGATCATGCTGGCCTGGGCCCGGAACAGGCGTGAATGCACCTCCGAGGTATGCCGCAGGCTGTCGGCCACGGCGTGATGGCCCTGCGCATGCAGCCAGTTCACCATTTCGTTCAGCGACAGGTCCATGCCATCGCCCAACTGGCGCAGATGGGCCGCGCGCTCACGCAGGTCCATCTCGCTGGCCAGATGTGAATTCCGTGCGAGCTGCAGGGCCGCTCTGCCATCTTCCTCGCGCAACCGGTGCTGGTTCTGGAAGTGGGTGATGCGTGCGCCAAGCAGCAGGAGGGCGATGCTGGCGATGGCCATGGCCTGCTGGGTAGCGAAAGTGGCCGGGTCGAATGCCGTCGGATGGTCGGCGGGGGTGCTGACGCCAAGAATCATGTTAACGGCGGCGACACCGATGGCCGCACCGCGCCATCCCAGCAGGCAGGTCAGGGCGATTGCGGGAATAGGCAGGATCAACAACAACTGCAGCGAGCCAGGCGCCGTGATCGAGGCAGGTACCGGAGTCGCCTGCAGGCCAACGACCAGCATGGCTGCGAGTGCTCCTGCCACAGCAGCAACTGACCGGGGCGTCCATTGCTCCTCGGCGCGACGGATCCAGAGCAGTGCGAGTGGCGCCAGGATGAGGATGCCGGTGAAGTCGCCCAGCGCATAGCGCAACACGTTGGTGATGAATGATGCGTTCTGCAACGGCTCCCAGAGCAGGTACGAGATTCCCAGGTTGAGCAGGCTGATGACCGTCGCGGCGCATACCGCAATGGAGATCACGCCGAGGATCGTGGTGCGCGCAAGCAGCTTCCGGTGCAGGCGCACGATCAGCATCACGGCGGGCATCAGGAACACCGAGGCCAGGATCACCCAGGTCAGGTTGTATTTGCTGATCAGGGGGATGCGCAGATGCGCGAAGTAGGCGTATTCACCAATCAGCAGGTAGGGCCACAGTCGAGGCGGGCACAACAGCAATGCGGCCACCCGTACGCCGGCAGGCAGGAAGAACTGGTCCAATGACAGTTTGCGCGCACCCCAGCAGGTGACGGCATAGACGAGTGCGAGCACCAGCCCCTCGGGGCTGACCCGTATCCTCACCAGCAGGCCGTCTTTCCACCACTGCATCCACGTGCTCCCCCAGCTCCTGCACCGATTATGTGGGCGGGAAGGGTTCCGCTACCACAACGCATCCCGCAGCTTGTACCACGACATCGCCGCCACCAGCAGCGGCGTGCGCAGCAGCCGGCCACCGGGGAAGGGCGCATGCCGCAGGCGCTGGAACACGTCCAGGCGCTCGCTCTGGCCGGCAATGGCGGCGGCGATCACCTCGCCGGCCAGCCCGGCGGCGGCCACCCCATGGCCGGAGAACCCCTGCGCGAAGTACAGGTTGCCGTCCAGCCGGCCCCAGTGCGGGGCGCGGTTGCGGGTGATGTCCACATAACCACCCCAGACCTGGTCCAGTGCCACGTCGGCCAGCTGCGGGAACACCTGGTGCATGCGCCGCTGCATCACCCCGCGCAGGCCGGGTGGGGGCAGGGCCGAGTAGCTGGCGCGGCCGCCGAACAGCAGCCGGTGGTCGTGGCTGAGGCGGAAGTAGTCCAGAGCCCATGCGGTGTCGGCCACGGCCATGTTGTTGCCGATCAGCGCCCGGGCGCGTTCAGCACCCAGCGGTTCGCTGGCGCCGATATAGGTGCCGACCGGCATGATCCGCCGCTCCAGCACGGGCAGCAGGCCCTGCAGCCAGGCGTTGCCGGCCACCACCAGATGCGCAGCGCGCACGCTGCCCTGAGCGGTATGCAGGGAAGGCTGTGGTCCCCGCTGCACGCGGGTCACCGCGGAGTTCTCGTGGATCACCACGCCGGCGGCGCGCGCCGCATCGGCCAACCCGCGTGCATACGCCAGCGGTTGCAGGTGCGCGCTGAGCGGGTCGAACATCGCGGCGCGGTAGCGTGGGCTGTCCAGCTGCGCGCGCAGGGCATCACGGTTCCACCATTGCATCGGGTAGTCGTAGTGGCGCTGCAGGTGCTCGCAGTTGGCCAGTAGTTCACGCTCATGCCGTTCGCGGATGGCGACGCTGGCATGGCCTTCCACCCAATGGCAGTCGATGCCGTGGCGATCGATGCGGGTGCGCATCGCCTGCACCGCGTCACGCGACCAGTCGAACAGGTGGCGCGCATCGTCGCGGCCGAGCTGGCGCTCCAGCTCGCCCACCTCGCAGCCATAGCCCACCAGCGCCTGGCCACCGTTGCGACCGGACGCGCCCCAACCGATCCGCTGCGCGTCCAGCACCACCACGCGCTGGCCACGCGTAGCCAGTTCCAGTGCTGCGGTCAGGCCGGTGTAGCCCGCGCCAAGCACTGCGACATCGGCCTGCACATTCCCCTGCAGCGAGGGAAGTGCGGGCGGCTCGGGCAAGCTGGCGGCGTACCAGCTGGGCGGGAAGGCGGCGCTCATCGCAGGCCTTGCGGGCGCAGTACGGACGGGCGGAGCGGGGGAGGGCGATCAGCGTTCACGCGCTTAGTTTCGCCGATGCGTGACGGCCATGGTGTGACGGCGACGACTTGCCGCGTTCGCCGGGCGACGGGTAACGTGTCGGCACGCCAAGGAGTTTTCCCATGCGCCGCCTGCCCTGGGTGGGCCTGCCCACCGACAGCACCGTGCTCGGCCATCACCGCTTTGCGGTGGCCGGCGAGAAGTACGTGCGCGCGCTGGCCGAGGCGGCCGAGGTGACCCCGGTTGTGTTGCCGAGCCTGCGGCCTCCTTTGCCGGCTGGCGAATGGCTGCAGGGGCTCGATGGCCTGCTGTTGACCGGCGCGGTCAGCAACATCGAACCGCAGCACTATGAGGGCGGCCGCAGCTGGCCAGGCAATCCGCATGACCCGGCCCGTGATGCCAATGCGTTCGCGCTGCTGCGCGAGGCGCTGGCGCTGGACCTGCCGGTGCTGGCGATCTGCCGCGGCTTCCAGGAATTGAACGTCGCACTGGGTGGCAGCCTGCATCCGCAGGTGCATGCGGTGCCTGGCCTGGCCGACCATCGCGAAGACCCGCAGGCGCCGGTGGAGGTGCAGTACGGGCCGGCCCACACGGTCACCCTGGCCGCTGATGGCTGGTTGGCGCGGTGGAGCGGCAGTGACCGGACGCAGGTCAATTCGGTACACGGGCAGGGTATCGCCCGCCTGGCGCAGGGGCTCCAGGTCGAAGCCGTGGCCGATGATGGCCTGGTCGAGGCGGCACGCAGCCTGCACCATGGTTTCGTGCTCGGCGTACAGTGGCACCCGGAGTGGCGTGTCATGGATTCGCCGTTCTATCACGCTATTTTCCGTGCGTTCGGCCAAGCTTGCCGGCAGCACCAACAGAACCGACTGGATTCCCGATGAGTTCCCGAACGCGCCCGCGCAAGACGGCTACGCCCCCCGCACCGCAGGAAAGCAGTCTGCTGCGTTGGCTGAAGGAGCGGCGCATCACCGAGGTCGAGTGCCTGGTGCCGGACATCACCGGCAACGCGCGCGGCAAGATCATTCCGGCTGACAAGTTCTCGCACGACTACGGCACGCGGCTGCCCGAAGGCATCTTCGCCACCACCGTCACCGGCGAGTTCCCTGACGATTACTACGACCTGACCTCGCCGTCGGACTCGGACATGATGCTGCGCCCCGATCCGGACACGGTGCGCATGGTGCCGTGGGCGGCCGATGCCACCGCGCAGGTCATCCACGATTGCTACACCAAGAGCGGTGAGCCGCACGAGCTGGCACCGCGCAACGTGCTGCGCCGCGTGCTGGCGGCCTACGCCGAGCTGGGCCTGCGCCCGGTGGTGGCGCCGGAGCTGGAGTTCTTCCTGGTGCAGAAGAACACCGACCCGGACTTCCCGCTGCTGCCACCGGCCGGCCGCTCCGGGCGTCCGGAAACCGCGCGGCAGTCGTACTCGATCGATGCGGTCAACGAATTCGACCCGATTCTCGACCTGATGTACGACTACGCTGATGCGATGAAGCTGGACGTGGACACGCTGATCCACGAATCCGGCGCGGCACAGCTGGAGGTCAACTTCACCCATGCCGATGCGATGGACCTGGCCGACCAGGTATTCCTGTTCAAGCGCACCATGCGCGAAGCGGCGATGCGCCACGGGGTGTATGCCACGTTCCTGGCCAAGCCGATGGAAAACGAGCCGGGCAGCGCCATGCACATCCACCAGAGCCTGGTGCGGGTGAGCGATGGCAGCAATGTGTTCGCCGGTGAGACCCATGCCGAGGGCGAGTTCAGCCCGGTGTTCGGCCACTACCTGGGCGGCCTGCAGAAGTACGTGCCGCAGGCGATGGCCTTCTTTGCGCCGAACGTGAATTCCTATCGCCGGCTGGTGTTCGGCGAGGTCTCGCCGAGCAACGTGCACTGGGGCTATGACAACCGCACCTGCGGGCTGCGTGTGCCGCTGGACACGCCGGAGAACATGCGCGTGGAAAGCCGTTTCGCCGGGTCCGATGCCAACCCGTACCTGGCGATGGCGGCGACCCTGGCCTGCGGCCTGCTGGGCATCCGCGAGCGGCTGGCACCGGATGCGCCGGTGACCGGCAGCGCCAAGGAACTGGGCTACAACCTGCCGCGCTCGCTGGGCGAAGCGCTGGACGGGCTGGAGCAGTGCAGCGAGCTGCAGGCCCTGCTGGGCGAGCGCTTCTGCCGTGCCTACATCTCGGTCAAGCGCAAGGAATACGAGACCTTTTTCCGTGTCATCAGTTCGTGGGAGCGCGAGTTCCTGCTGCTGAACGTCTGAGCATCTGGAATAGAAAAATCCGCCGCCGGGGGGTAGGCTGGCACCCGTTGCCGGCCCCGCCGGCCCCCCTTCCCGCATTCTGGAGCACCCGATGAAGCTGCGTATCCTCACGCTCGGCCTGGCCTCCGCCATGCTCGCCGCCTGCAGCGGTGGCAACGGCGGCGCGCAGGACAGCCAGGTCCTGAACGTCTACAACTACAGCGATTACATCGCCGAGGACACCATCCCGACCTTCGAGAAGGAGAGCGGCATCAAGGTGACCTACGATGTGTTCGACAGTGATGAGATGGTCGAGACCAAGCTGCTGGCCGGCAACAGCGGCTACGACGTGGTGGTGCCGACCCTGAACTTCTTCGGTCGCCAGATCCAGGCCGGCGTGTTCCTGCCGCTGGACAAGAGCAAGATCCCGAACCTGGCCAACCTCGATCCGGCGGTGATGAAGCGCATCGCCACCCAGGACCCGGGCAACCAGTACGGCGTGCCGTACATGATCGGCACCACTGGCATCGGCTACAACGTGGAGATGCTGAAGCAGCGCTTCGGCGGCAGCACCGACATCGCCAACAGCTGGGACCTGGTGTTCAAGCCGGAGAACATCAGCAAGATGAAGGACTGCGGCGTGACCATCCTGGACACGCCGGCGGACATGATCCCGATCGCGCTGCATTACCTGGGCCTGGACCCGCACAGCGGCGACCCGGCCGAGCTGCAGAAGGCGGCCGACCTGCTGAAGTCGATCCGTCCGTACGTGCAGAACTTCCACTCCTCGCAGTACGTGGGTTCGCTGGCCAATGGCGGCACCTGCCTGGTGGTGGGCTGGTCGGGTGACATCATCCAGGCCCGCGACCGCGCCGAGGAAGCCAGCAATGGCGTGCACGTGGCCTACTCGATCCCGAAGGAAGGCGCCCCGCAGTGGTTCGACATGCTGGCGATCCCGAAGGATGCCAAGCATCCGGAAGCCGCGTACGCGTTCATCAACTACCTGCTGCAGCCGAAGGTTGCCGCGGCCAACACCAACTTCATCCACTACGCCAACCCGGTGCCGACCGCGACCCCGCTGGTGGATGAGGCGATCCGTACCGACCCGACCATCTACCCGCCGGCCGACGTGGCCGACAAGATGTTCACCTATTCGATCAATACGCCGGAAACCGACAAGCTCTACACCCGGCTGTGGACCGAGGTGAAGACCGGCCGTTAAGCCGGTCTGGCGCCGCCGGGCCATGCCCGGCGGATTGCTTCATCCTTGGCCGGGCGCGGTACTGCCGCCCTGGTCAAGGTGCCGCAGGATCGCCGGCAACAGGTCACGTGCATCGCGACCGCCGTTGCACAGGAACGACGAACTCATCCGCTGCAGGTTGTGCATGCCGATGAAGAACAGCCCCGGATGCGGTGAAACGCCGAACTCGCCGAGCGGATAGCCATGTGCGTCCAGCACGCCCTGCACGTCGAGCCACGGCCATTCGGCGACGAAGCCGGTGGCCAGCACCACCGAACGGATGCCTTCCGTCCGCAGATCCAGTTCACGCGGGGCGGCGTCCGGCTCCCAATGCAGATAGACCTCGTCGGGAATGTAGCGGGCATCGTCGGTGCGCGGTTCGGGCCGCGTGGCGTAGTACGCGCTGGCCAGCGAATCGAGATAGGCATATTCGGTCCGTGTCGCCTCGATCGCGGTGCGCAGCTGCGGGCGCACATCGGCGAAGCGGGCGACGTTTCCATCGAAGCCCTGCAACCGACCCAGCAGCCTGATGCCTGCGCGGTGCATCGCCAGCAGGCTGATCGAGCTGCCCAGGCCGGCACGCCCCTTGCCGGAAATCAGCGGGAATTCGGCGGTACGGGCCTTGCGCAGCGCATCCGGTTCTCCGGCCAGGACGGCGGCCGCTTCACTCACATGCTGGTGGATACGCCCGGCCATGTCCCACCAGGTCATCGAGTCCTTGCCGCGCAGCCGGCGGGTATGCGAATGCCGCTGGGCCAGTGACCAGTGCACGCTGCGACCGCTGTCGCGCAGGTCCTGGGCGATCTGCGCGCCGGACTGGCCGCCACCGATGACCAGCACGCCGCCGTCGGGCAGCTGGCGGGGGCTGCGGTAGTCGCCGGAGTGCAGCACCGTCAGACCCCGCGCGGGCGCGAACGGGACCCGGGGCATCCGCGCGCGCCGGTACTCGCCGGTGGCGACCACAACCGCCCCAGCGCGGATCAATCCGTGGCTGGTTTCGATGGCATAGCCGCCCGATTCGGGCGTGACCCGCTGAACCGCACAACCTTCGCTGATCGGCAACGAACGTTCGTCGGCATAGTCGCGCAGCCGCCGGATCACCTCGGGGGCCCCCATGAAACCTTCCGGGTCGTCACCCGCATAGGCATGGCCGTGCAGGGCCATCGTCGCGTTGGCGGTGTTGGTCTGGAACGAATCCCAGCGCCGCTGCCAGCTGGCGCCCACGGTTTCGGCCTCCAGCACGCGATGCTCGACGCCGGCTTCCTGCAGGAGCGCGCTGAGGGACAGCCCGGCCTGGCCGGCGCCGATGATGACCAGCGGCAGCGTTGCAGGCAGGGAGCCCGGCATGCGGGGCGGGAAAGGGGAGGGGCGGTCCGGGGAAGTCACCAGGATGGGTCCATGCAGGGGCTTGATCCGGGCCATTGCGCGGGGAATGCCCCGGGCCTTCAACAGATCCGGTTCTGAAAAACGTTGCAGATCGAGGCGTCGCCTGTGGTGTCTGGCCGGGACGACCGCAGGGGCGTCCAGGGGAGCCCGGGCCTTTGCGCGGACAGGCCACCATGGCGGGGGAAAACCGACACTCCCAGGGCCCCCGGGGCTGGCCAGCGGCCGCTTCCGCCTGCCGCCGTCATATCCCCTGGGCCCCCCGGCCGTTAGAATGGCGGCCGCTGTCCACCGCCCGCTCCCGGAGCCCCCATGCCCGTTGAAGCCCAGCCGGTAGCCACCGTCGTCGACACGACCGGTGCGCCCGGCTATCTCTCCATTCGTGACCTGCGCAAGGAATTCGACGGTTTCGTCGCCGTCGACGACGTCAACCTGGACGTGCGCAAGGGCGAGATCTTTGCCCTGCTCGGTGGCTCCGGCAGTGGCAAATCGACCCTGCTGCGCTGCCTCGGCGGCTTTGAGACGCCTACCAAGGGCAGCATCACCCTCGATGGCCAGCGCCTGGACGCGCTGCCGCCGTACCAACGGCCGGTCAACATGATGTTCCAGTCCTACGCCCTGTTCCCGCACATGACGGTCGAGCAGAACATCGCCTTCGGCCTGAAGCAGGATGGCCTGGGCAAGGACGCGATCAACAAGCGCGTCGGCGAGATGCTGGACCTGGTGCAGATGGGGCACCTGGGCAAGCGCAAGCCGCATCAGCTGTCCGGCGGCCAGCAGCAGCGCGTGGCGCTGGCGCGGTCGCTGGCCAAAGGGCCGAAGCTGCTGTTGCTGGACGAGCCGATGGGCGCGCTGGACAAGAAACTGCGCTCGCAGATGCAGCTGGAACTGGTCAGCATCATCGAATCGTCGGGTGTGACCTGCGTGATGGTCACCCACGATCAGGAAGAAGCGATGACCATGGCCACCCGCATCGCGGTGATGGATGCCGGCTGGATCCAGCAGGTCGGCAAGCCGGACGAGGTCTACGAGCAGCCGGCCAACCGCTTCGTCGCCGAGTTCATCGGTTCGGTCAACCTGTTCGACGGGGTGATCGACGAGGACCTTCCCGAGTACGTGACCGTGCGCTCGCCGCTGTTCCCTGCGCCGATCTACATCGCCCATGGCATCACCGGCTATGAAGGGCAGCCGGTCGCGTTCGCGCTGCGCCCGGAAAAGGTGATGATCGGCAAGGACGAGCCGGAAGGGCACACCAACAAGGCGCAGGGCGTGATCGAGGACATTGCCTACTTCGGCAGCCACTCGGTGTACCACGTGCGCCTGCCCAGCGGTGCCAAGGTGCTGGCCAACTTCGCCAACTCGCAGCGCTGGGCCAGCGACGGCCTCACCTGGGGTGACAGCGTGTGGGTGCACTGGCGCGACAACGACGGCGTGGTGCTGACCTCATGAGCGTCGCCGGCCTGAAGCGCTGGCTGCCGGGGCTGCGTGCCACGGTGATCGGCATTCCGTACCTGTGGCTGCTGCTGTTCTTCGCAGTGCCGTTCCTGATCGTGCTGATGATCAGCTTCTCGCTCAGCCGGGTCGGCTCGCCGCCGTACACCTGGCTGCTGCAGTACGCCGACGGCGGCTTCTCGCTGAAGCTGAACCTGGAAAACTACCTGGCGCTGTTCCGCGATTCGATCTATGCGCAGGCGTTCCTGAGCTCGATCAAGATCGCGGCGATCTCGACCTTCCTGACCCTGCTGATCGGCTACCCGATGGCCTACGCCATCGCCCGCCTGTCGCCCGCCGCGCGCAACGTGGCAATGATGCTGGTGGTGCTGCCGTCGTGGACCTCGTTCCTGATCCGCGTGTATGCATGGAAGGCGATCCTGGACCGCAACGGCCTGCTCGACCAGTTCCTGCAGTTCACCGGCCTGCAATCGCTGATGACCAGCATGGGCCTGCCCAAGCTGCAGCTGATCGACACCCCGACCGCCGCCTACATCGGCATCGTCTACTGCTATCTGCCGTTCATGGTGCTGCCGCTGTACGCCAACCTGGTCAAGCATGACCACCGCCTGCTGGAAGCTGCCTACGACCTCGGTGCCAAGCCGTGGCAGGCGTTCCTACGCATCACCCTGCCGCTGTCCAAGGCCGGCATCATCGCCGGTTGCATGCTGGTGATGATCCCGGCGATCGGTGAATTCGTTATTCCGGAAATGCTGGGTGGCTCGGAAACGCTGATGGTCGGCCGCCAGCTGTGGAATGAATTCTTCAACAACCGCAACTGGCCGGGCGCGTCGGCGATGGCAGTTGCGATGATCCTGTTGCTGCTGGTGCCGATCCTGCTGTTCAACCGTTCCCAGCAGCGCCTGCTGGAAGGGAAGCAGGCATGAGCCCGCGTAGCGCAAAGGGCCTCGGGCTGAGCGTGCTGCTGCTCGGCTTCGCCTTCCTGTACCTGCCGATCCTGTTGTTGATGTTCTATTCGTTCAACAGCTCGCGGTTGGCGATGGTCTGGGCCGGGTTCTCCACCCGCGCCTACAGCGACCTGTTCGCCGACCGCGCGCTGATGGATGCGATGTGGACCAGCCTGGTGGTGGCGTTCTGGACCGCCTGTACCGCCACCGTGCTGGGCACGCTGGCGGCGATGGTGATGACGCGCTTCAAGCGCTTCCGTGGCAAGCCGCTGTTCGGCGCGCTGGTGACCGCGCCGCTGGTGATGCCGGATGTGATCCTGGGCTTCTCGCTGATGGCGCTGCTGGCCTCTATGGGCGCGATTCCCGGCTTTCCGGCGCGCGGCCTGACCACCATCTGGATCGCCCACGTCACCTTCACCCTGTGCTTCGTCACCGTGGTGGTGTCCTCGCGCCTGCAGGAAATGGACCTGTCGCTGGAAGAAGCCGCGATGGACCTTGGCGCCAGCCGGCTGACCGTGTTCGGCCGCATCACGCTGCCGATCATCGCGCCGGCGCTGGTGGCCGGTTGGCTGCTGGCGTTTACCCTGTCGCTGGATGACGTGGTGGTGGCCAGCTTCGTCGCCACGCCGGGCTCGACCACGCTGCCGATGAAGGTGTTCGCCTCGGTGCGCATGGGCATCAGCCCGAAGATCAACGCGTTGGCCACCCTGCTGGTGTCGGCGGTGTCGATCGCCGCGGTGATCGGCTGGTACATCAACGCGCGTGCCGAGAAACGGCGCCAGCGCGACCTGCAGCTGGCACGCCAGGACAACGGCTGAGCACACGGTTTGTCGACAGCGTCGGCAACATCCGGCTCACGGCCGGCGGCGCACAATGGGGGTCTTCCAGATGGAGATCCCCCATGACCGTCGAGATTGTCGACCCGGCCACCGGCCAGGTGACCTACCGCCATGAACTGATGGGTGCTGCCGACGTCGAGCAGCGCCTGCAGGCCGCTGCCGATGCCTTCCCCGGCTGGGCCGAGCGCTCGCTGCAGGAGCGGGGGGCGATCCTCAAGCAGATCGCTGGCCAACTGCGTGCGCGCCGCGACGATCTGCAGCAGGCGATGACCCATGAGATGGGCAAGCTCAAGGCAGAGGCGTTGGCCGAGGTCGACAAGTGCGCGGCGGCCTGCGAGTACTACGCCGACCATGCTGCCGACTACCTCAAGCCGCAGCTGATCGACACCGAAGCCCAGCGCAGCTATGTGCGCTACGAGCCGATCGGCTGCGTGTTCGCGGTGATGCCGTGGAATTTCCCGATCTGGCAGGTGTTTCGTTTCCTCGCCCCGGCGTTCATGGCAGGCAACGTGGCCCTGCTCAAGCACGCCAGCAACGTGCCGCAGTGCGCCGACCTGATCCTGGCGGTATGCCGTGACGGTGGCCTGCCCGACGGCGTGTTCGATGTGTTGCATATCGACAACGAGCAGGCGGCCGAGGTGCTGCGCGACGCACGGGTGAAGGCGGTGACGCTGACCGGCAGCGAGCGGGCAGGGCGCTCGATCGCTTCCAATGCCGGCAGCCAGCTGAAGAAATCAGTGATGGAACTGGGCGGCAGCGATGCCTTCGTGGTGCTCGACGATGCCGACCTCGACAAGACCGTGGCGGCGGCGGTGAAGTCGCGCTTCGATAACAGCGGGCAGACCTGCATCGCGGCCAAGCGCTTCATCGTGGTCGAGGCGGTGGCCGATGAGTTCACCCGGCGCTTCGTGGAAGCCGCGGGCGAGCGCCAGTACGGTGATCCGGACGAGCGCGGTACCACGCTGGCGCCGATGGCGCGCGCGGACCTGCGCGACGAACTGCACAAGCAGGTGAGGGCCAGCGTGGCCAAGGGCGCGCGGGTACTGCTGGGTGGTGAGCCGATTGCGGGTACACATGCCGGCTATCCGGCGACCGTGCTCGATCAGGTCGGCCCGGGCATGCCGGCCTACGACGAGGAGCTGTTCGGGCCGGTGGCTGCGGTGATCCGTGTCGCTGACGAGGCCGAGGCACTGCGCGTGGCCAACGACACCCGCTTCGGCCTGGGCGGCAGCGTGTGGACGCGCGATCCAGTGCGCGGCGAACGTTTCGCGCAGCGCATGGAGTGTGGTGCAGCGTTCGTCAACGCCATCGTCAAGAGCGACGCGCGGTTGCCGTTCGGCGGCAGCAAACAGTCCGGTTTCGGCCGGGAGCTGGCCGACCACGGCATCCATGAGTTCATGAACATCAAGACCGTCTACGTGGCTTGATGCCGAACGGTAGTGCCGGCCGCTGGCCGGCATTGCCTGGTTGCCGGCCAGCGGCCGGCACTACCAGAAGCGGGCCATGCGCCACGACCAACGGTCGTGGCCTACCGGTTTGGTGGGTATCGATGCCCACATGCTCGGTGGGTATCGACGCCCCCCGTGCCTGGTGGGTATCGACCGTTGGTCGATACGCCCTACAACCACTTCGCGCGCTTGAACAACCGGTACAGCCCCACGCACACACCGCCCACGCCCACGATCATCAGCGGGTACGACCACGGCTCGCTCAGCTCAGGCATGTGGCTGAAGTTCATGCCGTACCAGCTGGTGATCAGTGTCGGCGCCGCCAGCAGCGCGGCCCATGCACCCAGCCGCTTGACCGTCTCGCCCTGCGCCAGCGTCACCAGCGACAGGTTCACGCTCAGCGCGGTGCCCAGCATCTCACGCAGGGTGTCGATCACATCGCTGATGCGTACTGCGTGGTCGTGGACGTCGCGGATGTACAGCTTCACTTCGTCGGGGATCAGCTCGCCCTGGTAGCGGCGCAGCTGCGCCAGCACATCCTGCAGCGGCGCCACCGCCATCCGCATCTTGTTCAGCTCGCGCTTGAGCTCGTACAGCCGCACCACCGTGCTGCGCTTGTAGGTGTCGGCGAAGATGTCCTTCTCCAGCAGCTCCAGGGTGTCGCGGAAGCGGTGCACGATCGGCAGGTAGTTGTCGACCACGAAGTCGGTCACCGCGTACAGGCAGTACGACGGGCCCATCTTCAGCAGCTGCGGCTCGCGTTCCACCCGCGCACGCACCGGGGCATAGGACAGCGACGCGCCATGGCGTACCGTCACCAGGAAGCGCGGGCCGAGGAAGGCATGGGTTTCGCCGTACTGGATGCGCTCGTCGACCATCTGCGCGGTGGTCACCACCACGAACATCGAATTGCCGTAGGTCTCGACCTTGGGCCGCTGGTGCGCGTTGCGCGCATCCTCGATGGCCAGGTCGTGCAGGCAGAACTCTTCCTGCAGTTTCAACAGCACATCGTCGTTGGGGTCGTACAGGCCGACCCAGACGAAGCCGTTGCCACTGGCAATGACATCGCTGATGGCGTCCAGGGTGATGTCGTGGCGTTTGCCCTCGTCATCGTAGTGGACGCAGTTGATGACGCAGGCGGGGTTGGCCGAGGCGGGCGCGGCAGCAGAGGCGGGCAATGACATGCCCGCCATCGTGCGTCAGGGCTGTGTTTTGGACAAGTGAGGAGTACGCCCCAGCACCCATGCCAGCGCGACGTGGACGGGCAGCAGCAGCACGATCCACTGCACGTTGTACTGTGCCTGCAGGCTCAGCCAGTGCAGTACCAGCGCGGCCACCGCCTGTACCGCCAGCAGCCACAGCACGATCCTGAACATGCGGCCCGGCACGCGACGACGCAGCAGGGCGATTGCACCCGGCAACAGCAGCACGGCCAGCGGCGAAAGCAGCAGCAGGTTGCGATTGGCCCACGCGGCGTAGTGGATGCTGAAGCCCCACAGGAACACCAGCACGCCACCAAACAGGGCGCACAGCAGCCAGAACGGCAGGGCCAGCCCGGCCAGCAGGCGCGGGCGGTTGCGCAGCGCCAGCACGCCGCCGGCCACGATCAGCCCGAGCAGCAGCCACGGCCACCAGCGGCGCGCGAATTCCTTCGGCTCCGCATCGATACGATGCGGCAGCAGTTCCTGTTCGGACTGCACCAGCGGACGGCCATCGCTGTTGCGTGCCTGGCGCAGCGCATCGGCCAGGCGCATCGGCACGAAGGCTTCCTGCCAGCGCGACAGCGGCTGGTCGGCGAACGGCCCAAGGCCGACATCGAAGCCCAGCCACATCCACGGTGCCGGCGACGCCAGGCGGACCGATTCACTGCGGTAGGTGTTGCCGCGCGAGCGCCCCGACAGCTGCGACTGCAGGCCGCCACCCAATGCCTTGTCCACCGTGTCGCGCACCATCGTGGCGCAGTTGGCGGTGTAGTAATCGTAGTGGTAGCGCGCGTTTTCCGGCTTGGCCCGCTCGGCCAGGTCGGCGGCCAGCGCACGCGCCTGGTCCGGGCGCAGGTCCAGCCACTGCACGCTGGCGCCACGGCCGGTCTCGTCGTAGTAGGACAGGTCCTGCTGCAACGGCAGCGCCACCAGGTAATACATCATGTCGCCGCGTGCGAAGCGGCTGATGAAATCGTCCTCGGACGGATCGAAGTAGCCGAAGTTGTACGAGGTTGCCTCGCCGCTGACCGGATCGACCACGACGATGGCGTCGTGGCCGAAGCGTTCGAAGAACACGGTGCCCGGCTGCATGGTCACCACGCCGATGCGCGGGGCAGGGGCTTCAGCGCTGGTCGCGGGTACGGCAGGTGTGGCTGCGACCGGCTGCGCGAAGGCGGCCAGCGGCAGGGCCATGGCCAGCACGCACAGTGCCAGCCACACCATGAGGATCAGGCCGCGGCGCTTCAAGCGTCGTCCTGCGCGTCCGGCGGCAGCACGGTCACGTGGAAGGCCTGTACCCGGCGCGCATCGGCGCGGGCCACGCGGAACATGAAGCGATCCAGCGCCAGCTCGTCACCGACTTCCGGCAGATGGCCCACGGCCTCGGTGACCAGGCCGCCGATGGTGTCGTAGTCCTCGTCGGAGAACGTCGCGCCGAAGCGCTCGTTGAAGTCGCCGATCGGGGTCAGCGCGTCGACCACGTACTGGCCGTCGGACTGGATGGCGATCTGCGCCGAGGGATCTTCAGCCTCGTCATGCTCATCGTCGATCTCGCCGACGATCTGTTCCAGCACGTCCTCGATGGTGACCAGGCCGGCGACACCGCCGTACTCGTCCACCACGATGGCCATGTGATTGCGCGACAGGCGGAATTCCTTCAACAGCACGTTGAGCTTCTTCGCTTCCGGGATCAGCACCGCCGGGCGCAGCAGCTCGCGCACGTTGGCCGGGCCGTTGTCGGCAACCACGCCGCGCAGCAGGTCCTTGGCCAGCAGGATGCCAAGGATGTCGTCCTTGTTCTCGCCGTGTACCGGGAAGCGCGAATGGCCGGATTCGACCACCTGCTTCATCAGTTCCAGGAAGGGCGCTTCAACCGGCAGCGAGACCATCTGCGAGCGCGAAATCATCACGTCTCCCACGGTCAGCTCGGCCACCGAAATGGCGCCTTCCATCATCTTCAGGGTATCGGCGGCGATCAGACCCTCTTCCTGCGCGGTGTGCAGGACAGCGACCAGCTCGTCGCGGGTATGGGGTTCGCCGGAGAAGGCGGAGGTCAGGCGTTCAAGCCAGCCGCGCTTCTTTTCACTGTGCTCCGCAGGGGAGCTACTACTGTCGTCTTCTGACATCTCTGGAAAAAAGGCACCCGGCAGGCCGGGCGTTGACCCAAGTCTAGCAGGATGTGACGGCCTGTCAGTGACTGCCGGTGGCCGGGGTTGGGGCGGCCACCGGCTCCTCCTCGGGCAGGTCCAGGCTGTAGGTGCAGCCGGCCAGGGTCTTGCCGGGGTGGGAGGCCACGGTGGAGACGCTGAGGATGATCGACTCGATCTGGGCCTCGCCGGTCTTCGGGTCGGTCACGTCGCGGCTGACCAGTTCGCGGCCGGCCATGAACTTGCCGTCCTGGTCGTAGCCGGTCTCCAATTCCAGCCGTTTGGCCAGCGGGCGTGGGTCGGCCTGGTCGAGCACCGCCATGATGCTGGCGCCGGCCACCGCCACCCGCTCGGTCTGTTGGCCGAAGACGGTGATCGGGCTGGCCAGCCGGAACTCGCTCATGAACTGGTTGCCCTGCGGCAGCGGTTGCAGGCCCTGGGCCACGGCCTTCAGCGGATCGGCCAGCAGCGGCGCCAGCGCGGCCTGCTCGGCCACGCCCTGGCGGCATTCGATCAGGGCCGGCAGGTCCAGGCTGGTGGCGAAGGCGGAGGGAGCGGCGAGGGCACAGAGCAGGGGCAGGCAGCAGCGCAGTGACACGGTCGGTTTCCGCAGGCGAAGGGCCGCCATCATAGCCCCGGCGAGCGCCGGAACAGCCCGTTGAGAAGGCGCAGGAAACCGGTCATCGCCCGCCGTACGACCATCAGTGAGAGCGTCAACATGACCGCAAGCATGGCGACCTGCATCGATTGCCCCGCGATGCGCGCCACCGCCGGCCACAGGCCCGGGCTGGTCAGCCAGGGCATCAGTTCCACTGCCGCGGTCCTGGCCACTTTCATGTAGATCACAGCCAGCACGAACAGCACCAGCAGCGAGGTACGGCTGGCGTGGAAGAACGGGAGTGCGTTCACGGAGCGGCCCAGGCGGCGGTGCACGATCATCCGCCACAGGAGCGGAAGGGTCAGTGCACCCACCAGCGTCAGCACCATCGACGTTTCAAGCAGACCGGGGAGATGGGCCGGTTCCAACCGTCCGCTGAGGTGCGGGCCGATCATGCCGATCGCCAGCCCGGCCAGCAGGCACACGGGCGAGAGCAGGGCCAGGCTGCGCAGCAGCCAGTGCCTGCCGCTGGGTTCGTGGGCGCTGATGCGGCGCACGGCATACGCGCCCAGCACCAGCAGCATGGCGAACAAGGTGGCGCCGATCACAAACATCATTGAGCCGTTTCCCGAGGTCATCCTTGTTCCTCTCGTGTTCCTGGCGACGGGCGGTGGCCCGCTCAGCGCTCGCCCGCGTATGGATCGTCGATGCCCAGCTCGGCCAGGATTTCCCGCTCCAGCTGCTCCATCGCCTCGGCTTCCTTGTCGTCCTCGTGGTCCCAGCCGAGCAGGTGCAGCACGCCGTGCACGGTCAGATGCGCGTAATGGGCATTGAGTGCCTTGCCCTGTTCGTCGGCCTCCCGTGCCACGACCGGAGCACAGATCACCAGGTCACCCAGCAGCGGGAACTTGACGCCCTTGGGCAGGCCTTCGGGCACTTCGGCCGGGAAGCTGAGCACGTTGGTGGCGTAGTCCTTGCCGCGGTAATGGCGGTTCAACGACTGTCCTTCCTTGGCATCGACCACGCGGATGGCCAGATCGGCCTCGCGGATGCGGCCCTTCAACGCGGCGGCCACCCACTTGCGGAAGCTCACTGCCGCCGGCAGGCCGGCGCGCGGCAGGGCATAGCTGACGGCGACGTCCAATCGCACGGGACCACGGGTCATGGAGTTGCTCCAGGTTGGATCTGATGCAGGTCGCGGCGGTCGTACGCGCTCACGATGCGCGCGACCAGCGGGTGGCGGACCACATCACGGGATTCGAAGAAGGTGAAGCTGACGCCCTCGACCTCACGCAGCACGTCGATGGCGTCGCGCAGGCCGGACTTCACGTGCTTGGGCAGGTCGGTCTGGGTCAGGTCACCGGTGACCACCGCAGTGGAACCGTAGCCCAGGCGGGTCAGGAACATCTTCATCTGCTCGATGGTGGTGTTCTGTGCTTCGTCCAGGATCACGAACGCATCGTTGAGCGTGCGGCCGCGCATGTAGGCCAGCGGCGCGATCTCGATGACGTTCTTCTCCAGCAGCTTGACCACCTTTTCCACGCCCATCATCTCGTACAGGGCGTCGTACAGCGGTCGCAGGTAGGGATCGACCTTCTGGCTCAGGTCGCCGGGCAGGAAGCCCAGCTTCTCGCCGGCCTCCACCGCCGGGCGCACCAGGATCAGGCGCTGCACCCGCGATTCGTTCAGGGCTTCGACTGCGCTGGCTACGGCCAGGAAGGTCTTGCCGGTACCGGCCGGGCCGATGCCGAAGTTGATGTCGTGGGTGGCGATCTGGTGCAGGTAGCGGCCCTGGTTGGCGCCGCGGCCGCGCACCGTGCCGCGCTTGACCTTGATCGCAACCTCCTGCGCTTCGTAAGAGCGCTCGGCGATCTGCTCGACATTGGCCTGCGCCAGGCGCAGGTGGATGGCATGGTTGTCGAAGGCCGTTTCGCCGGCTTCGGCGTACAGCGCTTCAACCAGCTTCTGCGCCTCGACGATGGCTTCGTTGGGGCCGCTGATGCGGAACACGAAGCCACGATTTGCGATCTCCACGCCGAGCTTCAGCTCGATCTGGCGCAGGTGCCCGTCGAAGGGGCCGCACAGGTTGGCCAGTCGCTCGTTGTCTTCCGGCGACAGGGTGAAGTCTCGATGATCGATGCTTTTCATTGCTTGGGGTGGGGCTGACGCCTTCCACCGCAGTGTATTCAGGGAGGACAAGGGTAGCGCGCGTGCGGGGCACACGGCCAGCAGACGGTCGATACAGCGTTTTCCACACGCGGTGTGGACGGGGCACGCGGAAACCTGTGGATAGACCTTCGCAATGCTTGTGCCACAAGGCCCATGAGGTCCTGGTGAAAAAAGCGTCATGGTCGCCGGTCGCTACGGCAGCACTGCCACGGGTGGCCTGCGCGGGGGGCATTCATCGTGATGGCAGTGCAGGTTTCGTTGCCGGGCGAGCAACAGCGCCGGGTCCTGCCGGATTTCCACAACGGTTGTGGAATGATGCCGAATCAACCTGTGGATAGGTGGTGCGGAGCCTTGCAGCAAAAGGCTTGCCCACGCGTGGTGAAAAAACCGTCAGGGCTGATTGGAATCATTGAGGGTGCACGGGGCACATGGCACCGTGTCGCCGTCGCAGGAGGGGATGGCATGGGCATCGGCAACGGGATGCGTGGAATCGGACTGGCGGGCATCGGCCTGCTGGTGGGGTGTGGGCAGTCAACGCCGACTGCGCTGGGCACGCTGGAGTGGGACCGGATCACGGTGCCGGCACCGGCGGCCGAAGTGATCGCCACGGTGGAGGTGCGCGAGGGCCAGCAGGTCAAGGCCGGGACCGTGCTGATGCAGCTGGACCCGGCGCGGGGAGACGCGCAGTTCGCCGCAGCGCAGGCTGATACGGCGCGTGCGCAGGCGCAGCTGGAAGAACTGCAGATCGGCCCACGCCAGGAGCAGATCGCTCAGGCCCAGGCACAACTGGCCGCGTTGCGCGCACAGGCTGCCGAAGCAAGTGCCTATTCCCGACGGGTCCAGCCGTTGGCGCAGCAGCGCCTGATCGCCGCCGCCGAACTGGATCGCGCACGTGCCGCCGCCGGCAATGCCGAGGCCAGCGTGCGTGCCGCCGAACAGGCCTGGCTGGAGCTGGTGCATGGCAGCCGCGCGCAGGACATCGCCCAGGGCCAGGCCGCCGCCGAAGCCGCACAGGCACAACAGGTAGTGCAGGGGGTCAACCTGCAGAAACTGCAGCTGCGCGCGCCACGCGATGGCGTGGTCGATGCCTTGCCGTACCGGCAGGGTGACCAGGCCCCCATCGGCGCACCGCTGGCGGTGATGCTGGTCGGCGAGCGCCCCTATGCGCGTGTCTACCTGCCGCAACCGCTGCGTCTGCAGGTCACCGTCGGGCAGGCCGCGCAGATACAGCTGGAAGGCGGCAACACCGTGCTGAAGGGGCATGTACGTGCGATCCGTAGCGAACCATCGTTCACGCCGTACTACGCACTGACCGGCGATGACGTCGAACGGCTGAGCTATCTGGCCGAGATTGAAGTGGACGGGAACAGCGACATGCAGAAACTGCCAGCGGGTCTTCCGGTACAGGTGCGCTTCTGAACACCGGTGCGGACATCGCGGTGCATGCGCAGGGCCTGACCCGCCGCTTCGGCGAGCTGCTGGCCGTGGACAACGTCGACCTGACCGTACCGCGCGGACAGGTATACGGTTTTCTGGGCCCGAACGGGTCTGGCAAGTCGACCACCATCCGCATGCTGTGCGGCCTGCTGGAACCCAGCGCAGGGCAGATCGAGGTGCTGGGGTTGGCGGTTCCCGAGCAGGCCGAAGCGCTGCGCCGACGCATCGGCTACATGACCCAGCGCTTCTCGTTGTACGAAGATCTGTCGGTGCGCGAGAACCTGGAGTTCCTCGCCGCCATCCAGGACCTGCCGCGCGCACAGGCCCGGCAGCGGGTCGACGAACTGCTGCAGCAATACCGGCTGCAGGACCGCCAGCCACAACTGGCTGGCACGCTCAGTGGTGGCCAGAAGCAGCGCCTGGCCCTGGCCGGTGCCGTGGTGCATTCGCCCGAACTGCTGTTCCTGGACGAGCCGACCAGTGCGGTCGATCCCGAATCGCGCCGCGATTTCTGGGAAGCCCTGTTCGAGCTGGCCGATGCCGGTACGACGGTGCTGGTGTCGACCCACTACATGGACGAGGCCGAGCGTTGCCACCGGCTGGCGATCCTCGATCGAGGCGCGCTGGTGGCCGATGGCACGCCGGCCGAACTGTGTGCACGGCTGGACGGCCGCACGCTGCAGGTCACCTCGACGCAGCCGCGCCAGGCCAGCCGCGCACTGTCTGAGCTGCCCGGCGTGCTGAGCGTGGCGCAGATCGGCACCCAGCTGCGGGTATTGTGCAGCGAGGATGTCGCGGACGCCGCCGCATTGCGGCGCGCGCTGGCCAGCGCCGATCCGCAGGCCCGCATCGAGGCGGTGGCACCGAACCTGGAAGACGTGTTCGTGGCGGCCACCCGCGGCCGTGGCCGGGAGCCGGCGGCATGAACCTGCGCCGCCTGTGGGCGATCATGCTCAAGGAGCTGCGGCAGCTGCGCCGCGACCGCATCACGCTGGCGATGATCGTCGGCATTCCGGTGATGCAGCTGCTGCTGTTCGGCTACGCGATCAATCTCAACCTGCGCCATCTCAACGCCGGTGTCGCCGACCAGGCCAACAGCGCGGCGTCACGCGCGCTGGTGCAGGACATGGTCGCCACCGGCGTGATCACGCCGCGCAGCGAGGCGTACACGCCCGATGAACTGATGCAGGCGCTGCGCCGTGGCGAAATCAGTGTCGGCATCGTGGTGCCGGCCGACTTCGAGCGTCGTCGCTTCGATGGACGCGAGGCGGTACAGGTGCTGGTCGACGGCAGCGACACCGTGGTACAGAGCGCAGCGATCCAGCTGGCACAGGTGCCGCTGGATACGCGACCGGCCAGCAACACGCGGCCGCTGCGCGAAGGCAGCATCGCTGGTGGTCCGATCAGCGTGACCAGTTTCTACAACCCGCAGCGGCGTTCGGCGGTGAACATCGTGCCGGGCCTGATCGGGGTGATCCTGACCATGACCCTGGTGATGTTCACGGCCGTAGCGGTGGTGCGCGAACGCGAGCGCGGCAACATGGAACTGCTGATCGCCACACCGGTGTCGCGCAGCGAACTGATGGTCGGCAAGGTGCTGCCCTATGCGGCCATCGGTCTGCTGCAGACCACGCTGGTATTGGTGCTGGGCACCTGGCTGTTCCAGGTGCCGATCCGCGGCAGCCTGCTGGACATCTATCTGGCCGCGGTGCTGCTGGTGCTGGCCAACCTGGCGCTGGGCCTGCTGATCTCAACGCGCGCGCGCTCGCAGTTCCAGGCGATGCAGATGACGTTGTTCCTGTTCCTGCCGTCGATCCTGCTGTCGGGCTTCATGTTCCCGTTCGCCGGCATGCCGCGGCCGGTGCAGTGGCTGGCCGAAGTGCTGCCGCTGACCCACTTCCTGCGCCTGGTGCGCGGCATCATGTTGCGTGGCGCCTCGCTGTGGGAGCTGTGGCACGATGCGCTGGCGCTGCTGGCCTTCATCGTGGTGATGATGACTCTGGCGATCCTGCGTTTCCGCAAGCGCCTGGATTAGGGCATGCCATCCGGTAGTGCCGGCCGCTGGCCGGCATCAACTCCGGTGGGTGCCGACCGTTGGTCGGCACACCCTAACCTTATTCCGCCACCACCCGCGCGCGCAGCGAATTGGTCAGCGCTTCGGTGATCACCACGTCCACGAACTGGCCGATCAATCGTGCCGGCGCCGGGAAATTCACCGAACGCATGTTCTCGGTTTTGCCGGTCAGTTCGTTCGGGTTCTTCCGCGAAGGACCTTCCACCAGCACCGTCTGCACGGTACCGACCATCTTCTCGGAGATGCCGGCGGCATGCGCATTGATGCGTTCCTGCAGGCGCGACAGGCGCGCGTGCTTCTCGGCATCGCTGATCGTGTCCTCCAGATCCGCAGCCGGTGTACCCGGGCGACGCGAATAGATGAAGGAGAAGCTGTGGTCGAAGCCGATGTCCTCGATCAGCTTCATGGTCTTCTCGAAATCGGCATCGGTCTCGCCGGGGAAGCCGACGATGAAGTCCGAGCTGATCGAGATGTCCGGGCGCACCGCGCGCAGCTTGCGGATCTTCGACTTGAATTCCAGTGCGGTGTAGCCACGCTTCATCGCCGACAGCACGCGGTCGCTGCCTGCTTGTACCGGCAGGTGCAGGAAGTTGGCCAGCTGCGGCACGTCGCGGAACGCGTCGATCAGCGAATCGCTGAACTCCAGCGGATGCGAGGTGGTGAAGCGGATGCGGCCGACGCCATCGATCTCGGCGATGGTGCGGATCAGCAGGCCGAGGTCGGCGAACTCGCCGTCCCCATAGGGCCCACGGTAGGCGTTGACGTTCTGGCCGAGCAGGTTGATCTCACGCACGCCCTGTGCAGCCAGCTGCGCCACCTCCACCACCACGTCCTCGAACGGGCGGCTGACTTCGGTACCGCGGGTGTAGGGCACCACGCAGAACGAGCAGTACTTGGAACAACCTTCCATGATCGAGACGAAGGCCGAAGCACCTTCGGCGCGTGGCTCGGGCAGGCGGTCGAACTTCTCGATCTCAGGGAAGCTGATGTCCACCTGCGGGCGCTTCTGCTCGCGCCGTGCACGGATCAATTCCGGCAGGCGGTGCAGGGTCTGCGGGCCGAACACCAGGTCGACGAACGGCGCGCGCTTGATGATTGCCTCGCCTTCCTGCGAAGCGACGCAGCCGCCCACGCCGATGATGACCTCGCGGCCCTTGTTCTTCAGGCTCTTCCATACGCCCAGCTGGCTGAATACCTTCTCCTGCGCTTTCTCGCGGATGGAGCAGGTATTGACCAGGATGACGTCGGCGTCGTCCGGGCTGTCGGTCAGTTCCAGCCCATCGCTGGCGGCAAGCACGTCGGCCATCTTGGCCGAGTCGTACTCGTTCATCTGGCAACCGTGGGTCTTGATGTACAGCTTGCCTTTCACCTGGTCGGGCTTGCGCGGACCGGCGGGCAGGGCAACGAGCGGGGTACCGCCCGGCGTGGCGGGCGGAAAGACGTCTGGCGTCCCGGTCATGGCGCTTAATCCATTCGGGTGGCGGGAAAGCGGGCAATTCTACCCGCATCCCAGCGCGCGCGCCGGCCCAGTAGAGCCAGGCCATGCCTGGCTGCTTTCCGTCCCGCAGGCACGGCGGGCGGGTCATGCACGCATGGCGTGGATCTACTGGAATTCCGGGTCCCCCCCGGTAGCGCCCGGCCGCGCCCGTCGGCATGCCTCAGGCCGCTGCCAGCTCCGCATCGATCTGCCGCGAACGGTCGAAAGCGGTCATCGCACTCATCCGTGCAATGTAATCAGCCGTTGCCGGCGCCGGCTGCACCAGGCCAAAGGCGGTGGTCCAGGCCAGCGCATTGCCCCACAGCACGTCGGCGGCGCTCATCGTCTCGCCGAGCAGGTACGGCCCCTGCGCCAGCTGGGCTTCGATCACCTGCAGCACCGTCTCCGCGTCGTTGTAGGGCGACATCAGGCGCGGCGGCGGCTCGCGATGCATCGCCTTGTCGATCATCGCCGGCTCGAAACAGGCGCCGTAGAAGGCCATCCAGCGCAGGTAGGGGCCGCGCAGGGCGTCGCCGATCGGCGGGGCCAGCCCGGCTTCCGGGTACAGGTCGGCCAGGTACAGGTAAATCGCCACCTGCTCGGTCACCAGTGCGCCGTTGTGGACGATGGCCGGCACCTTGCCCATCGGGTTGATGGCCAGGTAGGCCGGGGCCAGGTTGGCGCCGGCCTTCAGGTCCAGCACCTGCATGCGGTAGTCGGCACCCAGCGCTTCGAGCAGGGCCACGGCGCCGCTCGAGCGTGAACGGGCGGCGTGGTACAGGTTGATCTGGCGGGATGTCATGGCATTGCTCCTTGCGGTGGGTGGTGAACTGGAGCTCATCCTGGGGCACTATTGCGGACGACTTCTGTCCTCGATCCTTCATGCGCCATGCCGCCCATCGACTGTTGCGCCTGATCGCCCTGCTGCAGGCCCGCCGCCAGTGGTCCGGGGCCGAACTGGCCGAGCGCATGGGTGCGGACCGGCGCAGCATCCGCCGTGACATCGAGCGCCTGCGCGAGCTGGGTTACCCGGTACAGGCCTCGGCCGGCGTTGGTGGCGGCTACCAGCTGGGGTCCGGCGCGCCGGTGTTGCCGATGCTGCTGGACGAGGAGGAGGCGACCACCCTGGCCATCGCGCTGCGTGCGGCCTCGGCCACCGTCGCCGGGATCGACGACACCGCGCGTGGCCTGCTGTCCAAGCTCGACCCGCTGGTGCCGGCCCGCCGTCGCCAGCAGGCAGGCGAGGTGCATGCAGCGACGGCTACCCTGTCCGATCTTCCGTCAACCGATGCACGCCTGCTGGGCCGGCTGGCCCTGCATTGCCGGCAGGCGGCGCGGCTGGCCTTCGAGTACCGCAGTGCGCAGGACGCGGTGACCCAGCGCGAGGTCGAGGCCCAGCATCTGGTCAATTACGGGCGGCGCTGGTACCTGCTGGCCTGGGATCTGGGCCGCCAGGACTGGCGCACCCTGCGCGTGGACCGGATGGGCGCGGTACGCGAATGCTCCGAGCCGGGCATGCACCGACGCACCCCGGCACCGCCGGATGTAATGGTGCGGCAGGCAGTCAGCCAGGCCCCGTTCGCGCTGCAGGCGATCCTGCGCCTGGCCGGCAGCCGCGCCGAGCTGGAAGGGCGCATTCCGCCCTGGTGCGGGGTGCTGGAGGCGGACGGCGCCGAGCACTGCCTGCTGCGCATGGGTGCTGAGAGCCGGGGCATGATGCTGGCGCAGATCCTGAGCCTGGACCGCGTGCCGGTGGCGCTGTGGACCACGCCGCCAGGCCTGCGCGACGAACTGGCCCAGCGCCTGGCCGGGCTGGGCCAGGTGCTGGCTGTGCCGCCGGTCACAGGCTGAGCCACATCGCTTGGCAAGCCCCGGCGAAGCTGGGACACTCGCCGCCATGAAGGGGATACTGGGGACAACGGCGATCATCATCGCTGCGCTGACCGCTGCGCCGGCCAGCGCCGGAACCCTGTACAAGTGCCAGGGTCCTGACGGCGTCACCAGTTATGTGAGCAAGCGGGTGGCGGGTGCGCGCTGCAGTACCATCAGCTACAGCCGCGACCCCCGTCCGGCGCCGCGCCCGGTGGTGGCCGCGCCAAGGCCGACGCCGACCGCAGTGGCCAGCATCGAACGCAATCCGGTGGCCGTTGCCGCCAGCGCCGCAACGCCGGCAACGGTCGCACCTGCGTCCGTACCCGCATCCGCACCCGCAGCTGCTCCAGCACAGCCGGTCGCCCTGCGCGCCGGACGCATGGTCAGCGGCCAGGTCTATTCCTTCATGAAGGACGGCGTGCGCCACTACACCAGTGCGCGCCCGACCCAGGTCGCCAATCTCGGCCCGGTGCGGACCATCCGCTACAGTTTCATGGAGCGCTGCTACGCGTGCGGGGTCAATCCACGCGTGGACTTCGGCACCGTGCGCCTGAACACCTCGGCCTTCCAGGCCGAGATCACCTCGGCCGCGCGCGAGTTCGGCGTGGAAGAGGCTGTGGTGCGCGCGATCATCCACGCCGAGTCGGCCTACAACCCGACCGCGCTCAGCCGCGCGGGTGCGCAGGGCCTGATGCAGCTGATGCCGCCGACCGCTGCCCGCTTCGGGGTCAGTGATTCCTACGATGCCGGGCAGAACATCCGTGGCGGCGTGCAGTATCTTGCGTGGTTGTTGAAGCGCTTCAATGGCGATCTGACTCTGGCGGCGGCGGGCTACAACGCCGGCGAAGGCGCGGTCGACCGCCATGGTGGCGTACCGCCCTACAGCGAAACCCAGTACTACGTGCGCCGGGTCGGGCAGCTGGCCGAGCGTTACCGCACCGCATTGACGCACCAGTAGTGCCGGCCGCTGGCCGGCAACCCCTGGGCAATGGCCGGTACCGACCGGCCGCTGGCCGGCAACCCCGCAATCAATGTTGTTGCAATGCGTTGTGTGGCGCGCGACGGTTCCGCTACACTCGACCGTGATTCAATGCGGCTCTGGCCCCCACCGGATCCGCTGGCAGCCTTAAAGCTACCTAATCAATATCGGAGTGCCGGATGGCCAACGATGGGGTACACGATCCAGTCAACACCGGACGTCGGCGTTTTCTTTCTGCCACCACAGCCGTGGTGGGCGCCGTCGGCGTCGGATTCACCGCAGTTCCTTTCATCAAATCCTGGAACCCCAGTGCCCGCGCCAAGCTTGCCGGCGCACCGGTGGTGGCCGACATCAGCGCCCTGCAGGAAGGCCAACGCCTGATCGTGGAATGGCGTGGCCAGCCGATCTGGATCGTCAAACGGTCCAAGGCGATCCTCGATGCGCTGCACGGGCTGGACGGCCGTCTCAAGGACCCCGAGTCCGGCGAGAAGGACCAGCAGCCGGAGTACGTGCTGAAGCAGAACCCCGAGCTGCGCTCGATCAAGCCGGACATCTCCGTGCTGGTCGGCCTGTGCACGCACCTGGGCTGCTCGCCGGAAATGGTCGCCGAGATCCGGCCTGAACCCTACGACCCGCAGTGGAAGGGCGGCTACTTCTGCCCCTGCCACAAGTCGCGCTTCGACATGTCCGGCCGCGTCTTCAAGGACGTGCCGGCGCCGATCAACCTGAAGGTGCCCGCGCACCACTACCAGGACGACAACACCATCATCATCGGTGTCGATCCGCAGGGGGCTGCCTGATGGCCAATATCCTCAGCCGTACCGCCAGCGGCGTGGCCGACTGGGTCAATGCCCGGGCACCGGGCCTGATGCCGGTGTACCGCAAGCACGTCAGCGAGTACTACGCGCCGAAGAACTTCAACATCTGGTACTACTTCGGTTCGCTGGCGCTGCTGGTGCTGGTCAACCAGATCGTCACCGGCATCTTCCTGACGATGCACTACAAGACCAACGCCGCCGAGGCGTTCGGTTCCATCGAATACATCATGCGCGATGTGGAGTGGGGCTGGCTGATCCGCTACATGCACTCCACCGGGGCCTCGCTGTTCTTCATCGTGGTCTACCTGCACATGTTCCGCGGCCTGCTGTACGGCAGTTACCAGAAGCCGCGCGAGCTGGTGTGGATCCTGGGCATGCTGATCTACCTGGTGCTGATGGCCGAAGCCTTCATGGGCTACGTGCTGCCGTGGGGCCAGATGTCGTTCTGGGGCGCCAAGGTGATCATCTCGCTGTTCGGCGCCATACCGGTGATCGGCAACGGCCTGACCGAGTGGATCATGGGCGACTACCTGCCCAGTGACGCCACGCTCAACCGCTTCTTCGCGCTGCATGTCATCGCTTTGCCGCTGGTGCTGTTGCTGCTGGTGGTGCTGCACCTGGGCGCGCTGCACGAAGTGGGGTCGAACAACCCAGACGGCGTGGAGATCAAGAAGGGGCCGAAGGGCAACCGCTGGTCGCCGAACGCGCCGGCCGACGGCATCCCGTTCCACCCGTACTACACGCTCAAGGACGGTGTCGGCGCCGGCTTCCTGCTGATCATCGCCGCCTTCATCATCTTCTTCGCGCCCGGTTTCGGCGGCCTGTTCCTGGAGCACGACAACTTCACCGAGGCCAACCGCCTGGTGACCCCGGAGCACATCAAGCCGGTCTGGTACTACACGCCGTACTACGCGATGTTGCGCGTGGTGCCGAACAAGCTGGGCGGCGTGCTCGTGATGTTCTCGGCCATCGCGATCCTGTTCCTGGTGCCGTGGCTGGACAAGGCGAAGGTGAAATCGGTGCGCTACCGCGGCTGGATCTCGAAGGTGATGCTGGGCGTACTGGCGGTGTGCTTCGTCTGGCTGGGCGTGATCGGTTCCGGCCCAGGCACCGACGTGCACGAGACCTACATCGGGCGGGTGCTGACCTTCCTGTACTTCGCGTTCTTCATCACCATGCCGCTATGGACACGATTGGACAGGACCAAGCCGGTACCGGAGAGGGTGACCACCCATGACTGAACGCTGGATGGTCCGGCTGGCCCTGACGGCCGCCCTGATGCTGGGCAGTTTCCTGGCCTCCGCCGCCGAGGGCGGCACCAAGCTGCTGCAGGCCGGCAACGACCTCGGAGACCGCGCTTCGCTGCAGCGCGGCGCGCAGCTGTACATGAACTACTGCTCCGGCTGCCACGCGCTGAAATACCTGCGCTATTCGCGGATGGCGCAGGACCTGGGCCTGACCGAAGAGGAGGTGATGAACAACCTCAACTTCACCGGCTCGGCGATCGGCGATCCGATCCCGGTGGCGATGCCCAAGGAGAACGCAGAGAAGTGGTTCGGCAAGATGCCGCCGGACCTCAGCCTGATTGCGCGTGTGCGCGGCAATGACTGGGTCTACACCTACCTCAAGTCGTTCTACCTGGACAGCAGCCGGCCGCTGGGCTGGAACAACGCGCTGTTCGCCAACGCGTCCATGCCCAACCCGCTGTGGGAAATGCAGGGCCTGCAGCATGCCGTGCATGGCAAGCCGGAGGCGCCGGGCATGGACCCGCCGGTGACCGGCCTGCGCCTGGAAACGCCAGGCAACGTCGATGCCGGACAGTACGACCAGGCCGTGCGTGACATCACCAACTTCCTCGAATACGCCGGCGAACCGGCCGCGCTCAAGCGCCAGCAGCTGGGCGTGTGGGTGATCCTGTTCCTGGCCCTGCTGACCTTCCTGCTGTACCTGCTGAAGAAGGAATACTGGAAGGACGTTCACTGAATCTGCCGCCGACCATCACACGGGCCTATTGGCTTTTGTGATGGTCGGTTGCACACTCGGGGAGGAGTCGATCGCTGGCACGGTGCCGGCGGCGCCGATGCGGCAGGCGGTCTCCTGTCGTGGGAGAGCCTTTGATGGCGGCGAGCGTACGCATGCGCAATACACTGACGCTGTTTTCCTCGAACGACGACGTACTGTGCCACCGTGTACGCCTGGTGCTGGCGGCCAAGGGTGTGACCTTCGACTTCGTTCCGGTCGATCCACAGAACCCGCCTGAAGACCTGATCGACCTCAATCCGTACCACTCGGTGCCGACCCTGGTCGAACGCGAACTGGTGCTTTACGCCGCGTCGGTGGTCAGCGAATACCTCGATGAGCGCTATCCGCATCCGCCGCTGATGCCGGTCGATCCGCTGTCGCGTGCCCGCATCCGGTTGGCCATGCTGCGCATCGAGCACGACTGGGTGCCGCAGGTGCAGGCCATCCAGCTGGGCAACAAGACCCAGGCCGAGGCCGGTCGCAAGCGCCTGAAAGAACTGCTGACGGCCTCGCTGCCGCTGTTCAAGGCCAGCAAGTTCTTCCTCAACCCGGAAATGAGCCTGGCCGACTGCGCGATGGCGCCGATCATCTGGCGCCTGCAGTCGCTGGATGTGCCGCTGCCGAAGGACGGCAAGGCGATTGAAGACTACGGCAACCGCATCTTCCGCCATCCGGGTTTTGTCCGCAGCCTGACCGACCAGGAAAAGAAGCTGCGCGATCTGCCGGGCTGATCCCGTCTTGCTTTACCCGTCTGCACGCCGACCGGCGTGCAGACGATCTGCCCCGGCGGGGCGCCGGGCGCGTACACTTCACGCATGACCGAAGACTTCTTCCACATGACCAGCCACCGCCCGTACCTGCTGCGGGCGCTGGTGGAATGGATCAACGACAACCAGCTGACTCCGCACATCCTGGTCGACGCCGGCGTCCCCGGCGTGCAGGTCCCGCCTTCGGCGGTCAAGGATGGCCGGGTTGTGCTCAACATCGCCGAACGCGCTGTCGTGCGGCTGATGATCGACAACGAGATGGTGAGCTTCTCGGCGCGCTTCTCCGGCACCAGCTACCCGGTGCAGGTGCCGATCAGCGCCGTGCTGGCCGTCTACGCCCGCGAGACCGGGCAGGGCATGGCACTGCCGGATGACATTCCGGGCAGCGAAACTGCGCCGACCAGCGACGAACTGCTGCACGAGGAAGGCACGCCGCCGGACGATACCCCGCCGGCCAGTCCGCCGCCCAAGGGTCGCCCGAACCTGCGCGTGGTCAAGTAATCCCTCTGACGCCGCCCCGATGGGCGGCGTTTTCCTTTACAGGATTTACCGGCGGGTGCCGACCGTTGGTCGGCACTCAAAGCCCTTAGACATCCTCGGCATCCTCCGCATCCGGCCGGATCTGGCTGATCCGCGCCGCGCCCGGGCCAGTGAACGAGATCAACTGGTCGCCGCGCAGCACCATGCGGCCCACGTGGCGATCGATGCCATCGTAGGAATACTCGAACTTGAACGTGCGCTCGAAACCGAGCCGGCCATCCTCGCCGCGCGACAGGCGCAGGCCGGTGGCATGCACCGCCTGGTCCAGCCATTGCACGTCGGCTGCGCGGCAGGCATTGCGTCCCAGCTCGACCGCGCGCTCGGCGGCCGAACGCGCAGCGTTCCAGAAGAAGTAGATGATTCCGCCGGCAATCAGCAACAGCAGCAGGGTGGGCATGGCGTCAGCCGTCAGAGGTCGATTCCGCAAAGATGGCGGCGAACGTGCGCTGGATCAAGCGCTGGATTCACCGCCGCGGCTGCGGTTCGCTGGATACCGGTTGCGCGGGCACGATGACCGGTTGCGGTGTCGGGGCGGGCTGCATCGGCGTCGCAGTGGGAGAGGGCATCACCAGCGGTGATGTGGCGATCAACTGCAGCAGCGCTGCCCAGTCCTGCCGGTTGAAGCTGCATTCGTCCTCGCGGCCCGGCGTGCAGCTGGGGTCGATGCCGGTGCTGTTGCGTTCGCGCGCGGGCGGCAGCTTGATCAGCCCGGTGCGGTCCAGCGGCAGCAACCGCATCGCCACGGTGTTCATCACGTTGCCACCGACCAGGTACAGGGTCTGGTCGCCGCCAAGATTGGCCGCTACCACCACTTCGCAATGTGATTTCCAGTGGCCCACCGAGCCATTGCCCAGTGCCTGCACCAGCCCGCTGTAGCTGAGCGTGGCGCTGCGGTCGCGCAGGAAGCACAGCAGGTCGCCCGGTGCGGGTTTTGCGGACGCGGGATCGACCAACCGGTACGGCACGCCCGAGGGGCCGCCCTGGTACGCGGCACGGATGTAGTCGATGTGGCGTGGCGAGGTGTTGAAGCCAGGAACGCCGGACTGCACCATCACCCAGGAAATGAACGCGGCTGACCACGGGTTGTCGACCAGGAAGGCGCGGCAGTCGCTGTCGGTGTAGCGCGTACCCAGCGGTGCCAGGCAGTTGCTGGCGCCGGCGATGCTGCCCATTGCGTTGAGCGTGCCGCTGTTGCGCCAGTAGCCGGCCACGCGCTGCCAGGCGATCAGGCCGTTGTCGGCCAGGTGATCGCTTTCGGCCTCGGTGACACTGAGGCTGGCGGCGCGGCCATCGCGATCAATGAAGGGCCGGAACCACAGCCGGTGCTCGTTGCAGGCGGTATTGCGGATGGCCACCGCCAACGGGCTCAGGCCGAAGCGGGGCGGCACATCGCAGGCTTCGGCGGCCGCTGCGGACAAGGGGGCTGCGGCCAGCAGCAGGCAGGCAGGCAAGAGCATCCGGCGCATGCGCGGCTCCTGTGGGGGATGACCGCAGCGTCGCAGCGCTGTCGTGAACGCCGGGTGTGAGAACCGGGTCAGGCCTCAGCCCGGCGGCGGGCCCAGCTTCAGCGACAGATCAATCGCCTGCACGTGCTTTGTCAGGCCGCCAATGGAGATGCAGTCCACGCCGTCCTCGGCGATCGAACGCAGGCCACCCAGGCCCACGCTGCCGGACACTTCCAGCGGAATGCGGCCCGCCGTGATGCGCACCGCCTCGCGGCGCAGGTCGGGGCTGAAGTCATCCAGCAGGATGCGTTCGCAACCAGCTTCCAGCGCCTGGCGCAGCTGCGCAAGATCCTCGACCTCGACCACCAGCGGCAACCCAGGCCATTGCCGGCGTGCGGCAGCCACGGCTGCGGCCAGTGAACCGGCAGCGCGGATGTGGTTTTCCTTCAGCATCACCGTGTCGTACAGGCCGAAACGATGGTTCTCTCCACCGCCGCAGCGCACCGCGTACTTCTGCGCCAGGCGCAGGCCGGGCAGGGTCTTGCGGGTGTCGAGGATGCGCGTGCCGGTGCCGGCCACGGCTGCCACGTAGCGCGCGGTGGTCGTGGCGGTGCCGGACAGCGTCTGCAGGAAGTTCAGCGAAGTGCGCTCGGCGCTCACCAGGCTGCGGCTGCGCCCGTGCAGCAGCGCCAGTACGGTGCCGGCGGTGACCGTGTCGCCCTCGGAGACATGCCATTCGATGCGCACGTCCGGATCGAGTGCGCGGTGGGTGGCGTCGAACCAGGGGCGGCCGGCGATCACCCCGTCCTGCTTGCACAGCAGGTAGGCGCTGTCGGCCTGGTCGGGCAGCAGGGCGGCGGTGACGTCGCCGCTGCCCAGGTCCTCGGCCAGCGCACGCGCGACATCGGCGGCGACAACGGCCGCATCCGGCGTCGGCAGCGCGCTCATGCGGCCGGGAAGTCGGCGATCTGGGCGGTCGGGATGGCTTCCTCGGCCAGCAGCACCGGGATGCCGTCGTCAACGCGGAACACCTGCTTGCGGTCGCGGGTGACCAGCGCTTCGCGCAGCGGCTGCGCCAGCGGGTTGCCATCGGCCTTGTTCACCGCGCCGGCGGAAATGGCCTTGTTGAGGGCTTCCAGGCCCTTGCCATCCAGCAGGGACAGGGGCTGGCGGGTGTCCGGTGACACCAGCAGGTCGAGCAGCTTGCGATCCATGGTTCTTCGTCTTGCGTGGAAGATGGCTAGAATACGTCTTTAAGGCAGGTGACGGCCAATGACCCCCAACCCGATCGCGCCGCTTGTCGGCATCGTCATGGGTTCCCGTTCCGACTGGGAAACCATGCAGCACGCCGCCCAGAAGCTTGAAGCTCTGGGTGTTCCGTTCGAAGTGAAGGTAGTGTCCGCGCATCGGACGCCGGATGTGTTGTTCAGTTACGCCGAGCAGGCGGGCCCGCGCGGCCTGCGCGCGATCATCGCCGGTGCCGGCGGGGCCGCGCACCTGCCGGGCATGATCGCCGCCAAGACCGCCGTGCCGGTGCTGGGCGTGCCGGTGCAGTCCAAGGCCCTCAACGGCATGGATTCGCTGCTGTCGATCGTGCAGATGCCAGCCGGCATCCCGGTCGCCACCTTCGCCATCGGCAATGCCGGCGCCTCCAACGCCGCGCTGTTCGCCGCCGCGATGCTGGCCAGTGACCAGCCGGCGATCGGCCAGGCGCTCGACGCGTTCCGCGCACGCCAGACCGAAGACGTGATGGCCCACGACGATCCGCGCCAATGAGCCTGACCGTAGGCATCCTGGGTGGCGGCCAGCTCGCCCGCATGATGGTACTGGCCGGTGCGCCGCTGGGATTGCGCTTCGAACTGTACGACCCCGCAGCCGACGCCTGCAGCGGCCCGCTGGCGCCGCTCACCGTCGGTGCCTTCGATGACCGCCAGGCGCTGGCGGATTTCGCGGCCAAGGTCGACGTGGTCACGTTCGATTTCGAGAACGTGCCGGCCGACAGCGCGCAGTTCCTGGCCGACCGCGTGCCGGTCTACCCGCCGCCGGCCGCACTGGCCGTGGCCCAGGACCGGTTGAGCGAGAAGACCCTGTTCCAGCAGCTGGGCATTCCGCTGCCGGCCTTCGCTGACATCCGCAGCCGTGACGAGTTGGCCGCGAAGGCTGCTGAGTTCGGTCTGCCGTGCATCCTCAAGACCCGCCGCCTCGGTTACGACGGCAAGGGTCAGTTCCGCCTGCGCAGCGAGGCCGACATCGATGCCGCATGGGATGCGCTGGGTGCGCAGGTCGAGCGTACTGGTCTGATCCTGGAAGGCTTCGTGGCCTTCCAGCGGGAGGTCAGCGTGGTTGCCGTGCGTGGCCGCGATGGCAGCTTCGAGGCCTGGCCGGTCACCGGCAACTGGCACGTCGACGGCGTGCTGTCGGCCAGCGTGGCGCCGGCCGTGTTGTCGGCCGCCGAGCACGAGGCCGCGATCGGCTATGCCCGTCGCGTCGCCGAGCACCTGCAGTATGTCGGCGTGTTCGCGCTGGAGCTGTTCTGCCGCGATGGCGAGCTGTTGGCCAACGAGATGGCGCCGCGCGTGCACAACTCCGGCCACTGGACCATCGAAGGCAGCGAGACCTCGCAGTTCGAGAATCACCTGCGCGCCGTGCTGGGCCTGCCGCTGGGCAGCACCCGCATGCTCGGCCATGCCTGCATGCTGAACTGGCTGGGCGCGATGCCGGACCCGGCGCCGGTGCTGGCCCAGGCCAGCGGCCACTGGCACGACTACGGCAAGGAGCCGCGTGAGGGCCGCAAGGTCGGTCATGCCACGCTGCGCGATGATGCTGCTGATGCACTGGCCGATGCACTGGACCAGGTGGGTCTGGAGCTGGGTCGTCAGGCCCAGGTGGCGCCGGCGGTACACGCGCTGCGCAACCGCTGAACCCGGTAGTGCCGGCCGCTGGCCGGCAATGCAACGATGTGGCGCGCCGGTGCAGGCATCGGCGCAACATTCCCGGTGGTAGCGTGGAGCTCCTTTCACAGGAGTCACGACCATGCTCGACTGGATTGCCTACCGCAAGGAACTGAAGGGCCGCATCGGCGAGATCGGCAAGCTCTCGCCGGATACGGTCAAGGGCTATGCCACCCTGGCCAATGCCGGCGCGCAGACCAACCACCTGGATGCCAAGACCCGCGAGCTGATCGCGCTGGCCGTGGCAGTGACCACCCGCTGCGACGGCTGCATCACCGTGCATGTGGATGCAGCGCTGAAGCACGGCGCCAGCCGCGAGGAGATCGCCGAGGCGCTGGGCGTGGCAGTGTCGCTCAATGCAGGCGCCGCGCTGGTGTACTCGGCACGGGTGATGGACGCGGTGGCCGCGCACGAGAGCGCGTGAAGCTCCGTACTGTTTCCCGGTAGTGCCGGCCGCTGGCCGGCAGATCGGGTATGTTCGTGCGCGTATGGGGATGCCGGCCAGCGGCCGGCACTACCCCGTGGCGGAGCCGCTGCCTCAGCGCAGCTGGCTCTCGGCGAATTCCCAGTTGACCATCTGCCAGAACGCGTCCAGATAGCGCGCGCGATCATTCTGGTAGTCGGTGTAGTAAGCGTGTTCCCATACATCGCAGCACAGCAGTGGCGTACTTTCGCCGGTCAGCGGCGTGCCGGCATTGCGGGTGGCCTGGATGCCCAGCTGCCCGCCCGGATGCTGCACCAGCCACACCCAGCCCGAGCCGAACAGGCCCAGTGCGGTGCGGTTGAATTCCTCGCGCAGGCGCTGCACGTCGCCGAACTGGCGCTTGACCAGCTCGCCCAGCCGCCCCTGCGGCTCACCGCCGCCGCGCGGGCGCAGGCACTGCCAGTAGAAGCTGTGATTCCAGGCCTGTGCAGCGGCATCGAACAGCGTGCCCTGGGCGTGGCGGACGATCTCCTCCAGCGACGCTTCCTCCCACTCGGTGCCGAGGATGCCGGCATTGACCGCATCCACATAGGCGCGATGGTGGCGGCCGTGATGCAGTTCCACGGTCTGTGCGGACAGGTGCGGCTGCAGGGAGCCGGAGAGGTAGGGCAGGGCAGGCAATTCGACAGGCATGGACAGGTTCGTGGCCAGGGGGCGGCGGCAGCCGGTTCCATCCGCTTACAATGGCGGCTACCGTGGGCAGTCTAGCCGACCATCACGGTCGGTTTGTCCGGCGAAGCAAGGAGTGTGGTTGTGGCGGTAATGCAGCAAATCCAGGCCGAGGTCGATCGTTACCCGCTCGTGCTGTTCATGAAGGGCACCCCGCAATACCCGATGTGCGGCTTCTCCAGCCGCGCCGTACAGGCATTGATGGCGGCCGGCGCGGTCACCCTGCGCACCGTCAACGTGCTGGAAGAGCCCGAGATCCGCGCCAACCTGCCGCGCTTTTCCAACCTGCCGACCTTCCCGCAGCTGTTCATCAACGGTGAATTGATCGGCGGCTGTGACATCGTGCTGGAGCTGTTCGAAGCCGGCGAGCTCAAGCGCATCGTCGAAGAGGCGACCCAGGGATGAGTGCCTGGCCATCGACGTCACCGACCGACGGGGCGCTCGATGGCCGCCCGTTGCAGGATCGCGTGGTACTGGTCGCCGGTGCCGGTGGTGGGCTGGGCAGTGCTGCGGCAGTGGCTGCTGCAGCCGCTGGGGCCACCGTGGTCCTGCTGGGCCGCAAGCCGCGGCGCCTGGACCGTGTCTACGCCCAGGTCCAGGCGGTCGGCCCGGAACCCCTGCTGTACCCGTTGGACCTGGAAGGCGCAGGCCCCGACGACTATGCCGAGCTGGCCCAGGCCCTGCAGCGCGAGCTGGGGCGGCTGGACGGCCTGCTGGTCTGTGCCGCCCACTTCCCGGGCCTGACCCCGTTCGAGCTGGCTGACCCAGCCAGTTTCGCCCGCGCGGTGCACGTTACCTTGACCGCGCCGGCCTGGCTGGCCCAGGCCTGCCTGCCACTGCTGCGGCAGCGCGAAGATGCGGCGCTGGTGTTTGCGGTCGATGCCCCCGACCGGGTCGGGCAGGCTTACTGGGGCGGTTACGGTGTGGCCCAGCATGGCCTGCGTGGCCTGATCGCCAGCCTGCACGACGAACTCGGCCGCAGCCCGGTACGTGTCAGTGGCCTGTACCCCGGCCCGCTGCGCACAGCCCTGCGGGCCCGGGCGTATTCCGTCGACCAGGACCCGGCCGCCCAAGGCCCGGAGGCCGCCGCCGCTGCGGCCGTGACCCTGTTGTCCGGTGCTGGCGCCACCTGGCGCGGCCAGATTCTCGATGCCAGCGGGGCGTCCCCGGCCGAGTGAGTGCTAGGGAAAGGCGGAGTGAAGAACCCGTCACGATTGCGTTGCGATCGGGTGCCGTTTGTCGCACAACCGTCACATTGATGGCGTAGCGTGTTAATCTAGTGTTAACCGTTGTGGCTTCCTTCAGCCAAGCGGTAGGGAACCCCAGATAAATGTCCGACCAGCCACCCGCAGGGCTGTTTGGATGCGCTTTTTTTCCGCCATCGCCAACTCGCATCGAGGCTACCGAAAAATGACCCACCCACTCCGGATGTCCAAGCTCACCCTTGGTCTCGTGGCTGCGCTCGCCGCCGCTCCCGCCTTCGCCCAGAGCACCTCTGCCGGTGTCGGCGGCCAGGTGATGTCCTCTGCAGGCCAGCCTGTCGCTGGCGCTGAAGTCACCATCACCCACACCGAGTCGGGCACCGTTTCGCGTGCCACCACCGACGCGTCGGGTCGTTACAACGCGCGCGGCCTGCGCGTGGGTGGCCCGTACACCATCACCATCACCAAGTCCGGTGAAGGCACCAAGACCGAAGAAGGTGTCTACCTGAACCTGAACCAGGTCAACACGGTCAACGCCAGCCTCGGCGGCGATCTGGCCGCCACCAACCTGGACGCCGTGAACGTTGTCGCCACCGCCGGCGGCCTGGACCTGTTCAGCGCCACCAAGATGGGCAGCGGCACCAACGTGACGCGCGAAACGATGGACGCGCTGCCGTCGGCCAACCGCAACATCCAGGACTACATCCGCCTGGATCCGCGCATCTCGCAGGTCAGCAAGGCTGACGGCGCGATCTCGGCCGGTGGCCAGAACACCCGTTACAACGCCATCCGCATCGACGGCATCAGCGCCTCCGATCCGTTCGGCCTGGGCTCCAACAACCTGCCGACCGAGCGTCAGCCGGTGTCGATGGACGCCATCCAGGAAATCAACATTGACCTGGCCAACTACGACACCACCATCGCTGGTGGTACGGGTGCGGTGATCAACGCCGTGACCAAGTCGGGTACCAATGAATTCCACGGCACCGTGTACGGTTCGTACCGCGACAAGGACATGGTCCGTTCGCGCCTGGAAGGTGACAAGCAGGACTTTAACGGCTTCAAGGACGAGAAGACCTACGGCATGACCTTCGGCGGCCCGATCGTCAAGGACAAGCTGTTCTTCTTCACCAACTACGAAAAGTACGAGCGTAGCGGTGGCGGTGTCAGCCTTGGCGAAAGCCCCTACAACAAGGCTGGCGGCATCAGTGATGCTGATATCGCCCGCGTCCAGAAGCGCATGTCCGATCTTGGCTATCAGGTCGGCGGCGTCGGTGCGCTGAACAACAAGACCGAGATCGAAGAGTACGCGGTCAAGCTGGACTGGAACATCAACGAGAACCACCGTGCGGCCCTGCGCTACAACAAGATGAAGCAGGACGTGGTGCGTTTCCCGAAGGTCAGCAACAGCGAAATTTCGCTGAGTGACTTCTGGTACACCCAGCCGACCGAGTATGAGACCTGGATGGGTGAACTGTTCAGTGACTGGTCCGAGAACTTCTCGACCGAGTTCAAGGTCTCGCACAAGGACTACTCGTCCAACCGCGTTGCCGCTTCGCACCTGCCGCAGATCCGCGTCCGCTTCGACAACAACAATTCGCTGTACCTGGGTACCGAGCAGAACACCCACACCAACCTGGTGGAGTCGAAGGAACTGAGCGCCTTCGGTGCCGGTACCTGGTATGTCGGTGACCACACCGTCAAGTTCGGCTTTGACTACACCGACAACGACCTGATGAACTTCTACGGTCGCAACCTGTACGGCGCGTATGAGTTCGCCAACCTGGCTGCGTTTGAAGCCGGCACCCCGTCCGCGTACCAGGTGCGCGTGCCGCGTGCTGGTGGCAGCCTGGATGACATTCCGGCGAAGTTCCACCTGAAGAACACGGGTCTGTTCATCCAGGATACCTGGGCGATCAACTACAACCTGAGCCTGATGTTCGGTGTCCGCGTTGACATGCCGGACTTCAGCACCCAGCGCCTGTACAACCCGCGCATCGAGCAGCTGTACGGCTTCAACAACACCAAGCTGGTCGACAAGAAGCTGTTCCAGCCGCGCGTCGGCTTCAACTACACCTTCGATAGCGACCGTCCGACCCAGCTGCGCGGTGGCGTGGGCCTGTTCGGCGGTGCTGCCCCGAACGTGTGGCTGGCGGGTGCCTACCAGAACACCGGCCTGAACTACGCCGAGTACAACCTGACCCGCAATCCGGGTGGTTTCAGCTTCGATGCTGACAATCCGTTCATCCCGGACCCGTCGCTTGCTTCGGCACGTCAGAACGTCGACCTGATCGCTCCCGGTACCCGCCTGCCGTCGGTCTGGAAGGCCAACCTGGCCTTCGATCACGAACTGCCGTGGTACGGCATCGTGGCGTCGGCCGAGCTGCTGGTCACCAAGGTCAAGGATGGTCTGTACTTCGATCGTCTGGACGTCATGACCCCGAACGCCAACCGCTCGGTTGGTCAGGACGGTCGTGCGCTGTACTGGAACGACTACGGCATGAACGGTGCCAATGCTGGCTCGAACGGCATGCAGGCTGGCCAGAAGAACGGTCGTGCCTGCTCGGCCACCGATCAGACCTGCCCGAGTGACCGTGTCAACCGTCCGAGCGATATCGGCGACGTGATCCTGCTGCGCAACACCGACAAGGGTCGTGGTTCCCAGGCTACGTTCTCGCTGGCCAAGCCGCTGACCGAGAACTGGGGCTGGTCGCTGGGTTATACCTACACTCAGGCGAAGGAAGTGAGCCCGCTGTCCAGCTCGCAGAACACCTCGAACTGGAACAACACGCTGAGCCTGAACGCCAACGACAACGTTGCGTACAACTCGCGCTATGCGATCAAGGACCGCATCACCGGTACCCTGGAGTGGAAGCACAACTTCTTCGGTGACAATGCCACCCGCGTCGGCCTGTTCTATGAAGGCCGTTCGGGTCGTCCGTACAGCTACGTGTTCTATAACGACGTGAACGGCGACGGCGCAGGCACCAACGATCTGTTCTACGTGCCGAAGGGCCCGGGTGACGTGATCTTCACCGGCGGCGCCGACATGGAGAAGAAGTTCTTCGAATGGCTGGCGCAGAATCCGGAGCTTGATGCCTACCGTGGCAGCGTGGTCCCGGCCAACGCGCACCGCGCCAAGTGGGTCAACAGCTTCGATGTCCGCATCAGCCAGGAGTTCCCGGGCTTTGCGAAGACCCACAAGGGCGAGATCGCGCTGGACATCATGAATGTCGGCAATCTGCTCAACAAGAAGTGGGGTCTGATCGACGATTACGGCTTCTACGCCACCCGTCGCGTTGCCAACTACTCGGGTATCGACCCGGCTACCGGCAAGTACCTGTACAACTTCACCGGCCGTACCGACAACTCGTCGATCCAGGAAAACAACAACGACAAGGGCAACACCGCCGTGTCGCGCTGGTCGATGCAGCTGACCGTGAAGTACAAGTTCTGATCCGTCAGAGCCTGAAGCAGTAAGTGGAAACGGCCGGGGAAACCCGGCCGTTTTCCGTTCATGCGAAAGTCCTTGCAGGTCATCTGACATCGGCGTAGCATCCGGAAATGTGCGCGGTGCCAACGCCGCCGATGCGGTCCCGGAAAGGCGAACGCGGGAAGCACACATCCAACGGTCGGGCTTCCCGGCCGTTTTGCTTTTTAAGGGGGCGGCAGTACAGTCGGAAACCTTGAAGGAAGCGAAAAATTGGACATGACCACGAACGAAAAATCAGCCCGTGCACTGCCGGTGCAGGATGCGCGGATCTACCCGCGCGGTGGGCTGGATGTGCTGTCGCGGGCCGAAGTGGCCCGCCTGCGCGATGCGTCTGCCGGCGGTATGCACGAGCTGCTGCGCCGCTGCGCGCTGGCCGTGCTGACCAGCGGAAGCGCCTCTGACGATCCGCGCGCGGCGCGCGATCTGTATCCCGATTTCGACATCCAGGTGGCGCAGCAGGATCGCGGCGTGCGCATCGACCTGGTCAATGCACCGGCGATGGCCTTCGTCGATGGCGAGATCATCCGCGGCGTCGCCGAACTGCTGTTCGCCGTGGTGCGTGACCTGGCCTACATGGCCATCGAGATGGGCCCGGCCTACGCGGCCGAGCTGGAGTCGTCCGAGGGCATCACCAACGCGGTGTTCGGCCTGCTGCGCAATGCGCGCATCCTCAACCCGGGCGACCCGAACCTGGTCGTGTGCTGGGGTGGCCATTCGATCTCGCGCGACGAGTACCTGTACACCAAGCAGGTGGGTTATGAGCTGGGCCTGCGCGGCCTGGACATCTGCACCGGCTGCGGTCCAGGCGCGATGAAGGGCCCGATGAAGGGCGCCACCATTGCCCACGCCAAGCAGCGCCGCACCGTGACGCGCTACATCGGCCTGACCGAGCCGGGCATCATCGCGGCCGAGTCGCCGAACCCGATCGTCAACCACCTGGTGATCATGCCGGACATCGAGAAGCGCCTTGAGGCCTTCGTCCGCATCGGCCACGGCATCATCGTGTTCGCCGGTGGCGTCGGCACCGCCGAGGAAATCCTGTACCTGCTCGGCATCCTGCTGCGCGAGGAAAACAAGGACCTGCCGTTCCCGCTGATCCTGACCGGCCCGACGGTGGCAGCGCCGTACTTCGAGCAGATCGATCGCTTCATCCGCCTGACCTTGGGCGATGCAGCCGCCGAGCGCTACGAGATCGTCATCGGCGACCCGGTGGCGGTGGCAAAGAAGATGGCCAACGGCATCAAGCGCGTGCGTGAGCACCGCCTGGCACAGAAGGACTCGTTCTTCTTCAACTGGTCGATCGAGATTCCGTGGGAGTACCAGCAGCCGTTCGTGCCGACCCACGAGGCAATGGCCGCGCTGGACCTGCACCACGGGCGTGCCCCGCACGCGCTGGCGGCCGACCTGCGCCGGGCGTTCTCGGGCATCGTTGCCGGCAACGTGAAGGAAGACGGCATGCGCCGCATCGAGCAGTTCGGGCCGTTCCAGATCCATGGTGACCCGGACATGATGCAGGCCCTGGACGCGCTGCTGCGCGCCTTCGTCGAACAGCGCCGGATGAAGATCTCCGGCGAATACCAGCCCTGCTACCAGGTGCTGGCCTGAGCCTGCGCCGGCGCGATGGGGATCGCGCCGGGACAGGCAGGGGAGGGCGGGCCGTCAAGGCGTTGACGCCCGTCGCCCCGGAATGACCGTTCATCCTGCCGCCGCTTGCCGGTGGCAGGGCGATGGCCCATCGTGGCCATCAACACGCTGGGGAGCGTCCAATGTCTTTGCGCCGGCAAAACGGCTTTACGCTGGTTGAGTTGATGGTCACGGTTGCCGTGCTGGCGATCGTGGCCGCGATCGCCTTTCCGAGTTTCCAAGGCACTCTCCGCTCCAATCGGGTTGCGTCGGCAAACAATGAAGTACTGGGCCTGCTCAGCCTGGCGCGGAGCGAGGCAATTCGCAGCAACCGTGGCGGTGGCGTGTGTGGCAGCAGCGACGGCGCGAGCTGTGACGGTAGCTGGTCTGCCGGCATGTTGGCCTTCACTGACACCGATGGTGATGGCACGATGTCCTCCGAGGAAACCGTACTGCGGTTCGTCAGCGGCAGCCCCAAGCTGCAGCTGAGTGGACCGTCGGAAGAGATCGCCTTCGATGGGCGGGGGCGCCGCAGGGCCGCCAGCGATCAGTCGATCCTGCTGGAGCCGGATGTCTGCAGCAAGGGCGCACTGGACAAGCGCACTCTTACGGTAAATGCCTCTGGGCAGATCCGCAGCACCAAGGAAACCTGCTCATGAACCCGCGTTCGATCCGTGCACGCCAAGCGGGCGGCTTCACTCTGCTGGAAGTGCTGATTGCAATTATCGTTCTGGCATTCGGCCTGCTGGGATTCGCCCTGCTGCAGACCATGAACGTCCGCTTTGTACAGAGCGCCAACTACCGTACCCAGGCAACCAATCTCGCCTACGACTTGACCGAGCAGATGCGCAGCAACCGCTATCAAGCGGCGTGGTACACCGCCGCGTCGTTTGCGGCAGGCAGCAAAACCGCAGGGAAGGCGTGCGCGGCCGATACCGGCGAAGTCGCTATTGGTGCAAAGATTGAACGTTGGCAATGCCAGGTTGTAAAAGCGCTGGGTGACGATGCCGGCGCCGAGGTGACCTACAAGGGGGGCGTGGTGAACGTGGCGATCACCTGGGGCGACCAGCGCTGGGATCCGGATGATCCGGACAAGGCCACCACCTTCGCTCTGGCGACGGAATTGTGAGCATGACCATGAAACGTCGTACCGCCATGGCTGGTCTATCGCTGGTCGAACTGATGGTCGCGCTGGTGATCAGCCTGGTGTTGATGCTGGGCGTGGTCCAGGTGTTCATTGCCTCACAGACGGCTTCGCGCCTGTCTGAGGGAGCATCCCGCGTTCAGGAAAATGCACGATTCGCGTTGGACTTCCTGGAGCGGGACATCCGAATGGCCGGGCACATGGGCTGTGTCAACGACCAGGCCCATGTAGTAAAGAACCAGGGAGACCCGGTATCGCATCTTGGTGCTACCTCCGGTGCTGGCAGTCCGTTGGATTTCAGTGTTTCCATCCAGGGCTTCGACGCTCCCGGCACGGCTCCCGGCGGCAGTCTGGCGCTAGGCGCGGACTGGTCCGCGCCGCAAGGCCTGCCGGCTGCGATCGCCGGATTGAGCCCGGCACCGGCCGGCGGCAGCGATGTGCTGTTGCTCCGCTTCTTCGCCCCCATGGGGGTGCCGGTCACGGCGATTTCTTCCGATGGCGGCGATGCACTCCTGGACGTGGATAGTGACCACGTCGCGCGCCTGACCAGCGATGGCATCAGCACGCCCACTCTGTTCGGCATCGCCGACTGTGGGCATGCCGATGTGTTCGCAGGCACGTTGAGCGCTGCGCGGGTGACTGCGACCTCTCTGGATCTGTCGCGCTACGTGGCGCAGCCAACCGGGCAGACGATGCTCTATCGCGCCGAGTCGATGGTCTATTACGTGGGTATCAATCCGGAGACGAAACAGCCTGGGCTGCGGCGAGCGCGTGCCGACAGCGATGGGGAGTACAAGATCAATGAAGAGCTGGTGGAAGGCATCGAAAGCCTGCAACTGATGTACGGCCTGGACAACACCGCCAACATCAGCATCAGTGCTCCGCCGGCCGGCAACATCACCCAGCTCGCCGCAGCCGGCGGGGTCAGCACGGATGCCAATGCCGAGGGTGCCGCACAGTGGTTGCGTGTGGGGCAAGTGCAGGTCGGATTGCTGGCGCGCAGTCCATCGCCGTCGTCCTCGGCCCAATCGGCCAATGCGCTATCGGTGCTCGGCGTTGAGTTCACCAACAGTGACAAGCCCGACGGTCGCTACCGCTCCAGTTATGAAGTCTCGATTGCCCTGCGCAATCGCTTGTTCGGAAACTGATCATGGCCCATTTCCAGCGTTCGTTCAGGCCGGTCACCGCTCCCCGCCAGCAGCGTGGTGCGGTGCTGTATGTCGCGTTGATCATGCTCATCCTGCTGGCATTGCTGGGTATCGCTGGCATGCAGGTGGCGGGCATGCAGGAGAAGATGGCAGCCAATTACCGAGCCGCCAACCGGGCGTTCCAGAATTCGGAAGGCGTGGTGCGTGCAGCCGAGCGCACGGTGGAACAGATCGCCAATCGCCAGGATATCGGCGACGAGAGCTTGGTGCAGGCCAGCGATGTGTCGCGGGTCTGCGATGATGGATTCGACCCGGCCGATTGGGCCGTAGAGCGCCGCGACGATACTCGCTCTGCCGTCAATGTAAGGCAGATCGACAGTTGCGTAATTGGTGAATCGGCGCTGGAGATGGGGCGGCCACTGGAAGACATCACGCCGATCTACCAGATCACTGGGTTCGCCACTGACGATGCGGATGCCAGCTCGTCCGCAGTGGTCATCGATACCGTATTCAAACTCTGAGGACGCAGGCCATGGCTTCGCGCAAATTCCGCTTCATGGCCGCAGGTGGCGCCGCACTGGCGCTGGGTGGGGGCTACTTCATCTATACGCTGATGGCGGCCCAGGGCCAGGGCACGCTGGCACAGGCGCCGCTGAACATCCAGGTGCAGACGGCACCGGCCTTCCTGATGGCACTGGATGATTCCGGTTCGATGCTGTGGGAAACGCTGAACAATACTCGTGATGGTGTCTATCGCTGGGATGGCAGCAGCTTCTACAAACAGGGCGTTGCCAACGGCTACGGTGATTCCGTGCAGCGCTATCTGTACGTATTCCCGAGTTATGGGCGTGATAGCCAGGTGGCCATACCGCCGCTGGACAATTTTGGATTCGCCCGTTCCCCGGACGTCAACCCGTCGTATTACGATCCCCGCGAAACCTACCCCGGTTGGAAGACGGGCCTGTCGGGCGAGGCGGCCTCCAACTACATGGCGATCAAGCCTGCCAGTGCGCCTCTCGACCCGCGGCCGACCGGCGCGCCCTACAAAATCGGCGGTGCGCTGGACCTCACCGTGGAATCACTGTTGACCAGTATCGCTGTCGGAGGCGGGGACTCCGCCAACTGGCGCTTCCGTTTTCGTTTCGGGATGACGCTGCCGGTAGGCGCCCGTATCGAACGTAACCGGTGCAGCTTGAGCGGTGGCGCTACACAAAGAGATGGATCATTTGACAGGGTCACCCGCGCGACCACCATCAACAGCACGTCCTGCGACGCTGCCGTGGCCTTCTATCCGGCAACGTTCTTCCTGGCGGACCCAGCCACGCTGCCGGCAGAGTATGGCTACACTGCGGCTCCTGTCGCGGTGACCAATCCCGCTGGCGGGCGTCCAGGCACCCTGTACAAGTATGAAATCAAGCTGGAGAATTTCAACAAGGACCAGGCGAAGTACAACGCTGCCATCCAGAGTTTCGCGAACTGGTTCAGTCTGTATCGGACCCGTCGCGAAGCCTTGATCGGTGCGGCCACCAATGCGCTGCATGGCACTACGAACCTGCGCGTGGGCTGGTTCCGCATCAATGATCGGCCGGATGATCTGAAGAAGGTCAAGATGTACAACATGACCGACGAGACCGAGAAGTCGAAGTTGCTGTACGACATCATGGGCAGAATGCGAGCCAGTGGCTCCACGCCAAACCGTTCTGCCGCAGCATATCTTGGCCAGCAGTTCCAGCGCACGGATGACGGGGCGCCTGTGCTGCTGGCCTGCCAGAAGAATGCGGGTATGCTGTTCACTGACGGTTACATCAATGAAAGCGAAAACAATACTCTGATGAAGGACCTGGTGGCGCCTTACTACAAGGGCCCGCTGGTCGAAGACCTTGATAACGGCTCTGTGCCGGTTCCTGCAGAGTGCAGCAGTTCCAGTCCGGACCCGTCATTGGACTGCAACAGAAAACTGCACATGAATTTCTACGGTGTGACGCTGGGTACTCAGGGCAAAGAGTTCGGCGTCAAGTACCTTCCGGATCCGAAACGCCCCTGGGTGCTCAGTCCCGATCCGTACGTGGTCAAGCCCAATTTCCCGACCACGACGCAGGATCTCAAGCCGGAAGCGGTCGACGAGCTGTGGAACGCGGTATATGACACCCGCGGCGAGATGGTCAACGCCACGCGCCCGGGCGAAATCACCGCTGCCATGCGCCGGATCATCAGCAATGTTGCCCAAGGGGCCACGCCGTCCGGCTCGCGTTCGTTGACGGGGGCTCGTATCGGCGTGGGTTCGCTGTCGGTGGAGCCGTTCTACGAGGCGACCAACAACGGCACCGACTGGTATGGCAGGTTGCATGCCTACTCGCTGAAAGTGGACGACTCAACGCGCAGGATTGTCTCGGAGGAGGCATGGGAAGCGTCGGCGAAGATGCCAGCGGCCGCATCACGCCGCATCCGCTTCTGGCGCAACGGTGAACTGGTTGATTTCACCGGCAGTAATGTCAGCCTGGCCAACCTGTGCGACAAGTCGAGTGTGATGTATCCGGGCATGCTGATCTGCAGTGCCTCGGAACTGGAAGGGCTCGCCACGAATTCGGCGACCGCCGTGGCGTATCTGCGTGGAGACACAACCAACGAAAAGCGCAGCGGCGGCAGGCTGCGCGACCGTACCACAGTGCTTGGGGACATCATCACCTCTACGCCGGCCCTGAGCTCGCCGCTGGATGACTACGGCTTCCGCCGTCTGCCGGGCGCGATGGGCACCAGTTATGCCGACTATATGGTCACCAAGCGCAATGACCGACGCTACATGGTCTACGCGGCTGCCAACGACGGGATGCTGCACGCCTTTGATGGCGGCATGGGCGCGGATGGCGAGATGGACAGCGATGGTGGCAAGGAGCTGTTTGCCTATATTCCATCCACATCGTTGGGTCATATGGGCAATCTGTTGCTGCCCAACGATCCCACCAACCAGAACATCCAGCGCTTCCAGCATCGCTACTACGTCGATGGCCCAGTGACAATCAGCGATACCTATGGCAGCAGCGGTTGGACCACCTCGCTGGTGGGTACGGCCGGCGCAGGTGGCCGCAGCGTGTTCGCGCTGGATGTGTCTGATCCGGCCAGCTTCGGCGGCACCGGCTCGCTGCTATGGGAAATCAGTGATCTCAACGCCGCACTGGATGACGAAGTGCGAGCGAATATCGGCCATGTGCTGGGCAAGCCGGTGATCGTGCCGATGAAGAATGCCGATGGCTCGGTGGGCTTCCGGGCGATCTTTGGCAATGGCTATGAAAGCGAGAGTGGCAAAGCCGTGTTGTTCGTGGTCGACATGGCAGCAGGCAGCACGCCGACCATCCGCATGATCGAGGCGGTCGAGTCGGGTACAGATCTGCCCGCCGGTAGCAATGGGCTGGGCAACATCGTCGTGGTCGATCGTTGGGGCGGGGCTGGACAGAGCGAACGGGTTCGCGATGGTCTTGCCGATACCGTCTATGGTGCTGACAAGCGAGGAGCGGTCTGGAAGTTCGACCTGCGCGCCGACGCGGCACCGACAGTTCCGCTGTTCACCACCGATACTCATGTCGATCGCAGCGACAAGCGGACCTATCGCCAACCGATCACCGGCGGCATGACCGTGACCGCGGGCCCGTCCGGTGGCGTGATGCTGATCTTCGGGACCGGCAGCTTCTCGTACTACGGCGATGAGAACGATGCTGCGGTGCAGGCGCTCTATGGCATCAATGACGTCGAAACCGGGCAGCCCAGTGCCACGTTGACCTCGGCCAATCTGCGTTTGTTCGCGGCACAGTTTGAGAATGACGTTCGTACCCTGCTGCCGGGTACTATCCCGACGCTGAGCCGTGGCTGGACCGTAACGCTGTCCGACAAGGAGCGTGCAGTCGGCAATCCGCGCATCGTTTCCGGGGTGGTCTTCATGCCAACCTATATCCCGTCCGAGGCCAGGGGCTGCTCGGTGGATGGTGCGAACTGGGTGTTTGGCCTGCAGGCCGGCAGTGGCGAAGCGGCAATGTCGCAGGTGCGCTTCGGTGCACCGGATGGCACGTCGCCGGGGGCAGGTACGGCTGGTGTACCCCTGGAAACGGGCGGTAACGCTCCGGTCAGGGATGTCACGACCTCTGTTGTCCCTCGCCTTGCGCCGCCGGATCCGGGTGAGCCAGGGACCCCGCCTCCGACGCCGCCTGGCGAGGCCTGCCTGATGCAGATTTCGGTGGCAGGTGCAAAACCGATGTACTTGCCTTACCCGTGTGGTCGCCAGTCGTGGAGGCAGATCCAGTGAGTGGCATCCGTGCTTCGTCGATCAATGGAGTTGCCGCAATGCACACGACGTTTGCCCCTGGCCGCCTGGCCCGCGGGTTCACTCTCATTGAACTGATGATTGTGGTGGCGGTCGTGGCGATCCTCGCTGCGATTGCTTACCCGAACTACAGCGAACATGTGCGGAAGTCGCGGCGGGCGCAGGCCAAGGCCGACCTGGTGGAGTACGCGCAGCTGGCCGAGCGCTACCACACCGTCAACAACACCTATGTGGGCTTCACCTTCCCGGGCGGCGCGGATTCCATCAACTCTCCTCGTGAGGGTGGTACGGCGGCTTACACCTTGTCCATGGAAGCCGCGCAATCGACGTTTACATTTACGGCGACGGCTGCCAATGCTCAGACCAAAGACAAGTGTGGTGACCTGTCCCTCAACCAGGCCAATGTGAAGACGTCCAAGGGCACGCTGTCCGAATGCTGGTGATGTGGGAAAAGTGCGTCGGCGGTCGTCGTGGACAGGAGTGTTGCACTCTCTGACCGAGGTGATTACAATGCGCCTCCCCGCCCGAATAGCTCAGCCGGTTAGAGCACTTGACTGTTAATCAGGGGGTCGTTGGTTCGAGTCCAACTTCGGGCGCCAAGTTATACGCATCAAAGGCTTGCGGTCATCCGCAGGCCTTTTTTGTTTTCAGCAGGGTCGATCTGTCCTGGTCCGTGTTGATCGGACGCGACCGCTGTTGCTGACGATTATCCGGGAGTGCTCACGGCCGTCCGCGCAGATGCGCAGCGTCAGGTTGGCGCCAGGGCTGCGGCCATCCGGTTGGAAGTAAAGTTGTGGTCGGCCACTGCTGGTGGCTCCCCGGATCTTGATGTTCGGAAAGCCTGTCTGGTGCATCAGAATGGCGTCGGCAGAAGAGGGTGGTTGTCGCCCGCCGATTGCCCTGTAGATGATCCAGCCCTGGCTCCAGTCGTCGCCGCAGTGATGGCCATCGGTACTTGCGCAGATGCCGATCAAGGTACGCCGCATGATCGCCTGGTAGCGCGCAGTAGCGAGTCCGGACTGCAAGTTGATGCGGGTGGCGTCCGCGCGCTGCCGCAACAGCAGGGACTGCAGGGAGGGCCAGCCGGCCGCCAGTAGCACGGCCATCACTGCCACGACCGCCAACAGTTCGACCAGATGCATGCCTCGCGGTGCGGTAGGGCTGGGGAAGGGGAGGTGGCGCATGGGTCCAGCCTCCCTTGTCCAGCTAGGCGCCACCATCAGCCAACGCCGCGCTCACCTGCCCGGAAACCCCTCAGCGGGCCGTCACTCCATGCCCCGTATACTCACCACTCCCGGGAACTGGCACCATCATGAGCGACCGTTTTGAACTCGTCTCGCCGTATTCGCCGGCGGGCGACCAGCCTGATGCCATCGCAAAGCTGACCAGCAACTTCGAAGCGGGCATCGCCAAGCAGACCCTGCTGGGCGTCACCGGCTCGGGCAAGACCTACACCATCGCCAACGTCATCCAGAACGTGCAGAAGCCGACGCTGATCATGGCGCCGAACAAGACGCTGGCGGCGCAGCTGTATGGTGAGTTCAAGGCGTTCTTCCCGCACAACGCGGTGGAGTACTTCGTCAGCTACTACGACTACTACCAGCCGGAAGCCTACGTACCGTCGTCGGACACCTTCATCGAGAAGGACAGTTCGATCAACGAGCACATCGAGCAGATGCGGCTGGCGGCGACCAAGACCCTGTTGTCGCGCCCGGACGCGATCGTGGTGGCGACGGTGTCGGCAATCTATGGCCTGGGCGCGCCGGAAGACTACCTGTCGCTGCGCCTGATCCTGTCCAAGGGCGAGCGCATCGACCAGCGCGACCTGATCAACCACCTGACCCAGCTGCAGTACACGCGCAACGAATACGAGCTGCAGCGCGGTACGTTCCGCGTGCGTGGTGAAGTCATCGACGTGTTCCCGGCCGAGTCGGACAGCGAGGCGCTGCGCCTGGAGTTGTTTGATGGCGAGGTCGAGAAGATCACCCTGTTCGATCCGCTCACCGGCGAGACGCTGCGCAACATGCAGCGCTTCACGGTCTACCCGAAGACCCATTACGCCACCACGCGCGAGCGTGTGCTGGCGGCGATCGAGACGATCAAGGTCGAGCTGAAGGAGCGCCTGGAGCAGCTGTACGCGCAGAACAAGCTGGTGGAGGCGCAGCGCCTGGCGCAGCGCACCCAGTTCGATCTGGAAATGATGGCCGAGGTCGGCTACTGCAACGGCATCGAGAACTACTCCCGGCACCTGACCGGCAAGAACGCCGGCGAACCGCCGCCGACATTGTTCGACTACCTGCCGGCCGACGCGCTGCTGGTGATCGACGAATCGCACGTGACCATTCCGCAGATCGGTGCCATGTTCAAGGGCGACCGTTCGCGCAAGGAGACGCTGGTCGAGTTCGGGTTCCGGCTGCCCTCGGCGCTGGACAACCGGCCGCTGCGCTTCGAGGAGTGGGAAGAGCGCTGCCCCCGCAGCATCTATGTGTCGGCCACGCCAGGCCCCTATGAGTACCGCGAGGCCGGTGACGAGATCACCGAACTGGTCGTACGCCCCACCGGGCTGATCGACCCGGTGGTGGAGATCCGCCCGGTGGGCACCCAGGTTGACGACCTGATGAGCGAGGCCAACGCGCGCATCAAGGCCGGTGACCGGGTGCTGGTCACGACGCTGACCAAGCGCATGGCCGAGAATCTCACCGAGTACCTGACCGAGCACGGCATCCGCGTGCGCTACCTGCACTCGGACGTGGACACGGTCGAGCGCGTGGAGATCATCCGCGACCTGCGCCTGGGCAAGTTCGATGTGCTGGTGGGCATCAACCTGCTGCGCGAGGGCCTGGACATGCCCGAGGTGTCCCTGGTGGCGATCCTGGATGCCGACAAGGAGGGCTTCCTGCGCTCGACCGGCTCGCTGATCCAGACCATCGGCCGTGCCGCCCGCAACGTGCGTGGCAAGGCGATCCTGTATGCGGACAGGATCACCCGTTCGATGCAGGCGGCGATCGACGAGACCGACCGCCGTCGCGCCAAGCAGGTCGAGTACAACGAGCAGCACGGCATCGTGCCGCGCTCGGTGGCGCGTCCGATCACCGACGTGCTGGAAGGTGCGCGCTCCGATGCGGCCGAGAAGGAAGCAAAGAAGGGCAAGGGCAAGGGCAGGCCCGGCGTTGCCGAGGAGGGGAGTGACTATCGATCGCTCAGCCCGGCCCAGCTGGCGTCCCGTCTCAAGGCGCTGGAGCAGCAGATGTACCAGCACGCCAAGGACCTGGAATTCGAGGATGCCGCCCGCGTGCGTGACCAGATCCGGCAGCTGAAGGAAGCGAGTCTGGGCTGAACGCGGCAGTGCAGCATCTTCTTCACAAAAGTGTTGCGCTTCACGGCCGGCATCCGTAATATACGCGGCCTGCACCGACGCAATCGCGGACGTTCAGAAGCAAAATCGGGCGGTTAGCTCAGCGGTAGAGCACTACCTTGACATGGTAGGGGTCACAGGTTCGAACCCTGTACCGCCCACCACGAAGTCCCTGGAAGGGGGCTGTCGTGAACTGCAAAGCCCGGCCCTGGCGCCGGGTTTTTACGTAGCAAGGCCAGCTTTCGGGCGGCAAGAACAAGATGGGCGGTTAGCTCAGCGGTAGAGCACTACCTTGACATGGTAGGGGTCACAGGTTCGAACCCTGTACCGCCCACCACCTGGCTCCCGGCATTGCCGGTGCAGCGGTGGATCACGACGGAAGCCGGCCTTGTGCCGGTTTTTCTCGTTTCAGGCATCGATCACGGTTCCACATGGTCAGCGTTGCACGACCAGGTCTTCGACGCTGATCATCCGCTGCAGCTTCCAGTGACCGTCCACGCGCTCCCAGAGCTGGGCGACGCGAACCGTCGCACCACGCGTGGGCTGGGCAACGCCGGGTTCGTGTTGCAGGGGCTGGTTGGCCAGCCTCAGGACCCGGTCCTGGCGCAGCCGGTAAAGCAGCAGGGAGGGCGAACCGCAATCCTGTCGTACGACGTCCGGCTGCTGGGTTTCGGCAAGCAGGATCTGGCTGCGAAGGGCCTCTTCAGTGGGCCCGTTGCCAGCGCCGAACAGGCTGGAGAGCAGCAGCATCAGGGCAAGCATCGGCATGGCACGGTGCTCCAGCGGGAAAGTGCACGCAGGCTGGCATGACATGTGGGGTGCTGCAGCCGGCCTGCGACGAAGGCCGGAATTGAACCGCCAAAGACGGCCGGGGGGCGATGAATCCGGGCCGTGCAGGCGTAGACTCCGGTCTACCGCGCAATCGCGCCGTCACTGCAAGGAGCTGCCGCATGAGCGATCACGTTCCGGTTTCCCGGCCCAATCCCATCCTTGAGCTGCTGTTCGGCGGCAACATGCTGGAGGGTACCTTCAAGGCGGTGATCTGGGTGGCCCTGCTGGCGGCAGTGCTGGCGTGGACCACGTTCCGCTGAGTCTTCCCGCTGCCCTGCAGCACCGGCAGCGTCGCTGGCCCGCGCTCAGGCGCTGAAGGCCTGGCGCAGGCTGCGCAGCGTGGCCTGGCGATGTTCCTTTGCGGTCGCTTCGCCCATCTCCAGTTCCTGCAGGCGCAATCCCACCAGCGTCATCGACAACGCGTAGCCGCGTGCCGCATCGGCAGCACGCGAAAGGCCCAGTGCGCGGCGCGTCAGCGCGTTCACGTGTTCCAGGTCGGGCAGCAGCCCCAGGTAGGCGCGCTCGGCGCTGTCCAGGTCGGGGGCACGCAGGATCGCGTGCGCTTCAGCAGCAGGGGAGACGGAGGCCATGGGGGGTCCTTGTCCGTTGCGGGCGCTCGATCAGAACGAGCGCATCAGGGAAACGAAGGCCGACGTCTGTGTACCGCGACGGGCCATCGGGCTGTCCTTTACTGCATCGCCGAACCACTGGTTGGCGACGACGCCGGTCGCGCGCCACTTCGTGCCCAAGGGCGTGCTGACTGCGATCTGCAGGCTCGGTGATGTCGCGCTGCCCGGGTTGTAGGCGGCAAGTCCCGAGCGCAGCGCTTCTTCGTCGGTGATGCCGTAGTAGTAGTCGAGCAGGCGCGCACTGGAGTGCACCACGCCGACCTTGGGCACCCAGGTGAAGCGACCGGCCTGGATCGGATAGCTGTAGTGCAGGCGCGACTCCATGCCACCTCCGTGCCCGGTGACCTCGCGCACCACGCTGGCCTCGACGATGCCCCAGTCGGCGCTGTACTCACCGTTGATGCCAGCCATGGCCGACATCTGCCGGCTGTGCAGGCGGCGCAGCTGCGGGTCGTTCACGTCGTCGGTCTTGAAGCGCAGCGTGTAGGGCGTGACTGCCGCCGACAGGCGCAGGCCCTCGCGCTTGTACAGGTACATGCCCAGCGAGCCCGGGCTGGCGAAGAAGCGCTCGCCCTGCCAGGCAATGGACGGTACGACCAGCGGCTTGACGTCGTAGTGGGCGTACGCCCCCGAGGTCGCGCCGGCACTGATACCGGCCTGCACGCCCGGGTTCCGGTCGGCGGCGTGGGTGATCAACGGCAGGCCGATGGCAGCGGAGAACAGCAACGGGCGCAGCAGGGTCGGGGACAGCGACGGCATCGATCAACCACTTTGCGGGGGATGGCTGTGCATGGTGCGGGTACAACATTGTCAGAACATTGCGCCTTCGCAACTGGCACACGAAGACGCCCAAACCTGGCGCCAGGCACTATGATCGGCACCGTTTCCGGTAGCCGAGCCCCTGATGCGCATTCTCCTGGTCGAAGACGATCCCGATCTGTCCCGAGCCCTGCAGTCGGGCCTGGAGCGGCAGGGCGTGGTCGCCGACGTGGTCGGCAGCCTGGCCGAAGCCGCGGTTGCGCTGCGCGAGCCGGTGCATCAGCTGATGCTGCTGGACCGTCAGCTGCCCGATGGCGATGGCGTGGCTTTCGTCGCCACCGCACGCGCGCTGCGCCCGAACCTGGCGGTGATCATGCTGACGGCCAAGGGCAGGTTGTCAGACAAGGTCGAGGGCCTGGATGTCGGTGCCGACGACTACCTGGTGAAGCCGGTGGCGATCGAGGAGCTGATGGCGCGGATCCGTGCTGTCTCGCGGCGGCCCTCGGCCATGGTGACACCGAGCCTGCATCTGGGCCGGCTGGAATTCGACTTCGAATCGCTGCAGGCACAGGTGGAGGGCCAACCGCTGGCGCTGCCGCGGCGCCAGGTGCTGGTACTGCAGGCACTGGCGATGCGCCAGGGGCGCACGGTCACCCGCACGGCACTGGAGGCCGCGGTGTACGGCTTCGACGATGAGATCCAGTCCAATGCGCTCGATGCGCACATTTCCAAGCTGCGCAAGGCGCTGCAGCAGGCCGGGGCGGGCGTTGAAATCCATGTGATCCGGGGCGTCGGCTACCTGCTGGCGGAGGCCTGAGATGGCGCGTCCGACACGTCCGATCCGTTCCATCACGCTGGGGTTGGCCTGGCGGTTGTTCCTGGCGCAGGCCTTCACCGTGCTGTTCGCCGTTGTTGCGCTGATCCTGACCTGGGGCGACAAGGACACCTGGGGCATGGACATGTTCATGGCCGAAGCCGTGGCCAAGGCCGTGCACAGTGAAGGCGGGCGGTTGGTGCTGGACCAGGCGCGCTGGAACAAGCTCGACGCCGAGGCCGGGGGCAACCTCTGGTTCGCGGCGGTCGACGACAAGGGTGTCTGGCTGGAACGCGGCACGATTCCGGCGATCCACGCCCCGCTGCTCGCGCGCCTGCCGACGCTGGGTGCCACCGAACTCGGCTCGCTGGTGCCGCCGTACCTGGACGTGGCGCGGGTCATGATCCGCAAGGAGGACGGGCGGCGCATCACGGTGATGGTGGGTGGGGCGCCGAAGGGCGGGTTGCTGGACGGTGCGCTGATGGTGCTGCGCCTGATCGGGCTGTGGTTTTTCCTGCCGCTGATCGTGATCACGCTGCTGGTCATGCCGACCGTGATCCACCGCGCGATGCGCGGCGTGCGCCGCTCCGCACAACAGGCCAAGGAGCTGGATATCGGCCAGCCGGGGGCGCGTCTGGATGCGCAGCTGGTGTCGACCGAGGTCGCACCGCTGGTGGAAGCCTTCAACGACGCGATCGACAAGGTGCAGCAGGGGTATGCCGCGCGTGACAAGTTCCTCGCCGATGCCGCGCACGAACTGCGGGTGCCGATTGCAGTGGTGCAGGCGCGCCTGTCGCAGTTGCCGCAGGGCGAGCTGAAGTCGCAGCTGCTGACCGACGTGGCGCGGCTCGGTAACGTTGCCGAGCACCTGCTTGACCTGCAGCGACTTGATCGTAATGTCGGCGCACTGCAGCGGCTGGATCTGGCGTTGCTGGTGCGCGAAGCGGCCGCCGATCTGGCGCCGCTGGTGGTGGGGGCCGGTTACGGCTTCGAAGTGGATGCACCCGAGATGCCAGTGTGGATCCATGGCGACAGCCTGGCGCTGGGGCGGGTGATCGCCAACCTGGTGCACAACGCCATCGTCCACGGCGGCGGACGCGGCACCATCTGCGTGCGCCTGGATGCACGTGGCCTGCTGGAGGTCAGCGACCAGGGCGCCGGTATTCCGGTGGGCGACCGTGAAGCGATCTTCGAGCCGTTCCATCGTCTGCGCGCAGCGGGTAGCGGCAGTGGCCTGGGCCTGCATCTGGTGAAGGAAATCGTGCAGCACCATGGCGGTTCGGTCAGTGTCGGCGAGGCGGCCGGCGGCGGTGCCAGCTTCCGGGTCAACTTCCATCGCGGTAGCGTCCGCCGCTGACGCCAATACGGGCTAAAGCCCGATAGGCACGCTGCTGCCCCGGCGGCAGGCTGGGGTGATGGTCGCCGAACGATCCGCTCCACCGCTGTTTGGCAGTGGTTGTGCCGCCGGTCTGGTGCTGGGTGCGCTGGCCTGCGTGCAGCTGCCGGTGCTGCCGCCGCTGTGGCTGTGCATGCCGTTGGCCATTGCCAGCGCCACAGGCTGGATCGTGCCTTGGCGCGGCCGCGCCTGGACGGCTGCGCTGTTCGGCCTGTCGTGGGCGGCATTGCACGGACACTGGGTCCTGCAGGGCCAGCTTCCACCCGGAGGGCCCGCGCAGGACGTGCAGGTCCTTGGCCGAGTGGTTGATCTTCCACACAGTGGCCCCGGCTATACCCGTTTCGTGTTGAAGGTCGACGAGGCCGATGCGCTGCCCTCGTTGCGTGGCAAGCGCCTGCAGATCACCTGGAACGATCCATGGCGTGGACCGCCTGCGAGCGGCACCGATGGTGGGCGCCATGCGGTTCAAGCTGGCGCGTACTGGGAGCTGTCGCTGCGGGTGCGGGCACCGCGTTCGCGGATCAATCCTGGAGGCTTTGACGGCGAACGCCATGCATTGCTGCGCGGTATTTCCGGCAATGGCACGGTGCGCGACCCCGGCGCTGCGCGTGAGCGCGCGCCTGCACAGGGCCTGCCGGCCTGGCGCGAGCGCAGCAGTGACGCCATCGCAACGCAGGTGGCACATCCTGCCGCGCGGTTCGTGCAGGCCCTGGCACTGGGCGACACGCGCGGCCTGTCCGATGCCGACTGGGAGCACCTGCGCGCGCTGGGCCTGACCCATCTGGTCGCCATTTCCGGTTTCCACGTTGGCGTGGTGGCTGGCTTTGGCGTACTGCTGTGCCGCGTGTCGTGGTGGCTGTGCCCGGTGCTGGGACGGTTCCGGCCTCGGCCGCAGGCGGCGGCATGGGGCGCGGCGCTGGCCGCAGCCGTCTATGCCGTGGCCGCCGGCGGCGCGCTTCCAACAGTGCGTGCGGCGCTGATGATCGGGCTGGTGGCACTGGCCCGTGCCGGGCGTCGCCCGGTGGGTGCGGGGCAGGGACTGGCCCTGGCCGCGATGGTGATGCTGCTGCCGGCGCCGCTGTCGGTGCTGTCGGCCGGCTTCTGGCTCAGTTTCGGGGGCGTGCTGTGGCTGCTGTGGTGCCTTCCACGAACCGGGCCGGACGGCGTCGGTGGGGGCCTGCGCGGCTTTCTGGCCGCCCAGGGCGTGGCCAGCCTCGGCCTGTTGCCGCTGTGCGTGGCCCTGTTCGGCGGCACCGCGCGCTTGGGGCCGCTGGTCAATCTGCCGATCATTCCGTGGTGGACCCTGCTGGTGGTGCCGTTGTCGCTGCTGGGTACCGGCCTGCACGCGTTGCATGATGGCGCCGGGCGCTGGGCATGGCGCGCCGCCGCCTGGCTGTTCGAGCTCAGCTGGCAGGCCCTGCAGCCGTTGGCGCTGCACCCGCAGGCGATGTGGTGGTTGGCCGAGGCGCCGCGCTGGGCGGTGCCGGCGGCAGTGGCGGGGGTGTTCTGGTGGCTGCTGCCACGCGGCGCTGGCGGTACCTTGGCAGGCCTGCTGCTGTGCCTGCCGCTGCTGTGGCCCGCCCGGCATGCACCGGCTGAAGGCGAACTGGAGCTGCTGGTGCACGACGTAGGGCAGGGCACCGCGGTGCTGGTGCGTACGGCGCGGCACGCGCTCTGGTACGACGTGGGGCCGCCGACCGGCGGCGACGGCAACGAACGCATTCTGGTCCCGTCCCTGCGCGCGCTCGGACAGGGGCCGCCCCAGCAGGCGATGCTCAGCCATGACCATCTTGATCACACCGGCAGCCTGCCGAGCCTGCGAAGGCAGCTGCCCGGACTGCAGCTGCTGGCGCCACCGGGCAGCACCATCGCCGGCGCTGCGCCCTGCCAGCAAGGGATGCAGTGGCAGTGGGACGGCGTTGATTTCCAGGTCCTGCACCCGGCACCGGGCAGCCGCCAGGCCGAGAACGAGGACAGCTGCGTGCTGCGCGTCGCCAGCCGTCACGGCGTGGTCCTGCTGCCTGGCGATATCGGCCGCCCGGCCGAGCAGGCGCTGCTGAAGGCATACCCGGCAGCGCTGAAGGCGGATGTGGTGCTTGTGCCGCACCATGGCAGCGGTGGCAGTTCCAGCGCGCCGTGGGTCGAGGCCGTGGCGCCACGGCTGGCGGTGGTCTCGGCCGGGCACCGCAACCGCTTCGGGCACCCCCGCCAGGACGTGGTCCAGCGCTGGCAGGCGCAAGGGGCCGAGGTGCTGGCCACGGCCGATTCCGGGGCGATCCGCATATGGCTTGGCGCACAAGGGCTGCAGCTGCGTGAACAGCGCATCCACGCATCCCGGTGGTGGGATGCCGCTGGGCGGGCGCGGTCGGCTGCTATCCTATCGCCGATCGAACAAGCGGCCGTTGGGCCGGAGGGTTGAAACGTGTGGGAACTGGTCAAGGCCGGTGGCTGGCCGATGGTGCCGCTGCTGCTGTTGGGCGTACTGGCTTTGGCGATCATCCTGGAGCGTTTCTGGTCCCTGCGACGTACTGAAGTGCTGCCGCCCGGCCTCGGCCAGGAAGTGCGCAACTGGGCGGCACGCGGCAAGCTCGACCCCGCCCACCTGCAGACCCTGCGGGCGAACTCGCCGCTGGGCGCGCTGCTGGCCGCCGCGCTGGAAGCGCGCAACCGTCCGCGTGACCAGATCCGCGAGCGCATCGAAGACACCGGCCGCCACCTGGTGCACCGCATGGAGCGTTTCCTCAACGCGCTGGGCACCATCGCATCGGCCGGGCCGCTGCTGGGCCTGCTGGGTACTGTGATCGGCATGATCCAGATGTTCCTGGGCATCCTCGACCATGGCGTGGGTGATGTGAACCAGCTGGCCGGTGGTATCGGCAAGGCGCTGGTGTGCACCGCCACCGGCATGATCGTCGCCATTCCAGCACTGATGTTCCACCGCTACTTCAAGGGCCGTATCCACGGTTACGTGGTAGAGATGGAGCAGGAAGCCAGCGCGCTGCTGGATACGCTGGATGGCCGCCCCGGCGTGATGAACCCTGCTGCTGCCACGCGCCCGGCCGGCGCGGCCACGGCGAAGGCCTGATCGATGCGTATCGGCAACGACCGATCCCAGGATGAGCCGCATATCGACCTGGTGCCACTGATCGACGTCATCCTGGTGCTGATCATCTTCTTCGTGGTCACCACCACCTTCGATGCGCGCTCGACACTCCAGGTGGAGCTGCCTACGGCCAGCCAGCAGCCCAGCAATGAGCCGCCGCGCTCGTTGAGCGTGCTGATCAACGCCGAAGGCCGCTACTTCATCAATGACCAGGAAGTGCTGCGCAGCGACGTCGAGTCGGTCAAGCAGACCATCGCGGCCGTTGCCGGCAGCGACCGTACCCAGCCGGTGCTGTTACGCGCCGATGCCCGCACGCCCTATCAGGCCGTGGTGACCGCGCAGGATGCGCTTGGTCAGCTCGGCTTCCGCCGTATTGCCATTGCAACAGCACCCGAGGTGCGTCCATGAGTTCCAAACACGCGCCGGTGTGGCCGATCTACAAACGTCTGCTGGGATACACCCGTGCCTACTGGGGCATGATGGTCGCCGCCGTCATCGCCATGGCGGTGGAGTCGGTAGCCGGCTACCACTTCACCAAGCTGATGGAGCCGCTGGTCAACCGTGGCTTCGTCAATCCCGAACCGAAAATGGCGGTGATCCTGCCGCTGACCATCCTTGGCCTGTTCCTGATGCGCAGCGCCGCCACCTGGGTGAGCGACTACGCGCTGGCCAAGACCGGTCGCAGCGTGGTGCGCGACCTGCGTGAACAGGTGCTGGCCAAGTACCTGCACCTGCCGTCCTCGCATTTCGATACCGAATCGACGCCGGTGATGGTCAGTCGCCTCAACTTCGATACCGAGCAGGTCACCCAGGCCAGCGCCGATGCGCTCAAGACCGTGGTTGCCGACACCCTGACCATCATCGCCATGCTGGCGGTGATGCTGCAGATGAGCGTCAAGGTGACCGTGGCCATGCTGGTGGTGGTGCCGATGATCGGCGTGATCGTGTCTTACGTGGGCAAGCGCTACCGGCGCATCAGCCGCGGTATCCAGGACGGCATGGGCACGATGGCGCAGACCGCCGAGCAGTCACTGGCGGCCCAGCAGGAAGTGAAGGTGCACGGCACCCAGCAGCATGAGATGTCGCGCTACTCGCGCCTGGCCAACCGCATGCTGGCGCTGAACATGAAGGTGGAAATCACCCGTGCCGGTGCCTCCAGCGTGGTCCAGTTCCTGGCCGCGCTGGCGCTGGCGGTGATCGTCTGGGTGTCGACCCGTGAAGCACTGGCAGGGCGCCTCAATGCCGGCCAGTTCATGGGCCTGATGATCTCGATGACGGCGATCATCCCGTCGCTGCGCCGCCTGACCAGCGTGCAGTCCTCGATCTCCCGCGGTGTGTCCGCCGCCGAGCGCCTGTTCGACATCCTCGACATGCCGGTCGAGCGCGACGAAGGCCGCAACACGGTGCAGCGCGTGCGTGGCGAACTGGCCTTCGAGCACGTCATGCTGCGTTACCGCGAAGACAGTGGCATCGCCCTGGACGACATCAGCTTCGTGGCCAAGCCGGGTACGGTCACCGCCATCGTTGGTCGATCCGGCAGCGGCAAGACCAGCCTGATCCGGCTGGTGCCGCGCTTCTACGAACCCAGCGGCGGGCGCATCACCCTCGACGGGGTGGCACTGGACGACTATCCGCTGGCCGACCTGCGTCGCCAGGTGGCGATGGTCGGGCAGAAGGTCATGTTGTTCGACGACACCATCGGCGCCAACATCGCCTATGGCATGGACGCGACGGATGAACAGATCCGAGCGGCAGCTGAAGCCGCGAATGCCTGGGAGTTCATCGCACGCATGCCGCAGCAGCTGCAGACCCCGGTGGGCGAGAACGGCGCGCTGCTGTCCGGTGGCCAGCGCCAGCGCCTGGCGATCGCCCGTGCGATCCTGCGCGACGCGCCGATCCTGATCCTCGATGAAGCCACCGCAGCGCTGGACAACGAATCGGAGCGCCTGGTGCAGGACGCGCTGCAGCGATTGATGCCCGAGCGCACCACGCTGGTCATCGCGCATCGCCTGTCGACCATCGAGCATGCAGACCAGGTGCTGGTGATGGACCACGGTCGCATCGTCGAGCGCGGTACCCACAAGGAGCTGCTCACCATGGGTGGCCTGTACCAGCATCTGCACAGCATGCAGTTCCGCGAAAGGCAGGACTGATGGCCGGCAAGGGTACCCAGACCCCGCCGTACTGGTACGACGGCACCCCGGTTCCGTGGGCGATGCGCCTGCTGGCGCCGCTGTATGCCGGCGTCACCGCGCTGCGCCGGCGCGCCTATCGGCGTGGCTGGCGCAAGCGCTACACGCTGCCGGTGCCGGTCATCGTGGTTGGCAACATCACCGCCGGTGGGACTGGCAAGACGCCGCTGACCATTGCGCTGGTGGAGCGCCTGCGTGCCGCCGGTTGGAAGCCGGGCGTGGCCAGTCGTGGCTACGGCCGCGAAGATGCCAACAAGCCGCTGTGGGTCAAGGCCGATACGCCGACCGCCAAGGGTGGCGACGAGCCGGTGCTGATTGCCTGGAAGACCGGCGTGCCGGTGCGCGTGGACAGTGATCGTGTTGCAGCCGGCAAGGCGCTGATCGAGGCCGGCTGCGATGTGATCGTCTGCGACGACGGCCTGCAGCACTACCGGCTGGCACGCGACATCGAGATCGAGGTGGTCGATGCGCAGCGCCGCTACGGCAATGGCCGGATGATTCCGGCCGGGCCACTGCGTGAGCCGGTCAGCCGCGCCAGCGAGTGCGATTTCCGCGTGGTCAACCTCGGCCAGGCCGATGAGGAGACTGCAGCACAGGCCTGCGGCTTCGGCCAGTGGCCGATGGCCCTGCACATCGACAGCGCACAACCGCTGGCCGGTGGCCGTGCCCGTCCGCTGTCGTATTTCAAGGGCCAGCGTGTGCACGCCGTGGCCGGCATCGCCCACCCGCAGCGCTTCTTCGACATGCTGCGCGCGCGTGGCATCGGTGTCGTGCCGCACGCCTTCGCTGACCATCAGGCCTATCAGCCGCAGGACCTGTCCTTTGGCAGCCAGCTGCCGGTGCTGATGACTGAAAAGGACGCGGTGAAATGCCGCGCGTTCGGCAATGACTGGCACTACGCGGTCCCGCTGCGCGCCGAGCTGCCTGCCGCATTCTGGGTGGCGCTGACCGACCGCCTGGACAAGCTGCGACCGAACTGAGTGGCGCGGCGGCGCTTGCATTCATGCGCCGCCGGCCGCATTCCCGTTGTAACGAGCCTGCTGAGTACCGCCCCATGACCGAATTCGTCGTCGCCATCCCGGCCCGCCATGCCGCCTCGCGGCTGCCGGGCAAGCCGCTGCGCCCGCTGGGCGGTGAGCCGCTGGTGCTGCACGTGGCGCGTCGCGCGCTGCAGGCCGGTGCCGGCGAGGTCTGGGTCGCTACCGACGATCAACGCATTGCCGACGCACTGTCCGGCCTGGCCGAAGTGAAGGTGGCGATGACCGCCACCTCGCATGCCTCCGGTACCGACCGCCTGGCCGAGTGCGCGCGCATCGCCGGCTGGGCCGATGACACCGTCGTGGTCAACCTGCAGGGCGACGAGCCGTTCGCGCCGGCGGCGGGTATCCGCGCGGTGGCCCAGGCACTGGTTGAAGGCAATGCGCCGATGTCGACCCTCGCCACGACCGTAGAAGACGCGCATACCCTGTTCGACCCGAACGTGGTGAAGCTGGTGCGCAACGTGCGCAACGAGGCGATGTACTTCAGCCGCGCCCCGATCGCCTGGCACCGCGATGGCTTTGCCCGCAGCCGTGACACGCTGCCGGCCGGTCACAACTGGCTGCGCCACATCGGCATCTACGGCTATCGCGCCGGTTTCCTGCAGCAGTTCGCGGCGATGCCGCCGGGCCAGCTGGAGCAGGTCGAATCGCTGGAACAGCTGCGCGTGCTGGAAGCGGGTTTCCCGATCAGCGTGGCGATCTCGCCCGAACCGTTCCCGCCGGGCATCGACACGCCCGAGGACCTGGAACGCGCCGAAGCATTGCTGCAGACGCTGGCTGCCCGATGAAGCTGCTGGTCGTCTGCCTCGGCAACATCTGCCGTTCGCCGATGGCCGAAGGTGCGCTGCGCGCGCGCCTGGACGCTTCGCCGCTGGCTGGTCGGGTGCAGGTCGATTCGGCCGGCACCGGCGACTGGCATGTGGGCGAGCCACCGGACCGGCGAGCGATCGCCTGCGCGGCCGGGCATGGCGTGGACATCGGCGGCCTGCGCGCGCGCCAGCTGCAGGTCGCGGATTTCGACCGCTTCGACTGGATCCTGTGCGCCGATGAGGCCAACCTGCGCGATGCGGGTCGCTTGGCCACACCCGCCCAGCGCGAACGCCTGGCGCTGTACCTGCCGTGGTCCGGCGGGCAGGGCAGGGGTGCGATCCCGGACCCGTATACCGGCGGCAGTGAGCATTTCGAACAGGTCTGGACATTGGTCGACGATGCTGCAAAACGTGCCGTGGCACGACTGTTGCATGACGCCGACTCCGGCATAATCGGGCCATGAACGTCCAGCCCGTCCCGGACCTGCCCGAGTTCGCCACCTGGCTCAACGCCACCCCCTGCACCCTGACCGAACTGCGCGGTCGGCCGGTGGCGCTGTTGTTCGTCAACGCCGCCTCCGCCTGGAGCGCGCAACGCCTGGCCGAGTTCGGCCAATGGCTGTCGCGCCACCCCGGCAAGCTGCAGCCGCTGGTGCTGCAGGTGCCGCGCTTCGATTTCGAACGCGAGGCCGGCGCCGCACTGAAGCTGCTGCGTCGCCAGGGCCTGACGATGCCGGTCCTGCTCGATGCCGACTGGGATGGCTGGCGCCGCTTCGGCATCACCGCCTGGCCGACCCTGGTGCTGCTGGATGCGCAGGGCCGCGAACAGCAACGGCTGGTCGGGCAGGGCGCACCCGGCGAACTGGAGCGTGCCTTGAACGCGCTGTGCGAGGGCGCGCCGTCGGCGCCGCCGCGCGGTGGCAGCGAACTGCATCCGGAGCCGCGCCACGCGCTGCGCTTCCCGCTCGGCCTGGCGGTCAGCACCGAACGCCTGTACATCGCCGACAGCGGCCATCATCGCATCCTCGAATGCAGCCACGGTGGCCGCATCCTGCGCCAGTTCGGGCTGGGCACCGCCGATTTCATGGACGGCAACCTCGCCGAAGCCGCGTTCCACCGCCCGCAGGCGCTGGTGCTGGAGCGCGATTCGCTGTACGTCGCCGACACCGGCAACCACGCGGTGCGTCGTATCAACCTGCTGACCGGGATCGTCGATACCCTGTGCGGCAACGGCCGTCCCGGTGCACCGATGGAAGGCCCGGTCGCGCAGGCGCGGCAGGTTGCGCTGGACCATCCTGTCGGCCTGGCCATTGCCGACAATCAGCTGCAGATCGCCATGGCCGGCGACAACCGCATCTGGAGCTACCACCTGGGCCAGCGCAGCCTGCAATGGCGCGCGGGCAGTGGTTCCATCGACGAGCGTGATGGTAGCGGGCATCTGGCTGCCTTTGCCCAGCCGACTGCGCTGGCCGTGGTGCAGCAGGTGCTGTACGTGGCCGATGCGCTGGGTTCCTCGATCCGCGCGCTGCAGTTGCGCGGCGACCTGGTGCAGACCTTGGTCGGGCAGGGGCCGTGGCGCTTCGGCTGCGAAGACGGTCCGCGTTCGGACGCCAGCCTGCAGTTCCCACAGGCCATCGCGCTGAGTCCGGATGCGCCGCTGTTGTGGATTGCCGATACTGGCAACGGCCGCCTGCGCACGCTGCGCCTGGGCGGTGGCGAACTGACCACCCAGCCGTTGCCACGACGCCTGCATGGCCCGGCGGGGTTGGCGGTAGGCGCCGGTGCGGTGTGGATCGCCGAGACCGACGCCCATGCCGTGCTGCGATTCGACCCGGACAGCGGCGTGCTCAGCGAAGTCCCGATCAGCGAATGACAGACGTTCCCGCCCCGGCCTTCGACGGCAAGGCCTTCGCGGCCCAGCTCAGTACCGCCCCTGGCGTGTACCGCATGTACGCCGCCGACGACACGTTGCTGTACGTGGGCAAGGCGCGCGCGCTGCGCAACCGTGTCGGCAGCTATTTCAACGGCAGCCCGAAGAACGCGCGGATCATGTCGATGATCTCGCAGATCGCGCGCATGGACGTGACCGTGACGCGCTCGGAAGCCGAGGCGCTGCTGCTGGAAAACCAGCTGATCAAGTCGCTGTCGCCGCGCTACAACGTCTCGCTGCGCGACGACAAGACCTATCCGCATGTGCTGCTGACCCGCGAGGACTGGCCGCGCATCGCGCTGCATCGCGGCCCGCGCGCCATTCCTGGCCGCTATTTCGGGCCGTATCCCGGCGTCACCGCGGTGCGTGAAACGCTGAACCTGATGCACAAGCTGTTCAAGCTGCGCAGCTGCGAGGACAGCGTGTTCCGCAACCGCTCGCGGCCGTGCCTGCAGTACCAGATCGGTCGCTGCAGCGCGCCCTGCGTGGAGCTGGTGCCGGCGCCGGACTACGCCGAATCGGTGCGCCGCGCCGCGCTGTTCCTGGAAGGCAAGAGCGACGAGCTGACCCGCGAACTGGGCGAGCAGATGCAGGCCGCCAGCGAGGCACTGGAGTTCGAGCAGGCCGCGCGCCTGCGCGACCTGATCTCCTCGCTGCGCAGCATGCAGACCCGCCAGTACGTGGATGGCCGTGCCGCCGATCTGGACGTGCTGGCGGTGGCCATGCAGGGTTCGCAGGCCTGCGTGCTGCTGCTGGCTTTCCGCGATGGCCGCAACCTCGGTACCCGCCCGTTCTTCCCACGCACCAACGGTGAAGAAAGCTCGGAGGAAGTGCTGGCCGCGTTCGTCTCGCAGTACTACATCGAATTCGAGCCGCCGCGCGAGATCCTGTTGGACCGCGAGATTCCCGATGCCGACCTGCTGGTGGCCGCGCTGTCGGCCTCGGCCGAGCGCAAGGTACAGCTGAAGTGGAACGTGCGCGGCGAGCGTGCCGGCTACGTGGAGCTGGCCAGCCGCAACGCGCAGCTGACCCTGGCGACCGAACTCAACAGCCGCAACGCGCAGCACGCGCGCAGCGATGCACTGCGCGACATGCTGGGCCTGGCCGAGCCGGTCAAGCGTGTTGAATGTTTCGATATCAGCCACACCATGGGTGAGGCCACCGTGGCCTCATGCGTGGTGTTCGACGCCGCCGGTCCGGTGCGCGCGCAGTACCGCCGCTTCAACATCAGCGGCATCGAGCCGGGCGACGACTACGCCGCCATGCGCCAGGCCATCGACCGCCGTTTCCGCCGTGCGGTGGAAGAGCAGGGCGTGCTGCCGGACGTGCTGCTGATCGACGGCGGCGCCGGCCAGTTGGCCCAGGCCCAGGCCGCGCTGGCCGACCTGGGCGTGGAAGGCGTGTTGCTGGTGGGCGTGGCCAAGGGCGTGGAACGCCGCGCCGGCCACGAAGCGCTGGTGATGCCTGATGGCCGCGAGCTGCGCCCGGGCGCGGCCAATCCGGCACTGCAGTTCATCCAGCAGGTGCGCGATGAGGCGCACCGCTTCGCCATCACCGGCCACCGCGGCCGCCGCCAGAAGGCGCGGATGACCAGCAAGCTGGAGGACATCCCTGGTATCGGGCCGCGCCGCCGCGCCAGCCTGCTCAAGCATTTCGGCGGTCTGGTCGGCCTGAAAGCCGCTGGTGAAGCGGAAATCGCCAAGGTGGAAGGCATCAATGACGCCCTCGCGGCACGTATCTACGCTAACCTGCACGGGTTGGCCACGCCTGATCCGGCCGAGTAGAGAGAGAAGCACGCAAGCATGAAGTTGACCCTGCCCACCTGGCTGACCTTGTTGCGGATCGTGATGATCCCGGTGCTGGTGCTGGTGTTCTACCTGCCCTACACCTGGACCAACTTCGCTTCGGCGGCGATCTTCGGCCTGGCCGCGATCACTGACTGGCTCGATGGCTGGATCGCACGCCGTTACCAGCTGGAATCGGCCTTCGGCGCCTTCCTCGACCCGGTCGCGGACAAGCTGATGGTGGCGGTGGCGCTGTTCCTGATCGTGCAGGGTCACCCGACGCCGTGGATGGCATTCTGGGCGGCAGTCATCGTCGGCCGTGAAATTGCGGTATCGGCGCTGCGCGAATGGATGGCCGAGCTGGGCCAGCGCGCCAAGGTGCGCGTGGCGATGATCGGCAAGGTCAAGACCACCGCGCAGATGGTCGCACTGCTGTGCCTGTTGTACTCGGTGGCCCCGAACGTGCCGGTGGAAGACATCTGGATGGGCTGGCCGGTGTTCCACATCGGCGACTGGACCCTGGCGATCGCCGCGGTGCTGACCCTGTGGTCGGGCCTGCAGTACCTGCACGCCGCCTGGCCGAGCCTGCGCGACGACGAACGCGCGGCGCGCGAGCGTGCGCGGCAGAAGAAGCTGGGCAACTGAGCCCCGGGGTCGGATCCCTTTCCGCAGGAAAGGGCTCTGACCCCATCGGTGCGTTTATCCACGCATGGCGTGGATCTACTCGACACGCTGGACGGATCTACGGTGATGCCCCATCCACGCATGGCGTGGATCAACTGGAAATGCCGCATCCACGGATGATGCGGATCCATCGGTTTGCGGGGATGCCATAGTAGATCCACGCCATGCGTGGATACGCAATGCAAGGTGCCTCGCAGACCCTAAAAAAGCGCTTGACGCCATCCTTGGAATAGGTAAAATTTCGCCTCCCAAGCGGGAATAGCTCAGTTGGTAGAGCGCAACCTTGCCAAGGTTGAGGTCGCGAGTTCGAGTCTCGTTTCCCGCTCCAGATTCAAGAAAAACGCTCCCGAAAGGGGGCGTTTTTCGTTTGCGTCCAACGCGCTTCATTGCCACTTCACCGTCGCCCCATCGCCCCACCACATGAAGGTTGGATGCTGCATCCTTCGTTCCAAGGGTGACGCCGCGATGCCTCATCAATCCTCCGCCTACGATCACGACGTGGTCATCGTCGGTGCCAGTTTCGCCGGTGCCGCCTGCGCGCTGGCCGCTTCCCAATACGGCCTGCGCGTCTGCGTGCTGGAGCGCAAGGCACATCCCGGCGAACGCCTGCACACCACCGGCATCGTGGTGAAGGAAGCGATGGAGCAGACCTGGCTGGGGCGCATGCCCGAATACCTGGTGCAACGCGTTGCCAATGTGCGGCTGTATGCGCCGAACCTGCGCAGCGTGTTGTTGGCCGCGCCGGGCTATTACTTCCTCACCACCGATACGCCGAACCTGATGCGCTGGCTGGCCAGCGAGCTGCGCGCGAACGGTGTCGACCTTCGCCTGCAGCAGTCCTTTACCGACGCCCATCGCAGTGGTGACGGCTGGCAGGTGGAAGGGGCAGGGTGCTGCGCCTACCTGGTCGGTGCCGATGGCGCACGTTCGCGCGTGGCCCGGCGCACTGGCCTAGGCCAGGTGCGCGACAATCTCTACGGCGTCGAACGTGAGTTCGCCGGCCTGCAATTGCCGCAGGGTGACGCACTCCATTGCTTCGTCAGCAAGCGCTTTGCACCGGGCTACATCGGCTGGGTCGCGCAGAATCCAACCGGCCTGCAGGTGGGATTGGCGCTGCGCCATGACCCGAATCAGGTACGCCCGCCTGATATTGATGGCTTCCTTGAGCACGTGCGCGATGTGGTCGGCATTCCGCCTTCGGCGCGTCCCTCGGCCACCCGCGCAGGGCTGGTGCCCTGCGGCCGGCCGGATGGGCCGTTCACCGGCCAACGCGTGATCCTGACCGGCGACGCGGCGGGCATCGTCTCGCCATTGTCCGCCGGGGGCATCCATTCCTCGTGGCGGCATGGCTGGGCGGTCGGCGAGGCGATTGCCCGCCATCTGCGCGGCCAGGGGCCGGGCGCCGAACGGGTAGCGCTGCAGGTAGCCCCCGCATTTCACGGCAAGTACCTGCTGCGCTGGGCGATGGATCACCTTCAGGCCGACTGGCCGCTCAACGCACTGCTGCACACGGCGACCACGCGGCGCATCGCCGAGCAGGTCTACTTCCATCGCCGTGGCCTGCGAACCTGAGGTATCGGTCCTGGGGGCCTGAACGCCGCCCCACAATGCACGCGAAAATTCCTGTTGACGCCGTGCAGCAATATCGACACAATAGCGCTCCTTCGACGCAGGTCGAACGGAATCTGCGGGAATAGCTCAGTTGGTAGAGCGCAACCTTGCCAAGGTTGAGGTCGCGAGTTCGAGTCTCGTTTCCCGCTCCAGATTCAAGAAGAACGCTCCCGCAAGGGGGCGTTTTTCGTTTGTCACACCGGTTGCACCACCGCCGCGCTAGCGTGCCTTGCCGGGCAGGGCGCTGCACCAGGTCCGGGCATCCTGCCGGTGGAAACCGGGGCAGCGGTTGTCCTGCGGGATGTAGACGTAGGGAGCGTCATCTTCGTAGGTGAAGTGGTAGTAGTAGGTCCGGTCCTTTCCGTACAGCCAGTAGTTCGACGAGCCCTGGTTGATGGCATATGGCTCGAACGTGAAGATCGAAGATTCACGGGGGATGAAGTTGCTGCGCTCCATCAGTAGCAGCACGGCGTTCGAGACCAGTGGGGTGGTCAGGACGAGCACGATCACACCGACAGTCGCTGTCGTGATCGAGCCAATCAGCAGCCAGCGGCGGGGGTGTTTCACGGTCGGGCAGCATCGAAGCAAGACAATGCCGCAATGTGCAATACGCTGTGAAAGTCGTCCAGTGTTCCGTGTCGAGAACGCATTGAAAGCGTAGTGAAAGACTGGGTCGGCGTTGCCTGAACCGCACGCGTGCTGTGACCTTTTTCGGACGATTTCTCCATGTTCGCTCCACAATCGCACGGTAGCCTTCATGCTCCTTCTACACGTTGGCGGGCTGGTGGTCAGGCGTATCACTTCAGTGGCAGTGCCCAAGGCCGGGCACCGACTCTCCCTGCATGCAGTGCTGCGCCCTGGCGCGTTGTTGGCAAGCCTGGCCCTGGCCGGTTGCATGTCGGTGCCTGTTCCGGACCTGCCTGACCGCACGCCCAGCACCTGGACCCAGGTGCCGCAGGGCCAGGGCGTGGCAGTGGATGCCAGACAGTGGTGGAAAGTGCTGTCCGACCCGGCACTGGATGGCCTGGTCGATCAGGCCATCGCCGGCAACCTCGACCTGCAGCAGGCCACGCTGCGCCTGCAGGCCGTTCGGATCGTCGCCGGCACTTCCGACTCGCGTTTCCTGCCGGAAATCTCGGCCAGCGCCAAGCAGGTGCAGGACGCCGCCGCCGTCGATACCTACTTCCATGCCGGCATCGAAGCGATCTGGGACCTGGGCCTGTTCGGTGCCGCCGAGAGCGCGCAGTTGAGCGCGCAGGCTTCGGCCGGCAATGCCGAGGCGCTGCGCAATGCCGCGCAGGTGGCGGTGATTGCCGACGTGGTGCGCAGCTATCTGGACCTGACCGTTGCACAGGCCCAGCAGGACCTGCTGGCCCGCCAGCAATCGGTGGATGACCGCGGCGAGCACCTGGCCCTGGTCCGCCAGCGCCTGCGCCTGGATGAGCCGGGCGAACTTGATCGCCTGCGTGCACGCCAGGCCGCCACCCACGCCGCCATCGCACAAGCCCGGGAAAACGCCGACAACGCCGCCCGTGCGCTGGCATTGTTGCTGGGCCGTGATGGCCCGGATCCGGCTTGGCGCGCCTATCGCTCGCCGCCGAAGCTGGGCACGTTCTCGCTGCAGCAGGTACCGGCCGATCTGCTGCGCCACCGCCCGCAGATTCTGCTGGCCGAATCTGAAGTGATGCAGGCCGCGGCGAGCAAGGGCTCCGCACGTGCCGCGATGTATCCGCGGGTCAGTCTTGGTGGCTCGATCCTGTACGCCTACAACCTCACCCAGAACGCCCGCTCCAACTCCGATTCCAGTCCGTCGATCGGCCCGTACGTCGATATCCCGCTGTGGGATTGGGGCCAACGCCGTGCACGTTTCCATGCCGACGAAAAGCAGCTGGATGCTGCACTGCTCGGTTACCGCAAGGCGGTACTGGAAGGCGTGAGCGAAGTGGAGGGCGCGCTGGGCAGCCTGGCGCGCCAGGACAGCAGCATCCAGTCGCTGCGTGCGGCCAATGATGCCGCCGGCCAGCAGGTCAAGCGCCAAGCGCGGCAGGTGCAGCTGGGCCTGTCCAGCGAGTTCGATGGACTGGATACGCAGCGTGCCGCGCTCGCCTCGCAGGCTGATCTGATCGGTGCGCAGGGCGCACGCGTGCTCGCGTTTGCTTCGCTGTACCGCGCCCTCGGTGGCGCACCGCTGCCGGTCGAAGCCGAGGACGCGTCGCAATGATTGCGCTGGCCCGAAAGACCCTGGCCTATGAGTGGCGCCGGTTCCTGCCGGTAGTGCTGGCGATGTGCTTCGCTGGCGTGCTGCTGATCGTGCAGGCGGCGCTGGTGCTGGGTATCTTCGGTACCGCCGCGATCTACGTGAAGGCATCGTCGGCTGATATCTGGGCCGGTTTCCCCGGCACCCAGAGCGTGAACTACGGCCATGCAATCAGTGCGGATGTGGAAAGCCACCTGCGCATGGATCCGGATGTCACCCGCGTCGAACCCTACGAGTGGGTCGATGGCGAATGGCGCTCCAGCGCGCAGGGTACCGGTAACGTTTCTGTGTATCTGTCCGGCATCTCCACCCAAGGCGACGCGATGATGTTCGCGCGCATCCTGCCCGCCGACCTGCGCGCGCAGCTGCGCGAACCCGGTGCGGTGATCGTCGATAGCGCCGATCTGGATACGCTGGGCGTGGACCTGCAGAACAACCGTGCGTGGATCAATGGCAAGGCAGTGCGCGTGGTCGCGGCACAACCGGGCCTGCGTGGCCTTGGTGGCGTCAACGTGCTGGCCTCGCTGGATACCGCGCGCGCCATCGCGAGTACCGATCCGCACGAGGGCAGTACCTATTTCGTGGCGGGCCTGCGTTCGCCGGACCTGGCCGACCGTGTGCGCGACCGCCTGGCCACGTCGATGGGGCAGGCCACGCCGGTCGAGTTCTGGACCGCACCGGAGTTCGCCAGCCGCTCGCAGCAATACTGGCTGTTCGATACCGGTGCCGGCATCGCAGTGTTGTTCATGGCCGTCATCGTCTGCTTCGTCGGCGCGGTGATCACCAACCAGTCGTTTGCTTCGGTGGTGGCCGGTTCGGTGCGCGAGTACGCCACGCTCAATGCACTCGGTGCCGGGCGCTATGCGCTGGCGCGGGTGGTGTTCGAGCAGGCGCTGCTGATCGGCGGCGTGGGCATGTTGCTGGCGGCGGCGTTCAGTACCGTCGTGCTGTTGATCGCACAGACCCAGCGCGTGCCGGTGCAGCTGACACCGATGGTGATCATCGGTTGCGTTGCACTGGTCGCGGTGATGGCCATGCTGTCGAGCATCATGGCGGTACGCAGTGTCGTCCGCTCCGATCCATCGTTGCTGTTGCGTTGAGGACCGGCCGATGACTTCCATACGCGCCGTCGCCCCGACCCTGCAGGCCGACGCACTTGAAAAGGGTTTCATGTCCGGCGATGTACAGGTGCCGGTGCTGCGCGGCCTGTCGCTGGACATCTATCCCGGCGAGCTGACGCTGGTGTCGGGCCCGTCCGGCTGCGGCAAGAGCACCCTGCTGTCGTTGCTGTCTGGGTTGTCTGCGCCCGATGGCGGCCGCGTGCACGCACTCGGGCAGGATGTGGGCCACATGACGCGCAGTGAAGTGGAGCGCTTCCGCCTGCACCATGTCGGCTTCGTGTTCCAGGGCTTCAATCTGTTCCCCGCACTGACCGCACTGGAACAGGTGCAGCTGCCGCTGGGCTATCGCGGCATGAGCAATCGCGAAAGCGAACCGCTGGCCCGCAAGGCATTGGACGAGGTGGGCCTCAGCCACCGCAGCCACATGCGACCGGCGCAGCTGTCCGGTGGTGAGAAGCAGCGCGTGGCCGTTGCGCGCGCCTTCGCCAAGTCGCCGACGCTGATCTTCGCCGACGAACCGACCAGCGCGCTGGATGCCGAGAATGGCCAGCGCGTGATCGACATCCTGCATCGCTACGCACGTGCGCATGGCGCCACCGTGCTGTGCGTGAGCCACGATCCGCGCCTGATCCGGCATGCCGATCGGGTGATCGCCATGGAAGACGGCATGGTCCGTGATGACCGCCGCCAGAACGAAACTGTAGAGTCCGCCCCATGACCAAGACGTCGCACCTGCTTCCCCTCAGCCTGGCCCTGTCCGCGGCATTGCTGCTCGGCGCTTGTTCCAAAGAGGCGCCGGCCCAAGCATCCGCCGGTAAGGCCAGCACTGCTGCCGCCGACAAGGTTGCGGTCGCGCGCGGCATCATCGACGTCGAGGGCGGTTTGATCGCGCTGGCACCGCCGGTGGATGGCTCGATCACCGCCGCGCCGGTGAAGGAGGGTGCCACAGTGAAGAAGGGACAGTTGCTGCTGTCGCTGGATGGCGCCCTGCTGCAGCAGGAAGTGGCGATGGCCACCGCCGATCTGGCCCTGGCCAACGACCGCCTGAAGGGCAGCCAGGCGCAGTTGCGCGAACTGGAGCGCAACGCCACCCGTCTGTCCACCGGCGCCAGCGAAGGCGTGTCGTCCAACCAGCAGGCCGATGCGGCCAAGCAGCAGCTGGCAGGTGTGCGCGCCGATGTCGATGTGGCCGGTGCGCAGGTCGACATGGCCCAGCACAAGCTGGAACACGCCAGACTGAAACTGCAGCAGATGTCGCTGAGCGCGCCGGAAGCCGGCACCGTGGTCGGCCAGATGCCGGGCCTCGGTGCATTCGTGCAGGGTGGCAAGCCGGCGATCTCGCTGCTGCCGGCACGCCCGCTGCAGGTGCGCGCAGAACTGAGCGCCGCCTATGCCGATGCCGTGCAGGTGGGCATGAAGGCCACCGTCGTACCGGACAGCGATGGCGCCGAGAACACCGGCTCACTGCCACCCGCACGCGTGGTGCGCATCAGTCCGGTGTTCGCGCAGGCGCGCTTGCCCGAAGACGCGGGGCGCGGCGTGGCCAAGGTGGTGGAGTGTGTGCTGGAGTTCGACGGCGAGGCCAAGGCGCGCTTCGGCCAGCATGTGCGGGTGGAGTTCCGGAAGTAGGCGCGGGCCTCAGTTCCCGAGCCAGCGTCGCAGGCGAGGCCAGAGTGAGGCCGGCACAACCACGAGCAGTGCAAGCAGCAGGAGGGCGCTCATGCCGAGCAGCCAGTTCGAGTGAACGTCGCGCACGGGAGATTGATGCATGGCAGCCAAGCCCCATAGGACGTTCCACCCCAGCCATGGAATGAGGCTGATCAGGATCCGCAGCCACAGGCGGCGGAACCGCCATGGCTGCACAGCCAGGCCCAGCGCTGTCATTTCCACGAGGACGATCAGCGCGAACGTGATCACCGAGCCGATGGGATAGGGCAGTGTCCCGGACTCGGTGTGACGCAGTTGCCAGTAGTCTGGCTTGAAGCCGGCATGGATGAGCGCGGCAACCAGCAGTAGCCAGATGAGTGATGCCAGCAGCCAGAAGGAAGGGGGAGCACGGAATGCGATGGGCAGGGGCACGATGCAGGCGTTTGTCGCTGGCGGATCCTCAACTTCCTGCATCGGCCTGCCGCAATCCATGCAAGAGATCCGAAAATGAAGCGGTGAAGCCCTCGGATCCAGCGCCTTAAGGAACCGCAGTCGGGGTCTTCTTCCTGCCGGAAATGCGTCCCAGGACGCTGACCAGCGACACCACGCACAGCGCCAGCAGCAGTCCCACGTCCAGCAGCAGCAACCACAGCAGGTGCATGCCGTGCACCGGTGGCTGATGCATGGCCGACAGCATCCACGGTACCGACCACGCCAGCAGCAGAACGAAGGCAATCAACAGGCGCAGCCACAGTCGCTTCAGTTTCCATGGCCGCACGATCAAGGCGGCCACGACCAGTTCTACCGTGCCCAGCAACGCGAACACGATGACAGTGCTGGTCGGGTAGGGCAGTTCGGCGCCTTCCAGGCGGTGCAGCAACCAGTAGTCCGGGGTGAAGCCGGCATTGACCAGCGCGACGATCAGCGCCAGCCAGGTCAGCGCGACCAGCAACCAGAACAGGCGGACGTAGCGTCTAGGCATCGGCGGTGTCCATGGCGGCGGGGAGGCGGTTGCGTGATGCATACCATGCGGAGATGACGATTGCGGCCAGTGCCAGCAGGCCGGGCCCGGCGGTGAAGTACAGCAGGCGCAGCGGATGGTTGTGCATCAGCGTCCAGCTGGCGAACGCCAAAGGAATCGTCAGGACCAGCAGCTTGGCAAACAGTGGCCGCAGCACCGCGATCAGCGGCTGGGCGCCAATGAACATCCAGAACAGATAAAACTGGGCGATGCCCAGGCTGATGTCGCGATGGGAGGTGAAGCCGAAATGGTCGCGATACCAGTTCATTCCCAGGGGAATCAGTGCCCAGTACAGCAGGGCCACCAGCAGATGCAGCAGCAGGGCGATCAACAGGGGCTTGCCGCGAAGGAACATGGGCGCACGGGGCTGGGCGGGGCAGCGTACCCCAGTGCGGACGCCCATGACCGCATCGTGTGAAGACTGTTGACGGCGTGAAGGAATTTGGACACAATAGCGCTCCTTCGACGCAGGTCGAACGGAATCTGCGGGAATAGCTCAGTTGGTAGAGCGCAACCTTGCCAAGGTTGAGGTCGCGAGTTCGAGTCTCGTTTCCCGCTCCAGATTCTACAGGGCCCCGGTAGGGGCCTTGTTTTTCTCCCGCCACGGCAAGGCGGGGCACGTTGGGCCACAAGGCTTTACGCGCAGTCAGAAAAGTGAAATCGCTGGTGTGTGTTCCGGATTTCCGGTACCATGGCGGCTTACGCGGGAATAGCTCAGTTGGTAGAGCGCAACCTTGCCAAGGTTGAGGTCGCGAGTTCGAGTCTCGTTTCCCGCTCCAAATTTTGATCTACAGACTTCTACTGGGGTCTGTAGGTCATTGAAAAAAGGAGCTTCGGCTCCTTTTTTCATTCCAGCGAGTGCCACGGAAATCCACCCACAGCTACCGTTTTTGAGTGACCAAATAAGGCACAAGAATACGGGTGGGTCGGCTACCGGATAGTTGCTGGGGCTGAGCGGGAACCATGACGAGCATAGGGCCTAAGTCATTACTTAGGAGTCTCGAAATGGCGCTCTCTGATCTGACCGTCCGGCAGGCGAAGACCACCGGAAAACGCTACACCCTCTCCGACAACGACTGCCTGGGCCTGATGGTCTCAGCCGCAGGCGGCAAGTCATGGCAATTCCGCTACTACTGGCTGGGCAAGCAAAAGCGCCTGTGCCTAGGCGGCTATCCTGCCCTCAGCCTGCGTGAAGCCCGGACCGAGCGAGACAAGGCCCAGGCCCTGCTTGCCAGGGGGATCGATCCCCAGGTCGAGCGCGACCAGAAACGGCACGCGGCCAAGCTGGCAGGCGAATACACCTTCAAGACCGTCTTCGATGCTTGGGTCGAGCATCGCCGTAAGGAACTCAAGGAAGGCCGTCAGAGCACGCTTTCCCAGATCCTACGCATCTTTAACAAAGACGTGCTGCCCACTCTGGGGAAGATGTCGATCTATGACATTCGCCGCCCTCAGCTTCTGGGCGTCCTGGCGGCGATCGAGAAGCGCAAGGCGTTCACTACTGCGGAAAAGGTCCGCACCTGGTTCAACCAGATGTTCCGTTATGCCCTGGTCATCGCCGAGGGGCTGGAGGTCAACCCGGCCGCAGACCTGGACGTGGTAGCCGAACCCAAGCCCCCGGTAGCCCACAATCCCTACTTGCACCTGCCCGAGATGCCCGAGTTCCTCCAGAAGCTCCGGCTCTACAACCCCCGTGGCTGGCAGACCCAGCTTGGCGTCCGGCTGCTGTTCCTGACCGGGGTGCGCACCGGCGAACTGCGGTTGGCCGAACCCGAACAGTTCGACCTCGACCGCGGCTTGTGGATCATCCCACCGCAGATCGTCAAGCAGCTCCAGGATGAAATGCGCAAGGCAGGGAAGCGGCCGCAGGATGTGCCCCCCTATATCGTGCCGCTATCCCTGCAGGCCATCGAGATCGTGCGCTATCTTCTGGGGGTGATGCGGCCGGCGCAGAGGTACCTGCTGTCACACCGCAGCGAACTCAAGAAGCGCATCAGCGAGAACACTCTCAACAAGGCCGTGCAGCTCATGGGCTATGAGGGGCGCCTGACCGGCCACGGCATCCGCGGCACCATCTCGACGGCGCTCAACGAGATTGGCTACCCGAAGATTTGGGTGGACGCGCAGCTTTCCCATTCCGACCCCAACAAGGTGAGTTCGTCCTACAACCACGCCAAGTACGTTGAGCCGCGCCGTCGGATGATGCAGGACTGGGCCGATCGGCTCGACCTGCTCGAACAGGGCGAAGTGGAAGCCGCGAGCGCGCACCTGACCATCCGTATCGACGGAGTGCCGGCGATGGCGGAAGCGGAGGAAGCGGTGGAGACGGCCCCCACGGTGGCCGAGCCCACTCTCACCAGCGTCTCGCCCGTTGTAGCAACACCCATTGTCGTGACCTCGAATGGCGGCGGGATCACGTTCCAGCGGCTGTCTCAGGTGCCGCCGCCTCCGACGCATGCCCCAGAGCCGGAAGTGTCCGCGATCCAGCGCGAGCGCGAGGAAATGCTGACCATCTACGAGTCTCCAAGCAGCTTGCCGGTCCCGCTGTTCGGCAAGCTGGCCGGAAAGTCCAAGGACCAGATCAACCGCGAACTGAAAGCGGGCAAGTTGCTGTCCATCAGTTTGGGCAATCGGGGGCAGCGTGTTCCCGATTGGCAACTGGTGCCGCTCAAGCACAAGCTGGCCCAGGTGCTCATGAACCAGTGCCCGCACGCGGATTCGTGGGATCTGTACCGCATGCTGACCCAGCCGCACCCTGACCTGGGGGATCGCGCGGCCATTGATGCGGTCACGCCGACCAACGTGCCGGCAATCATCCGGGTCATCATGGGCGACTACCAGCACCATGCGGATATGCCCGAGGCCATTGCCCCGTACCCCATCCCCGAGGATGTGCGGCAAAGCGTTCGTCGGCTGGTGGATAGCGCAGTAGTTCTAGACGGAGCATAGGGCTCTCAAACCTTGCAGGGGCCTTGTGGCCCCTGCATTACGCTTGCACCGCCTCCACGAGTTCGCTCAGCGTGCGCGGTGCGGGAGCGAAGAACACGGCGCCGGTGTGCGCCGTCGAGAAATCGAGCAGGCGGTCGTGCATGCCTGGCGGATCGCCGAGGAACATGCGCTCCAGCATCTTCTGCGTCACCCACAGATGCCTGGAGTAGCCGATGAAGTAGGTGCCATATTCGCCCTGGCCGGGGCGGCCGAAGGGCATGTTGTCGCGCAGGATGTCGTGCTCGGTGCCGTCGTCGTCCACGATCGTGGCGAGGGTCTTGTGCGATTTCTGGCCGCTCGTCGCGTCGGGCAATTCGACATTGCTGACGATCTCCCGGCCGATGATCCGCTCTTGCTCGTCCTTGGCGAGCCGAGCCCACGGCTGCATTTGGTGCAGATACTTCTGCACCACCAAGTAGCTGCCGCCGGCGAACGCCTGATCTTCACTGCCGACCAGCGTCGAGGCGCCGATGTCGTGCCCGGTCGGGTTGGCCGTGCCATCGACAAAGCCAAGCAGGTCGCGGGAGTCGAAGTAGCGAAAACCGACCACCTCGTCGGCCACCGTCACGCTGCTGCCCAGTTGGTCCAGCAGCAGGCGCTCGAATTCAAAACAGAGGTCCTCACGTTCGGCACGGATGTGAAAGAACAGGTCGCCGGGCGTGGCAGGCGCGGTGTGCTTAGCACCCTCGATGGGCAGGAAGGGCCGTAGTTCCTTCGGGCGCTTCCCGGTCTGGAAACGGTCCCATAGCGCCGATCCCAGTGCAGTGATACACGACAGCCGGCCGTTGAGATCGCGGAAGCCCACCGTTTTGATCAGGTCGTCCAGCCCGTCCAAGACGCCGGCGACCACCTGAAGGGCCTCGTGGCCCTCGGCGACCGTCAACGTGAGAAACACCGCCGCGCGCGACAGCGGCGCATCGATGCTTTGCGAGTCAATTGGTACTCGGTCCCAACCACTTCCAACCATTCGTGCCTCCAAAGACCATGTTCATTCATCATATTGCCAGAGATGAAAGTGCTATCACTGGCGCGCTAACAGGCGCGTGCCGCTGTAACTACCCGCACGCAGCCTCGGCGAGAGCGGGCTATGGGTTGTTCGAGCAAGCCGCGCTGTCCCTGGCAACCAGCATTGCCCTGTGCTCGAACCGCTCAGAAACAACATTGGCTCGTCCGTGGGGCCGCTGCAGGTATGTCACGATCTCGTAGGGGCCGTCTGAAAGCGGTCGCATAGTGATCCCCCACGCATGGGCACGCTCAATGCGCGATTGCGCGGAGAGCCCCACTCCGTAGCCAGCGGTCACCCAAAGCGCCATCATCTCGAACGAAGTCACATGCTGAATGCTCTGCTGGCTCAACGGAAGAAAGGACAGTCGCTGATCCAGCAGTAGGCAAGTCTCCGCCGGCCAGCGAAACACCGGATAGTCCAGAAGCTCGGCAAGCGTGATCTTCGCCTGGGCAACTAAGGGGGACCCCAGCGGCACTGCAACAGCCACGTTCTCCACCCAGAGCGGTTGGCTTTTCACGGCCGGAGCACCAGCGTTCCGAAGCGACATTCCAGCGTCGTAGCGGCCTTCCTCAAGGCCCGTCAACAGATCATCGGCTGAGGTCTCAAAGAACGTGATGGTGACTTCTGGTTCCTCCGCGCGCTGTAGGGCAAGAAGCGTTGTGAGGCAAGAGGATGGCACTCCGGGCGCGATAGCAAGCCTGAAATGGGAAAACTGGCTGGTGGCGTCATGCATGAGGGCCCCCAATAAGCGATCTGTCCAGAAAGGCAAACCAGCGTTGCAGGAAAGAGTGAAGTTTAACGTCGTTATCTTTAACGTGGTTAATTGTGGCAGATTGTTTGACGCTTCTGCTAATGCAGAAATCAACAATTCAGCCAGGCCGTCCTTCTGGCACATCGACGTATGAATCCGAGTCGGCGTCAGCCTTCGGAAAGGCCGTGCGCGCTGCGCGCGTCGCTCAAGGAGTCGCGCAAGACGAGTTCGCATCTCGGGCAAGCATTTCGCGTTCTCACATGGGTAAGATCGAGCGTGGTGAGCACGTGCCCACGCTTCCGCTCATACTGAAAATTTCTACGGCACTTGGAATAAGCGCGGCTGACCTGATGACGGCGACCGAACGCAATCTGCGTGCCGACACTGATCCCTGAGTGTCTAGCCTGCCAGCTCCGTCAACCGTCCGAAGAGTCGCGAAGGCGAACGATAAAACGCTCCACCGAAGCCGATAAATTGCCGCCGTCGGGCCGAAGCAGGTAGGTGGTGATCACGGCGGAATCCATCGCCAAGGGGCGGATCACCACATCCGGCCGTTGGGAGATGGGAATCTTGGTCGCCGTCATAAAGCCGATGCCGTAGCCGGCGCCGACCAACGTGAGCATCATGTCTAGCGAGGACACTTCCTCGACAACATTCAGCTTGTGCTCCAACGTGTTGAGCAGCCGCTTGAGTTCGCGGCAATAGCCCTCGCATACCTGCGGGTCGCACAGGACAAGTGGATGGCCTTGAAGTTCTTGAAGTGGCACCTCCTTGTAGGTGAGCAATGAGTGACGAGCTGGCACCGCAATCACCAGCGGGTCATGCCAGATTGGTTCGGCAGCGATACCGTCGCCGACATCGGCCGTGTGCGCGAACCCGATCATGAAGTCGCCCGAACGCAAGCCACGCACTTGCTCTGCCAGAGGCACTTCTGACAAGCGTATTTCGATCTCCGGCTCCTCGGCGCGGCAACGAGCCAGAAATGCCGACAGCCGTGGATCGATAGCCCCATCTGATACAGCGATGCGCAGGCTACCGCGCAAGCCCGATGCCACAGCCTTGGCATTTTCACGAGCCTGTTCCAGCACTGTGAATAGACGGCGAACATCTTGCAAGAAGACCGCGCCCGCCGCCGTTAGAACTGTTCCTCGTCGGTTTCGGTCGAAGAGCACTACGCCCAACTCGTCCTCAAGTTCCTTGATGGCTCGTGATAGCGGTGGTTGTTCGATATGCAGGCGCTCAGCCGCCCGCGTGAAATGTAGCTCCTCAGCAAGAACTACGAAGCAGCGAAGATGGCGCAGCTCCATAGGCCACCCTCCCGTTCCGACTTATCCAACACTGTGCTATCTCCCTATAGAAGTGACTGCCATTCTGGCGGCGGCGAGTTCGGCCACATCATTGGAAACTTCTGGCTGAATGAGCCAGGGCTGGGTTGACCGTGCGATGGCCCGAGGCAGGCACAACACCAGGCGAGCCTGATCAAGTCCGTGGGGTGATAAGGATCAGACGAAGGCTATCTCCAGCCACGCACGTCAATGGATGCCGTGCATCGTCCCCGTCTGACCCTTGGCCGATTGCGAACCAAGCGCTTGAACACGCTTGCGGTTGATCATCACCTGCGGATTGCTGAGGCTCTGCTCCTGGTCCGAGCCAAGGCAAGTACCTTGGGGCAGACGGCAAATGCCGGCGAAAATATTCGCCGGCTCAAGTTGCTGCCCGGAGACTGGCGGGACCAGAATGCCTCTCACCAGAAAGTGTGAGACATCCTGATGCTTAGCCCGCGCCGGATGCTTAATGCCGCACTGAACCATGCGGGTCGATGACGTACTTGTATGCAGAACCCGCGTCGAACTCTTTGTACGCGGCGGGCGCGTCTTCGAGCTTGATGAATTTAGTGTTCATCATCGGCGAAAGGTAAGGCATGCGATCGTTCAGTATCGCCCGCATTAACGCGTGGTTGTAGTTGGCCGTCGGAGATTGACCAGCCGACATTCGCGGCGACTTGATCCAGGCGTTGGACCATTCCAGATCCATATGGCCTTTCTTGGCTTTCGGGTCTTTCGAGATCGGGTTTGCGCAGTACACACCGACCGTACTGGTCATTCCGCCGAAGCGGACATATTTGAGCATTGCGTTGGTAACAGCGCTCTCCACGATCTTGTCAGCCTCCGCGCCAAACCCGCGGCAGTCCACACCAACATAGTCGATGACGCGATCCACCTCCCTGTGCCCGGTAATGCGTTCGAGATGCTCCTCGATCGGCACGCCGTCGGAAAGGTTGATGGTTTCCACGCCGTGTGGCTTGAGAAGGTCCAGCCGCTCTTGAATGTAATCGGCAACGATGATGGCGCCTGCACCCAGAAGTCTGGCGCAGGCGGCACCCGCTCTGCCGACCGGCCCGGCACCGAAGATCAGGATGTTTTCGCCGACGACGTAGGCCGGTGCGGCTGGCCAGTCCGGGCCAGCGAACCCATGGAAAGCTGTGGGTAATACGTCAGAGAGAAGGGTCAGGTCGCGGATTTTTTCCATGGCGGCATCCTTGTCAGGGAAGCGAAGGAGATTGAAATCCGCATACGGTACGAAGAGATAATCACCTTGCCCCCCCGTCCAGCCACCGAGGTTGAACCCGTAGGCTCCGCAGTCGATTTCGGGGTTGGTGTTCTCGCATACATCGGAGCGCATATGCTTGCAGTTGTAGCAACGCCCACACCCCACATTGAAGGGAACGGAAACGATGTCGCCCTTCTTCACGACTTCGACGTCTGATCCCACTTCGATCACTTCGCCGGTCATTTCATGGCCCATGGTCATTCCCTTGGGAACAGCAAACGAACCGCGATAAATGTGAAGGTCGCTGCCACAGATATTTGTGGTAACTATTTTGAGGATAGCGCCATGGGGTGCGCTTTTCCCTTGAGGGGTTATCAGCTCTGGAAATTTGAAGGTGTTGACCTTCATTTCCAAGGGCTTCTCGAAAGTCACGATTCGGTTACCGGTCGGAGTCATTTCGTCACCTCTGTGCGTTAATGTTTCCATCTTCTAAATCGAAGTGGGAAACGAGACTTACCGCTGTCAAGAAGAACGATCGTGGTACTGCCTAGCCGTTGGCCGCGTCTCCTTCTGCGGTCTTGACAGCATCGGATCAAGCTCAGAAGTGGTCAAACTGGAATAATCTATGTGCAGATAGGCACGATCTATCTACGCGGGATCGTCGAGCCGTGCTCGTCTCCTAGCCGGGAGAGGGCAACGATCATGGCTACATCGCGCCTCCTAGCTTGATCTAGGAACAGTCAGCTCGACCCAGCGAGACATGAGGAGGCCGCATGCAGCAGGTACTCCTGTCCCCCGAGTTGCCCCTGGACCTGGTGGCCTTCGATGGGTTGCTCAGCACGTGGCGCCTGTTAGCGGCGCACACGGCATGCCTGCAATCTTCGCCTGGTTGAAGCAATACAGAGTTGCTCTTCAAGACTCGCTATTTCAGGGGGCTTTGAGATGAGTCTGCTTTGGGCTGGAACCGACGATGGATCGATATAACGGATTGAAGAGTGGCGGCGAGTTCGGGGGTGTGCACCATTTCGAGCAATGCACGCGATGACGGTGCCTCGAACGCATTTTTCCCGGCAACGAATCCGACATTTGAGTGCGACATTGGTCCATTGATTGCGATTGCGTGGAGATTTGGAATGTGCGCGAGTTGGCCGGCGAGAGATTGCGGAAGAACTGCCGAATATTTTCCTGTCGCCACGTGTGCCGATAGCACGTCAATTGAATCAGTGCGAATAGTCTGCGCGGTACATTGCATCAGCCTATCTTGAATGGGTTCAGGTACTGCCGAGTTCAGCACGCAGAGTTGTCTATTGAGAACATGGTCCCACGTTGTGCTTCGGGGTTGCTGTGTTCTCGCGGCGTGAAAAAGGAAAATGCGTTCACGGTACAGAAGGTGAGTATCGAAGTCTTCCCCTGGGATATCCTCCAAATGCATGAGTGCGATATCCAAATTGTTTTCTCGAATCGCCTGTAGCAGGGAAGAAGCGCCGGAAACCAGAACTGATTGTTGAAGTAAGGGTGTTTTTTCAGCAAGGGCGATGCTTAATGTGGGCGCTACACCGGCAGTTCCTGGGAGTATCCCTAGCCGGAATTGCCCCTCTATACCTCGCCGTAATGCGGAGAGTTCTCGCTCCAGCCCTTTGCAGTCGTCATACATCTGCTGAGCCCAAGACAGTACGCGCATCCCTTCAGAAGTGAGGCCGTCATAGCGTCGCCCATGACGCACGATCTCGACACCCATGTCTTCCTCCAATTGCTTAATGCCCGCGGAGAGTGTCGGCTGAGAAACATTGCAGCTTTTGGCCGCGTTGCCAAAATGGCCTTCACGGTGCAAAGCAAGCAAGTATTCAAAGTTTCTTACGATCATAGATTTTCTTCTGATAAAGTTGATTAGATTTTATACTTTCACGAAAAACCCTGCGCACGCTTCGATCCGCGTCCAACCTTGGGCACGTAGCTGGCACGCATGAAAGGCTGCCGCGCGCAGTGCCCATACTGTAGGTTCGACTCGTCATCGACGGTCAGCACCACAACGCACGGGACAGCCAATAGCGCGAACACAGGTGCTTTGCGCTGTGGGGCGAGTCGTCCTCATGTAGCTTAGCAGTTGGCGCGTTCTGGAAGGGAGTAAGCGTGAGTGGTGAGGCACGCAACCGCAAAAGGCGGTGCTAAGCTCTTGAACTGTTCGGGTCGTGGCCGTTGAAGCGGCGAGAAAATGGAGCCTGCCATGGCCGTTGTGGCGCAGCTAGTACACCATGCCCCCAGCGTTTCCTTAGCTGCGATTGACGGGCATGCCTGGCGGTAGCTCAATAACAGCCATTTATGGATGAAGGAACGAGGGGAATAAGGCAGATGAAAATATTCACGATTGGATTCACTAAGACCTCCGCGCGGTCCTTCTTCACCAAGTTAAGTGCTTCTGGTGCCAAGCGCCTTGTCGATGTTCGCCTGAATAATGTTTCGCAATTGGCCGGCTTCGCTAAACGCGAGGATCTTCGATATTTTTCCGAGGCGTTGTGTGGGATGGAATATGAACATCTACCAGCACTTGCTCCAACCAAAGACATGTTCGAGGAATATAAAATAAAAGGGGGAGATTGGGATATCTACGCCAGGAAATTTCTGGATTTAATGTCGTCCCGAAGGATTGAGTCAATCGATAAAGAAAAGATTGATAACAGTTGCCTGCTTTGCAGCGAAGACAAGCCCCATCACTGCCATCGGAGGCTAGTGGCCGAGTACCTTGCAGGCAAATGGCCGAATGTTGAGATCGTGCATCTTTAGAGGGGCGACGTAGCTCCACGTTTCCAACGCCTCGTCTGGAGGGCTAAGAGAGACAAAGGCGCGTATCGGCGGGAGCCGGCGCCACACATTGGGCGTACAGAGCAACCTCGCCCGCCACGGCTCGATGTCGGCGCTCAACGAGGCGAGTGGCTCTAGGTGCATTGGCAGACGGGCCGTTGGCTGACGTCGTGGCGATCGGCGGATATGCACTGGGAAGCCCGCCCATGTGTTGGGCTATCATGTTGGCGACGCCTGCGCCCAGGTGGGGCGCGGCAGGATCGCCGTCATTTACACCCCAGTTTGGTACTGCTATAGGTCTTCTGAAATAGCCGATACATCAGGACAAATTGAAGTAGCTCAATTAGGAGATATCTAATGTCAACCGGTATGTTTATTCTGCACTCCAACTATACGCCGGCGGGGGACCAGCCAGAGGCGATAGCGCGCCTGCTGTCGGACATAGAAGACGGTGCGACGCACCAGACGCTGAAAGGTATCACCGGCTCAGGTAAGACCTTCACCATGGCCAATGTGATTCATCGTCTGAAGCGGCCTACGTTGATCTTGGCTCCTAACAAGACGTTGACCGCGCAGCTTTATGGTGAAATGAAGCACTTCTTTCCTGAGAACGCGGTCGAGTACTTCGTTTCCTACTACGATTATTTTCAGCCCGAAATCTATATGCCGGGCACCGATCGTTTCATTCCAAAGGACTCGGCCATCAATGACCACCTTGAGCGCCTGCGCCTGTCCACGACCAAATCCTTGATTGAGCGTCGTGACGTGATCGTCGTCGCTTCGGTGTCTTCAATCTACGGCCTGGGTGATCCAGATGCATACCGAGCGCTACAGATCGCTCTGTCCCCTGGGGTCAAACTAAACCAGAGAGAGCTAATTCGTCGCTTGGCTTTGCTGCAATATGATCGCACGGAGCGCACTCTCAAGCGTGCAACGTTCCGCGTCCAAGGTGATGTGATTGACATTTTCCCCGCTGATTCCGAGTACAGGGCGGTTCGGGTGGAACTGTTGGATGACACTGTTGCGTCTGTCCAATGGATGGACCCTGTTACCGGCAAGACGTTGGGAGAGATAGACCATTATTTGGTTTCGCCAAAAACGCTTTTCGCACCGCCCACGAACAAAATAGATTCCGCGTCCAAAAAGATACTCGCTGATATGGAAGAGCGGGTTGCCGAGCTGAACAGGAATAATCGCTTGGTCGAGGCAAACAGGCTGTACGAGCGGATCACGCATGACGTGGAAATGATGCGCGAGGTCGGCTATTGCTCGGGGATGGAGAATTATTCCTGCTACTTCAGCGACCGAGACGCAGCTTCTCCTCCGATCACGTTGCTGGATTATTTGCCGAAAGACGGGCTGCTGTTCGTCGATGAATCTCATGTCATGGTGCCACAGATATCCGCAATGTACCGGGGGGATCAGGCGCGCAAGGACACGCTGATCGATTACGGGTTCCGTTTGCCTTCATCGAAGAACAACCGGCCATTGAACTTTGACGAGTTCGAGAAGGTCAAGCCTCAGACCATCTTTGTTTCCGCTACTCCGGGCGACTACGAGCTGAGGGTGTCGAAAGGCAGGGTTGTCGAACAGGTTATCAGGCCAACGGGACTGCTTGACCCCAAGGTTGAAGTGCGGAAAGCGGATGGATACATAGATGACCTGCTTGCCGAAATATCGAAGTGCGTGAAGAGAAAGAATCGAGTGCTTGTGACTACGCTGACGAAGGTCAGTGCAGAAGAGCTAACGGATTTCTTGACGGACAACGGGATTCGAGCGCGCTACATGCATTCGGACATAAAAGCGGAGGATCGTGTTGAGATCATCAATGGCCTGCGCGCAGGAGAGTTCGATGTTTTGATTGGGATTAGTCTTTTGCGCGAAGGGCTGGATATTCCAGAGGCATCATTGGTTGCCATTCTCGATGCAGACCGTGCAGGGTTCTTGCGTTCGGCCCATGCGCTCATTCAGATGATCGGTCGAGTCGCTCGGAATGAAAACGGCAAGGCGATCTTGTACGCCGACGCGGTGACGCCGGCGATGAAGCAGGCGATCGATGAGACCAATAGGCGCAGGCAGCTTCAAATTGCCTTTAACGAGGAAAATGGGATTTCTCCAGCCTCGTCTGTGCGAAAACTAGCAGGGGAAGAGACGAATACGGAGGAGCCCACCGTTCATTCCGAGGCTTTCTGCGAGAACTTGTCCGACCTTTGCGATCAGATCACTGCCAAGGAACAGCAGCTACTCGAATTTACCGATACCGGTGACGAGCAGCGCGTCGAAGACATTCGTCGTCAGTTGGATGGGTTGTACCGGCAATTCATTTACATCTAATCGTTCGCCGGCATTGGGTTGCATGGCCGACCGATCTGCACCTGGGGCAAGCGGGCAGACGGTCGGCTCATCATTCAACCGGAGGGGTGAGCCGCCGAGGCTCAGTGCCCCGCTTTCCAAGGTGTTTGCCCTACAGCGTCTTGCGACGTGTCAGCGCAAAGCTGGCAACGATCCAACGGCGACCAGCATTTCATCAAATACCGCTCGAACCCTTCCCGGAATGGGGCCACGCTGAGGCCGATAGACGTACAACCCCCATGCCGGAGGTTCTTCGTTCTCCAGCACTCGCACGAGCTTCCCGCTGGCAATGTAGGGGGCGGCCATGTAGTCCGCCAGTTGCGCGAACGCGATCCCGGCCAGCGCCGCTCCCATTTCCATGTCGGCATTGTCGGCGACGAGAGTGGGTGCGGTAGGTGTCCACTGGCGTCCCGCCTTGAAGTGCCAAGGCCAGGGACGGCCGGTATTGATATCCAAGGCCACGGTAACTGGCAGGCTGCTTAGCGCATCGATGTTTGCAGGTACGCCCACTTTCTTGATCAGGCGCGGAGCGGCAACGATGGGGAGTCTCATGTCGGCGGCCTTGCGTGCGACGAAGCGGCTATCGCGCATGAATCCGACCCTGATCCCGACGTCAATCCCTTCGTCAACCGTATTGCTGATGCGATCGGACAGGCGCACATCCAGCGTGATGCCTGGATGACGCGCGGCCACGCGCTCCAGTGCCGGTAGCACCGCTCTGGCGCCCAAGCTGTGCGGTGCGGTGATGCGAACCGTACCGGACAGAGAGGCCTGCTGGTCGGAGCCAGGCGGTCGCCACAGATCCTCGAACCGCTCCAATGCGGGGCGCACTTGGTCTAGCAGCCCTTCGCCGAAGGCGGTGATGCGCACCTGGCGCGTGCTTCGATGAAACAACACCTCGCCGTAGTGTTGCTCCAGTTGCTGGATGGCACGGGTTACACCTTGCGGAGAAGTCCCCAGCCGGACGGCCGCATCGCGAAAACTGCTGCTTTCGGCCGCCACCCGAAAGATGCGCAGTAGTTCCATTTCCTTGTTCATGACGCACGCCTCATGGCCGGTTTCGCTGCTCGTTAATTGTTCCAGATTGTGGAATTATAAAATCGCAACAATTCCATATACAAGGGGAGCGCGGTTGCCCAGACTGACAACACCCCGGAATGCTCCGCTCCGAACAACCCAACAAGGAACGCGAATGAACGCTGCGACTCTCATCACTGCCTACTACGACGCCTTCAACCGCGGCGACCGCGAGGCCATGCTGTCAATGTTGACCGATGACGTCGCGCACGACTTGAACCAGGGCGCTCGTGAGGTCGGTCGCGAAGCCTTCCGCGCCTTCCTGCAGCGCATGGACCGCTGCTATGGCGAGCAACTGCGCGGGATCGTGGTGATGGTCAGCGCCGACGGCCTGCGTGCAGGCGCGGAGTACGTGGTGCATGGCGAATACAAGGTGACGGACGACGGGCTGCCGGAAGCCCAGGGCCAGCGCTACGTGCTGCCGGGCGGCGCGTTCTTCGAGATCCGCGATGGCAAGATCGCTCGTGTCACCAACTACTACAACCTCGGCGACTGGATCGCACAGGTTGGAGGGGACGCCTGAAATGACCAGCGACGTGCAGGTGCTGGTTCGTCGTGGCGCGGACATTGCCGAATGGTTCGATGCCGTGGCAGGCCTGCGGGCGAGCGTCTTCCGCAGCTTTCCTTACCTATACGAGGGCGACACCGAATACGAGAAGCACTACCTCGCCATGTACGCCCGTTCGGCAGACAGCCTGCTGGTACTCGCGCTCGCTGATGATGTGGTCGTGGGTGCGTCCACGGGGTTGCCGCTCGGCGATGCGGAGCCGGCCTTCCATGTGCCGTTCGCCGATCGAGGAATCCCGGTGGAGGCAGTGTTTTACTGTGGCGAATCAGTCCTGCTCCCGGCCTTCCGGGGCCTTGGCCTGGGCCATCGCTTCTTTGACGAGCGCGAAGCGCATGCCCGTTCGTTGGGCGGCATGCAGTGGGCATCGTTCGCGTCGGTGGATCGTGCAGACGACGATCTCCGGCGTCCTTCCAACTACCGCAGTAATGACCCCTTCTGGACCCGTCGCGGCTACGTGCGGCAGTCGGACATGAAGGTTACGCTGCCCTGGAAGCAGGTGGGTGAGCCGAGCGAAACCGAGCAGACGCTCACGATGTGGCTGCACTCCCTGGAGAACGCGAAATGAAAGTAGCAGTTGCGAAATACTCAGTGGGTCAGCCCGCGGACTTCGAGGCATTTGCTGCGCGGCAGCGGCTGGCTCTGGAGGAGGCGCGCCGTGGCGGGGCGGAACTGGCCGTGTTGCCCGAGTATCTATCCCTCGAACTGGCTGCAACGTTCGAGCCTGGCATCCGCCATGATTTCAACGCCTCTCTGGCCGCGCTGCAGGCCTTGCAGCCTGCGTGGCTGGCACTGTATGCCGACCTGTCGCGCGAGTTGTGCATGACCATTCAGGCCGGTACGTTTTTGACCCAGGTTGGATTGGACCGCTACCGCAACCGGGCTTGGTGGTTTGCGCCTGACGGCACACGCGACTACCAAGACAAATTGCAGTTGACGGGGTTCGAGAAAGACGCCGGCGTCATCGAGGGTGGCGACGAACTCAAGGTGTTCGATTTGAAAGGCGTGCGTGCCGGCATCGCTGTTTGCTATGACAGTGAGTTTCCATTGCCCGTGCGAGCCCAGCGAGAGGCGGGAGTGCGCCTGCTGCTGGTTCCGAGCTGTACCGACACCCAAGCAGGTGCAACCCGGGTCCGTGTGGGCTGCATGGCGCGGGCACTGGAGAACCGAATGTTCATCGCGCAGGCCGTGACGACCGGAGCTGCTGACTGGAGTCCGGCGCTGGACACGAATACTGGCGAGGCCACGATCTATGCACCCATGGATCGCGGATTCCCTGAGGACGGCATTCTCGCGACGACGTGCGGCACGCAGGCATGGGCAATCGCAGATCTTGACGTCGATGCGCTCGAACGAAACCAGGAACAGGCCCAGGTTGCCGTCGATCGCGACTGGGACGGCCAGATGTTGCCTGCACTGCGGAAGGCTCGGTACTCGGGTCGTCAGGTCGCCTAGCCGGTCTCATCTTGATAGCTTCAGCTCGATGAGTCGGCTTAGATAGATCATGTCTATCTGCGCATAGATTTTTCCAGTTTGACCAGTTTTGAACTTGCCCCGATGCTGTCGGTACATGCAAGAAATATTCATTGATTTGAATATTTTGCGCTTCTTGGGAACAAACCTGTACTAGCCTGTAAGAGTGCTCGAAGAGCACAGAATTTGTGGCGAAGTTCGGCCGCATATACTATGGGGGAGTATTGTATAATGCGGCGGTGTACCCAAGTTGAGAGGTGTTCGATGCCACATAGCCCGGAAGAAAAGAAGCAAGCCCTGACGCGCATCCGGCGCATCAAAGGTCAGGTCGCGACTCTTGAGCAAGCGCTCGATGCAGGTGCGGAATGCCCTGCAATTCTTCAGCAGCTTGCGGCCGTTCGTGGGGCAGTCAACGGATTGATGGCGACCGTTCTGGAGAGCTATCTGCGGGAAGAGTTTCCCCGTAGTGACATCAGGAGCGATTCGCAGAACAAGTCCATTGACGAGACCATCTCTATCGTCCGCTCCTATCTGCGGTAGAGGCACCAGGGTGCCCTCGGTGAGGGCAAATTTAGTTAGCTAGTAAAGGAAGCGACATCATGAAATCACGTGCAGCAGTTGCCTTCGGGCCAGGAAAGCCGCTGGAAATCGTCGAGATCGACGTCGAGCCGCCGCGCAAGGGCGAGGTGCTCATCAAGATCACGAACACCGGCGTTTGCCATACCGACGCCTTCACCCTGTCGGGCGACGATCCGGAAGGTCTCTTCCCGGTCGTGCTGGGTCATGAAGGTGCGGGTATCGTCGTGGAGGTGGGTGAAGGTGTGACCAGCGTGAAGCCTGGCGATCACGTCATTCCGCTCTACACCGCCGAGTGCGGCGAGTGCCTGTTCTGCAAGTCCGGCAAGACCAACCTGTGTGTCGCGGTTCGCGCAACCCAGGGTAAGGGGCTGATGCCCGATGGTACGACTCGCTTCTCGTACAACGGTCAGCCGCTTTACCACTACATGGGTTGCTCGACCTTCAGCGAATACACGGTCGTCGCCGAAGTCTCGCTGGCCAAGATCAACCCGGACGCCAATCCCGAGCACGTCTGCCTGCTGGGCTGCGGTGTGACCACCGGCATCGGCGCCGTGCACAACACGGCCAAGGTACAGCCCGGCGACTCGGTGGCCATCTTCGGCCTCGGCGGCATCGGTCTCGCTGCGATTCAGGGTGCGCGCCAGGCCAAAGCGGGCCGCATCATCGCCATCGATACCAATCCGGCGAAGTTCGAGCTGGCTCGTACCTTCGGCGCGACCGAATGCCTCAACCCGAAGGACTTCGACAAGCCGATTCACGAGGTTCTGATCGAGATGACCGGCTGGGGTGTCGATCACACCTTCGAGTGCATCGGCAACGTCAACGTCATGCGTTCGGCTCTGGAAGCTGCCCACCGTGGCTGGGGCCAGTCGATCGTCATCGGCGTCGCCGGTGCCGGCAAGGAAATCTCGACCCGTCCGTTCCAGTTGGTCACCGGCCGGACCTGGAAGGGCTCTGCTTTCGGCGGGGTCAAGGGGCGTACCCAACTTCCGGGCATGGTGGAAGACGCAATGAAAGGCGAGATCGATCTCGCCCCGTTCGTCACCCACACCATGGGTCTCGACGAGATCAACCACGCCTTCGACCTGATGCATGAAGGCAAGTCGATTCGCACGGTGATCCACTACTGATCGCCCACTCTCCATTCAAAACCAACCACCAAGGAAATTAACCATGTCCAATCCTGTCATTTCCGGCGACGGCATCTTCTCGCACGTCTTCATCGGCGCCGCCGACGTCCAGAAGTCGGCCGCGTTCTATGACGCCGCTCTGGGTGCTCTCGGCATCAAGAACCTCGGTCCTTTCGGCAACGGATGGGTGCTTTTCGGTCGCGAAAAGCCGGCTTTCATCATCGCCCGTCCGGGCAATGGTGAAGCGCCTTCCAGCAACGGCGTGACGATCGGCTTTGCTGCCGCCACTCCCGCCGAAGTGGATGCCTTCCACGCCGCCGGCCTTGCCGCAGGCGGCACCGACGAGGGCCAGCCTGGCGCACGTGGTCACCTGCCGGGTGCCTATGCGGCCTACCTGCGTGATCCGGCGGGCAACAAGGTCTGCTCGTACACCTTCGTCTGAAAGCTAGGAAGCTGAGGGCGTTCTGAAAGGGTCAGCACAAGCCTCTACACGGCGAGCCTATTAGACGGACCGTGTAGAGCGGTGCCTACTCATGAAGATCGGCCCGCAGCCATGTGCGAAACGCATGGCTGCGGGCATTTGCTTTGAAGCGTGTTTTTCAACCAAGAAGAAATGAGGTCGTTATGAAAGAGCCGGCCAACATCAATACGACGACCGTACAACCTGCCCCGACCGCCACCGTGTACGGCATGCCGGCCTACACCGATCGTGCTGCCGCCGTGGGGGAAGTGCATGCGCGCCCGCATCTCTTGATTCAGGCCCCTCGCGGCATATTGCAGCTCGCTTTCATGACCGAAGGCGACCAGGCCAGGGATCAGATGGCGATGAGCGAGTTGTCTCATCGCTTCGGCGTTGCCGAGCCCGACCATGCTACGCCGCTCCACGGTGTGACATGGGATGAAGGAGACCTGCACTGCGAAAAGCACACCGAGTTCTCGACGTATCTCTGGTGCGCTTCCCTAGATTCCGAGACGGGAGAGCCGTGCGGCGAAAATCCGTTCAAGCATGGATTTGTTCCTCCCGGCCCGGTCGTATCCGGCATCCGTTTGAGACTTCTTCCGTGGACGCCGGAAACGGAGAAGGAGGTCGATCGCTTCGATCCTGCCAGCCTGTGCTACTCGCTGGTGGAGAACGGCTCTGCCGCCATCCTGACCGATTTCCGACAGGATGCGGATGGCCTGACGCAGATCCTCGTCCTGGCCCGCGATTTGACCCCGGCGCGGGCGGGTGCGCTGGCTCAACGTCTGCTGGAGATCGAGACTTACCGCACCTTGGCGTTGCTGTCCCTGCCGTTGACACGATCGATGACGTCGGAACTGCGACGCATGGAGTCGCGCCTTGCGGCGATCACCGACGAGATGTGTACGAGCTTGGTGGAACGGCGCGACAGCGACGTGCTGCTGTCCGAATTGACCGGCCTGGCTGCCGAGCTGGAAGCTGGCGTTGCGGCGAATCTCTATCGCTTCGGCGCCAGCCGTGCCTACTACGAGATCGTCGAGGAAAGGCTGGCAGCGCTTGCGGAAGAGGCCGTATCCGGGTACTGCACCTGGGCGGATTTCCTGCAGCGTCGCATCGCTCCCGCCATGCGGACATGCCAATCCGTAAAGGAGCGCCAGACCAAGCTCTCCGACAAGCTGACCCGGGCCATCGCGTTGCTGCGTTCCTGGATCGACGTCGAGCTTGAACGCCAGAACCGCGATCTGCTGGCTTCGATGAACAACCGGGCCAAGATGCAATTGCGCCTTCAGCAAACCGTCGAAGGCCTCTCGGTCGCGGCAATTTCTTATTACGTCGTGAGTCTTCTCGGCTACTTGCTCAAGGGCATTCCGATGGTTCACGACAGCGTGGCGCCGGTGATGGCGGTTCTGGTGCCTGCGGTGATGCTGACGATCTGGTGGATCGTGCGCAGGATCAGACACGCCCACGGCGACACGGCAGCGGAAGAGAAATCTTCCTGACGAGCTGCCGTCCTGGCGCGCGAGAGCTGCGCCGTTCCTTTGAACATAGGAGAACACCATGGAACGCATCGAACATCACGCCAGCTTTGATGGTTGGCAGGACGTTTATCAGCATGAATCCACGACGCTCGGTTGCACGATGAAAGTCGGCGTCTATCTGCCTCCGCAGGCACAGCACGGCAAGGTGCCGGTGCTGTACTGGCTTTCAGGCCTCACCTGCACCGAGCAGAACTTCATCACCAAGTCCGCCGTCCAGCGCTACGCAGCCGAACATGGCATTGCCGTCGTCGCGCCCGATAGCAGCGCTCGCGGCGAAAGCGTTGCCGACGATCCCGCCTATGACCTCGGACAGGGGGCGGGTTTCTACGTCAACGCCACACAGGAACCCTGGGCTGCGAATCATCGGATGTATGACTACGTCGTGCAGGAACTACCGGCGCTGATCGAGGCCCACTTTCCCGTGACAGCGGAGCGGAGCATCAGCGGCCACTCCATGGGGGGACACGGTGCTTTGGTCATCGCCCTGCGAAACCCGGGCCGTTATCGCAGCGTCTCGGCCTTCTCGCCCATCGTCGCTCCCACCCAGGTTCCCTGGGGACACAAGGCCTTCGAGGCGTATCTGGGTAGCGACCGGGAGGCGTGGAAGCAGTACGACACCGTGGAGCTGATTCGCACCGTGCAGGAGCGTCTGCCGCTGCTGGTGGATCAGGGCTTGGGCGACGAGTTCCTGGAGAGTCAGCTTCAGCCCGATCTGCTGCGCAAAGCCTGCGACGAGACGGGACACCCGCTCACGTTGAATCTGCGCCCGGGCTACGACCACAGCTACTACTTCATTGCCAGTTTCATTGGCGAGCATATGGCACACCACGCATCGGCGCTGAAACGCTGAGAGAGAGGAGATCAGGTCATGACAAAGACCTCCAAAAATCGACATCACGTCGTCATTATCGGAGCGGGCTTCGGCGGGATCGAGGTTGCCAACCAGCTTGCTGGTGCCGAGGTCGATGTGACGATCATCGATCGGCGCAATCATCACCTGTTCCAACCCTTGCTTTACCAGGTTGCAGGGGCGTCACTTTCGACATCCGAGATCGCCTGGCCTATTCGCTATCTCTTCCGCAATCGCCCGGAAGTGAACACCTTGATGGCGGAAGTGGAAGGTATCGACCAGGACGCGCGTCAGGTCATTCTCAACAATGGCTCGCGCCAAACCTACGACACGCTCGTACTCGCGACAGGTGCTACCCATGCCTATTTCGGACACGACGAATGGGGGGCTTTCGCGCCGGGGTTGAAGACGCTGGAAGATGCCACGACCATTCGAGGCCGAATTCTCGCGGCCTTCGAGGAGGCCGAGCGCACGAGCGATCCTCAGCAGCGTGCCGCGCTGCAGACGTTCGTCATCATCGGTGGTGGTCCCACCGGGGTTGAATTGGCCGGAACCATCGCCGAGCTGGCGCGAGACACGCTGGCGCGTGACTTCCGCTCGATTGACCCGAGCACGTCGCGGGTTGTACTGATCGAGGCGGGCCCGCGTCTGTTGTCCGTCTTTCCAGAGGATCTGTCGGCCTATACGCGCCAAGCACTCGAAAAGCTCGGGGTCGAGGTCGTGCTGGGTACGCCGGTCACCGAATGCTCGGCCGACGGCGTGGTGTATGGCGGCAAGCCCCTTTCGGCCAAGACCATCGTCTGGGCCGCCGGGGTCCAGGCGTCTCCCGCGGCCCGCTGGCTGGGTGCTGCGTCTGATCGTGCGGGTCGAGTGGTCGTTGGTCCCGACCTGACGGTGGCCGGCCGCCCGGAGGTCTTCGCCATCGGCGATACCGCCTCGTGCACCATGGCCGATGGGAAGTCCGTACCGGGCATCGCCCCCGCCGCCAAACAGCAAGGCAAGTACGTCGCCAACCTCATTGGACGGCGTTTGAAAGGCAAGCTCGCTGACGGGCCTTTCAAATACCGGCATCAGGGGAACCTGGCCACCATCGGCCGCAGCCTGGCCGTAATTGACATGGGGCGGGTTAAGCTGCGTGGAGCCTTTGCGTGGTGGATCTGGAAGCTCGCGCATATCTACTTTCTGATCGGTACGCGAAATCGTCTCAGCGTCGCGTTGAGCTGGGTATGGAACCATAGCATCGGCTACCGCGGCTCTCGCATCATCATGCATGCGATTAGCGACAAAGAGCCCACGGCGTTGGATAAATCCGGCTCTCTGGATTGAGGTGCCCACCTTATCGGAACGTCAACTATTAGAAATGCCAGGGAGAGGAACTTGACCGATCTATTCACGACAAAGCCCAAGCCTCCCTTGGCCGAACTCCTGCGGCCCAAGACGCTGGATGAATTCGTCGGGCAACGGCACTTGCTCGGCCCCGGCAAGCCGCTTCGTCTCGCGTTCGAGGCGGGCAAGTTGCACTCGTTCATCCTCTGGGGGCCGCCAGGCGTGGGCAAGACCACCTTGGGGCGCCTGGCCGCCAGTGCGACCGACAGCCGATTCATCGCCATCTCGGCCGTGCTTGCCGGGGTGAAGGACATCCGGCAAGCCATCGACGAGGCCCAGGCAGAACTGGACAACCATGGTCGATCGACGGTGCTTTTCGTCGATGAGATCCACCGCTTCAACAAGGCGCAGCAGGATGCCCTACTGCCCCATGTCGAGTCGGGGCTCCTGACCCTGGTGGGGGGGACGACCGAGCATCCGGGGCTGGCGGTCAATTCCGCTCTGCTCTCGCGCGCGCAGGTCTATACCCTCGAACCGCTGTCCGGCGACGAACTGAACCAGCTCTACGAACGCGCACTGCCGCATCTCCAGGGCGTCACGTTGGACGCGGACGCGCTGGATCTGCTCAAGGGCTTTGCCGATGGCGATGGCAGGCGCTTCCTCAATCTGCTTGAGCAGGTGACGAATGCTGCGTCGGGCGCTGGCAAGACCGTGGTCGATGGCGAGTTCGCCAGGCTGTCCACCAGTCCATCGCTGCGCAGGTTCGACAAGGGCGGCGACGAGTTCTACTGGCAGCTCTCAGCCTTCCACAAGTCGCTACGGGGCTCCGACCCTGATGCGGCCCTGTATTGGCTGGCCCGCATCCTCGACGGTAGCGGCGACGTCAGCCAGGTGACCCGCCGCATGGTGGTAGTGGCCAGCGAAGACATCGGCAATGCCGACCCGCAGGCGCTGCAACTGGCGCTCAATGCCGCGCTGGCTTATGAGAGGCTGGGTTCCCCCGAAGGCGAAATACCGATTGCCCACGCAGCGACCTACCTTGCTGCCGCCCCCAAGTCGAACGCTGCCTATGCCGCCTGGAACAAGGCGAAGGCCTTCGTCAAGAACAGCGGCTCCCTGCCTGTGCCTCTCCATCTTCGCAATGCGCCGACGAAGCTGATGCAGCAGATGGGGTATCACGAAGGCTACCGCTACGCCCATGACGAGCCCAACGGCTATGCCGCTGGGCAAAGCTACTTTCCCGAGGGCGTGGCGCGGCCGGGCTGGTATCAGCCAACGGACAGAGGTGTTGAGCGCAGGCTGGGAGAAAGGCTTACTTGGCTGCGCTCGCTGGATGATGGGACGCTGCCAGAGGCGGACGCCTGACCGGTCGCCTCCGAAACCGGCTCATCGCGACTTCACGAACTACAGGAACAGGATAAGAACATGTCAGCCACTTCTTTCGGTGCATCCTCGGCGAATATCAGCCGGGGACGCGTTGCCCGCTATCTGCGCACGGAGTCTGGTGCTGCGGTGCTGCTGGTGATCGTCACGGTCGTGGCGCTGGCGTGGGCGAACTCGCCGCTATCCGATGCCTATTTCGCGTTGTGGCACCTGGACGTCGGGTTTGACTTCGGGCCGCTGGGCCTGCACATGGATCTGCATCACTGGGTCAACGACGGCCTGATGGTGGTCTTCTTCTTCCTGATCGGCCTGGAGGTGCGTCAGGAGTTTGCCCACGGATCGCTCAGGGACCGCAGCCGTGCCCGTCTCGCTCTGATCGCGGGTGTCGCAGGTGTCGTGCTTCCCGCGCTGGTGTATGTCCTGATCGTGGGGCTGGCCGGAAGTGAGGGCCTGCACGGGTGGGGGGCGGTGGTCGGCACCGATACGGCATTCATGCTGGGCACCCTGGCGATCGTCGGCCCGCGGCTATCCGGTCAGTTGCGCGTGTTCCTGCTCACCCTGACCGTGGTCGATGACTTCCTCGCCGTGTCCATCATCGGCATCGTCTATAGCGAGGAGATTCGGATCGTCCCGTTGTTGATCGCCCTCGCCAGTCTCGTTGCGTTGTGGTGGCTAGGGCGCACCCGCCAGTGGCGGGCAATGCCGTATGTGCTGATCGTGATCGTGCTGTGGCTCGCAACCGTGTACTCCGGCATCCATGCCTCTCTCGCCGGGATGGCCGCGGGGCTGCTGATCCCCGCCTACGCGACGCAACGTCACAAGGTCGTCGCGGCAAAACAACTGTTCCGCGACTTCTGGCAGTCTCCGAGTGCCGCATCGGCCCGCGCGGTGGACTGCGGGCTGTCCCGGGGTATCTCGGTGAACGAGCGATTGCACGAGTTCCTGCGGCTGCCGACGGCGCTGCTGATCGTGCCGGTGTTCGCCTTGGCGAACGCCGGAGTGGACGTGCGTGGCGGGCTGCTCGCCGAGGCCTTCGGCTCGCCAGTCACGTGGGGCGTCATCGCAGGGCTCGTGCTCGGCAAGCTCCTGGGCATCGGGCTCATCACTCTCGTCGCCGTCCGTCTCGGCCTGGGCCGGCTGCCCGAGGGCGTCGGGGTGGGGAGCGTGTTCGGTGGTGCGGCACTGTCCGGGATCGGGTTCACCGTGTCGCTGCTGATCATCGGGCTCGCGTTCGGCACGACCTCCGACCTGGGCCGCCAGGCGACGGTCGGCGTGCTCGTGTCGATGGTGTTCGCCACGTTGCTCGGGTGGCTGATCTTCAAGGTCGCCGCCCAGCGGTGGGGTGAGAAGACCGCTGACCTGCCGATGGTGCTTGAGCCACCGGTCGATCCGGAGATCGATCACATCCGCGGGCCGGAGGACGCCCAGCTCACACTCGTCGAGTACGTGGACTTCGAGTGCGCGTACTGTGCGCACGCCACCGGTTCGTGGGACGATCTGCGCGCCCACTTCGGGGACGACCTGCGGTATGTGGTGCGCCATCTGCCGCACCACCCGCACGGGCCGATTGCCGCGCGGGCGTCCGAGGCAGCGGCGAACCAGGGGATGTTCTGGCCGTGGCTGGACTTCGTGTTCACCCGTCAGCATGCGCTGGAGCGCGAGCATCTGATCGGCTACGCCGCCGAGCTTGGGCTCGACGTCGAACGGTTCATCGCGGATCTCGACAGCACCGCGGTGATCGAGCGTGTCGAGCGCGACCTCGCCAGTGCGGTCGCCAGCGGTGCGCACGCCACGCCGACGTTCTTCGTCGAGGGTCGTCGTCTGCGCGGCAGCTACGACGCCCGCACTGTCACCGCGGCGCTCGAAGCCAGTCGCCGCGGCCCCCGAACTCAGGAAGTCCCGTCCTGAGCGGGACGAACTACAGGATAAAAACATGCCAAACAATTCTTTCGGTGAATCCTCTTGTACGGCTGCGGCCAGCGGCATGGTGGAAGTGCGCGGCGCGCGCGAGAACAACCTCAAAGAGGTGGACGTTTCCATCCCGCGTAACGCGCTGGTGGTGTTCTCCGGCGTTTCCGGCTCCGGCAAGTCCTCGCTGGCCTTCGGCACCATCTACGCCGAGGCGCAGCGGCGCTACTTCGAGTCGGTGGCCCCCTATGCGCGGCGCCTGATCGACCAGGCCGGCGTGCCGGACGTCGATGCGATCGACGGCCTGCCGCCGGCGGTGGCGTTGCAACAGCAGCGGGGCTCCAGCAACGCGCGTTCCTCCGTGGGCAGTGTGACCACCCTGTCCAGCCTGGTGCGGATGATGTATTCGCGCGCCGGCGCCTACCCAGCCAACCAGCCGATGCTGTACGCCGAGGATTTTTCGCCCAACACGCCGCAGGGAGCGTGCCCGACCTGCCACGGCCTGGGCCATGTGTACGAGGTGACCGAGGCCATCATGGTGCCCGATCCCTCCCTGAGCATCCGCGAGCGGGCGATCGCCTCCTGGCCCCCCGCCTGGCAAGGCCAGAACCTGCGCGACATCCTGGTCAGCATGGGCTACGACGTTGACCGACCGTGGAAGGACCTGCCGAAGAAGGATCGCGACTGGATTCTGTTCACCGAGGAAACACCGACAGTGCCGGTGTACGCCGGCTTCACGCCCGCCGAAACTCGCGTCGCGCTCAAGCGCAAGATGGAGCCGAGCTACATGGGCACCTTCACCGGCGCCCGGCGGTATGTGCTGCACACCTTTGCCAATACCCAAAGCGCACTGATGAGAAAGCGCGTGTCCCGGTTCATGGAGGGCAAGCCGTGCCCCACCTGCCACGGCAAGCGGCTCAAGCCCGAGGCGCTGTCGGTCACTTTCGCCGGCGTGGACATCGGCGCGTTCATGCAGATGCCGCTGGACCAGTTGGCTGCCTTGCTCGAACCCATTGCCCAGGGCGATTTCCGCGCCCATGCAGCGGGGGAGGCTACGGACAAGGAAGCGACCCGACGCGACCGTGCCGAACGCGCGGCCTCCGGCCGTGCCGTCCATGCGGTATCGCCCGACGTGCGCCGCACCTCCGCGCTGTCGGAAGAAAAGCGCCTCGCCGCGCAGCGCCTGGCCGGCGGTGTGATGGCGCGCCTGCGTCAACTGCGTGGGCTGGGCCTGGGTTACCTGACGCTGGACCGGGCCACGCCGACGCTTTCGGCCGGCGAGTTGCAGCGCCTGCGGCTGGCCACGCAATTGAGTTCCCTGCTGTTCGGTGTTGTGTACGTGCTCGACGAGCCCTCGGCGGGGTTGCACCCCTCCGACAGCCAGGCGCTGTACGACGCGCTCGACCGGCTGCGTGACGCCGGCAACTCGGTGTTCGTGGTCGAGCACGACCTGGACCTGATGCGCCGCGCGCAATGGCTGGTGGATGTGGGGCCGGATGCCGGGGAGCGTGGCGGCCGCGTGCTCTACAGCGGCGAGCCGGACGGCCTGCGCAAGATTGCCGAATCGCGCACCGCCCGCTATCTGTTCGACGAAATCGCCGCGCCGGGAAGCCGGGCACGCGAAGCGACCGGCTGGCTGGAGCTTCAGGGCATTCATCGTCACAACCTGCATGGCGTGGACGCACGCATTCCGCTGGGCGTGCTGACGGCCGTCACCGGCATCTCCGGCTCGGGCAAGTCCAGCCTCGTCGCGCAGGCGCTGCCGGAGCTGGTGCTACTGCACTTGGGCCACGAGCCCGAGGACGACGCGGCCGAAAGCGCCACCAGCGAAGGGCCGGCAGTGATCGAAGCGACTGGCGGTCATCTGGCGGGCGACGTGGACGCCATACAGCGCCTGGTGCAGGTGGACCAGAAGCCGATCGGGCGCACGCCCCGGTCCAACCTGGCCACCTACACCGGCCTGTTCGACCACGTGCGCAAGCTGTTCGCCGCCACGCCCGATGCGCGACGCCGCCGCTATGACGCCGGGCGCTTCTCGTTCAACGTGGCTAAGGGGCGTTGCGAGACCTGCGAGGGCGAGGGCTTCGTCAGTGTGGAGTTGCTGTTCATGCCCAGCGTGTACGCCCCGTGTCCGACGTGCCATGGCGCACGCTACAACGAGGCCACGCTGAAGGTGCGATGGAACGGGCGCAACATCGCCGAGGTGCTGCAGATGACCGTGGACGAAGCCAGCGAATTCTTTGCGGGTGAAGACGCCGTGGCCCGGCCCCTGCAATTGCTGCGCGATATCGGATTGGGCTATCTGCGCCTGGGGCAACCGGCCACGGAACTTTCCGGTGGCGAGGCGCAGCGCATCAAGCTGGCGACCGAGCTTCAGCGCAGCCAGCGCGGCCGAAGCCTGTACGTGCTCGACGAGCCAACCACCGGGCTGCATGCATCGGATGCCGACCGGCTGCTGGTGCAGTTGCAGCGCCTGGTCGATGCCGGCAACACCGTGGTGATGATCGAGCACGATATGCGCGCGGTGGCTCAGGCCGATTGGGTGATCGACGTGGGGCCTGGTGCAGGCGCTGCCGGCGGCAGCATCGTGGTGGCGGGCTCCCCTCAGCAGGTGGCCCGAACGTCTGGCAGCCGAACCGCTCCGTTCCTTGCGCAGGAGTTGGCGCGGGCCGAGTAGCTCAGTTCGCCAAATGTTGCCAGCTTTCGCGGGGTATTGATCGTCGCCAAACGACGGTGGCGATCAATGCCCGAATCGCGTCATCCTTCCTGAGTCAGAGCAAGATAGGGATTGTTGGGCGGTATTTCGGGGAATGCCAAGGACCCATCTTCAAGGAGGTAGCCATGCAGTCGGCGGGACTTCCTCGGGCCCGTGACCTCACAGGTCCAAATGTTCAGGCCATTGGGGTGCTTGCGATGTAGCTGCAGCTTCTCGAAGCGCTTCTGCACCCACTGCCAATCCTGTTGATTCTCCTGCTTGGCGAGCGCGGCCACTTCGGGATGCTCCTGCGCATAGCGTTGGAACACACCCGGGCTGACCAGGTAGGCCGTGTCATTCACCGTATGCACGAGCGCCTTCGCGTCATTGATGATGAGCCGTCGTGAGGTGATTCCCTGCTTCAGCCAAACCATGAACTGTTCCGCGGATGGCTTCGTTGCCGATGACCCAGGCGTAGGCGCGGGTACAGGTGATGGAATGGACGTCGCGGCTGTTGCTGGCGCGGGAGGGTGGAGGAACTCTTCGGCATCCTGACCAACGCCGGCCGACTCACCCAAGCCCACCATCGCGAGCAAGTCCTCCATGACGTCGGGCACGGGCTGGGCCGCGGGCGGTGAAACGATGGTGGTGCTGTCGTCCTCCCAAATTGGAGGCTCTTGACCTCCCTGCGCTGGGTTCACCGAGACGGTTGGCGCGGGAGCCGACATGCTGGCGTCGTTTTCCGCGGGCGTCGCGTCGATCTCTACCGTGCCTGCGAAAGGTGCTGGTCGCTCGCCAGACTCCCAGATCAGCGCGGGAGCGAGACGCAACAGGGTGAACGAATGGGACCAGCCGGTCGTGCTGGTGACGGTCGCGCGCCAGACCGCTTTGCCGTCCGAGGTGGGCTGGAGCATGCCGTGGTCCTGCAGTACGTTGAACACGGCGGTGTTGTTCGCAGGAATGCCATCGATCCCCTGAGACAGGAGGTGTGCGCGCAGTTTGTCCGAGACCGTCTTGCTCACCAGCCACAAACCATCCTCGGTGAGCCAGCCATCGGAGGCTTCCGGCTGGTTCAGCTTCAACTGTTCCTTGAGCAGGTAGCGCAACCCGTCCAGCAGCTTGCGTTGCAGTGCGTGCTTGGGCGCGGCCATGGCGCGCGCCGGATCGCCGCCCAGCTCCTGGGCCACCGACGCCCGGTCTGCTTGCACGACGAGTTCCCCTAGTACACCGGCATGTTCGTACTGACCGGCCAGCACATAGAGCAGCGGTGCCCAGAGAGCCGGATAGTCGCTGAGCCAGTCCAGGACGTGGCGGTCGAGCAGTTGGCGATAGAGCAAGCCTGTTGCAGCGCTGTGCAGGCGGTATTCGCGGTCGTCACGGTAGCGAAATCGGTACGCCTGGTGCAGCGGGCCATGCCACGGATGCCAAGTACTGCCGTCGGCCAGTTCGACGTGTAGATCGACGGCGATCTTGCCAATATCGTGGAGCAGCGCAGCATAGGCGACGGCGGCGGTCCAGGCTTCGGACTGCGCCGCCTGGTCTTCGGGACTGGCACCGATGGGCAGCAGATGGGACTGCCGCAGTTTCAGGCTGTAGGCCACGATCTCCAGGCCGTGGTCGAGCATGCCGCCCGGATAGGCATGGTGATGCGCCTCGGAGGCCGGAAAGGCTTGGACCAGTTCGGCGTAGCGTTCCAGGGGCGTGCGGTACAGGGTGGCGAATTGCCGGTGTGAGAGCGACGTGCGCTGCCAGATGTGCTCCAGCAGCTTCTGCCGGCGTGGGGTGGCCAGCAGCGATGCGGCCGACTCAGGACGCAGCAGCCCTTTCGGGAGGTCGGTGACGGGTGGTGGCGTCGGTGCGGCAGCGACCGGGGGCCGTTTTCGCTGGAACAGGGAGAGCATGTGAGGTGTCCTAATGACGGGCCGACCGGGAGGCCTTTTGGCCTTTTCGAGGTAGGGCCTTTCCCCTTGCACCCCATTCCCTTGCCATTTCGACCCTTTGGCCTTTAACCGTTTCGGTATAGCGGGGCCTGGACCGCGGCTCCACCGTCAATGTGGAACCCGCTCGAATGCATTGGACGGCGACCAGGCGCTGGCCTCGGTCTATGCTGCGAAGGCGCTGCTTCCGCCGGGTACGTTGCTCTCTAGGCGTCAAAGTTGACAAACGCGACAAAGGCGACTAGAGTGAAGCCTGTCTCAAACCTACTCGGGAGATGACCATGCCCACTGCCATTGAATTCATTGCCGACCGTCTGCCGCGCGTCACGGTGGAAGATGTACGCCGCTTCGCGGATACCGTCGAAATCCGGGATGCCACGGCTTTCGCGGCCGAGTTGCAGGCGTTCGTCCACGAGCGCGTGGAAGCGGTGACACTGCCCGCCAACTTGCAGGGGGAGACCGTTGGGCAGGCCCTTGCACGCAAGGCGGCCGCGCTGCGCGCCGACACGCGCTGGGCACCGAATGAAACCGACGTCCAGCGAGGCCGTGCCGTGCTGCTGGAAACCTTCAACCAGCCGCACAACCTGCCGCCCGCGGAGTTCGCCAAGCTGGCGGACAAGTCGCGCCAGCAGATCTACAAGGACATCCTCGCGCGTCGGCTGCTGGCGCTGAACGTGGGGCCACGCGGTCAGAAGCTGCCCGACTGGCAGCTCGACCCGGTGAAACAGCAGTTGACCCAAACCGTGCTTCAGGAGGTCGAGGGTATCGATCACTGGACGATCTACCGCGCACTGTCCGAACCGCTCGAAGGCTTGGGCGGTCGCTCGCCGGTGGATGCGGTGACGCATGGCACGATCGACGACGTGGCCGAGGCCGTGTTCAACGTGCTGGGCGTTCAGGTGCATTGAAGCGAGACTGCCATGAGCCACGAGCTGCCTTCGTTCCTGATCGATGCCGGTGAACTGCTCCAGCATGTGAGCCGCGTCGTCTATCGGGGCAGCCCGCTGTACTATGGTCGCAGCAGCACCAATCGCTACGACGACCCTGCCCGAACCTACGGCGTGCTCTACCTGGGGCGCGACCTGCCCACGGCGCTGATGGAGTCGGTGTTTCACAAGCATCAGTGGCTTGATGACGCGAAGCGCTCGATCGCATTGAAAGAAGTCCAGGGCAGGATGGTGCGCGCCGTAGGGGTGATGGCCGACGTGCTTCTGGCCGATCTCACGGCACCAGGCGTCATGGCGGGCTACTTTGGCCTGAACCTGGAGCAGTTGGCCAGCCGTGGCTACACGCACACGCAGCAGGTGTCCGCTCATGTGCATGCGATGGTCGGCGACGACGGCCAACCTCTGTTTGACGGGGTACTCTATCCGTCGCGCAACAACTATCCCGCCAAGAGCATCGCCCTGTTCGAGCGTGCGGAAACGAAGGTCAGCGTCATCGAGGACATCGATCTGGTTGACCATGTGGACTGGCCGCGTTTCGTTGCCACCTACCGCATCGGCGTGGAACCCGACCCCGGCCCGATAGAACCGGATGACGAAGCGTCCTGAAGCAGCGAGAAGACACATTGGAAGCCCGAAACGGAATGAAGTGGAGCACACTGGAATAGGCATTCCTCAGTAGCAGGAGACGACCATGAACACCACAACCCGCACCAGCACCGCAGAACGTATCGGCCGCGCCTTTGGCCGTGGATGGCGTGCCTATGCGCGTGGCGAACGGCGGGTATCGAATTGGTTGGTGGCCACAGGGGTGCCTTCGGTTGGTGTCACAGTGCTGCTGTGGGCGGTCAAGCTGGCTGTGCTGGGCGCGCTGCTCTACGCCGCCTTCTGGTTCGCACTCGTGTTGCTGGGAGTCGTGGTGGCGGGATGGGCGGCGGCTGCCAATACCTCGGAAGAAGACGAGTGGCCGTTCACCGACCTCACCGAACTGCGCAAGACACCCGGCTACGATCCCAATCTGTACAACGATACGTCGCACGAGTTGTACACCGACGACTGATCGGCACCGCGCTACTTCAGCTTACCTCCGGTAAGGGCCCCAGCGCCCTTACCGCCTGCTTGGCCGGCGCTCTTGCTGCCATCTGAAAGCCCCTGGATGACGTGCCCGGCCCGAATCCCAACCCAGGTAAGGCTCGCAAGCCAAAAGCCCGGCAAGACCAGGAACATCGTGCCCATGACGAACATCAGGAGCAGGTCGCCAAAGGCATTATTCAGCCCCACCAGTGGATCGAAGTTAGTGTGTGGCCGGTTCCAGCCGAAGCCCCACCCATAGAGCGCATCGAGGATGGTGCTGTCGATCCAGCGTGCGAGTTGGAACCAGAAATCGGTGAAGAACAGCGCGAACTGCACGACGCTGACGGTGACGACCGTCTTCAGGTCATAGGTTCCGACGACCAGTACGAGCGGGATGCAGATGACCAGTGCCATCTTGAGCAAGGCAAGCACCATGGGCAGCGCCTGGCGCACCACGTCCATGGCGGGAAATGCGGCAAGTGCCCCGACCGCCATTCCTACATCCCCCGTGGCCCGCGTCACGATGTTCGGCAGGGTCTTGTCGATCTGGCCGCCGTAGTCGGTATAGACCGAACCCTGGTTGAGCTTCTGCTGTCGCGGTGACGCGATGGTACGGACCACCGAATCGTCCACCTCGGTACGGCTCAGGAACCCGGCCCAGCCCGCCAAGCGATTCAACAGGCTGGGGTCCACCTGGCTCAGCAGCCGTGCCCGCAGGCCGTTGCTGCCATCGGCCCACCACTGCCTGCAGGTCGGGTAACCGCCGCCACTGGCCACCTGCGCAAGCCCTGCGTCGCGGGTGTCGTCATAGGGCCATGACTCGCGCGCCGTGCTGGAACGGTAGCTGTCGTAGTAGCCGCCGGTATCCGTGAAAAACCTCGAACCGATCCAGGTCACGTCGTTCATTTGAGCTTCGTCCAGCTCCGGCCGCGCCATGAACAATTTAGCGCGTGCAGGTCCGTAGCAGTCGTGTGTGAAATCGGCCACTTCCTGAGCCAGAACTGGGTCGTTGATGCGGGTAGCGTCGATCTCCATGCGCATCTGTCGTAGGTCTGTCCCGCACGGAATTGCCGCCACCGAGGCGCTGGTGACGGCGCGCGAGAGCGCGTGCATGAAGGCCCACCAGACCGGCACCTTGGCACTCTGGTTGTTGATGGTGCTGAAGGACTGGGACCAGCCGGTATCCGTGGGCTGCGGCACGTTGACCTGGCACTGGGCCGAGCGCGAGCTGTCGTACTGAATGGTGTTGAGATCCACGTCGATGAAGGGGATGCCGGCGAACATCACCACTACGATGGCGACGAACACCCGGTTCTCGATGCGTGCGGCCGAGAGCACGCCCTTGTTGCCTTCGTCGGCACCCTCCGCACGGGCCTTGAGCCATTCCTGCACGATGATCGTCACGAAGGGCAGTGCGAATACCCCGCTGGATACCAGTACCGCCCAGATGCCGTTGTTGACGATCCAGGACACCAGGGTCAGGTAGTACTCCAGGTAGTCGGTCGTGAAAAGCGTCATGGCTCGGCCCTCCCCTCAACCCTGCATCAACAGGCTGGCTTCAAGCGCCACGATGGCAACGACGCCGGCGATCTCGCTGCGCACCAGGCGGCGCCGCGCTTGCGCGTCGTCCTCACGCGCAAGCAGCCGGCGACGCATCCAGACCCAGCCGTAGGCCGTCGCGCCATACAGGCACAGCCGCCAGACCAGGAAGTAGCCCGCTGCTGCCGCCAGCCAACGCTCCCAGCCCGCGACGCTTCCGACGAGGTAGATGCCAACGATGTTGGCGCTCACGGCGACGGCCGCGAGTACCACCGTCCACAGCAGCGCCTTCGCTGCGCGCCGGCTGAACAGCCAGCGCGGGCGCAGCCAGGTCGCACGCATCAGGCTCATGGCCGGCCTCCCGGATTGCCCTTCTGCAACTGATCGAGGCGGTCAGGCACTGGATCGCCTTCGTAGATGCCACGCGAGCCCGCCGCGCGCGTGCCGTGGCGCTGGATGATCGCCATGGGCGAGTTGTTCGCCAGCTCCCGGCGCAGCTCCAGCTCGGTCTTGAGGTTGCGAATCTCGCGATCGAGCGTGTCGCTCTCGTGGTTCACCGCCTCCACGGCGAGCTGGTTGGCCGCCACGTTGGGTTCCTTCTTGCCGGTCAGCAGAGTGCGTTGCAGCAGTAGCGCCTTCTCCAGCACCGACGCCAGCGCAACCTCGGACGCCAGGCGCTGCGACAGGAGGTGCTGATCCGGCTCGTCGCGCAGTGCCTCGACCACGCCGCGCGTGATGGGCAGCGACGCACTGCCGGCCTCCCGCAGGTTTTCGGGCGTCGTGTTCTTCGCCTTGGATACCAGGTCTTGGAGCGCCTGCAGCTTGGCGTCGTACTCCTCCTGGATCAGGGGCGTCAGCCCGACGCCGGGCACCGTCTCCGTCTTGGTGCAGGCGTCGCAGGTGCGCTGCTCCTTCTCGCCGAGCACCCGTGTTGCCCACTCGATGGCCGCCTGCGGCGTGGTCCAGGTTTGGCACGACAGGCTCGTGCAACTGGCCGGAGCGATTGCCGACGTGTCGGTCACCCCGCGGCCATTGACCAGGTTGTAGCCCGCGCGGGTGACGTCACCGACCACCTTGATCGCGGGCTGACCGGAGCCGCCGGCATTGCTTCCCCCGACCCAGGGCACGCCATCGTTGCCACGGCGCGTCTCGGCCTGCTCGATGGCCGAGACGGCATCCGTGCTCGACACTGCATCACGCAACGCCATGCCTTCGGCCATCTGGCTCCAGCCGAGTTGGCCGCCCGCCGTTTCGGCCATCTTTTCGGCCATGGCGCGGCACGTCAGCTTCGAGCGGTCGAAATCCAGCCGCGCTTGCAGAACGCCGTTGGTGAGCAGGTTGTAGAGGCCTGGATCTGCCCGCTGGATGATCAACGCCGGCAGGGACGCCACAGCACTCGTAGCACTCTGGATCACCGAGGACATGATCTGCTGAAAGCCATTGGTGACACCGTTGAGTTGATTCTTCAACGTGGTCTGGATGCTCATGTCGCCGCAGATCAGATTGCTGTTCCAGCCGACACCCACGCCGAGCGAGCGCATGCCGGCTGCGCGACCCATCGAAACGGCGCTGCCGCCGCCGATGGAATACATGACGTCATCGCCGATGACGTTGCCGCTGGTCTGGTAGCCCAGTTGGCCCCAGGCCACGCCGCTTGCCAGAACCAACGCGCCGGTAAGCGCCAAACAGATCCTCTTGCCACGAGCCGGTGGGGAGAACTGCATAGATTCGGAACGCTTCATCGCGACACCTCAAAGGAAATCAACGCTGCCAAGGAACACCTGTCCACGGCGTTCGCAGCAGGCATACGGCCGCCACAGCGCCCAGGCGTAGTCGCCTTGCTGGGCCTGGGTCAGGAAGCCGGTGCGTGGGAAAACCGTGCAGGACGAGGACAGGACGGGCGTGAGTTCCTGCCACTTGCCAGTCGAGGCATCACCCTCCATCAGCGCGCCGGCGGGCCAGTAGCCATCGCGGGCATTGGCAAGCAGCGGCTGGTACACGTGCAACTGCCCGCGGCGCGTGACGACATCGCCCGCACGCTGGGCCACCACGGCTCCCGATTTGTGGTCGTCGGTCTGGTGTAGGAAGCCGCCGCGGGGATACACGTTGCCCCAAAGGTTCATCGTGGTGCGTGCGCCGACCTCGCGCATGCCGGGAATCAATGCCTCCGGGTAGGCCATCTCGGGCACGTTGTAGCGCCAGGCAAGCGTGTCCAAGGTGCTGAGCAGATACGGCATGAATGCCGTTCCCGCGCCCTCGCAGAAGTAGCCCGAGGACGAAACAAACTGGTTGAACACCTCGACGCCGGGATGGCCGATCACGTCGGCGTTCTTGAATTTCGCGAGATTGTTTTCGTGATCCTCGTTCGTCGTTCCATCGCCGCCCGCTTGGGCGGACGGGTTGGCCGTACTCATCGCCCGGACTTCGACCCACGGGTTCTCGCCCGTGTTGCTGTAGCTGGAGACGACCGCATCGGGAATGTAGTGGCGCACCTTGACAGAGGTGCGCACCGTGCAGCCTCCCCAGGTGCAGTAGAGCCAGTAGCAGATACCCACCACCCGGTACTCCAAGCAATCGGGCGAGGCCACCGAGGCAACGATGGCGGTGGTGTTCAAGGCGTAGCTACCCGTGGCGCTGAGCAGCAGCAAGGAAGCCACGCCAGCCCGCATGCGGCGCATAAGGTCGAATGGCCGCTTCATGGCTGGGCCCTCCGACGCTGCTCAATGCGCGCGACGGCGCGCGCCACATCCGGCTCGCCATAGACCACGTAGCGCTGATCCACCACGACAGCCGGGATGCTGGTGATGCCCAGGCTCCATGCGTCGGTGACGCCTTGGTATGCGGAAGCGATGCGGCGCTGTAGGTCGGCGCCGCCTTGGTTCAGCCGACGCTTGACGGTGGCCGCCGCCTGTTCGGGGGCGGCGGGCAGTTCAGCAGAAAGCTCCGCTTCAATCCGGCGGGCTTCGTCCAGCTCGATCAGCCGCTCGCCGCCCATGGTCTTGACCGGGTGGTGGCTGTCGGTGACGACCAATACGTCGGCCGCGAAGATGACGGGGCTGAACACGGCCAGGGACGCCGGCAGCGCCACAACCAGGCCAAGGGTTCGCCAGCCCGACGCGAACGTGGAAAAGGATGCCGGCATGTCGCGTGCCCCGAAAGTTGATCAGGGCCATAGTCAAACGCGAACCTCATGCCACCCCAACAAACAATGCGCATCGCGGGCTGCCCGCATACCTGCTTGTCCCGCGCCAATAAAAAAACGGAGGCCGAAGCCTCCGCGAGGATCAATGAAGCAATGCGACCGTTACAGCAGGCCGGACTCCGCAAAGGAGAACGGGGAACCCTGGCCGACGATGATGTGGTCCAGTACCCGCACATCGATGAGCGCCAGCGCGGCCTGCAGTTGCTGGGTCAGCATGCGATCCGCGCTCGACGGTTCGGAGATGCCCGAGGGGTGCTGGTGGGCGAAGACCACCGCGGCGGCATTCAGCTCCAGCACACGCTGTACGACGACACGTGGATAGACCGAAGTCGCGTTGATCGTGCCCTTGAACAGCGGCTCGTAGGCCAGCACCTGGTTCATGCTGTTCAGGAACACAGCGGCGAATATCTCGTTGGGCTCAGCGACCAGTTTCAGGCGCAGGTAGTCCCGCACAGCGGCCGGTCGGCTGAGGCACGGTCCAGCTTTGAAAACCCGCCTCTCCAGCAGCACGATGGCTTGCTGGATGATCCAGTCCTCGTGTTGGGCAGCGGTGGCGGAAAGCGACTCCAGGCAGGAGTCGTTGACGACGAAAGACATGGCGAACCTCCAGACGGTGAGATCGGAGGGCGCGCGCCCTGGGAGGGCAAGCCCTCCTGGGGAACGAACAAGGTGCATCCATCACCGCGGCAGCGGTGATCGTTCGCGACCAGGATGCGAGGCGAACGGGTTGCGGTCAGCGCAGCGGACTGCGCCGTAGCCATGAAGACCGGGGCTACCTGGGCATGTCGCCGACGACGTCGGCAGGCATTTCGGATGGGGGTGTGCCGGTCGGACCATCAGCCGCCAGCATGTCCATGGCAGACAACAAGGCGTCGCCCTCGATCGGTCCCTGCAGCAGGATGGCCTGGCCCGTCTGGCGATCGAGCAGGCGCAGTGATGGAGTGGCGGTTACGCCGCTCTTGGTGGCTTCCGCAGCCTGGGCGCGGATAGCCGCACTGGGTCTTTCGCTTGACATGCACTGCTCGATGGCTGGCGTCGATTCGGGGTAGCGCAAGCCATCCGGCAAGCCCTGGCCGTCGCTGCGCGTGTGGGCATAGACCCATTCGACCGCCTGCCAGAACGCGGCATGCCCGCCAGATTCGGCTGCGCATTCGGCCAGACGTGCCTCGGCCGACGCAGCCGGCTCGTGCGCGGCCAGCGGCTGGTGGTGCCATTGCAGCGCCACGTCGGCGTTGGTGCCCACCCACCGCTTGAGCTGCGGGAAATACTCCCGGCAGAACGGGCACTCCAGGTCAGCATAGAGCGTCAGCGTGAAACGGCCTTTGGGGTTGCCCATTAGCCAGGGCGGCCCGGCCACCGGTGCCATGCTGACCGGCGTGGGCGGCTGCGGCGGGGATTCGCCGGGCGACCTCGACACAAGCCAGATCAGCAGCAGCGCGACCAGCACAGCAGCCAATGCCCAGGGCCAGCGGGGCCGCCCGTTGCGGCGGCGGAACGCCTGGACCTGCATCGGAATGGAAGGACGTTTCTGTTCCATGGCGTTCTCCGTCTTACGACAGTTCCAGGGCCGGCGACTCGATGCCGCGCGCCTGGTCGATCTTCTCGGCCACCTTGAAGGCCGCTTCCAGTTCGGTGCAGCCGTAGTGCTGCATGAGCTGGTAGCGCTCGGCCTTCTCTTCGGGTTCGGTCTGCGCCAACGCCAAGTACAGGCTGGGCGGCACGGCGCGGAACAGCACTTCCATGCTCTTGGAGAGGATGACGCCCTCGGTGAATTTCCCCGCCTCCTTGCGCGCAGAAAGCATCAGCGCTTTCTGCGCGGGTGAGAGTTCGCGGAAGCGTGCGATCTTCTCGACCTCATCGGGCGGCATCGACAGGCAGATCCACCACTCAATCATGTTGAGCATGGGCTCCGCGGCACGCGGCAGATCGTCGATATTTTGTGTAGCCAGCCAGAACCAGGCCCCTAGCTTGCGCCACATTTTTGTAATTTTTACGACGTAGGGCGCGAGTAGCGGGTTCTTCGTGATGATGTGGCCTTCGTCGGTCACATTGATGATCGGACGGCCCAGGTACTGGTCGCGCTCGGCGATGTTGTTCACCGTGCTGATCAGGCTGATGTAGGCGATGGAGAGCTGCGCGTTGTAGCCCTCCCGAGCATAGGTCGCGAGATCCACCAGCGTGATGTCGGCCTCGGGCCACGGCGTGCCATCGCGATCGAACATCTCGCCGTCCGTGCCTTGGCAGAACATGTCCATCGCGTCCGCCATCTCCAGCAGCCGCACGCGCCGCATCTCGGGCAGCGTCGGGTCCTGGCCGCGCGTGCGCAGCGCGTTGCGCACGTCGCGCGTGAGCACCGTGCGTTTCTCGGCCACGCAGTGCTCGGCGGCATCGAGGATGCACTGGCGGATCAGCGAGCGATCGGCCCGCGTCATCCGAGCTTCTTCCTTGTCCTCGCCGCCTGTGATCATCAGCCGTGCCGTGATCTCCAGTTCACCCAGCACGTCGCGCTGCTCGTCCTCCTCCATGACCGAGGAATCGGCTGGCAATTCTTCATCCAGTGCATCGGCATCAAGCGTCTGCACGTTGCTGGGCGTTTCGATCAGCCGGCGAGCGTCGGCGAACGGCGCCAGGCTGATGCCTGAGCCAGGAGCCAGCTTGACTCGGTTTACGGTCAGACCCAGGCGCTTGGCGAAGTCGCTGAACAAACCGAAGCTGTTGCCGGCTTCCACGATGAACAGCCGCGGCCGGTAGATGGCCGTGACCTGATTCAAGAGGTTGTTGAGCGTTGCGCTCTTGCCCGAGCCGGTGGGGCCGAATAGGAACAGATGGGCGTTCATCTGCCTGTCCAAGCGGTTCAGCGGATCAAACGTGATCGGCCCGCCACCGCGGTTGAAGAACGTGTTGCCCGGATGGCCCGTACCCTGGCTGCGACCCCACGCCGGCGAGAGATTCGCCACATGCTGGGCGAACATCAGTTGGGTGAACCAGTTCCGCCGATCCTGCGCAGGGTTGTAGCAGCACGGTAGCCAGCGCAGGTAGCTGTTGAGCGGCGCGACTTCATCGTCCTCGCGCACGGGCTGCAACCCCGCGTTGAGCATCACGTTGGCGAGGTCCAGGCCGCGCCTGTCAAGCTCGGCTTCGTCGCGTCCGCGCAGATAGAAGGCCAGCGTGCCGCGGTAGAGCTTGTGCGCGCTGCCGATGAGCGAGCGCGCCTCCTGCACATCCTTGAGCGTCTGCTCCGATGCCAGTGTTTCGCCGACAGCCTTCTTAGCCAGGTGATTCAGGTGCGATTCGAGGATGTCCTGGGGCGTCGCCACCATGGTCAGACACATCGTGGTGTCTTCGGGCATCTGATCGAAAAGCGTGTTGATCGCATCCCCCTTGCGGGTTTCGCCAGTCAGGTGTCCCGTACCGGGCGGCATGCGTAGTCGGTCGGTGACCAGCACACGGTGCGGCATGCCGTCGAAGTACCAGGTGCCGTGCCCGGCATCGGAGCGAGGCTGACCGAAGAACAGCCGTTGGCTGAAATCCCGACCACTCGCCAGCTCGATCTCGCCTTCCTCCACCTCGTCGGGATAGCGGGCCAGCGCATAGAAGCGCTCTCGATCCTCAGCGCTTGGCCCGAGCATCGTGGGGCGTGGGTTGAACCACCGCAGCAACCAGTCGTGAACATCGGCCGCGACCATGCGCCGGGCTTGGATGCCGGCGTTCGCCAGGCCGCCGCAAAGGCGATCGCAGACGATGTTCAGCATTTGCTCGGGTGTCTGGCCACGGCGGTTCGCCTGACCGGTGGCCCGGCGATAGACCACCATGCGCACGCGCCGCGTCTGGCCGCGCCAGCGCAACCGCGTGACCACCGTGTCCTCGAACAGGCCGCCGGGCTTGGCCACCGCGCGCAGGTGGTGGCCGAAGAAGCGAAGATAGAACTCGGTGAAGGCCGTGCCGCGAGCGCGCGGCTGCACGTAGTTGCGCAGGGTCTGCATGTACTGGTCGAAGCTGGGTTCGTCCTGGGCGTAGAGCTGGAGCACCCAGGGGTTCTCGTCCAGCTCATCGAACGAATCCTGGAGCGCGTTTTCGAGCGCGTCGCGGGCATGCGCGAGCCAGCCAGGCTCCCGACCTTCGGTGCCCAGCGGGACCAGCTCGTAGAAGGCTGCGACCGATTGCCCGTCCTCCAGCAGCATGGACTTCGACGGCGGCAGGAACTCCACCCACGGCAGCAGCTCCGCGAACGACTGCGCGACGTCGTACAGCGCCTGCTCGTCCGCCACGGTCGCCGGCTTGCGGCCCTGGATCGTCGCTCCGGGTTCGGCGATGCCGGCCTGGCGCAACGCCTCGACGTGGCGCTGCCAGCCGTCCGGCTGCTCGTCATTGCCACCATCGGATGCAGCCAGCTTCGGCCAAGGGAGTTTCCAGCGCATCAGTAGTCCTCCACGCGCTCGCCCGGCATGGCGTACTGCACGCGCTGGTACAGGGGGAAGACTGTCGTGTAGCCCGGAACCGGCACGGGGTCGGTACCCGCCAGGTGCGGGTACACATACATGACAAGGTCGGGGTTCGGCAGGCGGTGGAACTGGCGATAGACCTCGTTTCGCGCCGTGCGCGTGTAGCGCATCTGTTCGGCGGGTGCGGCCTCCACGTCGGCCTCGGTCAGCGGCCGGCGCAGGCTCTGGCGTGCATCGAGCAATTGCCTGCGCGCCACCTGGCCGGCGCCACCGCTGCCGTCGCCGGCGTTCTGCTGCCAGATGTCCATCATCGTGCTATCGCCGTGCGGGAGCAGCTTTTCCTTGCTGGTGGCACAGCCGCCGAGCACCGCGACGGCGAGGGCCAGCGCCAGGCCCTTATTCAAGTTCGAGAGCATGGCTTTCTCCTGCGCGGTGATCGACCTTGCGGCCTTCGGGATCGAAGTCGATGGCAAGCGGCTTTTCGAGGTGGACGGCGACCTTCGCGCCGGGCTGGACATAGACGGCGGCGAAGGCCTGGCCGTATAGCTTGTTCACCCAGTCGGCCATGTCGCGCACGCCACCGGCCAGGATGCGGCCCACGGCTTCATTGCCCGAGATGCCGACGCTGCCGATGGAGCCGTCGGCGCCGACGTAGGACATCTGGCCGCTGTCGCTGTCGATCAGCGAGGCGACGCCGGCACCGGCGGCGGTAATCAGGGCTTGCGAGCCAAGGTACTGCTGGGCGTTGCTGCGACGCTCCCCGCTGACGCAGGGAATGCCGTATGGGTCGCTGATCCAGCCCAGGCCTCCACTTTGAGAGTTCTGCTGCTGGTTGTTCTGCTGGTTGCCGTCGCGGTCTTCGGGGATGGTGCGGATCGTGCCGTCGTGGAAGACGAAGGTGATGCTGCGTACCTGGCCGCGCACGCACGAGAGCGTCCAGTCGCCCGATGCGGTGCCGCTGAACACGGCACCGGCCACGTCGGGAATGTCGATGCCATTGGCGGTCAGGTTGTCCGATCCGACCAACACCTTGAAGGGGTACGGATCGTTGACGGTTCCGTCGATCGGCACGCGGCCGATCAGCGCCGTCATCGCCACCGACCCCATCAGCGTCGAATTGGTCGGTACGGTATAGACCGCCTTGGCGCTCTTCACGCCTGCGGCGCGTGCGCCTGCGTTCGCCACGGTTTCCGCCGTGGTTTCCAACGTGCTCTGTGCGGGGCCGAAGCTCGTCGGGAAGCTCATGCCGCTACCCGTGCCACGACTGCTGTTGCGCCCCTCGACTTTCCTCGCATCGTCGGGTTCGACCCAGCGCACGCCGCCTTCCATGCCGGCCTCGTCGCCGTCACGCAGCCCCAGACCCACCGGCAGGTCGGCATGGCCGCCGCCACGTCCCCCGATACTGTCCAGGCGCCGTTGCAGGTCGGCAAGCAGCCCTTCGGTCTGCTGGCGCGCGCTGGCTGCCTGCTCTTGGTCGCGACGTAGGTTAGTGCGCTCGGAGTCGAGGGCCGAATTGATGCGCTGGTCAATGGAGTTCTCGCGCTGGCGCAGTCGCTGGTTTTCTTCGCGCTGGGATTTGTTGTCCGAGAGCGCGGTCTGAAGCTCGGTGCGCAACTGCTTCACTTGAGCAACGAGCGTCGCCACGGTGTCGCGCGGGGTATCGCCCTCGATGCCCAGCGCCTTCATTTCCGCTGGAGTGAGCTTGGCGCCGGCATCCGCGGTCGGTGGTGCCGAAGTGCTGCCACCCGAGAACAGCCGGATGGCGACGAACAGCACCAGCACGGCAACCGGGATCATCAGCCACTTCAGGAGTCCATTACTGCGCATGGCGGACCTCCTTGCGGTCGGTGCCATCCTGGGAACTGGCTTCCGGTTGTGGGAGATGCACGGCCGGGTCGAAGCGGTTGACCGCTGGTAGCAGCGATTGCGCCAGGCCACGCCCGCGCGTCACCAGGTACAGGACGGTCGTGTCCTCGGGCGTCCCGCGGGGACCAAGCGCCTCGTGTTGGAAGGTGGCGGTGAGGAAATCGCCTTGCAGCACGCGCGGGTCCAGGGTGATCCAGCCGCTGCTGCTGTTGGTCAGGCGCACGGCGGTCACCCACTGGTCTTCCAGACGCCACGACGCGAGCGCGACCGCGCGCACGGGCAGCGTCGGCATCAGCGTGCCGAGGTCGAGGTCACGGCGCAGGTTCACCCGCATGACGCTCGGCAGCGGCTCCACGGTGCGTAGCGGCGCGTAGAGGTTCTGTGCGGCGAAGCGCGTCAGGACAACCGGCACCGGGGTCTCGCGTCGCGCCGCTCGCGCGCCGGCCTGGTCCTGGGCGCGCGCCGGAGCTTCGTTGTCATCGCCGGGCTGATCGCCATAGCGCGCCGGGGTGCTGTTGCCCTCGACGATGCGCACTGGTTCCAGCTCGGCTTCCCCGTCCTTGGCTGGCTCCGCCGCAATGTCCAGCAGGATCAGCGCGCCCGTGTCGGCGTCCTGCAATTGCAGCCGCGTGGGTTCGATCGGCTCGCTGGCGCGCAGGTACACCGCACCGCCCGCGCTCTGCACCCGCAGGCGCTCGCCGACGCCCGCGGGCACGCCCACGCGGACGTTGCGGTCGATAAACACGACGCGCTCCTGGCCGACCTTCAGCGGCAACGCCAGCGGCATGCGTTCCCAGCGCAGGATCTCCACCGCCTGGACAGCGGGAGCCGCGGCCACTGCCAACAGCCCCAGCAACGTGAGTACAGGATGCTTCATGGGATTTCTCCTTGAGGCGCTTGCGGAGACAGGCCGCCAGACGCCGGGCGCGTCGGCTCCGGCGTGCTGATGCGCTGGGGCGCGCCCTCATAGCAGTCGAGCGCCAGGCCGAACGGGTTGCGGGCAGGATCGACGTCCACCCGCGTGACCTTCACGGGATAGCGCACCAGAGCGCGCTTGACTTGCTCGGCGCCGTAGTACTCGTCGGCGGTGATGTCCAGCGTCACTACCCAGTCGCGGTCGGAAACCACGCGCACGCGGGCCGTGGGGTCGTCGCCGTAGCCGCGGCCGGGGATTTCGTAGATACCGCGCACGCGCTGGCGCAGCTCGCCCGTGCTGCGGCGGTAGTCGTAGTCCGCGCGCAGGAAGGCCTGGCAGGACGGGGTGAGGTACGGCGAGAGCGTGTGGAGGTTGCGCGCGTAGTCCTCTTCGCCATTCGTCGGCCAGCGGTTGAGCGTCTGGAACACGTAGAACGTGAACGCATAGACCGATTCGGGCGGCACTTCCCACCACTTCCTGGTACTGCCGGAGCGCAGGTCAGGCGGAACGTGGATGGTCAGATCGCGCGGAGCGCTCCACCAGCCGCCACCCATGACCAGGGCGACGATGATCAGGGCACCAGTCCCCAGGCGAAGCGTCTTGATGTGCGCCTGCAGGTGGGTGATCTCGTTCTTGAAGCGGCTCATCGCGCGCTCCTTCGGGTGGTCCAGAAGCCGGAACGTGAGATCAGCACATGGCCGCCCACCCAACCCGCCATCAGTGGATGACGTGTCGCAATGCGCCATTGCAGTTGCCGATACAGCCAGGTGTCGGGACGCCCGCGCTTGAGGCGGCGGAGAATGCCGCCGCCGATAAACACGCCCAAGGCCACGCCCAGGACGACGAACGTGGGAGCTAGCGCGATCGTGCGGAACACCCACGACAGCGGCGCGCCGACCAGCAGGCCGGCGCCGCCGGACAAGCCGCAGCAGATCCACAGCTCGTCGGCGGTGAGGCCGCGCACGACAACGGGATGGCGGTTGAGCCGGTGCGGAAGGAACGTCACGGTCCCATCCGCACGGACGTGCTGCTGCTCGGACATACCAGCCTCGCTTACAGGATGCCGGTGGCTTCGGTGAGCAGCCAGATGCCGATCACGAGCAGGACGGCGCCGATGGCGACCGTGAGGCCGAACTGGCCCCACGTCTTGCGGCCGGTGTGGATTTCCGCGTAGGTCCCGTAGGCGTGGTAGCAGACGCCGATGAACATCGACGCCACGACCAGGAGGGCCACGAGCATGATGATGTCGTAGCCGTAGTTACGGATCGTTTCCATGATGCCGTTGCCCGTGCCGCGGGTCGGGTTCTCCAACTGCGGCAGACCCTGCGCGAACGACAGCGCGGGCAGCGCAGCGGCGCCCAAGGCCACGGCGGCGCGCTGGGCAAGACGGGAAGTGAGGATGCGGTTGTGCATGGTCATGCCTTTCAGGTCAGGAGAGGAGGAAGAAAGTCAGGACGAGGTACATCGCGACGAATCGGATGCAGACGCCGAGGAACTGGCGTTGGTTGAGGCGGCTCTCGGACCACCCCACGTAGGCCGTTCGCATGGCCCAAACGCCCCAGACGAGCAGGACCGCGAACACGACGCCGACCAGGACGGTCGCCATCGCTGAAGGTGCGATGCCGCTGTTGGCTTGAAATGCCGAGACCTGGGCGCCGTTCATGGCTTGCCCTCCGCGGTCGTCGGCGGTGATGGCGGGACGACCCGCTCCGTGCGGTAGTCGCCGGTCAATTCGGACGGGTCGCGCGGCTGGGCGCGCGACGGTGTGAGATGGGCCTGGATGCCGGCGCGCACGCGCGCCAGGTCAGCCAGCAGCCTCGGGTAGTCGAAGTGGTAGCGCTCGCCCGGCTGGATGGGGGCATGCGCGGCGCTGTCGGTGACCGTGTGCTCCAGCGCGTCGAGTTGGCGCAGCGCTGCGACCAGCTCCTGACGCTGCGCTGGGGACTCGGCCAACGCCATCGAGGACTGGCCCAACACAAGGACCGTCACGAGAAAAGTGGGCACGCCGCGATGCGCGGCGCGCAGCCAGATCGGAGCCAACATCGCGCCATTCCTGTGTGATCAGCAATGGCTAGATCGTGGAGATCAGGGCTGTTTCAGGCCGCAAACAATAGGAACCTGCGGATGACCGGATTGATCGGCTAGAGGTACTTCTTGAAGCTGCCCGCAGTCAGGCTCACGGCCAGTCCCAGCAAGGCGGCGCTCGGCAACAGGATCAGCAATGGATGCACCGAGATCGGCAGTGCCAGGTACGTGATCCACGGCAGCACGGCCAGGGGCATAAGGCTGGCTTTCGCGCGGTGGTAGATGAACCCGGATTCGCGGCCCGCGCCGAACCTGCGCACGTCGCGTCGTACCAGACCATCAATCAGACCGACGAAAGCGGCCGTGAAGATCAGCGGCAGCGTGAGCACCAGGACCAGCAGGCGCACTAGGAAGGTCAGCGTCGTGAAGGCCGCGGCGATCAGGTAGCTCTCGGCCCAGACATAGACTTGGCTGATGTAGTAGCGGAAGTTGCGCGCCTGCTCGTGGCTGGGTGCGCGGACGCGCTCGGCGGTCTGGCTCATGCGCGCCAGCAGCCCGGAGCGAACAAACACCCATTCGTAGCCTGTATCCACCAACTCGTGCGCTGTGCGCCCCGGCTCCTGCACGACCACGCTGCGCGTGAAGTGGCTGGACAGGTGTCCAAGCTCGTACTGCAACATCTGCTGGGAATGGCGCCAGCCCTGGTCCTTCCAGAACAGGTGCATGCCGACGCACTCCACCACGATCGAGAACAGCAGCGAGCCGATCAGCACTCCAAGCAAGCGAAACGGCAAGGTGACGGTGCCGACGATCAGGCCCTGGCGCTGGTTCTGCTCCCGCTGCGCGGTCGATGCGGCGTCCTTCATGGCGCGGCCTCGTCGGCATTGTGGTCGGTGGCGGTGGCCACCGCAGCAGACTCGGCTGGAGCCGCATCATCCAGCAGGTCATCGGGCAAGGCCGCATTCTGCAAGGTCGGGGAACTGGTGAACTCCCACCACTGCGTAGCCTCGCTGTAGCTCTGGCGCATGTACCCCGCCAGTTGTTGCAGGTCCGCCGGCATCACTTCATCCGGGTCTGGTATCGGCAGCGGCATGCGAACCTTCCAAAGCTGGCCGCCCTGCAGCAGCGCGAAGCACTGGCCTTTGGGCAGGCCGACTACGTGCGATGGCTCGATCATCGGCACGCTGGACATGCTGATGCGGTCCTGGGTGTTCGACGTGAAATCCGTCGCGCCGCGGATGTCCGAACTGTCGGTTGCCCCTGAGACGATGGTAGTGGTATAGACCTCGACCTTCGGCAACTGCCGCGTCAGCAGTTCGGCGGTGGCCGTCTCGCGCACGCGCAGCATGAACAGGTTGTTGAAGTTGCCGATCACCTGGCCAGCTTTCGCGCGGTTGCCGATGCGGGCCTCGATGTCCGAGAGGGTCTGCGTGTACGCGGTGACTTGCAGCCCGGCGCCGCCGCCTTTGTTGATAAGCGGCACGAATTCGTCACCCATGAGTTCATTGAATTCGTCCGCATGGACGTTGATCGGCACGCGCGCGCCAGCAGAGGCGTCCGGCAGGCCATCGTCGATCCCGTGCTTGTAGATATGGCCCGCCACCGAAACCAGGTCGGAGAACATGGAGTTCCCGACCGCTGCGGCAACCTCGGCGTCGGACAGCGCGTCCAGTCCCACATAGACGATGGCGCGCTTCCTGATGACTTGCATCCAATCGAAGATCGGGCGCGGGTCGGCCAGGTCGGAATAGTTCGGTGCCAGGAGCTGCGCGATCTTGCCGCTCGTGAGCTTTTCCAACAACGGCAGCAATGACGCGACGATCTTGTCGAAGTAGGTCTTGTCGTACCGAACTGCCGAGCGCAGTCCGTCGAGCACCGGGTCGTAGTTGCGCGCCTGGGAGAGATACTGCTCCAGCGCAACCACGCGCTTCTCGCGCCCGATCATGTTGCGCGGAATGTTCTTCTCGTTGAGCTTGGCCTCGATCTGGACGATCACCTCCCAGGCCTTGGGCTCGGTCTTGGCGAAGTAGTGCTGGGCGTACTCGATAAACAGCGCGTCGATGTTGATGACGTGCCGCTGGATCAGCATGTAGTCCGGGCGCTGTCCCAGTTCCACTAGGGCACGGGCAATGATGTTGACGAAGCGCCACGCGAACTCCCTGAAGGCCGCGCTATTGCCTTCACCGGAGAGTTGCCCTGCGATACGGGTGGCGACTTCCGAGATGCGACCGAATCGGCCCACCGCGTTGTAGCGGGCGCTAATCTCCGGCCAGCCCAAGTGGAAGATGTAAAACTCGCCTTCACGGCCCGCGCGCTTGGCCTCGACATACATGCGCTTCAAGAGGTCCGCATCCCCTTTGGGGTCGATGACGATCACGACTTCGTGTTCGCCGGCAGCGCTCTTGCGGCGGATGTCCTGGGTCACGAACAACTCGGCCAGTCGCGTCTTGCCCACGCGCGTGGTGCCCAGCACCAGCGAGTGCCCGACACGCTCGCCGAGCGGTAGGCTGACGTCCACCTCGTCCGGTTCGATGCCGTGCAGGCGTGGCAGGCCGCCCACAGGCGGCAGCGGACGCACCGGGTTGAAAGGCACATCCCAGCCCGTGAGCGCGGACAGCCGGGATAGCGGGAACGGCGCGAACTCCAGCCGCTCCTCCAGTCGCCGTGCCAGCCGGTAGGCAGGCGTCGGCTCGACGTATCGGCGGAACTCCGGCCGGTACGTCTGCATCAGCCTATGGGTGTGTTTTTGTTCCCACAGGAACCCGCGCCCGATGAAAAGCCGCTGCTGGCTGACGGGCACGTCCTTGCTCGTCATCACGTAGCGCGACAGGCGGCGGATGTTGCGCCGGTAGCGCAGGATCACGCGGGCATCGCGGTAGCGGATCGCGCCATAGGCGCCGAACGCCAAGGCGCTGCCGACGCCCATGGCCGGGCTCAGCGCGAGCGACCATGGGGCCACCAGGGACAGAAACGCGGCGCCTGCACACGCTGCGACGGTGTATAGCTCCACCGCTGGGCGTAGCAGAACCTCGACCGGCTGTTTCCCCGACATGGCTTCATTGCTCGATGCCGGTGGCCGTGATCAGCGCCGGGTAGTGCCGCAGGCCCAGGCGATCGGCCAGGTCGTCTCCGGCTACGGGCGCAAGCGGCACGCCCGGCACCAGGGCACGCAGCCGTGCCAGGCCCTGCGCGGTCTCGACATTGACCACCAAGCCGACCGCGCCGCGTTCGCGCAAAGCAACGCTGCGGCGCTGCAACCAGGCCCGGGAGGCGTCGTCGTCGCCGATGACCACGAACGGCCGCAGGCCGGGCGCTTCGATCACGCGCCGCGCGACGGTGCCGGGCGTGAGCTTGGCGCTGCGCACCGGCAGCATCGCTGTCTCGTCCGCGGGTGTGGCGGGAACCTGTGGCGTCGGAATGGGGGGACGGGCCGGGACATCGGCGCGCGGCTGGAGGTTGAGGGCCTCGTAGTACGGCAGCGCCGACGTGCCACCGCGATCTTCGACCACGATCAGCGGATCGCCGGCACGCGATGCCAGCGGCAGTCCTGCCAGCAGCACAAGCAGGCCCCGCAGGGCCAGATGGGATTTCGTCATGGGGAAGTCTCCTGGCGCGCGGCGAGCACCGCCGCGTTTGGACGTGCGCCCTGCACACGCGCGAGATGGCGCGACACGCTGCGCCGGTAGCGGGCGGCGGGTTCGCCGCCCGCAGGACGGTGGTAGCGGCCGATCGCGAGCAGCCAGTCTTCGCCGGACGTGTGCTGCTCGTTCAGGATTTCAGCGGCGATGGCGAGGTTGCGATACGGGTCCAGCAGGTCACACGCGCTGGTGAAGCGGTGCTTGTGGTAGCCGAGGTTGATCTGGCCCAGGCCTGCATCGATGCGCGTGTGAGGCGTGGCGCGCATTGCCTGTTGCAAGCCCGAGCAGGCATCGGCGCGCGTGGCAAAGCGGCGCGACTGGCCGGCGACATTGAGGGACCACGGCCACGGGACGATGCGCCCGTTGCGTCGAACTCCGCTCTCCTGCAAGGCCACGGCGTAGAGCACGGTCGAGGGGATGCCCGCCCGCTGGGCGGCGAGCTGGTAGGCGGGTGGCGGAATCTCCTGGGCATGGGCGGCGCAGGCGCACAGGCCGGTAGCGAGCACCAGTGCGCGCAAGAGCTGCGAGACGGAGGTGGCCGCTACGGCTGGCGCTGCCATTGGCCGTTCACCTCGCGCACAGTCGCGGGCAAGTCACCGGGCAGGCCCAGCGACAGCCAGCGGCCACCGTCGTGGTTGAGGGTAATGCTGCCGCTGCGCACGCGTGCCGGGTCGATCTGCGCGCGCTTGGCCCAGTCGCGGATGCGTGCGTCGTCCTGGCGGCTGCCCACCATATACAGGTCGAACTCGGCACCCGAGGATTGCAGCCGCTGCACGAGCTGCCCACAGACCGCGCAGCCGTCCTTGACGAACACCGCCATGCGACCGCTGCCGCGCGCGGTGCCGGTGCCCGGCCCGTCGTCGGGCAGGTTCACGCGCTGCATGCCGGGGTTCAGGCGCTGCCAGGCTTCGTCGTAGGCACGTTGGTAGGCGAGCAGCTTCTCGACGCGGCGTGCCTCGACTTGCACCTGCAGCTCTGCATAGCGCCGCCGTTCTTCGTCGGTGCGTGCCTCGATGCCTAGGGCAGACAGCGGGTCCAGGTTGGGCGAGTAGATGCCCAGCGGCCCATCCATCAGCTCGCGGTAGCGCGCCCATTCCTGGGGTTGGAGGCCCCAGTTGCTTGCTACTCGGTCGTCCAGGACGCGGGCGGCCAGCGGGCGCTCCTGGCTCTGCGCATTGCGGGCGGGAGCTGTGGCTGGCTGCTGCGCCCACGCGGGCCACTGGACTGAAGCCAGCAGGAGTGCGGAAAGGATGATCGACGGCTTCATGTCGTGTGCTCCGATCAGGGAATCGCCACGCGACGGGTCTGGTCGCCGGCTTGGAACACCGCGGCGCTGCCATCGATTGCCTGCAAGCGCCATGGACCGACCGCATCACCGGGCAGCAGCACCTGTAGCTGGTCGGGCGTAGAGTTTCCACTGCTCGGCACGACGGACACGCTGAGCTGGCCGGCGCGCAGTTCGGCGCCGACGATGCGGAACGGCAGTGGCGGCGGTTCAGGCTTGGCGGCGGGCTTGCTCGATGTGCGCGGCTGGGTGGGTGTTGCTGCACGCGCGGCGGTCTGGCGCGTCTTGATCTGCTCGATCTCCGCGCGCAGCGCCTGAAGGTCGTCGGCGGCTGCGTAGCTGCTCAATGTTTTCTCAACCTGGGAAGCGCGTGCTTCCAGGATTTGGCGGGTTTCTTTGAGGTCCGCCGCCGTTGCGACAGGCGGACGCTGCTGGATGGTTCCGATGGTCTCAGCCAGGGCCACCGTCTGCGCTTCGAGGCGTTGCAAACGGGAGTCGAGCCGTTTCTCGTCGGCCTGGTCGCTCATCGCCTGGTAGCCGAGGGCCACGATGACGCTGAGACCGAGCAGCCAGAGCCAGAGCAGGCTTTGCATCACCACGGCGACAGCCGGGCGCCGCGAAGATTGGGGAGTGTTCATGGCTGGCCGCCTGGAATGGAGGGCATCAGTGGGAAGGTCTGCACCGCATCGGCGGCGGCCGGTTCGGGCATTGGTTCGATGGCCACGCTGTCGCCGGGCCGCTCGAAGCAAATCTGTCGTGCGCGGTCATCCGCGTGCAGTTCCCAGGCCGGACCAGCCAGGGTGAGCAGCGCGTCGCGCAAAGTCATGGGACCGAGATGCAGGTGCGCCGCCGGCAGCGGCAGTGCATACAACTCGATCACGGCATGTGCTGTTTGACACAGGCTGTAGCCGCTGCGTTTGAGCACATGCCGCAGCCCATCGCCGACCGTGACGCGGGCATCCGCCGGCATCGAAACATCGATGGTCTGCAACAGCAGGTCGCGCTGCGCCGCCGTGGGGGCCAGCTCGACCAACGTGTAGCGCCCGTAGCGCACAACGGGGATGTACTCGGGTGCTTCGGGTTCGGGCGCGGTCGAGACTTCCTCGAAGGCATCGGGTGCGTGCGGTGCAGTCGTTGTCGCGCAGCCGCCAGCCAGTACCAACCAAAGCAGGCCGAGAAATCCCGCCAGCAGGCGGCGTTCGGGATGGTGAAACCACGGTGGAGAGGGGCACATGGCGCGTCGTCCTGAAACATCGAGCCCTCACCATCGCCGCTCGGGTCACGAGCAGCAGCAAACAATGCGAACCAGGCAGCGCCCGATTTCCCGACAGCCTCACTCCAAAGAAAAAGGCCCCCGAAGGGGCCAGTGAAAGCGCAGATCGGACTCTGCCGAATCAATCCCGAGCCAGCTTCAAGCCGGGATCGACCTGTGCCAGTTGGGCATGCGCCCAGCAGCGCACGAGCTGGCCGTTCTCGCCGAGCGGCCGGTCCGCCACCGCCGCCGAGTACTCGTCGGTGTCGCTGGTGTCGTAGCAGACGACCTTGATCTCGCCGGTGTCGCAGCGGATGGAGTGGATCTGGCCGTCGGTCATATCGACCACGACGACCTGCGGGGCAAGGCCCAGTTCGCGGGCGGCCGACAGGATGGGGCCATATTCGGCAGCGTCGAAGCAGACGAACGGCCCTTCGTACCGGGCTTCTTCGGCCAGATCCTTGGCTTTGTAGTAGTGGGCACCCTGATCGTATTCCTCCTGGGTGGTTCTGACCTTGAAGACCGGCATGTCGGGGGTGCCGGAAACATCGACGCAGGCAACAGCGACTTGCATCTCGATCTCGCCGCCGTCTGCGGGTTCGATCGAAGGGGTGTTGGTGTTCATGGAAATCTCCTTGAAATGAAAATGCGTAGCCATGCCCGCGAAGAACACGGGCATGGCTACGAGGTAGGAACAACAGAAAGCCGGCGGCACTAGGCCGGCGATGGCGTGGGGGTCAGGCGGCGACCAATTGCCGGGCCAGTGCGACCTCGACGGAATCACCGTCCTGGTTGAGCACATCCAGCCCCGATTCGGGCACGTCGCCCGAGGTGGACTGCGAGACCATGATCTTCTTGGCCATCAGCTCTAGGCAGGTCATCTGCGAGGAACCGGCGTAGCCGAGGTAGATCACGCGCACGGACAGCTTCTGCCCGATGCGCCAGGAGCGGCGTGCCGCCTGCTGCAGCGAGTACACGTTGTAGCCCGACTGCATGAACACGATCGTCGGAAACTCCAACAGGTCCAGTCCCGTTTTAACCAGCTCGGGGTTGGTGATGAGCACATCGATGCCACGGTCCAGTTGCTCGGCGATCCAGTCCTCGCGACGGCTGGCATCCACGCTTGCGCGCAGCACCGCCACCCGAAAACCTTCTTGCTCTAGCAGCACCTTCAACCGGCTGGTCGTGTCGCGTGTGCCGGTATAGACCGTGTAGGCCAGGACCTTGCGCCCCTGCGCCTTCTCCTCTTTGCAGATGTCGATCAGCTCGCGCTCTTTCGGCGTCAACTCGAACTCGTTGAACTGAGCCGGGACGAACGCCAAGGTGTTGCGCGTGCGCGGATGCACCACGGTTTCCGACCGGAAGCAGCAATCTGGCCAGGCCAGCAGCACGTTGAGCACCACACCCAGCAAAGTCGTATCGCGTCGTGCAAGAGCCTGTTTCAGCTCCGCGGTCAGCCGACCCGCCAGATCGCGGTAGGCCGCGGCTTGCGCCGTGTCCATCGCGACTTCTCGGAACTCCTCGTCATACGGCGGCAGGACGTTGCCGCCGATGTCCTTGAGCTTGAGGAAGATCGTGAACGGCAGGATGCAGCGCAAGACGCCCTTGGGGCCGAAGCCCGGGGCCTTGACCGTGCGCACCGATACCTTGGTGCCCTTGGCCGTCTTGTGCGCCGTGCCGGTGCTCTCGGAGTAGATGTCCTTCAAGACCCCGTGATCGCGCATGAACGCCATCGCGGCCGAGGTCATGCTGCCGCTCGTGGTCGGGCGGTAGCCGTCTTCGATCATCCGCCCCGGAAGGGCTCGGAACAGCAGGTAGAACAGGTCGTCCCCGTAGCCGCCCATCAGCGTGCCAGTCAGCAGCAAGGTCTTGCGAGCCTTCGCTGCCAGCACACCCATGGCCTGGCCTTGGGCACTGCCGCCGTTCTTGTACTCGTGCGCCTCGTCGGCGATGAGCAGGTCGAACGTGCCTTGCGGCAGGTAGTCGGGTAGGGACAGGCCATTGCTGGCCCATCCCCCCCTAAGAACCGTACGTGAGAGTTTCCCCTCATACGGCTCAAGCCTTTCAAAGCCCGCTTTCGCGGACCGGCTTCACCACCTTGAGACCATTGACGTGAATCTGGTTATGACAGTTTGGATGCACCATGATGAGATTGGTGTTCCCATCCTTTCCGCCATCGACCCGCCGAATGATGTGGTGGACATGCCACCCCGTCTCCTGCGTGATCAACTCTTGGCAGATCGGACAACGACGATCCTGTGCCAACCAGAGGTTGATGAGCTTCTTCCTGCCCCGCAGTGAGTTCTGCATCTTGAGGCTTACACGCTCCTCAAAGTACGTCTCCCACGTCGGGTCGAATGGATTGGCTTCCAACTTGATTGGCCGGTGTCGCCGAATGGGCGTATCCGTTGCCTTCCGCAGTGACGACAGGATGGGGTTCCCATCAGGGAACCTTTCACCCGTCGCCGCCGCAAACACCCAGTTACGGGTGCCTACGGAGTGGAAGTAGCGCTGCTTGATCCAGACGCTGCTTTTCTGCGGATGCCGACGAACGGCCCACTGCCACAACACACGCCAAATCTCATGATCGACACGCGCGAACGTCGCTTTGGACACGACGTGCTGGTGATAATTCGCCCAGCCTTGGATCATTGGGTTGAGCATCCGAATCAGCCGAGGCTGATCCAGCGCCTTATTGCCTTTGACCGCCGAGCGCACTTTCTCCAAAAAGGTCGCCACGTTCGCTTTCGACGGCTTGATCAACAGCTTGCCGTTGTACTTGCGCACGTTTTGCCCGAGGAAATCGAAGCCCTCGTCGATGTGCGTGATCTTGGTCTTCTCGGGTGAGAGCGTGAGCCCCCGTTCCCGCATGAAGTCCTCGATGATCGGCATGACCTCCTGTTCCAGTAGCTCTTTCGAGCGTCCTGTCACGATGAAGTCGTCCGCATACCGCACATAGTTGACCATCAAACGGGTCTGTACACCGTTGGCGTACCGCTTTCTTCCGAACGCAGCATCCAGTTTGGCTTCCAGCCCGTCGAGGACGAGATTCGCCAGAGTTGGCGAGATGATGCCCCCTTGCGGGGTACCAGCTTCTGTTGGAAAAAGTTGCCGATCTTCCATGTATCCGGCCTTGAGCCACTTCCTCAGAATCTCGCGATCCGTCGGTACATGACCCATGAGCCAGTCATGGCTGATGTTGTCGAAGCAGCCCTTGATGTCGCCTTCGAGAACCCACTGCGGTGCCACCTTCTTGGACAGTGCCGTGAAGCACTGTTCGATGGCGTCCGCCGTGGACCTCTCCGGTCGGAACCCAAACGAGCGTCCGTCCGCTGTGGTCTCGGCCACGGGTTCAAGAGCCAGCAGGTATAGCGCCTGCATCGCCCTGTCTCTCATGGTCGGGATACCCAGCGGCCGCATCTTCCCATTGGCTTTAGGAATATAGACACGCTTCAGCGGTTGGGGACGATACCCGCGCCGCTTGATTGACAACATGGCTTGAGACTTGGCTTCCGGGGTGGACCATGTGATGCCATCCACGCCCGGCGTCTTCTTACCTTGGTTCTCGGTGACTCGTCTGACGGCCAATGCTTTGCCGCTGAACGAGTGGGTCAGAATCCACTGCAGGGCTTTCACCTTGCCGTGTTTTCCTTCCCGAGTCGCCTTTACGATACGCGCCTGGAGCCTTCGCACTTCACGGTGACACGCAGCCCAGTCGATGCTGTGCCATGTGACCGATTCGTGTGAGGGCGCACCCGCGCAAGCAATTTCTTGCGTAGTCATCTGCAATTCCCTCTTGTAGAAGGTTGGACAAGTTTTCTCGTAGAGAAAGACCAAGTGGAAGTCTGCCCGCTTTCGCGTGGGATGATGTCGCCTTACGGCTCAACCCCTATCCGTCCCATTACAGGACGGCATTCGCTTTCTCCACATTCCTTTACCCGCACCACCAACAGCATTCCTTACGGTCTGCCTGCCCCGAAGGGCAGCGATACGGGCTTACCGTGTTTCGCTTGAGTAACGAGATGGGTTAGACCCTGCCTTTCCACCGGCGGTCATGATGTCCGTGTGCCCCCAAAACGGATAAAGAGCAACCGACCGCATACCTTTTGGTTCAAGCCTGTCAGCATCTTTGGCTTGTCATTCATAACGGTGTTTAACAGCAGTTCACTTGCGTTGGTCATACCACCCAGCCTAGCGCCGTACCCGCATTGATGCTCGCAGGTAACGCCTTGCCTCACGGCAGCGGCGCGGCCCGAAGGCCCAGCTACATTGTCCCGGCAGCTTCACACAAGACCGTTACCAGTCCTGCATGTGCCGGTAGGCTACTGATGACGGAACATCAGGTTCCTCGTCGGGGTTGCCCCCGTTGGAACAATTACTCAGGCGACTTCACGTCGCACGCGTTTGATGAACTCGGACGGCTGGTAGCCGCCTTCGCCAAAGCCGAACTCCATGTTGGCCATCGCACGTTCCATGCGGGTGGCCTGACGGTCGGAAAACACCAGCTCGCCGTTGCCGTCCATGAGATTGATGAACTCATGGATGTTGTCGCCGAGCATCGAGGCCAGGAAGCCGTCTCCGAACTTCTGCATCAGCTTCTGCGCGGTGACTGCCCCGATGGTCGGGATGCGCTTCAAGGCTTTCAGCACGGCCGAGGACTGGTCGTTGCCGGACAGGCTGCGTGGGCGGATCAGCGTCCACAGGGGCGCTGCGCAATGGCTGCACTTCCTGCGGTACTCCTCGGCTTCAAGCGCGACCGGGTTGACCGGCTCGCCGTCGAGGTCGGTGATGACCGTGCCGCAGTCCGGGCAGGCCGCCACGTCGCCGTGGCGGGTGCGCCGCTGGGTGAAGACAGGCTTCCAGTGGAACCCCATTCGCATCCTGACGCGCCCCAGGACAAAGAACTCCTGGCCGGTCGGCTGCACACCCAACTGCTCGCGCAGCTTGATGAGCTTGACCAAGGTATCGGGGCCGTTGAGCACCCAGACCTTCGCGCCCGCTACTGTCTCCTGGATCTCGCGCCGCCACTTGTAAACAAGGTGCGGGGGCGAGAGAACCAAGGTCCGGCGGTAGCCTTCGGCGTTGAGCACAGCGGCCGTGGCGATGCCGACGGTCGTCTTGCCGCAGCCCATCTCGCCATTGACGATCGCGGCGCGCTCGCCACGGTCAATCAGCAGCTCCGCGGCGGCGTGGACGACTTCGGCCTGGGCCTGGAATAGCTTGCGCTTGAGGCTGGCGACGATGAGCTGGCGATGTGCTTGCGGTTGGCCGGTATAGACCGGCGGGTTGGCGCTGTTGAGGGCGTCGAGCAGTTCGTCGCCGAACTCGCCGACGAAATCCTGAAGGCTCAGGGTCAGAGGGGAGGATTCCGCGTCGAGCAGTTCGCCCTGTACGGGCGCGGCTTCAGCGGCATTGGTTTCGAGATCGAGGGACATGGTGATGCTCCAAAGAAAAAGGGGCATGCACCACCCCCAGCGGGGCAGTGGCATGCCCCGTGGTGGGAAGTAAATCGACGCGTGGCCGACGGTGGTTGAAGGTGCTGGCCTGGGTGGCCAGCGGCTGAACCGTGCTCAGTCCTCGGACGGCAGAACGATGACGGTGGCGTGGCGCTCCGCGTCGGTAACGATGCGAATGGCCAGCCCCGGATGGATCACGTAGTGCGATGCCAGCGATGCGCCTGATTGAAGCGCGGTGCTGTTGGCCTGCCATTGCTGGACGTTGACGTCGCCCCAGTCGCCACGGGTGTGGCGCCTGAAGTACGGGATCGGGTCGAGGCGACCCGAGCGGACCAGGCGGTCAATGCCTTTGCTGAAGATAAGCGCCCCGATGGGGAACGCCAGGCTCTGACAGTAGGTTTCGATGCGATGTGATGCCATGGGCTCCTCCTTGATGAGTCATTGAGCCACGACACCCCTGCCGGAGTGAAGTGGCTCCGTCAGGAAAATGAGGATGACGATGTGGGGACGTCAGATCAGGTCCCGCTCTTCGGGAAGCTGGATCACCGTGGTCTCGTGGTCCTCGCTGGTCTTGACGATTAGCGCCAGGTCCGGCGTGATCCTGAACTGCGAGATCATCAGGTTGTCCTGTTGGATCGCCACGTCGTTGGCTTGGCGTGTGGCCTCATCGATCTCGCCCCAGTCCCCGCGCACATGGCGCTGGACATAGGCTAAGGGGTCGATCAGGCCTCTTCGGGCCAGCCAATGCACCTTCTCGCTCAACTTCAACGTACTCGGTGCGAACAACGGTTGCTTGTGCGGCGCTGGCCGCTTGAACGGATTGGGGAACATGGTGTTTCTCCTTCGATGTGGTACAGCAGGACGGCAGCGCGTCCGGTGGATCAGCGGATGGTTAACACCTCGCCCCGTGTCGCGGAGCCAGGCGTCATGTCCCACGCGCGGATGACGGGCACAAACTTGTCGGTGAGGATGCGGGTCTCGGCGATGGAGCCGTCTTCGCGTTCGGTGAATTCCCGCTGGAGCGTCTTGTCCTTGTGGGTGTCACCTTTGACGACGAGCACGCGCCCCGTCTGGGAGCGCACAACGCCGGAGATCGCGCCCGCGGCCAAGGCCAGGGCGAGATGCCAGTGGGACAAGGCTCGCGCCGGTGGACGCAGCGACTGCTGCGCGGCCCCCAAGTGCGTGTCCAGCGACGGCCAGAGGCCTTGCAGCCTGCCAACCTCGTCGGCGAACTGTTCGGGCTCCATCGTCACGCGGAAGAAATGCTCCGGCTCGGCCGGACTGGCGGGGATGATGTATGGCAAGAACGGCCACTCGCTCGGAAGTTCCTCGGCTTCGACTTCGCCAAGCCCAACCTGCAGCAGCAGGCTGCGCACGGCCTTGACGCCATCGGGGGCCTGCTCGCGCTGGCGCACCCTTCGGCCGAAGATCACCACTTGCTTGAACTGCGTCTCCACCGCTCGGTAGATCCGCAGATCGGTGTAGTGACGTGTCAGCCAGCCGACCAGCTCCGCGTCGAGCACGTAGCCGGGAACGATGAAGACCAGCACGCCGCCGTACTGCAACAGCGACAGCGAACGCTGATAGAACAGCTTTTCGAGGCGGGCACGGCCCTGGCCCTGGTATCCGATGTTGCCGTTGACGTCCTTGGACAGGTCGCCATACGGCGGGTTGAGCCAGAGCAACCCGAAGGACTGTTTGGAGACCATCGTGTCCATCAGGTCCGCGTGCAGGCAGTGATCGACCAGACCTCGGGCATGGCGTGCCCGCTCCGCGTCGAACTCGACGGCGAACGCCTTGGCCTGCTCGCGCCCGAGGGCATGGGCGGCTTCGGCGATCGCCACGCCTTCGCCGGCGCAGGGATCGAGGATGCACATCGGCCCGTCGCTGGGCATCAGTGCGTTGAGGGCTCTTTCGAGCGTGGGTTCGTCGGTCGGGTAGTACCCGTTCTTGGCGAAATTGCGGGCGAGCCGCGGGAACATGAGGGCCATGGAAGTCTCCTGGTTGGCGGGGATGAAACACGGAAGCACGCCAAGGCGTGCCTCCGTGGGTGGGTCAGGCCGCTACCACTTCCGGCGTCCAGATCTTGGCCGGGTATGGATAGGCGGTGAGCACGTCACTGCGGATCAGGGAACCCAGCGCCAAGGTCAGCGCCGGCACGTCGATGGCGAGCCGATGGCCTTCCAGCGGCCCGAGGGCGAACGGAAGGCGGGCCAGCATCTCGCGGCTTTGCAGCAGTTCCAGCACGGTCTCGCGCCAGTGGTCGAGCAGCGGCAACGGGCAGGTGTCCCGCACCAGCATCCACAGGCGGTCAAGCCGGTGGGCACTGTCGCGTGGCAGCAATGCCAATGCGCTGGCGTTGGCCTTGTCGGGCTTGACGCAGCGCCGGTCGAACAGCCACACGTTGGACAGCGAACCGAACAGCGTTCGCCGGTAAGCGCGGGTCATGCGCTTTTCCAGGCGATCGACGTTGCCGACGAACACCGGGACGCTGCCGCCCTGATCGGTGATGATGTGGAACTGGTCCAGTCCCTGCTCGTCGCGCCCGAGGGTCAGGCGAGCAAGGAACTGCTGGACGGCGGTGTCGCGCGCCCAGATGGACAGGAAGATCAGGTTGCCCTGGTCATCGCCGACACAGGCGTCGGCCATCACGTCCGGGCATTCGTCGATGCGGTACAGCGTGGAAGAAGTGTTTGCGGGCATGGTGGTGTCCTCGGATGAACGGGAACAGCACCGCCCCCTGGGGCAAGTACTGCCCCAGTGGGAAGAAAATCGCTCAGTCCGGCTCGAACTGCCGGGTGTGCGGGTTGAAGTGAAGCGCCTCGTCCACCGCCGTGATCGGCGTGAAGCCGTCCAGGTAGATGTTGTTGAGGTACTGGTCGCGGTAGGTCAGTGCCTGCCGTGCCTGTTCCTCGGTGAGGCCGTTGCTGATGAAGTACTCCAGCATCTCCTCGTCGGAGGACACTTCGTCGTTGGACAAACTTCCTTCAACGAGTGCCAGCAGCGAGGGTGAGAGCGCAGCCAGGATCGGGTCCATGTTGGTTCCTCCTGGCTCAGGCCATCAGCGTCGCGGCGGGAGCCGTGACAGCCGTGGGTGTGCGTCGCCGTGCGTGGTAGGCGCGAACGCCTGCACGCCAGTCGGCGGACTGCTCCGGTGCGAGGTCCAGATAGGACAGCGGGCACGAGTAGTAGTACGGGTGCATGGACTCTTCCAGCGGCTTGTAGCCCCACTGGTTGCCGCTGCGTTCCAGCAGATCGCAGCGGATGTAGCGCAGGGACTGGCCCGGCGCGAGATCACGATGCACACCCTCGACCTTGGCGGTCATTTCGACCACGGACCACAGCACGTTGCCGCGCAGTGCGTGAGCGATGACCTTCGCGCTGACGCGCTCGGTCTGCTGCGGTGCGATCAATTCCGCGATCAGCTCAGACCGCGATTGGGGAGAGAAATACCAGCCCATGAGAGGCCTCCTGGAAAAAGTAGAGTCGGAGGCCTCCCGCAGGGGGAGAACCCCGACGGGTGGTGAAAAGCCGATCAAGCGGCGATGACGTGTGCCGGACCTCAGTAGTCCGAATCGCAACCGGCCGGGCAATAACCCAGTTCGATTCCGTGCGAGCAATAGCCGTGTTCAGCGTTCCAGTCCTGGGCTTCCTGCCTTTCGGCCGGTGTCGCGTAGTCCCATTCCTGTGCGATCTGCAGCGCTTGTGCGCGTTGGTCTTCGGGCAATCGAGCAACTTGCTCGTCGATCGCGGAACTGAAGCGTTCGACGTAGTAGTCGTGAGACAGTCCGCACCCCTTGGTGGCTTGTGCGGCTTCCGTCTCGCAGAGAGCCCGCCAAGCGGGTTCATCCAGAGCGGAGCGAGGGGAATCGCAAGCGATGGTGGACATGATGGAGACCTCCAAAAAGGAGCCGAGGCCTCCCCCGCATGGGGAAGGAACCCCGGCGGGTGGATGAAGGACACCGCGGATGCGGCGCCCATGGTTACGCAGGTTGCAGTTCGGCCCGGCGGCTCCACTCCTGCGTCTTGAAGTCCAGCGCGTAGCCCAGTTCGTCCAGGCGGGCGATCTGCGCGCGCAGGGCGCGGCGGTCGATGGTCGAATCCAGCTTCACGGACTCGCCCAGCGGCCACAACAGGCCGAACAGTGCGGCGTCGCCATCCTCGGTGCTGCCGGGGGCAGCAGCCGTAGCAGGCGGCGGCGCGTCCACGCCGAAGGGCGTCGTATCGATCAGCGGGTCCGCGGAGGCCTGCACGGGTGCAGATTTGGCGGACCTGGATGCCTTGGAGGCCTTGACCGGCGTTGCCGCAGGCGGCGGCCCTTGCTCTTCATCGAGCGGATCGACTTCCTGTGGGGCGAAGCTATGTGCTTCGGCCTTGCTCAGCTTGTCGATGCCGAAAAGTGTCATGCCGTCCAGGTTGGCGCGCATCTCGAAACGCATGCTGCCGTCGCTGATCGGATAGCCTTTGAGGAAGATGTAGCGGAGGACGAATTCCCCTTGGTACTTGCCCTCGGGGTACTGCTCCAGTTCGGCATCTTTTATCGTGAACTTGCCGAGTTGGCATTCGAGCTTGCCAACGTTGAACTTTCCGTTGCGGCCGTGAATGGTGCGCAGCGCGAGCTGGCCCGGGACGATAATGGGCGTGGCCGATTTCTCGGGTGCCGATGTGACTGCCATGATGCTTCTCCTTGAGAAATAGGAAAAAGGCAAGGCCCCGTGAGGGGCCATGCCGGATCAGAACGAAGCAGCCAATGCCGGCTCCTGCTCCTCGACTTCACCTGCGGGCTCGCGCTCGGCGGACTCGGCAGGCTGCTCGGCAGCGGTGTCGGCAGCGTCCTCGGCTTCGGGCGCGGATGCGTCCTGGGCCTGCGGTGCCTCGGCTTGCGCCTGGCTCGTGGGATAGACCTGGGTGCCATCGATCTTGATCAGACCGATGTGGACCAGCGTCGATTCCAGACTCGCGGCCGGTTCCCCGGCGTGCTCGCCCTTGGTGCGGATGTACGGATCGATCTTCATGTCGTTCAGACGGAAGGCGACCAGCACTTTGCGATCCGCTTCGATGGCCTGCACGCACCGGCGAACCAGGTGCTCGGCTTCAGGGGTGGCGACGATCGTGTCGAAATACCGATACTCCGGTTCATCGACAGGGCCGGTCAGCGCTGCGATGCAGCACGACAGGAAGGGATCACCGTCTTTGGGAGTGACGTCCTTCGGGCGGCTGAGGTAGCCGATGCCGCGGGTGATCAGCTCGTGCTGCTTGATCGAGGCCAGTTCGGCCCGGTCAATCAGTTCGGTCTTGAGCAGCCGGGCCTTGAGAGACCCGCCTACTTCGCCCTTGCGTTCACCCTTGTCGCGGATGAAGGGATCGGCGCGCAGATCGCCAGTACGGAAGCGCACCAGTGGGCGCTGCTTGGGATCGTCAACGCCGATGTAGCGCTGGACGAGCTTCTTGGCCTCGGCACCCGAGACTTTGACGTCGAAGTAGCGGTAGCTGGGGTCCCTGGCAGGGCCGACCAGCGCGGCGATGGTGCATGCCAGGAAAGGCTGCGCTCGGCGGCCGCCCCTGACGGGCACTTCACGGACACGCTGGATGTAGCCGATGCCCGAAGTGTGGAGGTCGAAATACGATTTCTCGTTTGAAGTGGTGTTCATGGTGAATCTCCATAGGGATGAAGCGGAGACACACCAGCCCACGCATGCGGGGAGAGGTGCGTAACCCCGCGGTGGGTTGATAAGGCGAAAGCATCCGCCACCAGAGACTGGTGGCCGCTCGCGAATGGATGCGGTGCGAGCTGGCTCGGTCACGCAGTCGAAACTGCGCCGCAACCTCGAAGACCGATGGTTGCCTGGCATGTCGCTGACGACGTCAGCAGGCATGGGGGCAGCATCGCCGGGCCTCGCGCGTGCGACAGCAATCAATCGGCATCCGGGCGCTTCCCATTTTTTCCAGGCTGCCCAGTTCCGCCCAAAAAGAAGCCCCCAAAATGGGGGCTTCAAAGGGTATGCGGACATTTTTGACTACGCCGATTCCACCGCCGCCAGTGACAGATGCGTAGCGGTGGCGGACAGCTCCAGATCATCTGAGCTTTGCAGAATGCGAGTGAAAACGCTGTCTTTCGGGTCGAAGAACTCGCCGAAGTCGTCGCCTCCAAGTTCGGCGCGTGCCAGTTCCCACCAGTCATCGAACGGGTCGATATCCGGGTTGCAGCCGACGGCATAGGCCAGCAGCTTCACGCGGCCATCGGGGCGGCGCTCTCCGCGCTCGGCGAGGAAGTACACGCCCTGGTCCTTGGCCAGGGCGACGCGGCATTGGTTGGCGATGGCCTCGGCAAGCACGGGGCGCAGGTCGGAGCCTCTGAATCGCAGTGACATGGTTGAAATCTCCTGTATGGATTAAGAAAAAGCCCTCCACCCAAACGGATGGAAGGCTTGTGGGGCAGTCGCCGGTAGGCTATGGACTGGTCAGTCGTGCCGCTGGGCTTCCTGTCTGGCATGTCAGGCTGGAACCGCCTGACGTCGCCGAGGAGCTTTGGCGTCGATCACGCTGACGTCGATCAGGCGCCAGCGCCCGTCGTCGATGAGCCGCTCCAGCACGTCACCGAGCATGTCGAAATACACCTCGTCGTGCCGATCGATCAATTCACCGTCGCGATGCAGCTCCACCACGTAGGTGTCGCCGCCACGGTCGTAGAGGATCGTCACCTGACCCTCGAACTTGGTGGTTGAAACCGTGAAGCTGATCGCCGGCGGGGTCTCGATGATCTTGGAGGGCTTGGGATCGACCCAGACGAAGTCGCGGGCACCTGCATCGACCAGCATGTGGGTGATGCACCGGAACCCGTCGGGCGCGGGCATCTCCTCCAACTGCTCGATGAGTTGGCCCAGTTCCATGCACTGCGGCTCGGGAATGGGCAGCTTGGCGGGCGCTTTGCCGAGGATATGCCTCGTGATGGTGTAAGGCGTGCCATCCGAAGTCTTCTCGGTAACGACTTCCGGGGTGTCCGCGCGCAGGCCGTCGAAACGTCGCCGGGCGTAGGGTTGGACATGAACCTTGGCGCCCTCGCTCGGGACGGTGGTCACCAGGTTGGGGTCGAGCACCGCGAACTCGCTGGGCTTGAGCTTGACGACGATGGCATCGTCATTCGCCGCGACCACCTTGCCGTCGAAGGGTTGGGGATCGATGGCGAAGCCCAGCGTCGAGGATTGCGGCTGATCATCGAACACGCGGTACTTGAACGACCGCACGTTGCGGGGCACATGGCCTGCGACAAGCGAAGGCATCAGGGTCTTGATGAGAGAGCGATCCATGGGAATCTCCTTGAGAAAGAACAAGGGATTCCCCGCCCACAAGGGAGAGGTCCCTTGTGGGTGGATGGACGCGGTACGTCCGTAGGAAGAATCGACCAGCACGGTGTCCCGCACTTGCAGCCTTGAAGGCCTCGGCTGCCAGGGCATGTGTCGGCAACGCCGACGAACATGGAGCAAGGATGGCTCTGAAATGGGCGGCCTGCCCGCAAGAAATCGCACAGCGTCGCACCCGCTTTCCAGCGCTTCGGACAAGAAAAAGCCCCTCGAAAGGGGCTTGGTTGGGTCAGGCTTCGTACACGAAGTAGTGTTCTCGCTGACGTGGGAAGAAGACATGTTTCCATGTATCGCCGCTGGTGTTGCCACCGTCGAAGACGACCATTTCGTAGTCGTCAATGTCGGTGTCCACCAGTTCGACGCTGGCGACATGGCGCATGTGCAGCGTGCCGCTCATGCGCTCGAATACCAGGATCTGGCCGATGGCGTCGTCCTGGCCCATGGCATTGACGCAGGAACCGAGCTGGTACTCGAAGTCGGACGTGCTAGGGATGAGGTTGGGGAACATGAGGTTGCTCCTATGAAAATGAACCAGCCCGGCTCCGGGAGGGAGACGGGCTGGTATGGGGAGAACAAAGAGGAAGGATGTTGTGTCGCGTGGCTGCTAGGACTCGGCCAACGGCAGGCCCAACAGCACGGGTGCGTCGGCGTCGAGAATCAGGATGCGCACATCGGCCTGGCCGGCCAGTTCAATGACGTTCGCCAGGTCATCCGGCATGCCCTTGCTTCGGTGCTCCTGGCGAAGCTGCTCCGCACTGATCCCCTCGACGCGCTCCAGGTTCTTGTCCGTCCAGGGGGTGGAGATCAGCTTGATGCCGATCGCCGGGCTGTAAGGAACCCGGAACGCGATGAACAGGAATGCCTCCGGCGTGGCGAGGTCTGCCAGGTTGGCGAGGTATTGGCCGGTTTCCTCGCTTATGTGTGCACTGCTGATTTCCCAGCACCGGCTGTAGTAGCCGGTCTCGAAACTCAGGCGCTGCACGACTTCCCGTGCCGCTTCAGCCGAATAGGTATCGCCGACGTGGATGGGGCGGCCGTCGAAGTCGTCGCCATGGATGGCATAGACCACGGCGCCGATTACGCCTTCACCGCTGACACCTTCTCCGGCATCGCATTCGGCCAGTACCTCGGCATTCACGGGTTGGGGACCATTTTTGACCACGGCGAAATCGCTGGTGATGATGCACGAGGATGAAATCAGTTCCTCGTCGGAAAAGTGCTTTTGGCTCGCGTGGACGATTCGCCAAACATGCGGGCTTCCGTCCTCGTAGCTGATGCACAGCGTGCGGACGATTTTCAGATTCCAGTAGCCGCGGAGAAATGGATTGGGTTTCAGGGACATGGCAACTCTCCAGATTTGAATAATGGAGCCAATCCCCGCCACCGGGAATTGGACCCGGTGGGTTGAAAGTGGAAAATGCGTCAGTCGGCGCTGATCGTTGGCGTCTGGGCCAGCCGTTCGGCGATGCGATGGCGCACATTCAGGCGGAAATGCTCGTCGGTGATGCCGGCAAGCAGGTTGGCGGCCTCCAGCGCGATCAACGCCGAGGCCTCTTCGATGTCGGTGGCCACGATGGTCTTGCGCAGTTGGTCGCCGAGTTGGAGTGCCTGCGAGGACGTTCTGAAGACCTGGGCCTCGCGGCTCAGGTAGCAGCCGTTGCCGCCGAACTCGAACAGCCTCGGTTTGCTGCAATGCCAGCAACCCTCGAACTGGATGGCGGTCAGGTGATGACCGTCATCGAGGCAGGAGGCGATCAGAAACAAGGCTTCCAGGTCGGCGCTGTCCTCGAACTGGTGGTGCTCGATGAGGTTCTCCAGCTCCCAGTCCTGGTCAGCACCGAAGTGCGCGGCCAGCCGTTCAAGCAGAGGTGGAATCGACAGTTCTTCGTCGTCGGGCATGGGGATGCCGAGTTGTGTGGCCAGGTCTTCCAGGCCATCCAGCACATCCGTCCAGCGCGGGTCATTGGTCTCGGCGATCTGGGCGATGTAAGCCTGCCCATTGCCGGGATGGTTTTCATCCAGCGCAAAGGCGCCGAACAGCGCCTTGATGACGGGAGTAACGCGGTCGAGCACGAGAACGCCCGTGCCTTCGTAGTAGTTGTTTGCCATGGTGGCTCCTTTCGGGGAAGTGAGCGGAGCCAGCCCATGCGGACGATGGCATCCGCGGGAATAGCCCAAGGCCGTTGGCGCCGGGCGATGGGTAAGAAAAATTGAGGGACATGGCCTCATGGGCGCATGTCCCTCACGTGGGATCGAGAGGACAGTGGCGTGCCGGAGACCGGCTCACCAGCCGCTGTAGTTCACCAGCAGGTCGGCGATGACCTTGCGGCGTTCCAGGTCGAGACCGTCGAAGTCCGACAGCCCGTCGAAGTGGCAGCGCTTGAGCATGGCACCGCCCTCGCGCGCGTTGTAGAAGCTGACCATGGCGGACAGGAACATGCGTTCGCCGCTGCTCAGGACGCCGAGGGCATCGTTGAGCCGCAGCATGTCGGGACGCAAATCCCACTTGGTGTTGGCCTGGTTCAGGCCTTCGCGGGTGCCGTCGCCGAACCATTGCGGGCCGGCGATCTCGACACCACGCTTCCAGGCCTCGAAGAAGGCTTGGGGCGCGGCAGCGAAATGCTGCTCTTCCCGCATGATCTGATCGACGACTTCCTGTGGCAGAAGCTGGTTCATGACGTGATTCCTCCAGTTGGATCAGGGCGTGGCGAGCTGGGTCCAGCCGCCTCTTTCGAGCGCACGTTGAGCCGCGGCGTAGCTGCGGAAGTACTCGCGGGATTCCCGCGAAACGGGACCTTCGGTATCGCGCGTGCCGATGTAGTGACCGGCGGCGCTTTGCAGGACTTCGAGCGGCAGGAACTTGCCGCAGTAGGTCGAGGCCAGTTGGCCGAAAGAGGCTTGCTGGGACATGGACGGACTCCTTTGAAAAGCGGGGCCTTGTCCCTCACGGGATGGCAGCTCCCGCACGCGGTTGATAAAAGGCATCGACGTCACGAGGACGCGCGTCCGCAGACTTGATGCGATGCGGACTGGTGGGCAACGCGGGAGGGACCCGCGGCAGCCTGGAACCCTGGCTGCTGGCATGTGCTGACGAATCAGCGAACATGCGGGCAGCTTCGTGCGAGGGCCGCTCGGCGTCAGTGGGAAAACGGCATCCGACCCAGCCCCGATTGATGGGCGCAGAAAAGAAAAGCCCCGCATCGAGTGCGGGGCTGTCAGGAGGGTGCGGTGGCGCTGGGTCAATCGGGCTTGTCGCCCAGGACATGCTGCTTCCACAGGTCGAATGCCTGCTCGGGCGGAAGCTCGGCGAGGATGACGATGGGCTGGGCCTGCCGGGCGCGCAGCGAAGCGAAGTACGCCTTGCGGTCGGCGATGGCCTTGAGCTTGATGCCCTTGATGAACAGCAGTTTGCCGTCCTTGATGAACAGCACCTTGTTGCCGATGTCGCGGTTGAAAGCGGCTCGCACCTTGCGTTCCGCGTGCATGGCATCGGCCAGCTCATCGACCAGGAAGTCGAGCGTCATGTCGATGTAATGGGGGTCTTCACCCTCCTGGCCGAGATCGAGCGGCGCAGGCGGCAGTTCCTTGGCGAAGGCTTCGGCCTGAGCCAGCAGCGTCGTCTTGTTATTGAGCGCGCGGAGGAATGTCGAGCCGCCATGCCCGTCGTTGCGGGCCTCGGCGATGGGAGTGCCGTCGAACACGACGGTCGCGGTGAAGCACAGCGTTTCCTCGCTGGCGAAGTCGGCGACCTTGAGGTTCTTCAGCATGATGCGGTCTTGCTTGGTGATGGTGTCCATGGAAAGTCCTGAAATCGACCGGGTGGCGACATGCCCCTGACGGGACGTGGCGACCATCCCGTGGGTTAGAGAAAGGAGGCATCGATGCCCCGGTGGGCAGCGTTCGCCGGTGAGATGCCGAAGCGAACTGGCGGGTGGCGTGGGCGGAACCCACGGCAGCCTTGACACCCTGGCTGCGGGCTGCTGCCGATACATCGGCAATGCAGGGACGAGAATGGCGCGGCGCGCAGGCTGCGTCGTCGATCAATCCGAAGCGGTCGAGCCCGTCTTGTGCAGGCACTGCACCAGCCGGTTGCCCAGCCAAGCCATGCATGGGACGGCCATGGAGTTGCCGATCGCCTTGTAGCGCGGAGCGTCAGCGGCAGGCTTCCCGCGATACGGGATCAGCGTGTAGTCGTCGGGCATGCCCTGCAGCCGCTCGCACTCCATCGGCATCAGCCGCCGCACCCGCCATTGCGACCAGTCGCCGGGGCCGGGGTCGTTCCAGTCGTAGCGGAAATGGGCCTCGAAGTCGGGGGCCAGCACATGGGGCTTGTCAGCACCGCCGCCGCTGGTACGCAGCGCGGCCGCTACGCTGCCGCCCAGCTCGGCGGCAAGACCCTGCGGCCGTCCCCGGAGGGCAACGCAGGTCACCATGGGCACGCCGTAGCCCGGCTTGCCGTTGGACAGGACGGTGCAAGCTACCTGTCCATGGCCTGACTCGAAGCGCACTTCGCCGCGGTTGTTCTGCGCGAAGGCGATGGCGGGTACGACGCCGGCGTTTGCATGACTGTTGCGATGCCCGCCGGCACGCAGCGTTGGCGTCAGGTCGATCGTGGCATCCGCGCCGCTGCCCTGGGCGGTGAAGGCGATGATCGGCACGCCCTTGCCGGTGCCGTCCTCGCTGCTGCCCTTGCCGTTGTTGGCGGTGTCGAGGGTATGGGCGATGCTGCCGGCGACGGACTGCACCATGAACGTCTCGGTGCGGATGTCGTGCTTGGGACCCGCGGCCATCAGGCATGCCGCAACATCGACGGGGCCGGTGCCGCCGCTGAATCCGAACATCGTGGTGACCTTGCCGTAGGGCTGCGTCAGCCCGGCGAATCCTGCGTATCCGCCTGCTGCTGCAGCACCCGGTTCAGTAGCGCGGGCAGCTTCTTGCCACGGCGCGCGGCCCGCAGAAGAATCCCCGAGCAGGCCTGCGCGCTCAAAAAGTACTTCGGTGGGATCGAGACCATCTCCACCACTTGCCACAAGAAACACGCGCTTGCGGCGTTGGGCGACACCGAAATATTGAGCGTCGAGCACGCGCCAGGCGATGCGGCGGCGGGGTCCAGACACACAACCAGCGTGCGCCCATTTTTCCCCTGGCGGCTGGAGCGCACGGCCTTCGCCGGCCAGTGCGCCCAGGAAATGTCCGAAGGCATTGCTGCGGTCGTTGAGGACGCCGGGGACGTTTTCCCAGACGAGCGTTGCCGGCGGGCGGCGGTCTTGGTGGCGGGTTTGGTCGATGGCATTTGCAAGCTCCACATAGGCAAGGGTCAAGGCGCCGCGCGGGTCATCCAGTCCCTGGCGGGCGCCGGCAACGCTGAACGACTGGCATGGCGTGCCGCCGACCAGGATGTCGGGCGCCGGCACGGTGCCGGCGCGCACCTGACGGGCGATCGCGGTCATGTCGCCCAGGTTGGGCACGTGGGGGTAACGGTGAGCGAGCACGGCGCTCGGGAACGGGTCGATCTCGGCGAACCACGCGGCTTCAAGGCCGAGGGGTTGCCAGGCGAGGCTCGCGGCCTCGATGCCGCTGCACACGCTGCCATACAGCAGTGGCGCGGCCTGGGGCGCACCGCGAAGGGTGCAAGGTTGCGGGTTCATGTCGGGTCTCCTGTTCGTGTGGCCCGGGGCGGGCCGGGACGTTGATAGGCAGGAGAAAGGCGCCGAAGGCCTTGCGGCCTTCGGCTCGGGAGGAAAGAACCACCCGTGGGCTGGTGCAGGCCCGGTCGTCGCTAGAACCGTCTGCTCATCAGCAATCACACCCGGCGCATGTCGTGGTTCGCGCCGGCATCGTCTGGCGCACATCCGCGCACAAAGGGAGCCCGTTTTTGCGCCGGCGGGCACCGGCACCGAATACCGCTGACCACGAAGGGTCTCCGGGTGGCTCGCGCAGCCTGGCAAGCCATCGGGGGACCCTTCGCAGAGGCGGGAGAAATGCAGATCAGCAGAACGCGGGAGGCGGTTCGCGGAGAAGCTACCTTCAGGTCCCGCGGCCGGGGATGACCAAGCGGGACGCGCACACGGACAAGAAGGCGTTGCGCGCTGGGCGTCCCGCAGGGCATGCGGGACACAGGCCGCGCCGCCGATGGCGGGCACGGCTCACGGGGAACGGGGTCGGTCAGGAGCCTTTGCGGCCGCCACTGCGCGGACGCGAGGCACTACGCTTGGACGTGCCGGATTCGACCGGCAGAGTGCCTTTGCAGTCGGGGTAGCGGCTGCACGACCAGAACGGGCCGCTCTTGCCGGTGCGCTGGCGCGTGGGCGCGCCGCACTGCGGGCAAGCCGGCCCTTGGGGAACCTTGATGGACAGGGACGTGTTGCCGTACTGCGCGATCAACTGTGAGATCCATGCAGCCTGCTTGCTGATGAATACGTCCAGCGTGAGCTGCCCAGCTTCGATCATGTCCAGCGCCTGTTCCCAGACGGCGGTTGTCCCTGGGTCGGCAATCGCTGTGGGTACCGCGTCGATCAGGGTGAAGGCCGCATCCGAGGCACGGATGGCGCGGCCCTTCTTCACGAGGTAGCCCCGCGTCAGCAGGCCACTGATGATGTTGGCCCGCGTCGCTTCGGTTCCGATGCCGACCGTATCCTTGAGCTTCTGTTTCAGGCGCGGGTCCGAGACCAGTTTGGCGACGCCCTTCATGGACTTGACCAACTCGCCTTGCGTATAAGACCGAGGGGGCAGCGTCTTGAGCGCCTTCAGATCGACGTCGGCCACCTGACATGCCAGCCCCTCGCGCAGCGCGGGCAGTACCTGGCTGCGCGCCGCAGGGGCGCCATCCTCCTCAATTTGCGGTTCGGCCAGCACCAGGCGCCAACCCTTGACGACGACCTGCTTGCCGGTGGCCGCCAGCGTCTGCTGGCCGCAGGAGAGGTTCGCCACGGTGCGGTCGAACTCGTGGTGAGGAAGGAATTGCGCCAGGTAGTGCGCCCGGATCAGCCGATACACTGCCAGTTCCTTCTCACTCATGGTCGAGAGGTTCGCCGGTTCGAGCGTCGGGATGATGCCGTGGTGCGCGGATACCTTTGCGTCGTTCCAGGCGCGTGAGCGTTGAGTGCGGTCGAGCTGGTCCATGATCGGTCGCAGCGACGGATCGGTCTTGACCAGGCTGTCGAGAACCGTTGGCACCTCGGCGAACATGCTTTCGGGCAGGTATCCCGAATCGGAGCGCGGGTACGTCGTGGCCTTGTGCGTCTCGTACAGGGCCTGAGCAATGTCCAAGGTCTCCTGCACATCCAGCCCAAGCTGCTTGGAACACACCTCCTGCAAGGTCCCCAGGTCGAACGGCAGCGGCGGGCCTTCCCGCACGCGCTCAGTTTCGACCGACACCACCTGGGCGCTGTCCGCGACGCGGATCTGCTGCGCGGCGTGCTGCGCGATGGGCTGCTGCAGGCAGCGGCCGGCGTCGTCGGTGCATGCTTTCGGGGGAACCCATTGCGTGGTGAAAGTCTGGCCACCAGCGGACAGGGACACGTCGATGGCCCAGTACGGCACGGACACGAAGGCGGCGATCTCGCGGTCGCGGTCCACGACCAGTTTGAGCGTGGGGGTCTGGACGCGGCCGACCGACAGCACGCCGTCATAGCCGGCCTGTCGTCCCAGCACCGTGAACAAGCGGCTGAGGTTCATGCCGACGAGCCAGTCCGCCCGAGAGCGCGCCAGTGCCGAGTAGTACATCGGCAGGGTCTCGGCCGACGGCCGGAGCTTGCCGAGCGCGGCGCGGATGGACGCATCGTTGAGCGCCGACAGCCACAGCCGCTCGATGGGACCGCGGTAGCCGCACAGATCGATGATCTCGCGGGCGATCAACTCGCCTTCGCGGTCGGCATCAGTGGCGATGACAAGCTGGGTCGCCTTCGCCAGAAGCGCCTTGACGACCTTGAACTGCGTGGCGGTTTTCGGTTTGACCTCGACCCGCCAGTGCTGAGGAATGATGGGCAACTGCTCCAGCGACCAGCGCTTGAGCGCCGTGTCATAGACCTCGGGGGCTGCCGCTTCGACGAGATGGCCGATGCACCAGGTGACGGTGACGCCGGAACCGTTGAGGCAGCCTTCACCGCGCTGCGTGGCACCGAGAATCCGGCCAATGTCTTTGCCCTGGGAGGGCTTCTCGCACAAGAACAGCCGCATGTCCGTCCATCCCGATTCCCGTTGTTCATGGAGTTGCTGGAATCGAGGATGCCGAGCGCCGCCTGGGGCAGCAGCAAACAAGCCGCATGCGGCGGCGACCGCTTTCACGGGATGGAATCGCTTGTACGGGAGGCGCGCGTGGCCGCAGGTGTGCGGATCGGGAGCCGCGATTTGCGGGAGCGCGTGGAATTCAGTGGACGCTGGTGGAGCTATCCCCTGGGGATAGCTCCACCAGCGCATGGAGGGCGGCGAAGACGTGCCACCGCCCTCCAAGCTGGTTCACTTCCTGCGTTTGGATTCTTTCGGCGCAGCCGGTTCCTGCGCGGCCTGGGGCTTGGGCTCTGCCTCCTGCAGCTTTGGGCTGAGGGTCACGGATTCGATGCGGAACGGCAGGATGCCGACGCTGCGCGCATTGATCTGCCAGGTCTCGCGCGGCTGATCCTCGTTGTCCGTCCAGGGTTCGCGCTCCATGCGGCCGACGACCAGCACGCGCATGCCTTTCTGGTACAGGTCCTTCCAGTGCTCGGCGTCGCGGTGCCAGATTTCCACCGGCGCCCAGAAGCCGCCCCGATCCTCAAAGGTGCCATCCTTCTTGGGTACGGGGTTATCGAAATAGACGTTCAGGCGCAGCAGGCGGCTGGGTTCGTCGTTGCCGTTGGGGAATTCGCGGTACTCCGGTGGCGAGCCGATGTTGCCTTCGCCGGAAAAATGCGTGCTCATGGTGTGATCTCCGTGGTGGTTGAATACCCGTGCCTCGTCGGCGTCGGGAGCGTGCTGGATGCCCGGCGCAATCATCGATCGCGCATTGCGGCGGGAATGGGCGTGAGTCGGCGCAGGTAGGCGTCGTCCGCCTGGGCCGCCTTGCTGGCGCATTCCTGCGCCTGCCTGCCCAAGGTGTGCAGCAGGCTGATCTGCATGTTCAACGTGATGCGCTGCAGCTCGATCGCGTGCAGGTCGGCCAGCAGGTTGACGGGCGTGCTGGTGCTGGCGATCAGCTCCCGCCACAGCGCCACGCCCATGGCCGACCTGTCGTGCCTGCGCCAGCGCAAGAAGACGGTTCCTGCGCCGGTGGTCTGTTGGGCCAGTTCGATGGACAGCAGGTGGAAGGGGTGCCCGCATGCCTGCTCCAGCACCTGTCGCTGTGCCAGGGCAATCAACTCGTCGCGCATGGCGAAGCACTGGCTGGCCCAGGCCTCGAAGTCCCCTTTACCCTTAAAAGGCTTTAAAAGGCCTTTTAGAGAGGCTGCGTGTTCCAGCCGCATGAAGGCACCCTGTTGCAGGCCTCGGAAGTAGCGGGTCGGTTGGTTCGGATCGCTCATGCCGGCTCGTCCTCGTCGGCTGCGGTTTCGGGCGGCTCTGCGGTGGTGGCTTCATCTCCGGGCGGAGGTGCTTCGGCAGGACCGTCGCTGCGCTGCTGCAGGCCACGGCGCACGATGGGCGGCGCAAACTTCGAGCGGCGAGTGCCTTCCAGCACGTCCTGCGGCAGTTCGCCGTACTTCTCCAGCGCGGCCCGCGCTGCGGCATTCTTCGACGCGAAATCATCGCGTGTGCAGCCCGAATAGCGGTACTGCTGGGCCAGCGAGAACAGGCTGCGCAGTGAATGTGCGCCCTCGTTGAGCCAGCGTTCCAAGGTGCTGCGGTCAATGAGCGCGGTGTGATGGGCGAGGATCAGCTTGCGGGCGATGTCGTCGTAGTCGGCCAGAAGATAGACCGCGGCAAAGCCGAGCTGCGCGTTGACGAAGAGCGGCAGCTTGACCGGCTGCACGTTGAGGTTTTCGCCCAGGCTAAGCGCTGGCGGCACGCTCGCCAGCGCCTGGTCCACCTGCTCGCGCAGCGATTGCAGCGTGGCCTTGGTGTGGTCGAGCTTTTCCTCGATGCGCAGCATCCAGAAGTCGCTGTACGGGTCGTCCTGCTCCGAGCCCCGCCGCATCTTGTTCATCTGAGCGATGTAGCCGTTCAGGCCGACGATGCCCGGTCGCCCCTCGGTGGCGGCGCGGCCGTGCCAGATGCGGGAAGCGTGGTGGGTGTGCAGGGTCAGCGACATCGCACTGCGCAGGGAGCCGAGATTCAGTTGCAGAGGTTCATTGGTTGCCATGGTGTCCGCTCGTTGTTGGAAAAGGAGCGGCCAGCTTCGGCAGGAAGCGGAAGGCAGTCAGTCAAGAATCCGAATCCCGGCCGGCCCCGGTTTAGGGCGTGGCGGTTGCATGCGGCATGAGCTATCCCCTGGGGATAGCTCCATGGAGCGCCAACGAACGCTGCACGCCGGGATCAGGGGGGACAACACCGATGCTGCGGCAGAGGGTCGATCCCAGGCCTGCGACAGCCTGGTGTTGTGCCCAGCAGCGGAACTATCCCCAGGGGATAGCTCTACTGGCGGCCATGGACATCTACTTTCACCACCTTGCATGCCGACTCAATTGCTGGCGAGCAGATTGCGTAGCCGCTCGATGTGCTGCTTGGCGACTTCCGGTGGCACTGGCTTACCCTGCGGCTGAGGTGGCGGTGCTGGTGGTGGCCGCTCGTTTGGCGGGACGGATGCCGATGGCGCGTCTTTCTTGGCCCAGGCATTGAACTCGCCATGGATGGCGCGCTGGATGATGCCGAACAGATACCCCGCAGGATTGCGGATGCCATGATTGCTGCATCGTGTGGCCCATTCGTCCAGCACGGCCTGTCTCAGCGCGGCATCGACCTGCTGCAATGCCACCCTGGCACCTGTCTGCTGCTCTGCCTTCAGTTCCGTGAAGCGCTTGGGCCATTGCAAATCGCCCAGCGCGCGCGCCTGCGCGGTAGTACGTACTTCATTAATACGACTACTACGTACTGTACGGGCCTGCTTCGGATTCCGAAGAGAGGCGTCTGGCGCGGGTTTCGCCCCTGCTTCGGATTCCGAAGATGGGTCATCCGCATTCCGAAGAAGGCTCGATGCTCCTTCTTCGGATTCGTGGGCGGCATCCTCCTGTGGATAACTCTCGGCGGCCGTGATGCCTTGGCTGGCGAGGCGTTCTGCCAGGACTTGCAGCCGCGACGGCAGTGTGCGCCCAGAGAGCAGCGGATCTTCCGCGATCTCCTTGAGGGTGTTCAGGCCGACCATCTGGACGGCCTTGGCCGAATGGCCAAGGGACTGGCTGACCAGTGCCAGGTAGTCGGCGTCGAGCTGCATGGCCTCGAAGGGCGTCAGTGGTTCGTCGTGCAGAACATAGAGGTTGCCGAGGATGCGGCCGGTCTTGGGGTCACGCCGTCGCCGCACCAGGCTCAACCATCTGGTGAGGCGCAACAGTGTCAACGCTCGGGCCACGGTTTCATGCGAGGCCTGCCCGGCGCAGGGCATCGACGCCAGCCAGGGGCGAAGCTGCTCATAAGTCGGGAAGGCGGTCACGCCATCGTCGTTGAGCATCAGCCGGAACACCTGCCAGGCGTTGCGCTCCAGCGGCGTCAGGCGACGGTCGAGGAACAGCCGCCGCGGCACGGTCTCATGCCGGTTGCCGCTGAAGAGGAAGGCATCGCCGGACGTGGCGGGCGTCGGCGCAGGCATGGGTGCTGGCGCACTGGGGCTGGGCTTGGGCACGAGGTCTTTCAAGGCGGCGTCGAACAGGTCCGCGAGTGCGACGGGGCCACGGCGTGGTGTGGTGTTGTCCACGGCCATGGCTCAACCCAATCCCTGATCGACCCAGCTCTTGATCGAGGCCCAGACCACCGACAGAGGCAGCGACATGCCTTCGGCCAAGTCCATGGTGGCGTCGAGGATGGAGGTTTCGTCTTCGAGATCGACATTTCTGCTGCCGGTCACGGCCTTCCATTGCCGCCACAGCTCCGTGTCCTGTTTCTCATCCAGCACGGGGTGGCGGCCCTTGCGCTTCGGCAGGCCGAGGATTTCGCGGCGAAGCGCCACCTCCTGATGGGTCAGGCCATAGAACCGACTGACCATCTCGGTGCTCGCGCCCAGCCTGAGCATGCGATCGACCGTGGCGATTTCCTTCTCCACGTCCTGCGCCTGCTTGAGCAGTCGCCGGAGCACTTCGCGGTTGACCGTCACCGAGCACCAGGAGACGTTAGCGTTGGCGAGCACGCTGATCAGCGCGGGATGCTTGAGGGCGTCCAGTTCTTCCTCGCCAAACCCCATCAGTTTGCACCGGCGCAGTTGCCCATTACGCAAGTCATAGAGGGCCTGGGCGATGACGGCCTGGTTGAGTGGGTGTGGTGCGGACATGCTGGCCTCCCTCGCTCAAATTCCAACGCCTGCAGCGCCGGCTTCAAGGTCGAGCAGGTGCCGGGCCAACCGCAGCAGCCGGAACAGCTTGACCAGCGAGGTATCGCTCAATCGCTGGGCCGCATCACCCTGGCCGTGCAGCAGCGCCGGCAGTTCGATGACGATTTGCCCGTCGTGCAGGCCGACGTCGGCGGGCCGCTGACCGGCCAGGCACGCTAACAGCGCGAGGACGGCACGGCCCAGCGGCGCCGAGCTTTGGGTGCGGGCCCGGCAGACGAAACCGATACCCTCTGCACGGTCATCAATGCACTCGTCCAGGTCTGCCTCGCCCGCGATTTCGCGGGCGAACTGTGCGATGTGGATGCGCAGGCGCTCGGCTGTGTCCAGGCCGGGATCGATGTACCAGACATCGGAGATCGGATAGAGCCCGCCAGCCTGCACAGGGATGGACTGCAAGACGCTCACCGAGAAGTCTGGCGGCAGCGCATCACCCAACTGGTCGGCGACCATACGCTGAATGGACTGGAGCCGTTCGGTCGTCGGTGCCGGCGAGACGATGTGCTCCCGAAGCAGATCGCCACCCACCGCAGGGTTGGCCGGACTTGCCTGACTGGCATCCGTGTCGCTCTCGCGCGTCGAGGGCGTTGCCGCAGGTCGGCCTGCAGGCGGCGCTGCGGATGCAGCCCCTGCGATGGGTGGCGCAGTGTTGGCAGGTGGGCGCGCGATGGTTCCCGGCTCCGGCAACGCAGGCGGCGTCGAGGGCGGCGTTGGGTCGCTGACCAAGGCGCGCTGCCGGCTCTCGGATTCGGTCATGTCCAGGGCGAGCACGTCGTAATCGACACCAAGCATCTCGGCCATCTGGCCGATCAGCTCGTCCTGTACACGCTGCGCGGAGAACTCGTCGGCCTGGACGTCGAATTGCGACAGCACGTCCTGGAAAAATTCGTCGAAGTCCTGAACCAGTGGGTGGCCCTTGGCGTAGCGCTCCCACGCGAGCATGCAGGCTTTGCGCATGACCGACAGGCGTTCGACCTGATGGCGACCGAGACCGCCATAGAGCACGGTCGGGATCGCGGGCAGGAGATACTGCACCGCGTCGTTCATGCGGCTGATGTGCGACTGTTGTACCGGGAAGCCATCGGCGGCGAGGCGGCGGGCCAGCTCGGACTGGCTCAAGGCAGTGCCGCTTTCTTGCTCGTAGAACTCGCGCGCCTTCTCGACGCCGAGGGCGCGCTCGATGAACGTGAGGCCCCCGCGCAATTCGTTCTCGGCCAGGTGGCCGGTCAGCATGACGACTTCGCCGCGGCTGGGCCACGGCCGGAACAGGCACGATACACGGAAAAACCGCTCGTCCTTGGTCTCTGACCATAGTTCGCGCAGGATCGCCAGCCGCGTATTTCCGCCGTTGCGAATGATGTAGTGGTCCTCACCTGGTCGGCGAGTGATGGCCGGCGCCGCGTCCAGACCGCGCTCGCGGATGGACGCCTTGATTTCCTCGTAGGCCGGGTTGCGTTTTTTCCTGGGATCGTGGTCGTAGGGGCGCAACTGATCTAGGGTCACGACCATGGGTGTGTCGGCGATCGGGTCGCTCAAGGTCGAGGCTGACGGGCCGCTACGCTCGAACCCGGCCGCGAGCAGCTTGCCGGCCATCTGCTGGGAGGTGATCTCAGCCATGGCCGCCTCCCTGCGCTTGGTATCGGGCCTCGCGCTCGGCGCGGCGGATTTGCGCACGGGCATTCAGGGTCGCCCGGTGGTCGCTGGCCGTCGAGCTGGTGTAGATCGCGGCGCAGCCAGGCTTGGTGAACTTGAGGTGGCCGCCAGGCGTGCGTTTGACGTGCCAACCTTCGCCAACCGCGAACTCGATCAGGGCGCGAAGCCGCTTGTGGCCACGGGCAAGCTCATGTGCGTTCGCCATGGGACCTCCCGGCATCAAGAGGGTGTGGCGGACGGCCGGACACCATGGCAAATCGGTGCCGCCATTGCGGAAATAGTTCGTCTGCGAGGCCGCGCATGGTGTCGAGCGCGGCGGGGGCGACTCTGCCCGGCGGCTGGCGGTATTCGACCCGATGCACTGGCAATCCGCGCGTAGCTGCACGCGGATACGCCTCGATGGCCGGCACGTCGGTAGCCAGCACGCGGATGCCGGCGTGGTCCTGGAAAAGATCGCGCAGGGCCTGCTGGATCAGCCGTGCATTGGCTGACACAGGGTGGACACGATTGATGAGCAGATGCAGAGGTGGAGGCTCGATGCCCAGGTGCCGGTAGGGCGCAATGTCTTCGAGCAACTGCATGGTGCCGCGCCGCAGCTCGCGCGCCGCGAGAATTTCCGGGGTCACGGGCGACAGCGCGAGGTTGGAGGCGAGCACCGCCATCTCCAGCAGCACCGAGCGCGCACCTTGGGTGTCGATCAGCACCAGGTCATAGAGAGGCGCCAGGACCGGCAAGAGATGGCGCAACCGTAGGCGCCCATCCGGCGCGTGCAGCAGCAAAGTGTTCAGCTCGCCTCGGTGGTCGTTGGAGAGCACCAAGTCCAGGCCCTCGATGATCGTGCGGGACACAAGCAGCCCGAGGTCGCGCTCGTTGAAGGCCAGCAACTCGTAGATGCCACCAGGTGCGCGGTGGCCTAGCTCGTAGTACGAGGACAAGGTGGGCTGCACGTCGAGGTCGAGCAGCAGTACACGCAGCCCCGCGTCCGCGGCAAGCCCGCCGAGGTTCGCGGCCGTGGTGGTCTTGCCGACGCCACCTTTGGTTGAAATGATGGATACGACCTGCATGGCGTTCTCCGTGTGAGGATGGGAAGTCCGCTGGAGAACGGGTCAGGCCCGGTTGTTGACGCGCTCGGCGATCCACTGATCGATCTCGATGGAGTCCCAACCGACCGCGCGCACGCCCAGGCGCAGCGCCTTCGGGAACAGGCCTTTGCGCATCAGGTTGTAGATGTGGGCGCGTTTGAAACCCGACTTGGTTTCGACTTCATCAAGCCGCAGGATGCGGCGCTCGCTTGCGGGCAGTGCAGGTGTTTGCGACATGGCGGTCACTCCTGAACGCTCAGTGGCGTTTGTTGGCGTGACCTCCATTCAATAGACATGGATGGGAAAAGACATTGCAAATGCAATCTCCGCGATTGCACATACAAGATGGAAAACCTCAGACTGTTGCGCTACGCAGCCGGCGTCTGGCCGTGGCGAACTTGCCGTTTAGCGTCCGCTCCGCGATCCCCATTGCGCCGCTGTGATGGGCGACCAATGCACTGACCACCGCCTCCTGCGTCTTGAAGCTGGAGTACGGCACGCCCGAAGGCGACTGGCCGAGCATCAGGTCCAGCATGCTGCCGATAATGTTCAGGTAGGTGGCTTCGGCGCGATCACTGATCAGGCACTGTGCGCCAGTAGAGGGCGCCATCTGCTTGAGAAGCGCCCCGTGCTTTTCCTGCAACTCATGCAGTTGGCGTTTGTACTGGTCCAAGGTGGACTTCAGGGCCAGGCGCTCGACTAGCATCGCCTGCCCAGTTTCCACCGAGATGAAGGGATGGGCGATGCGCTCGCTCCGGGAGAAGAGGAAGCACGGTCGTTGCTCGGGATAGTGCTGGCGCATCCAGCTCTTCAGATCGACGTGGCGCACCGTCAGATCAGGGGAGTCGATCAGCGCGGAATCGCGCGTCGTGATGCCGTTCCGTCCGAAGGGCAGTTCTCCATTGAGGATGCCGTCGAAGATGCGTTCGGTGCAAAGCCGCAGCTCGTCACAACGTGGACAGTCCAACGACTGCGGCAGGCGCCTTGGCGACGAAATCGAAGCCAGGATCACCTGCTCGTATCGCAGCAGCCCGGCCCAGCGGATGGACGCTTCGATCGGGCGATAGAACACCTTTGATGTTGGTGCATCATTCTTGTTCTCGTGCATGCTCCGTCTCCTTCCAGGAGAAGAACTACATGACCGACTCCTTTGTCGCCGACCTCATGGTCGGCCTGTCGCTTGTGTAGGAAGTGGGTCCCGAAGGCCGCTTCGTCATGTGGTTTGAATACTTCTCACCAGTTCGCGCAACTGGTAGTCGTCGTGTGTTCGATGTGCAAAAATCATCGATTAGAAGGTCGAGCATCGGGACGTAGGCTCGACAGCGACGCTCACGCTATCAGGGTCGTGAGAAGTTACGGTTTCTGCAAAACCGTCTAGGTATGACCTGATATGCCAGCGGTCTTAGGAAGCGCGAGGGGGCCGCAATCGTCGCCCAATGTCCAGCCGGACGCAGCAAACCCGCACCTGTCATGCTTGCCCCGTCATCCTGATATATCGATAAAGAATCGTGTGTGGGAACGCGGTGGCCAGCGTGAGCGTTCTTCCAAAGGAGCTTGGACAGAAGGTCGCCTGTGAGTTGTGGTGCTGGCGCTTCCAGGTGGCATCCGACTTGTGCCATCACCAGAACCATCTACCTGGGTTGTCTTCGCGATGATGGATGCGGGCAGACAACCGGGCGTGGGTGATGAGTTCGAGGCAGTCGCCTACGACGATGTACCGATCGTGGGTGTGGTGTGCTGAGTGCAGCTCTATGGACGTCCGTGGAACTCTTTGGACGAATTTGTTGCCGAGGACGAAAAACAAGGCTACAATTGAGGTCTTCGCTGGCCAGCCCAACGAAGAAAGTGTTTGGGAAACAACGACTTACTGTCCTAGTACACGTCTCGTTTCCCGCTCCATGTTCCGACAGGCCCCATCATGGGGTTTTGTCTTGTCAGGGCTCCGTTCCTGGCGCGCAGTACGTTGGCCTCATGGCAGAGTGGCTATGCACCGGATTGCAAATCCGTTTACAGCGGTTCGATTCCGCTTGAGGCCTCCAATTGAAAAGCCCTGACTCCGGTCAGGGCTTTTTTGTTTGTCTGGATGCCAGCTAACCTGCGTCCGGATCGATATCCGCTACAGCCAGGCCAGCGCCTGCACCGTGGCCTGGGTCAGCGGCTGGGGCAGCGCATCCTGCGCGAACCAGCCCAGGCCGGTCTGCACACCCGGCTCCTGGATGGAGGCCTCGGCACCGGCAGGGGCCCGAGCCTCGAAGATCGGCGCAACCCAGTGCTGCGCAAGTGTCGGCTCGAAATGATCGGCCACGCACAGCAGGCGCAGCAGCGTCACTTCCAACGCCGTCTCCTCGCGAGTTTCGCGGACCACGGCAGCCTCCACCGTTTCCATCCAGTCGACTTTGCCGCCGGGCAGGCCCCAGTGCCCGCGCTCCGGATCGCGTCCGCGCTGGATCAGCAGGATGCGGCCGTCGGCATCACGGACGACGGCGCCGCATCCAACGCGGGGAATCTGAAGTTCAGTCATGGCGGAGAGTGAAGAAGGAGCCGTCTTCATTCTTGCATGCACGCCGTATCAGGCGAACCCGCGCTAGGCTGGGCACCTGTGCATCAGCAAGCTCACAGGTGTGTCGCATGCTTCTCCGGCAACTCGGCGCTGACGACGCCGATATTCTCTGGCAAGCACGGTTGCAGGCCCTTCGCGAGTCGCCTGCGGCGTTCCTGTCCACGCTGGCCGAGGCGCAGAATGACTCGGCGGACGTGATGCGCGCCCAGCTTGCCGATCCCGGCACGCGCTACTTCGGCACGTTCGTGGACGGCATGCTGGTGGGTTTCCTGCGTTACGTACGCCCGGTGCGGATGGCGCGACGGCATACGGCGGAAGTGCACAGTGTCCATGTGGGTGCTGGCCATCGAGGCCAGGGTATCGCCCGTCAGCTTCTTCTTGCCGCGTTCGCGGCTGCGCGCGCGGAAGGCATCGAATCGCTCACTCTCACGGTGCTGGCGGACAACGCCGCCGCGCGCGCGCTGTATGAATCGCTGGGTTTCACCGAATCCGGCGTCGCGCCGCGCGCGGTGAAGCGCGACGGCCGCTATGTGGACATGGTGTCGTACTGGATTTCAGTGACCAGCCACCCACCATCGCCGGCACCTTGAATCACCCGCTCTACGCCGGATCGTGGACCGGCGTCTGCGCGCGGAAGTTGCGCCCGACTGGTTCACCCACGCTCAGGTAGTGGCGGAACAGATAGATCAACGGTTTCCAGTGGGCGACATCGATGTGCTGGGTGCCAGCCACGGTGATCGCTTCGTGCGCATGCACGCAACGGATCCGTCCTTCGACGATCACGAAGCCCTGACCGTCATCCTCGCCGGGCGGGTGCATCGCCATCACGCTGACTTCCACCTGCAGCGGGCACTCGGCAATCGCCTCTGGCGCGACGTGCGTCGAGGCGACCGCACTGAAGCCCCCCAGCGCGAACTTGTCGCGGACGTGCACGTAGCCCATCGCCTGTTTGGCAGTGGGCACCGGGTCGCAGCCTGTCGCGCGCGCGATGGCCTCGACCTGTGCGGCCTGCGCGGAGGATGGGAAGTTCAGTACGCACTCGTTGCGCAGCTGCAGGTTGCGATAGCCCTGACCCTGCACGCCGAGGCCCAGCACTACCCGGTTGCCCAGGGCCCAGAACGAAGACAACGGACTGATGTTGCTGCTGCCGTCGTCGTTCAGCGTGGTCATCAGCAACACAGGCGTGCCCGGGTACAGGACCGAAGGGGTGATGCGGCGGCGGGGAATCGGAGCGGTTTTCACGGCAGGCCTTGCACTATCGGGGTGGCCACTGTGCCGTGGCAGCGGGTGCCGACGCTTCGGCCTGCATCGAACTGTCGGCCTGCAATGGCGTGCCACAATGCGGGCATGGTCCACACCTCAGGTTCCCTTGTCAGCGTCGGTGCCCTGGTTGGCGACCAGGCGCGCGCATCCATGCTGCTGCAGTTGATGGATGGGCGTGCGTATACCGCGACGGAGCTGGCACGCGTGGCTGGGGTGACACCGCAGACGGCGAGCACGCATCTGCGCAGGCTGGTCGAGGGCGACCTGCTGGTCGCTGTCGCGCAGGGGCGCCATCGCTATCACCGGCTGGCCTCGCACGAAGTCGCCGACATGCTGGAGGGCATCCTGCGCGTTGCGGACCGCACGCCGTCCTGCACCGCTGAGGCATCACGCAGCATGCCGGCGTTGCGCCAGGCGCGTTCCTGCTACCGGCATCTGGCCGGTGTGCATGCGGTGGCGATCACCGACCGCTTGTTGCAGGCAGGGCACCTGGTCCCGCACCAGGCGCATTGGCGGGTGAGTGTGGAGGGCGCAGCGTTCCTGCAGGAGCTCGGCCAGCCGCTGGCTGAGCTGCTGCGGCTTCCCGTGACGGTCAAGCCTGCGCGCTACTGCCGAGGATGCCTGGACTGCACCGAGCGGCGCCCGCATCTGGCCGGGCTGGTCGGCGAGGCGATGCTGGACAGCTTCGTGAAGAACGATTGGCTTCGGCGGGTTGAGGGTCGACGCGAACTGCGCCTGACGCAGCCGGGGCGCGAAGCGCTGTGGACGCGGTTCGGCCTGGCGACATAAGGGCCCCTCCAGTCTCATTCGCCCACGACATGGCAAGGCGCTATGGTCGAGTTCCAAGTCTTAGGGAGCTGCAATGGCGAGCAAGGACATGAACGATCGCGGCACGCTGGCGGTATGCCGGCAATGAGCAAATCTTCTGTGGAAGTACGTTGGCTGACGTTCCGCCTGATGAACGGCCAGTCGATCGGACCGGATCGGCTGAAGGATGGATGGGTGATTGCTTCGGAGACCCGCCACTGTGGCGTGCGGCGTGAAGCCATCGAAGGCGCGGGCGTGGTCTACGCGCTGTATGCACCGGCCAACCTCGCCTCACCGCGGCGCGCGGAGATGCGCATGCGCGAATTCCTGATGAGCTCCGGCTACACCTTCACCATGGGTACGCTGGGCGGCTGACGCCGCCCTTTGGGGTCACGGGCGTACGGTCAGTGCCTGGCCGAGCATGCCGATCGGACCGCGCGCATCGTGCAGCACGGTGCTGGTCAAGCCGAGACCCTGGTGGCCAAACGACACCGACGTGTCGAAGCCCAGCCACTCGCCTTCGGGCATGCCGAACAGGTGCGCGGTCAGATCGAGGTTGGGGAAGGCGACCTCCTTCGGATCGGCGCGCACGGCCATGCCATTGGACAGATCGAACAGGGTGGCGGCACGGGCCAGCGGACTGACCGGCTCGCCGTCCAGCAGCGCGTGCTTCGCGCGCGCCCAGTAGGTGGCACGGCCGGGCCCCTGATCGTGTCGGCGGATCTCCACGCTCTTGATGAAACCGCCTGGCCAGACCGTACCTGGGTCCCACGCGGGCATTGATTCCGGCGGAGCAATGCCGGCGATCGGCGTGCCGGCGATGGCCTGCGTATCGTTCGGGCGCATCAGCCATGCACGCACGCGCAGCGCCGGGCGATCGTCATGGCGCAGCGTGGCTTCGACCAGTTCGATGGTGCGACCACCGCGCAGCACCTGTACGTCGGCCTCCATCGCTTCGATCGGAATGGTGCCGAGGATGTCGTAGGACAGGCGCGCGATCAGAAAACCGTGCCCACGCGCTGCGGCGTCGCGTTCCAGGTGGTGCGCCAGCAGCCCGATCGCAGGTGCGATGTGTTGTTCGCGGATGTTCCATGCGCCGCCCGTGTGTTCGGTCGGCAGGTAGCGGGTGTCGCTCAGTCGTTCGAAGAAGGCCATCGCATGCGTTGTGTCAGTAGGGAGGGGAGGCGGCAGATGCTGCACGGGTCCCTGCATCGTAAGCGTTTGGCAGCGTGGTAAGCTTGAGCTCCCCGCAGGAGCTTACCGGATGCCGGTCAGGAGGACTGGCAATCCATTTCGCGGCACATCTTGTACTGGGCCAGGCATTCTGCGGGTGTCTTGGCCAGTGGGCCTGAAGTTGCGCGCAGACAATATTCGTACTGCTGGCTGCAGAATTCACAGGGGCCTGCGGCGAAGGCCAGCCCGGTCACGGCCATGCCAAGGAACATCACGGTCTTCAAGGTCGTCTTGATCATCACGTCAGTCCTTTGTGTGCCCGTCAATGGGCCCGGCCACCATAGCAGTCCTTATGGCGTACCCCTGATGCGCTGCGACACGTTGAGCTCAACGCTGGATTGCCTTCAAGGCATCGACAACCTGTGCTTCAGAGAAGCCACAATGCCCTTCGCCCACCGGCGGCAGCACGCGCGGCAATGGTCGCGCGCCGCCCTGTGCGGCCATCTGCGGATACATCGCCTGCATGTGCGGCACGATGGTGGGATCGTTGTTGTTGAACTGGACCACCAGCGGTCGCTTCAACGCGCCGCTCAGTGCCAGCTTCGCGCGGACATCGGCCTGTGCCGCAGGCACGGGAGCGATGCGCTGCACGCCGGCATTGAACGCGGCGTCGTCACCGAATCCGCTGTACACCACACCAAGGTTGCCGGCCGGCATGCCGCCGCTGCGCGTGGCCAGTTCATGCAGGACCAGCGTGTGCAGGCTGATTGTCCCGGCCAGTGCATCCGGAGCGACCTGCAGTCGCTTGGCGAGCACGTCGGCATGCTGGGGATTCCGTTGCAGCGCGTCGGCGATGCCCTGATAGAGCACTCCCTGCGGCAGCACGGCCGCTTCATGCGAAGCCAGTCCGGTGGCCGGCAGGCCTGCAGCGTTGGGGAAGAAGTAATCGAAGGCGACCAGCGTGGTCAGCAGATCTGCGGCGATCTGTTCGCCACTGAGATTGGCACCGCACAGCGAGACGCCACCGGTGTAGTGCTGCGGGAAGCGTTCGAGGCTGGCGAGTGTCACCGCGCCGCCCATCGAGAATCCGAGCAGCCAGGTGTGGCGCACGCGCTTGAGTTCGCCCAGCGCGTGCTGGCGCAGGCGCTCCATGTCGGTGATCGCATCGGCCACTGCCCAGCCCTGGCTGGCGTAGGCACTCTGCGCGACGGCGTAGCCTGCGGACAGCAGCGTTGCGGTGCTGTCATTGGCGGTCATCGGCGTAGTGCGTGGCACGCCCACCGGCTCGTAGCCGTGCGCCAGCATCACCAGGTCGCCGTTCCAGTCAGCCGGCACGTCCAGCCGCCAGGGGGCGCCCTGCAGCTCGCCGCTGAGCATGCGTGGTGCCGTGGGTGGCGCGGCCAGCAGCGATGCCGCAGGCAGCAGAAGGCCGAGGGCGAGGGCGCATCGAAGCAAGGGTCGCATCGTGGTCATTCCATGCGGGAATGGCGCCGAGCATAGATCCCCGCAAAACCTTGCGCGCGCTGCACTGCCGCAGGGGATTGCCCGCCGGCCAGGCTGCGCTCTACGCTGGCGGCATGGTCCTGCACAGCACCGCGTCGATTATCCGCATTCCCCACGGGAAGGCGGGATAGCGCGCGGTCGCCACGGCCATGCAACCCGCCCGGGAAGGCGGGTTGCATGCGGCGCTCTCCCGGGTACTGGAATCCATCGAGGAGAACGCAGATGCATCATCTTTCATCGACCGACAATGCGCCGACCCTGCACCTGGTGTGCGGCAAGATCGGTGCCGGCAAATCCACCCTGTCGCAGCAGCTGGCGGCGCAGCCACGTCATGTGCTGATCAGCGAGGACGCCTGGCTGGCCGCGCTGTATCCCGACCAGATCCATTCCGTTGCCGATTACCTGCAGCGCGCGGCCGCGCTGCGCGGAGCGCTGATGCAGCATGTATGCGCAATCCTGCAGGTCGGCGTTTCGGTCGTGCTCGACGTTCCGTTCAACACGCCGGCCGCCCGTGCATGGGGCCGCGAACTGTTCGAGTCGGCCGGTGTTGCCCACCAGCTGCATTTTCTCGATGTTGCCGACGCCATCTGCAAGGCGCGGCTGCATGCCCGCAACGCGCGCGGCGAGCACCCGTTCCAGGCCAGCGACCAAGCCTTCGAGCAGATCACCCGTCACTTCGTGGCACCTGCGCAGGAAGAGGGCTTCGTGGTGATCCGTCATTCACAGGAGGCTTGAGGGCGCAGAGAGGGCGGCGTTCAGTCGACCATCTCGGTGGCGATTCCGATACGATCTGTCGCATTGAGCTCGCCTCGCTTGACCCGGAGTCCCGTCATGGTCGACCGTCTCGCCATACTGCTTGAACGTTTTGCGGTGACCGCCTCGGTATTCCATGCCGGTGCGCTGTGCGGCATCAACACGCTGGAGGGCGAAGACGAGGCGGGTCAGCTGCACCTGGTGCGGCGCGGGCCGGTGCAGGTCAGCCACGGGCAGCAGACCGTGCAGGTCGAAGTGCCGAGCCTGCTGCTGTATCCGCGGCCGATGCCGCATCGCTTCAGCACCGACCCGCAGCAGGGCGCCGACATGGCCTGCGCCAACCTGCATTTCGAGGGCGGTCGGCTCAATCCGATCAGCGCCGCGCTGCCTGATTTCATCTGCCTGCCGCTGGCCGATCTGTATGGCGGCAACGCGGCGCTGGAACTGCTGTTCGAAGAAGCGTTCGAGCAGCGTTGCGGGCGGGCGGCGATGGTCAACCGGCTGTTCGAGGTGGTGATGATCCAGGTGCTGCGTCAGCTGATGGAAGGCGGCGAGATGCGTGGCGGCCTGTTCGCCGGGCTGGGTCATCCGCGGCTGCGGTTGGCGCTGGTGGCGATGCATGAAGCGCCGGCGCAGGCGTGGACGCTGGAAGACCTGGCCGAAGTGGCCGGCATGTCACGCAGCGTGTTCGCCGCCAGCTTCCGCGAGGCGATGGGCACCACGCCGGGCCAGTACCTGCAGGGCTGGCGGGTGGGGCTGGCGCAGCAGGCACTGCGCCAAGGCAGACCGCTGAAGCGGATTGCCGACGATGTGGGGTACGGCAGCGAAGCGGCGCTGTCGCGCGCGTTCAAGGCGCACACCGGGCAGTCGCCGCGGGAATGGCGGGGACAGGCCCGTGCCAGTGCGGCCTGAGCGTCAGCCGAGCACCAGCCGGGCCAGCTTCATCCCACCGAACAGGCCGGCCAGGCCCAGTGCCACCGAGCCGCCGGCATACAGTGCCGCCAGCCCATGCTGGCCACGCTGCAGCAGCAGGCCGATCTCCAGCGCATAGGTGGAAAACGTGGTGTAGCCGCCGAGGATGCCGGTGGCCAGCAGCAGGCGCAGCTGCGGCGAGGCGCCATTGCGCATCGCGAAGACCTCGACCACCACGCCCATCAGCAGGGCGCCGCTGACGTTGATCAGGAAGGTCGACCAGGGCCAGGGACTGCCGACGGCCACCCGCGCGCCGATCAGGTTGCAGGCATGGCGCAGGCAGGCACCGATGCCGCCTCCGACGAAGACCAGGAAATAATTGTTCAGTGTTTGCATGGCGTGCCTCGAATGCGGGTTCGCAGGGTCAATGGCGAACGCCGAGGGCAGGCACGACCTGCCGTCGACGAACACCGGGTTCGTCCTGGCAGGAGCCATCAGCCTTCTCAGGCGGTTATCGGGGGAGCCCCATCCCCATCGCGGTCCATGCTACCAGCGGCGGTGCATTCACGTCATCGAAGTCGTCAGCACGCGGGCGACCTTGCTGCGGCTGAAGCCATCCATCAGCAGTTCGAACGCGAGCAGATCCAACGCTGCATGGCGGCGATGGTCGATCTCCAGCCCGTTCTCGGCCACCAGGTGACTGACCAGCTCGTAGGCGTCCTGCCAGACATCCAGATGGGCCTGGCTGGGGATGTAGGCACTGCCAGGCTCACCGACGCCGAGCCCGCTGACCCCGTACAGCAGCTCGCGTGCGTCCAGCTTGGCCGCATCGGCGATGCGGAACAGCTGTTCGGCTTTCACGTGCGAGGCGCTCACGTGGTCGTTGAGCCAGTTGCTGATGGTTGCTGTCGTTGATTTGGCGGCGCGTGCCAGATCGGCCGGGCGTGGGTGCCCGGCCTTCTTCATGGCTGCCGCGAGTCGTTGGCCGAGAGTATTCATCTATGCAAGCCAGCTTAACGCGTGGATTGCGAAGAAGCCTTGTCGCAAGAATCAGTCTGGTTAACAGAAGGACCGACCGTGACCGAATTCTGGAGCAAGCGGCAGGTGCGCACCCGGCTGGGATTCCAGACCGATGCCGAACTGGCCCGCTTCTTTGGCATCAGCCGTTCCGCAGTGTCGCAATGGCCGAAGGATTTCCCGATTCCGGCCCTGCGGCAGTACATCCTGCATCAGCGCTATCCGAACCTGTTCCCCACGACAGAAGCGTCGGCGGGCGAATCCATCTGACTTGCGCCGCCTTTTGTCGCATTTAGCACGCTAAGCGCAATTTGCTAAGTATGCTTAGAAAAATAGGCAAGATCGATCGATCTGAGGGTCACAATCGGCGCCATCTACTGGAGTCATCGGTCCATGGTTCCCGCGGCCTGTCGGCTTCACCCCATCCGGGGGCCCCGGGGTCCCGTATGTGGTTTCGTGAACGATTAATAATTTCAATCGCGAAAGTCGCCGCATGTAATTGACCTGTCGTGAAATCTATGACTAATTGGAGTCAACCAGGCGTGAAGCCTGGGAGCCTTTCAGTAGCACGCAAGTGAGTCGGTAGACCGTCAACGATGCAGAACAAGTCCAACGGAGGTCGTATGGAATACGGCATGCATGGCTTGGCTGAACGGGTACGCCGCGAACTGGAAGCCAGTTACCACAAACACGGATGCGGTCCGGCGTTCTGGGATACCTACCAGCAGGTGCTGGACCGTCTGGTCCCGCAGGGGACCGAGCGTACCGAAGTCACCAACGAAATGGCGCTGATCATCGAACAGCTGGGCATCGTCCGGCGTGCGCAGCTTGTGCCGCCGCACGCCAGCGGGTCGCGTTGATTCAGAGCAGGCGCCAGGCGCCGCAGGCAAGCAGCGCCAGCAGCAAGGACAGCAGCGCCAACGTCCGGGGTCGCCACAGGCGCTTCGGTTGTCCGGCCATTGCCTGCGGACTGCAGTAGCGCACCAGCGCCGGACCGAAACCGGCCCGGTGCTGCTGTTGTGCGCAGGCCTCCAGGCAGGCACCGCAGGCCAGGCAATCGGCGTGCGGTCCCTGGCGGATGTCCAGTTGCATCGGGCAGGCAATGACGCAGGCCGCGCAATCGGTGCAATCACCCAGACGGTCGGCGCTGAAGGTCGGCATCGGTCCAGCCAGCAGCGGATGCGCGGCGCGGAATACGTAGTCCTGCGCAGTGGTCGGGTCGAGCAGGCCGCGGCCACGGCCCAGCACCCCGCCCAGGCCGGATGGGCGAGGTCCGCGTGGCTCGCCGCGGCGGGCGTCGTACAGCATGCGCGGCGTATGTGGATCGGTCAGCAGCGGCTGCATGCGTGCGAACGGGCACAGCGAACGGCAGACCTGCTCGCGCAGGAAGCCGGCGTTTGCCCAGGTGGCGGCGGCATAGAACAGCACCCAGAACGTTTTCCAGCCGCTCCAGCCGGCGTTTGGCGCGGCGGCCAGCAAGCCGGTGATCGGGCTGAACAGGCCGACGAAGGTAATGCCGGTCCACACTGACAGCAGTCCCCAGGCCAGCTGGGTGACCGGGCGTACAGCAGGTGCCGGCAGCATGCGGGCCGCGCTGCGGGCGATCCAGTCGAAGGCGCGCCGCCACAGCGTCTGCGGGCAGGCATGGCCGCACCAGATGCGTCCGGCGAGGTGGGTAAGCAGCGCCAGGCCGACGGCCAGCACCGCCAGCAGGCCGATCAGTACGCCGACGTCGCCGGGCCACAGGGTCCAGCCGAACAGGTCGAATCGCCGCGCGTTGATGTCCAGCAGCAGCGCCTGGCGGCCCTCCCAGCGCAGCCACGGCAGTGCGTAGAACAGCGCCAGCAGGGCGGCGCTGAGCGTGCCGCGCCAGTGCCAGGGACGGGGAGTCCGGGTACATGACGTGCTCATCCCAGCGGCAGCTCGTCGTCGTCATCGCTCGGCATGGGCCGCTGCAGGTACCAGGTGACCGCGCTGGACAGTGCCGTCACCGACCAGAACATGAAGAATCCCGCCGTGTAACCCAGTTCGCGGCTGATTGCGGTGCCCGGGAAACTGATGGCCTGCAGGCGCAATGGATCGACGAAGGCGAAGAACACCACGCTGGCCACGCCGGCGGCGATGAAGCTGGGCCAGAGGATGGCGCCCCACTGCTGGATCAGCCGCTGGCGGCGGTTGGGAGAAGGTCTGTTCATGCTGTCCCGGATCGAAAAGTGGGCGGCGCGTATACTTCGCCAGGGTCGGCGCCGCATCCGCAGGGCATGCTTCCTGCAAGCGTGCCAGCCTAGGCGCAGCGGACTGCGCCGACATTGATCTGGATCAACGGTGGTGATGGCCGGCTGCGGCACACTGCCGGCACGCTTTGGGTACCCCGATGAACGCAACACCGCCGCCTGTCCTCCCCGTCGCCTCGCCCGAGTTGTGCACCGAGCAGGAAGTGACCCGCCTGGTTCACGACTTCTATGCGCGCGTGCGCGAGGAAGAGCGGCTGGGGCCGGTGTTCGGCGCGCACGTCCACGATTGGCCCGAGCACCTGGCGCAGCTGGTCGACTTCTGGTCGGCGATGTTGCGCGGCACCCGCCGGTTCAAGGGCTCGCCGATGTCCAAGCACATGGCCATCGAGCTGGACAAGGACCTGTTCGACCGCTGGCTGGTGCTGTTCCGGATCACCACCGCCGAATGCAACAACCCGCCGATGCAGGAGCTGGCCAACGACGTGGCCGCGCGCATCGGTGACACCTTCTGGAAGCGCTACCAGATGCTGCGCTGGCCGCAGGTCGGCCTGCCGGTGCTGGGCATCCCTGCCAAGGATTGATCTGGGTCAAGGCGGCGCAGGCCGCCCGGCGCGATGCTGGCGGCATGGACACGTTCTCTCCCGCCGCTGGTGGCCTGGCCTGGACCTTCGACCCCGATCTTCTGCGCCGGCACGACCGGCCGGGCCCGCGCTACACCTCGTACCCGACCGCGCCGCATTTCCATGATGGCTTCGACGCGCCGGCACTGCGCCAGGCGATCGCCGACAGCAACCAGCTGGCCCGTGCGCTTTCGCTTTACGTGCATGTGCCGTTCTGTTCCAGCCCCTGCTTCTACTGCGGCTGCAACCGGGTGATCACCCGTGATCGCGGTCGTGGCCACAGCTACGTCTCACGCGTGCTGGCCGAGGCCGACCTGCTGGCGCCGCAGTTCGATGACGGCCGCGAGGTGATCCAGCTGCACCTGGGTGGTGGTACGCCGAACTTCCTCGATGCCGAAGCGATGACCACGCTGGTGGAAGGGTTGCGCCGGCGCTTCGATTTCAGTGATTCGCCGCAGCGCGATTTCTCGATCGAACTCGATCCGCGCTTCATCGACACCCGCGACGTCGCCATGCTGGCGCGGCTGGGGTTCAACCGGGCCAGCCTGGGCGTGCAGGATTTCGATCCGCAGGTGCAGGAATCGATCAACCGCGTGCAGGGCGTGCAGCAGACGCTGGACATCCTGCGCGCCTGCCGCGACAGCGGCATGCGTTCGGTCAACGTCGATCTGATCTATGGGTTGCCGGGACAGAGCCTGGAAGGCTTCGGTCGCACCCTCGAGCTGGTGCTGGCGCTGCGCCCGGACCGTCTGGCGGTCTACGGCTACGCGCACCTGCCGCATCTGTTCCGCGCGCAGAAGCAGATCGACGAAAGCCGCTTGCCGTCACCGGAAGACAAGCTGGCGCTGCTGGGCCTGGCGGTGGAGAAGCTCTCCGCGGCGGGCTACCAGTACATCGGCATGGATCACTTTGCGTTGCCGGAAGAGGATCTGTCGCGCGCACAGCGCGCCGGCCAGCTGCATCGCAACTTCATGGGCTATACCACCCATGCCGATACCGATCTGCTCGGCCTGGGCGTGAGTGCGATCAGCCACATCGGTGCCACCTACAGCCAGAATCCGCGCGACCTGCCGTCGTGGGAGGACGCGGTGGACCAGGGCCAGCTGCCGGTCTGGCGCGGCGTGGCGTTGAGTGCCGACGACCAGTTGCGCGCGGAACTGATCCAGCAGCTGATGTGCCAGGGCGAGGTGGATGGCGTGCTGCTGGGGCAGCGTCACGGCTTGGATTTCGAGCAGTACTTTGCCGAGGACCTGCGTTCGGTACAGCGGCTGCAGGAAGATGGCCTGGCCGAATACCGCGATGGCGTGGTGCGTGCCAGCGAACCCGGGCGACCGTTGCTGCGGTTGCTGGCGATGTGCTTCGACCCGTATCTGCGTGCCGCGCACGAGCAACCACGTTATTCGCGGGCGATCTGAAAGCGGGATGTGCTGCGTGCGTGTGGTGCCCGGAGCCGGAATCGAACCGGCATGGGGTTGCCCCCGGCGGATTTTAAGTCCGATGCGTCTACCAGTTTCGCCATCCGGGCCTGCAGCGCGGCGCCGATTGTAGCCCACCTGCGGTTCCGCAACCGGATTGCATCATGGCCGCGGCGTGCTTAACTGTCGATCGCATTCATGTCATAGTCCCTGCCATCGTTCCCAGGGGGGGAGCCACCTGATGTCGCTGCACGCGATTGCCTATGCCAGTGAGGCCCGCGCCGATCTGCAGACAACCGATCTTGACCGCCTGCTGGCCGACGCCACGGCATTCAATCGTGTAGCCGGTGTCACCGGTGTGCTGATGTTCGACGGAGCGCGCTTCCTGCAGTATCTCGAGGGCCCGGAGGACGGCATCGATTCGGTGTTCCAGCGCATCCTCAATGCGCGCAGCCACGGGCAGCTGAAAGTGTTGTGCCGTGCCCCCGTGGTGCAGCGCGCATTTCCGCGCTGGTCGATGGGCACGCGGCGGATCGAACCGGAGCTGCTGGCACAGATCGTCGACGCCGCGTGGCCCGGCTTCCTGCTTGGCAGCGGTGGATTCGAGCGCCTGCTGCAGGCCTGGACCGGCGCAGACGGCGAACTGGAACCGGCCGCGGTGGCGTTGGGGTCCTGAGCCCGCCTTGGCGGCAGGGCGCCGGGGCCGGTAGGCTGTAGCCTTTCTGGCGCAGGTTTTCCGGAGTGGTGCAGCAGATGAGTGTGTTGGCCGAGGCCATGGCAGCGTATGTGCGATCGCATCCGTTGCGCGGGATGTGCCGATGAGTGCGCCGGTAGCGGCGGCCAGCGCACCCCGGTTTGCGGTGATCGGCCTGGGCTACGTCGGCCTGCCGTTGGCGGTGGCGTTTGGCCGGCAGTGGCCGACGTTGGGTTTCGATATCGATGCCGGTCGCATCGCCGAGCTGCGCAACGGCCAGGACCACACGCTGGAAATGGAATCCGACGAGCTGGCCAGTGCGCAGCTGCTGCAGTACGGCAGCGATCCGGCACTGCTCGATGCCTGCAACGTCTACATCGTCACCGTGCCGACCCCGATCGATGCTTACGAGCAGCCCGACCTGGAGCCCCTGCGTTCGGCGACACGGCTGATTGCCAGTCATCTTCGCGCCGGCGACCTGGTGATCTACGAGTCCACGGTCTACCCCGGTACCACCGAGGAAGTGTGCGTGCCGCTGCTGGAGCAGGGTTCGGGCCTGCGCTTCAACGAAGACTTCTATTGCGGCTACAGCCCGGAACGGGTCAGCCCCGGCGACCGCCAGCGGCGCCTGGCCGACATCCGCAAGATCACTTCCGGCTCGACACCGGAAGTTGCTGCGGTGATTGATGGTCTGTACCAGCGCATCATCGCCGCCGGTACCTTCCCGGCACCGTCGATGCGGGTGGCCGAAGCGGCCAAGGTGGTCGAGAACATCCAGCGCGACGTCAACATTGCGCTGGTCAACGAGCTGGCCCTGATCTTCGACAGGCTGGGCATCGATACCCAGGACGTACTGGACGCCGCCGGCAGCAAGTGGAATTTCCTGCCGTTCCGGCCGGGGCTGGTCGGCGGCCACTGCATCGGCGTGGACCCGTACTATCTGCTGCACAAGTCCGAGAGCGTGGGCTATCACCCGGACCTGATCCACACCGCACGACAGGTCAACAACCGCGTCGGCGAGCACGTGGCGGCGCGGGTGCTGGCGATGCTGGCCGAGCGTGGCCGTGCGCCGGCGGACGCACGCATCCTGGTGCTGGGCGTGACCTTCAAGGAGGATTGCCCGGACCTGCGCAACAGCCGCGCGCTGGAACTGGCGCAACGCCTGCGTGATGCCGGTGCGCAGGTGGAGGTCAGCGACCCCTGGGTCGGCCCGGCGGCGCTGACCGGCGAGGGCCTGGATTGGCTGGCCGATCCCGGGGCGGGATGCTATGACGCGGTGGTGCTGGCAGTGGCCCACGCCCGTTTCAAGGCGATGGATGAATCCGCAATCCGGGGCCTGCTGGCGCCGGGAGGCCTGGTCTACGACGTGAAATCGGCCTGGCCGCGCAACGTGGTTGACGATCGCTTGTAAGCCTTGGCAGCGGGTGGCGCGGTAGACTCGGGGGCAGTTGCAACCGAGGAAAGCCATGCACCGGTATATCGTCTACCTGCTCGCCATCCTGATGTTCCCGATATGCCTGTGGCTGGCCACGATCTGGCCGGCCTGGTATTGGGGCGTCGGCCTGACTGCCGCGATGGTGGCGCTGGGGACCTGGGACCTGCTGCAGAAGCGCAGCACGCTGCGCCGCAACTATCCGGTGATGGCGCACTTCCGCTACGGGCTGGAATCGATCGGCCCGGAGATCCGCCAGTACTTCGTGCAGAGCGACCTGGAAGACGTGCCGTTCTCGCGCCAGCAGCGTGCACTGATCTACCAGCGCGCCAAGAACGAGATGGACACGGTGCCGTTCGGCACCCTGCGCAGCACCTATGCGGTGGATTACGAGTGGATCAACCATTCGCTGGCACCGACCGCCATCGCCAAGCATGACTTCCGTGTGTTGATCGGCCCGAACTGTGCCAAGCCTTATTCGGCCAGCGTGTTCAACATCTCGGCGATGAGCTTCGGTTCGCTGTCGGCTAATGCCATCCGCGCGCTGAACGAAGGCGCACGCCGCGGTGGCTTCTATCACGACACCGGCGAAGGTTCGATCTCGCCCTACCACCGCGAGATGGGCGGCGACCTGGTGTGGGAGATCGGCTCGGGCTACTTCGGTTGCCGTGACGAGAAGGGCGGATTCAGCGAGGAACGCTTCGTTGCCAATGCCACCCATGATCAGGTCAAGATGATCGAGATCAAGCTGTCGCAGGGCGCCAAGCCCGGCCACGGTGGCGTGCTGCCGGCGCCAAAGGTGACCGCCGAGATCTCGGTGACGCGTGGCGTGCCGATGGGTGTGGACTGCGTGTCACCGTCGCGTCACTCGGCGTTCTCGACGCCGGTCGAGCTGCTGCAGTTCGTTGCACGCCTGCGCGAGCTGTCCGGTGGCAAGCCGGTCGGTTTCAAGCTGGCCATCGGCCATCCATGGGAGTGGTTCGGCATTGCCAAGGCGATGCAGGAAACCGGGCTGCTGCCGGACTTCATCGTGGTCGACGGCGCCGAGGGTGGCACGGGTGCGGCACCGGCGGAGTTCGTCGACCATGTCGGCGTGCCGATGCACGAAGCGCTGCTGTTGGTGCACAACACCCTGGTCGGCCTGGATCTGCGCGATCGCATCCGCATCGGTGCGGCCGGCAAGATCACCAGCGCGTTCGACATCGCGCGGACCATCGCGCTGGGGGCTGACTGGTGCAATGCCGGCCGAGGCTTCATGTTCGCGCTGGGCTGCATCCAATCACTGAGCTGCCATACCGACAAGTGCCCGACCGGCATCGCGACCCAGGACCCTGCACGCTGGAAGCATCTGGATGCACCGGACAAGGCCACCCGTGTGTACAGCTACCACGAGCACACGCTGCACGCCCTGAAGGAGCTGCTGTGTGCGGCGGGCCTGAACGATCCTGCCGAGCTGGGGCCGGAGCACATCCTGCGCCGCGTCTCACCGGTGGAAATCCGTTCGCTGGCCTCGCTGTACCGCTACCTGGAACCAGGCGAACTGCTGCACAAGGTGCCCGACCATGCGGTGTTCCATGCGTTCTGGGCCGATGCACGCAGCGACTCGTTCCAGCCGCCGCCGAAGATCCAGGCGCTGCGCGCCAGCAAGTCGCGATAACGATTCTGTAGCGTCGAGCCATGCTCGACTGCTTTTCCACGCAGTCGAGCAAGCTCGACCCTACAAGGAGGCGTCATGCAGTTCAGGACCGGCACCATGGATGATGTGGCCAGGCTGTGGGCCCTGCGTACGCGCTGCGTGCGCGAGATCTGCAGCAGCCATTACCCTCCCGAGGTCATCGCGCCCTGGTCTGCCTCGCCGCCACCGTCGCAGTACGCGCGGCTGTTGTCGCAGGGGGGCTGCGTGGTGGCCGAGGACGGGCAGGGTGTCCTGCTCGGGTTCGGCGTGTTTGATACCGATGCCAACGAGGTTGATGCGTTGTTCGTCGATCCGGATCGCGGCGGCAAGGGCATCGGCCAGGCGCTGATGCAGCGCCTGCTGGCGATGGCCGATCGTGATCGTGAGGTAGTGCTGTCGGCCTCGCTCAACGCCGTGCCGTTCTATCAACGGCACGGGTTCATCAGCGTGCGCGAGGAGACCTATCCGCATCCCAGTGGCGTCGCGTTGGCGTCAGTGAGCATGCGCCGGCCGTGGTGATGTAGCGTCGAGCTTGCTCGATGGTTTTTGTAGAGTCGAGCCATGCTCGACTGCTCTATCGCCTGAATCAAAAGCAGTCGAGCATGGCTCGACTCTACAACGCAGGTGTCACCGCGCTGCCAGCCACCCGATCACGCCTTCCGCAGCACGCAGGCCACTGGCGTAGCACGCGGTCAGCAGGTAGCCACCTGTCGGCGCCTCCCAGTCCAGCATCTCGCCGGCACAGAACACGCCGGGCACTGCCCGCAGCATCAGGCCATCATCCAGCGCATCCAGGCGCACGCCACCGGCGGTGCTGATCACCTCGGCCATCGGCCGGGGGCGCAGCAGGCGCAGGGGCAGGCGCTTGAGCGTAGCTGCCACGGCAGGCAGGTCGTTGCCCGCTTCCTTGCCCAGCATCTCGAACACCAGTGCGGCTTTCACTGCATCCAGGCCGGCCTGGCGGCGCAGGTGCTCGCCGAAGCTGCGACCCTTGCGCGGGCGTGACAGGTCGGCCAGCAGGCGTGCTTCATCGCGGCCCGGTACCAGGTCCAGCCACAGCATCGCGTGGCCATCGCGGTTGATGGTCTCGCGCAGGTCTGCGGCCAATGCGTAGATCAGGCTGCCTTCGATGCCGTACTCGCTGGCCACGCACTCGCCCTGCAGCGACTGCGGTTGTCCCGCCAGGTCCAGCCAGTGCGCGACCACCGGCTTCAACGGTGCGCCGGCATTGCGCTCGGCGAAGAACGGCGTCCAGTCCACGTCGAAACCGCAGTTGGCCGACTGCAGCGGTGCGATGTCCACGCCACGTGCCTGCAGTGGCGAGACCCAGGCGCCGTCGCTGCCCAGCTGCGGCCAGCTGCCGCCGCCCATGGCCAGCACGGTAGCATCGGCATGCACTTCAACGGCGCCGTCTTCGGTTTCAAATCGCAGGGCGCCGTCGTCGCTCCATCCGATCCAGCGGTGGTTGGCGTGCAGGCGCACACCCTGTTCTTTCAGGCGGCGCACCCAGCCGCGCAGCAGCGGCGCGGCCTTGCGGTCGACCGGGAACACGCGACCGGAGCTGCCCACATAGGTCTCCACGCCAAAACCGCCGGCCCAGTCGCGCAATGCCTGCGCATCGAAGCCATCCAGCCAGCGGCCCACGGTCGTGGACTGCTCGCGGTAGCGGCTGTCGAACAGCGGACGCGGATCGGAATGGGTGAGGTTGAGCCCGCCCTTGCCGGCGATCAGGAACTTGCGGCCGGGCGAACCCTTGGCCTCGTACAGGTCCACCTCCAGACCGGCGGCGCGCAGGCGCTCGGCGGCGAACAGGCCGGCCGGGCCGCCGCCGATGACGGCGACCCGCGGAAGCGGTGCGGCATTACGGTTTGACATCGAGCAGCTCGACATCGAACACCAGCGACGAACCGGCCGGAATCGGGCCAACCCGGCGGTCGCCATAGCCGTAATCCGGCGGGATCATCAGGGTGCGCTTGCCACCGACCTTCATGCCGGCCACGCCCTCATCCCAGCCGCGGATGACCTGGCCGGCGCCGAGCGCGAAGGTGAACGGTTCGCCGTGCTTGAAGGAGCTGTCGAAGGTCTTGCCGTGCTTGGTTTCGGTGCGGTTGTCGTAGATCCAGCCGGTGTAGTGCACGGTCACCTTGTTGCCGGCAACGGCTTCGGCGCCGGTACCCGGGACGGTATCGATGCGCTCGAATGTGGTCAGGGTGCCACCCGGCGGCGGGCCGGACGGTTCGGTCGAGCAGCCAACGGCGGCGAGGGACAGCAGCAGGGGAAGCAGCAGGCGGCGCATCGGGCGTCTCCGGAAGGGCGCAGGGCGAGGGCGGCAAGGGTAGCGCATCGGCGCCGGGTATCATGGGGGCATGGCAAAACTCCTGCTCAATCTGCGCAATGTCGGCGACGACGAATACGCCGATGTCTGCACGCTGCTCGACCAGCACGGCATCGCCTGGTATCGCACCGAACCCAGCCCCTGGGGCATTTCCAACGGCGGCCTGTGGCTGCGCGAGGACGCCGATCATCCGCGTGCAAAGGCGCTGATGGCGGAATACCAGGCCGAACGCGGGCCGCGCATCCGTGCCGAGCGTGAGCAGGCATTGCGTGATGGCACGGCGGAGACCTTCGGCAGCCTGTTCCGGCGCCGGCCGGTGTATGTGGTGCTGGTGCTGCTGGCGATGGCCGGTGCGGCGGCGCTGGTGCTGCTGCCGTTCGTGCTGTTGCGGGGGTAAGGGGGGCTTCTGGCCGGGTTGCACCCGGCACCCGCCGATGCCAGGGCAACTACAACAGCAACTACAACAGCAACAGCAACAGCAACAGCAGGCAATCCGTGGTGGGCAGGGCGGTGTGGGCAGGCGGGACACGCCGTAAACCCGTCCATGGGGGCTCGATGGCGCCATCCATGGCGCCAACGGTCCCGCCTGCCCACACCGCCCTGCCTCTGACAGGTTCCGGGTGCCTGCCGGGGTCGGATCCCTCTGCCGTGCAGAGGGATCCGACCCCTGAATCTGTCCGTGCGGGCGGGAGGCGCTAAAATGGCGGGATGATCGCCAATACCGCTGCCTATCATTTCGCCGTCATCGACGCTCCCCAGGCCCTGTGCGACCAGTTGCTGGCGCGTGCCGAGGCGGCGCAGTTGCGGGGCACGATCCTGGTGGCGGGCGAGGGGCTGAACCTGTTCCTGGCGGGTGCGCCGGAGGCGGTCGAGGGTTTCTACGCGGCGCTGCGTTCTGACGTGCGGTTTGCCGATATGCGGGTCAAGACCAGCTTCAGTGAACATCAGCCGTTCGCGCGGCTGAAGGCCAAGGTGAAGGACGAGATCATCAGCTTCCGCCGTGACGACGGTCAGCCGCTGGACTATCCGCGGGCGCCGGCGGTCGATCCGGCCACGGTGCAACGCTGGTTGCGGCAGGGGCATGACGACGCCGGCAAGCCGGTGGTGATGCTCGATACCCGCAACCTGCAGGAAGTGGAGTACGGCACCTTCAAGGATGCGCTGGTGCTGCCGATTCACAAGTTCACCGACCTGCCCGAGGCGCTGGCGCCGCACCGCGAGGCGCTGAAAGACAGCACGGTGGTCAGTTTCTGCACCGGCGGCATCCGCTGCGAGAAGGCCGCGCTGTGGATGGTCAACGACGGCATGGACAACGTGCTGCAGCTGGACGGTGGCATCCTCGGCTACTTCGAGGAGGTGGGCGGCGAAGGCTACGAAGGCCGCTGCTTCGTGTTCGACGAGCGCGTGGCGCTGGATGCCGAACTGAAGCCAATGGTCGACCAGCCGCTGCCGGAGCCGCGCCCCAGCGCGTTCTAAGCCGGGACGTCGATTCCCCGGTAGAGCCGGCCGCTGGCCGGCTGCGAAGCGATCTACCTGCATGCCGGCCAGCGGCCGGCACTACCAATCGCGCTTGGCGCGGATCAGGGCACCCCGGATCGGTCCGGCGGGCCCTGAACCCGTCCCACGGGAATCAGCATCCCGCCACCGTCACTGGCCGCCGCGCCCGACCGACCCCATGCATGGGGGATCCTGTGACGGAAAACCGCTGATGATCCCGTTGTCGATCCTTGACCTGGCCCCGGTCTGCGAGGGCAGTGACACCACCGCTGCCTTCGCCAACATGCTGGAACTGGCCCAGCACGCCGATGCGCTGGGCTACCGCCGCTACTGGCTGGCCGAACACCACAACATGCCTGGCATCGCCAGCGCGGCCACCGCCGTGCTGATCGGTCACGTGGCGGGTGGCACAAAGCGCATCCGCGTCGGTGCCGGCGGCATCATGCTGCCCAACCATGCGCCGCTGCAGGTGGCCGAGCAGTTCGGCACGCTCGCCTCGCTTTATCCGGACCGCATCGACCTCGGCCTGGGCCGTGCGCCGGGCACCGATCAGCCGACCGCGCGTGCACTGCGCCGCTATTTCGACAGCGCCGACCAGTTCCCGCAGGACGTGCGCGAGCTGCTGCATTACTTCGAACCGGTACAGCCCGGGCAGGCGGTGCAGGCGGTTCCGGGTGGTGGCCTGCGGGTGCCGACCTGGATCCTCGGTTCCAGCCTGTTCGGTGCGCGCATGGCCGCGTCGATGGGCCTGCCATACGCGTTCGCCTCGCACTTCGCACCCGACGCGATGGATGAAGCCCTTGCCGTGTACCGCCGCGAGTTCCGCCCCTCGGCCACGCTGAAGCAGCCGCACGCGATGCTGGCCCTGAACGTCGTTGCCAGCGACAGCGAAACCGAATCGCGGCGCCTGTTCACCAGCCAGCAGCAGAGTTTCGTGAACCTGCGTCGTGGCCGACCAGGCAAGATTCCGGCACCCATCGACGACATCGAGTCCTTCTGGGAGCCGCACGAAAAAGTGGGCGTGGAGCGGGCACTGGCCTGCACCGTGCTGGGGGATCCGCAGCAGGTGGCGGAAGGCATCGCCGCGTTTGTCGAGCGCCACAAGCCGGACGAGCTGATGCTCACCGCCAACCTGTATGACCACCGTGCGCGCCTGCGCTCGTTCGAACTGGCGATGCAGGCCTGGCACGCCCGCCACGCGGGCTGAACAATTGCGTCACGGCCCATTGCGGCCGAACCGCGTCTGATGGGGGCTCATATCGAAGGAGCCCCCACATGGCCGACACCCGCGCCGAACACATTGCCCAGCTGGCAGAACTGATCAAGGACGTGGAGGTGGCGATGTTCACCACCACCGGCGTCGACGGCCGCCTCTACAGCCGGCCGCTGGCCACCCAGCAGGTCACCTTCGACGGTGATCTGTGGTTCGTCATCACTGCTGACAGCCCGAAGGTGGCCGAGATTGCGCTCGACCCGCGCGTCAACGTGGCCTATGCCTCGCCATCGAAGAACACCTATGTGTCGGTGGCCGGGCGCGCGCGCGTGGTTGATGATCGCGCGAAGATCGAGGAACTGTGGTCGCCAGCGATGAAGCTGTTCTTCCCGGGCGGCAAGGACGACCCGAACCTGCGCCTGATCCTGGTGCGCGCCGACTCGGCCGAGTACTGGGATGGACCGGGCACGCTGCTGGGCACAGCGCTGAGTTTCGTGTTGTCGGCAGTGCAGGACGAACCGGCGGCGTTGGCCGACAACGGATTCATCGACCTTCGGTGATGGCCGATGTCCGGTATTGGTAGTGCCGGCCGCTGGCTGGCAAACCTGGAAACGTGGCAGCCGGCCAGCGGCCGGCTCTACCGGATTCCGGCTCAGAACCAGCGCTGGAACAGTTCCACCGTGTAGCCCACCAGCTGCCCCGAACTGAAACCGAAGAACGCGATCGCCGCCAGCGCCGCGATCCAGTTGAACAGCATCAGCGCGCCATCGCGTTCCAGCAGTGCCAGCGAGAACAGCAGCAGCTGGAAGCCGAACAGGAAGTTGGTGAAGGGAATCGGTAACGACAGCAGCAGGCCCAGCAACACCAGCAGCAGGCCGCTGAAGGCATGCGCCGGCAGCGGTGTCAGCAGCTGCGGCAGGCGCGGTTTCAGCATCTTGTCCAACCGCCGCAGCGGGCGGTCGATGCGGTCCAGGAAGCGGTGCATGGTGCCGCGCTTGGGCCCGCGGCGGGCGATGAAGCCGGGCAGCCACGGCCGGCGCAGGCAGAACAACATCTGCAGGCCGATCAGGATCACCAGCGGGCCGCTGACCGCGCCGCCCATGCCCGGGATCGGGATGAACGACGGCAGGATCGCCACGAACAGGAACACGCCGAACGCGCTCTGCTGCAGGTTGCACAGGATCTGGCCGAGCGGCATGTGCTCGGCCGGGTCGCCGGAGGCGAACATCTCCAGCAGGGTGCGGATGCCCTCGTTACGGTAGGCCGGGCGCTCAACGCCCGGACCCTGGCCGGCCTCAGGCGGTGAGCTCATCGGCCTGCTCGTCGGACAGCGTGCGCAGCAGCAGCTTGTCCACCCGCGCACCGTCCAGGTCGACCACCTCGAAGCGCCAGCCGGCCCAGTCGAAGTACTCGCCCGCGTGCGGGATGCGGCCGAAGTAGTGGATGCACATGCCGGCCAGCGTGTAGTAGTCGCCATCCTCGGCATCGGGCAGGTCGTTGCTGCCGATCAGCTCGCGCAGGTCCTCGATCGGCAGCGAGCCGTCCACCAGCAGCGAGCCGTCCTCGCGGGTCACCACCAGCGCATCTTCGTCGGCATTTTCCACTGCCTGCAGGCGGCCGACCACGGCGCCCATCAGGTCGCTGATGGTCACCAGGCCCTGGATCTCGCCGTACTCGTCCACCACCAGCGCCATCGACTGCTGTTCCTCGCGGAAGATCTCCAGCAGCTTCATCGCGTGGGTGGATTCAGACACGTACAGCGGTTCGCGCAGGGTCTGGAACAGCGCGTTGTCGCCGCGCGCCATGCGTGTGGCCAGCGATTTCAGTTCAAGCACGCCGACCACGTCCATGTCGTTGTCGCGCAGCACCGGGTAGCGCGAGAACTCGTGCTCGGCCATGATTTCCAGGTTGCGCTCCAGCCCAGCCTGGGTATCCAGCCAGGCGATACGGTTGCGCGGGGTCATCAGGCTGTCGGCGGTGCGGTCGCCTAGGCGCATGACGCGGTTCATCATGTCGCGCTCGTGGGCGTCGATCACACCGGCCTCGTGGCTCTCGGCCACCAGCATGCGGATCTCTTCTTCAGTCACCGAGGCGACTTCATCCTTGCCCAGGCCGAACAGGCGCAGCACCAGCTGGGTGGTCTTGGACAGCAGCCAGACGAAGGGCAGGGCCAGCTTGGCCAGCCAGCTCATCGGCATCGCCACCAGGCCGGCAATGGCCTCCGAGCGGGTCAGTGCCAGGCGCTTGGGCACCAGTTCGCCGAAGATCAGCGTGATGAAGGTGATCAGGCTGACCGCCAGCGTGGTACCGACGTTGCCGGCGTAGGCAAAGCCCGGCATCAGGCCCTGGATCCAGCCGGCGAAGGCTTCACCCAGTGCTTCACCGCCGAGGTAGCCGGTCAGCACGCCGATCACGGTGATGCCGATCTGCACAGTGGACAGGAAGCTCTCCGGCTTCTCCGACAGCTCCAGCGCCTTGGCGGCACGCTTGGAGGTGGCGGCCATCTGCTTCAGGCGGCTCTTGCGCGAGGTCATGACCGACATCTCGGACATGGCGAAGAAGCCGTTCAGCAGAACAAGCGCGAAGACAATCAGGATCATTTCAAACACGGGCGTCGTCCCCGGTTGGTGGCAGGGAGGGCGGGTGCTTGCGATGGCGGCTGGCGCTCAGGAACAGGGTCCGGCGCGGCGCAGGGGGGTAAGGGTCGTCGTCCATAAGGTGCGCCCGAAGGCGCGCTGGCATCTTAGCAAAGGGGCGTGGCAGGGTGGCAACCGCCTGTTCAGGTTGGGGCTTCCAGAGCCCCGGAAGGGGGCAGGGATACCCGTGATGGTCATCTAGCCGTCATAATTCCGTCTGGTGCCGTCCTTCCCGCGACGGCTGACAGGTTTCTCAATGTTCTCTCTGCAGACCATTTTCGGTTCCGGCAAACAGTTCTACACCCTGCTCGATGAGGCTGCCGTCGCGGCTTCCGACGCCGCCAAGGCGCTGCATTCCATGCTGCGCGAGGCCGACCGCCAGCCCGCGCTGGACGCGTTCAAGCTGGCCCGCCTGCGCGAACGCGCGGCCTCGGACAAGATCAGCCAGGCGCTGGTGGACAGCTTCATGACCCCGATCGAGCGCGAAGACATCGAAGCGCTGGGCTCGGCGCTGTACAAGATTCCGAAGCAGATCGAGAAGTTCGCCGATCGCTATTCGCTGGCCACGACCCACCTGGAGCACATCGACTTCGCGCCGCGCGCGGCGATGCTGGAACAGGCTGCCGGCGTGGTGGTGGAGATGGTGGCCGACCTGCGCCACATGAACCTGGACCGGATGACCGCTCTCAACGAGAAGCTGCGTTCGCTGGAGAACGAGGCCGACCGCCTGATGCTCGAGCTGTACCGCGACATCTACTCGGGCCGCCTGGACAACCTGCAGATGTTCCTGCTGAAGGAATTCTTCGAGATCCTGGAAAAGGCCATCGACCGCTGCCGCGAGGCCGGCGTGGTGGCGTACCAGATCGTGTTGAAGAACAGCTGACGGACGCCGCCGCATGTTGACCCTTGTCCTGGTGGTGATCCTGGCCGCGCTCGTCTTCGAGTTCATCAACGGCTTCCACGACACCGCCAACTCCATTGCCACCGTGGTGGCGACCAAGGTGCTCTCGCCCGGCTGGGCGGTGATGCTGGCCGCCTTCATGAACCTCATCGGTGCACTGACCGGTACCGCGGTGGCGCTGACCATCGCTTCGGGCCTGCTCAACACCAACGTGGTCGACGTCACCCCGCAGGTGATCCTGTGCGCCCTGCTGGGCGGCATCATCTGGAACCTGATCACCTGGTGGAAGGGGCTGCCTTCCTCGTCCTCGCACGCCCTGATCGGTGGCCTCTGCGGCGCCGGCCTGGCCGCTGCCCACAACAACTGGGATGCCCTGATCTGGTCCGAGCGCCTGGGCAGCTGGGCGCAGAACAAGGGCCTGCTGTGGAAGGTGTTCGTGCCGATGATCACCTCGCCGATCGCCGGCTTCCTGCTCGGCATCGTGGTGATGGTGCTGCTGTGGGGCCTGATTGCCGGCCTGGCCAAGATCGGTGGTGCCATCGGTCGTCTGGCCCGCCCGCGCATCGTCAACGCCTTCTTCGGCAAGGCGCAGATCGCCTCGGCGGCCTACATGGGCTTCGCCCACGGCCACAACGACGCGCAGAAGACCATGGGCATCATCGCCATGACCCTGATCGGCGCTGAAGCCACCGGCGCGCTGGACAACCTGCCGTCGTGGCTGGCCTTCATGCACCCGGACGCCAGCGCCGGTGACGGCATCGCGATGTGGATCGTGCTGACCTGTGCGGTGGTGATGGCGGCCGGTACTGCCTCGGGCGGCTGGAAGATCATCAAGACCCTGGGTCACAAGATGGTCAAGCTGCACCCGATCCACGGCTTCGCCGCGGAGACCAGCTCGGCCACCATCCTGACCCTGGCCGCCCACTTCGGCATGCCGGTCTCGACCACGCACAGCATCTCCACCGCGATCATGGGCGTCGGCTTCGCCAAGAACCCGCGCTCGCTGAAGTTCGGCGTCATCGAACGCATCGTCTGGGCCTGGATTCTGACCATCCCGGCTGCCGGAGGCTGCGCGTACCTGATCCTGAAGCTGTTCGAACTGTTCGGCTGGACCTGATCGCCACGCCAAGGTTGCAAACGAAAAAGCCCGCCGGTATTCGGCGGGCTTTTTCATGGGCAGAGAATTCTTCCGGACACATCGTGTCGACCAAGGTCGACACCTACCAGAGCAGAAACAGGGATCCGCCCCCGTGCCGACCAACGGTCGGCACCCACCAACAGCCGCAGGAACCTGTCAGCGGCGGGGTGGGATGGGCAGGCGGGGGCGCAGAGCGCTATGGGCCCGGGGCATGCGCCGGGCGGGTTGGGCAGGACGCCCAACCCCGGTCTTGCCGTGTGCGCAGGACAGCGCACAAGAGCAAGGCGCTCTACGAGGCACGCAGGAGCAGTTTTTGCCGTCCCCCGCCTGCCCATCCCACCCCGCCAACCCACGGAATGCCAGCTCTTGCTGTTGCAGTGGCAGTTGATCCCCAGCGGGTGCCGGGCCGCAGGCCCGGCCACCACCACCACCCTCAGTTACGCTGGAACAACGCCTGCACATCCCTGCGGAACGCCGCCTGGCTGTCCACCCGGCTGTAGAACATGTGCCCGCCCGGATAACTGCGCACCTGCACCCGGTCCGGATTGCTGCCCATCGCCGGCATCTGGTCCACCGTCAGGATCGACCCCATGAACGGGCACGACAGATCATTCCAGCCATGCACGATCAGCACCTGCAGATGCGGATCGATCGCCACCGCCTGCCGCAGCTGGGTCACCGCGCCCTGGCGCAGCTCGCCGTTGCGGTCCCACAGCCGGTTCACGTCGTAGTTCAGCGCCTGGTAGCGTGCATCCACCTTCCAGCCAACCACCCGCGTCACGAAGTCGACCATCGCCGTGGTGGTCGGCGCGATGATGCTGTCCAGCAGCGGATCGTTGGCGCGCTGTTCCGGATCATTCGGGAACGGATCGAACGCGGTCACGTTGGAGTCGTAGCGGCTGCCCAGCGTGCCCTTGTCGCGGAACACCTCACGCAGATAGGCCTGCGTCTCCAGTCGGCCACCGGCGCGGCGCACGAACTGCGGGTCCAGCCCGGTCAGCTCGGTCACCCGGCGCAGCATCGCCTCGGTCGCCTGCGGATCGCTGCGGCCCTTCATCAGCGCAGTGGCGTAGTCGCCGCGGGTGTATTCCACCACGTCGCGCATCGCCGCATCGGTCAGTTTGCCCTGGCGCTCCAGATGCGCTGCAGCGATCGACGGCAGCGTCTGCATCCACGCCATCGGCGAGACATCGGCGTTGTCTTCCAGGGTCGGGCTCAGGTACGGCGACACCAGCACCAGGCCGTTCATCGCCACGCCCAGGCGGGTCTGCAGGAAGTGGGTGATGCGCGGGCCGCGGTAGCCGCCGTAGCTCTCGCCGGTCAGGTACTTGCGTGCACCCATGCGCTGGTTGCGCAGCAGCCAGTCGTAGATCGAGCGCGACAGGTATTCGATGTCGGCGCTGGGGTTGTACAGCTGCTTCTTCGCTTCGTCATCGCCGATGCGTGCACGGCTGAAGCCAGTGCCGACCGGGTCGATGAACACCAGGTCGGTGAAGTCCAGCCAGGTGCCGGGGTTGTCGTGCAGAGTGGCCGGCGCCGATGCGCTGTCACCCTCCGAACCAAAGGTGACCACCTTGGGCCCGATCGCGCCCATGTTGAGGTAGACCGACGATGCACCCGGGCCGCCATTGAGCGCGAAGGTCACCGGCCGGTCCTTGCCCGGCATCGTATAGGCGGTGAACACCACATCGGCGATCACCTTGCCCTTGGCATCGCGCACCGGCAGGGTGCCGACGGTGGCGGTGTAGTCCAGGGTGCGGCCGGCCAGGCGCATGCTCTGGCGGGCTGACGCATCGGCGGGCAGCGCGGGCGCTTCGGTCTTGTCGTCTTTCGGATCGGGCTTGGCCTCGGCGTCGGGCGCGGCCAGCACGCTGGCTGGGGCGATGAGCAGGCCGACGCAGAGCGCGGCAGTGTGCAGCAGGGACTTCATGGCACCGGATCGGCAGCGGAAGGGGGTTCCGATGCTAGGCCGGTGGAGGGCAGGCCGTATGTGTCCAAAGGCATGGCCGCGCGTCGAGGCCGCCACTGGCCAGATTGGGTCAAGCGGGCAGGGGTGTGCGCACGTCGTCGTCAGCCAGCAGGCCGTATACCGCCGAATCGGACAGTTCGCCCTGGATGCGCCAGCGCTGCCGCAGCACGCCCTCCAGGTGGAAGCCCAGCCGTTCAAGCACGTGTGCCGAGGGCCGGTTGCGCGGGTCGACTTCGGCTTCCACGCGATGCAGGCGCAGAGTCTGGAACAGGTAGTCCAGCAGATGCTGCAGCGCTTCGTGCATGTAGCCCTGGCCTTGCCTGTCGGGGGCCAGAAGGTAGCCGATCTCGGCACGAGCGGCATCGCGATCCAGGGCGAACACCACGCAGATGCCCAGCAACGGGCCATCCAGCGTTTCGCGCACGGCCAGCTTGAGCTGGGTGCCGGTGGCCTGTGCCGCCAGGTCATCGTCGATCTGCGCGCGCGCTTCGGCCGGTCGTGTCCACGCCGGGTGGTTCCAGAACCGCATCACGTCCGGATCGGACTGGATCGCGAACAGGGCGGCCGCATCGTCGCGGCGGATCGGGCTCAGGACCAGGCGCGCGCTGTGCAGCGGCAGGCCCGGGAACAGCAGCGAGTGGCTGGCCAATACGATGGTCCACACAGATGGACGCGCATTATGGCGCCGCCGGGTTTGCCGATGGGGGCGTAATGCCAAGGGCACATGAACCGGCATTACCGGGCGATGGGGCCAGAGCCGTTTCCCTGCAGGAAACGGATCCGGCCCCGCGTCGGGTCAGACTTCCAGCGAAGCCAGATCGCCCTTGCTCTCCAGCCAGCCCTTGCGGTCGGAGGCGCGCTTCTTGGCCAGCAGCATGTCCATCAGCGAACGGGTCTGCTCGCCGTCGTCCACGGTCAGCTGCACCAGGCGACGGGTGTCGGGGTGGATGGTCGATTCACGCAGCTGTGGCGGATTCATCTCGCCCAGGCCCTTGAAGCGGGTGACGTTGATCGCGCCCTTGATCTTCTCGCGTTCGATCTTGTCCAGCATCGAGCGCTTCTCTTCTTCGTCCAGGGCATAGAACACCTGCTTGCCCACATCGATGCGGAACAGCGGCGGCATCGCCACGAACACGTGGCCGGCATCGACCAGCGCCGGGAAGTGCTTGAGGAACAGCGCGGTGAGCAGGGTGGCGATGTGCAGGCCGTCCGAGTCCGCGTCGGCCAGGATGATGACCTTGCCGTAGCGCAGGCCAGCAATGTCGTCCTTGCCGGGGTCGCAGCCGATGGCCACGGCCAGGTTGTGCACTTCTTCCGACGCCAGCACGCTGTTGGAGGACACTTCCCAGGTGTTGAGGATCTTGCCGCGCAGCGGCAGGATCGCCTGGAAGTCCTTGTCACGCGCCTGCTTGGCACTGCCGCCTGCCGAGTCACCCTCCACCAGGAACAGCTCGGTGCGCGACAGGTCCTGGCTGATGCAGTCGGCCAGCTTGCCGGGCAGGGCCGGGCCCTGGGTGACTTTCTTGCGGACGACCAGCTTTTCGGTCTTCAGGCGCGCGCTGGCGCGCTCGATGGCGATCTGCGCGATCTTCTCGCCCAGCTCCACGTTCTGGTTCAGCAGCAGGCTGAACGCATCGTGGGCGGCGCCTTCGATGAAGCCGGCGGCCTGGCGCGAGGACAGGCGTTCCTTGGTCTGGCCGCTGAACTGCGGGTCGGTCATCTTCAGTGACAGCACGAACGACACGCGGTCCCACACGTCTTCCGGGGCCAGCTTGACGCCACGCGGCAGCAGGTTGCGGAAGTCGCAGAACTCGCGCAGCGCCTCGGTCAGGCCGGTGCGCAGGCCGTTGACGTGGGTGCCGTGCTGGGCAGTGGGGATCAGGTTGACGTAGCTTTCCTGCACCAGCTCGCCTTCCGGCAGCCAGGCCACGGCCCAGTCCACGATCTCGGTGTCTTTCTTCAGGTTGCCGACGAACAGCTCGGCCGGCAGCATCTCGCGATCGCCCAGCTCCAGCTTCAGGTAATCGCGCAGGCCGTCTTCGTAGTACCAGGTATCAACTTCACCGGTGGCCTCGTCGGTCAGCTTCACGGTCAGGCCCGGGCACAGCACGGCCTTGGCGCGCAGCAGGTGCTTGAGCGCGCGCACCGCGAACTTGGGCGTGTCGAAGTACTTCGGGTCCGGCCAGAAGCGCACGCGGGTACCGGTGTTCTTCTTGCCGACGCTGCCGACCACTTCCAGCGGGGTGGCGCGGTCGCCGTTGCGGAAGGTGATGCGGTGTTCGGCGCCTTCGCGCTTGATGTGCACTTCCACCAGGGTCGACAGCGCATTGACCACGCTGACGCCGACGCCGTGCAGGCCGCCGGAGAAGGTGTAGTTGTTGTTGCTGAACTTGCCGCCGGCATGCAGGCGGGTGAGGATCAGCTCGACGCCCGGGATCTTCTCTTCCGGATGGATGTCCACCGGCATGCCGCGGCCGTCATCGCTGACCTCCACGCTGCCGTCCTTGTACAGGGTGATCTCGATCGAGCGGGCGTGGCCGGCAAGGGCCTCGTCCACCGAGTTGTCGATCACTTCCTGCGCCAGGTGGTTCGGGCGCGCGGTGTCGGTATACATGCCGGGACGGCGCTTGACCGGGTCAAGGCCGGACAGGACTTCAATATCGGCGGCGTTATAACGGGCGTTCATCTGTCTTCGAAAGCTTGGAGCGACGGGCAAGTGTGGGGTCTGGCACGGGATTTTGCACGCCTGCGGTTCAGTCTCGGCGACGCAGAGGGGGTAAAATGGCAGCTGCTGGAATCTGAACACCGGCGACCCCCGTTGGGTCGAAACATCCAAGCCATACCGCGAGGAGGACCTCATGAAGAAGTTGCTGACCATTGCGATCCTGGCCGCTGCCGCCGTTGCAGTGCCGCTGGTGGTGGCGCAGAACGCCGGCCAGCCGGCCCCGCAGCAGGGCGACCAGGCCGACAAGGCGCAGGCCGAGGCCGATGCCAAGGCCAAGCGTCGGGCCCAGGCCAATGCCGAAATGAAGGCGCAGGGCCAGCCGGCCCCGCAGCAGGAAGAGGAAGAGGAAGCGCGCAAGAAGCGCTGATCCCGCCCCCTGCCAGGCGCCCTTGCGACAAGGGTTGCGCTCCGGAACGCCCCGCTTTGCGGGGCGTTTCTTTTTAGTGGCGTGCCATCTGCCTCTTGGGTTGGCGGCCATCAATCTGTAAACTATGGCTTTCCGGGAGTAAGTGCGTGTCCACCATTTGCGAATGGGCTGGAGCGGCCAAGCGTGGCTTCCAGCATGGCGGGTCGCAGGTGACGGTCGATTTGACCGGCACGGCCACCCCGACCTCGCACGGTGGTCCCCGTCCGGCGCCTGCCGCCGCACGGATCAGCACCTCCCTCGCTGTCCCAGCGAACCGGAAAACCCCCTCTGAGCACCATGCCCGCCCTCCGGGTGCGCGTGGTGCTGCCGTTTTCCATTTCCAGACAGGATGCTTGCAGCCATGACTCCCTTGATTTTCGTAACCGGCGGCGTGGTGTCCTCGCTCGGCAAAGGCATTGCCGCCGCGTCGCTGGCCGCCATTCTCGAAGCCCGTGGCCTGAAGGTCACGATGATGAAGCTCGACCCGTACATCAACGTCGACCCGGGCACCATGAGCCCGTTCCAGCACGGTGAGGTCTACGTCACCGACGACGGCGCCGAGACCGACCTCGACCTGGGCCACTACGAGCGCTTCGTGCGCACCCGCCTGAGCCGCAAGAACTCGGTCACCACCGGTCGTATCTACGAGAACGTGATCCGCAAGGAACGCCGCGGCGATTACCTGGGCGCGACCGTGCAGGTCATTCCGCACATCACCGATGAAATCCGCCGCTGCATCGACGAGGCCACCGAAGGCTACGACGTGGCGCTGGTGGAGATCGGCGGTACTGTCGGCGACATCGAGTCGCTGCCGTTCCTGGAGGCGATCCGCCAGGTGCGCACTGAGCGTGGCCCGGAGAAGGCACTGTTCATGCACCTCACCCTGGTGCCGTACATCGGCGCCGCCGGTGAGCTGAAGACCAAGCCGACCCAGCACTCGGTGAAGGAACTGCGCTCGATCGGCATCCAGCCGGACGTGCTGCTGTGCCGTTCGGAACAGGCCGTGCCGGATTCGGAGCGCCGCAAGATCGCCCAGTTCACCAACGTTTCCGAGCGCGCGGTGATCAGCGTGCCGGACGTGGACGTCCTGTACCGCATTCCGTCGGGCCTGCATGCGCAGGGCCTGGACGAGATCGTGGTCAACCAGCTGAAGCTGGCCGACAAGGTCGGTCCGGTCGATCTGTCGATGTGGGAAGACGCGGTCGATGCGACCCTGCATCCGCTGGACGAAGTGACCATCGCCGTGGTCGGCAAGTACGTCGATCACCAGGATGCCTACAAGTCGGTCGGCGAAGCGCTCAAGCACGGCGGCCTGCGCCAGCGCACCAAGGTCAACCTGAAGTGGCTGGAAGCACAGGACCTGGAAGGCACCGACATGGCCGCACTGGCCGATGTCGACGGCATCCTGGTGCCGGGCGGCTTCGGTGACCGTGGTTTCGAAGGCAAGGTGCTGACCTCGAAGTTCGCCCGCGAGCAGCACGTGCCGTACTTCGGCATCTGCTACGGCATGCAGGCGGCCGTCGTCGATTACGCCCGCAACGTGGTCGGCCTGGAAGGTGCCAACAGCACCGAGAACGACCGCCAGTCGCCGAACCCGGTGATCGGCCTGATCACCGAATGGCGCACGGCAACCGGTGACGTCGAAAAGCGTGATGACAAGAGCGACCTCGGTGGCACCATGCGCCTGGGCCTGCAGGAACAGCGCCTGAAGCCGGGCACGCTGGCCCGTGAGCTGTACGGCAAGGACGTGGTTGCCGAGCGCCACCGCCACCGCTACGAGTTCAACAACCGCTACCGCACCCAGCTGGAAGATGCGGGCCTGGTGATCGCTGGCAAGTCGATGGACGACACCCTGGTGGAAGTGGTGGAGCTGCCGCGCGATGCGCACCCGTGGTTCCTGGCCTGCCAGGCGCACCCGGAATTCCTGTCCACGCCGCGTGACGGCCACCCGCTGTTCATCGGTTTCATCCGTGCCGCACGCGAGCGCAAGGCCGGCGGCAAGCTGCTGCAGGAAGCCCGCGCCTGACTTGTGATGGGGGCCGCCGGCCCCCATCTTGCACGCTTCAACCCCCAGCGCACCGGCCCGGCCGGTGCCGCGGACAACAAGGAAACGCCATGAAACTGTGTGGATTCGAGGTCGGGCTGGACCAGCCCCTGTTCCTGATCGCCGGCCCCTGCGTGATCGAGTCGATGCAGCTGCAGCTCGATACCGCCGGCAAGTTGAAGGAAGTCACCGACAAGCTCGGCGTCAACTTCATCTTCAAGTCCAGCTTCGACAAGGCCAACCGCACTTCGGGCACCGCATTCCGCGGCCCGGGCATGGAAGAGGGCCTGAAGGTCCTGGCCGAGGTCAAGAAGCAGATCGGCGTGCCGGTGCTGACCGACGTCCACGAATACACCCCGATGGACGAAGTGGCCTCGGTGGTGGACGTGCTGCAGACCCCGGCGTTCCTGGTCCGCCAGACCGACTTCATCCGCAAGGTGTGCTCGGCCGGCAAGCCGGTCAACATCAAGAAGGGCCAGTTCCTGGCGCCGTGGGACATGAAGCCGGTCGTGGAAAAGGCCAAGGCCACCGGCAACGAGCAGATCATGGTCTGCGAGCGCGGTGCCAGCTTCGGCTACAACAACCTGGTCAGCGACATGCGTTCGCTGGCGGTGATGCGCGATACCGGTTGCCCGGTGGTGTTTGACGCCACCCATTCGGTGCAGCTGCCGGGTGGGCAGGGCACCAGTTCCGGTGGCCAGCGTGAGCACGTGCCGGTGCTGGCCCGTGCCGCCGTGGCGGTGGGCATCTCCGGCCTGTTCGCCGAGACCCATCCGGACCCGTCCAAGGCGCTGTCCGATGGCCCCAATGCATGGCCGCTGGACCAGATGGAAGCGCTGCTCGAGACCCTGATGGAACTCGATGCGGTGACCAAGAAGCACGGCTTTTCGCGCTTCGCGTGAGTCGTGACCCGTGGCTGGCGCTGGAAACCCAGCGTCACCGCCGGCACTGGAAACAGTGGCCCTGGGGCGTGATCGCACTGGGTCTGGCCGTGCTGTTCACCGTGGGCATGTTCGGGCTGGTACTGATCGGCGCTGCGTCGGTGCGGCCCCCCGGTGATGGCAGCAGTGCGCTCGATCTGCGGGCGTACTTCATTGCGCTGCTGATGGCGGAGCTGCTCGGTGCGGTGGGATGCGTCGCTGCCGCTGTGCTGGCCTGGCGGCTGAATCGCGGCAAGGTCACGGCTGGCCTGGCGATCATCCTGCTCTCGCTGTGGCTGGGCGCCCTGTTCTACGGATTGCTTTGATGAATACGACCACATCGGCGCGTGGCTGGCCCTGGGGCCTGATCGCCCTGGGGCTGTCCGTGTTGACCTGGATCGCCCTGGTGGTGGGCGTGCTGGCCTTCACGTCCGGTTTCCGGCCGCCGGGGGATGGAAACAACGGCGTGCAGGCCACGCAGTGGTGGCTGCTGGGCGCGCTGGTCACGATGGTGCTGTCCTTCCTGGGCAGTCCGGTGGCGATGGTGCTGGCCTGGCGACGGCGGCGTGGCCCCATCCTGGCAGCGATTGCCGGTGCATTGCTGGTGATGCTGGTGTCGATGATCCTGATCGTGATCGGGTCCAGTTGGGGCTGAGGCCGCCCACGCCATTTGGCAAGTGGCGGGCAGCCGGGGATAATCACGCGGCATTCGTTTTGTCGCCCCCTCTCCATACAGGTAACCGGCCCGACCATGAGTACGATCCGCAGCATCCACGCCCGTGAAATCCTCGACAGCCGTGGCAACCCCACGCTGGAAGCCGAAGTCATCCTGGAGGACGGTTCGTTCGGTCGTGCCGCGGTTCCCTCCGGCGCCTCGACCGGCACCAAGGAAGCGGTCGAGCTGCGTGACGGCGACAAGACCCGTTACCTGGGCAAGGGTGTGCGCAAGGCTGTCGACAACGTCAACACCACCATCGCCAATGCGCTGAAGGGCTTCGAAGCCACCGACCAGGCCGGCCTCGACCGTCGCCTGATCGACCTCGACGGCACCGAGAACAAAGGCCGCCTGGGCGCCAACGCGCTGCTGGGTGTTTCGATGGCCGCCGCGCACGCCGCCGCTGCATCGAACAAGCAGGCGCTGTGGCAGTACCTGGCTGCCAAGACCGGCGTGACCCCGTCGCTGCCGGTGCCGATGATGAACATCATCAACGGCGGCGCGCACGCCGACAACAACGTCGACTTCCAGGAGTTCATGGTGCTGCCGGTCGGCTTCACCTCGTTCTCCGAAGCGCTGCGCGCGGGCACCGAAATCTTCCATTCGCTGAAGTCGGTGCTGAAGGGCCACGGCCTGAGCACGGCGGTCGGCGACGAAGGCGGCTTCGCACCGGACTTCCGCAGCAACGTCGAGGCGCTCGACACCATCCTCGAAGCGATCGGCAAGGCTGGCTACACCGCCGGTGAAGACGTGCTGCTGGGCCTGGACGTGGCCTCCAGCGAGTTCTTCGAAAACGGCAAGTACAACCTGGTCGGCGAGAACAAGCGCCTGACCTCCGAGCAGTTCGTCGACTTCCTCGCCGACTGGGCCGCGCAGTACCCGATCATCACGATTGAAGATGGCCTGGCCGAGAACGACTGGGCCGGCTGGAAGCTGCTGACCGACCGCATCGGCAAGAAGGTGCAGCTGGTTGGCGACGACCTGTTCGTGACCAACCCGAAGATCTTCCAGGAAGGCATCGACTCGGGCACCGCCAACGCGATCCTGATCAAGGTCAACCAGATCGGCACGCTCAGCGAAACCCTGGAAGCGATCGCGATGGCCGACCGCGCCGGCTATGCCGCCGTCGTCTCGCACCGTTCGGGCGAAACCGAAGACACCACCATTGCCGATATCTCGGTGGCCACCACCGCCACCCAGATCAAGACCGGCTCGCTGTGCCGCAGCGATCGCGTGGCCAAGTACAACCAGCTGCTGCGCATCGAGGAAGCCCTCGGCGCCGGCGCGCGTTACGCCGGTCGTGACGCGTTCGTTTCGCTGAAGCGCTGAGCCGATGCGCGACTGGCGCTGGATGCTGCTGGTGCTGGCCCTGCTGCTGGGCTGGCTGCAGTACCGCTTCTGGTTCGGTCCGGGCAACTCGGGTGAAGTGATGATGCTCGAAGCCCAGGTCGCCAACCAGGAGCGGGACAATGAGGGTCTGCAGCAGCGCAACGACGCGCTCGCTGCCGAAGTGAAGGACCTCAAGGAAGGCCAGTCCGCCATCGAGGAACGCGCGCGCAGCGAGCTGGGCATGATCAAGCCTGGCGAGAAGTTCTACCGTGTGGTCGAGGATGCGCCGGTCCACCCGGCGCAGCCTGCTGCCGGCGTCACTGCCCAGGCGGGCGAACACCCGGCAGACGTGCCATGAGCGCGGCGATCTGGGTCGTTGTTCCTGCGGCCGGCCGTGGCACCCGCTTCGGTGCACCGCTGCCCAAGCAGTACCTGCAGGCGGGCGGGCAGATCCTGCTCGCCCACACGCTGGACGCGCTGCTGGCGCACCCCGCCGTGGCCGGAGCGATGGTGGTGATCGGCCAGGACGATGCCGACTGGCCGGGCTGGAATGAGTGGTCGGGCAAGCCGGTGCTGACCTGCATCGGCGGCGCGACCCGTGCCGCCTCGGTGCTGGCCGGGTTGCAGGCGCTGCCGGACACCGTGCGTGCCGATGAATTCGTGCTGGTTCACGATGCTGCACGGCCGAACCTGTCGCTGGCCGATCTCGGTCGTCTGCTTGAAGTCGGTCGTGCCGACCCGGTCGGGGCGATCCTGGCTGCGCCGGTGCGCGACACCCTCAAGCGCGCTGGCGACGACGGCGGCATCGATGGCACCGAGCCACGCGAGCGCCTGTGGCGCGCACTGACGCCGCAGCTGTTCCGCCGCCACCAGCTCAGCCGCGCGCTGGCCGACGCAGCGGCCGCCGGTGTTGACGTCACCGACGAGGCCATGGCCATGGAGCGCCAGGGCCAGCGCCCGCTGCTGGTGGAAGGCAGCGAGGACAACTTCAAGGTCACCACCCCGGCCGATCTGGACCGGTTCGAATTCGTACTTTCCCGCCGCGCCGGCTGACCGTCCGCGCGGCCCTGTTGCAAGGGTTGCATCCATGAGCACCGCACCGTTCCCGCCCGTCCGCATCGGCCAGGGCTACGACGTCCATGCCTTCGGTGAAGGCGATCACATCATGCTCGGCGGCGTGAACGTGCCGCACAGCTGCGGCGTGCTCGCGCACAGCGATGGCGACGTGATCCTGCACGCCCTGTGCGATGCGATGCTCGGCGCGCTGGCGCTGGGCGATATCGGCCAGCATTTCCCGCCGAGCGACGACCGCTGGAAGGGCGCCGACAGCAGTGATTTCGTTCGCCATTGCGACAGCCTGCTGCGCGAGCGTGGCTGGCGCGTCGGCAACACCGACATCACCGTGATCTGCGAGCGTCCGAAGGTCGGCCCGCATTCGCTGGCGATGCGTGAGCGCATCGGTGGGTTGCTGCAGTTGCCGCTGGATGCAGTCAGCGTCAAGGCCACCACGTCTGAGAAGCTGGGCTTCACCGGCCGTGGCGAAGGCATCGCCGCACAGGCGGTGGTACTGCTGGTGGCGGCATGATCCCGCTGCCGTTGGCGTTTGGTGCACCGTTGCTGACGGCGCGCATCCGCACCACGCCGGATGATTTCCAGGTTGACGAACTGCCGGCCTTCGAGGCGACCGGTGAAGGCGAACACCTGCTGCTGCACATCCGCAAGCGTGGTGCCAACACTGTGCATGTGGCCAAGGTGCTGGCCAAGTGGGCAGGCCTGCCGGAAATGGCGGTGAGCTACGCCGGCATGAAGGATCGCCATGCGGTCACCACCCAGCGTTTCAGCGTGCACCTGCCCAAGCGCGTCGCGCCGGACCTGGCCGAGCTGGCCAGCGACGAGATCGAAGTGCTCGAAGCCACCTGGCACAACCGCAAGCTGCAGCGTGGCGCACTGGCCGGCAACCGCTTCAAGCTGGTGCTGCGCGAGGTGCAGGGTGATGCTGCAGCGATCAGCGAGCGCCTGCAGCAGATTGCCGAGCGCGGCCTGCCGAACTGGTTCGGCGAACAGCGCTTTGGCCGCGACGGCGGCAATGTGCCGGCGGCACTGGCGATGTTCGGTGGCCGCCGCATGCGCAAGGACCAGCGTTCGCTGCTGCTCTCTGCAGCCCGCTCTGCGCTGTTCAACCGCGTGCTGGCCGCGCGCGTGGAGCAGGGCAACTGGGATCAGCCGCTCGATGGCGAAGTGTGGATGCTTGATGGCAGCCGCAGCGTGTTCGGCCCCGAGCCGTACACCGACGTGCTGGCCGAGCGACTGGCGCGTTTCGACATCCATCCCAGTGCACCGCTGTGGGGCGAAGGCGAGCTGCGCAGCACCGACGCAGCACGTGAGCTGGAGCTGGCCGCGCTGGACGACGACGAGTCAAAGGCACTGCGGGCCGGCCTGGAAGACGCACGGCTGAAGCAGGAGCGCCGCGCATTGCGCCTGCGCCCGGCGCTGCTGCAGCACCAGTGGCTGGCCGACGACGTGCTGGAGCTGTCATTCGCGCTGCCGCCAGGCTGCTACGCCACCGCCGTACTGCACGAACTCGGCCCCGTCGAAGACGCCTCGCAGGCCTGACAGAAAAAGGGGACGGAGGGAATTAAGTCGTTTGTGGCACAAACGACTTAATTCCCTCCGTCCCCTTTTTCATCTGCGCGCCAGCAGCACCAGCACCGCGCCGGTGCCGCCTTGTCCGGTCGGCGCCGAATGGAACGCCAGTACGTCGTTGCGCAGCCGCAGCAGGCGATCGACCAGATTCTTCAGCACCGGTGCACCGCCATCGGACTGCAGGCCCTTGCCGTGGATGATGCGCACGCAGCCATAGTCGTGTGCATGCGCTTCCAGCAGGAACTGGCGCAGCAGCGCCTCCGCCTGCGACGCAGTGGCGCCGTGCAGGTCCAGCTCGTCCTGCACCGAGTACTGGCCACGCTTGAGGCGCTGGAACAAGCGTGGTGGCAGGTTGTCGCGGCGATAGCTGGCCACGTCGCCGGCTTCCAGCGGCGTGCTGTCGCGCAGCAGTCGGGCGAATTCGCCGGCGGCTTCGGCCTCGTCACGTTCGGCCATGCGCGCGCGCGGCTTCGGCCGGGGCGCGGCAGGCGCCGGCTCGGCATCCTTGCGCAGCGGCGTCACTTCGCCGATGGCCGCACGGAACAATGCGGCCGGATCTTCGTCTTCAGGGTGCGACATGCGCACAGGGTAAACCGCCGGCGCAGCTCTGCCTATGACGGTTCGATGTCGGTCATGACCGCCGACAGGGTAGGACCGGCGGCTCGCATGCGGCACAATAGACGATGCCCTTGCAGGGTCGACGGCTTCCGCAGGGGAGTACGACGGTCCCGCCCACACTGCACGGTGACGGAATCGAATTCTTGGAAAATCAAGCGGTTAAATCGAAGATGCGAATCCTGGTCAGTAACGACGATGGCGTCGACGCCGCAGGCATCCGGATGCTTGCTTCGGTGCTGCGCGAGGCCGGACACGAAGTCACGGTGGTCGCGCCCGACCGTGATCGCTCCGGCGCCAGCAATTCGCTGACCCTGGACCTGCCGATCCGCCTCAAGCGCATCGACCATTACACCGTCTCGGTGGCCGGCACTCCGACCGACTGCGTGCACCTGGCGCTGACCGGGCTGCTCGAGTTCGAACCGGACATTGTCGTGTCCGGCATCAACAATGCCGCCAACCTCGGCGATGACGTGATCTACTCCGGCACCGTCTCGGCGGCGATGGAAGGTCGCTTCCTCGGGCTGCCGGCGGTGGCGGTCTCGCTGGTTACCCGCAACCACGATCCGAAACACTTCGAGACCGCCGCGCGCGCTGCCGTGGAGATCGTTGCCCGGCTCAAGGCCGATCCGTTGCCGGCTGACACCATCCTCAACGTCAACGTGCCTGATCTGCCGTGGAGCGAGGTCGAGGGCTTCGAGGTCACCCGCCTCGGCAACCGCCACCGCGCCGAAGGCTGCATCGCGCAGAAAGACCCGCGCGGCAACGAGGTGTACTGGATCGGCCCGGCCGGCCGTGAGCAGGACTCCGGCCCCGGTACCGACTTTCATGCAGTGCGCACCGGGCATATCTCGATCACCCCGATCCAGGTCGACCTGACCCGCTACCAGGCACTGGAGAAAGTGGCCAGCTGGGTCGGCGGCCTCAGTGCCGCGCTGGACCGGCCGGCATGAGTCCACGCCTGCGCCTGCAACCGGAAGCCGTCGGTATCGGCATGACCTCGCAGCGTGTGCGTGACCGCCTGGTCGACCGCCTGCGCGAAGCCGGCATCGTTGACGAGCCGACCTTGAATGCGATCCGGGTGGTGCCGCGCCATCTGTTCATTGATGAGGCGCTGGCGTCACGGGCTTACGAAGACACTGCGCTGCCGATCGGCCACGGCCAGACCATCTCGCAGCCCTGGGTGGTCGCGCGGATGACCGAGGCGGTCCTCCAGGTCGCGCCGAAGCGGGTGCTGGAAGTCGGCACCGGTTCCGGTTACCAGGCCGCCATCCTCGGTGCGCTGGGCCTGGAGGTCTACACCGTGGAGCGAATCGGTGATCTGCTGCGGCAGGCCCGCAAGCGCTTCCGTGCGCTGGGCATGAACATCCGCACCAAGCATGACGACGGTCGCGTCGGCTGGGCCGAGCACGGTCCGTTCGATGCCATCGTGGTTACTGCGGCGGCGCCGGCACTGGTCGACGCCCTGATCGAGCAACTGGCCGAGGGCGGCCGCCTGGTGGCGCCGGTCGGTGGCCCCGGGGCGCAGTCGCTGGTACAGCTGGACCGCAAGGCCGACGGCAGCATCGAACAACACGTGCTGGCGCCGGTCACGTTCGTGCCGCTGCTGTCTGGCATGCTCGACTAATCCACGGAGCAGGGTTGCATGAAGATTTTCGGGCCGCTGTACGAGCGGGCGATGAAGTGGGCGGCGCACGAACGCGCGCCGACCTACCTGACGGTGTTGAGCTTCTTCGAGGCGATCATCTTCCCGGTGATGCCGGAGGTGATGCTGGCGCCGATGTGCGTGGCCCAGCCCAAGCGCGGTTGGTGGTTCGCCACCCTGAGCCTGGCCGGCTCGATGGTCGGCGCACTGGTTGGCTACGCGCTGGGTCATTACGCCTTCGAGGCGATCAAGCCGCTGTTCGAGGCGCTGGGCATGCTGCCGGCCATCGAGCAGGGCATCACCACCGTGCAGGCGAAGATGGCCGAGTCGCCGTGGGCAGTGTTCACCTTCCTGGTGCTGGGCGGATTCATGCCCATCCCGATGAAGGTCTTCACGTGGGCATCGGGTATCGTCGGTGTACCGATGCCGCAGTACCTGTTGAGCATGCTGATCGGTCGTGGCAAGCGCGTGTTCGTGCTGGCTGCGGTCATCCGTATCGGTGGTGCGCGTGCTGAAGCGGCGCTGCGTCGCTGGATTGAACCGCTGGGCTGGATCGCCACCGCGCTGGTGGTGGTGCTGATCGCCTGGCTTGTATGGAGGTCGAAGTTCGCATGAGTCCTGATCGTCTGAGCAAGGGAGTGCGCATCGGCGCGCTGGCGTTGCTGGTTTCCACCCTGTCCGCCTGCGGCACCGCCACCGTGGTTCGTCCTGGTGGTGGCAGCACCGGTGGCGGTGTGACCACGCCGAAGACCTCGGTACCCAAGCCGGGGCAGACCGTGGTGGTGCGCAAGGGCGACACCATCTATGCGCTGGCCCGCATCCATGACATCACCCCGGCCGACCTGATTGCCTGGAACAGCCTGGACAACCCCTCGACGATCTATCCGGGGCAGGTGATCCGGCTGTATCCGGCCGGTGCCAGCGGCGGCCGCGCGCCCACCACGGTGGTCACCCCGCCGCGTTCCGGTGGCAGCAGTGGCGGCAGCACCACGCCGGCCCCGGCGCCGGTCGGTCCGGTGAAGAGCAACATCGCCTGGCGCTGGCCGGCTGATGGCGCCATCGTTGGCCGTTACGTGGCTGGTGATGCGACCAAGCAGGGCGTCGACATCGCCGGCACCAGCGGCCAGGCGGTCAAGGCCACCGCCAATGGCGTGGTGGTGTATTCCGGCGCCGGCCTGGTCGGCTACGGCGAGCTGATCATCATCAAGCACAGCGACCAGTGGCTGTCGGCCTATGGCCACAACCGCAAGCGCCTGGTGAATGAAGGCCAGAGCGTGAAGGCCGGTGAGCAGATCGCCGAAATGGGCCGTACCGGTGCGAACCGCGACATGGTCCACTTCGAGATTCGCTACAACGGCAAGCCGGTCGACCCGCAGCAGTACCTGCCGGCACGCTGATCGTCAGATGCGATAGCGCCGGGCCATGCCCGGCGTTCCTGACCTGTAGAGGCGAGCCATGCTCGACCCGGGTACTGCAGAGTGGTCATTTGCGACCTTGTGTGTCGCAGGCTCACCTTCACGGCGGACGGGATACCCGGCATTCTTGAGCGGTCCCAGTCGATCCGGTGCCCCATGCTCCGTCTTGCTTCCACTCTCGCGTTGCTCATCGTCGCGCCGCTGGCCTCCGCAGCCAGCGATCCGCGCGACGTGGTCACCCGTCTTTACGCGGCCGTCCAGGCGCCGGCTTCGGACGAAGCGACCATTCCGCCGTTGCTGGGCGATGCGCTGCGCTCAGCCATCGATGCGCAGCGCGCTTACGAGCGGACCTGTGCGGTGCTGGCCGCGCATGACGAGAAGCCGCACATGCTGGACCAGAGCCCGTATCTCATGGCGCCGGATCGGCCGGAAACGGTAAAGGTGGGGCTGCCCGCGACGAGCGGCGATGGCAGTTGGGTGCTCGTCGAAATGGCGATAGGCGACTATCGCTGGACCGACCGTGTCCTGCTGCAAAGGCAGGGCCAGGACTGGAAGGTCATGGACATCCGCTGGGGCCAGGGCGGCAACCTGATCGGGCGGCTGAAGCAGTTCTCGGCCTTCCGCTGCACCGCTTCTGGCGGCTAGCGCCGGGGCGCGCCCGACGCCTCGACCTCAGCCTTCCAGAATGAAAGCGGCCGCGACCTTGCGGCCTTCGCCCGCCAGGATGTTGAAGGTGCGCGCGGCGGCCGGATTGTTCATCACTTCCAGGCCGATGCCGCGTGACAGGCAGGCAGCCATTACCACTGCCGGCGGGAATACCTGGCGGTCACCCGTGCCGAGCACGATCAGCGCCGGGTTCAGCGCCAGGATCGGCTCCAGGTCAGCCAGCTGCAGCGCGGTGGCGCTCACTACCGGCCATTGCGTGACCAGCTGGTCCGGGGTCAGGAAGAAACTGCTGCCCAGCACCTGGTCATTCACCTTGGCCGAGCGGCCATCGGCGGCGCGCAGGCTGTAGGCGTAATCGGGCGGTTCGTGGTTCAGCTGCATGGCAGTAAGACGATCAGCCGCGCGGCAGCACGATCTGGCGCTGTTCCTTGCTCGGGCGGTACAGCACGGCGACGTGGCCGATGCGCTGTACCAACGCGCTCTCGGTGGCTTCGACGATCTCGCCGATCATCACGTCACGGGCGTCGCGGTCTTCGGCAGCGACCTTCACTTTGACCAGCTCGTGGCGCTCCAGCACTTCGTTCAGCTCAGCGATGAAGGCCGGGGTCACGCCCTTGCCGCCGGTCTGCAGCAGGGCCTTCAGGTCGTGGGCTTGGCCGCGCAGGAAACGGGTCTGGGAAGCGGTCAGGGCGATGGACATGCAGGAAAACACGGTTGAATGGGGCGATCAGGGTATCATGAGGACCCCATCAGCCCCTATTTTCAATGGCTACCCGCAGCAAAAGCAGCCAGCGCTGGCTCAAGGAACACTTCTCCGACCCCTTCGTGAAGAAGGCCCAGGCCGAAGGCATGCGCTCGCGCGCGGCCTACAAGCTCGAAGAGCTGCTGGAACGTGACCGGTTGCTGAAGCCGCACATGGTGGTGGTCGACCTCGGCGCGGCCCCCGGCGGCTGGTCTCAGCAGGTTCGGAGACAGATCGGCGACACCGGCCGCGTGCTGGCATTGGATATCCTGGACATGCCTCCGCTGGCCGGTGTGGAGTTCCTTCATGGTGACTTCAGGGAAGAGGCCGTTCTATCGCAGTTTGAAGCCATGCTCGGGGATCAGCCGGTAGACCTTGTGCTGTCGGACATGGCCCCCAATAAGAGTGGTGTAGGCGCGGTCGACCAGCCGCGGATGATGCACCTGGCGGAGCTGGCTCTGGATTTTGCCGACAACCACCTGAAGACCGGTGGGGCATTCCTGATCAAGCTGTTCCAGGGCGAGGGCTTTGACGACTACGTGCGCGACATGCGCCGCCGGTACGACAAGGTCTCCATCCGCAAGCCGGAAGCCTCGCGCAAGCGCTCTCCCGAGGTGTATGCCTTGGGTCAGGGAAAACGCGCCCACATGAAGTAAGCTCGCAATGTACGCAAGTTCGACCCCAACGCAACGCCAGCACTGAGAGGAACACCGGAGCCAATGAGGATGAACGACTTGACCAAGAACCTCCTGCTATGGGTGGTCGTCGCCGTCGTGCTGATGGTGGTCTTCCAGAGCTTCTCGCCGAAGTCCTCCGGGGCCGGCGCGCAGGGCGCGTCGTACTCGCAGTTCCTGGACCAGGTGGACAGTGGCAACGTGCAGAAGGTCGCCTTTGGCGGCGACATGCGCGGCGGCACCAGCCAGCTGACCTACACCACCCGCGGTGGGCAGTCGTCCACCATCACCGCACCGTTCGATCGTGACCTGATCAACGTGCTGCGTACCAAGAACGTGGAGATCGTGCAGGAGGAGCCGTCCAGCGGCATTTCCCTCGGCGCGATCCTGATGAATTTCCTGCCGGTCATCCTGATCATCGGCTTCTGGTTGTTCATCATGCGCCAGATGCAGGGCGGTGGTGGCGGTGCCAAGGGCGCGATGTCCTTCGGCAAGTCGCGCGCCAAGCTGCAGGGCGAAGACCAGATCAAGGTCACCTTCGCCGACGTCGCTGGCTGCGACGAGGCCAAGGAAGAAGTGGGCGAGCTGGTCGACTTCCTGCGCGACCCGTCCAAGTTCACCAAGCTGGGCGGCAAGATTCCGCGCGGCGTGCTGATGGTCGGCCCGCCGGGTACCGGCAAGACGCTGCTGGCCAAGGCCATCGCGGGCGAAGCCAAGGTGCCGTTCTTCTCGATCTCCGGTTCGGACTTCGTGGAAATGTTCGTCGGCGTCGGCGCCAGCCGCGTGCGCGACATGTTCGAGCAGGCCAAGAAGCACGCCCCCTGCATCATCTTCATCGACGAAATCGACGCCGTCGGTCGTCACCGTGGCGCCGGCCTGGGCGGCGGTCATGACGAGCGCGAGCAGACCCTGAACCAGCTGCTGGTCGAAATGGACGGTTTTGAAGGTGGCGAAGGCGTGATCGTGATCGCTGCGACCAACCGTCCCGACGTGCTGGATCCGGCGCTGCTGCGCCCGGGCCGTTTCGATCGCCAGGTCGTGGTCGGCCTGCCGGACGTGAAGGGTCGCGAGCACATCCTGAAGGTGCACATGCGCAAGCTGCCGCTGGCCGACGACGTCGAGCCGATGGTGATCGCGCGTGGTACCCCGGGCTTCTCCGGCGCCGACCTGGCCAACCTCTGCAACGAGGCTGCCCTGTTCGCCGCGCGTGGCAACGAGAAGGAGGTCCGCATGGACCACTTCGACCGTGCCCGCGACAAGATCCTGATGGGTGCCGAGCGCCGCTCGATGGCCATGAGCGAGGAGGAGAAGACCCTCACCGCCTACCACGAAGCCGGCCACGCCATCGTCGGCCGTCTGGTACCCGAGCATGACCCGGTCTACAAGGTCACCATCATTCCGCGCGGCCGTGCGCTGGGTGTGACCATGTACCTGCCGGAAGGCGACAAGTACTCGATGAACCGCGTGGCGATCAAGTCGCAGCTGTGCTCGCTGTACGGTGGCCGCGTGGCCGAGGAGCTGATCTTCGGTGCCGACAAGGTCACCACCGGCGCCTCCAACGACATCGAGCGCGCCACCAAGATGGCCCGCAACATGGTCACCAAGTGGGGCCTGTCCGACCAGCTCGGCCCGATCGCCTATGGCGAAGAGGACGACGAGGTGTTCCTGGGCCGTTCGGTCACCCAGCACAAGAGCGTGTCCAACGACACCGCGCGCCGCATCGACGAGGAAGTGCGCAACATCCTCGACGAGGCTTACGCACGCACCACCGAGCTGATGACGGCCAACCTGGACAAGCTGCACGCGATGTCCCAGCTGCTGCTGCAGTACGAGACCATCGACGCGCCGCAGATCGACGCCATCATGGAAGGCCGCGATCCGCCGCCGCCGGCCGGTTGGAACAAGTCGAACAAGGATGGTGGCAACGACAAGGGCGGCGACGCCCGTCCGCTGCCGCCGATCGCAGGCCCGGCCGAATCGCACTGACGGCCCGCTGCACGTGACACCAGACGAGGCCGGGGCAACCCGGCTTCGTCGTTTCCGGGCCACTGGCCCATCCCGAAGAACTGATCTGACGCTGGAGCCCGCATGTCCGCCCCGAAGCCCGAACCGATTTCCCACACCGCCGAAATGGTCATCGCCACCGTGGTCGGCGTGGGTGTGGGCCTGGGGGCCGACAATCTGCTGCTGGGCTGCGTGGTGGGTATCGGTGTCGGCATCGTGCTGAGCATCGTCAGGACCCTGTACGTGGACCGAAAGCGCCGCCGCCGTTAAGGGTGTTGGCAGGGCTGCGCCCTGCACCCGCGGTAGTGCCGGCCGCTGGCCGGCAACCTCAACAGCAACAGCAACATTCCGTGGTTTGGCGGGGCGGTGTCGGAGTGCGGGGACGCTGCAAGTACGTCCCTGTAAGCTTGGCAGCCGCATTCATGCGGCTGACACCCCGCCCTCCGACACCGCCCCACCTCTGACAGATCTCCGCGGCTGTTGGTAGGTGTCGACCTTGGTCGACACATCTGTCAGATATCGAATGAGTCATCCACGCATGGCGTGGATCTACTGCAGATCGCAGAAAACTGTCGAAGGCGGGGTGGGTCCGGTTGCGGGGGCGTGAGCGCCATGGATGGCGCGACCGAGCCTCCATGGACGGATTCACGGCGTCCCCCGCAACCGGACCCACCCCGCCATCCCTCAGTAAACCCGCTGTTGCTCCGGCTGTTGCTGTCGCTCTGGCCTCTGCGGGTGCAGGGCGCCGCCCTGCCGAACTAAACTACCCGCCGTTGTCCCTGCAGGATTGCCCATGTTCGATACCTCGCCCCAGCTCGATTGCGCCGGCCGCATCCTGCGCCTCGACCGCGCCCGGGTCATGGGCATCGTCAACGTCACCCCGGACTCGTTCTCCGATGGCGGCGCGCACGACACCACCGAGGCCGCGGTCGCACATGGCCTGAAGCTGGTCGAGGAGGGCGCGGACCTGCTCGATATCGGCGGCGAATCCACCCGCCCGGGCGCCGCGCCGGTATCGGTCGAGGGAGAGCTGCGCCGGGTGCTTCCGGTGATCGAGCAGCTGGCCGCCCGTACGCAGGTTCCGATTAGTATCGATACCTTCAAGCCGGAGGTGATGCGTGCGGCCGTGGCCGCCGGCGCGGGCATGATCAATGACATCTTCGGCCTGCGCCAGGACGGGGCGCTGGACGCCGCCGCTGCAACCGGCGTGCCGGTGGTGCTGATGCACATGCAGGGCGAGCCGGGCCACATGCAGGCTGACCCACACTACGATGACGTGGTCGCCGAGGTGCACGGTTTCCTGGTGCAGCGCCTGTTCGCTGCAGAAATGGCCGGCATCGCGAAGAAGAACCTGCTGGTCGACCTCGGTTTCGGCTTCGGCAAGACCACGGCCCACAACATGACCCTGCTGGCGCGCTCGGAACGCTTCCTGGAACTGGGCGTGCCGATGCTGGCTGGCTTGTCGCGCAAGCGCAGCCTGGGGGAACTGACCGGCCGCGACACGCCGTCCGAACGCGTGGCTGCGTCGGTGGCCGCGCACCTGATTGCGGTGCAGCGTGGTGCGCGCATCGTGCGCGTGCATGACGTGGCGGCCACCGTCGATGCGCTGAAGATCTGGCAAGCGGTCGAGGCGGTGCCGACGCCGCGCGCCGACGCCACGCCGACGATCCGCTGGCCGGACGAAGACTGATGGGCATCGACCGGCGGCCGCTGGCGATCGCCGTGATGGGGCCGACCGCCAGTGGCAAGACCGCCACCGCGATCGCTCTGGCACAGCAGCTGGATGGCGAAATCGTCAGCGTCGATTCGGCGCTGGTGTACCGCCACCTGGATATCGGTTCGGCCAAGCCCGATGCGGCAGAGCGTGCGCAGGCGCCGCACCATCTGCTGGACCTGCGCGATCCCTGGCAGACCTACTCGGCAGCCGAATTCGCCGCCGATGCCGGCCGGGTCGTGGCCGACATCGTGGCACGCGGCAAGATGCCGATCCTGGCCGGTGGCACTGGCCTGTACTTCCGCGCCCTGTTGCAGGGCCTGTCGCCGATGCCCGAGGCCGATCCGGCGACGCGCGAAGCGCTCAGCGCCGAGGCGGCCGAGCGTGGCTGGGCGGCGCTGCACGCAGAGTTGGCCAAGGTCGATCCAGCAGCAGCGGCACGCATCCATGCCACCGACCCGCAGCGCATCCAGCGGGCGCTGGAGGTCTATCGCCTGACCGGCACCCCCATCACTGAATGGCAGCGCCGGCCGGGCGTGGCGCCGTTGCCGGTGCGCACCCTCAAGCTGATCCTGGCGCCGCGTGACCGCGCGGTGCTGCACCAGCGCATCGAGGCGCGCTTCGACGCCATGCTGGCGCAGGGCTTCCTCGACGAGGTGCGGGCGTTGCGCGCGATGCCGGAAATGGCTGCCGTGGAGGCGCCGCTGGACCTGCCGGCAGTGCGCGCGGTCGGCTATCGGCAGGCCTGGGAATACCTGGAGGGGGAGGGCGATGCCGCCCGCTTCCGTGACAAGGCGATCTTCGCCACCCGCCAGCTGGCCAAGCGCCAGCTGACCTGGCTGCGCGGCGAGCTTGATGCGCGCTGGTTCGACCCCCATATCGACCACGAGCGCCTGGCCGGCGCGGTGTCGACCTTCGTCGCACGCTGAACCCCCGCCAGCCGTGTAACATCATCGGTCGGCGGGCGGCTCGGGGGCCGTGGCAACCGTCGGCAACCCAATAAGAACAATAATCAGGAGTGTGCAATGTCCAAGGGGCAATCGCTGCAGGATCCTTTCTTGAATGCACTGCGGCGCGAACGCGTGCCGGTTTCGGTGTACCTGGTGAACGGCATCAAGCTGCAGGGCACGATCGAGTCGTTCGACCAGTTCGTGGTCCTGCTGCGCAACACGGTCAGTCAGATGGTCTACAAGCACGCCATTTCCACGGTCGTTCCGGCACGCAACGTGAAGGTCGGTCCGGGCGGTGGTTATGTGCAGTCGGGTGAAGGTGGTCAGGCAGGTGATGAAGCAGACGAGTAATACCGGAGCGGTGAATGTTTGACCGCTCGAAGAAGGGCGAACACGCCCTGTTGATCCAGCCCCATTTCGGCAAGCTGGAAGACGATGTGCTTGAAGAGTTCGGTGATCTGGCCCGCTCGGCTGGGGCCAGCATCGCCGCGACGATCACCGTACGCCTGGATCGTCCGAATCCGTCGACCCTGATCGGCAGCGGCAAGCTGGACGAGATCAAGGCCGCGGCCGATGCCAGCGGTGCCGACCTGATCCTGGTCAACCATGCGTTGAGCCCGGGCCAGGAGCGCAACCTGGAACGCTTCCTCGAGCGCCGGGTGATCGACCGTACCGGCCTGATCCTGGACATCTTCGCCCAGCGTGCGCACAGCCACGAAGGCAAGCTGCAGGTCGAGCTGGCGCAGCTGCGTCACCTGGCCACGCGGCTGGTGCGCGGCTGGACCCACCTGGAGCGCCAGCGCGGTGGTTCGATCGGCCTGCGTGGCCCGGGTGAAACCCAGCTGGAAACCGACCGCCGCCTGTTGCAGAAGCGTGTCGAGCAGCTGCAGAAGCGGCTGGAAAAGGTCGAGGTGCAGCGCACCCAGATGCGCCGTGCGCGCGTGCGCAGCGAGCTGCCGCGCGTGGCCCTGGTCGGTTACACCAACGCCGGCAAGTCGACCCTGTTCAACGCCATGACCGGCGCCGAGGCGTACGCCGCCGACCAGCTGTTCGCAACGCTGGACCCGACCGTGCGCCGCATCGCGGTGCCGGGCGGCAACGTGGTGCTGGCCGACACCGTCGGCTTCGTCCGTGATCTGCCGCATGACCTGGTCGCTGCGTTCCGCTCGACCCTGTCCGAGGCGCGCGAGGCCGATTTCCTGCTGCACGTGGTCGACGCCGCCGATCCGCACCGCGAGGAGCGCATCGCCCAGGTGGACGAGGTACTGACCGCGGTCGGTGCCGGTGACCTGCCGCAGTTGCTGGTGTTCAACAAGATTGACCGGATCGAGGGCGCCGACGTTCGCCACGATGGCCAGGACGGTATCCCGGATGAGTCGCGTCGCGAGCGGGTGTGGATTTCCGCGCGTGACGGGCAGGGCTTGGAGCTGCTGCAGGCAGTGCTGGGCAAGCGCCTGGGCCTGCAGCATGTCACCGGCGAACTGCGCCTGCCGCCGGATGCCGGGCGCCTGCGTGCGCGCCTGCACCAGCTGGAAGTGATCCGCAGCGAGCAGGCCGACGATGACGGCTGGCTGCTGCAGGTCGACCTGCCGATCGCAGAAGCCGAAAAGCTGGCTGCCAGTGCCGACGGCGCGCCGATCCGGGCGCTGCTGCCGGAGAAACTGCCGGAGTGGTGAGGTAGCGGCCCATGCCCGGTAGTGCCGGCCGCTGGCCGGCAGCGCAACCGTGCCGGAGGGGCGCGACATCCAGCTGTCATCTGCGGTACAACGTGCAGGTTCTTCACCCCACCGTCATGCCGATGTCCATTCCCACCGACGCTGAACTCAATGCCCAGTCCGCCGCGCTCGGGCAGCGCCTGCAGCAGGCTTCGCTGCAGCTGGTGACCGCTGAAAGCTGCAGTGGTGGCTGGATCGCCAAGTGCATGACTGATATCGCCGGTTCCTCGGCGTTCTTCGACTGCGGCATGGTGGTCTACAGCTACGAGGCCAAGCAGCGCCTGCTGGGCGTGCGTGCGCAGACTCTGGAGCAGTTCGGCGCGGTCAGCCGCGAAACCGTGCTGGAAATGGTGTCCGGCGCGCTGGTCAATTCCGGCGCCGGTATCGCCGTGGCGGTGACCGGCATTGCCGGACCCGGCGGTGGCAGCCCGGACAAGCCCGTCGGCAGTGTCTGGATCGGCTGGAAGCGCCGCGGTGGCTACGCCCGTGCCGAGCTGTTCCAGTTCGATGGCGACCGCGAAGCCATCCGCCGGCAAACCGTGGCGGCGGCATTGCGCGGTATCGACGCCCAGCTGTGACATGCTGATCCGGTAATCGTCCGGAGCACGCATGATGTGGGAAACGCTGGGCACGGTCCGTGACCTGGGCCGACTGCAGGAAATCGCCGTCGTCCTGATCCGCTATGGCTTCGGCGATGTGGTGCGGCGCATCGGCCTGGCCAGCACGCTGGAGCGGGCAGGGCGCCTGCTGCACTGGAACGAGGAGCGGCAGGAACTGTTGCGGATGACCGCGCCGGTGCGCGTGCGCAGCGCGATGCAGGATCTCGGCCCGACCTTTGTCAAGCTCGGCCAGGTACTGGCGACGCGCGTCGACCTGCTGCCGCCGGAATGGATCGCCGAGCTCTCCGAACTGCAGAACGCGGTGCCGGCGCTGCCGTACGCGGATATCCGCGAGCAGCTCGAGGCCGACCTAGGTGCATCGCCTTCAGAAGTGTTCGCCTTCCTCGATGAAACCCCGATGGCCGCCGCTTCGCTGGCGCAGGCCCACCGCGCGCGCCTGCATGACGGTCGCGAGGTGGTGCTGAAGGTGCGTCGCCCCGGCATCCGCGATGTGGTCGAGGCCGACCTGCGGCTGCTGGCCCGCCTGGCCGAAATCATTGAAGCCCGGCTTCCGGACCTGCGTCGTTACCGCCCGGCCGAGGTGGTGCAGCAGTTCACGGTGTCGCTGCGCCGCGAGCTGGATTTCGCCGCCGAGTGCCGCAATGCCGAGCGCATCGCGCGCAACTTCAAGGGCCGCGACGACATCCTGATTCCCGACGTGCACTGGCAGTGGACCTGCGAAAGCCTGAACGTGCAGGACTTCGTCGACGGCATTCCAGGGCGTGATCTGGCCGGCGTCGATGCGGCGGGGCTGGACCGGCGCGAACTGGCGCGACGCGGTGCGGACATCGTGCTGAAGATGGTGCTGGAGGACGGCAGCTTCCACGCCGATCCGCATCCCGGCAACATCATCTACCTGCGCGACGGCCGTATCGGCGTGATCGATTTCGGCATGGTCGGTGCGCTGTCCGAAGTGCGTCGTTTCCAGGTTGCGCAGCTGCTGCACGGGCTGGTCGAGCAGGACCCGCAGGGCGTGGCCGACGTGCTGCTGGACTGGGCCGGCGGCGTGGAAGTGGACGAGAACCGGCTGCAGCACGACATCAGCCAGTTCGTCGACCAGTACCGTGGCGTGCCGCTGAAGGACCTGCGCATCGGTCTGATGCTGGGCGACATCACCCAGCTGCTGCGCAGCTACAGCCTGACCCTGCCGGCCGACCTGGCGCTGATGATCAAGGCGTTCCTGACACTGGAAGGGATGGGGCGGCAGCTGGACCCGGATTTCGACATGGCCAGCGCCGCGCGCCCGTTCCTGGAACGGGTGGTACTGCAGCGCTATGCGCCCAAGGCCCTGCTCAAGCGCGGCCGCCGCAGCTTGCTGGGCCTGGTCGACTTCGCCGGTGAACTGCCCCGCGACCTGCGCAAGCTGGTCCAGGCCGCCCGCCGTGGGCGCCTGCAGCTGAAGGTGGAAACCACGGCGCTGCAGGGCTTCGGCGAGCAGGTGAACCGTGCGGCGAACCGGCTGGTGATGGGCATCGTCACTGCTGCCCTGATCATCGGCTCATCCATCGTGATGCACAGTGTAGGTGGCGTCTCCAGCCGCTGGCTGCTGGCGCTGGGCGTATGCGGCTTCATCGGCGCCGGCTTCTGCGGCGTCTGGATCCTGTTTTCGATCTGGAGAAGCGGCAAACACACATAGTGTGCTTGCCGCAGCGGTTCCCAACGGGAACCGCGGAATCGCTGCGCGATTCCTGTAGAGCCGACCGCTGGTCGGCTGCTTTTGCTCCGCCTTTGTCTCTGCCAGCCAGGCCAAGCCCAGCGACGATCGCCGAGCACGGCTCGGCACCACAGATGCCGCCGTGTCGCCCCCGGCACTTGCAGTCCTGCTCATTAGTAGTAATACTACTAACCATGGACCTGACCGACACCCAGCAGGCGATCCTGCAGTTGATCGCCGAGCGTATCGAGAGCGAAGGCGCGCCGCCGTCGCAGACTGAAATCGCACGTGCGTTCGGCTTCAAGGGCGTGCGCGCGGCCCAGTACCACCTGGAGGCCCTGGAGCAGGCCGGTGCGATCCGTCGCATCCCGGGCCAGGCCCGCGGCATCCGCCTGGTACAGGCGCCACCGGTCGAGAAGCTGGCCGAGCCGGGCCTGCCCGACAGCGTCCTGCGCCTGCCGGTATTGGGCCGTGTCGCAGCCGGCCTGCCGATCGGTGCCGATATCGGCTCGGACGACTTCGTGGTGCTGGACCGGGTGTTCTTCTCGCCGGCACCGGATTACCTGTTGAAGGTGCAGGGCGATTCGATGATCGACGAGGGCATCTTCGACGGTGACCTGATCGGCGTGCACCGCACCCGCGATGCTCATTCCGGACAGATCGTCGTGGCCCGCATCGATGACGAGATCACCGTCAAGCTGCTGAAGATCGCCAAGGATCGTATCCGCCTGCTGCCGCGCAATCCCGACTACAAGCCGATCGAGGTGCTGCCTGACCAGGACTTCTCGATTGAGGGCCTCTATTGCGGCCTGTTGCGACCCAACCGTTGACCCGTTCCATAGCGCATTACCCCGCGGTCTTTTGTGGCGATTCTCTGGTTCCACTGAGGTTGGTACGGATGTCCGATAATTCTTTTCAGAGCGCCGGGCAGAATCTCAGCCTGTGCGATACGTCCGACTTAAAGTGAACCCATGGCAAAGAAGACCCCCAAAGACAGCACCTCCAACGACACGACCTCTGCAAGGACCAATCCGATGGACGAGAACAAGAAGCGCGCCCTCGCTGCAGCTCTGGGCCAGATCGAAAAGCAGTTCGGCAAGGGCTCGGTGATGCGCATGGGCGACCGCGTGGTCGAGCCCGTCGAAGCCATCCCGACCGGTTCGCTGATGCTCGACATCGCGCTGGGCATTGGCGGTCTGCCGAAGGGCCGTGTCGTTGAAATCTACGGGCCGGAATCCTCGGGCAAGACCACGCTGACCCTGCAGGCCATCGCTGAATGCCAGAAGATGGGCGGCACCGCGGCCTTCATCGACGCCGAGCACGCGCTGGACCCGATCTACGCCGCCAAGCTGGGCGTGAACGTGGATGACCTGCTGCTGTCGCAGCCGGATACCGGCGAGCAGGCGCTGGAAATCGCCGACATGCTCGTCCGTTCGGGTTCGGTGGACATCCTGGTGATCGACTCGGTCGCCGCGCTGACCCCGAAGGCCGAAATCGAAGGCGAGATGGGCGATCAGCTGCCGGGCCTGCAGGCCCGCCTGATGAGCCAGGCGCTGCGCAAGCTGACCGGCAACATCAAGCGCTCCAACACCCTGGTGGTCTTCATCAACCAGCTGCGCATGAAGATCGGCGTGATGATGCCGGGCCAGAGTCCGGAAACCACCACCGGCGGCAACGCGCTGAAGTTCTACGCTTCGGTGCGCCTGGACATCCGCCGTATCGGCGCAATCAAGAAGGGCGACGAGATCATTGGCAACCAGACCAAGATCAAGGTCGTCAAGAACAAGCTGGCGCCTCCGTTCAAGCAGGTCATCACCGAGATCCTGTACGGCGAAGGCATCAGCCGCGAGGGCGAGCTGATCGACATGGGTGTGGATGCCAAGCTGGTCGAGAAGGCCGGCGCTTGGTACAGCTACGGTGAAGAGCGTATCGGCCAGGGCAAGGACAACGCCCGTGGCTACCTGCGCGACAACCCGACGGTCGCTGCCAAGCTTGAAGCCGAGCTGCGCGAGAAGTTCCAGCCGACCGAAGCCACCCGTGAGGAAGGCGACGACGAAGGTGACGACGAATAAGGCTTGCTGTGGGGCAGGGCGGCGCCGTCAGTGACGTCGCCCTGTCCCGCAGGTTCGAATCGCCCAGGGATGGGCTGGGCGCCACGGATGGCGCCACCCTTGGAGCACCGATGTCCGACGCCGACGACATTCCCACCGGCCGCAAACGCCGGCCGCGCGAGCAGACGCCCGTGCAACGAGCGCTGGGCCTGCTGGTCCGCCGCGAGCACTCGCGCAAGGAGCTCACCCGCAAGCTGACCGCACGCGGCATCGAAGACGAAGCCGCGCAGGCGGCTGTGGCCAAGTTGACAGAGGCCGGCTGGCAGGACGACACCCGTTTCGCCGAGAACCTGGTGCGGATGCGCGCCAACACCGGTTATGGGCCGATCCATGTCCGCGCCGAGCTGGGCACTCACGGCCTGGACAGTGCCGCGATTGCCGCGGCGATGGACAGCTACGAAGGCGACTGGCAGGAAAATGCCCGTGATCTGGTCCGCCGACGCTTTGGCGAGGCCGGTCCGCAGGACCTGACGCAGCGGCGCAAGGCCGCCGATCTGCTGGCCCGACGGGGCTTCGACGGCGACAGCATCCGCCGTGCGACCCGCTACGACCCGGATGACTGAGACTGGCGGCGCCGGGCCTGATACCCTTTAGGTTTTCGGCGGTCCCTCGCGACCCTGGCCAACGCGGCCGGTGGTCCGGGCCCGCCGGCCCGCAGACTGCCAGCCCCCAATGAACGCATCCGCCAAATTCACGACTTCCCAGATCCGCAGCGACTTCCTTGAATTCTTCAAGGGCAAAGGCCACACCATCGTGCCGTCGGCGCCGCTGGTGCCGGGCAATGATCCGACCCTGCTGTTCACCAACTCCGGCATGGTGCAGTTCAAGGACGTGTTCCTTGGCGCGGAGAAGCGCAGCTACGTGCGCGCGGCCGACGTGCAGCGCTGCCTGCGCGCGGGCGGCAAACACAACGACCTCGACCAGGTCGGCTACACCGCACGCCACCACACCTTCTTCGAAATGCTGGGCAACTGGTCGTTCGGCGACTACTTCAAGAAGGATGCGATCGCCTGGGCCTGGGAACTGCTGACCCAGGTCTGGAAGCTGCCGGCCGAGCGCCTGCTGGTCACCGTCTACCAGACCGATGACGAAGCGTACGCACTGTGGCGCGACATGGTCGGCGTGCCGGAAGAGCGCATCGTGCGCATTGGCGACAACAAGGGCGCACCGTTCGCCTCGGACAACTTCTGGCAGATGGCCGACACCGGTCCGTGCGGCCCTTGCACCGAGATTTTCTACGACCACGGTGACCATATCGCCGGCGGCCCCCCGGGCTCCCCGGATGAGGACGGCGACCGCTTCATCGAAATCTGGAACCTGGTGTTCATGCAGTTCGACCGCCAGCCGGATGGCACCCTGGTGCCGCTGCCGGCGCCGTGCGTGGATACCGGCATGGGCCTGGAGCGCCTGGCGGCGATCCTGCAGCACGTGCACACCAACTATGAGATCGACCTGTTCCAGGCGCTGATCCGCAAGGCGTCCGAGCTGACCGGCACCGCCGACCTGGAAAACAAGTCACTGCGCGTGATCGCGGACCACATCCGTGCCTGTTCGTTCCTGATCGTCGACGGCGTGCTGCCGTCCAACGAAGGCCGCGGCTACGTGCTGCGCCGTATCATCCGCCGCGCCCTGCGCCACGGCTGGATGCTGGGCGTGCGCCAGCCGTTCTTCAGCAAGCTGGTGCCGACCCTGGTCGAGCAGATGGGCGAGGCCTACCCGGAACTGCCGGCGGCGGTGGATACCGTCACCCGTGCGCTGCAGGCCGAGGAAGAGCGTTTCGCCGAAACCCTCGATGCCGGCATGAAGATCTTCGAGGACGTGGCCGGCAAGGCCAGCAATGGCGTGATCCCGGGCGTTGACGCGTTCCGCCTGTACGACACCTATGGCTTCCCGCTCGACCTGACCCAGGACATCGCCCGCGAGCGCGACCTGACCGTCGACATTGCCGGCTTCGACGCCGCGATGGAGCAGCAGCGCGAGACCGCGCGCGCCGCCGGCAAGTTCGGTGGTGGCGTGACCCTGCCGGCCGAGCTGGTGGCGACCCTCAGCCCAACCGTGTTCCTGGGGTATGACCGCCTGCAGGCCGACGGCCTGACCGTGCTGGCGCTGCTCAAGGACGGTCGTCCGGTGCAGTCGGCCGATGCCGGTGATGCGGTCATCGTGATCACCAACCAGACCCCGTTCTACGCCGAGTCCGGCGGCCAGGTCGGCGACACCGGCGTGCTCACCGGCAACGGCGTGCGCCTGGCGGTAGAAGACACCCAGAAGTTCGCCGGCCAGTTCCATGGCCACGTCGGCACCCTGTCCGAAGGCGGTCTGAAGGTCGGTGATGTGCTGTCCGGCCAGGTCGATGGCGAGCGCCGTGGCGCCACCATCCTCAACCACTCCGCCACCCACCTGCTGCACGCCGCCCTGCGCGAAGTGCTCGGCACCCACGTGCAGCAGAAGGGCTCGCTGGTGGCGCCGGATCGCCTGCGCTTCGACTTCTCGCACTTCCAGCCGATCAGTGCGGAAGAGCTGGCCGTGATCGAGCGCAAGGTCAACCAGCAGGTGCGTGCCAACAACGCTGCCGAAGTGCACAATATGGGCATGCAGGAAGCGCTGGATTTCGGCGCGATGGCCCTGTTCGGCGAGAAGTACGGCGAACACGTGCGCGTGCTGAAGATGGGTGACTACTCCACCGAGCTGTGCGGCGGTACCCACGTCAACCGCACCGGCGACATCGGCCTGTTCAAGATCACCTCCGAGGGCGGTGTTTCCGCCGGCGTGCGCCGTATCGAAGCGGTCACCGGCCAGGGCGCCCTGGATTACGTGGACGCCGAAGAGGCCCGTCTGGCCGAAGCCGCCGACCTGCTCGGTGGCAGCGCTGCCGACGTGGTCGAGAAGATCCGTGCCCTCGGTCAGCGCCAGAAGCAGCTGGAGCGCGAACTGGACGCCGTGAAGGCCAAGGTTGCCGCCGGTGCTACCGCCGACCTGTCCGGCCAGGCGGTCGAGGTTGCGGGCGTGAAGGTGCTGGCCGCCCGTCTGGAGGGCTTCGATGCCAAGGCCCTGCGTGACGCCATGGACCGCCTGAAGCAGCAGCTGGGCAATGCGGTGATCGTGCTGGCCGGCGCCCAGGACGGCAAGGCCGCCCTGGTCGCAGGTGTGAACGGCAGCGCAATGGGCAAGGTCAAGGCCGGGGAACTGTTGTCCCATATCGCCGGTCAGATCGGGGGCAAGGGCGGCGGACGCCCGGACCTCGCCCAGGGTGGTGGCGAGGACGGGCCCGCCCTTGCCACTGCGCTGGCTGCAGTCGTCGAATGGGTCAGCCCCCGCCTGTGATGAACCTGGCCGTCCCCCTCCTTGTAGGAGCGGGACGGCTGACGGTACCATTGCGAATCTTTTCCCTTTGTCGTGGTAGCGCTTCTTGACGGAGCGTCAAGCCGGTGGGGGATACCCTTCCACACGGTTCCATGGAGACTTACAAAAATGTTGATCCTGACTCGCCGCGTCGGCGAAACCCTGATGATCGGAGACTCGGTGAGCGTCACCGTGCTTGGCGTCAAGGGTAACCAGGTGCGTATCGGCATCACCGCGCCGAAGGACGTCGCTGTGCATCGCGAAGAGATCTATCAGCGCATCCAGCGCGGTGACGAAGCCGGTGGCACCGGTAGCGAAAATTCTGCCGAATAACGCTTTACCTTCGCACTCGATTAACGTTATGATTCACGCCCCGCTGAGGTGCAACGCACCAGACGCGGAGAAAACCCGGAGTGATGCCCGAGTGGCCGAAGGGGCTCCCCTGCTAAGGGAGTATAGGGTCAAAAGCTCTATCGAGGGTTCGAATCCCTCTCACTCCGCCAGATACAAAGAAGCGCCTGCAGATCCTCGATCTGCAGGCGTTTTTCATTATCCGACACTCGAAAGTACAGCCGGCGTGGAGCTGGCTATCCTGGCTGATCGGTGCGGATGGCAGGCGTTGGCACTGGCGCGGTCGTCGCCGCTGGTGCCGGAGCGGGCGCACCGGGCAGCTGTGGCGGTTCAAGATAGCGAGTTGAGGTTTCCCGCCACAGCAAGGCAAGCGTGCAGTCGTTGGCACGTTCCCTGCACATTCTTTCGGCCTTCCGCTGCGCGGCGTCCGCGGTCTTCTCACCCAGTGCAAAGCCCAACGCAATCGTGCCGGTCGCTATGGCCGAATAGCCTTCGCTGCTGGTGCTGGCGGACTGACCGCAATTGCGCGATCGCGCTGCGCAGTAGTGCAGCGACTGCTGCATCGCAGTGGTGAGGGAAGATTGGTTCATCGAATAGCCGTAGCGGCCATCCTTGTCGTAGGTGATCGCAGACGCAGCACTTGCGCCTGATGAAACGGACAACAACAGCGCCAGTGAAACCGCATGCTTCCAGTTCATCACGCTCTCCTTTTCTGCCGATGGTGAATCAACCGGGGAGCGTGGCGCAACCACGCAGGGGGGGCGATGGACGACGCCTGCAGGCCGTCTGCCTGCAGGCGTGTACCGATGCATCCGGTTGTCAGAGCTTCACCGTCACACCCACCTGGAAGCCCCGCCCGGGCAACGGTGCGATGTACTTCAACGGCGAATTGTGCGGCCGTGCTTCTTCATTGAGCAGGTTGCTGCCGTTGACGAACACCTCCACGCCGGCGATGTAGCTGTTGCGCACCGGCAGTTCGCGGCTGACCTGCAGGTCGACCATGTTGAACGCATCCAGTGGCACTTCCTCGCTGACATTGCGGCCGAGGTACTTCTGGGTGTCGTAGTAGGTGCTGGACAGCTGCGCCTTCCAGCCCTCGCGCTGCCATTGCAGGTTGGCACCGTAGCGGTTGGTCGGCATGTTCGGCAGGTACTCGCCGTCATTGTGGGCACGCAGCGAATCGGGGCGGTCGGCCTTGTTCTTCACCAGGTCGGCGAAGGCGGACACATTCAACGTGCCGAAGCGGCCCAGGTCCAATGCCTGCGAAGCATCGATCTCGAAGCCCTTCACCGTGGTGTCGGTCTGCTTCCAGTACTTCAGTGGCAGGCGGTTGGCGGTCTGCAGGCCGGAGTAGCCGAGGTAGAGATAATTCTCGTACTTCATCCGGTACGCGGTGGCGGAGAGCTCGAAACCGCCGAGATGGAACAGGCCGGTCAGTTCCAGGTTCTTCGCGCGTTCCGGTTCCAGATTCTGGTTGCCTTCTTCCTGGGTCATCACCGAGTAGTGTGCGTTGCTGGCATACAGCTCGTTGATCTCCGGGGCACGTTGCGAAGACGAGTAGCGCACCTTGGCCGCGAACATCGGCCCCAGCTCGACATACGAACCCAGGCTGTAGCTGTTGAGCCGGGAGTCGCGGTCCTGCAGTTTGGTGTTGGCGGCATTGCGCGCGGTCTTGAAGCGGCTTGGTTGCAGGTCATGGTCAACGCGCTCGTGGCGCACGCCAGCGTCGAAACTGGCCCAGCCGAAGTCGAGCGTTTCCTTCAGGAACACCGCATTGCTGCGGGTGTCCACGTCCGGCAGGTAGCGCTGAGAACCACTGCCGGTGACATCACGCGACTGATGGCTGAAACCGAGCAGGCCGCTGAGCGGGCCGATGCGTTGATGGCTGAGCAGCAGCTCGGCCTGGGTGCTCTCGAAATCGTAGTCGTTGGCCTTGGTGGCGCCCAGCCGCTCGCCTGAGGTGTTGTCCAGCTTGGAAACGCGGAGTTCCGCGCGCTCGAACCACGGTAGTGGATCACGCAGCAGGGCTTCCAGCGCGTAGCGCTGTTGCTTGATCACCACGCCCACCGGCAGGCCATCGGCATAGTTGGAACCGAACGACAGGTTCTGCATCGAGAAGCCTGGAACGCCGTACTCGCTGTCCTTGGCATCAATGCTGACACCCACGTAGCCACGGTCGAAGAACAGGGTCGAGCCGAAGGCCACCTGACTGTTGCGCGCATAGCTGTTGCCCAGCCGGTGATGGTAGTCGGGCGTCACATCGTTGTTGATCTGCTTCTGCACATACGACGGCGTGCCGGGCACGTAGGCCGGGTTGACCGGATTGATGTAGGTGCGGCGCTGCCAGACCGACGTCGGATTGTTGGTGTAGAAGGAGAAATCACCATCGGCCCAGTCCGGGTTCTCGGTCATGAACTGGTCGATGTACGGCTGCGAGGCTTTGTTGTAGATCTGCTGGACGCGCGCCTCTTTCTGGCAGGCGTCGGCCAGTGCCGAGTTGACGCCCCCGCCTGCCGGGAACAGCCCGGTGTTGCAGACGCTGGCCTTGCTGTTGCCGGGGATGTCGTAGTGCGAGATGCGCTGCCGCGACACCTGCAGATTGGTGGAGATGTTGCGCTGGTTGTTGAAGTTCATGCGGAAGCCCTGCGCGTCGGCCGCGTTGAAGCCCTTGCGCAGGACCAGTTCCATCGACTGATCCCTGTCTTCCATGCTGCGCGAGATCAGGCCCGAGTCGATCTCCACGCTGCCGCCGATCGCATTGCCCCCATAGCGCACGGTGTCGGAGGACTTGTTGACGGTGACGCTGCGTACGAACAGCGGATCGAACGGGATGTTGATGTCACCGCTGATCGCGTTCATGCCCAGAATCGATTGGCCGTCCTGCAGGATCTGCACGCGGTTGCCGCTGAGGCTGCGGATGACCGGGGCGCCCGCATTCGGCCCGAAGGCGCTGCTCTGCACACCGGAGACGTGTTCGAGCAGGCCGCCGAGGGTGCGGTTCTGCGCCTGCGGATTGTCGACGGCGACCCGGCTGTCGATGCGCGAGGGCTGGGTGGCCTGGACCTGGAGGGTGGGGAGGGTGGGTTCGTCCGCGGCCTGGGCGGTGTGGACGGCGAACAGAATGGCTGCAGCAAGGAGATGGCGGCGCATGACACGATCCGTGAAGTTGATGTGAAATGTTATAACGTAACTCTTTGTATCGACAAGGGCGGATTGGGCCTTGCCACCAGGGCTGGATATGAGAACGGTTCTCATATGAGAATGGCGGGTGATTCTTCACGGGCGCACCATGCACAGCCTCACCCTCGCCGACCTGGACCGCTTGGGCCGCAGCAGTGGTTTCCGCTATCGGTTGCCAGCACTCGCGTCCGCCGCCGATTCGGGCGCGCTGTGCGTGGTCGAGGGCAGGGTGGAACAGCGCTGCTTGCGCCCTGGCATCAGCCTGGCGCTGTCGGACGTGGTCGCGCATCAGCCGTTCGAGGCGACTTCGGAGGCACCCCCGCCGTTCGCTGCGATCGTGATGCTGGAAGGTCGTGCCGGAGCACGCCTGGAAGGGCAGGCTGTGATCGGCATGAACCGCGGCGCCGGCGCGATGGTGTTGGCCGATGCCACGCCGATGACTGCGATTCATCCGGCCGGTCAACGGATGCGCAGTCTGAATGTCTCGCTGGATGCACCGGCCGAGATGGATGATCCGGTGATCAGCGAACTGCTGTTGCAGGCGCATCGCCATGGTCGCCGGCGGCTGCACAGCTGGCAGGTACCCGCGCATCTTGAACATGCCGCCGAACAGTTGCTGTCGGGGACCTGGCAGGGCGCAATGCATGCGCTGCTGTGCGAGGGTGTGGGCCTGCAGATGCTGGCGATGGCGTTGGGTGCGCCTGCCCAGGAGGCATCGCCGGACCAGCGTGTTTCAGCACGTGATCGCCGCATGCTGCAACGGGTGATCGACTGCCTGCAGGCATCACCTGCGGCTGACCACAGCCTGGAGGATCTGGCGCGCCTGGCCTGCATGAGCCCGAGCAGCCTGCGGCTGAAGTTCCAGCAGGTGCACCGGTGTTCGGTGTTCGCCTGGCTGCGCGAGCGGCGCCTGCAGTTGGCCTGCGAGCAGCTGCGGCAGGGCTGCAGCGTGCAGCAGGCCGCACATTTCGTCGGCTACCGGCACGCCACCAATTTCGCGACCGCATTCCGCGCGCGCTACGGCATCGCGCCCAGCGAGCTTCGCTGAGTCCGGACCATCGTCGGCAGTGCGCATACGCCTGCTGCGTCCGCGCATACGTGCGCTCACGCTCAAATGACAATAATTCTCATCCAGCCTTTCCTTCCCGCTGGATCTCCCATGCCTGCCTGTTTCCGCCCGTGTGCCCTGGCTAGCGCCATCGGCACGACCCTGGCGCTGTTCAACGCTGCCCACGCCGCCGAACGCACTCCGTCCGTAACGCCTTCCCAGCTTCCAACCGTGCAGGTCACGGCCGACCTCGATGGCAGCACGGAAACGTCGCGTTCCTACACCACCGACTCGATGGGCACGGCGACCGGACTGTCGCTGACCTCGCGGCAGACCCCGCAATCCGTCAGCGTGGTCACCCGCCAGCAGATCGAGGACCGTGGCCTGCTCAGCACCGCCGATGCCTTGGCGACCGCGCCTGGCATCTCGGTCACGCGCAGCGACGCCAACCGCTACTCGTTCTCCGCACGCGGCTTCGACATCGACAACTACCAGTTCGATGGCGTGGTGATGCCGGTGCTGTCGCCGTGGAATTTCGGCGAGAACAACCTGGACATGGTGGTGTATGACCGCATCGAGATCGTGCGCGGCGCCAACGGCCTGATGACCGGCGCCGGCAATCCCTCGGCGGCAGTGAACTACGTGCGCAAGCGCCCGCTGCGCGAGTTCGCTGCCAGTGGTGGCATCAGCCTCGGCAGCTGGGACGCACGGCGCGCGTGGGCGGATGTGTCCAGCCCGCTGAGCCGGGAAGGGCGTGTGCGTGGTCGCGTGGTCGCTGCGCAGGCAGAGGGCGACAGCTACACCGCTGGCCTGGACAGTACGGCGAAGACGCTCTACGGCGTGGTCAGCGTGGACTTGGGCGAGGACACCGGGTTGATCGCCGGCATCTCCTACCAGAGCAACGACAACCGCGGCTTCGGCAGCGGCTTCGCGCTGTTCAACGCCGATGGCAGGCGTACCCGCTTCGACCGCTCGGTATCAGCCACCGCGCCGTGGGCACGGATGAGCACCGATACCCGCAACGGCTTCTTCGATTTCAACCATCGTTTCAGCAACGACTGGCAGGCGCGCGTCTCCTACAGCCGATCGCATACCGACATGGAGATGAAGCATCTCTATCGCGGTGGCTATCCTGACCCGGTCACTGGTGCCATGCCCAATGGCAACAGCTTCACCCGCTACGACGGTCCGGTGCGCCGCGAAGCGATCAGCGCCAGCCTGACCGGTCCGTTCCAGCTGTTCGGCCGCCAGCACACTGCGTCCATCGGCTGGTCGCGCTCACGCGATGAAATCGCGCTGGGGCAGTACCGCGCGCTGGCGCCGCTGCCGCCGCTGGCCAGCTATCTGGACTGGCACGGGCCGGGCACGCCGGAGCCGACGTGGGCCAGCAGCAAGACCCAGGCCGACGATCTGGACAACCATCAGAGCGGTGCCTACGCGGTGGCGCGGTTGTCACTGGCCGATCCGCTGCACGTGATCGTCGGTGGCCGCATGAGCAACTGGGAGACCGACCAGGTCTACTTTGGCACCAAGCGGAAGTACCGCTACCGCAACGAGTTCGTACCGTATGCCGGCGTGGTCTGGGACCTCAACAGCTACAGCAGCGTGTACGCCAGCTACACCGGCATCTTCAAGCCGCAGAACAACCGCAATGAATCCGGGCAGATCCTCGATCCGGTCAGTGGCCGCAGCTATGAGCTGGGCCTCAAGGGCAGCTGGCTGCAGGAGCGTTTGAATGCTTCGGCCGCGCTGTTCCGCACCCAGCAGGACAACCTGGCCGAGGCCACTGGTGGTCTGGTCGAAGGCAGCACGCAGGCGGCCTACCGTGCGGTGAAGGGCGCAACCGTGGATGGCCTGGAACTGGAGCTGGCCGGCGAGCCGCTACCGGGCTGGAGCCTGGGTACCAGCTTCACCACCTTCATCGCGCAGGATGCACAGGGACGGGCGATCAACACCGCCAAGCCGCGCAGCCTGTTCAAGCTGTTCACCACCTGGCGGCTGCCGGGTGCCTGGGACCGGCTGACGATCGGCGGTGGCGTTGACTGGCAGAACCGCATGTACCAGACCGCCACCGCGCCAGGGAATCGCCGTGTGCCCGTGGAGCAGCCCAGCTACGCACTGGTGAACCTGATGGCGCGCTATCAGTTCAGTTCCAATGTGTCGGCGGCGGTCAACATCAACAACCTGTTCGACCGCCACTACTACTCGCAGATCGGCTTCTACAACCAGGGCTGGTACGGCGCGCCGCGAAACGTGATGTTCACTGTGAAGGTTGGCTATTAAGGCACGGCGTTGCCCTCCGTTCAGCGCCCTGCCTTGTGCGGGGCGCCGATGCTGTGCAGCATCCGGATGCTGCGCCCCACAGTGCTTCACGCAGCGTCCTCTTCACGGGAACGGAGCAACGTATGAAGCTGTTGTCCGCTGTGTTGTTGTCTGCGCTTTCATTCCCCGCCGTTCCGACGCTGGCAGTGGAGGCGTCTCCTTCACCGCTGTTGGGGCGCTGGTCGCTGGATATCGCTACGTCTGCGTTGCCCGAGGCGCAGCGCCCGAAGCAGGTGGTGCTGGAGTTCAAGGACGCCGGTGCGGGGCGTTGGAGTTCACATGTGGACATCGTCCTGCACGATGGCAATACCATGAAGTCCGACGGCACGCTGGCGCTGGATGGTACGCCGGGCGCCCTGTCCGGCACCTATGGCGCGGACAAGGCCAACCTGAAACTGCCGGCGCCGAACACCCTGGTGATGCAGCTGGTGGACCACGGCACGCCGGCCTCCACCCGTATCTATACTGTGGCGGCTGACCGCTCGACGATGACCGAGACCAAGGCGTTCTACAGCCACGATGGTACGCCGATCCTGCAGACCAATCTGTTCAAGCGGATGCCCTAGCGTTGCCACCGGCACCACGCCCGCAGAACGGGCGTGGTGAATGCTGCAGCCTTACACCGCGGCCGGGTCGCGCTTGCCGGTGTCGATGCCGTACTTGTCGATGGCGTCCTGCATCCGCGCGCGCTCGATGCGGCCTTCGTCGGCCAGCGACTTCAGGGCGGCCAGCACGATGAAGTGGCGATCCACTTCGAAGAACGTGCGCAGCGACTCACGCGTGTCGGAGCGGCCGAAGCCATCGGTACCGAGTGCGGTGAAGCGGCGGTCGTTGATGAAGGGACGGATCTGGTCGCCGACGATCTTCATGTAGTCGGTGGCCACCACCACCGGGCCTTCATGGCCCTGCAGGCACTGCTGCAGGTAGGGCACGCGGGGCTCCTCGGCCGGATGCAGCAGGTTCCAGCGCTCGGCGGCCAGGCCATCGCGGCGCAGTTCGGTCAGGCTGGTCGCGCTCCACACATCGCTGGCGATGCCGAAGTCCTGCTGCAGCAGTTCTGCCGCGGCTTCCACTTCGCGCAGGATCGAACCGCTGCCCATCAGCTGCACGCGTGGCTGCGAGTCGCTGTCGGCGGCCGCCGGGTGCAGCAGGTACAGGCCCTTCAGGATGCCGGCCTCGGCGCCCTCGGGCAGCGCCGGCTGCGGATAGTTCTCGTTGAGTACGGTGATGTAGTAGTAGATGTCTTCCTGCTCGACGTACATGCGGCGCAGGCCGTCGTGGATGATCACCGCCAGCTCGTAGTTGTAGGTCGGGTCGTAGGATACGCAGCTCGGGATGACCGACGACAGCACGTGGCTGTGGCCGTCGTCATGCTGCAGGCCTTCGCCCATCAGCGTGGTGCGGCCGGAGGTGGCACCCAGCAGGAATCCACGGGTGCGCGCATCGGCGGCGGCCCAGGCCAGGTCACCGACGCGCTGCAGGCCGAACATCGAGTAGAAGATGTAGAACGGGATCGTCGCCAGGCCGTGGTTGCTGTAGGCGGTGCCGGCGGCGATCCACGAGCAGATCGCGCCGGATTCGTTGATGCCTTCCTGCAGGATCTGGCCGTCCTTGGCTTCCTTGTAATAGCTCAGCTGGCCGGCATCCTGCGGGGTATACAGCTGGCCCAGGTAGGAGTGGATGCCGATCTGGCGGAACAGGCCTTCCATGCCGAAGGTGCGCGATTCATCCGGCACGATCGGAATCACCAGCTTGCCCAGTTCCGGGTCCTTCAGCAGGCTGGTGAGAATGCGCACGAAGCCCATGGTGGTGGACTGTCCGCGATCGCCGCTGCCCTGCAGCTGGGTGTTGAAGATCGACAGCGGCGGCAGCGGCAGCGGATCGACCTTGGCCAGGCGCGCGGGTAGTTGCCCGCCCTGGATGCGGCGGCGCTCGGCGAAGTAGATGGCTTCGGCGCTGCCCGGTTCCGGGCGCAGATAGGGCATCTCTTCCAGCTGTTCGTCGCTGACCGGCAGGTTGAAGCGGTCACGGAAGGCGCGCACCGCGTCGGCGCTCATTTTCTTCAGCTGGTGGTTGATGTTCTGGCCTTCACCGGCTTCACCCATGCCGAAACCCTTGACCGTCTTGGCCAGGATCACCGTCGGCCGGCCGCTGGTGTTCACCGCCTGCTGGTAGGCGGCGAACACCTTCTGCGGATCATGGCCACCACGTGCCAGCGCCCAGATGTCGTCGTCGCTCATGTGCGCGACCAGCTCCAGCAGCTCGGGGTAGCGGCCGAAGAAATGCTCGCGCACGTAGGCACCGTTCTGCGACTTGAAGGTCTGGTAGTCGCCGTCCACGCATTCCATCATGCGCTGGCGCAGCAGGCCGCTGTGGTCGCGGGCGAGCAGGTCGTCCCAGCCGCTGCCCCAGATCAGCTTGATCACGTTCCAGCCGGCCGCGCGGAAGGTGCCTTCCAGTTCCTGGATGACCTTGGCGTTGCCGCGCACCGGACCGTCCAGGCGCTGCAGGTTGCAGTTGACCACGAACACGATGTTGTCCAGCCGCTCGCGACCGGCCAGGGAAATTGCCGCCAGCGATTCGGGCTGATCCATCTCGCCGTCGCCGAGGAAGGCCCAGACCTTGCGGCCCTGGTGTTCTTTCAGACCGCGATACTCGAGGTAACGCATGTAGCGCGCCTGGTAGGCGGCGGTCAGCGGGCCCAGCCCCATCGACACGGTGGGGAACTGCCAGAACTCCGGCATCAATCGCGGGTGTGGATACGAGGACAGGCCTTCGCGCCCGGCTTCACGGCGGAAGTTGTCCATGCGCGCCGGATCGATGCGGCCTTCCACGTACGCGCGGCCATAGATGCCCGGCGCGGAGTGGCCCTGGATGTAGATCATGTCGCCGTCGAAGGTGTCGGTACGGCCACGGAAGAAATGATCGAAGCCCACGTCGTACAGTACTGCCGCCGACTGGTAGGTGGCGATGTGGCCACCGACGTTGGAATGCTTGCCGGCACGCAGCACCATCACCATCGCGTTCCAGCGGATCATCGCGTTCAGGCGGCGCTCGATGGCCAGATCACCCGGGTAGGCCGGCTGGCGCTCGGGCGGGATGGTGTTGACGTAGGCGGTCCAGGCACGGGTATGCAGGTCGCCGTGCTGCTGTGCATCCAGCTCGCTGAGCTGGTCGATCAGGTAGTGCGCGCGCGGCCGGCCACCGGCCTGCATCACCGCTTCCAGTGATTCACGCCACTCGCGGGTTTCCAGTGGATCGGTATCGAAGGGAATGAGCGCTTGGTTCATGACTGTCTCCAGAGGGCGCCGGTCGGACTTCTGCCTGGGCGACAACACCGGCAGGGCGCACAGCACTGGAGCGGGGTCGCAACGGCGGGGCCGTGACGCGAAGGGCGACCGTCGCGGCCGCCGAGAAGACAAGCGTAGGCCCGCCCCCCCCGGCTTCGATAGGCGGGCAGGGCTTGGGTCTCTGGCAAGCAAGGGTTGGCACGGGGCGCCGTATCATGGCCGGGCGCGCCGGGTGCGGCCGCTGATCAGGCCGGGGACAGGCCCGGGAAGAACATCGGGATGACCGCCACACCAACGCCCAGCAGGCACCAGGCCACGATCGGCAGCCAGCCTGAGAGCTGCTGGCAGCGTTCCGGCAAGCGGCGTCCTCCGATCCACAGCAGCAGGGTGAGCAGGCCCAGCGCGTAGGCGAGGGCGACGACCACCGGATGCACGTGGACGACACGGCTGGGCGGCCACATCTGCTGCTGGTAGGCGGTGGTGTGGGCGACCAGCAGCAGGAACAGCAGGCTGCTGAGGGTGTTGATGGCGGTGCGGGCGTTCATTGCGGGGCACTCCTTGTGCCGGCTGCCGGAAACTGCAGGGGCGGCATTCTAGCGGCTGCGTGCCGGCAGTTGAAACGCCACTGTCATCGATGGCCGTCACCCTGCGGGGCTTTCCAGCCTTGGGGTGGTTGGCCGGCCGTGAACAGCGTGAGGATCTGGGAGAAGAGCTATGCGCTGCGGCGGCGGCTGCTGCGCGGCTTCTTCCTGCGCCGGGGTTCTGCCAGCGAAGATGCCGAGGATCTGGCGCAGGAGGTTTACCTGCGGCTGCTGCGCAGCACCGGTGAGCATGCCGACGCGGTCGAGAACCCGGAAGCCTACCTGTTCACCGTGGCCGCCAATCTTGCACGGGAGCACGCGCGCGCGCGTTCTTCGCTGCCGCCGCTGGAGGACGTCGACCTCCTGGCCGAAGTGCTGAAGAGCGAAGAAGACATCGAAGGCGAATTCGAGCGCGCGCAGCGCTGGAACGATATCCGCACCACCATCGCACGGCTGCCGGCGACCACGCGGCGGGTGATGGAGCTGCATTACCGCGACGGGCTGGACTGCCCGGCAATCAGCCAGCAGCTGCAGGTCTCGGTGCACATGGTGCGCAAGCATATCGGCAAGGGGCTGGACGCCTGCAGGAAGGCGCTGGGCGCCAGGGAGCTCACATGAAACGGAATCCATCGGGTGCGGCCGACGACGCGATCGCCAGCGAGGCCATGGACTGGTTCCAGCGCAATCGCGAGGGCGTGCTGGGCGAAGCCGAGCGGGTTGCGTTGCTGGACTGGATGAAGCGCTCGCCGGAGCATGTGCGCGCCTATATGCACGCGCTCGCACTGCACCGGCAGGTTGGTGAGGCGCTGCAATCGGCATTGGCTGAAGAGGCCTCGGTGCCGCCACAGCAGGCCGCTGCCAAGGTCGTGCCGCTGTTCGGACACGCACAGGCCCCGCTGCGCAGTGCGCCGCACAGCCGTCGCACGCGTTGGTGGGTGGCGGCTGCCGCAGCCTGTATCGCCCTGCTCGGCGTGGGCCTGGTTCCGCAGCTGATGCCTACCGAGCAGCTTTACAGCGCCGGACATGGAGAAATTCGCGACCTGGTGCTGCCAGACCAGACCCAGGTGCGGCTCAACGCGGACAGCCGCCTGCGGGTGCGCATGGGCGGGTTCAGCCGCAGGGTGGAGCTGCTGCAGGGCGAGGCCACGTTCGACATCGCCCAGGACCGACGGCCGTTCGAGGTGCAGGTGAACGGATTGCAGATCCGCGATATCGGCACGGTGTTCGACGTGTCGCGACGGCTGCAGGGCACCCGCATCGGTGTGGTTTCCGGCGAGGTGGAAGTGTGGAGCCACGGTGCGGATGCGCGGCGTCTTGCACAACTGGGTAAAGGCCAGGTGGTGCAGGTCGACGCGCGCAGCCATGCGGTCGAGTCGTTGGATGTGCCGTTGTCGATGCTGCTGGACTGGCAGCAACGCAAGGTCTCTTTCCTGGACGAGCGGCTGGATGAGGTGGCCGCCGCCTTCAACCGCCACAACCAGGTGCAGGTGCGGGTGCTGGATGAAGGTGCGGCGTCGGCGCGGTTGTCCGGCAGCCTGGACGCGCATCGCATCGGTGCGCTGCAGGCCTTCCTCGAGCGCGACCCGCGCTTCGTGGTGCGGCGAGAAGGCGACACCGTGCGGGTTGGCAGTCGCTGAGGTCGACATGGCCGTGGGTTGTCAGAAAAAATTCATCAAATCCGCGTTCTCCACTTCGGTGGATGCGGGCTCTTACTTGGGAGAAGCCGCTGCCGAGTCACGCAGCGGCACCTGCTGCCTTCTCTCTTCCAAGGACCCGTGATGCGCAACACGCTCTACCTGTCGATCATCCTCGCCCTGTCTCCCTGCAGCGTGCCGCTGGCGGCTGCGGCCACTGCCGATGGCCTCGAGGCCCGCGTTTCGGCGCCGATCGCGGCGCAGCCGCTGGCGCGCGCGCTGGAGCAGTTGTCGCGCAGTTCCGGCGTGCAGTTCCTGTATTCGGGCAGTGGTGAAGTGCACATGGCCGGGGCGGTGCCGCGCGGTGCCACCGTCAAGCAGGCGCTGGACGCGCTGCTGGCAGGGACCGGCCTGGGCTACACCGTGGTGGATGGCAACGTCATCGCCATTGATCCTGCGCCGGCACACAACGAACCGAAGCCGGCCGCGCCGAAGCCGCGCGAGGCCGAAGCGGTGGTGGCGCCGACCCTGGGCACGGTGAAGGTGATTGCTGCGCATGAGGTGATCGACCAGAAGAAGACCTCGCCGGTGATCAAGGATTCGGTGGTCTACGACGAGATGGACAGCTACGGCGACGAGACGCTGGCCGAGAGCCTGATGGCCGCGCCAGGCCTGAGTGCCGTGGAGGATGCCGGTGAGCCCCGTTACGTGACGGTGCGTGGCGTGCAGGCCAACCTCAACTACACCACCATCGATGGCATCGCGATTGCCAGCGTGGGTGGCAGTGGCTCGGGTGAGCGCATGAACAACCTGCAGCTGATTCCCAGCGACATCGGCACCCGCACCGACATCTACAAGAGCTTCAGCGCGGAGCAGGCGCCGGATGCGATCGGCGGCGTGATCGACATCATCAGCCGCAGTGCCTTCGACCGGTCCGGCAGGTACGTGTTCGCCGATGTGGCTGGTATCTACTCCACGGCCGAGACCAATGTCGAGCGCAGTGCCGGTGGCAACCACGAGACCCTGGGGCATTTCGGCAAGAGCGCCAAGATGGTGTTCTCCAACCAGTTCGGTGCCGACCAGGAATTCGGCCTTGTTGCGGTAGCGCGCTATGAGCAGCGTTCGCGCAACAGCGTCAAGCGCTGGGTGGAGTCGAACTACTACTACAACGACGCCGGCAAGTACCTCACCGACGGTACCACCGGGCCGGACGAGGCCAAGGGCTGGAACGGGCTGCGTGCGCCGGGCAACTTCAGCACCGGCACCTACACCAACTTCATCACCAACTTCGGTGGCTCCGCCAAGCTTGAGTGGAAGCCTTCGGATGATCCCTTCTACGCATCGCTGCTGCTGTACTCGTACCGGTTCTACGAGAACTCGACGATGAACAAGACCGATCTGTACGGCAACGCCAAGTTTCCGATCCGCAACCAGACCGAAGACAGTGGTACCACCCAGATCAACAGCATCTACATCAAGAACCGCCACGACCGCTGGGACCGCAGCAACCGGGGCGCCATCGCCAGCTTCAACTGGGATATCGGTGATCGCTCGCGGCTGACCCTGCGTGGCGGCCATACCGAAGAGACCTTCCACAACAACCAGGTCTACTGGGGTGTGCGCGCCTACCCAAGCAATCTGTTCGTCGACTACGAGAACGACAGCCACGGCTTCCCGAACGCAGTGGCGGTTTCCGACTCCAGCCTGCTGACCAGCTCGGCGTTCAAGCTGAACCCGGCACAGGCCTATGTCTCGCCGCGCGACGCCAAGGAGAGCATCGACAACCTGCGTGTCGACTTCAGCTACAACATCGACGCCGATGCGCGTGGCTTCGGCCTGGCCGCCGGCGCCGAATACCGCCACCTGAAGATCTGGCAGGACATCGACTTCGACTACTTCAAGAGCAGTGCCACGCTCAACGATTACCTGTATCCGGGTTCGACGCTGCTGGGCAGCGTGCCGGGCTTCCCGCTGATCGACAACCGCAAGTGGAACGAGGAACTGCTGCCGAAACTGGGCAACAACAATGCGGCGTATCCAAATGCCAACTTCACCAGCGACTACAAGTACGTGGAGGACATCACCAATGCCTACGTGTCCGCACACTACGCCTGGGACCGGCTGCTGCTGATCGGCGGCCTGCGCTACGACCACACCCGCTTCGATGCCTACAGCCCATTCAGCGATGATGGCGGCACTACGTATACCTCTGCCTTCCGCAATACGAGCGGTGGCTACAACAACCTGCTGCCTTCATTGAATGCGACGTTCAAGTTGAGCGAGGACCAGCGCCTGCGCTTCTCCGCCAGCCGAACGCTGGGCCGGCCGACACCCAGCAACATCGCCCAGGCCACCAGCACCAGCTGTGGTGATGACGAGGAGGGCAGGGGCTTCTGCACCATCAAGCAGGGCAACGCCAACCTGCAGCCGCGCCGTTCCACCAACATCGACCTGGCGTGGGACCTGTACTTCAATGGCAATAACGGCCTGGTCTCGATTGCGCTGTTCGACAAGGTGATCAAGGACGACATCTACACCCTGACCACCTTCGAGAATGTGGGTGACACGCGCTATCGGGTCACCCAGCCGATGAACACCGACGAGTCCAGGCTGCGCGGCGTCGAGTTCGCGGTCGCCAATCGCAACCTGCAGTGGGGCCGCCAGCGCTTCGACATGTACTTCAACGCCACGCGGCTGGAAGGCCAGACCAACTACCGCATCAGTGATGGCACCGAACGCCGCCTGGACCGCCTGCTGTACCAGCCGGACTGGTCGCTCAATGGGTCGGTGATCTGGCGCATGCCGTGGAAGAGCGCACAGCTGCGCCTGTCCGGTACCTACCGCAGCCGGATGCTGGTCGACTTCGGCGATACCCAGTGGCTGGATTCGTACTACGACCCGTACATGACCTTCAACATGGGCTTCAGCCACAAGGTCAGCAAGCACGTGACGCTGAAGTACGAGGCCAAGAACCTGTTCAACACCCAGCCGACCTACAGCAACGGCCCGAACGGGCGCTTCCGTACCGAGATCGACGACTACGGCCGCTTCTTCTATTTCCACATCATCTACAACTGAGGGCGCAGCCGTGGATACGATCAATCGCAGGCGATTCCTGGCCCTGGCCGGCCTGTCTGCTGCCGGCGCCTGGATGGGCACGGCGCACGCGCTGGCCGCACAGACCGATGCCGCCGCGCTGAACCCGCGCAACCTGCTGGCGTCGCCGCGGTTCGCCAGCACGCCGTTCACCCTGGGCGTGGCCTCGGGTGATTCTTCGGCCGATGGCATGGTGCTGTGGACACGGCTGGCGACCGAGCCGCTGGTGTTCGGCGGTGGCATGCCGACCCGGCCGATGGTGGTCGAATGGCAGCTGGCGGCGGACGAGGGCATGCGCAAGGTGGTACGCCAGGGTTCGGCGATGGCGCATCCCGAACTCGGCCACGCTGTGCACGTGGAGCTGGGTGGGTTGGCGCCCGCACGGCCTTACTGGTACCGCTTCACCGTAGGCGGCCACGCCAGTGCGGTCGGTTGCACCCGCACGCTGCCCGCAGCCACGGCCGCAGTGGATCGCGTGCGCTTTGCGGTGGCCGGTTGCCAGCACTACGAAGAAGGCCACTACACCGCGTGGCGGCGCATTGCCGAGGAATCGCTGGATTTCGTTTTCCACTACGGTGATTATATCTACGAAGGCGAAAGCCAGCCGGGCCTGCGGAGAATGAACGGCCAGCCGTTCACCAACCTGCGCAATCATGTCGGGCCGCAGACCTACACGCTGGACGACTACCGTCGCCGCTACGCCCAGTACAAGAGCGATGCAGACCTGCAGGCCGCGCATGCGTCGGCGCCGTGGTTCGTCACCTTCGATGACCATGAAGTGGACAACAACTGGGCCGGCGCCGAAGACCAGGACGATACGCCCAGCGAAGTGTTCCTGCTGCGCCGCGCACAGGCGTTCCAGGCCTACTACGAGAACATGCCACTGCGCCGTTCGGCATTCCCGCGCGATGGTCACATGCAGATGTACCGGCGCGCACGCTATGGCACGCTGATGGACCTGCACCTGCTCGACACGCGCCAGTACCGCAGCAAGCAGGTGAACATGGCGCTGCGCGAGGAGGTGGAATCGCCGGAGCGCAGCATTGTGGGTGCGACGCAGGAGCGCTGGCTGTTCGACGGCCTGGCCGATGCCGCGCCGCGCTGGCACACCATTGCCCACCAGGTGGCACTGGGCAACTACATGCGCGAGAAGGACGGGATGGTGCAGTCCTCCGACGACCAGTGGTCGGGCTATCTGGACAGCCGCCGGCGCCTGCTTGACCACATCCAGAAGGTTGGCTTCGGCAACGTGGTGACGGCGTGTGGCGACGCGCACCGGCATTACGCCAGCGACCTGGTGCAGGACCATCGTGATTCGGGCGTGGTCTCCAGTGAGTTCCTCGCCACTTCGATCACGTCCGGCTCCGACGGCCAGGGCGTGGATGCGTACGCAAGGAATCAGCTCGCGCACAGCCCTTATCTGAAGGCGACCACCGACAAGCGTGGCTATGTGCTGTGCGATGTCACCCGTGATGCATGGATCGGCGACATGAAGACGCTGGATACCGTGATGCAGCCGAATGGCGCGCTGCAGAGCTGGAAGCGCTACGCGGTCGAGCACGGTCGGCCGGGGCTGCAGGAGGCCTGATCAGGCACGCCCCCTTGTAGAGTCGAGCCATGCTCGACTGCTTTTCGATCGTTCTTCGATCATTGACCGGAAAAAGCAGTCGAGCATGGCTCGACTCTACAAGGGCGGAGCGGTTCAATCGTGCTCGAACCGCAATGGTTCGCTGCCCATCGCGGGGTCGCTGGTGCCAGGGCGACCATCCTCGGCACGCCCGGCCAGACGCAGCATGCTCTCACCCGCGCCGACCTGCAGGTCGTACCAGCCCGCGGTAGGCGCTGCATCCCACGCCAATGCGGTCTCCGCATGCGCCGGCAGCGCCAGCGTCTGTTCCGGCATGTGCCCGGCATAGGCACCGGCATGCACGCGCAGCTGCTGTGCGGTATCGCTGAGATTGCGCAGGTGCAGCCGCAGCTGGCCGTCGGCGCGCTCGACCGACGCCTGCACAACGGGTCCTTTGGCAGCGCCCTGGAAGTGACGGTGGAAGCCGTTCGGGCCCAGCAGCCAAAGGTCGTAGCGACCGTGCACATCCAGCGGCCAGCGCTCCCGCAGTGGCGTGCCCGGTACCAGTGTATAGCGGCGTGGCACTGCACCCAGCCGCAGCCGATCGTAGACATGCAGGACCGCTGCCGCACCTTCGCAGGACAGCACCAGTTCCACGCCCGATGTGTCGATCGCGGCAATCGATGCCTGCGGCCGATAGGGCAGGGCACGCGCCGGACGTACGCCACGCTCCTGTTGCGCCGGTTCCAGCCCCTCCGGCAACGCTGGCACGGTGCGTCCTGGCAGGGCGGCGGCACGTGCGGCCGCCGCGCTCACGTCGGGCAGGCCGCGTACGAACGGACGGGTATCGCGCTGGGCGAAGTCGAAGGCGTTGCTCAGGTCTCCGCAGACCGCACGGCGCCAGGGCGAGATGTCGGGCGCGGCCACGCCGAAGCGGCGTTCGATCAGCCGTATGACCGAAGTGTGGTCGTACACCTGCGAATCGACCCAGCCACCGCGGCTCCAGGGTGAAATCACGTACAGCGGCACGCGCGGACCCAGTCCATACGGGCGGCCGCGCAGCTCGGCGGCGTCGTACTTCTCGTCGCCCGGTGCCGGATGGCGGTGGTACTCGCCTTCGGTACTGACCGAAGACATACCCGCCCAGCCACCGTTTATCGGTGAAGGCGGTGCCGGTGGCGGCATGTGGTCGAAGAAGCCGTCGTTCTCGTCGAACATCAGCAGCAGGGCGGTGCGGCTCCACACCTCCGGATCGGCGGTCAGTGCATCCAGCACGCGTGCGGTATAGGCCGCGCCCTGGGCCGGGCTGGAGGGGCCGGGATGCTCGCTGCCGGCCGCGTCGGCGATGATGAAGCTGACCTGCGGCAGGCGCCCATCGACCACGTCCTGGCGCAGCTGCGCCAGGCCACGCGTGCTGACCCCACGCGCGCGCAGCTGCGGGTCATGCCCTGGCGCAGCACGGTAGGCCTGGCGGAACGCCTCGAAGCCGGCCAGCGGGTTGTCGGTGAAGTTGTCGGCCATGTCCTGGTAGATCTGCCAGGAGACGCCCGCCTTCTGCAGGCGTTCGACATAGCTGGTCCAGCGATACGACGCCGGATGCCCGCCGTGCTCGGGGAAGTTGTCGTGCGAGTTGGCGATCACCGGGCCGCCAGCACGCGCGTGTGCATCATTGTGACCGGTCCACAGGAACACCCGGTTCGGGTTGGTTCCGGCCTGCATCGCGCAGTGGTAGGCGTCGCAGATGGTGAAGGCATCGGCCAGTGCGAACTGGAAGGGCAGGTCGCTGCGCTGGAAGTAGCCCATCGAGTGGTTCTGCTTGGCCTTCGGCCATTGCCCCATGCGGCCGTGGTCCCAGGCGCGCTGTGCGTCCGGCCAGGTGTGTGGTGTGCCCTCCACCCGCATGTAGCCGAAGTGCGCGGCGGTATCCAGCGGGAACGGTGCGATCGCGCGCGTGCCGCTGGCATCGGGTTGCAGCCACAGGCTGCGCGTGCGGCCGCCGGTCTGCAGTGCCGGCGCGGGAGCCACGAAGCGATCGCCGAAACCCCGTACGCCCGGCAGCGTGCCGAAGTAGTGGTCGAACGAGCGGTTCTCCTGCATGAACACCACGATGTGCTGCAGGTCTTCGAGGCTGCGCGTCTGCGCGGCGGGGGCGATCGCTGCAGCCCGGGCGATGCTGGGCAGCAGCGGGGAAAGGCCGGCGGCAACGCCGGCCTGCAACAACCGGCGTCGGCCGATATCAGTCACGGGCTCACTCACAGGTCCACACGGAAGGAGATGCCGACAGTGCGCGGGGCGCCGATGAAGGCATTGTCGCGGCCGTCCACCCCTGCAAGATACCGCTTGTCGGTGAGGTTGCTCACCACCAGGTTGGCACCCATGCCCTTCAGGCGCGGCGACAGGCCCTGCAGGTCGAAGCCGATATTGGCGTTGAACACGGTGGCCGAGGGCAGCTTGTTGACGTTGGCGGCATCGAGGTAGCGCGTGCCCAGGTAGCGACCGGACAGGCCGAAGTTCCAGTTTTCGCCCTGCCAGTCGGCCGACAGCACCAGGGTCTGCTCGGGCTGGCCGATCACCTTGGCACCGTCGACGATGCCAAGCTGGGTATCACGTGCGGCATCGCCACTGCCCAGGTACTTGGAGCGGTTGTAGGTATAGGCGGCGTTGAGACGCCAGCCGTTGTCCCAGCCATAGCCGAACGCCGCCTCCAGGCCGTTGCTTTCCACGCCACCGAAGTTCTCGTAGACACCGTCGGTCTCGCCCAGGTAGTCGATGCCGCTGACGAAACCGGCCGGCAGATAGACGATGCGGTTGTCGAACTTGATGTTGTACAGGGTGACCGACGCGGTCAGCGGCCAGCGGCTGATGCGCATGCCGACTTCGATGTTGTCGGCGGTCTCCGGCTCGACGTTGCGGAAGCGCTGCGGGTCGGTCTCGCCGAGCACGCCGGAGGGAATGGCGGCGAAGTTCTGCGAGAAGCCAGCGAACAGCTCCATGCCTTCCACACCGGGCGCCCAGGTGAAGCCGGTGGACAGCAGCGGATCGGACTTGGAATCGGATTTGACGTGCTCGCTGGCACCGATCACGCGGCGGCGCGACTGGTCGACGAAGAACTGCTTCACGCCCAGGCGTGCGCTGAACGGCCCGAAGCGGGCCACGTCCTCGACGTAGTACATCTGTTCGTCAACCTTGTACTTGTCCTCGAACTGCACCCAGTACGGCTGATGGTCGAAGGCGATGTCCTGGCCTACGTTGAGCAGGCGATGCCAGTCGCGGCGCGCCGAGCGGTCCAGCTTCTCCACCCACAGGCCGCCGCGGATCGTGTTGTCGACCGCACCGAAGGTCTGCCGCCACTCGACGTCGGCGGTCACGCCCATGCGGTCGTTGTCGTAGTGGGTGTGGCGGTAGGACTGCGCGCCCAGCACGTTGCCCGCGTAGCAGTTCGGATCGTACTCGGCGGTGAAGCCCAGCCGTGGGCTGCAGCTGGCCAGACGCTGCGCGGCGCTGCCATCGGGATTGACGAAGAATATCTGGCCGCGGTTACTGCCGCCGTACACGGTCTTTCCACCGATGTACTCCGACTCCGGGCGACCGGCACCATCATCGCTGACCTGCGCCAGGTAGGGGGGCAGCCAGTCGCCACGACCTTCCATGCGGTGCCCGTAAGCCGCCACCGAGGCCTTGAAGCCGTTGCCGCCGTCGAAGGCCGCGCGCAGGTAGCCGAAGGTGTTCTCGCGCAGCGCACGCGAGCCGGAACGGTAGTTCTGGTCCAGGTACGGAATGCCGGTGAGGGTGCCGACCAGGTTGTCGCGGTCCGGATTGGTGGCGAAGCCCTTCGGCGAGACGCTGGTGTACTCCGGCTCGTCGGCATCGTTGTAGGACAGGTAGCCGGTCAGCGTCCAGCGATCCAGCTCGGTGATGAACTTGCCGGCGATGTGGTCATTGCTGGTCTTGCCGCTGCCGTCGATCCAGTCGTGCACGCGCGCGGAAGAAGCGCTGACCCAGGCGCGGGTATGGCCGCCGAGCAGGCCGGTGTCGTAGCGCACGTAGTACTTGCGCGCTTCGTTGTCACCGGCACCGACCACTAAGCGCAAGCGGCTGTCCTGCAGCGGATCGTTGATAAGGAAGTTCAGGGTGCCGCCGAGGGCTTCGTTCGAGCGCGAGGAGATATCGGCGGTGCCCTGGCTGACTTCCACTGTTTCCAGGTCCAGGGTATCGATGTAGCGGTTGGCCAGCGAACCGCCGCCGTAGCCCGAGCCGCCATTGGGCAGGCCGTCGATGGTGGTCCCGATCTGCTGGGTGTCACGGTTGGTGACGAAGCCGCGCATGCTGATCTGCGTGCCCCACACCGACGAACCGGTGGCATCGGCCTCGCTGACCACCACGCCGGGCACTTCGTTGAGCGCGTCGTTGACGCTGCTCATCACCGTCTGCCGGTTCAGTGTTTCCGCGCGCACCGAAGTCTTCGCGTAGCTGGTGGCCTGACCAATCACCTGTACCTGGTCGAGGGTACGCGCATCGCTGCTGCGCGCTTCGCCCGTATCGCCCTGCGGTGCTTCTGCGAGGGCGTCCAGGGCGGGGGCGATCAGCAGGACCAGCAGCGAGACACGGGGAAAACGCGCAATCGTTCGCATCGAAACCGGACCTTCAGAGGGAGGAAACCCCGGAGTGTCGGCAGCGCCAATGACATCGGCATGACGTGGCAGCGCAGGAACGATGGCACTGTGGGGGCGGTCACGGCCTTCGGGTATGCTCGGCGCTTCAATGGACCTGAGGTGGTGGCGATGCAGAAGCGATCGAAGATCTGGCTGGGAGGTGCAGCCCTGGTGCTGCTGGCAGGGTGCAACCGGACGCCCTCGGATGGAGAGGTGGCACCGCCTGCGCCAGCCACGGCGGACGGGGCCGCAGCACCGGCCGCCGCCCCAGCGGGTTCAACGGCAGCCGCCGATGGCACCGCACTCACCGACCGCGATGGCAAGCCGGTGCCTCTGGTGCCGTTCGACACCGGTAGCGTGCCGCTGAGCGACACCACGCTGGGTGAGCTGCCGTTCTTCAGCTTGCCGCAGGGCTACGCGCCGCAGAACGCCCCGCACCCGCGCGCCTGGGCGCGCTTCCCGTTCCGGATGGGCGAGGGTGTGCATTGGGTGGAAGGTCCGAGCTGGTCGGCACGCATCGTGACCGACAGTGAGGCGGCCCCCGACAAGGCGTTCTCTGCGCTGGAAGTGCAGCGCAACTTCGACGGTGTGATCACCGCCGCTGGCGGCCGCAAGGTCTTTGAAGGCACGCTGCTGCGCGACATCTACTACGGCCCGCAACTGGAAGGCGAGATCGGGGGTGGCTTCATCGATGCGGTGAACGGTGAACAGGACGCACCCACCACCGTCTACGTGCTGCGCCAGGCCAACCGCACCGTGTGGGTGCAGCTGGCGGTGGACAGCAACGGCGCCGGTCTGGTGGTCGTGGATGACGTTCCGTTCAAGGCCACCGCGCAGTGGTCGGACCGTTTCCCGCACCTGTCCCTGCCGGCCGGCTATCGTGAGCGCAACACGCCCGAGCAGCGTGATTTCGATGCCTTCCCGTTCTGGACCGGAGATCACTTCGAACCGGTCGAGGGCCGCACCTTCGCTGCCGATTTCGACAAGGGCGAGCGCGAATACTCGATGCATGAAGTACGCCGCAACCTTGAGGCGATGATGGCCCAGGTCAACGGCACCAAGGTGTTCGAGGGGCGCATCCCGCACGAGGCGGCCGAGGGCGTGTCGAAGCAGGTGCAGTCGTCCTACGGCAACGCGGCCAGCTACAGCTGGGACAACTACGACACCGTGGTCTATCGCGTCGATCTGGCTGACGGCCGCCAGGTGTGGGTGCATGCTCGCCTCGAATACCTCAGCGCAGGCTGGGTCGTGGTCGAGCGCAAGGGTTTCACCCAGACCGCGGCGCTGCTGCCGGCCGATGCGTTGAAGAAGAAGCTGGACAGCGACGGCCGCGTGGCGATCCAGGTCAACTTCGCCACCGACAAGGCGCAGATCCTGTCGACGTCCGAACCGCAACTGGCGCAGGTGCTGGACCTGCTGCGTGCCGACCCGTCGCTGAAACTGTCGATCGAAGGCCACACCGACAACAGCGGCGCGGCCGCGCACAACCGCAGCTTGTCCGAGGATCGTGCGCGGTCGGTGGTGGCGGCGTTGACCGCCAAGGGGGTCAACGCCGACCGCCTGCAGGCGGCCGGCTTCGGCGCCGACAGGCCGGTGGCCGACAATGGCAGCGAGGAAGGCAAGGCGCGCAATCGCCGGGTCGAGCTGGTCAAGCGCTGAACCACGCCCTCCTCAGTACCGCGCGTCCTTGGGTTTCGGGTCGCGCGGCCAGTCCTTGGCCTTGTTGGCGAAGTCCGGCCGCGGCTGGTTGATGAAGTAGCTGGCGATGTCCACCGCATCCTGGTCGGGCATCACCTGCTGCCCCAGTGGCGGCTCGCGGGTCACCGCCGGCGGCATGTTGTGCTTGACGAAACCGGCCGCCTTGTACAGGCGCGCCATGCCGGCGCCGATGTTGAAGCTGTGGTCGCCCCACAGCGGCGGGAAGGCGATATCACCGCTGGCGTCGCGCCTGCCTTCGCCGTTGTCGCCATGGCAGGCGGCACACTGCACGGCGTACAGCGCCTGGCCGCGGATCGGGTCCGGGGTCAGCGTGCTGTCGATGGGGCCCTCGCTGGGGGCGGCCACCTTTGCACCGTCTGGCACGGGACTGCTCAGCCACGCCATGTAGTCGAGCATCGCGCGCATCTGCGGTGAGTCCTTCGGTAGCGGCTTGCCGTTCATCGAGCGCTGCAGGCAGCCATTGATGCGCTCGGTCAGCCCGATCACCTTGCCCGGGCGCGGCATGTAGCGCGGATAGGCGCCGCCGCCCGTATTGAAGTAGTGGTTGCCGAACGGTCGCTTGCCCTCGGCCATGTGGCACGAATTGCAGTTCAGATCGTTGCCGACGTTGTCCGGCAGCAGGCGCGCGGTCTCGTTGAGGATGCGGCGGCCAAGCATCACCGATTCTGCATTGCCGAGCCCGGCGATCTCCTCGGCGCTGGGTGCGTGGTAGTGCCCGACCACCTTGCCCTGCGCATCGAGGATATCGATCGTGCTGGCTACGGCGGCATCCAGGTCCGGGTACAGATGGCGATAGGCGAGGGCGCCGGCACCGGCACCGGCCAGCAGCATGAGGGTGACCACGCTGCCGACCAGCAGGCGGGAGCGTTTGCGCGAACGTTTCATCGTGCGGCCTCCTGCGGAACGTAGTGCACCGGCTTGTCACGCACCACCCGGCGCATGCGCGCCACGTCGACCTCGCTCACCGCGCTGGCCTGGTTGCCCCAGCTGCTGCGGATGAAGGTCAGGATCTGTGCCAGCTGTGCATTCGGCAGCTGCTCGAAACCGGGCATGGTGAAGGCCATGCGGTCGTGCGGGGTATGCGGCGTGCGGCCGCCGATCAGGGTTACCTGTACCAGCGAGCTGGGATCATCGGCGAACACGATCGAGTTGCCGGCCAGGGCCGGGTAGACGCGGGGCATGCCGCGCCCGTCGGCACGGTGGCAGGCCTGGCAGTGCTCGGCATAGGCCAGTGAACCGGCAACACGGTAGTCGCCGCTGCGCAGTGCGGCGGTGGTGGTGTCGGTACCCGGCGACCACTGCGAACTGCGGCCCTCGCGCGCCGGCAGCTGTTTCAGGTAGCGGGCCATCGCCAGCAGGTCGGCGTCGGACAGGTACTGCGTGCTGTGCTCGACCACGTCGGCCATGCCGCCGAAGGCCGCGGAGCGATCGGTGCGTCCGGTGCGCAGGAAGTCGACGATCTCGCCCTCGTTCCAGCTGGCCAGACCGGTTGATTCATTGCGCAGGTTCTTCGCATACCAGCCTTCCAGCACCGAGCCGGACAGGAACTGGCGGCTGCCATCATCGGCCATCGCCTTTTCCTGGAACGCGAGGCCACGTGGCGTGTGGCAGGCGCCGCAGTGGGCCAGGCCTTCCACCAGTTCGGCGCCGCGCTGCTGGCTGGCATCCAGCGACGGATCCGGGTTGAACGTACGCGGGCGTGCGAACAGCAGCTGCCACCAGGCCAGTGGCCAGCGCATGTTGGCCGGCCACGGGATCGTGCTGTCGGCGTTGCCCTGCTTCACCGGCTGCACCGAGCCCATGAAGTAGGCGTACAGCGCCTTGATCTCGGCATCGCTGGCGATCACGTATGAGGCATACGGCATTGCCGGATACAACGGCTGCCCATCGTGACGGATGCCGCGACGTACCGCGCGCTCGAAGTCGGCGTAGTTGTAGGCGCCAATGCCGGTGTCCGGATCGGGCGTGATGTTGGTCGAGTAGATCGTGCCCATCGGCGTCTGCATACCGAGGCCACCGGCGAACGGCTTGCCGCCCGGCGCAGTGTGGCAGGCGGCGCAGTCGGCGGCGCGCGACAGGTACTGTCCCTGCGCGATCAGCGTCGGATCGTGGATGTCGACCTGCGCCGTCTGTCGCGGTGCGAACCAGTAGGGCGTGGTGCGGGCGATGCCGTAGGCGGCGGCAAACGTGGCGGCCAGGGCAATGGCGAGCTTGAGCGAGGTGCGCATGGCGGCACTGTGGGCAATCCCGCGCGCGCGTTCATTGATCCGGATCAATGACTGAACGGATACAGCTTGTACACCAAGCTGAATCGTTCCTGCGTTGTCATCAAGCCGTCATCCGCGCGCGATAGATGGCCGGTCTATCGAGGCGTTAACGTCCCAGCCTGTCTGATTCACCCCTATGACGTGATATGAAGCGCCTGCTGCTGCTGTTGCTGGCGTGCGCCGGCCTGTGGCTGGCTGCATGCTCCTCCTCGATCAATGCCTCGTCCACCTCGCTCGCCGACAGGCTGATCGCGCCAGGTGGCGTATCGACCCTGCTCGATCGCCCGCGTATTGCCGCGGCCATCGCCGAACTGCCCAACCGCCATGGCTTCGCGCCGGGCCGCGATGGCGTGCCGATCTTCTGGCGTGTGTTCGATCCCGGCGACTACGGCGCGCGTTATCACTACCTGCCGCAGCGCCACGAGAACGGCCTGCCGCTGGATACCGGCCTGAGCCTGGCAGTACCGCAACCGTTCCGCGCGCAGGCCCCGCGCGGCACCGTGGTGCTGCTGCACGGTTGGATGATGAACGGCGATTCGATGCTGCCGTGGTCGCTGCAGCTGGCCGAATCCGGCTATCGCGTGATCACCCTGGACCTGCGCAACCATGGACAGTCCGGTGCAGGTCCGTCCGGATACGGCACCTATGAATCCGACGATGTGGTGGATGTAATCGGCGAGCTGCGTGCACGTGGTGAAGTAACCGGCCCGCTGTACCTGTTCGGCGTGTCCTATGGCGCCGCCACAGCGGTGTTCACCGCCGACAAGCTGGGCGACCAGGTGGAAGGCGTGGTGGCGATGGAATCGTTCGCCAATGCCGGTGTGGCGATCCGCACGATGATTCCGCACCTGATGGGACTGCAGCCGGAAGGCCTGAAGGCGCAGGCGGTGGCGTCGTACGCGCGCTGGCGCTACGGCGGCCAGGACATCAATCAGGTGATCGCCGCCGCCAGCCGCCGCATCGACGTCGATCTGGACCGCGTGGATGTAGCGCGCGCGCTGGCCGATACCCGCGCCTGCGTGCTGCTGCTGCACGGGCAGGGCGACCAGCACATTCCGGTCAGCCAAGGCCGCGAACTGGCCCAGGCCAACCCGCGCGCACACTACATCGAGATGCGCGGCGAGGACCACATCACCCTGCCGCTGCGGCTGGACCTGCTGGCCGGCGTGGTCGATGACTGGATGGCGCGCGACCAGCACCACCCGCAGAGCGCGTGCCCCGCACCGCAGCTGCCGGCCCAGGCCGAGTGGCTGACACGCAGCTGAGAAAAGGGGACGGAGGGGATTAAGTCGTTTCCCGCACAGCTGGGCCAGAAACGACTTAATCCCCTCCGTCCCTTTTTTTCTGTCAGGCCACCCGTCTTGCCAGCGAGCGCGCAGACGCCGCGACGCCCAGCAGCAGCGCGGCCACGCACAGGAAGGCGAAGCCGAGGCTGGTAGCGTGTGCGAGTGCGCCGATCGCTGCCGGACCGGCGAGGATGCCGGCGTAGCCCAGCGTGGTGACCGCAGTGATGGCGATGCTCTCCGGCATCACCCGCTGTTGGCCGGCCATCGAGAACAGCGCCGGCACGATGTTGGCGCAGCCCAGCCCAACCAGTACGTAGCCGGCCAGCGCCACCGGAAACGATGGCACCAGCGTCGCCAGGGTGAAACCGGCCGCAGCGGTGATGCCGCCGAAGACCATCGTGCGGGTGCGGCCGAGGCGTTCGACGATGCCGTCGCCGAACAGGCGCATCGCGGTCATCGCCAGGGTGAACAGTGCAAAGCCGGCACCGGCCTGGTCACGTGGCACCTGCCGCACTTCGGCGAGGAACACCGCGCTCCAGTCCAGCATCGAGCCCTCGGCGAGGAACACCACGAAGGCCAGCACGCCGATGAACAGCACCACGCCATGCGGCAGTGCCAGCAGGGGGCCTTCATGCAGGATCCGTTGCGGGCGCCAGTGCGGTGCCGACAGCACTGCCACCAGCAGCAGTGCGGCCACCGAAACCAGCGCGGCCAGCCACAGCGGCGTACCCAGGATCAGCATGCCGGTCATGCAGCCGGCGCCGACGAAGCCGCCGATGCTGTAGAAGGCATGGAATCCGGACATCATCGCGCGCCCGGCGTCGCGCTCGACCGCGACCGCCTGCATGTTCATCGCACAATCCAGTGCACCGACGCCGGCGCCGAACACGAACAGGGCGGCGCCCAGCGCTACCGGAGAGGGCGCCAGCACCAGCAAGGGCAGGGCGCACAGCATCGTCGCGCAGGTGATCACCATCACCCGGCGGCATCCCAGCCGCCCGGTCAGCGCACCTGCCAGTGGCATCGCCAGCAGTGAGCCGAGCCCGAGGCACAGCAGCACGGCGCCGAGGCTGGCGTCGGACAGCCCGGCCTTGGCCTTGGCGTAGGGCACCATCGGCGCCCAGGCGGCGGTGGCGAATCCGGGAATGAAGAAGGCGGCACGGGTGGCGTGCTGCTGGGCACGTGGGGATGAGGGCGTCATGCGCGGTGCGAAGCTCCAGGGGGTGTTCATGAAAACGTTTTCAGGACGGCTCGGCAAGTGCCATGCGTGACATCGGGCGACGCATACGATTGCAGTGACCCGATCGCGTCACTGGCGATTAACGTCGCCCACGGACAGTGGCTGCACGGTCGGCATTCCGCCGCCCGCTGCCGGAGACCTGTACATGAGCACGACACCCACCATCCTCCTCGTCCACGGCTTCTGGGGCGGGGCCGCACACTGGGCCAAGGTGATCCTGGAACTGCATCGCAACGGCCATGACCGCGTGCAGGCGGTGGAACTGCCACTCACCTCGCTGGCCGACGATGCCGGCCGCACCCAGAAAATGATCCGGCAGATCGACGGGCCGGTGCTGCTGGTCGGCCACTCCTACGGTGGTGCGGTGATCAGCCAGGCCGGCAACGAGGCCAACGTGAAGGGCCTGGTCTATATCGCCGCTTTCGCGCCTGATGCCGGCGAGAGCCCCGGTGGCATCACCCAGCAGCACCTGCCGGAGGCGGCGCCGAACCTTGCGCCGGACAGCGATGGCTACCTGTGGCTGCGTGCGGACAAGTTCCATGAGAGCTTCTGCCAGGATCTGAGCGACGATGAGGGCCGGGTGATGGCGGTGACCCAGAAGGCGCCGCTGGCCAGCACTTTCGGTGATGCGGTGAGCGACCCGGCGTGGAAGCACAAGCCGAGCTGGTACCAGCTGTCCCGCCATGATCGGATGATCGCGCCGGAGAACCAGAGGGCAATGGCCACGCGCATGCAGCCCAAGCGACTGCTGGAGCTGGATGCCAGCCATGCCTCGCTGGCCTCGCAGCCGAAGGACGTGACCGCACTGATCCTGGAGGCCTGCGCCGCCATCGGCGGCTGAGCCTGCGGCAGCGCGCCGCACCACAGCACACCGCACGACAGCCGGGGCGCAGGGGAGTACACTCCTGCGCCTGCGGCCATCCGGCCGCGTCCCCGTCTTCCCTCCAGCCGCCGCCAGAGGATCCCACTCGATCGTGGAGGTCCCGTCGTGCTGTCTGTGCCTGATGCCCGTATTCCGTCCCCATTGCCGCGTCGCCGTGCGTTGCCGCAGGCGCTTGCCCGGGGCCTGCTGATCACCGCACTGGCCAGCAGCGGCATCGCAGTCGCGCAGTCCGCCGCCGAGCCGGACAAGGCCGCCGAGGCCCCGGCGTCGCAGACCCTGCAGACCGTGCAGGTCACCGCCAACCTGCTCGGCACCATCACCGAGGGCAGCGGCGCGTACACGCCCGGCACCATCGCCACCGCCACCCGCCTGGTGCTGACGCCACGGCAGACCCCGCAGACCATCAGCGTCATTACCCGCGCTCAGATGGACGACTTTGGCCTGAACGGCATCGATGACGTGATGCGGGTGACCCCGGGCATCAGCATCGTCACCTACGACAGCGAGCGCACCGAGTACTACGCACGTGGATTTGCCGTGCAGAACTTCCAGTACGACGGCATCCCGATGTCGCGTGACTCGGCCTATTCGGCGGGCAACACGCTCAGCGATACCGCGATCTATGACCGCATCGAAGTGCTCAAGGGCGCGACCGGCCTGCTCACCGGCATGGGCGATCCGGGCGCGACCATCAACCTGGTGCGCAAGAAGCCGGGCAAGGAGTTCGCCGGCAGTGCGACGCTGGGTGTGGGCCGCTGGGATGACTATCGTGCCGAGATCGATGTTGGCGGCCCGTTGACCGCCGATGGACGCGTGCGCGGTCGTGCGGTGGGCGCCTGGCAGGACAAGCATTCCAATCTCGACTTCTACCAGCGCACCAGCAAGGTGGGCTACGCAGTGCTGGAAGCCGATCTGGGCGAGCGCACGCTGCTGACCGTGGGTGGCGATACGATGGACAGCGACCCGAAGGGCTCGACCTGGGGTGGCATCCCTCTTCTGGACAGTGCCGGCAACTTCAATCACATGCCGCGTTCGTTCAACAACGGCACGCGCTGGAGTGGCTGGCGCCAGTATGTGCGCACCGGCTTCGCCACGCTCGAGCACACCTTCGCCAACGACTGGGTGGCCAAGCTGCAGCTCAACCACCAGGTCAACGGCTATGACGCGGCACTGGCCGGTGCCGCCGCCGGCAATCCCGATCCGTTGACCGGCGAGGGCGTCAGCCTGTGGCTCGGCAAGTACGTTGGCAAGACCGTCAGCAATGCGGCCGACTTCTACCTGAGCGGTCATTTCGGCCTGTTCGGCCGCGAGCATGAGCTGGTCGTCGGTGGCAGCGCCTCGCGCAAGCGCTGGACCAACACCGGCTACGGCCCGCAGGCGGGGTTCCCGGATACCGTGCCGGACTACAGAACCTGGAATGGCGACATTCCCGAGCCGGAGTGGCAGCGCAGCTACAGCAACAACGAAGTGACGCGTGAGAACGGCCTGTATGTGGTCGGCCGTTTCGACGTGGCCGATCCACTGAAGGTGATCGTGGGCAGTCGCCTGGCCAGCTACCGCTCGCCGGACACGCGCGAGACCGGCGTGTTCGTGCCGTATGCCGGCGTGGTCTACGACCTCGGTGAGCACTATTCGGTGTACGCCAGCTACAGCACCATCTTCAAACCGCACAGCGAACGCGACGAGCAGGGCAAGGCACTGGATCCGCTGGAAGGCCGCAGCTACGAGATGGGCCTGAAGGCCGAGTTCCTCGATGGGCGCTTCAACGCCAGTGCGGCGCTGTTCCAGCTCGACCAGGACAACTTCGCCCAGCCCACTGGTGGCAAGACACCGGACGGGCAGGATGCCTATCGCGCCCTGATGGGCGTGCGTACCAAGGGTTACGAGCTGGAAATGTCGGGCCAGCTGGCCGAGGGCTGGCAGGTGCAGGGTGGGTTCTCGCACAAGATCGCCCGCCAGGCCGGTGCCAAGGTGACCACACTGGAGCCGGAAAACCAGTTCAGCCTGCACACCAGCTACCGCCTGCGCGGCGACTGGAAGGGGCTGACGCTGGGCGGTGGCGCGCGCTGGCAGGATTCCACTTTCGGCGAGATCACCAACCCGGCCACGCAGGCCAAGGTGGTGCATCGCACCCAACCCTACTGGCTGCTCGATGCAATGGCGCGCTATGAATTCAACGATCGCCTGTCGGCCACGCTCAACGTCAACAACCTGCTGGACAAGCGGTACTACACGATCTTCAGCTGGTACAGCACCTATACTTGGGGTGAGCCGCGCAACGTGCGCCTGGCGATGACGTACAAGTTCTGACGCCGGTGGTGCTGTAGAGCCGAGCCCGCGCTCGGCTGGCTGTCAAACCGCAGCCGAGCATGGCTCGGCTCTACAAATACGCCCGCGATGCTTTTCGGCATCGCGGGCGTTGTCATTACAGCGGCAGGTCGAACACCAGCACTTCGGCGTCGTTGCCGTTCTCCAGGGTCAGCTGTGCTTCGTCGCTGACCTGCAGTGCATCACCGGCTTCCAGGGTGATGCCATTGACCTGCAGCTGGCCTCGGGCCACCTGCACATAGGCGCCACGACCGTTGCCGAGGGCGTGGTGCAGCTTCTGGCCGCCATCGAGGATGGTGGCGAAGATGCGGGCATCCTGGTGGATGCGCAGCGAACCATCGGCACCGTCCGGCGAGGCGATCAGGCGCAGCTGGCCGCGCTTGGTTTCCGGTGCGAAGTGGGTCTCTTCGTACGACGGAGTAATGTTCTCCGCGTCCGGGAAGATCCAGATCTGCAGGAAATGCACGGTCTCGTCGGCGGAGTGATTGAACTCGCTGTGGCTGACACCGCTGCCGGCGCTCATGCGCTGCACGTCGCCGTAACGCAGCACCGAGCCGGTGCCCATCGAGTCCTTGTGCTCCAGCGCGCCGCCCAGCACATAGGAAACGATCTCCATGTTGCTGTGGCTGTGGGTGCCGAAGCCCTGGCCGCCGATCACCTTGTCTTCGTTGATCACCCGCAGCGGTCCGAAGCTGACGTAGCGGGGGTCGTAGTAGTTGGCGAAGGAGAAGGTATGGCGCGAGGACAGCCAGCCATGCTCGGCCAGGCCACGGGTAGCGCTCTTGCGGATCTGCAGCATGATGGAATCTCCTTGTTCGATGGTTTCGATGGGGCGGGGTGGGCTGGTAGCCGCTGTGTTTCCCCGTTGGAGAGAAGTATCCGCTTGCGCCCGGGGTTTGAAAAACGGATAGTTTTGACAGCCATCATCGAAAAATTCGAATGCTCAAACTCAGTCTCGATGCCCTGCAGATCCTGGACGCCATCGACCGCCGCGGCTCGTTCGCCGGCGCCGGAAAGGCCCTGCACAAAGTGCCTTCGACCATCTCCTACACCGTGGCCAAGCTGGAGGAGGACCTGGGTGTACAGCTGTTCGACCGGGTCGGCCCGCGCGCCGAGCCGACCGAGGCTGGCCGCGCGTTGCTGGACGAGGGCCGCCACCTGCTGCGCGCAGCCCGGGAGCTGGAACTGCGGGTGCGCCGGGTGGCGTCGGGCTGGGAGACCGAACTGACCCTGGCGGTGGACTCGGTGTTCCCGACCTGGCTGCTCGGCCCGGACATCGCCGCATTTCGTGAGGCCGAGGCACCGACCCGGCTGCGATTGATCGGCGAGGCCCTGTCCGGTACCTGGGAGGCCTTGCTGGACCGCCGTGCCGACCTGCTGGTTGGTGCGCCGGGCGAGGGTCCCAGCGGCGGCGGTTACGTGGTCGAGCCGCTGGGTACGGTGGAGTTCGTGTTCGCGGTCGCGCCCGGTCATCCGTTGGCCGCAGTGCCGGGTGTGCTGGGTCGCGAGCAGCTGGTCGAACACTGCGCGATCGCGGTCTCCGATTCGGCGCGGCGGTTGCTGCCGCGCACGGTCGGCCTGTTGATGGGGCAGGAGATGCTGACGGTGCCGGACATGGCCAGCAAGCTGAAGCTGCAGTGCGAAGGCGTGGGCTTCGGTTTCCTGCCCGAGCCGTGCGCGCGCGCGGCGGTGGCGCGTGGCCAGCTGGTGATCCGCGAGGTGGAGGAGCACAAGCCGGAAGAGACCTTCTGGCTGGCTTGGCGCACCGGCGAGGATGGCGCCGCACTGCGCTGGTGGCGAGAGCGCCTGCGCAGGCCGGAGCTGCTGTCACAGTGGTGGCAGTCAATGGCCAGGGGGTAGGGGTACGGCAGGGCTGCGCCCTGCACCCGCTACGAGCTGGAGCAACAGCAACAGCAGAAGCTGGTTCCCTGTGGGGAGGCGGGGTGGGTCCGGTTGCGGGGGACGCTGCAAGTCCCCCTCCGGGGCCCGGCCCAGCCGCTGGCGGCTGTGCGTTCGGGCGCTTGCGAAGCAATGCTTCGCAAGCAAAGCGCCCTCACCCATGTAAGCTCGGTCGCCGCTTGCTCGTGTGCGCTGTCCTGCGTACACGGCAAGACCCGGGTTGGGCCTCCTGCCCAACCCGCCCGAGGCATGCCTCGGGCCCATGCGGCTCACGCCCCCGCAACCGGACCCACCCCGCCTTCGACAGTTTTCCGCGATCTGTCGGAACGGCGTACTGCTCTGGTAGGTGTCGACCTTGATCGACACGGTAGATCCACGCCATGCGTGGATGAATTCATTCGATATCTGACAGATGTGTCGACCAAGGTCGACACCTACCAACAGCCGCGTGAACCTGTCGAAGGTGGGGCGGTGTCGGAGTGCGGGGTGTCAGCCGCATGGATGCGGCTGCCAAGCCTACAGGGACGTACTTGCGGCGTCCCCGCACTCCGACACCGCCCCGCCAACCCACGGAATGCCAGCTTTTGCTTTTGCTTTTGCTGTTGAGGTTGCCGGCCAGCGGCCGGCACTACCAGGGGTGCAGGGCGCAGCCCTGCCGAAAAACACACATAAAAAAACAGCAGGCCGAGGCCTGCTGTTTCGGTGTAATGGTGCGCCCGGAGAGATTCGAACTCCCGACCGCCTGGTTCGTAGCCAGGTACTCTATCCAACTGAGCTACGGGCGCCAAATACATAAACTTGTTGTGCTGACTGTGTATGGTGCGCCCGGAGAGATTCGAACTCCCGACCGCCTGGTTCGTAGCCAGGTACTCTATCCAACTGAGCTACGGGCGCGCGGTACACAATCAACTTACTGCTAAATTTTACTGCATTTCCAGCGGCGGATGCTGGAAACCTGTCGAGTGGTGCGCCCGGAGAGATTCGAACTCCCGACCGCCTGGTTCGTAGCCAGGTACTCTATCCAACTGAGCTACGGGCGCCCTGCGACAGGAGCGGAATTATGCGGATGTCGGCGCGTACCGTCAACAGTTTTGTGAAAATTTTCATCCAACTGAATGAAAAAGCTGTCAGCTACGGCCTCCGGCGCCTTCAGCCACGCGAGATGATCGGCGCGCGTGCCCAGTTCCTGCGCGGACAGCACGCGCAGCTGCGCGTCCACATTCGGCAGCTTCGCCAGCAGCGTCTGCATCGATCCGGTCGGTGCCAACCAGTCGTGCTCCATCAACACGGCCTGCGCGCTGCCATGCACGCGCGCCATCTGCGCATCGAGGTCTTCGTTCATGCCGGCCGCGGCGTAGTGGTTGTTCAGGCCAACGCGCGCCCAGTCGGCGATCAGCCCGCGCGCTTCGGTGCCACCAAAGCCGAGGCGCCGACCATGCAGCACGCCCTGGCGTTGCGCGATCCACGGCAGGAAACGATAGACCAGCGGCAGCAGCCAGCCGCGCGGTGGTGGGAAGCCACGCCAGAACGGTGAGCCGCTGGCCGCCAGCCACAGCCGGTTGAAGTGCTGCGGGTTGCGGCCGGCATGCACGCAGGCCAGCTGCCCGCCCAGACTGTGTCCACCGATGATCCAGGGCAGGGCGTCGGCGGCGTCATCGGCTGCGGCCAGGACGGCCTGGCTGGCCGGCAGATCCTGTTCGAGTACCTCGCGATAGCCCCAGTCCTGCGTGCGCGACGGGCGCAGTGAGCTGCTGCCGTTGCCGCGCCACTCATGCAGGTAGACCGCCACGCCCTTCGCCGCCAGCGCCGATGCCAGTGGCAGGTAGTGACGCGCGGCCACGCCCAGCGCTGGCAGCCACAGCAGGCGCGCGATGGGCTGTGCAGGCACGCAGGCGATCACTTCGTAGCGATGGCCGTCGTCGCACTGCACGGCGAGGACGCTCGACGTCAGGCTCATGCGTGCGGTGCCGCGCCGAAGTGATCGAGCACCAGCACCTCGCTGCGGCCAGGCGCGTAGCCCTGCTGCAGGCCGCGCGCAACGTAGTCGATGCCGGCTTCGCAGGCATTGGCCAGGCTCAGGCCGTTGCACAGCTGCGCGGCGATGGCCGAGGCGAGCGTGCAGCCTGTGCCATGTGCGTCCAGCGGCAGGCGGGCGTGGATGAATTCTTCGCTGCTGACGCCGTCGAAGTAGCGATCGATCACGCGGTTGCCTTCCTGCAGGTGGCCACCCTTGAGCAGGACTGCGCCGGCTCCGAGATCGAGCAGGGCAGAGGCAGCCTGTTCGGCGTCATCGCCGTTGGCGATCTTCCGGCCGATCAGGAGTTCTGCTTCCGGGGTATTGGGCGTAACCAGCGTCGCCAACGGCAGCAGGCGTTCGCGCATGGCCTTGAGCGCACTTTCCTCCAGCAGGCGCGCGCCGCTGGTGGCGACCATCACCGGGTCCAGCACCACGTGCGGCGGGCGATGCTTTTCCAGTGCGTCGGCGACGGCATGGATCACCTCGGCGTTGGCCAGCATGCCGAGTTTCACGGCATGGATATCGAAGTCATCGAAGCAGGCTTCGATCTGCGCCTGCAGGAATGCGATCGGTGGCACATGCACGGCGGTGACGCCACGGGTGTTCTGTGCAGTCAGCGCGGCGAACACGGCCAGGCCATGCACGCGGTGCGCGGCGAAGGCCTTGAGATCGGCAGGGACACCGGCGCCACCGCCGGAGTCGGAGCCGGCGATGGTGAGGGCGGAAACGGGAGTGGTCGGGCTCATTCGGCGATTGTGCCGTGGTCCAGCTGGGGAAGGTAGATCCACGCCATGCGTGGATGTCCTTGATTCAATGCCGCCAACGCGCCCACTGCTGGTACACCACATAACCCAGCCCGGTCAGGCCGGTCAGCAGGGCGGGGGCGAGCAGGGCGTCGTATTGCCAGCGCATGAACAACCAGGCGCCGAGGATGCCGCCGGCGAGGAAGCCGCTGATGATCAGGCCGCTGAGGGTCAGCCGCCGTACCTGCAGCGGCAGTCCGCGCAGCAGGTGGCCCAGGCCGATGCCGAGGTCGGTGAACATGCCGCTGAGGTGGGTGGTGCGCACCACCGCGCCACTGAAGGTGGTCGCCATCGCATTCTGCAGGCCGCAGGCCATGGCGGCGGCCAGTGCACCCCAGATCTGATGCTGTTCGAACAGCGGAATGGCCACCAGCAGCAGTGCCGATTCCAGCGCCAGCGCGACACCGTAGCGGCGGCCCAGCTGCAATGCGCTGTCCTGGATCAGCAGGCCGCTGAGCATCGCGCCCAGCGAAAACGCGATCAGCAATCCCCACAGGTGGCCGACCGCGCGCCAGTCACCCTGGGCCAGCGCCATGCCCAGCTGGCTGGTGCTGCCGGTCATGTGGCTGACCGCCTGGTGCTCGAAACCGAGGAAGCCGACCACGTTGACCATGCCGGCAACGCACGAGAGCGCGACCGCGCCGATCCAGACCCAGGTGGGCAGGCGTATTCCCATCGGCGGGGCCCCTCAGGGCCCGCCGAAGCCGCCGTTGAACTGCAGCTCGCTGAAGGTGTTGCTGGCCGGGTCGAATACCGCGCCCCAGAACTGCGTGCCGCCGTCACAGACGCGGATCGCTTCCCGTGCCGGGTTGATGCCGCTGTCGTCGGGCAGATGGAAGGCGTTGATGTAGATCAGACGCTTGCCGGCGCTTTCGATGCCGACGTACTGGCGGTCGAAGTCCAGCACCTTCGGTACCTGTGATTCCAGCGACGACAGCTGCGCTTCCAGCTGGTCGATCTGCTGCCGGCTGGGCGCCCAGTAACCACTGACCCGCCCGGCCTCGCGGCCGGGACTGGGGCGCGAGCAGGTATCGAGTACCTGCGCGGCGATGATCGGGCGGGTGACCACCCAGGATTGGCCGGTACGCTCGGCGGTCGGCACGCTGGCGGGGCCGCGCGTGGTGGTGCAGGCACCCAGGACGGCTGCGAGGGCGATCGCAGCCGTGGGCAGCAGCAGGCGGGTGCAGCGGTTCACAACACCTCCGAAGCGTAATCGGCCAGGCGTGAGCGTTCGCCTCGGCGCAGGGTGATGTGCGCACTATGCGGCCAGTTTTTGAAGCGATCCACCGCGTAGGTCAGGCCCGAGGTGGTCTCGGTCAGGTACGGGGTGTCGATCTGCTCGACGTTGCCCAGGCAGACGATCTTGGTGCCGGGGCCGGCACGGGTGATCAGCGTCTTCATCTGCTTGGGGGTGAGGTTCTGCGCCTCGTCCAGGATCAGGTAGCGCGACAGGAATGTGCGGCCGCGCATGAAGTTCATCGAGCGGATCTTGATGCGGCTGGCGAGCAGGTCGTTGGTCGCCTGGCGTCCCCAGGTGCCGCCTTCCTGGTTGTGCGTGAGCACTTCCAGGTTGTCGGTCAGTGCACCCATCCACGGCGTCATCTTCTCTTCCTCGGTGCCGGGCAGGAAGCCGATGTCCTCGCCGACGCTGACCGTGGCGCGGGTCATGATGATCTCGCGGTAGCGCTGCTGGTCCATCGTCTGCGCCAGGCCGGCGGCCAGCGCCAGCAGGGTCTTGCCGGTGCCGGCGGTACCCAGCAGCGTGACGAAGTCGATCTCCGGATCCATCAGTGCGTTGAGCGCGAAGTTCTGTTCTCGGTTGCGTGCGCTGATGCCCCACACGGCGTGGCTGCCGTGGCGGAAATCATCGACCAGTGACAGCACCACCTTGCCGTCGCCGACCACGCGGCTGACGCGCAGCTCGACTTCATCTTCGCCAGGCAGGTAGACGTACTGGTTCGGGTACCACTCCTCGCCATCCTGCGCCAGGATTTCGTAATGCGTGCGGCCCTTGTCGCTCCAGCTGCGCAGGTCATCGCCGTGGCGCTTCCAGAAGTCTTCCGGCAGCTCGGTGGCGCCGGTGTAGAGCAGGCTGAAATCGTCCAGCGCACGGTCGTTCTCGTAGTCCTCGGACACGATGCCGGCGATCGCGGCCTTGATCCGCAGGTTGATGTCCTTGGAAACGAACACCACCGGCAGGTCCGGGGTTTCTTCCTTCAGCGCCAGGATCGCGCCGAGGATGGCGTTGTCCGGGATGACCTTGCCGAAGCTCTTGCCGGCGTCGAAATGGCTGGTCTGGAAGCGCAGCTTGCCGGCGCTCTGCTTGCCGCGCAGCTGCAGGCCATTGGGTCGCTGCAGCGGAATGCCGTCGGCCAGGTTGTCCAGGCCGGATTCCTGCACCAGCTCGTTGAGGAAGCGGCTCACCTGGCGGGCGTTGCGGCTCGCTTCGGAGGTGCCCTTCTTGCCGTTGTCCAGCTCCTCGATCACCTGCATGGGCAGGTAGACGTCGTGCTCCTCGAATTTGAACAGCGCGGTGGGATCGTGCATCAGCACGTTGGTATCCAGCACGTAGATGCGCTTGCCTCGGGTCATCGTCGATTCCTGGTTACGGACAGGGAAAAACCACCACGGCCTGCTGCGGGGCAGGGTGATGGCAGACACAGTAGGCAGTGGGACTCACTTGGACTGGGAGGCCTTCAGTTCGGCGAGAACGGCATCGGCATGGCCGGCAACCTTGACCTTGCGCCAGGACTGCACGATGCGGCTGTCGGGGGAAATCAGGAAGGTGCTGCGTTCGATGCCACGTACCTGCTTGCCGTACATGTTCTTCATCTTGATCACGTCGAAGGCGCCGCACAGCGCTTCGTCGCCATCGCTGACCAAGGGGAAGTTGAAGCCCTGCTTGGCACAGAAGTTGTCGTGCGACTTCACCGAGTCGCGCGAGACACCGAGTACCACCGCGCCTGCCTTCTTGAATTTGGGCAGAAGTGCGTTGAAGTCGATGCCTTCGGTGGTGCAGCCGGGGGTGCTGTCCTTGGGATAGAAGTACAGCACCAGCCAGTGGCCGGCGTAGTCGCCGAGAGTGGCCTGTTCGCCACCGGACAGCGCCAGCGGCAGGGAGAGGGTGGTGCTGTCCAGGGTATCGCCGTTGTTCATGAGGTCCTTCTGTCGAGCCTGGGTTCTTTCTACGACAATTGCATGAAACGCCACGCGCCCGTGAGAGGCGCGCGAAGAATCAGAATTTCATCGGGTCCATGATCGCGTCCAGGTTCAGGTGGTCGCAGAATTCAAGGAAATCGTCGCGCAGCGCGGCGATGTGCATGTTGGCCGGCACGCCGATGGTGACCTGCGCGCTGAACATCTCCGCACCGGTCTGCATGGCGCGGTAGCGCGTGCTCTGCAGGTTCTCGATGGTGATGCCCTGGCGGTCGAAGAAATCGGCCAGCTGGAACAGGATGCCGGGCTTGTCGGCGGCGATCACTTCGACGATGTACGGCAGCAGGTTGGACTGCGCCTGCTTGGCGGCAGTGCGGTACCAGACCAGCTTCAGGCCCTCTTCGCGCTCCAGCCGGGTCAGCATCGCTTCCAGCTTGGCCACCGAGTCCCAGGAGCCGGTGGCCAGGGCGGTGACCGAGACATCGCGGCCGACCGTGGCCAGGCGTGCGTCCACCAGATTGCAGCCGCTGTCGGCAATGCGGCGGGTGACGGACAGCAGGGGGGACTCCGGATGCGTCGTGTAGGCGTTGATCAGGAGGTGGTTTTCGCTCGGCGCGGGGCGCGGGGTGGTGTCGGTCAAGGCGATTCCGGGTAATGCATGCGTTAGTCTGAATGCCCGCCAGAGGCGGGGATCCACCGGTGTCCAGCATACTTGCCCGTGCTTTCGCGCCGCAAGTAACATTCAGGTCGCCCCCGGCCTTTCGTGGCGGGCGTTTTCCCTTTCCAGCCAAGAGCAGCACGTCCTTGTCCCTTTCCGGCCTCATCACCGCGCTGGCGACCCCGTTCCGGGCCGACGGCGCCCTCGATCCCGACGGTTGGCAGCGCCTGCTGCACCTGCAACTGGAAGGTGGCGTCCATGGCGTTGTCGTAGCCGGCTCGACCGGTGAAGCAGCGACCCTCACCGATGCCGAGTACGACCTGCTGCTGGCCAGCGCGGTCGAGCGCATCGGCGGCCGCATCCCGGTCATGGCCGGTACCGGCCTGTCGGGCACCGCCAAGACCATCGAACAGACCCGCCGTGCCGCCGCGCTTGGCGCCAGCCACGCGCTGGTGGTCACCCCGCCGTACGTGCGGCCGACCCAGGCTGGCCTGATCGCCCACTACCGCGCGGTTGCCGACCAGGGCGGGCTACCGGTCGTGCTGTACAACGTGCCCGGCCGTACCGGGTGCGACATGCAGCCGGAGACCGTGGCCGAACTGGCCAGCCATCCCAACATCGTCGGCATCAAGGAGGCGGTGGGTGACACCGGCCGGGTGCAGGCGCTGCTCGCCCTGCGCAGCCCGCAGTTTGCCGTGTTCAGTGGCGACGACGGTACGGCCGCGCGCTCGATCCAGGCCGGTATCGATGGCCTGATCTCGGTCGGCTCCAACGTGCTGCCCGGCGCCTACCGCCGGATGTGCGAGCTGGCTGCCGCCCACGACCACGAAGCCACCGGGTCCTGGGATGCGCGCCTGCAGCCGTTCCATGATTTCTGCGGCGTTGAGCCGAACCCGATTCCGGTCAAGGCGTTGCTGCGCCGTATCGGCATCGGTCACGACCTGCGCCTGCCGCTGCTGCCGCTGTCGGTGGCGCACCATCCGGCGGCCGATCACCTTGCCGGCGACATCGCCGCCCTCGAAGCCCTTTCCAGCCACTGACCTTCCGTCTTGGTCTGACCCAGGAGATTCACATGCGTCAATCCGTATCCACCGTCCGCGTGCTGTCCTACGCCCTGCTTGCGGTGGCCGTTGCCGCCGGCACCACCGGCTGCTTCAAGCGTGGCGTCAAGGGCGACTACGCCCTGGCCCCGGAGATGCGTCCGCTGGAAGTGCCGCCGGACCTGAACCTGCCCAACGCCACCAGTGACAACAAGGTGCCGACCCTTGCCTCGGCGACCAAGCCGGCGGCCCCGGTGGCTGCGGCCCCGGCCGTGGGCAACACCGGTTTCACCATCGCCGGCGGCAAGGACGAGGCTTTCGCCAAGGTCGGCACCGCGCTGGAAGGCGTGGAAGGCGTGACCATCGCCAGCCGCGCGCAGCTGCTGGGCTCGTATGACGTGGCCTACGAAGGCAGCAACTTCCTGGTCCGCGTGGTCGCCGTCGATGCCGGCGCCTACATCTCCGCGGTCGACCCGCGTGGCCTGCCGGCCACTGCAGAAGCGCCGGTGAAGCTGATCGCCGCGCTCAAGGCAAAGCTGGCCCAGTAAGGGCCGGTCGGGTGGGTGCGGGCCCAGGTCCGCACGTGCCCGGGTAGAGGCCGACCTTGGTCGGCGCTTCGGTGCCAACCAAGGTTGGCACCTACCGGATCCTGCGGTTGGCAGCTACCGGATCTTGCGGTTGGTATTTGCCGAGCAACGAAAAAGGGCGCCATGGGCGCCCTTTTTCGTTGTCGCAGCGAGCGCTTCTCAGCGCTCCAGCAGCTTCAGCTTGTCTGGCTTGCCGTCCCATTCGCCAGCGTCGGCGGGCGGGTCCTTGCGCACGGTCAGTACCGGCCACTCCTTCGCCAGCTCGGCGTTGAGGGCGACGAAGCTCTCCTGGCCGGCAGGAACATCGTCCTCCGGGAAGATCGCGTTGACCGGGCATTCCGGTTCGCAGAGGGTGCAGTCGATGCACTCATCCGGGTCGATCACCAGGAAGTTCGGGCCTTCGTGGAAGCAATCCACGGGGCATACTTCCACGCAATCGGTGTGTTTGCACTTGATGCAGTTTTCGGTGACGACAAAGGGCATGGGCTGGGGGTGGATCGATTCCTGAACCCGCCAATTCTAGAACAGGTTGGCCCCCGGTGTCGGCGCGGGGCGGAAATCGGGCGTCTGGCAGGCGCGGCCGTGGTGGTCGTTGGCGGCAGGGTGAGGCCTGTGCGACGCTGCGGGTCAGCCGGCTGCGTTGGATGGCCGGACCCCTTCCCAGCAGGATCGTTCATGTCCCCAGCTCAGCCCAACATCGCCTCCCATGGTGGTGAGAACACTGCATTCATCGTCCTGATCAGCTGCGTGGCCACGCTGGGTGGATTCCTGTTCGGCTTCGACAGTGGTGTCATCAATGGCACGGTCGACGGCCTGCGCCAGGCCTTCAACTCCAGCGAGGCGGCGCTCGGTTTCGAAGTGGCCTCGATGCTGCTGGGCTGCGCGATCGGTGCCTTCCTGGCCGGCTGGCTGGGGGATCGCCTGGGCCGTCGTGGCGTGCTGATCGCCTCGGCACTGATGTTCCTGGTCTCGGCGCTGGGCGCCGGTGCCGCTCACGCTTCCTGGCTGTTCATCGCCGCACGCGTGCTCGGCGGCTTCGCGGTGGGCGCGGCCAGCGTGATGTCGCCGGCCTACATTGCCGAGGTGGCCTCGGCGCGCTATCGCGGGCGTTTGGCCACGGTGCAGCAGATGGCGATCATCTGCGGCCTGTTCGCCGCCTTCCTCAGCAATTACCTGCTGGCCCGAGCTGCTGGGGCGTCAACCGAGCCGCTATGGCTGGGCCATGAGGCCTGGCGCTGGATGTTCTGGATGCAGGCGCTGCCGTCCGGGCTGTTCCTGCTGTTGTTGCTGGTGATTCCGGAAAGCCCGCGCTTCCTGGTCCTGAAGGGGCGTCAGCAGCAGGCGAGGGCGGTACTGTCGCGACTGTACGGCGAGGCGGCAGCGGCGACCAAGCAGGCCGAGATCGAAGCCAGCCTGGCCCAGGATCAGCACAAGCCGCGCTTCAGCGACCTGCGCGACACGGTCACCGGCAAGCTGCGCCCGATCCTCTGGGTAGGCATTGGCCTGGCCATGTTCCAGCAGCTGGTCGGCATCAACGTGGTGTTCTATTACGGCGCGGTGCTGTGGCAGGCGGTGGGCTTCTCGGAAAGCGACGCGCTGCTGATCAACGTGCTGTCCGGCGCGCTGAGCATCGGCGCCTGCCTCCTGACGGTGCTGTTGATCGACCGCATCGGGCGCAAGCCGCTGCTGTGGATCGGCTCGGTTGGCATGTCGGTGGCGCTGGTGCTGATGGTGGTGGCGTTTGCCAGCGGCAGCCTGGCCGATGGTCGCCTGCAGCTGTCCGATGGCATGGGCCGGCTGGCGCTGGTTGCGGCCAACGTCTATGTGGTGTTCTTCAACATGTCCTGGGGCCCGGTGATGTGGGTGATGCTGGGCGAGATGTTCCCGAACCAGATCCGCGGCCCGGCGTTGGCCGTTGCCGGTGCGGCGCAGTGGACGTCGAATTTCGCGATCACCGTGACCTTCCCGATGCTGCTGGCCGGCATCGGCCTGGCCGGCGCCTATGGCATCTACGCGGTCGCGGCGATCCTCTCGATCGTCTTCGTGGTCCGCTACGTACGCGAGACCAAGGGCAAGGAGCTGGAGCAGATGGAAGGCTGACGGCGACTGGCTTCGGTTGCGTTCCGTTGGCGCCTGCTTGTCCAGAGTGTGAGGGGGCAGGCCGCCCTCTCCAGGACACGCAAGAGCCCATCCATCGATGGCGCCATCCATGGCGCCAACGGTCCTGGAGAGGGCGGCCTGCCCCCTCCTGACAGTTTCGTGGTGCGTGCGGATGCGGCGAAGCGCTGGTCGATTGTTGCCGCAGATCGCGGGAAACCGTTCAGAGTCGGTGGGGTCACCCAGGGCAGGACCGTTGGCGCCATGGATGGCGCCATCGAGCCCCCATGGATGGGTTTACGGCGTGTCCTGCCCTGGGTGACCCCACCGGCTCAAGCCGATTGCAGGGGGGCGCCAAAGCGACCAACCCGACCGCAATCACTGCAATCCCGGAAAACAGAAAAGCCCGCACAAGGCGGGCTTTTTCGGTTCCTGCTGCGGCGACTGGCGCTCCCTAGGGGACTCGAACCCCTGTTTTAGCCTTGAGAGGGCCACGTCCTAACCACTAGACGAAGGGAGCGTAACTGTGTCGCTGCCGAGGCAGGAGCGCTAGTATATGCACCTCGATGCCATTGGGCAATCCCGAAACTTCAACCGGAAGCGCCAACATCATTTCCTCTGCTACATCACCGTTCAGCCTGCGCGTCATCCCGCGCGACCAGCACACGATCTCCCGCAAGGACATCAGCCCGAACGCCCTGCGCGTGCTTTATCGCCTGCGCGATGCCGGCTTCGGCGCCTACCTTGTCGGCGGCGCGGTGCGCGACCTGCTGGTCAATGGCCAACCCAAGGATTTCGACGTGGCCACCGACGCCACGCCCGAACAGGTCAAGCAGCTGTTCCGCAACTGCCGCCTGATCGGCCGCCGTTTCCGCCTCGCCCACGTTGTGTTCGGCCGCGAGATCATCGAAGTCGCCACCTTCCGCGCCAACAGCGATGACGGTAGTGGCGACCGCGAGATGGAAAACGGCATGCTTGTGCGCGACAACGTGTACGGCACCATCGAAGACGACGCCGTCCGCCGCGACTTCACCTGCAACGCCCTGTACTACGCCATCGAGGACTTCTCGGTGCGTGACTACACCGGTGGCTTCGAAGACGTGCAGGCGCGCCTGATGAAGCTCATCGGCGACCCGGTACAGCGCTACCAGGAAGACCCGGTGCGCATGCTGCGCGCCGTGCGCCTGGCGGCCAAGCTCGGCTTCCAGATCGAAGAGGGCACCGCCGCGCCGATCCCGCAGCTGGCTGGCCTGCTCAACGAAGCCGCGCCGGCACGCCTGTTCGAAGAAGTGCTGAAGCTGTTCCTGTCCGGGCACGGCGTGGCCAGCTTCGAAGGCCTGGAGCGCTACGGTCTGCTCGACGTGCTGTTCCCGGAGAGCGCCAAGGCGCTGAAGTCCAACCGCACCGGCGCGCTGCGCCGCATGCTGGTGGAGGGCCTGGCCAACACCGATGCCCGCGTGGCCAACGATGAACCAGTCTCGCCCGCGTTCCTGTTTGCGCTGCTGCTGTGGCCGGCGTTCTGCCGCGCCCAGGCAACCCTGCTCAAGCAGGGCGTGGCACCGGAAGAGGCGCAGCGCCGTGCCGCCGATCGCGTCACGGTGCAGCAGCTGAGCACCATCGCGCTGCCGCGCCGCTTCTCGCTGCCGATGCAGGAAATCTGGCTGCTGCAGTCGCGCTTCAGCTCGCGCCAGCGCAAGCGCGTGTTCCGTACCCTGACCCATCCGCGCTTCCGCGCTGCGTTCGACTTCCTCAGCCTGCGCCAGGTGGCCTCGGCCGAGCACGCCGCCGATGTCGAGTTCTGGCGTGAGGCGCAGGCGCAGTCCGGTCGCGAGCTGGAATCGTCGCTGGACGTGATGCACAGCGAAGAGGGGGATGACGAGAGCGGGGCACCGCGCAAGCGCCGCCGTCGCCGCCGTCGTCCGGGTGCCCCGGCCGGTGCGGCTGGCGAGTAAACGATGACCCTTGCCTGGATCGGCCTCGGCGCCAACCTTGGCGACGCGGCCGTCACCGTCGGCGCGGCGATTGCCGCGCTCGACGGCCTGCCCGATACCCGCCTGCGCCAAGCCTCAAGGCTGTACGCCACGCCGGCCTGGGGCAATGAAGACCAGCCGCCGTTCGTCAACGCGGTGGCTGCGGTCGAGACCACGCTGCCCGCCGATACGCTGCTGCAGGCGATGCTGGCGCTGGAGCAGCGTTCTGGTCGCGTACGCGATCCGGCGGTGCACTGGGGCCCGCGCGCGCTGGACCTGGACCTGCTGCTGTATGGCGCGCAGGTGCTCGACCAGCCTGGTCTGCAGGTGCCGCATCCTTACCTGCACGAGCGTGCCTTCGTGTTGGTGCCGCTGGCCGAAATCGCGCCGGATCTGGCCATTCCCGGCCATGGCCGCGTGCGGGATGCAGTGATGCGGGTGGATGCCTGCGGGATTGCGCCGATAGGGTGATAATGCCCAGGTTATCTCCCCCGGTTATCAGCACATGAGCACCCACGCAGACAGCAAGCCCTGGACCGTTCCCGCCCTGGCCGAGGCCAAGCGCAATGGCCAGAAGCTGGTCATGTTGACCGCCTACGACGCCGGCTTCGCCCGCACTTTCGATGCCAACGGCGTCGACCTGATCCTGATCGGCGATTCGCTGGGCATGGTCGTGCAGGGCCATGATTCGACCTTGCCGGTGACTGTGGCCGACATGGTCTACCACACCCGCGCCGTGGCCCGCGTGCTGCAGCGTGCGTTGCTGGTGGCCGACCTGCCGTTCGGCGCCGATGCCACCCCGGAGCGGGCGCTGGATGCCTCGTTGCAGCTGCTGCAGGCGGGCGCGGAGATGGTCAAGATCGAAGGTGCCGGCTTCAAGGTCGACATCATCCGCTACCTGGTGGAGCGCGAGATTCCGGTCTGCGCGCATCTGGGCCTGACCCCGCAGTCGGTGCTGCGACTGGGCGGCTTCAAGATCCAGGGTCGTGGCGATGCCGCGCGCCAGCTGGTGGAAGATGCCAAGGCTGTGGCCGCTGCCGGCGCCAGCATCATGGTGCTCGAATGCGTGCCGACTCCGGTCGCCGCCGAAGTGACCGCTGCGGTGGATGTGCCGACCATCGGCATTGGCGCAGGCCCGCAGTGCGATGGCCAGGTGCTGGTGCTGCATGATTTCCTCGGCCTGGACAGTGGTCATCGCCGTCCCAAGTTCGTCAAGGATTTCCTTGCCGAAGGCGGTTCGGTGGCCGGTGCCACCCGCGCCTATGCCGACGCGGTGCGCGACGGCAGCTTCCCCGACGAACAGCACGCCTACGCCCAATGATCCAGACCTTCAACGAGCTCGGCGCACTGCGCGGGCAGATCGCCCAGTGGAAGCGCGAGGGCCTGCGCGTGGCGCTGGTGCCGACCATGGGCAACCTGCATGGGGGTCACCATTCGCTGGTGACCCTGGCCCGCCAGTACGCCGACAAGGTGGTGGCGAGCATCTTCGTCAACCCGACCCAGTTCGGGCCGAACGAGGATTTCAGCCGCTACCCGCGCACGCCCGAGGCCGACGTAGCCGGGCTGGAGCAGGCCGGCTGCGATGCGGTGTGGCTGCCCAGCGTCGAGGTGATGTACCCGCTGGGGGTGGACAAGACCACGCGCATGCACGCGCCGGGCGTGAGTGAAGTGCTGGAAGGCGCCAGCCGTCCGGGGCACTTCGATGGCGTGTGCACGGTGGTCGCGCGCCTGTTCCTGCAGGTGCAGCCGGACGTGGCCGTGTTTGGCCGCAAGGACTACCAGCAGCTGGCCGTCATCAAGCAGATGGTGGCCGAACTGTCGTTCCCGATCCAGATTGTCGGTGCGGACATCGTGCGCGACGAGGATGGCCTGGCCAAGAGTTCGCGCAACCAGTACCTGAGCGCCGAACAGCGCCCGCTTGCGACCACCATCCACCGCACCCTGCTGGGCATGCGCGAAGGCTACGTGGCCGGGCAGGCACGTGATCGCATCGAGGCCGACGCCACGGCGGCATTGCAGGTGGCCGGTTTCCAGGTCGACTATGCAGTGCTGCGGACCCCGGAGCTGGCCGAGCCGACCTTCGACGGCGGTGGCCGCGTGGCGCTGATCGCCGCGCGGCTGGGTACTACCCGCTTGATCGACAACCTGGAGTTCTGAGCCGCATGCGGCTCCGGGGCGCCCGCAACGGGCGCCTCTCGACTTCCCACGGACGGGAGACCGGAAATGAAGACCCCCAGCACTGATACCGGCCGTCTTGCCCAGGCCTCGATCCTGGCGGTGCTGGCCGCCGGCATGCTGCCGGCCCAGTTGTTTGGCGGCCTGTTGTTCGCGCTTGAATTCAGGCGCACGCCGATGCCTGCGCTCACCGGCGGTGGGCTGATGTTCGTGTTGGCCGTGTGCAATGCGATCGCGGTGTTGCTGCCGATGGCGCTGATCCTGCAGTCTCAACAGCGGCTGCGCCGGACTGGATTCGTGCTGGTCGGCTTCGGACTGGGCGCGCTGGCCATGGCCACCTGCACCTGGCCGGGCGCGGACAATGGTCCGCTGCTGCAGCGCCTGCGCTATGTCGACACCTTCGACGTGATCAGCTATGCCTTGCAGGTGCTGGCCGCAGGTGGCTTCGGCCTGGTCGCCGGGCTGGCCTTCCATACGGTGTTCCGGCTGTCTCTGGAGGGCCGTTCCGGGCATGCCGCGCCGCCGCCGCCGGGGGAGGGGGCCTGAACAGCCCTCAGCGTCCTGCTGCGGCCCCCTGACGATGGCCAAGCGGGTGCTAGAATCCGCTCTTTCCTTTGCCGTTGCAGCGCCCCCATGCACCTGTCCCTGCTCAAGACCAAGATCCACCGCGCCACCGTCACCCATTCCGAGCTGAACTACGAAGGCTCGATCGCCATCGATGACAACCTGCTGGCTGCCACCGGCATCCGCGAGTTCGAGCAGGTGCACATCTGGGACGTGACCAACGGTGCGCGCTTCTCGACCTATGCCATCCGTGCCGAAGCCGGCAGCGGCGTTGTCTCGCTCAACGGTGGTGCCGCGCGCCACGTGCAGGTCGGTGACATCATCATCATCGCCGCGTTCGCCAGCATGACCGAGCAGGAAGCTGACAGCTTCAAGCCGAAGCTGGTGTACGTTGATGGCAAGAACCAGATCTCCCACACCAACGACACGATCCCGACCCAGGCCGCATGACAACGAACAACGGATTCGACTCGCTGCATTCCCACGCCCAGCGCCTGAAGGGCGCAAGCATCCCCAGCCTGCTCGCCGCCGAACCCGGCCGCGTGCAGGACCTGGCGCTGCGGGTCGGTCCGTTGTATGTCAATTTCGCGCGGCAGAAATACGATGCCGCGGCGTTGCAGGCCCTGCTCACGTTGGCCGCCGACCGTGATGTCGGTGGTGCCATCACCCGATTGTTCCGTGGCGAGCAGGTCAACCTGACCGAAGGTCGCGCCGCGCTGCATACCGCGCTGCGCGGCGACGTGGTCGATGCGCCGGTTGCAGCCGAGGCCTATGCCACCGCGCGCGGGATCCGCCAGCGCATGGGCGTGCTGGTGCGTGCGCTGGAAGACAGCGGCGTCACTGACGTGGTCAGCGTCGGCATCGGTGGTTCCGATCTCGGTCCGCGCCTGGTCGCCGATGCGTTGCGCCCGGTCACCGGCGCGCGCCTGCGCGTGCATTTCGTATCGAACGTGGACGGCGCGGCCATGCAGCGTACGCTGGCCACGCTGGATCCGGCGAAGACCGCCGGCATCCTCATCTCCAAGACCTTCGGTACCCAGGAAACCCTGCTCAACGGCCAGATCCTGCACGACTGGCTGGGTGGCAGCGAGCGCCTGTATGCAGTGAGCGCCAATCCGGATCGCGCCGCCAAGGCCTTCGCGATCGCCGCCGATCGCGTACTGCCGATGTGGGACTGGGTCGGTGGCCGTTATTCGCTGTGGTCGGCCGTTGGTTTCCCGATCGCGCTTGCGATCGGTTTCGAGCGCTTCGAGCAGCTGCTGGAAGGCGCCGCGCAGATGGATGCGCACGCGCTGGATGCACCGCTGGAGCGCAACCTGCCGGTGCTGCACGGCCTGACCGACATCTGGAACCGCAACGTGCTGGGCCATGCCACGCATGCGGTGATGACTTACGACCAGCGCCTGGCGCTGCTGCCAGCCTACCTGCAGCAGCTGGTGATGGAAAGCCTGGGCAAGCGCGTGCAGCGTGACGGCCAGCCGGTCACCACCGACACCGTGCCGGTGTGGTGGGGCGGCGCGGGCACCGATGTGCAGCACAGCTTCTTCCAGGCACTGCATCAGGGAACCAGCATCGTTCCGGCCGACTTCATCGGCTGCGTACACAACGACGATCCCTACACGATCAATCATCAGGCCCTGCTGGCCAATCTGCTGGCGCAGACCGAAGCACTGGCCAATGGCCAGAGCAGCGACGACCCGCACCGTGATTACCCGGGCGGCCGCCCGAGCACGCTGATCCTGCTCGACGCGCTGACCCCGCAGGCGCTGGGTACGCTGATCGCCATGTACGAACACGCCGTGTACGTGCAGTCGGTGATCTGGAACATCAATGCCTTCGACCAGTTCGGTGTCGAGCTTGGCAAGCAGCTGGCCAGTGGCCTGTTGCCGGCGCTGCAGGGTGAGGATGTGGCGATTGCCGATCCGATGACCCGCGAGATCCTGGCGCAGCTGAAGAGCTGACCCGGCCTGCGGATGCCGGCCGCCACTACCATCCGATGCCTCTCCGGTTGCCTTCGATCCGGTCGCGCAGGAATGGCGGCGCGGCCACTCATTCCACGTCACTTCCGTACCGCACGTGCAGCGTATTCGTGCGCCCTGCCGCAGCGCAGCTTGACGCACTTGACACGCGGATGCAGTGTGCACGGGCGGCTGTACCTGTCATCCAGTATCGCTCGCAGCATGATGTTGATGCCAGGGACTGGCCGTATCCGAAGGGACGTGGAATCGATCCATGTCCTCAACGCCTCATGTTGTGAATGACAGGAGATTGCGAATGGATCTGAACGACGATGTTGTGTCCGGCTGGCTCAATGGCTCGGACGATGTGGATGGGTGTGCCAACCCTGCGGGTTCGCTGTTCATCTACGGTGCGGCAGCCACCGAAGCGGCCCTCACCGGAGCTTCGGACACCATGATCACCGGGGGCACCAACGAGTGCACCACCACGGTATCGGTGATCAACCACTGCCTGTGTTGCTGATGTAACCCGAGCCGGCACGCAGAGGCATGCAGCTGCGTGCCGGCGACTGGAACAGACTCTCGATATCTCGCAGGGGGCGTAATGACCGCTTCTCCGGCTGCGGCCGCGTTTGCGTGCATCACCGAACATTTCCTTGCCCAGGCGCGCGCTGCGCTGGTTGCCGGCCTGCATGATCCCGCCATTGCTCTGCAGCCTGGCGAGCGCGATCTGCTGCATGCACGGGGCGATGCGGCACTGCGTGAGCATGCCCAGCTCAAGCTCAACCGCGTGCTGCTGCTGGAACTGCACGCCGCTGCGCGCAGCGGTGACATCGGCCCGCTTGACAGCGCTGGGGTGCTGGACGAATTCGTTGCCCTGGCCACCAGCGAGGGCTTCCGCACGCATCTGCAGCGACGCTATCCGGTGCTGCTGCCGCGCCTGACGCGCATGCTCGAAGGACAATGTGCGGCTGTGGTGGAGCTCGCTGTTCGCATCGGCAGCGATCGTGCGGCGCTGGCAGAGTTGCTGGGTGCGCCGGCGGGCACGCTGCATGCCGTTGCATTGGGACGCGGTGACCTGCATGGTGGCGGCCGGACCGTGGCGCGGCTGCAGTTCGATGGCGGCACGGTGATGTACAAGCCACGCTCATTGCGCATCGATGCGACGCTTGATGGCCTGTTGTCCACGGTCTTTGGTGACGGCCCTGACCGCGTATGCGTGCCGAAGGTGATTGATCGTGGCAGCCACGGCTGGGCCGCCTTCGCCGCGCACCGCTACTGTGCCGATGACCTTGAACTGCGTGCCTACTACCGCGGTCTTGGCCATTGGCTGGCAATCCTGCGCCTGGTCGGTGGCACCGACATCCATCTGGAGAATCTGATCGCGGTCGGGCCGGTGCCGGTTGTGGTCGACGCCGAAAGCGTGTTCTCCCGGGTAATCGACATTGAGCCATCAGGGCTTGGCGATGCGTACGACACCGCCGTCAAGCTGATGCGTAATTCAGTGCTGCGTACCGGAATCGTGCCATTCCGTACTGCCGGCCTGGGCATGGAAGGCGTGGATCTGTCCGCAGCCGGCGCACTGCCGGGCGAGCAGCCGCGGGTACAGGTGCCGGTGATTGTCGAGGACGGGACGGAACCGGCCCGCTTGGGCATGGTTGAGGCCGAGGTCTCCGTTGCGCAGAATCATCCCAGCGCGCAGCCCGATGTGTCGTTGTACTGGGATCACATCAGCGAGGGCTTCATCGACGCCAGTGGGCGCCTGCGCGCGCTCGATGCGAAGGGTGAACTGATGCCGCTCCTGGCGGCTTTCGAGGGCTGCCAGGTGCGCGATGTGCGGCGGCCGACCATGGCCTACGCCGAGCTCGGGCGAATGCTCTGGCATCCGGCATCGCTGCACAACGAAGCCCAGGCGGTTGAACGCGCGATCGACCTGCTGGTGCGCAATGCGGCGGTGTCACCGGCCGCGCCATCGGACCTGGAGACCGTGCGCGGCGAAGTGGACGACCTGCGCCACGGTGACATTCCGATCTTCGCATCGCAGCTGGACGCGGCCCGCATCCGCTCCATCACCGACAACTGGCGTGCGATGCGCATCGACCTGGAAGACGTGACCATCCGCAGCACGCTGGTAGCCACCGACCTGAACCAGCATGCGCTGGCCCGCGCCGAGGCTAGATCCGGCCACAGCTATGCAGCACAGCATCCGCGTGCGGACGACCTGGATGCACGCCGTCGCACGCTGGCCGCGCGCGCGGTGGAGAGCCTGCTGCGGCTGGCGGTGCACGGCGAAGACGGTTCGATGACCTGGATCACACCCGAGGTGACCCGTACCGGGTGGACCGTCCAGCCGGTGCAGCCCGACCTGTATTTCGGGCTGGGAGGCATTGCGTTCGCACTGGCGGCCTACCGCCGGGAAGTGGAGCAGGGGCGTGCCGACCCGGTAGTGGGGCTGGCCCCGGCCATCGATGGCGCCCTCGCGGTGTTCCAGACCATGTGTGAGCGGCATCCCGCCGAGATCGATGGTGGATTCGTCGGAACCGGTTCGCAGATCTGGGCATTGCTGGCATTGAACGACCTGTTGCAGCGACCGGCGCTGCTGGCGCTGGCGGAGCGCTGCGCAGAAGCCGCAGAGCGTCGCGGGTTCCAGGAGGCGACGAAGTTCGAACTGATTGATGGCGTGTCCGGCATGATCCTGCCGTTGCTGTCGCTGGCTGGGGCTACCGGAAACGCGCGCTGGCTCGAGCTGGCGGCCGCAGCGGGACGTCGCCTGCAGGATGCTGCGATCGTCGACACGGACGGCGCACGCTGGCCGACGCCACAGTTCCGCGAGCCGATCGGTGGCTTTGGCCACGGCGCGATGGGCATGGGCTGGGCGCTGGCACGGCTGGCGCGTTCGGATGCCGGCAGCGTGCCTGAGCGGGCCGCCTGGCGGCAGCTGGCCGAAGGAGCCTTTGCGTTCCAGGCGGCGCTGTTCGAACCGCATACCGGGCACTGGCGTGACATCCACCTGCAGGATGGGCAGAAGAACTTCCCGACCTGGTGCCATGGCAGTGTCGGCATCGGTCTGGCGGCCGCGGATCTGTATGCCCGCACCGGCGATCCCGCGCAGTTGCGTGACATGCGGCGGGCTGTGGCCGACGCGCGCGGCAAATGGGGGTTCAGCCACACCCTGTGCCACGGCGATGTGTCCACCCGGGAGCTGCTGGTTCTTGCGGCTGCGCTGGATCCGGAGGGATGTCCCTATCCGCAGGATGAGGCCGCCATCGAGATCGTTTCTTCGATCGAGGAGCACCAGGGCATGGTCGGCGGACTGACCCGCGCGGCCTTTACTCCGGGCCTGATGATCGGCCTGGCAGGTGCGATCTATGGCTTCCTGCGCATGCATCCGGCCTGCGCGCTGCCGTCGCCGCTGCTGCAGGAGACGGCGGCGGCGCGGGTCGATGCCCCGGCATCGCGTTCCAGTGCCGCGCAGGACCGACCGGCGCTGGCCGAGGTCTGAGCCGGACGGGTTCGGCAATCAACGGCTGGGATCGCGTTCCGGGCTTGGCCGCTTTGCCAGCTTGCGCTGCAGCGAACGACGGTGCATGCCGAGCAGGCGCGCTGCCGCGGACACGTTGCCGCCGGTCTCGTGCATCGCCTGCTGGATGTGTTCCCACTGCAGGCGGCTGATCGGCGTCATCGCGTCCGGCACTTCCATTTCGCCATCGTCGGCCGGGCCATCGTCTTCCTCGCCGAGGGCGCGCAGGATCATCGGCACCGTGGCCGGCTTCGGCAGGTAGTCGTCGGCGCCGAGCTTGATCGCCTCCACGGCGGTGGCGATGCTCGCGTAGCCGGTCACCAGCAGGATGCGCATGTCCGCGCGCAGGGCACGCAGCGGCTGGATCAGTGCCAGGCCGGAATCGCTGCCCAGCTTCAGGTCGATCAGCGCGAACGCCGGCGGATGCTGGCGGGCCAGCGCCAGCGCACTGGCGGCATCCTGCGCGGTCTGCGTTTCAAGCCCCTTGCGGGCCAGGCTGCGCTGCAGGGTGCGCAGGTACAGCTCGTCGTCGTCGACCAGCAGGCCCAGGGTGGAGTGATGAAGGCTCATGGGGTGTCCTCACGTGGGGTCAGCGGCAGGCGGAAGCCGACGCGGCTGCCGGCCCCCTGGGCCGGGCGCATCCACATCTCGCCGTCGAGGCGTTCGATGGTGGCATGGGACAGGGCCAGGCCGACGCCCATGCCCTCGCTTTTGCTGCTGCCGAACAGCTTGCCCGGCAGCACCGCGGCACGGGCGTCGAAGCCGTGGCCGTAGTCGCGGACTTCGCCGATCAGGTCGTCGCCTTCGATGCGCAGGTCCAGGTCCACGCGCGGCCGGCCGGCCTGCTCGCCGGCATCGGCGGCATTGTTGAGCAGGACCATCAGCAGATGACCCACGCCCGGGTCGAGTGGCAGCCGCAGCGGCGCATCGTCATTGCGATGCAGGTCGATGGTCGGCCGCACCAGGCGCCACTGTTCCAGTACCTGCTGGGCGCTGGAGTGGCTGCGACCCGGTGCATCGGCCGAGGCCGGTGCGGCCAGCGCCAGCACGCGCTCGCGGCACTGCACCAGCAGCTCGCGCAGGGTTTCCATGTCTTCGCGTACTTCGGGCTCTTCGCTGCGCTCGGCGACGTCATCGGCGAGCAGGGTCATGGTCGCCAGAGGCGTGTTCAGTTCATGCGCCACCGAGGCGGCATGGGTGGCCAGGGCGACGATGCCCTCGTTGCGGGCGAAGCGTTCGCGCAGGGCCGACAGTTCCAGTTCGCGCTGGCGCAGCGCCAGTGCCAGGCGGGTGGAGAAGGTCAGCACGACCGCTGCGGAAATCAGGAAATTGGCGACCACGCCCCAGCGGTTGAGGTCCTGGGCGCGGAAATAGCCATCCGGCAGCGACTGGCCGAAGATGCCGCTGGCGGCGTAGCCGAGCAGGCAGGCCAGCGCCACCGCCAGTGCCCAGCGCAGGGGCAGGGCGAACGCGGCGAGCGCGATCAGGATCAGGAACAGCGAACTGAACGGGTTGGCCATGCCGCCACTCCAGCCCACCATCCAGGTCAGGATGATCACGTCCACCAGGATGTGGCCGAACGCGGTCAGTGGCGCGGTGTCGGCCGCCTCCGGGCGCAGCTGGGTGTAGATGTTGAACAGGGTCAGCACGGCCACGCCCGCCCACAATGGCAGTTGCGGCAACGGCAGGCCCAGCACCCAGGTGGCAACCAGGATGGTGGCGGCCTGGCCACCTACGGCAAGCCAGCGCAGGCTGCACAGGGTTCGGAGAAACGGGGCGTCGGGACCGGTCATTCACGCTCATCGTATGCGTTCACGCGTGACCGTGCCTGCGACAATCGGCCGCAGCCGTGCCGCCGGCTGAATGCGAGTCACCCGGAATGCGGAGGCGGGCGGTAGAATGCGCCCATGCACGACGCCGTTACCCGCCCGACGCCCCCTTCCGATGCCACTGCCTGGCCCCGCCGCCAGACCCATGCCGTCCAGATCGGCGGGGTCACCGTAGGCGGAGGCAAGCCGGTCGTGGTGCAGTCGATGACCAACACCGATACCTCCGACGTGGCCTCCAGCGTGAAGCAGGTGGCCGAGTTGTGGCGTGCGGGTTCGGAAATGGTGCGGCTGACCGTCAATACCGTGGAAGCGGCTGCGGCGATCCCGCGCATTGTCGACAAGCTGGCGATGATGGGCATCGACGTGCCGCTGATCGGTGACTTCCATTACAACGGCCATCAGCTGCTGACCGCCGAACCGGCCTGTGCCGAAGCGCTGGCCAAGTACCGCATCAACCCGGGCAATGTCGGCTTCGGCAAGAAGAAGGACCTGCAGTTCGCCCAGCTGATCGAGTTCGCGATCCGCCACAACAAGCCGGTGCGCATCGGTGCCAACTGGGGCTCGCTGGACCAGGCCCTGGCGGCAAGGCTGATGGACGAGAACAACCTGCGTGAGCAGCCCTGGGACGCCGGCCGCGTGCTGCGCGAGGCGCTGATCCGCTCGGCGCTGGATTCGGCAGAGCAGGCGGTGGAGCTCGGCCTGCCGCGCGACCGCATCGTACTGTCGGCCAAGGTCAGTGGCGTGCAGGAGCTGATCGCGGTGTACCGCGACCTGGCCCAGCGCTCGGATTTCGCCCTGCACCTGGGCCTGACCGAGGCCGGAATTGGCAGCAAGGGCATCGTCGCCTCGTCCGCGGCGCTGAGCGTGCTGCTGCAGGAGGGCATCGGTGACACCATCCGCATCTCGCTGACCCCGGAACCGGGCCAGTCGCGTACGCAGGAAGTGATCGTCGCCCAGGAGCTGCTGCAGACCACCGGCCAGCGCGCCTTCACGCCGCTGGTCACGGCCTGCCCGGGCTGCGGCCGCACCACCTCCGAGTTCTTCCAGGAGCTGGCCAAGGTGGTACAGAACCACGTGCGCGAGAAGATGCCGCTGTGGAAGATCCACCACCCGGGTGCGGAGAACATGACCCTGGCGGTGATGGGCTGCATCGTCAACGGGCCGGGTGAGTCGCGCCATGCCAATATCGGCATCTCGCTGCCCGGCACGGGTGAAACGCCTGCAGCGCCGGTGTTCGTCGATGGCGAAAAGAAGGTGACCCTGCGTGGCGAGAACATCGCCCAGGAATTCGTCGCCCTGATCGACGATTACGTCGAACACAAGTATGTCCGAAGCGCCGGATAAGCCTGCGATCCTCGCTGCACCGGAGTCCGCCTCCGGCTTCCGCCACTGGATGGCGCGCAATGCCTGGCGCCTGGTCCTGCTGTTCGGTGGCGTGCTGCTGCCGCTGGCCGGCTTCGTCGCCCTGGCTGACGAGGTGCACGAGTTTGAATCGTTCCATTTCGATGCGCCGCTGCTGTGGCAGATGCATGGCCTGCATTCGCCGCTGCTGGACCGCTTCTTCGTGCTCATTTCCAGACTGGGCTACGAATGGTTCCTGATCCCGGCCGACGTGCTGATCATCGGCGTGCTGATGGGCTACCGGCGTTGGCGCGAGGCGACCTTCGTGGCGGTCAGCTTCGTCGGCTCGGCGCTGCTGAACATGGGCAGCAAGCACTTCTTCCAGCGCCAGCGCCCCAGCCTGTGGGAATCGATCGCGCCGGAATCGACGTTCAGCTTCCCCAGCGGCCATGCGATGGGCTCGATGACCCTGGCAGTGACCCTGGTACTGCTGGCCTGGAACACCCGCTGGCGCTGGCCGGTGCTGCTGCTGGCACCGGCATTCAGCCTGCTGGTCAGCGTGTCCCGGGTCTACCTGGGGGTGCATTACCCCTCCGATATCCTGGCGGGATGGTGTGCCGCGCTGGTTTGGGTGGTAGGGTGCTATCTGGTCATGTTCAGTCGCCGGCACCCATGGCGACGTCACGGCTCGCCGCCAGCGAAGGCCAGCGAAGCATCATCACAGGGGGATTGACGTGGATGGCCCTTGAGGGACGTCTACGTGATAGATCAGTTGTTTCGTTGCAGCAGGTTCTGCAAGACAGGGGGCAAGCACAACGCGCGGTAGTGTGATGCGCAAGGCAGATTGCCGGGGTCGCATTCCGAACGCGCTTGCAGGGGTATCGGCACCCTGCCTAGCTTGACCTGCAATGGCCGCATTCGAAGAGGTACGTGAATGACGATTCGAGTCTACCTGGTGGATGACCATGCGCTGGTCCGCACCGGGATGAAGATGATTCTGTCGGGGGAAACCGACATCGAGGTGGTGGGCGAAGCCGAGACCGGCGAAGACGCGCTGCGTGAAGTCCGCCAGCTGCTGCCGGACGTGGTGTTGTGCGATCTGCACCTGCCGGGCGTAAGCGGCATGGAAGTGACCGAGCGCATCGTCCGCAGCCACCGCAACACCCGCGTGGTGATCGTGTCGGTGCTGGAAGACGGCCCGCTGCCGAAGCGCCTGCTGGAAGCCGGTGCTGCCGGGTACATCGGCAAGGGCTGCGATGCGCAGGAACTGCTGCGCGCAGTGCGCGACGTCGCCGGTGGCCGCCGCTACCTGGGCACCAGCATCGCGCAGAACCTGGCGTTGTCGACGGTGGAGGGCAACGGTTCGCCGTTCGACAGCCTGTCACCGCGCGAGCTGGAAGTGGCACTGCTGCTGACCCAGGGCCTGCGCCAGGAAGACATCGCGCGGCGGCTGAGCCTGAGTGCGAAGACGGTGAACACGCACAAGGCGCGGTTGTTCGAGAAGATGGGAATCCACGACAACATCGCGCTGGCGCGGATGGCCAGCCAGTATGGGCTGGTGGATCCGGCACGGCCGCTGTAAGGGTTTCGGCCAACGGCTGAGCCCCTCGCGGTGTGCGGCAGGATTCGTGGGGTTGGCCCTGCGGAGGGATTGCGCAGGGGACGCCGTGGATCCATCCCTGGAGGCTCGGGCGCGCCATCCATGGCGCTTACGCCCCTGCGCAATCCCTCCGCATGGCCACGGACAGGTTCCGTACGCGTCCACCGCGGAATGAAGAAGGAAGAGCAGGAGCGGGTCGCGCGCTGTGCGCGCTCGTCGCCTGGGGTCGGATCCCTTTCCCGGTGGGAAAGGGCTCTGACCCTTGATGATGCCGGAGCCGAGCGTGGGCGCGGCTCTACACCTTTGTCGGGCTCAGTGGCCGCGCACGCGCTTGATGATCTTTGCGGCGTCTGCGGCGCTGGCGCGCACCTTGTCCCATTCGCCGTCGGCGATCCAGTTGCCCGGCACCATCCACGAACCACCGATGCAGACCACGTTCTTCTGCTCGAGGTATTCGGCGGCGGTGTTTTCGGTGATGCCACCGGTCGGGCACAGTTTGAGGTCGGCAACCGGGCCGGCCAGGCCCTTGATCATCGCCAGCCCGCCCACGGCCGTGGCCGGGAACAGCTTGCACACGCGGAAGCCGCGCGCGTACAGCGACAGCAGCTCGGTCGGCGTTGCCGCACCCGGCACCACCGGCAGCGGCGCAGCGGCCAGTGCATCAGCCAGCGCCGGCGGCGTACCCGGGGTCACCAGGAAATCCGCACCCGCATCGATGGACTGCTGCATCTGCTCCACGGTCAGCACCGTACCGGCACCCACCACCACGTCCGGCAGCTCGCGCTTGAGCATCGCCAGCGCTTCCATCGCCACCGGCGTGCGCAGCGTCAGCTCGATGGCCGGCAAGCCACCTTCCAGCAGCGCCGCGCTGACCGCACGCGCCTGGTCCAGCGTATGAATCGTCACCACCGGCAGGATGCCCGCCGCACGCAACAGCTCCGCCGCCTTCACCTGATGTTGTTCGATACCCATGCTTTTGCCCTTGCCTTTGCTCTTCTTGATTCAGTGGCCGCAGCGCAAATGACGCGCCGGGAATTGTCCAAGGGCAGTAGAGCGCCCTGGCCGGGACCGTGAGCGGCATGGATGCCGCGATCGAGCCCCCATGGATGGGTTTACGGCGTGTCCCGGCCAGGGCGCTCTACTGCCCAAGCCGGGAAGCCTGCCGCGGCTTTTCGCTTCAGGCGTCTTTCGCCTCATGCGGCGCCGCCGCCGCCGCGGCATCGTGCCCCAGCTCATACTCCGCGTCGTACTCCCACGGCCCGCCATCGGCCGCCGCCGGCCCGCACGAAATCGAAATCGCACCCTGGTCCGCCGGTCCCACCACGCGACGGTTGATCGCGAACAGGTTGCGGCCCAGGTCGTGCGCTGCCGGCGCGGTGTTCGGCGCCAGTGGACGCGCAGCCCATTCGGCTGCGTCCACCAGCACTTCCAGCGTGCCGGCCTCGCCATCGAGGCGGATCATGTCGCCCTCGCGAACCTTGGCCAGCGGACCACCCCGCGCCGCTTCCGGCGTCACATGGATCGCCGCAGGAATCTTGCCCGAGGCGCCGGACAGGCGGCCGTCGGTGACCAGCGCCACGCGCCGGCCCTGGTTCTGCAGCAGGCCCAGCAGCGGCGCCAGCGAATGCAGTTCCGGCATGCCGTTCGCACGCGGGCCCTGGTAACGCACCACCGCCACGAAATGCTCGGGCAACAGGCCGCCGGCATGCAGCTTGTTCAACACCTGCGGCGCATCGACCACCACCGCCGGTGCTTCGATCGTGCGGTATTGCGGCTTCACCGCCGACAGTTTGATCAGCGACTTGCCGAGGTTGCCGCGCAGCAGGCGCAGGCCACCCTGGTGTTCGAACGGATTGTCGACGCCACGCACCACCTCTTCGTCGGCGCTGCATTCCAGGCCCGGCAGGTAGACCAGCTGGCCGTCGCGCAGCTGCGGCTCGCGCGCATAGTCGGTCATGCCGCCACGTGCCACGCTGACCAGGTCGCCATGCATCAGGCCGGCCTTGATCAGTTCGCCGAACACGAAGGCCGGGCCGCCTGCTGCGGCGAAGCGGTTCACGTCGGCGTCGCCGTTCGGATAGACGCGGGCCAGCAGCGGGATCAGCTGCGACAGTTCGTCGAAGTCGTCCCAGGTCAGCACGATGCCGGCCGCACGCGCCACCGCGATCCAGTGGATGGTGTGGTTGGTCGAACCGCCGGTCGCCATCAGTGCGATGACCGCGTTGATGATCGCGCGCTCGTCGATGATCCGGCCCAACGGGCGGAAGTCGTCGCCGAGTGCCGTGATGTCGAGCGCTCGCTCGGTGGCTTCACGGGTGAGGGCGTCGCGCAACGGCGTGCCTGGATTGACGAACGATGCGCCCGGCAGCTGCACGCCCATCGCTTCCAGCAGCACCTGGTTGGAGTTGGCGGTGCCGTAGAAGGTGCAGGTGCCCGCACCGTGGTAAGAGGCCGATTCCGCTTCCAGCAGTTCCTCGCGGGTGGCCTCGCCGGCGGCGTAGCGCTCGCGCACTTCGGCCTTCTGCTTGTTCGGGATGCCCGGGGTCATCGGGCCGGCCGGCACGAACACCGCCGGCAGATGGCCGAAGGCCAGCGCACCGATCAGCAGGCCCGGCACGATCTTGTCGCACACACCGAGGTAGACGGTGGTGTCGAACATATCGTGGCTGAGCCCGATCGCGGTGGCCTGCGCGATCACATCGCGCGAGAACAGTGACAGTTCCATGCCGCCGCGGCCCTGGGTGACGCCGTCGCACATCGCCGGCACGCCGCCGGCCACCTGTGCGGTGGCGCCCAGCTCGCGGGCGATCTCGCGGATCTGCTCGGGATAGGTCTCGAACGGCTGGTGCGCCGACAGCATGTCGTTGTAGGCGGTGATGATGCCGAGGTTCGGCGTCACGCCGCCGCGCAGGCGGCTCTTGTCGGTGCCGCCGCAGGCGGCGAACCCGTGGGCGAGGTTGCCGCAGCTCAGGCGGCTGCGGAACGGGCCTTCACGCAGGGAGGCGTCGATCGCGGCCAGGTAGGCGGCGCGTGAGGCGGCGCTGCGGCGGATGACACGCTCAGTGATGGCTTGCAGTTGCGGATGGAGGCTCATTGGCTACCGGCGTTCGTGGTGGCGAGAGGCAAGCGGCGGCACGGCGCCGCCGCCAACATCAATCAGCCCAGTGGACGCGCAGGCGCGCGCCGTCCAGGTTGATCGCATTGAGGATGGGGTAATGCTGGGCGTCATTGCTGTCCAGCGCCTGGCGCAGTACCTGCAGCTTCTGCTTGCCGCGCAGCAGCAGCAGGCGCTGGCGGCACTGGCGCAGGCCATGCGGGGTCAGCGTGATGCGCAGCGGCCACTGGTTCGCGCCCGGGCAGCCGGTGGCATCCAGCGCCGCGTAGGGCAGGGTGCTTTCCAGTGCGCGGGCCAGGTCCTTCGAGCCGGGGAACAGCGAGGCGGTGTGGCCGTCGTTGCCCATGCCCAGCGCCACCAGGCTCGGCGGTTGGCTGTGCTGCGCCTGCAGGTTGGCGGTGTACACGCATTCCGGAAGCGGCTTGCCGATGCGCACCAGCGGATCGAAATGCGCACCTTCGGCGCGCTTGAGCAGATTCTCGCGCACCAGCCAGGCATTGCTGTCGCGATCCTGCGGCGACAGCCAGCGCTCATCGGCCAGGCTCACTTCCACGCGGTCCCAGTGCACGTCCAGTTCGGCCAGCGCCTGGTACACCGGTGCCGGCGTGGTGCCGCCGGACAACAGGATGCGGGCGCGGCCCACTTCGTTGATGTCGTGGTTGAGGGTCTGCGCCATCTCGGCGGCCACCGCCTCGATCCAGCCATCGGCATCGCCGTGCTGGATGAACTCGATGCGGTCGTCGTGGAAGGTGGTGGGGCTCATGCGGCAACTCCAGGTGCGTCACGTTCGGCGTCGGCGGCGTAGGCGGCGGCGCCCAGCAGTCCGGCGTGGGGATGCATCACGGCCAACGAGGGCACCCGCGCCATGATCGAAGAGAAGCGGCCTTTGTGTTCGAAGCGCTGGCGGAAACCAGAGTGCTGCAGCGAATCGAGCATCTTCGGGGTCAGCCCGCCGGTCAGGAACACGCCGTCCCACGCGCCCTGGGTCAGCACCAGGTCGCCTGCGATGGCGCCGAACACGGCGCAGAACACATCGACGGTGCGCATCGCCTGCGGGTCACCGTGCAGGGCGCGGGCGGTCACGTCCACCGGCTGCAGTTGGCCCGGATCGATGCCGGCCATCTCGCATACGGCGCGATGGATGTTGACCAGGCCAGGGCCGCAGATCAGGCGCTCGTTGGAGACGCGGCCGAACTGTTCGGACAGGATCTCCAGGATGCGGATCTCCTCCGGGGTTCCCGGCGGGAAGCTGACATGGCCGCCTTCGGTTTCCAGCGGGTAGCAGCGGCCGTGGCGCAGGATCAGGCCACCGACACCCAGGCCCGTACCCGGCCCGATCACCGCGTAGTTGCGCGGCTGGCCGGGTTTGCCCGGCACCCAGGCGGCACCGCCGACCTGGACCACGTCATCGGGCTGCAGCAGCGAAATCGCCATCGCCTGTGCGGCGAAGTCGTTGATCAGGTGCAGTTCGTTGAAACCAAGCATCGCGGCCGTGCGGCTGCGCGAGATCACCCACGGATGGTTGGTGATGCGGGCTTCGTCACCATCGACACGACCGGCGACTGCGAACACGCCACGGCTTGCGGTGGCACCGATCTGCTCCAGATGGTGGCGCGCGGCATCACCCAGCGACGGGAACTCCGCCACGGCGTACTCGCGGATGCTCTCTTTCAGCAGCGGGGCGTCCTGCGAGGTGTCGGCAAGGGCGAAGCGGGCATTGGTACCACCGATGTCGGCGACCAGCACGGGCTGCGAGCTGGCACTCATTCCGACGCTCCGCTATCTGGCGCATCCACGCCCTGCGGCAGGAAGTCGACCGCGTTGGCCGGGCCCCACTGGCCGGCAGGGTAGGGTTCCAGCGGCAGGTTGGCCGCCTTCCAGGCATCGGCAACGCTGTCGATCCAGGCCCAGGCGGCACGCACTTCGTCATCGCGCACGAACAGGGTGTGGTTGCCGTTGAACGCGTCCAGGAACAGGCGCTCGTAGGCGATACGGCGATGCAGGCCGGTCGGCACCGACAGCTCCAGCTCCAGCGGCTGCAGTTCCAGCGCGCCCCATTCCGGCCCGGCCAGGCTGCTCATCAGGCCCAGTTCGATGTTCTCCTGCGGCTGCAGCTGGAACACCAGGCGGTTCGGTGCGGCCTGCGCACGCTGCGGACGCTCGAACAACCAATGCGTGACCGGCTTGAGGGTCACCACCACGCGGGTGGTGCGCTCGGGCAGGCGCTTGCCGGTGACCAGGTGGAACGGCACGCCGCTCCAGCGCCAGTTGTCGATATGCGCGGTGACCCCGGCGAAGGTCTCCACGTCGCTGCCTTCCGGCGGCTGGTAGGCCTGGGCCGGCTGGCCGTTGATGGTACCGGCAGTGTAGCGGCCACGGATGCTGTCACGCGCGGCGTGCTTGGCATCGAGCGGGCGCAGGGCGCGCAGCACCTTGACCTTCTCGTCGCGGATGCGGTCGGCTTCCAGCGAGGCCGGCGGCTCCATCGCCACCATGCACAGCAGCTGCAGGATGTGGCTCTGCACCATGTCGCGCAGCGCGCCGGAGCGGGCGTAGTAGGCGTCGCGGCCATCCACGCCTTCGCTTTCGGCGACCAGGATGTGCACCGATTCGATGTAGTTGCGGTTCCACACCGCTTCCAGCAGCGTGTTGCCGAAGCGCAGCGCGATCAGGTTCTGCACTGCTGCCTTGCCCAGGTAGTGGTCGAGGCGGAACACGCGGTCCTCGTCGATCCACTGGCCGATGGTGCTGATGATTTCCTCGGCGCTCTCGCTGTCGCTGCCGATCGGCTTCTCCAGCATCAGGCGTGCCGGTGCGGCGAGGGCGCCACCCTTGGCCAGGCCTTCGCAGGTGGAGATGTACAGGCCCGGCGGAATGGCCAGGTAGCTGACGCACTTGCGGTGCACCAGGTCGGAGACTGCGGCGGCAACCGAGTCGACGTCGCGCAGGTCCACCGAACGATAGTCGATGCGGCGCAGCAGGGCGCTGATGTCGTCCTGCGTGGCCATCGGCATGGCCTGCTGCAGGCGCGGCCGCAGGATGTCATGGAAGGCTTCGGTGTCATGCCCGGACAGGGCCAGCGCACGGATGCGGAAGTCCTCCGGCAGCAGGCCGTCGCCAAGCAGGCGAAGCAGCGAAGGGAACAGGTAGCGCTGGGCCAGATCACCTGTGGCACCGAACAGGAAGAGGGTGTCGTGCATCGCTCGAGTTTCAGATCCGGGTGACATCGTTGTCAATCGCTTCATGGCTGGGTTCGGGGGACATCCGCGCAACTGCCTGTCCGAGGTTCGTCGGGGGCGGTCTCCGGGGTACTGGAAGACCGTTCCATTCGAAACCACTACCTCGGCGGAACCTTCGTTCAACCGCCGACGCAGATCGGTGCGCACCGATCATCGGATAGTGCCACGTGAAAACGTTTACATGGCAGAATGGGCAACTGTATTCGATTGCAGTACTCGCCGTCATGCGGCAGGCGCGCAATCATCACTGCCATCGGGAGGGCCGAGGCAGTCCCAAAAGACAGCCCGGCTTCGGGCGGACCGGATAGGTGATATGGCAAAAGTGCAGTTGCAGGGTGTGCGCAAGGTCTATGACAACGGCCAGGTCGCGGTGAAGGACGCCAGCTTCGAGGTCGCCGATGGCGAGCTGATGGTGCTGGTCGGTCCGTCCGGCTGTGGCAAGTCGACCCTGCTGCGGATGGTGGCTGGCCTGGAGGAGATCAGCGGCGGCACGCTGACCATCGGTGATCGCGTGGTCAACGACGTGGCGCCGAAGGACCGCGACATCGCCATGGTGTTCCAGAGCTACGCGCTGTACCCGCACATGACCGTGGCCGAGAACCTGGCCTTCGGCCTGAAGCTGCGCGGGCATGACAAGGCGACCATCGACAAGCGCATCGCCGAAGCAGCGCAGACCCTGGGCCTGACCGAGATGATGGACAAGCTGCCCAAGGCGATGTCCGGTGGCCAGCGCCAGCGTGTTGCGCTGGGCCGTGCACTGGTGCGCGAGCCGGCGGTGTTCCTGCTGGACGAGCCGCTGTCCAACCTCGACGCCAAGCTGCGCCACAGCGTGCGTACCGAGATCGCGCAGCTGCATCGCAAGCTGGGCACCACCATGATCTACGTGACGCACGACCAGGTCGAAGCAATGACCCTGGGCCAGCGCATCGTGGTGCTGAAGGACGGCATCATCCAGCAGATCGATACGCCGATGGCGCTGTACGACCGCCCGGCCAATCTGTTCGTGGCCGGTTTCCTCGGCAGCCCGGCGATGAACGTGCTGCGTGGCACGCTGCAGGGCGATGCCGGCGGCGTGACCGTGGTCGACGGCGAATGGCGTGCACCGCTGGGCCAGGCCACGATCGATCCGGCGTGGCTGCAGAAGCCGATCGCGGTGGGCGTGCGCCCGGAACACCTGCAGCCGGCCAGTGCCGATGATGCGCATGCATTTGCCGCACGCATTGAAGGCATCGAACCGGTCGGCAACGAGATCTTCGTCAACCTGAGCAGTGGCCAGCACGCGCTGACCATGCGCGTGGCGCCGCAGTCGCTGCCGGCGGTGGGCGAGCAGATCCGCGTGGCGATCCACCCGCAGGGCCTGCACTTCTTCAACCCGGAATCCGGCGAGCGGCTGTAACGGGTAGTGCCGGCCGCTGGCCGGCAACTTCAACCATGCATGGTTGCCGGCCAGCGGCCGGCACTACCATTCCTTCATCCACCGGGCTCAGCGCGCCAGGCCATCCAGCAACGGCATGCGCTGCGCGATCGCATCACCCACCTGCAGATCAGCGTCGCTGGCTTCCAGCGGCAGCACCGCCAGTGCCAGGTCGCCGGCCACGCAGGCAATCGTGCCCAGCGCTGCGCCGTCCTGCTGCACGCCATCGCCTGCCTGCGCCGGTGCCGCGGTATGCAGCAGCTGCACCGCACGCTTGGCCTTGCCGAGGAAGTGGGTGCGGGCGACGATCTCCTGGCCCGGATAGCAGCCCTTCTTCACGCTGTAGCCGTTCAGGCGGTCCAACCCCAGCTGCTGCGGGGTCCACACTTCGCGCTGGCTTTCTTGCAGCCGGGGCAGGCCGTAGCGCAGGTCGGCCTGGCGCCAGGCCAGCGCGAAAGCGGTCTCATCGGCTTCACTGCTGGCTGCAAAGGCATCGGCGGCGCCAATGCGCAGGGTCCGCGGCAGGGCGTCGCTGCCCAGGTCCAGCTCCCAGCCGTCACCTGCGGTCTGCGCAATCGCAGCGCCGCTGGCGGCTTCGGGCGCAGTGAACGCGCCGGCCACGGCCAGATCGCTGCGCACCAGTACCTTCACCTTGCGGCGGAACACGAAGCGCTGCAGTTGCGACGCAATCGCATCGGCATCGCCGTCGGCCAGCACCAGCATCACGTGGTCGTCCGCTAGCCGAAGCAGCTGGAACACCGCCAGGGTGCGGCCCTTGGCGCTCAGCCAGGCGCTCCACTGCCAGTGCTGCAGGGGCAGGGCGGTGACATCGCTGCTGAACTGGGCGTGGGCAAAGACAGCTGCATCCGGGCCTTGCAGGCTCAGCAGCTGGTGGCCGGGCAGGCGCGGATATCCGACGAAAGCAGGGGGCAGGTTGTCAGGCACGTGAACGAGGTCTAAAATTTGTGCGTTGCGAGACCGAACATGATAGGCCAAACAACCCCCACTCCCGACGACGAATCTGAAGCCCCGCTGGACCCCGCGGCACCCGTGCCCGTGGAACAGGAAAAAGCAGAGGAATTCGGCGGCCGCGGCGGACTTGATCCGGTGCGGTATGGCGATTGGGAGAAAAACGGACGCTGCATCGATTTCTGATCAGCATTGAGCCAACGCGGCCGTGTGCCGCCCAGCCGAGACAACGAGCCCAGCGAATGGCGACCAGACAACGCCCACTTTCCCCGCACCTTCAGGTGTATCGCTGGCAGATTCAGATGGCCACCTCGATCCTGCATCGAGCCACTGGCGTCTTTCTGTCTGTTGGTGCCCTCATCATCGCCGCCGGCCTGCTGGCCCTGATGATGGGGCCCGAGTCCTGGAACTGCTTCACCGGCCACGCCGGGGCCTGGTATGGCCGCGTGTTCCTGTTCGCGTGGACATGGTCGTTCGCCTATCACCTGTGCAATGGCATCCGCCATGTGGTGCAGGACTTCGCCATCGGCTTCAGCATCCCCGCCTTCATCCGCAGCAGCTGGCTGTCGGTCATCGGCAGCCTGGTGATCACCCTGCTGGTGTGGGCCTATGTGATGTTCGGAGGTGCCGCGTGAGCAAGTTCCGTACCCCGTTGAAGAGCGTACGCGGCCTCGGTTCGGCCAAGACCGGCACCGAGCACTTCGTGCACCAGCGCCTGACTGCCGCCGCCCTGGTGGCCCTGGGCATCTGGTTCCTGGTCTTCGTGCTGGGCCTGCTGGGCTCGGACTACGCGACCGCCGCCGCCGCCGTGGCCAAGCCGTGGAACGCGGTGCCGCTGATCGGCCTGCTGATCGCCATGTTCTGGCACGCGCAGCTCGGCATGCAGGTCGTGCTGGAAGATTACATCCACGAATCGCTGCTGGCCCTGGTGCTGCAGACCGCGGTGAAGTTCGTCGCCGTGCTCGGCATGATCGTCAGTGTGTTTGCGGTGGGCCGCATCGCCCTCGGCGTTGCCTGAGCCCAGGCACCTACACAGGAATCCAGATTAGATGTCCGCTTACAAGATCACCGAACACAAGTACGACATGGTCGTGGTGGGCGCCGGCGGCGCCGGCCTGCGCGCCACGTTCGGCCTGGCCGCCAAGGGCCTGCAGACCGTGTGCCTGACCAAGGTCTTCCCGACCCGTTCGCACACCGTTGCCGCCCAGGGCGGTATCTCGGCCGCACTCGCCAACATGGGCGAGGACGACTGGCGCTACCACTTCTTCGACACCATCAAGGGTTCGGACTGGCTGGGCGACCAGGACGCCATCGAATACATGTGCCGTGAGGCCATCCCGGCCATCATCGAGCTCGAACACTACGGCGTGCCGTTCTCGCGCACCGCCGAAGGCAAGATCTACCAGCGTCCGTTCGGTGGCATGACCACCAAGTACGGCGAAGGCCCGGCGGCGCAGCGTACCTGCGCGGCGGCCGACCGTACCGGCCACGCGATGCTGCACACCCTGTACCAGCAGTCGCTGAAGCACGACGCGCGCTTCATGATCGAGTACTTCGCACTCGACCTGATCTTCGATGACGAAGGCGCCTGCCGCGGCGTGCTGGCTCTGGACATGTCCGATGGCACCCTGCACCTGTTCCGCGCCCAGGGCGTGGTGCTGGCCACCGGCGGTTACGGCCGTGCCTACTTCAGCGCCACCTCGGCGCACACCTGCACCGGCGACGGTGGCGGCCTGGCCATGCGTGCCGGCATCGCCATGCAGGACATGGAGTTCGTGCAGTTCCACCCGACCGGCATCTATGGCGCCGGCTGCCTGATCACCGAGGGTGTCCGCGGTGAAGGCGGCATCCTGCGCAACAGCAGCGGCGAGCGCTTCATGGAGCGCTACGCGCCGCACTACAAGGACCTGGCCTCGCGCGACGTGGTCAGCCGTTCGATGACCATCGAGATCCGCGAAGGCCGCGGCGTCGGCGAGCACAAGGACCACATCCTGCTCGACCTGACCCACCTTGGCCCGGGCGTGATCGACGAGAAGCTGCCGGGCATCGCAGAAAGCGCCCGCATCTTCGCCGGCGTCGACGTGCACAAGCAGCCGATCCCGGTGATCCCGACCGTGCACTACAACATGGGTGGCATCCCGACCAACTATCACGGCGAAGTCGTGCGCAAGGTCGGCGACAACCCGGATGCCGTGGTGCCGGGCCTGTACGCCATCGGTGAAGCCGCCTGCGTGTCCGTGCACGGCGCCAACCGACTGGGCTCGAACTCGCTGCTGGACCTGGTGGTGTTCGGTCGTGCAGTGGCCAACCGCTGCGCCGAGACCATCAAGCCGGGCGCGTCGCACAAGCCGCTGCCGGCCGATGCCTGCGACAAGGCGCTGGGCCTGCTGGACAAGCTGCGCCACGCCAACGGCGATACCCCGACCTCGGTCATCCGCGATCGCATGCAGCGCACCATGCAGGCCGACGCGGCGGTCTTCCGCACCAGCCAGACGCTGAAGGAAGGCTGCGAGAAGATGGACAAGATCTTCGACTCGTTCCAGGACGTGAAGGTCTCCGACCGTTCGCTGGTCTGGAACTCGGACCTGATCGAGACCTACGAGCTGAACAACCTGCTGCTCAACGCGGTGGCGACGATCAACTCGGCCGAACAGCGCAAGGAAAGCCGCGGCGCGCATGCGCACGAGGACTATCCGGACCGCGACGACGTCAACTGGCAGAAGCACACCCTGGTCAGCGTCGACGAGAAGGGCAAGTGCAGCTTCGACTACCGTCCGGTGCACATGTACACGTTGACCGACGACGTGTCCGTGGTGCCGCCGAAGCCGCGCGTGTACTGATCCGACCCCGCCTACCATGCAATCCGCGCCCACGGGCGCGGGCCGCCTGAGCCAACGAGAGCAGCCATGGCCGAGTTTTCACTCCCCAAGAATTCCAAGATCACGAAGGGCAAGCACTTCCCCGTCAAGAACGGCGGCAAGAACGTGCGCACCTTCAAGATCTACCGCTGGAGTCCGGACGACGACAGCAACCCGCGCACCGATACCTATGAAGTCGATCTGGACGCCTGTGGCCCGATGGTCCTGGACGCCCTGATCAAGATCAAGAACGAGATCGACCCGACCCTGACCTTCCGCCGCTCCTGCCGCGAAGGTATCTGTGGTTCGTGCGCGATGAACATCGACGGCACCAACACCCTGGCCTGCACCCGAGCCATCTCGGACTGCGGCAAGAAGGAAGTGCCGATCTACCCGCTGCCGCACATGAACGTGGTCAAGGATCTGGTTCCGGACCTGACCCACTTCTACGCGCAGTACGCCTCGATCAAGCCGTGGATCCGCACCCAGACTCCGGCACCGCCGGATCGTGAGCGCCTGCAGTCGCCGGAAGACCGCAAGAAGCTGGACGGCCTGTACGAGTGCATCCTGTGCGCCTGCTGCTCGACCAGCTGCCCGAGCTACTGGTGGAACGGCGAGCGTTACCTGGGCCCGGCGATCCTGCTGCAGGCCTACCGCTGGATCATCGACTCGCGCGATGAGGACACCGGTGCACGCCTGGACGATCTGGAAGATCCGTTCAAGCTGTACCGCTGCCACACCATCATGAACTGCGCCCGGACCTGCCCGAAGGGCCTGAACCCGGCGCTGGCGATCGCCGAGATCAAGAAGCTGATGATGGAACGCCGCGCCTGATCAGGCCTGGCTGTACCCGGTAGAGCCACGCCACGCGTGGCTGTGCCACCCCAGTAGAGCCACGCCATGCGTGGCTTTGCTGTATCTGGAGAAACATGATGGAAGAAGACGTTCTGCTGAAGAAGCTGCGCTGGCGTTGCCGCCGCGGCATGCGTGAGCTGGACCAGCTGTTCGGTCGCTACCTGGACCACGAATGGAGCACTGCGCCGACCGAAGAGCGCGAGGTTTTCCTGTTCCTGCTCGACTGCGAGGACGATAAGTTGTGGCGCTGGTTCATGGGCTATGAGGCCTGTCCACATGCGCACGCGATCCCCCTCATGCAGAAGATCCTCGCCCTCAAGCCTTGAGTGGCGCCCCTCGCGGCTGCAGGCTGCCGCCCAGTTGGCGGTGCTGCTGGCTGCGCCCTGGCTGCTGCGTGCATCGGATCTGCCTTCACGGCTGCTGATGCCCGCGGTGGTGCTGGCCTGGGTCATCGGGTTGGCCGAACTGGCCTGGCGCCAGCGCAGGCCACGCGTGCAGGTGCTTCTGCCGCTACCACCTGAGCCGCTGCAGGTGGCCGGGCAGGACGCCGATGCACCCCAGCTGGTCGTGCGTGGCCCATGGCTGTTGTTGCTCTGGCGTGAGGATCGGCGCCGCCGGCGCCTGCTGTTCTGGCCGGATGTGCTCGATTCCGGGCAGCGACGTGAACTGCGACTGGCCGTGGCCGCACGTGGCGTTTCCCGTAGGCCCCGGTCGATGGCACCATAAGCTGAATTGACCGGCGTGCCTGCATGTTCAAACCCATTCCCGTGGCCATTGGCCTGCGCTACCTGCGCGCCAAGCGCCGCAACGGCTTCATCTCCTTCATCTCGATGGCATCGATCCTGGGCATCGCGCTCGGCGTCACGGTGCTGATCACCACCTTGGCCGTGATGAGCGGTTTCCAGAAGGAAATCCGCAGCCGCCTGCTGCAGATGACCGCGCACACCACCATCAGCCGTGACGGCGAGCCGATGCCGGACTGGATGCGCGTGGTCGACGTGGCCAGCAAGGACCCGCGCGTGGCCGGTGCTGCGCCGTACATCGAGATCCAGTCGATGATCAGCGGCCCGCGCGTGCAGGGCGCGATCATCCAGGGCATCGATCCGGCGCTGGAGCCGAAGGTATCGGTGATCGACAAGAAGGTCACCAAGGGGAGCTATGGCAGCCTCACGCCGGGCAGCTTCAACCTGCTTCTGGGCAAGGAATTGGCGATCTGGCTGGGCGTTGATGTCGGCGACCAGGTGCTGGTGACCTTCGCCGAAGTGCAGGGCACGCCTGCCGGTGCGGTGCCACGGATGAAACGCTTCACCGTCAGCGGCATCTTCGAGGCCGGCTACAACGAGGTCGACCGCGGCGTCGGCTTCGCCAACATGCAGGACCTGGAGCGCGTGCTGCGCAGCGACGGTGCCACCGGCGTGCGGCTGAAACTGCACGACATGGACCGTTCGCTGGAAGTGGGCGTGGATCTGGCGCAGAGCCTTGGCGGCGCTTACCGCGTGAGTGACTGGACCCAGCAGAACGCCAACCTCTACCACTCGCTGCGCATGGAGAAGGTGGTGATGGGCATCCTGCTGTCGCTGATCATCGCCATGGGCGCCTTCAACCTGGTGTCCTCGCAGGTGATGCTGGTCACTGACAAGCAGGCCGACATCGCCATCCTGCGCACGCTGGGCCTGACCCCGGGCGGGGTGATGCAGGTGTTCATGGTGCAGGGCTCGCTGATCGGCATCTTCGGCACGCTGGCCGGCCTGATCGGTGGCATCACCCTCACACTCAACCTGGAGCGCATCCTCGGTGCCATCGAGAGTGTGTTCAACGTCAAGCTGATGCCGGAGGATGTGTACTACATCACCGGCCTGCCGACCGACATGCAGACCGGCGACGTGGTGGCGATCACCGTGGTCGCGCTGCTGATGAGCTTCCTGGCCACCCTGTATCCCGCCTGGCGGGCAGCACGCACCCAGCCGGCGGAGGCCCTGCGTTATGAATAAGGTCTTCAACCGCGGCGATGAAGTGATCCGCGCCGAAGCACTGGGCAAGACCTACGCCGAAGGGCGCATGCAGACCCCGGTGTTCGATGGCCTGGACCTGACCGTGACCGCCGGCGAAACGGTCGCGATCATCGGTGCCTCCGGTGCCGGCAAGAGCACGCTGCTGCACCTGCTGGGTGGCCTGGACATTCCGACCGCCGGCGAGGTCTATGTGACCGGCCAGCGCATGTCAGCGCTGTCCGATACCGCGCGCGGCCTGCTGCGCAACCAGGCGCTGGGCTTCGTCTATCAGTTCCACCACCTGCTGCCTGAGTTCACCGCGCTGGAAAACGTGATGATGCCGGTGCTGCTGGCCGGTACTGCAGTGGCCGAGGCGAGCAGCCGGGCCACCACGCTGCTGGAAGCGGTCGGCCTTGGCCATCGCCTGGACCACAAGCCCGGCGAACTGTCCGGTGGCGAACGCCAGCGTGCCGCAGTGGCGCGTGCGCTGGTCAATCATCCGGCCTGCGTGCTCGGCGACGAGCCGACCGGCAACCTGGATGACCGCACTGCGGGCACTGTGTTCGAGCTGATGCTGGAACTGAATCGTGCGCGGCATACCAGCCTGGTGCTGGTGACCCACGACCGCAGCCTGGCACGGCGCCTGGACCGGGTGCTGGAGCTGCGCGAGGGGCGCCTGCACGCGCTGGCCCACGCCGACGTCTGAGGCGCCGGGCCCGCTTTGGTGGAAGCCGACCTTGGTCGGCTGCTCCTGCAGGGCAAGCGCCAACCAAGGTTGGCGACTACCGGAATCCGGAGCCTTGGGCCTGCTTGGGGCGACCGCCGACCGGCTGCTGAATGGGGTACTGGCTTTCGCGCCGGCGTTGTCTGCGCAGGCGCATGATGGCGACAGTTCCCCGAGGAGATCGCCATGAAGACCCCGATCCTGATGGCCGGACTCTGCTTGGCGCTGGCCGCCTGCGCGACCACCGGCCGGCTCAGCTCTGCCGAGAAACTTGACCTGTACCGTGCCCATGCCGGCGCGCCGCAGAACGACATGCAGTTCTTCGGCAGCCTCAACGGCTGGACCGAACTGGGTGACAGCGCGCTGGCGGTGTGGACGCGTCCCAGCGAGGCCTATCTGCTGGAATTGAGGGGGCCCTGCCAGGACCTGCCGTATGCCACCGCCATCGGCCTGACCAGCCAGATGAACCGTGTTTCGGCGCGCTTCGACAAGGTGCTGGTGCGCGACCCCGCCGGTGGCCCGCGCATGCCGTGCTTCATCGACAGCATCCGCAAGCTGGACGTGAAGGCGCTGCGCGCCTCCGAGCAGGAGCTGCGCCAGGCGCAGGTGCAGGAGCGCGAGGAAAGCACGAAATAGCGTGGTAGTGCCGGCCGCTGGCCGGCATCGCGCAGATGCCAGGTTGCCGGCCAGCGGTAGACTACCTGTGTGTCAGGCTTCCGGGGTGAAGCCGGCCGGCTTTTCCGCGTCCTTCTGGAACAGGAACTTGACCAGTTCGCCTTCAAGGAACGCGCGATGCTCCGGCGTGCGCGGCGACAGGCGGTTCTCGTTGATCAGCATGGTCTGGTGCGCCAGCCACGCAGCCCAGGCCTGCTTGCCGATGTTGTTGAAGATGCGCTGGCCCAGTTCGCCGGGGTAGGGCACGAAGTCCAGGCCCTCGGCATCGCGTTGTTCGTACTGGCAGAAGACGGTTCGGGACATGGCATTCACTCGTGGTTGCGGGGTTTCTTGGAATTTCGTTTCGGCGTCTTGATCGTTGCGCCGTCGAGCAGTTTGCGGATCGGTGCCGGCAGGCCCAGCGCGTGCAGTTCGTCGCTGGCGACCCAGCGCAGCGTGGGTTCTTCCACGCGCAGGCCGTGTACCTGCCGCGACAATACCTGCAGATGCAGCTTGTAGTGGCTGAAGGTGTGCTGCAGCACTGGCAGCTCTTCGGCCTCTTCCAGCGAGCCGTCGACGTGCACGTCGAACCAGTCCTGCAGCACGCTGCCGGCATCGGCCTGCGGCAGCGTCCACAGCTGCGCCCAGATGCCGGTGTCCGGCCGCTTCTGCAGCAGCACACGCTGCTGGGCGTCGCGCAGCAGCAGCGCAACGGCCTCGCGCTCGGGCAGGGTCTTGCTGGGCTTGGGCGTGGGTAGTTCAGCGGTGCGGCCTTCGCGCCGTGCCACGCAGTCATCCTGCAACGGGCAGATCACGCAGGCCGGTTTGGCGCGGCTGCACACCGTCGCGCCCAGGTCCATCTGCGCCTGCGTGTAGTCGGCCATGCGCCCGGCCGGCACCTGCGCCACATGCGCCTCGGCGATCGCCCACAGCTGCTTCTCGATGGCCGGCAGCCCGGGGAAGCCATCGATGCCGTGGTAACGGCTGAGCACCCGCTTGACGTTGCCATCGAGGATCGCGAACGGGTCGTTCCAGGCCTGGCTGAGGATCGCACCGGCGGTGCTGCGGCCGATGCCGGGCAGGGCATGCAATGCATCGAAATCACGCGGCAGGTCGCCGTCGTGCAGTTCCACGCAGCGCTTCGCAGCGGCATGCAGGTTGCGTGCGCGGGCGTAGTAGCCGAGCCCGGCCCACTGCGCCATCACCGCGTCGTTGCTGGCTGCGGCAAGGTCGGGCAGGGTCGGGAAGTGCTGCAGGAACCGCTGGAAATACGGGATGACCGTACTCACCTGGGTCTGCTGCAGCATGATTTCCGACAGCCAGACCCGGTAGGGACTGCGTGGGTGCTGCCAGGGCAGGTCGTGGCGGCCGTGGTCGTCGAACCAATGCAGCAGGTGGGCGACGAAGCCATCGGTCTGCGTGGTTCCGGCGCTGGCGTGCGGCTGGCGGGGCATCGGTGTTCCAGAGAGGAGCCACCCGTGGGGTGGCTCTACTGGATTGCAGTAGAGCCACGCCATGCGTGGCTGCACGGTGTATCAGGCGCCCAGCGCTTCGGGCAGCAGGGCGTCGACGAAGGCTTCCGGGTCGAACACGCGCAGGTCTTCCGGGCGCTCGCCGATGCCGGCGAAACGGATCGGAATGTCGAACTCGCGGGCCAGCGCGAACACCACGCCGCCCTTGGCGGTGCCGTCCAGCTTGGTCACCACCAGGCCGGTCACGTTCACTGCGGCATTGAACTGGCGCAGTTGCGACAGCGCGTTCTGGCCAGTGGTGCCGTCGATCACCATCAGCACTTCGTGCGGGGCGGTGGGGTCGATCTTGCCGAGCACGCGGCGGATCTTGCCCAGCTCGTTCATCAGGCCGGACTGGGTATGCAGGCGGCCGGCGGTGTCGGCGATCAGCACCGAGGTGCCACGGGCCTTGCCGGCCTGGAGCGCGTCGAATGCCACCGAAGCGGCATCGGCGTTCTGCCCCTGCGCGACCACGGCCACGCCGTTGCGCTCGCCCCAGGCCTGCAGCTGGGCCACGGCGGCGGCGCGGAAGGTGTCACCGGCGGCCAGCATCAGGCTGTGGCCATCGTCCTTGAAGCGCTTGGCCAGCTTGCCGATGGTGGTGGTCTTGCCAACGCCGTTGACGCCGACGGTGAGCACCACGAAGGGCTTGGCGGTGCGGTCGATCACCAGCGGCTTGGCCACCGGCTGCAGGATTGCGATCAGCTCCGCGCGCAGCGCGGCCAGCAGCGCATTGGCGTCGGCGAACTCGCGCGACTTCATGCGCTTGCGCAGGCCCTCGACCAGGTCGGTGGTGGCGCCCACGCCGACGTCGGCGGTGATCAGTGCGGTTTCCAGCTCGTCCAGCAGGTCGTCGTCGAGCTTGGGGTTGCGCGAGAACAGGCCACCAAAGCTGCGCGCGATGACGCTGTTGCGCAGGCGTTCGCGCCAGCCGGGCTTGCCGGCAGGCGCCGGAACGGCGTCGATCGAGGCGGCGGCAGGCAGGTCGTCGGTGACCGGTGCCGGTGTCGGTGCCGGGGTGGGCTCAGGCAGCGGTACGGGTGCCGGTTCGATGGCCGGGGTCGCGATGGGGGCGACGTCGATCTGAGCCGACGGTGCAGGAGCTGCCGGAACCGGTGCGGCTGGGGCCGGAATAACCGGGGTGGGCTCGACAGCGACCGGCACGGCGGTTGCTGGGGGCGGCTCGACCGGTACAGGCTCGGCCGGTACTGCTACCGGCGCCGGCTCCTTGTCCTCGACCGGCGCGGCCGACGGGAATGCCGCCGCCAGCTCTTCAGCCGAGTAGTGCTGGGTCTTGGGCGCCTCCGTTGCGGGGGCATCCTGGGGCTTCTTGCGGCGGAAAAAACTGAGCATTGGCAAAAGGCGCTGAAATCAGAGGGATATGCTACCACTCGGGCCTGTCGGGCCGATGTGGACTCAAGGTTGCGGCCCACCGGCCGTTAACCGGTCCGGAGGGCTGAGTCGTGCGGCCCGGAGACCGCCATGGACAACGTGATGGGAATCGCCCTCAGCGGGATGCGTGCGGCCCAGCAGGGCGTGCAGGTGGCCGCGCACAACGTGGCCAACCTGGCGACCCCGGATGCCCAGCACCTGCAGTTGCAGCGCATTACCACCGAGCAGGGTGGGGTGCAGGCTTCGGTGGCGTCCATCGGCGCCGATGCCGGCGCGCCGCTGGGTGATCTGCTGGCCGCGAAAGCCGAGGTCGTGGCCTTTGCCGCCAATGCCACGGTGATCCGTCGCCAGGACCAGATGCTGGGCTCACTGCTGGATCGGGACGCCTGAACCCCCTCGGCAGCTGCCAACCGCCACCCCTGGTGGGTGCCAACCTTGGTCGGCACGCTTCGACCCAGCCTGGTAGGTGCCAACCTTGGTCGGCACGCTCGACCCGCCCTGGTAGGTGCCAACGTTGGTTGGCACGCTTTTGGGGCGCCAACCAAGGTTGGCCTCTACCAGGGCAGCAGTGCCAACCAAGGTTGGCACCTACCAAAGCAGGAATGCCAACCAAGGTTGGCATCCACCAGCACCCGGTAGCGCCGGGCCATGCCCGGCGACCACCGCCTCGATCAGACCGACAGCTCCAGCAGCAGCTTGTTCAGGCGCGCCACATAGGCACCCGGATCCTTCAGGCTGTCACCGGCGGCCAACGCAGCCTGGTCGAACAGCACCCGGCCGAGGTCGTCGAAACGCGCGCCATCGGCTTCGGCGTCGAGCTTGGCGATCAGCGGGTGGCCCGGGTTGATCTCCAGCACCGGCTTGCTGTCCGGTACCTTCTGGCCGCTGGCCTCCAGGATCTGGCGCATCTGCAGGCCCAGGTCCTGTTCGCCGATGGCCAGTACCGCCGGCGAATCGGTCAGGCGGTGCGAGACGCGCACTTCGGCCACGTCATCACCCAGCACCGTCTTCAGGCGCTCGACCAGGCCCTGCTTGTCCTTGGCCGCCGCTTCCTGTTCCTGCTTGTCCGCTTCGGTTTCCAAGGCACCCAGGTCGAGGTCGCCACGGGCGATGTCGACGAAGCCCTTGCCGTCGAAATCAGTCAGGTAGCCCATCAGCCACTCGTCGATGCGGTCGGTCAGCAGCAGCACTTCCACGCCCTTCTTGCGGAACACTTCCAGGTGCGGGCTGTTGCGGACCTGGCTGTAGCTCTCGCCGGTCAGGTAATAGATCTTGTCCTGGCCTTCGGTCATGCGGCCGAGGTAGTCGGCCAGCGACACGCTCTGCGCATCGCCGTCACCACGGGTGGAGGCGAAGCGCAGCAGGCCGGCCACCTTCTCGCGGTTGTTGTAGTCCTCGGCCGGGCCTTCCTTCAGCACCTGGCCGAATTCCTTCCAGAACGTGGCGTATTGCTCCGGCTTGTCGGCGGCCAGCTTCTCCAGCATGTCCAGCGAGCGCTTGGTCAGCGCGGCCTTCATCGAGTCGATGACCGGGCCGGCCTGCAGGATCTCGCGCGAGACATTCAGCGACAGGTCGTTGGAATCGACCACACCCTTGATGAAGCGCAGGTACAGCGGCAGGAACTGCTCGGCCTGGTCCATCACGAACACGCGCTGCACGTACAGCTTCAGGCCCTTGGGCGCATCGCGGTGGTACAGGTCGAACGGCGCACGGCCGGGCACGTACAGCAGCGAGGTGTACTCCAGCTTGCCCTCGACCTTGTTGTGGCTCCACGCCAGCGGGTCGCTGTGGTCGTGCGCGACGTGCTTGTAGAACTCGGTGTATTCGGCATCGCTGATTTCGGTGCGCGGGCGGGTCCACAGTGCGCTGGCGCGGTTGACGGTTTCCCACTCGACCGCTGCGCCTTCTTCACCGCCCTCCTTGGGCATCTGGATCGGCAGGCCGATGTGGTCCGAGTACTTCTTGAGAATGCTGCGCAGGCGCCAGCCATCGGCGAAGTCGTGCTCGCCGTCCTTCAGGTGCAGCACGATGCGGGTGCCGCGCTCGGCCTTGTCGACCGTGGCGACTTCGAAATCGCCTTCGCCGCGCGAGGTCCAGCGCACGCCTTCCCCTGCTGCCAGGCCAGCGCGGCGCGAGGTCACTTCCACTTCGTCGGCGACGATGAAGGCACTGTAGAAGCCGACGCCGAACTGGCCGATCAGCTGCGAATCCTTCTTCTGGTCGCCGGACAGCTGGCGCAGGAAATCGCCGGTGCCGGACTTTGCAATCGTGCCGAGGTGGGCGATGGCTTCGGCGCGGCTCATGCCGATGCCGTTGTCTTCGATGGTGATGGTGTGGGCGGTGGGGTCGAAGCTGACGCGCACGCGCAGTTCGCTGTCGCCTTCCAGCAGGGCCGGCTGGGTCAGGGCCTCGAAACGCAGCTTGTCGGCAGCGTCGGCGGCGTTGGAGACCAGCTCGCGGAGGAAGATCTCCTTGTTGGAGTACAGCGAGTGGATCATCAGTTGCAGCAGCTGCTTGACTTCGGTCTGGAAGCCAAGGGTTTCGGTCTGGGTGGTCTCGGTCATCGATAAGGCTCCGTGTGCAATGCCGCGCCAGCGCGTGCGGCCTCGCCAAGGGGTATGGCTGATTGTCCCGAAATCAAGGGGTTGATCGGCCGGGCTGCGCCCGGCACCCGCTCAGTGCAACTGCAACTGCCAAAGCCAGGGCCAGAGCGGCATCCCGTGGGATGGCGGGGCACTGTGGGTTCGCGGGGGCGGCGCAAGTACGTCCATGTAGCCTTGGTCGCCGCTTGCTCGTGTGCGCAGGACAGCGCACACGAGCAAGCGGCGACCGAGCTTACATGGACGTACTTGCAGCGTCCCCCTCGACCGGACCCACCCCGCCATCCCAAGGAATGCCCGCTGTTGCTGTTGCTTCGGCCGTTGCTGTGGCTTCTGCGGGTGCCGGGCAAAGCCCGGCCGAACTACAATCCCGCTCATGCTGAAATTCTCGAATACCTCCCGCCGGGGGCGCCGATGAGCGGCCGTGGCGGCAATGACGGCCAGGTCCGCATCATCGGCGGGCGCTGGCGCAATACCCGCCTGCCGGTGCCGACCCTGCCGGGGCTGCGGCCCAGCAGCGACCGCGTGCGCGAGACCCTGTTCAACTGGCTGATGCCCAGGCTCGGTGGGGCCCGCGTGCTGGACCTGTTCGCCGGCAGTGGCGCACTGGGCCTGGAGGCGGTCTCGCGCGGTGCCGCACACGCCACCCTGGTCGAACGCGACGCGCAGCTGGGACGCAATCTGACCGCTGCCGTGACCAAGCTGCAGGCCAGCGACCAGATCAGCGTCGTGCAGGCCGATGCCCTGCGCTGGCTGCAGGGCGCGCCGGCGCAGCAGGCCGATCTGGTCTTCGTCGACCCGCCGTTCGCCGACGGCCTGTGGCAGGACGTGCTGGCCCAGCTCCCGCGGCATCTGGCCGCCGATGCCTGGCTGTACCTGGAATCGCCGGCCGGCCACGTGCCGGTGCTGCCGCCGGACTGGCTGCTGCACCGCGAGGGCGGCACCCGCGAGGTGCGCTTTGCCCTGTACCGCCGCGCCACTGCTACACTTTGACCTCATCTGAACATCTGCAACCGCCCATGACCGTGGCCAATCGCCGCATCGCCGTTTACCCCGGCACGTTCGACCCCATCACCAATGGTCATATCGACCTGGTGAGCCGGGCCGCGCCGCTGTTCGAAAAGGTCGTGGTCGGCGTGGCGCAGAGCCCGTCCAAGGGCCCGGCGCTGCCGCTGGAGCAGCGCGTGCAGCTGGCGCGTGGCGCGCTGGCCCACCACAGCAACGTCGAGGTCATCGGCTTCGATACCCTGCTGGCGCATTTCGTACGTTCGGTCCAGGGCGGGGTGCTGCTGCGCGGCCTGCGCGCGGTGTCCGACTTCGAGTACGAGTTCCAGATGGCCAGCATGAACCGGCACCTGATCCCCGAGGTCGAGACCCTGTTCCTGACCCCGGCCGAGCAGCACAGCTTCATTTCGTCCTCGCTGGTCCGCGAGATCGCGCGCCTGGGCGGCGACGTGTCCGGCTTCGTGCCGGCCGCGGTGCTCGAAGCCCTGCGCAAGGTCCGCGAAGCGAAGTCGGCACAGTCGTAAGCCCCGCTGTACCCGCACCCCATTACGTACAACACCACGCACCATTCCGGGAGGAAACCCATGAACACCACCATGCGCGCGATGCTGATCGCTTCGTTGGCCCTGGCCTTCACCGCCTGCAAGAAGGAAGAGGCCGCTCCGGTCGACGAGGCCAAGCAGGCCCTGGTCGCTCCGTCCAAGGACGACGATGCAGGCTGGAAGAAGTACCTGCAGGAAGTGGCGATCCAGAACATGGGCAACATCACCAACAGCCCGTTCCTGTACTACCTCTCGCCGGAATCGGACCCGGACTTCCAGGCCAAGTACGAGCGCCAGACCGAGAGCGCGACCCAGGCCGTGGCCCGTGGCGTGCAGCCGGGCAACATGCTGGCCTTCGGTTCGTCGGCCTCGGGCAAGATGGCTGACATGATCCAGGCCGTGTTCAAGGACGTGTCGCCGGATTCGATGAAGGGCGTGCGCGTCGTCTTCATCGGCCAGTCGGCCGACAACGCCCGCGTACAGGCTGCGATCCAGCCGACCGGTGCCGAGTACATTTTCGTCGAAGCCAAGTAATACCGAGCCATGGCGGCCATGCTCCGGCATGGCCCGGGCGGCGTCCTGCAAGGGCGCCGCTGATGACCTGACCGGCCCGCGCGCCCGCGCTGGCCGGTCCTTTGTCCCAGGGCGCGGGCGAGGAGTATCGCCGTGTCGCTGAAAATCAACGAGCTCTGCGTCAACTGCGACGTATGCGAGCCGGCCTGCCCGAACCAGGCCATTGCGATGGGTGAAACCATCTACGTGATCGACCCTGCGCGCTGCACCGAATGCGTGGGTCATTTCGACGAGCCACAGTGCGTGGTCGTCTGCCCGGTCGAGTGCATCGACCCGGACCCGGAGATCGTGGAAACGGAAGACCAGCTGCTGGCCAAGCTGCGCCAGCTGCAGCACGATCACCCCGAACTCTATGCGGAGCCCCCATCCGAATGAAGACGCTGATCGTCCGCCGCCTGTTGCTGCTCGGCCTGCTGCTGAGCCCGATTGCCTGGGCCGACAGCCCGGCCCGTGCCGAGCGCCCCGATGGCGCGGCCATTGCCAGCGGCCACGCGCTGGCCACCCAGGCCGGCATCGACATCCTGGCGCAGGGCGGCAACGCCTTCGACGCCGCGGTGGCGGTATCGTCCACGCTGGCGGTGGTCGAGCCGATCAGTTCCGGCCTGGGCGGTGGCGGCTTCTTCCTGCTGCATGATGCGGCCACCGGCAAGGACGTGATGCTGGATGCGCGCGAGACCGCGCCGGCTGCAGCAACCCCGCAGGCGTTCCTCGACAAGCAGGGCAACCTCGACCGTGACCGCTCGGTCAACGGCGCGTGGTCGGCTGGCATCCCGGGCCTGCCCGCAGCACTGGTCGAACTGTCGGCCAAGCACGGCAAGCTGCCATTGGCGACCTCGCTGCAGCCGGCCATCCGCATCGCGCGCGAAGGCTTCCCGGTGTACGACCGCATGGCCAAGGGCTATGCCTCGCGCCGTGAAGTGATGGAGCGCTATCCCGGCACTCGCGAGGTCTACCTGCGCAATGGCAAGCCGATCGCCAGCGGTGACCTGTTCAAGCAGCCGGAGCTGGCACAGACGCTGGAGCGCCTGGCCGCAGGTGGCTTCGATGGCTTCTACAAGGGCCAGACCGGAACGCTGTTGCTGGCCGGCGTGAAGCAGGCCGGCGGCAAGTGGACCGCTGAAGAGCTGGCCGGTTACCGCGTGAAGCAGCGCGAGCCGATCGTGTTCAACTACAACGGCTGGAAGATCACCACTGCGCCGCCGCCGTCGTCCGGTGGCATCGCGCTGGCCAGCATGCTGCAGATCCTGGAAGGCTGGGATATCAGGAAAATGGACCCGGCGCACCGCACCCATCTGGTGGTGGAGTCGATGCGTCGCGCCTACCGCGACCGCACCTTCTTCCTCGGCGATCCGGACTTCGTGCAGATCCCGCAGAAGGTGCTGACCAGCAAGGACTATGCACAGGGCCTGCGGGCGACCATCCATCCGGAGAAGGCCACGCCCAGCGACCTGCTGTCGGGCAACCCGACGCCGCTGGAAGACGACGAAACCACGCACTTCTCGATCATCGACCGCGACGGCAACCGCGTCGGCGCCACCCAGACCGTCAACCTGCTGTACGGCTCGGGGCTGATTCCCAAGGGCACCGGCGTGCTGCTGAACAACGAGATGGACGACTTCGCGCTGAAGCCGGGCACGCCCAATGCGTTCGGCGTGATGGGCTATGAAGCCAATGCGCCGAAGCCGGGCAAGCGCATGCTCAGCTCGATGACGCCGACCTTCATGGAGAACGCCGACAAGGTGGTGGTGCTGGGCACCCCGGGTGGCAGCCGCATCATCACCATGGTGCTGCTGGGCATCCTCGGCTACGACGACGGCCTGGATGCGCAGCAGGTTGCCGCACTGCCGCGCTACCACCACCAGTGGCTGCCGGACCTGATCGAAGCCGAGGACGATGCGTTCGACGCGGCGACGGTGAAGCAGCTGCAGGCGATGGGCCACAAGATCGACCTGCCGGGCAATGTCGCCGCGGGTGGCCGCGGTTCCAGCCACGTGTGGGGCAACCTGCAGACCGTGGAATGGGACCGCAGGGCCAACAAGCTGTTCGGCGGCAGCGACCCGCGCAATCCGGTCGGCAGTGCCCAGGTGGTGCCGGCACACTGATCCGGTGGTGCCGGCTGCGGGCCGGCAATCCGGCTGATTATCGAAACCCCGCCTTTGCCGGCGGGGTTTTCTGTTTCCCTTCTAGCGATTATTTAACGAGCCGGCGCCGATAATCGACACATGAAACTCTGGTCTATTCGTGGAAACTCGCAGCGCCTCGATGGCGGCGCGATGTTCGGCAACGCGCCGCGCGCGTTGTGGGAAAAATGGGCGGCACCGGACGAGCTCAATCGCATCGAGCTGGCCTGCCGTGCGCTGCTTGCCAGCCCGCTGGAAGGCAAGACGGTGCTGTTTGAAACCGGTATCGGGGCGTTCTTCGATCCGCGCATGCGCGAACGCTACGGTGTGCAGGAAAGCCAGCACGTGCTGATCGATTCGCTGCGCGAAGCCGGCTTCGAGCACGAGGATATCGACGTGGTGGTGCTCAGCCACCTGCATTTCGATCATGCCGGTGGCCTGCTGGCGGCATGGAGCGAAGGGCGTGAGCCCGAGCTGCTGTTCCCCAACGCAACCTATGTAGTCGGCGCGCAGCATTGGCAGCGCGCCGTGCAGCCACACCCGCGCGATCGCGCCAGCTTCATTCCGGAACTGCCGGGCCTGCTGCAGGCCAGTGGCCGGCTGGAAGTGGTGGACGGGGAGTACTCGAAGGCGCTCGGCCGCAGCGTGCGCTTCAGTTACAGCGACGGGCATACACCGGGGCTGATGCTGGCCGAGATCGTCGGTCACGCGCATGCAGGCGAAAGTGCGCATGGTGGCGTGGTGTTCTGTGCCGACCTGATCCCGGGCCGCTCATGGGTACACGTGCCGATCACCATGGGCTATGACCGCAATGCCGAGCTGCTGATCGACGAGAAGCGGCAGTTCCTGGAAGACAAGCTGGCGCGCAACGTGCGGCTGTTCTTCACCCACGACCCGCAGGTGGCATTGGCGCAGCTTGGCAGGGATGACAAGGGGCGTTTCGTGACCCTGCACGAGCAGGGTGAGCTGAAGGCACGCGCCCTGGGGTAATGGCATGGCCGGGCAATGCCCGGCCTTTCACTGATGTCCGTGGATCCACGCCATGCGTGGATGGCGTTCTACCCGGACGTGATTGCTACGAGGCCTTCAGGCAGCTGCTCATGAAGGTCTTGCGCGCATCACCGGCCAGCTTTTTGGCGCCCGCGTCAGCGTTGCACTTGCGCATGCGTTCCTGCTGCGTATTGACCGGCTTGGCGTCGGCGGCGTGGCCGCTGAGGCAGGAGCTCTGTGCAGTCTTGTAGGCATCGCCCTTCAGCCCCTTGTTCTTGGCCGAACATTCGGCCATGCGCTGCTGCTGCGGAGTGGTGGCATTGGCAGCCAGGGGCAGGCCGACCAGCAGGACGGCGGCCAGCAGGAAAGAGGCTTTCATCGGGAGCTCCAAGGGTGGCGGGTGCGCGGAGCATTCGCTTCCCGGCGCCAAGAGCACGTGAAGAATCGCAACGCGGCCGCGACGGCCTGCGCTGTTGGGGTCAGATCCCTTTCGTGGCGAAAGGGCTCTGACCCCGGATCGTCGGATCAGCCGACGCGGGTACCGAAGATGCGGTCACCGGCATCGCCCAGGCCCGGCAGGATGTAGCCCTTGTCGTTGAGCTGGGCATCAATGGCTGCGGTGTAGATCTCCACGTCCGGGTGCACGGCCTTGACCGCTTCGATGCCTTCCGGCGCGGCCACCAGGAAGATGCCCTTGATGCGGCGGGCGCCGGCACGCTTGAGCATGTCGATGGTGGCGATCAGGGTGCCGCCGGTGGCCAGCATAGGGTCCAGGATCAGCGCGTCGCGCTCTTCCAGGCGCCCGGTCAGGCGCTCGAAGTAGGGCACCGGCTGCAGGGTTTCCTCATCGCGCTGCAGGCCGACCACGCTGACACGGGCCGCCGGGATCAGCGACAGCACGCCGCTGAGCATGCCCAGGCCGGCGCGCAGGATCGGCACCACGGTGATCTTGGCGCCCGCAATGCGCTGCACGGTGACCGGGCCGGCCCAGCCGGGCAGGGTGTGCGGCTCGGTGTCCAGGTCGGCGGTGGCCTCGTAGGCCAGCAGCGTACCCAGCTCGTTGGCCAGTTCGCGGAAATCCTTGGTGCTGAGCGCAGCGTTGCGCATCAGGCCGATCTTGTGCTGCACCAGCGGGTGGCGCACTTCGACGATCTTCATGGTCGGGAAGGGGAAAAGGAGAGAGGGCGCCATTTTGCCGGATCGGCGGGCCGAACCCAAACCTGGCCCGGAGCGGCGTTACTCGAAATGTGCAGGCGCATGTCACGGCCATGCAACCTTGCGGACATACCGTGCAGACCCATTCTTAACAGGAATGGGGATTCCCAGTGCATATCAAGACTCCGTTGGCCGTTGCCATCACCCTGACCCTGGCGATGGGGGCCGCAGCCCCGCTGCAGGCGGCCGGGCAGCAGGCGGTTGCCGCCACCGGCGCCGTGGCCGCTGATGCGGTCGACCTGGACCGCATCGAAGTGCGCGCCCAGCTCGAATCACAGATCCGCGCGGTCGACCTCAAGCGCAGCAGTGATGCGATCGAAGACGCCGTGTCCTCCGATGCACTGGGCCAGTACCCGGACAAGAACGTGGCCGAGTCGCTGCAGCGCCTGCCGGGCATCAGCGTGACCCGCGACCAGGGCGAGGGGCGCTTCGTGGTCATCCGCGGTCTGGACGCCAACCTCAACAGCGTCAGCGTGGATGGCATCGCCATCGGTACGCCGGAGGATTCCAGCCGCGCCGCACCGCTGGACGTGATCCCGTCCGACTCCACCGAGCGCCTGCGCGTGGTCAAGTCGCCGACCCCGGACATGCCCGGTGATGCCATCGGCGGCGCCGTGCTGGTGGAATCGGCCTCGGCCTTCGACCGCGACGGTCGCAGCCTGCGTGGCAAGATCGAAGGCAGCCACCAGCAGCTGTCCGGCGAGACCAGCCCCAAGGCCGCCTTCAACTACAGCGAAGTGTTCAACGACACCTTCGGCGTGGCGCTGGGCGTGAACTACCAGAAGCGCAGGTTCGAGTCGGACAACACCGAAGTGGAGTATGACGGCGAGGACGATGCCGTCCCCGGCGATGTCACCGCGATCAACCTGCAGCACCGCAAGTACGAGATCGAGCGCAAGCGCATCGGTGCCAACCTCAACCTCGACTGGCGCCCGAATGAAGACAGCAAGTACTACCTGCGCACGCTGTACAGCCAGTTCGACGATGCGGAGACCCGCCAGCGCGTGATCTTCAACTTCGACGACGCGAAGATGGTCAAGACCGGCACCGACCAGTACCGCCTGGATGGAATGCCGAAAGATTCCATCGACAAGCGCATGCGCTACCGCACCAAGAAGGAGAACACCTTCGCGGCCAGTCTCGGTGGCGAGAACAAGCTGACCAACGCCGTGGTCGATTACCGGATCGGCTACACCCGTACCGAAGAGCGCGTGAACGACGAGATGGAGGCGCGCTTCAAGCTCAACGGCAAGGCCTTCAACGGCACCCTGGACCAAAGCAGCCGCCTGCCCAGCTACAGTTTCGACAACCCGCAGTGGCTGGACAACAGCAACTACGCGTTCGACCGCTTCGTGCTCTCACCCAAGCAGGTGAACGACAAGGAGCACAGCGCGCAGGTCAACGTGCGCTTCGACGGCGACAGCAGCAGCATCAAGTTCGGCCTGCTGGGTCGCTGGCGCGACCGTGACGTGAATGTGGACGAGCGCGAACTGCGTGTCGGCCCGAAGGTGGCGCTGTCGAGCTGGAGCACCTCCTCGCCGGAGCACCGCCACGGCAACCTCGGTGACGGCATGGATTCGGCCGCGATGCGTGCCTTCTGGGCGGCCAATGGCGGCCAGTACAGCGCCCGTCCCCAGGATGCCGGTGGCAACGCGATGACATCGCTGGAAGAGGACTACGTGGCCAGCGAAGACATCTTCGCCAGCTACGCCATGGGTACCTGGGATGTGGGCGCGCTGCGCATCATCGGCGGTGTGCGCGTGGAAAACACCCAGTTCAAGGCGATCGGCAACCAGGTGGACGTGGCCGCCAACGGACGCAGCTTCACCGTCACCCCGCGGGTGGCCAACAGCAGCTACACCAACGTGCTGCCGGGTCTGCACCTGCGCTACGACGCGGCCGATGACTGGGTACTGCGCGCCTCGGCCAACAAGACCGTATCGCGTCCTTCCTTCGGCGATGTCTCGCCACGCGTGGGCTACAGCCGCGGCGACGAGGAAGTGCGCCTGGGTAATCCGGAACTGGATCCGTACGAGTCGAAGAACATCGACCTGTCGGTGGAGAAGTACATCGGCAGCACCGGTATCGTTTCACTTGGCCTGTTCCACAAGTCGATCGATGGCTACATCGTGCAAACGGTGCGGACCAATGATCCCGCTTATGGCGGCTTTGACGTGACCCAGCCGATCAATGGCCGCAAGGCCACCGTGCGCGGTGCGGAATTCAACTGGCAGCAGCAGCTGGCCTTCCTGCCGGACGGCCTGGATGGCCTGCTGGTCGGTGCCAGTGGCACCTGGCTGGATACCAAGTTCGATGCCGGCATCAAGGACCGTGCAGGCGAGGACTTCACACTGCCGCGCGCCTCCAAGCATGTCTACAGCGCACACATCGGCTATGAAAAGTACGGTGTGAGTACACGCCTGGCGGCGGTGTACCGCAGCGAGTACCTGGACAGCATCGGCAAGGGCCGGGCGTTCGACATCTACGTTGCACCGAACACCCAGCTCGATTTCTCGCTGGACTACAAGTTCACCCCGCGGGTGAGCATGTATTTCGAAGCACAGAACCTGCTGGACAAGCCGCTGGAGCTGTACCAGGGCACGCGCTCGCGCACCCTGCAGATGGAAGAGTACGGCCGCACCTATGCGCTGGGCCTGAAGGTGGCACTGTGATGGGGCGTGGCATCACCGTCCTGGCGGTCGCGCTCGCGGCGACCCTGGCCGCCGGCTGCACGCCGGCGACCGGCAACGATCCGGCCGCGGCCCCTACGGCAGCGAAAGCCGGGGGCGCGCGCACGGTGACCACCATCGCCGAAGCCTTCCTGTCACCGATGACCCCGGCCGACAACATCGATTCGCCGGCGGCGTGGCGTGCGCCGGATGGCAAGCTGTGGCTGATTGCCACCGCCAAGGCCACCGACAAGCTGGTGGTCTACGATGGCAGCACCGGCCAGCACCTGCGTGACGTTGGCAGCAGCGGCACCGGGCCAGGGCAGTTCGATCGCCCAAACGGCATCGCGGTGACCGACGACCTGCTGTGGATCGTGGAGCGCGACAATCACCGCGTGCAGGTGCTGAGCCTGCCGGACTTCGCGCCGCTGGCGACGTTCGCTGCGGACGACCTGCGCAAGCCGTACGGGCTGTGGGTCGACCGCCGTGCCGATGGCTACAGCGTCTACGTTACCGACTCCTGGGACAACGGCGAGGATGCGCAGGGGCGTGACATCCTGCCGCCGCTGGCCGAGCTGGACAAGCGCGTGCGCCAGTACCACGTGACCCGCGACGGTGCGAAGGTCGAGGCGAAGCTGGTGGCCAGCATCGGTGACACCAGCGAAACCGGTGCGCTGCGCGTGGTCGAGTCGATCTGGGGCGATCCGGAGAATGATCGCCTGTTGATCGCCGAAGAGGATGAGAGCTACGCCAGCGAGTTCAAGGTCTACACCCTGGCCGGACGCTTCACCGGCACCACGTTCGGCCGCGACGTGTTCAAGGCGCAGGCCGAAGGCGTGACCCTGCGTACCTGCGGCAAGGACGGCTGGTGGATCACCACCGAACAGGGCAAGCAGCGCAGCGTGTTCCATCTGTTCGACCGGCACACGCTGAAGCCGGTGGGCGCGTTCCAGGGGAATACCGTGGCCAACACCGACGGCATCTGGATGATGCAGCAACTCAGTGCGCGCTTCCCGCACGGCGCACTGTATGCAGTGCATGACGACCAGGGCGTGGTGGCGTTCGACTGGGAGAGCATCGCCAAGCAGTTGGCATTGCCGCTGGAGTGTGGCGCATGAGCCGGCAGTGCGTGATGCGCACGCTGGCGTTGGGCCTGCTGCTGGCACTGCCGTCGCTGTCGTTCGCAGCGGCCGAACCCAACACCCAGGTGCCAGCGGGCAGCCGCCACTACGCAGCGACGCCGGTGCCGGATCGCATCGTCGCCTCGCCGGCGGTGGATCCCAGCCACGGTTTCGCCGTGGCCTGGCGTACTGACGGCAGCGTGCAGGCACCGCTGCTCGAGATTGCCCTCGCCGGGGATTCGCCGGCCATCGAGGGCATCCGCCAGGTGCGTGCGACGACGCGAGCACTGCAGACCGAGAACGGGCTGTCGCACCATCATCGTGCCGACATCGCTGGCCTGCAGCCGGACACCCAGTACGTCTACCGCGTGCAGGGCAATGGCAGCTGGAGCGCCTGGAACCAGCTGCGCACGCTGGCCGCGGCCGACAAGCCGCTGACCCTGCTGTACTTCGGTGATACCCAGAACAAGAACGTCAGCCATGTCAGCCGCGTGGTGCGTGCCGCACAGAAGGCTGCACCGCAGGCGCGCATGAGCCTGTTCGCCGGTGACCTGGTCAGCGGCGGCGACAACATGGACGACAGCGAATGGGGCGAGTGGTTTGCCGCCACCGGATGGCTGGCGCAGGAAACACTGGTGGCCCCGGCGATCGGCAACCATGAGTACTTCGAGGAATTCGAGGACACGCCGCAGGAGCGTCGCGTGCTGGGCCGGCACTGGCCGGTGACCTTCGCGCTGCCGGGCAATGGCGCCACCGCCGCGCAGCAGACCAGCTACTGGTTCGATGCGCAGGGTGTACGCGTGGCGGTGGTCGATGGCACCTCGGCACTCGACCTCGGCACCGCCAAGGCGCAGGCACAGTGGCTGGACAAGGTTCTGACCGGCAACCCGCAGCCGTGGACCATCGTGCTGCTGCACCAGCCGTTCTACTCACCCCGCGAAGGCCGCGAGAACGCTGCGCTGCGTGACGTGCTGTTGCCGGTGGTACGCCGCCACAGCGTCGATCTGGTGCTGCAGGGCCACGATCACACCTATGGTCGCCGTGGCGAAGGGCATGCCGCGACGCCGCAGTATGTGGTGACCGTGGCCGGACCGAAGCAGTACCGCCTTTCCGACGAAGCACGCAGGACGATGGATCCGGTGGCCGAGGATACCCAGTTGTTCCAGGTGTTGAACATTGATCCGCAGCACCTGCGCTATGAAGCACGCACGGTGACCGGCCGTCTCTACGATGCCTTCGAACTGCGCCGTGATGCCAAGGGTGGCAAGCAGCGCACGGAGCTGACCGAAGGTCGCATCAGGCCACGCGACTGCCCGCGTGCACAGACCGCCAAGGGCCGTGCCGACCGCTGCTGGGAGTGAGAAGACGCATATGACCACGCCCCGGCGCATCCTTCCGCTCGCCGCCATCGGTGCCGCCCTGCTGTTGCTGGCCAGTGCGGTGACCGCTGCCGATACCGTATTGCATCCGTTCCTGGTGGCCCAGCCGAAGCAGGCCCCACAGGAGGTGAATCTGGCGGTGGAGATTCCGGCCGGCAGCTTCACCAAGTACGAGATCAAGGAAGACGGCCTGGTCCATGTGGACCGCTTCCAGTCGATGCCGGTCGCCTATCCGGCCAACTACGGTTCGATGCCGCGCACCCTGGCCGGTGACAACGATCCGCTGGACGCGCTGGTGCTGACCCGTGAACCGCTGCATCCGGGCGTGATCGTGCGCTTCCGGCCGATCGGCTATCTGAAGATGATCGATGGCGGTGAGCACGACGAGAAGATCATCGGCGTGCCGACCGATAAGGTCGACCCGACCTACGCCAGCATCCGCGACCTGAAGGATCTGCCGGAGGTCGAGCGTCAGCGCATCGAGGCGTTCTTCCGGGTCTACAAGGACCTGCCGGCCGGTCGCAACCCGGTGCAGCTCAATGGCTGGGGCAACGCCGCCGAGGCGCGGGTACTGATCAGCGAGGCGATGCAGCGTTTCGAGAAGTAGATCCACGACATGCGTGGATTCAGTCCAGCAACGTCCCGATGAACGACTCGGCCTGCAGGCGGTCGCCCAGTACCCGGGCCAACGCCTGTACGGCTGCCTCCTGGTGTTCAGGACGGATGCCGCCATCGTCATCGTCGTTGTAGAGGTCATCGCCGGCATCGAGGTACACCGTGCCTGCAGCAGCCAGAGCCGCCATCAAGGTCGGCACATCGGCAGTGATCTCGCCGGCATCCAGCAGGCCCGCACCGTGGTGACTGAACAGCACACGGCCGTCATCCAGGTCGAGGATGAACGGATCGGCGCCGCGATCGGCAATCACCAGCCAGTTCGATGGCCAGTCGTTGATCCGTTCGCCGCTGATGCCATGCCATCGATAGCCGGCCTGCTGGCTCCACAGGCGTTGCAGTGGCGGTATCCAGACATCAAGGCCGGGAACGGTAATGCCGGCGCGGCCAACCCTGGCATTGATCTCTTCGCCCAGCGGCCCGACCTGCGCGTAGAAGTGTGCCAGTACCGGGGGCAGCGGGAACGGGCCCTGCCAGTCATGTTCGTCCTGGGCCTGCAACGGGCCGAAACGGGCGAAGGCAGCGTGCAGGTCATCCATGGCGTCGTTGTTCCGATAACGGGGCCGGCAGCCTAGCAGACGGCGTCTGCGTGCAACGCCTTCACCGCCGCTGGCTATCATGTCCGCCTTCAACAACGAAGGCGGTGTCTGTGTCGGTAGCGTTGGTATGGTTCCGCCGTGATCTGCGGCTGCAGGACAATCCGGCCCTGCAGGCCGCGCTGGATGCCGGTCACGACGTGGTGCCGATCTACATCCATGCGCCCCACGAAGAGGGCGAGTGGGTGCCGGGTGCCGCCTCCGATGCTTGGCGCCACCGTTCACTGGGCGGATTGGATGCGGACCTGCGCGCGCGTGGTTCGTCGCTGGTGCTGCGCAGCGGTGACAGCCTGCCGGCCCTGCAGTTGCTGATCGAGCAGACCGGCGCCGGGGCGGTGTACTGGAACCGCAAGTACGAACCGGCCACCCAGCCACGCGACGCCACCATAAAGCGCACGCTGCGCGAGCAGGGCATCGACGCACAGAGCTGCAATGGCAGCCTGCTGTTCGAGCCGTGGGATATCGCCACCCAGCAGGGTCAGCCGTACAAGGTATTCACGCCGTACTGGCGCAATGTACTCAGTCATTGGCGCCTGCCTGCGCTGCAGGCCGCACCGGAAGCATTGGCGACGCACGCGGTCGACAGCCTGGCATTGGATGATCTCCAGTTGGCACCGACGCTGGACTGGGATACCGGCTTCTGGGAGCACTGGCAGCCGGGTGAAGCCGGTGCGCTGGAAGCGCTGTCCGTGTTCGAGGACGGTGCGCTGCGCGGCTACCGCGAGCAGCGTGACCTGCCAGATCGCGTGGGCACCTCGCGGATGTCGCCGCACCTGCATTTCGGCGAAATCGCACCCTGGCGGATTGCCCATGCGCTGGAAGGGCTGCGCAGTGCCGGCACCGACGCCGACATCGACGGCTACCTTCGCCAACTGGGCTGGCGTGACTTCGCCTACCACCTGCTGCATCACTTCCCGAAGACGCCGACCGACAACCTCAACCCGCGCTTTGACCGTTTCCCGTGGGCCACACCGAGTGCCGCGCAGCTGCACGACTGGCAGCGCGGCAACACCGGCGTGCCGATCGTCGATGCAGGCCTGCGCGAGCTGTGGCACACCGGTTACATGCACAACCGGGTGCGGATGATCGTGGCCAGCTATCTGTGCAAGCACCTGCGCGCGCACTGGCTGCATGGCGCGCGCTGGTTCTGGGACACCCTGGTCGATGCCGACCTGGCCAACAACACGATGGGCTGGCAGTGGGTGGCCGGGACCGGTGCCGATGCCGCACCTTACTTCCGCGTGTTCAACCCCGTGACCCAGGCCGAGAAGTTCGACCCCCAGGCCCGCTACATCAGCCGCTGGGTGCCCGAACTGGGGGCGCTGCCGGTGAAAGCGCGCTTCGCGCCGTGGCAGCATCCGTTGCTGCTGGCGGCGCATGCCCCGGGCTATCCGCGCACGCCGCTGGTGGATCTGGCGGTTGGCCGCGATGCCGCGCTGGCTGCCTACCGGCAGTCGGGAGCGGGGTAAAGTGCGGGCTGAGAGATCTGGTCAGTTAGCTGAACGCGGCCCTGTCGACGTGCCCGATCATCATTCCGGCATCGCATCGGGCTGTTTATTCTCTTTGCGCCCGCAGGCCGCCGGCCGACCGGAAACCAAGGAGAACCTCATGATCCGCAACACCACCCGCAACGTCGCACTGGCCCTGATGAGTGCGGCCGTCCTGTCGGCCTGCGCCACCGGCGGCTCCTACGTACAGAGTGACCAGTACGGCAACCCGACCGAGCAGCAGAACCGCACCGGCCGCAACGCGCTGATCGGCACCGCCATCGGCGTAGCCGCCGGCCTGCTGACCGGTGACAGCGCCACGGAGCGTCGTCAGCATGCGCTGATCGGCGCCGGCATCGGCGCGCTCAGCGGCGCCGCGGTAGGCCAGTACCAGGATCGCCAGGAACGCGCACTGCGCGAGCGCACTGCCAACACCGGCATTGATGTGCAGCGCCAGGGCGACAACATCATGCTGAACCTGCCGGACGGCATCACCTTCGACTTCGGCAAGTCGACCCTGAAGCCGCAGTTCTACGGCTCGCTCAATGGCGTGGCAGGCACCCTGCGTGACTACAACCAGACCATGATCGAAGTGGTCGGCCATACCGACAGCATCGGCAGTGACGCGGTCAACAACCGCCTGTCGAAGGAACGTGCCGACTCGGTCGCGCAGTACCTGATCGGCCAGGGCGTGCAGAGCGTGCGCATCGAAACCCTGGGCGCCGGCAAGTCGTACCCGATTGCCGACAACAGCACCGATGCCGGCCGCGCCAAGAACCGCCGCGTCGAAATCCGCGTGATTCCCCTGAAGCAGTAACGCGTAGCGTTACGGTTCCGGCGTAGCCGGAACGAAAATGCCGCCCTTGCAGGCGGCATTTTTGTGGGTGCCGAGCGTTGCTCGGCACGCCGATAGCGCTCCCGGTCGCGGTTTCTCCAAACGGCGCTGACCAAGGTCGGCATCTACTGAAAGCCACGTAGCCGGAACGAGGATGCCGCCCTTGCAGGCGGCATTTTCTGTAGGTGCCGAGCTCGCTCGGCACGCCGATAGCGCTCCCGGTCGCGGCTTCTCCGAACGGCGCCGACCAAGGTCGGCATCTACCGAAAGCCGCGCCGCCGGAACGAAAATGCCGCCCTTGCAGGCGGCATTTTCTGTAGGTGCCGAGCGTTGCTCGGCACGCCGATAGCACATGTAGAGTCGAGCCATGCTCGACTGCTTTGCATATCAGCCGAGCATGGCCCGGCTCTACAGATGCGAACCCGTGCCGACCTTGGTCGGCGCGGTTCCAGAAGCAAAGTCGAGCATGGCTCGACTCTACATGGAGCTGCACCGCGCGCCGGATAGATCCACGCCATGCGTGGATGCTTCCGGTCATGCGGCCGAAGCGGCCACCTTCTCCAAGATCCGCTTGCCGCTGCTTTCCAGCGCGGCGTCTTCCTTTTCCTTCTGCTGCTGCGCCAGCTTCGCGCCCGGGCACTGCGCCAGCATGTAATTGGCGTCGAAGTTGAGCTTCTCGACCAGGAAGTCGACGAATGCACGCACCTTCGGCGAGACCAGGCGGCCACCGGCGAACACGGCGTTGAAGTCCACTTCCGGCCCGGTCCAGCCAGCCAGCACGCGGCGCACCATGCCCGACTCAACGAACGGCTTGGCCATCACGTCCCCGGTCAGCAGCAGGCCTTCGCCGCACACCAATGCACCATTCAACGCAGACATGTCGTTGGCGGTCATCAGCGGGGTAACAGGGAAGTCGCGCAGCTCGCCGCCGTTCTCGCCCAGCTGCCAGGTGAAGCGCGGCGAGTTGCCGGTGTGGTACGGCTTGCGCATCGCCAAGATGCGATGGAACTGCAGCTCTTCCGGATGCAGTGGCTCACCATAGCGTTCGATGTAGGCCGGGCTGGCGAACACCTGCGTGCGCAGGCTGCCCAGCTTGCGTGCCACCAGGTTGGAATCGGGCAGGGCACCCACGCGCAGGGCCAGGTCCGCCTCACCTGCAATCAGGTCCAGCTTCTCGTTGCCCATGTGCATGTCCAAGCGGATCTCTGGATACTGCGCATGGAACTGGCCCAGCAGCGGTGCAATCCAGGTGATGCCGATCGAGTAAGGCACGGTGAAGCGCAGCCAGCCGCGCGGACCGGACTGCAGCTGGCTCACCGCGCTCTCGGCTTCTTCCAGCTCGCGCGCGATGCGCTGGCAATGTTCGTGGTAGATCGAACCCGCTTCGGTCAGGCCGAGGCGGCGGGTGGTCCGGTGCAGCAGGCGCGCACCGAGGCGCGTTTCCAGCTCCTGCACTTTGCGGCTGACCGTGGTCTTGGGCAGGCCGAGCGATTTGGCAGCGGCAATGAAACTGCCTTGCTCGACCACTTTGACGAAGATCAGCGTCTCGTTGAGATCGTGGGACATGGTCTGGGATCCTGGACGTCGGTGATGGGACAATCGTGACAGAACGATTGGACCGGGAGCGGGATGATTATTCCCCTTAATCAGGACTAATCAAGTAAAGGTTTGAGGTCTATCGTGGCGCCATTCGTTATTTGGAGCCCGTCCGCCATGAGCCTGCGCAACATTCTTGCCCGTCTCCGGAACGCCGGCCAGAGCACCCTGGACCTGGCAATGACCGTTGAAGTCCGCCCGAGTTCCTTGGTACACAAGGACTTCCGTGAGTTTACCGCGCCGATGCGTCAGCAGCGTGGCGGTGCCATCCGCCTGGCCCCGCACAAGGGCGATTGGCTGCGTCGAATCGGGACTATCCCGGATTTGGGAGGAAATGTCCCGTGAATGGGATGCTGACGCCCGAAGTCCTGGTCCTCGGCGGCACCGGTGCCGTCGGCCAGGGCGTGGTTGGCGCACTGCTGGAAGCCGGCAGCCCGGTGCTGGTAGTCGGTCGCGACCCGGGCCGGCTGGCGGCGCTGCATGAGCAGTTCGCCGATGAGCCGGGCCTGGAGACGCTGCTGGGTTCGCTCAGCGATGACGGCTCGGCGCGCGCACTGGCCGAACGCATCGCGCATCGCCCGCGTCCGCTGGCGGCAGTGATCGCCGCAATGGGCGGCCCTTACCGTCGCGGCCGGGTGACTGACCGCAACGGCGATGAACTGCTGGGCGCGATGCAGGCCGATCTGATGCCGCACGTGCACGCAGTGCGTCATCTGCTGCCGCTGCTGCAGGACAACGTGCATGCGCGCCGCTACGTGATGATCGGCAGCCCGGCCAATGCCAAGCCATGGGCGGGCTACGGCGAAACCTCGATCACCACTGCGGCGCTGCGCATGTACGCGCAGGTGGTGCACCAGGAAGCCCAGGCATTGGGCGTGCGCGCGCAGATGCTGGAAGTCTGCAGCCCGGTGTGTACGCCGGCCAACGCGGCCAATGCCTGCATCGAGTGGCCCAGCTCACTGCTGGTCGGCCGTCGCGTGGTCTCCCTGCTTGATGGCTGCCGCGACAACCGCGCCATCGTCCGCTGCGACAGCAGTGATGCCGAACTGCCGCGCGGCCTGCTGCACCTGGACGTTCCTCCCCTGTGGCGCGATACCGCAGGCGTCGCTTGACCTCGACCATGGTTGAGGTCGCAGGATACGCCGCCTGTTTTTGCAACACGTTCTCATCTAGCTGTACCACCCCTCCGTACGGATGCATGCCATGACTTCCCCCAATTCCACCCCACATCGTTTCGGCCATCGCATCGCGATGGTCGGCGTGTCGATCCTCGCCGCAGCCGTGCTGGCGGCCTGCAGCGGCGGCCACGCCGAAGAAGCCGGTGCACCGCCGCCGCCGCAGGTCAGTGCTGCACCGGTGCTGGTCAAGCAGGTCAGCCAGTGGGACGAGTTCAGCGGCCGCGTCGAAGCGGTACAGAGCGTTGAACTGCGCCCGCGCGTGTCCGGCTACATCGACAAGGTCAACTACGTCGAAGGCCAGGAAGTGAAGAAGGGCGAAGTGCTCTTCACCATCGACGCGCGCAGCTACCAGGCCGAGTACGATCGCGCCGCTGCCGAACTGGCCCGCGCCCGCACCCAGGCCACGCTGGCCCGCAGTGAATCCGAGCGTGCCAAGCGCTTGTCCGAGCAGCAGGCCATTTCCACCGAGACGGCCGAGCAGCGTCGCGCTGCGGCTGACCAGTCCGGTGCCGCCGTACAGGCGGCGCAGGCTGCGCTGGATGCGGCCCGCCTCAACCTGGAGTTCACCAAGGTGCGTGCGCCGATCGACGGCCGTGCCGGCCGCGCGATGGTCACCGCCGGCAACCTGGTCACCGCCGGCGACAGCGCCAGCGTGCTGACCACGCTGGTCTCGCTGGACACCGTGTTCGTCTACTTCGATGCCGATGAAAGCACCTTCCTGCGCTATGCACAGATGGCGCGCAAGGGCGAGCGGCCGAGCGAGCGTGACAGCGACCTGCCGGTGAAGGTTGGCCTGTCCGGTGAAGAGGGCTACCCGCACTCCGGCAAGGTCGACTTCCTCGACAACCAGGTGGCGCGCAGCACCGGCACCATCCGTGTCCGCGCGCTGCTGGACAACGCCGACCGCCAGTTCACGCCGGGCCTGTTCGCCCGCGTGCAGCTGCTCGGCAGCGGCCAGTTCCAGGCCCTGCTGATCGACGAGAAGGCTGTTCTGACCGACCAGGATCGCAAGTACGTGTACGTGGTCGACAAGGATGGCAAGGCCCAGCGCCGTGACATCCAGCTCGGCCGCACCGCCGACGGCCTGCGTATTGTCGAGCATGGCCTGGCGGCCGGCGACAAGGTGATCATCGACGGCGTGCAGAAGGTCTTCATGCCGGGCATGCCGGTGCAGGCCAAGGCCGTGGCGATGCAGCCGCAGGCTGCGCCGCCGGCACCGGGCCGCGATGCCACCGCCGCGCTGAACCACTGATCCGCCGTCTCCTGATCCGCGTCCCCGCTTAGCTGCCGGCGCCAGCGGCAGCCTTCCCTGCCTTCGTCATCTCGGCGAGGGGCGGGGAGGCTGTTGCCCGCCGAACGCCTTTCCCAGGAATTCCTCCATGGACTTTTCCCGTTTCTTCATCGACAGGCCGATCTTCGCGGCGGTGCTGTCGATCGTGATCTTCGCCGCAGGCCTGATCACGATTCCAATCCTGCCGATCAGCGAGTACCCGGAAGTGGTGCCGCCGTCGGTGGTCGTGCGCACGGTGTATCCGGGCGCCAACCCCAAGGTCATTGCCGAGACCGTCGCCACCCCGCTTGAAGAGGCCATCAACGGCGTCGAAGGCATGATGTACCTGAAGTCGGTCGCCGGCTCGGACGGTGTGCTGCAGATGACCGTCACCTTCCGCCCGGGCACCGACCCGGACGCGGCGGCGGTGAAGGTGCAGAACCGCGTGGCGCAGGCGCAGGCGCGCCTGCCCGAGGACGTGCGCCGGCAGGGCGTGACCACGCAGAAGCAGTCACCGACCTTCCTGATGGTGGTGCACCTGACCTCGCCGAACGGCAAGTACGACACCCTGTACCTGCGCAACTACGCCCGTCTGCACGTCAAGGATGCGCTGGCGCGTATTCCGGGCGTGGGTGACGCGCAGATCTTCGGTGGTGGTGACTACGCCATGCGCGCCTGGCTGGACCCGGACAAGGTCGCCTCGCGCGGCCTGACCGCCAGTGATGTGGTGCGCGCCATGCGTGAGCAGAACGTGCAGGTCTCGGCCGGCCAGCTCGGTGCCGAACCGCTGCCGAACAGCCAGTTCCTGACCCTGATCAATGCCCAGGGCCGCCTGAAGACTGAAAAGGAATTCGGCGACATCGTGCTCAAGAGCGGTGTTGATGGCGAGATCGTGCGCCTGGCCGATGTGGCCCGCCTGGAACTGGGTGCCGGTGACTACACCCTGCGTTCGCAGCTGGACGGCAAGAACGCGGTGGGTATCGGTATCTTCCAGTCGCCGGGTGCCAATGCACTGGAGATCCGCGACCAGGTCATCTCGACGATGGACGAGATGCAGAAGACCATGCCGGCCGACGTGAAGTACGAAGCCGTGTATGACACCACCATCTTCGTGCGCGACTCGATCAAGGCCGTGGTCTCCACGCTGCTGGAAGCGATCGCGCTGGTGGTGCTGGTGGTGATCCTGTTCCTGCAGACCTGGCGTGCGTCGATCATTCCGCTGATCGCGGTGCCGGTGTCGGTGGTCGGTACTTTCGCCGCGCTGTACCTGCTGGGCTTCTCGATCAACACGCTGAGCCTGTTCGGCCTGGTGTTGGCGATCGGCATCGTGGTGGATGACGCGATCGTGGTGGTGGAGAACGTCGAGCGCAACATCGAGGAAGGCCTGTCGCCCACCGCCGCGGCCCACCAGGCCATGCGTGAGGTATCCGGCCCGATCATCGCGATCGCGCTGGTGCTGTGTGCCGTGTTCGTGCCGATGGCCTTCCTGTCGGGTGTCACTGGCCAGTTCTACAAGCAGTTCGCGGTCACCATCGCCATCTCCACGGTGATCTCGGCAATCAACTCGCTGACCCTGTCGCCGGCCCTGGCTGCGCGCCTGCTGAAGGCCCATGGTGCGCCGAAGGACGGGCCGAGCCGCTTGATCGACCGCCTGTTCGGCTGGGTGTTCCGTCCGTTCAACCGCTTCTTCAAGTCCAGTTCGGAGAAGTACGAGCGTGGCGTGGCTCGCATCCTCGGCCGTCGTGGTGCGGTGTTCGTGGTCTACGCGATCCTGCTGGTCGGTACCGGTGTGATCTTCAAGCTGGTCCCGCCGGGCTTCATCCCGACCCAGGACAAGCTGTACCTGATCGCGGGTGTGAAGTTGCCGGAAGGTTCGTCGATCGCGCGTACCGATGAAATGTTGCGCAAGGTCGCCAAGATCGCCCAGGAAACCGATGGCGTGGCCCACACCATCTCGTTCCCGGGTTTGAACGCGCTGCAGTTCACCAACACGCCGAACACCGGTGTGGCGTTCATTCCGCTCAAGCCGTTCGCCGAGCGTCATGGCCGTACCGCCGCGCAGATCAACGCCGAGATCAACCAGAAGATCGCCGGCCTGCAGGAAGGCTTCGCCTTCTCGATGATGCCGCCGCCGATCCTCGGCCTGGGCAACGGCAACGGCTACCAGATGTTCATCGAGGACCGTGGCAACCTGGGTTACGGCGCGCTGCAGAATGCCGTACAGGCGATGCAGGGCACCGTTGCGCAGACGCCGGGCATGGCCTTCCCGATTTCCAGCTACCAGGCCAATGTGCCGCAGCTGGATGCCGAGGTCGACCGCGTCAAGGCCAAGGCACAGGGCGTGCAGCTCACCGAACTGTTCGACACGCTGCAGACCTACCTCGGCTCGGCCTACGTCAACGACTTCAACCAGTTCGGCCGTACCTGGCAGGTCATCGCGCAGGCGGACGGTCCGTACCGCGAAACGGTCGAGGACATCGGCAAGCTGCGTACCCGCAATGACCGCGGCGAGATGGTGCCGATCGGTTCGATGGTCACCATCAAGCAGACCTTCGGCCCGGACCCGGTGCTGCGCTTCAATGGCTATCCGGCGGCGGATCTGGCCGGTGAAGCCGACCCGCGCCTGCTGTCTTCGGCCGAGGCGATGAACAAGCTGACCGAGATCGCCGGCAAGGTGCTGCCGGTAGGCATGACCACCGAATGGACCGACCTGAGCTACCAGCAGGCAACCCAGGGCAAGGCCGCCTTCATCGTGTTCCCGGTGGCGATCATGCTGGCCTTCCTGGTGCTGGCCGCACTGTACGAGAGCTGGTCGCTGCCGCTGGCGGTGATCCTGATCGTGCCGATGACCCTGCTGTCCGCGCTGTTCGGCGTGTGGCTGACCGGTGGTGACAACAACGTGTTCGTGCAGGTCGGCCTGGTGGTGCTGATGGGCCTGGCGTGCAAGAACGCGATCCTGATCGTCGAATTTGCCAGAGAGCTGGAGATGGGCGGCAAGGGTATCGTTGAAGCTGCGCTGGAAGCCTGCCGCCTGCGCCTGCGCCCGATCGTGATGACCTCCATCGCGTTCATCGCCGGCACCGTACCGCTGGTGCTGTCGCACGGTGCAGGTGCCGAGGTGCGCTCGGTGACCGGTATCACCGTGTTCGCCGGCATGCTGGGCGTGACCCTGTTCGGCCTGTTCCTCACCCCGGTGTTCTACGTGGCCCTGCGCAAGTTCGTCACCCGCAACGGTGGTGGCCAGCTGGTGCAGCACGGCGAGCCGACCATCCACCACTGACATGGAACCCCGTCGCCGCCGGTCGCTGGCCGGCGGCGGCTTCCCCCTCACGAGGCAAGAATCCATGAACTCTCATCAGAACAAGATCGCGCTGGTCACCGGCGCCACCCGCGGCATCGGCGCCGAGACCGTGCGCCAGCTGGCCCAGGCCGGCGTGCATACGCTGCTGGCCGGCCGCAAGCGCGAGACCGCCGTAGAGCAGGCGCTGAAGCTGCAGGCCGAGGGCCTGCCGGTGGAAGCCATCCAGCTGGACGTGACCGATGCCGCCAGCATCGCCGAAGCAGTCGAGCAGGTACGCCAGCGCCATGGGCGCCTGGACATCCTGGTCAACAACGCCGGCATCATGATCGAGAACCCGGCGCAGGCGCCGTCCGAACAGTCGCTGGATACCTGGAAGCGCACTTTCGACACCAACGTGTACGCACTGGTTGCGGTGACCCAGGCCTTCCTGCCACTGGTCAGGCAGGCCAAGTCCGGGCGGATCGTCAACGTTTCGAGCATGCTCGGCTCGCAGACCCTGCACGCTGATCCGACCTCGGGCATCTACGATTTCAAGATTCCCGCGTACAACGCCTCCAAGGCAGCGGTGAACAGCTGGACGCTGGCGCTGGCGCATGAACTGCGCAGCACCCAGATCAAGGTCAATACCGTGCATCCGGGTTACGTGAAAACCGATATGAACGGCGGCCACGGCGAGATTGAGATCAGCGAAGGCGCGCGCTCCAGCGTGCAGATGGCACTGATCGGCCATGAAGGTCCGAACGGCAGCTTCACCTACCTGGGCGAGGTGCTGCCATGGTGATCCGCACGTTGGCGATGGCCGTCTCCAGCCTGGTGCTGGCAGGCTGTGTCAGCGTCGGCCCGAACTACAAGGCGCCGGTGCAGGATCCGGTGGTGCTGCAGGGGGCGCAGCAGCCGGTATTCAGCACCACCTCGCCGGTGGCGAGCTGGTGGGCGCAGTTCGATGATCCGGTGCTGGAAGAACTAGTTCACGGCGCACTTTCGGACAACCTGGACCTGCGCGTGGCCGTGGCCCGCGTCAGCCAGGCCCGCGCGGTGTTCGTCGAAAGCCGCTTCGACCAGGCGCCGCATGTCACCGCAGGCGGCAGTTACGATCGCCGCAAGCAACCCGATCCGCAGCTGGGTGGGCAGCGGGTGTTCAGTGAAAGCTACCAGCTCGGCTTCGATGCGGGCTGGGAGCTGGATCTGTTCGGCCGCAAGCGCCGTGCTGCAGAAGCCGCCCGTGCCGACCTCGATGCCGAGCAGGCCAACCTGGCCGACGCACAGGTACTGATCGCCGCCGAAGTGGCACGCAACTACTTCGAGCTGCGCGGCACACAGAAGCGCATCGCCGTAGCCCAGCACACCCTGGTCAATCTGCGCGAGACGCAGAAGCTGACCGAGGCACGCTGGGAGCTGGGCGCCGGCAGCGAGCTGGACGTGCAGAGCAGTCGTGCGCGGCTGAAGGCGATCGAGGCCGACATTCCGCTGCTGGAAGTGGCCGAAACGCAGTCGCGCAACCGCCTGGCGGTTCTGCTGGGCCAGCGTCCGGAAACGCTGACCGCCATGCTTGCGCCGCACGAAGTGCCGGCATTCGCCAAGGCGCTGCCGCTGGGCGATACCCGCGAGCTGCTGCGCCAACGCGCCGACGTGCGCGTGGCCGAGCGTCGTCTTGCTGCCGCTACCGCGCGGGTGGGCGTGGCCACGGCGGATCTGTTCCCGCGGCTGTCGCTGTCCGGATTCGTCGGCTTCCTCGGTGGCGATGCCAGTGGCCTGGTCAATGGCAACAACAAGGCCTGGTCGCTGACGCCGTCGCTGAGCTGGGCGGCCTTCGATTTCGGCACCGTGCGTGCACGCCTGCGTGCCAGCAAGGCCGAGGCCGAAGGCGTGGCAGCACAGTATGAGCAGACGGTGCTGCTGGCACTGGAAGACACCGAGAACGCGCTGACCCGCTATTCCAAGCAGCAGGCGCGGCTGGCGATCGTGGTCGAGCAGGCGCAGGCGGCACGCCGTGCCGAGTCGCTGGCGCAGATCCGCTATCGCGAGGGCTCGGAGGACTTCCTGACCCTGCTGGATGCGCAGCGTACGCAGCTGGCAGCCGATGATGCGTTGGCCGCGGCCGAGTCCGAGGTCAACGTCAGCGTGGTGGGGGTGTACAAGGCGCTGGGTGGTTGGGGTCAATCACCGCAGCCGGCGAGTGTGGCGCAGGTGCAGTAACCGCAGGGGACGGAAGCAGTGGCTTCCGTCCCTTTCTTCTTTCAGGGCCAGTGATTGGCTGGTATCTCGCGCTCGCGCATGCGCACGATGCAGAAGCGATGGCCTGTCGGTGCTTCCATCACCCACCAGCGTTTGATGAAGCCTATCCGGCGCGCGCCGAGCTTCTCCAGGCGGTCGGCCTCGGCGTCGATGTCGTCACTCTCGATGTCCAGGTGCACCCGTGAAGGGTGATTGACGCGTTGCACCTCCACGTTCATGCCTGCGGGCGCGCCCTGCAGGTCGGCGTACTCGGCGCCGTCTTCGGCATAGGCGGGCTGCGCCTGCAGGCCGAGCGCGGCGGACCAGAAGCGGGCGCCTTCGTCGGCGGGAATGCCCTCGCAATCGATGATGAAACCGGCCAGGCGACTCTGGTGTGCCATGCCCTTCTCCACAGTTCGGGAACGGGGGCAGGGTAGCGCGGCGTGTGCTGTGGACGTTGTCACAGTCGTGACGTTTCTGACTCTGCCGGAAGCCGTGTCCGCCGTGTAACTAGTGGGGCAGATTCCAGGGAGTACATACGATGAGTGATGACAGGCGGGATACCCAGCGCATGCTGTTTGGCGACCCGGGGCCACCCGGCGCGGGCCTTTCGGTGGCGGTCGTTGTGCTGCTGGTGCTGGCGACGATGGCCGCTGCGATCGGTTTCCTGCGACTGCCTGATCCGATGCTGGGGCTGGGCCTGATCGGCGTTGCCGTGTTCCTTGCTGTCGGCGCCCGCATCTGCCAGGCGCGCAACCAGCACCTGGCGTTGTACCGGCTGTTGTCGCGGCAGCCGCCGCGGTAGCCACGGCTGCCGCAGAGATTCAGTGCTTCGGCCAGTCCAGCTCGACCACCAGCGGGAAGTGATCCGACGGCAGCACGCCGTCGATGCGGCGGTCATCGGTGAGGAAACTGCGGGCATGGAAGCCGCGCACCAGCACCCAGTCCAGCTGCACGGTGGCCTTGCCGGTGAAGTCGTGGAAGGTCAGGCGTGGTCCCTGCGGTGCCTTCACCTGCGTGCGTGTGTCCTGCAGCAGGCGGGTGAACGCCTTGTAGGTGTCACCGCCGGGCTCGCTGTTGAAGTCACCGGTCAGGACCACCGGCAGGTCGGCAGGCAGGGCTTCCAGGTGCTTGCCGATCAGCTCGGCACCCTTCACCCGGCGCGGTTCGTCCTCGTCGCGGTAGGGCAGGTGGGTATTCATGAAGTAGAAACGGCGGCCATCATCCAGGCGCCGGAACAGGGCCCAGGTGACCATGCGCGGGTACAGGTTGCCCCAGGTGATGCTGCCGGGTACTTCGGGCGTATCGGATAACCAGAAGTTGCCGGATTCCTCGATGGCCAGCACCTTGCTGTCGTAGAACACGCCCATGTGTTCATCGCCGCTGCCACCGCGGCGGCCTTCACCGAACCAGCGGTAGCCGGGCAGATGCCCGGACAGGAAGTCGGCCTGTTCCTTCACCAGCTCCTGCGTGCCGATCACGGCCGGGTGTGCATCGAGGATGACCTTGACCATGGCATCGCGACGGTCCGGCCAGCGCTTGCCCGGTTCGGTATCGGCCGGGGTACGGACATTGAACGACATCACTTTCAGAGGCACCGGCGCAGCAGCCCAGGCGACGGCAGGCAGAGCAAGCGCCAGCAGCGCACACAGCGCAGGGCGACGGAAACGCGACAACATCGTGGAATCCCTCCATTCCATGAAAACGGTTTCATGAAGCATGCCATGGACGGTGGGGTCGGCGATATGCCGGGATGGGCGGATGGAAGATGCCGGGCGGGCGGTGAAGGTCCCGCCCGGCGGATCGCGCGGGCGCGATCAGGAGGTCATGGGTGCTCAGTCGGCGGGCAGGTACCACTGGCCATTCTGGTCAATCCAGTACACCTGGATGTAGGGAGTGCCGTCCTCGTCGAAGTACGTCACTTCGCAACGTTGATGGTAATAGGGCCCCATCTTGACCCGGACGCAGTTCGTGTTCTCCGGACCACCGCCACCACCGCCGGCGGTGGCCTGGGACGGCGTGGAGAGAGCTCCCACGGCAAACATCAGTGCGGCCATCGAGGCCAGGTGCAGTTTCATGGGCATCATCCTTGTGTCTGCAATCGCGCATCTGCGCGGTGTCGTGCAACTACCCCCGGGTAGAGCATGCACCCGAGCGGCAGCTGCTGCATGCGCGCCGGCCCGGCGGGCGGCCCGGCGCAGTCCCCTGCCGGCTCAGTCGCGCAGGTAAGGGTTGCCGTACTCGTCGATCCAGTACTCGGCTTCGTACACGTTGCCGAACTCATCGGTGTAGGTTTCCGTGCAGTGCTGGTGGACCCGGTTGTGGTCCACTTTCACCGGCACGCACGAAACATTTTCTTTCGGTCCCCCGGCATTGGCGTCCGCCACCGGAGCCAGGGTTGCCGTTGCCATCACCAACGCGGCCATCGCGGCCAGTTGCAGTTTCATAAGCATCGTCCTTGCTTTCTGCAATCGCGCACATGCGCATGGCGTGTGTAACACGCGAACCAGAGCGCCGGAAGTGTCTTGCCCGGATCAGTCCTCGATCTCGCCGCGCCGACTGGCAGCACGCACCGCCTGCGCGGTGGTTGCCACGCCCAGGCGCTGGCGCGCGCGTCGCAGATGATTCTCCACCGTACGGGCGGAAAGCCCCAGCGTGGCCGCGATTTCCGCCTGGCGACGGCCGGCGGCGACCCAGCGCAGCACCTCGCGTTCGCGCGTGCTCAACGCACTTCCGGAAAGCTCGGTGGGCGTCTCGGAAAGCCGGCGTGCGGCACGGAATGCTGCAGCTGCAGCAGCATCCAGCAGCAGTCGCGCGCTGGCCGATGCATCGATCGCTGTCCCCGCAAAACTGATCGCGCCTTCCAGCCCTGTGGTGCCGAACACCGGCACCTGCAGACCGTGCAGGCCTTCACCACGTGGCTGCTTTACCACCTGATAGCGTTCGCCGCGAACGCCCTGGCGCTTGCTCCAGAAGAACGGCGCGTCACTGTCCAGAACGTGGCGATTGACCGGACAGGCGTGCAGGTAGCGCGCGAGGTCGGTAGTGCTGCCGTCGCCGAACCAGTCGCCCTCGATCCAGTACACGCGCTGGGTACCGCGTTCCAACCCCGTGCCGGTGGCGAACACCAGCACGCGGTCGTAGCCCAGCGGTGCAGAGATGCCGCGCAGTACCGCGCCTACCGCACTCAGTGAGCGGGCGCGTTCCAGTTCCAGCAACGCCTGCACCAGATCGCTCACGCCAGTCAGCGCCCGGCCAATGCGTCCAGCAGCGTGCGCGCGGCCAGCTTGCCCAGCGCATTGCCGGCCAGCGGGCTGTCGCCGGTCAGCAACAGGCGGTCCTGCAGCACGCTGCCATCGATGCCGTCGTTGACGATCTGCACGCCCTGCTGCGCCAGGCGCTCACCGAAGAACCACGGCAGCTGCCCGGGCATGTAGCCGATCTCCGGCGTCTGCCGGTCCATCGCATCGGGGAAGGCACAGATGCGGTAGCCGCGGAACAGCGAACCACCGTCGGCCTCGTCAACGCCTGTGGCCAGCAATGCGGCCGGGCCGTGGCAGAGGGTGATGATGTGACGTTGCTCGGCCATCGCCCAGTGCAGGGCTGCCTTTACCGCGCGACTCTGCGGCAGTCCGATGAGGGCGCCGTGGCCACCGGGAATGAACACGGCTGCATAGTCCGACGCGGCATCGAGGCCTGCCACCACCTCATCCAACGGCAGTGGCTGGCGGAAGCGGGCTTCGTAGCGGTCGTACAGTCCGCCGATCTCCTTGTCCTCATGCGGGAACGCCCACCACTCGAACTTGGCGGCGTTGCCGGACAGCGTGGCCACATCGATGTCGAAGCCGGCCTTGTCCAGGTGGTACATCGGCAGCAGGGTTTCCACCGGATGGTTGCCGGTGGAGAACAGGTGGCCGTTGGCGGTGGGCAGATAGCGTTCGTCCGCAGCGATCATCAGCACCTTCCAGCGGCCATCGCGGCGCGCGTCGGGATAGTCGGCGCCGGACAGGTCGCTCTTCGCCGATGTGAACTGTGACAGCGAGTACGGCGACGGGAAGAAGGCGTCGCGCTCGGCCGGATCGGGGCTGGGGTGGCGGCTGGGCTCTTGCGTGTTCATGCGGACCTCCAGTGGGGTAGTGGAGCCAGCATAGAAGGGCGGATGCGTACAGGCGATGAGGGTTTTCCCCTCATTCGCGCGACGTTGCCACCTGTTGGCGCCAGGCATTCGGGCTCATACCGAAGGCGCGGCGGAAAGCACGACTGAATGCCGGTTCGGAGAGATACCCGACGTCTCCGGCGATCTGAGAAACCCGCCGGTTTCCGCTGCGCAGCAGCTCTGCGGCCAGTTGCAGCCGCGATCCAGCGAGATAGCGCATGGGTGACATGCCAGTGGCCAGGCTGAACCGCTGCGCGAAATTCGAGCGCGATTGATTCAGGCTTGCCGCCAGAGACTCGACCGTCCATGCCTGTGCGGGGTGTGCCTGCATCAACGCCAGTGCCCGCCCGATCAATGGGTCGGCCAGCGCATGCAGACGCTGGCAGTTGTGTGGACTGGAGGTTCCCAGCCAGTAGCGCAGCGTCCAGACAAACAACAGGTCGAGCAGGCGTGACAGCATAAGCCCACTGCCCAGGGTGGGCCGGGCCGCTTCAACCTGGATCGCGCCCAGGGTAACCGCCACCCAATCGGCCGAGCTGGCGGGAAATCCGTTTGGCATCCGGTCCACCCCGGGGACATGCAGCCAGCCGGGCAGGGCATCAAGCAGCAACTGGCTGCCTGGGCCGTCAAATCCAAAGGATGCCGTGGTCAGATGGACGGGCCGCAGAGCTTCGCCGGCACAGTCGATGCGATGTGTCCGGCCATGCGGCATCAACAGCAGCTCGCCGGCCTGCAGTGGCACGACCGCTGCATCCGCATGCAGACGTGCCGTGCCCTGTTCGATGAAATGGAAGCAGCCGCGCCCCTCGGCAATGATGCGGGTTCCATCGGGCTGCACGACGTGGCGGGTGATGTCGCCGCCGTGCATGCGCGAGGACTGGAAGATCGCAAACAAGGCATCGGATCCGGCCTGGAGCGATTCGGTGGTGTGGAGCCTTGGCATGGTTTTCAGGAGTCCGTGCATCGCCGCTGGCAGTGGCGATCCGTAGTCTGGTCGGGTGGCTTCAGGCAGCGCTGGTGGCTGTCGGGCAACGATCCCATCCAAGTGAGGAGTTCTGCAAGATGAGCAAGCCAAGCATCGTTCTGGTTCATGGTTTTTGGGGTGGCGCCGCGCATTGGTCCAAGGTGATCCTGGAGCTCGATCGCCGGGGTTTCCACGACCTGCATGCCGTGGAACTGCCATTGACGTCGCTGGCCGACGACGCAGAGCGAACCCGGCGCATGATCCGCCAGATCCCGGGGCCGGTGCTGCTGGTCGGTCATTCCTATGGTGGCGCGGTGATCTCCGAAGCCGGAAACGAACCCAACGTGACCGGCCTGGTGTTCATCGCCGCGTTCGCGCCGGATGCGGGTGAGAGTCCCGGTGGCATTACCGAGCAACAGCTGCCGCAGGCGGCGGCCAATCTGGCGCCGGACAGCGACGGCTATCTGTGGCTGCAGCCCGGCAAATTTCACGAGAGTTTCTGCCAGGACCTGCAGGCCGACGAGGCGCGGGTGATGGCGGTCACGCAGAAGGCGCCGATGGCGAGCACGTTCGGTGATGCCGTCAGTGACCCGGCGTGGCGACACAAGCCGAGCTGGTACCAGGTCTCCAGCGCTGACCACATGATCCACCCTGACAACCAGCGGCGCATGGCGGCCCGCATGCAGCCACGTGCCAGCATTACGCTGGACGCCAGTCATGCTTCGTTGGCATCGCAGCCGGTAGCGGTGGCCGAACTGATCACCGACGCTGCGGCCCACGGACAAGGCTGAGTACGCCGGTCATGCCTCAGTGGCGGTGTCCCGGCCCGCCAGAGCACTGCTGCCTTGATGCCGCCACGCTTGCGTTACTTGTTCTGCCGGTCGTGCTCCTGCATGTCTTCATGCAGGATCCGCCGCAGTTCGACGATGGCCGGCGTGGCTTCCTGCACGCTGTGCCCGGACACGATCACCTTCTCCGAATCCGCGTGCGGAAGGTGCGAGCTCCAGTAGGGCACCAGCCCGTCGTCGGTCTTTTCCAGCGGACCATCTGCCTTGGCGCGCGCGATGATCGAGTGGTAACGCACCTTCGGTGCCATCGGCAGGTCGGCCACGGCGCGCACGAAGGGATCGTCCTTGTCCAGGTTCTGGATGCTGTTCATCTGGTAGCCATGCTTGCCGTCGTTGCGATCGATCTTGCCGTCGTTGGCGATGGTGGCCACGTCCTCCAGGACGGTCAGTGGCAGCCGTACCAGGCGGCCGATCCAGCGGCCGAGGCGGGTGCTCGCCACATCGGTACCGCGGTGCGGCGTGGCAATGAATACCACGCGCGATACTTCCGGTTCCGGCAGGAAGGTCAGCACCGGCGCGCCCTTGGTGCGCAGCAGCTCCCGCTGCGCAGGCGTCATCTGTGCGGTCGCCAGCAGGGTCTCTACCAGGTGGTCGCCGGAAGAAGACACCATCAGCCGTGAGATCACCCCACCCATGCTGTGCCCGACCAGCACCATGTCATGAGAGGCCTGCGCCTTGCCGCTGGGGTCGAAGTGCTTGAACACCTCATCCAGCGTGTGGCGCATCGCATCGTGGCTCATCGCGATGGGCATGTTGGTCGGGTAGTAGAACTGCCAGACCTGGAAGTCCTGGCGGATCTCGTCGTCGCGCATCAGCTCGTTGGCGACGTTGACCCAGGCTTCCGGGCTGCTGGCCAGGCCATGGATCATCAGCAGCACGCGGCGGTTCGGGTCGTAGGGCTGCATCATGTATAGATGCGGCGTGTCGATGCCGCCCTTGCCACCGAACAGCGAACGCAGCGATTGGTGGCTGAAATTGGAGCGCGCCAGCCACAGTGCGTAGCCTGCGGTGAAGTTCGCGGCCAATGGCACCTGCTGCCCATGCAGGGTGACTTCCGTGACCTGGTAGGGATCGTGGATCTCCAGTTCCGGCTCGTCGTCGTGCAGTACTTCCCACAGGTTCTTTCCGGAGAAGCGCAGCAGCACCGTCATCGATGGCGACGGCATCTCGCTCCAGCTCTGCGTGACTGGCGTGGTGGCCTGCGCGGCGGCTGTGGTGGCCGGCGGCGTGGTGGCCGTAGTGGCGGCGGGATCATCCATCACGGCCACCAGTTCGGCACCGAAGCCATCGCGGCGATGCACGCTGCGCAGCGTGCCGGTGAACGACAGCGAGGCTGCCGGTACCAGTTCGGTGGGCGTACGCGTATCCAGCGGTGATGCTTGGCCCGACGGCGCCAGCACGAACGTCCAGCGGCCCAGCTGGAAGTGGCTGGCTTCACCATGCACGCGCCCGGTGGCATAGGCGTTGTACAACTGTACCGAGGCTTCCTGCACGGCCAGGTTGTAGTAGTCGCGCACCTGGGTCTGGCGGTCTTCGAAACCGCGCTGGTTGGCCGTGCGCTCGGTGAAGAACAGGTAGGCGTAGGCCTGCCGCGCGACCTGCATCCACGCGTCCAGGCGCGGCTGGAAGTCCGCATCCAGTTCGGTGATCGCGCTCTTGGCACGGCCTGACGTGGAGTACTCGCGCTTGGGCGCGGGCAAGGTCATCGCATACTGCAGCCACAGTTCGGCCAGGCTTGAGCGCTTGTCCTCCTCGCGCACCACGATGCTGCCTTCCATCGCCTCGATGCAGGGCAGGCCTGGCTTGGCGCAGACGCCTTCGTCGAGGCCGGCGACGCGCAGCGTCTCCATGGTGGCCGAACTGAGCTTGCCGGTGGTCAGGATGTCGCCGCGTTTCAGGGCGATGTATTGGCCGGGGGTGACCGAGGCCACCTGCACCGACGGCCCGAACTGGCGCAACGTCGCGCAGCCGCCCAGAGTGAGCAGCACGGTGATGATGAGGGTCGTGCGGCCGATGAAGCCCAAGCCCGTGGTTGCCATACGATCCTCCTGCGCGGTGGCGCCACTCTAGCGGTCGGCATGTCAAAGCGGAAGATACCGGGCGGTCGGTTTGGAGCGCGGAAATGCCGCCAACCGGGCGATTCAGGCATTCCCGTGTGACACTGGGGTGAACAGGATGAATGCGGGGCTGCGATGCGATGGCTTGAGACCCGTGTTCCTCCGCCTCTCGTGATGCTGTTGTGCGCCGCCATCGGCTATATGGTCAGCCGATGGCAGCCGGGCGGGGCGCTGCAGCTACCCGTGCCGGAGTTGCTTGCGGGTCTGGTGATGGCCTTCGGCGTGGTATTGAACCTGCTGCCGAAGCTGGCCTTCCGGCGCGTGGGCACCACGGTCAACCCCCTGCGGCCAGCGACGTCGAGCATGCTGGTCACGCACGGCGTGTACCGCTATACGCGCAACCCGATGTATCTGGGCCAGGCCACTGTCCTGGCAGGTGCCATGCTGTACCTGCAGAACCTGACCGCACTGCTGGCCGTGCCGTTGTTCGTGCTGTACATCAACCGATGGCAGATCATGCCGGAAGAGCGGGCACTGTCGGCCCGCTTTCCCGAGGCATACGCAGCCTTCCGCCAGCGGATACGGCGCTGGCTCTAGCGCGGGTCAGGCCGTCACGGTGTGATCTGGCACTTCACGGCAGCGGAATAGCCTTCGTAATCATCACCGGCAATCACGTGCAGGGTGTGGTGCTTGTCGACGCGCTTCACGTAGGACGGTGCTTCGGTGTTGGCGTATTCGTTGACCGTGGTCACCGACCAGGTCTTGGCCAGGCGCTTGGGGTCGACACCGTTCAAGTAGACGAAGATGCTCTTCTCGCCCTCGGCGACATTCACGTCGGCATGGGTGACGGTACCGCCGAACAGGGCGACCGGCGTGGTTTCCGGCTCGAACGTGCCACCAGGCTTCCTGGCCAGGCCGGCTGCCTGCAGGGCATCGATGGCCTCGGCTTCGCTGAAGGTCGAGCCTGCCTTGCAGGCCAGCAGGGCTTCGAGTGTTGCGGTGCCGGGCGGCGCGATGGCGGGTGCAGCCGCGTGCGCAGCCGGGGTCGCGGCACAAGCAGCCAGGAGCAGGGCAGAGGTGATGATCACGATTCTCATCGCAGGTCCTTCTGTAGGTAGTGGGCAGCAACACGGACGGAGGATGCCGCCTCATTGTGCGATGTTCCAGTCAGTGCCGCGTGCAGCAATGGATCATGACCCATTCCGGCTGCCGTCGTCCGATTCAAGCAAGACGGCCCCGTCGCCGCGTTGTGACAACTGGTCGCCAGGGTTTCGCAACGGACAGTCCTTCAGTGACAGGCAACCACAGCCGATGCAGCCGTCAAGCTGGTCGCGCAGCTGGACCAGGCTGCGGATGCGCTCGTTCAGCATGTCGCGCCAGTTGCTGGACAGCCTTGCCCAGTCCTTCGAACTGGGCGCCCGTTCGGCTGGAAGATCATCCAGCGCGATCTTGATCGTGGCCAAGGGAACGCCTGCACGCTGTGCGACCTTGATCACGGCAATGCGCCGCAGCACGTCGCGGCGGTAGCGGCGCTGGTTGCCGTTGTTGCGCCAGCCATGGATCAGTCCCTTGGCTTCATAGAAGTGGACGGTGGCAATGCTGACCCCGCTGCGACGCGCGACTTCGCCCACGGAAAGCGGAACGCTGACATCGATCTTCATGGCCGGGGTTCCTTGACCTCATCAATACATGAGGTTTTATAAGGCAGTTCCCTTTTTCCTGCATGTGAACCCTGGGCTGCAGGTCATGAATCATAGGTTTGAACGAAAATGGAACAGCAAGGCATCGCCGTCCCCGGCACCCGCTGGGGCGATCTCCTGTCCGGCCGCAATGCAGTGCGCTCACTTGCCCTGGCGGGCGGGGTCGCACTGCATGCGGTCAACGTCTACATCGCCACCACCATGTTGCCAACCGTGGTGGAGGACATCGGTGGCCTGGATCTCTACGCATGGAACACCACGCTCTTCGTGGTCGCGTCCATCCTGGGGTCGGCATTGTCGATCAAGCTGCTTGAACGTGCCGGGCCTCGTGGAAGCTATGCACTGGCGACGCTCATCTTCGCAGCCGGTGCCGTGATCTGCGCGCTCGCGACCTCGATGCCGATGATGCTGGTGGGGCGGCTGGTGCAGGGTGTCGGCGGCGGCTTCCTGTTCGCACTGGCCTACGCCATGATCCGGCTCGCGTTCGAAGAACCGCTCTGGCCCCGCGCGATGGCCCTGGTTTCGGGGATGTGGGGCGTGGCGACGTTGATCGGGCCTGCGGTGGGCGGCGTCTTCGCCGAATGGGGCGTATGGCGGGCCGCATTCTGGTCGGTCACCGCGGTTGCCGTGTTGTTCGCGCTGCTGGCGTCGAACGTCCTTCCGCAGAGGGAGGCATCGTCTTCAGCTGCGGCCAGGTCCTCGGTCCCGTGGCTGCAGATCCTGCTGCTGACCCTGGCCGTCATCAGCGTCTCCCTTGGCAGTACATCCTCGAGCGCAGTCAACAATTTCATTGGCATCGTGATGGCCGTGTTCCTCGCAGTGGTGCTGGTGAGGATCGAGTCCCGCGCGAAGCAGACGCTGCTTCCTTCCGGCGCTCTCCGGCTCCGCTCGCCGCTGGCCGCGTTGTATGGGCTGATGTCGCTGCTGGTGGTGATGATCACCAGCGGCGAGGTCTTCGTGCCACTGTTCCTGCAGGTGCTGCATCAACAATCACCGCTTGCTGCGGGCTACCTCGCGGCGCTGATGGCGGCCGGTTGGACGCTCGGGTCGTTGGTCGGCTCCGGCTTCAGCGGGCGCGCCGTTGACCGGGCGTTGATGATCGGCCCGGCGCTGGGGTGGGTGGGCATGATCGGGCTGGCGCTGCGGGTGCCGGCTGCGGGCAGCGGTACGTGGTTGCAGATGGTGCCGATCTGCGTGGCGCTGGCCGTCATCGGGATCGGCGTGGGTCTGGCTTGGCCTCACCTGCTGACACGTGTTCTGACCTCTGCACCGCCGGAGGAACAGGAGCGCGCCGGTGCGTCGATCACCACCATCCAGCTGTTCGCCACCGCGGCCGGGGCAGCGCTTGCCGGGATGGTCGCCAATGCAGCGGGACTGATCGAGCCGGGCGGGGCCGAGGAAACCGCGCGTGCGGCCCGGTGGCTGTTTGCCACCTTCGCGCTGGCGCCGATGCTGGGCATGCTGCTGGTGAAGCGATGCCGCTTTCCGGCAGACGTGAACTGAGGAACGGAGGAGGGCGCAGCGACCTTGCCGGGCCGCTGCGCCATGCCATCAGTTGCTGGCTGCCTTCACGGCTTCGGCCGCGTCAATGATGCCTGGCCCGCAGCCACCCGGGCAGTTCGCTGCGGCGATCGGGTGCGCAGTGCGACGCAGGATGTCCTTGACCTGGTCGGTGGTCTTTGGCACCGGCGCCACCGCTTGCATCAGCGCGACGATGCCAGCGACGTGAGGCGCCGCCATCGAAGTGCCGGACATGAAGTCGAAGGCGTTGTTACCCACCGTGGACAGGATGCCCTGCGCCGGATGCTGACGGGTCGGGGCGCAGTTGGCCTGGCTAGGCGGCGTGGCCAGCGGCAGGAACTCGCCGACGGACGCGCGGCAGGACCAGGTTTCACCACCGGGTGCGGTGATATGGATGCCTGCGCCATAGTTGGAGTAGAACGCGCGTCGCCCGCCCTGATCGTTGGCAGCCACCGCGATCACGCCCTTGCAGTTCGCCGGAGCAAACTCGGACACATCCAGATTGCTGTTGCCGGCGGCGACCACCACGATGGTGCCCTGCGCGGTGATGTCGTCGATTGCATCCTGCTCGGCCGGCGAGCAGGCACGGCGGCCGCCCAGGCTGAGATTGATGACTTCGGCCGGGTTCGCATTGGCCGGGACGTTGGGCACGTTGATACCGGCACTCCAGAGCATGCCATCGATGATGTCGGCGGAACCGCCATTGCCCTGGTTGCCGAGTACGCGTACCGGCACGACCTTCGCGTTGTAGGCCACGCCGGCCACGCCGATCTGGTTGTTGGTCACCGCAGCGACCGTTCCGGCGACGTGGGTGCCGTGTGCGATGCCCGAGGCATCGAAGGCATCGGCGTCGCGTCCATCGCCATCGTCGGATCCGCCACAGCCGGGATTCATTCCGCCGATGATGCACTGCCAATCACTGAACGGACGGGTCGACGAGATCATGTCGTAGCCCGGCAGCAGGTTGGCCTGCAGGTCGTTGTTGTTGAGGTAGCCCGAATCGACCACAGCCACCACCACGCCCTGGCCAGTGGAGCGATCCCACGCGCCGGGCAGGCGCGCGCCACTGGTCGGATTGCTGTAGTGCCACTGCTCGCCGTAGCGTGGGTCGTTCGGTGTGGCGAATGCGCTCATCATGTAGTTCGGCTGCACATACTCGACGTCCGGATCGTCGGCGATGCGCTGCATCAGGATCTGCGCTTCCGGGAGGTCCAGTGGCTTGTCCGTGGTGACCACGTCGGCCCCGCCGCCCATGCGGCGTTGATGGGTTACGGACGCGGCTGCTGGCGGTGCGTTGCCGATCGAACGCTTGCTGCGCTGCTGGACGCCGAGGCGCTTCTTCAGCGCATCCTGCGCGGTGGTGGCGGAGACGCGCTTGCTGCTGCCGTCCCGGTACTTGACGATGAAACTGCTGTACTGCTCGTTGCTGGCCATGCCTCGCGTCCATACCCGTTCGGTGGGTTGGGCGAAGGCGGGGGCGCTGGCCAGGACCAGGGTGATGGCACTGGCAAGGGAAACCCGAAGCGACGTACGCATGGATACAGTTCCTTTGTGGAAGATGTGTCGAACAGGCCGTGCCCCGCGGGCTCGGCTTGGATGTGAAGGGTGCAGGTGTCCCGTGGTCTCCTCTTGATGGCGACCAAGGACGAACGGCTTCGCGGACACATCCCCCCCAAGGAGAGGGTGGGAAATTTCTGAAGTGGTTTAGTGATGTCGAAAGCGAGAGAAGATGGCGGTTGCCGACATTGCTTGACGGCATCGGACCGCGATTGCGCCGGGGCGTCGAACTTCGCAGCGGCGTAGAGCAGCCAATAAAAAAGCCCGGAAACCCACGCTGGTGGAATTTCCGGGCTTCTCCGGTCCTTGACGGACCGTTCGTTGGTGGAGGTGGGCGGAATTGAACCGCCGTCCGAAGGCACTCCATCCCCAGCACTACATGCTTAGCTCACCGTTGAATCTCATCCCCGAGCAGCACGGTGTGCAAAGCGCACCCGGGAACCAGCCTGTTGTGTTCTAGTGCCGGACTGACAGGCAGCCGCCCAGCGCGATTCCATGATAATGACTCTACGCTGCGAGCATGGACACAAGCAGTTTCGAGGCTCCGCCTAAGTCGGCAGAAGGTCACGCACCGCAGTTTTTAGGCTGCGAGAGCGACCGGAGCGTAGTTGTCGTCGTTGGCAACTAGAGTTTTGCAGCTGGATTTACGAGGAAAGCTACCCCCTCGGCATGCGCCAGGCGACTTCACAACCCCCGTCGAAACCAATGCACCCCCGGTTTCTTCAAGCATTGCAAGGCTTTGGGGCCAATGCCGTCATAAAAGCTGACACTGACCCTGCCCAACGAGACGGATCTTACGGCAATCTTCCTGAACAGTCACGCGGGTGAGCGTCCGTCTCCCAGCTGATTGGCACGTTGCGATCCCTTGGGACGCCGTGCTCGAATTTCCGGTACCACTCCACGGGGGGCCTCATGGCCATTTCCGTCAGCCCCGGCAACTGGGGACAGTATCGGATCGGGCAAGAGGTGCGCGGTGGCATGCTGTCGGCTGAATCGTCCTGGTACATCCAGCCACACGCAGATCAGGCGGCGAAGGCCCTCGCGGCAGCGTTTCCGGCAACAGGTCCTGCATCAGGGCTGCAGGCCGATCTGTTGTTGAAGGCAGTGCTATCGGTCTGTGCTCAAGACGGGCCGCAATAGCGCCAAACGCTGAAGCGGGCCGGCGTAGGTGCGATCAGGCTTGATAGCATCCAGATTCCTGAAGTTGAGCCAGTGGAAGGACGCCATGACGCTAGACGTTGCAGTAACAGATGAACCCAGCGACGAAGCGCTGGAGGTGATTGGCACTGGCTTGGACCAGTTCAATCTGGAGGCTGCAGGGTGTGCCGATCGACGCGCGCTGGCGGTACTGGTTACCGATCCGGCCAGCGGCAAGGTAGTAGGGGGCCTTACCGGGCGAACCTCACTGGGCCTGTGGTTCGTGGATCTGTTCCATCTGCCAGCGGCCCATCGCGGCAACGGGCTGGGGTCGCGTGTGCTGAAGGCCGCAGAGGATGAAGCGCGGCGTCGCGGTTGCCGTTCCGGCGTGCTGTACACCCTCAGCTTCCAGGCGCCCGACTTCTATGTGAAGCATGGATGGGTCGTGTTCGGCCGGGTGCCATGCGATCCGGTCGGCACATGCAGGGTGTTCCTCAGCAAGGATCTGTCGGCGGGGTGAGCGCTGCGGGCGAGCCGCGCGTCCTGTCAATCCGCAACTTGTTGTAGAGCGTCTGTCATAGCGGATTGCTAACTTCGTGGGCACGAATTTGCGACACACTGGCGATGACCATCCGAGCCAGGACAGACACGGAGACCATGGGTGACCGATGCAAGCCAACAACGCAGCCTGCGGCAGCTGATCGGGCCGGTCGGTGCCGACTACCAGCGGCGTGCGTTGCCGCCGGGCTGGGTCTGGGCGGTGCTGGCGGTGCTGCTGGCGGCCACCTGGGTGACGGAGTTGCCGGCCACGGCAGCTGCGGCACTGGTCGCCAGCGCGGTGGTGGTGCACTGGTCGCAGCGCGGCCGCATCCATTGGCTGGGGTGGCGCCTGCCGGGCCTGGCAGTGCTGGCCGCCCTGCTGTGGGGGCCGGAAGTGCTGTCGCAGTGGTTCGAGCACGGGCTGGCTGTGGTGCTGATGTCGCTGGCCAGTCTCAGCATCGGCGTGCATGTGTGGCAGTCGCGACAGATGGCGCGCCAGCTGCAGGGCGCGGCCGATGCCCTGGACGACGCCCAGTTGCTGGCGTTGCTGCCGGCTGATGCCGCGAACCTGGCCCAACAGTGGCGCTTGGGCGATGACCGTTACGCACCGGAGCTGGCGGTAGTGATGCACCTGGCGGTGATGCACGCGGCGCTGTCGCCGCGGATGCGCAGGCAGGGCATGCTGGCGGGGTGACCCGCCTTTTGTAGAGTCGGGCCATGCTCGACTGCTTTTCTTACCGAAGCCGAGCATGGCTCGGCTCTACAGAAAGCCAAGGCAGCCGAGCATGGCTCGGCTCTACAGAAAGCCAAGGCAGCCGAGCATGGCTCGGCTCTACATGGTCATGTGCAACGGCCTTACGCGTCGCGGTTGCCGCGACGCATCACGCGCTGCTTCTCGATCGCCCAGTCGCGGTCCTTGGCGGCATCGCGCTTGTCGTGGGTCTGCTTGCCCTTGGCCAGCGCGACTTCGAGCTTGATCTTGTTCTTGCTCCAGTACATCGCGGTGGGCACGATCGTGTAGCCATCGCGCTCGACCTTGCCGACCAGCTTGTCGATCTCGCTCCGGTGCAGCAGCAGCTTGCGATCGCGCCGGTCGTTGGCCACGACATGGGTCGAGGCCTGGATCAACGGAGTGATCTGCGCGCCGATCAGGAAGATCTCACCATCCTTCACGTAGGCGTAGGCGTCGACGATGTTGCCGCGGCCAGCACGGATCGATTTCACCTCCCAGCCCTGCAGGGCCAGGCCGGCTTCGAAGCGGTCTTCGATGTGGTACTCGTGGCGGGCACGCTTGTTCAACGCGATGGTTTTGTTGGCCGTCGCGCTCTTTGCTTTATCCTTGCCGCTGTTCTTGCTCATTTCCGTATTGTCTCCGATTCGGGCCCGCCCGGTCGATTGCCGAAACGTCCTGTATTCATGCCTACTATCCGCCGCAGCGCCCTGGTCGAACATTCGGCCGCGCGCATGTTCGACCTGGTCAATGATGTCCAGGCCTATCCGCGCCGTTTCCGCTGGTGTTCGGCTGCCCAGATCCTGGAGCAGGGCGAGGACCGGCTGGTAGCGCGCCTGGACCTGGGCCTGGGCTCGTTCAGCACCTGGTTCCAGACTGAAAACACCCTGCAGCGCCCGCACAGCATCGATATGCAGCTGCGCGATGGCCCGTTCAAGCAGCTGCACGGCCGCTGGGAGTTCCATGCGCTGGCCGAAGATGCCTGCAAGGTCACCCTGACCCTGGACTTCGAGCCCAGTTCGCGCCTGCTCGGTCCGGCGCTGGCGTTGGGCTTCCAGAGCCTGGCCGACCGCATGGTCAACGACTTCATCCGCGTTGCCGACGAGGCCTGAGCGATGATCGAGGTCGAGGTGGTGCTGGCCTGGCCGCAGCGGGTGCTTTCGCGCCGGTTGCAGCTGGACGAGGGCGCGACCGTGGCCGAGGCCATTGCCGCTGCTGCGCTGGAAGGCAGTGCCGACTGCCCGGCGGCTGCCGTGCATGGGCTGCTGGCGCGCCCGCAGCAGGTGCTGCTGGATGGCGACCGCATCGAGCTGCTACGCCCGTTGCAGGCCGACCCCAAGGACAACCGCCGGCGTCGCGCGCTCGGCGGTTGATTCCTGTCGCCCGTCCGCGAGGACGGGCAGGGGGCGTCAGCGACCCTTCTTCTTCTTGTCCTTCGGCAGATTGCGGCCGAACTGGCGCACGGTCTGCTGGGCCAGGGCCTTGTCGTTACCCGGGAAGTAATCGCCTTCCCAGCGGGTCACGTTGTCATTGTCGAAGAACACGGTGAAGTTCTTCACCTCGGTACGGCCCAGGCGGTTCACGCGCTGGCTGGAGGTGTAGTCCCAGCGCTGGGCGTGGAACGGGTCCGGAATGGACGGGGTGCCCAGCAGCGCGGTGACCTGCTGCTTGCTCTGCCCGACCTGCAGCTTGGCCACGGCATCTTCCCGGATCAGGTTGCCCTGATAGATGGGTTGCTTGTAGATGATGCCGCACCCGGTGGTGGACAGGGCGACGGCGGCGACCAACAGGAGATTTCGCATCGGGACTGGCGGTTGGGGAAATCAAACCGATGATACACTCCCGGCGTGCCACCGCGACCCAATCCGAGGCAGCTGGCGCTAAATCGCCAATGAACGGAGACCTATGGAAACCCACGACCTGCGAAAAGTCGGCCTGAAGGTGACCCATCCACGGATGCGGATCCTGGCGCTGCTTGAACAGCGCAATGCCCAGCACCACATGACCGCCGAAGACATCTACCGCCAGCTGCTCGAGCATGGCGACGAGATCGGCCTGGCGACGGTCTACCGGGTGCTGACCCAGTTCGAGGCCGCCGGCCTCGTGCTCAAGCACAATTTCGAAGGCGGCCAGGCCGTCTACGAGCTGGACCGTGGCGGCCACCACGACCACATGGTCGACGTGGACAGCGGCAAGATCATCGAGTTCGAAAGCCACGAGATCGAGGAGCTGCAGCGCAAGATCGCGGCCGACCACGGCTACGAGCTGGAAGAGCATTCGCTGGTGCTGTACGTGCGCAAGAAGCGCAAGTAAGCCGTTCCAGCCAGCTGGATGCGACGAAACCCCGGGCCTGCCCGGGGTTTTTCGTTGCTTACGGCAGATCCGCGCCATGTGTGAGGGGCCCCATCAACACCTCCAGATCCACCGCCTCGGCCATGGCCCGGTTACCCGCATCGCCCGGATGCAGGTGGTCGCCGGAGTCGTAGGCGGCGGCCATCCGTGACGGATCGGCCGGGTCGCGCAGCGCCGCATCCAGGTCGATCACCGCATCGAACGGGCTGTCGCTGCGCAGCCAGGCATTGAGCTGTTGGCGCAGGGCCTCCTTGTCCGGCTGGTAGTAGTCGTCCAACGGCGTGCCGGGCAGGGCGCCGGCGAACGGCGTCAGGGTGGCGCCGAGGATGCGTAGACCCCGCCGATGGGCCTGCTCGGCCAGGGTGCGATACCCCGCCTGCAGTTCGGCCAGCGTGGGCCGGGCCTGGTTCCGGGCGAAGGCGGTGCCGGGCCAGCTGATGTCATTGATGCCGATCAGCACGACTACGCTGACCACGCCTGGTTGATCCAGCACGTCACGCCGGAAGCGGGCCAGGGCGGATTCGCCCATGCCATCGCGCAGCAGCCGCCCCCCGGAAATACCGGCGTTGACCACGGCAACGCCCCGCGATGCCAGGCGCGCCGCCAGATGGTCGGTCCAGCGCTGGTCCTGGTCGAGGCTGGCGGTGGCGCCGTCGGTAATCGAGTCGCCGATCACCACCACGCTGCGTGCGCTGGCCGCCGCCTCGACCTCGATGCCAGCCAGGAACAGGCGGGCAGTGGTGCTGCTGGCCCCGCTCAGAGCCTGGGTCTGGCTCTGGTCGCCGGGCGCAATCCAACTGGTCTGCCGACCCTCCCAGTGGAACGTCTGCACGGGCGTCGGCCCCGGCACAAAGACACTGATCTGCAACGCCTGGTGGTCATCCGTGGCCAGTGGCAGCGGATCGCTCAGCCGTTCCTGACCGGGGCCGATCAGCACCCCGGGCTGGCCGTCGAAGCTGAGCGGCTGCGGCATTGCGCCTGCCTGTGCCGTCACGCTTGCCGCCCCAATCCGCAGCGGCTGTCTGCCGTAGGCGTTGCTCAGCCTCACCCGCAGCCGAGGCCCGCCCAGGCTGATACGCGCCGTCTGGCGGAAGGTCTGGTCCTGCAGCGTGGCCGGAACCAGGGTCGGGAACAGGAAATCGGCGCCCCAGACCGGTTGCGGACTGGCCTGCCAGCTGGCGACCCAGTGCGGGGCCGGGGCGGCACTGGCTGCGCTGGAGAGGGCGATCAAGGCGGTCGCGGTGAGCTGGCTGAGGCGGTTCATCGGGCAATCCCGGGAGGAGGGAGGGCCATGGTGATTCTCCGTCGATCTGTGAACTAGACTGCGCATGGATAATCATCTGTGAACTGGATTCATCGCCATGGCGCGACCCGACATCAACCGATCCGGCGAACTGGAAGTGTTCGTGCGGGTGATCGAGACCGGTGGCTTCTCTGCCGCAGCGCGCACCCTGGACATGACGCCGTCGGCAGTCAGCAAGCTGGTGTCACGGCTGGAGCAGCGGCTGGGTACGCGCCTGCTGCAGCGCTCCACCCGCCAGCTGCAGCTGACCCCGGAAGGCTGCGCGTTCTACGAGCGCGGCCTGCGCGTGCTGGCCGACCTGGAGGAGGCCGAGCGCTGCGCCAGCGCCCATGCCGAGCCGCGCGGACGCCTGCGGGTCAATTCCAACGTGCCGTTCGGCCAGCATTTCCTGTTGCCGCTGCTGCCGGCGTTCCTCGAACGCAACCCACAGGTGGGCGTGGACCTGACCTTGAACGACGAGGTGATCGACCTGCTTGAGCAGCGCACCGACGTGGCGGTGCGGGCAGGCCCGCTGAAGAGTTCCAGCCTGGTGGCGCGACGGCTGGGTGCGACGCGGATGATGATCGTGGCCGCGCCAGCCTACGCGCAGCGGCATGGACTGCCGCGCAACGCTGAGGAGCTGATGTCGCACAACCGTCTGGACATCGGCCATGCGCGTGCGATGCAGGGCTGGCCGCTGCTGCAGGACGGTCGCGAGCGCATGCTGCTGCCCAGTGGCAATGCCCGCGCCAGCAACGGCAACGCGCTGCGGCAGCTGGTGCTGGGCGGGTTGGGCATGGCGCGGCTGGCGACCTACCAGGTGCAGGAGGACATCGCCGCCGGACGCCTGCTGCCGGTGCTGGAGGAGGCCAACCCCGGTGACCTGGAAGAGGTGCACGCGGTGTTCCTGGGGCAGGGCGGCTACCTGCCGCTGCGGGTGCGCGCCTTCCTTGATTTTCTGGTGGAAACGGTGGATCTGGCGCAGCCACGGGGGTAGTGCTGCACGCTGGCCTGCAACCTCATGATCTTCGTTCACCTGTGTTGGGTTGCCGGCCAGCGGCCGGCACTACCTCGCGCGTTGTAGATCCACGCCATGCGTGGATAACCGCGAACAGGCCTCAGACCTGCAGCAGCTTGCGGGCGGCGGCGCGCGCTTCCTTGCTCACTTCCACGCCGCCGAGCATGCGCGCCAGCTCTTCCTCGCGCGCCTTGCTGTCCAGCTTTTCCACCGCGCTCTGGGTCATGCCTTCCACCGGCGCCTTGCTGACCCGGTAATGCGCGTGGCCCTTGGAGGCGACCTGCGGCAGGTGGGTCACGCACAGCACCTGGCGCTTCTCGCCAAGGGCGCGCAGCTTCTGGCCGACGATATCCGCCACCGCGCCGCCGATGCCGGAGTCGACTTCGTCGAACACCATGGTCGGTACTGCATCCAGGTCCAGCGCGGCCACTTCGATGGCCAGCGAGATGCGCGACAGTTCGCCGCCCGAGGCGACCTTGCGCAGGGCGCGCGGCGGCTGGCCGGCGTTGGCCGCCACCAGGAACTCCACGCGTTCGGCACCCTGCGGGTCGGGCTTGCCGGCGTCCTGCGGTTCCAGCTCGATCAGGAACTGGCCGCCGCCCATGCCGAGCTCGGCGATGATGCCGGTGGTGGTGGCCGACAGTTCGGCAGCGGCGCTGCGACGGCTGGCGGTCAGCACCTCGGCCTGTACGCGCCAGGCCGCAGCGGCCTTGTCGATTTCGCCGGCCAGGCGCTGCAGGCGTTCGTCGGCGCCGCGCAGCTGTTCCACTTCGGCATGCATGCGCTCGCGCTGCGCGCCCAGCTCGTCCATCGGCACGCGGTGCTTGCGGGCCAGGTCGTGCAGGCGGCCGAGGCGACGCTCGTTCTCCTCGAACTGCTCCGGGTCGGCGTCGAGGTCGTCATGCACGCGGTCCAGCAGCGACAGGGCTTCGTGCAGCTGGATCGAGGCGTTCTCGATCAGGCCGTCCACCTCGCCCAGGCGCGGGTCGTGTTCGATCAGGCGCGACAGCTCGTGGCGCACCTGCTGCAGCAGGTCCAGCGCGGAACTGCCGTCGTCGCCATTGAGCTGGTTGCTGGCCGCCTGGCAGGCGCTCAGCAGGGCGCTGGCGTGGGCCTGGCGGCGGTGGCTGGCACCGAGTGCGACGATCGACTCCGGTTCCAGATCTTCGCGGTCCAGTTCGCGCAGCTGGTGCTCCAGGAAGCCGATCCGGTCACTGACGTCGCCCTGTTGCGACAGCGCCAGCGATTCATCGACCAGCGCCTGCCAGGCCGCAGCGGCGCGGCGCACCTGGCGGCGCTCGTTCTCGTTGCCGGCATAAGCGTCCAGCAGGGCCAGCTGCGACGGGCGCGTCAGCAGGGCCTGCTGTTCGTGCTGGCCGTGGATCTCCACCAGCAACGAGGCCAGGTCGCCCAGCTGGGCCAGGGTCACCGGACGGCCATTGATCCACGCCCGCGAACCGCCATCGGCGCGGATCACGCGGCGCAGCTGGCACTGTTCCTCGTCGTCCAGCTCGTTGTCGGCCAGCCACTGGCGCGCGGCCTGCAGCTGGTCCAGCGCGAATTCGGCGGAAAGTTCGGCGCGCGCAGCGCCGTGGCGGACCACGCCACTGTCGGCGCGCAGGCCGGACAGGAAGCCCAGCGCGTCGACCATCAGCGACTTGCCGGCGCCGGTCTCGCCTGAAACCACGGTCATGCCTGGCCCGAACTCCAGTTCGGTGGCGCGGACGACGGCAAAATCCTTGATCGAAAGATGTCTGAGCATGGGTAAGGGGGTATCAGCAGCCGCGCAACGCTAGCACGCGGGCGAGGGAGGTCCAATGACTTGCCAAGGTGATGCGCCGCCATTATCTAGTGTCCGTGTCTCACAGGTTGATTCCATGCACGGTTCTCCCGACCAGCTTGCCCCGCGTGCGCGCCATCTGCTGCGCACGCTGATTGCGCGTTACATCCAGGACGGCGAGCCGGTCGGCTCGCAGACGCTGGCGCGCGTGGCCGGCCTGGAGGTCAGCCCGGCCACCATCCGCAACATCCTCGGCGACCTGGAAGACCTGGGGCTGCTGGCCTCGCCGCACACCTCGGCCGGGCGCATCCCGACCGCGCATGGTTACCGGGTGTTCGTCGACAGCCTGTTGCAGATGCAGCCGCCGGGCGAGGGCGAACTGGCCCGGTTGCGCCAGGAGCTGGCCAGCGGCGGCAGCACCCAGGCCCTGCTCGGCAGCGCCTCGGAGCTGCTGTCGGCGATGAGCCACTTCGTCGGCGTGGTCAGTGCGCCGCGGCGCGAGCAGTTCGCCTTCCGCCAGATCGATTTCGTGGCGCTGGACGGGCGCCGGGTGCTGGCGATCCTGGTGTTTGCCGACAACGAGGTGCAGAACCGCGTCATCGAGACCCGGCAGGAGTTCGCGCCGGGTCAGCTGGAGCAGGTGGCCAACTACCTCAATGCGCATTTCGCCGGCCTGCCGATGGCCGAGATCCGCACCCGCCTGCTGCTGGAGCTGCGCGATGCCCGTTCCGAGCTGGAGCAGCTGCTGGCGCACAGCATCGAACTGGCCGAGCAGGCCCTGCAGCCGGCCGCCGACGACATGCTGGTGGCCGGCCAGACCCGCCTGATGGGGGTGCAGGACCTGTCCGACCTGGAGCGCCTGCGCGAACTGTTCGAGCTGTTCTCCAGCAAGCGCGAGATCCTGCAGCTGCTGGAGCGGACCATCCAGGCCCCGGGCGTGCGCATCTTCATTGGCGAGGAGACCGGGATGATGCCGCTGCAGGGGGTCTCGCTGGTCACCGCCCCGTACACCGCCAATGGCCAGGTACTGGGCGTGCTGGGCGTGATCGGCCCCAAGCGGATGGCCTACGACCGCATGATTCCGCTGGTCCAGGCCACCGCCGATGTGCTCGGCGCGGCCTTTTCACCGGCCGGGCGCACTCCCGGAACATCCGACGCTTGAAACGCAGCATCCCGCCCACACTAGGGTGGGTGGAGGCGGAGATTGACCGCCAGGGACCCAGACATGAACCACGAACATCCAGATATCGAATCCCAGCAGACTGCCGCCGATGCGGCCGCCGCCGCCGGCGTCAACGACGAAGTGGAGCGCCTGCGCGCCGAAGTCGAGCAGATCAAGGCCGATGCGCTGCGTGAGCGCGCCGACCTCGAGAACCAGCGCAAGCGTGTTGCCCGTGACATCGAGCAGGCCCGCAAGTTCGCCAACGAGAAGCTGCTTGGCGAGCTGCTGCCGGTATTCGACAGCCTGGATGCCGGACCTGCCGGCATGCGACGACCCGCATCCGCTGCGCGAAGGCCTGGAGCTGACCTACAAGCAGCTGCTGAAGGTCGCTGCCGACAACGGCCTGGTCCTGCTGGACCCGATCGGCCAGCCGTTCAACCCGGAACACCACCAGGCGATCAGCCAGGTGCCGACCCCGGGCGCCGCCCCGGGCAGCGTGGTGACCGTGTTCCAGAAGGGCTACCTGCTCAACGAGCGCCTGCTGCGGCCGGCGCTGGTGGTGGTGGCCGCCGATTGATTGACTGGGCCGGGTGATGCCCGGCCCCGGTCGAGCCAGGCCATGCCTGGCAAGGTTTTCCAGGCGCTGAACACAGCGTTCGGGAGATGGCTTGAATGTTCCACGAGCCTCCCCCACATCGTATTCATCCACCGGCCGAACGGCCGGACTGACCCCAACAAGCATCCTCAGGAGTCTCCCCCATGGGCAAGATCATTGGTATCGACCTCGGCACCACCAACTCGTGCGTGGCGATCATGGACGGCGGCAAGGCCCGCGTCATCGAGAATTCGGAAGGCGATCGCACCACCCCGTCGATCGTCGCCTACACCAAGGACGGCGAAGTCCTGGTCGGCGCCTCGGCCAAGCGCCAGGCCGTGACCAACCCGAAGAACACCTTCTACGCGGTGAAGCGCCTGATCGGCCGCAAGTTCACCGACGCCGAAGTGCAGAAGGACATCGCGCACGTCCCCTACAGCATCCTCGCCCATGACAATGGCGATGCCTGGGTGGCCACCAGCGACGGCAAGAAGATGGCGCCGCAGGAAATCTCGGCCAAGGTGCTGGAAAAGATGAAGAAGACCGCCGAGGACTTCCTCGGTGAGAAGGTCACCGAAGCGGTCATCACCGTGCCGGCCTACTTCAATGACAGCCAGCGCCAGGCGACCAAGGACGCCGGCCGCATCGCCGGCCTGGACGTCAAGCGCATCATCAACGAGCCGACTGCGGCTGCGCTGGCCTATGGCCTGGACAAGGGTGACAACAAGGATCGCAAGATCGTGGTGTACGACCTGGGCGGCGGCACCTTCGACGTCTCGGTGATCGAGATCGCCAACGTCGACGGCGAGAAGCAGTTCGAAGTGCTGGCCACCAACGGCGACACCTTCCTGGGCGGCGAAGACTTCGACAACCGCGTCATCGAGTACCTGGTTGAAGAGTTCAACAAGGACCAGGGCATCGACCTGCGCAAGGATCCGCTGGCCCTGCAGCGCCTGAAGGACGCCGCCGAGCGCGCCAAGATCGAGCTGTCCAGCGCCCAGCAGACCGAAGTGAACCTGCCGTACGTCACCGCTGACGCCTCGGGTCCGAAGCACCTGAACATCAAGCTGACCCGCGCCAAGCTGGAAGCGCTGGTGGAAGACCTGATCAAGAAGTCGATCGAGCCGTGCCGCGTCGCCCTGAACGATGCCGGCCTGCGTTCGAGCGACATCAGCGAAGTGATCCTGGTCGGTGGCCAGACCCGCATGCCGAAGGTGCAGCAGGCGGTGACCGAGTTCTTCGGCAAGGAACCGCGCAAGGACGTCAACCCGGACGAAGCCGTGGCACTGGGTGCTGCGATCCAGGGCGGCGTGCTGGGCGGCGACGTCAAGGACGTGCTGCTGCTGGACGTGACCCCGCTGTCGCTGGGCATCGAAACCATGGGCGGCGTGTTCACCAAGATCATCGAGAAGAACACCACCATCCCGACCAAGGCTTCGCAGGTGTTCTCCACCGCCGAGGACAACCAGTCGGCCGTGACCGTGCACGTGCTGCAGGGTGAGCGCGAACAGGCCCGCTTCAACAAGTCGCTGGCCAAGTTCGACCTGTCTGGCATCGAGCCGGCCCCGCGCGGCCTGCCGCAGGTGGAAGTGTCCTTCGACATCGACGCCAACGGCATCCTGCACGTGTCGGCCAAGGACAAGAAGACCAACAAGGAACAGAAGGTCGAGATCAAGGCCGGTTCGGGTCTGTCCGAGGAAGAGATCGCGCGCATGGTCGCCGACGCGGAAGCCAACCGCGAAGAAGACAAGAAGTTCCAGGAACTGGTGCAGGCCCGCAACCAGGCCGACGCCCTGATCCACGGCACCCGGAGCGCCATCACCGAGCACGGCAGCAAGGTCGGCGGCGATGTCATCGGCAAGGTCGAGGCGGCGCTGGCCGACCTGGAAACCGCGATGAAGGGTGACGACAAGGCACAGATCGAAGCCAAGTCGAAGGCACTGGAAGAAGCCGGCCAGTCGCTGTTTGCCGCCGCTTCGGCCGACCAGGGCGGTGCCGCCCCGGGTGCCGACGCCGGCAATGCGGGCAAGCCGCAGGATGACGTGGTGGACGCCGAGTTCACCGAAGTCAAGGACGACAAGAAGTCCTGATCCGGACCGACACGGGACGCTGGCCATCAGCGTCCCGTTGTCGCATCAGGGTCCTGACCGCCCACCGGTGTGTCGGGGCGCCCGACGCAAGAGCGGACCTGGTTCCGCTCTTCCGCTTTGACGAATCCCGACTTTCCGGAACCCGATTCACGATATGAGCAAGCGCGATTACTACGAAGTGCTGGGCGTTGCCCGCACCGCCAACGACGAAGAGCTGAAGAAGGCCTACCGTCGATGCGCGATGAAATTCCACCCGGACCGCAACCCGGGTGATGCGGCGGCCGAAGCCTCCTTCAAGGAGTGCAAGGAAGCCTACGAAGTGCTGTCCGACGGCAACAAGCGCCGCATGTACGACAGCCATGGCCACGCCGCGTTCGAGCACGGCATGGGCGGAGGCGGTCCGGGCGGCCCGGACATGAACGATATCTTCGGCGATATCTTCGGCAACATCTTTGGCGGTGGCGGCGGTGGTCCGCGCCAGGCCCGTCGTGGCGCCGACATCGGCTACGTGATGGAACTGGACCTGGAAGAGGCCGTGCGCGGCGTCGAGCGCCGCATCGAGATCCCGACCCTGGCCGAGTGCGGCGACTGCGATGGCAGTGGCTCCGAAGACGGCAAGGTCGAGACCTGCAACGTGTGCCATGGCCGCGGCCAGGTGCGCATCCAACGCGGCATCTTCGCCATGCAGCAGGCCTGCCACAACTGCGGCGGCCGCGGCCAGATCATTGCCAAGCCCTGCAAGACCTGCCACGGCAATGGCCGTGTCGAGGAAGACAAGGTGCTGTCGGTGAAGGTGCCGGCGGGCGTCGATACCGGCGACCGCATCCGCCTGCAGGGCGAAGGTGAGGCCGGTCCGGCCGGTACGCCGCCGGGCGACCTGTACGTGGAAGTGCGCGTGCGCGAGCATGCGATCTTCCAGCGCGATGGCGACGATCTGCACTGCGAAGTGCCGATCCGCATCTCGCAGGCGGCACTGGGTGACACCGTGCGCGTGGCCACCCTGGGCGGCGAAGCGGAGATCCGCATCCCGGCCGAGACCCAGACCGGCAAGCTGTTCCGCCTGCGTGGCAAGGGCGTGCGTTCGGTGCGCAGCCGCAGCGAAGGCGACCTGTACTGCCGTGTGGTGGTGGAGACCCCGGTCAACCTCACCAACGAACAGCGCAAGCTGCTGGAGCAGTTCGAAGCCACCTTCGTCGGTGAGGAAGCGCGCAAGCATTCGCCGAAGTCGGCCACCTTCATGGATGGCGTGAAGGGCTTCTGGGACCGGATGACGTCCTGATCCATCGACGCATGTGTTGAACGACAGCGCCGGGCAATGCCCGGCGTTTTCGTTTGTGGTGCCGCACTGCCGCCGCCGGGCATGGCCCGGCGCTACCGGAAAAACGCCGCCGGCGTCTGCCCGAGCTGGCGCTTGAACATGCTGGTGAATGCACTCGGGCTGTCGTAGCCCATCGCCAGCGCGACATCGATGACCTTGTCGCCGACCGCCAGTCGCTCCAGGGCGGCCAACAGCCGCGCCTGCTGCCGCCACTGCCCGAAGGTCATGCCCAGTTCACTGGCGAAATGACGCTGGATGGTTTTCACGTCCACCTGCAGCGCCTGCGCCCAGTCCTGCAGGGTGGCGTCGTCGCCGGGATGTTTCTGGATGTGCTGGCAGATCCGCTGCAGGCGCGGGTCGGAGGGCGAGGGCAGGTGTAGCGGCAGCACGTCCATGCGGTGCAGCTCGTCCAGCAGCAGGCGCACCACGCGGCCGTCGCGGCTGTCATCCACATGCGCGGTCTCGATCAGGCTGGCGGCGAGCAGCAGCTCGCGCAGCAACGGCGCTACCTGTACCGCGAACGCCTCGTCCGGCAGCTGCGGCGCGAAGTCCGGTTCCACATACAGGCTGCGCATATGCACCTCAGCGATGCAGTCCACCGCATGGGCCATGCCGGCCGGCACCCAGATCGCGCGGGTCGAGGGCACCACCCAGCGGCCGCCGTCCGCACGCACCACCATCAGTCCGGACATGGCGAACACCAGCTGGTGACGGCGATGCCGGTGGGGCGCGATGTGGGTGCCGGGTTTGTAGTGGCGGGCGCGGCAGGTCACCGGGCGGTGCACCGGAACCTCGTTCCACGGCGCAGTCTCGCGGACCGGGCAGGGAGTGTCCTTTTTGCGATATGCCATGACCCGAACGCGGCAGAAGGGAGGGGGAGGCCACCGTAGCATGCGTGGCTCGCCCCCAACCTGACTGTGTCCATGTCGACCCTGGCTTCTCCCGCAACGACCTCACGCCCGGTGGCCCCCGGCGTGCTGGCCGCCATCTCCACCTCGCATGTCGTCAACGACATGATGCAGTCGCTGATCCTGGCCATCTATCCGGTGATCAAGGGCGGCTTCAATCTCAGCTTCACCCAGATCGGTCTGATCACGCTGACCTACCAGCTTACCGCCTCGATCTTCCAGCCGTTGATCGGCATGGCCACCGACCGTCGCCCAGCCCCGTACTCGCTGCCGATCGGCATGGCCTCGACCCTGTGCGGCATGCTGCTGCTCGGCTTCGCACCGAACTACGCGGTTGTGCTGATGGCTGCGGCGATGGTCGGTATTGGCTCGGCCATCTTCCATCCGGAGGCCTCGCGCATCGCGCGACTGGCCTCGGGCGGCCGTCACGGCTTCGCGCAGTCGGTGTTCCAGGTGGGTGGCAATTTCGGAACAGCGCTGGGCCCGTTGATCGCCGCCGCAGTGATCGTGCCGTATGGCCAGCACGCCGCATCGTGGTTTGCCGGTGCTGCCCTGATCGGCATGGCATTGCTGACCTATGTCGGCCGCTGGTACGCGTTGCATCTGGGTACGCCTCGACCGGTCAGCACGGCTGCGATGGCGCCGCGGCATCCGTCGCGCACCGTGGCCAAGGTGCTGGCGATCCTGCTGGTGCTGATCTTCAGCAAGTACTTCTACATGGCCAGCATCGGCAGCTACTTCACCTTCTACCTGATCCACCACTTCGGCATTCCAGTGGCGCAGGCCCAGCTGCATCTGTTCGCGTTCCTGGTGGCGTCCGCCGCCGGCGGCTTCCTTGGTGGCCCGCTGGGTGACCGCATCGGCCGCAAGCCGATCATCTGGACCTCGATCCTGGGCGTGGCGCCGTTCGCGCTGATGCTGCCGCATGCTGATCTGCTGTGGACGACCGTGCTGGCGGTGCTGATCGGCTTCGTGCTGTCGTCGGCGTTCTCGGCGATCGTGGTGTACGCGCAGGAGATGATGCCGCACCGCATCGGCATGGTGTCCGGCCTGTTCTTCGGCTTCGCCTTCGGCATGGGTGGGCTTGGGGCGGCTGTGCTGGGCCTGCTGGCGGACAAGACCAGCATCGAGTACGTCTACCAGTTGACCGCGTTCCTGCCGCTGCTGGGCATCGTGGCGGCGTGGCTGCCACCGTCGCGGCCTGCTGCTCACTGAGGGGGTGGGGTTTGCAGGGCTTGCCGCCCTGCACCTGCTGAATCAACGTCAACGTCAAAAGCCTGCATTCCGCGGGTTGGCGGGGTGGGTCCGGTAGGTGTCGACCTTGGTCGACACGGTAGATCCACGCCATGCGTGGATGAATTCATTCGATATCTGACAGATGTGTCGACCAAGGTCGACACCTACCAACAGCCGCGCGGAACAACAGGCGCAGTTACCAACAGCCGCGTGAACCTGTCGAAGGTGGGGCGGTGTCGGATTGCGGGGTGTCAGCGGCATGGATGCCGCTGCCAAGCCTACAAGGACGTACTTGCGGCGTCCCCGCACTCCGACACCGCCCCGCCACCCCACGGAATGCCGCTTTGGCTACAAGGACGTACTTGCGGCATCCCCGCACTCCGACACCGCCCCGCCACCCCACGGAAGGCCGCTTTGGCTTCGGCCGTTGCGATTGCCGTTGCATTGAGCAGGTGCAGGGCTGCAAGCCCTGCCGAAAACTCCCTTGGGCGTAGAATGCGGCCATGAGCGAATCCCTTGATAACCACCTGGTCCACGGCCGCCGCCAGCGGCCGGATGGTCCGTCGCCGATCGATGTCATCTCGGTCCAGTCGCAACTTGTCTACGGCCACGCCGGCAACAGCGCCGCCGTACCGCCGATGCGCGCACTCGGCGTGCGCGTGGCGGAGATCCCGACCGTGTTGCTGAGCAACGCGCCGTTCTACGACACCACGCGTGGTCGCGTGCTGCCCGCCGACTGGTTCGCCGACCTGCTGCTGGGCACCCACGAGCGCAGCCTGCCGCAGCGGGCGAAGATGCTGGTGTCCGGCTACTTCGGCAGCACCGCCAACGGTGCCGCCTTCGCCGACTGGCTGGACAACATCCTGCCGGCCTGTCCGCAGCTGCGTTACTGCCTGGATCCGGTGATTGGTGACACCCACACCGGCCCCTACGTGGAACCGGGCCTGGAGGCGATCTTCGCCGAGCGATTGCTGCCGCATGCCTGGCTGGTGACCCCGAACGCCTTCGAACTGAATCGTCTGACCGGTATGCCGGCACTGGCCGAGGCCGATGCCATCGCCGCCGCGCGCACGCTGCTGGACCGTGGCCCGCACTGGGTGATCGCGCACAGCGTGGGCGGTAACCCGGGTGAGCTGGTGACCCTGGCGGTCGGTCGCGAGGAAACCTGGCGCTGGACTTCGCCGCTGCTGCCGGTGGACGTGGCCGGCACCGGTGACGTGCTGATGTCGCTGGTGGTGTCGTTCCTGTTGCGAGGTGAATCGATGCAGCAGGTGATTTCGCGTGCGATTGCCGGTACCCATGCGGCGCTGGAGGCGACTCTGGACAATGGCTTCGAAGAGTTCGACGTGATCGCGGCGGCGCCTGCCGCACTGGCCGAAGGCACGCGCTTCCGCGCCGAACGCGTGGCATGAGCGGCTTGCTCGAACGCACGCCGCGCACGGTCGGCATCGTCGGCAGTGCCGGCGCCTATGGGCGCTGGCTGAGCCGCTTCTTCCAGCAGCACATGCAGCTGCAGGTGATCGGCCACGATCCGGCCGATCCGGACTCGCATACGCCGGAACAGCTGCTGGCGCAGGCCGACGTGCTGGTGTTCTCGGCACCGATCCGGCATACGCCGGCTCTGATTGCCGAGTACGTGCGGCAGTCGGCCGGCCGTGAGCAGGACCGGCTGTGGCTGGACGTGACCTCGGTGAAGGAAGCGCCGGTGCAGGCGATGCTGGCCTCTCAAGCCGAAGTGGTTGGCCTGCACCCGATGACCGCGCCACCCAAGGCGCCGACCCTGAAGGGCCGGGTGATGGTGGTCTGCGAAGCGCGGCTGCAGCACTGGCAGCCATGGGTCGATACGCTGTGCACGGCGCTGCAGGCCGAGTGCGTGCGGGCCACGCCGCAGCACCACGACCAGATGATGGCGCTGGTACAGGCGATGGTGCATGCCACCCACCTGGCCCAGGCCGGCGTGCTGCGCCAGTACCAGCCGCAGCTGGGCGATCTGGCCGCGATGATGCCGTACCGCTCGGCATCGTTCGAGCTGGACACGGCGATCATCTCGCGCATCCTGTCGCTCAACCCGGCGATCTACGAAGACATCCAGTTCGGTAACCCGTACGTGGCGCCGATGCTGGAACGGCTGGTCGGCCAGCTGCAGGCCCTGCAGGCGCAGGTCGGGCAGGGCGACGACCGTGCGCGTGGTGAATTCCGCGAGCAGCTGCTGTCGGCAAACCGCGGTGCCTTCGGCGAGCAGGCGCTGGCGGACGGCAACTACACCTTTGAACGCGTGGGTTATCTGCTGGCTGACCTGACCGAGCGTAATGCGTTGTCGGTGCACCTGCCGGAAGACCGGCCCGGCTCGCTGCGTGAGCTGCTGAACGTGTTCGAGCAGCATCGCATCAGCCTGGCTTCGATCCATTCCTCGCGCACGCCTGGTGGCGAAGTGCATTTTCGCATCGGGTTCGTGGCCGGCAGCGATGCGGCGGCGATCACCCGGGCAGCAGCCGACGTGGACGCCAGCGGCATTGGGCGGGTGCTGGGCTGAATTCATCCACAGGCGGTGTGGATGGTTCCTGAGCAAACGTGTGGATAACCTCGCTCAGGCCCTGCCAGCAAAGGCTGTCAAGATGCTTGGCCAAAAATTGATCACGCCATTTGTAGAGTCGAGCCATGTTCGACCGCCTTGGGCAAAAGGTGTGTCGACCAAGGTCGACACCTACCAGAGGCAAGAAAGCGGGTCGATCAAGGTCGACACCCGCCAGAGCGGGGCGATACGAAATCGGGTAGCGCCGGGTCATGCCCGGCGAACCTCAGATCGTCAGTCGCAGCTCGCCGCCACTGGTGGTGAACTCGCGGCCATCGCGCACCAGCGGCCGCCCGTCATCCAGTTCGTAGCGTGGCGTGGCTTCAGAGTGATGCCCGCTGCCATTCGCCTCGGGCTTGAACTCGATGATGATGTGGCTTTCGCCGTTGCTGTCGACGGCGGGGAACTGACGGAACGACATCGTGCACCTCCTTCAGCGGATGCGGTTGTTGCGCGGCCAGCTTGGCCGCGCCGATGTTAGCCGGACGTCATCAATCGATGAACTGCAGGCGCGCAAGTTCAGCGTACAGTCCACCTTCGGCCAGCAGCTGTGCGTGCGTGCCCTCGGCGACGATGCGGCCCTGGTCCATCACCACGATGCGGTCGGCCTTGAGCACGGTGGCCAGGCGGTGGGCAATGACCAGTGTGGTGCGGCCCGCCATCAACCGCTCCAGCGCTTGCTGCACGCTGTGCTCGCTCTGCGCGTCCAGCGCGCTGGTCGCTTCGTCCAGCAGCAGGATCGGCGCATCCTTCAGCAGCGCACGGGCAATCGCCACACGCTGCTGCTGGCCACCGGACAGGCGGGCACCGCGCTCGCCCAGCTCACTGTCATAGCCCTGCGGCAACGCGCGCAGGAAGCCATCGGCCTCGGCAGCACGCGCGGCAGCCTCGACTTCGGCGTCGCTGGCCTGCAGGCGGCCATAGCGGATGTTGTCGCGCGCACTGGCAGCGAACAGCGTCGGCTGCTGCGGCACCAGCGCCAGCTGCGCACGCAGCTCGGCCGGGTCGACCTGGCGCACGTCGATGCCGTCCACGTCGATGCGGCCGCTGGCTGGATCATGGAAGCGCAGCAGCATCGAAAGCACCGTGCTCTTGCCCGCCCCCGACGGACCCACCAGCGCCACGGTCTCGCCGGGGTGCACGTGCAGGTTGAAGTGGTCCAGTGCGGCCTGGTCCGGTCGCTGCGGGTAGTGGAACACCACGTCGTCGAACCTGATCTCGCCACGCAGCGGCTGCGGCAGCGCGTGCGGCTGTGCCGGCGCGCGGATCTCGATGTCTTCCTGCAGCAGTTCGCCGATACGGCCCATGCCGCCGGCCGCGCGCTGCAGTTCGTTCCACACTTCGGCCAGCGCGCCCACCGAGCCGCCACCGATCAATGCATACAGCACGAACTGGCCCAGCGTACCGGCGCTGAGGCGGCCGTCGATGACGTCGTGCGCGCCCAGCCACAACACACCGACGATGGCGCCGAACACCAGCAGGATGGCGCTGGCGGTGACCAGCGACTGTGCGCCGATGCGGCGACGGGCGGCGCCGATGGCATCACCGAGTGCCTTGTCGAAGCGCCCGCGCTCGTACGGCTCGCGTGCATGTGCCTGCACCGTGCGTACCGCACCCAGGGTTTCACTGGCCAGGCTGTTGGCATCGGCGATGCGGTCCTGGCTGTTGCGTGCGACCGTGCGCAGCTTGCGCGCGCCGATGATGATCGGCAGCACCGCCAGCGGAATGCCTAGCAGCGACCATGCGGCCAGCCGCGGGCTGGTGACGAACAGCATTGCCAGGCTGCCGATGACGGTGACCGTGCTGCGCAATGCTACGGACATGGTCGAGCCGACCACGCTGCGCAGCAGTTCGGTGTCCGCGGTCAGGCGCGAGACCAGCTCTCCGCTGCGGCTGCGGTCGTGGAAGCCGGCGCCCAGCTGGATCAGGTGGGCATACAGCTGGCTGCGCAGGTCGGCCACGACCTTTTCACCCAGCAACGATACGAAGTAGAAGCGCGCGGCCGTGCCCAACGCCATGACGACCGCCACCAGCATCAGCAGGGCGAAGGCGCGGTTGATCTGGCCGCCGCTGCTGAAACCGTGATCGATCATCTGCTTCACCGCCGGAGGCAGGCTCAGCGTGGCTGCAGAAGACACCGCCAGGGCCAGCAGCCAGGCGGTGAACAGGCCGCTGTGGCGGCGCACGAACGGCCACAGCGTGCGCAGGCTGCCGAGGCGCCGCAGCGGCGGGGTCGAAGCGGGGGCGTCGTCCTTGTCAGTCATCCTGGTCGTCGTCTTCTATGCGGATACGGTCACGGGTGGCGTCGCGCAGGCGGATTTTCAATGCGTCGACCTGATCGGCAGGCAATTCGATCCGCAGGCACACACCATTGGCATCGAACTGTTCATCGCGCTTTTCGGCACCGAAGGCGGGCAGGGTGGCATGCAGGGTACCCAGGTCCTCGAAGCCGGCCAGCAGCTGCAGCCGGGCCATCGCCACCAGCGGCAGGCGCGGGGCGGTGCGCAGGCACTCGGCGGCGGCGCCGCCGTAGGCGCGCACAAGGCCACCGGCACCGAGCTTGATACCGCCGAACCAGCGCGTCACTACCACCATCACCCGGTCGAAACCCTGGCCGTCGATCGCCGCCAGAATCGGACGTCCAGCCGTGCCGGCCGGCTCACCATCGTCGCTGGAGCGATAGTCCTGCCCATGCCGGTAGGCCCAGCAGTTGTGGGTGGCATCGGCCACCGCAACCTGCTGCAGGAACGCCATGGCCGCTGCGGCGCCATCGATCGGCGCGGCATGGGCGATGAAACGGCTGTGTTTGACTTCCAGCGTGTGGCTGACCGGCTGGGCGAGAGTATCGAGCATTCCCGTCATTCTACGGGGTTGCCGGGTATTCCCGTCCGCTTCAGTCGTCCAGCAGCGGGCGCAGGTCGCGCGGCAGGCGTGCTTCCGGGTACTGCTGCATGTAGCGCTCCAGGCTGGCACGGGCCAGATCGCGCTGGCCGTCGTCGCGTCGTGTACGGATCTTCTGCAGCCACTGCCGGCGCGGCAGTCGTGCGTCAGCGTCCACCTCGGCCTGCACGGCATCCGCGCTCAGGCCCGCATCGCTGCCGCGGCGCATGATGCCAGGTGCGGAACGGCTGGGAGCCTCGCGCTTCATCGAGGTGATTTCTACCCGGTCCAATGCCGGGGCCTGTTCGGCCTGCACGCTGTTGGACTCTGGCGTGCCTGCCGAGCGCGCCTTCAGCGAACCACTGGCGACAACCGGCGCCATCAGCGGCGCGGGTGCCGAGTAGGCGGTGGGAGCCGGAGGCGCAGGGGGGGCTGCTGCCGGCGCTGCGGCCGGAGCGGGCGGCAGGGCCGCAAAGGAGGTATCGGCGGCCGCATCCGCAGCCATCGATCGTGCAGCCTGGGCCGGCGCTTCAGCGGTCTCGGCCGGCGCAGGCTTGCTTGCGCGCGCGATGGCCGGTGCCGGGGCAGCGGCAACCGGGGCTGCCTCGGGTGCTGCGGGCGCAGCGGCCGGTTCCGCAGTCGCCACCGCGCTGTCGGCTGCACTGCGCTCAGCGGCCTGATCGGCAGCCGCGACGTCTTCTGCCGCAGCCGGTGCCGCCGCAACAGCGGCCTCACCCGCCGGAATCGGTGGCGGTTCCGGACGCAGCTGCCAGGCGATGCCGATGGCGAGCACCATCGAGGCGGCGATGCCGAACACCGCCGGCCAACGCGGGCGTGTGCGCTGCGTACGTGGTGCTTCGGGAGAGGCGACCGCATCGGCAGCCGGAGCGTCCACGGCAGCGCGGGCCGCGGCCAGGATGGCGGCGTCCAGTGCGGCGGGCGGTGCCTGTTCGGCGCGACGGCCGAGCAGCCGGGCCAGCTCGCGTTCTTCCGGCGTCAGCGGTTCGTCTCGGTTCATGCGTTCAATCCCGCACGCAGCTTGTCCATCGCATAGCGCAGCCGCGATTTCACGGTTTCCCGGCCTACGCCGGTGATCTGGCCGATCTCCTCCAGGCTCAGTTCCTGATCCAGCCGCAGTTGCAGCACTTCGCGCTGCTCGGGCGGCAGTTGTTCCATCGCCAGCTGGATGCGGCGACGTTGTTCGAATTCGGAAAGCTCGCCTTCCGGGGTCTGTCCATCCTCGATCGCGGCCAGGCGCAGATCGGCATCGGCCGGGGCAGCCGGCCGGTGGCGGGCGGCGCGCCAATGGTCGTTCAGGCGGTTGTGGGCGATGCGGAACAGCCAGGTGCTGAACGCCGCGTCCGGTTGCCACCCCGCACGGGCGCTGATCACCCGCTGCCAGACGTCCTGGAAGATCTCCTCGGCCAGCGCGTTGTCGCGCAGTTGCCGCAGCAGGAAGCCGAACAGGCGCTTGCGATGGCGCGCATACAGGCTTTCAAACGCGCGCAGGTCGCCACCGGCCCAGGCCAGCATCAAGGCTTCATCGGTTGGCAGTGCGCTGGCTTCCACGGCGTACAGGGTAAGGCCTGCAGGCGATGGCGCATAGCCGGTGGCGAGGGCGGGCAGGGCGAGGGTCATGGCTCGGAAGGGGCTACGGTCAGCAGGAAAAACGTACGGGCGCACGATTCGGGGTTCACGGGCTTCCATTGCCCCCCGGGTGGCGCGCTATGCTCGGCGGCTCAGGGGAGGCGACGCACTGACGGCGCCAAGAGATTGTCATTTGTCCACGCATGCTGAACCGGCGGAAGAGCCACCACACGAGGCCGTGCTGAGCGCGGCGCTGGTGCGCGCGTTGCATGCGCTTCTGCCGGAAGCGGCCGTGGTCCGCGTCGGCTGGGATGACCCGCAGCTTGGCCGTGGCCAGGGGGCCTGGCCGAGGGCGGCTGCCGGAGGTGATGCGGCGGCGCCAGGCGTGGGCGACGGCCAGCACGGCTGGGAACATGATGGGGCGCGCCTGCTGTTGTCGGTGGAAGGCGCGGTGCCTTCGCCGGCATGGTGGGGGGTTGCCCGGCAGGCGATGGAGCTGGCGCTGCAGCGCGGCCGCCAGGCCGGCCAGATCAAGGCGCTGGAAGAGGCCGAGCGGTTGCAGCAGGCCTTGTTCCAGATTGCAGATCTGGCCGGTGCCGACCTGGAAATGCCCGAGATGCTGCGCCACGTGCATGGTGTGCTGGGCACGCTGATGTATGCCGAGAACTGCTACATCGTGGAATACGACGATGTGCGCGACCAGATCCGTTTCCTGTACTTCGCCGATCAGGTCGATGATTTCGTCGCCGATCCCACGCAGAGCCATGACGCCAGCGAGATGCCGCGCAGCCTGACCGTGGCGTTGCTGCGTCATGGCAAGCCGCTCAGTGGTCCCTCGCGCGAACTGCTGGCGCAGGTGATGGAGCAGGAGCACGACCCGCAACGCGGGCCCGAAAGTCTGGATTGGCTGGGCGTGCCGATGCTGCGCGATGGCCGCGTATGCGGTGCCATCGTGGTCCAGAGCTATGAGCAGGCGGCCCGCTATGGCGAGGCCGAGCGCGCATTGCTGGGCTTCGTTGCGCAGCACGTGCAGACCGCGATGGACCGGCGCCAGGCGCAGGTGCGGCTGGAGCAGCAGGTGGCGCGGCGCACCCAGGAACTGCAGCGCGCCAATCACAGCCTGCAGGACGAGGTGGCCGAGCGTCGACGCGCCGAACAGCTGCAGACCGCCCTGTACAACATCGCCGAGATGGCGATGTCGGCCGACAGCCTGGCGCAGTTCTACGGACAGGTGCATGGGGTGGTCGGGCGCCTGCTCGACGCTCGCAATTTCTACATCGCCCTGGTCAACCCGGCCGGCAACGGCCTGGACTTCGTCTATTCGGTGGACGAGCACAACGCCAGCCGCGCGCCGCGACCGTTCAGCCGGGGCCTGACCGAGTACGTCGTGCGCAACCGGCGGCCACTGTTGGCATCACGTGCGCAGATCGACGCGCTGCTGGCCAGTGGCGAAGTGCGTGAATCCGGTGCGCGTTCGCACTGCTGGCTGGGCGTACCGCTGCTGCGCGACGACGAAGTGGTCGGCGCGATCGTGGTGCAGAGCTACAGCGAGAACAGCATTTTCAGCGTGCATGACCAGCGCCTGCTGACCTTCGTCGCGCAGAACATCGGTACCGGCCTGGCCCGTCAGCGCGACCAGCAACGGCTGCGCTCGGCGCATGCCGAGCTGGAGAAGCGCGTGGAGGAACGCACGCGCGAACTGGCCGAGGTCAACGAAAAGCTGCTCGGCCAGATCGGCGAGCGCCTGCGTGCCGAACAGCGCCTGACCCACCAGGCCATGCACGATGCGCTGACCGGGCTGCCCAACCGCCTGCATCTGCTGGACCGCCTGCAGGATGCGCTGGCCCTGGCCAAGCGTGAGGGCGGCCCGGTGTTCGCCGTGCTGTTCCTCGATTTGGACCGCTTCAAGCTGGTCAACGACAGCATCGGGCATGCTGCCGGCGATCGCATGCTGGTGGAAGTGGCCAAGCGCATCGTATCGATGGCCGGCACCGAGGACGTGGTGGCCAGGCTGGGCGGTGACGAATTCGCGGTGCTGCTGCAATGCCCGCAGGGCCTGGCCCAGGCCTTGGACTTTGGCCAGCGCCTCCTGCTGGCGCTGCAGGAATCGATGTGGATCGCCGGGCGCGAACTGTTCCCGTCCGGCAGTCTGGGCATCGCGCTGTGGAACCCCCGCTACCGCACCGGCGAAGAGCTGCTGCGTGATGCCGACGCGGCAATGTACCGGGCCAAGGCGCAGGGCCATGACCGCTGTGCGATCTTCGACGAAGACATGCGCGAGCAGGCCATGCGCAGCCTCGATCTGGAAGCCGACCTGCGTCGTGCGATCAACAACCGCGATTTCGTGCCGTTCTACCAGCCGATCGTGCGCCTGTCCGATGGCGAGGTGGTGGGCCACGAAGCGCTGCTGCGCTGGCAGCATGAGCGCCGCGGCCTGCTGCTGCCGGGGGCGTTCCTGGAGCTGGGCGAGGAAAGCGGCCTGATCGAGCAGGTCGACTGGCTGATCTACGAACAGGTGATTGCCGGCCTGGCCGAGGGCGGGCAGAGTTACGTCTCGGTGAACGTATCACCGCGCCATTTCCGCTCCGCCGGGTTCAGCGGCCGCCTGTTCGGCCTGCTGGATGCATGTGGTGCCGATCCGCGCCGGCTGCGCCTGGAGATCACCGAGGTGGCGCTGCTGGACGATGGCCCGCACACGCTGCGCATCCTGCAGGGCCTGCGCGAGCGCGGCATCCAGGTGCAGCTGGACGATTTCGGTACCGGCTTCTCGGCGCTGTCCTACCTGCACCGTTTCCCGATCAGTACGCTGAAGATCGACCAGAGCTTCATCGCCGGCCTGCATGGGCCGGAAGTGCAGAGCACGCGGGCACTGGTCGAGGGCGTGCTGTCGTTGGCGCGTACGCTGGGCATCGAGACCATCGGTGAGGGCATCGAAACCGAGGCGCAGCGGCAGACCCTGCGCGAACTGGGTTGCGACTACGGCCAGGGCTATCTGCTGGGGCGGCCCGCACCGTGGAGCTGCGCGGCGGTCTGAGCCGCCGCGCAGGAAAGCATCAGCGCAGGGCGGCGCGACGCTTTTCGTCGATCCACTTCGAGGCCTGCGCTGGCTTGTAGTTCTTCATCCACTCCAGCATCGCTTCGATATCCGAGCCGTACCACAGGTCCTGGCGCTGGTCCGGGTGCAGGAAGCGCTCTTCCACCATGCGGTCGATCATGCCGATCAGCGGGGCGTAGAAACCTTCCACGTCGAGGAAGGCGCACGGCTTGTTGCCGATGCCAAGCTGGCGCCAGGTCAGCATCTCGAAGATCTCTTCCATGGTGCCGAAGCCGCCGGGCAGCGTGACGAAGCCATCGGCGAGGTCGAACATGCGCGACTTGCGCTCATGCATCGAACCGACAATTTCCAGTTCGGTCAGGCCGCGGTGGGCCACTTCCCAGTCGGCCAGCTGGCGCGGGATCACGCCGGTCACTTCGCCGCCGGCGGCGAGCACGGCATTGGCCACGGTTCCCATCAGGCCGACATTGCCGCCGCCGTACACCAGGCGCATCCCGTCGCGGGCGATGCGGTCGCCCAGGGCCAGGGCGCGTTCGGTATAGGCCGGCTTGCTGCCAGCGTTGGAACCACAGTACACACAGATCGATTTCATGGATCTTCCTGTCTCTTGGCCGGAAACGAAAACGCCCCATCGCCGACCGCAGAGCGGTCAGGGACGGGGTGTCTATGGAGTATGGACCTTCGCGGTTGCCGTCTGTAGAGCCGAGCCACGCTCGGCTGCCCCTCGTTCAGACCGCGGTGGGCCCCTGTAGAGCCGAGCCATGCTCGGCTGCACTTCGTTCAGACCGCGGTGGGCCCCTGTAGAGCCGAGCCATGCTCGGCTGCTCTTCGTTCAGATCGCGGCTACGGCTGAGTCGAGCAAGCTCGACTCTACAAAGAACGAGACTTACGCCGCCGCTGCCTGCTCGCGGCGCGGGCCTTCACGCAGCGCGCGGCCGACCATCCCCACCAGCAGGTCCAGCTCTTCGCTGTCCATGCCGAAGTGCGGAGTGAAGCGCAGCGAGTTCTCGCCACCGTGGATCACGTTGATGCCGTGCTGGCGCAGCCATTCCTCGGTGGAGTTGGCGCCGTAGCACTTGAATTGCGGCGCCAGTTCGCAGGAGAACAGCAGGCCGGTGCCCTGCACCTTGGTGATCAGTCCGCCCAGCTCGTTCTTCAGCTGTTCAAGCTTGCGCACGGCCTCGGCACCACGCCCGGCGATGTTGGCGCGCACCTGCGGGGTCAGCTGGGCCAGGGTGGCGCAGGCCACGTCCAGCGCACGCGGGTTGCTGGTCATCGTGTTGCCATAGATGCCCTTGCGGTACAGCTGCGCGGCATGCTCGGTCACCGCCAGCACCGACAGCGGGTACTGCGCGGCGTTGAGCGCCTTGGAGTAGGTCTCCATGTCCGGCGGGTCCAGGCCTTCGAAGCCCGGGTAATCGACCACCGAGAGCACGCCATGCGCACGCAGGCCGGCCTGGATCGAGTCGAGCAGCAGCAGGCTGCCATGGGCACGGGTCAGTTCGCGGGCGACGGCATAGAACGACGGCGGCACCGAGCGGCCCGGGTCGCCTTCGCCCATCACCGGTTCCAGAAACACCGCCTCGATGAACCACTGGTTGCGCGCGGCATCCTCGAACACCTTGCGCAGGCCAGCTTCGTCGTACGGCGCCACGGTGATCACCGAATCCTCGCCACGGTAGCTGGCCAGGTGCTGCATGTAGCTCTTGCGGCTTGAGTCCGAATAGAGGGCAGGGCGGTCGGTACGGCCGTGGAAGCTGCCTTTGACCACCACGCGCTTGATCGCAGCACCGGCGTGGCGTGCGCCCGGGTCGGTCTGCAGCTTGGCGTTGACGTCGGCGATGCGCGCGGCCAGGCCGACCGCCTCGGAACCGGAATTCAGGCACATGAAACGGGCGAACGGGCAGCCGCCACGGCGGTGGCCGATCTCGGCGCGCAGGGCGGTGATGAAGCGCTGCTGCGACAGGCTGGGGGTCATGATGTTGGCCATAACCTGCGGGCGGGCCATCGCCTCCAGCACGGCGTCCGGGGTGTGCCCGAAGCCGAGCATGCCGTAGCCGCCGGCGTCGTACAGCACGGCGCCTTTCAGGGTGACCACCCACGGGCCGCGTGCAGCCAGTGCCACGTATGGGGTCACCGCGTCATCGGCGTAGAAATTGACGAAACCGTCCTGCATCGCGTCGATCTGCGCCTGTTCGTCCTGCGCCAGCAGCGGCCCCAGGTCGGCCTGCACGCGCGCGAATTCCTCGGCGGCGGCGTCCACCGCGGCGATCAGCTGCGGGTGGTTGGCGGACAGGGCGGTCAGGGTGGCGTCGTCCAGGCCGGAGGTGAGGCGGGTGCCGGGCTGGTTGCGCAGGGGGGCGAGGCGTTCGATGAAGCTCATTGCAGATCTCCTGAAACAATGGGTCGCACGGGTCTTCAAAAGCAAAACGCGCGTCATCACGCGCGCTTGGGGCAGGCTCGTGCAGCGGACTTCCGACTCGATGCTAGCACTTGTTTTTTTGCGCGATAACCCCGCAGAAACCTGCTGCATAGCAGCATTTTGCGCGACGTTCGCCGCGAAGCACGCCGGCTCGCAGACGCTGGACGTACAATGCGCGCCATTGTCGACCTGTTGCCGCCCACTGCCTTGAAGAAGTCCGATTTCAACTACGACCTGCCGGCTGAACTGATCGCGCAGGCGCCCCTGGCCGAACGTTCCGCAAGCCGCCTGCTGCTGGTGCCTCCGGCGCCCGATGCCTTCACCGACCTGCAGGTGCGCGACTTGCCGTCGCTGCTGCAGCCGGGCGACCTGCTGGTGTTCAACGACACCCGGGTGATCCCGGCGCGCCTGTTCGGGCAGAAGGCCAGTGGCGGCCGCGTGGAGATTCTGATCGAGCGCCTGCTGGGTGGCCAGCAGGCCCGCGCGCAGGTGGGCGCCAGCAAGTCGCCCAAGGCCGGCAGCCGCATCGCGCTGGATGCCGGTGGCGAAGCCGAGGTGCTGGGTCGCGATGGCGAGTTCTACGTGCTGCAGTTCCATGTGCCGGAATCGCTGGAACAGTGGCTGCTGCATGCCGGCCGCCTGCCGCTGCCGCCCTATATCCAGCGCGAGCCGGGTGTGGATGACCGCGAGCGCTACCAGACCGTGTTCGCGCGTGAAGTGGGCGCGGTGGCGGCACCGACCGCCGGCCTGCATTTCGACGAACCGCTGCTGGCCGCATTGAAGGACAAGGGTGTGGACTTTGGCCACGTCACCCTGCACGTGGGTGCGGGCACCTTCCAGCCGGTGCGTGCCGATGACCTGAAGGACCACGTGATGCACCGCGAGTGGCTGAATGTCGGTGCCGAGCTGGTGCAGCAGGTACGGCGCACGCGTGCCGCCGGCGGCCGCGTGATCGGCGTCGGCACCACCGTGGTGCGCGCGCTGGAAAGCGCGATGCGTGACGGTGAGCTGCTGCCGTTTGCCGGCGAGACCCAGATCTTCATCACCCCGGGCTACCGCATCCGCAGCGTCGACGCGATGGTGACCAACTTCCACCTGCCGGAAAGCACGCTGCTGATGATGATTTCCGCGTTCGCCGGCAAGGCGCGCGTGTTCGAGGCCTACCAGCACGCGATCGCGCAGCGCTACCGTTTCTTCAGTTACGGCGACGCGATGCTGTTGTTCCCGCAGGCGGGGTAGGGCGCTGACCTCTGCCTGCTTGTGGTGGGTGCGCACCGTTGGTGCGCACTTGCCGGTGCCTGGAGGCCAGGAAAGCCACGCATGGCGTGGCTCTACTGCCGTGCCGTTCAGGCCTGAATGGGCGGTCGACCCGGTTTTGGGAGACAATGGGCGACTATTTGCCCGAATGACCGCTCCATGTCCCGATTGCAGTTTCAGCTCAAGACCCGCGACGGCCGTGCCCGCCGTGGCCGCCTGACCTTCCCGCGTGGCACGGTGGAAACGCCGGCCTTCATGCCGGTGGGGACCTATGGCTCGGTCAAGGGCATCCTGCCGGACCAGGTGCGTGCGCTGGGCGCCGAGATCATCCTCGGCAATACCTTCCACCTGTACCTGCGGCCGGGCCTGGACATCATCGCCGACCACGGCGGCCTGCACGGCTTCTGCCGCTGGGATGGCCCGATCCTGACCGACTCCGGCGGCTTCCAGGTGTTCTCGCTGGCCCATCGCCGCAAGATCACCGAACAGGGCGTGACCTTCGCTTCGCCAACCGACGGTGCCCGCGTGTTCCTGGGCCCGGAAGAGAGCATGAAGATCCAGAAGGTGCTCGATTCGGACGTGGTGATGATCTTCGACGAGTGCACCCCGTACCCGGCCACCGAGGATGTCGCCCGCCGTTCGATGGAGCTGAGCCTGCGCTGGGCCCAGCGCAGCCGCAACGCGCATGACGAGCTGGGCAACGACGCGGCCCTGTTCGGCATCGTCCAGGGCGGCGTGCACACCGACCTGCGCAGCCGCTCGGCCGATGCCCTGCAGGCGATCGGTTTCGACGGCTATGCCATCGGCGGCCTGGCCGTGGGCGAGCCCGAAGACGAGCGCAACGCCATGCTCGACCACCTGGACCCGGAACTGCCCGCCGACCGCCCGCGCTACCTGATGGGCGTGGGCCGGCCGGAGGACCTGGTCGAGGGTGTCGCACGTGGCGTGGACATGTTCGACTGCGTGATGCCCACCCGCAACGCGCGCAACGGCCACTATTTCACCTCGTTCGGCACCGTTCGCATCCGTAATTCCCAGTACGCGCGCGACATGGACCCGATCGAGCCGGGCTGCGGCTGCGTGGCCTGCACCGGCGGCTACACCCGGTCCTACCTGCGCCACCTGGACCGCTGCAACGAGATGCTGGCGCCGATGCTGGGCACCCTGCACAACCTGTTCTATTACGAAAAGCTCATGGCCGACATCCGCGCGGCGATCGAGGCGGGAACCTTCCTGGCCTTCCGTGAGTCTTTCTACGCGGCACGCGGGGCGGTCGCGCCGCCCCTGTAACCCGAACACCCCCTGCCAAACGGCCCAAGGACGAATGCCCGGGGCCGTGGCATACTTCAAGGCTGACCCAGATCCGCGGTCGACACCTCGTGCCCGTGAAAGGGCCGAAGCGCCGCCCAACCAAAGGACCAACGATGAACCTGCTTGCCTTCCTGATTCCCGCCGCCCACGCCCAGGCCGCCGGCGGCCAACCGCAGGGCATGGGCCTGACCACGCTGCTGTTCCCGGTCATCCTGATCGCCATCATGTACTTCCTGATGATCCGCCCGCAGATGAAGCGGCAGAAGGAACACAAGTCCATGCTGGAGAAGATCAAGCGTGGTGACGAAGTGCTGACCAATGGCGGCATCGCCGGCAAGGTCACCGACATCGGCGACAACTTCATCACCATCGAAGTGGCCGAGAACGTGCGCATCCGCGTGCAGAAGGGCGCTGTTGGCAGCGTGCTGCCGACCGGCACCCTGGATTCGGCCAAGTAAGCCACTCCCTTTCCGATGCACAACCGCGGCGCCGGGGATGGCGCCGCGCGGGACCCAAGCAATGCTCGAATTTCCACGCTGGAAGTACGTCGTCATCCTGATCGTACTGGCGCTCAGCGCGCTGTACGCGCTGCCCAACATCTACCAGAAGGACCCGGCCCTCCAGATCACCGCCAACCGTGGCGGCCAGATCGACGATGCGCTGCGTGACCGTGTGCTGGCCGACCTGAAGACGGCCGGTGTCACCACCATCGGTGTCGAGAAGGAAGGGGAAAGCCTGATCGTCCGCCTGCCGGACCTGAAGGCGCAGTCCGCTGCCAGCGACGCCCTGCGTGACACGGTCGGCGAAAAGTACACCGTGGCCCTGAACCTGGCCTCGACCGTGCCGGACTGGCTGGCCAACCTCGGCGGTCGTCCGATGGTGCTGGGCCTGGACCTTCAGGGTGGCGTGCACTTCGTGCTTCAGGTCGACCAGAAGGCCGCCCTCGACAAGCGCCTGGACGCCTACACCGAAGACGTGCGCAGCACCCTGCGCGACGCCCGCATCCCGTACCAGTCGGTGGAACGCCGCGCTGACAACAGCATCGTGGCGAACCTGAGCCCGTCCGCCGGTGACGACGCCGCGCAGCGTGCCCGCACCGCCCTGGTGAAGGCGCAGCCGACCCTCGGCTACGACGTCAGCGGCAATCGCATCACGGTGACCGTGCCGGAAACCGAAATCACCCAGATTGCCAACGGCGCCATCGAGCAGAACATCAACACCCTGCGCAACCGCGTGAACCAGCTCGGTGTGGCCGAGCCGATCATCCAGCGCCAGGGTGCCGACCGCGTGGTGGTGCAGCTGCCGGGCGTGCAGGACACCGCCGAAGCAAAGCGCATGATCGGCGCCACCGCTACCCTCGAGTACCGCGCGGTGGTTGACGGCAATGCACAGGACGCCATCAACTCCGGGCGCATTCCGCCGGAAGCGAAGGTCTACCAGCGTCGTGATGGCGGTGGTCCGGTCCTGCTGAACAAGCGCGTGATCGTCACCGGTGACCAGATGGTCGGCGCGCAGGCGGTGACCGATTCGAACAGCGGCTCTCCGGCGGTCAGCGTGACGCTGAACAATGTCGGCGGCCAGCGCATGTTCGACTTCACCAGCGCCAACGTGAACAAGCCGATGGCGGTGGTCTACACCGAGCGCGTGCCGACCGTGACCGTCGTCGACGGCCAGGAAGTGCGTGGCTTCAAGGTCAACGAGGAAGTGATCTCGGTGGCCAACATCAACGGCGTGTTCGGCAAGAACTTCCAGACCACCGGCCTGCAGAAGAAGGAAGCCGAGGACCTGGCCAAGCTGCTGAAGTCCGGCTCGCTGGCCGCGCCGATGGACTTCGTCGAAGAGCGCGTGGTGGGCCCGAGCCTGGGTGCCGAGAACGTCAAGAACGGTATGCGCGCGGTGGTGTTCGCATTCCTGTTCACCCTGGTGTTCTTCAGCGTCTACTACCGCATGTTCGGCGTGATCACCTCGATCGCGATGCTGTTCAACCTGCTGATCGTGGTGGCGGTGATGTCGCTGTTCGGCGCGACCATGACCCTGCCGGGCTTCGCCGGTCTGGCGTTGTCGGTCGGCCTGTCGGTGGACGCCAACGTGCTGATCAACGAGCGTATCCGTGAAGAGCTGCGTGCCGGCGTGCCGGGCAAGACCGCGATCGTGACCGGTTACGAGCGTGCTTCCGGCACCATCCTCGACGCCAACCTGACCGGCCTGATCGTCGGTGTGGCGCTGTTCGCATTCGGTACCGGTCCGCTGAAGGGCTTCGCGCTGACCATGATCATCGGTATTTTCGCCTCCATGTTCACCGCGATCACCGTGTCGCGTGCGCTGGCGACGCTGATCTACGGCCGCCGCAAGAAGCTCCAGAACGTGGCCATCTGACGGGACGACACGCACATGAAACTGTTTCCGCTGCACATCCTCCCGAACGACACCAAGATCGACTTCATGCGCTGGCGCCATGTCGCGATGGTTGTCACGGTCATCGTGTTCCTGGCCTCGGTTGCCATCATCGGCTTCAAGGGCTTCAACTACGCTCTGGACTTCACCGGCGGCACCCTGATCGAAGCCCGCTTCGACAAGGCGGTGGACGTCGAGCAGGTCCGTACCAGGCTCGAGGAAAGTGGCTTCGACGGTGCCCAGGTGCAGAGCGTCGGTGGCAACACCGATCTGCTGATCCGCCTGGCCCCGCACGGTGAGCACGCTGCCGGTACCGGCGACGCCGCGCACGAGGACAAGGCCACCGCCGCCGCCGTGGTGAAGGCACTGTCCACCGCCGACAACCAGGCCACCGTGCTCCGCAACGAGTTCGTGGGCCCGCAGATCGGCAAGGACCTGGCGATGAATGGCCTGTACGCCACCATCTTCATGCTGGCCGGCTTCCTGATCTACATCGCGGTGCGCTTCGAATGGAAGTTCGCGGTCACCGCCAGCATCGTGGCGATGTTCGACCTGATCGTGACGGTCGCTTACGTGTCCCTGCTGGGCCGTGAGTTCGACCTGACCGTGCTGGCCGGCCTGCTGTCGGTGATGGGCTTTGCGATCAACGATCTGATCGTGGTCTTCGACCGCGTCCGCGAGAACTTCCGCAGCCTGCGCGTGGACTCGATGGAAGTGCTGAACCGTTCGATCAACCAGACGCTGTCGCGTACGGTGATCACTGCGGTGATGTTCTTCCTGTCGGCACTTGCCCTGTACATGTACGGCGGCAGCTCGATGGAAGGCCTGGCCGAGACGCACATGATCGGTGCGGTGATCGTGGTGTTGTCCTCGATCCTGGTGGCGGTGCCGATGCTGACGATCGGTTTCCTGCGCGTCAGCAAGCAGGACCTGCTGCCGAAGGCGAAGGACATCGAGGCCCTGGCCCGTCGCCCGTAAGCACCCGCTGCAGGCAACACACAGAGAACCCCGCGCAAGCGGGGTTTTTTGTGTGCAGGGCTTGCAGCCCTGCACCCGCGGTAGTGCCGGCCGCTGGTCGGCAACAGCAATAGCAACAGCGGGCATTCCGTGGAATGGTGGGGCCATGTGGGTTGGCAGGACACGCCGTAAACCCGTCCTTGGGGGCTCGATGGCGCCATCCATGGCGCCAACGGTCCTGCCAACCCACATGGCCCCACCTCTGACAGATTCCTGCGGCTGTTGGATCGCGCGGCTGTTGGTAGGTGTCGACCTTGGTCGACACATCTGTCAGATATTGAATGAGTTCATCCATGTCGACCAAGGTCGACACCTACCAGAGCAGAATGCCGCTCCGACAGATCGCGGAAATCTGTCGAAGGCGGGGTGGGTCCGGTTGCGGGGGTGTCCGCGGCATGGATGCCGCGGCCAAGCCTCCATGGACGGATTTACGGCGTCCCCCGCAACCGGACCCACCCCGCCAACCCACAGGAACCCAGCTTTTGAAGTTGCTCCGGCTCCGGCCGTTGCTCCGGCCTCTGCGGGTGCAGGGTGCAACCCTGCAGAACAAACCCCACCCTACGCCGCCGTCGGTTGTGCAATCTTCCCCCGCGCACTACGATCCTGCGGTTCGCGCGCGCAGGCGCGCGCCCGTATTCCTGCTGAGCGCCCCGCGCGCCGCATCTGCCAACCCGAGGTATCCATGGTCATCAAACCGCGCGTCCGCGGCTTCATCTGCGTCACCACCCACCCGACCGGCTGCGAAGCCGCGGTCAAGCAGCAGATCGACTACATCCGCGCACGTCCGCCGATCCAGAATGGTCCCAAGCGCGTGCTGGTGATCGGCGCCTCCACCGGCTACGGCCTGGCTGCGCGCATCACTGCCGCCTTCGGCAGTGGCGCCGCCACCCTGGGCATCTTCTTCGAACGCCCGGGTAGTGAAACCAAGCCGGGCACCGCGGGCTGGTACAACTCGGCCGCGTTCCACAAGTACGCCGACGAAGCCGGCCTGTACGCGAAGAGCATCAACGGCGATGCCTTCTCCGATGAAGTGAAGGCCAGGACCATCGAGATGATCAAGGCCGATCTCGGCCAGGTCGACCAGGTCGTCTACAGCCTTGCCGCGCCGCGCCGCAAGCACCCGAAAACCGGAGAGATAATCAGCTCCACGCTGAAGCCGATCGGCGAGCCGATCACCCTGCGTGGCCTGGATACCGACAAGGAAGTGCTGACCGAGACCCATCTGCAGCCGGCCACCCCGGAAGAAATCGCTGGCACTGTCGCGGTGATGGGTGGCGAGGACTGGCAGATGTGGATCGATGCGCTGGCCGACGCTGGCGTGCTGGCCAATGGCTGCACCACCACCGCCTTCACCTACGTGGGCGAAGAGATCACCCAGGCGATCTACTGGAATGGCTCGATCGGTGCGGCCAAGAAGGACCTGGACAACAAGGTGCTGGGCCTGCGCGAGAAGCTGGCCAGGATCGGTGGTGATGCACGCGTGTCGGTACTGAAGGCCGTGGTCACCCAGGCCAGCTCGGCCATTCCGACCATGCCGCTGTACCTGTCGCTGCTGTTCAAGGTGATGAAGGAAAAGGGCACGCACGAAGGCTGCATCGAACAGCTCGACGTGCTGTACGACATCCTCTACGGCGGCAAGGCCGATGGCGTGGCGGTCGATCGTCTGCGCCACGACCTGGTCGATGGCGATGGCCACACCGTCGCGCTGGTCGATGACGACGGCCGCCTGCGTGCCGATTACAAGGAAATGGCCGCGGACGTGCAGGGCAAGGTGGTCGCGCTGTGGCCGCAGGTGACCAACGAGAACCTGTACGAGATCAGCGATCTGGCCGGCTACAAGGCCGATTTCCTGCGCCTGTTCGGTTTTGGCGTGGAGGGTGTCGACTACGAGGCCGACGTCAATCCGGACGTGAAGATCGAAAACCTGGTCGACATGACCTGATCAACGAAGAGAGGCGAAAGCCGGCCTTCTCTTTGGGTAGTCGCGGCCGCTGGTACAATCCCGGGTACCTGAGGTTGCTACCAGCGGCTAGGCACTACCATCGGTCATCCGAACTCGAAACCCATCTCCGGCAACGCCGGGCCAACGAAGTCGCCCTGCACGTAGTCCACGCCGGCACTGAACAGCAACGTCATCGAATTGGCATCGCTGACGAACTCGGCGATGGTGCGGATGCCGGCTTCCTGCGCGCGCGCGGTGATCTGGCTGATGCGGTCGATGTTCTCGCGGGTGGCTGCCAGGTCGCTGGTGAAGCCACGGTCCAGCTTGAGGAACTGCGGCTGGAAGTGGGCCAGCAGCTGGAACGAATCCAGCCCCGAACCGAACTGCTCCAGGCCGATGCGGCAGCCCAGCGGTGCTACTTCGGCAAGGAATTGCTGTGCACTGCGCAGGTGGGTGAACACCTTCGCTTCCGGCGCATGCAGCCACAGCCGTTCGCCGGGCACACCCTGAGCCTGCAGCTCGCGGCGCAGGGTAGCGATCATCTGCGGGTCGTCGAACGATTCCGGCGTCACTTTCACCAGCATCTGCGTGGCATGGCCTTCGCGTGCACGCTGGCCCAGCACCGCGATGGCCCGTGACACCACCCAGCGGTTGATGTCGGCCAGCAGGCCGTGCTCCTCCGCGATACCGAGGAACGCGGTCGGACTCAGCAGTTCGCCGTTGTGCTCCAGGCGCAGGTAGGCCTCATACAGCTCCAGCGACTCGCCCTGCAGGTTCAGCACCGGCTGGTAGTGCAGCTGGAAGCCGTCACCGGCCAGCGCTTCACGGATACGGGCGACCCAGCGCAGCACGCGTTCTTCCTCCACGCGGTCGGCGGCGGCCGGGTCGAAGATGCGGCAGGTGTTGCCCAGTTCTGCGGCGGCCTGCGTGCATTCGCTGGCGCGTGCCAGCACCTGGCCGATACTGGCGATCTTCTCGCCCACCTGCACGCCACCGATGCTGACCGTTACCGTGGCCGAGCGTGCGCCGATGCTGAAGACGTGCGCGGCGTAGGCTTCGCGGATGCGCTCGGCCAGTGCCACGGTCTGCGCATAGGGCCCGGCCTGCAGCACGGCGAAATTGTGCTCGCCGAAGCGGGCCAGCTGTGCGTCCTCGCCGACCACCTCGGCCAGCAGCGCGGCGAGCGCGCCGATCAAGGTGTCGGCCGAGGCCAGGCCAATGTCCGGCAGCAGGCGCGCGTAGTGGTCCGGCTCGATCAGCAGCAGGCCGAACTGGCCTTCGCTGCGCCCGGCCTGGGCCACCGCGCTTTCCAGCTGCAGCATGAAGGTCGGGCGATTGAGCAGGCCGGTGACCTGGTCGCGCTGGCGCAGGTCCTCGACCTCACGTGCCAGCTCGGGGTCGAATTCCATGCGGCGGCGGAGCACCACCTGCAGGCAGGATTCGCCTTCGTAGGTGGCAGCGGCAAACTCCATCGTCGCCGGGAACGCACTGCCATCCTCGTGGCGCGCGTCGAGCTGGTACTGCGGCGGCGGCGCCTCGCCACGGCTCAGCCCCTTCAGCAGCTGCTTGAAGCCCTCCACGTGCTGGGCGGCGACCATGTCCAGCAGCGAGATGCCTTCGATGTCGTCGAAATGTTCGTAACCAAACATGTCCAGATAGGCATCGTTGGCGCGGATGTGCATGCCTTCATGCACGTAGGCGATGGGGTCGCGCGAGGAGGCGATCAGCGCGTCGCAGCGGCGCTCGGTTTCGCGCATCTGCGCCTCGATGCGGCGCAGGCCACGACGCGCCTGCAGGTCCACCCACTGGTCGCGGACCACGGCGAGCAGATGCTCCGGACGTTGGCGCAGGGCGAGGGCGCGGATGCCGTGGCTACTGGCCTGCACCAGTTCATCCTCGTCGATGCGCTCGGCCAGCAGCACCAGCGGAATGTCCTTGCCGCTGGCAGCAATATGCTGGGCCACCAGTGGCAGCGGGATGCCCTGGGAGGGCGAAGCCAGCACCAGGTCGATGGCCTGGCTGGCCAGCACCTGGGCCAGCTCGGCTGCATCCTGCGGACGCCACGGGCGTACCGCGATGCCGCTGTTGCGCAGCGTGCTGACGATGGCTTCGGCATTCTCGCCGCTGTCATCGACGATCAGCAGGCGGATGGTGATGTCGTTCGCGTTCTGCATGCACTGCTCCCCAATCTGCAAATCTAGATACACGATGCGCGGCGAACCGTCCATGCGCGCACCCCTTGCACGCATCGAACGGCGATGTGGTTCACACCACGCCACCGGCTGCGTGGCCGCTGGCCCAGGCCCACTGGAAGTTGTAGCCGCCCAGCCAGCCGGTCACATCCAGCACCTCGCCGACGAAATGCAGGCCGGGTACGCGCTTGGATTCCATCGTCGAGGACGAGACCTCGGCAGTATCCACGCCGCCCAGGGTGACCTCGGCGGTGCGGTAGCCCTCGGTGCCACTGGCCACCAGCGGGAACGCGCCCAGCAGCTGTGCGGCCTGGCGCAGCACCGGCTCGTCCAGCTGGCGCACGGGCCGGTCGGGCAGCCAGTGTTCGCACAACCGCTGTGCCAGCCGCTTCGGCAGTACCTCGCCCAGCACCGTGCGCAGCTCGGCGGCAGGACGTTCGCGCTTCATCTGGCGCAACCACTCGCCGGCATCCTGGCCGGGCAGCAGGTCCAGCTCCAGCGCGTCGCCGGGTTGCCAGAACGAGGAGATCTGCAGGATCGCCGGGCCACTCACGCCGCGATGGGTCAGCAGCATGAAATTCTGGAAGCTCTTTCCGTTGCAGCGCGCCTCGATGGGCAGAGCGACGCCGCTGAGGTCGGCCAGCCGTTCCTGGTGCTTGCCGCTGAGCGTCAGCGGCACCAGCCCGGCGCGGGTCGGCAGCACCTGGTGGCCGAACTGTCGGGCCACTTCATAGCCGAAGCCGCTGGCGCCCATGCTGGGAATGGAGAGGCCGCCGGTGGCCACCACCAGCGAGGCGCAATGGAACAGGCCCTGCGTGGTGTGCACGCGGAATCCATCGCTGCCATGCTCGATGCGCTGCACGCTGCAGTCGGTACGCACCTGCACGCCTGCCGCCTGGCATTCGTCCACCAGCATCTTCACGATCTGCTTGGACGAGACATCGCAGAACAACTGGCCCAGCTCTTTTTCGTGATACGCGATGCCGTGCTTGCTGACCAGCTCGATGAAGTGCCAGGGCGTGTAGCGCGCCAGTGCCGACTTGCAGAAGTGCGGGTTGGCCGACAGGAAGTTGGCCGGGGTGGTGCCGGTGTTGGTGAAGTTGCAGCGGCCACCGCCGGACATCAGGATCTTCTTGCCGACCTTGTTGGCATGGTCGATCACCTGCACCTGGCGGCCGCGCTGGCCAGCCGTGATCGCGGTCATCAGCCCGGCCGCACCGGCGCCGATGACAACCACGTCGCAACGGATCGTGCTCATGCCTTGGCGCGCTTGCGCCAGTTCGGGATCACGTCGAGCTGGATCTGGTCGTTGAGCAGCTGCACTTCACCGTCCTGGATCAGCACGCTCCAGCGCATGGCGCGCTGGATCTGCTGGCCCCAGCGCTCGACGAATTCACCGTCCAGATCAACCACCGAGAGATTGTCGAAGCGTGCCAGGCCCTTGCTCTGCTTGCCCCACCAGATCTCCGAGGCGTTGCCGCCGTAGTTGATCACCTGCACCTGGCGGCTGCGATTGCTGGCCTTGCGGATACGCGATTCGTCCGGATGGCCCAGGTCGATCCACTGCAGGATGTCGCCGGTGTAGTCGTGTTCCCACAGATCCGGCTCGTCATCGGTGCTCAGGCCGCGGCCGAATTCCAGGCGGTCGCCGGCGTTCAGCGCGAAGGCGAGCAGGCGCACCATCAGGCGATCGTCGGTCTCGGACGGATGCTGGGCCAGGGTCAGGTTGTGGGTCGCGTAGTAGCCGCGATCCATGTCGCTGATCTGCAGTTCGGCCTTGCGGATGGTGGCGGTGAGGGCCATGGGGGGTCCGTGGACTAAAGACGACAATGATAGAGGTTTGCTCCAGGGGTGTCCGTTGCCGGTCTGTCTGCGCAGCGTCAACGGTGGCACTCTTGCGCTCTTTCCCGTGGCCGGAGTGGACGCCATGACCTTGCCCAGCCGCCTGCAGCTGCCGCCCGGCCACTGGTCCAGCCTGCTCGATGGCCTGTGCGTGCGTTTCCCGCGCATCGACCGTGCGCAATGGCAGGACCGCTTCGCCCGAGGCCGCGTGCAGGATGCGCAGGGCAGGGCACTGGCGCCGGACATGCCTTGGCAGGTGGGGCTGGAAATCCAGTACTTCCGCGAGGTGGCCGACGAGCCGGTGATTCCCTTCGCCGAGACCATCCTGCATCTGGATGCGCACCTGCTGGTGGCCGACAAACCGCACTTCCTGCCGGTGACGCCGGCCGGTGGGTATGTACGCGAAACCCTGCTCTCGCGCCTGGTCGTCCGCACCGGCAACACCGAGCTGGTGCCGCTGCACCGCTTGGACCGGCTGACCGCCGGCCTGGTACTGTTTTCCACCCAGGCAGCCACGCGTGATGCCTACCAGCGGCTGTTCCGCGAGCGGCGCATCGGGAAGACCTACGAGGCGCTGGCACCGGCGCTGCCTGGGCTGGAGTTTCCGCTGCAGCGGGACAGTCGTCTGGTGCCGGGGGAGCCGTTCTTCCGCATGGCCGAAGTGCCGGGCGAGCCCAATGCCCGCAGCCGGATCGAGCTGATCGAGGCCGAGGGGCCGGTCTGGCGCTACCGGTTGCGGCCGGAAACCGGCCGCAAGCACCAGCTGCGCGTGCATATGGCGATGCTGGGCGCCCCCATCGAGGGCGATGACCTGTATCCGCAGCTGAGGCCGCGCCCGGATGAAACGGTCGAGTCACCCCTGCAGCTGCTGGCGCAGGGGCTGGCCTTCGACGATCCATTGAGTGGGGAGCCCAGGCGGTTCAGCAGTCAGCGTCGCCTGTGCCTGCCGGGCCAGAGCGGGTAGGGCCGTTCAGCGAACCGGGCGCCGCGCAAGCCAGCGGTCCAGCTCGGCGGCGAACAGCTGCCGGTCGCGCGGGCCCAGCGGCGGTGGGCCCCCGGTCTGCACCCCGGCGCCGCGCAGCTCTTCCATGAAATTGCGCATCGACAGCCGCTCGGCCATGTTGTTCGGCGTGTACAGCTGGCCGCGTGGGTTCAGCGCCACCGCCTTCTTTTCCAGCACCAGTGCGGCCAGCGGGATATCCTGGGTGACCACCAGGTCGCCAGCGGCGACCCGTTCGACGATGGCGCTGTCGGCCACGTCCAGGCCCTGGGGGACCTGGATCGAGCGCAGCCAGCGTGAGGGCGGGGTCCGGATCCACTGGTTGGCAACCAGGGTCAGCTCGATCCCAACGCGTTCAGCGGCACGGAACAGGATGTCGCGAATGACGGTGGGGCAGGCGTCCGCGTCTACCCATATGCGTGGGAGAGCGGGTTCAGCTTGGGTTTCAGCTTCAGTCATTTACCCAGTGTAGGGTAGGAAAATCCTGAATGGGGACTCGGAGTTAGCCTCGATCGGCTGCCAGCCCTTGTCACGTCTAGCGGGCGGGGTCTGCCCATGAACGTCCGGGCTATCGCTTTTTGCAGAAAACACGCGTATCGTTCGTCCCACTGTGTTTGCTAGGGTCACCGTGAATCGTGGCCTGGTGCAGTTGATCTCACGATCCGCTCATCGATCCGCTTTACCAACGCCTGCAACTCAGTCTCGGCCCCGATACCCGGTGGCTGCGATTTTTTCAACATGTGTTTCAGGAGTTAGTCAAATGTCTGATCGTCAGACCGGCACCGTCAAGTGGTTCAACGACGCCAAGGGCTTCGGCTTCATCACCCCGGAAAGCGGCCCGGACCTGTTTGTGCACTTCCGTGCCATCCAGGGCACCGGCTTCAAGACCCTGCAGGAAGGCCAGAAGGTTACCTTCATCGCCGTCCAGGGTCAGAAGGGTATGCAGGCTGACCAGGTGCAGGCGGTCTAATCCGTCTGCTACCGTTTGGTAGCCAGAACGCCGGAAGCGAAAGCTTCCGGCGTTTTTTATTGCCCGCCGTTTTTTGTAGAGTCGAGCCACGCTCGACTGTTCTCAAAGCCAGTCGAGCATGGCTCGACTCTACAAAGGGCATGCACTGCGCGCGGTACGATGTGGGCCTCCCCAAGGATCACCCCCCATGCGCATCGTCCACCATCTGGAAAACTCCCGTTCCCTGCGCGTGCTGTGGATGCTGGAGGAGCTGGGGCTGGACTACGAACTGCGCCGTTATCCCCGCGATCCGAAGACGCTGCTGGCACCGCCGGAACTGCGTAACGTGCATCCGCTGGGCAAGTCGCCGGTGCTGCAGGATGGCGAGCTGGTACTGGCCGAGTCCGGCGCGATCCTCGACTACCTCGCGGATCGCTATGACACCCAACGCCAGCTGTCGCCGTCACCGATGCCGGCCGATGGCGCCGAGCGCATCGCCTACCGCTACTGGCTGCACTACGCCGAAGGCTCGGCGATGCCGCCGCTGCTGCTGACCCTGGTGATGGGCCGCATCCGCAACGCGCCGATGCCGTTCTTCGCCCGCCCGATCGCACGCAGCATTGCCGACAAGGCCGAGCGCGGCTTCATCGGCCCGCAGCGGCGCCTGCACCTGGACTGGATGGAGCGCCGCCTGGCCGAAAGCCCGTGGTTTGCCGGTGAGCGCTTCAGTGCGGCCGACATCCAGATGAGCTTCCCGATCCAGGCCGCTGCCGCGCGCGGTGGTGGCCTCGACGACAAGCCGGCACTGCGTGGCTTCCTCAAGCGTATCGGTGAGCGCCCGGCCTACCAGCGTGCCGAGGCCCACGGCGGCCACCTGCAGGCGCTCAGCGGCAATTGAGGCGGGCGGCCGTCGCCCCCATCTTCAGCACCATGGATACCGACAGCCCCCGTTTCGACAACCGCCTGCTGCATACCCTGCCGGGCGACCCCGAATCCGGCCCGCGCCGCCGCGAAGTGCTGGGCGCGGCCTGGTCGCCGGTGATGCCGACCCCGGTGACGGCGCCCACGCTGCTGGCCTGGGCGCCGGACGTCGCCGCGATGCTCGGCTTCGATACCGCTGAGGTCGAGAGCGAAGGTTTCGCGCGTGTATTCGGTGGCAACGCACTGTATGCAGGCATGCAGCCATGGGCCGCCAACTACGGTGGCCATCAGTTCGGCCATTGGGCGGGCCAGCTCGGCGACGGCCGCGCGATCTCGCTGGGCGAACTGGTCGCACCCGATGGCCGTCACTGGGAACTGCAGCTGAAGGGTGCCGGACCGACGCCGTATTCGCGCGGCGCCGATGGCCGCGCAGTGCTGCGCTCATCGATCCGCGAATTCCTGTGCAGCGAAGCGATGCACCATCTGGGGGTGCCGACCACGCGCGCGTTGTCGCTGGTCGGCACCGGTGACGACGTGGTGCGCGACATGTTCTACGACGGCCACCCGCGCGCGGAGCCGGGTGCCATCGTGTGCCGGGTATCGCCGTCGTTCCTGCGCTTTGGTTCGTTCGAACTGCCGGCCTCGCGCGGTGAAACCGCCCTGCTGCAGCAGCTGGTGGATGCCTGCATCGCCCGCGACTTCCCCGGACTGCAAGGGCAGGGCGAGGCGCTGTATGGCGACTGGTTCGCGCAGATCGCGGTGCGAACCGCCGAGATGATCGCGCACTGGATGCGCGTGGGTTTCGTGCATGGCGTGATGAACACCGACAACCTGTCCGTGCTCGGCCTCACACTTGATTACGGCCCTTACGGCTGGGTCGAGGATTTCGATCCGGACTGGACGCCGAACACCACCGACGCACAGGGCAGGCGTTATCGTTTCGGTACCCAGCCGCAGGTGGCGTACTGGAACCTGAGCCGATTGGCGCAGGCATTGTCGCCGTTGTTCGCCGATGTGGCGCCGCTGCAGGCCGGTCTGGCGGCCTACCAGTCCACCTTCGTGGCCTGCACCCGTCGCGATGCCGCAGCCAAGCTGGGCCTGGCCGCTGCCGACGATGACGACCTGCAGCTCTACCTGCGCTGGCAGCAGTTGATGCAGGACGGTGCCATGGACATGACCCTGGCCTGGCGCGCGCTGATGCGCCTCGATCCGACGGCAGCGGATGCGGCGCTGCTGGACGCGGTGTACTACGACGAGGCGCGCCAGCAGGCGGTGCAGGCACCGTTGCAGCAGTGGCTGCAGGACTACGCGGCACGGTTGCAGGCCGATCCGTTGTCGGCCAGCGAACGCACGGCGAAGATGGCCGCGGCCAATCCGCTGTATGTGCTGCGCAACTGGTTGGCGCAGGAAGCCATCGACCGCGCCGAACAGGGCGACCTCGGCGGTGTTCATGCGTTGCAGGACGTACTGCGTGATCCGTACACCGAGCGTGCCGGGCTGGAGCATTTCGCCGGCAAGCGCCCGGCGTGGGCCGACAACCGCGCCGGCTGCTCGATGCTGTCCTGCAGTTCCTGAGGGTGGGTTTCGGCAGGGCTGCGCCCTGCACCCGCAGAGGCCAGGGCAACAGCCAGAGCAAAAGCGGATTCCGTGGTCTGGCGGGGCGGTGTGGGGCTGCAGGACACGCCGTAAACCCGTCCATGGGGGCTCGATGGCGCCATCCATGGCGCCAACGGTCCTGCAGCCCCACACCGCCCCGCCTCCGACAGATTCCCGCTGCTGTGGGTAGGTGTCGACCTTGGTCGACACGGTAGATCCACGCCATGCGTGGATGCTCTTCGTTCAATTCTCGAAACATTCGATTTCGATAGAGATCCATCCACGCATGGCGTGGATCTACAGAAAGCAATGCCCGACAGATCGCAGAAATCTGTCGAAGGCGGGGTGGGTCCGGTTGCGGGAGTGTCCGCGGCATGGATGCCGCGGCCAAGCCCCGGGGGTCACTTCATGGACGGGTTTACGGCGTCTCCCGCAACCGGACCCGCCCCGCCATCCCACGGAATGCCGCTCTTGACGTTGATCTTGATGTTGCTGTGGCTTCTGCAGGTGCCGGGCGCAGCCCGGCAGACACCCCCCAACAGGCAGGCGGCGCCCGGAACAGGTACCCTATGCCGCCATCAGATAGCCAACGTGACATGACCGACGCCATCGTCGCTCCGCAGTGGGCCTCCCGCCTGCGCGACATCGCCGACTTCCCCAAGCCCGGCATCCTGTTCAAGGACATCATGCCGCTGCTCGCCCACGGCGAGGACTTCCGCGGTGCCATCACCGCGATGGCCGACCGCTGGCGCGACCAGAAGCTGGACGCGGTGGTCGGCATCGAATCGCGCGGCTTCATCCTCGGCGCCGCGATGGCGCTGGAACTGGGCGTCGGCTTCGTGCCGGTGCGCAAGCCGGGCAAGCTGCCGGGCCAGGTGCTGCGCGAGGAATACACGCTGGAATACCGCAGCGACTGCATCGAAGTGCACGCCGATGCGCTGCCGGCCGGTGCCCGCGTGGCAATCATCGACGACGTGCTGGCTACGGGTGGCACGCTGGTCGCCGCGTTGTCGCTGGTGCGCCGCCTGGGCGTTGACGTGGTCGGTGCCGGCGTGCTGGTCGAACTGGACGGTCTCGGCGGCCGCGCCCGCTGGGAAGCGGACCTGCCGCTGCACACCGAACTGGTGTTCTGATCGAAGGGTGGGTGCCAACCAAGGTTGGCATCTACCAGAGCGAATGGCCTGGAGCCGGTAGTTGCCAACCTTGGGTGGCAGCGCTGTTGCCGTTCGCTGTTCCCACAGAGTCGAGCATGGCTCGACTCTACAGGTCACCCGGTTACATCATCCGCACGCGGAAACGTCGGCCCTTGATCTTGCCGGCTTCCAGCTTGGCCACGGCCTTGTTGGCCTGCTCACGCGCGATCGCCACATAGGAGCGGGTTGGGAAGATCGCGATCTTGCCGATGAACTTGCTCGACAGGCCGGCGTCGCCGGTCAGTGCACCGAGGATATCGCCCGGGCGCAGCTTGTCGGTCTTGCCACCGTCGATACGCAGCGTGCGCATCGCGGCCTGCGGCAGCTCGGCCGGGCGCGAAGTCGCCAGCGGCGTCTTCTGCCAGTCCAGTGGCTGACCCATCTGCGCTTCGATGGCTTCGGCACGGGTCTTCTCGCGGCCGGCCACCAGGCTGATCGCCAGGCCGCTGGCACCAGCACGGCCAGTACGGCCCACGCGGTGCTGGTAGCTCTCCACGTCGGTCGGCAGCTCGTAGTTGATTACCGCCGCCAGCTCTTCCACGTCCAGGCCGCGTGCGGCCACATCGCTGGCCACCAGTACGTTGCAGCTGCGGTTGGCCAGCAGCAACAACACTTCCTCGCGGTCGCGCTGCTCCATGTCGCCGTGCAGGGCCAGTGCGGAGAAGCCGAACTGCTGCAGCGAGTTGGCCACTTCGTCCACGTCCTTGCGGGTGTTGCAGAACACCACCGCCGATTCCGGCGTGTACTTCAGCAGCAGGCCAGCCAGCGCCTTCTGGCGGTGCGCCGGTTCCACCTCGCAGAACAGATGGCGGATGGCCGGTGCCTGGTCGGCACCCTCCACGGTCACTTCCACCGCGTCGCGCAGCAGGTCACGCGCCATGGTGCGGATGCTGTCGGGGAAGGTGGCCGAGAACAGCAGGCTCTGGCGATCCTTGTGGGTGCGGCCGGCGATCTCGCGGATCGGCTCCTCGAAGCCCATGTCGAGCATGCGGTCGGCTTCGTCCAGCACCAGCGTGCGCACCGCGCCAAGATTCAGCGCGCGCTTGCGTGCAAGCTCCTGCACACGGCCAGGAGTGCCGACCACCACGTGCGGGTCGTGGCCTTCCAGCGACGCCAGCTGCGGGCCCAGCGGCACACCGCCGACCAGCAGCAGCAGCTTCAGGTTGGGGATGCCGGTGGCCAGCTTGCGGATCTGCTTGCCGACCTGGTCGGCCAATTCGCGGGTCGGGCACAGCACCAGCGCCTGCACGCGGATCAGGCTGGGGTCGATGGCCTGCAGCAGGCCGAGGCCGAAGGCGGCGGTCTTGCCGCTGCCGGTCGGCGCCTGTGCGATCACATCGCGGCCATCCAGGATGGCCGGCAGGCTCTGCGCCTGCACGGGGGTAAGGGTGGTGTAGCCGAGGGCATCCAGGCCGGGCTGCAGGGCCGGGCTCAGCGGCAGGGTCGAGAAGTCAGTCATGGCGCATTGTACCCGTCCGCGCGGCCGCTCCCGCCTAATGGGGTGGGGTCGGATCCCTTTCCGCAGGAAAGGGCTCTGACCCCCAATTGGAGCCGCCATCCACGCATGGCGTGGATCTACTGGTGGGTGCCGACCTTGGTCGGCACGCTCCTGCTCAGCCAAGCACCGCCAGCACGCCCTGGTGGATCGCCAGGCCCCCGAACAGCAGCCAGGCGAACAGGATCAGTGCCAGCAGCAGCGGCTTCAGGCCGGCCTGGCGCAGCGCCGAGACGTGGGTGGTCAGGCCCAGCGCGGCCATCGCCATCGCCAGCAGCACGGTATCCAGCTGCACCAGCCCCGCCTGAAGGCCGGCCGGCAGCAGATGCAGCGAGTTGAACCCGGCCACCGCCACGAAACCAAAAGCGAACCACGGCACCACAATGCGCGCCTTGCTGCCATCGGCGCTGGCCTTGCCGCCACGCGCCAGCCACAGCGACAGCGCCACCAGGAACGGTGCCAGCAGCATCACCCGCACCATCTTGGTGATCACCGCCGTGTCAGCCGCCGCTTCGTTGACCGCGCGGCCAGCGGCGACTACCTGTGCCACTTCATGCACCGTCGCGCCGGTGAACAGACCGTACTGGCGCGCGTCCATTGCCAGCCAGCCGTGCGACTGCACCAGCGCATACAGGGCGGGATACAGGAACATCGCCAGCGTGCCGAACACCACCACTGTCGACACCGCTACCGTGACCTGCGCAGCACGGCCACGCACCACCGGTTCGGCGGCCATCACCGCTGCCGCGCCGCAGATCGCGCTGCCGGCACCGATCAGCATCGCCGCCTCGCGTTCCATCTTGAACACGCGCATGCCCAGCCAGCAGGCCAGTCCGAAGGTGCTGGCCACCACCAGCACGTCCATCAGCACGCCGCTGACGCCGACATGGCCGATGTCCTGGAAGGTCAGGCGCAGGCCGTACAGCACGATGCCGGCGCGTAGCAGCCAATGCTTGGAGAAACCGACGCCGGCCGCGCTGCTTGGCGCGAGCCGCGGGTAGAGGGTGTTGCCGACCACGATGCCGGCGACGATGGCGACGGTCAGTGCACTCAGGCCATGCGCCTGCAACCAGGGAAGCTTGGCCAGGTACAGCGACGCCGCCGCGATCAGGCCCACCAGCAGAAGGCCGGGCAGACGCGGCTGCCAGCGTTGGCGCAGGGCGGGCAGGGACCAGGGGGAGAGAGCGGGGGCGTTCATGACAGGGGCAGGGCTGGGGTGACGTGGCAAGCGTGCGCCTGAGTCTCTGACCTGTAAAACGAATAATATGGGTGAAACCTACCTATCAAACGGGTAAATAGCATGCGCCTGACCTTGCGCCAGCTGCAGGTCTTCGTCGCCATCGCCGACCATGGCAGCACCACTGCTGCCGGCCAGGCCATTGCGCTTTCGCAGTCGGCCAGCAGCGCCGCCCTGCAGGAGCTGGAAGCGCACTTCGGCACGCCCCTGTTCGACCGCATCGGCCGCCGCCTGGCGCTGAATGGCCACGGCCGCGCCCTGTTGGAACCCGCGCGCACGCTGCTGGTCAACGCCGCCGACCTCGAGCGCCAGCTCGCCGCCGGCGGTGACCCGTCGCAGGGCGCGCCACTGCGGCTGGTGCTGGCCGCCAGCACCACCATCGGCAATTACCTGCTGCCCCCACGCATCGCCGATCTGCTGCGCCAGGCGCCACAGGCCGAGGTCGACCTGCGCATCGACAACAGTGCCGGCGTGGTTGCTGCCGTGCAGCGCCTGGATGTGGACGCCGGCCTGATCGAAGGCCCGTGCCACGAGCGCGGCCTGCAGGTCACCGCCTGGCAGCAGGACCCGCTGGTGATCGTCGCCGCCACCGATGCCCCCGCGCGCTGGTCGCTGGACGAACTGCGCCGCGCACGCTGGCTGCTGCGCGAACCGGGCTCGGGTACCCGCGAAGCGGTGGAGCAGGCCTTGTTGCCGCACCTGCGCGGTTTCGCGCAGACCCTGCAGCTGGGCAATACCGAAGCGATCAAGCAGGCCGCCATCGCCGGGCTCGGTCTGGCCTGTCTCTCGCGTCATGCGCTGGAAGAGCCGCTGGCCCTCGGCCGCCTGCGCGTGCTTGAGACCCCGTTGCCCGCCCTGCAGCGCACCCTGTGGCTGGTACGGCATCCCGGCAAGCAGTGGCTGCCGGGGCTGCAGGCGTTGCTGGGGGAGGTGGGGTAATCCATCAGAACCCCAGTTGATTCCATCCATCGACACTTCTTGTAGTGCTCATCCACGCATGGCGTGGATCTACTGTGTCGACCAGGGTCGACACCCACCAGAGCAGAATGCCGTTCCGACAGATCGCGGGATCCACTTCGCCATCCCGCAGGAAACCCGCTTTTGACGTTGCCGTTGAGGTTGCCGGCCAGCGGCCGGCACTACCGCGGGTGCCGGGTGCAGCCCGGCCGACGCCCCCAACCGGTACAATGGCCGGATGCCTCTGATTACCCTACAGAACGTCGACTTCAGCGTCGGCGGCCCGTTGTTGCTGGAAAAGGCCGAACTGTCGATCGAGCCGGGCGAACGCATCGCCCTGATCGGCCGCAACGGCGCCGGCAAATCCACCCTGCTCAAGCTGCTGTCCGGCGACCACAAGCCTGATGATGGCGAAGTCCGCGTGCAGCAGGGCGTGCGCGTCACCCGCCTGGAGCAGGAAGTGCCGCATGGCGCCGCCGGCTCGGTGTTCGACGTCGTCGCCGATGGCCTCGGCGAACTGGGCCAGTGGCTGGCCGAATTCCACCACCTCAGCCATGCCGAGGTGTTCGATGGCGAAGCGCTCGGCAACGTGCAGGCCAAGATCGACGCCGCCAACGGCTGGGGCCTGGACCAGCGCGTCAGCGAAACCCTGACCAAGCTCGACCTGGATGGCGAGGCCGAGTTCGGCCGCTTGTCCGGTGGCATGAAGCGCCGCGTGCTGCTGGCCCGCGCGCTGGTGTCCAGCCCCGACGTGCTGCTGCTGGACGAACCGACCAACCACCTGGACATCGAAGCCATCGACTGGCTCGAAGCGTTCCTGAAGGGCTGGAGCGGCAGCGTGGTGTTCGTCACCCACGACCGTCGCTTCCTGCGTGCACTGGCCACCCGCATCGTCGAGATCGACCGCGGCCAGGTCACCAGCTGGCCGGGCGACTGGGCCAACTACGAGCGCCGCCGCGAGGAACGCCTCAACGCGCAGGCGCAGGAAAACGCCCGTTTCGACAAGCTGCTGGCGCAGGAAGAAGTCTGGATCCGCCAAGGCATCAAGGCCCGTCGTACCCGCGACGAAGGCCGCGTGCGCCGCCTGAAGGCGATGCGCACCGAACGCTCGCAGCGCCGCGACCTCAGTGGCAACGTCAAGATGGAAGCTGCCCAAGGCGTCAGCTCCGGCAAGAAGGTCATCGACGTCAAGGACATTTCGTTCGCCTTCGGCGAGCGCACCATGGTCCGCGATTTCACCACCACCATCCTGCGTGGCGACCGCATCGGCCTGATCGGCCCCAACGGCAGCGGCAAGACCACGCTGCTGAAGCTGCTGCTGGGCGAACTGCAGCCGGCCAAGGGCGAGGTCAACGCGGGCACCAATCTGCAGATCGCCTATTTCGACCAGTACCGCGCGGTGCTGCGCGAAGACTGGAGCGCGATCGAGAACGTGGCCGAAGGCCGCGATTTCCTCGAGTTCAACGGCAAGCGCAAGCATGTGCATGCCTACCTGCAGGACTTCATGTTCACCCCGGAACGTGCGCGTGCGCCGATCACCCGCCTGTCCGGTGGCGAGCGCAACCGCCTGCTGCTGGCCAAGCTGTTCGCGCAGCCGTCCAACCTGCTGGTAATGGACGAACCGACCAACGACCTCGACGTGGAAACCCTGGAGCTGCTGGAAGAGCTGCTGGGCGAGTACACCGGCACGCTGCTGCTGGTCAGCCACGACCGTGACTTCATTGACAACGTGGTGACCTCCACGCTGGTGATGGAAGGCGACGGCGTGATCGGTGAGTACGTGGGTGGCTACAGCGACTGGCAGCGGTACGCCAGCAGCATTGCCGCCGCGCCGGCGGTGGTGGCTGCCGCCAAGCCAGCCGCAGCTGCACCTGCTGCAGCGGCCGCTACGCCGGCCGCGCCCAAGCGCAAGCTGGCCTACAAGGAAGCACGCGAGCTGGAGCAGCTGCCGAAGACCATCGAGAAGCTGGAAGGCGACGTAGAAGGGCTGACCTCGGCGATGAACGACCCGTCGTTTTACACCCGCAGCAGCGCTGAAGTGGCGGCGCACACCCAGCAGCTGGCCAAGGTGCAGGCCGAGCTGGATGCCGCGTACGCGCGCTGGGAAGAGCTGGAAGGCTGAGCTGAGCGTCCGCCGGCGCTGCCGGTGAACTCAGTAGATCCACGCCATGCGTGGATATCGGGATCCGTGCGGACCAACGGTCCGCACCTACCGAAGCCGGTTACGCCTCCGTACGGACCAAGGTCCGCACCCACCAATCAACGGTCCGTGCGGACCAAGGTCCGCACCCACCGGGGCGCCGGCGGTCATTTGACCCCGTGCAGATCCCGCAGCTGGCTCGGCCGGCTGCCGAAGTACGCGGCCAGATCGGCGATGTCCTGATCACTCAGGTCCTTCGCCTGCGGCGTCATCAGCGCATGCTGGCGGTCACCGGCACGGTAGGCCTGCAGCGCATGCGCCAGGTAATCACCGTACTGCCCACCCAGCTTCGGGTAGGTCGCATCGATCGGCGCGTTGCCGTCGGCGCCGTGGCAGTCGATGCAGCTCTGGTTGGTGGCCTTGCTCTTCACCTTGGCGCGGGCCTCGCCGGCGGCCTCGCGGCCCGGTGGCAGGCCGGCGGAGGATGAAGAGCCGTGTTCGCCGCTGGCATGGCCCGGGTCGGCGGCGGATTTCTCGCTGTTTTCCACCTGCGACTGTGAACAGGCGGCCAGCAGCAGGGCAACGGACAGGGCGATGGCGTGACGCATCGGATGCGCGGCTTTCGACATGGGCGGGCCTTACTTGACGGTGGACAGGTAAACAGAGAGATCGGCGATCTCCTGTTCGCTGAAACTCATCGACTGCGCCTGCATCGTCGGATGCCTGCGCTTGCCCTGGCGGTACTCGGTCAGGGCCTGGGCCAGGTACTGCTGGGTCTGGCCGCCGATCTTCGGCACCCGGTAACTGGGGTAGGCGTTCTTGTAGCCGGTGATGCCATGGCACCCCTGGCAGGTGTAGGCCAGGACACGGCCATTGTCGAAGTTGCCGGTGGGGGCGGCAGGCGCCGCGGCAGCGGCGGGAGCCGGGGCCGGGGCAGGTGTGGCAGGAGCAGGAGCGGGCTGTGCGGCGGCCCCAAGGGGCAGGAGGACGGCCAGAGCGAGACAAGCGGCGAGCGGCTGCGGGCGCATGGTGTCGTTTCCGGGGATTCGGGTCTGGTCGTTCCGGCGTGGGGTACGGAACGCCCCGAGTATAGCCCCAGGTTTCATCTAGCTGAAATGGGGGGCGGGCCGACCGGTGGCACGAAGACACCATGACCTTTGGGATATGGTGTTGCCGTGAAGTGGTGCATTACTTTGCTACCACACCTGTCCACGCATCCTCCAGGGATCTGACGATGTCGCACCCAACCTTCCTGTCCGGCCGTCGCAGCGGAATCTGCGCTGCCGCACTGCTGATCTCCACCTCCCTGCTGCTGGGCGGTTGCGCCGCAGGGCCCAATTCCGAAGCCAAGGCCGCCGAGACCAAGGAGGAGAAGAAGGTCGATGCGGTCCCGGTCGAAGTGGCCGTGGCCAGCCACCGTGCTGTCGCGGCCAGCTACACCGGTACCGCTGCGCTGGAACCACGCGCCGAGTCGCAGGTGGTGGCCAAGACCTCCGGCGTGGCGCTGGCGGTGCTGGTCGAGGAAGGCCAGCGGGTGACCGCCGGGCAGCCGCTGGTGCGCCTGGACCCGGACCGCGCGCGGCTGGCCGTGGCACAGAGCGAAGCGCAGATGCGCAAGCTGGAGAACAACTACCAGCGCGCACAGAAGCTGGTCGGCCAGCAGATGGTCAGCGCCGCCGATGTCGACCAGCTGCGCTATGACCTGGAAAACGTCCGCGCGCAGTACCGGCTGGCCACGCTGGAGCTGTCCTACACCACGGTGGTGGCGCCGATCTCCGGCGTGATCGCGTCGCGCTCGATCAAGACCGGCAACTTCGTGCAGATCAACACGCCGATCTTCCGCATCGTCGACAACTCGCGGCTGGAAGCCACCCTCAACGTGCCCGAGCGCGAGCTGGCCACCCTGCGCGCCGGCCAGCCGGTGACGCTGGCTGCCGATGCGCTGCCGGGCCAGAGCTTCACCGGCACCGTCGATCGCATCGCGCCGGTGGTGGATTCGGGCAGCGGTACGTTTCGCGTGGTCAGCGCCTTCGATGGCGCCGCACATGCGCTGCAGCCCGGCATGTTCGGGCGCATCCGCATCGATTACGACCAGCGTGCCGATGCGCTGGTGGTGCCGCGCCTGGCGCTGCTCGACGATGGTGAGCCGGCGGTGTTCCGGGTGCGCGAAGGCAAGGTCGCACGCGTTCCGGTCAAGCTGGGTTACGCCGAGGGCCCGTGGGTGGAGATCCGTGATGGCCTGGCGGCCGGTGATCAGGTGGTCACCGCCGGCAAGGTCGCCCTGCGCGACGGCACCGCAGTGCAGGTGATCGCCGATCCGAAGGCAAAGCCGAAGACGGTCGCAGCGGCCGCCAAGCCGGCAGACAAGGCCGGGAGCAAGCAATGACCGCCCCGGGCCACGACCACGGTGCCTCGCCGGCGAGCGACGGCGCCGCCGCCGGCATGCGCGGCGGCCTGGTGGAATTCGCCACCCGCCGTCGCGTGACTATCGCCATGTGCACGGTCACGCTGCTGCTGTTCGGCCTGATCGCGCTGGGCAACCTCAAGGTCAACCTGCTGCCCGACCTGAGCTACCCGACGCTGACCGTGCGCACCGAGTACACCGGTTCGGCGCCGACCGAAATCGAAACCCTGATCACCCAGCCGGTTGAAGAAGCGGTCGGCGTGGTCAAGAACCTGCGCAAGCTGAAGTCGGTCTCGCGCACCGGCCAGAGCGATGTAGTGCTGGAGTTCGCCTGGGGCACCAACATGGACCAGGCCAGCCTGGAGGTGCGCGACAAGATGGAAGCGCTGAACCTGCCACTGGAGGCCAAGGCCCCGGTGCTGCTGCGCTTCAATCCGTCCACCGAGCCGATCATGCGCCTGGTGCTGTCGAACAAGGTGGCGCCGACCAGCGATGCCGATGCGGTCCGCGAGCTGACCGGCCTGCGCCGCTATGCCGATGAAGACCTGAAGAAGAAGCTGGAGCCGGTCAGCGGCGTGGCGGCGGTCAAGGTCGGCGGTGGCCTGGAAGACGAGATCCAGGTCGACATCGACCAGCAGAAGCTGGCCCAGCTGAACCTGCCGATCGACACCGTCATCAAGCGCCTGAAGGACGAGAACATCAACATCTCTGGCGGCCGCCTGGAGGAGGGCTCGCAGCGCTTCCTGGTGCGCACCGTCAACCAGTTCGCCGATCTGGAGGAGATCCGCAACCTGCTGGTCACCACCCAGGCGTCGAACGGCAGCGCGGCCGACTCGGCGTTGCAGCAGATGTTCAACATCGCCGCGTCGACCGGTTCGGCGGCAGCCATCGCGGCGGCATCGGCGGCGCAGAGCGCATCGTCCAGCGGTGGTTCCAGCGTGGTCGCCAACGGTGTGCCGGTGCGCCTGAAGGACGTGGCCACCGTGCGCCAGGGCTACAAGGAGCGCGAAGCGGTGATCCGCCTGGGCGGCAAGGAATCGGTCGAACTGGCGATCTACAAAGAAGGCGACGCCAATACCGTGTCCACCGCCGAAGCGCTGCGCAAGCGCCTGGAGCAGATCAAGGGCACGTTCCCGTCCGATGTCGAGATGACCACCATCGAGGACCAGTCGCGCTTCATCGAGCACGCCATCGCCGACGTCAAGAAGGATGCAGTGATCGGCGGCCTGCTGGCGATCCTGATCATCTTCCTGTTCCTGCGTGATGGCTGGAGCACGTTCGTGATCAGCCTGTCGCTGCCGGTCTCGATCATCGCCACGTTCTTCTTCATGGGCCAGCTCGGCCTCAGCTTGAACGTGATGTCGCTGGGCGGTCTGGCACTGGCCACCGGCCTGGTGGTGGATGACTCGATCGTGGTGCTGGAGAGCATCGCCAAGGCCCGCGAGCGTGGCCTGGGCATCCTGCAGGCGGCCATCGCCGGTACCCGCGAAGTGAGCATGGCGGTGGTCGCCTCCACCCTGACCACCATCGCGGTGTTCCTGCCGCTGGTGTTCGTCGATGGCATCGCTGGCCAGCTGTTCCGCGACCAGGCGTTGACCGTGGCGATCGCCATCGCGATCTCGCTGCTGGTGTCGATGACCCTGATCCCGATGCTGAGCTCGCTGAAGGGACGGCCGCCGCTGGCGTTCCCGGAAGAAGCGCCGAACGAACCGTGGCAACCGCAGAACCGCTGGCAGAAGCCGGTGGCGCTGGGCCGTCGTGGTGCCGTGGCGACTGCGCGCTGGAGCTTCTACGCGCTGGCCTGGCTGGTGGTGCGGGCGTGGCGTGGCGTGGTGGCGGTGGTGGGCCCGGTGATGCGCAAGGCCAGCGATCTGGCGATGAAGCCCTATGCCGGTGCCGAGCGCGGTTACCTGCGCCTGCTGCCGAGCGCACTGGCGCATCCGGGCAAGGTGCTGGGTGTCGCCTCGATCATCTTCGTGGCGACCATGGCGCTGGTGCCGATGCTCGGTGCCGACCTGATCCCGCAGCTGGCGCAGGACCGTTTCGAGATGACGGTGAAGCTGCCGGCCGGTACGCCGCTGAAGCAGACCGATGCACTGGTGCGCGAGCTGCAGCTGGCGCACGGCAAGGGCGAGGGCGTGGCGTCGCTGTACGGTGTCAGCGGCAGCGGCACCCGCCTGGATGCCAGCCCCACCGAGAGCGGCGAGAACATCGGCAAACTGACCGTGGTGATGGAAGGCGGTGGCAATGCACGCACCGAGGCCGAGATCACCGAGCGCCTGCGTGACACCATGGGCCAGCATCCGGGGGCACAGGTCGACTTCGCGCGGCCGGCGTTGTTCAGCTTCTCCACGCCGCTGGAAATCGAGTTGCGCGGGCAGGACATGGCCACGCTGGAAGTGGCCGGCCAGCGCCTGGCGGCGATGCTGCGCGGCAACGCGCACTACGCCGATGTGAAGTCGACGGTGGAAGAGGGCTTCCCGGAGATCCAGATCCGCTTCGACCAGGAGCGTGCCGGTGCGCTGGGCCTGACCACCCGCCAGATCGCCGACGTGGTGGTGAAGAAGGTGCGCGGCGATGTCGCCACCCGCTACAGCTTCCGTGACCGCAAGATCGACGTGCTGGTGCGTGCGCAGGAGGGCGACCGCGCCAGCGTGGAGAGCATCCGCCGGCTGATCGTCAACCCGGGCAGCACCCGTCCGGTCACGCTGGACGCGGTGGCCGAAGTGGTCGCCACCACTGGCCCCAGCGAAATCCACCGCGCCGACCAGACCCGGGTTGCGGTGGTGTCGGCCAACCTGCGCGACATCGACCTCGGCGCGGCCATGCGCGAGGTGCAGCAGATGGTCGCCGAGCAGCCGCTGGGTGCGGGCGTCGGCCTGCACATCGGTGGCCAGGGTGAGGAGCTGGCGCAGGCGGCGAAGTCGTTGATCTTCGCCTTCGGCCTGGCGATCTTCCTGGTCTACCTGGTGATGGCTTCGCAGTTCGAATCGCTGCTGCATCCGTTCGTGATCCTGTTCACCATTCCGCTGGCGCTGGTCGGCGCGATCCTGGCGCTGATGCTGACCGGCAAGCCCATCTCGGTGGTGGTGTTCATCGGCCTGATCCTTCTGGTCGGTCTGGTCACCAAGAACGCGATCATCCTGATCGACAAGGTCAACCAGCTGCGCGAGGCCGGCGTAGCAAAGCACGAGGCGCTTGTGGAAGGCGCGCGCTCGCGCCTGCGGCCGATCATCATGACCACGCTGTGCACGCTGTTCGGCTTCCTGCCGTTGGCGGTGGCGATGGGTGAGGGCGCTGAAGTGCGCGCGCCGATGGCGATCACCGTGATCGGCGGCCTGCTGGTGTCGACCCTGCTGACCCTGCTGGTGATCCCGGTGGTGTACGACCTGATGGACCGTCGTGGCGATGCGTATTACCGCGAACGTGGCCGCAAGCATGCCGGTGAGATCGAGCCGGGTGCAGCGGACAGTGCGGCGGGTGCGGAGGAACCGGCATGAGTGTGGCCGAGTTCTCCATCCGCCGTCCGGTCACCACCATCATGTGTTTCGTGTCGCTGGTGGTGATCGGCCTGATCGCTTCGTTCCGGTTGCCGTTGGAAGCGCTGCCGGACATCTCCGCGCCGTTCCTGTTCGTGCAGATTCCGTACACCGGCTCCACCCCGGAGGAGGTGGAACGGACCATCATCCGTCCGGTCGAGGAGTCGCTGGCGACGATGACCGGCATCAAGCGCATGCGCTCGTCGGCCACCTCCGAAGCGGCGCTGATCTTCATCGAGTTCAGCGACTGGGACCGCGACATCGCCATCGCCGCCTCCGATGCACGCGAGCGCATCGACGCGATCCGCAGCGACCTGCCCGACGACCTGCAGCGCTACAACGTGTTCAAGTGGTCCAGCAGTGACCAGCCGGTGCTGAAGGTGCGCCTGGCCAGCACCACCGACCTGACCACCGCCTATGACATGCTCGACCGCGAGTTCAAGCGGCGCATCGAGCGCATTCCCGGCGTGGCCCGTGTCGACATCACCGGTGCGCCGCCGAACGAGGTGGAGATCGCCATCGATCCGAACCGCCTCAACGCGCACGGCCTGAGCATCAATGAACTGAGCGAGCGCCTGCGTACGCTGAATTTCTCGATCTCGGCCGGGCAGATCGACGACAACGGCCAGCGCGTGCGCGTGCAGCCGGTGGGTGAGATCACCGACCTGCAGGAAATGCGCGATCTGGTGATCAACGCCAAGGGCCTGCGCCTGGGCGATATCGCCGATGTGCGCCTGAAGCCGGCGCGGATGAACTACGGGCGCCGCCTGGACGGCAACCCGGCGGTTGGCCTGGATATCTTCAAGGAGCGCAGTGCCAATCTGGTGGAGGTGTCGCGCGCGGCACTGGCCGAGGTTGAATCGATCCGTGCCGAAGCGTCGATGCGCGACGTGCAGATCAAGGTGATCGACAATCAGGGCAAGGCGGTGACCTCCTCGCTGCTGGAACTGGCCGAGGCCGGTGCGGTCGGCCTGATCCTGTCGATCACGGTGCTGTTCTTCTTCCTGCGCCATTGGCCGTCCACGCTGATGGTGACCCTGGCCATTCCGATCTGCTTCACCATCACCCTGGGCTTCATGTACTTCGTCGGGGTGACGCTGAACATCCTGACCATGATGGGCCTGCTGCTGGCGGTGGGCATGCTGGTCGACAACGCCGTGGTGGTGGTGGAGAGCATCTACCAGGAACGCGAGCGCATGCCGGGGCAGCCGCGGCTGGCCTCGATCATCGGCACCCGCAACGTGGCCATCGCGCTCAGTGCCGGTACGCTGTGCCACTGCATCGTGTTCGTGCCGAACCTGTTCGGCGAGACCAACAACATCAGCATCTTCATGGCGCAGATCGCGATCACCATCTCGGTCTCGCTGCTGGCCTCGTGGCTGGTCGCGGTCAGCCTGATCCCGATGCTGTCCGCGCGCATGGCCACGCCCAAGCTGGTGCACTCGCAGACCGGCCTGATCGCGCGGCTGCAGCGCCGCTACGCCAGGCTGCTGGACTGGTCGCTGCACCATCGCGGCTGGAGCCTGCTCGGCATCGTGCTGGTGGTGCTGGTCAGCCTGGTGCCGATGAAGCTGACCAAGGTCGACATGTTCGGAGGGGATGGCGGCAAGGACATCTTCATCGGCTACATGTGGAAGGGCGCCTACACCTATCGGCAGATGTCCGAGGAAGTGGCGCGCGTGGAGAACTGGATCGACGCCAACCGCGAGCGCCTGCACGTCAAGCAGGTGTACTCCTGGTACAGCGAGCAGGAAGGCAGCTCCACCGTGGTCACCCTGGACGAGAAGTACGCCAAGGACATCAAGGCGCTGCAGGAAGAACTGCGCAAAGGCCTGCCGAAGTCGGCCCGCACCGACTACTTCGTCGGCAACCAGGGCGGTGATGGCGGCGGTGGCGGCAACCAGGGCGTGCAGGTGCAGCTGGTCGGCGACTCCAGTTCGATGCTGCAGGAGATCGGCCAGGAAGTGGTGCCGCTGCTGGCCCAGCGCACCGAGCTGCGCGATGTGCGCATCGACAATGGTGAAAAGGGCGGCGAACTGAAGGTGCGCGTCGACCGCGAGCGTGCGGCGGCGTTCGGCTTCAATGCCGAACAGGTAGCCAGCTTCGTCGGCCTGGCGCTGCGCGGTGCACCGATGCGCGAGTTCCGCCGTGGTGACAACGAAGTGCCGGTATGGGTGCGCTTCGCCGGTGCCGAGCAGAGCAGCCCGGAAGACCTGGCCGGCTTCAGCGTGCGTACCGGCGATGGCCGCAGCGTGCCACTGCTGAGCCTGGTCACCGTCGACGTCGGTTCGTCCGCCACCCAGATCGGCCGCACCAACCGCCAGACCACGCTGACCATCAAGGCCAACCTGGCCGAGAAGGTCACCGCGCCGGATGGCCGCAAGGCGATGGAGTCGGTGCTCAAGCCGATGAACTTCCCGGCCGGTTATGGCTTCACCTTCGATGGCGGTGACTACGGCAACGACGACGAAGCGATGCAGCAGATGGTGTTCAACCTGCTGATCGCGCTGGTGATGATCTACGTGGTGATGGCGGCGGTGTTCGAGTCGCTGCTGTTCCCGGCGGCGATCATGAGTGGCGTGCTGTTCTCGATCTTCGGCGTGTTCTGGCTGTTCTGGATCACCGGCACCTCGTTCGGGATCATGTCCTTCATCGGCATCCTGGTGCTGATGGGCGTGGTGGTGAACAACGGCATCGTGATGATCGAGCACATCAACAACCTGCGGCGCGGCGGCATGGGACGCACCCAGGCGCTGGTGGAGGGCTCACGCGAGCGATTGCGGCCAATCATGATGACCATGGGCACGGCGATCCTGGCGATGGTGCCGATCTCGCTGACCAGTACGCAGATGTTCGGCAACGGCCCGGAGTACGCGCCGATGGCGCGCGCGATTGCCGGCGGCCTGGCGTTCTCGACCGTGGTCAGCCTGCTGTTCCTGCCGACGATCTATGCAGTGCTGGATGACCTGCGCAGTGCGGTGACACGCTTGATCCGCCGCGCCCGCGGTCTGGAGATCGTGCCGGGTACCCCGGTGTAGTGGTCGAGCTTGCTCGACCGTCCGTAATGCACGACAACGTGTTGTGGTGTGGGGGAGGCCGGTCGTAGTGGGGCGGCCTCCCCCTTTCTTTCAGCTCATTTCGACCTTGATCACCTGTGATTTGAACTTTGGAAACAGCGTGATCTGATGGTTGAGGAAACCCTTTACGCGCGCGTGAGGGTCTAGACGCCTTACCGAGTTTTGTTGGGGGTCTGATGCCCTCCAAAGGCCAAACGCAATGACATGGGTGCCATGCGGATACTGCTGGAGCCATTCTTGGTCAGTGTGACCGATACTTGCTCCATACGTCAGCTGTATCCCGTCAGTTCCAACCTTGTGCCGTTCCGGAATCAGATTGAGAAACGTATTCCGTTGATTCGAACCGGTGTTTGGAAGCCAGATTCGATCCACAACGCCGGCTATCGCAAACGGGTGGGCCGAAGGCTCGGCCTTACGCAGCATTTTCCAAGCGTCCTCATACCGATCTTGTTCAAAGTAGAAACGGCGCCAAGGGATTTTGCGATTGCCAAAGCGCAGGAGCAGCGTCGCGCTCAGCTCGGCATCCTCCTCGCAGCGTTCGCGCAGCTTGAGAATGTCCATCGTAGTTCGGAGATAGCCGTCGAGCTTTCCACCAGTTCTGATGTAGTCTGTTCTTATGTGTTCATCTTTAGTTTTCGATCCAGTCTGGTAACCAGCCTTCACAGATCGATCAGAATTGCCAAGTGCGTTGTGTAGCAGCTGTAAGCGAAGCTCGTGTTTTCCTTCGTCAAGGCTTGACAAGAAGTCAGGATCAGATTGATTGGCGATGATCAGCTTGAGCTTTCCGGTTGCGTTGTAGCTGCAGCTTGTCGCGTGATCTGAATCTCTGGCTGATGTGAGGCCTATGTATGCAGCCCGCTCTACCGGCTCTTTTCCCGGCGGTCCATTTCGAAGTCCAAGTTTGACGAAACGGACGGACGCAGAGCATCCAACACCATCACAGAACAGTGGAGGGATTGTTTGACCATTTTCGGCTCGATTCTGCAGTGATTCGAGCGTATGTCGGTTCCTCCGATCGTCCACGGCTGAAGCCATCTTGATACCTTTTCCCATACTGGCCCTCCAGGCTCAGAAAAGTTTCATTGATCATACTTGCCGGAAGCGTGGCACAAAAAAAGCCACGCAATGCGTGGCTTTTTTGCTTGGGAATGATGTGCCAACCAAGGTTGGCACCTACCAGAGCGCAGTCGAGCTTGGCTCGACGCTACACGGAACAATCAACCCGCCACCTTGCCCCACACCTTGAACGTGGTCAGCCACAGGCCGAGCATGCTGCCGATGTTGGTCAGCATGAAGGTCAGCACCACGCGGGTGACGCGGTTGCGATACCAGCCCTTCAGGCTTTGCGCATCGTCGCGCAGCTTCAGGAAGTCCTCATACGCCGGCTTGCGCAGGCGCGCTTCCACCAGCGCCGAGAATGCGCCGGTCGGGATGCTCAGGCGGAACGGCTTGAACGGCGCCACCGCGATCGCGGTGAGGATGCTCAGCGGATGGCCGCCGGCCAGCAGGCAGCCCAGGCCGGCGAGGCCGCCGGTATACATCGCCCAGGTCGCCAGCAGTTCGGTGCCCACGCCCAGGCCACCGCGGTAGAAACCTACGCCGATGCCGGTCGCCACGATGGCCAGGATGCCCAGCGTGAACCACGGAATGTTGCGCTTCTTCGGCACCGCTTCCAGCTCGGCGCGCAGCGGTGCCGGTGCTTCGGTGTCGGTTTCCAGGTAGCGGGCCAGCCCGGCAAGGTGACCGGCACCCACCACCGCCAGCACTTCACGCTGCTGCGGGTCGTGTTCCTCGCGCAGGCGCGTGGCCATGTAGCGGTCACGCTCGCCGATGATGGTCTCGTACAGCGCCGGGCTCTCGCTGGCGAACTCGCCGAAGCTCGACTCCAGCATGTCGCCCTGCTTGAGCTTCTCGATCTCGTTTTCGCCCACTTCCTCGGATGAGAACAGACCTGCGCCAAGCCCGGCGACCAGCTTCAGCTTGCCGAAGAAGCCCAGCCGTTGCGAGGCACGGCGGAAGGTCAGGCCGACTTCACGGTCGATCAGGTGTACCGGCAGGTTGCGCTCGCGCGCCAGTTCCACCGCGCGCTTCAGTTCGGCGCCCGGCTCGATGTCGAGCTGTTCGGCCAGGCGGCGCTGGTACGCGGACAGGGCCAGGTTGGCGGCGAACAGGGCCACGCGGCCCTTGCGGATCACTTCGACCAGATCGAGCTTGGCCAGTGTGTCCGGATCGCTCAGCGCCTGCAGGCGCTGTGGGTCCAGTTCAACGGCAACGGCATCGAAGCGGCCGCTGTCGATGGCTTTTTCCACCGCCTCGACGCTGGCGCGGGAGACGTGGGCAGTGCCCAGCAGGGTATAACGCACGCCATCGCGTTCAACGACGCGCACCGGCTGGCCGGCGAACAGGTCGTCGCCGGTTTCGGGAAGGGTTTCGGTCATGGGTTCATTCATTGGAAGGTGCGGTGTCGGCGCCATCGCCGAGCGCGCGCTGCATCTGCACGGTATCCAGCCAGCGGCCGTGCTTGCGGCCAAGGCCACGGAACACGCCGACCAGCTCGAAGCCGAAGCGTTCGTGCAGCTTGATCGACGCGGCGTTGGTCGGTTCGCCGATCACGGCCACCATCTGCCGGTAACCACGCGCCACGCAGGCATCGATCAAGGCCTGCAGCAGGCCGGTGCCCACGCCCTGGCCCTGGAACGCGGCATCGACGTAGACCGAGTTCTCCACGGTCCACTGGTAGGCAACGCGGGTGCGGTAGGTGTTGGCGTAGGCATAGCCGGCCACCTGGCCGTCGATCTCGGCGACCAGGTAGGGGAAGCCGCGATCGATGATGTCGCGCATACGGCGCAGCATCTCGGTCGCGTCGGGGATGTCGTACTCGTAGGTGTTGACGAAGTCGGTCACTTCCACCGCGTAGATCGCGGTGATCGCGGCGATGTCGGCCGGGCCGGCATCACGGATGAGGACGGCCATGCGCGGGCTCCGGCTCAGTCGATGTAGCGCTTGAGCAGGTCACCGTACGCGTCGATGCGGCGATCGCGCAGGAACGGCCAGATGCGGCGCACGTGCTCGCTGCGCTGCAGGTCGACATCGCACAGCAGCACGGTGGCGTCAGTGCCGGCTTCGGCCAGGAATTCGCCCTGCGGGCCGAGCACGTGGCTGTTGCCCCAGAACTGGATGCCCGACGCGCCCAGTGGCGATGCCTCGTGGCCGACGCGGTTGCAGCTCAGCACCGGCAGGCCGTTGGCCACGGCGTGGCCGCGGTGACTCAGCACCCAGGCGTCGCGCTGGCGGGTCTTCTCGTCCTGCACGTCGTCCGGGTCCCAGCCGATCGCGGTCGGGTACAGCAGCAGCTCGGCGCCGGCCAGCGCCATCAGGCGTGCCGCTTCCGGGTACCACTGGTCCCAGCACACCAGCACGCCGAGGCGACCCACCGAGGTATCGATCGGCTTGAAACCGATGTCGCCCGGGGTGAAGTAGAACTTCTCGTAGAAGCCCGGATCGTCCGGGATATGCATCTTGCGGTACTTGCCGAGCAGCGTACCGTCCTTCTCGAACACCACGGCGGTGTTGTGGTACAGGCCGGCAGCACGGCGCTCGAACAGCGAGCCGACCAGCACCACGCCATGCTTCTTCGCCAGCGCGCCCAGGCGCTCGGTGCTCGGGCCCGGAATCGGCTCGGCCAGGTCGAACTCGTCCACCGATTCGTGCTGGCAGAAGTACGGGCCGTTGTGCAGTTCCTGCAGCAGCACCAGCTTGGCACCCTGCGCAGCCGCCTCGGCCACGCGTGCTTCGATCACCGCCAGGTTGGCGGCGGCATCACCGTGGTTGCGCTCCTGGATCAGGGCGACGGTAAGGGGGCTGCGCGAGTTCATGCGGGGCGTTCCTGCGGGGGAAAACCTGCATGTTAGCGCGGATGGGCGGCGACGGCGTGTCGCGCGCTGAATGGGCCGCCCTTTGTAGAGTCGAGCCATGCTCGACTGCTCTCCGGTCAGATCGCGCGGAAAGGCAGTCGAGCATGGCTCGACTCTACAAGGAGAGCGCCGGGCGGGGCCCGGCGTCATCCATCAGGCCTTCAACAACCCGGCCGGCAGCTGCATGGTGATGCAGTGCAGGCTGCCGTTCTGCCAGATCAGCGAGCGGCAGGGCACTTGCACGATCTCGCGGCCCGGGTGCGCCTGCGCCAGTACATCGCGGGCCAGGTCATCGGCCGGATCGCCATAGGCCGGCATCAGCACCGCACCATTGACGATCAGGTAGTTGGCGTACGACGCCGCCAGGCGGCGGCCTTCGTCGATCACCGGCTGTGCCCACGGCAGCGGGAACAGGCGGTACGGCTGGCCATCCTTGGTACGCAGCGCGGCCAGCTCATTGCCCATCGCCTGCAGTTCGGCGTAGTGCGAGTCGCTCTCGTCGTCACAGGCCTGGTAGACAATGCTGTCAGCCGAGGCGAAGCGGGCGAGGGTATCGATGTGCGCATCAGTGTCGTCGCCTTCCAGATAGCCGTGGTCCAGCCACAGCACACGGTCCTGCTGCAGCCAGTCGGCCAGGTGGGCAGTCAGGCTGGCGCGGTCGCGGTCCGGGTGGCGCTCATGCAGGCACTTCCAGGTGGTCAGCAGGGTGCCTTCGCCATCGGTTTCGATGCCGCCGCCTTCCAGCGCGAACGGAATGCTGCGCACCGGTGCGTCGTTGAACACGCCGGCCTGGTCGAGCACGCCCACCAGCTGGTCATCCAGGGTGGCGTCGAACTTGCCGCCCCAGCCGGTGAAGCGGAAATCCAGCAGCTGGAAGCCGCCGTCGGCACGGCGCAGGGTGATCGGGCCGGAGTCGCGCAACCAGGTATCGTCGTAGGCCGCCGTGGTGAAGTGGACCTTGTCCATGTCGATGCGGTTGGAGCGCAGCCGCATCTCGGCATAGGTCTCCACATCGTCGTCGGCCACGCAGATCAGCACCGGCTGGAAGCGGGTGATGGCCGCGACCAAGGCGATGTAGGTCTCTTCCACCTGGCCCAGGCGGTCGGCCCAGTCGGTGTCGGCGGTGGGCCAGGCAATCAGGACGCCGCTCTGGGCTTCCCACTCGGCAGGAAAACGAAGGGTCTGGTTCATGGTCTCGCTACACAGGCCCGCCCAGGGCGGGTAAAGGGATCAACGGATCGGCGGTTTCGGGCCGATTTCGTTCGGGTCCGCCTGGTTGGCCACCACGTCGATCACCTTCTGCTTCTCGAAGTAGACGGTGAACTGCGGGTACACCCAGCGGTTGATGGTCGGCCATTGCCGCTTCTGCCCGCCACGCGGCTGCAGCTGCTCGCTCGGCGCGCCGAACTGCGCCTGTACCTGCTGCATGCTCTGGCCGCGCACGGGCAGGGCACCGGCCGGCTTCTCGCGGGCACGGTCGACAAGCAGGGTATCGGCCAGCGCCGGCGTGGCGGTGGCCAGGGTGGCCATCACGGCCAGGGCGGACAGGTAACGCTTCATCTCGATCTACTCCCCAGTGGTCAAGAAAGGCGATTACAGCAAAAACGGCAGGAAAAAGCCGCATAAACAAAAAACCGCCCGAAGGCGGCTTTTTGCATCGGGTCGGCCCCGCGTAGGGCCAGCCGCAGCCGCGAAGGCTGTTGGGCTTAGCGCTGACGCGCCTTGAAACGCGGGTTCGACTTGCAGATGACGAAGATCTTGCCACGACGACGCACGACCTTGCAGTCACGGTGACGGGCCTTCGCCGACTTCAGGGAGGACAGGACTTTCATGGCATACCTCGGCGTAAACAGTAGTTGTTCGGGTGGAGCGTGGCCGCGATATGCGAAAGACAATCGGCAGTTGACGCTCGTTCAAGCCCGCCATTCTACCGGGCTTTTCCTCGTGGTTTCAAGTGGTTGCACAAAAGATCCCATTGGGGGCGTCTGACAGGGGCTAGAATGACCCCTTCACACGCTCTGGGAACCCCATGAATCCACTCGCTCCCGTCCTGACCATCGACGGCCCTTCAGGGGCTGGCAAGGGTACCATCAGCCGCATCATCGCGCGCCGGATGGGCTGGCATTACCTGGATTCGGGCGCGCTGTACCGGGCAGTGGGCGTGGCCGCGAGCTGGGCCGACATCGATACCTCCGATGCCTCGGCGCTGGTCCGCTGCACCTTTGATACCCACGTTCAGTTTGTCGAGCAGGGTGAAGCCATGCGGGTCATGGTGAACGGGACCGATGCCACCGACGAGCTGCGCCTGGAGACCACCGGCGCGCTGGCCTCGGCCATCGCCGCCATTCCCGAGGTCCGGGCTGCCCTGAAGGAGCGCCAGCGCGCATTCAGGGAGCTGCCCGGCCTGGTCGCCGATGGCCGCGACATGGGCACGGTGATCTTCCCGGACGCCTCCTTCAAGGTCTTCCTGACCGCCAGTGCCGAGGAGCGCGCCGAGCGCCGGCATAAGCAGTTGAAAGACAAGGGGGTTTCTGTTAACTTTGATGACCTCCTGCGCGAGATCATGGCCCGCGACGCCCGTGATGCTCAGCGTACCGTGGCGCCCCTGAAGCCGGCAGACGATGCTGTCCTCATCGACACCACAGGCATCGGCATCGCAGATGTCGTTGCCAGAGTGATGGATCTGCTTCCGGTTCCGGCTGCCTGATCCGTTCGCGCGGGAGCACTGCCAGCAGCATCGGTGGTGGTCGCGCATAGCAGTGCTGTACCAGCTCCGTCGCGCAATGATGCGTGGCGGTTTTCCTACTACACACGACCTGCGTTTCCGGGGTCGACCAACAGGCGGGCGGTCGCCATTCCCCTGAAGGGGACGCCACCGACCCATGTGTCCAACAGAGTAAATCTAATGACCGAATCATTTGCCGAACTGTTTGAAGCCAGCCAGGCCAATCTGGCCAAGCTGAAGCCGGGCGCCATCGTCAGCGGTACCGTTGTTGAGGTCCGCGGCGACGTCGTGGTGATCAACGCTGGCCTGAAGTCCGAAGGCATCGTGCCGATCGAACAGTTCCGTAACGACGCTGGCGAAATCGACGTCGCCGAAGGCGACATCGTCAAGGTCGCCCTCGACTCGATCGAGAACGGCTTCGGCGAAACCGTCCTGTCGCGCGAGAAGGCCAAGCGCGCGATGGTGTGGGACGAGCTGGAAGAAGCGTTGGAAAAGAACGAAACCATCACCGGTCGCATCAGCGGCAAGGTCAAGGGTGGTTTCACCGTGGACATCAAGGATGTCCGCGCCTTCCTGCCGGGTTCCCTGGTCGATGTGCGCCCGGTGCGCGATCCGGCCTACCTGGAAGGCAAGGAACTCGAGTTCAAGCTCATCAAGCTGGACCGCAAGCGTAACAACGTCGTGGTCTCGCGCCGCGCTGTCGTCGAAAGCGAGCACTCGGAAGAGCGCGAGCAGCTGATGGACAAGCTGCAGGAAGGCGCGATCCTGAAGGGTGTCGTCAAGAACCTGACCGATTACGGCGCGTTCGTGGACCTGGGCGGTATCGACGGCCTGCTGCACATCACCGACATGGCGTGGAAGCGCGTGCGTCACCCGTCGGAAGTCGTGAACGTCGGCGACGAGCTGGACGTCCGCGTGCTGAAGTTCGACCGCGAGCGCAACCGCGTTTCGCTGGGCCTGAAGCAGCTGGGCGAGGATCCGTGGGACAACATCGGCCGTCGTTACCCGGCCAACAGCCGCGTCTTCGGCAAGGTCTCCAACGTCACCGATTACGGCGCGTTCGTTGAGATCGAGCCGGGCGTCGAAGGCCTGGTGCACGTCTCCGAGATGGATTGGACCAACAAGAACGTCAACCCGTCCAAGGTTGTCCAGGTTGGTGATGAAGTCGAAGTGATGGTGCTGGACGTCGATGAAGAGCGTCGCCGTATCTCGCTGGGCATGAAGCAGGTTGCCGCCAATCCGTGGGAAACCTTCGCTGCCACCCACAAGAAGGGTGACAAGGTGTCGGGCCAGATCAAGTCGATCACCGACTTCGGCATCTTCATCGGCCTGGACGGCGGCATCGACGGCCTGGTTCACCTGTCCGACATCAGCTGGAACACCACCGGCGAAGACGTCGTTCGCAACTTCAAGAAGGGCGATACCCTGGACGCCGTCGTCCTGGCTGTCGATCCGGAGCGCGAGCGCATCTCCCTGGGCGTGAAGCAGCTGGAGCAGGATCCGTTCGGCCAGTACATGGCTGCCAATCCGAAGGGCTCCAAGGTCGAAGGCGTGGTGAAGGAAGTCGACGCCAAGGGCGCGATCATCGAGCTGGCTGACGGCATCGAAGGTTACGTCTCGGCACGCGACATCGCCAACGAGCGCGTTGACGACGCCACCCAGCACCTGAAGGTCGGCGACAAGGTCGAAGCCAAGTTCGTGGGCATGGACCGCAAGGGCCGTACCCTGCAGCTGTCGATCAAGGCCAAGGACGACGCTGAAATGCGCGAAGTGCTGGAGGAATACCAGTCCTCTTCGGCTTCCAGCGGCACCACCCAGCTGGGCGCGCTGCTGCGTGCACAGCTGAACGGCAACAAGTCCGAGTAATCGGCCTTACGCTGTTCGTTGTTTCCTGGACGGCCCGGGCATTGCCCGGGCCGTTTCAGGCTGAGATACCCCTGATGTGAGCCGGTAATGACCAAATCCGAACTGATCGAAATCCTTGCGCGCCGCCAGGCGCACCTGAAGGCCGATGATGTCGATCTGGCGGTGAAGTCGTTGCTGGAAATGATGGGCGGATCGCTGTCCGCCGGGGATCGCATCGAAATCCGTGGTTTTGGCAGCTTCTCGCTGCACTATCGTCCGCCGCGCCTGGGTCGCAACCCGAAAACCGGCGAATCGGTTGCCCTGCCGGGCAAGCACGTCCCTCATTTCAAGCCGGGCAAGGAACTGCGTGAGCGGGTCAGCAGTGTGCTGCCGCTGGACGCCGATCCGGCCTGAGCCTTCCGTCGCGCCACCGCGTGCGAATCCAGCCGCGAGTCGGATAAGCTACGGACTCCTGCCACTGGAGCTGTCGCATGAAGGTTTTTCGTCTGCTGGTCCTGCTGGCGGTTCTGATCCTTGGGTTGATCATCGGTGCGGTCAACATGACCGCGATGTCGATCAACCTGCTGTTTACCCAACTGCATACCTCGGTAGGCGTGGCCCTGATCGCCGCGCTGCTGGTGGGTGTCATCGTCGGTGCCGGCCTGGTGCTGGTGAGCGTGGTCATTCCGCTCTACAGCCAGTTGCGCCGCGCCAACAAGTCCGCTGTCGCCACGCCGGCACCGGTTGCTTCCCCCCAATCTTTTGATGGACGCTGATCGAAGATGGATTTCGTCACCGAGTGGTTCTGGTTCTTCCTGTTCGTTCCGCTGGCCGCACTGGCCGGGTGGGTGATCGGACGGCGTGGTGGTCAACGCCACGGTGACAGCCAGGTCAGCCGCCTGTCCAGCACCTACTTCCGCGGCCTGAACTACCTGCTCAACGAGCAGCCGGACAAGGCCATCGAGCTGTTCCTGCACATCGCCGAGCTGGACAAGGAAACCTTCGAGACCCAGGTCGCGCTGGGCCACCTGTTCCGCCGCCGCGGCGAAGTCGACCGCGCCATCCGCCTGCACCAGGGCCTGGTCAACCGCCACGACCTCAGCGATGCGCAACGCGTGCAGGCGCTGCTGGCGCTGGGCGAGGACTACATGAAGTCCGGCCTGCTGGACCGCGCCGAGACCGTGTTCACCGAACTGGCCCAGCTGGATCAGCGTGCTCCGCAGGCACTCAAGCACCTGATCGGTATCTACCAGGCCGAGCGCGACTGGGAAAAGGCGATCGACAACGCGACCCGTTTCGAGGACGTTACCGGCGAGCCGATGGGCAAGCTGATCGGGCAGTTCGAGTGCGAACTGGCCGAACGCTTCCGCGGTGCTGGCAAGCTGGAAGAGGCGAGGGCAGCGATTGCCCGGGCCTACCAGGCCGATGCGATGTCGGTACGTGCCGGCATCATTGAAGGACGCCTGGAAACCGATGCCGGCAATCCGGAAGCGGCCGTGCGCGCCTTCGAGCGTGCCGCGCGCAACGATCCGGAGTACTTGCCGGAGCTGTTGCCGGCGCTGATGCAGAACTACCGCAAGGTCGGCGATCTGGCAGGCGCACGCGCGTTCCTGTCGGAGATGACCGAGCACTACCGCGGCATCGCCCCGGTGCTGGCGCTGACCCGCCTGATGGAAGAGCAGGAGGGCGTGGCGCCAGCCCGTGCCTACCTGGGCCGCCAGCTCAAGGATCGCCCGTCGGTGCGTGGCGAGTCCGCGCTGATCGACCTGACCCTGGCTGAAGGCGCCGATTCCACGGCGACCCTGCACGACCTCAAGCACATCACCGACCAGTTGCTGGTGCGCAATCCGGCCTATCGATGCACCCGTTGTGGTTTCGGTGCGCGCACCCACCACTGGCAGTGCCCGAGCTGCAAGGAGTGGGGTACGGTCAAGCCGCTGCTGAACTACGCGGTGCTCTGATCCATGCCGTGGCTCGTGATGGGCGCGCTGCTGGGCCTGGCCCTGCTGAGTGCGGCACTGACCTGGGCGGCGCGGGGTTACGCGCTGCGCCGGCAACTGTTTGACCAGCCGGGCGAGCGCCGCAGCCATAGCGTGGCGACACCCCGCGGCGGCGGCATCGCCATTGTCATCAGCCTGCTGGTGACCGCCGGTATTGCCATGTGGGCCTGGCCCGAAGCGCGTCCGAGCCTGCTGGTCGCCAGCCTTGGCCTGGCGCTGGTGGCGGGTATCGGCTGGTGGGACGACCACCGGCCGCTGCCGGCCATGCGCCGCCTGATGGTGCACTTCATCGCCGCCGCGCTGCTGGCCGCGCTGGTCAAGGTCCACGGTGGCAGCTGGCTGCTGGCCGTACTGGTCCTGCTGTTCACCGCCTCGCTGATCAACATCTGGAATTTCATGGATGGGATCAACGGCATCGCGGCCAGCCAGGCCATCGTGGTCGCGCTGGGGCTGGCGCCGCTGCTGCCCTGGCCGTACTCGCTGGCGGCGGTCGCGTTGGGCCTGGCCTGCCTGGGCTTCCTGCCGTTCAACTTCCCGCGGGCCCGGATCTTCATGGGCGATGTCGGGAGTGGCGCGCTGGGCTACGCGGTGGCGGCAGTGCTGGCACTGGCCAGCGTCAAGACCGACATCCACTGGATCCTGCTGCTGGTGTCGGCATCGCCGTTCCTTGTGGACGCGGGCTTCACACTGCTGGCGCGCATCATTTCCGGACAACGCTGGATGGAACCCCATACCCAGCACGTCTACCAGCGCGCGGTGCAGGCAGGAGCCAGTCACGCCCAGGTAACAGGGATGTACTTTGCTTTAGGCCTGTTCAGTATTACAGTGCTTAATGTCTGCTCCAATTTGCAGCCGAGGTGGGAGGCTGCCGTGGCGATCGCGTGGTTCATTGCGCTGAGCGTCCTCTGGCTCCTCCTGCGCAATGGATTGCGCCACCCAAAAGGAAATACCTGACTTATGGCTTCACCCTGGCGGGACAGAATCCTCGGCCTGATGCCGCGTTCGGCCATCGTCTGCCACGACCTGTTCATGGTCTGGGCATGCTGGCAGCTGCTCCACGCGGGGCGGTATTCGATCCTGGCCAACGCCCCCGAGCTCCCTCTCTGGAACGTTGACACCACGCTGGTGCTGCTGCTGCAGGGCATGGTGTTCTGGCGCGTGGGCCTCTATCGGGGCCTGTGGCGGTTCGCCAGCGTCAGCGACCTGCTGAACATCTTCAAGGCCAGCTTCATCGGCATGGTCGCCATCGTGCTGGTGCTGATGTGGAAGCGCTTCGACGGCGTGCCGATGTCGGTGCTGGTGATCTATCCGTTCGCGCTGTCGGCGCTGCTGGGCGCGCCGCGCCTGCTGTACCGGGCCTGGAAGGACTATCAGGCACTGCAGTCGGACTCGTCCGCGCGCCGCGTGCTGATCCTGGGTGCCGGCCAGGCCGCCGAGACCCTGGTCCGTGACCTGCGCCGTTCCGGTAATTTCGAGCCGGTCGGCCTGCTGGACGACGCGCCGCACCTGCGCGGCGCCAAGCTGCAGGGCCTGCCGATCCTCGGCACCCTGGACGATGCGCCGACAGTGGTCCGGGAGACGGCGGCCAAGCTGCTGGTGATCGCCATTCCGTCGCTGGACGCGGCGGGCATGCAGCGGATCGTCGCCATCTGTGAAAGCACCGGTGTGCCGTTCCGCACCGTGCCCAAGCTCAGCGACATCCTGCAGGGCCAGTCGCTGCCGGGGCAGCTGAAGGAAGTGGCGATCGAGGATCTGCTGGGCCGCAAGCCGATCATGCCGGACTGGAACCTGATCCGTGGCTGGCTGGGCGGGCGTACGGTGATGGTCACCGGTGCCGGCGGTTCGATCGGCTCCGAGCTTTGCCGCCAGTGCGCACGGCATGGTGCCGGCCGCATCATCCTGCTCGAGATCAGCGAACTGCTGCTGCTGACCATCGAAGGCGAGCTGCGGCGCAGCTTCCCCGATGTCGAGATCGAAGCGGTGCTGGGCGACTGCGGTGACCCGGCGGTGATCCGCCACGCCCTGTCGCTGCATCCGGTCGACACCGCCTTCCACGCGGCTGCCTACAAGCACGTGCCGGTGCTGGAGCGGCAGCTGCGCGAAGCGGTGCGCAACAACATCCTGGCCACCGAGAACGTGGCCCGCGCCTGCCTGGAAGCGCGCGTTGAGCATTTCGTGTTCATCTCCACCGACAAGGCGGTCGACCCGGTCAATGCACTGGGCGCCAGCAAGCGCTATGCGGAGATGATCTGCCAGAGCCTGGACCAGAAGTCCACGCATACCCGTTTTGTTACGGTGCGCTTCGGCAACGTGCTGGCCTCGGCCGGCAGCGTGGTGCCGCTGTTCCGCGAACAGATCCTGCGTGGCGGTCCGGTGACCGTCACCGACCCGGAAGTCAGTCGCTACTTCATGACCATCCCGGAGGCCTGCCAGCTGATCCTGCAGGCGGCCGCTTCGGCATCGCATGGTGCGATCTATACGCTCGACATGGGCGAGCCGGTGCCGATCCGCGTGCTGGCCGAGCAGATGATCCGCCTGGCCGGCAAGCAGCCGTACAAGGACATTCCGATCATCTACACCGGGCTGCGTCCGGGCGAGAAGCTGCACGAGACGCTGTTCTATTCGGACGAGGACTACCGTTCCACCGCGCACCCGAAGATTCTCGAGGCCGGTGTACGTACGTTCTCGCGTGACCTGGTGCTGGGCAATGTCCCGCGCCTGCGCGATGCCGTGGCTGGTTACGACACGACCAGCATCCAGGAGATCCTGTTCGCGACGATGCCGGAGTTCTCTCCCATCGAACAGGATGCTTACATTTCATCCGCTAAAGTCGTGCCCTTTCCGGCACGTGAGGCCAACAGGCACCAATGAGCAAGCGAATTCGCAAGGCAGTTTTTCCAGTGGCAGGGCTCGGGACGCGCTTTTTGCCGGCAACCAAGACGGTTCCGAAGGAAATGTTGCCGATCATTGATCGTCCGCTGATCCAATATGCTGTGGATGAAGCAATCGAAGCAGGCTGCGATACGCTGGTGTTCATCACCAACCGCTACAAGCATGCCGTGGCCGACTACTTCGACAAGGCCTACGAACTGGAGCAGAAGCTCGAGCGCGCCGGCAAGCAGGAGCAGCTGGAGATGATCCGCCATGTGCTGCCCAAGGGCGTGCGCGCGATCTTCGTGACCCAGGCCGAAGCACTGGGCCTGGGCCATGCGGTGCTGTGCGCCAAGGCCGTGATCGGTGACGAGCCGTTCGCGGTGCTGCTGCCGGACGACCTGATCTGGAACCGCGGCGACGGCGCACTGAAGCAGATGGCAGACCTCAACGAGGCCAGTGGTGCCAGCGTGATCGCCGTTGAAGACGTGCCGCACGACAAGACTGCCAGCTACGGCATCGTTGCCACTGACGCGTTCGACGGCCGCAAGGGTCGCATTTCGCAGATCGTGGAGAAGCCGAAGCCGGAGGACGCACCGAGCGACCTGGCCGTGGTCGGTCGCTACGTGCTGAGCCCGAAGATCTTCGAGCTGCTGGAGCAGACCGGCAGTGGTGCTGGTGGCGAGATCCAGCTGACCGATGCGATCGCGCAGCTGCTGAAGACCGAAGAGGTCGATGCCTACCGCTTCGAGGGCACCCGCTTCGACTGCGGCACGCACCTGGGGCTGGTGGAGGCGACGATCCGCTTCGCGCTGGACAACCCGAAGCTGGCAGGGCCGGCGCGGGAGAAACTGACGGCGATGTTGGCGGAGTAAGGGTTCTATCAAGCGCTCCGTGCTGCGCCTTGATTGATACGTGGGGGAGGGGGCGGATGGCCCTCTCCAAAACACGCCAAAGCCCTTCCATGGTGCTCGATGGCGCCATCCATGGCGCCAACGGTTTTGGAGAGGGCCATCCGCCCCCTCTCGACAGTTTCCGTGCGGCGCGGACGGGAAGGGCGGAATCAAAGGCAAGAGCAAAAGCAGAAAGGCAGCCAATGGCTGCCTTTTCCGTTTCCGCGAGCATCCACGCATGGCGTGGCTCTACTGCCCTTGCCTTTGCTCACTCCTCCGCCGGGGGAGGCTGGAAGGGCCGGGTCGGCAGGGCTGCCCGGGACCGTTTGCGCCATGGGCCCAAGGCATGCCTTGGGCGGGTTGGGCAGGACGCCCAACCCCAGTCTTGCCGTGTGCGCAGGACAGCGCACACGAGCAAGGCGCCATCGAGCCCCCAGGGGTGAGGGCGCTTTGCTTGCGAAGCACCGCTTCGCAAGCGCCCGAACGCACAGCCGCCAGCGGCTGGGCCGGACCCCGGAGGGGGGTTCACGGCGTGTCCCGGGCAGCCCTGCCGACCCGGCCCACGCCATGAAGCCCAACGAGGCAACGCTTTGAACCTTACAGCGCCTCGAAAATACCCGCTGCGCCCATGCCGGTGCCGATGCACATCGTCACCATGCCGTACTTCTGCTGGCGACGGCGCAGGCCGTGCAGCAGGGTCGCGGTACGGATCGCGCCGGTCGCACCGAGCGGGTGGCCCAGGGCAATCGCGCCGCCCAGCGGGTTGACCTTGCTCGGGTCCAGGCCGCAATCGCGGATCACCGCCAGCGACTGCGCGGCGAAGGCTTCGTTCAGTTCAATCCAGTCCAGCTGGTCCTGGGTCAGGCCGGCCTGCTTCAGTGCCTTCGGGATCGCGGCGATCGGGCCGATGCCCATCACTTCCGGGCGCACGCCGGCTACCGAGAAGCTGACGAAACGAGCCAGCGGGGTCAGGCCGTAGTCCTTGATCGCCTGTTCCGAGGCCAGCAGCACGGCACCGGCGCCATCGCTCATCTGCGACGAGTTGCCAGCAGTGACGGTGCCGCCGAACTGGCCGTTGCGGAACACCGGGCGCAGCTTGGCCAGGCCTTCAGCCGAGGAATCCGGGCGCGGGCCTTCGTCGGTGTCGGCGATCTTGTTGCGGGTGATGATGCGCTGGCCATCGGCCAGGTCCGGCAGGTGCGAGACGATCTCGTACGGGCTGATCTCGTCCTTGAACTCGCCGTTCTGGATCGCGGCCATGGCCTTCTGGTGCGAGGCCAGGGCGAAGGCGTCCTGGTCTTCGCGCGAGACCTTCCACTCTTCGGCGACCTTCTCGGCGGTGATGCCCATGCCGTAGGCGATGGCGACGTGGTCGTTGTCGAACACGCTCGGCGCCATGGCGATCTTGTTGCCCATCATCGGCACCATCGACATCGATTCGGTGCCACCGGCCAGCATCAGGTCGGCATTGCCCAGGCGGATCGCGTCGGCGGCCTGCGCCACGGCCTGCAGGCCGGAGGAGCAGAAGCGGTTCACGGTCTGCGCGGCGATGGTGTTGGGCAGGCCAGCCAGCAGCACGCCGATGCGCGCCACGTTCATGCCCTGCTCGGCTTCCGGCATGGCGCAGCCGATGATCGCGTCATCGATGCGGTTGACGTCCACGCCCGGGGCCTGGGCGACGACGCTGCGCAGCACGTGCGCAAGCATGTCGTCGGGGCGGGTGTTGCGGAACATGCCCTTGGGCGCCTTGCCAACCGGGGTACGGGTGGCGGCGACGATGTAGGCGTCCTGGATTTGCTTGGTCATTGCAGTGATCTCTCGAATAGGTTTTGTAGAGTCGAGCCATGCTCGACTGCCACAGCAGGTGGTGCCGGCCGCAGCCGGCACCCGCCATCAATCAGTTACGCAGCGGCTTGCCGGTCTTCAGCATGTGCGCGATGCGGGCCTGGGTCTTTTCCTGCTGGGCCAGTTCGACGAAGTGCTTGCGCTCCAGGGTCAGCAGCCACTCTTCGTCCACCAGGGTGCCGCGGTCGACCTTGCCACCGCACAGCACGGTGGCGATGCGCTCGGCGATCTCGTAGTCGTACGGGCTGATGAAACGGCCTTCCAGCATGTTGACCAGCATCATCTTGAAGGTGGCGATACCCACGTCGCCGGCCACCTGGATGCGGCGTGCCGGCAGCGGCGGACGGTAGCCCGCTTCGGCCAGGGCGCGCGCTTCGGCCTTGGCGATGTGCAGGGCCTCGTAGCTGTTGAACACCACCTTGTCGGTGCTGCGCAGCAGGCCCAGTTCCTTGGCGTTGACCGCCGAGTTGGAGACCTTGGCCATCGCCACGGTTTCGAAGGTCTTCTTCAGTTCGGCGAACACGTCACCGCCCGGGCCAGCGGCCTGCGAGGCGCGCACGGCCAGTTCCTTGAGGCCACCACCGGCCGGCAGCAGGCCGACGCCGGCCTCGACCAGGCCGATGTAGCTTTCCAGGAAGGCCACGGTCTTGGCGCTGTGCATCTGGAACTCGCAGCCACCACCCAGCGCCAGGCCACGCACGGCAGCCACCACCGGCACCAGCGAGTACTTGATGCGCTGGCTGGTGCGCTGGAAGTTGGCGACCATCTCTTCGAACTGGTCGACCTTGCCGGCCTGCAGCAGGCCGAGCGCACCGGCCAGGTCGGCACCGGCGGAGAAGGGTTCCTTCTGCTGCCAGATCACCAGACCCTGGAAGTTCTTTTCGGCAAGTGACACGCATTCCTGCAGGCCGTCGAGCACGTGGTCGGACACGGTGTTCATCTTGGTCTTGAAGCTGACCACGGCGATGCCATCACCGTCGTGCCACATGCGTAGGCCGTCGTTCTCGAACACGGTCTCGCCCGGCGCGAACTTCTCGCCCAGCAGCGGATCCGGGAAGCGCTGGCGCTGATACACCGGCAGCGACGAGCGCGGCAGCTTGGCGTTGCGCGACGGGCTGTAGCTGCCTTCGGCGGCGTGCACGCCGTCGCGGCCATCGAACACCCAGTCCGGCAGCGGGGCGTTGCTCATGCTCTTGCCGGCGACGATGTCATCGGCAATCCACTGCGCCACCTGCTTCCAGCCGGCGGCCTGCCAGGTTTCGAACGGGCCCAGCGACCAGCCGTAGCCCCAGCGGATGGCCAGGTCGACGTCGCGCGCGGTTTCGGCGATGTCGGCCAGATGGTAGGCGCTGTAGTGGAACAGGTCGCGGAAGGTCGCCCACAGGAACTGCGCCTGCGGGTGCTGGCTTTCGCGCAGCTTGGCGAATTTCTCGGCCGGGTTCTTGATCTTCAGGATCTCGACCACTTCCGGTGCGGCGGTGCGATCAGCGGCGCGGTAGTCCTGCTTCTCCAGGTCCAGCACCACGATGTCCTTGCCGACCTTGCGGAAGATGCCGGCGCCGGTCTTCTGGCCCAGCGCGCCCTTGGAGATCAGCGCGTCCAGCCACTTCGGCGACTTGAAGAATTCATGCCACGGGTCGTTGGGCAGGGTGTCGCCCATGGTCTTGATGACGTGGGCCATGGTGTCCAGGCCGACCACGTCGGAGGTGCGGTAGGTGGCCGACTTCGGGCGGCCGACCAGCGGGCCGGTCAGGCCGTCCACTTCATCGAAGCCCAGGCCGAACTGCTGGGTGTGGTGGATGGTGGACAGGATCGAGAACACGCCGATGCGGTTGCCGATGAAGTTCGGGGTGTCCTTGGCGTATACCACGCCCTTGCCCAAAGTGGTGACCAGGAATTCTTCCAGGCCTTCCAGCACGGCGGCGTCGGTGGTGGTGGCCGGGATCAGCTCGGCCAGGTGCATGTAGCGCGGCGGGTTGAAGAAGTGCACGCCGCAGAAGCGGTGGCGCAGCTGCTCGGGCAGCACGTCGGCCAGCTTGTTGATGCCCAGGCCCGAGGTGTTGGAGGCCAGCACCGCGTGGTCGGCCACGAACGGCGCGATCTTCTTGTACAGGTCCTGCTTCCAGTCCATGCGCTCGGCGATGGCCTCGATGATCAGGTCGCAGTCCTTCAGCTGCTCCAGGCCGGACTCGTAGTTGGCCGGGGTGATGGCTTCGGCCAGCGACTTGCTGGCCAGCGGCGCCGGGCTCAGCTTGCCCAGGTTGGCGATCGCCTTCAGCACGATGCCGTCAGCCGGACCCTCCTTGGCGGGCAGGTCGAACAGCACGGTGTCGACGCCAGCGTTGGTGAGGTGGGCGGCGATCTGGGCACCCATGACGCCGGCACCCAGCACGGCGGCGCGGCGGACTAGCAGGGAATTGGACATGGTGTAGGGCCTTTGTTGGTCAGCAGTTACTGGGTGGAATCAAGGGGAAGCGGGCAGGGCGCTGGCGCGTGCGGCGGCGCGGAACCCGGCTTCGGCGAAATGGATCAGTTCGTGGGCGGCATGGGCACGATGCGCCGCTTCGGTGACACCGGCGGGACGCTTGATCAGCCCGAAGTCGGCCATGGCATAGGTGAGCGAGCCGGCCAGGAAATCCAGGCGCCAGTACAGCTCTTCCTTGCTCAGGTCGGGGGCGCATTCGGCAATCGCCTTGCCGAACGCACGCAGCACGTGACCGTAGTGGTCGGACAGGAACTTGCGCAGGTTGTCGTTCTTCTCGGCGTAGGCGCGGGCGATCACGCGCACGAAGGCGCCGCCGTTCTGGCGGTCCTGGGCCAGCGCCAGTGCCGGCTCGACGAAGGCGGCCAGCACCGGGCGCAGCTGCCCGGGGTGTTCGCTGCGGGCGCGCTCGAGCTGCGCCAGGCGCGCGCCGGTCATCTCGTCCATGCGGCGGCGGAACACCTCGTTGACCAGGTTTTCCTTGGAGCCGAAGTGGTAGTTGACCGCAGCGATGTTGACGTCGGCCTGGCTGGTCACCTGGCGCAGCGAAGTGCCGGCGAAGCCGTGCTGTGCGAACAGCTCCTCGGCCGCGCCGAGGATCCGGTCCTTGGTCGAGAAGTGGGCGGGTTTGGCCATCGGCGGGCGGACCTTAATCAAACGATTGTTTGATACTAGGACCAGACGGTAGCGTATGGCATTTTGCAGTGCAGCAAAAATGCCCGGACCGGTCAGATTTCACTCAGGTGGGTGAATGGGCGCAAAGGGTAGTGCCGGCCGCTGGCCGGCAACCGCAGGCAGCCCGTGAGGCGCCAGCCTGCCGGCCAGCGGCCGGCACTACCACCCTGCCGCTTTATCTTTTACAATTCGCCTACGTTTATCAGGCTAAGCCCGCGTCCCGACGCGGGTTTTTTTCATGTTACCCTTCGGGCCATCAGCGGCCCGATTCCATTGGAGACATCCCATGGCGCTGGAGCGCACCCTTTCGATCATCAAGCCGGACGCCGTTGCCAAGAACGTCATCGGCGAAATCTACGCCCGCTTCGAGAAGGCCGGCCTGAAGGTCGTGGCCGCCAAGTACAAGCAGCTGTCGCGCCGTGAAGCCGAAGGCTTCTACGCCGTGCACCGCGAGCGTCCGTTCTTCAACGCGCTGGTCGAGTTCATGATCTCCGGCCCGGTGATGATCCAGGCCCTGGAAGGCGAGAACGCCGTCCTGGCCCACCGCGACCTGCTGGGCGCCACCAACCCGAAGGAAGCCGCTGCGGGCACCATCCGCGCCGACTTCGCCGAATCCATCGATGCCAACGCCGCCCACGGCTCGGACTCGGTCGAGAATGCCGCGATTGAAATCGCCTACTTCTTCGCCGCCACCGAAGTCGTTTCGCGCTGAGAGTAATGCCGTGAACGAGGTCGTACAGTCCCCCGCCATCCAGCCGCTGCCGAAGTCGGCACCCACGGCTGGCAAGCAGAACCTGCTCGACCTCGATCGCGCGGGCCTGGAGAAGTTCTTCGTCGAGGTTCTCGGCGAGAAGAAGTTCCGTGCCCATCAGGTGATGAAGTGGATCCACCATCGCTACGTCACCGATTTCGATGAAATGACCGACCTCGGCAAGGTCCTGCGCGCCAAGCTGCAGGCCCATGCCGAGGTGCTGGTTCCCAACATCGTGTTCGACAAGCCCTCCGCCGACGGCACCCACAAGTGGCTGCTGGCGATGGGCGTGGATGGCAAGAACGCCATCGAGACCGTGTACATCCCGGACAAGACCCGCGGCACGCTGTGCGTGTCCTCGCAGGTCGGTTGCGGCCTGAACTGCACGTTCTGCTCCACTGCCACCCAGGGCTTCAACCGCAATCTGACCACCGCCGAGATCATCGGCCAGGTGTGGGTTGCCGCACGCCACCTGGGCAACGTGCCGCACCAGATGCGCCGCCTCACCAACGTGGTGATGATGGGCATGGGCGAGCCGCTGATGAATTTCGACAACGTCGTGCGCGCCATGAGCGTGATGCGCGACGACCTGGGCTACGGCCTGGCCAACAAGCGCGTGACCCTGTCGACCTCCGGCCTGGTGCCGCAGATCGACCGCCTGTCTGCCGAAAGCGACGTGTCTCTGGCGGTGTCGCTGCATGCGCCGAACGACGCGCTGCGCGAGACGCTGGTGCCGCTCAACAAGAAGTATCCGATCGCCGAGCTGATGGCCTCGTGCGCACGCTACCTGCGCGCCAACAAGCGCCGCGAATCGGTCACCTTCGAATACACCCTGATGAAGGGCATCAACGACAAGCCCGAGCATGCCCGCGAGCTGGCCCGCCTGATGCGCCAGTTCGACAACGCGGTGCAGGCCAAGGATTCGGGCAAGGTCAACCTGATTCCGTTCAACCCGTTCCCGGGCACCCGCTACGAGCGTTCGGAAGAAGCGCACATCCGTGCCTTCCAGAAGATCCTGCTCGACAGCAACGTGCTTACCATGGTCCGCCGCACCCGTGGCGACGACATCGACGCCGCCTGTGGCCAGCTCAAGGGCCAGGTGATGGACCGCACCCGCCGCCAGGCGGAGTTCAACAAGACGCTGCAGGCGGGGAAGGGGAGCGATGCCGCGGCCTGACCGCCTCTGGCTGGTTCTGTTCGCAGGCATGCTGGCCGTTGCGGTCGGCGGCTGCAAATCCCATCCCAAGGCCAAGCTGGGCCCCAGCGAGGCGCCGGTCTACTCGGTCCGTGATCCGGACAGCGTGCGGCGCCAGGTGCGCCTGCAGGACCTGCTGGCCCTGGCCGCCCGCGACATGCAGGTGGGCAACCTCGATGCGGCCGAGCGCAAGGCGCGCGAGGCGCTGAAGCTGGCCCCCGAGTCGCCCGATGCGCTGGTGCTGCTGGCCGGCATCGACGAGCGCCGTGGCCGGACCCAGCAGGCTGGCGAGAGCTTCCGCAGGGCTGCCGAGCAGGCGCCGCAGCGCGGGGACATCCTCAACAATTACGGCGCGTGGCTGTGCCAGCAGGGCCGGCCGGCCGAGTCGCTGATCTGGTTCGATCGTGCGCTGCTGGCGCCGGGCTACGCCACGCCGGCCGAGTCCCAGGCCAATGCCGGGGGCTGTGCGCTGGATGCCGGTCAGTTCGAACGTGCCGAGCGCGACCTGCGTGCGGCGCTGGCAACGCTGCCGGGAAACCCGGTCGCGCTGGAGGCGATGGCCCAGCTCAGCTTCCGCCAGGGGCGCTTCATGGAGGCCCGGGCCTTCGCCGAACGTAGGATTGCGGCTGCACCCGCAACGCGTTCCGTGTTACAACTTGCGTCTCAAATCGAAGCGCGGCTGGGAGATCGGGCGGCATCTGACCGCTATCTTCAGCGCATTCGACAGGAATTTCCGCAGGAAGCGGGCTCCTAACTCCAGGGTTGATGCATTGTGATTGATGACCAGACTGTGAGCACTCTCGAGACTGCGGCCGGCTGCGGCAGCCGCCTGCGCCAGGCCCGCGAGGCGGCCGGACTGACCCTCGAAGATGTCGGCTCGCGCCTGCGCATGCCGGTCCAGGTGGTCAAGTCGCTGGAAGAGGAACAATGGCAGAAGCTGGGGGCGCCGGTGTTCGTGCGCGGCCAGCTGCGCAGCTACGCGCGCCTGCTGGACGTGGATGTGAGCCAGCTGCTGGAGCAGGCCCAGGTCGGCCCGGTGGTTCCGCCCACCCTGGTCAGCCATACCCACACCCCGCGTGCGCGCCGCATTGCCGAGAATCTCGGCCGTCGCGTGCTGTATGTCGGTATCACCGCGGTGCTGGCGGTGCCGGTGTGGTTCGCCACCCGTGGTCATTTTGATGGCAGTGCGACGCCGTCGCCGAACACCGCTTCGCTGGACGCGATCCCGGCCGCTGTGCCGGTGACCCCGTCTGCCGCCGGCGTCGAGCCGGCTGCCGTGGCTGACGTGGCGAGCGCCCCGGCCAGCAAGCCGGCCGCCACCCCGTACGTAGCCTCGCTGGCCCCGGTGCCGCGTTCAGCCCCGGCACCAGCGGCTGCCACCAACACGCTGGACATGCAGTTCAGCGGCGACAGCTGGGTCGATATCGGCGGCCCGGACGGCGCTACCGTCGAGAAGGCGCTGATCAAATCCGGCGAGAGCCGCAGCTTCACGCCGGGCCAGGTGACCCGGGTGACCCTGGGCAACGCCTCGGCGGTCCAGGTTCAGCAGAACGGCGCTATCGTCGATCTGACCCCCTACCAGCGAGCCAACGTGGCACGCTTTCAGGTATCCTCTGAAGGCTCCGTAGTCCCGGTTTCGCACTGAGGCGCGGTTTCACCACCTTCGATTAATCCCAATGGTCCCTCCCGATGGGCGGGGCGAGAGTACGCATGGCGATCGACGATCTGCTCGACGAGCACGAACAAAGTGAACGCGTCCGCAGCTGGCTGCGGAAGAATGGCGCCAGCATCCTCGGTGGCGTAGTCATCGCCATCGGTGCCATTGCCGGCTGGCAGTGGTACCAGAAGGATCAGGGCGGCAAGCTGGCCTCGGCCAATGTCGAGTACCAGAAGGCGCTCGTTGGCCTGCAGCAGAACAAGCTCGACGACGCCTCCAAGGCGGTCAAGGCGCTCGAAGCCGGCCCGTCCAGCATCTACGGCGACCTCGCGGCGCTGCAGCTGGCCAAGGCCCAGGTCGACGCCGGCAAGAACGAAGAAGCCCTGGCCACCCTGCGCGGCGTGAAGGTCGAAGGTGACCTGCAGCGCGTGGTCGACCAGCGTGTGGCCCGCCTGCTGGTGGCCACCGGCAAGAGTGACGAGGCGATCAAGCTGCTGGGCAGCGCCACCGACAGCAGCAGCCTGGAAATCCATGGCGACGCGCTGATGGCGCAGGGCAAGCGTGATGACGCCCGAGGCCAGTACGAGAAAGCGCTGAAGTCGCTGGACGTGGCAGCGCCGCAGCGGCGCCTGCTGGAAACCAAGGTTATGGACGCCGGCGGCACCGTTGCCGCCCCTGCGGAGTCGGTTTGATGAGTCAGAAGGTCATGATCACCCGCGTCGCCACCGTGCTCCTGATGGGCATGGCCCTGACCGGCTGCAGCACCGTGAAGGGCTGGTTCGCCGGCAAGGACGCGGCCGCGAAGAAGGCACAGGAACCGGCTGAGCTGGTCAAGTTCGAGCCGACCCTGAAGGTCAACAAGGCCTGGTCGGTCAACCTCGGCAAGGGCGAGCGCCGCATCGGCGTGCGCCAGGGCCCGGCCGTTGCCAACGGCCACGTATTCGCTGCGGCACTCACCGGTGGCGTGCACGCCATCGACCTGCAGACCGGCAAGAAGGTCTGGACCTGGGAGCCGAAGAAGGAAAAGAAGAAGGCCAAGCTGCGCCTGTCCGGCGGCCCGGGGGTCGGTGAGAACCTGGTCGTGATCGGCACGCTCGATGGCCAGGTCATCGCCCTGGACATCAACGACGGCAGCGAGAAGTGGCGCGCCCGTGTTCCGGGTGAAGTCATCGCCGCGCCGGCCATCGCCCAGGGCGCGGTCTACGTGCGCAGCAATGACGGCCGCATCACCGCGTTCGATGCCGGCAACGGCACCCAGAAGTGGTTCAACCCGAGCGAGCTGCCGGCGCTGACCGTGCGTGGCAACGCGCCGGTGGTGACCGGCCCGGGCGTGCTGTTCATCGGCAAGGACGAGGGCGCGGTTGCCGCCCTGGCCCAGCAGGATGGCCGCACCCTGTGGGAACAGAATGTGGGCAACGGTGAAGGCCGTACCGAGCTGGAGCGCATGGCCGATGTCGACGGCGCGCCTGTGCTGGATGGCAACACCCTGTTCGTGAGCAGCTTCAAGAACCAGACGATGGCCATCGAAGGCCCGACCGGTCGCCCGCTCTGGGCGCGCGACCATGGCGGTGCCGGTGGCGTGGCGGTCTCGTCTGGCAATGTGTTCGTCACCGACAACAAGGGCGGCGTGTTCGGCCTGGACAAGGCCAGCGGCGCGGCGATGTGGTCGCAGACCGCACTGGCCCGTCGCTCGCTGACCGGCCCGGCACTGCACGGCGACTACGTCGTGGTCGGCGACTACAAGGGATACGTGCACTGGCTGCAGACCTCCGATGGTGCGATGGCGGCACGGGCAAAGAGCGGCGGTGACGCCCTGCTGGCCCAGCCAATCGTCGTAGACGGGGTGCTGCTGGTGCAGAACGTTGATGGCAAGCTGACCGCCTTCCGGTTGGCAAATTAAAAATTGGAGTAATCGCGATGCTGCCTTTGGTCGCCCTGGTTGGACGGCCGAATGTCGGCAAGTCGACTATTTTCAATGCGCTTACGCGCACCCGTGACGCGCTGGTCCATGACCAGCCCGGCGTCACCCGCGACCGCAACTACGGTGTCTGCCGTCTGGACGAGGACAATCATTTCCTCGTCGTCGACACCGGCGGTATCGCGGAAGAGGAAGAGGGTCTGGCAGGGGCTACCACCCGCCAGGCCCGCGCCGCTGCGGCGGAAGCCGACCTGATCCTGTTCGTGGTCGATGCCCGTGAGGGCACCTCGGCGATGGACGACGAGATCCTGGCCTGGCTGCGCAAGCTGTCGCGCCCGACGCTGCTGCTGATCAACAAGATCGACGGCACCGACGAGGACACCGTGCGTTCGGAGTTCGCCCGCTACGGCTTCGGCGAGATGCTGACCGTGTCGGCCGCGCATCGCCAGGGCCTGGACGACCTGCTGGACGAAGTGGTCCAGCGCCTGCCGGAAGAAGGCAGCGGCGAAGAGCTGGACAACGATCCGAACCGCATCCGCATCGCCTTCGTCGGCCGCCCGAATGTGGGCAAGTCGACGCTGGTCAATCGCATCCTCGGCGAGGAGCGCATGATCGCCTCCGACGTGCCGGGCACCACCCGCGACTCGATCGCCGTGGACCTGGAGCGTGATGGTCGCGAGTACCGCCTGATCGACACCGCCGGCCTGCGCCGTCGTTCGCGCGTGGACGAGGTCGTCGAGAAGTTCTCGGTGGTCAAGACCATGCAGTCGATCGAGCAGTGCCAGGTGGCCGTGCTGATGCTCGACGCCACCGAAGGCGTGACCGACCAGGACGCCACCGTGCTCGGTGCCGTGCTCGACGCCGGCCGCGCGCTGGTGATCGCCATCAACAAGTGGGATGGCCTGACCGAGTACCAGCGCGAGCAGGCCGAAACCATGCTGTCGCTGAAGCTGGGCTTTGTGCCGTGGGCCGAGTCGGTGCGCATCTCGGCCAAGCATGGCTCGGGCCTGCGTGAGCTGTTCCGTGCGGTGCACCGCGCGCACGAATCGGCGAACAAGACCTTCACCACCAGCGAAGTGAACAAGGCGCTGGAAGTGGCGTACGAGACCAATCCGCCGCCGACCATCCGCGGCCATGTCTCCAAGCTGCGTTACGTGCACCCGGCCGGCGCCAACCCGCCGACCTTCATCGTGCACGGCACGCGCCTGAAGGAGCTGCAGGAATCGTACAAGCGCTACCTGGAGAACTTCTTCCGCAAGCGCTTCAAGCTGATCGGCACGCCGGTGAGCTTCATCTTCCGCGAGGGTACCAACCCGTACGAGGGCAAGAAGAACGTCCTCACCGAGCGGCAGGTCAAGGCCAAGCGGCGCTTGATGAAGCACGTCAAGGGCAAGTGATTCAGAGAAAGGCGGCCGCAGGGCCGCCTTTCTTGTTTGTGGTAGTGCCGGCCGCTGGCCGGCAATCCGATGATGCCTGGCGTGTTCACGAGGTTGCCGGCCAGCGGCCGGCACTACCGTGTCTCTACAGATCTCGATCAGGGCGGACTGCTGCGACGAGCGCGGCAATGAGGCAACGCGCATGGCATGCCTCGGCCGCGCCGCGATGTTGAAGCCGGTTGCACCTGGCTTGTGGCGGGGATCGATTCCGGCAGCTGCACCTGCCCCGTGATGCTTGCCCAGACCAGGGTCGTACCCAGTGCACCTGCCAGGTACGCCACCGACACCGCCCCGATCAGCAGGCCCGCGGCATGCTCCAGCCATGGAAGCAATCGGCAACACCCCTGTGCCCTGCGCGGGTGGCTGCCGAGCCACGCCATCAGCAGGCCGAGCGACAGCGCGACGCCACTCAGGCAGGCCACGTAAGCGGCCTGGGTGCCCGTGTCGGCAACGAGGCCGGTAACCAGGGCTGCAATCGCGAACTGCAGCATTCAGTTGCTGCTGCTGGCGAGCGCCAGCAGGCATCCTGCTTCGGCGTGCGGCCAACGGGAGCGGGCGCGCAGGCCCGAGGGCATCTGCAGGGAAAGCGGAGAGAACGGGGTCAAGCCGGCGTCGCGCAGGCACATGCCCGCCAGGCGCAGCAGCAGGAGGCAGCCCGCGCACTGCATCGCCAGCGTCCACAGGCCGCGGTTTCCCAGCATGCCCGCTGCAACGAAAGCCGTCGCACAGATGACGCCCGTACCGATGGCGATACCGAACGACGCGGCCATGGCGGCGCGCCCGCCCGCGCCCATTGCGGTGCGCAGGATCTTCGCGTGATTGGAAGCAGGCAGGAGCATGGCGAAGCCGTACAGCACCGCGACGATGAAGAACTGCTGCACGTAAACCTGCCACCGACCTACAGAAAGTGCCGAGTGTGGGTTGGTGCGGACGCGCCGTATTGAACGCTATTGCGACAGGCGCGAATCGCCGGCATCAGCCCACCCACAGCGACACGACGATCCATAGCGCCAGCGCAATCATCAGGAGCCCTGCGGCGCGCTCCAGCCAGGGCAGGGCGCGTGCGAATCGGCCCAGCACCCACGGGTGGCCGACCAGCGCGGCGACCAGCAGATCCCAAAGCAGGACGATGCCGAACATCCACGCGCCATAGAAGAATTTCGTTGCGGCGTTGGCCTGCGGGCCGTTGAGCATTGCCGCCAACGTTGCATAGAACAGCGCATTCTTCGGGTTCAGCAGCGCAGACAGGGCGCCCAGCCCTGCCGCCTTCCACCACCCGTGCGTATCGCCTGCGCGCGATTCCGCGGCAGGTGCCTGCAGCGTCGTCGAGCCCGCATGGCGCAGGAACAGCGTGCCGAGGTACAGCAGGAATCCGCAGCCCGCCAACTGCACCGCAATGAACCCTGCGCTGCCCGCGCGCAGCATGGCCATTCCAGTGAAAGCCGCCACGATGAAGACGCCGTTGCCAACGGCGATGCCTGCGCAGGCGCCACTGGCGGTGCGCCAGCCAGAGGTGATCGCGGTGCGTGCAACGAGGAAGAAATCGGGACCGGGTGATAGCAGGGCGAGAAAATGAACGGTGGCGATGATCAGGAACTGTTCCATCGGGTCCGGCGGCGGCTGGCTGGGGCGCCAGTCTGGGGATGTGCCGTGCGGTGGTATTGAACGTTATTGCAGGCTCAGCGCCGGTACTGGCCCGGGGTCGCACCGGCGTGGGCCTTGAAGACCCGCTGGAAATGACTCTGGTCGGCAAAGCCCAGTGCATGCGCGACCACGGCCAGTGCCTGGCCTTCGCACAACCGTCGGCGAGCCTCCTGGATGCGCTGGTCGATCTGCCAGGCGTGTGGGGTCAGGCCCGTGGCACGTCGGAAGGCGCGGATAAGCTGGTAGCGGCTCATGCCTGCCAGCGATGCCAGTTCCTGCAGGGCCGGGGTGTGTTCGAGCCGCTGGCGTAGAACGTCCATCACCGGCTGCACTCGCTGCTGCAATGCGGCATCTTCAGGCGGGCCAGCGACGGCTACACCATCGTGTTCATCCAGATCGCCGACGAACGCGATCAGCGCCGCTTCCTTGACGCTGACCGGATCGTCGGAGAACAGCGTCTCGTTGAGCTGGCAGTACTGCTGGTAGCGCAGGCGATGGCTGGAAATCCGGATGGGTTCCTGCTGCCAGTCGGGTCCGGGCAGGCCGTCATACTCGGCGCGGACTTCGGCCATCCAGCGCGCATCCAGGTGCAGCATCTGGTAGCTCCAGACCTGGCCGGGCAGGGGGTTGCAGGCATGCACGCGGCCTGCGGGTACGCCGACCAGATTGCCGGGTTGCAGCAGGCGCGGTCCTTCCGCCGCGCCGGTGAACACACTGCTGCCAGCGTCCACGGCGCCGATCGAGAAAGTGTCATGGCTGTGCGGGCGATGGCAGGCGCGGCTGTCGCACGCCCGTCGGCTTTCGACGAAGGGCATGCGCGGGTCACGCCAGAATTCGGTGGCAGAGCGCATGCAGCGGTTCCGGGATGCAGGGAGCAACGCCCGCATGGTGCCATGTTCGGGGCAAGGCGCGTCGAGGGTGTCTGCGCGATAATGCGGCCATGAGCATCCAAGAGCTTTCCCCCGCGCAGGCACGCGAGCGCCTGGCCCATGGCGCGGTGCTGATCGATGTACGCGAGGCGCACGAACGGGCCGGGGGCATGGCCGAGGGCGCGCGTGGCGTGGCCAAGGGCGAGCTGCAGGCCGACCCGGCCGCGCATCTGCCGCGGCACGACCAGGAAATCCTGTTGATCTGCCAGAGCGGCAAGCGCTCGGCCGATGCCGCGCAGTTCCTGCTGGAGGCTGGATACACCAATGTGGCTTCCGTGAGCGGCGGTACCGTGGCTTGGCGCGAGCAGTCGCTGCCGCTGGTGCAGCCGCTGGCCAGTGCTGCCGACCGCGACTTCTATGACCGCTATTCGCGCCACCTGCTGCTGCCCCAGGTGGGTGAGGCCGGCCAGCGCACGCTGCAGCAGTCGCGCGTGCTGGTGCTGGGCGCGGGTGGGCTGGGCGCCCCGGCCGGCTTCTATCTGGCTGCGGCCGGGGTAGGGCACCTGCGCTTCGCCGACCATGACCGCGTGGAGCGCAGCAACCTGCACCGGCAGATCGTGCATACCGAAGCCAGCGTCGGCCAGCTCAAGGTCGATTCGGCGCGCGAGCGGCTGCTGGCGCTGAACCCGTCGATCGAGGTCGAGGCGGTGCCGGAGCGGGTCACATCCGAGAATGTGGATGCGCTGCTGGAGGGCGTGGACGTGGTGCTGGATGGTTCGGACAACTTCCCGCTGCGCTACCTGCTCAACGACGCCTGCATCAAGCACGCCGCGCCGCTGGTGTATGCCGCCATCGAGCGCTTTGACGGCCAGGTAAGCGTGTTCGATGCCGGCCGCCAGCGCGGCGTGGCGCCGTGCTACCGCTGTTTGTTCCCCGAGCCGCCGCCGCCGGAGTTCGCGCCGAACTGTTCCGAGGCCGGCGTGCTGGGTGTGCTGCCGGGATTGGCCGGCGTGCTGCAGGCCACCGAGGTGCTGAAGCTGCTGCTGGGCATCGGTGAGCCGCTGGTCGGCCGCCTGCTGCGCTTTGATGCGCTGGGCATGCGCTTCCGCGAGACCGGCATCCGGCCGGACCCGCATTGCCCGGTGTGCGCGCCGGGCGTGCCGTTCCCGGGGTATATCGATTACGCCGCGTTTTGCCGGGGCGGGTGAACCCGGCCGGGGATTCATCCACGCATGGCGTGGATCTACTAATGCTTCGGTAGATCCACGCCATGCGTGGATGGATGTATCGGGTTTCGGGATGATGCTGGGGGTCGCTCCTCACATCGTTCCATCTCCAAGACAATCCGGCGCAACATGCGTGCTATTGCCGTCATCGGCATTGCTCTATTGTTGAACCCGATTCTGGATCTTGGGGAAAACACCGCATGGCGGTAGAAGCAGCGACCAGCGAGCTGGTCAAGGTCGTGGCCCTGTTGGGCGCGGCGGTGGTGATGGTGCCTTTGTTCCGCCGGGCCGGCCTGGGCTCGGTGCTGGGCTACTTCGCCGCTGGCCTGGCGATCGGACCGTTCGGGCTGGGCTGGTTCTCCGACCCGCAGGCCATCCTGCATACCGCCGAGCTCGGCGTGGTGATGTTCCTGTTCGTGATCGGCCTGGAGATGCGGCCCTCGCACCTGTGGAGCCTGCGCAAGGAAATCTTCGGGCTGGGCACGCTGCAGATCGTCACCTGTGCGGTGGTGCTGACCAGCATCGCCAAGCTGTTCGGCCTGCCGTGGCAGGTGGCCTTCATCGGCGCCACCGGTTTCGTGCTGACCTCCACTGCGGTGGTCATGCAGCTGCTGGCCGAGCGTGGCGACATCGCGCTGCCGTCGGGGCAGAAGATCGTCTCCATCCTGCTGTTCGAAGACCTGCTGATCGTGCCGTTGCTGGCGCTGGTGGCCTGGATGGGCCCGAGCGCAGGCAGTGCCGACGGCGAAGGCTCGCGCTGGCTGTCGGTGGCGATCGGCGTCGGTGCCATCGTCGGCCTGGTGCTGGTCGGCCGCTTCCTGCTCAACCCGCTGTTCCGCGTGCTGGCCGAATCGAAGGCGCGCGAGGTGATGACCGCCGCTGCGCTGCTGGTGGTGCTGGGTGCGGCGCTGCTGATGCAGCTGTCCGGCCTGTCGATGGCGATGGGCGCGTTCCTGGCCGGCGTGCTGTTGAGCGAGTCGACCTTCCGTCACCAGATCGAGGCGGACATCGAACCGTTCCGCGGCATCCTGCTCGGCCTGTTCTTCCTCAGCGTGGGCATGGCGCTGGACCTGAGTGTGGTGGCCGCGCACTGGCAGCTGATCCTCGGCCTGGTGCTGGCGTTGATGGCGGCCAAGGCGCTGTGCATCTACGTGGTCGCGCGCATCATGGGCAGCGACCACGCGCAGGCGCTCGACCGTGGCGTGCTGATGGCGCAGGGCGGCGAGTTCGCCTTCGTGCTGTTCTCCGCCGCCGCATCGGCCGGCGTGATCGACCTGGAGATCAATGCCAACTTCACCGCCGTGGTGGTGCTGTCGATGGCGCTGACCCCGCTGGTGGTGCTGGTCTACAAGCGCATCGCACCGAAGCCGACGGTGAACATGGACGGCGTGGACGAGGCCGATGGCCTGTCCGGCAGCGTGCTGCTGATCGGCTTCGGCCGCTTCGGCCAGGTTGCCAGCCAGTCGCTGCTGGCGCGCGACGTGGACGTGACCATCATCGACAACGATGTGGAGATGATCCAGAGCGCCGCGCGTTTCGGTTTCAAGATCTACTACGGCGACGGCACGCGACTGGACGTGCTGCATGCCTCCGGCGCGGCCAACGCACGTGCGATTGCGGTGTGCGTGGACAAGGCCGAAGCGGCTGATCGCATCGTTGAACTGGTGGCGCATGAGTTCCCGCAGGCCAAGCTGATGGTGCGTTCGTTCGACCGCGAGCATTCGCTGCGGCTGATCCATGCCGGTGTCGATTTCCAGATCCGCGAGACCTTTGAATCGGCGGTGCTGTTTGGCCAGGCCGCGCTGGTGGAGCTGGGTGCGGATGAGGACGACGCGATCGAGATCGCCGAGCAGATCCGCCGCCGCGATGCCGAGCGCTTTGAGCTGGAAATTGCCGGTGGTGGTTTGAATGCCGGCGCACGGATGATCTACGGCAACAGCCCGCAGGGCGTACCCACGCCGACGCCGTTCACTGCGCCGAAGCGTGAGAGCAAGACGCTGAACCCGCAGGATGTGCCGGAAGAGGAAGAGTAAAGCCCGGTGGTGCCGGCCGCTGGCCGGCAACCTCAGCGCACCACCCGTCGGTAGTGCCGGCCGCTGGCCGGCAAATACGGAAACGTTCCGACGTCATGAGGTTGCCGGCCAGCGGCCGGCACTACCGGAGGTTTGCAATTTGCGTAACCCCGGGGTCAGAGCCCTTTGCCTGCGGCAAAGGCATCCGACCCCATCAGGACCCATTCCGCGGTGGGCGAGGGGGCCTGAATCGGGGACAATAGCGTCCCCGCCGCCCCACGCCTGCTCCCGATGACCGATTCCACCTCCCAGCTTCCTGCCCGCATCCTTGATGGCCGCCGCATCGCCGAGGACCTGCTCGACAGCCTGAAGGTGCGCGTCGACGCCCGCGTGGCCGCCGGCGGCAGCCGCCCGGGCCTGGCCGTGGTGCTGGTCGGTGGCGACCCGGCCTCGACCGTGTACGTGCGCAACAAGCGCCGTGCCGCCGAGAAGGTCGGCATCGAAGCACATGACTATGACCTGCCGGCCGGTACCACCGAAGCCGAGCTGCTCGACCTGATCGACCAGCTCAACGCCGACCCGAAGATCAACGGCATCCTGATCCAGCTGCCGCTGCCGGGCATCCCCGACGCGCGCCGGCTGATCCAGCGCATCGACCCGCGCAAGGACGTGGACGGCTTCCATCCGGAAAACGTCGGCCACCTGGCCCTGCGCGAGTTCGGCCTGCGCCCTTGCACCCCGCGCGGCATCACCACGCTGCTGGGCCACACCGACCAGCCGGTGCGCGGCCGCAACGCCACCATCGTGGGCGTGAGCAACCACGTCGGCCGCCCGATGGGCCTGGAACTGCTGATTGCCGGCTGCACCGTCACCAGCTGCCACAAGTTCACCCCCAAGGACGTGCTGGAACAGGCCGTGCGCAATGCCGACATCCTGGTGGTGGCGGTGGGCCGCCCGGGCATCGTGCCGGGCGAGTGGGTGAAGCCGGGCGCGGTGGTGATTGATGTGGGCATCAACCGGTTGGATGACGGCCGCCTGGTGGGTGATGTCGGGTTTGAAGCGGCCGCCCAGCGGGCGAGCTGGATCACCCCGGTGCCGGGTGGCGTGGGCCCGATGACCGTGGCCACGTTGATGCAGAACACGCTGGAAGCCGCGGAAGCGCTGAGCTGACCTGCGATTGGGGAGATCTGCTGTTGGTGGGTACCGACCGTTGGTCGGCACAATGCCAGAGGGGTGGGGCTCCTGCTGGGGCACTGGTGTCTGAGAGAGAGTGCGGACCAACGGTCCGCACCCACCACAGGCAGGCCGACGACCGGCTGTTGGTAGGTGCCAACCTTGGTTGGCACGATCCGTCCGCCGCTGGACCCCAGATGGGGTGAAGGCCCCTCCCTGTTTGTGCCAACCAAGGTTGGCACCTACCAAAGGCGGTGCGTTTGGGTGCCCTGAACGGATCACCGCTGGCGCGACACTGTGTCGCGCAGAAATCCAATTCTGGCTACCAAAAAATGCTGTTCTTGGCTCCAGAAACAGGGTAAAATGTCGCGCTTCCCCACATCTCGGGTATGCCGATGCTGCGCATCCAGGCTGAAGCACTCACTTACGACGACGTCTCGCTCGTCCCCGCCCACTCGACCATCCTGCCCAAGGACGTCAACCTCGAAACGCGGTTGACTCGCGACCTGAAGCTGAAGCTTCCGATCCTGTCCGCCGCCATGGATACCGTCACCGAAGCCCGCCTGGCCATCGCCATGGCACAGCTCGGCGGCATGGGCATCATCCACAAGAATCTCAGCCTGGAACAGCAGGCCGCGGAAGTGGCCAAGGTCAAGAAGTTCGAGGCAGGCGTCATCCGCGACCCGATCACCGTTGGCCCGGAAACCACCATCCGCGACGTGCTGGCCCTGACCCAGGCGCACAACATCTCCGGCGTGCCGGTGGTGGGCAGCGACGGCCAGCTGGCCGGCATCGTGACCCACCGCGACATGCGCTTCGAGACCGAGCTGGATGATCCGGTCCGCCACATCATGACCAAGAAGGATCGCCTGATCACGGTCAAGGAAGGCGCCGCGTCTGACGAAGTGCTGCAGCTGCTGCACCGCAACCGCATCGAGAAGGTGCTGGTGGTCAATGATTCGTTCGAACTGCGTGGCCTGATCACCGTCAAGGACATCCAGAAGAACACCGACTTCCCGAACGCTGCCAAGGATCTGTCGACCCGCCTACTGGTCGGCGCGGCCGTCGGCGTGGGTGGCGATACCGATCGCCGCGTGGAAGCGCTGGTCGCCGCCGGTGTGGACGTGATCGTGGTCGATACCGCGCACGGCCATTCGCAGGGCGTGCTGGACCGCGTCAGCTGGGTCAAGAAGAACTTCCCGGGCGTGCAGGTCATCGGTGGCAACATCTGCACCGGCGAAGCCGCACTGGCGCTGCTGGACAGCGGCGCGGACGCCGTGAAGGTCGGCATCGGCCCGGGCTCGATCTGCACCACCCGCGTGGTCGCCGGCGTCGGCGTGCCGCAGGTCACCGCCATTGACCTGGTGGCCGAAGCCCTGCAGGACCGTATCCCGCTGATCGCCGACGGTGGCATCCGCTACTCGGGCGACATCGGCAAGGCGCTGGCCGCCGGTGCCTCGACCATCATGGTCGGCGGCCTGCTGGCCGGTACCGAGGAATCGCCGGGCGAGACCGAGCTGTACCAGGGCCGTTCGTACAAGAGCTACCGCGGCATGGGTTCGCTGGCTGCCATGGAGAAGGGGTCGAAGGACCGCTACTTCCAGGACGCCGCCACCGCCGACAAGCTGGTGCCGGAAGGCATCGAAGGCCGCGTGCCGTACCGCGGCCCGGTGGGCGGTATCATCCACCAGCTGATGGGCGGCCTGCGCGCCACCATGGGCTACGTGGGCTGCGCCACCATCGAAGACATGCGCAGCAAGCCCAAGTTCGTGAAGATCAGCGGCGCCGGCCAGCGTGAGAGCCACGTCCACGACGTGACGATCACCAAAGAGCCGCCGAACTACCGCGCCTGACGCGGGCCGGGCAAAGAGGAACGAGGAAGCTGATTCCCGTTCCTCTTTTTCCATCTGCTGCTGCAAATCTGATTTCGTTTTCCCTACTGCATTGCCAGGGCGCCATGACCAACATCCATAACGACAAGATCCTGATCCTCGATTTCGGCGCGCAGTACACGCAGCTGATCGCCCGCCGCATCCGCGAGCTGGGCGTCTACTGCGAAATCTGGGCGTGGGACCACAACCCGGCCGAGATCGCCGCGTTCGGCGCCAAGGGCATCATCCTGTCCGGTGGCCCGGAATCGACCACGCTGCCGGGTGCCCCGGCCGCGCCGCAGGAGGTGTTCGACAGCGGCCTGCCGATCTTCGGCATCTGCTACGGCATGCAGACCCTGGCCGCGCAGCTGGGCGGTGCCACCGAAGCGGCTGATCAGCGCGAATTCGGCCACGCCGAAGTGAGCGTGATCAATCCGGATGCATTGTTCAAGGGCCTGAGCGACCACGGCGGCGAGCCGAAGCTGAATGTCTGGATGAGCCACGGCGACCACGTCTCCGTTGCACCGCCGGGCTTCACCATCACCGCCACCACCGACCGCATTCCGGTGGCCGCCATGGCCAACGAAGAGAAGCGCTGGTACGGCGTGCAGTTCCACCCGGAAGTGACCCACACCCTGCAGGGCCAGGCGCTGCTGCGCCGCTTCGTGGCGGACGTGTGCGGCTGCCAGACCCTGTGGACCGCTGCCAACATCATCGACGACCAGATCGCCCGCGTGCGCGAACAGGTGGGCGATGACGAAGTGATCCTGGGCCTGTCCGGCGGCGTCGACTCATCCGTGGTGGCCGCGCTGCTGCACAAGGCCATCGGCGAGAAGCTGACCTGCGTGTTCGTGGATACCGGCCTGCTGCGCTGGCAGGAAGGCGACCAGGTGATGGCGATGTTCGCCGAGCACATGGGCGTGAAGGTGGTGCGCGTGAATGCCGCCGACCGTTACTTCGCTGCGCTGGAAGGCGTGAGCGACCCGGAAGCCAAGCGCAAGATCATCGGCAACCTGTTCGTTGAGATCTTCGACGAAGAGTCGAACAAGCTGAAGAACGCCAAGTGGCTGGCGCAGGGCACCATCTACCCGGACGTGATCGAGTCGGCCGGCAGCAAGACCGGCAAGGCGCATGTGATCAAGAGCCACCACAACGTGGGCGGTCTGCCGGAGCACATGAAGCTGGGCCTGGTGGAGCCGCTGCGCGAGCTGTTCAAGGACGAAGTGCGCCGCCTGGGCGTCGAACTCGGCCTGCCGCGCACCATGGTCTACCGCCATCCGTTCCCGGGCCCGGGCCTGGGCGTGCGTATCCTGGGAGAAGTGAAGCGCGAATACGCCGAGCTGCTGGCCAAGGCCGATGCCATCTTCATTGATGAGCTGCGTAAGGCAGATCTGTACGACAAGACAAGCCAAGCGTTTGCCGTGTTCCTGCCGGTGAAGTCGGTGGGCGTGGTGGGCGATGCGCGTGCTTATGAGTGGGTGATTGCGCTAAGGGCTGTGGAGACGATTGACTTCATGACCGCGCATTGGGCGCATCTGCCCTATGAGTTCCTGGGTACGGTGAGCAACCGGATCATCAATGAGTTGCGGGGGGTGTCGCGGGTTGTTTACGACATCTCGGGGAAGCCGCCGGCGACTATTGAGTGGGAATGAGTTGAAAGAGCGAGGGTGCCGAGAGGCGCCCTTGTTGTTTGTGGTGTCCACTAGCGTTTGGCCCGGTTCTGCACTGGCTTGTTAGCCGCACCCGGTCGCCCTAGTATCGAGCTGTATCAGGGGCCATGCTGTGCTTTGTGGATACGTTGTATGGCCGGATCCGCGGGCCGGACTACTAGGTTATTGGGGCGCACAACAATGGTTACTCGGTCCATGGATGAAGTCCGTAGTGAGTACATCTCCTTGATGGGACAAGAGCTTGGGGCGAGCTTCTATGAGCTGCACCGAAAACTCGTGGAACTTCATGTTCTTTGGCAACAGTACCGCCAGCTTTTCGGCGATGACCCTGGCACGGTCCACCTGCTTAACCGGACCTCTGGCCTGTTCTTCAAAATCGTTCAAGATGAGCTTTGGGACAGTGTTCTACTGGGTGTGTCCCGGATGACGGACCCGCCGACCACGGGCAAGAAGAAGAATCTTACGATCCACTCTCTGCCTTCGCTAATCTCCGATATAAGGCTGCTGGGCGAGGTGCAGAATCTCTGTGGCAAAGCTCTCGTTGCAGCGGAGTTCGCTCGCGAGCATCGCAACAAACGCATCGCTCATCAGGATCACGATTATCTCAGAAATCGAAGCTCCGATCCGCTGAGCGGAGTTAGTAGGAAATTGATAGAGGAGATGCTTGCTGCACTAAGGGCCGTCCTGAATCGCTTGGAATTGCATTTTCGAGACAGCACTGTCATTTATGAGGATTTCGTGGACGACAGTGGAGCAAGGCTCTTGGTCCATAAATTGAGAAAGATGGAGCGACTCCAAGCTGCGGCCACAAGTGCACTCTAACAACTTATTTAGGCCGTCGCCGCTTCACAGCGAGGCTCACTTAGGCGTTGATCGAGGTCTGCTTCTGGGCGAAAGCGGGGGCGCCGGCGTTAGAAGGGGCGATCAAAAATGACGGTGTCCGCTCTCGACCCGAAGCGGACGTTACATCCGTCGGGACCTTAAGCGTAATCTGCGATTTCCAAGGTGTGCCCTGAATCATCTCTGGAAGCCAAGTGTGGCTTGCCCTGCCGCAGTCAATCAAGATCTCCAGACCCGTTCTTCGCCCACGCATCAAGAAACACCTTCACGGCTTTAAGGTCTTCCGCAGGCTGCCGCTGCTCGCGGGCGATGCGCTCCAGCCCAGTTCGAAACTGATCCGGGTCAAACAGATCGAAGTCGCTGCGAATGCTGGCGCGTACATTTCGGCGGGAAACGCGATCACCGAGGCCGCCAAACCCGCCTAGCGCCGTCGTCCAAGAATCGCTAGTCAACCCGCGCGCCAACAGTATCAGGACGTCGTCGCGCTGCATTCGGTCGGCAAGCCATGTCTTCATTTCTGCGCCGCCATCGCCGGCAAATTCCTTCCACCGATACAAGCAATACATGACGTCTCGCCGGTACAGCAACGAGTCGTCCTGGGCTGCTTGGCGCAGAGTTTCTAGCGCGCGATCGACCAAGATCGGCAAGTCCTCCCTCGTCGTTAGTGCCGTCGACAAATCTACTTCCCGTCCCTCCCGGGGATAGTGGTCGTCGTAGGCCGAAGAGACAAAATCGACTAACCAGCCCAATGAGGCATGTTCGGTGGCAACCACGTAGATCGCGGATTTTTCCTCAAGCGTAAAACGATCCTCGGTCACCCGGCGGATGAGCCAGTGAATCCGCAGTGAGGTCGTAGCGACCGCGAAACCGCGTTCTTCATCTTCCTTGCGATCAATCTCGTCGAAGATCTCGAAGACAGCCGAGAAGAATGCGGACACCTTTTCCTTGGCGACTTGGCGCCCTTGACTGGTCATTTCGTCCAGCACCACTGGGACCATCGATTTGCCATCGCGGCGAATCTGCGTAGAGGCCCGCAACAATCTCTCTTGAATGAACTTTTTGTCGCCCGCTCGCTCCAGCAGCTCCCTTATCTCTCTACCGGATAACGTGTCGTCGCTCAAGGACATCTTGAAATATGTATCGAAATGCTTGGACAGACACACGCGGCGCTCCGTTTCCCAAATCTCGCGGAACCCCGAGTAGGTAACCTCCTCGAGCGCCGGAAACAGACGTTGTAGGGCGATTTGCAATCTTTCATGCCGCCCTTCCGGAACGCCTGCCAAGAACGGGTCGAAGCGCGTCTTGTCCCGCGACCCGCCCCGACTCGGGCTGGTCACAATATCCCGGTGCTGCCGAAGCGCCGTGTAGAGTGAAGGTTCGTATAAGCGCAAGGTCTCCAAGGCGATGTAATCGGCGTGGCTGATGTTATTGGCGACCGGCGGCCAGGTCACAGTGATCGCGTTGATCAAGCGGGTGACATGCCTTGGCGTAGTGAGATAGGGCACCACCACGTCGTAGAACAAATTCATGAAACGAACCTGATGTTCTTCCTCGGGCGTGCCGCATAGTTCCTGGAAGGCTGCCAGCAGTGCGTTGTGCAGGTCGCTGGGCGTGGGCGACGGAAGTTCGAAGCTGGCCTGGATGATCTTCTCAAGGAAGTGCGGGCCTTCAGAAGGAAACCGTTCCGCGACCGCAGCCTCGGCCAGAGCTCGATCGAACACCAGCAGGTACATCACGTTGGGTAACCGGCCGATGGACTTGACCAGTCGAAACACCCCCAACGCTTCGTCCGGTGCCAACCGGTCAATGTCATCGATGATGATCAATACGCGCTTGTTGTGCGCCGAAAGCGTCTTGGAAAGCTTGCGAAAGGTTCTTTCCAAGGACGGTTTTTCCGGGAAAAAACGCTTGGCGAATGCTGCAGAACCCGTCACCAATGCACCCCAACCACCGGTAGTGGCCAAGGCAACCGCGCTGCCAAGGACCGGCCCGGCCTGGAGCACGTGGCGGCCCATTTCCGGAACGAGGCCTTTGACCTTGTCGCCAAAGGAGCTTTTCAGTGCCGAGTTGAGCTCTTGCAGAAATGCCAGGGCGATCGCTTCTTCGCCGCGATACCACCAGCATTTGAAGTCAAAGACTGACAGGGTGTCGTCTTTTCGGCCGAGCAGTTCCGCACGAATCAGATTGACGGCACTGCTTTTGCCCGACCCCCATGGGCCGGTGACTGCAATGGTGGTTCCGACGGGCTTGGCAATACTGAGCAGGCTCGTCGCCAGAGCATCGGCGAATGCGTGGACACCGTAGCGATCGTCCTCCCGGCGTTCAATGGGACTGTCATTGAAGTACTGGGGCATCCTTTTCTCCGCGGGCCTTGGGCTGGCCGGGTATTTTACATTGGGATGTTTCCCCGCGTGATAATCGGCCCGACCATCCACTCCCCACCGACATCTGCTTTTGGCCGAAAGCGGACCTTGGTCCAACAGGGAGATCGCGGGAGCTGCCATCCGATGTTGGCATCGGAGATGTTTATCGGAGTTGGGCGACTGTCCACTTCTAGTCCGAGGGCGTTGTGGGACGCAAGGCGGACAACGGATAGATGACCGCTCCCTGCTCTCGTCGCAAGTGCCGCCGGTTCAGTGGGGGGGCATACTGGTGTCCCGTTCCAGATGGCTGTAGATAATTGTGGTCTTGCGGTTGCGACGCTCCAAGAGCAACTGGATGGTCCGGACATGCGTCTAGTTGTTAGTTGGACCCCGCTGCCCTATGATCGAGCTGGACAAAGGAGGGGGTTCTCAACAGCCGGCGCTTTGAGATTGGAGCGGGTACTTTCGTAGTCATGGAGTTTCCACGGTAAGGCCCAGTAGTTAATTCAGCCGAGCCAGCTTCGTGGGTCGGCCTATTTTTGGCGTTCTGGCGAAGAGGAGCGTAGCCATTGAAGTTCTTGCAATTTGATCTCGGTATTCGAAAGCGCGGAGACATTGTTGAAGTTACGCTTACAAACGGCGCTAACGTTCGGCTGATGAGTAGCTCGGACTTTTCCAGCTACAAGAGCGGTCGAGCACATCGCTATGTGGGTGGTTTGGCGAAACGCTCACCGCTCAGGCTCCAGATTCCGACGTCCGGCCATTGGTATGTTGCGGTTGACATGCAAGGCCTTCGGGGTAGCACTAGTGCCTCAGTTCGGGCTCTTCCGGGTCCATTGACGGAAGCCCGAGAGGCGCCACTCACATCCGCACCGAGCCTTGTCAGAGACTTTCCGCCGCAGATTGCAATTGGTGCAGAGACTTATGATGTTTTCATCTCCCATGCGTCAGAGGACAAGGACTCGATTGTCCGGCCGCTAGCCAATGCCCTAATTGGGAGTGGATTGAATGTCTGGTACGATGAGTTCACCCTTCGGATCGGCGACAGCCTTAGGCAAAAGATTGACAAGGGGTTGGCCAATAGTAGGGTTGGCCTCGTAGTTCTTTCGCAATCTTTCATTGCTAAAGGCTGGACCAATTACGAGTTGGACGGAATTGTCACTCGCACCATATCAGGTGAACAGATATTGCTCCCTATCTGGCATGACATAACCAAACAACAAGTTATTGACTACAGTCCGTCATTGGCCGACAAAGTTGCTCGAAGCACGGCCACGCATACCGTGGATGAAATCGCCAGTGAGATCGCCGAACTCTTGGCGAGCAAGGTCAATTGAGGAATGTAATTTCGTTAACGCCGACTCCGCTTCGCGGCGCGCCTAGGTTCAAACGTCAACCATCGAAGCATGCATCACAGCTTCCTAAGTTTCCGTGAGCAGTGCGCTAGGTTGGGAAGTTGCGAGCCGCTCGCCGATGCAGGGACATATTTCATGAGCGATGGAGGTGGGTTAGCATGGGAACCGATCATCAAGAGCTCATGCCATAAGCGTGCCCTTCCAGATCGCTCTCGCTTGATCCTCTCAGCGCCGCTTTCGACCCAAAGCGGATATATGCAGACACACCAGCTTGAGCTAGGTAATCGCAGGGCCACATCTCGCTGGGTCCGGTCGTACGCCGGCTTGTTACCGGGACCTGGCCGCCCTAAGATCGAGATGATTCAAGGGAAGAGCACGACATCGGGTACTTTGTGGGCAAGTCGTACAACCGGACCCATGGGTCCGTCTATGGGGTGGTCAGAGGGCTTTATGGATCTAAAGGAATTTGTGAAGGAAACCCTTGTGCAGATTGCCACTGGCGTCAAGAATGCACAGAGTGACGTGCGCGCCTTGGGTGGCATTGTCAATCCAGCAACTCAGAATCCTTCGAAGAGCGGAAACTCCTATTTCGCCTCGATCGACGATCTACACCACGTTTTCCTGGTCGACTTTGATGTTGCGGTTACTGTCGCGGAGAACACGGGCACAAACGCTCAAGCCAAGCTCAATGTTGCCACTATCCTTTCGCTTGGAGCTGGAGGTCAGTCCGCTAACTCCAGTGCTGCCACCAATCGCCTCACCTTCAAGGTTCCCCTTGCGCTACCACTTGATGAACCGTCACATACAAAGCTGTCCGGAGAGATTGCTGCGGGTCAAGCAAGAGTGCGTGATGCCTTGGGCTACTAAGGCCACTTCGAACAGTTCATTCAAGTCGGAGCCGCTTCGCGGCTTGGCTTAACTAAGGTGCTAAGCGCCCATGTCTGCTGTGCTGATCGTCGGTACAAGCCATGAATTTCAGCGTGGCATCCAAAGTGTGTCCCCTGATGCCATCGACGCATTTCGAGACTATCTGAGGCAGGTGGTTGTCAAAAATAATGTAGTTGCAATTTCTGAAGAGATGAGTAGTGCGGCTCTTGCTGAGGATGGCATTGCGCTATCCGTAGCTCAAGGCATTGCTCATGACCTCGGCATCACTCATGACTTGGCTGACCCATCGCCTGAGGAGAGGGAGCGGCTAGGCATTCAACAGCGCAATGAAATTGAGTTTGCCGGATTCTTCGCAGGTTTAGATCGTGATGAGATCGAGGCTAAAGTGCGCCGTTCGTATGACATTCGCGAGAATTTCTGGGTTTCACGATTGACGGCTTCGGATCTTTTCCCGGTTGTCTTCGTGTGCGGCGCGTCTCACGTGCGCACGTTCCGGGACAAGTTGCTGACACTAGGCCATGATGTTCTCGTGTTGGTTGAAAATTGGGTGCCCGATGACGTGGCCTAACAACTGATTCAAGCGGAACCCGCGTCGCTAGTCGTATTAATTTCAGATTTGAACGTCGGCTTTTGGCCGGAAGCGGACGTTGGCTGATAGATCGCTCCATCAAATCTGCTGCTCGTGTGCTCACTTGAGCTCAGTCACTCGGGCCTTACTTCCCGACAAGCCCACTCAACCAGCCCCCTGCAAGCCAGAAACAACCCATCCACCACCCCTTCATCCAAATGCCGCTCCGGGTCCGCCGCCACCCGGCAGCGGTCTGCCGCATGCAGCAGTTCCAGCACGGTGAGTGCCCCCACCATCGCGCGCTCGCTCCTGGCCAGGCTCACGCGGCGGCCGGGTGATACATCGGTTTCTGGCCAAAGGTGCCCATCCGCCCCCTCGCAGCCGCGCATGCGCTTGAGGATGCCGAGCAGGGAGTTCAGGTCGGGCAGGGGAGTGTCGTCGTTGATGGGCTCAACTACGGTATACGAGGAGAAGGTGTCGGATTCGTTCATGGCGTCGGCTTCCGTGGCAGTGCTTAACAGCGCCACCGCGTAGCGGGGTGGCGGACGATGCGTGGCTGCAAACCGGGACGAAGTAGTGCCATGACCGGTGGGTCCGAAGACCCCCACGCACCGCCCGCCATACAGGCCGACGGATTACCCGCCGGCACCGGTTAAGGACGGTGCCGACGGGCAAGCGTAAACAACAGGCACAAAAATCGTCGCGGGTTTGCAGACCCGGAGCCACCCGTTGTCGGTGGCACGTCATGGTGTTTACGCCGCCACTTCGAATGCCAATAGAAATTCGCGAAGGAATCGCGGAATCCGAGAGCGAAGAACTATTGTTGCACGCACCATTCGTGCAGCAGGCGACGCCAACAGACGCATTCGCGCAGCTGCTTTGCTGATGGCGAATCAAAGTGGCGCAATTGCCCATGCCACAAGCGAATAGCGCGACAGCCTTCTTTGCAACAGTTCTTAGTCCGCCTCGCTGGGCAGCGGCGCCGGATCAGCCGCACACCCCGAAAATCGGTTCAAACCCGACACTGTTAACAAGCTCGCAGCTTCAGACAACGCCAGCCTCAGCGGCATTCCCCACCAGCAACTCAATCATCGCCCGCGCCGCCGCCGACTGCCGCCGATGCGGCGCATATATCACCGAGAACGGGCGCGATCTCCCCCTCAGCTGCGGCAGCACTTCCACCAGTTCCCCACGCTGCAACCGCTCCCGCACGATGAACTCATAGCTCTGGCAGATGCCGATGCCCTGTTCGGCCAGCGACACCACGCCCAGCACATCGTCGGAAGTCTCGATGGACGACCGCGGCAGCCAGTCCACGTCGCGCCCGCCGTCGCGGAAGATCCACTGTGCCAGCCGCCCGGTGCGCGGCATCACGAACGGCAGGCACAGGTGCTGCTGCAGGTCGTCCAGCGTCTGTGGCGTGCCGCGGCGCTGCAGGTAGTCCGGTGCGGCCACCAGCAACAGCGGCGCGTCTTCCAGCTTTCGCCCCACCAGCCCGCTGTCCGGCAGCTGGCCCAGGCGAATGGCCAGGTCGAAGCCTTCGGCCACCAGGTCGACGTTGCGGTTGGTGATGTTCAGTTCCACCTGCACCTGCGGGTACTGCTGCGCGAAGCGCGCCAGCACGGGCGGCAGCCGGTAGTGGCCATAGGTGGTGGGCACGCTCAGGCGCACGCGGCCGGCCAGCGCACCGTCCTGGGCCAGTACGTCGCGCTCGGCGTCGTCCAGCAGGCCGAAGGCGGTGCGCACCTGTTCCAGATAGAGCCGCCCGGCGTCGGTCAGGCCCACGCGGCGGGTGGTCCGCTGCAGCAGCTGCCGGCCCAGCCGCGCTTCCAGGCGGGTAACCGCGCGGCTCAGCACCGAGGGCGTGGTGGACAGCGCCACCGCGCCGGCCGTGAACGAGCCGTGCTCGACCACCGCCAGGAACACCTCCACGTCGCCCAGGTAGTCGAACTTGCGGCTCATTTAGCTCTCCGGGGAACAGATGTTTTGCGATGGGGCCAATTTATCGCCGCTGGGGCGATGAATAAAGTGGCGGCCATTCCCCGATAGGAGCTCCCCATGAACCTGATGACCCGGCTGGCCGCAGCGCTGGCCCTGACCCTGGCCGCCAGCGGCGCGCATGCCGCCAACGTGCTGGTGGTGCTGTCCGACGAAAACCACCTGGACCTGAAGGACGGCAAGGTGCTGTCCACCGGCTTCTATCTCAACGAGCTGATGCAGCCGGTCAAGCTGCTGCTGGACGCGGGCCACGAAGTGACCTTCGCCACGCCGCAGGGGCGGGCACCGACGGTGGATGCGTCCTCGGTGACGCCGGCGTACTTCGGCAACGATGCCGCGCAGTTGACGCTGCAAAAGGAGCTGCTGGAGAAACTGGCGCTGACCTCGCCGACGGCGTCGCCGGTGGTCAGCCTGGCGCGCATCGAGCAGCAGGGTTACGCGCGTTTCGATGCGGTCTACATTCCCGGGGGCCACGCGCCGATGCAGGACCTGCTGAAGAGCCCGGCGCTGGGCCGGCTGCTGGCCGACTTCCACCAGCGCAACAAGACCACCGCGCTGGTCTGCCACGGGCCGATCGCGCTGCTGTCCACGCTGCCGGATGCCGATGGTTTCGTGGCGAAGCTGGAAGCCGGTGCGATGCCGGCTACGCCGAAGTGGATCTACAGCGGTTACCAGATGACGGTGATCAGCAACCAGGAAGAAGAGCAGGCCAAGCCGCTGCTGGGCGGCGGTGAGATGAAGTTCTACCCGCAGACCGCGTTGCAGCGGGCGGGTGCGACGTTCAGCAGCAGCGCCACGCCGTGGACGGGGCATGTGGTGGTGGATCGCGAGCTGATTACCGGGCAGAACCCGGCTTCGGCGCTGGAAGTGGGGCAGCGGTTGGTGGAGCGGTTGAAGTAAGGTGGGTTCTGCATCGCATGCGGTGCCGTGGCACCATGGCGGACTGGCCTCGTCCTTCCGGGCGGGGCCGTTTTCCCAGGGAAGCCCTCGAACACGACATGCGAACGTCCTTCTTCATTCTCTCCGCCCTGTGCCTTGGCCTGCTGTCTGGCTGTGCCAGTGGCCCGGAGGAGCACGCCTCAAGCCGCGAGATCACCGGTGCGTTCGTGGCCGACGACGGCCAGTTGTATCTGCTGCCGCGCTTTGAAGAGCCGATGCGTTTCAATGCCGAGCCGTTCCGCGAGTACCGCGCGCTGATGGACAGCCCGCTGCGCGAGGCGGTGGCCTGCGCGCAGATGTACTTCCATGAGGACTGGCGCGACCCGGCCAACAAGGCCAAGGTGCACGGCAGCTATGCGCTGCTGCTACGGCCGGAGCAGGTGACGCCGGAACAGGCCGCGCAGTTCAAGCTGGAGCGGATTGAGGTGCTCCCGCGCGAGGCGAAGTATGTGGATGAGCGGGCGCGCTACTACCTGCCGCAGGACCGGAGCCGTTATGCGCTGGCGTTTGATCGGGCCTGCAATCTTTCAAAGAAGGGCGGCAGCTATTACAGCGCGCTGTTCGAGGGCGATGGCGAGCGGGTGAAGTTGCCGGATGCCGCTGCGCTGGTGGAGAAGGGGAAGCTGGCGCAGCCGATCAGTGCGCGGGCGCAGCGGATCCTGCCGGAGCGGGAGGACAAGCCGGGTGTGGGTTCGGCGGCTGGCAAGGTGCTCGGCGCGGCGTTGATCCCTGTGGCGGTGCCGGTGTTTGTGTTGAGCCTGCCGTTTTTGGGGCCGGATCATTGGAAGTGATGGGGCGTTGAGGGAGAGCATCCACGCGTGGCGTGGATCTACTTGGGTATCGCCTGAAAATTCATCCTGGAGATCTGTGTGCCCAGCACGCTGGAAACTGTTTTGAAGACCGTAGGCTTCATAGTCCTTGCGGCGCTTCCGTTGGTGATCCTCTGGTTCACCCTTCGGCGAATGTCAGCGACTGCCCGCTCTTCCGTAAAAACGGGGCTGCGTTTGGATCCCCCGCGCCGGATTTCCGGGACGTCCATGACCTTGGTGATGGTGGATGGCAAAGAGGATCGCGAGCACTACTTCTTTGATGCGGAGTCCTTTTACCTGCGACGTGGGCCGGTGCCTACGGCGGTTCCGCTTTCGCAGATCACCTCAGTCACACGAACGTCCGACAAGATCTACGGGCGCTATGTCTGGCAGGTGTGCTTCAGCAAGGCATCGGGCAGAAAGTGCGTGACGTTTACCAACAACCTGACGCTGTTCAACCGCGACTTTCTGCTCTTTCTGGAGGCGGTGCGGAAGGCTAATCCGCTCGCGACCGTTGAGCGAGCGAGTCTGTTCTTCTGAGTGCTGGATGATTCAGATGTGCGGGCGTTGAGGGAGTGAATCCACGCGTGGCGTGGATCTACAGCTTGGCCTGCCGCCAGCCACACAGCTTGCCCGCCAATGCTCCCAGGCTTTGGCATCAATGCCAGCCTTCATCGCGATGCCCTGCAGCTCCGCCCAATTCTTCGGCGAAGGCGAGGCCAGCAGCCCGCGCATGAAGGCCTGCATCTTCGCTTCGCCCACTTGCTTCTCCAACGAGAGCAGCAGCAAGGGCGCATAGACGTAGCGATACATCTCGCCCAGATCCGAGTTGCCGTCGATGGCATCGAACGCCGGCAGCGGCTTCTCCTGCATTTCGATGGCCGATTGCAGTCGCGCAATGTAGCGATCAGCCGCGGCATCGCCACTGATCTCGCGCAGCGCCTTGATCGACAGGAATTCCGCGCTGGATTCCAGCAGCACCCAGAAGTAGGGGCCCTGCGGACGGTTCAGCGTGCCGAAGTAGTAGTGGCCCATTTCGTGTGCGATGTACTGCACACGCCGCTCGGCGTTCTCGCCACCGGCCAGCAATGAATCGGCCACGTTGCCGATGCTGCCGCTCATGGCGATGGTCGGCCAGGTGGCAAAGCCCCATTCGCTGCCCTCGCGGTCACGCTCGATCTGGTTGAGCGTGACCATGCGCAGGAAGGTGGGGCGGTCGGCCAGCGGCACGCCCATGTAGCGGCTGTGCACGTCGGCTATCTTCTGCACCGTGCTGGACAGTGCCTCGACCTTGGCCGCGGGCAGGGTCTCATTGAGGATCGTGACCTGCGCAGTGCGGGTGATCGGACCGCTGCCGCCGAACAGCAGGATCGGCCGCGCCTTGTCGCTGCGGAATCGTCCCTGCGCGCCTTCGATGGCCGGGCTGCCGTTGAGATACAGGAAGCGGCAGCCACGGCAGTCCACCTGCAGGTCGTAGCGGCTTTCGCTGCTGCGCACGCGGGCCCTGGGATCGAACGCCTGCGGCAGCCATGCGGACTGTTCGGTGAAACGGGCGCTGTCGCCGTTGAAGGCCATCAGGCCCTTGAAGTCGGTCGGGGCATCGTGCCGGGCGTAGACCGGGAAGGTGCCCACATACTGCACGCAGAGCGTGGTGGGTGGCTTGGCCACGGTGTACACGCGTGCTTCGCCATCCACGCCGGGGGCATACCAGCCTTCGAAGTCCATCGGCGCGCCATCGCCATCGGTCACCCGCGCGACATTCAGGCCGGCGTTGAGCACGAAGGTGCCCATCGATTCGGCCCGGCGGTTGGATACGCAGACATCGCCTTCGACACGGCCACTGGCAATGTCCAGGCGCACGCTGCCGGTGGTGAGTGGCGCAGCATCCTGAGCAGGCGGCGCGGCCTGGCTGATGGTAGGGGCGAGCAGGGCGGCAACAACGGCGGGCAGCAGGGCCTTGCACGGGTTCATCGAGCCATCCTTGGGTGGATTGGGGTGAATATAGGGGGAATGTGGATTTTTGCCGAGGGGAAGCATCCACACATGGCTTGGATCTACTGATCCAAGCGTGCGGTGGATCCAGAGGGCTACACTGCCTACCTACGCCCCTTGGAAGCTCACCCATGTTCTCTGGAAAGGTTGCGGTGGTTACCGGCTCCACCAGCGGTATTGGTCTTGGCATTGCCACGGCGCTGGCGCGACAAGGCGCGGACATCGTGCTGAATGGCTTCGGCGATGCAGCGGAGATTGAACGCATCCGTACCAACCTGGAAACCGAGTTCGGTGTTCGCGTGGCGCATGACGGTGCCGACCTGTCCCGTGGCGAGGCGGTGCGCGGACTGATCGATCGCGCCGTCGCGACGATGGGCCGCATCGACATCCTGGTGAACAATGCCGGCATCCAGCACACCGCGTCGATCGAGGAGTTTCCGGTCGAGAAGTGGGATGCGATCCTGGCGCTGAATCTCTCGGCGGTGTTTCATTCCACGGCGGCGGCCTTGCCCCACATGAAGCAGCAGGGCGCCGGCCGCATCATCAACATCGCATCCGTGCACGGGTTGGTGGGCTCGGTGAACAAGTCGGCCTACGTGGCGGCCAAGCACGGCGTGGTGGGATTCACCAAGGTGACCGCGCTGGAGAATGCGGGCACTGGCATTACCGCCAACGCGATCTGCCCAGGTTGGGTGCGAACCGCACTGGTTGAGCAACAGATCACTGCGTTGGCGGAGCGCGAAGGCACGGATCAAGAGTCCGCCGCGCGCGCGCTGTTGGCCGAGAAGCAGCCTTCGTTGCAGTTCGTGACGCCCGAGCAGCTGGGCGAGGTGGTGGTGTTCCTGGCTTCGGACGCGGCGGCGCAGATCACCGGCACGGCGTTGCCGGTCGATGGTGCCTGGACCGCCCGCTAGCGGACCGGCATCGGCCGCGTTGCCGACGCCGCAGCAGCCAAGGCGCCTGCGGCGTCGTCCCGGCGCAGCCGTTTACTGCGGCTTGGCAAACACATCCAATCCCTTGCCGGTCTCCAACAACGACTTCAGGCTCGACAGCACGATCGGCCAGCCCTGGCGGATGCCGGTATCCATGCCGCTGCCGGGTTCCAGTTCGTCGTGGGTGACGGTCAGCCGCACCATGTCCTGGTAGGGCACGATGTCGAAGGTGACGCGGCTGTAGGCGTCTGGGTTCTCCGCCTGCGAGGCGGCGGCCCAGGTGATGACCAGTCGCGAGGGTGGGGTGCTTTCCACCACTTCGCCCACCAGTTCGACCGAGCGCATTTCGTTGGCACGCACATGCTGCCAGCGCGAGCCGGGTTTCCAGTCCGAGACGTTTTCGTGGCCCCAGTAGCGGCTGGCGATCTCGGGGCGGGTGATGGCCTCGAACACCTTCTGCGGCGTGGAGGCGATGTAGATCACGTGGATGAAGCGGGTGGACTCTGCGGACATCGTCATTCTCCTTCCAGTTCTCGTTTCAGGTCATGCAGCAGGCCCAGGCGCTGCTGCTCGAACTTGCGTACCCAGCGCTCGTAGACTTCGTGCAGTGGCACCGGGTTGATGAAGTGCAGCTTCTCGCGGCCGCGGCGCACGGTGCTGATCAGGTTGGCGTCTTCCAGCAGGCCCAGGTGCTGGGTGACCGATTGCCGGGCCATGTCCAGGTGCTCGCACAGCTGGCCGAGCGTCTGCCCGTTGTCTTTGCAGAGCAGGTCCAGCAGCGTCCTGCGCGTGGGGTCGGCCAGTGCCTTGAACACCTTGTCTGCATTCATGCGGGGCGTCTTCAGTTCCAGTTGTCTATCCTGACGTCGTGTGGGTTGGGCTGGCCCTTGCCGGATTCCACCAGCGCTTTGAGGCTGAGCAGGAAAACCGCCCACTTGGTACTGCAGTGGGAGGTGAACTCGACGCGCTCTTTCCAGCCTTCATGGGTGAACAGCACGATGCAGTAGTCACCTTCCTGTTTCAGCAGGAAGCGTGCGTGGGTGCCGATCCATTCGGCGGGGCCGGCGAGGAACTGCCAGAGCACGAGCTCGCCTGGAACAAGCTGCTCAAGTTTCATTTCCATGGCGCCGATTTCCTGGCTGTTGTTCGTGAAGCGCACCTTGACCGAGCCGCCGGTCACGCGGTCACCATGGGTGTCTTCAGCCCACCAGGCGGCGACGCCTTCGGGGGTGGCCAGAGCCTGGTACACCTGGCTTGCAGGGGCCTTGATGCCGACCCTGTGTGCGATATCGACCATTGCAGGTTCCTCGCTTGGGCGGACAGGCGCCGTCCTTGGGTGGACTATAGGCAGGTAAATGCCTGCATGTCAAATCCGGTGGACGGGGGGCTGGATCAATACACTGGGCACCTGCCAGGCATGGCCTGGCACTACTGGATCTACGGGACGTCAAGGAGTGCAGGCATGACTGAAGCTGGAAAGGAAATCTTGAACATCCGCCGCGCCAACGTAGACGATGCCCCTGCGGTGCTGACGCTCTTCGATGAAGTCATCGAATGGTTCGTGTCGATCGGCAACCTGCAGCAGTGGGGCAGCGAGCCGTGGTCGACGATGCAGCGCCGGATCACCCAGGTGACCGATGCCTGCGCGCTGCCGGGTGCATGGGTGGCGCAGAACGAGCAGGGTGACGTGCGGGCGTTCCTGGCGCTGGGCGAGTCGATGCCCTATGTGCCTGCGCCCACCGGACCGGAACTGCATGTGCGGGTACTGGTGGCATCGCGTGATGCGCGCGTGCGTGGCATCGGCCGGCGCCTGATGGCCTTTGCCGATGAGCAGGCGCGCGCTGCCGGGCTCGACCATCTGCGCGTGGACTGCTACGGCGGTGGCAACGGTGATCTGGTGCGCTTCTATGAGACCTGCGGCTACACGCGCATCGCGTCGTTCAATGTGGATGGCTGGCCGGGGATGTTGCTGGGGCGACAGCTCTGACGTGGCTGCGTCATTCGGTCGCAGCGTGCGTGCAGGAAACGGTACATCGGTTCGGCGCTAGAGTAGGGGCATGACCTGCATGGAATGGCTGTGTCATTCCACTGCGGGTTCCTGATGACCCCCTCCAGGAAGGAGCAACGCATGTACTACAGCAGTGGCAATTACGAAGCCTTCGCGCGCCCGCGCAAGCCCGCCGGTGTCGACGGCAAGCGCGCATGGTTCGTCGGTTCGGGCCTGGCCTCGCTGGCTGGCGCCGCGTTCCTGGTGCGCGACGGCCGCATGGCCGGTGAGCGCATCACCATTCTCGAGCAGCAGCAGATTCCCGGCGGCGCGCTGGATGGCCTGAAGGTGCCTGAAAAGGGCTTCGTGATCCGCGGCGGCCGTGAGATGGAAGACCATTTCGAGTGCCTGTGGGATCTGTTCCGCTCGATTCCGTCGCTGGAGATTGAAGATGCCAGCGTGCTGGACGAGTTCTACTGGCTGAACAAGGACGACCCGAACTATTCGCTGCAGCGCGCCACGATCAATCGCGGCGAGGATGCGCACACCGACGGCCTGTTCACCCTGACCGAGCAGGCGCAGAAGGACATCATCGCGCTGTTCCTGGCCACCCGGCAGGAGATGGAGAACAAGCGCATCGACGAGGTGCTGGGCCGCGATTTCCTGGACAGCAACTTCTGGCTGTACTGGCGCACCATGTTCGCCTTCGAGGAATGGCATTCGGCGCTGGAGATGAAGCTGTACCTGCATCGCTTCATCCACCATATCGGCGGCCTGCCGGATTTCTCGGCGCTGAAGTTCACCAAGTACAACCAGTACGAATCGCTGGTGCTGCCGCTGGTGAAGTGGCTGCAGGACCACGGCGTGGTGTTCCAGTACGGGACCGAGGTGACCGACGTCGACTTCGATCTGGCGGCCGGCCGCAAGCAGGCCACGCGCATCCACTGGACGCGTGACGGTGTAGCCGGTGGCGTGGATCTGAGCGCGGATGACCTTGTGTTCATGACAATCGGTTCGTTGACCGAGAATTCGGACAACGGCGACCACCGCACGGCTGCGCGATTGAATGAGGGGCCGGCGCCTGCCTGGGACCTGTGGCGACGCATTGCCGCCAGGGATCCTGCGTTCGGGCGTCCGGACGTGTTCGGCGCGCACATCCCGCAGACCAAGTGGGAATCGGCGACAGTGACGACGCTGGACGCACGCATTCCGGCCTACATCCAGAAGATCGCCAAGCGCGACCCGTTCAGTGGCAAGGTGGTGACCGGCGGCATCGTCAGTGTGCGTGACTCGCGCTGGTTGATGAGCTGGACGGTGAACCGCCAGCCGCATTTCAAGAACCAGCCCAAGGATCAGATCGTGGTCTGGGTGTATTCGCTGTTCGTGGATACGCCTGGAGACTACGTGAAGAAGCCGATGCAGGACTGCACCGGCGAAGAGATCACCCGCGAGTGGCTGTATCACCTGGGCGTGCCGGTGGAGGAGATCGACGAACTGGCTGCCACGGGCGCGAAGACGGTGCCGGTGATGATGCCGTACATCACGGCGTTCTTCATGCCACGCCAGGCCGGTGATCGCCCGGACGTGGTGCCGGAGGGCGCGGTGAACTTCGCCTTCATCGGCCAGTTCGCCGAATCGAAGCAGCGCGACTGCATCTTCACCACCGAGTATTCGGTGCGCACACCGATGGAAGCGGTGTACACGCTGTTAGGTATCGAACGCGGTGTGCCCGAGGTGTTCAATTCCACCTATGACGTGCGCTCGTTGCTGGCGGCGACCGGTCGCCTGCGCGATGGCAGGGAACTGGATATTCCCGGGCCTGCGTTCCTGCGCAACCTGCTGATGAACAAGCTGGACAAGACCCAGATCGGTGGTCTGCTGCGCGAGTTCAAGCTGGTGCAGGAGGACTGAGCGCGCGTCAGTGTGGAGGGGAGCGCGCCGGCAAGGCCGCGGATCAGTCGGCCAGCACGGTTCCCGCTCCTTCGCCATAGGTCGCCCTGGCGCTGCCACACACCGCGTAGGTGGCAGCGCTGGCTGGCAGGCCAGTGGCCTTGATGCCGCGCCGCGAATCGCCGTCAAAGACCTCGGCGTAGCGTTCGGCGGCCAGCGCGTCATCGGGCAGCATGTACAGCAGGACGCGCTGCAATGTGGATTGCCCCTGCAGTGGCTGCGGCTGCCGGAACGCGGGCACCTGCACGCGCGCGCTGTGCCACCGCGTCGGCGCGTCTGCAGTCTGCCAGCGCACCTGCAGGGGCAGGTTGAGCGACAACAGCGCGGGGCTGACCGGGTAGCCGTAGGCTGTGCAATCCCGGGGCGCTTCCGGGATGTTCGCGATGGCCCCGTCGCCGATGTCCAGTGTGAGGCCATTGATTTCCATCCGCAGGATGGGCGCACTGCCGTAGTTGTGGATCTTGAACAGCGTCAGGCCTTCGAAGCGGCTGCGCTCCAGATCATCGGTGGTGAAGCCACTGAAGCGTGCGAGCGCGGGCGCGACCTCTACGTGATCGCTGTAGTGATAGTAGATATGCACGAGCTCGGGTGTACCCGCACGTCGCCAGGCCGCATTGAATGACGCAAGGTCGGGGTACGGCCGACGGACCAGCGGCACATCGGTGACGGCGCGATCTCCAGACGGTGTGGCGTAGCGGTAGTGGTCGACGGAGGGCTTCAGGCGCGCATCTTCATATGGGAACCCCCTGTCTGCATCGGACTGCGGGTTGGGGTAGCGGTGGAAGGCCATGAACCGCTCGGGCAGGTCGTCCTGCATGGGCAGGTCCGGGCCAGCGCCAGAACCGGTGGATGCATACGGCGAGGTGTCCAGCCAAAGGCGTTGCCCGCTGAGGTTGACGTGCAGCTCGGCGATGGACGCGCGTGAGCCGCCGGCCAGGCTGTCCACACTGCCTTGCAGGGCGTGCCACAGTGGGATGATGAGCATGGAGGCGGCGGTCGGCACGAACATCAGCACGTGTATGCGGCCCGGCACCTGCCCGCGCTGGCGCACCATGTAGCGCAGCCAAGCCAGCAGGAGCACCAGCAGCAGCGGGACGCCGACCCAGATCACGATGGTGGCCAGCGCCACGACGCCCCAACCCAGGTTGGGGGTAGCCACGGCAACCAACGAGAGCGTGGCGATCAGCGCCGCCAACACCAGCGATACGCCGATTCCAAAGCGATAGGTCCTGTAGGGGCTGTCGGTCATCACCGTTCCGTCGGCACTGCGGGACATGCCCCTATAGTGCAGTGGTGGTGATGGCGTGGAAAGTCGTCGAAGAAGAGGGCGGGGGGCCTTGCCTGCCGGCCAGAGGCCGGCATTACCCGGGGTTCAGCAGCCGACCAGACGGTCCGCACTGATGCCGTTGCGATGCTGGCTGCGGTACTCGGTGGGGCTGGCATCGACCTGACCACGGAAGTGCCGACGGAACGACTCCTGCGAACCAAAGCCGGCCTGCTCGGCAATCCACTGCAGTGGCCGGTCGGTGGTTTCCAGCAGCTCACGGGCGAGGGCTACGCGCTCGCGGATCAGCCAATCGATGGGCGACAGACCGGTGGCTTCCAGGAACTGCCGCTGCAGGGTGCGTTGGCTGAGCGCAGCCTGCTCGGCGAGGCTGCCTAGCGAATGTGGCTCGCGCAGGTTACGGCGCATCCACTCCATCAGCTTCGCCAACCGCGTGGGCTCGCCGTTGGGGATGGCCCGGCTGACGCGCTGGCTGCGCCCGGCATCACGCCAAGGTGCCAACACCAATCGCTCGGCCACCAGATTAGCCACGCGCGCGCCGTAATCCTTGCGCACCATGTGCAGCATCATGTCCATGCCGGTGGCCGATCCGGCCGAGGTGATGATGCTGCCGGTGTCCACGTACAGCACATCCTCGCGTACGTCGATGCGTGGGAACTCGCGCGCGAGCGCTTCGGTGAGGCGCCAGTGGGTGGTGGCCTCGCGGCCATCGAGCAGCCCGGCCCAGGCCAGCACGAACGCACCGGAGCAGATCGACGCGATGCGTGCGCCGCGTGCATGGGCGCGGCGCAGTGCATCGAGCAGGGCCTGCGGCGGACGTTCGCTGGGTTCGCGCCAACCGGGGATGACGATGATGTCGGCGTCATCGACGCTGCTGAGATCGTAGGGCAGCTGCACCTGGGTGCTGCCGAGCATGCGCAGTGCGCCGGGCTCGCCGGCGCACAGCTGGGTGCGGTACCAGGCCACGCCCAGTTCAGGCCGTATCGGTGCGAACAGGCCGACCGCACAGCCGAACTCGAACAGCCCCTGGCCGTGGCAGGCGACGATGGCGACGAGCGGGGCGGCGGGATCGGCGGGTGGGCTGGGCATGGCTTGATGCTACGGGTGGCGGTGCGTGGCGCAGAGCGGTGCGCGGGCATGAGGTGATGCCTGCGGAGCATGTAGAGCCGAGCCATGCTCGGCTGTTCTTTGTGGCTCAATTGAATGGGCTTCGTCTGGCATTGAGCCGAGCATGGCTCGGCTCTACAGAGAGCAGTGCGCCGGTGCAGGCCGCCTAACGTCATTACCAGCAGTCATGTGGATGGCCGGATATGACGGTTGGGTGACGCGATCCCGCCTGTCGCGGTGGGTGAACAGGCCCTTGAATGGAAGCGTGTTTCCGGCCCACCCCCACGAGCCCCCATGCCTGCCGCCTACGCCCCAGTCCTGAGCACTCTAGCTGTCCTGATCGCCGCCGTCCTCGCTGCTTCGCCCAGCCATGCGGCGGAAGCCGATGCGGACCCTGCCACCACTGCAGCCACTGCCAACGTGGCAGCCTCCACGCTGGATGCGGTGGTGGTCACCGGTTCACGCACCAGCACGCGTACGGTGAAGAACAGCTCCACGCCCATCGACGTGATCTCCGCCGAGGACCTTGCTGCTACCGGGCAGGGCAACCTGCTGGAAGCGCTGCAGCGCAGCCTGCCGTCACTGAGCCAGATCGGCGGCTACCAGAGCGACCAGGAGAGCCTGATCCGCGGCTACCAGCTGCGCAACCTGTCGCCGGGCTACACGCTGGTACTGGTCAACGGCAAGCGCCGCAATGCCAGCGCCTATGTAAGCGGGGCCAATGGTGGCGGCTTCCCCGGACACGCGTGGGCGGACCTGGCGTTGATTCCGGTCTCGGCCATCGACCATGTGGAAGTGCTGCGTGATGGTGCCTCCGCCATCTACGGCTCGGACGCGATCACCGGCGTGGTCAACGTGATCCTGAAGTCGCAGGCGCATGGTGGTGATGTGTCGGTGGAGAGCGGGCAGAGCACCGATGGTGATGGTTCGCGAACCAGCGTGCGCGCCAACGTCGGCCTGCCTTGGGGCCAGGATGGCTTCATCAACCTGTCCGGCGAGACCACCCGCCAGCATCATGCGATCCGTACCCGTCGCTACATCGACGGCTACCTGAGCTACCCCGCCGTGGATGGCAGCGGCAATCTGGTGGCGCTGCGGCCGAACAATCGTTTGCCAGCGGGTGCTGCGCCGAACCCGGCCGAGGCCAACCGCGATGCCGAGGCCAACACCATCCTCAGCTCGCCGTCGTATGCGTTGAAGGCCTTCGCGGTGAACGTGGGCCATGGCCTGGGTGAGAGCGCGCAGTTTTATGCCAATGCTACGGCCAGTGACCGCACCGCACAGGCGATCCAGAATTTCCGTCTGCCGGCGACCATCTTCACCACTTACAGGGCTCCCGGCGTGCTGAGCGTGTTTCCGGATGGCTTCCTGCCGGTGCTGGAAACCAAGGAAAAGCAGTACACCGGTACGGCCGGGGTAAAAGGCCAGATCGTTGGCTGGGACTACGACGCCAGCCTGACCGGCAACCGCAGCACCGTGCGCACCTATACGCGCAACTCGGTGAACTACTCGCTGCCGTATCCCGGTTCGCCCACCGACTTCTATGACGGCAAGCTGGATTACCAGCAAGGCATCGCCAACCTGGACCTGCGTCGCGGCTTCGAGGTGGCGGCGTTTGCTTCGCCGCTGGAGGTGAGCGCGGGCGCCGAGTATCAGCACGAACAGTACGAGCGTGGAGCAGGGCAGTGGGAGTCGTATACCGGCTTCGGCGCTGCAGCCTTCGTCGGCTATTCCACCGCCGACGTGGTGAAAGCCACCCGTAACAGCAAGGCGGTGTACGTGGGTGCGGCCACCAACATCACCTCGCGCTGGTACCTGGATGCGGCCGCGCGCTGGGAAGACCATTCCGATTTCGGCAGTGTCTCTACCGGCCGCCTGACCACGCGCTTCGACTTCACCGACGCGCTGGGTGTGCGCGCCACGGTCAGCAACGGTTTCCATGCGCCCAGTCTGGGTGCGCAGTTCTACCAGGCCACCGGCAGTTGCCCGTGCGGCACCACGCTGGTGGCGCAGGTGTCTTCGCCCGCGGCGATTGCGTTGGGTGCCACACCGCTGAAGCCGGAAAAGGCCACCAACTACAGCCTGGGCGTGACCTGGGACCCGAGCCCGGCGTTCCATCTGGCGGTGGATGCCTATCAGATCGACATCCGCGGCCAGCTCGGCCAGTCCAGCCAGATCGGCTACAACGCGCAGGATCCGGCGCGCGTCACCGACAACAGCGGCACGGTGCTGAGTGCGGCGCAGAAGAACACCATCGATGCACTGCTGGGTTCGGCCGGCATCAGCATCCTGCCGGGTGATGCGTTCTACGCCAGCTACTTCACCAACGTGGGCAATACCCGGACACGCGGTGTCGAGCTGACCCTGGAAGCGAACCAGGAAACCGCGTGGGGCAAGCTGCGCTGGAGCTACGCGGCCAATGTCGGCCGTACCACCATCCAGAAAGTCAGCAACATTCCGACGGCACTGCAGGGCCTGCCGAACATCAACCTGCTGACCAAGAGCAGCGAGTACGCGCTGCGCTTCCGCACGCCCAGCTACACCCAGGTGGCGGGACTGGGCTGGCAGAACGGGCGCTGGCGCTCGAATCTGGACTTCACCTACTACGGCCCGATCAAGCGCCTGAACAACGGCGTGGAGTACAGGCAGCCGCCGGTACTGGTGACCAACCTGTCCGGTGGCGTGGAGCTGGGTGCGGGCTGGAGCGCGGCGCTGGGCATCAACAACGTGTTCGACAAGCGCACCCGCAAGGTGCCGGAGTACGCGCGCAGTGCCACCGATGTGGCCAGCATCGAGACCACCTGGGACAGCGGCGATGTGCTGAGCAATGTGGGTGCGTACTGGTTTGGCCGGGTCAGTTACCGGTTCTGAGGTGGGAAGCAGTCGAGATCCTATGTTCGTGGTCAAGCCTGCTGGAAGCAGGCTTGACCCACCTTCAGCATGGCCGGATCGAAGTCCCGGCCGCTTTTGAAGACACCCCAGGCGATCCTGGCCAGCTTTCTGGCCAGGATGTTGAAGACGGCGGTGCTGGGGTGACCGCGTTTTGACAGCTCGTCGTAGAGCGGTTGCCCCCGGCGACACCGCTTGAGCCCCATTGCGGCCATGTAGAGCATCTGGCGCAGCACTGGCGCGCCCTGTTTGGACAGCCGACGCCGTCCCGTTCTGCCGCCAGACTCGTTGGGCCGGGGATCCAGGCCGGTGCAGGCGATCCACGCGTTGGCGTTGGCCAACGGCCAGCGCGTCATGTAGTAGATCAGGTGAGCGGCGACGGCAGGGCCGATACCAGGGATGGTCAACAGGCGCTTGTAGAGCGCGCCATGCTCTCCATCGCGACCCAAGCGCTGCAGTTCGCTTTCCAGCTCGGACAGCGTCCCAGCCAGAGCGCAGAACAGATCTGACAGCTCCCCGGGGGCACTTTTGCTTACCCCGAAGGATTGCTCCAGGCGCGCGCGTGTCTTTACCAGCGTCTGCCGCTTGCGCAGCAAATCGTGCATCTGCTGCTGCTCGTCGGTACGCGGTACGTATTCACGCAGGCGATCGCTCTCCTTCTTCACGTACCGGGCGATCGCTTCGGCGTCCATGGCGTCCGTCTTGCCACGCGAGCCCGTCGCCCGGCCGTAGTACTTGATCAGACGTGGATTGATCACATAGACAACGTGGCCTGCCTGGCCAGCCATCCGAGCCAACAACTCGTAGTACCGCCCCGTCGCCTCCATGCCAATCCGGCATCGCTGGGGCAAGGTGTTGAGCCACTGGGCTATGCTAGGCCCGGGTGTTGGCGATCCTGTCGCAAGCCTTGCGGTCGGCCACTGCCGGTACGAACTCCTTGGAGTCCACGTCCACGCCAATATCGAGAGAATCAGACATTTGTACGGCTCCCAGCTATCTTTAAGGGGCTGGGGTGGTACCGCACCGACGTTAGCTTGCCTACATCGACGATCCCCTTTGGGGGCCGTACGATCCTTTATCGACGTTCGTGTGCGGGATGGGGATCGCTCGACTCGTCTGTCGGCTAGTATCCGCAGATGCATGCTTGACGGTCCCTCCACCCTGGCTCCTACATACCGCGTAGGAGCCGGGAGGAACATACAAGCATGGCTCGACTCTACAAAAGCGAAAGGCAGCCGAGCATGGCTCGGCTCCATACGGGAGCAGTTCATGTCTTCTGCATTGAGGGTGGTTGCATTGGTGGGGTCACCGACCAGCTCGGCGACGTCGCGCACGTTGTTGCTGGCGCGGCATCTGCTGGTGTCGCTGCAGCAGCGGGTCCACGCCCGCGTGGACCTGGTGGAGCTGGCGCCGATCGCGCGCGCGCTGGGTCAGTCGCTGTCGCGCGGCGAGGCGGAGCCGGCGGTGGAACAGGCACTGCAGACCATCGAGGCGGCCGAGCTGCTGGTGGTGGCAGCGCCGGTCTATCGCGGCTCGTATCCCGGGTTGTTCAAGCACCTGGTCGACTTCATCGGGCTGGAGGCGCTGGTGGATGTGCCGGTGCTGCTGGCAGCGACCGGCGGCAGCGAGCGCCACGCGCTGGTAATCGATCACCAGCTGCGGCCGTTGTTCAGTTTCCTGCAGGCGCACACGCTGCCGATCGGGGTGTATGCCACGTCCGCCGACTTCGAGGGCGAGCACATCAGCAGCGCGGCCCTGCAGGCGCGCATCGAACTGGCGACCGAGCGTGCGGCCGGGCACTTGGCCACGCAGGCGCAGGCGCTGACGGTAGCGGCGCCGCTGCGACGTATCGCCTGACGCCATAACCGGCAGCGCTTTGCTTATGGCTACGCCGCATCTGCGTGGCCGGATCTGACCGCCGATTGTCGCCAGCCGTCGCTGCTGCGGCTGCTGGCATCTCTAGCATCGATATCGAAGCGGCATCGCATTGCCGGCCCCGATGAGGACGACCCCAGTGACTTTCGACGCAGCAAGCAAACCCATCCTGTTCCTGCTCGACCGTGAGTTCGAGGACGGCCAGATTCCCGGCCAGCGCTTCTTCTGCCGGCACAGCCTGTTGCTGGAGGGCGCGCTGTCGAGCATCGATGGCCTGGACGCGCAGCTGGACGTGCGCCGCATCGGCTTCGCGCGACCGCGCCGTGAGGTGATCGCCGAGATCGGTGAGCAGGACCAGTCACTACCCAAGCTGGTCCTGCCGCAGGGCGTGCACAGCGAACTGGCCAGTGGCGCGCACCAGGACCGCCAGTACATCTCCGGTGCAGAGCCGATCCTGGCCGCGTTGAACGGCTTGCTCGGCATTCCCGTGGCCCACCCCTGAGCGAGGACGTGACCATGAGCTATCAGATCAGTGTGCTGGACAAGAGTCCGGTGGCCGAAGGTGCCTCGCCGGAGCAGGCGCTGCGCAACAGCCTGCAGCTGGCGCAGCGCGCCGAACAGCTGGGCTACCACCGCTACTGGTTTGCCGAGCACCACGCTGCACCGACGCTGGCCAGCCCCGCACCGGAAGTGCTGGCTGCGTGGGTGCTGGCGCAGACCCGGCGCATCCGCATCGGCAGTGGTGGGGTGATGCTGCGCCACTACGCGCCCTACAAAGTGGCGGAGAACTTCAACCTGCTGTCGGCGCTGGCGCCGGGGCGTGTCGATCTGGGCGTGGGCAAGGCCCCCGGTGGCCTGCCGGCCTCGACTGCCGCGCTGGCAGCCGGGCGTCCGGCGTTCGCCGACTTCGACCAGCAACTGCGTGACCTGGAAGGCTATCTGTCCGGGGCCGACACCGAGGCACAGGCTCGGCCGGTTCCGCAGCAGGCACCGGAGCGCTTCCTGCTCGGGGCCAGCCCGCAGAGCGCGCAGCAGGCGGCCGAGCTGGGCTGGCGCTTCGTCTACGCCGCGCACTTCGATGGTGACCCGAAGCATATCGAGGCCGCGTTCGATGCCTACCGCAACGTTTCAAAGCAGCCGCCGCTGCTGGCCACGGTGGCCTTCGCCGCACCAACTGCCGAAGCCGCAGCGCGTCATATCGGCGCGCTGCGCGTCTACAAGCTGCACCTCGGCCCCGGCCAGACGGTGAATCTGCCCAGTCCCGAGGCGGCTGCCGAGTACGCGCGGCAGGTGGGCGTGGCTGACTTCCGCATCGAGGAGACACGCCCGAGCGTGTTGTCCGGTGATGCGCAGCACGTGCGTGACGAACTGGATGCGCTGCACCGGCGCTTCGGCGTGGGCGAGTTCGTTCTCGATGCGCCGGTGGCCGACCTCGACGCGCGTCTTACATCCCTTGAACTGCTGTCGCCCGCGCCGCGCGCGGCGGTGGCCTGACCTGCAGGAGCGATTCCCATGAGCACGACCACGCGCCACATTCCGTTCGGCATCATGCTGCAGGGCCCTGGCAGCCACATGCATGCCTGGAAGCATCCGTCCAATCCGGCCGATGCCAGCGTCAACCTGCAGTTCTACATCGACATCGCGCGTACCGCCGAGGACAACGGCATCGCCTTCGGCTTCGTGGCCGACGGCCTGTACATCAACGAGAAGTCGATCCCGCACTTCCTCAATCGCTTCGAGCCGATCTCGCTGCTGTCGGCGCTGGCCACGGCGACGAAGAAGATCGGCCTGGCGGGCACGCTGTCGACCTCCTACAGCGACCCGTTTACCGTGGCCCGGCAGTTCGCTTCGCTGGACCTGCTCAGCGGCGGTCGTGCCGGTTGGAACGTGGTGACCTCGCCACTGGAAGGCTCGGGCCGCAACTACGGTCGGCCGCATCCGGAGCACGCGTTGCGCTACCAGATCGCCGACGAGTACCTGGACGTGGTGCAGGGGCTGTGGGATTCCTGGGACGACGATGCATTCGTGCGTGAGCGCGACAGCGGCACGTTCTTCGCGCCGGACAAGTTCCGCCGCCTCGACCACAAGGGCCGCTTTTTCCAGGTGGAAGGGCCGCTCAACATCCAGCGTTCGCCACAGGGGCAGCCGGTGATCTTCCAGGCCGGGTCGTCCGACGATGGCATCGCGCTGGCCGGCAAGTACGCCGATGCGGTGTTCACCCATTCGCCATCGCTGGAGGAGACCCGCGCGTTCACCCAGAAGGTGAAGAACTCGGCGATCGCCCACGGCCGCAGCGGCAATGACGTGAAGATCTTCCCGGGCATCGGCCCCATCGTCGGTCGCACCGCGGAGGAGGCTGAAGCCAAGTACCAGGCAATCGCCGCACTGGCCACGCTGGAGGATGCGCTGGCGTACCTGGGGCGCTTCTTCGACCATCACGATTTCAGCCAGTACGATCCGGACGCGCCGTTCCCGGAGCTGGGTGACATCGGCAGCAATTCGTTCCGTTCCACCACCGACCGCATCAAGCAGGATGCGCGTGAGAAGGGCCTGAGCCTGCGCCAGGTGGCGCTGGAAGCGGTGAGCCCACGGCCAAATTTCATCGGTACGCCGGAGCATGTGGCCGACGAGCTGATCCGTTGGTTTGATGCTGGTGCCAGCGACGGCTTCATCCTCGGTTTCGCGGCACAGCGCGAAGGCCTGGACGATTTCGTGACCCAGGTGCTGCCGATCCTGCAGGCGCGCGGCTACCACCAGCGCGAGCTGGAAGGGCAGACCCTGCGCGCGCATCTGGGCCTGCCGTACAAAGCCAGCCGCCATGCGACCGATGCCGAGCCGGCGCGGAAGGCAGGGTAAGGCGATGAGCGGAGAAAGCGCGGCAGCACCGGGCCATGCCCGGCGGAATTCCCCAACGACGGGCGTATTGCCGGAGATCGCGGCGCGCGCCGAGGCCGCCATCGCGATTCGCCATGACCTGCACCGCCACCCGGAGCTGGCCTTCGAGGAACACCGCACCAGCGCTCGCGTGGCCGATCTGCTGCAGCAGTGGGGCTATGAGGTCACCACCGGCCTCGGCGGTACCGGCGTGGTCGGTACGTTGCAGCGCGGGCAGGGCAGCCGTCGCCTTGGGCTGCGTGCCGACATCGATGCACTGCCGATCCATGAGGACTCCGGCCTGGCCTACGCCAGCCAGAACGAGGGGCTGATGCATGCCTGCGGCCACGACGGGCATACCGCCATCCTGCTGTCCGCCGCGCACTACCTGGCCCATCACGGCCGTATCGACGGCACCCTGCAGCTGGTGTTCCAGCCGGCCGAGGAAACCGGTTCGGGCGCTTCGAAGATGATCGCCGATGGCCTGTTCGAACGTTTTCCGGTGGATGCGATCTATGGCCTGCACAACTGGCCGGGCGTGCCGGTGGGTCACTTCGGCTTTGTCGATGGCCCGGCAATGGCGTCGGTGGACTGGGCGCGGCTGAAGGTGATCGGCAAGGGCGGTCACGGCGCCGAGCCGCAGGGCAGTGTCGATCCGATTCTGGTGGCAGCGCACATCGTCACCGCGCTGCAGAGCGTTGTCTCGCGCAATGTGGATCCACGGCAGATGGGCGTGGTCACCGTCGGTTCGATCCACGGCGGGCAGGCCGCCAATGTGATCCCGGACGTAGTGGAGCTGAAGCTGACCGTGCGCGCCTACCTGCCCGAGGTACGTGACACCCTGCGGCGCCGTGTTACCGAGGTCGCCGAGCAGACCGCCGCCGCGTTCGGCGCGCGCGCGGAGATCGAGTTCCCGCGCGGCTTCCCCAGCGTGATCAACCATCCGCAGCAGACCGCCTACATCCGTGAGGTGGCCGTGCAGGGCTTCGGCAGTGAACAGGTGGTACCGGAGTTCGCGCCACGCACGGCCAGCGAGGATTTCGCGTTCCTGCTGCAGGCGCGGCCGGGCAGTTTCGTGTTCGTCGGCAACGGCGACAGCGCGCCGCTGCACAGCCCGCGCTATGTGTTCAACGACGCCGCCATCGCACCCGCCGCCAGCCTGTGGGCGCGGCTGGCTGAAGACTATCTGGTGAAGGACGTGGCATGAGCAGCAACGAACGCTTCCTCTACACCTCGGTGGATGATCCACTGGCGCGGCCGCTGTTCGATGGCCTGGAGCAGGAGTACGACAGCCGCTACGCCGACGTGCGTCGACGCATCGGCGGCAGCGCCCGCGAGGAGCTGCAGCGCTACCCGGCGCAGGCCTTTGCTGCCCCGGTTGGCGCGTTCGTGCTGCTGCTGCGCGATGGTGTGGCGATCTCCGGCGGTGCCTTCATGCCGCACCGCGATCCGGATACCGCCGAGTTCAAGCGCATCTGGACATTGCCAGGGCTGCGCCGCCAGGGCATCGCGCGGCGCGTGCTGCAGGAGCTGGAAGACCAGGCAGCGCGGCAAGGGTACCGGCGGGTGTTCCTGACGACCGGCTTCCGCCAGCCTGAGGCTGTTGGCCTGTACCTCAGCCATGGCTACACCGCGCTGTTCGACCTGGAGGCCGACCCGGAAACGGTTGCGCATCTGCCGTTCGAAAAGCACCTGCGGGCAGCGACGCCTGTCGTTGCGCCTGCGCAGACCCAGCTGCAAGGAGCCCACGCGTGAGCACGCCTTCGACCGCGCTGGATGGCATTGCAACCCGGCCGGCGCCAGCACCGGCGCTGAAGATCGTGCCGGCCCGGCATCCGCTGCAGGTCTTCGGCACGGTGCTGGCACTGGCGCTGATCCTGATCGGGCTGCAATCAGTGCTGGGCAATCCGCGCTGGGGCTGGGGCACCTTCGCCGAGTGGTTCTTCGCACGCCCGGTGCTGGAAGGCCTGGGCCGTACGCTGCTGTTGACCGCACTCGGTACCGGTCTAGGCTTCGCGCTGGGCACCTTGCTTGCGCTGGCCCGGGTGTCCGGTTCACCGCTGCTGTCGGCGGTGTCGTGGGGCTATGTCTGGTTGTTCCGTTCGATCCCACTGCTGGTGCTGTTGTTGCTGTTGAACAACCTGGGCTACCTGTACACCACCATCGAGCTGGGCGTGCCGTTCACCGGTATCAGCCTGTTCTCGTACCCGACCACGCAGCTGATTGGTGTGTTCACCGCGGCGGTGCTGGGCCTGACCCTGAACCAGGCGGCGTTCTCGGCGGAGGTGATCCGTGGCGGCATCCTGTCTGTGGACCATGGGCAGTATGAGGCGGCCGCCGCGCTTGGCCTGCCGCGTGGCCGCCAGGTGCGCCGCATCATCCTGCCGCAGGCGATGCGCTCGATCCTGCCGGCCGCGTTCAACGATGTGATCGGCCTGGCCAAGAGCACTTCGGTGGTCTACGTGCTGGCGCTGCCTGAGCTGTTCTACACGGTGCAGGTGATCTACCGCCGCAACCTGGAAGTGGTGCCGCTGCTGATGGTGGCCACGGTCTGGTACCTGGTGATCCTCACCGTGCTGTCGTTGCTGCAGCGGCGCGTGGAGCAGCGCTTCGCACGCGGTCAGCTGCAGCGCGAGCGTTCGGTATCGCGTGTCTCGTCACCGACGCGCGCCACAGGTGAGGCTGCACCGCGCGTGGTCAATCGCCCGCGCATCGCCGCGCAGGTTGAAGCGGGCGAGGGGGCATCGGTATCGCTGCACGGTGTGGGCAAAGTGTTCGGCGACCAGCCGGTGCTGGAAGACGTGAACCTGGACCTGCGCGCTGGCAGCGTGACGGTGCTGATCGGCCCGTCCGGCGCTGGCAAGTCCACGTTGCTGCGGCTGATAAACCACCTGGAACGTGCCGACAGCGGTTACGTGACCGTCGGCGGCCAGCTGATCGGCTACCGCCGCGATGGTGACACCCTGTACGAGCTGCCCGAGCGTGAGATCCGCCGCCGTCGTGCGGAGGTGGGCATGGTGTTCCAGGGCTTCAACCTGTTCCCGCACCTGACTGCGCTGGAGAACATCATCGAGGCACCGATCGCAGTGCGTGGCGTGTCGCGCGCGCAGGCCGAGCAGCAGGCGCGCACGCTGCTGGAACGGGTCGGCCTGGCCGACAAGGCCGATGCCTTCCCGCGCCAGCTGTCCGGCGGCCAGCAGCAGCGCATCGCGATTGCTCGTGCGCTGGCCCTGCAACCGAAGGTGCTGCTGTTCGACGAACCGACCTCGGCACTGGACCCGGAGCTTGTGGCCGAAGTGCTCAGCGTGATCGAGGAGCTGGCCCGTTCCGGCACCACGCTGGTGATCGTCACCCATGAGCTGAGCTTCGCCCGTCGGGTGGCTGACCACGTGGTGATGATGGACCAGGGCCGGGTGATCGAGCAGGGCACGCCCGAGGCGCTGTTCGAGCGCCCGCGCCAGCAACGCACCGCCGATTTCCTGGCCAAGACCCTGTAACCCCGGAAGGAAGACCATGCGCCCTGCAGCACCGCGTCGCCCCTCACGCAGCACCCTGTTGATCGTGGGTGTGCTGGTCATCGGCATCGCCGGCATCGTCTATTCGCGCGTGCGTCAGGCACCGGATGCCGGCACCGTGGCCGCAGCCAGCCTGGCGGGTGCGAACACCGCAATCCTGAAGGGCACGCTCGATCCGAAGGCGCAGGCGTTGATTCCGGCCGACTATCGCTTTGTCACGCCTGGTACGTTCACCGTGGCCACCCATCCGGGGCAGCTGCCGCTGGCCGACTATGGTACCGACAGCAAGGACGTGGTCGGCATCGAGCCGGACATCGCGCGGCTGATTGCCGATGGGTTGGGCCTGAAGCTGGTGATCGTGCCGGTGGCGTGGGCGGACTGGCCGTTGGGGTTGGAATCAGGCAAGTACGATGCCGTGCTGTCGAACGTGACGGTGACCGAAGAGCGCAAGAAGAAGTTCGATTTCTCCAGCTACCGTTACGATCTGCTGGGAATTTACACGCGCACTGATGGGCCGATCCAGAAGATCGAAAAGCCGGCTGACGTGGCCGGGCTGAAGGTGGTGGTCGGTGCCAGCACCAACCAGGACCAGATCCTGCGCCAGTGGGACCAGCAGAACATCGCCGCTGGCTTGAAGCCGGTGGAGTACCAGTACTTCGATGACGCCGTGGTTGGGCGGCTGGCAGTGATCACCGGGCGCGCCGATGTCTCGTTTGAGCCCAACGCCACCGGCGCCTATTCGGCGCGCGATGGCAAGGTGCGGCGTGTGGGCCTGTTCCCGGGGGGCTGGCCGAACGCCGCGGCGATCTCGGTGACCACGCGCAAGGGCAGCGGCCTGGCTGATGCGGTGACGCAGGCGCTGAACACCCAGATCGGCAGTGGCACCTATGCGCAGGCGCTGAAGCGATGGAATGTGGCCGAGGAGGCCGTGCCGCAGTCGCAGACCAACCCGCCGGGGCTGCCGACGCTCTGACGCCGGGCATCGCCCGGCAGCTACCGCTGCTTTTGTAGAGCCGAGCCATGCTCGGCTGCAGTTCGCGTGGTGTGCGATGCGTCGAGCATGGCTCGACTCTACAAGAGCATCCACGCATGGCGTGGATCTACTCGCAGAGTCTGACTTCTGTAGAGCCGAGCCATGCTCGGCTGCAGTTCGCGTGGTGTGCGATGCGTCGAGCATGGCTCGACTCTACAAGAGCATCCACGCATGGCGTGGATCTACTCGCAGAGTCTGACTTCTGTAGAGCCGAGCCATGCTCGGCTGCATTACCAGACCGCTTCCAACGTCCGGAACGGTTTCGCCAGGCGCACGCCCTCGGCATCGAAGTCGGAAACGCTGCGTCCATCCACGCGCACAGACTTCGGCGCGGTCCGGTTCGGCCACCACATGCGCACGGCGGTGTCCTTGCGCAGCCCCTCGCCAATCACCACTGTCAGCAGCCCGTCGCGCTGCCGCGCCTGCATCTGCAACGTGCCATACGCGGTCGGCAGACGCTCCACCGCCAATCCATCGCCCGCCACCCACGAAGGCGGTGTGCCCGGCAGCAATGACAACGCGTCATCGTCCTCGCGCATCAACATGCCGAACAGCGTGCGGCCGTATTCGGCACCGATCCAGGTATGCGGCATGTCGCCGAGGTAGCGCGGGAAGCGCAGCCGTGAATGCACTACTTCGGCCAGCACCTGCCATTCAAGCGGGCGCCGATCGTGAAGCAGGCCCTGCAACAGCTCGTCAGCCACGTCTGGCTGGCCAAGATGCACATAGCTCAGCACATTGCGGATCTCGTACGGCGTGTAGGCATACAGCGCCCCGGGCTGGCTGCGCTTGCGCACGTCCTCCAGATAGCGGGTGAAGGTGGTCCGCAATGCATCTGCCGGCAGCACGCTCTGCGCACCGGTGGGGTCCAATGCAATCGAAACGCCGGTGGGATCACCATCGCCCAGATCCGCCGAGGACGGAATGAAGTCGATGCCCTTCCACGCCATCGTCGCCCGGATCGAGGCATGCAGTGCGTCGTACAGCAGCTTGTACTGTTCGCGCGCCCAACGGGCGGTTTCATGGTCGCCAAGTGCCTCTGCCAGCCACGCGCCGTCGTGCCAGCCCTTCAGGCCCCAGTAGTCATCCCAGTAGCTGTGGGTGGGCGACGGATAGCCCTCATGGCTGATCGACGGCGCAAGAATGCCCGCGAAGCGCTCCGGCGCTGGCTGGTCAGCCATGTAACCCGCTACCAGCGTGCGCTCGCGCAGCTGCTGCAGGAAGCGCAACGCCGCCTTCACTTTCGGCAGGTACGCGCGCACCGACTCCGCACCGCCATCGAGGCGGGCGACATCGGCGACCAGTGCCACATACTGGCCCTGGCTGTCGTACTCGATGTCCGAACCAAAGCCGGTGTTGACGCTGCCATCGTCGTTGAGGATCGGCGAGACCAGTCCGCTGCCGTGCACGCCGTGCTGGCTATACCACGCCAGGTAGTCGCGCGCGACCTTGGCTTCGCCCATGCGCAGCAGCACCGCCGAGGTGGCCATGCCATCGCGGATGAAGGAGCGGTTGTAGTTGCGCGGGCCGGGCTGCATGGCCGGGCCGGTCTGGTTGATCAGCATGTAGGCAGCCTGCGCGCGCAGCATGTCGACCAGCGAGGGATCGGGCAGGCGCAGGCCGACCTGGCCCAGCCGCGCCTGCCAATCTGCGGACGCCTGCGTGGCCAGCGTCTCGAACGCCGCATTGGCATCACGGGGCAGCGTGGACAGGTCAAGCGCAGGCGCCTCGGGCAGCACGCCATTGGCATCGGCAGCGGCGGTACCGAGTGGGAACGCCACGACCACCGCATCGCTGGCACCGGGCGCGAGGCGGATCCGGTAGCTCAATGCGGCTGCGGCCAGTCCTTGCTCGTCACGTGCCTGCTGCGAGGAAGGCAGTTCGCCGGCAGCGACGTCCGCGGTGATCTCCGTTGCGCCGTCCTTCCCGAACGGCGCCACGCCGGACGCAGCCACTGGCGTGAGCGAATGCAGCAGCGTGCGGCCATTGATGCGCAGGGCCTTTCCATCGATGGCGACCTCGCGGATCGGCGACAGCCCACCGTTCTGCCATGGCGGGTTCATCTGCATCGGTCGTACCGCCAGGGTCAGCGTGCCGTCGATCGCCGTGGTGCCGGAGTTGCGCAGGCGATGGCGGAGAAAGGTCACCGGCTGGCCATCGCGCTCGATGGCGAACACCTCACTGCGCAGCTCCAGCCCAGGCTGCGGCGACCAGGTGGCCGAAGGCATAGGCTTCCAGCCATCGCGCAGGGCGTGCTGTACGGGCTGACCGGCGGCACCTGCAGCACGCCCGTCGGCGCTTCGCCAGAGCGGCTGCACCAGCGGCGCACCCTTGAACGCTTCCAGATTGCCGTATTCGTCGAAGATCGATTTCTGCCGGCCCGCATGCACACCCACGGCGGTCCAGTAGGTCTGCTGCATCTGCAGCGAGGCGGGGAACAAGGCACGTTGCGCACCGCTGGCGGCAATCTGGTAGCGCTTCATCGGCGTCATCACGGCTTTCGGGCCAAGCAGGCGCAGGCGCGCGATCTGCGGGGCAGCGCCGTCCACGGCCAGGCGGAATGCACGTAGAGGTTGTGCCGTGTCAGCAGCCAGCCAACTCTGCCGATGGCTGGCCGCCTGTGCATCGTGTGCGAGGTCCTGCCATCGGCCCTGTGCGTCCTGCGCCTGCAAGCGGGCGGCGCCGCGCCCGCCATCGGCCCAGTCGACCGCGAGACCGGCCGTGGACTGGGCGCGAGGCAGCATGATCTCGAGCGTACGGGATCCACCTTTTCCGGCTGGAACCGCGACGGTGCCGCCGCCTTGCCAGAGCGCGGCTGCCTGCGTTGCATCGACACCGCTGATGCGTGCGCTGAGCGTGCTGTCCAGCGGCTCCATCTCGAAGATCGACACGCCCCAATCGGACGTGCGCTGCGGGCTGGCCAACCGCAGGTAGCGCGCCTGGCGTGGCGCGAAGTACAGCGTTTCCACGTCACCCAGCGAATCGGCCATGGTGTAGGCGGTCTGCCACTGCGTGCCGTCCAGCGAGGTCTGCAGCGAATAGCCTTCCGGGTTGGAGACATCCCAGGTGATCCGTGCGCCCGCCAGCATCGTCGGTGCACCCAGATCGATCTGGAACCAGTGGCCCGGACTGAAGGCGCCGCCGGTGACGGTCTTGGGGTCGCCGTCGATCAGGTGGCTGATCGCCATCGCCGGTACCTGCTGCGAGGAGGCGCTGGCCTGCCATTGGCTGCGTGGTGGCAATGTCTGTGCCTGCGCGGAGGATGCCAGGACGGCGAGCATCAGAGTGGCGGCGGGTCGCCATGGGGCAGGTGGGCGGGAGACCTTGGAGCGTTCGGCGCGCAACGTCATTACGGACAGCCTCGCAGGTTCGACCGGAATCGGGCGAGCGCTACGCTAGCAAGGGATGTAATCGGTTACATGACGCACTGCAGCGCCGCCGGGCGCTGGCGCTGCCATCGCGGGAGCGCTGACGGATGTGGCTCTGGACGGCTGCAGGCTTGCCCCTATGCTGATTGGCAACGACCACCGATCTGAAATGGATTGATGATGGAGTTCAGTTTCACGCTGATGTACCGAGTGCCTGATACCGGAAAAGATCTCAGTGCATTTGAGCGAGGTCTTGCAGAGGTGGGGTGCGACGATGCGCTGCTGGGCAGTGGTTCGCCGGGCGTGTTGGCGTTGCGATTCCAGCGAGAAGGCACAGCCGCAGACGATGTCGCGCGTGCCGCATGCGTGCAGGTCCAGAATGCGGTACCGGAAGCCGAATTGATAACCGTGCATGTCGATGTCAGCAATGCTGGCGGCGTCTCCAATTGCGGTGACTCCAAAGCTGAGCTTGTTTGACGTCCACGGCGCACTTCTCAGAAGCAGCCGAGCATGGCTCGGCTCTACATGGCTTCCGGCAGGTCAAGCGGCATCCTCCATTACAGCTCCACCGTCTCCCACCAGCGCGTACCCGCCTGCGGCGCGTGCATGTCCAGTGCTTCGCCCATCATCGGCGTGGCCACCGGCACGTTCTTTGCGGCGGCCAATGCGGTGATGCGCTCGAACGGCTGCTGCCATGCATGCAGGGCCAGGTCGAAGGTGCCGTTGTGGATCGGCAGCAGCCACTTGCCGCGCAGGTCCAGGTGCGCCTGCAGGGTCTGCTCGGGCTGCATGTGCACGAAGGCCCAGCGCGGGTCGTAGGCACCGGTTTCGATCATGGTCAGGTCGAACGGGCCGTACTTTTCACCGATGGCCTTGAAGCCGTCGAAGTAGCCGGTGTCGCCGCTGAAGAAGATGCGGAAGTCGCCGTCCTGGATCACCCATGACGCCCACAGGCTGCGATCGCTGTCGCCCAGACCGCGGCCGGAGAAATGCTGGCCCGGGGTGGCGGTCAGGCGCAGGCCACCGGCCTCGGTCGATTGCCACCAGTCCAGCTGTTCGACCTTGCTGGCGTCCACGCCCCACGCAATCAACTGGTCGCCCACGCCAAGCGGTGCGATGAAGCGCGCGGTCTTGCCGGCCAGCTGCATCACTGCGGCATGGTCCAGGTGGTCGTAATGGTTGTGCGAGAGGATCACGCCGGCGATCGGCGGCAGTTCGTCGATGCTGATCGGCGGCGCGTGGAAGCGGGCCGGGCCCATCCACTGCACCGGCGAGGCGCGCTCGGAGAACACCGGATCGGTCAGCCAGTATTGGCCACGCAACTTCAGCAGGATCGTGGAATGCCCGAGCCGGAACAGGCTGCGATCAGGCGCGGCGTCCAGGGTGGCGCGGTCCAGCGGCAGCACCGGAATGGGGTGGGCGGGCACGGTGCCCTTGGGCTTGTTGAACAGGAACGTCCACCAGATCTCCGCGCCATCGCGCAGGCCCATCGCCGGACGCGGCAGGGCATTGCGGAACTTGCCGTCGCGGTACTGCGGCGAATCGGGGAAGTCGGGGAGGGACCAGGACTTGCAGAAGGTGTAGGCGGTCACGGCGAGGATTCCAAGCAAAAGGACAAGGAGCAGGCGCTTCATGGGTGACGTCCGCTGGGTACACTGCACAGTGTAGTTTCGTGTTTTTCAAAAGTACACTGCCGGGTGTAAAGTGGTGTCGTCCGTTCAGTTATCTGGTTCCTGCCATGTCCCGTGCCCCGCAACGCCTGACCGACCGCAAACGCGAAGCCATCGTGCGTGCGGCGGTGGAGGAGTTCCGTGCATCGGGCTACGAGGCGACCAGCATGGACCGCATCGCCGAGGTGGCCGGGGTCTCCAAGCGCACCGTCTACAACCACTTCCCGAGCAAGGAAGCGTTGTTCTCGATGATCCTGGAGGAGCTGTGGGAGCGCAGCGTGGCCAGCGACGCACTGCCGTACCGCGCCGACCAGCCGCTGCAGGCGCAGCTGATGCAGCTGCTGGGGCAGAAGCTGGAGCTGCTCAGTGATGCCAACTTCATCGACCTGGCGCGGGTGGCGATGGCCGAGATCATCCATTCGCCGGAACGTGCGCAGGCCATCGTCTGCCGCATGGGCGAGAAGGAAAGCGGTGAGAGTGCGTGGATCCGCGCGGCAATCGCCGATGGCCGGCTGCGCCAGGTCGATCCGGAGTTCGCCGGCCACCAGCTGCACGGGCTGGTGAAGAGCTTTGCATTCTGGCCACAGGTGACGATGGGGCAGGCGCCGTTGAACGAACAGGAGCGCGCACGCGTGGCCGAATCGGCGGTGGCGATGTTCCTGGGTTACTACGCGGTCTAGCTGGCGGCGAAGCGGCGGAACTCGTCGGCCGGCAGCGCCGCCGAGTACAGATAGCCCTGGCCGACATCCACACCCAGTGCGCGCAGTTGCTGTTCCTGCGCGAGGGTTTCGGTACCCTCGGCCACCACGATCGCACCGCAGCGATGCGCGACTTCGACGATGAAGCGAACGATCGACTGCGACTTGGCGTCGGACAGGGTGGCAATCAACGCCTGCTCGATCTTGACCTCGGCAATGGCCAGCTGCGAGAGCAGGATCAGGGTTGAATAGCCGGCACCGAAATCATCCAGTGACAGCGTGACCTCCGCCGCCAGCAGCTGTGCGATGTTGGCATCGACCACGTCGCGCTCGACGATCTCGGTCCATTCGACGATCTCCAGGCGCAGCATCACGCCGGGCACATCGTGCAGTGCCAGCAATTCCTGCAGGCGCAGGCCGAAGTCGGGCAGGCGCAGTGACTCGGCCGAAACGTTCACGGCGATCTTCAGCTGCGAGCCATCGCGTCGGCACTGCTGCAGGAAGTGGATGGCCGACTGCAGCGTGGCCCATTCCAGTTCAGCCAACCGCCCCTGCCGGCGCAGCAGCGAGATCACCCGCATCGGCGCGATCAGCCGGCCCTCGCCGTCGCGCATGCGCAGCAGTGCTTCGGCGCCGACCAGCTGACGATCCTGCAGGCGATGCTTGGGCTGGTAGCACAGGGGGGCATCTCCCTGCTGCAGCCAGCGTTCGAGGGCGACTTCGATCAGGGCGTCGATCTCGCTGTCGCGCTGGATCGGGTCGTCGAAGAACACGACGCCGGATTCGATCGCACTCAGCGCCACGGTGATCGCGCGGAACGGAAGATGTCCTTCGTCGGCATCGGCGGGGGGCTTCAGTTCGACCACCGCACAGCGGAACAGCGGCCGGAAGCCGGGCCAATCGCGGCCGACCCGATCGGCCAGGTTGCTGGCCAGCTCGGTGATCTGCGGCTGCGTGCGCAGTTCGAACAAGGTCAGGTCGCGCACCAGGATCGCCAGCGCGGCATCGCCGAACTGGTAGATCTCCAGCTGCCCGGCTGGCAGCGAGGGCAGCAGCCGATGCACCTCGTCGGTGCTGTCGCGCTGCCACAGGCCGTTGTCCTGCAGCGGACCATAGCGCAGGCGCAGATCGCGCAGGTTGCCCATCTCGGCCACGATCAGGCAGGCCTTGCCGATGCCGTCGTTGTCGCGCCAGTAATGTTGCAGGCGTTCGCCAAGTGCACGCATGTTGGGCAGGCCACTGATCGGATCGATGCGCAGCCAGGCCTGTTCGCGCTGACGCTGTGCATCGATCTGCGCATCGTTGTAGACCAGCGCGAACACCGCGCCGAGCATCAGCAGCGATAGTGGCAGTGCCAGCAGCCGCTGGATTGCCAACTCCTCCACGGGCAGCTGATTGGCGCCGATGATTGCGACGCCCAGTGCCAGGCCCAACGCAGTGACGGCGATACGCACGCCCCAGGCCTGCAGGATCACGCGCAGCGAGAGCTCATTGAGCATGCGCGGGTGCAGGCGCCTGCGCAGCCAGACGCCGGCCAGCATCTGCAGCGTGGCCTCGAGGCCGGCTGGCAGGAAATACTGGGTGCCGGCAAACTGGTAGCGCGCCAGCAGGCTGGCGGCCAGGCAGGTCAGGCCGCCGCGCCAACCGCCCAGCAGGCCACTGACCAGCAGGATGTCGAAGCCGAGGTGCAGCTTGACCACACCCTGGGTGTAACGGGCCACGAACCAGGAATTGAACAGGTAGATCAGGCCCAGCGCCACGCCGACATACAGGCGACGGCCTTCAATGGCGTGCCCGGCGCGGCGGGTGGCGATCAGCAGCACGCCGATCATGCCGATCACCGCCGTGGCCTGCAGCAGGTACAGCGGCAGGCTGGGCAGGGCGCTGTCCAGGACCTGGGCCGAGACCCGTGAAAGCGCATCCATAGCAGGTTCCCGCCTGTGACCGACGGCCAGTGACGAGCAGCGTAGTCGCAGCAGCGCGCAGGTTCAATTGCGCTGGCTGGGTTCGGGCAGGAGGTGTTCGGCCATGAAATCCACGAACGCGCGTACACGCGGCTGCTGATGGCGATGGCTTGGCCAGAGGGCCCAGAAGGTGCTTCGCTCAGTGCTCCATGGGTCCAGAACGCTGACGAGCGAACCGCGGTCCAGCGCATCACGCGTGGCGAAGTCGGGCAGGCACGCAATGCCATGGCCATCGATGGCCATGTGCAGGATCGTCTCAAGATGATTGGCAGTCATTGCGGCAGTCAGCCGCAGCTCGGTGCCTCCCTCATGCGTGGGCAGCGGCCAACGTTCGATCAGGCCGGTGCCGGGAAAGCGATGGAGGAGGCATGCGTGGCCGCTCAGATCATCCGGGTGCTGTGGCGTGCCGCGCTTGGCGAAGTACGCAGGGGCGCCCACACAGAGCAGGCGGGCACTGCCGAGGTTGCGGCCGTGCAGCCTGGAGTCGGCGGGGTTGCCCGTGCGGACAACGGCGTCGAAGCCCTCCTCGATGACATCGACAAGACGGTCGCTGAAGTGCAGGTCGAGTTCGATGGCGGGAAAGCGGTGCGCAAAGGCCGATAGCACCGGCAGCATCAGTCCGCTGGCGAGTGGAAGACTGACCTTCAGGCGACCGCTGGGCGCGGCTTGGGCGTCGGTCAGCTCGCGCTCCGCTGCGGCGACCTCGGTCATGATGCGACGGCAGCGTTCAAGGAACTGCTCGCCTTCGGCAGTCAGGCTGACGCTGCGGGTATTGCGATTCAGCAGGCGGGCGCCCAGGCGCTCTTCCAGCCGGGCGATGGTCTTGCTTGCCGCCGAAGGGGTGATGCCACGCTGTCGTGCTGCGGCCGCGAAGCTGCGTGCCTCGGCGACCAGAACGAAGAGGCTGAGACCGGCAAAGCTGTCCATGACATGGCCATTGATGACGTTCATGTCATTAAAGCACGGACACAACGATGGATTCTTAGGCGATAGCGTCGTCGATAGCATCAATGGGGTGGCGCCTGGCCACGCTGGAGCTTCATCGACATGTCTGTTGCCTCTGCTGAGACGGCCGGATCATCACGCTTTGGAGTGGTGCTTGCGGGCTGCCTGACGGCGCTCACCATTCCGTTGAGCATTGCCAGCCCCGCCGTTGGCATTCCCGCCATCCGGGACGCGCTGGGCGGTTCGCCTGCGGCGTTGTCCTGGATCATCAACGCTTATCTGTTGACCTACGGCTGCACCACGCTGGTGGCCGGTGGGCTGGCCGATCTGCATGGCAGGCGCCGGATCTGGCTTCTGGGCGGCGCGTCGTTTGCGCTGGTCACCGGCCTGATCCCCTTGATGCCCGATGTGGCGTGGATCAATGCACTGCGACTGCTTCAGGGGATGGCGGCGTCGGCTGCGTTTGCCGGTGCGATGGCGTCGCTGGCGCAGGTGTTCGACGGCGAGGCGCGGGCAAGGGTGTTCAGCCTGATCGGCACCACCTTTGGTGCAGGAGCCGCAGGCGGTCCGCTGCTGGCAGGCGGGTTGATCGATGCGCTGGGCTGGGAATGGGTGTTCTTCCTGCCTGCGTTGCTGGCCGCCCTGACCGTACCGTTGGTCGCCCGGTCATCCGTCGAATCGAAGAGCACCGGTTCGCCACGCCTGGATTGGCTGGGCGCCGTCACCTTCATGCTGGCGCTGGGGTCACTCACCTACGCCATGATCGTGCTGCCGGAACGCGGCCTGTTGCATCCGCAGACGCTGGTACTGCTGGCGCTCTCGATGGTGTTGCTGGCCGCGTTCATTGCCGTCGAGCGCTCCCATCGAACACCGCTGCTGGATCTCGGGCTGTTCCGCAACCGGCGCTTTGTCGGCGTGCAGATTCTCGCCGCTGCGCCTGCGTTCTCGTACGTCGTCCTTCTGGTGGTGCTGCCGGCGGGGTTCATCGGTGTTGAAGGACTGCGACCCACCGAGGCTGGACTGGCGATGGCAGCGCTGTCTGCACCCTTGCTGGTTGTTCCCCTGGTTGCCGGCTACCTGCTGCGCTGGATTCCGGCGCGGACGCTGTGCTGTGCGGGCCTGCTGATCGGTGCGCTTGGGCTGGCATGGCTGGCGCAGGTGTTCCAGTTCCCGTCGGTGCGCTGGATGCCGATGCTGGTCATCGGAATCGGCATCGGCCTTCCCTGGGGCATCATGGATGGCCTGGCGGTCAGCGTGGTCGGCAAGGAGCAGGCCGGCATGGCCGCTGGCATCTTCAATGCGATGCGACTGGCAGGCGATTCCATTGCCCTCGCGCTTGTCGGCATCATGCTCTCATCCCGCATTGGCGGGAGTATGGCGCTTGAGGCCAGCGTCGTGGCCCGTGCCGCCGTGCACCGGCTGTCCATGGGCGACCTTGGCGGAGCGGTGGAGGCATTGCCAGGCGTTTCGAGAACGGCGCTGGCCCAGGCATACATGGAGTCCGTCCGTGGCCAGCTGTTTGTCCTGGCGATGGCGACCGTGCTGACCGCCATCGTGCTCGGGTACCTGTTGCGCGAAGAGGTCGAGCTTGGCCTGCGCAGAGTCGGTCAGTAGCGCGGGTCGGCGATGGCCGGCAGCACCAGTTCGCGCACGAAGCCGGACGGTGACAGCCGCAGCAACGCGCGCACCATCGCAACGACGTCGTGCACCGGCACCAGCTCGCCGTCGCCGCGCGCTGCGGCCTCTGCCACCGGCACTGAAAGTGCATCGTCGGTGTTGAGGTAGCCCAGCTGCAGGCTGGTCACCGCCAGGCGGCGATCGCGGAAACCCTCGCGCAGTGCATCGGCGATGCCGTTGAGCGCGAACTTGGATGCGCCGAACGCCACTTCCGGGCGGCCGCTGCGTGGCAGTGCCGAGGTCGAGCCGGTCAGCACCAGCTGCGGGCGTGGTGCGCCCAGCACCCGCGGCAGCAGGCGCTGCAGCAGCACCAGGGTGGCGGTGATGTTGACGTCGACGAGTTGGGTGAGTGCGGCATCGGTTTCGTCGAGGAAGGCGTACTCGTCGCTGAAGGCGGTCTCTTCCCAGATGCCCAGGTTGTGGATCAGCACATCCAGATCGGCAGGTGCCTGTGCTGCGATGTGGTCGGCAGCCACGGTCGGCTGGGACAGATCGGCTTCGATCCACTGCAGGGTGACGCCCTCGGGGCATTCAATATCGCGCGGTCGGTTGCGTGAAACGCCGATGACGGTGTCGCCTGCACTGCACAGGCCTTCCACGAACGCCCGACCGAGGCCCCTGCTGGCGCCGATGACCATCAATTTCATGTTGCTTCCTTGTTGTACTGCGGCGGCCTCAGTCGACCGCCAGAACGGTGTCCCAATCGGCGAACGCACGCAGGCCGCTGCGTTCGGCGGTAATGATCGAGGCGGTGTTGTCGAGCTGGCAACGGTACTGCGGTTGCAGCCCGGCCGTCTGTGCGGACACGGCCATGGCGCGTACCAGCTGGCGCGCGTGCCCGCGACCGCGGGCCTCGGGCAGGGTCAGCACGCCCATGTCGGCCAGGGCCGGATCCAGGCTCCACGGGTACATGCTTCCCGCGGCAACCAGCCGCTCGCCATCGAAGGCGCCGAACACCTGCCAGTGGTCCAGCTCGACCCAGGCGGCATCCAGATCCTCCTCGCTCGCGCTGGCCTGGAACCCGTCGAACGCGGCTGCGTCGGCCGGGCCAAGACAGCGGATATGTGGCGGTGCAGGGCGCTCGGCCAGGGCCGCAAGTTCTGCGGCGGGGAAGTAGAAGACGCGATCCGCGCCATGCGTGCGCTGGCCGAGCTGCTGCAGGCGCAGTTGCAGCTGCGGGAGCGTCCAGTGCGGCTGCGCGTGCAGTTGCAGGCGAGCGGCCAGGGCCGGGCGCAGCAGTGCGCGCGCGGGGCCCACGACCGGCTGCAGCAGCATGCCGTCCTCGCCCTCATCGAAATCATCGCTGCACGCCAACTGCAGCAGTGGATCATCCTGCAGCATGCGCTGCCCGGAGAACACGCTGCGCCAGGTCGCATCGATCAACGGGGCAAACACATCATCCATGACCGGTGTCTCGCTCAGTGCCGGGGCAGGTCCACCTGCAGGCCGGCGGCCTTCCATTCGGGGTAACCGGCGGCGAGCCGCTGCGCGGTCAGTCCGGCCTCGCGCAGCATCGCCACCGCATCGTTGGACAGCACGCAGTAGGGACCGCGGCAATACGCGACAATGTGGACGGCACGCGGCAGTTCGTCCATCCGTGCACGCAGTTCCGTAACGGGAATGTTCAGCGCGCCGGGCAGGTGTCCCAGATCGAATTCCTCACGCGGCCGCACATCCAGCAGCACCACGCTGCTGCGTTGTTCCAGCAACTGCTCGACAGTCAGGCCTTCCAGAGCATCGCGGCGCTGCAGGCTGTCGTGGATCACGCCGTGCATCTCGCTGCGCTGGTGGTCGGCATAGTCGCGCAGCGCGGCCAGCAGGTTGCCCAGCGGACCCTCACCACTGCGGTAGAGGATGCGCTTGCCATCGCGTCGGGTCTGAACCAGGCCGGCACGGCGCAGCTGCTGCAGATGCTGGGAGGTATTGGCCACCGACAGCCCGGTCAGTTCGGCCAGGCGCTCCACTGCGCGCTCGCCCTGGGCGATGTGCTCCAGCAGGGCCAGGCGATGGGCATGGCCGAGCGTGCGGGCGATTTCGGCCAAGGCTTCCAGCGGTGAGAGCGGTGGCTCTGTTGCAGCGTTCATGCGGCGCACGCTAGCATCGCTCTATCATTCAAGCAAATAATTGAAGGTGCGCGATATGGCTGGCTTGGCGACATTCTTGATGGATGCGGTGGTAGTCGGCGTGGGAGCGACCGCAGTGATGGACCTGTGGGCGCTGGTGCAGCGGCGGCTGCTTGGCATTCCCTCGCTGGATTTCGCGATGGTGGGCCGCTGGCTGGGGCATCTGCCGCGCGGGCGCTTCCGCCACGATGGCATCGGCCGCTCGGCAGCGGTCAGTGGCGAGCGCGCGCTGGGTTGGACCGCGCATTACGTGATCGGTGTGGTCTTCGCCGCGTTGCTGCTGGCCGTAGTGGGGAACGGTTGGGTGCAGGCGCCGACACTGTGGCCGGCGCTGGCCTTCGGCATCCTCAGCGTCGCCGCACCGTTCCTCATCCTGCAGCCGGGCATGGGCGCGGGCATCGCCGCTTCAAAGACCCCGGCGCCGGGCAAGGCGCGCCTGCGCAGCATGGTGGCGCACAGTGTGTTCGGCCTGGGCATGTACCTTTCCGCGTTGTTGTTGGCTGCGGTCCATGCAGGATGAGCGAGAATCCGTGGGGTCACCGGCAACAGGAACACCTCGGCATGGAAGCACCCGAATCCATCAGTGATGACATGCCGCTGCCGTGGGCTTGGCAGGAGGCGTTGGCCGATGCGCGCATCGAGCGGCAATCGATCGGTGTGTCGCGTGCGGATGTTGCCCGCGTGCATCGGCCGGGCCAGGCCGATGCCTTCCTGAAGTCGGAAGTGATCGACGCCTTCAGTGAGCTGGGCGATGAGATCGCGCGCCTGCGTTGGCTGCAGGCACAGGGACAACCGGTGCCAACGGTGATTGCCACTGCCGAAGAGGCGGGCCGGCGCTGGTTGCTGATGAGCGCGCTGCCTGGCCGCGACCTGGCCTCGTCGCCGGAGCTCGCGCCGCAGCAGCTGGTGGAGCTGCTGGCCGACGCGCTACGCGGGCTGCATGCGTTGCCGGTGGCAGCCTGTCCGTTCGACCAGCGACTGGCGTCGCGCGTGCAGGTTGCGCAGGCCCGCGTTGAAGCGGGCCTGGTGGATGCCGATGATTTCGATGACGAACGCCTGGGCCAGAGTCCGCAGCAGGTCTTCGCCGAACTGTGCAGCACCCGGCCCGACCATGAAGACCTGGTGGTCAGCCATGGCGATGCGTGCCTGCCGAATCTGATGGTGGTCGAGGGCCGCTTCAGTGGTTTCATCGACTGTGGCCGGCTGGGTGTGGCCGACCGCTACCAGGACCTGGCGCTGGCCGCGCGCAGCCTGGTCCACAACTTCGGCGACACGCGTTGGGTCGCGCCGTTGTTCCAACGCTACGGTGCGGTGGCCGACGAGCGCCGGCTGGCGTTCTACCGGTTGCTCGACGAATTTTTCTGAGCCCGCGCATGGCTGGCGATGGCCGCGCAGATCAGGCCACCGACCACGCTCAGGTGTTCCAGCGCGAAGAACAGGGCCAGCTGCTGTTCGGCGCCGTGCTTGTTCCAGAAGGTATGCACGATGACGATGGTCAGCAGCATGAACACCGCCAGCGCGCCGCTGCCCAGCCAGAGCAGGCGATCAAGCAGCAGGCACACTGCGCCGCCCAGCAGCACCACGGCGCTGGCGATGTTGAACAGCACAGGCGGTTGCAATCCGGCGGCCTGCATTTCGGCCACGCTGTTGTCCCACGCCAGCAGCTTGGCCAGGCCCGAGGACAGGAACACCACGGCCAGCAACAGCCGCGCGAGGAACCACAGCACGCGGCTGTCGAGCAGGGTGGTGATCATCCGTGGCATGCAGGAACTCCGGGTTGAGCGTGGGACAGGCCACGCAGCATCGGGCCTCAACCGCAGTTGAGGTCAAGGCTGGCTGAACGGAGCCCGACGTCGGCCGGATCGTCAGCTTCTAATTGGACGAACGTTCGTTCACTATTTGCGCCATGAACCGAGCCGACCGCAACGAGCAACGCATCGCACAGATCCTGCAGGCCGCCCTGCAGTGCTTCCTCGTGAAGGGATTCCACCAGACCAGCATGCGTGACATCGCGCAGGCGGCCGGCGTCAGCCTGGGCAATCTCTACAACCACTTCCCGGGCAAGGAGGCGATCATCCTTGCGGTGGCGGTGGCCGAGAGCGAAGAACTGGCACCGTTGCTGCAGCGACTGGCCGCGTCCGATGGCGAACGCACACAGGTGATGGCCTTCCTGCAGGACTTCCATGCGCTGTGCCGGCAGCCGGAATGGGCAACACTTGCGGTGGAGGTGCTGGCCGAGAGCGCACGCAATCCGGCCGTGGCCGAGGCCTTCGCGGCCAATCGCAGGCAATTGCAGGCGACGCTGGCCGAAGCCCTGCAGCAGATGGCACAGCGCGAACGTCGGCGTCCCGTACTGGCGCCGGCACTGCAGGCGCAGGTCCTGCTGGATGCCATCGAAAGCGACGCACTGCGTCGGGGGCTGGGCGAAGCCGATGGCACCGATGAAGCATCGCTGGATCTTGGCCTGCTCGCGCTGCTGCTGGGCGCACGCGCATGAATGCTGCTGACCGGCGGTTGCACGGGCTGGACCTGGCGCGTTACCTGGCACTGGCCGGCATGGTGCTGGTGAATTTCCGTCTGGCGATGGCCGTGCCGGCAGAGGCTGAGGGTTGGCTGGCAGGGTTCTTCCATCTGCTGGAAGGCAAGGCTTCGGCGACGTTCGTTACGCTGGCTGGCTTGGGCCTGGTGTTGGCCACGCAGCGGCAAGGGTGGTGGCCGGCCAGCGTGCAGACCTGGAGGCGCGCGCTGTTCCTGATGGTGCTGGGCCTGCTCAACCTGCCCCTGTTCCCGGCCGATATCCTGCGCTACTACGCGGTGTATTTCGCGTTGGCCGTGGTGTGGCTGCGTGCCTCGCCGCGGGTGTTGCTGGCCAGCATCGTGGGCCTGGCGGCCTGTTCGTTCTGGGCGTTGCTGCATTGGGATTACAGCCAGGGATGGAACTGGCAGACGCTGGAATACGCCGGTCTGTGGCAATGGCCGGGCGCGGCCCGCAACCTGCTGTTCAATGGCTTCCACCCGTTGATGCCGTGGCTGTGCTTCTTCCTGCTGGGCATGCTGCTGGCGCGCCTTCCGTTGTCGCAGCAGCGGGTGCAGCATGCATTGCTGGTGCTGGGGCTGCTGCTGATCGGCGCCGGCCAAGGCGTGCAGCATATTGCGCAGGGAACGCCGTGGCAGGCGTGGCTGGGTACGCAGCCGATGCCGCCAGGACCCGCCTACGTGCTTACCGGTGCGGGCGCGGCCTGCAGTGTCATCGCCGCCTGCCTGTGGCTGACGCGCGTGCGACCGGGCAACTGGCTGGAGCCGTTCACCGCGGCCGGGCGCATGACCCTGACCCTGTATGTGGGTCACATCCTGCTGGGCATGGGCACGCTGGAAAGCCTGGGCCTGCTTGATGGCAGTGCCTCGCTCGCGTCGGTGCTGTTGTGGGCGCTGCTGTTCCTGATGCTGGCGACCGCTGCGGCGTGGCTGTGGTCATGGCAGTTCGCGCGCGGTCCACTGGAGGCGGTGATGCGCCGTATTGCAGGCTAGTTCTTTGGTCGTGCCGAGGTGATGTTGTGACGGACATGTCTGTGTCGTGGCGAGCGCATCTGCGATAGTGGCGGCAGGTAACACTTTCCGCTTGCATCCATGTCATTCGCTTCGGCGCAGCATCTCGGCGAAGTCCTGCAACAATCCTATGGCATCACCCCGACCGCCGTGGTGCCACGCCCGGTGGGCGCCGACGCCAATGCCAGCGTGTATCGCGTCGATGCGCGGCACGGGCAGTGGTGGTTGAAATGCCGCACCTACCAGGTCGACCCATCGGTGTGGGACAGCCTGCACTGGATGCGCGGCACGTTGGGTATCGATGAGATCGTCGCGCCGTGGCCGGCACTGACCGGTGGTGCGTCGGTGCAACGTTGGGGATTGCAGTTCACCCTGTTCCCTTATGTGGAAGGCCAGTCCGGGTTCGAGGCAGCGTTGAGCCGCACGCAGTGGAAACGGCTGGGTCAGGTGCTGCGGCGCCTGCACGGCGCGCAGCTGCCACCGGAACTGCAGCAGGCGTTGCCGATCGTGCGGCTTGAAACGGCGGCGCTGGAGACCGTTGGGCAATGGCTGGCCGGCGAGGGCCTGGCGGCCGCGAAGGACGGGCTGGGCCGCGCATTCGTTTCGGTATGGGACCAGCAGCACGCGCGCATCACAGCGCTGCATGCACAGGCACGGGAACTGCTCGCGGCCTTGCAGGACGTGCCGGTAGATCTGCACCTGTGCCACACCGATCTGCATGCCGGCAACCTGCTGATGGGCAATGACGGTGGGCTGCACCTGATCGATTGGGATGGCCTGTCGCTGGCACCGCGCGAGCGCGATCTGATGTTCATCGGTGGTGCCGTGGGCGGACGCTGGGGGCGCGAGAATCCGCTCGATTTCGCAGCAGGCTATGGCAGCGACCTGGGGGATCCGCGCTGGATCGCCTGGTACCGGCATTGGCGCATCCTGCAGGACCTGATCGAGTTCCAGCAGGTGCTGCTGGGCAGCGATGGCGAGGAGCGCTCGCCGCAACTGCGCCGACAGTCGCTACATTACCTGGGCGAGCAGTTCGCACCGGGCAATGTGTTCGATGCGGCGGAGCGGGTGTATCGCGCGTTGTAAATGCACGTCACCTGCCATGGGTGAACCGTCGCGCTTCGCGCGATGAGTCGAGCATGGCTCGACTCTACAGTTACGCTCGGCAGCTCTTTGTGCCGCCATCGTTGATCGGGCGGACAGGAATCATCCGCGCATGGCGCGGATCTACTCGGCGGGCTTGGCTGCCGCCGAGGCCGCTGCGCTTGCGGCGCGGCGCGACAGCACGGCCTCGCGATGGGCGATGTAGGCGTTGGCGGCGAGGATGATGCCGGCACCGATGATCGTCCAGCGGTCCACCGTTTCGTTGAACAGCAGCCAGCCGCACAACGTGACCAGCGGCAGCTGCAGGAAACTGATCGGGGTCAGTGCCGAGACTTCGCCCAGGCGCAGCGCACGTGTCCACAGCAGCTGGCCGATGGTGCCGAGCACGCCGGTGGCCAGCAGCCACAGCCACGCCAAGCCGGTCGGCCAGACCCAGACGAACACTGCCGGGATCAGCGACAGCGGCACCCAGAACACGTAGGTATAGAGCACCACGGTGTCGGCGCTGTCGATGCGGGTCAGCTGCTTGATCTGGATCGCCACCAGCGAACTGAGCACGGCCGCACCCACCGCCACCAGGCTGCCCGCAGTGAAGCCCGCGGTACCGGGGCGGACGATCACCAACACGCCGATGAAACCGACCACCACCGCCGCCCAGCGACGCACGCGCACGGTTTCACCCAGCCACAGCACGGCGGCAATGGTGACGAACAGAGGGGTGGAGTACGAAAGCGAGACCGCCTGCGCCAACGGCAGATGGCCCAATGCCCAGAAGGCGCACAGCATCGAACCCAGGCCGATCGCACTGCGCACGAAGTAGCGCGGCAGCTGCTGGGTTTTCAGCGGCGCGTGGCCTGGCCGCAGCAGCATCGGCAACAGCGCCAGCAGGCCGAAGGCATTGCGGAAGAACGCCACTTCCTGGGTGGGCACGTAGCGCGTGGCGTAGCGGATCGCCACGGCCATCAGGCCGAATGCCATCGTGCTGCCGAGCATCAGCAGCGCCGCCCGCATCGGGGTGGCGCTGGGGGAGAGGGCGGGGGTGTTCACCACTGCGCGCCGAGCAGGCGGGGCTCCGGTTCGATTGGCACGCCGAACTTCTCCAGCACGGAAGCAGAGATGCGTCGCGCCAGCGCCAGCAGTTCAGCGCCGGTGGCGTTGCCGTGGTTGACCAGCACCAGTGCGTGGCTCGGCGCCACGCCAGCATCGCCTTCGCGGAAGCCCTTCCAGCCGCAGGACTCGATCATCCATGCCGCCGAGACCTTGCGCTTGCCGTCCTGGTCGGACGGGAACACCGGCAGCTCGGGGAAGTGCTGCAGCAGTACGTCGACCTGTTCCAGCGGCAGCACCGGGTTCTTGAAGAAGCTGCCGGCGTTGCCCAGTACATCCGGGTCGGGCAGCTTGCGGCGGCGGATCGCGATCACCGCATTGGCCACGTCCACCGCGCTGGGCAATTCCACACCCTGCGCCTGCAGTTCCTCGCGGATGCCGGCGTAGTCCATGCGCAGGTCATGCAGCAGTGGCAGCTTCAGCTCGATGGCGGTGATCAGGTAACGGTCCATCTGCTGCTTGAACACGCTGTCGCGGTAGGCGAAGCCACACTGTTCGTTGTCCAGCCGCACCCAGGCCTGTTCCTGGCAGTCCCAGGCTTCGACGGCCTGGATGAACTCGCCGACCTGCGCGCCGTAGGCGCCGATGTTCTGGATCGGCGCGGCACCGGCGGTGCCGGGAATCAGGGCCAGGTTCTCCAGGCCGGACAGGCCTTCCTGCAGCGACCACATCACCAGGCCGTGCCACGGCACACCGGCACCGGCGCGGATCACGGCATGGTCGGCGCGATGCTCGAGGAAGCTGATGTCACGGTTGCCGAACACCAGCACGGTGCCCGGCAGGTCCTCGGCGATCAGCACGTTGCTGCCGGCACCCAGCACCAGCAGCGGGCCGCTGGCCACTTCGGGCAATGCCAGCACTTCTGGCAGCAGCGTGGGATCGTGCAGTTCCAGCAGCTGAGCGGCGCTGGCCTGCACATGGAAGGTGTTCAGGGCCTGCAGCGGCGCATTGCGGGTGAGCGTCCAGCGCAGCGGGGCATTGCCGTCGACGGTATCCATGGGCGCGCTCACAGCGGTGCCACCGCGCCGCGGCTCGGCGCTTCGCGGCGGCGACGGATCGCCTCCACGCATTCGGAGACGAGGGCCGGGCCACGGAAGATCAGGCCGCTGTAGCACTGCACCAGTGCCGCACCAGCAGCCATCTTGGCCACGGCGTCGGCACCGGACAGGATGCCGCCAACACCGATCAACGGCACCGACTCGGGCAGGCGCGAACGCAGGCGGCGCAGTACCAGGGTGGACTGCTCCAGCACCGGCGCGCCGGACAGGCCGCCGGCCTCGTTGGCCAGCGGGTCGCCGGCCACCTTGCTGTGGTCGATGGTGGTGTTGGTGGCGATCACGCCGTCCACCTGCAGTTCGCCCAGCACGCGGGCAGCGGCATCGATGTCGCGCTCGCTCAGGTCGGGCGCCACCTTGACCAGCATCGGCACGCGGCGACCGTGGCGGGCCGCGAGATCTTCCTGGCGGTCGCGCAACTGGCTGACCAGCTGGCGCAGCGCGGTTTCTTCCTGCAGTTCACGCAGGCCGGCGGTGTTGGGCGAGGAGATGTTGACGGTGATGTAGTCGGCCAGCGGGTACACCTTGTCCAGGCAGGCGATGTAATCGTCCACGGCCTGTTCGTTCGGAGTGTCCTTGTTCTTGCCGATGTTGATGCCGAGCAGGCCGCGGCGGTTGCGCGCGCGCTCGACGTTGCGCACCAGCGCGTCCACGCCCGCATTGTTGAAGCCCATGCGATTGATGATCGCGGTGTGTTCCGGCAGGCGGAACAGGCGCGGCTGCGGATTGCCCGCCTGCGGGCGCGGGGTGATGGTACCGATTTCGACGAAGCCGAAACCCAGCGCGAACAGCGCATCGATGTGCTCGCCATTCTTGTCCAGGCCGGCGGCCAGGCCGACCGGATTGGGGAAGGTCAACCCGAACACCGTGCTGGGCATCGGCGCGATGCGTGCGGCCAGCAGCGGCGTGGTGCCGGTGCGGTAGGCCAGGTCCAGTGCGGACAGGCCAAGGCCGTGGGCGCGCTCGGCGTCGAGCGAGAACAGGAAGGGGCGGGCAAGCGAATACATGCGTCGGTTCAGTCCAGCGTGCCGAGGAAGGCTCGGGTTCGATATTCAAAAGCGACCTGGCCGTCGACCGCGTGGGCGGCGAACAGGTGCTGCAGAGCGTCGATCATCGGCGCGTGACGCGGATGACCGGCTTGCGGGGCATAGGAGGAGGACAGCAGGCGCCCGCGCAGGGCGTCGAAGTCCAGGTGCTGCACGTTCGGCAGCTCGACCATGCCGCGCAGGCCGGGGCCGAACCAGGCCTGCATGGTGGCATCGTCCTGGTAGCGCTCGGCCACGGCGGAGTAGTCGGTGCCGTAATCCAGCAGCAACTGTTCGTAGCCGACCAGGAACGGACTGGCATCGAGCAGGCGCGAATTCCAGTAGATCAGTGCCAGGCCACCCGGGCGCAGGATGCGCTGCCACTCGGCGCGCACCGCCACGGTGTCGAACCAGTGGAAGGCCTGCGCGACACTGACCAGATCGATGCTGGCGTCGTCCAGTGTGGTGGCCTCGGCGCGGCCGTCGACCGCGCGGAACTGCGGGTACTGCGGTGCCAGCCATTGCTCGGCCGCGCCCCGCATGGCGGCATTGGGCTCAACCGCCACCAGCGGATGGCCGCTGGCCAGGAACTGGCGGCTGGAAATACCGGTACCGGCGCCGATGTCGGCGACCAGCGCCTCGCGGCTGACGCCCATCGGGCCGTGCAGCCATTCCAGCAGCGCGGGTGGGTAATCGGGCCGGTAGCGGACGTAATCGGCGACGCGGCTGCTGAAGCGTTCAGTGCTGTCGGAGGCGGTCATGGCAGTCAGTTCGACATCGCAGCGAGCCAGGCCAGGCCGCCGAAGAACAGGATGAAGACCAGGATGGCGGCGATCACCGCGCCGACCATCACCCAGCCCAGTACCAGACCGGTGACGGCCAGGCCATCGCCTTCCAGTTCATGCGGGCGGCGGCGGATCTCGGCGCGGGCCATGTGGCCGGTGATGATGGCCACGATGCTGGCCACGAAGGGCAGGACGGTCCAGCTGGCGATGCCCATGACCAGGCTGACCACGGCCAGGGCGCTTGTCTGTCGGGGTGCCACGCTCATCGGGGTCCTCCTTGGCAGTGTGCACATGATAGTGCCTCTGCCCGGGCAATCCCATGCCCGGCGGATGGGATGGTAGGCCTCGACCTTGGTCGACGAACCGCATTCCAGCCGTGGTAGGCGTCGACCTTGGTCGACGAAAGGCATGCCAACCAAGGTTGGCAACTACCGGAGTGCCGGTGTCAGCCCATCAACACCTGGCCACCATCCACGTTGAGCACATGGCCGGTGATCCAGCGCGCCAGCGGCGAGCACAGGAACAGGGCGGCATCGGCGATCTCACGCGGGTGGCCGAAGCGACCGAACGGAATCTTCGCCAGCGTACCGTGGTACAGGGCGGGATCTTCGGTGCGGCGGCGGTCCCAGAGGCCGTCATCGAACTCGATCGAGCCCGGTGCGATCGCGTTGACGCGGATCCGGTCCTTGGCCAGCGCGAGGGCCTGCGAGGTGGTGTAGTGCGACAGCGCGGCCTTGGCGGCGGCGTAGGGCGCACCACCGGGGCGCGGCTGCTGCGCGGCGATCGAAGAGAGATTGAGAATGCAGGCGTCACTGGACGCGCGCAGCCAAGGCAGGGCCAGGCGCGATGCACGCACGGCCGCCATCAGGTCGATCTGCAGGCTGGCGGCCCAGCCGTCCTCGTCGTCGGCCATGCCGTAGCCGGTGGCGTTGTTGACCAGCACATCGATGCCGCCGAGCGCATCGGCGGCGGCCTGCAGCCAGGCCTGGATCTGGCTTGGATCGGCCAGATCGGTGGAAAACGTGTGCAGTTCGAAACCCTGTGCCTGTGCTTCGGCGCGCAGTGCATCCAGACCGGCCTGGCCGCGAGCGCAGACCGAGACCTGCGCACCGGCGCCGGCAAACGCCAGCGCCATTTCGCGGCCAATGCCCTTGCTGCCGCCGGCGATCAGCACGCAGCGGCCGGTGAAATCAATCACCGGCTTGCCAGCCTGAAGAGCCGAGCCATGCTCGGCTGCATTTCCTGCGGTGTTCATGGCGCATCCTGCCGAACATGGCCCGGCACTACAGAAAGCGTTACAGGTCGAACTTGATGCCCTGGGCCAGCGGCAGCGAATCCGAGTAGTTGATGGTGTTGGTCTGGCGGCGCATGTAGACCTTCCATGCATCCGAGCCGGACTCGCGACCACCGCCGGTGTCCTTCTCGCCACCGAAGGCGCCGCCGATCTCCGCACCGGACGTGCCGATGTTGATGTTGGCGATGCCGCAGTCGCTGCCGGCCGCCGACAGGAACTTCTCGGCGGTCTTCAGGTTCTGGGTGAAGATCGAGGACGACAGGCCCTGCGGCACGCCGTTCTGCATGTCGATGGCTTCGTCGATGCTGTCGTACGGCATCACGTACAGGATCGGCGCGAAGGTTTCGTGCTGGACCACGGCGTCGCTGTTCTTCAGGCCCGAGACGATCGCCGGCAGCACGAAGTTGCCTGCGCGGTCGATGCGGGTGCCGCCGGTTTCGATGGTGCCGCCGGCCGCCTTGGCCTGGGCGATGGCATCGAGGAACTGCTGCACGGCGCCATCGCTGTTCAGCGGGCCCATCAGGTTGGCGGCGTCGGTCGGGTCGCCGATCTTGCCTTCGACCTGCTTGTAGGCCTTGACCAGCGTGGCCAGCACGTCGGCATAGATTGAGCGGTGCACGATCAGGCGGCGGGTGGTGGTGCAGCGCTGGCCGGCGGTACCGACGGCGCCGAACACGATGCCCGGCACGGCCAGCTTCAGGTCGGCGGTTTCGTCCAGGATGATGGCGTTGTTGCCACCCAGCTCCAGCAGGCAGCGGCCGAGGCGGCGCGCAACCTTTTCGTTGACGGTGCGGCCAACTTGGGTCGAGCCGGTGAAGCTGATCAGTGGCACGCGACGGTCATCGACCATCTTCTCCGACAGCGCGGTGCCGGCATCGTTGATCAGGAAGAAGATGTCCGGGAAGCCGGCTTCACGCAGGGCGTCGTTGCAGATCTTCAGCGAGGCGATGGCGGTCAGCGGCGTCTTGTTGGACGGCTTCCAGATGCACACGTCGCCACAGATGGCGGCCAGGAACGAATTCCAGCTCCACACCGCGACCGGGAAATTGAAGGCCGAGATGATGCCGACCAGGCCCAGCGGGTGGTACTGCTCGTACATACGGTGTCCAGGGCGCTCGGAGTGCATGGTGTAGCCGTACAGCATGCGGCTCTGGCCCACGGCGAAATCGGCGATGTCGATCATCTCCTGCACTTCGCCGTCGCCTTCGGGCTTGCTCTTGCCCATTTCCAGCGCAACCAGCGAGCCCAGGGCGTCCTTGTGCTTGCGCAGCGCTTCACCGCACAGGCGCACGGCTTCACCGCGGCGCGGAGCCGGCGTGGTGCGCCAGACCTTGAAAGCTTCCTGGGCGCGGGCGACGACGGTCTCGTACTCGGCCTCGGTGGTCGCGCGGACCTGCGCGATCGGCTCGCCGGTGGTCGGGTTGACCGGGGTGATCAGCTCACCGCTGGTCGCGCTCGACCACTCCCCGTTGCCCAGGTACGTGCCAGCGTTGATCGCGTCCAGGCCAAGGGACTTGAGCAGCTCGGAAGACATGCAGACTCCTGTGTTTCGTTACGTTGTTTGGCGCCATCGCGGGCAGGTGGGGGACGCGATGAACAGAACCGCCGATGGTAGCAGAGGGAGGTTGCTGGGCATTGGTGCGGTGCGGGGTGAAACCGCACCGATAGGCCATCCCTGTGTGGGGTGCCTGTTCAGGCAGGCAGGGCTTCGTCCATCGCGCGCGCGGATGCCGGGATGGACGGTTGTGGCGACCAAGTGGGAGGATTGCGATGCCACTGCCAGGCACTGGCGATGATCGGTGCCAGCTCGGTCCAGCGCGGCTGCCAACCCAGGATCTCGCGAGCCCGGGCAGAGGACGCCACCAGGCTGGCCGGATCGCCCGGGCGGCGTTCCGCCATCTCAAACGGAATTTCGCGTCCGCTGACCGCTGCCGCGGCTGCAATCACCTCATGGACGGAGAAACCCTGCCCATTGCCCAGATTGAAGGCGTGCGCACCGGGCGTGTGCTCCATGTACTCAAGTGCCAGCGCGTGGGCTTGGGCCAGATCCTGCACGTGTACATAGTCGCGCACACAGGTGCCATCGGGTGTTGCGTAGTCATTGCCGAACACTTTCATGGCGTTGCCGATGCCCAATGCGGCACGCAGGACATTGGGAATCAGGTGGGTTTCGCAGGCATGGGCCTCGCCAATGCCCTGGTCGGGCAGGGCGCCTGCGGCATTGAAGTAGCGCAGGCAGGTTGAACGCAGGCCGTAGGCTGTGGCTGCGTCAGCGAGAATCCGCTCTGCCATCAGCTTGCTGGCGCCGTAAGGGTTGATGGGCGCCTTGGGGTGGTCCTCATCGATCACGTCCGACAGTGGATTGCCGAATACCGCAGCGGTGGAGGAGAACACGATGCGATCGATGTCGTGGCGCCGCATGGCGGCCAGCAGGTTCAGTGTGCCAGTGACGTTGTTCGCGTAGTAGGTATAAGGAGCGGAAACCGATTCGCCCACCAGCGAACGTGCGGCGAAGTGCATGACGGCGTCGAAATGGCGGCCCTGGAGGGCGCGCTCGAGCGCCTCGGGGTCCAGCAGGTCAGCTTCCAGCAGTTCGCCCCAGCGGACCGCGTCGCGATGGCCGGTGGACAGGTTGTCGAGCACGGCTACGGAGTGGCCGGCCTCGGCCAGGTACTGGGCCATGTGGCTGCCGATGTAGCCGGCGCCGCCGCAGATGAGGATATCCGACACGCATCTTCCTTGTTGCAGAACTGGTCGCGAGTCTATCAGTGGTGATGAATCCGGGGCGGGTCCTAGCGGCGGACGGATGCTGCTTCTGACGCAAAATGACGTAATTGGACACAATTGGACATATTTAAAATTCGTAATATTTTCAATGGTTTGCGTTTAATTGTGTGGATGGGTGGGGGTTCTCCCGACTTGAGGTTCCTATCTTTTGCTGCAGACATCATTCACAATTCAGTCACGCCTGATTGACAAACCTCTGACAATCGCGTGCTGGCTGGGGAGTCCATGCACGTGAAGACGAACAATTCAGCGTTCGGTCGAGTCGTGAATGGAGAAGTGCTTTGCTACATGGATCAGTAGAAGACCTCCCCGCAGCGCGGGCCCGGGCGGGCCGACGCCGCGTAGAAGCGCGGGCTGCCCTCGAGTTGGGCTTGCGGCTGGGCGATCTGTTGCTGCTGCCGGGCATGGCAGTGCTTTCCCATACCCTGTTGTACGGTGCAGCTGCGCCGGACTCTTCCCAGCGAATCGTCTTTGGCGCGGTGATTCTCAGCGCCATCGTGTGCTTCTCCGTTGCGCCCCTGTATCGGAACTGGCGGATGCGCGGGTTGCTGGCCGACCTCTGGTTGCTGCTGCTGGCCTGGTCCGCCACCTTCGCGTTGTTCTCGCTCTACGCCGTCGTGGTCGGGCTTGCCGATGCGGTGCCGTCGACCTGGCTGATTGGCTGGTATGCCTTTGGCCTGGGGTCGATGGCGGCGCTGCGTGTGCTCCTGAGGGTGCAGCTGCACCGGCTGCGTTCGCGCGGCATGGATCATGAGAGGATCCTGCTGGTGGGGCTGCGGGCCCCGGCATTGCGGCTGCATCGCCTGCTGCGCGGGAAGCCGGAACTCGGCAAGGACGTCATCGGCTACTTTGCCAGCGCGGGCGATATCGCGACCCGCCGTGGTGGGGACGCCCCGTGCCGGCTGGGGGGGCTGGAAGATGTCCCGCAGTACATGGATCAGCACCGCGGCGAATTCGATCAGGTGTGGGTGTCGCTGCCAATGGGGCATGCTGGCGCCATCAAGGACATGCTCAAGCAGATCGAGCGTTTTCCGGTGCCTGTACGCCTGATTCCCGATACCACGGGCCTGGGTGCGCTCAATCCCGGCGTGCACCAGGTGGGGGATGTGCCGATGATCGGCGTCCGCCAAGGCCTGGCGGATCATCGTTTCCGGCTGTTCAAGCGGGTCGAGGACATCATCGTTGCCGGCACAGCGGTGGTCCTGCTGGCGCCGTTGTTCGCCGTGCTCGCCATTGGCGTGAAGCTGAGCTCGCCGGGGCCGGTGTTGTTCCGCCAGAAGCGCCATGGGCTGGGCGGCAAGGAGTTCTGGATGCTCAAGTTCCGCTCCATGCGCGTGCACGCGGAGGGGGAGGGGCAGATCACCCAGGCAACGCGTGGTGACCCGCGCGTCACCCGGTTTGGCGCCTTCCTGCGTCGCAGCAGCCTGGATGAACTGCCGCAGTTCTTCAATGTGCTGGGCGGGAACATGTCGGTGGTCGGGCCGCGCCCACACGCGATCCAGCACAACAACCACTACGAGCGCGTGATCGAGCGCTACATGCATCGTCACTACGTCAAGCCCGGGATCACCGGCTGGGCGCAGGTGCACGGCCTGCGTGGCGAGACGCCGGAGCTGCGCTCGATGAAGAAGCGCGTGCAGTACGACATCGATTACATCCGGCGCTGGAGCCCGACGCTGGATGTGCGGATCATCGTGCTGACGGCACTGAAGGTGCTGGGGCAGAAATCGGCGTACTGAGGTGGCCGATTTCTGGAACTGAGACGTAATCCCATGAATCTGTTGGCGATTTCATCGCCTGTAGTGCGCTTGTAAGGTATGCTGTGCGGCTGCCGCCGGCCTTGGGTGTTCTGGTCGCGTGCGCCGCAAGGAATGCCACAGGATCCAGGTCAGTGTTCAAGAACGTTCTTTTTGTATGTGTCGGCAACATCTGCCGCAGTCCGTCCGCAGAAGTGATGCTGCGGCAGGCGGTCGAGGGTAGGGGCATCCAGGTGTCCTCCGCGGGTCTCGGTGCGCTGGTTGGGCACGGCATTGATGCCACGGCGCAGGAGCTGCTGGTCGAGCAGGGCATGGATGGCCTGGCCCATCGCGCGCGCCAGATCGATGACGCCATCCTGGGAGCCGCTGACCTGGTGCTGACCATGGAGCGCAAGCACGTGCGCCGCATCGCCGAGATCGCGCCGCAGGCGTCCGGAAAGACCTTCCTGCTGGGCAAATGGCAGCAGGATCGGGAGATTCCCGATCCGTACCGCCAGCAGCGCCCGGCGTTCGAGCATGTCTACAAGTTGATGGCCGAGGGTGTGGAGAGCTGGGCGCGGCACCTCTGAAGTCCGCTGCGAACTCCTGTCCTGCAACTCTTTTCCCGCATTGAAGATTCCCAATCCATGACCACTGAAGCCCGTACCTCCGCACCGGAAGACAGCGACGAGATCGATCTGCGCCAGCTGCTTGGAACCTTGATCGACTACAAGTGGTGGATCGTCGGCATTACCGGGCTCTTCTTCGTGGTTGCGGTGGCCTATGCGTTGCTGGCCACGCCGATCTATCGCGCGGATGCAATCGTCCAGGTTGAATCGAAGGTGCCTTCGTTGCCAGGCCTGTCGGATATCAGCCAGTCGCTGGGCATGGGCACTGGATCTGCAGAGGCAACCACCGAGATCGCACTGATTACTTCACGTGCGGTGGTCGGCAGCGCAGTCGATGCGTTGAAGCTGGATATCACCATCGAGCCCAATCGCTTCCCGCTGCTGGGCGGCTATGTCGCGCGCAAGGCGGAGCGTGCCGATCCGGACGCTCTGGCTGATGTTCGCTTTGGCATGAGCCGTTTCGGCTGGGGCGGCGAGAGGCTGGAGATCTTCCAGCTGGACGTGCCGCGCGCGCTGCTGGCACGACCGATGACTCTGGTGGTCGGCGAGAACAGCAGCTATGAACTGTTCGACGAAGACGACAATCTTCTGTTGAAGGGACAGGTCGGCAAGGTCGCCAGCGGAAAGGGGGTGACCGCGCAGGTTGCCGAGATGCGGGCGCATCCGGGCATGCGCTTCGAAGTGTCGCGCCAGCGCCATCTGACGGTCATCAACGACCTGCAGAAGGACATTGCCGTGAGCGAGTCCGGCAAGGACTCTGGCATCCTCACCCTGGCCTATGAGAGTGCCGACCCGGTCCTGGCGCAGAACTTCCTGCAGCAGGTGGCACAGGCTTACGTCCGCCAGAACGTCGAGCGCAATTCGGCCGAGGCCTCTGCGCAGCTGACCTTCGTCAAGGAGCAGCTGCCCAATGTCCGCAACCAGGTGGATGCGGCGCAGAAGGCGCTGAGTGCCTACCAGACACGTGCCAACTCCGTGGATCTGACCCTGCAGACCAAGGGCCTGCTGGATCAGGAAGTGGCCGTGGAAACCAGCATCCAGCAACTTCGCCTGCAGCAGGCGGAGATGGACCGCAAGTTCACCCGCGACCACCCGGCCTACCAGGCGCTGATGCGCCAGATCGGCGAGCTTGAGGGGCGCAAGAGCAACTTCCAGGGGCAGGTCAAGCAGCTTCCGGAAGCGCAGCAGGAGTTGCTGCGCCTGACCCGCGACCTCCAGGTCAGCAATGAGATGTATACCGGCATGCTGAATCAGGCGCAGCAGCTGGACGTGGCCCGTGCGGGCACCGTCGGCAATGTGCGCATCGTCGATGCTGCCGAAGTCGATGCCACTACGCCGGTCAAGCCGCGCAAGGCGGTGGTGGTGCTGATCGGTACCGTCCTGGGCGCGTTCCTGTCGGTGGCGCTGGTACTGCTGAAGCAGTTGCTCAATCGCGGCGTGGAAGACCCCGCGCAGATCGAAGAGCTGGGTCTCCCGGTATATGCCTCGATTCCGGTGAGTACGCAGCAGCAGACCGATTCGGTCCGCGGCAAGTTCCGCGCCGACGGCAAGTTGCATCTGCTGGCGGTGAAAGACCCGGCCGACCTGGCCATCGAAGCGGTGCGCAGCCTGCGCACGAGCCTGCACTTCGCGCGTCTGGAGGCCAAGAACAACATCGTGCTGATCTCTGGCGCGAGCCCCAACGCCGGCAAGACATTCGTGTCCTCCAACCTCGCGGCGGTGATCGCGCAGGCCGGGCAGCGCGTGCTGATCATCGACGCCGACATGCGCAAGGGAACCCTGCACAAGGCGTTGGGTGCAGCGCAGACCCCGGGCCTGTCTGACCTTCTGGTGGGCAAGGTTGATCGTTCTCAGGTGGTGCGAAGCCTTCCGGGCTTGGACAATCTGAGCTTCATCGCGCGTGGCGACGTTCCGCCGAATCCGTCGGAACTGCTGATGCACGCCAACTTCACCGCGTTGCTGGAAGAGCTGGCACCGCAGTACGACCTGGTCATTGTGGATACGCCGCCGATCCTGGCCGTTACCGATGCTGCGATCATTGCCCATCACGCCGGTACCTGCCTGATGGTGGCGCGCTTTGGCCTCAACCAGGCGAAGGAGCTGGCGCTCGCCAAGCGCCGCTTTGAACAGAACAACGTGCGCATCAAGGGTGCGATCTTCAACGCGGTACAGCGTCGCGCTACGGGCTATTACAGCTACGGGTACTACGAGTACAAGTCGAGCAATCACTGAGTTTCAAGTGGGATTGGTTATCCAGAAGCTCGGTTGTGTGTGCAGCCATCTTTCTAGAATCGAATTTAAACCATGAAGATCGCGATTGCGGGCACTGGTTATGTCGGATTGGCAAATGCCATCCTGCTTGCCCAGCATAATTCTGTCATGGCGGTTGATATTAATGCAGCCAAGGTGGCGCAGATCAATGCCCGGATATCGCCGATCGAGGATCGCGATATTGAGCGATATCTGGCAACACGAGAGCTCGATCTTCATGCAACCCTGGATGCGCGGTCTGCCTATGGGAATGCCGATTATGTGGTGATTGCGACACCTACCGACTACGACGTTGCGACCAATCGCTTCAATACAGCTTCGGTCGAGTCGGTCATCGCCGCCGTGTTGGAGGTCAACCCCTCAGCGATCATGATTCTCAAGTCAACGGTACCTGTCGGCTTCACTGTATCGGCAAGGAAGCGTTTTTGTACGGAGAACATCATTTTTTCGCCCGAATTTCTGCGCGAAGGCAAGGCGTTGTTCGACAATCTCCATCCTAGTCGTATTGTAATGGGCGAGGATAGCGACAGGGCGAGGGCTTTTGCAGGGCTTTTGCAAGGCGGGGCGGAAGCAACGGACATTCCCACCCTCTTCTGCGATTCAACTGAGGCAGAGGCAATCAAGCTATTTGCCAATACATATTTGGCAATGCGCGTCGCCTATTTCAACGAGCTTGATACGTATGCCGCTACCCATGGTCTGAGCTCCCGTCAGGTGATCGAGGGTGTCTGCATGGACCCGCGCATAGGTGGGCACTACAACAATCCATCATTTGGTTACGGAGGCTACTGCCTCCCCAAAGATACAAAGCAACTGCTTGCGAATTATCAGGATGTTCCCCAGAACCTGATTCGGGCAATCGTCGATTCCAACAGTACACGAAAGGACTTCATTGCGGATGAGATTCTTGCTCGCAGCCCGAAGGTTGTCGGCATCTACCGCCTCGCGATGAAGTCCGGGTCCGACAATTTTCGTGCATCGAGTATTCAGGGCGTCATGAAACGGCTGAAGGCGAAAGGCGTCGAGGTCATCGTATTTGAGCCGTTGCTACGAGAGGATGTGTTCTTCGGCTCGAAAGTGGTGCGAGATCTTGATGTGTTTAAGGTGCTTTCTGACGTGATTGTTGCAAATCGCGTAAATGATGAGCTCTACGACGTTTCGACCCGAACGTACTCTCGCGATTTGTTCGGGGCGGACTGACCAGTGCCGTCTTCCGATCGCGCGAGCGTAGCGGTGCTCTCGATTTTTACTCTACTGGGATCGGGTGCCGCGTTTACTACTCAGATTCTTATCGCTCGAGCATTAGGGCCTAGTGAATTTGGCATCTTTGCGTCGGCGCTGGCTACGGTCACCGCGGCCGCACCGCTGGCCGGATTTGGCGTGCAGTCCTTCTGGCTCCGCGTCTTTGGCGAAGAAGGTTGGGGGGCGCGGCGCTGGATGCCCGCTTCACTGCGATTTGGAATTTGGTCTACTTTCTCCGCGCTCTGTCTTGTCAGCGTGGTTGGGCTGTTGGCCGGTGCTTCAAGTCATGCCGGTGCGAGTCTACTGATTCTCCAGTTCCATCTGTTGTCGATGGCTTTTCTGGAGATCATCGGAACCCGCTTTTTGCTGGAAGAGCGCCCCCTTGCATTGATGCTCTGGCAGACGGCCCCCCAGTTCGCTCGACTGGGGTTGGTTTCGCTACTCTTGTGCAAGGTCGAAGGACTGGATGCCCAGGCAATGAGCTGGGCATTTGCTTTGGTTGCCGTGATCACGCTTGTCGCCGGTTGGCGCCATCTGAATAGTCTTGCACGAGGCGAAATCAAGCTGGTTGGTCATGGTCCAGCTGGACTGCTATCGGGCTCCATCGCCCAGTCAGAAGTCCCGAGAATGATCGAGGCGGGCAAGGGAGCTCTTCCCTACGGGTTGGGAGGGATCTTCTATCAGTTCTACTTCCAGGCCAGTATCGTCTCCCTCACCTATCTCCTTGGATCAGCAGCCGCTGGCACTTACGGCGCGGCCGCATCGATACTCATGGCTGTTTACATGGTGCCGAATGTCGTCTACCAGAAAATGATGTTGCCGAGGTTGCATCGGTGGGCAGCGCACTCTCAAGAGCGCTATCTTCAGGCTCACGCGCGTGGAGTCAAGTTGATGGCGGGGCTGGGGAGCCTAGCCGGGTTGGGTTGTGCGGTGACTTCGCCCTTTGTCATTCCGCTGATTTTCGGCGATCAGTATGGGCAGGCGGGTATTTTGCTTTCAGGGTTGTCTGTCGCAATCCCTTTGCGATTTGTCTCCATTTCAGTTGGGGCGTCGCTTTCGCTTGACTGCTTTGTGCGACCAAAGGTTGCCGCTATGTTTGCCGTAGCCGCAATTTGCGTCGGCCTTAATCTCATTTGCATTCCAGTTCTCGGATTATGGGGCGCAGTACTTTCTACTGTCGCAGGTGAGGCTACGTTGGTCGCATTCTATCTGTGGTTGGCGCGGACTTTGCGTCCTGGTTGGGGTTCGCAATGATAGTTTTTGCTCTCTATGCCCTGAAAGCACGTGGTGATGCTGGGGCCAGTGGCGGCCATGTTTCGAACATGCAGCTGATAGTCGATGCCTCCCGCGCGGGTCAGTGTATGGTCATTGCGCCAAATCTCTCAAAAAATGTCATCACATTGCTTGAGGGGCATGGCATCAGGTATCTGACGGCGCTTTTCCCGGAGAAGGGATTTTCTTCCCGGGTTCGAAAGCGCACATGGATCAAGGCGCAGCTTGACGATGTGCTGAGTAGTAGCGGGGTGCGTGTCGTACTTTCCACAAATGGCGTTTCGGATATCGTCTACTCCTTGCTGATGAAGAGGAGTGTTGGCGCTGCGCATGTGATCATTACTCGAGCATTCGAAGATCTCTATTACAGCCAGCATCACGGTGGAGCGATTGCACGACTCAAAGCGCTCGCTTTCGACGTCGCAGGAATGGGTCGGGTGCGACGGGCGTATCGATCAGCCGATAGGGTGATAACCAACAGCCGCTTTATGCAGAGGCTGGTTGGTAATTACTTCGGAATTCCTCGTGATCGCATATCTGTACTCTATCCGCCACTCTCTGGTAAGTGCCATAGCTACATTCAGCCCCGTGCCGAGCTGCATGTAGGCATGATCAACCCCTCAGCGCATAAAGGTGAGGATGTTCTGACTGGGCTGGCGGCATCGCTGCCGAAAATTAAGTTCTTCTATTTTTCCGCAGCAGAGAAGAACTTTCGGCTGCCCAATCTTATTTATGGCGGCTGGAAATCCCATGTTGAGGATATTTTTTCCTCGATCGATGTTCTGCTTGTGCCGTCCCGGTGGCATGAACCGCTTGGTCGAGCCGCGATAGAGGCCTTGTCGCACGGTCGTCCAGTGCTTGTAAGCAATCGAGGGGGACTGCCGGAAACCGTTGATCCCTACTTTGTGGTGCTCGACGATAGTGTTGAGTCGTGGGGAGCTGCGCTGAAAAAGATCAGCGGCGATCCGGAGCAGTGTCGCGATGCCTGGGGGCGGTCGGCCCTAGGGTTGGACAGATTCAGCGAGCGAGTGCACGCGAAGACGGTGACCGACATTATCAAGGAAGTGACATCGTGATTGACAAGAAGATTCACTACTGCTGGTTTGGCGGGAAACCGCTGCCTGCAATGTATGAGCGCTGTGTCGATAGCTGGAATGCGTGGCTTCCGGACTTTGAAATCGTGCGGTGGGACGAATCCAATACGGTGATTGACACGCCATTTTTGAAGTCATGCTACGCGCGAAAAGAGTGGGCATTTCTCTCGGATTACGTGCGATTGCGTGTCGTACACAGTCAGGGAGGGGTATATCTTGATGCTGATGTCGAAGTCATCAAGAACATGGAGCCTCTCCTGGACTGTGAGATGTTCATAGGTGAAGAGTCCCGAGGTAGGGCAACCACAGGGGTGTTTGGTGCCGTTAAGGGGCACGCTTTTATGCGTGCATGCATGGACTTTATCGATGAGCGGCATGAGGCAAAACGGCCATACATGATTGCTCCGGAGGTGGCCATGGAGGCGCTGCGGACGATTTCGAAGGATGGAGTGCGTGTCCTTCCGCCAAACTACTTCTATCCATACAATCCGTATGATAGGGGGTCTGCTACCAAGGAACTGATGTTCCAAGACATTACTCCAGACACTTTTGCTATTCATCACTGGGGTAAGTCCTGGCGGCAGAACATTTTCAGTCGAGTAATTAAGAAGGTGGAGAAGAAGTTGTGGAAGTAGAGGGAGCTCGTTCCCTTCGGGCAGGAAAGGGGCTTGACGGAAGGCTTCACACCTTCGTCAATCCATATTCCTACCGCGTTTTGCGGAAACTGCGGCCTGATGTTCTTCGAGGGGAAGCCTTCTTAGTTCATTTTGATGGTATTTCTCTAGCCCTACTTGCACGGGTTTGCGGAGGGCGAACAGTTCAACGGGAGAGTTTCGACGACACGTCGCTGGCTCCGGTTGTCTTTTCCGAGTGTGTCTCGCATGGCCTGAGTGTGGCGCTGATCGGATCGTTGCCAGGCGTCGCTGCATCGGCTGCTGATCATTTAATGAGGCGTTATCCAGCGTTGAATGTCAAGTTCGTCTCTGATGGCTACTTTCCAGAAGAGATGTTATCGGAGGTTCTGGCCCGAGCTGCTCAATGCGATGTTGTTATCTGCAGTATGGGGACTCCGCACCAAGAGGACCTTTTGCTTAAGCTTAGGGCGTACGCTTGGAAGGGCACTGGATACACTTGCGGCGGATACCTTGATCAACTAGTTGGGAGTGAAGGGGTTAGCTACTACCCGCTCCTGATGGACAAATTGAATCTTCGTTGGTTATATAGAATATGGAAGGAGCCCAGGAGGCTTATTCCTAGATACGCTATTGACTATCCGGTTGGATTGGTTGCGTTCATTTTGGATAGGGTTTATTTTCGATAGAATTTTCTCGCCTTCGATTCGCTTGGAGTTTTTGTTGTGGGCTTCGGGGGGGGGTAGTGGTGCTAATGCTTGGGAACTCGCAATGATTAATGCGCGCGTTGGTTTTGCGGAGAAGTTGTGCTTCTATTCTCTTATTGCCTTGGGGGTGGTAGGGCTTTTTAGCCCGTTCTCGTACAACTATTTGCCCGCAGGACCAATTTTTGAGGTCGTGCTTGTCCTTGCTGCATTAATCGTTTTTCGATTGCCGAAACGCTCGGTTGTTGCTTTCTTCATTGCGTCAGTCGCCTATGTTTTTGGTTCGTTCGTGGTGATGGGTCTGTATAAACCTGCGCACCCTCTCGATTTTGCGCAGGCTTACAAGGCCTTCTTCTACGTGATTCCTTTGTGCCTTTTCTATAAGTCAGATGTATTTTCTAGGAAGGTTGCGGTACGTGTTCTTAAATTTCTTCTTGTGGCATTTTTGATTAAGTATTCATACTCAATAGTTATGAACTTTACTCCTAGAATGGGGTCGAGGCCGGGAATATATGTGGAAAATAATTTTGAGTTGATATTTATTATTCTTTATTTCTTTGTGGTTAGGGGTGATCTGGGTCGGAGAATGACCTATTGGTTTTTGGTTCTATTGGCTATCGTTGCTCTGTCTGGTTCACGAAGTTCGGTTCTCGCACTGCTTGTACTTTTCTATGGGCTGTACCTAAATAGGCTAAGTCTCAAAACCTTTTTTTACTTCGCAGGCATGTTGGCTCTTGGGGCGGTCGCGGCGGCTATCTTTTTCCTTCGGTCTGAGGGAGGGGGGGTTGAGTCGATTGATAGATATAACTTTATGATGGTGTTCGTGAATGAGGTTTCGAGTTGGCCATCTTGGAAGTTTCTAGTTGGAAGCATGCCGCTGACGCCGCTATCTAGTGCGGCTTGCGGGAGGCTGGCCTTCTATGATGATTTATTTAGTTTCGCGGGTGATGGGCGCTGTTATTCCGTAATTTTGCACTCCTATTTCCTTCGAGTTGTTTTTGATCATGGAATCATTGGTCTCGCTTTCCTTTTGTGGTTTATGTGGCGCGCGCTGAGGAATAGTGGGTATTCAAAGAATGATGTTGCAGTGTTTAGTGGGATAGTTTGCAGTTCTGCACTTTCGGTTTCGGCAATGAATAGTGTGTTTGTGGCTCTCGCTCTCGCATTGGCGCTGGGCCTTCGCAAGGCGCCAGTTTTGAGTTCTAGCCGTTATGCGGTTCCAGGCTAAATGAGTTTGATGGACAGTATCCGTGGTGGAATGAGGCCTTTCGGCTGAGGTTTTGCTTTCCGTGAAGAAGGCCGCGACGAGTAAAGTGAAAGACGTACAGGTTGAGCGATGCGCCGCCCGAGGCAAGCCGACTCTGGTCCTGGATATCATTCAGGGCTAGCCTGTCGGTTGCCAGACCGGCTGGAACTAGGCTGATCTAGTGCTCCGTTGAGAGTCGTTCCTAATCCGCTCAGACAACGGCCTAGTGTTCACCAGTCGCGATTACACCCGGCTGGTGCGCAGCTACGGCCTGAAGCTGGAGTTCATCACCCCGCAGTGCCCACAGCAGTACGGAATGGTGGAACGTTTGATCAGGACACTGAAAGAGCAATGCGTGCGCAGGCATCACTTTGCCCATGCGCTGCAGGTGATCGCTGACTGGATCGCCTTTTACGGCCAGCAGCGCCCACATCAGGCACTGAAGATGATGACCCTGGATGCGGCCTTTGCGGCTACATTGACCGCATGACCTGAGCAGAAACCGGTGGGTCATTACATTGGCGCGCTAAGTCTGAGAGCTTGCACATGCAGTCCCACCTAGGGTGGCTTCGCCGACTAGAATTTGATTGAGGTCGAGCCCTCGTCTGGCTATCGCATTCTTGGCTGGGTGACGTAAGGCTGTTGGGGGCCTTGGCGTCACATCAGCGATAGGCCACCGAACTGTGGGTGAAGTTGGGGGGGGATTGCAGGACTGAGCTTGGCGCGGGCGTTCGATTGTGGCGCGCGTTGGTTGCTGGGTCAGCGGCTCCTGCGAACTGGTAAAGCGAGCGCCACTTTTTCGCTATTCGCTGCTTCGCTCAATCCGCAATCGACCGGATGTTGTCGTAGAAAAGTCGATCTTCACGCTCGCCGGTAATGCTATAGAGCGAGTACTTCCGTCTCATCATTGCGCCGCCATCCCTGATAAGGGGGGCCCAGTTGATGGTTGCGCTGCCGCGGGTGGAGCGAGGAAGAATGCTGTCAAACGGTATGCTGAAGTAGATTCCCTTGTCGAAGCTGCCCTCCCCGAAGTCCCTTGCAGACATGTCGGTTTTCGTAACATAGGCCCCCATGCTCATGCCATTGTCGAAAATCCGCGCGACATTGATCGTGGCGCCGTAGTCGCCGGCCAGATACCGTCCTGCCGAGAGAGAGCCAACGACTCGTTCCTGTGCGTCAAACGAGTAGTAAAGTGTGGCGTGGCCCGTGGTAATTCGGTAATCACGCAAACCAAAATGCTGATTGAAATCACGCTGGCGCAGGTGGTTCAAATTGGCGCCAACTGCCCATGATTCACCCATCGGTCGATAGAGAAGCTCGCCGCCCACACCGGCATACATCCACTCAAGATAGCCGGCGTACGCAATGCCGTAGAGGTCTTTGCCAAGTCGGCCTGCAATGTTGAACTGCAGGTTGGGCATTGTTAGGTCGGATGTATTCAAGTACCTGCGGATATCAGTTCGTACTCGCGGGACATTGCTCGGGGCATCGTAGCGGAATTTGTCGTAATTGTTGATGACGTTCGCGCTCAGCGAACCTGTCAGCCATACGTTTGGACGGAAGAATATGCTCCCGCTTGCATTGGCAGAAACCTGATACAGGATGAACCCATCCGGGCCGCCGAGATTCTGTCGATACCCAAAGCTGAAGCCGCCTCCCCAGGGGCGGCTTCCTGCCTGATAGAGGGTATCGGTCCGGATGGCGGTGGGCGCGCTGATCTCGGTACTGCGTCGAAGGTCATCTTCGCTTGCAGCCCCTTGCAGATACGCCTCGATGGTCTCTCGCTTGATCGACATGTCTACGGTTGGCATGCCCAGACGTGTCGTCCGGAATGTGTACCAGTCGTAGCTGTCGTCAAGCGTATTGCCAAGAATGCGCGCAGCGCGGCCCATGCCCTTGGCTGCGCTGGCGTAGCGATTCTGATAGCCATCGATCACCAGCTCGCTGCCGCGGCGGGAAATGCTGTCTACGCGGAATCCAGCGTTCTCGTCAATGTCGCCAGCGACGGACTTCCAATCCGGTTGCGTCGCACTTGATGCTCCTTGGTTCGCTAGCGCGCTCCGGTCAATCCTTGTGGGAGGTGGATCGAAGGGCTTAGGTGCAGAGGGGGCATGACCGGGATTCCCGCGCAGGGTCAATGAAAACATGGCCGCCTCACCACGCTCCCAAGCCGCTGTGAGTTCCACATTTCGATTTGGCGCGTAGACCAATCCGATGTTCACCGGCGTACTTTGCTTGAGGTTGTTGCGTCGCGGTTCGCGCCTGTAATCATTGCCGTCATACTCGACCTTGACTAGCAGGGGATCCCACGGTGTTTGGTAGGTGATGCCGCCAAAGATGCCTACTGGGCCTTTGAACATGTTGCTCACCCCGAACTTGCCGGCGTCATTGATATTGCTTCCGGCGATAGGCCGGCGCTCCTTGAAGCGATCATCGATTGCTCCTAGAGGGTTCGAAAAGTCGCCGCGATTGCCAATGTAGCCGGTTGCCAGGCCAACGGATGCATCAATAGGGCCGAAATTCTTGCTCGCGACCAAGTACTCGCTGGAGAAGAAGCCCGTGCCGCCCAGATCACGCACGCCGAAGGCAAGATCTGGCGTCCAGCGCGTTTCGCGCCAGAATCGCACCTTGAAATCGATCGACTTGTCCTTGTAGTTCTGGTCACCGCTGAGGCTGGTTTCCCCGTATCGCAGGTTGGAGACGTTGATGTATCGGAACGAGCCTTCCAGCCAAGAGAATGGCTGCAGCGTCAGGTTGTATCGACTGTACGGAGAATTGTGTGATGCAGTGAACGCGATATCCCCATCCTCGGCCATGCGTGCTGTCGGTGTCTGCAGCAAGCCGATGCCACCCCATTCGCTGGCAGTCGGGGGCGGAGCCTGTTGTGCATGCAGTTCGGCTGCCAGCGACAGGGCGAGCAGCGACAGGGCGAAGGCGGTAGGGCGCGTAGCGCCGGCGGAAGAGAGGGTGGAGCGAATCACGGTTGCAGGGCCTGGGTAGCGATGAACGCCGCGAACTCGGCATTGAAGGTGCTGTCGACTGCAGCGACGGCGTGCTGGCGCAGTGGCACGAAGATGACGCCGCCAGGGGCGACTGGCTGCGGATCGGAGCGGTTCCATAGCGCGATGCCAATCTTCTGGACAGTCATGTCTGGCTGTACCACATAGAGTTCATCACGGTCTGCCGCAGGTGTGACAGCACATTCGCGCAGGTATTCATGCGCATCACGCAGCGGCTGATGAGTCAGCTCACAGGTTGATTCCACCGCACCCACTACGGTGATCGTGGCAGGTCGGCGAGGAGCGATCAGTACATCTTCCTGTTCCAGCACCGGGTCGCTGCCCGCCTGAACCTGCATCAGTCGCATGTCGTTGACGGGCAGTCGTATGCGACCCGATGCCGGATGGTCCTGCAGCCAACGAGAAAGCCCGGTTGCTGCGTCTGCGATCTGCGGATCCTGATGCTCCTCAAGTAAGTCGAGGTCGTGTTGCAGACCCGCACGCAGTCGAACCTGCTGCAGGCGTGCATGCGGCCGATACAGCGCCAATGCGGGCAGATAGGCGTCTGCAGTGGGTTGCGTGGTTGCGAGAAGCCGGGAAAGCCGGGTGCCGACAGCCACCGTGTAGCTTCCCGGTGCAGACAGTGCTCCATCAGCGACGACCTCAAGATTGCCGGGCGCCGGCGATTTGTTGGCCAGGGCAGGACCAGCAGCCAGCAACGCTGCCAGCAGCGGCAAGAATCGAAATCCCATGGTCAGTCCTTTGCGGCGCGGTAAGGTTTGAGCTGCACCAGCTCCACTGTGTAGGAGGGTCCCAGCTGCTGCCGGCTCTTCCAGATAAAGCCTGTGCTGGGATCCGCCCAGTAGATGTTGTGCGCATGGAAGCCGCCTTCGATGCGCTCATCAAAGCGAATCAACGACCGTTCCTTGCCGAGGATGCTCACCGACTCGATACCGCCACGCGTGAGGGTGCCGGTGGCCCTGACCCCCATACGGTAGCCAGGAATCCAGTCGTACTCGCGCTGTACAGTGGTGGTGCTGTTGAGCGCATGCAATCTGGTAAAAGGCGAGGCTCCTGCGATGCGCGCCTGAATCTGCCGGTCTGAGCTCGAAACGCCCGTTACCAGGCCTGTGTCGTCGAGTTGGAATACCGCGTTGCTTCCGGCGTACCAGCTCTGGCGCCCCCCGTCGACGTAACCCAACACCATCACGGCAGTCAGGTCGGGGGCTTTCAACTGCGCCTGTGGGAAGCGGTTCGCGGCGACCTGTTCAGGAGTAGCTGTCACCTGTCGCTTCAGCAGCAGGCGAAAGGAATCGCTGGTCGCACGGCTGGCCGTTGTGCAGCCTGCCAGCAGAGCCAGCGTGGAGAGGGTCATCATCCAATGGAGGGCGCGCCGCAATCTGCGGCGCGCCAAGAGCACATCCATGCGCATCATGTCACTTGTTCCCGACTTCGTTCTCCGTGCGGGCGGCGGTGTACAGGATGTTCGTGAATGGCAACAGCTGGTTCACGAAGCGGTTCCAGCGCGTGACGCCGGCCGCGCCAACAAAAACCACGTCGCCGGGCTGCAGCATGAACTGGCTGCCAATCGCAAAGGCAGCCGGTGAACGAGCTTCGAGCTGATAGACAGTGGAAGGCACTGACTCCAGATCCCTGCTGCCACGGATCACATAGACTGCATTACCGGCTGAGGTCTCCTGGGTCAGTCCGCGGGCGCGGCCGAGTGCCTGGTTCAGTGACACGTCGCCGGTGCGGAAGCTGTAGGCGCCAGGAAGATTGACTTCACCGACTACGAAAATTTCCTTTCGATCCAAGTAGGGGATGAAGATTGAATCCCCGTCCTTCAGGAACAGCTGGCGGCCGCCATGCTGGGTGGCCAGTGTTTCCAGATTGATCGTATAGGTGGCACCGGCGCGGCTGAGGCGGACGCCGGACAGGTCAGCTTGATTGACGTTCAAGCCACCCTGACTGATGGCGTCAGCCAAAGTCAGCGGCGAGGTACCAAGTGCAATCGGGGCTGAGCGCTCGGCAGCGCCCGTGACCCATACGCGCTGGCTACCGTAGGTAAGGATGGAAACGTCGACTTGGGGCGATTCGATGTACTGCGCCAGTCGTCGGCTGATTTCCTCGCGCAGGGCAACCGGAGTCTTGCCCTTGGCCTGAACCTTACCGATGTAGGGGTAGAACAGTGAGCCGTCGCTCTGCACCAGTCGTCCGGCAAGATTGCCCTGCTGCTGCGAGCCGGCGGGAACAGTCAGTTCCGGATGATCCCAGACGGTGATATACAGAATGTCGCCAATACCAACCGTGTATTCCGGTGGCTGGTAGTCAAACAGTTCCGAGGGAAGGACCTGTTCACTCTGCGTTGCTCGATCCATGGCGATGAGCTTGGGCGTGATGGTGATCAGCTCAAGCTGGCGGTCGTCGCTCTGGCGGCCGCGCGAGACATCGCTTTGGCGCAGGTGCTGGCCGGGGGCCAGCAGGCAGCCGGACAGGGTGGCGGTTGCCAGTAGAGCAGCCGCGAGACAGGTCAACTTCTTGGTCATGGGAGTAAGAAAATTCGACAGGCATAAAAAACCCTCGCCAAGCAGTTGCCCGGCGAGGGCTTGAAACCGGAAACGGTTGGATCAGCGGCCAGTGCCGCCAGTGCCGCCAGTACCACCCGTGCCGCCGGTGCCACCGGTGCCCGGCTCTTCCGGATTACCCGGGTCACTGCCCGGATCGCTTGGGCCACTGGTGCTGTCACCGGCGACGCTGTACAGCACGGCGCCAGCAGCAACGGCGATGACGCTGGTGCCGACAATGGCGGCGGTCGACAGGCCTGCGGCCTCGGTGCCCGCTACAGCGGCGGTGGTGCCTTCTGCGGCGGCTTCCGTTGCCGGAACCTCCTGAGCGAACACCGGGGAGGACAGACCCAGCAGGGCCAGGGCGGCAATCATCTTCTTCATCTACGGGGTCTCCTACTCCGTGAGGTAAATTTTTCCACGCGTATGGTGGCGAATAGTCATCTGCCCTGTCAAGGAAGGTGAAGGGCTTGTGCAAGCAAATCGACGGTCTTCAACTTCAGTCGTTGGTCTCGAGGCAGCCCTCCAAGGCCTCGGCAAGCGCTGTGACCAGCTGATGTGTGCGTAGATCTGGAAGGCAGAGTGGAAGGATGAGGCCGATGAGCACGGCAGAGGCCACGATCCGCCCGCTGGGGCGGTTGCACGGAGTTGTGGTGGAAAGCGCCCATGCGCCGCTGCCCAGCCCAAGCATCAGCCCGGCAATGACTTCCGAAAGGCTATGGGCATGCAGCGGGATTCGTGACCAGGCAATGGCGGTGGCCAACAGCGCGCCGATTACCAGGCCGATCGCCCGTGCGCGCTTGCCGGGGCCGGCAAGCAGTACACCAACGACCGGATAGACGACACTGGACATCGCGGCGTGCCCGGAGAAACCGGTGAAGTGCACGCTCTTGATGCCAATCCCCCAGCCCATGAAGGCCAGCTTTGAGGCAAGCGTGACGCCGGCGGTGACGGCGATGGCCAGCAGCCATCGCCATTTCAGGCGTGCGTCTGCACGGGGCAGGGTGATCAGTAGCACCAGGGCCATCGGCAGCAGCCAGCGGCTGTCGCCGAGGGCGGAGAGGGTTCGCCAGACGTCGGACATCCAGTTCACAACGGGTCGCGGCGGGCCAGCATATCTACTCCGAGGGCCCTGCAGAACGCCCCGCGCTTGGTCCATTCAGCCAGACGAGGTATCCTTTCCCGCTGCTAATGGCCCCGTAGCTCAGCTGGATAGAGCGTCCCCCTCCTAAGGGGAAGGTCGCCCGTTCGAATCGGGCCGGGGTCACCATCTTCCGCAGGCGCCTGGCAGCCGCACTCCGGGCTTCTACAACAACCCCAGCCCACCCAGCACCGCCTCCACCTCCTCGCGCTCACCGTCCCGCAGCCCCTGCAACGGCAACGGCAGGCAGTTCTCGCCGCACAGTCCCAGCAGTGCCGCCGCGCAGGCCATGACGCGAATCCCGCCGAACCGGTCATACAGGGACCACAGCGGCGCCAGCCGCGCAGACAGGGCAATAGCACCCTCTTCATCGCCACTACCCACGGCCCGCACGATCTGCAGCGCTACCTCGGGGAACAGCCCGGCGGTTACCGAATACCAGGCATCGCACCCCGCCAGCAGTCCACGCACCGCAGATGCGTCACCACTGACGCCCAGCGTCACATGTGCGGGAACGCACGCACGGAATGCCGTAACACGCGCGGCCGCATCGGCCGGATCATCAGCAAGGCGCGGAATCTTGATCGAAGCGATGTTGGGCAGCGCGGCGATCCGGCCATGCAGTGCATCGGTAAAGCGGAAATGCGTGGTGCCCGGATTGTCGTAGACGCAGATCGGCGTGCGCACCGCTGCGCATACTGTTTCGAACAGCGCTTGCACCTCGTGATCCTTCAGGGGCTGGTAGGACACGGGGGCGAGCAGCAGGCCTGCAGCACCTGCATCCTCGGCGTCCAGGGCCAGTTCCAGCACATCGCGGGTACGCAATGCACCGATGCCGGCGATTACCGGAACACCCCCGGCGTGCGCGAGCGCTTCGCGCAGCACGCGCTTGCGCTCGTGCTTCTCCAGATAGGCGTAGCTGCCAGTGGAGCCAAGCACGCCCATCGAATCAACACCGGAATCGGCCAGGCGCTCGATCAGTCCGGCAAACGCACGAAAGTCGATGCCGGCTTCAGAGAGCGGGGTCAGTGGAAACGCGCTGAGGCCTTTGAACATGGGATCTCCCGAAGGGGGAATGGGCTGGACGCCTGGAATTGTTTATTGTCCTATGACAAAACTCAAGTGTCGACACGCAGCGTGTCTAATCGCCACGAATGACGCACCATGCGGGTCATGAAACCAAACCTTTGCGCCGTCCAGCCTTCGCACTACGCCACCATTGCCGATTGGCTTGATTCCGCCGAGGTCACCCAGCGCTGGGCGGGCCCCGGCGTGCCGTTCCCCTTGCCGCCGGAACGGTTCGCGCAGGTGCTCGAACTCGGGCCGAGGCCTGGCTGGGCGCTGCTGGACGAGCAGGGCCAGTGCCTGGGCTTTGGCCAGTACTGGACGACCGACGCCGGCACCGCGCACCTGGGCCGCATCATTGTTTCCCCGCTGGCACGCGGGCGCGGCCTTGGCCGGCTGCTCATGCAGGCCTTGAGTGCACAGGCCATGCGCGAAGCCGGTGTGCAGCGCCTCACGTTGCGCGTCTATCGTGACAACACCGCTGCCGTGGCCCTGTATCGCGACCTCGGCTTCCAGCAGGTTGATGCGTCCTCGACGCCGGAACTTCTGTTCATGCAGCGCACGTCGGCCTGAACTTCGCTCATGCTGGCAAGGTGGCCTGCAGGGCAAACCATTGCTCGCGGGTGATGCGGCTGATGTGCTCGGTGCGGTAGTCGCCGAGGAAGCTGTTGAACTTGTTCACTTCGGTATGGTGATGCTGGAAACCGCATTTGCTCTGTGCGCTGAGCGATTGCAGGTTGTCAGCGAAGTAGCCGCACCACAGTGCGTCCAGTTCCAGCTGCATGAAGGCGTGCCGCATCACTTCGCGCACCGCTTCGGGCACCAGTCCGCGGCCCCAGTACGGAACGCCGATCCAGTAGGCGATCTCACCCTCTCGATCGCTGATCTCGAAGTTGCTGTCGGTGCCGATCAGGATGCCGACACAGCCGATCGCGTGGCCGTCCTCGCGGCTCTGCAGCGCGTAGACCTCTGGCCGGTTGAAGACGGTGCGGATGATTTCGGTACTTTCCTCAACGCTGGTGTGCACCGGCCAGCCGGCGATGGGGCCCACGCGCGGGTCGCGGGCGTACTCGTACAGATCGGCAGCGTCGGTGTCGCGCCAGGGGCGAAGGATCAAGCGTTCGGTGTGCAGCTGCATGTCAATTCCACGGGAACAAAGAGAGTGCACAGGCTAGGTCGCCAGGCGCGATCGGCCCAGGGCGGGACCTTGATGGTTTCGGTACTTTTCACAACGGGTGGCCGAGCCCGGGTATGCTGGGGCCCGGAATACAGCCGGATCGGCCGATGGATCGCGTACCCCAGCTCCTGGACCAGGACGAATCCATGCGCCTGGAGGTCAGTACGTTGGCCGAAGGGCAGGGCGTCCCGCTGTCGTTCGGCCACGCTTATCTGGCGGTGCTGGTATGCGTATCGGGGCGCGCACGCTTTGCACTGAACTTCCGCGAGGTAGCGGTGCAGCGGCACGATGTGCTGGTGCTGGCAGAGGACACGCTGGCGCTGCTGCGGCAGCGCTCACGCGGCTTTCTGGCGGTGGTCTGCCTGATGCCCAAGGCGCTGGCATCGGAGGTGGCCTATGTGCTTCCCAATGCACTGTTCAAGTTCCTGCACGATCAGCCCCACTGCGTGCCGTCGCCGCTGGACGTGCCGCTGCTGCAGGGCTGGCTGCAGCAGTTGATGGATGCGCAGCACAATGGCGGCCGCTATCGTCACGTGATGCTGCGCAACCTGCTGCAGACGTTCTTCCTCAAATTCGCAACGCTGTTGCCGGCGCGCAGTGTGGCCGTGGCGCAGGTCAGCCGACGCGAGCGCTTGGCCTGGAATTTCTGGGAACTGGTCGGTGAGCGCAGCACGCGCCAGCGCGACGTGCAGTCCTATGCCGACGCGCTGTGCATCACCCCGTTCTATCTTTCGCAGCTGACCCGCGAGTGCTTCGACGAAACGCCAAAGGCGTTGATTGATCGCCAGGTGGTGCTGGAAATCAAAGCGCTGCTGACCTACAGCGAATTGCCGATCGGTCGCATCGCCGAGCGCCTGTGCTTCGAGGATGCATCCTACCTGTGCCGCTACTTCCGGCGGCACACCGGGCAGTCGCTGACCGGCTATCGCCGGGCAGGGCAGGGCGGTACTAGTGCGAAACGAACAAGGGCGCCGGTACTTCGGCCAGCAGATCCTCGGTGACCCCGCCGAGCACACGCTCGACCACCCGGCTGCGGCTGTAGGGGCCCAGCACCAGCAGGTCGGCGTCGGCATCGAGCACGTGCTGGCGGATGGTCGCGGCAACGCCGCCCTGGCTTGAACTGATCGCCTGGATCTCTACTTCGACGCCGTGCCGCGCCAGGTGCTGGGCCATCTCGGCGCCAGGTGTGGCCTCGGCCTTGGGCGTGTCGACCATCAGCAGGTGCACCGCTTTCGCACGTGCGAGCAGCGGCAACGCATCGGCTACCGCACGGCGTGCCTGCTTGCTGGCATTCCACGCCACCACGATGCGATGGCCGACCTGGTCGCCTTGCCAATGTGGTGGTACCAGCAGCATCGGCACGCCGGTCTGGCGCAGCGTTCCCAGCGGGTGCCAGCCAGAAGGGGCGCCGGGAGTACGCGGATAGCCGGCGATGATCAGGTCGCAGTACAGCGACTGCAGGGCCAGGTCGGCGCCGCCCAGATAGTCCGAGACGATGCGCAGTTCGTTGCTGATCTGCAGTGGCTCGGACACGGCACGCAGGTTCTGCATCAGCTGCGCGGTGCAGGCGGCATCCGCGCGCGCCTCGTGGTCGAGTGCGGCGGCAATGCCGGCACCGCGTGCGAAACCGTTGGCGATGTCGGTGGGATGCTGGGCGGTGGAGACCGCGACCAGATGGGCCTGCTGTGCCTGCGCCAGATGGGCGGCGATGTTGAGAACGCGGTCCCCGGTGTCGCTGGCGTCGAACAACACAGCGATATCGCGTAGTGGATGCAGCATGGCGTTGTCTCCTTCGATGCCTGTGACGCGTTCCCTGCCGTGCACCGACCCGGGTGCACCGGACGCATCCCTGTTTTAGCGCATCGGTGATCCGAATGAATCATCTTTGATTCAGTTTATTAATTGGTTATTCATGCTAGCGTGAGGGCGAACCCATACCTCAGCGCTTTCATGCGACCTGCCGCAGCACGCACCCGCCGCGACCTGCCCCATGCGCTGGCGGCCACCCTGGTCAGCCATCCACGCTGCACCCTCAGCGAACTCGCGCGCGGGGCCGGTATCAGCCGCGCGACCCTGTACCGGTTTGCGCCCACCCGGGAGGCGATCGACGAGGCACTGTTCGCGGCCGGCTTCGAGCGCGTGGAAGCGGCGGCGGTCTGGTTCGATGAGGGCGGTGATGCGCGCCACGTGCTGGAGCAGGTCACCGCCACGCTGCTGGCGGACTGGGAGCTGGTGACGCTGCTGTTCGCGCGGATGATGGAAGAGCAGCAGCGCCAGGGTGACCTGCATCTGCTGCCGGAGCGCTGGGCGCCGATCGGCGAGCGCTTCGAGGCCTTTTTCCTGCGAGGTCAGGCGGCCGGAGAGTTCAACGTCGGTTTCACCGCAGTGTGGCTCGCGGACTTCTACTGGACCTGCTTCTACGGCATCACCTGGTCACTGGCGCGCGGTCGGCTGGCGCCGGCAGCGGCAGCCTCTACGCTGCTGGCTTCGTTCCAGCGGGGAGCGATGAAGGGTTGACCGCAGCGCCCTGCTGCCGGGGCAACGTGGATTACGCCTGCTTCAACAACTGCACCAACTGGCGCAGCCGATACGGCTTGGGCAGGAATTCCACCTGTTCCGGCAGGGGCGGCAGTTGCGAGCGCGCATAACCGGACGACAGGATCATCCGTGCCTGCGGCTGCTCGCGTGCCACGTGCTCGCTCAGCTCGATGCCGGACATGCCGTTGGGCATGCTGACGTCGCTGAACACCACGTCGAAACGCGCTTCGCCCTTCAGCAGGGCGGCGGCCTCGTGCGCATCGGCGGTCGTGGCCACGTCGATGCCGAGGTCGCGCAGGGCCAGGCCGATCATTTCACGCAGATCGGTCTGGTCTTCCACCATCAATACGCGGATCGGGTCATCGGTCATCGGCAGGGTCCTCCATTGCGGGGAGCAGCAGGCTGACCGTGGTGCCGACACCGGGAGTGGTGGACACGTCGACGAAGCCGCCGCTCTGGGTAGTGAATCCGAACACCTGGCTCAGGCCCAGGCCGCTGCCTTTGCCGATGTCCTTGGTGGTGAAGAACGGCTCGGTCGCCCGTTCGGCGATGTCGGCCGCCATCCCGTGGCCCTCATCGCAGACGCTGAGGGTGACATAGCCACGTTGCAGCGTGGAGTCCGCATCCGGGTCGAGGCGATGCTCCAGCGCGGTGCCGATCAGGATGCGGCCGCCTTCAAGGGTAGCATCCGCGGCATTGGCGACCAGATTGGCCAGCGCTGTCTGCAGCTGCAGCGCATCGGTGTTGATCGCAGGCAGGCCGGGCGCCAGCTGGGCATCCAGCACCACCGTGGGCGGGCAGGCGCGTTGCAGGTCCGGCAGCCACTGCCGTATCAGCGCATTGATATCCAGTGGTTCGCGGATCAGGGTCTGGCCGGTGCTGAAGGCCAGCAGCTGGCGGGTCAGCAGCGCACCACGATCGGTCGCGGTCTGCGCCGCATCAAGCAGCTCGGCGGCGCGTGCATCGTCACCGTTCACGCGCAGGGACAGCAGGTCCAGGGCGTTGCCGATGGTGGTCAACAGATTGTTGAACTCGTGCGACAGCCCGCGGCTGAGGCGGCCGACGGTCTCGAACTGTTGGGTATTGCGCAGCGCACGCTGGGCATCACGCAGCAGCCGCTGTGCCTGCCACTGCTCGGTGATGTCGCGGGTGATTTTGACGAAGCCGAGCAGCTCGCCTGCTTCGACGACCGGCTCGATGACCACGCTGGCACGGAAAGACGAGCCATCGCGGCGCACCCGCCAGCCTTCACTGGCAACGTGGCCCTGCTGCGCTGCGAGGCGGAGCAGGCGCTGCGGTTCCCCGGCTTCGCGATCGGCAGCCAGATAGAAACGGCCAAAGTGCGTGCCGACCACTTCACCGGCTGAATAGCCCTTGATGCGCTCCGCGCCCGGGTTCCAGCTGCAGACGATGCCATCAGGATCAAGCAGGTACAGCGCATGGTCGCGCACGCTGTCGATCAGCAGTCGCAGTTGGCGGGAAGGGTCCGTCAGCACGGAAGTCGTAGAAGCAGCTGCGTCCACGTGGAAATGAGCATTACCCCTGGAAGGGACGTGAAGCTAGGCAGTGCAGTGTGAAGAGTGCGTGCAGGCGCGGCACGTGCCAATGGTCCTGTGCGGCTGAATACGACACGGAGTACCATCACCCACCCTTTGTGCTCTGGAACCGACCTGCATGCGTCCTGGTGCGACTACGCGTGACCGCTGGATCTGGATGACCTCCGCCGTACTGCTGGCAGCGACCATTGCGTTGGAACTGGTGGTTCCGCTGGGCTACGCCGTCTGGCTGGCGTACTTCCTCGCTGTTGGCGTCACGCTGTTCCAGCGCAGTGCACGCGCGCCGTTCATCGTGGCCGTCGTCGCCTGCATCCTGTTGATCATCGGCTACAACGTTGCCCCGGCCAGCTCCAACTCGGCGTTCTCGTTCGTCAACCGCAGCATTGGCGGGTGTGCGTTCCTGATGATCGCGCTGATCGTCTCCCGCGCCATCCAGGCGCGGCGCGACGCGATGCGCGCGCTGTGGCTGCAGGAGGCCGAGAACGCGGTGGCGATGAGCCTGCGCGGTGATCTGGGGCCGGAGCAGATCGCCGAGGCGGCGGCAACCAGCCTGGGGGCCCAGCTGCAGGCCGACGTCGCCGCCGTCTACCGCCTGGAAGGCGGGCGACTGCAGCTGACCGGCGGCCTGGCGTTGCCGTCCGGTATGCCGGCGTCGCTGGCATTGCAGGAAGGCGTGGCCGGGCAGGTGGCACGGGACGAGCGCATCCGCCACCTGCATGGGGGTGATGATGCGGTGCTTGAGCTGCAGACCAGCCTGGGGCGGTTGCCGGTGCGCGAGCGCATCCTGGCGCCGATCAGCAGCGATGGCGCGGTGGTGGGCATCATTGAACTGGGACGCACCCGCGCCGGCGAACAGGATCGACTCGATGTCGAGCTGCTGGAGCGCTGTGGCGAGACCATCGGCATGGCGCTGCGTGCATCGCTGCTGCGCGCACAGTTGGTGGTGCTGCTGGAGGAATCGCAGCGTCAGGGCGAGGAACTGCAGGCCCAGCAGGAAGAGCTGCGCGTGGCCAATGAGGAGCTGGAAGAGCAGAGCCGCAGCCTGCAGCACTCGCAGACCCATCTGGAAGAACAGCAGGCCGAGCTGGAACAGAGCAACGTCCAGCTGGAGGAGCGCACCCATGAGCTGGAAGCGCAGAAGCAGGCGCTGCTGGTCGCGCAGAGCCAGCTGGTGCGCAACAGCAACGAACTGGCCGCCACTTCGCGCTACAAGTCCGAGTTCCTGGCCAACATGTCGCATGAACTGCGCACGCCGCTGAACAGCTCGCTGATCCTGGCCAAGCTGCTGGCCGACAACAAGGACGGCACGCTCACCGAAGAACAGGTGAAGTATGCGCGCGCGATCCTGTCGTCCAACAACGATCTGCTGGCGCTGATCAATGACATCCTGGACTTGTCGCGCATCGAGGCCGGCCACGTCGAGCTGGCCGATGAAGTGGTGGTGACGGGCAGCGTACTGCAGCGCCTGCGTGAGACCTTCGAGCCGATGGCGCGGCAGAAGGGCCTGGCCCTGCAGATCGAGGCCGATGCGCTGGCCCCCAGCCAGCTGGTGGTCGACAGCCAGCGCCTGCAGCAGATCCTGAAGAACCTGCTGGCCAATGCGGTGAAGTTCACCGAGCATGGCAAGGTCAGCCTGCACGTGCGTGCGGGCGGTCAAGGACGCATCCGTTTCGAGGTCTGCGACAGCGGTATCGGCATTGCCCGCGAGCAGCTGCAGGTCATCTTCGAAGCCTTCCGACAGGCCGATGGCAGCACCCGCCGCCGCTACGGTGGCACCGGCCTGGGCCTGTCGATCTCGCGCGATCTGGCCGAGCGCATGGGTGGCAGCATCCAGGTCGACAGTGAACCGGGTCGCGGCAGCTGCTTCATCCTGGAACTGCCGTTGCAGGGCGCGCCGGTTTCGGAACCGGGCGAAGTGCCTGCCGCCGCCTCAATAGCACCTGCGCCGCCGATCGCTGCGCGCACCCCTGTCGCACCGACCGTTGCATCCGTGGCGCCCATCACCGCCAGCGTGGCCGATGACCGCGGCCGTCGCCAACGCGCCGGCCGCTTGATCCTGGCCGTCGAGGACGACGCCACGTTCGCCGAAGCGCTTGTGGCCCTGGCCCATGAACTGGACTTCGACTGCGTGGTGGCCGGGACCGCCGAAGAGGCGCTGACCCTGGCCAGCGAACTGCGCCCGAACGGCATCCTGCTCGATATCGGCCTGCCGGACGTGTCCGGCCTGAGCGTGCTGGAGCGCCTGAAGCGCAACCCCGATACCCGGCATATCCCGGTGCACGTGGTTTCGGCGATGGACCGCAGCCAGGTGGCGCGCGAGCTGGGTGCGATTGGTTTCGCGATCAAGCCGACCACGCGCGAGCGGCTGGTGACGGCCATCGAACAGCTGGAACAGACCAGCCAGCGCGACGTGCGGCGCCTGCTGATCGTCGAGGACGACAGCGAGCTGCGCCACAACCTGGAACTGCTGCTGGGCCGTGATCAGCTGCAGATCGTTGCAGTGGGAACGCTGGCCGGCGCGCTGGAGCAGCTCAGCACGGTTACCTTCGACTGCATGGTGATGGACCTGTCGCTGCCCGACGGCAGCGGCTACGACCTGCTCGAGCACATGGCCGGCAATGATGATGTCGGCTTCCCGCCGGTGATCGTCTATACCGGTCGCGCGCTCGGCCGCGAGGAAGAGCAGCGCCTGCGCCGCTATTCGAAGAGCATCATCATCAAGGGCGCGCGTTCGCCCGAACGCCTGCTGGATGAGGTCACCCTGTTCCTGCACAGCGTGGAAGCCAGCCTGCCCACCGACCAGCAGCGCCTGCTGCGCGAGGCCCGCCGTCGCGACACCGTGCTCGATGGCCGTACTGTTTTGCTGGCCGAGGATGACGTGCGCAACATCTTCGCGCTGTCCAGCGTGCTTGAGCCGCTGGGCGTGACGCTGGAGATCGCGCGCAACGGCCAGGAAGCGGTGGATCGCCTGGCCGAGCGCGAGGTCGACCTGGTGCTGATGGACATCATGATGCCGGAGAAGGACGGCCTGGCCGCGATGCGCGAGATCCGCGCGCAGCGTCACCTGCAGGACCTGCCGATCATCGCGCTGACTGCCAAGGCCATGCCCGATGACCGCGAGCGGTGCCTGCAGGCCGGTGCCAACGACTACATCGCCAAACCCATCGACGTCGACAAGCTGGTCTCGCTGTGCCGGGTCTGGTGCTCGCGGCAATGAACGAACAGGCGTTGTTCGACCTGGAGCTGAAGGTCCTGCTGGAGGCGCTGTACCAGCGCTACCACTACGATTTCCGCAGCTATGCGGTGTCGTCGCTGCGCCGGCGCATGCGCCAGGCGATGCAGCGCTATGAGTGCGAACGGCTGGTCGACCTGCAGTACCGGCTGCTGCACGAGCCGGAGCTGTTCGCCCAGGCCATGCAGTTCTTCACCGTGCAGGTCTCGGAGATGTTCCGTGATCCCGCGTACTTCCGTGAACTGCGCGAGCAGGTGGTGCCGGTACTGCGCACCTATCCCTCGGTGAAGCTGTGGGTGGCCGGTTGCAGCACCGGTGAGGAAGTGTGGTCGCTGGCGATCCTGCTGCATGAGGAAGGTTTGCTTGATCGCAGCATCGTCTATGCCACTGACATCAATCCGGCCGCGTTGGCCACCGCCGAGGCGGGCGCCTATGGCATCGACCGGATGGCCCAGTTCAGCCGCAACTATCTGGCGGCCGGTGGCACGGCGTCGTTGTCCGACTACTACGCCACGGCCTACGACGGCGCGGTGTTCGACCGCCAGTTGCGTCGCAACGTGGTGTTCGCCGACCACAGCCTGGCCACCGATACCGTGTTCTCCGAAGTACACCTGGTGTCGTGCCGCAACGTGCTGATCTATTTCAACCGCGATCTGCAGGACCGCGCTGTCGGTCTGTTCCGCGAAGCGCTGGTGCACCGGGGCTTCCTCGGTCTTGGCAGCAAGGAATCGCTGCAGTTCGGGTGCCACCATGACGCCTTCGAGGTCTGTTCGCGCGAGCAACGCCTGTACCGGAAGGTGGCCTGATGGCGCTGCCGGCGCGTCCTGCCGTGCTGGTGATCGGCGCGTCTGCCGGTGGCGTGGCGGCCCTGCAGGCGGTACTCGGTGCGCTCCCGGCGACGCTGCAGGTGCCGGTACTGGCCGTGCTGCACCTGCCGCGTGACCGCACCAGCCGCATCGCCGAGGTGCTGGCGCCGTACTGCGCGCTGCCGGTGCGCGAAGCCGAAGACAAGCAGCCGTTGCAGCTGGGCACGGTGACGTTCGCGCCGCCGGATTACCACCTGCTGGTGGAGGACGAGGGGGCGGTGGCGTTGTCGGTGGATGCGCCGGTGCTGTTCTCCCGTCCGGCCATCGATCCGCTGTTCGACTCCGCTGCTGCGGTGTTCGGCAGGCGGGTATTGGCCCTGCTGCTGACCGGTGCCAGCAGTGATGGAAGCGAGGGCGTTGCCGCCGTGCGCCGTGCCGGTGGCCGTGCCTGGCTGCAATGTCCCGAGGAAGCCGAAGCGTCGATGATGCCGGCCTCCGCCCTGCAGTACGCCGGCGCCGATGCCGTGCTGCCCCTTGAACTGATGTGTCGTCGCCTGAAGGAGTTGTTTGCATGAACCTGCTGCCACCGGACCCTGCGCAGTCGCAGTCCCCGGTCAACCTGCTGATCGTCGATGACGTGCCGCAGAACCTGGTGGCCATGCAGGCGCTGCTGCAGCGCGAGGGCGTGAATCTGCTGCTGGCCGGTTCCGGCGCGCAGGCGCTGGAGCTGCTGCTCGAGCACGAGGTGGCACTGGCCCTGCTGGACGTGCACATGCCGGAGATCGATGGCTTCACACTGGCCGAACTGATGCGCGGTTCGTATCGCAGCCGCGACGTGCCGATCATCTTCCTGACCGCCTCCCCGGATGATCCCCTGCGCGTGTTCAAGGGCTACGAGAGCGGTGCGGTCGATTTCCTGCACAAGCCGGTGGCGCCGCAGGTGATCCTGAGCAAGGTCAACGTCTTCATTGAGCTGTACCAGCAGCGGCAGCTGCTGAAGGCGCGCAACGAGGCGCTGGAACGCGCGCTCAAGCTCAACGAAACAATGGCGGCGGTGCTGACCCACGACCTGCGCACGCCGCTGTCGGCGATCCTGCTGTGCAGTGACAAGCTGGCGATGGAGATCCCGCAGGACAATGCGGGCGCGCAGCAGACCCTGCAGTACCTGGAGGCCAGCACTCTGCGCATGGCACGCATGGTCGAACAGCTGCTGGACTTCTCGCGGATCCGCAGCGGTGGCCTGCGGCTGCAGGCCAGTGCCTGCGATCTGGCCGACGTGACCCGCGCGGTGGTGGCCGAAGCGGGCAGCGCGCATGGCGCGGACCGGATCCATCTGGACATGCACGGCGATACGCGGCTGCAGGGCGATCTGGACCGTCTCGGCCAGGTTGCCGCCAATCTGGTCGGCAACGCGCTCACCCATGGCAGCGAGGCGAGGGTGGAGGTGGACGGGCGCGATCCGCGCAGCGTGCTGCTGCGGGTCAGCAATGCCGGCCGGATCGACGACGCGCTGCTGCCGCGGCTGTTCGAACCGTTCAAGGCCAGCTTCCACCAGAGCAAGGGCCTGGGGCTGGGCCTGTACATCGTCGATCAGTTCGTGCGCGCGCACGGAGGGCGCATCGCAGCGCGCAACGAGGCCGGGCAGGTGGTGTTCGAAGCCCTGCTGCCGAGACGCGCAGAGGGGCTGCCTGCAGCGGCAAACTGAATTCTTCAGGAAACATCCACGGGCACTGAGACGGACTCGTCCGCAACTGCTACCGTGGGTGTACATCTTGTCAAGGAAGCACCATGCCACTGCGTGCCATCGCCTACGTCAGCCAGGCGTTGCCGGATCTTTCCGCTGAACGGTTGCAGGCGCTGGTCGACGATGCCGCCCGCTTCAACAAGATGGCGGGCGTGACCGGTGTGCTGCTGCATGACGGCGGGCGATTCCTGCAGTACATCGAGGGGCCGCCGGACGGTATCGATTCGGTGTACGAGCGCATCCTGCAGGCCGGCAGCCATGTCGACATCATCGAGCTGGCGCGCGGCCGCCTGGGCCAGCGTCAGTTTCCGTACTGGTCGATGCGCGCGTTGCCGGTGGATGCGGCGCTGCTGCGCCAGCTGTCGGCCAGCGACTGGTCGGGTTTCAGCCGGGCGCTGGAAGGTGATCGTTCGGCGCCGACCCCGGTGGATCTGCTCGACAACGTCGTGCAGCCCGCCCTGCACGCCGGCTGAGCGTCAACGCGAAGTGCCGCCGCAGTAGGCGGCATGCAGCGCCTGCAGCACGCCCAGTGCGGGCCCTTCAATCACGCGGTAGTGGATGGCCTGCGCTTCGCGACGCGTCGCGACGATATCCAGTTCGCGCAGCACCGCCAGATGCTGTGACAGCGCCGATGCGCTGAGGCCGGTCAATGCCTGCAGTTCCGGTACTGGTGCCTCACCTTCGACCAGGCGGCACAGTACGCGCAGCCGCGCAGGATGGGCCAGGCTCTTAAGCAGCGTTGCAGCCTCTGCGGCGTGTTCGGCCATGGCGGCGCTGTCGAGCGGGGTGCGGGCCATGGTTGACCTTTTTGTTTAGAAGTGTCTAATTTAGATAAATCTAAATCAAAGGGCAATCCCATGAGCGGCGTGAAAGAGGGCAGGGCATGAACCTGCCATGGACTGCGGTGGCGGGCGGAGCGCTGATCGGCGCCGCTGCGGTGTTGCTGCTCGCCACTGTCGGGCGCGTGGCGGGTATCAGCGGGATCGCTGCGGGCAGCCTGCGCGCAGCGGAAGGCGAGCGTGGCTGGCGCTGGGCATTCCTGTTGGGGCTGCTCGCAGCAGCGGGGCTGGTGCTGTGGTGGCAGTCGCTGCCCGAGGCCTCGCCACGTGTGCTGCTGCGCGATGCCTGGCCCGCCTGGCAGTTGATCGGCGCCGGCCTGCTGGTGGGCTTCGGCACGCGCCTGGGCAGTGGTTGTACCAGTGGTCATGGCGTCTGTGGCATGGCCCGCGGCTCGAAGCGCTCGCTGCTGGCAGTGCTGGTGTTCATGGCCTGCGCGATGCTGACCACGTTCCTGGTCCGTCACGGCGGAGGCCTGGCATGAGTCGCGCGGTCGTGGCCGCCGCTACGGCGGGTGCGCTGTTCGGCGCGGGACTGGCGCTTTCGGGGATGACCGACGCGCGTCGCGTACTCGGCTTCCTCGATGTGGCCGGTGATTTTGATCCAACGTTGATGTGGGTGCTGGGCTCGGCACTGCTGGTCAGTGCCGTCGGGCAGCGCTGGGTACTGCGACGCGCGCAGCCGTGGTTCGCGCTGCGCTTCCAGCTACCCAATTCACGTGATGTCGATGCTCGCCTGCTGCTGGGCGCTGCACTGTTCGGTATCGGCTGGGGATGGGCTGGTTACTGCCCCGGACCGGCCATCGCCGGGCTGGCTGTCGCATCGCGTGAAGCGCTGTGGTTCGTGCCTGCCATGGTGGTGGGCTTCTGGCTGCACGATCGCTTCGTGCGCTGAGGCTTCACCCCTGTGTCACCATGGATCGGGTCAGATCGACGGACCACGGGGAAAGGAGCGTAACGACATGGCACGGATGAAGTGGAAGGGAAAGGCAATGCTGGCCATGGCGCTGGCATCTGCGATCACGCCGGCACTGGCCTGCACGCGTGCGGTGTATCGGGGCGACAACGGCGATGTGATCACTGCGCGCTCGATGGACTGGAAGGTCGATGTAGCGACCAACCTCTACGTGTTGCCGCGTGGCATCGCACGCACCGGCCTGGCCGGTCCGAAATCGCTGGCCTGGACTGCGCGCTACGGCAGCGTGGTGGCCACCGGCTACGACGTGTCGACCACCGATGGCATGAACGAAAAGGGCCTGGTGGCCAACCTGCTGTGGCTGGTGGAATCGGAGTATCCGCAGCAGCGTGGCAACAAGCCGGGACTGGCGATCTCGCTGTGGGCGCAGTATGTGCTGGACAATTTCGCCACCGTGGACGAGGCGGTCGCGGCGCTCAAACGTGAGCCGTACTCGATCGTCACCGACAAGGTGCCGGGCGAAGACCGCCAGGCGACGCTGCACCTGTCGCTGTCCGATGCCACCGGCGACAGCGCCATCGTCGAGTACATCGGCGGTCGCCAGGTGATTCACCATGACCGGCGCTATCAGGTGATGACCAACTCGCCGATCTTCGAGCAGCAGCTGGCCCTCAACAGTTACTGGCAGCAGATCGGTGGCACGGTGATGCTGCCGGGCACCAACCGCTCCGCCGATCGTTTCGCGCGCGCCTCGTTCTACATCAACGCCATTCCCAAGGCCGAAGATCCGGTGGAGGCGCTGGCCAGTGTGTTCAGCGTGATCCGCAATGCGTCGGTGCCGTATGGCATCACCACGCCGGGTGAGCCGAACATCTCATCCACGCGCTGGCGCACGGTGGCCGATCACAAGCGGCGGCTGTACTTCTTCGAGTCGGCGTTGACCCCGAACACCTTCTGGGTCGATCTGAACAAGGTCGATTTCGGCGGCCAGGTGCTCAAGCTCGATCTTGGCAAGGACCAGCGCAACACCTTTGCCGGCGATGCACTGGGCCAGTTCGTGCCCAGCGCACCGTTCACCTTCCTTGGCGTCGACGGTTAGTTCGACGCCTGGCTGGAGGCCGGGTAGACCGCCTGGATCGTGCAGCTGCCGCGGGTGTACTGCGGCAGTGGGGCGATGCTTTCACCGCGCAGATCGTCTGTCTCGAACTCGGCAGTCATGATCCGATCGCCGGGATTGCCACAGATCAGGCCGTTCTGCAGGCCCGAGTGGAAGCTCAGCTGCGGCGCACGGTCGAGCTGGCGGCAGTGGCTGCCGAGTTCGACCCGGTAGTAGCGGTGGCCGCCATTGCGGCGCGGATTGGTCTCCACCAGCATGCCCTGCGGGTCGGATGACCAGGCACGCACGTTGCGGGTGGCAAAGCAGTACGACGGTGAGCCGCCGAAGCTGCGGCGGATTTCCCTGTGCTCGCGGATGGTCACGGCGGGCAGGGTAGCCGTGCGCAGGCGGTCGCTGTCGCGGGCGACGCTGGCGTAGTCGCGATCCTGCAGCGGGGTGACCGCACTGACGGCGCAGCGGCGGCCGTCGACCACGACGCGTTCGCTGGGACGACCACAGGCCCAACCGGCAGGTGCTTCCAGCTTCAGCGAGGTAGCACCGCGGACGCCGGGGCAATCCTCGCTGAAGTCGATGCGATAGGCCTGTCCGGAGGCGGCGCGCAGTGCGATCGAGCGCGGTGATGCCTGCTCCACTTCCTGCACGCCGACCGCGTCCATGCAGTGCGGGGCCGGGGGCGTACGCTCCTGTGCGGAGACCGAAGCTGCGAGCGCCAAGCCGAGGCTGGTGGCGAGCATCAGTGACACCTGCCGATGGGTCATGTCCTGCACTCCCTGCGTTGGATGACGGCTCGACTATAGCAGCGGTTTGCACGGCCGTTGCTACACGCGCACACTGCGCGGATGGGCGCCATCTTCCATCTGCGGCACTACGGCCAGGCCACCGGCCTGGACCGCCATGACTACGCGCAATGGGTGCTGCCGCTGCAGGGCGAACTGCACTTCGAGATGGAAGGCCGCGGTGGCCGCCTGGACCTGCTGCAGGGGGTTTTCGTTGCGGCCGGCGAAGCGCATGACCAGATGGCCGATGGCCCGAACGGTTTCGTGATCGTCGATTGTCCTCCCGGCGTGCTTGATGACGGCACGCAGGAGCATCTGTGCCGGCAGCGCTGGCTGCACCTGCCGCATGCGCTGCGACAACGCCTGGCGGGCGTGCAGGACGGGCAGCCGATGCCGGCCCTGCTGCCGCAGCTGCTGCAGGTATTTGCACCGGCCGGCAGTGGCGCGCGCATGCAGGGACTGTGTGCGGCAGTGCAGGCCGATCCGGGCCAGGCGTGGCCGGTGGCGCGCATGGCCGCGTCTGTCGGGGTCAGGGAGAGCCGGTTGCACGCGCTGTTCCAGCGTGAGTTCGGGCTCAGCCCCCAGGCATGGCTCAGTGCATGCCGGTTGCGTTGGGCCAAGCACCAGCTGCGCTCCAGCACGGCGCCGATCAGTGATATCGCGCTGGCCGCAGGCTATTCCGAGCAGAGCGCACTGACCCGCGCGCTGCGCCGTGAGTGTGGGCAGACCCCCGCCGCGTGGCGCAGGAACGCCGGACTGTAGCGTCGAGCCATGCTCGACGGCTTCTGCACCGACCACCTCGCGAACGGCAGTCGAGCATGGCTCGACGCTACAAAGGCGGGAGGGCAGTAGCCTCGGTCAAGAGCGCCCAGCGGCCAGCGCTTACACTGCGCGGCCTGTTCTCTCCCCCCGAAGAACCCGAATGCGCAACAACCCGATGGCCTTGGGCATCGCCAATGGCGTTGCCGCTGGCGCGCTGTGGGGCGTGGTCTTCCTCGCGCCCGCCGTGCTGCAGTCGTTCAATGCCCTGCAACTGTCGGCCGGCCGCTATCTGGTCTACGGTCTGATCGCTGTAGCCCTGCTGCTGCCGCGCTGGAAGCGGCTGGCACCACGGCTGGGCCGCGCCGAGTGGATCGGCCTGTTGTGGCTGAGCCTGGCCGGGAACCTGGTGTACTTCCTGCTGCTGGCGACGGCGGTGCAGTGGGCCGGCGGTGCGGCGGCGTCCTTGATTGTCGGCCTGATTCCGGTGGTGGTGACCCTGGTCGGTGTGCGCGAGCAGGGCGCGGTGCCGCTCAAGCAGCTGCTGCCGGCACTGGGCCTGTGCGTGCTGGGCGTGGCACTGGTTGGCTGGGAAGCACTGATGTCTGAGCACCTCGCGACACCGTGGCGGCAGCGCCTGATCGGCCTGCTGTGCGCGTTCGGCGCGCTGTTCTCGTGGGCGTTGTACTCGATCGGCAACAGCCGCTGGCTGGCGCGCCGACCGGATCTGTCCAGCCACGACTGGTCGCTGCTGACCGGTGTCACCACCGGCGGCCTGGCTCTACTGCTGGTGCCGATGGCCTTCATCGGCCACACCGGCGGGCACACGGCGGCGCAGTGGAGTGGTTTCTGGGCGATCAGCGCGGGTGTGGCGGTGGTCGCCTCGATCCTTGGCAATGCGTTCTGGAACCGTGCCAGCCGCCTGCTGCCGCTGACCCTGACCGGCCAGATGATCGTGTTCGAGACCCTGTTCGCGTTGCTCTACGCATTCGCCTGGCAGCAGCGCTGGCCCTCGCTGCTCGAAGCGCTGGCGATCGTGTTCCTGGTGGCCGGCGTGATGCTGTGCGCGCATGCGCATCGCACGCCCCGCGCGATCGCCGAACATGCCGGCTGAATGCGGCCGTCAAGCATACTGATGGCCGCTTTGTCTCAGATGCAACCAAATGTCGGCACGTTGGCCGATGATCGCGGCAACGACTTTTTGCACCGCAGCACTTGACAGCGGCCCGGCGCACGGTGTTTTCTGTGCGTCATGGTTCTTGATGCCGCCCACGCCAGCCTGATCGCCCCCGCTACTGCGGGCCGTTCGACTGCGCCGGTCGCCACCACCACCATTACCACCACCACCGTCACCACTGCCCTGGTGCGGCCCGTCGTCTTCGTGTAACTCCCGAAAACCACGGCCCCGCACCATACAGGTGGCGGGGAAACTCGACACCTGCATGCGACGGGGCCTCCTACCGAGGTCTGCATGTCTTCCCACGCCCCCGCTCATCCCGTTGCCCCGGCCGATCTGGCTGCACCGTCCATCGTCGTGCACAAGTTCGGCGGCACCTCGGTGGCCGATGCCGAACGCTACCGCCATGTTGCCGGCCTGCTGCTGGCCCGCCCCGAATCGCTGCAGGTCACTGTCGTCTCGGCGATGAAGGGCGTCACCGACGCACTGATCGATCTGGCCCAGCTGGCAGCCAAGGGGGACGAAGGCTGGCGCGAGGCCTGGCATGCGCTGCGCGCGCGCCATCGTGGCGCCGCCGTGGCCCTGCTGGGCGAGCAGGTGGGCGAGACCGTCGAATGGATCGACGCCCGCTTCGATCAACTGGCCGAAGTGCTGGCAGCGTTGGCGGTGATCGGCGAGCTGCCACGCGAAGTACTCGACCGCGTGCAGGGCCTGGGCGAAGTGTTTTCCGCGCAGCTGCTCGGCACGCACCTGCAGGCGCTGGGCGCAGACTGTGCAGTGCTGGATGCGTGCGACGTACTGGTGGTGGGGCATGGCGAACTGGGCGTGGATGTCGACTGGGAAGCCAGCGCCGACCGCCTGGCCAAGTGGCGCCTGCAGCATCCGCAGCCACGCCTGGTCGCTACCGGCTTCGTCGCCCGTGACCGTCATGACCGCATCACCACGCTCGGCCGCAACGGCAGCGATTATTCCGGCGCGATCTTCGCCGCGCTGTTCAACGCCGATGAACTGCACATCTGGACCGATGTCGACGGCGTGCTGTCGGCCGACCCGCGGCTGGTGCCCGAGGCGGTGCAGCTGGAGTCGCTGAGCTACGACGAGGCCTGCGAGCTGGCTTATTTCGGCGCCAAGGTGGTGCACCCGCAGACGATGTCGCCGGCGATCCGCCTCGGCCTGCCGATCTTCATCCGCAATACCTTCCAGCCGGCGCATCCGGGGACGCGCATCAGCGCGGAGCGCTCGCCGCGCGGGCCGGTGAAGGGCCTGACCCTGAGCCCCGGCTTGGCCCTGCTGAACCTGGAAGGCACCGGTCTGATCGGCGTGCCGGGTACGGCAGAGCGCGTGTTTGCCGCCCTGCGCCAGGCGCAGGTGTCGGTGGTGATGATCTCGCAGGGGTCGTCGGAACATTCGATCTGCTGTGTGGTGCGTGCTGCTGAAGCCGGCCGTGGCCGCGAGGCACTGCTGCACGCGTTCGCGCATGAGCTGTCGGTGGGCCAGGTGCAGCGCGTGCAGGTCAGCGAAGGCGTCAGCGTGCTGGCCGCGGTCGGTGACGGCATGGCCGGCCAGCCCGGTGTGGCCGCACGTCTGTTCGAGGCGCTGGGCCGTGCGCAGGTGAACATCCTGGCGATCGCGCAGGGCTCGTCCGAACGCAACATTTCGGTGGCGGTGGACAGTGCCGATGCCACCCGCGCCTTGCGCGCTGCACATGCCGGCTTCTGGCTGTCGCCGCAGACCTTTGCGGTCGGTGTGATCGGGCCGGGCAACGTCGGTGCCGCACTGCTGGACCAGCTGCTTGCCGCACGCCCGCAGCTGCTGGCCAAGGCCAATGTGGATCTGCGCCTGCGCGCGCTGGCCTCGCGTTCGCGCATGCGCCTGGAAGTGGATGGCCTGCACGCCGACTGGCGGGAGGCCTTGCGCGAAGCGGGCGAGTCCAGCGATCTGGATCGTTTCACCGAACACCTGCTGGCCGCCCACCTGCCGCATGCGGTGGTGATCGACTGCAGTGGCAGTGCCGAGGTGGCCGAGCGTTATGAGGGCTGGCTGGCGGCCGGCATCCATGTGGTCACCCCCAACAAACAGGCCGGTGCCGGGCCGCTGCCGCGTTACCAGCGCATCCGTGCTGCAGCGGCGGCCAGTGGCGCGCGCTTCCGCTACGAGGCCACGGTCGGCGCGGGCCTGCCGGTGATCACCACGCTGCGCGATCTGGTCGATACCGGTGACGAGGTGCTGGCGATTGAAGGCATCTTCTCCGGCACGCTGGCCTGGCTGTTCAACCGCTTCGATGGCAGCCAGCCGTTCTCGCAGCTGGTCGCGCAGGCGCGGTCGATGGGCTACACCGAGCCGGACCCGCGCGATGATCTTTCGGGTGTGGATGTGGCGCGCAAGCTGGTGATCCTCGCCCGCGAAGCCGGCCACGCGCTCAGCCTTGAGCAGGTTGAAGTGGAAAGCCTTGTGTCGGCGCTGCTGCGCGAGGGCAGCGTGGATGACTTCATGGCGCGGCTGGGCGAGTCCGACGCCAGCCTGCTGCAACGCCTGCAGGATGCGCGGGCGCGGGGGGCGGTGCTGCGCTATGTGGCACGGCTGGGTGCCGACGGCGCCTCGGTCGGCCTGCAGGAACTGCCGGCCGATCATGCCTTCGCCAACCTGCGGCTGACCGACAACGTGGTCCAGTTCCGTACCCGCCGTTACTGCGACAACCCGCTGGTGGTGCAGGGGCCGGGCGCCGGCCCGGAAGTCACCGCGGCCGGTGTGTTCGCCGACCTGCTGCGGGTCGCGGCCGGTGAAGGAGCGCGCCTGTGATCGCACGTGCGTTCGCGCCTGCCTCGGTGGCCAACGTGGCGGTGGGCTTCGATATTCTCGGCCATGCCATTGCCGGCATTGGCGATACCGTGAGCGTGCGCCGCATCGATGAGCCGCTGGTGCGCATCGAGGCGATCCGCGGCAGTGCCATTGAGTTGCCGCTGGATGCGGCTGGAAACACTGCGGGTGCAGCGTTGATGTCGCTGCGCGCAGGGCTGGGCCTGGACTTCGGTTTCGCGGTGGAGATCGACAAGGGCATTCCGTTCGGTTCCGGCATGGGCGGTTCGGCAGCGTCGAGTGTTGCGGCGCTGGTCGCCGCCAACGCGCTGCTGGATGTGCCGCTGTCGCGCGAGGCGTTGTATCCGTTTGCGCTGGATGGCGAGGCGGTGGCCAGTGGTGGCCGCCACGGTGACAACGTGGGGCCGCTGCTGCTGGGTGGTCTTGCGCTGTGCACGGCCGACCGGCTGCTGCCGATTCCGGTGCCGGCTACCTGGCACAGCCTGCTGGTGCATCCGCATGCGGTGCTGGAAACACGCCGCGCACGCCAGGCCCTGCAGGGCAGCTATGCGCTGGGCGAGTTCGTGGCGCAGAGCGCGAACCTCGCGCTGGTGCTCAGTGGCTGCCATCGCAGTGACGCGGCGCTGGTACGCGCGGGCCTGCGCGATGTGCTGGTCGAACCGCGACGGGCCGGATTGATTGCCGGCTTCGAAGCCGCCCGTGATGCGGCGCTGTCGGCCAATGCAATGGGCGCAGGCATCTCCGGTGCCGGTCCCAGCGTGTTCGCCTGGTTCGAGGATGCCGACCAGGCGCGTGCCGCCGCCACACCGGTGCAGGCGGCATTCGCCGCCGCAGGTTTTGACAGCGATGCCTGGGTGTCACCGCTGGATGCACCGGGAGCCCGCTTGTGCTGAATCCTACCCCTTTACTGGATACCGAACCCATGCAATTTGTTTCGACCCGCGGCCAGTCTCCGGCCGTTGGCCTCAGCGCGGCGATCGCCGCCGGATTGGCGCCCGATGGCGGGCTGTACGTTCCGCAGATGCTGCCGGCGCCACGCGAGCTGCAGGCCGGGGCGACCCTGGCCGATACCGCCGCCGATCTGCTGATGCCGTTCTTTGCTGGCGATGCACTCGAGACTGCGCTTCCGGCGATCTGTCGTGAGGCGTTCGACTTTCCGGTGCCGCTGCGTGCGCTCGGTGACGGCGACCACGTGCTGGAGCTGTTCCACGGGCCAACGGCGGCGTTCAAGGATATCGGCGCGCGCTTCCTGGCCGGTACGCTGTCGCGGCTGCAGGCCGGCAAGGACCGTGACCTGACCATTGTCGTGGCCACGTCCGGCGATACCGGTGCCGCCGTTGCGGCGGCGTTCCATCGCCAGCCCGGCGTGCGCGTGGTGGTGCTGTATCCGGATGGCCGCGTATCTCCGCGCCAGGCGCATCAGCTCGGTTGTTTCGGCGACAACATCCAGGCCCTGCGTGTGGCGGGTGCGTTCGACGATTGCCAGGCGATGGTCAAGCAGGCACTGGCTGACCGCGAACTGCAGGCGCAGGTGCCGTTGAGCTCGGCCAACAGCATCAGCCTGGGCCGACTGCTACCGCAGATAAGCTATTACGCGCATGCGGCGTTGAGCCACTACGCGGCGCATCGTCGCCGGCTCAATCTGGTGGTGCCGACCGGCAACCTGGGCAATGCGATGGCGGCCGTGCTGGCGCGCGCGCTGGGTGTGCCGATCGGCCAGATCGTGCTGGCCACCAATGCCAATGCCGTGCTGCCGGTGTACTTCAATGGCGGCGACTACCAGCCGCAGGCCAGTGTGGCGACGGTGGCCAATGCAATGGATGTGGGGGCGCCGAGCAACTTCGAGCGAATGCGCTGGCTCTACCACGGCGACGACGCGGAACTGCGTGCTGCGTTCCGTGCGTTCGCGGTGGATGACGTGACCATCCGCGCGACGATTGCGGCGGCGCATGCCAGCAATGGCGAGCTGTTCTGTCCGCACACGGCGACGGCGGTGAAGGTGCTGCAGGACCTGCGTGCACGCGGTGCCAAGGGCGACTGGGCGGTGGTGGCCACGGCGCATCCGGCCAAGTTCGAGGCCGTGGTCGAGCCGCTGATCGGCGAAGGGGTGGCGGTGCCGCCTGCGCTGGATGCGTTGCTGCAGCGGCCGGCGCACGCCGAGCCATTGGCGGCCGATTACGCGGCGTTGCGTGAGGTACTGCTGCGCTGATCGGAGAGGGACGCGGTTGTAGGCGCCGGCACTACCAGGGAAATGCATTCGGGTAGTGCCGGCCGCTGGCCGGCAACCCCACGGACCGCGATACGGTCAGATCAACCCTTCACCGGCCAGCGTACGCAGCCCATCCTCGTCGAGGATCTCCACCACGTTCAGGTGGGGCAAGGCGATCAACCCCTGCTGGCGCAGCTTGGTGAAGGTACGGCTGACCGTTTCCATGGTCAGGCCCAGATGGTCGGCGATATCGCCGCGGCCCATCGGCAGCGATACGCGCAGGCCGTCGCCACCCAGCTTGGCCTCGCGCGCGGCCAGGCGCAGCAGGAAATCGGCCAGCTTCTCGGCCGGCTGCAGGCGCGCCAGTGCCAGCGCGGCATCCTGTGCGGCATCCAGCTCCTGGCAGGCACGTTGCAGCAGCTTGCGCTCCAGGTGCGGGAAACGGCTGCGCAGGGCCTTCATCTGTGGCAGCGCGACGCGGCAGACGCGGCTGTCGGCGATGGCCTCGATGTCGTAGCGATGGTGGTCGCTGCCACTCAGGCCCAGGTAGTCGCCGGGCAGCACGAAGCCGTTGATCTGGCGGCGGCCGTCGGCCAGGGTGCGCACCAGGCGCAGTGCGCCGCCGGTCAATGTATAGACATGGTCGCGCTCTTCACCGGTGCGGGCCAGCGTGCTGCCCATGCTGACCTGCTGCGAGACGGTGACCTGCTCCAGCGCCTGCACTTCATCGGGCGACAGCGCCGAGCACACCGCAAGGTGGCGAACCGAGCAGTGCAGGCAGTCCAGCGTGGTGCAGGACGGCGAGGCGGGATCGTTGGTGGCGGGCGGAGCGCCGGAAGGCCGTGACATGTTGCGGGGGGCGTATCGCGGGCGGGGAGGGCCTTATGATACTTCAAGCGGCCGTTCGACCCTGCCCGCGGCGGGGGCGCTAGAATGTCGCCCCCTCCCACGTCCCGTTCCAGCAGGAGTTCCGCCCGTGATCAAGCCCCGTACCCCGCCCGGCACCCTTGAACTGCTGCCGCGCGAGCAGATTGCGTTCCAGCGCATGCTGGACGTCATCCGCCGCAACTACGAGCGCTTCGGGTTCCTGCCGGTGGAGACGCCGGTGTTCGAGCTGTCCGACGTGCTGCTGACCAAGTCCGGTGGCGAGACCGAGCGCCAGGTGTACTTCGTGCAGTCCACCGGGGCGCTGGCGAACGCGGCCGAGTCGGGCGATCGCTCGCTGCCGGAAATGGCGCTGCGCTTCGACCTGACCGTGCCGCTGGCGCGCTACGTGGCCGAGCACGAACACGAACTGACCTTCCCGTTCCGCCGTTACCAGATGCAGCGCGTCTACCGCGGCGAGCGCGCCCAGCGCGGCCGTTTCCGCGAGTTCTACCAGTGCGACATCGATGTGATCGGCAAGGACAGCCTGAGCGTGCGGTACGACGCCGAAGTGCTGGCGGTCATCCATGCGGTGTTCTCTGAACTGCGCATCGGTGATTTCAGTATCCAGCTGAACAACCGCAAGCTGATGCGCGGCTTCTTCGAGAGCCTGGGCGTGGCCGAAGGCGAGCGCCAGCTGGCGGTGCTGCGCGAAGTGGACAAGCTGGACAAGCGCGGCGCCGATTATGTGCGCGAGACGCTGGTGGGCGAGGGCTTCAACATCCCGGCAGAACAGGTCGAGAAGATTCTGGCGTTCGTCGCCGTGCGTTCGCAGGGCCATGCCGATGCGCTGGCGCAGCTGGCGACGCTGGAAGCCGACGCCGGTTCTTCGGAGATCCTGCGCACCGGCGTCGCCGAACTGCGCGAAGTGCTGCAGCTGGTGCAGGCGCTGGGCGTGCCGGAAACCGCGTACTGCCTGAACTTCTCCATCGCGCGCGGTCTGGATTACTACACCGGCACCGTCTACGAGACCACGCTGACCGACCACCCGCAGATCGGCTCGATCTGCTCGGGCGGCCGCTACGAAGACCTGGCCAGCCACTACAGCAAGTCGAAGCTGCCGGGCGTCGGTATCTCCATCGGCCTGTCGCGCCTGTTCTGGCAGCTGCGTGAGGCCGGCCTGATCGACGGCATCGAAGCCAGCAGCGTACAGGCGCTGGTTGCACTGATGGACGAGCAGGGCATGCCGCAGTCGCTGGACATTGCCCGCCGCCTGCGTGCCGGTGGCATCAACACCGAAGTGCAGATGGAGCCGAAGAAGATCGGCAAGCAGTTCCAGTACGCGGCCAAGGCAGGCATCCGCTTCGTGGTGCTGGCGGGTGAGGATGAACTGGCGCGCGGTGTGGTTGCGGTGAAGGACCTGCTGCGCGAGCAGCAGTTCGAAGTGTCGCGCGACGAACTGGCCAGCACCCTTCTGGTGGAGCTGGAGCAGTCCAAGGCGATGGTGTGAAGCGTGCCGCCGCAGGAGTGCTGAGCGTGCTCCTGCTGGCGGGCTGCCGGAGCGATCCGTCGCTGCACAGCACGCGGATCGGGCCGGCGCAGTACCGGCTGGCGGTTGATCGCTGCCATGCGATCGACCGCGCACAGCTGGAGGACGATCTGCAGGCCCTGGCCTCGCGGACGTGCCGGGCGGGAGCGGGGGCGTTGGAGAACATCCAGTCCCTGCCGAGCCGGCAGGGCAGCCTGTTCGGCGAATGCCTGCGGCGCGGAGCGCTGCAGGCCGAGGTGCGCTGCCTGCCCTGAGTCGGGCCAGGTTGTTGATTTGAAAGCAGAACGCCCGCCTTTTGGTGGGCGTTCTGCGTTTTAGGGCGAACAGCAGTCGAGCATGGCTCGACTCTACAAAAGCCGGTTTCGATCCGACCCACGCCGTTCTGAAAGATCACGGGAAACTGTCGAAGGCGGGGTGGGGCCGGTGGCAGGGGTGTGAGCGGCATGGATGCCGCGACCAAGCCCCCATGGTGAAGTGACCCCCGAGACTTGGACGGGGTCAGGCGGCCGATTGGGCCTGCTCCCGGTACTTTATCGGGCTCAGACCTTTCAGTTTCAGTTTGATGCGCTCTTCGTTGTAGTACTGGATGTATTCCACCAGCCCAGCCTCCAGACTCTCGAGGCTGTCAAAGCTGTTCAGGTAGAAGAACTCCGACTTCAGCGTTCCAAAGAAGCTCTCCATCGCCGCATTGTCCAGGCAGTTGCCGCGCCGGGACATGCTTTGCTTCAACGAGTGCTTTTCCAGCATATGCCGGTAGTTTTCATGCTGGTACTGCCAGCCCTGGTCGGAGTGGATCATCGGGCGCTCATCCGGGGAAAGCTTCTTGATGGCCTCCTCCAGCATTTGACCCACCAGATCAAATACGGGCCGACGCTTGATCTGATAAGCCACGATTTCGCCGTTGTAGAGGTCCATGATCGGCGACAGGTACAGCTTCATGCCCTGCACCTTGAACTCGGTCACGTCAGTCACCCACTTCTGGTTGGGCCGCTCGGCATGGAACTGGCGATTGAGGTCATTGCCAACCACAACATTGGCCGCCCCCTTGAAGGCCTGGTAGCGCTTCACACGCACCCGCGATTTCAGTCCCATCTCCCCCATCAGGCGCTGAACCCGCTTGTGATTGGTCCGATGACCCTGATTGGCTAATTCCAGCGTCACCGTGCGATAGCCATAGCGCCCTTGGCTTTGATCGTAGATTGCACGGATGCGCTCGCACAGGGCTGCCTCATCCTGATCCGGATGGGCCAGGACATGGTTCTGGTAATAGAACGTACTGCGTGACAGCTCAGCTGCTTCGAGCAGAAGCGACAGCGTATGAACCTGCCTCAATCCTTGGACGGCTTGCGCTTTGCGTCCTGCGCCGCCTGCTCTTCCCGGATCAAGGCATCGAGTTTTTTTAGGTAGTCGGTCTCCGCACGCAGATAGGCGACTTCCTTGAGCAGCTCATCGCGGCTCATATCCTCAGGTGGCTTGGACGAACGGGTCTTTTTCATCGGCTTTCGGGGCGGCGGCGGAGGGGGTGCCAACGCTTGGGCACCGCCTTGAGCATACAGGCGCCGCCATCGCCCCACCGCGCCGACATCGCCAATTTGAAAGTAGGTGGTGGCCTCCCGCCCGGACAAGCCGTCCTGGCTCATCTTCTCCAGGACAGCCAGTTTGAACGGGAGGTCATAGGACCGGGCCTGGCGATGAAATCCCCGCCTACCATGCAGCCGATAGGTCGCCACCCAGCGCCTGACCGTGGAGAACTCCAGGCCGTGGCGACGGGCAATGGCTTTGACCGATGTGGAGGTCTTGCAGGCCTCTTTGGCGACCTGCAGTTTGAAACGCGCGTCGTATTTGTTCATGTATCCCTCGGGGTTGGATCTGGTGTCCAACTCCCGGGGGTCACTTCATGGACGGGTTTACGGCGTCCCCTGCCACCGGACCCTGCCCGCCAACGCTCAGGAAACCGGCTTTTGCTGTTGCTCTGGCTCTTGCCTCTGCGGGTGCAGGGCAGCAGCCCTGCCGCCCCCTCAACCCTCGATTTGACGCACTGCGCAAGAATGCGTTAATGTACTAACGCGCTATTACATTGATGCATGGAAACAACCCCGTGAAAGCCCGCCCCGAGATTGCCGCCAAAGACCCGAAGGCCGACCTGGAAGCCCTGGCCCAAGCCTTTGCCGCCCTGCGCGAACCGGAACAGGTCGAAGCCTTCCTGCGTGATCTGTGCACCCCGGCCGAGCTGGAAGCCATGGCCGACCGCTGGAAAGTGGTGCCGCTGCTGCAGCAGGGCGTGCCGTACCGCGAGATCCACGAGCGCACCGGCGTCAGCGTGACCACCACCGGACGGGTGGCACGCACGCTTGAGCATGGCCATCGAGGCTATGCCGCCGCCATCGACCGCCTTGCTTCGCGCTGATCCGCGCCCCGTTCCGAACTTCGAGACCTCCCCCATGAGTGCAACCCAGGCAGCGCCGGCACGAGACCGGTTGCGTATCGCCATCCAGAAGAGTGGCCGGCTGGCCGAACCCGCGCGCAACCTGCTCAGCGCCTGCGGCCTGAGCTGGCGCGAGAGCCGCGACAAGCTGTTCTGCTACGGCGAATCGCTGCCGGTGGACCTGCTGCTGGTGCGCGACGACGACATCCCCGGCCTGATCGCCGACGGCGTCTGCGACCTCGGCATCGTCGGCCGCAACGAGCTGGACGAACAGGCCGCGGCACGCCGTCAGATCGGCCTGCCGGACGCCTACCAGGCGCTGCGCGGGCTGGGCTTCGGCCAGTGCCGGCTGATGCTGGCGGTGCCCGAGGAATGGCAGTGGCAGGGTCCGGCGCAGCTGGCCGGCACCCGCATCGCCACCAGCTACCCGGCCATCCTCAAGCAGTGGCTGGCCGAGCAGGGCGTGGACGCACAGGTGGTCGAGCTGTCCGGTTCGGTGGAAATCGCCCCGCGCCTGGGCACCGCCGACCTGATCTGCGATCTGGTGTCCAGCGGCGCCACCCTGCGCGCGAATCAGCTGACCCCGGTGCACAATCTGCTCGACAGCGAGGCAGTGCTGGCCGGCGCGGTGCGTGTCCCGGATGATGCGCGTGCATCGCTGCGTGCGATGCTGCTGCGCCGCCTCGACGGCGTGGTGCAGCGCCAGGACCGCAAGCTGCTGATGTTCCGTGCCAGCGAGGATCGCGTCGATGCGCTGGCACAGCTGCTGGCCGATGCCGAGCCGCTGGTGCGGCTGCCGGCCGATGGCGGCGCGCTGCGCCTGCAGACCATGTGCCCGGGTCCGTTGAGTTGGCAGCGCATGGAGGAACTCGAGCGCGCCGGTGCGCAGGGCCTGATGGTACTGAGCGTGGAGCGGTCGCTGGCATGAACCGTCTGATCTGGTCCCGACTTGATGAAGCTGCGCGCAGCGCGGCATTGACCCGCCCGGTGCAGACCGTGGCGCAGCAGACCCGCGATGCCGTGGCCGCGCTGATCGCACAGGTGCGCGCGCAGGGCGACGACGCATTGCGTGCGATTACTGCACGTTTCGACCGTGTCGAGCTGGCCTCGTTTGAAGTTTCCGAAGCCGAATTCGCCGCTGCCGAAGCCGCCGTGCCCGCCGAACTGCGACAGGCGATGGTCGAAGCCGCCGAACGCATCGCGCGCTTCCACGCCGCTGGCATGGGCAAAGGCTATGCAGTTGAAACCGCGCCGGGCGTGGTCTGTGAACGCATGTTGCGCCCGATCGGCCGGGTGGGCCTGTACGTACCGGCCGGCAGCGCGCCGTTGCCGTCCACCGCGTTGATGCTGGGCGTTCCGGCGCAGTTGGCCGGCTGCCCGCAGGTGGTGCTGTGCACGCCGCCGCGCGCCGATGGCAGCGCCGATCCGGCAGTGCTGGTGGCCGCGCGCCTGACCGGCGTGCAGCGCGTGTTCAAGCTGGGCGGCGCGCAGGCGATCGCCGCGATGGCCTATGGCACGGCCAGCATTCCGGCCTGCGACAAGCTATTCGGGCCCGGCAACAGCTTCGTCACCGAAGCCAAGCAGCAGGTCGCACAGGATGGCGCCGCCGCCATCGATATGCCGGCTGGTCCCTCCGAAGTACTGGTGATCGCCGATGCCGGCGCCAATCCGGCGTTCGTTGCCGCCGACCTGCTGTCGCAGGCCGAGCACGGTCCGGATTCGCAGGTACTGCTGCTGACCGACGACCCCGCGATGCTGGCGGCGGTCGAGGCAGCGGTGGAGCGCCAGGTGGCCCTGCTGCCGCGCCAGCAGATCGCGCGACAGGCGTTGTCGGCGTCGCGGCTGATCCAGGTCGATTCGCTGGACGAGGCCTTCGCGATCAGCAACCGCTATGCGCCCGAGCACCTGATCCTGGCCCTGCGCGATCCGCGCGCGTGGCTGGACAAGGTGCAGGCCGCCGGCTCGGTGTTCCTGGGCGATTACACCCCCGAAGCGCTGGGCGACTACTGCAGCGGCACCAATCACGTGCTGCCCACCGCCGGTGCCGCACGTGCCTACAGCGGCGTCAGCGTTGCCAGCTTCCAGAACCTGATCAGCGTACAGAGCGCCAGCGCTGCAGGATTGGCGGCAATCGGCGGCTGCGCACGCATCATCGCCAGCGCCGAAGGCTTGGATGCGCATGAGCGTGCGGTTGCGCTTCGCATGGAGGCAGCGGCATGAACGCGGCTATCGATGAGGTGCTCGCACTGGTGCGCCCCGATCTGCAGGCCTTCGCCGGCTACAGTTCGGCGCGCAGCGCGGCGGTGCAGGGCGAGGTCTGGTTGAACGCCAACGAGTCGGCCTGGGCCAATCCGGCCGACGCCGCGGGCAGCAGCCGGCGTTATCCGGAGCCGCAGCCGCTGGCGTTGCGTGAGGGCCTGGCGGCGCTGTACGGCGTGACGCCGCCGCAGCTGCTGATCGGCCGTGGCAGCGACGAAACCATTGATCTCCTGGTGCGTGCCCTGTGCGTGCCGGGCCGCGATGGCGTACTGGTCACGCCGCCGGTGTTTGGCATGTACGCGGTCTGCGCGCGCCTGCAGGGCGCCGCACTGATTGAAGTGCCCCTGGTGGATACCGAAGACGGCCTGCGTGCCGATCTGGATGCTGTGATCGACACGGCCAGGGCACGCAATGCCACGCTGGTGTTCCTGTGCGCACCGTCAAACCCGGCCGGCAGCGATATCACCCTGGACGAGGTCGAGCGCGTGGCGGTTGCCTTGCGTGGGCAGGCGCTGGTGGTGGTGGACGAGGCCTATGTCGAGTATGCGCAGCGCCCGTCGGCGACCACGTTGCTGGCCACGCATGCCAATCTGGCAGTGCTGCGCACGTTGTCGAAGGCGCACGCACTTGCGGCCGCGCGCATCGGCACCCTGATCGCCGCGCCGGAACTGATTGCCGTACTGCGGCGCTGCCAGGCGCCGTACCCGGTGCCGACCCCGTGCGCCGAGCTGGCCGTGCAGGCGCTGCAGCCGGCCGCACTGGCACGCACCGCCGAGCGCGTGGCCACGGTCATCGCCGAGCGCGAGCGCCTGTTCGCGGTGCTGCCGGGCCTGCCTGGCGTTCGCCGCGTGTACCGCTCGGCCGGCAACTACCTGCTGGTCCGCTTCGCTGATGTGCAGGCAGCGTTCGACACCTTGCTGGATGCCGGTGTGGTGGTGCGCGACCAGCGCGCCGCGCCGCAGCTGGGTGATGCACTGCGCATCAGTATCGGCAGCCCCGAAGAGAATGACCGCGTGCTTGCGGCCCTGTCGGCGCGGAGGGCCGCAGCATGACACCGATCCTGTTCATCGACCGCGACGGCACCCTCATCGAGGAGCCGTCCGATTTCCAGATCGACGCCTACGAGAAGCTGCGCTTCGTGCCGCAGGTGATTCCGGCGCTGCTGAAGCTGCGCGATGCCGGCTACCAGTTCGTGATCGTCACCAATCAGGATGGCCTCGGCAGCGACAGTTACCCGCGCGCCAGCTTCGATGGCCCCAACGACCTGATGCTGCAGATCTTCGAAAGCCAGGGCATCACCTTCCGTGACGTGCTGATCGACTGCAGCTGGCCGCAGGACAAGGCGCCGACCCGCAAGCCGGGCATCGGCTTGATGACAGGCTACCTGCAGGACCGCAGCATCGACTGGGCGCGTTCGGGCATGGTTGGTGACCGCATCACCGACCTGCAGTTCGCCGACAACCTCAACATCCGTGGCTTCCAGCTGCGCACCGAACAGTTCGGTGGCGAGTGGGACTGGCCGGGCATCGCCCACGCACTGGCCGACGCGCCACGCACCGCGGTGGTCCAGCGCAACACCAAGGAGACGAAGATCCGTGTTGAACTGGATCTGGACCGTGCCGGTGATGCGCGCATCGCCACCGGACTGCCGTTCTTCGACCACATGCTGGAACAGATCGGCAAGCACGGCGGGTTCGCGCTGGACATCCAGGCCGAAGGCGACCTGCACATCGACGAGCACCACACCATCGAGGACACCGGGCTGGCGCTGGGTCAGGCCCTGCGCGAGGCGCTGGGCGACAAGCGCGGCATCGGCCGCTACGGCTTCACCCTGCCGATGGACGAGACCCTGGCCAGCGCTGCGCTGGATTTCAGCGGCCGCCCCTATTTCGTGTTCGAGGGCGAGTTCAAGCGTGAGCGCGTGGGCGATATGCCGACCGAGCTGGTGCCGCACTTCTTCCGTTCGCTGTGCGATGCCAGCGGCCTGAACCTCAACCTGCAGGTTCGCGGCGACAACGACCACCACAAGGTCGAGGCCTGCTTCAAGGCACTGGCGCGCGCACTGCGCCCGGCATTGGCCCGCCAGGGCACGGCACTGCCGAGTACCAAGGGGGCGTTGTGAGTGACGTCGCGCTGATTGATGCCGGTGGTGCCAACCTGGGCTCGGTGCGCTATGCATTGGAGCGCCTGGGTGCGACGGTGCGGCTGGTGCGCGATGCGGACGGTCTGGTCGGTGCGCAGCGGGTGATCCTGCCCGGCGTCGGCGCCGCTGGTCCCGGCATGCAGCGCCTGCATGCGCAGGGCCTGGTGGAACCGCTGCAGCGACTGGAGGTGCCGCTGATGGGCATCTGCCTGGGCATGCAGCTGCTGTTCGAGCGGTCCGAGGAGGCCGGCGTCGAGACACTGGGATTGATTCCGGGCGTGGTGCGCAAGCTGGTACCGGCCTGCGGCATCCGCGTGCCACACATGGGCTGGAACCGCCTGCTCCCGCTGCGCGAATCGCTGCTGCTGCAAGGCGTGCCGGAGCGCGCCAGCGCCTACTTCGTGCACAGCTATGCCGCGCCACTCAATACCCACACTGTTGCTGCCTGCGACCACGGTGGCCTGTTCACTGCCGTGGTGGAGCAGGGGCGTTACTACGGCGCACAGTTCCACCCCGAGCGCTCCGGCGATACCGGTTCGTTGATGCTGCGCAATTTCCTCGAGGGCACTGCTGCATGAGTTTCATCGTCTACCCCGCGCTGGATATCCGCGATGGCCGCGTGGTGCGGCTGCGCCAAGGTGACTACGCACAGGAAACCTCGTATGGCGACGATCCGCTGCCGCGTGCACAGGCCTTCGCTGCGCAGGGCGCGCAGTGGATGCATCTGGTCGACCTGGATGCTGCACGCGCAGGTGGCTACACGCTGGCGCCGCTGTTGGCATCCATTCGTGCGCAGACCCCGCTGCAGGTACAGACCGGTGGGGGTGTGCGCGGCCGCGACGACGTGGCGCGCATCTTCGACGCCGGCGCCGGCCGCGTGGTGGTGGGTTCGCTGGCAGTACGCCGCCCCGACGACGTGGTCGGGTGGCTGGAAGAGTTCGGTGCCGAGCGCATCACCATCGCGCTGGATGCCCGCCAGGATGCCCAGGGCCAATGGCAGCTGCCGGTGCACGGCTGGACCGAGAACGCCGGCGTGACCCTGGATGACCTGGCCCAGCGTTATGCGCGTGCCGGCATGCGCCACCTGTTGTGCACCGACATCGCCCGCGACGGCATGCTGGCCGGGCCCAACATCAGCCTCTACCAGCACCTGTCGGCGCTGCTGCCGGGCGTGACCGTGCAGGCCTCCGGCGGTATCCGTGACGTGGCCGATGTGACAGAAGCCCGTGCCGCAGGTTGCGGCGGTGCGATCCTCGGCAAGGCGCTGCTGGAGCAGCGCATGGACCTGGCGGAGGCGCTGGCATGTTGAGCCGACGCATCATTCCGTGCCTGGACGTGCGCGATGGTCGCGTGGTCAAGGGCGTGCGCTTCCGCGACCACGTCGACATGGGCGACATCGCCGAACTGGCCCAGCGCTATCGCGACCAGGGCGCCGACGAGCTGGTGTTCTATGACATCGGTGCCAGCCCCGAAGCGCGTTCGGTGGACGTCGCCTGGATCGAGCGCATCGCACGCCTGATCGATATTCCGTTCTGCGTGGCCGGTGGCATCGACAGCGTGGAAACCGCGCGCCGCGTGCTGTTCGCCGGTGCCGACAAGGTGTCGATCAACTCGCCGGCGCTGGGTCGCCCGGAGCTGATCACCGAGCTGGCAGACGAGTTTGGCGTGCAGTGCGTGGTGGTCGGTGTCGATTCGGTGCGCGAGGCGGATGGCCAGTGGCGGGTTCGCCGTTTCAGTGGCGACCCGGACAAGACCCAAGCGGTGCCGCTGCGCACGCTGGACTGGATTGTCGAAGCACAACGGCGTGGCGCTGGCGAGATCGTGCTGAACTGCATGGACAGCGACGGCGTGCGCCGTGGTTACGATGTCGTGCAGCTGCAGCAGGCGCGGGCCCTGTGCCAGGTGCCGCTGATCGCCTCGGGCGGTGCCGGTGCGATGGAGCACTTCGCCGAGGCCTTCGACCAGGCCGATGTCGACGGCGCGTTGGCGGCCAGTGTGTTCCACAGCGGCGCCATCGCCATTCCAGAATTGAAGCGCTACCTGCGCGGACAGCAGATCGAGGTGCGGGATGTCTATTGAAGTGAGGCCGTCGCTGGATGCGCTGCAGGCGCTGGACTGGGGCAAGGGCGACGGCCTGCTGCCGGCGGTGGTGCAGGATGCCGACACCCTGCAGGTGCTGATGCTGGGCTATGTCAGTGCCGATTCGCTGGCGGCCACGCTGGCCATCGGTCACATGACCTTCTTCAGCCGCAGCAAGCAGCGGTTGTGGACCAAGGGCGAGCAGTCCGGCAACGTGCTGGTGGTGCAGTCGATCAGCGTCGACTGTGATGCCGACACCCTGCTGGTGATTGCACGCCCGGCCGGGCCAACCTGCCACTCCGGTGCCGAGAGCTGTTTCGACGGGGCACCGAAGGATTTCCTGGGCGGGCTGGGCCAGCTGGTGGCGATGCGTGAGGTACAGCGCCCGCCAGGCAGCTACACCACCAGCCTGTTCGAGGGCGGCATCCGCCGCATCGCGCAGAAGGTGGGCGAGGAGGGCGTGGAGACGGCGCTGGCGGCGGTGGCACAGGACGACGAGGCGTTGCTGGGCGAGGCCTCGGACCTGCTGTATCACCTGCTGGTGCTGCTGCGCGCGCGCGGGTTGTCGCTGGATGATGCGCGGGCGGTGCTGGAAAAGCGCCATCGTTGAGGAACGGTAGTGCCGGCCTCTGGCCGGCAACCTCATGATCGTCGGGCATCGGCTGGATGCCGGCCAGCGGCCGGCACTACCGGCAATGCGCCACCGCGTGCGCGATGTCATCAACGGAATCTACAATAGGCGGTCTTTCTTTCCCGGACCGCCCATGAAACTGCCTGCCACCTGGCTGTGCTGCCTGTTGCTGACTTCGCCGGCCTGGGCCGCGGATACCGTGGTCAGCGGCAAGGTCTATCTGGAGCGCGACGGCAGGCCCGGGCGCGGCGCGACTGATCCGGGCCTGGCCGGGGTGCAGGTCTCCAACGGCGAGGCCATCGTCAAGACCGCCGCCGACGGCAGCTACAGCCTGCCGGTGCGCGACGGCCAGACCGTGTTCGTGATCAAGCCTGATGCGTATTCTTTCCCGAAGGCGACCGACGGCCTGCCGTCGTTCTGGCGCCACTACCGCCCGAATGGCTCGCCCGCACTGAAGTACGGTGGCATCGCCGCGACCAGCGACGTCACCCGCAACTGGGATTTCGCCCTGCAGTCGGATCGCCATGACAGTCGGCGCGGCTTCCAGATGCTGGTGTTCACCGATTCGCAGACCGCCAGCCTGAAGGACATCGGCTACTACCAGCAGTCGATCGTGGCGCCACTGGTTGGCCAGACCAGGGCGCGCATGGGCACCACCCTGGGTGACATCGTCAACGATGACCTGACCCTGTACCCGGCGATCAACAAGGTCACCACCGCGCTCGGCGTGCCGTGGTTCCATGTGCCGGGCAATCATGATCTCGATTTCGATGCGGCCAGCGATGAGCATTCGCTGGACAGCTGGCGCAACATCTACGGCCCGGACACCTACGCGGTGGAAGAGGGTGGCGCCAGCTTCGTGTTCCTGGACGACGTGGTCTACGACCCCAAGGCCAAGCCGAAGTACATCGGCGGCCTGCGCGAGGACCAGTTCGCCTTCCTTGCCAGTTACCTGAAGGGCCTGCACAAGGACCGCCTGCTGGTGCTGGGCATGCACATCCCGTTGTTCGACGCGGCGCCGGGGCGCGAGACCTTCCGTCACGCCGACCGCCAGCGCCTGTTCGACCTGCTGAAGGACTTCCGCAACGTGCTGGTGCTCAGCGGCCACAGCCACACCCAGCAGCACGTCTACCACGGCAAGGCCGAGGGCTGGAACGGCGACAAGCCGCTGCACGAATACAACGTCGGTGCCAACTGCGGTGCGTTCTGGTCGGGGGTGAAGAATGCCGCTGGCGTGCCGGACAGCACCATGAGCGATGGCACGCCGAAGGGCTATGCCCTGCTCGATGTGGCCGGCAACGGCAGCTACAAGCTGCAGTACCGCGTGGCTGGCCAGCCGGCCAGCGAGCAGATCGGCCTGCATGCACCGAAGGTACTGCGCCAGGGGGCCTATCCGGCGTGGGGTGTCTACGCCAACGTCTACATGGGTGAGGACGCCAGCGTGGTCGAGTACCGCGTGGATGGCGGCGCGTGGCAGCCGATGAAGCAGGTCAGCCAGCCCGATCCGCGCCTGATGGTGGAGAACGTGGCCGATGATCTGGCCAGCAACCTGCGCGGCTACGACCGCTCGCCGGAGGCCACTGCATCGCCGCACCTGTGGCGCGGCGCGTTGCCGACCGATCTGGCCGTGGGCAGCCACAAGGTCGAGGTACGCTCCACCCAGCCTGATGGTGCAGTGTTCACCGCGACCACCAGCTACAGCCTGCAGACTGCCCAGCCCTGATCCAGGGCGCCGCTGCCCAACGCGAAAGGACCCCGCATGGATATCCGCTTCATGGCCGGCACCACGCCGGTGACGCTCAGCCGCCACTGGTTCACCGGCGCGATGCTGCTGCAGAGCGCCACCGAGAAGGTCTGGGTGCAGCACCCGCTGCATCCGGGCACCCACTTCTCGTTCTCGCTGGTACAGTCGTGGCTGCGTCACATCGCCGGCCACGAAGTGCTGGTCGAGCGCACCCGGCCGCTGCTGTTTGCCGGCTTCCGCCCGCAGCGGCTGCGCGTGCTGGTGGATGGTGTGCAGGTGGCCGAACAGGAAGGCATGTAGGCCAACCTGAACCATCGGCGTGCTAGGCAAAGCCGCCCCGATGCCTGAGAATCGGGGCGATTCAATCGATCCAAGCAGGCCAGCGTGACCATCGCAGCAGCGTCCCCGGTTTCCACCGACTCCGCCCGCGGCGGTCTTCCGCGCAGTCTCGTTGTCGCCGATGTCGGCGGCACCTTCGCCCGTCTGGCCTTGGCTGAGACCCAACCCGGCCAGGCGCCGCTGCTGGGCAGCCATCGCACCTATGCCTGCGCCGAGCACCCCAGCCTGGCCGCGATCCTGGCCGATTTCACCGCTGGTCTCGGCCAGCCGGTGCAGACCGCAGTGGTGGCCATCGCCGGTCTGCTCGATGGCGATGTGCTGATCAATGCCAACCTGCCGTGGACGGTCTCGCTGTCGACCACGCGCGAACAGTCTGGGCTGCGCGAACTGCAGCTGATCAATGATTTCGAAGCGGTGGCGCTGGCCATCCCGTACCTGCAGCCGGAAACCCTGGTGCCGTTGAATGGCGACGCCGATCCAGCCCAAGCCTTCCCGGCGCTGGTGCTGGGCGCGGGTACCGGCCTGGGCGCTGCACTGCGCTTTGCCGATGGCGAGCGCCCGGTGCTGGCCAGCGAGATCGGCCATGCCGCGCTCGGCGCCGGCAACGCGCTGGAACTGCAGGTGCTGGGCAAGCTGCTGCAGCGCTGGCCGCACGTGGACAACGAGCGCGTGCTGTCCGGTAGTGGCCTGATGAACCTGTACCCGTGCCTGTGCGAACTGCGCGGTGTCACCCCGGTGTGGACCAGCACCGAGGCGCTGATTGGCGCCGCGCGTAGCGGCGAGGATGCACTGGCGGTGGAAACGCTGCAGGTGTTCTGTGCCTGGCTGGGCAGCCTGGCCGGCGACGCGGCGATCGCCGTCGGCGCGCGCTCGGTGTATCTGGCCGGGGGCATTTCCGCGCATGTGCAGGATTTCCTGGCCGATGGCCGCTTCCGTGAGCGATTCCTCAACAAGGGTGTGCTGACCGAAGTGCTGCGCCAGGTACCGGTGTGGCGGGTGGAGCACGGCCAGCTGGGTGTGCTCGGTGCAGCGGTCTGGCACGCAGCGCGGCAACCCACGCACGACTGATCGGCAGGGCCGGCATCGGGCCGGCCATGCATTGCAGACTGGGAGGGGACGATGGTGGATCGCAGGCAGTTCCTGCAGGCCGGTGCACTGGCCGCAGGCATGGCGGCATTGCCGGGCGTGCAGGCGCGCACGCAGGGTGGGGCCAGGGTGGTTTCGACCTGGGACTTCGGCGTACCGGCCAACCAGGCCGCATGGAAGGTACTGGCGCAGGGCGGCAGCGCGCTGGATGCGGTCGAAGCTGGCGCACGCTGGGCCGAGAGCGAGTTGTGCAACCCCACCGTCGGCCATTGCGGCAATCCGGATCGCGACGGCGTGCTGAGCCTGGACGCCAGCATCATGGACGGCGATGGCCGCTGTGGTGCGGTGGCGGCGCTGGTCGACATCCTGCATCCGGTGTCGGTGGCGCGCAAAGTGATGGAGAACAGCCCGCACGTGCTGCTGGTGGGCGAGGGCGCGCAGCAGTTCGCGGTGCAGCAGGGTTTCGAGCGCAAGCACCTGCTGACGCCGCAGGCCGAAGCGGCCTGGCGCGAGTGGCTGAAGACCGAGAAGTACCAGCCGCAGATCAATGCCGAGCGCCGTGGTATTCCCGGCAACAGTGACAACCACGACACCATCGGCATGCTGGCACTGGATGCCAAGGGCCATCTGGCCGGTGCCTGCACCACCAGCGGCATGGCGTGGAAACTGCACGGTCGCGTTGGTGACAGTCCGATCATCGGTGCCGGCCTGTACGTCGACAACGAAGTGGGCGCGGCCACCGCTTCGGGCGTGGGTGAAGAGATGATCCGCAACGCCGCCTCGTTCCTGGTGGTCGAGCTGATGCGCCAGGGGCGCTCGCCGGCGCAGGCCTGCCGCGAAGCGATCGACCGCGTGGTGCGCAAGCGCCCGGAAGCGAGCAAGACACTGCAGGTCTGCTTCCTGGCCATGAACAAGCAGGGCGAGGTCGGCGCTTACGCGCTGCATCGCGGCTTTGTCTACGCGGTCTGCGATGGGCAGCGCCAGGATGACCTGCGCGACTCGCCATCGATCTACACGAGCACCCAGACGTGAGCACGCGGCTCACCCTGGAGATCGCCAGCAATTCGCTGGCATCGGCGCTGGCCGCGCAGGCCGGCGGTGCCGACCGCATCGAGCTGTTCGACAACCTGGCCGAAGGCGGCACCACACCGTCGTTCGCCAGCATTGCGATTGCCCGCGAACGCCTGTCGATTCCGCTGTTCGTGCTGGTGCGGCCGCGCCCGGGCGACTTCCACTACGACGGGCTGGAAGCCGAACTGATGCTGCGTGACATCGCGCAGTGCCGCGCACTGGGCTGCGATGGCGTGGTGATCGGCGCGCTGGATGTACAGGGCGGGATCGACGTGGCGCTGTGCCGCGAGCTGGTGCAGGCTGCCGGGCCGTTGCAGGTGACCTTCCATCGCGCCTTCGATGCCGCCCGCGATCTGCCCGCCGCGCTGGAGCAGGCGATCGGGCTGGGCTGCCAGCGCGTGCTGACCTCGGGCGGTCAGGTCAGTGCCGAGGCGGGTGCCGATGTGCTGGCAGGCCTCGTTACCCAGGCAGCAGGCCGCATTACGGTGATGGCTGGTGCCGGATTGGCACCGGGCAACATCGCTACCGTGGCAAGGCAGACCGGCTGCACCGAACTGCACGCCTCGGCCAAGGGCCTGCGGCGCTCGGCCATGCAGTTCCAGAACCCGGCTTTGCGAGGGCTGGACCCGGACTGGAGCCAGACCAGCACCGCGACCGTGGCCGCGCTGCGGCAGGCGCTGGACGCCTGATCGCAAGCCCCGGGTCGGATCCCTTCGCAGAAGGGCTCTGACCCCATCTGGATGCAGTCGGGTCAGAGCCCCTCGGTGAGGGGATCCGACCCCGTACGCCGGCCCGCCACGGACAAAACCGTTCCGCGCGCGTTTGTCGCAATCGTGTCACCACTTCGTGCGCTGTTCTCTCAGCGATATCACGCAACTCTTTGATTGTCATGGCTGGTGAAGGCCGTCAGCGGTATTCCGCAGGGTGTTGCTGCGTCGCCGCATGCCGGGCGTGGTTCAGCTGTGCTTTAGTTTGGATCGATCCACAGGGGAGGGTGTCGGGACGGTCTTGAACCGATCCAGGTGCCCGGATCAGCCGTAGTGCCGCGCCACCACCCGTCCGTGCGTCCACACTTTCGAAGAGCAACCACCCATGGCTCAGATCGTCCGCAAGCGTCGTCACCTGCTGTCCCAGGCCCTGGTCCTGGCCCTGTTGCCCCTGGCGGCCAGCGCGCAGGAGGCCGCCAGTTCGTCCACCAAGGATCTCGACGTGGTCACCGTCACCGGTTCGCGCATCAAGCGCGCCAGCGTTGAAGGCCCAGCGCCGGTCAACGTGATCACCGCCGCACAGATCCAGAAGGAAGGCTTCGTCAGCGTTTACGACGCACTGAAGACGCTCACTGAAGCCACCGGTACCGTCGAGGCGGCCTCGCAGTGGGGTTCGCACACGCCCAATGCCAGCGGCCTGAACCTGCGCGGGATGGGCCCGAACCGTTCGCTGCTGCTGGTCAACGGGCGTCGCGTAGCGGACTACCCGCTGCCCTACGGCGGCGAAACCAACTTCTCCAACTACGGCAACATTCCCGCTGCCGCGGTGGAGCGCATCGAAGTGCTGACCGGTGGCGCCTCGGCCATCTATGGCTCGGATGCGATCGCCGGCGTGGTCAACGTCATCCTGAAGACGAACTACGACGGCGACGAAGTGCGCGTGCGCGGCGGCACCTCCACCGAAGGCGGTCGCGATACCTGGGATCTGTCCTGGGCCGGCGGCAGGACCGGCGACAACTGGAGCGTGACCTACGCGCTGCAGTACACCAAGCGCGATCCGCTGTTCGGACGTGACCGTCCGCAGATGGACGATGCCGACGATGCGCCGTACCCGTCCTGGAACATGGAACAACGCAAGGTCGGCTTCCGTCCCACCGCCGGCCTGGCGCTGATCGATCCCACCACCGGCCAGCGCCTGGCGCCGCCCACCGGCACCTGCGAGAAGTTCGATGGCGAGTACTACACCGCCGATCGCCTGGTCTACAACTACGCCGCCAACATCATCACCAACACCGGCCGCCTGTGCGGCATGAGCGCCGACTACGCCAACTGGCTGCTCACCGGCGGTGCCGAGAACGTGTCCGGCAACCTGTATGCCACCTTCGATTTCAGCAATGACCTGCAGGCCTGGACCAACCTGGCGGTGTACCGCTCCGAAGCGATCTGGGGCACCAATCCGCCCGGCGTGTCGCTGATCGACGATGACAACGGCTACTACTGGGATGCCAACCGCAACCGCCCGATCCTCGGCGTGCGCCAGTTCACCCCGAACGAGGTGGGCGGCCTGGATACGCTGCGTAACACCAACCGCGAACTGTCTTGGGACTGGAGTGCGGGCCTGCGTGGTCGCCTGGCCGATCGCTTCGACTGGAGCGCCACGGTGGGGCGTTCCTACTACCGCGTTGAAGAGCGGCAGAACGTGGTCGAAAAGCAGAAGTCGTACGACTATTTCCTCGGCCCGAAGCTGGGCACTACCGCCGACGGCGAGGCGATCTATGCGTTGAACGAATCGCGCTGGTGGAACCCGCTGACGCCGGATCAGTACTGGCAGATGGGCACCGTGGCGAAGAACCGTGCGTCCTCATGGGTCAATCAGGCTTCGGCGGATATCACCGGCGAGTTGTTCCAGGGCTGGGCCGGCCCGATCTCGTTCGCGGCGGTGGCCGAAGTCGCGCAGCAGGGCTACCACCTCAGTCCGGATCCGCGCGCCGGCATCGACTTCGACCTGCAGAACGTCGATCGCGGTGGCGGCGAGCGCACCCGCTATTCGGCCGGTGTCGAGTTCAAGATTCCGCTGCTGGAAAGCGTGACCGCCACTGCGGCCGCGCGCTATGACCGCTATGGCAGCTACAAGGCTGACAACAGCGGCGAAGCGCTGGACATCGGCAGCCAGAAGGAGACCACCTGGAATGTCGGCCTGGAATGGCGCCCGGTGGAGTCGCTGCTGGTGCGCGGCTCCTATGCCACCAGCTTCCATGCGCCGGACATGCACTACCTGCTGGGCCAGCCCAGCAGCTCCGAAGTGCAGACCTATGACCGCCTGCGCTGCATCCAGAGCGGCGCGTACCTGGTCAACAACTGTGGCGTGGGCAATACCGATGTCTGGTACACGTTCGACGTGAACCGGCGTGGCACGCCGCTGCTGCGCTCGGAGACCGGTGATTCGTGGACGGTCGGTTTCGTCTGGGACGTGATGCCCAATCTGTCGGTCAGTGCCGACTACTGGGCAATCAAGCTGGAAGACATGATCGTCGACGTTGGCGCCGACGAGGTGCTGGCCAGCGAAGCGGGCTGCCTGACCGGCAAGAACATGGACGGTACGCCGTGGGCCAATCCGGCCGGTGGCGAGTATTGCGCTGGCATCCTGGCCCGCGTGAACCGTGACAGCAACGGCCGCCTGGTATCGATCGAGCGCGGCCCGTTCAACCTGGCCAGCCGCGAAGTGCGCGGCATCGACCTGACCGCGCGCTATCGCCTGGAAACCGCGCAGTGGGGCAGCTTCCAGCTCGGCCTGAACTACACCAACCAGATCTCAACCAAGGAACAGCGTTACGCCAACGATCCGAACCCGGAGCGTCGTGACCGTGACCTGCGCAGCAAGCTGCGCGCGAGCCTGGCCTGGCAGCGTGGCAATTGGAATGCCAACGTCTATGCCGATCGCATCGGTTCGGTGCCGGGCGTGCGCTACCACTGGGGCACCGATCGCCTGAACAATCCTGGCGGCTGCCTGCCGTTCGCCGATGGTTACGTGCCCAGCGACAGCCCGTCGCTCAACTGCCTGGAGCCGGCGACGCGTCCGGACGGCTCGCCGAATCCGAATCCCAACGCCGGCCAGCAGACGGCGCGCTACTACGGGCGGGTCGGGCCGTTCATCACCTGGAACTTCAACGTGGGCTACCAGGTGACCGAGCACGCCAAGGTCAACGTCTACGTCAACAACGCGTTCAACTCGGCCAGCTGGAACCACAAGGACCCGTACAAGCTGGACTACGATTTCGCCCCGACCCGCCTGCTCGGCGCGGTTGGCCGCGAGTTCGCGTTGGAGTACGTGTTCACCTTCTGAGGCGGACAGCGGGGGCGTCGGGCCTTGATCCGCAAGGCGCCCCCGTCCGCCCGGTAGATCCACGCCATGCGTGGATGAATCCCTTCATGAACCCCGGGGTGGCTGGATTTGACCTTCCCACGATGGCAAGGTTTAGCCTGTCCGCATCCAGAAGGAACCCCGGGAATCCGATCATGAGCACGCCCCGCGCCACTGCAGTCCCCGCAAGCCCGTCCACCATCAGCCTGCCCATCGAGGGCATGACCTGCGCCAGCTGCGTCGGTCGTGTCGAAGCGGCGCTGTCCAAGGTCGAGGGCGTCGGCAGTGTTTCGGTCAATCTGGCCACCGAACGTGCGGATATCCGCGCGTCCGGTCCGGTTGATCGCGCCGCGCTGATCCAGGCGGTGGAGCGGGTGGGTTATGACGTGCCGGCCGGCACCATCGAGCTGGCAGTGGAAGGCATGACCTGTGCCTCCTGCGTCGGCCGCGTCGAGCGCGCGCTGCTGGCGGTACCGGGCGTCAGCCAGGCCAGCGTCAACCTGGCCACGGAGCGTGCGACCGTGCGCGGCGTTGCGGGCGTAGACGCGCTGATAGCGGCCATCGACAAGGTCGGTTATGCCGCCCATGCCATCGAAGCGGGCGTTCAGTCCGATGACGAAGCGGCGGAAAAGAAGGATGCCGAGCGCGCCGAACTGAAACGCGACCTGATCGTGGCCACCGCACTTGCACTTCCGGTGTTCGTGCTGGAAATGGGTTCGCACCTGATTCCCGGCATGCACGAATGGGTGATGGCCACCCTCGGCATGCAGACCAGCTGGTACCTGCAGTTCGTACTGACCCTGCTGGTGCTGGCCATTCCCGGCCGCCGTTTCTACCAGAAGGGTTTCCCGGCACTGCTGCGGCTGGCGCCGGACATGAACTCGCTGGTGGCGGTGGGTACCGCCGCAGCGTTCGGTTACTCGGTGGTGGCGACCTTTGCACCGCGGTTGCTGCCGCCGGGCACGGTGAACGTCTACTACGAAGCAGCGGCGGTGATCGTCGCGCTGATCCTGCTCGGCCGCTTCCTTGAGGCGCGCGCGAAGGGCCGTACCTCGGAGGCGATCAAGCGCCTGGTCAACCTGCAGGCCAAGGTCGCGCATGTGATCCGTGACGGCCGCACGATCGAGATCCCGGTCAACGAGGTTCTGAGCGGCGATGTGGTGGAAGTGCGCCCGGGCGAGCGCGTGCCGGTCGATGGCGAGGTGATCGAGGGCCGCAGCTACATCGACGAGTCGATGATCAGCGGCGAACCGATTCCGGTCGAGAAGCAGCCGGGCAGCAGCGTGGTGGGCGGCACGGTCAACCAGAAAGGTGCATTGACCGTGCGTGCCACGGCGGTGGGCGCGCAGACCATGCTGGCGCAGATCATCCGCATGGTCGAACAGGCACAGGGCTCGAAGCTGCCGATCCAGGCGGTGGTCGACAAGGTCACCCTGTGGTTCGTGCCGGCGGTGATGCTGGCCGCACTGGCCACGTTCCTGGTCTGGTTGATCTTCGGCCCATCGCCGGCGCTGAGCTTCGCGCTGGTCAATGCGGTGGCGGTGCTGATCATTGCCTGCCCGTGCGCGATGGGCCTGGCGACGCCGACGTCGATCATGGTCGGTACCGGCCGTGGCGCCGAAATGGGCGTGCTGTTCCGCAAGGGTGAAGCGCTGCAGTTGCTGAAGGACGCGCAGGTGGTGGCGGTGGACAAGACCGGCACGCTGACCGAAGGTCGCCCGCGCCTGACCGACCTGGAGATCGCCGACGGCTTCGATCGCGCCACGGTACTGGCCGCGGTGGCTACCGTGGAGTCACGTTCGGAGCATCCGATCGCCCGTGCCATTGTCGATGCAGCCACCGAGCAGGGCCTCGCATTGCCGGCCATGGTCGACTTCGAATCGGTCACCGGTATGGGTGTACGCGCCAGCGTGGAGGGTGCGCGTGTGGAGGTCGGTGCTGATCGCTTCATGCGCGACCTGGGCGTGGACATCACTGCATTTGCGGCGCTGGCGGCCGAACTCGGCGCGCAGGGCAAGTCGCCGTTGTACGCGGCCATCGATGGACGCCTGGCAGCGATCATCGCAGTATCCGATCCGATCAAGCCGAGCACGCCGGCCGCGATCGCGGCACTGCACCAGCTGGGCCTGAAGGTGGCGATGATCACCGGCGACAATGCCGGCACCGCGCAGGCGATCGCACGCCAGCTGGGTATCGATGAAGTCGTTGCCGAGGTGCTGCCGGAAGGCAAGGTCGAAGCGGTGCGTCGCTTGAAGGCCACGCACGGCCATGTCGCCTTCGTTGGTGACGGCATCAACGATGCGCCGGCGCTGGCCGAGGCCGATGTCGGCCTGGCGATCGGGACCGGCACCGATATCGCGGTGGAGTCGGCCGATGTGGTGCTGATGTCGGGCAACCTGCAGGGCGTGCCGAATGCCATCGCGCTGTCGAAGGCAACGCTGGGCAACATCCGGCAGAACCTGTTCTGGGCCTTTGCCTACAACACCGCGCTGATTCCGGTGGCTGGCGGCGTGCTGTACCCGGTCTGGGGCGTGCTGCTGTCGCCGGTGTTCGCCGCCGGTGCGATGGCGCTGTCCAGCGTGTTCGTGCTGGGCAACGCGCTGCGCCTGCGCCGCTTCCAGGCGCCGATGGCGGATGCCCCCGCTGCGAGCCACTGAAGGAGAACCGCATGAACATCGGTGAAGCCGCCAAGGCGTCCAGCGTTTCGGCGAAGATGATCCGCTACTACGAACAGATCGGCCTGATTCCCGCGGCCGATCGCACCGAGTCCGGCTACCGGGCGTACTCGCAGGCGGACATCCACCGCCTGCGCTTCATTCGGCGGGCGCGCGATCTTGGCTTCCAGGTGGCCGAGATCACCGATCTGCTCGGCCTGTGGAACGACACCTCGCGGCACAGTGCCGACGTCAAGCAACTTGCCGAACAGCACATCGCCGACCTGGAGCAGCGTATCGAAAGCATGCGGCAGATGGCCGACACGCTGAAGTCGTTGATCAGCTGCTGTGCGGGCGATGAGCGCCCGGAATGCCCGATCCTGCAGCGGCTGGGCGAGGACGAAGAGACCCTGGCACCGCCGGAGACCGCGAAGACCGGTGCAGTACGGCGCCGCACGCACAAGCACTGACCTGGCGTTGCATGCATGAAAAACCCGCCCGGTGCAGCTGCACCGGGCGGGTTTTTCGTTGCAGGCGCAGGCTAGGGGATCAGGCCGTGCGCGGCGGGAAGCCTGCATCGGTCAGCGCCGCCACGATCTGCGCTTCGCTGGCCGAGGTCTGTACCTGCACGCGACGGCTGGCGGGATCTGCCTGCACGCTGGCCTGCGGATCGACCAGCTCGATCGCCTTGGTCACGCTGCGTGCGCAGCCGCCGCAGGTCATGCCTTCCACGTGGAATTCCATCTGTAGCTCCTTCGGTGCTCTTGGGGTGGCGCCAGTGTGCACCTTCCAACATTGGCAGGGTCAAGCGCAGGGCTGAACCGAAGACAAAGCACCAATGAAAACGGCAGCCACCTGTACCAGCGTGGCTGCCGTGGAGGAACGTCCCCGCCAGGGCGGGGCGTGTGTTGCACCGGGGCAGGCCCGGGCAACCCGGTGTTGCCTTAGAACTTCCAGGTAGCGCCGAAGTACAGCTGGCGGCCTGCGTAGGTATTGGAGATCAGGCGTGCCTTGGTGTCGCTGCCCAGGTGCACGCGCTGCTCGGACTTGGTGGCATTGATCACCGAGGCGGTCAGGGTCCAGTCCGGGGTCAGGTTGTAGGCCACGTTCAGATCCAGCTGGTCATACGGCTCGGTGTAGACGGTGAGGCCATTGTTGAGCCCACCCACCACCTGGCCGCGACGGTTGAACGAGGCGCGCGCGAGGAACTTCTCGTTCTCGTAGAACACCGTCACGTTGGCTTGGTTCTTGGCGCTGCCGACCAGTGGCGAGGAGCCGATTTCCTGACCGTCCAGAACAATGGAGGCCAGGTTGGTGTCGTTGTAGGTGTAGTTGGCCTGCACGCCGAAGCCGAAATCGAACGTGTACTGGCCATACAGCTCGACGCCTTGCGAGACACCATCGCGGCCATTGGCCTGGGTCTCGTAGCGCTGCACGTTCACCGCTTCACCGTTGATGACCATCGGCGTGTCGCGCACCACCGGCAGGGTGAAGTTGTCCACGTTCTTGCGGAACAGGCCTACGCCGGCGACCGCGCCCGGCTGGAAGTACCACTCCAGGCCCAGGTCGAACTGGGTGGCCTTGAACGGTTCCAGCTGCTTGTTGCTGCCCTGGCCGACCCAGCCTGCGGTCGATGCGCCACCGGCAACGCGGCGATCATTGACGTACTCCTCGCTGTAGTAGCTCAGTGCACCCGGTGCTGCGATGTCGGTGTAGCCGGGGCGGGCGATCACCTTCGACGCGGCACCACGCAGCACCAGCGTGTCGGTGATGTCCCAGGCGATATTGAAACTCGGCAGTACGTCAGTGTAGGTGCGATCCACGCCGATCAGGCTGTAGGTCTTGCTCTGCGCCAGATCGTGCGGCAGGCGCACGAAGCCGCTCTCGCAGCTGTAGGTCGGGTAGGCCGCAGCGGCCGGATCGGTGCACGCCATCGGTGCGCCGGACGCGTTGTCCAGGAAGTAGTCGTTGAACTTCTCGATCGAGTCGGAGGACTGCGCGAACTGCTTGGTGCGCACCACGCGCACGCCGACATTGCCGCGCAGACGCTCGGTGCGGAAGTTGGCCTGGAAGTAGCCCGAGTAGATCTTCTCGTTGACGTTGTAGACGAAGTCTTCCTCGGTACGGTTGTGCGAACCACCGTAGGTCTTGTTCAGGTAATCGATGTAGGCCGGGTAGTTGATGCCCGGGAACACGTTGGCATTGAAGCCGCCCGCGATGTTGTTGATCGGATTGGACAGGAAGAAGCCCGGCTGCGCGTCGCCCGCAGTCGGATCGCAGCCACTCTGGTAGCGGCTGTTGTCATAGTCGGCCGGGTCGCGGCCCGGGCACACCCAGTAGGTGTTGCCGGTATTGCGATGGACCTTGCCGTCACGGTACTTGGCGCCGAACTGGATCGAGTCCAGCCAGCCGGACTCGAACAGCTTGGTGACGTCGGCCTGGAAGTAGTTCTGCTTGACCTCGGTGCGCTTCCACGACGAATCGGTCGAGCCGGTGTCGACTTCGGCGATGCCGTTCATCAGCTGCTGCTGCAGGTCGGGCGAGAAGGTGGCCGACGGCGTACCGGTCAGGTCCCAGGCACTGTACAGGTTGCCCGACAGGTAATCGTTGCCGACCTTGCGGCGCGGCTTGGCCGACATCCGGAAGTTCATCGACGGACCACCTTCGGACCAGGTGCGGCCACCGGTGAACGAGGCCTTCCACAGCGGGCTGATGTCCCAGTCGATGGTCAGGTCAGCGGTCTGCGAGAGTGCCTTTTCCTTGCTGTAGCCACCGGTCAGCTGCGGCGTCGGAACCGTGCAGTCGTCCGGGCCCCAGCCGCCGGGCTTGAGGTCGGCGGCCTTGGCCTGGTCTTCGCTGCAGTAGTAGGTCTTTCCAGCCAGCTTTTCGAACTGGGCGCCGGTAACGGTGTTGCCGCTGGGATCGAAATCCAGGCCGTTGAGCAGGCGGCCGCCGGCCCAGTTTCCATCGCCGTTGAAGCGGGCCATGCTCCATTCCGGAATCTTCAGCATGTTCTGGGTGTAGTCACCCTGCAGCTCGAAGCGGAAGTAGTTGGCCGTCATCGTAACGTTGTCGACCGGCTTGAACTGGAAGGTCAGCTGGCCGCCCTTGCGCTCGCGCTTCTCTTCCTTCACTGCGAAGTTGACCGAGGTCGGCATGAAGAAATCGCTGTAGTTGCCGCCGGTCTGGTTGTTGAAGCCGGACTTGCCCCACCAGTAGTGGATACCATCCTGCGCCTGCACGTTGCCATAGGCATCGCGCGCCTTGCCGGCGCCATACCACTGGTAGTCCTCGGTGCTGGCTTCCATGGTGCGGGTGGTGCGCTTCTGCTGCGTCACGCCGATCAGCACGCCGAAACGCTCGTCCTTGCTGTGCCACGAATACAGGGCCGAGGCCTGCGGGTCGATATCGTGGTGGGTATCGGAGGAGGTGCCCTCGAGCGTGACGAAGCCCGAGTTGGATTCCATGTCCAGCGGGCGACGGGTGTGCAGGATGACCGTGCCGCCGATTCCGCCTTCATCGATGCGTGCTTCCGGCGACTTGAACAGCTCGGCGCTGGACAGCATGTTCGACGGCAACAGGGTGTAGTTGAACGAACGGGTGGCTTCGTCGTTGGTTTCCGACGTGGCCACGTAGTTGCCGTTCAACTGGGTCAGGGTCAGGTCGGGTGCCAGGCCACGCACGCTGACGCTCTTGCCTTCGCCGCCACTGCGGGTGATGACCACGCCGGGCACGCGCTGCAGTGCGTCGGCCACGTTCTTGTCGGGGAACTTGCCGACGTCTTCGGCGGTGATCACTTCGACCACGGCGTTGGCGTCGCGCTTCTGCTCAAGGCTCTTTTCAATGGCGTAGCGGTAGCCGGTGACCTGGACGCTGTCCAGGTTGGTGGCTTCCTGCGAGCCGGTGGAAGCGGCCTGCTGCGCGGCGGCGCCAGCCGGAATGACGGCGGCGGCCAAGGCCAGCGCGATGGCCAGCGCCAGTGCGTCCTGGCCATGCGTACGTGTTGAATGCTTCATTCCCATCTCTCCCTCTCTCCTGGATTGATCCGGTGACGTGGCTCGGACAACTTGAATCGATCTAATTTGAAGTGACATTGTCGCTATTGCCATGCAGTGGCAGTAGCACCGTGCGCGTGGCCTGGTACGTCCTGTTGCTGCTCCCCCAACTCCCGGCCATCGCAGTGTCGTTCTTGGATCGATCTAAGCGATGGGCGGGCGTTTTTTAGCATGGGTCGCCCGCGGGCGCATGCTGCTCCGCAATATGGTACTGGCGTGGCGAAGGCATGACGGTTTGCTGAAATCAGTGAAATCGTTTTCGTGCGCAGGGGAGGGTGGGGCGGCAGGGCTGCGCCCTGCACCTGCTGTAGTGCCGGCCGCTGGCCGGCAACAGCCAAAGCCAAAGCCAAAGCCAAAGCGGCTCTGGGTTTCTGCTGGTTTGGCGGGGCGGTGTGGGCTGGCAGGACACGCCGTAAACCCGTCCATGGGGGCTCGATGGCGCCATCCATGGCGCCAACGGTCCTGCCAGCCCACATCGCCCCACCCCCGACAGTTTCCTGGTGACGGTTGGATAGGTCCTGGAATCACGCGAGGTCATGGGGTCAGATCCGTTTTCCGTTGGAAAACGGATCTGATCCCGATTGATTTCGTTATCCGACAGAGATTGATCCACGCATGGCGTGGATCTACTGCAGATCGCGAGAAACTGTCGAAGGCGGGGTGGGTCCGGTTGCGGGGGCGTGAGCCGCATGGGCCCGAGGCATGCCTTGGGCGGGTTGGGCAGGACGCCCAACCCCGGTCTTGCCGTGTGCGCAGGACTGCGCACACGAGCAAGCGGCGACCGAGCTTACATGGACGTACTTGCAGCGGCCCCCGCAACCGGACCCACCCCGCCTCCCCACAGGAAATCAGCTGTTGCTGTTGCTGTTGCTCCAGCTCGGAGCGAGTGCAGGGCGCAGCCCTGCCGAACCCCCCCCTCTCATGCTGCGCCGCAGAATGCATTCGGCTGAACCTGCATGCTCTACTTGAATCGATCTAAATTCACGGTCTGGTGGGTCGGGCGTCATTCCAGGGGGAGCTTTCTGCCAGTCATGGCGGGGCTCAGCGGAACGGTGCCGGACGGCCCCGGCCGTCTGCCTCCGCCTCATCGACTACAGGAACCCGACATGCGTCCAGTGCCGTCCGATCCCGCCGTCCCAGTGTCCTCGCGCCCGCTGCTGCGCCTGGCCTGCCTGCTCGCACTGTCGTCAGTGCCGGTGCTGCTGCAGGCCGCGCCGGCTGCGCTGGAGCGCGAGGTCAACACCTTCATCGGCAGCAAGGACGACGGCAACACGTTCCCGGGCGCGTCGGCACCGTTCGGCCTGATCCAGGTCAGCCCGATCGGCAGCCACTATTCGGGCTGGCGCTACGACGACGAGAAGATCCGCGGTTTCGGCCACTCCTTCATCTCCGGCGCAGGTTGCTGGGAGCAGGGCGGGCAGGTGTCGGTGCTGCCGGTGACCGGTTCGATCGGTCCCGGCGGCGATTTCGATACCGGCAACGCGAAGAAGTTTGACCACAAGGCCTATGCCGCGTCGTACACGCATGACGGCGAGATCGGCCAGGCGGGCTATTACAAGGTGCGGCTGACCAGCTACGGCGGCATCGATGCCGAGACCACTGCGCGTACGCGCGCCGCGGCCGAGCGCTACACCTTCAGCCAGCGCAGTGGCGACGGCCACGTGCTGGTCAATGTTGGCCAGGCCAATGAGCGCCACTCGGTGATCGGCAGCGTGGTCGATGTGGTCGGCGACCGCGTGGTGGAAGGCAAGCTGGTCACCAAGAGTTTCTGCGGCGGCCATCAGTACACCACCTGGTTCCGCATCGAGTTCGACCGCCCGTTCAAGGCGCATGGCACCTGGGGTGAGGGCGGTGGCCTGCCCGGCGCGCGCCACAGCATGGAAGGCGAGCAGAAGCCGAACGGCGCCTGGCTCAGCTTCGACCTGGCCAAGGGCCAGTCGGTGACGGCGGTCAGCGCGATCTCGCATGTGGACGCCGAAGGCGCGCGCATCAATCTGCGCGCAGACGGCATGCAGGGTGGGGCGCTGCTCGGTTTCGACCGCATGCGTGCGCTGTCCCAGCAGTCGTGGCGCGAGCAGCTGGGTCGGGTGCGTGTGCAGGGCGGTACGTCCGATGACCGCACCGTGTTCTACAGTGCGGCCTACCACGCGCTGCTGCAGCCGATGACCGGCAACGACGCCGACGGCCGTTATCGCGGCTATGACGATGGTATCCACCGCGCCGATGGCTGGACCTATTACGAGTACTTCTCGCTGTGGGATACCTACCGCGCGCAGAACCAGTGGCTGGCACTGACCCGCCCGGACGTGGCGCGTGACATCGGCCGTACCCTGCTGGCGATCGACGAGCAGGGTGGCTGGCTGCCGCGCTGGGGCTATGCCAACTTCGAGACCAACATCATGACCGGCGATCCAGTCACGCCGTTCATGGTCGACCTGTGGCGCTTCGGTGCGCTCAAGGGCCGTGAATCGCAGGCGTGGGATGCGCTGCGCCGCAACGCGTTCGGTACTCCTCCGCTGAACTCGCGCATGGCCGGCCGTTCCGGCAACCCGACCTACCTGGACAAGGGCTACGTGGTCTACGACCGCGCATTCCCATCCAAGGGCATGGACGTCGATCCGCACCACGGCGGTTCGGCCACCTTGGAATATGCGCTGGCCGACTGCGCGCTTTCGCAGATGGCCGATGGCCTGGGCCATGCGCAGGACGCGGCGACGCTGCGTGAGCGCGGCCGCAACTGGCGCAAGGTGTGGGACCCGCAGGTGCGTGACGCCGAGACCGGCTTCACCGGTTTCCCGCGCCCGCGTACCGAAGACGGCCAGTGGTACACGCCGGCCGATGGTCACTACAGCCCGCGCTCGCACCACGGTTTCCATGAAGGCACGGCGTGGCAGTACCAGTGGCTGGCGCAGCAGGACGTGCCGGGCCTGGTCGACGCGATGGATGGCCGCGAACAGGCTGGCCGACGCCTGGATGCGTTCTTCGCGATGGACGCGCTGCAGGCCGACCCGCTCAATGCAGCCCGCAAGGAGTGGGTGGTCGGGCCGTACAGCTACTACAACCAGTTCCGCTACAACCCGAACAACGAGCCGGACCTGCACTCGCCGTGGCTGTACACGCTGATCGGCCAGCCGTGGAAGACCGCCGCCGTGGTGCGTGCCGCGCAGCAGTTGTTCACCAATGCCCCGAATGGCGTGACCGGCAATGATGACCTCGGCACGATGTCGGCCTGGTACCTGTTCAGTGCCATCGGCGTGTATCCGGCGGTGCCCGGCAGCGGCCAGTTCCTGCTGCATACCCCGCGTTTCAGCAAGGTGGAAGTGGACATGGGCAATGGCCGCACCCTGCGCATCGACGCGCCGGGTGCCGATGGCCGCCGCCTGCAGTACGTGCAGGGTGTGAAGGTCGATGGCCAGGCGCATGCGCCGGTGTGGCTGGATTGGAACCAGCTGCAGCAGGGCCCGCGCCTGCAGTTCGCGCTCGATGCGAAGGCGCCGGAGCAGGGCTGGGGCACGGCGGTGAAGGACCTGCCGGTGTCCTGGTGCGCGGCACCGGGGAGCCAGCTGCGCTGAGACGGACTGTGCCGTTCGCGGTGACCCAGCGAACGGCACGGCACGACAGGGCCCTGATCCATTAGGCTTGAGCCTCCAGCGGAGTCCGGGAAGACGATGAACGACAACGGCAGCAGTCCCAGCAAGCGCGCCGGCAAGGCGGTGACGGTGACCGACATCGCGCGTGCCATCGGCGTGTCACGGGCAACCGTGTCGCTGGTGCTGCGCGGCAGCCCGCTGGTCAACGTCGATACCCGCGCCAAGGTCGAGGCCGAACTGCGCCGCCAGCGCTATGTCTACAACCGCGCGGCGGCCAACCTGCGCCGGCGGACCTCGTCGAGCATCGCGCTGGTGATCAACGATCTGTCCAACCCTTTCTTCGCCGAATTCGCCTCCGGTGTGGATGAGGCGCTGGGTGGACGCGGTTACGTGACCCTGCTCGGCAGTACCGGTGAATCGCCGGAGCGCCAGCAGGCGGTGCTGTCCACGCTGATGGAGCACACCCCGGCCGGCCTGATCCTGTCGCCGGCCGAGGGCAGCGATACCGCGCTGCTGCGGCAGGCACTAGGTGCCAATGCCAACGTGCTGCTGTTCAACCGCGAGCTGGACGGGGCCGACTGGGATTTCCTGACACTGGACAACCAGCACGGCGCCTATCTGGCCACGCGCCACCTGATCGAACGCGGCCATCGCCAGATCGCCTTCTTCGGCGGCCACGCTGCATCGAGCTCGTGCCACCAGCGCCGTGCCGGTTTCCAGCAGGCGCTGGCCGAGGCCGGTCTGTCGCTGCCGCCGGGCTGGATGATCGAGTCGGCGCCGAACCGCCTGGAAGCTGCGGCGCGCACCGATGAGCTGTTTGCCGACGGACATCGCCCGAGTGCAGCGGTCTGCTACAACGACACCGTCGCGCTGGGCCTGATGCTGGGTTTGAATTCGCGTGGCATCCGTCCGGGCGGTGACTTTGCCGTTACCGGTTTCGATGATATTTCCGAGGCGTCGGTCGCGGTGCCGCCGTTGACCACGCTCACTGCCGATCCGCGCGAGCGGGGCCGGCAAGCTGCCGCGCTGCTGCTGCAACGACTGGACGAACCGGATGCGCCGCCACGGCGCACGGTTGCGCCGGTGCAGCTGCGCATCCGCGAAAGCAGTGCCGCACGACCGAACTGATTCCTCCGTACACCCCTTCCACGCAACAACGACCTTCCGCGCATCGAGGCGCGTACCGCATGCCGATCTCCGCAACGCCCCGTCCATCGGGTACCTCCAGCAGCCAGGCGCCGGTCATGAATGTCCGTGCTGCTCTGGCGGTTGCCACCACCATATTCTTCATGTGGGGCTTCCTGACCAGCCTCAACGACGTGCTGATTCCGCACCTGAAGGCGGTGTTCGAACTGAATTACACCCGCGCGATGCTGGTGCAGTTCACCTTCTTCGGCGCGTACTTCCTGATGTCGGTGCCGGCCGGTCGGCTGGTGGCCCACCTGGGCTACAAGAAGGGCATCATCGCCGGCCTGCTGATCGCCGGCGTGGGCGCGCTGGGCTTCTGGCCGTCGGCCGCATTGCGCACCTATGAAGCGTTCCTTGGTTCGCTGTTCGTACTTGCTACCGGCATTACCGTGCTGCAGGTGGCAGCCAATCCCTACGTTGCGCTGCTGGGCCCGGAACAGACCGCATCGAGCCGTCTGACCCTGGCGCAGGCACTCAACTCGTTGGGTACCACGCTGGCGCCGCTGTTTGGTGGTTTCCTGATTCTGAGCACCGCAGTGAAGAGCGGCGACGAGATCAACGCGCTGCCCGTGGCCGAACAGATTGCCTACCGTACCGCCGAAGCGCAGTCGGTGCAGGGCCCGTACGTGGGCCTGGCCATCGCACTGGTGCTGCTGGCAGTGTTCGTCTACCTGTTCCGCCTGCCCAGCCTGACCGAGACAACCGAGCAGGCCGACAGCGGCCACCACACGCTGCTGGATGCACTCAAGCATCCGCACGTACTTTTCGGCGTGCTGGCTATTTTCTTCTACGTCGGTGCTGAGGTGTCCATCGGCAGCCTGATGGTGAACTACCTGGCACTGCCGGAGATCGGCGGCATGACTGAACAGCAGGCCACGCACTATGTGTCGGCCTACTGGGGCTGCGCCATGGTTGGTCGCTTTGCAGGTGCGTGGCTGCTGGCCAAGTACTCGCCGCGCGGCCTGCTGGCCGGATTCGCAGTGGCCAATGTGGTGCTGCTGGGCGTCACGCTGGCGTCGGGTGGCAAGGTCGCGCTGTACGGCATCGTGGCGACCGGTCTGTTCAATTCCATCATGTTCCCGACCATCTTCTCGCTGGCCATCGAACGCCTGGGCCCGCTGACCAACAAGGCGTCCAGCCTGTTGATCATGGCCATTGTCGGCGGCGCGATCATCCCGCTGCTGCAGGGCATGCTGGCCGACCGCATCGGTCTGCACCTCAGCTTCGTGCTGCCGGTGGTCTGCTACGTCTACATCATCTTCTACGGTCTGGTGGGTTCGCGCCCGCCGGCTTCCGCAACGCAGGGAGGCTGAGTCGGAAATGGGTGCCATTGTCTGCTTCGGCGAAATTTTGATCGATCTACTAGCGCAGCCGCCGGCCTCGGCCGATACCCCGCGCGCGTTCCTGCAGTACGCCGGCGGTGCGCCGGCCAACGTCGCGGTGGCGGCTGCGCGGCTGGGGGCGAAGACCCAGTTCGTCGGCATGCTTGGCCGCGACATGTTCGGTGACTTCCTGGCCGACAGCCTGGTCGAGCACGGCGTGGGCACGGATTACATCGTGCGCACCGACGCCGCCAAGACTGCGCTGGCCTTCGTCGCGCTGGATGCCAGTGGCGAGCGCAGCTTCAGTTTCTACCGCCCGCCGGCGGCTGACCTGCTGTTCCGTGACAGCGATTTCCAGGCCGCGTGCTTCGACAGCGCGCAGTGCTTCCACGTCTGTTCCAACAGCCTGACCGAGCCGGCCATCGCCGAGGCGACCTTCGCCGGCATGGAGCGCGCCCGTGCCGCCGGTGCGGTGGTCAGCCTGGACCTCAACCTGCGCCCGGCTCTGTGGCCAGCCAACGAAGATCCGACGCCGCGCCTGTGGCAGGCGCTGGAGCGCGCCGACCTGGTCAAGCTGTCGCGCGAGGAGCTGGATTACCTGGCGGCACCGCTGGGTGCCGATGGCGAGTCAGTGGTGCTCAAGCGCCTTCTGGCCGCGCAGGCGCGCTGGGTCATCGTTACCGATGGTGCGGCCACGCTGCACTGGTACACGCGCGACAACCACGGCACGGTCACCAGCTTCCGCGTGGCCACCGTCGATACCACGGCCGCCGGCGATGCCTTCGTCGGTGGCGTGCTGGTCGGCCTGCTGGAGCGTGGTGGGGCGGGCGCAGGCTTTGCCGCGTTCTGCCAGGACCCGGAGGCGATCACCGCCACGCTGCGCTTCGGTGCCGCCGTGGGTGCGCTGGCTGTTACCCGCAAGGGCGCGTTCGCCGCGATGCCCTCGCTCGATGAAGTGCAGCAGCTGCTGCAGGCCCAGGACATTACCGCATGAGCACCTCGCCCGATTTCCGTTCGCCCGCGTTCCTGCGCGCGCATATCGCCGACACGATGGCGTTCTACCACCCGCGCTGCATCGATCCGGACGGCGGTTTCTTCCACTACTTCCGTGATGACGGCAGCATCTACGATGCCAGCCACCGCCACCTGGTGAGCAGCACCCGCTTCGTCTTCAACTATGCGATGGCCTACCGCGAGTTCGGCAATGCCGAATACCGGGAGGCTGTCGAGCATGGCGTGCGCTATCTGCGCGAGGTGCACCGCAACCCGGCCACCGGCGGTTATGCCTGGACCCTGCGCGACGGCAAGGTCGAGGACGATATGAACCACTGCTACGGCGTGGCCTTCGTGCTGCTGGCCTACAGTTGCGCGCTGAAGGCGGGCATCGAGCAGGCGCGCGACTGGATGGACGAAACCTGGCAGCTGCTGGAAGCACGCTTCTGGGAGCCGCAGCATGGCCTGTACAAGGACGAGGCTGACGGCCAGTGGAGCTTCACTGGCTACCGCGGCCAGAACGCCAACATGCACATGTGCGAGGCGATGCTGGCCGCGTTCGAGGCCAGTGGCGAGCAGCGCTATGTCGAGCGCGCGCTGCAGCTGGCCGACAACATGACCCGCCGCCAGGCCGCCAAGGCCGGTGGCCTGGTCTGGGAACATTACGATGTGAACTGGGAAATCGACTGGGACTACAACCTGGACGATCCCAAGCACCTGTTCCGCCCGTGGGGCTTCCAGCCGGGGCATCAGACCGAGTGGGCCAAACTGCTGCTGATCCTCGATCGCCACGTGCAGGCCGACTGGCTGGTGCCGACCGCGCAGCATCTGTTCGACGTCGCCGTCGCACGCAGTTGGGACGACACCCGTGGTGGCCTGTACTACGGCTTCGCACCGGAATCGCGCCGGCAGCCCGGTATGGACGGCGCCCCGATCGGCGGCGACAGCTTCGTCTGCGACGACGACAAGTATTTCTGGGTGCAGGCCGAAACGCTGGCGACCGCCGCACTGATGGCCAAGCGTACCGGCGACGACCGCTACTGGCAGTGGTACGACCGCTTCTGGGCGTACTCCTGGGAGCATTTCGTCGACCACCAGTACGGTGCATGGTTCCGCATCCTCGATGCCGACAACCGCAAGTACAGCGACGAGAAAAGCCCTGCCGGCAAGGTGGATTACCACACCATGGGCGCGTGCTACGAAGTGTTGAACGTCGTGCGTTGAAGATCGTTCGAATGCAGTAGTGCCAGGCCATGCCTGGCAATCCGAAATCGGTAGCGCTGGGTCACGCCCGGCGGAAAAACAGGAGCGCCACGTGCATCGCCTTTCCCTCGTTGTCCGTCTGCTCCTGCTGCTGGTCGCAGCCTCCGCTTTCCCGGCAACTGCAGCGCCTCTGCAGGCGCAGTGGGAATTCCGCATGCTGCCCGGCGACGCCGAGGGTGCAGCCCACCCGGGCCTGCAGCAATGGCGGGCGGCGAAGATGCCGGGCAGCGTGCACACCGACCTGCTGGCGCATGGGCTGATCCGCGATCCGTACGTCGGTGCACCCGAGGCCGAGCTGCAATGGATCGGCCTGGCTGCCTGGGAGTACCGCGCCCGCTTTGACGTGGATGCGGCGACGCTGGCCAAGCCGAATGCCGAGCTGCGTTTCGACGGGCTGGATACCTTCGCCGAGGTCAGCCTCAACGGCAAGCCGCTGCTGCGCGCGGACAACGCGCACCGCACGTGGCATGCACGTGTGGACGGGCGCCTGCGCGCGAACGGCAATGAACTGCAGATCGTGTTCCGCTCACCGATCCGCACGCTGCTGCCGGGCGTGCAGGCAATGCCGCACAAGATCGCTGGCAATTACCCGTCGCCCTATGGCGATGAGCCGAAGGAGGCGATGGTCGGCAACTTCGCGCGCAAGCCGGCCTACCACTTCGGCTGGGACTGGGGCCCGCGTTATGTCACCGCCGGGGTCTGGCGCGGGGTCGACCTGCAGGCCTGGGACGCGCACCGCCTGACCGATCTTGCCGTGCGTACCGATGCATTGAGCGCGGAGCAGGCGAAGCTGGCGGTGTTGCTGCAGGTGGAGCAGGGCAGCACTGCCGGTTCTGCGATGGTCACTGTGGATGTGCAGGATCCGGAAGGCCGCAACGTGGCCCAGGTGCAACGCACGGTGTTGCTGAAGCCGGGCCAGAATACGGTTGAGCTGCCGGTTGAGCTGGCCACGCCGCGGCGCTGGTGGCCGGTGGGCCATGGTGCGCAGGATCGCTATACCGTGAAGGCTGGCCTGGATGGTGGCGGCGATGCAACGCTGGCGCGCGAGCAGCGCATCGGCCTGCGCACGGTCGAACTGCGCCGCGAGGAAGACGGCAAGGGAGGGCAGGGCTTCGCCTTCGTCATCAATGGTGTGGAGATCTTTGCCAAGGGCGCCAACGTCATTCCGTTCGATGCCTTCCCCGCACGCGTCGATGCCGCACGCCTGCGCCAGGTGCTGACCGCCGCGCGCGATGCCAACATGAACATGCTGCGCAACTGGGGCGGTGGCTACTACGAGGACGACGCGTTCTTCGACATCGCCGACGAGCTAGGCCTGCTGGTCTGGCAGGATTTCATGTTCGGCGGCGGCATGCAGCCGGGCTACGATCCGGCATTCCGTACCAGCGTGGTGGCCGAGGCGCGCGACAACGTGCGCCGGCTGCGCCATCACCCCAGCATCGTGCTGTGGTGTGGCAACAACGAGGAGGAAACCGCCTGGAAGGACTGGGGTCACGGCCGTGACCTGAAGGCAGCTGACCCGGCATTTGCGGCGAAGGTCTGGCAGGGCTACGTCGACCTGTTCGGCAACGACCTGCGCCAGGTGGTGGGCGAGGAAGGGCTGGGCGTGCCGTACTGGTCCAGCTCGCCCAGCAACGACCTTGACGAGAAGGCCAACGATTCAACGCGTGGCGACAAGCACTACTGGCAGGTCTGGGGCAATCCGGCGTTGCCGGTGCAGGCCTACCTGCGCGAGACCCCGCGCTTCATGTCCGAGTACGGGCTGCAGGCGTGGCCGTCGGTGGCGACGGTGGACCAGATCGCCACCCGCGCCGAGCAGCGCATCGACAGCCCGGTGATCCGCGCGCACCAGAAATTCATGGCCGGCGAGGGCAACAGCCGCCTGCTGCACTACATCGAACTGGGCTACGGCACGCCGAAGGACTTCGAGGACTTCGTCTACCTCAGCCAGGTGATGCAGGCCGATGGCATCGCACTGGCGGCGCTGCATCATCGCGCCTCGCGGCCGTACACGATGGGCTCGCTGTACTGGCAGCTCAACGACGTCTGGCCAGGTGCTTCATGGTCCAGCGTGGACTACTTCGGTCGCTGGAAGGCGCTGCACTTCGCCGCGCGGCGTTTCTTCGCGCCGGTGGCGGTGGCGGCGCTGCGCGACGAAGGCAGCACGCGGGTGCGCCTGATCAATGATGGCGCCGCGTTGGATGCACGTTGGCGGTTGCGGGTGATGGATGTAGACGGCAAGGTGCTTCGCCGCCGCGAGGAAGCGGTGTCGCTGGCTGCCGCCGGTGTCACCTCGATCGGTGATTTCCGCGACGCCGAATTGCTGGCCGGTGCCGATCCAAAGCGCACGGTGGCCGTGTTCGAACTGCTGCAGAACGGGGCGGTGAGTGCCCGCCAGGTGGTCGGCTTCGTTGAGGCCAAGGATCAGATCCTGCCGCGGCAGAAGCTCAAGGCCAGCCTGTCCATTGAATGCGACCACTACCGTCTGCGATTGGAAAGCGCGGCCTACATGCGTTCGGCGTGGATCGACTTCGGTGCATTGGACGTGCAGGTGGAAGACAACCTGCTGGATCTGCTGCCGGGCGAAACCCGCGACATCGCAGTGCGTGGCCCGGTGGATCTGACGACGCTGCGCGAAGCGCTGAAGGTAAAAACCCTCAACGATCGTTGAGCAAAAAAGGGGACGGAGGGGATTAAGTCGTTTGTGGCCCATGTGTGCCACAAACGACTTAATCCCCTCCGTCCCCTTTTTCTTGCTTACAGCTGGATCTGCTGGAAATTCTCGACCCGCTCGTGGCCGTTGGCGGCCTGGCCGGTGCGCGGCAGCGGGTAGTCATCCAGGCGATCAATCAGGCGGGTCTGCAGGCCGGCTTCGCGGGCAGCATCCAGTTCTTCCACCACATCCGACAGGAACAGGATCTCGCCGGCCGGCACGCTAATGGCCTGCACGATGCGGCGGTAGCTGTCGGCCTCGCGCTTGCCGCCGACTTCGGTGTCGAACCAGCCCGACACCAACGGGCTGAGGTCACCGGCGTCGCTGAAGCCGAAGAACAGCTTCTGCGCCGGCACCGAGCCGGAGGAGTACACGTACAGCGGCAGGCCGGAGGCGTGCCAGCCCTTCAGCACCGGCGCCACTTCCGGGTAGAAGTGCGCGGTGTAGTCGCCGCGGCGGTAGCCTTCGTCCCAGATCAGGCCCTGCAGCGCCTTCAGTGCGGTGTGCTTGCGGTCCTGGTCGATCCAGCCCTGCAGCGTCTCGGCTACCAGGCTGTCCTGGCAGGCGCCGCCGATCTCGGTGGCCACCGCATCCAGCCAGCGGCGGACTTCCGGCTGCTGGCCGTGCTCGGCGACGAACGCGGGCAGCGCCTTGCGGGCATAGGGGAACAGCACGTTCTTGACGAACGAGATGCTGCTGGTGGTGCCTTCGATATCGGTCAGGATGACGCGGGGCTGCATGGATCAGGACGCCTGGGTGGGTACGTAACGGGGGAACTTCTGCGCGATGTCGGTGCCGGTGAAGTGACCGACCCAGCCATCCGGCTCGGTGAAGAAGCGGATCGCCACGAAGCTGGGCTCGTCGCCCATGTCGAACCAGTGGGTGGTGCCATCGGGTACGGCGATCAGGTCGTCCTTCACGCACTCGATCTCATAGACCTTGTCACCCACGTGCAGGGTGAACAGGCCGGAGCCTGCCACGAAGAAGCGCACCTCGTCTTCCTTGTGGAAGTGTTCGTCGAGGAACTTCCTGCGCAGCTCGGCGCGGTTCGGGTTGTCCGGGGCGATCGAGGCCACGTCCACGCTCTTGAAGCCGCGCTCGGCAACCAGGCGGTCGATGTCGGCGCGGTAAGCGGCGAACACTTCATCCTGGCTGGCGCCCGGTGCGACCGGTGCGGTGGCCTGCCAGCGCTCGAAGGTGACGCCGATCTTCTGCAGCTCGGCAGCGATGACCGCGCCGTCCTGGGTATCCAGAAGCGGCGATTCGGGGCGGGTGTCGTCGTAGATGCGCAGTCGGCTCATGGCGGCAGCTTGAACGTCTCGGGGGGAAGACAGGGTAGCAGGGTGGGCACGAGGTGCAGATTCCGGATCGGCATCTGCACCTGCGTGCGGGTTCAGCCGCGCAGCTTGCGCAGTTCCAGCTCGCAGTGGAACAGGAACTCGAACGCTTCCAGGTGGCGGCGTGCCTCGGCCATGTCGCGGCCCCAGGCATACAGGCCGTGGCCGTCGATCAGGTAGCCCCACAGGTTCTGACGGTCGAGCAGGTCATCGACCTGCTTCGAAAGCACGTTCATGTCCTGGGTGTTGGCGAACACCGGCACGTCGATGGCCATCTCGTGGGTGCTGTTGCCGGCGAAGGCCTTCAGCAGCTCGTAGCCTTCCAGGCGGATGTGGCCCTGCGGCGCGTACAGGCGCGAGGCGACGGTCTGCACCGGCGAGTGGGTGTGCAGCACGCAGCCGATTTCCGGGAAGCGGCGATACAGCTGGGTGTGCAGCAGGGTTTCGGCGGACGGGCGCAGCGGGCGGCCGACGGCCAGGCCGTCGAAGTCCACCACCATGATGTCGTCCTCGATCAGGCGGCCCTTGTCCTTGCCGGAGACGGTGATCGCGGCGTGGCGGTCGTCCAGGCGGTGGGAGAAGTTGCTGCTGGTGGCCGGGGTCCAGCCGGCGTGGGCCAGTTCGCGGACGTTGTCGATCAGCAGCTGGGCCAGTTCGCTCAGGCGCGCGGTGTCGTACGGGAAGGTGGGGGCGTTCATGCCGGCGATTTTACTGGATTCGGCCAACGGCTGAGCCCCTCGTGGCTGTCTCGCCGGGCTGGATTTCTTGCTTTGGCCGGGCGGGTGGGCTGTGCAGGGGACGCCGTAGACCCTTCCTTGGGGGCTTGGCCGCGGCATCCATGCCGCGGACACCCCTGCACAACCCACCCGCCCGACCACGGACAGGTTCCGTGCGCGTCAGCCACGGAGTGAAGAAGGAAAGGCAGAAGCGGGTCGCGGCGCTGCGCTTGCTCGGAGCCGAGCATGGCTCGGCTCTACAGAGAATTCATTTCCCAGACCGAATTCATCCACGCATGGCGTGGATCCACCGGATGCGCCGGGAGACTGTCATGGGCGGGGAGGCATGGGTTCGCGGGGGTATCCGCGCCATGGATGGCGCGGCTAAGCCTCCATGGACGGATTCACGGCGTCCCCCGCGAACCCATGCCTCCCCGCCAAACCCCTCAGCCCAGCTGTTGCCGTTGCTCCGGGCGGGTGCAGGGCCGCAGGCCCTGCAATCCCTTTACTTCACCCGCAGGCGGCTGTGCCTGAAGCCGTAGCAGAAATAGATCACGAAGCCGACGAACGTCCACACCCCCATCAGCATCCAGTTGTGCATCGTCATCGCCGACAGCAGGGCAAGGCAACTCAGCACGCCCAGGCTGCAGATCAGCCACGCCATCGGCATGCGGAACGGACGCGGCAGGTCCGGCTGGGTGCGGCGCAGGATCAGCACGCCCGCGCACACCGCCGCGAACGCGATCAGCGTGCCCATCGAGGTCAGCTCGCCGAGGATGTCCAGCGGGAACAGCGCCGCCAGCAGCGCGATGCCGATACCGGTGATCACCGTGTTGATGTGCGGGGTACGGTACTTCGGGTGGATCTTGGTGAACACCGGCGGCAACAGGCCGTCGCGGCCCATGATCATGAAGATGCGCGGCTGGCCGATGATCATCACCAGCACCACCGAGGACAGGCCGACCAGTGCGCCGACCTCGACCACCCAGCGCAACCAGCCCAGCTGCGGATGCGCGGCCACCGCGGTCACCACCGGCTCGTCGGTGCCCAGCAGTTGGAACGGCACCAGGCCGGTCATCACTGCGGCCATCGCGATGTACAGCACGGTGCAGATCACCAGCGACAGCATCATGCCGAACGGCATGTCGCGCTGTGGATTCTTCGATTCCTGCGCCGCCACCGACACCGCCTCGAAGCCGATGTAGGCGAAGAACACCATCGCCGCACCGCGCAGCACGCCTTCCATGCCGTACTTGCCGGGGCCTTCGTTGGCCGGAATGAACGGGGTCCAGTTGCTGGTGTCCACGTACTTCCAGCCGACCACGATGACCAGCACGATCAGGCCGGTCTTGAGCACGACCATCGCCATGTTCATCGCCGAGGACTTGCTGATGCCGACGTAGCACAGCCAGGTCAGCAGCAGTACCAGCGCGGCGGCCGGCAGGTTGGCGATCGCGCCGGTGGGGCGCAGCTGTGCATCGAGTGGGGCACTGACCAGCGCCGCCGGTAGATGGATGTCGAACTGGCTGAGCAGGCTGAGGAAATAGCCGGTCCAGCTGACCGCGACCGCCGAGGCGGAGACGCCGTATTCGAGCACCAGCATCCAGCCGATGAACCAGGCCGAGAGCTCGCCGAAGGTGGCGTAGGTGTAGGTGTAGGCGCTGCCGGAGACCGGCACCATCGAGGCGAATTCCGCGTAGGCCAGTGCGCAGAAGGCGCAGCAGATGGCGGCCAGTACGAAGGACAGCATGATGGCCGGGCCGGCGTGGTTGGCGGCGGCCTGGCCGGTGATGACGAAGATGCCGCCGCCGATCACCGCGCCGATACCCAGGGCAGTCAGCCCCCAGGGGCCGAGGTGGCGGCGCAGGCTCAGGCCGTTGGCGTCTTCATGGGCGGCATGCGGGTGCTTGGTGGCCCACAGTTGCTTGAACATGTGTGGTGGTCTTGTCGAAGCGCGCCATGACCGGCGCGCGGGGAAAACGGACGGGCCGGCGCGAGGCCGGCCCGTAGGCGGATCAGGGCGACTTGGCCAGCTTGCTGTTGCGGATGCCGTAGCCCAGGTAGATCAGCAGGCCGAGCAGCGTCCAGCCAACGAACAGGTGCCAGTGCACCACGAACGCCTGCCAGAACAGGAACAGGCAGGTGGCTGCGCCGAGCGGGCAGATGATCCACACCGCCGGCACGCGGAACGGGCGGTGGATCTCCGGCTTGGTATAGCGCAGCACCAGCACGCCGATGCAGACCGTGGCGAAGGCCAGCAGGGTGCCCATCGAGACCAGTTCGCCCAGCACGTTCAGCGGTACCAGGCCGGCCAGTGCCGCGGCGATCACGCCGACCACGATGGTGGCGACGTACGGGGTGCGGAAGCGGGCGTGGACCCTGCCGAAGAACTTCGGCAGCAGGCCGTCGCGGGAGATGGTGTAGGCGATGCGGGTCTGGCCCATCATCATCACCAGCACCACCGAGGACAGGCCGGCGATGGCGCCGATCTCGACCAGGGTCTTCAGCCAGGACAGGGTCGGGTAGGGTTCCAGCGCGGTGGCCACCGGCTTGTCGGTGCCCAGCAGGTGGTACGGCATCATGCCGGTCAGCACCGCGCAGACGATGATGTAGACGATGGTGCACACCGCCAGCGAGCCGAGCAGGCCGATCGGCATGTTGCGCTGCGGGTCCTTGGTTTCACCGGCGGCGGTGGAGACCGCATCGAAGCCGATGTAGGCGAAGAACACGATGGTGGCCGCACGGAACACGCCGCTCCAGCCGAACTCACCCGCCACGCCGGTGTTTTCCGGGATGAACGGCTGCCAGTTGGCCGGGTCGATGTGGGCCGCGCCGATGCCGATGAACAGGCAGATGACGGTGACCTTGATCGCCACGATGATCGCGTTGACGAAGGCCGATTGGGTCACGCCCACGTACAGCAGGCCGGACACCGCCGCCACGATCAGTACTGCAGGCAGGTTGAACAGCTTGCCTGAGGCGATGAACTCGCTGCCGGTCCAGGCGATCGGGGCTGCGCTGAGCGCATCCGGGAACGGCATGTGCAGCGTGGTGGTGATGAAGCTGATCAGGTACGCCGACCAGCCCACCGCGACCGAGGCCGAGGCGAACAGGTATTCCAGCACCAGGCACCAGCCGATGAACCAGGCCATGCCCTCGCCGAGGGTGGCGTAGGAGTAGGAGTAGGCGCTGCCGGAGACCGGCATCATCGCCGCGAATTCGGCGTAGCACAGGCCCGCCAGGGCGCAGGCGAAACCGGCGATGACGAACGACAGCATCACTGCCGGGCCAGCGTGGTTGGCCGCAGCCTGGCCGGTCAGCACGAAGATACCTGCGCCGATCACCGCACCCACGCCAAGCAGGATGAGGTGTTTAGCCGTGAGGGTCCGTTTCAACGTGGCTTCGCCGTCCAGGCTGCCTTCGATGGGTTCGCCAGCATCGACGTGCCCGGCCGGTTCAACCGGCTTGACCCTCAACAGAGCTTTCAGCATGCAGTACTTCCTAGTGATCGGATTGGGTGGGCCGCCGATACGTTGCCGGCAACCCTGGAATGGTGAAGGCCGCGCGAACGGCCCGCTGTACCTTAGCCAAAGCTGAAGCCAACGCACAAGCGCAATCGCAACAATGAACGGCGATAATGAGCAGTATTTTTCCAAACGCCGCCCATTCATGAGCCAGACCGCCGAAACCCTTGCCGTGCTTGACGATCGCCTGCGTGGCCTGCTGCGGGACTACGCCCGCCGCGAGCCCGCCCACGACGCATTGGCTGCCGAATTCGGCACATTGTTGGACGATCCGGAAGATCCGTTCCGGCGCGAACGGCTGGCCGGCCACTTCACCGCCAGCTGCTGGCTGGTCAGTGCCGACGGCCAGCGCCTGCTGCTGACCCATCACCGCAAGCTGCAGCGCTGGCTGCAGCTGGGCGGCCACGCCGACGGCGACCGCGACCTGGCCCAGGTGGCGCTGAAGGAAGCCGAGGAGGAGTCGGGCCTGAGCGGCCTGGTGTTGGAAGACCCGGCCATCTTCGATCTGGACAAGCATTGGATTCCGGAGCGCAAGGACGTGCCGGGGCACTGGCACTACGACGTGCGTTTCGTGATCCGGGCGCTGGGTGGCGAGGCCTTCGTGCTCAGCGAGGAATCGCTGGAGCTGGCCTGGCGGCCGGTGACCGAGGTCGCCGCCGATCCGGAATCGGACGAATCCATGCAGCGCATGGCGCGCCGGTGGCTGACGCGCTGAAGAAAAAGGGGACGGAGGGGATTAAGTCGTTTACGCCGCATGTGCCGCAAACGACTTAATCCCCTCCGTCCCTTTTTTCAGTACAGGATGCGCGTGCGCAGCGTGCCCGGAATCGCGGCCAGCTCGTCGCGCACGGCGGCGGCTTGTTCCTCGCTGGCGGTGATGTCGATCACCACGTAGCCCACCTTCGGGTCGGTGCGCAGGAACTGGCCGTCGATGTTGACGTTGTGGCGCGAGAAGATCTCGTTGACCTTGGACAGCACGCCCGGCACGTTCTGGTGGATGTGCAGCAGGCGCAGGCTGTCTTCGTGTTCGGGCAGGGTCACTTCCGGGAAGTTGACCGCCGACAGGGTGCTGCCGTTGTCGCTGTAGCGCACCAGCTTGGCCGCCACCTCCACGCCGATGTTGTCCTGCGCCTCCAGCGTGCTGCCGCCCACGTGCGGGGTCAGGATCACATTGTCGTGGCGGGTCAGCGGCGATTCGAAGATATCGCCATTGCCCTTCGGCTCGACCGGGAACACGTCCAGCGCGGCGCCGCCAACGTGGCCGCTGGCCAGCGCCGCGTCCAGCGCATCGATGTCGACCACGGTGCCGCGCGCGGCGTTGATCAGGTGCGCGCCCTTGCGCATCTTCGCCAGCTCGGTGCTGCCGATCATCCACTGCGTGGACGGGGTCTCCGGCACGTGCAGGGTGACGATGTCGGCGCGGGCCAGCAGGTCGTCCAGGCTGGCCGCAGCACGCGCATTGCCCAGCGCCAGCTTGGTTTCCACGTCGTGGAAGATCACCTGCATGCCCAGCGATTCGGCCAGCACGCCGACCTGGGTGCCGATGTGGCCATAGCCGATGATGCCCAGGGTCTTGCCACGCACCTCATGGCTGCCGCTGGCCGACTTGGACCAGCCGCCGCGATGGCACTCGGCATTCTTCTGCGGAATGCCACGGGTCAGCATGATGGCCTCGGCAATCACCAGCTCGGCCACGCTGCGGGTGTTCGAATAGGGCGCATTGAACACCGGGATGCCGGCCAGCTCGGCCGCGTCCAGGTCGACCTGGTTGGTGCCGATGCAGAAGCAGCCCACCGCGATCAGGCGCTTGGCCTCGGCCAGCACTTCGGCGCTGAGCTGGGTGCGCGAACGGATCCCGACGATGTGCGCCTCGGCGATGCGCGCCTTTAGTTCGTCCTCGGGCAGCGCCTTGGTGTGCGCTTCGATCTGGCTGTAGCCGGCGGCGCTGAATACCTCCACGGCGGTCTGGCTGACCCCCTCCAGCAACAGCACGCGGATATCCTGCTTCGGGAACGAGGTCTTCTTCGGCGACATGGGGCGACACGGCCAGTGGGACAGGGGCTGACCACTATGCCAGATCGCAGCGACCATGGTGCAGTGCGCAATTGGTTGCATCCGTAGCTATCTGCACGGCTGCGGGGCTGGACGCTGGCGCGTGCCGCTGGCACGCTTGCCCGTTCTTCACGCACCGCGCTGGACCGTCATGACCGATTCCCGCATTGCCTCGCTGCAACAAGCCTGCCCCGGCCTGAAGCTGAAGACCGATCCGTCCGACCTGGAGCATTACGGGCGCGACTGGACCCGGCGCTGGACGCCGGCGCCGCTGGCGATCGCACTGCCGGCCACGGTCGAGGAAGTGCAGGCGGTGATGCGCTGGAGCGCAGGCGAGGGCGTGGCCGTGGTGCCGTCCGGTGGCCGCACCGGCCTCTCGGGTGGCGCGGTGGCCGCCAACGGCGAGCTGGTGCTCAGCCTGGAACGGATGAACAAGGCGCTGGCCTACGACGCGGTCGATCGCACCCTGGTGGTGCAGGCCGGCATGCCGCTGGAAGCCGTGCACAATGCCGCGCTGGACCATGGCTTGATCTACCCGGTGGATTTCGCCGCGCGCGGGTCCTGCTCGATCGGCGGCAACATCGCCACCAATGCCGGTGGCATCCGCGTGATCCGTTACGGCAACACCCGCGAGTGGATCGCAGGGCTGAAGGTGGTCACCGCTGACGGCGAGTTGCTGGAACTCAACAAGGGCCTGATCAAGAACTCCAGCGGCTACGACTTCCGCCAGCTGCTGATCGGCTCGGAAGGCACGCTGGGCGTGATCGTCGAAGCCACGGTGAAATTGACCGATCCGCCGCCGGCCAGCAATGTGATGCTGCTGGCCGTGCCCAGCTTTGAAGTTCTGATGCAGGTGTTCGCCGCGTTCCGCGCGCGCCTGCAGCTGCAGGCCTTCGAATTCTTCACCGACCGGGCGCTGGAGCACGTGCTGGCGCATGGCGCGCAGGCACCGTTCGACGAGGTGCATCCGTACTACGTGGTCACCGAGTTCGCCGCGGGCGACGAGGCCCAGGAAGCGGCGGCGATGGCCGCGTTCGAGGACTGCATGGGCAATGGCTGGGTCAGCGATGGCGTAATCAGTGCCAGCGACGCGCAGGCCGCGCAGCTGTGGCGCCTGCGCGAAGGCATCACTGAGTCGCTTGCCCGTTACAAGCCCTACAAAAACGATGTTTCGGTGCGGATCTCGTCGATGCCGGCGTTCCTGGCCGAGACCCAGGCGCTGATCGGGCAGGCCTATCCGCATTTCGACGTGGTCTGGTTCGGCCACATCGGTGACGGCAATCTGCACATCAATGTGCTCAAGCCGGACGACACCAGCGACGCTGATTTCGTGGCGCAATGCGAGCACGTAACCAAGCTGTTGGCGCAGGTGCTGGCCCGCTTCGATGGCAGCATCTCGGCCGAGCACGGCATCGGCCTGGTCAAGAAGGGCTACCTGGACAGCACCCGCGGCCCGGCCGAGATCGCCCTGATGAAGGCGGTCAAACGCGCGTTCGATCCCCAAGCGCGGCTGAATCCCGGCAAGCTGTTCGACGTTTGAGCCGGGCAAATCCTTCACGCACCCGTTACGCTCCACGCTTCCTAACAACCGGCTTCGAACCGATGACCCGTCCGCTTCTGCTGCTCGCCCTGCTGTCCCTGCCGCTGGCCGGCTTCGCTTCCAGCTTCGCCGGCACGTCGGCCGGTTCGGCCACGGGTGCTTCCTCCGGTTCCTCGGGCAGCAGCTCGGGTGACGACAAGGTGGTGATGGCTGCACGCGACGATGCCGCTGCGTTCGTCGCCAGCGACGGCCAGATCCGTGGCGCTCGCCTGCAGGCGGCGCTTGTCCACCTGCGTGAGCAGAGCACTGCCGCACAGCAGCAGAGCGACCTGGAACTGGCCCGCGCGCTGCTGGCGCGTTGATCCCGCCTTCGGGTAGTGCCGGCCGCTGGCCGGCAACGCCATGACATCTGCACGGAACGCAGCCACGCACGGCGTGGCTCTACTGCTGATCGCTCATGTCGCGCACGCAGCCGATCGCCTGCAGCTCGATCCTGCAGGGCTGAGCCCTGCACAGCAGCAGGTGGCGACGCAGACCCTGACCGACGTACAGTCATTGTTGCCAGATGGCCTGCTGCGCGCCCTGCCGGCGCAGGTGCAGGTGCGCTGGAGTGATGGCCTTCCCGCCGAGGTGCATGGCCGCGCCTTCGCCGGCCGCATCACGTTGCGCCGCGATCTGCTGGATGATGCCGTGCCCGGTGCGCGCCGCGCACGCCGCAGCGCGCTGGTACACGAACTGAGCCATGTTGCCGACCGTACGGCGGCGAACTGGTCGCGCAGTGTGCGCTGGCGTGATCTGGCCGGATGGCAGCGCAAGCCCTGGCATCTCGGCCGTGGCGGCAATGACTTCCGAGACCGTAGTCCCGATGCGTATGAACTGAAAGATCCGGCCGAGTACCTGGCAGTGAACGCCGAGCATTTCGTGCTCGACAGCGAGTTTGCCTGCCGGCGCCCGGCACTGGCGCAGTGGTACCAGGCCCATTTCGGAACCCCGCCATCGCTGCCGCAGTCGCACTGCGCGACCACGCTGCCGTTGCTGCAGGCTGAATCGGAAGAGGGCGCGGCGTCGTTGCTGCAACTCGACCCGGCACGCGTCTACGCGGTGGACTACCTGTTTGCCGAAGGCAGCGCGCAGCCGATGAGCCGCTGGGGCCACAGCATGCTGCGGCTGGTGATCTGCCGGCCGGGCCGTGCGCCGGGGCCGGACTGTCGACTGGACCTGGAGTACCACCGGGTGCTGTCGTTCCGTGCCTTCGTTGGTGACGTGCAGATTTCCAACTGGCGTGGCCTTACCGGTGGCTACCCGTCGCGACTGTTCGTGCTGTCGCTGCAGCAGGTGGTGGATGAGTACACCAAGGTGGAACTGCGCGGGTTGCAGTCGCTGCCGTTGCAGTTGTCGCCCGGCGAGATCGCCAGCCTGCTCGAGCGCACTGCGCAGGTGCACTGGAGCTATGACGGGCGCTATTACTTCGTCAGCAACAACTGCGCGGTGGAAACCGCCAAGCTGCTGCAGGCGGGTGTGCCGCGGCTGGGGGAGGCCGGGCTGGCCCAGCTGAGTCCGCGTGGTTTGAAGCGTCGGCTGTCGCAGCTGCATGTGCTGGACGAGCAGGTACTCACGGACCGCAATGCAGCACAGGCGCAGGGTTACTACTTCGCCTCGGCACGCGATCACTACCAGCAGTTGTTCGGCGTGGCGGCAGCCCAGCTGGCATTGCCCGCACGCGACGTACGCGGCTGGTTGAAGCTGCCCGCACAGCAGCGTGCGCTGTGGTTGCTGCAGGGCGACCTGCGCGCAAGCGCCGGCCTGCTGCTGCTGGAACAGGCTGCGCAACGCCGCGCCGAGCTGCGCGCGCGCGATGTGCTGAAACGGCGCCTGCTGGCCGCACCGGACAGTGCCGAGACCCGGGGCCTGCGCCAGTTGCTGGAGCAGGGTGGGCAATGGCTGCGCCCGGGTACGCTGCTGGCGGACGGCGGCTACGGGTTGCCGCTGGCCGATGAGCAGGCGGTGCTGGCCGAAGCGGTTGCCACCGCCAGCGCACAGGCGGTACCGGCCTGGCAGGCGCTGCGCGTACAGCTGCGTCAGCAGCTGCCGGAGAAGCAGCGCAACGAAATGGATGCGATCGACGCCAACCTCGCTGCGCTCGGTGCCCGCCTGCGGGAACAGGCCGCTGCACCGGCTACTGGCGCGGCAGTTCGATGACGAAACGGCTGCCCCCGGCACTGCCCGGCGAGCAGTAGACGCGGCCGCCGTGCGCGTCTGCGATGGCCTTGACCACCGCCAGGCCCAGCCCGCTGCCGCCGCCCTGGCGTGAGCGCGAGCCATCGGCGCGCATGAACGGGGTGAAGATGTCGGCGTGCAAGGCCGGGTCGATGCCCGGGCCCTCGTCCTCGATCGCCACCTGCACATGGCCCGGTGTGTCATGCACGGCAATCCGCACCTTGCCCGGGCTGGCATAGCGGCGCGCGTTCTCCAGCAGCGCCAGCAGCGCCTGGCGCAGGCGGGTCGGGTCGCAGTGCGCGTTGTGTTCTTCGCGGCTGGTTTCCAGCTCCAGCACGAAGCCGGCGGCGCGGAACTGGGGATCGACCAGGGTCATCACCGAATGCACTTCGGCCACCACGTCGGTACGTGCGCGGCGCACGTCCAGCCGCGCATTGTCGGACAGGCTCAGCACGCGCAGATCCTCGATCAGTCTTGACAGGCCCTCGACCTGGGCGAGCAGGCTGCGGAACTGTGATTCGTCCGGCTGGAAGACGCCCTCGGCCAGGCCCTGCAGGCGGCCGCGCAGGATCGTCACCGGCGTCCGCAGTTCATGGGCGATGGCTGCATGCCACATCGCACGCTCGCTCTCCACGTGCTGCAGCCGCCGCGCCATGGCATTGAAGTCCTCGACCAAGGTGGCCACTTCGCCCGGCGAGTTTTCCTCGACGCTGGCACGAGCACCGAGGTCGCCGCCCGCGAGCGCGCGCACGCTGTCCACCAGCGAATTCAACGGCGACAGGATGCGATGGGCAAGACGGAACGAGGCGGCGATGGCCAGCGCCAGGCCGGTCAGGATCACGCCGACCATCCATGCCAGTTCAGGGCCGGTCGGCAGCCAGCTTTCCGGTTCCTCGGTAGTGCCGGGGAAGAATTCGACCAGCACCGCATACAGCAGCCAGGACGACAGGATCATCATCACGATGACGCCGATCACCATCAACGACATCGAGACGATGATGTGGCGGCTGAGCCCGGAGCGGCGCAGGCGGGCCATCAGCGGTCGGCCATCAACCGGTAGCCGACGCCACGCACGCTGGCCGGCACGTTGACCATGCCCACTTCATCCAGCTTGCGGCGCAGCTTGCTGACATGGCTGTCGACCGTGCGCTCCAGCGCCTCGCTTTCCGGCAGGCATTCGTGCATCAGTTCACTGCGGCTGAAGATGCGGGTCGGCGCCAGCGCCATGCAGTGCAGCAGCTTGAACTCGGTGAGCGTGAGCAGCACTTCGTGGCTGTAGCCTTCGCCTTCCACGTGTACGGCGTGGGTGGCCGAGTCGATCAGCAGCGGGCCCGCCCGCAGCGCGGTCGGGGCGTCCACGCGCGAGGCGCGCAACGTACGCCGCAGCACGGCGCGCACGCGCGCCGCCACTTCGGCCGGATTGAATGGTTTGACCACGTAGTCATCAGCGCCCATGCGCAGTGCGGTCAGCTTGTCCAGGTCCTGGTCCAGTGCGGTCAGCATGATCACCGGCGTCTCGCCGCGCTGGCGCAGCTGGGTCAGCACGCTCCAGCCATCCAGCCGCGGCAGCTGCACGTCGAGCAGGACCAGGTCGGGGCGGGCACTGCGATGCAGGTCCAGTGCGCTGTGGCCGTCGGCGGCGCGCAGCGTACGCAGTCCTTCGCGTTCCAGATAGGCGGTAAGAATGTCGGCGATCTCGGCCTCATCCTCGACGATCAGGACGAGGGCGGCGAGGGCAGGGGCGGCATGCATGCAGGGGCGGGGCCTTAAGGTGCTTGCCTCCATCGTATCTCCACAGTTCCTCCATCGAAACCCCATCATCGCCACGCACACTGGGTTCTTCAGAACCTATCAGCCGCCCGCGCGGCATTGTGCACAGCAATGAGAACCTTCAGGACTCCGGTCGCGTTGATCGCGGCCCTCGCCCTGGCCATGACGGCCTGCTCCACCCCCGAAGCCACGCCCGAAGCCGCACCCCGCGTGAGCGTGGTTACCGTCGGCCCGCAGGTGGTGCAGCGTGACGACGAACTGCCTGGCCGCGTGGCCGCCGTGCGCACCGCGCAGATCCGAGCGCAGGTGGGTGGCATCGTGCAGCGCCGGCTGTTTGACCAGGGCGCGGAAGTAGACGCCGGCCAGGCCCTGTTCCAGATCGATCCGGCGGCCTTCCGTGCCGATGTCGATTCGGCACTGGCCGCGCTGCAGCGCAGTGAGGCCGCCCTGGGCCGCAGTCGCGTGCAGTCGCAGCGCCTGCATGCACTGGCCGCGGCACAGGCCGTCAGCCAGCAGCATCGCGACGATGCCAGTGCCGAGTACGAACAGGCCCGTGCCGCGGTGAATGAAGCGCGCGCGATCCTGGCCCGTCGCCAGCTCGACCTGCGCTATGCCACGGTCAGCGCGCCGATTGCCGGCCGCATCGACCAGGCGCTGGTGACCGAAGGTGCACTGGTCGGCGTGGCCGATGCCGAGCCCATGGCGGTGGTACAGCAGATCGACCAGGTCTACGTCGATGTGCGCCAGCCGGCGGCCCAGCTGGAATCGCTGCAGCGCAGTGCTGCCGGTGGTGGCGAGCTGCCGGTGACGATCATCGGTGCCGCCGGCAAGCCGCTGCCCGAGCGTGGCCAGATGCTGTTCTCCGGCATCAACGTCGATGCGCGTACCGGTGATGTGATCCTCCGCATCCTGGTCGACAACCCGCAGCGCCAGCTGCTGCCCGGCATGTATGTGCGCGCGAAAGTGCCGCGGGGTGCACCGGCCAGTGCGCTGACCGTGCCGCAGCAGGCCGTGCTGCGCAGCGCCGGTGGCCAGGCTTATGCCTGGGTGATCGGTGGCGATGGCAAGGCGGTGATCCGCACGCTGGAGGTCGACGGCAGCGTTGATCGCCAGTGGCTGGTGCGCACCGGTCTGAAGGCGGGCGAAAAGGTGGTGGTCGAGGGCCAGGAACGCCTGCAGGAAGGCGTGGTGGTCGATGCGCGCGACTGGCAGGTGCCGGTCGCCAGCGCCGGCGCGGTGCAGGCCGGCAGCAAGGGCTGAGCCTTTCCCGGGCCAGCCCCTCCAGGAAAATCCAACATGGCACGTTTCTTCATCGATCGCCCGGTGTTCGCCTGGGTGCTGGCGATCTTCATCATCCTGGCCGGCGTACTGGCGATTCCGCGCTTGGCCGTGGAGCGCTATCCGGCGGTCGCGCCGCCCAGTGTCAGCATCTATGCCAGCTACCCGGGTGCCAGCCCGCAGACGCTGAATGATGCGGTGGTCGGGCTGATCGAGCGCGAGCTGTCCAGCGTCAAGCACCTGCTGTACTTCGAATCGTCGGTGGACACCTCCGGCGAAGCCTCGATCACTGCGACCTTCAAGCCCGGTACCAACCCGGAGCTGGCGCAGGTGGACGTGCAGAACCGGATCAAGGCGATCGAGCCGCGCCTGCCGCGCAGCGTGCGCCAGAACGGCCTGTTCGTGGAGGCCGCCGATTCCGGCTTCCTGATGCTGGTCGGCCTGCGTTCGCCGGATGCCAGCGTCAGCGAGGCCGCGCTGGGCGATTTCATGGCGCGCAACATCATCGAAGAGCTGCGCCGCATCGATGGCGTCGGCCGCGTGCAGCTGTTCGGTGCCGAACAGGCGATGCGCGTTTGGCTGGACCCGACCCGGTTGACCGGCTACGGCCTGACCATGGGCGATGTGGCCACCGCCATCGAGCAGCAGAACCTGGAGATCTCGCCGGGACGCATCGGTGATTCGCCGGGTGTTCCGGGCCAGCGCATCACCGTGCCGCTCAGCGCCGATGGGCAGCTGTCCACGCCGGAGCAGTTCGCAGCCATCGTGCTGCGCGCCGGGGCAGACGGTTCACGGGTGGTGCTGGGCGATGTCGCCCGCGTCGAACTGGGCGCGCAGAGCTATGCGTGGGGCACCCGTGAGGATGGCCACCCAGCGACCGCCGCCGGGGTGCAGTTGCGTCCTGGCGCGAACGCAGTGCGCACCGCGTCGGCGGTACGCGAGCGCATGGCCGAACTGGCGCCGCTGCTGCCGCGCGGCGTGGAGTCGAGCATTCCGTTCGACACCGCACCGTTCGTCAAGATCTCGATCCAGAAGGTGGTGCAGACGCTGCTGGAGGCCATGCTGCTGGTGTTCGCGGTGATGTACCTGTTCCTGCAGAACTGGCGCTACACGCTGATCCCGGCGCTGGTCGCACCGATCGCGCTGCTCGGCACCTTCGCGGTGATGCTGGCACTGGGCTTCTCGATCAACGTGCTGACCATGTTCGGCATGGTGCTGGCGATCGGCATCATCGTCGACGACGCCATCGTGGTGGTCGAGGGCGTGGAACGGATCATGGCCGAGGAAGGCCTGCCGCCGCGCGAGGCCACCATCAAGGCGATGCGCGAGCTGACCGGTGCGGTGATCGGCATCACCCTGGTGCTGACCGCCGTGTTCATTCCGATGGCGCTGGCCAGCGGCTCGGTGGGCGCGATCTACCGCCAGTTCACCGTGGCGATGGCGGTGTCGATCCTGTTCTCGGCGCTGCTGGCATTGAGCCTGACGCCGGCGCTGTGCGCGACCCTGCTGCGCCCGAATACCCATGGACACCATGGTCGTGTCGGGCTGTTCGGTGCCTTCAATCGTGGCTTCGAGAAGATGACCGGGCGCTACCAGCGTGGCGTGGCCTCGGTGCTGCAGCGCAGTGGGCGGGTGATGGGCGTGTTCGCCGCACTGGTGGTGGCGCTGCTGCTGGGCCTGCACTGGTTGCCGGGTGCATTCCTGCCGGAAGAAGACCAGGGCTATTTCATGACATCGATCCAGCTGCCGGCCGAAGCGACGGCCGAGCGCACGCTGGCCGTGGTCGAGGCCTACGAACGGCACGTGGCCTCGCGCCCGGGCATCGGCTCCAACCAGTCGATCCTCGGCTACAGCTTCTCCGGTTCCGGCCCGAGCGCGGCGCTGACCTACACCATGCTCAAGGACTGGGGTGAGCGTGCAGGGGCCACCGCAGCCGGCGAAGTGGAGGCCGCGCAGAAGGCGATGGCCACGATTGCCGAGGGAGAGGTGATGAGCGTGATGCCGCCGGCGATCGACAGCCTGGGCCGTTCGTCCGGGTTCTCGCTCGCCCTGCAGGCGCGTACTGGGCAGAGCCAGGCCGAACTACGCGCGGCCCTGCAGCAGCTGCTGAAGCTGGCCGAGGGCAGCCCGCTGCTGTCCGAGGTGCATGCCGATGGCCTGCCGGCCGGCACCAGCGTGCGGCTGGATATCGACCGGGCCAAGGCCGAGGCGATGGGCGTGGGCTTCGAACACATCAGCAGCACGCTGTCGGCGGCAATGGGCTCGCAGTACGTCAATGATTTCCCCAACAAGGGCCGGTTGCAGCAGGTGATCCTGCAGGCCGATGCACCCCACCGGATGGAACTGGAGGACGTGCTGAAGCTGTACGTTCGCAACAGCGAAGGCGGCATGGTGGCGTTGTCCGAGCTGGTGACCCCGCACTGGACCGAGGCACCGCTGCAGCTGCAGCGCTATCTCGGTTTCCCGGCGCTGAACCTGTCCGGCGCACCGGCATCCGGTGTTTCGACCGGTCAGGCGATGGCGGAGATGGAGCGGTTGGCGGAGAAGCTGCCGTCTGGCTTCGCCCTGCAATGGACCAGCCAGTCGCTGCAGGAGCACGAATCCGGTGCGCAGGCGCCGTGGCTGTTGCTGCTGTCGATGCTGGTGGTGTTCCTGGTGCTGGCGGCGCTGTACGAGAGCTGGTCGATTCCGCTGGCGGTGATGCTGGTGGTGCCGCTGGGCCTGCTCGGCGCGGTCGCCGCCGTGTTGTTGCGCGGCATGCCCAACGACGTGTTCTTCAAGGTCGGCATGATCACGGTGATCGGGCTGTCGGCGAAGAACGCGATCCTCATCGTCGAGTTCGCACGCCAGCTGCAGCAGCAGGGCCGTGGCCTGGTCGAAGCGGCCTTGGAGGCGGCACGGCTGCGCCTGCGGCCGATCGTGATGACCTCGCTGGCGTTCGCGCTGGGCGTGGTGCCGCTGATGCTGGCGCAGGGCGCATCGAAGGAAACCCAGCAGGCGATCGGAACCGGCGTGTTCGGCGGCATGGTCAGTGCGACCGTGCTGGCGGTGTTCTTCGTGCCGGTCTTCTATGTAGTAGTGCAGGGCGCGCGGCAGTGGATCGCGCAACGCCTGCGCAGGCGCCGGCCGATGCCGGAAGGATCCGTGGATGGAACGGGACATCGTTGAAGACCTGCATGAGCGGCAGCTGGCAGCGCTGGAACAGCGCCTGCGGCAGGCATTGCTGGATGACGACCACGATGCGCTGACCGCGCTGGTATCGCCGGCCTTGTTCATGATGGATGGGCAGGGCGGGCGCATGCTCGATCTGCCCTGGCTGGGCGACTGGCTGGCCGGGAACCTGCGGGTGAGCAGCCTGCAATCGTACGCGGTGGAAACGCTGCTGTGCGGACGCCTGGCATTGTTGTCCAGTGACGTGCGCTTGTCGGTGCGCGGGCAGGGCCAGGAGCGCGAGCTGAAACTGCGCCTGCTGCGGGTCTGGACCTGCAGTTCCGGCGACAGTGGCGCACAGTTGCTGTCGATGGCGGTGCTGGCCGCGTGAGTGCGGTCAGGCCGCTTTCAGGCCCCGCTCACCGGCAGGTGGTAGGGTCGAAGATCTCTGTAGTGTCGACAAGGAGTCGAGCCATGCGTGTAGTCCCCAGTCTGTTGGCAGCCTCCCTCGGGTTGGTCCTGGCCGCGTGCCAGCCGGCACAGCCACCCGCTGCGGGCGGCACTGATGCCGCGCCGCCGGCCGCGCCCGAACCGGCTGCCAGCACCGGCGCCGGTACCGGCAGCGAGACCATGTACCGGTGTGGTGATCTGAACGTGCGCGCGACCTTCAATGGCGAGGATGCGGCGACGGTAGTGATCGGCGAACGTACCTTCGCCATGACCTCCGAGCGTGCGGCGTCGGGCGCGAAGTATGGCGATGGCCAGGGCAACAGCTTCTGGACCAAGGGCAGCGATGACGGCCTGTTGAGCCTGAAGGGCGAGGCCGATCGCGAGTGCCATGCGGTCGAAGCCACCGAAGGCGATGGCAGCGCCGGCAATGCCGCGTTCCGTGCCACCGGCAATGAACCCGGCTGGCTTGCAGTCGTTGACGGCGATGCGCCGGGCCTGCAGGTGGAAGTCGATTACGGCGAGCGCCGCTTCGATGTGGCCAAGCCCGCCGAGGGGGCCGACGGATGGAGTGGCAAGGCGTCCGACGGTACCGACGTCAAGCTCAGCTTCCAGCGCACCACCTGCCAGGACGACATGAGTGGTGAGGCGTTCGAGGCCAAGGTGAACCTGACCATCGGCACCCGCCAGTACCACGGCTGCGGCAATTTCGGCGCGAAGTAACGCCCGATTCCGCGGATCGGTGACGCCGGGCCATGCCCGGCGTGCATCGATCAGCCCCCGCAGGGCTTCAGGTCGAGATCGAAGTCCAGGTCATAGCGGCCGTTGATCCCGATCAGCGCTGCGCGGACAGCGCAGTCACCGCGATGACGCGCGACCAGATCGGTGAAGTTCTTCTCGCGGCCTTCGCAGTATTTGGCGCTGGCCTCTTCCAGTTCACGGCGACGCTCGTCGTCGTACGGCTCTTCGCCGGCAAAATGCTGGCAGGTGTTCTCGCGCGCGAGGAAGGCCTGCACGTCGGCCGGCATCGCGCAGTAGATGCGCACGTCGTCGACGTCATACACATCCTCCGGGACCGGACAGCCTGCGGCTGCACGTACCTTGTCCAGGTCCTCTTCGCCCGAGGGCTGCTCGGTAGCGGGCTCCGCTTCGGCGATGGCCTCCACGGCGGCCGGTGCCTCCACCGCTGGTGCGGCGGTCACGGCCGGTTCGGCTGGCGTGGCGTCGGCAGCATTGTCCGCTGCCTGCGGCGAACATGCCGCAAGCAGGGACAGGCAACCGATCAGCGCAAGGCGCTTAGTCGGCACGGCCAGCGAATTCGCCGGTGGCGGTGTTCACCAGCACGCGCTCGCCGTTGACGATGTACTCCGGCACCATGATTTCGATGCCGGTGTTGAGCTTGGCCGGCTTCGGGCGCTTGGTGGCGGTGCCGCCCTTCAGTTCCGGCGGGGTTTCAATCACTTCCAGCACCACCGAGGCCGGCAGCTGGATCGCCACCGGCTGCTCGTCGATCACCTGCACGTAGATGCCGGTCAGGCCGTCGGTGATGTAGCCGGCGTCGTCGCCGATCACGTCCGCGTCCAGGGTGTACGGGGTGTAGTCCTCGTCATCGAGGAACACGAACGCATCGCCGTCCTTGTACGAATAGGTGGACTGGCGGCGCAGCAGTTCGACCTCGACCAGGTTGTCGTCGGCATCGAAGCTGGCGTCGAGCTTGTTGCCGCCCGGCACGCTGTACATGATGAAGCGGAAGCGGACGTTGCCGCCGCGACCCTGCGGCGAGCTGCGCTCGATGTCGCGGATCTGGTACACGCCGTTGTTGTACTCGACGACGTTGCCCTTCTTGATGTCGTTGGCTTTCATGGTGATCTAGGTCGTTGGGGGAGGGCGCCGTCCCGGCGCCCGGGGGGAATCACTTCGGAGCGAGGCGGGTAGCGCCGTCCAGGCGGATGGTCTCGCCATTGAGGTAGGTGTTGCCGAGGATGAAGCCGACCAGGCTGGCGAAGTCTTCCGGCTTGCCCAGGCGCGACGGGAACGGGATCGACGCGGCCAGCGACTGCTGCACCGCCTCGGGCATGCCGTCGACCATCGGCGTCCAGAACACGCCTGGAGCAATCGTATTGACGCGGATGCCGAAGCGCGACAGTTCGCGCGCCATCGGCAGCGTCATCGACACCACGCCGCCCTTGCTGGCGGCATACGCGGCCTGGCCAATCTGGCCTTCATAGGCGGCGATGCTGGCGGTGTTGATGATCACGCCGCGCTCGCCGTCGATGCCGGCCTCGTTGTGCTGCATGCGGTTGGCCGCGGCCTTTGCAACGTTGAAGCTGCCGACCAGGTTGACCATCACCGTGCCCTGGAAGCCGGCCAGCGGCATCGGGCCTTCCTTGCCCAGCACGCGGCCGGCGCCGAGGATGCCGGCGCAGTTCATCGCCACGTTCAGGCCGCCGAGGAAATCGTGGGCCTGGTCGATGGCTGCCGAGACGGCCGCTTCATCGCTGACGTTGACGTTGAAGTAGCGGGCCTTGTCGGTACCCAGATCGGCGACGGCGGAGGCGCCCTTGTCGTCGTTGAGGTCGAACAGGGCCACCTTGCCGCCCTGGGCGACGAGGTGCTGGGCCACGGCCAGGCCGAGGCCGGAGACGCCGCCGGTGATCACGGCACGTACGGAAGACAGCTGCATTGCACGGTCCTGCAGGTTCGAGAACCGCCGATTCTAACGGAAGCCGCGACCGCCGCTGTTGTGCACTGCGCCGCCGCTGCAGGGCGGCGCAGTGCGGCGGTCAGCCGGCGGCGGCCAGTGCCTGGCCGGTGCGGCTGGCAGTGGCGCGGCCGAGCAGGCTGGCCAGCCAGCGGCCGGTCTCGGCCAGTGCAGGCAGGTCCACGCCGCTGTCCAGGCCCAGGCCCTGCAGCAGGTAGACCACATCCTCGCTGGCGACATTGCCGCTGGCGCCCTTGGCATACGGGCAGCCACCGGCGCCAGACACCGCGCTGTCGACCACGCGCACGCCTTCTTCCAGGCAGGTGGCGATGTTGGCGATGGCCTGGCCATAGGTGTCGTGGAAGTGCACGGCCAGTGCGGCCATCGGAATCTCGGCGGCAACCGCCTGCAGCATCGCCCGTGCCTTGCGCGGGGTGCCGACGCCGATGGTGTCGCCCAGCGAGATTTCGTAACAGCCCATCTGGTGCAGGGCACGCGCCACCCGCACCACGTCGGCCAGTGGCACCTCGCCCTGGTAGGGGCAGCCGAGCACGGTGGAGACATAGCCGCGCACGCGCACGCCATCGGCGGCGGCGCGGCGCAGGATCGGCTCAAAGCGGGCCAGCGACTCGTCGATGCCGGCATTGGTGTTGGTGCGGTTGAACGCTTCGGATGCTGCGGTGAACACCGCCACTTCCTCCACGCCCACCGCACGGGCGCGGTCGTAGCCCTGTTCGTTCGGTACCAGCACCGGGTAGTGGATGCCGGCCCGGCGCTGGATGCCGGCGTAGACCTCAGCGGCATCGGCCAGCTGCGGGATCCACTTCGGGCTGACGAAGCTGGTCGCCTCGATGCTGCGCAGGCCGGTGGCCGACAGGCGGTTGATCAGTTCGATCTTGTCCGCGGTGGACACCGACTGCTTTTCGTTCTGCAGCCCGTCACGCGGGCCGACTTCGACGATGCGGACGTAGTCGCTCATGCGGCCACCTCGCTGACGGGGCGATGGCAGACCACCTCGATGTTGTTGCCGTCGGGGTCGAGCACGAAGGCGCCGTAGTAGTCGGGGTGGTACCACGGGCGCAGGCCCGGCGCGCCGTTGTCGCGACCGCCGGCGGCGAGGGCAGCGGCATGGAAGGCGTCCACCTGGGTGCGGCTGGCGCAGGCGAAGGCCACGTGCACACCGTGGCTGGCGGTGCCGCCATTGCCGAGCCAGAAGAACGGCTTGCCCTCGCTGCCGAAGCCGATGTGGTCGTGCGCGCCGGTCTGTTCGGCGGTGACTTCCATCACCACGCCGATCTGCAGCGGCGCCAGCGCCTGCAGGAAGAAGGTCTTGCTGCGCGCCAGGTCGGCGCTGGTCAAACCAAGATGATCGAGCATGTTCAGGCTTCCGTGACCCAGTGGGGCGCGCGCTTGTCGAGGAAGGCGCCCAGGCCTTCCTGGCCCTCGGCGGACACCCGCAGGCGCGCGATCAGGGCGGCATTATCGCGATCCAGGGCATCGCGGTCATGGCTGTCACGCACCTGCCGCACCAGCTGCTTGGCGCTGGAAGAAGCGATCGGGCCGGCCTTGTCGAGCAGGGCCAGCTGGCGTTGCACGGCCTCGTCCAAGCGTTCCGGCTCGACCAGCTGGTGGACCAGGCCGATGCGCAGCGCAGTCTCGGCGTCGAAATGCTCGCCGGTGGCGAACCAGCGACGGGCCTGGCGCGGGCCGATGGCCTCGATCACGTAGGGCGAGATCACCGCCGGCAGCAGGCCGAGCCGGCTTTCGGTCAGGCCGAAGCGGGCCGCGGTGCTGGCGATGGCGATGTCGCAGCAGGCGACCAGGCCGACGCCGCCACCGAAGGCCGCGCCGTGGACCCGGGCCAGGGTCGGCTTGGGCAGCTCGTCCAGGGTGCGCATCAGCCGCGCCAGGGCCAGCGAGTCCTCGCGGTTGTCGGCCTCGCTGGCGGCGGCCATGCCACGCATCCACTGCATGTCGGCGCCGGCCGAGAAGGAGGCGCCGTGGCCGGCCACCACTACCGCGCGCACCGCGTCGTCGCGTCCGGCGGCTTCGAGGGCGGCGGTCAGCCGCGCTATCAAGCCGGCGTCAAAGGCATTGTGCAGCTCGGGCCGGTTCAGCCAGAGGGTGAGGACGGCGCCGCTGCGCTCGATCTGCAAAGCATCGTTCATGGGATTCCAGGGTCACTCCATACCTGTATGGATCATAGCGGGCCATTGGTCATGGGCCATGACGCGACGCGGGAATGTTAGAATCGAGAACCATTTACATCCAGCAGAGAATGCGCTAGATGACGCTGTCCGAACTGCCGCTGCACGCCTCGGCCGTGGTCGAGTCCGTGCAGGACCTCCATGCCAACGATGCCATCGCCCGTCGCCTGCGCGAGCTGGGTTTCGTGAAGGGCGAGGAAGTGCGCCTGGTGGCCAAGGGCCCGGTCGGTGGCGAGCCGCTGCTGGTGCAGGTCGGGTTCACCCGGTTTGCGCTGCGGATCAGTGAAGCCAAGCGCGTCGTGGTCGACGCCAACCGCCAGGAGCGTCGCGCATGACCGCTGCAACTTCTACCGCGCCCCTGCGCATTGCGCTGGTCGGTAACCCCAACAGTGGCAAGACCGCGCTGTTCAACCAGCTGACCGGCAGCCGGCAGAAGGTTGCCAACTACACCGGCGTCACCGTTGAGCGCAAGGAAGGCCGCCTGCGCGCGCCGTCCGGCCGCGAGTTCGCCGTACTCGACCTGCCCGGTGCCTACAGCCTGCACCCGGCCAGCCTGGACGAGGCGATCACCCGTGACCTGTGCCGGGGCTTCTACCCGGGCGAGGCTGCACCGGACGTGCTGCTGTGCGTGATCGACGCCACCAACCTGCGCCTGCACCTGCGCTTCGCGCTGGAACTGCGCGAGCTGGGCAAACCGATGGTGGTTGCGCTGAACATGGTCGATGCGGCCCAGCGCCGTGGCATCCAGGTGGACGTGGCCGCGCTGGAGCGCGAGCTGGGCGTGCCGGTGGTGGAAACCGTGGCGGTGCGCAAGCAGGGCGCCAAGGCCCTGGTCGAGCGCCTCGATGCGATGGTGCCGCACCTGGATGCGCCGGTGCCGGGCCCGGAAGGTGGCATCGACTACCACGCCAAGGTGCGCGAGATCCTGTCAGTGGCCGTGCGCATGCCGGCACGGACCGCCAAAGTCGACGACGCGCTGGACCGCTGGCTGCTGCACCCGGTGTTCGGCCTGATCAGCCTGGCGGTGGTGATGTTCCTGATCTTCCAGGCGGTGTATGCCTGGGCGACACCGTTGATGGACGGCATCGAGGCCGGTTTCGCCTGGCTTGGTGCCTTCGTCGGCAGCGTGCTGCCGGAAGGCCCGCTGGCCAGCCTGCTGACTGACGGCATCATCGCCGGTGTGGGTGGCGTGGTGGTGTTCCTGCCGCAGATCCTGATCCTGTTCTTCTTCATCCTGGTGCTGGAGGAATCCGGCTACCTGCCGCGTGCGGCGTTCCTGCTCGACCGCATGATGGCCGCCGCCGGCCTGTCCGGCCGCTCGTTCATCCCGCTGCTGTCCAGCTTCGCCTGCGCGGTGCCGGGCATCATGTCCACGCGCAGCATCCAGGACCCGCGTGACCGCCTGGCCACGATCCTGGTGGCGCCGTTGATGACCTGCTCGGCGCGGCTGCCCGTGTACGCGCTGCTGATCGGTGCGTTCATCCCGCAGAAGACGGTGTGGGGCGCGTTCAACCAGCAGGGCCTGGTGCTGTTCGGCCTGTATGCGGCCGGCATTCTCAGTGCACTGGCGATGTCGTGGATCATGAAGAAGTGGCGCCGCGACAAGAGCGAGCACCCGCTGATGCTGGAGCTGCCGTCGTACCGGCTGCCGCATGTGCGCGATCTGGCGGTGGGCCTGTACGAGCGCGGCATGATCTTCCTCAAGCGCGTCGGCGGCATCATCCTGGCGCTGACCATCCTGCTGTGGGTGCTGCTGTCGTTCCCGGCGGCGCCGGTCGGCGCCACCATGCCGGCCATCGATTACAGCTATGCGGGCCAGATCGGCCATGCGATGGCGGTGTTCTTCGCGCCGCTGGGCTTCAACTGGCAGATCTGCATTGCGCTGATTCCGGGCCTGGCCGCGCGCGAAGTGGCGGTGTCCTCGCTGGCGACCGTGTACGCTCTGTCCGCAGCCGATGACGATGCCGCCAGCCAGGCGCTGACCCCGCTGATCAGCGACGGCTGGTCTCTGGCCACCGCGCTGTCGCTGCTGGTCTGGTACATCTACGCCCCGATGTGCATCTCGACGCTGGCCACCATCAAACGCGAGACCAATTCGTGGAAGACGATGGCCTTCTCGGCGTTCTACCTGTTTGCTGCGGCCTACGTGGCGGCGCTGATCACCTACCAGGTGACCAAGGCGCTGGGAGGCGGCTGATGGACCGTGGACTGCTGCTGCAGTACCTGATCATCGCGGTGGCCGTGCTGGTCAGTGCCTGGGTGGTGCTGAAGAAGCAGTTTCCCGGCACCGTGCGCAAGCTGCGTGGCGCGCTTGCGCTGGCCCTGCTGAAGCCGGGCCGCGCCGCCTGGCTGCAGGCGCTGGGGCGGAAGATCGCACCGCCGGTGAGCGGAGGCGGTGGCGCCTGTGGCGGTTGCGACAGCTGCGGGCCGACGCCGCCCAAACAGCACTGAATGTGTCCTGGTAGGTGCGAACCTTGGTTCGCACACTCCTGGAGTCCATCCACGCATGGCGTGGATCTACTAGACCTCTCTGCGGATGAGCGCGCGGAAGTTCCCGTCCTGATTCAATCGCCGCACCGACTCGCGGTTTCCATGGGTTGCCGCGAAGCCCGCCACGTCGGCAAGGGCATCGAGCAGGAGGCATTTCATCCCATCGCGATTGCCGGCCTCCAGCAGATCATCCAGATCCTGCTGGATGAAGGCCCGGCGCAGGCCCGGCGTCTCTTCGATCCGCCAGTCGACATGGGGCGTGGGAATACTGGAGCGGTATCTGAAGGCGGTTTCAAGGTCGTCAGGCGCGAGGGGATACGCGAGCAGTTCTGGAAAGTAGAGCCCGGCATTCACATAGAAGCCCCGGCTTTCGCTGGCGCGTTGGTGATTGACGACAAGCAGGGCGGCATCCAGCAAGCGGTAGCGGGTCGTCGACGTGCCGGAAAAGCCGGTCTTCCTGGCGCACTTGCTGAAGACAGTCGAGGATTTCATGGGCTTTGCCTGGGCCGTAAGAAGTGCCTACAGCCTTGAGGCGCGGTGCCTGGCGGTCAATTGGCAAACGCGACACATGGAACGTGGCCGGCATTTCATCCACGCATGGCGTGGATCTACCTGGCGCGTGAACCCAGCTCTGCTGCCAGCGCCAGCCACTTGCTGCGTTGTGCTGGGGTACTGCTGCGCACCGCACCGAGACGGCTGACCCGCACAGGGCGGATGCCGCAGAATTCCAGGAGGGGGGCGCGGATCTGGGTGATGCCCGGGTCGCGGTAGATCCAGCGGTAGTACCAGGGCGGCGTATCCAGCGTGGTGATCACCCGCGCGCTGCGCCCGGCCAGCAGCCGGTCCCACCACACCGAATCGCGCCGGTAGCGGAAGGCGTACCCCGGCAACAGCACGCGGTCGAAGAAGCCCTTCAGCAGGGCCGGCATCGCGCCCCACCAGGTGGGGTAGACCAGGACCAGATGATCGCAGGCTTCAATCGCATCGGCGGCATCCTGCAGATCGGCTTCCAGTGGCTGGATCTGGCGGTAGCCGTGTTGCAGCACCGGGTCGAATTCAAGGTCGCCCAGTGCGATCAGGCGCACCCGGTGGCCGGCGTTCTCGGCGGCCGTGGCATAGCGCTGGGCGAGCGCGCCGCACAGGCTGTCGCGGTCGGGATGGCCGAGCAGGATCAGGATGGAACGGGACACGGCAACCTCGGGCGATGGAAAGTGCGCGAGGCTGCGGTCTGCCCCAAGGGCAGAGTCAAGCCTGGGTCGTGCAGCCGCTGGGTTCCAGCACGCAGTCATTGCTGCCGGAGAGCAGCCACTGCTGCAGTTCGTCGCTGACCTGCTGCAGGTCGAGCTCGACCTGCGCCAGCCGTGCCCGCTCGCTGGCAATGCGGCTGCGCTGCTGCTCAAGCAGGGTCAGCACTGCCTGCCAGTCGAGCCGCCCGTCGCGGCCCTGCAGGCGCGAGATTGCCGCCAGCGTGATACCCAGCCCCAGCGCCTGGCGGATCAGCTGCACCCAGGCCACGTCCTGTTCGCTGTAGTCGCGGTAGCGGTTCAGTCGTGGCACCGGCGGCAGCAGGCCGCGCGCCTCGTACAGTCGGATGGCCTTGGCGCTGGCACCGGTCAGGCGGCTGACCTCGGAGATGCGCATCGGCTCAGTCCCGCACCAGTCCGCCATCCACCACCAGGTTCTGGCCGGTCACCGCGCGTGACCACGGGCTGGCGAAGAACAGCGCGGCATCGGCGAATTCGGTCGGGGTGGTGACGCTGCGCAGTGGGGTGTTGGCGGCGATGTAGTCGAATACTGCTTCGGGTGTGGCGGCGCTGGCATCGGTGGTGCGCAGCAGGCCGCCGGACAGCATGTTGACGGTGATGCCGTGCGGGCCGAGGTCGCCGGCCAGGGTGCGGGTCAGCGACAGCAGCGCGGCCTTGGCAGCGGTGTAGTCGTGGTAGGGCACCACCGGGTTCTGGAACAGGTTGGTGCCGATGTTGATGACGCGACCGAAACGGCGCGCCTGCATCCCGGGCAGGGCGGCCTGCACGGTGTTCAACGCACCGCGCACACTGCCCTCGAACTGGGCCTGGAAGGCCGGCCAGCCGATGTCGGCAGCGCTGTCGCGGGCGTCGCCATTGAACGAGAAGGCGGCCAGCGCGTTGTTGACCACGGTGGTGACGCCCTGACCGAAGTGCGCCAGCGCGTGCTGCAGCATTGCATCCACCTGGGCGCGGTCGGTGACGTCGGCCGGCAGCGCGATCGCCTGTCCGCCCAGCTCAGTGGCCAGCGTACGTGCGGCGGCTTCGCTGCGGTGGTAGTTGATGATGACGCGGGCGCCCTGGGCGGCGAAGGCGCGGGCGATGTGCTTGCCAAGGCCGCGGCCGGCGCCGGTGACCAGCACCAGCTGTTCGCTGATCTGCATGGTGGAACTGCCATCCATTGCATGAAAGGGCATGCAGCGTAGCAGCGATGGCGCTTGCCGGAGCGGGTGTGCTGCCGCTAGCCTGCGGGCATGAACCAGACTCCCCTGCGATTGCTCATTCATGGCGCTTCCGGGCGCATGGGCCAGGCCCTGCTGCGGCTGGCCGCCGAACATCCCGATACCCTGCAGATCGTGGCTGCAGTGACCGGCCGTGCGCCGGCCCAGCGCGTGGTCGACGGCGTGCCGTTCTTCGCGGCCAGCGAACTGCCCGGTGCGCCGGTGTTCGACGTAGCGATCGACTTCAGCCTGCCAGAGGGCTTCGATCCGATGCTGGCGCTGTGCGTGGAGCGGGGTGCGGGCCTGGTGTCGGGCACCACCGGCATCTCCAGCGCGCAGCGCCAGGCGTTGGAGGCCGCGGCGTCGTCCATCCCGCTGGTCTGGGCGTCGAATTTCAGCCTGGGCGTGGCGGTACTGGACGAGCTGGTCGAGCGCGCGGCGCAGGCGCTGGCCGGCTGGGACTGTGACATCGTCGAATCGCACCACACGCAGAAGAAGGACGCGCCGTCGGGCACCGCGCTGACCCTGGGCGCGGCCGCGCAGCGGGGCGGGGCGGAGCCGCATTACGCCAGCCTGCGTGCCGGTGACATCGTCGGCGAGCATCTGGTGCAGTTCACCGGCCTGGGTGAGCGCATCGAGCTGGTGCACCGGGCCACCAACCGCGACATCTTCGCCCGCGGCGCCCTGTTTGCCGCCCGCCAGCTGCAGGGCCGCGCCCCGGGCAGCTACCGGGTGCGGGACCTGCTGCAGTAGGGCGGTAGTGCCGGCCGCTGGCCGGCAGCTTGCGGGCGCCCGATGGTGTGGAGATTGCCGGCCAGCGGCCGGCACTACCAGGCGCCTGATGGCATGCAGATTGCCGGCCAGCGGCCGGCACGATCTGGTGGCGGACCCTGCATACGCCGCCGGATTGAAATGAATGCGCAATCGCCTGTTCATGAAGTGCGATAACCGCTGGCGCGAGCGCCCCGGCAGCGCTACAATTCGCACTCGCCGAATCACGAAAGCCGGACCGGTCCCAGACCGCACGTCCGCGCTTTTTTGCAACCGGATTTCCGTGAAGCGCAGGCGTGACTTCGGCAGCCCCCTCGGTAGCCAAAGTGAGATTCCCGTGACCCAAGCCGCAATCCTCGTCCTCGAAGACGGCACCGTATTCGAGGGCGAATCCGTAGGCGCGCCCGGCCTGTCCGTCGGTGAGGTGGTGTTCAACACCGCCATGACCGGCTACCAGGAAGTGCTGACCGACCCGTCCTACGCCCGGCAGATGGTCACGCTGACCTATCCGCATATCGGTAACACCGGCATGACCGACCAGGACAATGAAGCGTCCAAGGTGTGGTCGGCCGGCCTGATCGTGCGCGATGTTCCCCGCCGTCCCAGCAACTGGCGCAGCCAGGTGTCGCTGCAGGACTGGCTGATCCAGCGTGGCGTGGTCGCCATCGCCGGCATCGACACCCGCAAGCTGACCCGCATCCTGCGCGAGAAGGGCGCGCAGAACGGTGCGCTGATGGCCGGTGACATCGACGTGGAAAAGGCACTGGAAGCCGCCCGCAAGTTCCCGGGGCTGAAGGGCATGGATCTGGCCAAGGTCGTCACTACCGAGAAGACCTACACCTGGACCGAGGGCCAGCTGGACCTGGATGCCAACGCCTTCGTCAGCGTGCCGGCCAAATACAAGGTCGTGGCCTACGATTTCGGCGTGAAGACCAACATCCTGCGCATGCTGGCCGAGCGTGGCTGCGAAGTGACCGTGGTGCCGGCGCAGACCCCGGCCGCCGAAGTGCTGGCACTGAAGCCGGACGGCGTGTTCCTGTCCAACGGCCCGGGTGACCCGGAACCGTGCGACTACGCCATCGAAGCGATCAAGACCTTCATCGACGTGAAGATCCCGACCTTTGGCATCTGCCTTGGCCACCAGCTGCTGGGCCTGGCCTCGGGCGCGCAGACCATGAAGATGGGCCACGGCCACCACGGTGCCAACCACCCGGTGCAGGACCTGGACAGCGGCCGGGTGATGATCACCTCGCAGAACCACGGCTTCGCGATCGATGAAGCGACCCTGCCGGCGACCCTGCGCGTGACCCACCGCTCTCTGTTCGATGGCACCAACCAGGGTGTCGCCCGCACCGACGTGCCGGCGTTCTCGTTCCAGGGCCACCCGGAAGCGTCGCCGGGCCCGACCGATGTCGGTCCGCTGTTCGACCGCTTCGTGGTGCTGATGGAGCAGGCCAAGTCGTGATCAGTACGCCGCAGGCCCCCCGGTGGCGTCGCGATGGACCGTAAACCCCGCAACGCTGCTGCCGCTGGCGCGGCGCTGCGGATCAAGATTCCTGATCGACAGCGTGCGATCACCCCCCTTGTCACGCTGTACTGACTTAGAGAAGAAAATGCCCAAGCGCACTGACCTCAAGACCATCCTCATCATCGGTGCTGGCCCGATCGTCATCGGCCAGGCCTGCGAGTTCGACTACTCCGGCGCCCAGGCCTGCAAGGCCCTGCGTGACGAGGGTTACCGCGTGGTGCTGGTCAACAGCAACCCGGCCACGATCATGACCGACCCGGAGATGGCCGACGCCGTCTACATCGAGCCGATCAACTGGCAGACGGTCGAGAAGATCATCGCCAAGGAAAAGCCCGATGCGCTGCTGCCGACCATGGGTGGCCAGACCGCGTTGAACTGCGCGCTGGACCTGGCCGACAACGGCGTGCTGGAGAAGTACAACGTCGAGCTGATCGGCGCCAAACGCGAAGCGATCCGCATGGCCGAAGACCGCGAGCTGTTCCGCGTCGCCATGGGTGAGATCGGCCTGGAATGCCCGACCGCCGCCGTCGCCCACACCCTGGACGAAGCGCTGGAGATCCAGACCCGCGTCGGTTACCCGACCATCATCCGCCCCAGCTTCACCCTGGGCGGCAGCGGTGGCGGCATCGCCTACAACCGCGAAGAGCTGGTCGAGATCGTCAGCCGCGGCCTGGAACTGTCGCCGACCACCGAAGTGCTGGTGGAAGAGTCGGTGCTGGGCTGGAAGGAGTTCGAGATGGAAGTGGTCCGCGATACCGCGGACAACTGCATCATCGTCTGCTCGATCGAGAACCTGGACCCGATGGGCGTGCACACCGGTGACTCGATTACCGTGGCGCCGGCGCAGACCCTGACCGACAAGGAGTACCAGCGCCTGCGCGATGCCTCCATCGCCGTGCTGCGCAAGATCGGCGTCGATACCGGTGGCTCGAACGTGCAGTTCGGCATCAACCCGAAGACCGGCCGCGTGGTCGTCATCGAGATGAACCCGCGCGTGTCGCGTTCCTCGGCGCTGGCCTCCAAGGCCACCGGCTTCCCGATCGCCAAGGTCGCCGCCAAGCTGGCCGTGGGATACACCCTGGACGAACTGAAGAACGAAATCACCGGTGGCCTGACCCCGGCCTCGTTCGAGCCGTCGATCGACTACGTCGTCACCAAGATCCCGCGTTTCGCTTTCGAGAAGTTCCCGGCTGCCGACGCCCGCCTGACCACCCAGATGAAGTCGGTGGGCGAGGTGATGGCGATGGGCCGTACCTTCCAGGAGTCGGTGCAGAAGGCGCTGCGTGGCCTGGAAACCGGCAAGGTCGGCTTCGACCCGACCGGCCTGGACCTGAGCAATGAAGAAGACCTGCAGACCCTGCGCCGCGAGCTGAAGGCCCCGGGCCCGGAGCGCCTGTTCTTCGTCGCCGATGCGTTCCGTGCCGGCATGAGCGTGGAAGAGATCTACGCACTGTCGTTCATCGATCACTGGTTCCTGGACCAGATCGAGGAAATCATCGCGGCCGAAGCCGACGTCGCTGCCGGTGGCATCGACGCGCTGGACGCCGCCCGCCTGCGCAAGCTGAAGCGCGCTGGCTTCTCCGACGCGCGCCTGGCGCAGCTGACCGGCACCAACGAAGCCGCCATCCGCGCGCTGCGTCGTGCGCACAAGGTGCGCCCGGTCTACAAGCGCGTGGATTCCTGCGCCGGTGAGTTCTCCACCGGCACCGCCTACCTGTACTCGACCTACGAGGACGAGTGCGAGGCCGCGCCGAGCAACCGCGACAAGATCATGATCCTGGGTGGTGGCCCGAACCGCATCGGCCAGGGCATCGAGTTCGACTACTGCTGCGTGCACGCGGCACTGGCGCTGCGCGAGGATGGCTATGAAACCATCATGGTCAACTGCAACCCGGAAACCGTGTCGACCGACTACGACACCTCCGACCGCCTGTACTTCGAACCGCTGACCCTGGAAGACGTGCTGGAAATCGTCGAACTGGAACAGCCGAAGGGCGTGATCGTGCAGTACGGCGGCCAGACCCCGCTGAAGCTGGCGCGCGCGCTGGAAGCCAACGGCGTGCCGGTGATCGGCACCAGCCCGGACTCCATCGACCTGGCCGAAGACCGTGAGCGCTTCCAGCAGCTGGTCGACAAGCTGGGCCTGAAGCAGCCGCCGAACCGCATCGCCCGCAACGACCAGGAAGCCCTGCTGCTGGCCCGCGAGATCGGCTACCCGCTGGTGGTGCGCCCGAGCTACGTGCTGGGCGGCCGTGCGATGGAAATCGTCTACGGCGAAGCCGACCTGGCCCGCTACGTGCGCGACGCGGTGAAGGTGTCCAACGATTCGCCGGTGCTGCTGGACCGCTTCCTCGACAATGCCGTGGAGTGCGACGTCGACATCATTGCCGATGCCCAGGGCAACGTCCTGATCGGCGGCGTGATGGAGCACATCGAAGAAGCCGGCGTGCACTCGGGCGATTCCTCGTGCTCGCTGCCGCCGTACTCGCTGTCGGCTGAAACCCAGGCCGAGCTGCGTCGCCAGGTGGTGGAACTGGCCAAGGCCCTGAACGTGGTCGGCCTGATGAACACCCAGTTCGCGATCCAGACCAGCGATGAAGGTGCCGACACCATCTACCTGCTGGAAGTGAACCCGCGTGCTTCGCGCACCGTGCCGTTCGTGTCCAAGGCCACCGGCATGCCGCTGGCCAAGATCGCCGCCCGCTGCATGGCCGGCAAGACCCTGGCCGAGCAGGGCGCGACCAAGGAAATCGTGCCGGACTACTACTCGGTGAAGGAGGCGATCTTCCCGTTCGCCAAGTTCCAGGGCGTCGACCCGATCCTCGGGCCGGAGATGCGCTCCACCGGTGAGGTGATGGGCGTCGGCCGCACCTTCAACGCTGCCTTCGCGCGTGCGCAGGAGGCCGGTGGCATCAAGGCACCGCCGGTCGGCAAGGCCTTCGTCTCGGTCCGCGATCCGGACAAGAAGCGCGTTCTGCCGGTGGCCAAGGCGCTGCTGGCGCGTGGCTACAGCCTGGTCGCCACCCGTGGCACCGCCGCGTGGCTGCAGCAGCACGGCATGGACTGCGAGATCATCAACAAGGTGGTCGAAGGCCGTCCGCACATCGTCGACTCGATCAAGAACGGCGAGATCGTCTACATCGTCAACACGACCGAAGGTCGTTCGGCGATCAACGACTCGTTCTCGATCCGTCGCGAGGCGCTGCAGCATCGCGTCACCTACTCGACCACCATTGCCGGCGCCAAGGCGCTGGTGGATTCACTGGAATTCCGCGGCACCGGCCCCGTCTGGTCGCTGCAGGAGCTGCACAAGGAGTTGAATGCATGAGAGCCCCCATCACGATGAAGGGCGCGCAGAAGCTGCGCGACGAACTGGATCACCTGAAGTCGGTCAAGCGCCCGAAGGTCATTGCGGCCATCGCCGAAGCGCGTGAGCATGGCGACCTGAAGGAAAATGCCGAGTACCACGCCGCGCGCGAGGAGCAGGGCTTCATCGAAGGCCGCATCAAGCAGCTGGAAGGCGAGCTGTCGCACGCCGAGATCATCGACGTGAGCAAGCTCAATGCCGGCTCGAAGGTGGTGTTCGGCGCCAGCGTGACCCTGGCCGACGTGGAAACCGACGAAGAGAAGAAGTACCAGATCGTCGGTGACCTGGAAGCGGACATCAAGCTGGGCCTGATCGCCATCTCTTCGCCGGTGGCGCGCGCGATGATCGGCAAGCTGGAAGGCGATTCGATCGTGATCGACGCCCCGGCAGGCCAGCGCGAGTACGAGATCGTCAGCGTCAGCTACGTGGACTGACCCGGTGGCAACGGCGACCCTGCTGTTGCCGGCGCGCAGCCGCTTTGCCGCGGCTGCGCTGCCTGATGACGTCGCGCGTGCCCTGGGCCGCGCCAACGCCTCGCAGTTCGAAGCCGGCGAGCGGGCGCAGCTGCAGCGCCATTTCACGGTCGCCGCGCCGCACTGGCCGGTAGCCGCACTGAGCCGCCAGCGCGACGTCGGCGATGCCGCCGGCGCCAGCTGGCTGCGCGCCGATCCGGCCTGCATGGTGCCGGACATGCATGGCGCGCGGATGATGGCCTACGGCGAAACGCTGCGGCCGACGCTGGCCGACTGCCTGGCCCTGCTGCCGGTGCTGCAGCCGTTGTTCGCCGATGCCGGGTTCGTGCTCGACGCGCCCGATCCCTCGCGCTGGTACCTGCGGCTTCCGATCGACCTGGCCCTGCCGGACTTCGACAGTCCGGACGAGGTGCTGGGCGATGACCTGTTCTCGCACCTGCCGGAAGGCGAGGGTGGCCGCCGCTGGCGGGCGCTCATGACCGAAGCGCAGGTGCTGCTGCACAACCATTCCTGGAACCAGCAGCGCGCCGCGCAGGGACAACAGCCGATCAATTCGCTGTGGTTCTGGGGTGGCGGCGTGATGCCGGTGTCGGTCAGCACGGCGCATGCGCAGGTGCGCAGTCGTGATGCCCTGCTGCAGGGCCTGGCTCTGGCGGCAGGCGTGGCCGTGGATGGCGAGCAGGCGGTGGATGCACTGGTCGACCTGCGCCAGCTGCGCTCTTTGCAGCAGCTCGGCAATGATGCGATCCGTCCGCTGCTGGCCGCGCTGAAACGTGGCGAGCTGCAGCGGCTGGTGCTGGATTTCGAGGATGGCCTGCAGTTCCAGCTGGATCGCGGCCAGCGCTGGCAGTTCTGGAAGAAGCCGCGGCAGCTTCACGATTGAGCGGGGTCAGATCCGTTTTCCATGGGAAAACGGATCTGACCCCCGATGTTTGCCGGGGTTGCCGGCCAGCGGCCGGCACTACCGCAGGAGCCGGGCGCAATCCCGCCAGCCTCTCCCACGCGCGGTATCATCCCTCTGTCTTTCGTAACCGGCGATGCCGATGTCCCTTGCCGCCGATGCCGTGCAGCCCTCCTCTGATACGCCGACGATCCGCCGCCGCGATGCGGTTGCGCCCGCCAACTGGCCGGAGGGCACTCTGCCGTTGCTGGCGCGGCTCTACGCCAGTCGCGGTGCCGGTACCCCGGAGCTGGCGCTGCCGAAGCTGGGCAGCCTGCATGCGCCCGAGCTGCTGACCGGCATCGACGATGCAGTAGGCCTGCTGGTCGAGGCCATCGCCAACGACAAGCGCATCCTGGTGGTCGGCGATTTCGACTGCGATGGTGCTACCGCCTGTGCGGTCGGTGTGCGTGGCCTGCGCATGCTCGGCGCGCAGCATGTCTTCCACGCGGTGCCGAACCGCATGGTGCACGGCTATGGCCTGTCACCTTCACTGGTGGAGGAGTTGGCCGAGCTGCAGCCGGATCTGCTGGTCACGGTCGACCACGGCATTGCCTGCCACGCGGGTGTCATCGCGGCCAAGGCGCGTGGCTGGCAGGTGCTGGTCACCGATCATCATCTTCCCGGTCCGCAGCTGCCGCCTGCCGATGTCATCGTCGATCCGAATCTGGACGGCGATGCCTTCCCCAGCAAGTCGTTGGCCGGTGTCGGCGTGATCTTCTACGTGCTGATGGCGCTGCGCCGGCAGATGCGCGAGGCCGGCGTCTTTGCCGATGGCAAGGGGCCGGACCTGACCACGCTGCTGGACCTGGTGGCGGTGGGCACCGTTGCCGACCTGGTGGCACTGGATCCGAACAACCGTGCGCTGGTCAGTGCGGGCCTACGCCGTCTACGCGCAGGGCAGGGCTGTGTCGGCCTGCGTGCGCTGATCGAAGCCAGTGGCCGTGATGCCGCGCGACTGACCGCCACCGATATCGGCTTCGCACTCGGCCCGCGCCTGAACGCGGCGGGCCGGCTGGAAGACATGGCGCTGGGCATCGCGCTGCTGCTGACCGAAGACCCGCGCCAGGCGCGCGACATCGCGCAGACGCTGGAGCAGATCAATTCGGAACGGCGCGCCGTGCAGCAGTCGATGACTGACGACGCCGAGCAGGCGTTGACCCGCGTGGTGCTGGACATGGCCGGCCAGCGACCGGTGGCGGCCTGCCTGTTCGACGCCGATTGGCACCCGGGCGTGGTCGGCCTGGTCGCGTCGAAGATGAAGGATCGCCTGCATCGCCCGGTGATCGCCTTCGCGCCTGCAGAACCCGGTGCCGACACGCTGCGTGGCTCGGCGCGCTCGATTCCCGGCCTGCACATCCGTGACGCACTGGCGCTGGTCGATGCGCGGCATCCGGGTCTGATCGAACGTTTCGGTGGTCACGCCATGGCGGCCGGCCTCAGCCTGCGGCTGGATCACGTCGATGACTTCAAGGCGGCCTTCGTGGCTGTCGTGCTGGAAATGCTCGACCCCGCAGCATTGCAGCAGCAGGTTCTCAGCGACGGCGAACTGGCCGCAGACGAGCTCGACCATCGCCACGCCGATGCGTTGCGCCTGGCTGGACCGTGGGGCCAGGGCTTCCCCGAGCCGCTGTTCGATGGCCACTTCGAAGTGGCCAACTGGCGCGTGTTGAAAGAGCGCCACCTGAAGCTGGAACTGCGCCTGCCCGGTGTACCCGGCACGATCAACGCGATCCATTTCGGCGGCTGGCACGGTAACGCGCCCGGCCGTCATGTGCATCTGGCCTATCGACTGGCCTGCGATGACTATCGTGGCGGCAGCGCCATCCAGCTGATCGTCGAGCACAGCCTGCCTGCGTGAGAAAAAGGGGACGGAGGGGATTAAGTCGCTTGTGCCTTGTTTGCCACTTGCGACTTAATCCCCTCCGTCCCCTTTTTCTGTGGCGTCAGCGGACCTCGCTGACCAGCATCGGCAGTTCCCAGGTGCCACCGGGCACGCCCCGGCATAGACCCGGTGCCACCTCGGACGTCGCGATGAAGTTCGTCCCGTCCCACGTCCAGGTTGCGTGCGAAATGCAGTCAGCGAGGCCGCGGCCCTTCTGCGCGGCAATGATCTGGCCGTCGGTGTAGTCGATCGCATCGCTGGTCACCCATTGCGCCTGGAACGGCGCCTGCGGGCTGGCGACCCAATAGCCATCGCCGATGTTGTAGGCCCCGCGCCAACACGGGACCGTGACCAGCACATGCTGCGCGTCCAGGCGCCGGACCTGCAGCGGGGAGTTGCTGAGCGGAACGTCGGCATCAGTTTCCTGCAGGCCTTCGCAGCTGTCGTCCTCCAGCGTGGCGCGCAGTGCTGCGCGCAGGGCGGGTGAGGCGGCCAGCCTAGCAAACGCGGGATCATCCGGAGTTGAGTCCAGGGTAGCGGCCTTGCGCACAACCGGCACCGGCAGTGCGGCGGGGACGCTGGATTCAGGCGTGCTGCCCTTGCGCATCACGGCGCCGGGCGTGCCGAGGCGGCCCTGGTACTCATCGATCTTCAGCAGTACCGCCGCGGCACCCTTGTCCGACAGCGGCCAGCGATGGCCAGCGCCATCGGTCACGCTGATTCCACCGCCGCGCACCAATGCGTAAAGCAGTGCGCTGGTCTGCGCAGCAGTCACGCTGTGCCTGCCTGCGCTCTTCAAGGGAGCAAGGACACCCAGGTCCTGTTGCTGGATGCGCAGATGCAGCGCGCCCTTGGGCTGGGTCTGGCCTTCTTCCGGCTGCAGCGTCAGGCGGCCCTGGATGGCCTGATCCGGGCCGCCCTTGCGGGTGAGCAGCACACTCAGGGTGCTGTCATCGTCGGTGGCGTAGCCGGCGGCGCGGCAGGTCAAGGTGTTGTCACAGGCCACGACCCAGTCGTGGTGCTGGAAATACAGGCTTTTGGCCGGAGCCGCAGCAAGGGCCGTCAGGGGGCAGGCCAGTGCCAACAGAGTGGCCAGCAGGGGCAATCGCATCGGCATCCTTGCGCGTGTGGGAGCGTGGGGCATGGTGCCTGTGGATGGGGGCAAAGAAAAGCCGCGCACGGTCCAACCCCATTCCGGCTGTCCGTGCGTTCAAACGTCCACGATCCCTCTGGAGCCCTGTCATGGTCTTCGTCCGTTGCTGCGCTGTGTTGTTGCTGGCCCTCGCGGCCGGGCCTGTCGGCGCTCAGTCGCCACGCATTGCCAGGCCGCAAGCCACCACCCCGCTGTTGATTGCGCCCGCCGCCGAACAGCCGGTGCAACTGCAGCGCGCCCGCATCGAAGGCGAGGTCCAGGCCGGCGTCGCCCAGACCCGGATCACCCTCGAATTCCATAACCCGAACCGGCGCGTGCTGGAGGGCGAGCTGCAGTTCCCGCTGGCCGATGGCCAGCAGATCACGGGCTTCGCGCTGGACATCAACGGTGAACTGCGTGACGCCGTGCCGGTGCCCAAGGACCGTGGCCGCCAGGTATTCGAGGAAATCGCCCGCCGCGGTGTCGACCCGGGCCTGCTGGAACAGACCGCCCACAACCCTCGCCTGCGCATCTATCCGCTGCCGGCCGGTGGCAGCCGACGCGTGCAGCTGGTGATTCGCGAACCGCTGGCCTTCGCCGGCCAGGGCTGGCAGTGGACGCTGCCGCTGCAGTTCGCCGCTGGCGCTGCATCGGTTGAGCTGAAGCTGCAGGCGCCGGAAGCGGCCACCGCAGGTACGGCTCCGTTCCGTATCAACGCAGGCCGGCTGCAGTGGCAGGGCAGGGGCGCGCAGTTGCCGGCGCAGCTGCAGTGGAGCCTGCCGGCGGCACGTCAGGCACAGGTGCAGGTGGCACCCTGGCAGGATGGTCACTTCCTGCTGGCGCAGCTGCCGGTGACGGTCAGCCGCACGCCGCGCACGCTTCCCAGCGAAATCGGCCTGCTGTGGGACGGTTCCGGTTCGGCGGGCCAGCGCGATCGCACACGTGAGTTCGCCTTGCTGGATCGCTATTTCGCAGCGCTGGGTGACGGCACTGTGGCATTGACCGTGCTGCGTGACCGTGCCGAACCGATGCGTCGCTTCCGTGTCCGTGCAGGCAACTGGAGCGAGCTGCGTGCAGCACTGCAGGCCGTACGCCCTGACGGTGCCAGCGCGCTGGCGCAGTGGCAGCCGCAACCGAGCGTGAAGGAATACCTGCTGGTCAGCGATGGCCTGCTGACCTATGGACTGGAAGCACTGCCAGCACTCGCACCGCAGCAGCGCCTGTTCGCGGTCAGCAGTGCTGGTGCGCGAACCGATGTAGTGCGCCTGCGCGGCTGGAGCGAAGCGCATGGCGGTCGCTTTGTCGCGCTGGGCAAGGATGTTGATGCGGCCGCTCGCGAACTGCTGTCGTCGCCGTTGGACGTGCAGGTCGATGCGGGCCGTGGCGTACAGGATGTTGTGATCGATCGTCGCAGCGAGGCCGAAGGCTGGCTATGGCTGCATGCCCGCCTTGCGGCGGACGGCGTGCCGATGCGGGTGCGCGTGGGCGGCGGTGAATGGCAGGCACTGCCGGCAACGCAGAAGAGTGACGACGGTGAATTGCTGGGCGGCTTGTGGGCGCAGGCCCGTCTGCAGCAACTCGGCGCCGACCGCCGAGGCAACCGCGAGGCAATGCAACTGCTGTCGCAGCAGTTCGGCCTGGTCGGACCGGACACCTCGCTGATCGTGCTGGAAACCCTGGAGGACTACCTGCGCTACGCGATCCGCCCGTCCGGCAAACTGCGCGCCGAGTACGATGTCCGCTTCGCACGGCAGGTGAGCGATCGCGGCGCTGCCGATCACCAGCGCCTGGACCAGGTTGCCGCACGCTGGAAGGAGCGCCAGCAGTGGTGGAACCGCAGCTGGCCGAAGGGAGCGCCTCCACAGTTGAAAGGCGGGGCGCTGGAAGTTGCATCCGCGGACTACGCGATGGACTCGGCGCCGGTGGCGATGCTCGCTGGGCCGGCCCCCGCGGCACCGCCCGCGCCGGCACCGATGGCCGCAGCTGCCGAGCAGCGTATGGAAGCCAGCAGCGCGCGCGCACGTCGCTCAGCGTCCGCATCGAACAAGGCCCTGGATTCAATCACGGTCACTGGTGGTCGTGTCGCTGCGCCCGCTGCCGCCAACGAGGGCGAGCTCGGCATCCAGCTGGCGGCCTGGCAGCCGGATTCGGCCATCGCCCGGCGGCTGCGCCAGGGCCCGGCGTCGCAACTGTATGACCGCTACCTGGCCGAGCGCGATGCACATGCCGACAGCAGCGCGTTCTTCCTCGATGTGGCCGATCTGTTGCTGGAGCAGGGCCAGCGCGAACTTGCACTGCGCGTGCTGTCGAACCTGGCCGAGATGGACCTGGACAACCGCCACCTGCTGCGTGTGCTCGGCTACCGGTTGATGCAGGCGGATGCCCCCGCGCTGGCGGTGCCGGTGTTCGAGCAGGTGCTGGCGATGGGCCAGGAAGAACCGCAGAGCTTCCGCGATCTTGGCCTGGCACTGGCGGCTGCGGGCAAGCCGCAGCAGGCGTTGGCGCCGCTGTATCAGGTGGTGGTGCGGCCGTGGGACAACCGCTTCGACGGCATCGCCCTGATCGCGCTGGATGAGCTGAACAACCTGGTGGCACGCAGCACGCCACGGCTGGATACCCGCAGCATCGACCCGCGCCTGCTGCAGGCGATGCCGCTGGACCTGCGCGTGGTGCTGTCGTGGGATGCCGACAACAGCGACATGGACCTGTGGGTGACCGACCCGAACGGCGAGCGCGCGTACTACGGCAACCGCCTGACCTACCAAGGCGGGCAGATGTCGCAGGACTTCACCGGCGGCTATGGCCCCGAGCAGTTCTCGCTGCGCAATGCCAAGCCCGGCAAGTACAAGGTGGAGGCCAATTACTTCGGCAGCCGCCAGCAGCTGGTGACCGGTGCGACGACCCTGATGCTGCGGCTGACCACGCACTGGGGCACGCCGAAGCAGAAAGACCAGATGGTCACGATGCGGCTGAAGGACCGCGCCGAGACCGTGCTTGTGGGCGAGTTCGAGGTGAAATGATCGATCCCGGGCTTTTGTAGAGTCGAGCTTGCTCGACTGCCTCAAGGTGGAGCCGAGCCCATGCTCGGCTCACGGCAGAAGCAGCCGAGCGCGGGCTCGGCTCTACAACGGCACCGAACTCAGCGCGCCGTTGCGGCGCGTGCAATCGGCGACGCTGGCGGATCGGCACGGAGGCCGAACAGCGGCCGCAGCCAGCGCGAGCGGCGGATCAGCAGCTCGTGGATCAGCAGGCAGCCGCCGATGGTACCGGCCAGCAGCAGGGCCGGTTCCATCCACGGGCCCAGTTGCAGTGGCTTGAGCCAGAACAACAGCACGATGATCAGGCTCTGGTGCAGCATGTACCAGGGATAGATGGCCTCGGTGCAGTACCGCAGCCAGCGGAACGGGCGATCAAGGAACACCTTTCCCCAGCCCAGGATGGCCAGCAGCACGGTCCAGACGTACAGCGACTGGCTGGTCCGGACCTGCAGGTCCCAGAACGGTTCGGGCCATTGCCGCAGGGGGGAATCGGCCGCCAGCACCTGGCCAAGGATGCGCAGGCCCATGTACCAGCCGATCGCCGCCAGTGCCAGCCACAGCGTGGTGCGGCGCAGGGCCACCACCCGTTCCCAGAACAGTGGCTCGCGACTCAGCAGGTAGCCGGCCAGGAACACCGTGGCGTACTTCGCGTGCTGGTACCAGTCGCCGAGCAGGGCATTGGTGGACGGATAGATCGGCTCCAGCCAGATCACCCAGGCCAGCAACAGGGCGAACGGAATGCCAATCAGCAGCGCGGGCGAGGCTGCAACGCGTGCCATCGCGCCGCGCACTACTGTCGTTCCCAGCAATGGCATCAACAGGGCCAGCGCCAGGGTGTAGTTCCACAGGTAGGCCAGGTACCACAGGTGGTTCCAGGTGATGCCGTACTGCCAGCCGGCGAAGCTGCCTTCCGGCCAGGGCCGCACCTGCCAGTAGCGCAGCAGGAAGTGGCCGAAGCCCGGTGCCACATGGCCGTTGGACACGCCTTCGCAGTACGGCTGGATCGGTACGATCACGAACATGCCGAACAGCAGGGGCAACAGCAGCTTCCAGGTGCGCAGGCAGGCGAAGCGCAGCAACCTGCCTTCGGGTCGCATCAGCGCGATGGCGATGCCCGAGATCAGGAACAGCAGTGACATCCGCCAGCGATTGACGAACACCATCGGCCACTGCAGCCATTCGGCCGTGTGCACGCTCTTGAGGTGGAAGCCCCAGTCGTCCACATAGGCCATGGCGGTGTGATAGAGGATCAGCAGGGCGAAGGCGAACACGCGCAGGGCGTCGATGTCGTGGCGTCGGGTCATGGGGGTGGTGTGCCGGAGAGTCGAGCCAAGGTGACGCCGCCCGGTCCGAGCAGCGACTTCCAAGGGGCCGCCGGAAGCCGCGCAGTGACCAATGGCGGGGGTGGTGGGACCAATGGAGCCGCTACCCTCGGTCCCTTGAGGCAGGCTGGAGCACCGCAACGACATGGATGCAGCAATGACCCAGGGCCGACCACCGCGCTGGCGCACGTCAACCCGCCTGCTGGTATGGGCGGCCATCCTGTCCGCTTCAGCAGTGACCAATGCGCTGGTGGAAGTGATGGATGCCGGTCGCCGTGGTGCCGATCTGGGTTTGTGGGAGCCGATGATCTGGGAGTTCAGCAGCCTCGTCCCGATCCTGCTGACCCTGCCGCTGCTGTGGCGGGCCTGCGAGCGTTGGCCGCTGCATGCCGATACCTGGAAGCAGCGATTGCCGCTGTATCTGCTGGCCAGCGTCGGCTGGTCGCTGCTGCACGTGGTGGGGATGATGCTGCTGCGGCACCTGGCCTATGGAGCACTGGGCTATCGGTACCAGGACGATGCCGGCTGGCTGGAGCGTTTTGCGTACGAATACCTGAAGGATGTACGCACGTTTGCGATGTTCGTGGCACTGGAGCACTTTGCGAGCTGGTTTGGCCGGCGCCGGCAGGGTGAGGCGAGCCTGCTGGCCGAGCCCGATGTCGGCCCACCGGTGGAGCCGGTCGAGCGCCCCCAGCACTTCCTGGTGCGCAAGCTGGGCAAGGAGTTCCTGGTCGCCACCGCCGACGTGGAGTACGCCCAGGCGGCGGGGAACTACGTGAACCTGCGGGTACGCGGCCACGACTACCCGCTGCGGATCACCATGGCGGTACTGGAACAGCGGCTGGACCCGGGCGAGTTCCTGCGTCCGCACCGCAGCTGGCTGATCCATCGGGGCCAGCTGCGCTCGATCGAGCCGCTGGACGGCGGCGAGGCCCTGCTGCACATGGCCGACGGGGCGAAGGTGCCCTGCAGCCGGCGCCAGCTACCGCTGCTGCGGCAGGCGCTGGGGGCAGGGTGAGGCCCTCATTCCGGGCATCCCCGGCCTGCGGTATCATTACCAGTCATCTTTTGAATGCATAACCGCCGACATGATCGAACTGAATCCTGTCCGCCAGCGCATCACCGATCTGACCGATCGCGTGCTGTCGCTTCGGGGGTATCTTTGACTACGACGCCAAGAAAGAGCGTCTTGAAGAAGTAACGCGGGAGCTGGAAAGCCCCGACGTCTGGAACAACGCCGAATACGCCCAGAACCTGGGCCGCGAGCGTTCCAGCCTGGAAAAGACCGTGGGCGGCATCGCCTCGGTGTTGGACGGCCTGGCTGATGCCACCGAACTGCTTGAGCTGGCCGAGTCCGAGCAGGACGAGGACACCGCGCTGGCCGTGGTCGCCGACCTGGACAAGCACCAGTCGCACGTCGAGAAGCTGGAGTTCCAGCGCATGTTCTCCGGCGAGATGGACAATGCCGCTGCGTTCGTCGACATCCAGGCCGGTGCCGGTGGCACCGAAGCCCAGGACTGGGCCGAGATCCTGCTGCGCATGTACCTGCGCTGGTGTGAATCGCGCGGCTGGAAGACCGAGCTGATGGAAGTCTCCGGTGGCGACGTCGCCGGCATCAAGTCGGCTACGCTGCGCGTGGAAGGCGACTATGCCTACGGCTGGCTGAAGACCGAGACCGGCGTGCACCGCCTGGTGCGCAAGTCGCCGTTCGACTCGGACAACCGACGCCACACCAGCTTCACCTCGGTGTTCGTGTCGCCGGAGATCGATGACAACATCGACATCACCATCAATCCGGCCGACCTGCGTACCGACGTGTACCGTTCGTCCGGTGCCGGTGGCCAGCACGTGAACAAGACCGAGTCGGCGGTGCGTATCACCCACATCCCGACCAACATCGTCGTGGCCTGCCAGACCGGCCGCAGCCAGCACCAGAACCGCGACAACGCGATGAAGATGCTGGCCGCCAAGCTGTACGAGCTGGAGATCCAGAAGCGCAACGCCGAAAAGGACGCGGTGGAAGCCACCAAGTCCGACATCGGCTGGGGCAGCCAGATCCGCAATTACGTGCTCGACCAGAGCCGTATCAAGGACCTGCGTACTGGCATCGAGCGTTCGGATACGCAGAAGGTGCTGGACGGCGACCTCGACGAATTCGTCGAAGCCAGCCTGAAGGCCGGCCTGGCCGTGGGCTCCAAGCGCGTCGATGCCTGATCGACGTGCCTGCGCGGAGATCGTCACCCTCGTGCGCAACGCCGAGGGTGGTTGAACCGTTTTTGTGTAGAGCCGAGCCATGCTCGGCTGCTTTTCGCGAGCTGGTGGATGCGTCGAGCATGGCTCGACGCTACAAAGTGTAGGACGGGCCGATGATGCGCAGCGAAAGTGAACGCAAGGAACTCGGCGGCTTCCTCAAGGCCTGCCGCGCCCGTGTCGATCCCGCCACGCTCGGCCTGCCGGCCGGGCGCCGGCGTACCCCGGGCCTGAAGCGCGAGGAAGTGGCACTGGCGATCGGGGTCAGTGTCAGCTGGTACACCTGGATCGAGCAGGGTCGCGAAGTGCGCGCCTCGCCCGAGGTGCTGGAGCGGCTGGCGCAGGTGCTGCGCATGAGCGACGACGAACGCGCCTACGCGTTCGCGCTGTCCGGCTACGGCGTGCCGCTGGAATCACCGGACGAGAGCGTGACCGACGGCCTGCGCCAGCTGGTCGAGGCCATGCAGCCGATCCCGGCCTACGTGCGCAATACCCGTTACGACATCCTGGCCTGGAACCCGGCCATCGCCGACCTGTTCGTGGACTACAGCCAGCTGGCGCCACATGAGCGCAACACGCTGCGGCTGATGTTCCTGTACCCGCCGTACCGCACGCTGATCCTCAACTGGGAAGAAATGACCCGCGGCCTGCTGGCAGGCTTCCGCGCGGCGATGGCGCAGGCGCCGGACAAGGCCCCGTTCCTTGCGCTGGCCGAGGACATCGCCGCGCACAGCGAGGAGTTCCGCCAGTGGTGGCCGGAGCACGACGTGCGCCGATTCGACGAAGGTGCGAAGAAGCTGAACCACCCAACGCGCGGGTTGCTGGACCTGCAGTACGTGGCGTTGGTGCCGGAGAGCCGGCACGACCTGTCACTGGTGACCTACCTGCCGCGTAGGTAGGGGGTTGTTCGGCAGGGCTTGCAGCCCTGCACCTGCTTCAAGCCGAAGCAACGGCAACAGCAACAGCGAGCTATCCGTGGGTTGGCGGGGCGGTGTCGGAGTGCGGGGACGCCGCAAGTACGTCCGTGTAGGCTTGGCAGCCGCATCCATGCGGCTGACACCCCGCACCCCGACACCGCCCCGCCTTTGACAGTTTCTCGTGATCTGGTAGATCCACGCCATGCGTGGATGGTTTTCGATCTCAATTGGAGATATTTGATTCCGAAAGAGATTCAGCCACGAACGACGTGGATCTACTGTGGCGACCGACTCGCGTCTGGGGCAGAGCCCCCTGAGTCAGGGGGCGGCCGCGAAGCGGCGGGGGTCTGGGAGCTGGTAAGTGGGGCCCGCGGTTCGCGTAGCGAAGCGTGGGAGCGGCAGCGCGCATGCGATGGCGCGTACCCAGGGCGCAGCCCTGCCGATAACCCAATTCAGGCAGGTAACTGCAGGTCACAGGATAAGCAGACGCCTTGTTGCCTCCGCCAATCGGGTCCACATTCCTGTGCAGGAGACGGGCCGCCGCCCGTTGTCGAGACACCAGGAGACCTGCATGTCCGCTGCCCCCAGCACCGCCATTTCCCGCGATCCGGCCACCGGCCAGCAGATCGCCAGCCATCCCTTCGCCACCGACGCCGAACTGGAAACAATCCTGGATCGCGGCCAGGTTGGCTTTGCGGCCTGGAGCGCCAGGAGCCTCGAACAGCGCGCAGACGTACTGCGTGCGATGGCCGCGGTACTGCGCCGTGACCGTGAAAAGCTGGCCGTGCTGGCCACCGCCGAAATGGGCAAGGTCCAGGCCGAGTCGCTGGCCGAGATCGAGAAGTGCGCCGTGCTGTGCGACTGGTACGCCGACCACGGTGCGCAGTTCCTGCGCGACGAACCGACCCAGGTGCCCGACGACAAGGCTTACGTGTCCTACCTGCCGCTGGGCGTGGTGCTGGGCATCATGCCGTGGAACTTCCCGTACTGGCAGGTGATGCGCGCGGCGGTACCGATCCTGATGGGCGGCAACGGCTTCCTGCTGAAGCCGGCCGAGAACATCGTCGGTACCGCGCAGCTGCTTGACGCCGCCTGGCGCGACGCAGGCCTGCCGGAAGGCACCTTCATCGCCGCCAACATCAGCCGCGAGGGCACCAGCCGTGCGATCGCCGATGACCGCATCGCCGCCGTCACCCTGACCGGCAGCGTGGCCGCCGGCCGCAGCATTGCCGCCCAGGCCGGGCAGGCGCTGAAGAAGGTGGTGCTGGAACTGGGCGGCTCGGACCCGTTCATCGTGCTGGCCGACGCCGATCTGGACGCTGCCGTCGAAGCGGCGGTGGCCTCACGCTTCCAGAACACCGGGCAGGTCTGCATCGCCGGCAAGCGCATCATCGTTGAAGACGCGGTGTACGACCGCTTCGTGGCGCAGTTCTGCCAGAAGGTGCAGGCGCTGACCATCGGCGACGGCCGTGAAGCCGGCAACCGTATCGGCCCGATGGCACGCCAGGACCTGCTGGAACAGCTGGACGCGCAGGTACGGGCCTCGGTGGACGCGGGCGCGAAGCTGCTGGTCGGCGGCCATCAGCTGGATCGCCCGGGTGCGTTCTACGCGCCCACCGTGCTGGCCGACGTGGAGCCGGGCATGCAGGCTTTCGATACCGAAACCTTTGGTCCGGTTGCCTCGATCAGCCGTGCCCGCGATGCCGACCATGCGGTGGAACTGGCCAACCAGAGCGAGTTCGGCCTCAGCGGCAACCTGTGGAGCGGCGACCGCGCACGGGCCATGCAGCTGGCGCGCCGGCTGCAGACCGGCGGCGTGTTCGTCAACGGTTTCTCCGCCTCTGACCCGCGCGTGCCGATCGGTGGCGTGAAGAAGAGCGGCTTCGGCCGTGAGCTCTCGCACTTCGGCATCCGCGAATTCGTCAACGCGCAGACGGTGTGGTTCGACAAGCGTTGACGCGCAGCTTCCATCCTTCCTGCAACGATCCATCATCAGTCCAGCGAAAAGGACGGCATTCCAATGTCCAAGGGTTCAGATCTGCTCGTCGCCGCGCTTGAGAACGAAGGCGTCGAGCGTATTTTCGGTATTCCCGGCGAAGAGAATCTCGACGTGGTCGAGTCGCTGCGCCATTCCAGCATCGAGCTGGTCATCACCCGCCACGAGCAGGCAGCGGTGTTCATGGCAGCCACCTATGGCCGGCTGACCGGCAAGCCGGGCGTGTGCCTGGCCACGCTTGGCCCGGGCGCGCTCAACTTCACCACCGGTGCCGCCTACGCGCTGCTTGGCGCGTGGCCGGTGATCATGATCACTGGCCAGAAGGGCATCGTCGCCAGCAAGCAGGCACGCTTCCAGATCGTCGACATCGTCAGCACCATGAAGCCGCTGACCAAGCAGGCGCGGCAGATCGTCTCGGCGCGCACCATTCCGACCATCGTCCGCGAGGCATTCCGTACCGCGCTGGAAGAGCGCCCGGGCCCGGTGTTGCTGGAGCTGCCCGAAGACATCGCGGCCGATGAGGTCGGGGACGTAGCGCTGATTCCGCCGCATGCGGTGGATCGTCCGATTGCCAGTCCGGAAGCACTGGACCGCGCGGCGGAGATCATCCGCAATGCCAAGCGCCCGCTGCTGATGATCGCCTCGGCGGCGTCGCGGCCGCAGTCCAGCGAAGCGTTGTCGGCCTTCGTGCTGCGTGCCGGCATTCCGTTCTTCACCACGCAGATGGGCAAGGGCGCGGTGGCCGGTGGTTCGGGCCTGTACATGGGCACCGCGGCGCTGACCGAGCGCGACTACGTGCACATGGCGATCGACCAGGCCGACGTGATCGTGACGATCGGCCATGAGGTCACCGAGAAACCGCCGTTCGTGATGCGCCCGGGTGGGCCGACGGTCATCCACATCGGCTATTCGCAGGCGGCGGTGGAGCAGGTCTATTTCCCGCAGGTGGAGGTGATCGGCGATATCGGCCGTTCGCTGACCCAGCTGGCCGACCGCATCGAAGGCGCGGTGCCGAATGCCGACGCGCTGCTGCCGCTGCGCACTACCATTCTGGAACACCTGGCTGACCGTGCCGAGGAAGCTGGATTCACCCCGCAGCGGCTGGTGCACGACGTGCGCCAGGTGATGCCGCCGGACGGCATCGTGGCGCTGGACAACGGCATGTACAAGATCTGGTTTGCGCGCAATTACCGCACCCAGGTGGCCAATACGCTGCTGCTGGACAACGCGCTGGCGACGATGGGCGCGGGCCTGCCGTCGGCGATCATGGCCTCGATCCTGTACCCGCAGCGGCGGGTGCTGGCGGTGTGCGGCGATGGCGGTTTCATGATGAACAGCCAGGAGCTGGAGACCGCGCGCCGGCTGGGCCTGAACCTGGTGGTGCTGATCCTCAACGACGGCGCCTACGGCATGATCCGCTGGAAGCAGGCGGTGGATGGCTTCACCGACTACGGCATGACCTTCAGTAACCCGGATTTCGTGAAGTATGCGGAAGCCTATGGCTGCAAGGGACATGAGGTGACGGCCATCGAGCAGTTCATCCCGACGCTGGAGGCGGCGTTCAACGAGGGTGGGGTGCACCTGGTATCGGTGCCGATCGACTACTCGGAGAACCAGCGGGTGCTGGTGGACGAGCTGCGGCAGGCGTTTCCCGGGAACGGTTGACGCCTACCGGGGCATCGGTTCCCCGGAATCCGGTAGGTGTCGACCTTGGTCGACACGCGGACCGCCAACCAAGGTTGGCGGCTACCAGGCGGCGGGCAGTGGGCCTGGTAGGTGTCGACCTTGGTCGACACGCGGACCGCCAACCAAGGTTGGCGGCTACCAGAGCGGCGGGCAGCGGACCTGGTAGGTGTCGACCTTGGTCGACACGATGGAGCGCCAACCAAGGTTGGCGGCTACCAGGCGGCGGGCAGTGGGCCTGGTAGGTGTCGACCTTGGTCGACACGATGGAGCGCCAACCAAGGTTGGCGGCTACCAGGCGGCGGGCAGTGGGCCCGGCCCAGGGCTGGGGCGGGGCGGTTTTGGTATGCTGGGCAACCGGCTGTGCCGGGCGCAACATCCCCCCTCACTACACGATTCCCGCAGATCCATGAGCGAAGCTACCGATACCCCCCCCGTTGACGAAAACAAGTTGATCGCCGAGCGCCGCGAGAAACTCAAAACGCTGCGTGGGCAGGGCATCGCGTACCCGAACGATTTCCGTCGCGAGGACTTCGCCGGCCGCCTGCAGGAAGAATTCGCCGACGCCGAGCAATGGACCGCTGAGGCCCTGGAAGGCAACGGCCGCCAGGTGAAGATGGCGGGCCGCCTGATGGCCAAGCGCATCATGGGCAAGGCCAGTTTCGCGCAGATCCAGGACGAGTCCGGCCGCATCCAGCTGTTCCTGCAGGGCACGGTGCTGGGCGATGCCTACACCGCCTTCAAGGGCTGGGACGTGGGCGACATCATCGCCGTCGAAGGCGGCCTGACCCGTACCAAGACCGGCGAGCTGTCGGTCAAGGCCGAATCGATCCGCCTGCTGACCAAGTCGCTGCGCCCGCTGCCGGACAAGTGGCATGGCCTGGCCGACGTCGAGCAGCGCTACCGCCAGCGCTATGTCGACCTGATCGTGACCCCGGAGTCGCGCGCGGTGTTCATCAAGCGCTCGAAGATCATCCGCGCGATGCGCGCGTGGCTGGACAACCGCGACTTCCTGGAAGTCGAAACGCCGATGATGCATTACATCCCCGGCGGCGCGGCGGCCAAGCCGTTCACCACCCACCACAATGCGCTGGACCTGGACCTGTACCTGCGCGTGGCGCCGGAGCTGTACCTCAAGCGCCTGACCGTGGGTGGCCTGGAGCGCGTCTACGAGATCAACCGCAACTTCCGCAATGAAGGCGTCAGCACCCGCCACAACCCGGAATTCACCATGATGGAGCTGTACGAGGCCTATGCCACGTACAACGAGATCATGGACCTGACCGAAGGCGTGATCCGTGACGTGGCCAGGACGGTCAATGGCGGCACCGAGGTGGAGTGGGATGGCGCGAAGATCGACCTTGGCCCGGCGTTCCGCCGCTGGCGCATGGACGAGGCGGTCCGCCACCACAACCCGGAAATCTCTGCTGCCGACTGCACCGACCGCGATGCACTGCTGCGCCATTGCGAGCGCTTGAAGATCCGCGTCAAGCCGTCCTACGGCTGGGGCAAGCTGCTGCTGGAGATCTTCGAGGCCACGGTCGAGCACACCCTGATCCAGCCGACCTTCATCACCGACCATCCGGTGGAGGTCTCGCCGCTGGCCCGTGCCAACGACAACGATCCGGGCTACACCGACCGCTTCGAGCTGTTCGTCAACGGCAAGGAGCTGGCCAATGGCTTCTCCGAGCTGAACGACCCGGAAGACCAGGCCCAGCGTTTCCAGGCCCAGGTGGCGGCGAAGGAAGGCGGCGATGACGAGGCCATGCACTACGACGCCGACTACATCCGTGCGCTGGAGTACGGCATGGCACCGACCGGCGGCCTCGGCATCGGCGTCGATCGCCTGGTGATGCTGCTGACTGGCAGCAGCTCGATCCGTGACGTGCTGCTGTTCCCGTACATGCGTCCGGAGCAGTAAGTCGTCTTTTTGACTCCTGTTTGTGCGCGCCGTCGCGAAATGAGACGGCGCGATTGACGCCTCCCGCACTCGGCGTATCGTTAATGCACTACCTTGACGTCTGTTGTGGCTTGATCGGCGCCAGGGGGAGTGCGCATTGTGGAGAGTCCGCTTCACAATGTGATGACGATCATGAACCGGGACGCATGACACGGGAGTCAGGCCGATGCAGGGTGCGAGCGTTCGCAGCGGCAGGGTATCCTCGCCTGCTGATGATCCAGCATGGTCGAGAAACCAGGCAGAGTACGCGTTGAACATCGTCATTGTTGACGACCAGACGTCCGCCCGGACGATGCTGCGTCACGTCATCGAAGATATCGCGCCGGAACTGAGCGTGTATGACTTCGGTGATCCGCTGACCGCATTGGCCTGGTGTGAGGCGCATCCGGTCGACCTGCTGCTGCTCGATTACCGCATGCCGGAAATGGACGGGCTGGAGTTCGCCCGCCGTTTCCGTCGCCTGCCCAAGCATCGCGACATTCCGGTGATCCTGATCACCGTGGTCGGCGACGAGCCGATCCGTCAGGCGGCGCTGGAAGCGGGGGTCATCGACTTCCTGGTCAAGCCCATCCGTCCGCGCGAACTGCGCGCGCGCTGCTACAACCTGTTGCAGCTGCGCCAGCAGACCGAGAACGTGAAGCAACGCGCCTTGTCCCTGGAGCAGCGCTTGCTGGCCAGCATGCACGAGGTCGAGGAGCGCGAACGCGAGACCCTGTCGCGGTTGGCACGGGCGATCGAGTTCCGTGATGCCGGCACCAGTGCCTACCTCGAACGCATGGCGCGCGTGGCAGGGCTGATCGCCGAGCAGCTCGGCCTGCCCGAAGACGACGTGCGCCTGATCGAGATGGCCGCGCCGCTGCATGACATGGGCAAGATCGCCATTCCCGATGCAGTGCTGCTCAAGCAGGGCAAGCTCAACGACGAAGAACTGGCGATCATGCGGCGGCACCCGCGCATCGGCCATGAGCTGCTCAGTGGCAGCCAGAACCGCTTCATCCAGGTCGGCGCATTGATCGCACTGCGCCACCACGAACGTTACGACGGCAGCGGCTACCCGGATGGGCTGGTCGGTGAGGCGATTCCGCTGGAAGCGCGCATCGTCGCCGTGGCCGACGTCTTCGACGCACTCATCTCACCCCGTCCGTACAAGGAAGCATGGACCATGGAAGCCACACTGGCCTATCTGTATGCCCAGCGTGGCCGCCTGTTCGATCCACGCTGCGTGGATGCGCTGATGCGCGGCCACCAGCAGTTGATGGATATCTGCGCCCAGCACTCGACGGCATCGACGCGACCGGGTGGGTGACATGCAGGACCTGTTCGCACGCGTGAAGCGCCGGTTGGCGCAGCGTCCGGATTCGGAGCATGGCCAGGCGATCGTGCGGGTGGTGCTGATCTCGCTGATCCTGGTCTATGTGCTGTTGTCCGGTGCCCGTCTGTATCGGCTGGATCAATACCAGGGCGTGCTGGCAACGGTGCTGACCGGGCTGGCCCTGTCACTGCTGCTGATTGGCTGGTTGCTGTGGAAGCCGGAGCGCTCCGATCCGCGGCGGGTGGCCGGGATGCTGGCCGACTACGGCCTGATCGCGGTCGGCATGATCCAGATGGGTGAGCCGCTGGCGTGGGTGTATGCGGTGGTGATGTGGGTCACGGTGGGCAACGGCCTGCGCTTCGGGCCGCGTTACCTGGCCGCTGCCATCGTGCTGGCGATGGTCAGTTTCGGCACCACCGTGCTGTTGACCCCTTACTGGCAGGCCAACCTGGGGCTGGCCATTTCCCTGTGGTTGGGGTTGCTGGCAGTACCGTTGTGCTGCTCCTCCCTGCTGCGCCGAAGGATGCGACATCCGACCATGGATACGACTCCCGCCGCTGGCTCCGACAAGCGCTCGCTGCTGGCACGCTTCAAGCAACGCCTGTCCGGGCGCGAGGACAGCGAGCACGCGCAGAACCTGATCCGCATCATCATCACTGCGCTGTTCATCAGCTATCTCGGCTGGCGCTCGCTGAGCGGCGGCGGTGAGGCATTGACTGCGACGTGGCTGATCCTCGCCTTCGAGCTGACCATTTCCGCCGGCCTGCTGACCGCGATCCTGGTCAATCCGGGTGTGTCGCATGTGCGCCGGGTGATCGGCATGCTGACCGACTACACCTGCATGGCCTGGATCATGACCATCCAGGGTGAGCCGGCGGCACCGCTGTATGCGGTGATGCTGTGGGTCACGATCGGCAACGGCATGCGCTACGGCAGCACCTACCTGCGCGTGGCCACGGCCATGGGCTGCCTGGCCTTCCTGTGCACGGTGATGCTGTCGCCGTACTGGCGCGGCCACGACTATCTGGGCTGGGGCCTGCTGCTGGGCCTGGGCGCGATTCCGCTGTACTTCGATTCGCTGCTGCATGCCTTGACCCGGGCGGTGGCAGAGGCGCGCCAGGCCAACGAAGCCAAGAGCCGTTTCCTGGCCAACATGAGCCATGAGTTCCGCACGCCGTTGAACGGGCTGGCCGGCATGACCGAAGTGCTGGCCACCACCCGCCTGGACGACGAACAGCGCGAGTGCCTGAACACCATCCAGGCCTCGACCCGCAGTCTGTTGGCGCTGGTGGAAGAGGTGCTGGACATCTCCGCGATCGAAGCCGGCAAGGTGCGCGTGGAGTGGCACGAGTTCGCGCTGGCCGACGTGCTGCAGGCGATCAACCTGATCCTGACCCCGCAGACCCGCTCCAAATCGCTGGACTATCGCGTGCAGGTGGATGACAACGTGCCGCCGCGCCTGCTGGGTGATGCCGGTCATCTGCAGCAGATCCTGCTCAATCTGATGGGTAACGCGGTCAAGTTCACCGACAGCGGCTACGTGCATCTGCGCGTGTCCAGCCCCGATGTGCTGGGCAGCGAGCGGATGCGCCTGCGATTCGAGATCGTCGACAGCGGCATCGGCGTGCCGGTGGCGCTGCGCGGCCGGCTGTTCAATGCCTTCGAGCAGGGCGATGTCGGCCTGGCCCGCCGGCATGAAGGCACCGGTCTGGGCACCGCCATTGCCAAGGGCCTGGTCGAGTCGATGGGCGGGCAGGTCGGTTATGCGCCGAACAGCCCGCGTGGCAGCGTGTTCTGGGTCGAGATCACGCTGGACGTCGCAGACACTTCATCAGCCCCGGCGGTTCCGTCCGAGGTGGCTGAAGCCGGCAATGTCATCGCGTTCTCCAATCCCTTCCTGCGCCATCGTGCGCGCGTGCGCAGCCTGCGGGTGCTGGTGGCCGACGACCACGAAGCCAACCGCATGGTGCTGCAGCGGTTGCTGGAGAAGGCCGGCCACAAGGTCACCTGCGTCAATGGCGGCGCCGAAGTGCTCGATGCGTTGGAGCAGGCCAGTTACGACGCAGCGATCGTCGATCTGCACATGCCCGGCATGAGCGGACTGGACCTGCTCAAGCAGTTGCGGGTGATGCAGGCCAGTGGCATGCCTTACGTTCCGGTTATGGTGCTGAGCGCGGACGTCACCCCCGAGTCCATCCTGCGTTGCGAGCAGGCCGGTGCCCGCGCCTTCCTTGCCAAGCCCGTGGTGGCCACCCGTCTGCTGGAAGTGCTGGCCGATGTCGCCGCCAACACCCGCGCCGAGTCCGGCATCCAGTCGGTGCCGGCATTGCCGGTTGGCGATGGCGTGCTCGATACCGCGGTGCTGGACGAGCTGGCGTCGCTGGGTATGGGCGATGGCTTCGAACGCAAGTTCATCGACCAGTGCCTGGCGGACGTCGACGCGAGCATGGGCCAGCTGCAGGGCTGCGGCGAGCGCCAGGCCTGGGAGGATTTCCGCGAGCACGCACACGCGCTGCGCGGTGTGGCGAGCAACCTGGGGCTTGTCCAGGTTGCCGCCTCCAGTGGCGAAATCATGCGCATGGCGGACTGGCAGCTGAAGGGGGAATGGAACGCCCGCCTCGGCAGCCTGGCGACCGCCCTGCGCAACGGTAGGAATGCGTTGGCTGCCCGTAGTGCGGGAGCATCGCACCGCGACGACAGCGAGCGCAGCCCGTCCTGACCCGCCAGACGGTCAGGCCGGGTCGCCATTGCGCCGGGCCTGCGCCCGTACCAGCCGATCCATGGTGCGCAGGGACTTCTCGCCGAGCTGCATGGCGGTGTCCACCCAGATCTCGGTGATCCGCATCATTTCATGCAGCGGCACCATGGTGGCGATCTCGTTGACCTCACGCATCGCCGCCCACGCGTGCGGAATGCGCCGGCTTTCCTTGATCACCTGTTCGACCGCGGCAACGCCTTCGCCCACCGGCACCACGATGTCGACCAGGCCCATCTCCTTCAGCTGGCTGGCGGTGTAGAGGTTGCCTTCCAGCATGATCTTCTCGGCCAGGCGCGGGCTGATCCGCTGGCACAGGAAGGAGTAGGCGCCCATGCCCGGGAACAGGTCGAACAGCACCTCGGGCAGGCCCATCAACACGCCTTCCTCGGCGACGATGGTGTGGCAGCTCAGTGCGGCCTCGAAGCCGCCACCCAGTGCATTGCCCTGGACCAGGGCGATGCTGTGGGCACGGGTGCCCAGGCCGGCATGGAAGGCATGCACGCCGCGCACGCAGCGTTGGGCATAGTCGAGCAGGCGGGCGCGGTCGCCCTCGCGGATCAGGCGGCAGAACAGTTCGAGATCGCCACCCAGGTTGAACACGTCGCTGTCCGAGGCAAGAACGACATGGGGTGACAGAGCGTGCGAGGCGCTGAGGCGATCGCCCAGTTCGCGCTGGTAGTCGACGATGTCATCGACCAGACGCGAGGCGAAGCACGGCCGGCCCGGCTGGTTGACCAGGTTGGCGTGCATGTGGATCCAGTAGACATCCCGCTCGGGTTCTTCGGTGATACGCAGGGTAGGGTGCTGCGAGGGACGGGTGATGATGGGGCGTACTGCGGACATGGGAGTTCTCCGTGTGACCGTCCGGCCAACCGCAGAGCGGACGGAGAGGAGTGAGGGGGCGGGCTGAACGTGCGGCGGCGACTGATTCTATGCACCCGTCGTGAACCGCCCGCAAGCGCTGTACCGGCCATGTTCCGGCAATAAAAAGACCCCGCCGTCTCCGGCGGGGTCCCTGTACTCTCCCGTTGCCCGGAAACCCTTACTGGGCGGGCGTATCACGCAGCTCGCGACGGAGGATCTTGCCGACGTTGGTCTTCGGCAGCTCCTTTCGGAATTCTACGATTCTGGGGTGCTTGTAACCGGTCAGGTTTGCCCGCGCATGTTCCTTGACCATTTCCGCGGTCAGGTTCGGGTCCTTCTTCACGATCACGACCTTGACCACTTCGCCGGACTTTTCGTCCGGGACACCGACGGCGGCGACTTCCAGCACGCCCGGCATCATCGCGATGACGTCTTCGACCTCATTCGGGTACACGTTGAAGCCGGACACCAGGATCATGTCCTTCTTGCGGTCGACGATGTAGAAGAAGCCCTGTTCGTCCATCTTCGCCATGTCGCCGGTGTGCAGCCAGCCGTCCGCATCGATGGCGGTGGCGGTTTCTTCCGGACGCTGCCAGTAGCCCTTCATCACCTGCGGGCCCTTGATGCACAGCTCGCCCACTTCGCCCAGCGCCAGGATGTTGCCGTTGTCGTCCTTGATGCAGGCATCGGTGGACGGGATCGGCAGGCCGATGGCACCGTTGTACTCGGGCAGGGTGAGCGGATTGATGCAGGCCGCGGGCGAGGTCTCGGTCAGGCCATAGGCTTCGACCAGGGTCACGCCGGTGACCTTCTTCCAGCGTTCGGCCACGGCACGTTGCACCGCCATGCCGCCGCCCAGGGTGAATTTGACCGAAGAGAAGTCGATCTCGTCGAAGCCCGGGGTGTTGAGCAGGCCGTTGAACAGCGTGTTGACGCCGGTGATGGCGGTGAAGCGGGTGCCCTTGAGCTCCTTGACGAAGCCCTTCATGTCGCGTGGGTTGGTGATCAGGTGGTTGCAGCCACCGAACTTCATGAAGACCAGGCCGTTCGCGGTCAACGCGAAGATGTGGTACAGCGGCAGGGCAGTGATGATCACTTCCTTGCCCGGCTCGATGCCCGAGGTGGACAGCCACGCCGACGCCTGCTGCATGTTGGCGATCAGGTTGCGGTTGGTCAGCATCGCGCCCTTGGCCACGCCGGTGGTCCCGCCGGTGTACTGCAGGAAGGCAATGTCGTCGTGGTCGATCTCGACCGGCGGAAGCGCGTGGCGGCTGCCCAGCTTGAGCGCCTGCTTGAAGCGGACGGCGCCCTTGATGTGGTAGTTGGGCACCATCTTCTTGATGTACTTCAGCACGAAGTTGACGATCGCGCCCTTGGCGCCGAGCAGGTCGCCCAGGCCGGTGGTGACCACGTGCTTGACCGGTGTATCGGCGATGACCTGTTCGACGGTGTCGCCGAAGTTGTCGACCACCACCAGGGCACTGACGCCGGCATCAACCAGCTGGTGCTTGAGTTCGCGCGCGGTGTACAGCGGGTTGACGTTGACCACGGTCAGGCCGGCGCGCAGCACGCCGAAGGTGGCCACCGGGTACTGCAGGCAGTTGGGCATCATCAGGGCGACGCGGTCACCCTTCTTGAGCTTGAGCTCACCCAGCAGGTAGGCGGCGAACTGGGTGACCAGCGCGTCCGTCTCACCATAGGTGAGGACCTTGCCGAAGCTGGAGTAGGCGGGACGGTCGCGGAATTTCGCGACGGAAGCGTCGAAGACCGAGGCGACCGAATGGAATTCGTTGACGTCGATTTCGGCGGGAACGCCTTTCGGATAGCTCTGCAGCCAGGGACGATCCAGACTCATATTCCCCCTCCAGGAATCGTGATGTTTTAGGTTACGGCCCTGAGCGTATCGACAATGGCCGTTCATTGCAGCATACCCCGCCGTAGGGAAAACGCGAAGAGGCCCCGAAGGGCCTCTTTGCTTGGTAATGCCGGCCGCTGGCCGGCATCTGCGCTCGATCGGGATTCCGGTGGATGCCGGCCAGCGGCCGGCACTACCGTGGCCACAAGCGGGGCGCTTGCGTCAGCCCTGCTTGCGTACCGGTGCGCCGTTGGCCTTGTAGTACGGCGCGGTGCTGCGGGCCAGCGGGGTGCGGCCGCGGATCACGTCGGCCAGCTTCTCGGCGATCATGATGGTTGGTGCGTTGAGGTTGCCGGTAACCACCTGCGGCATGATCGAGGCATCGACGATGCGCAGGCCTTCCAGCCCGTGCACGCGGCCCTGGCCGTCGACCACCGCCATCGGGTCATCGGCATGGCCCATCTTGTTCGAGCACGACGGGTGGTAGGCGGTCTCGGCATGCTCGCGGACGAACGCATCGATCTGTGCATCGGTCTGCAGTGCGCTGCCCGGCGAGATCTCGCGGCCGCTGTACGGAGCCAGTGCCGGCTGCGCGAAGATCTCGCGGGTGATCCGGATCGCCGCGCGGAACTCGCGCCAGTCCTGGTCGTGCGACATGTAGTTGAACAGGATGCTCGGATGTTCGCGCGGATCCTTCGAACGCACGTGGATGCGGCCGCGGCTGGGCGAGCGCATCGAACCGACGTGCATCTGGAAGCTGTGTGCCTTGATCGGGTTGGAGCCGTTGTAATTGATCGCCACCGGCAGGAAGTGATACTGCAGGTTCGGCCAGTCGAATTCGGCGTCGCTGCGGATGAAGCCACCGGCCTCGAACTGGTTGCTGGCGCCGATGCCGGTGCCCAGGAACAGCCACTCGGCACCGATGGCCGGCTGGTTGTACAGCTTCAGTGCCGGCGCCAGCGAGACCGGCTTCTTGCACTCGTACTGCAGGTACATCTCCAGGTGATCCTGCAGGTTGGCGCCGACGCCCGGCAGGTGGTGCACCAGGTCGATGTCCAGGCTGCGCAGCAGATCGGCCGGGCCGACGCCCGAGCGCTGCAGGATCTGCGGCGAGGCGATGGCGCCGCCACACAGCAGCACTTCGCGGCGGGCGGTGGCACGCTGCGGCTGGTCGTTGTGCAGCCACTGCACGCCCACCGCACGCTTGCCCGAGAACAGGATGCGGTCGGTCAGCGCGTGGGTGACGATGGTCAGGTTCGGGCGCGGCTTGGCCAGGTCCAGATAGCCGCGGGCGGTGCTGGAACGACGGCCCTTCGGGGTCACCGTGCGGTCCATCGGGCCGAAGCCTTCCTGCTGGTAGCCGTTGAGGTCGTCGGTGCGCGGGTAGCCGGCCTGCACGCCGGCTTCAACCATCGCGGCGAACAGCTCGTTGTTGCCGGCCTTCGGCGTGGTCACGCGCAGCGGGCCTTCGCCACCGTGGTAGTCGTTGGGGCCGATGTCACGGGTTTCGGCCTTGCGGAAGTACGGCAGGCAGTCCAGGTAGGTCCAGTCTTCCAGGCCGGGCATGCTGGCCCAGTTGTCGTAGTCCATCGCGTTGCCGCGGATGTAGCACATGCCGTTGATCAGCGACGAGCCACCCAGCCCCTTGCCACGGCCGCAGTCCATGCGGCGGTTGTTCATGAAGGGCTCGGGATCGGTCTTGTACGCCCAGTTGTAGCGCTTGCCCTGCAGCGGGAAGGCCAGTGCCGCCGGCATCTGGGTACGGAAGTCGAGCCGGTAGTCCGGGCCACCGGCTTCCAGCAGCAGCACGCTGACATCGGCATCTTCGGTGAGGCGGGTGGCCAGCACGTTGCCGGCCGAACCGGCGCCGATGATGATGTAGTCGTACTCGTTATGGGTGCTCATGGGTGTCTCCTGCAGGCCGGGGCGCGCTGCATGCAGGCGTCCCGGCGGAATGTCGGATCGGCGCAGTGGCCGGACGAAGGTGCGCGCTCGGGGCGCGCCGATCAGAACACGCTGGCGTAGTCGCCCAGTTCCACCTGCACCGACTTGATGCGGGTGTAGTGGCCGAGGGTGGAGAGGCCGTTCTCACGGCCGACGCCGGATTCCTTGTAACCGCCGACCGGCATTTCGGCCGGCGATTCGCCCCAGGTGTTGATCCAGCAGATGCCGGCTTCCAGGCGGTGGATGATGCGATGGGCGCGGCTGACGTCCTTGCTGACCACACCGGCGGCGAGGCCGAAGGTGGTGTCGTTGGCTCGACGCACCACTTCGTCTTCGTCGTCGTAGGCGAGGATGCTCATCACCGGCCCGAAGATCTCTTCCTTGACGATGGTCATGTCATCGCGGCAGTCGGAGAACACGGTCGGCAGCACGTAGGCGCCATTGGCCAGCGCGCCTTCGGTGGCACGGCCGCCGCCGGTCAGCAGGCGAGCGCCTTCGGCCTTGCCGCTTTCGATGTAGCGCAGCACGTTTTCCATGTGCGGGAAGCTGGTCAGCGGGCCGAAGTTGGTCTCGGCGGCCATCGGGTCGCCGATGCGGATGCGCTTGACGCGCTCGACCACGGCGGCTTCGAACGCGGCCAGCATGCTGCGCGGCACGAACACGCGGGTGCCGTTGGTGCAGACCTGGCCAGAGCTGAAGAAGTTGGCCATCACCGCGATGTCGGCTGCGCGGTCCAGATCGGCGTCATCGCAGATCACCAGCGGCGACTTGCCGCCCAGCTCCATGGTCACTTCCTTCAGCGACGAGGAGGCGGCGCTGGCCATCACCTTCTTGCCGGTGGCGACGCCGCCGGTGAAGGAGATCTTCTCGATCACCGGGTGCTCGGTCAGCCACTGGCCGATCTCGCGGCCCGGGCCCTGCACGACGTTGAACACGCCGGCCGGCACACCGGCTTCGGTGTAGATCTCGGCCAGCCGGATCGCTGTCAGCGGGGTCACTTCGGACGGCTTGAACACCATCGCGTTGCCGGCGGCCAGGGCCGGGGCCGACTTCCACATGGCGATCTGGATCGGGTAGTTCCAGGCGCCGATGCCGGCGACCACGCCCAGCGGCTCGCGGCGGGTGTAGAAGAAGCTCGATTCGCGCAGCGGCAGCTGGATGCCTTCGATGGCGGTGGCCAGGCCGGCGTAGTACTCGACCACGTCGGCGCCGGTGACGATGTCCACGGTGGTGGTTTCGGCCAGCGCCTTGCCGGTGTCCAGGGTTTCCAGGTGGGCCAGTTCGTCGTTGCGCTCGCGCAGGATCTCGACGGCGCGGCGCAGGATGCGCGAACGCTCCATGGCAGTCATCGCCGCCCACACCTTCTGGCCTTCGGCCGCGCTCTGCACGGCGCGTTCGACGTCGGCCTGGCTGGCGACCTGCACTTCAGCGATCACCTCGCCGGTGGCCGGGTTCACGGTCCTGAAGGTCTTGCCGCTGGTGGCATCGACGCGCTGGCCGTGGATGTAGAGCTGTTGGACGGGCAGGGTGGTCATGGGGCGTACTCCTTGGAAGGGGGCGGGTGCTGAAGCGCTTATAGCGCGACAGCCTGCAACTGGAAGTCGATGTAGCCGTATGCAATGCGCCGGGACTTCTCGGCGTTGAACTGGCCGCCGACCAGGCTGCCGCGCAGCCAGAGGCCGTCGATCATCGCGGCCAGGCCACGGGCGGCCAGGCGGGCCTGCGGGTGGGGCAGCAGGCGGTTGAACTGGTGGCACAGGTTGGAGAACAGGCGCTGGTCGTTGGCGCGCTGCAGCCGGGCCAGTTCCGGCTGGTGCATGCTCGCGGCCCAGAAGGTCAGCCAGACGCGCATCGCGGTGCCGTTGATCTGGCTGTCGTCGAAGTTGCCATCGACGATGGCGCGCAGCTGCTCGCGCGGGTCGTCACCAGCGTCGGCACGGTAGCGGGCGACCGCGTCCTTAAGTTCACGCAGGATCTGCCGCATTGCAGCATTGAGCAGGCCGTCCTTGTCGCCGAAGTAGTGGGCGACGATGCCGCTGGACAGCCCTGCTTTCTTCGCGATGGTGGCGACGGTCGCATCGGCCATGCCGATCTCGTCGATGGTCTGGAAAGTGGCCCGGATCAGCTGCTCGCGCCGTACCGGTTCCACGCCTTTCTTCGGCATTGTCTCTCCACGGATTGCGACCCGAAGGATCGGGCTGCCCGCCATTATGCTTTTTATTGATTGAACGTTCAATCAATAAACCCTAGGATGCGCTCGCGCCCCACGCCATGGGCCCGGTTTACCGGTCCGGCCCCGCCCATGTGCCCCCTCGGACTTGATGAGACGACCCCATGTCTTCCCTGGCTCATCCCAAGCGTTCGCCCCTGCGCTTGAACCGTTTTGTCTTCTTCAGCTCCTCGGTGTCGATCGGCATCCTCGGGCTGCTTACCGTTCTCTATCCCGAAAGCAGCGAGCACTGGCTGCAGTGGGCGCAGGCCGAAGTCTCGGCGGCGTTCGGCTGGTGGTACATGCTGCTGATCGTGCTGTGCCTGGGCTTCGTGCTGTGGCTGGCGTTCTCACCGTACGGCCGCATCCGCCTGGGCCACAACGAGGAATCACCGGCGTTCGGCTACGTGGCCTGGGTGTCGATGCTGTTCTCGGCCGGCATCGGCATCGCGCTGTTGTACTACGGCGCCTACGAGCCGCTGGACCATTTCCTCAATCCGCCCGGGCAGCCCGGCGGAACCGTGGCCGCCGGCCGCGAGGCGATGGTGCTGACCTTCCTGCACTGGGGCCTGCACGGCTGGGCGCTGTACGCGCTGGTCGGCGTGGCGCTGGGCTACTTCGCCTACCGCCGCGACCTGCCGCTGGCGCTGCGCTCGGCGCTGTACCCGATCTTCGGTGAGCGCATCCATGGCCGCATCGGCGACATGGTCGATGGCTTCGGCATCCTTGCCACGCTGATCTCGATGGTGACCAACCTCGGCATCGGCGCGCTGGTGGTGCAGTCCGGCCTGGTCTACCTGTTCCACATTCCGGATACGCCGCAGGTGCTGGTGGCAATTGTGCTGGTGATGATGGTGGTGGCCACCATCGGCGTGGTCGCCGGTGTGGAAAAGGGCATTGCCTGGCTCTCCAACCTCAATGTGCGCCTGCTGTGTGGCCTGCTGCTGTTCGTGCTGATCACCGGCCCGACCCTGCACCTGTTCGATGGCCTGATCCAGAACACCGGCGATTATCTCGGCGCATTCGTGCGCAAGAGCTTCGACATGTACCTCAACGACCCGAAGGGCCGTGAGTGGATGGGCTCGTGGACGCTGTTCTACTGGGCGTGGTGGATCGCCTGGGCGCCGTTCGTCGGTCTTTTCGTGGCGCGCATCTCGCGTGGTCGCACCATCCGCGAAGTGATCATGGGCGTGCTGCTGATCCCGCTCGGCTTCACCCTGGCCTGGCTGTCGATCTTCGGCAACACCGCCATCGACCTGGTGCTCAACCACGGCCAGGCGATCCTGGGTGACGTGGCCCAGCATGATGCGGCGATGACGCTGTTCAAGCTGCTGGAGTACCTGCCCGCCGCGCCGTACGTGGCCGGCGCCGCAGTGGTGATCGGCTTCGTGCTGTTCCTGACTCCGGTCGATTCGGGCACGCTGATGATCGCCAACCTGTGCACGCGTCGCGTCGACGATGGCGTGGAGGACGGCCATGACGCGCCGATCTGGCTGCGCGTGTTCTGGGCAGCCGGCATCACCGTGGCCAGCGTCGGCCTGCTGCTGGCCGGCAACTTCAGTGCGATGCAGACCGCGGTGGTGCTGTGCGGCCTGCCGTTCTCGTTCACCCTGGCGTTCTACATGTGGGGCCTGCTGAAGGCACTGCGCACCGACCCGGACGCACCGCGCCGGTGATCGGGCACCTGGCATCTATCCCGATGCCGTCGGTGACGCAGTAGAGCCAGGCCATGCCTGGCTGCGGAGAAACAGGAAGGGCCGGATCCGCGAGGATCCGGCCCTTCTTCTTGTTGTAGAGCCGAGCCATGCTCGGCTGATGCTGTGGCAATGTAGCCGAGCGCAGGCTCGGCTCTACAGGTGACGCGTTACTTGCTGGCCAGCTGGCGCAGCACGTACTGCAGCAGGCCGCCATGGCGGAAGTACTCGACTTCCTTCGGGGTCAGCAGCATCACCGAGACTTCGAAGGTCTTCTTGGTGCCGTCAGCCTTGGTCGCGGTGACCGTGGCGCGCTTGCTGGCACCGTCCTGCAGGCCGGTGATGTCGATCACTTCCGAACCGTCCAGGCCCAGGCTCTGTGCGTTCTCGCCGTTGCGGAACTGCAGCGGCAGCACGCCCATGCCGACCAGGTTGGAGCGGTGGATGCGCTCAAAGCTCTCGGCCACGACCGCCTTCACCCCCAGCAGCAGGGTGCCCTTGGCCGCCCAGTCACGCGACGAACCGGTGCCGTATTCCTTGCCGGCCAGCACTACCAGCGGCACCTTGTCGGCTTTGTACTTCATGGCTGCATCGTAGATCGCCAGCTTTTCCGGCTGGCCGCCGCCGGCCGGGTAGTACAGGGTGTTGCCGCCTTCCTCGCCACCGAACATCAGGTTCTTGATGCGGATGTTGGCGAAGGTGCCGCGGACCATCACGTCATCGTTGCCGCGGCGGCTGCCGTAGCTGTTGAAGTCGGCCGGCTGCACGCCGCGCTCCTGCAGGAAGCGGCCTGCAGGCGAGTCCTTCTTGATGTTGCCGGCCGGGGAGATGTGGTCGGTGGTGATCGAATCACCGAACAGGCCCATCACGCGTGCACCGTGCACATCGTCGATGCTGCCGGTCTGCATGGTCATGCCATCGAAGTACGGCGGGTTCTTGATGTAGGTGGAGGCATCGCTCCACTCGTACAGGTTGCCGTCCGGCGAAGCGATGGTGTTCCAGCGGGTATCGCCCTTGAACACATCGGCGTAGTTCTGCTTGAACATCTCCGGGCCGATGGTGGCGGCGATGACGTCGCCGATTTCCTTGTTGCTCGGCCAGATGTCGCGCAGGAACACCGGCTGGCCATCGCTGCCGGTACCCAGCGGCTGGGTGGTCAGGTCGATGTCGGTGGTGCCGGCGATGGCATAGGCCACCACCAGCGGCGGGCTGGCCAGGTAGTTCATCTTCACTTCGGGGTGCACGCGGCCCTCGAAGTTGCGGTTGCCGGACAGCACCGAGGTGACCACCAGATCGCCGGTGGCGATGCCGGCGCTGACTTCGGTCGGCAGCGGGCCGGAGTTGCCGATGCAGGTGGTGCAGCCGTAGCCGACCACGTAGAAGCCGATCTTCTCCAGCTCCTTCAGTACGCCGGCCTTTTCCAGGTAATCGGTGACCACGCGCGAACCTGGGCCGAGCGAGGTCTTCACCCACGGCTGGCGGTTCAGGCCCTTGGCGGCCGCGTTGCGGGCCAACAGGCCCGCGCCGATCATCACCGCCGGGTTGGAGGTGTTGGTGCACGAGGTGATGGCCGCGATGACCACCGCGCCGTCCTTCAGGCGGACCTTGCGGCCTTCGGTTTCGATGTCGGCGTAGCCCTTGGCCAGCTGCTCGTTGCCGACCGCGGCACCGCCGCCTTCGTTGACGAACGAGGAGACATCGTCGCTGCGCTTGTCACGGTTGGTGGTCAGGCCAACCAGGGCTTCGCGGTAGTTCTTCTGCACGTCTTCCAGCAGCACACGGTCCTGCGGACGCTTCGGGCCGGCCAGCGACGGCTTCACCGTGCCCATGTCCAGTTCCAGCGTGGTGCTGTACTGCGCGTGCGGGCTGCCCGGTTCGTGCCACAGGCCCTGCGCCTTGGCATAGGCTTCAACCAGATCGATCTGCTCTTCGCTGCGGCCGGACAGGCGCAGGTAGTTCAGCGACTCGGCGTCGATCGGGAAGATGCCGCAGGTGGCGCCGTATTCCGGCGCCATGTTGCCAATGGTGGCGCGGTCGGCCAGCGGCAGGTGCTGCAGGCCGTCACCGTAGAACTCGACGAACTTGCCGACCACGCCCAGCTTGCGCAGCATCTGGGTGACGGTCAGCACCAGGTCGGTGGCGGTGGCGCCCTCGGGCAGCTTGCCGGTCAGCTTGAAGCCGACCACCTGCGGGATCAGCATCGACGACGGCTGGCCGAGCATGGCCGCCTCCGCTTCGATGCCGCCCACGCCCCAGCCCAGCACGCCGATGCCGTTGATCATCGTGGTGTGGCTGTCGGTACCGAACACGGTATCGGGGTAGGCGACCGCCTTGCCGTCCTTGTCCGCCGTCATCACCACGCGGGCCAGGTTCTCCAGGTTCACCTGGTGGACGATGCCGGTGTTCGGCGGCACTACCTTGAAGTTGTCGAAGGCCTTCTGGCCCCAGCGCAGGAAGCCGTAGCGTTCCTGGTTGCGCTGGAACTCGATCTTGCCGTTGAGGTCCAGCGCGTCCGGCTTGCCGAACACGTCGACCTGCACCGAGTGGTCGATGACCAGTTCGGAGGGAATCTGCGGGTTGATCTGCTCAGGCGAGCCGCCGAGCTTGACCACCGCGTCGCGCATCGCGGCGAGGTCGACCACGCAGGGCACGCCGGTGAAGTCCTGCAGGACCACGCGCGCCGGCATGAAGGCGATTTCGGTGTCCGGCTCGGCCGCCGGGTTCCAGCGGGCCACGGCTTCGATGTGGTCCTTGCCGACGGTGATGCCGCCGTCCTCGTGCCGGAGCAGGTTCTCCAGCAGGATCTTCATCGAGTAGGGCAGGTGGGAGATATCGAAGCGCTGGCCCAGCGTGGGCAGGCTGAAGTAGTCGTAGGTCTTGCCGCCGACGTTCAGCTGGCTGCGGGTGGAGAACGAATCGCTCATGCGGGGTAACTCCTTCTTGCGGATGGCTTGCAGTGGCCCGCGCATGGGCGGACCTGCTTGCGGTCGCCGCGGGCCTGACGGCCCCGGTGGTCCCAGTATGAACCCCAGACTGAATGGATTCATCCGGGCCGGGTTCCGGCCTGCGGCATCGGTTCCAGACTACAGGGGAAGGTGTATGGCGTATGTCACGTTTGTGGCCGATCCTTTGCGAGGCAAGGGCTGGCGGGTTGCCGGTCCTGTTCAGGGTGGAAGTATGCCCGGGGAAGTATGTATAATTTGTGCATACTCTGGAGGGCCTACCGATGGAAGCCACTGTTGCAGAACGCGGACAGATCACCCTGCCCAAGGCGGTGCGTGATGCCCTCGGCCTGACCAAGGGCACGCTGCTGAAGGTCGAGCTGGACGGCAGCCGCATCATCCTGCGCAAGAGTGTTGACGATGCCATTTCACGGGCGCGCGGCAAGTTCGCGCTGGACGGTTTCGAGTCGTCCGACGCAGCGGTACGTGCGGTGCGTGACGAGGAATAAGCCGTGATGATCGCCGTCGACTCTCCGGTGCTGGTCGAGCTGCTCAGCAATGGTCCGCAGGCCGATGCCGTGGAAGCCATCCTCAGGCAGAGCCTGGTCGGTGGCCGCGTGGTGGTCTGCGGCGCGACCCTGGCCGAGGTCTGCGCATCGCTGCGTGGCGGTGCCGAGGTGCTCGAAGCGCTGGAAGAAATGGGCGTGCACTTCAACCCGATGGAAGCCAAGTCGGCGCTGCGCGCCGGCGAGATGCACCGCCGCCACCGCCAGCGCAGCGGCAGCCGCCGCAGCCTGGACGAATTCATGGTCGGCGCCCATGCACTGCTGCAGTGCGATGGCCTGATCACCTGGAACGACACGTTTTACCGCGACTACTTCAAGGGCCTGAAGCTGATCGTGCCGCAAGCCTGAGCCCATTTTGTTTTCTCAACCTACGCATTACCCGGGAGTTGTCATGTTGGAAGCCTACCGCCACCACGTCGCCGAGCGCGCTGCGCTTGGCATCCCGCCGCTGCCGCTGAGCGCGCAGCAGACGGCCGATGTCATCGAACTGCTGAAGAACCCGCCGCAGGGCGAGGCCGAGTTCCTGCTCGACCTGCTGACCCACCGCGTGCCGGCCGGCGTCGATGACGCGGCCAAGGTCAAGGCCTCGTACCTGGCGGCGATCGCCCTGGGCAGCGAGCAGAACCCGCTGATCAGCCGTGAGCGCGCCACCGAACTGCTGGGCACCATGCTCGGCGGTTACAACGTCGCCCCGCTGGTGCAGCTGCTGGACGATGCCAGCGTCGGCACCATCGCCGCCAACGGTCTGAAGAAGACCCTGCTGGTGTTCGATGCCTTCCATGACGTGCAGGAAAAGGCCAAGGCCGGCAATGCCAACGCCCAGTCCGTGCTGCAGAGCTGGGCCGACGCCGAGTGGTTCACCAGCAACCCGGAAGTGCCGCAGAGCCTGACCGTCACCGTGTTCAAGGTGCCGGGCGAAACCAACACCGACGACCTGTCGCCGGCGCCGGACGCGACCACCCGCCCGGACATCCCGATGCACGCCCTGGCGATGCTGAAGAACAAGCGCGACGACGCGCCGTTCACCCCGGAAGAAGACGGCAAGCGCGGCCCGATCCAGCAGATCCTCGACCTGAAGGACAAGGGTCACCTGGTCGCCTACGTTGGCGACGTGGTCGGCACCGGTTCCTCGCGCAAGTCGGCCACCAACAGCGTGCTGTGGTGGACCGGTGATGACATTCCGTTCATCCCGAACAAGCGCGCCGGTGGCGTCTGCCTGGGTTCGAAGATCGCCCCGATCTTCTACAACACCATGGAAGATGCCGGTGCACTGCCGATCGAGCTGGACGTGTCGAAGATGGAGCACGGCGATGTGGTCGAGCTGCGTCCGTACGAAGGCAAGGCGCTGAAGAACGGTGAAGTGATCGCCGAGTTCCAGGTCAAGTCCGAAGTGCTGTTCGACGAAGTGCGCGCCGGTGGCCGCATTCCGCTGATCATCGGCCGTGGCCTGACCGGCAAGGCACGCGAAGCGCTGGGCCTGGCCCCGACCGACCTGTTCCGCCTGCCGGTGCAGCCGGTCGATACCGGCAAGGGCTTCTCGCTGGCGCAGAAGATGGTTGGCCGCGCCTGTGGCCTGCCGGAAGGCCAGGGCATGCGCCCGGGCACCTATTGCGAACCGAAGATGACCTCGGTCGGCTCGCAGGACACCACTGGCCCGATGACCCGTGACGAGCTGAAGGACCTGGCCTGCCTGGGCTTCTCGGCCGACCTGGTGATGCAGTCGTTCTGCCACACCGCCGCTTACCCGAAGCCGGTGGACGTGAAGACCCACCACACCCTGCCGGAGTTCATCTCCACCCGTGGCGGCGTCTCGCTGCGTCCGGGCGACGGCGTGATCCACAGCTGGCTCAACCGCATGCTGCTGCCGGACACCGTCGGCACCGGTGGTGACTCGCACACCCGTTTCCCGGTGGGCATTTCGTTCCCGGCCGGTTCGGGCCTGGTTGCCTTCGCCGCTGCCACCGGCGTGATGCCGCTGGACATGCCGGAGTCGGTGCTGGTGCGCTTCAAGGGCAAGATGCAGCCGGGCGTGACCCTGCGTGACCTGGTCAACGCGATTCCGCTGTACGCGATCAAGTCGGGCCTGCTGACCGTGGCCAAGGCTGGCAAGAAGAACATCTTCTCCGGTCGCATCCTGGAAATCGAAGGCCTGCCGGAGCTGAAGGTCGAACAGGCGTTCGAACTGTCCGACGCCTCGGCCGAGCGTTCGGCGGCCGGTTGCTCGGTGCGCCTGAACAAGGAGCCGATCATCGAGTACCTCAACAGCAACATCACCCTGCTGAAGTGGATGATCGCCGAGGGTTACCAGGACCCGCGTTCGCTGCAGCGCCGTATCGAGAAGATGGAAGCGTGGCTGGCCAACCCGGAGCTGCTGGAGCCGGATGCCGACGCCGAGTACGCCGCTGTCATTGAGATCGACCTGGCCGACATCCATGAGCCGATCGTGGCCTGCCCGAACGACCCGGACGACGTGAAGACCCTGTCCGAAGTGGCCGGCGCCAAGATCGACGAAGTGTTCATCGGTTCGTGCATGACCAACATCGGTCACTTCCGTGCGGCTGCCAAGCTGCTGGAAGGCAAGCGTGACCTGCCGACCCGCCTGTGGGTGGCCCCGCCGACCAAGATGGATGCCTCGGAGCTGACCAAGGAAGGCGTGTACGGCACCTTCGGCGCCACCGGTGCACGCATGGAAATGCCGGGCTGCTCGCTGTGCATGGGCAACCAGGCGCAGATCCGCGAAGGTTCCACCGCGATGTCGACCTCGACCCGCAACTTCCCGAACCGCCTGGGCCGCAACACCAACGTGTACCTGGGTTCGGCGGAACTGGCGGCGATCTGCTCGCGTCTGGGCCGCATCCCGACCAAGGAGGAGTACATGGCGGACATCGGCGTGATCAACGCCAATGGTGCGGAGATCTACCGCTACATGAACTTCGACCAGATCGAGGAATACCAGGACGTGGCCAAGACGGTCGCCGCCTGATGCGGTAACGAAAAGCCCCCGGCTCGCGCCGGGGGTTTTTTTGTGGGCCGACGACGCATGGTAGTGCCGGCCGCTGGCCGGCAACCCGTTGAAACGAAGAAGCCCCGGTGAAAGCCAGGGTTTTTTTTGTTGCCTGATGGCCTGTAGCACCGAGTCCATGCTTGGCTGCTGTTCGCGCCATGCGCGATGAGTCGAGCGTGGCTCGACTCTACAACGGCATCCACGCATGGCGTGGATCTACTGCAAGCGGAGTCCTTGAGCCGGGGCGCGCAATCAGCCGCGCGCCAGCGCCAGCAACCGTTCCGCAATCCGTTCCAGCGGCACCTGTTCCTCGGCGGCGCCGAGCTTGAACGCGGCACCGGGCATGCCCCAGACCACGCTGCTGGCCTCGTCCTGCACCAGCGTCGGGGCGCCGGCCTGACGCATCTCTAGCAGGCCGCGTGCACCGTCATCGCCCATGCCGGTGAGAATGGCACCGATGGCGTTGCCGCCGGCGTTCTGCGCGACCGAGCGGAACAGCACATCCACCGCGGGCTTGTGCCGGTTCACGGCCGGGCCGTCGTCGACCCGGCAGCGCCAGCGCGCACCGTCGCGGATGATCCGCAGATGCTTGCCACCCGGTGGCAGGTAGGCGTGGCCGGGCAGCACCGCTTCACCGTCGCTGGCCTCACGCACTGCCATGGCGGAATGGCGATCCAGTCGTTCGGCGAAAGCCGTGCTGAAGCTGGCCGGCAGGTGCTGGGTCATCACCACGGCCGGGCCGTCGGCGGGCATGCCTTCCAGCACTACACGCAGGGCCTCGGTGCCACCGGCCGATGAGCCGATCGCGATCAGCCGGTCGGTGGTGCGGAACTGGGGCGTGGCGGGACGCGTCGCTGGGGAGGCGTCCAGCAGGAGCTTCGGTGCGGCAGCGCGCACCAGCGGGCGAACGCGCGAACGCGCCGCCATCTTCACTTTGGCGATGATCTCGTCGGCGTAGCCCTGCAGGCCCCGCGCAACGTCCAGCTTCGGCTTGGAGACGAAATCCACCGCGCCCAGCGCCAACGCCTGCAGGGTAGTGTCGGCGCCGCGTTCGGTCAGCGAGGAGATCATCACCACCGGCAGCGGGTGCAGGCGCATCAGGTTTTCCAGGAACGCCAGCCCGTCCATGCGCGGCATTTCCACGTCCAGCGTGATCACGTCCGGGGCCAGGCGCTTGATCTTCTCGCGTGCCAGCAGCGGGTCGGCGGCGGTGCCGACCACGTCGATGGACGGATCGCTGGACAGGATCTCGGTGAGCATCTGGCGCACGACGGCGGAGTCGTCGACGATCAGGACCCGGCAGGGGGCGTTGCCGGTCAGGGTCATTCGAACAGCTCCACGCCACCGGTGACCGGAGCCTTGGACAGGCGTGCACGCACGGCCGATTCGGTCGCAGCCACTTCGGCTTCATGGGCATGCGGCAGACGCTGCACCACCACGCGGCCGGTATCGGCGAAGAACCAGATCTTGCGCGGATGGATGCCGCACAGGTCTTCGGCGATGATCGGAATGTGCTCGGCCTGCAGGTACTGGCGCACGAACTCGGCGTTGCGGGTGCCGACCGGATTGCTGGTGAACCCCTTGAGCACGTTGGCGCCGCCGAACACCTTGGCCTCGATGCGCTTGCGGTGCGCGCCGCGCTTGAGCATGTCGTTGATCAGCAGTTCCATCGCGTAGCTGCCGTAGCGCGCGGGTGCGCCATCGCCGGCGTTGCCTTCGGGCAGCAGGAAGTGGTTCATGCCGCCGATCTTCAGCACCGGGTCGCGCAGGCAGGCGGCCACGCAGGAGCCGAGTGTAGTGGTCAGCGCGGTGGTGTCGTCGACCACCAGGTACTGGGTCGGCAGCAGCTTGGCCGCAATGGTCTTGAAGCGCGCGTCCTGGTAACGCATCACATCATCGGTACGCAGCGATGCGTTCATGCGCCGGCCTTTGCCGCACGGCGGTACAGGGTGCGTCCGCAGGGCTGGATCAGGTCGGCGGCGTGCAGGTAGTTCTCCGAGTGGCCGGTGTAGAGCAGGCCATCGTCGGACAGGTGCTGCACCAGCCGGCCCAGGATCGCGCGCTGGGTCGGCTTGTCGAAGTAGATCATCACGTTGCGGCAGAACAGCGCATCGAACGGGCCACCGACGTCGTAGCGCGGCGCGAGCAGGTTCAGCGGACGGAACTCGATCAGCTCGCGCAGTGCCGGCAGCACGCGGCACTGGCCCTCGTTGGGGCCGCTGCCGCGCTGGAAGTAGCGGCGGCGCAGGTCCGGGTCGAGGCTGGTGACGCGGTCGATGTTGTAGACGCCACGGCCGGCCGTGGCCAGCACCTGGGTATCGACGTCGGTGGCGATGATGCGTACCGGTGGCTTCAGGGTGCCGAAGGCTTCGCAGGCGGTGATCGCCATCGAGTAGGGCTCTTCGCCGGTGGAGGCGGCGCACGACCACAGCAGCAGCGGCGTGCGGCTGGAGCGCTGCTGCAGCTCCTCGCGCAGCTTGTCGAAGTGGTGCGGCTCACGGAAGAACGAGGTCAGGTTGGTGGTCAGTGCGTTGGTGAACGCCTGCCACTCGTCACCGTCTTCCTGCTCCAGATGGTCCAGATACTGCTGGAAGCTGCGCATGCCCAGCGTGCGCAGGCGGCGCGACAGGCGGCCATAGACCATGTCGCGTTTTGCCGGGGCGAGGGCGATGCCCACGCGCTGGTAGATCAGGTCGCAGACGCGGCGGAAATCACGGTCGGCGAACTCGAATTCGCGCGGGCCGGTGACGATGGGAGTAGGACTTTGCACGGGGGACGTGTCCATCGGCAGAGGCGGCGGCCGAAGCCGCCGCGGGTGGGTCTCAGAATTCCTGCCAGTCGCTGTCGCTGGCGACGAAGGTGCTGGCGTTGCTGCTGCGGCGGACCGGTGCTGGCGTCGGAGCCGGCCGCGGACGCGCCACGGCGGCGGCAACATGCGCCGGCTCGACACGCGCGGCCACTGCCTTCATCGCGGCCGAGACCTGGTTGTCCAGGCGGAAGATCGCCACGGCGTCGGCCAGCTGGCCAGCCTGTTCTTCCATCGCACGTGCGGCGGCGGTGGCTTCTTCCACCAGCGCAGCATTCTGCTGGGTGGTTTCGTCCATCTGCACCACGGTCTGGTTGACCTGCTCGATGCCAGCCGACTGCTCCTGCGAAGCCGCGGAGATCTCGGCCATGATGTCGGTCACGCGCTGCACCGAGGCGACGATCTCGCCCATGGTGCTACCGGCCTGGTGCACAAGGCTGGAGCCTTCGGCGACCTTGCCGACCGAATCATCGATCAGGCCCTTGATCTCCTTGGCCGCGGCGGCCGAGCGCTGGGCGAGGGTACGCACTTCGCTGGCGACCACGGCGAAGCCGCGGCCCTGTTCGCCGGCACGTGCGGCTTCCACTGCGGCGTTCAGCGCCAGGATGTTGGTCTGGAAGGCGATGCCGTCGATGACCGAGATGATCTCGGCGATCTTCTTCGACGAAGCTTCGATGGCCGACATGGTGTTGACCACCTGGCCGACCACGCTGCCGCCTTGGGAAGCAACACCCTGCGCGCCGATCGCCAGCTGATTGGCCTGGCGGGCGTGCTCGGCATTCTGGCGCACGGTGGAGGTCAGTTCCTCCATTGACGCGGCGGTTTCTTCCAGATTGGCGGCCTGCTGCTCGGTACGGCGCGACAGGTCACTGTTGCCCGAGGCGATCTCACCGGCGGCCAGGGTGATGCTGCCGGCGCTGGCCTGGATCTGGCCGACGATCTGGGTCAGCTGGGTGACGGTGGTGTTGGCGTCGTCCCGCATGCGTGCGAACACGCCCTGGTAGTCGCCGTGCATGCGCGCGGTCAGGTCGCCTTCGGCGATGGCCGACAGCAGCTGCGAGAGCTTGCCGAGGTTGTCATCGCTGACCGCCATCATCGCGTTGAGGTTTTCCAGCATCAGGCGGAAATCGTGATCGAAGCGCTGCGCGTCGCCACGGCGGCTGAAGTCGCCTGCGGCGGCGGCACTGGCCAGCTGCTTGATCTCGGCGTTGATGCGGCCGAGGTTGGCCTTGACCGTGTCGACGGTGGTGGTCATCGCGGCCTTCTCGCCGGGGTAGCGCGCGACGTCGCGGCTCAGATCGCCCACCGCGTACTGCTGCACCACGTCCAGCACATCGTGCAGGGTCTGCACGTGGCCGCCGACCAGGGCATTGGTTTCCTGCACCATCAGCCCGTACTCGCCGGGGAAGGCGCTGGCATCGATGCGGTAGCTCAGTTCGCCGCCGTCGTGGCGACGCGCCATCTCGCGCTGGCCGCTGATCACCGCGTGCAGCTGCTGCTGCATGCCCGACATGGCGTCCAGCAGGCGGCCGGTCTCGTCATGCGGCTGCGGGCCGATGTGGCTGTCCAGCTTGCCGCGGGCGATACCCTCGGCGACGGCCGTTGCCTGCTTCAGCGGTACGGCGATGCGGTTGCCGATGAGCCAGCTCAGGGCCAGCACGATCAGTACCAGCACGCCACCGGAGACGGCCATGATGGCGGTGAACACCAGTGCCTGCTTCTGCACGTCGTCCATGTAGACGCCACTGCTGACCACCCAGTTCCAGGGCGCGAACAGGCCGGCGTAAGCCACCTTCTCGACCTCGCCCTTGCTGCCGGGCTTGGCCCAGCGGTAGTTGACGAAGCCGCCACCGGCCTTGGCTGCTTCCACCTGGTCGTAGTAGATGCGCACGCCGTCGTCGGTGCGGAAATCCTTCATGTCCTTGCCGACCAGGTCCTTGCGGAACGGGTGCATCAGCAGGCGGTAGCCGGTGTCGTAGATGTTGAAGTAGTAGGCATCGTTATCGGCGCGCATCACTTCCAGCGCCTGCAGGGCGGCGGCCTTGGCAGCGTCTTCGCTGAGCTCGCCGGTACCGGCCAGGCGATGGTAGTGCTGGAGGATGCCGTAGCTGAGTTCGACCTGGGTCTTCAGCGCGGTCTTGCGGGTCTCGGTCAGGTCGAGGTACTGCATGCGGGCGGCGATCACCGAGAGCGCGATCACGCCAAGCGCGATGAGCAGCGTCAGCAGGTTGAGCTTGCGCCGGACGGAGAGGTTGCTGAAGTAGTGTTGCCAGCGATGCATGAGATTCATCGAGCAGGACCAGGTCGAAGCGGGCGGGCGGCGCCGTGCCGGTCACAGCGGGACAAGCGGTGACAACCCCGTTATCGGCCGCGCGGGCGGGGGATTGAGGTGCGGTGTCCGAACGTATTCAGGTTTCCTTGCAGCGGCGGCTGCGGCGCTGCCTGCGGCAGGCTTTTGAAGCAACAGCAACAGCAACAGCAACAGCAACGGCGGTTGGTCGGCTCTGAATTTTCAGTGGGTGGCTGGATCGGGGTAGGCTGGCGGGACACGCCGTAAACCCGTCCTTGGGGGCTCGATGGCGCCATCCATGGCGCCAACGGTCCCGCCAGCCCACCCCGACCCAGCCCTCTCGGCATTCCTGTGACGGACGGCAAGAGCGTTGGCTTTCCAAGTGGGAAGAGGGGGCAGATCCGTTTTCCTGCGGAAAGCGAATCTGAACCCGGAAGCGGTGCTGTTGCTCTTGCTCTTCTTTCTTCAATCCGGGGTGGACGCGCACGGAAACTGTCCGTGGCCGGGAGGGTGGGCTGCGCAGGGGCGTGAGCCGCATGGATGCGGCGACCGAGCTTACATGGACGTACTTGCAGCGGCCCCTGCGCAGCCCACCCTCCCGGCCAACCCTCAGTAGCCACGCGCCTACCGCGACCCCCCCGAGGGGCTTCGCCGTTGGCTGGATATCCAGATACCCCGTAAACAAAAACGCCCCAGCGCAGGGCCAGGGCGTTCTCGTACATCAGGTCAGGCACGCATCAGAATTCCTGCCAGTCTCCATCGGCCAGTTCGGTGGCCATGGGGCGACCACCGGCGGTGCGGCGGGCCGGCGGGGCGACCGGGGCCGGTGCGGCCGGTGCGGCAGCACGCGGGACCGGGGCAGCGGCGATGCGCGGGGCAACCACGGTCTCGGCTTCATCCACCACGAAGATCGACACGGCCTCGCTGAGGTGACCGGCCTGTTCTTCCATTGCGCGTGCGGCGGCGGTGGCTTCTTCCACCAGCGCGGCGTTCTGCTGGGTGGTTTCGTCCATCTGCACCACGGTCTGGTTGACCTGCTCGATGCCAGCACTCTGTTCCTGCGAAGCCGCAGAGATCTCGGCCATGATGTCAGTCACGCGCTGCACCGAGGCGACGATCTCGCCCATGGTGGCGCCGGCCTTGTGCACCAGTGCCGAGCCGTCGTTGACCTTGCCGACCGAATCATCGATCAGGCCCTTGATCTCCTTGGCCGCGGCGGCCGAGCGCTGGGCGAGGGTACGCACTTCGCTGGCGACCACGGCAAAGCCACGGCCCTGTTCGCCGGCGCGTGCGGCTTCCACCGCGGCGTTCAGCGCCAGGATGTTGGTCTGGAAGGCGATCCCGTCGATGACCGAAATGATCTCCGAGATCTTCTTCGACGAAGCCTGGATGGCCGACATGGTGGTGACCACCTGGCCGACCACTTCACCGCCCTGCGAGGCGACGCCATGCGCGCCGATGGCGAGCTGATTGGCCTGGCGGGCGTGTTCGGCGTTCTGGCGCACGGTGGAGGTCAGCTCCTCCATCGAGGCGGCGGTTTCTTCCAGGTTGGCGGCCTGCTGCTCGGTGCGGCGCGACAGGTCACTGTTGCCCGAGGCGATCTCGCCGGCGGCCGAGCTGATCGCGCGGCTGGACTGCTTGATGCGGGTGACGATCTCGCTCAGCTGCGCGGCGGTCGCGTTGGCGTCGTCGCGCATACGGGCGAACACGCCCTGGTAGTCGCCGTGCATGCGCACGGTCAGGTCACCCTGCGACAGCGCGGCGAGCAGGCCGGAGATCTGTTCGATGCTGCCGGCGTTGGCATCCAGCAGGCCGTTGATCTGCTGGGCCAGCTGCAGGAAGAAGCCTTCCTTGTCGGTGGCATCGATGCGGCCGGACAGGTCGCCAGCGGCGGCCTGGGCGATCACGCGGGCCACTTCGGCTTCCACCTGCGCTTCCTGGGTGCGGTCGCGCCATTCCACCACGTAGCCGACGGTGTCGCCGCCTTCATTGCGGATGGTGGAAACCACCTGGGCGAACTGGGCATCGCCGTACTGCATCGGGCGACGGGCGACGCCGTGTGCCTTCAGGTTGCCCAGCAGGGTCTGGTCCATCTCGCCGCGATGCTCCAGCACGGTGACCGGCTTGCCGATCAGCGAGGCCTGCGCGTCGAAGTCCGGCAGGTCGCGGCGCACGTCGTCCTGGTACTGGCTCAGGGTCTGTTGCAGGGCGCGATTGGTGTAGACGATGGTATTGCTGGTGTCGGTCAGGTACACGCCGGTGGAGCTGTAGTCCAGCGCGGTGCGGATGCGCAGGTTCTCGCGGGCGATGGCCTGGTCGGTTTCGGTGCGCTCGCGCAGGTCGCGCTGCATGCGCTGCATCGCCTGCATCAGTTCGCCCACTTCGTCCTGGCGGCTGACGTCGATGTGGCCATCGAGCTTGCCGCCGGCCACATCGTTGGCAACCGAGACGGCGCCGCGCACGCTGCCGACCAGGGCACGGGCAAACAGCCAGACCAGCACCAGGCCGAGTGCGGCGCCGCCCAGCAGGGCGATCACGGTCAGCACGGCCGAGGCGGAGTAGGTGGATTCGGCCTCTTCGCGCGAGGCGCGGGCGAGGCGGTTGTCTTCGGCGATCAGCGCTTCCAGCGCCGAAGCGGCCTTGCGGTGCTTGGTGCGGGTCTCGCCGACGAAGGTATCGATGGCGTCGTCCGGCAGGTCCAGTTCCAGCATCTCGGTGACGCTGTCATAGGAGGCCAGGGCGTCCTTCCACTCCTTGGCGAAGGTGTCGAACAGCTTCTTCTGCTGTGCGTTGTCGACCAGCTTCGGATAGTCCTTGATCGACTTGTCCATGCTGGTACGCAGCTCGACGGTCTGCTTGCGTGCATCAGCCTTGACGTCGTCACTGGCGCGGATCAGCTGCTGGTAGGCGGCGTTGCGGTATTCACCCAGCATGCCGCGCATCTCGCCGGCCATGCGGATGCTCTCCATGCGAGAACCCGCCAGCTCGGTGGTGACGTTGTTCAGCGAGTGCAGGCCGCGATAGGCGACGATACCCTGCAGCAGCATCACCAGCAGGAGGACACCGAAGGTCAGCAGCAGCTTCGGCATCAGTTTCAGGTTGTTGATCCACGGCATGGGCGTTGCGAGCTCCTAAGGCAGACGCGCCCGGGCATCGGGCCCGGTTGCAGCAGAAACCACGCCGGCACCAGGTCCGGCGTGGTTCGACGGACAGCGGATTACTTGATGTTGGCCAGCTTCAAGCCGGCGGGCGAGCTGACTTCGATTTCGGCGCGCGAGGCGTCGCGTTGGATCTTGCCGATCACGCAGACGGTCTTGCCTTCCAGGGTTTCCAGCGGGAAGGAGAACTTGCCGCGGTTCTCGCCAGCGATGCGGGCCGAGAAGGTGTGGCGCGGGAAGGCGCCGCCCATGTACAGGAAGGTCGGCTGGCCTTCGGAACCTTCTGCGTAGCGGGCCTTCTCGACCTTGCCGCAGACCATGCCGTCCTTGCCGACCGAGCGCGGTGCCAGTTCCGGCGGGATCATGTCGGCCGACTGGGCGAACGCGGCGGAAGCAGTGGTGGCCAGGACAGCGGCCGAAACGAACGCAAGCAGGGACTTCATCGAGGTGTATCTCCGGGGATGGTGATGGTCGTTCCGGTTCTGCGCGCTCCTGCGCGACCGGCTTCTGTCCCCCTATCGGCACTGCCGGAGGGAACTGAAGGGGTTTGTGACCAGAACGTGAAGCAGGTCCGTTCGATCAGGCAGCGGCGTCTTCAACGACGCTGGCCTGGCCCATGTCGGCGCTGTCCAGCAGAGTCTCGATGTCGAGCAGGATCAGCATGCGGTCGTCCTGCGTGCCGATGCCGGAGATGAAGCGGGTATCGACGGCGGCGCCGAATTCAGGGGTCGGGCGGATCTGCTCGGCCGACAGCGGGATCACGTCCGAGACGCTGTCGACGACGATGCCGACCACGCGGTCGTCCACGTTCAGCACGATCATCACGGTGAAGGCGTCGTAGCGGGCGTTGTCCAGGCGCAGCTTCAGCCGCAGGTCGATGACCGGCACGATGGTGCCGCGCAGGTTGATCACGCCCTTGATGTAGTCCGGTGCATCCGGGACCCGGGTGACCGCGTCATAGCCGCGGATTTCCTGGACCTTGAGGATGTCCACGCCGTAGTGCTCGGCACCGAGGGTGAAGCTGAGGAATTCGCCACCGGCGCTGGCGGCGGAGCTGGTCTTGTCGTTCATCGAGGGGTCCTGGTTCTGCCGGAAGTCCCGGTGTCAGGCTCGATATCGGCCCCTCGTCGGGGGACTTTAGGTGCCGGGGAAGACATCCACGCATGGCGTGGATCTACCGGGGAAGATGGGGGCATCCACGCATGGCGTGGATCTACACGGGAAGCGCTAGTGCCGGCCGCTGGCCGGCAACCTGGCAACAATGTGGATGCGGCCATTGCCGGCCAGCGGCCGGCACTACCGGTCGGGAGGCCTTACAGCTCGCCGTTGCGGCGCGCCTTGCGCTGGCGGTCGATGCGGAAGATGTAGCGCTGGATGGCACTGTCGGCGCCACGCGGCAGGATGTCGAAGCGCATGCCCACGCGCTTGATCTCGATGCCATTGGGTTGGCGCTGCGGCAGCAGGTTGCAGACGACCAGCTCGATCTCCAGGTCGGGGCCGTCGGGCAGCGACAGCATCGCCGGGTAGCGCTTCTGCAGGCTGAACACCGCGCAGTCGGTAGGCACGGCCACCGCCAGGCCGCCGCCACTGATGTCCACCACCCGCATCGACAGCGCTTCGGCACGGCTCTCGCCGGCGGGGATCAGCAGCTGGGGTGAATCGGTGACTGGCGTCTCCAGCCGGTACATCTCACGTCGCTGCAGATGGACCAGTTCGTCCGGCAGAGGGGCACGGAAGGCGACGTGGCCGTCGTTGTCCACACGTTGCAGTGCCTGCAGGCGGAACCGCACCAGCACGCGTTCGAGCTGGGCAAAGCACAGCAGATGGTCGGCCTGTTCGGCGGCGCGGTTGGACGCCTCCTGCGGGCTGCCATCGAGCAGCAGGGTGTCGTCGTCCTCGTCGAGCTCAAGCAGCGCGGTCGGGAACGAGCGGTCGCGGCCGTCGATATGCGCATTGATCAGTGATCGCTGGTCGATCAACGATCGCAGCAGCTGCCGCAGCTGGCGCGGATTACGGACCAGGAAACGTTCGTCAGCGGCATCAGCCGCGTGGACATCATGCACTGCAGTGTCGTTGCCGTCGGACATGGAATCTACGGTCAGGGGCGGGCGCCAGCACGCGTTGGCGCGAGGCTCGATGGGGATATCGGCCACTGTGCCCGATTATGAAGTGAGAATTGCATCACTTTCCATGCGTCAGGGGTCGGATCCCTTTCCCGAAGGAAAGGGATCCGACCCCGGGTACATCAGAACTCCTGCCAGTCGCCGTCTGCGGCCAGCGCCGGCTGGGCCGTCGCCGTGCGCAGCGTACGCGCCGGGACCGGCTTTGCGGCCGGTGCGGCGGCTGCGACCTGGCGCGGCACCGGTGCCGCCAGCGGGCGTGCCGGGATGGCCGTCGTGCCCTGTGATGCCAGCCGGAAGCGGGCCACGGCTTCACCCAGCTGCACGGCCTGGTCTTCCATTGCACGTGCGGCAGCGGTGGCTTCTTCCACCAGCGCGGCGTTCTGCTGGGTGGTCTCGTCCATCTGCACCACGGTCTGGTTGACCTGCTCGATGCCGGCCGATTGTTCCTGCGAAGCCGCAGAGATCTCGGCCATGATGTCGGTCACGCGCTGCACCGAGGCGACGATCTCGCCCATGGTGCTGCCGGCCTGGTGCACCAGGCTGGAGCCTTCGGCGACCTTGCCGACCGAATCATCGATCAGGCCCTTGATCTCCTTGGCGGCCGCAGCCGAGCGCTGGGCGAGGGTACGCACTTCGCTGGCGACCACGGCGAAGCCACGGCCCTGTTCGCCGGCACGTGCGGCTTCCACTGCGGCGTTCAGCGCCAGGATGTTGGTCTGGAAGGCGATGCCGTCGATGACCGAGATGATCTCGGCGATCTTCTTCGACGAGGCTTCGATGGCCGACATGGTGGTGACCACCTGGCCGACCACTTCACCGCCCTGCGAGGCGACGCCATGTGCGCCGATGGCGAGCTGATTGGCCTGGCGGGCGTGCTCGGCGTTCTGGCGCACGGTGGAGGTCAGCTCCTCCATCGACGCGGCGGTTTCTTCCAGATTGGCGGCCTGCTGCTCGGTGCGGCGCGACAGATCGCTGTTGCCCGACGCGATCTCGCCAGCGGCGAGGGTGATGCTGGACGCGCTGGCCTGGATCTGGCCGACGATCTGCGTCAGCTGCGCGACGGTGGTGTTGGCGTCGTCACGCATGCGTGCGAACACGCCGTTGAACTGGCCGTCCATGCGCGCGGTCAGGTCGCCGGCGGCGATCGACTGCAGCAGCTGCGAGAGCTGGCCGAGGTTGCCGTCGGCGACCTGCATCATGCTGTTGAGCTGCTCGATCATCACGCGGAAATCGTGATCGAAACGCTGCGCATCACCGCGCTGGCTGAAGTCGCCGGCTGCGGCGGCCGAGGCCAGCTGCTGGATCTGCGTGTTGATGGCCAGCAGGCTGGCCTTGGCCGCATCCATCGACTCGTGCAGGATCGCGCGGCTGCCGGGCAGGCGGCGTGCGTCCGGGGTGAGGTTGCCGGTGGCGTACTGGTTGAGCACGTCGATGGCATCGCGGATCGCGTCAAGATGTTCGAAGATGACCGTGTTGATGCCGCTGGCCAGCTGCCCGTAGACGCCCGGGAAGTCTTCCGGAATGCGATGGCTGATGTCCGGACCGGCGTGCATCTGCGCCATCAGCTGGGTCTGCTCGGAGAAGCGGCGCAGCATCGCGGTCATTTCGGTGGTGGCGGCCAGCATCTTGCCGGCTTCGTCCTTGCTGGTGGCCTGGGTGCTGACGCTGAGATCGCCACGGGCAACGGCCTGGATCGCGTGCACGGCCTTGCCGAGCGGGCCGGTGACGGCGCGCGAGATGACCGTTGCCAGCGCGGCTGCCACCAGCGACAGCAGCACGATGCAGCCGATGATGGCGATCATGCTGGCGCGGTGGGTGGCATTTGCATCGGCGATCTTGGCATCCATCAGGCCGGCGATATGGGTGCCGAGGGTCTTCATCGCAGCGAACAGGTCACGGCGGGCCGGGCGCGACTGTTCGTCGGAGATCTGCCGTGCCAAGGTGCCGTCGCCTGCCGCGACGGCTTCGCGCATGGCCTTGTTGGCAGCGAAGTAGCGGTCCAGCTGTACGTTGGCCGCAGCGTACAGCTCGCGCTCCTTGGCCAGGGCTGGCAGTGCCGAGTAGGCGGCCAGTTCGTCATGTACGGCCTTGGCGGTGTCGTCCATGCGCTTGTAGTAGTCGGCCACCTTGTCAGGCTGGTCGAGCATGCTCAACAGAGCCAGCTCGTAGGTGCGGAACTCGCCGAGTTGCGAGCGCGCCTCGCCGAGATGCTGCACCGAGGGAATATCGTTGCTGGCCATCTCGCCCAGTTGCTTGTTGGCCTCGTTGAGCCGCAGCAGTGCGAATGCGCCGAGGACGAGGGTCATCAAGGTGGTGAGGGTGAACCCCACGGCCAGCTTGCGGGCGATGGGCAGATCGTGGAACCACTTCATGCAGGGTGCTCCAGGTGGGCAGGGCGCCGGCGTCGTTGCGTCGGCTGGGGGGGGTGCAGAGCGAACGGTGGTGCCCGGTGGGGGTTCGGTGACGGCCGTCAAAGCGAAATAGCGGCGCAGTTCGGATGGACTTTATGGACGCAGATCACATTCGGTTGCGTAGGGATGACGTCGCGAAAGTGGTGCCATGACAGGGCTTTCGCTTGAACGGCAAGGTTGCGCCCGAAACCTTCGTGCAGACGGAGTTCACGGTATGCCTGGCGAAGCGAGCGCGGTCAGATCGTGGCCGTGCGCGCAAACGAAAACCGCCGCCCCGAAGGGCGGCGGCTCAGTGCACGCATTCAACGTGGATCAGGCGGCCTGCGGCATCCGCAGCGAACGCACCAGACCGCCGATGTCGACGATCAGGGCCACGCGGCCATCGCCAAGGATGGTGGCACCGGATACCCCGCCGATGCGGCGGTAGTTGTTCTCGATGTTCTTCACCACCACCTGCTGCTGACCGACCAGCTCGTCCACTTCCAGCGCAATCTTCTGGCCATCACCTTCAACCACCACCACCAGCGATTCGCTGCCCGGTGCGCGGTTGCCGTAGCCGTAGTACTCGCTCAGCGACAGGATCGGCAGATACTCGCCACGCACGCGCAGCACGCGGCCTTCGCCGGCCATGCTGCGGATGTCCTCGGCCTGCGGCTGCAGGGCCTCAAGCACATAAGCCAGCGGCAGGATCAGGGTTTCACCGGCCACCGCCACGGTCATGCCGTCGAGGATGGCCAGGGTCAGCGGCAGGCGGATCAGCGTGCGGGTGCCAGCGCCGAGGCTGCTTTCGATCTGGACCTCGCCCCCCAGCGCCTGGATGTTGCGGCGGACCACGTCCATGCCAACGCCACGGCCGGACAGGTCGGTGACTGCATCGGCGGTGGAGAAACCCGGCTGGAAAATCAGGTCCCAGACCTGCGAATCGGTCGGGTTGTCCGGCACCGCCAGGCCGCGTTCGGTGGCCTTGGCCAGGATCTTGGCGCGGTCCAGGCCGCGGCCGTCGTCGCTGACTTCGATGACGATATGGCCGCCCTGATGCGAGGCTGCCAGGGTGATCGTGCCGGTCTCGTCCTTGCCCGCACCGCGACGTACGTCGGGCATTTCCAGACCGTGGTCGATCGAGTTGCGCACCAGGTGCACCAGCGGATCGGCGATCTTTTCGATCAGGCCCTTGTCCAGTTCGGTGCCTTCGCCGACGGTGCGCAGGCGGACCTGCTTGCCGAGACGGCTGGACAGGTCGCGGACCAGGCGCGGGAAGCGGCGGAACACCGCATCGACCGGCAGCATGCGCACGCCGATCACCGCTTCCTGCAGATCGCGGGTGTTGCGTTCAAGCTGGTCCAGGCCGGCGAACAGGCTCTCGGCGTGGACCGGGTCCAGCGCGTGCGAGACCTGCTTGAGCATGGCCTGGGTGATGACCAGTTCGCCGACCAGGTTGATCAGCGCATCGACCTTGTCGACGCTGACCCGGATCGAGGTTTCGGCTTCCTGGCCGCCAGCGCTGCTGGCAGCGGCGGCGGGTGCCGCCGGTACAACGGCAGCCGGTGTGGAAGGGGCGGGTGTGGCGGGTGCCTCGGTGGCCAGGCTCGGCGGCGCAGCCGGACGGATGTCCAGTTCGCAGTCGTCCAGCACCCAGGCGAAGGTGTCTTCGATCTTGCTGCGCGGCACCTTGCCGACCAGGCCGAGATCCCACGCCAGGTGGGCCTCCAGCGGGTCGAGCTGGGCGAAGCCGGGCAGGCGTTCCATGCGCGCGGCGACCTGCAGCGAACCGAGATGTTCCAGTTCGCGGATGATGCGCAGCGGGTCGTTGCCGCTCATGAACAGCGATGGCGCCGGGGTGAAACCGATCTGCCAGGCTTCCGGCGTATCGTCCACCTTGGCTGCGGCGGCCGCGGGGGCGCTCGCTGCGGCCTCCCCGGAAAGAACCGCCTCCAGGCGCGCCTTCACCGCAGCAACTGCGGCGGGATCGGCGGCCTGGCCGTGTTCGGCTTCGCGCAGCAGGGCGCGCAGCACGTCCACCGAGGACAGCATGGCGTCGACGGCGTGGCCTTCCAGCGCCCGCTTGCCGGCACGCAGCTCATCGAGCAGCGTTTCCAGCACATGGGTCAGGCCGGCGATCGCATCGAAGCCGAAGGTGCCGGCGCCGCCCTTGATCGAGTGGGCGGCGCGGAACACCGAATTGATGATCTCCGCGTCCTGCTGCCCCGATTCCAGGGCCAGCAGGCCAGCCTCCATCGCGTCGAGGCCTTCGCGGCTCTCCTCGAAGAAGGTGGCGTGGAAGCGTTGCAGGTCCATGCTCATGGCAGTGGTGGTCCGGAAGCGAAGTGGGGGAGCGGTGGCGGGCGATCAGCCCAGCACTTTCTGCACGGTGGCGACCAGCTGTTCCGGATTGAACGGCTTGACCAGCCAGCCGGTGGCACCGGCGGCCTTGCCTTCGGACTTCTTGTCGGCGGCCGATTCGGTGGTCAGCATCAGCAGCGGCGTGAACTTGTAGTCCGGCAGCTGGCGCAGTTCGCGGATCAGCGCGATGCCGTCCATGTTCGGCATGTTGACGTCGGTGACTACCGCATTGAAGCGCTGGCCCTTGGCGCGACCGAGCGCGACCGCGCCGTCTTCAGCTTCTTCGACGGCAAAACCGGCCGAGGTGAGGGCGAAGGACACCATCTGGCGCATTGACGCCGAATCGTCCACCACCAAGATACGTGCGCTCATGCAGCGTTCTCCACAGATTTCAGGTTGTCATGGGTTACGTCCAGGCCCAGGGCCTGGGTGACGCCCAGCAGGCGCGCGGCGTCACGGAAGGTTGCAGTGCAACCGTGGAAGCCGGTGCCGAGGCCTGCCTCGCGGCGGGCCTGCACGAACGCACACAGCACCTGCACGGCGGCCGTGTGGATGCGGGCGACCTGGCTGGCATCCAGGGTCAGCTCGCCTGCCTGCGCCACCAGCGGGGCGAGGCGGTTCTTGAGCTCGGTGGTGCTCTCGATGCCGAGATCCCCACCCAGTTCGACTGTGCTCATCGTTGCTCCGGACAAACGGTTCCGTGATCCATAACGGCACCCCGGCGGGGTTCTTTAGGGGAATCGACGCGGTGCGTCGATGCGGTCGCTGTTGAAAAGGGGACGGAGGGGATTAAGTCGCAACTGGCTCGGCGCTTTGCGCCGATGCGGTGCCTGTCGGGGACGCAAGGCGTTGATCCGTTGGATCAATACCTTACGTCCCCACTGCGTGGTCGCGGTTGCTGAGGGTGGCTGCGGGAGCGCCTGGTCGATTGCGACTTAATCCCCTCCGTCCCCTTTTTTCGTTCAACTCAACAACCGGGTGGCATCCAGCAGGATCATTGGGCGCTGGCTGACCCTGGCGACGCCACGGAACAGGTCGTTGGAGATCTGGCAGATGCGCGCGGTATCGGGTGGCTCGATCTGCGAATCGGTGAGGTTGGCGACATCTTCCACTGCCGACACGCGCAGGCCGATGGTCTCGCCGTCTTCCTCCAGCACCACGATGCGGGTCTGTGAGTCGTCTTCGGCGGCCGCGGCGCCCAGGTGCAGGCCGAGGTCCATCACCGGTACCACCTGGCCACGCAGGTTCATGATGCCCAGCATGGCCGGCGCAGTGCCGCGCAACGGCAGCAGCGGCACCGGCAGCACCACTTCCTGCACCTTCAGCAGTTCCAGTGCATAGGCCTGGGTGCCGCAGCGCAGGCGCAGCCAGCGCGAGGTGCGCTCGCCGGCGCGTCGGTTCTGTGGATGCGGGCTGCTGGCGGGCCGATGTGCCTGTGCCTGCAGCTCCTGCCAGCTGCTCGGGCGGTTGCCTGCTGGCGCGTCCACGGCCACGCGCGGGGGCGGCGCGGCATCGGTGCGTGCAACTGGAGCGGGTGCTGTGACCACGGCCGCTGGTGGCGCAGGAACATCCTCGCCGCCGGCAGCGGCCTCGAACGCGGCCTCCAGGCCGGGGCTGTCGGTGTGGGCGAGACGATGGCTGTCGGCCGGATCGGTCTCGTAGATCACTTCGTCCGGCAGGTCGTCCCATGTAGGTTCCGGGCCGGACTTGGCGGTGGCGGGAGCAGGGGCCGTCTCGTGGATCACCTCGTCAGGCAGGTCATCCCAGGTCGGTTCGCGCTCGGGGGCGGCGACAGGCATTGCGGCGGCCTCGAAGGCGGCCTCCAGTGCTGCGTCGTCCTCTGCCGCGGCAGCAGCAACAGTCTCCGTTTCGTAGATCACTTCGGCGGGCAGATCGTCCCAGGTGGGTTCGCGCTCAGCCGTTGCGGCCGCGTCGAAGGCGGCTTCGAGTGCGGCGTTGTCGACGGCAGGCGCAGCGGCGACGGTCTCGGTTTCGTAGATCACCTCGGCCGGCAGGTCATCCCAAGTCGGCTCGCGTTCGGCGTCGGCTGCAATTGCTGGGCACGCTTCGTCGCTCGCCGGCGGCGGTGCAGCCGGTGGTGCCACGGCGATCGCTTCGCCCAGCAGTTCGTCCAGGTAGTCGTCCAGTACACCGGTGCTGTTCATGCGGCCTGCTCCAGGGCGCGGGCATCCTCGCCGAGGATCCAGTTCAGCGCGCGGCGATAGGCGGCCAGGCCGCGGCCCGGGTAATCCTCACCAACGCTCGGCAGGGTCAGGCCGGCGGCGTTGCTGATGCGGGTGTCGATCGGAATCGCGTCTTCCCACACACGGGTGCCGTGACGATCCTGCATCGTGCGCAGCGACTCATTACCGGCGCGGGTGCGGCGGTCGAACAGGGTCGGCAGGATCGAGATCGGCAACGGGCGGCGGCGCGAACGTTCGACCATCTCGCCGGTGCGGACCATGCCGTCCAGTCCATGCAGCGCCAGTGGCTCGGCCTGGGTGGGGATGATCAGGCGATCGGCTGCGGCCAGCGCATTGATCATCAACAGGCCGAGGGTGGGCGCGCAGTCCAGCAGGATGTAGTCGTGCTGGCCCTGGTGGCGCGCAAGCGCATTCTGCAGCGCCAGGCCAAGGCCAGGCTGGTTGGCGCTGCGGCGTTCCAGCGTGGCCAGCGCGGACTGTGCGCAGACATAGTCCAGGCCATGGATGCTGCTGGCATGGCACAGGCTGGAAAGATCGGCGGGCGGGGCGCCGAACAGCTCCAGCACGCCAGCCGGCGGCGGGTCCACCGGTACGCCGAACGCGCGGCTGAGCGAGGCATGCGGATCGAGGTCGATCAGCAGCACGCGATGGCCAAGTGCGGCCAGTCCGCGGCCGAGGGCGAGGGTGGTGGTGGTCTTGCCGACTCCGCCCTTCTGGTTGGCGACTGCCCAGATGCGCATCGGATTACTCCTTCATTGCCGGGGGAACGGCGGCGCCGACGCGGCTGCCAGCCGGCACCGGCGGCAACTTCACCGGTGCGATGGGGGAGGTGGGGGCGGTAGCCGGAGTTGCCGCGGCTTGTTCGGTATCGGTGTTCCGGGTGGCGCCGGTGGCTGCGTTCAGGCGCTGGCCGAGTGGGTCCACCGAGTGCGAGGTGTCGGCCAGGATGATGACCATCACCCGGCGGTTGCGGTTGCGGCCCTGCGCGCTGTCGTTCTCTTCGCGCGGACGGAACTGGCCGTAGCCGACCATCGCCAGCCGCGACGGCTGCACGCCCTGGTCGGCGAACAGGTGCACCACGCTGGCCGCGCGCCCGGCCGACAGTTCCCAGTTCGACGGGAAGGTGGCGGTGGCGATCGGTACATTGTCGGTGTGGCCTTCCACGCGCACGCTGTTGGGTACGTCGCGCAGGACCTCGGCCAGGCTGGCCAGGGTCTGCCGCGCATGCACGTCCAGCGCGGCCGAACCGGTGGGGAACAGGATGTCGCTGTTGATCTCGACTTCGATCCACAGCTCGGTGCGGCGCACGCTGATCATGCCGCGGTCGATCAGCGGTGCCAGCGCGGCGGTCAGGCGGTCGGCGATGCTGTTGAGCTGGCGCTCGGCGCGCGCGATCTGCTCCTGGTTGTGCACCGAAACAGGCATGCGCATCTGCGAGGCCATCGACGGCAGCAGGGTCGGGTCGTGCGACGGCGCAGGCGCCGAGGGCCCGATCTTGGTGCCGGACTTGATCACCGAGGGGCTGTCCCAGCCGCCACCCTGCACCTGCTTGTTACCCACCTGTACCGGATTGATCGTGCGCGGCGCGCCCCCGAAGGCATCGGTCAGCGCGTCGGCCATGATCCGGTACTTGCCTTCGTTCACCGAGGAAATCGCGTACATGACCACGAAGAAGGCGAGCAGCAGCGTCATCAGGTCGGCATAGGGGATCGCCCATGCTTCGTGGTTGGCGTGCTCTTCGTGGTGCTTGCGGCGGGCCATGTCAGTGCAGGAAGCCGGAGAGGTTGGTTTCGATGTTGCGCGGGTTTTCGCCCTGGGCGATCGAGATCAGGCCTTCAATGACCATTTCGCGGTCGCGGGTGTTGTGCGAGATCACACTCTTGAGCTTGGCGGCCACCGGCAGGAACAGCAGGTTGGCCGAGGCGATGCCGTAGATGGTGGCGGTGAACGCTGCGGCGATGCCGTGGCCGAGCTTGCTCGGGTCGGCCAGGTTCTTCATCACCGCGATCAGGCCAAGCACGGCACCGATGATGCCCAGCGTCGGTGCATAGATGCCCATCGCTTCGAAGACCTTGGCACCGGCCTGGTCCTGGTGTTCCTGGCTGCCCAGTTCGATTTCCAGCATGTGCCGCATCGATTCGGGTTCGACGCCGTCCACCAGCAGCTGCAGGCCCTTGCGCAGGAACGGGTCCTGCTGTGCTTCCACCTGCGATTCCAGGCCCAGCAGGCCCTGGCGGCGGGCGATGTTGCTCCACTCGACGATCTGCTGGATCAGTTCGCGGCGATCGCTGTGCGGCGGGCGCACGACCCAGCGCACGATCTTGAAGGCATGCTTGAACACCGCCGGCGAGGTATGCAGCAGGATCGCGGCGACGGTGCCGACGATGACGATCACGAACGCCGCAGGCGACCACAACGACGCCAGGCCGGCGCCCTTGAGGATGCTGCCGCCGACCAGCGAGGCCAGGGCGAGAAAGAGTCCAATGAGGCTGAGTCTATCCATGGTTCCGGTATCGGCGTGTATGAATGGGACTTGAGACACCGGTAGATCGCGTACAGACGGTGGTCACAGTTTTCGGGGCGCCGGGCATGGCCCGGTGGGGTTCATCGCAGCCCGTCCACGTCCAGGATCAGCGCCATGCGACCATCGCCGATCAAGGTTGCACCGGCATAACCGCGCAGGCCGCGCAGCGCTTTCGGCAGCGGCTTGATGACCACTTCCTCACGCCCGCGTACCTGGTCCACGACCAGCCCGAAGCGCGCTTCGCCAGCCTGCAGCACCACGATGGTCAGCAGCGGCGAGGCGGCCGGCGTCACATCCAGCCACTGGCGCAGATCGACCAGCGGCAGCGTGTGCGAGCGGCGGTCGAGCACGGCACGGCCATCGAACCAGCCCAGCGAGGTGCGCGGCGCGTGCAGCACTTCCATCACGCGGGCCAGCGGCAGCGCATAGACGTCCTCGCCGGCCTGCACCAGCAGGGTCGGCAGGATCGCCAGGGTCAGCGGCACGCGGATCAGGAAGCGGCTGCCACGGCCCAGTTCCGACTGGATCTGGATCTGGCCGCTCAGTTCGCGGATGCGTGACTGCACCACGTCCATGCCGACGCCACGACCGGAGATGTCGGTGACCTGCTGCTTGGTCGAGAAGCCGGGCAGGAACACCAGGTGCAGGCACTCCTCGCTGCTCAGGCGCGCGGCGGCTTCCGGATCGATCAGGCCCTTCTCGCGGGCCTTGGCACGCAGCTTTTCCGGGTCGATGCCGGCGCCATCGTCCTGCACCTCGATGCTGACGTAGTCGCCTTCCTGCTGTGCGGACAGGCGCACATGGCCCATCCGTGGCTTGCCCTGTGCCTCGCGCAGGTCGGGCATTTCCACGCCATGGTCGATGGCGTTGCGGACCAGGTGCACCAGCGGGTCGGCCAGCGCTTCCACCAAGTTGCGGTCGAGCTCGGTCTCGGCGCCGATCAGTTCCAGGTCCACTTCCTTCTTCAGCGAGCGGGCGACGTCGCGGGCAACCTTGGGGAAGCGCGAGAACACCTTGCCCACCGGCTGCATGCGGGTGCGCATCACTGCCGACTGCAGGCGGGCGGTGGCGATATCCAGAGTGGACACGGCCCGGTCCAGCTCTTCATCGCGCAGGCGTGCACGCAGGGTCTTGAGCCGATTGCGTGACAGCACCAGTTCGCCGATCAGGTTGACGATCGCGTCCAGGCGCTTGGTGTCCACGCGCACGGTATGTTCGGCCTCGGCCAGCGGCTTGGCGGCCGGCTTCGCCACCGGTGCCGGTGCGGCGACCGGGCGCGGCGCTGCGATCGGGGCCGGTGCCACCACGGCCGCAGGCTTGGTGCCCGGTGCCGCGCCACCGTGCAGCTGGTCGAGCAGGGCTTCGAACTCGTCTTCGCTGATCAGTCCGTCGTCGGCCTTCTTCGCCGGTGCGACCGCGGTCGGGGCATTGCCGCCGTGCAGCTGGTCGAGCAGGGCCTCGAACTCATCATCGGTGATCAGGTCACTGCCACCGGCGGCGGGCGCAGCGGCGGCTGCCGCCGGGGCGGTGGCGCCACCGTGTACATCGAACTGCGCGATCAGCTCGGGGGGCGCGTAGCCCGGTTCGGTACCCGAGGACACTGCATCCAGCATCGACTGCAGGTAATCCAGCGATTGCTGGGCCGCGTCGAAGTGGTGGGCCTGCAGCACGGCCTGGCCGGCACGTGCGGCGCCCAGCGCCTCTTCAGCGGCATGGCACAGCTCGACCATGGCGGTGACGCCGAGGAAGCCGGCGCCGCCCTTGAGCGTGTGGTAGCCACGGAACACCGCGTTGAGCTGATCGCTGTCCTGCGGTGCCTGCTCCAGCGACACCAGCTGTTCGCCGAGGCGATCCAGGATCTCCTGCGCCTCGATGATGAAATCGGCAGTGATGTCGTCGGATACCGCGCTCATGCTTACAGCCCCAGATCCGACAACAGGTCGTCGGCGTCGTTCTGCGAGACCGCGTGGCGGTCCAGTCCCTTCAGTGCCGGCCCGGCCAGTTCCGGGTCGGTGCGATGCTGTTCCGGCGGCAGGCCGAGCGCGCCGAAGCCTTCGTGCACGCGGCGGACGATGCCGACCACGCGACGGATGATCTGCCCGGTCAGGTCCTGGTAGCTCTGGGTCAGGGCGATCTCGGTCAGGTTGTGGCGGATGCGCTCGAGCTGCGCGTCCTGGCCCGGCTGCAGGCCTTCGGCGCGCAGCTGTTCGGTCAGGCTGCGGCATTCCTCGGCCAGGTCCAGGGTGCGGTGCGTGGCCTGTTCGGTCATCGCCACCACGTGGTCCAGTCGCGCGCAGGCGTCGTCCAGTTCGCCGGCTTCGCTCGGCACGGTCGGCAGTTCGCCCAGCGCCTGTCCCAGCTCGCGGGCCAGCCGCGAGAGGCCGCTCATCATCGGCTGCGTGCGCAGCGCGACCAGCCCGTCGATGCGCTGCCGCCAGGCGGCCTCGTCACCGGATTCGAGCGCGTCCAGGGCCTCCTGCAGGCGCAGGGCGAGGGCGTTCTTGTCGACCGTGGTATCCATCAGGCGCTGGCCGCCAGGCGTTCGAAGATCTTGCCGAGCTTCTCTTCCAGCGTCTGCGCGGTGAACGGCTTGATGATGTAGCCGTTCACGCCGCTCTGGGCGGCTTCGATGATCTGCTCGCGCTTGGCTTCTGCCGTGACCATCAGCACCGGCAGGGTCTTCAGCTTGGCATCGGCACGGATGGCCTTGAGCAGCTCGATGCCGGTCATCACCGGCATGTTCCAGTCGGTGACCACGAAATCGAACGGCTGGCTCTGCAGCAGCGACAGCGCGGCATGCCCGTCCTCGGCTTCGGCGGTATTGGTGAAGCCCAGATCGCCCAGCAGGTTCTTGACGATTCGACGCATGGTCGAGAAGTCGTCGACGATCAGGATGCGCATGTTCTTGTTCAAAGCAGAATTCCTTTGTTGTTCATTCCGGACGGCCGGGGGCAGCCGCCTCGGGGATGTTCATTCTTCGAGGCCTGCGTCGGCAGCCTCGAACAGCTTCAGCCGGCCGCGCAGGCGCAGTACCGCCTGGCCGTGGATCTGGCAGACCCGCGACTCGCTCACGCCGAGCACCGCGCCGATCTCCTTCAGGTTCAGTTCCTGCTCGTAGTACAGCGAGAGCACCAGTTGTTCGCGCTCGGGCAGGTGGCCGATGGCCTTGCCCAGCTCGCGACCGAACTCACCGCGCTCCAGTACCTGCTGCGGGGTCGGCCCGCCCTGGGCGACGGTGTCCAGCTCGCCCTGGTCCTCGATGCGCGATTCCAGGCTCAGCACCTGGCCACGTGCAGCGTCTTCCATCAGCCGCAGGTACTCAGGCAGCGGCATCTCCATCGCGGCGGCCACTTCAGTGGCGCTGGCGGCACGGCCACTGCTCTGTTCCAGGCGGCGGATGGTGGCGGCGGCATCACGTGCACGGCGGTGCACCGAGCGCGGGACCCAGTCACCACGGCGGATCTCGTCGATCATCGAACCACGGATGCGGATCGAGGCGTAGGTCTCGAAAGAAGCACCCTGGTCGGCGTCATAGCTGCGCGAGGCTTCGATCAGGCCCATCATGCCGGCCTGGATCAGGTCGTCGACCTCGACGCTGGCCGGCAGGCGCGCGGCCAGGTGGTGGGCGATGCGCCGCACCAGGTCCGAATGCTGGGCGATGACTTCGTTTGCAGCCGAGCGCTGCACTTCCCTGTACTGGGCTGCGCCTTTCATGCCGTCACCCCACGCTGCTTGAGGATGCGTTCGAGGAAGAACTCGACGCCGCCACGCGGTTCGGTCGGCGCCTGCCAGCGCGCGGTACGGCGCGCGATCTCGGTGATCGCCAGCGCCGCCGGGCTGGACGGATAGGCCTTCACCACCGGCTGCTGGCGCTGCACCGACAGGCGCAGCCAGTCATCCTGCGGCACGCAGCCGAGGTAGTTCAGCGAGACATCGGCAAGGAACTTCTCGCAGACGCGGGTCAGCTTTTCGTACAGCACGCGGCCCTCGTTCGGGTCGCGCACCATGTTGGCCACCACCTGGATGCGGTCCACGCCGCGCTCGCGCGACAGCACCTTGATCAGTGCGTAGGCGTCGGTGATCGAGGCCGGCTCGTCACAGACCACCACCACGGTGTCCTGTGCGGCCTGGCAGAAGGTCAGCACGCCATCGGTGATGCCCGCGGCAGTGTCCACCACCATGATGTCCAGCTCGCGCTCCAGCTCGGAGAACACGTTGACCAGGCCAACGTGCTCAGCCGGGGCCAGCTCGGCCATGTGCCGGCGGCCGGATGCGGCCGGGACCACCAGTACGCCGTTCGGGCCTTCGACGATGACGTCGTCCAGCGAACAGCGCCCGGCGACCAGGTCGGCCAGGGTAAAGGTGGGGTTCAGGCCCAGGATCACGTCGATGTTGGCCAGGCCGAGGTCGGCGTCCAGCAGCAGCGTGCGCTTGCCCATGCCAGCCAGGGCCACGGCCAGGTTGGCCGACACATTCGTCTTGCCCACGCCGCCCTTGCCGCCAGTGACCGCAATGGTGCGCACAGGGCCGAGCGGCTCGCTGCGGGTGGCCGACAGCGGGAAGGTCTTGGTCAGCTTGGCGTACTCACGCGACGGCATGGTTCAACTCCGGGTTGCAGGGCATATCGGCCGCGCGGCGCAAATCTTCAAGGCGAAGTACAAGATTGGCTGCACTGGCCCGGTGCAGGTCCTCCGGGACGTCCTGGCCATCGGTCACCCAGGTGATCGGCAGGGCATGGTCCACGGCCACCGACAGGGCGTTGCCGAAGCGGCCGGTCTCGTCCAGCTTGCTCAGTACCAGGCCCTGCAGGTTGGCGGCGCCGAAGCGGCGGACCACCTCGTCCATGTCGCCGAAGCTGGTGTTGGCCGGCAGCACCAGCAGGGTGCGGACCTGGCGGGCGGCACGCAGCCACTGCAGCTGGGCGGCCAGGGCGCGGTCGCGCGGGCCCAGGCCGGCGGTGTCGATCAGCACCAGCTTGTAGTCCTTCAGGCGTTCCAGCAGCTGGTCCAGGTCGGTGCCGCTGTTGGCCTCGTGCACCGCGATGCCGAGCTGGCGGCCGTAGCCGTACAGCTGCTCGCGGGCACCGATGCGGGTGGTGTCGGTGGTGACCAGGGCCACGTCACGCGGCGCGTGCTTCTCGGCGAAGCGCGAGGCCAGCTTGGCGATGGTGGTGGTCTTGCCGGCGCCGGTCGGTCCGACCAGTGCGATCACACCACCTTCTTCCAGCGGGTCGACCGGGGCGATCGGCAGCTTGCGCGAAATCAGCCCCAGCATCAGGCCGCGGCCTCGATGGGCCTCGGTCTCCAGCGGGATCTGCATGGCCACGTCGCGGGCCAGGCCGGCATCGAAGCCATACTCGTCCATCAGGTCCAGCGCGGTGGCGCGCACCGGGCAGCCGCGCAGGCGCTCGTCGGTGAAGCGGTTCATCTCGCGCTCGATCACATGGCGCATGCCGGCCACTTCCTGGCGCAGCTGGCGGATCTCGGCGTCGTCCTGGGCCACCAGGGTCAGTGCCGGGGCTGGGGCCAGCACGGGGGCAGCGCCGGTTTCGTCGCTGGCTTCGACCGGTGCCGGTTCGCTGGCGACGATCCCGGGTTGCGCTTCGGTCACGGCAGCGGTAGGCAGCGGCGGCGGCTGCACGGCCGACGCCGCGCATTCGTGATGCGTCTCGTGCGGCGGGTCGATCTGGAAGCGGGCGCGGTTGGCCGGTGCGGCGGTGCTGGGCGCCGGTGCGACGATGGCTTCGGCGAACGGAGCGAAGGGCTGATCCGGCAGCGCCGGTTCGTTGACGGCGGCGCGTGCCAGGGTGGCGGCGAAGCCGGTGCTGCCGCGGGTCGGCACGATCTCGTCGGCGCTGTCCAGGGTGCGGCCGGTGGCGCCGACCGCAGCGCGGGCGAGGGCAGCCACGGCCGAGGTGGTTGCGGCGACCGGTTCCGGTGCCGGGGTGTTGCTGCGGCGGCGGGTGACCGCGGCGATCACCGCGTCGGCGGCGGTGCGCGGCTTCGGCGCCGGCGGCGGAGCGATGTCACGACGCGAGGCTTCCAGTGCACGCTGCACGGCGCTCTCGTCGTAGTTGGCGGCGGCGACGATCTCGATGCCTTCCTCGATCCGGCGGTTGGACAGGATCACGGCGTCAGGACCATGTTCCTTGCGCACCAGGTTCATGGCCGAGCGCATGTCGGCGGCGACGAATCGTTTGATTTTCATGCTGTGGTCACGGGACGAAGACGGCGGGGTGGCGGTCGGAGAACTCGGGTGGTCGGTGGTCTGCACGGTGCGGGTTCCCCTTGGTATCTGTCTGTTGCGTTGGTTCGAAAGTGGTGTCTGTTTTCTGGCGCATCGGAGGGCGGCGTCAGCTGATCGTTCCGACCAGCTTCAGGCGCTTGTCCTCCGGCACCTCGCTGTAGGCCAGGACCGACAGCGACGGAACGCTGTGGCGGACCAGGCGGGCCAGCGCGGCACGCACCGGGCCAGGTACCAGCACGACCGCGGGCTCGTTGCGGGCTTCCTGCTTGCTGACACATTCGGCCAGGCTCTGGTGCAGTCGCTCAGCGAGTCCGGGTTCCAGCGCGGCGCCGTTGCCCTGCGTGGACTCCTGCAAGACACGTTCCAATTGTGGGTTGAGCGTGAACACCGGCAGCTCCGCCGACATTCCGGCGATCTCCTGCACGATGAAACGACCCAGCGCGGTGCGCACCGCGGCGGTCAGTACGGCCGGGTCCTGGCTGTTCGGAGCGTGTTCGACCAGTGCTTCGGCGATCTTGCGCAGCTGGCGGATTGGAATGCGCTCGACCAGCAGGTTCTGCAACACGCGCACCACCGCCGACAGCGGCAGCGCCTTCGGCGTCAGATCTTCGACGAGCTTGGGCGCGCTCTTGGCCAGGTTGGCCAGCAGGTGCTGCACTTCCTCGTGGCCGAGCAGCTCGGGCGCGTGTTCGCGGATCAGGTGCGACAGATGGGTGGCGACCACGGTGGCCGGATCGACCACGGTGTAGCCCAGCGTTTCGGCCTGGGCACGCTGGTGCGGTTGGATCCAGGTCGCGTCCAGGCCGAACGCGGGGTCCTTGCCGGCGATGCCTTCCAGCGCGCCGAGCGCGCTGCCCGGGTCCAGTGCCAGCTCGCGGTCCGGATGGATCTCGGCGGTGGCCACCGGTACGCCGTGCACCAGCACGCGGTAGCCGTTGGCCGGCAGTTCCAGGTTGTCGCGGATGTGCACCGACGGGATCAGGAAGCCGACGTCCTGGGTCAGCTTGCGCCGCACGCCCTTGATGCGTGCCATCAGTTCGCCGCCCTGGCTGCTGTCCACCAGCGGAATCAGCCGGTAGCCGACCTCCAGGCCCAGCGGATCGACCGGGCGCAGTTCGTCCCAGCTCAGTTCGGCAGTCGGAGCCGGCGCGGCCGGGCGGCCGAGTGCGTTGAGCGCGGCAGCGTCATTGCCTGCGGCTGCCGGATCGGTGGCCGCGGCCTTGCCCTTGCGGTAGACCTTCCAGGCGATGAAGCCGAGGATCGCGGACAGTGTCAGGAAAGCGACGTTGGGCATGCCCGGCACCAGGCCGACCACGCCGATGATGCCGGCGGTGATCGCCAGCGCACGGTACTGCCCGAACACCTGGCCGGTCATGGCCTGGGCCATGTCCTGCGAGCGCGAGGCGCGTGTGACCAGCATGGCCACGGCGCTGGAGACCAGCAGCGCCGGCAGCTGCGCCACCAGGCCATCACCAATCGACAGCAGGGTGTAGGTGGCAGCGGCATCGCCAAACGGCATGCCATGCTGCAGCACGCCTACGGCCAGGCCGCCGAGCATGTTGATGAACAGGATCAGGATGCCGGCAATGGCATCACCACGGATGAACTTGCTGGCACCATCCATCGCGCCGTAGAAATCGGCTTCCTCGCGGACTTCCTCGCGGCGCAGCTTGGCTTCTTCACGCGTCAGCAAACCGGCGTTGAGGTCGGCGTCGATCGCCATCTGCTTGCCGGGCATCGCGTCGAGGATGAAGCGCGCGGTCACTTCCGAGACGCGGCCGGCGCCCTTGGTGATGACCACGAAGTTGATGATGGTCAGGATCGCGAACACCACGATGCCCACTGCGTAGTTGCCGCCGATCACGAATTCGCCGAACGCGGCGATGACCTTGCCCGCGGCGTCGTGGCCGTTCTGGCCGTTCAGCAGGATGACGCGGGTGGAGGCGACGTTCAGCGCCAGCCGCAGCATGGTGGTGATCAGCAGCACGATCGGGAAGATCGTGAAATCCAGTGGGCGCTTCACGTAGACCACCGCCAGCAGCACCATCAGCGAGATGGCGATGTTGAAGGTGAACAGCGCATCGAGCACCGGCGCGGCCAGCGGGACCACGACCATGGCCAGCAGGGCCAGCACGATCAGCGGTGCGCCAAGGCCCTGGCGGATCATTTCCAGCGCGCGGCGGGTGTTGAAACCGGTGGAGGGCTGGGCGCTCACGGGCGGCCTCCCTTGCCGAATTCATCCACCTGGATGTGCGGGGCGTCCGGCATCGGGCCAGTGCGCCAGGCGCGCAGCTGGTAGACGTAGGACAGGACCTGGGCGACGGCCGAATACAGTCTCACGGGGATTTCCTTTCCGAGTTGGCCTTCCCGATACAAGGCGCGTGCCAAAGGCGGGGCGGAGACGATCGCCACCTTGTTGCCGTCGGCCACTTCACGGATGCGCAGGGCGGTCTCATCCACACCCAGGGCGACCACTTTGGGGGCGTTCATGGCGCCGCCCTCGTACTTAAGGGCCACCGCGTAGTGGGTGGGGTTGACTACCACCACGTCGGCAGTGGGCACCGCCTCCATCATCCGGCGGTTGGCCATCTGCTGTTGCAGCTGGCGGATGCGGCCCTTGACCTCCGGGCTGCCCTCGCTTTCCTTCATTTCCCGGCGCAGCTCTTCACGGGTCATCTTCAGCTTGCGCATCCAGTTCCAGCGCTGGTAGGGCGCATCGATGGCGGCCAGCACCAGCATGGCGCCGGCGGTGGCCAGCAGCAGGCGCAGGGTGAAGCCGAGCCCGTCGGTGATGGCGGTCTCCAGCGGGTGGTGAATCAGCCCGCGCAGGGTGTCGAAGCCGGTCCACACCACCAGCCCGGCGGCAACGCCGACAAAAGCCACGCGCAACAACGACTTGGTGAACTCGGCGATGGCTTCCGGGCCATACAGGCGCTTGAGCCCGCTCATCGGGTTCATGCGGTTGAAGTCGGGCATCATCGCCTTCTGCGACCAGCGCAGGCCGCCCATCACCAGCGGGGCGACGAAGCTGGCCAGCAGGCAGACCAGCACCAGCGGCGCGATCACCAGCATGAACTGCAGCAGCAGGTCGCCGAAGTGGCCGAACAGTTCCTTCGGGTTCTGCCGCAGGCTCTGCTCTGGGCTGAGTGCATGCTTCATCCAGGCGCTTGCACCACGGCCGATCGAGCCGCTCATGGCCATCACCGCCAGCACGCCGGCGCCGAACACGGCGGCCGTTCCGAGCTCGCGCGAGCGCGGCAGGTTGCCCTGTTCACGGGCGTCGCGCAGGCGTTTTTCGGTAGGTTGTTCGGTCTTTTCGCCGGCGGATTCGTTCTCGGACATCACGGGCACTGCGGCAGGGGATGCCGGGGTGCGTGCAAGAAGTGTTCCGTGATGGGTTCATGTGCCAACCAAGGTTGGCATCTACCAGAGCAAGTGCAGGTGGGAGCGCAGCCTGGATTTACCCCGGCGGGTGCTGCGTCGGCGGGCTCTGCGCCAGTTCCACCCGAGGCCGCGGCAGGTCATGCAGCTGCATGAAGCGCGCCGCATCCACCGGACGGCCGAGCAGGTAGCCCTGCAGGTAATCGCAGCCCAGCCGCTCCAGGTAGGCGCGCTGCGCGGCGGTCTCCACGCCCTCGGCGACGATGTCCATGTCCAGCGCGTGGCCCAGCGCCACGATCGCCGAGACGATCACCACGTCCTCGGCGCTGTGCTCCAGGTCGCGTACGAAGGCGTGGTCGATCTTGATTTCGGTGGCCGGCAACCGCTTCAGGTACAGCAGGCTGGAATAGCCGGTGCCGAAGTCATCGATGGAGATGCCCACGCCCAGTGCCGAGAGCGCCTGCAGCAGGCGCAGGCTGGTATCGGTATCGCGCATCACCGTGCTTTCGGTGATCTCCAGCACCAGGTGGCGTGGGGCAATGTCGTAGCGTTCGATCACTTCACGCACATCCTGCAGCAGGTGCGGCGAACTGAACTGCACCGGCGACAGGTTCACCGACATCGACCAGCCCTCGTGGCCGGCATCGTGCCAGCGGCGCAGCTGCTGGCAGGCCTGGTCCAGCGCCCAGCGCCCGATCTCATTGATCGCACCGCTGCGTTCGGCCAGCCGGATGAAGCGGTCCGGCGGGATCAGGCCATGCTCCGGATGGCGCCAGCGGATCAGCGCTTCGGCACCGGCCACCTTCTGCGTGGCTACCTGGATCTTCGGCTGGTAGTGCAGGAACAGCTGCTCGCTGCCGATGGCCCGGCGCAGGTCGGCCAGCAGCCGGAACTGTTGTTCGGCGCTGTCATTCATCCAGTCGGCGAACAGCACGAAGGCGTTGCGTCCGGATTCCTTGGCCTGGTACATCGCTGCATCGGCAAAGGCCATCAGCTGCCGCTCGCTGGCAGCGTGATCCGGACAGATCGCCACGCCGATGCTGGCGGTCACCTGCAGTTCGTTGTCGGCCAGCAACGGCCCGCTGCCGACCGCCTGCAGGATGCGCCGGGCCAGCGTCGGCAGGTCCTCGTCGTGCTCGATGCGCACCACCAGCACGAATTCGTCACCGCCCAGACGGGCCAGCATGTCGTTGGGCCGAAGCAGCTGGCGCGTGCGTTCGGCCACCGCAACCAACAGTGCATCGCCGGCCTGGTGGCCGTAGGCATCGTTGACCTGCTTGAAGCCATCCAGGTCCATGAACATCACCGCGAAGCGGCTGCCGCCCTGTTCGGCCTCGGCCAGCGCCTGCACGATCCGACGCTGCAGCAGCAGGCGGTTGGGCAGGCGGGTAAGCGGGTCGTGCAGTGCGGCCTGGGTCAGTTCCTGCTGTGCGTCGGTCAGTGAGGTACTCAACAGGGAATTGCGCAGGCGCAGCAGCTGCGCCTCCACCCGCTGGTCCAGCCAGGAGACCACCAGCACCACGGCCAGGATGGCGACGGTCAGCACCACCACCAGCATGGCCAGCCATTCGCTCTGCAGCCCATCGCCGACGGCTGCGCCGCAGATGCTGCCTTCCGGAAAGCGTGCGGCGGCCATGCCGGTGTAGTGCATGCCGACGATGGCCAACCCGAGCAGGCCGGCAGCCGCGAGCCGGTCGCCGACACGGGTGCGCTGCGCGCGCAGGCGGAACGCCACGTACAGCGCCGTCCACGAGGCGGCCACCGCCACCATCAGCGAAAAAAGCAGCCAGCCCGGGTCGTAGTCGATGCCCGGCTGCATGCGCATTGCGGCCATGCCAACGTAATGCATGCCGGCAATGCCGGTGCCCATCAGCAGCGCGCCACCGGCCAACCGCGGGTGGGGCAGGGTACGCAGCGAAACCAGCCATAGCGCGAACACCGATGAGGCGATCGCCAATGCGAGGGAAAGCAGGGTGATCGGCAGGTCGTAGCCGAGCGGAATGGGCAGATCGAAGGCGAGCATGCCGATGAAGTGCATCGACCAGATGCCCAGGCCCATGGCGAAGCCACCACCGAGGCGCCACCACCACGCCGCGCCCTTGCCGGGTGCAGTGACCGTGCGCCCGGCCATCGCCAGCGCGGTGTACGAAGCCATCACGGCCACCAGCAGCGAGATCGCCACCAGCCACGGGTTGTACGTGCCTACCAGCATTCGTCAGTCTCCCGGACCTGCCTGTCGACGGAAACCACGGTGGGGCATGCATGAGGCAGGCCGACGCACGGCGCCGGCCACGTGCGGCATCCCCCCGGTTGCCGCGTATTCACTCTAACGCGCAGACCCGGGGGAAGGGCAAGCAGTAAAACGTGATGATCCGGTCAGTGTGTGACCGTGTCCGCAGCCTGGAAGGCGGCATCGAAGAGGCGCTGTACCGGCGGACCCATTTCCCCGGCCAGCAGCGCCAGCAGGAACAGGCCCAGCAGCAGAGACACTGGCAGGCCGAGCTGGATCGGGTTCAGCGCCGGGGCCGCACGGGCCAGTACGCCGAACGCCAGGTTCACCGCCAGCATTGCCACAGTCAGCGGGATCGCCAGGGTCAATGCGCCGCGCAGTACGGTCAGCAGGAAGGTTGGGGCGATGCTGAAGAAGGCGTGCGGGTCCGGCAGCGGGGCGCCGATCGGCAGCGCCCGGTAGCTGTCCACCACCAGCGAGATCAGCGCCAGGTGCCCGTTGGCGGTGAAGAACAGCAGGCCGAACAGCAGATAGAACCACTGGCCGATCACGCCGGAGGTGCCGCCACGCAATGGGTCACTCATCTGCGCGAAGGCCAGGCCGGTGCCCTGGGCGATCAGTTCGCCGGCCATCGCGCCGGCCTCGAACACCAGCCGAAGCAGGAAGCCGATGGATACGCCGATGGCCAGTTCACGGGCGATGGTAAGGACCGTGGCGGCATCGAAACCGGTCCAGTCCGGTACCGGCGGCAGCAGCGGCGCCAGTGCGATGGCCAGGGTGCCAGCCAGCACCACGCGCACCCGCGCGGGAACGGCACGGGTGCCGACCATCGGCATGGCCATGGCCACTGCGCCGATGCGCAGCATGGTCCACAGCACGGTGCCGATCATGCCGAAGGCCTGCAGGCCGTCGGCAGCCATCTGGGTGGCGGCGTCCATCGAAGCGCGTGTCCTAGCCGATCAGGTGTGGAATGCGCTGGAACAGCAGCGTGGTGAACTCCACCAGGTGGCCGATCAGCAGGCTGCCCAGCGCGAACAGCACCGCGGTCAGCGCCGCCGCCTTGGCAACGAAGGCGATGGTCGGCTCATTGAGCTGGGTCGCGGCCTGCACCACGCCCACCACCACACCGACCACCAGCACGGTGAGCAGCAGCGGGCCGGCCACCCACAACACGGTGATCAGGCCGCCACGCAGTTCGGTCAGGGCAAGTTCGGGAGTCATTCGGGTTCCATCTGCTCATGTAGAGTCGAGCCGCGCTCGACTGTGCTTCTGTAGAGTCGAGTCATGCTCGACTGCCTCTCGATCACGCCGGATTGAAGCTCGCCGCCAAGGTGCCGACGGTCAGCACCCAGCCATCCACCAGCACGAACAGCAGGATCTTGAACGGTGCCGACACCAGCATCGGCGACAGCATCATCATGCCCATCGACATCAGCACGCTGGCCACGACCAGGTCGATGATCACGAACGGAATGAAGATCAGGAAGCCGATCTCGAAGGCGGTCTTCAGTTCACTGGTGACGAACGAGGCGACCAGCACCGGGAACGGGATCGCGTCGGGGCTGGCGTAGGTGCCATGCCCGGCGATGCCGGCAAAGGTCATCAGGTCGGTCTCGCGGATCTGCGCCAGCATGAAGGCGCGTAGCGGCGAGGTGGTCAGCGTCCAGGCGGTCTGGAAGTCGATCTCGCCATTGAGGTAGGGCGCCATGCCGGTGCTCCAGGCCTTGTCCCAGGTCGGCAGCATGATCATTGCGGTGAGGAACAGGGCCAGGCCCAGCAGCACCTGGTTGGACGGCGTCTGTCCGGTGCCCAGTGCCTGGCGCAGCAGGCCCAGCACGATGATGATGCGGGTGAACGAGGTCAGTACCAGCAGCATCGACGGGATCAGGGTGATCGCGGTCATCAGCAGCAGGGTCTGCAGCGGCAGGCTGACCGGTGCACCGCCGATCTTGCCGACGTTGATGTCCGGCAGCGGCGTGGTCGGGGCACCGGGTGCGGCGAATGCCAGCGCCGGCAACAGGCACAGGGCGAGCATCAGCAGCCACGGCATCAGGGTGGCAAGACGGGTACGGGTGACACGCATGTCAGGGATCCTTGCGCAGCCGCTGCTGCAGCAGCTGGGCGAAATTCGGCAGGTTCTTGAAGTCCGGCACGCGCACCGGCGCGGGCGCCGGCAGCGGTTCGGGCAGGGTGTGCAGGGTGTTGATACCGCCGGCGGTGACGCCCAGCAGCAGCTGCTGGCCGTTGACCTCGACCACCACCACGCGCTCCTTGGCACCGACACTCAGGCTGGCCACCACCTTCATGCCGTCGGCCGGGCGGAAGCCGCTGCCGGGCAGGCGCTTTAGCAGCCAGCCGAGGCCGATGACCAGCGCCAGCACGGCCAGCAGCGCCAGCACCGCACCGAACAGGCTCGGTGCGGCGGCCGCGTGCTGGCCGACCTGCGGACCGATCGGTGCGGCGGTCTTGCCGACCGCCAACAGGGTGGAGGCCAGCAGGCTCAACGCAGTCTCCGGATCCGCTCGCTCGGGCTGACCACGTCGGTCAGGCGCACGCCGAAGCGGTCGTTGATCACCACCACCTCGCCGTGGGCGATCAGGGTGCCGTTGACGAACACGTCCAGCGACTCGCCGGCACCGCGTTCCAGTTCCACCACCGAGCCCTGGTTGAGCTGCAGCAGATTGCGGATCGGCAGGCGGGCACGACCGACTTCCAGCGACAGGGTCACCGGCACGTCGAGGATCACGTCCAGGTTGAGGTCGGCGCCGGCCCCTTCTTCGGCCTGCAGGGTGCCGAACTGGGCCGGGGTCGGTTCGAGGGCGTCGATATCGTTCATTGCGGGTCTTCCTGGATGACGGGTGCGCGCGGGCGGGTGCCCGGCGGATGGGTAGCGGTGATCTTCACGGCGTTCATGCCGTTGGCGATGCCGAACTCGCCGGTGAACACCGGGATGTTCTCCACGCACAGCGGCACCTGCGGGCTGAGCTCGATCGGCAGGATGTCGCCGACCTTCAGCTGGGTCAGGTCACGCAGGGTCATGCGCTTGCTGGCCAGTACGCTGGACAGGGTCACCTCGGCGATGTTGAGCTGTTCGCGCAGGGTCTGGCCCCAGCTTTCGTCGCGATCATTGCGGTCGCTCTGGATGCCAGCGTCGAGCAGCTCGCGGATCGGTTCCAGCATCGAATACGGCAGGGTCACATGGATGTCGCCGCCACCGCCGTCGAGCTCGACGTGCAGCCGGCACACCACCACGTACTCGCGCGGCGTCACGATGTTGGCGAAGTGCGGGTTGATCTCCGAGTTGATGTACTCGAAGTCGACATCCATCACCGGTGCCCAGGCCTCGCGCAGGTCGGCGAAGGTCTGCTTCAGCAGCAGGTGGATCACCCGCATTTCGGTGGCGGTGAACTCGCGGCCTTCAATGCGGGTCGGGTAGCGCCCGTCGCCGCCAAAGAAGTTGTCGACGATGGCGAACACCAGGGTCGGTTCGAACACGATCAGGCCGGTACCGCGCAGCGGCTTGAAGCGGATCAGGTTCAGGTTGGTCGGCACATACAGCGAGTGCATGTAGTCGTTGAACTTGATCAGCTCGATGCCGCGCACCGACAGTTCGGCCGAACGGCGGATCAGGTTGAACAGGCCGATCCGCCACAGGCGCGCGAAGCGCTCATGGACCATTTCCAGGGTCGGCATGCGACCGCGGATGATGCGGTCCTGGCTGGCGAAGTCGTACGAACGTGCTTCGCCTGACGGCGGTTCCGCATCGGTCTCGACCGCGCCACTGTCCACGCCGTGGAGCAGGGCATCGATCTCGTCCTGGGACAGCAGATCATTCATCTGTGGGCCCTTACTGGGTCACGAAGCTGGTGAACAGCAGATCGTCGGCGCCGTTGCTGCCGGTCTCGGCCTTGAGCACTTTCTGCACTTCGGCCAGCGAAGCGGCCTGCAGCTTCTGCTTGCCGGCGATGTCGGCGATCTGGTCGGGGCTGACCTGCGAGAACAGCATCAGCAGGCGTGCGCGAATGGCTGGCGCATGCGTCTTGATCGCTTCCAGTGCAGCGGGATCGCGGGTCATCAGCTGCACTTCCAGCTGCAGGTAGCGCGGGCCGTCGACCGGGCCGTTGAGATTGACCACGAAGGCCGGGTCCAGCGCGAAGTACTGCGCCGGTGCCGGAGTACTGGCCTTCTTCGGGGCCTGCGCGGTCTTCTCTTCGTGCTTGGACTGGGTGAAGAACCAGACGCCGCCACCGGCGGCAGCGGCGGCGAGCACGGCCACCAGTGCGGTGATCAGGATCGGACTACGCGGCTTGGCGGCCTTGTCCTTCTCGGCGGTCTTCTTGGTTTTGTCAGCGGCTGCGGCCACGGGGTGAAGCTCCTGAGGGTTGCTTCACCGGGATATGCAAGGGGTGTGCCGGAGCCGGGGCAGAGGGGTGCGACGGAATTCCGTCGGGGTGCCGGTGGGGCCGTGCGGAGCACGCTCCGCACCCACCAACGCGATACTGGTAGGTGCCAACCGTCCCGCTCTGGTGGGTGCCAACCTTGGTTGGCACGTCTGTCAGGCGTACGCGTCCAGCAACCCGCGCTGGCGGATCAACTGCGCGGACGACACGCTGGCCTCGCCCGGCGACGGTTCTCCGTCACCCGCGATGCCGCCGCCACTGGCCTGGCCTGACGCATTGCCGTCACCACCGGGCGCCTGATGACCAACATCAGCATGAGCCAGCTGGAAGCCCTGCTCGCCGAGGAGTTCGCGCAGGCGCGGCAGGCTGCTTTCCAGTGCCTGGCGCACATCCACGTGTGGGCTGCTGAAGCTGGCATGCACCTTGTCGCCGTTCAACTGCAGGCGCACATCGACCGGGCCCATGTCGTCCGGACTCAACCGGATGTGGGCGTGGCCGATCTTCTGGTCGGCCAGCCAGCCCAGGCGCGCGCCGACGGCCTGGTCGAAACCATCGTCACCGAGCACCGGCTTCGGCGTCGGCTCGCCATTGAAGATGGCATTGCCGGTGGCCAGCGCGGCTTTCAGATCCTGCACGGCCGCATTGCTTGGCGCATGCAGCAGCGGCGCTGCGGCACGGTCGCCGATGAAGGTTGCGTCGCTGTCTTCGCCACGTTCGTTGCGCTTGCCGGGCAGCACCAGTTCAGGCAACGGCAGCGTGGCTGTCTGGTCGGTGCCGCTGCTGGTGGTGGACGATGTGGCAGCCGCCGCTGTGGATGGCAGGGCTGCGGCGGCCGGCAGTGCGGCGGGGGCGGGTAGTGCGTTGCCGTCTACGTCGGTAGCCGTTGCGGCCACTGTTGGCAGAGCGGCGGCAGGATCGGCAGGCGCGGGTACCGCCAGCACCAGCCCGGCCAGGCCGAGTGGCGGCCAAGGGGCTTCCTCGGTCGCCGCCGGGGTGTCCTTTTCGGCAACCGGCTTGGCCGGTGCTGTGGGCACCGTGGCGGCGGTCTCTTCGGGGACGGCAGTGCTGTCCGGCCTGCGCTCGGCGCCGGCCTGGCCAGTGCTGTCCGATGCCGGTCCCTGCGTGGACGGCATAGGCGAGTTCGAGGGTTTCGAGGGTGCATCGGCAGCCGGCGAGCCACCGTGCAGCAGTTGGCTGAACTCCTTGTTGCCATCACCGCGTGGCGCGCGGGGTGCGCTGCTGCCGGAATGCTGTGGCTGCGCGTTGGCGCTGCTGGCCAATGGCGCGGGCATCACGAGCGGCCCCCCTGCTCGGCGCCGTCCTGATCTTCGGCCTGCACCAGGCGGGCGCGACGCGCGCCAATGTCGTCCATCTCGCGCTGGTCGCGGCGGTCCGTCACTACCTTTTCCTGTGCGCGGTAGCTGGCGGCCAGCTGTTCCAGCACGGCCTTGTCACGGCTGGCCAGGATCAGGCGGGCGCGCTCGGCTTCCACCTTTTCGCGGTTGCCGTTGACCGTGGCCTGCTGCTGCTCCACCGCACTGTCGAGACGGTCGAGGAAGGCGCGCCGGTTCAGCAGCTGCGCCGGGCTGGTCGCCGCCATCTGCGCGTTCGCGTATTCCTCGGCATAGCGGCGCAGTTCGTCCAGTCGCGATAGATGGGTATCGAGCACGCGCTGGCGTTCGGCCAGATCGCGGGCGACTGCGTCCTCGTGTTCCTGGGCCCGCTTGAGCAGGGGATCGATGCGCTTGGACTGGTTCATGGCTTAACTCTCTTGTTCCACCAGGCGCTGCAGTGCCGCCTGGCTGTGCGGGAGATCTGCGGCCTTGGCGACGTCCTGGCCGAGGAACTCCATGATTTCCGGCCAGCGTTCCAGGGCTTCGTCGGTGGCCGCGTCGTTGCCGCGCTGGTAGGCACCGATGGCGATCAGGTCACGGTTGGCCGAGTAGGCCGAGACCAGCCGCTTCAGCTTGCGGATGCGCAGGCGCCACGGTTCGTCGGCGATTTCCGTGACCACGCGGCTGACCGACGATTCAACGTCGATGGCCGGGTACAGGCCACTGTCGGCCACGCGCCGCGACAGCAGGATGTGGCCGTCGAGGATCGCGCGCGCTGCATCGGCGATTGGATCCTGCGGATCGTCGCCTTCGGTCAGCACCGTGTAGAACGCGGTGATCGAGCCACGGCCCTTGGCACCATTGCCGGCACGCTCGACCAGCGCCGGCAGCTTGGCAAACACCGACGGTGGGTAGCCTCGGGTGGTCGGTGGTTCGCCGACCGACAGGCCGATCTCGCGCTGCGCCTGGGCGAAGCGGGTCAGCGAGTCCATCAGCAACAGCACGTTCAGGCCCTGGTCGCGGAACCATTCGGCGATGGCGGTAGCGCGATAGGCACCATGCAGGCGCGCCAGCGGCGGCCGGTCGGCGGGACTGGCCACCACCACGGCGCGGCGCAGGCCTTCCTCGCCCAGCGTGGTCTCGACGAAGTCGCGTACTTCGCGGCCACGTTCACCGATCAGGCCGACCACGATCACGTCGGCGGCGGTGTAGCGGGTCATCATGCCCAGCAGCGTCGACTTGCCGACGCCGGAACCGGCGAACAGGCCGACACGCTGGCCGCGGCCGATCGGCAGCAGCGCGTTGATCGCGCGCACGCCCACGTCCAGCGGCTGGGTGATCGGCTCACGCGCCAACGGATTGATCGACACGCCGGCCATGCCGACATGGCCCTCGGCGCGGATCGGGCCCTTGCCATCCAGCGGCACGCCGTCGCTGTCGATGACGCGGCCGAGCAGGCCTTCACCCACTTCCACGCCGCCACGGCGCGCGGACGGCACCACCCGCGCATTGGGCAACAGGCCATGCAGCTCTGCGCTGGGCATCAGGTAGGTGCGCTCGCCGGCGAAGCCGACCACTTCGGCATCGACCCAGCCACCATCAACCACTTCCACCTTGCAGCTTGCGCCCAGCGGTGCCTCGCAGCCGACCGCTTCCAGCGTGAGCCCGACCGCGCGGCGCAGCACGCCCTCGCGGATCAGGCCGCGGCCATGGGCAGTATCCACACGCAGGCCATCGAGGCGACGGGCCAGGCGCAGGTTGCGGGCCATGGCCCAGTCGGCCGGTGGCGGCGTCGGCTGCTGATCGGGGTTCATGCATTGGCTCCGGTCTGGCGGATCACCGCGTCCAGCGCGCCGCGCAGGCGGGCTTCCAGGGTGCCGTCGATGCGCACGGCTTCGGCGTGCACGCGAAGATCGCCGCGGCTGAGGCTGGTGTCTGGCACCAGGCGCTGTTGTGGCGGCAGGCTCAACAGCGGGGCGAGGGCGGCGATGTCGTCCGGGTGCAGTCGCACTTCCACTTCCCGGGTGCTGCCACCCACCGCGTCGATGGCCTCACCGACCAGCTGTGCCAGCAGTGCCGGGTCGGCTTCATAGGCGCGGCCGACCAGCGCACCGGCGATGCGTACCGCCAGCTCGCCCAGTGCGCCGACCACTTCGTTCTCCAGCCGCACCAGCGGTCGGCTGAAGTTGTCCAGGATGCCTTCGATCTGCGCGGCGAGACGACGCACCTCCGCCTGGCCCTGGCCGTAGCCTTCGGTATGGCCGTGCTGGAAGCCTTCCTTCTCTGCGCTGTCCTGGATGGCCTGGATTTCCTCCAGGGTCGGCAGCTGCAGCGGCGGCTCCGGCTCGTGTTCCGGGTCCGGCTCGGTGAGTTCGAACGCATCCGCCTGATCCAGCACCGGTTCGGGCTGGGCCAGCAGGTCCGGGGCAAGCCAGCGCACGACGTTGCTCACAGCATGGCCTCCGCGCTGCCACCGATGGTGACGGTGCCTTCATCGGCCATGCGCTTGACGATGGCCAGGATCTCGCGCTGTGCGCCTTCCACGTCGGACAGGCGCACCGGGCCGCGGGCTTCCATGTCTTCCAGCAGGATTTCGGCCGCGCGCTGCGACATGTTGCGGGTGATCTTGTCGCGCACCTTGATGTCGGCACCGCGCAGGGCCAGGCCCAGGCGCTCGCCGCTCACTTCGCGCAGCACCAGCTGCATTTCGCGGTCGTCCAGGTCTACCAGGTCGTCGAACACGAACATCAGGTCCTGGATGCGGTTGCTCAACGGCGCATCGATGCGGGCGATCTCGCCCAGGATCGCCTGGTCCTGGCCGCTGTCCATGAAGTTCAGGATGTTGGCCGCGCACTGCACGCCGCCAATGTTGGACGACTTCAGGTTCTGGTTGCCGGCGAACTGGCGCTCCATGATCTCGTTGAGTTCATTGAGTGCGTTCGGCGGAATGCCGTCGAGGGTGGCGATGCGCAGCAGCACGTCCACGCGGGTACGGTCGGGCAGCAGCTTCAGCGCGTCGGCGGCCTGGTCGGTTTCCAGGTGCGCCATCACGATGGCGATGATCTGCGGGTGCTCGTTGCGCACCAGGTCGGCCACCGCACGCGGGTCCATCCACTTCAGCGCGTCCAGGCCGGTGGTGTTGCGGCCGAGCAGGATGCGGTCGATCAGGTTGCCGGCCTTCTCGCTGCCCAGTGCCTGCACCAGCATGTTGCGGATGTAATCGTCCGAGCCCACGCCCAGCGAGGTCTTCGAGCCCAGCTCCTGGCCGAACTGGTCCATCACCCGTTCCACCTGTTCGCGGGTGATGTCGGTCATGGTGGCCATGGCGATGCCGATTTTCTGAACTTCCTTGGGTTCCATGTGACGCAGCACTTCGGCCGCATCCAGCTCACCCAGCGAAAGCAGCAGTACGGCGGCGCGCTGCACGCCAGTCAGTGCGGCCTCAGTCATTGGCCACCCAGCCCTTGACCACCTGGGCCACGCGCTTGGAGTCGGTCTTCACGGCTTCACGCGCCATCCGCAGTCGTTCCTCATATGAATCCACCGGCAGGGCCAATGCATCCGGCCCGCCCAGGCTGGCCCGGTCGGCGCCCAGCGCCGGCAGCGGCATGCCATCGTCATCGACCAGCTGCACGTCCGCGGTATGCGGCTCCAGTGCCAGCTCGTCGTTCTTCTTGTTCTGGCCGGTGATCGCGCGCAGTGCAGGGCGCAGCACACCGAACAGCAACGCCAGCACCACCACGGCACCCAGCAGCATGCGGCCGGCGTCGTGCACCCACGGCAGCTCCCACCATGCCGGGCCTTCGACCGGCGTGGTGTCACGCACGAACGGGGCGTTCATCACCGACACGGTGTCGCCACGCTCGGCGTTGAAGCCGACGGCCTGCTTGACCAGCGCCTCGACGCGGGTCAGTTCGGCGGCCGACAGCGGCTGCGGGCTCATCTTGCCGTTGGCACCGGCGCGCGGGACGTTGTCCACCAGCACCGCCACCGAGACGCGCTTGATGCGGCCAGCCGGCTGGCGGGTGTGCTGCAGGGTGCGGTCCAGCTCGTAGTTGCGGGTCGCATTCTTGCTGCTTTCGGTCGGGGCCTGCGCAGTGGCCGGTGCGGCCTGCTGGCCCGGCGGGCTGTTGCTGGTCGCGCCCGGCACGCCCTGCGGCCCCGGGGTGCTGGTGGTGTTCTCGCTCATCTGCTCGCTGCGCAGCTTCTGCGGTTCACCGTTGTAGAGCTCACGGGCTTCCTCGGTCACCGAGAAGTCCATGTCCACGCTCACTTCCGGATTGACGCGGCCAGGACCGGTCATCGGCTCCAGCAGCTCGCGGATGCGCTGGTTGAACGAGGTTTCCTGGCGGCGGACCTGCTCGAACTGGGCCGCATTGACCGCCGCTTCGCTGTTCGGGTCGGTGATGCTGAGCATGCGCCCGCTCTGGTCGACCACCGTCACCCGTTCCGGAGCGAGGTCCGGAATGCTGGCCGCGACCATGTGCACGATGGCGTCCACCTGGCTGCGTTCCAGCTGCTGGCCGCCACGCAGTTCCAGGGTGACCGAGGCGCTGGCCACGTCGCGCTGGCGGGTGAAGGCGCTGGGCTTGGGAATGGCCAGGTGCACGCGCGAATCGCGCACCGGGCGCAGCGTGTTGATGGTGCGCGACAGCTCGGTTTCCAGCGCGTGCTGGTAGCGTGCGCTTTCCACGAACTGGCTGACGCCGAAGCCCGGGTCGCGTTCCATCAGCTCGAAGCCGAGCTTGCCGCTGTCGGTCAGGCCGGAGCCGGCCAGCTTCAGGCGGGCGTCGTGCAGGTTCTTTTCCGGCACGGTGATGCCACCGGTGGCCGGGTCGAGCGCGAACGGGATCTGCGCGGCGCGCAGCAGGTCGGTCGCTTCAGCGGTGGCCTTCTGGTCCAGGCCGGTATACAGCGGGACCATGCCGGGCTTCTGCGACCAGAAGAACACGGACAGCCCGGCCGCTACGGCCACGGCGATCATCGCCATCAGTCCGAGCCGACGGGTGATCTGCAGGCTTTGCAGCCGATCGAACCACTGGCCCGCCTTTTCGGCGTTCAGGGATTCCTTGGAGAGCGACAGGGCCATGCGGTTCTATCCTTACAGCGGCATGTTCATCACGTCCTGGTAGGCCTGGACGAGACGGTTGCGGACTTCCACGGTGGCGCGGAAGGCGATCTGGGACTGCTGCGAGGCGACCATGACCTTGGCGAGGTCGGCGCTGGGGTCGCCCATTTCGAAGGCTTTTGCCAGGGCGCCGGATTTCTGTTGCGCGTCGTTGACGCCGGCAATCGCACCACGCAGGGTTTCGGTGAAGCTGACCGGCTGGGCCTGCGGTGCATCCAGCACCGTGCCCGGCAGGGCGTTGCTGCGCGGCGTTTCGCCCAGCGGGTTGAGCGCCGGTTGTCCCATCTGGGTCTGATAGGAGCGGATCTGCGAAAGGATCGACGTGACGGAGTGGGACATCTGCAACGGTTCCAGAAACAGGGGATGGGGTTGTCTGCTGGAGCAGGTGCAAGTGCCGTGCCGAAACCGGTTTTCGATTCAGTGAAGTGAGGGTTTTGGGTGTGCTGGCAGGGCTGCGCCCTGCACCCGCCGAATCAACGTCAACGTCAACGGCTGGCGATCCGTGGGGGGCGGGGTGGGTCCGGTTGCGGGGGACGCTGCAAGTACATCCATGTAAGCTCGGTCGCGCCATCCATGGCGCTCACGCCCCCGCAACCGGACCCACCCCGCCTTCGACAGAATTCCGCGATCTGTTGGAACCTGCTGCTGATGGTGGGTGCCGACCGTTGGTCGGCACGGGCTCTTACCCCATTGAAGGCGCCATTTAACCGGCGTCGGTTTTCTGGCCTATGGCTGCAGGGTCCAGCGGCCGGAATTCTGGCGCTGGCGGGGTGCGATGGGGCCGTCGTGCTGGGTGTAGATGAAGCGGCCCTGGTGGTCGGTCTGGCAGGTCAGCAGCAGGGTGTAGTGGGTAGGGCCGGCCGGGTGGGCTTCGGTCATCTGGATTTCCGCGATATGCGGGGCCAGGTGCTGATAGCGGTAGCTGCCGCCGATGCGGAGGTCGGTGCCGAGGATGTCCAGCACATACTGGTTGCCGGCGAAGCTGACCTGCACCATGCGTCCGGCATTGGGGTTGTCCGGTGCGTACAGCGGGTCGCTGAGGTTGGTGAACTGGCGCTGGTCCAGCGTGGTGGGCAGGGTGCAGTCGGCGGCGCTGGCCAGGGGCGGGCAGAGCAAGGCGGCGAGCAGAGTGAGGCGATGCATGGTGGGACCTCGTTGGGATGTCCTTGCCATGCTCCGCACTGCGGCGGTGATGTCTTTAGGAAAACGTGCAAATGCAATGGGGTCAGATCTCTTTCCGCAGGAAAGGGATCTGACCCCAGGTACTGGAAACACCAACGCCCGGGCAAGCCCAGGCGTTCGTGCCCCCTTCATGCTGGTCGCGAGGTTCAGCCGGCCAGTTCGGCCTGCTCGCGTTCGATGCCGTACTTGCGCAGCTTTTCCACCAGGGTGGTGCGGCGCAGGCCGAGCAGCTGGGCGGCGTGGGCGACGACGCCCTGGGTGCGTTCCAGTGCTTCGTTGATCAGGCCCAGTTCGATGTTGGCCATGTGGTTGCGCAGGTCCATGCCTTCATCGGGCAGCGCCGCCGGTGCTGCGGCGCGATTGACGGCAATGCCGTGCTCCAGCGCCGGTTGGTTGCCGCCGCCCGGGGTGTGGAACGAGAAGCTGCGCAGGTCCAGGCGTTCTTCGCTGGCCGTCGGCTGTACCGGTGCCGGTGCGGCCACCGCTGCCAGTGCAGCGTCGCCACGGTAGCGGGCCGGCAGGTCCTGCACGCGCACCGATCCGCCCGGGTGCAGCACCGCCAGGCGCTCGACCAGGTTGGTCAGTTCGCGCACATTGCCCGGCCACTCGTAGCCGGCCAGGGCCTGCAGGGCTTCCGGGGTGAAGCGCACTTCGCCACGGCCGGTGCGCGCCAGCTGTGCGGCGATGGTTTCCACCAGCGCCGGCAGGTCTTCGCGACGCTCGCGCAGGGCGGGCACGTCGATCGGGAACACGTTGAGGCGATAGAACAGATCCTCGCGGAACTTGCCTTCGGCAATACGGGTTTCCAGGTCGCGGTGGGTTGCGGCCACAACGCGTACGTTGCAGCGGATGGTCTGGTTGCCACCGACGCGCTCGAAGCTGCGTTCCTGCAGCACGCGCAGCAGCTTCACCTGCATCGGCAGGCTCATGTCGCCGATTTCGTCGAGCAGCAGGGTACCGCCTTCGGCCATTTCGAAACGGCCCTTGCGCGCGGTCAGTGCGCCGGTGAAGGCACCCTTTTCGTGGCCGAACAGTTCGCTTTCCAGCAGGTCGGCCGGAATGGCGCCGCAGTTGATCGCCACGAACGGGCCGTCGCGGCGCGGCGAGCGCTGATGGATGGCGCGCGACACCACTTCCTTGCCGGTACCGGATTCGCCCAGCACGAGCACGGTGGTGTCGAATGCGGCCACCTGTTCGATCATCGTGCGCAACGCAGTCACCGCCGGACCGTTGCCGGTCGGGCCTTGGTCCTGCGCGGCGCCGGCCTGGTGCTCGGCGTCCAGGCGCTTGAGGCTGGCGCGGCGCAGCAGGGCTTCCATCTGCGCATGGCGCAGCGGCGTTTCCAGCGGCCAGATGTTGGCTTCGTGCAGGCCGTGCTGATGGGCAAAGGCTGCGGCATCACCGTCGGCCAGCAGTACCGGCGGCGGCAGGCTGCTGCCGCCCAGCCAGTTGTACAGCGCGGTGCTGGCAGCGGTGTCGTCCAGGCTGCCGACGATCACGGCCATCCAGTCGTTCTGGCGCTGGCGACCCAGGTCGAAGTCGGCCGCGTCGGAAACCCAGCGCGGGTTGAAATCCATGAATTCCAGCAGGGCAACGGTGCGCTCTGCGCGCACGGCGTCGTTGTCCAGCACCAGGATGCGCGATTCGCTCACGATCGATCCTCCCTGAGGCCTTCCAGGATCGGCATGACTTCCTGGATGTAGGACAGCTTGCTGACAAAATTGTCGGCGCCAGCGCGCAGCGCGTGTTCGCGGTGCTCGGCGTCGTCGAAGTGGCTGGCGATCACGATGTACGGTGCATCGTCCTGCGACTTGATCAGGCGGGTGGCCTGCAGGCCGCCCATTTCTGGCATCGCCAGGTCCATCAGCACCACCTGCGGGCGCAGCGTTTCCGAGCGCTCGATCGCTTCCAGGCCGTTGCCGGCGCTGCCGACGATCTGCAGCCAGTCGATCTTGCGGAAATGGCGCATCGCCGCGTTGATGAAGCCCTCGTGGTCATCGACCAGCAGGACCGTGAGCTTGTTCATGTCCAACATCCTTTTCAGCCCACCCGGGCCAGCTGCGGTTGCCTGGCGCCAAGCCGGCGCCGTTCACGGGCCGGGGCGATGTCCAGTTGTTCTCGGTATTTTGCGACGGTTCGGCGGGCAATGTTCACCCCCTGGCGCGACAGCAGGCCGGCGATGGCCTCGTCGGCCAGCGGCCGGCCGGCCGGTTCGGCGTCGATCAGGCGGCGGACCATGGCCTTCACGGCCTGGCCGGAGACGCTGGCGCCTTCCAGGCGCACGGCGAAGAAGTGCTTCAGTTCGAAGGTGCCGCGCGGGGTCTGCAGGAACTTGCCGGTGGTGATGCGCGAGACGGTGGACTCGTGCATGCCGATCTCTTCGGCCACTTCCTTCAACGTCAGCGGCGCCATGGCCTCCTCGCCACGCACCAGGAACGCGGCCTGGCGCTCGACGATCACCCGCGCGGTGCGCAGCAGGGTGTCGTAGCGCATCGACAGGCCGCGGCTGAACCAGCGCGCTTCCTGCAGCATTTCGCGCAGTGCCGGTGCGGCCTCGCTGGTCTCGGCCAGGGCCTGTTCGTACTGGCTGTTGATCGAGACGCGGCGGCTGGTCGCCGGATTCAGCGCCACCTTCCACTGGTCGTCGGCGTGCCAGGCGATCACGTCCGGCACCACCACGGCATTGCGTTCGGGCAGCAGGCTGTCACCCGGGCGCGGCTGCAGCGAGAGGATCAGGCGCACGGCTTCGCGCACGTCGTCGATCTCGGCGTCGTGCAGGCGGGCGAGGGCGGGGTAGTCGTGCGCGGCCAGCGCGTCGAGCGCGCCATCGAGAATGCGTGCCGCCAGGTGGCGGGCGGGGACTACGCCGTGCAGGCTGCGCAGCTGTGCCTGCAGGCCTTCGCGCAGGTCCTGAGCGGCCATGCCGGCCGGCTCGCCATGCAGCAGCTGCTGACGGATGGCTTCCACGCCGTCGGCGGCGATGTCGAACTGGGCGCTGGCCAGCAGCTGCAGCTGGTCCAGCGGTGCCTGCAGGTAGCCTGCCTCATCGCAATGGTCCAGCCAGAAGGCGGCCACGGCCAGCTCGCGGTCATCCATGTCCAGCGACAGGCGCTGCAGCACGCGCAGCTGCGGGTCGCTCGATTCGCCGGCGGCGATGCGCGCCATGCGGTCGTCGTCGCCGTCCTGCCAGCTGGCGCCGGCCACGTCCCACATCGACGACTCGGGCAGCTCGTCGAACGCAGCGGTTTCCAGCGTGGTGGCGCCGGCCTCGGTGGCTTCGGCGGTGGGTGCTTCAGCCTCTTCGATCTCCAGCAGCGGGTTGGAGTCCAGCAGGCGCTGGATTTCCTGTTCCAGGTGCAGGCCATCAAGCTGCAGCAGCCGGATCGACTGCAGCAACTGCGGGGTGAGGTGAAGTTGTTGGCCCAGCTGGGTCGAGAGTGCAGCCTTCATCGTGGTTCCCCGGCACCGCTCCCCGGCGCCTTGTGGAACGCATCTTGCTTTTGATCCGGCGGGGACGGAATCAGGGGGTTCCTGAGGGGCTTCGTGAATGTCCTGACAGGGTGTAGGGGTATTCCCTACATTGTCGCGGAATGTTGACGATGATCGCCGCTAAGTTGCTGATTTCCGGTGTGGGTCCCGGATTGATCGGGCTGCGCCGTGTACGGATTCCTGTCAGGGAGCGTCGGGGTGACGGGAATTCGTCGTCAGTGCGGATCTGGCCTCCTTCGCGGAGGATCACTCCAGCTCGTGCTGGTGGCGCGCGGCCAGCAGCAGCAGATCGTTGGCGCGGCGACAGCCCAGCGACTCCATCATGCGTGCGCGGTGGGTCTCCACCGTCTTGACGCTGATGCCGAGGTCGGCGGCGATTTCCTTGTTGCTTTCGCCCTTGCCGATGCGGCGCAGGATCTCGCGCTGGCGCGGCGACAGTGCGGCGATGCCGGTGGGTTTTTCGCGACCGAGCATCGGTGCCAGCATCTTGGCGGAGATCTGCGGGCTCAGGAACACCTGACCGGCGTGTGCGGCACGCAGCGCCAGTTCAAGCTCCTGCGGTGCGGCATCCTTGACCAGGAACCCGACCGCGCCGCGATCGAGTGCATCGCGTACGTGCGCGGCGTCGTCGTGCATGGTCATCATCACCACCCGCGTGCCGGGGGCGCGCAGGCGGATGTCGCTGAGGGCTTCCAGGCCGGTGCGGCCGGGCAGTGACAGGTCCATCAGAATCACGTCCGGGGCGTGCTGCAGGGCCAGCTGCAGTGCCTGCTCGGCATTGCTGGCCTCGGCGACGAGCTGCACGTCGGCAAACCCCTGCAGCAGCCGCGCCAGGCCGGCGCGGACCAGGGTGTGATCGTCGACGATGAGAACTCGCACAGGCACGTTGGAGGTCCGTGAGGGGAGTCCACCTTAACTTAGCTGAACGGGCGCGCCAAGGGTTGCCCATCCGGCGTCATGGTGGCAGGTTTCAGCGGGCGCGGCGTGCTTCGGCCACCTGGCGGCGATGCAGGCGGAACAGATGCCGCTCCATTGCCATCTCCAGGCCATCGCCAAGACGCTGGAAACGCAGCCACAGGTAATGACCACCGCCACCGTCCGCCGCTTCGGCGACCACTTCCACGGGAAGGTCGATATGGTCAGGCAGCCAGTCGCTGGGCTGCAGGCGCACCAGGCCGGCCTGGCCGGGGCTGGCGCCGCTGCGCGGCCCCAGCTGCAGGCGGATGCCGCGGCGTGACCAGCGCACGGGGCGCAGCGTCAGTTCCTGGCCCTGCTGGCGTACCAGACGGCCGAGCAGCACCATCGCCAGATCCAGCTTGGCTTCCAGCCGCTGCAACTGCAGGCTGGACTCATTGCGGTCGTCGTGCTCGTCAACGCGGCTGTCCTCGACCAAGGCCAGGCTGCGCAGCAGGCCTTCGGCACTGCTGGTGCGACCGGCGGCGCTGCCTGCCTGGAACTCGGCCGGCAAGGCCAGCTCGCAGCTGAGCGTTTCGTCGAACAGCTCGCTTTCGGCGGGGTGGTGCAGCGACGTGGTCGGCAGTTGGGTCATGCGAGTGATTCTGCCTGCAGGTAGGCATGCGCCGCTCGAAGGGAGCGGCCGGTGTGCTTCAGGTGAGCTGCGGCTTCATCGCGGAGGGAGATCATGCGCGCCAGTACGCGTTGCTGGTGGTCGCGCAACGCGAGGATGGCGGCATCACTGGGGCGCTCGACAACCAACGACAGGGCAGCCACGGCTTCCAGGTGTTCGGCCATCAGGCGTTCGCTGGTGTCGTGGTCCTCGCCTTGGAGGCTGGTTTCCAGCGTATCAAGGGCGTCGTGCATAGTTTGAAGGTTCATGGCGCCACCGCTTTGGTGACCTGGCGCTGGTCTGCCGGAATCGCGTTCCAGGCCGAATCGATCTCCACCATCAAGCCCAGGGCTTCCTTCAGTGCGGTTGGATCGTTGTGCAGGTTGCCCTCGGTCAGGCGCATGATGACGAAGTCGTACAGTGCCGACAGATTGCCGGCAATCTCGCCGCCGGCTTCGTGATCGAGCGAGCCGTTGAGGTGGCCGACGATGGCGCAGGCTTCGCCGATGGCCTTGCCCTTGCGCGCCTGGTCATTCTGCTGCAAAGAGGCTTCAGCGGTGCGGATGCGCTCGCAGGCACCGGCCAGCAGCAGCGCTACCAACTTGTGTGGATCGGCATCGACGACCGAGGTGGTCACGCCGACTTTTCGGTACTGCTCGGCGAACTGCCGATTGGAACCGTACATAGGGGAAGTCTCCTGGAATGCCTGCCCATCCGCGTGGGTTGAGGGGTTCGGCACGGGTCTAACGGGTTATCGGCGCAGCCGGGGCTCTACTTGAGTACCGACTGCGCCGGAAAAATGCCTGGAAATCAGTTGCCGAGCTGCTGGATGAGCGAGCCGCCGGCCGATTGCATCTGCGTGACCATCTTTTCCATCGCGGTGAACTGCTTGGTGTAGCGGTCGGCCACCTTTTCCATGTTCTTGTCCAGCTCGTCCAGCTGCTTTTCCAGTGCCTTGATCTGCTTGTTCAAGGTCGCCGTACGCTGGGTGATCGTGCCGGTGGTCGCGTCCAGGCTGCTCTTGAGCAGTTCGGTCATCGGCTTGCCCAGCGCGCCCTCTGCACCGAACAGCTTGGTGGCGGCCTCCGGGTTCTTCGCCAGCGCGGTGTCGAGCTTGGCGCCATCAAGGCTCATGCTGCCGTCGGCGGCAATGGTGATGCCCAGATCCTTGAGGTCGTTGACGTTGGCACTCAGCTGGGCGCGCAGCTGCTGCTGCAGGCCACGGACCATGGCGTCTCCGGTCATGGTCGAGGCCGTGCGCGTCTCAGCGTTGTAAGCGCTGGAATTCTTCAACGTGGTCTGGATGCCGTTGTAGGCGGTGATGAAGGCCGTGAGATTGGTCTTCAGCGTGCTGTTGTCCGGAGTGACGGTCAGCGTCTGCGTCTCGCCTTCCTTCGCCTTGGTCAGGGTGAGGCTGATGCCCGGTACCAGGTCGGTGATCGTGTTGGAGCTGCTGGTGCGGGTGAAACCATCCACCACCACCACTGCATCCTTGGCGGGCACCATCTCGGTCATCTTCGATGCGGATGTGCCGTCATAGGCCAGCTCGGAGAGTCCGCCATTGCCGCCACTGGCGCTGACCTTCAACGCGCCCTTGCTGCCGGAATCAACGGCGGTCAATACCAGGTGCATGCCATCGTCGGCGGTCACCACGGCCGCGGTGACGCCCTTGCTCTCGGCGGCGGAATTGATCTCGGCTGCGATCTTCTCCATCGTCGCGCCGGGTTCGATGTTCACGCTGATGGACTTGTCGCCGTATGCGATCGTCAGCGTTCCGTCGCCAACCACGGCGTCCTTTGTATACGCCTTGGAGCTGAGCTTCTGGTTCTGTGCCAGGGATTTGACTTCCACCTGGTGGCTGCCCGCAGCGGCCTTGCCGGCGGTCGTGCTGGTGTCCAGGGTCGCAGTGAAGTTCGACTCGGTCGGCGTGCTGACTTTCAAGCCGGGGGTGGCCACACCCTTGACCAGGGTCTTCAGCGCGCTCTGCAGACCTGTCATTCCGCTTTTGATGGTGCCAAGCGCCGAAAGCTTGGCGCTGGCGGCAACACCCGCCGAGTTGATCTGCTTTTCCCGGGGCTCGCGTTCCTTGGCGGTCAGCTGTGCAACCAGGCTGGGAATGTCGAGGCCGGAACCAATCGTGCCGATGGCCATGAGGGGAATCCTTTTTCTTGGACGGGCCGGGCGGGTGTCCTGCACCTGCTATCGGCCTGGGAGGGGCGAGCTTGAGCGTGGAAACGCTCTCCAGCCTTCTGCAAGACCCATGCCAATCTGCCGCCGGGCACGAAGAAGGGGGCTTGCGCCCCCTTCCCGTTGTTGCTTTGTACTACCGCTGGATCAGCGCAGCAGGCTCAGCACGTTCTGGCTGGACTGGTTGGCCTGGGCCAGCATGGCGGTACCGGCCTGCTGCAGGATCTGGTTGCGGGTCAGCTCGGCGGTTTCCGAAGCGTAGTCCACGTCGCGGATGCGGCTGCGGGCAGCCGACATGTTCTCCGACGAGGTGTTCAGGTTCGCAACCACCGAGGTGAAGCGGTTCTGGATTGCACCCAGGTCGGCGCGGGCGGAGTTGATCGAGTTCAGGGCTGCGTCCATCGCCAGGATGGCGTCGTCGGCACCCTTGACCGAGGAGATATCCAGACCTGCAAAGCCTTCGACAGCGGTACCGCCGTCGTACTTCTGGATGTTCGCGCCCGTGCTGGAGGCGGTGTTCGCGGTAGCCAGGCCCGTTGCTGCCTTGAGGTCTGCTGCATTCAGCGAGCTCTCGATGCTGAAGTCCTTGTCTTTCGAGGTCAGCTGCAGCTTGCCTTCGATCAGTGAGGCCGATACGCCGGTCTTGTGGGTTTGCGCATTGACAGCATTCGCAAGCGCAGTTGCACGGTCGCTGGCGGTCTTGGCTTCGTCCACCTTGATGTCGACGCCATTGATCTTCAGCTGGCCAGCGTCAATTGCACCGAACTTCGCTCCGGCAAGAGAGGCCTCGTGACTGGCAACAAATCCGGCATTTGCGAAGCCACCAAGCGTGGCCATGTCGTTCGTCAAGGTGATGTCGAGATCACTGCCATCAGCCTTTGTGAAGGCCAAGGTGCCGGCGGTCGCGCTACCGGATACTTTGATGCCTGCAGTCGCGAGTGCATTCGCGGTGGTCGTGTTGGCGAGTCCCGCGTCGATAGCGGCCGCATCAACTTTGTCGCCGGCAGCCGTCGCCGTCGTGTCTACGATGGTGACGCCATCCACCTTCAGCGTGAATTTTTCACCAGCGGCACCAGCGGTTGCGGTTGCGAAGGTTCCCGAAACACCCGAGTTGGCGGATTTGGTCAGTGTCGGCAGTTCGCCTGAGATGCTGGCGCTGGTCGAAGCGCTGGTCCAGTTGCCCAGCTTGCTGATGTTGGCGTTGGCGACCTGCGAGATGTTGATCGTCTGGCCCTGGTTGGCGCCGATCTGGAAGGCCTGGCTGGTGAAAGTGCCGTCCAGCAGGTTGGTGCCGTTGAAGTTGGTCTGTTCGGCGACGCGCTGGATTTCCTGCTTCAGCAGCTGCACTTCGGCGTTCAGGGCCTGACGGTCGGAATCGGAATTGGTGGCGCTGCGCGACTGCACGGCCAGCTCGCGGACGCGCTGCAGGTTGTTGCCGATCTCACCCAGTGCGCCTTCGGCGGTCTGGGCCAGCGAGATGCCGTCGTTGGCGTTGCGGGCGGCTTGGTTGGCGCCGCGGATCTGGGTGGTGAAGCGCTCGGAGATCGCCAGGCCGGCGGCATCGTCCTTGGCGCTGTTGATGCGCATGCCCGAGGACAGGCGCTGAATGGTGGTGGCCAGGTTGGCGCCGCTGGTGCCCAGGTTGCGCTGGGCGTTCAGCGACATGGTGTTGGTGTTGATGACTTGTGCCATGGTGCGGTTTCCTTGTAGGCAGTGTGTCCGGCAGAGCAGCCTGACCGGTTTCGGGGGGCAGTGGCTGGCTTCCCCCCAAGGGGTGTGCTACCGCTGCTGAAATCAATAACGGCACTACCCCTCCGGCCTTTAGCGGAGTTTCGATCCTTTTTTCTCTGGTCAAACGAAAAGGCCCCGCCATCTGCATGGCGGGGCCCGGCTCCAGCTCGAGTGGTGCAGGTATTACGACTGCAGCAGGCGCAGTACGTTCTGCGGCACCTGGTTGGCCTGGGCCAGCATGGCCGTGCCAGCCTGCTGCAGGATCTGGCCACGGGTCAGTTCGGCGGTTTCCTGGGCGTAGTCAACGTCGCGGATGCGGCTGCGTGCGGCGGACAGGTTCTCCGAATTGGTGTTCAGATTGGCGATGGTCGAGGTGAAGCGGTTCTGGATTGCACCGAGGTCGGCGCGGGCGGAATTGACGGACTGCAGTGCCGCATCCATGGCGAGGATGGCGTTGTCGGCGTTGGCCTGGTTGGAGATATCCAGTTCGGCGAAGCCGGTCGCGGGCTCGCCGGCCTTGAACGAGGTCGCACCGGCGATCGGCGTTGCCGAAGCAGCGTCGGTGCTGCCGGTATTCAGACCCGTTGCTGCCGCCAAGCCACCGGCAAGGGTGCCGCCAACGATGAAGTCCTTGTCCGGCGAGGTCAGCTGCAGCTTGCCGTCAATCAGGGAGGCAGTGACGCCGGTCTTGTGGGTCTGCGCGTTGATTGCATTGACCAGCGTGGTGGCACGCTCGCTTGCGTCCTTCGCCGCGCCAACTTCGATGCTCTGGCCGTTGATGGTGAACTGGTCGGCGGTGATCGCGTCATACTTTGCGACGGCCACCTTGCCATCCGTACTCGCTACGTCGAAGTTCAGGCTGGCCGCCGTGGTGTAACCCGTAGCCGTCTCCGTCACATTGATGTTGGAACCGTCGGTACGAACAACCTTCAGGCTGCCTGCCGTAACCGCCGCGGCGACGGTAGCGCTGCCGCCGAGGTCCAGGGTGAAGCCGTCGACTTCATTCTTGCCGTCCGCGCCAAACGTTCCCTGTAGGGCCGTGGTGACGCTTGCATTGTCGACCGTGCCGGTGATGTTGATGCTGACCGACTTGCCGTTGTTGGCGGTGAAGGTGGTCGCCAGGGTGCTGGTGGTGGTGCCACCTGTACCGGCCGTAATGGTGCCGATGCCCACAGTGGCCGGCGTGGCAGCCGCAGCGGTTGCGCCGGTAGGCGTGGCGCCCACCAGCGAGGCAGCGCGGGAAGCCGTAGTCCAGCTGCCCAGCATGTGCACATTCGCATTGGTGATCTGCGAGATGTTGATGGTCTGGCCCTGGTCGGCGCCGATCTGGAAGGCCTGGTTGGTGAAGCTGCCGTCCAGCAGGCTGGTGCCGTTGAAGTTGGTCTGCTCCGCAACGCGCTGGATTTCCTGCTTCAGCAGCTGCACTTCGGCGTTCAGCGCCTGGCGGTCCGAGGCCGAGTTGGTTGCACTGCGGGCCTGAACGGCCAGTTCGCGGATGCGCTGCAGATTGTTGCCGACTTCGCCCAGTGCGCCTTCAGCGGTCTGCGCCAGCGAGATGCCGTCGTTGGCGTTGCGCGCGGCCTGGTTGATGCCACGGATCTGGGTGGTGAAACGCTCGGAGATCGCCAGACCGGCGGCGTCGTCCTTGGCACTGTTGATGCGCATGCCCGATGACAGGCGCTGGATCGAGGTGGCCAGCGAGCTGCTGCTGGTGGACAGGTTGCGCTGAGCGTTCAGCGACATGGTGTTGGTGTTGATGATCTGTGCCATGGTGCTTCTCCGTGGTTGCTCGGTTGTTTCGGTATGGAAGGCGCGGGACGCGCCGTGCTGGAAGACGGATGGAACGGGGAAAGGGACTAGCGGATCTTGTTGAACAGGGACATCGCCTGCATCTGGCTGAAGATCGTCTGGGCGGCTTGAAGGGCGGCGGTCTCCAGCTTGTATTGGCCGATGGCATCGGCGTAATCGAGGTCGCGCATCGTCGAGAGGGTGCTCTTGACGGTGACGGCTGTGGCTTCGCGGGCGCTGGCCGCGGTATCGATGGCGGCCAGCTGGGCGCCGCCCTTGGCGCGGGCGTCGATCATCGTTTCCGAGGCCCTGTTGAGGTCGCGGATGCTGGACTGCAGCGTGTTCTGCAGCGCCGTGCGCTGGCTTTCGGTGGACGGGTCGGTTTCCAGTGCGGCGACCAGTTTGTCCAGGGTGGAGAAGATGTCGCGGCTACCCGCGTCGCTGACGTTGAACTGATCACCGGCGGCTGGCTTGCCCTCGATGCGCATGCGCACGCCGCCAACGACAATGTCCTCGCCGGGTTTGTGGGTTCCGCTGCCGACCACCGTGCCGGTGCCATCAACCACCTCATAGGCACCTTCGGCAGTGCCGGTGAAGCGGACATTGAGCGTGCCGCCGGCCCAGCTGCCGCTGCCGTCGCGACTGACCGAGGTCAACAGGCCACTGCCGGTGTTGCCGGCGGCCGCGCTGGCATCCACACGGCCATCGCCGGTGGGGATGCGCATGAAGATCTCGCTGCCGGGCAGGGCGTCGGAGACCAGTTGGCCCGGTGCCACCTCCACCTGCCGCTGGTTCTGGTCACCGCTGTAGGTCACGGTGCCGCCGCTTCGCTGGAACGGGGCGTCAGCGTCGTTGCTGCCACCGAACAGGTAGCGTCCGCTGCCATCCCGGGAATTGGCCAGCGACAGCAGGCTTTCCTGGATGGTCTTCAGCTCGCTGACGATGGCCTTGAGGTCACTGGCCTTGGGCACCGGACTGTTGGCCTGGATACTCAACTCCACGGCGCGCGACATGAGCTCATTGACCTGAGCCAAGGCGTTTTCCTGCAGGCCCAGGCGGTTCTGCACGCTGTTGGCGTTCTTGCCGAGCTGCTCGAGCCCGGCCACGACACGGTCCAGGCCAACGGCCGTACCTGCAGCGACCGGGTCGTCCTTGGCGGAGGTGATCTTGCTGCCAGTCGCGATCTGCTGCTCGAGGTGGCTGATTTTCGACTGCTTGGCGAGCATCAGCGACACGGACTGGTTGAACATCATCCCGGTGGAAATTCGGCTGCTCATCGACGGACGGCTCCCAGGATGGTCTGGAACATGTTGTCGGCGGTGGAGATCAGCTGTGAGGCGGCCTGATAGGCCTGCTGCAACCGCAGCATGTCGGCTGCTTCCTCATCCAGGTTGACGCCGGAGATCTCGTCGCGGGCTGCCTGCGCCTTGTCTGTGATGACCTGCTGCGCGTCCAGCGAGTACTCAGCCGAACGTGCCGCCGCGCCGACCTGCGTGGTCAACCCCCCCAGCGCACCGTTGAGGGTGACGGTGCCGCCGTTGAACGCCTTGGCGTCCTCTACCTTGGCCAGCTTTGCCGCGTTGCTGTTGTCCGACGAGCCTGCCGGAGTAGGGCTGATATTGAAGGTGTCGCCGACCTTCGGTGCACCGTCCAGCACGAAGCTCCAGCCATTGGCGCTGATGGTCTGGCCCGGTGTGTAGGTCTGCGGCGGCCCACCGTTGATGGTGTAGGTGGTCGCCGACGTGAACACGATTGCGGCAGGATCGCGCAGGTTCGGATTGGATACATCGTTGACGGTGACGCCGGTCAGCTTCCCGGTGCCGGTGTTGGCCAGTGCAGCCGTACCCTTGACCGCTGCCGCTGCGGCGATGCGGGAGGGATCGGTGATGGCGGTTTCCAGGCTTCCGGCGACGCCCGCGGTCGGCTGCAGGAGGAAACGGTCGTTGGTGGCCGGTGTGCCGCCGACCACCAGCTTGACGCCATTAATCACCAGCGGATCGGCGGCGGTGCCGGTACCGGTCAACGCAACGGTGGCGCCAGTGTCGGCGCGGGTGGCCTGCCACTGGGTGCCGTCGAACTTGAGGACGATGTTCTGTGCCTCCAGCTTGGAGAGGTCACCGTAGGTCGCAGTGAGGCTGCCGGTACCGGTATTGCTCGCGTTGGGCGTGACGCGTGGGTTGCCGATGGTGAAGAAGTCGCCGCCCATCTTGCCGTACAGGTCCACGCCCTGGTGGTGCGCCTGGTTGAAGCTCTCGGCCAGGCCGACGGCGAGCTTGCCCAGTTCGGCCTGGGCCGGTGTCAGCACGGTATCGCGGAACTCGAGCATGCCGCCGATCTTTCCGCCCACTGCCTTGGGATCGAGCGTGATCGTGTTGCCCTGGGTTTCCAGCGCCAGTTGCAGGCGTTCGGGCTGGTATGGATCGGTCACCGTAGTGACCTTGGACGCGGTCGTGCCCACCACCAGCGCATTGCCGCCTGCGGTATAGACGTTCATCACGCCGCCATCCTGGACGACGGCAGTGCCACCGGTGTAACCGATCAGCTGCGAGATCAGCTGGTCGCGACGGTCGAGCAGGTCCGGCGCCGCGTTGGCCACGTTGCTGCCAATGGCGCCGTTGATCTGCGCAATCTCCTGCGCCAGGCGATTGACTTCCGTGGCGCCGGCAATGAGCCCGTTGTTGACCTCGCTGCTCAGGTTGTTCATCTGCGTGTTGAGCTGCACGAAGCGGCTCGCCAGGGCCTTGCCGCCATCGAGCAGGCTCTGCCGGTCGGCCGTGCCGGCCGCGTTGGACGAAAGGCCACTGACGGCGTCGAAGAAGTTGGACCAGGAGCCGGCGACATTCGTGGCCGGGTCCGAGAACAGGGCATTCACCCGGTCGGCCATGCCCGAAAGCTGCTTCAGGCGTGCCAGCTCGCCGCTGCTGTCGAGCAGGCGCGAGATGGCCAGCTGGTCGGCAGCACGGCGGATATCGGTGATGCGGGTGCCGCTGCCAACGTCCCCAAAGCCGTAGTTCTGCGGATCAGACGTGGCGAAGTCGACCTTCTGCCGGCTGTAGCCAGGGGTGTTGATGTTGGCGACGTTGTGGCTGGTGGTCGCCAACGCACGCTGGAAGGCGAGCAGGGCACCAGTACCGGTGGAAAGTACGCTGGACATGGGGTTCCTCAACGACGAGTGATACCCAGCGCCGCGGTTGCGGTGCTGGCGAAGGTCTGGCCAAGGCGTGAGCCGGCATCGGCGACGGCGCTGACGGCGCGCTCGATGGTCGGTCCGCCGGCGATCGCGGCGATCTTGGCCGCATAGCGCGGATCGGTGGCGTAGCCGGCGCGCTGCAGGCCGCGGGCGAAGCCCTGCACGTCGGTGCCGGCCTGCAGGGCCTGCTGGTAACGCGGGCTGGTCTTCAGCAGGCGCACATAGTCGGCGAAGCTCTCGGCCGGCGAACTGTAGGCGCGGAAGCTGGCGGTCTCGTTGCGGCGCACGCCATCGACATATTCGTGGGTGCCGGCCACGGCGCGCTGGCCGTTCCAGCCATTGGCCTTGATGCCGAACAGGTTGTGCGAAGTGCTGCCGTCGGCATGCTTGATGTGGCGCTTGCCCCAGCCGGTTTCCAGCGCCGCCTGGGCGACCAGGGCGCGGGCATCCACGCCCAGTTCCTTGGCTGCACTCTGCGCGTGCTGCCAGATGCTGGCAACGAAGCCTTCCGGGGTGTGCTCGCCCAGCTGGGCGACGGCGGTACGGGTGGCCATCGCATCGGCCGGGCTGATCGCGGTGCCGCGATTGCTGGCGGTGGCGGACCACTGGTCGCCGTTGGCGGCCCAGTCCTCGCCCTGCAGGCTGCCGATGTACGGATCCTCGGTGCCCAACGAGCGGTGCATGCTGCTGCTCTCGCGGCCGGCGATCAGGTCCAGCGCCTGTTCCATCGGTGCGACTGCCGCCTGCGCACCGTGCTGTGCACCGGCGGCCATCTGCTGCAGCAGGCGCACGGCCTGACTGCCGTCTTCCAGCGGCAGCGACGGTGCCGGCTTGGCCGGTGCATTGAGCTGGTAGGCACGACTGGCCTTGGCCGGGTCCACGCGGGTATCCAGCGCCGGGCCGTCGGCGGCCTGGCCGGACAGCTGCCGGCTGATCATGCCCGACAGGCCCAGGCCCTTGCCGCGGGTCATCGCCTCGGCAATCTTCTGGTCGTACATCTCGCGGAACATCTTGTTTTCGCCGGGGAACAGCGAGTCGCCGAAGCTGGCGTCACGCATGCTCTTGACCAGCATCTGCGCGAACTGGCCTTCCAGCTGGCGCGCGACCTTGTCGATCTTGGCCGGATCGTTCTGTTGCGCCGGGTGCAGATCGAATGCGGGAGTGATACGCATATCAGATCACCTCGAGCTCGGCACTCAGTGCGCCGGCCTGCTTCAGGGCTTCCAGGATCGCGATGAGATCGCCCGGTGCCGCGCCCACGGCGTTCACCGCGTGCACGATCTCGTCCAGGGTGGTGCCGCCGCTGAACTTGAACATGCGGCTGCCGTCGTTGGTGGCGGTGATGGTCGACTGCGGGCTGGCCACGGTGCGGCCGCCGGACAGCGCATTGGGCTGGCTGACGTTGGTGTTTTCCTGGATGGTCACGGTCAGCGAACCATGCGAGATCGCCGCAGGTCCCACGCGCACCTGTTGGCCGATGACCACGGTGCCGGTACGCGAATTGACCACCACCTTGGCCGGGGCGCTGCCGGGGGTCAGTTCCAGGTTCTCGATTCGCGCCAGCAGGCCGATGCGTGCGCCCGGATCGGTCGGCGCGGTGACCGCCACGGTCACGCCATCGACCGCACGCGCCGCACCTTCGCCGAAGGCGTTGTTGAGCGCGGCAACCATGCGCGAGACCGTGGTGAAGTCGTTGTTGTGCAGGTTCAGGGTGATGTCGCCGCCGTTGGCCAGCGGGTCGGGCAGGGCGCGTTCAACGGTGGCACCGTTGGGAATGCGGCCGACGCTGGGCACGTTCACCGAGACACGGGAACCATCCTTGCCCTGCGCACCAAAGCCGCCGACGATCAGGTTGCCCTGTGCGATGGCATAGATCTGGCCGTCAGCACCGCGCAGCGGCGCCATCAGCAGCGAACCGCCCCGCAGCGAGACCGCGTTGCCGATCGAGGACACGGTGATGTCGATCGGCTGGCCCGGCTTGGCGAACGGCGGCAGTTCGGCGTGGATCGCCACGGCGGCCACGTTCTTCAGCTGCGGGTTGACGTTCGGCGGCACGTTGACGCCCAGTTCGCCGAGCAGGTTCTTCAGGCTCTGCACGGTGAAGGGGGCCTGGCTGGTGCGGTCGCCGCTGCCATCCAGGCCGACCACCAGGCCATAACCCACCAGCGCATTGCCGCGCACGCCGCCGACCTGGGCCAGGTCCTTGATGCGCTCGGCGCTGGCCGGGGCAGCCACGACCAGCAGCATCAGCGCGACGAACGACGCCATGCGTCGCTGCCAGGAAGAAGAGGAGAAGAGTTTCATGGCCATACTCAGAACGGCGTCAGGCCGGAGTTGAAGAAGCGGCTCAGCCAGCCCATCGCGTTGGACTGCGCGACGGGACCGCGGCCGCCGTAGACGATGCGGGCCTCGGCCACGCGGCTGGACGGAATGGTGTTGTCCTGGCTGATGTCGCCCGGGCGCACGATGCCCTGCACCTGTACCAGTTCATCGCCCTGGTTGAGCCGCAGGTTCTTCTGCCCCTGCACCACCAGGTTGCCGTTGGGCAGGCGTTGGACCACGGTGACGGTGACGCTGCCCTGCAGGCGGTTGCTCTGCGCGCTGTTGCCCTTGCCGGTGAAGTCACGCGCGCCCTTGGCTGTGGCACTCAGGATGTCCTTGCCGCCGAGGGTGACCGGAGCGCCGAGAATGGACGGCGTTCCCAGGCTCAGGTTCGATTCCTTGTTGGTGGCCGTGTTGGCGCTGGTCTGCGCGGTGGTGTTTTCCAGCAGGGTGATGGTCAACAGGTCGCCAACATCGCGCGCGCGCCGGTCCGAATACAGCTGCAGGGTCGGGCCGGCAGCGTAGATCGCGCCGGCGGTCGGCTGTGCCTGCGGCGGCATGATCGGCTGGATCGGTGCCATCGTCGGGTAGGGGCGCACGTCGCCCGCGATCACGCAGCCACCGAGCAGGGCGGCCACGGCGCAGGCGAGAGCAGTGCGGGCGAAGTTGGAAATGGGCGACATGGCGGTTTCCCGATTTGGCCGGTCAGAGCTTGTTGTTGAGATAACCGAGCATCGAGTCGGTGGTGGAGATCGCCTTGGCGTTCATCTCGTAGGCGCGCTGGGTTTCGATCATCGACACCAGCTCCTCCACCACGTTGACGTTGCTGCCTTCCAGCGCGCCCTGCACCACAGTGCCGAGGCCGTTGAGGCCGGGGTTGCCGTTCTGTGCCGGGCCGGACGCAGTGGTCTCCAGGAACAGGTTCTCGCCACGTGCCTGCAGGCCAGCGGGATTGACGAAGTCGGTCAGGGTCAGTGCGCCGACTTCCACCGAGGCGGCGCCGTCGGCCATCTTCACGCTGATGGTGCCATCGGTGCCGATGGTCACCGACTGCGCGCCTTCGGGAATCTGGATGCCCGGCTGCACCGGGTAGCCGCTGTTGGTGACCAGCTCGCTGTCCTGGTTGATCTTGAACGAGCCATCACGGGTGTAGGCCGAGCTCCCATCAGGCATCTGAACTTCGAAGAAGCCGCGGCCATTGACCATCACGTCCAGGGCGCGGCCGGTCTGCTGCTGGCCACCCTGTTCAAAGTTCTTGGCGGTGGCGACCACGCGCACGCCGGTACCCAGCTGCAGGCCGGTGGGCAGCTGCGTCTGCGCCGACGAGGAGCCGCCGGGCTGCCGTACCTGCTGGTACAGCAGGTCTTCAAAACTGGCACGGTCCTGCTTGAAGCCGGTGGTGTTGGTGTTGGCGAGGTTGTTGGAAACCACCGACATGCGCATCTGCTGCGCATCCAGTCCGGTTTTCGCGATCCACAATGCCTGGTTCATCTTCGATGTCCTGTCTGCTGAAGCCGGCCGCGTGGTGCGGCCCTTGTATGCGGGTGTGCAAGCGGTGTGCCAGCGCCGGCATCAACCGGCGCCGGAATTCCGTCAGCTGCCCAGGCGCAGCATGCTGTTGGCGCTGCGCGCGTTTTCGTCGCCGTGCTTGATCACCTGCACCTGCATTTCGTACTGGCGCTGCAGCTGGATCATCTGCACCAGCGCGCCAGCGGCATCCACGTTGCTGCCTTCCAGCTGGCCGCTGTGCACGGCCGTGCCCTGTGCCGGTGCGAACGGCTGCAGCGGGTCGGTGTTGCGGAACAGGCCATCCAGCCCACGCTCCAGGCGTTCATCCGGTGCCTGCACCACTTTGATGCGACCGATCTGCGCCATGGTCTGCGGACCTTCGCCCTGCGGGATGATCGAGAGCGTGCCGTCGGCACCGATCTCCATCGCCTGGTAGGGCGGAATGGCGATCGGGTTGTTGTTGTCATCCAGCACCGGGCGGCCGCTGGAGGTCACCAGCTGGCCGTTCGGCGTCACCGACAACGCCGCGCCGCGCGTGTACGCCTCGCTGCCGTCACTGGACTGCACGGCCAGCCAGGTGCCGGTCTGCAGGGACAGGTCCAGCGGTTTGCCGGTGATGTGCTGCGAACCGGGCGTGCGGTTGAATCCGGCGTCGACATGCAGCGCATCCACCCGCGAGGCAAAGCCCGGGCCACGGATCGGGAAGGCTTCGGTGTTGGCCAGCGCTTCCTTGAAGCCGGGGGTGTCGGAGTTGGCGAGGTTGTGGCTGAGCGTACCCTGCGCCTGCAGGGAGGCGCGGGCACCGGTCATCGCCACGTAAAGGGCTTTATCCATGCGGGGAGTTCCGTGACGGGGTCAGCAGGTCATCAACGGATGTTGATGACGGTCTGGGTGATCTGGTCCTGCGTGGTGATCATCTGCGCGTTGGCCTGGAAGTTGCGCTGCGCGGTGATCATGTTGACCAGCTGCTCGGTGAGGTCGACGGTGGATGCTTCCAGCGAGCCGGCCTGGATCTTGCCGAGGTTGGAGGTGTCCGGCATGCCGGTGCGCGGGGTGCCCGACTCGAACGTCTCCACCCACAGGTTGTTGCCCTTCTGCTCCAGACCCTGCGTGTTGTTGAACGTGGTCAGTGCGACCTGGCCGAGGGGCTTGTCGTCGCCGTTGGAGTAGCGGGCATAGACCACGCCGGTTTCCGATACGGTGATCTCGTTGAGCTTGCCAGCGGCATAGCCGTCCTGCTGGGTGTTGCGCAGCGCGAACTTCTCGCCGTACTGGGTCGAGCCGCTGATATCCAGCGTCATGTTCAGCTGGCCCGCGCCGGTGGTCGGGGTGAAGGTGCCGAGGCTGACCTTGCCGTTGGCAGGATTGGTCAGCTTGCCGCTGTTGTCGAACGTCACCGGGGTCGGTGCGCCGGCCGGCTGGCCATCCACGTAGTTGCGCACGGTCCACTCGTTGGGGTTGGCGCCCTTCACGAAGTACGAAACCTGGATGTGGCTCACGCCCAGCGAGTCGTACACGGTGATGCCGCCGCTGGAGTGGTTGTAGCTGTTCGAGTCGGTCGGGTCGAAGGTATTGACCGTCGGTTGCTTGGCGTTGGCGGGCAGGGTGAAACCGACCTTCACTTCGCTGGTCTGCTTCGGCGCGCTGTCGGTAGTCAGCAGCTGCAGGTCCACCAGGCGGCCGGCATCGAAGTTGGTGCCATCGGCGTTCGGCGCGAACACCTGCAGGCGCGCGCCCTGCGGGTTGATCACATAGCCGGCGGAATCGGTCTGGAAGTTGCCGGCACGCGAGTACACGCGCGAGCCGTTCATGTTCATGGTGAAGAAGCCCTCACCGGAGATCGCCATGTCCAGGCTGCGGCCGGTCTGCTCGTTGTGGCCCTGGATGAACTGTTGGGCCACGTTGGAAACACGCACGCCCGAGCCGGTCTGGTTCTTCGACAGGCCGTAGCTGGTGGAGGCGAACAGGTCAGCGAACTCGGCGCGTGATTGCTTGAAGCCGGCGGTATTGACGTTGGCGACGTTGTTGGCGGTGACGCTCAGGTCGGTATTGGCGGCATTGATGCCGGACAGGGAGACGTTGAAGCCCATGGGATGCTCCTGGTAGATGCGGAATGTGCGGCTCAGCTGACGCGGAGCACGTAGTCGATCGGGGCCGTGCCCAGGCCCTTGAGATTCAGGTACAGGCCGTCGGAGCCGACGGTCACGCTCTCCACCGGGGCCTGCACGAAGGTGGACAGCTTGGTGCTCTTGCCGGCGGTGTCGACGTGGTTGGCGACGATGGAGTACTTGCCCGGTTCCATGCGCTTGCCGTTGGCGTCCTTGCCGTCCCACTGAAACGCGGTTTCGCCAGCGGCCTTGGCTTCTACGCTCAGCGAGGTGACCTTGGTGCCGTTGGCATCGGTGATGTCGACGGTCACGATGCCGGCCGAGGGCGCAGCCACCGTGCCTTCGACGCTGCCTTCCTTTTCCAGTACCAGCTTTTCCGACGGCACCAGTACCTGGTGGCCAACCAGAGCGGCACCGCGCAGCACCTGGTCGCTGGCCATCGATTCCTGGAAACCCTTCACCGTCTTGTTCAGATCGGTGATGCCCTGCACGGTGGACATCTGCGCCATCTGCGCAACCATCTGCGTGTTGTCCATCGGCTTCAGCGGATCCTGGTGCTGCAGCTGCTCGGTCATCAGGCGCAGGAAATCGGCCTGGTCCAGCGTGTTCTTCTTCTTGGTGGCGTTGCTGTTCGGGGCGTTCAGGCCGAGCGCGGCGTAGACGTCCTGGTTGGTCTGGTTGTTGACGGCGGTGGTCATGGTGGTATCCGGTGCTGCGGGCCTCAGCGGCCCATGGTCAAGGTCGCCAGGGCCAGTTCCTTGGCGGTGGTCAGCATCTCCACGCCAGCCTGGTAATTGCGAGAAGTCGAGATCAGGTTGACCATCTGCGCCACCGGATCGACATCGGGCTGGTAGATGTAGCCATCGCCGTCGGCCAGCGGGTGGCCCGGTTCATAGCGCTTGATCGGCGCGGCTTCGCTCTGGGTGATCTCCTTGACCTTCACCGACGTGATGTTCGGATCGTTCTTGCTGGTCACTGCCTGGAAGATCGGTTCCAGCGGCTTGTACACGGCATCGGCGGAACCGGCGACGGTGTCGGCGTTGGAGAGGTTGGAGGCGATGGTGCTCATGCGCACCGACTGCGCCTGCAGCGCGGAGCCGGCGATATCGAAGATCGGCAGGTTGCTCATGGCTTATTGCCCCGTGATCGCGGTCAGCATGGAACGCACCTTGCTCTCGACGAAGCTGAGCGAGGCGCGGTATTCGAGTGCGGCGCGGCCATAGGCGGCACGCTCGGCATCGGGATCGACGGTGTTGCCGTCCAGGCTGGGCTGCACGCCTTCGCGCGCGATCTGGAACGGGTTCAGGCCACTACTGATCTCGTAGTGCTGCTCGTGGGTGGTGGCCATCAGGCCATTGGCATCCTGCCCCTGGGCGTGGCGCAGGGCGGCATCGAAGTCCAGATCCTGGGCCTTGTAGCCGGGGGTGTCGGCATTGCCGAGGTTGCTGGCGATCAGCTTCATCCGCTGTTCGCGCAACGGCATGGCCTGGGCGTGGACGCCCAGGTAGTCGGTAATCAGGTTGCGCACGGTGCACTCCCACAGGAACGTTGCCCGGGAAGCTGCAAGGGGTGTGCCAAATTCGAGAGGGTAGTGCCGGTCGCTGGCCGGCTTCCCGGATTGTCCGCGGTTGCCGGCCAGCGGCCGGCACTACCGGATCAGAGGCCTCAGGCCGCCATCGCGACCTTGCGCAGGCGGTCCAGCACGAAGTCGGCCAGTTCGTGCGGCGAATACTTGGCGACGAAGGCGTTGGCACCGACGCGCTCGACCATCGCATTGTTGAATACGCCCGACAGCGAGGTATGCAGCAGGACATACAGGCCGGCAAGGCCCGGGTGGCGCCGGATTTCCGTCGTCAGCGTATAGCCGTCCATGGCCGGCATTTCGATGTCCGAGATGACCATGGCATAGCGCTCGGCGGGGTTCTCGCCCGAGGCCTGGATCTGCAGCAGGTGGTCCAGCGCCTGCTTGCCGTCGGAAAGCAGGGTGGCACCCACCCCAAGCTGGTCCAGCACGCTGCGGATCTGTTGGCGGGCTACACGAGAGTCGTCCACCACCAGCACCTGCAGCTGCGGGCCGTCGGCGGGCATTGCCATCGCCGGGTCGAGTACTGCTTCACCGCGTACCTGGGCGATATCGGCCAGCACGCTTTCAACGTCGATCACCTGGATCAACTCGCCCTGGAAGCGGGTCACCGCCGTCAGATAGCTCGATTCGGCGCCCAGTTCCGGTGGCGGATGGATGTCTTCCACCGCGATGTTGACGATGCGCTCCACGCCGCTGACCAGGAAGCCCTGGATCGAGCGGTTGAACTCGGTGACGACCAGGTAGCCGGGCGAGGTGTCCGCATCGGGCTCACGCTCGGGGTGGCCGATGGCCAGGCCCAGGTCCAGCACCGGCACCGAGCGGCCACGGACGTCGGCCACGCCGGCGAACTGGCTGGGCAGTCCGGGTACCTGGAACAGCTCCGGGCGGCGCAGGACTTCCTGCACCTTGAAGACATTGACGCCAAAAAGCTGACGTCCGCCGAGGCGGAACAGCAGCAGCGCCAGGCGATTGTGGCCGGCCAGTCGGGTCCGCTGGTCGATCCGGTTGAGCAGGTCATGGGACATGGCTGCTGTATCGGCGGGGTGGGCCCCGAACTTGAGCGCTTTTGTAGAGTCGAGATCCTATGTTCGTGGTCAAGCCTGCTGGAAGCAGGCTTGACCCACCTTCAGCATGGCCGGATCGAAGTCCCGGCCGCTTTTGAAGACACCCCAGGCGATCCTGGCCAGCTTTCTGGCCAGGATGTTGAAGACGGCGGTGCTGGGGTGACCGCGTTTTGACAGCTCGTCGTAGAGCGGTTGCCCCCGACGACACCGCTTGAGCCCCATTGCGGCCATGTAGAGCATCTGGCGCAGCACTGGCGCGCCCTGTTTGGACAGCCGACGCCGTCCCGTTCTGCCGCCAGACTCGTTGGGCCGGGGATCCAGGCCCGTGCAGGCGATCCACGCGTTGGCGTTGGCCAACGGCCAGCGCGTCATGTAGTAAATCAGGTGAGCGGCGACGGCGGGGCCGATACCAGGGATGGTCAACAGGCGTTTGTAGAGCGTGCCATGCTCTCCATCGCGACCCAAGCGCTGCAGTTCGCTTTCCAGCTCGGACAGCGTCCCAGCCAGAGCGCAGAACAGATCTGACAGCTCCCCGGGGGCACTTTTGCTTACCCCGAAGGATTGCTCCAGCCGCGCGCGTGTCTTTACCAGCGTCTGCCGCTTGCGCAGCAAATCGTGCATCTGTTGCTGCTCGTCGGTACGCGGTACGTATTCACGCAGGCGATCGTTCTCCTTCTTCACGTACCGGGCGATCGCTTCGGCGTCCATGGCGTCCGTCTTGCCACGCGAGCCCGTCGCCCGGCCGTAGTGCTTGATCAGACGTGGATTGATCACATAGACAACGTGGCCTGCTTGGCCAGCCATCCGAGCCAACAACTCGTAGTACCGCCCCGTCGCCTCCATGCCAATCCGGCATCGCTGGGGCAAGGTGTTGAGCCACTGGGCTATGCCGGCCCGGGTGTTGGCGATCCTGTCGCCGCCTTGCGGTCGGCCACTGCCGGTACGAACTCCTTGGAGTCCACGTCCACGCCAATATCGAGAGAATCAGACATTTGTACGGCTCCCAGCTATCTTTAAGGGGCTGGGGTGGTACCGCACCGACGTTAGCTTGCCTACATCGACGATCCCCTTTGGGGGCCGTACGATCCTTTATCGACGTTCGTGTGCGGGATGGGGATCGCTCGACTCGTCTGTCGGCTAGTATCCGCAGATGCATGCTTGACGGTCCCTCCACCCTGGCTCCTACATACCGCGTAGGAGCCGGGAGGAACATACAAGCCATGCTCGACTGCTCTGCTCCGGACGGCCAGTCGAGCATGGCTCGACTCTACAGAAGCCGCTCCGTCGATCTGGCACACCCCTTGCACGCACCTGGGCCAGATCCCTTCGACAGGAGGCGCCATGCGCCGGGTCACATCTCTGTTCGCCATCGCGCTGGCGCTGGCCCCGCCGTGGGCGGTTGCCGCCGACTGGCAGCCGGTGGCCAGTATCCGCACCGCCGCGTTGTCGACGCTGCCGGCCGGCAGCGAGGGCGAGGCCCAGGTGGCCGATGCGCTGCGCTTGCCCAGGTGTGCTGGCGCGCTGCAGGTGCAGCCCACCGCCAACACCACGGTTGAAGTCAGCTGCCCCGATGCCGGCGGCTGGCGCCTGTTCGTGCCAGTAAAGGTGCGGCGCAACCAGACCGTGCTGGTGCTCAACCGCGGAATCGGTACTGGAGAAACCCTCACCGCCGCCGATATCACCACTGCCCAGCGTGATGCCGCCCGGATTGCCGGTGCGGTGCTGGCCGATCCGAATGCAGCGATCGGCCGCATCGCCCGCCGTCCGTTGCAGGCCGGAGCCCTGCTGTCGAACAACGATCTGGTGGTGCAGCGTCTCATCAAGCGAGGAGACAATGTGGCCCTGGTTTCGCGTCGCGGCTCGGTCGAGGTCCGTATTGCAGGCCGTGCGATGGGCGATGCCGGTGAAAACGAACGGGTCTCGGTGGAGAACCTGTCCTCGCGGCGGATCGTGCAGGGCACGGTCGATGCCGCCGGTGACGTAATCGTGGCGCGTTGATTTACCGCAAAATATCCCTAAAGATCACGGCCCTGCGGCCGTTATCCCTTGTGAACGGCAACTCCAGGACACCCCATGAGCCAGAAAATCGACGGCAACCTGCAGGTCCCCCAGGCACTGCGCAGCGTGACGACCCCGGCCAACAAGCCCGGCGTCAGCACCGATGCGGCGACGCGCCCGGTCGAAGCGGCCGACAGCCTGCGCCTGACCGGCGAGGCCACCAATCTGCAGGCCATCGAGCGTGAGCTGACCACCGCCCCGGCAATCGACGCCCAGCGTGTGGCCGCAGTGCGCGAGTCGCTGCAGAACGGCACCTACAAGATCAATCCGGACGCGATCGCATCGCGCATGCTTGAGCTGGATCAGCAGCTGCACGGATGACCGCGCCGATGAGCGAACAACTGCAGCGGCTGGCCCAGGCGCTTGACGTTGAACGTCAGGCGCTGGTCGATCATGACGTACACGCGCTGATCCGGGCGACCGGTGCCAAGCTGGAGGCGCTGCGTGCACTGGAAGGCACGCCGCCGCTTGGTGAGGGGGATCACCTCCAGGAACTGGCCGAACGCAACCGAGCCAATGGCGTGCTGCTGTCGCGCCGGCGCCGCGAGGTCGATTGGGCGCTGCGCCAGCTCGGGCGTACCGAGGCCTCCTCCTCCTATGATGCCAAGGGCCAGTCGCATACGGTCACTGCGCGGCGCCCACTCGCCATCGCCTGACGCGACGGCGGTCGCACATCCCACCCCCGCGGGCTGAAGCCCGCCGCACGACCGCGTATATTGGGCGCCTGTTCGAATGCCCCGAGTCGCCGTGTCCGCTGCCAACGCCCTGGTTACCGCCCCCCTTCCGCCGCAGCCGGTGCTGCAGGCGCTGCTTGAGCGCCTGCGCGAAGGGCTGCTGCTGTTCACCGAAGACGGGCAGGTGGCCCTGGCCAACCCGGCCGCGCAGAACCTGCTGGCCAGCGGTGAGGGCGGCGGCCTGCCGCCGCCGCAGCGCCTGCGTGAACTGCTGCCGCCTGATGCATTGGAGCAGGCGCGCCAGCATGGTCACTGGAACGGCAGCCTGCCGCTGGGCGAGGGCGTGGTCATCGCCCATCTGTATCACCACGGCCCGGTCGGCCAGGGGCACTTCCTGGCGTTGTTCCGCCATATCGAAGGCCAGGAAGACTACGAACGCGAATTGCAGCAGCGTCATGCAGAGCTGCGGCAGGCCTACCTGCGCCTCAACGGTACCCAGGAAAAACTGCTGCAGTCGGAGAAAATGGCCTCGATCGGCCAGCTCGCCGCAGGCGTCGCGCACGAGATCAACAACCCGATCGGCTACGTGCACTCCAACCTGGGCAGCCTGCAGGAGTACCTGCGCAGCCTGTTCACCGTGATCGAAGCCTACGAGCGCGCATTGCGGGCGCCGGACCCGAAGGCGCTGATCCCGGAGATCGACGATATCCGTGACCGCCTGGACATCGATTTCATCAGCCGCGACCTGCCGCAGCTGATGGCCGAGTCGCGCGAAGGCATCGAGCGGGTGACGCGCATCGTGCGTGATCTGAAGGACTTCTCGTATTCCGGCCGCGACGAGTCGTGGAAGCTGGTCGACCTGCACGCGGGCCTGGAATCGACCATCAACATCATCTGGAACGAGCTGAAGTACAAGGTCACCCTGGTGCGGGAGTTCGGCCAGTTGCCGTTGGTGGAGTGCCTGCCGTCGGAATTGAACCAGGTCTACATGAACCTGCTGCTCAACGCCGGCCACGCCATCGCCGAGCGCGGCACGATCACGGTGCGTACCGGCGTCGATGGCGATCATGTATGGGTCGAGTTTGAAGACACCGGCGGCGGCATCTCGCCGGAACTGCGCCAGCGCATCTTCGATCCGTTCTTCACCACCAAGCCGGTGGGCAGCGGCACCGGCCTGGGCCTGTCGATCTCCTACAGCATCATCAACAAGCACCACGGCCGCATCGACCTGGACAGCACCCCGGGCGTGGGTTCGCGTTTCCGCGTGGTGCTGCCGGTGAAGCAGCCGCGCTGACCGCTTCAGGTAGTGCCGGCCGCTGGCCGGCAACCTCATTGAACCCGGCATCGAGAGCAGCCGGCCAGCGGCCGGCTCTACCAGGGCTTGTCCCAGACCTGGATTCGCGCTTCGGGTAGCTACCGCTGGCCGGCAACCTCATTGAACCCGACATCCAGAGCAGCCGGCCAGCGGCCGGCGCTACCAGAGGGGATCGTTACCGCAATGGGCGATCCTCGCCGCCATCTCCGCTTTCCACCGGCGCCGGACCGGCGTTGCTGCGGCGCTGTTCCTCATAGGTGCGGAACGCCTGGTGGATGTGCTTGCGCAGCTCGTCGTCGTTCCACGGCTTGGTCAGGAAGCGATAGATCGCACCGCGGTTGATCGCGTCGGTCACGGTGTTCAGATCGGTGTAACCGGACAGCACCAGGCGGATCGTGTCCGGGTACAGCATCTTCACCCGGCCCAGGAACTCGGTGCCGCTCATGTCGCTCATGCGCTGGTCGGACAGGATCACCTGCACGTCATTGATTGCCAGCAGGTCGAACGCATCGCGCACGTTGCCGGCGGCCAGGATGCGGTAGCCGTCGCGACGGAACAGACGCACCAGCGAGCGCAGTACGTTCTCTTCGTCGTCCAGCAATAGCAGCGTGCGGTCGGGACGGGTCTCGGCAAAGGCTTCCGGACGCAGGTAGCGGCGGCGCAGGGTCATGCCGGCGGCATCGGCCGACATCGGTTCGCCGAACAGATAGCCCTGGAACACATCGCAGTCGTTGCGGCGCAGGAAGCCCAGCTGGGCCTGCGATTCCACACCGTTGGCGATCACGGTCATGCCCAGCTGGTGGCCCATGGCGATGATCGCGCGGGCGATGGCGGCCTCGCGGTTGCCGGCCGGTGCGCTCTTGATGAAGCTGCGATCGATCTTCAGCTTGTCCACCGGGTAGCGGACCAGTGCACTCAGGCTGGAATCACCGGTGCCGAAATTGTCCAGGCTCAGGCTGATGCCTTCGTTGCGCAGATTGGCCAGCGTCTCGTGCACGAAGTTGACGTTGTTGGTGAGCGCGCTTTCGTTGATCTCCAGTGTCAGCATCTGTGCCGGCACGCCCGCGGCCTGGATCAGGCCCATGACTTCAGCGAAGAAGTTGGGCCGCAGCAGCTGCAGGGTGGAGACATTCACCGCGATGGTGAAGTCGTCGAAGCCCTGGTCGCGCCACAGGCGGGCCTGCTTCAGTGCGCCTTCCAGCACCCAGGTGCCGATCTGCACGATGATGCCCAGCCGCTCGGCGGTGCGCATGAAGCGCTCCGGCACCAGCATGCCCAGCGTCGGCGACTGCCAGCGCAGCAGCGCTTCCATGCCGACCACGTGGCCATCGCGGGCGCTGACCAGCGGCTGGTAACGCAGTTTCAGTTCGCCGTTGGGAATGGCGTCCACGATCTGGCGGGCGATGATGCTTTCGCTGTGCGCGCTCGGTGGCGTATCCACGGCGTGGATGCGCACCGCGTTGCCGCCTTCGCGGGCCGCCTGGTACAGCGCATCCTCGGCGTGATCGAGCAGGCGCGAGGTGCTGCTGGCATGGTCCGGGCACAGGCTGACGCCCAGCTTGCCGGTCATGAACAAGGTGTACGGCAGCACCGACAGCGGCAGCTCCATCTGCTGGCGGATCTCCTCGGCGAAGTCCTCCGGCAATGGCACGTCGGCAGTGCGTGGCACTGCGATCAGGAACTCATCGCTGCCGTGGCGCCACAGCTTGCCGCGACCACGCAGGTAGGACTGCAACCGCTGCGCCACCAGCACCAGGGCCTGGTCACCCACCTCGGCGCTCATGTTTTCGTTGACCGAGGCGAAGTGGTCGATGTCCACGTGCATCAACATCAGTGCGGTGCCGCCCGAGGCCGCCTCGGCGACCATCGCCTGCAGCTCGGGGTTGCCGGCGCCAAGGCGATCAGGCGCATCATCGATGCTGACCGGGGGCTGGTTGGGATTCCACATAGGCTCAGTAGTCCGGTGACTCAACGGCGGCCATGCTGGCCGCCTGGTAGGGGAGGTGTACGTCGATCAGGGTGCCTTCGCCGTGTGCGGATTCGATCCGCACATGGCCACCGACGCTCTGCGCACGCTCACGCATCACGATCAGGCCCAGCCCGCGCGGACCGTCCGGGTCGAAACCTTCGCCGTCGTCGCGGATCTGCAGGTGCAGGCTGCGCTTGCCGATGTCGCGCAGTTGCAGGTGTACCTGGCTCGCGCGTGCGTGCCGCAGCACGTTGGTCAGGCTCTCCTGTGCGATGCGGAAGCAGGCCTGTTCGATGCTGTTGTCGGGGCGATGAGGCAGGGGTTCGATCTCGGCCAGCAGCTCCACCTGCGAAGAACGGAACAGCACCCGTGCCTGCCAGCTGAGGGCCGCTTCCAGGCCCAGCGCGTCCAGCTGCGGAGGGCGCAGCAGGGTGGAGATGTCGCGCAGCTTGGCTACCGTGGTGTCGGCCAGGCTGACGATCTGTGCCAGGTCCTCGGCGCGGCGCTGCGGATCGTGCTCGTCCTGCGCGGCATGGGCGGACAATTTGATCGCCGTGATCGCCTGGCCGATGTCGTCGTGCAGATCGCGCGAGATCGCGCGGCGCTCGTCTTCCTGCAGGGAGAACAGGCGGCCGGCCATCGCCTGCAGTTCGCGGTTGCTGGTTTCCAGTGCACTGCGCGTCCGTTCGGAATCACTGAGGTCGCGCACGATCAGCAGCTTGCAGTCGCGGCCACCATAGCGAACCTCGCCCACCGCCAGGCCGGCATGGAAGCTGCGGCCGTCGGCGCGCTGCATGGCCACCATGCTGCTGTGACCGGGCCCCAGGTGTGGTTGGCCTGCACGCAATTGGCTGCGCACGCGGGCCAGATCGGCGCTGTCCACCAGTGCTGACAGGGGTTCGCCCAGCAGGGTGTGGCTGCCATAGCCGAACAGGCTGGCGGCCCAGGCGTTGGTGTACAGCACGTGCTCGTCGGAGAGGATCACCACGCCATCGGGTAGCACCCGCACCAGCTCTCGGAACTGTTCTTCGCGCTCGCGCAGCAGGCGCCGCGATTGCTCCCGCTCGGTCACGTCCTGCAGGGTGCCCAGCACGCGGTTGCGGCCGGCCTCGTCGATGCCGCTGGCCGCACGCAGATGCACCATCAAGGCGCGCCCATCCATCGACAGCAACGGCAACAGCACGTCCACCTGGACCGGCTCGCCGGAGCAGAGCTCGGCCAGCAGCTGTTCGGTCTGGGTGGCGGTGGCCGGGTCTGCCGGCACCAGCAGTTCGTCGAAGCGATGCCAGCGCCGCGCCTCGGGCGGGCGGCGACCGAGCAGGCGATAGACCTGGTTCGAATAGCGGCCAAGTCCCGTGGAGGGGTCCAGTTCCCAGGCGCCGATGCGCGCCAGCTCGTGGGCTTCTTCGACCCGCGCCAGCGCCTGGTCACGGCGCAGCTGGGCCAGGTCTTCAGCGGTGCGGTCGATGGCAATCAGCAGGCGGGCGTTGTGGCCGTCATAGCTGATGGCGTTGGAGCGCAGCTCCATCTGCCGCAGCGAGCCGTCACGCAGCTGCAGCTGGGTACGCAGGATGCACAGTTCCTCCGGTGCCTCGCGGATCGCTTCCAGCTTGGTCTGCAGCGCCAGGTCCTGGCCTGGCGGCCACAGCGAATCGATGGTCTGCTCCAGCAGTTCGTCACGGTCCCAGCCGAAGACCGTACAGGCCGCCGGATTGGCATCGAGGATCGCCAGCGTATCGAGGTCGTAGACCAGGATCGGGCCGGGGTTGCCCTCGAACATCTGCCGCAGGCGCAGCTCCGAGGCCTGCTGGCGCGCATGGGTGTGCAGCACATGCTCGGCCAGCGGCCGCAACAGCAGATACAGCAGGCCGGCACTGGCCAGTGCGAAGAACGAGCCCTTCACGCTCTGCCACATCGCCGCCTGCTGCGGATCCGGCACCAGCGCCTGCACGGCACTGTCGGAAGCGATCATCCAGGCCAATGCCATCACCAGGTAGCTCAGCACCACCCGGCGCCGGTCGCGGCTCAGCGCCTGCGCCATCCGCGGGTCGGGAACTGGGGCGTTGCCGGTCGGTTCTGCGGGCATGGACAGGGCGGAAGAAAGGGGCGCCGGCCATCTTACCGCGCAGGTGCGCCCAGACCACTCAATTATCCGCCGCAGGCGCCGTTAACCACTGCGTGCCCCGCTGACGGGCGTGTCATCCGGAGCAAGATCGCGTGGACCAAGGGATCATCGCCAGCCTGCTGCAGCACCCGCTTGCGTCGGCGCTGGTCATTGTCGACCGCACGGGCCGCCCGCTGGCGGCCAATCCGGCTGCGCGCGAGCATGGCCTGCCGGCGACCGTGGCTGCGTATGCGCCGATGCTGGAAGATCTGCGCCTGATGGCCGCCGATGGCGGCATCGTGGCCTGCACGCTGCCGGGTGGCCCGCACGGCCACTACGACGGCCACCTGCGCGCGGTGCATGATGGCGCCGGCAACCTGCTGGCCTTCACGCTGAGCATTCCCGAGCCGGTGCCGCTCGGCGGCGGTGGGCGCTGGGAGCTGGCGCTGGACAGCGCCGGGCACAGCCTCTGGGACTGGGACATTCCCAGCGACCGTGTGGTGCGCACCCCGGCACTGGGCGATGAAACCGCTACCGAGATTCTGGCCCGCGTGCACAGCGAGGACATCGCACAGGTGCGGGCTGCACTGGATGAGCATCTGCGTGGCTTGAGCGAGCAGTACAGCGCACAGTTCCGTTTCCGCCAGGCCGATGGCCAGTGGCGTTGGGTACTGGACCGCGGGCGCGTGGTCGCGCGCACCGCCGATGGCCAGCCGCTGCGCATGGTCGGCACGCATACCGATATCGAACAGCAGAAGCAGCTGGAAGGGCTGCTTCAGGAGCAGCAGCTGCACCTGAGCGAGGCCCAGCGCATCGCCAGCATGGGCAGCTGGTCGTTCGACCCCAACAGCGGTCATTTCTGGTGGTCGCCGGAGCTGCGTTCGCTGCTGGCGTTGGAGCAGGGGGCCGTACCCGGCCAGCGGCGCTGGCTGAAGCAGCTGCATCCGCGCTCGCGTGGTGCGCTACGCGCAGCATGGCGACGCTTGTGGCGCGATGGCCGGGCCGCCAACATCGAACTGGAACTGACCCGGGGCAACGAACCGTCGCAGCATCTGCGGCTATGGATGCAGCCGCTGCTGGACATGGATGGCCAGCCCAAGCGACTGCTCGGCCAGGTGCAGAACATCACCGAGCAGCACCAGACCGATGCACTGATCCGCTGGCGTACCGAACTGCTCAACCGTGTTTCCGCGCTGGGCCGCATCGGCGGCTGCGAGATCGAAGTGCAGACCCGGCACATGCAGTGGACCGAGGAGTGCTACCGCATCCACGGTCTGCGCAAGGAGCCGATCACCCTCGACCAGGCACTGGCGCTGTACACCGAGGATTCGCGCAATGCCTTCGACGCCGCGTTGGTCCGGATTGCCGGCGGCGGGCTGCCCGAACAGCTGGACCTGTGCTTCTACCGCCAGTCCGGCCTGCGCGTGTGGGTGCAGGTACTGATCGAGCTGGATCGCCGTGACGGCCTGCCGCCTCGGTTCGTGGTCCTGTTCCGTGACATCACCCGCGAGCGCGAGGCCAACGAGCGCATCGAGCTGCTGGCGCACTACGATCTGCTCACCGGCTTGCCCAATCGCGTGCTGCTCGGCGAGCAGACGGCAGAAGCCATCGAGGAAGCGCGCGACCGCGGCACCTCGCTGGCGATGCTGTTCATTGATCTGGACGGCTTCAAGACCATCAACGACAGCTTCGGTCATGCCACCGGTGATGCGCTGCTGAAGGCTGCCGCCACCCGCCTGCACCAGAACCTTCGCAACAACGACCTGTTCGGCCGCTTCAGTGGCGACGAGTTCATCGTGGTGTTGCGCGACCTGGCCGAGCCGGAAGACGCCGGCCACGTGGCGCGGAAGCTGATCGCTTCGCTGGCCGAGCCATTGCGCCGTGGCGAGACCACGTTGAAGGTCGGTGCCAGCGTCGGCATCGCGATGCTGGGCGATGCGCAGACCGATTTCGATTCACTGCTGCGTGCCGCCGACGCCGCGATGTACGCGGCTAAGGAAGCGGGGCGCAACACCTACCAGTACTACAGCCAGGACGCATTGGCCCGCATCCAGCGCAAGCTCGAGTTGGAGCATGCCCTGCACGGGGCGATCGAACGCGAAGAGTTCAGCCTGGCCTACCAGCCGCTGCTGCATGCGCACCAGGGCGAGCCACCAGCGATCGAGGCACTGCTGCGCTGGCATCGTCCCGGCATCGGCTACTGCAGCCCGGCCGAGTTCATTCCGATTGCAGAGAAGTGCGGTGAGATCGTGCGCATCGGCGACTGGGTACTGAATGAAGCCTGCCGCCAGGCGATCGCCTGGGACCGGGCTGGCCTGTGTTTCGACCGCATCGCGGTCAACGTGTCGGCGGTGCAGTTGCGTGACCGTGGCTTTGCCGAGCGGGTGATCGAGATCTGCCATGCCCACGGCTGGCCGCCGCAGCGGTTGGAGCTGGAGCTGACCGAGTCGGCGCTGATCCGTGACACCGACATCCTGCGCCATTGCTTCGACGTGCTGGAACGGCATGGCGTGCCGCTGGCGGTGGATGATTTCGGTACCGGCTTCTCCAATCTGAACTACCTCAACCGATTCCCGGTGGGCCGCCTGAAGATCGACCGCAGTTTCGTGCAGGGCATGCTGCATGATTCGGGCACGGCCGAAGTGACCCAGGCCATCGTGCACCTGGGCCACGCGCTGGGCATGAAAGTGGTGGCCGAGGGCGTGGAAACGCACCAGGAAGAAGACATGCTGCGTCGCCAGGGCTGCGACGAGATCCAGGGCTACCTGTACTCGCGCCCGCTCAGCCCGCGCGACCTGGCGCAGTGGCTGCGCCAGCAGCACGCCGCGCCCGGGCGCACCGACGCTGCCAGCGAGGTCGTGCTGGCACGCTGAGGGTAGCGCCGGGCCTTGCCCGGCGGGATCGCCGCACGCCGACGCACCGCTCTGGTAGGTGTCGACCTTGGTCGACACGAATGCCGGTGCTCGCGATCATCCACGCATGGCGTGGATCTACTGCGATGCGGCAACCATTCGCTGCGGAAATTCGGAGCGAAGCCGTGCGCGCACTGCTTCCACCACATGTGCATAGCGTCGGCGCTGGATGAAATAGCCCATGTAGAACAGCAGCAGGGCCACCAGCATCGGCGACGCAGCCGGGCGGACCAGGATGATCGGCACCAGCATCAGTGTCAGGCCCAGCGCGAACCAGCTGCACCGCCCGACCACCCGCACCTCCCTGCGTTGCGCGTCGATCATCACCCGCCCGCGCATCAGCGGAAAGTAGCGACTGCCAAAGCTCGGCGCGAAGCTCTCGCGAAAGGCGACACTGCCGTCCGGCAGCGCGCGGAACACCAGGCGAAGCCAGGTATCGGCCGGCAGATCATGCTCCAACCCGGCCAGCGAAAGCTGCGCCAGCTCTGCCGGCGTAGCGGCGATGCGCTGATTGAACAGGACGATGCCGGTGCGGAAGAAGAACGGCGCCCACAGCACAAGCAGCAGGACTTCGATCAACAGCGCGGCGATCAGGGCGATGGCCATCGGTCTTCCATGAACGGGACCTGCGCATCATGCCATAGCGATTTCGCCACCCCAGTAGATCCACGCCATGCGTGGATGTTGCCCGGAACCAGCTACCGTCCTCGCGGGGCGGTCCAGTGAATCGAGCAGTCTCCTGGATTCAATCGTCTTCCACCAGATCGCTGAGATCCAGAATCTGTGGATCAACACTGTGCGCGACGATGCTTCGGAGCATTCCAGCCTTTGGGCGTAGGGCATAGCAATGCATCGTATGGATGGGATTGAATTCCAGCCACGGGCAGGATGAGTGCCCCACGATAACCGGCATGTTGAAATTGATGTCTTTTGGATCATCCAGTGGCAGGGTCCATTTGCCGCCGTGATGCTCCCACACTACATCGCCCAGATATCGTGCAAACACAATCCTCAGGCCATCCTGTTCGTCCTCCGACAACGTTGCAGCCATCGTCGTGTACAGCGTCTCCAGGCGATCAAGGCTCTCCAGGCTGCCGTCAAGGTCGACGCCGCGGAGCTGTGCTTGTTCGATCAGCCATTCAATCTGATCGTCCATGATGATCAGAAACTGTTCGAAGGTTTCTCGCGCTTCTTCCGGATTGAATGCCATGCGGCCACCAGGGAGGGAGAGCGACGAGTGTGCCCCGGGCCTGTGATCCACACCATGCAACAAGTCCGAAAGGGTGGAGGGGCGATCGCATGCACCCACGCATGGCGTGGATCTACCGTTTCATCAATGCGATGCCTGCAATGGAATAGCTGGCGATCAACAGCCCGAACACGTACTCCGCGACGATGATCAGCCAGAAGGTCATCGGCTCGATGTCCCGCCATGCATCAATGGTGCCGGAGCGGTGATGGCTCAGATGAACATGCCCGGTGTTGATGGCAGTTGCCGGCGCCCAGGCAAATAGAAAGGCCATCAGCATGAAGAGCAGGCTGCCGAACAGGAATGCGACAGGTCTATGCCGAGGTGGCCGCAAAGTGGCGTAGGCGGGGCGCCAGGTGAAGGTGACCGCGATGAGCACCATCACAGCAAATCCCAGCCAGGTCATGAACGTGGTGCTCATGCGACGACACTCCGTGTCCAGCCGTAGATGGCATGGGCGGATCATGCCATGGGTTTGGAGCGGGTGGTGGTGAAGACCATCCACGCATGGCGTGGGTCTACCTCAAGGCGTCCCCGTCCAACCCCAGGTCCCACGCCAGTCCCAGCAGCGCCTCATCCGCCCGTGACGGGCCAGGCCGCGCATCCGCCAGCTGCTGCAGTTCGCGGATCTCCTCACGTGCTACCTCTTCCAGCTGCTGCAGCTGCTCACGCACGCTCGCGTTGCGCGGGCGCTCGGTGTCGGCGAGGGAGGGCAGGGCGCGGATCAGGGTCATGGTGCGTGTACAGGATGCATCCAACGGCGGGTCACAGGCAAAGGCCCCGGACGAACCGGGGCCTTGCGGGCTGCCGGCAACGGCAGCGGACATCAGGATCAGAACAGCTCGACGGTGCCGGCGCCCATGCTCTGCTGGGCAACCGGCTTGTGCGGCGGGCGTTCCCATTCGCTGCGCAGTTCGCGCAGGCGGCTGCCGGTGCGCTGCAGGGCGGTGGCGATCTCTTCGTCGAACACGCCGCCATTGCGGTGCAGCAGTTCCTGCAGGGCCACCGCCTCGCGGTTGATCGCGGTCAGGCGGTCCAGGTGGGTGTGCACGCCGCCCAGCGCCTGGGTGGCGATGTCTTCGAACTGCAGGGCGCGTACAGCTTCGGCCACGCTGCCATCGATCGAACGGGCGCACTCGGACACTTCGCGCATGCCGTCACCCAGCGAGGCGTTGATCTGCGCGACGTTGTCGAGCATTGCCGCCGCTTCCTGGCGAGCTTCGCGGGAGCGGTCCATGTCACGCGAGGCCATGTGCGAGACCGTCTCGCGCACCTTGGCGATGGCGTCCTTGGAGCTGTGTGCCAGCTTGCGGATCTGCTCGTTGAAGGTGGTCGAGCGCTCGGACAGGTTGCGCACTTCGTCGGCGACCACCGCGAAGCCACGACCGGCTTCACCGGCACGTGCCGCTTCAATGGCAGCGTTCAGGGCCAGCAGGTTGGTCTGGTCGGCGATCGACTTGACGTCTTCCAGCAGCGCGAAGATGCCATCCAGGTGCTGCGCCATCTGGTCGATGTGCTGCACCGTGGTGCTGCTCTGGCCGCTCACCTGTTCCAGCGCTTCGACCAGCTGTTCCATGCGGTGGCTGGCGTGCTGGGCGAAACGGGCAACGTCGAGGCCGGCATTGCCTTCGTCACCGGCGCGGTCGACGATGCGCGACAGGGCCTGGCTCTGCTGGCGCGACTTGCGGTTCATCGCATCGAAGCTGCCACCGAGGCTGGAGACGGCCTGGCGGATCAGGTCACGGGCGCGTTCCACTTCGCCGCGCGAACCCTCGATCTCGTTGCCGACGAAATTGCGCAGTTCGGTCAGCAGCTGGTCCTGCTCACGCAGGACACGGGCGTGTTCCGGGGAACGGTGTGCCTGGGCGCGGGTGGTCCACCACGCAAAGCCGAGCCAGCTCAGCGTCATCGTGGTCAGGATCGCCCAACGCAGGGCGGCCGGCCATTCGAAACCGATGGCGAAGGGGAGCAGCAGGGTCAGAGCCAGGGGGGCGGCCAGACGGATGAAAATGCGTGAGTACATGGACGTTCTCGGGAGGTGCACGGAGGATGTATCGGCCGTACCCCCTTTCTCTTTAACGTCGAAATGCCTCGAAGTGCATTCTGAATGCGCCGGTTTTCCGACGCCTCGGCGGCTTCGGGGTCAGAGCCCTTTCCTTGCCGGAAAAGGATCCGACCCCATGGGGCTCAGGCCAGCTGGCGGTCCACGGCCTCGATCATCGCCTTGCGGCTGAACAGGAAGTCCCAGTAGCTGCCGCCCAGCTGGCGCCACAGCACTGCCGAGCGCACCGCGGCCAGCAGCAGGGCGCGGATCTCGGCAACCACACCGGCCTGGCCCAGGTAATGCGGGTTGCCCTGCACCATCACCCGCGGCTTCAGGTGGCTGATGGTGTCGGCGTAAAGGCCTCCCAGATTGGCCAGCACGTCCGGGTGGCCGCTGTCGCCCAGTTCGGTAGCCTGGCGCTGGGCGCGCTCGATGCCGGAGGCGACCTTGTTCACGGTGGCGCCATCCTGAACGAAGCGGCGCTCCAGCTGCAGCACCGACAGGGCCAGCTTGGGCAGGATCGGGTCCTGGCCCTGGCTGCGGAAGTAGTTGTGCAGCAGGCGCAGCCCAGCCTTCAATGCATGGCGGTCACCGAACACCTCCTGCGGCGAAGACGCATCGACGCGGAACACGCTGTCCACGGCGGTGCGCACGGCGGCGGCGTCGGAATGGCCGGTATCGGCGATGCGGCGTACCTGCTGCAGGGCCTGGGCAATGCCGGCCAAAGCCAGGACGCGGTCGTCGACAGTAAAACTCATGCAGCGATTACCTCAAAAGGGGAAGGGGTGGTGCGCAGGCGCTGTTCCAGCGGCGCATCGGTGGCGGCGATCACCGCGCCACCCAGGCACACATCACCGTCATACAGCACCAGTGATTGACCGGGAGTAACGGCGCGCTGCGGGCGCGCGAAGGTGACCAGCACGCTGCCATCGTCCAGCACCTCGACCGTACAGGGCTCGTCGGGCTGGCGGTAGCGGGTCTGGGCGGTGCATTCGAAGCGCCGTGCCGGCGGCGCGCCGGCAATCCAGTGCGCGGTTTCCGAGCGCAGGCGGTCGGACAGCATCCACTTGCTGTCGCGGTCCTGGTCCACGTACAGCACGTTGCTGGCCACATCCTTGCCGACCACGTACCACGGCGCGGCCGGGCGGCCACGCACGCCGCCGATGTTCAGGCCCTCGCGCTGGCCCAGGGTGAAATAGAAGACGCCTGGGTGCTCGGCGATCACACTGCCGTCGGCCGGGTCCAGGATCTGCCCGGGCTTGGCCGGCAGGTAGCGGCCGAGGAACTCGCGGAAGTCGCGCTCACCGATGAAGCAGATGCCGGTGGAGTCCTTCTTGGCGTGGGTCGGCAGGCTGACGTCACGCGCGATCCGGCGCAGGTCGGTCTTTTCCAGGTCGCCGATCGGGAACAGGGTGGCCGCCAGCTGCGCCTGGCCCAGCTGGTGCAGGAAGTAGCTCTGGTCCTTGGAGCGGTCGGCACCACGCAGCAGCAGCCACTGGTGGCCGCGCTGGGCCACCCGCGCGTAGTGGCCGGTGGCAATGCGTTCGGCGCCCAGCTCGCGGGCGGCATCCAGGAAGTGCTTGAACTTCACTTCGCGGTTGCACAGCACGTCCGGGTTCGGGGTGCGGCCGGCCGCGTACTCGGCCAGGAAGTGCTCGAACACCCCCTGCCAGTACTCGCTGGAGAAATCACGGAAGTGGAACGGGATACCGAGCAGGCCGCAGACGGCCACCGCATCGCGGCGGTCGTCCTCGGCGCGGCAGTCGCCGCTGCCGTCGTCGGCCCAGTTCTGCATGAACAGACCGGCTACGGCCTCGCCCTGCTGCACCAGCCGCCAGGCGGCGACCGAGGAGTCGACGCCACCGGAGACGCCCACCATCACGCGCGGAGTGCTCATGCGACCTCCCGGACCAGCGAAAGCGGATGGCGCTGGCCACCCAGGAAATCAGCCACCACCTGCCAGACCAGCGGACTGCGCAGGCGCTCCGTGGCGGCCTGCAGCTCGGCCGGGGTCAGCCACAGCGCGCGATCGATGCCGGTGTCCAGCGGCTGCGCCGGGTCGTGCGAGACCGGACGCGCCGCATAGCAGAAGCGCAGGAAGGTGGTGCCGTCGCCGGCCGTCCACTGGTAGCAGCCGATGAAGTGGGTCAGCTGCACCGTCCAGCCGGTTTCCTCGCAGGTCTCGCGCAGGGCTGCCTCGGCCAGGCTTTCGCCCGGCTCGAGGTGGCCGGCCGGCTGGTTCAGCACCTGGCGGCCGTCGATGGTCTCCTCGACCAGCAGCACGCGGCCGCCGTCGACCACCACGGTGGCGACAGTGGCGTGCGGTGCCCAGCGCGGGTCCGGCGTGGTGTTCAACTCAGAACTCGTCCTTCTTGGTCAGTTCCAGCTCCATGGCGTCGGCGGTGCGGATGGCCGCATCGATGGCGTCGCTGAGCTGGTCGGCCGTGGCATCGGCGTCGATCTTGACCACGAACATGGCGGTGGTGTCCTGCTTCACCCAGCCGCCCATCTTGGCGTCCTGCGAATCTTCCAGCAGGCGGTTGGCTACGGCCACCGGGAACTGCTTGGTCTTGGCGTTGTAGGCCGGCGACCAGATCTCGCGGATGTTGTGGGTGCCGAAATCTTCCACCGACGAGCGCACGTAGACCATCTGGGTGCGATCACCCTCGACGTCGAACACCATGCGGTAGTCGCCGTCCTCGTCGACCTCGTAGGTATAGCCCAGCTTGTCCAGGTGGCGGGCCACGGCCTTGTCGGCCTGGGTCTCGGCGGCGGCGGAGCCGGCGGCGGCCAGGGCGATCAGCAGGGCGGGAAGAAGGGTCCTTTTCATGAAGATCCTGTGAAACAGTGTTGAGAGAGGGTGCAATTGTGACGGTGGGCGTGCGTGCCGTCCAATCTGCGGCAGGCCGACGCAGGCTGGCCCGTGCCTCTATAATGGGCAGATGCCCCATGAGTCTTCTCCCGATTCCCATCACGAGCACGGCGTTGCCGTGGAGCCCGCGCGCCCGGAAGTGGCGCCGCCGCCGTTCTACCAGGTGATGCTGCTCAACGACGACTACACCCCGATGGATTTCGTGGTGGACGTGCTGCAGCAGTTCTTCAGCATGGACCTGGACAAGGCCACGCAGGTGATGCTGCACGTCCATACCCGTGGCCGCGGCGTGTGCGGGGTGTTCACCCGCGAAGTGGCCGAGACCAAGGTCGCCCAGGTCAACGAGTATTCGCGGATGAACCAGCACCCGCTGCTGTGCACGATGGAGAAGGCCTGACCGGCTGACGGTTTTCGTCCGGGCACATCGACTCCGGACCCGGTGTGCCCACCAAGGTGGGCACCTACCAAGGCAGGGGCCTGTATCGATAATGGATGGGGCGTGCCCACCAAGGTGGGCATCTACCAGAGCGCGGGATCAGCCCTCCGCCAACGCCTCCAGCGCCATTCTCGCCACCGCCTCGTCGATATCGGCCGGGTCGCCGTCATCGCGGAACCACACGGCCGACAATGCCGTGCTGGCCGCGATCCAGCGCAGCAGCCGGCGCCGCTCGATCCCTGCCAGCGCTGAAACCTGGTCGAGCCGGGCGGCGAACCGCTCGGGCCGCGTCGCAACGTGGATGCCCGGCCCGCACAGGTCCGGGTTGCTGAACAGCGTCGTGTAATCGAACGCACGGTCGCCGATCAGTCGCTTCGGATCGATCGCCAACCAGCCGCGCGCACCGAAATCGAGCACGTTGTCGTGATGCAGGTCGCCGTGCAGCGGTCGGATCTCCTGTTCCTCCTGCAACAATGCCGCCGCCAGCAATCCGCACTGTTCCAGCAGTGATGGCAGCGGCGCCCTTGGCTGCAGCAGGTCCGCGAACCATGTACGCAGGCAGACCAGTTCCGCTGGCGGTGCGCTCCGTGGCCGGTGCAGCCGTTGCAGGACCTGGCACAGGATCGTGGTGCAGGTGTCATCGTCGCCCTCGATCGAGCGCTGCCGCAGCGAGTCGCCGCCGGCACGTTCGATCAGGATCGCCGGCCCCTCGTGGGCCAGCAGGCGGACGGCGCCGTCACCGTCCCACCAACGCAGCAGGCGGTGGCTGTTCTGCTCCTCGGTTTCGCTGCTGATCTTCAGCATCGCCGGCTCGCCGGCGGCGGTCAGCACCGGCCAGAGCCGGGCGTGTGGCGTCTCGATGGCCACGCCATCACGCCGCAATCGCCAGCGGCTCAGGTAGGGTTCGCTCATGCTGGGTGGGCTGTCCTGGAGTGAATGAAGATCAAGCGATTCGCACTGATAACGCCATCTGAACGCAGCAATCCGCTAGGGTGATGGAAAACGCGTAGTCAGGCCGCATATTGTCCCCATCTGCCGCCGGAGTAATCCATGTTCAGCAAAGACCTCGAACACACCATCGGCCAGTGCTACAAGCGCGCCCGTGAGGCCCGGCATGAGTTCATGACGGTCGAACACCTGCTGTTGGCACTGCTCGACAACCCGTCCGCCCAGGCTGTACTGAAGGCCTGTGGCGCCGACGCCGAACGCCTGCGCCAGGAGCTGGAGCAGGCCATCGAGGCCTCCGTGTCCCGCCTGGCCGAAGATGACGGCCGCGATACCCAGCCGACCCTGGGCTTCCAGCGCGTGTTGCAGCGGGCCGTTTACCACGTGCAGTCCTCGGGCAAGAAGGAGGTCACCGGCGCCAATGTGCTGGTCGCCATCTTCGGCGAGAAGGACTCGCACGCCGTCTACTACCTCAACCAGCAGGATGTCACCCGGCTGGATGTGGTCAATTACCTGTCCCACGGCATCGCCAAGCTGGGCGAGGAAGGCGAGCAGCCGTCGTCCTCCTCCGAGGGTGAAGGCCGCATCGAAGGCGGGGAGGGCGAGCCGAAGGGTGATGCCCTGACCGAGTTCGCCAGCAACCTCAACGAACAGGCCCGGGCCGGTCGCATCGACCCGCTGGTCGGCCGTGCCGACGAGATCGAGCGCACCATCCAGGTCCTGTGCCGCCGCCGCAAGAACAACCCGCTGTACGTAGGTGAGGCGGGCGTAGGCAAGACCGCCATCGCCGAGGGCCTGGCCCGCCGCATCGTCGAGGGCTCGGTGCCCGACGTTCTGGCCGATGCGGTGATCTATTCGCTCGACCTGGGCGCGCTGGTGGCCGGCACCAAGTACCGCGGCGACTTCGAGAAGCGCCTGAAGAGCGTGCTGACCGCGCTGAAGAAGGTGCCCAATGCGGTGCTGTTCATCGACGAGATCCACACCATCATCGGTGCTGGCTCGGCGTCGGGCGGCACCATGGATGCCTCCAACCTGATCAAGCCGGCGCTGGCGTCCGGAGAGCTGCGCTGCATCGGCTCGACCACCTTCCAGGAGTACCGTGGCATCTTCGAGAAGGACCGGGCGCTGGCCCGCCGCTTCCAGAAGATCGACATCGTCGAGCCGACCGTCGGCGAGACCTACGAGATCCTGCAGGGCCTGAAGTCCAAGTACGAGCTGCACCACGGTGTGACCTATTCCGACGAGGCGCTGCAGGCGGCGGTGGACCTGTCGGTGAAGCACATCGGCGACCGCCTGCTGCCGGACAAGGCCATCGACGTGATCGACGAGGCGGGCGCCCGCCAGCGCCTGCTGCCGGAAGGCCAGCGCAAGGAACTGATCGACGTCGAGGAAGTGGAGGCGATCGTCGCCAAGATGGCGCGTATCCCGACCAAGCAGGTCAGCGCCACCGACAAGGATGTGCTGCAGCACCTGGAGCGCAACCTGAAGATGGTGATCTTCGGCCAGGACCCGGCCATCGAGACGCTGTCCTCGGCGATCAAGCTGGCCCGTTCGGGCCTGGGCAACCCGGAAAAGCCGATCGGCAACTTCCTGTTCGCCGGTCCCACGGGTGTCGGCAAGACCGAGGTGACCAAGCAGCTGGCGCTGCAGCTGGGCATCGAGCTGGTCCGCTTCGACATGTCCGAGTACATGGAGCCGCATTCGATCAGCCGCCTGATCGGTGCGCCTCCGGGCTACGTCGGCTTCGACCAGGGTGGCCTGCTGACCGAGAAGATCGTCAAGACGCCGCACTGCGTGCTGCTGCTGGACGAAATCGAAAAGGCGCATCCGGACATCTTCAACATCCTGTTGCAGGTGATGGACCGCGGTGTGCTGACCGATACCAACGGTCGTGAAGCCAACTTCAAGAACGTCGTGCTGGTGATGACCACCAATGCCGGTGCGGCGCAGGCCTCGCGGCGTTCGATCGGCTTCACCAAGCAGGACCATGCCACCGACGCGATGGAGACCATCCGCCGCAGCTTCACCCCGGAATTCCGCAATCGCCTCGACGCGGTGGTGCAGTTCCAGGCGCTGGGCTTCGAGCACATCCTGCGCGTGGTCGACAAGTTCCTGATCGAGCTGGAGATGTTGCTGCAGGACAAGCACGTCAGCCTGTCGGCCACCCCGACCGCGCGCGACTGGCTGGCCCACCATGGTTTCGACCCGCTGATGGGTGCCCGCCCGATGGCCCGCGTGATCCAGGACAAGATCAAGCGTCCGCTGGCCGACGAGCTGTTGTTCGGCAAGCTGGTCGACGGTGGCAAGGTCAGCATCGATGTTCGCGACGACGAGCTGGTGGTCGAGACCCAGGCCGAGCCGGAGCGGCTGCTGCCGGTCACGGTGGAATGAGCTGATGCCATAGGCTTGGCGTGAAAGCCTGGAAATGACAAGGGCGGCTTCGGCCGCCCTTGTTGTTTCCAGTGGGACTGTCGTCCGCGGCCTTGCTTGAACGGAACGGAGGTGCCAATGCTGTCTTCTGGTCGCGATAGGGTGTTGCCCTGTTTGTATCGCGAAACGATACAGGATACAGTGATGATCATCGGTTTTCGCCACAGGGGCCTCGAGCGGCTCTACCGTTCCGGCAGTAGCAGTGGAATCCGCCACAGTCACGCCAGCAAGGTGTTGTTGATCCTGTCGATCCTGGATGTTGCTTCGGGTCCTGAGGATCTCGCCATGCCTGGATTGCGTCTGCATACGCTTCAGGGCGGCCTGAAAGGGCATTGGTCTGTATGGGTCAATGGAAACTGGCGGATTACCTTCCGTTTCGCCGGCAGCGACGTGGAGCTGCTGGATTACCTGGACTATCACTGAGGCCGCGCATGATTCATCACCATCCGCATCCCGGGCAGGCGATCAAGGCAATGGTCTTTGATCCAATGGATCTGTCTGTGACCGAAGCGGCCGAGCGCCTGGCAATGTCGCGGGTAGCCCTTTCGCGGGTTCTGAACGGCAAGGCGGGCATCAGTCCTGACCTGGCCATCCGCCTTGAGATGGCGGGGGTAAGTACTGCGGTTTTCTGGATGGGGCTGCAATCCAGCTACGATCTCTGGTTGGCACGGCAGCGCGCGCAACCGAGAGTGTTGTCGCTGGTTGCCGCGACGCGTTGACGTATATCGCGACAAGGGCGGCTTCGGCCGCCCTTGTCCTGTCTGGGGTCAGCGGCTGCGGCGGCGCGCCTCACGCTTGAATCGCTCGGCATCGATCGGCTCGATGCGTGCAACCTCGCAGCTGCCGCGACCTGTGTCCAGTGCGCTTCGGCCCTCGCTGCACAGCTCGTCAGCTTCTTTGCCGTCGGTCTTGAAGCCGAGGCGGGTGGCCAGTACGGCAGAAGGGCAGCTGTTGCGGAAATGCACGACATAGTGGTCTTCGCCGGAGCGAAGCAGGATGTTCTTGTCGGCGCCGGCGCGAACGATCTGCTGTTCGCTGGTCAGTGATACGCACTGTGCCGGCGCGGTGTCGGCGGCATGGGCGGACGACGCCAGCAGGGTGACGGCAGACAAAGCCAGGGGGATGAGCAGGGAAGACAGGTTCATGGCGGGGCAGGGGGCAGCGATCCGGACTGGATCGGATCCCAAGATGCCGCCGCCGCTGCAAATGCGAATCTGCCGCAAGCAGGGCTGACCGACGCCACGGTGAGATCGGTCACGATGACCTTTGGCGCCTCAGGCCGCGATCGAACGGAATCCCTGCTGGCGCCCCTGGTCGCCGCCGTCTTCGATGACAAAGGCGACCGCCTCGTGCGGAATGTGCAGGCGCTGCTTGAGGGTGCTGCCCATATGCGGAATCTCGCGCTGCACGGCCAGGTACAGCGGGTGCGAGGCGTCCATGCTGGTGCAGACCAGGCAGGGCTGGCCGAACCAGGTGCCGTCCGGGCCCTTGCTGGCGTAGCAGCGGCTGGTGACGGACTGGGGGTCCAGGACGATCAGGTGGGTCATGCGCGCAACGCCTTCTGTGAAGAACGCATTGAGTCTAGAGTCGCGGCGCGATGCGGTATTTCGGACAGGGACGAAAATCGATCGGTCCCGGTGCCGGTCGCTTTCTTCCGCGCACGACAAAGGGCCAGCAGCGAGGCCGGCCCTGTCGGAGTGGCGCAATGCGCCGACCGCTTACTTCATGCGGTAGGTGATACGACCCTTGGTCAGGTCGTACGGGGTCATTTCAACTTTGACCCGGTCACCGGTGAGGATGCGGATGTAGTTCTTGCGCATGCGGCCGGAGATGTGGGCGATGATTTCGTGCCCATTTTCCAGACGAACGCGGAAAGTGGTGTTCGGCAGCGTCTCGCTGACGGTGCCCTCGAACTCGATGGAATCGTCTTTCGACATGTAGTCCTGTGCGGTTCAGAAAACGGCCACGCTGGGCCTAAGGCGCGGTATTTTACGCGTGATGGGCCCGGCTTGCAAAGTTTGTGTTAACCCCCGGCCAAACGCTGTGCTGGCAAGCGTCCTACCGCCTGGGTCCAGGGGCCTTCACGGCCGTCATGGTGTACGGCCTGACGGACGTGCTCCAGGAAGTCCGCGCGCGGCAGGTGCTCGGCGCCCATCCGCAGCAGGTGCGGATTCTCCACCTGGGCATCGATCAGTTCCCAGCCCCAGCCACGCAGGGTGGCTGCCAACGCGGCCAGGGCGATCTTGGAGCCGCCACTGGCGCCACTGAACATGCTCTCGCCGAAGAACATGGCGCCGATCGCGACGCCGTAGATGCCGCCGACCAGTGTCTGCCGATCCCAGACTTCGAAGGAATGGGCGAAGCCAAGGTCGTGCAGTTGGCTGTAGGCCTCGACCATCGCCGGGCTGATCCACGTACCGTCCTGGCCAGGGCGTGGTGCGGCGGCGCAGGCGCGCATCACCTGGCTGAAGGCGCTGTCGGCGGTGATCTCCCACGTGCTGCTGCGCAGCTGGCGGCGGAAGCGACTGGACAGATGCACGCCGTCGGTGCGGAACACCATGCGCGGGTCCGGCGACCACCACAGGATTGGCTCACCCTCGCTGAACCACGGAAAGATACCGCCGGCGTAGGCATTGAGCAGACGCACCGGATGCAGGTCGCCGCCCACCGCCAGCAGGCCATCGGGCTGGCGCAGTGCGGTCTCGGCCGGAGGGAAGGGGGCGTCCGGCGCATCGGCCAGGCGCCAGGGCAGCTGGCGGGTCATGGGGCCATTGTATTCGTCGTGGTGATTCGTGATGTCTGGCACCATCACTGTTCACCGGCAAGGAGCCTCCGAATGAGTGACTCGATCAGCGCCATCCTCGACCTGCATGACGCCCCGCGCACGCGCAACGACAGCCAAGGCATGCTGCTGTCGATGGCCACTGAACAGCCGCGTCAGCTGGGAGAGTTGATGCTGCAGGCGCTGGCGCGGCCTTCGCCGAGCTCGGCCTTCCTCGACATGGCACTGGACCTGCTGCCGGATGACGCGGTGCCCGCGGTCGTGGCCGACGCGTGGCGCCGCTATCGCGCGGGCGAGCGCGGTGACGTGTTGACGAGCGTGATGGAGTTCGCCAGCTATCAGGCGCCGCAGGTGCTGCAGGGCGACTGGGAGGCATTGCTGGCGGTCGCCAGTGAGGATGAGGTGCAGTTGGCCACGCAGGTCTGGCAGGGCCTGCCCAGCGCGACGGCCGCGCATTGGGCGCAGATCCTGGCCGAAGCCGATGACGATCGCGAAATGGCGCGGGCCAGGGCGTTGCTGCTCGCCGCCCAACCCGAAACCTACGCCATTGCTCGCGGCTACCTGGTCGACTGGGGGCGGTTGGATGCCGAGGTCTGGGCGCACTGGGCCGGCCTCGCCGAAGGTCCGCAGCCGCGTCGCCTGCATGGCGAGCGGCCATTGCACTTCCGCTTCGGCCACGAACAGCATCGCGCGCAGCAGGCAGACGAACCGAGCTGGCGCAAGCGCACCTGGCGCCTGCACCCGACCTGGAATGGTGGGCAGGTACACCATGTTGGGGAGATGGGAGGGCCGCTGGAAGCGCTGTGTAGCAGCTGCCATGCGCCGCTTCAGCGCCTGCTGCAGACCGATGCTGCCGCGCTGCAGCCGGGCGCGTCGGGCGAGATCACGCTGGGGCTGTGCCTGGACTGCTGCGGCTGGGAAGACCCGCCCGTGCGTTTCTATCGCCACGATGCCGACGGTCTGCCCACCTGCCATCCCAGCCAGCACCGTGCGGTGCCGAGTACGCCCACCGACAGTGGCGACCTGATGCGGGCCGAGGTGGGCCTGGTGGCGCTCGAAAGCGCGCGCTGGCAGCAACAGGACTGGGGCCAGTCCAATCATCGGCAGAACCTGTCGCGTGTGGGCGGAGCGCCAAGTTGGGTGCAGAGTGCGTGGTACCCGGCGTGCATCGATTGCGGCGAAGAGATGCCGTTCGTGATGCAGCTGGATTCGACACTGCCGACCACGGGTGAGGGCACGCTGCTGTGGGGCAGCGGCGGCATGCTCTATACGTTCTGGTGTGCAAAGTGCCGGGTGAGCGGGCACTTCTGGCAGTGCACCTGAGCACAGCGCCCTCGCTATTGCCTTGGTAGGTGCCAACCTTGGTTGGCACGCCTTTCGGCACCGCGCCAATCGAGCAAGCGCGCCTCTACGGTTCTACGCGGAACGGCCCATGCCCCTGCAGCTCCTGCTGGTAGCGCCGCACACTCTGTCGCTCCTGCCGGCACCACTCCTGCAGCGCTTCCGCGAAGTCCGGATCGGCCACCCAGTGCCGGCTGCGCACCAGCGTCGGCAGGAAACCGCGTGCCAGCTTGTGCTCGCCCTGTGCGCCCGGCTCGAAGCGGGTCAGCCCTTCGCGCAGGCAATACTCGATGCCCTGGTAGTAGCAGGCCTCGAAGTGCAGGCCGGGCAGCGTGGCGCCGCCCCAGTAACGGCCGTACAGCGTGTCTCCACCGCGCAGGCATAGCGCGCCGGCAATCGGCTCGCCGTCCTGTTCGGCCAGGAACAGCACCAGCCCCCGACCCAAAGAAATGGCCAGGTGACGCAGGAAGGTCTCGGTCAGCGCCGGGGCATTGCCGTACTCGAGGAACGTCTGCAGGTAGAAGCGGTACATCGCCTGCAGATCGGCGCGGCTCGCTTCATCGCCGTGCACCACGCGGAAGGTGATGTCTTGGCGAACGACCTTGGCCCGTTCCTGGCGGATGTTCTTGCGATGCTTGTGGTTCATCGCACCGAGGAACTGGTCGAACGTCGCCCAGTCGCCCGGGTTCTGCCACTGGAACTGCACGTCTTCGCGCAGCAGCCAGTCATCGCCGAACAGCGCCTCGTCCACTGCGGTGTGGAAGTTGATATGGGCCGAGGACACGTCCAGTGCCGGCAGCGCCTCGCGCAACGCCGACAGCAATGCGGTGCGCTCTGAATCGTGACGGGCCAGTAGGCGCGGGCCGGTGACCGGCGAGTACGGCACCGCGCCCAGCCACTTCGGATAGTAGTCGCGGCCATGACGGGCATACGCGTTGGCCCAGGCATGGTCGAACACGAATTCGCCGTGGGAGTTGGTCTTCAGGTAGCCCGGAATGGCGCCGACCAAGGTGTCACCTTCCCATAGCGTGAAGTGCCGGGGCTGCCAGCCCCAGTCCTCGCGCAGGCAGCCGTGCTGTTCAAGCCCGGAAAGGAAGGCATGACTGACGAAGGGGTTGAGGCCTTCGTGCAGGGCATCCCAGTCGGTGGCGGAAACGGACTGCAGGGAGTCGAGGAAGCGGGGGGAGGGCATGAGGAAAGGATAGGGCAGATGAAACAGAAAGGCCGACGCACTGGCGTCGGCCTTTTGCCTGAGTCGAACCTGGCTCGACGCTACAGCAGCGGGTTCGCCCCTCAGCTGGCCTTGCCCTGCGCGTCCAGATAACGCTCGGCGTCCAGAGCGGCCATGCAGCCGAAGCCGGCCGAGGTGATCGCCTGGCGGTAGTGCTGGTCGGCCACGTCGCCGGCGGCGAACACGCCTTCCACCGAGGTCTGGGTGGCGTTGCCGCCCAGGCCCGAACGGATTTCCAGATAGCCGTTGTTCATCGCCAGCTGGCCGTCGAACAGGGTGGTGTTCGGGTGGTGGCCGATGGCCACGAAGAAGCCGTGGGCGTCTATGTCGCGGGTGCTGCCGTCCAGGGTGGACTTCACGCGCACGCCGGTCACGCCGGCGTCATTGCCCAGCACTTCCTCCACCTGGTGGTGCCAGACGGTCTCGATCTTGCCTTCGGCCACCTTCTTGAACAGCTTGTCCTGCATGATCTTCTCCGCCTTCAGGGTGTCGCGGCGGTGGACCAGGTAGACCTTGCGGGCGATGTTGGACAGGTACAGGGCCTCTTCCACGGCGGTGTTACCGCCGCCGACCACGACCACGTCCTGGTCGCGGTAGAAGAAGCCGTCACAGGTGGCACAGGCGGACACGCCGCGGCCCTTGAACTCGTCCTCGGTCGGGATGCCCAGGTACTTGGCGGTGGCGCCGGTGGCGATGATCAGGGCATCGCAGGTGTACTCGTGGCTGTCGCCGATCAGCTTGAACGGGCGCTGCGACACATCGGCGGTGTGGATGTGGTCGAAGATGACCTCGGTCTCGAAGCGCTCGGCATGGGCCTGCATGCGCGCCATCAGGTCCGGGCCCATCAGGCCGTGGGCGTCACCCGGCCAGTTGTCCACCTCGGTGGTGGTCATCAGCTGGCCACCCTGCTGCAGGCCGGTGATGACGACCGGCTTCAGGTTGGCGCGGGCGGCGTAGACGGCGGCGGTCCAACCGGCCGGGCCGGAACCGAGGATGACGAGGCGCTGGTGGCGGGAGGGCAGGCTGGTGCTCATGTAGACTCGCGAAAAGGTAGATGGGACAAGGCGCTGGCGATGTTTGCGCAGCATCCGTGGCTGGTCATAGAGTGGCGGCTGGGGCAGGGCGATTCAAGCCGATGAACAGAACGCCGTCATCCAGCAGTGGTTCCGGCCCTCTGATTGCCCTGTCAGATGTCGCATAACTGAAAACTGACGCCGTCTCATTTATTATCAATCACTAACAGCGCATTCCAAAGGTATGGTCTAAGGTGGCGAAGCAGGTCCCCGAACGCTCCAAGTCCGACGACAGCAAGGCGTCACGTCGCACGGCCGCGGCGGCGACGACCGACAATCCACGCCGCCAACGCCTCTGGCGCGACCTTGGCCTGATCGCCATCGCGCCGGCGCTGCTGTACCTGGCGGCCAGTCTGTTCACCTATTCAGCGACCGACCCGGGCTGGTCGCACACCGGCAGCGTGGTCGCGCCAGTGCACAACCTCGGCGGCCGCGCCGGCGCCTGGATCGCCGACGTGCTGCTGCAGCTGTTCGGCTACATCGCCTTCCTGCTGCCGGTGGTGCTGGGCGCGCTGGCGTGGATCGCCATGTTCGGCCTCAAGCGCGAGAGCAAGGGCGAGAACGACCTGGACCCGGCGCTGCGCCTGGTCGGCCTGGTCGGCTTCCTGATCGCCGGCACCGGCTTCCTGCATGTGCGCCTGTTCAGTGGCGATGTCTCCAGTGCCGGCGGCATCCTCGGCAAGCTGGTGGGCAACTCGCTCACGGTGGGCTTTGGCGCGCTGGGCGCGAACCTGTTCGTGCTGGTGCTGCTGCTGGCCTCGATCACCCTGGCCACCGGGCTGTCCTGGTTCACGGTGATGGAGAAGATAGGCCGCGGCGTGATGTCGCTGGCGCCGTTGCTGGCGCGCAAGAAGGAAGAAGTCACCGAGTGGCAGCAGACCCGGGTGATGCGCGAGGAGCGCCAGGAAGTGCGCAAGGCCGATGCCGAGGTGCGCGCCAAGCGCGAGCCGGTGAAGATCGAGCCGCGCCCGGAACCGGTGATCGAGAAGAGTGACCGAGCCAAGCGCGACACGCAGATCCCGATGTTCCGTGGCGTCAACGGGGATGGCTCGGACCTGCCGCCGCTCGCGCTGCTGGACGACCCCAAGCCGCAGCCGGTGGGCTACGACAAGGAAACCTTGGACGCGCTGTCGCGGCAGATCGAGTTCAAGCTGAAGGACTTCCGCATCGACGCCCAGGTGGTCGGCGCCAACCCCGGCCCGGTCATCACCCGTTTCGAGATCGAGCCGGCGCCGGGCATCAAGGTCAGCCAGATCAGTTCGCTGGACAAGGACATCGCGCGCGGCCTGTCGGTGAAGTCGGTGCGCGTGGTCGACGTCATTCCGGGCAAATCGGTGATCGGCCTGGAAATTCCCAACGTCACCCGCGAGATGATCTACCTCTCCGAGCTGCTGCGTTCGAAGGAATACGACAAGTCGGCCAGCGTGCTGACCCTGGCGCTGGGCAAGGACATTGCTGGCCGCTCGACCGTGGCCGATCTGGCGCGCATGCCGCACCTGCTGGTGGCCGGTACCACCGGTTCGGGCAAGTCGGTGGCGGTCAACGCGATGGTGCTGAGCCTGCTGTTCAAGGCCTCGCCGAAAGACCTGCGGATGCTGATGATCGACCCGAAGATGCTCGAACTGAGCGTCTACCAGGGCATCCCGCACCTGCTGGCGCCGGTGGTCACCGACATGAAGGAGGCCGCCAACGGCCTGCGCTGGTGCGTGGCCGAGATGGAGCGCCGCTACAAGCTGATGAGCGCGGTGGGCGTGCGCAACCTGGCCGGCTTCAACAAGAAGGTGAAGGAAGCCCAGGACGCCGGCCAGCCGCTGATGGACCCGCTGTTCAAGCCGAACCCGGAACTGGGTGAGGCGCCGCGTCCGCTGGAGACGCTGCCGTTCATCGTCATCTTCATCGACGAATTCGCCGACATGATGATGATCGTCGGCAAGAAGGTGGAAGAGCTGATCGCGCGCCTGGCACAGAAGGCGCGTGCGGCCGGCATCCACCTGATCCTGGCCACGCAGCGCCCGTCGGTGGACGTGATCACCGGCCTGATCAAGGCCAACATCCCGACCCGCATCGCCTTCCAGGTCAGTTCCAAGATCGACTCGCGCACCATCCTCGACCAGTCCGGCGCAGAAACCCTGCTCGGCCACGGCGACATGCTGTACCTGCCGCCGGGTACCGCCATGCCCGAGCGTGTGCACGGCGCCTTCGTCTCCGACGAGGAAGTGCATCGCGTGGTCGAACACCTCAAGGCGATGGGCCCGGCCGATTATGTCGACGGCGTGCTGGACGAGGTGCAGACGATGGGCGACGGCGTGGTCGTCGGTGCCACCGGCCTGCCCGAGAACAGCTCTGCCGGCGATGAGTCCGACCCGTTGTATGACGAAGCGCTGCGGGTGGTCACCGAGACCCGTCGCGCCTCGATTTCCGGCGTGCAGCGCCGGCTGAAGATCGGCTACAACCGTGCAGCGCGACTGATCGAGGCCATGGAAGCGGCCGGCGTGGTCAGCCCGCCCGAGCACAACGGCGACCGCACGGTGCTGGCACCGCCGCCGCCGAAGTAAGACCCGACGTATCCCCCACGACGTCCAAGGAACCGACGCATGCTTCACCCCGTACCAAGCGCGCTGGCACTGGCGCTGGCAGCCTTCCTGGCTGCCGGCCCGGCACTGGCAGACACCGCCACCTCCGCGCCCGCCACGGCGCCGCCTTCAACCAGCGGCGATACCGAAGCCAGCAATAATTTCAGCATTGTCCGCTACCGCGCCGACTATCAGGTGCGGCCGGATGCAGGCAATGTGCAGACCGAAACCTACGAAGTCCTGCTCAAGACCAAGGCCTCGGTCGAGCAGTTCAGCCAGGTTCGGCTGAGCTACAGCGAGAAGATGGAGACGCTGGAAGTACTCGGCGCCTATACCATCACCGCCGACGGCCAGCGCCGCGACGTGCCGGCCGACCGCATCTACACCCAGGAAAGCTATTCCAGCGCCTCGGCGGCGATGTATGCCGACCGCAAGGTGCGGGTGATCGTGTTCCCGAACCTGGCCCCGGGCACGCGCCTGTTCTACCAGGTACGCCGCACCCAGGCCACGCCGTACTTCCCCGGCTACTTCGGCCTGTGGGAAACCTTCAATGTCTTCACCGAGTACGAGGACGCGGAGGTCACCCTGAGTGCGCCGGCCAACCTGCCGATGTTCGTCGACAGCCGCGGCGTGCAGGGCAGTGATCGCCCCACGGTGAAGAACGGACAGGCACAGTGGCGCTGGCGCTACCAGCGTCGCGAAGCCATGCCAGCACAGAACTGGTCGGCGGCGGGCTGGGAGTTCGGCCCGAACATCATGGCCAGCACCTATCGTGACTGGTCGCAGATGGGTCGCGCCTACCAGCTCAAGGCCGGCCCGGCCGCGCAGGTCACGCCGGAACTGCAGGCGCTGGCCGATGAGATCACCGCTGGCATCAGCGACCGTCGCGATCAGGCCGACGCGTTGTACCGCTGGGTGGCGCAGAACATCCGCTACGTGGCGGTGTACCTGGGCAATGGTGGCCTGGAGCCGAACAGTGCGCAGAGCATCCTCGACAACCACTATGGTGACTGCAAGGACCATGTGACGATCCTGGAGGCGCTGCTGGCGGCCAAGGGCATCGCCAGCTCGCCGGTGCTGATCGGTGCCGGCGGTGGCCCGACGCTGCCGAAGATCCCGGTGCTGGGCCGCTTCAACCACGCCATCACCTACATCCCCGAGTTCGATCTGTACCTGGATTCGACCACGGCGTGGGCGCGCTTCGGGCAGTTGCCGGAAGGTGACCTGGGCGCACCGGTGATGCGTACCCGCGACGCCTCACTGGCGCGCACCCCGGCCAATACGCCGGAGCGCAATGCCACCTCGATGGAGGTGCGCTTCACCTTCGACGCCAACGGCAACCTGCGCGGCGAGACGATTCCGAAGCTGGGCGAGAACGCCGAGATCGGCATGCGCGCCCAGTTCTCCCAGCTCAACGCGCAGAACCGTGCGCGCGCTGAAGAGCAGATCATGGCCGCGTCCGGTTTCGATGGGCGAGGGCAGCTGCAGATCCAGGGCGTGCCGGTCGACCTGACCCGGCCGTTTGGCTATCGCATGGCGTTCCAGGCCGAGGACTACGCCGACTTCAGCGTGGCCGGCGGCATGGCCGTGCCGGATCCGCCGGGTGGCGAGTCGGTGCGTGGGCTGTACGCCACTGCCTCGGCGCCGGCCAACGAAACGCCGTTCTACTGCAATGCCAGCCTGCGCGAGGAAACCTATCGCCTGCAGTTCCCGGCCAATGCGCCGATCATCGCCATCCCGGCCAGCCAGCGTTTCGCCAATGCAGCCGGCGAGTACCGGGTGGACTGGAGTCGCGAGGGGCAGGAGGTGATCGTGCACCACCGCTTGCAGCAGAATGCAGTGCGTGGGCCAGAGGCGTTGTGCCAGCCGCAGGACTATCCGGCGTTCCGCGCGCTGTATCGCGAAGTGCGGCGTGGCTTCCGCGGCCAGGTGCTGTACGGCAAGCTGCCGGGATCCGGTGGCTGAATCGCCGATGGACGTTCAGGGCGGCATAATGTCGCCCTGATCGCCCATTCATCTTTCCCCGGGCACACTGGCAACCACCTTTCCTGGCGCCCGCGCCCACAGGATTCCCGCATGAACTTCCGCTTCCGCCGTTTCCTTGCCACCACCACCTTGGCCGTGGCCTGCGCCGCCGCCGGCAGCGCCTGGGCTGGCGCCCGCGATGACCTGAAGACCTTCACCAGCGGCCTGAAGGGCCTGGATGGCCAGTTCAGCCAGCAGGTGTTCGACAGTCGCGGCAAGGTGAAGGAATCGACCAGTGGCCGTGTGGCACTGTCGGCGCCGCGCCTGTTCCGTTGGGAATACGTGCGCCCGCACGAGCAGTTGATCGTGGCTGACGGCAGGAAGGTCTGGATGTACGAGCCGGACCTGGAGCAGGCCACTGTTCGCGAGCAGGGCAAGGAAGAGCAGAACAGCCCACTGACCGCGCTGATCAACCCGGCGCTGCTGGAACAGCAGTACGACGTCAGCGAAGAGGCCGCGCAGCGCGATGGCCTGCAGTGGCTGTCGCTGTCGCCGAAGCGCGAGACCGAAGCCAGCTTCCAGTACGCCGCGCTGGGCTTCAATGCCCAGGGTCTGGCCAAGATGGAAATCACCGATGCGGTTGGTCAGCGCACCGTGATCAGCTTCAGTGGCTGGAAGCGCAACCCGGGCTTTGCTGCCGGCACCTTCAGCTTCACCCTGCCGAAGGGCACCGACGTCATCGGTAACTGATCTCTGGGCGGAAACGCCTTGGTGGGTGTCAACCTTGGTTGACACGCTTTTGATCTGCCGGCCAGCGGCCGGCACTACCGGTTCCTGTTGCCTGGCGCTGGTGGGTGCCAACCTTGGTTGGCACGCTCTCGCGGTACAATGAGCGTGTGGCAAGACATCGTTCAACTTCCTTCCCTGGCCCCGATCTGCTGAGCGTTGATCGGGAACACATGCGCCCGCTGGCCGAGCGCATGAGACCGCGAACCCTCGACGAAATGGTCGGGCAGAAGCGCCTGCTCGCGCCGGACAGTGCGCTGCGCCGCGCGGTCGAATCCGGTCGCGTGCATTCGATGATCCTGTGGGGGCCGCCGGGCTGCGGCAAGACCACGCTGGCCCTGCTGCTGGCCGAATATTCCGACGCCGAGTTCCGTGCGATCTCCGCAGTGCTGTCCGGCCTGCCGGAAGTGCGCCAGGTGCTGGCCGAGGCGGCGCAACGGTTCGCCGAAGGCCGCCGCACCGTGCTGTTCGTGGATGAGGTGCATCGCTTCAACAAGGCGCAGCAGGATGCGTTCCTGCCGCACATCGAGCGCGGCACCATCCTGTTCGTCGGTGCCACCACCGAGAACCCGTCCTTCGAGCTGAACTCGGCGCTGCTGTCGCGCTGCCGCGTGCATGTGCTGGAAGGTGTTTCGCCTACCGACATCGTCGAGGCGCTGGAGCGTGCGCTGGGTGACCGCGAACGCGGCCTGGGCGAGGAGGGCATCGAGGTCGCCCCCGAGCTGCTGCTGGAAATCGCGACCGCCGCCGACGGCGACGTGCGCCGCGCGCTGACCCTGTTGGAAATCGCTGCCGAGCTGGCGGGCGGGGAGGGGGGTCGCATCACCCCGCAGACCCTGACCCAGGTGCTGGCCGATCGCACCCGTCGCTTCGACAAGGGCGGCGAGCAGTTCTACGACCAGATCTCAGCGCTGCACAAGTCTGTTCGCAGTTCCAACCCGGATGCCGCGCTGTACTGGCTGACCCGGATGCTCGATGGCGGCTGCGATCCGTCCTACCTGGCCCGCCGGCTGACCCGCATGGCCATCGAGGACATCGGTCTGGCCGATCCGCGCGCGCAGAGCATGGCGCTGGAGGCCTGGGACATCTACGAGCGGCTGGGTAGCCCGGAAGGCGAACTCGCGTTCGCTCAGTTGGTGCTGTACCTGGCCAGCACCGCCAAGTCGAATGCAGGCTATGCGGCCTTCAACCAGGCCAAGGCCGATGTGCGCGAGAGTGGCACCGAAGAAGTGCCGCTGCACCTGCGCAATGCGCCGACCAAGCTGATGAAGGAGCTGGGCTATGGTGCCGAGTACCAGTATGACCATGATGCGGAAGGCGGTATCGCACTGGACCAGACCGGCTTCCCGGATGCGATGGGCGAGCGCGTGTATTACAACCCGGTGCCGCGCGGCCTGGAAATCAAGCTGAAGGAAAAGCTGGATCGGCTGCGCGCCGAGCGCGAAGCGGCAAGGGCGGCAAAGGGTCGTTGAGCCCGCTCTTGTAGAGTCGAGATCCTATGTTCGTGGTCAAGCCTGCTGGAAGCAGGCTTGACCCACCTTCAGCATGGCCGGATCGAAGTCCCGGCCGCTTTTGAAGACACCCCAGGCGATCCTGGCCAGCTTTCTGGCCAGGATGTTGAAGACGGCGGTGCTGGGGTGACCGCGTTTTGACAGCTCGTCGTAGAGCGGTTGCCCCCGGCGACACCGCTTGAGCCCCATTGCGGCCATGTAGAGCATCTGGCGCAGCACTGGCGCGCCCTGTTTGGACAGCCGACGCCGACCCGTTCTGCCGCCAGACTCGTTGGGCCGGGGATCCAGGCCGGTGCAGGCGATCCACGCGTTGGCGTTGGCCAACGGCCAGCGCGTCATGTAGTAGATCAGGTGAGCGGCGACGGCAGGGCCGATACCAGGGATGGTCAACAGGCGCTTGTAGAGCGCGCCATGCTCTCCATCGCGACCCAAGCGCTGCAGTTCGCTTTCCAGCTCGGACAGCGTCCCAGCCAGAGCGCAGAACAGATCTGACAGCTCCCCGGGGGCACTTTTGCTTACCCCGAAGGATTGCTCCAGGCGCGCGCGTGTCTTTACCAGCGTCTGCCGCTTGCGCAGCAAATCGTGCATCTGCTGCTGCTCGTCGGTACGCGGTACGTATTCACGCAGGCGATCGCTCTCCTTCTTCACGTACCGGGCGATCGCTTCGGCGTCCATGGCGTCCGTCTTGCCACGCGAGCCCGTCGCCCGGCCGTAGTACTTGATCAGACGTGGATTGATCACATAGACAACGTGGCCTGCCTGGCCAGCCATCCGAGCCAACAACTCGTAGTACCGCCCCGTCGCCTCCATGCCAATCCGGCATCGCTGGGGCAAGGTGTTGAGCCACTGGGCTATGCTGCCCGGGTGTTGGCGATCCTGTCGCCGGCCTTGCGGTCGGCCACTGCCGGTACGAACTCCTTGGAGTCCACGTCCACGCCAATATCGAGAGAATCAGACATTTGTACGGCTCCCAGCTATCTTTAAGGGGCTGGGGTGGTACCGCACCGACGTTAGCTTGCCTACATCGACGATCCCCTTTGGGGGCCGTACGATCCTTTATCGACGTTCGTGTGCGGGATGGGGATCGCTCGACTCGTCTGTCGGCTAGTATCCGCAGATGCATGCTTGACGGTCCCTCCACCCTGGCTCCTACATACCGCGTAGGAGCCGGGAGGAACATACAAGCCATGCTCGACTCCGCTCTTGCACGGACTACGGGTGCCTTCTGGAACAGCAGTCGAGCATGGCTCGACTCTACAGAGGGCAATGGCAGTCGAGCATGGCTCGACTCTACAGGGGGGCAATGGCAGTCGAGCATGGTTCGTCGCAACATTGTCCAGCGCGCGTGCATTTGGCACACTGCGCGGCTTCTCTTTCAAGGATCGATGCCGTGCAGGAAATGATTCTGCCGTTGAAGCGCTACGCCCAGTTCGAGGGCCGCGCCAACCGCCGCGAGTACTGGATGTACCAGCTGTTCCTGTTCCTGGTCGCAATTGCGGTGATGATGCTGGCCGGTGTGCTGGCGATCCTCCTGCGCAACAGTCCCGATGCACTGGCCGGCATCCTGATCGGCATGGTGGTGCTGCTGGGCGTGATGTGGCTGGCCACGATCGTGCCGCTGATTGCCGTGACCGTGCGCCGCCTGCATGACTGCAACCAGTCGGGTTGGCTGTTCCTGCTGGCCTTGGTGCCGGGCGGCGGGATCGTGATCATGATCTTCTCGCTGCTGCCGGGCACGCCGCAGGAGAACGTTTATGGTCCGGTGCCTTCGGGCCCGTGATCTTGCATGAGTCGAGCATGGCTCGACGCTACAGAGGCAAAGAAAAGAAGCCGGCGTTTCGCCGGCTTCGTCTTTACTTGATGGCGCAATCGCCGAAGGACAGGTAGTCCGTGCCGGAGCTGAACTGCAGCGTGCAGCTGGCGGTGAAGGTGGCGCCTTCTTCCAGTGCGCCCAGCTTGGCCGCCTGTTGTTCGTCGTCGGTGGTCAGCCGGGCCAGGACATTGCCCTGGTCATCGCCCGCTTCGATCAGCGGCTCGCCCGCCAGGTTGCTGGAGACGCCCAGTGCCACGGCGGTGAACGTCACCGTCTGGTTGAGTTGGTCCATGCTCAACGTCGAATTGCCGGCCTCTTCAAAGGCCTGGTAGAGCGACGGCAGATCCTGCGCGGCGTGGGCGGCCAGCGGGGCGAGCAGGCCGAGGGACAGGGCGATCAGTGCGGTGTGCTTCAAGGGTTCTCACAATCATGGGATCCAATCCCATGGCGGTTGTGTGCAGATGAACGCGACCCGGATGGCGGCAAGTGCCCGCCATCCACGGCTGCGCTGGAAGCGGGGCGATCCAATGCCCCGATGGCCGGCAAAATAGGGGAATTGCCGCCCCTTGCGCAACCCGGCATGCGCGCGCGTGATACACAGCGTGACGTTCGATCGATGTGATAATCATTCGCGTTTAAGGTAGACTGCGGTCCCTTGTGAACCGGCGGCCGTGAGCCGCTTCTGCCGCCGCTGATGAAGCATTTCGTCCCGCCTTCGCGCCGTGGTCCACTGGCCCGCGGCCTGGTCGCCTTGATGATGGGTCTGCTCCTGGCCACCCCGTACGTCCATGCGCAGCAGCGCAATCCGCTGCAGAAGATCGGCCACACCGTGCTCGACGAGCCGGCGGTCAGTTATCGCTTCGAGCATTTCGTGGTGGACAGTCCCGACCAGCAACGCCGCTGGCGGGTGAATGTGGCGATCCCGGCCAAGGCCAGAAACGCGCCGCTGCCGGTGCTGTACGCGCTGGATGGCAATGCCGTGGCGATGGTGCTGGATCAGCCGTTGCTGGCCGAGCTGGCGGCACGCAAGGCGCCGCCGGTACTGGTGCTGATCGGTTATGACAACGACCTGCGCATCGATTCCAAGGCGCGCACCCGCGACTACACCGCGTGGATCGACCGCGCCGACGACGAGAGCGGTACGACCCAGGCGGTCGGTGGCGGTGCTGCCGCGTTCCTGGATGTGATCGAACGCCGCATCAAGCCGGAAGTCGAGCGCCGCGCACGCATTGATACGCAGCAGCAAGCACTCTGGGGCCACTCGCTGGGTGGGTTGTTCGTGCTCAATGCGCTGTACACCCGTCCCGCCGCCTTCCAGTCCTATCTGGCGGCCAGTCCGTCGCTGTGGTGGAGCCAGGGCGCGGCGCTGGGTGATCCGGAACAGCAGTTCGTGCAGAACGTCCATGGCCAGCCAGCAAAGCTCTGGCTGATGCTGGGCGGTGCCGAGCGTGTCGGTGATCGCGGCAAGCGCGACATGAGTAATCCGCGCGTGGTCGCACACCTGCGCCGCATCGGTGGTGCCACCCCGGATGCGGCGATGCAGCTGTCCGAGCGGTTGGCCAAGGTGCCGGGCATGCGCGTGCAGTACCGCGAGTTCGACGGCCTCGGTCACGGCCCGATGCTGCCTGCGTCGTTCCATGCCGCGTTGCATGAACTGTACGGCGTGACCGACCGCAGTGCCGGTGACGGCGCACCCAATAGCGGTGACAACGCCGCCGAATGAATCCCTTCGCATGCCAAGGCGTGCGACCCCACTACCCAGGCGAGGCTGCCGATGTGCAGCGGCCCAGGCAACCGATGAATCCCGCGTCACGTGGCGCGGCCTACGTGTGCAAGGAGCCTTCCATGTCGTTCCGTCCGTCTTTCCGTCTCACATCTCTCGCCGCTGGCCTGTTGCTGGCCGTGACCGCCACCGCACAGCCGGTGTTCGATCAGCCGGCCAACGCCACCTTCAAGGGCGAGGTCGTCTCGCGCGGTGAGAACGTGGTTCCCGGCAGCACTGCCGACGTGGTCGGTCGCGGTTTCGTGCCGGGCCAGAAAGTCAGCCTGTTGCGTGGCGACAGCGTACTCAACACGCAGCCGCTGGTGGTCGATGCCGATGGCAACTTCAAGACCCAGCTGAGCATTCCGGCCGACGCCGTGCCGGGTACCCACCCGGTGGTGGTGCGCGCCAGCCAGCCGGCTGCAGCCACCGTGCTGAAGCTGCGCGTCTCGCCGCAGCTGCCGCTGTCCGGCCAGGCGCAGTTCGCCACCCAGTCCAACAAGCTGGTGCCGGGCCTGTATCAGTCCGCCTACAGCGCCGCCAGCAACGCGGTGTTCGTGACCTCGGCCGTGGGCCGCCCGCCGGTGACCCAGTCGCAGCTGTTGAAGCTGGACCCGAAGTCGCTGAAGGTGACCAAGGCGATCACCCCGGCGCAGGTGCCGGGCAGCACCAATGGCGCGGTCTACGCGGTCTACGGCGTTGGCGTGGATGACACCAACGGCAATGTATGGGTCACCAACACCCGCCAGAACTCCATCGCGGTCTACCGCCAGAAGGACCTGTCGCTGGTCCACCAGTTCCCGGTCGATGCCGTGCCGCACGCGCGCGACGTGGTGGTTGATGGCACCCACGGCAAGGTGTTCGCCTCGGCCACGGGCGAGGACCACCTGTCGGTGTTCGACGCCAAGACTCTCAAGGAGCTGCCGGCGGTGACGCTGGAGTCCGGCGTGGACGACGGCAAGTTCACTCCGATGAGCCTGGTGCTGGACGAGAAGGGCGGCAAGCTGTTCACCGTCAGCATCGGCACCCCGGAAGCGGCAGTGATCGACGTGGCCAGCGGCAAGGTCGAGAAGGTCATCGACCTGGGCAACTCGATCAGTGCCTCGGGCGTGGCCTTCGACGCAGCGCGCAACCGCCTGTACGTGGCCTCGCAGGGCACCGACAACCTGCTGATCGTCGATGTGGCCGCCGGCAAGGTGCTGCACGATGTGCCGGTCGGCGCCGGCGCGCTGAACGTCGCCTTCGATGATGCGTCCGGCCTGGCCTACGTCAGCAACCGTGGCGCTGGCACGGTCACCGTGGTGAACGGTGACGGCAAGGTGGTCGCCAACCTCGACGGCGGCACGCTGCCGAACCACGTCCGTGCCGATGGCAAGGGCAACGTGTTCGCGGTGAACAAGTCGCGTGGCGCCGAAGACCCGAAGGGTGACCGCATCACCCGCATCACCCCGAAGCAGTAAGTCACACGGCAGGGCGGCGTGCGCGTCGCCCTGCCAGCAAGGAGAACGAGCATGAACATCGCGTCCCGTCTGCGCCTGTGTGCGCTTCCGTTGGCTGTCTCGCTGGCACTGGCTGCCTGTGGCGGTTCATCGACGCCCTCGGACACTGGCAAGCTGGCTGAGCCTGCCGCCGCGACCGCGGCTGGCGAAGCCGCGTTGCCGGCTGGCTGGCAGCGCGTGGCCGGCACCGATATGCCGGCCGTGCGCGATCAGAAGGCCGTGCTGCCGGCCAAGGTGCATTCCGATGACGGCGCCGACGTCGAGGTGGCCGATACCAGCCGCATCATTGCCGGTGGTGACGACGTGATCGCGGTGATCGAGGCGCTGGGACTGGACAAGCAGGTGTTCGCCGCGCCGACCAATACCACCACCCAGGCTGGCCTGGCTGCCCCGCACCAGTTCCTGTTCAACCGCACCACGGGCGTGGAGGGCGTGCTGAGCCTGCAGGGCTCGCTGTTCCTCGGCAACAGCCTGCGCCGCCACACCGAGCTGGCGAAGAAACTGCGTGAGGTGGGCGAACCGGCGGTGGTCATCGATGACCTGCAGCCGGCACCGGACAAGGTGCGCAAGGTCGCCGCCGCACTAGGGCTGGCCGAGGCAGGGCAGGCACTTGCCACGCAGGTGCAGCGCCAGCTCGATGAGGCTGCAGCGATTGGCAAGGGCCTGGGCCATGCGCCACGACTGATCCACGTGTCGGCCACCGGCGCCGGTGGCTCACCCACCGTTGCGGGTGCCGACAGTGCGTCGGCGCAGCTGATCGCACTAGCTGGTGGTGTCAACATCGGCACCGAGGCGGGGGTGAAGAACTACTCGCAGCTCAGCAATGAGGGCGTAGTCGCTGCCGCACCGGAGGTGATCCTGGTGACCGAGCATGACCTGCAGCTGTTCGGCGGTGCCGAGGGCCTGTGGAAGGCGTACCCGACGCTGAAGCAGACCCCGGCCGGGCAGGCCAATCGGGTCTGGGTAATGCCGGATGTGCAGCTGAAGTACACCAGCGTGGGCTCCGGTGCCGGTGCGCTGGCGCTGGCCAAGGCCCTGGCGGCGTTGCCGAAGGCATGAGTCCGGCGGATCGGCGCCGCCGTCGCGGGCGGACGATGTTGCTGGTGGCGTTGCTGGCACTGCTGGGGGCAGTGCTGGCCTCGTTCGCCGTGGGTCCGTTGCGGCTGCCGCCGATGGAGGTGATGCAGGCGTTGGCGGTGAAGCTGGGTCTGCTCGATCCACAGGCGGTCAGCAGCCGCGACCTCGCCGTGGTCTGGCAGCTGCGTATTCCGCGTGCCCTGTTGGGCGCGATGGTCGGTGCGTCGCTGGCGATGGCCGGTGCCAGCCTGCAGGGCCTGTTCGGCAATCCGCTGGCCGATCCCGGCATTGTCGGTGTCAGCCAGGGTGCTGCGCTGGGTGCAGTCGCTGCCATTGTTCTCGGCGCTGCGGGCGCAGCCGGCTGGCTGGTGCCGGTGGCTGCATTCGCTGGTGGTGCACTGGCGATCGGCCTGACCTACGCATTGGCCCGGCCCGGCAAGGGTACGGGCAACGCCACGCTGCTGCTGGTCGGTATCGCGATGGCCGCGTTCTGCTCGGCGTTGATCGGTTTCCTCACATATATCGCCAGCGAAAGCGAGCTGCAGTCGCTGGTGTTCTGGCAGATGGGCTCGCTGGCGCGCGCCAACTGGGCCGATGTGGCGGCCGTGGTGCCGTTGTTCGCCATCGGTGTGTTCGCGCTGCAGCGATTGGCTACGCCGCTGGACATGCTGGCGCTGGGCGAACGCCAGGCACAGCACCTCGGGCTGGATGTCACCCGCACGCGTCGCCGCCTGGTGGCGTTCAGTGCGCTGCTGGTGGGCGCAGCGGTGGCGTTTGCTGGTTCGATCAGTTTCGTCGGCCTGGTGGTGCCGCACGTGGCGCGCCTGCTGGTCGGCCCTGGTCATCGCTGGTTGCTGCCGTTGTCCGGCCTGCTGGGTGCACTGCTGATCGTGGTGGCCGACACCGCCGCGCGCACATTGGATCCGCCGGCGGAGATTCCGCTGGGCCTGTTCTCGGCTGCGCTGGGCGCGCCGTTCTTCCTGTGGCTGGTGCTGCAGCAGCGCCGCAAGGCCGCACCATGAGCGTGTTGTTGAAGCTGCACGAAGTGGTGGTGCGCCGCCAGCAGCGCGAGATCCTGCACGGCATTTCGCTGGCGTTTGAACCGGGTACGGTCACCGCACTGGTTGGCCCGAATGGCGCGGGCAAGTCCACGTTGCTGGCTGTGGCGGCAGGTGACCTGCGTGCCGACGCTGGCGAAGTAAGCCTACTCGGCAAGCCGTTGGCCGGTTACAAGGCCGGGCCGCTGGCACGCGAGCGCGCGGTGATGCCGCAGGAGCATGGCGTGCGCTTCGCCTTCAGTGTGGAAGAAGTGGTGGCGATGGGCCGGCTTCCGCATCCGCCGGATCCAGCCGTGGATGACGCCCAGGTGGAAGCGGCAATCGATGCCGCTGAACTGCAGGCGCTGCGCCTGCGCGAGGTGCAGCAGCTGTCGGGCGGTGAATCGGCACGGACCACGTTCGCGCGCGTGTTGGCGCAGGACACGCCGCTGCTGCTGCTGGATGAGCCGACCGCAGCGCTGGATCTGCGTCACCAGGAACGCACGCTGCGCAGTGTGCGCGCCTGTGCCGAAGCAGGTGCTTGCGTGATCGTGGTGCTGCACGACCTGAATCTGGCCGCTGGCTATGCCGACCGCATCGTGCTGCTGGAGCAGGGCAGGGTGGCGGCAGACGGTACGCCGCTGCAGGTGCTGACCGAAGATAATCTGCAGCGGGTCTACCAGCAGGATGTGGTGGTGTTGGAGCACCCAAGGCGTGGGGTGCCACTGGTGGTGGTCACGTGACTGTGTGAGGGCGTCGCGCTGGGCGCTTCTGACCGCGGCATCAGGCCCCTCAATGGCGCGGCGGCAGCGGATCCCGTATGCTCCGCCGGAACCAGGGGGCAAGCACGATGAAAGGGATTTCGTGGGTGGTCGCGGCAGCGCTCGCGACGGTGCTGGGTGGGTGCGCGACGCTGAAGGCACGACCGGATGTTCCACTGGCCGCGGACGAGGGCTACGTGGTGATGTCGGTGAACTGCGCCACCAGCAACATCAGGCTGATCACGATCTTTGCCAGCGGCACGCGGTCGACGTCGCCGTTGGCTGACCTGCGCGGCGAATTCGAGTTCGGCTGCAGGGCCGGTCTGGCCGCCATCCGCGCCAAGGCCGGGCGCCACTATGTCGGCTACCTGACCGAACATGGTTATGGATACGTCGGGGCGGTGCCCGAAGACGAAGCGCTGACTTTCGACGTGCGCGCAGGCGAAACGACCTACATCGGTGAGGTTGTGGTGTCTGGACTGTTCGACCGCCTGCACTCAAGGCCGACCTGGATCTCGGTACGCGATCGCGAAGCGGAGTCGTTACGGCTGTTGCAGCAGACGCAGCCCTGGCTGCTGGAACGCCATCCCTTCCACACCCGGCTGGCGACACCAGCGCCGGGCGCGCCGAGCGCCGAAGTGCTCGCCGAGCAGTTCCGCAGCTGCACGCCGGCGTGCGACAGCATCCTGGCCCTGCCGCTGTTCATCCGCTGAGGAGGTTTCCAATAAAGTGGATCTGCATGTGCTGACTGATGGGTCGCGCCATCCGGACGCTGTATCATTCGGCGCCAGTTACATTCAATGGACTGATTCAATGTTGCCCTCCGCTTCAGGTGTTTCGCGGACGTTGCTGATCGCATCGGCCTTTTTCTCTGCATTTGCCGCCAATGCGGCGTCGACATCTTCAGTTTCGCTGACCCACGCGGCCGAGAACGCCTCGCTGATCGAGACCCTGCATTCCAGTAGCGACGGCGCTGCAGTGACATCGATGAAGACGCAGTACTTCGCCAACGAGGAAATGTCGGTGAGCTGGGACGACCAGCAGGTGCTGGTGCTGTGCAGTGAAGCGGCGTACCTGCAGATTCCTGCCGCCAAGCTCAAGGCCGGAGCGTTGACCTCCGAGCAGCGGCAGATGATCGTCTATCAGGCACTGATGTCAGGCCTTGGGGTTGTCGCGGGCGTCGTCGGGCCGGCAGGCGAGGTGGTGGCCGTGGCTGATGACGGTAGCGAGACTCGCAGCGTTGGCGAAAACAGGTGGGCGTATGGCGTCGAGCGCTACGACGTCATCACCCAGCGGCTCCCGGATGGTGCGCTTCGGGTACGAACCCGCAAGACGGAAACCGTGAATACCACGCCGCCGGCCGGTCCGGACGACATGCTCAGCACCGAAGACGACCAGGCGGCACGCCTGTCCGAATTGGCGCCGGTCGGCAGCTGGACCGAGGTGGTTGTCCATGAGGGGCCGCGGCTGCCACATGTGGATCCGGCGATGTCGTTGAAGGGCTGGATCTCGATGGGGGACGACCAGGCTGCGACGGTGGGTGAGGCGCGCAAGCTGCACGACTGCAAGTAAAGCAGGGCAGGGGTCAGAGCCCTCTGCCGCCGCAAAGTGATCCGACCCCGATGCCGGTCGGCCTCATCGTTCTATTTATGTGCGCAATATTCACTTGCGCGCCAGATTGGCAGGTCTAGAATGCGCCCCATGAACCGGATGCCGCTCCTGAAGTTTTTCACCCTGACCCGCGCAAGCGCGGAACGGGCGTGTCTGCCTGGAGCCCCACGAGGCCGTTGAGACGGCCATCGCTGGACCTTCGACAGAGCGCCCTCCGGGGCGCTCTTTTCGTTTCTGATTTCCCGCAAGTCGACCAACAGTCGACTCTACCCAGTCGACCCTACCCAGTACCCAAGGAGAACGTGCCATGCACCAGATCGCCGAGACCGAACGCTAGCCGCGCACCCTGTCGCCAACCGGGGCGCGCGGCCCCCGAAGTTGGCTTTGCAGGAACCTTTCTCATGAACACCCAAGTCCTTTCCCGTCGTCGCAATCTCGGCATCATTGCCCACATCGACGCCGGCAAGACCACGCTGACCGAACGCCTGCTGTGGAAAAGCGGCGAGATCCATCGCGTCGGCGAAGTGCACGATGGCAACGCAACCACCGATTTCTCGGCGATCGAACGCGAACGTGGCATCACCATCGGCGCTGCCGCCGTACAGGCGCAGTGGGCGCCACGCGACCTGCCGCCGCATCGGCTGACCCTGATCGACACTCCCGGCCACATCGACTTCGCCATTGAAGTTGAGCGTTCGCTGCGTGTGCTCGACGGCGCCGTGGCTGTGTTTTCGGCCGTGGATGGCGTGCAGCCGCAGTCGGAAACCGTGTGGCGCCAGGCGCGTCGCCATCGCGTGCCGCTGATCGCCTTCGTCAACAAGATGGATCGCGTCGGCGGCTCGTTCGAGCGCGTGCTGGAGCAGCTGCAGGACAAGCTGCAGGCGCGGCCGTGGGCGCTCGGTGTGCCACTGGGCAGCGAAAGCGACTTCAACGGCTGGGTCGACCTGGTCGATGAGCGCGTGCTGCACTGGCAGGATGGTGCCGTAACCACGGTGACCCCGTGGGACGACGCGGCGCGCACCCTGTGGCAGCCGCAGCGCGACGCACTGGTCGAGGCCGTGGCCGACCACGACGAACTGCTGGCTGATGCCTGGCTGGAAGGTCGCGCAATCGATGCGGAACTGCTGCGGGCGGCGATCCGGCGCGCGACGCTGGCCGGTGCAGGCGTGCCGGTGCTGGCCGGTGCCGCGTTCAAGGACAAGGGCATCGAGACGCTGCTGGATGCGGTGGTCGATTACCTGCCGTCACCGCTGGATCGGCCTGCCGTGACCGCCGAAAGCGAGAGCGGCGAGGTGGTGCTGCCGCCGGATCCGGACGGTCCGCTGGCCGGTCTGCTGTTCAAGATCACCCACCAGCAGCACGGTGCGCTGAGCTTCGTGCGGCTGTACTCGGGCACCTTGAAGGTCGGTGATGCCGTGGCCAGTTCGCAGCATCCGCAGGGTCGACGTGTCAGTCGCCTGGTGCGGGTGCAGGCCGACCAGACCCACGACATCGAACAGGCCGTGGCCGGTGACATCGTCGCGGTGCTGGGCTGGAAGGATGCGGTCAGTGGCGAAACGCTGAGCGGCCGTGCGCAGCCGCTACGCCTGGAGAACATCCAGGCACAGGCGCCGGTGCTGGCCTGGCGGCTGGAGCCGGCGCGTGCGGCCGACCTGATCCGGATGGCGCAGGGTCTGGCCAGCCTGGCCCAGGAAGATCCCTCGTTCCGCGTCGAAACCGATGGCGACACGGCGGAGACCCTGGTCTGGGGCATGGGCGAGCTGCACCTGGAGGTGATGGTCGAGCGCCTGCGCAGCGAATGGAAGGTCGAGGTGGGCGTAGGTTCGCCGCGCGTGGCCTACCAGGAGACACCGCTGCGTGCGATGGCCGGCGTGGTGGGGCGGCTGGTCAAGCAGACCGGTGGCCAGGGCCAGTTCGCGCATGTGGTGCTGGATGTATTGCCGCGCGAGGACGACCAGGTGGTGTTCAACGACCGCATCGTCGGTGGCGTGGTGCCGCGCAGCTTCATCGCGGCGGTGGAGAAGGGCGTGCGTGCCGCGCTGTCGGAAGGTCCGCAGGGCCATCCGGTGGTCGGTATCGAGGTCAGTCTTGTCGATGGCCAGACCCATGCCAAGGACTCGTCGGAGATGGCGTTCCACCGTGCCGGTGCCGAGGCGATCAAGGCGGCGCTGGTGGAGGGCGGTACGCAGCTGCTGGAGCCGGTGATGGCGGTGACGGTGCATTCGCCGTCGGCGTCGGTGGGTGATGTGGTTGGCGACCTCAACCGCCGCCATGGTCGCATTGCCCGCATCGACGACCAGGACGGTCGCGCCGAGGTCAGCGGCTTTGCGCCGCTGGCGCAGCTGGTGGGTTACACCACATCACTGCGTTCGCTCAGCCAGGGGCGGGCCAGCAGTGAGGCGCACCTGCATGGTTACGAGCCGGTACGCGCTGCATGAGGAAAGGTGAGGGAGCCCGTTCGCGGGCTCCCTTTTTTTGTCGTCGGGAACGCCCATCCACGCATGGCGTGGATCTACCGGGTGATCGGGTTGCAGGCCCTGCAGTAGATCCACGCCATGCGTGGATGAATTCGCATCGACACCGGGATAATGCACTGCATCGCAACAAAACTGCAGAAAAAGCTGGATTAAAGTGATGCCTCACGATAAATTGCGCACCCCCCGTTGCTCGCCGCCGCCCGCACCCCTCTCATGCGTGATGACAAAGACCCCGGAACCCTGGAGCTGACCCTGCCGCGAAAGCGCGGTCGTCCGCCCAAGTTCGGGTACGCAATGAGTGACGCGCAGCGCGCAGCACGCTACCGCGCGCGCCGGGCTGGGCAGGCCAACCACGCCGATGTGCGCTCCTGCTCGGACATGGTGCTGCTGGACAAGATCCGCGCTGCGGTGAGCGCGCGCGACACCGAGCTGGCCGGGTTCCTGGTCCACGTCCTCTGGCAGCGCTACCCCCTGCAGTTGAAATAGGCCGTCGGTGGGGTGGCCGTTGTCATCGAGCTTGTTGATAATGCGGGATTCAGGTTGTTCCCGCTGGCGCGCCCGGGATGGCAGGCGCGCATGATCGAACGGTTCCCAAGATGACGACCACCAGCGACACCACCACCGAAGCGGCGCCGAGCAGCGCCCCCCTGTTCTACACCCGTCCGGTGCCGCTGCAGGCCGATGTGCATGCCGATCTGCGCATCCTGCCGGGCAGGCTCGAGTTTGCCGCCGGCAACAACGCCATTCCGCTGGTGCTGGGCGAGTTCTCGCTGGCCCTGCACCACTTCCCGATCCTGTTCGCCGGCCCAACCGCCGTGCCGATGGCCGCCGTCGGCGTTTCCGACCAGAACCTGTTCATCAAGGACGGCCTGTGGGAAGACGAGGCCTATATCCCGGCCTACCTGCGTCGCCACCCCTTCATCTTCATCGACACCGGTGCAGACAACGACTTCCTGCTGGGCATCGACGAAGAGAGCGCGCGCGTGGTCAAGGGTGGTGAAGAAGGCCAGCCGCTGTTCGTCGATGGCAAGGCCACCGACATGGTGCAGCAGGCGTTGGAGTTCTGCGGCCAGTACACCCGCGAGCACGAACAGACCCAGGCCTTCTCCAAGGCGCTGATCGACAACGGCCTGCTGGTCGAGCGCAACGCCACCGTCCGCACTCCGGATGGCCGCGAGTTCAATCTCAACGGCTTCCTGGTGGTGGACGTCGAGAAGTTCGTGGCGCTGCCGGAAGCGACCGTGGTCGAGTGGCACCGCAGCGGCTGGCTGGCGCTGATCCACCAGCACCTGATGTCGCTGGGTCGCTTCAATGACCTTACCCGTCGCCAGGTCGAGCGCCTGGCGGCCTGATCAGGTCGATGGTGCGGCTTCCGCCCTGCGGGAGCCGTGCCACTGCTGCAATCCCCGCAGCAGTCGCCGCGCCTCGACCCAGTCAGGCGCGGCTTCATGCCCCAGTTCCCACAGGTCGGCCGCCGTGCCGGCCTGATCCGTTGCCCGGCACATCTGCAGCGTTCCCTGCAGCCGGTGTGCATGATGGAGCAGTGTCGAGGCATCGGCGTCCTGCACGGCCTGTTCAATCCTGGCCAGCTCATGGGCAATGTCCGCAGCGTAATCCGGCGCGGCGCGAGGGGTGTCATCGGGCGCAGTGCCGTGCGCCGAGGGCGGCAGGTCCAGCGCCTGCAGCAGGCTCGCAACCCGCAGCGGCTTGACCAGGATGGCGTCGAAGCCGGCCCTTCGGCAGCGTGCCGCGTGCCGGCGCCCCATGCGGGCGGACAGGGCAATCACTCGCAGAGGTGCCTGTGCCTGCGCACGCAGCTGCTGCGCCAGTGCATAGCCATCCGAGCCGCGAAGCCCGATATCCAGTACGACCGTGCCGCGCGGTCGTAGCGCTTGCTCGGCCAATGCGGCGTCGGCATCGGCAACCGCGCGTACGTCGGCGCCCAGCCGACGCAGTTGCTCTGCGACGACATGCCGGCTGAGTGCATGATCTTCGACAAGGAGCAGGTCGATGCCGGTCAGTGGCGACTGCTGCAGCGGCTCGATGGGCGGCTGATCGCCGTGAACGGCGCGGACCGGCAATCGCAGGGTGAAACGGCTGCCGCGCCCATGCACGCTGTGTGCGGTCAGGTTGCCGCCCATGGCAACGGCCAGTTCGTGCGCAATCGTCAGGCCCAGTCCGCTGCCGCCACGTCTCTGGCCATCCTCGTTCTGCTGGAATGGTCGGAACAGAAGCGCCAGTTGAGTGGGTGCGATGCCGATGCCGCTGTCGATCACATCCAGCAACAGCTCCCGGGGAGACAGGGCGGGTTGTAGTTGCAGGCGCACCTCGATACCGCCGACATCGGTGAATTTCAGTGCATTGCCCAGCAGGTTGTCGACAATCTGGCGCAGTCCATCAGCATCGAGCACAACCACCGGCGCTGGATCGGGCGCGCGATCCAACTGGAGTGACAGCCCTCTCCGCAGTGCCTCCGGCCGGATTGCTTCCAGTGCACGGGCACAGAGTTGGCCGACGTCGCAGGGCGTGGGATGCGGCCTGAAGCTGCCGCTGGCAAGGCGCGAGAACGCCAGCGAGCGATCGAGCAGCCTGCGCAGCGAGTGGCCGGCGGCAAGGGCAGCCGCGAGCAGTTCACGCTGCCCCTTGGGCAGGTGTGACTGGCTCAGCAGGTCGATCGAAGCCAGTACTGTCTGCGCGGAATTGCGCACTTCATGGCTGATCATTCCCGCCGCGCGCCCGAGGCGTTGTTCCGCGCGGCCGATTCGCCAGCGTAACGCCTGCCAGAGCACGGGCAGGCCGATGAGTGCCGCGGCCAGACACAGCAACCAGAGCAGGAGCGGGGAACGCACACGATCCAGTGCGCTCTCGATGGATGTGGGCAGCATCTGCTGCGCCCACAACTCCAGCAGGCCTGCGTGCTCTTCGAGGGTGATGGCGCGCAGCGCCTGATCGATGCGCGCCAGCAGCTGCTGGTCCTCCCGGCGGACAAGCAGGTGCAGATCGGTGGAAAATTCGCTGTCGAACGGGTGCAATTGCAGGCTTCCCGTGAAGTGCTGCCGGATCATCGAGTGCAGCGTTGCTTCCAGGCCGATCGCAGCATCGGCGTTGCCGCTTTCAACAGCGGCCAGGGCCGCATGGCGGTCGGGGAGATGCAGGAGGCGGATCCGGGGGTGGTGGATCGTCAGCCAGTCGGCATAGGGGCCGCCGTCAACCACGGCCAGCAGCTGCGCCCTCACGCCGGTAATGTCACGGGGCGGGTGCTCGCCTTTACGCACAGCCAATACCGTCTTGCCGCCATGGAAGGCGCCGGAGGCCCTCAGGTCGGGACAGGGAAGCGGGTGATGCGAGGGGCTGCCCATGACCAGCACCAGGTCGGCCTCGTCCCGGCAGACGGCAGCGACCGCTGCGCTCGTGCTGGCGTAGGTGAGATCGCGGAAGCGCAGGCCGGAATGCCGAGCCACAAGCTTGGCATAGCCATGGGCGAGGGTGGGCAGTGCGCTTGAATCCGCCAGCGTTGGGGGGAGCGGTCGCAATGATGGCGCGGTGGCAACCCGCACTTCGCGGCCGGCGGACCATCTCCGCAACTGTGCATCCTCGGCCGATGCAGCCGGCAGCAGGATCAGGACCAGCAACAACGTGCACGACGTGCGTAGGCGGAGGCGAACGCACCCCATCACTGGAGCTCCAGCTGCTGCCGCAGTGCATAGATCTCCACGTCATTGCGCAACCCGAGCTTGCGCAGGGCCGCGACCTTCTGGGTACTGACCGTCTTGACGCTGCGGTGGCGGCGCAGCGCGATCTCCGAGACAGTCAGGCCGGCCAGGAGCAGGTCCAGCACTTCGCGTTCATTGCGGCTGAGTTCCTCGCGGCACGCCGGGAACAGGCAATCAGCAGGGAGGCGGCACAGCCCCTGCGAGATGCGCACGATGGCATCAGACAGCATCTCCAGGGGCTCGGACTTGCTGACTACGCCGGAGATGCCGCTCGCCAGCAGGTGGTCGATGCGGGTGGTTGGCGTCAGCGTGGCGAAGGCGAGCAGGGGGATATGTGGAAAACACTTGCGCAGCAGGGGAACCAGCTCATCACTGCTGCGGTCGCCAGGCGCCAGGGTGAGATCGATGATGGCGACATCGACTGCCAGCTGGCGGAGGCTGCCGATGAGCTCGTCGCTGCGGGTGTGGCTGGCGACAATGCTGAAGCGAACGTCGCGAGACAGGTGCAGGACGGTGCCGCGGCGGACGATTTCGTGATCGTCCAGGAGTGCCAGCCGCAGTCGGCGCGGTGCAGGATATCCATTCATGCGCAGGGAGGTGATCGGCGCCCGCAGGGCGTGGCGATCATTCTGGCGCCGCTGTCGCGTCGAGCATCGAACTTGTTGGAATTTTGCGATTATTCCTAAGAATCGATGCGTAAAGCCCATCAATTCAATGCCGCCGATTGATGAGGTGGATCGTCAGGCCCCAGTTACGCGCTTCGGGGTCGCGAAGCCGGCAGCCGGGTTCCATGTAGACATTGAGATTGATCAACCACTGATGCTTCAGGAAGATCCGCCCGGGGAGAAGGCTCCGCGTCATCTCACCGACTGCGGCACCCGCCTCAGCTTGTGGGTGTCGTAACCCATGGCCGCAATCCGCTCGACCGCTTGCTGGTAGTCACTGTCCGATACCTGCGGGGTGCGGGCCATGTACCAGACGTAATCGCGCTTGCTTCGTGCCACGATGGTCTGATGGTAGCTTTCATCGAGCCAGGCGATCACGTACTCAGCCTGGATCGGCCAGATGAACTGCATGCCCCAGATCGCGCCGTTGCCTTCCTTCTCGACACGGCCGACGGGGTGCATCGACTTCTGTGGCGCGTCGAAGCTGCCTTTGCGGTAAGTGAAGGTGGTCTGGATGCGTCCATCGGGGCGCAGGGCATAGCTCTCCACGGCGTCGAAGGCCTCGCGCTCAGGGCGCGACGGGATATGCGCGATTACGTACCAGTCGCCCATGAAGCGCGGTACATCCACCGACGGCGGACGCGGCAACGGGCGGGTTTCGCTGGAGCTGCAGCCGGAACCGAACAGGCCGACCGCGATCAGGGGGAGCAGCGGAAACATGCGCATCGGGCACCTCAGCGGGGTCGGAACAGATAGTGGGCCACCAGCCACTGCTGGCCGTCGTCGTAGCCGAACAGCTCGGCGCATGCCATCCAGAACATGCGCCAGCGCTGCCACCAGACCTTCGCTGCAGCCTGGCCATAGGTGGCGATCAATACCGGCATCACCCGCTCGCGGGCTGCATCCTGGTTGGCCAGCCAGTGGTCGGCCGTGCGCTGGTAATGGGTGCCGTCCAGCAACCACCGTTGCTCCAGGCGCAGGTCGCGCTGGAAATGCAGCAGTGTGTCGGCCGCCGGCATCAGTCCGCCGGTAAAGAAGTGGCGACCCATCCAGTTGTCGCCGCCGTCTGTCTCGAACGGATACATCAGTGTGCGATGGGCGAAGATGTGCACGAACAGTGCACCGTCCGGTTTCAGCCACCGTGCGATGCCTGCCAGCAGGCGCTGGTAGTTGCGTACGTGCTCGAACATCTCCACCGAGACACAGCGGTCGAACCGGGCCGTCGGCAGGTCAAGCTGGTTGACGTCGCGGGTCATCACCTCGACGTTGCCCAGGCCGCGCGCCTGGCACTGCGCCATGATGTACTGGCGTTGGCTGTGCGAGTTGGAGACGGCGGTGATATGCGCCTGCGGGTAACGTTCGGCCATCCACAGGGTCAATGAGCCCCAGCCGCAGCCCAGCTCAAGTATCTGCTGGCCATCGGCCAGTCCGGCGCGCTGGCCGTACAGTTCCAGCATGGCGTCCTCGGCCTGGTCCAGCGTTTCGCGCCCGGTGGCGTAGTAGCAGCTGCTGTACTTCAGCCGCTTGCCCAGGCAGGCCTGGAAGAATGCCGCGGGAACTTCGTAGTGCTGGCGGTTGGCCGCTTCGGTATGTAGCGCGAGTGGGCTGTCGGCCAGCTCGGTGATGCGCTGGCTGAAGCGTGCCGATTGGCCTTCGATGCCGCCTTCGCTTTCCTCATGCAGGCGTTGCGCGCACAAGCGGCGGATGCCCGCACGCAGCGCCGCATCGGGCACCAGCCCACGTTCGGCCCAGGCGATCAGCCCGGTTTCCGCATCTTCGGCCGGATTCAGTGACGGGATCGCGCTCATGCGGAATGCTCCTTGGAAGAACGGGGGAACCAGGGAAAGAACATCGAGGTAGTGCGCTGGTAGGCGCGGTAGTCGTCGCCTCGGCTGCGCAGCGCTTGCTTTTCAGTGAAGGGAATGCCGCTGAGATAGCGCAGGAACACGTACATCAGCAGCGGGCCGGCCCAGGCCAGCCACCACAGTGGCGAGCCGACCGCGAGCAGGACATAGCTGAACCAGTGCAGCCACTCGAAGAAGTAGTTGGGGTGGCGGGAGTAGCGCCAGAGCCCCTCGCGGCAGGTGAGGCCCTTGTTCGCCGGGTCGGCGCGGAAGCGGGCCAACTGGCGGTCGGCCAGGCTCTCGCCGCCGACGCTCAGCAGCCAGACATGTGCGGCGGCCACGATCCACAACGTCATGCTTGTCTGCGGATTGGCCGCCACCGCGACGAAGGGCAGGGCGAACAGCACGACCAGCAGCGCCTGGGCCATGAAGAAGCCGAAGATCTTGCCTTGATGCCCTTGCCAGTGCTCGCGCAGATAACGGTAGCGGCCGTCTTCCTGTTCGTGGCGGACCCGGTGCCACAGGTGCAAGGCGAGTCGACTGCCCCACAGGCCACCGAGCACGCCGAGCGCCATCCGTGGCGCCGCCGCACCATCGCCGAGCCACGCCAGCAACAGGGCTGATGCGCCCACGCCCTTGGCCCAGAGCACATCGACCACGCCGATGTTGTCGTGGCGGCGCTGCCAGGCCCAACCCCAGCTCATCACAAGTACGGCATACAGCAGCACCCACAATAGATTGATCATGACGGTGCTCCTGCCAAGGGCGGCGGGAGGGTGCGGGAGCCGCGACGAGCGGCCATGCACAGCAGCGAAAGCGCGATGCTCCAGCCCACACCCAGCACCAGCAGGCCCTGCCACAGCGGCGCAGTGAAACGGACCGCCTCGAAACCGCGCGCTGCGGAGAGATACGCCAGCGGGGCCAGCAACAGGCCAAACAGGGCTGGCAGGGCAGGGTGGCGCAGCAGGAAGCGCATCGAAGTGGTCAGCGTCATCGCAAACGCGGCCCACAACGCCATGATCCAAGGGGGCGGAGTCCAGCCCAACGGGGCAGCAGCGTAGCGCACGGCGCCGCTGGCGGCGGCACTGGCGTCGACCAGCCATGCGCAGGCCAGTGCCAACATCAACAGCCGCAGATCCAGCCGGGGGCGCGGTGAGGTCAGCAGCTGGCTGCCGATGTAGAGCGCAGCGGCCAGTAGCGCGGGCCACTGCCAGCCGCGGCCCGCGCCGGCCACGGCACACAGCCAGACCAGCTGGTTGCCGAGCAGATTGGCCCAGAAGCGATGCATGTCAGTGGCTGTCGGTCGCAGCGAGGACGGGCCGGTGGTCCGGACGGGCCAGCAGCAGATGCGAGACGCCGATCGAACGTTCCAGGAAGCCGCCCTCGCAATAGGCCAGATAGAACTCCCACAACCGGCAGAAGTGCGCATCAAAGCCCTGCGCCTGCACCGCAGGCAGCTGGGCCAGGAAGCGCTGGCGCCAGGCGCGCAGGGTCAGTGCGTAGGAGTGGCCGAAGTCCTGCTGGGCGATCAGCTGCAGGTCGCTGGATCGGGTCTTGGCGGCCATGATCGCGTTGATCGATGGGATGAAGCTGCCCGGAAATACATAGCGCTTGATGTAGTCGACGCTGCGCCGGGCCTGTTCGTAGCGATGGTCCTCGATGGTGATGGCCTGCAGCAGGGCAACGCCATCCGGCTTGAGCAGGCGTTGCAGTGTAGCCATGTAGGTGTCCAGGTACTCGGCGCCGATCGCTTCGATCATCTCGATCGAGACCAGCTTGTCGAACTGGCCCTGCAGGTCGCGGTAGTCCTGCATCAGCAGCGTGACCTGATCCTGCAGGCCCGCCGCCTCTACGCGCTGGGCGGCCAGCGCATGCTGTTCCGCGGAGATGGTGGTGGTGGTCACATGGCAGCCATAGTGCTGGGCGGCGTGTACCGCGAAACCGCCCCAGCCGGTGCCGATCTCCACCACACGGTCGCCTGGCTTGAGTTGCAGCTGCTGGCAGATGCGGTCCAGCTTGCGTCGCGAGGCGGATTCCAATGACTCGGATTCGCTGTCGAACATCGCTGACGAATACATCAGGTCCGGCGACAGGAACAGGGCAAAGAAGTCGTTGCCCAGGTCATAGTGCGCGGCGATATTGCGGCGGCTGCCTTCACGGCTGTTGCGGCGCAGGCGGTTCCAGACCCGCAGCATCCCCCCACCCAAGCGGGCCGGGCCACGCTCCATGCCGTCGAGCAGATCGCGATTGCGCACCAGCAGCCGGATCAGTGCCACCAGATCATCGCAGTGCCACTCGCCCTGGATGTAGCTATCACCTGCGCCCACGCTGCCTTGCGCAGCCACCTTGCGATAGAACGCCGGGTCATCGATGGTGACGGTGACATGCAGTTCACCACGGGCATCGCCCAGCCAGACTTCGCCGAGTGCATCGCGCACGCACAGCCGACCGTCGCGCATCGGGGCAAGCTGGGCCAGCAGGCGGCGGCGCAGGAACGCGTCCAAGGCACCGGGGCGCGGCAGGGCAACCCGGGGAGTCATCGAGTTCATCGCGGTTTCTCGGCAAGAGTGGGGTGGTCGTGCACCGGGTTGCGTTTCAACCACAGCCGCAGTGCGTGCCAGTGAATGGCGGCCACCACCTGGGTGGTCATCAGGGGATAGCAGGCCAGGACCCGGGCCAGCCCGCGGCCATCCAAGGCACGCCGCTGCATGGCCTGGGTGGCATCAAACTGGCGCACGCCGTCCCGCCAGACCTGCATGTGCACGCGCAGGTCCTGGTCGGGGCGGTTGAACCGCCAGTCGTAGCCGCAGTCCATCGGCATGAACGGCGAGACATGGAAGCACTTGTCGAACTGCCAACGCAGTGAGCTGCCTTCGTGCGTGGCGGTAGCGACCGGCAGCACATAGGCGTGCCGTTCCTTCCAGGGCGTGTTGGTGATCTCGGCCACGATGCAGTCCAGCGTGCTGCCGTCGGCCTGGTAGCAGTAGTAGAAACTGACCGGGTTGAACACGTGCCCGGCAAAGCGAAGATGGGTGAGCAGGCGCACCGGGCCGGTCGGCCGGTAGCCAAGCGTGTGGGCAGCGTGATCGCGGATGGCATCGGCCAGTGGCCGTGCGGGATCGCCGAAGTAGTCGCTGCGGCGGAACTCGGCCAGGTTGCGGCGATTGACCGACCACAACCAGCGTCCGGCGAACACCGTATCGAGTTCGTCCAGATCGAGCAGCAGCTGGGCGATGGGGTAACGGAAGGCATGCGGGTGCGGATGATGCCGGCGATGCACCACCTGCCCGATGTAGAGCGCGCTGGCACTCATGCCGCCACCTCATCCGAGGCGGATGCCAGCCGATGTGGAGCGCAGGCCTGCAGGGCATCGACCACGCGGCGGGCGCTGCGGATGCCATCCTCATGGAAGCCCCAGCCCCAATAGGCGCCTGCGAACCACGTATGGCGACGGCCCTGCAGTTCCGCCCAGCGCTGCTGTGCCCGCACCGCGGCGTGGTCGTGCACCGGGTGGGCATAGCGCAGCGTACGCAGTACTTTGGCCGGATCGATTGCCTCGCTGCGGTTGAGGGTAACCACCAGGGGCGTATCGCCGGGCAGGCCCTGCAGCAGGTTCATGCAGTAGCTGACCGTGCAGGGCGCGGCGCGATCCTCTGGCACGTGCGCGTTCCATGCCGCCCACGCCTTGCGGTTGCGCGGCAGCAAAGAGGCATCGGTATGCAGTACGGCCTCGTTGGATTGATAGCGGATGGCGCCAAGGACCTCACGCTCGATGGCATCGGCGTCGGCCAGCAACGCCAGCGCCTGGTCGCTGTGGCAGGCCAGGATCACTTCGTCGAAGGCCTCCGCGCCGGCCGCGCTGTGCACGCGTGCACCCCAGGGCATGCGTTCGACCATCCTGACCGGGCATTGCAGCCGCTCATGCACCCGCCAGCGGCGGCGCAGCGCATCCACGTAGCGCGCCGATCCCCCGCTGACCACCCGCCAGCTCGGGCGCCCGGTCATCTGCAGCATCTGGTGATTGGCCATGAACTGGGCCAGGTAGCGCGCCGGGAAGTCCTGCACGGTGGCGGTCGGTGAGGACCACAGTGCCGAGGCCATCGGCAGCAGGTGCTCGTCGATGAAGGCCTCGCCATAGCGCTGGCTGCGCAGGTACTCGCCGAGCGTGGGGCCGTTTTCCTCGGCCAGCAGCAACGGCGCATCCCGATAGAACCGGCGCAGGTCGGCCAGCATGCCCCAGAATCGAGGTGACACCAGGTTGCGGCGCTGGCAGAACAGGCCATCCAGCGAGGTGGCGTTGTACTCCACGCCGCTGCGCTCGCTGTGCATCGAGAAGCTCATCGTGGTCGGTTGCGAAGCCACACCCAGCTCGTCGAAGAGCGCGGTCAGCAGCGGATAGTGCTGGGGATTGAACACGATGAACCCGGTATCCACGGCCATGCGTGTCCCACCCACCTGGACGTCGTGCGTGTGGGTATGGCCACCGAGGTAGTCGTTGGCCTCGAACAGCGTGACGTCGTGCTGGCCATCGAGCCACCAGGCACTGGCCAGCCCCGCGATACCCGAGCCGATGACGGCGATGCGCATGTCAGTACCTCGCCTTGGCCAGGACCCACTCGGGGATGGGCTTGAGACCTTTGACCAGGCCCAGGGCCGCCATCGCGCGCAGTCCGTACCAGGTCAAATCCACTTCCCACCAGCGGAAGCCCTGGCGGACAGTGCCGGGGAAGAAGTGGTGGTTGTTGTGCCAGCCTTCGCCGAAGGTGAGCAGCGCCAGCCAGAGGTTGTTGCGGCTGTCATCGCGTGTGTCGAAGCGGCGGCGGCCGAATCGATGCGCCAGCGAATTGATGGTGACCGTGGCATGGAACAGCACGATGGTGGAGATGAAGAAGCCCCACACCAGCAGCTGTGGGCCGGAGGTGTGCAGGCCCGGTGCCCAGCGCTCCAACCCGGCGCCCAATGCATACAGCGCTGCGGCCAGCAGTACCGGTACGGCCGTATCGAAACGGTCCAGCCAGCGCAGTTCGGGGAAGCGCGCCAGGTCCGGCACCCGTGACAGATCGGTGGCGAACGCCTCGCGGGTCAGGAACCAACCCATGTGGCTGCGCCAGAAGCCGCCCTCGCGTGGCGAGTGCGGATCCAGCGGCTGGTCGGCATGGCGATGGTGATGGCGATGATGGGCGGCCCACCAAAGCGGCCCACGCTGCACGCTGGAGGCGCCGATGACAGCGAACACGAACTGCACCGGCCGCGATGCCTGGAAGGTCCGGTGCGAGAAATAGCGGTGATAGAACGCCGTGATGGCGAACATGCGCACCGCATAAAGCACTGCGGCGACGATCACCGCTGTCCATGAGATTCCGACCCAGAGCACAGCGATGCAGGCCAGGTGCATCAGTGCGAATGGCACGGCGCGCAACCAGTCGATGCGGCCGGGCTGTTCGCCGGTGGTCTCTGCGACGTTGCCGGTGTCGATCCAGCGCTGCAGCGTACGCAGCAGGCGCGAGCGTCGACGGGGGAGGGGCGCTACAGAGGCCATTGGGGGATCTCGGCGGGTGTCGTGTCTACCTGTACGCAGCAGCGCGTGCAATGGATGCGCTGCGACGCGAAGAATCTCGACTTCACCTGGGCGTCACGGCGCAGCGGTCGACCAGAGGATGCGTCCAGGCCTGCTGCCATTCCGCGGCAGTCTGCTCGGCAGCAGGCGAGCTGAAGCGCACCGTCACCTGCGGATAAGTGCCGCGTGCATCGCGCAGGTTGCTGGTACCGCGGAATTCCAGCAGGCGGCGGTCGGTGCTGGCATAGACGAGTGACAGACGCGGGGCGATGCCGCCGTACCAGGTGTCCAGACTGACGTCGATCGACTGCCCATCAATACCCTGCCAACGTACCGGACCGATGCGCCGCACCTGCACCGGGAAGTAGCGCTGCCGCCCAGGTACCAGGAAGGGCAGACTGATGCGTTCGCCGCGCAGCAGCGCCGGCCAGTGCAGGCGCACCGCAGCGTCGAACCCTGCATCGATCACCGCGTCCGGCGGCAGTTCAAGCCGGCGCTGATGCGGCTGGCTGGCGGCATCTTCCTTCCAGGCAATCGACACCGAGTCGCCAGTGGCGTCGACTTCGGCGGTCTGGCCGCTGCGGCGGTCCTGCAGCGAATAGCCCCGTGCCTGCGGGCGGGCGCTGGCGGGCAGATGCTTGCGGGCGAAGGGCTGGCCATCCGGGCACTGGTACAGCACCCAGCGTTCGGCACCCTCCGTTGCCTCGCGCCGCCAGTGCACTTCACGGTAGAGGATGTCGCCCTGCGCGGAGGTGGCCACACCCTCATTTCGCAGCCAGGGTGCCGCCAGCGCGGCGTGGGGCAGGCACAACAGCAGCCAGGCAGTGCGCATGGTGTTCATCCGGAAGCGGAGGTCTCTCAGGTCATACGGCGGGGGCGCCCGGTTGGATGCGCAGTGCCGACTGCATCCAATGGCTGCCCCTGCGCGTACAGAGGAAGACCTTCACCTGCCCGCCGCGAACGCAGATGTACCCTGACGCCGCCAGCACACTCCTCAACTTCGATACCGCACGCACCGTGTCCAGTTCCCAGCAGCCGAGCAGCGAGCCGACGAACTGGGCCGGTGACATGGACGGCGTGGCGCGGCTGCGCGACCGCGAGTGTTTCATGCGGATCTACGACTACTTCATGCCGCGGCTGTGCGTGTACCTGCGCGGCCTGGGCGCACCCGATGCCGTAGCCGAGGAGCTGGCGCAGGAATGCCTGTTGCGCCTATGGCTGCGGGCCGCCGATTTCGATCCGGCACAGGGGGCGCTGAGTACGTGGCTGTATCGCATCGCCCGCAACCTGCATATCGATCGAGTGCGCCGTGAGCGCAGCTGGATGCAGGTGCAGGCGGCAGTGGAGGACGCGGCGACGCTGGATGTGATCGAGCGCAGCAGCGCCGAGCAGTTCGCCGACCAGGCGCGTCTGCGCCAGCGCATCAACGAGCTGCCTGCGGTGCAGGCACGGCTGGTGCGGATGTCCTATTTCGAAGCCAAGAGCCACAGCGAAATCGCCGAAGCGCTGGGTATGCCGCTGGGGACGGTCAAATCGCACCTGCGCCGTGCCTTCCTGCAACTGCAGGCGAAAGTGGGAGGTGTGCTGTGAATCCGCACCACCACCTGCACGAATCCACGCTGATGAGCTATGCCGCCGGTGCGCTGCCGGCGCCGTTGAGCATCGTGGCCGGTGCCCATCTGGAGCAGTGCCCGCATTGCCGTCAGCGCCTGCGCGATGCTGAGGCGATCGGTTCGGTGCTGCTGGAGCAGACCCAGCCGCCTGCAACCGACACGCGGCGCGAACAGTTGCGCGAGGCCATGCTGATGCAGCTGGCCACGGAAACGCCGATGGCCATGGCGGAATCCCTGCGCCCTATGCCGAAGGATCGGCCCGAGGCTGATCCCGATCATCTGCCGGCGTCACTGCATCCCTACTTTGGCACCTCGCTGGGTGACCTGCGCTGGCGTTGGATGGCGCCGGGGGTGCACTGCATCCGGGCCGAGCAGATGCCCTCGCTGATCATGCTGAAGATCGCCCCCGGCAAGTGCCTGCCCATGCACAGCCATGGCCGCAGCGAGCTGACCCAGATCCTGCGCGGTTCCTACAACGACGCGCTGGGGCTGTTCGCGCCGGGTGACGTTGCGGATCTGGACGAGGAGGTGGAGCACCAGCCGGTGACCGCGCCGGGTGTGCCGTGCATCTGCGTGTCTGCGTTGGATGCGCCGTTGGTGTTCAGCGGTTGGCTGGCGCGGAAGATCCAGCGTTTCGTGAAACTCTGAGGCGGGTGCGATGATGGTCGGGACGGGTGCATTGCGGATTCTGTTGACCGGTGCCGCAGGCCTGGTCGGGCAGGGTGTGGTGCTGGCCTGCCAGCGCTCACAACAGGTCTCCCGCCTGACCGCGCTGGTCCGTCACCCCGGCAGTCTGAGCGGCACCGGCAGCGAACTGATTGTCCCGGACTTTCTGCGTATCCAGGAGCGGGTGGAGGAGCTCGCCGGGTTCGATGCATGCCTCTACTGCGCCGGTGCGCCACCGGTCGGCACCGCCGAGGCCGAGTACCGACGCGTTACCGTGGACACCACGCTGGCGGTGGCCCGTGCCTGGGCGGCCGCGAATCCCGAGGGATGCTTTCTGTATGTATCCGGTGCGGGTGCAGACCCTCAGAGCCGGCTGATGCCGCTGAGGGTCAAGGGCGAGACCGAAGTTGCTTTGCAGGCCCTGCCGGTGCGCTCGGTGATGCTGCGCCCGGGTGGCGTCAGCCCGGTCGCGGGAACCGGCACCCGTCATGCCCTGTTGAAGCCCTTGTACTGGGGCGGCGCGCCGTTGATGAAGCTGGCCGGTGCGATTGCGCCTTCGTTGATGACCAGCAATCTGGCCCTGGGCCAGGCGATGATTGCGCTGGCCGCCAGGGAGCATCCGCCGGCCACGGTGGAGTGCGCGGACATCAACCGGATCGCCGCTGGCATGCGCGATCCGGCGTCCTGACCTCAGTGCGGCGTCGCCTCCAGCGCGGTGCGCACCGCCGCTGCAAGATCACTGCGGGTAAACGGCTTTGGCAGCAATGAAACGGCGCGTCCCTGGCTGCCCACCTGGTCGTGGTCGCGTGGATAGCCCGACGTGAACAGGACGGCGACTTCCGGCCAGCGTTCACGTACTTCGTGCACCAGTTCCCAGCCCGACATGCCGGGCATCACCACGTCCGAGAACAGCAGATCCACCTTGGTGTCGGGGCGTTCCAGCAGCCGCAGTGCGGAGGGTCCGTCGTGGGCTTCCAGCACGCGGTAGCCGAGCAGCCGCAGCGCATCCACCGTGTGGGCGCGGACATCGTCATTGTCCTCGGCCACCAGAATGGTTTCCTCGCGCGGTGAGTAACCCGCCAGGCCGGTCTGTGGGGTGCGTGCTTCGCAGGGCAGGGACAGCGGAGAGCGCGGGAACATCATGGTGATGCTGGTACCGCCGCCTTCCACCGAGTCGATCAGCACGTGGCCACCGGACTGCTTGACGAAGCCATGCACCATGGACAGGCCAAGCCCGGTGCCGCGGCCAACCTGCTTGGTGGTGAAGAACGGCTCGAACACGCGCGCCAGGGTCGCTGCGTCCATGCCGTGGCCATTGTCGCGCACCCGCAACATCACGTACTCGCCTGGCGTTGCATCGGGAAACAGGGCGGCGTAGTCGTGGTCGAGGTGGCTGTTGTCGACTTCGATCACCAGCCGGCCGCCATGCGGCATCGCATCGCGGGCATTGACCGCCAGGTTCAGTACGGAGGCCTCCAGCTGGCTGATGTCGATCTCCACGCACCAGATGTCCTCGGCGTTGCGGATCTCCAGCTGCACCAGCTCACCCAGTGCACGCTGCAGCATGTCGTGCATGTCCAGCAGGCGTTCGTTGAGGTTGGCGGCCTGGCTGTGCAGCGGCTGGCGACGGGCAAACGCCAGCAGGCGCTGGGTCAGGCTGGCGGCACGGCCGACGCCTTTCAGTGCATTGTCCAGTGCACGGCTGACCATTGCCCCGGGTTCTCCGGCGCGTTCGTTGAGCAGCATGGCGTGCTCGACGTTGCCGGAGATGACCGTCAGGATGTTGTTGAAATCATGGGCGATGCCGCCGGTGAGCTGGCCGACCGCCTCGATCTTCTGTGACTGGCGAAGCGCGTGTTCTGCTTGTAGCCGCGCGGTGGTTTCCACCGCCTCGGAGACCACGGCGGTGACCACGCCTTCGGTATCCAGCAGCGGGCGGAACGAGAAGTCGAAGCTGCGCCGCCCGGTCGGGAGTTCCAGTTCCAGTGCATGCAGCGAACTGCGGCCCTGTACGGCTGCGGCGACGGCCTGGTCGATCAGCGCACTGATGCCATCGGTTGTGGCAAACCAGAGCGATTCGCCGAAGCGCGCGCCAACAGTGTCCTTCTTGTCCGCAAGCACCGCGGCCAGTGACGCGTCATTGGCATCAACCACGCGTCCGGACAGATCCAGCAGCACCTGATGCTGGAAGCTGGATTCGAAGATCGCCTGCAGGCGCCGCTTGCTGGCCCGCAACTCGGCGGTGCGTGCCTGCACCTGTCGCTCGAGAACCTGGTTGTCCTCGCGCAGCGCCAGTTCGGCCTGCTTCAACAGTGAAACATCGCTGCCCATGCAGATGTAGCCGACCACGCTGCCATCGGCCGCATGTTCCGGTACGCAGTCCATCTGCACGAATCGTGATTCGCCGCTGCGGTGGACCAGTTCGACCTGGAAGCTGGTGCGCTCGCCCTGCAGTACCCGCTCCAGGCTGGGCAGGGCGTGCTCGAAGGCGGAAATGCCGCTGACATCCCGTGCCGCGCGACCCAGCAGTTCGGCCAGGCTGACGCCGTGCCAGTCCAGGAACGCCTTGTTCGCGAAGCGGTAGCGATGCGCCGTGTCGAGCTGGGCGATCAGCGCAGGGACGGCATTGGTTACCTGCTGCAACTGCGCCTGGCTGTCGTTCAGTGCGGCCTGCGCCTGCACAAGCTGGGTGCGTTCATGGGCCTCCTGCCGCGCACGACGGATCGCATCCGGCAGGCGCTGCAGGCGCTGCTTGACCACGTAGTCGCGCGCGCCGCGGGTCAGCGCCTGCACGGCCAACTCCTCGGTAAGCGTGCCGGAGACGAAGATGAAGGGCGTCTGCGGAATCCGCTCGCGCGCCAGCGCCAGTGCAGCGTCGCCGTCGAATCCGGGCAGCACATGATCGGCCAGGATCACATCGAAGGCGCGATTCTCAATTGCCTCGATGAAGGCATTGCGGGTCCACAGGCGCTCGGCCTCGAAATCGAGGCCGGCACGCTGCAGCTGTGCGCTGATCAGCTCCGCATCAAGCGCGCTGTCCTCCAGCATGAGGATGCGCAGGCGCTCGCTGCGGCGCGATCCATCACGCATTGTGCTGCCCCGAGCCGTTGGGCCGATGCGGCGGGGGCTGGTTGGTGATGCCCCAGAACATGCCCAGCCCTTGGATGGCGTCGAAGAACTCCTTGAAGTCCACTGGCTTGACCACGAATGCGTTCACGCCCAGTTCGTAACTGCGCACGAGATCCTGTTCTTCGCGCGAAGAGGTCAGCATCACCACCGGGGTGCTGCTCAGCTGTGCGTCACCACGCACCTGTTCCAGCACTTCCAGGCCGTTCACCTTGGGCAGCTTCAGGTCCAGCAGCACCACCACCGGGCCGCCGTGCATGGCGCCGGCGAACTTGCCTTCGCAGCGCAGGTAATCCAGCGCTTCGGCGCCGTCACGTACATGGATGACATCGTTCAGCAACTGGCAACGCGACAGCGCCGCCAGCGTCAGCTCTGCATCCTTGGGGCTGTCCTCTACCAAGAGGATCGGCCGCAGGTCCCTCATGGGTGATCTCCTGTGGAACGGGGTAGGGTGAAGTGGATCGTGGCGCCCTTGCCAGGTTCGCCCTCGGCCCAGGTCCTGCCGCCGTGGCGGCCGACGATGCGGCGCACGTTGGCCAGGCCAATGCCGGTGCCTTCGAATTCCTCGACGTGGTGCAGGCGCTGGAATACGCCGAACAGCTTGTCCACGTAGCGCATGTCGAAGCCACAGCCGTTGTCGCGCACGAAGAAGTGGTCTTCGTCGTCGTTTCGCTGGTGACCGACCTCGATGACCGCCTGCTCGCGCTCGCGGGTGAACTTGATCGCGTTGGCCAGCAGGTTCTGCCAGACCAGGCGCAGCATCGTCGGGTCGGCTTCGACCTCCGGCAACGGCGCAAGCGTCCACTGCACGTCGCGGCCGCTGTAGTCCAGGACCAGGCTCCGGCGCACATCCTCGGCCAGCGCGGCCATATCCAGCCGCGCCCGGCCCAGCGTAGAGCGGCCCATCTGCGAAAAGCTCAGCAGGTCGTCCACCAACGTTCCGGCAGATTTGGCCGACTCCACGATCGTATCCAGGAAGCGGCGCTCGGTATCGTTGAGGCGTTCGCCGGCCGAGCTGCCCAGCAGTTCCGAGTAACCGACGATATGGCGGAATGGCGCGCGCAGGTCATGGCTTACGGAGTAGGAAAACGCTTCGAGTTCCTTGTTGCTGCGGACCAGCTGCTCGTTGAGCTCAGCCATTTCCTCGGCCTTGCGCAGCACGATGTCGACGATGGCCGTGCGCATCTCGTGCGCGGCATCGCGGTCGGCGTCGTTCCACGGCAGGCTGCGCTGCTGCACGGTCTCTTTCCATGCTTCGAATGAACTGCGCGGGGACAGTGCCACGCCGGGCGCCGCCGCTTTGCGTGGGTCGCCCCCCCAGCGCACGGTGTGCACCACTTCCGGGCGGAACCACATCAGATAGCTGTCGTGCAGCTGCGAAATGGACACCGCCAGTACGCCGCTCGCCACGTCGGACAGGCGCGCGCCGGGCGCCCAGTCGGCTGCCAGATGGTCACTGCAGTACGTTTCCTGCCCGGCCTGCTGTGCGGCCAGCCAATCGGCCAGGGCCAGCACGTCGGTCGCGGGCGGGCACTGGCCCACACGCATGCAGTCGCCCTTGTGCACAATGGCGGCGCCTGCGGCACCGGTCAGCGACAGCAGGCTGGCTTCATCGTGGCGCAGCGCAGCCATGAAATCCTCGTCGCCGGCGATGCGTGCCAGCAGCTTGACCAGCACCGAGCGGCGCGCCACGCGTTCTTCGATGGCGCGTGCACGCTCCTTCAGCGCGATTTGCAGCGACAGGATCTGGTCCATGAATTCACAGGCGGTGCGCACGTGATAGGGCAGGCGGCGCGGCTGCATCGTGTGGCAGGACACCAGGCCCCACAGCTGGCCCTCATGCACCAGCGACACCGACATCGACGCGCCGGTGCCCATGTTGCGCATGTACTGCAGGTGCACGGGCGAAACGCTGCGTAGCACGGCCAGGCTCAGGTCGGTGGCCGGCGCGTCGCGGTGCTCCTCGCTGCGCATCAGCGGGGCAGGGGTGTAGTTGTTGTCCGCGATCAGTCGCACCCGGTTGCGCCGATACAGCTCGCGGGCCTGGGCCGGAATGTCCGACTCGGGGAAGCGCAGGTCCAGGTAGGACGGCAACTTGCCGTTGCCATCCTCGGCGACCACGATGCCGTTCCAGCCGGCATCGAACTGGTAGACCAGAGTGCGGTCGAAGCCGGTCAGCCGACGCATGTGCGCGGCCGCCAGCTGGCACAGATCTTCCACGGTGGTAGCCGATTCGATGCCGGTCATCAGTTCGCGGATCGACGGATACAGTTCTTCCAGCGAACCCGGTTGGCCGGGAACCGGTGCCTCCAGCTCGATCAGCAGATCGCTGGCGGAGCGATGCACCAGCAGCTGATGCCGCCCGTGGCCGTCCAGGTGCACAGCGCCTACATGGGCGCTGCTGCCCACCGTGGCCTGCTGGAACAGCGCCTGGAAGGGGGCCAGCACGCCGCCCAGTACCTCGCTGACGTGCTGCATCAACGGTTCGCCGAACTGCTTCAGCAACCCCGGCTGGCTGATGGCGCGCTCACGCACCCGCAGTGACTGAGGCTCCACTACCAGAAGCACCCCATATGGCTGGATGGCACCGGGCGTATGAATCGGTTCGCGCGCACAACGGGACTGGGCGGTGTCGTGCGTGGACTCAGCAGAAGGCATCAAGGGCGGGACTCATGATTCGTGGATGGCTGGAAAGGCCCAGCGTCGCATCCGGCATGCATGGATGGTGAAGCAAAATCGTGCATTCGCCTACCAGCACGTTCGCGTGAAGAGCGTTTCATTCAAACCTGAATTCTTCATCTGACCATTCCAACAGCACTTGCATGTTTCGCGAAAGGTACATGTGCGCTGCACGCGCGCTCGACACCGACTTGCCTAGGGTGAACGCACATTCCTGAGTGACCACGCCCGTGAACCTGCAGACCTTGCCTTCAACGCCATACCGCATGCTTGCCGACAGCTGCCAGTTTGAGCTGCTGGATGTGGATGCCCTGCAGGATCCGGCCAGTGGGCGCCTGCTCCACCTGTACTCGCTGGTTGCGCGCTGCCTGTGCTGCGAGACGGTGTTCAAGGCGGAAGAGGGGCAGGGACTGGTCAGCCACACCGCCGCGCGGGTGGTGCGATGCCCCACGGGTTGTGGCCAGCAGGCGTTCAAGCCGGCATTGCTGCGTGCATGGAAGCCGCAGCGCGTCGCACAGGCCTGAGAGCACTGATACTGGCTCACAGCACCCCGGGATTGGCGCGCCACACCGCGAAGTTCAGCGCCGAGGCAAACGATATCCAGGCCAGGTAAGGCAGCAGCATCACCGCCGCACCGCGATGGATGCGTGCGAAGGCAACGATCGTTGCGCAGACCAGCGTGATCAGTACCAGGATGTCGACGAAGGCCAGCGCTCCCAGCTTCCAGCCGAAGAACAGCCAGCTCCAGAGGGCATTGACGGCCAGCTGCACCAGATAGAGCACCAGGGCCGGTTGCGCGTTGCGCCAGCCGCGTTCGCGCCAGACCAGCCACGCCGCAATGGCCATCATTGCGTAGAGCAGGCTCCACACCGGGCCAAACACGCTGGCAGGCGGTGCCCAGGCGGGAAGGGCGAGAGTGGCGTAGAAGCTGGCGGCGGATGTCGATGCCCATGCGCCGACCGCCGCCGCCGCAAAAGTGACCACACTCCATCCCAGAAGTCCCATAGCCTGTGAACGCCGCTTCACTCCGTGCCGCTCCATCCTGTGTTTACCCGCTCATACGAACGGAAGCAGCAAATGGATGCAGCCCGGGGCGATCAGTCTGAAGAACCCGCGGCGCTTCCACCTTCGGCAGCCGGCAACAGCGAAGGGCGCTGATCGAACCATTCACGCGCCTTGGCCAGATGCCACTGGCGCTGCTCGCCATCAAGCTCGATGCCGGCGCCCAGCAGCCCCCAGCGCAGATAGAGATCGCCACGCTTGCGCTGCTCCAGCAGATCCAGCCGCGCACGTACCGACAGGCGATCATTCTCGGCCTGCAAGCCGTCGATCAGCAGATGACCCGGGCGCCAACGCAGCGTGGCCTGTGCATCGACCTGGCCGGAGTCGAGCAGGGACAGCGTCCAGCGCGGGTAGTCGGTGCGCTTGGCGAACACGGCCAGCAAGGGGCGTGCATCGCTCAGGGTCAGATCGGTGATAGCGTCCACCTGGAACGGGGACTGCGCGTCGATGCGGCCCCGCTTGAACACGGCGCGGCCTTTCCACGCGCTGCTGGAATCGGTGCCGGCCACCTGCACATTGCGCAGCTCCACGGTGGTGCCGGACAGATCGAAATGGCGCTGGTTGAAGTCCCCGCGGCGAAGCGTCGCGTTCACGTCGACATCGCCGCCCATGTCTAGGCCCGCCACCTTGGCGCTGGCATTGCGACCTAGCAGCCGCGCGGTGCCATGGCCGACGCGGCCATCGGTGTCGAGCGTGGCGTCGCCGCTGAGGCTGCCGGAGCCACGCAGCAGGCGCACCTGTTGAGAGCCAAGGTAGCGGTTGTAGGCGGCCAGGTCCGGGATGGTCGCTTGGCTGAAGCGCAACCGCGCACGAACGCCCTTGCGAAGTTCCTGCAGGCGGCCATCGCCGGTGAGGTCCACGGCCAGGTCGCGACCGTCGAACAGGCGTACATCCTTCGCATCGCTTGGGCGAGCGGTGAAGCGGGGCAGCCGGATCGCCAACTGTGCCTGAGTGGGGCTGCCGGCCTTCAGCTCGCCATGCGCACTGGCCGTGCCGGCTAGCCGCACGCCAGCGACCTCGGCCACGGCGGCAGCCGAAGGGATGTCCACGGTACTGCCTTCGATCAGTTCGCCATTGCGCAGGCGCAGATCTGCTTTCAGGGTGCCGCCGCCATCCAGCTGCAGCCACGGTTTGCGTACGAACAGGGCAGGGATCCAGTTGAGCGAGGTGAAGGTCCATTCGCCGCGCACAGTGCCGGAGCTGCGTTCCAGCAGCTGGGCAGGGTGCTGGAAGGGAATCTCGCGCCCGGTGATGTGCAGGTCGGCATCGATGCCAGCGGCCGAATCCGGGCGTGGCGGCAGGCGGGCCTGCAGGCGCAGGTCGTTGGCCACGTTGAGCTGCAGGGCCAGCACGCCGCGATCGGGTGCGCCGTCGCCGAGGTAGAGCGGAACCTGCCAGAGCGCGTGGTCACCAGGTTGCAACTGGCCGTCCAACAGGTGGACCGCCAGTTGCAGGCGACCGGGAACCGGCGAACTGGAGATGCGGGGCGTCTGCGCGTCCGTATCCATGCGCAGGCCCTGGCTGCGCGCATCCACTTCAAGTTGCGCATGCAGCAGCTTCAACTTGGCCAGGCCGGGCGCCTGGTCGCGATAGTGGCGCGGATAGCTGAAGCGCGCGGTCAGATCCATGTCGCCCAGCAGCTGCACGCCGTCATAGCTGGTGTCTCCCTTGCTGAACGAGACTTCGGAATCGAACAGTTCGGACGGGCCGCCGCGCAGCTGCTTGAGGAACCCGACCGTACCCTGGCCCTTGCCGATGATCAGCAGCTTGCCGAGCCGGGCACTGCGGATGCTGTCGCTGTGGATGGCGTCGAAACGCAGGGTCCAGCCTTGGTCGCTACGCGGCGGTGACGGAATGGCGTCCTCGACGCGACTGATCTCGGCCGACACGCCAGTGGCCTGCAATCGCGGAACCCGCACTTCGCGGCGGAACAGGGGCAGGACTGCCAAGCGGGCGCTGGCACGCTCGGCGTGCAGTACGTAGACGGTATGGTTGACGTGACCGCGCATATGCACGTTCCAGGCAATGACGTGGCCCGGCAGCAGCGTGATGGCCGGGCCGGTCGTCATCACGAACTTGTGCGGCTTGCGGTTGGTTACCTGGCCGAACAGCGGGGTGTTGAGGAAGATGTTGCCGGCCAGCAGGTAGAGAACGTACACGCCAAGCAGGATGTAGCCAGCGACGCGCCATCGGCGGAGCCGGAGCGGGATGCGCGCGGGAATAGGTGGCATGTACTGTTCCAACGGCTGGAATTCACTCAACTATTGCGGAACCGATGGCGGTGGCGCGTGAAGCGCGTGCGGGGCGCTTGCTGGATTCTGCTAGTGTCCGCCTTGTGCATCACGCCACTCCGCGAGGAACCGCATGGAAATCCGGCCCGCCAGCGCGGACGACATCGAGACCATGTGGGTGATCTTCCAGGCCGCCATTGCGACGGAAGATGCGCTTCCGTTCGCCGGCACCTTCGAGGCCGGGACCTTTCGGAGCCATTGGTTCGGAGTGCAGGCGGCCTTTGTGGCCGTTCTGGAAGGGCGCGTGGCCGGAATGTACAAGATGGGTGCCAACTATCCAGACCTGGGCGCGCACGTGGCCAGCGCTACCTATGTGGTCGATCCCCGGGTGCAAGGTCGCGGCATTGGCCGGGCGCTGGTGGAGCACAGTCTTGATCGAGCCAGATCGGAAGGCTTCCTGGCCATGCAGTTCAACTACGTGGTCAGTTCCAATGCGCCAGCGGTTGAGCTGTACCGGAAGCTGGGCTTTGCCGTGGTCGGGACGCTACCGGCGGCGTTCCGGCATCGGTCGCTGGGGTTGGTTGATGTATATGTGATGCACCGGTTCCTGTAGACAGCGATATCGCTGTCCATCGGCTTCGGTGCGTCGGGCGGAATGGGATTGAAATGCCGTGGCGATGTGTATCGCCGACGGCACAGCTATCAGGCGAAGACGCGCTCGATGTCCTGCTGGGCGTGCCGCAGTGCCTGTGCGCGCGCATCGTCGCCCATTGCCAGACCTTCGGCCCGGATGAACTGCAGGTCGGTGACGCCGAGGAAGCCGAACAGGCTGGTCAGGTAGGTTTCGTGATGGTCCATGGCCGCACCCGGCACATCACCGGCGTACATGCCGCCGCGGGTGGAGGCGATAAGCACCCGCTTGCCGCCCGCCAGGCCTTCCGGCCCCTGTGCGGTGTAACGGAAGGTCTTGTCGACAATCGCAATGCGGTCGATCCAGGCCTTGAGCTGGCTGGGAATGCTGAAGTTGTACATCGGTGCCCCGATGACGACGACATCGGCCTGCAGGAAGGCATCCAGATCGTCGGCACCGAGCGCCACGTCCTGCTGCAAGGCATCGGCTTCGATGGGGGCGCCCTGGGCAGCGGCAAGGTGGGGCGGAGCAAGGTGGTCGACCGGTGCCAGGGCGAGGTCGCGGTAGGTCACGTTCACGTCGCCATGCTGCTTGCGGGCAGCTTCGATGAGCTGGGCGGTGAGCTGGCGGCTGACCGACTGCTGGCCCAGGATGCTGGAATCAATGTGCAGGAGCTTCATGGCGGTTCTCGTAGTGGAGGGTAGGACGGGCCCGGCGAACGCACTGCCATGGGCCACGGCTGCACTCTATTTCGGGGCATTGGGCCCCACTAGCCGATTGCAGCGGATTTCATTCGTCCACGGATGGGGGCAATCCCGCTGTGGGTGGATTCGTCCATGAATGGACGGGTGAATTCCCCCTGGGGCGGCTAGTGGGCGGTGGAAGGGGCGCCTAGAGTGCGTCCCACTGGCAATGATGATGTCGTCGTTCCTGCCGCTGCCACCGTCCCTCTTGTTTCAACACGCCTCCAGGAAATGCAGACATGTCCACTTATTCCACAACCACCTTTGGTGCCTCGTCCTCCACCCGCCTGCAGGGCGCAGTCGAACTGCTCGGCCGCCTCCTGCTGGTCGCACTGTTCCTGCTGTCGGGATTCGGCAAGCTGAGCGCCTACGAGGCCACGGCGGGGTACATGGCCTCGGTCGGTGTCCCCGCGCTGATGCTGCCGCTGGTGATCCTTGCAGAGGTCGGCGGAGCGCTAGCGATCGCAGCGGGTTGGCAGACCCGGCTGGTCGCCATGTTGCTTGCCGGCTTCACCCTGGCTACCGCCTTCCTGTTCCACAACAACGTTGCTGATCAGACGCAGATGATCATGTTCCTCAAGAATGTCTCCATTGCCGGTGCATTCCTGATGCTGGCCGCCAACGGCGCAGGCCGGTTCAGCCTGGATGCGCGCAAGGCCCGATGAGGGCAGGGCGCTGCGCCGAGCGCCGCGACACCATTTGCAACACAATGCAGGGACCTCCGTACCGGAGGTCGTCTGCATGGAGACCACGGGTGATCGATCTCAATGATGTGGCCCTGTTCGTACAGGTGGCCAAAGCCGGCAGCTTCGCCGAGGCCGCGCGCCGGATCGGCATGCCCTCCAATACTGCCAGCCGGCGCATCCAGCAGCTGGAAGAGCAGCTGGGTGTCCGGCTGCTGCATCGTTCCACCCGCAAGTTGACCCTGACCGATGCCGGTGAGGGCCTGTACGCACGCAGCGTGGAGCAGATCGAGGCGCTGGCGGACGCCACCCTGGAGCTTTCCGAGGGAAGCGAAGTGCCGGTGGGCAAGGTGCGCGTCGCCGCGCCGGTGGACTTCTTCAACTGGTTCCAGCTGGAGTGGGTGCAGTCATTCCTGCAGGCCCATCCACGGGTCCGCCTGGAGTTCGTGCTCAATGACGCGCGCGCCGACCTGGTCGCTGACGGCATCGATGTTGCGATTCGCGCAGGTGCAGTCACCGGGCCAACACTGATCGCGCGCCGGGTGGGCAACAACCGTGCAGTGTTGGTGGCCAGCCCGGCCTACCTGGGGGCACGGGGAGCGCCCAGCTCATTGGAGGAGCTGTCCACGCACGACTGTATCGCCGTGCCCTCGGGCTCAGGGCGCACGCAGTGGCGCTTGATGGGGCCGGATGGCCCCGCCGACGTCGAAGTGCGAGGGCGATTCAGCGCCAACTCGGCCTTGGCCTTGACCAAGGCCTGCGTGGCCGGCATGGGCATCGCGCTGCTGACCGAGGCGATGGTGGCGCAGCCGTTGCGGGAAGGGACGCTGGTCCAGGTCCTGCCCGACTACCGTATTGATGGGCTGGAGTTGTTCGTGGTCTACCAGAGCCGGCGGCAGTTGCCACGCGCCGCCAGCGCGTTTGTCGACTTCGCCACGACCCATCTGATGCTGGGCAACTGGTAAGCACCTGAGCGGGAGGCGCTGCCGCCTCCTCGCGTGGCAGCCATTGCTCCAACGATGGAGGAATGAAATCCGAACTGGCGGGCTACTGCCATGAGTGCTCAGTGCCTACCTTGGGCGTACGACGTCGTCGCGACGTTCGAAACCCGCTTCCAAGGAGACCACGCCATGCTTGCCGTCCACCCCTCCGAATCCACCGCGATGTCTCCGGTCGCCTCCGTGCGCCGCATCGTGCATCGCACCCGCGGCCGCAGCCACGGACCCATCACCCGGCTGGTGAGTCCTTCCGACCTGGGCGAACGTCTCAAGCCGTTCGTCTTCCTCGATCTCATCGACGCGCGCGATCTTTCGCGCGCCGAAGCCCCTGCGCTTGGCCTGCATCCGCACTCGGGCATCGCCACGCTCACCTGGCTGCTGGAAGGGGCCGTCGACTATGAAGACGACCAGGGCCGCCAGGGCAGTATCGAGGCCGGCTGGATGGAGTGGATGCAGGCCGGCAGTGGCGCGTGGCACGGTGGCGGATTCGGTGATTCTGATCGCCTGCGCGGTTTCCAGTTGTGGCTCGCGTTGCCACCTGCATTGGAGCTGGCTGCACCTTTCAGCCGCTACATCGGCCCCGAGCAGATCCTCAGCGAAGGCCCGGTGACCGTATTGCTGGGAGCGTACGGCACGGCCCGCAGCCCCATCGATGCCCCGGCACCGATCAACTACTTTTCGGTGAAACTGCGGGCGGGAGAATCGTGGCGGTTCCAACCGCCGCCGGGACATGACGTAGCCTGGGCCGCCGTGAGCGTGGGCTCGCTGCGTGTGCCCGAAGCGATCGGTGCAGGTGAACTGGTGGTCTTCGAGGAAGGCGGCCACGAGGTCGCGTTCTTCGCCCGCGAGGACACCGAGTTCGTGTTCGGTACCGCAGCACAGCATTCGTATCCGCTGGCAACAGGCTACTACTCGGTCCATACCAGCCCGCAGGCGCTGAAGGCGGGTGAGGCGCGGATCCGGGAGCTGGGGAAGCAGATCCGGACGGCGGGAAGCGCTGGCTGATGGAGTCGGCTCTGGAGCAGGGCAGGAGGGCGGGGCCCAGCTATCCTGAGTGGCCGCTACTGCTTCCGCGCACGAAGGCGGCTGCCAGCCGCAGTGCATCGTCGCTGCCACGATCGCCACGCAGGGCATTCACCAGCCGGCCGGGCGTTACCCCGGTCCAGCGGACAAGATCATGCGTGGCATGGGCCTGGTCGCTGTAGCCGTGACGTGCGGCTGCAGTGGCAATGCTGGTGGCTTCTCCATCCAGGGTGTGCAGAATCGCCTGCAGACGGCGCACACGAGCGTACTCCTTCGGGGGCATGCCCACCGCGGCCAGAAAGCGGGATTGCAGGCCGCGCAGGGACATGCCAAGCCGCCGCGTCAGTTCGGCAATGCGCAGATCGCCCTGCATCGCATCCAGCTGCGCAACCGCCTGTTCGACACGTTCGTCCAGGACGAAGCTGGAACAACGATCCCGCAGGACCTGCCAGAGAGGCTCGGGCGTGTTGGTGGCCGCACTGGCGCGTGCGGCGGCACTGAACGTTTCGGCAAAGGAAGCATCCAGCGTGTAAAGGTCCGGGGCCTGGTCACGAAGGCCGGGCAAGCGGGCACCGGCGATCAAGGCGCTCGCGGCCGGCTGCAGCCGCACACCGATGCAGAACACCGCACCAGCGGCCTGCAAACGGATTGGCCCTGACTGCTGTGCCGCGAAACAGAACGGTAGATCGGAACGGATACGGCCATCTGTGCCATGCAGCTGCAGCGGCACGCCCACTTCGGCCAGCAGCTCGCAACGGCCATCGGGATAGATAACCTGCACGTCATTCCCGGGTGCGTCGTCCTGCAGCCACCAGATGCACTGGACGTGACGGCGGAGGTCGTCGGGGGCAGGGTGCTCGCAGTAGTCCATGCGGCATCGGACGCCATCCTGCGCGTTTTTACAAGCGCCCTCGGTGTCCGTGCCGCTAGCCTGCAGCCAACCCATCCAGGAGGTCAGGACATGTTGAAGTCGAAGGTGGCGGTGCTGGGCGCTGGCCTGGCGTTGGGAAGTGGCGCGGCTATGGCCGCACCGGCCGAGTTCGACTGGCTGGCCGGGCATTGGTGCGGCGGTACCGAGGAGCGCAGGCTTGATGAGGTCTGGCTGCCCGAGGCCGGCGGGGCCTTACTTGGGATGTCACGGACGCTGAGCCACGGCGATATGGAGTCATTCGAGTACATGCGCCTGGTGCCGGCGGGCAAAGCGGCTGGCCTGCATGTGCAGCCCAATGGCGTGGCGCCAACCACGTTCGTCATTGCAGACCATGGCGCGAACTGGGTCGTGTTCGAGAACCCGCAGAATGACTTCCCGAAGCGCATCGAGTACCGGCGTGATGGCATTGCGCTGAAGGCGAGCATCTCCGGTCCGGGTGATGACGGGAAGATCCTGCGGATTCCGTTTGACTATCAACGCTGCGGGGATTGAGTGGGAACGCTGGCCAGGAGTGAAGTCAGGGATCTGAGGACTGGTGAGGCTCTGGCTTCTTGGGTAGCGATCTTGCCTGTAACATAATATACATTATGCGAAATGCTGTATCGGGCATGATCCGGTTCGTGGGCTCGGCTTGGCAATGGCTCCGCCTCTGGCTTGGCTCTTGCCTCCCTGTTGGCTCCCCCGACAAGGATGAGCTTGCAGCATGATCGAGATCGATCCGTATGACCGAACTGACCTAACCGGCCCTTGGGCCGGTTTCGGCTTCCAAGCTGGGCATATGTTCACCCCTGAAGGTCACCAGCTGGAACCTTGCGACATGGCCTGGTGGTCTCTGACCTGCAACATTGCTCGGGAATGGCGGCTGATGATGGCCGAGGCTCGCACAGACTTGGCCGAACGAACCGCTCCGGTCTCCAAGGGATCCGCCACGGCGAAATCCGGCGTGATCTACCTTGCCGAAGTCCTCAGAATTCGCCGAGAACGGCGGTTGGCCGGATGTGGACCGGGCTCCGACGCCGAACCCTCCAATGTGGTCTATCTGAGCCGTGGGCCAAGGCCCCGCCAGCGCGTGTGAGGCGCTTCCGTAGGGGCGCCGCCCCTACACCCCGAAATCACTGCTCGCGGCAGCGTTGCCAGCCACCGGCAGGCGCAGAGACCTGCTCCCAACCATTTCGAAGCTTCCGGAACGCTTGCCCGCCAATGCAGGCGAATCCCGAGCGCTTAGCCGCATCGCTCCCGAGTGACGGCAGCGACACGACGCTACCGGATGGCCCGGGACGGCCAGCGCGACGTGCTTCGTCCTGGAGAGTGCTAGCCTCAAGACCGTCGCAGTACAGCTTCATGCCTGGGTGAGGATGATTCGGCCAACGATACTGCTCGCAGTTGAATGGCGTCGTGGTCTTTGCCATCGAATTGTGCGCGGCCTTCGGGGCTGCTGGGATTGGCTTTGGCGCGGGGCCTCTCGCCGAATGTATTTGCTGCGCTGAAGCTGAGGTGGCAACGGCCAACAGTACGCACATCGCCCCAAGTCGAATATCCATATTCCCCCCTTGTCTGTAGGGAATGGTACTCGATAAACGTGACGCATCACGTCAGAAGCTCGGCGGGTAGGGCTTGGATTCCGGGAACGTGCCCATGGGGCGCTCTCCTACGCGCACGATTGTGCCTCCACTGCTCGCCGCCATGACCGCGCCCGCGCCGCCGCCGCTTCCACTCGCTACGCTCGCAGAATCAGCGGCAGCACGGTCACTGTCCAGGCGGTACAACGTTGGCTCTTCTTCGCGCCGGGGTGCTTCCCTCGGCCACGCCGTTGCAACCGTCTCAAACGAACCCGCCGTGAGGCGAACTCCGTAGACGGCAACCCGGAGCCGGTAGCCCATCGCAATCAGTGCATCAAAGGTCAACTGATCGACCGTGTTCCCTGAGCCGTCGACCCACTCGACCATGCCAACCGAACGGTCTCCGAACTGAGCGGTAAAGGCCAGCCGAATCCGATTCGCCTGCGTCATGGCGGCCACATAGCGCTGCTCGACGGTCATCCCGGCCAATGGATCGGCGGCGGGCACTGCAACGGCCGCGGCCGGCACAGCACCGGTGCTGATGGGCTTATGGGCGCCCTGCCCCTGCGTTGCCTTGGCGCCTGCCGGAGCTTCTACAGCAGTTTCCGGCTCATCGTCGCCCATCATCCTGATGAAGTAGCCGCCGAACGCCCAGATGCCAACCACAAGGCCCACGGCAGCAATGGCGATCTTGGGGGCAAGCTGCTTCCAGATATTGGTGCCGCCCTCCTCATACACCTCAGCATTCTCGGCTCCGACCGCATAGCCGTGATACAGCGGATAGATGGCCGGATCGTACTTGAGCGTCTTACCACCAACGACCTCGAATTTACCCGGGCTAGTGGTGTGGTAGTACGTCACGCGGTAGCGGGATTTCAGGCCCACGGCGGTGAGCTTCTGGAAGACGTTCTTGCGCTCGATACGTGCCCTTACCGCCTGATGCACGCGGTTGATCCACTGCGTCATGATCAGCACATCGCCGCCGTTCTGGCCGATCAGAGCGAAGAAATTCTCCACTTCTTCCGGCAGCTGGTTGCGCTGTGCAACGTAGAACTCGTGCACCTCATCGATCACCACCAGCGCATCTTTGAACTCATCGGGGATGCACCACTGGCCGGTCTCTGGATGCCTGGAGCAGACGAACGTGGTTGCAACGTCCTTGGTCTCCACCAGCGTCAGCAGCTTGTGGACCTCGTCCACGGGCATGTTCAGGTATTCGGCGATGCGTTCGTGGTGCAGACCATTGAGGCGCGCAAATACTCGGCGCCCCTTCTTGAGCGTGGGCAGAATGTGATTCTTGACAGCGTCATAGCTCTTGCCTGCGCGCGGCACGCCCTCGTTGAAAACTAGCATGTCACCACTTCCCCAAGGTCAGAATTTTCCGGGTGATGAAGAACACGATCCCGAGCGACACCACGGTCATGCACTCGGGAATCTTGAAGATGTTGACGAACCACGCGATGGTCGGCCCGGCGTTTGCGAACAGGGTGCCGAGCTTGTACTCGGTCATGAATTCGGGCACCGGCAGCTTTTCCAGTGCATGTGCGGCCAAGTCCAGGACTTGTTCGATCGCATACAGCACAAGATCACGGAAGAACTCAACGATGGCGGTCCACAGGCGTTCCACCTGCCTGCGGATGTACTCGGTCAGATCGTTGAGCCATCCGGCCTGCATCGTCACGAATGCGATTAGGTTGATCATGTGAGCGCGATCTTGATTGCGTGGAAGGCAGCGAACGCGAGCAGCAGCCAGCCCAGCAGTTGAAGGATGGCGACGATCTCAGGCTTGCACAGGAAGTCAAACGTCATGGCGTCCCAATACGGCGTGGCCGGGAACGTGAACATCGGACAGGAGGCGCTGACACTGATCTCAAAGAAGCTCTTGGTAGCGTCAATGATCGGGGCCTTGCTGACGCGCTCGGCGAAGTCGTCGTATAGCTTCTCGACGGTCTTGCCTTCCGGCTTGTACAGCGCGTCCCCATCGCCCCCCGGCTGGCCGGGGCCATCACCATCGCCCTCGCCGGGACCTGGCCCCGGACCAGTACCACCGCCATCCCCATCCCCATCCTCATCCCCGTCGCCGTCGCCGTCGCCGCCGCCCTCGCCGCCTCCCTCGCCTCCGTCACCGCCGCCCGGATTGGTGCCGCCGCCATCGCCATCACCGCCCCCGTTGTCGCCTCCACCATCGCCGCCACCCGGATCTGTGCCGCCGCCATCGCCGCCCCCTTCCTCGCCACCATCACCTGCAGGTGTAGGTGCCGGCGCATCGGACTCGGTGCAGGTTCCACCTGTCGGCATGAACGAGACACCGGCAGTACCCTTTGGATCAAGCGAGCTGGTATACATGCAGCCGTTGTGACACGCGTTCACGCTGGCCGCAGTTTCTCCACCCTGCCAGCCGAATTCCTCAGCGCGGGCAGTGCATAGCGATACGAAGTTGTAGTACTGGCCCTCTGCCACGTTGCTGGAGCCGCAAACATTCCCAGGATTCGTCCAGCCAGCCAAGAACGACGAACCGGACTGACGCACGACACAAGCCTGCCTATTCGGGGCCTGAGTCTTGAATGCTGCGTATGCAGCTGCCGAGGCGAACGCCATACCCTCATCGCACTTGTCGCCCAAGCGTGTGCAAAGCGAAAGGTTCTGCGCTGACGCCGTGCCCAGGCCGAGTGCGAGCAAGTTCGCAGCCGCGAGAAGCATGCCAATGCCTGTGAACTTGAATCCGAGCCGCTGAGCCGTCACCGATCCATTCCCATGCACACGGCGATTCCACACAAGGCGCTGATGAATCCGGCAAACAGGCAGAGGATCATTTGCGGCCTCGCATCAAGAACAGCCGTGCCACCTTCGGGCCTGCCCAGAGGCCGAACTTCAACTGCGCAATGACGGCGCAGCCGCCCAGCACCGCAAGAACCACCATGCCGACCTCGAGCCCGCTGATGATCATCTGATAGTCCATATCGCTCCCCTGAAATAGAAAGGGGAGGCATGGCCTCCCCTACCCCATCACTGCTCGGCTTACGACTTACCGAACAGGCCCGCCACCTTGCGGCCGCCCCACAGGGAGAAGCCGACCACGGCGATCAGGGCCAGACCACCACCGATGGCGGTCAGCGCGGCAGCGACCGACAGGCCGGTCAGAATCGATTCGAAATCCATGTAAATCCCCTTTCATTGATTGAGTTGATGGCGGCCTACGATTTATCGAACACAGCTGCAACACGGCCACCGATGTGCGCAGCCAAATACAAGGTCATGATCAGAATGAACGGCCCCGACGCCCATCCTGCGAGTACGTCTTTGTCCGGCACCTTGAACGCCTCGGCGAACATGGCGACGGAGGAAGCCTCTGCGCTGCTCATCAACACATACCCCGTGCACTGATCGACGGGCTGACCGGTTGGGATCAGCGTTCCGCTCTCCCCTAAAGCAACGCAGAGGCTCATGACTTAGGCCTGCCCGGCTACGCGCGGCGCAGTCTTCGGCAGCGGGCGCAGCGCGGTGTACTTGCTCAGGTTGATGACGCCCTTGTTGACCTGAATCATCGAATCGACGTCGAGCTCGTACTCCCCCTCCGGGTAGCCGGTCTGGCCGTTGTCCAAGCGCACATCGAGCGGGTACGCGAAGCCGCCAGCTTCCAGCTTGGCCTTCTGCTTGCGCGTGGTGAATTCAACCATTTCACCTGCATCGTTCTTGAAGCTGCCCTTGCGCTCTTCAACATCGCTCTTGAGGACGGTGACCTTGATGCTCATGTGTTGTTACCCCTTTTGGGTTGGCTGTACGGCCGCGATTTCGGGCCAGTGCGCTGCTGTGTCGCCTGTGACCCACTTCGGCAGCGATGGCGAAGTGCAGGATTCGATTACCGACCGCAGGGACTGATCGTCCGGGCAGTTCTTGGCGATGAAATTGAGGGCCGCGCCGTACTGGCGACGGATGTGGCGACGGACGCTCTTCCACGTCGCTTCAACAGCGGCTTTCGTGATCTCGATGCGCGTGGCAACGCTGCGCAGAAAGGACAGGACCGGGTAGGCACCCAGCAGGTAGGACGCCGGATCACGAAGGATGTCGAGCGGCAGTTCCGTGCGGTTGGAGTTGCGGAACTGCGCCTCATAGCGCACCCATGGCGAACTCTTATCGCCCTGTTCCCTGCCCTTCTCGTAGACGCGCAGCTGCTTTTCCGACTTCTTGCCGCCGACATAGAACGTCTTGCCGTCACCGCTGTCGTAGTCGTCCACCAGCTGCGCCTTGGGGCGCTGGCCACGATTGTCGAAGTCGCCATTGGCGTACCACTTCTGAGCCATACGCAATGGGTAGTCGCCCACCAGGTCATCAGCGCAAACATCGACACGGGTGATTCTTCCGGCGCAGCTTTCGAGCTTCGCTCGAAGCTCCAGCCACCGCTGCGCATGGCCGCAGCGCGCTGCGCCTACCGCCTTGCATCCATCACCCGTTAGCTCGATGCGGGCGGTATAGGTGCCATCCGCGCGGCGGCACTCTTCCCCACCGAGTTCGATCATGCCGACGAACTTCTTGGCCGCGTCGATGATCTTGATACGCCACGTGTAGAAGCGACCGCCACCCGCTGTTTCATCCAGTTCAAGGCCAAGCCCAGCGAAGAACCAGCAGAACACCTGCAGGGCCGCGATGCGCGCGTTCTCCGGGGAGAACTCGATCCACTGGCGGACTTCTTCGAAACTGTCGCCATCACGGAATGCAAGTTCATCCAGCGCTGCGCGCAGATCGATGGAAGCGGAGAACCAGTCAATGCCGACCGTCAGGGTTCCATCGGCGTTCCTGAATTCACTGACTCCCCTGTTAGACGAGGGGAGTCCCGACCCGGCCAGCACCGCGCGATCACCGGCCATTGGAGCGGTCCTTACCGAGCTTCCACAGGCGACGAAGCCCCAGCCATGCCTGTTCGATCACGATGGAGAGCAATGCCCCTCCCAGCCAAACGGCGATGAGCGCGGCGCACGCCGCAAGACCCATATCGAACTCCGCCAGTTCGGCGAATGAGGGAAACCTGCTCATGCGGCGCGCTCCTGCTCTTCGGCAAATCGGGCTGCGGCGAGCAGATCGCCGCGCTTGGTGGCGGCGATTTCGGCCTGATAGAGCGTTTCGTGATTCGGGGTCCAGCCGGTTGCGGCCAGTTCGGCGCGTGCCTGGGCTACGAAGGTCGCTTCCTTGGCGCGCTGGTCGGCGGCATAGTCACGCCGGTCCAGAAGCCACGAAACGATGCGAGCGCAGCCGATGGAGATGGCCACGATGGCCCCCAGCAGAGAGAAGGCAAGAAGGGGCTCGGTCATGACAGAATCCCCAGCACGGAGTAAAGGTGACAGGGGGGTGTATGAGCTGGTTGTGGCGATTGTGGGTGCGTCGGCGAGAAACGATGATTTCCGAAGGCTTGGCAACATTCGTTGCTGTAATTGCGCTTCTCATGGGCGTTGGACTTGGTATATCCATCGTGACCGGGGGAGATGCTCCATTCGCGTGCCTCGAAAAGGGGAATGCGGCCGACTGGGTGGCCGCAGTAGGTACGTGGGTTATCGGCATTGCAGCAGGTTGGGTGGCCTATACGGCACACAAGCGCAATGAGCAGGAGCTCGATCTGGCGAACAAGCGTCGCCAAGATGAGGTCATATCGCTGCGAGCCCTGGCGTCCACTGAGCTTGCGAACGCGTACAGCCTCGCAGATCCACTCGCTGCGTTCATTGCTGACGATGCATCTAAGCGCACGATGGGGCGCATTCGTCGTCTGATTGTCCGAATTGAACGGGATGCGCAGGCCGTGAAGATTGGTTCGGACGTGATGGCCGCTATACCCATGGACGGTGTCATGGGCATCAAGAGCATCAATAATAATCTGGAGTACATTCGAGATTTGGTTGAGATGCTTTCGGACTCTGTTAACGCGCGGGCAAAGAATCACGACAACGATCTTTCGAACGATGTCGATCTCCACATCATCGAGGCGATGAAGAAATACGCCGATGAGATTGAGGCTGGTTGCCTCGCGTTCTTCGAGCTGGCCGATCATCCGTAACCCCTCCCCCAAGTGCCGCCCCAAGGGAACCCGCCGGCGGCCTTGGGGTGCCGGCGGCGGGGCGCTCAACGCCGTTGAACGCGGAGCAATGTATAAAGGGGTTGAACGAGGGTGTCAACAGGGTTGAACGATGCAGACGGTTACAGACCTCATCGACGCGGCACGGAAAGCGCTGAACGTCAGTAGTGACGCGGAATTCGCGCGGCAGCTCGGCGTATCTCGCGGAACGATCGCCAACTGGAAATCAGGCTATTCGCTGCCTGACACGGTGATGTGCGCAACTTTGGCGGGGCTTACCGGCCTCCCGCTTGCCCGAGTCCTGGGCATAGTTGGAGAGGCGCGTGCCGTCAGCCGCGAGGAGAAGGCCGTCTGGCGGAAGCTCGCCGCCACGGCAATGGCGCTGTGCCTGGCTGTTGGTTTCGCCCTGCCCCACCGGGCTCAGGCAGCAGTCTCAGGATTTGAGAGCGTGCACGCTGTATACATTATGCGAAATGCCGTATCGGTCGACTGCAGCCGCATGGCAACTGATTGACGTTGAGCAATCGCCCCCGCTGCAGCAGACATTCGCCTCGACTGCTTCAAAAGTCGGCCCCATTTTTGCCGAAGCGCCCCAAGAGTCACCCCGTGGTTTTCTGTACAGACAAGAACTTGTCGTGTTGTCGGCGGTAGCGACAACCGTTGGTGCGCTTCTTGTCGCCTATCGGCAAAACAAGCGTTACGACGAGCGCGCAAGGCGCCGCAGCCGGCGTTCCGATAGTTGCGGCCGTTGATGCTCAGTACCGTCGTGGCTCCGCATGACGCAGTACCACCATGGGGCCGGCGGGAATGCAGCCATGTAGCCCGCACAACTAATCAGGCGTCGCCGGGCTAGGCTGGCACCTCGGAGTGGCATCGTGTAATGTGGACTTTAAAAATATCAATTAAATCAATATATTACTTCGTATAACGCATCTTGTGTTTGTCAGGGCTGTGTAAGTGTCGATGTGGCTTGGGTTTTTACCGGATGCTGCCGATCTTTCGTCGAGGCGCGGCTTTCCCTGATAGACACTCAGGATTTTCTCTGACAGATTCGCTTGGCCAATCCAGGCGCAGCTAGGGGAACTAGTATGGCAGCTCGATATGTTCTGAGTCGTTCGGGAGCGCAGTACCGCTTTGTCCTTAAGGCCGGCAACAACGAGATCATCCTCACCAGTGAGTTGTACGCCTCCAAGCAAGGGGCACTGACTGGAATTGCTTCAATCAAGACGAACTCTCCTGACGACTCGCGCTATGAGCGCAAGAACGCGGCCAACGGCCAACCGATGTTCAACCTCAAGGCCGCTAATGGCGAGCGCATTGGTACCAGTGAGACCTACTCTTCCACCCAAACCCGCGAGGCAGGAATCCAGGCTGTTAAGAACAACGGGCCAACTGCGCCAGTTGACGATCAGGCTTGATTTCAGAATGGGGAGCGTGCCGCTCCCATTCTCGGTACCCCCGCCCTGTCCTCGGGTGCCTGCCAAACCCACCGGCCAAGGATACGGATGAGTTCTCTGTTACGCGCCGAGAGCGCATTCACCGCCTACAACTGCAAGGTGTACGCGCCGTTGGCATGCTGGCTCACGATCATTCTTTGTATAGACGACATTGCGGTGCTCTAACGTTCGCTATCGCCGACCTGGCGCGTAAATGCCGCTGAGCCGAACATTTCGACATCTGCTTGCATGGCATTGAAAAAATCACTACCCACAATTTGATCGGCATTGGCACGAAATGCCTGCTCTATCTTCGCTGCCTGTTTCGGTGAGACCCCTTGCATAGCCTGCTGTGAATTCGAAGCTCTATTCATCAGATACCGCCAGAAGGGAGCTGGGACAGTGTAGTCCCTGGGCTCAATTGCGCCTCTGTTTGCATTGACCTTTCCGCCGTTCCAGCGGCTGGCCTCGGGCTCGTGTACAAATCCGACAATCACGAATCGGCCAAGCTTGGTATATGTGAAGATGGCTTGATCATCATGGCAGAAATCAAGATCAATGGACCGCATAAGATATCGATTCATGTTCGAAGGAAGTGCGCTGGCGCTTCCCTCGATTCGATCCATCGGTAGCACGAATTGACGGAACTTACCTGGGTTTGGTGTCTCCTCAAGAAGAAACTGGCGCCAAGCGAATTCGGCTTGGTTGACGATGGTCCACTCTTGCTCGTCCAGCTTCTGTGGATCGAGATTCTCTAATTGGATTGCAAGATTTCGCCAAGAGATAGATACGCAGAACCTAAGCAACCACGGGCCATACGGAAACCTTCGCCCGGATTCTTCAAGATATGGGTGAAAAAGCTCTGTTGCAAAGGCGGTCTCGGCCCGGCCTAGTCGTGCCTCGCAATCGAGGCAGAGCCAGTGCTTCTGGGGGCCATCTTGCACACGAAGGTTCGGTGACTGCGTGCTTCGTAGGAAGCTATTGCCGGACGATTCCCGCATCCAGCGAAAGACAAACGCCGGGACCACATGGCTAAGTTGTAGTTCTGCTTCACGCTGGCAAAGACGACACGTTCCTGAGGGCATGATATGAGAGCCAATGTCCAATCGGCCTCGCCGCCGCTTTAGGCCAAAGGGGGTAAATGATGGGTGTCGTGCTCTGAGCGCGCACCTGCAATATGGTGTGGAGGGGAGGAATCGAACCTCCCTCGCTACTCCCCGCTAACAATCCAGTTTCCTCACCTGCCTTACCCTCATTCGGGGGAGCTAAGCCGACCAGGCCTCCACAGTAACGTTGCTCCACACCAAACGCGAACAGCACTAAAATTGCTCAGGTTCATCGCAATTACTCCCATGATTAGAGTTGAAACGTTCATCATCATGGAGAGGTCGATTGCTCCCCCGAACGAGAAAGCACAGGTGATTCCAAAGGTTGCCTTTACCGCGAAGCCTGTACCTCCGACACTCTTTTGTCGGATTCAACACTTGGCTGCCTTCCCTCAGCGATCCATCTTGGTGCTTACTAGCGCAGATTGATCCTAGTTCAGTCAGTGACCGCTAACAAGTGGTCCTGTTGGACGCATCAACGGCTGCGCGGCGTCTCTCAGATCACGCAGCATGAAGGGGGCTGGCACGGTGAGCTACTGGGTCCACGTGTGTGGATTGAACGAGAAGTGTAACGAGACACTTTTGAGATTTGCCCCATGCGTCGGGGCGTCTACGCTGCGCAGACGGTTGCGGCGCGGCTATGGCGACAACTGGTCTTGTCCACTCGCCCGGATCCAAATCCAGCCTTTGCAAGGATGCTTGGGGGCGCTTGCTGGTTAGATCGAACTGGAGCCGTCGTGATGATTGATGACCCCCAACAGTTGCCGCAAGCGCTGGCGGCAAATCACCTACATCAGGCTTTGCGGTATGCCGAGCACTACCTGTATGGAGATGGTCCGTGCCCGATAGCTTCCTTAGCGAGTTTGTAGAGAACAAGTAGCCGGCTCCATACCCTGGCGTGGCGTGGCGTGATGTTGAGGCGCCCTACCCGCTCGCGGAGCGAACTCGGCCCAGGTCGGGTTGTTCCGCTTGGGGCTCTAAAGGCCCTCTTGAAAGAGGGCAGTGCCGCGGCGTAACATCCTTTCATTAACGTTCGTGAGAAATCCGTCACAGGGAGTAACGGTAATGGCTAGGAAGGCGAAGCGCGCTTTCTCCCCAGAGATCGGGGCCTTCATCGAGCGATATGTCGATGAGCTGGTTAACGGCAAGGCCTCCGTGTTCGTCGGTGCCGGGATGTCGGTGGCCGCCGGGTTCGTGAATTGGAAAGGTCTGCTCAAGGAAGTTGCTGCGGAACTGGGCTTGGATGTGGACCGTGAAACGAACTTGGTTGCGCTGGCTCAGTATCACCTCAACGAGCGTAACAATCGCAGCGTCCTGAATCAGAAGATCCTCGCTGAATTCACCGAAGATCAGCAGCTGACGACCTCGCATCACGTGCTGGCGCGTTTGCCTATTGGACACTACTGGACCACAAATTACGACCGGCTTATTGAAACGGCTCTGGTCCAGGAGCAGCGCCGTCCCGACGTCAAGTTCTCTGTCGAACAGATGAAACTAAGCAAGCCGGGGCACGACGCGATCGTCTACAAGATGCATGGGGATGTAGAGCATCCCGAATCAGCCATCCTGACCAAGGATGACTACGAAGGCTACTTCCGTGAGCACGAGCATTTCGTAACCGCCCTCAGCGGCGATCTGGTCCAGACCACGATGCTGTTCCTTGGCTTCAGCTTTACCGATCCGAACATCGACTATGTGCTCAGTCGCGTACGAGTGACGTTACGCAAGAAGCCGAAGAACCACTACTGCGTGCTCTGCAAACTGCAGCGTGCTGCTCGGGAGAAGCTGGAGAACTTTGAGTACCGGAAGCGACAGCAGGAGTACCTCATCAAGGACTTGAGCCGAATCGGCATACAGTCCTTGATGATTGATGACTACAACGAGGTTCCTCTACTCCTGAGTGCAATTGAATCGAGATATCGACAGCGCACGGTGTTTGTCTCCGGTGCGGCTCATACCTTCCCTGCGCCGTGGGATCCGGCGCGTGCGCACCAATTTCTTTCCGGATTGAGTGCAGCTCTGATCCGCAAGCGTTTGAATGTGGTCACAGGATTCGGCTTGGGCGTGGGCACCTCGATTGTGAGCGGGGCCCTTGAGACCATCCTTGGCAATCCGGGTCGGTACCGGGAGAAGCAGCTACAAGCCAGTCCATTCCCGGTGTCGGCCGATTCCCGGACCAGGCGCCCTCTATTTCGCCAGCATCGCGAAAAGATTCTGGCCAAATGCGGAATAGCCATTTTCGCATTCGGCACGAAGCTGGAAGGCAAGAAGGTCGTGGAAGCCAAAGGCATGCGCGAGGAATTCGACATCGCACGACAGGATGGCCTGATTGTCATTCCGGTCGGCGCAACTGGCGGCGTTGCCAAAGAACTCTGGGTCCAGGCAGCTGCTCGGTTCGACGAGTTCTATCCCAACGCAAGTCCCGCCTTCGCGCGAAATTTCAAGACCTTGGGACGGGAGGCTGCTGCGCCTGAAGACCTGATTCGTGCTTTGACAAGCATGATCGATGAACTGAGGCGGCAGACTTTCTAGAAATCGCAATAGATCCTTCATCATCAAGGAAGACCGCAATGGCAATTCCAGTCAGTTCGCTTCGCCAAGCCTCTTATCGCAGCAGTGTTGCCCTGGCCAGTACCTCAATGGAGGCGCGCAGCCGCGGGATACGAACTGTGTTTCTATGCCATAGCCACAAGGATCAAGAGCTGGTGAAGGGTTTCGTGCGGATGCTGCACGATAGCGGTTGGTCGGTCTACGTTGACTGGGCCGACAGCTCCATGCCGAGCACACCAAACCCAGAAACTGCTCGCAAGATTCGCGAAAAGATAGTGCAACTCGACTACTTCATTTTCCTGGCAACTGAGAATGCAATGGCATCTCGCTGGTGCCCGTGGGAGCTGGGGTACGCCGACGGAAAGAAGTCGAATGACCGCATTCTTGTTGTGCCCACCGTGGAGCACGGCCGTGAACATGGCAACGAGTATGTAGGTCTGTACAAGCGATTGGACAGCAATTCCCTGGGCCACGTGCAAGTGTTCAATCCGGGGTCTAGCTATGGCACGGCAGTGCGATCACTGTGAGTGACCCGGCGACATACGAACTTGCTGTACTTGGCTACCCGTGTGCTGAACAGTTGGGACAGCTGGAGGCTTGTGTAAGTCAAGCGCTCGAGCCGTTTGGATTGCAGCTCGGCCGGGAGGTGGGCTGGACCGTGCATGAGTTTGAGTTCCAGCCGGCTCAATCGCGAGCATCGGCCGCTCTATATTTTGGGAGTGAGACCACCGCGCCTGTCCGTCCTTCGGTGCCGATATCGGTGTCCGTCGTTCCAGTAGTGAGTGATCTAAATCGCGTCGCCCATCAGTTGCCGGAGAACTTGCGTGGCATTAACGCACTGGCCTGGTCGGCCGATCATATCGATCGGATCGCAACAGCCCTGCTTGAGTGCGCTGGCCTCCTTCCACGTCAGCGCAGAGTGTTCTTGAGCTATCGAAGAAATGATGCGCGACTGGCTGCTCTTCAGCTCTTCGATGCATTCTCAGCACGGCAATATGATGTCTTTCTGGATACGCACGGCGTGCCGCCTGCCGTAGACTTTCAGGCGATGCTCTGGCATCGGCTGTGCGACTCCGACGTACTGGTGATGCTCGATACGCCAGGATACTTCGAAAGCAGGTGGACCAACGCAGAACTTGGGCGAGCACTAGCCAAAAGTATTGTGGTCCTTCGCGTGCAATGGCCAGACTCCACCCCCGATCGCCGCACCATGACCTCCAGTCGAGCCGAGCTGGTGCCTGAGGAAATTGATGAATCTGGCCGGCTGGCCAATGAGGCCGTTGAGAGGATATGCCAGCATCTGGAACGAGCCCGCAGCGAGAGCATCGCGGTCCGTCACCTGAACTTGGTTAGCAAGGTGCGCGATGACATTCGGAAGATCGGTGGGCAGTTCCTCGGTGCCGGCCAATCTGGTGCATTGCATCTTCAGTTGGCTGATGGAAGGGGGCTGGTTGCCTATCCGAGCGTAGGAGTGCCCACCTCCTCCTCACTTCACGAGGCCAGCATCAATTGCCTGGGCAAGAGTGCGGCGGTCGTCTACGACTCCGTCGGCCTGCTGCCGGCTTGGCAAACTCATCTGGATTGGCTCGGTGGCTACGTTCGGGGTGTTCGCTGGATCAAGGCGTCAGAGGCGGCCTGGGTGCTCGCCGACTGGGAGGATCACGCATGAAGGAGCTCTTTCTCTCCGCCAGCGTTCCGGTACCTGGGCGGGGGCACTACCACGAATCGGCCAATCCATTTTTGATTCAAGTTGCTGTTCGTGAACTGCTCATCGCCACGATACGTCATCGCCGGATCGTTTGGGGAGGCCACCCTTCCATTACGCCAATGATTTGGGCCATCTGTGAAGACATGGGCGTCAGCTACGCAGACAAAGTCGTGCTCTATCAGACCCGATTCTTCGAAGATATCTTCCCTATCGAAAACGAACACTTCAATAACGTCGAGTTCACTGCTGTTGTAGCAGATGATCGAGATGCCAGCTTGGCGCTGATGCGCGAGTCCATGCTGTCGAGGCCGGGCATAGAGGAGGCGGTCTTCATTGGTGGCATGGATGGAGTTGAAGTGGAACGCGCCTTGCTGCGCCGATTTCATCCAACAGCCAAAGTGTTGGCCGTGGCCGCCACTGGCGGCGCGGCCTTGGATCTGGCTTGTGCACAGCCAGGATCTCCTGGTCGCGGGGATCTGGATTTTGCTGCGTTGTTTAGGAATTTTTCCCCCGAAGATGGCGATGATCATCCATCGGGTCATCCGCGCCGTCCGATACGTCCATAGGAGATATCAATGGCTCGCAGAGTTTTCTACAGCTTCCATTACCAGCCCGATGCTTGGCGAGCGGCAATGGTTCGAAAGATCGGTGCGGTTGAAGGAAACATCTCCGCCAATGACAACGATTGGGAAACGATCAAGCGTGGCGGCGACTCGGCCATCACGCGCTGGATCAACGGACAGCTGGACGGCCGAAGTTGCACCGTGGTTCTGGTTGGCGCCGAAACCGCTCAGCGGCGGTGGGTGCAGTACGAGATCGAACAATCATGGCGAAAGGGCATGGGGGTCTTTGGCATCCGCATCCATCGCCTGCTCAACGCCAATCGCCTTCCATCAGATCGCGGCGCAAATCCGTTCGATACCGTTCAAATCGGTGGACAGCCGCTAAGCACGATTGTGCCTCTCTACGACCCGCCAGGCCAAGACAGCCAAGCGGTCTACGGCAGCATCTCCGCAAATCTTCAGAACTGGATCGAGCGTGCCGTTAACGCCCGTTAGTACAGTCATTACCATGCACAGGGGGATTTATGGGTCGAAAGATCTTCGTTTCGTATAAATACGCAGATAGTCAGGTTCAGCCTGTTAGAGGCCACCTTCTTGGGACAACGGTTCGTCACTACGTGGATATGCTGCAGGCAAAACTGGAGCAGGCCGATCACATCAACAAGGGCGAGGACGATGGGGAGAGTCTCGTCGCCTTCGCCGAGGAGACCATTGCCTCCAAGCTGCGTGATCGAATCTACGATAGCACCATGACCTTGGTCATGGTTTCGCCGGGGATGCACGATTCCACCAAGCCAGAAAAGGACCAGTGGATGCCCTGGGAGATCAGCTATTCGCTGCGGAAGAAGACTCGAAACGATCGGCAGAGTGGTCCCAATGCGATGCTGGGCATCGTTCTTCCGGACACCACCGGTAGCTACAACTACTTCTTTGAGGAAAAGAACTGCCCTCACTGTGCGTCTGTTACATGGCGGACGAGTAAGACCTTCTCCATCATCGGTCGCAATGTCTTCAATGCCAGGAAGCCGGAGATGGCATCCTGCGATAACCACTCGGGCGGGAAGAGCTATCGCGGCAATCACAGCTATATCAAATTTGTGAGGTGGAGCGACTTCTACGCGGACTACGGCAAGCATCTGGATCAAGCCTATGAGATCCAGAAGTCCATCGATGATTACAAAATCTCCTGTGACGTCTAAGCGGCGGCTTGTTTGAATCGACTCTGTGTTTGAAAGCGCCGCCCTACTTCAGCTTCATGGTCTGCGACTGATGCTTGCACCTGATGCAGGGCGGCTGCTCTCATGCACCAACCGGCGAACTTCGCCCTGGGTGAGTGCTGATTTTACGCCTGCGCGTTACGTCAGCCCTCGCTACTTGATCCCCCTGAGCTGAGCAACGCAAAGGGCCGTACCAAAGATGGGGCGGCCCTTCTTCTTTGTTGTCTGGTTAGGGCTCTTCCCTGCCCCACAGTCGACGCCACGGTAGTTGCTTGCGCTTGCTTCACGGGTGCCATAGCGGGCTGGGAAGGGTTCTACCCCGATTCCGCACGACCAAGTTGAGGTGCGCGTGAACGCAGTGATTGAGACTGCAAAGAAGAGAAAGAAGCTGGCAGACGGTTGATTCATTCCTAGCGCCTCTCTTCGGCCACTCGGTCTGACTGGATGCTGCTTACGCAGCCGCTTTGCTGCGGTAGTGTGCCGGCCAAGCAGCAACGCCGCCTGGACCTGGCAACGTAACGCCCTCTGCGCTCTGGTCGCGCTGGTTGCAGTGGCCACCGGTGGAGAATGGCCGCTGCATGGTACGGTGGGCGCGCATCGTCGGCGCCCGTGGTCACAGCCCCAGCGCTCGTTTGTGCGCCAGCGCCGCCTTCGCGCGCCAGCCCATCAGCGCTCCGGCCGCCGCAAAAGCGATTGCGTAGTGCAGGCCGACGTTGGGTGCGGTACCAAACAGTGCAATCACGCCACTGACCAGCCCGAGCACGGGATACACCATCCCCACCAGCAGCACCCGCAGTGAACGGGACCGTTCAATGCCCGCCACTCCGGCATGGCGCCAGCGCACGAAGCCATCGTGGAGCAAGGCTTGGCTGAGCGCGGCGATCCCGCCGAGCAGCACGCCGGCCAGAACGTGATAGAGCTCGCTGGAATTCCGGGCATGCAGCGCTGACATGACCGGAAACAGCGCGATGAAGAGCACGAGCATGGTCATGTCGGCTGCGTGCGCGCGTCTGGAAATGGTGGGTGTCATCGGGGTTTCTCCTTCTGTCGTGCGATGAAGTGGGCGGTGGCGTCTGGGTTCTCCCATAGGGGCCGTACGTGTGCTCGGTCAGCCTGCTGCTGTGCGGCCAGGGCTTGGTCAGGCGACCAATCGTGGCGCGCTCGCCAGGCCTTGGACGGGCGATAAAAGTTGGCGTGCTGCAGCTCGATAAACCCTTTGCGTCTGAGGAACGTGGGCAGCCTGGGATTCTGCACGCGCTCCACGAACAGGGCCGGCCACGGAATCAAGGTATCGCACAGCTCTACGAATTCGGTCAGCCAACCCCGGCCTTTGAGGCGCGGGTTGAGCTGGATACTGCTCAGGGTCAGCACGGGGACGTCATCACCAAATCCGGCCAGCACCTGTCGCGAGTGCTTGATCCAGATGCGGGTGCCCGCGCGCTTGAGCTCAACACAGTCGGGGATCTCGTCAGCCTCGACCAGCGAAATCCATTTGAAGAGCTGCAGTTCGATGCTGGGGATTCGGTTCAACCGGGCGTTGCTCATCATGGAGCGGTTACCTTTGCGCGTCTGGTGCAGCGAGCAGGATCTGCGGCGGTACCGCTGCCCTGCCCCGCCGGCGGGTGATTGCGCTGGAGCGGCAGATCGCACCGGTCCGATTCGCTCATATTCTTTCAGCGAATCGACAGGCTGACAGAGTCAGATTTCTTGCGCGCTTATGAAACCAGAGAGGCGGATGCATTCGAGCGCGATGTGCTCAGCCAGTGCTGGAGAAATTCCAAGATATTGTCTTCAAAGTTCAGGTCTTTGAAGCGATCCTACCTTACCACTAGCCTAGTCATTGCACCTTGGATGGCACTCATTACCCTATTGCCGCTCCCTCCAAAGTAGGAAGGGACGCTTTAGCCAGGCTCCCTCTTTACTTCTGTTGAACGCGCCCTAAAGACCCAGCAATCGCCAAAGGGCCTGCTTCTTCGCCTGGTATGCGTCTTCGATGAACTCTTTGTAGTCGTCCGACTCTGTATCGTCGAAGCGGCTTTGCTCATCGCGACTGAGCTGCTTCACCCAGCTGTCGTTCGTGTCCCGATGCTCATCTAGGACACGCAACTGAGCCAAATGCTTGTCGAGGTCTAGGCTAGGCTGGCTGGAGTAACCCGACTCGATGCGTCGGTTGAGCACCGTCTGCAGCTGATATTGGCCAGCTTCTGTGGACGTCGTGCCATCGCGCACGTAGACCACGCTAGTCCGCAGTCCCTCCCCTTCTCTCAAGGCTAGGAACGGCAGGAGTTTGGGCTTCTCTTCCACCAGTAGCACTTGGAACGACTTGCCCACCAATGTTTCGTACTCTGCCGCACTGAAGGAAAAATCAAGAATCTCATACTCAAGCGACTTGGGCAGATAGCTGCTGAGCGGCGGGATCAGCTGTGCCTTGTCCTTGAGGATCGGCAAGCCACTCGGAAACAGATTGCCGTCGGCCTGTTGCGAGACGCCCACGACGAGCGCGCCGCCACCAGAATTCGCCAAGGCCAAGATATGGCGGGCAAGCTTTGGCAGCGCTGGCCAATCGGCCTTGAAGTCCAGATAGTCGGTCTCGCCGATGTTGCGACGAAGCAGGTCACGCAGCGCCTCACGGGTTGGCGCCGTAAAGAACCGGGCAAAGGTTTCGTGTTGTTCTTTTAGAATCGTCATCTAGGGTGAACTCGCGGTGCGAACCGAGTATCCGGCCTGCTTGGTCAAGGCGATCTGCAGGCTCATTATGCCACCCTCGCGCAAGTGACTTCGGCTCTGAGACTAGGGCTTCCGCCTCTCAGTCGCTGCGACAGGACTGTGTCCGTCCCCCTGCCGGTGACGAGAATTGGATATCGTTCGGCTCTTCAGTGGGTGACGACCATGGAGACCGTCACCGGTTGCCTTAGCTTGAATCTACTGTTAGGCCGTACCCGGATCGTCAGGGTCGATTTGTCCCTTACGAATAAGGCTATTGAGCAGAAATCTTGCTACCTGCTGCTCGCTAAGCCCTCCGATTTGAGTGGATTCTTGGCCGTGCTCCCCATAGACAGTGATGAGGCCTTGGTCAACAGAATACTCAGCCTCATAGGTCTTCTCCGCGCGCTCTATCTTAATCGTTCCCACGAATCACCATGATTTATTTGATTGTTCTGACCCCGAGGGGCCGGGATCTCATGCAGCACTACGCTCCACAGGGTTCAACCCAATCGCCGTGACGCATCCGGCCCGATTACTCCCCGGTCCATTGGCGCCCCACCCCTACCCCACTATAGTGCCAGCCCCCACAAGGACGAGGCGGCACACATGCCCTATATCGGAATCGGACTGCACGTACTGGCAGCCATCTACTTCGCGGTGCACGCCATCCGCTCGGGCCAGAGCCTCTACTGGCTCATCCTGCTCTTCTCGTTCCCGCTGCTTGGCAGCGTCGTCTACTTCCTGGCGATCTACTTCCCGGAAGCCCGCAACTCGCGCGGCGCGCGGCAGGCAATCCGCTCCGCCAAGCAGCTCATGAACCCGGGTCAGGACCTGCGCAACGCACGTGCTGATCTGTCGCGAACGCCCACCGTGCAGAACCGGGTTCGTCTTGGCATGACGCTGCTGGATGCCGGCCAGGCGGAGGAAGCCAGAACCCTGCTTGAGCAGGCCGCAAGCTCGCCACTGGGCGACGACCCCTACATCCTGACCGGCCTGGCGCGTGCTCGCCTCGAGTCCGGGCACGCCGCGCTTGCAGTCGAGACGTTGGACGACCTGTTTGCCCGCCATCCGGACGTGCGCCGCAAGCCGGAACAGACCCTGCTTTACGCGCAGGCACTGGCTGCTGCCCAGTCGCCCGACGCCCGCGCCGCGTTCGAGCGCGCTGTGGAATGCGGAAACGATGCGGCGGCCCGCTGCCTCTACGCCGAGTGGCTGATGGCGCAACCGCAGCCTGCCGACCGTGAGCAGGCCCGCAGCCTGTTCGCCAGCATCATCGACGATGCCCAGCATTGGTCGCGCCATGCGCGCAGCCACAATGCCGCATGGCTGGAGCGGACCAAGGCCGCGTTGAAGGGCCGCTGACGCTTGGCGGCCTTTGGCAACCCTGTCGCATCCGCCTCGTTCACGGCCTCGCCGGGCGGATGCCGACAGCGCGCAGGACTGCACCATCGACATCGCCGATAGCCTTACAGGGCATGGATCCCGCCTCATTACGCCGCATGCAACGATTCTGAAAATGTTGAAAGTGGTGACGGCATCGGCCTTACTGCATTGGCATCGCGCACAGCCGGGCGTATTCCTTTCCGTGCCACCGAAAACAGGTGGCCGGGATTCGAAACCCCGGTAGTTCGCTGAAGTAAACGCTTGCCAGCCGGCATCACCCTGTGTGGTGCCGGCTGGCAATCCGTCGGCCGGTTATGGCGGGCGGTGCGTGGAGGCCTTGTGCCTGCCGGTTCAGCGAACACCGGGTTTCGAACCACGCACCGTCCGCCACCTTTATCGGTGGCGGCTTCTGCACGCACGCAAGGAGCCCAGCCATGAACCAGCCCCACTCCCCTGCCCCGCACCCGATCCACGACGCGCCTGCCAACGGTCCTGCGCTGGATCCGAACACGCTCATCGCCCTGCTGCACAGCATCGGCTCCGGCGCCGCGTCCGATGGCCAGCCCTGGCCTGAGCGCCATCAGATGCCTGGGCGGCGCATTGCTCTGGCAGACACCGATTGCTCCTTGGCCGGCCTTCGTGTGGTGCTGGAAATCCTGTTGGCCGCACAGCGTGCCCGCGAGAACGGCGAGTTGGAGCAATACGTCGGCCCGCGCGTCATGGAAGGGCTGATCATGGCCGGGTTGGGGCTTACCGCGCACGCCAGTACGCGGGTGCGGCCGGAGACCTGAGAGGTGGGCTGGCGCTGGGCGGCCACCGCGCTATGCCTCGTAGCGGCCGTGGCGGCGCCCGTCCTTTGGCTATCGCCGGCCGTGCCCGAGCGGCTGGCATTCCAGAGCATCGCGGATGATCGCTTTTCGCAGCTGCGCCGGCAGGCGATGGCGTTCGTGGAGGCCCGGCAAAGGCAGGGCTTGCAGTTTGTCGAGACGCAGCGGGGTGCGTCGTTGCAGATTCACTGCAAAGGCGTTCCGGTGCTGTGGCTGGAGCGGCGGCCGCCGCATCTGACGATGCGGGTATCGCTGGATGCGGTGCAGCGGGCACCCGACGTTCTGGCGTTGCGGGCATTGCTGCAGCGGCAGTTGGAGCCCTTGGACTACATGGAACAGGTGCTGGTTGGCGTGCCGGAACCTGTTCTGATGGATCGGGTGTTGTTGGCGATGGCGGGTGATGTGGCTGGGGGTGCGCGATGTGAGGGGTTGGTCGTAGTCGATCAAGCTCGACTCTACGGGGCGGTGGGCGGCGTGGGCTCGGGTTCGTGGGTGGAGCCTTCCAGCAGGGCGACGTAGGTGTCCAGGCGCGTGCGCAACCCGGTCAACAGCCATCCTGTGATGTAGAGCAGTACGAGCGCATAGATGAGGAATGCGCCCAGCTGGTCGACGTCAAAGGCGCTGCTCCAGTCGCCCCATTTCCACTGCCGGAACTGCAGGTAGAGAGCGATCAGCAGCGGAAATGGACCGAGGCGTTGCAGGCCGCCGTAGATCAGCCCCATGCGCTCGATCATGCTTGTGCGCAGGTGGGTGACGTACTTGAGGCGGCGCTCACGCTCGACCCTGGGGAATCCTCGAAGCTCGGCGATCACCGCTTGCCACTGGGCAAACTCGCCGTCCATTTCCTGCGCGTGCGACAGCCGTGGCTGCACGAACTGGCGGATTCCGCGGCGGGCCGCGAGAAATCCGCCGATGACAAAGCCTCCGATCTCCACCGCCAGGCACACCCTGACCAGAAGCAGCGCGGCCGTAAGCGGAAGCCATCGATCAGGCAGCTGGCTGCCGAGAATGCCGATGGCGGCCGCCACGGCGCCCACGCGCAACGACCACCTCTCCAGCCGGCCGGCCTTGGGGTAGATGCTGTGCTCAGCCAGCCCTTGTACCCGCTGGTAAAGCCAATGGAAGGTCAGTTCCTGCTGCTTCGTCTGGTCCGGCGAATCGACTCCGCCCCCTGCCTGCATGTCCATTGCGTCCCCTGCCCCGCCGGCGCGGATGCCGGCGGCATCATGCTAGCCGAGCCGGAGCTATCTGAGCAGGTCCGGAAGCGGGTATTGGAAAGGTAGGCGGCGTTCCACCTGTACCCCGCTCGCCTGACGACTTCACCGCTGCACGCCACGCCGGCCACGCCTGGCCCATCACGTTCAGCGCAGATCGGAGGAACCACAGCGCAATCACTGCACCCGCTCCGATGTCCGACCAGCCGCTCCCGGTCAGTGCAACACCAGCGGCAGCCGCCAGCACGCCGAGGTTGGCGGCAACGTCATTGCGCAAGCGCTCGAGCGTGCGACTCACTCAACATCGATCCAGCCCGCAAGGCGCGCACGCGCGAGATCTTCTGGCGTGTCGATATCCAGGCCCAGCTCCGGCGCTTGAAGAGCATGCACGGCGTCGATGGGAAGCTGCCTCAAGCGCGCGCCGAAGCCGCGGTCACCGCTTGCACCCACCTGATTGAACCATGCATGCGGCACTACTGCGGGAATGCCGAGCGCTTCTCCATGACGGGTGCCAGCGCACCCTGACGCCGAAGCGCGGGCACCCGAAAGCAACGCCTGCAGATGGGAGTGTTCGATCGCGGGCTGGTCGCATGCCACGACCATCACGGCGGTCACCGCGGGCAGCAGGTGTGTGCCTGCAACCTGCAGGCTGCTGGCCAGGCCGCTTGCCCAGTGGTGGTTGGTTACCGGAGTCGCATCCAGTCCGGAAATACTGGATGTCACGGCCTGTGCGTTCCCGCCCACCACCACCAACACCTGCGAAGGCGCGAGCTCCAAGGCCAACCGCACTACGCGATGTACAAGGGTCTCGCCCTGTCGGGTCAGAAGCTGCTTGGGCTGGCCAAGCCGGGTGCTCCCGCCCGCAGCAAGCACGACGACTGCATGCGCGGCGGTCACGTGCCGGCGGTGCTTCGCCATTGCTGCAGCTGCGCCGCGATGCTGAGCGAAATTGCCTCCGGTCCCCGCCCTCCGATGTTCAGGCCGATCGGCGATCGAAGTCTGGAAGACAGGTGGTTGCGCTGATCCTGTGTCAGCAGCTTGAACAGATCCTCACGCCTTCGCCGCGGACCCAGAAGTCCAATGAAGGCAAGCTCGGTATCGGCCAGGGCCACCAGCGCCTCGCGGTCCAGCTCGAAGTCGTGGTGCATCACCAGTACCGCGTCGCACGCGATGGCACGGAGGGCCTCGGCCGGGCTCACCTGGAGCTGTGCATCCGCGCCCTGCCCCGCTGAGCACCAGCGCGCTCGTCGTTCGGCCACGCTGACCCGCCATCCCAGTCCCCGCAGCAACGGAACCAGGAAGGGCGTTTCGGGACCGCCCCCCAACACCAGGGCCCGCGGAAGCCGGGGCAACGGCAAACGCCACGCTGCTTCTGCAAGCGGCTGCGCCCCGTCCATCGGGCTCAGCTGCCATGCCTGCTCGCGATGGCCGGCGCGGAAAACGATCTGCCCCGACGTGCGAAGGTCGCGCTGGAGTGACACACCCTCGCGCAACCACGCCTCGATCACGTCGTCGATGCCGGACATGGCACGCAACGGCAGGAGCGCAATCCGAAGCCGGCCGCGGCAGCCGAGCGCGGACCCACTCAACAGGTCATCGTCACTGCGGGTGTCGATCTCGATCCAATCGACCTGCCCTGCCGCGCTCACCTGCTCCGCGCGGCGCGCGAGCTCGGGCTCCAGGCATCCGCCACTGAGCCAGCCGACCTGGCTGCCGTTGCAGAACAGCACCATGTCGCCGGCACCGGCGTAGGTGGAGCCATCGGTTTCCAGCACCAGCGCAAGCACGGCGTGCTCCCCCGCGCGCACGCGCGTCAAGGCCGTCTCGAGCACGCCGCGCGGGTTGCCTTCGGTGAGAAAGCCCGGCGCTGCGGACAGGTGCCCGGCAGCATCCCTGGGGTCCACTCCCTCTTCCGCAGAGGCCTCCAGGGCGGGTGAGGCCACGGGTCGGTCCATGCGCAAGGGTCAGCCCACGTCGGGCAAGCCGGGCAACAGCTTGTCCAGGGTGATGGGATAGTTGCGCACGCGCACACCGGTGGCGTTGTAGACCGCATTGGCGATCGCGGCCCCGACCCCGCAGATGCCCAACTCGCCCACGCCCTTGGCCTTCATCGGCGAGATCACCGGATCCAGCGTGTCGAGGAAGACCACCTGCTGGTGTGGAATATCGGCGTGCACGGGAACCTCGTATCCCGCCAGGTCGTGGTTGATGAACAAGCCAAGCCGCTTGTCGACCACCAGCTCCTCCATCAGGGTCGCGCCTGCGCCCATCACCATCCCGCCGATGACCTGGCTGCGTGCGGACAGCGGATTGAGGATCCTGCCGCCATCGCATACGGCAAGCATCCTGCGGATGCGCGTCTCTCCCGTGTAGGCATGCACGGCGACCTCGCAGAAATGCGCTGCATAGGTGCCGACGTCGTAGCCCTGCTTGAAGTTGCCGAAGGCAATGCCGTCCTCTGCCGACAGTGTCCCCGTTTCGGCCAGGTCGATGGTCCGCCCACCCGCCTGGATACGGCCATTGGCGAAGTTTGCCGTATCGCCGTCGAACCCGAGCTTCTCGCCCACCTTGCGGCGCAGGCTGACGCACGCCGCGTACACGCCTGCGGTGGAGCTTGCCGCGCCCCACTGGCCGCCGGAACCGGCGGAGGCGGGATGACGCGAGTCGCCGAGGGTGACCTGGACCCGGTCCAGCGGCACGCCCATGGTCTCGGCCGCCGTCTGCGCGATGATCGTGTAGGAGCCGGTGCCGATGTCGGTCATGTCGGTTTCCACGATCACCCCACCCTGGCCGTCAAGACGAACCCGCGCCGCCGACTTCATCGTCGGTGCGCCGCGATAGCCCGCGGACACGCCCATGCCGACCAGCCAGTGCCCTTCCCGTACCTGCGCCGGCTTGGCGTTGCGCTTGTTCCAGTTGAAGCGTTCCGCGCCCTCGCGCAGGCAGCGCACCAGGTTGCGGTCGGAGAACTTCTTGGACGGATCGCCGGGCACGACCTCGGGCTCGTTGAGGACGCGGAACGCGATCGGGTCGAGGCCCAGCTTCTCGGCCATTTCGTCCATCGCCACTTCCAGCGCCATGTGGCCCGGCGCTTCGCCCGGCGCGCGCATTGCATTGCCTTCGGGCATGTCGAGCGTGGCGATGTAGTTGGCCACCAGGCGGTTGGCGCCTGCATAGAGCTTGGGCGTCTGCAGGGTGCCGTTCTCGCCGTCCTCGCCGTTGATGTTGCCCGACCAGTTCTCATGGGCGATGGCGGAGATCCTGCCGTCTTTCGCGCAACCGATCCGGACGCGTTGGATGGTCGCGTGCCGGTGCGTGGTGTTGTTGGGCATCAACGGGCGTTGCAGCGCGATCTTCACCGGCCGCCCGACCTGCTTGGCGGCCAGTGCGGCCAGCACTGCATCGGCGCGGATGAACAGCTTACCGCCGAAGCCGCCGCCGATATAGGGCGAGTCCACGCGCACATTGCCAGAATCGATACCGAGGATCGCGGCAATGCCCTGCTTGGCCCAGTCGATCATCTGGTTCGAGGTCCACAGGGTGAGCTTGTCGCCTTCCCATGCGGCGATGGTGGCGTGCGGCTCCATCATCGAATGACTTTCGTCGGCGGTGTGGTAGGTCTCGTCGAGCTTGACCGCGGCGCCTGCGTAGGCGCTGTCGAAATCGCCGAGCGCCTGCCGGTCGGGCTTGCCGTCGCGCGCCTTGGCCAGCGGCGCGGACGGCGCGAGTGCGGGGAAATCAAAGCGGCCCTTGCCCCGCTCGTAGCGGGTGCGGATCAACGCCGCGGCGGCGCGGGCCTGCTCGAAGGTCTCGGCCACCACGCAGGCAATGGCCTGGTGGTAATGGGCGACCTCGGGCCCGCCGAACAGTGGCGCATTGTTCCAGTTGGATGTGCCGACCGGTTTGGTCTCCGGTGCGGTGATCACCGCCAGTACGCCGGGGGCGGCACGTGCACGGGAGGCATCCATCGAAATGATGCGCCCCTTGCCGATGCCCGCGCCGACGATGTAGCCGTAGGCCTGGTTTGGCGCGACGTCATGGCGCTCGTAGGCATACGGGGCGGTGCCGGTGGTCTTGCGTGGGCCATCAATGCGGGGCGTCGACTTGCCGACAACCTTGGCCTTGTCGAACAGGTTGTCACCGGCGGGGGCGTTGAATTCGAGGGGCATCAGCGCTCTCCTTCCGCCAGCACAGCGGCGAGGGTGCGCTCGGCGAGCGCGATCTTGAACGCGTTCTCCTGCGTTGGACGGGCACCGGCGAACACCTGCCGGGTCGCGGCCTTGACGCTGTCGCGCAGCAGGGGTTCGGCAGCCTCGATGCGCCACGGCTTCGGCGCGACCCCACCGAAGGCGAACCGCGCCGAGCCGTCACGCTGCACGACCGCGGCGACCGACACCAGTGCGAACGCATAGGACGCGCGGTCACGTACCTTGTGGTACACGTGCCGGCCGCCCAGCGGTTCCGGCAGCGTGACGTGGGTGATCAGCTCACCGCGCTGCAGCACGTTGTCCTGCTGTGGCGTGTCGCCCGGGGAACGATGGAAATCGGCAATCGGAATGCTGCGCGTGCTGCCATCGCCCTTGACGGTCTGGATCGAGGCGTCCAGCACACGCAAGGCCACCGCCATGTCGCCCGGATAGGTCGCGATGCAACTGTCCGAGGTGCCGATCACGCCCATCTGCCGGGAGAACCCTTCGAGCGCGCCGCAGCCTGATCCGGGCAGGCGCTTGTTGCAGGGCAGATGGGGGTCGTAGAAGTACGGGCAGCGGGTGCGCTGCAGCAGGTTGCCGCCGGTGGTGGCCTTGTTGCGCAGCTGACCGGACGCGCCTGCCACGATCGCGCGGGTCAGCACACCGTAGTCGCGGCGCACGCGCTCATGCGAGGCCAGCGCGGTATTGGTGACCAGCGTGCCGATGCGCAGGCCGCCGTCGTCTGTAGGTTCGATCCTGTCCAGGCCGATGTCCTGTACATCGACCAGGTGCGCGGGTGTCTCGACCTCCAGCTTCATCAGGTCGAGCAGGTTGGTTCCTCCCGCCAGGAACTTCGCGCCCTCGGTGCCGGCGACGGCCTTGGCGGCCTCGGCAGGAGACTTCGCGCGCTCGTAACTGAAGACTTTCATGAGCGCTCCCTTCCAGAGGTAACGCCAGCGACCTCTTGCATCGCCTCGGCAATGTTGGAATACGCGCCGCAGCGGCAGAGGTTGCCGCTCATGCGTTCGCGCATCTCCATGTTGGTGGCCTGGGGCCGTGCGCTGACATCGGCCTGCGCATGGCTGGGGACGCCGCGCTTGATCTCGTCCAGTACCGCCACCGCCGAACAGATCTGCCCCGGCGTGCAGTACCCGCACTGGTAGCCGTCATGCTTGATGAAGGCGGCCTGCATCGGATGCAGGTCATCAGGGGTTCCGAGGCCTTCGATGGTAGTGATGGTATCGCCCTGGTGCTGCACCGCCAGGCTGAGGCAGGCATTGATGCGCTCGCCGTTGACCAGCACGGTACAGGCACCGCATTGACCGTGGTCGCAGCCCTTCTTGGTGCCGGTCAGTTTCAGATGTTCGCGCAGGGCGTCGAGCAGCGTGGTCCGCGTGTCCAGCTCGAGCTCACGATGCGTGCCGTTGACGGTCAACGCCACCGTGCTGATGACCGGCGGCCTGGGCGGTGGGGACGCCGCCAGTTCGGCGGCAAACGATGATGCCCCCGGTGCGGCGGACATCGCCATGGTCGTGGCGCCGCCGGCGATCACCTGGCGACGCGTCAACTTCACTCCTTCGTCCCAACTTGGCACAGTGACCTCCTGGCGTTCGGGGAAACCCCGTGGCTGGATGGACGCGCTCAGACTACCCAAGGGGCACTATGCCCGCTTGGGCAGTACAGATCTGTGAAGCCTGTCCAGGGTGTGCCGGCATCGTCGGCCGAGCCTACTGGCAGGTCATCTTCAACGCCGCCTCTGGCAAACGTGCGCCACTGACACTGATCTTCGCCACCCGCTCACTGATGCGTGCCAGTTCGGCTCCATCCAACACCAAATCCACCGCGCCCAGATTCTCATCCAGTACTCATAGCCCTGCCGATACAGGTCGAACGGAAGCTTGGCGATCTGCTCGTCGCTGAGGTTGGCACCGCCGGAGTACAACACTTCGCCGCCGGCGGATTCCTGCGCACGGGCCTGTGAAGCCTGCTGCAGCCGCTGCTGGAGAGTATCCAGCTGCGAGTCGGCATAGCCATTGCGGCGCACGCGATCCGCCATGCCGTGAATGTCTTCAATGCGGTGCGACGGCATGTCGACGCTGCGGGGCTGACCGCCGCTGCCGCCCTGGTGCGTGGCAGGCGGCTTGAATGACCATCCGTCGACATGGGAGGCCCACCTTCACTTTCACAAACAGCTAACAAACAGAAGCATAGCTTGATCGGCCCGAAGGAAGGCGCTCCATGACTCCACATCCCACGGGCGATCTGGGCGACGAGTCGCAGCAATTTGGACTTCTGGTCAATTCCGTCACTGATTACGCGATCTACATGCTCGACCCTCGCGGGGTCATCCGCACCTGGAACCCCGGCGGAGAGCGCATCAAGGGCTATCGAAAGGATGAGGTGGTCGGCACCAACTACGCCAGGTTCTATACGCCCGAAGATATTGCGACCGACGTTCCCGCACGCAACCTGGCCATCGCCGCGAATGAAGGCCGCTACGCGGGCGAAGGCTGGCGGCTTCGAAAGGACGGCTCACGCTTTCATGCCAGCGTAGTCATCGACCCGGTAAGGGTGGATGGCGTACTCGTCGGCTTCGCGAAGATCACGCGGGATGTAACCGAGCGCTACCTTGCCCAGGAGCAGCTGAGAAGTGCACAACATGAGCTGTTGCAGGCGCAGAAGATGGAGGCCATCGGCAAGCTGACACTGGGCCTTGCCCATGACTTCAACAACCTGCTCAGCGTCGTCACCAACTGCCTGGATCTGATCTCCGCGCAGCCTCATGGCGAGGTGTCTGACAAGTACATCCGCACGGCCCTGAGATCGGTAGAGCGAGGCGCCCTGCTGACTCGGCAGTTGCTGACGTTTGGGCGTGGCCATGAACTGGCACCGGAACGTTTCGATGCCGGCAAAGCGATACGTGACATGCACGCCATGCTGCAACGTTCCGCCGGCGATGCGGTTGCAGTCGAGCTCGACGTTGCGGGCGATCTTCCGTCCGTCAACCTCGACCGTGGCCAGCTGGACTCCGCCATCCTCAATCTGGTGTGCAATAGCCGTGACGCAATGCCGAGCGGCGGATGCATCAAGATTACAGTGCGTTTACAGACAGAACGTCATCCTGATGACCCACACCAGGAACCAGGCAGGTTCCTCTGCATAACCGTGGTAGACAACGGCGAAGGGATTGCGCCGGACGATCAGGCACGAATATTCGAGCCTTTCTTCACCACGAAAACCGTCGGACGCGGCAGCGGGTTGGGACTCAGCCAGGTCTTCGGCTTCACCAGCCAATCGGGCGGTTTCATCCGCGTAGACAGCACGCCTGGCTCAGGAACCTCTGTCGCCCTCTACTACCCTGTCGCCGAGTAGCCAATGCCTCTTTCAGTACTATTTGTCGACGACGAGGATGATCTTCGCGAGATCGTTGTGGATGCACTTGCCGCCCAGGGCTTCGCGGTGACCACCGCCCGCAATGGCGTCGAAGCGATCCAATGCCTGCGCGGCAGCGCTCGGTTCTCTATTGTCGTGACTGATTACAGCATGCCAGAAGGCGTGTCTGGCCTGGATGTGGCCTCGGAAGCCGCCGCCGTCCAACCCGACGCCCGTATCCTGCTGGCATCGGGCTATAGCCGCTCGCAGCTGCCTGTATTGCCGGACAACGTCCAGTTCCTTTCCAAGCCCTATCGCTTCACGCAGCTGATTGCTGCGATCAAGAGCCAGTTCTGAACTGCGGCTCCCGGTTGTACAGGTGGGAGCAGAGAAAAGGCGCCTCAAGCAGCGATGGCGTAAGGCTCTACAAGCCCCACCAGGCGATCCATGGCGGTTGCGTTGGCATTGCCCGCGTCGTCTCGCTGATTGAAGCGGGTCCAGTCGGCGTGTGCCAGCCGCCGCAGTTCCTGCGGCTCAACAGGCAGCCACTTCATCGGCCAGAAAGGCAAGCGGCGTTGTCCCACCCTGCCCCGTTGCAGCTCAACGATGCCATTGTGGCTGCTGGCGCCCAGCACACGTGAGTACGCTACCGACAGTCCGTCCTCCGGCCCCTCCAGATACTGCAGGAAGCGCTCGCCATCGAACAGGAGCACGCCGGTAACCCCGGCATTGCGATTGAAGCGGGCTGCGTCGTCCACGATCCAGTCCAGCTTGCCGCTGGGCAAGCCCAGCCTGTCGCCCGCGATGCCCTTGCCGGCACCGCTTGCATATACCACCGCCCTGATGGGCATTGTGCACCTCCTTGATGAGACACGACCCTAGCAGCAAGGGGCGTGTGTCAATGTGAGGTGTCGAAGAAATACACAACAGTTCAGTTTCGCATGACGCTGAATATGGGCCGTCATCACAAGATGGAGGCGATGCGCAGTGCACCATGCGCGAAATCTCCAGGTATGCCGCAATGCCCGATACAGGCTTCTTCTACGTTCTCGACCTCGACGCTGCCCGCGACGAGCAGGGCCATCTGGAACATGTGAATGCGATCAGCATTCGATGCAACCGGTGCCGGCACATCACCCATCTGAAGGTGCCTCAACTGGAAGGCATGCCTGGAGGGACGCTCCTTGCCTGCGCAGGCTGTGGTGAGCGGCAGGCTGTCAGCAACGCGCGCCTGGTCGAATGCGATCACGTGCTGGGACATGCGCCACCCGCGTCGCTGCAGGCCTGAGCTGCGCCACGTTCTGCGGCCACCCGGACACGCACGGCATCGCTGATGCCACGATGGAACATCTTGGCGTAGGGGCAGACGCGTTCGGTGTTGCGCACCAGTTCGCAGGCCAGGTTCGCATCCATGCCGGGAAGATGGACCACGACCTCGGCAGACAGCAGGTACAGCCCATCTGCCGGATCACGGGCGAAGGTCACCGCCACTTCGACGCTGGGGTTGTGCAGCAGCAGGCCGGCACGCGCGGCCACCAGTACCATGGCGCCGTGGAAGCAACCGGCGTAGCTTGCGGCCAATAGCTGCTCGGGATTGGAGCCACCGCCGGGCCCGCCGAATTCCGGCGGCAGGCGCAGGTCCACCGCCAGTGCACCGTCGTCCGATCGCACCACGCCGGACGCGCGCCCGTGCTGGGCCTGGCCACCGCTCACCCGCACGCGGCCGGTGTACAGCGGCTGCACGTCGACGCCCTGGTAGCGGTCCAGCATGGCGGGCGAAGGTGGCTTCAGCTCGGTCATTGGCAAGTGATCGATGGCTGCTCAGGCGGGCTGCCGCTGCAACAGGCCGGACTGCTGCAGCCAGGCGTCGAAGCCGACCTGCCCCAGCCACGCCTGCCCCACCGGCACCAGCGTATCGATCTGCAGCGGCGCACCGAAGTACAGGGCCTCGGCGTCTGCCACGACCTGCCGCGGGTCGCCGGTCCGCTGCAGATACTGCCTGGCCAGATCCGCCATCGCGGCGCGCTGGGGGCCCGCAATTTCCACGACGCCATTGCGGGGTGGCTGCTGCGCGATGCGTGCCACCGCTTCGGCAACATCCTCGGCGGCAATCGGCTGAACGTCGGCGGCCGGCAGGTGCAGGGTCTCCCCGTTGCCGGCGGACTGGATGATGCCCGGCAGGAACTCGAAGAACTGCGTGGAATGGATGATGGTGTATGGCAGGCCCGAATCGCGGATCAGGCGCTCCTGGACGATCTTGCCGCGGAAGTAGCCGCTGGCCGCAAGCTTGTCGGTGCCTACGACGGAAAGCGCAACGTGGTGGCGTACGCCGGCACGGGCGGCGGCGGTCAGGACGTTGTGGCCAGCGGTCTCGAAGAACGAAAGCACTGCCGCATCTTCGAACAAGGGCGAGTTGGCGAGGTCCACCACCACGTCGACCCCGTCCATGGCGGCGTCCAGGCCTTCACCGGTCAGCACATCCACGCCGGTGGAGGGCGCGGCCACCACGATGTCATGCCCGGCGGTGCGCAGGCGCTCAACCACCTTGCTGCCGATGCGGCCGGTACCACCGATGACGAGGAATTTCATGACGTGTCTCCTGGAATGTAGAAGGGGCGACCGGCTGTGGCCGGGCATGCTGGAATCGTAGGCAGCGTGGGCGCGGGGCAGTAGGTCCGCGCTGGGGCGCGCACTGTTGCCCGGCACGCACCAATGCTTCAGGCCCAGGCGGGCTGTGCCTCTGGCTTCATGGACGTGGCCTGTTGGCGCGCTTCCCAGTGCGAGATCACATCCAGTTCGAGCGCGCGCACCCGCTGCGTGCTGAAGTCGATGAAGGCCCGCACGCGCTTGGGAAGCTGGCGGCGGCTGAGGTAGCACAGGTAGTGGCCGCGATCGAGCGGCGCATGCCGATCCAGGCAGGTCACCACCCTGCCCGCCCACAGCGCTTCACGTATCTGATAGCTGGGCAGCTGGGCGATGCCCAGCCCGTCGATGACGGCCTGCAGGGCCAGGTCGGCATCGTTGAACACCAGTGCGGCCGGCGGCTGCAGGTGCACATCGGTGCCGTCGACCCGGAATTCCCAGGGCTGCATGCGCCCACCCGGCAGGCGCCGCCCGATGCAGGCATGCGTGGACAGCGCATCCACCGACGACGGTAGACCATGCGCCCGCACGTACGCCGGTGACGCGCACACCACCAGCTGCATCGGCACCAGCTGCTTGGCGATCACCTGGCTGTCTTCCAGCAGGCCGTCGCGGAACGCCACATCGATGCGGTCACCAGCCAGGTCGGGGGCCTGCTCGTCCAGCAGCAGTTCTACCGAGACCTGCGGGTACTCGGCGCGGAAGGCGGCCAGCAAGGGGGCGATCACCCGCCGGCCGAAGCCGTGGCTGGCACTGATGCGCAGGTGCCCGCGCGGCGGGCCCTCGCGCAGGTCGCGCATTTCCTCCAGCGCCTGCAGGATGCAGTTCACGCCCGGGTTGCAGCCCTCCAGGAACAGCTCGCCTTCACGGGTCAGCGTGGTCGAGCGCGTGGTGCGCAGGAACAACCGCACGCCCAGCTGGCTTTCCAGCTTCTGCACGCTGCGGCTGACGGCCGAACGGCCGATGCCAAGGCGGTCGGCCGCGCGCGCGAAACTGCCCTCGGCCGCCACTGCGATGAAGGCCAGCACGCCGGCGTAGCTGGTGGAGAAGGATGCATTGAGCGCATCGTGGCCGTCGCTGGCCGGGCTGGGCTGTGCGGTGTTCATGGGCGGCCTGGCTCCAGGCGGGCACGGTGCGCGTGCAGGTGGTTCCGCGCCAGCGCGAGGCGTTGCCTGCACGCGGAAAGGTCGAGCCCCAGCAGGGGCACGATGTCCTCGAACCCGGCGCCCAGTACGTCGTGCAGCAACAGCACCGCACGTGCATCGGGCGGCAATTCGCGCAGTGCGGCCAGGAAGGTCTGCCAGACCTGTTCGCTGGCAGGGCGGAATGCGGTGCGCAGGTGCGATGCGGTGTCCATGCCCGGCAGACGGCCGAGCATCGGCCGCTGTGACAGGCCATTGGTGTTTTTCATGCAACAGCATGCGGCCCGGCCCCGGCCTACCGGTAGTGCGGGCGCAGGCCTAGCCTCGCTGTGTCCTTCACTCGCTACAGGAACACGCCATGACCGCACGTCTGGATTACGCCGCGCAATCCCCCGAACTGTTCAAGAAGCTCGGCCTGTACTCGCATGCCGCCCATACCGCCTCGATCGAAGCGGCCATCATCGATCTGGTCAACATCCGTGCATCGCAGCTCAACGGCTGCGGCTTCTGCCTGGACATGCACGTGAAGGAGGCCACCCTGCGCGGCGAGCGCCCACTGCGCCTGCATCACCTGGCGGCATGGCGTGAATCGACGCTGTTCAGCCCGCGCGAGCGCGCCTGCCTGGCCTGGACCGAGGTGCTGACCCAGCTGCCGGCGCAGGGTGTGCCCGACGAACTGTACACGCGCGTGCGCGGCCAGCTGTCCGAGCAGGAGATCGTCGACCTGACCCATGCGGTGATGGCGATCAACGCCTGGAACCGCGCCAACGTCGCCTTCCGTACTACGCCCGGCACCCTGGACGCGGCCTTTGGCCTGGACAAGGCCGACCTGGCCTGATCGTTCCGCCGCTGCCCCATGCAGCGGCCCTCCCCTACCGCACTGGAGACCTGCCATGCGTCGTTCTGTTCTGGCCCTGCTTGCGCTGCTGCCACTGTGCAGCGCTGCCGCCACCCCGCCCCCTGCTGCGCCCGAGCCCCTGGTGCACGAGGTGATGACCCGGGCCCTGCCGGAGCAGCCCGGCAAGGAAGCGCTGATCCTTACCGTGGAATACCCGCCGGGTGGCGCCGATCCGGTGCACCGCCACGATGCCCATGGCTTCGTCTACGTCCTGGAAGGACGGATCGTGATGGGCGTGGCCGGCGGCAAGGAAGTCACCCTCGGCCCGGGCGAGGCCTTCCATGAAGGCCCGGCCGATCTGCACACCGTAGGTCGCAACGCCAGCGCTACCGAGCCGGCGAAGTTCGTGGTGTTCCTGATCAAGGACATCGGCAAGCCGGCGGTTCTGCCGCCGCACTGATCGCACGTCCGGCGCTGGCACCAACGACAGGTCCCCGGGTGTCACAATCCGGGGACCTGTCCCGTCTACGCTGGCATGGACGATTCCACTGCGCTGTTTTCCCGCCTCCGCCCGCGCCTGTTCGGCGTGGCCTACCGCATGCTCGGGTCTTCGCACGAAGCCGAGGACGTGGTGCAGGACGTCTGGCTGCGCTGGCATGGCGCCGACCAGTCACGGATCGAGAATCCCGAAGCCTGGCTGGTCGCCACCACCACCCGTCGCGCCATTGATGGCCTGCGCCTGGCACGGCATACGCGCGAACACTATGTCGGCATGTGGTTGCCCGAGCCGCTGCTGACCGATGACACCAGCACCCCTGAATATGTACTGGAAACCGCCAGCGATCTGTCGCTCGCCTTCCTCAGCGTGCTGGAACGGTTGGCACCGGATGCGCGTGCGGCCTTCCTGCTGCACGATGTGTTCGATCAGGACTACGCGGTGGTCGCGCGCACCCTGGACAAGACAGAAGCCGCCTGCCGGCAGATCGTGCATCGCGCACGCCTGCAGCTCAGGCAGGAGCGCCCGCGCTACAACGTCCCGCAGGACGTGCACCAGAAACTGCTGCGCCGCTTCGCCGAGGCCGCATCCAGTGGCGACTTCCGCACGATGAAGGCGCTGATGGCCGAGTCGGCCGAGCTGGTGGGTGACGGCGGCGGCATCGTCACCAGCTTCCCCAAACCGATGGTCGGGGGCGCACGCATTGCCCAACTGCTGTATGCCCCGCACCTGCGGCGCAGCGCGCAACTGCGGATGGTGCCGGCCATGCTCAACGGACGGCTGGGACTGCTGCGCTATTTCGATGGCGAGCTGGAAGCGGCGATGGCCTTCGAGACCGATGGCGAACGGATCACGCAGATCCTGGTGCAGCGCAACCCGCACAAGCTGCAGCGGCTGGCACTGCCCACCTCCATCCAGTAGATCCCGCGCCCCGCGTGGACGGCATCCATTGTCGACCTCATCCTTGCGGGATTCGACCGGGGCGCCGATGCGCCCCGATCGTGAACGTCTGCCTGCGCAGCGGCGGCAGGATCCGATCAGAAGTCCCAGAACACCGGCACCCAGCGGAAGGTCTCGCCCTCCAGCGACACCCGGCCCACTGACGGGAACGGAAGATGCGTGGCCACCAGCATTTCACCGGTGCCTGCCAGTTCCTTCAGCAGGGCGATGCGGACGCGCGCGGATTCCTCCGGGTCATGCTCGAAGCCGTTGTGCCAGTTCGGCTGGTCGAAGCCGACCGCGAACACCGCGTCACCGGCAAAGGTCAGGGCCTGCCCGGCAGACGCCACGCGCACCACGCAGTGGCCTGGGGTATGCCCTCCGGTTCGGCGGGCCGTCACGCCCGGTGCGATCTGCTGTTCATCCTGGAAGGTGTGCACGTAGCTGCTGTACTCGGCCCAGAAGTGCTTGGCCGTGGCGCGCAGCGCATCGGGGAACCCCTGCGGCATGTTGGTGCGGCTGAAGTCCGGCGACTTCCAGAACTCCACCTCTGCCGCGGCCACGTGGATCTTCAGGTCCGGGCGCAGCTGTTTCTTCACGCCTTCAACCAGCAGCCCGCCGACGTGGTCCATGTGCATGTGGGTGATCACCACATCGGTGATTTCGCCCAGGTTGATGCCGGCGGCACCGAGGCGGCGGATCAACTGGCCGGCGCGCGGCAGCTGCAGGTCCGGGTCCATGCCCAGGCCGGCATCGATGAGGATGGTGCGATCACCGCTGTGCACCACCATCACGTTTAATGCCCAGTCGAAGGCATCCTGCGGCAGGTACATCTCTTCGAACCATTCGGCACGGTCGGCGGCTGGTACGTTGTGGCCGAGCATCTGGGTGGGCAACGGCAGGACGCCATCGCTGATCACCAGCACTTCGACGTCGCCCACCTTGAGGGCGTAGCGCGAGGGCACCAGTTCATCGAGGGCGGGGGCAATGGGCGCGGCGGTGTTTTCCAGACTGAACATGAGGGATCTCCACGTAGGGGCATTGGGCGGGCAGCGATGCAAGGCTGGCGCGAACGATTCCGGGCGCTTTCCCACGGCGCAGGGCGTGGCGTTGCCAGGGCACGGATGCCTGGCAGGCCAACGCTGCAGGGTTCATGGGAAGACGGGCCACTGCGCAAGCGGTGGGCCCGGAACACGGCGTGTGCCGTGTGCGATCAGGCTAGGCAGCACACCGTTGCTGCGGTAGGCCCGTGGAGGGGGACGTGATGTTGCATTCCGGGAAGCAATGCGAATCACATACCCAGATCAGACAGCCCCGGATGATCATCGGGGCGGCGCCCCAGCGGCCAGTGGAACTTGCGGTCGCTTTCCTTGATCGGCATGTCGTTGATGCTCGAGAACCGGCGTTGCATCAGGCCATCCGCACCGAATTCCCAGTTCTCGTTTCCATAGGAACGGAACCAGTTGCCGGAGTCGTCATGCCACTCATAGGCGTAGCGCACGGCAATACGATTGTCGGTGAAGGCCCATAGCTCCTTGATCAGCCGGTACTCAAGCTCCTTGTTCCACTTGCGGGCCAGGAACTGCCGCGCTTCCTCGCGGCCATGGGTGAACTCGGCACGATTGCGCCACTGGGTGTCCAGCGAATAGGCCAGCGAAACCTTGTCGGCATCGCGGGTGTTCCAGCCGTCTTCGGCAAGACGAACCTTCTCGATGGCCGATTCACGGGTGAACGGGGGAAGTGGCGGACGGGGTGCTTCAATGGACACGGTGGGACCTCCAATCAAGTGGATGAACGGGGTGCTTCGACGGGTTTTGATGGCTCGGGCGTCAGCGCCTGGCCTGCTCCAACAACACTGCTGCAACATTCCTTGCAGTGTCTGCGGCGGTGTAGTCGCCCATCACGCGCGAGACGGTGATGGCGCCTTCCATGAGAACCAGCAGCTGCCGCGCCAGTGCTTCCGGCTGCTGGATATGCAGTTGCGTGGTGAGTTCCAGCGTGTAATCCAGCAACTTCTGCTTGTGATGTTTGGCGATGTGGCGAATCGGATCGTCGGGGTCGCCGACCTCGCCTGCGGTGTTGATGAAGGCACAGCCGCGATAGCCGTCGGACTGGAACCAGCCCTTGAGCACGGTGAACATGCTCAGGATGCGTGCTTCCGGGGTGTCGGCCTTGTTGCACTCCTGCTGGAACCAGGTGAGCCAGCGCACGTCACGCGCATTCAATGCCGCAGCAGCAACCTGGTCCTTGTTTTCGAAGTGGCGGTAGATGCTCTTCCGGGCAACGCCGGAGGTCTTCACCAGCAGGTCCATGCCGGTGGCGTGGATCCCGTTCTGGTAGATCAGCGCCTCGGCCGTGGCCAGGATCTTCTGCTGGGTTTCGGAGGTGGTTGTGTTCACGGCGCCAAGGTAGAACGATCGTTCTACCCTGTCAACAGGCGGCACGACGGCCTTTCGCGTGGGCACGCTTGCTCAGGACGATCTATCAAGAAATTCGTACATGTCATCATCCAGACGCCCGATTTCGGTCGCAAAGTACGTCTCACCAACCACCCATGAGACGCCCCGCATGAACACCTTTGCCCGTTCCCTGGCCGTTGCCGCCCTCGCCCTCTCGGTCCAGGCCGGCCTGTCCGCGCAGGCCGCCGAACCGGCCAAGCCGGCGGCAGTCACCAGCATCGCGCGCACCGCCAGCTACATCACCACCGCCGATGGCGTGCAGCTCTACTACAAGGACTGGGGCCCGAAGGACGGCCCGGTGGTTACCTTCAGCCACGGCTGGCCGCTGAACTCGGACAGCTGGGAATCGCAGATGATCTTCCTCGCCAACCACGGCTACCGCGTCATCGCGCATGATCGTCGTGGCCATGGCCGTTCCAGCCAGCCTTGGGATGGCAACGACATGGATCACTACGCCGATGACCTGGCCACGGTGATCAACACGCTCGGCCTGCACGATGTCACCCTGGTGGGCTTCTCCACCGGCGGCGGCGAGGTGGCGCGCTACATCGGCCGGCATGGCACCGGGCGAGTGAAGAAGGCCGTGCTGATCAGCTCGGTGCCGCCGTTCATGCTGAAGACCGCCGACAACCCGAACGGGCTGCCGATCGAAGTGTTCGATGGCATCCGCAAGGCACAGATGGACAACCGCGCCCAGCTGTACAAGGACATCCCGTCGGGCCCGTTCTATGGCTTCAACCGCCCGGGCGCGAAGGTGTCGCAGGCGCTGATCGATGCGTGGTGGGCGCAGGGCATGCGGGGCGGCCACAAGAACACGTACGACTCGATCACCGCGTTCTCGGCCACCGACTTCCGCGCCGATCTGAAGAAGTTCGATGTGCCGACGCTGGTCATCCACGGTGATGACGACCAGATCGTGCCGATCGACATCTCCGGTCGCCAGTCGGCGAAGCTGATCAAGGGCGCCAGGCTGATTGTTTACCCGGGCGCGCCGCACGGCCTGACCGACACCCACAAGGACAAGGTCAACCAGGACCTGCTGAGCTTCCTGCAGGAAAAGTAAGCAACAGGGGCTCCGGCAATGCGCCGGAGCCCGTCCCACATAAGCGTGTTTCTGCCCTGCCGCGTGTCCTTTCCCGGTCAGAGCCGTCGCCGCGTGGATTCGGGCGGTGCAGAATTTCATCCGGGCCCGGCTGCAAGGGCGTGGAAATGGCCATGCCAGAACCTCGGCCCCCGACAATAATCCTCCCCCTCCTTCACACAATAACTCTGCTTTACAGGGAGGGAGCGGGTAAGCTGAAAATACGCGTTCGTGAAAGTGGTCACAGTTAACGGCGGGGAAAGTCAATACCTTCAAGTCCGCTGCAACCTAATTGCTGATAATGCGATTGATTTCCAGGCGGACCATCAATCGGTTGTGACATGGAGGTGGGGATGTGCATGGTCTCTGGCAGCTCTTCAGCAACGCTTGCGGCTCTACTTTTTCTGATGACCACCTGCGGCGCATCCGCGACCCCGTCGGCGAGCGCCAGGGAGGCCCGATCACTGGTACTTGTCACGCTCTCGCCTGCGCAAAGTGCGGTCCTTGCAACTGGACTGCTCAGGGGGTTACTGAGGCCAATCAATGGCTGTGTCTACTTCGTGGACCCAGGTGGCACGGCATATCTTGCAGCATGGCCTCACGATTACTCGCTGGCCATGAAGGGCGGCGTTCCCGTAGGCGTGCAGAGCATCCGATCGGGGAAAATAATGGAATTCGGAACCGCCGCATCATTCGGAGGGGGGCATGGAAGTGAACTGCTCCGTTCGAGTCTTGCTGCGTCTATTCCGGCTGCCTGTACGGGCCCACTCATGACGATTCATTTGATGCGTCAGGCAAAGGAGCAGCCATGATTAGTCTGCGCACGAAGCTATCCATGCGTGCCCTGACATTGTCCGCCCTCGGTGCGTTCGCATTCTCCCTGCACGGCCAGCCGATAACTGGCAACCCCACGGCACACACCTACTCGCGAACGTTCAATGTATCTGAGGCCGAAGCAAAATACAGGTCGATGAAATCGATCTCTGCGGCAGGTCTGGAAGCCAGGATTCAGGCATCTGAGCCGGATACGTTTGGTGGCTTGTACGTTGAGCATGAGCCAGAATTCAAGATCGTAGTGCTGTTCACGAATAGGCCGAAAGAGACCTTGGCAAAGTACACGCAGGATCCTGTATTTACCGGCCGCACTTCCGCTCAATCGCTCGAGATGCTCTTGGCGACCCAAGCCGAGGCAGAGGCCCAGCTTCTCGCAAAGAAGGTTGGGTTCGAGTCGGGCGTCGATATCAAGCGGTCCATTGTGACCTTTTACGTGAAGGACGAAGCGGCCGCTAGACGCGCACTCCGGCCATTGCTGGGCGCTGTCGATTTCATGGCGATCAAGCAAGTGAAAGGCTTTACTGTCACTACCGCGATCTCCGGCGGCCATAAGTTGACCGGTACTGCCTTCAGTTGCACTACTGGCTTCAACGTCTTCGACGCAGATCGTGAGCTTGGCGTCCTCACGGCCGGTCACTGTGACAATACGCTGACCTATCAGGGCATTGCCGCGCCTCTCGTTTTCCAGAGCGAGCAGAACGTAGGCGACTACGATGTCCAGTGGCATAAAGAGCCGCCCAGGGGCCCGCGCCACGCGCAGACAAATGAAATCTCCCTGATCAATGGTCCGTCGCAGACGCTCGAAATAACCAGCACGCTCCCCTCCAGTTCGACGCATGTGGGGGATGTGATCTGCAAGAGTGGAATTCATGGCCACTACGCATGCGGGACCATTGAGGATATGAATTCAAGGTCCAATCATAATGGGGCCATAGGCAGGTACATCCGTGCACGCAACCTTTCTCCAGGTCCTCTCAGCGTCGAAGGTGACAGCGGTGGGCCGGTCTTTTCGAACAATGCGGCCCTCGGCGTCATTCACGGCCGGGGCGGTGAAGACACGGGATTTGAGAACGACCTGTTCTACATGCCCATCGAGCGGGTTTCAGCACTTGGTGTTTCCGTATTGACGGAGGCCTTTGAAGTTACCGGCATCGCAGATCGCACTGAAAATTATTTCAGGCCATTTTCCGTTCCGGTTGCGTACAAGGGAGTTCCGAAGTTCCCGATAGAGTTGACGCTGGAGCGCCCCGTGTGCCCGAGCGGGCCCTGCGAACCCGCCACGGAAACGTTGCCGGACAAGATGCCCTCCCCGCTCAACTACACATGGGCCTGCTTCTACCCCATCGTGCTCTACCCGCCTCCCGTCATTCCCCCTCCCCCGTTGACCTGGAGGGAGCGGATTACCTTGAAGGATGCGTCTGGAATCACCGCCGAGCCCGTTGAGTACAACCTGCACTGCAGTGGATGCCCTGATTGTCCATAGCCCGCATCTGTTGATGAGTGCAGTGCTGGAACCACGTGCGTGGATTCTTCGTCAGCCGAGCATGGCTCGGCTCTACATAAGCGCCAGCTCCCTGGCAAGGAACGGCGCCGTCCTGCTGCCTTTGGCGCGAGCCACCTGTTGCGGCGTTCCTTTCGCGACGATGGTGCCCCCTGCCCCGCCAGCTCCGGGGCCTACGTCAATCACCCAGTCCGCCTGTGCAACCGCCCGCATATCGTGCTCGATCATCACCACGGTATTGCCCGCGTCCACCAGCCGCTGCAGCTGCACCAGCAGCCTGTCCGCATCCGATGCATGCAGGCCGGTAGTGGGTTCGTCCAATACGTACAGCGTGCGCCCGCGCTGGCTGCGCTGCAGCTCGGTGGCCAGCTTGATGCGTTGCGCCTCACCGCCGGAAAGCTCCGTGGCTGGCTGGCCCAGCCGCAGGTAGCCCAGGCCGATCTCCTGCAGCAACTGCAACGGGCGTGAAATGGCCTCTTCCTCGCTGAAGAACGCATGCGCCTGGTCCACCGTCATCTGCAGGACCTCGGCGATGTTGCGGTCATTCCACTGCACCTTCAGCGTGGCGTCGTTGTAACGCGCACCGTGGCAGGTGGGGCACGGCGCATAGACGCTGGGCATGAACAGCAGCTCGACGCTGACGAAACCCTCGCCCTCGCAGGTCTCGCACCGGCCCTTGGCCACGTTGAACGAGAAGCGGCCGGCATCGAAACGGCGGCGGCGCGCGGCCGGCGTTGCGGCGAACAGCTTGCGCACGTGATCGAACAGCCCGGTATAGGTGGCCAGGTTGGAGCGCGGCGTGCGGCCGATGGGCTTCTGGTCGACCTGCACCACCCGCTGGATCGCGTCCATATCGCCTGCCAATGTGCCCCGCGTCGTTTCGATCACGGTCGGTCCGTCGGTGGGCGCGCTATCGGCGCGGTCGTCGGCAGGCTCATGCCCGAGGTGCAGCAGCAACAGCTCGGGCAGCGCCTGCGCCATCAGGCTGGACTTGCCGGAGCCGGAAATGCCGGTCACGGCTGTCAGCAGTCCCAGCGGCACCTGTGCGTCCACGCCCTGCAGGTTGTGGCGGTGGATGCCCTTCAGTTCCAGCCAGCGGTTGGCGCTACGCTGTTGGCTGGCAGGCGCCGGCACCTGGTCGAACAGATACAGGGCCGTGCGTGAATCCTGGATCTGGCGCAGGCCGTCGGGCTCGCCACTGTAGAGAACGCGCCCGCCGTGTTCCCCCGCCTGCGGACCCACATCCACCAGCCACTGCGCGCGGCGCATCAGCTCCAGATCGTGTTCAACAACGAACACCGAGTTGCCGCCGTCGCGCAGCCGTTCCAGTGCGTCGTACAGCGCCTGGCTGTCGGCCGGATGCAGGCCGGCCGAGGGTTCATCAAGCACGTACAGCACGCCAAACAGCAGCGAGCTGAGCTGCGTGGCCAGCCGTAGGCGCTGCAGCTCGCCGGCTGACAGGGTTGGCGTCGCACGGTCCAGCGAGAGATAGCCCAGGCCCAGGTCACGCAGCTGGCGTACACGCGCCATGACTCCGCCTGCCAATCGTTGTGCGGCGAGGCGCTTCTCTTCGGACAAGGCCGAGGTCAGGCGCACGTCCGGAGCGCCCTCGTGGGTCGCCTGGCCACTCGCGGCCCTCCGGGCGCGATCGCGGGGTGTCGCGCTCCTGTTGGTGCGAGCGCCCTTGCTGTGCGCGCCGAAATCACCTTGTGCGATGGGCTCCAGCAGCGCCGCCAGCTGGTCCAGCGGCAGCCGCATGAACTCACCGATATCCACCCCGGCAAAGGTGACCGAGAGCGCCTCCGGCTTCAGGCGCTTTCCGTGGCAGGCCGGGCACAACCGGCCTTCCATGTAGCGCGACACGCGCTTGCGCATCAGCGCGCTCTGGGTATTGGCAAAGGTGTGCAGCACGTAGCGGCGCGCGCCGGTATAGGTGCCCATGTAGCTGGGCTCCTGCTTGCGCTTCAGTGCGGCGCGGGTCTCGGCGGGCGTGAACCCGGCATAGACCGGCACGGTGGGGGCCTGCTCGGTGAACAGGATCCAGTCCCGGTCCTTCTTCGGCAGCTTCTTCCACGGTATGTCGATGTCGTAGCCGAGCGTGACCAGGATGTCGCGCAGGTTCTGGCCATGCCATGCCGGCGGCCAGGAAGCGATGGCGCGCTCACGGATGCTCAGCGACGGGTCCGGAACCATCAGCGCTTCGGTTACTTCGTAGACATGCCCCAGGCCATGGCAGGTGCTGCAGGCGCCCTGTGGCGTATTGGGCGAAAAGTCCTCGGCGTACAGCATGGGCTGGTTGGCCGGGTACGCACCGGCACGCGAGTACATCATGCGCACCAGGCTGGATAGCGTGGTCACGCTGCCCACCGATGAACGCGCATTGCTGGCGCCGCGCTGCTGCTGCAGGGCCACTGCCGGCGGCAGCCCGTCGATGGCATCCACATCGGGCACGCCCGCCTGGTCGATCAGGCGCCTTGCATAGGGCGCGACGGATTCGAAGTAGCGCCGCTGCGCTTCGGCGAACACGGTACCGAAGGCCAACGATGACTTGCCGGAACCTGATACGCCGGAGAAAACCACCAGTGCGTTACGCGGAATGGAAACGTCGACATTCTTGAGGTTGTGCTCGCGGGCACCACGCACCTTGACGCAACCGCTGGCGGCGGCAGCGCATGACGATTCACCAAAGGGGGTGTTGGACATTTCAGCGTTCCTGCATTCGGCGGGCGGGCCGCGCAATGGGCGCGCCCGGTAGGCCATTCTCGCTGCTGCGGAGTGAATGGTGTGAGGGCGCAGGAGGTGGAATGCCACTTTCACCTCCCCTTGCTACGCCGTTGCGCGGCCAAGGGCTAGCGTGAGTCATCTGCACGATAGGAGGCGATCATGCATCCCGATGTACTTGGCTGGATCGCCACGGCGGTCCTGATGGCGACGTTGATCCGGCAGATGGTGAAGCAGTGGCAGTCGCCAAACCCCGAAGCGGTATCGAAGTGGCTGTTCGTGGGCCAGATGACCGCGTCCGCGCTGTTTACGGTGTACAGCGCGATGCTGGGCAGCACCGTCTTCGTGGTCACCAATGCGATGCTGCTGTTGACGGCCGTGGTGGGCCAGGTGATGGCCTGGCGCCGTCGCGGCCGGTGCAACGCTCCCCCGCCCTGCTGATTGTTAACGCGTATTGCCTGAAGGATTGACATCACGTTGCCCCACTCTTGATGGGGCCGCTCACAGTGCACTCCTATGCTGGGCCCGCCACCTGACTGGTGGTGATCAACCTGGAGATTCACCATGCAACGTGATCAGAAAGACCTTCCCCACCCGGACCCGGAAGCGCAGAATCCCGATCCTGTCAGTCCACTGCAGGCGAAGCTGCACAACCGCCGCAACCATGACGAAGCGCTGCAGGAAACCTTCCCCGCCAGTGACCCGATCTCTCCCTTTGTTGCTGCACCAACCCCGGAAGAGCAGGCCAAGCGCCTTGGGGAGCGGGTCACGCTGCCAGACCGCCGCACGGATAAGGAGGCCGCGGGAGGTGACGCGTGATCCGGCGCGGTTTTGCCCGTGTGGCGGCCGCAACGGCACGATTGTCCGGCAGCCTGGGCGCATTCGTCGCCGCGCTGGGGGTGATCATCACCTGGGCCGCCAGCGGGCCGGCCTTCCACTTCAATGATACGTGGCAGCTGGTGGTGAATACGGGAACGACCATCGTGACCTTCCTGATGGTGTTCCTGATCCAGCATACGCAGAACGCCGATACGGCCGCGCTGCACATCAAGCTGGATGAGCTGATCCGGGTCAGCAAGGATGCCAACCAGGAGCTGTTGAACCTGGAATCGATGGAGCCCGCTCACCTTGAAGAGATTCGCCAGCGTTACGAGGCGCTGGCGAAGACCGCGGCAGACATCAAGTTCAAGAAAGAGCGTTGCATGCCCTGCGAGGTGGACGCGGCCGCCGAGGCCTGAAAGGCGCCGCGACGACGGCAGACCCGCGTGTGGATGTCCTGGTGCAAGGCACTGCCTGGCAGGGCCTTGCAGGGCTGTTCCGACGGAGGCCATCGACCGGGGACGCAAGCAGTCCCAAGCTGCGATGCCATCCTGAAGCCATGCCGAAGGCCTGCCGGCATTGAAATGCAGCCACACACAGTGACAGGCGCCGCTTCGTGAAGACGGCGCGCAGGCTTTCTGCTGACGTTCCCATGCAGCCTTCACCTGGCCCCTGCTTTGGCGCAACCGGGCGACGCCTACGCTGAGCGCTCCACTCAACGCGGAGCCCACTATGGCTATCAAGACGGCGGAAGACCTGTTCATCCACGAACTCTCGGACATCTACAGCGCCGAGAAGCAGCTGACCAAGGCCCTCCCGCGCCTGGCCCGTGCGGCCGAGAATCCGGATCTGGCGGCGGCGTTCGAAACGCATCTGGAAGAAACCCAGGGCCAGATCGAGCGCATCGACCAGGTAGTGGAGGTGCTTGGGATCCGCCTGAAGCGCATCAAGTGCGCGGCAATGGAAGGTCTGGTAGAGGAAGGTAAGGAAGTGATCGACAGCATCGACAAGGGCCCTGTGCGCGATGCCGCCCTGATCGGTGGCGCACAGAAGGTCGAGCATTACGAAATTGCATCCTACGGCACCATCGCCGCGCTGGCCAAACAGCTGGGCTACAAGGATGCCCTTCCCTTGCTGCTGGAGACGCTGGAGGAAGAGAAGGCGACCGATGAAAAGCTGACCCTGCTGGCCAAGGGCGGCGGCAATGCCAAGGCCGCGCAGGCTGCCTGAGCCGCGTCGAATGCAGCCCGGCCGCCATGGAAGGCGGCCTCAGGGTTCGTACAGCACCTGGTCGTTCGGGCAGAAGAATGTGCGCCGCCGGGTGGTACCCATGTACAGCTTGCTGATCGGGCCACCGCAGACCGGGCAGATCCTGCGCGTGTGTACCTGCCAGTGCTTCTTCAGCTCGAAGCGGCGCTTCCACTCCAGGAAATCGAAGCTGTAGGTGCGTGCCTGCGTGATCAAGGCGGTGAGCTTGCGCGGCGGCAGGTTACCCAGGCGAGTGGTCGGGTGCACGCCTATGCGGAACAGCACCTCGTTCTTGATGATGTTACCGACGCCGGCGAAGATTGTCTGGTCCAGAAGCGCGTCACAGACCAGGACGCCTGGCATTGCCTTCAGCTTGCGCCGGGCCAGCTTCGGATCCCAGGCATCGTTCAACACATCCGCGCGCCAATCATAGACGTCGTCCAATGGCTCGCCAATGAGTTTTACGGAACAGGCATAGAAGTTCAGCTCGCCATTGTCGAACTCCAGGGACACCCGCGCAGGGGTTGGCTTCCGTTCGTCGATGCGCCAGCTGCCGAACATCATCAGATGGATGCGCAGGGTCTGGTGGCTGAACTCCAACAGGAAATGCTTGCCCCAGCTTCGAACGGCTTTCACCCTGCGTCCTTGAAGTGGCGACAGATCGATCCGACTGTTCCCTGAAACCGCGCGGACGACGTGCCCTTTGAAATGCCTCGCAGCCTCGCACAGCAGGACGATGGATGGTCCCTCAGGCATGCTCTCCCTCCTGCAGCAGGGCCTGCAGGCGCAGGGCGTTGCTGGTGGCGTGGCCCAGCGCGGTATTGTCCAGTACGAACCAGACTGATCGTTGCGTATCCGATTCGAGCTCTAGCTCCCGCGCCAGGCCCGCCAAGGTCTGTTCGCTGTAGGCGCTTCGATAGATCTGCGGCTGGCCGTGCCAGCGCCAATAGCTCCACGTGCGGTCCCCGCCGGGAATCGCAGCTGAGGGTGCCCGTGCCGGATCCGCTGCAACCCGGGCAACACCATGGTCGCTCAGCAGGGCGTCCGCTTCCATAGTGAACCAACTGGGATGGCGCGGCTCGCAGGCCACATCGACCTGGGTACGTGCACGCAGACCATGCAGAAATCCCTCCGCCGTCGCCGGTTCGTATGCCAGGCTGGGTGGCAACTGGAGCAGCAGCGGACCCAACCTGTCACCCAGTGCCAGCACGCCATCGAGGAACCGCTGCAGCGGTGGCATTGCATCGCGAAGCCGGTGTTCATGGCTGATCGAGCGCGGCATCTTCACTGCGAAGCGGAAATAGTCCGGCACGCTCGCAGCCCACCGTGCATAGGTGCTGGGCAGGTGCGGACGGTAGAACGAGGAGTTGATCTCGACCATGGGCAGGCGGGTGGCGTAGCGCTGAAGAACGCTATTGCCCTGCCCAAAGGCTCCCTGCGCCGACCGGGACAGCGACCAGCCAGCGCAACCAATGCGTGTCGGACCAGGCGGCGACGGAGCTGTGTTCACCGCGCCACCCAGCCGTCAGGTTCCAGAGCGCTGCTGGCGGCGCCGTCCACATTTGACTGCGTCACCCACAGCAGGCGATCGAGCGCGCTGGTGCCTGAAGCCAGCGCCGATGCGCTGCGCACGAAGCCTGTCCAGTCGGAGATGGCAATCTTTCCCAGCGCCAGTTCATCCACCCGCACGCAGCACATCCGCCAATGGGGGAACTGCCGCCGGCCCACCCTCCCCCGGTTGAGTTCGACCACGCCACTGTGGCTGCCGGCTGCCAGGATCCGCTTGTACGCGCTGCTGATCCCCGCTTCGGGGCCTTCGAGGTACTGCAGGAAGCGGCTGCCATCAAATAACAGCGTACCGGTGACATCGGCGGATTCATTGAACAGCACCGCGTCCATCACAAGCTGCTGCAGTCGTTCCGCAGTCAGGCTGTCGGACGCTTCACTTACATAGGCAATTGCGCGAAGAGGCATGACACCACCGGTTGTTGCAGACAGCCCTACCTTAGCGACGCGCATCGTACGCGCGGTGAGACCGGTGTGGAGGTTGCGTCGAGCTGTGGCGTGGCCGCTGCGCATCGCGTCTACACGCAACGTGCGCTTCAGATGTGCGCACGCGTGCCAGCACATGGCGGGCTTCAGCCGCGACGGCGGCCGGCATGGGCTGACAGTGGCAATCAAGGCGGAATGCCGTATCGGCGCAGGTCGCACTCAGGCGGTCATCGAGCTGGAGAGTGCCGCGCCCGGGAAACCCCTGGGCCTGGCCGGGTCGCGGCCCGGTTCCGCCGAAATCAGCGCCTGCATCACGTGATGCTGGACGCGATTCCCACTCTCCTCCATGCCCACGAAATACACAAAACGGCCATCGAACTTGGCCTGCGCCCCCTCCAGGGCGGTGTTGGCCTGAACGGCTCGCTTCAGCGACTTCATCCATACCCGTTCGGGTGTCCGGTCAAGCTCTACAACAACGGCGGTGCCACCGCAGTCCAGGGACATGCTCTCGACACGCAGCACGCGTGGCGAAGCGGGATCGGTTCCAGGTCGATGCATGGCAGAAGCTCCAGTGTCGAAGATGGCGGCAATAATCCATGGCCGCTGCCAAAATGCCGTCAAGGAACGCCGGGCTCTTTCCACGCCACCTCGACAGCATTGGCGACACCTTCCCAGCTTCGCACCGGGCTGACATTCCACACTCGCAGCCTTGATGCAGCACAGCACACACTGCAGTTCCCGAGGCAATACAGGCATGCGCGCATGCAACCCGATATGAGCCGGCGCAGGTGCAACCTGCTGCTGGTGGAGGATCAGTTCGATCTGGCCGCACTGATGGAGCAGGCGCTCGAAGACGGGGGGGGCCAGGTAACCCATGCGTATAGCGTGTTTGATGCGATGGGGCTGTTGGAGAAGCAGACGTTCGATGGCGCCGTGCTGGATGTGGAGCTTCGTGACGGCGTGGTCTTTCCGGTTGCCGATCGCTTGGCCGAGCTTGGCATCCCGTTCCTGTTTGTGTCTGCGGTCTATGACCAACTGGTGCCGCAGCGCCACCGAAGCGCGGCCTTCGTGGCCAAACCTTTCCACATCGCCCAGTTGCAGCAGGCCGTCCAACGCGTGATGGGCGATGCCTGCACGCCCTTGACCACGCACTGATCCTGCGTCGCAGTCAACTCAGTGGGGTGTCAGCAAGGGAAAACCCGTTTCACTTGTCCTGCGCCGCCCTGCGAAATTCGGGAGGGTCGGCCTACAGCAACGCGTCGACCAGTCAGGCCGCTTTAGCATAGGGTTCGACGATCGAGAGGAGCTTTTCCATCGCGGTAGCTCCCGCCTGGTTCGTCGCCGCCCGCTGGATGAAACTGGTCCAGTCAGCAAGGGCGATCATCCGCAGCTCATCCGCACTGACTGGCAGGCAGCGCATTGGCCAGAACGGCAACCGCCGTTGCCCGACACGCCCGCGAGCAAGCTCCATCAGGTCGGTGTGACTGCCGGCGCCACTGACGCGGGAGAAGGCCACATCCAGCCCATCGGCGGGGCCCTCCATGTATTGCAGGAAGTGCCGGCCGTCGAATAGAAGCACGCCGGTCACACCCGCTGATCGGTTGAAGCGGGCCGCATCTTCCATCAGTGCTTCCAAGCGCGCGGACGTGAATCCAGCGACGGCTTCGCTGACATAGACAATCGCTCTGTTCGGCATGGTGGCGCTCCTGCTCTCCCGGTCGCTCAATCTAAGGCCGGTGTCGTTGAGAGACCGTAAACGCCAAACGTGAATTGGTCACATATTGCCCGGCGAACCGGGGTTTTTAACAGCATTTCCGTTGCATTCCGCCATGGCGCGCCGAAATGCCTGATTTTCAAGTCAACAGGATTGGCTGGCCCGCCGCCGAAGCGGCGCCCGCCGCTCCCATCTCCGCCAGATAGGCTGAAAATCCCCCTGTCGCGCGTCCTGCCAGGCGGGCACTGGTCATGACGAGCGGCGCACCCGCCCACCGCACATCAGCGCCGAGGCGCTGCAATGTCCTCACCAGCTGGACGTCCTCCCCGCAGTGCAGCGGCGAAAAGCCGCCTGCCGCACGATAGGCCTGGGCGGAAACACCCAGGTTCGCACCGTGGATACGCCCATGATCGTCCCCCCATTGCTGCCGCCTCCGGAACGCCTTGCGCAGGCGCTCCTCGGCGCTGCAGTTCGTTGCGATGTCCACCAGCCCGCAGAAGACGTCCGGGCGTGCCTCAAGCTGTGCGATCAGCCACTCAGGAGGTACCTCGCTGTCCGCGTCCGTGCTCGCCAGCCATCTTGCACCCCGACCCAGCAGCTCGGCGGCGGCGGCGGCCCGGGCGATGCCCACGCAGCGTGCATCCAACCGCAGCGTATCAACCCGTTGCTGGGCGCAGATGGATTCCGTGGCGTCCGAACAATCGTCCAGCGCAACAATCACCTCCACCGCTTCGCCACCCAGCCCGGGATTCAGGGCCGCCCTCCTGATCGACTGCAGGCACCGCTCCATGCTGGCGGCCTCGTTGTGGGCCGGAACCAGCACGCCTATCACCGCAGGCCCTCCAGTCGGGCCAACGACATCGCGCCGCGCGTCCAGCCCTGCAGTACGAAGTCCGCGTCGCGATAGTGGAAGGCCTCCTGCAGGCCTTCACCGAGGCATCGATGCACGACCTCGGTGCGGCTCGCGCGCCCCGGGAACGAGGGCAGCCAATGGCAGGCCACCAGCAGTCCATCATCACGAAGCGCTTCCCCGATACCGGTGCGCAGCTCGCGCAGCGCGCCGGCTCCCAGGTAGTAGCCCATTTCGCCGCAGACGATCAGATCGAAGCGGCCCGGCGGCCATTGCTCGGGATGGCTGGCGCAGTGGACCTGCACATGCGGCAGGTGGGCCAGGTTGCGGCGCGCCTGGAACGCAGCACGCGGGCTGATGTCGGTTGCCAGAAGGCGCTCGCAGCGGGCGGCCAGGGCCTCGGTCAGCACGCCATTGGAACAACCCAGCTCCCACCCGCGAATGAAATGGCGCTGGCTCAGGCTTGCCAGCAGCAGTGCACGCTTGCGTTCTTCATACCATCGGCTTCGGTAGCCGAACGGGTCCTCCTGCTCATGCAGGTCATCGAAGTACGGTTGCGCGCTCATGCCAGGAATACCTCGTAGTTTCGGAAGAATCGGGTCAGTACATGCGCGGGCAGCACCGGAGGGCTGTTCAAGCCCGGCACGTCGCCCGTCTGCGTCCGGAAATGCGCGATCGCGTTTCGTTTCGCGGCCGCCACTGCTGAAATGTCGACCAGTCTGGGCACCTCCCACGCCATATGTGCACAGGCCGGATCCAACCAGTGCCATCCCCAGACCGGGTACTCCAAGCGGCGGCACCCCACCGCCCGGGCGGCGCGGCAGGCAGCACGCCCTGCCGCTTCATGGTCGGGGTGGCCATCAAACCGCCATGGCGCCAGGACCAGGTCACGCGGCTGCAGATGCTGTTGCAGCCAGCCTTCCAGGCCCTGTTCGTGCGTGCTGACCGCGCCGTCGGCGATACCCAGGTGAAATATGGAACCGGCCGGGATGCCGAGTTCGCCAAGGGCCGCGGCAAGCTCCGCCCGCCGTGCCGACCGCAAGCGCCCTGGCGTCCACCACGGCTCGCCCGGATAGCATGCTTCGCCGTCCGTCACGGCAACGACGCTCACCTCCATGCCCTGCCCCACTGCGTGATGGAGCAGTCCGCCACAGCCGAGGATTTCGTCATCCGGGTGCGGCGCGACCACCACCAGGCGGTCATGCCCTGTGCACAGCCCGCTTGCCGGTGTGATCGGCTGCTGCCAGAGCCAATGGCAGCGCAGCCATGCCTGCTCCTGGGTTCCTTCGCCTTGCAGCGGTGCATTGGCTACAGCGCCCATGTCGCCTCCTGGGCCGCCCGCTGCACACCCAACCACTCCCAATCGCGGTCGGCGTGGTTCTGGCGAAGGAACACGGCCAGGTCCGCGCAGCGGTGGGCATGGGCGTCTTCCAGGCACATGGGGGCCGGGCCCAGGGCCCGACCCGCCAGATCCAGCACGCGCGTGGCCGCACGCTCGATCACGCAACGTACCCGCACCACGTCCTCGCGATGCGCCGATTCGGGCTCGGCATCGATGCGTGCCGCCAGTTCGCGAAGCAGCGCCGCGGCCGGCGCCAGCGCGAGGTCCACTTCGCCCAGTAGACGTGCGCGATTTCCCTCGGTGCAGGCGGATCGCATGCGCTCGGCCAGCGCGACCGCTGCGCCAAACCAGACCGCCGCAATACCCGCGCCTCCATGCCAGAAGCCCGGTCGCTGCAGATAGTCATCGCGCGCGCCCAGTATCACCATCGGCGCGGCATCAAAGCGCACGGTGGTGGACGGAATCCCGGCCATGCCGACGGCGGGCCAAGGCTCACCCGACAGCGTCGTCCAGTGCTCCGCCGCGACCTGGCATAGCCACACCCCCTGAGCGCTGCGAACCGTGACCAATGCGGCATCCACCCAGGCGCTGCCCGAACACCAGGGCTTGTCCCCGCGCAGCCTGCCCTCGGCGTCGATGCGGAGTGTGCTCGCCGGGCCCTCTGCGGCCCACACCGCCCACAGTTGGCCTTCAGTAGCCGACGGGGCCTTCAACTCGGCCATGATCGCCTGCGCGTCGTAGTGTGCCTCCAGCACCTTGGCCAGGCAGAGATCTTCGCCCCCCAACGCCGCAAGCGCCCTCCAACGATCCAGTGTCTGCCCGCATCCCGGTAATGGCAGTTCAGGCTGCTGGACGAGTAGCTGGCTGGCGCGGTTGATCAATGATGATGGCGGCGTCACATCCTGCATGAGGGCTTCTGCAATGAAGACATGTCATGAAAGTAGGCGGCAGGCGGTCACATCACTGTCTTGGAGGTGTGGCGGGCAAATGAATGCCCTGCGCAGTGATCCTCACGCACCTGTCCCACGCCGTTGCTGCCTCACGCGCAGGCACTGCTGCAATTCCCACAGCCATGGCAGCACCACCAGCACCAGCGCAGGCAGCAGAACGAGCCACCAGGCCTCAAGCGCCGCAGGATCCACGCTCAGCGACCACCGCGGCTGCGCGTGCCAGCCGACCCAGCCCAGCAGAACCCAGGGCGCGGCATCGAGCACGCTGTGTACGTGCTGCTCCGCTGGACTGATACGCCGGCGACCGTCCGCGCTGACGGTGTCGAAATAGCCGGTGATCGCGTGTGCGGTGACCAGAAGCGCCAGGAGCGCGACGAGTGACCGGGTATTCTCCAGCAGGAGCCATGCCAGAACGCCACTGCCAATCAGCAGTAGCTGCAGCCCGTGCAATGAGCTTTCCCGCAACGCAGAGGTGTGCGGCAGGTCGGTACGCCGGTGGAAATGGAAGTCGAGCCAACCGGCGGCCAACCAGAGCGCATAGACGCACGTCATGATGATCGCGCTCATGTCGGCACGCTCAAGGTGTCAATACGATCTTGCGGCAGTCGTCGTCCTTGGCATCAAACATTGCATAGCCTTGCGCTGCATCGGCCAGGCGCATCCGGTGCGAGATGATGTCACCCGGGTCCAGCTTTCCTTCCATGATTGCGTCGAGCAGTTCCGGCATCAGTCCCTGCACATGGGTCTGCCCCATCTTGAACGTCAGCCCCTTGTCGAACGCGTCACCCAGCAGGAAGCCATGGATGAAGCCGGCGTAGACGCCTGGGATGCTGACCACCCCGCCGCGGCGTGCTGCCGCGATGCACTGCCGGATCGCCACGCCGCTGCTGCCTTCCAGTTTCACGGCGGTCAATGCTGACTCCAGCGCACTGCCCTCGGCCTCGAAGCCTACCGCCTCGATGCAGGCATCCACGCCCCGCCCACTGGTGTGGGCAAGAATGAAATCGGCCGGGTCTTCGATCTCGTTGAAATCGATGCGGGTCACCCCGTAGGCCCGGCGCGCATAGTCCAGGCGGTAACGAAGATGGTCGACCATGAAGATGGTCTCCGCCCCCAGCAGCCGGCAGCAGGCCGCGCTCATCAGCCCTACCGGGCCCGCACCGAAGATGGCCACCGTTGAGCCCGGCTTCACCCCTGCGTTCAGCGCGGCCTGGTAGCCGGTGGGGAGGATGTCAGACAGGAACAGGACCTGCTCGTCGGCTACGCCTTCCGGAATACGTAGCGGGCCCACATTCGCCTTGGGCACGCGCACGAACTCCGCTTGGCCACCGGCAACCCCGCCATACAGATGGCTGTATCCGAACAGCGCGGCCGGCGGCAGAAGGCCCTTCTGATTCAGCGCGGCGCCCTTGCCGGTATTGGTGGTTTCGCAGGCGGCATACTCGGCCAGCCGACAGTGGAAGCACTCACCACAGGCGATCACGAAGGGAATCACCACCCGATCCCCCGGGTTGACCTGGGTGACGCCGCTGCCGACCTCTTCCACGACGCCCATGAATTCGTGGCCCAGCACATCGCCGTCGTGCAGATCGGGAATCTTGCCCCTATACAGATGCAGGTCCGAGCCGCAGATGGCGGTAGCGGTAACACGCAGGATCAGATCGTCGTCAGCCGCCAGTACCGGGTCCGGCACGGTCTCGACACGTACATCCTTGCGGCCGTGGTAGGTCAATGCCTGCATCGCGCTTCTCCAGCAAGAGGGGGTTCCAGCATCGCAACCCCCCCCTCCCCCTGCGGTGACATCCCGGTGTGCATGGTGTTCATTTCGCGACGTCACCGCGTTAACCGGATTGATTGCACGCTTCAACCTCCTGCTGCAGGAGCAACCCATGACCGACAAACTCCCCTTCAATCCGACCACGGACGTGGATGATCAGTCGAAGGCCCATACGCCTGACAAGCGGCGCAATGATCGATCCAAGTGGAAGGAGCACGACATGCCTGACGACGGCGATGGTCCGAAGGCCGTGCCCGAGGACTACGAGCGTCCTGATCCCGATCCAACAGGGAAACGTTGAGACCACATCACATTCTGGATGCGCAGCAATCACAAGTCATGGCGCTGCGACCGCGCAAGCTTCATGGATGGTCTCTGGAACAGCCTGAACGAGGTGTTGCATGTGGAAGCGCAACGGTCTCTCGCTGGTGCTGCTTGTGCTCACCGTCGTATTCATTGGTGGGCAGGCAATTGCGGGACATCACGTGCACAACCAGGAGCTGGTGCAGCACGGACGCACGCCGATCGATCTCTGGCACTACCTGGCAACCGGGCATTTCGTCAGCGCCACATTTGAGAACTGGGAGAGCGAATTCCTGCAGATGGGGATGTACGTGCTTCTGACGGTCAGCCTGCGCCAGCGCGGTTCGGCCGAATCGCGGCCCTTGGACCCTGCGCAGGAACAGAATCGCATCGAGCCGGGGCCGACGCCTTGGCCCTTCAGGCGTGGTGGCGCATGGAAAGTCATCTACGGGCACTCGCTTGCGATCGCCTTCGGCCTGTTGTTCCTGACCAGCTTTACGCTGCACGCATTGGGAAGCTGGCGAGCCGAACAAGCCGAGCAGCAGCTGCAGGGCCTGCCAGTGCCGGGCTTTCTCGAGCACCTGGCCAGCAGCACGTTCTGGTTCGAATCCATGCAGAACTGGCAAAGTGAGTTTCTGGCCGTGCTGTCTCTGGTTGTGCTGACCATCTTCCTGCGCCAGAAGGATTCGCCACAGTCCAAGCCGGTCGAAGCGCCCCATGCCCAGACAGGAGATTGAGGCATGGCACGCCGCCCTTCTACCGCCCTGCTGATCATCGACATGTTCAGTCGTTTCGACTTCCCAGGTGCAGATGCGCTGGCGCCAGCGGCAGAGAAGGCGGCCCGGCAGATCCGCCGCCTGAGAGACCACTTCGATGACCAAGGGTGGCCAGTCATCTATGCCAATGACAACTTCTCAGATTGGAAGCGGGACTTCCGCCAGCAAGTGGAGCAGTGCCAGCGGGACGGGGGGACGGCTGCCCGAATTGCCACAACCCTCTCCCCCCTGCCCGGCCACTATTTCGTGCTCAAGCCCAAGCACTCGGCGTTCCTCGCCAGTCCCTTGCCGATTCTGCTGGCCAAGCTGGGAGTACGCCGTCTTTGCCTCACTGGCATGACGGCCGACTCGTGTGTCCTGGCCACGGCGCTGGACGCCAACGCCAGGGAGTTCGAGGTCGTGGTGGCATTGGAAGCTGTGGCGGCGATGCCCTCCCAGAAACGGCGTGCACTGGCAGTGCTGGTGAACTCGGGTGCAGCCCGGGTCGCTCGACTTTCGTCGCTGGTCTCTGCGTAATCGGCAGGGTCAAACCGAGGCAGCTCAGGCCCGGTCCGCTACACCTTGTACACCGGCATGACCGGCGCAATGTGCACAGCAGAAGATCTGGCCCTTTCCTTCAACGCCATGTCCGATAACTGCGCAGTCGCAATGTGCACAGCGCGGTGCGAATGCATGGATGGCGCACTCGAACGAATCGAAGGTTCCGCTGCGTCCGCCCTGCTGCAGGGTGAAACTCTTGTCGTAGTTGTTGCCGCAGACATCACAGGTGGCCATGTCGCACCTCTTTGTGCGTAAGGGAGGTGCAGTGTGGTGAGCGCGGGTGTCGGTGGCCGTGAACGCAGCGTGTCCAGGAGGTCCAGAATACGCATTGCAAGGTACTCGTAGAACGTGCCCCGCCCAGTAGACGGGTGGGCTGTCCAAGCGTGCGTTCCGCCTGGTCAAACTCTTGCCGCGTTCTGCATCGGTTGGGATGCGGCACGTTTCCGGATCGGTAGCGAAGAACCCGCACGCGAGGGCCGGCTGCAGGGCGGCGATCCAGTTCCAGTGAGCCCATCGCGGCTGTGATGCCGGACGGTCATCGAGGCAACATCGACCTAGACCCGCAATGCCTCCAGCACCAGGCTGAACGCCGGGGAAGGCTGCCGCCTGCTCGGGTAATACAGATGATAGCCGGGGAACAGCGGGCACCAGTCCTCCAGTACCCGCACCAGGCGGCCGCTTTCCAGATGGGGTGCCAGCTCATCAACGGGCAGATGCACCAGGCCCAGGCCATCAAGCGCGGCATCGACCATGTGCGGTGACGTGCTGAACACCAGCGGGCCATCCACGCGCACATTGATCTCGCGACCCTTCTTCTCGTACTCCCACACATACAGTCCACCGCTGGTGGGAAGACGGATGTTGATGCACCGGTGACCAGTCAGATCGCCCGGCACCTTCGGCATTCCGTGCGCAGCGAAGTAGCCCGGCGTCCCTGCGGTGGCCATGCGCAGGCGTGGGCCGATGGGCAGGGCGACCATGTCCTTGTCGATGGATTCGCCAAGGCGAACACCGGCGTCGAAGCGGTCGGCAACGATGTCACGCAGTGCATAGCTGACATCGAACTCGATGCGGATGTCCGGATAGCGGTGCAGCAGCGGCATCAGCTTGGGCAGCAGCACCGTGCGCAGTACGTGGTCGCCACTGGTGATCCTGATCTGCCCGGCCGGTGTGTCCCTCAATGCAGTAAGAGCTTCGAGCTCCATTTCGATGTCGTCGAAGTGGTTGCCGATCGACTGCAGCAGGCGCTCGCCTGCCGTGGTCGGCGAAACGCTGCGCGTCGTGCGCGTCAGCAGCCGAATACCGAGACTCTCTTCCAGGGTCTTGATGGCCTGACTCAGTGCGGACTGGGTAACCCCCAGCACGCCCGCCGCACGGGTGAAGCTGCCCTCCCGCGCTACGGTCACGAAAGCCAGCAGGTCATTGAAGTTGCGTCGTGCCATGCGTGCAGTGTGTCACAGGGATTGATTAGCGCAACTAATTGACCCATTCGAAATTGATTATCTAATCAAACGCCAGCGTGTGGTCCAGACTGGCCCCCTCCCCCACCACGGGAGGTCCGGCCGCCGGAACCTTCCGCCGTTGTCGCCCTTCTGGGCCTGGATACCTTCATGAGTTCACTCAATCTCCCCCCGGCTGGGGCAGGCATGGCCGCGCCTGTCCGCTCGGCATCCCCCAGGGAATGGGGCGCGGTGTTGGCCCTGTCACTCGGCGCCTTCGCGCTGGTCGCTTCCGAATTCATGCCGGTCAGCCTGCTGACGCCCATCGCCACCGACCTGCAGGTCAGTGAAGGCCAGGCAGGCCAGGCGATCGCGGTGTCCGGTGCATTTGCACTGGTCACCAGCCTGCTGGTCTCGCCACTGGCCGGGCAGCTGGACCGCAAATGGCTGCTGCTGGGCCTCACTACCGCAATGATCCTCTCGGGAACGTTGGCGGCACTGGCGCCCAGCTTCCCGGTGTTCATGCTGGGCCGTGCGCTGATCGGCGTGGCCATCGGTGGCTTCTGGGCCATGTCGGCGGCCACCGCCATGCGCCTGGTTCCTTCGCACCAGGTGCCCCGTGCACTGGCCATCGTCAACGGCGGCAACGCGCTTGCCACGGTCATTGCAGCGCCGATGGGCAGCTACTTCGGCGCCATCATCGGTTGGCGCGGCGCGTTCTTCTCGCTGGTGCCGGTGGCTGTGGTGGCCCTGTTGTGGAAGATCGCCGCGCTGCCATCGATGAAGGCGACCGACGGGCGCGCTTCGTGGAATGTGTTCGCGCTGTTGAAGCGCCCGCCGGTGGCGTGGGGCATGGCGGGCGTGAGCCTGTTCTTCATGGGCCAGTTCTCGCTGTTCACCTACCTGCGCCCATTCGTGGAAGCCACGCTGCACGTATCGCCTTCGACGTTGTCACTGTTGCTGCTGTTGATGGGTGCTGCGGGCCTGGCCGGCACGTTGTTGATCGAGCCCTTCGTGCACAAGGCACTCTTCCGCACACTGGTGCTGCTGCCCGTACTGATGGCCGTGGTGGCTGGGTGCATGATCCTGCTCGGCAACACGCTGCCGAGGGTGGCGGTGTTGTTCGCCCTGTGGGGCTTGCTTGGCACGTCGGCGCCCGTGGCCTGGTGGTCGTGGCTGGCCCGCACTTTGCCCGATGACGGCGAGGCCGGTGGCGGCCTGATGGTGGCCGTGGTGCAGATGGCCATCGCCATCGGTGCGACCGTGGGCGGCCTGCTGCTGGACCACCAGGGCTACCGCGCCACGTTCTGGTTCAGCGCTGTCCTGCTGATGGGCTCGGCGGTGACGTCTTGCATCGCTGCGCGCTCGGTGCAGCACCATCGCCTGCCTGTCCATTCCTGAAGGAGTTCCCCATGCACTACACCTCTCTGGGCCGCTCGGGCCTGAAGATCAGCCGGCTGGGTCTTGGCACCATGAACTTCGGCGAGCTTGCCGACGAGCCGACCAGCTTCGCCATCATGGATGCCGCCGTGGATGCCGGCATCAACTTCTTCGACAGCGCCGACGTCTACGGCGGACCGCAGTCCCCGGGCATGGCGCAGGGCTTCGGCCTCTCCGAAGAGATCATTGGGCGCTGGCTCAAGCGCAGTGGCAAGCGTGATGGCCTGGTACTGGCGACCAAGGTGTACCAGCCGATGGGGCTGGGCCCGAATGATCGCCGGCTGTCGGCGTACCACATCCGCCGCGCCTGCGAGGCCAGCCTGCGCCGACTGCAGACCGACCACATCGATCTGTACCAGATGCACCATGTGGACCGGGCCACGCCATGGGAAGAAATCTGGCAGGCCATGGAACAGCTGATCCGCGAAGGCAAGATCACCTACGTGGGCAGCAGCAACTTTGCCGGCTGGGACATCGCCACCGCCCAGGGCGTGGCCACCGCGCGGCACACCTTCGGCCTGGTGGCCGAGCAGAGCCTGTACAACCTGACCCAGCGCACGGTGGAGCTGGAAGTGATCCCGGCACTGCGCTACCACGGGTTGGGCCTGATCCCCTGGAGCCCGATCGGCATGGGCCTGCTGGGAGGCATGCTGAAGAAGGTCGCCAATGGCCGACGCGCTACCCCGCAGCTCCTGCAGCGTATCGAACAGCTGCGCCCGCAGCTGGAAGCGTATGAAACGTTCTGCGATGAGCTGGGCGAGGTGCCCGCCGACGTGGCGCTGGCCTGGCTGCTGCACAACCCGGTGGTGACCACCGCGCTGAGCGGGCCGCGCACGGTGGACCAGCTTTTGCAGAACCTGAAGGCCCCTGCCCTGAAGCTCTCAGATGCCTCACTGGCTCGACTGGATGCGATCTGGCCTGGCCCCGGTGGCGAGGCGCCCAATGCCTACGCCTGGTAATCCCCCAACTCCTGGAGTACTCCCCATGTCCATGCTTCTCGGCACGTTGATATCCATGGCTGCGCCTGCCACCGGCGGCGGCCCGGCCAGTGACGATCTGAGCATAACGCCTGCTGGCAGCGCATCTTCCGTGGCGGGCCCCGCTGACTACTTCACCGGCAACGTGCGCATCGACGGCGGCTTCCAACGCCCTGCGCCGGCACGCGTAGGCGGTGCAACGGTCACATTTGAGCCCGGCGCACGCACGGCCTGGCACACCCACCCGCTGGGCCAGACCCTCATCGTGACAGCGGGCGTGGGCTGGGTGCAGCAGTGGGGTCAGCCACGCCAGCAGATCCGTCCGGGTGACACCGTGTGGATCGCCCCGGGCGTGAAGCACTGGCATGGCGCAAGTGCCGCAGTGGCGATGACCCACATCGCGATTGCCGAGGCGGTGGATGGCAGCCCGGTGACGTGGCTGGAGAAAGTAAGCGACGAACAGTATTCGGAGATGCGCGAATGAAGACGCTGCTGCTTTCTCTGGTCCTCGCGGCCATCCCCCTCACTGCAGTTGGACAGGACATGGCCCACGGCGCGGACAACTTCTATCACAGCACTCAGCTCACCAGCGAGAAGGTGCGCTTCAACAACCAGTACCACATGCAGATCGTCGGCAATCTTTACGTGCCGAAGAACCGCAGGCCTGGGCAAGCATTACCCGCCATCATCGTGGGCCATCCCATGGGCGCGGTGAAGGAGCAGAGTGCGGATCTCTACGCACAGAAGCTGGCTGAACAAGGTTTCGTGACCCTGGCTATCGACCAGTCATTCTGGGGTGAAAGTGCGGGCGAGCCCCGCAATGCAGTTGCGCCGGACATCTATGCCGAGGCCTTCAGTGCAGCCGTCGATTACCTGGGCACGCAGCCACAGGTGGATCGCGAACGGATCGGCTTGCTTGGCATCTGCGGCAGTGGCAGTTTCGTGATCAGTGCGGCCAAGATCGACCCGCGCATGAAAGCCATTGCTACCGTCAGCATGTACGACATGGGCGCTGCGAACCGCAGTGCCCTCAACCGCTCGCAGAGCGTTGAGCAGCGCAAGGCCGTGATTGCTGCTGCCGCGCGCCAGCGTTGGGTCGAAGCCGAGGGCGGCGCCGCACAGTACACCTCCGGCACGGTGCATAGGCTTGAGGCAGAAACTCATCCGATCCAGCGCGAGTTCTACGACTTCTACCGAACGCCGCGTGGCGAATTCACGCCGGCCGGCTCATCACCGCAGCTCACCACCCACCCGACGCTGACCAGCAACGTGAAGTTCATGAACTTCTATCCGTTCAACGACATCGAGACCATCTCCCCGCGTCCGATGTTGTTCATTGCGGGTGATCAGGCGCATTCAAAGGAATTCAGTAAGGAGGCCTACCGGCTGGCGGGACAACCGAAGGAACTGCTGTGGGTGAAGGGTGCAGGCCATGTGGATCTGTACGACCGCACCGATCTGATTCCGTTTGCAGCGCTGGGGGCGTTCTTCCGGAAGAGCCTGGACGGAAGCATGTGACAGGCCAACGCCCCCCCCTGGCCTCACCCCGTCCGCAGCATCGCCACCAGCAACCCCATCAGGGCACTCCCCGCCGCCAGACTCAGCCACACCCTCCCAACACTGCGGGCACTGAAGACGCCCGCAGCAACGGCAATGAACAGCACGAACCCCAGCAGTGAACTGGCCAGGACCGAAACGGCTGTCCTTACCCCTGCCAGCACGGGCAACAACAACGCCAGTGCCGTGGCCGTAACGGCAGTGATCAGGTATCCGCCCAGCGAGGCGGCCAGCACGCGGCTCGCCACCTGCCAGCGATAGGCCGGTTCCCGCCCGGCCGGAGGCTTGGCCGGGCGCGCCGCCTCCTGCGCCCGTGGCCAGCGGCGCTGCAGCATCAGGGCCATTCTTGCCAGCATCAACCCGAATGCCAGTGCGACCAGCTCCACGCCGGCCTGCTGCCATGCACCGCGCTGCAGATACATCAGCATGCCTTGACCGGTGGTTGCCATGTTCACCAGCGGCAGTGCCAGGCACAGCGCTGCGGCCAGCCACAGCTGCTCGATCCAGGCCAGGCGAGGTGGGCGCCAAAGCGCGTGCAGCACCGAGGCAGCGCAGGCCGCAAGAAAAATGCGTATTTCCCACGCACTGCGACCGCTCATTTCCAATGGCAGCAACCGATTGCCATACAGGTAGACGATGCTTGCCAGCGCCACCCCGGCCAGCGATGCCACGTTGAAGGCTTCCACGCAGCGGTAGATGCCCGCCGTGGCCGCGCCGAACTCATGCTCGCTGCGCTTGCGCCGCTTGATGGAGAACAGCAGCGTGCCGATGGCGATCATCGCCGTGCCCAGCAGGCCGCTGATGAAGTACAGCCACTTCATCGGCCAGCCGCCGAAATCGGCCTTGTGCAGTGCTTCGATGGTTTCGTGCACCTGTACGGCGCCAATGACATGCGGATGTGCACCATGCTGTTGCAGCAGCGCGCCGCTGGCAGCATCGAACGTCACCCGGCTGGCCTCGGTCAGCAGATGCCTGTCTGCGCGCCCCACGGGCTTGCGACCGATCACCTCCACCACGCTGTGCACGGTGCCGGGCGCCTGGATCACGATCAGTGCCGGTGGCTGCCCGCTGATGGCGTGCGCGCGTGCCAGCAGTTGCTGCACGTCCGGCAGTTGCGCGGTGGATACCAGGATGCCCGGCGGAGCTGGCTGCACAGGCGCCAGCTCGGCTTCGTAGCGCGCATAGGCGTCATCGGCATCGCCATAGGCCGCATGCACCGGCCACGGCAGATAGCTGCTGTAGAAGAAGGTCAGCCCGGTGTAGCCGATCATGAACAGGAACGGCAGGGTCAGCACGGCACTCAGGTTGTGCGCATCCAGCCAACTGCGCTGTCCCTTGCCCGGGCGGAAGGTGAAGAAGTCCTTGAAGATGCGTTTATGCACCACCACGCCGGACACCAGCGCCAGCAGCATGCAGGCGGTGATCCAGCCGACCAGCCAGTAGCCGGCCATGCCGCCGTGCAGGGTGTAATGGAAGGACATGAAGTTGCGCCCGCCTTCGGTTTCCCGAAGACGAGGTGGAGGCTGTGGCATGCCGGCGCGGGCATCCACCCAGCGTTCGTGCGCAGTGCCGTCGCCATCCTCCCATGACAGCTCCAGCGGCCAGCCGTGCTGCGCAGGCCAACGGATCTGCCATGCCCGGGCATCGGCGGCGTTGGCGGCCAGCCAGTGCTGCGCACGCACCGCCTGCGTTGCGGTGTCCACCGCTGGCGAGGACACCGGCACGGGGCCGGCCTCCATCCATCGCGTGATCGGCTCACGGAACACGCTGAGCGTGCCGGTCAGGAAAATCGCGCACAACAACCAGCCACAGGTGAGGCCGCACCAGGTGTGCAGCCACGACATGCTCTGCCGAAAGCCCGCTTTCATGCCTGCCCCGTGGCGGGCAGGCCGTTGCCCCGCCGGTTGCGGAAGGTCACAGCGAGCCGCGCAGCGTCAGCATCACATTGCGGGGTTCGCCAAAGAAGTTGCCGCGGCGGATCTGGCTGATCATCGCGTAGTAGCGGGTGTCGAACAGGTTGGCCACGTTGACGCCTACGCTCCAGCGCGGATTGATCCGGTAGCCGGCCCGCAGGTCCCACACGGCACGTCCCGCTGCGCCCATGCGCCAGTCCGGGTCGTCGTAGGCCGGATAGGAGTAGCTGCTCTGTGCCGATACACCACCGCCCACAGAGAACGCGTTCCACTTGCCCGGCAGCTGGTAGGACGTCGACAGGCGCAGCAGGTGGCGGGGCGTCTCGGCGCTGATGGTCGCGCCCTCATCGTCGCGGCTGGTGACGTGGGTATAGCCCGCCATCATCTGCCAGCCCGGCGCCAGTTCGCCGCTGGCCTCCAGCTCAAAGCCCTTGCTGCGCAGCTTGCCGCCATTGCGGTAGCAATCGGACGACGCCAGCGAGCCACGGCAGCTGCCCGGGTCGGATTCGTCCACCACGGCGTTGCCGGTCTTGCGGATGGAGAACACTGCGGCGGAGACATTCAGGCGGCCATCGTTCAACTCACCCTTCACGCCCAGCTCGTAGTTGGCGCCGATGGCCGGATCCAGCACCGAGCCGGACGCGGTGACGTACGAGCTCTGCGGCTGGAAGGTATCGGCGTAGCTGGCATAGACCGACCATTGCGGACCCAGGTCGTAGACAAGGCCGGCGTACGGGGTGAATTCGTGCTTCTGTTCGTAGTCGCGGCTCTTGGCGCCGGTGAAGCCATCGCTGGACTGGTACTTCAACCAGCTCAGCCGGCCACCCAGCGTGAGGTGCAGCGGTTCTGCCAGCTGCAGACGCAGGTTGCTGTACACGCCGCTCTGCTGGGCGCGGGCGTTTTCTGACCAGTCCCACGCGGGCTGCATCGGCTGCGCAATGGCGCTGTGGTCGGGTGCGTAGACATTGATCGGCACGTCGATGGCCAGGTCCGCCGAGCTCTGGCGGGTACGCTGGCGCGACCACATCGCGCCCAGCAGCAGCTGATGGCTGCGGCCGAAGGCGTCGAAACTGCCGGTGGTGTGCAGGTCGATGCCATCACTACGCACGCGCGAGCGGTTGAAATAGATGTCATAGAAGCGCGAACCGATGCCGGTGGCGCGGTCCACCCCGCCCAGCGGAACCGCGACACGCTGGTCCAGGTCCGACTCGGTGCGGTTCACCGACAGGCGTGCCTTCCAGCGTTCGTTGAAGCGGTGCTCCGCCTCTGCAAAGGCTTCGTCGACGGAGCCCTCCTGCCGGTTCCAGTCCTGGATGAGCGAGGTGGAACGCTTGATGTCCAGCGCACCGCCATCGGTGTAGCGCGGCAGGCCGAACAGCCAGTAGCCGTCGGTGTCACTGGCCTGATGGCGCAGGCCGAAGGTCAGCGTGGTATCCGTGCCCAGATCGGCATCGATCACCCCATAGGCCACCGGCGTCTTCGATGAGGTGCCCCGCTGGAAGTAATCGCGGTCCTGGTAGGCGGCGACCAGTCGGCCGCGCACGCTGCCGGCGGCATTGAGCGGGCCACCGCCATCGACTTCGACACGGTAGTTGTCCCACGAGCCCACGGTTGCGGCCAGATCCAGATGAGCCTGGTCGCGCGGGCGCTTGCGCACCATGTTGATTGCTCCGCTGGGGTCGGCTGCACCCAGCATCATGCCACCAGCACCGCGCAGCACTTCAACGCGCTCCAGTACCGCGGTGTCGATCGGCAGCCAACCCACGGGCGCATAGACGATGCCGGCCACGCCGTCGACCAGATAGTTGCTGTCGTCCACGGTAAAGCTGCGGATCGAGAACTTGTGGTTGCCGAAGTTGCGGGCGGTCTTGGTCACACCCGTGGTCTGCGCCAGGGCCTCGTCCAGCGTGGTGAGGTTGCGGTCGTCCAGCTGCTGGCGGGTGATCACGCTGACCGACTGCGGGGTCTGGCGGATGCTCTGCCCCAGCTTGCCCAGGCTCAGTTCACGTGCCGTGTAAGCGCCATCGCTTGGGGCATTGGCGGTCACGTTCACGGTCTGCAGGGTGGTCTGGGCCTCCTTGCTGCGCGCAGGTGTTGCTGCTTCCTGGGCCAGGGTGAACACGCCCGGACGGGTGGCATTGACACGCACGCCACTCCCCTCCAGCAGGCGCGCCAGTGCCTCCTGCGGCGTGTAGCTGCCGGTCAAGGCCGGGGCGCGACGGCCCGCCACCGCCGATTCGCTGAACAGCACCTGCTGCCGGGACTGCTCGGAAAAGCGGCGCAGTGCGGCATCCAGCGGTTGCGCCGGAATATCGAACTGCACGCGCGCAGCCGGCTGCGCCTGTGCAATGGTCGGCGCTGCCAGCGCGCTGGAAATGCACAGTGCCAGCAACGGCAGCCGCTTGGCGTGTACCCCCGTAGAGAACGCGCCAGCAACAAGTGCGCGCTTGATCTTCATGTACCCCATTACCGCTCCATCATGCTTGGCCGCTACTGGCCTCACTGGGGTAAACGGAAAATGGCGGTGGGGTGGGAACCCGCGCCGGAAGAAATTTTCGTTCCGGCGTCAGCGGGTGACAGGCCGTTCGTCGATGCGATAGCCGCCCTGGGCAGTGCGGGTCACCTGCACGGGCAACAGATCCGGCAGCGCTTCCAGGAAGGTGGCCGGGGCATCGGTGGCTGCGTAGCCGGAGACCGGCAGGAACTTCAGCCCTGGCTGGCCCAACGTGACGGGATGGCCCAGATACTGCCCGACCTCCTGCGCCACTTCGTCCAGCGGGGTGCGCCGGAACACCAGGCGTCCATTTCGCCAACCGCCAATGCTGTCTGCGCTTGCGGCGATGGGGCGATAAGCAGCGGTGAGCGTGGTAACGGCCAGGCCCTGTTCGGCGCGCAGGCTGACCGGCGAGGCACCTTCGGCGCGATCCGGCTGCACCCGCACGTGCCCATGCAGCACCTTGACCACGACTTCGCCCGGCCCATTGCGCACATTGAAGGCCGTGCCGACCACCGTCACCCGGCTGCGCTGGGCATCGACGGTGAAGGGTCGGTCGGCCGCCGGGGCGACCTCGAAGAACGCCTCGCCCTGGCTGAGCACCACTTCACGACGGGACCCATAGAAATGCACCGCCAGCGTGCTGCGTGCATTGAGTGAAATCCGTGAGCCGTCCGGCAATTGAAGATCACGTATCTCGCCCGCACCGGTGGCCACGTCCTGTACGTAGCTGGGCGCGGTGTACCAACCGTAGCCGACGTACCCCAAGGCCAGCATTGCCGCGGCGGCAGCCGCCGCAATGCGGGGCAGGCGCCACGAGCGTGCACGCCGCGCCGCCCTGCCCCGCCGTAGAGCGGCAGGTGCAGGTACTGCTGGGGTGATCACCGCATGCGCGTCCGAGGCCAGTACGGGGCGTGGCAGCAGGCCCAGGTCGTGCCAAGTTCTGGTCACATCGGCGAACGCCTGTCGGTGCGCTTCGCTCCCGGCCAGCCAGTGCTGCAGGGCCGCCTCTTCTTCCGGTTGCCAGTCCTCATCCTGCCGCCGCACCATCCATGCGGCGGCCGCCTCATGCAGGGCAAACGGGTCGGAACCTGCGGCAGAAGGGAGATCGGTCATCGGTAGGGAAAATCAGCATCGATGGCAGGCGCCAACGCCTCGCCCGCCTTGGTCGGGCGATGCAGTTCCTGCATCTGTGCCAGAGACGCATAGCGTACCCGCACTTCGCAGTAGGCAACCGCTCGCGACAGGTGCTTGACCACCATGCGGCGGGAGATCTGCATGCGAGCGGCCACGTCCTCCTGGGTCAGCCCATCGAAGCGGCAGAGCACGAAGGCCTCGCGTTGACGTTCCGGCAGCTCGGCCAGCGCTTCTCGCAGGCGCTCCAGGCGCTGCCGCTGGGCGCTGAGCTGCAACGGGCACTGTGATTCATCGCTGGTGATGGCTTGGCCCGTATCCTCGGCATCTGCCAGTGGCAGGGTCTGGAGACGGCGACCTGCGGTGTGCTCACGATACTCATCGGCCACGGTGTTCATCACCGTTCGCCGGAAATAGGCGCCTTGCTGGTCGCACGAGGCCAGTGCAGGGTTTGCCGCCAGCCATTTGACTGCACCGTCGTGCAGGGCGTCCTCACCGTCCGCACCTCTGACACGCGCAAGGCTGCGCAGAATGGGCCCGCGCCAGCGGGCATAGGCTTTCGCAAGGAGGTTGCCGCCCATTGGCGAGGCGTCTTCCGGAATGCCTGCCTCCGTGGACGAGGCCCGATCTGCGTTGCTGCCCGTGCCCGGGCCTAGCGTGGACACATCACCCTCAGGGCAAATGCCTGCGGTCTGCACAGGTGGGGCGGGGAATTCACGTTGGGAGCCGGAGTTCTGGCCGCCATAGGCGGCGGAAGGGGTGGGATGCCGCAAGTGTAGTGAGAGTCATTTGCAATTGGAACTCCCTACCCCCTCCCTTTCCTGCAGCCGCGGTTCGGATGAGGCCTGGGAACCGGGGTGAAGCGCACGGCAGTTGCGCTCTCCGGGAAGCTGCCGTGATCGCACCATTGGCGCGATGAACTCCACCGCCTCAATCGCGAACCGGCCTGCAAGCGCCTTGGCATGACCGTCCGGGGTGTAGCTTTTCCGGATGTCCCTCATATCGGCTTCGTCGGCGAGCAGCAGCAGTGCTACCTGCCTGCCAGTGCCTGCGTCGATCGCCTCGATCTCGAGGGAAAGCTGCCCCTTGCTCACCGGCCCCATCAGGACCGATGTGGCAATGTTCAGGCCGACAGACACCTCCTTCACCGAGGTGATCCTTGCAAGCAGCAACAGCCCCGTTCCCGGTCGCCCTGCCCCACTCCGGCCCAGGCGCCTGTCGATCTGCCGCTGCAGCTGACTGCTTACGGCAGCCTTGAGGCGATCACCGACGCCCGGGCTCAGCGTTGCAGCCACCTCTGGCATCAGCAGGACGGGGGCGAGAGTCACCGTCTGGAAGTGCCCGTGCGTGCTACCCGCTGGCACGATCTCCATCCGACGCTCCCCGTGGATGCTGAGACCTGCATAGGTCCTGGCCTGGTTTGACCTGACCACATGCACCGGACTGCATGCGGCCAGCAACAGCATTCCCACTCCTGCGAGGAGCCGCGGAACCCGCCGCCACAAGCTGCCTTTCGCGACGCGTCCGGAACCGGATGTTCTGGCCAGAGTGGCAGTTCGATCGCCGCCTGATGAATGACGACGGCAGCAGGGAATTGCAGAGTGCATGACTTTCACAGGTTGAGTGGAACGGAATCAATCGAGGTCGAACATCCCCCATGTGCGGGGCTCGCCTTGGCCGGTCCGGAATGCAGGGCCCGACGATTGCAGGGTGTCGGCAGGATGTCGGCAATCACCAATGCAACATGTGCTTCGGATCGAACAGCACGCACGACACTGCCATGATGATCACGACAAGCACCGCGAATCCTGTGGCAATGGCGCCTCTGAGAAATCCAATCCGGATGAGGATGTGCTTCAACAGGGCCACCTCGCCAAGCAGCAGGACAAAGAGAAGTCCTGCTTGTGCTGCGGCAAGCAGCGCATAGACCAATGCCCAGCACCCCCATGCGATGGCCGCCACACGAATGACGGACGCCGGAACGTCCATCAGCAGCCCCACCACGATCAGCATCGTCACCGCAATGGTGATCGTGCGCATGTTCTCAGCCACGTTCTTCAACGTAGCGCCTTCCCGCGCCAATCGATCGACCTCAAGGAATCTCGCCGCGAGTTTCGATTCAAACAGCCGTATGCGCTTCATGGTTCTACCCAGGTGAAGGAGGGGTGGCTGGAGAGGACTGCACACGCACTGGTGCAATGGACTACAGACGCGCAACCACCACCGGCAGCACGGCCCGGCGGCAGCCCCGACGTCATTGGGTGGCCCGGTCTCTACCGATGGCTACCCGCCGTGCTGGAACCAGGGTGGATGCTGTCTACCTGGATTCCCGGAACTCGGTTGGCAGGCAACCCGCCCAACGCTTGAATGCGCGGCGGAATGCACGGGCGTCGGAATATCCAACCGCGTCTGCAATTTCGGCGATGCTCAACTCTGAGTTCAGCAGGAGATCGCGGGCGCGCTCATACCTCGCTTCGTCCCGAATCTCCCTATAACTGGAATCCTGGCGGCTCAGGCGGCGGCGGAGCGTTCTTTCACTGACATTGATCAGGCTCGCAAGTTCGCTCTGCTTGGTCGTTGACTCGATATCACATCGAAGGTGGCTCGACAGGGATTCAACAATCTCATTGCGGCCCCCTCGCGTTGGAAGAAGTGAATCCAACTGCTCTCGGACAATTCTTGAATTGACCCGATCGAAACCGGGCAAGCGCGCGCTCAGCCAATGTGAGTCTATGGTCAGGCGATTGACGCCAGCATCGAAGCGGACAGGGCACTGGAAGAATCGTCGATAGACTTCAGGATCAGAGGGCTTGGGGAGTGAGAAATCAACCCTGAGTGGCGCGAATGATGGTCCAATCACGTATCTGCTGACCGCAACGAATCCGGCGAACGCGTCCTCGACCAGCACCGACTCCAGTTGAATGTCGAATCGTTTGAACCGGACTTCCATCCTCACTTCCCTTCCCACCTCCTCCACCGTGTGGATCAGCATCGAGCCGATGGCTTGCTGATGGGTGAGGCCGTACGTCAGTGCATCGCCGTAGGTCTCGCAGGTGAGCATTGCCAATCCGGGTACGCCCCAGGAAATGGGCGTCTGTCTGGCTCCCAGTGCCAGGCCCAGCGCAGGTTCGCCCAGCAAACGCTCAGCCCGCATGAACAACTGGCGCATCTGGCGGTAGGACAGCCTCACGTCCCTCATTGATAGATCGCGATAAGTGAAGCCGAGCCCGCGGCATAGCTCTTCCGGAGAGAACCCCCGGTCCTCGACCAAGCCGAGGATTGCCCTCGCCCCGGTAGGCACTATTTCGGCAATCTGCGATTCGCTTGCGGCGTTTGGATCTTCAGAAGCCTGGAGACCGGCAGCATCCAGCGCGGGATCCTCGCCGGCGACAGGCCAGTCCTTGAATGCCGGCAAATTCTTGGGGATAGGGGCCATCACGTATTCGAAAGGTAGTGCGACGCCCACATAGTCGGGCCGCCAGGGGACCTGTTTCAACGTGGCGGACACATTCTGGCCTTTTGGGTCCCCTGCCCGACCTCCAATGTCCCTTTGAGGGCACCGACAGTAACCATGCCCTCACGTCGCTGACCAGATTCAGGCTGGGACATCTCATGCGACGAGGGATCACCAGGCGCGCCATCTGTCCCAGTTGACCTGTTTGAGCCCCCGCGTGTCCACAACTGTCCTGTTCGGGGTGCAGGTATCCCCCTAAATTTACGCCGCCTGCAGACCTGACCACACCGCGCTGGTCTGTGGAACTGACCACCCATACAAGGAATCGAACGTGAAAACCCATATGACCTGGTCATTGGTGCCTCGTCTCAGCGCGCTGGCCATTGCCCTGTCCGCGATGACGGGATGTTCCGATACACCAGAGAGCGGGACGGCAGAAGCCCGCACCGCGTATGTCGCCTCCGTTCGACAGGCTGCTGGCGATCAGCGCGCTTACATCGGCACCGTGCGTGCCACGCAGCGAGGACAGCTGTCCTTCCCGGTCTCCGGAAAGGTCTCCGCGGTACTTGTTGAACCGGGTGACGTTGTACGCAAGGGACAGGTGCTTGCTCGACTGGATCCGGTCCCCTTTGCAGCGCAGGAGGCGTCCGCTGCCGGCGACGTCGCACGCGCGCAGGCCGCACTGGACGAGGTCCAGCGACGCGTCGAGCGACTGGATGTTGCGCAGAAGGCTGATGCGCTCAGCCCGGCGGAGATGACCGCCGCGAAGGCCGAACTGGCGGCTGCGAATGCGGCCGTCCGCAATGCCCGCGCACAGCACGAGCTCGCCGGCTGGTCGCAAGGCGAAGCCACGCTGAAGGCAACGTTTGACGGAGTCGTGGCTGCCCGAAACGTTGAAGTTGGACAGTCCGTGGGCCCCGGCGCTGTTGCCATCCAGGTCGATGGTGCGGGCCGCGAGCTGTCTGTCGCGATTCCGGGCACTGCTCCCCTGGCTGTTGGGCAGGTGGTCAACCTGATCAGCGGCTCGGACACCGTGGCGAGCAAGGTGCTCCGTGTCGACGGCCGCGTTGATGCAGGCGGCGTGCGTACCGCATACATCGCAGTGCCCGAGGCGGCGACCGTGGGTTCGACCTGGTCGGTCCGGATCACTGGAACGGATACAGGCCCAGCCAGGCTTCAAGTGCCATTTCGGGCTGTTCTGCCGTCTGCCGTTGGCGGCAAGGGCCAGGTGCTTCGGCTGGCAAAGGATGGCAAGACGACCGAGCTGGCGGAAGTAGATCTGGGTCAGTATCACGGTGACTGGATCGAGGTGAGCGGGCAGATTTCCGCCGGTCAGCGCGTCGTGGTTGCGGGTGCCAAGGCCATCCGCCCGGGCACGCAGATCAAACCGGTCGACATGAAGATGGGATCAGAACAATGAGCCTCTCGTCATTCTCATTGGCGCGTCCCCGCCTGACCCTGCTGGCGATCGTTGCGATCGTCCTCACCGGCCTCATTCTGGCGCTGGACTTCCCGTCCACTGAAGAGCCCCCTATCACCATTCGCACGGCGACGGTACTCAGCTTCATGCCGGGCGCCGGCGTGGACCGGGTCGAGCAGCTGGTCGCTCGCCCGATCGAGGAGAGCATTCGTGGCATGCCGGAGGTCAAGCGCATCCGGACGACTGTTCGTCCAGGCTTTGCGTTCACCTACGTTGATCTTTACCCCACCGTGGAATCGGAAAAGATTCCCATCGTGTGGCAACGGTTGCGCTCACGCATGGGAGACATCCAGAGCCAGCTTCCCGAGGGAACGATTGGCCCGGTCGTGGACGACGAATTCGGTCGGGTTGCGGTGATGACCATGGGCCTGACCGGCGATGGCTATAACGCAGGCGAGCTTCGGGCAGAAGCCCGCCGCCTGCGCGATGAGTTGTTCCGGCTGCCCGGGGTCGAGCGTGTCTCGCTGCACGGCGTGAGGGACGAGCAGGTCCAGATCATCCTGGACGTGCCTTCCCTGGCTGCGCGTGGGCTCAACCCCAATGTGATTGCCGATGCGGTTTCCAGGCGCAATGTCATTGCACCGGCGGGCTACGTCGAGATCGGAGGTTCGGAGATCACGCTCAACGTGAGCGGTGACGCCGACAACCCCTCCCAGCTGAAGAGCACGCCGATTCCGCTGCCGAAGGGTGGCTCGGTGCCGCTGGGCGCCCTTGCGCGAGTGGAACGGGTGACCCAGGACCCGCCAATGACCGGTGCATTCGTGAATGGCACGCCGGCCGTGGTGATAGCGGTCTCCATGGCACCGGGGCTCAACGTGGTCAGCTTCGCCGATCTGCTGCGAGGCGATGTTGAACGGCTTTCGGAAACGCTGCCGGCCGGCATGCAGCTTGTCCAGATCACGGATCAGGCCGAGGTTGTTTCCACCCAGCTGCTGCGCGTTGCCAAGGTTTTCCTGGAAACCCTGGCCATCGTCATGGCGGTCGTCGTGCTGTTCCTTGGAATGAGGACCGGCCTGATCGTCAGCGCCATCGTGCCGACCACGGTGCTGGGGACGATGGCGATCATGAAGATCCTGAACATCGATCTGCACATGATCTCGGTGGGTGCAATCATCATTGCCCTGGGCTTGTTCGTTGACAACGCGATCGTGGTTGCCGAAGACATGGAGCGGCGGCTTTCGCTGGGTGAGACGCCGGACCAGGCTGCCGCTCACGCAGGCAGCACGATGTTCGTGCCGCTTCTGGTTTCTTCGCTGGCGATCATCCTCGCGTTCATGCCGCTGGCCATCTCCAGCACGGAAACCGGTGAGTATCTGCGCAGTCTCGGCATCGTGATGGCCATCGCCCTGCTGTTGTCGCTGGTCATCGGCGTTACCCTGATTCCGCTGCTGTGCAAGCACTTTGCCCATCACCATGCCGAACTCAGCCGCACCGCACTCGCGGTCGAGCGGCTGACGGGCTGGTACCGTGGCAAGGTCCGCTGGATCCTCGGGCACAAGGCCATCTACATCGGTGTAATGGTTGCGCTGCTGGCAACCTCCGGCTGGCTGTTCACCACCGTCCCCAACGAGCTGATGCCGCCGTCCGAGCGCCATCAGCTGCAGATGGCCATCGAGCTGTCCCCGGATTCCAGCCCGGCCAATACGATGGCGGTTGCTCACCAGATCAGCAAGGTACTGGCCGACGAGAAGCTCGTTCCGGAGATCTCCAGCCACGCCCTGTACATGGGCGATGGTGGCCCACGCTTCATTCTGGCACTGAATCCCCCTACTCCCGCAGGACACCGCGCGTATGCCGTGCTGTCCCTTGCGAAGGGCGTCAAGCATGAAGCGGCCATTGAGCGGCTGCGTTCTGTGATGGCAACACACTTCCCGGATGTGCGGGTGGAGCCCAAGCGGTTCTCGATGGGATCTTCGGATGCCGGCGTCGCGACGTTCCGTATCTCCAGCAGCGACGGCGCACATCGGATTGCCGCCGAGAAGCTGCTGCGCACGCTGCAGGACACGCCGGGGATGGTGGATGTATCCAGCGATGCCGAACGCCAGGTTGTCCAGCTTGATGTGGACGTCGATCAACCCAAGGCCCAGGCCGCAGGCATCAGCAGCGCGGACATCGCCAAGAGCATGGACATGCTGCTGACCGGCGCAACGATCTCCCGTTATCGTGAGGGCGACACCGTTCTCCCGGTCATCCTCCGCGGAGAGGCGGCACTGCGCACGGATATCGGCCAGCTTGAGGCACTCCCGATCCAGAAGGCGGATGGCAGCGGAAGCGTGCCCCTGGGCCAGGTGGCCAAGCTTCGGTTGGCGCCGCAGCTGTCTTCAATCCAGCGAGTGAACCAGACGCGCGCGGTCACCGTGCTTGCAAAGAGCTCCGAGCTGACCGCCCAGGGGATCGCGGACAAGGTCGAGCCACTTCTTTCCGAATTCCGCAAGCAGGGCGTGCGGGTTGAACTCGGTGGCGAGATCGAAGAGAGCAAGAGTGCCAACGAAGGCATCGAGAAGCTGCTCCCGCTCTGCCTTGCTGCCATGTTCCTGTTGTTCGTATGGCAGTTCGAGAGCATCCGCAAGAGCCTGATCGTCCTGGCGAGCATTCCGTTCGTGGTCATCGGCGCGACCTTGGCACTCAAGCTGAGTGGCACCAGCCTGACCTTCATCGGAACACTGGGGCTGCTCGCACTTGCCGGCATCATCGTCAACAACGCGATTCTGCTCATCGATGCGATCGACGAAGGCCAGCGCGATGGCTTGCCTCCTCTCCAGGCCATTGAAGAGGCTGCGGCAAAGCGCCTGCGGCCCATCGTCATGACCAAGATGGTCTGCATTCTCGGCCTTGTCCCGCTGCTGCTGTTTGGCGGCTCCATGTGGACCAGCATGTCGATCGTGATGATCGGCGGCCTTGCCCTTGGAACGCTGATCACGCTGGGTCTCATTCCAGCGCTGTATGCCGCGCTCTACCGCATTCACCCGGCCGAGGAGGCATGATCATGGCTATTGGAAACCGAGTTGCCTGCCTGTCGATTGCTGTGCTTGTGGCCCTGTCTTCTGGCTGCGCCTCTGTGGCCCCCAGGACCGGGATCCCTGACGCCGCAGCCCGGCATCATGTGGGCCAGGCACCCACGCCGGCGGCGCTGGATGCGGATGTGCTGCCCGGGACGCCCAACAGGCAATGGTGGAAGGACTTCTCCGACCCCAACTTGGATGCACTGGTCAGCCTGGCCATGCGCGGGAATCATGACCTGAAGTCTGCCCTTGCCGCCGTGGTGGAAGCGCGGGCGCTGGCAGGCGCGGCGCGCAAGGACTATCTGCCGAGCGGTGCGCTGCAGGTCAAGGCCGAAGCCATGCAGTCCGCCCAGATCGAAGCGGATCCCTATCGCCAGGATCTTCCCCGCCCCCCTTCCCAGAGGCTGCTGTCCGCCGGACAGATGTTCTCCTGGGAGCTGGATCTGTTTGGGCGCATTGGCACCGCCGCAGCCATGGCCGATCGCAAGGCCGATGCGGCGGCGGCTGACGCGAGATCAGCTGCCGCAGTGCTCCAGGCCGAGGTTGCGAAGAACTACTTCCTGCTCAGGATGGACCAGATCAACCTGGCCTCTCTTGAGCGGGAGGTTGAGCTGAGCAAGGCGCGCGTTGTGCGTGTGAAGGCACGGTATGCGGCCGGGCTGGTCGATCGCAGGGAGGCACTTGCGGTCGAATCCGAACATGCCGAGCTGGTGGCGCAGGAGGCGGCAACCGCTACCCGGCTGCAGGCGGACAGGGCCGCATTGGCGGTTCTTGCGGGCCGCCCGCCGACCGCGCAGGATGACGCCTGGGAGGCGTTGCTGGCCCCGGCTCCACTGCCGGCCCCACCGGATCTTGCATCGCTTGCGCAGCCGACCGACCTCCTGGCGCGGCGGCCGGACGTCGCCAAGGCCGATGCACTACTGCGAGCAAGCCTTGGCAACGTCGTACTCGCCGAGCGCGCGCACCTTCCGCGCCTCACGCTGAATGTTTTCGGCGGCATCCTTGCACCGTTCGGTTCGCTGGGCGATTCCAGTGCAAAGCGCTTCTCGGCCGGCCCGGAGCTTCAGTGGGAGTGGCTGAGCTTTGGCCGGAAGAAGGCCAGGGAGGAAGCCGCTCGCGCCGGCAGTGATCAGAACTGGCATGCCTTCGAGCAGACCGTGCTGACGGCGCTGAAGGAGAGTGAGGACTCCCTGCATGCGTGGACGAGTTCCCAGGTCAGGATGCAGCAGGCGGTAAATGCCGAGGCACTCAGCAGCAGATCTTCGGCCTATGCCTCTTCCCGCGTGGACGCCGGAATCGAGCCGAAGGATGCCGGCCTGCAGCAGCAGGCGCTGCACGAAAAGGCGCGCAGAGAGCTTGCGGCGGCACAGGCCGGGCTGCTGATGGCCCACGTGCAGGTGCAGCTGGCGCTGGGGGCATGGCAGCCCGAGAAGGGGGACCCTGAGATTGAAATCGGCAGGCCCATCGCTTCCCGGAAGAGCGCCGAAAGCGAAGCATCCGCGGCGCATCACTGACTGGCTCGAACGGCAACCCGCCAGGCCGTACCGGCCTGGCGGATCGTTCGTCGCCCGCTACATGAGGAAAACTCTCTTGAACGCTACCCACAGTTCGTCCGTGCGTGTGCCCGGCATACTCATCCGCGAAACGGCAGCGCTTATCGTCCGCAATGGTCGGTCTTCGGTGACCGTCAGTGAGATTCTCGAATGCTCGGGCGTCAGCCGTGGCGCGATGTTCCATCACTTCTACTGCAAGCAGGATCTCATCGACGCCACTTTCTCGTGCTGGCTGCAGAACTTCAATCAGGATGTGGAACGGAGAATGCGTGCCAACGGGCTCCGCCCCGGCGCATTCACCCACGCCTACGTGGAATCGGTGGTCGAGGGCTGCAGGCGGCACGACGTTGCAATGCTCTCGGCCCTGATCATCCGCCTGGACCTGACCCAGGTATCCGCGTCGCAGTGGATCGAGTGGATGAAGAAGAAGCTGGCCACCGAGCCGTCCGAGGCCGACGATCCCGCGCTGAGGTCTGCGCGTCTCGCCGCCGATGGTCTGTGGCTTGGCTCACTGTCCTGCCCTGCCCCAGCCAATGAACCGAAGATCGACATTCAAACGCCGCAGATCCCGGTGCAGCGCTGTGGCCACGGTCCGTCCCATCGCCTTGTCTAAGGACGATCAGAACGCGCGGCCGGGCGCTCATCGAACAGCAGGGATGCAACCGTGCCATGGCTAGAAGAACCAGGGAGGACGCACACGCCACGCGTGAGAGGATCCTCGATGCCGCACTGGTGTGCCTGCTGCGCCATGGGCCCGCCGGCGCCACGCTGGAGCTGATCGCCACCGAGTGCGGCTATTCGCGCGGCGCGATCTACTGGCACTTCGGGTCCCGTCAGAACCTGCTGGGTGAACTTTCCGCGCGAGGGCGGCCAGATGCACCCGAAGGACTGCGGGAAGCCGCCATCCGGCAGTGTAATGACCCGTTCAAGCTTCTGTTTGCGGACCTGGTCAGGGTCTTTGATCACACGCGCCGCACCCCACGCGTTCGCCGAACGGTTGAGCTTCTGCTGCGCTCTGGTGCATCACATGAGCTGGGCGGCATAGGCGACGTGCTCGCGGCGTGCGCGATGCCGGAGGTCCGCATGCTGGAGCTTGTATACCAGCGTGCAGGAGCACTGGGCCAGCTCCGTGAGGGCGTTGATACAGCCACTGCGGCGCGCAGCCTTCATGCGATCGCGGTCGGTGTTCTGCTGGGATCAATCCTGGAGCCCGGCATTCTCGACCTGGAGATGGGCGGGGCACGCACCGTGGAAGACCTACTCAGGCTGCACATGGCTGTTCCCTTCGCGGCCGCCGGAGCGTGGCTCAGCCCATGTGTGGGCTGACCCGGTTCCTCATCGATCCACTTCGCCGAATACAATGTCGTAGGTGCCAATCATGGCGACGACATCCGCCAGCATGTGGCCCCTGACGATTTCATCCAGAGAAGAGAGATGAGCGAAGCCGGGAGCACGCAGGTGCACCCGGAACGGCTTGTTGGCGCCATCGGAGATCAGGTAGCAACCGAACTCGCCCTTGGGCGCCTCGACCGCTGCGTAGGTTTCACCTGCCGGCACCTGGTAGCCCTCACTGAAGAGCTTGAAGTGATGGATCAGCGCTTCCATGTCGGACTTCATCTCCTGCCGGGACGGCGGCGCCACCTTGAAGTTGTGGAGCATCACCGGGCCGGGGTTGGCGCGAAGCCAGTCGACACATTGCCTCATGATGTGGTTGGACTGTCGCATCTCCGCGACCCGGCACAGGTAGCGGTCATAGCAGTCACCGGCGGTGCCGACCGGAATGTCGAAGTCAACGGCATCGTACTTCGCGTAGGGGCGCTTCTTCCTCAGATCCCATGCCACGCCCGAGCCTCTCAGCATCACCCCGGTCATGCCCCAGTCCATGGCCTGCTGCGGGCTCACAACGCCAATGCCCACCGTGCGCTGCTTCCAGATTCTGTTGTCGGTGAGCAGGGTTTCGTACTCATCAATGCGGTTCGGGAACTCGCGGGTGAAATTCTCGATGAAATCGAGCAGCGACCCTTCTCTCGCGGCGTTCAGCCGCCGCAGCTCCTTCCCCTTCTTCCAGCGTGACTCCTTGTACTTCGGCATCTGGTCAGGCAGATCACGGTACACACCGCCGGGCCGGTAATACGTGGCATGCATTCGAGCGCCGGATACCGCCTCGTAGCAGTCCATCAGCTCTTCGCGTTCCCGGAATGCATAGAGCATCACGGCCATGGCGCCCAGGTCCAGCGCGCCCGTTCCGATGTTCATGAGGTGATTGAGGATACGGGTGATCTCATCGAACATCGTGCGGATGTACTGTGCCCTGATGGGCGCCTCGATTCCCAGAAGGGTTTCAATCGCACGTACGTAGGCATGTTCATTGCACATCATGGATACGTAGTCCAGCCGATCCATGTAGCCGATGGACTGGTTGAAGGGCTTGGACTCCGCCAGCTTCTCGGTACCCCGGTGCAGCAGGCCCACATGCGGATCCGCGCGCACAACGGTCTCGCCATCCATCTCAAGCACAAGGCGCAGTACCCCATGTGCCGCAGGATGTTGGGGGCCGAGGTTCATCACGTAGTTCCGGATCTCGGTATCCCGCCGATCACCGCGCACGGGAGCGGGGCCGCCCGCCGTCGTCCGCTTCATGTTCATCCAATAGCTTCCGTAGACCGAACGCATTCAGCGGAAGTGCTCAATGCTCCAAACGTCGATGCTACTTCGACGTGGAAGGCCGGTTATGGACTGCTTGGTCTGGAATGTGCGTGCGCTGCGCTTCAGCCCACCGCGCTGAGTGCGCGGACCGAACACGCGCCATCGCCTGCGCGAAGCAATTGTTCCTCCAACGCTTCGATCGCAGGCGTCCGCACGGCTGCACTGCGCATCAGCCGGAAGCTCGCTGCGGGGAGCACAGGAAGGCCCAGTCCACTGCCCGCAATCATCAGGCCATCCTGGATGTCATCCTGAAGAGCGACAGTGATGGCGAGCCCGGACTTTGCAGCTGATCGCAGGCCCTGCTGGTTCGCCGAGGTAAAGGTGACGCGCCATTCCAGGCCGGCTTCAACAAGTGCTCCGATGCACACGTCGCGGTGCATGCACGGGCTGGGCGCGAGTGCTAGTGGCAGCGTCTTTTCCGGTTCGTGCTCAAATCCCGAACCGATGGCCCAGACGAAACGTGTCCGCCTCAGAACCGGCCACTCAACGTCCTCCCGCAGGAACAGGTTCACCGCCAGATCAAGTGTTCCCGCCTGTATCTGTTCGTTCAGCGCCCCATAGGACTCCACGGCTACATCCAGCCGCACCGCGGGGAACCTGCGGGAGAAGCGCGACAGCATTGCGGTCAGCCGGTCGCCGGCATAGGTCTCCGGCACACCCAGGCGCACTGCCCCGGTAACGGGAGCCCTCTGGAACCGGCGAACCAGCAGGCTCTGGGCAGCAAGAATCTGCTTGGCATGTCGCAGGAAGTCTTCGCCGTCTTCGGTGAGAGTCACGCTTCTCGTGGTCCGTTTCAGCAAGGCGCTGCCCGCCTGCTCTTCCAGCTTCCGGATCTGGTGGCTGATGGCGGACTGGCTGAGGTTCATGCGCTCACCCGCCTTGGTGAAGCCGCCGGTCTCTACGACGGCGACAAAGGCGCGCAGCAGGTCGGGGTCAAAGAACACCGGGGCAATCCATGATGAGGATTGATCAATTCTATTAAATCAAATCATTTTTATCATCATGGAAGTCCCTCCAAGATGGCCGCTCACTTGAAACGCGCAGCTGCAGTCGACCCGGCAGTGCGCCAGATCCCGGACCTGCCTGAGGAGACCCATGACTTCCCTTTCATCTGCTGCTCGAGACCGCCTGACGCTTTCTGCGGCGTGCTTGGCTTCCCTGATGTTCGGGCTGGAAATCTCCAGCGTGCCGGTCATCCTGCCGATTCTGGAGACAGAGCTTGGCAGCAGCTTCAGCGGCCTGCAGTGGATCATGAATGCCTACACCCTCGCCTGCACGACGGTGCTGATGGCCGCTGGCGCACTGGCGGATCGGTACGGGCGCAAGCGCATCTTCGTGATCAGCCTGTTGCTGTTCGGCATCACATCCCTGGCCTGCGGTCTTGCTCGAAGCGGAACGGCGTTGATCGTGGCTCGATCGCTGCAGGGTGCGGCGGGAGGCGCAATGCTGGTCTGCGTGTTTACAGTGCTTTCCCATCAGTTCAGTGACTCCGCACAGCGCGCCAAGGCCTTTGGCATCTGGGGCGTGGTCTTTGGCATAGGGCTGGGTTTCGGGCCGGTCATTGGTGCTGGCGTTGTTGTCATCAGCAGCTGGAGCTGGGTGTTCCTGGTGCATGCGCCCCTGGCAGTGGGCGCGACGGCTCTCGCCGTTCTGGGCATCCGGGAATCGTGGGCGCCAAGCCAGCGGAAACTGGACCTTGCAGGAATCGTCTCGCTGTCAGTGGCCGTCTTTTCCTTCACCTGGTACATCACCCAGGGCATTCCTGCAGGCCTTGCAAGCGCCTCTTCCATGGTGGCCGCTCTGGTTGCCGTCATCAGCCTGGCGGTATTCATCGCGGTCGAGCGCAGGGCGCCGGACCCGATGTTCGATTTTTCCATCTTCGGCAATCGGCGCTTCTCCGGCGCATTGCTGGGCTCGATGGGCATGAACTTCAGTTTCTGGCCACTGATGGTGTACCTGCCACTGTTCTTCCAGCACGGACTTGGCTACTCAAGCATCGCGACCGGCCTGTCTGTCCTGGCATACACTTTGCCGTCGCTGCTGCTGCCGCCTTATGGCGAGCGTCTCGCTGTGCGCTTCGGGCCTGAGCGCGTGGTCCCCGCTGGGATGTTTGCCATGGGCGGCGGGATGCTCATGATGGCGATCGGTGCAGGCGCGGAAAACGCGAGCTGGTTGACCCTGCTGCCAGGCTGCATTCTTGCAGGCTCGGGCCTGGGCGTGATCAATACGCCCATCACCAACACGACGACCAGTTCCGTGCCCAGCGATCGCGCCGGCATGGCATCCGGCATGGACACCAGTGCCAGATTCATCAGTCTGGCCATCAACATCGCGGTGGTGGGGTTGATTCTGGTGAAAGGTACTTACTACGCACTTGAAACGAACCTGCCCGGCGGTGACCCTTCGCATCTGCGGTCGCTTGCGGAGGGGTTGTCCGCAGGTACTGCGCACCTGGATGAGCTGGCGGCCACTGGCCAGGCAGTGTCCCTTGACGTAGCGCATCAGTCGCTGCTTTTCGGCTACCGACTGGCCATGGTTTACGCGGGCGCTTGTGCCTGCGCCCTGGCCGTTGTCAGTGCGCTTACGTTCCGGGGCGGTCATCCCGGGATCACATCGTCCGCCAGGAATCGAAACTGCCAGACGACGTCTGAGGATTGAGCTGAACATGCTGCGCCCATGCGTGCGACGCCTGTTCGTAAAACTGGCCACGTTCATCGGCGGAATGGGGCCGGGCGAAGGAGCAGCCATGACCCACATATACGCGAGGGTATCCATCGATGGACGGCCGCAAACAGCCGCGAGGTCATCGCAAGGCCGTTGATCCCCTCACCACGCACCGGCCGGTCATCACCAGCCGGCGTACCGGCAGCTCCGGCGCGCGCAGGCGCTCAAGCAACAGCGACATCGCTGCGCGCCCCATCTCTTCGACCGGCTGTTCGATCACGGTGATGCCCGGCTCGACCAGTTCGGTCCAGCGTTCGTTGTCAAAGCCCGCCAGCGCCAGCGCGTCCGGAATTGCCAGGCCTGCACTGCGGGCGGCCTTCAACGCTCCCATGAGCAGCAGGCTGTTGCTGGCGACCAGCGCCTCCGGCCGCGATGGGCCAGCCAGCCACTGTTCGACCGTTGCAATGGCCGCTTCAGCCGTGGGCTCAACCTCGCGATAATCCGGCTCCAGCCCATGCGTACGCATCGCAGCGAGATAGCCGTCGCGACGCTCGGCCGCCGTGGTGCTGGTGCTGCCGAACAGGCCGCCGATGCGGCGATAGCCACGCGCGACCAGATGCTCGACCAGGCCCGCCATCGCGGCCGGATTGTCGAGCACCACGCTGTCGATCGACCCGCCGGGTGCGGCGCGGTCCACCAGCACCGTGGGATAGTCCAGTGTGAGCCGCTCCAGCCGGCCCACCGTGGTCCGGGTGGGCGCGAAGATCAGTCCACTGATGCGCTCCTCGTGCATCAACTGCAGATACAGCGCCTCGCGCTCGGGGTCCTCGTCGGTGTTGCAGAGGGTGACGCGCAGGCCTTCACGATAGGCAACCTCCTCCACCGCTCGGATCAGCGCCGTGAAGAACGGGTTGCGGATGTCCGCCACGATCAGCCCGATGATGCCGGTGTGCCGGGCACGCAGGCGCCGTGCCTGCAGGTTGGGGTGATAGCCGGTCTGGCGGATCGCCGCCTCCACCCGGCCACGCACGGCCTCGCTGACCGGGCCGCCGCCGAGCACGCGCGACACCGTGGACTTGGAGACCCCCGCCACGCGCGCGACGTCGTTGATGCTGATGCTCATTGGAACCGTTCCCGGAAACTTTCGCTGCTCGAGGCCGGATGGCCATTCAGGACAATGCTAACGCCAAAGGACTATTGGCTTTTTGTGCAGTGCACATTGAAATAGGAACTGGGAACGTTCCCAATACGCCACAGCACCCCCTTCCCGGAGCCCGCCTTGCAGCCCTTGACCACCCCTGCCCCCGTCAGCCGGGAACTGATCCGCCTGGATGCGCGGGCGCTCGACAAGGCCGACGCCATTGCCCAGGTGGCGCAGATGCTGGTCGCCGCCGGCTGCGTTGCGCCCGGTTACGAGGCCAGCATGGGGCGTCGTGAGGTGTTGGCGAACACCTTCCTCGGCCATGGCGTGGCCATTCCGCACGGATTGGGCGAGGACCGTCACCTGGTGCGCCGCGATGGCATTGCCGTGCTGCAGTTTCCGGAAGGCGTGGAGTGGAATCCGGGTCAGGTCACCCGCCTGGTGGTCGGCATTGCCGCCCAGTCCGATACCCACATCACCCTGCTGCGCCGGCTGACCCGACTGATCCAGGATGACGCAACGCTGCAGCGCCTGTTCACCACGGCAGATGCGAGCGAGATCATCAGCGCGCTGACCGGCGATGTTGCGACCACGGCCCCCAATGTGCCGGTGACTGACCTGGCCGACCGTTTCGACTGGAACATCGCCTATCCCAACGGGCTGCACGCACGCCCGGCCACGCGCTGGGCCGAGACGGCGCGCAGCTTCGCGGCCCGCGCACAGGTCCGTGCGGGCGATCAGGCTGCGGATGCCAAAAGCCTGGTGGCGCTGCTGCAGCTCGGGTTGCGCCATGGCGACGCGGTCAGCGTGTCTGCCGAGGGCGCCGATGCCCCAGCCCTGCTGGCCGCGCTGCGTAAGGTCATGGACGGGCTGATTGCGCAGGAAAAGGCCGATGCCGAGCGCGCGGCGCAGCGCAAGGCCGCGCCGGTTGCGGGCTGGAATCCGCCTGACGCACAGGCGGCGATCGTCGGCATCGGCGCCAGCCCTGGCCTGGCGATTGGCCCGGTGCATGTACTGGCCAGCACGCGGGCAGAGGTCGCCGACCGCCCCACCCCGCTCGGCGAAGGCGGCGCGCGCCTGCAGGACGCGCTCAGCCGCACCCGCCAACAACTGGCCGCACTGCAGGACGACACCCAGCGCCGGCTCGGCGCCTCGGATGCGGCAATCTTCAAGGCGCAGGCCGCGCTGCTCGACGACACCGATCTGATTACCCGTACCTGCCAGCTGATGGTCGAAGGCCATGGCGTTGCGTGGTCCTGGCACCAGGCCATCGAGCAGATCGCCTCCGGCCTGGCGGCACTGGGCAACCCGGTGCTGGCCGCGCGCGCCGCCGACCTGCGTGACGTGGGCCGGCGCGTACTGGTACAGCTTGATCCGTCCGCGGCGGGTGGCGGCATTGCCGACCTGCCTGCACATCCTTGCATCCTGCTCGCTGCTGATCTGTCGCCGTCCGACACGGCCAACCTCGACACCGGTCGCGTGCTCGGCCTCGCCACCACGCTGGGCGGGCCGACCTCGCACACCGCGATCCTCTCGCGCACGTTGGGCCTGCCGGCGCTGGTCGCCGCTGGCGCAGAGCTGCTGACGATCAGCGCGGGGAGCGAGGCGATCATCGATGGCAGCAGCGGGCGCCTCTATCTGTCTCCGTCCGAGGCCGATCTCGCCTCGGCACGTGCGTGGATCGCCGAACAGCAGCAGATCCGCGAGCGTGAAGCGGCGCAACGCGCGCAGCCGGCACAGACCCCTGACGGCCACCGCATCGACATCGGCGCCAACGTCAACCTGCCCGAGCAGGTGCCGCTGGCACTGGAGCAAGGCGCGGAAGGCGTCGGCCTGATGCGCACCGAATTCCTGTTCCTCGAGCGCGGGAGCACGCCCAGCGAGGAGGAGCAGTACGCCACGTACGTGGCGATGGCCAAGGCACTCGACGGCCGCCCGCTGATCTTGCGCGCGCTCGATATCGGTGGCGACAAGCAGGTCGCCCACCTGGAGCTGCCACGCGAGGAAAATCCGTTCCTCGGCGTGCGTGGCGCGCGCCTGCTGCTGCGCCGCCCCGACCTGCTGGAACCACAGCTGCGTGCGCTGTATCGCGCGGCGAAGGACGGCGCACGCCTGTCCATCATGTTTCCGATGATCACCTCGGTGCCCGAGCTGATCGCGCTGCGCGCCATCTGCGAACGGTTGCGCGCCGCGCTTGAGGCACCCGAAGTGCCGATCGGGATCATGATTGAAGTCCCTGCCGCAGCAGCCCAGAGCGATGTACTGGCGCGCCATGCCGACTTCTTCTCGATCGGCACCAACGACCTGACCCAGTACGTGCTGGCGATCGACCGCCAGAACCCGGAACTCGCCGCCGAGGCCGACAGCCTGCACCCGGCCGTGCTGCGCGCGATCCGCGCCACTGTGGAAGGTGCACGCCTGCATGGGCGCTGGGTTGGCGTCTGCGGCGGCCTGGCCGGCGATCCCTTTGGTGCAATGCTGCTGGCCGGCCTGGGCGTGGACGAACTGTCGATGACCCCGAACGACATTCCGGCAGTGAAGGCGCGCCTGCGTGGCAACGCGCTGACCGATCTGCAAGCACTGGCCAACACCGCGCTGGACTGCGAAACCGCCGAGCAGGTGCGTGCCCTTGATGGAGCGCACGCATGAGCGCCCAGGCCCTCACCGTTACTCTGAACCCGGCGATCGACCAGACCGTGCGGCTGGCGCACCTGCATCCGGGACAGGTGCATCGTGCCTGCAGCTCGCGCGACGACGCCGGCGGCAAGGGCATCAACGTGGCTGCCTGCCTGGCCGATTGGGGCGTGCCGACCACCGCGATGGGCGTGCTCGGCAATGGCAACGACGGCGTGTTCAGCGGGTTGTTCGCCGAGCGCGGCATCGCAGACGCTTGCCTGCGCATTGCGGGCCGCACCCGCACCAACATCAAGCTGGTCGAAGAGGCCAGCGGCGAGACCACCGACATCAACCTGCCCGGCCTGTCACTGTGTGACGCCGATCTGGACGCGGTATCGCGCCGACTCGACGCCCTGCTCCAGCCGGACCTGCCGGTGGTGCTGTCCGGCAGCCTGCCGTCCGGGCTGCCAGCCGATGCATGGGCGAGACTGCAGGCGCAGGCGAGCGCCGCCGGTGCGCGCGTACTGCTGGATACCAGTGGCGACGCGCTGGCCGCGGCGTTGAGCGGCGCACAGGGCGCACTGCCCTACGCGATCAAGCCCAACCGCCACGAACTGGAGGCTTGGACCGGTACGCCGCTGCCGGATCGCAGCGCCCTGCGGGCTGCGGGCCAGGCCTTGGTGGAACGCGGAGTCGCACTGGTAGCGATCTCGATGGGCACTGACGGCGCGCTGTTCATTGATCGCAGCGGCGCTCTGGTCGCGCGACCAGAGCGACTGGCACGCGGCAGCACGGTCGGTGCCGGCGATGCCATGGTCGCCGGCATTGCCGCCGCATTGCTGGAGCCCTCCCAGGATCTGACGGGATGCGCCCGACTGGCAACGGCGTTCTCGATGAGCCGGCTAGAGAGCGGCGACGCGCGACGCCTGGACCCGGCGCAGGTGCGCGCGTGGACCGGCGATGTACTGATCGAGCGGTTGGATTGAAACCCCTGCAGAGGGTGCTGCGGCTGGCCCGCCCCCTCCTGCAAGGACGAACCCGAAGAATTCCAGGAGTGCCCATGCAAGCTTCCACCGTAGTCATCGCCGCAGGCGAACGCAGCATCGAGGCGGTTCTTGCCGCCGAAGCGCTGCGCCGCGCCGCCCGCCAGCAAGGGCTCGAACTGGCGATCGAAATCCGCAGCGACCAGGGCGTGACCGGGGCACTGCCCGCCACGCAGGCCGCCGCCGCAACGCAGCTGCTGCTGGTGGGTGACGGCGAGGCGGATGCCGCACGCTTCGGCAACGCCCAGGTCGTACGCGCCAGCCTCGGTGAAGTGCTGGACGACCCGCTTGCCGTGCTGGCGCAGCTTGCCGCGACGTCGGCAACCGCGCCCACCGCGGACGCCGGCAAGCGCATCGTCGCCGTCACCTCCTGCCCGACCGGCATCGCCCACACCTTCATGGCAGCCGAAGGGTTGCAGCAGGCCGCCAAGGCACTGGGCCACGCGATCCGGGTGGAAACCCAGGGCTCGGTTGGCGCGCAGGACGCATTGAGCGACGAAGAAATCGCTGCCGCCGACCTGGTGCTGATCGCCGCCGACCGCGAAGTCGATCTGTCGCGCTTTGCTGGCAAACGCCTGTTCAAGAGCGGCACCAAGCCGGCGATCAATGACGGCCAGAACCTGATCCGCAAGGCGCTGGCCGAGGCCGGCGTGCAGGCGGGTACGCCGGCTTCAGGCCGCACCACCGAAAAGGCCAGGGCCACCGGCCCCTACAAGCACCTGATGACCGGCGTGTCGTTCATGCTGCCGTTCGTTACTGCCGGCGGCCTGCTGATCGCACTGGCGTTCGCGCTCGGCGGCATCTATGCCTTCGACGATGCACACAAGGGCACGCTGGCCTGGTCGCTGTTCCAGATCGGTGCCAAGTCCGGCTTCATGTTGATGGTGCCGGCACTGGCCGGTTACATCGCCTACTCCATCGCTGATCGCCCGGGCATCGCGCCGGGCATGATCGGCGGCCTGGTCGCGGTCAACATGGATGCAGGCTTCATTGGCGGCATCCTGGCCGGTTTCATCGCCGGCTACGGCGTGCATTGGATCAACCGTGCGCTGCGCCTGCCGCGCAGCCTGGAAGGCCTCAAGCCGGTATTGATCCTGCCAGTGCTGGGCACGCTGCTGGTTGGCCTGTTGATGATGTACGTGATCGGCACGCCGGTCGCCGGGCTGCTGGCCTGGCTGACCGACTGGCTGCGCGGCATGCAGGGCAGCAGCGCCATCCTGCTCGGCCTGCTGCTGGGCGGAATGATGGCGGTGGACATGGGCGGGCCGGTCAACAAGGCCTCCTACGCGTTCTCCACCGCACTGATTTCCAGCCAGGTCTACACGCCGATGGCTGCGACGATGATCGGCGGCATGACGCCGCCGCTGGGCATCGCGTTGGCCACATGGCTGTTCAGCAACCGCTTCACCGCCGAGGAGCGCGGCACCGCCGGTGCCGCGGGCGTGCTCGGTCTCAGCTTCGTGACCGAGGGCGCGATCCCCTACGCCGCACGCGATCCGCTGCGCACCATTCCGGCGCTGATCCTCGGCTCGGCCGTGGCCGGTGCGATCTCGATGGCCGCAGGCGTCGAGCTGAAGGTGCCGCACGGTGGCGTGTTCGTGCTGCCGATCCCGAACGCAGTCACGCACCTTGGCGTCTACCTGCTGGCATTGGTGGCCGGCGTGGCCGTCACCGCCGTCGCGCTGCGCGTCCTCAAGAAGCCGGTCACGGCTCCCACCCTGTAAACGGAACCTCGCCCATGACCTCCCCTTCCCGCCGCCTGTTGCCGTTAGCGATCCTGCTGGCCCTGCCGTCCGTGGCCGCAGCCGCCGACGCGAGTGACGTCTTCACCCCCAAGCTGGCATACACCGGCGAGGCAGCCGCCACGCTCGATGGCGGCAAGCGCGGCGGCACGGCGTATGCCGGCCAGCTGATGTTCGGTGCCGACGTGAACCTGAACGCTGCGTTTGGCTGGCGGGGCGCGACGATCAAGGCCTACGGCATCAACCGCCATGGCACCAACCTGGACAACAGCCGTACCGGCAACAGCACCTCGGTGCAGGAAATCTACGGCGGCCAGGGCACGCGCCTGGCCAACCTGACGCTTGAACAGAAACTGCTGAACGACCGTTTGGTGCTGGAAGCCGGGCGCAGCGTCGCCAACATCCATCACCTCGGTTCGGAGCTGTGCCAGTACTTCCAGGGCAATTCGGCCTGCGGCAACCCGACCTACGTGTTCCGCACCAGCAGTTTCACCTGGTGGCCGGTATCGAGCTGGATGGCCGATGCCACGGCCTGGGTGACGCCCGATGTCTATGTGCGCGTCGGCGCCTACCAGGTCGATCCCAGCCAGGCCGAGGACGGCCAGCACGGCCTGAAATGGAGTACCAGTCAGGCCACCGGCTGGATCGTGCCCTACACGCTCGGTTGGCGCAGCCCTGCTTCGGCACGACTGAAAGCCCGCTACGAACTCGGTGGCTGGCAGGACAACTCGACCTATCTGGATCCGCTGCGCGATGCCAACGGCACCCCGGCGCTGCCTAGTGGCCAGGACTACGCGAACCGCCGTGGTCGCTCCGGGGTGTTCGCCCGCTTCGAGCAGCAACTCACCGGGGATGGTGCCGGGCGCGGCCTGACCCTGTTCGGTGCGGCGCTCAAGGGCACCTCCGGCCAGCTGATCGAGGATCATTTCCTGCAGGCGGGCGTGGTGCAGAAAGGCACGTTCGCCGGCCGGCCGCAGGACAGCATCGCGTTCGTTGTGACCCAGCAGAAGTACAGCAGCATCGCCTTGGAGGACCTGCGCCTTGCCCGTGCCGCGGCAGGCGGTAGCGGCACGCCGCACGGGAGCCAGGTGATGATGGAACTGAGCTATGGCATCCAGCTCACCCCGCAGCTCCGGATCGCACCGAACCTGCACTACATCGTGCATCCGGACCAGTTCAACGAACCCGCCCGCCAGCGCGACCTGCCGAATGCGTTGATCGCCGGCATGCGGGTTGATTGGAGCCTGTAAGCAAAGCCAATGGCGGCCTTCCTGCCGAACTGCGTGGCGCGAAACGATTGGAGCAGAATCCGCTGCATCCAATCCGCGCCCCGGGCCGTAATGAGGATGCCCGCGCATTGCGGGCGCCAATCCGAGGGTCGCACCGTGAACGCTCTCCAGAGAATTTCCGCCGCAGTCAGCCTCGCCGTCCTTGTTTCAGCAGCTTCTTCCAGCTTCGCCGCCAACACTGTCATGGTTGGTGGCGCAGCGATGTATCCGACCAAGACCATCGTCGAGAACGCCATCAACTCCAAGGACCACACGACCCTGGTCGCCGCAGTCAAGGCGGCGGGCCTGGTCGACACCCTCAACGGGGCGGGTCCCTTCACCGTCTTCGCCCCTACCAATGCAGCCTTTGACAAGCTGCCTGCCGGGACTGTCGACACCTTGGTTAAACCGGAAAACAAGGCACAACTGACCAAGATTCTTACCTACCACGTGGTGCCAGGCACCTACACTTCCGCGCAGCTCGTTGCAGACGCCAGGAAGCATGGCGGGAAGGCGACGCTGAAGACCGTGCAGGGCGAACCACTTACGATCTCTCTCCACGAAGGCAAGCTGTGGGTTATCGATGCCAAGGGAGGCAAAGCGGGCATCAGCATTGCTGATGTAGGCCAGTCCAATGGCGTGATCCACGTGATCGACACTGTACTGATGCCGAAATGATGCGGCTTTGGGCAGCGGGCATCCGGAACGATGCCCGCTACCAGCATGCTGAGCTGGGGGCCCCGCCAGTGGCGGCGCACCTTCCTGCCCGTGCCACTGAAACCAGCATTAGCGTGACGCGTCACGCGCAAATGAGGTTCAGGTTGCCGCTTTCCACCCTTTCGCCGCCGCGTCCAGTCGCAACGAGGCCAGATAGCAGCAGTACTTGCCAATGAAGAGGCCGGTGAAGCCCCCTGACAGCAGCAGGTAGGCCGCACTGGCGCCGGCATTGGCGATCAATGGCGGCGACACCGCAAATGCGACTTCGAAGCCGTACTTCACCAGGAAGGTGATCAGCAGCAGCGGCAGCAGGCTGAAGTCCGCGTTGCGCCAGAGCGTTCCGGTGGCGCCATCCAGGGTCAGCTTCACGTGGCCCAGCAGCAGCCACCCCAGTGCCGCGCCGGTGCCGATGCCGGCCAGCCACTTGCCCCAGGCGCTCCAGGACACTCCATAGCGATGGCTGATCGACCAGGCGCCCCAGACGGTGAACAGCGCAGGCACGACGGCCAGTTTCTGCAGTGACGTTTCGCCCGGCTTCATCGCGGCAATGCCGCGTGTGACCAGGAACGCCAGGAGAAGCCAGACCCAGGCGGGTGTCTGCGAGACGATCTGCTGGAGCATGTTCACGAGCGGTCCCCTTGTGATGAGTGGTAGCGAGGTGTCCTCGCCATGGCGCTCACTATTGGCAATCACGCGGCCCGCGGCCAGTGACAGCTGTCAGTCTTCGAGTGTTACGGAGCGGCGGTAGTCGGGCGCGCCCAGGACGCTCTCGATCCAGCCCACATAGCGCGATACCCGCACGTTGTGCACCACCTGGCCATAGAAGCCGGCTTCAAGAGCATGCTCGGGAACGGCGCTGATCCACGAGCCCAGCCCCACCAGCTGCCACGCGCCGTGTTCCCCGATGACCAGCGGGCCGCCACTGTCGCCGTTGCCCAATACGCCTTCCAGTGGGAGGCCCTGTGGCGGGGCATCGAACCGATACCAGAGGTAGCGATCATTGCCACCGGTAATGGCGTTGTATGCGCGCCGCAGCGATGTGCGATGCGGCCCGCCCGGCACCAGTCCAATCGCCCCATTGCCAGTGGCGCCCTTTCCGATCAAGGCGGCGACCTGCGTGACCTCGGCACTGCCGCGATAGAGCGACACGGGCTGCACATCGTTCACGGGCGCTGCGAGCCGGATCAGTGCAATGTCATCCGACCCGGCAAGGAACGCATGGATCTTCGCCGGGCTCCCCGTCGCCAGCGCCTCCTTACCCAGTGCGTCGGGCATTCTCCTGTAGCCGGGATGCACGACCACACGTTCCACGCCGTAGTCCTTGCCGTTGATGGTGATGGCCTGCCCCATCCCTTCCATCGGCGCGGCATGCGCTGCTGTCAGCACCCACTGCGGCGCGATCAGAACGCCCTGCCCTTCGCCCGGCATGTCAGCCAGGGCCGGAAACTCGGATCCCTCGATCCGGTATCGGGCATCGTCCACATCGTGGCGGATGACAACGGCTCCGGCAGCGAGCGGCAGCGCGGCAAGCGCGAGGAACAGCCAGCGGATCATGGGGGACGTCATCCTTGCGGTCAGTCGCTGCAGCCTAGCCGAACACCTCCCGCGAAGGGAAAACGTCCGACCAACCTCACGTGTTCGACGACGAATGCGGGAGAACCGGCCCCGAAACCGGGGCGGCCACGGGCCTTTAACAGCCTGCCTCTATGCTGGGACCTCATTGGAGACCCACGAGGTATGACCATGACCAAGCTGCACACCCTGATGTTGACCGGCTGCCTGCTTGCACTGAGCCCACTGGCCTCGGCCGAAACCGTGAACCTGACCAACAGCGCCGACGGTGCCAATCGCGATGCGGGCATCGCGGCGGTCAAGAAGAAGCTGCAGGACGCGTGCACCGACCGCAAGGGCTCGCCCGATGCGGCTTCGTTCGAGGTGGTCTTCGAGAAGACCAGCGAGAACCCGAACGTACCCAAGCCGTACTACGTGGACGGCAAGATGAAGTGCGAACTGCCGGGCTGAAGGGCCCAGCCACGCGATCATCGATAGAGCATCAAACGTTGGCGGTCGACGTGCGCCGCCGGTACCGCTCTATCCAGCCCAGTGATGGCGCAATGCCACCGAACGGGAAGAAGTGCGGGCTGACCGGGCCATGGGCGTCCGTCAGCCCACTCAGCAGGCGATCCATGAACACCTCCGGCCCTGCCGTTCCCAGCAGCCGGCCGATCGAGATGCCGTACCGCGCCAGCATCGATGCACTGGCACCCACGCCGCACATCGCGGCGTAGCGCGCCAGCCGCGCAATGCTGGCCGGGCCCGGCACGCCCACCAGTACCGGAACCGTGATGCCACGGGCGCGCAGCGCATCCAGCCAGGCCAGCACGATATCGGCATCGAAGGCGAACTGGGTGATGATCAGCGGTGCCATGCCTCTCGCCTCGATGGCCTGGCATTTGCGTTCCAACACGTGCCACCGGTCCTCGGCGGTCATCACCGGATGGCCTTCCGGATGCCCGCCGATGGCCACAACCTTGATGCCGTAACGCTCAAGAAGGCCGGTCTCGATGATCGAGGTACTGTCGGCAAACGGCCCTGCGGGCGCGGAAAGATCACCGGCGATCAGCAGGCACTTCTCTACCCCCGCTTCGCTGGTGGCGCGTTCCAGGAACCGCGCAAGCGCCGCACGCGACCCGATGCGGCGGGCAGAGAGATGGGGCATCGGTTCGAAGCCGAGTTCGCGCACCGTGCACGCGGCCGCCAGCCGGGCGTCGTCGTCCTCGCTCGCCAGGTAAGGGATCGAGATCGTCGTTCCCGGAGCGATGCGATCCGCTTCCGCACGCAGTGCCGGCATGGCCTTCGCGCTCACTTCCAGAGAAAACGCGTCGATGAAGGTTTCCGTCCGCTGCGATCCAGGTGCGGGCATCAACGGGCTCCGCCTGCATTGCCGGCGATCGGCGTGCTGTTCCGGGCCAGCTCGACGAAGGCCTGCAGATAGTCGATACCCGTATCGGCCTCACGCGCACCCAGGTAGATCTGCTTGGGAATGCCCTTCGCCCCCAGGCGCACCGGCACCACGTCCATGCGTGCGGCATATTCCTCCACCAGCCAGCGCGGCATCGCGGCCACGCCACGGCCGCTGGCCACCATCTGCATCATGATGTCGGTGGTTTCGATGGTCTTGTGGCGCCGCGGCGTGATGCCGGCCGGCAGCAGGAACTGGTTGTAGATGTCCAGGCGCTCGAACGGCACCGGGTAGCTGATCAGCACTTCCTGGCCGAGCTGGCGCGGCTTTACGTGATCCACCTTGGCCAGGGCGTGATTCCTGGCCACCACCAGCACCTGCTCGTAGTCGAACACGGGCACGAACTTCAGGCCCGGCTTCAGCAGCGGATCGGGCGTGACCAGCAGGTCGATCTCGTAGCCGAACAGCGCGCCAATACCGCCGAACTGGAACTTCTGCTTTACGTCCACATCGACGTCCGGCCAGGCGGCCAGGTACGGCGAGACGATCTTCAGCAGCCACTGGTAGCAGGGATGGCATTCCATGCCGATGCGCAGTGCGCCGCGCTCGCCCTGTGCGAACTGGCCCAGGCGCTCCTCGGCCAGGTCCAGCTGCGGCAGCACGCGGTTGGCCACCGCCAGCAGGTACTGCCCGGCCTGGGTCAAGCGCAGGCTGCGGCCTTCGCGCAGCCAGACATCGGTGCCGAGCTGCTGCTCCAGCTTCTTCATGCTGTGGCTCAGGGCTGACTGGGTCAGGTTGGGCACGCGGGGGGGGGGGGGGCGGGGGGCCCGTTGCTCGACCTGCTGCACGATGCTGAGGTGGATCCGTTCCAACATGACGATGAATACCGCTCATGGATTGGTGAAGTAATACCATTTTACGTCATGGAAGGGCATGACTAGGATCGGGTCATGCCTTCGGTTGCCTGCCAGCCCGGTCACCTCGCCGGCCTGCAGGACTGCGCCCCCGCAGATCGCCCGAAGGAGTTCCCCCTCCTGCTGAAAGCGAACAGATGACCCGCCCCCTCCGTATCGTCGCCGTCTCCGGCGGACTGCAGCGCCCCTCCAGGGCTGCAACCCTGGCCGAGTACCTGCTGGACCTGATCGGCGAGGACGTTGCCTGCGAGCCGCACCTGATCGAGCTGGGCGAACTGGCGCCGCAGTTGGCCGGTGCGCTGTGGCGCTCGCAGCTGCCCGAGGCTGTGGAGCGGCAGCTGGTGGCCGTTGAACAGGCAGACGTACTGGTGGTGGCCACGCCGGTCTACCGCGGTTCGTACACCGGCCTGTTCAAGCACTTCTTCGATTTCATCCACCAGGATGCGCTGGTCGACACCCCCATCCTGCTGGCCGCCACCGGCGGCAGCGAGCGCCACGCACTGGTGATCGACCATCAGCTGCGGCCGCTCTTCAGCTTCTTCCAGGCGCGCACCCTGCCCCTCGGCGTCTACGCCACCGACCGCGATTTCGCCGAGGGCCGCGTGCACAACGAGGCCCTGATCCAGCGCGCACGGCTGGCAGTGCAGCGGGCACTGCCCCTGCTTGCCCTGTCCCATCGCGCAGCGCCTGCCACTGCCGAGACCGCTGCAGTGCTTTGAATGCCGAATGCCAGCGACCCGCATTCGGATGTCACCCCCGCAACCCGGAACGCCGCCCATGACGACCGAGAACTTCACCTTCAGCATCACGCGCATCCCTTTCAACGAGGACTACCAGCCCGCTGACGGCACGCGCATCACCACCAACTTCGCCAACCTGGCTCGCGGCGAGTCCCGCCAGGAGAACCTGCGCAACACGATCAGCATGATCAACAACCGCTTCAACGATCTGGCGCACTGGGACAACCCGAGTGCGGACCGCTACGCCGTTGAGCTGGACATCATCTCGGTGGAGATGCACATCGATGGAGCCGACGGCAGCGATCCGTTCCCGCTGATCGAAGTGCTGCGCCCGACCATCGTCGACACGCACACCGGCGCGCGCACCGAGGGCATCGTCGGCAACAACTTCTCGTCCTATGTGCGCGACTACGACTTCAGCGTGGTACTGCCGGCCAGCAACGAGGGAAAGGCCACCTTCGGCATTCCGGAAGGCTTCGGTGATCTTCACGGCAAGCTGTTCCAGCACTTCCTGGAATCGGAGGCCTACCGCGCCAATTTCAGCAAGGGGCCGGTAATCTGCATCAGCGTCTCCAGCAGCAAGACCTACCATCGTACCGAGAACCACCATCCCATCCTGGGCGTGGAGTATCGCCAGGGCGAGTTCTCCCCCACCGACCAGTACTTCGACAAGATGGGCCTGCAGGTGCGCTATTTCATGCCGCCGGGCAGCGTCGCGCCGCTGGCGTTCTACTTTCAGGGCGACCTGCTGGGCGACTACTCGAACCTGGAGCTGATCGGCACCATCAGCACGATGGAGGCATTCCAGAAGATCTACCGGCCGGAGATCTACAACGCCAATTCCGTGGCCGGCAAGGTCTATCAGCCCAGCCTGAAGCACCAGGACTACTCCTCCACCCGCATCGTCTACGACCGCGAAGAGCGCAGCCAGCTGGCGGTCAAGCAGGGCAAATTCACCGAAGAGCACTTCATCAAGCCGTATCGCGCCGTGCTTGAGCAGTGGGCTGCCCGCTGATCCACCGATTCCCCATTCGCCCCAGGACACAGAACGCAATGTCGACGAAGAAACTGCTCCCTACCTCCACCGCCGGCAGCCTGCCCAAGCCCTCCTGGCTGGCAGAGCCCGAAAAGCTCTGGTCGCCCTGGAAGCTGCAGGATGAAGGCCTGACCGAAGGCAAGCAGGATGCCCTGCGCCTGTCCCTGCAGGAACAGCAGCACGCCGGCATCGATATCGTCAGCGACGGTGAGCAGACCCGGCAGCACTTCGTCACCACCTTCATCGAGCACCTCAGCGGCGTCGATTTCGAGAAGCGCGAAACCGTGCGCATCCGCAACCGCTACGACGCCAGCGTGCCGACCGTGGTCGGCGCCGTGAGCCGGCCCAAGCCGGTGTTCGTGGAGGATGCGAAGTTCCTGCGCCGGCAGACCACGCAACCGATCAAGTGGGCCCTGCCCGGCCCGATGACCATGATCGACACCCTGTACGACGCGCACTACAAGAGCCGAGAGAAGCTGGCCTGGGAATTCGCGAAGATCCTCAACGAGGAAGCGAGGGAGCTGGAAGCCGCTGGCGTCGACATCATCCAGTTCGACGAGCCCGCCTTCAACGTGTTCTTCGACGAAGTGAACGACTGGGGCGTGGCCGCACTGGAGCGTGCGATCGAAGGACTGAAGTGCGAGACCGCCGTGCACATCTGCTACGGCTACGGCATCAAGGCCAACACCGACTGGAAGCAGACGCTGGGCTCGGAGTGGCGCCAGTATGAAGAGTCGTTCCCGAAGCTGCAGACCTCCAACCTCGACATCATCTCGCTGGAATGCCACAACTCGCACGTGCCGATCGACCTGATCGAGCTGGTGCGCGGCAAGAAGGTGATGGTCGGCGCCATCGATGTGGCTTCCAGCACGGTGGAGACGGCTGAAGACGTGGCCAGCACCCTGCGCAAGGCGCTGCAGTTCGTGGATGCCGACAAGCTCTACCCGAGCACCAACTGCGGCATGGCGCCACTGGCCCGTGAAGTGGCACGGGGCAAGCTGCGTGCGCTCAGCGAAGGGGCAAGGATCGTGCGCGAGGAACTTTCGGCGTAGCCTTGGCCGGGAACGCACTCCCTTCCGGCCGCCGGGTTGACGGAGCCTGGCCTGGTATCGACCAGGCTCCACCCCGCCCCGGCACCTCGGGCCTGGCCAGCATCGCCGGGGGCCGCGGCGCCAGCGCCGCCTTGATCCGTCCCATCTCCCCCGCCCCGGCCTCGGCCAGGCGGCGGGCCTGCTGCCGCTGCTCCCGCGTAGGCGCCGGAGGTGATAGAGCACCGGTATCTACCAGCCGCGCCACCGCATCGCGCAACCGCAACTGCGGGCAAAGCCGGGCGGCACACCATCGCTCGGCGTAGCGCTTGGCCTGGCGAGCATTCACGGCGGCCACGACCTTGGGCTGGGGTGATTTCCGCGCGGCGAGGAACAGGCGGACGCCGAGCACGGCATGCGGCACGACGCTGGCCACACAGCGGCCGTTCCACCACAGGTCCCAGCGGTCACCGCTCTGCACCCAGCCGGAGGGCCGGGTAGCGGTCATGAAATCGGGAGGGCTGGAGGGTGAATGCATGGCCCGAAGAATACGGTCGGCCGTCGCATGGAATGAGATTGCGGATTTGCGCTGGCGACCTCTCAACGCTTCTGCCGTAGCGAAGCCCTCTCACCACTCTGGGCCGAGCAGCTTCTCCACCTCGGTTTCGAGCTTCTTTGCGGCTTCGGCCTGCGAGGCTACCTTGATGCACAGCCCGGACTGCGCGGGACCCGGAGTCAACTGGTAGCGGTTGATGGTGCCGCCGCCGTCGCCATCCAGCTCCACCCGGGCCACCAGGGTTCGGCCGTTGGCATTGAAGATCCAGTCCCGGTATTCGGACATCGTTGATTCCATGCGTGAGACTTTGAGTGGCCTTCACTCTAAGCGGAGCGACGGTGAAGAGCGCCCGAAGAAAACGTTCGCGGAGCGTGGGTGCCGGGGGCACGCGGCAAGCAGACAAGCATGGGCTGGGCTCCACAGCTCGGGCGCGGCTCACGGAGTATGATGCCGCCTTCCCCGAACTGCCGTGATTGCAGCGGGCGCGTTCCTGCGAGGTACGCGTCGGCGCCGCTGAGACACCCCGCCCGATGCTCGCTTCCTACTCCTCTTTCCTCATCTGGGCGGCCGTGGCCATTGCCACCGTAGGCCTGCTGTTACGGCCATTCCGCATTCCGGAGTACGTGTGGGCACTGGGGGCTGCTCTTCTGCTTCCACTGCTGGGAGCGATGTCGGTCGGCACGACCTTGCACGCGGTGGCCGAGGGCCGCGATGTCTATCTGTTCCTGGTCGGCATGATGGTGCTGGCCGAACTGGCCCGGCGCGAAGGCCTGTTCGACTGGCTGGCGTTGTACGCGGTCCGTCATGCGGGAGGCTCGGGACGACGCCTGTTCGACCTGGTGTTCCTGGTCGGCACGCTGGTGACCGTGTTTCTTTCCAACGATGCCACGGCGGTGGTGCTGACCCCGGCGGTCTACGCAGCCTGCAAGGCGGCCCGTGCCAACCCCCTGCCCTATCTGTTCGTCTGTGCGTTCATCGCCAATGCGGCCAGCTTCGTGCTGCCCATTTCCAACCCGGCCAATCTGGTGGTGTACGGCCAGCACATGCCGCCCTTGATGCAGTGGCTGGCACAGTTCGCGCTGCCGTCGCTGGCCGCGATCGGCGCCACCTATCTGGTGCTGCGCTGGGTGCATCGGCGCGAGATCGCGCAGCCGCTGGTGGCGGCGCCGGCGCATCGCCCGCTGACCGAAGGCGGCCGGCTGAGCGCGCTGGGCGTGTTGTTCACCGGCACCGTGCTGCTGGTGACCTCCGCACTGAACGGCCCGCTCGGCCTGGCCACGTTCTGCGCAGGCACGCTGAGTGTGGCACTGGTGGCGATGCGCCAACGACGCAGCCCGTTGCCGCTGCTGCGCCATGTGTCATGGGGCGTACTGCCGCTGGTGGCCGGCCTGTTCGTGCTGGTGGAAGCGGTAGCACAGACCGGTGTCATCCAGGCGGCGGCCAGCGCGCTGCAGGCCGTGGCGCAGGCATCACCGCACCAGGCCAGCTGGCTGGCCGGTGGCGCGGCGGCGTTGCTGAGCAACGTGGCCAACAATCTGCCGGTCGGCCTCGCCGCAGGCTCGCTGGGCCAGATGGCCGACCTGCCGGCACAGACCCGCGCCGCATTGCTGGTCGGCGTGGACCTGGGCCCCAACCTGTCGGTGACCGGCTCGTTGGCCACGATGCTGTGGCTGGTGGCGCTGCGCCGCGAGGGCGAGCATGTCAGCGCGCTCGACTTCCTGCGCGTCGGCGCGCTGGTGATGCCGCCTGCGCTGATCGGGGCCTTGTTGCTGCTCTAGGTCTGGCGCGGGTCGGTCGCCATGACCAAGCCGCTCAGCGATCGCCCCCGAGATCAATCACCCGGTCAGTCGGGCTCACGATGCCTCGCCGATGGGTGATGGCCACTACGGTTACATCGTTCGCCAGTGCGCGGATATGGTCCATGATCTCGCGTTCGGTGGCCTCATCCAGCGCGGAGCTTGCCTCGTCCAGAAACAGGATCGCCGGCTCGCCATACAGTGCACGGGCAATCGCGATGCGTTGGCGTTCCCCGCCGGACAACTTCAGGCCCCGCTCGCCCACCGTGGTTTCCAGCCCCTCGGGCAGCGCCTCGATCAACGGCAGGATCGCAGCCTTGCGTGCGGCATGCCGCAGCCGATCATCATCACGCGCGCGCCCGAGCAGGATGTTGTCGGCCAGGCTTTCGTTGACCAGGATGACATCCTGCGGAACCACCGCGACAGCGGCATGCCAGGCCGCACGGTCGATCCGGGACAGGTCAAGGCCATCGACCAGGATCCGGCCACGCTGGGGATCGATCGATTTCAGGGCGAGCTTGAACAGCGTCGACTTCCCTGCCCCGGTCGGCCCGATCAGGAAATTGATGCCGCCACGTTCGGCCTCGAAGGACACATCGCTTACCCCGCGACCGTTGCCATAGCGGTGGCTGACCCGCTCGAACGCCAGCCGGCCGCTTTCACCCGCAAAGCGCTGGGCATCGGCCACCTGCTGCTCCTCGGGCGCCGCCCACAAGGTGGAAAGCGGAGCCAGCATGCTCCACGAGCGCGCAACGTCATCGATCGAACGGGCGATCATCTCGAACGGCATGTTGAGCTGGAGCAGCAGCAGATTGAACAGGACGATGTCGCCGACGCTCAGGCCGCCGCTCTGGTAGCGCGGCAGCAACAGGTGGAAGGTAACGATGAACTCGACCGCCAGGCCGATGCCCAGCAGCGCAATGAAGCCGATCCGCCGCAGTACGTAGGCGCGCCAGCTGTCGCGCACCTCCTGGGCCTTCTGCTCGAAGCGCTGCACCATCCAGCCGCTGCCGCCGAACTGGCGCAGCGTCTCCATGGCATTCATGGCATTGCCGACGAAGCGCGCGTTCTGCTGGCCGGCCTCGACCGCAGCTTCGCGATGGATGCGTGCGCGCCGGGTAGCGATGGCGGAAAGCGTGACGGCTACCGTGCCGTAGGCCAGCACGATGGCCACCACCTGCAGGTTGATCAACGCACCCAGCGTTATCAGCGTCAGCAGGATCTGCAGCGCACTGGGAATGAAGGCCACCAGCCCCAGCTGCACCACGATCTTCAGCGCGCCACGGCCTTTCTCCCCTGCAACCTGCAGCTCGGCGGCGTTGTACTCCAGGAAGAAGCTGTTGGTCTTCTTCAGCAGACGGGCGAAGTAGCGGGTACTGGTGATGAAGCCAAGATTCTCGCCGCTGAGGAACGACAGGTACTGCACGGTGTTCTGCAGGGCGCTGCCAGCGCCAAGCATGACCGCATACAGCAGGAAGCCGCCCGCGAGAGCGCCGACCCCGTCGATGGGCAGACGGTCGATCAGACGTGAGAAAAGATAGGGCGCCGCAACATTGGCCAGGCTGGACAGCACGACACTGCCGGCGATGAGCAGCAGCAGCCTGCGGTCAGCCTTCCAGTACGTGCCCAGGATTTCAGCGACGGGCGGCGGAGCAGCAGTCTTCTTCATCGGCCTGGTTCCGGCGTGGACTCAACCCCAGAATGATATGCTATAACATATCCATTCAGGAGCGACGTAGCCACGTCGCAGGCCACTTTCGGATGGGATCGATGGACCGGGGAATGACGAACGTATCCGCTGCCATGCCACGCGCGCTCATGGCCCTCAGCATTGCCGCTGCACTGTTGGCCAGCGTGCCTGCGATCGCCCAGAACCCCGGCGATGCCCGGCGTTCGCGGGCCGCAGGCGCAGCACCCGAGGCGCCGACCGCCACCCTGGACAAGGTGCTGGTGGTCGGCAGCAACATCCGCGATGCCATTGGCGGAGGCGCCTCGCCGGTGATCGTGATCGACAAGGAGGCCATCGACCGCACCGGCGTGGCCACCGTGCAGCAGCTGTTCGAGAAACTGCCGCAGAACTTCGGCGGTGGCGCCAATGGGGCCAACGTCGCCAACCTTGGCGTCGACCGCGATACCGGCAACAACTTCGGCCAGGGCACCGCCATCAACCTGCGCGGTCTGGGAACCGGCACCACGTTGACCCTGATCAACGGCCACCGCGTGACCTCGTCGAACCGCTACCAGTACGTGGATGTCTCGCTGATACCGCTGAGTGCGGTGGAACGCGTGGAGATCCTCACCGATGGTGCCTCGGCCATCTATGGCACCGATGCGGTCGGCGGTGTAGTCAACATCATCCTGCGCCGCGACTTCACCGGGTATGAGACCGCTGTGCGTTACGGCGCCGTGACCACCGGCGGCATGGAGGAATACCAGGCCTCGCAGTCGGCAGGCTGGTCGTGGGATGGTGGCCATGTGCTGGCCAGCTACGAGTTCCTGAAGCAGAGCAACCTGCCGGCGGTGGACAAGGATTTCTCGAAGAACGTGCGGGTCAAGCCGTACGACCTCTATCCCGGTTCGAAGCGCCACAGCCTGTACGTGGACGGCGTGCAGCAGCTCAGCGATGTGCTGACCCTGAACGTGACCGGCTCGTTCGCCAAGCGCGAGATGGACACCACCATTTCCGGCACGGCCGACGAAACCCGGTTGTTCCCGCATACGCGCCAGTTCGACCTGTTCGCGGGACTCACCCTGGATCTTCCACGCGGGTGGCAGGCGCGCCTGAATTCCGGGTTCGGCAGGAGCGATGTGTCCTATCAGCGCACCACCATCACCGGCAGTTCGGCCAGTACGGCGCCACCGACCGATACGAACTCCGAATCCCGCTACCTGGATGTGGTCGCCGACGGAGAGCTGTTCAGCCTGCCCGCCGGTGGGGTTCGCGCGGCATTCGGCGCGGGCTATCGCCGCGATGGCTATGAACTGATCGATCACCGCGGCCTGGAAAAGCCGCTCGATCTGCATCGAACGATCAGGTCCGCCTTCGGCGAGCTCAACATCCCGCTGCTGAAGGACATGCCGGGCGTGCGCAGCCTGTCCTTCACTGCGGCAGCGCGCTATGACGATTACAGCGATTTCGGTTCCACGCTGAACCCCAAGTTTGGCCTGCTGTGGGAGGCGACCCAGGGGCTTTCGTTCCGTACCAGCTATGGTCGTTCCTACCGGGCGCCGGTGTACCAGGACATGCAGTTGAACAACACCGTGGTGGTGGCGAACGTGCCCAACCCGAGTGCAGCCAATGGCAACACCATCCTGATGATGCTCTCCAATGGCAATCCCGATCTGGGCCCCGAACGGGCCAAGACCTGGACCGGCGGTTTCTCGTTCGCGCCGCCGTCGCTGCCGGGGCTCAAGATCGATGCGAACTACTACCACATCGAATACGCCGACCGTATCGGCAGCGGCTTCGGCGGCAGCTTCCCGTCGCTGTTCCTGCAGTCCACCGCACCTTACGCAGACATCCTGACCACCAATCCCACGCAGCAGCAGATCCAGCAGGCACGCCAGCTGGGCGTATCGGGGCTGGGCCTGTTCGTCTCGCGCGTGGGGCCGTATGCGTTGCCGCCAGGCACGGACGAAACCAACAGCCAGGTGATCCTCGACAACCGCTTCCGCAACAACGCCTTTACCCGGCAGCGTGGTGTCGACTTCAGCGGATCCTATGGCTTCGATGCCGGCCAGACCCACATCGGGCTGAACCTGGCCGGGCAGTACATCATCGAGTCGAAGCGGCGCGTGACCAGTACGTCGCCCGAGGTGGATGCGGTGAATTCGGTGTACTACCCGGTGGACCTCAAGATGCGCGGTGGCATCGCGCTGAGCCGGCAGCAGGCCGCGGCGGGGATCTTCGTGAACTACGTGGACAGTTATCGCGACCCCGCCAATGTCGCCCGGCCCCACATCAGCTCCTGGACGACCGTAGATCTGAACCTCGCCTACCACTTCGGTGCATCGGCGGACCCGCAGCGTGGCACCTCGCTTGCGTTCAACGTGCAGAACCTGCTCGACCGGGATCCGCCGTTCATCGTCAACAGCATCAACACCGGCTACGACCCCACCAATGCGACAGCGCTGGGCCGCTTCCTGTCCATGTCGCTGACCCACCGCTGGTAAGCCGCCATGCGCGCCGAAGCCCCTGCCTTGTCCCGGTCCGTCATGGCCATCCAGCAGGCGTTTGCTGTTGCGGCAACCCAGTTCACGTTGATGTGGCGCGAGCGGCGCGTGCTGTGGCTCGCCCTTGCCCTGTTGCTGATTGCGGGAGCATCGGTGCTCAGTGGTGCTGCACGCCTGACCCTGCAGGCGCAGGAGCGCCAGGCAATGAGCGAGGAAGAGGCGCGGCTCTGGGACAGCCAGGGCACAATCGACCCGCATAGCGCCGCACATGTGGGGCGTGCCATTGCTGCCCCTGTGCGGCCCCTGGCTGCACTGGACCCGGGGCTGACGGACTACCTGGGAACCTCGGTGTTCATCGAGGGCCACGCGCAGAACCCGGCCCGGCACCGTGCCGTGGATGGTGGCACCGCACTCAGCCGTTTCGAGGGTTTCTCTGCGGCGTGGGCGCTGCAGGTGGTGGCGCCGCTGCTGATCATCCTGGCCGGGTTCGCCACACTGTCCGGCGATGTGGCCCGCGAGACGCTGCGCCAGGAACTCGGCACCGGCGCCTCGGCCGGCGTGCTGATCTGTGGACGCTTGATTGCCCTGGCGGCCGCCTCGCTGCTGCTGGTGATGGCCATGCTGCTGATCAGTCTTCCGGGGCTGTCCATCCAGTACGGCGACGCCACGGATCTTGCCGCCCTGCTCGCACTGGCGGCCGCCTACCTGCTCTATCTGCTGGTGTTCTGTGCACTTACCGTGGGGGTGTCGGCACTTGCCGGCTCGGCACGGACGTCACTGGTCGTGCTGCTCGGCTTCTGGGTGGTGTCCACACTGCTGCTGCCGAGGGTGGCGCCTGCGGTTGCCGAATCCCTGTACCCGACCCCTTCGGCACCGGCGTTCAGGACCGGCGTGACCGAAGAAGCGGAGAACGGCGCGGATGGCCATGACCCGGCCGACAAACGCCTTGATGCCCTGCGCACGGCGTTGATGGCGCGCTACCGGGTCGACAGCGTTGACGACCTGCCGCTGAACTTCCGCGGTGTGGCGCTGGAGTTTGCCGAGGCCAACTCGACGCGCGTCTACAACCGCCATTTCGATCGCCTGCATGCCACCTACCAGCAGCAGGACGCCACCCAGCGCCTGTTTGGCCTTGCCTCGCCGACGCTGGCGCTGCAGTCCTGGTCGCGCGCCTTCGCCGGCACGGATTTCCCGGCGCATCTGGCGTTCCTGCGCGGCGTGGAGGACTACCGTTATCGGTTGATCCAGGCACTCAACCAGGAAGTGAAACTGCACAAGGCACCACAAGGCGGGAAGCATGTGGCCGACATCGCCGGCATCACCCGTTCAGTGCACTACCGGCCGCCGCAACAGACCCTGGCCGGTACCGCTGCCGCGCAGCGCGGAAATCTCGTCATTCTGCTGGTCTGGCTGATGCTGGGTTGCGTGGTGGTGCTCATCTCCGCTCGGAAGCTGGGGAGATCGCCATGAACGTTGTGTCGATTGCCCGCTATGAGATCCGCCGATTGCTGCGCGATCGAGCGCTGCCGGTGCTGCTTGTCCTGCTGCTCGGGCTGGGTGCCTACGCCGCGTGGAACGGCCGCGCATGGGTGGACCAGCGGGAGGCGGCCATCGCCCTGATCAAGCAGGAAGAACAACAGACGAAGGAACGCAGCCGGGCATTCGTCGGCAAGGCGCCCTCGGTGCTGCCCCGCACTCAGCCGGTGCTTGCGCCTGCCGCCATGGCACCGCTGTCGATCGGCCAGGCAGACGCCTACCCCTACACCGCCGATGTGGTCGCGCTGGGCGATCCGACCCAGCTGCTCAAGCACGTCTGGGCCGACATCGGCAATCCAGCGGCACGGGCTGCGGGACGGTTCGACCTCGCCTTCGTCATCGTCTTCCTGCTGCCGCTGGTCATTCTCGTGGCCACCCACGATCTGTGGTCCCGTGAGCGCGAGCGCGGCATCGCGGCGCTGGTGCTGTCACAGCCGGTGTCGGCAACGCGCCTGCTGATGGTCAAGGTGCTGGCCCGTGGCCTGATGGTGCTGCTGCCCGCACTGGCCATCCTCCTGGCGGTGACGATCGGGGCCGGCGCGCGCAGTCCTGCGGGCCTGGCCATGCTGGCCCTGACCGTCCTCCTGTACGGCGCGTTCTGGCTGGCCCTTGCACTGCTGATCGGCTGCCTTGCCCGGCGCACCACCGAGGCGGCCATCGCCGCCGGCGCGCTGTGGCTGCTGATCGTGGTCATGGCGCCGTCGCTGGCGCTGGCCACGGTGAATCTGATCGCGCCGCCGCCGTCACAGATGCAGTTCGCCACCGAAGTAAAGGCGATGCAGTCCGATATCGCCACGCGCCAGCGGCGCGAGCATGCGAGGTCGGCGCCAGTGAATTCGCCGTCCCCCGTCATCTCCGACACTGCGCGCCAGGCCTACGCCGATCGGGTTGCAGCTGACCGGGAACTGGAACGCCTGATCGCCTCGCATGCGCAGGCCGAGGCCGCATATCGCCAGGTTCTGGACAAGGTGCGGCTGCTGCTGCCGGCCGTCGCGACACAGGACGCGCTCGACCGCATCGCAGGCTCGGATGCCGACCGCGCGCTCGACTTCCAGGGACAGGTCCACTCCTTCTGGCAGGCGCGGCGGCTGTTGCACAAGGCCTATCTGGATCGTGACGCGCCGCAGACCTTCGAAGAGTACGACACCCTGCCCCGCTTCCAGTTCCACGAAACAGCCGGCGTCGCCCAACGTGGTGTCCTGGCCGATCTCGCCGCACTGATCATTGCCACCCTGCTTGTCCTGCTTGCAGCCGGTGCATTGCGCAGCCGGCTGGCAACGCCCTGAGGAGACGTCCACATGCTGTCTGCAAAAAGCCTGGTCATGGAACACGGTGCACATCGGGCGCTGGATGACGTCAGCTTCGAGGTGAAGCCCGGCGAGATCTTCTGCCTGCTGGGCGCCAACGGCGCCGGCAAGTCGACCACCATCAAGCTGTTCCTTGGCTTTCTGAAACCCACCTCCGGTGCGGCCGAAGTGGACGGTCTCAGTGCGCACCAGCAGCCGCAGGAGGTACGCCGGCGGCTGCTGTACATCCCCGAGACCGTGGCGCTGTACGACGAGCTGACCGGCTACGAGAATCTGGACTACTTCGCGCGCCTGGCCGGTGTCGAGGAACGCTCGCCAGCGCGGTTGAAGGACGCACTCAGGTCCGCCGGCCTGGCGACCGACGCATTCGGGCGACGCGTGGGCCTCTATTCCAAGGGCATGCGGCAGAAGGTCGGCATCGCACTGGCCATCGTCAAGGAAGCCAGGGCCCTGTTGCTGGATGAACCCACCGCGGGCCTGGACCCTACGGCGTCAGCCGAGTTCCACGAGCTGATCGTGCGGGAACGCGATCGCGGCACAGCGATCCTGATGGCCACCCACGATCTGTTCCGTGCCCGTGAGGTGGCGACCACGATCGGCCTGATGCGGGCCGGCCGCCTGCGCAGGACGCTTGATGCCAGCACGATCACCGCGAACGATCTTGAGAGCCTGTACCTGGAAGAAATGAGCCGCAGCGCCTAGGCCACGGCGGCCGCCTGCGCGCCACGCTGGCCGGACCAGCGCCGCAGCCACGCTTCGATGTTGATCTGCGGGCCGAAGATGCCGAGCACCTGCGATGAGTGGTCCGGGCCGACCTGCTGGATGCCGGCATCGGCCAGCGCGCTGTCGAGATAGCCGCGCTTGGCCAGCATGCCGTCAACCAGCAGATTCCTGATGAACTGCTTGTGCCCCTGGGTGACCGCCACGGAGTGATCATCCAGATAGGATTTCACCTTCCGCGACAGCAGCGCATCCGGTAATAGTCCCTTCATTGCACGCCGCGCGATGGTGCGGTCTTCCGCGTCCGCGATGAGCAGGTGCAGCGGAATGCGCGCGAACAGTTCAACAAGCGGCTGCGCACTGATCGGCGATACACCATGCCAGTGGCCGGCGCCTTCGAACGGATCAAGGACGCTGGTCGGGAACACCATCCGGCCGATATGGGCCAGCTTGTAGGGTGATACGCGATGGCCCTGCGCCTGCGCATGCCGCAACCAGGCCGGCTGCAGGCCATCCTGTTCGGCGCGGTCCACCCGCACCCATGGGCACGGTTTGCCCCAACGGCCATTGATGCTGCCTGGCCGCTTGAGCAGACCATGGACCATCGCATCCTTCAGCACGCCGTACAGTGAATCGCCGGACTGCGCGGTTTCGAAGGCGACGCGGAAGAAATCCCGGTCGATGCCGCGCCGCCAGGCGTAGTCGATCGCAGCGGCATTGCCCTTGAAACGCAGGAACACCGCATCACCGCCAACACCGGTGAACTGCACGGTGTCACCGTCGAAGGCCACGTCACGGCGGTGGAGAAGATAGCCGGAACAATGCGCCGGCCGGGCTGTACGCGGGAAGGTCATGATCTCTTCCAGCGCGCAGTGAGGTTGCCTTCGGTACTCGATGTATTCGCAACGCCTGCCCGAGGAATCACTGGCCCCTTGCACTGCCATCCGCGCGAACAGCCGTTCGTCGGCGCCGATGCCATCATCGTAGTGGTGAACACACGTCACCTCCGGTGCCGACGGCGCCTGCAACAGGCCGGCCAGGATGATCGAGGAATCCAGACCGCCCGACAGCTGCAGCTGGATGCGCCGGTGCGGGCTGGCCAGTGCACCGATGCAGCCCAGCAGCGTGGAACGCGCCAGCGACACGGCTTGCTGAAGATCTTCGATCGGCGCGTCGCGGGCCAGCCGCACCACATTCCACTGGCACTGCCGGCCCACCGGTTCGCCGTTCCGGATCGAAACCGCCTCACCGGCTTCGACGGCAGTGACTTCCTCAAAGCCGGTCTGCAGGCCATCACGAAACGGATACAGCAGCGAATAGGACAGGAATGACCAGTCGACGTTGAACTCGCGCAGGCCCAGCAGCAGGCAGTCTTCCATGTTGGAGAAGACCACCGTCAACTGGCCCACGGTGGTCATGTAGCACGGGATCTCCGCGGTGGGATCGCGCAGCACGAACCAACTCGCTGTCTCTGGCTGGTAGCCAAACGCCACGTATCGCCCCCAGTACTGCTGGACGATGCTCCGGCCAAGGCTGCTGCAGGCGGTGTCGGCCGAGCCCGCATCGAGGCGCACGCGGCCGGGCACGGTGCCTTCGCTGAAATCCTTGTGGAAGAACGCACCGAGTACCACCAGCGCATCCGATCGACTGGATTCGAAATAGCCGGGGTTGTCACTCTGCGCATAGATCGCAGCACCGTTGTCGTTCAACACGCAACCAATGCCAGGCAGCGCGGCCTCGATGCGTTGCACGGCCTGTTGCGCCTGGGCTGTTGCGGCGTCAGAGAGGGTGTTCCAGAGCACGGCGATGTATCGGTACATGCGTCAGGTTTGGTTACAGCACCAGAATGGGAACCATCCGGCGCAGGTTGAAGGGAATGTCGGTCAGCACGTGATCGCCGTGCTGCAACCAGCAGTGCGCGGCGAACGGCTGGGTTCTGACCGCGAACACCCAGCGCGGCACGATGCCGTACTTCGACAGGAACTCGCGCATCGCCAGGCAGTAGAGAAAGCACTCATCAGTTTTCCTGAAGGCCAGGGGTCGTAGCCAGTCGAACACCCGGACCCGCGACGCCAGTTCTTCAATGCTCACATGCGTGCCGTGGTGGTGATCCGCTCGACGGCGCTCGGCAGACACCGTGGCACTGAAAGGAAGGAATGTTCTGCTGCAGGCGGCATGGGCACACGAGACAATGAAACGACGCAGGTCCCGAGCCATGATCGGTGGACGGCCGCGAGGTGCGCCCTCGCGCACCCAGTACCGTGGCAGCGTAATGGCAGGGCTGGCGGCGGATTTGCCCAGCAGCGGGTCCGCGGTGATCAGGCGGCGGTCGATCAAGGCCTGCAGAAGCCTTGGCGTGCTTGCGTCATCGGACTGCAGGGGCCAATCGAGAACGAGCTTGCCAAGGCCCGCGGCGCCGCGCCTTTCAAGGGAAAGATACTTACCCGTGGCCTGGTCCAGAATCACCATCGCATCGCCGGTGACACAGACGTGGGCGTGCTTTGACAGGAAGTACGGGGCGGCTGCCTGCTCCATCATGCGCTCCTGCGCCGGAACCGGAGAAGCGGTGCATGCAGGGCATGCACCGCAGATGCGACGTTGTGCGGAAGATCAGGGCGACGTGGTCGGGAACACGCCATCCCACAACGTGCCGTGGTTGTGCGCCTTCGTTTCCGAAACCACCGAGCCCAGCTCGATCAGTTCGCCTCCCACACCCTGATCCTCAGGGTTCTGCTGTCCTGCCACTACACCCAGCTCAATCAGCTCGTTCATGAACATCTCCTCTAGTCAGTGGATGTATCCATGCGTTGCGTTGGATCGCGTTGCATTGGATACGGAGCAGCCAAGCCACCATCGCCGCCACAGTGCGGGGCGATTGCCGCCAAGGCATCGAAATGTTACGATATAACATATTATTTTGGCGTGACGAACGACGCCAACGGCCCGCTGTCGATGCGACACATGAGAGGCAAGAGGGATGAACACCGAAATCAGTGCTGACGGGCTGGATCCCACGCTTCTGCTGAAGGGGATGTTTCCCCTGCCGAAGCTCATCCGCTTCGTACGGGAGCGTTGCCCCCCGGGACGCTTCGACGAGGCTGCGCTGGTGGAGGAATGGCGGACGGCACGTGCCGAGGTGCTGAGGCTGCAGCAGAAGGAAGCCGGTGAGGCCGACGCCATCAATGTCCATGCGTTGGCGGATGAGATGCTGCCGCTGGCTGAGCAGACGCTGCGACAACCCTCGATGCACCGGATGACGAGTGTTCTGCCACGCAGTTGGCAGATGGTCGAGATCGATCGACTGGTGATCTTCCAGGAGTGCATCAACCTGCGTCACATCGATCAGTTGGCGGCATCCCTGACCGCCTCGCCCACCGCGCAGGAGGTCATGCAGCTTGTCGCGCGCAGCGGCAGCCATGCACATCCGGAAGTGCGCTTCACCCAGTCCGATGGCAGCTACACCTTCGCGTCCACCTCGAACGACCTGCGCTTCCTCGATGTGGCGACCCTCGATCCGGCTGCCATCGCCGACTACGAGCCGTTCGGCGCAGCCAGCCACGCCGTCGTCATCTATCTGGGTTTCAGTGACAACCTGATCAGCGCCACCCGGTTCGGCAGGCGCATGGTGCTGACCAATGGCTCCCATCGCCTGTACCTGCTGCGCCGGCTCGGGTTCAGCCATGCGCCCTGCCTCGTCACCGATGCCTCCGACAGCGACCTCAGCGAGGTTCTGCTGCCGGCAGCGGTCAAGCAGGATCGCGCGTTCTATCTGTCTTCGCCGCGGCCGCCGCTGTTCAAGGATTATGTCGACCCGCGCCTGACCTGCGTGGTACCGGTCACCCGCAAGCACTACGCCCTGCGGGCCAAGCTCGACCTGCAGAGGATCACGGTTCCGGCGCTGTAATCCTGGGCCGAACCCTCCCTTCCCTGGGGCCACGTCGACAGAGATGGCCGGATTGGTGAATCACCTGGCGGAACTGTCGAATGACGCCTGCGGGCTTGCCGCATACGCTTCCCATCCTCAACAAGAGAGGATGTCAGCGTGATTGAACAGCCACGGACCACCGAAACCACAGGAAAGGACGCGCCGATCGTCCATGTCCTGATGGGACTGATCTGTATCTGGCACAGGCGCGAAGCGGTGTCGGCACGCGATGACGAGTAAGCGCCGCCGTACTGCCCGGCGTAGTTCTGGGTCGTAGGTCCGGCGTGGAGATTTCGATTGCGGGGCTGAGCGAGGTTGGGCCCGACTATCCGGACCGTGTCGATCTTCCGGTGATGGTGCTTGGGCTGGACCCCATTCCAGATGCCTGGCAGATGCCCTTCCATGCGCACCGGAAGGCACAGCTGCTGGTTGCCACGCGCGGCTTGATCATGCTGGAGACCGCAGCCGGCCTGTGGGTGGTTCCCCCACAGGGTGCGATCTGGATTCCCGGTGGCCTGTCCCATCGGGCCAGCAGCAGTGGGCGGCCGCACGGGTTCGTGGTGTTCGTGGAACCCGGTGTCGTGCCGGGGCTGCCGACGCACTGCGCTGCAATGGCGATCACCCCGTTCATGCAGGCCCTGCTGGAGCGGGCGTCCGCCCTTCCCGGGCACTACGAGCCCGGCAGCGCGCAGGACCGCCTGATGGCCGTGTTCCTGGATGAGCTGATCGCCGCGCCACCGGAGTGGCTCCATCTGCCCATGCCATCCGATGCAAGGTTGCGCCGGCTTGCCAACGCAATGCTGGACACGCCAGCCGAACGGGCAACGCTTGAAGTCTGGGCGAGCCGGATTGGAATGAGCGAGCGCAACATGTCACGCCTGTTCTCTGGAGAAACCGGTTTAAGCGTAAGGCGCTGGCGCAGGCAGCTGCATGTGGTGGTCGCGCTGCCGCTGCTGGCCAAAGGCAGGACAGTACAGGCCGTTGCGGACCACCTGGGATACGACAGTGCCGGAGCGTTCGTGACCATGTTCCGCAAGACCGTGGGTGCACCACCCAAGCGCTTCCTCGCGGAACGAGGCACTCGGCAGCGGGCATCGGACGCCGACGATCAGCGGCCGCAGGAGCCACGTTGACGGATGCGGGAGCGCGTGGCTCCCGCACCGGCAAGGATTGTCCTTCCCCTCAGCGCTGGTAGTCCTTCAGGAACAACCAGGTGATCAGCGTGGCATCCGGTCCCTTCGGGTCGGTGAACGGCAGGCCGGACTGGCTGCCGCTCCAGGCATGCCCCATGCCCTGCACCACGTAGTGCTGCACCAGCGTCCTGCCACCATAGGCATAGGTGTCCACGGTGTAAGCGCGCCCACCCGGCACCTGCCCCTGGTAGGTGCTGGTCGGCAGGTACTTCACCGAATCGTTGTCCAGGCCATCGTCGGCCAGGTCATTGGTCTGCAGGAACTGGCGCACGGCCTGCTGCCCGTTCACCGGATTGACGGTGAGATCGGCGCTGCCATGGAACACCAGTACCGGGATCGGACGCGGTGACGGCGAGCCCGAACACTGCCAGGCCAGCCGGCCATTGCTGTCCGGCGAATAGATGCTGCCGGCCAGCAACGCATAGGCGCTACCGGAAATCGTGGTCGCACCCTTGAACATGCCGCCGGAATGGATGGCGCCGGCGGCGAACACATCCGAGTAGCAGGCCAGCATGATCGAAGTCATCGCACCGCCTGCGGAAATGCCGGTGACATACACCCGGTGCGGATCCACGCTGTAGCTCGCTTTCACCTTGTCCACGATGCCGGCCAGGATCGATGCTTCGCCGCTGTCGCGGGCCTGGTTGATCGGCAGCTGCCAGTTCCAGCAGCGGGCCGGATTGGAGGTGACGTTCTGCCGGGGGTAGACCACGATGAACCCCTCCGTGTCGGCCACATCATTGAAGCCTGATGCCTCGCCCATCAGGTTCGGCCCGGTCACACAGCCATGCAGCACCAGCAGCAGCGGCAGCGGCTGGCTGTCGTTATAGCCGGCCGGCACCCATACCTGGTACTCGCGGGCGCCGAACAGATTGCCGTACAGGCCAATATCCCAATGCCCGGCCGGGCCAGCGGCAACCGCGCTGCCCGCCATCGCCAGCCAGCTGCACAACACCAGCAGTACCGCCTTGATCGAATCGATTCCGGATTTCATGACCAGATCCTCGTGCGTGAGTCGTGGATGAAGGAGTACCGGGGACCGCTTCCGGCTGGGGGCGCGCCCAGTATCCGCATCCACGGGCCGCTGCCGACTGGACCTAGGTCCACTCGCTGCTGGCCGATGACACCGCTAGCCTTGGCTGCAGGGGTGGCAATGGGCCATCCGCACGCTCATGCCTGGGGGAGGACCGAATGAAACGGAATTGTTTGAGTCTCATGATCGGCGCGCTGCTGGCCACGGGGCCGGTACTGGCACAGGAATCACCGACGGCAGGCAGATCCGCTTCGCCGACCAACCTGGACAGCATCAAGGTCACCGCGCGCAAGCGTGAGGAAACCCTGCAGGAGGTGCCGGTTGCCGTCACCGCATTTACCTCCGAGGCGCTGGACAGGATGAATGTCCAGGACATCAGCGACCTCGATGCGCAGGTGCCCAACCTGACCATCTACGCGGCGCGCGGCGCCAGCAGCACGGTCACTGCCTACATCCGTGGCATCGGCCAGTCCGACCCCACCTGGGGCGCGGACCCGGGCGTCGGCATCTACCTGGATGACGTCTACATCGCACGTCCGCAGGGTGCGCTGCTGGATGTGTTCGATGTCTCGCGCATCGAGGTACTGCGCGGCCCGCAGGGCACGCTCTACGGCAAGAACACCATCGGCGGCGCGATCAAGTACATCTCGCGCGGCCTGCCCACCCAGACCGAGGGCTTCGCCCAGATCACCGTGGGCAACTACAGCCAGCTGGATGCGAAGGCGGCCATCGGCGGCCCGATTGGCGGCGCCGACAGTGGCCTGCGCGCCCGCGTGGCGGTGGCCAGCATGAACCACGACGGGTTTGGCGAGAACACCTTCAACGGCCAGCCGGTCAGCGACAAGCAGATCAATGCCGCCCGACTGAACGTCGGCGCGTACGCGGGCGATGACTTCGACGTGCAGTTCGCACTGGACTGGATCGATGACCAGTCCGGCATGCGCGGTTCGAAGATGCTGGCGCCCAATCCGTTCCTGCGCGCATACCCGCCGATGGACAGCCGCTATGACATCCGCTCGGGCATGCGCAACCTCAACAACGTGGAGAGCAAGGGTGCCTCGGCTACGGTGAACTGGCGGCCGAACGAGGACATTGCGCTGAAGTACGTGGTCGCCAAGCGTGAATCGGACAGCGAGGCCAACATCGACTTCGATACCGCGCCGGTCAAGCTGGCCGACGTGGGTGGCACCTATCACGACGACCAGGTCAGCAACGAAGTGCAATTGAACTACGATGCCGGCGGCCGGGTGCGCGGTGTCGTCGGCCTGTACCAGTTCAGTGGCGAGGCGGGCGGCCAGATCCAGAACAACTACTTCAGTGCGCAGTTCGCCGACAACCAGGGCAAGGTGTTGACCGACAGCATCGCGCTGTACGCGGACTGGACCTTCGACCTGACCAGCAAACTCAAGCTGGATGTAGGCGCCCGTTACACCGACGAGGACAAGCGCGCGATCGTGCTGAACCGCCTGTACGCCGACCCGGGTTTCAGCCGGCCGGTGGCGGTGACCGCGGACTTCGACAAGAAGACCAACTTCAAGAACGTCTCGCCCAAGGTCTCGCTGGACTACCAGATCACTCCGGACATCATGGTCTACGGCCTGGCCACGCGTGGCTTCAAGTCCGGTGGCTACAACATCCGCGCCAACGCTGTGGCCGTGCCGCGCTCGGCCGAACCGTTCGATGACGAGACCGTGGACAGCTACGAGGTCGGCAGCAAGATGGCCTTCCTCGACCAGCGCCTGTTCCTCAATCTGTCGGCCTTCTACAACAAGTACAAGGACATCCAGCTATCGGTCTTCACCGGCCTGGATACCAATGGTGATGGCATCGACGATTCCTTCTTCGGCGATTTCACCAATGCCGGCGCGGGTACCGTCAAGGGCCTGGAGGTCGAGTACCAGTACCTGCCCAGCCAGCACTGGCTGATTTCTGGCAACCTGGCGTGGCTGGATACCAAGTACGACGAGTACATGGATCGTGGCGTCAACGTGGCCAGGCAGATGAAGTTCACCAATGCACCGGAATTCTCAGGTGCATTCAACGTGGAGTACCGTACCGAGCTGGCCAATGGCAGCAACCTGTCGGCACGGGTGAGCTACAGCTACCAGAGCGAGGTGTGGCCGACCACCGACCTGAGCCCGGTGATCCGCCAGCAGGGTTACGGGCTGGTCAATGCCGGCGTCATCTGGCGCCTGGATGATGCGTGGACCTTCTCGCTGCAGGGCACCAACCTGGCCGACAAGGAATACCGCACCACCGGCTACAACATCCCGGCGGTCGGCACGCTGATTGGCTTCTATGGTCCGCCACGCCAATATAGCCTCAGCGTCCGTTACGATTTCTAGCGCATCCGTTACGATCTCCAGGAAGCTTCTGCATGACGCAGTCTTACGACGACCTGTACTGGAACAGCAATGATGGGTTGCGCCTGCACGCGCGCGACCATGCACCCGATGCGGGGCAGGCAGCGCGTGGCACGGTGGTCTGCATTCCCGGGCTGACCCGCAATGGCGCCGATTTCGATGCGCTTGCCGATGTGCTCACCGCCGAGGGCTGGCGCGTGATCGCGGTCGACCTGCGCGGTCGCGCAGGGTCGGAACGCGCATATGACCCGTCCAGCTACAACCCGCGTGCCTATGCGGATGACATGGTTGCGCTGCTGCGCTCGCAGAACATCGCCAAGGCGGTATTCGTCGGCACCTCGCTGGGCGTGCTGGTGACCATCACCCTTGCCTCGCGCGCGCCCGAGCGGATCGCGGCCGCGGTGCTCAACGATGCCGGCCCCAAGGTGCCGCGTGAGGCGCTGGCACGGATCGGCAAGTACGCCGGCAAGCCGGTGCCGCCGATGGACCTGGTGCAGGCCACCGCTTACGTGGAATCCATCGGCAAGGCCGCGTTCCCTCGCTTCAGTACCGACGACTGGCGGCAGATGGCGGTGCGCACCTTCCGCCCGCGCAGCGATGGACTGCTGGAGCTGGATTACGATCCGGCCGTGATCCGAACGACACGTCCGTGGCTGCTGTGGTTGCTGCGGCCGGTGCTGTGGCGTGCGGTTCGTGGGCTGACCGCACGGGTGCCGGTACTGGTGGTGCGCGGTGCGCTGTCCGACATCCTGCCGGCCGATGTCGCGCGGCAGATGGCGGCCACCTCGGAAAGTGCCCGCCTGGTGGAAGTGCCGGATGTGGGACACGCTCCGATGCTGTCCGAGCCAGAGGCACGTGACGCGATCCTGACCTTGCTGGAGCGTGTGGCGTGAGTGCAGACAGCAACCTGCCTCCCGCGCTGCAGGCGTTGCAGCAGTGGGCGGCCAGCGAGCGGGTGAGTGGCGTGACCCACGTGGACCAGGCGCGCATCGATGCCTTTGCCGACGCCACCGGCGACCACAACTGGATCCACGTCGATCCAGACCGCGCGCAGACGCAGCTGCCGGGCGGGCAGACCATCGCGCACGGCTTCCTGCTGCTCTCGCTCACTGTGGAGGACGATGTGGCCGCCCTCACCGGCTTCCCCGGTATCGCCCATGTGCTCAACTACGGCCTCAACAAGGTCCGCTTCCTGGCGCCGGTACCCAGCGGGTCCGGGGTACGGGTACGCTCGCAGCTGCTGTCGCTGGACGCGCGCCAGCCGGGCCAGTGGCTGCTGACCCAGCGCAAGGCCGTCGAGCGGGTTGCCGATGGTGAGCTGGCACTGGTCGCTGAGCAGCTGTCACTGATCGTGGCCGTCCCCTAGCACCACCCTGCCCGGTTCTCTCCCTACACTGGAGCGATGTTGACGCCCTCCATCGTCCTCTTCGCCTGCATTGCATGGACCGCACTGCTGTTTGGCGTGGCGCTGTGGGGTGAGCGCCGGGGGCACCGGCTTTCGAAGGCATGGCCGCTCATCTACGCGCTGTCGCTGGCCGTGCACTGCACCGCGTGGACCTACTACGGCGCGGCCTCGCAGGGACTGCAATGGGGCTTCCCCATTCCACCCACCCTGGCCGGCATGGCGTTGATCTTTGCCTTCGGCCTGCCGTTCCTGCTCCGCCTGGGGCGGCTGGCCAAGCAGCACAACAGTGCCACCATCGCTGATCTGGTCGTCGCACGACTGCGTGCCGATCGCGGCCTCGGTTTCACCATCACCCTGGTGGCACTGTTCGGCATCATTCCCTACATCGCCCTGCAGTTGAAGGCTGTCAGTCAGGGCCTGGGCGCGCTGCTGGGCGATCGTTTCGCGCCTGCTGCCGCGCAGCTGGACATGTCGTTCTGGTTCGCCCTGACAATGGCCGCGTTCACCCTGCTGTTCGGTGCACGCAAGGCATCGGCCACCGAGCCCAATCGTGGCATCGTGGTCGCCCTGGGGCTGGAGTCGGTCTTGAAGCTGGTGGCGCTGCTCGCCATTGGCCTCTATGCGGCGCTGTCGGTGCGCCAGGCGGGCACGCCGCTGCTGGAAAAGATGGCGCAGCTGCCGCCACCGGCCATCATGCCGGACTATCTGACCATGGTCGCGCTGGGCGCGATCTCCGCGTTCACCCTGCCGCACCAGTTCCATGTCGGCGTGGTCGAGCTGCGCCAGACCTCGGACCTGAGGACGGCACGCTGGTTGTTCCCGGTCTACCTGCTGCTGATCGGGCTGCCGTCGGTGCCGATGGCGCTGGCCGGTGCCGCGCAGCTGCCCGCATCGGTGTCGCCTGACCTATACGTGCTGGCGCTGCCGCAGGCCGGTGGCCACCACCTGCTGGCCTTGCTGGCCTATCTGGGCAGCCTGAGCGCCGCCACCGGCATGATGATCCTTTCGGGGCTGACCCTGTCGATCATGCTCGGCAACCATGGCTTCGGCTCACGGTTGCTGGACGGCATAGCCGGCGGTGCCGCGGCGGCCGACCTGCGTCCACGCGTGCTGGCCTTCCGCCGTGCCGGCATCCTCGCCGTGTTCCTGATGTCGTGGCTGTACAGCCGGGCGATGAGCGACACCGAGGCACTCAGCGATTTCGGCCTGATGTCCTTCACCGCCCTCTCGCAGCTGGCGCCGGCGGTCCTGCTGGCGGTGTATCGCCCGCGCACGCCCTCTCCGGCCATCATCGCCGGCATCGTGCTGGGGTCGTTGGCCTGGCTGTGGCTGGTGCTGCTGCCGATGGTGATCCCTGCCACGCCCCCAGCCTCGGGCCCCGATGACCTGCACTGGCTGTCCGTGGTCTCGCTGCGCCTGCAATCGGGCCATATCGCCATCAGCATGGGCGCCAGTCTGGCGGTCAACCTGCTGACGGTTGCGCTGGTGTCGCGCGCGGTGCGTCCCTCGTTGCCGCGACGACGGGATGCGGTGGCAGCAGCCTCGCTGCGCAGGACGGCCGGACGCTTCCTCGGCCAGGAGCGGGCCCGGCAACTGATGGATGGGCATGCCGGGCAGCTGCTGGACGACGACCGGGTCATCACCATCGAACGCGAACTGAGCGCCGTGGTCGGCGCGGGAATGGCGCGCCTGCTGGTGGAGGCCGCTCGCGATGGCGGTGCCGCGCCCTTGGATGCGGTAACCCGTGCTGTAGGCGAAGCCACCCAGGCGCTGCGCTTCAACCAGCGCCTGCTGGAAGCGGCGCTGGAAAACATGAGCCAGGGCATCAGCGTGGTCGACGCGCAGCTGCAGCTGGTAGCCTGGAACAGCCGCTACGCCGCGTTGTTCAAGTTTCCGCCCGAGTTGCTGCAGGTCGGGCAGCCGGTGGTCAATCTGACAGCGTGGGCGCTGGCCGAACTGAAGATCGGCGACGGCCCTGGTGACTCTCGCGACAAGGCCCTGCAGCGTCGCGCCGCACACATGCGGCGTGGCACGCCGCATCTGTCCGAACGGATCTTCCCCGACAACACCATCGTCGAGATCCGTGGCAATCCAATGCCCGGCGGTGGCTACGTGGCCACCTTCACCGACGTCACCGCCTTCCGCCGCGCCGAGGAAGCGCTCAAGCGCAGCAATGAAACCCTGGAGCGCCGCGTACAGGACCGCACCGCACGGCTGGAACAGGCAGTGCACGAAGCCGAGCGCGCGAACGTTGCCAAGACACGCTTCCTGACGGCGGTCGGCCACGACCTGATCCAGCCACTGCATGCGGCGCAGCTGCTGACCGATGCGATGTCGCAGCACATCGAATCGGAGTTCCTCGACAGTTTCCTGCGCCAGATCCGTGGTGCGCTGGACTCCACCGACGACCTGCTGTCCGGGCTGCTGGATATCTCCCGGCTTGAGGCGGGTGGACTGGTCGCCGATCCGCGCCCCTTCGCGCTGTCGACCGTCCTGGATCCGCTCGCGCAGGAGTTCGCGGTACTGGCGGCGGCGCGCGGCCTGCAGTTCCGCCATGTGCGGAGCCAGGCCTGGGTCCATAGCGACCCCCTGCTGCTGCGCCGGGTGCTGCAGAACTTCCTGGCCAATGCCATTCGTTACACCCGCCATGGCGGTGTGTTGCTCGGTGTGCGCCGCCAGGGACAGGCACTGCTGATCGGTGTGCATGACACCGGCCCCGGCATTGCTCCGGAGCAGCAGGCGGTGGTGTTCGAGGAATTCCACCGGGTCGATCGCAGCAACGGCCAGGGACTGGGCCTGGGCTTGACCATCGCACACCGCATCGCCGACCTGCTGCACGCACCCTTGCACCTGCGCAGCGTGCCCGAGCACGGCTCGGCCTTCTCGATCAGCGTGCAACGCGCAGCACCCCCTGCGACCCCGCGCAGCTCGCCGCCGGCAGCCGCCAGCAGCGCGCTTAAGGGAGTCCGCGTGCTGGTGGTCGACAACGACCCGGACGCATTGGAGGCGATGCGGCAGCTGCTGCTTTCCTGGGGTTGCGATGTCATCGCGGCAGGCCAAGCCGATGACATCGGACCGTCAGCGCACGAGGCGGCGCTGTGGTTGTTCGACTATCACCTGGATGATGGCGATACCGGTGTTGCGCTGTGGAAGCGGCTGGTAGGCATGCATGGGCCGCGTCCGACGGTGATCCTCAGTGCGGATGCCGGCAGCGATACGCGCGAGGCGGTGCGCGGCGTTGGGCTGTCCCTGCTCAACAAGCCGTTCAAACCGTTGGCGCTGCGCTGGGCGATCAACCACCTGCTGGCGGCCAGTACCACGCCCTGACCGGTCAGGGCTCAGGCAGTTCTTCGATCTGCCGGGACGGATCGGCCAATCCCATTTCGTGCAGCACGCGGATGGCCTGCGCGCGGTTGCGCACGCCCAGCCGCTCCATGATGCGTGTCATGTGCGCCTTGACCGTGCGCAGCTGTACGCCCAGCCGGTCGGCAATCTGCTTGTTGAGCAGGCCCTCGGCCACCAGCCCCAGTACCTTGTACTGATGTGCCGACAGGCTGGCCAGGCGCGCGGCCAGGTCGGCATCCCTGCTGAACGTCGCCACCCGGGCCACCGGTTCGCGCAGCAGCGCCGGGATCCAGCGCTCGCCCTCCAGCACGGACTGCAGCGCGGACTGCAGCTCGTTCAAACCCGAGCTCTTGGGCAGATAGCCCGCGGCGCCAAGGTCGATGGCACGCCGGATGACCTGCGGCTCCTCGTTGGCGGAGACGATGATGATCGCCAGGCCCGGCTGCAACGCACGGATCGTGGCCAGCCCGGCCAGTCCGTGGTTGCCCGGCATGTGCAGGTCCAGCAGCATCAGATCGATCGACTGGTTCTCGATCACCTCCAGCACGCTGTCCAGCGAATCAGCTTCGCTGATCTGCAGATCGGCGACCGCCTCTTCCGCCGCGCGATGCAGTGCCGCGCGGAACAAAGGGTGATCGTCGGCGATGAGCAGGGTGGGCATGTCCTGGCGAGATTATCAAATCGGGTGCGCGCAGGAACAGGTACCTAGGTACGCTGGTGCAGCAGGAAGGGCTTGCTAGTGTGGTGCGGAGAAGGCCGGCGACCGCAACGCCGCCCACGAGGAAATGCCATGTCATCCGCCCCCACTCCCGATGCCAATGCCTATCCACTGCTGATCAAGCAGCTGCTGCTGATGCCGCTGGCGGTGAGCCCTGAACAGGAGATCGTCTACGGCGACCAGGTCCGATTCGACTACCGCACCCTGCAGGCGCGCATCGGCCAGCTGGCCGGCCTGTTGACCTCGCTGGGAGTCGGCCACGACGACACGGTGGCGGTGATGGACTGGGACAGCAACCGCTACCTGGAGGCCTACTTCGCTGTGCCGATGATCGGTGCGGTGCTGATGATGGTGAACGTGCGCCTGGCCCCAGAGCAGATCGCCTACACGCTGAACCACAGCGGGGCGCGGGTGATCCTGGCCAACCGCGAGTTCCTGCCGCTGCTGGACGCCATCGACGAGCAGCTGCCGGGCCTGCGCACGCGCATCCTGCTGGACGATGCAGGCGGTCCGCTGCCGCCAGGCTTCGCCACCGAGTACGAAGCGGGGTTGCGCGATGCCACGCCGATCGTCCGCTTCCCGGACTTCGACGAGAACGCCCGTGCCACGGTGTTCTACACCACCGGAACCACCGGGCTGCCCAAGGGCGTGTATTTCAGCCACCGGCAGCTGGTGTTGCATTCGCTGGCGGCGATGGCCGCGCTTGGCGGTGCACCCAGTCAAGGCCGCCTGCATCGTGACGATGTCTACATGCCCATCACCCCGATGTTCCATGTGCACGCGTGGGGCCTGCCCTACGTGGCTACGGCGATGGGCATCAGGCAGGTCTATCCGGGGCGCTACCTGCCTGCGACGCTGCTGGCATTGATCGCCCGTGAGAAGGTGACCTTCTCGCACTGCGTGCCAACCATCCTGCACATGCTGCTGGAGCATCCGGACGCGGCGCAGACCGACCTGGAGGGCTGGAAGGTGATCATCGGCGGTGCGGCCCTGCCGCGTGCGCTGGCGCAGCGTGCGCTGGCGCGGGGCATCGACATCTTCGGCGGCTATGGCATGTCCGAGACCTGCCCTCTGCTCACCATCGCCCAGATCGACGTGGACAGCATGACCGATGCCGATGAGGTGCTGTCGCTGCGCACCAAGGCCGGCATACCGGTACCGCTGGTGGACCTGCGCATCGTCGATCCGGACATGAAGGATGTCGCCCACGACGGCATCGCCACCGGAGAGGTCGTCGTGCGCGCACCCTGGCTCACCCAGGGCTACCTGCACAACCCGGATGCATCTGCAGCACTGTGGGCAGGAGGCTATCTGCATACCGGGGATATCGGCAACATCGATGAAAGCGGCTACCTGAGGGTGACCGACCGGATCAAGGATGTGATCAAGACCGGCGGTGAGTGGATCTCCTCGCTCGCCCTGGAGGACATCATCGCCCTGCATCCGGCGGTCAGCGAAGTCGCGGTGATCGGCATCGCCGACACGAAATGGGGCGAGCGGCCGTTGCCGCTGGTGGTCAGGCAGCCTGGCAGTGAGGTGACCGAAGCGGAGATCATCGAACTGGTCGCTGCGCGAAGCCGCTCAGGGGACATCTCACGGTATGCGATTCCGGAACGGGTCAGTTTCGTGGAATCGATCGAGCGGACCAGCGTGGGCAAGATCAACAAGAAGAAGCTGCGTGGGTTGCATGACCCAGCGACTGGCTCGGGCCGTAAGTGATCCCCGCCCGATCGCCGAGGTCAATGCTCGAAGGACACGATGCAGGGCACGCCAAGGTATGGAGCGGCGCCCCGGGACGATGATCTCCCGGGGCACCACTGCTCTGCAGCAGACCTGGTTCAGTTCTGCCAGGACCGGTCACCCTCAGTCGATGCAAGGTCCCTTCGCAGCGATCTCCGTGCCGGATCCCTTCGCACCAATGGCGGCGGGGCCCTGGCATGCATCAAAGCTGTACTTGATCAGCTTCCACGCCCCACTCGACCACCGGTATGTCCACGACTCGGAAGCACCGCTCGGCAAGGTATTGGAGATCGAGATGACCTCGCCCTCCACACCGCGTGCAGGCAATGGAACAGGCGGGCCCGCCGCACCGGCCGGCTTCAGGCTGCCAGCAGACTGATAGCTGTGCGAGATGGCCAGTTCGCCCGTCTGCAACGCCGGCGCGTAGGCGGGCGAATTCCGTTTGATCCAATCGACGATGTAGCCGGCTTCCAGCGAATCCGGCGCGTACGTGGCCTTCGTAACTACAGTGGCGGTCGCGGTGCCCGCGATCGGTCCTGCATTGACGCCCCCACCGGGGACTCCACTCAGTGCCAGCACCAATGGCAGCGCCGCGCCCAACAGCGAGAACTTCATACCCTGCTCCTTGTGTGTATGCAGCTTTCTCAACGGGCCGTCTATGACCCGCGGGCAGTGTAGGCATTGCGGACAGGCTGGGCATCGGCGCAGTCATGCCCATTTCTCATATCCATCAGGCTTCGAGCGCGAGCTGCCCTGCTGAAGGTCGCAGCGCCGATTGTGTTGAACGCGGCGCTCAGATCCGCGTCGTTGCCATGAACCGTTCGCGGTCCTGCTGCGTACGGCGGCGGATCTCCTCCAGCGCCTGGCTTTCGGTCGCCTGCAGCATGGCTTCGAACAGGCGCTGGAAGTGATGGCGCATCGCATTGCGCGCGGCCACCGGATCACGCGCGCGCAGGGCTTCGAAGATCGCCATGTGCTCGTCCGCACGGCTGGCGCCATCATCATGGCAGACCCGGGCATAGACCTCGGTCACCCGCGGCAGTTCGCTGCGCATGCGCCAGATCTGCTGCACGAAGAATTCCACCACCGGGTTGCCGGAAAGCCGTGCGATGGCCAGGTGGAAGCGGCGGTCGTACTCGCCGGCTTCCGCGTCACTCAGGTCGCGACGGCACAGCGCTTCGGCCAACGCCTGCAGCTCGGCAATGCCGGCATCATCCAGATTGCTGGCAGCCAGAGCGGCGGCCTCGGCCTCGAATACCGCGCGGGCGGCGGTGAGGTCGAAGGCGCTGACATCCGGCAGCCCGCCGGACGCCTGCGTCGGGCGCGGTTTCACATGCACGCCCGAGCCGATGCGGATGGCGATCCAGCCCTGCGCTTCCAGTGCGATCTCGGCTTCGCGGATGGTGACCCGGCTGACACCGAACCGTTCGGCCAGCTCACGCTCGCCCGGCAGCCGCGAGCCCGGCGGAAATTCGCCATCCTCGATCAGCTTGCGGAGCTTGGCAGCGATGGTCTGGTAAAGGCGGTTGGCGGACATGCGGCTGACCCTTGGCGATTCCTTCCGGGTCCCTGCCCTGCCACCGCGGCCGGCAAGGGTCCGGTTGGAGCGACGGCGCGACCACTGGCCGCGCCGCCCTGTTCAGAACTTGTATCGTACACCGAAATACGCACGCCGCCCGTAGGTCACCACTTCGCGGAAGTTCCCATAAAGCGGCTGGTAGGCCACGCGCGGCTCGTTGGTCAGGTTCATCAGCTCCAGCGACAGCGACAACTGCTTGTTCACCCGGTAGCGCAGGCGCAGGTCCACGCTGGTGTTGTCATCGTAGTAGCGGTTCTGCTGCGCGGTGTTGCCGGTGAAGTCCTGGTAGTAGTGCGAGCGGAACTTGCCGATGGCCTGGATGTTGAAGCGCCCGACGTCCCAGTAGATCGAGCCGGACAGCACGTGCCGCGAGAAACCACTCAGGCCAGCCGGTGGCACGATGGCCGGAATGATCGTGCCATCGCTGGCCAGCTGCTCGCCCAGTCGCGAGTCCTGGGTCCGGTAGTCGGCATCGGCGTAGTTGTAGCTCAGCTTGAAACCCAGCCCGTCGAACGGCTTGGGCAGGTACGACAGTCGATGGGTAGCGGTCAGCTCGAAGCCGGTCAGCGTGCTGTTCTCGTCGGTGGTTACCTGCTGCCGCACCGGCACGGTCACGCTCTGGCCGTCGATGGTGTAGGTCTCCGGCACCAGCGCAGTGGCGGTGCCGCCGTTGAACTGCTTCCAGTACACCGCGCCGGCCAGCATCGTGTCCGGGTTCGGGTACCACTCCAGGGAAAGGTCGCCGTTCCAGGACATCAGCGGCTGCGCGGCCGGGTTGCCGCTGGCGCTGATGTCATCCAGCGCGTCGGCCAGGTTGCCGTAGGTGGCATCACTGCTCACATTGATGGTGCGCCCGGCACCCAGCGCGGCAATGTCCGGCCGTGACATTGCGCGATATGCACCGACCCGCAGCAACACGTCCGGGCGCAGCTCGAAGGCCGCGTTGAGGCTGGGCAGCAGCTTGTCGTTGCCCGCCTTGAACACCTGCGTGCTGTACTCGCCGGTGGGTTGCAGGCGGATCGTCCCGTCACCGTTGTCCTCGATGCGCAGCCCGGTACGCACGCCTTCAGAACGAACATCGGTCTTGACCCAGCGCAGGCCGAGGTTGCCGGTCACCGGCAAGCCGAACAGGGTGCTGCTGAACTCACCCATCAGATAGAGCGCGCGTGTCTTCTCGGTGATATCGACATTGTTCGGATCCTGGAAACCCGGATCCAGCCCGCTGTCGAGGCTGCCGCGGAACGACTGGTACAGGCAGTTCGGATCGAAGTACGCCCACGAGGAGATCGTGTTGCCGCTGGCGGCATCCATGAAGTCATCCTGCGGGAAGGGTGCACGGCAGGCCTGGTTGGCGGCGATGATCTTCGCTTTGTCGGCCGCCACGCGCTGGTCGTAGTCGGTTACCAGGGTGTTGTCGCGCAGGCGGTAGTCGGCCTGGCTGGCGCGCACGCCGCCCTTGATGCGGGTGAAGAAACCGGACTCCGGCATGAAGCTGGCATCGAAGCGGCCGGCCTTGATCCTGTGGTCATTCTCGGTGGCGCTGGAGGTCACCCGCGCCGCCCCCGTATAGGCGTCCCAGTTGTTGGGGTCGAAGTTCGGCGCCAGGGCAACACTGGGCACTTCGCCGTGCCAGTCCCAGTCATAGTCCACGTAGCCGGTGGCACCACTGCTGATACCGGGCACGACGGCATTGTTGACGTCGCGCTGGTTGGCGCGCAGGCGGGTCATGCGCTCGCTGTCGAGGCGATTTGTGTGCGAGTAGGAAAGATCGGTAGACAGCTCCCAGGCCGGGGTCGGGCGCAGGATCAGGTTCAGGCCACCACCGGTGTATTCCTCGCCACGCCAGTAGCGGTTGGAGGTGGAATCAATCGAGGTGCTGCCGTGCAGGTGGCGCACGATACCGTCTTCGTCAACCTCGCGCTGGGTGATGCCGCGTCGTGCGTTGGACAGGCTCAGATCGCTGCGGTTCTCATACCAGTTGCGCTCGGTGTGCTCGAAATCGAGGTTCACTTCAACCACATCATTTGGCCGCCACTGCAGCGCGGCGAACTCGCTCTGCCGGTCGTTGCGCTCCTGCTTGAGCCGGTAGATGCGGCTGCTCGGCACCAGGTAGTACGGCGCGCCGTTGGCGATGGCCTGCGCGGACACTTCGTTGCAGTTGGCATTGCCCACGTTCTGCGTGCCATCGCAGGCATACCAGGTGGAACCGCTGGTAATGCTCTCTTCCGGATCGGTGCCGTCCAGGCGCTGGAAGCCCAGCGAGATGCCCAGCTTCTGCCCGTTGCCGAACTCGAACTGATCGATGTAGCTGGCGGTGCCGCGATAGCCGATGCCGTCCTTGTGACGGTACTTGCTGTCGTACTCCGCCCAGCTGCCGCGCAGGTCCAGCTGCGCTGCACGCTTGCCGTACTCCAGTGGGCGCACTGTTTCCAGGCCGATGGTGCCGGCCACGCCGCCTTCGATGATGTCGGCGCGCTGGGTCTTGTAGATGGCCACCGTGTTGATCAGCTCGGCCGGGAACATGTTGAAGTTCACCGAGCGGTCGCCGCTGCCGTTGGTGATCTCGCGGCCATTGAAGTTGGTGCTGCTGAGGAAGGCGCCCAGGCCCCGGATGGAGATCTCCGAGGCGCCGGTCTTGTCGCGGGTCGAGGCGGCGCCGGTCAAGGTCTCGATCGCATCGGCCAGCGACGGTGCCGGCAGGTCGCCGATGTCATCGGCCGAGAGCACGTCGGCGATGACCGTGTCGTCGCGCTTCTTGTTGATCGAACTCTGCATTGATTCGCGGATGCCGGTGACCTGCACCTGGTCCAGCGTGGTGGGATCCTGCCCTGACGCGTCCTTGCTGGACTGCGCCTGGGCCGCGGGCATGCCCGCCAGCACGGCAAGCAGCGCCAGGATCAGGGGTGTGGGGGACAACGAGATGCTGTGCACTGCTCCGGCGGGTCGCCGCATGGTTTCCTCCTCCCAAAGGATCGCCTGCATGCCAGGCGTGGGACGCAGCTTCGGCACGGCGACATGAAAATGTCAACCAATTGGTATGCGAATGTTCAAATGCCTTTGATCCATACCAGTTGAATGCAATTTAATGTGCTCATGCAGCATGACTTTGCGCGAAAGCTGGCTTACAACGGACCGGGAAGTGGTATGCAGACCAACCCTGAAACGACGGCCCGGCCGTCTCTGGAAGGATTTCATGCGCATTCGTCCGCTTGCTCGATATCCGCTCAACAATCCATCACTGTTTTGCCTGACCACTGGTCTGGCAATGTGCCTGACCACTTCAGCGGCAAGTGCAGCCAGCTGGCTCGTCCACGATGTCGCTGAGTTCACTACCGCCGCCTCGGCGCTGCAGCCCGGCGATGAGATCGTGTTGGCTGACGGCACCTGGACCGACGCGCGGTTGCTGCTGAAAGGCCAGGGCACGGCAGCCACGCCGATCGTGTTGCGCGCGCAGACCGCCGGCAAGGTCGTCCTCAGCGGACGTTCGGACCTGCGCCTGGCGGGCAGCTACCTGCAGGTGTCCAACCTGGTGTTCCGCAACGGCTATACGCCGGGTGATGCGGTGGTGGCGTTCCGCGAATCCAGCAAGGCGGTGGCCCGCCACAGCCGGGTGACCGGCCTGGTGATCGATGACTACACCAACCCCGATGCCAGCGACCAGGACTACTGGGTATCGCTGTATGGCAGCAACAACCGGTTGGATCACAGCCAGCTGCGCGGCAAGACCAACGCCGGGCCCACGGTAGTGGTGGTGCGCGATGCCACCCAGGGCCTGGACAACCAGCACCGCATCGACCACAACTGGTTCGGACCGCGCCCGGCGCTGGGCGTCAACGGCGGCGAAACCCTCCGCGTCGGCACCAGCGACACTTCGTTGAGCGATTCCAACAGTACGGTGGAGAACAACTGGTTCGAAGGCTGCGACGGCGAGACCGAGATCATCAGCAACAAGTCCGGCGGCAATACCTACCGCGGCAACGTGTTCTACCGTTCGGCCGGCGCGCTCACGCTACGCCATGGCAACGGCAACCGGGTGATCGACAACGTGTTTCTGGGCGACGACAAGGCCGGCACCGGCGGCGTGCGCATCATCAATGCCGACCAGACCGTCAGCAACAATTACTTCGAACGGCTGGCCGGCTCCAGCAACCGTTCCGCGCTGGCGGTGATGGACGCGCAGGCCGATCCGCCGCTGTCCGGCTATGCGCCGGTAGTGAATGCCACGATCAGCCGCAATACCTTCGTGGACGTGGCGAAGATCAGTTTCGGCGTCGGCCATGATGAAGCCAAGGGCATCGTGGTCGCCGCCAGCAACAGCCGCTTCAGCGCCAACCTGATCGTCAACCGCACCAGCAGGAACCCGCCGAATGCCGCCAGTTCGCTGGCCGGCATCGACTTCAGTGGCAACGTGCAGTCACCGGCAGCCAGCACCGTATTCCCGGGCGGCGTAGAGGGGCGTGGCGTCAGCCTGCAGCAGGCTGCCAGCGGATTGTGGGTGGCCGCGCCCGCCCTGCCCGCCGTGGGCGCCGATCCTGCCCTGGCGATGACCGCGCGCGAGGCGACCGGCGTCGACTGGTATCCCAAGGTGGGCGAAGTTGCCCTGTCACGCACCCGCAATGGAGTTGATCGATGAGGTTGCAGCCGCTGTTCGTCTCCCTGGCCCTGGCCACCCCCTTTGCCCTGCTGCCGGCCGCGCCGCTGTTCGCAGCCCCCGCTGCCGCAGCGAGGCAGGCCGACACCGCGCCGGTGCTGGTGACCGCAGCGCAGTGGCAGCGGATGGCCAGCGAAGGCGGCCGCTACCCGTGGTTCGCCAAGGAACAGGCGCGCACGGAAAAATCGCTGAAGAAGATGATGAAGGCCGGTATCGACGTGCCGGTACCGAAGGACAAGGGCGGCGGCCGCACCCATGAACAGCACAAGCGCAACTACCAGGCCCTGATGGCGGCCGGCACCCTGTACCGGCTGACCGGCGACAAGGTCTATGTCGACTACGCGCGCGACATGCTGCTGCAGTACGCCAGGCTCTACCCCACCCTGGGCCCGCACCCCGAAGGCCGCGGACAGATTCCAGGCCGCGTGTTCTGGCAGGTGCTCAACGATTCGGTGTGGCTGGTCAACGCCATCCAGGGCTACGACGCGATCCGCGACGCGCTGTCCGCCGAGGACCGCGACACCATCGAATCGAAGGTGTTCCGGCCGATGGCTGAGTTCCTCGTCAGCGAGCCGAAGAACTACGACCAGATCCACAACCACGCCACCTGGGCGGTGGCCGCCACTGGCATGACCGGCTACGTGCTGCGCGACCCTGAGCTGGTGGAGAAATCGTTGCGCGGCAGCCAGAAGAACGATCAGTTCGGCTTCCTTCGCCAGATCGACCTGCTGTTCTCGCCCGATGGCTATTACGAGGAAGGCCCGTACTACCAGCGCTACGCACTGGCACCGTTCCTGCTGTTCGCCAACGCCATCGAACGCAACGAGCCGCAGCGCAGGATCTTCGCGCGCCGCGACGGCGTGCTGCTGAAGGCCGTGGATGTGCTGGTGCAGTCCAGCTATGACGGCCTGTTCTTCCCGATCAACGATGCCATCCTGGACAAGGGCATCGATACCGAGGAACTGGTGGCCGGTATCAGCATCGCCTATGCGCGCACCGGTGACGACCGCCTGTTGTCGGTGGCCCAGCAGCAGAAACGCCTGCTGTTGTCCCCCGAGGGACTACAGGTGGCGCAAGCACTGGCCGCCAACAAGGCCAAGCCCTTCGATTACCGTCCGATGCTGCTGCGCGATGGCCCGGACGGCGACCGCGGTGGCCTGGCGATCCTGCGCATGAACGGCGAACGCGGCCAGGCGCTGGTGCAGAAGGACACGATGCAGGGCATGGGCCATGGCCACTTCGACAAACTCAACTGGCTGTTCTACGACAACGGCAATCCGGTGGTGACCGACTACGGCGCTGCCCGCTTCCTCAACGTGGAAGCCAAGCGGGGTGGCATCTACCTGGCCGAGAACCGCAGCTGGGCCAAACAGACCGTGGCCCACAACACCCTGGTGGTGGACGAACAGAGCCACTTCAAGGGCGACTGGAAGCGCGGCGAGGAGCATGCCCCGCAGGTGCGCTTCTTCCAGGCCGATGCCGATACCCAGGTTGCCTCGGCGACCATGCGCGATGCCTACCCCGGCGTGGTGTTCACCCGCACCCAGGCGCTGCTGCGCCACCCCGACCTGGGCCTGCCGGTGGTGCTGGACCTGCTGCAGGTGCACGGCGACAAGGCCGCGCGCTACGACCTGCCGCTGCACTTCAACGGCCACATCGTCACCACCGGCTTCGAGGCAGAACACTTCCCCACCCAGCGCCCGGTGCTGGGCAAGGACAACGGCTACCAGCACCTGTGGCTGGATGCACGCAGCTCGCCCGGCAGCGAACCGCGTTCCCTGGCGTGGCTGCTGGATGGGCGCTTCTACACCTACCGCTTCGGCAGCAGTGCGCCTGCGCAGGCGCTGCTGGTGGAAAGCGGTGCCAACGATCCGGAATTCAACCTGCGCCGTGAACCGGCCCTGCTGCAACGCGTGGACGGCCAGAAGGACGTCACGTTCTTCAGCGTGCTGGAGCCGCATGGCGAGTACAACGGCACCGCCGAGTACGTGCACGGTGCGGACAGCCGCATCAAGGACATCGTGCGCAGCCGGGGCAGCGATGCAGAGGTGATCGAACTGCGCCTGGCCAGCGGTGCACGCATCGCCCTCGGCGTGGCCGACGACAGCAGCGCCAAGGGCGAACACAGCGTGATCCTGGACGGCCATGCCTACCGCTGGAGCGGCAGCCATGCACGCATGGACCGCAGCAAGGGTGACGGAAAATGAACGGCCCTGCCGTGGTGGCCAACCTGCGCAAGGTGCCGGTGCGTTCAGCAGTGCGCTGGTTGATCGTGGGCCTGATCGCAGTCGCTACGGTCATCAACTACATCGACCGCAATGCACTGGCGGTAATGTGGCCGGAAATCGCCAGGGAAGTAGGCGCGACCAAGGACGACTATGCCCTGCTGGTAACGGTGTTCATGCTGTTCTACGCCGCCGGCCAGTTCCTGTTCGGCCGCCTGTTCGACATGATCGGCACGCGCCTGGGGTTCGCCCTGTCGATCAGCGTGTGGTCGATCTCGATCGCGCTGCACTCGATCACCCATTCGATGCTCTCCTTCAGCCTGGTAAGGGCGATGCTCGGCATCAGCGAAGCGGGTGCGTGGCCCGGCGCGGTCAAGGCCAATGCCGAGTGGTTCCCTGCGCGCGAACGCGCGTTGGCGCAGGGCGTGTTCAACGCGGGTGCGTCGATCGGCGCGATCGTCTCCGCACCCGCCATCGCCGGCCTCTATCTGTGGCTGGGCTGGCGCGGCACCTTCGTGCTGGTCGGTGCGATCGGCTTCCTGTGGCTGCTGCCGTGGCTGTTTGTCTACCGCGCCGGGCCGGACAAGCATCCGTGGGTGAGCGATGCCGAGCGCCGGCTGATCCAGCAAGACCAGGCCGGGCAGCAGACAGAGGCGGCGCCCAAAGCCAGCGTGCGCGAGCTGCTGGCCCATCGCCAGAGCTGGGGCATGCTCGCCTGCCGCTTCCTGCTGGATCCTATCTGGTGGCTGTTCGTGTCCTGGCTGCCGATCTATCTCGCTGAAACCTTCGGCTTCGACATCAAGCAGATCGGCCTTTTCGCCTGGGTACCCTTCGTCGGCGCGATGCTGGGCAGCCTCAGTGGCGGCTGGCTGTCGGGTCGCATGATCCGCGCCGGACACAGCGTGGACCGCGCCCGCAAGCTGGCCATCACCCTGGGGTGCGTGATCATGGCCCCTGCCCTGCTGGGTGCTGTGCTGGCCAACCAGCCGCTGCTGGCAGTGCTGGCGATCGCTGCGGTGCTGTTCGGCTTCCAGGTAGCCATCGGCAACATCCAGACCCTGCCCGGCGACCTGTTCGACGGCCGTTCGGTGGGCACGCTGGCAGGCCTGGGTGGCCTGGCGGCGGTCGCCGGCACCTTGATCACCACCTGGCTGGTGCCGGTGCTGACCCGCCATTCCTACGCCCCGATCTTCATCCTCGTTGCCGCGCTGGTGCCGCTGTCGCTGGCTGCGCTGTGGTGGTGGACCGGACCTATCCAGAAGCTCGACCGTCGCGGCGGCTGAGCCTGGGTCTCCTTCTTTTCCAAGTACATCCATTCCCCCGCAAACCAAGGAGTTTTCCGCATGTCGTTCCAGGACAAGGTGGCCATTGTCACCGGTGGTGGCCGCGATATCGGCCGCGCCGTTTCGATCAAACTGGCTGCCGCCGGTGCACGCGTCTGCATCAACTACGCCCATGATGAAGCCAGTGCCCAGGAAACGCTGGCACAGATCCAGGCGGCCGGTGGCCAGGCCATCGTGCATCGCGCCGACGTCACCGATGCCGCCGCCGTGGCCGGCCTGGTCGCTGCGGTACAGGCCGCGTTCGGCGAGCGTATCGACCTGCTGGTTAACGTGGCCGGTGGCATGGTGCAGCGTCGGCCGCTGGCCGACATCGACCCGGCGTTCTTCCACGCCGTGATGGACCTGAATCTGACCTCGACCTACCTGACCACGCACGCGGTGGTGCCGCACATGCGTGACGGCGCGGCCATCGTCAACTTCGCCTCGCAGGCAGGTCGTGATGGCGGCGGCCCGGGGGCATCGATCTACGCCACCGCCAAGGCGGCAGTGATGACCTTCACCCGTGCCATGGCCAAGGAGCTGGGGCCGAAGGGCATCCGCGTGAATGCACTGTGCTGCGGCATGATCGCCACCCGCTTCCATGATGAGTTCACCAAGCCGGAAGTGCGCACGGCGGTTGCCGGCGCTACCCCGCTGCGCCGCCAAGGGGCACCGGACGAAGCCGCCGACGCTGCTGTATTCCTGGCCTCGGATGCGGCGGCGTTCATCACCGGCACGAATCTGGACGTCAACGGCGGCACCTACTTCTCCTGACACCTGACCGGACTCCTGCCCATGCAGCGCTGGACACTTCTGTTTTCATTGACGCTCTGCTCCGCCATGACGGCGCCCGCTGTGTGGGCCGCACCCGTGTGGGTCACTGCCTGGACGGCCGCGCCCGCGCCCGACCGCAAGGACGGAACGTCCGATGCGCCGGTACAGTTCGCCGCACAGACCGTGCGCCAGGACATGCGTATCGGCAGCCGTGGCGATGCGCTGCGGCTGCGCATCAGCAACGAGCTCGGCACGGCGCCCTTGCGGGTCGAGGACCTGCGTGTGGGAGTGAAGAACGGCAAGGCCGCACCGCTGCCGGCAACGGTGGATGGCCGCGCGGTCATCGAGGTGCCGGTGGGTGCCGCGCTGCTGAGCGACCCGGTACCGATGCCGGTGGCGGCGCTGCAGGAGATCAGCGTAACGGCCTACTTCCCGCAGCCTACCCATCCCGCCGTGCGCCGCACCGAAGTGCGGGTAGCGGACGGCAGGCAGACATCGGTTGCCGACAGCGTGCGGCTGAGCTACCAGCAGAACGTGTTCTCGGCAGTGATGGTGCAGCGTGATGATCGTCCCCAGGTAATCGTGGCGCTGGGCGATTCCATCACGGAAGGCGCCACCGCACGTCGCGGCACCTTCAACCAGTGGCCGGAGCGGTTGGCGCAGCGCCTGCAGCAGGCCTGCCCGAACCGGTTCGTGGTACTCAACCAGGGCATCAGCGGCAACAAGCTGCTTGACCATGGCCGCAGCCACAGTGCGCTGTCACGATTGGATCGCGATGTGATCGCGGTGGCCGATGCCGATCAGGTGATCCTGTTCGAAGGCATCAATGACATCCGCCACGGCGGTGGCGCGCAGCCGCTGCCTGGACGCAATGCGGCGGACATGCTGCTGGGCTATCAACAGGTTGCGGCGCGGCTGCATGCGCACGGCATCCGCGCCTGGCTGGGTACGTTGACCCCGTTCGGCGGTTCCGAGCGCTACGAGCCCGTGTCCGCCGCCACCCGCACCACGATCAACCAGTGGGCACGCGGCGGCAACAGCGGCTTCGATGGCATCATCGATTTCGATGCCGCACTGCGTGACCCGAAGGCAGCCGAATCGTTGCCCAACGAGATCACCCGCGACCATCTGCATCCCAACGACGAAGGCTACCGGCGCATGGCCGATGCCATCGATCTGCGCATGCTGGGCTGCACCACCCCCGAGTGAGAGAGAACCGATGAGCCGCGTCGTTTGTTTCGGTGAGTTGCTGCTGCGCCTGGGCGCACCCGGTCGTGAACTACTGCTGCAGACGCCGCAGCTGCAGGTTCATGTGGGAGGCGCCGAGGCCAATGTGGCGGTCTCGCTGGCCAGCCTGGGCCACGATGTGCAGATGGTCAGCACAGTACCCGGTAACGCGCTGGGCCGGCATGCCGTGGCCGAGCTGCGGCGGCATGGCGTGGGCGTGGCCGGCGTGCGTGAAGTGGAGGGTGACCGCATGGGCCTGTACTTCCTGGCGACCGGTGCGGTGCAGCGCGCCAGTGAAGTGGTGTATGACCGGGCCGGTTCTGCATTCGCAAACAGCAGCGCCGAGGATCATGCGTGGCCCGCCCTGCTGTCCGGCGCGCACCTGCTGCATGTCTCGGGCGTCAGCCCGGCGCTGGGCGCCAACGTGGCCGAGTCGGTGCTGGGTGCCGTGCGTGCGGCTCGCGCGGCCGGTGTGCAGGTGTCTTTCGACGGCAATTACCGTCCCTCACTGTGGCGACGCTGGGATGGCGACGCAGCGGCGATCCTGCGCGAGCTGTTCGCCGAGGCCGACATTGCCTTTGCCGATCATCGGGACATCGAACTGGTGCTGGGGCTGCACTTCGCGCAGGACGACGCGGTCGCCCGAACCGAAGCCGCTGCCGCCGCTGCCTTTGCCGCGTTCCCGCACCTGCGGTGGCTGGCCTGCACCCAGCGCGAGGTGATCAGCGCCGACCATCACGTGCTCGGTGCGCTGCTGCTGGGACGCGATGGAACCCGCGCGCAGGCCCCTCCGAGGCCGCTGCCCGGCATCGTTGATCGCATCGGCGGTGGCGATGCCTTTGCCGCCGGCGTCCTGCACGGATTGCTGTCCGGTCTGGACGCAGAAAGCACCGTCCGCTTCGGACTGGCCGCGGGCGCGTTGAAGCACGCTGTTCCCGGCGACTTCAGCCCTGCCCGCGAAGCTGAAGTCCGGGCACTGATGGAGAGCCACCCGTTCGACGTTCGTCGCTGATCTCCCCCCGGGAGAATCCCGCTAGAATCCAACGGGCGCCGGAATCGCGCAGGGATCGCCCATGGATTACACCGGATACACGCGCAAGTTTCCCAACAACCGCCCACTGAATGCGTTTGATCGCGAGCACCGCCTGCTGCAGAAGAAGCGGCTGGATGTCGTGCCGCTGGCACAGCTGTGCGTGGTGAAAATGAATTCGAACGGCCTGGTTTCGGTGGATCGCTGGTTCGCCGCGCGTGGCTTTGCAGCCCTGCTGGGCGCGATCGGCATTGCCTTCGGGCTGGGCGGCGTGCTGATGCTGCTCTGGTTGCTGATCGTGAACAGGCTACCCAACGAAAATGGCCTGTGGGAGGCGATATTCATCGGCATGGCGATGCTGGCCGCCTTCACTGCAGCGAGCATCTGGGTGGCTTGCCTCGAGCTGTTCCGCTGGACCTACTATCCGATCGCGCTCGATCGCAAGCACCGGCAGATACACGTGTTCCGGCTGGATGGCACCACCCTCAGCGTGCCCTGGGACCAGGTCTATTTCACGCTTGGCCGCGGAACCGGAACCTTCGGATGGTACAACTGGGATGTCCGCGGACTGATCCTGGACGCGGATGGCGTCACAGTACGGGAGACGTTCGCGTTCTGCATCGCGACCTCTCGCATCGAGAACGCACATGCCCACTGGGAGTTCCTGCGGCGCTACATGGAAGAAGGACCGGCAGCCGTCGTGGACGCGGTGCACTGCTGCATGCCGCTGGACGGCAAGCGCGAGAGCTTCGCGTCCGGCAAGGAGCGAATCTTCGCCGAAGACGCGCAGCTCCCGGGTTTCATGTGGCTCACGATGCTGCCACTCAACTACCTGCACACGATCATGCGCTGGGTGGTGATGCAGACCAGCAGGATTCCGCAGTTTCCACCGGACATCGAGGCGCGCCTGACACCGGACGCCGGTGATCCCTGTGTCCGCGACGCTTCGATGAATCCACCGGACCTGCGCTGACCCAGCGTTGCGTCCGGCAACAGCACGTGGGAATCCCGCGTCATGGGCAGGTGCGTCCTCACAGCGCCAGCAGCCACGCTTCCAGTGCGCGTGTGTCCCGCATGTCGCCGTCAAAGCGACGATCCGGAACATGCGGTTCATTGGAACCGCGCACCCGGCCTCGGAAAACCTTCATCGGTACGGAAATCCTGGCCAGGCCGCTCGGCAGCCGCTCCGGCCTGACATCCATGTAGAGGCTGTCGGCCGAAGTCTCGACGCCGACCTGCATCGCGCCCAGCCGTTTCCACAGATCCAGTGCATCGAGGCAGGCCGAGCCGCAGGAGGCATCGGCCACGATCACCACCCTGCCCCTGCGCAGCGGAGCGGCCGGGCCTGCGGTTGCAGCTGTATCTGCCCTGGCCTCGGATGGCTCGCGCCACACTGCCTCACCCCGGCCGCGTGCCCGTGCCATGCCCGTCGTCACCGATTCCAGCATGCGACGCAGCTCTGGCGACGCGTCGGGCGCCTGCACCAGCTTCTGCAGGAAGCCGCGCAACTGGGCGATGTTGGCCTCGGAGGTCCGCCACTCCACCCAGCTGGGATCGGACAGCGCGTCCACGGCGGCACGGCCCCAGATCAATCGCGCCAGTTCGATGCTCCATTGCGAAGCACCGCCACTGTTGCCACGCACATCCAGCACGACCGACGGTGCCTGCTGCAGTGCTGCGGCTTCTGGAGCAAGCTGCTCGAGCAGCGCGGTCAGTTCCTTGAAGTTCTGCTCCGTAGGGTCGGCATTGAAGCTGCTGGTGGTGATCCAATAGCCACCGCCTGGCATCGTGTGCCAGCCATTGGCCGGGCGGAAGCTGCGCCGGGTATCGGCCAGGCGCGCCTTGCGCTGTGCCGCCTGCAGTGGCTGCCACTGCAGCGCGTAGGGCTTCTCGCGTCCATCCACCTGAAAAACGCAGCTGCGCAGCGTGGACACGAACGGATTGCCCTGCTCCAGCAGCACTTCGCCGCCACCCTGGATGCGGCTGGCCTGCAGGTTCCAGCGCCCGCTGAAGTCACCCACCCGGCGCGCAGCCAGTGTCTGCGCATCGATGCCGTCACAGGACAGCAATCGAGCCCCCAGCGGCGGATGGCCCGGACCACCGTCCACGGTCATGACCACCTGCGCATCACCGTCGAAACCGGTCAGGAACCCCGGCCACTGCGTTGGAAGATCGGGAGCGTCGGCAAGCGCGTTGAGGCTGACGTGACCGTCATTGAAGGAGGCTGCGTAACCCTTCATCGCCCACCAGTAGCCTGCGAAGCTGTCGACATTGGCCGCGCGCGAGCGGGCAAGCGCCGAGGCGGCCTCCAGCTGCGGAACGAAACCCGGATTCCGCAGATCCACGGCGCCCGGATGGCTGCCGCGCATGGCGGCGTCGGCAGCGTCCAGATCCTTCAACAGCGTGTCCGACCAATCGCTCGGCGCGCCTTCCGCGGTGGGCGCCGCAAGCACCGCACCGAGCAGCAGCCCTGCAATGACCATGGATTCATCCCTTTGCCGGAACAACGCCAGTCTCGCAGTTTTCCAGCCTGGCGTACCGCGCCCGCCGCAACGAGCGCGGCCTTCCATCAATGCAGCGGCAGCTTCAGCATCGACGGCGCGTTCGCCGGTGAACTGAAGGTCACCGTGCCACCCAGCTGGCTGATGCCCGCGTACCGCAGGTCCACGCTGTCCACCACCAGGGTCAGGCGGCTGCCGGCCGGAAGGTTCCAGCTGCTGGCTTCCAACCGCAGGTCGATGGTCTTCGCCTGCCCCGGCGTGGCACCACGCAGCGTATAGGGCTTGTGGCTGATCAGCTGGCCGTTGCCCAGCACATCCTCGGCGTACAGGTAGGCGTACAGCGTGGTGTTGGCGCGGCTGGGCGTGACGGTCAAGCGTACCTCCGGCGTTCCATCCAGGCGCTGCGCACTCCACTGGATCGGCCCCTGCCAGACACCTGCGGCGTTGCGGCCCACGAAGGGCACATAGGCGCCCAGCGGCAGGTTGATCATCTGCAATGCACCGGAGGCCATCGCCACGCCGGAATTGGCGGCGGTCAGCAGCCCGCTGCCGATCCGGTAACTCCAGCCGGTGCTGCTGCCGCTCGCGACCAGGCCGCCCGTGGGCAGCAGAAGTCCTTTGGGTGCGCTCAGCGCATAGCTGACAGCGCCGGCATTGGTCGCCTCCCAGTTCGGATAGGTACTCCAGCTGCCCTTCTGCGATTTCAGCTGTACTGCAGGCTGGCGATCGATGCCATTGGCTTCACCCTTGAGGTAATGGTCGAACCAGTCGCCCACCGAATCGTAGACCTCGTTGGGAACACCCAGAGCGCCAAAGGCTTCGTTGAGCGCATGATCGCCATGGCGCAGCTGCAACTGCTTGGGGCCTTTCAACCGGGTGAAGAAATCGACCAGCTGGCCCGGCGGGAACAGGCTGTCGTTGAAGGCGTTGGCGAGGAACACCGCTGGCTGGTTGGCGTTGATCTCATCGATGCTGGACCCGGGGCTGCGCTGCGCCGCCACCGGCAACAGCGAATCCACCGCGCCCTGGTAGTTGCCGACCAGTACATTGCGATTGATGGTCGTCAGTTCCGGTCCCGGGCGGCCGGTGGCCAGGCCGGCTGCCACCAGCAAGGCGATGCCCTGCGCGCTGGGGGTGTCGTTGCTGTACAGCGAGGCCTGCAGATCGGCCCAGCCACTCAGCGCCGCCACGGCCTTGATGCGTGGATCGCGCGCCGCCGCCAGCAGGCTGGTGCCTGCGCCGTAGGAGATGCCCGAAACACCGATCCGGGCCGGATCGGCGCGGGTGTTGTCCAGCGCCCAATCAATCAGGGCGCTGACATCTTCGACCGTGGCTGGCCCTGCGATGTCGATGCTGCCGCCGGACTCCCAGAAACCCCGCGAACTGTAGCTGATCACCACATAGCCGCGCCGCGCCAGCGACTGCGCCACCCCCACATACTCCACGCTCGGTACCGCCCAGCTGCTGGGCATCACCAGCAGTGGATAGCGCCCGCTGCCCGCGTCCTGCGGTTCGATGACGAAGGCCCCGAGAGGCGTTCCATCCCAGCTGGGAATGGTCCGGTGGGTGGTCTTGACCGTGGCGGCCCAGGCGGTGGGCGCCAGTCCGGTCAGCAGGATCAACAGCAGCAATACCTTGCGCATCGTCGTCTGTCCCCGTCGGTGGTGGTGCAACGGGTTGGACCGTACCAGTGCGAATGGTGGGTGGCACCTTGCGACGCAGCATGACGAATCGCGGCTTCACGCGGATCGAGACTGTGACGCTCCTTCTCACTTAAGGATGGATGGACGTCAACATGCCTCATTCCCCATCAGTGGCGGTGAGACACGGCGGCGCAACGGCGACTTTCAACAGGCCCTTCCAGTTGAGTGGACGAAGCGAATGCCAACATCAGAAGACAGAGCAATTGACCTTGTGTTCCACCGCTGAAGTTTCCAGACCGGACGCATCCTTGAGCGAGCTCTGCAGGATGGCGGTAATGGGTGGGCTATCCCACCAGAGTCCTTCGATGAGCGCACAGGACCAGGCGTACACAAATGGCGTCTGGGTCTTCTCAGGGAAGTCGAAGGACCACGTTCCGCATGGCTGCGACGGAAGGCAGTTGACAGAGGTGATGGAGAGCGTCAGCGGAAACTTGGGTTTACCCCGAAAGTCGATCTCCACGGGAATGTTCGATGCATAGCGCCCTGACACTTCGTCGATTTTCTCGATATCGAACGATTCGGTGAGTACGGTCAGACCCAGGGACGAGATGCGCTCGATGGGCATGTAGAACAGATCATTCCTGTAAGCCGTTCCCGTGTCGCCGCGCCCGTGGATGATGCCGACCGCTGCGTTCCCTACGAACACCGGGCCACCGCTGTCGCCTCCTACTGACATCGCATCACCTGTCGTGCTAGTGGCGCGGATGTAATTGCCGATCGCATTATTATGGTTCGAGTGCGAATTCTTGTCGATGATCGTGCCGCACATGTAGCTGCCGGCATATCCGCTCTTGCAGACTGACGCGCCCACTGGAAGAAAAGTGGATGGCAGGGTGCTGGTAATGTCCAGTGTCGGAGTCGGCCCGGCAACCAGCTCGATCTGATTCTTCTGAGCATGGCGTGCGCCCGAACTCGGCTCTTTGTGCCACTGTACATCGTAGTCCCCTTGATTGTTCTCGGACTGGAATACAAGTGGTGAAGAAAGGCCAACGTAGGTTGCCACGTTGTCGCAGTGACCGGCAGTTGTAATGCCAAGATCGTTATCGGCATCAAAGACGTTGAAGCCAGTGGTGCAGCGTTGGGAAGACCCATTGATCCGGTGCCCTCCGGAAATAGTGGTGGTCTCCACAAAACCGGTGGTGGGCAATAGCTCGACGAAGTCAACTGCGCGTAGTAGACGCCACATTGCACGGGTTGCTCTGTCAACATCCTTGACGTGGAATGTGACCATGGATCGCTTGATGTCGATGCCCGACATAAACTCGATGCCTGCGGAGCGCAACTGTGCGTCTCCTTCGTCTTGCACCGCGTGCATCATCTCCATTGATTGAGGGGCGATCACAGCTGTATAGCGTGAATCCGTCGTGAAACTTCGCAGGGTCTGTACCGGCGTGGAAGTGAGTTTCACCACTACGCGGAAGTCAGGCACATGCTCGATGTAAAGACCCGCAAACGTCTCAGGATGCAGGGCCTGTAACTGTCTTTCGAGCTGCCCCGCCCTCATCGTAGCCGTTTGTCGCTGGGCCGCTTCCCTTTCTGTCACGCCATAGGCGCGCGAATAGGAGTAGATCGTTGGATCGATATCGCCGGATTTGGCAGACACCGAAAAGCCCAGTGTCGTCAGAAGCAATCCCACCAGCCCACGCATCTTCCTCCAGCGTTGCTTGTGCATCGTCCGCTCCTCTTTTCTCGAAACGTGGAACATCATCATCGCGCCCGTGCTGTTGGGCCGAACTTCACGCAATGAAGGTGATTGGATATGTCAACGCGGCTCGTCGACCAACACGATGCGGATGAGTGCATTTGCACTCATGGACATTTGCGAAGATAGGGTTTCGCAGGTTGTCCAATGAGCGGATTCGCATCGTCGACAGAGGCTCAATGGAGCTCGACCCGACGATGTTATCGGCCGGATGGGACCGAGCACTCGGCCTGATGCCGCCCTTGGGTGAGAGACGCTGAAGGGGATCAGGCCAAAGCCACCCAAGATGGCGGCCACCGACGCTGCGTACGACGCGGCCTTCGAACTGCGCATATGTCCAAGCTCCTTCCCTGTATGCACCTGGCCCGCTTTGCGCGGCCCATCGGTGCTGGCAGCCCGACTTCCCCAGCCGCAGCTTAGCCTGACCACCTGAATAGAAATGCGACATCAATCCCAGATTGGTGATGGCTCAAATCCGGCGGGGGAAGGGGACAGCCTGCACGTTGCGAGGCGCGTCTGCAGTAGCATGCGCTCGTTTCAGTCTCCGCTTCCTGATCTGACACATCTCCAGTGCTTGCGGGCGGTCACAGCTTCGCCTTTTCGTCATTGACCGAAAGCCGACAGCTTGTGACGCTTACGACACCGCAGGGCCTGCACGGCCCCACCCATGCGGTCAGGCCCTACCGCAATCCGCAGCACCCGACTCCGCAACGTCTCCACATGACTTCGCCCCGGCCTGGTCGTGGCGGACGGCTGCGCCCTGAACTTCTGCTGGAGAACCGCAATGCGCCTTGCAACCTTCTTCTTCGCGTTTGTCCTCAGCGCCTTCGCCGGCGCTGCCCAGGCCCAGGTCGTCACCCTCAACAAGGGCGGCTTCGTGCTCACCTACGACTGCAGCATCCACAGCGCCACCCGCTACGAATACACCCTGACCGCAGACACCGGTTCGGCCGCGCGCCCGTCCAGCTTCTACAAAGACCCGGACCTGCCGGCCGGCTGCCTCGGCCAGAACAGCACCGCTGCGTATGCCAGCATCCGCAGCGGCTATGACCGCGGCCATCTGGTGACCTCCAACCACATGGACTACAACGCGACCTACATCCGTCGCGCCAACTACATGTCCAATATCGTTCCGCAGGTTTCCAGCTTCAATCAGGGCGTCTGGGTGAAGGCCGAAAACGTGGCCGAGTGCTACCGCGACATCGCGCCGGTGGATGTCTACGGCGGCGTGGTCTACGGCGACGCGTCCAACGATTACTTCCTTGCCAGCCACGGCATTCCGACCCCGGAGTTCTTCTGGAAGACGATCATCACCCGCGATCCGAACACCGGCACCGCCAAGGCGATCAGCTGGATCATCCCGAATGAAGCGAACCTGGGCAGCCTGGACAACTACCTGGTGACCATCGCCGACCTGGAGGAGCTGCTGGGCGCCAGCTATGTGGCGATCAACGCGCCCGCTTCGCTGAAGAACATGCTGCCGGCCACCACCTGGCCGCAGCCGGCGGGCTGTGATCTGGGCTGATCGGCCTGCCGGGAATGGATGGCACCCGCTCCGGGTGCCACGCAAGGATGGCTATGGGAAAATGGCGGGCAATTGCACCACCGCATTGCCCCTTGGAGCTGTAGATGTCCCGTTTCCCCTTCGATGCCGTGCTGTTCGACTGCGATGGCGTACTCGTTGATTCCGAGCCGCTGGTCGCCCGCGTGCTTTCGGAAATGCTGACCGCACGCGGCTGGCCGCTGACCCCGGCGCAGGCGGGTGAAGTCTTCCTCGGCCAGTCCGTGGCCCATCTGGCAGGGCTGATCGCAGAGCGCACCGGCAAGCCATTCACCGAGGAATGGCTGGAGGAGTTCCGCCGGCAGCGCAACCAGGCACTGGAACGTGACCTTGAAGCGATCCAGGGGGCACCCGAGGCCGTGCGCGCGATCGCTGCGGCCACCGGCGGGCGGATCGCCTGCGCTTCCGGTGCCGACCTGCACAAGGTGAAGCTGCAGCTGGGCAAGGTCGGCATCCTTGATGCCTTCGGGGCCCACGTGTTCAGCGGCCAGGACATGCCGCACACCAAGCCGCATCCGGATGTCTATCTGGCCGCCGCCGCTGCGCTGGGCGTGGACCCGAAGCGTTGCGCGGTGATCGAGGACACTGTTACCGGTGCAACGGCCGGTGTGGCCGCTGGCGCAACCGTGTTCGGCTTCAGTGAAGGCGGTCCGCACCACAGTACGCCGGAGGCCCTGCGTGCAGCGGGTGCACAGGTGATCTTCCAGCGCATGGAAGACCTACCCGCCCTGCTTGCCGCCCATGCGGTCGACGCGGTCGCCTGACCTTGCCTCAGCCCGCAGCGACGAATGCGGCGCTGCGGCGCCTTCCGGCGTAGTGCAGCGCGAACAGGTACAGGCCGGTGAACAGTTGCAGGAACAGCGGCGGCAGCGGCGAATAGGTGATCCACGCTGCAGGTTCGCCCTGCCCCAGCCCGCGAACGGCGAAGTTGGCGATCACCGCCAGGGTGAACACAATCGAGGTCCAACGGTGCACGGGCCGTGCCCAGCCACCGCGGCTCATTGCCGGCGCCTCGTCTCGGAGCGGGCTTCGATCATCTTCCAGCCATTGCCTGATGGATCGCGGAATCCGGCGTCCACGGCGCCATAGCGCTCGATCGGCTCCTGGGTGAATTCCACGCCCAGCGCCAGCCATTGCGTGTAGCGCGCCTGGCAGTCATCCACGGCCAGCACCAGCGGCGGCATTGCGCCCTTGGCCACCAGCTGCTGCAGCGAAAGCGCGGTGGCCGCATCGTGGGTGGGCGGGCCAGGCACGAACAGGCCCAGCTGGAAACCGTCCTGGCCCGGGCTGCGTACCGTCAGCCAGCGGTAGCTGCCGTTGCGTACATCGGTATGCACTTCGAAGCCGAGCTTGCCGACATAGAACGCGAGCGCCTCATCCTGGTCGCGCACATACAGGCCGACCGTGTTCACAGTGTTCGTCATGGGACCTCCCTCAGGTGGGGTCCACGTTAGCAACCGCCTCGCGGCGACGCTTCTCCAAAACTGCGATCTTCAGGTTCGGTCGCTGTGCGGCACGTGCGTGGCATTCCGGCACGCTGGCCGACGCCGCCTGGCCTGCACGCTCACGCTCACGCTCACGCACATTGCCCGGGCTGTCACCGGTGATGTCACGGAAGATGCGGCCAAAGGTGCCCAGGCTGCTCCACCCGGTCTGCAGGGCGATTTCGGTGACCGGCAGGTCGGTGTCACGCAACATCGCCACGGCCCGTTCGATGCGCCGGCTGAGAAGATACCGGTGCGGCGGCAGCCCGAATGCCTGCTTGAACGAGCGGGCGAAGTGCGCCGGCGACACCGCACTGACCTCGGCCAGGCGTGTGACTGGCCATTCCTCATGGCTGGCCCGGTCCATCCGGTCCTTGGCACGCAGCAGGCGTCGCAGCAGTTCGGGGCTCTGGTTCACGGCGTCACCGCTTGGGCCAGATGATGGCGTGCTGCGTGCCGTGCCTCGGCGGCCTGTTCGACCACCCAGTCACGGAATGCGATGACCTTGGCGCTCCCACTCCGCGCCGAGGGCGCCACGAACCAGAAGCTGCGACCGTCGCTGGCGACACCCGGATGCGCCTGCACCAGGCGCCCGCTCTCCAGCTCGGCCTGGAACAGGATCGGCGAGCCGATGGCGATGCCCTGCCCTGCGATCGCGGCACCGACATCCAGATGCTCGACGGCGAAGGGCGTGACCAGACTCCCTGGTGCCGGCGGTGGAAGGTGCCCGTGCGCGGCGAACCACAGGGCCCACCAATCCGGGCGACCGAGCAGGGGAATCTCCAGCGCGGTGCTGCCCAGCCCACGGGCCGCCGGCAGCAGCGCCGGCGCACACAACGGCATGAAAACGCTGGGGAACAAGGGCGTGGCCTGCAGCCCAGGCCACTCGCCATGCCCGTTGCGGATGGCGGCATCGAAGTGGCCGGCGGCCAGATCCTGCGGCTCTGCCGACAGGTCCAGTTCCAGCAGGAGCTGCCCATGGCGGGCGCGGAACGTACCCAGCCGCGGCGTCAACCAACTGGTGCCCAGCGTTGGCAGTACGGACAGGCGCAGTCGCGCCGCATCCATGCCAGCGGCGCGCATGAAGCTGGCGCGTAGTGCGTCGAATGCCCGGGTGGCTTCCTGCGCGACGCTGGCACCCACCACCGTCAGTTCCACGTGCTGTGCGTGCCGCAGGAACAGGCAGGTACCGGTCTGGGCCTCCAGCCGCCGCACGTGATAGCTCACCGATGCCGCAGTGGTGTCGAGCTCCTCGGCGGCACGCGCGAAGCTGCCCAGCCGCGCCGCCGCCTCGAAGGCGCGGATGGCGGCAAGCGATGGCAGCTGGCGTTGGGTGACCATAAGTGTGACTTAGCCTGAGCCCCGATATCTGCGTGGTCAATCCCCTTCGAACCCGCAACGATGGGGGCACCTTCGGTAGGGGATCACGCATATGGATCGACGGCAGTTCCTGGTCACCCTGGCCGCCACGGCCGCGTCCACCGCCCTGCCCTCCGGATGGGCCCTGGCCAGTCACAGCGAAGACTGGAAATGGTTGCAGGGCAACTGGCTGGTCCGGCACCAACGCCTGAAGGAGCGGCTGGTGGGCGATACCCGCTGGGAGTCCTTCACGGGCGCCAGCGCGGTCTGGCTCACCCTGGGCGGGCTCGGCACCATCGATGACAACGTCATGGCACTGCCTTCGGGTCCCTACAGGGGCCTGGGCGTGCGTGCCTTTGATCCGGTGTCTTCCACGTGGTCGATCTGGTGGATCGATGGCCGCAATCCTGCCCATATCGAAGCCCCCGTACGCGGCGGTTTCAAGGGCGATGCCGGCGACTTTCGCGGCACCGACCGGATCGACGGACGCCCCATCGACGTGTGGTTCCGGTGGCACGCCATCCACGGCGAGGAGCCGTGGTGGGAACAGGCATTCTCCGACGACGCCGGTGCGCACTGGGAGGTGAACTGGCGCAACTGGTTCCGCCGCACGGCTGCGGCCCCCTCGCCGCTTCCGAAGCTGCCGGATGCACCGGGCGATTTTGATTTTCTGGTGGGCCATTGGAACGTGCGCCATCGTCGCCTGCGCGCCCGACTGGCAGGCAGCGATGCGTGGGACGCGTTCAACGGCACCCTGCACAACTGGCCGGTACTGGGAGGATTCGGCAACGTAGGTGACAATCTGATGGACGTGCCAGGAGCGCCGCTGCGCGGCATGGGCATCCGCGCCTGGAATGCGGCTGAGCGGCACTGGCTGAGCTGGTGGCTGGATGGCCGGGAACCGACCCGGATCGGCGCGCCACTGCTCGGCCGTTTCGAGGCCGGTGTCGGTCGCTTCTTCGGCGAAGACCAGCACGACGGACGAGCAATCCAGACGCGGGTGATCTGGTCACGCATTACCCCGCGTTCGGCGCGCTGGGAACAGGCGGCCTCGACCGATGGCGGACGCAGCTGGGAAACCAACTGGGTCAGCGACTTCGAGCGGCAGGCATGAAGGCGCTGCTGGCCGTGATGCTGCTGGTGTCTGCGTCGCCTTGCGCGTCTCCATCCAGGGTGCTGCAGATCGTCGGCCCGGCCGAGCGCTTTGCTCCGGGCATTGCATCCACGCAGTACGACGAGATTCGACTGACCTTGAGCCCGGACGGAAAGACCGCACTGTGGTTCAGCCGCAACCGGCCCGGCGGTCCGGGCGGGTATGACATATGGGTTTCGCGCCACAACGGGCAGCGCTGGCGGCCGGCGACGCCGGTGCCGTTCAACACGCCGGGACGTGAGTTCGATCCCGCCTTTTCCGCCGATGGCCGCGTGGTGTATTTCTGTTCGGATCGCGCAGGCGGCCAGGGCGGCGACGATCTGTACCGGGTCAGCATGGGGAGCGACGGTCGATTCGGGGAGCCGGTCAATCTTGGCCCGGCAGTGAACAGCGCGGCCGATGAATTCGCGCCGATGCTCTCGCCCGACGCAGCCACGCTGCTGTTCTCCAGCGATCGCGCAGGCGGTGCGGGTGGCCATGACCTCTACGTCGCAGCGATGGTCCGTGGCATGGCGCAGCCGGCACGGCCGCTGCCGGGAGACCTCAATACCGCAGCGCAGGAGTTCGATGCCACCTTCCTGGGCGACGGCCGGACGCTGGTGTTTGCCCGCGCCCTGGACTTCGGCAGTGCACCGGTACGCCAGTTCATTGCCTACGAGCGTGGAGGCCGTTATGACGCGGGCCTTGCATTGCCCTCCCCCTTGAACGAGGCCTCCGGCGACAGCTACGGCGCGATGCTGGATGGCTCGCAACCCGACACCTTGACCTATTCGGCGCGGCGCGCGGACGGTGCAGGGTTGGACCTGTACCGCATCCGCTTTCGGATGATGCGCCCTTGAAGGCAGATGGTGTCGATTTTCGGCGCCCCGGTTCGTCGAGAGGATGAAACCCCAGGAGAAAACGCAGATGGCCTCACACCAGTCCCTTGCCTGCGCCTGCGGCCAGGTGCACCTGACCGCCACGGGCCAACCCATTGCCACCGTCGAATGCTGCTGCGACAGCTGCCGCAAGGCCGGCGCCATGCTGCAGTCGATGCCCCGAGCACCGGACGTCCTGGGCCCGCACGGCCAGACGCTCTTCGTAATGCACCGCAAGGATCGCGTCAGCATCGATGCCGGACATGCCATGCTGCGCGCGTTGCGCTTGTCCAGCAGGGGCGGCAGCCGCCGCGTCCTGGCGGGCTGCTGCAATACGCCGCTGTTCCTGGAGTTCAGTGGCGGCCATTGGCTGAGCCTGTATGGCCTGCTGTGGCCCGCATCGGCAAGACCCGCCGTGGAGATGCGGACGATGGTCAGTGATCTTCCTGATGCGTCTGTCCTTCCGGACGATGTGCCGAACCTGCAGACCCGGTCGCTGCGGTTCCATGCACGGTTGATGAAGGCGTGGATCGCCATGGGCTTCCGCAGCCCACGCATCGAAGTCGCTGGAGATAGCCATGTCTGAGCCCGAGCGGATCGAGATCGAGAGCATCACCACGCCCGGGCACATCCAGCGCGTGGATCGTGCCAAGTATCTCGCCATGCGCCATGCCTTGCTGCAGACCCTGCCTGCGCAACCGCCAGGGTTGACCGTTGCGCAGGCCAAGCAGGCGCTGCTGCCGCACCTGCCCACCGCCCTGTTCCCGGCAGGCGCCACCGCCGGCTGGTGGTTGAAGGCCGTGCAGCTGGACCTGGAAGCCAAGGGCGTGATCGAGCGCGTCACGGGCAAGCCGTTGCGCCTGTTCAAGCACCTGGCGGCCGGCTGATCAGCGCTGCGCAGGCAGCTCCAACCGGTGCTTGCGGCACAGGCGATACACCGTCACCCGCGAGATCTGCATCTGCCGCGCGCACTCGGAAACGTTGTAGCCGGTCTGGCGCAGGGTCTGCAGCAGCACATCGCGCTCGGCCTGCCCCCGCGCATCGTGCAGCATCGCCCCAGGCAGGACCGCCACCGATGCGCCCAGCTCCAGGTCACGCTCGCTGATCAGCTCGCCCTCGGCCATGATCGCTGCACGCTGCACACGGTTCAGCAGTTCGCGTACGTTGCCGGGCCATTCGAAACGCCGCATGGCCTGCAGTGCGGCCGGCGCAAAGCCGCGTGCACGCACGCTGTGGCGCTGCCGGAAACAGCGCAGGAAGTGTTCGGCCAGCAGCTGCACATCGGCACCGCGCTCACGCAATGGTGGCATGAGCAGGCGCAGCACGTTCAGACGGTAGTAGAGATCGCTGCGGAACCGGCCCTGCGCCACCGCGTGTTCCAGTTCCACGTGGGTGGCAGCCAGCACTCTCACATCCGCCCGCAACGGCTGGCTGCTGCCGACGCGCTCGAAGGTGCCTTCCTGCAGTACACGCAACAGGCTGGTCTGTGCCTCCGACGGCAGGTCACCGACTTCGTCCAGAAACACCGTGCCGCCGTGCGCGGATTCGAACACGCCGATCTGCCGCTTGTCGGCACCGGTGAACGAGCCACGTTCGTGGCCGAACAGCTCTGACTGCACCAGGTTGGCCGGAATCGCACCACAGTTCACCGCAATGAAAGGCCTGCCAGCACGCCCCGACAACGCATGCAGCGCATGTGCGGCCAGTTCCTTGCCTGTACCGGTTTCGCCGGTGACCAGCACCGGCAGCTCCACCGGCGCGAACTTGTGCAGCACCGTGCGCACCGCATGCAGCGCAGCGCTTTCGCCAATCAATGCGTGCGGTCCCTGCCTGCTGCAGGTTGCGTCGACAGGCGGATCATCCGCGTCGAACTGCTGGCGCATTGCGCAGACCAGATCCTGCAGGCCGAACGGCAGCGTGAAGCGGGCACGGCATCGCTGCAGCAACGGCAGCCAGGCCGCTGAAGCAGGTCCGGCACCCGGTGGCAGTACCGCCAGCCAGGGTAGATGCCGGTGCTGCTCGATCCACGGTACCAGCAGCTGCAGCGCGACCGCATCGAGGTGGCGCAGATCGAGCACGGCGAGCAAGCGATCGCGCCCGCGCAGGCCAATCGCCATGGCGGGATCGGGACGGATGCTGCGCACATACCAGCCTGCTGCCGCCAGCGCACTGCGCTCGTTCGCCAACGGCTCGCCAAACCAGAGCACGCAACGTGACGTTGAAGCCTCCGGGACCGCTGCCATGCTTCCCCCAGCATCCGGACACCGTCGGCGGACTGTCAGGCAATCACCGGCGTGCCGCCCCCCGCCGGGACCTCTACGGCCACCGGGGCGGCCTTTGTTGGGCGGATCCTAGCGCTTCCCTAAACGGCGGCGCAATGAGCAGTGCGTCAAGAAATTCCTGGCTGAAGCGGCACCGTTGCAGACCGCGACGCCACCTGTAACACGGATGCGACAGTCGCCCGCCGCCCTTGCCCTGCGGTGCCTGGGGCTTCGAAATCCCAACAATTCCACGACGTGCCTGTAACAGCGTGGCAGCAGCCCGGTCAGGTGCGGCACGGTGCCGACATTGGCCGGTGGGCACTTCGGAGTTGGCACGGTTGATGCGTGGTTCCGCCGCACCCATCGCGGGAGATCGGCATGGACGGCTCCACCCTGATTCGCGGCCTGGCCGCAGCACTGGCAGTGGCCCTGCTGTCGGTTGGCGCGGGCGCATCCGCATCCGGCGCCCGTCAAGGCGTGAAGGCACAACCGGGCGAGATCGTCCTGCTGCGGGATGTATCCGCGCGCCCGGCATATCGCATGGCACCGCTGGGCATGGCGCTGATTGCCGACCCGAAGCCGCAGCGCGAGATCGCCACCGCATTGGGTGCCGGCGGCACAACAACCGGCATGGACGAGTTGAGCGATGAGGACTATGCCGGCATGGGCGCCGGCCAGGCTGCGTCCATCGGGGCTCCGGGTGGCACCACCGTTGAACGGGTCACCCAGCAGGCCCTGGGCGGCACGCTGGGCCGCAGTGGCGACGGCATGGTCGGCAGCAATCTGGGGGGTGCCATGAGTGGGCCGCTCGGTGCGGTCGGCAGCAGCACCCGCGGTATCGCCGATACCGTGCGCGGCGCACTGGCCCAGTTCCCGCTGCAGGGCACGGCCCCGGCAGGTGGAAAATGAAGCCGCTGCACGGGTTGCTTCTGCTGCTCGCTGCCGCGCCCTGGGCGACCCGGGCCGATGACTACAGCGGCATGCTCGCCTATCTCGACGTGGCCCGCATCGACGGCCACGCACTTGCCGGAACAAATGGCGCCATCGCCGTGAACCAGGCCGCCGGCGACCTCAACGTGCAGGCCAACCTACGGGGTATCGCCAAGGGTGATCGCGCCGACGTCGCGATCAATGCGCGGCAACTGCAGCAGGGCAACCGCGTGCTGTCCGGGCCGCTGCAGGCCACTGCATTCATTGGCGGTGACGCACTGGCCGGTGCCAGTGGCATCGCATCCATCAACCAGGCCAGCGGCATCGCCAACACGACGCTCAACGTCGTCAGCGCGACGCTGGCCCGACAGGGCATACGCGAAACCGACGATACGGCCTTGGCCGCCGAGGGTTCCGCGTTGGCAGGGGGGCGGGACGACACCGGTCACGGCGTCGCGACGGGCACCCGCAGCGCAGGTGTAGCCAGCACCGCACTGCGGGGATTCGACGGGGTCCTGCAACTCAATCAGATCGCGGGCAACGGCAACGACACGGCCAACGTATTGGGCCTGGTCGTGCAGGACCGCCCGTGACAACCACCCAACCGATGCACCACCTGATGAGAGAGAGGGCACCATGAAAGCGACCGTCAAACAGACCATGCTCGCCATGGCGATTGCCACTGCCTCGACCGCCGCTGCGGCCAATGGCTGGGACAACCAGAACGCCAACGCGAACATCAATCACAACCACACCGTCAGCGAAACCCGTAACGACACGCACAACCACACCGACAACGACGTACGCAACCGCACCGTCAATGTCAATGTGCAGAAACACAGCAACATCCAGGCCGACGAACGCAAGGAAAAGAACAACCACGGCGTCGACGTGAACCTGGAGAAGGACCTGCGGCTGAGCACCGACATCAATTTCTCCGGTGACCCGAACATCACCGGCGACATCGACCTCGACTCGGCGGCCATTGCCGTGATCGACAACCGCCAGTCGATCAGCAACAACGTCACCAGCAACAGCCTGGTCACCAACAGTGCTTCCATCGGTGACAGCGTGGGTGCCGGCGCCTCGGGCAATCTCGGCTTCAACGTGGTGTCCGGCGACAACAACGCGCAGGACAATGCCGCGTCGCTGTCCGCTGCCGACGCGTCCTTCAGCTTCGGCATGGCCGACGCCGAGGTGTTCGTCAACCAGGCCGGCTTCGGCAACGCCACCATGAACTCCGGGGTCACCAACGCCGCAGGTCTCGGCGGCAACGCCTTCGGTGGTGCTTCGGGCAACATCGGCGTGAACATCGCCTCGGGCAACAACAACGAGCAGAAGAACGCGCTTGCGGCCTCGGTAGCGACCACCGCAGTGGCGCAGTCGAGCATCAGCTCCAACCAGGTCTCCACCGGCAACACGGTCAGCAATGCCGGCTTCGTGCAGTCCTACACGGATACCGTGCAGGTCGGCATGCGTGGCGGCGTCAGCGGCCTGACGCTGGCCTATGGCGCGGGCACCTACCGCGGTACCGGCAACGCCTACCAGATGGCCAACTACTACCTGGATACGTGGAGTGGCGAGCTGCCACACCCGGGTGGCAACAGCACCGGCCACATCGACCTGGACAACCAGATCCAGAACGCCACGATGAACCCCAACCGGCCGGGAGTGGGCGGCCTGGGCTTCGATACGCGTGAGAGTGGCACCAGCCAGTTCGTCGAACTGGGCGTGGCCGATCTGTACGCCAGCCTCAGCGGCACGGTCAGCACCACGCGCTGGGTGAACGTCAACGCCACCAACACCTCGGCGTTGTCCGGCAGTGCCTTCTCCGGCGCCTCCGGCAACATCGGCGTGAACGTTGCTGCGGGCACCGGCAACCTGCAGGCCAACAGCCTGGCCCTGGCCGTCGCCCAGCCCAGCACCGGCGGCGGTGGCGGCAGCGGCGAGTAAGCGCAACACCCCGGCCGTCCGCCAATGGCCGGGTCCCGGGAGCCCCTGTTCCTCCTCCCCCTTGGGACAGGGGCTCCCCCCTGCTGCCGGAGAACGTGATGATCCGTTGCCGCCTCTCGATGCGCCTGCTGGCGATGCTGTTGCTGCTGGGTACCGCCTCCGCGTGGGCGGGCGAGGTGCGCTTCAGCGGCGTATTGCCCAATGGCGCGTTGCTGCAGCAGAAGGTGGAGAGCATGCAGGAGCGGCGCTACCGCAACGTGGTGCGGCAGCACACCGATTACAGCTGCGGGGCCGCCGCGCTGGCCACCATCCTGCGCCACGCCTACCACCTTGATACCGACGAGGCGACGGTGATCGAGGGAATGATGGGGGTCTCCGATCCCGCTCTGGTAGCCGAGCGCGGCTTCTCGCTGCTCGACATCAAGCGCTACGTGGAATCGCTGGGCATGCGCGGTCGGGGCTACCGCATCGATGAAACACGACTGCGCACCCTTCGCGTGCCAGGACTGGTGTTGATGGACGTGCGCGGTTTCCGCCATTTCGTGGTGCTCAAGCAGGTGCGCAACGGCATCGTGGAAGTGGCCGACCCGATCCTGGGCAACCGCAGCCTGGCCCTTCCGGAGTTCTTGGCCGCCTGGCCATCGCGCGCGGTCTTCGTGGTGATCGGCAGCGACTTCGATCGCAACACCGCTCTTCTGCAACCCAGCGAACGGCCAAGCGCCCGCGCGCTCTACGCGCGGCAAGGGCCGATAACCGATGCCGAACTGGTCGACTTCGGCTTCAGCCACGCCGACCTGTTCTGAAGGAGGTTCGACCATGTTCTGCCAACCGATGATGATGGCTCTGCTGCTGGCCTTCCCTTCCCTGCCCCTGCAGGCGGCAGAGGGCGCTCCCGGTCGCGGCCTGAAGGAAATTCCGGACCCGGAACTGAGCCTGATGCGGGGGCGCTACACCGTGGGTGGCAACAACGTTGCCTGGTTCGGGGTCACCATGGTGTCGCAGTGGCAGGCCAGCAACGGCGCGACGCTGCAGGGCAGCCTCACCCTGGGCATGGACTTCCGTGGTGGTGGCGCGCCGAAGCTGAGTTTCCAGCCCAGCGTGCATGTCACGGCAGCCGATGCGCCGCTGCCCGATACCCACGGACGCAGCATCGACAGCAGCGGCCTGGCCAACGCCAGCGGCCTGGTGCAGAGCGTGCAGGTGGCCGGCGATGGCAATGTCGCGCGCAACGTCACCACGCTGACCGTCCGCGAGGGTGGCGTGCCAGCCGTTCTCTCTGATGGCGCAGGCAACGTCACCGCGCAGCAGGCCGGCGCCAGCGCGACCGCCGTGCTGGAAGGCAACCAGGCACGCCTGCTGCTGCAGGTGGATGGCCAGGGGCTGGTGCAGCAGTGGATCCGCAATGGCAGCGTCGGCCAGGGTATCGCCCTCGCCGGTGACGGCCAGATCGCCAGTAACCAGCTGCGGCTGGAGCTGGTGCGCAACGCCGTGGGCAGCAACCTGCCGTTGAGCCAGAACGTGGCCCAGGCGATTGCGTTGAACCGCGGCATGGGGCCAGGCCAGTAACAGGGCCTGGCATTGGGGGAAACGCTCCACAACGCAGGACACCAACATGCACACCCTGATGAGGATCACCCCGTTGGCGCTGGCGGCGCTGGCGGGCACCGCCCTTGCCGCACCGCCGACGTCCGACGATGGCGCTGACGTGCAGGCCCTGGCCAACCAGCTGGAACAGCTGAAGGCCAACTACGCACAGGAAGTGCGGCGGTTACGCGAACTGGACATGCAGGTCCAGGCCATGCAGGCGCGCTTGAGCGGGCGGGTTGGCCCGGTCACAGCCCCACCGGCCGCGCCATTGGCGCAGGCGGCCGCCGCCGCGGTCCCTCCGAGCAGCGAGGGCTACGCCAGTACCGCCGCCGAGGCGCAACAGGCCAAGCAGGAGTCGCGGCGCAGCGTGGACGACGTGAAGCAACAGCAATCGGCCCTGTTCTCCCGCCGCTTCACCATCGAGAACAGCCTCACCTACGCCCGCTACGACCGCAAGCAGCTCACCCTCAACGGCTTCCTCGCGCTGGACGCCATTTTCCTCGGCAATATCGCCATCGAGAACGTGGAGTCCGACTCGCTGACCTACAACGTGGCGGCCCGCTGGGGTGTCAGCCCGAACCTGACGCTCAACCTGGACGTGCCTTACCTGGCTCGGCGCACCGTATACCAGAAGGGCGGCGCCGGCGGAGCAGCGGCCGCCATTGCACAGGAAGAGACCAACGGCAACGGCCTGGGTGATATCGGGCTCAGTGCGAACTACCGGTTGTTCGGCGAACGCGGCTGGCGCCCTGAGACCGTGCTTACCGGCGGCGTCACCGCCCCCACCGGGCGCGCACCCTACGGCCTGGACTGGAAGGTGATCGAGCGCGATGACGACGACTACATCCGCTTCGCCGTGCCGCGCGAGCAACCCACTGGCAACGGCGTATGGCAGGCCAACCTGGGCCTGTCGATGGTGAAGACCGCCGACCCGGCCATCCTGTTTGCCAACATCGGCTACGTGCACTCCATCCCGCGCGGGTTCAACGACATCGACAGTAATCCGGACACGGTGAACCCGGGCGATGTGAAGCTGGGCGGCTCGGTGTACTTCGGCGCAGGCGTGGCCTTCGCATTCAACGAGCGGACCAGCCTGAGCCTGTCCTTCAGTGACCGCATCAGCGCACGCGCTTCCACCCGCTTCCAGGGCGGCAAGTGGATGAAGGTAATCGGCAGTGATGCCAATGCGGCATCACTTAACCTGGGCGTGACCTATGCGCTGAACCAGCACACCACGCTGGTGACGCTGCTGGGTATCGGGTTGACCCCGGATGCGCCGGACTTCACGTTGGCGTTCAAGATTCCGTACATGTTGTAGCTACTTGAACAACTCGTCCCAGCCAGTCATCGGCATGGCTGGGACGGCTGCACTGCCCTCATTATCGGTATCGACTGAATACACACTCCAGAAGTGTGTCCATCGCCTTTGAATAATTGCCCTGCAGACTATAGAGGAGCTTCATCCGGCGAAAGCGCCGTTTGATCTCTTCATCAGAGAATTCAGGCGATCCCGATCGGTTTGCGAGGAAGAACCCATCGATCACCGGACTCAGCACCGCCTCGACGAGCTTTACTGGATAGCCACGCCCAAGAATGGGCCTGATCTCTTCCCGGAATCGGGAGTAGTCAGGGACGTCTTCGAGCGAGCACTCATCAAGAAGTGCATGGATGTCGCATGCGAATGCATCGGCGTCGGCGGAGAACCGCACTTCGATGTCTGGCAACAGATCAGCAGCCCGGGCGAATGCACGATCGATCAGATCTGCAACCAATACGATCTGTTCGAACGTCGCTTCATCCTCACAGCAATCGCGCAGTGCCTGTCGCATCGCCCCAAGCCGATCTGGGAGAGCAGGATGAGAGCCCGCATCAGTCGCATGATCGCCCAAGCGTTCCAGCAAGGACCACGACTGTAGCGCGAACTCCGCAGCTGCATAGTTGAGCATGTGGAAATTCGGATCATCATCACGCGCCGAACTGGCGTGCATCGAGAGCTGCACCGCGATGTAGTCGCAAACAAGCTCCTCCTCCACGGGCCCGACGGCTTCTGGCCGCGCCTCTCGCAGCTTATCCTCAACGTCGCACATCACATGCGCGAGTTCATGTGCAACCAGAAAACGCTGAGCACGCATGGCGAGCTCGCTGGCATAGACGCGCTGATGCTTTGAGATTTCGTAGTCAGGGCCGAAACTACCCTCGCACTGCCACCAGACAATCTCGCCCAGGATGCGCGCTAACTCGTCGAGCTCAAGCCCCTTGGAAGGGTTGCTTTCAAGGCGAATGAGCGCACTGGAAAGAGGCCTTGCGACCCGATAGAGATACTCGGGGAGCGCTGATGTCATCACGATGCCGTAACTCCCGTCCTGGAACGTTTGGACGTATATGGCTGGGTTGTACTCGTAGATTTCCGCAGCTGAGATCCGACCATCGTCAAGGCGGCTGATGATGGACTCTGGAAGCAGGGGCCGCAGATCCTGAAGAACCATCTGCACCCGACAGGCGGCATCTGGCAAGCCAGTTGCCGCAGGTAGTTCCAGTTCCTCGGCAATCTCCGCGATCAGCTCCGGGCGCACTTTGCCTAGAGGATGATCCTGCTCCCGCTTCCGACGCTCGATGAAACTGCTGGCCTCAGTACTCATCTCATCAGCCCTTCCGCTTGAGCTTGAGCTTAAGCCCCGCCTGGGTCCCAGCAGAGAACTTCCCGAGCAACTCAACGCCGCCGCTTGCGGTTACGGCCAACGAAAGTTCGATTTCATCCACAACGACTGAAGTCGAGGCCAAAAAGCCGTCCTCCAGCATCTTCGAGAAATGTTCGGCCATCTTCCGGACACTATCATCCATTTCCATGGCACCTACTTCAACCACACGTGCCATGCCCGAACGCATCGACGCCAGGCCGTTTCTTACATTGCCTTCGGAAGGCTCTTCAACCAGAACGCGAATAACATCCATGAATCCCCCTGTTCGTCCGTTGATACTCTGAATTTCATATTGCCTCGCTCGAGGCAGGCTGATTATGTCCCGGTGGGGCGCCCTGACGCCAGATCAATCTACTGCCCGGACCTGCTGAGCCATTCGCGGCACAAGCGGTCGAAGGCAGAGACGGCATTCACCCACCGGCACCACAGCCGCCCCCGGCCACTGCTATATTCAGTCCAGCTCGGCAGGCATGGTGCCTGCCCTCGAATCACAGGGAGTTGGTCATGGGTCTGGTACAGGCGGTGAAGGGTGCGGTTGGCGGTGTGCTGGCCGACCAGTGGAAGGACTTCTACACCGTGCCGGCGGGCCTGCCGTCCACGGCGGCGCTGTTCGCGGCGGTGCCGCAGGGCACCAATGCCGGCCGCGGCTCCAACACCAGCGGCTCGTCCAACATCATCACCAACGGCTCGAAGATCATCGTGCCGGAGGGCTATGGCCTGCTGCTGTTCCAGGACGGCGCGATCACCGCGTTCGTCGCCGAACCGGGCGGCTACGAGTGGCGCTCTGACGATCTGAACTCGCAGTCGATCTTCGCCGGTGACGGCCTGGTCAGCACCTTCATCAAGCAGAGCTGGGAACGCTTCAAGTTCGGCGGCCAGCCCGGCTCGCAGCAGGCGGCCTACTTTGTCTCGCTGAAGGAACTGCCGGACAACCGCTTCGGCACCCAATCGGAAATCTACTGGGACGACGGCTTCCTCAATACCCAGGTCGGCGCGGTCACGCGTGGTTCGTACACGCTGAAGATCATCGACCCGATCCTGTTTGTGAAGAACTTCGTACCGGCCAGCTACCTGCAGCCGGGACAGGTGTTCGACTTCACCGATCTGGACAACGCCGCGGCCAGCCAGCTGTTCAATGAAGTGGTCGGTTCGCTGGCGCCGGCCTTCAGCCTGTATACCAACGACCCGAGCAAGGGCAACCGCATCACCAAGCTGCAGCAGGACTCGCTGGGCTTCGCGCAGAGCCTGTCGGCTGCGGTCGAACAGGGTTACCAGTGGAAGTCCGACCGTGGCCTGGCCATCGTCAAGACCGCTATCGTCTCGATTGAATACGACGCCAATACCCGCGAACTGCTGAAGACCGTGCAGCGCGCCGATGCGTTGTCCGGTTCGCGCGGCAATTCCAACCTGCAGGCCAGTGTCGCCCAGGGCATCCAGTCGGCCGGCGAGAACGGCGGCGCGGCCGGCCTGGTCGGCGTCGGCATGGCCTCGGGCATGTTCGGAGTGGGTGGCATGCAGCAGCCGGTCACTCCGGCCGCGGATGACCCGGTCGCCAAGCTGAAGAAGGCCAAGGAAATGCTGGACCTGGGCCTGATCACCCAGAGCGACTATGACGCCCTGAAAGCCAAGGCACTGGGCCTGTAACAGCAGGACGCACAACGAACATGTCCGATCCCCGAAACGGCCCACCGCCGCTGCCCGGATCCGCGCCCGCGACGCCGCCGCCCTTGCCGGCGGCGTCGTTGGATGGGCCCGGTTCGCCGCAGGACGTCCCTCCCCTGCCCGGCAGCTTCCCGCTGGACACCTCGAAGCTGCCACAGGCCATCCGCGATGAAGTGGAAGCGCCCGATCCTGTGGCCATCGATACTTCGGCCAGCGAGCTGAAGGACGGCCTCAACCGCTGCCCCAAATGCGGCGCCACCGACATCCGGCCCAAGGCCGGTACCGACATCCTCGTCTGCCTGTACTGCCGTCACGAATGGCATGGCGCACGCGTCGAGGAGGAGTTCGGGCTGGGCGAGGCCATCGACCAGCTGCGCGGCACCGTCATCGCCTCCGGCGCACGCGACATCGATGCCGACACCTCGGCGTTGATGACCTTCAAGTGCACGGGCTGTGGCGCAGAAGTCACGGTCAACACCGAAAGCACGATGACGGCGCGCTGCCACTGGTGCCGCCACGTCTTCGGCGTCAACGAGCAGATTGCCAATGGCGCGGTACCCGATGCGGTGCTGCCCTTCCACATCAAGAAGGACGATGCGGTCGCGCGCATCCGCCAGTTCGTCGACAAGCGCCGGATGTTCGCGCTGAAGGCGTTCAAGGACCAGTTCACCCCTGAAAACGTGGTGGGCGTGTTCCTGCCCTACATGATCGTCGACAGCAATGTCAGCGCTGCGGTGGCCGGCAAAGGCGAGATCAAGACCCGTGAGTACACGGTCGGCAGCGAGAAGAACAAGCGCACCCTCTACGACGCCGATGTCTACCAGGTCGAACGCCAGGTCGATTTCACCGTCGACGATCTTCCGCTGGAATCCTCGGCCGAGCGCGGCAACCTGGATACCCGCGCCAACACCAACAACATCATCAACACCATCCTGCCGTTCGATACCAAGAACGCGGTGAAATGGAACGCCTCCTACCTGGCCGGCTTCACTTCGGAGAAGCGCAACCTGGATGTGGAAAAGCTGCGGCCGCGGCTGGAAGACCAGCTGCTGTCGATTGCCCGCGCACAGGTGGAAGGCTCGGTGAAGCGCTACAACCGCGGCGTGCGCTGGGAGCAGGAACAGCTGGAGGTGCATGGCACCCGCTGGGTGTCGATGTACCTGCCGGTCTGGCTGTACTCGTACCATCAGCCTGGCAAGAACGGCGGCATGCTGCACTACATCGCGGTGAACGGCCGTACCGGCGAAACCATGGGCAGCGTGCCCGTGCAGCAATGGAAGATGCTGCTGGCGGCCCTTGCCACCGGCACCGTCATTGAAGCCCTCGCAATTGCCTTCCTGGTGGCATCGACATGAGCGACGACAGTGGCCTCTGGCTGTTGGCGGCAGGTCCGGCCGGCGCAACCGCGCTGTACTGGGCGTTGTACCGCTATTACCGCAACACCGACAAATCGCATTCCTTCGAGCACGAGACCGAGATCGAGGCGCAGCCCGTGACCGGTTCAGACCAGCAGGTGGGCCGGGTCACCGGCACCGAGGAAAAGCGCATACGCGGTGACAACGTGTACGAGTACCGGAAACGGGTGGCAAGGGTGAAACCCGACCAGTAGAGCCAGGCCATGCCTGGCTGATCGACAACGTCGCAACGACGACGGTGAACAGCTTCAGCCGGGCAGATGTGTACGCGCCTGCGACTGTGGCCTGCTTCGCAGATCAGCTCTGTTTGCCATGCCTATACTACCGCCGCTTCCACCCCTGCCATCGTTGCACCTGCCGGTGGAAGCGGCGGGGCTGGATGTCCCCGTCGGGCCGGCCGCCACGCTGCCGCCGGTCCTGCCAGTGATTTGTAACCCAACGCGGTTCAACCAATCACCAGGGGGAAGGCTATGCGCTACACACGTCGTGATTTTCTTGCCACCACCGCCAGCGCTTCATTGGCGTCACTGGTAGCACCCGGGGCCTGGGCCAGCGGTGCTGAGCCGGCCGGCAAGGCCGCACAGGCACGCTACCACCGCTACAACGTCACCAGCCCCGAAGGCCAGCGCATGCTGGCCAGCTATGCACGCGGCATCAAGGCCATGCTGGCATTGCCGGCAGACGATCCACGCAACTGGTTCCGCAACGCCTTCGTGCACCTGATGGACTGCCCGCACGGCAACTGGTGGTTCTACGTCTGGCACCGTGGCTATGTCGGCTACTTCGAACAGACCATCCGCACGCTCAGCGGTGATCCGCAGTTCGCCATGCCCTACTGGGACTGGACCGAGCTGCCACGGATTCCCCCGGCGATGTTCGACGGCGTATTGACGCCCACTGACAGCGCCTACGCGCCGTATACGCGCAACCTGGCGGTCTTCACCCGGTTCATGCGCCCGGCGTTGCAGCGCTACTGGGACACCCTGGATGCAGGCCAACGCGGCCAGCTCAAGTTCCGCGGCTACCTCACTGCAGACGATGTCTGGAACGATGTGACCGGCTACAGCGTCGCGGAAAAGACCGGCATCTCGGGCAATGCGGCCTATGCGATCACCTGCGGCGCCCGCTACCTCTGGCGCGAGAATCCCGGCTTCGATGCAAAGACCGCTTCGGCCGTGTCTCCCGACACCATCCACGCGGGGCTGTCGCCGGTCGAGTTCTACAACGACGATGTCAGCCGCAGCTTCACCAGCTCACGCACCGCCTCGCATGTGGTGCAGCCAGACGGCGCCACGAAATTCTCGGTACTGGAAGGATTCCCGCACAACAAGGTGCACAACTGCATCGGTGGCGTCGGCGCGGTCGATCCCGGCCCCTACGGCAACATGACCAACTTCCTGTCACCACTCGATCCGATCTTCTACCTGCACCACGCCAACATGGACCGCCTGTGGGATGTGTGGAACCAGCTGCAGCAATCCCGCGGCAAGCCGATCATGCCCGTCAATGTCGACCAGCGGCGCCAGTTCATGAACGAACCGTTCCGCTTCTTCGTCGATGCACAGGGCAAGCCCGTTGGCGAGCGTCCGGCCAGTGCGTTCTTCTCCACCAGGGCCTTCGACTACGACTACGTCTACGCGCGCCGCAACGACATGCTGGAGGCGGTCACGCTGCCAGCAGCTGCCGGCGCGGTGCGGCTGGTGCGCGGCACACGCTCCGATGGCGCCGTCCGCGTGGCTGTCCCCAATGAGGCGGTGCGCGCGCACCTGACCACATCGGGCCCGCGCCAGTTGATTGCCGAAGTGACCCTGGAGCGACCACGCGGCTTGAACAATACGCGCGAGTTCGACGTGCTGATCAACGCACCGGCGGGCACCGCCTCCGTGGCGGCCGACAGTCCGTACTACGCCGGCACCGTATCGTTCTTCGGGCCGACCATGGCCGGGATGGATCACAGCCACCCAACCACGTTCGCGGTGCCGCTGCCGCAGAAACTGGGGGCCCTGCAGGCACTGAATGCCGCCGATGGGGGAACGACCACGCTGGAGATCCGCCTGGTCGCATCGTCCGGCCAGGCACCGCAGACATTCCCGGTACTGGATGCCGCCATCCTGGTAGCGCCGCCGCAGCCGTGATGACGCACGGCAGGTGCCGGGCTGTCCGGCACCTGCCTTCAGCCTGGCAGTCTTCAGCCAGCCTGCCCCAGCCGTACCTTCAACTGCTGGATCTCCTGCTCGCTCACTCCGATCGACTTCAGGTACCCTTCCGCACCACCATACTGGCTGTGCAACGCCGCCAGGAACTGCTCCATGTTGTCCGGTGCGGTACCGGACATGCCAGCCATCTTGCGGGCGATCTCGGGGTTCTGCTTGATCAGCGCCATGATCTGCGCGTTCATCGCACTGTCCTTCGGCTGCCCTTCCAGATAGTGCGCGGAGATCGCGTAGTTGTGCACGATCTCTGCCTTCGGCACACCCGCCAGGTCCAGCAGCAGGCCAGCGATGATGCCGGTGCGGTCCTTGCCGGCCGTGCAATGGAACAGCACGGCACCGTCCTGCTGCGCGGCAATGCGCTGGAACACCTGCTTGAACTGCGGCTGGCTGTGCCCCAGCCATTGCACATAGGCCTCGCCCAGCGTATCCGGGAAGCTGGTCATCATCTTCTGCAGGTCCATCTTCTCGGTGCCCATCAGCGAAATGCGCTGGTAGGCAAAGCGATCATCCTTGGCCAGCAGGTCCGGCGACTGCGCCTCTTCATCGGCGGTACGCAGGTCGATATCCAGCTTCACGCCGGCCGCGGCCAGGTCATCACGGTCGGCATCGGTGAGGCGGCCGAGGTCTGCGGTGCGCACGAACGCATCGGCCGGAATCGGACCGTGGCGGCCCTGCAGGCCGGCGAAGGTACGCACGTTCCAGGCGCCCTGCAGCGGGATCACGCGCTGCGCATCGGCAGCGACGGGCTTCACGTTCGCAACGGCCGTCGGCTTCGCGGCGGCGGCCTGCGGCGCATCAGCGGCAACAGCCGTCGCGGCCATCGGCAGGCTGAGCATCACGGCCAGGACAAGTTCGGTAGAGCGGTGCTTCATGGAATTCTCCGTTCGAATCAGAAGTTGACGGCCATTTCCAGGCCGAAGGTACGCGGATCGTTGAAGATGCCGCTCTGGCCCAGCGCCGCGCTGTTGATCTTGTAGAACAGGTGCTGCTCATCCAGCAGGTTGCGTGCCCACAACGAGAACGACATGGTGGTGCCAGTGCTGTTGACCGGCACATCCACCAGCGCCACCCGTGCGTTCACCACGAACGAGCTGTCGGTCAGCATCTGGTCGTACTCGCTGGTGTAGTAGCCATCGGACCAGTTGCCGTCCACATGGAACTTCAGTGCCGAGAAGTTCGCGAACGGCACCAGGTAGTCGACCGACAGGCTGCCGGCGTTCTTCGGCGCCAGCAGCGGCTGGACCGTTACCTGCACCCCTGCACCGAACGGGTCCGACGCGGTCTGCGCGTCGATCTTCGTATAGGCGTAGTTGAGGCCGAGGGTGAGGTTGTCTACCGGCATCACGTTGAACTCCAGCTCCGCGCCGCGCGACTTGCCATCGCTCAATGCATTCGTCGTGACCATGGTGGTGCGGGTTTCGCCGCTGTTCGGGTCGAACGGCAGCGAGAAGTCCATCTGCTTGTGCGCGATGGTCGAATCGAACACCGCCAGGTTCAGGCGCGCGCGGTTGTCCCAGAACTGCGATTTGAAGCCCAGCTCATAGGCCGTCACTTCTTCAGGACCGAACGCGCTGTAGTTGGTCGAGCGCGAGTTGGCACCGCCGGCCTTGAAGCCGGTGCTGTACTTGGCATAGACCATCGCGTGCTCGCCGAGGTCGTAGGCGATATTGACCATCGGGTCGAAACGGCTCCAGCGATCCTTGAACGCAAGGTTGGTCGCCGCACCATTGACGATGTACAGGCTGCCCTTCTTGTCATCGCGGGTATAGCGGCCACCCGCTGTCAGGTGCAGCCGCTGCATCGCTTCCGGGGTCCACGTGGCCTGGCCGAAGACGCCCAGGCTGTCGGTCCAGGCCTTGCTGGCGCGATCGATGCGTACCCGCGAGAGATCCAGCGGGTTGGTCGCCGGATTCACGGTGTAGCTGTTGCCACCCGGCCCCCAGACCAGCATGTTCGGGGTCTGCGCATTGTCACCAGCGGTCTCGTGGTAGTAGAACGCGCCACCGAGGAACTGCACCTGCGAGGTGTTGCCGATGAGCTGGAATTCCTGGCTGTACTGGTGCTGGTAGACCTGGGCCAGGCTGTAACGCCCGAAGGGCGTACCGGCGCCACCATAGGCCGAAATCGCATCGACCAGGCCCATGTCGAACTGGCCCTGGGTGAGTTCACGGTAGGAACTGATCGACTTCAACTCCAGGTTGTCGTTCAGCGTCCACGACAGGTTCAACAGATGGCCACTGGTCCGTCCGATGTTGTCTTCCTGCGGCCCGCCCAGGATGGCGCTGTCGCGGCGATCCTGGCTGGCGCCGGCCTTCTGCAGGGGGCTGAGGTAGGCGCCTGGCACCAGCACCTGAGTGTGATATGGCGTGGTGGCATCATAGGAGCGATCGAACGCGTACAACAAAGAGAAGTCATCGCTCGGCTGCCACAGCGCACTCAGGCGGGCGCCGCGCTTGTCGTAACTGTTGAAGTCACGCTCGCCGCGCATCGGATTGTCTGTGGTGCCGCCACGCTTGGCCTGCACGGCGTCGATCTTGAAGCTGACATCGCCCACCTTGGGCAGATCCAGGTGCAGCGCACTGTTGTAGCCGCTGAAGTTGGACACGCCCGCGCTGACGTTGCCGCCAAACTCGCCGGTCGGCGCCTTGGTGACGATGCTCACCGCGCCGCCTTCGGTATTGCGGCCGAACAGCGTGCCCTGCGGCCCCTTCAGCACTTCGATGCGCTCCACGTCGTAGAGCATGCTGCCCAGGCCCTGCGCGCGGCCCATGAACACCCCGTCGACGTAGATGCCGACGCCGGCATCGCGGGCCGGTTGGTTGGCGTCGCCGGAGGCACCGATGCCACGGATGCCGATGTTCAGCGCAGAACTACGGGTAGCGAACGGCGTGACCCGCAGTGATGGGATGGAGCCATCGGACAAGTTGCCCAGCGAAATCGCGCTGCGGTCCTTCAGCGCTTCGGCATCGACCACCGATACCGAGATCGGGGTCTCCTGCAGGTTGGTGGCGCGTTTCTGCGCAGTCACCATCACCTGGTCAAGGGCGACCACGGTGCGCGCGGCATCGGCGGATGCCTCGGCGTCGGCGCTGGGACTGTCTTCGGCATGGGCCAGCGCCGGCAGTGCGGCGGCAATGGCGAGGGTGAGCAGCGGGCGGTGCAGCAGGGCGTGGCGCATCGGACTCATTCGCGGAAGGAGAAGGCCGGCGCAGTCTGGGAGGCGGGAATTACAAATGAATGACCGTTCATTCACACCTTTTGTGACGTACTATCCCGCCTCTGGACGCCCCGACTTCATGCAATGACGCCGAAAACCGCCCTAGCCGCACCCGCTGACGCCCCTGCCGCCGCCCATGCCGAAGCCCATGCCGAAGCCCAGCGCCGGCGCATCCTCGACGCCGCCCAGAAGTGCTTCATCACCCGTGGTTTCCATGCCGGTTCGATCGGCGATATCGCTGCCGAGGCCGAGATCAGCCAGGGGCTGATGTACCGCTATTTCGCCAACAAGCGCGCCCTGATCCTGGCCCTGATCGAGCGCCAGCTGCGCCACGACCAGGCCTCGATCAGCGAGATGCCGGTGGCGTCCGATCTGATTGATGGGCTGCTGGAGTGCTACCAGCAATGGGCGCGCGGCGAAGTGCTGCCGATCCACGGCAATGCCATCGCCAGCGTGGCCCTGTATGCAGAGATCAATGCCGAGGCGCATCGCGACCCGATGCTGGCCGAGGTGCTGCGTACCCATGACAAGCAGACCAGTGCCGCGATCCATGCCTGGTTGCGCCAGCGCGATGCCGATCAGGGCCGGATCGTGGACGAGGAGCAGATTGCAGGCCGCACCCTGCTGCTGCGGCTGCTGGTGGAAGGTCTGGCCATGCGCGCCGTGCGCGATCCGGACCTGCCGCCGGAGCGGGTGCGGGCGCTGCTGGCCGATGCGATTGGTCGTGTGATGGCGGATTGAACGGTAGTGCCGGCCGCTGGCCGGCACCCCGGGCAAAAACGGTGGTATCAGATGAAGAAACGGGCGGGCAGAGCCTTATGCACGGCCTTCGCGCGCTCGCCGAAGTACCAGGTCGCCAGCGCGAGGAACCCGATGACGATCAGCAGCCCGTATCCAGGGCGTCCCCAGCTTGCGATCGGGACTGCGCTTGCCGCTACGAAAAATTTGCCACCCGCAGCGAGCAGGAGGGTGTTGGAGATCCGCGCGACGCTGGCGCAGAGCAACAGACTGAGGAGGGCGGACCAGGAAAATTTGTGATTCATCGAAGTCTCTTCAGGTTACGGAGAATAGTCAACGTCGCTTCGAACACGGTTGGCCACGAGGACTGACCCCAGCGTAGGGCCTGGCGTCTGCAATCCTGCCTCCTAACCGGCTTGATCGCAGCGGCAGTTGGGCGCCTGCCCGGCCCCGGCACATCGGACACGTGCACATCTCGGGGACATGCCCGTCCGCAAGATCAGGCATCCACCTGCCCTCCCCCTTGCCTTGATGTCTGCCCCCACCGGTTCCCGTCTGGTCATCTACGCCGCCCTCGCGGGCAACCTGGCCATTGCCATCGCAAAGTTCATTGCTGCCGGCATCTCCGGCAGCTCGGCCATGCTCAGCGAGGGCGTGCATTCACTGGTCGACACCCTCAATGAGGTACTGCTGCTGTACGGCCTGCGTCGTGCAGGCAAGGCCCCTGACCCGGTACATCCCTTCGGCTATGGCCGCGAGCTGTACTTCTGGAGCTTCATCGTCGCCCTGCTGGTGTTCGCGGCTGGTGCCGGCGTCTCGGCCTACGAGGGCATCCAGCACATCCGTCGGCCGGAACCGGCCAGCAACCACGCGCTGAGCTACAGCGTGCTGGGCATTTCCATCCTGTTCGAGGGTGCTTCCTGGTGGGTAGCGCTGCGGGAATTCCGGCGTACCAAGGGCAAACTCGGCTACTTCGAAGCATTCCGCCGCAGCAAGGACCCGTCCACCTTCACCGTGTTGCTGGAGGACAGTGCCGCCCTTCTGGGCCTGGGCTTCGCGCTGATCGGGCTGCTGGCCGCCCAGCTGCTGGAAATGCCGGTGCTTGATGGCGTTGCATCACTGTGCATCGCCGGCGTGCTGGCCGCAACCGCCTTCCTTCTGGCGCGTGAGACCAAGGGCCTGCTGGTCGGAGAGCCTGCCCACCCCGCGGTGGCCGAGCGAATCATGGCGGTGGCCGAAACCGATCCGGACCTGCGTCGCGCGAACGGCGTGACCACCATGCAGATGGGGCCGGAACAGGTCGTGGCGATGCTCAGTGCCGAGTTCGAGGACGATCGGCGGACCCCGCAGATTGAAGCCTGCATCACCCGCATCGAAACGGCGGTGAAGCGGGAGTATCCGGAACTGGTTGCACTGTTCATCAAGCCCCAGACGCCCGAAGTCTATGCCGCGCGGCGCGCGGCACTGGCCGCGCCGCCTGCGCCGGAATGATGCTGCGTCTGCGCCCGTTTCACCTGACCGATGCCACAGTGCCACCGTCTTTCACCCGAGCCTGCCACTACCGTGCCGGACTGGTTGCCCGCTTCACTGCAGATCCTTCCGCGCCGCTTCTACCAGCGCCCTTCGACCGACGTTGCGCCCGAGCTGCTCAACAAGCTGCTGGTACGCAACGATGGTCGCGCGGCGCGCATCGTCGAGGTCGAGGCCTATGCCGGCAGCATCGATCCGGCCGCGCACTCCTATCGCGGGCAGACGCCACGCACCGCCAGCATGTTCGGTGAGGCCGGCCATCTGTATGTCTACTTCACCTACGGCATGCACTGGGGCAGCAACGTGGTCTGCGGCGAAATCGGCGAGGGCGTCGCCGTCCTGCTGCGGGCCGCCGAGCCGATGGCGGGGCTGGAACGAATGCGCGAACTGCGCCCGGCGGCCCGACGTGACCATGATCTGGCCAGCGGCCCCGGCAAGCTCTCGCAGGCCTTCGGGCTGGACCGCGGCTTCGATGGCGCAGACCTGGTGACCGGCAGCCACGGCATTGTCATTGCCTGCGATGGCGTGCCTCCCCCCGAGGATCCGGTGGTCGGGCCCCGCATCGGCATCACCCGTGCGGTGGACTTTCCCTGGCGTTGGCATGTTCGCGACCACCGTCACGTTTCGGTGCGCCCCTCGCGCGGGCCCCGCAACCCCTGACCGGGACGCGTCACGTCGGCGTCACCCCGTCGTGGCGATACATAACGCGCTACGCACTAGCGTGGTGCATGACAGCCGCCGAAGCCGCCCTCGCCCCCCAGCCTTGAAACGCGCCATGGACGAAGCCGAACGACTGCTTGAACTCGACCGCCTGCATCTGCTCGATACACCGCCAGAGCCCGTTTTCGATGCGATCGTCGCCGCCGCGCGTGCCGCTACCGGCATGACCATGGCTCTGATTTCAGTTGTTGCCGACGAGCGCCAGTGGTTCAAGGCCAACATCGGGCTGGAAGGTGTCAGCGAGACCGCACGCGAGATTTCTTTCTGCACGCATGCGATCCAACAGGATGAGCTGTTCGAAGTTCCGGACGCGCGCCAGGATCCGCGATTCTCCACCAACCCGCTGGTGACCGGCGGCCCGCGCATCCGCCACTACGCCGGCATCTCGCTGGGCTCGGCGCACGGCGCTCGCATTGGAACGTTGTGCCTGCTCGACCCGATGCCGGGCGTTCTGTCTCCCTCGCAGCGCGAATTGATGGTGCATCTGGCCCGGGTCACCACCCAGGTGCTGGAGCAGCGCAGCACGCTGATGGCCCAGGTCGGCCAGGCCAAGGCCCTGCATCGTGAGCTGAAGCGCAGCGAGGACTTCCTGGAGCGCACGAACCGCGCGGCCCGGGTGGGTGGCTGGGAAATGGACCTGGTCAGCAACGAGGTCCGCTGGACCCGCGAAACCAAGCAGATCCACGGCGTGCGCAGCAACTTCGAACCGACGCTCGAAACTGCGCTCTCGTTCTATCGCGAGGACAGCCGAAACATCATCCGCACGGCGGTGCAGCGTTGCATCGATGAAGGCACGTCGTGGGAGGTGCAGCTGCCGATGACCACCGCCGACGGACGAGCCATCTGGACCCGCGTGGTTGGAGGCCGGCAGCAGGTCGATGGCCGGCCGCGGCTGGTCGGGGCCATACAGGACATCACCGAGGAGCGCGCCGCGCTGGATGCACTGGAAGCCAGCGAAACCCGCTACCGGCGGTTGTTCCACTACAGCCTTGGCCTGATCTGCACCCACACGCTGGAGGGCGTGCTGACCTCGGTGAACCCAGCGGCCGTGCAGTCACTGGGCTTCGATGAGAGCTACATGATCGGGCGCAGCCTGTGTGACCTGATGCCGCCGGAGAAACGCGCCGCCTTCAAGGCGTATCTGGAACGCATCGCAGTCAACCACACCGATGCCGGCGTCATCGAGCTGATCGCCGCCGATGGTACCCGGCATTTCTGGGCGTATCACAACGTGCTCGACAACGAGGCCACCCCACCCTACGTGCTCGGCCATGCGCAGGACGTCACCGCACTGCGGATGCAGGAACAGCAGTTGCGCGAGATGTCCTTCAAGGATCCCCTCACCCAGAGCTACAACCGCCGCTTCCTGCCCCGCCTGGACGAACTGATCGACCAGCCTTGGGCCTGCCTGATGTTCGATCTGGATCATTTCAAGCAGATCAACGACACCCAGGGCCATGCACGGGGTGACACGGTGCTGGTCGAGTTCGCCGCCTTCCTGCGCGCTCCACTGGGGTCAATGGAAAGCGTAGTGCGTATGGGTGGCGACGAGTTCATGGTGGTGCTGACTGCACCGGAACCGGGACGGCTGGCCGCGCTGGAGCAGTGGTATGCGCAGCATGCCGGGCAGTCACCCACGCCCTTCTCGCTGGGCGCGACCCACCATGCACCCGGCGAGACGGTGGCCGACACCCTGCAGCGCGCCGACAGCCGCCTGTATCGCGAGCGTGCACGCGTGCGCACGCATCCGCGTCCCTCATACTGAGGCTGCACCTGTGGAGCCAAAGGCAACGGCTCCTGCCGTTGCCTTCGGCTCCACAAATGCCCGCACCGGGCCTGCGCCTACTCCGCTGCCAGCGCCTGGATCGGGTCCAGTTGTGCCGCGCTGCGCGCCGGGAAGTAGCCGAAGCCAAGCCCGATCGCAGACGAGCACGCCAGCGCGGCAAGCACCGGGCCCGCCGTGAACAGGAACGGCACACCCAGCGACAGCAGGCTGGACAGCGCACCCACGCCGAATGCGAACAGCACCCCCAGCACGCCACCGAACAGGCAGATCAGCACGGCCTCGATCAGGAACTGGCGCAGAATGTCGCCCTGCCGCGCGCCCACCGCCAGCCGCACGCCGATCTCGCGCACGCGCTCCTTCACCGAGACCAGCATGATGTTCATCACCCCCACCCCGCCGACCACCAGCGCCACCGCCGCAATCGCCGAAACCAACGCGGCCATGGTCTGGCTGGACTTCATCACCGCCTTGCGGATCTGGTCGGCGTTGTAGATGAAGAAGTCACGACGGCCATGCAACCGCTCCAGCTCGGCCCCCAGCGAGGCCTCGGCGGCGTTGGTGGGCACGTCGTCGCGCACACGCACCGTGATGCTCTCCAGGCGCTCGCTGCCCAGCAGCCGCGAGGCCGCCGAGGTATACGGCACGTAGACCGTCGGGGTTGCAACGCCAGCGAACGCATTGGCCCCGACCACACCGATCACCTCCACCGGCATGCCGCCCAGCAGCACCGTGCTGCCAATCGGGCTGTCGCTGAACAGCGCTTTGGCGGCCTTCTGGTCGACCACGCCCACGGCACGGTGCGCATGGACTTCGGCGTCGGTGAAGAAGCGGCCGGCCTTCAGCCGCAGCCCACGCACGCGGGGCATGTCGGCCCCCACGCCCAGCACCTGGGTGTTGGCACGCCGGTTGCCCTGCAGCGCTGCCACCGATCCGCTCAGGTTCGGGCTTACGCTGTCCACGTAACTCAATGCCGCAAGATGGTGCGCATCGCCCACCACCAGCGTCTCGATCTCCGCCGAGCGCGGGTCACCGAAATCCGAGCCCGGGAAGATCTCCAGCGTACTGGCGCCCAGTTCGTTGATCTGTGATTCGACCTGCGCCTGTGCACCCTTGCCCAGCGCAACCACAGTCACCACGGCCGCTACGCCGATGATGATGCCGAGCATGGTCAGCAGCGTGCGCAGGCGATGGGCCAGCATCGAGCGCACGGCCATGCGCGCGGCTTCGCGAACTGCGTCCATGCGTGCGCGGCGCTCGGTGACCGGCGACGCGCCGCGTTCGGTCCCGGGAGTTTCAGCCACAGCACGCGATCCCCGCTCGCCGCGGTCGGCCACCACCCGGCCGTCAGCGATCTCGATCACCCGCGCCGCGTTGGCGGCGATCGCTGCATCGTGCGTCACCAGGATCACCGTGTGGCCCTGTGCATGCAGGCGCTTCAGCTCGGCCATCACCTGCTGACCACTGGCGTGATCGAGCGCGCCGGTGGGTTCATCGGCCAGCACGATCGCGCCGCCGTTCATCAGCGAACGGGCAATGGACACGCGCTGCTGCTGGCCGCCGGACAGCTGGCTCGGCCGGTTCGCCATGCGTTCGCCCAGCCCCAGCGTTTCCAGCAGCGTGCGTGCACGGGCAGTGCGCACGTCCGCCTCCACGCCGGCATAGACTGCCGGCAGCGCCACGTTCTCGGTGGCACTCAGGTTCTCCATCAGGTTGTAGCGCTGGAAGATGAAGCCGAAATGCTCGCGGCGCAGGCGTGCCAGCGCGTCCGGCGCCATCTGCTCGGTGGCCTCGCCGTTCACCCGATAGCTGCCGTCGGTCGGCCGGTCCAGGCAGCCAAGGATGTTCATCAACGTGGACTTGCCCGAGCCCGAGGGGCCGATGATGGCGATGAACTCGCCGGCATCGATGCGCAGCGAAACGTCTTTCAGCACCACCACCTCGCCGGCAGCGGAGCGATAGGCGCGCGATACGCCATGCAGTTCCAGCAGTGCGTCGGCCATGCTCACATCCCCAGCAGGCTGGTCGGTTCGGATTCGCCGCCGCTGGGCGCCTGGCCGACCACCACGTTCTCACCCTCGCGCAGGCCGGACAGGATCTGCACGGCGGTGGCGGTGCGCAGGCCGGTCGTCACCGCACGTTCCTGGGCGCGGCCCTTGGTGTCGAGCACGCGCACGGTTCCACGGCTGCCGTCCTTGCCATCCGAATCGGTCAGCGCCGTCAATGGCACCTGCAGCGCGTTGGCAACCCGTGCCAGCTGCAGGGTCACCTTCACCGTCATCGAGGGCTTCAGCTTCAGGCCGGGATTGGCCACGTCGAACAGGCCGGCGTAGTACACCGCCTTCGGCGTCTGCGCAGAGCCACCCGCATTGCCGGTGGCGACGTCGGCAATCGAGGACGGCGCCGGTTCCAGCTGCTGCAGGTGGGATTCATAGCGGCGGCCGCTCGGCCCCAGTGTCGAGAACCACAACGGTTGCCCCGGTGCCACCAGCTCGACGTCGGCCTCGGCGATCTCGGCGCGCACGGTCATCGTATCCATCTGCGCCAGCATCACGATGGTCGGCGTGGTCTGCATCGAGTTCAACGTCTGCCCGGCCTTGGTGACGATGGCCACGATGTAGCCGTCGCTGGGCGACACAATGCGGGTATAGCCCAGGTTGATCCGTGCGGTTTCGACCTGGGTCACGGCCTGGTCGATCTGCGCCTGCAGCGCGGCCACCTCTGAGCGTGCCGCATCGCGTGCCACGCGTGCGGCTTCGAAACCTTCCTGTGACACCAGGCGCGACGCCACCAGCTGCGACTGCCGCTGGTAAGCGCGACTGGCCTGCGCATAGCGAGCCTCGCTGGCGGCATGCTGGGCACGCAGCGTATTGGTAGCCGCCTCGGCGCTGCGCAGTGCGATGCGCTGCGGCTGCGAATCGACCTCGGCGATCAGATCACCGGCTTGTACGCGCTGGCCCAGCACCACATGCAGGCGCTTGACCTGGCCGGACACCTGCGCACCCACCGCCACCAGCTCCTTGGGATGGACCCGGCCGACCGCCTGTACGGTCTTCTCCAGATCCGCCACCCTTGCCGGCGCAGTGATCAGCGCGGCATCATCGCCGCCGGCGAACGCCCACCATCCAGCGCCGGCGGCCAATGTGGCCACCGTAGCGGCAATGATCCAGGTCCTGCGGTTGCTCATCGAAACGCCCGGCTGCGTGCAGTCGCCCAATGCGACCGCCGAAACCGCAGTCTGGAAGCCGCGGATGGACGTTTCTTGGAGCCACTGTGGAGATTGCATGGAGGCGCGGCAGCCGTTCAGGCACCAGCCCCGCGCCTGAATGCTGCAGCCTGCGTCCACGCAATCTCGACACAATCTCGACCGAGTCTCCATCAACGGTCGCTAGCCTCGTCGGCCTCGCCGACTGCCCGCCTGCCGTGTCCCTTTCCCATCCAGACCTGCCACCCATCGATGTGCGCCGTGCCTACCTGGCGTGGAGTGCGCCTTCGCCGTGGTTGATCGCCGTCGTGTTGGCATCGACCACCAGCTGGATGCTGGCCGCGCCGGATCCGTTACCCCCGCTGCTGGCGGGCTTCGGGGCCGCCGCCCTGGTGGGGTTCCGCAGCGATGGGCCCGGTGGCACCGGCCGTTCCGGCGCTCTCGCGTCACTGGCGCTGATTGGTCTGGCGGTCTGGGCGGCAACGCACCCGGTCGCCGACGTCACCCTGCATCTGCTGCTCGCCCTAGCCACTCTCGTGGTCGTCGCCCTGCTGGCACTGCGCCTGCGCGCCATCTTGGGCATGGCCTCGCGGCTGCAGGCCCGGGTAAACACCACCCCCATGGCATCGCGCTGGAGCAAGCTGCCGGCGGCGGTGTCCACCCTGGTGCTGCAGCAGCTGCGCGGCCCAGGTGCAGTGGAACCCAGCCTGCAGCGCACGCTGGTGCTGGCCACCCTGGCCTGGGCTGCCAACGAAGAGGCGCAGGACATGCAGTGCCGACGATGACCCTGCCCCTGATCCCGCCCTTGCCCACCCTTGCCCCGAACCCGCAGCACGCGATGAAACACGATCTCCGTACCCGACAGGCACCCTTGGTGCTGATTGCCGAAGATGAGGGCGAAATCGCTGACATCCTCAGTGCTTACCTGGCCCGTTCCGGCCTGCGCAGCGCCCGCGCCGCCGACGGTGAGGCGGCACTCGCCAGCCACCGCCAACTGCGTCCGGACCTGGTGCTGCTGGATGTGCAGATGCCAAAACTGGATGGCTGGCAGGTGCTGAGCGAACTGCGACGGATCGGCAACACCCCGGTCATCATGCTCACTGCGCTCGACCAGGACGTGGACAAGCTGACCGGCCTGCGCGTGGGCGCCGACGACTACGTGGCCAAGCCATTCAATCCGGCCGAGATCGTCGCCCGCATCCAGGCCGTGCTGCGCCGGAGTTCCCGGCCCCTGGTCGAAGCGCCCAACGGACTGATCCGCCAAGGGCCCTTCGAGATCGACCTGCGCAGCCACGAGGTGACCGTGCGCCATGGCGAGCAGGTGCACGAGCTGAACTTCACCCTCACCGAGTTCCGGCTGCTGGTGCACATGGCGCGTGCGCCACGGCAGGTGCATGCGCGGGCCGATCTCCTGCATGCCTGCCTGCCCGAAGGCGATGCGCAGGAACGCACCGTCGACAGCCATGTCAGCAAACTGCGGCGCAAGCTGGAGGATGTCGGCGTGATCGGCATTCCCGCCACCATCCGCGGCGTCGGCTACCGCTTCCTGGACTGAATGATGAACCCCAAAGGCAAGAGCATCGGCCGCCAGATCACGCTGTCCATCACGGTCGCCTCGCTGTGCTCGACGGTGCTGTCGATCAGCGGCTTCTACCTGTTCTACTACCTGATGGAGGTGTTCTACCCGCGTTGGTACGACGAGCCGGAAACGATCATGCCGTCCGGGCTGGAATGGCTGTGGATCGGATTGACCGCCACCGTGGTCGTCATCTTCGCCACGCTGGTCGCCTCGCGCCTGACCCGGCGCATCATCACGCCGTTGAACTCGGTGGCCGAAAGCCTGCGCCGGGTCGCCAGTGGCGATCTGGAAGCGCGTGCACGCGGTGGTGATACCACGATGGCCGAAGCGGCCACGCTGGTCAGCGATTTCAACTCCATGGCAGAACGGCTGAGCCGGATGTCCGAGAACCGGGTGTTCTGGAACGCGGCGATCGCGCATGAACTGCGCACGCCGATGACCATCCTGCGCGGCCGCCTGCAGGGCATCGCCGAAGGCGTGTTCGAGCCGGGCCCGGAGCAGTTCAACAGCATGCTCACCCAGCTGGAAGGCCTGACCCGCATCATCGAGGACCTGCGCGTGGTCAGCCTGGCCGAGAGTGGCCACCTGGATCTGCGCCTGCAGCGCAGCGATGTCAGCGTGCAGGTGGCCGCGGTGGTGGAAGCCATGTCCGAGGCACTGAACGAAAGCGGGTTCTCGGTAACGCTGGACGCACGGCCGTCGCTGGCGGATTGCGATCCTGCACGCATCCGCCAGGCGGTGCTGGCGCTGCTGGAGAACGCGCGTCGCCATGCCATTCCCTGCCCGCTGCGGGTGTACGTGACGCTGGCCGAAGGCCATTGCACCGTCACGGTGGAAGATGGCGGCCCCGGTGTGCCGGACGACCTTCGCGACAGCATCTTCGAAGCCTTCCAGCGCACGGATGTTTCCCGCTCGCGGCAGAGTGGTGGCTCCGGGCTTGGCCTGGCCGTGGTGCGTGCGATTGCCGTGGCCCATCACGGAACAGCGCTATGCCGGGCCACCGAACGTGGTGGCAGTGCCTTCGAAATCCGCTGGCCGGTGCATGCCCGCCGTTGAGGCGGTAGACACTGCCCTGGTAGCGGCCCACCTTGGTGGGCATTTGCATCGCTGAACGCCGCCGGCTTCTCCACGCAATCTCCATCGATCCTCCATGCCCGCTCCAAAGGGCTGCAGATACTGGGCGCGATCCGGGAGATGGCAGGCATCCGTCCCCTGCCCTGACTCCGACCCACCCAGGCATCCCCATGAAACCCCCACACGATCCGGCGGCCGCCGCCGGCAGCATCGGCCAACAGAACGCGGCCGCCACGCTCAAGGCCATCCTGCGAACCTATCCGTGGCAGCTCACCGGCACCTTTTCGCTGGTGGCGCTGGAAAATGCGCTGCTGCTGGCCTATCCGCTGTTTGCCGGCTTCGCGGTGGACGCGATCATCCGCGGCGACATCGGCCACGCCATCTCCTACGCCGGCGTGGTGCTGTTGTTCTGGCTGGTCGGTGCCGCCCGCCGTGCGGTCGATACCCGTACCTTCACCCGCATCTATGCCGACCTGGCGGTGAATGTGGTACAGGCACAGCGCAGGCTGGGCCACGCCACCTCCACCTCGGCCGCACGCGTGGTGCTGGCCCGCGAGTTCGTCGACTTCTTCGAGAAGCACGTGCCGATCATCGCCACCGCGCTGGTATCGATGTTCGGTGCGGCGGTGATGCTGCTGGTGATCGAACCGCTGGTGGGCGCAGCGAGCCTGATCGCGCTGCTTGGCGCAGTGTTGCTGATGCCGTCGTTCGCACGCCGCAACGAGCAGCTGCATGGGCGGCTGAACAACCGGCTGGAACATGAAATCCGACTGGTTGACCGGGTCAGCCCCTCGGTGTTGCGTCGCCACTACACCACGCTGTCGCGGCTGCGCATCCTGCTCTCCGATCGCGAAGCGGGTGCCTTCGTGGTCGTTGGCGCAGCGGCAGCGGTACTGTTCGCGCTCACCATCGGCCGTCTCGCCACCACCGATGGGGTTACCCCGGGCCATGTGTATGCAGTGATGACCTATCTGTGGACGTTCGTCGGCAGCCTGGATGATGCACCGTCGATGGTGGATCAGCTGGCGCGGTTGAAGGACATCGGCCGCCGCGTCAGCCCCGGCATGGAAGATGCGGAGCACAAGGACGCCGCTTGACCGGTAGATGCCCACCTTGGTGGGCAACGATGTATCGCGGCGCCAACCAAGGTTGGCGACTACCGGGGCAACGGTGCCAACCAGGATTTGCGGTTACCTCGCGGAAGGACATCGGCCGCCGCGTCAGCCCGGGCATGGAAGATGCGGAGCGCAAGGATGTCGCTTGACCGGTAGATGCCCACCTTTGTGGGCACCGACACATCGCGGCGCCAACCAAGGTTGGCGACTACCGGGGCAACGGTGCCAACCAGGATTGGCGGTTACCTCGCGGAAGGACATCGGCCGCCGCGTCAGCCCCGGCATGGAGGATGCGGAGCGCAAGGACGCCGCGTGACCGGTAGATGCCCACCTTGGTGGGCAACGATGTATCGCGGCGCCAACCAAGGTTGGCGACTACCGGGGCAACGGTGCCAACCAGGATTGGCGGTTACGTCGCGCCTGCCGTGCGCCCGCACATCGCCAATGCACCGATGATCAACGCTTCCATGCTGCGGTCGAACTCGGCCTCCTGCGCCTTCCGATCCAGCGGGCGTCGCGTGGTATCCACCACCGCATGGCGTGAGTACACGGTGTCGGCCAACGCCACGGCGTGATAGGCCACGGTCGACAGCAGCCACGCCGCCTGCTCGAGCGGCAGATCATGCACGCGGCTGAATTCGGCATGGTGGCGCTGGATGCGCGCCAGCATCTCCGGTGTCTTCGCGCCGTGGCTGACCAGGAACGGCGCCAGGCCCGGATTCCCGTCCACCAGCGTCCGCAGTGAACGTTGGAACGCACGCAGATCCTCCTCGATGCTGCGCCGGCCAGCGGCATCCAGTGCCGGTGCCTGCCAACGCTCGAAGATCGCCTCGGCCACCAGCTCGCGCAGTGCCGCCAGATTCGCCACATGCTTGTACAGCGCGATGTGGCTGACCCCCAACGCCGCCGCCACGCCCACGAAGCTCAGCCCCGGCAGCGTCATGGCAATGCCGGCGTCGGCGATGCGCTCGCGGGTGATGGTGGGCGGTCGCCCACGGGCAGCGGTCTTTTTCGGTGCAGCCATGCGGTAACGGTTCCTGCGCGGTGCGCGGGCAAGGGCCGTCATGGTGGTCCGCAGCGACGCCGTGGTCAACGCGTCGCTGCGGTCCGTGGACAGGCCCCGGTTGCGGCACGATCAATTTAGTTTACTATGATGTAACTAATTCGCATTTGCAGTGTCCAGGATCGTTGTCGATGTCCGCGTCCCCCACTTCAATCACCCCGGCCGGGCCGCTGCGCGGCGCCGACCATGATCGCGGCCTGCAGGCGCTGCAGGTCCAGGTGGTCGCGGTTGCACAGCCGTGCGCCAGCCTGCTGCGCCTCGTGGTCCAGCTGCCGGAACATGCAGAACTCGCGCCCTGGCAGCGTGCCAACACCGCCGTGCGCATCCAGCTCGGCGCCACGTTCGGCGATGTGTCACGGATCTACACCGTGCGCAGCCTCGATCCCAACACCCGCCAGTTCACCCTGGACGTAGTGCTGCACGAGGCGCCGGGGCCGATGCTGGCCTGGGTACGTGCGCTGCGCCCCGGTGATGCCTTCGATCTGACCGGACCGCGCCCCCATCTGCAGGTACCGCAGCGCGAGGGCACCTGCGCCCTCCTGTTCGCCGACCCAAGCGCCATCCCTGCCCTGTTTGCATTGCTGCAGCAGTGGCCGGCCGACCTGCGCGCAGAGGCCTGGATCGCCTCGGATGATGCATTCCCGGTAGACGAACTGCCCGCCATTGAAGGTGTCCGCGTGCTCCGCCTCGCCACCGGTGACGTGCCGTTGCTGCAGCAGGCGCGCCAACTGCGGCCGGAACCCGGCAGCACGGTCTGGGCGGCCGGCGAGCGCGAGGAAATGCGTGCCCTGCGCCGCCACTTCATCGAAACGGTCGGCCTGCCACGCAGCGACGTTGCCGTGGCCGGCTACTGGAAACGTGGCGAGACCACCACCGAGACCGACCAGCGTCGCCGCCGCAACTACGAGCGCGTGCTGGCACGCGGCGGTGGCCTGCAGGACCTCGACGACCTCGCCGACGATATCTGATCCACCCCGCAGTATCCGCGCCCCGCGCTTCGTTCCACCCAGCCACAGATCGCCCACGCACCTCGCGTGCAGCACTGCCACAGCGGCAGTGCCGTGCCCTCTGCCAGCCATTCCACAGCCCGCGTCGTCCTGCCCCTGCAGGTCACAGACGGCGCCGTGCTGGCCGATCGCACGACCCACCACACGAGAACCGCCATGTCCCTCCCCCTGCGAACCCTGCCCCTCCCACGCCGCTCGGCGCTGTCTCTGGCCGCCCGTGCGGCGTTGCTGCCCACCCTGCTGATCGCCACCGCCGCACACGCCAACGATGCACCCGATGGCGCCCGCCAGTTGCCCACCGTGAACGTGCGCGCCGACAAGACCGCACCCACCGATACCTACGCCGGCGGCCAGGTCACGCGCGGCAGCGGCGTCGGCCTGCTCGGCGAGCTCGACTTCATGGACACGCCGTTCAACACCACCCGCTACACCGCCGACTTCATCGACAACATCCAGGCGCCGGACCTGGTGCGGGTCATCGCACTGACCGACCCCAGCGTCTACAACAGTGGCTCCAGTGGTGGCATCACCGACTACTTCAACATCCGCGGTTTCGGTGTCGCCTCGTCGGATATCGGCTTTGGTGGCCTGTACGGGCTGATCCCCTACTACCGCGTCACTCCCGAACTGGCCGAGAGCATCGAAGTGCTGAAGGGCCCGTCCGCGCTGCTCAACGGCATGCCGCCCGGTGGCTCGGTGGGCGGTGCGGTTAACGTGGTACCCAAGCGTGCAGGCGACACGCCGCTGACCCGCTTCACCGCCAGCTACGGCAGCGACGCGCAGTGGGGCGGTCACCTGGATGTCGGCCGCCGCTTCGGCGCGGACAAGCAGTTCGGCGTACGCCTCAATGCCGTGCATCGCGACGGCGACACCGCCACCGACCACCAGCAGCACAAGACGCAGCTCGCATCGCTCGGCCTGGACTGGCGTGGTGAGCGCTCGCAGGTGTCGCTGGACCTGTTCAGCAGCCGCGACCATGTGGATGGCCTCAACCGTGGCGTCTCGCTGGCGCCCGGCCTGGCCGTGCCCCGCCCGCCGAAAGCCAGCACCCTGTTTGCACCGGACTGGACCTTCAGCACCGTCAAGGACCAGGCCGCCGCACTGCGCTGGTCGTTCGACATCAATGACTACCTGCAGGCGCATGCCAGCTACGGCCACGGCCATACCGATTTCGACTCCATCGCCAGTGCCACCACGCTGATCACCAACACCGCCGGCGACTTCCGCAACAACTTCGCCCACCAACGCTTCATCTACAGCAAGGACACCGCCGAAGCCGGATTGTCGGCGCGTTTCCGCACCGGCGCGGTCGATCACGCGCTGGCCATCAGTGCAGCCTGGTACCAGCACGACCAGAAGTTCGGCTTCAAGCGCAACCTGCTGGCCCGCGATTGGGTAACCAATATCTACACCCCGCAGTGGGGCCCTGCCATCGACCGCAGCTTCAGTGATGCGTCGCTGCCGAAGACCGCGGAAGTGCGCACCACCAGCTTCGGCATCGCCGATACGCTGTCCTTCATCGATGATCGTGTGCAGCTGACCCTGGGCATCCGTCACCAGACCGTGCTCAGCGATACCTTCGATGGCGGCACAGGCAAGCGCACCGCACGCTACGACGCCAGCGCCAACACCCCGGCCGGTGCACTGCTGTTCAAGGCCAGCGACCGCCTGTCACTGTATGCCAATTACATCGAAGGCCTGAGCCAGGGCAGCACCGCCCCGGCAACCGCCGCCAACGCGGGCGACGTGTTCCCGCCGTTCAAGACCCGCCAGCGCGAGGTCGGTGCCAAGTTCGACTTCGGCCGCTTGGCCAGCGCATTGAGCGTGTACGAGATCGAAAAGCCCAGCTCCTACACCGACCCGGCGACCAACGTGTTCTCGTTCGGAGGCCAGCAACGCAACCGGGGCGTGGAATGGACCGTGTTCGGCCAGGCCACCGAACAGCTGCGCGTGCTCGGTGGCATCGGCTGGCTGCAGCCGAAGCTGACCCGTACCCAGGGCGGCGTCAACGAAGGTCGGTTGGCGACGGCCACACCGCAATGGCAGGGCAAGCTCGGCGTCGAATGGGACGTGCCGACCGTGGCCGGCCTCACCCTCACCGGCAACGCGGTCAGCCTGTCCAAGGGCTACATCACTGCTGACAACAGCCAGTGGGTGGCGGGCCGCACCGTGTTCGATCTCGGTGCCCGCTATGCGACGCAAGCGGCCGGCCATCCGCTGGTACTGCGTGCCACCGTGCAGAACGTGACCAACAAGGCGTACTGGGCGGGCAGCCTCGGCTCGGGGCTGGGTACGCCACGCACCGCCCTGCTGTCGGCCACCATCGATTTCTGATCCTCGTTTCAAGGGCGCCACGCCATTGCGCGTGGTGCCCTGGAGAAGTGCTTTGACCGTTTCCCGTACCGCCTCCGTGCTGACCTGGCTGCCCCTGGTCTCACGCATCATCGCCGCGTTGTTCGGCGGCTATGTGCTGGCCGCACTGTGCAGCATCGCGGCACTGGCGCTGCCCATCGATGGTCGCCAGGCCGTGTTCACTGGCATGCTGGCCAGCTTCCTGCTGTACGCCGGCGCCGTGGTCTGGGTGTTCGCGGTGCGCTCGGCGTGGCGCGCGTGGCTGGGCCTGCTCCTCGTCGCGTTGCCCTTGTGGTTGATCGCACAGACGGTCGGCAACGGAGGCGCTGCATGAGCAAGGTCGATCGCACTCCGAAGCCACGCGGCATCCGCCAGACCATGTCCGACCTGCATATCTGGGTGGGGCTGCTGGCCGGATGGATCCTGTACGCGATGTTCCTCACCGGCACCGCCAGCTACTTCCGCGACGAGCTCTCGCGCTACACCCGCCCGGAAATCGCCACACCGGCCGTGTTGCCGGACGCCGCTGTGGTTGCGCAGCGTACCGTCACGGCGATCATGGCCGACACGCCTGCGGCCAGCCAGATCAACCTCAGCCTGCCGAGCACGCGCATGCCGTGGGTGTCGGCGATGTGGGCCAGCCCGGGCGGGCGTGGCCGGCATGGCTTCGACTCGGGCCTGTTCGACGCCAGCACCGGTGCACCGCTGCAGGCACGTGACACCGGCGGCGGTGACTTCTTCTACGCCTTCCATTTCAATCTGCACTACATGCCAGCCATGTGGGGTCGCTGGATCGTCGGCCTGTGCGCGATGTTCATGCTGGTGGCGATCGTCAGCGGCGTGATCACCCACAAGAAGATCTTCGCCGACTTCTTCACCTTCCGTTGGGGCAAGGGCCAGCGCTCATGGCTGGATGGGCATGCGGCGCTGTCGGTACTCGGCCTGCCGTTCCACTTCATGATCACCTGGAGCGGCCTGGTGATGCTGGCGGTACTGTACATGCCGTGGGGCCTGGCCAAGCTGCCGGACAAGCGCCAGCAGGCCGAGGTCGTCAGCGAGATGCGCCTGTTCCTGCCACCGCAGAAGGCCGCCGGCCACCCTGCTCCGCTCACCAACGTCGGTGCACTGGTGCAGCAGGCCGAGCAGCGCTGGGGAGCCGGCGCGGTGGGCAGCGTGCAGGTGCAGAATCCCGGCGACGAGAACGCACGCGTGGCCGTGGTGCGTGCGCAGTCCAGCCGTGTTTCGACCACCCCGAACTATCTGCTGTTCGACGGCAGCGGTGGGCAGCTGCTGCAGATCAAGGAACACTCGGGCGTCGCCGCCGATACCCAGGGCGTGCTGTATGGCCTGCACCTGGGCCGCTTCGCCGATGCCGCCCTGCGCTGGCTGTACTTCATCGTCAGCCTGGCCGGCACCGCCATGGTCGGCACCGGGCTGGTGCTATGGACGGTCAAGCGCCGCGCGCAGCTGCCTGATCCGCAGCGCCCCTACTTCGGCTTCCGCCTGGTCGAGCGTCTCAACATCGCCACCGTCGCCGGCTTGTCGGTGGCGATGGCGGCCTATCTATGGGCCAACCGCCTGCTGCCCATCACCATGGACGGGCGCGCGGCGTGGGAGGTGCATGTGTTCTTCCTGACCTGGGCGGCCATGTTCGTGCACGCCACGATGCGCACACCCAAGCGTGCATGGATCGAACAGTTCCTGCTGGCGGCGTTGCTGCTGGCGCTGCTGCCGGTGCTGACTGCGGTGACCACGCTGCATCCGCTGTGGCGCACGCTGGCCGCGGGCGACTGGGCATTCGCTGGCACCGACCTGACCCTACTGGCATTGGCCGCCCTGCACACGCTGCTGGCGTGGCGCACCTGGCGGCATGCGCCGAAGGTGAAGCGTGCACGGCCGTCTGCCGCGCCACGCACTGCGGCACCGGAGGCCAGTGCATGATCCACGTCATTCTGTTCGTGTTGTCGCTGGCCGCGTTCGCCTGCCTGGCACTGGCGATGGAGCGCCATCAGCGGGACGTGTTGCGTCGTGCGTTGAGCGCGCAGGCAACCCAGCAGCTGCGGGCCATAGGTTGGGCGCTGCTGGTGTTCAGCACCGTGTTTGCCATGCGCGGGTTGGGCGTGGGTTCTGGTCTGGCTGCGCTGTCCGGTCACACCAGCGTTGCCGCGGGCGTGGTGGTGTTGGTGATGGTGGCGCATGGGCGGTGGAATCGGTAGATGCCCACCTTGGTGGGCACCGATACACCACGGCGCCAACCAAGGTTGGCGACTACCGGGCCTTAGGAGCGTTGCTTCGGTAGATGCCCACCTTGGTGGGCGCCGATGGAAGCCAGCGCCAACCAAGGTTGGCGACTACCGGGCCTTAGGAGCGTTGCTCTGGTAGATGCCCACCTTGGTGGGCACCGATGGAAGCCAGCGCCAACCAAGGTTGGCGACTACCGGGCCTGCGCGGCGTTGCTTTGGTAGATGCCCACCTTGGTGGGCACCGGGAGCGATAGGCACCCATGCGCCGCTCGGCGCTACAGGAACTCCGCCATGCGCTGCAGTTCGTCTTCAAGCGCGCCGCGAAACACCTTGTCGCGGGCCAGTGACTTGCCGGCGTAGCCCACGCTGGACGCCAGTTCACCGTCGCGTACGCTGAGATTGGCCCAGCCCACCACCTGGTCGTGCCACAGCACCGGCAGCGCGTAGTAGCCGTACTGGCGCTTCGGCGCAGGCGTGTAGGCCTCGAACTTGTAGACCCAGCCCCACAGCAGCTCGAAGCGGCGGCGGTCCCACACCACCGGGTCGAACGGGGCCAGCAGGCGCACCTGATCGTCCGGCACATGCCGGCGCGAGCGCGGGTTTTCGTCGGCCGGCCAGTACCAGGTGGTGCCGTCCAGCGTGCAGCTGGCCAGCTGTTGCTTGGCCAGCTTCAACGCCTGCCGGGTCTGCTCGGCCAGATGTGGCGCGCCGTAGCCCAGCAGGCGCACCAGGTAGGTCAGGCTGGCCGATGGCAGCGGCGCGTACTTGCGTACCACCAGGTCGATCAGGGCGGCGGCGCGTTCGATCTGCGCCTGCTCGCTGGCATCCGCCTCGGCGTGGTCGGCAACCGCATAGATGCGGGTGCCGCTGTCGCGCCGCTTCACCCGCAACAGCCCGCGGTAGTGCATGCCCTCCAGCAGGTGCGTGCTGGCATTGCTGGTGCCGCCCCAGTAGTTGGTCACCCGACCATGCGCGAACGCCTGGTCGACCTCACGCGGATGCACGCTGCCACGCTCGCGCACGAAGGCCAGTACGTCCGCCGCGCGGCGCTGGGTTTCGGCATCCCATTCGCGCTTGGACACGCGCGGGTGCATCAGCGCCAGATGTTCGCGCGGCAGGAAGCCGTAGTTCACCAGGCAATCCTCTTCCACTGGCAGGCGCGCATAACGCCGCTCCAGATCACCGGCACGGTAGTCCTTCACCCGATGGCGCAGGGTCAGGTCCTGCGCACGCGCGGGCGCACGGATCGGATCGGCCTGCACGAAGCCCAGGCGACGGATCGCGGTCAGCAGCGTGGTGGGTTTGAACAGCGTGCGCGCCACCGCGTAGCGGCGCAGATCATCGAGGGTGGGTGTGGCAGGCATGGCTGCATTGTAGATCCACGCCATGCGTGGATGGGGCCGTGGGGAGCCGTGCAACGGCATCCACGCATGGCGTGGATCTACCGAAGTTCCAACACCTCCAGCGAACCGATCACCAGCGCACGCATGCCCTGCTTGAACTCGGTGATCACCTGGCCCTCTTCGTCGTCGGCAATCCCGTAGACCGTATTCGCACCGGCAATGCAGTAGAACGCGATCGTGGCCAGCAGCCAGCGCGCCTTGTCCAGCGGCAGGCCGAACACCTCGGCCACATGGGCCTGGTGCGAGGCGATCTTCTCCAGCATTGGCGTGGTCGCCACCGAACGACGCAGCAGGTACGGCGGCAGCCCGGGGTGCGCTTTCACCACTTCGCACAGCGAATCCACGAACCCCAGCAGGTAAGCCTGCAGACCGCCCGGTGCATCGGCCGACGCTCGCGGAATCTGCCAGCGCTGGAACACCGTGTCGGCCACCAGCCGCTTCAAGGCCTCCAGATTGGCCACGCGCTTGTAGACCGCGGCCTGGGTCACCGCCAGCTCGGCGGCCACGTTGGCCATGGTCAGGTTCGGCAGGCCCAGCTTGATGCCGATGTCGGCCAGACGATCAGGGGTGATGGTGGGCGGACGGCCACGGGCCGACGCCGGGGTTTCAGGGTGCATGTTCATACCGTAGCGAGGGTGCCAGCAAAGGGACCCTCTTGTCCGCTTCATATGGTTTAGTTTAATTTACTCAACTAATTCGGAATGCGTGAGGTTCGCAACCCCGCCGCCGTCCGCGATCGAGCCCAAGGCTCACTTCCCGCCAGGTCCCCACCCAGCCGACAACCCTGCGCCGCGCCCTCCCCCGTGCTTGCCGTCGGCAGCGCGCCAGGCGCGTTCGCACCTGCGATTCACAGGAACCTGGCATGACCGTGTACCACCTTTCCTCTCCCCTGCAGCCCGCAGCGGCCGCCGCGAGCCGCGGGCAGATGCATCCGCCGATGGCCCGGCGCTACCGGGTGTCAGTCCTGGCAATGGGGCTGCTGGCCTCGTTTGCCGCGCTGGCCGAATCCGTGCCGTCCACTCTGCCCTCGGTGCAGGTGCAGGAACAGCGCCGGGTGACCGGCGACTATGCCGGCGGACAGGTGGCCTCCGGCGGCCGGGTCGGCCTGCTCGGCGACAAGGACTTCATGGACACGCCGTTCAGTACGGTCAGCTACACCGAAGCCTTCATCCGCGACCGCCAGGCCAAGGACCTCACTGACGTCATCGCCGCCACCGACCCGACGGTGTTCAGCAACGGCGTGACTGGTTCCTGGAGCGAGAACTACGCCATCCGCGGCTTCGCCTCCAGCACCAGCGATACCACCTTCAACGGCCTCAGCGGCATGGCGCCGTACTACCGCACCTCGCCGGAGATGTTCGAGCGCATCGAGGTGCTGAAGGGCCCGTCCGCCCTGCTCAACGGCATGCCACCGGGCGGCTCGGTCGGTGGCAGCGTCAACCTGGTGCCCAAGCGTGCTAGCGAGCAACCATTGCTGCGGGTCAGCGCCAACTTCGCTTCCGATGCGCAATTCGGTACCCATGTGGATGTGGGCCGCCGTCTGGGCGCCGACAAGCAGTTCGGCATCCGCTTCAACGGCGCCTACCGTGATGGCGACGGCGCAGTGGGCAAGCAGAGCAAGAAGGTGCAGCTGGGTTCATTGGCACTGGACTGGCGCGGCGAGCGCGCCCGCCTGTCCGCCGATCTGTACAGCGCCGACGACCGCGTGGACGGCCCGGCCCGTGGCGTCGGCCTGGCGCCGGGCGTGGCGATTCCGCGCCCGCCCCGTGGCGACACCCTGATCAACCCGGACTGGGCCTACGTGGACAGCCAGGACAAGGGCGCGATGCTGCGCGGCGAGCTGGACATCAACGAACACCTGATGGCCTACCTGGCCTATGGCACCAGCAAGACCGACTACCGCTACAACGGTTCGATCAGCGCGCAGATCCTCAATCCAGCCGGCGACTTCAGCACGGTGATCGGCCAGCTCGCCTTCGACATCAAGAAGCAGTCCGGTGATGCCGGCCTGCGCGGCAGCTTCCGTACCGGCAGCGTGAGCCATCAGTGGGCCGCCAACGTGACCCACTACCAGCACACCCAGAACGACTACGGCCGCCGCAGCGTGCCGGGCTGGGACTGGACCACCAACCTCTACAACCCGGTGTGGGGCCCGGCCGCGCCGTTCATCGCGCCGCATATCTCGCACACCGAACTGCGGCTGGACAGTCTCGGCTTCGCCGATACCGTGTCCTTCGCCGATGACCGCGTGCAGTTGACCGTAGGCGTGCGTCGCCAGCAGGTGGTCAGCGAGACCTTCAACGTGGCCAGCGGTACGCGCACCTCACGCTATGACGAGAGCGCCACCACCCCGGCCGCCGCCCTGCTGGCGAAGGCCACCGATAAGCTTTCGGTCTACACCAACTACATCGAAGGCCTAAGCCAGGGCGCCACCGCACCGATGACCGCTGCCAATGCCGGCGATGTGTTCGCACCGTTCCGCACCAAGCAGAAGGAGCTGGGCCTGAAACTGGACCTGGGCAGCTTCGCGCACACCTTCAGCGTGTACGAGATCAAGCGCCCGAGCAGCTACACCGACCCGGTCACGAATATCTTCTCGTTCGGTGGCGAACAACGGAACCGTGGCGTGGAATGGGGCTTCTTCGGTGCACCGCTGGACGGCGTGCGCCTGCTGGGCGGCGTGGCCTACGTGCAGCCGAAACTGACCCGCACGGCCGGTGGCGTGAATGAAGGCCGCATTGCTACTGCTGTTGCGCAGCGGCAGGCCAAGCTGGGCGTGGAATGGGATGTGCCCGCGCTGGAGGGCTTGACCCTGACCGGCAATGCCACCGCGATGTCGAAGCAGTACATCAGTGCCGATAACCGCCTGTCGGTGCCGGGGCGCACGTTGTTTGATGTGGGTGCGCGCTACAGCACCACGGTGGCGAGCCGACCGCTTGCCCTGCGCGCCAGCGTGAACAACGTGACCAACAAGGCGTATTGGGGCATGCCGTTGTTGTCGAGCCTGGCGCTGGGTGCGCCGAGAACGGTGCTGTTGTCGGCCACCATGGATTTCTGAAAGGCATCCACGCATGGCGTGGATCTACTGGCATTCGCCACCTAGAGAGTCGAGCCATGCTCGACTCGCTTCATCAGTAGAGCCAGGCCATGCCTGGCTGCCTCCATGTTGATCCGCCAGAAGCATCCACGCATGGCGTGGATCTACTGAACCTCGGCCTACCCGTTCAACCCGGCTGCAGGCGGAAAATGGCATGGCTGGTCAACGCCAGCGCAGCCAGCTTCAGCCCTTCCATCACTCGATCGCCGACGTACTGGTCCGGGCCGCCATTCTGGCGGGCGCGTTCTGCCGCCAGCAGGATTTCCTGCACGATGCGCAGTCCGGCCAGCGCACCATCAGCATCGGCCAACGCCATGCATCGGCCCGGCAGTTGATGGCGCTCGGGCCAAGACTGACCGTCAGCAGCCGCGCCCAACCCGATGCGATGCAGCAGGGTCGTCAGGCTGTTGGGATCGGGCGGGATGTCGTGCCCCTCATCGGCATTGGCCGGGGCGCGCTGATGGGGGAACTCCGATGCATTCATGGCAGGTCTCCGTGCAAGGCATGCAGGACCACCGCCCTTAACAAAGGCGGCGGACGGTACGTGGCTGGAAATCCGGTGGTCGCGTAAGCACTAACCGGCAGGTGGGTTTTCACCCACCTCCACGCACCGCCCGCCATAAAGCTCGAACGGAATGCCAGCCGACGCCGCACAAGGCGACGCCGGCTGGCGAGCGCAAACTACACGCGACCAACGGGGTTTCCAGGCCCCGGCCATCCTTTTTCGATGGCACCCCATCATGAGCACAACGGGGTGGCAGGCGCCAACAACCCAAGTGCAAAGACAGCAACGTTCACGCAGTGGCAGCATTGTCGCATATCGACAATCGAGCCGAAGATTCAACAACTTGCACTACGCCGATGACGGCATGCTTCACCCGCATCGGCATCGCGCATTCCTTGACCGCATCCGGCATTCAGGGACATGCCACATGCCAGTTCCGACATTACGCAAGCAGACGAGCAATCAACGCCAGCACCGCCAGATGCCCCACGTAGTATCCATAAAACGCCCAGCGCCAGCGCGGCAGTTGCCACGGCACCCGCGCCGCCAACAGCAACACAGGAACGGCCAGCAACGCCCAGCCGTTGTGGTTGGCCCAGCACACTGCAGCAAGCCCGATCAGCAGCAGCCACCACGCACCATGGCGGAACGCCAGCCATCCGAGCAGCACGAAGCCGACGCCCGCCCATTGGTAGTCCACCAGCATCGGCGCCATGCCCGCCGCCAGCAGCAACAGCAGTGGGCGATTGCTGGCCAGTGCATGCACCGCCACCGCAGCCAGGGCAAAAGTAAGCAGTATGTTGAGTGGCAACCAGGGACCGAAGGCAAGTGCATGCAGCGGTTGCGCGACCACGCCCCATACGGCCAGGCGACGGATCGACTTGCGCAGGTCTGCACCCGGCTGGGCGAGGTTGCAGGCCATTACCAGTGCAAACAGCGGGAACGCGATGCGCCCCAGTTCGCTTATGACCGGCAGGTAGCCGCCGTAGACCACTTTTGCCACGTGATCACCAGTCATGGTCAGCAGTGCGATCCACTTCAGCAGCTCGCGTGCGCCGCTGCCGAGGGTGAGGTTGAAGGTGGACGTCCCGGCCGTGGTCGCTTGCATCGCGGCAGCTTATGCGCATCGGCCAGCCCATTTCCAGCACCGCGCAGGAGCCCGCCGCTGCAGGCCACAGGCGGCGGCGCTATGCTGGCCGCCCCTGCTTGTGAGACGCCTGCCATGCGCACCCTGTACCCCGCCATCGAGCCCTACCGCGAGTTCACCCTGCCAGTGAGCGATCTGCACACCCTGCACATCGAGGAATGCGGCACGCCCGACGGGATTCCGGTGGTGTACCTGCATGGCGGACCGGGTGCCGGCATTTCGCCCACCCATCGCCGCTTCTTCGACCCGGCACGCTACCGCATCGTGCTGATCGACCAGCGTGGCAGCGGACGCTCCACACCGTTCGGCGAGCTGCGCGACAACACCACGCAGGATCTGGTGGCCGACATCGAGAAGGTGCGCGAGCACCTCGGCATCGAGCGTTGGCTGGTCTATGGCGGTTCCTGGGGCTCGACCCTGTCGCTGGCCTACGCGCAGGCACATCCTGAGCGCGCCACTGGCCTGATCGTACGCGGCGTGTTCCTCGGTCGTGAGATCGAGAACCGCTGGTTTGCCGAGGCCAACGGTGGTGCGCGCTGGATCTTCCCGGAGCGCTGGGATCGGTATGAGGCCTATATCCCGGAGGACGAGCGCAACGACATGATCGCGGCCTACTGGACGCGCATGGACAGCGCCGATGAGGCCACCCGCATCGCCGCCGCGCAAGCCTGGCTAGGCTGGGAGGACAACGCCGCCACCTTGCAGCACGAGGTGGATGCGGTGTCCACCGATGATCCGCTGGACACGTTGGCCAAGGCCCGAATCGAAGCGCACTACTTCCGCAACGGCATCTTCCTGGAACCGGACCAGCTGCTGCGCGACATCGATCGCATCCGCCACCTGCCCGGCGTGATCGTGCAGGGCCGCTACGACATCATCTGCCCGCCGCGCAGCGCCTGGGACCTGGCCAAGGCCTGGCCGGAAGCAAAGCTGGAGATGGTGACTTCCGGCCACAGCGCCAACGAGCCGGCGACGGTCGATGCACTGGTGCGGGCCACGGACGCGTTTGCCGACCGCTTCTGACGGCGTGGGTAGTGGCGGCCGCTGACCGGCATCCCGCCGGTTGCAGGTAGAGCCGGCTGTTGGTCGCCTCTACCCAGCCGCTCTGCCCTCCTGTCACGGATTGGCGTCGAACACCACCGTCATGTTGCCCTGCCAATGCGAACCGGGCGACTTCAGCATCTCCGTCACCGCCTCGCGACCAGCGGTAAATCGCAGCGTCGAACGCCGCTGCATCAGATAGCCATCCGGGGTGAAGCGTGGCGCCCGCGCATCATCCGGCAGCAGCGCTGTGTTCTGCGCAGGCCGTCCATCGCGCACAGTGCTCATACCGGGAATCGTCACATCAATCTCCACTGGCGCTATCACGTCGTCGCGGGAGTTGCGTATCCCACAGCGATCACCCGCGTCGTACTCGCACCGAAGCTTCATACTGAAGTCCATCGACGTGGTCAGATGGAACGGCAGTTCCTGACTCAATCGTTTGGGTGGGCGACCATGGTCAATCCACTGCGACCAGCCTTCTTCTGGAGCCAGCTTCGCGCTGGGCGCGGACTCTGAGAAGCGCACATTGAAGTCATGCATCACATCAAACACGAAGTTCAATCGTATTGACTCAACCCCCGTAATATTGTCTCCAAGATCAATGTCCGCCCCGGCTCCTCCAGTAGTCCAGCTTTCTGAAGCCTCATATCGCCCCGACTGCAGTGCGGTCGTATTCGGAAGCTCTACATTGAGGCCAATTCCAACATTCCGATATGAGTAGCTTCGGCCGTTTCTAGCAACGGTGCTGAAACATTCCTGAGGATTGGACGGAGTGCGGACACCCCATCCTCCGTGTGACCAACCTAATCCGCCCGCCCCACGAATAGCGGTGCAGCCCCCCGCAGTACCGTAGTACCAAGGATCCTGACCCCGGCCGAAACTCAAGTACAGCGAAATCGCCATGAAACTGATGGTCACATCGAACTCTGCACCGGTTCTTACTTCCCGGACCGTGACGGCTCTTGGGGCGGGGAAGCGCACGTATGTGGTATCCCTGCGAGATGCTGGATCGCCATCTCCAGACTTGGTCCAATACGTTCTCGCGCCAAGATCGAAGATGTAGGCCCCGCTTCTGTCGCACTCAGCGGGCCGCCAATTGCAGAACCCCCCACGTGGTGTCGTGTTTTCAAAGGAAGTGTTGCCCGGGTTCAGCGCATTCGGCCGAAATTCACCGGAGACAGTCCTCTCCACCACCTGCGCTTCTGCAGGAAATGTCTGCGACAGAATGAACAAGACCACCACACCCATCACCGCTTTCATCTCAACTGAGACCTCCTATTGGTCCTGAATCACTTCACAGCCAATGACACGGGGCAACGAATGCCACCCACCATCAGCACATCCCCCTCCCGTGGATAGCGCCCCTCTTCCATCGTCAGCACGCAGCTCACCAGGTTCGGATAGCGCAGCTCCACCACCGGCGCGCGTGCGCTCAGCTCCAGCGTGAAGAATCCCTCCTCCTGGCTGACGCTGCGCCCGGCATGGTTGATCACTTGTACACCGCGCACGCCGTTGCCGTCGGCATCCAGCACCTGGCCCATTACGGTGAAGGTGCGCAACACATCCACGGTAGCGTGCATCACCCCACCCTTGTTGAGGTGGTAGCTGATGGTTGCCGGTTGCAGCGTGGCCGCGGGAGCATGCCGCCCCTGGAAGTCGAACTGCACGTGGCCCGCACGGTACGCGGTTACCGGCACGAAGTTGCGCCCCGGCTTCAACTCCACACCGCCGCCCCGGCTGTCGTCGCCACGCAGCATCACGTCGGAGTAGTCGCTGCGCACGTCGACGATGATGCCGGTATCCACGCTGCCGCTGCGGCCCTGGCCAAGCACCGCAGCACGGCCACCGCCGATCACCAGCGTGCTGTCCAGGTTGGCGCTGCCACTGACGTGGCCCGAGCCCGCGCCACGGTACAGCTGCACATCACCTTCCAGCAACGAACTCTGCAGGTACGCACCTGCTCCAGCGCCAATGCCACTGCGCTCAGTACTGATCATCCCGTTCACGGTCTGCACAAGCTTGCCATCCACACGCTGCGTCGCTGCCGCGCTGACGTAGGTGTCGCGCTGGCCGCCCTCGCCGGTACGACTGCCCAGGCTGCCGCTGTAGCTGCGACGCTCGCTGCCCAGCGATACGCTGACGGTGAGGTCGATCCCGCGCTGACGGCGGTAATGGGTGAAGCGACTGCCAGGGCGGTCGTAGGCCGAGACCCGCCAGTTCACGTCGTGCCTGCCGAACAGGGTCTCCCGACGTCCATAGGACACATCGATGCCGGTGCCTTTGGTGAAGCCCGAGCTGCGCGCCACCCGCAGGCTGGCGTTGTCGCGATGGCTGAAGCGATGGGTGATCGATACCGCGGTGGTGTCCTGCCAGCCCCCGCGGGTTTCCCAACGCGGCACCGAGCCGTCACCGGGCAGGACACGCTGGCGCTGTTCTGCCCAGCTGCGCGCATGGTTGGCCACTACCGATCCGGCGCGGTAGCGGTACAACCCCTGCAGGTCGACGCCGCGCCCGGCATCACTGGACGTATAGGCATTGGTGTAGGTGCTGAAGCGGTCGCTGGCCTGCCAGTCCATCGACAGCCCCGCCGCGCGGCGCGTGCCGATCTGCTGCACGGTGGCACCGGCCACCGCCCGCGGATGCACCAGGTAATTGACCACCGCACCCGCGGCCAGCCTGCCCTCCTGCAGTGCGCGACCGCTATCGAGCAGGCCCCGCTGTTGGCCAGCGAACACGCTGTAGCGCCAGCGGCGGCTGGGGTCGCTCCATCGACTTGGTTTGTGGATCGACGCGGTCTCACGCGAGGCTTCGTGGCCGTCCTCGATGACCCGCAGTTCCACGTCGTAGATGCCGCCGGGCAGGCGCCGGGTGTCGATCTCCTGGATGCCCGGCTTGACGGCCTGCGTGGACAGGAGGTTGCCGTCGCGCAGGATCTCCACCACGCCTTCGCGGCTGGCAGTGACATAGACCGGGTACACACTGGGGCTGCGCGTGTCGGCCAGCAGCACGTCCGAGGAGCCGAGCATGAAGCCCAGCGCGGTATCGATCTGCGTGCCGGGTGCGCGCGGCTGGCGGATGATGCCTTCGAAGGTGGGCAGGAAGTAGCCTGCACGCACGAAATGGTCGCCCAGCTCGCGCTGGGCATGCAGGGCACTGAGATAGTGCTCGCGGCTACCCGGTTGGGCGTAGTACTGGTAACTGCCTACCGTGCTCCAGCGGCCGACGCTGCCGCGCAGTTCAGCGCTGTAGCGCGCGGAGGTCTGCTGTTCCTGGCCGCCATGCACGGCCACGCTGTTGCGGACGATCAGTCCATGGCTGCCGCGCTCCGGCAGCGCGACGTGGCGTCCTTCCTTGTGCGCACCTGCTTGGGTCAGCAGGCTGAGCAGGGAATTGGACAGGCTGTAGTGCAGCGCCGCCAATCCGCGACACTGCTGGCTGCACACACCCAGCGCCACCGGCTCGGCCAGCACGTCTGCCCAGCGCGAACGCTCCGTCTGCGGAAGCGGGCTGCCGTGGGCTTCGCCGAAACCGATCAGCTGCACGCGATTGTCTTCGTGCAGCAGCACCTCGGCGTCGCCCAGGTAGCGCCCGTCCAGCTCCACCCGCACGGTGAGCGGATTGCCGAACAGGTGCTCACGGAACTCCGCAGGCATGCGCTCGCGCTGCTCCAGCAGGCTGGGCAGCTCACCCAGCGCAAGACCGGCGGCATGGCTGGACGCGGCAAACACCACGGCGCCGATGCCGGCAGCCAATCGCGCAAGGGCCGGAGATGCGGGACGGACGGGTCGTTTCATGGGCGGATGCCCGTGCCCTCCCGCTGCATCTGCGATGCGGCAGGAAGGGCACGAAGCTGCATGATCGTCAGATATCGCTTTCGAAGATCATGTGGAACTGGCCGCCGTAGCTGCCCTGCTTGTAGCCATCGGTCGGCACGGTGGGGGTAATGGCAAACGCCAACGACTTGCCGGCCGCGGCCTGTGCGGCATTGGCCACCGTGATCTTGGCGGCCGAGGTGGCCGGCACCACCACGTTGTCCAGCTTCACGGCGAGGTCGACCACGTCGGCGGCCGAGGCCATCTGCGCCGGCGCAGACAGATAGGCGGTGATGGCCGCCGGCGACTTGATGTTGATGACACGGCCGGTCAGATCGCCCAGGGTCTGGCGGGCGGTATCCCACGGCAGGTTCTGCGGCAGGCCTTCCCAGCCATCGGGGGTGGACACCTGCAGGCCAGCGGTGTTCGGCACATCAGCGGTGACGTTGACGGTGATCGACTTGGTTTCGGTCGCGGCCAGGGCAATGGCCGGGGTGATCAGCAGGGCGGTAGCCGCTGCCAGCAGGGTGGTCTTCAGGGACATGGATGCACTCCAGGTTCAAGGGTAGGAATCAAGGTGCCAGGCAAGGGCAACGCCGTCCCAGCGGGCGCCTGGCAGGCCCGTTCGGGACAGATCCAACGGTGGAAGTGGGCTTAACGGCGTGAGTCGATGCTGCGTTGGCTGTCGCCTTCGCGAAGCTCGAAGCGCAGGAACTGGTGCTCGGCAGCCTGCAGCGCGTAGCTGTTGCCGGGACGCACATGCGCGATGATTCCCGGCGTGCAGGTATCGGGACGGTCGCGCTCGCACTGGCGCAGGTTGTCCAGCACCACGGTGGCATTACCGCGATTGCGTACCTGCTGTTGCTCGATGAGCGTGTCGTAGTGCGGGTTCTCCGGCGCGACGAAGAAGATCGTGCCGTAGCCGGTGAACACGCGGATGGCCGAGGTGAGCTCCGCAGCCTCCCGGGCCTGCTCTTCGCTGATCGAGAAGTCCTCGGCCGTTGGCGCCACCGGGATGAAGCGCAACCGGTAGTAGCGCTCCTGGTCACGCGCACCGCGATACACCAGGCGTGTGGCCTGCTGTCCATTGCCTGCGATGATCAGGCGACTGGGGCTGGCGATGACTCCTTGCGCATCCGGCGTGTTGCGGACCAGCGCTGTGGTATCCACCGGCGTTTCGCTGGCCTTGCCCTCCGCATCGAAGTGCATCTGGGTGACTTCAACCCGCACGTAAGCCGTGGCGTCACCGGTGTTGCGGATGCGCTTGAGCAGGTTGCTGTGCGTGGGCTGCAGATAGTCGAACAGCACGCCTACGTTGATCTGGGGTGTGGATGCGTGCGCGCTACCAGACAGGATGACCAACAGAATCAATGAGAGAAGACGACGCATGGCGGGCCCGCAGGGAAAGGCGAGCGCGAATTTTCACGACCGCATCACAATCTCGATATGCAAAAAGTTGCAAAAGCCGGACATGTCCTACGCATCTGAAGCGATTCCTAGTCTGCCGGTCCTGACCCGCTGGACCGGCGCCATCGCGGTGAACGGCGCCCTACTTGCGTGCACGCTTGCCTGCATTCTTCGCAACCGGCTTACAGTCCCCCGCCGAAGATCCGGCCGTGGCCACCACACCGGTGGACCGCCCCCTCCTCAGGAGCACGCCATGACCGGTTTCCGCTACCTTCCCGCTCTCCTCATCCTCTCGGCCGGCATTCTGCTGGGCGGTTGTTCCAAAACGCAGGAAGCCAGCAAGGCCACCGCGGCCGAGGACGTAACCGAAGTGAAGTTGATTCCAGCCTATGAATCGCTGGACAAGGACAAGGACGGCATCGTCACCCTGGCCGAAGTCGATGCGGTTGCGCCGGACTGGGCAGAACGACTGCACGCCTGCGATACCGATCGCAACAAGACGTTGAGCCGCGGCGAGTACGACGTGTGCAAGCAGACCAGTGCCTCGCATTGATCCCTTGATGCGCCATCGATTGGCGCGATGCTTGCCCGGCTATACCAAGGTATAGCCGGGCTAACCCACGAGCCTCTAGGACTGCCTCATTCAGGGGCGGACAATGGCGCCACTGGCCAGGGCAACCCTGGCTGGCTCCCTCCCCTCATGGAGACGCAGATGGACCCCGACCCTGCCGGGCGCACCGCGCCCCGTATGCCCGCCTGTTGCCTGTTCCTGGCGCCTGCCCGCCGGTCCCTGCCTGCCTGAGTGACGGGGGATCGCCAGGCGCCGCCTGCCTGGAGATCACCCCCATGTCCTACAAGATCCTCTACATCACCCTACGCCGCCTGATCGGCGAGCGCGATGTTGCCGCCCTGCGCAGCCACCTGCTGCAGCACGGCCCCGTGATTTTCGCCCGTTCGCTGTCGCTCGGTTCGCCGCGCGTGGTCGCCGATGCACTGTCGCTGCTGCCGATCAGCGAACGTATCAACGTGCTGCGCCATCTGCCCTACCCCCTTCGCGATGCGATGAAGCCGCTGTGCATCGGCGGCAGCCAGCGCCTGCACATGCAGCCGTGGTCGCCGGCGGTGCTGGCGATGCGCCACGCCTGAACCGTTGCATCCGTTCCGTTCGTGTTCCGGCCGCGGCCGGCTCTGACATTCAAGGAGTTCCCATGAGCCTGCTCAACGCCTGGTTCAATGCCTTCCTGCGCAGCCGTCGCGCAGGCAACCTGTTCGGCCGTCGCGCCATGCCCGAAGCCGGCTTCGGCCCGGGCAGTGCCGAAGCCGCACCTTTCGCGCTCACCACCGGCCTGGTCACCCTGTCGCAGCTGGACGAGCCGCGCCTGCTGGCTGCGCTCGACTCGCACGTCGATGGCCTCAGCCCGCACGAGGCCGAGGAGCGGCTGGCCACGCTCGGCCCCAACGAGGTGGATCACGAAAAGCCGCTGCCGTGGTGGCGCCATCTGTGGCAGTGCTACCGCAACCCGTTCAACCTGCTGCTGACCGTACTGGCGGCGGTGTCCTGGCTGACCGAGGACATCAAGGCCACGATCGTGATCGGCGCGATGGTGCTGCTGTCCACGCTGATCCGCTTCGTGCAGGAAGGCCGCTCCAACCGTGCCGCCGAGCGGCTGAAGGCACTGGTCGGCAATACCGCACGCGTGCTGCGCCGCAATCCGGGCACCGAGGCCGCCGATGTGGCCGACCAGTACTTCGGTGCGCACCTGCACAGCCGTCGCCCGGCCCGCCTGCTGGACCTGCCGATCCGTGAGCTGGTGCCCGGTGACCACATCGTGCTGTCGGCCGGCGACATGATTCCGGCCGATTGCCGCGTGCTGACCGCCAAGGACCTGTTCGTGGCGCAGGCGGCGATGACCGGCGAGTCGCTGCCGGTGGAGAAGTTCGCGCACCCCGGCGACGGCCTGGCCGGCCTGCTGGAGCAGCACAACCTGCTGTTCATGGGCACCAATGTGGTGTCCGGCACAGCCACCGCCGTGGTGCTGGCCACCGGCAACCGCACCTACTTCGGCACCCTGGCCCAGCGCAGCACCGCCACCGACCGTGCGCCCACCGCGTTCCAGGCCGGCGTCAACAGCGTCAGCTGGCTGCTGATCCGTTTCGCGCTGGTGATGGTGCCGTTCGTGCTGCTGATCAACGGCTGGACCAAGGGCGACTGGACCGAGGCCTTCCTGTTCGCGCTGTCGGTGGCGGTAGGCCTGACCCCGGAAATGCTGCCGATGATCGTCACCTCCACCCTGGCCAAGGGTGCGGTGCTGTTGTCGCGGCGCAAGGTGATCGTCAAGCGCCTGGATGCGATCCAGAACTTCGGCGCGATGGAAGTGCTGTGCACCGACAAGACCGGCACCCTCACCCAGGACAAGATCGCGCTGGAACGGCACACCGACGTGTTCGGTCACGATTCGGAGGATGTGCTGAAGTTTGCCTACCTCAACAGCCATTTCCAGACCGGGCTGATCAACCTGCTCGACCGTGCGGTGCTGGAGCACGTGGAGCTGCAGAGCTCGCTGCGGCTGTCGCAGGACTACCACAAGGTGGATGAGATTCCGTTCGACTTCGAGCGCCGCCGCATGTCGGTGGTGGTGTCCGAACGCGAGGACCACCATGAGCTGATCTGCAAGGGTGCGGTGGAAGAGATGCTGGCGGTATGCAGCACGGTGCGCGAGAACGGCGAGGACAAGCCGTTGGATGAGCAGCGGCTGGCGCGCGTGCGGCAGACCACCGAAGAACTGAACGAACAGGGCCTGCGCGTGGTGGCAGTGGCGATGAAGGAAACCGCCGCCAGCCAGACCGTGTATTCGCAGGCTGACGAATGCGGGCTAACCCTGGTCGGCTACGTGGCCTTCCTCGATCCGCCGAAGGAATCGGCTGCGCAGGCGCTGCAGGCGCTGGCCGCGCATGGTGTGGAAGTGAAGGTATTCACCGGCGACAACGAGCTGGTCACCGCCCGCGTCTGTGCCCAGGTCGGGCTGGACGCGGACACCATCCTGACCGGACCACAGATCGAGCGCATGGACGACGGCACACTGTCGCGTGCATTGCACCACCACCGTGTGTTCGCCCGATTGACGCCACTGCACAAGGAACGGCTGGTGCGCGAGCTGCGTGCGCAGGGCAAGGTGGTCGGTTTCCTCGGCGATGGCATCAACGATGCACCGGCGCTGCGTGCGGCGGACATCGGCATCAGCGTGGACAGCGCGGTGGACATCGCCAAGGAGGCCGCCGACATCATCCTGCTGGAAAAGAACCTGATGGTGCTGGAGGAAGGTGTCATCCAGGGCCGGCGCACGTTCAACAACATGCTGAAGTACATCCGCATGACTGCCAGCTCCAACTTCGGCAACGTGTTCTCGGTGCTGGTGGCCTCGGCCTTCCTGCCGTTCCTGCCGATGCTGCCACTGCAGCTGCTGGTACAGAACCTGCTGTACGACATCTCGCAGATCGCCATTCCGTTCGACAACGTGGACGAGGAGCTGGTGCGCAAGCCGCTGAAGTGGAACCCGGCAGACATTGGCCGCTTCATGGTGTTCTTCGGGCCGATCAGCTCGATCTTCGACCTGAGTTGCTTCGCGCTGATGTGGTACGTGTTCGATGCGCGCACACCAGCCGACCAGGGCCTGTTCCAGTCCGGCTGGTTCGTGGTCGGCTTGCTGACCCAGACCCTGATCGTGCACATGATCCGTACGCCGAAGGTGCCGTTCCTGCAGAGCATCGCCGCGCCGCCACTGCTGGTGATGACCGGCCTGATCATGGCCATCGGCGTGGCCCTGCCGATGAGCCCGCTGGCTGGCTACTTCAAGCTGCAGGCCCTGCCGACCGGCTACTGGCCGTTCCTGGTGGCGATCCTGTTCGGCTACGCGGTGCTGACCACCCTGCTGAAGAAGATCTACATCCGTCGTTACGGCTGGCAGTAAGCGCCCGCCGCCTGGTCCAGGGAGAAACACAATGGACATCAATCCGAACCTGCCGGCGTTCAACGCCGGCGCGACCCTGAGCTCGTTGATCAGCCTCTCGGTGGCGTTCGTGCTTGGCACCGTTATCGGCCTGGAGCGACTGCTGCGTCAACGCACCGCCGGCCTGCGCACCAATACACTGGTGGCGGTGGGTGCTGCCGTCTTCGTGGACCTGGCCGTGCGCTTCCACGACCTGTACGGCGGCCCGCCGTCGCCACTGCACGTGGTGGCCTATGTGATCTCCGGTGTGGGCTTCCTCGGCGCCGGCGCGATCATGAAGGACGGTGCGCAGGTGTCCGGCCTGAACACCGCGGCCACCTTATGGGGCTCGGCGGCGGTGGGTGCCTGCGCGGGTATCAAGCTGCTGCCGGAGGCGGTGCTGGCGGCCGTGTTCGTGCTGGCCGCCAACACTTTGCTGCGGCCGGTGGTGAACCGCATCCAGCGGCAGCCGCTGCCGGAGGCGTTCAGCGAGGCGACCTATGCAATCAACGTGGTCTGCCAGCGCGAGCAGCAGGCCGAGGTGCTGGACCAGCTGTTGCTGCTGCTTGAACAGGCGCACTACCCGGTACGCGCGGTGGACCAGCGCCCATTCGGCGAGCGTGACGTGGAGATAGAAGCCGTACTGTATGCCACCACGGTGGATGCCGGTGAACTGGATGCGGTGCTGGCCACGCTGGCGACCACCCCCGGCGTGCTGCAGGGGTTCTGGAACGCCAGCCTGGAGGAGTAGTGCCGGCCGCTGGCCGGCAACCTCATGATCCCCGGACGCACCGTGCATCGCCTCGGCATGCCCACCGCTGGGGTAGTGCCGGCCGCTGGCCGGCAACCCCGTGATCTCCGGAAGTACCGTGCAGTTGCCGGCCAGCGGCCGGCACTACCAGGCATCGTTCTGGTTTGTGCCGGCCAACGGTCGGCACCCACCACACAAGAGCACGCCGACCCAGGTCGGCATCCACCAATGCCGGCTTTGCTATCCTTTCCGCCCACGCCCGGGAGCTTCCCCGATGCCATCGCTGTCGCCCCGCCGCCCGCTGGTGCTGCTGGCCCTGATCGTCGTGATGGCGGCGATCTTCCTGGTCGATACCGTCACCGACTACGCCGTGGCGGCGGCCTGCTTCTACGCAGCGGTCATCCTCGCCGCATCGCGCGTACTCGCCGCGCGCGGACTGATCAGCCTGGCCATCGCCTGCATCGCACTCACCGCCCTGAGCTTCTTCCTCACCCGCTTCGGCACCTACCGCATCGGCCTGGTCAACTCGGTGATCGGCATGCTGGTGATCGGCATCACCACCTACCTGGCGTTGAAGATGGAAGCGGCCAAGGCCGCAGTGCAGGAAGCACAGGGCCGGCTGCTGCGGGTGGCGCGCGCATCGACCGTGGGCGAGCTGACCACCTCCATCGCCCATGAAGTGAACCAGCCGCTGGCGGCCATCGCCAGCAGCGCCGAGGCCTGCCAGCGCTGGCTGGCGCAGGACCCACCGAACGTGGACAAGGCCCGGCAGACCGTGGCCCGCATCCTGGCCGACGCGCATCGCGCCGGTGACGTGATCGCCCGCATCCGCGGCCTGACCCAGGGTGCCGCACCGGAACGACGCGCGTTCGACCTGAACCAGGCGGTGGAGGAAATGCTGGCGCTGTCGCGCAGCGAGCTGGACCAGCACGGCGTGGCCGTGGCCCTGCTGCTCGATGCCGACCTGCCGCTGGTGCAAGCCGATCGCGTGCAGGTGCAGCAGGTGATCGGCAACCTGATCCTCAATGCGGTGGACGCGATGGAAGCAGTGCCCGCTGCCGATCGCCGCCTGTCCCTGTTGACCCAACGCGACGGACAGCGGATCAGCCTCAGCGTGCGCGACCGCGGTGTCGGCCTGCCCGCCGATCATCCCGAGCGTGTGTTCGATGCGTTCTGGACCACCAAGTCGCACGGACTGGGCCTTGGTCTGAGCCTGAGCCGTTCGATGATCGAGGCCAACGACGGCCAGATCCGCGCCGAACGACCGGCAGGCGGCGGTGCCTGCTTCGTGTTCGACCTGCCCATCGCCACGGATTCTCCCCATGCGTAAGCCCGCTGCACCCATCACCGACCCGGCACCCATCGTCTACGTGATCGACGACGATCCGTCGGTGCGCGCCGCGCTGGAAGACCTGCTGGCCTCGATGGGCCTGCAGGTGCGGGCCTTCGCCTCCACCCAGGCGTTCCTCGAACATGAGCTGGAAGATGCGCCGGCCTGCCTGGTGCTGGACGTACGCATGCCGGGCCAGAGCGGGCTGGAGTTCCATCGCACGATGGGCAGCCACGGCCTGCAGCTGCCGGTGGTGTTCATTACCGGCCACGGCGACATCGCGATGGGCGTCAACGCGATCAAGGACGGCGCCATCGAGTTCCTGACCAAGCCGTTCCGTGACCAGGAGCTGCTGGATGCTATCCACAAGGGGATCGACATCGACCGCCAGCGCCGCCGTGACGGCGAGGCACTCGATGCCCTGCAGCAGCGCTGGAACACCCTCAACGCCGGCGAGCGCGAGGTGGTCGACGGTGTGGTGCGCGGCCGCCTCAACAAGCAGATCGCCGGCGACCTCGGGGTCAGCGAGATCACGGTGAAAGTGCGCCGCGCGCAGGTGATGCGCAAGATGGGCGCGCGTACGCTGGTCGACCTGGTGCGCATGTACGACCGCTTGCAGGCAGGTTCCCCATGAGCGTGCATGTCGCACTGCTGCGAGCAGTCAATGTCGGAGGTACCGGCAAGCTGCCGATGGTTGAACTGGTGGCGATGTGCGAAGACGCCGGCTTCACCGACGTCCGCACCTATATCGCCAGCGGCAACGTGGTGTTCCGCAGCGGACTTGACGAAGCCGGCGTGCGGAAAGCCCTTGGCCAACGGCTGCAGGCCTATGCCGGAAAACCGGTGGGTGTATTGGTGCGCTCCGCAGCCGAGATCGCAGCGGTTGCCGCCCGCAATCCGTTTCCGCATGCCGCCGGCAATCGCGTGGTCGCGCTGTTCGTGGATGAGGCACTGCCCACGGATCCCTTGGCCGGGGTGACCGGCCTGCGCGATGAGCAGCTGGCTCTGGGTACCCGCGAGATCTTCGTCCACTATGGCGACGGCATGGCCGACTCACGCCTGCGGATTCCCTATGCCCAGCAGGGCACCGCCCGCAACCTCAACACGGTCGGCAAGCTTGCGGCAATGGCCGCCGCGCTCGGCCAGGCCACCTCAGGCGGTAGAGGGCGGCGGTAGAGTCGACTGTCAGTCGACTATCGCGCGCAGCGCGGGATTTTCCACAACCTTGTGGAAGAGCAGTCGACCAACATTCGACTCTACCCGGCAGAGGGCTGATCACGCCCGTTGCAGACGGTGCTTCAACCGCGTATCCATCAACCCCACCGCCAGCAGCACCGCGCTGGTCAACCAGCCAGCGGCCAGCAGATGGGTCTGCGGCACCACCACGCCCAGCACGCCCAGCGCCACCGCACCGATCAGATGCGAGTACGGTGCGCGCCCGTATACCACGCGCTTGTACAGCGCGCTGCCCAGCAGGTAGATCAACGGGCCGGCCACCAGCACCGTCGCATACACCGGCGTCACCGCAGCGTGCGGGTGGTCCATGACCAGGTCATTGCCCACCGCCGTAGCGATGATCCCGGCGATCAGCAACGCATGCACATAGTGGAAGTTGGCCCCCATCCGGCCCGGGTCTTCGGCATGGCTGATGGCCTCGGTGGCGTCGCGGCTGGAGATGCCGAAGTACAGCCACCACATGGCGATCGTGCCGGCGAACGTTGCCAGCACCGCCGACACCACCGCCCCACTCCACTGTTCGATCTCGCTGAGCACGCCACCGGTCGCCAGCAGCGTCTCGCCCAGTGCGACGATGACGAACAGCTGGCAGCGCTCGGCCAGGTGCCCGCCCTCGATGGTCCACTCGCGGGTGTGCGAACGGCCCAGCCCCGGGAACGCGAAGCCGAACATCGGTGAGACGTATTCGCACGCCACCGCCACCGCCCACAGCGCCAACCGCGTATTGCCCTCGGCTGCCGCACCTGCCAGCCAGAAGCAGGCCGACACGCTCACCCAGGCCAGCATGCGACGGAAGTTCGGCGTCAGGGGATGCGTGCGACCGACCTCCAGCAGCACGAAGGCGGTGCGCCCGACCTGCATGGTGGCGTAGGCCCCGGCAAACACCCAGGCGCGGTCAGCGAACGCCTCGGGAATGGACGAGGACATCAACAAGGCCAACAGCATGGTGGCAAACAGCAGGCCACGGATGCGCGGTGCCTCCGGATCGAACCAGTTGCTGACCCAGCAGGCATACTGCCAGCCCAGCCACACCGCAAACCACAGCACCAGGGTCTGCAGCACGCCGGCCAGGTCCAGGTGGTGCAACAGGTGGTGGCTGAGCTGGGTGACCGCGAACACGTAGACCAGGTCGAAGAACAGTTCTTCGTAGGTCACGCGGGCGTGGTGGCCGTCGCGCTGGCGCAGGGCCGGCAATCGCAGTCGTGTACTCATGGCTTTCCTTCAGCGCGCCAGGCGCCAGTAGAGCAGACCGGCCAGCAGGGCCGGCACCGCGAACACCAGCAGCAGGATCGGCAGTTCTTCACGTATCCCGTAGCCGGCCCTGCTGACGCCCACCCACAGGTTGGCCACCGTCACCAGCAGCCAGGTGGCAACGAATGCGATCAGGGCCGTGGGCAGTTGTGAGGTGCCCACGCTCCACAGCCGCCCGAACAGCAGGAACACCCCAAGCAGCACGACGCCACCCACCATCACCAGAAGCACATGCATGGTCCACCTCCTTGAGCCTGCAGGCAGGCTAGCCGTGGCCGATTCTGCGCTCCAGCCGATGATCGTGGATTCACTTTCCAGGCGCGGCGAACAATCGCCCTGACGATCGCGGCATGGCAAACGAGAACAGTTCCCATTAGTATTGCGTCATTGCGCAGGGATGACCTCCCGGCACCCGCCTTTCACCCTTGCTGCCCGTCCGGATGTCCCAGCCGACACTTCCCCGCCCACCTGCGCTGCCGCTGGTGACCTCGCTGGTGCGCCACTACGAGGAACTGGTGGACTACCTGCATCGCCGGTTCCGCTCGCCCGGGCTGGCCCGCGAAGTGGTGCACGATGTCTGTGTGCGCCTGCTGGAACGCCCGGCCGCGCATGACGCCCGCCAACCGATCGCGCTGCTGCGCAGGATCGCCCACGATGCGGCGGTCGACCGCTGCCGCGCCGAGGATCTGCGCCGGCACTGGGTGGAGCCCCGCGCCGAGCTCCCCGAAGGCGCCTGCGAGCGCCCCGGACCCGAGCGCCAGGCGCAGGGCCAGCAGGCGCTGCAGCGGCTGACCACCAGCATCGAGCGCATGCCCTGCCGGCGGCAGCAGGTGTTCATCCTGCACAAGATCCACGAGCTGCCCCAGGCCGAGGTGGCGCAGCGGATGGGCATCGGCCTGAAGGCAGTGGAACGTCATCTGCGCCTGGCCATGGCCGACTGCCGGCTGCACGGTGCGCTGCGGTGAGTCCTGCATCACCCGATCCGGCACCGCCGTCGCAGCCCACCGAACCGTCCGCCGAGGACACGCTCGATCAGCACCGGGAGGCACTGAAGGAGCGTTTCCCGTTGCCAGGCCCGGAGCAGTTGCAGCGGCGCCGCGGCGGATCTGGCGCGAAACGGGTACTGCCGGTGCTATTGCTGGCGGCCGCCGCGCTGCTGCTGGCCGACCCGGCCTGGCAGGTGCGTGACTACCAGACCGCCGTCGGCGAGCGCCGCGACATCGAGCTCCCGGACGGCAGCCGCGTGCTGCTCGACGCAGGAACCCACCTGCAGGTCCGTCGCCATCTGCGTTCGCGGCAGGTGCTGCTGGCGCAGGGCCATGCGCGCTTCGAGGTGCAGCATTCGGCATGGCGCCGCTTCCAGGTCGATGCCGGGCCGGTACAGGTACGCAACTACGGCACGGTGTTCGATGTTGACCGCCAGGGCGATCTCAGCGAGGTCACGCTGTGGCGCGGCGAGGTCGGTGTCAGCGTGGATGGCGGCGGCACCGAGCAGCGGCTGAAGCCGGGGCAGCGCCTGCTGGCCCAGCCGGGGTCGCTGTCTCCGCCGGAAGCCGTGGATCCGGACCTGGCCGACTGGACCACCGGCCGGCTGCAGTTCGACCGCATGCCACTGAGCGAGGTGCTGCGCATCCTGCAGCGCTATCACGACCGTCCGATCGTGCTGGACGACCCGGCACTGGGTCCGCTGCAGGTGTCGGGCGTGTTCGATGCCGATCGTGCCGAGACGGCGGTCGCGCTGCTGCCGGAGATCCTGCCGGTCCAGGTGCATACCGCCGCCGACGGCAGCCTGCATCTGCGCGCCCGCGATTGATTGCCACGCCGAGGGTGGGTTGCGCGCCGTCCCATCCGGCAAGTGCTTGAACCCTTCCGAAGGACCCCCGCATGACCCGCCCTGTTCCGCCCGCCGCGCTGCGCCGCCTGGCCCCCACCCTGCTCGCTGCCTGCCTGTGTGCGGCGCTGCCCGCCACCGCGCAGTCCGCTGCGTCCGCACCCGTCGAACTGCACCTGCCGGCCGGCCCGCTGCAAACTTCGCTCAACTCGCTGGCGCGGCAGAGTGGCATCCAGCTGCTGTTCGCGGCCGACAGCGTGAGCGGCCGCAACGCGCCCGCCCTCGACGGCCGCTACACCCCGCACGACGCCCTGCAGCGCCTGCTGGCCGGGCAAGGCCTGGCGATGCAGGAGCGCTCGCCGGGGGTGTTCGTGGTGAGTGCCACGCCGGCATCCCCCAAGCCCCGCGCTCCGGCCCGGGCCGCGTCATCGGCAGCGTCCCAGGCCACGACCACTTCGCTGGCCCGGGTCACGGTATCGGCCTCGACCGCGCGCATGCCGCAGGGCGAGACCGCGATGCCCAACACCATCACCGTGCTGACCCGCGAGGACATCGCGCAGCAGCTGGCGCTGGGCTCGGATGTCTCGCGCGTGCTGTCGGCGCAGATCCCGGCATTTGCCCCGGCGCGCGAGAAGATGTCCAACTACGGCGAAACCATGCGCGGCCGCGGCATCCTGTACATGGTCGACGGCGTGCCGCAGTCGACGCCGCTGCGCGATGGCTCACGTGATTCGCACACCATCGATCCGGCGATGATCGAACGCATCGAGGTCATCCACGGTGCCAACGCACTGCAGGGCATCGGCGGTACCGGTGGCATCGTCAACATCATCACCCGCAGCGCGCCCAGCGAGCCGGGCGCCTTCCTGCTCGACACCAACATCAGCTACAGCTCGGCCCTGCCCAGCCGCCGCGATGACAATGGCCAGCGCGGCTCGGCACTGGTCGGCGTGCGCGGCGAGCAGTTCGATCTGGTGGCCGGCCTGGCCTATGAGAAGCAGGGCCTGTATCACGACGGCCAGGGCCGTTCGATCGGTACCAACGCGCAGGGCGAACTGATGGATTCGACCTCGTCGAACGTGTTCGCCAAGCTGGGCTGGAACATTCCCGAGGGCCACCGCCTGCAGCTGATGGCCAACCGTTACGAGCTGCGCGGGCTGGACAACTACCTGGCGGTGAACGGTGATTACCGCACCGGCCGCCCGACCATTTCGGTGCCCGGCGATACGCCGCTGGATCCACCGATGAACCGCTCGCGTTCGTTGACGCTGGACTACAGCGCCGCCGACCTGCTCGGTGGCCGCTTCCAGGCGCAGGCCTTCGCGGTGGACTTCGAAGGCCGCTATGGCGCCAGCCAGTGGGATCCGTGGGGCAACACCGGCGCCAACGCCGCCTGGGACCAGACCCAGAACGAATCGGACAAGCGCGGCTTCAAGCTGACCCAGAGCTGGGCCCGCATCGCCGACACCACGCTGGACGTGACCCTGGGCCTGGACGGCCTGCGCGACCGCACCCACCAGGTGCTGCTGGCCAGCGGCATGAACTGGGTACCGCAGACCACCTATCAAAGCCTGTCGCCGCTGCTGCAGCTGCACTGGTGGCCAACCGACCACCTGATGCTGTCCGGCGGCCTGCGCTACGAAAAGGGCGAGCTGGAAGTAGGCGACTACACCACCCTGCCCCGCTACGGCGCGCGCAAGGTGGCTGGCGGCAAGCCGACCATGAGCGAGACCCTGCCCAACTTCGGCGCGGTCTGGTACATCAATGACCGCCTCAACGCCTACGCCTCGTATTCGGAAGGCTACACCGTGGCCGACGTCGGCCGTGTGCTGCGTGCAATCAATCGCGACGGCCAACGCGTCGACAATCTCATCGACCTGTCACCGGTGGTGTCGGACAACCGCGAGATCGGCCTGGAGTACGACGAGGGTCGTTTCAGCGGTGACATCGCCTACTACACCTCCGAATCCAAGCTGGGCTCGGTGCTGATCTACGATCCGGGCATCGATGCCTATGCGGTGCAGCGCCAGGCCACCCGCGTGGAGGGCTTCGAAAGCAACCTGCGCCTGCGCCTGGGCGACAGCCGGCTGGGCCTGGGTTATGCACGGGCCAACGGCCGCTACGATGCCGACGTCGATGGCCGCCTCGACAGCGACCTGGCCGGCGTCAACATCGCGCCGAACCGGCTGACCGCATTCTGGGAGCAGAGCTGGACACCACAGCTGAGCACCCGCCTGCAGGCCAGCCACGCCTTCGACCGCGACTTCGACCTGCGTGGCGCGCGGGTGGCGGAGTTCAAGGGTTACACCACGTTGGACCTTGTGGCCCGCTACGTGCTGGACAAGCACGCCTTCACGCTGGGCGTGCAGAACCTGGCGAACAAGCAGTACATCAGCTACTACTCGCAGACCACGCCGTCGAACCCGAGCTATTTTTCGGGCCGCGGCCGGGTGCTGACGCTGGGGTGGCAGTACCGGTACTGATCCATGGCGCCCTTATGGGAGCCATGAAATCTATGCGCGACGCGATGAAGGAGGCCCATGCTAGTTTCTGGGCCTCCTTCAAACGGACGTGAACCATGCGTTTCTCCCCGCTCGCCTTCGCCCTGGTCACTGCTCTCCCGATCGCGCACGCCAGTGGCGCCGAGACACCCCTGCCGCAGTTGCGGGCCTACACCGTGGATGCTTCCTGGCTGCAGCCGATGGCACCGCTGCAGATTGCCGACCACACCTGGCAGATCGGCACCGAGAACCTGACCGCGCTGCTGGTACAGACCAGCGAAGGTGCGGTGCTGCTGGACGGCGGCATGCCACAGATGGCCGGCCACCTGCTCGACAACATGAAGGCACGCGGCGTGGCACCGCAGGACCTGCGGCTGATCCTGCTCAGCCATGCGCATGCCGACCATGCAGGCCCAGTGGCGGAACTGAAGCGCCGCAGCGGCGCGCATGTGGTCGCCAACGCGGAATCGGCAGTGCTGCTGGCGCGTGGCGGCAGCGATGACCTGCACTTCGGCGATGGCATCACCTACCCGCCTGCCAGTGCAGACCGCATCGTGATGGATGGCGAGGTGGTCGAGGTGGGCGGCATAGAATTCACCGCGCACTTCATGCCGGGACACACCCCGGGCAGCACCGCGTGGACCTGGACCGATACCCGCGAGGGCAAGCCGCTGCGCATCGCCTATGCCGACAGCCTGAGTGCACCGGGCTACCAGCTGCAGGGCAATGCGCGCTATCCGCGCCTGGTCGATGACTACAAACGCAGCTTCGCGACGGTGCGGGCGTTGCCCTGCGACGTGTTGCTGACCCCGCATCCGGGTGCCAGCAACTGGGACTACGCTGCGGGTGCCAGGGCCGGTGCCAAGGCACTGACCTGCAAGGCCTACGCGGATGCGGCCGAACAGAAGTTCGACGCGCAGCTGGCCAAGGAAACAGCCGGGGCCCGCTGATTCTGTAGAGTCGAGCTTGCTCGACTGAAGCAGAGCAGTCGAGCACGGCTCGACTCTACAAAGAGCACGCCGAGGGTGGGCTCGGCTCTCCGAAGGGTGCCGGTCAGGACGACCGGCACCGCCGCCTGTCAGCCGCCCTGGCCGTGCTGGGCAAACGGCTCGGTGGTGCCATCGTTGCGCACCAGTTCAACGGTGTACGGCTGCACGTAGCCATCCGGCATTTCCATGCCCGGCGAGCCGGCCGGCATGCCCGGCAACACCAGGCCGCGCGCGGCCGGCCGCTCGGCCAGCAGTCGCTTGATGTCTTCGGCCGGGATATGGCCTTCAACCACGTAACCACCGATCTCGGCGGTGTGGCAGGACGCCTTGCCGACCGGCACACCCAGCCGGACCTTGATCGGGTTCATGTCATCGGTATCGCGAACATCCACCTGGAAGCCTTCGGCCTTCAGGTGGTCGACCCAGATGCCGCAGCAGCCGCAGCTTGCGGTCTTGTGCACGATGGCGATGGGCAGTGCCGGATCCACCTGCGACGGGCTGGCCTTGATCGGTGCCGCCGGGGCTTGGCTGGCAACCGGTGCGGCCGGCGATTCTTCAGCTGCACGTGCGCAGGCGGTGCTGGCCAGCACGGTGCCCAGCAGCAGGCCGAGGGAGAGAGAACGGTTCATGGTGTTGATTCCTTTGCAGATGCGGGCAACGCGGCCCGCTGCCTGCGCATCGAAGGCACAGGCAGAGTCGAGAATGAGTCGAGCAGCTACGGCAGGCGCTTGAGGCCTGCAGGGAATCACACGATGGGAGGGCGTAGCGGATCCAGCAACGGCGGCGGTGCGCGTTGCTGGGTGCTGGCTGGCAAAGGCGCCTCACGCCAGGGTGACGCTGGCGTTCCGCTCAGGGTGGCCAGCATGCCGAGGCTGGCCGGCGGGCATTCGCACTCATTGCTCTGGCAGACCGTTGATGCTGCCTCGTCGCAGCATCCGGCCATGGCCGCCAAATGCGGTGCGGCGCAATGGTCCGCGCTGGACTGCACCGCGTACGAGGATGAGGCAACCGCAAGCGCCGGTGCATTCAGCACCAGGGCAAGGAGAAGCATCCATCTCAGCAGCAGGCCAGGCAGGTTCACCCGTTGATGATAGCCGATGAACGCATCACGCAATCGCCTCGGCCATCGCCCGCATCCGCACCGGAATCGACTTGGCCGCCGGCGTGCCGCTGACCCGATCGTAATAGTCCAGCGGCAGCAGCGGGTTCAACTCGGGGTAGTAACCGGCCAGGGCGCCGCGCGGCATCGGGTAGTCCAGCACGGTCAGGCCTTCGATGCGCCGCTGCACGCCATCGCCGCTGATTGTCTCCAGGCTGACCAGCGCCTCCTTCTCCAGCCCGCGCGCCAGCCGGTCCTCGATGTTCATGAACAGCACCATGCGATCGTTGTACACGCCGCGGTAGCGGTCGTTGTAGCTGTAGATGGTGGTGTTGTACTGATCGTGCGAGCGCACTGTGGCCAGCCGCAGCATCCCGGGATCGTCCACCGGCGCGTCCACGTGCAGGCCTGGCATCACCAGGATGTTGGCCTTGCCGTTGGGCGTGGGCCACACCCGGCGGCGCGGCGGAATGTCCAGATGGAAGCCGTGCGGCTGCTGGATACGCTCGTTGAAGCCGGTGTAGATCTCCGGGTACACCGCCGCGATCAGCTCGCGGATGGGAGCGTAGTCATGCATGCACCCCGCCCAGTCGACCTTGCTGTGCGGCAATGTTGCCATCGCCATGCGGCAGACGATCTCGACCTCCGGGAGCACGTCCGTGCTGACCGGCTCGAGCACGCCGCGCGAAGCGGTCACGTTCGACATCGCGTCCTCGATGGTGACGAACTGCTCGCCGGCAGGCGTAACGATGCGCTCCGAACGTGCGACCACCGGCAGGATCAAGGCATCGCGGCCATGCACCAGGTGACCGCGATTGAGCTTGGTGGCGATGCCCACCGTCAGCTCCAGGCCGCGCATGGCCTCGTACGCGCGCGGCGTATCGGGCACGGCGTGGATGAAGTTGCCGCCCATACCGATGAACACCTTGGCGCTGCCGTCCAGCATCGCCTCGATCGATTCGACCACATGATGACCGTGCTCGCGCGGCGGATCGAAGCCGAACACCTGCTGCACGCGGTCCAGATAGGCCGGCTTGGGTTTCTCGTCGATGCCGACGGTACGGTCGCCCTGCACGTTGGAATGGCCACGGATCGGCCCGATGCCGGCACCGGGCTTGCCGAAGTTGCCACGCAGCAACAGCAGGTTGGCCACCTGCTGCAGCAGGGTCGAACCATACTGATGCTGGGTCAGGCCCATGCCATAGCAGATCACCGTGGCCTTGGAGCGGATGTAGATCTCGGCGCAGCGGCGGATCTGCGCCTGGGTGATGCCGGAGACCTCCACGATCTCGTCCCAGTCCTGCGCCAGCACGTCTTCGCGTAGCGCCTCCAGGCCCACCGTGTGTTCTGACAGGAACTCATGGTCAAGCACGCGCTCGCCCTGCGCTTCGCGCTCGAACATCACCTTCATCATGCCCTTGATCAGGGCCAGGTCGCCGCCGATGCGGATGTGCACGAACTCACTGGTGATCTCGGTCGAACCGAACGTGGCCATCTGCACCATGTCCTGCGGTTCGGCGAAACGGATCAGCGCACGCTCGGGCATCGGGTTGACCGCCACGATCGGGATGCCGCGTTTGCGCGCCTCGACCAGGTTGCTCATCATCCGCGGCGAGTTGGTGCCGGTGTTCTGGCCGATCACGAAGATCGCCTCGGCGTGCTCGAAATCCTGCAGCACGATGGTGCCCTTGCCCACGCCGATGGCCGGCGGCAGGCCGCGACTGGTCGGCTCGTGGCACATGTTCGAGCAGTCCGGGAAATTGTTGGTGCCGAACTCGCGCACGAAGATCGAATACAGGAACGCGGCTTCGTTGGGCGTGCGGCCGGAGGTGTAGAACTCAGCCTGGTGCGGGCTGTCCAGCGCCTGCAGATGACGGCCGATCAAGGCGAACGCCTCATCCCAGCTGCAGGGAACGTAGTGATCGGTGGACGCGTCGTAGCGCATCGGCTCGGTCAGCCGGCCCTGCATTTCCAGCCAGTAGTCGGTCTGCGCCATCAGCTCGGTGACCGTGTGCTGGGCGAACAGCTCGCGGCCGGCACGGAACTGGGTGGCTTCCCAACCCAGCGCCTTGGCACCGTTCTCGCAGAATTCCAGCTTCTTGCGTTCGTCGGCATCGGGGAACGCACAGCTGGGGCACTTGAAGCCACCGGGCTGGTTCATTGCCAGCAGCGCCTTCGAGCCCTTGCCGATCACACTCTGCTGCAACAGCACCTTGGCCGTGGCACCAGCGGCACCCCAGCCACCGGCCGGCTGGTTGTAGGGCTTGTAACGCGGCGGCTTCTGCTCGGACATGTTCGGGAACCTGGCAGGAGGAACACAACAATCAACGGCACGAGACGGGCCAGATGCGGCTTCTGCAGCGCGGCCAGCCCCGCAGTCAAGCACGGACAAGGCCGCTTCGCCAGAGGCAGGCGCTGTTTTCAGCGCAGCGTGCCATGACAACGGTTACACCCGCGTCAGCGCCCGGCCACTGCGCTATTCTCGAAGCCGTGGGTGGTCCACCACCTGCGTATTTCCCTTGCCCGGACGCGCTGCATGCCTGACTCGACCCCGCCGCACATCCCGCCTGCCGGTACGGCCCAGCGCCCGTTGCAGCGCTGGCGCAGCGAGGGGCACCAGCAGCAGGTCGACGTGGTGGCCGAGGAAGTGCCGGTTGCACTGCGCTACAACGGGGCCGCCTTCGCGGTGATGATGGCCACGCCCTGCGACCTGGAAGACTTCGCGCTGGGTTTTTCGCTCAGCGAGGGGCTGATCACTACGCCCTCGCAACTGCTGTCGATCGAGGTCCGCCCGCAGCTGGAGGGCATCGAACTGCAGATGACCGTTTCCGAAGACGCACCCGGTGCCGATCTGGATCCGGCCAATGGGCGCCTGCTGCCCGGTCGCGGTGGCTGCGGCCTGTGCGGCACGCGCCAGCTGGAGGATGTGCTGCGCCCGCTGCCGCAGATCCGCGAGCGTCGCACCTATCCGCATGCCGCGTTGCAGCGGGCACTGGCCACGCTGGCACAACATCAGCCGATGAATGCGGTAAGCGGCTCGACGCACGCCGCCGCCTGGGCCGATGCCAGTGGGCGCATCGGCTGGGTGCGCGAGGACGTGGGCCGCCACAACGCGCTGGACAAACTGATCGGCGCCCTGCATCACAACGAGCACGCCATCGACGGCGGGTTGCTGGTGATTTCCAGCCGCGCCAGCTATGAGATGGTCAGCAAGGCGATACGTGCGGGTGCCAGCGTGCTGGCAGCGGTGTCGGCGCCGACCGCGCTGGCGATCGACCTGGCCCGCAGCGCCGGACTGTGCCTGGTCGGATTCGCGCGGGAGAGCGGGTTCAATGTGTATACCCATCCCGAACGGCTGCAGGCGGACGAAAGCCACGATAACTGAGAACGGCCGGGAGCAAGACGCCCCCGGCCTGATGGACCTCAGCGCAGCGCCACCTTGGGGAAGTCCACCGGCACGTCGAACGCCACGTTGACGTAGTTGGTGAACAGGTTGAGCGCCACATGGGCGAGGATCTCGACGATCTGCTCGTCATCGAAGCCGGCTGCGCGCAGCGCCTGCACATCACCGTCGGTGATCTGTGCACGCTGTTCAACCACCTTCAGCGCGAAGTCGAGTGCCGCCGAGGTGGCCGGATCGCTGGACTGGCCGATCTGCGCGGCGGCCATCTGCTCGCTGCTGGCACCAGCCTTGCGACCCAGTGCGGTGTGCGCCGCCAGGCAGTATTCGCAGGCATTGCGGTTGGCGATGGCCACGGCGATCTGCTCACCCAGCAACGGCGACAGGCGACCGCCGCCCAGCGCGCCGAACGAACCCCACATGCTCTGCAGGGCGGCCGGCGAGTTGGCCACGGCGCGGAACATGGCCGGAGTGGCGCCGAACGCGGCGTGGACCTGGCCCAGCAGGGCCTGGCGGTCGGCGGTGGTGTTGGCGGCATCGATCAGGGGGACACGGGACATGGTGGATCTCCTTGGGAAAGCGCCCGGATTGGACGACCCGCTCATCCTAGGTAGACTCTACGGACGTATTGGTCGTAATTAGCCACACATGTTGTCCAGTCGTCCATGAGCATGCCCACCGACACCTCCGCACCCGACCGCCTGTCCTCTCTGCTGGAACGCTTCCGAGTGCAGGCCGCGCTGTTCCACAGCGGACCTCTGTGCGGGCGCCATGTCTTCGAGCCACAGCCCGGTCGTGCGTTCCTGCACATCCTGCGCCAGGGTGAAATGGAGGTCCGTCACCCCGACGGCGATATCGCGCTGCCGCGGTTGAAGATCGACACCCCGAGCCTGCTGCTGTACCCGCAGCCGCTGCATCATGTGTTCTTCAATGCGCCACTGGATGGCCCGGACTTCACCTGCGCCACACTCGACTTCGATGGCGGCGCGCGCAATCCCATCGTGCAGTCGCTACCGCCGGTGATGGTGGTGCCACTGGCCGCGATCGACGAGCTGGACGACACCCTGCATCTGCTGTTCACCGAGGCCGACCGCCAACGCTGCGGTTCGCGGCTGCTGACCAACCGGCTGTTCGAAGTGGCGCTGATCCAGATCCTGCGCTGGGTGGTGGATCATCCCGATGCGGCCGGGGTCAGCCACGGGCTGATGCGCGGGCTGTCCGATGCGCGGCTGGCCCGTACGCTGGTGGCGATGCACCAGGCGCCACAGGACGAGTGGACGCTGCCGCGCATGGCCGCCACCGCTGGCATGTCGCGCAGCGCCTTTGCAGCGGTGTTCAAGGAGGTGATGCAGGCCACGCCGGCCAGTTATCTGCTGGACTGGCGCCTGAGCCTGGCCTGTGCGCAGCTGCGTGCCGGGGTGGCGGTCAAGCAGGTGGCGATCGAAGTCGGGTTTGCCGATACCGCGTCGTTGTCGAAGGCGTTCCGCAAGCGATTGGGGGCTTCGCCGAGGGCGTGGTTGGCGGCGACCGCAGCACAGGCTGGGTAAATGGAGAAGGGTAGAGTCGACCGCTGGTCGACTATCGCGCGCAGCGCGGGGTTTTCGTGGTCGGAGCGAAGAGCAGTCGAGCATGGCTCGACTCTACAAGGGCGGCGACACGTCGGGTTTCGCCAGAAGCCCGGCGATGCGTTCGGCCACCTGGGCGCGCACGCTTTCATCCAACTGCCCTTCGTACATCGCTTCATAGATCCACAGGCCATCGGCCGCCAGCCGCGCTACGAAATTGTCGAGCGCGGCCGGATCCTGTTCCGCAGCCGACGGTGGCAACGGCGCCCAGCGCCGTACCGCCGGGCCCCACGGGCGCTCGTCGGCGTCCGGGTCAGCCGATTCGAGCATGAACATCAGCTCGGCACGGGTGGCGCTCTGCGCCGACACACGCACGAAGGTCTGGTAGCGCTCCAGCGCCGTGGCCTCACCTGCGGTCTTGCCCAGCAGCGATTCCATCGACGCTTCCCAGGCCTGCACCAGATGCTCGTCGATGCCGCGCAGCAGCGCCTCGCGCGACGGGAAGTGATACAGCAGGCCGCCGCGGGTCAGTTTGGCCTCGGCCGCCACCGACTCGAAGGTCACCGCACGCACGCCGTCACGATTGATCACGTTGACGGCGGCGTCGAGGATGCGGTCGCGCTTGCTGGTTCTCATCGTTTCATTTTACGCGATCGGCCGCGCCCTCGCGGCTGCCAACGCGGCCACGCAGCAGGCGCGCCAGAATCGTCGCGCCCATCGCCAGCACTGCCGTGATCACCAGCAGCACGATTTGGTAGCCGCGGTCATACGCGGCCGTGGCCAGCGCGAACCACTCGCCCTGCCCGTTTTCGCGTGCCACGTGCAGCGCCTGGGTGAAGCCGTCACGGGCAAGCTCGGGCATGTCCGCCGAGACCGGCAGGAAGGCGCCGTACATTGCCGCACTCAGGCTGCCCAGCATCGCCACCGCGAGCAGGCCACCAAACTCGTAGGACACCTCTTCCACCGACGAGGCCATGCCCGCGCGGTGCGCCGGCACATTGTTGAGGATGGCAGTGGACGCCACCGAGATGGCCGAGCCCATGCCAAAGCCGGTGATCGCCATGCCAGCCACCACCCAGCCAAGGCCGTGCGGGAAGCCGAACGCCACCACGCCGACACCCAGCGCACCTGCGGCCAGGCCGCCGCAGATCAGCGGGCGCAGGCCGACCCGGTGCAGGATGCTGCCGCCCAGCAGCGCACTGGGCAGGCTGCCCAGCGCCGCCACCGACACCAGCAGGCCCGCCTGCAGCGGGGTGAAGCCCGCTACCAGTTGGAAGCGCTGGGTGGTGACCAGCTGCAGGCCGGCCATCGCGAACAGGGTGAACACCGCCGACAGCGTGCCGGCCAGGAACGCCGGATTGCGGAAGATCGCGAAGTCCAGCAGCGGGTACGGCAGCTGCTGCTGGCGGCGTGCGAACGCCGCACCCGTAATGACCGCCAACAGCAGCGCACCGGCACCCAGCGCATACGACGGCGGCGTGGCGATCAGCGACTTGATCGCCAGCACCAGGCCGGACAGCGCCGCCAATGCCAGCAACGAAGACACCAGGTCCCACGGCCGCGAGGTATCGCGCTGGCCTTCCGGTGCCAGCAGCAGGGTAGCGACGAAGGCCACCACCACCACCGGCACGTTGATCAGGAACACCGAGCCCCACCAGAAGTGCTGCAGCAGCCAGCCGCCGATGATCGGACCCAGGCCCGCACCGACGATGGCCACCGAGCCCCAGATCGCGATGGCAATGTTGCGCTCGCGCTCTTCGTGGAAGCTCAGGCCGATCAGCGCCAGCGTGGCCGGCATCATTGCCGCTGCACCGACCGCCAGGAACGCACGGGCGGCGATCAGCTGTGCGGCGCTGTCGGCGAAGGCCGCCGCCAGCGAGGCGGTGCCGAAAACCACCAGGCCGATCAGGAACATGCGGCGGTGGCCGATGCGGTCGCCCAGCGTGCCCGCGCCCAGCAGCAGGCCGGCCATCACCAGCGGATAGGCGTTGATGATCCACAGTGCCTGGCCGGCACTGGCCGAGAGTTCCTCGGTCAGGGTGGGCAGTGCGGTGTAGAGCACGGAGTTGTCGAGCGTAACCAGCAGCAGGCCGGCGGCGACGGTGAACAACAGCGCCCAGCGACGGGCACGCGCCAGGGCCGGAGCACCGGCCAGGGGCTGGGACAAAGCCATGGGAGAACCTGGTGGGGGTGGAGTACAGCCAGAACTATACCGGATATCCTGTATAGTTATGATCTTCGGAATCCACCAGTTCAGGGTCTGTAGGGGCAAGTCTGCTTGGCTGAACCGCCAGCCAGGCATGGCCTGGCTCTACTGGTAAACGCTTATCGGCAGTCTTCCGGCAGCGCGGCAATCGCCGACACCACCGCACCCTGCATGCCCTGCCCCACGGCCATGTCCAGTTCCCCGCCCGTTGCCCCATGCTGCCGCCGCAGCTCGTCCTCGCACAGCCCGCGCACCCGCGCACGGGCATTGGCGCGCAGGCTGCTGCATCGCCAATCGGTGCCACCCAGCGGCAACACCGAATACACCACGCTGTTGCAGGCGTTACCGGCCCGCTGCTGCAGCGACAGGCCGCCGAAATCACGCGGTTCGCTGCTGCGCTGCGGATCGAAATAGCTGTCCGGGAAGGTGCGCGCGTACTGTTCGATGTCCACCTGCATGCTGCGCCCGCCGGCCAACGGCATCTGCAGCGGCTGGCCACAGCGCGTGGCGTCGGCACGATGCTGGATGTACTGGTAGATCGGCCGGTCCAGCGTTGGATCCTTCTGGGTCACCGCACTGACCGCCGCCAGCACCGGCAACGATGCACGATTGGCCATGCGCGCCAGCAGCCCCGTCTGTGCCGGCTGGCAGCGGTCGCGCAAGGTCGCCGCAAGCAGGAACAGCACGTCGTTGCGAAAAGCGTGGTCTTCGCCGAGGCGTTGTTCGATGCGCTGGCGGGCATCGGACGAAGGCGGCGGAAATGCGATCGCGGGTGGCGCGATGGGTGCAGCCTGCCGCTGCCACCGCACCAGCAGCGCAACCACCACCAGCAAGGCTGCTGCAACGATGGTCCAGCGCGCACGCATCAATTGTGGATCGCCGTCAGTGTCGCCGCCGCCGCGTCGTAGGACGCGCTGGCGATATCCGCATCGAAGCGCTTGACCTGCAGGCGGCCGGCAAGCCGGTACGGGTCCCACAGGTCTCCCAGTGCGATCGGCGTGGCCAGGGTCACATGGATGATCTGGTTCGGTGGCGGTGGCGGCACATGGATGCAGGCCCCGTAGAACGGCACGAACAACAGTTCCTCGACCAGTCCCGCGTCGTTGGTGCCCAGCGGCACCACGTAGCCATCCAGATCCACCGCGCGACCGTCGACAGCGTCGACCACGCGCGAAGAGCCGAACTGCTTGGCGCGATCCGGGTTGGAATGGTCGATCTCCTGCCCCGGTGGCGTGCCCGAGCCGGTGTCATCGATCAGCCCGCCCACCCCGTCCATGCCATTGCGTGACAGGCCGATCTGCGGCGGCGGACGCTGGTAGGTCACTTCGTCGGGCCGCAGTGCATCCCAGCGGTCGATGGGCGCCTCGGTCGTTGCGGAGGGCGCCGGTTTGCCCTGCGGCGTGACCACGACGGCATCGTCGCCCGGCGACGTACAGCCTGCCAACCAGACGCATCCCAGCACCAACAGCAGATGACTACGGTTCATACGGCCTCAGCTGCGCATCGCGCATGGTGTAGGCGGAACCGGCCAGATCATCGTCCAGCCGTTCGGCACGCAGGGTACCGGCCAGGAAGAACGGCGAATACATGTCCGGCATCTCGATCGGGCGCGGCAGCACCACGTGCACGATCTGGTTCGGCGGTGGCGGCGGCACATGGATGCAGGCGCCGTAGTACGGCACGAACAGGAATTCGGTCAGCCGCCCGTCCTGCGCGTTGGCCAGCGGCACCACGTAACCCGGCAAGCGCACCGGCCGCTGCAATACGGTGTCCACGGTGCGGAACGTACCGAACTGCGGCATGCGCCGGTTGCCGTTGTGCTCGACCTCCGGGCCCTCGCCACGCTCCAGCGCCGCCAGTTCTTCCTTCGGCATCATCTGCAACCAGTCCAGTTCCTGTTCCTCGGCAGCTGCCGGGGCATCGCGATCGATCACCGGCGACGGTGTCAGCGCCTGCACGCCGGTATCGACCGGGCGTTCGCAGGCGCTCAGCACCAGCAAGATTGGCAACAGCGGCAACCAGCGCATGCTCAGCCCCCGGGTGACAGGCCATCGGCCAGCGTGCGCCGATAGGCCAGCAGCGCCGGTACCAGGCCGGCCACCGCGCTGATCGCCAGCACACCTGCGACCCACGCCAGTTCGCGGCCATCCGGCCAGATGTGGGTGATCGACAGGCCAAAGTTGGCCAGCGCCCAGCCACGCCCGGCCAGGCTGGCCACCACCAGTGCGGCCAGTGCGAGCACGCAGGCAAACGCGCTGGTCGCAACCGCCTCCACCACCAGCAGGCTGGCGATATAGCCAGGGCGTGCACCGATGGCACGCAGCACCGCCATCTCGCGCCGGCGCTCCTGCAGGGTCGAGACCAGCAGCGCCACCAGCGAGAACATGCCCAGCAGCACCACCATCGCGCTGATCAGCTGCAGAGCCCGCTCGGCCGTGCCCAGTGACTGCCACAGCTGCTGCAGGGTCACGCCGGGCAGGATCGCCAGCATCGCCTCATCCGGATACTCGTTGATCCTGCGCTGTACCGAGAACGTGGCGATGCGCGAATTCAGGCCAAGCATGAAGGCGGAGATGCTGGTCGGGGTCAGGTCCAGATGGCGCGCCTGCTCGGCGCTGACGCTCTGGCTGCGCAGCTGCACGCCGGAGCGCCAGTCGACATGGATCGCCTCGATGGCCGGCAGCGAGACCAGCACCGACGAATCGACCGGCGTGCCGGTGCGCTGCAGGATGCCAGCCACACGGAACGGCTTGTCGGCATGCGTGGCCAACGTGACCGCGCCGGTGCCATGGGCCAGCACGATCTCGTCGCCGAGGCCGACCTTCTGCGCGTGCGCCACCTCTGCGCCGATCACGGCGTCGTACAGATCGTCGAACGGCCGCCCCTGCGCAAATGCCAGCGCATGCCCCGCGCCGTAACGATAGTGCTCGAAGTAGCCGCCACTGGTGCCGACCACCCGGTAGCCGCGCCACGAATCGCCCAGCGACAGTGGCACCGCCCACTTCACCTGCGGCAGCGAGGACAGCTCCTGGTAGGACTGCCAGGACACGTTGTTGGTCGGGTCGCCGATGTGGAACACCGAATACAGCAGCAGGTTCACCGGCCCGGAGCGGGCACCGACGATCAGGTCAGTGCCTGAGACGGTGCTGGCGAAACCTTCATGCGCCTGCGTGCGCACGCGCTCAACACCGAGCAGCAGCACCACGCTGAGGGTGATCACCAGCACGGTGAGGCTGACGCTCAATGCGCGGCTGCGCAGGCTGGCCCAGGCAAGTTCAAGCATGGGTGCAACCTGCGTGGTTGATCTCGGACAGTGAAATCGTGCGGTCGAACAACGGCTGCAGGCTGTCGTCATGGCTGACCACCAGCACCGTGGTGCCGGCTGCCTGGCATTGCACGGACATCAACTGCAGGAACGCGGTCGCGGCCTTGCGATCCAGTGCCGAGGTTGGCTCGTCGGCCAACAGCACCGCCGGCCGGCCGATCAGCGCACGTGCGGCCGCCACGCGTTGTTGCTGGCCAACACTGAGCGTACCCGCGCGCCGCTGCATCAGCTCGGGATTGAGCTGCAGGGCCTGCAGCAGGCGGGCGATCTCGGCATCCAGCGGCCCACTGATGCGCGCGCTGCGCAGGCGCGAAAAGCGCAGGCCAAGCGCGATGTTGTCGCGCACGCTGAGGAACGGCAGCAGGTTGAACTGCTGGAAGATCACGCCCAGGTGATCGGCACGGAAGCGATCGCGCGCGGCACCTCTCATGCCCTGCAACGCCTGGCCGGCCACCTCGACACGGCCCTTGCCGGGCATCAGCACACCCGCCAGCAGGCCCAGCAGGGTGCTCTTGCCGCCACCACTCACTCCACGCAACAGCACGCTGCTGCCCTGCTCGATCCACAACTTCGGAATATCCAGCACCAGCCGCATGTCGTAGCCGAACTGCACGTCTTCCAACGCAATCACCGGTGCTGCGCTCACGGAGCCAGCACCACGCGCAGATTGTCCGGGGTCAGCACACTGCGGTTCTGGCCATTTGCGGTTGCGCTGTTGACGATGACTTCGTGCAGGCCGGGGAACAGCACGGGAAGGCGTAAGACGATGGCGCGCAGCTCGGCAGGTTTGGCACAGTGGTACTGCAGCGTTGCGCTGAAACCTGCGTGCCGATGCTGCCCTGGCGGCGGCGCGGCGGCCGTCGCGTCGAAGCCCTCTGCATCGGCTTTACCGCTGGCCAGACGGCAGCCTGCCGCGGTGGGCAAAGTAACCCAGCTGCCACCCTTCAGCACTGCCGTAGCCCGTGCCAGCGCGGCCTGCTCGGTCGCGTTGGCGGGCGGTCGCTCGAAATCAAGTATGCCGATACCCGGTGCCTGCAGGGCGAACTCCAGCGTTCCCTGGTCGAGAGCGAGATCAACAGTGGCCTGGCCGTGCACGTGTGGCGCGTGCTGGCGGACATCGTGTGCCTGGGCCGCGTTGGCAGCCAGCAGCAGGAAAAGAGCAGCAGGAAGCTTCATGGGGGAGACTCCAATTGTTACTATGTAACATAATGGACCACATCCCCCCGACCCCCGCAAGGGCTCTGGCCCAGCCGCCAACTTCGGCACGCTGGCATCCCCGTTTCGATCTGGCCGGCGCCTGGCTGTCGCTGGCCTGCGCCGCCCATTGCATCGCCCTGCCACTGCTGCTGGCCTTCGTGCCAGCGGCAATGATGGCGCTGCGCTCGTTCCAGCACCCCGGCCACGGCGTGATGACGCTGCTGTTGATGATGTCGCGCTGGGAATGGTTGTTCGCATTGATGGCCTCGACGCTGGCGCTGGCCAGTACCACGGCCGGGCTGCACCGGCATGGGCGCTGGCTGCCGGTGCGGCTGGCCGTGGTTGGCGCGATCCTGCTGGTGTCGGCGTCGCTGTACCTGCCCTTGAAGGAATCGCTGCTGTGGCATGGCGTGGCCACCGCCTGCGGTGGCGTGCTGCTGGCATGCGCGCACATCGGCAACCGGCGGGCATTGCACGGCCACAGGTAGCGTTCCGAAGATGCCGGCCAGCGGCCGGCACTACCGTTTCGTTGGACCGGTAGCGCCGGCCGCTGGCCGGCGCGCGGCCCGCCTCCTCAGAAGCGGTACCCCACTTCCGCGCCGAAGATCCGCGGGCTGTCCACCGGGCCGTAGTAGTTGCCGTCGCGCCCGAAGGCCAGGTTGTCGAAGATCAGGCCATTGATGCGGCGCTTGTTGGTCAGGTTCTGCACGAACACCCGCGCGCTCCACGGCCCGGTCTCATAGCCCAGCTGCGCACCAAGTACGGCCACCGCGGGCTGGAACGCGCGGTTACGTTCATCCAGTGCACTGGAGCCAGTGAACTGCGATTCCAGCCGTGCATGGATGCCCGATTCGAACTGATAGCGCGCCGCCAGATAGCCAGTGTAGTGAGGGGTCAGCTTGACCCGCTTGCCATCCAGGTTCTGGTCCACGCTGACCCACAGCTTGGTGTACTTCGCATCGACGTAGCCCACATTCGCCATCAGGGTGAAGCCCGGCAGCACTTCGAACACGCCCTCCAGCTCGGCACCGCGCGAACGGATCGAGGCATCCGAACCGACGTAGTCCGACGAGATCGGGCGGCCGTTGCCATCGGTGGCCACCTGGATCTCCTGCCAGTTGTCCGAGGTGATGTGGAACAGCGCACCACCGATGTGGCCACGACCGCCGGCCAGGTTCATCTTGAAGCCCAGCTCATGGCTCCACATGCGCTCGGACTCGTAGCGCAGCACCTTGTCGTTGACCACATCGCTCTGCGCCGCAGCCAGATTGAAGCCACCCGGAATGTAGCCCTTGGCCGAGGCCGCGTAGAAGGACAGGTCGTCAGTGGCGTCGTAGCGCAGCGACACCCGCGGCAGCGTGGCCGAGAAGGTATGTGCCAGCGCGGCATCGCGGTACAGCACGCGGCCACCGGCGCCCAGATCCAGCGCACCGGCACGCTGTTCGGTGGAGCGCCGTGCCTGCTCATGGCGCAGGCCGGCGCTGGCCGTCAGCTTCGGCACCGCCGGGAAGGTATAGCTGGCGGTGGCGAAGACGCTGTAGTCCTCGCCCTTGGAGGTCTGCCGCGGTGCCAGGTTGTAGCTGTCCAGCCCGTGCAGCGCCGGGCCGACGAAGGTGCCGAGGATCGAATCCTTGCTGTTGCGGTAGGTCGACACACCGGCCATCCAGGTCAGCGCCTGGTCGCTGGGCGAGCTGAAGCGCGCCTCGGCCGTCCATTCCTTCTTCCTGTCGTAGATGCGACCGGCCAATGCCGGGCTGTTGGTCATGTCGAAGTCGTAGCCGGCCGAGGTCACCTCCTCGTCCCGCCAGGAAGCGGCCACGTCCAGCGTGCCGGCCTGCAGCTGCCATTGCGCACTGAGGCCGGCCACCGTTTCGTCCTTTTCGGTGCGCTTGGGCGCGTCGTTGATGTAGGTGAAGTCACCCGCACGGCGCCCGCCATTGAGCGAAGTGCCGTAGGTGCGGTTGTAGAGGCCGGTATCCAGCGGCAGGTATTCATACTCGAACATGCCCGGCGCGCGGGTGCGCAGGTGATAGGCCAGCGCGTTCACCGACACGTAGTCGCTCGGCCGCCAGCGCAGCTTGCCCTGGAGGTAGCCTTCGCCGACCTTGCCGCGCGCACCGGAAGGCGTGAGGTTCTTCAGGTAGGCATCCTCATCGGAGCCCATGAACGCCACCGAGCCGGACAGGCTGCCGTCCCTGCTCAATGGCCCGGCGAGGAAGCCATCCAGGGCCGTGCCGTTGCCATTGCCGAACCAGGTGCTGCGCAGGTTGACCTCGCCCTCGCGCGCATCGGCCGGGCCGCGTGTACGCACCAGCACCAGGCCGGATTCGCTGTTGGCGCCATACAACGTGCCCTGCGGACCGCGCAGCACCTCCACCGACTCGACCTGGTTGAGCACGGCATTGCTCAGTTCGCGGAACGGAATGCCATCGATGTAGACCGAGGCACGATTGACCAGGAATGGATTGGACTCGATGCCGCGGATCGAGATGAACATGTTGCTGAGCTGGCCCATCGCGTTGAACTTGACGTTCGGCGCGAGCTTGTCGAGGTCACGGAACTCGGTGACGCCCGCTTCCTTCAGGGCCTGCCTGTCGAGCACCGTCACCGACAGATCGCTCTTCAGGTAAGGGGTATCGCGCTTGGAACCGGTGACGCGGACACCGTCGAGCGTGGCCGGGTCGGCCTGCTGGGCAAGGGCGGGCAAGGCAGGAACGAGCAGGGATGCTGCGATGAGCGCGGCAGCAGGCGTGGACGACTTCAAAGCGGGAACCTCGACGGATGGAGTGGCGGACGCGCGGGCGGCAGCAGCGCGGGACAAGAGTGTTATTCTGTAACATTCGCACCCTGCCGCCACTCCATTTCCGGCAGCGCCGCTCCATTCCCGGATCCGTGATGCCCGCCCTCGCCGACCAGTTGCTGCAGGAAACCCGGTCGCAGATCCCTGCTGCCTACGCCAGCGATGACGGGGCGGTGGTGCTGCTGCGCCATCGCTTCGAGGCCAGCGAAGGCGAGATGGGCCATCCGCACCAGCTTCGCCTGGGCCTGGCCGTGGGCGGCGGCGGACGGCTGCAGCAGCGCACCCTCAACGGCCTGCTGCAGGCGCCGTGGCGGCCCGGCCAGTTCAATCTGGTGCTGCCAGGAGACACCGGCACCTATGCCAGCCCCGCGGTCGATCTGCTCGGCATCGCCATCGATACCCACGCCCTCCTCCATGACGCGCGGGCGTTGCAACACCTGCAGCCGCTGGCGGCGCGGCTGCACCACGACCCGGTGATCACTTCGGTGCTGCAGGCGCTGTGGTGCAGCGCGCAGGCTGATGTTTGCCTGCCCGGCTTCCTCGAGCATGGCGCGCAGGTGCTGCTGCACCGCCTGGGTCAGCTTGCCGGTCAGCCGCGCCAGGCGCGTGGCACGGTGTCCCCACTGTCGGCACGACGGTTGCGGCAACTGGAGGCCTACATCGACGCGCAACACGGCCAGGCGCTGACCGTTCCACAGCTGGCCGCTGCAGTGCAGATGGAGGCCGCGACGTTCGGCCGCGCGCTGCGTGCGGCCACTGGCCTGCCGCCCTATGCCTTCCTGACCCAGCACCGCATGCAGCGGGCGCGCGCCGAACTCGCGCAGGGCCGGCGTGTCACCGACGTTGCCCTGGCCAGCGGATATGCCAATCCCAGCAAGTTCAGCGCGGCGTTCCGGCGTGTGGTCGGTTGTTCGCCGTCAGCATGGATCGCGCAGTCACGGGCCCGGTAGTGCCGGCCGCCAACATTACGAACTGGTAATGTCCAAGTCAGGGCCTCGAAAGGCGGTGGACGTCACCCTGCAGGCCACTTCCTCATCGGTGATCCGCATATGACCCGCTCCCTGTTCCGCGTCGCCCCGCTCGCCCTGCTGCTGTCCGGCCTTTCGGCCGCGCCGCTGGCGCTGGCCCATCCCAGCCTGGTGCGTTCGACGCCAGCGGCCAATGCCACCGTGGCCCCGGCCAGCCAGATCGAGCTGCAGTTCAGTGAGAAGGTGATGCCGCGTGCCACCCGCATCGAACTGAGCATGGACCACGGCCGCATGAAGATGGCGATGCCAACCACGGCGCAGGAGATCTCCGAGGACGGCCACACCCTGCGCGCGCGCTTTGCCAAGCCGCTGCCCGCCGGCAGTTACGCGCTGCAGTGGCGCGCGGTCGGCCAGGACAGCCATCCGATCACCGGCACCTACCGCTTCACCGTGAAGTAAGGCCGCTGCTGTGGCCGAGCTTTCGCCGTATGCGCTGCGGCTGGCGCTGTATCTGGCCCTGATGCTGCTGTTCGGGCGGATGCTGTTCGTCCGCCCCGGACTGCCGCGCAGCGTCTCGCTGGCCCTCGTTCTGGTGGCACTGGTGCTGGTCGGCATCGATGTGGTCACCCGATTGTCCGGCGTGCTTGGCATATCACCGGTCGACATCGATGGCGAGACAGCGCGCTGGTTTCTTACCGGTACGCCGGTGGGCGAGGCGGGACTGCTGCGCATCCTGGCCCTGCTGGCAATGCTGCCGCTGCTGGCAGTCAATCGCCCGGTACAGGGCCTGCGCCGCCCCGCACTGCTGGCACTCTCGACGGTGACCCTGGCCAGCCTCGCCTGGAACGGCCACGCCGCTGCTGGCGATGGGGTCGCTGGCCGGCTGCGTCTTGCTGCCGGCATCGTGCACCTGCTGGCGGCCGGTGCCTGGATCGGTGCGATCGCCGCCATCGTACAGTTGGCACTGCGGCGGCAAGGGCCGAGCCTGCGCGAGCGCACCCACGAACTATGGCAGGCCGCGCACGGCTTCGCCCTGCCCGGCACGATCATCGTCGCCCTGCTGGCGATGACCGGCACCTATACCTATGTCGATCTCGGCGGTTCCATACAGACCCTGACCGGCGCCGCGCATGGACGCTGGCTGCTGCTCAAGCTGGCACTGGTGGGTGGCATGCTGGGCCTGGCCGCGCTGCATCGCTGGCGGCTGGTGCCGGCGCTGGCGGTCTCCATCCGCGGCGGCTGGCAGCCCAGGCCGCTGCGTTCACTGCGCCACAGCCTGGCCTGCGAATCGGTACTGGCTCTGCTGGTGCTGGCCTGTGTCGCGATTCTCGGCACGCTGGATCCGCTGGCATGAGACTGCGCAGCCAGCCCACGCCCAAGCTGCGATGATGGCCGCACCATGAAACTGCTGATCGTCGAAGACGAACCCAAGACCGGCAACTACCTGCGCCAGGGCCTGATCGAGGCCGGCTATGTGGTCGACCTCGCCAGCAACGGCATCGACGGCCTGCATCTGGCCGAGAGTGGCGAGTACCAGCTGGTCATCCTCGATGTGATGCTGCCCGGCCTGGATGGCTGGACCGTGCTGTCGCGGCTGCGTGGAGCCGGCTGGCCGCTGCCGGTGCTGTTCCTGACCGCGCGCAGCAGCATCGCCGACCGTGTGCAGGGCCTGGAGCTGGGCGCCGATGACTACCTGGCCAAGCCCTTCGCTTTCGCCGAGCTGCTGGCGCGCGTGCGCACGCTGCTGCGCCGTGGCCAGGCCGTGCCCCAGGTGGAACGCATCGTCATTGCCGACCTGGTGGTGGATACCCTGCGCCGCCGGGTGGAGCGTGGCGGCCAGCGCATCGCGCTCAGCCAGAAGGAGTACACCCTGCTGGAGCTGCTGGCACGGCGCCGTGGCGAAGTGCTGCCGCGCTCGCTGATCGCCTCGCAGGTGTGGGACATGAACTTCGACAGCGACACCAATGTGATCGACGTGGCGATCCGCCGCCTGCGCGCGAAGATCGACGATGATTTCACCGACAAGCTGATCATTACCGTGCGCGGCATGGGCTATGTGCTGGAGGCGCCGGACGACGGCGCCGCGCGCAACGGATGAGCCTGCGCCGCTCCATCGCGGTGCGGCTGACGCTGCTGTTCGCCACCGTGGCCACGCTGGTGCTGGCGGCACTGGGCGTGGGGATCTATGTCAGTGCCCGTCACGATCTGGTCGCACAGGATTTCAACGAGCTGGAGAACAAGGTCGCGTTGATCAGCGACCTGGCCGGCAATGGGCCTGCGTCCGTTCGCGGGCAGCGACTGGCAGAGGCGCTGAGCCACCATCCCGACATCGCCTTCCATATTGTGGATGCGCGCGGCACCGTGCTGTTCTCCACCGCGCCGGCGCTGCTGCGCGAACACGCCCGCAGCCAGCCTATCGATAGTGCCTTCCGGCGGCACGACTGGATCCTTGCCGACGGAACGTGCATGCATGCGCTGCACCTGCGCCAGACCCTGGCCGACGGCAGCCAGCTGGTCACCCTGCTGGCCATCGATGACGACCGCCATGCCGATTTCCTGCAGCGCTTCCGCCATCTTCTGGCGATCGCCATCATCGGCGCCGCCGTGGCCAGCAGCCTGCTCGGCGGCTACGTAGTGCGACGCACGCTGCGACCGCTGCGCACGTTGGCCGATGAAGCCCGGCAGATCACCGCCGGGCGCCTGCAGCGGCGTTTGAACGCGCGCAGTGCGCCGGCCGAGCTGGAACAGCTGGCGCAGACCCTCAACGGCATGCTGGCGCGCTTGCAGCAGGACTTCGCGCGCCTGACCGAGTTCTCTGGTGATCTGGCCCATGAGCTGCGCACGCCGATCACCAACATGCTGACCCAGGTACAGGTGGTGCTGGCCCACCCGCGCAGCAACGAGGCCTACCGCGAGACGCTGGCCTCGTGCGCCGAGGAGCTGCAGCAGTTGGCGCAGACCGTAGGCGACCTGCTGTACCTGGCGCAGGCCGAAGCGCCGGGCGCACTGCCCTCGCGTGAGCCGGTGGCGCTGGATGCGGTGGTGGATTCGCTGCTGGAATTCTATGACCTGCTGGCCGAGGACCGACACTTGACCCTGCGCCGCGACGGCGTGGCGAGCGTGGAAGGCAACCGTCTGATGCTGCACCGGGCGATCGCCAATCTGCTGTCGAATGCGTTGAAGCACGCAGCCGTGGGCAGCGAGGTGCGGGTGCAGCTGGTCGAGGGCGATGGCGTGTGCAGGGTCAGCGTGCACAATCTCGGCCCGCCGATTGCCGAAGCAGCACTGCCGCGCCTGTTCGATCGCTTCTATCGCGGCGAGCGTGGCCGCCACGAAGGTGCCGGACTGGGCCTGGCGATCACCCGTGCGATTGCACAGGCGCATGGCGGAACGGTAAGCGTGGCCTCCGATGAAACCGGCACCGTGTTCGAGCTGGTGCTGCCAAGCGCATCGGCCCGGTAGTGCCGGCCGCTGGCCGGCAACCTTGGCACATCACGCGTGTTGCAGTTGCCGGCCAGCGGCCGGCACTACCTCATCTGGTCGAACACCCCGGCCACCCAGTCGATGAACACCCGCAGCCGCGGCGACGGTGTGCGGTTGCGGGGGTAGACCAGGCTCAGTGGACTCGGTGTCGGCGGCGCGTCCGGCAACAGCTCGACCAGCTGCCCGCTCGCGATGTAGGGGTCCATCCGGTAGCGCGGTGCCTGGATGATGCCGAGACCCGCCAAGGCGGCACCAAGGAATGCGTCCGCGCCGGAAACCCTCACCCGCGCGGGCAGCGGCACATAGCGCACCTGCCCACCCTGCTGGAACTCAAGCGGAATCAGCTGGCCGGTGGCGCTGGAGCGATAGCCGACCATCTGGTGGCCTTGCTCCAGTGATTCGATGGTCTCGGGCACACCGTGCGCCTGCACATAACCCGGTGCGGCCACCGTAACTTCCCGCAGCATGGTCAACCGGCGCGCCGCCAGATCGCTGTCGGCCAGCGTCCCCACCCGCAACGCCGCATCCACGCCTTCGCGCAGCAGGTCGACATAGCGGTCGCCTTCGCTGACCTCCAGTTCGATCTCGGGGTAATGCTGCAGGAAGTCCGGCAGATGCGGAAACAGCAGGTGCCGGCCCAGCGTGCCATGCACTTCAATCCGCAGCGGGCCGCGTGGCGGCACGTCACGGAACGCGGCTTCGGCATCGTCCATGTCGGCGATCAGGCGCAGGCAACGCCCATAGAACGCTTCCCCTTCCAGGGTGGGCACCACCAGCCGCGTGGTCCGGTGCAGCAGGCGCACGCCCAGCCGCTGTTCCAGTGCTTTGATCGCATCGGTCACCGTGGCCCGCGGCAGGCCCAGGTCCTCGGAGGCCCGGGTGAAGCTGCGGCGCTCGACGATGCGGACGAAGGCGCGCATGGCCGTGAATCGGTCCATTGTTCGGCAATCCGGATTATGTTGGCGGATTATGCATGATTATCCGAACTGATGAGATGGCGAAGATGGCACTGCGCCAGTCCGGCGCGCCCTGCTGGAACCAACCATGCCCACCTCCTCCGCCCGCCGCATCGCCCTGGTCACCGGCGGTTCCCGTGGCATCGGCGCGGCCATTTCGCGCCGCCTGGCCGCCGACGGCCATGCCGTGGCGATCAACTACGCCGGCCGCCGCGACGATGCCGAGGCACTGGCCGCCGAACTCACGGCCACTGGCGCGCACACCATCGCGCTGCAGGCCGATGTGGCCGACCCGCAGGCGGTGCGCCAGCTGTTCGACGCCATCGAGGCGCGCTTCGGCGGTATCGACGTGGTGGTGAACAGCGCCGGCGTGCTGCAGCTGGCGCCGCTGGCCGACAGCGACGACGCGCTGTTCGAACGGGTCATCGGCATCAACCTGAAGGGTGCCTTCAACGTGCTGCGCGAGAGCGCGCGGCGGGTGCGCGACGGCGGCCGCCTGATCAGCCTGTCCACCAGCGTGGTCGGCATCAGGCTGGAAAACTACAGCGTGTACGCGGCCAGCAAGGCGGCGGTGGAAACGATGGCAGCGATCCTCAGCAAGGAGCTGCGTGGGCGCAACATCACGGTGAACACGGTGGCTCCCGGCCCGACCGCCACCGACCTGTTCCTGGAGGGCAAGTCACCGGAACTGATCGAGCGGCTGGCGAAGATGAATCCCCTGGAGCGGCTCGGTACGCCGGAGGACATCGCCGGTGCGGTGGCCTTCCTGGCCGGTGCCGATGGCGGGTGGATCAACGGGCAGGTGCTGCGCGCCAATGGCGGGATGGTGTAGGTAGTCGCCCACCTTGGTGGGCGCGTCGCCGCCTGCCCACCAAGGTGGGCACCTACCGGGCCATGCCTGGCGGCCGGGTCGCACCCACGCATGGCGTGGATCTACGGTGCCGATCATCCGGCGCGCGCCTCGCGGCGCCGGTGCACCCAGTAGTACAGCGTCGGCAGCACCAGCAGGGTCAGCAGCATCGCCGACAGCAGGCCACCGATCACCACCACCGCCAGCGGCTTCTGGGTCTCTGCACCGATCGCATGCGAGGTCGCCATCGGCAGCAGGCCGAACATCGCCAGCAGTGCGGTCATCAGCACGGTGCGCAGGCGCTGCAGCGAGCCCTGCACCACCGACTGCAGCAGGTCCATGCCCTGTTCGCGCAGCTGGGCGAAACGACTGAGCATCACTACCCCGTTCAGCACCGCTTGTCCGAACAACGCAATGAATCCGATCGCCGCCGACACTGACAGTGGAATGCCGGTCAACCACAACGCCAGGATGCCGCCGATCATCGCGAGGGGCACGTTGGCCAGGATCAGTGCTGCGCTGCTGATGTCCTTGAAGGCATCGAACAGCAGCACGAAGATGAGCAGCACCGACAGCGGAATCACCCAGCCCAGCCGCTTCATCGCACGCTGCTGGTTCTCGAACTCGCCGGACCACTCCAGCCGGTAGCCTTCCGGCAGCTGCAGGCTGGCATCCACGCGTTTGCGCATGTCGGCCACCACGCTGCCCATGTCACGACCAGCGATGAAGATGCTGACCGCCTTGACCCGCTGTGCGTTTTCGCGCGAGATATTGATCGCGCCGCTGGCCATGCGGAAGTCGGCCACGTCGGACAACGTCACCGTGTGGCCATCGCCGATGCCCACCGGCACCGTACGCAGCCGTTGCAGGTCACGGTCGGCATCGTCCAGGCGCAACGTGATCGGGAACCTGCGGTCGCCCTCCCACAGCTCGCCGACCTGGCGCCCGCCCAGTGCAGTCTCGATCACTTCGTCGATGTCGCGCACGTTCAGGCCATAGCGCGCAGCGCGGTCGCGGTCGATCTCGATCTGCAGCTGCGGCAAGGAGCCATCACGGTCGATGAAGGCACTCTCCACGCCCTCCACGCCACGCACCTGGCCCAGGATCGCCTGCGCCTGCCGGTTCAGTACGTCCAGATCCGAGCCACTGACCTTGATCACCACCTGGCCCTTGATCTGCGAGATGCTCTCCAGGATGTTGTCGCGCACCGGCTGTGAGATCGAGAACTCCGGCCCCGGAATGCGCTGCTCCAGCGTGCGCTGCAGGTCGCTCACCAGCTGCCGCTTGTCCACCCCCTTCGGCCATTCCTTCTCCGGCTTCAACGCCACCAGTGCCTCGATCTGGTTGGCGCCCTTGGCATCGGAGCCGTCTTCCGGCCGCCCCAGCTTGGCCACCACCGTCGATACCTGCGGGAAGGTTCCAACCAGCTCGCGGATGCGCCGCGACTGCTGCTGTGCTTCGGCCAGGCTGGTGCTGGGGTCAAGCGTGGCGGTCAGCCAGATCGAGCCCTCGTCCAGCTCGGGCAGGAACTCCGAACCCAGGCGGGTACCCAGTGCCAACGTACCCACCAGCAATGCGACCGCGGTCAGCACCACCGCACGCGGTCGGGCCAACGCACGCTCCAGGACCGGCCGGTACCAGCCGGTCAGGCGGTCCATCAGCGGATTGCCATCGCGCATGCGGTCCCGTCGCAGCCACCAGTAGCAGAACAGCGGCACCACGGTCAGCGCCAGGATCAACGCACCGATCAGGGCCGAGGTCACCGAGTACGCCATCGGCGCGAACATGCGGCCTTCCTGGCGCTGCAGGGTGAAGATCGGGATGTGCGCGGCGATGATGATCAGCATCGAGAAGAACGTCGGCCGGCCCACTTCCGATGCGGCGGAAAGAATCGTCGAGAACCGCGTCTTCCGATCAGCCGTAGGTGGCAGCTTCGACAATCGCGAGACAATGTGCTCGGTGACGATCACCGCGCCATCGATGATGATGCCGAAGTCCATCGCACCCAAGGACAGCAGGTTGGCCGGCACGCCCCACAGGTGCAGGCCTAGGAAGGTCGACAACAGCGCCAGCGGCATCATCGCCGCCACGATCAGCGCGGCGCGGGCGTTGTACAGGAACAGCCACAGCACCAGGAACACCAGCACCGCACCTTCCAGCAGGTTGCGGAAGACGGTCTTCAGCGTGGTCGACACCAGCCACGAGCGGTCGTAGAACGGCTCGATGCTGACCCCGGCCGGCAGCTGGTTCGCTTCGATCTCGGCGATGCGCGCATGCAGGGCGTCGAGTACGTCGGACGGATTCTCGCCCTTGCGCATCAGCACCATGCCGAACACAGCATCGTCATTGTCGTCCTGGCCGACCAGGCCCTGCCGTGGCAGGCCGGTATCGGCGATGCCGGCCAGGTCGCGCACCAGGATCGGCGTGCCACCTCGCTGCGCCACCACCACGTTGCCGAAGTCACCCGGCGAACGCATCAGGCCCACGCCGCGGATCAGGAACTGCTGCTGGCCACGCTCCACGTAGCCGCCGCCGGCATTGGAGCTGCCCTTCTCCAGCGCCTCGGCGAATTCACCGAGGCTGATGCCGCGATCACGCAGCTTGTCCAGGTCCGGTTTGACCTGGAAGGTGCGCGCGAACCCGCCGAAGCTGATCACATCGGCCACGCCCGGCACGGTGCGCAGGCTGCGCTCCATCGTCCATTCCTGCACGGTGCGCAGCTGGGTCGGCGTCATGTGCGGGCCCTTGAGTACGTAGCGGTAGATCTCGCCCACCGCCGAACTCATCGCCTCCAGCTCCGGGGTCACGCCCTCCGGCAGCTCCACGCCCTGCAGGCGCTCCAGCACCTGCTGCCGCGCGAAATAGTCGTCGGCCTTGTCGTCGAAGGTCAGGATGATCATCGACAGGCCGAACTGGGTATGCGAGAACACCCGCACCGAATGCGGAATGCCGGACAAGGCCACTTCCAGCGGCATCGTCACTTCGCGTTCCACCTCTTCGGCGGCGCGGCCCGGGTGCAGCGACACCACCGTCACCTGGGTGTCGGAGACGTCCGGGAAGGCCTCCACCGGCAGCACGCGGAACGCGGCGATGCCGCCGCCGATGAACAACAGCAGTGCCAGCATCACCATCAGCGGCTGGCGCAGGCAATAGGCAATCAGGCGATCGATCATGGGGCGGCATGCCCCGCGCCGGTGCTGGCGGCCGCTGGCGCGCTGTCGACCAGCTGCTGCAGCAGCAGGCCCCCTTCGACCACCACCCTGCTGCCAGCCGCCAGACCGTCACGCACCCACAGTCGACCGTCACCCAGCTCCTCGGCGTGCACGGCGTGGCGCACGTAGCGGCCCTTGCCCTCTTCCACGAACACCACCTGCTTGCCGTCGATCAGCAGCACCGCCGCATCGGGCAACGAGACACCGCCCTCGGCCGGCAACGCCACCTGGGCGCGCACATACTGTCCCGCCTTGAAGCCGCGTGCGCGATTGTCCAGCTCGGCGCGCGCCTGCACCACGCGGCGTTCGCTGTCGACGAAGTCATCCACATGCTGCAGGGTCGCCTGCAGCGGCTGGCCATCTGCACCCGGCACGCTCACCTGCATGCCAGCCTTCAAGCGTCCGGCGAGGCTCTCAGGAACATCCAGCAACAGCCACAGGCGGTCCGGATCGCCAATCACTGCCAACGGCTGTTCGCTGTCCGGGCTGACCGACATGCCCGGGCTCATCCGCCGCTCCACCAGCACGCCATCGATGGGCGCGCGCAGTGGCAGGCGCTGATCGACGCGCTGGCCGTTGCCATAGGCCTTGGCGAAGGCGGCAGCGCGTGCATGATCAGCCTGACTGCCAGCGAAGTTTGCCTCGGCCTCGTCCAGTTCACGACCCGACGCCACTCCCGCCGCATGCAGTTCGCGGGTACGGTCCAGTTCCTTGCGTGCCTGCTGCAGCTCGGCGCGACCACGGGCACCTTCAGCCTGAGCCTGGCCGAACTCGGGCGAGGTGATCCAGGCGATGACCTGGCCGGCTTTCACCTTCTGCCCCGGCTGTACCTCGATGCGCGCTACCTGCCCCGACAGCGGCGTGTGCAGTGCGCTGGAGCGCGTCTCATCCCAGACCACCCGGCCCGGCAGCTGCAGGCTGGCGCTGGCGCCGGCACTCACTGTCTCGCTGCGCAGCACGTCCAGCTGGCGGCTGTCGGAAGGAAACTGAATCTGGCCGGCACTGACCCGAGGTGCGTCCTCAAGATAGGAAGCTGGCTCTCGACCACAGCCGCCCAGCAGGATCAGCGCCAGCAAGACGGGCAGCACGGCGTATCGCGCCTGCGGGCGATAGGCGACGGTGGACTTCATCGGGATTCTCCTTCGGCAACGGATGTGGCGGCTTCCCAGCGCGCCAGTGCAATGGCATGGTCGGTGCGCGCCTCGATCAGTGCGGCCTCGAAGTCGCGCCAGCTGCGGCGCGCATCCAGCAGATCGGTCAGATTGGCGGCACCGCGCCGGTACGCCAGTTCGATGCCCTGCACCGCCTTGCGTGCGGCGTCGGACTGCAGTCCCTCATAGTCGCTGCGGCGCTGTGCGGCGGACTGCGCGCTGGCCTGCAGCTGGTCCAGCTCGGCGCGTGCTTCGCGCTGCAGCACCTGCAGCTCCAGCGCGGCGCTGTCACGGTCGGCCTCGGCACGCTGGATCGCGCCGCGCGCCCGCGACGGCCCCCCCAGCGGAATGGTCAACGACACGCCCCAGGTAACACCGCTGATGTCGGTCGGCTCTCGTTCGGCCTCCACGCCCAGCTGGATATCGCGATGGCGCTCGCTGCGCGCCAGGGCCACGCCTGCATCAGCAACCGCCAGGCGCGAGCGCGCGGCACGCAGGTCGGCGCGCTGCTGCGGGTCGAACGCGCGTACATCGGCCACGCTGCTGGCATCCGGCCAGGGGTCATCAGCACTGAGGTCGCGGCTGTCATCGCTGCCCAGCAGCATCCCCAGCACATTCCGCGCGTCACGCAGATCCAATGCTGCCTCGCGCGCCGCGTCCGCCACAGCCAGGTCGTCCACAGCCAGGCGCGCGCGATCCACCGGTGCCATCGCCCCTGTCGCAACCTGCTTATCCGCCGCCGCCATCTGCTCGGCCGAACTCTGCCGGTTGGCGTCGGCAATCTGGGCCCGCTCCTGCGCGCCCTTCAGGCTGAAATAGGCTTCATGCAGTGCCACCTGTTGTCGGCGACGGGTATCGAGCATCTCCAGCCCTGCGACTTCCAGCAGCGCGTCGGCCTGGCGGATGCGCAACGCACGCTTGCCACCGCGTTCCCAGGTCCAGCCCAGGCCCACGGTGCTGTCCACCCGCTTGTCCTGCCAACGCCCCGGTCCGATGCCGTGCTTGGGGCTGATCTTGCTGGTGCCGATCGACAGCTCGGTGGCCGGGCGCAGCGCCGCCGTCTGCGCGTCACCCTGCACCCCGCGCAGCTCCAGTGCCGCGGCGCGCAGGTCCGGGTTGTGCGCTTCCATTGCACGCTGCGCTTCTGCCAGGGACAGCGCCGAAGCCGCAGGCGCGCACAAAAGGGCGGCCAGTACGACCGCAAGACGAGGGGAGAAATTCATGCACGTCACGGTAAGGTGACGGACTTGCGCCAAACTTGCCCCAACCTTGCACGAAGCTTGCAATGCGAATCCTGCTGATCGAAGACGACGCCGCACTGGCCGATGGACTGATCCGTGCCCTGCAGGGCGCCGGTCATCTGTGCGACCACCTCTCGCGCGGGCTGCACGCGCCGGCCGCGCTGGCCAGTGCACCCTATGACGTGATGGTGCTGGACCTTTCATTGCCGGACGTGGATGGCCTCGACCTGCTGTCGCGCCTGCGCAACGATGGCGCCACCTTGCCGGTACTGATCCTGACCGCACGCGATGGCGTGGAGGACCGCATCCTCGGCCTCGACCGCGGCGGCGATGACTACCTGGCAAAACCATTCGCGCTGGGCGAGCTGGAAGCGCGCCTGCGTGCGTTGTCGCGCCGCCGCAGTGACGCACCGGCGCAGAAGCGATTGGGCCGGCTGTGCTTCGACAGCATCCGCAACGAAGTGCAGGTGGACGGCCAGCGCATCGAGCTGACCGCACGCGAGCTGTCGCTGGTCGAAGCGTTGATGCAGCACCCCGGCCGCACCGTGACCAAGCAGCGCCTGTTCGATGGGCTCTACAGCTGGGACCACGAGGCCAACCTGTCGGTGATCGAGGTGCATGTCAGCCGCCTGCGCCGCAAGCTGGAACAGGCGCGCGCCGGCGTCGGCATCCGCATGTTGCGTGGCCTTGGCTACCGGCTGGAGGCCGTGGGTGACTGAGCGCGTGCACAGCCTGCGCGGCCTGCTGCTGCGACGCCTGTGGCTGCCGCTGCTGGTGCTGCTGCTGTGCAGCGCAGTAGGTTCGTTCGCGCTGGCGCGCTTCTACGCCGGCCAGGTCTACGACCGCTGGCTGCTGGATTCGGCGATGTCGTTGTCCGAGCTGGTGACGGTGCAGGACGGCCGCGCATCCATCGAGATCACCCCGGCGGTATCACGCATGTTCACCTGGGACACCGCCGACGAAGTGCATGGCGAAGTGGTCGATGCGGATGGCGGGCGCCTGTATGGCGACCTGCCCGAGGCACTGCCACGTCCGGCGAGCGCCGCCGCGAATGACGATGCGGTCTACTACGATGCGCGCCTGCGTGGTCAACCGGTGCGCATGGTCGAAGTGGTGGTCAGCGCCGGGCCGGGCCATGACATCCGGCTGCGCGTGGCCGAGACACTGCGCAAGCGCCACCGGCTGGAACGCAAGCTGCTGCTGACCAGCGTTCCGTTCCAGGCCGCGATCCTGGCACTGGCGGCGTGGCTGGCCTGGTCCGGCACCGGCGCCGCCGCAGGCCACGCCAACCTGGTCGCACGGAAGCTGGCCAGCCCGCGGCCGGATCCGTTGGCACCGCTGGATCCGGCGCAGGAGGCACCGCGCGAACTGTGGCCGGCGGTTGAGGCCTACAACGCCCTGCTGCAGCGCCTGGACGCGATGCAGGATGCGCAGCGGCGCTTCGTCAGCAACGCCGCACATCAACTGCGCACACCGTTGGCGGCCATGCAGGTGGAGCTGGAGAGCTCATTGCGCCAGCATGATCCGCAGGCCCAGCAGCTGGCGCTGTCCGGCACGCTGGCCGGGTTGGCCCGCTTGCAGCATCTGGTCAACCAACTGCTGATGCTGAGCCGCTCCGAAGATCCACATGGCAGCGCACTGCCGCTGCAGCCAGTGGACCTGGCCGCGTTGGCGCGTAGCCTGGTGGAGCGCTATGCGGACCGTGCATTGGCTGCAGGCGTGGACCTGGGTTATGACGGGCCCGACGACGACGTGCAGGTAAAGGGCGATCCGCAGCTGCTGCGCGAGGCGTTGGGCAACCTGCTGGACAACGCGCTGCGCTACGGTTCCGTGCCAGGCGTGATCACCCTGGGACTACAGCAGGATGCCGAGGGCGTGCAGGTGTGGGTGGACGATGACGGCACCGGCATTGCCGAGGCCGAGCGCGCGCGCGTCACGGAACGCTTCTACCGGGCCAGCAGTGAAGGTGATGGCTGTGGGCTGGGACTGGCGATCGTGGCCGAGATCGCGCAGCGGCATGATGCGGCGCTGGTGATCGATACCGCCCCGATCGGTGGCGCGCGGGTGGGGATGCGGTTTCGATCCCGCTGACGTCCTGCGTGCCAACCAAGGTTGGCACCTACCCGGTCACGCCATGCGGTAGACGCCCACCTTGGTGGGCGCTGTTGACGTCCCGCATGCCAACCAAGGTTGGCACCTACCAAGGGCACCTCGGCCGGCGGATCCCGGTAGACGCCCACCTTGGTTGGCGCCGTTGATGTTCCGCGTGCCAACCAAGGTTGGCACCTACCAAAGGCACCTCGGCCGGCGGATCCCGGTAGATGCCAACCTTAGTTGGCGCTGTTGACGTCCCGTGTGCCAACCAAGGTTGGCACCTACCAAAAGCACCCAGCCGGCGGATTCCGGTAGACGCCAACCTTGGTTGGCGCCGTTGATGTTCTGCATGCCAACCAAGGTTGGCACCTACCAAAAGCACCCCAGCCGGCGGATTCCGGTAGATGCCAACCTTGGTTGGCACCTACCCATCATCAACGGCTCATCGAATACGGCGCCTGCGCGCCCTGCCCCGGCCAGTCCCTGTTCGGCTCGGCCTGCATGCTGAAGCGCAGTTCGCCACCTGCCAGGATCTCGTCGTGGCGCAGGAAGGTGCGCTGCAATGGCTTGCCGTTGAGGCTCACATTGCCCACATAGGTGTGCTTGTCATCCAGTCCATCGGCCACGATGGTGAACGTCTTGCCGTTCGGCAGGCGCATTGCGGTCTTCGGCAGGAACGGGCGACCCAGGATGTACTCGCCCGAGCCCGGGGCCACCGGGTAGAAGCCCAAGGCGGTGAACACGTACCACGCCGACATCTGGCCGACGTCATCATTGCCGGCCAGGCCATCGGGGCGGTCGGCGTACTGGGTATCCATGATCTGCTTCAGGCGCGCCTGCGTGCGCCACGGCTGGCCGGCATACGAATACAGGTAGGCGACGTGGTGGCTGGGCTCGTTGCCGTGCGCATACCAGCCGATCAGCCCGGTGATGTCTTCCATGTGCTCGAAGATGGACGGGTCGACCTTGGCGTTGAACACCTCGTCCAGGCGCGCGAGCAGCTTGTCACTGCCACCGTGCGCTGCCGCCAGACCGGCCACATCCTGCGGCACGTACCAGGAGTACTGCCAGGCATTGCCCTCGGTGTAGTCGGTGCCGTATCCACTGGCGCTGGGATCGAATGGGGTGCGGAAGCTGCCATCACGCTTGCGCGCGCGCATGAAGCCGGTGTCTTCGTCGAAAGCATTGCGCCAGTTGCCGGCGCGCTTGTCGAAGGTAGCGGCAACCTCGGTCTTTCCCATCGCCTGCGCCATGCGCGCGATGGTCCAATCATCGAAGGCGTACTCCAGCGTCTTGCTGGCGGCCTCGCCTTCCTCGTCGATCGGCACGTAGCCCAATTCGCGGTACTGCGCGATGCCATCGTACGGGCCGTAGTTGGCGGTCTCGACCATCGCCTTCAGCGCCTTGTCGGCGTCGAAGCCACGGATGCCCTTCACGTAGGCGTCGGCGATCACCGGCACGGCGTGGTAGCCGATCATGCACCAGTCTTCCAGGCCATGGAATGACCACACCGGCAGCATGCCGTAGGGGCTGTGCTCATGGTGGGCCAGCATGGAATTGACGAAGTCGCTGTTGCGCTTCTCCGGCTGCACCAGGGTCAGCAACGGATGCAGCGCGCGATAGGTATCCCACAGCGAGAACGTGGAGTAGTTGGTATAACCCTTGGCCTGGTGCACGGCGTTGTCCGAACCGCGGTACTGGCCATCGGCATCCATGAACAACGTCGGCCCCAGCATCGTGTGGTACAGCGCGGTATAGGCGCTGCGTCGCGCATGTTCCGGCGCATCGATATCGAGCACCGACAGCGCCTGCGTCCATTCCTGCTTTGCCTGCGCACGCACGCGGTCGAAATCGAAGCCGGCCACTTCCGCGTCGAGGTTGGCAATGGCACCGGCTTCGCTGACAGGCGAGATCGCAACCTTGACCACCAGCGGTGCATCCAGCTTGCCGAAGGCGAAGGTGCCGACCAGCTGGCGCCCCTCGATCTGTGCGCGCTGCGCCGGATCCTTCTCGCCCGGAGGCGGGAAGCCCTTGTAGACAATGTCCTGCTCGGTGTTGTGCAGCTCATGCCCGGAAAGCGGCCGCGAGAAACGCATCGCGAAATACAGCTGGCGGCCCGGCGCCCAGCCACGGGTTTCGCGGAAGCCGGTCACCGTGCCGTCGGCGCGCACCCGTACCCGCGACCACAGCACCTTGCCCGGGTAGTCGTACATGCTGGTGCGCATGTCCAGCAGCACCTTGGCGTCGGTGCCCTTGGGGAACGTATAGCGGTGCACGCCCACGCGCGCACTGGTGGTCAGTTCGGCGCGCACCTTGTAGTCATCCAGGGTGACCGCGTAGTAGCCCGGCTCAGCCTTCTCGTTATCGTGGCGGAAGCGCGACGCGTAACCGCTACGCGGCTTTTCCGGATCACCGCGCTCCAGACCGGGATTACCGGTGAACGGCATCAGCAGGATGTCGCCGAGGTCCGAATGACCGGTTCCGGAAAAATGCGTGTGCGAGAAGCCGACGATGCTGCTGTCGTCGTAGCGATAGCCGGCTGCCCAGCCATAGGCCTTTTCGCGTGGCTGGATGCGTGTGTCCGGGCTGAGCTGGACCATGCCGAACGGCACCGTGGCACCCGGGTAGGTGTGGCCTTCACCTCCAGTACCAATGAACGGGTCGACCGAGGTGTAGGCCTTGTCGGCGGCGGTTTTGGCGGGAGCGGCCGACGCCAGGCCGGAAGCGAGCATTGCCGTGGCGGCGACAGCGATCAGGAGATGACGGTCCAGCGTGGGCATCGGCGTTTGGATCGATTCAGGTGGTAGCCGGATGCTAGCACCGGGCCTGTCACGCCGCATGCTGCAGTGCGACTGCCCGGTGTCCCCCGCCGGGTTCAATCGTCAACCGGGAAGCGCGTTCTGCAACGACATGAGGTCCGCGCTGTCCAGCGGCCTCACCACCCGCGCGACCTCTTCTCCATCGCGCAGCAGCACCACTGTCGGCCACAGCTTCACCTTGAACGCTCGCCCCAATGGCCTTCCCTTGCCATCCTCGATCTTCCAATGCGCCAGATCGTTCGCTTCGACGAAGGCCTGCAACGCGGGCTGCGCGGCCTGGCAATGACCGCACCAGGGCGCACCGAACTCCAGCACCTGCCACCCAGCCTGCGCCGCCACCCCCGCAGAGGTGGGCTCGTTCGGAAGGTGATCACGCATGAACGGCATGAGCGCTACGCCGCCAGTGCCTTCTGGATGTCTTCCAGCGGCGCGTTGGTCAGGTCCTTGGCAATATCCCCGAGCAATCGCGCCTGGACCTCTTTATGCAGCAGCGGACGAATGCGACCCAGCGTGGTCGGGTCGGCGATCAACACCAGGTGCGCATAGCGGTTCTTCAAGGCATCCTCATTGAGCTGTTCGGCCACCTGCTTGGCGAACGTCGCCTCGTTGAGCTGCGAGACCGACATGTCCTTCGGCACGGCACCCGCAGGCCCCTGCCCGGACACGCCCTGCTCACTGATGTCCTGCAGGCGCAGCTCGCCCTCCTGTTTCAGGGTCAACTGATGGTTGCTGCCCACGTTGGTAAACACCCGTGCCGAACCACCGTCGGCTACCACGATCAGCGTTCCTTCGGGAATCGTCCGCGCCATTGCATCCTCCATCAATTTGAAAAGTGGGTGTGTGCTCCACCTTATGCACGCCGATGTCACCAGAGCGCGTACAGGATGTGATTCCGTCATCGCAATCTGAAATCCGCCCTAAATTTACCGGGAGGCCTGCCGCTATGGCCTCCATCATCGCGAGGAACCTCTGTGCACGCTGGCTCACTGTTCCACATCTGCTTCGCCACCAGCCTGGCCATTGCCGGCTGCGCCGGCTGCATCCACCAGTTCCTGCAGGGCCAACCGTTTTTCGCCCTGGCCATCATGCTCTCGGTGCTCACGATGATCGGCGCCGCACTGGTCACGCGGAAACTGGCACTGCCGGGCGCCTTGGCGATTACCTGCACGGTGTTCGGTTTGCTGGCGAAGTCGGCCTGAGCCTTCTGAACAGGCGACGTGGAACACAGCGTGCAGATCAGCCCGCTTCGCTGCACGCTCACGCCGGTGCCGTTATGATGAACGGATGATCGACACGACCCACTACGTGACGGGCGCACCTGTTACGTGGGAAGCACTGCCGACCGGCGCTTCGCTTGCCACGATTGCTCCCGCCCTGCATTTCCATCGCCTCGCGCTGGATCCCGGCGGATGACGCCCGCAGGCCCACGGCCTGCCATCCCCACACGCTGATGTGACACGCGGCTGCCAACTGCGCGGCCGTTGTGATCCCGTTGCCGCGTTTCCGCCCTTGCGGCGGTGCTTTGCCGTGCGCGTGGCGTTGCGCCTGCACACATTCCCCGGCCCCCACGCCCCCTTCCGATGCCCCTGCGCCACTTGCGCCTGCATCGCCGTTTCCGATTTCCGGGACACACCACAGCACCCATTCCCCTATTCCATACCTACAAGGGAGCCCCTATGCAGGACACGCCCGATTCCCATGCCCACTTCGGCTGGTTCAAACGCCGCCGCCACCTGAAGGTCGATGAGATCACCGTCGTCGACAAGCCCATGCTCAAGCGCGCCGTCGGTGCCGCTGCACTCGGCAATGCCATGGAGTGGTTCGACTTCGGTGTCTACGGCTATCTGGCCGTCACCATCGGCCAGGTGTTCTTCCCGTCGAGCAATCCCACCGCACAGGTGATCGCGGCCTTTGCCACCTTCACCGTGGCATTCCTGGTGCGTCCACTCGGTGGCCTGGTGTTCGGCCCGCTCGGCGACCGCTATGGGCGCCAGAAGGTGCTGGCGTTCACCATGATCCTGATGGCGCTGGGTACCTTTGCGATCGGCCTGATTCCTTCCTACGAGCGGATCGGCATCTGGGCACCGGTGCTGTTGCTGCTGGCGCGTGTGGTGCAGGGCTTTTCCACCGGCGGCGAGTATGGCGGTGCGGCCACCTTCATCGCCGAGTATTCCACCGACCGCAACCGCGGCCTGATGGGCAGCTGGCTGGAGTTCGGTACGCTGGGCGGATACATCGCCGGCGCCGGTACCGTGACCGCGCTGCACATGCTGTTGAGCAGCGAACAGATGCTGGACTGGGGCTGGCGCATTCCATTCCTGGTGGCCGGCCCGCTGGGCCTGCTCGGCCTGTACATGCGCATGAAGCTGGAAGAGACCCCGGCATTCCGCGCCTTCGCCGAGGAAGCCGAGAAGCGCGAACATGATCGGCCCGGGCTTGGCGCGCTGTTCCAGGTGCACGGCCGCCAGCTGCTGGTGTGCATGGGCCTGGTGCTGGTGTTCAACGTCACCGACTACATGCTGTTGACCTACATGCCCAGCTACCTCAGCGTCACCATGGGCTACGCCGAGAGCAAGGGCCTGCTGCTGATCATCATCGTGATGCTGGTGATGATGCCGCTGAACATTGTCGGCGGGTTGTTCAGTGACAGGCTGGGCCGCCGCCCGATGATCATCGGCGCCTGCATCGCGCTGCTGGTACTGGCGATTCCATGCCTGCTGCTGGTCGGCAGCGGCAACGACTGGATGATCTTCCTTGGCCTGATGCTGCTGGGCCTGGCGCTGGTGTGCTTCACCAGTTCGATGCCGTCCACGCTGCCGGCGCTGTTCTATACCCCGGTGCGCTACAGCGCGCTGTCGATCGCCTTCAACGTCTCGGTATCGTTGTTCGGTGGCACCACGCCGCTGGTGACCGCGTGGCTGGTGGAACGTACCGGCGACCCGCTGGTGCCGGCCTACTACCTGATGGGCGCGGCGGTGGTCGGCCTGATCACGATGCTGTTCGTGAAGGAAACCGCCGGCCTGCCGTTGCGTGGTTCACCGCCGGCCGTCGGCAGCGACAGGGAAGCTGCGGCGCTGTTGAAGAGCGATGTGCCGGTCACGGTGGACCCGAGCCTGCCGCCGCTGCCGGACGTTGCAGAGCCCGAGCAGGCGAAACCGGCCTGAGGCTCGCCGCGAAATGCCACACGCATGGCCTGGATCTACATGGGGCCTGTGGCGCCGGGCGGATACGCCCGGCGCTACCTGGCGCTATTTCTTGATGCGGGTCAGCTTCCCCGGCGTCCAACGCAGCGTCCATGTGTAGTTTCCGTCCGGCGGACAGACGTGGCGGTTCGGGCTCTTCCATTCGCAGACCGTCGCCCCGGCACTGACGGTGAAATCGACAATGATGCGATCACCCTGGATGCGGATCGCGCGGATGGCGCCTGGAATCTGTTCAACCGCGTCGTCACCATAGCCATACTGGCGGATGGCGGCATAGTCCTCTGCTTCCACCGGCGACAGGCTGTTCGGGTTCTCCTGGCCGCGCGGATCGTTTGCCGTCAGCGCCGTCATCACCGCCACCACATTGCGTTGCGCGAAGCTGCCGCCGGTGTAGGTGGACGTATAGAAGTACACGACCTCGGCACGGCCATCGCCATCGAGGTCGGCAACAGCGGTCCACACCGGACGGAAATCGGATTCAATGTCGTCGCCGGGAATCAGCCGCAGGTTGGCTTCGGCGGCGTGGTAGGCCTGTACCAGGCTGGGCGGCGGCGCCACCCGCTTGGACGCGGCAGGCGCGGCCGTCGCCGTCAGGCTGGACAGCGCCAGCGCAGCAAGCACCAGACAGATCGAAGTGGAGCGGAACGTCGCAGGTCCGTGCATGTCGTCCTCCATGAGTGTGCGGTCAGTCTAACCGCAGCTCCGGTGGCGCCCAGTCGTGCACGGCGCGGTTTCGCGCGATGCGTGAAAGACATCCACACATGGCGTGGATCTACTGCGGGGTGTCCAACTCCATCGCGCGCATCACGATGGGTTTGGCCCAGTCCGGCGTGTGCAGCAGTTCGGCCACCGAGACCGGGTACTGCAGCTGGCCGCGCTCCATCGCCAGCACCGGGAGGGGCGCGGCGCAGCCTTCTGCGTCGGCCGGCGCGCTGTTGTCGTAGACATGCAGCTCAGCCAGGTGCGGCAGCAGGTCCAACAGGTTCTCGCGCGCCGAATCGAAGCGGGCGTGGATCTTTTCCACCGGAATATCGTGGCCACCGGCCTCTACCCGCGCCGCCACGCGGGCGATGTGCAGCTCGACCGTGGCCAGGCCACAGAACCAGATCGCGACGTGATGGTGCTCGCAGGCCTCGCGCAGCAGGCGCGGAATGGTGTTGCCACCCAGCGTTGTTTCGAAGGCGAAGTCCGTGCCATCGGCCATGGCCTGGCGCAGGCGGCGGGTGCCTTCCTGCCAGGCCTCGGCATTGGCTTCGGGCAGCGGCCAGCCAGCCTCGACCAGGCGGCGGGTGAACGAATCGGGGTTGAACCAGCTCAGTCCTTCGGCTTCCAGCCAGGTACCCAGCAGCGAGCTTTTGCCGGCGCCATTGACGCCGGCCAGCACCAGGATCCGCCCCATCGTTCAGAGCGGACGGCCGAGGGTGACCTTGCGGCCACGGCGGATCGGCTGGCCCAGCACCTTGCCCAGCCCCTCACCGCGCTGCAGGCTGGCCAGGGTCTGGTCGAACTCACCGCGCAGGCGCAGCAGTTCTTCACTGCGCTCACCGGCGTCACCGCCGGCGGCCTTGGCCAGCAGCTCCTGGTACGTGCGGATATCCACGATCACCGCTTCCGGATGATTGTGGTTGGTGATGACCAGTGCCTGCTTCTCGCGCACGGTGCGCATCAGGCTCGGCCAGCCACGGGTCTTCACCGACGAGGCCGGGGCCTTTTCGAGGCCAGGCAGATCCAGCGGCAGGGTCATGGCACGGCTCCAGACGGGGATAGTTGAGGCCATTATGCCCAATTTGGCCCAATTGGGGATAAATGGACCTTTACCTGACGGAACCCTCCGCCGCCGCGCCCGGAGCATCGGTCTGCAGCAGGCTGTCGCGCTCCCGCAACGGGAAGCGGATCCAGGCATCCAGGCCTTGTGGGCCAAAGCGCAGCTCCCCGCTGCCAGCCAGCTCGTACGGCACGCGCTGCTCGATCAGCGCCCGGCCCAGGCCGCGCTGGCGTGGCAGCTCCCAGTCCTCCACCTCGGCATGACGCTCGCACCAGTGCAGGCCCAGCCATGGCTGGCCGGCCTGAACCTGCAGATCCCAGGTGACCTCGATCCGGCCATCCTCATGGGTGAGCGCGCCATGCCTCAGCGCGTTGGTCGCTAATTCGTGGATCGCCAGGGACAGTACTTCGGCTGCTTTCGGCGGCAGCAGCACGTCCTCGCCCTGCAGGCGGTAGGCGGCCGCTGCCGGCGTCTGCGCAGCGATCTCCTCTTCGAGCATGCCACGCAGGCAGACGCCGGCATTGGCACCACGGGTCAGCAGGCTCTGCGTGCGTGCCAGCGACATCAGTCGCCCGCACAACCGTTCAGCGTATTCATCCACACTGCTGACCGACTCGCGGGTCCGCCAGGCAATGGCATGGATGGTCGACATGATGTTGCGCACCCGGTGCTGCAGTTCGGCCAGCAATACCGATTGACGCTCAGTGGCACGCTTGAGGTCGTCGATGTCCACCGCGATGGCAAATACCCCGCTGACCTCACCGTCGCCATCGCGCAGGGGCGCGGCAGCGACCCGGGTCCAGCGCGCGCGGCCATCATCATGCAGGTACTGGAACTCCAGCCCCGGCACCACGGTCTCGCCGCGCATTGCGCGCGCGATGGCGAAGTCGTGCGCCTCGATGGCGTTACCGTCCGCATGCCACCCACGCCATCGATGCAGGTTCACCTCATCCGTGGAAGGCACCTTGCCGCTGGGCAGGTAGGCACGCATCTGGTCGTTGGACAGCTGCAAGCGCCCCTCGGTGTCGACAATGCAGACACCTACCGGCAGCACCTTGAAGGCCAATGCCAGGCGCCGGTCCGCCTCCCGCCGCTTCTGCTCTTCGCGCTCGCGTGCCAATTGGGCAACATGTGCCGCTGTGGTCTCGAACATGGTCACCAGCACGCCGTTGATGCGCCCCTCCTCGCCACGGATCGGGCTGTAGGTAATGGTGAACCAGACGTCCTCCAACCGCCCGCGGCGCGCCAGGGGATAGAGCTTGTCCTCGTAAGTGATGGTTTCGCCCTGCCAGACGCGCTGGTAGATCGGCCCGTTGATATGCCACACCTCGGGCCAGCACTCGCGGGTCGGCTGGCCGAGCCCGCCGGGATGCTTGTCGGCCAGGATCTCGGCATAGCCGTCGTTGTAGAGCTGCACCAGCTGCTCGCCCCACAGCACGATCATCGGGAAGCCGTGGGCCAGCATCAGGTCGACGGTGGCGCGCAGGTGGGGCGGCCACTGCTCACAGGCGCCCAATGGCGTGGACGACCAGTCATGGCGGGCGATGCGCGCGGCCATGCCATCGTGGCGCGCATGCAGGCGCGGCGCAGGCGGCATCGAGCCACGCAGCTTGGCAGCGTGGATGCCTTCAGGACGGCGCGACATGCCGCGCAATCAGGCGATGCCCGCAGAGACCTGCGGCGCCGCCACCAGCCCGGCCAGCTGCTGCACCAGGGTTTCGATGTGATAAGGCTTGGTACAGCGCGGCGCGCTGGCGAAGCGGCTGGGCAGGTTGTCGTCGTAACCGGAGGTCAGCAGAAAGGGCGTACCGGCCTCGGCCAGCCGATCGGCCAGCGGATAGACCTGCTCACCGCCCAGGTTGATGTCCAGCAATGCCACATCGATGGGATGGGTATCGACCAGCTGCCCCAGCGCCTGCAGGTCACCAGCCGGCCCCACCACCTGTGCGCCTTTCAGCTCCAGATAGTCGACCAGGAACATCGCGATGGCGAATTCATCCTCCGCCACCAGTACACGCAGCCCTTTCAGGCCCTCTGGTTTGTTGCCCGCTTCCAGCACGACCGGCGCTCCTCGATACACGCGGCCCAGCTCTGCCGCAACGCCCGCAGGATGCGCGAACCGGGCTACAAGAGCGCGTGATGATGGATGAAGATCGCAGCCACGGCCCGTTCACCGCGGCATTGCAGCGGCGTGTTCAGAAGGCCCGCTCCCACTTCAGGCTGAGCAGGCTGCGGTCGTGGCTGTACAGCCAGCCAACGTTGCTGTCGATGCGCGCGTAGCGCAGGCTCAGGCTGGGTACCAGCCCGGCCACGGCAAGGCGCTCGCTGCGCACGATGGCGATCAGGTTCTGTTCGCTGTCCTCACGCCGCGCCTCCAGCAGCGGACTCCACGCGTCGTAGTCGCGCTCGCGCAACGAGACGAATACGGTGGCGGTGGTGCCCATCCACCGGCGCGCCGCACCCAGCCGCACGCCGCGCTGGCGATAGCCGTTGGCTGGGTTGGCAGCGCTGCTGTCACTCAGGTCCAGCCCGGCAAAGAGGGTCCAGCGCGGGTTGAGCGCACGGAACCAGGTGGCATACACCGCGGCCAGCTCACCGTCGTAATTGCTGGCTAGGCCACGCTGGCGATAGCGCTGGCGCTTCCAGTCGGCCTCCAGCTTGAGGAGGCTGCGCGCGTCCAGCGCATATTGCCATTCGCCATGCAGCCCGCTACCGCCTTGCAGGGCCCGGTTGCCGAGGCCCTGATAGTCATAGCTGGGGGCGATCTGCAGGGTATGCCGTGCGCTACGCCAGCTGTAACCCGCCTGCACGTTGGCATTGAGCTCGTTGTAGGCGCTGTGCCCACGCCATGCCTGGCCGAATGCGAGGCCACGCACGTACACGCCATGGTGGCCCTTCAAGGCCCAGCGACGTTCGAGGTTACCGTCATAGTCCAGGCCCATGGCGCGCTGGGCATCGGGAAGATTGCGCTGGATGATGCAGGTGTCGCCTACCCCAAACAGGCAGGTGCGGCTGGCCGAACTACGGTTGATGTTGTCGCTCCATGCCGGGCCGGCGGACAGCGCGCCTTTCCAGCGCTGGCGCGCCTGCAGCGCAGCCAGATAGGCGTCCACCCGACCGCGTACACCTGCGGTGGCGGGGTCATCGGCACTGATGCCATCCGCGATCGCCGTGAACAACGCCACCGCATCGCGATCGCGCTGGTCCTCGGCGTAGACGCGCGCAAGTTCAAGGCGGGCCGGCAGGAAATCCGGCTGTGCCTCCAGCAGCGCCTCGTACTCGTTGGCCGCGCGGTGGTGATTGCCGGCCACCCGCGCCAGGCCGCCCTGCGCATAGTGGCGCAGCAACGGGTCGTGGCCGGGCAGTTCGATGTATTCATCCAGGAAGCGTTGCGCGGCGCCCCATTGCTGATGCTGCAGCGACAGGTACAGCGCCTGGCCCAGATCGTCGACCGTGCGCTCCACGCGCAGGGTCTGGCCGTCGATGGTGATGGTCGGTCGCTCCGACTCGGCCTGCTGCAGGCGCTGCTGGTCCTGCTGCTGGTGGCGCAGGTCGGTGCCCTGTTCGAGCACGCGGCGAAGATCGTCCTGCTGGGCGCGAGCGTCGGCGGCCGCCAGCAGCAGTACGACAAGGAAGATGGGATGGCGCATGGTCGATCCGTGGTGGTGCATGCAGCGGGCCGAAGCAGGGACTGGCGGATCGCGGCTTGTCCCTGCCCTGCCCCGTCAGGGGCGTGGCAATCAGTTCTTGCTGCCGCCGAAGGCGGTGTCGTACTGGCTGTTGCCGCTGAAGGTGGCGATACCGGCCAGGGCGGCCGCGTTGGCGCCGAAGAACTGCCCCTGGGTGGTGCCGGCAACGCTGCCGTTGGCGGTGGCCGAACCGGCGAACGATGCGTCGGCACTGTTGATGTTGGCAACGATGGCCAGGTTCAGGCCGTTGCCCGACAGCGCACCATCCAGGGTGCCGGCGCCGAAGTCGGCGTCAAAGGTGCCGCTCAGCAGGTTGCTGCCGTTGAACTTGTTCAGGCCAGCCACGGTGTAGGACGCCACGCCAGCGGGCAGCGTGGTGCCGGCGCGGTCACCAACGAAGTAGACCTGGCGGTTGTTGAAGCCACCGGCGGCGCCATCCTTGGACCATTCACCGAACCAGACATCGCCACTGCCGACCTTGACGAAGTTGAAGTGGCCCATGCCGGCGTGGCTGCCCGGTGCGCCGGTGATCGGCATGGCCAGGGTACGTACCGTCACGCCATTGACGGTGGTAGGTGCCGAGTAGGCGCTCAGACCCTGGAAGTCCACCGGCTTGGCCTGGGACACGGTACCGACACCGATGCCGGCCTTGCCAGCGCGGTGCGGGCCGCCATTGACCTGCGACTCGCCAACCGCCACGTACAGCTCGGCATCGGTCTTGGCACTGGCGGCACCGACGATATCGGCAGCATGCGCGGCACCGACCAGAGCCAGCGAGGCGGCAACGGCGAGAACCGAACGGGAGATCATTTTCATGGTATTGCTCCTTGATTGAGGGAACTACGGGTACAACGCTTGAAGGTGGGAGATCAGAAGCGTGCGGTGACGCCGAGCTTCAGGGTGCGACCCGGGGCCGGCAGCGTGGACCGCGTGGCTGGATCGACGTAGTAGCGGTTGCCGAGGTTGCTGCCGACCAGTTCGACGCTGGCATGCTCGTTGAAGCGCCAGCGCGCATAGGCATCGACGGTGGTGATGTTTCCCCAGGTGAACGGCACGTTCTGCCAGAGCAGGCCGCTGCCACCGCTCAGCAGGCGGTCACGGTAGGCCTGCAGATCAGGGTTCTCGTGGCGCTGGTAGTGCACGATGCGGCTGCCAAGCTCCAGGCGCTCATCGAACAGGCGCGTGCCCAGCGACCAGTTGATCGACAGTTTGGGAATGGCCTGGGTCAGCAGGTAGCCACCGACGAAACCATCCTGCACGCAGTTCGGGACCAGGCCGCGGTTCGCATCCAGGAGCACCGCCGTGCTCTCGTCACACACCTCGTTTTCCAACGTGCGGGTGATGCCCAGATCGGTGAAGAAGCGCCGGTTGTCGAAGCGGGCCTGCAGTTCGATGCCACGGATGGTCTGCTTGTCGATGTTGTCGAACAGGAAGTTGCCATCGCGCTCGATCACGTCACGGGTCTTGTGCACGTAGTACGCCAGCTTGACGTCGGCATCGGCGGTGTTGCCGAACAGGGCCGACAGGTTGTGCACGTAGCCCACTTCGTAGTTGTAGGCGTGCTCGGGCTTGAGCGCATGCAGCGGATTGAGGCTGCCGGAGAAGGCGATCGTGCTTTCGAACATGCTCGGGAAGCGCACCGCTTCGCTGTAACGCACGTAGGCACGGGCGGCCGGGGACAGGTGTGCAGTGGCCGAGAAGGTCGGCAGCCAGGCATGGTCGCGGCGGCGGCTGTTGCGTGCATCGACCGGCTGCGACTGTACGCTGTTGCCGATGTTGCAGACCTGGTCGCTGCCGGCGAACACCGGCTGCACGCCGGGAATGGCCGCCACTTCGCCATTGAGGCAGGGATTGCCGGCGCGGGTGTAGTTGCCATCGGCATCGGGCAGCCAGGGCCGCGTGTACCTGACCGGACGCGGCGTCTCGTACGGCGCCAGCAAGGCACGGATGCTGTCATCGATGAACCAGCCCATGCCACGCTTTTCCCATACGGCGCGGCGTGCTTCCAACGCGTCGATGCGGGCCTGCAGATTGGCGGGACGGGGCGGCAACTCGTTCACGGTGTACTGCGCCTCCTTGCCACCTACGCCCTTGGTCAGCAGCTCGGGGTGCGCTTCGAGGAAATCGTCGAAGGCCCAGTAGCGGCTGTAGCGCACGCCTGCATTGAGGGTAAGGAAGTCAACCGGCCGCCACTCCAGGGTGAGGTAGCCCTCGCCCTCCTGTCGGCGCCCGGCACGCGGGAACATACGCCAGCCATCGGTGGTACCGAAGTACGGATCGCTCGAGCCGAGCTTCTCGTACTGCCAGTTGCCACCCACGGTCAGGTCCAGGGTCGAATGCAGGGCGAAGCGGTTGCTCAGGATCAGGCCGGTGCGGTCGTTGCGCGCGTTGGCCAGCGCGGTGTTGCGCAGGATCGGGCTGGCATCCGGGTTCCATGCCGGATTACCCACTGCGAAGTTCGGGAAGCCGCCAGCACTGTAGGTATCGCTGTCCGTCTCCGTGCGCCACAGGTTGGCGTAGAGGTCCAGCCAGCGGCTGCCGGCCGGCTGGAAGCGGTATTCCAGGTTCCAGGCATCGGACGCAACCCGGCTGAGCGGCCACTGGATACGCCCGTAGTCGGGCGCGGACAGGATGCGCGACGGCATGATCTCGCCGTAGTGGGACAAGGTGCGCCGCCAGGTCGCCTTCAGCTGCTGGTCGTCGTTGATCTGCCAGGTTCCCTTGACCAGCCAGGACTCCTGTTCGCTGGATGTATTGGGCACTTCATCGCCCGGTTTGAAGTAACGCGCCAGCGTGGTGATGTAGTCGATGCCCTGGTACTCGTACTGCTCGCGCCGGTCCTGGTCGTAGTACGCGCTTCCCTTGCTGCCGGAGAAGTAGTTGCCGCGCTTGCGCCAGGCGTAGGCAGCCATCAGGTCGACGTTGTCGCCGCGTACGCCCAGTGCCAACCGCCAGGCCTGGTCTTCGCCATCGAAGGGGTTGTTGCCGCTGCGCGACTTCACCGGCACCACCAGGGTGCGGTCGTTATAGGGTGAGTTCGGCGAGCCCTGCGGGAACCCCGGCACGGTGCGGTAATCCTCGCCGGTGTGCAGGCGCGGCAGGCGCGGTGCCACCGCATTGCTGCTGCCTTCGATCTTCAGCTCCCCGCCGAAGCGCTCGCCGGCAGCAACAATGTCGTCAACGTCGATGGTCTTGATCACCAGCGCACCGCCGATCCCGCTGTGCACATCGCGCACCAGCCCTGGCCCCTTCATGACCTGGATGCCACCAATCAGGTTGGGATCGATGTAGTTGCGGTTGCTGACGCCGTTGTAGCCGCGCCAGACCGTGAGCGCCTGTTCGCCACCGTCGATGCTGACCGGCACCCGCCCGGGCCCCTGGATGCCACGGATGTTGACGTCCAGCGCGCCGCTGTTGCGCGCATCGCCGCTGAACACGCCGACCAGATCCTTGACCACGTCGGCCGGATTGGAACCGCGATAGCGCTCCACCCGGTCGCGCCCCGAATACGCCGTGGTCAGGTCCAGCGCGAACACATCATCGTAGCCGCGCCGATCGCGCGCCTCACCCCCTTCCGACTGAAGGCGACCGGCCACGTCCAGTGTTTCGGTCACCCGCAGCCCTTCCCCTTCACCCGCCTCCGCTGCGGCCCGCAGGCTCCAGGTACCGTCCATGCCACGCTGTGCGCGCACGCCGCTGCCGCGCAACAGCTGCTGCAGCGCCTGCATCTGGCTGTACTCGCCACTCACCGCACTGGAGCGGCGGCCCTCCACCAGGTCACTGCGGAACACCACCTGCACATCGGCCTGGCGGCCAAAGGCACGTACGGCATCAGCCAGTGGCTGCTCCGGGATGGCGTACTGGCGCACCGGCGCGACGATCGCCGGTTGTGCCTGCACGGCCGGCACCCAGGCCAGCGGCAGCAATGCGGTGGAAACGGCCAGGGCCAGAACGGTGGCGCGACGATGACAGGCGGATGCCGTGGACGGCATGGACAGGAACTCCTCAAGCGTGGCTGGACCACGGGCACATCCGGTGCCGGTGGTGTGTCTGGCTTGAGGAAAAACGGTGTTTCGCTCTGGCTATACCTCTATAGACAGCGGGACACTGCAGGTGCCCACGGTTTTTTCATGTTTTTTTCATGCGGCCCGTTCATCCAGGTGCTGCGCGGGCCTCACCACACCACCAGCGCGCCACCGGGCAAGCGCTGCACGCGCAGTCCTGCCTGTGCGGCCACGGCATCAATGGCGGTCTCCGGCTGCTGCAGGTGGAACAGGCCACTGACCCGCACGTTCGCGCCCTGCCCGCCCAGTACCCAGACCGGTGCACGCCGATAGCGCGCCAGATCGGCGATGGCCTGCGCGGCCGGCAGATTGTCGATCGCGACCTCACCTCGCCGCCATGGCGCCACGGCCTCGGGATCTTCCAGCCGCACAGACTCCAGCCAGCGACCGTCACGGAACGCCCGTGACTGCCCCGCATGCAGGCGCTGCACACTGCCATCGCCCGGCCGCACTTCGACCACACCCTCACTGACCTGGGTGGTGACCGTGGTATCCAGCATCGACACACTGAAGGCGGTACCGATGTCACGGACCAGGCCGCCCGCCGCCTCGACCTGGAACGGTCGCGCCTCATGGGCCACCTGGAACCAGGCCTGGCCGCGCAGCAGGCGCAGGTGCCGCTGCTGGCCATCGAACGCAACCGCCAATGCGGTGCCCGCATCGAGCACGGCGGTGCTGCCGTCTTCCAGCTGCACCACGCGTGGTGTATCGCTGCTGCGCAGGTCACTGCGTGCCAGCAACAGCGCCTGCGGTGCGGCCGCGACCATCAGAACCACAGCGGCGGCGCTGGCCAACAGCCATGGCAGGCGACGGCGCGGTGCGACCGGACGCAATCCCTGGCGGTCGGCGGTCAGTTCAGGCAGCGCCGCCAGCACGTCGGGCCCGGCGGCATCCAGCCCCTGCCAGAAGGCCTGCTGCTGGCGCCAGGCCAGCGCATGGCGTGAATCGGCCTGCAGCCAGCGATGCAGGGTGAGTTGCTGGCGTTCCGGCAGCGGGCCTGCACTGCACCGGATCACCCAGCGCAACGCCTGCCTGGCCTGACGCGGCGAGGGTTCGGACGTGGTCATGGTTGTGGCCTGCCGCACCGCGAACGGGTGCGCTTTCCTGTTGTGACAATGGCGGGCGCGATCTGCCCACGGCAATCGCCGCTCATCGATGCATTCCCTGCTGGTGCTGTTGGATCAATAGTGCCGCGCGCAGCACGTGCTTGCCGACCAGGCTCTTGGAAATACCCAGCCGTGTGGCGATCTCGCGCTCGCTCAGGCCCAGGTAGCGGTTGAGCACGAAGCACTCGCGGACCTGCGCTGGCAGCGCGAGGATGGTCTGGGTGATCTCGCGCAGCTGTGCCTGGTCCAGTGCCTGCGCCTCGCCGTCGTGGCCCGCCTCGGCCATGTCGGCGGCGTACTCGGCCATCGCGCGCCGCTCGCGGGCGTCGGCCTGGCTGCGGTTGAGGGCATGGTGATAGGCCATCCGGTACAGATAGCCGCGCGGCTCCAGGATCGGTGGATCACCGGGCACGCTGCTGGCCTTCAGGTACAGGTTCTGCAGGGTGTCCTCGGTACTGGCCGGGTCGAGATAGCGCGCGATGAAGCGAGACAACGCACGGCGCTCGCGGATCAGCAGCTCGACCAGCGCCAGGGCATTGGGAGACATAGGTGCCAAGGCCGGACCGGGGAATGATGGGCGTGATGGCGACGGTCCGGATGTGGATTGTGGGCTGCGCAGCCGCAGGCGGCAAGCAAAGCCTGGTAGCGCCGAGCCCACGCTCGGCTCCGCAGTAGATCCACGCCATGCGTGGATGAAGGACTACGGTTCGTCCAACGCCTCGAAACGCTCGGCAAGGTAATCGATCAACGCACGCACGGCAGGCAGCAGCCCACGCCGCGAAGGGAACACCGCATGCACGATGCCGTGCTTCGGCACCCACTCCGGCAGCACCGGCACCAGCGCGCCGCTGTCCAGCTCATCGGTGATCATCATCCGCGGCAGCATCAACAGCCCGACCCCGGCCACCGCGGCTGCGCGCAGCGCGATCATGTCATCGCTGACCAGGCGCGGGCGGTGATGCACGCTGGCCTGCACGTCGTCCGGCCCGATGTACTCCCACACATGCTGCTGACTGGGCGAGGCCAGATCGACGGTCGGCATCATCGCCAGGTCGGCCGGCACCTGCGGCGTACCCAACCGTTGCAGCAGCGCCGGGCTGGCACTGGTGCACCAGACCCGGCGTGCCAGCACGCGCACCACCAGGTCGCTGTCTTCCAATGGCGGCGGCCTTACCCGGATCGCCACGTCCACACCCTCGCCCACCACGTCCACGCGGCGGTTGGTGGCGTCCAGCTGCATCGTCACCTGCGGATGCAGGGCCAGGAAGTCGGCCAGCATCGGGCCGATGCGCGCGTGCAGGATCGCGATCGGGCACGCCAGGCGGATGGTGCCGCGCGGCTCGGCGCGTGACATCGCAATCGCTTCTTCGGCCGCTTCCGCCTCGACCAGCATTGCCTTGCAATGGCGGTAGTAGTCCTGGCCGACCTCGGTGACCGAGAAACGCCGGGTCGAGCGCTGGATCAGGCGCACGCCCAACCGTTCTTCCAGCAGCGCGATGCGCCGGCTCAGTTTCGACTTGGGCATCGCCAGCGCCCGCCCGGCCTGCGAGAAGCCGCCGTGCTCGACCACCATGGCGAAATAGAACAGGTCGTTGAGGTCACAACGGCGGATATCTGCGATGAACACGGGGCGATCTCCTGCGGCCCACGGCCTGCCGCCATTGTTCACCAGATGGGACTATGACGGCAAATATTGGCGTCTACCGGCCCAATTGTCGCGGCGATATCGTCTCCTGCAACGAAGAACAGCGGCCGGCAGCCCCGGCCAGGAGATCGCCATGAAGCGTGTCACCGGTACCTACAGCGCCCCCCGCCCGCACTGGGTGGGCGATGGATTCCCCGCCCGCTCGATGTTTTCCTACAACACCCACGGCCAGCACCTGAGCCCGTTCCTGCTGCTGGACTATGCCGGCCCGTACACCTTCGCCCCCAGCGATACCCCGCGTGGGGTCGGCCAGCATCCGCACCGCGGTTTCGAGACGGTCACCATCGTCTATGAGGGCGAGGTCGCGCATCGCGATTCGACCGGTGCCGGCGGCACCATCGGCCCGGGTGACGTGCAGTGGATGACGGCGGCCTCCGGCATTCTCCACGAGGAATTCCACACACCGGAATTCAGCAAGCGCGGCGGCACGCTGGACATGGTCCAGCTTTGGGTCAACCTGCCGGCGCGGGACAAGATGGGCGCACCGGGCTACCAGACCCTGCTTGACGCAGAGATCCCCTCGGTGGATCTGCCTGAGGGCGCCGGCCGCGTGCGTGTCATCGCGGGCCGCTTCGACCGCCACGCCGGTCCGGCACGTACCCACACGCCGATGGATGTCTGGGACATCCGCCTGCAGCAGGGCCACCACGCCGAACTGCCGGTGGCCGATGGCCGCACGCTGGCGGTGGTGGTGCTGAAGGGCTCGGTCCGGATCAACGGCGGCCAGCCGGTCGGCGAGGCGCAGCTGGTCACCTTCGATCGCAGCGGCGAGGACGTGTTCGTCGACGCCGACAGCGACGCCACTGTGCTGCTGCTCAGCGGCGAGCCGATCGACGAGCCGGTGGTGGGCTATGGCCCGTTCGTGATGAACAGCCAGGCCGAGATCGCACAGGCGGTCAACGACTTCAACAGCGGCCGTTTCGGCCGGATCGCGCACTGAGCGCTTCCGCGCGGCGGGCGATGACCCGTCGCGCCAATGGGCCAACGCCCACCTTCCCCAGGAGACTGACCATGAGTACCCCCGCCAACTTCAATGGTGCCCGCCCGGTGATCGATCCGGACAACGCCGCGATGCTGCTGATCGACCACCAGAGCGGCCTGTTCCAGACCATCGGTGACATGCCATTCACCCGCGTGCGCGCCCACGCCACTGCGCTGGCGAAGATGGCCACGCTGGCAAAGATGCCGGTGATCACCACCGCCTCGGTCCCGCAGGGCCCGAACGGTCCGCTGATTCCGGAGATCCATGAGGCCGCCCCGCATGCCCAGTATGTAGCGCGCAAGGGTGAGATCAATGCCTGGGACAACCCTGAGTTCGTTGCTGCGGTGAAGGCTACCGGCCGCAAGCAGCTGATCATTGCCGGCACCATCACCAGCGTGTGCATGGCCTTCCCGTCGATCGCCGCCGTGGCCGATGGCTACCAGGTGTTCGCGGTGATCGATGCCTCGGGCACCTATTCGAAGATGGCCGAAGAGATCACCCTGGCCCGCGTGGTGCAGGCCGGCGTGGTGCCGATGGACACCGCCGCGGTGACCTCGGAAATCCAGCGCAGCTGGAACCGCGACGATGCCCAGCAGTGGGCCGAGGTCTACACGAAGATCTTCCCGAACTACCAGCTGCTGATCGAAAGCTACCTGAAGGCGCAGGACGTGCAGAAGAACCAGGAGCAGCTGGATTCGCAGCGCAGCTGAGCTGCCCCCGGGGTGCCCGCCAGCCGCCGGCCCCCTCCCAACCGGAGACCCACCATGTCCAGTGAACCGATCCGCGACCCGGCCAGCGACCACCTGCTGACCCCGCAGAATTCCGCCTTCATCATCATCGACTACCAGCCGGTGCAGGTGAACTCCATCGCCTCGATGGACCGCCAGCTGCTGGTCAACAACATCGTCGGCACCGCCAAGGCCGCAGTGGCCTACGGGCTGCCGATCGTGCATTCGACGGTCAACGTCAAGACCGGCCTGAACAAGCCGCCGATTCCGCAGCTGCGCAAGGTGCTGGGCGACTACCCCACCTACGACCGCACCACCATCAATTCCTGGGAGGACGTCGAGTTCCGCAAGGCGGTGGAGGCGACCGGCCGTCGCAAGCTGATCATGACTGCGCTGTGGACTGAGGCCTGCCTGACTTTCCCGGCCCTGGATGCGTTGAAGGAAGGCTATGAGGTGTACGTGGTGGTCGATGCCGTTGGCGGTACCTCGCTGGCGGCGCATGACGCAGCACTACGCCGCATCGAACAAGCCGGGGGCCAGTTGATCAGCGTGCCGCAGCTGTTCTGCGAGCTGCAGCGCGACTGGGCCCGCTCGGAAACGGTGCCGGCGTTCATGAACCTCTTCATCGAAACCGGTGGTACGGCAGGCATCCAGTTCTCGTACGATCGTACCGAGTGATTTCGTGGCGGCGCTGGCCTTGGCTGGCGCCGCCTTTTGGAGCAGTCGAGCACGGCTCGACTTTACAGTGGGTTGGTCGAGCATGGCTCAACGCTATAGACAGATGGAGACTCCGATGGCCTACGCGCGCATTGTTTCGACCGGCGACAACTACCTGCACCACATCAGCAATGGAAGCTTTGATGTAGACGCGGACGAGCCCGCCTCGCTGGGCGGTCAGGGCAAGGGCTTCGCGCCCTTCGATCTGTACCTGGCCTCGCTGGCCGCCTGCACCGCCATCACCCTGCGCATGTATGCGCAACGCAAGGGCTGGGAGCTGGGCGAGTTCCATGCCGAGCTGCGCTCGGAACGCGACGAAGATGGACGCTTCCACGTGCACCGCGTGCTGCATGCCAGCGCCGAGCTGAGCGATGCGCAGTGGCAGCGGTTGCTGGAGGTGGTGGAAAAGACCCCGGTGACGCTGGTGATGCGTGAAGGTGCGCGCATCACCAGCGAGCGCGGGGGCGCAGCGTAACCCCATCCACGCGTGGCGTGGATCTGCTTCAGCGCCGCGAATGCAGCACGGTGCGCTGGCGCATGGCGTTGAATTCCTGCTCCACCTGCTGGATGTCCTCGGCCTGGAAACCGGCCGCATCCAGCAGCTGGTCGGCGGCAGCCGCCGCCAGCGGATCATCGTCACGCTGGCGCCAGCAGCGCGCCGGCAGGAAATAGCCCACTTCGCTGCGCCCGCGCATGATCACCACCGGCCGGCCCGCATACAGCAGGAACTCGGCCAGGTGCTGGCGCAGGCCCTCCACTGAAACATAGGCCGGTCCAACACCCAGCACCTGGCTGGACGGTTCGGTACTCTCGAACAGCTTGCGACGGCTCATCCACTCCTCCTTTTGAACAACGCGTGGTCTCCTTTCCTTAGACGGGCGCATCGCTGCGCCCCCGCCACGCACGACGTGATCCGCATCACGCCCGCCACTCAGAACCCGGTGTTGAACTCCAGCTGGAACACGTCGATCGACAGCGGCGCGCCGGACACTTCCTTGGCCGCCATCCACTTGCCGCTGATCCAGCTGCGTGCATCCAGCGCGTAAGCGCCGCCCACGTAGTAGCCGCGGGCGTTGGTGCCGCCCAGGTGGAAGTTCGGGTCGTTGTAGGAATCGGGCAGTGCGTCGGCCTCGATGTGCTTGTAGCCCAGCAGCGCCTGCCACTGGCCCTTCTCCTTCAGCTCGGTGGCACCGAAGGTGGCCTGCACCATCCATGCGGTGTCGCCGCTGCGGAAGGTATCGATGCTGGCGGTGCCACCGGCGCCGTAGTTGTTGACGATGCCGTTGTTGGCACGATTGAACATGGCCTGCTTGTCGTAGGCCAGATTGCGGATGTAGTCGACATCCAGGCGCAGGCCGACGCCCTGGGCCAGCTGTGTATCCCAGCGCAGGTTGAGCGTGGCCAGGCGGAACGCCGAGGCCAGGCCGACATACTGCGGGGTGGGCGTGTTGGCCGGGTCCAGCGGATTGCGCGCGATGTCGCGGATCAGCATCAGGGTGTTGCCCTTCTGCATGAACGCCGGGCGCGACCAGTCGGTGTCGCAGCCCACCGCGCCTGCATACAGTGCGCACGGCGAGGACAGGCGGCCGCTGATGTTCTTGAAGTCGTAGTAACCCAGCGCCGCGCGCAGCGCGTTGTCGTCGTTGAAGCGCCAGTTCACGCCCACCTGGGCACCGGACAGCCACTTGTTCTCGTTCGGAGTCTTGACCTTGCTCTGGCTCGGCGAGCTGTCGGAGGTGTACTCCAGCGGTACCACCGCGAGGTTGCCGAACAGGTCGAGGTCGCCACCATCGAAGTCATACTTCAGGTTCGCGGCCAGACCATCGAAATTGAGATCGTTGGAGAACAGCGTGTCGCTGGTCCAGAACGGATTGCCGAAGCGGCCGCCACGCACCGTCACCCAGTCCGCCGGGCTGTAGGCTAGCCAGGCCTGGTCCAGCCACACGTCCTTCTTGCTCAGGCCGCCACCCAGCTGCTCGGTGGTCGACACCGGGCCATTGCTGCTGCCGCTGGCCAGGCGCACGCCGGCCGTGGTGTGCTGGCCAATGGTGGCCTCGATGCCCAGGCGGGCACGGATGCGCCACAGGTTGCGGCGGTCCTGGCGGGTGTTCAGCAGCGGCGGCAGCTGCAGGTTGGTATTGGTGTTGGTATCGAAGCCGTTGCCGGAATTGATCGACGCCCAGTTGCTCACGATGTCGCTGTTGCGCTCGGAGTAGAAGCGCGACTCGCTGCGTACACGCATGTCACCGGTGACCTTGATGCGCTTGGTCCATTCGGCCACTTCGTTGGGTGCCGCCCAGCCTTCCGCCTTGGCCTGCGCCATCACGTCCTGGCGCACCTCGTCACGAATGCCGTCGCGTACGCTCTGCGGCACGTAGGGCACGCGCACGTCGCCGGCTTCCAGGGCCACGCCACCGCTGGCGGCCGTGCTGCCGCTGGCTGCGGTGCGTTGTGCGGCCACCGCTTCGGCTTCGGCCTGCACCAACAACGCCTGGCCGTCTTCGGGCTTCAGTGCACCACTGGCGATCAGGCCCTTGATCAGCTTGACCATGGTGGTTTCGGCGGCCATCGCACCGGCCGGTGCAGCCAGGCTGAGCAGCACGGCGCAGCACAGCAGCGCCCGTCGGGCCGGCCGCGGGCGGCGGGAGTCGGTTCGTGCGCGGACGTGGTCGTTCATCACGGTTCTCATCGAAAGAAGGGGAATCATGGAAGTCGGGAATCAGGCCCCGGGCCGGCGGCCCTGGATCAGGACGCGGGCGGGGAAATCGAGTGACGGCGGCGGTGCCTGGTCAACCTTGCCGATGCGACGCAGGGCATCGAGCACGGCCGCGTCGGCCTCCTCGTTGCCACTGCCGCGTACCAGCTCGACCTTCTCCAGGCGGCCGTCGTTGGCCAGCCACACATTCACCTGCAGCTGGAACGCCAGGCGCTTGACCTTGTCGTCGCGCGAGATCGCCTGCTGCATCAGGTAGCCCAGGTAGCGGCCGTAGGTAGCGTTGCCGGCGCCACCACGGCCAACGCCGGACGAACCGCCACCACTGCCGGACTGGATACCGAAGTTGTCACCACCGGCCTGCGCGTCGGCATTCATCGTCACCGGATCGCTGTTATCCGGCGTCGGCGTCGGCTCTTCGGCCGGCGTCGGCTGATCCAGCGGCTCCGGCTCGGGCATCGTCTCTTCCGGCGGCGTCTCCGGCTCCGGTGGTTTTTCCGGGGGCGGCGGGGGCGGCGGCGGAGGGGGGGGCAGCGCCAGCATCGGCGGTTGCACCACCGGCCGGCGGGTGCTGGCGGTGTCCTTGAACAACAGCCACCACACCGCGATACCGAGCACCAGCAACGCGGCCAGCACCAGGGCCACGGTCACCAGCAACTGGCGACCGCGCATGCCGGGCTCCGGCCGAGGGGGTTGATGGGCCGTCATGCCTCAGCCCTGCGCCTTGCCGGTGACCAGGCCGACCTGGGCCAGCTCCAGCCGCCGCAGCAGGTCCAGTACCTCGACCACGCGGGCGTACTGCACCTGCGCATCACCGCGTACGATCACCGGAAAATCCGGTGTGGTCGCGCGCTCGGTACGCAGGCGGTCTTCCAGCTCGGCCATCGTCACCGGGTAGGCATCCAGGAACACCTGGCCGCTGGGGTCGATGGTGATCGCCTTGGTCTTCGGCTTTTCCAGGGCCACGCTGTTGCTGGCCTTCGGCAGATTGACCTCGATACCGGGGATGGAGGCATTGCTGGTCAGGATGAAGATCACCAGCACCACCAGCAGCACGTCGACGAAGGGCGTCACGTTGATGCCCTTCTCGCGCTTCTTGATGCCGAACTTCGCCTTCTGGCCCATGGCGCGCCCCTCAGCCCTGGACCGCGGCCGGGCCGCGCCCGTCCTGCTCTTCGGCCAGGCGCGCGGCGAACTCGTCGATGAACACCGCCATGTCCGCGCCGATCGCCTCGGCACGCGCGCCCAGGTAGTTATAGCCGAACAGCGCCGGAATCGCGACGCCGAGGCCGGCAGCGGTACACAGCAGCGCCGCGGCCATGCCGGGCGCCACCGAGTTGATGTCCACCGCGCCGGCCATCGCCGCCACCACGAACACCAGCATGATGCCGATCACGGTGCCGAACAGGCCCACGTAGGGCGCACCTTCGATGGTGGTCGACAGCCAGTTCATGCGCCGTGCCATTGCTTCCTGCTCGCGCACCATCACCGCATCCATCGAGGCACGGATCGCGGCGATGGTGGCACCGCTCAGGTAGCCACTGTTGCCATCGCGCTGGTGGCGCTGCTGCATTTCATCGATGGCCACCTGGTAGATGCGCCACAGCGAGCCGTCATGCATCGCGGTCGGCGCCTTGCCCTGGCGGTCCATCTCGGACAGAGTGCGCAGCGGCACACCGGACAACTTGCCGAAGCTCTCGGTGAATACCGCGTTGGCCTTGCTGGTGCGGCCGAAGTGGCGGCTCTTGGCAATCATGATCGCCCATGACATCAGCATCATCAGGCCGAGGATGGCGACCACCACCCAGGCATCGAACGGCATCGCCTTGAGGATGAAGCCGAAGTGGCTCTGGCCGGCCGACTGCTCGTCGGCGCCGTAGCTGATCAGGCGCGAGTCGGCGCCCTGAGCGGTGGCATCGGCCAGCAGCAGCGCGGCTGGACGTGCAACCCGCGAGACGCGCAACTCATCCAGCGCACCTTCGAAGTTGGCCAGCGGCTGCGCCGCGCCCGGCGCATCGGCGCCCACCACCGGCGCGGTACCCAGCGCCGGCAGCTCGCCGCTCAGCTGGGCCACTACACGGCCGTTGAGGTACAGCTGCAGCGCACCCTTCTCCGCGGTCAGTGCCACGTGCGCCCACTGCCCTTCCGGAATCGGCTGTGCCGGCGTGCTGCGCTGGCCATTGAGCTGAACGAACGGCACGCGGTTCTCGATACCGACCACCAGCTCGGAGGCGCCATCGCGACGGGCGTAGATCGCCTGCGCCGCATTGTTGCTGCCCGGCTTGATCCAGGCCGAGAGGGTCAACGGCGCCCCCGCTTCCTGTGCCAGCGAGGCGCTGGCCGGCAACGGCAGCGGGCCTGCGCCCAACTGCACGCCACGGCCGATCACCGAACCTTCGGAGGGCGGCACCACAGCACCGGCATTGTTGCCGTAGGCGGTGGTGTCGCGTGCAGGCGCATTGGCTTCGGCGAAGTGGTAGACCAGCGTGTAGTCCGGGTCGAACACCTGCTGGCCGTTGCCGCTGGCCGGGGCCTTCTCGTTGCCGTAGTACATCCAGATCGTCTGCGGCGCCGCGGCGCTGACCGCCGGCACGTCCACCCAGACCAGGGCCAGGCCCAGCTTGGGATCGAACTGCTCGATCTGGTGGGCCAGCACGGTGCGGCCATCACCCGAGACGAAGCGCAGGTCATTGCCCGCATCCTGGGTGCCGTCAAAACCGAAGTTGCCGGTATGCAGGCGCAGCAGCAGCGGCGTACGGCCCGGGTCACCGGCCAGGCCCGCACCCTGCGGGCCGGCATCGACGGTAATCGGCTTGCGGTACTTCCATTCGGCCTGCCACCAATTGGCATCGGCCGCAGCAGCAGGCAGCGCAACCAGCGCGGCCAGCAGCAACAACACTCGGGAAAGCAAACGGTCCATGCGAAGGGTCTCCGGAGAACGCATGTTCAAGGGAAGGGTCAGTAACTGGTGCTGATGTTGAAATGCAGGCGCGGGTCGTCCTTGCGCGTGACCGGGCCATCGGCATAAGGCCAGGCGTAGTCCAGGCGCAGCTGCAGGTGCTCACCCAGGCGCAGCTGCGCGCCCAGGCCGACCGAGGCCAGGTTGTACTTGTCACGCTGCTCGGGCAGCGGCTGGCGCAGGCGCAGGTAGGCGGCGTCGGCAAAGCTGTAGACGCGCAGATCCGTGCCGCTCCACAGCGACCACGCCGGGGTACGCCATTCCAGGCTGGCCAGGCCGCCGTAGTCGCCGATCGCCTCGGCCGACAGATAGCCGCGCACGGTGTACATGCCACCGGCGGCGAACTGCTCGGCCGACACCAGCGGTGCGTCGGTCACCTGCAGCGAGCCGCGCGCGTACCACTGCCAATCGCTGCCGAAGGTGTGGGTGTTGGCCACATCGGCCTTGAACGCGATGAAACTGGGGTCCGCCCAGTAGCGCTTCTGCCCGAATCCGATGGCATCGCTGCCATAGCCGAACAGGCGGCGGGTACCGGCCACCAGCTGGGTATTGATGCTCAACTGATCCTGCTCGCCCTGGCGCACACCGACAAACGCCAGGGTGATCGGCGCGTACTTCAGCGGCGTCTTCAGGCTCTCCTTGCCCATCTGCGTGTCTTCCTCGGTGTCCTTGAAGTCCACGCCGAGGCTGAGCTGGCGCCACCACTGGCTGCTGCCGGCCAGTCGATAGTTGAGCTTGAGACCGATCGAATGGCCGTTGCCGATTACATTGGTTCCGGTGCCGGTACCCACCTGCCCACCCGCGTTCAGCACGCGGCTGTCGGACTTGTAGCCGGACGCTTCCAGGCTCCACGGCGTGCCCTCGAACGGCATCATGTACGAGGCCGAGAACACCTTGGCCTGCTTGGTATCTTCCGGCGCCAGGTACACGCCGATGTTGGCGCTGTGCCCGCGCTTCCACAGGTTGTCGTAGGCCAGCGATGCACTCAGGCGCAGCTTCTCGGTGTCGGCGCTGTGGTCGTTGTTGAGTGACGCGCTGGCACGCCACGGCGACTTCTCTTCGACCTGCAGGTCCACATCCATCGTGCCCGGCACCTGGCCCTCGCGCACCAGCGGCATCACCTGGCGACGTCCACCTTCATTCAGCGCGGTCAGTTCCTTCTGCGCCTGGTCGAAGTCCGGCACCTTGCCCTCGGCAAGTGCCGGCACGCGTTCGCGGATGCGTTCGGGCGATTCGTGCTTCGTGCCTACGACACGCAGCTGCCCGATCGGCGTCTGCTGCACCTTCAGCAGCACGACGCCGCCACTGACCTGCTGCTCGGGCAGCTCGACGTAGACCGACTGGTAGCCTGCCTGCTGGTACAGCGCATTGACGGCATCACGCGCCTTCTCGACATCGGCCAGGGTCTTGCCCGGGCCGAGGAACGGCTCCACCGCACGTTCGATCTGGCGCGGATCGAGCACGGTGTTGCCGCGCACGATGTATTCATTGATGTTCACGCTGGGCGCAGGCGCCGCGTCCTGCGCGAACAATGGCAGCGGCATCGCGGTCAGAGCCAGCACCAGCGGATGCAGGCGCAGCGGAAGGCGGACGGCTCGGCACGGAACAGGAGTCATCGAAGGCATCGCGTCGTATCGAAGGGAGTGGCCAGGGAGCGGCGCGTGGGTCTACCAACAGGACGTGTACGTCGCGTCAAAGCCGCCAATAGTTTTGTGACAGCACTGTCATCTTTTGACAGCGCCGGAACACTCGCGGGCGGAGACTGCCCTCGCCACACGTCTTCATTCCAGAACGTCGGTTGTCGCAGGAGATTCAAGATGAGTGAGTCGTTGAAGGCGGGCCATCGCCCTGCTCTCGCCCTTGCCTTGTTGCTGGCGTTGCCATCGGCCTGGGCCGGAGAGGCGAAGAAACAGGACGATGCCGCACCCTGCATCGAAGTACAGGTCAACGGCGAGCGCATCCCCGCCTGGGAGTGCCTGCAACGCAAACTGGCCCCGACGCCGAAATCGGCGAAGTCACCGGCGCTGCCTGAAGCCGAACGCCTGATGCGGCAGCCGGGCAACCAGCTGATGCAGTACAACCTGGAAGGCACACGACAGCGCATGGGCGATGCCTTTGGTCGTTCGGTGGAACCGCAGCGTCCGGCGCGCTGAGCCTGCGCAGCCGTGGAGCCGGGCCCGCGCTCGGCAGGATTTTGTAGAGTCGAGCCATGCTCCACTGGATTTTGTAGAGTCGAGCCTTGCCCGACTGTTCTTCCAGACGCAGCCGAGCGCGGGCTCGGCTCTACAGGGACCCGCCCGGCACGATGCCATCGGTCGGCACCGGCGGCAGCTCAGGCACCGGCAGGCTGCGCGTTTGCCCGGCCTGGTTCAGTTCCACAGCGCTGGCGCTGATGCTGGCCAGTACCGTGCAGGGTCCGAGTCGTTGGCCGGGCGAATACGCTTCCGCTGGGCGTCCATCTACCGAGAGCAGGGCCAATGGCGCATGGTCACCCGCCATCACGCCCAGCACGACCACCTCGGTCTGCACCGCACCGGGCGACAGCAGCCGCACCAGTGGTAGGCTGGCCACTGCATCGAACATCGGCCGTACCGGCGCCTCGGCATGCGCTTCGCTCGCGGCCGCCGCTGGCGCCACCGCAGACAGGGTGACGCTCCAATAGGCCACCACGGCCAGCAGCAGCGTCGCCGCCAGCAGGGTCAACATCCGATTCCGATCCCAGCGCCTGCCGTCCATGTTCCACATCATCGCCACGTTCGTGTCCGCCTACGCTAGCAGGTGCGGCTGACGCTTTTGTTTCATCATGCGGGCCTACGCTGGCACGCATCGGCAAGGGACAGGAGGCAATGTCGATGCGACGCATCCCGCGTGGTTTCACCCTGCTGGAACTGATGGTGGTGCTGGTGATCATCGGCATCTGCACGGCAGGCATCGGCCTGGGCCTGGGCAGCCTGCTCGACCCCGCGCGCCAGCTGCGGCAGGAAGGCGAACGACTGGCGCAGCGCCTGCAGGTGGCGCGCGACGAGGCCCGCATCGATGGCCGCCCCCTGCGCTGGCAGGCCGACGCCGCCGGCTATCGTTTCAGCCGCCTCGAAGGCAGCCGCTGGGTCACCGTTGAACGCGATGATCTGCTGCGTCCACAGAAGTGGCAGGCTGCAGGCATCGCGGTGCAGCCCACCAACGCCATCGAGCTGAGCCCGGAGTGGATCGGTACCGCCTGGGAGCTTGGACTGTCGCTGGACGGCCGCGCACTGCGTCTTCGTGATGATGGCAGCGGACAATTGCAGGTCGTGCAGTGAAGCAGACGGCGTGCGGATTCACCCTGATCGAGGTGCTGATCGCGCTGGCGATCGTATCGATTGCACTGGCTGCGGTGATGCGCTCGGTGGCAGTGGCGACCGACGATCAGTCACGGCTGCGCGACCGTCGCCTGGCGCTGTTGTGTGCGCAGGACCGCTGGCGGGAGCTGCGCCTCGCCGGGCAGCCGCCGCAGGATGCCCGGCAGCGCTGTGTGCAGGGACGCGGCAGCTTCCTGGTCCTGCAGCATCTGGGCACCGGCAGCGACGGGCAGCCGCAACTGGAATTGACCGTGGTGGCCGAAGATGCACCGCGGCAGTCGCTGGCCCGGATGCAGCTGCCGTGGACTGCGGCGCAATGAGGCGCGCCGTGCGTGGCTTCACCCTGATCGAGGTGATGATCGCGATCACCATCATGGGCGTGCTGGCGCTGATCTGCTGGCGTGCGCTGGACAGCGTGGCCAGCAGCGACCAGCGCCTGCGCCAGGCCGATGCAGAGACCACGACGGCGCTGCGCGTGCTGCAGCAGTTCCAGCGGGATATCGAGATGCGCGCAGACGATGCGCTGATGAATGGCGCGGTGCGCCCGGCAGATCGTCCGCAGCGATTGCTGCCCCCGTCGTTGGTGAGCGAGCGGCACCCGGATGGCAGCTTCGCGCTGGAGATCACCCGCAGCGTGGGCAGCGATGGGCTGCACTGGCAGCGGGTGCGCTGGTGGCGGCAGGGCAGCACGCTGTGGCGGGCCAGTGGTGCGGCTACGGACCGGTATCCCCTGCCCGCACCGGATCCGTCGAAGGGCATTGCGGTGGCGCGCGATGTGCAGCGGTTCGAGGTGCGGGCGTGGCAGCCTGGAACGGGATGGGCCGTGTTGCCGAGCGAGGGCGAGGTATTGCCGGCCACCGGACTTGAACTGCGGTTGGGCCTGCGCGATGGGCGTGGGCCGTTGAGTTACCGGCGGGTGCTGGAGTTGTAGGATTCGGTCGTGGTAGCGCATCCACGCATGGCGTGGACCTACGGCCGGGCGGCTCCTGCTGCCACGCCTGCTCTCGTGGGTGCCGACCTTTGGTCGGCACTGAGGCTGTCCGGGCATCCACGCATGGCGAGGATCTACTGCCGACCAAGGTCGGCATCTACCGTGACACATGCGCGCGTCCCTCGTGCCGCCGGGTGCTCTCCTGCACCCGGCGGCGCTGTGTCGGTGGTCCTCACCGCTGATGGCCGCTCCCTGCCCTCCGTGCCGTCCTGGCTGGGGCCGCCACCGTTCCCTGGCGGCTGGCCCGATGCTGCAGCCCGATGCGCTGCATCGGGCAATGCGTGCCGACCAAGGTCGGCACCTACCGGGGCGTGCTATGCCTATCGGCGCTGCGTGCCTTCGTCGCGGCTTGCCTGCGGGAACTGGAAGGCGCTGTTGGCGTCGTAGCCGCTGTTGGCGGTCGTGCCGCGCGCCGGCGGCGCAATGCTGCTGGTGCCGCTGCCGAAGCCGAGAATCTGCACGCTGATCACTGACGGCTGGTTGCGCCGTGCGTCGTCCTGGCTCTTGCGCATCACGTCCTGTGCGGCCTGGCTGGCACTGTTCGCTGCAGCACTGGCCGACGCCAGCGCATTGACGTTCACCGTGGCCAACACCGGCAGGCCCTTGCTCTCACCCTGCACCTGGATGTTGGCCGCGTTGAGCACCTGCAGCGCGGCAAGGTTGATGTTGCCCGAAACACGGATGCCCGCTTCGCCCGCATCGATGGTGCCCAGCGGCGCGATCAGGTCGACGTCGCCCGGCGGCACTTCGGCGATGGGGTTCAAGGTGGCGATGCCTGCGCCACTGGCGGGAGCCTGCGGCGACAGGATCACATTGCCCCAGCCGTCATAGACGCGACGCGGCGGCGTGTACAACAAGGTGGTCCGCGAACCGCGACCGGCATTGATGTCACCCTGCTCCGACCAGGCCAGGATGTCACCGCCGAACGTCGTCATCACCCGCGACAGGCCCAGCAGCACGCTGTCCTGGCTGAACAGCCGGATGTCACCCTGCCCTTGGGTCACCAGCCCGGCACTGGCCGGTGGCACCACGCCCTGTACACCCACCACGATCTGTCCGCCCGGTGCCATCAGCTCGATGTTGCCACCGGCTTCGGTACGTACGCCGGCGCCGCCATACATCAGGATATCGCCGGTGCGTTGGATCGTCGCACCTGCTGCATCCTTGTCCGGCATCAGCGTGGCGATGGCCTCACGGCCCCGCAGGTAAGAACCAACACGTGGCCCATTCCGATCGTTGTACTCGCGGCCGCCTTCGCGCAGTTCGGCGTAGTAGACCTGGCGCAGGAACATCCGTTGCTGTTCGCTCGGCAACCGGTCGAACGCAGCCAGCGCCTCGGCGCCGTCGACGGCCAGGCCGAAGCGCTGCTGCAGCCACTGCTTCAACTCCTTGTCATAGATCTTCACCGCCTTGCCGGGCTGCGATGCCAGCGACTGCGCCGGGTCGGCCAGGTTGACCGGGTCCAGGTAGCGCGTGCGCAGTGCATCGAAGTCAATGCCCTGATTGCCGGCAGTCACTGCGATGCTGGCACCGGGACGGGCATCGCCCTGGACGACGCCACCCAGGCTCACGATGCTTCCGGCCTCTTCCTGGCGCAGCTGCCGGCCCGCACTCACTTCAACGTTGCCAGGGCCGGCCACCGTCAGGTTGCTGCGGATGATGTCCCGGCCCGCCTCGATCCCGCTGATATCGGTACCGCTGGTGTTGAGCGCGGTGACGTTCGCATTGATCACGTCGCGACCGGCGCGCAGCTGTACGGCCGAGCCCGCTTCGTACCAGTCGAACAGTGTCCGGCTCTCCTCGCCGATGTTCCGCCTCAATTGCCTGCGCCCGCCGCTGCCCAACCCGATGATGTCACCGGCAACGGCATAGAAGCGGCTGGGCGACGTGGGCCGGGACGTCAGCGCACCCGTGGTCGGAGTACTGGGGCCGAACGCGAACAAGGGCAGGTTCGCCGACGGATCCGCTCCCTGCACCCCATCGTCGGAGAGATTGTGGCCGACCCGCGTCAGGCTGGCGCCCCGCTGGGCCACGAATGCAGGATCAAACGGGCCAGGCAGGCGGGCGTCGCTACCGGAACGTGCAATGCCGGTGGCGTTGATCGCGGCATGGATCGAGCCTCCGGCCAGAACATCGAGCTGGCCGCTGGCCGAAGGCGCGAGCAGGATCACATCGCCCGTAGTCGCCCCTGGTCCGAGACCTCGAAGCGGGGCGCTGATGATGTCACCACTCGCTGCCACCGCGCTGAACCTGGACGGATACAGCCAGTAATTGATGCTGGCGGGAACGGATTGCTCGCGCAGCGCGATGCCTTCAGCGAACATGTTGCTACCGGTTGCATGCAGAGTTCCGGCCAGGCTGGGTGCGAGATTTCCGCCTGCCGAGAACAGGTCCAGTGCCGTGCCTCGGGTCCAGAGCGAGAACCACGTCGTGCCAGCTGCATGCTGGCCATCGCCCAGAACCACGTCGTTGTAGTTGGCCGTCGGTACACGCCCTGCATCTGCGGCGCCACCGAGAACAATGTCACCACGGGCCTGCAGGCGGGCAGTGGAATCACCCAGAATGAGCAGGGGCCCCGCCATCGCCACCGGGGCGTCCGCCACGAACGGATCCATCAGGCCCAGCGTTCCGTAGCTGCTCTGTATCGCGCTGAGGCCACCGATGCGTGCCGCCTGCAGCAGGGTGCTGCCGCGCAGGTTGGTCATCGCGCCATTGAGATCCAGATCCTGCAGGAAACTCTCCGGCTGCTGCGCGCTGGCGCGCAGGCCAGGATTCAACGCACCGCCACTGCGCAGGGTCAGGTCGCCGCCACCGGTCAGATGCAGCTCACCATTGCTGACGCGCCCGGTCGACCCTACCGCAGCAACAATCGCGCTGGAATGAGGCGCGGTCAACAGACCCAGGGCATTGCCCATCGGGTCGAGCACGCCCGCGTGGCGGCCCGCTTCCAGTGACAGATTGCCGCCTCCCAGCGTGCCGAAGCCGGTGAACCCGACCATGCGGGGAGCTGCGTCCGCTTCGGCGCCCACGGTGCTGTACGTGCCGAAGTTGATCCACCAGCTCGTCGGTGTTGCCTGGACGCCTTCGGTGGTGCCCGTACCCTGCCGCCACAACCAGCCGCCCACGGCTGCGCTTGAATGCCCGGCCTGGTCGCGCTGCGCCGTACCGGATTCGGACCGGGCGGTCCAGGCGTCGCCGATGATGTCGCGCCCGGCTTCAACCCTGACATCGCCGCCATGGTCGGGATACCACGCACGGTAACTGGCCAGCGCCGCATCATAGTTGCCCGAGACCTGGTTCCTGCCCAGCAGCGAGGTGTGCCAGGGCGCAGCCGTACGCACCGGATTGAACTGGGGATCGCTGCCATCGCCCAGCAGCGTCGGCGCACCTGCGGTGTACACGCCGAAGCCGGACTTCATGCGCACGTCCTGCGCGGCCAGCAGTGCCAGATCACCCTTGCCGGTACGCAGCACGCTCCAGGCCGGCGAGCCCAGGCGCTTGCCGTAGGTGGTGACTTCGGTAAGCGTACCGCCGCCGTAGCAGTAGCCCATTGCCGCGCAGATCTCTTCCTCCGACATGCCCATCTCGGCGCCCAGTTCCGTAGCCGGGCGGCCGACCCAGGATTCATCGCCCCACCATGCCAGCGAGCCTTCCTTGTCCACCAGGCGCGGGGCCGGGCCGCAGAAGGCGCCTGCGCCACAGATCTCCGCCTCGGTGGTCCCGATGATCTCGGCCACCTCGGCAGGTGACTTTCCGGCCAGACTCTCATCGCCCCACCAGTACAGAGAACCTTCCAAATTGACGATTCGATCACCCTTCCATTCCGTCGTCTTGGTCACCGTCCCGATGGTGCTGTAGTGGCTGTCGGCCAGCACGATGCTGCCGTCGCTTCCCCAGCTGCGGGTACGCGGATCGGCAGCGGTCGTATCGGCACCGGCCACTGCAGTCAGATCCCACGAGGTGGTGCCTTCGGGCAGCATCGCCGCCAGCGCCCAGTTGCGTCCCTGGCGCCCGCTGGCGTCGGCAGGCCGCAGTTTCACCGGCGCATCGCCGGCCAGCTCCACCTTGGTCATCGACGGGATGATCGCGCCGGCATGCAGGTCCACCGCGTCTGACAGCTTCATCGCCATCGGCAGCGCGACGCCGGCCGGCCACACCTGTGCGGCCACCGGCGCCGGCGCGCGCAGCCGGAAGCCGGCGCCCAGGCGCGCACCCGCCTGCAACGTCAATGCCTGGGCCAGCACGGTTCCAGCCGCTACCACCTCGCCACCCGCCGTCGTCACTGCTGCACCCAGCACGGTGCCGGCCGGCAGCAGCAGCGGTCCCGACAACCGCATTTCCGCGGGCAGCACGGTTCCGGCCGGCAGGGTCACGGCCTCGAAGGGCAGTGCATAGTTCAGCGTCGCGCCAGCACGGAATTCGGTGCCGCGCTGCAGCTGTACACCTTCGCCGGGCACGATCAGGTCGCCACCGAACGCCGTGTTGGGCGTACCGGCACTGCGCCCTTCCAGCAGCACCCAGCCGTCCTCATCGGGATTGGCAGGCGGCGGTGCGAATCCATCGTTGATGCTGCCGTAGACGTTGATATCGCCTTCGGCGCGCAGCACCAGCGCTGCCGATTCACCGAAGCCACGGCGCGCTGGATCGGTCCGGTTCGACTGCGGTCCGTAGCGGTAGCCGGACAGATCGATATCGCCGGCCACGACCAGATCGCCACGCGGGTTGTCACTGCTGGTCCGCGCCACGATCTGCACGCCGGGGCGCAGGCGATAGCTGCCCAGTGCGGCAGTACGCTGCTGCAGTACCGTATTGGTCAGCGCGGCGTTCATCCACTGGCTGTTGTCCGGGTCCACAACCGTGTCCAGCCAGTGTTGGTTGATCACCTGCGGACGATGGCCATGCACGTCAGGAGCGCTGGCCAATGGCGCCGAATCATAGCTGCGGAAGGCGTTGACCTGGACGTCGGCGGCACCGGCGATACGGATGCCGCTGGCCACGTCGATCGCGGCGTCGTTGCTGCCCACGCGTGGCACGTTGAGCTTGACGCTGCCGCGTGCGCGGCCATCGTTCTGGCCCGGGCTGCTACCCGCAGCCACCGACGTGCCGGCGCGCAGGTCCATCGAAGCGGACGCGCCCAGCTGCAGGCCGCCACTGGCCGAGTTCAGTTCGATCATCGCCCGGTTCGGGCTGTCGATGATCTTGCCGTAACTATCGACGCGCAAGGCGCTGCCATGCGCGTCCAATGTTCCGTCGATACGCAGCACATCGCGGGCGGACAGGCGGATGCTGCCGACCTGTTCGCCACTGGCATCAATGCGACCATTGACGAGCAGGCTGCCACCATCGACGCTGATATCCACGTTGCGTGCCTTCACTTCATCGCCGATCACCAGGTCGCCTTCGCTCAACTGGAACGTCCGGCCACCGGTAATGCCACCGGCGGTAAGCCGGGTGTTCAGCCCGGAGAAGTCCTGCAACTGGCGTGCACGTACCACCAGTTCGCCGCCGTCGTAGGGCACTTCAGTGCCACCGGCGTCGTAGCGGCCGCTGGCTCCGCCAAGCAACGTACCTGCCAGATCCACACGGCCGCCCTGCGGGCCCAGCGCAGCGACCGTCAAGCGGCCGCCGCGGTTGTTGCGGGCGGAAAGATCGATGCGCGACGCCGCGTCGGCAACGATGTCACCTTCACGGCTCGACAGCGCTACGTCGCCGCCCCAACTGTACTTGTCCACGTCGAACAGGCTGACCTTCCGCCCCGCCATGTCCAGCACTGCATTGCTGCCAAGCGCCACGCCCTGGCGGGCATTGGCTTCGAACCGGCCGGACGCCAGCGCCACCCGGCTGTCGATCACAACGCGTTCGGCCGTGATGGACAACTCCGCACCCAACGCATCGCTGCCCGCGGTTGCCGCGGCACCGCGCACCTGCACCGTACCGCCATTGCGGATTGCCAGCTGCGCGCCCGCACTGCCGGTCAGCAGCGGGGTAACGATATCCAGCGCGCCGCCGCTGAACTGCCAGCCGCTGCCTGCCACGTAATCGCCCTGCCGCTGGAAGACATCCAGGCTGCCCTTGCCGGAGAACAACATGCGATCCGACGCTGCCAGGGTAACGCCGGCGAAGCCGAGCACCTGCCGATCCGCGGCCACCGACGAACTGGGCCGGGTGAAGGGCGCACGCCCCAGCTCCAGCACCCGCGTATTAATTTCCAGCTGCCCTTGGCCAAGCCGACCCACCATTGCCTCGCCGGCTGGCTGGGCCTGCTCACCGCCGGGCAATGTGGTGCCGGCCAGCGTTCCGTCCCAGACCAGCGTATCGGCGAAGATGCGCGCGTGGTCGGCCGCAGTGCCGTAACCATGAATGGCAGGGGCGCCCAGCACCAGGCTGCGCAGGCTGCTGCGGCCGGTCGCACCGTCACGCGTATCCAGGTCCACGCTGCCGAACACATTGATGGCATCGCGCGCGGTCAGACTCAGCGCCTCCAGCGCCGGCGCGCCGGTGGCAGTGTTTCCACGCAGCAATCGCTGCAGGACCTCCTGGTTCATGGTCATGCCCGCCGGCAGGCCGCCGGCTGCCGCTGCCGCCGCAATGGCCTCGGCGCTGCCGAGATTGAGCGCCGACATGCCCAGGCCGAGCTGGCGCGTGCCGTAGCTCACCGCGTCGCCAATGCTCAGCGCGCCGTCGGTGACCACGTTGATGCTGCCTGCCGACAGCAACCGGGTCTGGCCATTGCAGTCCACCACGCATCCGCCGATGTCGATCGCCACCGGACCGCCGGCACTGCCGCCCTGCGCACTGAGCGCCGTCAAGCGCTGGTTGGACACGGCAAGCAGGCCGCCCGACACCAGGTAGGGCGCCGTGGGCTGCGCCACGCGCGAGGGATCGGCCCCGGCCAAGGTATCGATCGAAGCGCCCTGCTCGACCAGGATGCCCTTGCCCCCGAACGCAGCCGACAGCAGCACTTCCTGCGCCGTCAGGTTGACGCCGTTGCGCACCACGATGTGCTGCGCGCTGCCCTCCAACGAGTAAGTCGTCGCGTCACGTCGCAGCACGCCGCCGATCAGCATCGTTTCCGGGCGGAACGCATTGAGCGCCGAATCGAAGAGGGTGGCGCCGCTGCCGCTGCCGGCACTACCGCCCTGGGTGGCAATCTCCAGCGTTGCCTCATTGGAGGCGAGCAGATTGACTGAAAGCGTGCCCCCGCGTCCGTCATTGCTGCCGGCGTTGAAGCGTGACACGCCCTGGAAGATCGCGGCTGGCACGCTCGAACGTCCGGCGCCATCGCCCAACACCAGGTTGAGGTTGCCGGCGTCGGTTGGCCGCCAGCGCAGCGCTTCACCACGCCGCTCAGCCACGCCCTGTACGAAAGTGCTGTAGGAGGTCTCGTTGTAGCTGGCATGGCGGCGCACCACATCCGCCGGCGTCAGCACCAGATCGGTGAGCAGCGATGAGACTCCACCGCCCAGGCTCTGCGCCTGGTGTCCACTGACGCGCCAGGAACCCGTGCCGGTCGCCACTGCCTGGCGGCTGCCGACGGCGCTTTCGGCGCCGACTTCGACGCGGAATGCGCCCTTCTGCAGTGCGTAGCTTGCCGGCAGCAGCGTGTAGGTTCCGGCCGGGAGGCCGGGAACCCCGGCAGGAATGACAATCTGCTGGCCGATGCGCGGATCGGCGCTGCCGTCCGAGACCGCCTGCGGCGCCTGCGTGCCCGAGCGTCCCGGCATGATCGCGTAGACCGCATTGTCACTGCCGCTGAAGCGGTAGCGCGGGTTCGCATCCGCCAGCGCGTGCCTCAGGATGTCCACCGAGCCGCCGCGCCCCGCCACGAATGCGGCACCGGACAGCTCGCCTCCGCCGGAGACGTCCAGCACACTGCCCGCCACGCCATTGAAAGCGTTGGCGACGATGTCGATACCGATCGGGATGTTGGTCGAGCCGGGGCCCAGCACATCGAAGTCGGCACCGTTACGGCGCCAGCCCACACCATCCACGGTACCGCCAAACGGCAGCTGCAGGCCGGCACCGCTCACCGACGTCACGCTGCCTGCAAGCAGGTCGACGCGGCTGGCCGCATCGGCGTTGAATTCCCTGCCACCCAGCTGCACATGGCCCCACGGCGCCTGCACATTGCCGCCCTGCACCACCGTCGCCGCCACCAGCTCCAGGCTTCCGAACGCAGAGTCCGGTGCCGGTTGCGCGCCGCCTGCAATGCCATGGATGCGCAGTACGGCGTCGGGGTTCTGCCAGGACAGGCCTGAAGGACCGATGCCGGGGACGCCCGCCACGATGCGTCCCTTGGCCCGGGCCGCCGGATACATACGTGCGGCGCTGATATCGATCGAACCCGGGCTTGCCAGCGTGGAGACGAGTGAACTGCTGGCGACCGGGGCCAGCATGCGGATGTCACCGCGGCTGCGCAGCGCGACCTGGTCAAATCCCGCCAGCCAGGTGACGTCTCGCAGATCGATCAGATCGGCGCTCACGTCCAGGCGATGCTGCCGGCCGCTGTCGAACGCTGCCTCCAGTGGGCGCAACGTGCCTTCCCCGGCCGGCTGCCACCAGCGCCCCTGCGCAAGGCGAACATATGGCGCGGCCAGTTGCAGGCGGCCGCCCTCGCTGTTACCCGGGACGAGGCCGAGGTAACGCTCATTCAAGCCCTGGATGCGCAGGCTCTGGTCCATGCGCAGAGTGACATCTCCCAGGGCGCGGATGTCGCCGAACAGGGCCAGATGATCGAAACCACCGGCCTCGATCTGCCCCATCGACAGTGCCGCATGGCCGTACTCAAGGCGTGCAGGCAGGTCCGCCGTCTGCGCGGCGTGCTGGGTCAACGAGATCACCCGCGGTGCCAGCACCTCCTTGCCGTCTGCCGTTCTGCCGTAGGTGCCACCACCGAAGGCAACCCCCAGGGTGCCGCCGCGCGCGCTGTCGCCGCCCGCTGCCGCGTCCAGGTCGCCCTGCATGTACAGCGCATTGCCGGCGCGCAGCACGATGCTGCCGCCGTCGCTGTCCACCCGGGTGCGCCCGCTGCCATCAATGTCCAGCAGCGCCGAAGCACCGGACGCGTCCAGCCGCGCACCGCGCTCCACCACCACGAAGGTATCGGGCGGCAAGTGGCGTACGTTGTCCTGGTCTTCCCAGTCCAACGCCCCCCCGATCTCGATCGTTCCGCCCTTGCGCACCTGTCCGCGCAATGTCCCGCGCGCGTCGGGCAGGGAAACGCTATCGCCGCTCACGTCCAGCAGGGCGCCCTCGGCAATCGTCCAGCGACGTTCGCGGCGTTGATCGCCACGCACACCGGTCGGGTCGAATGCCTCGTCCAGGCGGATGCGGCCGCCGGCCGCCTTCAGACTGCCAGCCACGTCCAGATTGCCGGCGCTGAACAGTTCGATCGACTGGCCGGCATCGACCTCGATCCTTGCGCCCTTGCCAACGCGCAGATCGGCCGTGGACAGCAGATGCCCTGCGCGCAATGCCAGGCTCGCGCCGCCGCGCTGCGATACACGCCCGCTGGCCGGATCCGCCTCATACAGCGACGGCGTCCAGGCCTGAACGCCCTGCTCGCGGGCCAGTGCCTGCTGTGCGCCCTCGGCCAGGCGCAGCGCCGGTCGTTCCACCTGCAGCTGGGTACCTTCTTCAACCGTCAAACCGTTGTGCCCAGCGATGTCATAGCCGGCGAAGCCACTCCTGAACAGTGCTGACTGCAGTTGCAACGACGCCGCCGATGCATCCGTGCCAGGCGCGCCGATAGACACCGCACCGCCTGTTGCCAGCGTGAAATTGCCGCTTCCATTGCCGAGCGCGCTGAAGCGTGCGCCATCGCCGATACGGATCCGCCCGCTGCCGTCGGTGGCAACCTCGGTGCTGGCCGCGAGCAGGCTGACACTGCCGCCCTTGCCTACGCGCCCTTTGCCACTGCCATCGATCGCGCCGCCGGCATCGACAAGAATCGCTGCCCCTTCACCCACACGGATGTCGTGACTGCTGTTGAAGCGCATCTGTCCACCGTCGATCCACGCCTGCGCGGGGTCGCCATCCGGCGCAGCAAGCGCGTTACTCCAACTGCCGCCAAGATCGATCCGTGCGCCCGCCGCAACATCCACCGCGCCGCGTCCGGACCTCAGCAGGGCCGAGGGCCCGCCGAGCGCCGGAAGCAGGTTGCCGGCCTCCACCTGCCCTCCGGCAATCTGCACCGTTCCACCGAAGCTGACGCGGCTTGCAGTGAGCCCAAGCCGACCGCCCTCCTGCAACCTGAGCGTGCCATCCAGGTCGATGCGGCCCGCAGAAGCGAGGTCCACCTGCCCCCAACGCTGAGCGCTCAGGACCTCACTGTCCAACCACACGGTATTGCGCTGTGTTTCCCCGATCGGCGCCTGCAACGTCCATGACCGGGTGTCGGCCTGGAGCGCTCCGATGCGGATCTGCGAATCGAACACTGCACTTCGGCCGGTGTTGTCGAAACGCCCCAGCCAGAGCTGGGCGTTGCGGGCCGCCGCCGTCTGTGCCTGCGCGTATCCGTCCTGCCCCTGGTCGGGGCGGCGGGTCTGCTGCAGGCCCTGGAAGGCCACCGTATCCACCTGGCCCTGCAGGACAGCCGTGGGCGCCGAGATCAGCAGACGGCCAGCATCGCGTCCCACGGTATAGCCATTGTCGAAACGCTGGGTGGGTGCCACCAGCGGATTGCGGAACGATTCGGTCACCCCCCACCGTTCCTGCTTCACTTCATAGCCCTGGTACAGACCGTCGTACAGCATCTCGGCCGGTGCATCATCAAGCCGGTACAACTGCCCGTCGCGGCCACGCAGCCAACTCTGCTGCACCACACCGGACTGCACATCCAGGCTGCCACCGGCCAGATTGATGCGCGAACCGGCGTGGCTGACGACTTCCTTGCCTGCCAGCTGGACGGTGCCACCCTGCGCTGCCCATTCGCTGATCGAATGCCCCTGATTGTCCAGGTAGCCCCCCACTTCCAGCAGGCCGCCGCCGGCATACCAGCGCGTACCTTCATAGCCGCCGGTACCGGCGGCGACTTCGGTCAACTGGCGGCGATCGATCCACACCTCGCTGTTGATCAGCTTGCCGCTGTCACGGTTGTCTGGCGAATCGCGCAACTCATTGCCCTGCACCTTCACCTTGACGTTGTTGCTTTCCATCGCCACCTGCACGCCCACCGCACCGGAGACGTCCACGCGCGCGCCATCATCCAGATAGCTGCGCCGGCTGGCGTCGGCGATCACCTGGCCGCCGGTGGCCACTGCCAGTGCGCCGGCCTGGAAGTTCACATCGCCGCCGGAGACGACTTCGATGCGCGATTGCTCGCGGCGGTCCTGCAGGCGCGAAAGATTGTCGAAGGTGCCGCTGTTGCTGGAACCGCGCAGCTTGTCCTGCTCGGTGGATTCCTTGATGAGCGCGTCGCGCTGGCTGTCCAGCGCCGTGCTCTTGCCATCGTCTTCCAGCAGTACTGCAGTGGTCGAGCCGGAGGCCAGGGTCACACTGCCCGCCGCATCGGACGCCGAATTCAGCAGGTGTACGGTGCCGCGCTGATTCAGCGTGGTTGTCGCAACCGCAACGCCGGCCTGTTCGACCGTGCGGCCGGCCAGGGTGATGTCGCCCTCGCGTGCCTGGATCTGACCGCTGTTGCGAACGCTGCCGGCCGTGCTGTCAGCGACGAAGCGCGGTGCGATCTCGTTGCCACGGGTGGTCGATGCAGTGTTCTGCGCCGTGCCCACGCCACGGCGGATCACGAAACTGTCGCCGGCGGCAAGCTGGGTCTGACCTTTGCGCGTCTCGATCTGGCCCGCGTTCTCCACGCTGTGCCCAGCCAGCAGCACATAGCCACCGCCCCGCGTTGCCGTGGTCGGTTCGTGCGTGGTGATGCGTGCACCGCGTTCGACCATGACTTTGCCCACGGCGTCGGTCAGCGCCGAGGTGTTCGCGTCGGCACTGTACAGGCCGTGCTCACGGAACTGCGCATCGCTGATGCGTGCGGCCGCTGCCACCAGATTGCGGACATTGACCTGGCTGTTGTTGCCGAACACCACACCGTTGCGGTTGGCCACGAAAACCGTGCCATTGGCCTTCAGCTGGCCAAGGATCTGGCTGGGCCTTGCGGCGGGATCGTTCACCCGGTTCAACACGGCCCAGTCGGGGTTCTGCAGGAAATTCAGTGTGGTGTTGCCACCAATGTTGAAGGTTTCCCAGTTCAGGATCGCTTGGTCGGCTGTCTGCTCAATGTTGACCAGCACCCGCCCGTCGGCGGCCTGCGACTGGATCGCCTCGCGGGCGTTGATCCAGCCGCGGGTCAGCGGATTCTCGTCGACCTTCAGGCCATCCTTGCCCAGCCCATCGGCGATCACGAAGCCCGCCTCGCGGCGCGCCTGCCGTGCCTGTTCCTGCAGGCGCTGCTGCAGGGCGATGGCCTGCGCGGCCGTACCAAGGTTGTCGATCGACTGCTGCAGCTTCTGCCGTGCCGCATCCTGCTGCTGCGCGGGTAGCTGGAACTGGATCGGCACGCCATTGGGCATGCGCCCGCTCTGTGCCGCCGCGCCCTGCGCCGCACCGCGCTCGGCGAACCAGCCGGGGCTGAACGCCTGTTGGGCCTGAGTGGCCGGAGCCACCACGCTGCCCAGGGCCACGGCGACGGCCCAGGCCATCGGGTGGCTGCGCCACAGGGCAGCAGGGAAACGGGCGGTGGGCGAATGCGGGTGCGACATCGGGGACCTCGTCAACCTGATGGGCCGCGTCGGCGGCGGCGTGTGTACGGATGGGCCTGCGCGAGGCACGCCCTGCACCTCATAGACGGTGGCGGCGGCGTGAAGACGACAGGCGCATCACGGTCATGCAGCGGACATACGCAGAAGGCGCCGGCATTGCTGCCGGCGCCCTTGTGCACTTCCTGCAACTACCAAAGCAATTGCAGTTACAGCGGACGGCCGATACCCGAGCAGGTGCTGGGATTGTTCACCGCACCGGCGTTGGTGGCGGTGGCGAAGCGAGCACGGACCGCATCACGCCAGGCCTTGGTCAGCGGGATGAACTTGTGCGCGCGGATGGCGTCGTCGTTCGGGCCCTGCTCGACACCGTTGACCACGGTGCTGCCGTAATGGCGGGTCAGGAAGCCGCGCACATTGGCGCCCACGGTGGCGTTCTTGTAGCACTGGCCGAACACGAAGTTGGTGTAGCCAGCGATCGGATAGCCCGCGCTCGGGTTGCCGAACACCGGCACCCAGTTCGCCGGGTTCTCGGCAGCGGCACCGGTCGGCGGCGCAGCGGTTTCCAGCGTGGCCTGCACGCTCACTTCATCCGGCGAGAAGCCCTTGACCTTGGCGACCTTGGTGGCGTCGGTCAGGCTCGGGATCACGTCCGGGCCGACATAGCCAACGCGGCCGTCAACGGCATAGACGGCGTTGTACAGCGCGGTGCCACCGGTGGCCGGTGCGGCGATGAAGTTCGACGGCACGGTGGTGAACAGGTTGGCGAAGGTCGACTGCACCGAGAACGCCGGCACGCCGTTGGTCAACTTCAGGTTGCTGCCCGACACGTCAGCCGGCTGGCAGGCGCTGGTCAGGAAGCGGGTCAGCAGTTCGCTGGTGCCGCTGCTTTCGCCACGGTAGACGACCTGGATGTCACCGGTACGGCCCAGGCCCGCCAGCTGGCTCCAGCTGGTGATCTTGCCGGAGAAGATGCCGCAGATCTGGGTCACCGACAGGTCAACGGCCGAACCGGCCTTGTTGAACGGAATCGTGACCGAGGTGGCCACCGACGGAATCTGAACCAGGGCGCCGTAGCGGTTGGCATCGCCGGACACGTTGTAAGTGCTGTTGTAGGTGTTCAGTTCGGTGCTGCTCAGCACCGAATCGCTACCGGCGAAGTGCACGGTGCCGGTGGTGGAGAACAGCGCCGAGTTGTTTTCCAGGAAGGCCTTCTTGCCGGTGCCCGAACCAGTCACGGCGTAGCTGAAGTTGACCGGCAGGATGCTGTCAGCCTGGCCCTTGTACAGGTCGGCCGGCAGCGAAGCGCCGCCGCCGGTGACGGCGGTCTGGGCCGAAGCGGCACCGGCGGTGGCGAGCAGCGCGGTAGCAACCAGCGCGGCCAGGGTCTTGTACTTGTTCATGATCTTCTCCTGAAGGGTTTACTGCGAAGGGAAACGCCAAGGGAGGAACGGTCACTACACGCCTGCTGCCGCCGAGGGCCTCCCAGCCCACTCTGCGGCGACGTGGCTATGCTGGTCCGCGCCGATGACAGGCCGCTTAAGAAACCTGTGGAAGATCGAAAAAAGGTGTGGAGGATTGTGTGGAGAATCGAAAGCGTGCCGTGATGCGCGTTGCGCATCACTGGACCAATTGATTCATTTCCATGATCGGCATCAGCACGGCCAGCACGATCGTCAGCACCACGCCGCCCATCACCAGGATCATGGTCGGTTCCAGCAGCGCGGTCAGTGCCATCGCGCGACGTTCGATCTCGCGCGAGATGGTCTGCGCAGCGCGATCCAGCAGCGGTGCCAGCGAGCCGGTCTTCTCACCGCTGGTTACCAGGTGCACCAGGATCGGCGGATACACCTTCTGCACCTTCAACGCAGCACCCAGTGCAGCACCTTCGCGTACGCGCGAAGACACATCATCGGCACAGCGCGCCAGCAGCGCATTGCCAAGCGTCTGCCGCGCCGCCTCCAAAGCACGCAGCAGCGGCACACCGGCATCCAGCAGGATCGCCAGGGTCGAGGCAAAGCGCGCACTGTTCACACCCAGTACGAAACGCCCGACCATCGGCACCCGCAGCAGCATCGCGTCCCAGCGCAGGCGCAGCTCGGGCTTGCGCAGAGCCAACCGCCATGCCACCACCAGCGCAGCGATGCCCAGCCCCACCCACACGCCGCAGTTGCGCACGAACGCGCTGGCGGCCAGCATCACCTGGGTCAGCATCGGCAGCGTCTGCCGCGCCTGCACGAACGCGGTCACCACCTGCGGCACCACGTAGCTGAGCAGGAAGATCACGATCGCCACCGACACCAGGCTGATCGCCGCTGGGTAGATGAAGGCGGTCAGTACTTTGGCCTGCAGCGCATTGCGCTCTTCGATGTAGTCGGCCAAGCGCTCCATCACCCGCGCAAGATCACCGGAGTCTTCGCCCGCGCCCACGAGTGCCCGGTAGATCGGCGGAAAATCGCGTGGCCGCGCTGCCAGTGCAACAGTCAGGCGCTGGCCAGCGCGTACATCGGCACGTACAGCGGTGAGTGCCTGGGCCACGTGCGGGCGCTCGGCCTGCTCGATCACCGCACTCAATGCAGCTTCCAACGGCAAGCTGGCGGCCAGCAGGCTGGCCAGCTGGCGCGTGGCCCAGGCCAGCTCGCTGGCAGACAGCCGCCGGGCGCCCCAGCCACTGCCCGCACCGCGCGCCGCGCGGACCTGCACGGGTGTCAGCCCACGACCGCGCAGCAGCTGGCGTGCGCCGCGCGGGCTGTCGGCGTCCAGCTGACCCTTCTCGATGCGGCCCTGCGCGTTGGCGGCCTGGTAGTCGAACAGCGCCATGCAGGCCTCAGTCGTCGCCGGTGACGCGCAGGATCTCTTCCAGCGTGGTCACCCCGCTGTCGACCCAGCGCTGACCGTCCTGGCGCAACGTCCGCATGCCAGCACGTCGTGCCGCCTCGCGCAGCGCAGGTTCCCCCTGCCCTTCGTGGATCAGCGCACGCACGCGGTCGTCGACCACGAACAGTTCGTGGATACCGGTGCGTCCCCGGTAGCCGCTGTTGGCACAGGCCGCGCAGCCCACCGCACGCCACACGGTGTGGCCTTCGCCATCCACCTCGGCACGCCGGCACTGCGTGCACAGGCGCCGCACCAGCCGCTGCGCCAGCACGCCGCGCAACGAGGACGCCAGCAGGAATGGCTCCACGCCCATGTCGGCCAGGCGGGTCACCGCCGAGATCGCATCATTGGTGTGCAGCGAGGCCAGCACGCCATGGCCGGTCAGCGACGACTGGACCGCGATCTGCGCGGTCTCCAAGTCGCGGATCTCTCCGATCATGATGGTGTCCGGGTCCTGGCGCAGGATCGCACGCAACGCGGTACCGAAACTCATCCCAATGCGCGCGTTGACCTGGATCTGGCCGATACCAGCGAAGTCATACTCCACCGGGTCCTCCACGGTGAGGATGTTGCTGGTGCTGCTGTCGAGCTGGCCCAGCGCCGCATACAACGAGGTGGTCTTGCCGCTGCCGGTCGGGCCGGTGACCAGCACGATGCCGTGCGGCTGCCGGATCAATCCGGTGAACGTGGCCAGGGTGTCATCGGCCATGCCCAGCCGCTGCAGCTGCAGACGGCCGGCATCCTTCTCCAGCAGGCGCAGCACAGCACGCTCGCCATGCCCGGTCGGCACCGTGGAGACACGGATGTCCAGCGGACGCCCACCCACGCGGATCGCGATGCGCCCGTCCTGCGGCAGCCGCTTCTCGGCAATGTCCAGGTGGGCCATGATCTTGATGCGCGACACCAGCGCCGCGTGCAGTGCGCGCCGCGGCTGCACCATGTCGCGCAGGGTGCCGTCCACCCGGTAGCGCACCACCGAGTGGGTCTCGAACGGCTCGATGTGCAGGTCGCTGGCGCCATCGCGTGCGGCCTGTGCCAGCAGCGCGTTGATCATGCGGATCACCGGCGCATCGTCCTGCGCGTCCAGCAGGTCGGTGACTTCCGGCATGTCCTGCATCAGCCGGTCCAGATCGACTTCGCTTTCAGCGGCACCGACCACGGCAGCGGCATCGCCGCCGTCACGGTACTGCTCACCCAGCCGCTGCTGCCAGGCCGCTGCATCCAGCGCCTGGAACGGCAGCGGGCCATGCCGTCGGCGCAGTTCGGCCACGGCCCACGCGGCGGTTTCGGCGGTACCCAGCAGCACCGACTCGCCGCCAACTTCGGACAGCATCACGCCATGGCTGCGCACCCAGGCGTACGGCAGTGGCGCGGCGGTGCTCACGGCCCGATCACCAGTTCCGGCGTGTAGCCCAGCCCGCGCAGCTGCTGCAGCGCCGGATCCAGCGTCGCCGGGTCGCGCGGCAATCGCACCCGCAGGCGTTGCCCGCTCTCACCCGGCGTCGCTTCGGCATAGGCCTGCAGGCCCAGTGCCCGCACCTGCGCCACGCCCTGGCTGGCACGCGCCGGGTCCAGCCCCTGCGCGAACTGCACCAGCTGCGCATCGCCGTCACCGGACGGGTACAGCGCCGCCAGGCTGCTGTTCTGCAGCGGCTGGCCCTGGCCATCGCGTGCATTGCCCTGGCCGAGTACAGGCAGGTCCTGCGGTGGCAGCTGCGGTGCCGACAGCGCCGGCAAGGCCCAGCTCTGTAGCGGCTGCGCGCCGGCCTGCGCGTTGCGCATGTAGTCGTAGCGGTCGCGGGTCAGGCGCTGGCCGGCGGCCGGGTCACGCACCACGTGCGGGCGCAGGAACACCATCAGGTTGGTCTTGGCGCGCTTGCGCGTGTCGCTGCGGAACAAGGCGCCCAGCACTGGAATCTTGCCCAGCCCCGGCACCGCATCACGGCCATGACTGACGCTATCCTCCAGCAGCCCACCGAGCACCATGATCTGGCCATCGTCCAGCAGCACGCTGGTATCCAGGGCGCGTTTGTTGGTGATGATGCCGGCCGTGCTGTTCGCGCTCTGCGCGTCGATGCTGCTGACTTCCTGGTAGATGTCCAGCTTGACCGTGCCGCCCTCGGAAATCTGCGGGCGCACCCGCAGCTTCAGGCCCACGTCCTCGCGCACGATGGTCTGGAACGGGTTGTTGCTGCCGCCACCACCGTCGGTCACGTAGCGGCCGCTGACGAACGGCACGGTCTGCCCGACCATGATGCTGGCCGCTTCATTGTCCAGCGTCATCAGGTTCGGCGTGGACAGGATGTTGGCACCGCCCTTGCTCTGCAGCGCGTTGGCCAACGCCTTCATGTTGAGGATCTGGCCGACGCCGGGCAGGTTGATGGTGCCGTCGATCACGCCGATCTTCAGACCATCCTTGGGCAGCACGTCCAGGGTGGTGCGTGCGGTGGTGTTCAGCCCGCTGCCACCGGTGGTGCCGCCGAAGTGGGTGCCGCCGAAGGTGCGGCCATTGCCCAGCATCCACTGCACGCCCAGTTCGGCCGCGTCGGTCTGGTTGACCTCCACGATCAGGCTTTCCACCAGCACCTGCGCACGGCGCTGGTCGAGCTGGTCGATCACCCGCCGCAGGTTGCGGTACACCGGCTCGGGGGCGGAGATCAGCAGCGTGTTGGTGGCCACGTCCGCCTGCACCGAAATGCCGTTCTGGCTGAAGCCGGTGCTTCCGGCGTCGATCGGGTCGCGACGGTTCGGGTCCAGCCGCTGCGACTCCAGCGCATTGCCACCGGTCTTGGCCTGCGGTGGCTGCGACGGTTGCGCGGGTGCGGCGCGGTTGGCGTCACCCGGCAGTGGCGTGATGCCTTCGTTGCTGCCCATTGCCGGTGCATCGCTCTGCCCGGCCACCACGCCGCGCAGCACGCCGGCGAGCTGATTGGCCTGGGCATTGCGCAGGTAGACCACATGCAGGTTGCCGGACTCGTCCTGCGCGCGGTCCAACTTCTCCACCAACTGCCGCGCCAGGCGCGTTCGGCCCGGGCTGCTGGAACGCAGCAGCACGCTGTTGCTGCGGGGGTCGGCCATCACCACCACCTTCTGGCTGGGCTCGGCGCCCTGCGCATCCAGCAGCGGCGCGACCATCGCTGCCACGTCAACGGCAATGCCCTGCTGCAGCTTCACCACATCGGTGTCCATGCCGGCCGGTGTATCGACGCTGGCGATCACCCGCGCGATGCGCTCCAGGTTGTCGGCATAGTCGGTGATCACCAGGGTGTTGTTGCCCGGGTTGGCGGTGATCGGATTGTCCGGGCTGATCATCGGCCGCAGCACCGCCACCAGCGCGGCTGCGTTCTCGTAGCGCAGCGCGAAGGTGCGCGTGGCCACCTCGCCGCCGGCCCCGCCCGCGCCCACACGGCCACCGAGCAGCTTGGCCTCGGCCTGCGGCACCACCCGGCTGACACCGCCGTTCTCGACCACGGCAAAGCCACGCATGCGCAGTGCGCCCAGCAGCAACTGGTACGCCTGGGTACGGCTGACCGGGCCATCAGAGACCACGGTCATCTTGCCGGTCACCCGCGGGTCGATCAGGAACTGGCGACCGGTGAAGCGCGCCGCCATGCGCAGTACGCCGCCGATATCGGTATCCACCAAGTTCAACTGCACCGGTTCATCGGGGGCGTCCTGCGCCTGTGCCGGTGCAACAACGTGAGCGCCACCCACGATCAGGGCCAGTACAGTGCTGCAGGCAAGGCTGCGCATCGCCCTCATGAATGGCCACCCGCAGTGAGTGCCATCACGATGTTTCCGGATATCCGTGCCGCCGGCATGTTCGCATCCCCTGTGCGTGTCAGTTGCAGTTGCTGCAGTTCGATGGCCGGATCGGCCAGCACGGGCAGCAGCCAGTTCCACAGTGCGTCAGCAGGTACGGCCTGCACCTGCAGGTGCCAACGCCCGTCGCGTGCTTCGACATGCAGTCCATCGGCGAGGCCGGCGGACTTGATTCCATTACGCAGCGCGGCCAGCGTCGGGCGCTGCCCCTGCACCTGCTGCTGGCGTTCGCGTGCACGCAGCAGCGGCGCCAGTGCGCGCGCCTGCGCCTGCAGCCGCGGCAGCTCAGCCTGCCAGTGCGCACGCTGTTTCAGCAGCGGCTCCAGCCAGAATGACCACAGCCCCGCTGCCAGCAGCGCCAGCACCATCACCCACAGCATCCAGCGGTCGCGCGGCGGCAGGTGCTGCCAGCGTCGCTGCAGACCGGCCACACCCTCGCCCAGGCGCACGGCTCTGGCGGTCACTGTCCGCCCCCGCTCACGCGCAGGCGTCCACCGGCCTCGCGCGCCATCTGCAGGCCCTGCGCCTGCGCCGCCTGCTGCCACTGCTCCAGCCGCTGCGCGTCATCGGCTACCGCCTGCGCATCGGCGTCCAGCTCCAGTTCCAGCTGGCCGGGTTGATAGCGCAGGCCGCGCACCTGGCCGCCCAACTCCGGAATCGCCTGCAGCGTCGTTGCGACCTGCCGCTGCACCGGTGGCAACGGCGGCGCCGGCAACGGCACGGCCAGCGCGCGCCGCGCCTGCAGCACCGGGTCCACCACATCGGTGATCTCCGGAAAGTGCGAACTGAACTGCCGCGCCATGTCCTGCTGCAACGCCTCGCCCTCGCTGCGCCAGCGCGAGACCTGCAGCTGCAGCCCAAGCGCAGCCAGCAACACCGCCGCCAATGCGAGGCCGATCGCCACGCGTGGTGCCTGCCTGCTGCGACCCGGCAGTGGCAACGACCACGCTGGCACGGGTCCGCTGGCCTGCCGTTCATGCGCGACCACGGTGGCCGGCAGGTTCTCCGGCCACACCGACGGCACGCTGTCGATCCACTGCACGGCCTGCACCCCGGATTGCTGAAGACGCGCCGCGAGCGACTGCAGCACCGCCGCTGTGTCGCGCCCACCGCACCACTGCACAAAACCCCGATCGCGCCCGCAGCGCACCAGCAGATGCTCACCGGCAGCCTGCAGCGTTGCCTGGCCGTTCTGCCATGGCAGCAGCAGCGGCGTCGGGTACAGTGCCTGCAGCTGCAGTGCACATGAAGCCAGCAGCTGTTGCGCCTGCAGGACTGCCTGCTGGCCAAGCCACGCCACAGGAACCGTGCCGTCCGCCGCCTGCGCACCATGTGCCAACACGACCTCCTGCAGGTCATCCAGCAGCATCGCCTCTAACTCGCCCTGCAGTGCGGCCTGCAGCCTGCGGCCCGACAGTGGCGGCAGCTGCAGTTCCAGCAGGATCAGGTCCTGCGGATCGAGACAGGCCAGCACCTCGGCCTGCGGATGACGTTGCCCGAGCACGGCCAAGCCCTCGCGGCCATGGGCCAGCACCCCACCCTTGTGCAACTGCGCCCACTCGACCGTACTGTCGGCGCGCAGGTGTTCCAGCGCCGGCAGGCGCACCCTCAGCTGCACGCTCATGCTCCAATCCTCGTCCACACACGCTGCACGCGCACACTGTCATCGCGGTACTCGCGCCAGATCAGGGCCCGGAAGTCGACCGCATTGCCATCGGCCTGTACCTGGCCGACGGCAAGGAACCACTCGCTATGAATGCCAAGCGGCACCACGGCCATCTGCGCGTTGCTCAGTTGCAATCGATTGGCGATATCGCCGCGGTTGAGCAGCCAATGGCCACCGTCGCGCTCACCGAGCAGCGCCTGCAGGCGCCCCGGCTCCACGCCGGGAGTGACCGCCTGCAACACGCTGATGTCACTGGTGTTGGCATTGACCAGGGTCTGGGCCGGCAGCACCACGGTGCGCCGTGCCAGTGCCTGCACCGCCACTGGGTCGGCGCCCGCCAGGGCCTGCTCGATCACCGATTCACGCGGCAACGGCGCCTGCGCCTGCAGGTCGGCATCACGCAGCCTCGCCTGGATGTGATCGGCAGCAGATGCACAGGCACCCTGCCCCAGGCCCTGCCCGGCACACAGCGCGATGAACGCGCGCCGTGCCTCCAGGTCCGGCTTGCCATAGGCCAGCAGGTTGCGCAGGTTGAACATGGACTGTGCATCGACCAGCTGCAACTGCACCGGCAGCGGCAACTGCAGCGTCAGCGGACGCGCCCAACGGCCGCCGCGCACCGTGGTCAGCTGCTCCTTTACATCCTCACGCAGCTGCTGCGCCGCGCGCTCCAGGGTGGCATCGACCGCCATGCGCACCTGCGCACGCAGCTGGTCGCCACGCAGCGCACGCAGCTGTGCCGACTGCCGGGTCAGCAGTGCAGTGGCAATCACCGCCACCAATGCCACCACCAGCAGGGCGACGATCACCGCCATGCCGCGCTGGCGGGTGCACGGGACCGAACGCGTCCGGGCTGTCATCTGCACGCCTCACAGCTGCCAGGAACCGATGTCCGCGTTCCCGGCGTCACCGCCGGGCTTGCTGTCCGCGCCCAGCGAGAACACATCGATGTCGCCATGGGTGCCGGGAATCTGGTACTGGTACGGATGACCCCATGGGTCATTCGGCAGGCGATCCAGATACGGTGTCACCGGCATCGCACCGCTGCCCTGCGGCGGCTTCACCAGCGCCTGCAGGCCCTGTTCGGCGCTGGGATAGCGACCGTTGTCCAGCTTGAACAACTTCAATGCCTGCATCAGCGCCGCGATGTCCTGACGCGCCGCCACCACGCGCGCCTGGTCGGGACGGTCCATCAACCGCGGCACGATCAACGCGGCAAGAATGCCGATGATCACCACCACCACCATGATCTCGATCAGGCTGAAACCCCGTTGCCGAGCCCTGCGACCACCCACCTGCCTTGCCATTGTTCCGCCCTCGTCATCCTGGAAGAGACCGCTGCGCCATGGTCAGCGGTGCATGTGTCAGTACGATAAACATCCGCCTGCTATTCGCTGCGCGCGTGCCTGTGCAGGCGCAACACGTGTAGCCGGGGCACATGCAGACTCGAACAGGTGCTGCGGCACGCTGGCCAGCGCATCGTCGATGCAGCCGCGCAGCAACGGGTGCGCGCAGGCCTGCAGCAGGCGCACGCACTGCATCGGCGACCACGCGGTGCCATGGTCGAGGCCGATGAACATCCGGTAGACCTGGTGGTAACGCAGATCGTCGTACACGCGCTGCGCACTGTTGAGATCACGCACGACCACCAGCAACGCCGCACGTTGCAGCTGCCGCACATCGCCCGCGTCAAGCGGCAGCGCGTTCATGGCCGCCTCGGGCCAGGGCCGCAGCTGCAGATCGAGGGCGCGCCGCAACGCCGCCAGCGGATGCGCGCTGCTGTCCAGTGCCGCCCAGCGCGCCGCATCGGCCCAGGCGTCACTGGACAGTACCCAGACCCACGAGTGCCCATAGCGCTGCACGTTCACGGGCGTATGCCGTGCCTGTTCCAGCGACTGGCTCAGGTGACGATCCAGCTCCAGCATGCTGATCCTGCGACTGTCTGCCATCGGCGCCGCCCGTGCTCCGCGACGCGTGGTGCGTCGTACTCTGGAGAAGACGTCAGCAAGGCAGGTGAAGCGACAACGCGAATGCGTCTCTGTGCGCTGCGTGGCGCTTCATCAGCAACGTCATCGCAGCGTCATCTGCCTGCAGGCTTCGCGCTCCAGTCGCGGCGCTTCGCCCCCGCAACGGCGCGCCAGTATCGCCACATCGCTGCGTGCGGCGAACGTTGCCAGTGCATTGGACATATCCACGTCATCGCACCATGACGCCATCGCAACACGCAGCGCCGGCAGCTGCCAGCCGTCCATCACGCCATGGGTGCCGGCCACGAACCAGTGCCAAAGACGATGATGCTGTACCTGCTCGTGCAGTTGCACCAGATCGTCGATGCCGTGCATGCCCATCAGCAGCAGCACGCGCGCCATCGCCGCAGGCGGCAGCGTGCCGGCCTCAGCGAGGGGCAGCACCTGCTGCTGCAGCCGCAGCAGCATCGCCAACGGGTGCGACTGCGGATCGAAGTCCAGCAGCACGGCCTGTTGCTGCCACTGCGCGTCGGACACCACGCACACCCATGGCGAGCCGTAGCGATGCACCATCAAGGGCCGTCGCTGCGTGGTTTCCAGCAACGCCGACAGGTTGCGGCGCAGATCCAGCACACCGATGGTCTCGTTGCGCATCCTTGGCGTCTCCTTGCTTGCAACAGCCCTGCACGGCGCGCACGGCCAGCGTCTTCATCTAACCAAGGACGGCAATGCCACCCGGAAAGCGACGCAGATCCAGCGACATCGTCAGTCGCAGCTGCTCCAGCGCCGCGTCCGGATCATCGATGCGGAAGCGACCGCTGACCGGGGCCCGCGCCAATGCCGATTCGCCCAGCAGCACCTTGCCGCGGCGGTAGCGGTTGATTTCATCCACCACCTCGCGCAAGGGAGCGCGACGGAACACCAGCATGCCCTCGGTCCAGGCGCTCACTTCCGAGGCCAGGGCTTCGGCCACCACGCCACTGAGGCGCTCGTCGTATTGGGTCTGCTGGCCCGCCTGCAGCTGCAGGCGGCCCTGCGGGTGCTCGATGCGGGCGCTGCCCTGCAGGCAGGTCACCCGTACCTGGCCGTGGGTGTTGCGGACGTCCAGGCGCACCGCACCTTCATCGGCAATCACGCAGCCCGGCCCCGCGAACAGGGCGAGGCGCAGGCCTGCCTGGGTTTCGATCGCGGCCTGGCCCTGCACCAGCTCGAAGCCTTCGCCCTGCGTGTCCGAACGACGGCGCAGGCTGCTCTGCGTATCCAGTTCGATCTTCAGCAGCGGCAAGGGCGCGATCTGCAGTCGCTCACCGGTGCCGGTGTGGAAATCGGCCGCCATCGCCGTCACCGAGGGCCACAGCCCCAGCGGCGGGCGGATCGCCGCCACCACCACCAGGCTGGCCGGTGCGGCAATCGCGGCGCCCAGGAAGGCGCGCCGGCTCCAGCGCTGGGACGGCGTCGGCGCGACCGGCTGGCGCGCAGCGGCGGGCAGCTGTTCGCCCGCCAGGCGTACCTGCGCCCATTGCCGGCGCGCACGGCCGAATGCTTCGCGATGACGCGGATCAGCCTCGCACCACTCACGGAACCTGCGCCCATCGGCGGCGGTGGCCTCGCCCGAGGTCAGCCGCACCACCCACGCGTGGGCCTGACGCTCGACGGCATCCAGCGGGCGTTGCGGGCGATCGTCAGGATCCATGGGGGCTCATGCCGGACCCGCACGCTGCGGGGTTCTGCTCGGCGTCAAAGTGTAGACGGATGCCGCCGCTCAGAACCGCACCTGGCGCCCCTGTCCGCTGCGCTCGGCCAGGTAGTCCTGGGCCGCTTTCAGCTCGCGCTGCACAAGCCGCAGCGACACGCCCAGCTGGTCGGCGACGTCGCGCTGCTGCAGGCCATCGACGCGGATCGCCAGCAGGATGCGGCGTCGGCGCTCGGGCATGCGCTGCAGCAGGCCGACCATGTCCTCCAGCGCGAAATCCAGTTCGGCCGCCTGCGCCGGGCCCGGTGCAGGGTCGGCCATCTCCATCAGCGTATCCACCTCTTCCAGGCTCAGCAGGCGGTGGTCGGCACGCTGGCGGTCGATCACCGTGTTCATCGCCATGCGCAACAGGTAGGCCGCGGGATTCTGCACGGCATCCAGGCGGTCACGGCGCGCACTCAGGCGCATCCAGGTGTCCTGCAGCGCATCGCCGGCCAGCTCCTCCGAGCCCAGCTTGCGCACCAGGCGGCGCTTCAGCTCGTCGTAGGCCCCCAGAAGGTGGTCCATCAGGTCAACTGCCCCAGCCGTACCGTTGCTCATGTTCGAATCCTTGAAGTCATGGAAGGGGCGCGCGCCGACCACAGTCGTGGTCGGTGCCGGAAGGTCGGATCTGCAGCGTCACCGGCTGCGGCAGCGCGGCGGCATCGGGCGCAAGCACCAGGCCCTGCAGCGCCTGCAGCAGGCGTGCATCGCGGCGGGCGCTGCCACTGCCTGAGAGCAGCTCGGGCGCATGCACCTGGCCTTCGCCGTCGACGTGGAAGCGCAGCGTCGCGGCATAGCGGCCGGGCGCGATCTCGGGGTCGTCACAGAACACCGCACGCAGGCGCTGCTGCAGCCCGCCATAGCGACGCCGACGCTCGGCCTCGGGAAGTTCGGCACCAGTACCGGGTTCGGCGACCGAGGGCGTGCCCCGGCGCAGCACCACGCGCTGCTCACCGATCATCTCGGCCTCGATGCCGGTGTCCTGCAGCAGCATCTGCAAGGCAGGCAGCGGCGCAAGGCTGGCGCGCAGCGCATGGCTGCTACGGCCGGCGGCAAGATCGCCCGGGTACATCACCGACCACCCGCTGATGACGCTGAAGCGCTCGACCGCCTGCTCCAGCGGCTGCGCAGGGATGTCGTAGGCATGAACACCGTCCCGCGCCACAGCGGCAAAGGACAGCAGCAGCCATGCGGCGATGGCCACCTTCCAAGTTCTGACCGCATGGTGTCCATTCAGCCCCCTGACGTAGAACACATGACCCTCGGCAGCGACAGCAGCTGCAGTGGACGCGCGCCACGACCGGAACCCCGGCCCGCGCGCGACCAGCAAGCGGGCTCAAACCGTACCGGGGCCAGATGTCATTGCGATGACCGCTGCCTACGCCCGGCGTTGAGCCAGGCTCCGTGAACCCAGTCACGCATCAGGAATCAATGAATCGAACAGACATGTCCATCTGCTCCCGGGGTCAGAGCCCGTTGCACAGCAACGGGATCCGACCCCAACAGGTCGCGGGGAACTGTCAGGCGCGGGGCGGTGTGGGCAGGCAGGACCGTTGGCGCCATGGATGGCGCCATCGAGCCCCCATGGATGGGTCTACGGCGTGTCCTGCCTGGCCACACCGCCCCGCCGCCCTGGGAACATCGCCGTTGCGGCTGCTGTTGCTCCTGAGGTTGCCGGCCAGCGGCCGGCACTACCGCGGGTGCCGGGTGCAACCCGGCCGGAACCACCCATCCTCAAAGCGGCAGCTGGGTGGTCTGCTTGATCCGCTGCATCGGAATCTCGGTCTTGGTGTTCTGCACCCCGGTGATCCGGTTCAGGTGCTGCATCTGGAACTGCCGGTAAGCATCCAGGTCCGCCACCGCCACCCGCAGCAGGAAATCGCAGTCACCGGCCATCAGATGGCATTCAAGCACTTCCGGGAACGACTTGATGCTGTTGATGAAGTGGTTGGTGGTGTCCTCGTCCTGCCCGCGCAGCCACACTCGCACGAACACCGTGAAGCCACGACCCACCTTCGCCTCATTCAGCAGGGCCACGTAGCGGTCGATGTAGCCGCCCTCCTCCAGCAGCCGCACCCGCCGCAGGCAGGCCGAGGGCGAAAGGCCCACCAGCCGGGCCAGCTCCAGGTTTTGCAGCCGTCCGTCACGCTGCAGGGCATCGAGGATGCGGCGATCGAGGTTGTCGAGCTGATACTGCACGGGATTTCACCTTTGGCGACCTTAGCCGCATGGAATCTCAATATTCCCGAATTGAATGGCATCAACGCAACCCGATTTCGCGATCGGACCGCTAGCATGGGCCACCCCCACCTCGTTGTGCCGTTCCATGGACGCCCGTACCACCCTCCCCCTGCCCGATACCTGCGATACCGCCCCGCGCGCCGAATTCCTGCGCGGCCTGCGCGCCGCCGTACCGGTGATGATCGGCTTCATTCCCTTCGCCCTGGTGCTCGGCGCCCAGGCCGCCCAGAAAGGCCTCAGCGCCCTGGAAGTGCCGCTGATGACCGGCCTCAACTTCGCCGGTGGCTCGGAGTTCGCCGCCGTCGAACTGTGGACCTCGCCGCTGCATATCGCGCTGATCGTGGCGATCACCGCGCTGGTCAACAGCCGCCACCTGCTGATGGGCGCCAGCCTGGCCCCGCTGCTGCAGCACCTGCCGCGCCGCCGCGTGCTGCCGGCGCTGTTCTTCATGTGCGACGAGAGCTGGGCGATGGGCGTGGCCGATGCGCGCCGCCGTGCGCTCGGCTTCAGCCTGGCCTATTACCTGGGCGTGTCGGCAGGCCTGTACACGGTCTGGGTGGCCTGTACCGCGCTGGGCGCGATCGTCGGCCCGATGCTGGTCGACATCCACGCCTATGGTTTCGACATGGCCTTCCCGGCCGTGTTCCTGGTGCTGCTGCGCGGCATGTGGCAGGGCATGAAAGCAGCGCGCCCGTGGCTGGTCAGCCTGGTGGTGGCCGCTGCCACCTACCTGCTGGTGCCGGGTGCGTGGTACGTGGCCAGTGGCGCACTGGCCGGCCTGGCGGCCGCCTGGCTGCTGGCGGAGGACGCAGCATGATCTTCAACGGCCTGATCCACTGGACCTCGGTGCTGACCATCGTGCTGATGGCCGCTGCCACCTACCTGACCCGCATCATCGGCTTCCTCGCGCTGCGCAACCGCACGCTGAGCAAGCGCGCAGTGACGGTGATGGAAGCCGCGCCGGGCTGCGTGCTGATCTCGGTGATCGCGCCCGACTTCGTCGCCGACAAGCCCGCCGACCTCGCCGCGCTGGCGATCACCCTGCTGGCCGCCACGCGGCTGTCGATGCTGCCGACGGTGCTGATCGGCGTGGTATCGGCCGGTGTGCTGCGCTATCTGATGGGCTGACGCACGCGCGAGTTCCCCGCGTGTGTGTGACTGGAAGCGCGACGGTCGCTATCAGCTCGACCTGCACATTTGCGTGCCGCCTCAAACGTGGCCCGGAGCCACCTACTGGAGGTGTTTGAAAAAATTCCGATTGCCTGATCGAGCCTGAGCCGGTACGGATCGACTGCCGAATCAGCGGGTTGAGCTGATCGGTCAATCGACGTCCAACGTGGAGAGTACCAATGAGCAATCTGCGAGTTGTCGTGGCAGCAATCGGTATCACCCTCACATCTACTCGCGGGCTGCCCCTCTGATGCAGCGCCGTCAGTCCAGGCGTACCCAACCGGGCCTCCCCCTCGGGCTCTATGCTGGGCTGGCGGCAATCCTTCTGGCCACAAGTGCGTGCCAATCCATCCAGCTGCCTCCCCGGAACCTGGTCAGTACCGATGGAGGGTATGCCACCCTGCTGCGAGGCCCTACCTCACATCTGAAGATCAGCACAGTGTCGGTGCTACCCGGTCCAGAAAGCTCGGAGTATCCCAATCGATCCATCGAGTGCGGATGGTCATCCGTCGCAACTCGAGTCCTCTGGGAAGATCGAGCGCTTTCAGCCATGCAGGCGTCGCGGCTCTGCGAGGCCGCCGCACGATCCGCTGGATTGCCGCTCCAGGCCAATGGGCAGGAACGGACACCAATGCGCTATCAGCTCACGATCGTAAGTGACGGAGGCGGCATCTGGCGACAGCTGCCAGGACCAGAGCCGCAGGGCCAGATGGTCAGCTTCTGGTTTCCCTCCGGTCCCGACACCGACTCGCTGCGCAGGCGCGTGATCGCCACCACCGCCCATGAGTTCCAGCATATCGCCACCGCATTGGCAGGACAGCCTCGGCGCGGCGGGCAGCGCGAACCAGACGCCTATCTGGCAGGCGCATGTGCCCAGCTGATGATCGAACGCGCCGTTGCACGTGCGGATCTGCCTGGCGGACACGATCCGCGAGCTGATCCGTTTCTGCCATCGGCAGCCAGGCGCTCCGCGCATGCAGGCAGTACGACCGGGGGAGCGCTGCTGCGGTTCTTCGGTGACGCGGACACCTTGCACAACAATGAGGGAGGCCGCCACCTGATGCGGCATTGCTACGAGACGATCGGCTTTCCCCTGCAGCAGTGAACGCTCCCTGCGACACCCGGTCGCAGCCGATCCAGCCACCCGCTTGATCAATGTCAATCCGCCCGCCGCTGCGCGGGCGTATCTCTATGCAGGAACCCAATACGCCGGCGTCACCGGCATCCAAAGGACCTGCGATGAGCTACACCCCCGACAACGCCCAGCTGCTGAATGCCATGCAGAACGTCATGGTGATCTCGACCACCGACCTGCAGGGCAACATCACCTACGCCAACGACCTGTTCTGCACGCTCACCGGCTTCGCCCGCGAGGAGCTGATCGGCCAGCCGCACAGCATCGTGCGCCATCCGGATGTGCCCAAGGCGGTCTACAAGGACATGTGGGACACCATCAAGGCCGGCAAGACCTGGACCGGCATCGTGCCCAACCTTGGCAAGGGTGGCGTGCTCTACGTGGTCGACACCACCGTGCAACCGCTGTTCGATGCCGAGGGCAACATCACCTCGTACATCAGCATCCGCCGCGTGGTGAACGACCTGATGCAGAACTACGACCTGGTCGAGTTCAGCAAGGAAAAGTTCGACGACTTCTACGAGGCCGCGTGAACGCCCTCCCGACCAGTACGCCCTTCAGCCGCCTGCTGGTGGGTTTCGCGTCCGAGTCGGGCAATGCCCGCGCCCTGGCCCAGCGCCTGGGCGCGGACCTGCAGCCGCACGCGCCGCAGGTGCTCCCGTTCAACGATATCGACGTGGCCAGCCTCGGCCACGGCGATGTGCTGCTGGCGATCTCCAGTTCCTTCGGTGACGGCGAACCGCCAGCCAACGGCGAGCAGTTCTTCGAAACGCTGCGCCAGACCCCGACACTGAGTGGCCTGCGCTATGCGGTGTTCGGCCTCGGTGACACCGGCTACCCCAGCTTCTGTGGCTTCACCAAGGCGCTGGATGCCGCGCTGAGCGAGCGCCAGGCGCAGCCGCTGCTGCACCGCGTGGATGCCGACCTGGGTTACGAGCAGTTCTTCCAGCAATGGCAGCCGGTGCTGGGCCAGGTTCTGGATGGCGACCTCAACGCTGGCCAGGACCTGCACCTGCAGGTCACCGCCTATGGCGAAGACAATGCCTTTGCCGCCCGCATTCTCGAACGCCGCCGCTTGAACAGCAGCGACCCGGCCGCCTGGCACCTGCAGCTGGACATTGCCGGCAGTGGCATGGCGTATCGCGCCGGTGACACCCTGCACGTGGTGCCGGAGAACGACCCTGCGCTGCTGCAGGCATTGGCCACCTGGTACGGCGACTCCGCCGCTGTGGCCGCACTGCACGACCGCGAGCTGCGCCTGCTGAGCAAGGGCGTGCTGCGCGAACTGGCCAAATTGGGCGGCAGCGAGGTGCTGAAGGGCCTGTTGAAGGTCAGCCAGAAGCGCGAGCTGGACGCCTACCTGCACGGGCTGGACCTGCTGGACGTGCTGCAGGACCACGCCACGCCGGCCAGCGTGCCGCTGGCCCGCCTGCGCGAGCTGCTGTCACCGCGCCTGCCGCGCGCCTATTCGATCGCCTCGCACCCCTGCGACGACCAGCTGAGCCTGTGCGTGCGCGAAGTGCGCTACACCCTGCGCGGTCGCGAGCGCTTCGGCACTGCCACCGGCAGTCTGCTGCACGGCGGCGACCACGCGCGCGTGTACTGCCGTTCCAATCCCGGCTTCCATCTGCCCGATACCGGCGAAGCGCCATTGCTGCTGGTTGGCACCGGCACTGGCATCGCGCCGTTGATGGGCCTGATGCAGGAGCTGCAAGCCAACGCCTGCGAACGCGAGGTGCACCTGGTGTTCGGCGAGAAGCACAGCCAGCACGATTACCTGTACCGCGAGCAGCTGCAGGACTGGCGCGCGCGCGGTGTGCTGGCCGGCCTGCATACCGCGTTCTCGCGCGATGGGGCCGAGAAGGTCTATGTGCAGCATGTGCTGCAGCAGCGCGCCGACGAAGTGCGCGATGTGCTGGCCCGTGGCGGGCATCTGTACCTGTGCGGTAACAAGAGCCACCTGGAAGGCGCGGTGCGCGAGGCCATCGATGCCATCAGTGGCGAAGGGCACTGGGACGCGCTGCGGGGTGAAGGCCGCACGCACTGCGAGCTGTATTGATCCATTCCACTGGATTGCGCGAACGCTGGATTGGTAGAGGTACCGCTGGCTTGCTGCCCCAGATTCCGTGGTTGTAGGCCAGCGGTCAAGACTACCATCAGATGCAACCATTCATCGCTTGAGCGTCGCGGAACTCCTGAACCGGTAGGTAGCCGCTGGCCGGCTTGCTGCCCCAGATTCCATGGTTGGCCAGCGGCCGGCACGACCATCAGATGCAACCATTCATCGCCTGAGCGTCGCGGAACTCCTGAACCGGTAGAGCTACCGCTGGCTTGCTGCCCCAGATTCCATGGTTGCCGGCCAGCGGCCTACACTACCATCAGATGCAACCATTCATCGCCTGAGCGTCGCGGAACTCCTGAACCGGTAGAGTACCGCCGGGCTTGCTGCTCCGGATTCCATGGTTGGCTACCAGCGGTCTACACTACCATCAGATGTAGCCATCCATCGCCCTTGCGTCCATCGCGGGTCAACCGCCGACGATACGACCATCCACCACGCGTGCTACCTGCTGGCCGAACATGGCCACATCCTGCGGGTCGTGGCTGATCAACAGCAACGGAATGCCGGTCTTGTCCAGCACGGTCTCAAGCTCCTGGCGCAGGTGCTGGCGCAGATCATGGTCCAGCGCGGAGAACGGCTCATCCAGCAGCAGCGCCTGCGGCTGCGTCACCAGGGCGCGTGCCAGGGCGGTACGCTGGCGCTGTCCCCCGGATACCTGTGAGGGCAGCAGATCGCCCACCGTGTCGATGCGGAATGCGTGCAACCACTGCTCCACCGCATCGAAGCGCTGGCCCACGCGCGGATTCAACCAGCCCTTCTGCAGACCGAACGCCACGTTCTGGCGCACGCTCAGGTGTGGGAACAACGCATAGTCCTGGAAGACATAGCCCAGCCGGCGGCGCTGCGGTGGCAGGTCCACGCCGGTCGCCGCGTCAAACAAGGTCTGCCCCTGCAGGCGCACGTGGCCCTGGCCCGGCCTCAGCAGCCCGGCCACTGCCTTCAGGGTCAGGCTCTTGCCCGCGCCCGAGGGCCCGAACAGCACCACCTGCCGTTGCGTGCACTGCAAAGCTACGTCCAGCACGAAACTCTGGCCGGCCGCCTGCAGTCGGCGCTGCACCTGCAGGTCAAGCCACATCGCGCAGCTCCCGGCGACGCCCGCCCACCAGCCGTGCGGCCAGCAGCAGGATCACGATGCACACCACCGAGGTCAGGATCACCAGCGCATTGGCCTTGCCGTCCTGGCCGGCCTGCACCGCCTCGTAGATGGCGATCGACAGCGTCTGCGTGCGGCCCGGAATGCTGCCAGCCACCATCAGAGTGGCGCCGAACTCGCCCATCGCACGTGCAAACGCCAGCAGCAGGCCGGCGAGGATGCCGCGCCAGGCCAGTGGCAGCGTGATGCGGAAGAACACCGCCGCTTCGGACACACCAAGCGTGCGTGCGGCCTGCTCCAGCTGTCCGTCCACTTCCTCGAACGCCGCGCGTGCCGGCTTGAACACCAGCGGCAGCGAGGCCACCGCCGCAGCGATCACCGCCGCCTGCCAGGTAAACACCAGGTTGATGCCGAACCACGACTGCAGCCACGCACCGATCGGTCCGTTACGGCCGATCAGCACCAGCAGGTAATAGCCCAGCACGGTCGGCGGCAGCACCATCGGCAGGGTCAGCACCGAATCCAGCAGCTCGCGTCCGGGAAAGCGACGGCGCGCCAGCAGCGCGCCCAGACCAACGCCCAGCACCAGATTGATCGCAGTGGCCCAACCGGCCACCTTCAGCGACAACCCGAGCGCGCTCCAGTCGAGATCCATGCCTCAGGGCTTGCCGAACCCGTGCCTGGCAAGGATCGCCTGGCCCTGCGTCGAACGCACGAAGGTGGCGAAGCGTTTGGCCTCGGCCGGCTGCGCGCTGGCCTTGGTCACCGCCAGCGGATAGGCGATGCGCCCGGCCACCGGCACCGCGAAAGCGCGGCGCACGCGGTCGGGCATGGCCTGCGCATCGGTGGCATAGACGAAGCCGGCGTCCACTTCACCGCGCGCCACGTAATCCAGCGACTGGCGCACGTTCTGCGTGGTGATGGTCTTTCCCTGCACCGACGGCCACAGGCCCGCCGCTTCCAGCGCGCCCTTGGCGTAGCGGCCGACCGGCACGCTGTCCGGGTTGCCCAGTGCGATGCGCTGCACGCTGCCACCGGCCAGGTCCTTCAGGGTACGCGGCGCGGCCTTGGCCTGCGGCGGCACCACCACCCACAGCGCGTTCACCGCGAACACCTCGCGGGTACCGGCCGCCAGCAGGTCCTGCTGCTGGGCTTGGTCCATCGTGGTTTCATCGGCCGAGGCGAACACGTCCACCGGCGCGCCACGGCTGATCTGCTGCAGCAGTACGCCGGACGCGGCGAAGTTGAAATCGACCTTGGTTCCCGGGTGTGCCTTCTCATAGGCGGTGCCGAGTTCACGGAAGCTCTCGGTCAGGCTCGATGCCGCCGACACCGTCAGCTCGGCGGCCCAGGCCGGCAGCGTGGCCAGCAGTCCCAGCAACAACAGTCCAGCGCGTTTCATCGTCGGCTCCCGGCCAGGTTCAGTTCGAATCGGATTCGTCGGCCACCGCCAGCGCCGCCAGGCGCTCGGGCTGCAGCAGCAGGATCTCGCGCTGCTTCACCGCGATGATCCCATCATCGCTCAGGCGGCGCAGCACGCGGCTGGCGGTTTCCGGCGCCATCCGCAGGTAGTTGGCGATCTCGGTGCGTGCCATCGTCAGGTTGAAGCGCGTGGCAGAAAAACCACGCCGCGCGTAACGCTCGGACATGTCCAGCAGGAACGCGGCCATGCGCTCTTCGGTACGGTGGTTGGCGGCCAGCGTGGCGACTTTGCCGATCTCCGCACTGAGCAGGCTGAACAGCTTGGCCTGCAGCCCCGGCATGCGCGTGGCCAGCAGGCTCAGCTTGGGGAACGAGATGCGGCACAGGTGCACGGTGTCCAGCGCCACTGCATTGCAGGGGAAGCGCGAACCGTGGATCGCATTGAGGCCGATCACTTCGCCCGGCAGGCTGAAGCCCAGCACCTGCTCGTTGCCCTGGCTGTCATCGACGAAGGTCTTGACCATACCGGCGCGCACCGCAGCAATCGAATCGAACGATTCGCCAGCGCGGAAGATGTAGTCACCCGCATGGAACGGGCCAACGTGGTCGACCAGGACGTGCAGATCGCCCAACGCAGTCTTGTCATAACCCTGCGACATGCAGGCATCGGAAAATGCACAGGTACTGCAGAAGTGCAGCGCGTCGCCATCATCGGCGGCGGCGGGGTTCGGCGTGGCCCGGCCGAGGCGACCCTGGGAAGGCGGAGTTGAAGACATCGGGGCAGGACTCAAGCGATGGCGGCCGCCGGCCGGAAGCATGCGGCCATCATACGCCACAGCAACCGCCCTTCTTCGGCCAGCCGCAGCACGCGTGCATCCCACTGCGCCCAGCCGCGCGCCAGCAGCGGCGACAGCGCCGGCAGCTGTTCGGCGAAGCATTCTTCGAACGGTTCATCATTGCGCCACTCGAAGGCGGCCGCATCGAGCGCATGATCGCAGGCGATGCTCTGCGCCACCTCGGCCGCCATCCGCTCGTCCTCGGACAGGATCAGGCCCGCGGCCACGCCCATGTGACCGGACTGCAGGCGCGCCCGCCATTCACCCAGCTCGTCCTCCAGCCGGTAGAACACTTCGCCGATCTGGCTGCAGGCGGACAGGCCGAGCCCGATGAAATCACTGCGGTCACGCCGTGGCACACCCGCCAGGTCGCAATGGCGCTGGCCGTCACCCGGCCCATGCGGGTTGGGCAGGTCGCCGCGCTGGTAGTGGTCACCACCGATCGGTTCGTAACCGGCCGCGCGCAGCAGCCGCCAGGCCTGCAGCCAATGCGCTGCCGACGGACGCTGCGGCAGCGCGCACGGTGCCGGCAGCAGGATGCGCTCGGGTGCTTCGGCCAGCACTTCGTGCAGGCGCTCGATGAAACCCACATCCTCAGACCCAGGTACCCGAAGCTGGTAGTAGCGCGCGGTGAAACCCACCTGCCGCGCCTGTGCCAGCAAGGTCGGCCCCGGCGCATCGGCACGGTCGATCACATTCAGGCGGGTGCAGCCCACCGCACGCAGCTGCGCTGGTGACAGCGCGCTGCCCGCGTCCAGGCGCACTTCCACCTGGGGCCGTGCCACGGTGCGCAGGTGCTGCGGCACCGCATCCAGCAGCTGGCCCAGCTGGGGTGGCGGCAAGGTCTCGGCCAAGCCCAGCTGCAGCACCATCGCCACTACTTCGCGGTCCTCGGCCAGGGCATCGGCCTGCAGCTGCAGGGCCAGCAGCAACATGTCCAGATACGCCTGTGGCGGCACATCGCGCCCACCACGACCGGCCTGGAAGCCGAGCGTCAAGCCACGCGGGATCAGGTGCTCATTGCTGGCGCGCACGGCGGCGCGCCAGCCGCTTTCGCCAAACCCGGTGCTGAACTGGTCAGCCGGCGGAAACAGCACATGCCGGGGTTGCCGCAGCAATGCCGCCTGCAGCGCAGTGTCCTCACTCTCATCGACGTGGAAGCTCATGGCACACATCTTCGGGCGTTCCTCTTCGCGTGGCCCTGATTGAAATCAAGCGTGGCGCATCGGTGGGTTCATGCCGGCCAGCGGCCGGCACTACCCTTTCACCCGCTACCCGGTAGTGCCGGCCGCTGGCCGGCAACCCCCTTTACCTGCCACGCACCCGCTCGGCGGCGGCCGCATCGATGGCTTCGGGCAGGTCGGTCTCGCGATCGATCTGCGGGAAGTGACGGCGTTCCATGCGACGGATCGCAAAGTGCATCCACGCCAGTGCAGCCGCCACCAGCACGAACAGCAGCATGAAACAACTGCTCCAGATGCCCACGGCATCGTTCAATGCCCCGAATACGATCGGCAGGATGAAGCCACCCAGGCCGCCGATCATGCCGACCACACCGCCCACTGCACCCACGTGCTTGGGGTAATACACCGGAATGTGCTTGTAGACCGCTGCCTTGCCCAGCGACATGAAGAAGCCCAGCACGAACACCAGCAAGGTGAACATCACCACGCCGATGGCCAGATGGAAGTGGATCGGGCCGTGGATGCCCTTCACCACGTACTCGGTATCCGGGTAGGCCAGCAGGAAGGTGCAGATGGCCGACACGCCGAAGGTCCAGTACATCACCCGCCGCGCGCCCATCCGGTCCGACATCCAGCCACCGACCACGCGGAACAGGCTGGCCGGGATCGAGTAGCACGCCGCCAGCATGCCGGCGTGGCCCACGTCCATGCCGTAGGCGCCCACCAGATAGTGCGGCAGCCACAGCGCCAGCGCCACGAAACCGCCGAACACGAAGAAGTAGTACAGCGAGAACCGCCACACCTGCAGGTTCTTCAGCGGCGCCATCTGCTCGGCGAACGGAACCGGCTTCACGCCCTCGCGGCGGCGCTGCTCCAGCGACGGGTCTTCCTTGCTGAAGAGGAAGAACAGCACCGCAGTGACGGCCAGCGCGACCGCCCAGACCTTGGCAACCATGGTCCAACCCGCGGCCACCATCACCAGCGGCGCCAACAGCTTGGTCACCGCCGAGCCGATGTTGCCGGCACCGAAGATGCCCAGCGCGGTGCCCTGCTTGCTGGCCGGGAACCACTTCGAGACGTAGGCCACGCCCACCGAGAAGTTGCCGCCGGCGATGCCCACGCACAGCGCGGCGATCAGGAACTGGGTGTAGGTCTGCGCATAGGTCAGCATCCAGGTGGCCACGGCGCCACACAGCATCACCAGCACCATCACCTTGCGGCCACCGAACTGGTCGGACCAGATGCCGAGGAAGACGCGGCTGACCGAACCGGTCAGTACCGGCGTGGCGATCAACAGGCCGAACTGGGTGTCATTCAAACCGAGCTGTTGACTGATCTGGATGCCGATGATTGAAAAGATCATCCACACCGCGAAGCACACGGTGAAGGCGAACGTGCTCAGCCACAGCGCACGCTGCTGCTGCCCGGCACTGGCGGGGGCAAGGGCCTGGTTCATGGGGTCTCCTTGTTCAATGGGGGTCAGCCGATATCTGCTTCGGCTTCGATCTCATCCAGCCCGCGCACCGGGTAGCGTTCCTGCAGCTGCAGCAGATAGGCCTGCACCTCGCGCTGGCGTACCTGCAGTTCCAGGTAATCACGCAGCTGCGGCAGCACCGCCTCGAACGACTGTGGCTGGCCTTCCTCGCGGGCATCGACGCAGACCACGTGGTAGCCCCAGCGCGATTCCACCGGGAATCCAGCCAGGCCCTCGCGCAGGCGGAACACCTGGCGGTCGAACTCCGGCGTGGTCTGCCCGCGCTGCAACCAGCCCAGGTCGCCGCCCTCGCTGCTGGAGGGGCAGCGCGAATGGCGCAGGGCAAAATCGGCGAACAGGTGCGGCGACTCCTTCAGCAGTCCGGCCAGCCGCTCGCCTTCGGTGCGTGCGGCGAAGCGCCCGGCCACGTCGTCGGCCGCCGCCGCCAGCAGGATATGGCGCAGGCGCACGCGGTCAGGCGAGCGGAAGCGCTCCGGGTTCTGCTCAAAGTAGCGGCGGCAGTCCTCGTCGGTCGGCACGCGGTCTTCGATCGCGTCTTCCAGCAGTTGCTGGATCAGCACTTCCTCGTCGCTGACCCGGTTGCCCTCCGGCGCCTGCAGGCCCAGCCGCTGCGCTTCCAGACGCAGCAGCTCGCGCACCACCAGGGCACGCGCCGCTTCGGCGCGTGACTGTTCCGGGCGCATCGCCCGATGGTGCTGCATCTCGCGGGCGATGTCGGCCTCGCTGATCGCGGTCTCGTCCACGAACAGCCGGCACGGTGCCGGCTGCCCGAGCGAGCGCGGCCCCTGCTCTGCCGCGTCGTGGTGATGCGAATGCGCCTCGGCAGGCACCGGTGCGGTGGAGTCGATCACGGTGATCGGCAGGAATTTCGGCAGGCTGCCCATGGTTTACTCCCGCGGACCGTAGCGCAGCGTGGCCTGGCGGCGGCGCACCACCTGGTACGGCCGCCACAGGTAGCTGATCGGAATGCTCCACACGTGCACCAGGCGGGTGAACGGCGCGATCAGGAACAGGGTCAGGCCCAGGAAGATATGCATCTTGTAGACCCAGCTGACGCCCTCGATGTAGTCGGCGGCACCGGCGCGGAAGGTCACGATGTGCTGCGCCCATTCGGCCAGCTGCACCATCACCCCACCGTCCAGGTGGCCGGATGAGACGCGGATGCTGTACAGGCCCAGGCACAGCTGGGCGAACAGCAGCACCAGCACCAGGGTGTCACCGAAACTGCCGGTGGCCCGAACACGCGCATTGAACAGGCGGCGTACCAGCAGGATGCTGATGCCGATGAAGCACAGCGCGCCGAACACGCCGCCCACCACCATCGCCAGCATCTGCTTCTGCGACGATGTGATGAAGTGCTCGTACACCGCGTGCGGGGTCAGCAGGCCGACCAGATGGCCACCGAGGATGGCCAGGATGCCGATGTGGAAGCAGTTGCTGCCGATCCGCATGCCCTTGTCTGACAGCATCTGGCTGGAGCCGGTGCGCCAGGTGTACATGGCCTTGTCGTAGCGCGCCCAGCTGCCGATCAGCAGCACCGCCACGGCGATGTATGGGTAGTGCTGGAAGGCGAATTGATGCAGGGAGTAACTCATGGCTGGACCTCTCGATGCGAAGGACGGGCCGGCGAACGCACGGGCGGCTTGCAGTCCTCGGCAGGGGCTTCGGCGCCGAAGCGCACCGCCTCCTCCTCCCACAAGCGGTCCATGGCCTCGGCGGTATCGTCGCGGACTTCCTCGCTGGCACGCTGGCGCAGCGCCTGCAGATCGGCCTTGCCGTCGCCGGCTTCGACCAGGATCTCGAACAGCACCCGGTGCGGCAGCTCACGCTCGGCGGCACGCGCCGCCAGCATCCCGGCGATATGGCCGATGTGGTGCAGCCACTCGCGGGCCTCGCTGCCAGGGCGATGGGCCAGGAACTCCAGCAGCAGCGGCAGGTAGTCCGGCAGCTCGCGCGCATCCAGTTCGAAGCCGTTGCGGCGGTAGGTCTCGACCAGATCGACCATGGCCTGGCCGCGGTCGCGCGACTCGCCATGGATGTGTTCGAACAGCAGCAGGCTCATCGAGCGGCCGCGGTCGAAACTGGCCAGCCACGCCGCCTGCGCATCCAGCGCATCGGTAGCCAGCAGCTGCTGCACGAAGCTGCGCAGCTGCTGGCGGCGGGCGGCGCCCAGCGCCGGGTCGTCGCAGGCGGCGAGGAGTTCTTCGCCGTGCTGCCATAGTTCTTCACGGGGGTAATCCAGCAACACCCCGACCAGCTTGAGCACGCTCATCACACCACCTCCTTGCGGCGATGATTGGGGCCGTTGTCCACCACGAACGTTGTGCTCTTGCGCTGGCCGAACAGATCGGCCGGGCTGTCACCGTTGCAGCCGTTGCCGAAGGTGAGGCCGCAGCCGCCGCGCTCGCCGAAGGCATCGTTGGCGTACTCGCGGTGGCCAGAGGGAATCACGAAACGGTCCTCGTAATTGGCGATGGCCAGGTAGCGATACATCTCTTCGACCTGGGCAATGCTCAGCCCGGTCTGCTCCAGCACTGCGGTGTCTTCCACGCCGTCTACGTTCTTGGCCCGGCGCCAGGCACGCATCGCCATCAGCCGCTCCAGCGCGCGCACCACCGGCGCCTCGTCACCCGCCGTCAGCAGGTTGGCCAGGTAGCGCATCGGGATACGCAGCGAGGCCACGTCCGGCAGTTCACCGCTCATGCCCACGCGGCCACGTTCGGCGGCCGACTGGATCGGAGACAGCGGTGGCACATACCAGACCATCGGCAGCGTGCGGTATTCCGGGTGCAGCGGCAGCGCCAGCTTCCAGTCGATCGCCAGCTTGTACACCGGCGACTGCCTGGCCGCATCCAGCCAGCTGTCCGGGATCCCTTCCTTGCGCGCGGCGGCGATCACCGCCGGATCATTCGGGTCCAGGAAGATGTCCAGGTGGGCCTGGTACAGGTCCTTCTCGGCGGCCACCGAGGCCGCCTCGGCGATGCGGTCGGCGTCGTACAGCATCACGCCGAGGTAGCGGATGCGGCCCACGCAGGTTTCCGAGCACACGGTCGGCTCGCCCATCTCGATGCGCGGGTAGCAGAAGATGCACTTCTCCGACTTGCCGCTCTTCCAGTTGTAGTAGATCTTCTTGTACGGGCAGGCCGAGACGCACATGCGCCAACCGCGGCACTTGTCCTGATCAATCAGCACGATGCCGTCTTCCTCGCGCTTGTAGATCGCGCCCGACGGGCACGCCGACACGCACGCAGGGTTCAGGCAGTGCTCGCACAGGCGCGGCAGGTACATCATGAAGGTCTTCTCGAAGGCGCCGTAGATCTCCTTCTGCACCTGGTCGAAGTTGTAGTCGCGCGAGCGCTTGCTGAACTCCGAACCCAGGATCTCCTCCCAGTTCGGGCCCCACTCGATCTTCTGCATGCGCTCGCCACTGATCAGCGAACGCGGCCGCGCGGTGGGCTGGTGCTGGCTGTCCTTGGCGGTGTGCAGGTTCTGGTAGTCGAAATCAAACGGCTCGTAGTAGTCGTCGATCTGTGGCAGGTCCGGGTTGGCGAAGATCTTGGCCAGCATGCGCCAGCGGCCACCGGCACGCGGCACCAGCTTGCCGGCGCGGGTGCGTACCCAGCCGCCGTTCCACTTGTCCTGGTTCTCCCATTCCTTGGGGTAGCCGATGCCCGGCTTGGTTTCCACGTTGTTGAACCAGGCGTACTCGACGCCCTCGCGCGAGGTCCAGACGTTCTTGCAGGTGATCGAGCAGGTATGGCAGCCGATGCACTTGTCCAGGTTCAGCACCATCGCGATCTGTGCACGGACCTTCATCACACCATCTCCTTGCTGGCCGATGCCGAAGCGCCAGCGGGCTGTTCATCGTCCAACCAATCGACCTTGTCCATCTTGCGCACGATCACGAACTCGTCGCGGTTGGTGCCGCACGTGCCGTAGTAGTTGAAGCCGTACGCCAGCTGCGCGTAGCCGCCGATCATGTGGGTGGGCTTGAGCACGATGCGGGTCACCGAGTTGTGGATGCCGCCGCGGGTCCCGGAAATCTCCGAGCCCGGCACGTTGATGATGCGTTCCTGGGCGTGGTACATCATCGCCATGCCCGGCATCACGCGCTGGCTGACCACCGCACGCGCGGCAATCGCACCGTTGACGTTGAACAGCTCGATCCAGTCGTTGTCGACGATGCCGGCACTGCGCGCGTCGTCCTCGCTCAGCCACACGATCGGGCCACCGCGCGACAGCGTCTGCATGATCAGGTTGTCGCTGTAGGTGCTGTGGATGCCCCACTTCTGGTGTGGCGTGATCCAGTTCAGCACGATCTCCTTGTTGCCGTTCGGGCGCTGGTTCAGCAGCGGCTCCACCGTGCGCGTGTTGACCGGCGGCCGGTAGCCCATGAAGGCCTCGCCGAAGTCGATCATCCACTCGTGGTCCTGGTAGAACTGCTGGCGACCGGTCACCGTGCGCCACGGAATCAGCTCGTGCACGTTGGTATAGCCGGCGTTGTAGCTGACGTTGTCGTCTTCCAGGCCCGACCAGATCGGCGAGGAAATGATCTTGCGCGGCTGTGCCTGGATGTCACGGAAGCGGATCGCCTCGTGCTCCTTGCCCACCGCCAGGTGGGTATGCTCGCGGCCGGTGAAGGTCCCCAGCGATTCCCACGCCTTCACTGCGACGTGGCCATTGGTTTCCGGCGCCAGGTGCAGGATCACCTCGGCCGCGTCGATCGCGGTCGAAATGGCCGGGCGGCCCTGGCTCACGCCCGCGTCGTGCACGGTGTGGTTGAGCTTGCCGAGGAATTCGACCTCGTGCTTCGTGTCCCAGCTCATGCCCTTGCCGCCGTTGCCCAGCTTGTCCAGCAGCGGGCCGAGCGAGGTGAACTTGCGGTACAGGTTCGGGTAGTCGCGCTCCACCACCGTCATCGACGGCATGGTCTGGCCCGGGATGGCCTCGCACTCGCCCTTCTTCCAGTCGGCCACGCCGAACGGCATGCCCAGCTCGTTCGGGGTGTCATGCAGGGTCGGCACCAGCACCAGATCCTTCTCCACGCCCAGCACACCCGGCGCCATTTCGCTTACGGTGCGGGCGACCTCCTTGAAGATCTCCCAGTCGCTGCGCGATTCCCAGGCCGGATCCACCGCCTTCGACAGCGGGTGGATGAACGGGTGCATGTCCGAGGTGTTGAGGTCGTCCTTTTCGTACCAGGTGGCCGTGGGCAGCACGATGTCCGAGTACAGCGCGGTGGTGCACATGCGGAAGTCGAGCGTGACCAGCAGGTCCAGCTTGCCTTCCGGTGCCTCGTCACGCCACGTCACTTCCTCCGGCTTGATCGCCCCCATCTCGCCAAGGTCCTTGCCCTGCAGGCCATGACGCGTGCCGAGCAGGTGCCGCAGCATGTACTCGTGGCCCTTGCCCGACGAACCCAACAGGTTCGAGCGCCAGATGAACATCATCCGCGGATGGTTCTGCTGTGCATCCGGATCGGCGAAGGCGAAGTCCAGCGAGCCGTCCTTGAACTTGCCCAGCGCGTAGTCGGCCGGGGCAACACCCGCCGCTTCGGCCTCGCGTACCAGCTGCAGCGGGTTGCGGTCCAGCTGCGGCGCACACGGCAGCCAGCCCATGCGCACCGCGCGCAGGTTGAGGTCGGCCAGGCTGCCGCTGTACTTGCTCGCATCCGCCAGCGGCGACAGCAGCTCGTCCACCTGCAGCTTCTCGTAGCGCCATTGCCCGGTGTTGAAGTAGAAGAACGAGGTGCCGTTCATGTGGCGCGGCGGGCGGCTCCAATCCAGGCCGAAGGCCAGCGGCTGCCAGCCGGTCTGCGGGCGCAGCTTTTCCTGGCCCACGTAATGCGCCCAGCCGCCACCTGTCTGGCCCACGCAACCGCACATGATCAGCATGTTGATCAGGCCGCGGTAGTTCATATCGTTGTGGAACCAATGATTCATCCCGGCGCCGACGATGATCATCGAACGGCCATGGGTCTTGTCGGCGGTACGTGCGAACTCGCGGGCGATCTCGATCACCTCGGCGCGCGACACGCCGGTGATGCGCTCCTGCCAGGCTGGGGTGCCCGGCACCATGTCGTCGAAGCTCGATGCCACATTGCCGCCGCCAAAGCCACGGTCCACGCCGTACTGGGCCAGCAGCAGGTCGTAGACCGTGGCCACCAGGGTTTCGCCACCCTCGGCCGTGGCCAGCCGGCGCACCGGAATGTTGCGCTCAAGCACGTCGTCGGCCGGCGCGGCGGTCCAGCCGTCGGTCTCGATGCCACCGAAGTACGGGAAGCTCACCGCCTCGATGCCCTCATGGCCATCGGCCAGGCTCAGGCGCAGACGCGTCTCGGCGCCCTTGCTCTCCTTCTCCTCGATGTTCCACTTGCCCTTCTCGCCCCAGCGGAAGCCGATCGAGCCGTTCGGCACCACGATCTGGCCGCTGGTCTCGTCATAGGCCAGCGTCTTCCAGTCCGGGTTGTTGGCTTCACCCAGCCCGCCCAGTTCACTGGCACGCAGGAAACGGCCCGCCACCAGGCGGCCGTCGTCGCGGCGCTCCAGGCGCACCAGCATCGGCATGTCCGAGTACTGCCGGCAATAGTCCTGGAAGTACTGCGAGGGCGAATCGACGTGGAACTCGCGCAGGATCACATGGCCGAAGGCGAAGGCCAGCGCCGCATCGGTGCCCTGCTTGGGGTGCAGCCAGTGATCGGTCAGCTTGGCCAGCTCGGAATAGTCCGGGCAGATCGCCACCGTCTTGGTGCCGTTGTAGCGCGCCTCGGTGAAGAAGTGCGCATCGGGCGTACGCGTCTGCGGCACGTTCGAGCCCCAGGCGATGATGTAGCGGCTGTTGTACCAGTCGGCCGATTCGGGCACGTCGGTCTGCTCGCCCCAGATCTGCGGCGAGGCCGGCGGAAGGTCGCAGTACCAGTCGTAGAAGGACAGGCAGGCGCCGCCCAGCAGCGACAGGTAACGCGCGCCGGCGGCGTAGGACACCATCGACATCGCCGGAATCGGCGAGAACCCGACCACGCGGTCCGGGCCGTACTGCTTCACCGTGTACAGGTTGGAGGCGGCGATGATCTCGTTGGCCTCTTCCCACTGCAGGCGCACGAAGCCGCCCATGCCGCGGCGGGTCTTGTACGAACGCGCCTTTTCCTTGTCCTCCACGATGCTGGCCCAGGCATCGACCGGGCCCTTGCTCTTGCGCGCCTCGCGCCACAGGCGCAGCAGCGTGCCGCGGATCAGCGGGTACTTCAGCCGGTTGGCGCTGTACAGGTACCAGGAATAGCTGGCGCCACGCGGGCAGCCACGCGGTTCGTGGTTGGGCAGGTCCGGGCGCGTACGCGGGTAGTCGGTCTGCTGCGTTTCCCAGGTGACCAGGCCGTTCTTGACGTAGATCTTCCAGCTGCACGAACCGGTGCAGTTCACGCCGTGGGTGGAACGCACGATCTTGTCGTACTGCCAACGGGCGCGGTAGCTGTTTTCCCAGTCACGGCCTTCGCTCTTGGCGAATCCGTGGCCATCGGCAAAGGTCTGGGGGTCACGCTTGAAGAACTGCAAGCGATCGAGGAAATAACTCATCGGGGGTCTCCCTTTGCGGACATCGGCATCGTGGCTGTGTGTGTCATCTGGCTGCGGTGCGTTTTCATGTCGTCAGCAGGGTGTCTCGGCACCGCGCCGGTAGTACCACCACCAGGTCACGGCCAGACAGGTGACATAGAAAACAACGAATCCGTACAGCGCCATGTCGGGGCTGCCGGTCAAGGTGATGGACGAGCCGTAGCTCTTGGGAATGAAGAAGCCGCCATAGGCGCCGATCGCACCGGAGAAGCCGACCACCGCGGCCGACTCGATGCTGGCCTGGTGGGCAGCAGCAGCCTTGCCCTCGGCGTTGTCGTTGGCCGACCAGCGCTCATGCAGGGTGCGGAAGATCACCGGAATCATGCGGAAGGTGGTGCCGTTGCCGATGCCACTGAGCACGAACAGCGCCATGAAGCTGAGCAGGAAGCCATGGAAGTTGCCGCCCTGGCCGTGACTGGACAGGAAGTGCAGCACACCGAACACGGCGGCGATCATCAGCGCGAACACCCAGAAAGTCAGGCGTGCGCCGCCCCAGCGGTCGGCCATGCTGCCGCCCACCGAACGCATCAACGCACCCAGCAGCGGGCCGATGAAGGCGTAGGCCAGCGGGTTCACGTCCGGGAACTGGCTCTTCACCAGCATCGGGAAGCCGGCCGAGAAGCCGATGTAGGAACCGAAGGTGCCGATGTACAACCAGCACATCAGCCAGTTGTGCTTGCGGCGGAAGATCACCGCCTGCTCGGAGAACGACGAGCGGGCGCTGGTCAGGTCGTTCATGCCGAACCAGGCCGCGATGGCGCACAGCGCGATGGCCGGCACCCAGATGAAACCGGCGTTCTGCAGGAACAGCGGCGCCCCACCCTCCACCGTGGGCTGCGGCGCACCACCCAGCGCACCGAACACGCCCACGGTGATGACCAGCGGGATCACCGCCTGCGCCACCGACACGCCCACATTGCCCAGGCCGGCGTTCAGGCCCAGCGCCAGGCCCTGCTTCTGCTTGGGGTAGAAGAAGGAGATGTTGGACATCGACGACGAGAAGTTCGCGCCACCGAACCCACACAGGATCGCGATGGCCACGAACACCCCGTACGGCGTGGCCGGGTCCTGTACCGCGAAGCCGAGCCAGAGCGTCGGTGCCAGCAGCGACGCGGTCGACAGCGCGGTCCAGCGGCGGCCGCCGAAAATCGGGATCACGAACGAATAGAAGATGCGCAGCGTGGCGCCGGACAGGCTGGGCAGCGCCACCAGCCAGAACAGCTGGTCGGTGCTGAAGTTGAAGCCGATCTTCGGCAGGCTGATCGACACCGCCGAGAACAGCACCCAGACCGAGAAGGCCAGCAGCAGCGAGGGGATCGAGATGACCAGGTTGCGGGTGGCGACCCGCTTGCCGGTGAGCTCCCAGTAGCCGGGGTCCTCCGGCGTCCAGTCGCTGATGACGCGACCCGGACGGGCAGTGCTGCGGACAACAGGATCGCTACCGACGGTCATACATGGCTCCAAGGCTGTGGAATGACGTGGGTATTGCTTTCAAGTTGTGACCCGTCGTCATGCAGCCATTAGGCCGCGCAGCAACAACGACGGGGTTGATCTGGATCAATCAGGGGCCGGTTTCCGCCGTGCCCCTGACAAATGTCAAACCGGTGAAGCGGTGTTGCGGCGGGTCACCCCGCGCTGGCGCACGCTGTCGCGCACGTCCACATCGAACTGCAGCTGAAGCTGGCCGCCGTCTTCCAGGGCAATGTCGAATGGCAGCCCATCCCGGCACGGCAACCGCGCCGCCAAGGCCTCGACGGCCGGGCGCGGCAGTACCAGGCGGCAGAAGGTGCCCCCGTCCAGCAGCACGGGCTGCTCGCCGCCATGCAGCGACACCGCCATGCCCCAGCCCTCGATACCGCCGAAGCGGGTCATGTTCTCGACCGATTCACCGGCCAGCAGGCGCGCCAGTTCGGCCTCATCCAGGCGAAGCCGTACTGATTGGTCCTGCAACTGCACTTTCATGACGCAACATCCTCCCATTGTTCGGGGGTATTGCAGTTGACCAGGCAGGCTTCGTCAACGCTTTCCAGCAGCAGCGCGTGCATCTGCAGGCGGCGCTGGAAGGCCTGTACCGAGCGGCGTCCGTCCGCATCATCCAGCATCGCGGCCAGCACGCTACGAGTGGCATTGTCCACATTCAACAGCATGGGAAAGGGATGCCCGTCAAAGATCGTGCATGCGCCCCGCCCCTCGGCGGCCAGCCGTTGCAGCAGCCGCGGCGCCAGCAACGGCGTATCCACCGCTACCACCCAGGCCGGGCCATCGGGCATCTGCTGCATCACGCTGTGCAGTCCACCCAGGGGACCGCAGCGCGCCACCTGATCGGGGATGCCGCCGAAGGCCGGATAGTCGCCGCTCACCCACACCCGTTCGGCGCCGGCCTGCAGCAGCAGGCCACGCATGTGTTCCAGCAGCGTGCGCCCCTGCCACGGCAGCAGCGCCTTGTCGCGCCCCATCCGGCTGGACAGGCCGCCGGCCAGCACGATGCCGTTGATGGTTCCATTCATGGTAGAGCCACACCATGCGTGGCTGCGCCGGTTGGATACGCGGGAACGGCCCCATCCACGCATGGCGTGGATCTACTGAACCCCACGGCCATCCAGACATTCGGTGGTAGAGCCACGCCATGCGTGGCTGCAGCGGACTCAATGGTGGTGGTCGTGCGCATGGTCATGGGCGTGTGCGGGTTCGCTGTCCGCGTGGCACAGGCTGCAGCCCTCGCTCCACTCGCTGTCGCCGTCCTCGTAATGCTCCTGCTTCCAGATCGGGCACTGGTGCTTCACCACCTCGATCAACTGCCGGCAGGCCCGGAATGCCTCGTCGCGGTGCGGGCTGCCCGCAGCCACCACCACCGCCACATCGCCAATGCCCAACCGGCCCTTGGCATGGGCCACATACAGCTTCAGCTTCGGACCGAACGTCGCCTCGACCTCGGCGGCCAAGCGCTTGAACTCGTTCAGCACCAGCGGCTCGAACAGGTCATAGGTAATCCCGTTCACCGGGCGGCCGATGTTGACGTCGCGCACCTTGCCGATGAACACATCGATGCCACCGAAACCCGGATCGGACACCGCAGCGATGCCCTCGGCCGGATCGATCGACGCCTGCGCGCGATCCACCACCTTGGCGATGATCTTCTCGCTCATCGCTCAGCCCCCGCTTACCGGCGGCAGGATCGCCACCCGACCATCGTCGGGCAGCGCTTCATGGTCGCGCAGCACACGTTGCTGGTCGGCGAACGCCGAGTAGTCCAGCAGGCCCGCGCGGAAGCCCGGCCAACGCGTCGGCAGCAGCTCGCGCAGCGCCTGGCGCAGGTCGGCCACGGTGCTACCAGCCACCTCCACCGCGATCTCGCGGCTGGCATCCAGATCGGAAAACGCACCAAACAACTGCAGATTCACCTGTTTCATCATGACTCCTGGCTCGCCAGCTGCACCGGGTCATGGTGACCCCAGCCCTGCACGCGCACGTAGGTGCCAGCGTTGGCCAGGTCTCCCTCGGCCTCCAGTACCACCCAAGCGTTGGCCTGCAGCATGGACATCAAACGGAACGACTCCTGCCCGGACAGCACACGCGCACTCAGGCGCCCCTGACCGTCCACTTCCACCCGCGCCCGCGCATGGAAGCGCAGGCCCGGCGGCGTGCGCACGTCGGCTTGCAGCGGCAGCTGCAATACGGTTTCCGGTGCCAGCCCCAGCAAGCGGCGCAGCACCGGCTCGACGAAGAAGCGCTGGCCCACAGCGGCCGAGACCGGGTTGCCGGGCAGACCGAAATACAGCGCACCATTGGGCAGCACCGCGAACAGCAACGGCTTGCCCGGGCGGATCGCCACCTTGTGGAACACGATGCGCGCACCACGGCCACGCAGTGCATCGGGAACGAAATCGTAGCGGCCGGCCGACACCGCGCCCGTGCTGATCAGCAGCTGCGCGCCGGCAGCCAACGCTTCATCCAGCACCGCATTGAACGCGACCACGTCGTCGCCCACCGTGCCCTGCCACACCACTTCGGCACCGGCGGCCTGCAGGCGGCCCACCAGATACGGCCGGTTGCTGTCACGGATCTGGCCGGATTCCAGCGTCTGCGCCGCCTCGGTCACCAGCTCCTTGCCGGTGGCGATCACTGCCGCCTTCGGCCGCGCCACCACCGCCACCTGGCCCACGCCGATGGCATGCAGCAGGGTGCGCGCATTGATGTCCAGCACCTGCCCGGCCTGCAGCACACGCTCGCCGTCGCTCACATCCTGGCCGCGCAGGCGTACGTTCTGGCCCGGCTTCACCGTGCCCTTCAATGCGATGCGGGTCGGGCGGCCGTCCTCGCTGGTAAGGATCTCCACGTTCTCGACGGGCACCACCGTATCCAGCCCAACCGGCATGCGCGCTCCGGTCATGATTTCCCAGGCACCCTCGCCGCCCTCGGCACCGGCATCGCCGGCCGCCTGCCAGCCCTGCACCGCGAATTCGGTACCGGCCTCGAACGTCGCGCCGTTGGCGCGCAGCGCGAAGCCGTCCATCGCCGAATTGTCGAACGGCGGCAGCGACTGCTCACTGATGATGTCACTGGCCAGAGTGCGGGCGCCGGCCTCATGCAACGGCAGGCGCTCGGCCGGCAGCGGCGTGGCCGCATCCAGCAGGTGCTGCAGGGCTTCGCTGTAGGCAATCATCAGTGGCCACCACCGTCGACCATCGCCAGGGCGTGGCCCAGTACCGGCGCCAGGATGTCCAGGCACTGCGCCGCCGCCTTCGGGCTGCCTGGCAATGCGAACACCAGCATGTTGCCCAGCTGCACCACCTCGGCGCGGCTCAGCCAGGCCATCGGCGTGTGCTGTGCACTCAGCGCCCGCACCATCTGTGCCAGGCCATGCACCGGCCGTGCGTTCAAGGAACGCAGCGCCTCCGGGGTCAGGTCACGCGGGCCCAGCCCGGTACCACCGGTGCACAGGCACAGGCGCACGCCCTCGGCAGCCAAGGCCTGCAGGCGGCCCGCCAACGGCTCGATGCCATCGGGCAGCACTTCGGCGGCCACTACGTCGCCACCCAGCTTTCTCAGGCCGGTCACCAGGGTCGGGCCGGACACATCCTCATAAGTGCCTTCGCTGGCGCGATCGCTCAGCGTAATCACCGCGCAGGCCGCACCCTCCAACCCCTTAGGTGCACGTGGGTTGAAACGCACGCGCTCGGCCTCGTCCATGCCATCCGGGTGCAGCCAGACCCCGCGCTTGCCGCCTTCCTTGAACAGCAGGCGGATGCCTTCGATGCGCAGTGCCGGTTCCACTGGCTTGCTCAGGTCGTACAGGGTCAGCAACGCCGCGTTGACACCAGCCAGCGCCTCCATCTCGACGCCGGTGCGTGCCTCGCTGGCGCACTCGCACCACACGCGGATCGCCTGCCGCTCCGGCACCGGTGCGCAGAACACCTGCACCAGTTCCAGCGGCAGCGGATGGCACAGCGGCATCAGCATCGACGCCATCTTGGCGCCCTGCAGGCCGGCAATCTCGGCCATCACCAGCGCATCGCCTTTGGGCAGGCGGCGCTCGACGATCAGCGGATAGGCCACTGGACCGGCATGCAGCTCGCCCACCGCCACCGCACGGCGGCGGCTGATGCGCTTGTTACGGACATCGGCCATATGGAAGGCCGCGTTCAATTCCCCACTCATCGTGTTGCTCATCCTCCGATGGAGGCCAGGTGCGGGGTCAGCCCGGTCTGGCCCTGGTGCAGTCCATGCCCGGCCGCTTTCAGGCCAAGCTGTGTGGTGATGCGTGCCAGCAGCGCCTCATGGTCCTCATCGCGCTGCAGCAGCGGGCGCAGCGGTACGCCGAACTCGCCGAACAGGCACAGCCGCAGGTCGCCCTTGGCGGTCACCCGCAGGCGGTTGCAGCCCTTGCAGAAGTCACGCGAATACGGGGCAATGATGCCGATGCTGCCGCGATGGTCGGGGTGGCCGAACTCGCGCGCCGGGCCGGCGTCGGCGGCGCGCGGACGCTCGTGCCAGCCAGCGGCCAGCAGCTGCTCGATCACCACGTCGGCGCGCAGGTGGTGGCGCTGGAAATAGGCTTCGTTGTCGCCGGTGCGCATCAGTTCGATGAAGCGCACGCTGAAGGGGCGGCCACGCAGGTAGTCCATCCACTGCGGCAGCTCGTCATCGTTCAGGCCACGCAGCAGCACCGCGTTGAGCTTGATCGCCGGCAGGCCCAACGCCTGCGCCAGGGCCAGGCCCTGTTCGATCTCCGGCAGGCGGTCATGCCCGGTGATGGTCCTGAAGCGTTCGCGCTGCAGGCTGTCCATGCTCACGTTCAGCGCGGTCAGGCCGGCGCGGTGCCAGCCCGGCAGGCGACGCGGCAGCAACGTGCCATTGGTGGTGATGGCCACCTTGCGGATGCCCGGCGCCGCCGCCACGGTGGCGATGATCTCGTCCAGATCCTTGCGCAGGCTGGGCTCGCCACCGGTCAGGCGGATCTTGCTCATGCCCAGCGCGGCGAACGCGCGCACCAGGCGCGCGATTTCATCCACCTGCAGGAAGCGCGGGCGGCCATCGACCTGGTAACCGTCGGGCAGGCAATAGCTGCAACGGAAGTTGCAGGCTTCGGTCAACGACAGGCGCAGGTACGGAAAGCTGCGTCCGAAACCGTCGGTGAGTTGGCTCATGGCTGGTCCACCTTGTTGCTCCACCGTCTTGCCTGTACCCGGAACGGCCCGGAAACCCTCGTCTGCTGGAACGATTGCCAGAGTACGCGGCAGTCAGTTCCATGGGCATGACTTAAATCAATCGTCTTCGGCCCTGCGCGGCAGGCGTTGTGGCAGCATGCGGCTTTCCGTGCAGCGGGCGTGTGACAACCCTCATGATGATGAACGATTTCCAGCAGCTGCTGCACGCCGCAGGCCAGCAGGCTGAACCGCAACGTTTGCTGTTCGTATTCGTGCGCGCCGAGCTGCCCGAATCGCCCACCGACGACCAGCGCGACCGGCATGACCGCCGCGAGGGCGGCACCCTGTCGCCGGTGCTGTGCGTGGACAAGCTGCCAGCCGAGGTGCCCAGCTTCCAGGCGCTGGCCACCGAATCCACCACCACCGGCATCGACTGGGACCTGGTCTTCGTGGCGGCGCTGGATGGTCGCGCCGGTTTCGCCCCCAACAGCGATGAGGCCGCGCGCCCGCTGAAGCTGATGGTCAACGCCATCCATGACGGTCAGATCGGCCGCTTCGCCGCCTTCGACCGGAGCGGCGAGCCTGTTCAGTTCTATTGAGCCACCAGCTGCAGGGTCAGGAAGAAGATCACCAGCACGGTGTTCAGCCCCCAGGCCACGGTCAGCCCGCGCGCGGCCACGCCCAGGTTCGCGTTGTGCGCGGAGGGCGCCGCCCGCCATACCGCCGGGATGATCCAGCCGGTATAGAGCAGCAGTAAGGCAAACACCCCCAGCAGCAGCGGGGTGCGCTGGTTGGCCAGCGCCCAGAGAGCCACGGCCCACAGAATGTTGCTGGGAATGACGCCCTGCAGCCAGAACACACTCCAGAGGCGGGAACGGCCCTGGGCGTCGGGGGTTGGGTGCACGGAAGCGGTGGCGGTCATAAGTCTCCTTCTGGTTAGGAAACGTGCCGGACCAGCCTGCGCTTGGTGGCTGGGAACGTCAACCCGAGTCGCACGTCACGCTTTGGCCTCGGTGCGGCCCAGCCATGCTCGACTCAGACTTGCGCGGAGCCTGTCGCCATCGCGCTTCCCCACCCGCGCCCTTCCCTCCCCCAACCTCGACACCTGTCGCAGATTGCACGGTTCGGGCGGATCACCACGCCAGCCAGCGCTGGCAGTGCTTAACAGCGTGGGAGAATGCCGAAAGCGTCTCCAATCGAGCGATGTTTGCAACTCTTCTGATTGGCATTGCACAGCGCCAGGGGCTCAGATGGCGTGCCACCGGAAAAGGGTGGCCGGGCTTCGAACACCCGAGTTGATGTTGATGTATGCGCTTGCCAGCCGGCGTCACCTCAGCGTGGCGCCGGCTGGCAATCCGTCTGCCGGCTATGGCGGGCGGTGCGTGGGGGCTTCCGGGCCCGCCGGACTGACATCAACCCGGTGTTCGAACCACGTACCGCCCGCCACTTTTATGGGTGGCGGCTACCGATTGCCCTGCACGGAGCCTTGCCATGAACGAATCGGACTTCCCGCATCTGCACGCCTATCGCAGCACCGCCCACGACGACGGTTCGCCACAGGCTGTGCCCGCAGTGGACAGGAACACCTTCATTGCCAACCTCCATCGCATCGGCGTCGGTGCGGCGGCCGATGGCCAACCCTGGCCGGAGCGGCATCAGCTGCCCGGGCGCTGCCTGGCCCTGGCCGATGCCGATTGCGCGTTGAGCGGGTTGCGTGTGGTGCTGGAAATGCTGCTGGCGGCGGAGCGCACCGGCCAGAACGGCGAACCGGAAGAGTACGTGGGCGACCGGGTGATGGAGGGGTTGGTACTGGCCAGCCAGTCATTGTGCGCGCAGGCGGTGGGGCGGTTGCAGCCTGAAGGGTGAATGCCATGCGCCACGGCCTTCAGCGAGGACCGCTTTCAGCAGGCGTCAGTGCTCGCTGAAAGCACTTCTCAGATCGACGCCGATGATCGAAGAGAAGTCCACCTTGCACAGCTCCAGCTCGAAGAGTTGATCGTGATTATCCAGGCACAGGGTGACTCTCACCGGCACGCCGTCGGCATCGGCAAGCATGGCCGTAGCAATGTCACTGCCGAAAAGCTGGGTCGTGCTGGACAGGAACACCACGCCCCCGAATCCGACGACACCCACATCCTCCACCTGAGCGAGCGCCAGATCCTTCAACAACCGTTCGGACAGCTCGGTCGTCTCCGGCAGCAGCCTGTGGATGAGGGAGACCTCGTCGGGGGTGAGGAACCTGGGCACGGGATGTCCTTCAGGGCACCGCGTCCGCCATCGGCTGATTCTCGATCCGCCATGTCCTGGCGTAGATGAGAATGACGCTTCCGGTCGAGCTGGTCTCGATACGAAAACACTTCAGACCGGACAGCGGATAGCCGACCGCCTTCCAACGATCAAGAAGATCAGCGAGTCCCGGCTCGTCATCATCCACCATGGCAAACTCAATTCCCTCGTCACCCAGTACGCCGAAGTTCATGAGCGCCGAGCACCCGTAGGCTTCCGAGAAGCAAACGGTTGCCTGCCGGCCATCCGGCCAACGCGCTCGCACCCTTACCTCGTCGCATACGCCAGGATTGCTTCTGTTGATGTTGATGGCCAGCAACGTGGCGTCACACCATTCAAGGGAGTTGAAATCTTGGTTCATAGACTGGAACTCCGGGGAAACAACCACGGAGCCCCTGGCGCCTAGCCTCGCCAAGAGCCATTCTCACAAAAAGGACGCTATTGGGCACGCCAACCTCATCAGAACCGAATTCATAGGCCGCATCGCATCCAACGAAATGGAATTGAAGCGAAAACAGCGAAGATTGATACGTGCGCAAACTCACTCTGTCCCTTCTTGATCGCAGCCCTCCTCCGGCTCGTATTCATGGAACTGTTTCACCACTTCCCAGCCAAACTCCTTTTCAAGGGCCTCTCGCACAACACCAGGAACCGCAAACCAGGCAGTGTTAGTGTGCGAGTCGATACCTCGCGAATCGAATTGCGAAAGAAGGTGCACAGTTTCGGCGCGAGACATCTTCCTTTTCTCATCATGGAGAATTGAACGACGGTGCCTTTTTAGAAGGAGCCTCAACTGCTTCAGTGTTGATATCCCAAGCTTGTGAAGTTCAGCCACAACCTCCAAAAGGTCAAAGTCGCCGTAATCATGCCGACGATGAAACAGGCCCAGCACCATCTTCCTCATCCCGGCAGGAGTGACTACCTCCATTTCCTTGACCGCACGCGCATGCAACCTCTTCACCTAGTAAGCCTCAAGTCAGCGCCAGCATCCCTGCCAGCAAGCGAAGATCTTCCCGGCCCTTTCCAAATGAAACATAGCCCATCTTGCAGTTCATCTAGAAGAGCAGTGACGTCGAACCATCCGTAGGGCACATTGCTACATTCGGCTCTGTGAAGTCTACCGCCCCGCAAACCTCTGGAAAGAGACTACACAGGGTCTTGCACGCGTTAACATCTCCATTCTCGCAAGCAACCTGAAGAGCAACTCTGAGTGCGAGCGTGGGTCCGATTGCCTTGGGTGGAAGCAGGAACGACGGCTTCCTCTTATAGGTTGACTTTCCCGTATTGGAGTCCTTCTGCCATCCCCATCCAGGGCGTTTGGGATCATCCTTCCACTTTTTTCCAGGATTGTTGGTCCCATCCGGCGAGCGCGTCTGATTTCGTTCCCCGCGACGTCCCGACATCTCACCGAATGGATCGATGTTCAGCACGGGATCAGATTCGGAATAGGCAAATGTACTGATTCCGCCTTCCAACCCAATTGGATCACTCTGCGAGTACCGCCCAACTACCGGGTCATACTCCCGCTGATTGTTGTAGAACAACCCACTCGCATCCGTCGCCTGCTGGCCCGGGAAGCGCAGCGCCAGCTCGAACGCCACACCATCACCATCCGGATCAGCGCTCGGAATCTGGTTGCCGAACACTTCGCTCTTGTTGCTCCAATCCCAGATCGCGACATCGCGCACCGGGTCGATCACCACGCGCGGCGTACCCATATGATCTGGTTGGACGTAGGCCAGCTCCGGCACGCCAGTAGCCGGCACATTGATCAGCGCCACCGGGTAGTTGTCCAGCCAGATGGCCTGCTGCTGCGCCTGGCCCGTGGCCGAGTAGTTGCCCAGCCATTGCCCTGCTTCGTCATACAGGGTGATCTGAGCAGCGCCACCGGCCGGGCTGCGCAGCACGCGCTCGCCACGATGGTTGTAGCCGTAGCTCTCCAATGTGGCGTTACCCTGCTTCACCGCGTTCATGCGATTGGCATCGTTGTAGGTGAACGTCTTGCTGCCGATGCTGGTGGTGTTGCCCGCTGCGTCATGGGTGCGCGCCTCGCCATCCACCGCAGTCAGGCGGTGGCTGGTTGCGGGATAGGTGTAGCTGGCGGTACCTGCCGAGGTGGTCAGCGCGGTGCGATTACCGGTGGCGTCATACGCATAGGTTTCGATCGGTGTGCCGGTCGTACCGTCCTGGGTCTGGGTCAGGCGACCCAGCGCGTCGTAAGCGTACTTGGCCAGCACCGTCGAGCCTGTGCCGTTCTTCAGTTCGGTGATCGAACCCACCGGATCATAGCCATAGCCCAGCGACAGGCCGCCTGCGGCCGGGTCATGCACCGCCTGAGGGCGGTAGTCCAGATCCAGCGGACGCTGCAGCTGGCGGCCGTTGCCATAGGTCCAACTGGTCGCCGGGCCGAAGGCCGCGTAGGTCACGTTGTTCACCACGATCTGGCGGGCCTGGCCGGGCCGGGTCAGGCCGATCTGGCTGATGCGCCCCTGAGTATCGCGCACGTAGTCGGCCACACTGCCGTCGGGGTAGGTCAGCGCGGTCAGGCGGCCCGACTTGCTGTAGGCGTAGCGCAGCGTGCTGGCGACACCATTGATCGTCTGCACTTTACGGGTGACCTGGCCGAAGCGGTCATGGCAGTACTGGGTGCTGCCATTGGCATGCAGCACCTGCCCCAGGCGCCCCTTGGCAAAGCGCTCGTCTGTGGCGCAGGCAGCCGGCGCCACGTCATAGCTGTAGCCCACATCCAGATTGGGGTCCGGATAGGCGACGCCGATCAGGCGGTTGAGTGCATCGTAGTGATAGGTGGCGGTGACGCCACGCGCATCGGTGGCCGTCTTGCGATTGCCGGCCGCATCCAGGGTGAAGCTGCTGGCGCCCCTGTCCGGGCTGACCTGGCCGGTCAGGTCACCGAACCCGTTGTAGGCGTAGGTGGTGTGCAGTCCCTTCGGATCGGTGATCTGGGTGACCTGGTCCAGCGCGTTGTACTGGCTGCGGATCTCCGCCGCGACGCCGCCCACGTCCTGCAGGGTCTGGGCCAGGCGGTTCAGCGGGTCGTACTGCTGGCTGGTCACGCGCTGCAGTGCGTCGGTCACCGTCTGCAGGTTGCCGTTGGCATCGTAGGCAAAGCCGGTAGCGTGATTGCCTGCGTCCTTCAGCGCGGTCAGCTGGCCGAGCGTGTTGAACGTGCGTGCCAGGGTACGGCGCAGCGTGCCACCGGTGTCCAGCGTGTCTTCCTTGAGGCAGTTGCCGGCATTGTCCAGTGTGTAGTGAATCGTGTTGCCTGCGTTGTCCTCGATGTCGGTCAAGCGCAGCGCAGCATCGTAGACGTAGGAAACGCTGCTGCCGTCGGGCTCGGTGATCTGTTGCACCTGGCCGGTAGGCCAGTAGCTGATCTGGGTGACCCGATTCTCGGCAGTGGTCGCGCCGCGTACGGTGATCGAGGTCGGCCAGCCGCGAGCATGGTACGTGTAATCGGTGACCACGCCGTTGGCGTCCTTGACCGACAACGGCCGCCCGAACGCGTCGTAGGCCGAGGTCTCGACCGTCTGGCCCAGCGCATTGGTCACGCTGTGCAGGTCGCCCTTGCGATAGGTGCAGGCACCTCCGGTGGCGCACCCTGCATCATCCGCCGGGTAATAGGCATAGGTAACGGCATCGACCACATCCGTGCGCGGGCCATCCACGCTCTTCAGCAGCCCTTCCACCGGGCAGCTGCCCGCCGCCGCCACATCAGCGGCTTCGCAGTACGTGTAGCTGGTGATGCGCGTCTGACCGGATGCGGTGTCGGTCACCATGTTGGCCGTCGGCTGGCGGCGGGCATTGAAGGAAGTGCGGGTTTCACGATTGCCGATCCGGGTGGTCAGTACCGCATTGGTTTCGACGTCGCGCGCGGTGGTCACCACCCGCTGCTCGGGCAGGCCGACCGCTTCGGTCACGGTATGGATGCTGACGGCACGACCGCTCGCCGCATCGGTGCCCTGCGCATAGGTGTGCTTGGTCTGGATGCCGCGACGATCGGTGTAGGTATCCAGGCGACGGCGGAAGTCGACACTCTGGTCGTAGTAGGTTCGGCTGACGGTTCCCTGCAAATCGGTCAGGCCGGTCACCTTGCGCGACGGAGCGCTATCGCCGCCGGGTGTCAGGGTGTAGTCGGTCTGCCGCCCCAGCGCATCGGTCACGACCGCACCGCCGTTGGGGCTGTAGGCGAGCGTCACGCCATCGGCACCACCCGCATGCTGACTGGAGATCACACGACCGATGGAATCATAGGTAAAGGTGCTGTAGCGCCGGCCGTCCTCGGCGGTGATGCCGGTCAGGTGCTGGGGGAAGTCCTGATTCTCATAGTGATACGTGCGCAAACCGCCACCCGCATAGGCCACCGTGGCAACCTGGTTCTGCGGCGTGTAGGTATAGGTGACGAGCGCAATGCCTTCGACCAGTACCGAACTGATCAGCGCCTCATAGTCGTTGGACTGGTAGACGAACTCCAGCGTGCGGCCACTGCTGTGGGTGACGGCCGCAAGGCGGTCGCTGTCATCGTAGATATAGGTCAGCGACGTGCCATCCGGGAAGCGCTTGGTGATCAGACGCCCGTCCGCGCCGAAGGTCGAGATGGAACCCGCCGAATACAGCGTCCAGTTACCGTTCTGGACGAGACGATCACCACTGTCGTCGTCCGCCTCATAGGCTTGGCCGATCTTCTTGAATGCCCGTTGGAAACCGGTGCTTTCAATGATGCCCACACTGTCAGCGCCATCCAGTGCCAGGTGGGCGCCCAGCGAATGGGTCCAGCCATAACCGAAGCCACCGGAGGACGTGGAAATGCCGGAGTGATAGAAACGCGTCAGTGCGATCCAGCCAAGATCGAAGTCCGGCGCAATCTCATACTTCTCGCCCGTTTTAACATCACATGGGTTGCCGACATTGCCGTCGCAGGTACCGCCGTTGGAGGCCGGGTCATTGTCGGGAATCGGACTCATGTTCGCAGCTGTATCGTTGCGGGACATGGGGCAGCTACCGTTGCCGCCGTCCTTGTCGCACTTCTGCGACTTCGAGGTGATGGTCGCAACGAACTCTTCGCTGACGCAGGCGCTGTGCTTGTTGGACCACTGCGTGAGCGGAACCGGGCAATTCAAGCGCCGGGTACGCGCGACCGCAACCGTCCCGGTGTACGGGGTGCAGGGCGATTCAGCCGTATTGTTGCCAGCCATTGAAGTCAGATCGTAGTAGCGCGACTCGATGACACCTTCCTGATCGGGCGAAGCCGCAAACCAATCGCCAGACGGAGTGACCGCCGCCCCGGGGCACACGGGATTGCTGGCTTGTTGGTCCGCAAGAAAATCGGCCACCATCGCCTCTTCCGTCGGGAATATGTCACGCCCGATGTAGGACCAGTCCGGGTCGGAGGGCTGCGTCTTCCCCATCCAGTAGGTGATCGACGTGTTTCCGTTCAAGTCCACGACTTTCGACTTGATCTTGTCGACAGACTGCCAGCCGAACTGGAACTCCGGCGGGAACGGGCTGGGCGCCGGCAGATTCTTGATGGCGGCCACCGCCGCCTGCTGGGTCTTGTATTGGGTCGCATCGCCGCCGGGCTGCGAAATACGCCAGGTGATCTTGCTTTCCTGCGCCTGTGCCACAGCAGGGGCGACGAAGCCGACGGCAGCAATCGCCAGCACGGCACGCGAGAGGGTCTTCAGTCGTTCCAACATCCCTGTTCTCCTTCCTGGACGAACACAGCGCCGGCGGGAACGAGAACGCGGGGGTAGAGCCCCATCACGTCATGCTTCGGATCGTCCCTGGTCCGGAATGCGGCAGTGCCACATGCCGCCTTTATCGTTGAAGACGGTGACATATTCAAGTCAAGGCCCGCGACATCCGTCACATTTCCACCCGCGCGGATTCCAGATCCAGCCGATTACCGCGACAGCTTTCGGAGCAGCCTGCGGGCAGGAAACACCTGCAACCGCCTGCATCCCTCACGCATCAGAAGATCCTGGACACCCATGGAACAGGATCATGAGGCGCATTCCCCCGCATCGCCGTACCGCACTCGGCACTCGCCGTTGGCGCAGCACTGCCATCGCCATCCTCACTCTGCTGACGCTTCCCGTGGCCACCCTCGCCTCACCCGTGGCGGATAGCACCTGTACCCTCCCCGCCCGCCCGGGCGAGCGCATCATCGACGTTCCCTTTGACGTCATCGACGGGCGCATCCATGTGCAGGTGCAGGTCAACGGCAGCGGCCCGTACCGCTTCGCCATCGATACCGGCGCCAGCGGCATGGCCCGCGCGGACAGCCGTCTGGTGCGGAAACTGGCGCTACCCGCGGACGCCAGCACCCGCCACTCCGACGGCGTGCAGACAGCGCGGGCCGACACAGTGCGCATCGACGCCCTGGCGCTCGACGGGCTGCGCCACAGCGACGTGACCGCGCTCACCCGCGACTACAACGCACGGCAATCCAAAGACGCAGTGTTCGACGGCATCCTTGCGCGCGGATTCTTCGCTGATGGCGTGCTGATCATCGACTACCCGCAACGGCGCCTGCAGTTCCGCCGCGACATCGATCTCCTGCCCGCGCAACCAGACACGCTGGCCTATGCACGCGCCTTCCGCATCCCGGTGAAGATTGGAGCAGTCAGCACGGAGGCGCAGCTGGACACCGGCGCCAACGTCGCGATGGTGCTGCCCACTGCACTCTTCCGGCAGGCCGCCGGTACCGCAGTGACCACCGGGGATCGACTGACCCTCAGTCACGGCGAGGTCGATGGCGGACGCGCACGGCTGGATGCCACCGTATTGATTGGCGGCCTGGCACTGCAGGGGCTGCACGTACGGGTGTCCGACCGCTATCCCGAAGCGGTGGTGGGCGCCCATGCGCTGCAGGAAGCGGTGGTGCTGATCGATCAGCGCAGCCAACAGGTGGCAGTCTGCCCAAGCAGGCACAACCGCAACTGAGTCACTGTCGGCGTGCTGCCCGCCATGCCGGCCACGCTTCAGCGATCACGCCCACTGCCGACCTCAGGAACAACAGGGCGATCACTGCGCCAACGACAATATCCGGCCAGCCGCGCCCGGTCATCGCCACGCCACCTGCGGCCACCAGCACCCCCAGGTTCGCGGCCACGTCATTGCGCGAGCACTCGAACGTGCTCTTCATGTTGATGTTCAAGCTGCGGAAACGCCACAGCAGCGCCAGGCAGGTGAGGTTCGCCACCAGCGCAATGCCACCGAACACCAGCATCAGCGTGCTGGACGGTGGCACGCCGTTGACCAGCTTTCCGGCCACTTCGAACACGATGAACACGAAGAAGGCCAGGATCAGCAGGCCCTTGGCCAGCGCCGCGCCCGCTTCCCAGCGCGCGCCCCGGTTTACCGCCCACAGGCTCAGGCCATAGACGATGGCATCGCCCAGCATGTCGACCGCATCGGCCTGCAGGGCACTGGATCGCGCGGCAAGGCCCGCGCCGAACTCGATGAAGAACATCGCCAGGTTGATCGCCAGCACCGCCACCAGCACCCGCCGCTGGGCGCTGTGCAGCGCTATCGATGCCAGCTCCTGGCGTTTGTGGCCGCAGCACTGGTCCATGGGGGCGCTCCGCCGGGCGTGCCCGGGCTTGAAATGAAAGGGAGCTGCCTTTATCAACCTTGTAGCCCCTACAAGGTCAAGCCCATGACAGCCCCATTCACCATCGGCCAGTTGGCCCGCCAGACAGGCACCAAGGCAGAGACCATCCGCTATTACGAAAAGATCGGCCTGCTGCAGCCGCCGCTGCGTTCGCAGGGCAACTACCGCCGCTACGACGCACAGGACCAACGGCGGCTGGCATTCGTGCGCCGTGCGCGCGAGCTGGGGTTCGCCATCGAGCGGATCCGCGAACTGATCGCCTTCGGCGAGCAACGCGAGCACCAGTGCAGTTCGGTGGATGACGTGGTGAAGGCACACATTGCCGACATCGCGCGCAGGATTGCCGACCTGCAAGCGCTGCAGGGTGAACTGCAGCGGATGATCGGCAACTGCCCCGGCGGGCGCGTGGCCGATTGCCGGGTGCTGGAAGCCCTGCAGCCCGCGCCGGCTAGCTGAGCAGGAACCGCACGCGATTCGGCACCCGCCTTAGACGCCGGTCGCTCCCGCCGCCCGCGCCAGCTCCGCCGCCAGCGCCTCGCCCTTGCGCTCGCTGTAACGGTCCACGAGGTAGTCGGCGCGGCCACGGGTGAGCAGCGTGAACTTCACCAGTTCTTCGACCACATCCACCACACGATCGTAGTAGGGCGAAGGCTTCATCCGCCCGTCTTCGTCGAACTCCTGCCAGGCTTTGGCCACCGACGACTGGTTGGGAATGGTCAGCATGCGCATCCAGCGGCCCAGCACCCGCAGCGTATTGACCGTGTTGAACGACTGCGAGCCGCCGCAGACCTGCATCACCGCCAGCGTCCTGCCCTGGGTCGGCCGCACGCTGCCATCTTCCAGTGGCAGCCAGTCGATCTGGTTCTTGAACACGCCGGTCACCGTGCCGTGCCGCTCCGGGCTGACCCACACCTGCCCTTCCGACCAGTGCGACCACTCGCGCAGCCGCTGCACTTCCGGATGCCCCTTCTCCACGCTGTCCAGCAGCGGCAAGGCATGTGGATCGAACACGCGCGTGTCGCAGCCCAGATGCTGCAGCAGGCGTTCGGCCTCCAGTGCCAGCTTGCGGCTGAACGACTGCGGCCGCAGTGAGCCGTACAACAGCAGGATGCGTGGCGGCCCCTGGCGTTCGGCGGCCAACCGCTGGTGATCAGGCTGGGGAAGCGAGGCTTCCCTCAGATGGGGCAACGAAGGACTTGTGATCGGCTTATTCATTCGACTATTCTAGAAATATGGAAACATCGAATGCAATCGCTGCGCTCACCGCGCTCGGCCACGCCACCCGCCTGGCGGCCTTCCGCCTGCTGGTCGAAGCCGGCCCGGCCGGTCGCATGGCCGGCGACATCGCCGCAACGCTCCAGGTTCCTCCCGCCACCCTCAGCTTCCACCTGAAGGAGCTGGTACAGGCCGGCCTGGTCGAGAGCGAGAGCCAGGGCCGCCACGTCTGCTACCGCGCGAATTTCAGCGCAATGACCGGCCTGATCGAGTACCTCACGCACAACTGCTGCGCCGGTTCGCCCAGCGAACAGTGCGCGCCGTTGGGCAATCCCTGCAGCTGCTGATTCGGAAACGCCACCATGTCCCGCTCCATCTTGTTTCTCTGCACCGGCAACAGCGCGCGCAGCGTGCTGGCCGAAGCCACCCTGCGCGCATGGGGCGGCGACCGCTTCACGGCCTACAGTGCCGGCAGCCACCCGACCGGCCAGGTCAATCCGTTCGCGCTTGCACAGCTGCGCGCGGAAGGTATTCCGGTGGCGGGACTGCGCAGCAAATCCTGGGATGAGTTCGCCGACGCGGCTCCGATGGACCTGGTGATTACCGTCTGCGATGCGGCGGCAGCGGAAGCCTGCCCGGTGGTGTTCGGTGATTTCATCCGCAGCCATTGGGGCCTGCCGGACCCGGCCGAGGCAGAGGGCAGCGATGCCGACAAGGCTGCCGCCTTCGCCCACGCGCATGCCATCGTGAAGGCACGCGTGCAGGCCCTGCTGGCGCTGCCCGGGCACGTGTGGCAGGACCGCGGAATGCTGCAGCAGGCGCTGGACCAGATCGGCCATCTGCTGCCGGCAGCGCGCACGCCATGAGCACAGCGGCACCCATGGGCCTGTTCGAGCGCCACCTGACGCTCTGGGTCGCGCTGTGCATCATCGTCGGCACGCTGCTCGGGCACGTCCTGCCAGGTGCTTTCGCCTCCCTGGCGGCGGCTGAAGTGGCCAAAGTCAACCTGCCGGTGGCGGTGCTGATCTGGCTGATGATCATCCCGATGCTGCTGCGGGTGGATTTCGGTGCGATGCGCCAGCTGGGCCAGCACTGGAAAGGCATCGGGGTGACGCTGTTCATCAACTGGGCGGTGAAGCCATTCTCGATGGCGCTGCTGGGCTGGCTCTTCCTGCGCCACGTCTTTGCGGACTGGCTGCCCGCCGGCCAGATCGACAGCTACATCGCCGGCCTGATCCTGCTGGCGGCCGCGCCCTGCACGGCCATGGTGTTCGTATGGAGCAACCTGTGCCGCGGCGATGCCAACTTCACGCTGAGCCAGGTGGCACTGAACGACGCGATCATGGTGGTGGCCTATGCGCCGGTGGTGGCGCTGCTGCTGGGGCTGTCGGCCATCACCGTACCGTGGGATACGTTGCTGCTGTCGGTCGGCCTGTACATCGTGGTTCCGGTACTGGTGGCCGCATTGCTGCGGCGCTGGATCCTGTCGCGCCATGGCGAATCCGGGCTGCAGACGGCGCTGCGCCAGCTGGGGCCACTGTCACTGTCGGCGCTGCTGCTGACGCTGGTGCTGCTGTTCGGGTTCCAGGGCCAGCAGATCGTGCAGCAGCCGCTGGTGATTGCGTTGATCGCGGTCCCGATCCTGATCCAGGTCTATTTCACCTCCGGCCTGGCCTACCTGCTCAACCGGCGCCTGGGTGTGGCGCATTGTGTGGCCGGGCCGTCGGCACTGATCGGCGCCAGCAACTTCTTCGAACTGGCGGTGGCGACGGCCGTGGGCCTGTTCGGTGTCCACTCCGGTGCGGCGCTGGCTACGGTGGTAGGGGTGCTGATTGAAGTCCCCGTGATGCTTTCGGTGGTAAAGATCGTGAACCGGTCGCGCGACTGGTATGAGGCACGCGAGCGCGCCTGAGGCAGCCATGCCGGAGGCCGCTGCGTCGTGCCCGAGCCGCCAGTTGCAACGCCGTGGAATGCGCCCTGCTGCAACGGTGACAGCTCAAAAGTCCGTTCACATTCCTTGATCCATACTCCACGGCACGACGCCGCATGCAGCGGCAAGGCCCGGAGGTTGCGATGAACACCACACGCCTGTTCGCCATTGCATTGACCACGGCTGCCGCGCTGGCCGCGGCACCCGCCTTCGCCGATCCGCCGCACCATGCGCGCGGCAACGGGCCACCGCCGCACGCCGGTGGCCCGCACAATCGTGATGCGCCGCCGCCAGGCTGGCAGAAGAAGGCCTGGCGTCGCGGCGAGCGCCTGCCATGGGCGGAAGTGGACCGCCGTTACTGGGTGGATGACTATGCGCGCTACCACCTGCGCGAGCCGGGCCGCGACCAGCGTTGGGTCCGGCAGTCCGATAGCGAGTACCTGTTGGTGGAGATTGCTACCGGGTTGATCATCGACGCGCTGCATCGTTGAATGAGGGGATGCGCCGGGGCGCTGATGTAACGAAATGCCCCGGCAGCATCCCCTTGTCCCCGGAAGCTGCAGATGCAGACATCAAGAGCACCACTCGCCCTCCTCGCGCTTCTGCTGTCAGCCTCGCCAGGCCATGCCGGCAACAACAGTCCAGCCCACAGTCCAGCCGATGGAAAAGCCATCGAACAGGTGGTCGAATCGTTCCGCACCTCGCTGATCAACAAGGACAAGCCGACCTACATGGGCCTGTTCTTCTCCGACAAACCGGAAGACATCGGCTGGCAGTTTGTCTCCGAGGATGTGCGCCTGCAGGACATCCGCAAGGCCAAGCCCGATGCGATCAAGGCACGGCAGATTCCCGCCAACAACTTCATCGCGCTGATCGACGGCGTCGTTGCGTCGCCGAAACCGAAGGAGGAGAAATTCTCCAATACGAAGATCGAAACGGATGGCGATGTGGCCTCGGTGTCGTTTGACTACAGCTTCCACGACGATGGAGTGAAGACCAACTGGGGCAAGGAAATGTGGCAGCTGATCCGTACCGAACAGGGCTGGAAGATCTTCTCGGTGATCTATTCGATCCGCGATTCACGCAGCCCGGCCGAATGAGTGATCTGTCAGACTGGTGCCCACCGTTCGTCCATGCCAACCAGACCCGATGACCCGCATTGCCGACCTCAGCGCCGACCAGCTCGCCCACCACGCGCTCAACATCTTCATCGCCCAGGGCCGCCATGTGGAAGGCGCCCGCGTGATCTACCGGGCGCTGCAACTGGACCCGCATCATCCCGGTGCGCTGCGCTGCCTGAGCGATTTCCTGGCCCACCAGGGTACCGAGCCCTTCGCGGCGGTCACGCTGGAGCACGCCCTGTCCGGCGCCGTTCCACTGAATGACGATGCGCGCCGGATGCTGGATGACCTGCGCTTCCTCGACATCTGGTCCTGGGGATTCTCCCGGCACGTCTCCGGCGAAACCAATCTCAGCGGCGAAGCCTTCCAGCAGTGCGAGGACTTCATCTTCGATGGCCCGGCCTATGCGGCCTTCCTCAACACGGTCACCGAGCCGGCCGGTTCGCTGCAGGGTGCCTTCCAGGCGGCCGTCCGCATCTGCGGGCTGATGTCCGGACTGCTGCGCCATGCGGAGAAGGACAATCCGGCATTCGATGATGTGCTGCGATCCTCCGCCTTCGTCGAGACCGAGGCGTACCCGGCATGGCTGGCCTCGCCGACCGACGATCTGGATGCCCTCGACCAGGCCATCCAGGCGCAGCGCCAGGCCGGCTGAAGGAAAATCCAACGGGCGTCCGACGCTTTCCCGACGCCCGCCTGCACATCCTGTCGTGAGATCACTTCATGGCAGGACCGGCATGCAGCCACCCTCCCCCAAGGACAGCGGCAAGTACCCGCATGGCAAGACCGGCCTTCGCCGCATCTTCCATACGCTGATCCATTCGCGCGACGGCTTCATCGCCACCTTCCGTGGCGAAGCCGCATTCCGGCAGCTGTTGCTGCTGCATGCGCTGCTGATCGCCACCGCGTTCCTGCTGGACATCAGCCAGGTCGAACGCGCCGTGGTGCTGGCGGTCTGCTTCATCAGCCTGCTGGTGGAGCTGCTGAACTCGGCCATCGAAGCGGTGGTCGACCGCATCTCGCTTGACCACCACCCACTGTCCAAGAACGCCAAGGACATGGGTAGCGCCGCCCAGACCACCGCACTGCTGATGGTCGGCACGGTGTGGGGCGTGATCCTGCTGGGTTAGCTCGCGCCCGACCCGCCGGGCATGGCCCGGTGCCACAACGCCGCAGCCGCTAGCGCCAATGCGAGATGGCGAGCTTGGTCAACATGGTTGCGGCGATGGCCCAACCGAAGCTCAGCATGGTACCGATGATCACATATTCGGTGTGTGCCCGCGCCTGCCGGTCGGCGAAGCGCAGCACCGATTTGGCGGCCAGCATCAACCCCACGCCCTCCGGCTGGCCCAGCAGCAGGAACATGAAGATCAGGCCTCTTTCCAGCCGCCCGATATAGCGCCCTGCGGTCTGCATGCCCTTGTGATCGTCGCCCTGCACGGCTGCGGTCGTAGGCGCCGATTCGGCGCTTCCCATCTTGAGTCCTGCCGTGAACGGCGCAAGCAGCTTCTCCACCAGGACGCCGCCGACGTTGACCACCAGGATCAAGCCGCTCGCGATCGACATGCCCTGATACATCAACAGTTGGACCTGGGTCGGGATCATCCCGTACCAGCCATCGCGGGCAACGTGAGGGAACATCAACGCGATCAACACGATGAAGGCGATATGCACCAACTGGTCAATGACGAATGCGTGCACGCCATCGGGGAGCCAATGCACCTTGATCCAGTCCATCACCGCATGGCTGAAACCGATGATGAGATAGACCCATGGGTTGATTGAACCGGTCAGCGCGGCGATGACGAGCAGCACCACTGCTACGTGCAGCAGCAGGCCATGCAGTTCCTGCTTGCGCGCGATCATCTTCGTGGTCTGCAGCACGAAATCGGCGACAAGGTGAGCGGTCAACAGTACGAGCAGCGTTTCAAGCATGTCCTTTCTGCCTGTGAGTCCTTCCTGTGGCTCGCGTCGCGATAGCCAAGTCGCCGCGAAAAGCAACGAAATTTAGTTGCTTAAGCCAAAGCAACGCTATTTAGTTGCTTTTCCAGAGCCGTGAACGCTCCCGTACGGCTGCATCAGTGCACGTTCAGCCGCGGTGATCAGCGCCAGCAAGGCAAAGACGCCAGCATCGTGATAGACCCGGTTCACCGATTGTCGGTGCCGGTTCAACGCATTGGCAGCTTCCAACTGCGAGGGGGCATCGGGGATCAGAAACAACGACGCCACCTCAGCCTGACTGCGTGTCCAGCGCGCGACAATAACATCACAGGCAGACACCACTGCCGGTAACCAGTACAGATCCTCCCGTTGTACTGGCAGGGCTACGTCCATGTCCTGCGTGCGCCCCATGGATTCAAGCAACCGACCGGACAGCACGAATGCCTCACCCAGCGAACGCGACACCGCCTTCCGGTCCAATGCCTCTACCGTACCCAGTCCAATCGCGATCCGCGTGCGCGCCCGCGACTCCGACGCGGCAAGCTTGGCCTTGATCCAGGTCGCCAACCTCAGGAAACCGTGCGGCTGGGTGACCGCCAGCTGCCAGGCGTCGCCCCGGTAGAACTCGGGGCCGACAATGCCCGGCAAAGGCCACTCCATGGCCTGGGCCACGGCAACGGAAATCACTTCACGGACGTCATCAATGGTGGCCGCGTCCATCTCCGTGGACTTGACCAGGTCGCCGGTAAGCACGGCAATCAGATCAGACGATGTATCGGGCATGTTCATACCTTGGGCTGCACAGGCTGTACCTCACAGGACATCTGCGGCTGGGCAGCGCCGGCCACATCCGTGCCGGGCCCGCTCAACGCCATTCTACCGTCGTAGCGGTTGATCACCGCCTGCAGCCTGCCCGCGCCAGCGACCGGCGGAAAATCCAGCCGATACACGTTTGCCTCCACCTCCAGCTTGCCCGCGCGCGCGCTCGGACGGTTGACCCAGACCACCGACGCCTGGCCGGAGTCCAGGATCAACACCATCGGCGCCTGGGGCGTGGCGCTTGTGCTGCTGCAGGACAGCTGGATCACCCGCGGCGGCGTCAGATCGAGCGCCGACAGCTTGCATCCACCGAGTGCGGTCGTCGCTACCAGGACCGACACGAGTGATGGCCGGAGCAGAATCTTGATCGTGGTCATCGCCCGATCGTAACCCGACAATCGATCCTATGACCCGGCGCATCGTGCAGGAACCTGCCGGGTCCGCTTGCACGTCCACGTGCCTTACTTCGTCAGGGCGAAATCCAGGCCTGCGCACACCGCCGCCACCTGCGCATCATTGCATTCCTGCGGGTTGGTACGCGGGCTGTCCGGGTAGACCTCAGTGGTGGTGGCAAAGCGCGCGTCGGTGAAGCCGGCGCAGGCGCCGATCGAACGCGACTCACCCCAGACCACGCCCGGCGACTGCAGCGGCAGGCCGACCAGGTTGCCTTCGGCGTCTGCCGGGGCGATGTGGGTGATGGGCGCCACTGCGGCGATCAGGGCCTTCTGGAACTCGGCCTGCGGATCTTCACTGTTGCCGATCACGTAGAAGCCATCCGGAATGGTGTCGCGCTCGAACGGCTTGCCGTCGCGGGCGCAGCGCGCCGGATCGAACTCCTGCAGGTCGCTGTCGGTGGTCTCGTGCAGGTCCAGGTGCACCAGCAGGTTCGGCTTGCGCTCGGCCACCCAGCGTATCAGCGCGGCGGCTTCCTCGATCTGGCCGCCGTCACGGAAGCTGCGGTTCGGGTCGATCGCATCCGGGTTCCAGCGCTGGATGCGCTCGTAGCCCCACGGGCTGACGCACGGCGCCACGATCAGGTTCAGCCGGCCCAAGTAACGCTCGGCCTCCTGTTCCAGGAACTGCAGCGCGCCGTGCACGCCGCTGGTCTCGTAGCCATGCACGCCACCGGTGATCAGCGCGGTCGGCAGCGCCGGGTTCCAGTCGTGGTTGACCACGGCGAACAGCGGGTAATGGTCAGGTGCATAGTCCAGCTGACCGTACTGGATCACATCGAAGCTGTCGTCCAGGCGTTCAAGGGCGGCCACCACGTCGTCGTGGTAGCTGCGCTGACGCTGCTGGCGCGCCCGCCACTGTGCGCGTTCCGCGTCGCCCCAGGGCTGTCCGGGGGTGCCGATCGGGTAGAACTGCGCAACAGTCATTGGGTACTCCAAGGGTCGAACGGGATGGGTGCAGCCGGTCATTCTAAGCCTTGTCGCGCCTGCGGGTCCCCTCCCCCCGCCCCGCCTTCATCCAGGCAGGGTCATCTGGTTGTAAAATCAACGGTTTTTGGCCCCTCACCCCTTGATGGCGAACGCAGCGCAGCCGGTCCTGGGTGGACCGGAATTCCTCCGCCTGCTCGCCCGTCTCAGCGACGGCGCGATGCCGGCCAGCAGTCCCGCCCTGACCGATCGCCTCGGCCAGTGGGTGGACTGGAGCCGTGCCGTGGCCCTGTCCGGGGCGCTCGGCGGACGCCTGCCCGAGCCGGGCGAGGCCGCCGAAGCGGCCGGGGATGTGCTGGACGACTGCGCCCAGGCCCATGCCAGCCTGCTGGCCTCGATCAGTGAGGATGCCGAGGCCGAGCGCCTGCTGGACCTGGCCGAAGCCGCCGCCGCACCCAATTTCGCCTCGCTGCGCCAGCGCTACCGGGTGCTGCAGCAGGCCATCCAGACCGCCACCGGGCGCCTGCGCGGCCGCCTGCGCGACCAGCTGGTGCAGGTTTCACCCGAGCTGGCACGGCTGGCCGAGGTCGATGCGGTGATGGAACAGACCCTCACCCCGCGCGAGCACAGCCTGCTGGCCACTGCGCCGGCGGTGCTCGGCGCCCGTTTTGAACGCGTGCACGGCCAGCCCGGCTGGCGCGCGGCCTTCCGCCATGACATGCGCACCCTGCTGCTTGCCGAGCTGCAGCTGCGCTTCCACCCGATCGAAGGGCTGCAAGACGCCCTGCGCTCCCACTGACCGGAACACCATGTCCAGAACTGCTTTCCATGTCGTTGTTTTCCTTGTCGGCCTGCTGGCCGTGTGCTGGATCGGCATTGGCTACGTTTCGGTGCATCCGCTGGGTGCAGCGGTGGCGGCGATCATCGCGGCCTGCTACATCGCCGGTGGCGTGGAGCTGTACCGCTATCGCCAGGCCAGCAACGGCCTGCGCAGCGCGCTGAGCGACCTGTCCAGTGCCAAAGAAAGCCTGGCCCCCTGGCTGGAGCGCGTGCCGGTGGGCCTGCGCAACGCCGTGCGCCTGCGCGTGGAAGGCGAGCGCACCGCCCTGCCCGCGCCGGTGCTGACCCCGTACCTGGTTGGCCTGCTGGTGCTGCTGGGCATGCTCGGCACCCTGCTGGGCATGATGGACACGCTGCGCGGAACCGGCCTGGCCCTGCAGAGCGCGACCGACATGGCCGCCATCCGCGGCTCGCTGGCCTCGCCGGTGCAGGGCCTGGCCGTGGCATTCGGCACCTCGATCGCCGGTGTGGCCAGCTCGGCCATGCTCGGCCTGCTGGCGGCGCTGCTGCGCCGTGACCGCCTGCAGGCCGTGCAGCAGCTGGACCGTGCCATTGCCGGCGACCTGCACCCGTACTCGCAGGCCTGGCAGCGCGCCGAATCGCTGCGCCTGCTGCAGGCACAATCTGCCGCGCTGCCGGCGCTGGTCGACCGCCTGCAGGCGATGACCAGCACCTTCGAACAGCACAGTGCGGCCGCCAATGAGCGCCTGCTGGCCGGCCAGGCCGAGTTCCTGACCCAGAGTCAGGCGCTGCAGGAACGCCTGGCCGTCTCGCTGCAGCAGTCGCTGCGCGAGGGTGCCGAGGCCAGCGCCGCCGCCATCGGTGGCGCGCTGCAGCCGATGGCCGAGACCACCCTGGCCGGACTGGCCCACCATGGTGAGGCGCTGCATGCCCGTGTCGAACAGGCGGTGCAGCAGCAGTTGTCTGGCCTGAGCGAAGGCTTCGAGCGCAGCCGCGTGGCGACCGAGGCCAGCTGGGCCAAGGCGTTGAGTGAACAGAGCCAGACACAGCAGGCACTGGTCAGTGATCTGCGTCAGCACCTGCAGGCCTTCAGCGATGGCCAGGGCACGCAGGCCGAAGCACTGGTGACACGCATCGGCGAGCGCCTGCAGGCCGATGCCAGCGGCAATGCCGAGGCCTGGCGCGCCGCCGCCGAACAGCAGCAGGCATTGAATACCGCGCTGCTCGAACGCCAGCAGCAGGCATTGCTGGCCACCAGCGAGCATCTGGACGCGCGTGCGCAGGCGCTGCTGCAGGCACTGGAACAGCATCACAGCGCCAGCCAGGCGCTGCTGCAGGATCATGAAGAGCAGCGCTCGCAGCAGTGGCAGGCCGCGCAGGCCGCCGCCGCCACCGCGCACGCCGAACTGCAGGCCCGCCTGGACAGCCGCGAGCAGCAGCGCCAGGCGCGCTGGGATGCGGTCAGTGCCGAACTGCAGCAGGCCCACGCCGCGCTGCAGGCCCAGCTGCAAGCCGGCGACGAACAGCGCCTGCAGCGCTGGAGCGATGCCCTGCAGCACGTTTCCACCGACCTGGCCGAGCGCCTGCAGGCCAACGGCGAACGCCTGGCCGCGCAGCAGCAGCAGGTCTGCGACACGCTGGCGGCCACCGCACAGCAGATCGGCGAGAACGGTCGCGCCCAGGCCAGCGCCACGCTGGCGGAAGTGTCCACCCTGCTGCAGACCGCCGCCGCTGCGCCGAAGGCCGCCGCCGACGTCATCAACGAGCTGCGCAGCACGCTCTCCGAGAGCCTGGTGCGCGACAACGCGATGCTGGAAGAGCGCGGCCGCCTCCTGGCCACCGTGCAGACCCTGCTGGATGCGATCAATCACGCCTCGCACGAGCAGCGCAGCGCGGTGGACGCGCTGGTCGGCGGTTCGGCCGAGCTGCTGGAACGTGTCGGCAACCGTTTCACCGACCATATCGCCGCCGAGACCGGCAAGCTGGATGGCATTGCCGCAGCGCTCAGCAGCAGCGCCGGTGACGTCGGCCAGCTGGCTGGCGCCTTCGGCGACGCGGTTGCGCAGTTCGGCAGCGCCTCCACCGAGCTGTCCGGCCGTCTGGAACAGATAGGCGGGGCACTGGATGCCTCGCTGGCGCGCAGCGACGAGCAGCTGGCCTACTACGTGGCGCAGGCGCGCGAGGTGGTCGACCTCAGCCTGCTGTCGCAGAAGCAGGTGATGGAAGAACTGCAGCAGCTGGCCGCGCGCCGCGGCAAGGCCGGCAGCGCATGAGCGACGAGCTGGAGGTCGACGGCGGCTCACACGCCCCGATCTGGGCCGCCTTCGGCGACCTGATGTCGGTGCTGCTGGGCGCGTTCGTGCTGATACTCGTCGGTGTGGTCGCCGTGCAGCTGGAGCTGTCGCAGCGGCTGGACCAGGAAGTGAAGCAGCGCCAGGCCGAAGCCAAGCGCCTGCAGACCCTGGAACAGGCGCTGGCGGGCCCGCTGGCGGCCGGTCGCGTGACCCTGGTCGATGGACGCATCGGCATCAGTGGCAGCGTGTTGTTCGCGCTGAACTCCGACCAGCTGCAGCCGGAAGGCCAGGAGCTGCTGCGCAGCCTGGCCGCACCGCTGGCCGCCTACCTGAGCACGCGCGAAGAGATCCTGATGGTCAGCGGCTTCACCGATGACGCGCCGGTGCGCGAAGGCAACCGTCGCTTTGCCGACAACTGGGAGCTGTCCGCGCAGCGATCACTGACCGTGACCCGCACGTTGATTGCCGATGGCGTACCGGCCGACGCGGTGTTCGCCGCCGCGTTCGGCAGCGAGCAGCCGGTCAGCTCCAATGCCAGCGAAGATGGCCGCGCGCGCAACCGTCGCGTGGAAATCGCACCGATTCCCAAGCCCAAGGCCGCGGATGCCAAGTAAGCCACCCGCACTGGATGGCCTGCGCGCACTGGTGCGCGATCTCGATGCGGGATCGCGTTCGCTGCCGCATTACCCGCAGGTGCCGATGCTGCAGCAGGTGCAGCGCGAGTGGTCGGAACTGCGCAGCGAACTGCAGGTGCGCCGTTCGCTGCGCACCGAGGCCCCGGCCGACGGCGGCCCGCTGAACTCGGCGGTGCTGGTGCAACGCATGCTCGATACGATGCAGGCGACCAGCCCCGGTTACCTGCGCCACTTCATCGACTACGTGGACACCCTGTCCTGGCTGCAGGCGCTGCAGGATGGCGCCGCCAGCGGCGGCGATACCGCGAAGCCAAAGCGCACGCGCAAGCCGCGCAACGCGGGTTGATCGCGCGTTGATGCCGACCTCGTTCGGCCCCCCTGGATACGACAATCCTGTTCCGCGCTCCTGGTAGACGCCAACCTTGGTTGGCGCTCCACCAACGATGCCGCGCATGCCAACCAAGGTTGGCATCTACCAATGCACGCGTCGGCATGCACGCGTGTAGCGGTGTCACCAGACAGTCATCTGTCTAGCGCACCATTTTCACGTTGAACCACGGCGCCTGCAGCGCCACCGGTCGCATCGCTTGTCTCCCCTTTTGAACTCCATGAGCTCCGCGCCCGTGCGGTGGCTCGTGCCTGCCTGAGTGTCCGTAACATGACGAAGACTTTGTTGGCCGCTGCGCTGTCGATCGCGCTCGCTCCCGCGGCCTGGGCGCAGGATGCTGCCCCGACCTCCACTGGCACGTCCGCCACCGATCTCGATGCGGTTTCGGTGATCGGCAGCGGTGAAGCGCGCCAGGTGCAGCGCATCACCCGCGAGAACCTCGACATCCTGCCGCCGGGCACCAGCCTGCAGAAGACGCTCAATCTACTGCCTGGCGTCAACGCGCAGTCGGCCGATGCGCTGGGCACCAACGAGCAGTCGATGACACTGAGCCTGCGCGGCTTCAACTCCACCCGTCTCGGTTACACGCTCGACGGCGTGCCGCTGGGCGACGGCGCGTACAACAACTACAACGGCCTGACCATCAACCGTGCGCTGATCAGCGAGAACATGGCCGGCGCGGAACTGGCGGTGGGCATCGGCAGCCTCGGTACGCCGTCCACCAGCAACCTCGGCGGCACCATCTCGTATACCTCTGACCGCCCAGCCCAGGAGTTGGGTGGCCGCGTGGTGCAGACCTTCGGCAGCGATGCCAACCGCCGCACCTTCGTGCGCGTGGACAGCGGCGAGTACAACGGCTTCTCCGGCTACGTTTCCGGCATGAATGCCGTCTCCGATCTGTGGAACGACCAGACCGCTTACAACAAATCCACCACCAAGCAGTTCAACGCCAAGGGCGTGTGGAACTTTGGCCGCGGCCAGATCACCGGTTTCGTCGATACCTCACGCACCACCCAGGCGGACTACTTCTACCTGTCCAAGGACGAGATGTCGCGCGGCCTGGGCTGGGACTGGGGCGGCTACGCGCCGGACTGGAACAAGGCCGTGGCCAAGGCCTACTGCAACACCGCCAGCTTCAATGCGAAGAAGTGCGACAGCAGCGGCCCGGACAAGGATTCCGATGGTGCCTTCACCGCCGGCCAGATCCTGCGTGACGACAACCTGTACTACCTGGCCGGCGACTTCTTCCTGGCCGATGGCTTCAGCCTGCGCGCCCTGGCCTACCACCACGACGACCGCGGCGAAGGCCACAACTGGAACAGCGGCGGGTGGTCGAACAAGGGCACCGCGCAGGAGATCCCGATCATCTTCCGCAACACCATCTACACCATCGACCGCGATGGCGGCACGCTGTCGTTCGACTGGGAGCTGGGCGCGCACCGCATCGAAGGCGGCGTCTGGTACGAGCGCAACACCAGCAGCGCCGAGCGCTACCAGACCGCCGTGGACGGCCCGCGTGACCTGAGTGGCATGAACACCCTGCCCTCCGATGTCGGCGTGTTTGCCCAACGCACCCGCTGGAAGACTCACCAGTTCTTCCTGAAGGACACCTGGCGCCTGCTCGATGACCGCCTGACTCTGGAGTTCGGGGCCAAGAGCCCGCACGCCACCTCCGATGCACAAGCGCTGCCGGGCGATGCGAAGACGCCGATCTCGCCGACCTCCAACAACCAGTTCGCCACCGGTTCGCTGAAGGCCAGCAAGAACTTCCTGCCCAGCATCGGCGCCAACTTCCACCTGACCGAGCACCACGAAATCTTCGCCAGCTACGCCGAGAACATCGCCATGTTCCAGGGCGGCTTCAAGCTGGGCCCGCAGGCGGTCAGCCAGGCGACCTGGAACGCACAGGGCAACCTGAAGCCGGAGGAGTCACGCTCGCTGGAAGCCGGCTACCGCTTCGTCACCGATACCCTGCAGGCCTCGATCGCGGCCTACAGCGTGCGCTTCGACAACCGCCTGCTGCAGTACAACCCCTGTGACTCGCGCCAGCCGGTGGGCCCGACCTGCGGCAACCGCTTCTACAACGTCGGCGGCGTCGACAGCCGCGGTGCCGAGCTGACCGTGCTGTGGACCCCGAACGAGCACTTCAGCTGGTACACCTCGGCCTCGCTGAACCGTTCGACCTACGCTTCCAACTACGTGCAGGCCGGTGTGGAGCAGCAGATCAAGGGCAGGATCCAGACCGATACGCCCAAGCAGCTGCTGGCCTCCGAGATCACCTGGCGTGACAACGGCTGGTTCGCCAGCCTGCGTGGCAAGTACACCGGCGAGCGCTTCTACACCTACAGCAACGACCAGGGCTTCGGTGGCTTCACCGTATTCGACCTGGCCGGTGGCTACGACTTCGGCCAGGTCGGTTTTGCCAAGGGGATGCGTGTGTCGTTCAACGTGACCAACCTGACCAACAAGCGCTACGCCAGCAACCTGGATTCGAGCGTGTTCGCGCCCAGCGACCCGGCCGGCAAGCTGTACGTGTTCCATGCCTCGGCACCGCGCCAGGTGTTCGGTACGATCGACCTTCGCTTCTGATCGACCGCCCGGAGTCCGCTGATGCTCACGACCGCCCTGCTGCTGGCCACCCTCTCCGCCAGCGGATACTCCGCACCACATGAGGCCAGTGGTGCGCCCCCACGCACCCTGCAGCTGGGTGGTCGTACCTATGTGGACAAGGGCCTGGTCGCGGCCGGGCGGCTGCCGGCAGGCACGGTGGACTTCCTCGGCGACACGCTGGGCTCGTTCTCGTCGCTGGCGGTGCAGCCTGGCACCTGGAAGCGCACCACCAACGGCTACGAAGGCGTGCTCTGGACACTGCCTGACCGCGGCCGTAACGACCCCGAGGCAGGCCTGTTCTACGACTACGCCGGCCGCGTGGAACGCATGCAGCTGCATATCGACGTTTCCCCTGGCAAGCCCAGTGCGCTCGGCACGCTGTTGATGGTGCCGGACAAGGGCGTGGTGCTGAAGGACTTCAACGGTCAGCCGTTCACCGGTGCCGACCCGGGGGACCACACGATCACGCAGCGCGAGGTGGTGCTGCCCTCGCCCGCCAGCGGCGCAGGCGCGGGCAAGGTCTCGCTGGATGCCGAGTCGCTGCAGTTCACCGCCGATGGCCACTTCTACATCGGCGACGAGTACACCGCCAACGTCTACTACTTCGATGCGCATGGTCAGCTGCAGGGTGTGATCGTGGCGCCGCCGGCGATCCGTCCGCAGCGCGATGGCAAGCGCACCTTCGGTTCGCTGGCGGCACCGCAGACTGGGCGCCGCAACAACCAGGGCGTGGAAGGCATGGGCCTGTCGCCCGACGGTACCCGCCTGTTCGTGGCCCTTCAGAGCGCGACGCTGCAGGACAGCGCAAAAGGCAACGCGGCCGGGCGCATCAACACCCGCGTGCTGGTCTACGACGTGACGGCCTCGCCGACGCCGCAGCAACCGATCGGCCATTACGTGATGGCCCTGCCCGCCTATGCACACGACGGCAAGGGCAAGCTGGACCGTACCGCCGCGCAGAGCGAGCTGCGTGCACTGGATGCCCACCGCTTCCTGCTGCTGGCCCGCGATGGCAACGGTCTGGGCAAGGACGGCGATCACCCGATCGTCTACAAGTCGGTGCTGCTGGTGGATGTGGCCGATGCCAGCAACCTGGCAGGAAGCAACTATGAGTCCGGTACGGCCTCGGTGCTGGCCGACCCGGCGGGTACCGTGTTGAAGGACGGCATCGTGCCCGCACGCAGCGACGAACTGCTGAACCTGCTCGACCGCCCGCAGCTGGCGCGTGCCGGCCTTGACCTGGACACCAAGCGCGGCCCGCATGCCGGGCTGCTCTCGGAAAAGTGGGAAGCCATGGACGTACTGCCAGCGCTGGACCCGCAGCATCCGAACGACATGCTGTTGCTGATCGGCAACGACAACGACTTCATCGCCCGCCACTGCCGCATGCAGGGCCAATCCTGCGACAGCCCGTACGACAACGACAACCGCCTACTGGTCTACCGACTGACCCTGCCCTGAGACGTCGCCGGGCATGGCCCGGCGCTACCGGATCAACCCGATACACCCTGTAGAGTCGAGCCATGCTCGACTCATGCCGCAAGGCAGTCGAGCATGGCTCGACTCTACAAAGCTCACCCGCGCAGGGTGGCGCCGCCGTCCACGTACAGGTCGCTCATCGCCACGTGCCCGGCCTGCTCGGAGAGCAGGAACATCACCGAGTGCGCGATGTCTTCCGGGGTGGCCAGCTTGCGCAGCGGGATGCCGGCCTTGTACGTCTCCAGGTTGCCGGCGATAACTCGCTCTGCGCCACGCTCGTCCTGCCACATGCCGGTCTGCATCGGGGTCAGCGTTGAACCCGGGGCGACGATATTGCAGCGGATGCCCAGCGGCGCCAGCTCCAGCCCGAGGCAGCGGGTGAACATCGTGGCGGCGGCCTTGGACGCGGCATAGGCGGCCATGCCGTGCCGCGGCACGCCGGCGGCATTCGAACTGACGGTGACGATCGCGCCCTGGCCTCGCGGTGACATCACCCGCGCCAGCGCACGGCCAACATGGAACACGCCATCGGCGTTGACTGCGAACACCCGGCGCCAATCTGCATCTGTGGTCTCCGCAACAGCTCCCACATGCAGAACACCCGCCACGCTGGCGGCAAGGCCGATCGGCCCAATGCTGGTTTCTACACGATCCACCAGTGCATCTACGGCAGTACTGTCGGTCACATCGAGCGCAAACGCCTGCACACGTGCATCCATTACCACGGGCGCCTCGCGGTCGGTTGCCACCACCGTGCAGCCGGCCTCCGCCAGCAGCCGTACCAGTGCCTCGCCGATGCCACCGGAGGCACCGGTCACCAGTGCCACGCGACCTTCAAAACCGGTCAACTGCATGTTGCGATCTCCTGTTGCTCATCCCAGTGGCGCAGGCGCGCCGACAACCACGGTGCCAGCTGCGCCACCGCATCGCGGCCGGTCAGCTCGGCGTGCAGGAACGCCAGTTCCAGCGCCTGCACCTTGCGCGCGTGCGTGCGCCACAACGCCGACTGCAGCTGCGGCCGCGTCTGATGATCCCGGCCAGCGCGCACGTGCACCAGCGTGCCGTCGAACGGTTGGTGGATGTGTTCGCGGATCAACCGGTTGGTGCCGGTCACCGCACGCACCACGCCATCGAGCACTACATCCGGCAGGCTGCCGAGCGCACTACCACCGCGACGCAGGAAGCCGAGAATGCGTTCACGGCTGTCCAGCTCCGGATGTGCATCCGGGTCATGGCCGGCAATCGCCAGCAGCGCACGCAGTGCGGCGATGGCATCCGGTTCCGGCTCGGCCCGCCAGCATTCGCTGGGGTAGGCGTCGAGCAGCACCAGTTCACCGACTTCACGGCCGATTTCATGCAGGCGCACCGCCATCGCCTGGGCGAGGATGCCGCCCACCGACCAGCCCAGCAGATGCACCGGTCCCTTCGGTTGCAGCGTGACCACCCGCTGCACATAGTCATTGGCCATGGCTTCGATGCTGGACGGCAACGGTTGCTTCGGATCCAGCGCGGGCGACTGCAGGCCATATACCGGGCGTGCCGGCTGCAGGGCGCGCGCCAGCGTCCGGTAGTTCCAGGCGATGCCACCGGCCGGGTGCAGCACGAACAACGGAGTGGGCCCGTCAGCATCAGTGGCAGCCAACGAGATCACCGGCCCCAACGCGTGGTCGGCCAGCGCGGGTGGCTCGGCAATGCGCGTCGCCAACGCGGCCACGGTCGGCTGCGCGAACAAGGCACCGAGGCCGAGGTCACAGCGCCAGCGTTGTTCGATGGCCAGCAGCAGGTGCACCGCGGACAGCGAGTCGCCGCCGAGACTGAAAAAGTCCGCATCCACTGCCACCGCTGCCTCGCGGCCCAGCGCCTGTGCGAACAGCACTGCCAGTTCCTGTTCCAGCGGCGTGCGCGGCGCCAGTCCGGCAATCTCGTTCTGCGGCGGCTTCGGCAAGGCGGTGCGGTCGAGCTTGCCGTTGGCGGTCACCGGCCACTGATCCACGCCAACGAACGCCGACGGCACCATGTAGTCCGGCACGCGCGTGGCCAAGTGGCTGCGCAGCATCACGGCATCGGCAAGCGCCGCTGGCACATAGGCCACCAGCCGGGCATCACCGGGTGCATCCTGGCGCAGCAGCACTTCCACCCGCTCCATGCCCCGCAGCGTACGCAGTGCCGCCTCGATCTCGCCCAGCTCGATGCGCAGGCCGCGCAGCTTCACCTGGTGGTCGCTGCGGCCCAGATATTCGACTGCGCCGTCGCTGCGCCAGCGCGCCACGTCGCCAGTGCGGTAGATGCGCTCCCCTGGCAGGAAGGGGTCGGCCAGGAAGCGTTCGGCGGTCAGGTCATCGCGACCGAGATAGCCGCGCGCCAGCTGCACGCCCCCCAGATACAGGTCGCCCGGCACACCCACCGGCAGCGGCTGCATCCGCGCGTCCAGCACGTACAGGCGGGTGTTCCAGACCGGGAAGCCGATCGGTACCGGCCGTGAGCGGTCCTGCGCCGAAGCCGGCCAGTAGCTTACGTCCACTGCCGCTTCGGTCGGGCCATACAGGTTATGCAGTTCGGCCTGCACGCGCCCATGGAAACGATCGCGCAGCGATGCGTCCAGCGCTTCGCCACTGGTGAACACACGGCGCAGCTGCAGGCCCTCGGAGGCCGGTGCGGCGAGGAAGGCATCGAGCATCGACGGCACGAAATGCGCCGTGGTGATGCCATGCGCGCGGATCAGCCGCGCCAGCTCGGTCGGATCACGATGCGCGTCCGGACCCGCCACCACCAGCGTCGCGCCGCACAGCAGCGGCAGGAAGAATTCCCAGACCGAAACATCGAACGTGGCCGGGGTCTTCTGCAGAACACGGTCATCGGAACGGATGCCGTAGTGCTCGCGCATCCACAGCAGGCGGTTGACGATGGCGCGGTGCTCGATGACGACGCCCTTCGGCTCGCCGGTCGAACCGGAGGTATAGATCACATAGGCTGCATCGCTGGGCGCCGGATCGGCCCACGGTGCTGCGAAACTCAGCGCGGTCCATTGGTCGGGGGCAAGCACCGGCACACCGTCCATGCGCGCCGATACCTCTGCCGCAGCCAGTACGCACGCCGGCTGCGCCGAGGCGAGAATACGCGCAAGGCGCTCATCGGGATGGGCAAGGTCCAGCGGCAGGTAGGCGGCACCCGCACGCAGCACCGCCACCAGCGCGATCACCAGTTCCAGCGAGCGCGGCAATGCCACCGCCACCACACTGCCCGGACCGACCGCCATCGCGCGCAGTTGTGCCGCCAGCGCGAAACTCCGCGCTTCCAGCGTTGCGTAGTCCAGCCTGGTGTCGCCGAACACCAGCGCAGGCGCGTGCGGGTCACGGTCCATGCCCTGCTGCAGCAGTTCAACCAACGTAGTCTGTGGCAGCGCATGCGCGGTGGCATTGAAACCATGCACCACCTGCTGCGCTTCTGCGACGGTGGCCAGCGGCACCGCCGCGATGTCTCCGGCCTCCAGCGCCGCCGATACGAAATGCAGCAACCGGGTCGCGTGCGCCTCGACATCCTCCCGACTGTACAACGCGGGATTGGCTTCGATCTCCAGATCCAGCAGGTGCTGGCCGTCGCCACGGAAGCCCAGCGTCAGATCATCCACCGGCCCGGTGCACAGCACTTCCAGCGTCGCCCGCACGCCGTTCAGTGCCAGTGGCTTGTAGAACGGCTGCACATTCACCAGCGGACCGTGCAGGCGCTGCTGCGCGCCCACCAGGCCCAGGTCGCGGCGCAACTGCTCGCCACGGTAGCGGCCGTGCTTGCGGCCCTGGCTGAGCTGCCGGCCCAATACCCGGGTAAACGCCTCGACACTGCCCTCGCCGGCCGCCACCCGCAGCGGCAGCACATTCATCACCATCGCCGGCACCCGCGCCGACGCGTTGCCGAGCCGCCCCATGTAGGGCACGCCCAGCACCACTTCATCGGCGGCGCTCATCCGCCGCAGGTACTCGGCCGACAACGCGGCCAGCACATCCGGCCAGGGCTGCAGCCAACGCAACGATGCCTGCAGCAGCTGCTCACGGAATGCAGCATCGAGCGGCTGCACCCAGCGCAGCGCGTCGTCACTGGCCGCAAGCGTACCGGCCAGGCCCGCGCCCGCCGGCGCGCCCTGCATCTGCTCGCGCCACCACTGCCCGGCCTGCGTGCGACGCGGGTCGGCACGATAGGTGGCATCATCGGCCAGCACGCCCGCCAGCCCCGGCAGTGCCTCACCCGCACGACCGGCATATAAGGCGCATACGCGATCAGTGAACAGCGCCATGCCATAGCCATCGGCTGCAAGGTGATGCACACGCAGATACCAGACCCAGCGCTGCCCACCCAGATCGAACAACACCTGCTGGCTTATGCGGTCGCGGGTCGGATCGACCGCGCTGAGCCGGTCGGCCTGCATCACGGCACGCGCCGCCGATGCCGGCTCGGCCTCGACGGATAGATCGCGCAGCGAAAGCAACGGCACGTGTGCCGGGTCATGCCACTGCAGCGGCTGACCATCGGCACCTTCGGCAAAGCGCAATGCGAAGGCCTGGGCCTCGCCTGCAGCCTGGTCTGCCGCTGCAATGAACGCGGCCACGTCCAACGGGCCGTCGATCCACACCGCGTGCGCGGTATTGAATGACGGATTGCCCGGTGCCAGCCGCTGTGCGAACCACAGTCCGGCCTGGGCCTCGGTCAGCGCCACCGGCGTGGCCAGCGCGGCGGCGTTCATGCGTTCTGCGCGGCCTGCAGCGTCTGCACCACGCCCCACCACTGGCGCAGCGTGGTGTGCTCGGCCAACTGCAAGAATTCCAGCGGCAACCCGGTGTTGCCCCAGGCCAGAACCAGGCCGAGCATGCGCATCGAGTCCAGGTCCAGGTCGATCAGGTTGTCGTCGTCACCGATCTCGGCCGGCGTGCACTCCAGCACGCGCGCAACGTCGGCACGCATCCGCTCCAGATCCAGCGCATCACCCGTGGCAGCCATCACAGCACCTCCAGCAACTGATCGGTGGTCATCGGCACGCCACAGGTGCGTGCGATCCAGTGCAGCGCCTGATCGTGATCGGCACGTGAGAAATCGGCCACCGCATCGGCTGCGATGAAGGCCTCCATGTCACGCTGGAAGGCCTCGACCGCGGTCGCGGTGCAGCCGATATGGGCGTACACGCCGGTCACCAGCAACTGGTCCCGCCCACGCACTCGCATCAGCGTCTCCAGGTTGCTGCGCTGGAACGCGCTGTAGCGGTGCTTCACCAGCACATGCTCGGCCGGCTGCGGTGCCAGCGCCTCGATGATCGGCTCATGATCGGCGCTGCTGCGCATGCCCGGGCCCCACAGGTCGGCCTGCAGGCCACGGTCACGGCGATCCTGGTCACCATGCTGGGCGGTGTAGAACACCGGAATACCGTGCGCGCGGCAATGCGCCAGCAGGCGCGCGATGTTGTCCACCGCCGGCCGCAGCGGTGCGTTCCCGGCATCGAATGCGGCCAGGAAATAGCGCTGCATGTCGTGCACCAGCAGTGCGACACGATCACGCTGCGGGCGCCAGGGGCCACGCGCCTGCGGCAGTTCGGCAGCGGTCGGCAAGGAATAGTTGGTGATACGGGGCAGCGCCATCAGCGCGTTCCTCCTGTCTGTTGCAGATGACGCGCACGCAGCTGCGCGCGCAGTTCGCGGCGGCTGATCTTGCCGACCGCGGTGGTATCGAAACTGTCGACGAACACGACCTGGTCCGGCACCTTGAACGCCGCCAGGCCGCGCGTACGCATCCAGGCTTTCAGTGCCGGCGCCTTGATCGGCTCCCCCTGCTGGATCACGAACGCGCAGCTGCGCTCACCGAGATACTCGTCGGGAATGGAGACCACGGCCGCGTCGAACACACCAGGGTGGGCCAGCAGGTGATCTTCAATCTCCTCGGCGGAGATTTTCTCGCCCGCGCGGTTGATGTGGTCACCGGCACGGCCCTGCACCACCAGATAGCCGCCGGGCAACTGCTGCACGCGGTCGCCGGTGCGGTAGAACCCATCGTCGGTGAACGAGCGCGCGTTGGCCACCGCATCGTTGTGGTAACCACGGATGGTGTACGGGCCGCGGGTCAGCAGATGGCCCACTTCGCCCTCAGCCACCGGCTGGTCGTGGTCATCGACCACGCGCACTTCGTCGTCCGGACTGATCGGCCGGCCCTGGCAGGCCACGATCAGTTCCTCCGGATCATCCAGCCGGGTGTAGTTGACCAGGCCTTCGGCCATGCCAAACACCTGCTGCAGGGTGCAGCCCAGGCCGTCGATCACGCGCCGCGCAGCTTCCGGCACCAGCTTGGCGCCGCCCACCTGCAGTACCTGCAGGCTGGACAGGTCATGCTTGCTGCTGGCGGCCGCCTGCGCCCACAGCAGCGCCAGCGGAGGCACCAGGCCACAGCAGGTCACGCGCTCGCGGGCGATCAACGGGAACGCCGCATCCGGGCCGGGGCCGGGGCTGAGCACTACGCGGGCGCCTGCATACAGCGCACCGAAGAAGCCGGGCGAACTCATCGGGAAGTTGTGCGCGGCCGGCAGCGCGACCAGGTAGACGCTGTCGCGGTCGATGCCGCAGAGGTCATTGCTGGCGCGGAACGAATAGATGTAGTCGTCGTGCGTGCGCGGGATCAGCTTGGACAGGCCGGTGCTGCCACCGGAGATCTGCAGGAACGCCACCGACTGCGGATCCGGGTCGGCCGGCAGCTCGCTGCGATCGCCCTGCAGCGCCTCCAGCGCGGTGAACTCCGCCGCATCGCCGTCGATGACCACGTGGCGCAGTGCCGGCACCTCGGCCTGCAGCGCCCGCGCCAGCCCGCGATGATCGAAGCCATCGCGCAGGTCGGCAGTGATGTAGGCACTGGCCTCGGCCTTGTTGGCGAAGTGCACCAGTTCGGTGATGCGATGCGCCCGCAACGCATATACCGGCACCAGACCCGCACGGAACAGTCCGCATACGGTGGTGATGAATCCGGCGGTGTTGCCCAGCTGCACCAGCACCCGCTCACCGGGCTGCAGGCCGAGTGCCAGCAGTCCGGAACCGATGCGACCGGCTTCGTGCCACAGCTGCGCGTAGCTCAGGCGGACATCGCCGGCGACCACCGCGATGTCATCCGCATAGCGTTCCGCGCGCTCGCGCAGGAACGCCGGGAAGGTCTCGCCGCGCCAGTGACCGGCCTCGCGATAGCGCGCCATCAGTTCATCAGGCCACACCTGCTGCAGTGGCAGGCGGGAGGGATCAATGGAGGTAGTCATGCGGCAGGCTCGATGGAGGGCGCGGATTCATGGACACCCAGCGCGTTCAACAGGGCAGCGAACTTCGCCGCGGTTTCGGCCACCTCGGCCTCGGGTTCCGATTCGGCGACGATGCCGGCACCGGCATACAGGCGCAGCTGCGTGCCCTGCAGGCGTGCGCAGCGGATCGCCACGTACCAGTCGCCGTCACCCTGCGCATCCAGCCAGCCCACGGCGCCGGCGTAGAAGCCGCGCGGCACCGGTTCCAGTTCGCGGATGCGCTGCAGTGCCGCCAGCCGCGGCGTACCGCAGACCGCCGGTGTGGGGTGCAGCTGTGCCAGCAGTTCGGCGGCAGACGTCTGCGGATCCTTCAGGGTGGCATGGATGCGGGTGCCCAGGTGCCACATGCTGGCGGTGGCATGCAGCACCGGCCGTGGCTGTGCATCGATGTGGCTGCAGTACGGTGCCAGGCCCTCGACGATGGCGTCCACCACATGGCGATGCTCGTCATGGTCCTTGGTCGAGGCCAGCAGCGCCTGCGCGGCACGCTCGTCCTCGGCGGCATCGGCGCTGCGGCGTGCTGAACCGGCGAGCGGATGCGACAACAGTTCGGCACCGCGCTTGCGCAGCAGCAGTTCCGGGGTTGCCCCCACCAGCCACGCCGGCGCCTGGCCCAGCTCCACCGGCAACGGCACCGCGTAGGTCGCCACCGACGGATCCGCGCCCAGGCGTGCCAGCAGCACGTCCGGCGACAGCGCCTCGCGGGTGCGTGCCAACAGGCTGCGCGCCAGCACCACCTTGTGCAGGTTCTGCTCGGGCGCACGCAGGACCTGCACCGCCGCGGCAACCGCTGACGCATAGTCCTGCGGCACAGGCTCGGCCCGCAGGGCGCCGTCCAGCGGCGGTGCGGCCTGAGGTTGCAGTGCCAGCGCCGGCAGCAGGCGCTCGGGCTGGTACAACGCATCGTCCGCACGCGGTTCGAACGGCACCGCGCCAACCAACAGGCCCGGACCGCCGCGCTGCTGGGCAAAGAACTCCGAAACGCGCTCTGCCAGCGTCGCCAGTGCACCGGCCGGCAGCGCGGCGCGGCACCCGCGTGCGTGCACGTGCTGGCCCGCATGCTGCAGCAGGAACAGCGACGCGTCGTCGGTGTTCTCCTGCGGCGCTGGCGCAGCCTCCGGCCACGCGCCCTGCATCAGGGAATCGTTCATGGGGTCTCCTTCATTCGATGCGCTGCGGCCAGCGCGCACAGCAACAGCAGCAGCGCGCCGACCAGCAGGTAAGGCAGGCTGGGCCCGCCGCGATACAACAGCGTGCCGAGCATCGGCCCGGCCACCATGCCCAGCCCCTGCGCGGCCGCCACCGTGCCGGCCGCGGCGCCCTGCTCGTGCGCCTCCACCCCATCGGCGGCCAGCGCCTGGAACGAGGGGAATACGAAACCCATGCCGAACGCGGCCAGCGCGTACGCCGCCGGCAACTGCCAGGCCTGCTGCACGCCCGCCACCGAAGCGAAGCCGATGCCGGAAATGAGCGCGCCGAGGACGATCCAGCGGCGTGGATGTACCTCCAGCTTCATCACCAGCGCCTGCGCCAGGATCAGGCCGACGCCAACCGCTGTGAGCGCGATACCCGCCATGCGCGCGCCCGCCGCTGCATCCAGGCCGAGGCGGTCGATCGCGAAGAAGCCGACCGTCACCTGCGCGATGGTCACCGAGACCATGGCGATGAACGCCGCCAGCTGTGGCAGGCGCAGGCGCGGGTCGAGACGGCTCATCGGCTGGCGGCGTTGCGCAGAAGCGCTCTCCACCGGCGGTGTGGCCGGCAACCGCCACGCGAGCAATGCCAGCGCAAGCAGCGGCAACAATGCGGCCACATACAGCGCCAGCGACAGATTCGTATAGGCCAGCCAGCCAGCGGCGGCCGGGCCAAGCACCATGCCCAGTGCGTTGGCGCTGCCCAGGCGGGCGAGGAATTTCGCACGCTGCCCGGTCGGTGCCTTGTCGGCAATCAGCGCGGCAGCGGTAGGAGGCACCGCGGCGTAGAACAGGCCGATCAGGCCACGCGCACCGACCAGCACCAGCACCGATACCAACACAGGCGGCACCGCCTGCAGGGCCACGTCGATAAACACCGCCAGCGCGATGTAGACCACGGTGTAGGCACTCATCGCCAGCATCAGCACGCGCTTGCGGCCGATGCGGTCGCTGAGCTGGCCCCACGGGCGCGCGGCCAGCATCCACAACACACCGGCGGCGGTGACCGAGAGGCCGGCATGCCACTCGGACAAGCCGAGCATGCGGACCACCGGGCCGATCACGGCGACGAAGGACATCATCGCCATGGTGCCGATCAGGGCAGCCAACACCAGCGCCGGCAAGCCGGGAACGACGGGACGTGCGTGCATGAAACACCAGCCGTAACAGGAAAGGATGGCCGGGTGCGTCTGTACGCCCCCGCCTGGCATCAGTCCTGCTCAGGGCCCGATGCCATCCTTAAATGATAACGGCTCGTATTTGCATTTGATACCCATTCTCTTGAATGGGCATGCAACAGTGGGTTCAGCGCATTGCACGCAGGCCCAGCAGACCACGACGCTTGAACCACCACTCCAGCGGCAGCGTCACCAGCGGCGGGATCGCCGCCAGCAGTGCCAGGGCACTGGCCCACCACGGCCAGCGTAGCCGCACCGCCGCGAACAGAGTGACCGCCACATAGGCCAGGAAGGCCACGCCGTGCAGGGGCCCGAACAGCTTGACCAGCGCCACGTTGGCCATCGGGCCGTACTTCATCCACATGCCGATGAGCAGGCCGGCCCAGGTCACGGCCTCGATGAAAGCGACCGCGGCGAACAGGCGTCCGGTCGGGTGCATGGGGGAACGTTGGGTCACGCGGAGCTCCGGCATCAGGATATCAAATGCGAATGATACGCAGATGCGAACCCCATGTAGAGTCGAGCCGTGCTCGACTGCTGGAACGTGTCCACCAAGGTGGACACCTACCGGAGCACATCCGGCAGAACCTGCTCGCCGATCTCGCGCAGCACGGCGCCCATCGACCGCCCGTTGTCGACCAGGTTGAACATCACATGTGCCACGCCCTGCGCATGCACGCGCAGCAGGTAGTCACGCAGACCATCGCGGCCGACCTTCAGGCCCAGCGGCAATGGCTCGGCTGGCGCCTGCGGATCCGTCTGCAGGTCCAGCAGCATCGACTGCACGAACGGCTTGCCTGCCCCGCCACGCTGCACCAGCGCCTGCTGCCACAGGCCGATGCGCCCTTCCTGCGCAACCTCCTCGCGGTGATAGGTGGCCCAGCCTTCGGCCTCACGCGCGATCCATTGCAGGCTCTGCCGCGCAGTACCCACCACCAGCATCGGAATGCGCGTTGCCGGCGCCGGCAGCACGTCGAAACCACCGGTCGCCTGCAGTACGGCGGTCCGCTCATCGGTCTCCGGTGACAGCGCTGCGCGCAACAACGTCCAACGCTCACGGAACGTCGCCGCCCTGCCCTCCAGATCCTCGCCGAACGCGGCAAATTCTTCCGGGCGGTCACCCGAACCCAGCCCGAGCACGAAGCGCCCGCCACTGATCCGATCCAGGCTCAGCGCCGACTTCGCCACCTGCAACGGCTGGCGCAATGGCAGCACGATGGCTGCACTGCCGACCACGATGCGCTCGGTCGCGGCAGCCAGCATGCCCAGCCACAGGAACGGGTCATCCAGCGCACTCGCTGTTGCATCCGGGCCCTGCGGCACCATCAACGGTACATCGCGGGTCCAAAGCGCGGCGAAGCCAAGATGATCGGCCAACCGCGCGATCCGCCTGGCTTCATGCGGATCGGCCAGCCCATGTGCGGCGACAGGCGTCATCAGGCCCAGGCTCAGACCCTGTTGCGGAAACAAGGCAGCATAAGCAGGATTGAAATCACTCATGCCGCCAGCTTAGCGTGCAGACCTGCGGCGACGATGACGCGCCGCCCACCACTGGAAGAACACTACATGCTGACGATCCGCCCTGCCCACGTCGATGACCTGCCCGCGATCAGCGCGGTGTGCCTGGCTGCGTTCAACGAGGCAGTGGCGCCGTCTCTCAGCGCGGCCGGCATCGCCGCCTTCGGCAGTGTCGCAGCAGCCGATGCGTTTGGTGCGCGCCTGCAGGGTGACAACCACATCCTGGTGGCCGAACAGGATGCGCGCGTAATCGGCATGGTCGAACTGAAGGAGGGCCGGCACCTGGCAATGCTGTTCGTCGATCCCGCGTGCCAGGGCCAAGGTATCGGCCATGCCTTGTTCGAAGCCGTGCTGCCGCAGGTACGCGAGCCGGTACTGACGGTGCGCGCCTCGCTCAACGCAGTGCCTACCTACCTGCGCTATGGCTTTGTGCTGGATGGGGAGGTCGGCGAGTTCAACGGGCTGGTGTACCAGCAGATGGTGCGGGCAGCGGCCTGAAGGCATCCGCCCGGCAATGCCCGGTGGGCGTCATGCCCTGCGGCACGCCTGTCATAAGCAAACTGAATCAGCAGGCTCCCCGGCGGTTCCTACAATGGCCTGTCACCCTGCCCTTCGAGATGCTGCCGATGCGCGTCGCGCTTTCCGTGTTGCTGCTGGCTTCGGCGCTGAGCGCCTGCACCCCGGCCCCGGTATCCACCGCCAACTCTGCCGAGGCACCCGCGCCGGCATCCGCCATCGCCTGGCGCCAGGGCGATGTGGACGATGCCTTCGCCGAAGCCGCCGACAGCGGCAAGCCGGTGCTGCTGTACTGGGGTGCGGTCTGGTGCCCGCCGTGCAACCAGCTCAAGGCGGGCCTGTTCAAGGACCCGGCCTTCATCGCGCTGACCAGCAAATTCGTTCCCGTCTACCTGGATGGCGACGAGGAAGGTGCGCAGGCCTGGGGCGAACGCTTCGGCGTACGCGGCTATCCGACCCTGATCGTGCTGGACCCACAGCGCAACGAAATCACCCGCGTGGCCGGTGGCAATGACGCCGCCGAACTGACCCGGGCCCTGACCGTCGCTGCAGGCCGCCGCAGTGCTGTTGCCGCCACCTTGGCCACCGCGCTGGCAACGCCGGACCGGCTGGCCGCCGAAGACTGGCAGGTGCTGGGCGACTATGGCTGGGAAGTGGACGCCAACCGCCTGGCCGGCGAGCGCAGGAGCCAGGATGTGCTGCGCCAGTTGTCCAGGGCGGCACCCGACGCCGCCCTGCAGCGCCGTTTCGCCCTGCTGGCTCTGGCTACAGCCGAAAAGCCCGATACCTCGCCCACCGAAGTGCGCGAGCTGCTGCAGGCCGTACTGGCACAACCGGCGGAAGTGCGCCGCAACCGTGAGTTGCTCGGCTATGCAGGTGTGCAGCTGGTCAAGCAGGCCAGTGCAGGCCCGGCCACGTCCAACACCCTGGGCCAGCAATTGCTGGTCGCACTGGAGCGCGCCGATGCCGAGCGCGGTGATCGCGCCGACGACGCGTTGTCGCGTGCGCTGACCGAAGTATCGCTGGCCCGCCAGCAGCAGCCGAAGGGCGCACTGCCCGCGCCGCTGGTCGAGCGGGTCAAGCAGCGCGTGGCCGCTGCTGATGCCGCCGCCACCGATGCGCATGCACGCCAGGCCACGATCAGCAGCGCGGTGTACGCATTGCGCGAGGTAGGTGACGACGCGGGTGCCGAGGCGCTGTTGCTGGCCGAGCTGAAGCGCAGCGAGCAGCCGTACTACTACATGCCCGAGCTGGCCGAACTGGCCGAGCAGCGCGGCGACACCGCCGGTGCGCTGGAGTGGTTGAAGCGCGCCTACGATGGTGCACAGGGCCCGGCCACCCGCGTGCAATGGGGCGTGCTGTACGTGGAAGGCCTGCTGAAGCTGGCGCCGGACGATGCACCGCGCATCGAGCAGGCGACCGCGTCGCTGATCGCCGAGCTGGAGGCACAGCCGTCGGGTTACCACCAGCGTACCCGCCAGCGTTTCGAGCGCCTGGCCGGGCAGTTGAAGACGTGGAGCGGCAAGCACCAGGGTGCGGAGACGCTGGCACGGCTGCAGCAGCGGATGCAGCAGGCGTGCGGTGACCAGGTGGATGGCGCCTGTAAGGACTGGTTGAGCTGAGTTGATGAAAGCGCTGGCGGCTGGTTCGCCGGCCGGCGCTTTTGTTGATCCGTGTGGGAGGGGGCGGGGGCCGCTGGCCAGGACACGCAAAAGCCCCTCCATGGTGCTCGATGGCGCCATCCTTGGCGCCAACGGTCCTGTCCAGCGGCCCCCGCCCCCTCCTGACGGTTTCCTGCGAGCGCGGGCAGCGCATCAGCGCGCCGGTGAGGGTTCGGAAAGCGGATTCTGGTAGTGCCTCGCCGGGCTACAACCCGACCTTCGCTGAATGCCGGCCAGCGGCCGGCACTACCACGCCTCCGTCTTGACCTCTTGATCTATTGACCTCAACCATTGTTGAGGTGCGATAACAGTCTCCCCACGGCCAGCCCCCTTGGCCTTCCCCACGGAGATTGCTTCGATGTCGTACTCGCTTCCCCCGCTCCCCTATGCCTATGACGCCCTCGAGCCGCACTTCGATGCGCGCACGATGGAAATCCATCACAGCAAGCACCACCAGACCTACGTCAACAACCTCAATGCCGCCATCGAGCAGGCCGGCATCGCCGAGCAGCCGGTCGAGGCGCTGATCGCCAACCTCGATGCAGTGCCCGAGGCGCAGCGTGGCGCAGTCCGCAACAACGGCGGTGGCCACGCCAACCACAGCCTGTTCTGGACCGTGCTCAGCGCCAACGGCGGCACGCCCGATGATGAGCTGGCCGCCGCCATCGACCGCGATCTGGGTGGCTTCGATGCCTTCAAGGAGGCCTTCACCAAGGCCGCGCAGACCCGCTTCGGCAGTGGCTGGGCCTGGCTGACCAGCGATCGCGACGGCCGCCTGAAGGTTGAAAGCAGCGCCAACCAGGACAGCCCGTTGATGGGCGCTACGGTCGGCCTGTCCGGCAATACCCCGATCCTCGCACTGGATGTCTGGGAACACGCCTACTACCTGCACTACCAGAACCGCCGCCCGGACTACATCGGTGCGTTCTTCAACATCATCAACTGGGCCGAGGTCGGCCGGCGCTACCGCCAGGCCAGGGCCTCATGAGCGGCGAGACACTGCCGTACGCCGGGCCGTGGGCGGGGGTATTCCCCGCCCCGGCCCCGGTGCCGTCGGTCGAGATGCCGCCGCGGGCACTGCGGCGGCTGCTCGGCCACTTTCCTACCGGCGTGGCCATCGTCTGCGCGCGCGATGCGCAGGGCAAGCCCATCGGCCTGACCATCAATTCGTTCGTGCCGGTGTCATTGCAGCCGCCACTGGTGCTGTGGAACCTGGCGTTGCACGCGCAGAGTCTTTCCACCTTCCAGCGCGCCACCCGCTTTGCGATCAGCGTGCTGGCGGCCGACCAGGAAGCACTGGCCCGGCGCTTTGCCGATCCGCAGGTACGCAACCGCTTCGACGGTCTGGCATTGCTGGATGACGACGAGGACGCCCCGCCACGCATCGCCGGTGCGGTAGCGCATCTCACCTGCACCCGCCATGCGCAGTGGCCGGTAGGCGATCACCTGCTGCTGGCCGGCCGCATCATCGAAGTGCACGAGAACGGCGGCGCGCCACTGCTGTTCCATCGCGGCCGCTTCCAGCCGGGACCGGCCGAGCTGCTGGTGGAGGTGCGCTGATGAACATCGAGGCTCTGGAATGCATGCTGGCCAGCGGCAAGGACGGCGCGCTGCTGCGCTTCGGCCTGGGCAAGGGCTGGCTGGATGCCGGCAACCCGGTGCGCGCAGCGACCCATCTGGGCCGTTGCGTGGTCCTTGATCCGCAGTATTCGGCAGCGTGGAAGCTGCTGGGCAAGGCCTGGCTGGCCAGTGGCCAGCCGCAGGCGGCGCGCGAAGCGTGGCAACGCGGTTTGAGCGTGGCCGGCAGCAAGGGCGACCAGCAGGCACGCAAGGAAATGCAGGTATTCCTGCGACGCCTGGACCGCGAGCAGGCGGACCTGGCGAAAGCGGGCTGAGTCGATCAGCCCGCGTTGGCCGATGCCGGTGCGGACATGATGTCCGACATCGGCAGGCGGCGCGGCTTGCTCGGGAACGCGTGGCGCAGGATGCGCCAGACCACCTGGCCGAACTGGCGCGGCAGCGAGCCGTTGTTGTAGTGCTGGCCGTAGCGGCGGCAGATGTCCTTCACTTCCTTGGCGATGGCCGCATAGCGGTTGGCCGGCAGATCCGGATAGAAGTGGTGCTCGATCTGGTGGCTGAGGTTGCCCGACAGCACGTTGATCAGGAAGCCGCCGCTGATGTTGGACGAACCGCGCAGCTGGCGCAGGTACCAGTGACCGCGCGACTCATTGCGTAGGCACTCCTTCGGGAAGGTTTCCGATTCAGCGGTGAAGTGGCCGCAGAAGATGATCACATAGGTCCAGATGTTGCGCAGGCCGTTGGCGACCAGGTTGCCCAGCATCACCGTGAGGAAGAACGGACCGGCCAGCAGCGGGAAGAACACGTAGTCCTTCAGAACCTGGCGCAGCATCTTGCGCGCCACCGGGCGGGTCTGCATCCACATCGCACGGCCACTGATGCGGCCCTTCAGCCAACGGCCCAGGCGCAGGTCCTGCGCGGCCACGCCCCACTGGAACAGCAGCGCGAAGATCGGCGCGATGATCGGCTGCAGCAGGTAGAACGGCTTCCAGCGCTGTTCCGGGAAGATGCGCAGCAGGCCGTAGCCGATGTCATCGTCCATGCCACGCACGTTGGTGTAGGTGTGGTGGCGGAAATTGTGGGTCTTGCGCCAGTTGTCGGCGGTGGCAACGATGTCCCACTCGTAGGTGTTGCCGTTGAGCTTGGGGTCGCCGGTCCAGTCGAACTGGCCGTGCATGACGTTGTGGCCCAGTTCCATGTTCTCCAGGATCTTCGACAGCGCCAGCAGCAGCGTGCCGGTGATCGCGGCCGGCCACAGCAGCGGCATCCAGAACAGTGGCGAGAACGCCGCCAGGAACAGCAGGCCACGGCCACCCACGCCGAACCAGCGCACGGCGGCGGCCACGCGGCGGATGTAGCGGGTATCGGAGGCGCCGAGGCTGCCGATCACACGGTCGCGGATCGCGTCGAGTTCCTCACCGAAGGCATGCATCTCGGCAGTACTCAGGGCACGGTCGGTAGCGCGGGTCATGGCAGGCGTCCTCAGAGATCCAGGGTCAGGTCGGTGGTCGGTGCGCTCACGCAGATCCGCACCGGCTGTGCCGATTCGGACTGCAGGTCGCCGGTGCGCAGGTGGCGGGTGGCGCCACTGACGCGGTCACAGCTGCAGCTGTTGCAGATACCCATGCGGCAGCCGTGTTTGGGCTTGATGCCATGGGCTTCGAGGCTTTCCAGCAGCGAGCGGCCACGCGGCACGCTCAATTGGCGGCCACTGCGCGCAAGCGTCAGCGACACCTCACCTTCGCTGCTGGCATCGCGCAACGGCGCCGGCGGGGTGAAGGCTTCGGCCTGGAAGCCGGCCACCTGATGTGCCAGGCGTTCACGCGCGGCGGCAACGAAGCCGTCCGGGCCGCAGGCCAGCACATGGCGCTGCGCCAACGGCGTGTCATCGCCGGCCACCTGCAGATCATGGGTATCGATACGCGCGGCCGGCACCTCACCCTCGCGGGTGGTCAGCAGGTGTACGCGCAGGTTCGGATGCGCTGCGGCCAGCCCCTGCAGTTCATCACGGAACTGCAGATGGGCAGCGGTGCGCTCCCAGTAGAACAGGTCCACCGGCGCCGCCAGCGGGCGCTGGCAGGTGTCGCGCAGCAGGCTGCGCATCGGCGTGATGCCACTGCCGGCCGCCAGCAGCAGCACTGGCGCCGCGGCCGGCATATGGAATTCGCCGAAGGCGGCATCGAGGCGGAATAGTTCGCCCGGCTGCGCATGATTGACCAGATGCTGGCTGACCCGGCCGCCATCGACCGCCTTGACGGTGATCGCCAGCTCGCGCCGACCGAGTGCGGTGGGGCTGTAGCTGCGCTGCCACAGGCGCCCTTCAATCTCGACGCCGAGAGTGACGTGCTGGCCAGCGCGCATGCCGGCCCAGTGCCGGTTGGTGCGCAGGACCAGGGTCGCCGCGCCCTCGCCGGCCGGCTCGCGCCGGACCAGGCGGGCCACCGGCTCGCGCAGGGTCCACAGGGGATTGAGCTGGCCCGCCCAGAAATCGAACAGCGACGGCGAGACCCAGCGGTACGGAGAGAACAGGGACGGACGGACGACAGCGCTCATGGGCGCACTATACGGGCGCACATACACCTGTGTATACATGTGTATATTGAACCGGATTGGGTATGATTCAGCCTCGCCCCACCGGAACCCCCATGGCCGCCGCCACCGCCTTGTCGACGCCCGAAGATGCCAACAGCCCGGCCCGCCGTACGGTGAGCCGCGAGGATCTGCTGGCTGCTGCCCTGAAACTGATCGGGCCGCACCGCAGCCTGTCCACGCTCAGCCTGCGCGAAGTGGCACGTGAGGCTGGCATCGCGCCGAACAGCTTCTACCGGCAGTTCCGCGACATGGACGAACTGGCCGTGGCGCTCATCGATGCGGCCGGCCGCTCGCTGCGCACCATCATCGGCGAGGCCCGGCAGCGCGCCACCTCCACCGCCACCAGCGTGGTGCGGGTCTCGGTGGAGACCTTCATGGAACAGCTGCGCGCCGACGACAAGCTGCTGCACGTGCTGCTGCGCGAGGGCGCGGTCGGCTCGGACGACTTCAAGCATGCGGTCGAACGCGAGCTGCACTACTTCGAGGAAGAGCTGCAGCACGACCTGGTGCGCCTGGCCGCACTGGATGGCGCCGTACTGCATGCCCCGGAACTGGTGGCCAAGGCCATCACCCGGTTGGTGTTCGCGATGGGTGCCACCGCCATGGACCTGCCACCGGAGAAGGATCCGGAGCTGGTCGAGCAGATCTCCACGATGATCCGCATGATCATCGTCGGCGCCCGTACCCCCGCCGCGTTCCGCCGCGGCTGATCGAGGCCCCTGGGTCGGACCCCTTTCCAGGGGAAAGGGCTCTGACCCGCCCCAGCTCCATGAAGCCCGCCACGCAGCGCCACGGCGCCGATGGACTGTGGACGCTGTCACAGATCTAGATTGCAGATGCGCAGCTTGAGCATCCTGCACGCGCCATTCACTGCGGTCTCACGCACGCTGAATTATTCAGACCGCGCGCTCCATTCAGTTTGGTGAGTTATTGAACGGGGTTTGAATCCGGCAAGTGCCGCTGCAGTCCTTTCAGATTAATTGCATGGCCCAGGCAAGACCCGATCCGCACAGTGCCGCCTCCGGTCCTGCGGATGCAGGTCCCCCCCAATGAGCTTCAAGGAGAAACACCCATGCGCATGATGCAGTTCACGCCGAAGTTTCCTTCCACGCTTGTCCGATCACGGCTGGCACTTGCACTCGCCGGGCTGATTCTCGTGCCCTCCATGGAGGCCGCGGCCGTTGATCTGAACAACGGCGCGTCCGCTACGGTCGTTCCGGGCCATGTCTGGGTCGGGCAGGACTTCACGCTCCGTGGCAATTCGCAGCTGAACGTCGACGGTACTCGAGTAGGCTCAGTAAATTCGCAGAATTCGACACTCACCCTCAGTAACGCATCCGCCGGCCTGGTCTCGTTGATGGATTCCGTCGGCGACATCCGAGGCAGCACGCTGGCCGGCCTGAACACCAGTGCATTTCTGTCCAACCCGACATCGGCGCGCACAGTCATCGCCATTTCAAACAGCCGCGTCGAAAGTCCTTTTACGGCTTCGCGCATTTCGGGTGGCGGAACCATCCGTGCCTCATCGACGGCCTTTGCTGGCGATGTGCACGGCGTCCTGATGCTGGCGGGCATTCTGGAATTACGCAGCGGCTCTTCTGTCGTCGGCGCGCAGGATGGCATCGACAGCAGACACAACGCCGGCGGCCAGCCCGCCATGGGCCCAGATGGGTGGTACGTACTTGTCGATGGCTCTTCGGTGGAAGGAACCGCTGGCGCAGCGCTCAGCGCGAATACCCAGGGCTCAGCTCCGCAGGTCAACCGCTTCATTGTGCAGAACGGCGCCACGCTGAAGGGTGGCAACGGCAACCTCCTGCAGGCCAATGCAGGTGCCCGGTTCGACTTTAGCGGCCGAACTTCCACGCTGGCCGGTAACTTCACCATCGCAGATACCGCCACCGGCACGCTGCGCTTCCTTGACGGTCTCGACCTCACCGGCCGCATCCTCGGCCCGGCCGACGTCATCGTCGACCAGGGCGGTCGCTGGACGCTGTCCGGCGACAGCAACACCGGCAACCTCACCCTGGGTGCAGGCAGCAATATCTTCCTCGGTGCTGCGGGTACGGCGGCCTATCCGCAGCTGACCGTCAACGGCAACTACGCCGGCAATGGCGGCACCCTGCACTTCAACACGGTACTGGCCGGCGACGACGCGGCAAGCTCGCGCATGCACGTGACCGGTGATACCAGCGGCACCACCCAGGTCACCGTCAACAACATTGCCGGCGCTGGTGCACAGACCGTCAACGGCATTCCGTTGATGCAGGTGGACGGTGCCAGCAATGGTCACCTCGCGCTGCAGGGCCGCGCCATCGGCGGCATGTACGAGTATTTCCTGCGCAAGGGCACTCCGGGCGCGACCAACGGCAACTGGTACCTGACCTCGGCCTACACCGGCAATCCGTGCGACATCAATCCGGCGCTGCCGGAGTGCCAGGGCACTGGTCCGGTGGATCCGGTCGATCCTGTTGACCCGGTCGATCCGGTGGACCCGGTCAATCCCGTCGATCCGGTCCCCGTACTGCGTCCGGAGCCGGGCGCGTACCTGGCCAACCAGGCCGCGGCCGTGCAGATGTTCCAGCTGCGCCGCCATGACCGCGGCGAGCCCGGCTTCGACCGCGCCCGCATCGGCACCTGGGTGCGCGCCGGGCGTGACCAGCTGCAGGCGAACGTGGCCGGCCAGGTTGACGCCCGTACCCACATCAACACCCTGCAGCTGGGCAGCGATGTCTGGCGTTGGGGCGATGGCCGTGGCCAGGTCGGCGTGATGCTGGGCACCGGCGAGGCGACCACGCAGGCGGTGTCGACGCTGAGCGGCTATGGCACGCGCGGCAAGGTCAAGGGCAAGTCGGCCGGTGTCTACCTGGGCTGGGTGCAGGATGCACAGAGCAGTGCCGGCCTGTATGTGGACGGCTGGCTGCAGGCGGCGCGCTTCGACAACGAGGTGCAGGGCGAAGGCATCGCCCGCGAGACCTACGATTCCAGGACCCGCAGTGCGTCGCTGGAAGCCGGATATGCCTGGGCCATCCGCAGCAGTGAGGCCAGCACGCTGTACCTGCAGCCGCAGGCGCAGCTGACCTGGACCGACTACGACGGTGACAGCCTGGTCGAAAACAATGGCACCACGGTCGAGGATGGTCGCGGCGGCGGCCTCAACAGCCGCCTCGGCGTTCGCCTGTTTGGCCAGGGCACGCTGCAGGGCAACCGCGTGCAGCCGTTCCTGGCGGCGAACTGGCTGCGTGGCCAGCGCGATGAGGCCATGCGCTTCAACAGTGAGTCGTTGAGCGCGAAGACGCCGGAGAACCGCTACGAAGTGCAGGCCGGTGCCCAGCTGCAGCTGGGCCAGCGCTGGAGCGCATGGGGTGACCTGCGTGTGCAGCGTGGCGACAGCGGCTATCGCAACCACGGTGCCCAGGTCGGCCTGCGCGCCGCCTGGTAAGCCCCTCGCCGCCCTGGGGCCAGACCGGGGCGGCGTTCCTCGATTTCGATCGCACCCTGCCGGGCATGACATCCGGCAGGGTTCTGGCGCTTAATTGTAATGTTATAACGCCGTCGTCCGCGATGTTCTGACCCTGCTTTCGGCTTCGTGATTGCACGGACTTATTTATATAGCCGTTGCTATATCTATGACCCTCTGCTTTTATATGCGTCAGCCAGGTCGCCCTCGCCGCCTTTCCTCTCCCAAGGACGACGCCTTCATGCCCGTTTCCAGACCCCTTTCCCGCCGGCTGCCTCTGGCTGCCGCCATCGCCCTGACCCTGCCGCTGCCTGCGCTGGCAGCCACACCGAAGCCGACCGAGCTGGACCGTGTGCAGGTCAAGGTCAGCACTGCCACCCGCAGCGAACGCCTGCTGTCCGATGTCCCGATCCGCACCGAAGTGCTGCGCAAGGAAGACATCGCGCTGCGCGCGGCCACTGACTTCTCGCGTGCCGCAGAGCTGATCAACGGCCTGCGCGTGGAAAGCAACTGCCAGAACTGCAACACCAGCGAGGTACAGCTGCTGGGCCTGCCCGGCGCCTACAACCAGCTGTTGTTCGATGGCATCCCGCTGCTGTCCACGCTGGGCAGCGTGTACGGCCTGGAACAGATTCCGGCCGGGTTCGTCGACCGCATCGAAGTGGTCAAGGGCGGCGGCTCGGCGCTGTACGGCCCGGGCGCGGTGGCCGGTGTGATCAACCTGATCCCGCCACTGCCGGCGCGCAGCGGCGGCCATGTGCAGGCCGGCGTGGATGTGCTGAAAGGCACGCCGCAGAAGAACGCCGATGTGCGCCTCGACCTGGTGGCCAAGGATGCCGACGCCGGGCTGTCGGTGATTGCCCAGCGCAACTGGAACAGCGGCATCGACTACAACGGTGACGGCTATACCGAGATCACCCGCAAGAACCTCAAGGTCGGCGGGCTGCAGGCCTGGTATGCGCCCACGCCGGGCACGCGGCTGCGCCTGGACCTGCAGGTGACCGATGAAACCCGCCGCGGCGGCAACCGCCTGGACCAGCCCGAATACCTGGCCAACATCGCCGAATCGCTGGATACGAAGTACCGCCGAGGCAGCGTGTCGTGGGATCAGGAGATCAATGCCGACCTCGATTTCCGCCTGGCCTATGCCTTCGCCGACATCGACCGTGACAGCTTCTATGGCGGCCTGGGCGATGTGGTCACCGATCCGTCTGCGCCTGGCTATGACCCGTCGCAGCTGGATCCGAACGTAGCCGGCAGCGCCGCCTCACGCTCATGGCGCCAGTACGGCCGCACCCACAACCCGCTGCACTACATCGACAGTCAGTTGAACTGGCGGTTGGGTGCGCACGCGCTGGCCTTCGGCGTGCAGTACAAGCACGAGTCACTGCGCGACGACAACCGCACCGGTGACGGGCAGCGCCTGGCAGTGCTGGAGGATGCCACTTTCCACAACCTGGGCGCCTTCATCCAGGACGAGTGGAGCCTGCGCGACAACGTCGACCTGGTGCTGGGTGCGCGCGTGGACAAGAGCTCGGAGCTGGACAGCGCGGTGTTCTCGCCGCGCATCGCGCTGGCCTGGCAGGCCACGCCCAACCTGAAGTGGCGGGCAGGCGTTGCCACTGGCTTCCGTGCACCGGAAATCTTCGTCGAGGATGTGCATGTCGATACGCTGGGTGGCGAACAGGTGCGCGTGCGCAACACCGACGGCCTGAAGGAAGAGCGCGCGTTGACCACCCTGTTCGGCTTCGACTGGCGATCTGACCCGGCCAATCCGGTGTGGAGCTGGGATGCCACCGCCTCGTATGCGCGCATCCGCGACACCTTCGCACTGGGCGAGATCCAGCGCGGCGATGACGGACAGCTCAGTCAGCTGCGCTACAACGCGTCCGGTTCCAACGTGCTGGGGGCGGAAACCAACCTGGGCTGGCAGCCGTCGCCACAGTGGCGCCTGACCGCGGGTGCCTCGTGGTACCGCTCGCGCTTCCGCGAACCGCAGCGCATCTTCGACGACACCGGCGACGGCGGCGACACCGTGATCGAAAGCCGGGACTACCTGAAGACCCCACGCTGGACCGGCCTGGCCCAGCTCAGCTGGATGCCGGCCGAGCCGTGGGAGACCTTCGTCGCGCTGCGCCACACCGGGCCGATGTCGGTGCTGAACAACCGGCTGGGCGAACTGCACCGCACGCGTTCATTCCTGGTGACCGATCTGGGTGCGCGCTGGCACCGTCACCTGGGCGCGCAGGCGCAGCAGGAAGTGTCGGTGGCCGCAGGCGTCAAGAACGTGTTCGACCAGCGCCAGAAGGATCTGGAGGTGGGTGCGTTGCGTGACAGCGACTATGTCTATGGGCCGCGCTTCGCGCGCTCGTGGTACGTCAACCTGCGCTATGCGTTCTAAGCCGCTACGAGCGTTGTTGCTGGCCTGTGCCGTGCTGCTGGCCGCACCGGCGATGGCTGCGGACCTCCACGCGCAGGTCTCGGCCTCGCTGGTGCGGCCGGATCAGCGCTCGCTGCGGCCGATGCAGTGGTCATCGCCACCGAAGCTGGTGGCGTTGTACTTCGGCGCCGACTGGTGCGCGCCCTGCCATGCCTTCGTACCCACACTGCGCAGCGTGCGTGACGCATTGCGCGAGGCCGGCGCCGATACCGAAGTGGTGTACGTCAGCCTGGATGAGAGCGAGGCCGCGCTGCGCCGCTACATGCACGCGCAGGACATGCCGTGGCCGGTGCTGGACCCGCGCCGCGCCGCGCGCATGCCGGCACTGCAGGCGTTGGCTGGGCTGGCACCGCCGAATCTGGTGCTGATCGATGCTGACGGCAAGGTGCTGGCCAATGGTTGGCAAGGCCGGCGTTACGAAGGCCTGCAGCCCGTGTTGAAGGAATGGACGAAGCAGGCGTGTGCGCAGCAGCAGGCCCATTGCCCCAACGCCGGCATCCAATCGCGGTAACGCCGGGCCATGCCCGGCGAATTGCTTGACGCAGCCTTACGGCCGCCGGGCATGGCCCGGCGCTACCGTTACGGCGCCTCGCCCTCAGCCTTGCGCACGAACGCTTCGAACAGCGCCAGCGTCTGCTCGCTTACATGGTGCTCGATACCCTCGGCATCGCGCCGCGCGGTATCCGGGTCCACGCCCAGCGCCAGCAGGAAACGCTCCACGGTCTGATGGCGCTGGCGGCTGGCATGCGCCAGCGCCTCGCCTTCCGGGGTCAGGAACACGCCGCGGTACGGCCGCTGCACCACCCAGCCATCACGGGCCAGCCGCCGCAGCATCTTCGCCACGGTGGGCTGGGCTACGCCCAGCCGGGTGGCGATGTCGACCTGGCGGGCCTCGCCGCCGTCGGCCAGCAGGTCCGAGATCAGCTCGACATAGTCCTCCACCAGCTCCATCCGGTGCGCCTCGCGCACTTGCCGGAAGCTCTCGACCTGGCGCTCGGCCTCGATCAAGGGGGTGCTTTTCAGCGATGTCGAATCGTCGGTCTTGCCCACGCCTGCGCCTGTCCTTCCGGTTGTTCCGGTGTTGAACCTGAATTCTGGACCAGTAACGCGATAAAGACGATTGTTTCACATTGCTAATGACTATAGCAGGAGCTATATTCGGAGCCATGAACACCCTGGCACCCCGCGACCCTTCGGCCTCCACTGCGGCCAGCCTGGGTGCGCTCAACGCCTCGGTGGCGGTGCCCGACAAGGGCCATTGGTGGTTCCGCCTGCTGGCCTTTCTCGGCCCGGGCTACATGATCTCGGTCGGCTACATGGACCCGGGCAACTGGGCCACCGACCTCGCCGGCGGTTCGCGCTTCGGCTACCTGCTGCTGTCGGTCATCCTCATTTCCAACCTGATGGCGGTGATCCTGCAGGCGCTGTCGGCGCGGCTCGGCATCGCCACCGGCATGGACCTGGCCCAGGCCTGCCGCGCGCGTTACCCCAAGCCGGTGAACCTGGCGCTGTGGGCGCTGTGCGAGGCGGCGATCATCGCCTGCGACCTGGCCGAAGTGATCGGCACCGCGATCGCGCTGAAGCTGCTGTTCGACCTGCCGTTGCTGTGGGGCGCGGTGATCACCGCCCTGGACACGCTGCTGGTGCTGCTGCTGATGAACCGCGGTTTCCGTGCGCTGGAAGCCTTCGTGATCGCATTGCTGATGGTGATCTTCGCCTGCTTCATGGTGCAGATCGCGCTGGCCGCACCGCCGGTGATGGAAGTGCTGGGCGGTTTCATTCCGCGCGCGCAGGTGGTAACTGATCCGCACGCGCTGTACATCGCCATCGGCATCATTGGTGCCACGGTGATGCCGCACAATCTCTATCTGCACTCGTCCATCGTGCAGACCCGTGCCTACCCGCGCACCGATGAAGGCCGACGCAGCGCGCTGCGCTGGGCAGTGACCGACAGCACCCTTGCACTGACCCTGGCACTGTTCATCAACGCCAGCATCCTGATCCTGGCGGCGGCGGTGTTCCATGCCAATGGCCGATTTGATGTGGAAGACATCGAGCAGGCGCACCAGCTGCTGGCGCCCATGCTGGGCGTGGGCGCCGCTGCGACGCTGTTTGCAATTGCGCTGCTGGCCTCGGGCCTGAATTCAACGGTGACCGCCACGCTGGCCGGCCAGATCGTGATGGAAGGCTTCCTGCACCTGCGTCTGCCGCCGTGGCTGCGGCGGCTGATCACGCGGGCGCTGGCGATCATTCCGGTGGTGGTGGTGATCATGCTGTTCGGCGACCAGGGCGCGGTAAAGCTGCTGGTGCTGAGCCAGGTGGTGCTGTCGATGCAGTTGCCGTTCGCGATCATCCCGCTGGTGCGGATCGTGACCGACAAGGTGACGATGGGCGCGCTGGTGGCCCCGCGCTGGCTGGGCAGCATCGCCTGGGTGATCGCGCTGGTGATCGTGGCGTTGAACGTGAAGCTGCTGGTGGATACCTTCAACGGCCAGTAGATCCACGCCATGCGTGGATGCCTTTGTAGAGTCGAGCCATGCTCGACTCATTCCATCACCGCGCGAACAGCAGTCGAGCATGGCTCGACTCTACAGAAAGCAAATCCCGCCAGCAGATCCACGCCATGCGTGGATGCCTTTGTAGAGTCGAGCCATGCTCGACTCATCGCACACCGCGCGCAAAGCAGTCGAGCATGGCTCGACTCTACAGAAAGCAAATCCCGCCAGCAGATCCACGCCACGCGTGTATGCCTTTGTAGAGTCGAGCCATGCTCGACTCATTCCATCACCGCGCGAACAGCAGTCGAGCATCGCTCGACTCTACAGATACAGCGCAATGGCGGCTTCAATCTGCTGCGGCGACTGGAACCCGGCCAGGCGGGTGCGTTCGTCGCCGTCACGGAACAGGGACAGCGTCGGCGTCTGCCGCAACCCCAGTCCCCTGAAGAACGCTTCACCCAGCACTTCCAGCTGCACGCGCAGCAGGGTGATGCCCTGCCCTGCACTGCTGGTCGCCACGCGGTGCAGCGACATCTCCAGCATCCGGCACCCTGGGCACTGGTCCTTGTGGAAATCCACCAGCACCCTCGGATGTTCGGCCAGCAGCTGCTGGAACTGCTCAGGCGTGGTGGCGTCGATGATCTGCATCGGTGTTGCTCCAGTAATGGGCCAGGACCGCGTCGGTCCAGGCCTCGATGGCCGCGGAATGGCAAACGCCATGCGGCATCTGTTCGATCTCCAGCGGCGGGTAGTCGCTGCGGAAGTAGCGGATCAGCCGGTGCACGGCGCCGCAGTAGTACTCCTGTCCCCACTGCGTCTCGCCGGTACCGAACACCGCCAGCTGCCGTGGCCGCTCGCCGCGCTCGGCGATGCCGGCCACCCAGGCTTTCATCTCCGACGGCGTGCGGCCGGCGTTGTCGGTCCAGCAGCCCAGCAACACCAGGTCGGCCTCATCGGCGGCCAGAGGCGGTGCCTGGCGCAGGTCGTCGGCCTCCTGCCAGTGCACCGCATGGCCCGCTGCGCGGCAACGCTCCGCAATCTGCCGAGCGAGCTCGCGGGTGTTGCCGCTCAACGAGGCGACCACCAGCAGGATGCTCAGCGCTTCGCTGGGCTCAGAGGTCGTCGAAGCCGTTGTCGACGTTGGTCTTCTTGTAACTTGCATTGCGCATCTCGAAGAAGTCGGTCTTGGTTTCGGTGAAGTTGTCGGCGTAGGCCTTGATCCACGGCATCACGTTGTCGGTGGTGTCGCTGTACAGGCGCTCGATGCCGAGCATGCCGGCCATCTTGTTGGCGCGGTACTTCACGTAGCGCACCATCTCGTCCACGTCGATGCCATCGATGCCGTCCAGCACCTCCGACGACCACTGCGTCTCCAGCTCGATCGCATGCTCGAACGATTGGTGCACGTAGGCGGTCAGCTCGTTGGTCTGCAGCTCAGGGTTCTCGCCGATGATGGCGCGGATCAGCTCGCTGATGAACTTGGTATGCGCCAGCTCGTCGCGGTTGATGAAGCTGATGATCTTGCCGGTGCCGTTCATGCGGTTCTGCCGCACCATGTTGTAGAAGTAGGCGAAACCGGAATAGAAGTTGATGCCTTCCAGGATCGAGGACTGGATCAGCGACTTCAGCAGGGTCTCGGCGGTCTTCTCGCGCATGAAGTCGTCATACGCGCCCATGATCGGTGCGTTGCGCTTGATGATGGTCGGATGGGTGCGGGCGATCTCGAAGATGCGGTTCTGGTTCGGCAGGTCGGTGATCGAGGCCAGCACGTAGCTGTAGCTCTCGTTGTGGATCACTTCCTGCTGGCCGATGATCGCTGCATTGGCATGCGCGGCGGGATCGGTGATGTACTCGGCCACGTTGTAGATGAAGCGGGTCTGCGGTGAGTCGAGCGTGGCCAGCAGGCCGATGATGGAGTCGTAGGCGTTCTTTTCGCGTGCGTTGAGCTCGCCGTACTGGCGGGCATCGAGCTTCATGTCGACCTCGTCGGGAATCCAGAAGTTGGTCGACAGCTCCTTGTAGGCCCGATAGAACGACGGGTACGGAATGTCGTTCCAGTTGAGGATGCCGCTGGTGCGGCCGTTGATGATGCCGGTGCTGCGGTTGGGATGGCGCGGTTCGAGGATCTTGATGCGGTCGAGGGGGGTTGCCATGGGTTCCTGCCTTCGTTCTCTTTCTATCGTGTTGCCGGCCAGCGGCCGGCACTACCATGGATCGCGGGGTTGCGGCCGGCGGCTAGCTACCGTAGATCGCGGGGTTGCCGGCCAGCGGCCGGCACTACCGTGGGTCGCCGGTGGTCAGCTGGAGCACCACTCGCATTCGCTGATGTCGATGTCGTTGGAGCGCACGTAGTAGGTGCTCTTCAGGCCTTCGCGCCAGGCACTCAGGTGCAGCTCCAGCAGCGTGCTGGCGCGGATCGTGCTGGGCACGTACAGGTTGAAGCTGATCGACTGGTCGACGTGGCGCTGGCGGCGCGCGTTCTGGCGCACGCTGGCGAACTGGTCGACCTTGTAGGCACCCTTCTCGTAGTACGGCCAGGTCTCCAGCGACAGGCCCGGTGCAGCCACCGGACGCCGGAAATCCTTCTTTTCCTCGTAGTAGAACGCGCTGTAGATCGGGTCGATCGATGCGGTGGAACCGGCAATCTGCGCGGTGCTCATGTTCGGCGCGACGGCCAGCAGCCAACCGTTGCGCAGGCCGTGCGTGGCGACCTCGCGGGCCAGGCTGTCCCAGGCCGCGCCGCTGTAGTCGCGATCGCTGAAGTAGCGGCCGTTGTGCCAGTCGCTGCCGGCGAACATCGGGTAGCTGCCCTTTTCCTTTGCCAGCTGCGCGCTGGCCTGGATGGTCAGGAAGTTGATGCGCTCGTAGAGGCGGTCGGCCAGCTCTTCGGCATCCGGCGATTCCCACTGGATCGCCTGCTGCGCCAGCAGGTGGTGCCAGCCGAACGTGCCCAGGCCGATGGCGCGGTACTTGCGGTTGGTGATGGTGGCCTGCGGCACCGGCAACGCGTTGAGGTCGATCACGTTGTCGAGCATGCGCACCTGGATCGGGATCAGGCGCTCCAGCACATCGGTGGCCAGCAGGTCATCCGGCGCACTGATCGCCCGGCCGAGGTTGATCGAGGAGAGGTTGCAGACCACGAAGTCACCGGCACGGCGTGTGGTGACGATCTGGTCGCCGCTGACGATCTCCTGGATCATCCGCGTCGGGCTCATGTTCTGCAGGATCTCGGTGCACAGGTTGCTGGAATAGATCATGCCCGCGTGCTTGTTCGGGTTCCGGCGGTTGACCTCGTCGCGGTAGAACAGGAACGGGTTGCCGGTCTCCAGCTGGCTGAGCATGATCCGCTTGAACAGATCGATGGCCTTCACCGTGCGGCGGCTGATGCGCTCATCGGCCACCAGCTCGGCGTAGCGGTCACGGAAGCTGCCCGAACCACGCTTCTCGTCGTAGAAGTCCTGCAGGTACCAGCCCTTGGCCTGCTTCACCTCGTGCGGGTCGAACAGGTACCAGTCGGCGCGACGCTCGACCGCTTCCATGAACAGGTCCGGCACGCACACCGAGGTGAACACATCGTGCGCGCGCAGACGCTGGTCCCCATTGTTGAGGCGCAGGTCCATGAAGGCTTCGATGTCGCGGTGCCAGATGTCCAGGTACACCGCCACCGCACCCTTACGCTGGCCGAGCTGATCAACAGACACCGCAGTGTTGTTGAGCTGCTTGATCCACGGCACCACGCCGCCGGAGGAATTGGCCACGCCACGGATCGGCGCGCCGCTGCTGCGCACATAGCCCAGATAGGCTCCAACACCACCGCCGTGCTTGGACACACGGGCGATATCGGTGTTGGAGTCATAGATGCCCTGCAGGCTGTCGTCCACCGTGTCGATGAAGCAGCTCGACAACTGCCCGCCCACCTTGCCGGCATTGGCCAGGGTCGGTGTGGCCACCGTCATGTACAGGTTGGACAGCGCCCAGTACGCCTCTCCGACCAGCTGCATGCGCCGCTCGCGCGGCTTTTCCTCCTGCATCAGGTACAGCGCGATGGTCAGCCAGCGCTCCTGCGGCAGTTCGTAGACCTCACGGCTGCGGTCGCTGGCCAGGTAGCGCGTGGCCAGCAGGTACAGGCCGTTGTACGCGAACAGGCGATCGCGTTCCGGATCGATCATCTCGCCGGCCTGCTGCAATTCTTCCTTCGAGTAGCAGCGCAGGATGTCGTTGCTGTAGATGCCGCGATCGGCCAGGCTTTCCTGCAGGCCCACGTAGGAGCCGTACTTCAGGCCGACGTCGTAGAAGCGGTTGCGGCTGGCGCGCTTGTACAGGCGACGCAGGTAGATGCGCGCGGCAAACTGTTCCCACTCCGGCGCGACCAGGTCCACGCGCGATTCGGCCTCGCGGATCAGCAGATCGACCAGGTCATCGGCGCTGATGCTCGGTTTGCGTTCGACCATCGCCTGCACTACGCGGCGGTAGTCGCTCACATCCAGCTGCGGGAACTCGGCATGCACGGCGTCGATGCTGCGCTGCAGGCGCTCGGCCTCGAACGGCAGGCGACGGTTGCCGGCCTCCTTGGTGATCCAGGTCGGCACGCGCTCGCCACCGGCGCGCAAGGCGTCGCCAGCGCCGGCCAGATCGGCCACGCGGAAGGTACTGTCGGTCATGGTGGTGAAACTCCAGGCTCGCACGCGCGTCGGCGGTCGATGCCATGGCGGCCCTGCACGCGATACCGGCGCACGGGGCGGTCGGGGTGGGATGCCAAAGCGCGGGAACACCAGATCGTCGGCAACAGCCTGCGCCTGCGGCCGGTATCCGGGCCGTGGGGGCGATCTGGGTCCGCACGATGGCGGCCGCGTCGACACGGCAAGCCTTCAGGGGCGGGCCGCGGGACGTTTGCTGCATGTCCGGCGGCGGCGGCTGACCGGGAGTGACGGCCACAACATAGTGGGGATACTCGGAGCCGTCAACACAAGATGCGGTAATCAGCACATGTCGCGACGATCAGTCGCAGGATGCCGTGTTGCACCGGCGGCGCCTTGTCGACATCCCCTGCGTCCCCAGTTCGGTACAACATCAACTTTCCCCGGAACACCGCCCATGCGCGCTGCCCAGTACCCCTCCTTCGGCGACCCGGCCGACGTCCTCGCCATTGCCGATGCCGCCCTGCCCGAGCCCGGCCCCGGCGAAGTGCGCATCCGCACCGTGCTGGCCTCGATCCACAACCACGACCTGCTGACCGTGCGCGGCCTGTATGGCTACAAGCCAACGCTGCCGGCGATCGGGGGCAGTGAAGCACTGGGCGTGGTCGATGCACTCGGCGACGGCGTCGACGGCCTGCAGATCGGCCAGCGGGTTGCCGCCGCCTCGGTGCACGGCACCTGGGCCGAGGCCTTCATCGCCCCGGCACGCATGGTGATTCCGATGCCGGAGGCGATCCCCGACGAAATGGCCGCACAGCTGATCGCGATGCCGCTGAGCGCGCTGATGCTGCTGGAGTTCCTGCACGTCGAGACGGGCCAGTGGATCGTGCAGAACACTGCCAACGGCGCGGTGGGCAAATCGCTGGCGATGCTGGCGCGGGCGCGTGGCGTGCATGTGGCCAACCTGGTGCGCAATGCCGATGCGGTCGCACAGTTGAAAGCGCTGGGCATCGATCATGTGTTCGACACCTCGGTGGACGGCTGGAAGGATCGCGTGCGTGAGGCGACCGGCGAAGCGCAGGCCGCGGCCGCGGTGGATTCCATTGGCGGCGACGCCAGCGGCGATCTGGTCGACCTGCTTGGCCACCACGGCACCCTGGTGTCGTTCGGTGTGATGAGCGGCGAGCCGATGCGCATTCCCGCCGGCGGCCTGATCTACAAGGAAGCCACGGTGAAGGGCTTCTGGGGCAGCAAGGTCAGCCAGGCGATGGCGGTGGAGGACAAGCGCCGGCTGGTTGGCGAACTGCTGAAGCGCGCGGCGAGCGGCGAACTGACCCTGCCGGTGGAGCAGGTCTTCGCGCTGGACGACATCGCCCAGGCAGCAAAGGCCGGTGCGGGTTCGGGCCGCAACGGCAAGGTGCTGCTGCGGCCGTGATGGGCTGGCACTGCCTTCTGTAGAGCCGAGCCATGCTCGGCTGCTTTCCTGTCAGTGTGCGGAGCCGAGCGTAGGCTCGGCTCTACAGGAGCGTGCGGACCAACGGTCCGCACCCACCGAGAGCAAGAAGCAGCCACTTCGTTAAGAACCTGTGATGTATAACTGAATGCGCTTTCGTCATTGGAAGGCGCACGTGGCTGCGTGCGGTACTGACGGCTCCTCCCCCGTTTGGCGTTGTCGCTTCCATGTACCGCACCACCCTGAACCTGCTTGCCGGCGCGATCGCGCTGGGCCTCACCGCCGGCGCTGCCGGCGCCGCTGAAACCGCCGATTCCGGCAAGGACAGCACCACCCTCGGCACTGTGCTGGTGACCGGCTCCAACATCAAGCGCAGCGATACCGCCGGGCCCAACCCGGTGCAGATCGTCAGCCGCGAACAGATCGAACAGACCGGTCGTTCCACCCTCACCGACGTGCTGCGCAACCTGTCGGCCAATGCCGGCAACAGCTTCGACGAGCAGTACACCGGTAGCTTCGCCGCCGGTTCTGCATCGATCGGCCTGCGTGGCCTGTCACCGAAGAACACGCTGGTGCTGGTCAACGGCTATCGGGTGTCCAACTTCGGCTTCGCGCTCAACACCCAGGACACCTTCGTTGACCTCAACGCGCTGCCGATCAGTGCGGTCGAGCGCATCGAAGTGCTGAAGGATGGCGCCTCGGCGGTGTACGGCTCCGACGCCATCGCCGGCGTCATCAACATCATCCTGCGCAAGAACTTCCAGGGCGTGGAAGTCGGCGGCGGCTTCGGTACCGCCACCCAGGGCGGCCTGAACGAACGCAAGGCCAACCTGCTGGCCGGCTTCGGTGATCTGGAACAGCAGGGCTGGAACGTGCTGTTCGGGCTGGATCTGCTCAAGCGCGACCGCCTCGATGGCGATGACCGTGCCTATACCCGCAGCGGCGATTTCCGCGACAAGCCCGGTGGTCGCCTGGCCGGGTGGTCCACTGCCGGTGGCAACTGGCTGAGCAACCCGCGTGCGCCGCAACCGTTCGCCAACTGCCCCGACGGCAGCCAGCTGCGCCCGTACAGCGACTTCGGCAGCACCCTGCCCGGCCAGGCCTGCGCCTTCAATGCGCAGCCGTTCAAGACCCTGCAGCCCGGCGCCGAGCGCCTGCAGGCGTCGCTGAGTGCGACCTACCGCTTCAATGACAGCGTCGAGGCCTTCGCCGATGTGCTGTACAGCCACAACAAGGCCGACCAGATCTTCAGCGCGCCACTGACCGTCGGGCCGGGCCTGCGTGCCTACAACCCGGCCACCGGCACCCTGATCGATGTGCCGGCGGTGCTGCCGGTCGGCCACCCGAACAACCCGGGCAGCACGCCGCTGCCGTTCGAGTACACCTTCTTCGATCTCGGCCCGCGCCTGAAGGACAACACCCAGGTGTTCTACCGTGCCCTGGCCGGCGTGCGCGGCAGTGGCGAGCGCTGGGACTGGGAAGTGGCAGCGCTGACCTCGCAGAGTGCACAGCGCGAGTACGTCGACAACTTCGTCAACCGCTACGCCTTCGAGCAGATCCTGCGCGATGGCAGCTACAACTTCCTCAACCCGTCCAGCACGCCGGGGGCGCTGGATGCACTGCGCCTGCAGACCAAGCGTCCGGGCTGGTACAAGCTGCACGCGTTGAACGTAAAGGCGTCGACCACGCTGTGGGAGCTGCCGGCCGGTGCAGTCGGCTTCGCCTGGGGCGCCGAGTTCCGCAAGGAATCATTGGATGCGCGCACCAGCGCACAGGTGCTGTCGGGTACCGAGCTGCGCCCGGCCATCAACGTGGTCAACGGCGAGCGCCAGGTCAGTGCCGCCTACGCAGAACTGAGCGTGCCGCTGCACCGCACGCTGGAACTGCAGCTGGCCGGTCGCGGCGACCGCTACGACGACTTCGGCAAGGCGTTCTCGCCGAAGGTGGCATTGCGCTGGCAGCCGCTGGACAGCCTGCTGCTGCGCGGCTCGTTCTCGCGCGGCTTCCGTGCACCGTCGCTGCCCGAAATCGCGCCGGGCCAGACCGTCAGCTACGGCTCGGTGATCGATCCGTTCGACCCACTGCAACCGGGCGGCAGCCGCGGCGTGACCAACATCCGCACCGGCAACCCTGACCTGAAGGCCGAGCGCTCGCGTAACTTCAACGTGGGTGCGGTGTGGTCGCCGGATGGCGATACCAGCATCGGCCTGGACTGGTACCGCATCGAACAGGACAACCTGGTCAAGCCTGACAGTGCGCAGTTCATCGTCGACAACCCGACCCTGTTCCCGGGCCGCGTACAACGCGAGAACGGACGCATCCAATTCATCACCAACCAGTACGCCAACCAGGGCGAACTGACCACCTCGGGGCTGGACCTGGACGCCAGCCGTACCTTCCGCACCGACGGTTGGGGCAACTTCACCGTCGCCGGCAGCTGGACCCACCTGCTCAGCTTCAAGCAGCCGCTGGTGGCCGGCCAGGCGCCCTATGACGGGGCCGGCAACAACCGCCACGGCGCACTGCCGCGCACCCGCGGCACCACCTCGCTGAACTGGGCGGTGGGCGACTGGAGCAGCACGCTGAGCCTGCAGTACGTGAGTGGCTACGACCAGCGTGTGGCGACGGTCACCAGCAACCCGGGGCTGCGTGACCGCATCAAGCCGTATCACCAGCTGGATCTTTACGTGGCCTACGAAGGTATTCCCAACACCACGCTGTCGCTGTCGGTGCTGAACCTGACCGACAAGGACCCGCCGTTCGACCCGGCCGGTGGCTCCAACGGTTTCGACATCAGCCAGTACAACCTGCGCGGGCAGTTCGTCTCGCTGGGGGCGCGCTACCGGTTCTGATGCGATATCGGGGCGGCGGTGATGCGCCGCCCCGTTCGCGTTGCCGGCCAGCGGCCGGCACTACCATCAACGTGCATCAGCGGCTCAGGTGCAGGAACTGCAGGTGCCGTTCGTACTGGCTGATGATGTCGTTGATGATCTGCTTGCGGCTGTAGCCGACCAGGTCGTAGTCCTGGCTGCCTTCGAACAGGTGCACTTCAGCGCGGTAGTAGCGCTGGTTGCGCAGCTGCTGCGCGGCGAACGACGGGGTCAGGTAGCCACTCAGGATCACCCGGTACAGGAAGTCCTGCTGCTCGCCGTGGTTCACCGTCAACTCCATGTCGCCGGCCTCGAACCGCGTGGCCACATCCCAGCCCTGCCCGCGCAGCTGCTCGGCCACCGCCTCCATCGCTGGCTTCACGGTGTCGTCCATGAAGCGGTAGACCTGGTCGCGCACCGGGAAGTGCATGGCCTGGCTCAGGCGCTGGCGCCAGCCCTGGTGGTGGCGGTCGTCACCGATCAGCGGCGAGGGACGGTACTGCAGCGCGCGCTTGCGGTGCGATTCGTCACTGAAGGCGCGGGTCAGGCCCCACATCATCAGCAACAACACCGCCGAGAACGGCAGCGACGCCAGCACCACCGCCGATTTCAGCGCATCGATGCTGCCGGCCAGCAGCAACCCGGCGGTCAGCACCGCGATCACCGTGCCCCAGAACACGCGCAGCCAACGCGGACCATCATCCTCCGGCGCCCCGCCATGCGAGGACAACGTGGACAGCACCACCGCGCCGGAGTCGGCCGATGTCACGAAGAAAATGAAACTGACGAACACCGTCACGGCGATCACCGCCTTGCTCCACGGATACCCATCCAGCAGGGCATACAGCACGGTGGGTGGATCATCCACCGCCAGTTGCGCCAGTTGCTGCTGGCCATGGTGCAGCACCTGGTCCAGTGCACTGTTGCCGAAGATCGACAGCCACGCCAGGGTGAAGCCGAGCGGGATCAGCAGCACGCCGAACACGAATTCGCGGATGGTGCGGCCACGCGAGATGCGGGCGATGAACAGGCCGACGAACGGCGCCCAGCCGATCCACCAGGCCCAGTAGAACACCGTCCAGCCGCCCAGCCATTCCGGTCGGCCGCCATAGGCGTACACATCGAAACTCTTGCCGACCACGCTGCCGAGGTAGTCGCCCAGGTTCTGCATCAGCGTGCTGAGCAGATACTGGGTGGGCCCGGCGCACAGCATGAACAGCACCAGCGCGATCGCCAGCAGCATGTTGATGTTGGCCATCCAGCGCACGCCCTTCTCCACGCCTGAAACGGCCACGGCCACCGCCGCGCCCATCATGCTGACCACCAGGATGATCTGCACCAGGTTGGAGTGCGGGATGTTGAACAGGTGCGACAGGCCGGCGTTGAGGTGCAGCACGCCGAAGCCCATGTCGGCGCCGATGCCGAACACGGTGGCGACAATGCCCAGCGCGTCCACGGTGTAGCCGATCGGGCCATTGATGCGCTTGCCGATCAGCGGGTACAGCGCCGAACGCAGGGCCAGCGGCAGATTGTGGCGGTAGGCGAAGTAGGCCATCGCCATCGCAGCGAGTGCAAACACGCCCCAACCGTGCAGGCCCCAGTGCAGGAACAGCAGCTGCATGGCCTGGCGCGCGCCGGCCTCACCGGCCGCCGGATCGCCCTGTGGCGGCTGCAGGTAATGGGTCAGCGGTTCGGAGACGCAGAAGAAGAACAGGGTGATGCTGATGCCGGCGGCGAACAGCATGCCGGCCCAGGAGAGATAGCTGAACTCCGGCTCGTCATGGTCGGCACCGAGCTTGATTCCACCGTACTTGGACAGCGCCACGCCGACCACGAACACCAGGTAGAGGGTCATCGCCAGCAGGTAGTACCAGCCGACATTGAGTGCGGCCCAGTCCTGCGCCTTGACCAGAAGGCGGCCCGCACCGAGCGGGAACAGGCTGACAAACAGCGCGAACGCCACGACAACGATCGCCGCGAAGGCGAACACAGGTCGAAGAGTGCGCACCGGGGATTGTTGCGGCTCCAGTACTTCCATGGGGCGGCGTTCTCCGGTAGATCAAAGGGTTAGCCGATCGATTCTGGCTGAACCGCAGTGGACAGAGCATGAAGTTGCGGCCTGCGGTCACAGGCCCGGCCCACCATTCCGTGTTATCACGCGCGCGCCGAAGCGTGCCTGCGAGCGCAGCCGCGCGCGGACCGCGTGCATCGCGGCCACGCGCGTACTGGCCAATCACGACATTACGTGCACCGCGCACAGCTTGTTGCCATCCGGGTCGCGCAGGTAGGCCAGGAACAGCTGGCGCCCGGCCATGGTGCGGATGCCGGCCGGGTCTTCGATGGCGGTGCCACCATGGGCCACGCCCGCATCCTGCCAGCCACGCACCGCCTCGGCGCTGTCGAGGGTGAAACCAATCGTGCCGCCGTTGGCATGGCACGCCGGCTGCCCATCGATCGGTGCGGTGACGATGAACATGCGGCCGTCCTTGAAGTACACCAGCCGCCCCTTGTCATCGAAGACACCGGGACGGGCGCCCAATGCGGTGAACAGGGCATCGTAGAAGCGATGCGCGACGTCCATGTCGTTGGTTCCAACGGTGATGTGGCTGAACATGCGGGCACTCCCTGCGGAAAGACCGCAGTGTCGGCGAGCCCGGCGGTCATCGCAAACGCCCTGGCCGTTGCCCCCCCTGCACAGGGTTTGTCGTACACCTCCCGATCACACTATAATGGGAATCATTCTCATTAATGATCGATGCCGATGGCCGTGCCCGCCGCCTCCAGCACCGCGCTGGCGGGGTTCTACCGCGAACACCATGGCTGGCTGCTGAGCTGGCTGCGCCGCCGCACCCGCAACGCCGACTGCGCCGCCGACCTGACCCAGGACACCTTCGTGCGCCTGCTCAGCCGTCGTGTCGATCCGTCCGAACTGCGCCTGCCGCGTGCCTATCTCAGCACCATCGCGCACGCGCTGCTGGTCAATCACTGGCAGCGCGCGGATCTGGAGCGCGCCTACCTGACGGCCTTGGCCGCCCAACCGGAGCCGGTGCATCCATCGGCGGAAGAACGCACGCAGGCACTGCAACTGCTGCACGCCATCGCCGACATGCTGGCCGGCCTGGCCGAACGCCCGCGGCGTGCGTTCCTGCTGGCCCGGCTGTCCGGCCTGGGCTATGCGGAAATCGGCCAACAGCTGGGCGTATCCGAGCGCATGGTCAAGAAATACATGGCGCAGGCGATGCTGCATTGCCTGCGCCTGTCCGGCGATGCCACGGCATGAATGCCGCACTGGCCAGCCCGGCGCTGGAGCAGGCGGCAGAGTGGTTCGCGCTGCGCGAGCAGGGCTGGAGTGACAGCGACCAGCAGCGATGGCACGCATGGCTGCATGCCGATGCTGGCCATGCCGATGCGTGGCGCCGGGTCGAGACGGTCTGGCAGTCCTTTGCTCCACTGTCGGCGCCGGCCGCCGCCACCGCGCTGGATGCCGCAGGCCGTCGTCGCCGGCAGGCTCTGTGCAGCCTCGGTGGTGCACTTGGCATCGGCGCGGTTTCACTGCTGGGCCGGCATGGCCTGCAGGCGCAACGCGGCCTGCAGACGCAGCGCACCGTTGCCGGGCACACCGGGCACTGGAGACTGATTGATGGCAGCCAGTTGTGGCTCAACGCCGACAGCGAAGTCACCATCGACATCGGCGGCGGCCGCCGCGCCCTGCATCTGCTGCGTGGCGAGCTGCTGCTGCAGACCGGCCATCACCCTGCGTTCGCCGGCCAGCCGTTGACCGTGCATGTGCCGGGAGCACGCCTGCAGCCGATCGGCACCCGCTTCGCGGTCGGTCGTGAGGCGCAGGGCAGCCGCCTGGATGTGCTCGAGGGCGTGGTGCGCTGCCTGCCGATGTTCGGTGTGGCGCTGGATGTGGCTGCCGGAGGCGCGGTGCGGATCGGCCCGATGGGCGGGCTCACAACGGTCGCTGCCGATCCTCTGCGCGGTGACTGGCAGGACGGACGCCTGCAGGTACAGGACACGCCTTTGGTCCGCGTCATCGATGAGCTGGCCCGCCACCATCAGGGCTATCTGGGTTGTGATCCGGCGCTCGCCGCATTGAAGGTCACGGCAGTACTGCCACGCCTGGACAGCACCCAGGCGCTGCATCTGCTGGCCCGCGCCCTGCCGATCCGTGTCGAGCAGCGCTGGCCGTGGTGGACCGTCGTGCGTCCGCTTTGAAATCGCGGTTCCCTTTCTGCGCGCTCACCGGGCACTACAAGGGAACCCATTGCGGATGTTGCCGCCCCCATGAAACTGCCCTGCCCCTCCCCTCGCCCCCTGGCCATCGCCTTGTGCATGGCCCTGGCGACCCCCTGCCTGCTGCCTGCCTCGGTCCATGCACAGGAGACCGCCGCTGCGGTCCGCTGGCAGATTGCGCCCGGCCCGCTCGACCAGGCCCTGACCGCGTTCGGCCAGCAGTCGGGCCTGTCGATCGCTGCCGATGCGCGCCTGACCCGCGGCCGCCACAGCAGCGGCGTGCAGGCCACGCTCGGTACTGACGCCGCATTGGCGAAGCTGCTGGCCGGCACCGGCCTGGCCTTCCAGCGTGATGCCAGCGGTGTGGTGCTGCAGGCGGCACCCACCGCTGAAGCCGGGGTACGCCAGATCGGCACCCTGCGCGTGGCTGGCCAGGCCGGCGAAGGCGCTTCACCGTGGGGCCTCGCCGATGCCGATGCGGTCTACCGTGACAGCGGCTCCCGCGTGCACCTGGACCATCAGCAACTGGAACGCTTCCGCGGCCAGTCGATCGGCGACGTGCTGGCCGGTGCGGTGGGCGTGCACACCGCTGACGTTCGCAACGGCGGTGCGCTGGACGTCAACATCCGCGGCCTGCAGGGCCAGAACCGGGTGCCGGTGATCATCGACGGCGGCCAGCAGGCCATCGACGTGTACCGCGGCTATGCCGGCGTGCAGCAGCGCAGCTATCTCGATCCCGATCTGATCAGTGCGGTCAGCATTGAAAAGGGACCAAGCCTGGCCGCCAACGCCGCCAGCGCGATCGGCGGCGTGGTCTACATGGAAACGTTGAACGTCGATGACATCCTCGATGATGGCCAGACCTGGGGCCTGCGCATGCGCGGCGGCGTGGCCGACAACAGCATCGACCGCACCCGCACCTTCAAGCAGATCGCGCGCGGCAGCGAAAACCGCAACAGCCTGCGCGACCCGCGCGACTGGAATGGCAGCGTGGCCTTCGCCCAGCGTGGCGAAGACTGGCAGCTGGTCGCGGCCTATGCGCGGCGCCGCCAGGGCAACTTCTTCGCCGGCAGCAACGGTGCGCATCGCTACGACAACCAGCACCTGTCCAGCGGCGGTACCGGCATGTCCAGCCAGGCCGTATCCAAGCTCTTCCATCCGGGCGATGAGGTGCTCAACACGCATACCGACAACGAATCGGCATTGCTGAAATTCACCTGGACGCCCAACCCGGACCAGCGGTTGGAGCTGAGCCACCGCTACTTCAACTCCAGCTTCGGCGAGATCATGCCGTCGGCGATCGGACGCGTGGGTGAGTCCAATGAATGGGTGACCTACGTGGACAAGGCCAACACCATGTTCCAGTTCGAGCCGGGAAAAATGCGGGTCAACGCCACCTCGCTGCGCCACCGCTACCGGCCCGAGGCACATCCGTGGCTGGACCTGAGCAGCACGCTGTGGTTTACCACCGCCACCAGCCGCATGTTCAACAGCAACATCGCCAACACGCCGCTGTTCAAGGACGTGCCCAACGACCAGATGCCGGACACGCTGGGCGAAACCTACGGCCCGGGACTGCAGTCGGACGTGAAGACCCAGCGCTGGGGCGTGGACAGCAGCAACACCACGCGCTTCAGCAATGCTCTGGGCGACTGGACGCTGCGCTATGGCGCCTCCTTCCAGCACGAGGACACCGCGCCCAACTCACCGGTGCTGCCGGTGGATTTCAACAACAACCGCTACCTGCGCTCGGGCACGCGCCGCGAGGCCAGCGTCGTCGCCTCGCTGCAATGGCAGCCGTGGGACTGGCTGTCGCTGACCGCGGGCGGCCGCTTCACCGACTACCGCACCCGCGACCGCAACCGCGTGGCCTTCGTCAGTGAATCGCGCGACCTGCGCTACACCTTCGCGCGCCTGAGCAAGGGCGGCCAGCTGCTGCCCGGCTGGTACAAGGAGTGGTACCCGGATGCCCAGGGCAATTACACCTATGACTCGCTGCGCGCTACGCCCTATGGCGACAGCACGCTGGGCCAGGCCTACGATTTCGACGGCTTCATTCCCGATCCGCGCGGCGCCAACGGCTTCTATACCAAGCAGATTCCCACTGCCTGGGGCTACAAGCCGGCGATCCGCCGTTCCGGCCACGGCTTCGCGCCGTATGCAGAGGCGCGCTTCAACCTCGATCAGGACATGTTCTTCTACGTGAAGTACGCGCAGGGCTGGAAGATGCCCAGCCTGTTCGAGTCGACGCTGGGCAACAGCACCTCGGCACCGGTGGCCGACCTCAAGCCGGAGAAGAACCGCTCGTGGGACATCGGCCTCAGCCTGCTCAAGCAGGACCTGTGGCGCGACGGTGACCGCCTGGCGTTCAAGGTGGCCTGGTTCAAGAACGATATCGACAACGCCATCACCCGTCGCTTCGATTCCAGCAACTGGGCGTTCTACGTCGACAACGTCGACAACTACACGGTGTCTGGCTATGAGCTGCAATCCGGTTATGACGCCGGCATCGCCTACCTGGACCTGTCGGCCAGCTACTACCAGCGCGCGCGTACCTGCGATGCGGCCACCGCCAAGCGCCTGCGCGAAGACCCCTATGCGAAGTGGAGCAAGCTGGACACCACTCCGGACTGCGTGGACGGCGGCTTCGGCACCTCGTTCGTCAACGCGCAGAACCCACCGAAGTACTCGATTCACAGCACGCTGGGCTTCCGCCTGTTCGACAAGCGACTGGATACCGGCATCCGCCGCACCTACAACAGCGGCCCCACCCACGAACTGGACAAGCCCTGGAACACCACCGGCTCGACCGGCCTGCAGAACATCTACCTGCCGACCGCGATCTATGACTTCTATGCGCGCTGGCAGTTCACGCCGCGCAGCGAAGTGGAGCTGGTGGTCAGCAACCTGCGCAACACCTACTACATGGACACGCTGGCGATGAGCCTGATGCCGGGCCCGGGGCGCACCACGCGGCTGAACTTCACCGCACGCTTCTGAGTGCTTCAGAAACAGCAACGCCCCGGGGAGATCATCCCCGGGGCGCTTGCTTGCGGCCGCTCACGCTCTGGAAGGGGCCAACCGTGGTTCTGGTAGGCGCCAACCTTGGTTGGCGCAACGATGCGTCACTTCGCGGTACTCAGCAGCAGCACTGCAATAGTGACCAGCGCAATGCCGACCCAGCCGATCGGACGCAGGCGGTTGCCGAACAACAGGCGGCCGCAGGTGGCGGTACCGATCACGCCGATCGCACCCCACATCGCATAGGCGGTAGCCAGGTCCATGTAGCGCACCGCTTGGCCGAGCAGGGCGAAGGCGATCCAGACCATGACGATTGCAGCGATGCCCCAGCGCCAGCGGCGGAAACCTTCCGACTTGGCCACCATCATGTTGGCGGCGACGTCGATCAAGGCCGAACAGATCACGAAAAAAAACGCCAAGGTATTCATCAGTGCGCCTCCCCGAGGGTGACGCAGACGATGCCGACCACTGCCAGCACCAGGCCGGCCAGCTGCTGCAGCGACAGGCTTTCACCAAAGACGGTGAGGCCGACCACAGTGAGCAGGGTCAGGCCGAGGCCTTCCCACACTGCGTAGGCCACGCCCACGGCGATGCGGCGCACCGACTGCGCGAGGAAGAAATAGGACAGCGCCAGCGCGCCGGCCATGATCAGATAGCCGGTCCAGCCGCCATCGCGAGCGGCATGGGCCATGAACGAGGTGCCGACCACTTCGGCGACGATCGCCACGGTCAGGCAGGCCCAGGCGACCAGCGCGCCACGGGCGGGAACAGTACGGGACATGTGAAACTCCTTGCAGGGCGGGGACCGCGCCGCCTTTTCAATAGATCCACGCCGTGCGTGGAGGGTCCGGAACGCCCCGCAGACGGGGGCGATGGAAGCCAGTATCATCGCCTTTTACGGTGGTATCAAAATGGATTCCATCGACAGGAGCGATGGATCAATGCCCTACTCCCCTGAATCCCTGCAGGCCTTCGTGGAAGCCGCGGCGCTGGGCTCGTTCTCGGCGGCGGCGCGGCGCCTGCGCAAGACCCAATCGACGGTCAGCACCGCCATCGCCCACCTGGAAGCCGACCTGGGCGTGAGCCTGTTCGACCGCAGCGGGCGCTACCCGCAGCTGACCGAGGCCGGGCGCCAGGTACTTGGGCACGCGCAGGAAATCCTGGCTGCCGATGCCCGCCTGCAGCAGTTGAGCGTACGCCTGGCCGCACCGGTCGAACCGCGCCTGACCGTGGCGTTCTCCGACGTCTACCAACTGGACCCGGAACAACGGGTGCTGCAACGCTTCGCCGAGGCGTTCCCGGAGATCGAGCTGGAATGGCTGGATGCCGAGGGCGAGGACGTGCTGGAACTGGTAAGCAACGGACGCGCCGCGCTGGGTCTGCTGCCACGGCAGGAGCACTATCCGGACGGACTGGTGGCACGTCCGCTGGCGCACCACAGCGAGCTGTCGGTGTATGTGGCGCGCGAGCATCCGCTGGCCAGCGCTGGCCGTCGCGCCGCCGCACAGCTGGCGCGGCATAGACAGGTGCGCTTGAGCGCGGAAGTCGATCAATCCCGCGTGGTCACCGGCCTGGCCTGGACCGCCACCGACTACCTGATGGTGATGGAAATGGCCGAGGACGGCCTCGGCTGGGCCGAACTGCCGCGCGCACTGGTACAGCGCTACGACCGCGGGCGGATGGTGGAACTGCTGCTGCCCGGCTGGCCGCGGCGCATCCACAGCGACCTGCTGTGGCGCCGTGATACGCCGCCGGGACCGGCCGCACTCTGGTGGGCCGACGCATTGGGGTGAACCGAAAAAGGGGACGGAGGGGATTAAGTCGTTTGTGGCACAAACGACTTAATCCCCTCCGTCCCCTTTTTCAGTTGCCGGCCAGCGGCCGGCACTACCGGTCAACGATGGGCTAGCGCGTAATCCAGCGCCGAGCACACCGCCGCCACCTGTGCGTCGTTGCACTGCTGCGGGGTCGCACGCGGGCTGTCCGGGTAGACCTCGGTGGTGGTGGTGTACTTCGCCCCGGTAATGCCGGCGCACAGGCCCAGCTTCACCAGCGGGTACTCGATCACGCCATGCGCCACCACCGGCGAACCGATGATCTCGCCCTTGTCGTCGGCCGGCGCAATGTGGGTGACCTTTTCCACCGCGGCGATCACCGCCTGCTGGAAGGCCGCCTGCGGGGCCTCGCTGTCGTCCACCAGATAGAAGCCATCCGGAATCAGGCCTGGCTCGAACGGCTTGCCATCACGCGCCGCCAGCGCCGGGCGGAACTCGCTCTCGTCGCTGTCGGTGGTTTCGTGCAGGTCGATGTGCAGCACGAACTGGCCCTTGATCGGTGCGATCAGTTCGATCAGCGAGGTCGACTCGCGGGCCGGGCCATCGGCGCGGAAGTTGCGGTTCGGGTCGATCGCATCGAAATTCCAGCGGTTGATGCGCTCGAAGCCCCACGGATTCACGCACGGTGCCACCAGCAGGTTGGCCTTGCCGGCGTAGTCGGCGGCGTGCTTTTCGAGGAATTCCAGCGCGCCCATCACGCCGCTGGTCTCGTAGCCGTGCACACCACCGGTGACCAGTGCAGCCGGCAGTGCCGGGTTCCAGTCGCGGCTGCGCAGGGCGAACAAGGTGTAGGTCTCGCCAGCGTAGTCGAGCTGGCCATAGGCCACCTTGTCGAAGCGCGAGGCCAGCGCCTCGATGCGCGGCAGCACTTCCTCGTCATAGCGACGCAGGCGCTGCTGGCGGCCACGCCACGCCTCCCGTTCCGCCGCTCCCCACGGCTGGCCAGGGGTTCCGACGGGGTAGAAAGCGGCTTGGGACATGGCGGATCTCAGCGAGTCAGGAAGCAATCACCCACTTTACCACCGGCCCATCAGCATGAACCGGAGACGCATTCCATTGGCGAATGGAATCAGCAATAATTCTCATTTACGACCTTCCACAACCCGCACCGATGCCCACCCACGCCCCGCAAACGGCCCGCCTGCCACTGGCTGCCGCCCTCGCCCTGTGCCTGATTCCGGCCGCCAGCGCCTTCGCCCAGGACGGCGCCACCACGCTGGACAGCATCCAGGTCTCCGGCAGCTGGCTGGGCACCGGCCTGCATGACAGCGTGAAGAGCTTCGCTGGCGCGCGCACCGTGGTGGACCGCCAGCGCATCGAAGCCAGCGGCGCGGCCAGCATCGGCGATGCCATGCGTCGCATCCCCGGCGTGCAGGTCACCGACAACTCCAGCACCGCCGGCAGTTCGGTCTCGCTGAACATCGGCGTGCGCGGCCTGACCGGGCGCTACTCGCCGCGCTCGACCGTGCTGCTCGATGGCGTGCCGCTGGCAGTGGCGCCGTATGGCCAGCCGCAGCTGTCGTTCGCGCCGACCAGCCTGTCCAACATCGAATCGATCGACGTGGTACGCGGCGGCGGCGCGGTGCGCTACGGCCCACAGAACGTGGGCGGCATCATCAACTTCAGCACCCGCGCCATTCCCACCGAGGCCGGCCTGCACGGCGAAGCCGGTGTGCGCTACACCGCCTACGACCACGGCGGCGGCGACAGCACCCAGTACAGCGCCTTCCTCGGCGGCACCGGCGACAACGGCCTGGGCGCGGCCCTGCTGTACTCCGGCCAGGATGGCCGCGGCTGGCGCCAGGGCAGCGATGACCGTTTCAACGACCTCGCGCTGAAGTTCGCGTACGCCATCGACGAACAGCAGGAACTGCGCGCCAAGCTCTCCTACTACGATGTGCGCTCGCTGACCCCGGGTGGCCTGACCCGCGCCCAGTACGAAGCCGACCCGTTCCAGAACACACGCCCCACCGATTTCTGGAAAGGCCACCGCACCGGCATCGACCTGGGCTACACCAATACGCTCTCGGCCAACAGCGAGTTCGAGGTACTGGCCTATTACAACGAAAGCAGCCGTGCCAGCTCGCTGATCAACGCCGCCAATACCCAGCTGACCGTGCAGCCGCGCGACTACCGTGTGCTCGGCATCGAGCCGCGCTACACCCAGCGCCTGCACTGGGGCGCCAGCGTGCACGACATCACCGCCGGCTACCGCTTCCTGCGAGAGCGTGGCAACGACCGCAGCTACACAGTCACCCGCCGCACCGGCGCGGCCAGTGCCACCACCCGCTTCGACAACGCCACCGACGCACACGCCTTCTACATCGACGACCGCATCGCGATCGGCCAGTGGCGGATCACCCCGGGCGTGCGCATGGAGTGGATCGACATGGACCGCCGCCAGGCGGGTGGCGCGGCGACCTTCAGCAGCCGCAACGACAAGGCCCTGCCCTCGATCAACGTCGCCTACCTGCTGACTCCGCAGCTGACCGTGTTCGGCAACTACACCACCTCGTTCGGGCCGGTGCAGAACATCCAGCTGAACTCACAGACCGCCAGCAACCCGCTGAATCCGGAAATCGCCAAGACCACCGAACTCGGTGCGCGCTGGCAGGACGGTGCACTGCGCGCGGAAGTGACCGTGTTCAAGATGCGCTTCGACAACCAGATCCTGCAGGTGCCAGGCATCACCCCGCCGACCTTCCAGAACATCGGCGCCACCGACCACAAGGGCGTGGAAAGCGCGCTGGAGTACCGCTTCGCCGAAGACAGCGCACTGGCCGGTCTGGAGCTGTACGCCAACTACACCTGGACCAAGGCGATCCAGCAGTCCGGCGACAACCGTGGCCTGGACGTGCCGTTCTACTCGCGCGACACCGACAGCGTCGGCGCACGCTATGCACTGGCCGGCTGGACCTTCAATGTCTCCAGCACCCACCAGAGCGGCCAGTTCTCCGACGCCGCCAACACCTGGGCCGAGAGCGCCGATGCGCGCGTGGGCCGCGTGCCGGGCGTACGCCTGTGGAACGCGCAGGTGGCCTGGCAGGTGCCGGGACTGGGTGACAGCGAGATCGCGCTGGGCGTGAACAACCTGGCCGACAAGCGCTGGTATACCCGCAACGTCGATGGCAACGCCGGCCGCATGGTGGCTGCGCCGCGCACCTTCTACGCGCAGGGCCGCTACCGCTTCTGACGCAGTAACCGCCCGATGCAGTGACGGCGGCGATCACGGTGGCGGCGTATCATGCCGCCACCATGTCACTGCCTGTTTCGCCATCGCGCCTGCATGCGGCCTTCCAGGGCCTGCGCCTGCGGCTGCGCGGCAGTGACTTGTGGTTCATTGCGCTTGCCCTGCTGGTCGGCCTGATCGCCGGCTACCTGACCTTGCTGCAGTCCGGCATCGCACGCTGGCTGCAGGGCACTCTGTACGGGCTGGACGACGGCATGCGCCTGAGCTCCCTGCCCTCGCTGACCTGGACCGCGCTGCTGGTGCTGCCGCTCGGTGGCCTGCTGGTCGGGCTGGTCAGCCTGGCTGCGACCCGGCTCAAGCGGCCCCTGCTCGATGCGGTGGAAGCCAACGCCCTGCATGGCGGCCGCATGTCGATGCGCGACAACCTGATCGTGCTGACCCAGACCCTGCTGTCCAACGGCTGTGGCGCCTCGGTCGGACTGGAAGCGTCGTACACGCAGATGGGCGCGGGCAGCGGCTCGCAGCTGGGCCGGGTGATGCGCCTGCGCCGCAACGATGTGCGCATCCTGGTCGGCGCCGGTGCCGCCGGTGCCATCGCCGCCGCCTTCGGTGCACCGCTGGCTGGTGCGTTCTACGCCTTCGAGATCGTCATCGGCGCCTACACCCCGGCCGCGCTGGCCCCGGTGGCGGTCGCTGCATTGGCTGGCGCATTCGTGGCCGACCAGGCCGGCATCGAGGCCTACCTGCTGCCGGCCGCCTCGACGATTGATGTCCGCGCCGCCGACTACGCCATCTACGGTCTGCTCGGCTGCTGCTGCGCGATGGTCGGCATCGCGGTGATGCGGTTGATCGCCTCGATCGAAGGCACGGTCAAGCGCAGCCCGTTGCCACTGTGGGGCCGGCCGGTGGTGGGCGGCCTGCTGCTGATTCCGCTGGCACTGGCCAGCCCACAGGTGCTGTCGTCCGGCCATGGCGCGCTGCACCTGGACCTGACCACGCATCTGCCACTGATCTGGATCGGTGGCCTGCTGACCCTGAAGTGCCTGGCCTCGGGCATCTCGCTGGGCTTCGGCTTCCGCGGTGGCCTGTTCTTCGCCTCGTTGTTCATGGGCACCCTGGTCGGTGCCCTGTTCGCCGGCCTGCTGGCGATGGCCACCGGCGTGCCGGTGATCGACGCCACCTCGGCCGCACTGGCCGGGATGGCAGCGCTGGCCGCTGCGGTGGTCGGCGCACCGATGACCATGGCCATGCTGGTGCTGGAAGGCACCCACGACTTCCTGCTGACCAGCGTGGTGATGAGTGCGGTGCTGGTCTCCAGCACGCTCGTGCGGCAGTGGTTCGGCTATTCGTTCTCGACCTGGCGCATGCACCTGCGCGGCGAGACCATCAAGAGCGCCCGCGACGTGGGCTGGGTGCAGAACCTCAACGCCGGCCGGTTGATGCGCAAGGGCGTGGCCACCGCGCCGGCCGACCTCGACGCCTCCACCTTCCGCCAGCGCTTCCCACTGGGCTCGGGCAGCCGCGTGATCCTGATCGACAGCGAAGGCCATTACGCCGGCATCGTGCAGATTCCGCGCGTGTACGGCGACGGCGTGAAGCCCGAAACCATGATCGGCGAACTGGCGGAAAACCGCGACGTGTCACTGCTGCCAAGCGCGGACGTGGTCACCGTGATGCAGCGCTTCGACCACACCCAGGCCGACGAACTGGCCGTGGTCGCTGCCGACGGCCAGGTGCTGGGCGTGGTCTCCGAAGCCTTCGTACGCAAGCGCTACGCCGAGGAACTGGACAAGCGCCAGCGCGAACTGATGGGCGAGCGGGTCGAGGACACCGACTGACCCCGCAAAAAGGGGACGGAGGGGATTAAGTCGTTTCTGGCCGCCTCGAAATCCACGCATGGCGTGGATCTACTGTCACCTCGACCGGGTAGACTCCGGCCATGCGCTTCATTGAAACCTTCCAGGCCGGCCCCTTCGCCGACACCGTGGTCAGCCTGCTGGCCGCCTTCGTGCTGGGCACGCTGATCGGCGCCGAGCGCCAGTACCGCCAACGCACCGCCGGCCTGCGCACCAACGTGCTGGTCGCCGTCGGCGCCGCTGCCTTCGTCGACCTGGGCATGCGCATCGCCGGCAGCGCCGAGGCAGTGCGGGTGATCTCCTACGTGGTCTCCGGCGTCGGCTTCCTCGGCGCCGGCGTGATCATGAAGGAAGGCATGAACGTGCGCGGCCTCAACACCGCCGCCACCCTGTGGTGCTCGGCGGCGGTCGGCAGCTGTACCGGCGCGGACATGCTGGCCGAAGGCGTGCTGCTGACGGTCTTGATCATCGCCGGCAACACCCTGCTGCGGCCGCTGGTGAATGCGATCAACCGCATCCCGATCAACGAGACGGCCACCGAGGCCACCTACGAGGTGCGCCTGAGTGTGGATGCCGAAGCGGTGCCGCGCGTGCGCGAGCGCCTGGTCGATGCGCTGGAAGCAGCGCAGTATCCGGTCGGTGATGTGCAGGTGGTCGAGCATGCCGACGCGCCCACCGATGTGATCGCGGTGCTGGTCAGTACCGCCGTGAGTGCCGATGAGCTGGACGTTGTGCTGGCGCGGATGGAGCACGTGCCGGGCGTGCTGCATGCCACCTGGGAAGTCAGTACCCGCGATTGATTCATCCACGCATGGCGTGGATCTACCGAGGTTGTGGTGCAGTAGATCCACGCCATGCGTGGATGCGCTTCTCTCACCCACCCGCCAGGCGCTGCTGGGCCCTCAACAACTTGCGGAACGAACCGCACTGGCGCGCGTCCTGTGCTTCCGGGCAGGCCGCCGCGCGCTGTAGATGACGGCGCACCCGCTGCAGCTGGGAGATCTGCTGCTGCAGCACATCGGCCTGTGCCAGCAGGGCTTCGCGATCCAGCGTAATGCATCCGCGCTGAGGCGGCAGCGACAACCCGATCTGCTGCAGCGACAACCCGGCCGACCGGCCAAGGCCGATCAACGCCAGGCGCTCCAGCACCTGCTCGTCGTACTGCCGGCGCAGGCCGCGACGGCCCAGCGACTGCAACAACCCGAGCTGCTCGTAGTAACGCAGGGTCGAGGCCGGCACGTCGCTGCGCTTCACCACCTCGCCGATATCCAGTTCACGCATGGGCTTGACCTCAAGTCGCCTTCAAGCATCAACCTATGGGCAACTTCCCGGCAGGACAAGGCCATGGCCAGTACATCCCCCGTTGATCAGAATGCGCTCTGGAATGGCCCTGGCGGCCAGATCTGGGTCGCCCAGCAGGCCATCCTCGACGGCCTGTTCCAGCCCATGGCCGACCTGCTGGTGGCCGAGCTTCCGCAAACCGTCACGCAACTGCTCGATATCGGCTGTGGCACCGGCGCGAGCCTGCTGGCATCAGCCGCCGCTCGCCCGGCGACACACAGCACCGGCCTGGACATCTCCGCGCCGATGCTGGCACTGGCCCGCCAGCGCGCCGAGGCGGCCGGACTGGACGCGGACTTCATCGTGGCCGATGCGCAGCAGCATCCGCTGCCCTCCGCGCACTTCGACTGGATCCAGTCGCGGCTGGGTGTGATGTTCTTCGAAGATACCGAGGCCGCCTTCGCCAACCTGCATCGTGCTGCAACGCCAGGCGCTGGGCTGCGTTTCATCGCCTGGCGCAGTGCCGACGAGAACCCGTTCATGACCACGGCCGAACGCGCGATCGGCGATGCACTTGAGCTTCCGCCGCGGGTGCCAGGAGCACCCGGCCAATTTGCCTTTGCCGATGGCCAGCGCGTGCAGCGTCTGTTGCAGGCCGCCGGCTGGAAGGATGTGGAGTTGGTCGCGGTAGACCTGCCCTGCTCGATCGCCCGCGATGAACTGCCGACCTATGTCGGCCAGCTGGGCCCGTTGGGCTTGGCGCTGCGGAACCTGCCCGAAGACCGCGCCGACGCACTTCGAAACAAGGCGCTGGCCGCGTTCGCGCCCTTCATCGAAGGCGACCGTGTGCGCGTCGATGCCGCCTGTTGGCTGGTCCGCGCCCGCGCCTGATACAAAAAAGGGGACGGAGGGGATTAAGTCGTTTCCGGCACAGCCGGGGCAAGAACGACTTAATCCCCTCCGTCCCCTTTTTCTACTACAGCGCCTCGCCGGCGTCCGCCAGGCGCGATTCAATCAGCGCATACCACTGCTGCAGCACGTCGATCAGCATGTCCAGCTCGGCGTCGGTGCGCTGTGCGCGCCCACTGCGCAGGCAGGCCTGGGCTTCCTGCAGCTGGGCGAGGAAGCCGGCCACGGTATCGGCCTGCAGGATCAACCCCGGCAGGCGCCGCCCGGGAATGCGCACCACCGCATGATTGCCGAGCTGGCCGTACACACTCAGTGTGGTTTCCGTCTTCATGGAAAGAGGCAGGAATTGGGCGTTCATCGCGTGCACCATGGAAAACCTGAGCCGCCGGCAGGCGTGGACAACGGGGGAGACGTGGCCACGTCCTGCCGACGGTCAGGGGGGACTCGAGATACCGGGGCGTGGCCCCGGTGCGGGACTCTCAGCGCGGCTGGGCCATTCCGGCGATCTGCACGCGCCGGTTCGGCGCCAGGCAGGCGATCAGCTCGCGACGGTTGCGCTGCTCGCACTGCACGATCGGCTCGGCCGCGCCGCGTCCTTCGGCACTGATGCTGGCTGCAGGCACGCCGCCCTGCACCAGCGCGCTGCGCACGGCCTCGGCACGTCGCTGCGACAGGGCCTGGTTGTAGCTGGCACTGCCGATACGGTCGGTATACCCGGTCACCCGGATTGACTGCACCTGACTGGCCTCGCGCACCTGCGCCAGCACGCCCTGCACGGCCTGCTGGCCTTCGGCACTGAGCACCGCGCTGTCGAAACCGAACAGCGCATCGGCGGACAGGCGCAACGGCTGCTCCGGCAACGGCGCCGGTGCAGGCGGGGCCGGCGGCCGCGGCGGGTCCAGCACCGCCGCACATGATTCAGGCTTCCAGTAGCCACCCTGGGCGATGCCCTTGCTGTCGAATCGCACCTGGAACTGGCAGGTGAAGTACTCCGCGCCCTGCGCAGTGCGGAAGTTGAACAGGTAGTTCCACTCGCGCACGCCCCACATGCCCTCGTTGAAATGCGGCGTGCCCAGCAGCGTGTACAGCTGGCGCTTGCTCATGCCCGGCGCGAAGCGGCGCAGGTCGGCGACGTCGGGATAGATGCCTTCCTTCAGCGAGGCCTTCGAGGCCTCCGGGAACTGCACGGCGGTGGTTTCGGCAGGACCTTCGGCGGCCGGCGCATGGCTGCGGCAGGCGGCCAGCAGGCCCATTCCCAGGACCAGGCCCAGCACTGCGGCCACCTGGCCGGTGCGGGCGATGCGATGCTGTTTCATGTCATTCCCCCTTTGGACGTTTCCGCGATGCCGGGCCGCGCGTGCGGCCCGGCGGCGGGGATCACCACTGGATGCCGGCACCGACGGCCACACCGGCCTCGCCACGGCTGTTGGTGGAGCCGCTGAACTTGTAGATCCAGCGCCCTCCTTCGGAGACACCGGAGATACCAACCGCCACGCCCGACTCGCCGTTGTAGCTGCCGGCGGCGACCGAGGCCATGCTGCGGCCCGCTTCGCTGGGCTGCGGCAGTGCTGCGGTGGCCATAGCCGAGGCGATACCGGCCGAGGCGCGGTTGTCGGTCTTGCGCAGGTCGCGCTCGAAGCCACCCATGCGCTCGTCGGTGTATGCCTTCGACCAGTCCAGGGTCTGCGCCATGCCCGACTTCAGCTGGTCCACGTTGACTGCGTCGGTACCGGCGGTGCCGGCGGCGACGTTACGCACCGTGGTCGGGCCGCTGTTGGTGCTGCCCAGCGTGACACTGTTGTAGTTGGTCGCGCCGTTCACCGTGGTGTCGTAACGGATCGTACCCTGCTGCGAGGCCTGCAGCTGGCGTACGTTGACCGCGTCGGTCGCCTGCGAACCGTCGGCCACGTTGACCACCTGGCGTTCGGCACCGGCGGCACCCACTGAGACCGTGTTGGCCCGGTTCGCCACCGAACCCGCACCCAGCGCCACCGAGTTGTCGGCCTGCGCCTGCGAGCCATTGCCCAGCGCGGTCGAGTTGGCACCGGCGGCGGTGGAGCCAGCGCCACCTGCGGCCGAATTGGCACCGCTGGCGGACGGATCGGCCAGGTTGTTGGTGTTGTTGGCGCGGAAGCTGCCGGCCACGTTGGTGATGTTCTGGATCTTCTGGTCGGTGTACTTCTTCGATTCGTCGATGGCGTAGTTCACGCCGTTCTTCAGCTGGCCGACGTTGGTTGCGTCGTACGTATCGGAACCGTCGGCGACATGGGTGATCTTGCGCTCGCTGCCGGTGCTGCCGACCGAAACCTCACCGGCCGAGTTGCTGGCGCCGGTCTGGCCATAGGCGCCGGTGTAGCCGCTCTGCGCACCGACGCTGGCCACCGACCCGGCACCCAGGGCGACGCTGTTGCCGGCACTGGCGCTGGCGCCGTTGCCGACCGCCACGCTGTTGGCACCGGCCGCACTGGCCTGCGGGCCGACCGCCACCGCTTCCGCACCGGCAGCCGTTGCAGGCGCTGCGGTCGAGTTCACTGCCAGGTAGGCACTGCCACCGCTGTTGTTGGTGATGCGTTGGTTGAGGACCTTCAGCGAGCCGTCCACCGCAGTGAAGGCGGCGGTGACATTGTTGTAGTCGCCGCTGGTGAAGGTGCCGTCGGTGGCGATGCTGGAGATGCTGAACTTCGGCGCGGTCCACACGTTGGTGGTGCCGTTGTACGCGGTGGTGCCACCGAAGTAGTTGGCGATGGTGCTGTTCGTGCTGAACAGCTGGTCGCCGGTGATGGCATCACTGCTGCCGGCCAGGATGCTGCCGGCGGCGACGTTGGTGATCTTCACCGCGCCGGTGCCGGTACCCGTCAGCGTCACGCTGTTGAGCACGTTGCCACTGCCATCGACGTCGTACTTCACGGCCAGCTTGTCGATCTCATCGGTCTGGTCGGCAACGTTGGCCAGCGAGTTGCTGACCGCATCGAAGGCGGTACCAACGTCGTTGTAGCTGCCCTTGGTCACGGTGCCGTTGGCGGCGACGTTGTTGATCGAGTAGGTCGGTGCGGTCAGCTCGCCGCTGGCGTTGACCGCCGCGCCACCACCGAGGTGGGTGGCCACGGCCTGGTTGGCCGCAAACAGCTGGGCACCGTTGATGGCCTCGCTGCTGGTGGCACTGACCTGGCCCGGGCCGAGATTACGCAGCGTGGTGGCCGTGCCGGTCTGGCCGAGCGTGGCACTGGCGTAGTTGACGCTGCCATCGCCATTGAGGTCATAGCGCAGTGCCCCCTGTTCCGACGCCTGCAGCTGGCCGACATTGACCGCATCGGTGGCGGCGGTACCCGCAGCCAGGTTGGTGACCTGACGCTCGGCACCGGCGGCACCGATGGACACGCTGTTGGCACGGTCAGCCAGGCTGCCGGCACCCACCGCGATGCTGTTGGCGGCGGTGGCGCGGGCGTTGGTACCGACCGCGATCGAGTCGGCGCCGCTGGCCAGTGCCTCGGTACCGGTCGAGTTCACCCGCAGATACTTGGTGCCACCGTTGCGGATGTCGGTGATCTGCGTGTTGAGATTGACCAGCGAACCATCGACCGCGGCGAAGGCATCGGTGGCGTTCTCATACAGACCCTTGGCGATCGCACCGCCGGTGGAGATGGTGCTGATCTCGAACAGTGGTGCGGTGAAGGCACCGCTGGCCGGATCGAAGGCTGCGCGACCGCCGAAGAAGCTGGCGATGGCCGCATTGGTCGCCGCCAACTGGCCGCCATTGACCGCTTCCAGGCTGCCGGCGGTGACCGCACCGCCGGCCAGGTTGCCGATGGTGGTAGTGCCGGTGCCCGCACCGAGCGTGACGCGGCGATAGTTCGGATTACCGGCACCGTCCAGATCGTAGGTCACCGCAGCGGCCGCCACATCATCGATCAGGCTGATGGCACCCTTCAGCTGGGCCACGTTGACCGCATCGGTATTGACACTACCGGCGGCCACGTTGGTGATCTGGCGCTCGCCGCCACCGGCGGTACCCACCGACACTTCACCGGCCGAGACCTGCGGCGCAGTGAGGCCATAGGCGCTGTAGCTGGCCTGGGCACCGCGCAGCGCGGCCGAACGGTAGCCCAGTGCAACCGAATTGGCCTGGTTGGAGGTCGCCTCGGCACCGAGCAGGGTCTGCCCGTTGGCCGTGCCCACCGCGCTGTCGCCGACGATCACCGAATGGCCCATGCGTGCGGCGTAGTCCGCAGTCGGCACACCGGTCGGGTTGCTCGGATCATTGGTGCCGGCGCCCGGGAAGGCGACGTTGGCATCGACCTTCGGCAGCTCGTGGCGGGCATTGGCACCGATCACCACTTCCTTCGAACCGTTGGCAAAGGCGCCGTCACCCATCAGCACCTGGTAGTCCTGCGCCGCATTGACTGCCCAGCAGGAGATGTCGGCGAGGACAATATCCAGGCACTTGGCCGCCCATGCCGGCGAATCCTTCGGCAGCAGCAGCCCGAGCAGGCCGCCCGGATTGCCGTTGTTGATGTTGTAGATGTAGCTGTCGGAGGTGACACCACCGATCAGGGTCAGGTGCGAGCTGCCGCCGGTGACGGCGCCGCCCAGGCCATTGAGGGTGCTGCCGACCGGCGACAGGTTGACCACCGGCAGGCCCAGCACATTGACCGTCGAGTAGGTCTGCATCACGTTGGCGTTGCTGAGCTTGAGGTTGCCGTTGCTCAGGTAGCCGTTGCCGCCGAACAGGCTGGTGGTGGTCGGGCCGATCAGCTGCCCGACATTGCCGACCAGGCCACCGGTGCCGATGATCAGGCCCGCGTTCGGATCGGCCGGAGCCGGCGCCTTCGGGCTGGTCGGCGGGATCGCCGAGGGCTTGGTCAGGCCGAGACCGCTCAGCGTGCCACCGACCAGGCCACCCACGGCACTGCCGAGATTGCCGATGGTGCCATTGAGGTTGCCGTTGAGCAGGTTACCGACGGCGCCGCCGACATTGCCGAGCGTATCGCCCAGCAGGCCACCGAGGCCGCCGGTGCTGCCACCTGTAGCGCCATTGAGTACACCGCCGACGGTGCTGCCCACCGCACCCACTGTATTGTTGAGCGTGCCGCCCACGGCGCCACCCACTGCACCCACCGTGCCAGCCGCACCATTGAGTGCGCCGCCGACGGTGCTGCCGACCGAACCGACCGTGCCGTTGAGTGCACCACCCACAGTGCCGCCGACTGCACCAACCGTACCAACGGCGCCATTGAGCGTGCTGCCCACTGCCCCGCCCACCGCACCGACCGTGCCGTGCAAGGCGCCGCCGACCGCACCAACCGTGTTGCCGACGGTGCCATCAAGGACGCCACCCACGGCGCCACCTGCCGCGCCGACAACGCCGCCCACCAGGCCACCCACGCCCAGTGCGCTGTTCTGCGCTGCCACAGTCGCTTGGCCGGCCAGCTTCAGATTGCGGTCGGCCACGACTTCCTGGCCATCGGGCGCTTGCACGCGCACTTTGCCGGCAACACCGGTATCGAAAGCTGCGGTGATCGCACGATCATGGGTCTCGCCCGGCAGCTCCTCCTTTGCCGGCAACGTGACCGCTGCCGTCGCCTTGACCTGCCCCTGACCGTCGATCTGGTGGCCCGCCAGCTTCAGCTGCGAATCCACCTTGCCGTCAACGGACGCCTTGAGGCCGGACAGCGAGCCAGCGGATGCGCCAGCAACAGCGGCAGCCGCCTTGGCACCGGTATCGATCGAGGCCACCTGGGCACCGGCGATGCCAACCCTGGCCTTCGCCTGCGCATCCGCAGCCACACCGAGCGGCGCATGCGCGGACGGCGCAACGTTGGCCGCCAGCGAGGCATCCATCTTCGCCACATTGGACGCTGCGTGCCCCAGCCCGACATTGGCGCGAACATCGGCGGCCAGTGCAGGAACCGCGACCTGCTTCGGCGCGGCGTTCGCCGCCAGCTTCACCTGTACGGTAGCCGGCAGCACGTCGCGCACGATCGGCAGCGAGGTCGTACTCAGCTGCAGGCCCACACGCGCGTCTGCGCTGATCGCCGGACTGCTCTGCGCCTGGCGCGATGCCGCGGCCAGCGCGACTTCTGCGTCGACCTTGACCGGCATCGGCTGCGCGTACTTCGCGGCCAGTGCCTGCAGATCACGCAGCGACTGATTGGATTCGGATGCTCCTGCATGCCCGCTGGCCAGCGCACACAGCAGGGCCAGGGCCAGTGCGGTCGGCATCAGCAGGACACTGCGCGGATCGCGGGCGGCGCTGCCGCCGCTATCGCCGGTGGCCAGTTCCGAGGCCACAACCAGAGCATTGAGCTGGCGGTTCCATACACGCCGGTAGATGCGGTTCATGAGCATTTCCCCCGTAGGCGAACAACTGGAATGTCAGTGGACTTGCCGTTAGGCAGGTGACTGACATTTCAGCGTTTGCAACGGCGGCTGCGCACTTCATTCCGGCACGGCAATCGCGCATTCCGGCAAATCCACGGTCGGAATCGGCAGCCGGTTATGCAGAAGCGGCAACCATATCGGCAAGCGGATATGCAATTCCGGCAGGAACCGCCGGGAAACCCTTATGGGGCCTGGATCAGGCGGGCTGGCCGATCTGCGCGGGTGCGCGCATCAGCGTGTCACGCGGCAGTTCACCGAAGACCTTGCGGTAGTTGTCGGCGAAACGCGACAGGTCCCACAGGCCACAACTGAGGGCGATGGCCTTGACCGAACGGCGGCTGGAATCGGCCATCGACAGGCTGCGGCAGGCTGCGCACAGGCGCAGCATCGACAGGTAACGATTGGGCGACGTACCGAACAGGTCCTCGAACGCGTAGCGCAGCCCACGCTCACTGACACCGGCAGCGTCGCAGATCTCATTCATGTAGATATTGCGGCGCAGGTTGAGGCGCATGAAGTTTTCCGCCCGCTGTGCGATCAGATAATGCGTGCGCCGCGCACGGCTGCAACCCGGGCGTTCGGCGGAACCCGCACCCAGCAGTGCCTGCACGTGTTCGTGCAGCAGCCGCTCGGATTCTTCCGGCTGCAGGCCCGTGCCCTGGCCCAGCTGCAGGTGCAGCTGCTGGTAATGCTGTGCCAGCGGGGCGGCCTCGCTGGCGAGATTGAACAGTGAAAGCGCCTGTCCGGCCGGCGGCGTGCTGCGCAGGCTCAGTTCGGTCAGCTTGCGTTGCACACGTGCCACCGGCACCAGCATCAGGGTCATGTGCGTGCCCGGGCTCAGGGTGAACTCGCTGATGCCCTCGGGCATCACGGTCAGCGCCATCCCAGGGGCAAGTGGTACGCCATGGCACCAGCTCAGGGTTTCATCGGTCGCATGCAGATACCCCAGCATCGCCCAGTCCGGCGGCAGCATGAAACGTCCACGGCAATGGAATCCACAGCTGATGCTGCAGAACAACGCCTCCTCGTGCACGCGTGACGCGAAGGCCGCCCGCGGCCCATTGCCATCGAGCAGAAGCAGTTCGACATCACATACACGAAGCACGCCGCTCAGCGTCGCCAGGTCGATCGACCGCAGGCCGCTGTCGTCGCTGTCTCCTACCCCACCATCGACCATGACAGTGTCGTCCCCCCGATTATCCGCCGTGCGGTACGGCCCCCACTGCCTGACAGGGCGCGCACCTCTCATGGAATCTCTTCCATCACCGGGATGCGCGCCGCCAAGGTGCGCACCCCAAAAGAAACGCGAGTACTTGAATGCGAGTATGCCCGATAATTCAACGGGGTAAACATCTGCACCGCGTTGAATAAGATGGATACAGAGGTGAAAATCAGATTGTCGCGTTTGGCACAGTTTTCGCATGCGACCTGAAGCCTGCCTCACATTATCTGCACGTCGATGAATCGTTGTGCGGGCGAACGGATTTCCGTCACAGAACCCGGCTTTGAAATTAAGGACCAATGGGATTCTGCCGAATTTGCATATAGGTTCCGGTTGCAGGCGGCCGCCATTCAGGCAAAGTCGATAACACGGTGATCCGGTCTTTGATAATGACCGCACCCAGGGGGACAGCATGACCATGCACGTATCGCTCGACACGTCGACCACCGGCCCCGCGCCGCGCGGTCGCGGTTGCGCGAACGGCGTCCCGCCTGGAAACGATCACCCTGCTTGAGCACAGCGGGTCCATCCCGCCGTGCCTCCTCCGCCAGGACGTGCGGAGGTCCACGGACGATCCCGGCGGAGCCGGGCCACCGCCCAACAGGTGTCCTGTAGCAGACAGGTAGAGGGAGACAAACGTCATGAACGCATCGATCCGCAAGTTCCTGAAGGAAGAAGATGGCGTTACCGCACTCGAGTACGGCCTGCTGGCGGCTGTGATTGCCGGCATCCTGATCGCGGTCGGCAATGCGCAGATCAAGTCCTTCTTCGAGACCCTGTTCACCAATCTCTCCGCATTGGCCACCAAGGCCTCCGGTAGTGCAGCACCGCCTGCCGGCGGCGGGGGCTGACCGGGACCGCGCGCAGCCATCGGCTGCGCTTGCGGCTCATTGCAGAAGGCGGCGGCTGACCGTCCACTGACGGACAATGGAGGGTGCGATGACACTGCTGGGATTGCTGGCCATCGGTGTGTGCCTGCGGATCGCGATCAGCGATCTGTACGCCCGTCGGGTGCCCAACGCCTGGCTGCTGTCCGCATGCGCGATCACCGTTGTCGTGCTCATCGCCGGACAGTTCAACGCGCCGCGCCTGCCGTGGGCTTCCCACGTTGCCGGCGCGGCGCTCGGCCTGGCCGCATTGCTGCCTTTCCATGCAGTGCGCTGGATGGGCGCCGGTGATGTCAAATTCTTTTCGGTACTGGGATTGATGCTGGGCTGGCAGGCACTGCTGCCGATCTGGATCGCGGCCAGCCTGGCAGCGGGCGCACATGCCGCACTGGTGCTGGTATCGCGCCGGTTGGGCCCAGTACTGCCCATCGGCCTTCAAGCCCATATGCATCGGGCAAGTTCGCAATGGCATTCGCACCCGGCGCTGCGCGGGATGCAGAGCGCCCGCCAGGGACGCCAAGGCATTCCCTACGCCGCCTACCTGGCGGTATCCGCCATCGCCTGGGTCTTCATCAGCACGTACGGAGGTGTGGCATGAACATCCACAACCGACGCCGGCAACGTGGCGCGGCCAGCATCGAGTTCGCGCTGATGTTGATGCTGGGCCTGCTGCCGCTGCTGCTGTTCACGTTCTCCGGCGTGATGATCATGGCGGCCCAGCAGACGTTGGCAACCGCCTCAGCCGAGGGTGCACGTGCATCGCTGCGCTATGGCAGCGCCAACGAACGCCGTACCGCCGCCTGCGTTGCGGCGCGTAGTTCGATGCAGTGGCTGCTGAACTTCTCGGGTCAGCCGGTCGACTGCAGCAATGGCGGAAACAACGCCATTCTGGTCTCCGCGCAGGCCCCCTGCGCCGGACTGGCCAGCGCCCAGTGCATGACCGTGACGGTCAGCTACGACTACGCAAGCCATCCCTTCCTGCCCGGCACCGCCACGCTTTACAAGTGGGTGATGCGGGCTCCCATCCGCAGCGTCGCGGTCGCTCAGCTCGACCTCGGCAGCGGCAACTGACGTTCGGTACAGGAGACGGTTCCATGCTCAAGTTGACCCGCATTGCTGCCGTCGCCCTGATCGGGCTGGCCGTGCTGCTGGCGGTGATCGCCTTGATGATCGGGCGCAAGCCGGCCGCACCGGCCACGGTTGCCCCGGTAGCGCAGAGCGAAGCCCAGGCGATCACCGTGGTGGAAGCGGTGGCGCGACTGCCGGCCGGCGAACCGATCTCTGCCAACGGACTGCGTCTCGCACAGCGCAGCGCCCCGGTTGCCGGCGCCGCCACCAGCATTTCCGCCGTGGTCGGAAAGGTGCCGGTGCAGGACATCGCCGAAGGCACGGCGATCAGCAGCAACGCACTCGCGCAGGGATTCTCGCTGCAGCTGCGCCCCGGGGAACGCGCACTGGCGGTCCCGGTCGACGAGCTGGTGGGGGCCGGCAACCGCATCCTGCCCGGTGATTTCGTCGACGTGTTCCTCAACCTGCGCACTGCCCAATCCACTGCCGGCGGCCCGGCCGACGCCGCACAGACGCGCCTGCTGCTGTCGCGCCTGCGCGTGCTCAGCTATGGCCAGCAGGACATCGCCCCGGCCAACCATGACGCTGTTGCCAGCAACGAGGCCGATGGCCGCAACGATCCACGCGCCGCCGACATCACCGGAAGCAGCAGCACCCAGAGCACGGGCAGCGGGACCGCCCAGCCGGCACGCAGCGCGGTACTGGCGGTGCCGGTGGCCGATGCCAACCGGCTGCTGCTGGGTGCACAGCAGGGCAAGCTGTTCCTCGCCCTGCGCAACCCTGCCGATTCCGGCCAGCCCGATCTGGCGCTGTTCCCGCAGGCACGCGGGGTGATTGATCCACTGCGTGGCCTGGATGCGGAACAGCAGCTTGCGCTGCAGCGGCCAGAGAATCACGCCTTCGCCGGCATCGACGGCGATGCATTGGCCGGCCGCAGCAACGCGCCCGCGCGCAGCACCCAGGATGCCCCGGCACGCGTACCCGCACCACGGCACAGCGCCCCACGCGCATCGGGCATCGAAATCATCCGAGGTGACAGCTCCGCCCCCCGTGGTTCCCTTTGACCTGCATCGAGCGCATCCATGACCGAACGTCGCCGCAGTCCACGCCCTTCCCCCCGCCAGCGCTGGCTGGCCCTGCTGCTGGTGCTGCTGGCACCGGCGACAAGCGTGGCCGCCGACGACCTGGTGCTGCAGGCGCGTGAGCAGCGCCCCTGGACCCTGCCGGGTGATCTGGAGCGGGTCGCCATTGCCGATCCGGGCGTGGCCGATATCGTGATGCTGCGCGGCCAGCGCCAGGCCCTGCTGGTCGGCAAGGCGCCGGGCACCACCACGCTCCTGCTCTGGCACCGCAAGCAGACCGAACCACAGCGCCTGCAGGTGCGGGTACAAAGTGCGGTGCAGGGTGCGGCCGACGCCGGCGCGAACGGGCTGGTATTCACCCAGCAGGACAATCAGGGCCTGCTGCAGGGAAGCACCGAGAGCGTGCTGTCGCACATGCAGGCGCAGAAGACTGCCGCCATGGCCCTGGGCAAGGATGGCCTGCTTGCCGACGCATCCACGGTGAGCAGCGGCGGCGTGGTCCAGGTCGAGGTCAAGGTGGTCGAGTTCAACAAGACCGCACTGAAGCAGATCGGCATCAGCTTCCAGAACCGCAATGGCAACTTCGCCTACGGCTTCGCCCGCCCGGGCGGCCAGCTGCCGGGCAACACCGGCATCCTGCCCGGCATGAAGGAAGGCAACTCCGGCAACGAAGCCGAATCGCCCATTTCTTCGGCCTTCCGCCTGGTGTTCGGCTCGACCAAGGGCCTGTGGAATGCCGACGTCGACCTGCTGCAGAGCAATGGCATGGCGCGTGTGCTGGCCGAGCCGACACTGGTCGCGCTGTCCGGGCAGAGCGCCAGTTTCCTGGCCGGCGGCGAGCTGCCGATCCTGGAACCGCAGGGGCTGGGCACCACCACCATCACCTACAAGCCCTTCGGCATCGGCCTGACCGTGACACCGACGGTACTGGCACCGAACCGCATCGCCCTCAAAGTCGCACCGGAAGCCAGCGACCTGGACTACAGCAACGCCATCGCGCTCAACGGCGTGCAGATTCCCTCCATCACCACCCGCCGCGCCGACACCACGGTCGAACTGGGCGATGGCGAGAGCTTCGTGATCGGTGGCCTGGTCAGTTCCAACGTGGTTTCCAGCGTCGGCAAGATCCCGCTGCTGGGTGACCTGCCGATCATCGGCTCGTTCTTCCGCAACTTCGACTACAAGCGCCAGGACAAGGAACTGGTGATCATCGTCACGCCACGCCTGGTGAAGCCGCTGGCACGCAACACCGAGCTGCCGCTGCCCGGCGACCGCGAGGCCAAGCCGCACATGCCCGAATGGGGTGCCTGGCTGCTGGGTCCTATCAGCCAGGACCCGGTGCCCGGCTTCTCACGCTGATTCCATGATGCCTGCGATACCACGCCCATGCCCTACGCCACTGCCCAGCCGCTGCATCCGCAAGGACCGCCGATGAACCTGGTCCTGTACGGAATGGATCGCGAACTGCTGCCCCGGCTGGCGGCCAAACTGCCGCCAACCACCACCCTGCACTGGCAGGACAGCAGCACGCCGACCTCCGCCCAGGACCTGCAACGCGGGCCGCAGAGCCTTGTGCTGCTCGACTTCCGCCCGGAACATGCGGCCGCCTCCAGCGTGCTGGCGCAGCAACTGCAACAGACAGAGCCGGATCTGGCATTGGTTGCCGTCGGTGCCACCAGTGCCGGCCAGGTGGAAGGTGTCGTCATCGCATTGCGGGCGGGCCTGCGTGATGTGCTGGACCTGGACAGCGACAACGTCGGCATCGAGGCCGCGCTGCGTCGCGCCCTGTCACCACGACCGGCCGCCGCCGCGCAGCAGGCGCACAAGGCCCGCCTGATCGTCCTGCTGGGCGTGCGCGCCGGGGTCGGCACCAGTACGCTGGCCGCGCATCTTTCGGTGCTGGCACAGCAGACCCGTGCACTGGCACAGGGCGAGGCACTGCAGCAGGATGGCCTGCTGATGGAGCTGGCCCAGCCTTCGGGCGACCTCGCCCTGTACCTCAACCTGGACAGCCGCTTCCACTACGAAGACGCGCTGCGCAACGCCAGTCGCATCGACGCCACCCTCGCCCGTACGGCCATGGCCCGTCACGATTCCGGACTGGTGCTGCTGGACCGCGCCAGCGGCAGCGATGCGGTACCGCCGTCCGATCCGGGTGCGCTGCTGCAGCGCCTGCGCACCGTGTTCGCCAGCGTGCTGTGTGATGCCGGTGGCTGCCCGCTGCGTCAGCTGCCGCCGCTGCTGCTGGACCAGGCCGACGAGATCTGGCTGGTCACCGATGCCTCCATTGCCACACTGGTGTCGCTCGACCAGGCACTGAAGCATCTTGCCGGCCAGCGCGAACGCGAGAAGCGCCTGCAGCTGGTGATCAACCGCCACGATGACAGCAGCGGCATGAGCCCGGAACAGATCGCGCGCCGCTTCGAGGTTCCCCTGCTGGCCACGCTTCCCGAACGACCGCGCGTGCGCCTGGCTGCCAGCCAGGGCCACCTGCTGCTGCAGGATGCGCCGCGCGACCCCTACCTGCGTGCCCTCGCCCCGCTGGTTTCGCGCCTGGATCCGGCTGCCTGCCCGGTCCAGGCGCAGGGCCTGCGGGAAAGACTCTCCCTTGCCCTGGGTGGATCGCAATGGAAGACAAGGTAACCCCGTTCCCGCATGCCGTTGCCCGGCCGGTGCTGCCCGAAAGCTCGCCGGGCCATCAGCCGTTCGCGCAGACCGAGCAGTACCAGAAGGTGCTGTCGGCCGCGCATGAGCACCTGCTCAACAGCATCGAGGACGAGCGCATCGACATCGATTCCTGGGCCCCCGACACCATCGCCCGCTGGGTGCAGGTGCAGACGGTGGGCTTCATCCAGGAGTGGCGCATCCCGATCAACGAAGAGGAGATGCAGGTGGTTGCCGACGGCCTGGTCAAGGAGCTGACCGGCTTCGGCCCGCTGGACGACCTGCTGCACGACCCGTCCATCGAAGACATCCTGATCAACGGTTTCAAGGATGTGCACGTGTCCCAGGGCGGCCAGCTCAAGCGGGCCACCCAGCGCTTCACCGACGATACGCATCTGCTGCGCATCCTACGCCGCATCCTCGCCCCGCTTGGACGCCGCCTGGATGACTCCAATCCGATGGTCGATGCGCGCCTGCCCAACGGCGGCCGTCTCAACGCGATCATCTCGCCACTGGCGGTGGATGGACCGATGGTGTCCATCCGCAAGTTCCGCAAGGACCCGTTCACCCCCGATGAACTGCTGGCCAAGGGCACCTTCGATGCGCCGATGCAGGCCTTGCTGAAGGCGATGGTACTGGGTCGCTGCAACATCCTGGTGTCCGGCGGCACCAGCTCGGGCAAGACCTCGCTGCTGAACGCCCTGGCCAGCTACGTCCCCGCGAACGAGCGCGTGATCACCGTCGAAGACACCGCCGAGCTCTCGCTCAACCACCCGCATGTAGTTCGCCTGGAAAGCCGTATCGGCGGCGCCGAAGGGCACGGTGCGGTCAGCATCCGCGATCTGGTCCGCAACAGCCTGCGCATGCGCCCCGACCGCATCGTCGTCGGCGAGGTACGCGGTGCCGAGGTGCTGGAAATGCTGCAGGCGATGAACACCGGCCACGACGGCTCGATGGCCACCATCCACGCCAATTCGCCCCGCGACTGCCTGTACCGGATCGAGATGCTGGCCGGCTTTGCCGGCTTCCAGGGCAGCGAGGACAGCCTGCGCCGGCAGATTGCCAGTGCCATCGACTTCATCGTGCAGATCTCGCGCCTGGGCAGCGGGCGCCGCGTGCTGGTCTCGATCACCGAGATCACCGGGGTCAGCGACAACCTGATCACCACCCAGGAAATGTTCCGCCACGAGCTGCAGATCGACGGCAACGGCAAAGAGATCGATCGCTGGGTCGGGCTGGGCTTCCATCCGCACTCGCACAAGCTGGAGCCGTTCCGCCAGCAGCTGCGCGAATCGCTCTACGGAGACTTCTGAGCATGGGAACCGGCGCGCTGCTGGGCATGCTGAGCATCATCGCGGTGCTGCTGGCGCTGGCAGCCTGGCTGTGGGGCACGGCCAGCAGCCGTGAGCAGCGCCAGGTTTCAATGCGGCACGCCGAGCAGCAGCTTTCGCGCGGAAGCGCCACGGGCGGAGCACCCGCCGGGCCGTCCGTCACCGCTGCCAACGACCCGGCGCGGCCCGCCAGCGCCGGGCGCCGCGTGCTGCCGCTGGATGGCCTGCTGCAGCGCGCAGGGCTGCCGACCGGCTGGAAAATTCCCATCATGCTGCTGGTACCGGGGCTGGTACTGTCGGTGGTGGCGATGCTGCGGCTGGGCACCGCATGGATGTTTCCGCTGACCCTGCTGCTGTACCTGCTTGGCTGCTGGCTGTGGGTGATGCGGCGGACCACGAAGCTGCGTGCGCAACTGCTGCATCAGCTGCCGGACTTCCTCGACAACCTGGTGCGGCTGACCGCACTGGGCAACAGCCTGCAGGCCGCGTTCCAGGTTGCGTCGATGCAGACGAGCGCGCCGTTGCGCGGGCTGCTGGACACCACGGTGCGCTTTGCACGCAGCGGCATGGAGCTGGACCGTGCACTCGCACAGGCCTCGCATCCCTATCGCATGGATGTGCTGAAGGTGTTGTCGGTGGTGATCGGTGTCAGCGTGCGCATCGGCGGGCGCTCCGACCAGATCCTGCAGCGCATGGGCGATTTCATGCGCGATCTGGAACAGGCCCAGCAGGAGCTTGCAGCGACTACCTCGGAGACGAGGATGTCAGCGTGGGTGCTGGGCCTGTTGCCACCGGCCTGCGCGGTATTGATGGCGATCACCAGCCCGGACTTCTTCCAGCCGGTGCTGCACGATCCGCTCGGCCACAAGATCCTGCTGCTTGCACTGGGCATGGAACTTGTCGGTGGCTTCCTGCTGTATCGCTTGGCCAAGTCGCTATGAACCCCCTTCGCCCCGCCGGAGACAACCGATGAGCGCCAGCGCCTGGTTCGCCCTCTCCCTGCTCGTGCTGGCCGCCGGTATCGCCCTGCTCGGTATCGGCGGCTGGGTACGCAGCCATCGTGAGCAACGTACAACGGCCACCTTGAAGACCGCCCTGCAGCCGCGCGAGGCGTCCCGTGACACCGAGCCTGCGCGGCACGATTCGCTGGGCTGGCTGGAACGCTTCGGCCGTGCCCTCAGCGGCGGCCGGCTGGAAACGGCGTTGCTGGCCAATGAAGACCGGCTGCTGTTGGATCTGGCCGGGTGGAACACCCGCCGCGGTACGGCCATCTACCTCGGCCTGCGCCTGCTGCTGGCCGTGCTGGTGCTGGTACTGGTGCTGACATTCAGCAGCGTCACCGGGCTGGCCAGGATCATGGTGATCATCGGCGCCCTCGCCGCCGGCCTGCTGCTGCCCAAGTTCGTTCTCTCCTCCTGGGTGAAACGGCGCCGACGAGCGGTCGACAACGAGCTGCCGCTGCTGATCGACCTGCTGCGTCTGCTGCAGGGCGTGGGCTTCAGCATGGACCAGAGCCTGCAGACGCTCGGCGACAAGCTGCGCGATGCATTGCCGGTCCTCGGCGGCGAGCTGCAGGAGGCCAACATCGCCTATACCCACGGCCGCACGCGCGCACAGTCGCTGCGCCGGCTGAGCGAGGTCTGTGCCGACGATGACCTGACCAGCCTGATGCAGCTGATCCTGCAGGTGCACGCCCATGGCGGCGCGGTGCAGGAGCCCCTGCGGCAGTTCAGCATCCGCCTGCGCGAACAGCGTCGCAACACGCTGAAGGAAAAGGTCGGCAAGCTCTCGGTGAAGATGACCGTGGTGATGATGCTGACCCTGCTGCCAGCGTTGATGCTGGTCCTTGCCGGCCCGGCGCTGGTCGCGCTGGCCACCACCATGTCCAAGATGGGGTCCCCCTGATGCCTGCCCTGCGCACTTCCTGCCTCATTGTTGCCCTGGCTGCCGTTGCCGGCGCCAGCGGCTGTGCATCGACCACGCCGAAGTACCTGCGCGCGCCCAGCCTGGCCGCGCCCGAACCGGCACCGCAGGACAGCCGCAATGCCTACCTGGAGCTGATCGAGCGCATGCAGCAGCAAGGCGCATGGTATGCCTCGCTCGCCCACGTCGACGCCTTCCGCCAGCGCTACGGCGATCCGCCGGCGTTGCGCCTGCTGCAGGCCGACGCGCTGCGCGAGACCGGCCAGGCCGATGCCGCGGTCACCCTGTACCGCGATCTTTCCAGTGGCCCCCAGGCCGCCGCGGCCGCCCATGGCCTGGGCCTGATTGCCGCGCGCCGCGACGACGACGCCGGCAGTGAGCAGGCGTTGGCGCGGGCGACCGAACTGCAGCCATTGAATACAAGTTATCTCGGCGACCTGGGCTATGCGCGGCTGCGCGCCGGGCAGTTCGAGCGCGCGCGCGAACCCCTGGCCAAGGCGCTGGAGCTGTCGCCGGGCAATGCCAAGGCCACCGCCAACCTCGCCCTCTGGGCGGTACTGCGGGGCGACACCGCCACTGCCGAACGCCTCGCCCAGCAAGCGAACCTCAACGACGAGACCCGGCTCAGCATCCAGCAGCAGGCGGCGCAGATCCGTGCCCGCCTGCAGCAGCGCCAGGCCGCAGCGGCAGCCGCCGCAGTCGTGCCGGCCGCTGCCCGTGCTCTCGCCAGCGATGCCGCCGGCAACCCGCCCGGCGCCACGCGACTGGCGGCGGAACCGCGCCGCGACAGCCGCGATCAACGCGATCCGCAGCGCCTGCCGCCCTCGATGCTGGAACGCTTCAGCGCCTCCGACCACCCGAACGGGAACACACCATGACCGCGACGCCCCTGACCCGACGCCTGCTGCCCGTTCTGATCTGCCTGCTGCCAGCCGCCGCCGTGCAGGCGCAGCAACAGCCGCTGACCGGGCAGATGCTTGGCGGCAGCACGCCGGCTGCGTCGGCTTCGCAGCCGCTGCAGTCCGAGTCACTGCCCACCGTGGAACTGGCGGCCCCGCCAGCACCGGTGCCGCATGCGGCGCCTGCAGCAGTGGCCAACACCGACGGCAGCACTGCAGCCCCGCGGCCCGGCCGCAGCCAGATCGGCGATACCACGCGCAACCTGTTCCGCCTGCAGGCATCGGGGCAACAAGCCGGACAGCACCTGCCGATCCTCGGCGACCAGGCGACGCTGAGCTACGCCCGCTACATGAAGAGTTTCGAACACGAGATCCCGGACTTCTTTGAAGCCGATGTCGCCAAGTCCAAGGGATCATCCTCATCCGGACGCTGAGGTAGGCCATGAAACGCCCACGCCAGTTCAGTTTCAGCCGCCCACGGGGCGGCATGTCGATCACCATGATGCTGGTCATGCTGGCACTGCTGGCGATGCTGGGCCTGATCGAGATCGGTTACCTGTTCTGGGCCAAGCGCGATGCACAGAAAGTCGCTGATCTGGCCGCACTGGCCGGAGCGCAGCGACTGGAACTGTGCACCTCGGACAACAGCGACAACAGTGCTGCGCGGCAGAGCGCACTCACCCAGAACACCTTCGCAGGAAGCCTGGAAGTCCGCTGCGGAAACTGGAACGTGACCCGCGCCACCGAAGGGCACTTCAGCCCGGTCGTCGATGCAGCGAATCAACGCAATGCTGTCCGTGTCATCACCCGCCGCGCGGTGCTTCCCTTCTTCGGGCAGAACAGCAGCCTGCCGACCGTGACCGCACAGGCGGTGGCGCGCCGTGCAGAACCGACGGCGGTTTTCAGTGTCGGCTCGCAACTGCTGCGCATCAATGGCAACACGCCACTGGGAAATGTCCTGAAACTGGTGGGTGCCGACCTCGACAAGACCACCCTGCTCGGCTACGACGGCCTTGCACAGGCGCATATCACCCCGAACGGACTGCTGCAGGCACTGGGCATTCCGATCGACGTCAACATGGGCGTGGCGGAGTTCAACAATCTGCTGGCCGGCCGCAAGGTCAAGCTGGGCAAGATCCTTCAGGCGACCGTTGACCTGCTCACCCAGCAGGGCGTTGCCCACGTGGACCTGAGTGCACTGGAGAATGCCCTGGTCGTGAAGGGCATCGACCTCAAGCAGCTGGAGGTGAAACTCGGCTCCGATGACAGCGGTGGCGGCCTGTTCGCACGCGTGGTCGCGCCGGATGGAACGATTTCCAGCGCGCTGCAGGCCGATGTCAATGTGCTGGACCTGATCGGCACCAGCATCAGCATCGCCAATGGCGGCCGTGCGGTCTCGGTCGATGAACTCAACCTGCTGGGCCTGGTCAATGCCAAAGCCGCTGTGGTGGAACCGCCGTCCATCGCCATCGGTGGCGTTGGCTCGCGCGCTTACAACGCGCAGATCCGTGTCTTCCTCGACATCGACACCAACAACATTCCCGTTGCAGGCGGCGTGCTTTCACTGCTGGGCATCCGCCTGAAGCTGCCGGTCCATGCGGACGTGACCAATGCAATGGCGACCCTGACCAGCCTGCAATGTGGCAGCACGCCTCCCACGGCGACGATCAAGGTCGAGTCTTCCGTGCTGCGCGCCTGCGTCGGCAAGGTGGCCGACAGCGAGCGGTTCTCCAAGCAGAATGTCTGTGGCGACACCCTGCAGAAGGAACAGATGCTCACACTGCTCGGCGCCCCGTTGATCAATGACAGCATCAAGGTCAATACGCTGACCGACACGCAAAGCCTCACCCTCCCCGCCGGCGCGACCGGTTCAACCCAGGTCAACTCCCTGGAGGTGGGCACCGCCGTGTCCGAGCTGGTCAGCGAACTGCTGCGCGTACTGTCTGGCATGCTCGATCCGCGCGACGATGGCATGAGCCAGGGCTCGACCGCAGCGCAGTTGGCCGATCGCTACCTGAAAGCAGCCAACGTTGGTCGCAAGCGATACGATGTTGACGCAACCATCAAGCTGCTGGAATTCGGAGACAGCACGCAGGGATTGAAACCACTTGGAAACTGGGACATCACCAAGGGGGTACCTACCAGCTGTGTGCTGGTGACCTGCATGGTCGACGGCAAGGTCTGGCAAGGATTCCGCAACGCAGTGACCGGGGTTGGCTCGGGGCTCCTCGATGGCGTACTGGGAGCGCTTGTGGGTGGGCTGCTGGTCAAGCAGTGCAACAGCCTGATTGGCGCGCTGGATGACACCACCTACAACAATTGCATGAAGTACAACCTGACTTCCTACCTGCAGACCGCCGATGCCGGCTTCCTGGACCAGTTCGCCGGCGACGGCGTCACCGCCCCCGGCAATGGCCCGGTCAGTTGTTCGGGCCTGCTGTGCTTGCTGCTGAAGCCCGCCCTGGACGTCCTGAAGCCGCTGCTCAACAGCGTCGGCTCCCTGCTGCGCTCGCTGCTGGCGCAGGTGCTGGGCCTGGAACTGGGCCGTACGGATGTGCATGTCCAGTCCATCCAGTGCACGCCCGCACAGCTGGTCTACTGACCCGTGACGGGCGCCCTTGGCGGCGCCCGCGCACATGCTAGACTCCCGGCGGGGAACCACCTTCATCTCAACCCACACTCATCCGTGGATGGTCTAGACATGCGAGAAACTTCAGGGGGCGCGGTCTTCGCCCGGCACGCGCGCGGCGCGGCACTGCTGGCCGTGGCCATGATGCTGGTGGCACCGGCGGCGATGGCTGCCCGTGGCGACCGCGAAGCAGCCGCAGAGCCGGCCGCACGTACCGCACCGGTGGTGCGCAACACCGTTGACGAGCTCAAGCAGCTGATGGATGCCCGCCAGCTGACCGAGCTGCGCACCACCTACAACGGCAACTACGGCGCCAGCCTGCTGTTCAATGCCAACACCCTGACCTACTACGTCGCCCTGTTCCAGGAGAAGAACTTCTGGCGGGTGATCAAGACCGATGCCGTCGACAACGCCGAGCGTGTCTACCGCACCTTCGCGCAGCAGTCAGAGCAGCTGGCCCAGGTCTACATCGACACCACCCGACTGGAAGCCGGCAAGCGCTATACCGAGCGCCTGGTGGCCTACAACGAGGAGCGCCTGCGCACGCTGCAGCAGGAAATGGAACAGCAGCAGGCACAGTCGGCCCAGGTCAGCGCTGCCCTGCAGCAGGCCCAGCAGCAGGCGGTCAGCCTGAGCAGCGACGTGCAGAGCACCAACAGCCAGCTGGATTCCCTGCAGCGCCGCATCCAGATCCTGCAGGCCGAACAGGGCAACCCGGAGCTGAGCCTGCCCAAGCCGGACAGCGTGCCCTCGCCGGCACCGGCGGCCGCCAGCGACGGTCGCTGAGGTCCAGCGCCTGGCGTGCCGTCCAACGGCGCCCACGGGCGCCGTTGTCGTTTTCGGCACCATTCCATTTCAACGGCACGCCTCATGCACGGCATCGTCCAGTTGCCGGCGCTGCACGAAATCCATGCGCTTGCCATTGGCCAGCACCTTCCCACGATGCTGCCGCGCGCGCTCACAGGCGGCGGGATCCGCGCTGATCGCTATCAGTGCAGCCCGCGCACGCCGCTGCTGCACCACACGCGGACGCATTGAAGCTGGGCTCGCTGCCTTGGCCGCGCTCGCACCTGTCGAGGGCGGCTCCGCCGGCACCTCCCAGCGCCATTCCGCGCGCCCCTGGCACGGCGTCTGCTGGTAGACCGGATGCGGCCCGTCCACACATTTGTAGACGTTGGTCTGAGCATGCGCCCCCGTGGCCAGCAGCAGGTACAACAGCGGGCTCCAACACGCGTTCGACATTGCAGGCTCCTCGTCAGGGCTGCCGCCATCCTCGATGCCGGCACGGCTTCGTGCCAGAGCGATACACGTCACATCCGGCGTAATCCAGCACAGCCGTGCAAGTCGTGGGTCTGGCGCTGCGCTGTACTGCCGAAGGCACCGGCATCCACGCCAGCGCCCTCCCTCCCTTCCGTCAAGGAAACCACAATGAGCAACTTCGTCACCGTCGCCGACGGCGCGCGCATCTTCTACAAGGATTGGGGTACCGGCCAGCCGATCGTGTTCGCGCACGGCTGGCCGCTGTCGTCCGATGCCTGGGACCCGCAGATGCTGTTCATGGGCCAGAACGGCTTCCGCGTGATCGCTCACGACCGTCGCAGCCACGGCCGCTCGAGCCAGACCTGGGACGGCAACAACATGGACACCTACGCCGACGACCTGGCCGCCGTGCTCGAGGCGCTGGACCTGAAGGACGCGATCCTGGTCGGTCACTCCACCGGTGGCGGCGAAGTGGCCCATTACATCGGGCGCCACGGCAGCAAGCGCGTGGCCAAGGTGGTGCTGGTCGGCGCCGTGCCGCCGCTGATGCTGAAGACCGATGCCAACCCGGCCGGTACCCCGCTGGAAGTCTTCGACGGCATCCGCAAGGGCACCGGCGGTGACCGCTCGCAGTTCTTCAAGGACCTGACCACGCCGTTCTTCGGCGCCAACCGCGACGGCAACAGCGTTACCCAGGGCATGCGTGATTCGTTCTGGCTGCAGGGCATGCTCGGTGGCGTCAAGGGCCAGTACGACTGCGTGCACGAATTCTCGGAAGTGGATTACACCGAGGACCTGAAGAAGATCGATGTGCCAGCGCTGGTGGTGCATGGCGATGACGACCAGATCGTGCCATTCGATGCCTCGGCCAAGCTGTCCTCGCAGATCATCAAGGACGCCGAGTTGAAGGTGTACGCAGGTGCGCCGCACGGCCTGACCGTCACCCACGCCGACCGGTTCAACGCCGACCTGCTGGCGTTCGCACGCAAGTGATGTCCCTCGGCGGCGACCCACGGCGCCGCCGCTTCTGCGGTCGCAAAAAAGGGGACGGAGGGGATTAAGTCGTTTGTGCACAAACGACTTAATCCCCTCCGTCCCCTTTTTTGTCAGATATCGCTGTGGTGGTGCGGGACCCCGGTCTTCGGCAGCGGGTCATGCCCGCCCACGAAGTGGCGTACCACCGGTGCACGCTCACCGCGATGCAGCCCGCGCAGCACTTCCTGGATCGCCTTGTCATCGGCAGTGATGCGTTCGTGCTGGCGCAGATGCTCCAGCCACGACGGGGTCACGAAGTACTCCAGGTGGATACCCGGGCTGGCCACGTCCTCCACCACACCCCAGACCACCGCGCCATCGCGGCGACGGATCGTGCCCAGTGCGCGCATCTGCGCCTGGAACGCGGCGCGGTCAGCCTCGTCGATGCGGTACTCCAGGGTGACCAGTACCGGGCCGCGATCGTTCGATACCGGCACCGACAGTTCCGGTGCAGGCCAGTGCCCGGCCGGACGCAGGTTCAGATCCTCGGTGCCAGCGATGCGCACGCGCCACACCAGCAATCCGCCGATCACCGCGCCGGCAGCCGCCACCAGCAACGCCAGCTCCGGCGAGGTGCGCTGCGCCAGCGCGCCCCAGCTCAGGCCACCGGCCGCCATGCCAGCGGAGAACACCATGATGTACAGCGCCAGTGCACGCGCCCGTACCCACGCTGGCACTGCGGTCTGCGCGGCAATCTGCAGCGACGACAGCACGGTGATCCAGGCAAAGCCATTGATCAGCATCACCAATGGCAGCACGTACCAGCTGCGGGTCAGCGCCAGCCCGACCAGGCTGAGCGCCAGCGACAGCGTGGCCAGCAGCACCAGCAGGTCGCGATCCATCTGCGCGCGCAGCTTCGGCAGCAACAACGCACCACCCACGGCACCGATCCCGATGCAGCCGAGCAGCATGCCGTACTGCCCCGCCCCACCCTGCATCTGGCCGCGTACCACCACCGGCAGCAGTGCATTCATTGCTGCAGCAAAGAAGAAGAAGCCGACCGACTTGATCAACACCGCCTGCAGGCGCCCGGCGCGGCTGGCATAGCGCAGGCCCGCCTTCAGGCCGGCACCGAAGCCTTCCGGCGGCAGGCTGGACTGTTTCGGGTCGCGCTTCCAGCCCCACACCACGAACAGCATCGCGGCAAAGGTGATGGCGTTGAAACCGAAGGCCCAGACCGCGCCGAGCTGGGCGACGATCACACCGCCGATGGCCGGGCCGATCGAGCGCGCGATGTTGATGCCGATCGAGTTCAGCGCCACCGCCGAGGCCAGCAACGGCTGCGGCACCAGTTCGGATACGATCGCGGCCTGCGCCGGCATCGCCATCGCCGCACCGCAGCCCATGCAGAAGGTCAGCAGCACCAGCAGCTGCGGCGTCAGCATGTCCATCGCGGTCAGCGCCGCCATCACCGCGGCGACCAGCAGCATCCAGCCCTGGGTGGCCAGCAGGTACCTGCGGCGGTCGACGATGTCGGCCAGGGTGCCGGCGGCCAGTGCCAGCAGCACGATCGGTACGGTGGTGGCCGACTGCACCAGCGCCACCATCAACGGTGAGCCGGTACGCTCGGCCATCACCCAGGCAGCGGCCACGTCATTGACCCAGGTGCCGATGTTGCTGGCCAGGATCGCCAGCCAGATCGAGCGGAACATCCGGATTTTCAGCGGGGACCAGGCACCTGCGGCCTGTGCGGGGGGTTGCGACGCGGTTGCGTTCACCATTGCCATGCTCCAACGATCGAGGCGAACAGCGTGTCCTGGCCTCCGGCCTGCTTCAGTGCAGGACCGGCATCGACCCAGGCCAGCTGCAGCTGCCATTGCCAGTGTTCGCTGGCCTGCCAGCGTGTTTCGGATTTGTATTGATTACCGATGCGGCGCGCGCCACCGGCGCTGCCTGGCAACGCCACCAGCGGTGCCGGCGTGGTGTAGACCGCATCGGCACGACGATGCTTCCAGGCCATCTGTACGCCCAGTTCCGTCGTCACCGCGTCGTGCAGGCGCAGGGACAGGGTCGGCTGAAGGTCCATCAGGTTGGCCGGGGCCAGCAGGCTGGCCTCGCTGAAGTAGGCCGATTTCGGGAACAAGGCGTTGAAGGTTCCCAGGCGGCCGTCATGCAGGTTGCCATCGCCACTGGCGATGTCGGCCTTCAACCCCAACCGCGGCTGCAGCGGCAGGTTCGTCCAGCGCCACCCCGTATCGGTCGCCAGCGTCCAGGCGCGGATATCGAGGGTGCCGGCGGTCGTCCGAAGCTCACCGCCCTGCGCCACCAGCTCATTGTTCCAGTCCAGCGCCCCGGCCTGGCCGAACCAGCGCGCGCCCACGGTCTGCCGACGTTCGGCACCGCTGCCTGCGGCGAAGCGCGCGCCCTCGCGGCGGTAGTCCAGCAGATACAGATCCCACTGTCCCGCGCCCTGTCCCCGCACCGTGGTGGCATAGGCACCCCACAGGTGGGCACCGTGCTCGCCGCGATCATCAAAGGCACCCGGTCGGTTTTCCACTGGCCGCAATGCCATCAGATCAAGCGTACCCAGGCGGCCTTTCCAACCCACACGCGCACCGTCGAACGCCAGGCGGATGTTCGGCCCGTCGCGCACTGACAGCAGCCGTGAACTGCCATAGCCGGCTTCCTGCCGGCCGAGTTGCAGGTGGAAGCCATCGCGCTGCCAGCGCCAGTACGCCTGCTGCACATCCAGCGCGCTGCGGTCGGTGCGACCCGGGCCGCCGGCCTTGCCATTCTCCCCATGCACACCCAGCTGCAACTTCGCCTGCCAGGTGTCTTCCACATAGGTAGCCGATGCCAAGGCACGCAGCAGGCCATAGCCATCCTCGCTGCCGCCAATGCCGAACCGGGTCGGGTCGTAGTACAGCCCACGCACACGCAGCGACGCATCCCATTGCAGCTGGCCGTCCCCAGCCGCGCTGCAATGACCGCCGTCGCAGGCCTGCACCAGCGACGGTGCGGCCAGCAATGCCAGGCTCAGAACGCGAAGCACGAGCATCCCATCGCGCCCCAGAACGCGGTCAGGTCATCGGTGGGCGCCGCGTGCCGGGCCGCATGACCATGAGCACCGTGAGTGCTGCAGGCTACGCCGTGATGGTGACGATGGGCGGCGGCCAATCCGGTGGCGGTACCGCCGACGTGGTAGCCACCGAACCGGTTGACCGGCGACCAGTCCGGCATCGCCGGCGGCAGCTGCGGCGCAAGCCCGGCGTAGTCGCCGTCGGCATGCACGATGCGGCCACCGACCACGGTCAACACGCTGGTGATGTCGGCGATCTGCGCATCATCCACGCGGAAGAAATCGGCCGAGAGCAGGATGAAATCGGCCAACTGGCCGACCTTCAACGTACCCTTCACTGCTTCGTCGCCGGAGAACCAGGCACTGCCCTGGGTCCACAGGCGCAGCGCCTGCTCGCGTTCGAGCAGGTTCTCATCGCCATACAGGGCCAGCCCGCCGACGGTGCGCCCGGTCACCAGCCAGGACAACGCCACCCATGGGTTGTAGCTGGCCACACGGGTGGCATCGGTTCCAGCACCGACCGGCACGCCTTCGGCCAGCATGCGCTTGACCGGCGGCGTATGCCGCGCGGCCTGCACGCCGTAGCGCTCGACGAAGGCTTCGCCCTGATAGGCCATGCGATGCTGCACGGCGATGCCGCCACCCAGCGCACGGATGCGCTCGATGTTGCGCGGGGTGATGGTTTCGGCGTGATCGATGAACCAGTGCAGGCCATCGAACGGCACCTCGCGGTTGACCTGTTCGTACACATCGAGGATGCGGGTGATGCTCTCGTCGTACGTCGCATGGATGCGGAACGGCCAACGCTTCTCGACCAGCAGCTTCACCACATCGTGCAGTTCCGGCTCCAGCTCCGGCGGCAGTTCCGGGCGCGGCTCGTTGAACAACTCGAAGTCGGCCGCGGAGAACACCAGCATCTCGCCGGCACCGTTGTGGCGCAGCAGGTCATCACCCTGCCGCGGCTGCAGCATCTCGCTCCATCCGCGGAAGTCATCCACTTCCTTGCCCTTGTTCTGGGTGAACAGGTTGTAGGCGATGCGCACGGTCAGCTGGTCATCGCGGTGCAGCTGCTCGATGACCTGGTAGTCCTCGGGGTAGTTCTGGAAACCACCGCCGGCGTCGATCACCGAGGTGATGCCGAGCCGGTTCAGTTCACGCATGAAGTGACGCGTCGAATTGGCCTGGTACTCGATCGGCAGGCGCGGCCCCTTGGCCAGCGTCGCGTACAGGATCAGCGCATTCGGCTTGGCCAGCAGCAGCCCAGTCGGGTTGCCGAGCGAATCACGCACGATCTGGCCGCCCGGCGGATCCGGGGTGTCCTTGGTATAGCCACAGGCACGCAGTGCGGCGCGGTTGAGCAGCGCACGGTCGTACAGGTGCAGCAGGAACACCGGCGTGTCCGGCGCGATGTCGTTGAGCTCCTGCAGCGTGGGCAGGCGCTTCTCGTTGAACTGGGTGGCGGTGAAACCACCGACCACGCGCACCCACTGCGGTGCAGGCGTGCGATCGACCTGCGCCTTCAGCATGTCCAAGGCATCGCCCAGCGAACGCAGGCCGTCCCAGCGCAGTTCCAGGTTGTAGTTCAGGCCACCACGTATCAGGTGGGTATGGCTGTCGTTGAGGCCGGGCAGCAGGCGCCGGCCCTGGGCGTCGATCAGGGTCGCTTCATTGCCCCAGCCACGCATGATCTCCTCGTCGCTGCCGACGGCGACAATACGCCCTTCCTGCACGGCCAGTGCCTGTGCATGCGGCTGCTGTGGGTCAAGGGTGGTGATGCGGGCATTGCGGATGACCAGCGTGCTCATGCGACGCTCCTTGGAAGTGGAATCGAGTGCGGCACCGGCACGGCCGGCCAGACCCAGCGCCACCGCGGCGCTGCCGGCCAGCACCACGTTGCGGCGGCCGTGATCGAGTGGATCGTGACTCATGCGAGATCTCCCGGAAGGCGTTGGCCGTCCAGTGCCCAGGCGCCGGGCCCGGTCAGCGCGAGGGCCAGCAGTACCGTGGTCCACATCAACGGGTACTCACTGCCACCGCGCATCCAGAACCAGCCCTTGGGCAGGGCCAACAGAACGGTGAAGCCGATGAAGGCCGCCGCTGCAAGCGCGGCGACGCGAGTCTGCCAGCCCAGCAGCACGGCCAGCCCTGACAGCACCTGCAGCAGGGCCAGCAGCAGCGGCAGCGGTGCCACCGCTGGCAGGCCGAAGCCGCGCAGTTCGGTGGCGAAGCCGGCCAGCCCAGGACCGCCGAACCAACCGAACAGCTTGCCCAGCGCGTGTGGCAGCAGGAATCCCCCGGCTACCACGCGCAGCATCAGCAGGGCCAGGTCGAGGCCATGGCCAGCCAGCATGCTCAGTGCCCGCCTTCCTGCGCGCCGAACATGCGCTTGGCGTACTGGATGCCGATGCCATAGCCACCGGCGTGGTCGCGGGCGATGCCGGTGGTCAGCTCGTAGGTCTCGCCACGCGCCCAGTCACGCTGCAGCTCCAGCAGGTACTGCACGCTGGTCATCGGCACTGCACCGGCCTGCACCATGCGGGTGATCGCACGCTCGTGGGCTTCTTCGCTGACATCGCCGCAGGCATCGGTGATCACATACACCTCGAAGCCCTGTGCCAGCGCCGACAGCGCCGGTCCCACGATGCAGACGCTGGTCCACAGGCCGGCAACGACCAGGCGACGCTTGCCGATGCGGTTGATCTCATCGATCACCGGCTGGTCTTCCCAGGTGTTCATCGAGGTGCGGTCGAACACCGTCTGGCCCGGGAAGATCTCCGGCAGTTCCGGGAACATCGGGCCGGAGAACGACGCTTCGGCGACGGTGGTCAGCAGCACCGGCACGTTGAAGCCCTTGGCGCCCTTGCTGATCAACGACACGTTGTTGCGCAGCGCGGAGATATCGATGGTGTGGGTGGCGAATGCCATCTGCGACTGGAAGTCGATCAGCACCAGGGCATGGTCGGTGGGCGACAACAGGGCCGGGGCGGGCGTGGCGGTGGCAAGGCTCATGGTTGGACTCCGTTGGAAACACGATCAGGGGGAAGCAACAGGGCCGCATCGCCGGCCAGGTACTGGCCGGGGCTGCAGCCGGTCTCGGCGCGGAAGCTGCGGACGAAATGGCTCTGGTCGAAGAAGCCCAGCTGCTGCGCCAGGCAGGACATCGGCAGCTGCGCGACCGGCAACAACTGGCGCGCACGTTCGATGCGGCGACGGCGCACGTAGCGCAGCGGGCTGGCGCCGGTACCGGTCCGGAACAGGCGCACCAGATGGAAGCGGCTGACGCAGGCGGCTGCGGCCAGCTCGGTCACCCGCAGCGGCTGCGACAGGTGCTCATCGACATAGCGCAGGGCGCGCTGCAATGCGGCGGCCTGCTGCGGTGCCAGCGCCACGGCGGGCGGATCGGGCGAAAAGACGGTGGCCATGCGGGACGCCGCGAGGGGGTGCCCCATGGTGCGTGGCCGCCGCACGATGCCCTACCCCCGTCGGTCGAGGCCAGCACCTACCCGAATGGGGGAGGCCGACGCCCGAGCAGGCGACGACCGAACAACCGCGCATCCAGTGAATAGGCGCCAGGGCCCAACATCAACAGCGCCAAGGGCAGCACCACCTGTGACCACGGCGCCTGCTGCGCGAACAGGCCCACGGCCACCATCAGCACGGCCAGTGGCGTCAACACACCCAGCGTGAGCATCGGCACTGCCAGCAGGCACAGCGCCGACCACCCGCCTGCATGCGTGCCGGGCGTGCACAGTGCCGCGGACAGGCACAGCCGCAGCCACAGCAGGCCGATGCCCGGCCCGCGGTCGGGGAACATCACGAACAGGCGCTGCATGGCCGGGCTCCACAGGACATGCCGGCGTGATAGCCGACCGCGGCGGCGACCGCCTACCCCGTTCGGGTCACCCCGGACTGCCCCGCACCTGCCAGAATGCGCGCCATGCGTGGCCGCCCCTTCCCGTTCCTGCGTCGCCTGCCGACGCTGCTGACGTGCCTGCTGCTGTGGACCGCCCTGCCCGCTTTTGCCGTGCAGCGCCCGCCGGTGAGCGGCGGGCTGCCCGGTTACGAGCACACCGCGTGGCGGGTCGGCCAGGGTGCACCCGGCGATATCTGGGACATCACCCAGGACCGCGACGGCCTGCTGTGGCTGGCCACCGGCTCGGGCCTGTACCGCTTTGATGGCCGTCGCTTCGAACGGCAGGCAGCGCCCGTCGGCAGCCAGTTCCCGTCCACCAACATGGTCACGCTGGCGCATGCCGCCGACGGTGCCCTGTGGATCGGCTACTTCCAGGCCGGCATCAGCCGGTTCGCACAGGGGAGGCTGCACAACTACGGCCGCGAGCAGGGGGTGCCGGTCGGCGTGGTCCCACGCTTCAGCCAGGATCGCCAGGGCCAGCTGTGGGCGGCGATCAATGGCGGGCTGCGCCGCTTTGATGGACAGCGCTGGCAGCCACTGCCGGCCGCAGCCGGCCTGCCCGAGCGCCGTGTGCAGTGGGTGCTGCACGACAGCCGGGGCAGGTTCTGGGTGCTGGCCGACCTGAAGATCTGGATGCGTGCGGCCGGCCAGACCACGTTCGAGGACACCGGCATCGCGGTCTCGCAGATGGCAACGCTGGCCGAAAGCCCGCAGGGTGAAGTGTGGTTGGCCGACCGGGTGCGCGGCACCTCACCCCTGGCCAACGCGCAGGGCCTGTTGGCGGCCAGCGAACGTGAAGCGCGGCGTCTTCCGGAACTGGTTGCTGCACGCCTGCAGTTCACTGCCGATGGCGCGCTGTGGGCCACGATGAGCCCGCACGGCGGCGTCGCCCGCATCACCTTCGACGGCAGCCGCGCCGTGCGCATGGAGCGTTTCGATTCGCCGCACGGGCTGACCGCCACCTCGGCGGTGCCGATCATCGCCGACCGCGAAGGCAATCTCTGGGTCGGCACCAATCTCGGCCTCAACCGCTTCCGCGCACGCAGCGTGCACACCCTGGCAGTGGGCCCGAGTGATCCCTACCGCTCGCTGGTGCGGGCCAGCGATGGCCGCGTGTATGGCTATGGCGAAGACCTCAAACCCTACGATCTGCGGCGCACTCTGCTGGATGGCAGTGCCCCGCAGCTGCAGGCCGCCGCGCGCCAGGCACCCACGCCGATCTGGCAGTTCGATTGGGTCAATCTTGCGCGCACGGTCGCCGGCCACACCTCGTTGATCCCGCTGCCGGCCCCGTTCACCGGGCAACCGCTGCACGCCCTGCTGTTCCCCGACGACGCGCAGGCCTGGGTATGCACGGGTGAACGCGGCGTCCTGCACTACCTGCATGGCGAATGGCAGCGCGAGGTCCGCCTGCCCGAGCAGGCCTGCTCATCGCTGGCGCTGGATGCCCATGGCCAGCTGCTGCTCGGCTATGCCGACGGCCGCCTGCGCCGGATGAGCGCGGGCCACATCGAGAGCTTCGATGCCAGCCAGGGCCTGTCGGTCGGGCCGATCACCGCAATGCTGCATCACCAGGACCTGCTGCTGGTCGCCGGCGAAGCCGGTCTGGCTGCGCGCGTTGGCAACGGTCGTTTCGTTCCGGTGCGAACCGACATGGCCGGTGTACTGGAAGGCATCACCGGCATGGTGGCCGATCCGAACGGACACCTCTGGTTCAATGGCAGCCGTGGCCTGGTCCGGCTGGGGAGCGATGAGCTGCGACGGACGCTGCGGACCGGGCTGCCGGTGACGCCACGCCTGTTCGATGCGGTGGATGGCATGCCGGGCATCGCCCTGCAGAGCGGACCGATCGCCACCGCCACGCTGGCCGATGACGGACTGCTGTGGCTGGCCACCAACCAGGGCCTGGCCTGGCTGGACACCACCCGCTCGCACGTCAACACCATGGCGCCCAGCGTGCGCATCGGCGAAGTGCTGTATGGCAGTGAGCACGAGCCACTGCGCGATGGCCTGCGCCTTCCGGCCGGCACCAGCCAATTGCAGATCGATTACGTGGCGCTGTCGCTGGCGCGCCCGGAGCGCAACCGCTACCGCTATCGCCTGTCCGGCGTCGACGACGGCTGGCAGGATGCCGGCAGCAGCACCCGCGCGTATTACACCAACCTCGCTCCGGGCAACTACCGGTTCGAGGTGGAAGCCGCCAACGAAGACGGCATCTGGAGCACTGCACCGGCCAGTCGCAGCTTCCGCATCGCCCCCACTTTCATGCAGACGGTGTGGTTCAAGCTGCTGTGTGCGGCCGCGATCCTCGCACTGCTGGTGATGGCGGTGCGCATCCGCAGCGGGCAGCTGGCCGCGCTGTTCCGCGCGCGCCTGCAGGAACGCAATGGCGAACGCGAACGCATCGCACGCGACCTGCACGACACCCTGCTGCAGGGCAGCCAGGGCCTGATCCTGCGCCTGCACGCGATCAGCCAGTCGCCGCAGACCCCGGAGCAGGTACGCGGCCAGCTGGAATCGGCGATGCAACTGGCCGAGCGCAACCTGGCCGAGGGCCGCGAGCGGGTCAATGCCCTGCGTGAGGGACCGTTCGCTGGCCGCGACCTCGCTTCGGCACTGGCCGATGTGCACGCCGAGTACGCCGGGCATGGCACCAACCCACTGCGCCTGACCGTGGAAGGTGCAACGCCACCGCTGCAGGCCGACGCGGCCGAAGAAGTGTTCCTGATCGGGCGTGAGGCGATCCGCAATGCGTTGCGTCACGCCAACGCCAGCGCCATCGAAGTGGAGCTGTCCTACGGCACGCGGTGCTTCCTGCTGCACGTGCGCGACGATGGCGTCGGCATCGCCGACGACAATGCCGGCCATGGTCATTGGGGCCTGCAGGGCATGCGTGAGCGCGCGCAGCGCCTCGGTGCGGAACTACAGCTGTGGACCCGCGCCGGACTGGGAACCGAAGTCGCGCTGGCGGTTCCCGCCCGGCGCCTGTATCACCGCCGCCCATCGCGCTGGCGCTGGCCCTGGAGTAAAGCAAACCATGACTGAGTCCCCTGCCCTGATCGGCGTGCTGGTGGTCGACGACCACCCGCTGCTGCGTGACGGCCTGGCGGCGCTGCTGGGCGCACAACCCGATCTGCGCCTGCTCGGCGAAGCCGCCGATGGCGAGGAAGCCATCGCCTGCTACCAGCGGCTGCAGCCCGACGTGGTGCTGATGGACCTGCAGATGCCACGGCTGGATGGTGTGGAAGCGATCGTGCGGATCCGCGCGATGGACCCGCGCGCGCGCATCATCGTGCTGACCACCTACCGTGGTGACGTACGCGCGGTCCGCGCGCTGCAGGCCGGCGCCAGCGCCTATCTGCTGAAGGACATGCTGCGCCATGAGCTGGTCGATACGATCCGCATGGTCGCTGGCGGCCGCCGCGCACCGATTCCCCCGGCGGTGGCGGCCAGCATCGCCGCGCATGTGGTGGAAGACCGGTTGTCGCCGCGCGAAACCGAGGTACTGAGGCATGTAGCCGGCGGCCTGTCGAACAAGCGCATCGGCGAGCGCATGCAGATTTCCGAGCAGACGGTGAAGGCGCACATGAAGAGCCTGATGGACAAGCTGGGCGTGGGTGATCGCACGCATGCGGTGACCCAGGCGCTGCGGCGCGGGATCATCAGCCTGGACGACAGCGGTCACGATTAGGGGTTGTTCGGCAGGGCTTGCAGCCCTGCACCCGCGGTAGTGCCGGCCGCTGGCCGGCAACCTCAGGAGCAACAACAGCAACAGCGGGCTTTCCATGGGATGGCGGGGTGGTGCCGGAGTGCGGGGACGCTGCAAGTCCCCCTCCGGGGCCCGGCCCAGCCGCTGGCGGCTGTGCGTTCGGGCGCTTGCGAAGCCGTGCTTCGCAAGCAAAGCGCCCTCACCCATGTAAGCTCGGTCGCCGCTTGCTCGTGTGCGCTGTCCTGCGCACACGGCAAGACCGGGGTTGGGCGTCCTGCCCAACCCGTCGGGCGCATGCGCCCGACCCATGCGGCTCACGCCCCCGCAACCGGACCCACCCCGCCTTCGACAGTTGGCCGCGATCTGTCGGAACGGCGTATTGCCCTGGTGGGTGTCGACCTTGGTCGACACAGTAGATCCACGCCATGCGTGGATGACTCATTCGATATCTGACAGATATTTCGACCAAGGTCGACACCTACCAACAGCCACCGGAATCTGTCAGAGGTGGGGCGGTGTCGGAGTGCGGGGTGTCAGCCGCATGGATGCGGCTGCCAAGCCTACAAGGACGTACTTGCGGCGTCCCCGCACTCCGACACCGCCCCACAGGAAACCCGCCGTTGCTGTTGCTGTTGCTGTTGCTGTTGCTGTTGCTGTTGCTGTTGCTGTTGCTGTTGCTCCAGCTTCCAGCAGGTGCAGGGCTGCAAGCCCTGCCGAACACCATCCTTACCTCAAACGCAGCAGCAGGCTGCCACCCGCGCACACCACCGCCAGCCAGGCCACGCCGTTCCAACCCCACTGCGCCAGCGCTAGGCTGCCCAGCGCACCACCGGCGGCCATGCCGATGAACATGCCCGTGAACAGCAACGCATTGAGCCGGCTGCGTGCCGGCGGCACCAGTCCGTAGACCAACGTCTGGTGCGCCACCAGCGCCGACTGGAAGCCGAAGTCGAACAGCAGCGCGCTCACCACCAGCAGCGGTAGCAGCGCAGCGGCCGGCAGCCACGACTCGGTCAACAGCAGGCCAAAGCCCAGCAGCGCCACCGCGATCGCCAGCCGCGCCACGGCGTGGCAACCCAAGCGATCGGCGAATCGACCCGCAAACGGCGCGGCCAATGCGCCGGCCGCACCGGCAATGCCGAATGCACCCGCTGCGGCACTACCCAGCCCCAACCGTGCATGCAGCATCAGCGCGAGGGTTGACCAGAACGCGCTGAAGCCCACCGCCAGCAGCGACTGGCTGGCCACCGCACGGCGCAGCTGTGGCTGCTCCCGCCACAACGCCAGCAACGAACCCAACAACGCCGGATAGCGCAGTGTGCTGGTCGGTGCGAAGCGCGGCAGCGCACGCGCCATCACCGCTCCCATCGCCGCCACTGATACCGCGGCCAGCACGAACTGCGTGCGCCAACCCCACGCTTCGGCCACTACGCCACTGACCACCCGTGACAACAGGATTCCGAGCAGCAGGCCGGTCATCACCCGGCCGACGATCTGGCCGCGCTGCACATCCGGCGCCAGCACCGCTGCAGCCGGCACGATGTCCTGCGCCAGCGTGGCCATCAGCCCGACCAGCAGGCTGGCCATCAGCAGGCCCGGCAGGTGGCCAGCCATCGCAGCAGCGCCCAACGCCAACGCCAGCAACGCGGACTTCCACAGGATCAGGTTGCGGCGGTCGAACCGGTCGCCCAACGGCGCCAGCAGCAGAATGCCAAGCGCATATCCCAGCTGGGTCAAGGTCGGTACCAGGCCGGCAGCGCGCTCGCCGGCGCCGAGATCCTGGGCGATCAGGCCCAGCATCGGCTGGCTGTAGTACAGCGAGGCGACCGAGAAGCCGGCGCCGGCCGCCATCGCCAGCACCAACGGGGTGGAAGGCGCGGTCGCAGGTGCGGCGGCGACAGACAACGAGGGGGTAGACATGGGGGAGTCCGGTGGAGGAAGTGGGCGTATCCTGCCCGTATTCGCCAGGCGTCTGTAGTAGGCTCGCGCACATATTCTTCATACGTTACACGCATGAATGACCTCGCCAACGGCGCAGATCGCCTGGATCTGCTGCGCACCTTCCTGCGCATCGTCGATGCCGGCAGCCTGTCTGCTGCGGCCGTGCAGCTGGGCACCACCCAGCCGACAGTCAGTCGCCGCCTGCAGGCACTGGAGCGGCAGCTCGGCCTGCGCCTGCTGCAGCGCTCCACCCACGGCCTGCAGCTGACCGAGGATGGCCTGCGCTGCCAGCGTCATGCGCAACGCGTGGTCGACGAATGGGAGTCGCTACAGGCCGAACTGCACGGCGAACCGGAAACGCTGCGTGGACGTTTGCGGGTGATGGTGCCGCACGCCTTCGGCCAGGCGCAGCTGCTGCCGACCATGCTCGCGTTCCTCGCCCAGCACCCGCAGCTGAGCCTGGAGTGGATCCTCGAGGATCGGCGCCCGGACTTCATCGCAGAAGGCATCGACTGCGCGGTGCGGGTGGGCCCCGTCGACGAACCGCGCATGGTCGCACTGCCGCTCGCCGAAGTGCCGCGCATCGTCGTGGCAGCGCCCTCGTTGGTGGACGCCACAGCAGTCAGTACGCCGGAACAGGCGCAGTCACTGCCGTGGATCTCGCTGGTCACCTACTACCGCGAACGCCTGCTGCTGCATGACGCACAGGGCCGCGCGCATACGCTGTCGATCAGCCCGCGCCTGCTCAGCGACAACCTGTTCGTGGTGCAGCAGGCCGCATGTGCGGGGCTGGGCGCAGCGGTGGTCTCGGCCTGGCTGGTGGCCGACGATCTCGCACAAGGGCGGCTGGTGCAGCTGCTGCCGGACTGGCAGGCGCCGGCACTGCCGGTACACGTGGTGTTTCCCGCCGCGCGCCAGCAGCCGCCGCGGCTGCGCGCCTTCATCGATGCGATGAAGGCCGCGCTGCCGCAATTGCATGGAATGCGGCCGGCGCCGCGTTAGGTCATCGGCCGCATCATCCACGCCATGCGTGGATTCTGCCTCGCCCCGCAATCAGTTGGCCTTGGCCGCCTCGGCATTCCACGCTGCGACCCTGGCCTTGGTGTCGGCCAGCATCTTGTCCAGCGCGGCGCGATCATACACGTTGCCGCGCAGGATCACGCTGTCGATCTTTTCGGTGGCAGCAATGTCCTGCAGTGGGTTGGCGGTCAGCAGTACCAGATCGGCGGCCTTGCCCTGTGCGACACCACCGTAGCGGTCCATCTGGCCGAACCAGGCCGGGCCGGAACGGGTTGCGGCCGACAGCGCCTGCGGTGCGCTCAGGCCTTCCTTCACGAACAGCTGCAATTCCTGGTGCAGGGCGATGCCCGGGAAGTTGAACGAGTTGAGGAAGCCCGCATCGGTGCCCGCAATGATCGTCACACCGGCTTCCTGCAGCATCGGCAGCACCGCGGCCACCTGGTGGTACTGCGCGTGGCGCGCTTCGATCTGTGCCGGCGTGGCCTTCGCCGCGCGGTCCACGCGCCACTGGTAGGTCGCGCGCAGGCCCGGGCCGATGTAGGCCAGGTACGGATCGTTGGCGTGGTCATCCTGGTCAAGGAAATCGAGGATGCGGCCACCGTTGAGGGTCGGGGTCACGAACACGCCGCGCTTGGCGAAATCGCGGTAGGCGTGCATCGCCGTATCACGATCGAAGCTGGCGTCGAGGCGGCGGTTGGCTTCGGCGCGGTCGATGCGACCGGCACCGAAGTCGGCGGCGATCTGCGCTTCGTCCTTGCTGCCGGCCTTGAATGCATAATCCAGATGCTCGATCGAGGCCAGGCCCGCATCGACCGCCTGCTCCACGGTCAGTGCCATCGGAATATGCCCCGAGGCCTTGAAGCCGGCCTTGCGCGCAGCACTGGCCGAGTACAGGAACAGCTCCGGCTTCAGCGTGCTGTCGGTGATCTTCACGAAATCAACCTTGTCGTGCTGCAGGCGGGCGATCGCCTTGTCGGCGTCGGCCTCGCTGCCCACTTCGATCGTACCCTTCCAGACCGGCTTGATGCCTTCGATCTTCGCGCCCGAACTGAGCAGGCGCGGACCAAACAGCGTGCCCTTGGCGATCTCGCCGCGCCACTGCAGCACCTGCTCGGGCAGGTCACCGGAACAGTCGCGCACGGTGGTGATGCCGTGCGCGATATATAGCGGCAGCAGCGCCTTGTTCTCTTCGATCAGCGCCGGGCCACCACCGAAGTGCACGTGCATGTCCCACAGCCCCGGAATCAGGTACTTGCCCTTGGCATCGATCTGGCGGGCCGCGCTCCATTGGCTGCGCAGCTGCGCGTCCGGGCCGACGGCCACGATATCCTCGCCACGGATCACCACGCTCTGTCCGGCCAGGGTGCTGGCGTGCTCGACATCGACCACGGTGGCATTGCGGATCAGCAGGTCGGCGCGCTCGGCAGCAGACGCCGACAGCGGGGCCACTGCAAGGAGGATGGCAAGGGACAACGGACGGGAACGGAACATGGACAGCATCCTGATGGGCACGACCAGCGTGCGGGGTGGAAGGGAACAGTCTTCAGCGCACCGCGCCGTGCTGGCGCAGCAGGGTTTCAATTCCGGTATAGCCGCGCTGGCGCGCGTGCGCCAGCGGCGTCACACCGTCGCCGTCGGCCAGCTCGGGGTCGGCGCCGGCCTCCAGCAGCAGCTGCACGATCTGCACGTGGCGCGCGCCGCCGTCACCGAGCAGGATCGCTTCCAGCAGCGCGGTCCAGTGCAGGCGGTTGACATGGTCTACAGCGACGCCGGCACGCAGCAGCGTGCGCACGGTGGCGACGTGGCCGCGCTCGGCGGCGGGAATCAAGGCGGTGCCGCCGTAGCGGTTGGTGCTGCGCAGGTCGGCGCCATGCGCCAGGGTCATCGCCAGGATCTCGTCCAGTCCACGCGCGCCGGCGTACAGGTAGGCGCTGTCCTGCATGGCGTCCTTGGCATTGACGTCGGCGCCGGCTTCGATCAGTTCACGCGCGGCGTCTACATTGTTGCCATGCGTGGCCAGCAGCAGCGCGGTACGGCCCTGGCCATCACGCGCCTCCAGCGTGGCGCCATCCTCGATCGCCTGTCGCACCGCATCGGCATCGCCGCGGCTGGCAGCATCGCGCAGGCGGCCATCGACGTCGGCTTTGGACGTTGCGGTGCAGGCCGGGGAGACCATGGCCAGCAGGAACAACAGCAGCACGCGCGCGAACGGCGCAGGCCAGCCAGGGGAACGATGGACGCGCATGACGGTGTCTCCTCATGACCGTCGCCACGGAACGCCGTGCGACGGTAGCAACAGCCGGGCATTGCCGGCCCCTGCCCTGCATGGTAGAAGTCGGCATTGGTATCCAGAAGTGAAATGTTCAAATGCAAGACAGTGCCAAATCGAATAGAACCCTGTTCGAACTGGACCTGCTGCGGGCGCTGGTGATGGTGGCCGACTGCGGCAGCTTCACCACTGCGGCCACGCGCCTGCATTCGACCCAGTCCACGGTCAGTCAGAAGGTGCGCCGGCTGGAGGAACTGGCCGGGCATCGCCTGCTCGAACGCGGCCACCGCGACGTACACCCCACCGATGCCGGCCACACCCTGCTCGGCTACGCGCGGCGCATGCTCGACCTGAACGAGGAAATGGCACAGGCGCTGGCCGGCGCCACCGTGGAAACCGCGGTGCGCATCGGTGTGCCCGAGGACTTCGTCAACGCGCAGACCACACGCATGCTGGCCGCTTTCAGCCGTCGCCACCCGCAGGTGAAGCTGGAGATCAGCAGCGGCCTCAGCCGTGACCTCGCGCAGGGCTTCGACCACGGCGAGCTGGACCTGGTGCTGGTCAAGCAACGCCGCAACAGCCGCCAGGCGGTGCATTGCCGGCGCGAGCCGATGCACTGGATCGACAGCCTGCGCAGCAGCTGCCTGCAGCAGGACCCGCTGCCACTGGTCACCTTCCCGCCACGCGGGCTGTACCGCGACGAGATGATCCACGCCGTGGAGGCGCTGGGCCTGCGCTGGCGCATCGCCTTCACCAGTTCGTCGCTGAGTGGCATCCAGGGTGCGGTGGCCGATGGCATCGGCATCAGCCTGCTGCCGCGCCGCGCGGTCAGCCGCGAGCACCGCATCATCGATGGAGAGCGCGAGCTGCCGGTGATCGACAACTACGAGATCGGCCTGCTGCATCGCGCGGACGCCGATGATGCCGTGCGCGCACTGGCCAGCGAGCTGTGGCGGCAGGTGCAGCGCGAACCGGATTGACCACGGTAGATCCACGCCATGCGTGGATGGAAACGAGCATCCGGCATCGAAAAGGGCACTGGTGCGCCAGCAAATACATGCTTGTCGCAAACGGCCCACTGATGGCGTACCCAAAGTCTGGGCGATAGGGTGGTGAACGCCCTTCTCCGGATTACCCCGCCTATGACCAGCACGTACCAGGTTACTTTGACCCCTGCTCCGAAGGACGAAGCCGACATGCGGTTCGATCCGCTGCCACCTGCACTCATCGCGCACATGCAGCAGCAGCGTGCACAGGTTGCTGCCCTCGTCGCATCTGCGTTCCCCACCGTTCCTGTTCAATGGCCGCTGCTGCCGAGCACGCTGCAACGCGTAGTCGATGCAGAACTGATCGATCGCGATGATTGTGACGGTTGGGAAGCACTAGGGGTCGCATTCGGTGACTGTCTAGCACAGCGTGTACCGGAACTTGCCTGGACCCAGGTAACCGATGCCTGGGGCGTCGATGCGGTTCTCCGCTATGGAGAGGCCAACAGCATCGTCAGCGCCGTCACCCTGTTGATCAAGCGCGTCGAAGAAGGCGAGGCCATCGAGATCAATCATCTGCTTGAAGCCCTCGAGGAGCTCATCATCCAGCAAGCGCTAAAGTCCAACTGAGCCCATGAGAGGACGATTGAGCCGCGCAGAATGACGTATACGGACCTTGATGCTGCACCTGCGGGAGCAATCAGAGTTCGCGCATTGATCATCGATATCTGATCAGACCTGCCGCACCAAGGCACTACATCGCCGGCTACAGTCGCCCAAGTTTCCGTGCCCCACGGCGCCTCGCCATGTCCGATGAAATCCCCACCCGCTTCGATCCCCTGCCCGCTGCACTGCAGACGCATCTGCAGCACCAGCGCTCGCTGATCGCTGCGCGCGTGGCCGCCGGCTTTCCGACGTTGCCGGTGCAGTGGCCGCTGGCGGCCACCACGCTGCAGCGCGTGGTCGATGCCGAGCTGATCGACCGCGACGACTGCGATGGCTGGGAAGCACTGGGCGTGGCGTTCGGTGACACCCTGGCCCAGCGCGTGCCGGGCCTGGCCTGGATGCAGGTGACCGATGCCTGGGGTATCGACGCGGTGCTGCGCTATGCCGACAGCAGCCTGCAGATCGGCGCCAGCACGCTGCTGCTCAAGCGCATCGAGCAGGGCGAGCTCATCGACATCGCCCATCTGCTTGCGTGGCTGGAAGAGTTCGTCGCTACCCGCGCCGACGATTACGTATGAAAAGCCTCCGAGCGTGGCTCGGCGCTACACGGGTTGGCCCGGCGTGGATCTACAGCCAACGGCCATCAACTACCACGCGCCGCTCCACCGGCACCCCGGCCACAGCGGCCGGGCCGTGGTCGGCACGCACCGCCACGAAAGTGGCCGGATGCCCTTCCACAAGACCGTACTGCGGCAGCCCGATCACCTGCGCGGCATGGGTGGTCACCATGTCCAGCGCCAGCATCAGGTCGGCATCGGTATGGAAGCCGGAGCGGTAGCCCAGCAGCATCGCCCGCTGCAACAGATCGCCGTTGCCATACGGCCACCAGCAGTCACGGATGTTGTCGTTGCCCGCGAACACGCGCACACCGGCATCATGCAGCGCGCGCAGCGGCGGGAACGGATGATCGCCCGGCGCGTTGCTCATGATCGCTACGCCGGCCGTGGCCAGCGCCTCGCCCACCTGCAGCGCGCGCGCCAGCGGCACGTCGCCCAGCGAATAGGCATGGCTGACCGCCACCCGACCCTGCAGGCCAGCGGCCCGGGTGCGCGCGGCGATGCGCAGCAGCTGCGCCAGGCCGGTTTCGCCGGGCTCATGCAGATGGATGTCCAGCTGAACGCCGTAACGCTCGGCCAAGCCGAACAGCAGCGCCAGCTGGCCTTCGGCATCACCGTCGAGCGTGGTCGGGTCGATGCCGCCGAGCACCTCCACGCCCGCAGCAAGGGCCTGCTCAAGCACCGCAGCGGTACCAGCGCAGGACATCACCCCGGCCTGTGGGAACGCCACCAGCTGGATGCGCATGATGTCGGCACAGCGCAATGCGGCCTCGCGCACCGCCTCCAGGTGGCGCAGGCCGGTGCTGCCATCGATATCGACATGGCAGCGCATTGCCACTGTGCCGAAGCCGCTGCATTGGCGGATCAGCGCCTCGGCGCGATCGACCATCGGCGTCGCAGCCGCCACTGCCGCCTTTTCCACCGCCAGCCGTTCACGCAGGCTGTTCACCGGCTGATGCGGGTGCCAACGGTCGCCGACGAAGCTCTTGTCGAGGTGAATGTGGCCGTCGACCAGCCCGGGCAGCACCGCGAAGCCCTGCAGGTCGACGCATTCCGCCCCTTCGGCCGGCGCGGCCTCGCCAGTGAGCCCGCTGATGCGGCCATCACGGATATGGAAATGCAGTGGCGCGCCGGCGCGGTCCACCGCACCGTGGACGAACTGAAGCGTCATCGGAAACTCCCGGAAAGCCAAGTCATGGCCGCCATCCTGCGCGCCGGCACCGCCATCGGCCAACGAAATATCTGGATGCCACACATTCATCAGAACGATGATTCCCCCTGCGACAACCGGTCGCAGCCACGCCGTGCACCCCCCTGAACGGGTAACATGGGCGCCTGTTTCCGCTGTGATGCCGCATGGGCCCGTCCGACCGCCACGATCGTCTCCGCCGCTGGCAGGCCGCGTCCCTGCTTGCCGCCGCTCCGATCGCCAGCCTGTCCGCCACTGATGCTGCGGCCGCCGCGCCGCTGCAGTCGCCGCCAGGCCAGCAGCGCATCGCCCCGGCTGCGCTGGTCGAGCGCCTGCACCAGCGCGTGCTGTCCGGGCAGAGCGCCACCGCCACGCTGGAACACTGGTGCGCAGAGCACGGCCTGGCCGAACAGGCGCGGGTGCGCGCCGTTCGCATACACGGCCAGGACAAGCCTGCCCCCGCCGACGTGCTGCAGGCGCTGGGCGTGAAGCCGGGTACCGACCTGCGCTATCGCCGCGTGCAGCTGGTCTGCGGCAGCCGCGTGCTGTCCGAGGCCGACAACTGGTACCTGCCTGGTCACCTCAGCCCGGCCATGAACCAGGTGCTGGACAGCACCGACGAACCGTTCGGTCGCGTGGTCGGCCCGCTCGGCTTCCAGCGTCAGACCCTGGCTGACCAGACGTTCTGGCCGCCGCGGGGCGAAGGCGATCACGGCGTGATCCTGGAAGTGCGTGCCCTGCTGCGCGACCGCCAGCAGCAGCCTTTCAGCTACGTCATCGAGTCGTACCTGCAGCAGACGCTTCCGTAACGCGCCGCGGCGCCGGGCATCCGCCGGCTACGGGCCCGTGATGGCGTTGGCTGCAGGATCCACCGAGAACACGAAGCGCCCACCACGCTGGTCCCTGCCCCATGTCATCGGCGCCGTGGTCAGACTGTAGACCGGGGCCGCCTTGTCCGTGCCGATCGCCTCGGACCAGGCACTGAAATCCTCATCGGTACGGCTTCGGATCTCGCCAACACACAGGCTGTAGCCACAGGCGAAAGACACCAGCGTGCCGTCGCTGCCGATGATCCGGGTCGCGGCCGTCCTGTAGAGCCGGGTCAGGTCCTGCACTTCCGGGTGGCCAGCCGCATCGCGCTCGAACTGGCTGATCGCCTGCGCGAAAGCCTTGTCGGAACCCAGCAGCGCCTCACTCTTCTGCACGGACACCGCACCCTCGCTCAGCAGCATGCGCTCGCCCTCGAGGAAGTGCCCCTCCGGTTGCGCGAGCCCAGCGGCAGCCGTCGTGGCACTCGATGCCGTTGCCGCGCGCGATGGCCCAGCGTGCTCCGCTGGCTGCGCGTGAGACTGCGCAGGCGCGGCATTGGCCACCTCCGCGGCATCCTCCACGCTGGCCGCCTGCCTGCCACTGCAACCTGCAATGGCCACCACTGCAATCACACTCCACACCCTGACATCCATGCGCATCCTCCTCCGTGTATCGCCACAGCATGCCATGTGCTCGCAGGCAACACGGATGCACTGCACAAAGAAAAGCCCGGCAATGCCGTAATGCTGTTCACTTAAGCAGCTGAGCCAATCAGAATCCGATGCCAGTCTTCTGGCATCGGATTTTTTGTGCCCATCCAACAGCAACTGCTCGACCTTGGTGACCTGTTCAATTTCTCCGACCTGAGCACCTTCACCCAGAACATCCCGGTGGAATGGGTGTCCAGCGCGCTGGAACTCTCCTCGCAGGCCTCCATCCGCAGGCGCAGATTACCCAGCGATCAGGTGTTGTGGCTGGTGCTGGGCATGGCCCTGTTCCGCGATGAACCGGTGCATGAGGTGGCCAGGCGACTGAACATCTGTGCCCAAGGCCTTGCATCGCTGGATCTGCCTGCACGCAGCGGCATCAGCCAGGCTCGCGCGCGGCTTGGCGCAGATCCGGTAGAGGATCTTTTCCGCAGGTGCGGCCAGCATTGGGGTGCCGAGCGCTATCCCGACGATGACTGGCAGGGCCTGCAGGTGCTGGCCGTTGACGGTGCCCTGCTGCGCACCGCAGACACGCCAGAACTACGTGCGCATTTTGGGTCGGGCAATACCGGCACCGAACGGCAGACGCCTTATCCGCTGATGCGGCTGGTGGCGCTGATGAACGTGCGCTCGCACATCATGCTCGATGCCCGGCTCAGCCCCTACCGTCGAGGCGAAATGCGTTTGGCAGAGGACTTCTTCGAGAAGATCCCGGATCGCTCGATTACTCTGTTGGACAAGGGTTTCTGGGGCGCGGATCTGCTGTTGAGCCTGGCCGGAAACGGTACTGAGCGGCACTGGCTTACGCCCTCGCGGAGCAATCTGGTGGCCGAAGAAGTGGAGCGCTACAACGCGCATGATCGGCTGCTGGAAATGCGCGTTTCTCCACAGGCGCGGAAGAAGAATCCCGCACTGCCCACGCACTGGCGGGTGCGTGAAGTGAGCTACGAGCATCAGGGCAGGATCAAGACGGTGCTGACGTCGCTACCGGCAGGGACCTACAGCACAAAAGCCGTAGCCGCGCTCTATCAGGAGCGCTGGGAAATCGAGCTGGGTTTCCGCGATCTCAAAAGCTCGATGCAGCGAAATGCAGTGACCCTGCGCAGCAAGACCGTCGAGCTGGTGTATCAGGAAGTATGGGGGCTGCTGCTGGCGTACAACATCATCCGCCGCGAGGCGAGCCAAGCGGCGGTTGCCTACGGCCGCGCACCCTCGGAGATACGTTTCAAACCTGCCTGCCACTACATCGCCGCGCAGCTGATCGTGATGGCGGCGGCACAACCCGCTTCGGCTACCGGAAGGCGTTTATCCCAGCTGCGATCCGGCGTCGCCAGCCTCTTCCTGGAGCACCGTCCCCGGCCAACAACTCCGAGGACGGTGAAGATCTCCAAAACCCGTTATCCCGTCGATCGCAAGGCTGCACCGCTTAAGTGAACAGCATTACGGCAATGCCGGGCCTTTCGTTCGCCTGCCGGATCAGCGGAACCGGTAGTCCAGCTGCACCCAGTACTGGCGGCCATACGGATCGTAGTTGCCGACCGGATAGAACGGCCAGCCGCCTCCGTTCTTGTCCGCCGGCGGGCGGCTGTCACGCAGGTTGTTGACGATCACGCCCACCGACAGGTTCTCGCCGAACTGGCGGAACACGCTGGCGTTGTACGTCATGTACGGCGCGATGCGGCCACTGCCATCGGTCTTCGGCAGCGAGCCGAAGCGGTTGCCGTACAGCGTGGTGGTCCAGTCACCCTGGTTCCAGGTGATGCTGCCGTTGGCCTTGCTGCGCCACTGGTAGTCATCCAGCGAATTGCGGATGTCACGCTCCGGATCATCGGAGAACTGCCGGTACTTGTGCTCCAGCACCACGGTGTAGGCCAGGCGCGTGGTGAAGCGGCCATAGCGACCGGCATCGAAACGCCAGTTGCCCTTCAGGTCCAGGCCGCGAACCGATTCAGAGGCGGCGTTGATCGGATTGATCAGCACACGGGTCACCTGGTCCGGCTGCACGGTTGCATTGGACGGATTGCGGATCACACGCGACAGCGCGTCCTGGCACAGCGGTGAGCCGATGTCACGCGCTTCGCCGCCCAGCGTCTTTCCCAATCGGCAATCGGCCTCGTCGCGCAGGATGCGGCTGGTATCGAGGCTGGTCACCTCGTTGTCGATGCGGATGTCGTAGTAATCGGCACTGAAATCCAGGCCAGCCGCCGGCGACCAGACCACGCCGAAGCCATACGACTTGGCCGATTCCGGCTGCAGCTGCGGGTTGGCACGGTTGCTGTAATCGATCGACAGACCGTTGTAGTCGCAGTTGTCATACGACTGGCCTGCGGTGCGGCAGCGCCAGTAGTCGGTCATGCCCGGGTTGTAACCACGCGTCTCGGTCGCGAACACGTAGTTCATGTCCGGCGCCCGGAAGCTGGTGGCAGCAGTACCACGGATCAGCAGGCTCTCGATCGGGCGGAACTCGACGCCGAAGCTCCAGGTCGCCTTGCCGATGTGCTCACCACCGGCACGGTACTGGTCATAGCGCCCGGCCAGGGTGGTGGTCAGCGACTGCAGCAACGGCAGCTGCAGCTCCACGCCGGCAGCATAGCGGTCGCGCTCGCCACCGGCACCAATACCGGCGCTGGTGTTCCAGAATTCACCGCTGCCCAGTCGGGGGTCCGGTCGATTGCGATAGCCCTGGCTGCCAGCCTCGACCACCGCGGCCAGCGCTGCGTCGCCACCGGGCAGTGCGAACAGCCGGCCGTTGACGCTGGCGCTGAAGGTCTGCAGCCACGCCGCGTTGCGGCTCTCCTGGTAGCCGGACAGACTCTGGTACTCGTTCGGGCTCAGCGGCTGGAACAGGCGCGCGGGATCCGGCGCATAGACCTCTACGCCATTGCGCACGCCCAGCTTCGGGCCCAGCAGGTATTCGTTGATACCGGCCAGCAGTACCGGGCGGCGGGTGCGGTTCTCGTATCGCGAGCGGCTGTAGACCGCCTCATAGTCCCAGCCGCTGTCGCCGATCTGGCCACGTGCGCCGACGTTGAACGACCACGAGTTTTCCAGGAAGCGGTTGGCATTGCGCGGCAGCCCGCCGATTTCCTCCGGCGCGAAGCGGCGGTACCAGCTTTCCAGGTTGCCGGTGGTCTGGTTGTAGAAGTAGTTGCGGGCCGAGGTCCAGGTCGGCGCACGCGTGTTGTTGTAGATCCGCGCGCTGCCCACGGCGACATCGGCAAACAGGTCAGTGGTCTCGTTGACGTGGAAGGTCAGCAGGCCATAGCCATTGAGGTTGCGCTTCTGGGTCTGCACGGTCCAGTAGCTGGCGGCGGCCTCGTTGCTGCCGCAGTACCAGCCCTGGCGAGGGTTGAAGGCGCGGAACACGCTGCCGCCATAGATGTCAGACGCCCCGTCGCAGCCAGTGACGCCCGGATCGATGTTGCGGCCGGTGGCGGCATTGCGGCGATAGGCGATCGCGGTCGCCTGCGGTGCCTTGCCGGCCGGATCATCGTCCAGCGAATCCATGAAATCGCGCTGGCGCGCGTGGATCGCCTTGCGCACATCGAACTCGAAGCCGAACAGCGCATCCCAACGCTCGCCGGAACTACCACCGACCACCTGCGCGCGCTGGTTGTCGCCGCCGCCCTGCTGGGTGCCACCGGCGCGCACGTTCACATCCACGCCCTCAAAGCGGTCCTTGAGGATGATGTTGACCACGCCGGCGATCGCATCGGAGCCGTATACCGCCGACGCACCTGCCGCCAGGACCTCGATGCGCTCGATCAGCGCACTGGGAATGTTGGCCAGGTTGACCACGTTCACCGAGCCCTCGTAGGCCAGCGGGTAGTCGGCCTGGCGGCGGCCGTTGACCAGCACCAGCGTGCGGTTCGGGCCCAGCCCGCGCAGGTTGATGGTGTTGGCGGCCGGGGTGAAGGTGTTGCCGAAGTCCTCGCCCTGTACGTTTCCGGTGTTCTCGGTCAGCGCGCTCAGTGCGTCGAAGGCATTGCGGTAGCCCTGCGCATCGATCTGTTCGCGGCTGATCACCGTCACCGGCGACGGGCCCTCGACACTGGCGCGTGGAATGCGCGAGCCGGTGACCTTCACTTCCTGCAATGTGGTGGGTGCGCTTTCCTGCGCGAAGGCCGGCAACGAGACCAGCATCAGGGACGACAGTGCGAGCACCAGCGGACGCGGGCGCAGCGCCTTGTGGGAGGCGGACATGGGCTTCCTGGGGAGTTGGGCGGGTGGTGGTACGGGGGCAGCGGCCTGTACGGCGCATAACGATCCCGTAACGAAAGTGTCCTGAATGGGGGGTTTCAACGGAAATGACCAGGCCTGATGGCCTTATGCCTGAACCGAATCAGACCCGCAGTGCCATCCACCACACTTTTGCAATGTTTTGAATGGTGCAGGGCTGCAGGCACGGCCATCGTGCCGGGGATGATGACCCCGTACCCCACTTCCCTCCTTCCCCCATTGCGCCCGGTGCTGCGCCGTCACCTGCTGCAGCTGCAGGCCGCACCGGTCACCCTGCGCCCTTTCCAGCGTGCCGACCTGCCGCGCTGGCGCCTGTTCGATGACCGCCGCCGGCGCGGCCGCCGCGATCCGTCCGTCATCGATGAGGAAGCGCGCTTCCTCGCCCACATGCATCGCTCACGCCTGGAACAGGACAACGACCAGCTGCTGCTGGGGGTGTTCGATGACGAGCACGGCAACGTACTGGACCAGCTGCACGTACGGCTGCAATCACTACACGCGCGCAGCGCCGAACTGCTGTCGCTGCAGCATTGGCACCCGCATGCCGACGCGGCGCTGCAGGCGCTGTGTCCGTTCTTGTTCGAGGACGTCGGCCTGCATCGCCTGTTCGTGATGCTGCCACCGGACTGCAGTGATCCGTTCGCCACCGCGCTGCGGGCCTTCGGCTTCGAGCAGGAAGGCCTGCTGCGCGACCATCATCTGGATCTGGATGGCTGGCAGGATCGCCAGCTGCTGGCGCTGACCGCCCCCATGTGGCGGAGCAAGCACAGCGTGCTGGACTAGCGCATCCGCTCCAGCGCGTTGCCGGCACCGGTCAGCACCGAGCAGGCGTGGTCCTGCAGCTCTTCGGCGCTGGCCTCGTTGCCGGTGCCCGCGTCCACACGGGTGGCCAGCAGGATGAAGCCCGGGACGCCCTGCACGGCGTCCCGGCCCGCCACAACCAGGCTCCACTGGCCGACGTCGTCCACGCCTGCGAGGTCGTAGGCCAGCAGATTGAGCGGATTGGCGGTCAGTTCTGCGCCCGGCAGCAGGCGTGCCTGGTACTGATGGCCGCGCAGCAGCACCGGCAGCGGTGTCCACTGGCTGCCCAGAGCGGCAGCATGCGTGTCCAGCGCCTGCAGCACGTCGGCACGCAGGCAATCCACGTGAATATGCAGCTGATGTTGCGAGCGGCCATGCGGTGAATTCAGCGCCAGGCTGGCAACGTTGCGCGGCAGCGGTTGGCCCAGCGCCCGTTCGGTGTGGGTGCGGGCCAGCCAGGCCGCGCCGAAGTAGTTGGGTGCACCACGCTGGTACAGGCTGCGGCTCTCGATGCCGCTGACCTTGTCCAGCGGCATCAGCAGGAACTGGTAGTCGCCGTGCGCGTCCTTGACCAGCACATCGCGGCGGTCTGCTGCCGTCTCCACCCGCAGGCAATCGCCACGCGGGCCTTCGGCGCCCTGGCAGTCACGTTCAATCAATCGCCACAATGCATCGGAATGGGCCGGCGGCGGAGGCGCGCTGGCACAGGCAGACAACAGCAGCAGGGACGACAGCAGGAAGGGGCGCAAGGACACGGCACGACTCACGGAGCAGGCACGGCAGACAGCGCCGCGCTGCATTCTAGCCAGTGCGAAGCTGCAATCAGTAGGTGCCGAACGGCACTTCAACCACGATCGGGGCGGCACCCTCGCCGGCCTGCAGGCTGTAGCGGTCCAGCGCGCCATCGTCATCGGCGTGCGGCTGGCGCTGGAACTGCAGCGGGTAGCGGCTGTCCCCCAGGCGCACGGCACTGCCGTCGGCCTCCAGCGCGGCACCTTCCGGAATCAGCAGACCGCCCAGGTCGCTGTAGGCGCCAGGTACATCGGCGAAGCTGTAGTCGGCCAGCTCGTCCACCCGCTGCATCGCATAGACGTGCGGCACATAGGGTCGTGCAGGGCTACGGCCATTGCTCAGGTCCGTCACCCAGGCCTGCGGCAGGTGGTACTCCCCGCGCAGCGCAGCGACGCCCAGCGAGGGGCTGGCCACCTGCAGGCAGCACACCGCCCGCTTGCCCTCGCGGTCGAGGATGGCGAAACGGTCGCCGCGGGTGGCCGCCTGCGGCAGCATGGCGAAGGCCAGGTTACGCTGCGCCGGCGCGTAGCCGGATTCGGTCTGCAGGTTGCGCCAGGCGCCGAATACCGGGGATTGGACCTGCTCGGGTTCCGGATCGGCAGCGGAGGCGGCAAACGCCACGCCCAGCAACGACAACATCAGGGCCGTCATTGTCTTGTCCTTGCCGCGGAAACTGCCTGCCGTCATACCGTATCCAACACCTGCGCCGGAAAGGCCCGGCCTGCCCGCTGGCGTACTGCCAGCTATTCCTCTCACTATGCAATGACCACGCTGTGCCGGCAATGACCGGGGCGCTGACGCCTTTCGCACGCTCGGTGCTATCGTTCCCGCCATCTTCCCCTGCGCAGGAGCGCTCGCATGTCTGCATTCCGTCTGTCCCTGTTGCTGCCGGCCTCCGCCCTGCTGCTGTCGGCCTGCGTCAGCACCCCTGGCCCGGAAGTCAAAGGCAGTGGCCGCTGCGACGCCAGCCAGCTGGGCTGGGCGATCGGCCAGCCGGCCAACGAGCCCAACATCCGTCGCCTGTCCCGCGAGAGCGGTGCCGGCCTGGTCAACCCGATCGGCCCCAGCACCATCACCACCAAGGACATCCGCCCGGACCGCCTGCGCGTGTTTGTGGACAAGGACAACATCATCACGTCCACCCGCTGCGAGTAAGCGCGGCAGCGGGCTTTTGTAGGGTCGAGCCATGCTCGACTGGTTTTCGGATGGGTCGCGCAGAAAACCAGTCGAGCATGGCTCGACTCTACATTTCAGGGTTCGGTATATCCCGCACAATCCGGCAGCGCCTGGTCGGGGTGGAATACCCCATCGCTGAAGCGGAACAGCCGCGTGTAGGTGCACGCCGGGTCCTGCTCGGTGCGCAGATCCTGCTTCTTCAACGGCCCCTTGGCCAGCGAATCCTCGAAGCGCGAAACACCGGCCGGGAACCGGGTCGCCACGGTCTGGTAGCGCAGCACCGGCATGCCCTCGGCGACCGTATCCAGCGCCAGCTTCGCCGAGAAGCCGTATTCGTCATGGCAGGCACCTGCGCGCTGCTTGATGTCCTGTTCGCTGAAACAGGCGCGGATCATCGCATTGCCCAGCCATGGCACGGTCAACACGTCGTCGTCCACCTGGATGTCGTCCTGCAGGTGGCGCACGCGTGCCAGTTGCAGCGTGGACGCGTCGGCACCTCCACCGGAGTACATGGCGCTGAACGTGACGATGCCACCCACCAGCACATTCTGGCGGGCGCGCTGCTGCGGGTCGGTCACCGGTTCATCGCTGCCCACGCCAGGTGCCAGCCGCACGATCCACGGCCACAGCGACAGCTCGCTTTCCTGCGGCACGTCGATGCTGACGTGGTAGGTGTGTGGCGTGCCCTGGCCCGGTTCCTTCTCAAGTACTTCCAGCACGGTCGGCCGGTCACCATCTTTGGCAACCGGCTGCACGCGCACGCACCAGTTGCCGTCCCGCGTGCACTCGTAGAGCCCCGCCGGCCCCGTCTCATGGGCGATCAGCACCTGCCCCAACGGCTCCATCACGTTGCCCGCAGCGTCACGCTGCTGCGGCAGGATCGAGCCCTGCGCCAGCGCCAGCATCGGGGTGGCCAGCAGTGCAACGCACACGGTCGTGCGGGCAAGGACGGGGGGCATGGATGAGATTCCTGCTCGTGGAATCCAGATGGTAACCGCTGCTCCGGTAGAATCGAGCTTGCTCGACTTTGCATTTGTAGAGTCGAGCTTGCTCGACTGTGCCTGTCGGGAATTGCAGCCGAGCATAGGCTCGGCTCTACAGTAAAGCCACGTTGTATCCGTCAATGCCCACTACAGTCGCAGCCACCCCACCCTTTCGCCTTCGATGTCTGGCCGATGCCCGGATTGAACGTATTGCTCGGGTCCAGCTGCCTGTAGAACCCGGCCAGCGCCGGCTTGGCCGGGTACAGGTGGCCGACGTTGTGCTCGGCTGGATACTCGGCGCCACGCTGGTCCAGCAACGCCCACATCGCATGCTCGATCGCCATCGGGTCTTCGCCTTTGCGCGCGATGTAGTCCTGGTGGAACACGTGGCACAGGAAGTGCCCGTAATACAGCTTGTGCAGCAGGCGGCCATCGATATCGACCGGCAACTGCTCGAACCAGTCGGCATCATCGCGGCGCAGGGCGATGTCCAGCGCGACGATGTCCTGCACCTGGTCGCGGTGTACCTCGCGGTAGCGCACCGCGGCGCCGGCCACAGCGAAGCGATGCAGGAACGCCTTGCGCCCCTCATCGGCCGTGCAGTGGAAGTAGCCGCCCTCATGGTCGGCGAAGAAGCCGCGCAGCCAGGCCTCGGTTTCCGCGGCGTCCTGCGCGGAGACCTTCAGCAGCAGATGATGCTCGTAGCGCTGGCGGAACTCGCCCATGCGCTTGGGCAGGTGCGAGGGCAGCAGGCCGGTCAGCACCTGCATCACCCAGTCGGTCACGCCGCGCAGGCCCAACCGCTCGAACCAGCCATCGACGCGGCTCTTCAGTGCGAAGGCGGCCGGCACGCGGGCGGTGCCAAGGCGGTCGATCAGCAGGAAACTGTCCTTGCCGTAGCGCTCGCCGATGTCATAGGCATCGCGGTGGATGTATTCGCCGGCAATCGGCAAGCGTTCGAAGCCGGTCAGCAGCTGGCGCCGGATCGCGGTGAGGCTGTCGGTGCGATTGCTGCCGATATAGAAGACCTCGGCGGCCTCCTTTTCGAAGGTGTCCAGACGCACCGCGAACACCGCCAGCTTGCCGGCAGAGCCCGCTGCCTCGAAGTGACGGCTGGGGTCCGCATTGAAGCGTGCCGGCGTATCGGCATCGACCCGGCGCACCTCGTCGGCGTAGCGTGGATCGGAGGCGGCGCGGCCATCGCCGTCCCCAACGTCGGCAGCACGGTAGTCACCCGCCTGCAGGCGCTGCAGGATCTGCTCGGGCGTATCGCCCAGCGCGATGCCCAGATGGTTGACCAACTGCAGCTGGCCCTGCGCATCGACCTGCGCATACAGTGCCAGCTCGGTGTAGGCCGGGCCACGGCGCACCAGCGCGCCGCCGGAGTTGTTGCAGATGCCACCGAGTACCGACGCACCGATGCAGGACGAGCCGATGACCGAATGCGGTTCGCGGCCGAGCGGTGCCAGCGTCTGCTCCAGGCGGTCCAGCGTCGCGCCAGGAAGGCACAGCACCTGGCGGCCTTCGTTCAACAGCTGGATGCCGGTCAGGCGCAGCGTGCTGACCAGCACGATCGGACGCCCATAGTCGCTGCCATCCGGGGTCGAGCCACCGGTCAGGCCGGTGTTGGACGCCTGCAGGATGATCGCCGCTCCGCCCTGCACCGCCGCCTGCAGCACACGCCACAGCTCCAGCAGCGTCCCCGGGCGCACCACCGCCAGCACCGGGCCGTCGCCGAAACGGTAGCCACGGCGAAAACGGCGGGTGGCCTTGTCGCCGGTCAATACATGGCGGTTGCCGACCGCATCGCGCAACTGCGCCAGCACGGCATCGTGGCCACTCATGGCAGGCTGACCAGCGAATCGCGACCGATGTCGGCGATGCGGCGCGCACCGGTCAGTGTCATCGCCACGCGCATTTCCTTCGCGATCAGGTCCAGCAGGTTGGCCACGCCCGCCTCACCCTGCGCTGCAAGTGCATAGACGAAGGCACGGCCCAGCAGCACGGTATCGGCACCCAACGCCAGCATGCGCACCACGTCCAGGCCAGTGCGGATGCCGGAATCGGCGAGGATCTTCAGATCGCCCTGTACCGCATCGGCAATCGCCGGCAGTGCGCGTGCGGTGGACAGCACGCCGTCCAACTGGCGGCCACCGTGATTGGAGACCACGATGCCATCGGCGCCGAACTTGACCGCATCACGTGCGTCATCCGGGTCGAGGATGCCCTTGATCACCATTGGGCCCTTCCAGAACTCGCGGATCCACTCCAGGTCCTTCCACGAAATGGAAGGATCGAAGTTGCTGCCGAGCCAGCCGATGTAATCCTCCAGCCCGGTCGGGTTGCCGCGGTAGGTGGAGATGTTGCCCAGATCATGCGGGCGGCCGAACAGGCCCACGTCCCACGCCCAGTGCGGGTGGGTGATGGCCTGGCCGATGCGGCGCAGCGAGGCGTTCGGACCGCTCATGCCGGAGTGGGCATCGCGGTAGCGCGCACCCGGCACCGGCATGTCCACGGTGAACACCAGGGTGGTCACGCCCGCAGCCTGCGCGCGCTCCAGCGCATTGCGCATGAAGCCACGATCGCGCAGCACGTACAGCTGGAACCACATCGGCCGCTGGATGGCCGGTGCCACTTCCTCGATCGGGCACACCGATACGGTGGACAGGGTGAACGGGATGCCTCGGCTGTCGGCCGCGCGCGCCGCCTGTACCTCACCGCGCCGGGCATACATGCCGGTCAGGCCGACCGGGGCGAGCGCCACCGGCATTGCCAGCGTTTCGCCGAACAGCTCGGTTTCCAGGCTCAGGTCGGACATGTTGCGCAGGATGCGCTGGCGCAGCGCGATGTCGGACAGGTCGGAAACGTTGCGCTTCAGCGTGTGCTCGGCATACGCGCCGCCATCGATGTAGTGGAACAGGAACGGCGGCAGCCGGCGTTGCGCTGCGGCACGGTAATCGGTGGAGGCGGAGATGATCATGGGGTCAACCGTGTGGGGAAGGTAGACGCGAGGCCCGCGCACGCCGGGCTTCGTTGTCATCGAGGGTGCGCAGCGTGGTGTGCACGAACTCGAGGTGGGCATGCGCGGCGGCGCGCGCGCGTTCGGGGTCGCCGGCAAGCACCGCGTCCATCATCTCGCGGTGCTGGTCAGACAACGGCGAGAAGGTCCTCGCCGAGGTGTAGAGCTTTTCGCGGCTCTGCGAGATGTTGGTCTGCAGCAGTTCGAACAGCCCGCGCATCACCTGCAGCAGCACGAGGTTGTGCGAGGCCTCCGCGATGGACAGGTGGAAGGCCGCGTCGGCCTCCGCTTCGCCGGTGGGGTCATCCTTGCCGTGCGCGTCCATCATGGTCTGGAACGCCTGCGCGATGCGCGTACGATCCTCATCGGTGGCGCGCAACGCTGCATGCCAGGCGGTGGCACCTTCCAGCGCGTGGCGGATCTCCAGCACGTCGAAGCGGTATTCCGGATCGCCCTGGAACAGCGGCAGGTAGGGCGCCAGCGGTTCATCCAGCGCCTGCCGCGCCCGCGCCGCCGGTTCGGCCACATAGGTGCCGCCACCGACCCGCGCGGTCAGCAGGCCCTGGCTGGCCAACTGCGCGATGGCTTCACGCAGCGCGGTGCGCGAGACCCCCAGCTGCACCGCCAGGGTACGCTCGGCCGGCAGCCGGTCACCCGGCTGCAGCCGCTGTTCCTGCACCAGGCCGCGCAGCTGCGCGGCCACCTTGTCCGAAATACGTTGCGTGCTCATGGCGTCATTGTGGCCCGAAGCGCGCAGCGGGTGGTCGACTGACCGTGCATGGCTCAGGGAATCATCCAGGTCAGCCAGTAAGCCTGGGCCAGGGTGATCAGGCCGACCATCGTGGTGAAGATCAGGCTGTGCTTGACCGTGAAACGGAACAGGTCCGATTCCTTGCCGGCCAGGCCGACCGCCGCGCAGGCAATGGCGATCGACTGCGGCGAGATCATCTTGCCGGTCACGCCGCCAGTGGTGTTGGCCGCCACCAGCAGCACGTCGGACACGCCGATCTGCTGCGCGGTGGTCGCCTGCAGTGCCGAGAACAAGGCGTTGGATGAAGTATCCGAGCCGGTCAGGAACACGCCCAACCAGCCCAGGAACGGCGAGAAGAACGGGAACGCATCACCGGTGTGCGCCAGTGCAAGCGCTAGCGTCGCCGAAAGGCCCGAGTAATTGGCGATGAAGGCGAAGGCCAGCACCATGCCGATCGAGTAGATCGGCATGCGCAGCTCACGCACGGTCTCACCGAAGGTCTGCAGCGCCGAACGGGCCGGCATGCGCAGCGCGATGATGGCGATCACCGCGGCGAGGATGATCGAGGTGCCGGTGGCCGAGAACCAGTCGAACTTGTAGATCGCCTCGTAGCTGAGCGGTGCATCCACGATCGGCGGCATCTTCTGCACCCTCTGGTCCAGCCCCGGCACCGGGATCTTCAGCACCCAGCTTTCCAGCGGGCCGCCCGCCGCGAACAGCGATTTGAACGGTTTGATGCTCCACAGCGTGACCATCGCGGTGAGGATCAGGAACGGCGACCACGCCTTGGCGATCTGGCCGACGCTGTAGCGCGGCGCCTCCAGTGCCTGTGCGGCCGCCTCGGCGCTGGTTTCGGTATCGAAACGGAAGATCCGCACCGGCTTCCAGCGGCGCAGGAACAGCGTCAGGCAGACCAGCGAGGCCAGCGACGCGGTGATGTCCGGCAGCTCCGGGCCGATGAAGTTGGAGGTCAGATACTGCGCGATGGCGAACGAGCCACCGGCCACCAGCACTGCCGGCCAGGTTTCCTTGATGCCGCGCCAGCCATCCATGATCGCCATGATCCAGAACAGCACGATGATCGTAAGGAACGGCAGCTGGCGCCCAGCCATCTGGCCGATCTCGAAGGCATCCAGACCGGTGACCTGCCCGGCCACGATGATCGGAATGCCCATCGCACCAAAGGCGACCGGCGCGGTGTTGACGATCAGGCACAGGCCGGCGGCATACAGCGGTTTGAAGCCCAACCCGACCAGCAGTGCCGCGGTGATCGCCACCGGTGCACCAAAACCGGCTGCACCCTCCAGGAAGGCACCGAAGGCGAAGCCGACCATCAGCATCTGCAGGCGCTGGTCCTCGGTGACCGACAGGATCGAGGCGCGGATGATGTCGAACTGCCCGGTCTTGACCGAGACTTTGTAGAGGAATACCGCGCCGATGATGATCCAGGCGATCGGCCACAGGCCGTAGACGAAGCCGAAACCGGCGGCGCCCAGCGCCTGGCTCAGCGGCATGCGGTAGAACAGCAGGGCGACGCCGAGCGCGATGGCCACGGTGATCGTGCCGGCCAGCCAGCCCTTCATGCGCAGCACGGCCAGGGCGACGAAGAAGAACGCGATCGGCAGCAGCGCGATCAGGCTGGACAACCACAGGTTGCCGGCGGGGTCGTACAGGTGTTGCCAGGGCTGCATGAAGACTCTCGACTGGGGACGGGTTCAACACCGCAGGGGTGGGCGGTCATGGGCTCCAGCATTATTGGTCGTACCAATAATGGATTTATGGAGCCACTGGACGCAGATTGAACCGCTGATTGCGCGAAGAGCCTATTAGACCATAGGGCTAGAATCAATTATTGGTACGACCATTAAGACGGTTGAGACAGTGGCGCGCATCCACCACACTGGATCCTGCCCCATCTCTGGTACACGAATGACACTCGCCCCCACCCGCGACCTGCAGTCCATGCAGCAACAGGCAGCTGACTGCCTGGCCGGCTACGCTGAAGCGAACCTTCTCAATCATGCAGGCTTGGATGCGCTCATCGCCCACCTGCGCGCATATCCGGATTCGGGCGAACCCATGGCCCTGCCAGACTGGGATCAGGCAGGCTCAGAGCTTCAGATCGCGGGTCGAGGCGATCCATTGCCGCCATCTCTGTTGGGGCAGATCGCCACAGACAAGCACGAGGAGTTGAATGACCTGATCTGTTCCTGCGTTGAAGTGGGAATCGCAGATCTGTACGGCGCTACGACGGATGTTCCTGACCAGATGCTGGCCAGAGCACTGGCCATCCTGCAGCGCAACACTTCGCAGCAGACCTGACTGCTTCAACTCCGCCTTGGAATCACGATCAGATCCCCCGAAGGGACTCTGATCCCACTCCCTCAACCCCTTAGATCTTCTTCTCCAACCGCCGCATCACCGCCAGCACCAGCACGCACAGCACGCTCACCCCGATGGCAATCACGTACTTGCCGATGCCCACGGCGATGCCGATGGCCGCCGCCATGATCAGCGAGCTGGCCGTGGTCAGGCCGCTGACCTGATCCTCGCGTGACCCACGCAGAATGGTGCCGGCGGCAACGAAGCCGACGCAGGCGACCACGGCTTCGATCAGGCGCACCGGGTCGACCTGCAGCAGGTCGCGGTAACGCTCCTGCTGGAAATGCTCTGCCACTGAATCGCCGAGTCCAACAATCAGCGCAGCAGCGCCGGCAATCAGCATGTGGGTGCGCAGGCCCGCAGCGTGCTTGCCCATCTCGCGCTCGACACCGAGCACGCCGCCGAACAGCATTGCTGCGGCCACGCGCAGCAGGATCGAGACATCCTGGGTGAGTTCCATGGGCAGGCTCCGGGCGTTTCCCGGAGCGTTGCTCGGCAGCCGTGGGATGGCGGTGAAGACGATGGCACGCCCTCTTCACCGCATGCTTCACCGCAGGCGCTCATCCACGCATGGCCTGGATCTACTGGCCATCGCCATGCGTAACCTTCACGCACTCGATCATTGCGCCAGATAACCACCATCGATCGCATAGTATGTGCCGGTCGCGAACGAGGCGTCGTCGCTGGCCAGCCAGGCAACCAGCGCCGCCACTTCCTCGGCCGTGCCCAGCCGCTTCAACGCGTGGCGGCCTTCCAGCGTGGCGCGCACCTTGGGGTCCATCTTCTCCAGCAGTGGTGTGCTGATGAAGCCCGGGCCGACCGCGTTGACACGGATGCCGTCGGCCGCATGCTCCCAGGCGGCGGTCTGGGTCAGCCCGACCACGCCGTGCTTGGCCGCCACGTACGCGGTGGAACCGGCATAGCCCACCTGGCCCAGGATCGAGGCCATGTTGATGATGCTGCCACCGGTTCCGGCCGTGCGCATCGCCTGGATCTGCGCACGCTGGCACAGGAACACACTAGTGAGGTTGACGTCGATTACCCGCTGCCAGCCATCGATCGGATAGTCACCGCTGCTTGCGGCCGGCCCGCCGATACCGGCGTTGTTGACTGCCACATGCAGGCCGTCGAGTTCCTTGATCGTGCGCTGCACCGCCGCCTCCACGGCCGCGTCGTCTGTAACGTCCAGCGCAATGCCGATGGCCTGTGCACCGGCACTGCGCAGCTGCGTCACGGTGGCATCGACTGCATCCTGCTTCAGGTCCCAGACCGAAATACGGGCACCGGATGCGGCCAGCGTCTGCGCCACGGCCAGGCCGATACCGGACACGCCGCCGGTCACGATCGCGGTCTTGCCGGTGAGCTGGTAGTCAATCATCTGCGTTCTCCATCAGTGGGGGTATCGATGTGACCTGCAATGGCCAACCGCCCCACCCTACGCGCCCGCTCGTGATGGCCCGGCCGACATCGCGTCTACGGGTGATCGTTCCAGCCATGAAACCTCAACTCAAGTTGATGTATGGAATTGCGTACGGATATGCATGCAAAACGCTGGCGTATGTTCGGCGGCATTTTCACTTTGGCCGTAATCGTCAATCGTTTTGACCATATTGAAATCAAAAGCGCGCGAATCAAGGCGACAATGGGAAACGTTTCCAGTTTCTTCGACACATTCCATTCAACCTGGTGTTCCCCCACCATCCAGCGTGCCCACGCCCCTGCTTCCCAGCATGTCTGCACGGGTAACGACGGGATCTGCATCTGCATTGCAGAGCGCGTGGGCGAGGTAATGCCAGCGTCCACCTCCAAAGCACGTGCCGAGCGATGTCCCGATATTTCACTTTTGCTGATTACCGCCGCTTCGGCCACCGCCATGGCTTCGATTACCGCGCCGACCCGGAGCACCTGCGTGACGACCAGTGGGCCGGCCATGGCGAGGTCAACGAGCAGTTCCTGCGCGGCGGCATGAGCCTGATCGCCTCCGACGTCCATAATCGCTTCCCTTATGTCGCCACCGCCCAGCAGAGTCCCGGCCTGGCCATCCGCGTGATGCTGCAGGGCCAGGTTGATGTGCGCATTCCGCGACGTGGTGGTTTCACCCTGCGTGCTGGTACGGCGATGACCGCGCACCACCGCGAACAGGTTGAGATGACCGGTGCGCATCCTGGCGAAACGCGCATGCGCGGCGTCAGCGTGATGGTGCCCGGCCAGATCGATCCGGACCTGTTCCAGCTGCCACAGTTGGAGACCGCGCTCAACACCCACCTGGAATGCCGCCACTGGGCCATTCCGCATACCCTGCTGCCGGTGCTGGGCCAGCTGTTCGAAAGCCCATGGGAGGACGGCATCGACGCGTTGTGGCGCGAAGGCGTCGCACTGCAGCTGCTGGCCGTTGGGCTGAAGGCCGAGGATCTGCAGACCGACCATGTACGAACGCTGCGGGCTGGCCAGCGCGAGCGCCTGGAGCGCGTGCGTGCCTACCTGCATGACGATCCCAGCCACGCCCATAGTCTGATCGAACTGGCCCAGCTGGCCTGCATGAGCCCAAGCTCGCTGCGCCGTCATTTCGCCCAGCAGTACGGCTGCTCGGTGTTCGACTACCTGCACGAACAACGCATGCGCCACGCCGAGCAGGGCCTGCGCGAGGACGGCTGGACTGTCGAGCAGGCTGCGGCCGCCAGTGGTTACCGCCACCCCAGCAACTTCGCGGCTGCATTCCGCAAGCGTTTCGGCCTGGTACCCAGCCGCTGGCGCACCGGACCCTCAAAGGTCGGATAGCAGCTTCTGCTTCACGCCATCGCGGATGCCGGCCAGCGGCCGGCACGACCGCAGCCGCCTGAATCGACCTGCCATGGCTCCGCTCTGGTAGGTGTCGACCTTGGTCGACACGCTTTCACGCCATCGCGGATGCCGGCCAGCGGCCGGCACGACCGCGGCCGCCTGAATCGAACTTCCATGGCTCCGCTCTGGTAGGTGTCGACCTTGGTCGACACGCTTTCACACCATCCCAGATGCCGGCAAGCGGCCGGCACGATCGCGGCCGCCTGAATCGAACTTCCATGGCTCCGCTCTGGTAGGTGTCGACCTTGGTCGACACGCTCTCACACCATCACGGATGCCGGCCAGCGGCCGGCACGACCGCGCACCGCCGGGTATCGCGCACCCGGCGCACCTCATCAACCTCAATACACCGGCAGATCGATGTAACTGGCCTGCGCCGCGCTGTGCCAGACCCGCTGCGTGGCCTTCTGGTAATCGCCGGGCTTGGCCAGGTAGACGTTCGGCACGTAGGTCTGCGGGTTGCGGTCATACAGCGGGAACAGACTGGACTGCACCTGCACCATCACCCGGTGCCCCTTCTGGAAGGTGTGGTTGGCGTTGGGCAGGTCGAAGCGGTACGGCAGCACCTCGTGGGCGGCCAGCGGCTTCGGATCGCTGAAGCTCTCGCGATAGCGACCACGGAAGATCGCCAGCGACACCGGCAGCTCGTAACCGCCCATCTCCGGCGTCGACGCTTCCTGGTCCGGATACACGTCGATCAGCTTCACCACCCAGTCGCTGTCGGTGCCGCTGGTCGACGCCTGCAGGTGCACCACCGGTGCGCCGCCGATGCGCAGCGGCGCGGTCAGCGGTTCGGTGATGAAGGTCAGCACGTCCGGGCGGCCATCAACGAAACGCTGATCCTTGACCAGCCAGGTGGTCCACATGTCACGGTCACCGAAACGGACCGGGCGCGGCACGAACGGCACCGGCTTGGCCGGGTCGGACACGTATTCCTCGAAGTCACCCTCGCCCGCCGCCGGCGCCTGGAACGCCAGCTTGCCGCCGGCCCGCAGGTACAGCGGCTTGCTGCTGGCGGTACAGCCCTTGTCGCAGCTGCGAGGCCAACCCTTCAGGCGATCCCAGTGGTTCTCGCCGGTGTTGTAGATCAGCACCGGCGGCGTATCCGCCTTCGGCGCACCGTCCACCAGGTACTGGTCAAAGAACGGCTTGAGCACATCACGGCGGAACTGCAGCGCGGTATCACCATCGAACTTCAGCGCGCCCAGCTCGCTGCCACTGTAGTTCACCTGGCTGTGCCGCCACGGCCCCATCACCAGATAGTTGCGGTTGTTGCCGCTGTCGCGCCCTTCCATTGCCTGGTAGGCGTGGTTGGCACCCCACATGTCCTCCTGATCCCACAGACCCTGCAGCCACATGGTCGGCACCTTCAATGGCGTCTTCGCCATCACCGCGTCCAGCGCCTGGCCCTGCCAGAAGCCGTCATAGGCCGGGTGCTCCACCAGTTTCTTCCACCAGGTCAGCTGGTCCACGCCGGTGAAACGCGCGTAGTCGCCGGCCGAACCGATACGCAGGAAGGTGCTGTAGTCATCGTAGCCGAGGCTGGGCAGCGGCGTGCCCTTGCCGCGCTTCTCGGTCTGCATCGCGAAGTAGTTGAAATTGACCTGGCGGAACGCGCCGTAGTTGAGCCAGTCGTCGCCCATCCAGCCATCCACCATCGGGCTCTGCGGCGCGGCCACCTTCAGCGCCGGGTGCGGGTCGGTCAGCGCCATCACCACGGTGAAGCCCTCGTACGACGAGCCGAGCATACCGACCTTGCCGTTGCTCTCCGGCACGTTCTTCACCAGCCAGTCGATGGTGTCCCAGGCGTCGGTGGAGTGGTCCACCTTGGTGTTGTTCAACGGTCCGCGCAGCGGCCGGGTCATCACGTAATCGCCCTCGGAGCCATACTTGCCGCGGATGTCCTGAAATACGCGGATGTAACCGCCATCGACAAATACCTCGTCGCCCTGCGGCAGCAGGTCGCGCATGCGCGGCGAATCACTGCGGCTGGCGCGGCCGGCAGCATCGTAAGGCGTGCGGGTGAGCAGGATCGGGGCATTGCGCGCGCCCTTGGGCACCACGATCACCGTATACAGCTTGGTGCCATCGCGCATCGGCACCATCACCACGCGCTTGTCGTAGTCACGACCGACATCAGGGGCAACGAAGGGCTTGCCGCTGATGTCCGGGGTCATCGGCGGGGTTTCGGCGGCCAGCACTGTGCTGGACAGGCAAAGGGCAATGGCTACAGCGACGGCACGCACACGCATGGACAACCCCTCCCGGCAGGAAAGCCTCAAGCCTACTCCTGCCTTGAGCCGTGAAGTGTGTGCAGGCTTTGCATTCTGCGGTGGATGTGGGCAGGACTGATGGCACATGTGCGACCAGCTGCTGCGCTCGTCGGCAACCGGTAGTGCCGGCCGCTGGCCGGCAACTTCATCCACCTCGGGCACGGTACGCGGTTGCCGGCCAGCGGCCGGCACTACCGATCAGGCTGCCGTTACCTCATGCAGCGCCAGCCAGCGCCAACGCCCCTGTTCCTGGCGCAGCAGCGCCAGCGATTCCCGCCATACGGGCTCGCCGCCATCGATCGCATGCCCTTCGCGATAGCGCAGCACCGCCAGCGGTGATGGCGCTTCCACCGCCTGCACGGCGTCGATGGAAATCTGCAGCCCTGGACGCGCGCCATGACCACCCGCGAACAGTGCCTGCACGGCCTTCCGGTCCAGCCTGCGACCCGCGATGCCGACCATGCTGAAGTCCGCGCAGAAATGCGCCATCAGGTCCTCCAGCGCGTCGGTGCCGGCGTCGGCGCGGAACCAGGCCTGCAGCTTGTCGTGCAGGTGGTGGACTTCGTGTTCTGCGGTGGTATCCATCAGGTGTTCTCCGGTTGCGAAAGGGTGAGCAACTGCGGCCGGCGCAGCAACGCCATCGGCAGCAGGGTAAGTAGAGCGGCCAGACCCAGCGCCACGCCGGTGGCGCGGGCCGGCAGCCACTGCATGGCCAAGGCCAGCAGCAGCGCGATGGCCGCGGTACCCAGGCAGAAGCTGAGCTGGCGGTTGAGGTTCCAGAGCGCACTGGCATCGCCCAATGCTTCGCCCTCGACCCCATGGAAGGCCAGCGTCTGCGCCGTGCTGCTGCACAGGCTGCCGCCAGCGCCCATCAAGGCAAACAGCAATGCGGCAATGGCAAAGACCGGGTGTGGCAGCAGCGCCATCAACAACAGGCCGCAGGCCTGCAGGAGCATGCCCGCACGCAGCACTGTGGCCGGGCCGAAGCGGGTCAGCAGGCGCTTGCTGGCCGTGATCGCAATGGCCGAGGCCAGCGCCCACGGCAGCATCAGCGCGCCGATGCGCGCGGCACTATAGCCGGCCTGGTGCAACTGCAGGGTACTGACCAGCTGGCTGCCGATGAACACGCCGGGTACGGCCAGGTAGACCAGCATCGCCAGGCGCAGCCCGCGATGGGACAGCAGCGACCAGCGCAGCAGTGGCTGCGCCTGCTGCCGTGCATGCCGCAGGTGAGCCGCCGCCAACAGCAGTGCGATCAACAGCAGTACGGCACCGGCGGTCCGATGTCCGGGCTCGCCCAGCCAAGTCAACGCCAGCAGCAGCGCGCCCAGCGCCGCCATCGCGGTGGACAGCGCATAGGCCTGCAGGCGTGGCGCACTACACGCGCCATCGGCCGGCATCCACGCCAGCACCAGTCCAATCGCCACCACGGCCAGCGGCAGGCTGGCCCAGAGCACACCGCGCCAAGACAACCACTGCACCAGCAGCCCACCGAGCGCAGGCGCCAGTGCCGGCACCAGCAGCGCCACCAGCAGGATGCGGCGGGTCAGCGCGCCACGCTGGTCAGGCGTGCACTGTCGGTACGCTGCCGCTTGTGCCACCGGAATCAGCAGGCCACCAGCCAGGCCCTGCAGCAGGCGCCAGCCCAACAGCCAGCCAATACCCGGTGCAGCCCCGGCCAACACTGCGGAGGCGGCGAACAGCAGCAACGCCACCAGCAGCAGGCGACGCTCACCGCAGCGTGCGGCCAGCCAGGGCGCCAGCGGAATCACCACGCTCAGGCCCAGCATGTAGGCGGTGCCGACCCAGGCCAGGGTACCGACGTCGGCATGCAGTTCCGCCGCCAGCGCCGGATAGGCCACCGTGGCGATGAACATGTTGACCAGATCCAGAGCGAACACCAGCAGGAAGATGGCCTCATGGCGCAGGCGGGGGGACGGCATCGGCGACGCTCCAGCAGGGAAGCGGCCAGCATGCCGTGCGGGCCTTGTTGGAAAAACACGACAGCAACTGCAACACTGTCAAATCTGCTTTGACAATGAATTGCCATGGTCAGCCTTGATCGCTTCGATATCTTCCGTGCAGTGGTCGAGGCCGGCAGCCTGACCGCTGCCGCCGATCGCCTGGGCCTGAGCCGTGCGGTGGTCAGCTTCAACCTGAAGCGGCTGGAGCAGGAGCTGGGCGTGACCCTGCTGCTGCGCAGTACCCGCCACCTGGCCCTGACCGAGGCCGGCGAACAGTTCCTGCAGCACTGCGTGCAGGCGCTGGACGCCGCACAGGCGGCGATCGATGCCGCCCGCCGCGACCAGCATCAGCTGCAGGGCGTGCTGCGCCTGACCACCACCCCGGAGTACGCCCAGCTGCGCCTGATTCCTGCGTTGGAGGCGTTCCGTGCGCGGCATCCGGCCCTGCAGCTGCACCTGTCGACCTCACCGGCACCGGCCGATCTGATTCCCGAACGCTTCGATCTGGCCATCCGCCTCGGCCGCCTGCCCGATTCGGGCCTGCACGCCAATGAACTGGAGCGCCACCCGCTGTGCGCGGTGGCGGCTCCGTCCCTGCTGGCACGCCTGCCCTCTGCCGATGCTGCCGACGACCCCGTGCAGCTGGGCACCCTGCCCCGCCTTGGCTACCCGCGCCTTGCCGATGTGCCGGTGATTGCACCTGACGGCAGCGACGCCCTGTTCGCCACCAACCCGGGCAATGCAGTGGTGCGCGTGGATGGCGCCAGCAGCCTGCGCGCCTTCGCCGTGGCCGGCGCCGGGGTCACCGTGCTGCCACGCTGGCTGATCGAGGACGACCTGGCCCAGGACCGGCTGCGCCCGGTGCTGCGCCAGCACCGGTTCCCGCAGCAGAGCGTGTACGCGGTCTACCCGCACAGCACGCAGCCCTCGCCGAAGGTACGGCAGCTGATCGATTTCCTGCACGGGTGGTTTGTCACCTGAAAAAAGGGGACGGAGGGGATTAAGTCGTTTATGCATAAACGACTTAATCCCCTCCGTCCCCTTTTTTGCATGGCCCCTTGCGGGGCCATGCCTTCAGGCATCAGCGCAGCACCTGCTCCACCAGCTGTACGTCCACCGTCTGCAGCGGTTCGGCGGCGTTGCGCGACAGCTGCACCTGGTAGGTGCCGCCATCGATCTTCCACTGGCGGGCCTGCGCATCGTAGTGAGCCAGGGTCTTCGGCTCGGCTTCGATGCGGATGCGGCGCTGTTCACCCGGCTGCAGGGTCACCTTGTCGTAGCCGATCAGGCGGATCGGCGTGGTGCTGCCGGCCGGCAGCTTCAGGTACAGCTGGGCGACGTCGGCACCGGCGCGCTTGCCGGTGTTGCGGATGTCGACGCTGGCGACCAGGCGCGAACCCTCCACGCTCACCTTCAGGTTTTCATAGGCGAAGGAGGTGTAGGACAGGCCGTGGCCGAAGGCGAAGGTCGGGGTCAGGCCCTTGGCTGCCATCCACTTGTAGCCGACGTTGGCGCCTTCGATATCGAAATCGAACACATCACCGAACGGCTTGGCCGGCTTGAAGCCGAGGCCGTCGATGTGCGGGCGCGGCAGCTGCGATTCGTCCACCACCCAGGTCACCGGCAGGCGGCCGGACGGATTGACCTGGCCGGTCAGCAGCGCGGCAATGCCTTCGCCACCGCGGATGCCCGGGTACCAGGCCTGCAGCATCGCCGGCACCTGCGCCAGCCACGGCGTGCGCACCGGGCCGTTGGTTTCCAGCACCAGCACGGTTTTCGGGTTGGCCTTGGCCACGGCCGAGATCAGTGCGTCCTGATTATCCGGCAGCTGCATGTCCGGCAGGTCCACCGATTCGGCCGCCCACTGGGTGGCAAACACGATGGCCACATCGGCCTGCGCGGCTGCCTTGGCCGCAGCGGCGGCGTTGGTGCCGTCCACATACTCGATGGTTGCATCCGGACGTGCCGCACGCAGCGATTCCAGCGGCGAGGACGGGTGGAAGATCACCGGGCCCGGCCAGGTGGTCGGCAGCACGCCCGGCACCGCGTTGGTGCCCTTGGCGGTCACGCCCACCATCGACGAACCACCGCCACCGATCACGCCCTTGTCGGCATGACCGCCGATGATGACGATGCGCTTCACGCTGTCGGCCAGCGGCAGCAGGTTGCCTTCATTGCGCAGCAGCACGCTGCCTTCTTCCACCGTGCGCTGGGCGACGGCGAAGCCAGCCTCGGCATCGACCTTCTGGTGCTGCGGCGGGTTGTCGAAGTTGCCGTGCAGGAACATCGTGCGCAGGATGCGCGCCACCATGTCGTTCAGGCGCGCCTGCGGCACCACGCCACCATGCACGGCCAGGCGCAGCGGTTCGTCAAAGAACACTGCCGCATCGAACACTTCACCGGCCGACTGCTGGTCCAGGCCGGCCAGCGCTGCCTTGGAACCGCTGTGCACGCCGCCCCAGTCGGACATCACGAAACCGGGGAACTTCCATTCCTGCTTCAGCACCTGATTCATCAGGTAGCCGTTCTCGCAGCCGTAGGTACCGTTGATCTTGTTGTACGAGCACATCGCCACGCCCGGGCGGCCGGCGTCCAGCGCGATCTCGAAGGCCAGCAGGTCGGACTCGTGCATGGCCTGTTCGCCGATGCGCACGTCGTGGAAGTTGCGGCGGGTCTCCATGTCGTTCAGTGCGAAGTGCTTCATCGAGGAGATCACGTGCTGGCTCTGCACGCCCTGGATCAGCGCGCCGACCATCGAACCGGCCAGCAGCGGGTCTTCGCCGGCGTACTCGAAATTGCGGCCGTTGCGCGGGTCGCGCTGCAGGTTGACGCTGCCCGACAGCAGGATGTTGAAGCGCTGTTGCCACGCCTCGCGGCCCATCGTTGCACCACCAGCGAAGGCGACTTCGCGGTTCCAGCTGGAGGCGGTGGACGGGCCCGACGGCATTGCCGTGGCGAAGTCACCCGGGCGGATGCCACCCGGATTGGTCACGCCGACGCCGGCATCGGCCGACTGCTGCGACGGAATGCCCAGGCGCGCCACGCCCGGCACGAAACCGGCCGAGCCGACCGCACCTTCCGGCAGCGGGCCACCGTCCTTGCCCAGCCCGAAGTAGCTGTGCAGCATCTGGAACTTCTCATCCTCGGTCATCGCCTTCAGCAGCAGCGCAGCGCGCGCATCGGCATTGAGGGTGGTGTCCATCCACGGCGTTTCGCCGTGCTTGTCGGCGGCATAGGCCAGGGTCAGCAGCGTGGCACGCAGGGCGCTGCCTTCCACCTTGAACGGTGCACTGCTGGCGGCCTGGAAGCCGTCGCTGAAATAGCTGGCATCGGCTTCCAGCGCCACACGTGCCGGGTCGAAGCCTGCGGCCTTGGCCGATTCACCGGCCACTGCGCCAAGCAGCACCGCCGGTGCGCCGAGCCGCGAGCGCGTGACCAGCGCCGGCAGCTGCGCGGCACCTGCACCAGCATCGGTGTACACCGCCACGGTGTGGCGACCATCGTCCAGGCGCAGGTAGTTCAATCCCGGCTGGTCCGGGCCGGACTCAGCGGCAATCGGCAGCCGGGTCAGCACGGCTTGGCCACGCTGGGTCTGGCCATCGTCCTTGCCCGCAGCAATGAAGCGGTACGCGTAGCCCAGCCCATCGGCCAGCACCTGCAGCGGATCGACCTGGCCGATGCCGCGCTGCACCTGGCGCACGCTCACCGCGTCCACCTGCAGGGTCTTCAGCTGGGCGGCCAGGGCCGGCATGGCCTCGGCGGTCGGGGCCTGTTCCAGGGTCAGCACAGTGAACGCGGCGGGGTCGGCCCAGGCCGGGGCGGCCAGTGCGGCTGACAGCGCCAGGGACAGTGCAAGCGGCTTTGTAAACGTTTTCATCGGCAGGCGTAATTCCGTTGCCAAGGCAATCGGTCCAGGGAAAGTGCCGCCGAAGGGTGCAGCGTTCATGCCGCGCAGGGGTTGCCAGGCAACGTCCCGCAGGCCGAAGGACGGGCCGGTCTGCGCCTGGGACCCTCCTCCCGGCGTGACAACCTGCCTGTCCGGGCCGCGCAGGGCGACCCAATCATGTGAAGATTGTGCGAGGGCGTTCACACCTGTCAACAGGACCTAAGTCACAGGCCGACCCCAGCCACTGGTTATCAGGCCATCACCGGCGGTCATCAGCGCGCCGCGCGAGGCTGCTGATAATGGAGATCCCTGGCCACGAATCGAGCCCATGACCGTACACCGCGACTTCGATCATCTCTGGCGCGACCGCTGTGATACCTCCAGCCAGCGCGCGCCGCGCGTGCTGATCCGGGTGTTCGTGGCCCCCGGTGAGCTGGAGCGCAGCGTGGCGTTCTACGAGCAGTTGCAGGGCGTGGTGGCCGATGCCGGGTTCCCGTTTCCGGAGGCCGGCCTGCGTCTGGCGATGGTCGGTGCGTTCCTGTTGATCGAGGGCAGCGAGGCGGCGCTGGCGCCGTTCACTTCGACCACGGGGACGCTGCTGGTCGATGACGTTCGGCCCTATCACGACAAGCTGGTGGCGGCTGGCGCTGAAATCATCTTCCCGCTGCAGGTGGTCCCGACCGGGGCGGCGTTCAATGCGGTGCATCCCGATGGCACCGTGGTCGAGTACGTGCATCACCGGCCGGATCCGCAGGGGCGATGAGGTGACGGCCGGGCTATGCCCGGCACCCGCGGTAGTGCCGGCCGCTGGCCGGCAACCTCAGAAGCAACAGCCGAAGCAACAGCGGGCTTCCTGTGGGGTGGCGGGGTGGGTCCGGTTGCGGGGGACGGCGCAAGTACATCCATGTAGCCTCGATCGCGCCATCCATGGCGCTCACGCCCCCGCAACCGGACCCACCCCGCCTGGGACAATTCGCCGCAATCTGCAGTAGATCCACGCCATGCGTGGATGTTCTTCGATCAATCGTCGAATCAATCGATTTCGATGGAGATTCATCCACGCATGGCGTGGATCTACAATTCCTCCATGTCCTCTCCCGCCCTGCCCTGGAATGGCACGCTGCTGCTGGATGCTCACGTGGCCGTGCTGCAGGGCCACGCCGGTGGCAGCGATACGCACGCGCACTACGCCCATCAACTGTTGCTGAGCGACGGCGCGCTCTGGCAGGTCGAGGTTGATGGGGTGCGGCAGCAGGGCCAACGGCTGTGGCTGCCGTCATTCCAGCCGCACGCAATCCTGTCGGCGCCGGAAGCGGGCTGTACGGTGTTCCTCGAACCGGCGCATGCCGATCCCGAACAGATCCAGCAGCAGTTGCACACCCTGCCGGCCGACATCACCGCCCTGCAGGAACGGCTGCCGCAGCTGAGCCGCCCGCAACCGCTGGACCGCCGCGTGCAGGCCGCGCTGTCCCGTATCGCCCAGCACCTGCCCGGGCCGGTGCCAGCCGCCGATATCGCCGAGGCGGCACATCTGTCGACCAGCCAGCTGCATCGACGCTTCCAGTCCGATCTGGCGGTGACCCTGCGCGGCTGGGTGCTGTGGCAACGGCTGCGCCGCGCACTGATGCATCATCTGCGCGGGCACAGCCTGACCGACAGCGCGCACGCGGCCGGATTCGCTGACCTGGCCCATCTGTCGCGCAGCCTGCGCCGCATGTTCGGCATCAGTGCCGCGCAGCTGCAGGGCCTGCAGCTGCACGCGGTCTGACATGTTCGATCATTCGCGCCTGCGCAGACCTTCCGGCAGCTCCGGTACCTCGCCATGCGGCAGTTCGCGGAACGGCGCCAGCAACTGTCCGGGATAATCGCGCGGATAGTCCGGCTGGCTGCCGATGCCGAGGTCGCGTTGTTGCAGCCGATAGCCGGGCGCATCGAAGGCGGTCCCCAGCAGGTGATCCCAGACAGTCAGGAACAGGCCGAAGTTGACGTCGCCGGCGGTGCCGTAACGCATGTGGTGGAAGCGGTGCAGCGGCGCCCAGGCCATCACCCGGCCCAGCACGCCGGGACGCATGTCCACGTTGGAATGCTGCAGCAGCAGCTGGATGGCAATGGCGAACGCCAACACCGCGGCTACCGGCATCGGCAGGCCCAACAGCAGCAGCGGCAGCACGCCGCCCACCGCTTCGGCCGCCTGGTGCAGCGGGTGTTTCATCAGACCGTTGAAGCCATACATGCGGGTCACGCTGTGATGCACCGCATGCAGCCGCCACAGCCAGCCGATGCGATGGCTGGCATAGTGCACCAGGGTGATGCCGAGATCGGCGCAGATGACGGCCAGCAGCACCTGCAGCGCGAATGGCCACTGCAGCGGCCAGGCCTGCCACGGAATGATGGCTGCCAGCAGCGGAACCGCAGCGATCGACAGCAGGTTCAGGCTTTCGTTGACCAGCGCATGCAGGGTGTCACGCAGGCTGTCGCCCTGGTCGTGGTTGAACGCGGGGTCATACGGCCAGGCACGTTCGGCAGCGAACGAAACCGGGATGGCAACCGCGAGCAGGGCCAGCAACCACAACGGGTCACCGTGACAGTGGCCGACCCATACGATGGCGGCGGCAACGAACCCCAGCAGGAACAGCGGGGCATACAGGCGGAGCATCCAGTGCTTCATGGGCAATCCGGAAAGTAAGGGGCCTGCATGCTGGCGCGGCATGCGGGTGGCCGGCTTGAACAAACGGCGCAACCCGGCGCGCCTCTGGTGGATGACCATCGTGGACGGCACCACGTTTCCCGCATCCACGCATGGCGTGGATCTACAATGGCGGCCTCATCGCGCCCGAGACCGGCATGGATTCCTTCAACCTGATGCGTGCCTTCCGCCGCATCGTCGAACGCGGCGGGCTGGCCCGTGCCGCCGAAGACCTGGGCATGTCGCCGGCCGGGCTCAGCAAGCAGCTGCGCACGCTGGAAGCGCACCTGGGCGTGGTGCTGCTGCAGCGGACCACGCGGCGCATGAGCCTGACTGAGACCGGCCACGCCTATTACCGCGAATGCTGCCGGCTGCTCGACGAGCTGGATGCATTGGAGCGCGGCATCGCCGAACAGCGCGGCGACGTGGCCGGGCGCCTGCGCGTCAATGCACCGCAATCATTCGCGCTGAGCACGCTGTCGCCGCTGCTGCCACGCTTCCTGCAGCAGCATCCGCAACTGTCGCTGGACCTTGTGATGGAAGACCGCCTGCTTGATGCGGTGGGCGAAGGTTTCGATGTGTCGCTGCGGTTGCGTGCCGAGCTGGACGACTCGCGACTGGTAGCGCGCCGCCTGGCCTCGTTGCAGCAGGTGCTGTGCGCGGCTCCGTCCTACCTTCAGCAGCATCCGGCACCGCAGACGGTGGACGATCTGCAGGCGCACAGCGTGCTGGCCTACAGCCTGTCCGACTCGCCCGGCAGCTGGCCGCTGCTCGGCCCCGACGGCCAGGTAACGATCACCCTGCCGGCGCGCGTCACCGTCAACAACAGCCTGCTGCTGCGCGACCTGCTGGTGGCCGGCATGGGCATCGGCGCCCTGCCCTCGTTCCTGGCGGCACCGGCGCTGGCCCGTGGCGAACTGCAGCAGGTGCTGCCCGACCACCGCTATCCGCCACGCTTCGTGCATGCGGTCTACCCCACCTCGCGCCACCTGCAGCCCAAGGTGCGTGCCTTCATCGATTTCCTGCACGCCGAGCTGCCCGGCTGCGCTGGCCTGGATTCGTAACCGCCAGCGAAAACTGAGCTGCCCGCGGCGTGCTGTTTCAGACGCGCCGCGCTGCCTACTCTGCCGCCTCCCCTCTCACCGATGGCAGGCAGATGTCTTCCGTTCCTTCCCCCGCCACCGCCGCGCCGGTGGTCGATTTCTTCCACGACGTGGTCTGCGGCTGGTGCTTCGTGCTGGCCCCGCGCCTGCAGCAGGTCTCCGCCGAAATCGGCATCCAGGTGCGTCACCGCAGCTTCGTGCTGCAGGACTCGCGCGCGCAGATGGTCGAGGTGTTCGGCTCGATGGAGCGCGCCAAGGCGATCATCCTGCGCCACTGGACCGACTGCGCCGCGCATGAAGACACTGCGCGCATCGATATCGAAGGCATGCGCGCACAGGACTTCGAGTATCCGTCCGGCTGGCTCGGCGCACTGGCCTGCCAGGCCGCCGGCATGCTCGGTGGCAACGACGCCCATGGCGCGATGTTCGATGCCGTGCAGTGGGCGCACCTGCACCAGCACCGCAACATCGGCGACGCCGAAGTACTGCTGGATATCGCCGAAGCACTGGGCCACCCGCGTGGCGCCTTCGCTGACCACATGCGCAGCGACGCAGTGCGCCAGCGCGTGCAGGCCGACCGTGCCGAAGCCGCGGCCCTCGGCATCCGCTCCATTCCCACCGTGATCGGCGGCAACGGCCTGCGCCTGCAGACCCTGCCGCTGCCGCAACTGCGCCAAGCCCTGGCGCACCTGGTCGCGGCCTGAGCCGCACCATCCCCCACCCTGCAAGGAGACTCCCCATGACCCCACGTACCCTGGCCACCGCGCTGGCCCTGCTGCTGGCCGGCACCGCCGCTTCCACCACCGTATCCGCGCACGAACGCGTTCCCTCCGGCCAGCAGGTGGGCACCAGCCCCTGGGGGCCGAAGGACGAGATCGGCCGCCTCAACCTGATCACCGACGCCTCGCGCGCAGCGATCCTGTCGCGGGTCAGTGGCGGCAAGGCCTATGACCTGGCCACCGAATACTACGTCGGCATGCCCAGCTGGCAGGATGCCGGCGACCCGCACTACCAGTTCTGGATGACCCACACCCCGCGCGGCACGGTGATGGATGATCCGATGGGCGTGGGCGAGACCATGAACCTCACCCGCAGCTACACCGGCACCGCGTTCTCGATGTACAGCCACACCGGCACCCACATCGATGCGCTGAACCACTTCGGCATCCACGGAAAGATCTGGAACGGCTTCGAGGCCGACAAGCACCTCGGTGACCGTGGCTGGAACGTCACCGGCATCGAGAAATTCCCGCCGCTGATCGCGCGTGGCGTGCTGATCGACGTGGCCGGCGCCAAGGGCGTGGACATGCTGCCGGACAGCTACCGCGTCACCCGGCAGGACCTGAAGGATGCGCTGGCACGCCAGCAGGTGAAGCTGCAGCAGGGCGACGTGGTGCTGATCCGCACCGGCCGCATGCGCCTGTTCGAACAGCCCAAGGCCTACATGGCCAACCCGCCGGGCATGGGCCTGGACGCGGCGCGCTTCCTGGTGGAGGACAGCGGCGCGATGATCGTCGGCGCCGACAACCTCAGCTTCGAGACCTTCCCCTCGGAGGTGTCCGACGACTACGTGCCGCTGCACACCTACCTGCTGGCCCAGCAGGGCGCGCCGATCATCGAGCTGGTGGCGCTGGACGAACTGGCCCGCGACAAGGTCTATGAGTTCGCCTTCATCGGTGGCCCGCTGAAGATCCGCGGCGGTGATGCCGCGCCGCTGCGCCCGGTGGCGCTGCCGGTGCGCCCGTAACCGGGAGTGCCCGTGCCTGTAGGTGCCGACCCTGGTCGGCACCGTTTTCCCATCCACGCATGGCGTGGATCTACTGGAGAGAACCCTGGTAGATCCACGCCATGCGTGGATGCTTTAGCCCTTCAGCAACCTGAAACCCGACCTTCCGATTTCATTAGTAATTCTACTCACAAGGCGAGTAGCATGTCCGGTCTCAGCCCCTGATACCGGCCCGTCGATACTCGCGCCATGCCTGCCGTTTCCGCCCGTTCCTGCCGCTTCAAGCCAACCCGGCGCCTCCCTTGGAGGATCGGCTGATGGGTGCTGTCGTCGCCCTCGACCGGCTGCTGGACGGGCGCCAGCTGTGGCGCGGCCCAGCCCGCCAGGGGCCGGCCAGCGACCACTTGGCCAGTGGCCATCCGGCGCTGGACGCACGCCTGCCCGGCGGTGGCTGGCCGGCCAGCGGGCTGTGCGAGGTGCTGCAGGCCGCGCCCGGCGTCGGCGAGCTGGCGCTGGTCTGGCCGGCGCTGGCGAAGCTGAGCCAGCGCGACCGCCCGATCGTGCTGGTCGCCCCGCCCTACCGCCCGCATGCCCCGGCCTGGGCGGCGGCCGGGCTGGACCTGGCCCAGCTGCAGATCATCCACGCCGCACCGAAACAGGCGCTGTGGGCCGCCGAACAGTGCCTGCGCTCTGCGGCCTGCGCGGCGGTGCTGTGCTGGCCACACCAGGCCGACGACCGCTCACTGCGCCGGCTGCAGGTGGCTGCCGACAGCGGCCAGTGCCTGGGCTTCGTGTTCCGCGAGGCGCAGGCAGCGCGCAACCCCTCCCCGGCCAGCCTGCGCCTGCAGCTCAACCACGGCCAGGTGCGGGTGCTGAAGTGCCGTGGCGGCCTGCCACCGGCGCAGCCGTTGCCACTGGCCATCGCCCACTGAGGCCGCGTCATGCATTGGGCCTGCCTGTTGTTGCCGCAGCTGGCACTGGACAGCGTGCTGCGCCTGCAGCCGGACCCGCAGCGGCCACTGGTGCTGCTGCAGGGGCCGGCGCAGCGTCGCGTGCTGCGCGCGGTCAGCCCGTCGGCACGCGCAGCGGGACTGCGCCCGGGCATGCTGCTGTCGGCCGCACAGGTGCTGGTGCAGGACATGTACCTGCACGACTACGACCCGAACGCCGAACAGCACACCCGGCAGCTGCTGGCCAGTTGGGCCTACGCCTACAGCTCGCAGGTCAGCCTCGATTTTCCGCACGCGCTGGTCATGGAGATCGGCGCCAGTCGCGCCCTGTTCGGTGACTGGCTGACGATCGAAAAGCGCCTGCGCGGCGAACTGCATGAGCTTGGTTTCCGCCACCGCCTGGTGGCCGCGCCCACCGCGCATGCCGCGCGCGTGCTGGCCAACGTCCACGACGGCCTCAGCATCGATGCGCAGCAGCTGCCAGCGGCACTGGCGCAGCTGCCGTTGCCGCGTTGCGGCCTGCCCAGCGAAGCGGTGACCGTGCTCGGTCGTTCCGGTCTGCGCACGCTGGGTGCGGTGCTCGAACTGCCGCGCGACAGCCTGGCCCGGCGCTTCGCCCCCGAGGTGCTGCAGCAGCTGGACGCATTGCGTGGCCTGCCCACCGCGCCACTGCGCTACTACCAGCCACCGGATCGTTTCGATGCGCGCATCGAATTCGAATACGAGATCGAATCCAGCCAGGCCCTGCTGTTCCCGCTGCGCCGCCTGCTGCTGGACCTGGCGGCCTTCCTGTGCTCGCGCGATGGCGGCGTACAGCGCTTCGACCTGCACTTCGAGCATGACCTGCTGCCGGCCAGCGTGCTGACCATCGGCCTGCTGGCACCCGAGCGCGATCCCGCGCTGCTGTTCGAGATCGCGCGCAACCGCATGGAAGCGTTCGCCCTGCCCGCTGGCAGCCGCGCACTGCGCCTGCAGGCCGAACAGCTGCCACCGTTCGTGCCCGCCGCGCGTGACCTGTTCGATACCCGGCCGGCACAGGCGATGCCCTGGAACCAGCTGCGCGAGCGCCTGCGGGCGCGGCTGGGCGATGACGCCGTGCAGCCGCTGGCGGTGCAGGCCGACCATCGCCCCGAACGCGCCAGTGGCACCCAGCCGCCGGCCAAGTCTCCGTCGTACTGGCCGCTGCGCCCTGGCTGGCTGCTGGACACCCCACAACCGCTGCGTGATCCGCGCCTGCGCATCGTCACCGGGCCGGAGCGGATCGAATCGGGCTGGTGGGACCAGGCCGATGCGCGCCGCGATTACTACGTGGTGGAAACCGCGCATGGCCAGCGCGGCTGGGCTTTCCGTGACCGCAATGATCCGCATGCGCCGTGGATGCTGCACGGCTGGTTCGGCTGAGCCGCCATGCACAGCGAACTGCCCGGCTACGCCGAACTGCACTGCCTGTCGGCCTTCAGTTTCCAGCGTGGCGCCTCGATCGCCGAAGAACTGTTCGCGCGCGCTGCCGGCCAGGGCTACCGCGCGTTGGCGATCACCGACGAATGCTCGCTGGCCGGCATCGTGCGTGCCTGGCAGGCGGCGAAGACGCATGGCGTGGCGCTGATCGTCGGCGCCGAATTCCAGATCGAGGACGGGCCGAAGCTGGCCCTGCTGTGCACCGACCAGGCCGCCTATGCTGGTCTCTGCCAGTTGATCACCACCTGCCGGCGGCGCGCGGCCAAGGGCGAATACCGCTGCCTGCGCGAGGACCTGCTCGGCCTGCCCGACGGCCTGCTGTGCCTGTGGCTGGACCGGCAACCGGCCGCCATCGATCTGGAACTGTTGCGCACCGGCTTCGATGATCGCCTGTGGCTGGCGGTGGAGCTGCACCATGAGCATGACGACGCGCGTCGCCTGCAGCAGCTGCAGGCCTTCGGCGAACGCCACCACCTGCCGCTGGTGGCCAGTGGTGATGTGCACATGCACGTGCGCCGCCGCCGCGCCCTGCAGGACACACTGACCGCCATCCGCCACCGCTGCAGCGTGGCCGAGGCCGGCTGGCGCCTGTTTCCCAACGGCGAGCGCCACCTGCGCCCGCGTACCGCGCTGGCCCAGCTGTATCCGCCCGAACTGCTGGCCGAGACCCTGCGCATCGCCGAGCGTTGCCACTTCACCCTGGAGCAGCTGCAGTACACCTATCCGCGCGAGCTGGTGCCCGAGGGCCACGACCCGGACAGCTGGCTGCGCGTGCTGGTCGAGCGCGGCATCCCGTGGCGCTGGAAAGGCGGCATCGAACCGGCACAACGCAAACAGATCGAGCACGAACTGGCATTGATCCGGGAAAAGAACTACGCCTCGTACTTCCTCACCGTGCAGGACATCGTGCGCTTCGCGCGCAGCCAGGACATCCTCTGCCAGGGTCGTGGCTCGGCGGCCAACTCCGCGGTGTGCTTCGTACTGGGCGTGACCGAGATCGACCCGGCACGCAGCAACCTGCTGTTCGAGCGCTTCATCTCCGCCGAGCGCGACGAACCACCGGATATCGACATCGACTTCGAACACGAGCGCCGCGAGGAAGTGCTGCAGTACGTGTTCAAGCGCTATGGCCGCGAGCGCGCGGCGTTGACCGCGGTGGCGATCAGCTACCGTGGCCGCAGCGCGATCCGCGACGTGGCCCGTGCACTCGGCCTGCCGATGGACCAGGTCAACGAACTGGGCGCGGCGATGGACCACTGGGGCGGCCATGTGCCGCTGCCGGAGACCCTGCGCGAGCGCGGCTTCGATCCGGAAACCCCGCTGATGCGGCGGCTGCTGGCGCTGACCGCCGAACTGATCGACTTCCCGCGCCACCTGTCGCAGCACCCGGGCGGCTTCGTGATTTCCGAGCATCCGCTGTCAACCCTGGTGCCGGTGGAGAACGCGGCGATGGCCGACCGCACCGTCATCCAGTGGGACAAGGACGATCTGGATGCCACCGGCCTGATGAAGGTCGACTGCCTGGCGCTGGGCATGCTCACCGCCATCCGCAAATGCCTGGCGATGCTGCAGCAGCATGGCCTGCACGAAGGACGCATGGATGCGATTCCTCCCAAGGATACGAAGACCTACGACATGATCTGCGCCGCCGACACCATCGGCGTATTCCAGATCGAGTCGCGCGCGCAGATGGCGATGCTGCCGCGCCTGCAGCCGCGCACCTTCTACGACCTGGTGATCGAAGTGGCGATCGTGCGCCCTGGCCCGATCCAGGGTGACATGGTGCACCCCTACCTGGAACGGCGAAGGATCCTGCGCGAGCAGGGTCCTGACGCGTTGAACGATCCAGACAATCCACTCTATCCAGCGCGGCTGGAACGCGTGTTCGCGCGCACCCTCGGCGTGCCACTGTTCCAGGAACAGGTCATGCAATTGGCGGTGGAAGCGGCCGGCTACACGCCGGGCCAGGCCGATGCCCTGCGCCGCTCGATGGCGGCGTGGAAGCGCCGTGGCGGCCTGGAACCGCATCGCGAGAAGCTGCTGGCCGGCATGCTCAAGAACGGCTTCAGCCGCGAGTACGGCGAGCACCTGTTCGAACAGATCAAGGGCTTCGGTGACTACGGTTTTCCGGAAAGTCACGCCGCCAGTTTCGCCCTGCTGACCTATAACAGTTGCTGGCTGAAGTGCCATCACCCGGCCGCGTTCACCGCCAGCCTGATCAACAGCCAGCCATTGGGTTTCTACAGCCCCGACCAGCTGCTGCAGGATGCGCGCCGGCATGGCATCCGCGTGTTGCCGGTGGACGTGCGCCACAGCGACTGGGACTGCACGCTGGATTTCAGCAAGGGGCCGGCCGCGATCCGGCTCGGCCTGCGCCTGGTCGATGGCTGCAACGAGCCCGCCGTGCAGGCCATCATGCGTGAACGTGCGCGGCGCCCGTTCGACGATGTGGGTGACCTGTGCCAGCGTACCGCTCTGGACCGCCGCCAGCAGGGCCTGCTGGCCGATGCCGGGGCGCTGCGTGGGCTCAGCGGCCATCGCCATCGTGCGCGCTGGGATATCTCCGGCGTGGAAAACCGGTTGCCGCTGTTCGACCAGGCCCGCGCCACCACCGAAGCCCGCGTGCCACTGCCCCTGCCCAGCGCCTGGGAAGACATGCAGGCCGATTACCGCAGCACCGGCACCACGCTGGGCCGCCATCCGATCTCGTTCCTGCGCGCGCAACTGCGCAGCCGTGGCTGCCTGGATGCCGCACAACTGGCTGCCCACGGCCATGGCCGGCGCGTGCGCATCGCCGGCCTGGTGCGCATGCGCCAGCGCCCGCAGACCGCCAGTGGCGTCACCTTCCTCACCCTTGAAGACGAGACCGGCATGATCAACGCCGTGGTCTGGCGGCACCTGGCCGATCGCCAGCACCGGGTGCTGGTCGATACCCAGCTGATGCAGATCGATGGCCGCCTGGAACGCGTCGATGGCGTGCAGCACGTCATCGTGCAGCGCATGCACTGCCTGGATGAACTGCTGCAGGGACTGCGCAGCCACAGCCGCGATTTCCATTGACGATACACAACGTCACACAACGAACTGGCCATTGCCGGTCTGCATCCGCTATCGTCGGCACATCCAAGGAAGGACGACCCGATGTCCCGTGCGCTGCTGCTGACCACCCTGGTGGTCTCGACCCTCGCCCTGCTTGTTTCCGGCTGGACCGCCTGGAGCCTGCATCGCAGCCAATCGCCACAGCGCATCATCGAGGCACGCGGGCTGATCATTCACGATGCAAGCGGCCAGCCGCGGGTGATCCTCGGCGCACCGGTTCCCGATCCGCTCAGCCAAGGCCGCACCCAGGGGCCGCGCGCCACCGCCCTGTCCGGCCTGATCCTGCTCGGTCCCGACGGCTCCGAACGCGGCGGCTACGGCACCAGCGACCGCGGCGGCGAAGCCCTGCTCACCCTGGACGATGCCACCGGCACCACCGAAGTGTTCAAGGTCGTCGCCAATCCGGACCGTGGCGCCAGCCTCATGGTCAAGCACCAGAACAACACCGGCGCCATGCTCACCTCCTGGCAGGGCAAGCCGGAGCTGATGTTCGTCGATGACAGCGGCCAGTCCTACTACGTGCGCCCGGGCGCGAACGCCGCGCCTTGATCTGCTTCTGTAGCGTCGAACCATGCTCGACTACCGGTCATGTAGAGTCGAGCCATGCTCGACTGCTTCTACCAACAGCAGCCGAGCATGGCTCGGCTCTACAAAGGCGAAGCAAAGCCGAGCATGGCCCGACGCTACAAACCACACACCGCCGCCAGGTCATCGGCCAGCTGCCGCAGCTGCGCCGATCCCAGCGCCGCGCAGGTAATGCGCAGACCATGGCCCGGTGCCGCCACCGCGAACACTTCGCCTGCACGCACATGCCATCCACGCGAAGCCAGTGCCAGCACGTGTGGGTGGCTGTCGGCCGGCAACGGCAGCCACAGGTTCAATCCTTCCATCGGCTGCGGCGTCGGCATGCCATGCGCGCGCAGCAGCTCCTGTAGCGACTGCAGGCGCTGCTGGTAGCGCTCACCCGCCGAGGCGATCTTCGCCCGCTGCGTTGCCGACGCCAGCACCGAAGTCGCTGCATCCTGCAGCAGGTGGCTGACCCAGCCGGTGCCGGACGCCAATCGCAGCCGCAACCGCGATGCGGTCTCCTCATCGCAGGCCAGCCAGGCCAGCCGCAGGTCCGGACCCAGTGGTTTGGACAACGAACGCAGCAGCGCCCAGCGCCGGCCATCCAGCGGCAGCACTGAGTGATAGGCCTGCTGCGAGAGCAGTGCGTAGTGATCGTCGATCAGCACCGCCACCTGCGGGTAGGCCGCCAGCAACTGCCGCAACGCCCGTGCCCGCTTCGCATCCAAGCTGGCCCCGGTCGGGTTGTGTGCCCGCGGGGTCAGCAGCACCGCGCGTGCGCCGGCCTCCAGCGCCTGCCGCAGCGAATCGACCTGCATGCCATGCGCGTCCACCGCCACCGGCAACGGCGCGTGGCCCACAGCATTGAGCACATTGAGGCTACCGAGGAAGCATGGATCCTCCACCGCGATGCGGTCTCCTGGCAGCAACCACGCCGCCAGCAGGCGCTCGATGCCATCAACCGCGCCATGGGTCAGCTCCAGCGCATAGCCCTCCGGGCAGTCCGCATCCAGCGAGGCCCTTGCCAGCGCCTGCAACCTCGGGTCGACCGTGCCTACGCCGTACAAACGCGGCGCGGCCGGGGCCAGGCGCAGGTTCGGCAGCAGGCGCGGATCCGGATTGCCACCGGCCAGGTCCTGCAGCGCCAGCCCGGGCGTACTGCCCTCGCGCGCCAGCGTCGGCGGCAATCCGCGCACCACCGTGCCACGGCGGCCCGCCGTGCTGGCCAGGCCCGCCGCATCCAGGCGCTTGTAGGCAGCGGCCACGGTGTTGCGGTTCACGCCCAGTTGCTCGGCCAGTTCACGCACCGGCGGCAGCACGCTGCCGGCCGGCAGGCGGCCCTTGCCGATGCCGTCGCGGATGCTGTCGAAGATCGACTCGGCGCTATGCCCGGTGATTTTCATTTTGTCCTATGCCAAAATATATCTTGTCCTGTGCCAGTGTATCCCACCCTGGCCATCCTGCATTGGAGGTGCCCGCATGCCCCTTGCCGCTGCCGACTGGCCCGTCGCCCAGTCCGTTGAACAGATCGCCGCCAACCTGGTCACGGTGCGCCAACGCATCACCGATGCCTGCGCGCGCGTCGGCCGGGACCCGGCCAGCGTGCGCCTGCTGCCGGTCAGCAAGACCGTCGATGACGCCCGTATCCGCATGGCCGTGGCCGCCGGTTGCCACGAACTGGGCGAGAACAAGGTGCAGGAAGCACAGCGCAAGGCCGAAACGATGGCCGACCTGGGCGTGCACTGGTCGGTGATCGGCCATCTGCAGACCAACAAGGCGCGCTACGTGGCGCGCTTTGCCAGCGAGTTCCAGGCGCTGGACAGCCTGCGCGTGGCCGAGGCCCTGCAGCAGCGCCTGCAACTGGAAGACCGCACGCTGGATGTGTTCGTGCAGGTCAACACCTCGGCCGAGCCGAGCAAGTACGGACTGGAACCCGACGCGGTCGAGGCCTTCGTGCAGCAGCTGCCGGCCTTCGATCGCCTGCGTGTGCGCGGCCTGATGACCCTGGCCATCTTCACCCCCGACGTCGAGCGCGTGCGCGCCTGCTTCGTGCGCCTGCGCGAACTGCGCGACCAGCTGCAACGCACCGCCCCGCCCGGCCTTGACCTGTCGCAGCTGTCGATGGGCATGTCCGGTGATTTCGAAGTGGCCATCGAGGAAGGTGCCACCGTGGTCCGCGTCGGCCAGGCCATCTTCGGCGCCCGCGCCACCCCGGACAGCTTCTACTGGCCGAACAGCGGAGCCCCGGCATGAAGCACGCAGTCGTTCTGCAGCACGTCGCCTTCGAAGACCTCGGCACCCTGCAGCCTCTGCTGTTGGCACAAGGCTGGCAGCTGCAGGTGCTGCAGGCCGGCGTCGATGCGCTCGATCCGGCCGAAGTGACCGACCTGCTGGTGGTGCTGGGCGGCCCGATCAGTGCCAATGACACAGCGACCTATCCCTTCGTCACCGACAGCATCGCCCTGCTGCAGCGCCGGCTGCAGCAGCAGCGGCCAACCCTGGGCATCTGCCTGGGTGCACAGCTGATGGCGCGTGCACTCGGTTCCAGTGTCGCTCCCAGCGGCGGCAAGGAAATCGGCTTTGCGCCACTGCTGCTGACCGATGAAGGCCAGCGTTCACCGCTGCAGGCCCTGCAGGGCATTCCGGTACTGCATTGGCATGGTGAGGCGTTCGAGCTTCCGGCCGGTGCACGCCGCCTGGCCAGCACGCCGGCCTGCCGTCACCAGGCCTTCGCCATCGGCCATCACGCGCTGGCCCTGCAATGCCATCCGGAACTGGACGCGCGCCAGTTCGAGCGTTGGCTGATTGGTCACACGCTGGAGCTGGCCCAGGCCGGCATCGATCCGAATGATCTGCGCGCGCAGGCGCGTCGCTATGGCGCACCACTGGCCGCGGCCGCCACCGCGATGTTCGACCATTGGCTGCAGGACCTGCCGGAGACACCGCGATGAACTATCGATTGCAGATCCACCGCGATGGCGTCTATTGGGGCCACTTCGACTGCAGCGGCCCTGATGCCCTGCAGCGCATGGACGCCATCGCCGCACAACTGCCTGCGGATCAGGGCTTCCAGCTGAAACGACAGAAAGGTGTTGGCGAAGAGCGCATCCTGTCCAGCAATGCCGACGGCCTGCGCGTACTGGCTTCGCAGATCCAGTACCGCGACCTCTGATGATCGTCACGGTAGTGCCGGCCGCTGGCCGGTACTCGAATCTGCCGGCCAGCGGCCGGCACTACCCCGGCTGTTCGGCCGCGTGCGAAGCTTCACCGATGCTGACCCTGCAACGCGGCAACCACCACGGACTGCTCATCGCCCCGCGCTGGCCCTCCACCCGCATCCAACTGGAAGAAGAGGTACTGCAACGCCTGCTCGACGCTCAGGCAATGCTGCCTGTGGGGCTGCGGCTACTGCTCACCCGTGGCTTCGAACCCAGCCACAGCCGTCTCGGTGGCTTCCGCTGCCTGGTGCGTCGGCTCGGCATCACCCTCTTCCGTGCCTGTTATCCGCAGCGCCGGGATGAAGTCGACGCCATCTTCGGCGCCAACGGCCACGACATCGATGGCCGTCATGTCGATGTCTCACTGGTACTGCACGGCGAGCGGCTGCGGCTGCTGCCCCTGGGCGTGTTCACCCCGCCGCGCTGGCAGCACCGCCGCGTCGCCCGGTATGCCGAGCCAGTCGCACGAGCGAAGCGCAGCCTGCAGCACTGCGGATTCGTGCTGCATCACAATCCCACCGAAGCCCTGCAGATCCACTGCGATTATCGTCCCCGCTGACGCCGCGGTGGCTCATGCGGACTGCGCTCGCACCAAAGATGCAAATGATTCTCTTTTGCTGTAAGGTGCAGCCGCTGCCCTTGCCGCCGCGGGCTGTTCCCTTTCCCAGTTGTCGCCCGCCCCGTGTCCACGCCTGTCGAACCGACGGATGTCGCGCAGCTGTGCACGGCCCATTACCGGCCGCTGCACGCCCATGTCCGCCGCAAACTCCCGCAACGCAGCGACGCCGATGACGTCGTCCAGGAAACCTGGCTGCGTGTCGTCAAGGTCGCCGCCAGTGGCCTGCTGAGCAATGGCCGCGCGTACCTGTACCGTGTTGCCCACAACCTGATTGCCGACCATTACCGGCAACGCCAGCGCCGTCGCGAAGAAGCGCTGGATGACACGCAGTTGCATGCCATCGCCGATCCTGCGCCGCTGCCCGAGCAGCGACTGCTCGACGCCGAACAGCTGCGCCACCTCGACGCGATCATCGCCGCGCTGCCACCGCGCTCGCGCCAGGTGTTCCTGCTGGCGCGGGTTGAACAGTTGGCGCTGGCCGAGATCGGGCGCCAGCTCGGCATCAGCCGGCAGACCGCGCACGGCCATCTGCTGCGCGCACTGGTCGCCCTGCAGCAGGTGCCGGGCGCATGAGCCTGGACGCGATCGCGCGCGAAGCTGCACGCTGGTGGCTGGACGGGCACGACGGTGGCCGCGACGAGAACGCGTTCGAGCAGTGGTACCAGGCCGACCCTCGCCATGCTGCGCAGTACCAGCATCTGCAACACCTGTGGCAGGCCGGTGCGACGCTGCCCAGCCTGCAGCGGCAACAGCAGCGCAGGCAACGCCGTCGCCTGCGCGAAGCCGGCATTGCGGTTCTGTTGCTGTGCGCGCTGGGTCTCTACAGCCGCCATGTGTCGCCGCCCGTAGCGCAGGTCCTGCGAACGGCCGCTGGCGAGATCCGCGAGGAGACCCTTCGGGATGGCTCGCATGTCCTGCTGTCACCCGGCAGCGAAGTGAAGGTGCGCATCGATGGGCAGCGCCGCCAGCTCCAGCTGCAGCGCGGCCAGGCCTGGTTCCAGGTCGCCGCCGATGCCGACCGGCCCTTCCAGGTGCATACCCCACAGGGCACCGTCACTGCACTGGGGACCGCATTCGATCTTGCCGTGCAGGGCAACAGCAGCGTGGTCACCGTTACCGAGCATCGCGTGCGCGTGGACAGCGGCAACGTCAGCATGCTGGCTGACCACGGCGAACAGCTGCGCTTCGATGGGCAGGCAACAGCCCATGCAACAACGACCGCCCCCGGAGCATTGGCCTGGCGCGAGCGGCGCCTGCATTGGGTCTCGGCCCCACTGGCCGACGTCACGCAGGGCCTGGACCGCTGGCATGGCGGGCACACGTGGGTCGTCGGCGAGCAGCTGCGCCAGCAGCCGGTCACCCTGCTTGGCAGTGCCGACGGTGCGGCCGGCAACCGCGACCAGTTGGCCACTCAGTTGCAGGTGCGCGTGCTGCGCCTCGGCGCGGGCATACAGGTGTGGCTGCCGCCACGCAGGGAACAGCGTGATGGACCCTGACATCCGGCCTGCGGCTGCGTCTACCCAGGATGACGACGCTCTGCGTCAGCCCCTGGAGCCCCCGATGCTGTGCCCCCGCCCCCTTGTCCTCGCCCTGTCGCTGGCCTGTACCAGTGCCCTTCCGCTGCTGCCCGGCAGTGCCCACGCACAGACCGCCACCCGTACCTACAATCTGCCCGCACAACCGCTGGCGGCCGCGCTGGACGCCTACAGCCGGCTGACCGGCGTCGATCTGGTGATCGGCGCAGCGCTGCCCGCGGGCCATTCGGCGCCTGCGCTGCGCGGTGACTTCGACGATGCGCAGGCCCTGTCGCGCCTGTTGGCAGGCAGCGGCCTGCGCCCGCGCTTCGTCGATGCGCGTCGTGCCGCCCTGGAGCCGGCGCCGGCTGAACGCGCCGATGGCAGCCGTCGCACTGGCCCGCTGCGGGTGCAGGGTACTACCGCACACGGTCAGGCACCGGGTGCCGGCGCCAGTCAATATGTACCGGCCACCCGCGATGGCTTTGCGCCCCCGGTGGGCAGCGAGCGCGTGGCGATGGCCGAACGCCAGGAAGGCAACAGCCTGCTGCGCTCGATGCCCGGCACCCACAGCTTCCATTCGCGCAGCCAGCCGGGCCTGCAGGTCAACATCCGCGGCATGACCGGTGCCGGCCGGGTCAACACCATGATCGACGGTGTCACCCAGACCTTCCGCAACAATGCCGGGCACGGCTCGGGCGGCCCGTTCGCCTATGTCGATCCCTTCCTGCTGGCCGGTGTGGACGTGCAGCGCGGTGCGGTCGCCGGTGGTGATGGCGCCGGCACGCTGGCCGGCAGTGCCAACTTCCGCACGCTGGACATCGACGATCTGCTCGGCGAGGGGCGCGACTGGGGCCTGCGTGCGGGCTACCGCCACGGCAACAATGGCTACGGCAGTGGCCGTACCTTCGCCGGTGCCTGGCGCCACAGCGAAGAGGGTGGCGACCGCCAGTTCGGCCTGCTGGCCGCCGCCAGCAGCAGCCGCAGCAGCGAATACGCGACCGCACGCGGGCAGAAGAACAACGCCGACCCGGGCAGCCAGCAGCCCAGCAGCTGGCTGTTGAAGGCGCGCCTGCAGCCCAGCGACCAGCATCGGCTGGACGTGAGCCACATGCGTTACGAAAACGACTTCTACCACAACTATCCGTGGCAGATTTCCGCGCGCAACCAGCGCGCCAGTTACCACTACACACCCTATTCGCCGTGGATCGACCTGCGTGCGACCTTCGCCAGCAACAAGACCCGGCTGTTCTACCCGCCGGTGGAGGACTCCAGCTACATCGGCCGCCGCACCCACAGCAGCCTTAGCAGCTGGACCGTGGACAACACCAGCCGCTTCGACATCGGTGCACTGCAGGCGCGCTGGAACACCGGCATCAAGCACCAATCGGACATCTATGTGGCCGATACGCCCATCCTGCGCGGTGCCAACCCGCAGGGTCGCAGCCAGCTGGACAGTGTGTTCAGCACGCTGGAGCTGCAGTACGACATCTATGCCCTGACCGCAGGACTGCGCCAGGACCGCTTCGGCATCCGTGGTCACATCCCGGTGTGCTCGGATGTGCCCGGCCAGTGCGCGGAGATCAATGGCGGCGACATCGACGTGCGTCGCACAGAGCGCGCACTCAGCCCGAGCCTGGCGGTTTCACTGCAGGCCACCGACTGGCTGCAGCTGTTCGCCGAGGTCTCGCGCACGTCGCGGCCGCCGCGCGTGCAGGAAATGTTCTTCGAGAAGATCCCGCTGGAGGACGCCAGCGTCGCCGACGGCATCGGCGCCAATCCGTTCCTGCGCCGCGAGCGCTCGCGCAACCTGCAGTTCGGCGCCAACCTCAGCACCGACTCGCTGCTGGTCGACGGTGACCTGGCACAACTGCGGGTCACCCGCTTCGACAACCGCATCCGCGACTACATCAAGCCGCAGTACCTGCTGATCGTGCATCCGCCGGAAGTGGAACCGTTCGTGGTGCCGATCGACAGCGATCCGCAGCTCAATGCCTGGACCGATGTGCTGGACGCCGACGACTTCAGCGCCACCACGCGCTGGATGAACCACCCCGGCGTGGTGCGCATGCGCGGCATCGAACTGGAAGCCCATTACGCCAGCGAGCACTACCACGCCACGCTGAGCTGGACCCGCTCGCGCACCAGCGCGCCGGCCATCGAGTTCGTCAACCTGGAAGACATCACCGCCCTGCCCGACCGCTACTGGACGCTGGACGTGGGCGGCCGCTGGTGGCAGCAGCGCGTGCAGGCCGGCCTGCGCGCCGAGTACTCCGGTCCGACCGAGGAAGGCTACGACTTCTTCCAGACCCGCAAGACCGGCGGCACCGGCGTGCTGCTGGACTTCTACGCCAGCTTCAAGCCGCAGGCCAACACCACGCTGTGGCTGAACATCGAAAACCTGCAGAACAAGGCCTATGACAACAATGCCTCGATCGACAGCATCTTCAGTCCGATCCTGGACCGCGGCAACGGCCGTGGCCGCACCGTCTCGATGGGCGTCAATGTGGCGTTCTAGCCGCCACTGGCTGCCGCTGTGCCTGCTCGCGCTCGCGTCGATGGCCAGCGCGCAGCCGATGCCCGGCAAGGTGCTGGACCTCGCCAGCGGCCAGACCCTGGACGAAGCTGCGTTCGTGAAGCGCGCAGCGAACGCTCCGCGACTGCTGCTGGGCGAACGCCACGACCTGGCCGGTGACCACGCTGCCCAGCGCTGGCTGCTGCACGCGCTGCAGCAGCAGCGTCCACAAGGCGCGCTGGTGCTGGAGATGATTGCCAGCGAACGCCAGCCGCGCCTGCAGCGGGTGCAGCGCTGGCTGGCCAAGGGCAACCATGCCGACGGTGCACGCCTGCAGGAGCTGCTGGGCTGGGATACACGATGGCCGTGGACCGCCTACGGCGGGCTGGTGCAGGACGCCACCGCTGCCGGCATCCCCTTGTTCGGCGGCAATCTCGCGCGCGTCGAGGTCAACGCCCACCTGGCGTCCGCTGATGCAGTGCGGTTCCCGGTGCCCACCGCCCGCCAACGCCTGTCGGATGTGGTTCTGGCCCAGCACGCAGACGCGGCACCGATGCTGGAAGGGATGCTGGCCGTGCAACAGGCCCGCGACACGCGCATGGCACAGGTGCTGACCGCAGCACCCGCACCCGCGCTGCTGGTAGCCGGTCGCTGGCATGTGCTGCGCGGCACCGGGGTGCCGGGCTACCTGCCACCGGATACGCCTGCGCTGGTGATCGCATTGGCCTCGCCGGGTGAAACCGTCGGTGCTGCTGATGCCGATCTGCTGTGGGTGCTGGACGATGAGTGAGCGCGGCCAACACTGGCAGGCGATCGTGATCACCGTCGTCCTGCACCTGCTGCCCCTGCTGCTGTTGGTGCACTGGGTTGCAATGCCGCCGATGCTGCCACCGCCGGAGCAGGACGTGCGCATCAGCCTGCGCCTGCTGGCACCGGCCACGCCGCCACAGCCCGTAGAGGAGCGCCAGGCCGATACCCCCAGCCAGGCGCAGCAGGCGCGTGCATCGCAACCGAAAAAGTCGCCCCCGCCACCGAAGCCCACCGCCGCGCGCGAGGGCGAGTTGGCCGCCAGCGAAACGGGCGGGACGGGTCGAAAGCCGCTGCCGGTCGCCCCGCCTGCGGCCGCGACCGATGCAAGTCCCGCACCGGCATCGATCACGGCCGCGCCGCCCGCTCCAGACGCGCCACCGGCGGACTTCCAGGCCGGCGCCGCCAGCGACCAGTGGGAAGCCCGCCTGATGGCGCGGCTGGAGCGTTACCGCTATTACCCTGCCGCCGCGCGCTCGCGCCGGCAGCAGGGCACTGCCTGGGTCAGGGCCAGCATCGACCGCGAAGGTCGCCTGCTGGCGCTGCGGCTGGAGCAGTCCAGTGGCCAGCCGATGCTCGATGACGCTGCGCTGCAGACCTTCCGTCGCGCGCAGCCGCTGCCGCCCATTCCCGATGAACTGAAGGCACCGCAGGAACTGGTGGTGCCGGTGGAGTACTACCTGCGCTAGGCGGCGTAGGCCTCCGCCTCGATCTCGAACAGCATGCCGTCCAACGCCAGTCGCGGCACCGGGATCAGCGTGCAGGTGGGCGCCGCGCGGTTCGGCCAGCGCCGTCGCACCTGGTGGGCAATGATGCCCAGCCGGTCCTCATCGTGGTCGACCACCAGGATGCGCAGCCGCGCCACATCGGCCAGACTTGCCTGCGCCGATCGCAGCGCGGTCTGCAGGTTGTCCAGCGCCTGCCCGACCTGTTCTTCGAAGCTGGGCGAGAGGCGGCCCTGGGCATCTTCGCCGCCCTGCCCTGCGACATGGATCACCCGTGCCGGCAGGCGCACCACCGCCACGTGTGAGTAGCCGTTGGCCGAAGGATCGTAGAGACCCGGTGGATTGAACAGTTCCATCAGGCCATGGCTGAGGTCCGGTGTGGTCAGCAGGTTCATGCCGCGCGCCTCGTGGGGGATGCCGGCAGTCTGTGACCTCAACTCCGGTTGAGGTCAAATGGATCCGGTGCAACAGACCGGTCTGCCACGCGCAACGATCGCGCGTTCCCGTGGACTCGAGCCTGCTCGACTTCCACCGACCAGAAGCAGTCGAGCAAGACTCTACAGAAGCGTGGTCACGTCCACGCTGGGTCTGCGGTGAAATCAATGGTCAACCAGAACGTGCTGCCCCGCGCATCCAGCCGCACCGCAATCTCGTCGCGCATCGCATCGACCTCGCCCACTGAACCCAACGGCATGGCCGGGTCAGCCAGCACGTGGATCTCGATGAAGCGCATCCGCCCCATCTTCGCCACATGGCTGGTGAAACCGGCATAGCCACGCTCGGCGACGAACGCCTGCATCACCCGCTGCACGCGCCGGTCCAGATCATCCGGTGCCACCTGCAGCACTTCGCGCATGGCCTTCCAGGCACCCCGCGCCGGCACTGGCAACACCGCCAGGCTGATCAACGCCAGCACGATCGAATCCAGGTACGGCACCCAGTGGTGCCACTCACCACCGTGCAGGACCAGCGCCAACACAAAGGCCAGTACCACTGCCAGGCTCATCAACCCGCCCAGCAGCCAGCCCCGTACATCCAGCCACAACAGCGCGGAGCGCAGATGCCGCGCCCGCTGCGCGACGAAGGCCGCCATCGCCAGGTTGCTGGCACTCAGCAACGCCGCCCACCACAGCGCGGGCCCGAATTTCACTTCGTGCCCGCCCGTGGTCAAACCGATCACGGCGTTGGCCAGCGCGTACACGCAGGCCAGCGACAGGATAACCCCACCCAACGCCTCGACCATCGGCTCCAGATGCCAGTAGCCGTACTGGAAGCGCGGGCTCTGTTCCCGCGCTACCAGCCGCAGCACCGACAACGACACCAGGGTCAGGGCGACATCGACCAGGCTGTACACGCCGTCGAACAGGATGGCCTGCGATCCCACCAGCAGGCCACCGATGAAGCCGACCGCGCTGACCGCCAGGGTGACCCCGATCGAGAACTTCAGGATGCGTTGCTCGCGCGCGGTATCCATCGTTCGCCGAACGGCCGACCGTTGCCGGTCAGGCCTTCAGCACCTCCACCTTGTACGAAACCGCATCACCCTCCTGCTCGATGATGAGCCCGTGCACGTCCGACTCGAAGCCCGGGAAACGCGCATTCTGCTCGCGGGCGATGCGCAGCGACTGGATGATCGGCTCGTCGCTGTCACCGAAACGCTCACCCGGCATGATGGTCGGGATGCCCGGCGGGTACGGCACCAGCATGGTCGCCGCAATGCGGCCACTGATCTGCTCGATGTCGACCCGTTCGATCTCGCCCTTCACCAGGTGGTTGTAGGCATCGGCCGGGGTCATCACCGGCGTCGGCAGATCCACGTACATCTCACGCATCACCTTGGCCACGGCAAATTCCTGGTTGAACGCATGCAGCGCATCGCACAGGTCACGCAGGCCCCAACCGGCGTAGGCATTCGGATAGTCGGCAGCCAGCGTCGGCAGTGCCTGGCTCAGCGGCGCATTGCGGTCGTAGAGTTCCTTGAACGCCATCAGCTCGGTGACCAGGGTGCTCCACTTGCCCTTGGTGATGCCCATCGAGAACAGGAACAGCACCGAGTACAGGTTGGTCTTTTCCACGGTGATGCCGCGGCCCCACAGGAACTTGCTCAGCACCGCCGCCGGGATGCCCAGCTTGCCCATGCTGCCGTCCATCGCCAGGCCCGGGGTCAGCAGGGTCACCTTGATCGGGTCGATCAGCACATAGTCGTCGACCAGGTTCTCGAAGCCGTGCCAGTGCGCATCCGGCTGCAGGTACCATTCCTCGCGCTTGGCCACCAGCGGCGCCGGCGTATCGCCCTTGTCCAGGCTGCGCTCGACCTGGGTGGGTTGCCAAACGCTGAACCACCAGTCGTCGCGACCGAGATCATCGCGCACGTGCAGCATCGCGCGGCGGAAGGCGATGGCCTCGTCGTGCATTTCCTGTACCAGCGAGCGGCCCGCATCGCCTTCCATCATCTTCGAGGCCACGTCACAGGCCGCGATCACCCCGTAGTGCGGGCTGGTCGAGGTGTGCATCATGAACGACTCATTGAAACGCTCGGCATCCAGGTTGCGTTGCGCCGAGTTGCGTACGTGGATCATCGACGCCTGCGAGAACGCGGCCAGCAGCTTGTGGGTGGAATGCGTGGTGAAGATGATCGCATCCTGCTCACGCGGCTTGCCCTTGGCCATGCCGTAGTGGTTCTCGTAGAACGGATGGAACGCAGCATAGGCGTACCACGCTTCGTCGAAATGCAGGAAGTCGACCGCGCTGCCGATCTCGTCGGCGATCTTCTCGGCGTTGTAGCACAGGCCGTCGTAGGTCGAGTTGGTGACCACCGCGATGCGCGGCTTGGAGCCGGCCTTGTAGGCCTGGCTGGCCAGCGGGTTGGCAGCGATGCGCTGCTGCAGCGACTCCGGCGTGAACTGGTCCAGGCTGATCGGGCCGATGATGCCGTGCGCGTTGCGGCTGGGGGTGAAGTACACCGGCACCGCACCGGTCATGATCAGCGCGTGCAGCAGCGACTTGTGGCAGTTGCGATCGACGAACACCACGTCACCGCGCGCCACCGTGCCATGCCAGACGATCTTGTTGGCGGTGGAGGTGCCATTGGTGACGAAGAAGGTATGGTCGGCACCGAAGTTGCGTGCGGCCTCGTTCTCGGCGTCCTTGATCGGGCCGGTGTGATCGAGCAGCGAACCCAGTTCCGGCACCGAGATCGACAGATCGCTGCGCAGGGTGTTCTCGCCGTAGAACTGATGGAATGCACGGCCGACCGGCGACTTGGTGAACGCCACGCCGCCGGCATGGCCCGGGGTGTGCCAGGAGTAGTTCGACTCGGCTGCATGGTGGATCAATGCCTTGAAGAACGGCGGCAGCAGGTTCTTCATGTAGTCTTCGGCCGCGCGCATCACCTGCCGCGAGATGAAGCTCTTGGTATCTTCGAACAGGAAGATGAAACCGTGGATGTACTTGAGCAGCTTGCTCGGCACCTTCTCGATGGTGCGGCGCTCGCCGTACAGGAACACCGGCAGATTGGCGCGGCGTGCGCTCTGCTCGCGCAGGAAGGCGGTCAGGCGCTGGAACTCGCCATCCACCTCTTCACTGCCATCGATCGAGATCAGCACCGCCGAGGCCGCCACGTAGGTGCGGGCACCGGCGCGGGCATCATCCAGGTTCAGGCCGCACAGCACGCGCTGGTCGTTGCTGCGCAGCTCCTCCACCAGGGCGCGGATCAGGATGCCGCCGATGCGCGGCGACTCGTAGTCGTTGTCGATGACAATGACCGGGTAGTCCAGGGACTTGAAGTACACGTTGATTCTCCTTGTCTAACTCAGGAACGCTGGGCGCCGGCGCTGATGGCCGAGGCCTCGCGGGCGCGCTGCCGCTGCTGGCGGCGCTCCTCGCTGAAGAAGGGATAGAACACGGTGATGAACAGCACGAACAGGAACGCGTACTGCACGATGGTTCCCGACGAGCCGTAGATCGCCCACAGGCAGTAAACGACGGTCAGGCTGGTCAGGGTCCAGAACGCACCGGTGTGGACCAGGGTGTGCGAGCGCTCGACCACGAAGTAGCAGGCCACGCACGAGTAGATGTAGGGCAGCAGGGTCAGCACCACCGCCGCCGACGTGATCACGTCGAACTGGGCCGACGCGGTTTCCGAGGTGGAAGTGACCAGCACCGCCAGGGTCATCAGCACCGCCACGATCAGCACGCCCTTGACCGGCACGTCGTCCTTGTTGGTCTTGCTGAAGATGCTCGGGAACAGGCCATCATCGGAGGCCGCCTTGGCACTCTGTGCGGTCAGCAGGATCCAGCCGCCCAGCGAACCGGCAGCGCCGATGAAGGCACACAGGCTCACCAGCGCGCCACCCCAGCCACCGACGGCCTTGGCGGCAGCCAGTGCAAACGGTGCATCAGAAGTCTGCAGCTCGCCATTGGGCACCATGCCCATGATCACCGACGAACTGGCGATGTAGGCGATGGCAGCCAGGAACACGCCCGCCAGGGTGGCGCGGGCCACGTTCTTTTCCGGATTCTCCACCACGCCGGCAGTCACCGAAGCGGATTCGACGCCGATGAAGGCCCACAGGGTCAGTGCCGCGGCACTGGAGATCGCGCCGAAGTTGGATTCACCGGACACGTTGTAGGCGCCCTTGAAGATGTCGGCATCGAAGAAGAACCAGCCGAAGATGGCGATGCCCAGGATCGGCACCAGCGCGAAGCTGGTGGTGACCGTCTGCACGCGACTGACGAAGGCCGGACCGATCATGTTGGCGAAGCTCAGCGCCCACACCAGCACAAGCACCGCGATGCAGCGCACCAGCGGCTCGGACAGGATCGGGAAGAAGTAGCTGAAGTAGCCCACCGCCGCGATAGGAATGGCGACGTTGCCGATCCAGTTGGCGAACCAGTAGATGGTATTGGTCTGGAAGCCCATGTAGGGCCCGAACCAGTCACGTGCATAGGCATAGGGACCGCCGGCCTTCGGTGCCAGCTTGCCCAGCTTGGCGAACACGAAGGCCAGCAGCAGCGCACCGGCGGTGGTGATCAGCCAGCCCCAGATCGAGGCGGTGCCGATCTTGGCCAGACTGGACGGCAACAGGAACACGCCTGAGCCCATCATGTTGCCGGCGACGAGGAAGGTGGCTCCGACCACCCCGATTTTCTTTGCTTCTGCCATGACAATCTCCTGTACTGGCATGAGCCCGGTACAACCGGGCGTGGGGACGGTTACGCTGGCGTACGACCGCTGGCGCCTATTTGATGAAGTTGTATTGCAGACTGCCCTGCACCCGGACCGTGTCGCCGCGCGCGCCGCTCTGCTGTTCCAGGCGGCCGTACAGCAGCTCCATGCCCATCGTCCACGACGGTGCCGGGCTCCAGATCAGGTTGAACACGCCGTAGCGGCTCTGACGGAATGCGTCGGCTGCCAATGCAGCATTCCGCTCCAGGGTCAGCTGGCCGAAGATCAGGTTCGAACGCCACAGCTCGGACCAGTAGTGGGTGTAGCCAACGAACCCACCGTGCAGGTCCAGCGCATCAAGGCGGCCATCGGCACCGACCACCGCGTCCAGCCCGGAGCCGGTCAGGTCGGCGGTGTAACGGCTGAGGCCGCGCCCGCCGAGGGCACCGAACAGCAGCAGGTCGCGCTCGCCTACCGAGGCCGAACCGCTGAGTTGCAGGCCACCGGCCATACGCCGGTCGCGCTCGCCATCGCCGTCATAGGCCAGGCTGCGTGCCACCGCACCCAGCTGCAGGTGGCCCCAGTCGCGCTCCATGCGCGCGGTCACCGTCACGTCGGGCAGGCGGTTCACTGCGGCTCGCTCATCGCTGGCGCCGGCCAGTTCGGTCTTCGGATCTTCGGCGGCGACGGTCAGGGTGTTGCCCTTGCCCATCGCGAAACTGTGGTGGATGCCTGCCACCAGCAGGTAGCCGGCACCGCCGGGACCTTCGAAATCCAATGTGTCGGGCAGGCTGTCCGGATCCATGAAGCTGGAGTAGCCGTAACCGGCATAGGTATTGCCGAGCTGGCCATAGGCATGGCGCAGCCGGAATTCGTAGCCGTCACTACTGCCGAAGAAGTCGTTCTCCAGGTAGAAGCGCAGGTTGCCGTGCGTGGTCGGACGTCGCGCCTCGAAACTGAAGCGGGTCTGCTTGGCATGGATGTTGAAGTTCGAGACATCACGATGACTGCCACCGACCGGCATCGACGAGGGAATGAACTGATCCTCATCCCCCGCTGCACGCGAATCGGCGATGGCATCCAGCTTGGCGTAACCGCCGATACGGATCACCGTGTCAGTACCCGGAATGGGGAAGAAGCCCTTCAGATCCGGATCGGTCGGGCCGGCCGCACTGTCCGGTCGCGACGCGGCGGTGGACGGATCGGCCACCGATTCGCGCTGCGGCAGCACCGGCTGTGCCACGCCCGGTACCTGGGTGGGGTGCAGCAGGTTGGCAGTGCTGGCAGGCGCGACCACGGCGGCGGGTGCCTGTGCTGTAGCAGGCGCAACGGTTGCGTCGCGCTGCTCAAGGCGGTCCAAACGCTGCTGCATGCCCTCCAGCGCCTGCCGCATGGCCGCAATCTCACGACGCAGCGCCTGCGCGTCCTCCTTGTCATCCACCTGTGCATACGCCGGCGTGATCGCCAGTGCTGTCACACAGGCCAGGCTCAGTACCGCCACGCGCATTGCATCCTCCCTGGACGACCCCTGTTCGCAGCACGCAGACAGGACGCACGCATGCGCCACTCCGGCCTCGTGCTGCCGTTGCTGGAAATGCGGATACTGCGTCGACGACACCGGCCAGCCTGCGCATGGCAGGCAACAGGACGATGACACTGCCCTGCCCGCACCGATGTCGACGCCATCAAGGCCGCGCTGCCAGAGAGGTGGCGACCGCAGCGGTCTGGGTAACAAGCACGGAGTGAGAGTGTCGTGAATGGCTGTGCCAGCCGACCCTGATCAGGGCGTGGCGAGCGCGGCATCCATCGCGCATTGACGCTGTATTCCATGCGTCACAGGCTAATCCGCCTGTCGTTTTTGGCCTTGATTGGAATCAAGGCGGGATGCTTGATGTCAGTCACGATTCATACGTGACGATGAACCACTGTTGCGCGGGCCCGCAACCGCAATGCCCGCCATGGAATGCGACAGGCCCGCATGCTGCCATGCGGGCCTGCGCAGTGTTTCATGGGGCTGGCGCCACTCAGCGCGGGCCAAGCACCGTCTGCAGATCGGCACCCTGCGGCAGACCCGCACGACGCTGCACCTGGCCCTGTGCGTCCTGGAACAGGATGCCCGGTGTGCCCTGGAAGCCCATCTCGATCATCAGCACCTGATTGGCGTCGAGCTTGCCAGCGATCTCGCGGCTGATGTTCGGCAGCGCCTTGATGCCACCGCGATCAAAATCGTGCTCGTTCTGCAGCAGCGCCGCACTCGGGTCACGCGCGGCAAGGATCGCCGCGGCCTTGGCCGGGCTGTCCTCGCGGATCACGCCGACCATGATGTGACGCAGCTGCACCTTGCCAGCATCGACCCACGGCCGTGCCGCTTCCCAGAACTTGTGGCAGTACGGGCAGTTGGCATCGCTGAAGGTGTAGACCACGCGCGGCGCATCGACCTTGCCATCACGCACCCAGGCGCTGGCTTCCAGCTTGGTCCACATCTTGGCCGACATCGGCGAAGCCACCAGCTTCTCAACGGCCTCAGCGGCTACATCGTTGCCCTCCGCATCGAACAGGCTGCCGACCAGTACGTGCTTGCCATCAGCGGTGACATAGGCCGCTGCCGGCTGCTGGCCGCCGACCACGCCGGCGAAGCCCCGCAGGCCACCGGGGGCATCGAATTCTGCGACGACCTCGAAACCATGCTTCTCGATGCCCTTCAGCACCGCAGGGCGATCGCCCTTGTTAGCCGTGGCTGTGGCGCTCGCTGCCGGTGCCGCGGCGGTCTTGCCCGGTGGCGTCTGTGCCTGGCTGCAGGCGGCCAATGCCAGCAGGACCGGCAGCAACAGCACCGCCGGGGCGGTGCGCAGGGAAGTCGACAACATGGGAACTCCGTAGTGAGATGCCCGCGCAGGCTACCGCAGCCGGCGCAGTTTGTGTTCAAGACCGGCTGCCGTCAGTTCGCCCAGGTGCAGTTCACGCAGGCGCCCTTCGGCGTCGAAGAACAGGGTCGAGGGATAGGCCTGCACGCCCAGCACCGTGGATGCCGCAGCGTCATCGTCGAGCAAAACGTTGTGCAGCAGCAGCCGTTCGCGCGCAACGAAACCCTGGACCTCCTCAAGGGTTTCACCCTGGTTGAGGAACACGAACTGCACGTCCGCATGCGCCTGCTGCGCCGCAGCCAGGACCGGCATCTCGCGCCGGCAGGGCCCGCACCAGGTCGCCCAGAGATTCAGCACCAGCGGTTTTCCCCGGAACTGCTGCAGATCAACCCTGCCCCCCTGCAGATCAGCAACCTGCAGTACCGGCAAGGGCATCTGCCGCTCCTGCCATGCGGACAGCAGTTGACTACCGCCCGCCCATAGCAGCACACCCGCCAACGCTGCGCCCAGCACCGGGGCGCGCAACGCCCGCCATGGGCGCACCCGCCACAGCCCCCATGCCGATCCCGCAACCAGGACAACCACCAGGTGGTAGCCACCATCGGCAATCTGCAGAATGCTCCACGGCGCCTCGCGATACAGCGCGAAGTTCAAGGCCACGAAGCTGATGCGACCACACAGCAGGCCCACCAGCAGCATGTCCAGAACCATGCTGGGTGCAGAAGGCAGCGGCATGCCGTCCTTCCTGCGTGGCCACAGACGCGCCACGGCCATGGCAATCACTACGCACACGAGAATCAACACCACCGGCATCGGCACCGGCCCAACGCTCGACATCAGACCACCTGTTCAATCGTCCACTGACTGCATGGTCGAAGTGTCGCGCTCCGGTTGCAAGCGCGACGATGCCGCCGACATCAGGCCGCGCTGCGCCCCAGTTGCATCACCGACGGCGATTGCAGCCCGCGCAGGCTGCCTGCCACCGACGGCATCAAGGGCCGCTCGCGACGCTTGCTGCTGACGTGACGCCGATAGTTGGCCGGCGTCATGCCAACGATGCGCAGGAACAACCGGCGGAAAGCACTCTGATCAGCGTAGCCGACACCCCACGCCACCTCATCGATACCCGCCCCCTGCTGCAGCAGGGTCTGCGCCTTGGCGATGCGCAGCCGTTGGCAGTATTCGATCGGCCGCAGGCCGGTGGCCTTGAGGAACCGCCGCTGCAGTGTGCGCGGCTCCAGCCCGGAGACCTCGCAGATCGCGGCAAGGGTGGCGCCGCGTGCCGCCGTGGTGTGCAGCCAGCGCTGTGCCTTCAGCACATCACGATCGCCATGTGCGAAGTTGGCGCTGAAGCGCTCCAGGTCCTGCTGGATCGTGGCAGGCACGGTGATGCCCAGTTGCTGTGCGACCGCACTGGCCACGCCCTGCCCGTGCAGCCGGTACAACAATCGCAGGCCAAGGAAGCGCCAGGCCTGGGCCCCGCCGACCGTCAGCAGGTCACCGTCATCCACCAGCGCCCGCTCGCTCGGCACCCAGCTCGCGGCCTGCGCCTGCAGGCCTGGATGGCGCCCGAGATCGGGGCCACTGACCGTACGCCCGGCCAGCAACCCGGCGCGTGCCAGCACGCTGACGCCATCACTGGCGGCGGCCAGCAGGCTGCCGCCGTCATAGTGCGCGCGCAGCCAGTCCAGCAGGACCTCGTCCGCGCGTAGGCACGCGCCGGCACTGATCTGGCCGGGAACCGCGATCACAGCCGGGATGGCCGCATCGAGCATTTCCGCACCCGCAATACGATGCACCCCGGTCTGGCTGGCCGGCACGATCCAGCGGGTGACCAGCACCCGCTTGAACGGCCGACGCTGCTGCTGGGCAAGGCGATTGGCAACGTGCGCCATTTCGGCCAGTACGGAGGCGGCAGACGGATCACCTCCCAGGTATTCAACCACCGCGATCTCGACGAATCCTTCGTTCCTGAATCCTTCCACAGACCACCTCCTCGGTTCGTTGCAGGCCATCGAACGGCCGGTTCAGGCGAAGGGTAGGAACTGGTCCATCGGCGGGGCTATGAAGAAAGTTGCAAAGTGCGCTGAATGCGCGCACCTGGGCCAAGCCTTGACTCTCGACCAGACTCCAGGCTTCACAATGGTCGGCAGCCCCTGCAGGAATCCGCCATGAACATTGGACAACTGGCCCGCCAGGCGGGCGTACCGATCGATACGGTGCGCTACTACGAACGACAGCAGCTGCTGCCGACCGCGGCCCGCTCGGCGGGTGGCTACCGCATCTTCGGCGAGCAGGACCTGCGCCGGCTGCGATTCATCCGCCGCGCCAAGGCGCTGGGCTTCAGCCTTGAAGAGATCGGCGAGCTGCTCGCATTGAGCGATCGCCATTCGCAGGACATGGGCAGCGTGCGCGACACCGCGCAGGCGCGCCTGCAGGACATCGCACAGCGGATGGCGGAGCTGCAACGCATGCACACTGCACTTTCGCTGCTGGTCGACGCCTGCCCAGGTCACGGCGCGCTGGACCAGTGCCCGATCCTGGCGGCACTGACCGACGACGCTGCGCAGGCGAAAGGCGACTGACATCGGCTTCGCAACGCACGTGAAGAAAAGTGCAACAAATGCTTGCCAACCCCCTGGGGCAAGGCTATTATTTCGCTCCTCAGCGACGTGGGGCCATAGCTCAGCTGGGAGAGCGCCTGCATGGCATGCAGGAGGTCAGCGGTTCGATCCCGCTTGGCTCCACCAATCTTTCGGCATTAGGCCGTCGAAAGGTCGCTAAAGAACATTGATGAGAATTGCGTCCCCATCGTCTAGAGGCCTAGGACATCACCCTTTCACGGTGGCGACCGGGGTTCGAATCCCCGTGGGGACGCCACTCATCACGAACAACGAGGACCCGGCCGATAACCGGGTCTTTTTTGTTCACCGCCTACCGGCATTCAGGTTGTGGCGTTGCGGTTCCCCTGCCCTCGTGGTCGCGGTTGAACCGGAACGAAAAAAGCTCAAAAAAAAGCTTCCACAAACGTGAACACGCAGGTATGATAGGCGGCTCGGTAACACGGGGCCATAGCTCAGCTGGGAGAGCGCCTGCATGGCATGCAGGAGGTCAGCGGTTCGATCCCGCTTGGCTCCACCACTTTCGACATTAGGCCGTCGAAAGTTCTACAACTTGAAGTTTTTCGTGCGTCCCCATCGTCTAGAGGCCTAGGACATCACCCTTTCACGGTGGCGACCGGGGTTCGAATCCCCGTGGGGACGCCAGTTTCAAAACGGACTCTGCTCCCGGCAGATCATCCGGAGTTTCATTGGGGCCATAGCTCAGCTGGGAGAGCGCCTGCATGGCATGCAGGAGGTCAGCGGTTCGATCCCGCTTGGCTCCACCACTTCGACATTAGGCCGTCGAAGGATCTACAACTTGAAGTTTTCGTGCGTCCCCATCGTCTAGAGGCCTAGGACATCACCCTTTCACGGTGGCGACCGGGGTTCGAATCCCCGTGGGGACGCCAATTCTTTAAAACCCCGGCTTCGGCCGGGGTTTTTCTTTGCCTGTGATTCCTGGGAAGGCCCTATCCACGCATGGCGCGGATCTACTGCAGGGCCGGGATGGATCCGGCGGCCGGTTGGCCCAGTAGATCCACGCCATGCGTGGATGGCTTCAACTCGGCCACACCTCAGAACCGGCGATACATCCCGATCGATGCAGGTGCGGTGGGTGCGAAACCAAACTGCGCGTACAACCGGTGCGCTTCACCATCCGCCAGAAGGCTGACGTATGCCGACGGCGGCAGGTTCGCCTGCATCCAGCCCTCCAGGCGACGCATCACTTCCTTGCCCAGGCCCTGCCCCTGCAGGCGCGGCAACACAGCGATATCGCAGACCTGCAGGTGGCAGCCCCCATCGCCGACGATGCGCCCCATCGCCACCAGCTCGTTACCCTGGTAGGCACACACGCCATACAGGGTATTGGGCAGCGCGCGTGCCGCCGCCTCCTGGCTCTTGGCACTGAGGCCCGCCAGCACACGCAGCTGGCAATAGTCTTCGACCGTGGGCACGGCGTCGCGGAACTGGCAGGCGACGGAATCATTCATGCGCTATCTCCCTGTAGGTCGGGCTATCCTGCCTCATCCATGTCGCAGCTGCTGCGACCCACGCCCGCAGAGTTCCCATGTGCTATTCCGCCCTCATCCGCGCCGACTACGCCAAGCTGGTGCGCGAGTTCGGCGCCATCCTGTCGCTGGAAGAATTCGCGGAGCTGTACGCGCACGATCCTGGGAAGAAGCGCCCCAGAACTCCCAAGGCGATGGATGACGGCTTCGCCGGCGCGCGCACCGAGCAGGGCCGCGACATCGTCGCGAAAATCCAGCAGTGGCATGCGCAGGAACGCCAGGATCTGGAAGCGGAGCTGGCCCGCCAGCGCGAGCGACGCGATATTGCCAATGCCACGCTGGCGACCCGCCCCACCCAGAAGGCACGCAACGACCTGCGCGTGGCCGGCAACCGCATCGATCGTGCGCAGGCTCGGCTGGAAGATCTGCACCGGGTGCAGCTGCTGCCGCGCGACAACCGTATTTTCCCCGGCACCTACGCACCGGTGATGGTCAGCGAGAGCGGCAAACGCGTGATCAAGCCGATGCGCTACCAGTGCCGGCTGCCGGACAAGCCTGCGCGCAACGACGTGCTATATCCGGGCACCTACAACGCGCGGCGCGACAGCCTGGAAGGCTATTGGCGCGGTGCGTTCGGGCTGCGCCACGGCGTGGTGGTGGTGCAGGCGTTCTATGAGCACGTGCCACGCCATGCCATCGCCGGCCGTACGCTGGGTGCCGATGAGAAGGATCAGGACGTGGTGCTGGAGTTCCGGCCCGATCCCCCGCGCGACCTGCTGCTGGCCTGCCTGTGGGCGGAATGGGAAGGACCGGAAGGTCGCCTCCTGTCATTTGCCACGATCACCGACACGCCTCCGCACGACGTCGCCGCTGCGGGCCATGACCGCGGCGTCGTTCCCATCCGCAAGGAACACCTCGATGCCTGGCTCAATCCCGATCCGGATGACCTGGCGCGGCAGTACCGCATCCTCGACGACCGCGAGGAGATCCGCTACGTATACGAAGAAGCGGGCTGAACAACGCGCACAGATGAAAAACCCCGCCTGGGCGGGGTTCATGGATCAGGGATTGCCGCCGCACATCGCCTCTTCGCAGAAGGCCTGTTCCTGCAGGCATTGTTCGACCTCTCCACCCCGCGCGATGCAGCTCTTGTAGAGCTGGAAACAGGGCTGGCCACACCACGCAGCAGAGGCCGTACCACCGAAGACCGCCATCGAAAGGACACCCGCAGCTACCATGCGCTTGATCCACTTCTTCATGCCACTCTCCTTGTAGGCCTGAGCATTCAGGCCCGGGCAGGATACGCCCACCGCTTCAGCACGCGCCAATCAGGCGCTGGCGCTGGCGCGGCCCACTGCGCGTACCAGCGCCTGGCTCAGATCTGCCGAGAGATAGGGCTTGACCAGCAGCACGCCGGCCAGCATCGGCTCGGGCAGCTGCTCGGCCTGCATCCCGGTGGCCAGCACGAACGGCACCCCGCGCGCCGACAGTGCCGCAGCCACCGGCTCGCTGGTCTCATTGCGGGCCAGGCGGTAATCGAGCAGGGCCACGTCCGGGGTCGACGCCTGCAGCAGGCGCAGCGCTTCAGCCACGCTCGCGGCCAGCCCCACCACCGTCGCACCGGCATGCACCAGCTGCATCTGCAGCAGTGCGGCACTCATCTCGTCGTTCTCGACCACCAGCACCCTCAGGTCCTGCAACACTGTCATCGGCTACCGCTCCTGGAGGCATTCAAGCCGCCGCAGTATAGCCATGACAGGGCCGAAGCCGACAGGACGCGCCCCGATCGGCCTCCCCACTATGAAAGCCGTGCCGACCTCGGTTACACTCGCACGCTGCCTGCCGGTGTGGCGGAATGGTATACGCAGCTGACTCAAAATCAGCCGGGGGTGACCCCATGAAGGTTCGAGTCCTTTCACCGGCACCACTGCATCAAAGGCCAGGTCACCGACCTGGCCTTTTGCATTTTCAGGGCCCGGGCGCCGACACTGGCGACGATGCCAGCGCCCGCCCTGCCCACGCTCCCTGCCACCCTGCCCGCACGGCTGCGTCCACTGCACGTGGATGATGCTGCCGCCTGGGCCCGCTATCTCTCGCTGCCGGGCGTGACCGAGCACACCAGCTGGGGCGACGTTTCCGAAAGGGCACTGCGCTGCCAGATCGCCGGTTACCTGCCCACGGCAACGGACCAGCGCTGGGCGCTGGTGGGCGCCGACAGCCAGCTGATCGGCACCGTTGGCCTGAACGGAATCGACCTGTCGCATGGCCGCGGCGAACTTGCCTATGATCTCGATCCGCGCTGGCAGGGTCAGGGACTGGCCACGCAGTCAGCACGCGCGGTGCTCGAATGGGGCCATGCCGCACTCGCTCTGGTCCGAATCCAGGCGACTGTCCTGGACAGCAACGCCCGCTCGATCGCCGTGCTGGAACGCATCGGCATGCAGCGCGAAGGCCTGCTGCGCGCTTACCGGCGGGTTCGAGGACAGCCCCGTGACTTCTGGATGTACGCCCGCGTCGAAGGCTCCGCGTCACCATGCTGAAACACAACTGCGACTTCCGGCAAGCTTTGGAATAGACGCAGCGCACACTTTTCTTGCAAGCCACACGTGCTTCTGCCTATCGTGATCCCAGCCGGAGCTGGGGGCGGGGGAATGCATGACGTTGCGTGCGGCACTGTTTTTTCTGGTCACGCACGCGCTCGTCATTGCCTTTGTTGGCCCGCAGGACCCGGTCGGCTCCTACCTGATGCTGATCACTGCGCCGTTGCTGGCTGCACTGGCCTGCGTGCGGCGTGCGCGTGACAGCCGCCAGGGGGCCTGCAAATGGCGGACGCTGGGCGCTGCCGTGGGCCTGTTCTCGCTGGCCCTGCTCGCCCTGCTGTACCGCAATGTGGCCGGCCTCGATCCTGCGCAGATGACCGTGTCTTCGCTGATCCTGTACGTGTTCTACCGCATCCCCCTGACCTACGTGGCCGCCAGCCCGGGCGGCGGCAACCGCTGCATCCGCGCGGTGGACCTGCTGATCATCGCGCTGCTGTGGCTGCTGTACTTCGGGCACACGCGGGCGATGGCGCATTTCAACGCCGCATTGTGGACGCAGTGCCTGAACGCCATGAGCAACCTACAGAACAGCCTGGTGTTCTGCTTCGCGCTGATCCGCTTCCTCGCCGAGGACAATCCCGACCGCCGCGATTTCTTCCGGACACTTGCGATCTACGCGCTGGGCTATTTCCTGCTGGCGTTCTACATCAACACCTACCAGCCGCAGCTGCCTGACGGCAACTGGGGGGACCTGCTGATCAGCGGACTGTTCGTGGTGCTGGCCGTCATGGCCGCCAGCAAGCGCCGCTATCCGGCGGTGGAGGTATCGCGCAGCCTGCGCCGCATCGTCGACGCCGGCGTGCCGTTGATGCTGCCCTTGCTGCTGATGATGGTGGCGCTGCTGGTCGCGCGCCTGCAGCCCACCCTGGCCACGGTGGGCTTCATTGGTGCCATGCTCGGCTATGCCCTGCGCAGCGTGCTGAGCCAGGTGGAGATCCAGCGCCAGCGCGATGAGCTGGAAACGCTGGCGCGGCGCGATCCGCTGACTGGGCTGGGCAACCGCCGCAGCTTCGACGAATCTCTTGGCAATGCCCGTGGCCGCGCACGCCGCCAGGGACTCGGGCTGGCGGTACTGATGATCGACATCGACCACTTCAAACGGCTCAATGACACCTATGGCCATCCGGAGGGCGATCGTCGCCTGCAGTCGGTCGCCGCCATTCTTGATGGCTGCCTGCAACGAGGTGACGATCTGCTGGCGCGCTATGGCGGCGAAGAGTTCATCGCCGCCCTGCCCTCGCCCGATGCCGCCCACGCACTGGGCCTGGGCGAACGGCTGCGCGCTTCGGTCGAAGCCGCAGCCCTGCCCGCCCCCGAGGCCACCGTCACCATCAGCATCGGCGTGGCCTGGCAGGCACCCGGCGAAGACCGCGATCCGCGCGACCTGGTCGAACGCGCCGACCAGGCCCTGTATCGCGCCAAACATGCCGGACGCAACTGCGTACGCGGCGACACCGATAGCAAGGAAGACCTGTCCGGTCGCCGCGCCTAGACCGCGTGCAGCCCCGCTGTTCCGTGCCGGTGCCCGGCCCCGCCCTGCACGCGGAAACTGGCCACGGTCTGCAGCAGCTGCGCCGACTGCTCTTCCATGCTGCGCGCCGCCGCCGACGCCTCCTCGACCAGGGCCGCGTTCTGCTGGGTGCCCTGATCGATCAGGTCGACCGCATGATTCATCTGCTGGATATCGTCGCTCTGCTGCTGCGAGGCCGTGCTGATTTCAGTCATCAGGTCACTGACCCGACGCACGTTGGTCACGATTTCATCCATGGTACGGCCCGCGCTCTCAACCTGCGCCGTGCCGGCGCCCACATTGGCAACCGACTCATCGATCAGGTGCTTGATCTCCTTGGCTGCGCTGGCCGAACGCTGCGACAGCTCGCGGATCTCAGTGGCGACCACGGCAAAGCCGCGGCCATGTTCACCGGCACGCGCCGCCTCCACCGCTGCGTTCAGCGCGAGAATGTTGGTCTGGAAGGCGATGCCGTCGATCACTCCGATGATGTCGACGATGCGCCGCGACGAGGCATTGATCACCGCCATCGTCTCGACCACTTCATGCACCACAGTGCCGCCTCGAGCGGCGACGTCGGCCGCTCCACCGGCCAGCTGGCTGGCCTGGCGCGCGTTGGTGGCCGTGCGCTGCACGGTCTCGGCCAGGCCTTTCATCGACACCGCGGTTTCCTCCAGCGAGGCCGCCTGCTGCTCGGTACGCTGCGAGAGGTCGCTGTTGCCCTGTGCGATTTCGGTCGCGCCGACTGCGATGGTGTCCGCGGCGAACTTGATCTGGCCGATGATCGCGGCCATCGCCTCGACCAGCGAATTCACGCCTTCGCACAGTTCGGCGATCGACCCGTTCTTGTCGGCGGTGGCCACGCGCTGGGTCAGATCGCCCTGCTTGGCGGCAGCCACCACCTCGCGGGTCTGCGCCACGGCGCGCTGCATGGCCTGGTTCTCGTGCACCTGCGCGGTGATGTCGGTGGCGTACTTGACGACCTTGAACGGCTTGCCATTGAGGTCCAGGATCGGGTTGTAGGATGCCTGGATCCAGACCTCGCGCCCGCCCTTGCCCAGGCGCCGATACTGGCCGGCGTCATATTCGCCGCGCCCGAGCTTCTCCCAGAACTGGCGATACTCGACGCTGCTGCGATGCTCAGGCTCGACAAACAACGAATGGTGCTGCCCGCGCACTTCGTCCAGGCTGTAGCCGGTAGCGGCCAGGAAATTGTCATTGGCCGACAGGATGCGGCCATCCATGCTGAACTCGATCACCGCCTGCGATTTGGCGATCGCGGCCAGTTGCCCCGCCGAGTCGGCCGCCTGCAGCTTCTGCGCGGTGATGTCGGTCGCGAACTTGACCACCTTGTACGGCCGCCCCTGGCGGTCCAGCACCGGGTTGTATGAAGCCTGGATCCAGATCTCGCGCAGACCTTTGCCGAAGCGGCGGTACTGTCCGGCGTCATATTCGCCACGCCCCAGGCGTACCCAGAAGTCGCGGTATTCCGCGCTGCGCGCCTGGTCGGGGTCGACGAACAGGGAGTGATGCTTGCCCTGGATCTCCTCCAGCCGGTAACCCATCGCCTGCAGGAAATTGTCATTGGCCCGCAGGATGGTGCCGTCGAGCGCGAACTCGATGACGGCCTGCACGCGATGCAGCGCGGCCACCTGCGCTTCCAGCTCGGTGCGGTCGGTCATCGCCGCCTCTGTGCTGGTGCGTTGCTGCGGCGCCAGCACGCCAAGCAGCGCACGCCACGGCGACCAACGGGTATGCAGCTCGGCCGGCGCCTGCGCGCCTGCCGTGAAGCCTGGAATGAGCATTGTCTGATCCTCGGTGTCCGGTAAGCGGTTGTGACCCGACGGGCGGGATGCCCGGCGGCAACATCAGTTGCCAGGGACTACAGGTGCCAACGGGCACCTCTCGAGCGACTGCGAAGAACGTCTGCTGCGGGTGCGATCGCATCTGGAAACGGCGGAACACACTGCGCGGACCACCCGTCGGGGGCAGCCTGGGGTCCTGCGGCGGGTGACTGGAGCGGGATCCAGAGGAAGTATCGGCGACGCCGTCGGCCGCTTTAGCGGGATTCCGCGACGTCCGTCGCAACTCCGTGCATTGCAGCCGGAATGCGGTAGACGATTGCCGTGTACTTCACGCCCTGCTCACGTGCCACAGCCTGCCCACCAAGGGACTCAGCCAGTGCACGGCTGGACCGGTTCCGTTCCGCCACCGGGTAGCGGAACGCAGCACAGCGCAGGCGCCCGGAGGCCGCCGACCACACCGCCGCCACTGCCTCGCGGCCATAGCCGTGCCCATGCATCACTTCTGCGATCCAGATGCCCAGTTCGGGTTCTGCTTCACGGGCTCGATGCAGGCCTGCCAGGCCAAGGAATACCCCATCCCCGCGCCTGCGGATCACCAACGTGATGTCGGTCCCGTCGGCGATGGTAAGCAGCCACGCCCGCCAGACGCCAGCAAACGCCTCCTTCGAGGGTGGCGGCTCGAACGCCATATAGCGGGTCAGCCCGGGTGTGATTGCCACAAATGCCTCGTCGGCATCACCGGGCGTGAAAGGCCGGAGGTGCAGCCGCGGACTGTCGATGGTCCAGTCGTCCAATGTCATCTTCTGCATCGCCTGGGCATTGCGTGCAGCATCGCTCAGCAGAAGGATGCAGCTCAAGGCAGAAAGGTTTACATGACCAATGCGGGATTCCCCAGCAGGAGAAAATGACCAGCATGAAGGTCCCGCAGGATGCTTATCGACATGGAGATCGCATGTTCCCTCGCTTTGCCAGCCTTCTCTTCCTGGCCCTGTGCAGCAGCAGCGCGCTGGCCAACGACGCCGCCTATCGACCCGCCTTCCACCCCGACCAGCTGAAGGGACCACCCGCAGGACGCCCGAACGAAGTGCTGGTGCTGGGCAGCCCGCACCTGTCCAGCCTGCCGGAGACCTTCACGCCGGCGATGCTGGAACCTCTGCTGCAGCGCCTGGAAGCCTGGCGGCCCACCGCGATCGCGGTGGAGAACCTGTCCGGCCTGCAGTGTGACTTCATGCGCCGCAATCCGGCCCGATACGCGGAGAGCGTAGCGGACTACTGCGTCGATCCGGCACCGGCGCAGGCCGCCACCGGCCTGGACGTGCCCAGCGCCAACGTGGAGATGGAACGCCTGCTTGCGGATTGGCCGAAGGCGCCAACCGCTGCCCAGCGGCGCCGATTGGCCGCCGTGTTCCTGGCCGCGGGCGAAAGCAGCTCGGCAGTCGTCCAATGGCTGCGGCTGCCCAGGGAAGAGCGACGTGCTTCGGACAGCCTGACACCGGAACTGGTGCAGTTCCTCGACACGCGCATGGCCCGCCGCAACGAGGCCGGACTGGTGGCCGGCGTACTTGCGGCACGCCTGGGGCTGGAGCGCCTGTGGTCGGTCGACGACCACACTGCAGATTCGCCAACACCGGAATCGCAGCAGAAGGCCTACGCTGCCGCCATACGCGGTGCCTGGGACAATTCCTTCGTCAAAGCGCGCAGGGCGGCCGATGAACGACTGAAGGCCAATCTTGCTCAACCGGATGGATTGCTCGCAATGTATCGCGCCTACAACGCCCCCGAGGCCGCGATGGTGGCCTTCAACAGCGATTTCGGCGCGACCCTCGTCGAGCCCTCGCCGGAAGGCTTCGGCCGCAACTACGTGGGCTACTGGGAAACCCGCAACCTGCGCATGGTCGCCAACATGCGCGACATCCTGGGCCAGCATCCAGGCACCCGCATGCTGACCATCGTCGGTGCCTCGCACAAGGGCTACTACGAGGCTTACCTCGATCTGATGCACGACGTGCAGCTGGTCAGTTCGGATGAAGTACTGCGCTGACGCAACATGACGTGGAGGATGCGGTGACCATCCACCGCATCACTCCACCGCGTTCCTGCCCGTCCGCCACAGCACGATGCTGGCGGCACCGATACAGGACAGCGTGAACACCAGCAGGGCGACCGCGCCGCCCTGCAGTACCGGCAGCAGGGCCTGCGCGTGAAGGTCGCCGCGCAGCTGTTCCGCACGCAGGCAGGCGGCCAGCGCGAGGCACCAGCCAACCATCGCCGGGGCGTAGGCCCGCATCGCAACCGGGTTCCAGACCTTCATGGGATCACCTGCATGAGTGGATGTGCGCGCAGTATTCGCGCACGCCCTCTCACAGGTTGAGATCAGCCCTCGGCGGCTTCGGAATCATCGCCGGGCAGCTCACTGGCCTCGCCCTGCACCTGTACGTTGTTGCGACCCATTGCCTTGGCCCGGTAGCACTGGGCATCAGCCGCCGCCACGGCCTGGTCCACGCTCATCCCACCCGCCAATGGCGCGATACCGATGCTGGCACCCACATGCAGGCGGTCCCGGTCCCACGGAATCGACAGCGATGCCAGGGTGTGCAGCAGTTCACCGCCGATGCGCGCGGCACGACGCGGCGTGCAGCCGGACAGGATCACTGCGAATTCGTCGCCGCCCAGACGCGCCACTACGTCCGAATCGCGCACACCGTGGCGCAGCACGCTGGCCACCGCCCACAGCACGGCATCGCCAGCCAGATGGCCCCAGGTGTCGTTGACCGGCTTGAAGCGGTCCAGGTCGATGTACATCAACGACGCGGCCTGGCCAGTTCGCTCGACGCGGGTGATCGCCTGCTGCAGATGCACCTCGAAACCGCGACGGTTGCTCAGCTCGGTCAGCGGATCGATCTCGGCCAGATGGCGCGCTTCGCGCTGGCGCGCGCGCTGCTGGGTGTCATCACGCAGTACCCACACTGCACCGCGTACATGACCTTCATCATCGCGCAGCCAGGCACGGGTCAGGTCGACCGGGATCGTGGCCGTGCCCAGGCGCAGCAGAAGATCGGCGTGCAGGTCCACCGCATTGCTTTCCGGGTCCAGCAGGACCGACACATCCAGTACCGAGCCGGGCGCATATTCGGTGGTCAGTGCCAGCACGTCCTGCACCTTGTGCCCGGCCAGCGACAGCGCGCCATCACCCGCCAGGGTGCGTACTGCGGCGGCATTGGCGTAGTCGATACGGCCATCCAGGCTGACACTGAGCACCAGGTCGGCAACCGCATCAAGCGTGATACGGCTGCGCTGCTCGCTCTCGAACAGGCGCTGCTCGCTGCTGCGCTGGGCGCTGATGTCCTGGATCTGCGACACGAAATGCAGCGGTTCACCGTGCTCGGTGCGCACCAGCGACACCGACAGCCGCGCCCAGATCACCTTGCCGTCGCGATCGAGATAGCGCTTTTCCAGGTGGTAGTGGCTGCGCCGCCCGGCCAGCAGATCCTGCACCAGGGCCAGGTCGGTCTGCAGGTCATCGGGGTGGGTCAGGCGCTGGAAATCAACCTGCAGCAGTTCTTCGCGGGGGTAGCCCAGGATCCGGCACAGTGCGTCATTGACGTCCAGCCAGCGTCCTTCCAGCGACACCAGCGCCATGCCCAGCGCCGCCGACGTGAACGCACCGGCGAATTTCTCTGCCGACAGGCGTGCTTCGGCGCGCGCCTGCAGGATCTCGGTGATGTCGATGGACATGCCGACATAGCCGATCCGCGCGCCGCCGGCACCATCCATGCGGCTGATCGACAAGCGCACCTGGCGTGGCTGGCCATCCTTGCGCCGCAGTGTCCACTGCCGTGAATAGGTCTGCTCATCGGCGCGGGCGCTGAGTGCTTCAAACGCGCCCGGCAGGCTTCCGTCCGCAGCCGCCAGCGGACGCAGCCAGGCCGCCAGCTCGTCCGGATCGTGGAAATCACCCAGTCGCCGCTGGCCGACCACTTCTTCCGCGCTGTAACCCAGCAGGCGTTCCGCGCCGGTATTGAACAGGGTGATGGTGCCTTCGGTATCGGTCGCGATCACCGCCACCTCATCGGACGCGTCGACCACGGCCTGCAATCGCTGCCGGCTCTCGGCTGCATCCTGCCGCGCCTGCTGCAGCTCGGTCACGTCGGCGTGCGCACCGGCCATCCACAGCGGTCGTCCCTGCCCGTCCCATTCGAACACGCGGCCACGGTCGTGGATCCACATCCACTGGCCGTTCTTGTGGCGCATGCGCAACAGGCAGACATAGTTGTCGCTGCGGCCTTCGAAATGGTCCTCGAGCGCCGCGTCGGACAGGGCGATATCGTCGGGATGGACCAGCGTCAGGAACGTCTTCTGGCACACCGGCTCCAGTTCTTCCAGCCGATAGCCGACAATCTCCGCCCAGCGCGCATTGACCCGCATTTCGCCGGTCTGCACGTTCCATTCCCAGGTACCGGCAGCGGTGCCGTCGATGATCATGGCCAGGCGCCGGCGCTCCTCTGCCAGTTCCTGCAGGCGCCGCTCGAGCAGCCCGTTGCCGTTGTTTCCCTGGCCCGCCATCAATCCGGTCCCCGGCCCGCACAGGCGGGCAGCAGCCGCAGCACAACGCTGCAGCCCTCAACGAAGACAACGGGTCCTGCTGGCGTCATGGCCCTCCCCAGCGACAGCGGGGAGGCCAAACGCCCCCCTCAGGCGCAAGTGTGCGCAATCACGGGGAAAATCGACAAGTCCCCCGCCACGAATCAAGCGTGACGGGGGACACGGTCCTCAACTGCGCTTGGCGCGGGCGAAGGCCTCCGCCAGGGCGTTGTTGGCCGGGGGCGCGGACTGAGCGGGACGGCCGCCATTGCCCTGGCCCCGGTTTGGCCCGCGGTTCTGGCCGCCTGCGTCGCGGCGCGGCCCCTGCCCCTGGCCGCGGTCATCGCGCTGGCCCGGGCGGCTGGTGGCCTGGCCCGGGGTATCGTCCAGGCGCCGGGTCAGGGCGATGCGCTTGCGCGCCACGTCCACCTCCAGCACCTTCACCTTGACGATATCGCCGGCCTTGACCACGTCGCGCGGGTCCTTCACGAACGTATCGGAGAGCGCCGAAATGTGGATCAGGCCGTCCTGGTGCACGCCGATATCGACAAAGGCGCCGAAGGCCGCGACGTTGCTGACCACGCCTTCCAGCACCATGCCCTCGCGCAGGTCCTTGATGTCCTCGACGCCCTCGGCGAAGCGCGCCGCCTTGAACTCCGGACGCGGGTCACGGCCCGGCTTTTCCAGTTCCTTCAGGATGTCGCGCACGGTCGGCACGCCGAAGGTGTCGTCGGTGAACTGTTCTGCCTTCAGGCCGCGCAGGAAGCTGCCATCACCGATCAGCGCCTTGATCGGGCGCGCGGTGCTGGCCACGATGCGCTCGACCACCGGGTAGGCTTCGGGGTGCACCGCCGAGGCGTCCAGCGGCTGGTCACCATCGGCGATACGCAGGAAGCCGGCGCACTGCTCGAAGGTCTTCTCGCCCAGGCGCGCGACCTTCAGCAGGTCCTTGCGACGCTTGAACGGGCCATTGTCGTCACGATGGCGCACGATGTTCTCGGCCACCGTGGACGACAGGCCGGACACGCGCGACAGCAGCGCGGCCGAAGCGGTGTTCACGTACACGCCCACGGCATTCACGCAGTCCTCGACCCGCGCATCCAGCGCCCGTGCCAGGCGGTACTGGTCCACGTCGTGCTGGTACTGGCCGACACCGATCGCCTTGGGTTCGATCTTGACCAGTTCGGCCAGCGGATCCTGCAGGCGGCGCGCGATGGACACCGCGCCACGCAGCGACACGTCCAGCCCCGGGAATTCCTTGGCCGCGAACTCGGACGCCGAGTACACCGACGCGCCCGCCTCGCTGACCACCACCTTCTGCAGCTTCGGGTTGGCGGCAGCCTTGATCGCTTCGCCGGCCAGCTTGTCGGTTTCGCGGCTGGCGGTGCCGTTGCCGATCGCGATCAGTTCCACGTTGTGCTTGGCGCACAGCTGCTTGATCGTCTGCAGCGACTGGTCCCACTGGCGGCGCGGCTCGTGCGGGTAGATGGTGTCGGTGGCGACCAGCTTGCCGGTGGCATCGACCACGGCAATCTTGCAGCCGGTGCGGATGCCCGGATCCAGCCCGAGTACGGTCTTCGGGCCCGCCGGCGCGGCCAGCAGCAGGTCCTTCAGGTTGTCGCCGAACACTGCGATGGCTTCGGCCTCGGCCTTTTCGCGTGCCTGGTTGAACAGGTCCAGCAGCAGATGGGTGTGCAGCTTGGCACGCCAGGTCAGGCGGCAGGCATCCAGCAGCCAGCGGTCGGCGGCGCGGCCCTGATCGGCGATGCCGGCCTTGCGCGCCACGCGTCCTTCGGCGTACTGGTGGCCGGCCTCGGCCTCGTTGCCCGGGTCCAGCTCCAGGAACAGGATCTCCTCGCGGCGCGCACGGAACAGCGCCAGCAAGCGGTGCGAGGGAATCTTCGCCAGTGCCTCGGCGTGTTCGAAATAGTCACGGTACTTGGCGCCTTCGGTTTCCTTGCCCTCGGCCACGCGGGCACGGATCACGCCGGTCTCGCCCAGCCAGGTGCGCAGCTCACCGACCAGCGCGGCATCTTCGCCCCAGCGCTCCATCAGGATCGCGCGTGCACCTTCCAGCGCAGCCTTGGTGTCGGCCACGCCCTTGTCGGTGTCGACGAAGGAAGCCGCGAAGACCTGAGGGTCCTGCGTCGGGTCGGCCAGCAGGCCATCAGCCAGCGGTTCCAGACCGGCCTCGCGGGCGATCTGGGCGCGGGTACGGCGCTTGGGCTTGTACGGCAGGTACAGGTCTTCCAGCCGGCTCTTGGTGTCGGCGGCCAGGATGTCGTTGCGCAGTTCGTCGCTGAGCTTGCCCTGCTCACCGATGCTGGCCAGCACCGCCGCGCGACGGTCTTCCAGTTCGCGCAGGTAGGTCAGGCGCACTTCCAGGTTGCGCAGCTGGGTGTCGTCCAGGCCCCCGGTCACTTCCTTGCGGTAGCGCGCGATGAACGGAACGCTGGCGCCCTCGTCGAGCAGGCCGACGGCGGCACGTACCTGGGTGGACTGGGCACCGATCTCGTCGGCGATGGTCTGGGCGATCTGCTGGGCGAGCGCGCTCTGGGCGTTCTTGGCGTCGTGCATTGCTTCAGGTCTGTGCCGCGTTACGGGAAGACCCCATTCTGGCAATCCACGACGGAGCCGGACAAGGCATTGACAGGGGGCGAGGTTCAGCAGCGAGGCCGGAGTGGACGCCGGCATCCTGGCGAAAAGAGGGCTCGGACTGGCCCTGGGCTGGGATGCCGGCGCGGGCGCGCGATGGTGGGCGCGCCCTGCCGCGTGTTGCGAAGGTCAGCGGTAGTGGCGGGCGGCGCGCTGCATGACGATCTCGTCACGCATGCCTTCCAGGGCCATCAGGCGGACCTTGCCGACACCCTGCAGTTCCATGAACCGCTCCGTGTAGAACTCCGGCCCCAGCGCGGTGTCGGCGCGGGATTTGCTGAAGCCGTAGGGCACCACGCCCTTCTCGCCATCCTTGCTACCACCGACATAAAGAACGATTGCCATGTGATGTATTCCTCCAAATTGCTACTGCGTACTGCACTCGATGAGCGATGCTGCGAGCTCATCGAGGGAGAGCTTACCGCGTCGAACCTGACTGGAACGTCACGAAGGCTAATGACGATCGGTTGCATGCAGATGACTGCGGGATCGCAGCAGAATGCTTACGGATCTTTAACTTCCGACTAACGAATCGGGGGTTTCCAGCCAACGGCGCAGCCCCTCGTGGCTTGGTCGCGAATTGCGCTTCATGTGATTGGGTCGGTCGGGGTGGGTCCGCGGGACACGCCGTAAACCCGTCCATGGGGGCTCGATGGCGCCTTGCTCGTGTGCGCTGTCCTGCGCACACGGCAAGACCGGGGTTGGGCGTCCTGCCCAACCCGCCCGAGGCATGCCTCGGGCCCATGGCGCCAACGGTCCCGCGAACCCACCCCGACCGACCCCCGACAGTTTTCGGGCACGTCCAGCCACGGAAAAGAAAAAGAAGATCAAAAGCAAAAGCGGCCTGGCCGGCTGCTTTGTTGCTTCCTGTAGAGCCAAGCCATGCTCGGCTCACGAGCAAGCGCAGCGCGCGACCCGCTTTTGCTGTTCTTTATTCTCTTCCATGGCTTGGCGCGCACGGAAATTGTCAGCGGCCGGGTGGGTGGGGGTGGCGGGGTATCCGCGGCATGGATGCCGCGGCTAAGCCCCCAGGGACGGGTTTACGGCGTGTCCCGCGAACCCACCCCGCCCGGCCCAATCACATGAAACATATTCCGCGACCAAGCCACGAGGGGCTGCGCCGTTGGCTGGAAACTACGGCCACCAGCCGTGCCCGAACCGGGCGAAATGATCGGCCGCGCGTTCGAACGGGTTGCGCGCACTCACCCCGCCACACAGCAGGTACACCGGCAGGTACAGCGGCCCCAGCACCAGGTACTGGTAGACGTGCGCGCGCTCGTGGTCGTCCAGCCGGATCAGCGGCTCCACGCCCCACCCGGCCTGATGCGCATAGGTGCGGCAGGAAATGCCCAGGTCATGCCCGGTGTGCAGGATCACATTGCCCAGGGTGATCGCCCCACCCGGCCCCCACGGCCAGCGATCGAACACCAACGCGCTGTCACGGCCGCTCCAGCGCAGCGTCGCCCCGCCAAGCATGCCGGCCAGTCCACCGATCAGGCCGAGCAGTGAATTGGGGGACGTCCACACCGCGCCCAGCACCTGCAGCGCGCGCAGCCAGACCGGCCGGGGCGTCACGGGAGTCTTCAATCGGCCTCGTTGGGAATCAGCAGCCACAGGATCAGGTAGACCAGGATGCCAGGGAAGGCCGCCGAACCGATCGAGACCAGCACGAACACGATCCGCACCAACGTGGGATTCCAGCCGAAGCGATGGGCGATGCCGCCCATCACGCCGGCGATCATGCGGTCGTTCAATGAACGCGACAGCGTGCGCGGCGTGGTGTTCATGGCGGTTCTCCTGGGCTACGGGAAAAAGCAGTCGAACATGGCTTGTATGTTCCTCCCGGCTCCTACGAGGTATGTAGGAGCCAGGGTGGAGGGACCGTCAAGCATGCATCTGCGGATACTAGCCGACAGACGAGTCGAGCGATCCCCATCCCGCACACGAACGTCGATAAAGGATCGTACGGCACCCAAAGGGGATCGTCGATGTAGGCAAGCTAACGTCGGTGCGGTACCACCCCAGCCCCTTAAAGATAGCTGGGAGCCGTACAAATGTCTGATTCTCTCGATATTGGCGTGGACGTGGACTCCAAGGAGTTCGTACCGGCAGTGGCCGACCGCAAGGCCGGCGACAGGATCGCCAACACCCGGCCGGCATAGCCCAGTGGCTCAACACCTTGCCCCAGCGATGCCGGATTGGCATGGAGGCGACGGGGCGGTACTACGAGTTGTTGGCTCGGATGGCTGGCCAGGCAGGCCACGTTGTCTATGTGATCAATCCACGTCTGATCAAGCACTACGGCCGGGCGACGGGCTCGCGTGGCAAGACGGACGCCATGGACGCCGAAGCGATCGCCCGGTACGTGAAGAAGGAGAACGATCGCCTGCGTGAATACGTACCGCGTACCGATGAGCAGCAGCAGATGCACGATTTGCTGCGCAAGCGGCAGACGCTGGTAAAGACACGCGCGCGCCTGGAGCAATCCTTCGGGGTAAGCAAAAGTGCCCCCGGGGAGCTGTCAGATCTGTTCTGCGCTCTGGCTGGGACGCTGTCCGAGCTGGAAAGCGAACTGCAGCGCTTGGGGCGCGATGGAGAGCATGGCACGCTCTACAAGCGCCTGTTGACCATCCCTGGTATCGGCCCCGCCGTCGCCGCTCACCTGATTTACTACATGACGCGCTGGCCGTTGGCCAACGCCAACGCGTGGATCGCCTGCACGGGCCTGGATCCCCGGCCCAACGAGTCTGGCGGCAGAACGGGACGGCGTCGGCTGTCCAAACAGGGCGCGCCAGTGCTGCGCCAGATGCTCTACATGGCCGCCATGGGGCTCAAGCGGTGTCGTCGGGGGCAACCGCTCTACGACGAGCTGTCAAAACGCGGTCACCCCAGCACCGCCGTCTTCAACATTCTGGCAAGGAAACTAGCCAAGATCGCCTGGGGCGTGTTCAAGAGCGGCCGGGACTTCGATCCGGCCATGCTGAAGGTGGGTCAAGCCTGCTTCCAGCAGGCTTGACCGCGAACATAGGATCTCGACTCTACACCGCCCCTATGTCTACGGCGTGCGGTGGCGCAGGGCCTGCAGGCGGGCGCCGAACCAGGCGGCCGCGGTCTGTTCAGGCTGCCCCGGGCATTGGATGCGATAGGGCTTGCCGCTCATGCTGCTCTGGCTGGCGGCGCGCTCGATGAACTGCTCGGCGCTGTCCACCATGTCCTTCTTCAGCAGGAAGTCGTACTTGCGCTGCAGGTGCGCGCGCGCATCGCTGCCGTCGTACCAGCTGCCATTGCGCTGGAACCGGCATTGGGAGCCGTCCAGGCTGGAGATCAGCTGGGCGATCTCCCGCCGTGCATCCGTACTGGGTGCGGCGTGGGCAACAGGTGCTGCCAGCAGCAGCGTGGCAAGCAGCATCGAAATCCTTTGCGACATCATCACCCTCCATGCAGTCGAGCATGGCTCGACTCTACAAAAAAAAAGAAACCGGCTTTACGCGTCGCGCGCTTTCAGCCAGCCATCGATCGTGGCCGGCACTTCGCGCTGCGCGCGACCGGACACGTAGATGCCGATATGGCCGCCACGGAAACTGGACTCAGTGTAATCCTCGGTGCCCAGGCGTCCACGCATCGCGCGCGAGGCATCCGGCGGCACCAGATGGTCCTGCTCGGCGTAGATGTTCAGTACCGGCAGGGTCACCTTCGACAGATCCACCGCCTCTTCGCCGATCCGCACCGTGCCGTTCATCAGCCCGTTGCCCTGGTAGAACTGCTTGATGAAGTCGCGGAACGCCTCGCCGGCCAGGTCCGGTGAATCGAAGATCCACTTCTCCATCCGCAGGAAATCCTCCAGCGCAGCCTTGTCATCGAGGATGTCGAGCAGGCCGACGTACTTCTGCACGTTCAGGCGGAACGGCTTGAGCATCAGGTAACTGGCATTCATCAGGTCGGCCGGGATGTTGCCCAGCGTGTCGACCAGCAGGTCCACATCCACCTGCCGCGCCCAGTGCGAGAGCATGTTGTCGGCGGTGTGGAAATCGACCGGGGTGACCATGGTGATCAGCTTGCCCAGCTTCTGCCGGCGCAGCGCGGCGTAGCACAGCGCGAACACGCCGCCCTGGCAGATGCCGAGCAGGTCGACCGGTCCACCACCGCGCGCGCGCAGCGCATCGACCGCGCCATCGATGTAGCGCAGCAGGTAGTCCTCCAGGGTCTGGAAGCGCTCCGAGCGATCCGGGTAGCCCCAGTCCAGCACGTAGACGTCCTGCCCCAGCGCCAGCAGCTTCTGCACCAGCGAACGGTCGGCCTGCAGGTCGACCATGTACGGCCGGTTGACCAGCGCGTAGACGATCAGCAGCGGCGTGCGCCGGGTCGGTGACTGTTCGCCGACGAAGCGGTACAGCACCACCTTGTCGTCGCGCCAGACTTCCTCGCGCGCGGTCACGCCGTAGTCCACGTCTTCCACCTGCGGCAGCAGCTTCAGCCCTTCCATCAGCTTGCGCTGCATGGCCAGGGTTTCCTGCATCAGGTCATCAGCGTTGAAGCCCAGCGGTCCTTTCATCGGTCACGCGTCCGCGTGGAAGTACGAGGCGCTGCCTTTGGTGCAGCCTTCTTCGCAGGCGCCTTTTTCGCAGCCGCCTTCTTTGCCGGCGCGGCCTTCTTCGCGGCCTTGCGCGCGACCGGCTTCACCTTCGCCGGCGCCGGCTGTGCCACCGGATCGACCTCGCCCGTACCGGCCATGGCCGCCACCTGTGCCTGCAGTCGGCGCAGGCTGCGCTCCAGCTCGGCGATGCGGCGGTGCGCGGCGTCCATCTCACTGCGGGTCGGCAGGCCGATCCGTTCACTCATCTGTTCCACCTCGCGCTGCAGGCCGGCGCGCAGGCGCATCTGAGCGTTGCCGAGTGCGGCATATACCTGCTGGAACGGTTCGGACATGGCGACCTTGGCGTAGGCCTCCTCGGCCACTTCAATCCACAGGTCGAACATCGCGCGGGCGCTGGTCAGCTGGCTGCCCGGCTGCTCGTGCTCGGCCAGGCGCTGCTCGAACAGCGCGAAGGCCTCGTCCAGTGCCTGCTTGATCTGATCGACGTAGGCGCGTGAATGCTGCTGGTATTCCTCCTGCGCCCGCAGCAGCGCCTGCCAGCGCGCCTGGTGCTCGCGGCCGGGCCCGAACGCCGGGCTCTGCAGCCACGGACCGGCCTGCAGCTGGAACTGCTGCAGCCAGGCGGCAAACTCCGGTACAGCGGCGCCAGCGTGGGTGCTGCCACGGGCGCCCTGCAGCATCCACTGCAGCATGCCGTCGCCCTGCCCCTGCACCGCCTCGCGCCAGGCTTGTGCTACGTCGGCACTGCTGGCGTCGCGGCCGGCGAAACGCGCAGCCACTTCCTGCATGGTTCCGTACCAGCTGCCCGCCTGTTCGCGGAAGCGGCGCACGGCATCTTCCGGCGCGCCCTGCCCCTGCTCGGGCAACAGCTGGCCCCACCAGTCGAACAGCCGTTGCCAGCTGCCGGGGTCGTCACCTGCCGGCGCACCGGGCGTGCTGGCGTGGCGCAGGGCATCGCCCCAGGCGCCGAAGTACTGCCGGGCCAGGGTCTCGAAATCGCTGCTGCCGGCGTCGTGGGCCGAGCTGGTCATCGCAGGCCTCCGCAGGGCTGGCTCATGGCTTGGGAATGCGCAGGGTCTTGCTGATCATCAGCGACCCGGACAAGGCGAACAACAACACCATCGGGTGCAGCTGCCACGGGCCGATCTGCCACTGGCCGAACCAGATGTTCTGGCCGATGGCATCGGTACCGGCGGCGATCGCCAGCACGATCACCAGCACCAGGCTGGTCGGGATCGGGGTGCCCTCGAAATACGCGACCTTGCCCTCGTCGCCGGCCAGCGCCTCTGCGGTGACGTTGTAGCGCGCCAGGCGGCTGACGCCGCAGCAGACGAAATAGCTCAGCACCAGCCAGTCCCAGCCGCCCTGCATGCCGCAGGCGTAGGCCAGCGCCGCCGGGGCCACACCGAAGGAGATCACGTCGGACAGCGAGTCCAGCTCGCGGCCCAGGGTGGAGCTGGACTTGCGCCAGCGCGCGATGCGCCCGTCGAGGGCGTCGAAAATGAAAGCCAGCGGGATCAACGCCATGCCGAACAGCAGGTAGCCGCGCTCGCCGTCCTGCAGGAAGCGCATTGCGGCAAAGACCGCACCGGTGCCGCAGAAAGCATTGGCCAGGGTGAACCAGTCGGCCAGCTGGAATTCGCGCAGCATCGAGAAGTGACGTTTCATGGGGTCTCACGGAGCATCAAGGCCCACAGGTTACCGCGAGCGCCGCCACTGGCGACAGCGCTGGCAGGCCCCAGCCTTCACCGCTCCCTCACCTGTCCTCACCGGCGGTGAATTTTTCGCCACCCATCTTGACAGCCTAGGGGGGTGGCGCCTGTCGCGGCTTATCCACAAAGTTGCCCACGCGTAATCCACACCCCCTGTGGACAACCAGATCTCACCGACTGCGACGCTGGACATTTCCTCATCACCCCGAAGCGGGGTTTCCCTACTTCCCAAGCCACAAGGTCGGCGCTATGGTCACCGGCGGACCCGCCGCCGCCACGTCCGAAACTCTGCAACGGACGATGATGATGCTGGATGCTCCCACTCTGGCCGCACAGCTGCGGCAGCCCCATGGCGAGGCCGCGCTGGCGGTGGCTGACTCGATGAACCGCAGCAACGGCGCACTCAACCTGGCCGCGATCGGGCTGCTGGCCGTCGGCACTGGCGAACGGGTCCTGGAGATCGGCCCCGGCAATGCGGCCTTCGCGCCGCTGATGCTGCAGGCCACCGACAGCCACTATCTGGGTATTGAGCTGTCCACCGCCATGGTCGAGGCCGGCAACCAGCGCCTGGCCAGCGCCGGGTTGGCCGAGCGTGCCGCGATGCGACACGGCGACGCTCATGCGCTGCCGGTCGCCGATGCCGCGATGGATGCCGCGCTGGCGGTCAACACCCTGTACTTCTGGCCGAACCTGGCGCCGGTGCTGGACGAGCTGGCGCGGGTGCTGCGCCGGGGCGGCCGCCTGTGCCTGGCCTTTGGCGACGCCAGCTTCATGCGCAGCCTGCCATTTGCTGCCGACTTCCAACTGCATGAGCTGGACGCGGTGGAGCTGGCGCTGCGGGTATCGGGCTTCCGCGTCTCGGCCTGGCGCAGCCACCGGGAATCCGCAGCCGGCAATGACGGCCAGATCCGCGAAAAGCACTTCCATCTGCTGCTGGCACAGCGGCGCTGAAGTGGTAGAGCCGGCCGCTGGCCGGCTGCCCCGGCCGTTCCGCGTTGCCGGCCAGCGGCCGGCACTACCCAGCCCGCACCCGGCGCCAGCGAGCGAAACAGAACACCTGCATCACCAGTGGCCAACCCACCGCAGCCGCCGCAACGACTGTGATCCGACCGCGTGGTAGAGCCGGCCGCAGGCCGGCTGCCCGGACCGTTCCGCGTTGCCGGCCAGCGGCCGGCACTACCCAGCCTGCACCCGGCGCCGCCAATGCGCGAAGCAGAACACCTGCATCACCAGCATCGCCAGCAGCCCCAGTGGCCACGCCCACCACAGCCCGGCCAGACCATGCCGCGCCTGCAACCACATCGCCAACGGCAGCTCCAGCAGCAGTACCGCTGCCATGCCCAGCAACGCTGGCAACATCACCGTGCCACTGCCTCGCATCACTCCGACCAGCACCGCGCTACCTCCCATCGCCAGCACGCCCCATACCACCGTGCGCAGCTGCGATGCGGCCAATTCGCGCACCTCTGCGGCCGCCAGAATCAGCCCGGTCAGCCAGGGCGCCAGCGCCATCACCAGCAGCACCACCACGCTCAGCATCGCCAGCCCAAGCAGCACACCGGTGCGAGCGATGGCGGGCAGCCGTGCCGTACGCCCCGCGCCCATCGCATGCGCCGCGAGGATGGTGGCGGTGATCCCCAGCGACATCGCAGGCAGTTGCACCCAGCTCATCAACTGGTTGACCGCACCGTAGGCGGCCGTGGCCGTGTAGCCGTCGCGGTTGATCCAGCCCAGCAACACGATTTCGGCAATGGCCAGGCTGAGCATCTGCAGCGATGACGTTACGCCGATGCGCAGCATCGCGCGGATGAGCACGCCATCGAAACGGATGGCACGCAGCAGCTCACGTCCCGGCGCCAACGGGTGCTCCATCCTCTGCCACCGCCACATAAGCCAGGCCAGGGCCAGCAGCGAGGCAAACGCCGCCGAGACTGCCGCACTGGCCGAACCCAGCTGCGGCAGGCCGGCCCAGCCGAGGATCAGCAGCGGCGTGCACAGCAGGCCGACCACCGTTGCCAGCAGCAGCGCATGCAGCGGTGTCTTCGCATCGCCCACCGCGCGGCTCACCGCAGTGGCCAGCCACAGCAGGAAGAACACCGGTGCCGTCAGCAGCAGCACGCGTGCATAGACGATGGACTCACTGAGGACCGCTGCCGGCGTGCCCAACGCCACCAGCAGTTGTGGTGCGAAGCCGCCGCCCACAGCCATCACCAGCACCGACAGCAGCAGGATCAGCGCCACCGCGCTGCCAGCCACGGCGCGTGCCTGCTGCAGGCGGCCCGCGCCCCAGGCCTGGCCGATCAGCACCATCGCACCGGTCGCCAGGCCCATTACCAGAGCCAACAGCAGGAAGAAGACCGGAAAGAACGCAGCCGCTGCAGCCACTGCCTGTGTGCCGAGCAGATGGCCGAGGTAAATGTTGTCCAGCGTGCCTGCGGCCAGCTGCAGCGCATTGGTCAGCAGCATCGGCAGCAGCAGGGTCAGATAGGTGCGCCACAGCGGGGGTGCTGCCGGAGGTATCGGATGTACAGGGGGGCTCATGGGGTTCTCTGGGCAAGGCGCCGCCCTGCCCGGCGTTTCCGCCAGCAAAGCACGCACAGGGGAAGCGGGCCTGGACCCGCGGTCAGGTGGGGCCGTCGCTCAGCAACGGCGCGATGGCTCAGCCGTCGGCGTGGTCCGCAGGATCGTCGAAGGCCAGGCGCAGAGCGTGGGCGCACACATCCGCGGGCCAACTCCGCAACGCCGCTTCCAGGCCCGCGCGGTCATGCGCGAACAGGACACGGATCGCCTCCTCGAAACCCGGCAGGTCACCGGCGATGGTCTGCAGGAAGTGATAGGCACGCTCGCTGTCACGACGCTGGCGGTCCTTGTCAGCACCGGCACGGCTGGCCGCCTCCACCAGCTTGCGCAGCACCACCGAGGCACCGCCAGGCTGCTCGGCCAGCCACGCCCAATGGCGCGGCAGCAAGGTCACTTCTCGGGCGACCACACCCAGCTTGGGGCGGCCACGGCCACGTGGGGTTGCGGGCGCCTCTTCGGCAGTGACGTCGGCATCCGTCCCCACGGCGGCGGGAAACGCTTCGTTTACCCGCGCCAGGAGTTCTGCGTCGCTGCCACGCGTATCGAAATCACGGGTGCGGCCGGTGGCGTTGTCGAACACCAGCAGCGGACCGGCAGCGTTGTCGACACGCAGTTGCTTCAGCGCCAGCGCGGCCACTTCCGGCGTACCGGAAGCGACCAAGCGATGGCCGTCGAAACAACTGAAGGGAGGAAGTCGGGACGCAGGCATGGCAACGGCATCAGAGGCGGTGCGCGAATATTGCCCGGGTAATTCTCTCCCGTCAATATTGCCCGGGTATTAATATGCCAGAAGAGCGTGCCGACCAAAGGTTGGCAGCTACCCGATTTCCCGGCTCACAGGCGGCTGAAGGACCAGCTCACCATGCGCCCGTCCTTGTACGGCATCACGCCGTGGAACGGGCGCGGGTCGGCGTCGAACACCAGCGGCAGGAAGTTGCGGTCGCCCTCCCACATCGGCAGGGTGTCCAGCTTGTCCAGGTCCACCCACTCCAGCGTGCCTTCGTGGTTGCCGCCGTGCGGGGTGCCCTCGAATCCATCGATGACGAACACGAAACCCAGCCAATCCTCGCCGTGCTTGCCGAAGCCTGGCCAGCTGATGGTGCCGCGCAGGCGCATGCCGGTGCAGTCGATGCCGGCTTCCTCGGCGATCTCGCGGCGCATGCTGGCCGCCACATCCTCGTCCGCTTCGATCTTGCCGCCCAGGCCGTTGTACTTGCCCAGGTGGTGGTCACCGGGACGGGTATTGCGGTGGATCATCAGCACCTGGCGACGATCAGGCGACAGCACATAGCCCAGGGTGGCGACGATCGGGGTGTACGGCATGGGGCAGCATCCAGCGGCAGGTCAGCCGTGGATTATGGCCGATCAGCGCACCAGCGACAGGCGGCGCTCGGCAGGTGTGCCAGCACCGTCGGGATCGCGGCGCAGGGTGGCCACGCCGTGGCCGCGCTCGGCCAGGTACTCCAGCCACTTGCCGAGGAAGGTGTTCATCCGCATGCGGTGGCTGATCAGCTCCGCCGGCGGCGGATACAGGCCCATCGTGTCCTGCCAGCGGCGGCCGACGTAGCAATGGGTGGTCTCGGCCTGGCGCGCGTCACGGTACAGACGCACATAGGCCGACGGATCCGGCTCACCGGTGACCGGGTCGGCCAGGTCGTAGGTCAGGCGCAGTTCCACCGTGTAGCGGTGGCACTCGATCACGTCCAGGCGGACATCCAGGCCGTCGCCGATCGAGGAAATGTAGCTGCCCGCCACCAGTCCGGCCGGTTCGAACAGACGCACCAGATGGCGGTAGTTTTCCGCGTACAGGCCCATGAGCCAGCTCAGCCGGCTCAGGCGGGGAATGCGTTCGGTGCGGGGCAAGGCTCGGGCCATGGGTCGATCCTACACGTTGGTGCTTCAACGTGGGGGCGCGCACGTGCAAGCCAACCCCTGGGCAGTGCCGGCCGCTGGCCGGCAGCTCTGCATCGCGGCCGAGGGTTCATCCACCAGCCGGCCAGCGGCCGGCTCTACCAGATGAGGATCAATACAGCTCGCGCTGCAGCCCCAGCGTGGCCAGCACCTTGCTGGAAATCTCCTCGATCGAGGTATGGGTGGTGCTCAGGGTCGGGATCCGCTCCATCTGGAACATCACCTCGGCCGCAGCCACCTCGCGCTTGCAGGTGTCCAGGTTTGCGTAGCGCGAGTTCGGGCGGCGCTCCTGGCGGATCTGCTGCAGCCGGTCCGGGTCGATGGTCAGGCCGAACAGCTTTCGCCGGTAGTTGCGCAGGCGTGGCGGCAGGCGGTCGCTTTCCAGGTCTTCGTCGGTCAGCGGGTAATTGGCCGCGCGCACCCCATAATGCAGGGCCAGGTAGATGCAGGTGGGCGTCTTGCCGGCGCGCGACACCGCCACCAGGATCACGTCGGCATCGTCGTAGTTCACCGCGATGCCATCGTCATGGGTCAGGGCGAAGTTCATCGCGTTGATGCGGCGGTGGTAGGTGTCGAAATCCACCATGCCGTGCGCCTGGCCGACCCGGGCCAGGCGCGGACTGGCCAGTTCACGCTCCAACGGCTCGATGAACGGCGCGAACACATCCAGCATCAGCGCGCCGCTGTCGGCCAGGATCAGGCTCAGGCTCTGGTCCACGCAGGAGTTCACCACGATCGGCCGGACCTGGTACCGCTCCCCTGCCGCCTGGATCCGGGCACAGGCTTCACGCGCTTTTTCGGGGTCGTCGACAAACGACATGCGATCGGTAATGAAGCTGAACCCGGAGAACTGGGTAAGCAGGCTATGCCCAATGGTTTCAGCGGTGATACCGGTTCCATCGGAAACGTAGAACACCGGACGGATGGTCGACATGCGCGCTTTTACCCCCTACGAAGCCTAAAAAGGCCGCCAGCACAAGCTTGTGCCGACGGTACTCTGCCCGGCATCATATCGGCTTCTTCCTACGGACGCGGCCATTCCAGCCCGCCTCGGGCGATGGCCAAACGGAGCATCGCGCTTGAACGAGAACATCCTGTGGTTGCACGAACTGCGTCTGGCCGATCTGGCCCGCGTAGGCGGCAAGAATTCGTCGCTGGGCGAGATGATCGGCAACCTGGCCGGTCTGGGCGTTTCGGTGCCGGGCGGTTATGCCACCACCGCTGAAGCCTTCAAGGACTTCATCGCGCACAACGATCTGTCCAAGCGCATCTTCGACAAGCTGGCCACGCTGGACGTCGAGGACGTCAACGCGCTGACCGCAGCGGGCAAGGAAATCCGCACCTGGGTGATCGATGCCCCGCTGCAGCCGCAGCTGGACCAGGACATCCGCACTGCCTACGCCCAGTTGAGCGCCGACAATGGCGGCGGCGACGTGGCCGTGGCCGTGCGTTCGTCGGCCACCGCCGAGGATCTGCCGGATGCCTCCTTCGCCGGCCAGCAGGAAACCTTCCTCAACGTCACCGGTGCCGACGACGTCGTGCACAAGGTCAAGGAAGTGTTCGCCTCGCTGTACAACGACCGTGCCATCGCCTATCGCGTGCACCACGGTTTCAAGCATGAGGACGTGTTCCTGTCCGCCGGCGTGCAGCTGATGGTGCGTTCGGGCGTCGGTTCCTCCGGCGTGCTGTTCACCCTGGACACCGAGTCCGGCTTCCGCGACGTGGTGTTCGTCACCTCGTCCTTCGGCCTGGGCGAAATGGTCGTGCAGGGCGCGGTCAACCCGGACGAGTACTACGTCTACAAGCCCACCCTGCAGGCCGGCAAGCCGGCGATCCTGCGCCGCTCGCTCGGCAGCAAGGCCATCCGCATGGTGTATTCGGATGTTCCGGGTGAGCGCGTCAGGATCGAGGACACCCCGGTCGAACTGCGCAACACCTTCTCGATCAGCGACGAGGACGTGCAGGAACTGTCCAAGCAGGCGCTGGTCATCGAAAAGCACTACGGCCGCCCGATGGACATCGAGTGGGCCAAGGACGGTGTCAGCGGCAAGCTGTTCATCGTGCAGGCGCGCCCGGAAACGGTGAAGTCGCGCAGCCATGCCACCCAGATCGAGCGCTTCGCGCTGACCGAAAAGGGCGGCAACGTGCTGGCCGAGGGCCGCGCCGTCGGTGCCAAGATCGGTTCGGGCGTGGCCCGCGTGGTCAAGACGCTGGACGACATGAACCGCGTGCAGCCGGGCGACGTGCTGATCGCCGACATGACCGATCCCGATTGGGAACCGGTGATGAAGCGCGCTTCGGCCATCGTCACCAACCGTGGTGGCCGTACCTGCCACGCCGCGATCATCGCGCGCGAGCTGGGCGTGCCGGCCGTGGTCGGTTCGGGCAACGCCACCAAGGTCATCGAAGATGGCCAGCTGGTCACCGTCAGCTGCGCTGAAGGCGATACCGGCTTCATCTACGAAGGCAAGCTGGGCTTCGAGCGCACCACCACCGATCTGGGCAACATGCCGCCGGCACCGCTGAAGATCATGATGAACGTGGCCAACCCGGAACGTGCCTTCGACTTCGGCCAGCTGCCGAACGCCGGCATCGGCCTGGCCCGCCTGGAAATGATCATCGCCAGCCACATCGGCATCCACCCGAACGCGCTGCTGGAATACGACCGCCAGGATGCGGCAACCAAGAAGAAGATCGACGAGAAGATCGCCGGTTACGGTGATCCGGTCAGCTTCTACGTGGATCGCCTGGCCGAAGGCATCGCCACCCTCACCGCCTCGGTCGCACCGAACGCCGTGATCGTGCGCCTGTCGGACTTCAAGTCCAACGAGTACGCCAACCTGATCGGCGGCAGCAACTACGAGCCGCACGAAGAGAACCCGATGATCGGCTTCCGCGGCGCCAGCCGTTACGTAGATCCGAGCTTCTCGGCCGCCTTCGCGCTGGAGTGCAAGGCCGTGCTGCGCGTGCGCAACGAAATGGGCCTGGACAACCTGTGGGTCATGATTCCGTTCGTGCGCACCCTGGAAGAAGGCCGCAAGGTCATCGAGGTGCTGGAACAGAACGGCCTGAAGCAGGGCGAGAACGGCCTGAAGATCATCATGATGTGCGAAGTGCCGTCCAACGCACTGCTCGCCGATGAGTTCCTGGAGATCTTCGACGGCTTCTCGATCGGCTCCAACGACCTGACCCAGCTCAGCCTGGGCCTGGACCGCGATTCGTCGATCGTCGCGCATCTGTTCGACGAACGTAACCCGGCAGTGAAGAAGCTGCTGTCGATGGCGATCAAGTCGGCACGTGCCAAGGGCAAGTACGTCGGCATCTGCGGCCAGGGCCCGTCCGATCATCCGGATCTGGCCGAATGGCTGATGCAGGAAGGCATCGAGTCAGTGTCGCTGAACCCGGACACCGTGGTCGACACCTGGCTGCGCCTGGCCAAGCTGAAGGCGAACGGCTGAGACCGTGATTGCTGAGGGCTGACGTCGCTTTCATCGGCGGCGGCCCATACTTCAGCTGCATGCAAGCCCCGCCTCTGCGGGGCTTGTTGTTTCTGGCGTCTGCGCGCGCCACCTCCCCCGCTGCAAAGGAGCCCGCATGCTCGCCACTGCCCCACCCGCCCCCGCCGCAACACCCTGGTTCCACTCCCTCGATTGGGAACGCCTCCTGGAGACCTACGGCGTGCCATTGCTGGCCGCGATCGTGGTGCTGCTGGTCGGCATGTGGGTGGCGCGACGCCTGTCCAACGCGATGCCACGCGCCACCGCGCGCATGGGCGTGGACCCGATGCTGGGCAATTTCCTGCGCAACGTGGTGTACGCCGCGTCGCTGGTGATCGTGGTGGTGCTGGCAATCGGCACGCTGGGCGTGCAGATCACCCCGCTGCTGGCCGTGCTTGGCACCGCCGGCCTGGCGGTAGGCCTGGCACTGAAGGATTCGCTGTCCAACATCGCCTCGGGCGTCATGCTGGTGACGCTGCGCCCGTTCCGCGTCGGTGATGTGGTGACCGTAGCCGGGCAAACCGGCACGGTGCGCGAAGTGCGCATCTTCCAGACCGTCATCACCGGTGCCGACAATCAGCACACCACCATTCCGAACACGCTGATCACCGCTGCGCCGATCATCAACCTGACCGCCGAGCCGACCCGCCGCGTCGAACTGGTGGTGGGCATCGGCTATGAAGACAACATCCAGCTGGCGCGCGACACCGCGCTGGCGCTGATGAAGGCCGACCCGCGCGTGTTGCAGACACCGGCACCGGACGTGGTGGTGTACGAGCTGGGCGCGCACGCGATCAATCTTGGCATCCGCTGCTACGTGAAGTCGGCCGACTGGTTCGGTACCAAGGTCACGCTGCTGGAGCAGCTCAAGCTGGGCTTCGACAAGGCCGGCATCAACATCCCGTACCCGCAGCAGGACATGCACCTGTACCTGCATGGCAAGGATGGCGGCGTGGTCGAGGCCGACGCGCTGGTGCGCGACAAGCCCTGATCCCAAACAGAAATGTGGAAGCCGGCGAGCACTACCCTGCCCCGCGCACCCTGGTAGTGCCGTGCCGCTGGTAGCCCACCCCATCTCCATACATCGGTGATGTAGGCCGCTGGCCGGCAACCTCCAGGATCAGGCGGCGACGCTTTCTTCCAGCGTCGCGTAATCGGTGAACCCGACCGCACCACCGCCGAAGAACGTTGCGCGATCCGGCGGGTTCAGCTCCGCCCCCAGACGCAGGCGCTCGGGCAGGTCCGGGTTGGCGATGAACGGGCGACCGAAGCCGATCAGGTCGGCCCAGCCTTCAGTCAGTGCCTGCTCGGCGCGCTCGGCGGTGTACTTGCCGGCGTAGATCAGGGTGCCCGGGTAGACCATGCGCAGCGCCTGCTTGAACGCCACCGGCATCAGCGGTGCGTCATCCCAGTCGGCCTCGGCGATGTGCAGGTAGCCCACGCCCAGCTCGCCCAGCAGGTGTGCCGCCGCCAGGTAGGTGGCCTGCGGCGTATCGTCCACCGCGCCCTGCAACGTCGTCAGCGGCGCCAGGCGCACGCCAACGCGCTCACCACCGGCTTCTGCAGTCACCGCCTGCACGACCTCGCGCAGGAAACGCAGCCGGTTCTGCAGCGAGCCGCCATAGCCGTCGCTGCGCTGGTTGGCCTGCGAGTCGATGAACTGATTGATCAGATAACCATTTGCACCGTGAAGTTCGACACCATCGAAGCCGGCGGCCAGCGCATTGCGGGTGGCCTGCGCGTAGTCGGCGATGATGCCTGGAATCTCGGCCTCGGCCAGCGCGCGCGGCATCGAGTGCTGGATCATCTCGCCCACGCCCGCTTCCGGGCCGGCGCCGGTGGGGTCGACAAAAACCTTCACGCCCTCGGCCAGCAGCGCCGACGACGACACCGGCGCGGCACCACCGGGCTGCAGCGCGACGTGCGAGACCCGGCCCACATGCCACAGCTGGGCGTAGATGCGACCGCCGGCAGCGTGCACGGCGTCGGTCACCTGGCGCCAGCCCTGCACCTGCTCGCCACTGTGGATGCCCGGGGTCCAGGCGTAACCCTGGCCCTGCGGGCTGATCTGGGTACCTTCGCTGACGATCAGGCCCGCGCTGGCCCGCTGCGCGTAGTAGGCGGCCATTTCCGCAGTGGCAACGTTGCCGTCGGCGGCACGCGAGCGGGTCATCGGCGGCATGACGATTCGGTTGGGCAGGGTCAAGGCGCCCAAGCGGTGGGAGGTAAACAACATGGCGGACATCTCTTGCGGGGGGAGTGCCAGCAAGAATGGGGACCGCCTGCGAAAGGCAACAGGCGTGTTGTGGCAAAACAGTTGTGCCCGGCAGGCAAGGATGGCCATGCATGAAGGCTCATCCATGCATGGCGTGGATCTACTCCAGGCGGGGTTCCATCCTGATCGTGCCATGCGCCACGCGGTCATAGCACGTGCGCACCACGTCTTCGCCGTACTTGCGCTCCAGCCGGCGCACGATGAAGTGGCCGCGCGCCATGTCCTGGTAGTAATCGGTGAACATCGTGTTGAGCGTCGCACCGGCAGCGGCACCCACGATTGGCACCGCCTGTGCGGCGAATTTCTCGGTGACCACCACGCCGAAGCGCGCGGCCACCTTCTCCACCATCTTCGCCAGCAGCTTGCCGGCTTCCTTCGGTGCCACGCCCAGGGTGAGGTCACGGCCGGTCACCACGCGCCCGGCCAGCTCAGCCGACAGATGGCGCATCACATCGGTGGTGAAGCCCCGGGCCAGGTAATAGCCAGTCTCGCTGGCGTCATCGCGCGGCGAGTTGCCACCCAGCGCGAACACCTCCAGGCAGGCCTGGCGGGTACTGAACTCGGACAGGTCGAAGCCTTCGCTGCGAGCCACGTCGGCCACGGCGCGCATCATGATGGTGGTCGACACCGGCAACTCGATGAACAGCGCAGCAAAACCAAAAGCGCCGCCAACCGCACCGGAGGTCGCTGCGGCCAGCTTGTGCCAGCGGGTGGACGCCCCCTTGCCGGGGGTGTTGTCCATGCTCCACAGCGCCGCCTGCGCCGACTTGGTCAGCGCCGCCTGCACCGCGCCGTGGATGCGGTTGGAGACCGAGCTGGGCAGCGCCTTCACCGCGAACTCCAGCGGCGTGCCGACCAGATTGGCCATGCGCGCGGTCAGGGTCGGCGCTTCCAGCAGGGCCACCGCCCGCTGCAGGTCAGACCAGTCGCGGGCGTCGTGGGCAATGTCGCGGGGAAGCAGGATGGGCTCGTTCATGGCGCCGATCTTAGCGCCAGGGAGTTGAACGGAGGGTGGCAAGCCGCTGGCGACGACCTGATACACGTCACGAAGGCCGCTGAATTGCCGGCCAGCGGCCGGCACTACCAGTTCGCGTGTCACCCGGTAGCGCCGGGCCATGCCCGGTGTCGTTGTTCAGGCAACCGGCAGCCCCGACAGCGCGCCCATGAACTGGCGATAGTGGCGCAGCTCGGCAATCGAATCGTGCACGTCGCTCAGCGCGGTGTGGTTGCTGTTCTTGCCGACGCCCGCGGCCACAGTCGGCGCCCAACGCTTGGCCAGTTCCTTCACCGTGGACACGTCCAGGTTGCGGTAGTGGAAGTACTTCTCCAGGCGCGGCATCTGGCGGTGCAGGAAGCGGCGGTCCTGGCAGATGGAGTTGCCGCACATCGGCGAGAGGCCGGCCGGGATCCACTGCGCCAGGAAATTCACCGTCTGCGCTTCAGCTTGGGCAAGGGTCACCGTGCTGTCCACCACACGCTGCCACAGGCCCGAGCGGCGGTGCTGGTTGCGGTTCCACTCGTCCATCGCTTCCAGCGTTTCCAGCGGATGGTGGATGGCGAATTCTGGACCTTCAGCCAGCACGTTGAGCTGGGCGTCGGTGACCACGGTGGCGATCTCGATGATCGAATCGTTGTCGGTATCCAACCCGGTCATTTCCAGGTCGATCCAGATCAGTCGTTCGTTGGCCGCGCCGTTGTCCGCCATGTGTCGCCTCGTTGCTGGGCAGGCGCGCGGCCTACCGGTGATGGAAAGAGGCGCCCATCATACCCGTTCGCCCCTCAGCCCTCGCTGGCGTGGTCTTCCAGCAACAGCGGCGGCTTGCCGCGCTTGGCGCGGAAATAGTTGGTCAGGCGCATGCTGGCTTCCTTGGCCAGCACCCCACCGTGGATCTCCACCCGGTGGTTGTGGCGACCATCGCCGAGCAGGTCGAACACACTGCCGCAGGCCCCGGTCTTGGGATCGCTGGCACCGTAGACCAGTCGTGCAATGCGCGCGTGCACGATCGCCATCGCGCACATTGCGCACGGCTCCAGGGTCACATACAGGGTGCTGCCGAGCAGGCGATGGTTGGCGAGCAGTTTTCCACCTGAACGCATGGCCACGATTTCGGCGTGCGCGCTGGGGTCGTGCGAAGCAATGTTGAGGTTCCAGCCCTCACCCAGCAGTTGGCCGTCGGCACTGACCAGCACCGCACCCACCGGGATCTCGTCGAACTCGCGTTGTGCGCGCTCGGCCAGCGCCAACGCGTGGCGCATCCAGTGTTCATCGGCGTCGTGCACCGGTACACCCAGGGCATCGGTCATGGCGGTTCTCGCGTATCAACTGGGCCAGGATGGCCGCCGGGGAGGCATTGTACGCCCGGGGCCGTGCAGGCGCCGCTAACGCGCGTCGAAGCGCTCGCGGGCCGCGTCCAGGGCCGGAAAATTATGCTCGGCCCAACGGTCCAGGGCCGCAAGCGTGTCGACCAGAGTGCGTGCGATCGTGGTCAACCGGTACTCCACGTGCAGTGGCTTGCTGCCCAGATCGCAGCGCTCGATCAGGCCGTTGCGCTCCAGCTGCCGCAGGGTCTGGGTCAGCACCTTCTGCGAGATGCCTTCGATCTTCCGCAGCAGCGCACCATTGCGTTGCGGCCCTTCGGCCAACGCCGGCAGCAGCAGCATCACCCACTTGCCGGAGATCAGTGCCAGCGCATCGCGCGCCGAGCAGTCGGCGGCATAGACATCACCGGGAAAGGCCATGGTTACCTCAAAGTGCGTAATTGCCGGGGCATGCCGGCATCGCGAGGATGGTCGCACACTCCACGAACACCTCGCCCCATGCGCGCCCTGATCCTGCTGGCCCATCCCGAACCCCGTTCCTTCAATGCCCACCTGGCCACGCAGGCGGCCGAGCAGCTGCGGCACGACAATCTGCAGGTGGACATGGTCGACCTGTATGCAGAAAGCTTCGATCCGCTGGAAGCCGCCTGGCACCATCCACGGCGCCTGCAGCCCGAGCGCTTCGATCCCCAGCGCGAACAACGCTACAGCGCCGAACACGACCAGTTGCCCACCGATGTGCAGCATCACCTGCAACTGCTGCGGGCCGCGGACCTGGTGATCCTGCAGTTCCCACTGTGGTGGTTCGCGGCGCCGGCCATCCTCAAGGGCTGGCTGGACCGCGTGCTGGTCTACGGGCCGATGTACAACAGCCGGCAACGCCACGAGCGCGGCGTGATGCAGGGCAAGCGTGCGCTGCTGAGCGTCACCACCGGCTCTTCGGCGCGGGCATGCGCGGTTGACGGCCGCGAAGGCGATACCCGGCTGTTGCTCTGGCCATTGATGTACAGCCTGCGCTACGTCGGCTTCGAGGTGATGGAGCCGTATATGGTGCACGGCGTGCGTTCAGGGCTTGCAGCGGAACGCATTCAGGCCCACGACGAAGCATTGGTTGCAGCCACCCTTTCCTACCGCGAGCGACTGTCGCGATGGCGGCAGTGGCCGACCGTGCCCTTCAACAACAGTGAGGACTTCGAGGATGGCGTGTTGCTGCGCGCGGAAGCGACTGCCTACAGTCCCTTCATCCGCCATCGCAACGCCGGATGAACCCGCACCTGCAGGCACGGCCGGAAAGCTTCACAATGCGTATTCCTGTCAAGCACCTTGGTGAACACATGACCACCCTCCGTCCCTCTCGCGCCGACGACGGCGCCGCCCTTGTCGATCTCTGGCGCCGCGCCGTCGACGCCACCCACGACTTCCTCAGCACTGAAGATCGCCTGGCGATCGATGCCGAAGTCGCCGGTTTCCTGCCGCAGGCGCCGATGACCGTTGCTGTCGATGCACAGGATCGGCCGCTGGGCTTCATGCTGATCGACGGCACCCACATGGAAGCACTGTTCATCGATCCGGACGTGCGCGGCACCGGTATCGGTCGGCAGCTGCTGCAGCACGCACTGGCCCTGCACCCGCAGCTGAGCACCGACGTCAACGCACAGAACGCGCAGGCCGTGGGCTTCTACCTGCGCATGGGCTTTGTCGAAACCGGTCGTTCGCCGCTGGATTCGCAGGGCCGCCCGTATCCGCTGATCCACCTTCGGCATAAGGCCTGACATCCGTTGGCAGCAGCTGCGTGTTAGCGTGGCTGCTTTCGATCAAGGAATGCCGTACATGGATGGTGCAAAAGCCCTGTTGACCCTGTTTGCGCTGGGCATCAGCCTGGTCTGGATCCTGGTGCCGTTCGCCATCTTCGCCGTGCGCAACCTGCTGCGTGAGGTACTGGTCGAGCAGCGTCGTACCAATGAAATTCTCGAGCATATCGGCGGCTACCGCATTCCGAAGCCGCAACCCGAACCGACCGTCTGGCGCGCGCCCTGAGCGGGCGCACGCCCGCCGTGGCTCAGGCCGTCGCCTCGAAGGCCGGTGAGTACTGCACCTCGCCCTGAGCCAGCGGAGGCTGCAGGGAAAGCGCCTGGAAGTACTCCGCCGGCACGCCCGGCAACACCAGGCCCGGCTCGGCACGGAAGCCGAAGCGCCCGTAATAGGCCGGCTCGCCCAGCAATACACAGCCATGTGCACCCTGCTGACGCAGTGCTTCAAGTGCGGCGTGCATCAGGGCCGCACCGATGCCCTGCCCCTGCCACGCGGGCAATACCGAGATCGGGCCCAGACCAAACCAGCCCGTGCAGCCATCGCTGACCGTCACCGGCGACAGGGCAATGTGGCCGACCACCTGGCCCTGAGTTTCGGCGACCAGCGAAATGCTCAACTCCCCGCGGGTGCGCAGGGCGTCGACGATGAACTGCTCGGTGTGGCTGCTGTGCGGGGCTTCGCGGAAGGCGGCCTCGGTGAGTGCATGGATGGCGGCGTGGTCGGCCGTGGTTTCGGTGCGGATCATGCAGTTCAAGAGAACGCCTTTGATAATGTGATGAATGCGTGAATTATTGATTTACATCGCAGATTCAACCGCGAGCAGCCCCTGCCAGCAAGGCCAACGCGACGCCCGAATCCCCTGTGCTGCAATCGATTCGCCGGAATACACCGCATCGCGCGCGTCAAAAACCCGTCGCGACGGTGGCGCAGCGTTCCTGACACGCTCCATAATCGAGAAACCTGTCACCCAGGAAGGATATATGGACATGGACGCACGATGCAGGATCAGGCCATGGGAGTAGCGCTCCCTGAAAGGAAAAGGCAGCCGCTGCTGGCGTTGCTCGCCCTTATCCCACTGGCCGCATGCTCGCCCTATGCTGATGCCGAGCGCGACGTCGCCGCTGGTGGGCGCGGCCTGGCCAAACTCAACCCATCACCGCAGCAAGGCTACGAGCTGGTGCTGACACTGAAGGATGCCCCCGGTCCCTTCGCGGTGGTCGAGGGCGTTGCCCAGTACGACGCACGCAACTATGCAGCATGTGGGCGGATCGTACCTGCAACGGGCACTGCGGGCCGCATCACCAGTCAGGAACCTATCGCACTGCGCCAGGTGGGCGAGAACGAATACCGCGGCACGTTCTACCTCGACCGCATGCAGGACGAGGATTACTACGGGCGTGGTGTCTGCCATTGGGCGCTGACGGGAGTCGGTGCGATGTTGCGCGCTACGACCGGCGAGGCGGATACGCGATTCCTGACGTTCATCGACAAGGAGCGCATGGAGAACGAGTCTCCTCTGACGCTCTACTACCCAAAGTTGATCTATCCACTCGCCGCCACCGTCGCCAACTATGGCGCCGGTGGCGAGGAGAATCCATCAGAGTACAGCGAAGATCTGCGCGACGCACTGTTCTCGACCACGACCACTGTGCAGAAACTCGCGCCATGAGCTGCCAGTTCAACCATCCCTCTACCCCCAAAGGAGGCCGACATTGCGCCACAAGATGATTCCGTGCCTTGCTCTGCTTCTATTGACCGCCTGCAATCCGGAGACCGCCATGAACCAGGAACGTGCCGCTGCTGAAGCCGATGTCGCCCAGGGTGGGCGTGGCCTCGCCAAGCTCAACCCCAGCCCGCGCAAGGCCTATGAACTAGTACTGCGCCTGAAGGATGCACCCGGTGAGTTCGCGGTGGTTGAAGGTGTCGCGCAGTACGACGTGACCAACGAAGACCAGTGCGGGCACATCGAACCGGCCACCGGTACCGCCGCACGCATCACCAGCCAGGAGCCGGTGGAGCTGCGCAAGGTCGCCGACGGCGAGTACCGCGGCACCGTGTACCTTGATCGCATGCTGGACGAGGACTACTACGGCCGTGGCGTCTGCAAGTGGGAATTCAGCGGCGCCGGTGCGATGCTGAAAGCCACTGGCGCCGAGGGTGAAACGCGCTTCCTGTCGTTCATTGAGGCAGCGCCGTTCGTCAAAGGCGAGACCGAAACTCGCCACTATCCTCGTGCAGACTATCCGCGCGTGAACGAGATTCCTGACTACGGCGCAAGCGGGCAGGAAGATCCCACCAAATTCCGCCCTGAACTTCAGAATGCGCTGTTCTCGGCTTCACTTGAAGCCAATGAGGTCCGCCAATGAGCCTCAGCAGCCAAGACTACGCGGACATTTCCGACGACGTGTACAAGGACCGTGCGGTCGGTCGACGCGCTCCTGGCAAGGAAGAGCTCGTAGCGATCAACGGGCATGAGTACAAGATCCTCGAGCACGTCGATAATCGACTGAACGGCTATCAGGGAACGATCTACCAGCGAGTCGACACCCATGAAATTGTCGTCGCACATCGCGGCACCGAACAGATCGCACGCGATGCAATTCTGACCGATGGTGGCATGGTCGTTGCCCGCACCAACGTGCAGGCTCCGGACGCCATCGCGCTGACTCAACGCGCCCTCGCCTATGCCAAGAAGGAAGGGCACGATCTCGGACAACGTCCGCCCGAAGTTACCGTCACAGGCCACTCCCTCGGCGGTGCCCTGGCCCAGATCACCTCGCACCACTTCAACGTCAAGGGCGAGACCTTCAACGCCTACGGCGCGGTCAGCCTCAGCTACCGCATTCCGGAAGGCGGCAACACCATGATCAACCACGTCATGGCCTCCGATCCGGTCAGTGCTGCATCGCCCCACTTCGGCCAGGTCCGCATCTACGCCAAGCCCGATGAAATCAAGACGCTCGCGGCAAACGGCTTCAGCAATCACGCCCTGCGTGATCTGATTCCAGACCGTCCGATCATCGCGGCCACCAGCTCATTCGGCGCGCACAAACTGGGCAACTTCCTCAACGAAGGCTCGGCGCTGAAGCACCCGGAAACGCAGAAACTGGCGAAAGACAACGCCAAGATGATCGAGGAGTACCGCGACGACGTCGAATCACTGCGCCGCGGTGTTACCCGTGCAGCACGCGGCATCCCGGGCGGCGCCATCGATCTGTACGACCACATCCGTGGCCCGCTGCAACCCGGTGAGCCGGCCCGTCGCGAGGCGGAGAAGAACGGCCATCACACCAGCATGCTGCGCATGGACGATGCCAATCACCTGGGCAACCCGCTGTTCAACGACGCGATCCGTGGCGTGCATGCGCAGGACATTCGTGTCGGCCGCGTGCCGGATGTGATGAGTACGCAGTTGGCCGGTAGCCTGGCGGCGGAGATGCACGCTGCAGGCGGCAAGCGCATCGACGAGGTGGTGATGAATGCCGATGCTTCGCGCAGCTTCGCGGTGCAGGGCCTGGGCGGCGACCCGACGCATCTGCGCGTGTCGGTGGACACGGCCGTGGCGATGAACACCCCGCTGGAGCAGAGCAGCCAGCGGATTGATCAGCAAGCTGCGGGACAGCGCCTGGCACAGGACCGCGATCAGCAACTGGAACAACAGCAGAACCAGACCCGCAGCATGCAGGCCTGATGAACAGCGCGGGAGCCGGTCAATCCGGCTCCCGCGTCACTTCGGCCCTCTGCCTCAGGGGCTGGAGGCCGCGACCGGCGCGGACGCACTGGCGATCACGAACAGATCCGGCCCGGAATCCGGGAAGCCACCACAGGCGCGATCACCCGGCGCTACCGGATCACAGGGCCACTGCGCCCGCGCGACCTTTTCGCGCAGCTCGAAGCGATCCCCAGTCCAGACCACGAAGGCCAGGTGCTCGCGGTTCCAGTCACTGTAGGCACGCGGACCGCCCTTCTGCGCTGCCTCCGGGTACTGCACGAACCAGCGCATGGCCGGGCCGTACTGCAACTTGCTGTAGTCCAGGCTGATCCGGCCGTCGCGCGACAGCTGCCGCGCACGATCGGCCTCCGTCACCTGGGGCATGGCCGGCATGGCATCGGCGGTCACATCCCTCGGCGCGGCGTCCCCGCGAACCTGGTACACACGCTGGGCCACATAGGCCTCGCGGCAGTCACCCGCTGGCACACGTACCGGCTCCGCGCCGTACTCATCGCGGTTGGCGACCCGGTCGCTGCAGGTGAACGGTGCCGACACCAGGTAGAACGTGCTGTCGGCGTCGCGTCCTTCCAGCGAACGCACCCAGATGTCGCCCATCCGCGCGATGAAGTCCGGGCGCTGGCCGTAGCCCGGCACCGCCTTGAACCAAACCTTCTGTTGCACCTCACGCTCGCGCCAGCTGCGCGGCAGGTGGATGTCCTGCTGGGGCAGCGCGACCAGCAGCGCGGCCAGATGCGCCGGCATCGTGCCCTGGCAGGCGCCGATCAGCAGCTCGCCCTGGGCCGCCAGCCGCCCAGCAAGATCCACCGGGCAGCGGGCACCAAGCGCACGCTCGGTCGCCTGCTCGGGCGGCAACGGCGCGATGACCAAGGCGGGTGGCGCGGGAGCTACCGCCGGGACGGCTGGCTCGACGACAGCAGGCGGTGCAGCGACAGGCGCCGCCGCTGCGGGTGCAACGGGCACATGCGTCGGGTCTGCAGCCGGCGCCGGCTGCGCGTCCACCACTGGTGTCGCAGGAGGTGTCACGGCAGCCGGTACATCGGGAGCCGGCGCCGCGACAACGGCTTCGGTGGCCATGGGCGCTGCAACAGGTGCCATCCCTGCAGGCGCGTCAACGATCGCCTCGGCGGCGATGGGCGCCTCCACGACGGGCGCCGCTGTCTCCTGAGCCTGAGCCGACGCCGCGGCAAGTCCAAGTGACAGAAGCCAGAGCGGCGGCAGGCGGCGCACGGATGCATTGCAGCAGACAGCGGCGTGCCGGGCATTCGAGGGAACGATTCGCATGTGGTGTCCTTCCGAGTGGGTTTCCATGTCGGCGCCACAGGGCGCCACGCGTCGTACGTAAAGCGCCGGCGGGTCCCCTGCCCGCCGGCATCAGGTGTTACAGGGATCGAGAACGCTGCTCCTGCTCGCGGGCGAGCGCGGCCGCCGGGTCCTGCTGGGCGACACTGGCAGCCAACTGCTGGCTGCTCTGCGCCAGCGGCTGCTGGGCGGCCTGCTCCCGGTCAACGGACGCACGCAGCATCGCCGGATCTCCCAGCGTGCCCTGCACCGCAAACAGCGTGCGCCCGTCGTTGCCCGCCAGCAGATGATCGATACGCGACAGGCCGGCCTTCTGCGCGCTCAACGCCAGCGCGCCGGCGGCGTTGTCCAGTTCCTGTTCACTGCGCAGTCCGCTCTGCACCCCCATCTGCTGCAGGTGCTGGCGTGCCCCCTGGAACAGGGCGTGTCCCGGCTCGCCCGGCTGCGACATGTCGCGCAGGGTGGCCTGCTGCGCCGGCGCCCCTACTTCGCCCCGCTCCAGCCGCGCCATCACATCAGGCGTCAGCTTCTGCTGCCACGCATCGAATCGCTGCTGGCGGGCCTCGATGCCGTTAAGGCCACCATTGATCGCGCGCGTCGCTTCGCGCACATCCTCGCGCGCCGCCTCCGGCACGCGCGTTTGCCACTGCCACACCGCAATACGGCCCGCATGCTCAGGCTGCGCGGCCAGTTCCGGTTGATTCACCAGATCCAGATCCAGCGCCTTGCCGGCACGCTCGTAATTCTCTTTGCCGACCAGCGGCAGATAGCCGCGACCGTGATACTTCAATGCGTCGCCGGGCGCATCATTGCCCATGCGCCCGCCGTACATCAGCTCGGCCAGATTCTCCGGACGGCCGCGCAACGCGTCCTGGCGGGCGTCCTCAAGCGCGCCATTGCCATTGCGCCACGCCGCTTCCACCGGGATCTGCGAGATACCCCGGGTGAAGTTGAAACTTTCATTGAGCCGGCTCAGGCCACGGGACTCGTGCCCGGCCTGCGCCATGAAGTTGGCCAGTTCCCGGGACGAGGTGATGCCGGCCTCCGTGGCCTGCCGCAGCAACTGCGACTCTCTATCCTGCGACACGGTGAAACTCCTGCTCGATCATCGTTGGGTACTCCCGCCTCCTCACAGGCATGGCACTCAGGGCAAGCTCACGTCGGCGACAACGGACGGATCGAAATCCTCGAACCGCACCCGACCAAGTTCGGCCGCCGAGAAATCGCGTGTATGACTGGCCTCGGTCTCGGTGTCGACCACCCTGCGCTGCACGCCATGCACCCAACAGGCCTCGTCGGCCGGAACGTAGCGGAACGTGTAGATGCTGCTCCAGCGCTCACGGCTCCCGCCGTTGGTGATCACACTGAACGCGCCATCCTCGATGGTCACGTACGCGAAGGGGTCGCCGGCAATGCCCCCACGGGTGGAGCACGGCACCAGCTTGTCGTTGCGCGCGGCCAACTGCCATCGGCCCGCGGCGTCACCCAGCAGCAGCAACAACACCCGGTTAGGACCGTGCTCGCCGGGCACCAAGCCGTCGGGTGCCGGTTGATCGATCACCAGCAACTGGTCGTCGATCCCGTTGCCGGTGAGATCGCCGCGTACCGCCTCCAGCAGGTTCGCGCCGGACGGAACGAACGCCAAGGCATTGTCCATGTGTACGCCACTCCCCTTCTGCATCCCCTGCGACTCCTTCAATCCTGACTTTCCAGTACCCGCGCGACGACCGGGAAACCATGCGCTGCGCTGCAGGCTCCGGTGTCCACCATGGCGGATGATAGCCCCGGCCCTGCGGCGTCTGCGATGGTCGCAATCAACATCCGCATCGTGGGTCGTCAGAGTCCTCATGGACGGAAAAGCTCCTGCGTTCGATGGCACCGATGCGTCGGGATTTTGACGCGCACGCAGCTTACTTCGAGGAGGCGGGGCTCGTCGAAGGGAGCTTGGGATGAAAAGCGCACTTGATCACAGAAAAAGCGCAGTTAACGTGAATGGTGGCTTATCCGAAAAACAGATCCGCGGTGGATGGCGCCGGGGATGCATCGCCTCCCGCAGCCCCGCCGGCCTGAGGTTGCGCGGAAAGCGTGCGCTGCTTATCGCGCCCGAACATGCCCATGCTGGTGGCAACGGCCACAATCAACGCTGCCCGCGCCATGTTGGTTACCAGGACCATCGTCGAGTCGCGGCTGCGACCGGTGATTATCCGGTAGTCTTGCGGCCCTTTTCCACAGCGCAGCAAACGGGCATCCCCCCCTAAGAAAGATGCGCCTTTCGCATCGCATTCTGGATGCCGTCGTTCTCGATCAAACTTCTCGGCGTGCAGCTTCTTCAGCCGCAGGCTCTCACCCCAGACTCTCGAGTCGCTTGGTGCCAAGTGCTTTCATGCCACCAAATTTCCTCACCGCAGGTCGGAACGACGCCTTTTCACGTCCAATCCCCTTGCCATTGAGGATTGGTCTCCAATCCGCCTCGCACTCAATCCCGGGGCGATGCGAGATCCAGCATCTGATCCGCTGTCACTCATCCTTCCGCCACCACGCACCCGAGTTACGGAAGCCGATTCGCCTCTACGCCAAACGCCCGAGCCAGCGCGCAACTACCGGGCACCTCACCATTTCGACCTGCCTGACATTCAATCTTCCGGATTCTTTCCATAAAGGACTGTGCCAGGACGCCAGTCGGACGACCACAGACTCGCTATTGGATTTTTAGAATTCCTCGAAGATCGGCTCAGAGCAAGCGGAGTAGACGGCAGCACAATCGCTCCCTCCTTTCGAGGCACAGAGGCGGGAGGCAAACTCCGTGGCACTCTCGATCGTTGCACCGGTACCAAACTGCGTGGTTCCACCTGTGCCCGAGCTGGCGACAACGGCGGCCACGCATTGATTCTTATATGTAATTGTAACCTTACATCCCACTCCGCCGGATTCAGCACACTTCCTCTGCGCCTCTTCAACGGCCTCCGTCTTCCGTACCCGCCCTGTTGAGGAGCCAGAGGCGCCCGACGGCGCCAATGATATTGCGCCCCAAGTCTTGATCCATTTACCCGTCGCTCTGGGCCCACTGGTAGCTGCACCTTCGCCTCCAGGAATCGGGGCGCAACCACCGACTCCCTTCCCTCCGATCGGGTACTGCCCAGGAGGACATCGCCCCTCAGCCCGAGCCTCAAGGGCCGATGTGGCGAACATGAACACCAACGGCGCTAGCAAATGGATCATTCTCATCAGGCAACTCTCCTTACACAGACAACGCGCATCTCCGCGGGCTAAATAGGTGCCTTGGCAAATCGGCCTGTATCCGACGGCCTATCGGCAACATGTGGAGATCCAGTTGATCTACCCATCTGCCCCACGCCGCTTGCTCCATGCCCGGTGCTCCCCTTCTCTGGAGCCGGAGGCGTGTAGTAACTACCCGGCGGCTGCCCGCTCGGGCCCGGCGCCTGCGCAACCGGGCTGCCACCTATCTGCGAATATGCCATGAAGCTACCCAAGGTGCCCTGGAAGAACATGGCCGCCATTGGGGATATTCAGAATAGTGTCCGTCAGGATCAAGCCCACGCCCCCCCCCTTCTGCGCCGCGCAGCGTCATCCGCAATGCTCTTCGCCAAAGTCCTCATCGACGGGAAAGCGCCTGCGATTGAGGGCCAGATGCGTCATCATTTCTGACGCGCACGCAGCCTACTTCGAGGAGAGGTTGCTCGTCGAACGGAACTTGGCGTGTTCACCAGCGCCGTTGTTCAGAACGAATCCGACGCCAAAATTACCATGTCCCAGACGAGGGCGACCCCATACAACTGCACTCAGGTGATTAGTGACGACACCTAACCCTACCAACTAGATCAGCTGCTCCAGCTCGCCGAAAAATGAGATGGCCTGCTTTTCGGCAGGCCATCCCCATGCAAAGGCCGATTCAAGAATCTCACCTGTGATTCGACTGGCATAGCTCAGAAAGATTCAAATATTGGCTCAGCACAATCCGTGTACAACACCTTGCATTGCCCTCCACCGTTCTTCGCACAGTAGGAGAGAACCCGACTGGTCGCCTCCTCTCTTGAGCCGGCGACTGAAATAGAAACTATTCCCTTGCTGCCCGGCTCAGGGTCAGCATATGCGATGCACTGGTTCTTGTACGTTGTATCGATCTTGCAGTCTTTCGCTCCATGTGTCGCGCACCGAGCAAGCGCTTCTGAGACAGCCTCTCGCTTGGAACGCCTTCCAACGGAAGCCCCCATATCGCCCGTGCTTGCCGCCCCAGCAATGGCCCCCCAAGTCTTGATCCAACGCCCAGTAGCAATGGGGCCGCTCTGGACGCCACCGGTACCGGAGCCCGGAATAGGTGCGCATCCACCTACGCCCTGACCACCAATGGGGTACTGCCCTGGCGGACAACGCCCTTCCGCTCTCGCCTCACCCGCCACAAACAAACATAGGAGCAAGCCGACAAGAATGAGAGGAAACATGTATTTCACACTTCTACTCCGTACGCTTGGGGGCTATTGATTGCCGGGATGTGCAGCTCTGAGACCGGTTTCGGCAACCCTGGAGGATTCCGACGACGGAAGGGTTGAACGTGCGGTCGCATGTCGATCATGCGCCCCACTGTCTTGGCCGGACTGCCCCTTTTCCGGCGCGGCCGACGTGTAGTAACTACCCGGCGGCTGTCCACTAGGGCCCGGCGCCTGCGCAACCGGGCTGCCACCTATCTGCGAATATGCCATGAAGCTACCCAAGGTACCCTTGAAGAACATGGCCGCCATTGGGGATAGTCAGAATAGTGTTCGTCAGGATCAAGCCCACGCCCCCCCCTTCTGCGCCGCGCAGCGTCATCCGCAATGCTCTTCGCCAAAGTCCTCATCGACGGGAAAGCGCCTGCGATTGAGGGCCAGATGCGTCAGCATTTTTGACGCGCACGCAGCCCACTTCTTCGGGCATGGGACCGAACTCCCGAATTCAGCTTCGAGAGTTCATTTCATGATGGCCCCAGCCACTCAGATCCCTCTACCAAAGTGCGATAGGTGTTGGACGTCGGATGTGTCAACCCAGCTCCATAGAGCAATCAGAACTCTTGGAAGATTGGCTCACTGCAATCCGTGTACTTGATCGTGCACTGCCCACCGCCGTGAGCAGCACAGTACTTCAGAACCTCAGTGGAAGCGGCCTCTCTCGTTGGACCACCGGCCATTGAAATCAATCCTTTAGAGCCCGGAGCCGGATCCGCATAAGCGACGCACTGGTTTTTATACGTTATCCCTACAGAGCAATCTTTCGCACCATATGTCGCACAGCGGGACTGAGCCTCAGCGACGGCCTCGGCCTTTGATCTCTTTCCAACCGAAGCTCCCACATCACCGGTCACAACAGATCGGGATATGGCTCCCCAGGTCTTGATCCACTTACCTATCGCACGCGGCCCGGAACTCCCCTCACCCTGAGAGGCTGGAATCGGGGCACAGCCACCCGCACCCTGCCCGCCAATCGGATACTGACCTGGCGGGCAGCGCCCCTCCCCATATGCAACTAGTGGGGCAAGGAACAGGAGAATCAGCAATAGAAAATTATTCATTCTCATAAGAAACCACTCGACAGCAGATCAAGAATTTGCGCCAACTTCCCGGCGACGCATCAAGTTAACGATTCACCCCGCGAAGGCCCGTGTCGTGAATCGTTGGCGCTGAGTTCTGTGGCAAGGTCATGCGAGCTGTCCCGGCAGCCGCATCCTGACCCGCCGTCGGAGCGTCAGTACTGTTAGAGGGCTTCGGAGGAGCGTAATAGCTCCCTGCCGGTTGGCCATTCGGACCAGGCGACACAGCCCCAGCACTGCCACCTATCTGCGAATATGCCATGAAGCTACCCAAGGTGCCCTGGAAGAACATGGCCGCCATTGGGGGCGCAGTCAGAATCAGGGTCGTCAGGATCAATCCCATGCCGCCCTGCTGCATCGCCTGACTGGTCATGCCGTCGCTGGACGCGCCCATCAGCGGAAACTTGTTCACCAGCGCTGTCACCCAGAACGAGGCGGACACGCGAATCACCATCTCCAGTGCGATCGACACCATTGCCGCCAGCACCGCCATCGAGAACATGGTTCCGATGCCATAGAACAACCATCGCTGGAACAACTGCTTGGTCTGGTCGAACAGAAGGCAAAGAATGAACAACGGCCCGAATCCGATGAACAACGCCATTGCTACTTCGTAGCGCAGAAGCATTGAACCCGCAGTTACCGCTGGACCACCGGTGCCGAGGCCGATGAACCACATGGCCCGGGTCTTGTCTTCCTGCAATCCAGGGTCATTCAGAATCTTGATGCCATCAATACTGGACAGCGCCACCTGCATCCAAGCCAGACTCTTGTCGATCTGCTCTTCCGGTGCCTGGTCTTTTCCGGCTAATCAGGCATTTCTACGTTTTCAGCCAGAAACTCATAAGCGCAACCTCAGAAGGCATCAAACTCAGGCTCGGTGCATCCAGAATAAATCACTTTACAGCCATCGCTCCCCTGTTTTAAGCACGCATCCACAGCCATCTTACTCGCAGCATCAACAGATGCCGCACGCGCAAACGTGGAGCCACCAAATCTTGCATCACTGGGGGATACGAATGCTGCACATTGATTATTGAACTCCAATACCACCCTGCAATCCGTAGCCCCCCGCTGTGCGCAATTAGCAAGGGACTCCGAAGCCGCATCCCTCTTCTTTCGCTTACCGAGAGCCACGCCGACATCGCCCCCCTTCGCTAAAGCGATGGCCCCCCAAGTCTTGATCCAACGCCCTGTCGCAACAGGCGACGCTTGGCCTGCTCCAGTGGTACCACCTGGGATGGGAGCACAGCCGCCGACTCCCTGACCGCCAATTGGATACTGACCAGGAGGACACCTACCTTCTGCATTGGCCGTCTGTGGCAATTGGCAGGCAATGATTCCCACACCCAGCAGGAGTACTACACCTGAATAGACACGAATTGACTTCATTTCCGGCCTCTAGTTCGAAGCTAAGCCTTTACGACCAGTATCAGAATTGCCTGACCCAACTGTGGAGTTGCTGCCAGTGACTACGACATTGCTCCCAACTGAAGTCGATCCACCCGATTGACTGCCACCGCTCGTCGACGGCTTGTCCGGCGTGTAATAACTACCCGGCGGCTGCCCGCTCGGGCCCGGCGCCTGCGCAACCGGGCTGCCACCTATCTGCGAATATGCCATGAAGCTACCCAAGGTGCCCTGGAAGAACATGGCCGCCATTGGGGGCGCAGTCAGAATCAGGGTCGTCAGGATCAATCCCATGCCGCCCTGCTGCATCGCCTGACTGGTCATGCCGTCGCTGGACGCGCCCATCAGCGGGAACTTGTTCACCAGCGCCGTCACCCAGAACGACGCAGACACGCGAATCACCATGTCCAGCGCAATCGAGACCATGGCTGCCAATACCGCCATGGAGAACATGGTTCCAATGCCGTAGAACAGCCATCGCTGGAACAACTGCTTGGTCTGGTCGAACAGAAGGCAAAGAATGAACAATGGCCCGAATCCAATGAACAACGCCATTGCTACTTCGTAGAGCAGAAGCATTGAACCCGCAGTTACCGCTGGACCACCGGTGCCGAGGCCGATGAACCACATGGCCCGGGTCTTGTCTTCCTGCAATCCAGGGTCATTCAGAATCTTGATGCCATCAATGCTGGACAGCGCCACCTGCATCCAAGCCAGACTCTTGTCGATCTGCTCTTCCGGCTTCTGATCCTTGCCAGTGACAACGTGGGTGATCAGGCCCTTCACGTCCTCGGTCAGGAACTCATGAAGATCGCGCCCGAACATGCCCATGCTGGTGGCAACGGCCACAATCAACGCTGCCCGCGCCATGTTGGTTACCAGGACCATCATCGAGTCGCGGCTGCGGCCTGTAACGATTCGATAGCCCTGGATCAGCACCCACAAGGTCATGAGGGTCAGCGCGATGCCGCCCACCCACGCCATCATGTTGTCCATCAGGTCGAAGCCGAACTTGCCGATCCTGTCCCGCAGGTAGTCCAGGATCAGCTTGAAGAACACGAAATCGCCAATCGACTGGACACGTGCGACGTGCCCCATCAGATCCTGGAATCCGCCCGAAAAATCAAAGTTGGCAATCGACCTGATCGTCATACCCACATTCCCTTGGTAATACTGCAATCACATGAGGGGCGACGCTGACGCGCGCACCCTTGGTGCTCCATTCCATGCATCAGTCGATGGACAGCGCTGCCTTCAGCGCGGCCGTCTTGACCAGATCACTGGCAATGGTCTTCATCGGGTCGCCCTTCAACGCTGCCTGTGCGACTACCTTCTGATTGGCTTCCATCACCTCGATGTAGGCATCGTAGGCCTTCTGCTGTGCCTCGAAGGACTTTGCCTTGGCTGCCATGTCGTTCGCGGTGCGCAACGTGTCGTTCTGCGTTGCGTTGACGTTGCCGAGCAGATTGCTGACATTTCGCTGCTTCTCGATTGCATCGAGGCTATCGAAGAACGACGGCATCGTCTTGAGCATGAAGTCCACCGCATCGTTGTACTTGCGGTTCTGCATCATCCGGATGTTCACGCAGATCTGTTGCTGCTGATCTTTCCAATCGCCCTTGAAATTGAAAACGACCCGGGTCGCGAGAGTCTTCAGGTCGGTGCCGATTCCGCAGGTCTCGGCAACCAGATAATTGGGTGGCACCGGCGTCAGCGGGGCGGAATCCGGCAACCCGAAGGAATTCACGATGCCCTGGATCTGGACCATCGTCTCCTGGTACTCCTTGATCGTCTGCGCCCAGTCCCGTGCCCACTGGGTGTTCTCCTTGACGAACTGGTACTTCTCCTGGAAACGGGCCTGGTACGTATTGATCTGATTGAGGATGTGCTGCCACAGCGCAGGACCCGTTTCCTGCACCGGGCCGATGGCGCCCGCATTGGTCGCTGAGAGGGCCAAGGCAACGCCGAGCACCTTGGCCATCGGCTTGAGTACCTTGCGGGCGCTGGCCCGACGCTTGACGTTGTTCATGGGAAAACTCCTGTTGTTCTGATTGACGTCCACTTGCCTGTCTCCTGCTCGCACGGCCATCAGGCCGCGTCGGACCGGGGTTCCTTTCCCGATCCCTTCCGGTTCTTGTAGAAATCTTCCAGCCACTGCTCCGGGCTGAGCTCGTCTACAGTGACGCGATTGCGGACCGCGGCCGTCTGCAGGACCCGATGCATGACATCGATGTTGTCGGTCGAAGCCGAGATCACCGACAGGATGTCGTCCATGCCGCGCAGGTTGAGCTGGCACACGCTGGAGGCATGGCCCTGCTTGACCAGGAAGCAGCGCGAGCGCTCGTCCAGTGCAGTCACCACCCTGAACTCGGCCTCGGTCAGCTTCAGGCCGTCCATGTAGTCGCTCTTGCTGGCATTCGGGTTCGGCAGCAGGATCAGGGTAGCGGTCTGCTCGATCAGGGCGGCGGAGATATCGCTCTTCAGCGCATCTTCCGGGCTCTGCGTAGCGAAGATGCCGAGACCGTTCTGCTTACGGATGGTCTTCTGCTTGTTCTTCGCGAACTCCTTCAGGCCACCTTCGCCGTCCAGGATCTTCCAGAATTCGTCCATCACATAGATCAGCGGACGACCGTCGATCAGCGACTCCAGGCGGTGCAGCAGGTAATTGATCACCGGCACGCGCACTTCAGGATTGTCGATGATGTCGGTGTAGTCGAAGCCGATGATGTTGGCCTTGCTCAGGTCAACGGTATCGATCGGATTATCGAACACCCAGCCCAGCGAGTTGCCCGAGGTCCAGCGGCGCATGCGCGCGTAGAGGCCATCGTCGCCCATATTGGGCAGGCTCTTCTGGAAGTTGGTCATGCTGCGCAGGTGCATCGGCGTATCGAGCATGCTCTCCACCGCGCGGTAGATATCCTCTTCCTCACGGGCGCTGTACTCGCGCTTGCCGGCCAGCACCTTGATCAGGTCAGCCAGGAACTGCAGGTTGGCTTCGTTGTTCTCGCACTGGAACGGGTTGAAGCCGGTCGGTGCGCCGTTCTCCAGGGCCAGATAGTTGCCACCGCAGGCGCGCACGAAGATCTCCGCGCCGCGGTCCTTGTCGAAGAAGAAGATGGTCGGCGACGGCTCGTACTTCTGCACCTGGCTGAGCAGGAAGTTGATCAGCGCGGTTTTACCGGTACCGGACTTGCCGATCACCATGGTATTGGCGATCGCCTTCTCACCCAGCGAATTCTCCGAGGGATGGGTCGCATGGAAATTGAAGTAGTACGGCTGGCCATTGGTGGTCTGCAGCGTGGTGACGCAGTCGCCCCACGGGTTGTTGTGCTGCTTACCGGTGGCGAAGTTGTGCAGCGGCGACAGACCCAGGAAGTTCAGCGAGCTGACGTTGGCCAGTCGAGTGCGGTAGCGCCAGTTGCCCGGCAGCTGCGAATAGAAGGACGAAGTAACGGCCAGGTCTTCCTTGGTCGATACGAAACCGGCATTGGAAAGCTCGGCGCGGGTCGAGGCGACGTTCTGCGAAAGCTTGGCCTGGGTGTCGCCGTAGACCGCCATGATGAAGTGATACTCACCCAGCACGAAGTTGCCCGACGACAGCTGATCCATGGCCTGGTCGAGCTCGACGATCTGGCTGACCGCCTTGTCGCCGGAGGAGATCATCATGCCCTTGGTACGGTCGAGCACCTTCAGCGCGTCCTGGCGCCCCATCGGGCTGAACGAATGGGTGATGACGTATTCGTAGTCGAGGTACTTCAGGCCGTTGAGGATGCCCGGGTAAGTCCCCTCGGCATACTCCTTGATGTTCAGAATGGCGCCGTAGTGATTGGCACCGTTGGGAGTATTGATCGCAAAATCGCCCGTCTTGGCCGAGAACATGTGGCGACTGACCGGCAGGTAATCCTTGATCGGTGCCGACAGCACCGGCACCGGCTCGTCGATGCGATTGATCAGGTAACCGAACAGCTCCAGCGTTTCCGAGAACACCACGCCATTCTTGGCTTCGTACATACCCAGGCGATACGGCGCGTAGTCGCGGATCACGGCCTCGACGTTGCCGGCCAGTTCCATCAACTTCTCTACCGCCTGCTCCTGCTCGGCGCGCAGCTTCTCCACGTTCGCCGACTTTTCGACGAAGCGTTTGCCCGCCACCACCGGGCGATAGATCATGGTCAGGTACAGCTCGTTCTGCATGATGCGCTGCGAGGACAGCATGCCCATGTACTGGTCGGAAACGTCCTGGTTGAAGCGCTGCCTGTAGTTGCTCTTGCCCTTCAACGTGCGACGGCGACGGATGTCGTGCACCCAGAAGGCTACGTTGACAAAGTCAGGCGCGCGCAACGTCTGCAGCAGACGGTTGAACGTATTGTGGCGATGCTCGAGCTCCCACTCCTCTCGGCCGACAAACGGCAGCCCTTCCAGATGCCAGGTCAGCAGGTAGTCGCCGCCCGTGGTCTTGACCACGTTCGGGGCGACATGCGACGACAACGGGATGAACTCACTGATGGAGGTGTCAGGGCTGAACATACGACTGCTTCCAAAGAGGTACTGCCAAGAAGTTTCAAGAGACCTGGCGGGCGCGGATGCCCGCCAGGCCGGATCCGGACCTCAATCCATTCGGGCCGGCTTGTTGCGGTAATGGTTGGGGTTGAGCACCCACATGCCATCGTGCTCCTGCACGTTGCGCACCTTCAGCTTGAACATCAGGCGCAGGCCCAGCAGACGGAAGATCATCTCGTCACGCTTGGCCATGTGCCGCATGATGAAGACCGCCACCGGAATGGTGAGCAGGAACCAGAAGTTCGTGTACATGCTGAGCAGCAACAGCCCGCCTGCCACCATGAAGAATGGCAGGTAGGGAACGCCCAGGAACATCGCTGGACGCGTGCAGCCGCGGAACACGACGTTCTTATGCACTGTAGTACTGGATCACGTGGTTGATCAGGTAGGAGGTGCTGGTGCCACCACCGCACTTGCCGTCGCTGCCATCACCCAGCAGCATGCGCGCGATCTGGCCTGCGGCGCCGATCAGCACGCCACCGATCAGGATCGGGGCGACGTCAGCGATGCGCTTGTGCGCGAAGGCGATCTGGTAACCAGCGAAGATCACCGCGATGGTGACCACGGCGATCGAGGCGATGTTCAGCAGGCCGTTGATGTTGTTGAAGAAGCTGCAGACCTTCTTGTCGGTGCCGCCAAAGTCGGTGGCGCCGTTGGCGAAGACTTGCGGGGCAAACAGTGCGCCGACGAACAGAGTGGCCATCAGCAGGGTCTTCAGCGTGCGCTGGGCCTGGACGAGGTCGAGATTGGATCGCTTCATGGATTGATTTCCTTGTTGATGGACTAACACAACTGAATCGACCAGCCGGGGGACTGGCCGTACCACGACTTCGTCAGAACACGAAGGCCGCATCCCCTGCGGGAATCTGCTGCACCGGTGCGGACTGTGCCGGTGCGTTATATGAACTGCCATTGCCGGCCACTGGCTGATTGCGCTCATTCCAGGGCCGCAACATCACAGGGCCCTCGTTGCTGCCACCTGCAGCACCTGGCAACTGCTGCGGCATGGCCATCGCCTGCGCCGGACCCTGCTGAGGCAGCTGCTGCGGCATGCCACCGGCCTGTTGCTGCGGATAGGCGGCCCCTTGGGTGGGCTGCGCCTGCGGCTGCATCATCCGATCCACCGAGCCCAGTACCACTTTGGAAAGCGCCTGGTCGGCGATGTTCAGCAGGCTGCCCCGCGCCATTGCACCGGTGGACGGATACACGACATACGCACGTGCCGGGTCTTCCGACGGCACGTACACCGGGCCACTCGCCTGCGCAACGATGCGCGCCTGCGCCGGCGAAGCGAGCTGCGGGTGATGCTCGACCTTCACGCTGCGGCGTTCACCGCGACTCACCACGTCGATCGGTGCAACACCATTGCTGGCAAGCTGCTGCCCGCGGCGCATCGAGTCATAGACCTTCTGCACATAGCCATGGCGGAAGCCGGTCTCGAAATTGCCCGAGTAGTAGCAACTGAATGACTTGCCCCAGTCACCACCGGAGCGCTTGTAGCACTCGGCGAGGATCCGAGAACCCGCTTGCAGGTTCGGGCATTGCTGGAAAGCCTTCTCGTAGGAATCCAGGCCGTACTTGCCGAGGTTATAGCGGTTGACCTGGGCCAGCCCGATGGAGAAGTTGTAGCCTTTCTCTTCCAGCATCCGAACCGTCGCCAGTGCCTCGTCCAGCGCCTTGGGCTGGCGCACCAGAGCGCCACCGACTACGCCGATGGCATAAGGGTTGCGTGACGATTCAACGTTGATGACGTGCTGCATCACGTCCATCGACACCGCCATCTCCGGGCACGCCATCATCTCCAGTCCTGGCAGCATCCTTCAGCCCTCCTGCCCCTGGGCACGCCCAGGATTGAAATCGATACCGGTGATGTAGCGCGAACCGGCGTGCGCTTTGATATGCACGACGATGTCGATGGTCATCATCAACAGTCGCTTGATCACGTTGAACTCCAGGCCCGAACCTTCGGTGGAGGCCTTCACCATGAGGGCCAACTGGTCCCAGGTCTGCTCCGGACTGCCTGCATGGCAGCTGGTGATCGAACCCGGGTGGCCCGATGCGCAGTTGCGGATGAAGTAGAACGCCTCGTCACCGCGCAGCTCGGCCAGGATGATGCGCTCGGGCTTCATGCGCAGGCAGGCTTCCATGCAGCTCTTGGCACTGACATTGCTGGTGCTCTGCCCACCCTTGGAGTACAGCAGGTGCACCACATTGGGTTGGGTCAGAAACAGCTCGCGCGCGTCCTCGATCGTGACCAGGCGTTCGTTGTCCGGAATATGATTGACCAGCGCTTTCATGAAGGTGGTCTTGCCGCTACCGGTCGCACCGGATACCACGATGTTCTTGCGGTACATCACCGCACGCCGGAAGAACTCGGCGTACTCGCGCGAATGGCGCAGCTCCAGCAGCTCGCGATCCTGCTCGCTGATGCTGCCATCGCTTTCCAGGATCTGGTTGAAGAACCCATCTTCGTGATACTGGCTGAGCGACTTGGTGTGCTTGGACGGCAGACGGATGGTGATCGACACCTTGCCTGCATCGCACGCCGGCGGAATCACGAACTGGGCACGCTGGCCGGTGGGAAACGTGAGCGAGACCACCGGATCGGCATCGGTGATGCGCTGGCCGGTGTTGCTCTCGTTCACCACCGCCGTGCAGAACTGCCGGGCCCGCTCGAAGGTCAGGCTCGGCACATCCACCCGCTGCCACCCCGCCCGGGTTTCCAGGTACAGCTCACCGGGACGGTTGATGCAGATTTCCGTCACTTCCGGGGAAGTCATGTACTCGGCGATGCCCAGCACTTCGTACTGATAGCGCAGGAAATCGCTGGAGACGAGGGCAAGGGGTGACACTTCAGCGTCCATGATCGTTCGTTGGGTTACCGGCGAGGATGCAGCACGCTCGTGAAGTCGACGTCCTTGGCGACGTACACATTCACGATGGTGCCTTGGTTGATGGTCACGGTCGGCGGGCGACGTTGGCTGAGCGACTCGTTGGCCAGGCGTTCCATGGTGCGCGCGGTGGCGCTCTCATAGGGCGACTGGATGGTCATGCCGTTGTTGGCCACCGTGGTGGTCTCCGGGCCATGTTCGGCGGCGGCGTACTTGAACGCGTCGGCCAACAAGCTGATCATCAGCGCCGAGGCGATACGACTACCCCAGTGCGCGCTGTACTGGCCCGGATGACCGGCGCCACCCAGCTGATCCACGCCCGGGCTGGACATGGCCACGTCAATACCGTTCGGCGTGGTGATGCGGTCCCAGATCACTTCCACCCGCTTGCCGGTAGGACCACCGCCATAGGCGCCATAGATCTTGGAGCCCTTCGGCAGCAGCAGATTGCGGCCGTTGATCGAGTACACCGGCTCTGTCACCAGGCACGAGGTGTAGCCCGCGATGTCAGTGATGATGCGGGTTTCCAGTACACAGCGCAGATAGGTTCCTCGCACCAGCAGCGCATCGGGACTGCGGATGTAGCTGGCATTGGACACGTCATCCACGTCGGGGCCACGACGCACGCGCGCTGGCGCTGCATTCTGCTGCCCGTTCATCTGCTGCAGCATTGCCCGAGTGTATTCGTCCATGCCCGCCTGCTGCGAGCGCTCCTCATCCTGTGAACTGCCATTGCCAACGAAACCGTCGGCACTGGCACCCATCCGACGTTCGGCAAGCGTCGGACCACGAGGGCCCGCGGAGCGATCTTCCAACGTCACTGGCGGCTCAGGGCGACTCGGCCCCAATGGAGGCGGCGGCAACATCGGAATCGGATCAACGGGCTGCATTGCCTGCGCCGGACCCGGATCGGTCTGGACAGCATCCGGCAGTGTTGGCGTGCTCGCGCGCGCAACATCCGGCACCTTCGGCGCATCGTCCTTGTCTTGGCCCTTGCGGAACAGCAGGAAGCCCATGGCAACAAGCAGCACCACGATACCGCCCAGGAACAGCAGCGCCTTGCGGTTCAATCGCTGCTCTTCAGCCGAGCGCAGCTGCGGCGCGGCCGCGTCCAGATCCGGTGCAGGCTCAGCCTGGGTCGTGCCGAAGTACGGATTCGTCTGCGCCTCCGGAGCAGCCTGTGCACCGTACGGACTCTGGCTCTCGTCGCGTCCGTTGTTCGGGTCGTTTCCGGGAGTGTTCTGCTGGCTCATTTCTTCACGTTCCTTCGCAGGCCGACGACGAAGTCGCCGTGGCGGATGACCAGGTACGGGTAGGTCCCGTGCACGATCAGCGTATTGCCTTCAACCGTGGTGTTGACCACGAAGTCTTCACCGTATTCCGTTTCACGACCGAACACGGCCGGGAAGATGCCGGTCTTGTACTCCGGCGAATTCGGTAGTTTCAGGTAGGTGAAACGGCTGTCGTCGTAGGCGTTGACCGGGATCAGCCAGCCCATCTTCTTCGCCTTGCTGGTCGAATAGGAGTAGTTGAAGTTGTACTGGCGGTCCTTGGCCAGTTCAGAGCTCAACAGCGGCTGCGCCTCCTCTTCCACCGCTTCCTGCGCGACGCCGAACACGGTGTCGTTCGGGTAGGTGAAGGCGATCTTGTACTGCACGCCAGCACGACGGGCCTGTTCCAGCTGGCGCCAGTCAGTGGCCACCACCTTGAGCTCGAAGATGTAGGAATGGGTCTCGGTGCGCACCATCATGTTGGTGTCGACGTCGACGTTCTTCGGCTTGAGATAGAACACGTTCTCGCGACGGGTCAGTTCCCAGCCGCTGCTGAAGCCGGTGCTGTAGTCGAGGATCTTCTCGTTCGGGCTCAACTCGATCTGGGTGGTCAGGCCCAGGCCGGTGCGAACCGGATAGATGCGGTCCTTCTCGTACTCGTAATGGTCCACCGCCTGCGCCATCGCCGCTGCTGAAAACAACAGCGACAACATCGACAGCAGCGCCAGTGCGCTTCCCCTGATATTTCGACTACTCATCGGTTGCTTGCTCCATCAGCAGTTCCGGTGGAATTGTTCTGCGCCGGCCTCATGGCCGGCTGTCCGGGCATGGCCTGCCCCGGCATTGCTTGCCCCTGCACCGGCTGACCCGGCATGGGCTGCCCCTGTACGGGCTGACCCGGCATCGGCTGGCCCGGCGTCGGGCCATTGGCCGGGACGGCGACCGGCTGGCCGGTGGCCGGATCGATCATCGTGGCCGCGGCCGGGTTGTTGGGATCGTAGACACCCTGGGCCTGCTGCGCGGCCTGTGCAGCCTGCTGCGCCTGCGCCTGCATGGCGCCGTCATCCGGCACCGGGACGCCACGGGAATAGTCGTTGTCGACGCGATACTCGGTGACCTGGAAGGCCAGCGGATTGAGGATGCGATCCTGCTCGGACAGCGCCAGGTTCTGGTTGTAGCCGAAGCGCATCGTCACCAGCTGGTTGTCCAGGTAGGTGGCAACGCCAGTGCGCTTGTCCAGCAGGCTGCGCTGGATGCGCACCGAAGCGCCGCGGAAGCTGCCGTTCGCTTCGGCGCCCAGCGGCGTGATGCTGAGGATCTTGACCCGGATGGCACGTTCGCGGCCATACATGACGAACGGGTTCTGCGGGTTGTTGCCGGCATAGCGCACGCGCATGGACTGCGCCACCGGATCGGTGGACATCACGAACACCAGTTCCCAATCGCGCAGGCCCATCACCGCCGAGTCGTACGACTCGCGCGCCAGTACGTACTGGGCCACATTGCTGCGATTGATCGCTTCGTTGCTGGTAATCGTCTCGCCCTGGAAGGTCCCGCTCAGGCGTGCGACCGTCGCGGTACCCGTGTACGCATCGGCCATCACCAGGAACGGCACCTTCTCCTTCAGCGGCAGCATGTAGTAGTAGCCGCCCGCCAGTGCGAGCGACATCAGCAACGAGCCCGTGGCGACCCACCAGGCACGGCGCTCGCTGCGACGCGCCATGTCGGCCACGGTGATCTCGTAGCTGACCGCCTTGGCGACCGACTGCTCGACCTTGGGACTGTTGCCGGGATCCTTCTTGCGGAACATGGATTCTTCCGTACTGCTGAAACATCAATGGGCATGGAGCCCCTGCGACAGGCGCGCGGGGAGCGGCACGTTCGATGGTTTCGAGGTGGACTCAGGTGCCGCTGTTGGAATCAGCGCCCTGCGCCGACGCGGTGGGCGTCGAGCCTGCGCTCTGCACAACGATCTGGTTGCCAACAATGGAGACGGAGATGCCTTGCGCCGAATACGCCGAAGTCAGATCGATCACGGCCTGCTGCGCATTGGTGGTGTCGATCTTCGAGACCGCGCCATACAGCGTGAAGTCCGAGCTGAGGCGGTAGTCCAGTGTTCGTCCGGAATCCTTGGCCCAGCGCTCGAGCATGGCTTTGAGCGTGCCATCCATCGGCGAGGCCTGGTAGACGTAGCTGGAATACAGCGGGATCTCGGTCGTCGCCACGGCAAAGCGGTTGACCGGCTTCCAGCGCCCACCGAAATCGGGGGCGGACTTGGTGGCACACCCTGCCACCATCAGCGCCGCAACTGCGGCGATGGAGATTTTCGCGATAAACGCCTGATTCATACGGGCTTCACTTTGACGTACGAAAAAGCAGTCCCGAGCGTTGGTTCCCTGGCCGTCCGGCGCTGCATGGCGCACGCCGGAATCGGGGAGACGCGCTGGCATGCAGCACACCTGCCCCGGCTCCCCTGCAGCCCGAAAGCTGCCAACCAGGTCGCGGGGCCGCCAGACGTTGCCGACGACACACCCGCACACCCTCACCAACGTCGAAACCATCCTTGTTTCCATGGCACAAACTCCTGGCCACCCTGCGTTACAACTTTTGCCATCCAGCACACACTTCTGGATGACGCACACAGAGTTACACAACCACGCGTCAATTCCATGTCAGACAAGTCTGAAAATCTATGAACAGATGCCGAATTTTTGACTCAGCTCACGCTTTCACGTCGGTGAATATGAATCTACGTCACAAATTTAGCGACGTGAATTAGACGTTAAGCATCGGAACGTCGACCTTCGGCAGCAGCCGCGATGTGAAATAGCGATCCTTGTAATAGCGGATCTTGTCGCACTTCACCGGATGCGGTATGCCCTCGTAGAGGAATACTTCCTTGTCCGGCCCCATCGCCTTCAGCTCCTGCGGCAGCATCAGTGCACGCCGCTCTTCGGTGAAGTTGTGGGTCTTCTCACGGGCATGGGTGACGTTCTTCTTGCGGACGGTGGTGTAGCCCAGCATGTCCGAGTAGTCGTTGGCGTCCTGCTGCTCGCGCGGCGCGTACAGGATCTGCAGTGCGTGGTTGGTGATGATCGTGCGTGACACTTCCCGGCCGTAGGTGGCATCAAGCTGGGACATGCTCTGGATGATCGGCAGCAGGCGGATGTTGTAACCGGCCATGTAGGACACCGCCGAGGCGATGATCTCGACCTTGCCGATGGAGGTGAATTCGTCCATCAACAGCAGGCACTGGTACTTCAGGTCCGGGTTGGACTTGGGCAGTTCCTTGGTGTTGAGGTTGATCAACTGGCTGAAGAACAGGTTGATGATCAATCGGCTCTCGGCCAGCTTGTTGGGCTGGATGCCGATATAGATGGTCATCTTCTTCCTGCGCACATCGGTCAGCAGGAAGTCGTTGCTGCTGGTGGCCTTGTCCAGCACCGGATTGATCCAGGGATTGAGCGGCTCCTTGAAGGTGCCCAGGATCGAGGCGAAGGTCTCGTCGGCCTGGGACAGCATGTTGGCGAACGCCGAACGCGCGTTGGCGCTGAGGAACGACCGCTCCGACAATGCCTTGAGGTACTTCTTCAGATCGGTGCCGTCCCCCGACGACAACCGGTAGACAGCGCCCAGCGTGGGCGTGCCCGAGCCGCCCGGGAAACCGCTGCTGCGCTCGTCGTCCCAGTTTTCGAACAGATACAGGGTGAAGGCCATGAACGCGTTGCGCGCCTGGCTGACCCAGAATTTCTGGTCCTCGGCCCCGTCCGGATACAACATCGCGGCGATGCTCATCAGGTCCGAGACACGGAACGCCGGGTCATCGGAAACATAGCTGAGCGGGTTCCAGCGGTGCGTGCGCCGATCTTCGGCGAAAGGATTGAACAGGTAGATCTCCTGCCCTTGACTGGCACGCCAGCCACTGGTCAGGTCGAAGTTCTCCTGCTTGATGTCCAGCACCACCAGCGATTCGCCGTACTCCAGCAGGTTCGGGATGACGACGCCTACGCCCTTACCTGAACGGGTGGGCGCTGCAAGGATCACGAACTGCTGGCCGTCCAGCCGCACCAGCTTGCCGCCATGGCTGCCAACCACGATGCTCTGGCCGGTCTTCTTGAACATGCCGTGCTTGGACAGGTCGGCGCCGGTGGCAAAGCGCGCGTCGCCGTGCAACGAGCGCTTGTCCTTCTTCAGCAGCAGCACCAGGCCGGTCACCAGCAGGACCAACAGCGGCAGGCCGAAGCCGAGATAGCCGGCCCACTTGATCTTGCCCACGAACGGCGCGACCTGCGGCTGGCCAATGGCGTGGTAATACTGGTAGTACGTGTTCCAGGTGAACAGCTTGGTGTCCAGCCCCAGCAACAACAGGGTCAGGTAACCGGAAAACACGAAACCAAGCAGCAGGGTCGCCAGCGTGATGATGGCGATGAGCAGATACTTCTTACTGGGCAACACCCGGATCCTCCATGATGCGCACAAGGGCGCGACGGCCTAGCGGCGGCGCCAGCGCGACGCCTTCTTCCGCAGGTGGTTTTCGTTCTCCAGCCCGGGCTCTTCGCCCTCTTCACGCACCAGTGCCTGCAGGCGTTGGCGCGCTTCGGCCAGCGACATCAGGTCGGTCAGACGATCCCCATCGTCGGCGACGACCGCATGGCCGACCACATCGCCCGGAGCGTACACCGGCGCGTAGGACACCGCTACCAGCTGATAGCGGCCGCGCGTCTCCAGCACATGCCTGAATTCCTGCATCGACATCCTCCTTGTTCCAGCACTCCGCAGCCCCTGTGTTTCGCATCATGCCGACGTCCATGTCGTCATTACATGCAGGACGCCGACAACAATGCGCCGAACCTGCTTTCGTACCGAGCCCGTGCCCGGCTTGCCGCAACCCCACGGATCAAACGCTGATTTACCCCCAGCGTGGCTGCTGCTGTTGCGGTGCAGCAGTACAATGCACGGCTGCCCGCCCCCATCGCGCCCCCGCATGAGCCCCAACTCTTCCCTGGCTGCGCGGCTGACGCCCCGTCAGCGCACCCTGATCATCCTTGCCCTGTCCCTGGGCGGCTTCGCCATCGGTACCAGCGAGTTCGCCAGCATGGGCCTGATGCTGGAGATCAGCCGTGGCCTGTCGATCTCCGAAACCCAGGTCGGCCACCTGATCAGCGCCTATGCCATCGGCGTGGTCGTCGGTGCGCCGATTCTCGCCTTCGTCGGCGCCAGCTTCCCGCGCCGCAAGCTGCTGCTGGCGCTGATGGGCTTCTATGCTGTCGGCAACCTGGCCAGCGCACTGGCACCGAACTACGGCACGATGCTGATCGCACGTTTCGTTGCCGGCTTGCCGCATGGCGCCTACTTCGGCGTGGCGATGCTGGTGGCCGCCGCAATCAGTCCGGCCGGCCAGCGCGGCCAGGCGATGTCGCGCGTACTGCTGGGCCTGTCGATCGCGATCCTGGTCGGCAATCCGCTGACCACCTGGCTGGGCCAGCAGCTGAGCTGGCGCACCGCCTTTGCCCTGGTCAGCGTGCTGGCCATCGCCACCGTGGCGATGATCGCGCGCTTCCTGCTGCCGGACCCGGACGAGGTGCGCACCTCGCCGATGCGCGAACTGCGTGCCTTCAACACCCCCCAGGTGTGGCTGGCGCTGGCGATCGGCGCGGTCGGTTTCGCCGGCATGTTCTGTGTGTTCACCTACCTGGCGCCGACCCTGGTGCAGGTCACCGGCGTGGCCGAATCGTGGATGCCGCTGGCGGTGGGCGTGTTCGGCATCGGCGCCATCATCGGCAACATCGCCGGTGGCTGGCTGGTCGACAGGTTCCACTTCAAGGCCGCTGCGGTGGTGCTGCTGTGGTCGATCGTGATGCTGCTGCTGTATCCGCTGGCCGCGCAATCGGTGTGGACCATCGGCCCGATGATCATCACCGTCGGCACCATGGGTGCGCTGGCGGCAGTGCTGCAGACCCGCCTGATGGACGTGGCCGGCGAAGCCCAGACCCTGGCCGCCGCCTCCAACCATGCCGCCTTCAATACCGCCAACGCGCTCGGCCCGTGGCTGGGTGGCATGGCGATCAGCGCCGGCTTCAGCCCGGCCAGCACCGGCTACGTCGGTGCGGCCACCGCCATCGGCGGCCTGCTGCTGTGGTGCGTGGCGGTGATGCTGGACAAGAAGCGCAAGAGCGCCGTCGCCGGCAGCCTCTGAACATCGCGCCGGATCGTCATTCGCTGCCCGTGCGGCGGCGGCGATCCGGCCGCAGCAACGCGGTATCGCCGGCCGCCAGGGTCGTCCGCGCCAGCTCACCACGCTTCACCCGGTCCAGCACCCGCTGCGAATTGGCCGCGCAATCGATGCCCTCCGGCCGCGCCTGGATATCTTCGATCAGGGCCAGCAGGTGCGCACGGCTCTCTGACAGCCGCAACTGCAGCGCTTCGATGTCGGCCACCTTCTGCTGCAGCATCGTGATCAGTACCTCGTGCTGCCACTGGCCCATGTCCGGCGGCAACAGCGCGCGGATCTCTTCCAGGCTGAAACCGGCGCGCTGCGCACCGGTGATCAGTTCCAGCAGCAGCACCGCCTGCTCCGGATAATCGCGGTAGCCGTTGGCCTGGCGCTGGACCACCAACAACCCGGCCTCTTCGTAGAAGCGGATGCGCGACGCTGTCAGGCCCGTGCGGCGGGCCAGCTCACCGATCTTCATCTGCCTGAATCCTCGACATGGAAGCCTGTTGACCTTCAATCAAACTTGAAGGTTAGCGTAGCCCCATTCCCCTGTCCTGGAGCTGTCCGATGTCGCTGTTCTCGCCCCTGGCACTGCCCTCCGGTGCCGTCATCCGCAACCGCATCGCCAAGGCGGCGATGGAGGAAAACATGGCCGACGCTGACCACGCTCCGTCCGAAGCGCTACTGCAGTTGTACCAGCGCTGGGCCGACGGCAGCGCCGGACTGATCATCACCGGCAACGTGATGGTCGATGGGCGCGCCATGACTGGGCCCGGCGGCGTGGTACTGGAGGATGACCGCCACCTCGACCGCTTCACTGCCTGGGCGGACACTGCCCGCTCGCGGGGTGCGCAGATGTGGATGCAGATCAATCACCCGGGGCGGCAGATGCCGGCCGCACTCGGTCAACCCGCGCTCGCGCCGTCGGCCGTTGCATTGCAGATGGGCGCGCTGTCCAAGCAGTTCGCACCGCCGAAGGCGATGACCGAGGACGACATCGACTCGGTGATCGCGCGCTTCATCCGCAGTGCCGAACTGGCCGAGCGTGCCGGTTTCAGTGGCGTGGAGATCCATGCCGCGCACGGCTACCTGCTCAGCCAGTTCCTGTCACCGCTGTCGAACCGGCGCGAGGACCACTGGGGCGGCAGCCTGGAAAACCGTGCGCGCTTGCTGCTGGAGATCGTGCAGGGTGTACGCGCGTCGGTGGCGCCCACATTCGTGGTGGCGGTGAAGCTCAACTCCGCCGATTTCCAGCGCGGCGGTTTCTCGCCCGAGGATGCGCGCGCCGTGGTGGAGATGCTGGCCCCCCTCGGTGTGGATCTGGTCGAGCTGTCCGGCGGCAGCTATGAAGCACCGGCCATGACCGGCGCCGCACGCGACGATCGCAGCGTGGCCCGCGAAGCGTACTTCCTCGAATTCGCACGCGAGATCGCCACGGTGGCAACGATGCCGTTGATGGTCACCGGCGGCATCCGCCGCCGCGAGGTGGCAGAACAGGTGCTGGCCAGCGGCGTGGCTATGGTCGGCATCGCCACCGCCCTGGCGATCGAGCCGGATCTGCCACAGCAATGGCAGCAGGGCCGCGACCCGGCGCCGACGCTGCGCAACATCAACTGGCGCAGCAAGCCGCTGGCGGCCAGCGCGCACATGGCCGCAGTGAAGTATCAGCTGGGCCGGTTGAGCCGGCGCCACCCCACCGCACCCACGGTTTCACCGGTATGGGCACTGCTGCTGGCACAGGCGGCCACAAAGTGCCGGACCCGCCGCTACAGGCGCTGGATCAGTGCCCGCGCCATCGCACATTGAGCCGCGCGGTCTTCTCATCGCTGCAGCGATGCGCCACCATCTGCAGGATCGGCGGCGGTCCGCCGCCGGACGTAGCACGCAGAAGGAACCACCGTGGCAGCAGGATCAAACAGGAACCGCGAAAAGCTGCTCGATGACCTGCTCTCGCTGGGCCGCAACTGGGCACTTGCCATCGCCATCGCCGGTGCCGGGGCTGCCGTCCATTACAACGAATCGGTCTACGAGGCCGGGCTCTGGCGCGGCCTGTTGCCCACGCTCTGCTTCCTGGTCGCGATCATCTGGATCGTGCTCAGCATCATCCGTTTCGACCTGACCATCCAGCAGCACTTCGAGCGCAAGCTGTCGCGCTGGCTCAGCCGCCTGCTGTATGTCGTGCTGCTCGGCACCGGCATCACGGCTGTGTTCTTCGTCACCGAGCTGGCAGAGAACAACCATATTGCGCGGATGTGCGACTCGGTAGCCAACGAACCCGGCAGCCGCATCCACAGGTCGGCCGAATGCCAGCGCCTGTATCAGCACCGCGCTGCCTACCGGCAACGGTTGGAATCGGCCGAGGGTGAGTTCGACTGAGGCCTGCATCGGCCCTGCATCGCGTGCGCGAAAAACACATGGCGTGGATATGTGATCGGGCACAGTGGCTGCGCCTCCCTTGCAGCAAACGAACGCCGCCGACATGCGCCACCCGCCCGCCCCTGCCCGTCACGATGCCATCGCTCTGCAGGCTGGCGTGCTCGGCAGTGTGCTGGGCGTGACGCTGTTCAAGGCGATCGCACTGTCAGCGCTGGCGAGTGGCTCTTTGATGGTGATCGGGCTGTGGCTGCTGGCCTGCGCGCTGCTGGCTGCCTGGGCACTGGCCGCCTGCCTGGCCTGCCTTGCGCTCAGCCGGCGCGTATTCGTGCTGATGCTGGCGCTGAGCATGATGCTGATGATCTGCGTCGCCTGACAGCAGCAGGCGCCGGACTATCGCGCTTCTGTTATAGAATAACAAGTGTGATTGGTCGGATTGTCTGCGCCCGGTGTCACGGATTTGAATTCCATGGCCAGCCCGGCACCACCCGAGACCCTCCCATGAACCTGCAGCCCCTGCTCCGCACCACCCTCGTCGCCATCACTCTGGCCTCGCTCAGCGCCTGTGCAACCTATGACGACAGCAACATGCATCAGGCCTGCCAGGAGTCGCCGCATCTGAAGGACCTGCCGCGCGAAGTGGCTGCCCGCGAGAGCCGCTGCAACAAGAGCATGGAAGTGTGGTCGAGCGAGCGCAAGGGCAGTGACAGGCCGATCGACCTGAGCGGCAAGAAGAAGGATCTGTAACCGCACCCGGCGCAGCCCACATCGGCTGCGCCTCCGCCCTGTACGTCAGTCAGCCTCCGGCAGTCCGAACCCGCGCTGCAACGCTTGGCGCAACCCTGCCTGATCACCTCCCGCATCGCAGGCCCACGCGACAATTCCATCGGGCCTCACCAGTACCGCCCCCAGGCCGAGCGCATCGTCCACCGCCGAGGCAATGCGGGTGAACGGCTGTCGCCAACGGTCGACGGGATTGTACGAAGCGCCGTTCTCATCGAGCACAAGCAACACCCCCTGCCCCGTCCTCAGCACCTCTCCCATGCGGCGGCCATCGGCCAGCAGGAAATCCGGCACGCTGCGACCGGCCAATGGATGGCCATCGCCCAGATCGAGCTGTTGCGACACGCCCCAGACCCGTTCGGCCAGATAGGTGGCGCCATCGCGGGTGCCGGCCAGATCGGCCATGACCGCCGCCAACGCGCGCGAACCGGCTCCAGGACGCATCAGCGCAACCTGCGCGCGCGACCAGTCCAGTACGTTGGCGCCAATTGGATGCCGTTCCGCGTGATAGCTGTCCAGCAGCGCCACGTCAGCGTCACCGCGTATCACGCTGGCCAGTTTCCAGCCCAGGTTCATCGCATCGCCGATGCCCAGATTCAGGCCCTGCCCTCCCAACGGGGAATGCACGTGCGCAGCGTCGCCTGCCAGCAGCACGCGGCCGTTGCGATAGGCGCTGGCCTGGCGCGCACCGTCGGTCCAGGTGCTGTGCAGATGCAGCGCGGTGATGGTCACGTCGCGGGCAGACACACGTCGCAGCAGCGATTGCGCTTCATCCAGCGCGAGAGGTTTTCGATGCCCGGCACCGCCATCGAAATCGGCAAGCGCGAGCACACCGGGGGGATTGAAATTGCACATGCCCTGCGCGGTGTACTGACGGCCCGGGGTCAGCACGCCGGGATCTTCCAGATCGACCTGCAGCGAATGACCGGTGAATTCGGGATCCGTGCCGATGAAACTGAAACCGCATTGCTTGCGCACTGTGCTGCGGCCTCCATCGCAACCTACCAGCCAGCGACCACGTACCGCCCCGTCAGCGGTCTCGATCTCCACTTCGGTTGCACAGGCGCGCACCGCCTGTACCGCACGCCCGCGTTCGATGCGCACGCCCAGCGTGGTCGCACGTTCGGCCAAGACCGTTTCCAGGGCCTGCAGCTCCACCGCCATCTGGCTGCCCACCGGCGACGGCAGGCGCCAGGTCCACCGCGTGCGGTCGACGTCGTCCAAGGCAAACGGTATTCCGGCGAAGTGGCCGCCCAGCGCCCGCGGCTGCGCGAGCCAATGGGCGGTGCCGGGCGGCGGCGCCCCCTTCTCGGGCTTGAGCACCTGTGTCGCGGCGACCGCGTCCAACAGGCCGCGCCGATCCAATGCCTCCAGCGTAGGGGCGTTCAAGCCGCGCAGCCCGAATGGCAAGCGCTTCAACGGCGAACCGGCGGATCTGGCCTGTTCCAGCACCAGCACTGAACACCCGGCCTGCGCCAGTTCACAGGACAGGAACAGGCCCACCGGGCCAGCACCGGCAATGACGACGTCGTACAGCATGGGGAATCCTTGTGAGCGCCGGGTCGGCGCTCTGGCGGGTCAAATGTTACACTCGGTGTACGTTTCCACAAGTGAACCGCCCATGACCCCGCCTCCAGGTCGTCGCGAACAACGCAAGGCCGAGACCCGACAAGCGATTTCGGACGTCGCCACCGAGCTGATCATCCGGCGTGGCTTCGAGGCCGTCTCCATGTCCGAAATCGCCGAAGCCGCGGGCGTCTCACGCAAGACGGTCTTCAACTACTTCGCCAGCAAGGAAGACCTGGTGTTCGATCGCGATGAGGAGGCGCGCATGCTGCTGCGCGAGGGCATGATGGCGCGCAGCGGCATGACCCCGCTGGCGGCCTTCCAGTCACTGGTGCGCGAGTTGCTGGAGGCTGGCCATCCGCTGCTGCGCATCAATGCCGGCGCTGCCGCCTTCTGGGGCACCGTGGCGGAGAGCCCGGTACTGGTCGCGCACGCGCGACGGCTGCAGGCGCAGTTGACTGACGACCTGGCGCGATTGATGGCCGACGCTGCCGGCCGGCCAGAACATGACGCCGAAGCGCGATTGGGCGCGGCCATGCTGCTGGCGTCGATGGTGGCGGCCTATGAGAAGGGATTGGCAAGCCAACTGCAGGGCGAGGACCCGCGTGAGGCCATGCTGCAGCTGATCGTGCGTGGCGCCACCGGGGTACTGGTGGCCTTGGCGGGCAGCCCGTATACGGACCCCGGCGCGCGTCCATAACGCATTCGGGGGATAGGTCACGAAGTGTTGCAAATGCTAATCTTTCTCATTTGCAGACACACCCCCTCTCCCGATGCCTTTTCCAATACCCCTGAAACGCGCCTTGTGCCTGGTACTGACCCTACCCCTGGCAACCCTTGCCCATGCTGTCGAGCCCTCCACTGCCGCGCCAAAGGACCTGGACAAGGTCGAAGTTCGCGGACGTGCACAGACCCTGTACCGGGTGGACGATGCTGCGGTCGGCACCCGCACGGATACACCGCTGGAGCTGGTCCCACAATCGATCCAGGTCATCCCGCGTGAACTGATCGACGATCAGGCCGCGCGTCAGGTGACCGACCTCTATCGCAGCATCAGCGGCATCAGCTACTTCAGCTATGCCGGGGTGACCCTGCGCGGCTTCCGCCAGGAGAACGTGCTGTATGACGGCCTGCGCGGCGACCCGTATGCAGGTTTCTCGGTCCCGCAGTTGTTCAACATCGAGCGCGTGGAAGTGCTGAAGGGACCGGCAGGTGCGCTGTATGGCGGTGGTGATGCAGGCGGCGTCATCAACTATGTAACCCGCAAACCGAAAGCCAGCGCCGGACGCAACATCGAGATCCAGCTGGGCGACAAGAACTTTCGTGCCGGATCGATCGAGGGTACCGGGCCGTTGAATGCCTCCGGCAGCGTGCGCTATCGCGCCGGGCTGTATGCCGACAGTGAAAAGGGTGTGCGCTGGAACACCGACAGCGAAAGCGTGATCGGCGACGCCTCGCTGGCCTTCGACATCGGCCGGACCGGCGAGCTGGTGCTGCAGTTCACCGACATCACCCAGAACCTCGGCGGCAACCGCCTGCGCGGCGTGCCGGTGAATGATGCGGGCACCTTCCTGACCGACCGCCGCTGGAACCACAACGAGGCCAGCGACTTCCTCGACATGCGCGCCAAAGTGGCGCTGGCGCAGTACCGCTTCGCACCACGTGACAATCTGGATGTGGACTTCGCCGCTCGCTGGTTCAGCAACAACGAGCACCAGATGTACCACGAGCCGATGGGCCTGATCGATCGTGACCGCGATGGCGTGGCCGAGTGGATGACCCGCCAGCTGCGCAACCAGATCCGCGACAACGAAGCATTCACTGCCAACGGCAATGCAGTCTGGCGGGTGACCACCGGCGCGGTTGAGCACAAGGTGTTGTTCGGTGCCGATGTGTACCAGCTGGATGCGGATTTCACTGCACAGACCGCCAGCAGCGCCGACCTTGCCCGTGGTGCGGGGCCGGTGCGCGGTATCGACCTGTTCAATCCCGTGTATGGCGCCAGTACCTGGCACGACTACAACCTGGCGGCCCTGCCCTGGCGCAGCACGTCCACCCGCAGCATGCGCTATGGCGGCTATCTGCAGGACGAGCTGGCACTGGGCACACGCTGGCATGTGCTGGCCGGGTTGCGCTGGGATGGCTTCAAGGACGACGACCGCATTGCCGGCAGCAGTGTGGACGGCAACGACCTCAGCTGGCGGCTGGGCAGCACGTTCACCGTGCGCGAGGGCCTGAATGTCTACGCCAACGTGGCCAGCGGCTTTGTACCGCAGAGTGCTGCCAACCAGAACCCCGCCGCTGGCGGGCCGTTCGATGCAGAACGCAGCAAGCAGTGGGAAGTGGGCATGAAGTCCCTGCTGGCCGACCGTGTGACCTTGAACATGGCCGCCTACCGGATCGACCGCAGCAATATCGTGCAGGCCACCGGCGAAGTGATCGGTGGCGTGAACCAATTGGCCGCGCTGGGCCTGGTGCGCAGTACCGGCATGGAGCTGGATCTGCTGGCCGACCTCACCGAGCGCTGGGTGCTGAATCTGACCTACGCCTACAACGATGCGCGGGTGAAGGATGCAGGCCCGAATGGCATCACCAACGCTTCCGGCGACCGATTCGCCAATGCGCCGCGCAACAAGCTGGGAATGTGGACGCGCTACGACCTGCCGTCGATCAATTCGGCCATCGGCTTTGGTGCTGACCATGTGGGTGAGCGCGTCAGTCTGGACGGGCAGACGGTCAAGGCCTACACCGTGTTCGACATGAGCTGGAAGACCACATGGAAGCAGTGGCAGTTCCAGGCCAACGTCAAGAACCTGTTCGACAAGGTATATGCAGCCAGCGGTTTCATCGCGCGCAACGGGCATTTCCCGGGTGAGCCGCGGCGGGTGTACGTGCAGGCCGCTTACAGCTTCTGACGCAGGGCTGGGGGCGGTGATGACGGGGAGGTGGCAACCCACCTCCCCTGTGGGTGTCAGTGCGAGCAGGCCACCAGCATCGAGCGGGTGGCCATCTGGGTGGAGGTGAAGCCGTTCTTGTTGCCCACCGCGATGGCGTTGCCGTCGTCGCCATCCTTGCTGAAGACTACATAGCCGCCTGGGCACATCTGTCCGGCCTTTTCGTAGCAGCCACTCCAGGCACTGGAGCCGCTGCAGTCGATGGAGACGCCGCGCCGGCCATCAGGGGTAACGGTCATCTTCGCGGTGGTACAGCCACTCAACGCGGCCACGAGCAACAACGGAACGAACAACTTCATGGGTACTCCAGGGATTGGGGGGCAGCGAGTGGCCGCCAAGGCTGGAGTGCCTGGATTGCGCGAACCTTGCGCCGACAGCGTGTTTCCTGCGTCACCACAGCCGTGCGGAAGATCGGGAAGGCACGCCATGTTCACGCAATGTTCCTGTAATACGGTGCCGGCGCGTGCCGAACCGCCCTGCCACGCCCTTCCTGCCCAAGCCCTGCCGATGCACATCCTGCTGATCGAAGACGAAGCCGAACTGGCCGCCACCCTGAAATCCGCCCTGCAGCGCGAGCGCTACGTGGTGGACCTGGCCAACACGCTGGCACTGGCCCGCGAAGCGGCCCTGTGCGGATCGCACGATCTGGTGCTGCTGGACCGCACCCTGCCCGACGGTGACGGGCTGGGATTGATTTCCCTGCTGCGTGAGCGCAACCCAGGGGTGCCGATCATCGTGCTGAGCGCGCTGGGGCAGCTGCCGGACCGCATCGCCGGCCTGGATGAGGGCGCGGACGACTATCTGGCCAAGCCCTTCGCACTTGAGGAACTGTTCGCCCGCATCCGCGCTGCAGGGCGCCGGCCGAGCGGCATGCAGGTGGAACTGGTCAGCATCGGCCGTTTGGTGTTCGACCCGGCATCGGGTGAAGCCAGTGTGGGCGGGCAACGGCTTGAGCTGCCGCGCCGCGAGATCCGTGTGCTGACCGCGTTGGCCCGGCGCCTGGGGCGCACCGTGCTGCGCGAGTCGATTGAGATGGCAGTGTATGGATTCGATGACGGCATCCATTCCAACACGCTCGACTCGCACGTCTCGCGCCTTCGCCGCAAGCTGGCCGATGCCGATGCAGGAGTAGAGATACACGCCATCCGCGGCGTCGGCTATCTGATGCGGGAAGCCAAGTAATGGCGCGTCGTCCCTCGCTGAAGCGCCCGTTGATCGTCAAAACGCTGATCTATCAGCTGCTGGCGTTGCTGGTGGCGTTCTTCGCGCTGCTGATGGTGCTGATACGTGCCGACAGCGGTGGCTACTACACCATCCAGACCTTCGCGCCGGTGGCGGCCGACGCGGTGCACCGCGACCGCAATGGCGACCTCTACGTGCAGAACACGCCGGAACTGGCCGAACTGCTGAAGGTTGTTCCCGGTGCATGGTTCATCGCCGAGGATGAGCACGGCCACCACGTTACGTTCGGGCCTGTGCCGCCGGCCTATGCCTCGCTGGTTGGCGCACTGGATGGCATCCCCTTTGGCGACCTGCGCGGGCGCGACCGCAGCGATGGCCTGGCCGTCGTGGTCCGCCAGCACAGCGGGCCGGCCGGCAAGCTGACCATCATGGCCCACGGCGAAACCGATACGCTGACCTGGCAGATGGCGTTGGCGGCACACATCATCACCCTGCCGATCTTCCTGCTGCTGGGCCTGGCCACCATCGTCCTGACACCGATCATCGTAAGACGAGCTTTGGCCGGGGTGGAGCGCATCGCCCAGGAAGCCCGCAACATCTCCGCCAGTCGCCGCGGTGTCCGCCTGACAGAAACCGCGGTGCCGGTGGAGATCGCTCCGTTGGTGACGGCGGTGAATGAAGCACTGGAGCGGCTGGACGAGGGGCACGAGCGGCAACGCCGCTTCATCGCCGCCGCCGCGCATGAGCTGCGCACCCCCATCGCGATTCTGAGGGTAAAGGTCGATGCGGCCGACGACGCCACCTCGCGCAACCTGGCCGTGGAAGTGGCACGGTTGGCGACGCTGGCAGAGCAGTTGCTGGATCTGCACCGCATGGACGAAGACGGGCCGAAGGAAACCATCAACCTGGCGCGGGTGGCCAAACGGGTGGCCGCCGATCTGGCGCCGCTGTTGATCCAGTCGGACAAGACCGTAGCCGTGGCGGTGGAATCGCACTTCCCGGTGTTCGGCGAGACCGGCGCAGTGGAGCGGGTAATCTCCAACCTGGTGCTGAATGCTGCCGAACATGGCGGACGCCAGATCATCGTGCGCGTTCAGGGCAGCTGCCTGGAGGTCGAGGACGACGGCCCCGGCATACCGGTCGACCAGCGCGAACGGGTTTTCGAACCCTTCCAGCGGCTGCGGCCACGGCAGACAGGCGCAGGACTGGGGTTGAACCTGGTGCGCCAGGTGATCGACCGCCACGGCGGCCACGTCACGATTCTGGATGCGCCTGGCGGTGGTGCATTGATCCGTGTTGAGTTTCCACTGCACCCGGGCGTGACCAGCGCGCCACCGCTGGAGCACTGAACACACCGCGTGCACCTGTGTAACTGGCACCTGTCCATGCGATGCCGGTAGCGAGGACAGGCAAGGTTGCGGCAATGTTCGCTGCACAGCATCGGGGTGTGGCACCTGCCGTGCCACCGCGTTCCGATCTGACAGGAAGCCTGCATGTGACCCAGGGAGCTCCGCCACCGTCCTCTTCCACGCGCACTGTGCCACCGCGGAATTCGCCGGGCCTTACCGCTGCCGCATGGAATCGCCACCCGCGTACTGGCCGCGCGCTCGGCCTGGAACACTGGCCGCATTGGCTGCGGGCAGTTCCCGAAACCGAGCGCGCAGGTGTATTGATGCGGCTGTTCGGCGCCCTGTTCCTACTGCTGCCCGGCATTGCACTGGTGGCTTCAACGTACAGGCACGCGAGCGCTGCGGCGGCCGCTGCCGTGCTCCTGTTCGTTGCCGTGCATGCTGCGCTGCATGGGTTGGCGGCATGGCGCGCGGCAACCTCGCGCCCGATGCCACCACTGCTGCGCGTCCTGGATGGTCATGCCACCGGGATAATGATTGCCAGCGCGCTGCTGATCAGCATCGGTGCAGGGATGACGAAGCTGCCTGTTCCAGCATTCTTCTGGTTGTTGGCCGGCGCGGTGAGTCAACTCTTCGCTGCGCGATTGGCAGGCCACCGGCTGCGCAATGCACTGCTGGTTCTCGGTAGCGCCCTGCAGTTCATCGCCGTAGCATTGCTCGCCCTTCTTGCCGCACGCTGACACAGCGACAGCCCCGCAAGGTTCACGCAACCCAGCGCATCGAGACTCGACGGCCAACCCCGTCTGCCACGCCAGACGTGTGTCTCTACTGCCGCGAGGACCCGCGATGACCTGTCTCTACTGGATGCTGCGACGATGAGCGCCGCACCACGCAAGCGCCGCCGGGCGCTCATGATTGCTGCCGCCCTGCTGTGCAGCGCGCTGATTCTGTTTGCATGGTTGCGGCCCGCACCACCTCAGCAACTGCAGGTTGCGCCGGTCGTTCGCGGCAACATCGAACAGGTGGTGGAAGCCACTGGTACGCTGAAGCCCTCGCGGCTGGTCAGCGTGGGTGCGCAGGTCTCCGGCCGCATCGACACCCTGCATGTGAAACTGGGCGACAAAGTGAAAGCCGGCGATCCCATCGCCGATATCGATTCGCGCACGCAGCGCAATGCATTGCTGAGCGCGCAGGCCGCACAGCGCACCGCGCGCGCCAACCGCGATGCACTGGCGACCGACCTGCGCCAGTTCGAGTTGACACTGCATCGGCAGCAGCAACTGGCTGCCGCGCAGCTGGTGGCCCGCGCCGACTTCGATGCAGCCAAGGCCAAGGTCGACGCCACCCGTGAACAGATCGCCGCGTTGGACGGTGAAGTTGCGCGTCGACAGACCGACGTCGATGTCGCGCAGACCAATCTGGAGTACACCCGCATCACCGCCCCCACCGACGGCACCGTACTGGCCGTGGTCGCGCGCCAGGGGCAGACCGTGAATGCGGTGCAGAGCGCACCGACCATCGTGATGCTGGGCAATCAGGACGTGATGACGGTATACGCCGAGATCTCCGAGGCTGACGTCGTACACACCGCTGTTGGGCAGGAGGCGTTCTTCACCATTCTTGGTGATGCCGGTCGCCGCTACAGCAGCAGGCTTCGGGATATAGCGCCAGCACCGGAATCGATCACCAACGAAGACAGTTCCAGCCTCGCCGCACCGGCGGTGTCGGGTGCCAGCCGCACGGCCATGTACTACAACGGCCAGTTCGACGTGGACAACGCCGATGGCCGCCTGCGCAGCTACATGACCGCGCAGGTTCGCATCGTGCTGGGCCGCGCCAACGACGTACTGACCATTCCCTCGGCCGCATTGGGTGCGCGCGCCGTCGATGGCAGCTACAGCGTGCAGGTCCGTGGTGCCGACGGCCGCGCCAGCACGCGGCGCATCACCACCGGGCTGGATGACCAGATCCAGGTGGAAGTACGCGACGGGCTGAACGAAGGCGATCAGGTCGTGCTGGCGCAGGCCAACGTCGAAGCCACCAGCGCACCCGCTCAGCCCAAATGAGTACGACCATGACCGAGCCACTGCTGCGCGTTCGCGGCGTACGCCGTGAATTTGCCGCGGGCGAGCAGACACTGGTGGTACTCGACGGCATCGACCTGGATATTCACGCAGGTGAACTGGTGGCCATCGTAGGCCAATCCGGTTCGGGCAAGTCCACGCTGATGAACATCCTGGGTTGCCTGGATCGCCCTTCCGCTGGCGTCTATCAGATCGCCGGGCGCGAGACCGCGCAGATGTCGCCTGATGAACTGGCCGAACTACGCCGCGAGCACTTCGGCTTCATCTTCCAGCGCTACCACCTGCTGACCGATCTGACTGCACTGAGCAATGTGGAGGTGCCTGCGATCTACGCCGGCATGCCTGCCGAAGCACGCCATGCACGGGCAGCCACCCTGCTGTCGCGGCTGGGTCTGGGCGAGCGTATGCAGCATCTCCCTGGCGAGCTCTCGGGCGGCCAGCAGCAACGCGTTTCGATTGCGCGTGCGCTGATGAATGGTGGCGCGGTGATCTTCGCCGACGAACCCACAGGTGCGCTGGATACGCATTCCGGCAAAGAGGTGATGAAGATCCTCGGCGAGCTGCACGCCGAGGGCCATACCGTGGTGCTGGTCACGCATGACATGGCCGTGGCCGAGCATGCGCAGCGCATCATCGAAATCCGCGATGGGCGGATCGTGGATGATCGTGCAACCGGTACTGCTCTGGCGGCGGGCGTGGCGACGCCAGCCGTGCCCCAATCCGCGGGTAGCAGCGGCTGGCAGGTCTGGCGGGACCGTTTCGCTGAAGCCTTCCGCATGGCACTGCGCGCGATGAACGCCCACCGCATGCGCACCTTCCTGACCATGCTCGGAATCATCATCGGCATTGCTTCGGTCGTGGCGGTGGTAGCACTGGGCACCGGTGCACGGCAGGCCATCCTGTCCAACATCTCCTCGTTGGGTACCAACACGATCGAGATCTATCCCGGTTCCGGTTTTGGCGACCTGCACTCGGCGCGAGTGGAAACACTCACCCCCGGCGACAGCGTGGCCCTGGCCCGGCAGCCATTCGTGGACAGCGCCACCCCGGGTGTTGCCACCAGCGGCACCGCCCTGCGCGGCAACCGCTCTGCCAGCGTGCAGGTGCAGGGCGTCAGCGAGCAGTACTTCCGCGTGCATGGCCTGAAGCTCGGCGAGGGCGCCTTCTTCGGTCCACCCGGCGTGGTCGGCTACCAGCAGGTGGTGGTGATCGACGCCAATACCCGCGCACGCTTCTTCGCCGCGACCGACAATCCGATCGGGCAGACCCTGCTGCTGGGCAATGTCCCGGTGCGCGTGGTGGGTGTGGTGAAGAAGGATGCCGGCACCACTGGTGATGCATCGTTGCTGCGGGTATGGCTGCCCTACACCACCGCGATGGCGCGCGTACTGGGGCAGAGCCACGTCTCCAGCATCACCGTGCGCGTCTCGGATGCGATCAGCATGGAAGCGGCTGAGCAGGCCATCGCGCGACTGCTGACTCGCCGCCACGGCAGCACCGATTTCTACATGAGCAACAACGCGCAGATCCGTAGATCCATTGAACAGACCACTGGCATCCTGACCATGATGATCAGCTCCATCGCTGCCATCGCACTGGTAGTGGGCGGGATCGGGGTGATGAACATCATGCTGGTGTCGGTGACCGAGCGAACCCGCGAGATCGGCGTGCGCATGGCGGTGGGCGCGCGACGCAGCGACATCCTGCAGCAGTTCCTGATCGAATCGGTGCTGGTCTGCCTGCTCGGTGGCGTGCTCGGCATCGGCGTGGCACTGGCGCTGGGCGCGGTCATGGAGCTGGCCGATGCGGGCTTCAGCCTGGTGTTCTCCGTCAATTCGATTCTGGCTGCGTTCGTGTGTTCCAGCCTGATCGGCGTTGGTTTCGGCTTCCTGCCGGCACGCCGTGCCGCACAGCTGGATCCTGTGGAGGCGCTGGTTCGATAGCCGCTGCAATTGCTCGCCCTGACGGCAGGTTCGCGCAATGTCTGCGGGGTGTACTACGGCTACCAACGATGTCCGCACAGGAGCTGGACGATGTTTCTGAAGACAGGAAGAACCGCGCTGATTCTAGCGGTCACTGCGCAGCTGGTGTTGATGCCGTACGCCGGCGACGCCCATGCGCAGCGTGGCGACCGCTACAACCCGCAGTGGAACCAGGACTACCGCGATCGGGAGCGCGATGCATGGGAACGGCGCGAACGTGAGCGGAATCATGAGCGCGAACGCGAGCGCCGGCACGATGCCAAGACCGCCGGTGTCGTGGTGGGCGTGGTAGGTGCAGCGGTGGTGGCCGGCGTGATTGCCGCTGCCGCCAAACGCGAGCGCGAGACCCGCGAGCGCGCCAACTACTGCATGAACCGCTACGGCAACTACGACCGCCGCAACGACACCTATCGCGACTCCGACGGCTACACCTATCCCTGCCGCTGATCTGCAATTTTCAAGGAGAATCACCCATGACCAGGATCACTCTGTTGATCGCCCTGTGCACTGCCCCGTTGCTGGCCCAGGCCTCACCGGCCGACCCGAAGCAGGCCTACATCGACGCCACATTCACCGCCATGGATGCCAACAACGACGGACGCGTCGACAAGACAGAGTACGCGACATTTCAGCAGGAACGTTTCAGCAAGCAGGCCGATTCCATCGACGCCGCGTTTTCCGCGATGGACAGGAACAAAGACGGCAGGATCAGCAAGGAGGAAGCCAACGTGGTGCCGGAGATCGCGAAGTACTTCGCGGGCCTGGACACCGATGGTGATGGCTATCTGTCGCTGAAGGAAATGCAACAGGCCATGGTTGCTGCTCAGACTGCAGACGCACCAACAAAGTAAATCCAGGGCGGGGCGCTGAAGATGGATACCCATCCGGGCTCGGTGCGGGTTGAATACACCCTCTTCCCACGTTAGCCTCCGAGGTGCCCAAGGAGGGCTATCAACGGAGTGAAGCATGAAGATTGGATTCAAGCTGTCTGTTGCTATTGCGGCTGCTGCACTGACCCTGGGAATCGGCAGTGCCTCCGCGCAGTCCCGCTGTACCCCGTGCTACACGGCCTACGAGGCCTGCCTCGCAGCGGGCAATGGCGAGAAGGTGTGCTACCCGGCTTTTGCCCGCTGCCTGCGGAACAGCGGCTGCACCATCCCGTAAGTCACGCACTGCCGTGATGTGTGCCGGCCCCCATTTCGGGGGCTGGCATTGGCTGCCAGGCGCTGCCCCTTGCTACTGAAGAGGTTCCATACGCGTGGGCGGAGTGATTTCATCCCATCCGCATCGCGTTATTTTCGCGCGCCTGCATTTCGATATCCTGCTCGCCGCCCTTCACGAAGCGAGGCAGCGCCCCACATGCGCTGCCTCCTGCACTACCGCGATTGCTGTGGCCTCCGAAACGCTGCGGGGTGCGCGGGCCATGTCGACCACACTCGGCGCTACGCTTCAGACCTCAGCTGTCGCTGTCCGTGCTTCTATGGCCGCGATAGGTTTCGCCCCACTCGCGCATGGCCAGCAGCACCGGCACCAGCGTGCGCCCGAATTCGGACAGCTCGTACTCGACCTTCGGTGGCACCTCTGCATAGACATGGCGGATCACCACCCCGTCAGCTTCCAGTTCCCGCAGTTGGCTGGTCAGCATGGACTGGGTGGCGTTGGGCACCCGCCGCGTCAGCTCCATGAAGCGACGCTTGCCGGTCATCAGGTGGAAGAGGATGACAGGCTTCCACACGCCACCCATGACCGACAGCGTGACCTCCACGGCGCAACCGCTCTTGCCATCCCAACGCTTGCTACGCATGCATACTCCGGAAAACCATAGTACCTACGGAAAATCATCGTTCTTGTTGCAATAGCGGTGCGAGCCTAGCATGGCCCCATTCCTTGAATGTGAGCCCCTCCATGACGTTCAAAGCACTGCTCGCTCGCAAGACAAACAACCAGGTATCGACCGATCTGGTCGATTTTGATGAGGCCGATCTGATGGACGGCGACGTCCTGGTGCAGGTCGAGTACTCCACGCTCAACTACAAGGATGCGCTTGCCCTCACCGGCAAGAGCCCGGTCATCCGGACGTTCCCGCTCATTCCCGGCATCGATCTGGCAGGCGTGGTGCTGGAATCCAGCAGGGCCGACTTCAAGCCAGGCGACCGCGTTGTGCTCAATGGCTGGGGCCTGAGCATGAGTCACCACGGCGGCCTGGCACAGCGCGCCCGCGTGCGCGGCGAATGGCTCAACCGGATTCCCGGCAACCTGAGCACCCGCGACGCCATGGCCATCGGCACCGCGGGCTATACCGCCATGCTGTGCGTGCTGGCCCTGGAACATGCCGGCGTGACGCCCGACAAGGGCGATGTGCTGGTGACCGGCGCCAACGGCGGTGTCGGCTCGATTGCGGTGGCGATCCTTTCAAAGCTGGGCTATCGCGTGGTGGCCGCCACCGGGCGCCCGGAGCATGCTGAGTATCTGCACAACCTGGGTGCGAGCGAAATCATCGACCGCGCGCAGCTTTCGGAACCACGCGACCGGCCGGTGAGCGCCGAACGCTGGGCCGGCGTGGTGGATGTGGCCGGCGGCCCTACCCTCGTCAACGCCATCGCCGAGACCAAGTACCGCGGTGCCGTGGCCGCGTGCGGCCTGGCGCAGAGCGACGCGCTGCACGGCTCGGTGCTGCCTTTCATCCTGCGCAACGTGACCCTTGCGGGCGTGGATTCGGTGAATGCGCCGCAGGACGTCCGCCAGCGCGCGTGGGACCGGCTTGCCACCGACCTGGATCCGCAGAAGCTTGAAAGCACGGTGCAGCTGATTGGGCTTGCCGGCGTGCTTGAGGTTTACGAGCAGATCATTCCGGGCAAGGTGCGTGGGCGGATAGTGGTGGATGTGAATGCCTGAGGAAGCCTCCCCAGCGGATTCCATCCGGCAACGAATGGTGAACACGCCGTGAAACCATGCGTGCGGCAGTGGCCGTTTGCCACTGCTGCTCGCATACGCTCAGGTTTCCGCCGACTGTGGACACCGCCATGTCAATGACTGCACTCGCCCTTGCGACCGCTCTTTCCGGCCTGCCCGACATTGCCTGGGAGCGCGAGCGCGGCGAAGACGCACACCAGCTGATGCTCTGCCAGATCCATCGCGATGAGCTGATGCAGGATGACGCGAAGAGCGATGCCTACCAGCGCGCCAAGGCTGTCTGCGATCTCCTGGCGCGTGAGTACAGGAACAAATGGGATTTCGATGCGCAGGAGGCATTGGCGGCATCGGCAGTGGATCTGGATGAGCTGATCCGACGGGGAGACCTGGTTGAGGTGCCTCCAACAAGGCAGGACTGCGTCTACGAGTGATTCCGTGCCGGCAGGTGCTGGCACCTGGAGCTGCCGCAGGGCAACCAGGTCCAGTGCCGATCGGCGAGGCTAGCGGATGCGACTCCGCGCCAGTGCCAGGCGCCTGATCTCGTCTGGCAGAAACACGACGCCGTCCTCCATTTCGATGCGCATCTGCGAGGCATCACCTTCGTGCCCCTGCATTGCAACGGTCACCAGAATCTTCAGTGCATCCGTGCGGATATCGTAGCCGCCGACGGTGTGCTTCAAGGTACCCACACTGTTCCAGTCGATTTCCATGATCGGCGTCCACATCCACAGGCTTCATGCTGGCAACGGCCTTCGCCCACGTCAATGAAACCGGCCGCACGGCCGACCATGAAGCGAAAGGCCACGCGCGTGGTCAAGGCCCCTTATCATGGAGGGGTAAGGGCTCTGCAAGCCCAGTCGACGTACGCAAGGCAGTATCTGGATGTCTATGGAATGGCGCCCCTCGGGCTGGGGCCTACGTGTGACCCGCTCGCCGAACTGGTGGCTGCGACTTGACGGCGAACATGTTGAGCTTTTGATTGAAGGTCGCCAGTACCGGCAACACGTAGCTGACGACGAGCGCGTGCAGGTCATCCCTGGACTCGTCTGGGCCAAGGTCGTCCTGCAGACCCAGGGCGATGGCGTGCTGACCATGGATGGACTGTCCAACAGCCAGGCTTCCCGGCTTGCGGCAGCGCTGCAGCAGCTGCGCTTTGCGGGTACCACGCGCGGGCGCAAGGCACTGTTCGACACGATTCTGGAGCAGATCCAGTCGTGGCTGGCCGAGGCAGATGCCCTCATCGACCGGGGCAGCACCGGCCGCCGCTGGATCACGCACGAACAACAGCAGGCACTGCTGGCTGGTCGCCCCGCCCTGCCGCTCCCGCCGCGCGAGCTGGAACAATTGTTCCTGGATGAGGATGTGCACGAGGACCTGCATTCGCCCAGCCACCGTGCAGCACTGGACGCCCTGCACGACTGGCAGCTGGACTGGCCCGCGGCGTGGGCCGACGCCAACGCATCCATGACAGCACGCGAACGGGTACTGGCCAAGGACTTCCTGGACCGGGTCGAGAGCAAGCCGCTGACCGACGAACAGGCCCGCGCGGTCATATGCTTCGACAATCGCGTGCAGGTCGTGGCCGCAGCCGGCTCTGGCAAGACCTCCACCATGGTCGCCAAGGCCGCTTATGCCATTGATCGCGGCTTTGTCGAACCCGAACGGATCGTGATGCTCGCCTTCAACAAGGATGCCGCCAGGGAGCTTGAAGAGCGCGCGCAGCGATGCTTCGACCGGCTCGGCATGGGCGACACCGTGGTTGAAGCCCGGACCTTCCACGCCCTCGGCCTGGCCATCGTCGCCAAGGCCACCGGACGCAAGCCCGACATCCCCGAATGGACCACTGACGCCACGCTGGGCTTCAACAAGCTGGCCGAACTGGTGGACGATCTGAAGGATCGCTCGACCCACTTCCGTACCCAATGGGACATGTTCCGCCTGGTGTTCGGGCGCGACCTGCCGCCATTCGGCGCGGAAATGGAGGCCGATGGCTACGACCGCGATGGCACGCCCTACATCCGCACCCTGCAGGGGGAACGGGTGAAGAGCCTGGAAGAGTGCGTGATCGCCGACTGGCTCTTCTATAACGGCGTGACGTACGACTACGAGCGACGCTACGAATTTGATACCGCGACAGACACCCATCGCCAGTATCGCCCCGACTTCTATTACCCGGACGCCGGGCTGTATCACGAGCACTTTGCGCTGGATGCTGATGGTCAGCCGCCGAAGCACATTGCCAACTACAGCGAAGGGATGCACTGGAAGCGCCAGCAGCATGTGGCACGCGGCACGGCCCTTGTCGAGACGACATCCTTTGGCCTGCGCAGCGGGCATGCCCTGCTGGATCTCGCAGAGAAGCTTGGCGAGTGTGACATCGAGCTCGACCCGAACCCGGACCGCGAGCTGCCCGATCAGGGTGCCAAGCCGATGCCGGACGCGGACCTGATCGGCTTGATGCGCACCTTCATTGCCCATGCCAAGAGCAACTGCCTGACGCTGGATGACATGGCCGCGCGCCTGCGGCAGATGCCCGAGGATCAGTTCAAGGAGCGACACCGTCGCTTCCTGGAAATCGCAGGGCCGGTTTTCCAGGCCTGGGACAACGCACTGGCTGACGAGCGAGGCATCGACTTCGAGGACATGCTCAACATGGCGGCCGGGCTGCTGGAACAAGGCCGCTACGAATCGCCTTACGAGCTGGTGATGGCCGATGAATTCCAGGACGCTTCGCGCGCCCGCGCACGCCTCTGCCGTGCATTGGTCAGCCAACCGGGCCGCCATCTGTTCGCGGTGGGCGATGACTGGCAGTCGATCAATCGCTTCGCCGGGGCCGACGTTTCGGTGATGACCGGATTCCGCGGGTGGATGGGCCATGGCCAGGTGCTGAAACTGGAACAGACGTTCCGCTGCCCACAGGCGCTCTGCGATGTGTCCAGCCGCTTCATCAGCCGCAACCCCGCGCAGATCGCCAAAGCAGTTCGCTCAGCTGCAACGGCCATGGGCCCGGTGCTGCAGGCGTTCCAGATGAATCGGCGTGAGGAGGTGCAGGATGGCGTTCGCCAGTACCTCGCCAAGCTGCATCAGCAGTTGTTGTCCGGGGCGGTGCCGCAAGGGCGCAACGGACGCGTGACGGTCTTCATCCTGGGGCGCTACCGCGCCGATCGCAGCGCGATGCCTTCGGATTGGAAGACAGCCTTCGGCAGCACGATGGAGGTCGAATTCCTGACCGCACATCGATCGAAGGGGCGCGAAGCGGACTACGTGATCCTGCCGGGGATGATCCACCGAGGCTTCCCCAGCCTGCGGTCGGACGACCCGGTGCTTTCGCTGGCGATGCCGGATGGCGACACCTATCCACTGAGCGAAGAACGGCGGTTGTTCTATGTGGCGCTGACGCGAGCGCGGCGGTCGGTTGCGATGTTCACGCTGCAGGGCAAGCACTCGCCGTTCCTGGATGAGCTGGTCAAGGACGGGGCCGTGGAAGTGACGAGCCTGTCTGGCGCGGCCATCCACGAAGAACGCTGTCCGGTATGCAAGGTGGGCGTGTTCGTGGACCGCAATGGACCGCATGGGGCCTTCCGGTCGTGCTCCAGTTATCCGTTGTGCCACAACAAGCCGAAGGGTGGGCGGCGTGGGTAAGTGCATTCGGCCTCATCCATGTGCACCCGCCCAAACCAGGCTGCGCAGGCTGACGTAACGGTTCGATGTCTGGGCAGTAGCTGCGGAAGCAGCAAGAAAGGCCCCTGCTCCAAGGGGCATTTCCATGATTCTGGCAGAGAGAATGCCGGCCATGTAACCGACGTCGCTGGTACCAGCGACGTCGTCAACCGCACAAGGCGGACGGTGATCAGAACACGGCTCACCCGACACCTCAGGATGATTCCTTTGCAAAGACCGTCGCCGCTCCTCGCAAAAAATCCCATTCCTTCTTGACCCGAGCCAGCTCACGCTTAATGCGAGCCAGCTCGTCGTCCCGTGGCGCCCTGGTGCCGCCGAAAGCGGCAGCTCCCGGGTGCTGTGCTTCCCGCTTCCAGCGGGTCAGTAGGGTGTCCCGAACTCCCGGCTCCCACGCCACCTGGGCACAGCTGACGCCGGGCTGGCTTGCCTGCTCAACCACACCACGCTTGAACTCGACACTGAACTTCCTACGCTTTGACATGAACACTCCTCATGGCCTGCATCGGCCTTCTTGTGAGTGTCCGTGAAAACGGGATTGAACCCGTCGCCCGGCCAGACAGCGTGCACGTCAGCCCGCGGTACAGAGGACCGGGAAGGCGAATCGCGATGCCGCCGACCACGCGCTGCACGACACGCAGTTCACCAAGCGCGAGCGCCAGGAGCGCGCCGCCTACTACACAAACGAAGCCGAGCGGCGGGAGTTCCGCGCAGCGCTCGGCGGCCAGCAGATCACCAGTATCAAGGAGGCGCACTCATGACCCGTTGGCGTGACACTTATCGCGGCCGATCACTCGGCCGGCACAATTCCCGCCTCCACTGCGGCCGCATCGCAAGCGGTATCAACTTGTGTGATATGGCCATGCACGAGCTGCACCACCTTCATAGTGGTGCCCCAATCATTGTCTGACGGAACGCCAGCCAACGTCTCAGCGCTTGGAAATATGCGCGCCCAATTCTGGACGATCGCCATAGCGGCGGCCAAGTGTCCGGCAACCGGATGGCCGATGTAATGCAGCCGATCGCTGAGCGACTCCGCCACCGGGAATCTTTGCAGGAGTACCGAGCCTCGTATGCGACTACGGAAGCCCGGGTCTGCCAAGAACTGTCTTTCTGCGCCCTCAGCGAGCATCGCGTCCAACGTGCCTTTCAAGATGCCACGGGCCAATGCCGCCTCAGCCCGTATTTGGATGAGGACCAGCAATCGGCGAGCACGCTCTTGGTCGGCACGGGCTTTCGATTCCTCCGACGCAATTTTCACGGCCAAGTTCGCAGCTCGATTGGCCGCTCTGCCCAGTCTTACGGACATGCGCCCAAGACAGTTTGCCTGGCGGCCAAGCCGAAGCGTAGCGATGCCGAGAAATACCGTCGCAAAGACTGCGAGTGTCGCGACGACAACCGCCCACCCGTCCCACCAGACGACACAGCCGTCGACCCCCAAGCCCGAGCACGTACTAAAGCCGCTCCACCAGCTCATTCCCTGATCCCCCTGTGGACTGCCGGGTATTCTGCCACGCCAATGCGGCCGGAGGAGATCACCCATGGCTGACCAGCTGCTCACCGCTGCACCTGTGCTCAACGTCACCCGCGCGCAATTCGTTGCTTCGCCCGGCGCGAGCGTCCTTGCCGCTCGATTCCAATGTCTATTGTCGTGCGTTCACGTCGTGATCCGCCCAGGCGAGCATGTGTGCGACACCAGGTTCTCCTTGCGCGCGCCTCACACCGCCCCTTGCACCCAATGTCTTAGGTAGACCACCGATGACTGACGGCTTTCCTGCTTCCAGATCGAAGCTCCCCACCGCTCCCGCCTGGGAGCGATTGATGGTGACCCAGTGCCAGCGAGAGGAAATGCGGCACGAAGACGCCCACGCAGATGTTTCCGTTCACTCCATCCGTGCCACCGCATGGTTTGCTTGGAGGGGTCAATCCAAGTACCACGGTGGGTTTGCGGGAGCACGCCGCGGCGCGGCGTCATTCAAACCATTGGGATTTCCTCAGGGAACGAGAGGAGAGTGCGACTCTCCTCTCGCGGACATCTCATTTCTTCCAGCCGTTGTCCAAGAACGCGTTGAGGTCGTCGCGCTTGAACGGTGCCCTGCCCGCATACGTAGCCAGTTTAGTGCCGACTTTCTTCCTATTCTCGTCAGTCAGACCATAACCGCGAGTCTTCAGATACTGATCAATGAAGTAACTCACCTCGTACTGCTCGGTCATCGAGACAAACACTCGATCTATCGGACCACGGTAGTGCTTGTTATCGCTGCTGTTCCAGTTCATTTCGGCCTCCATTAAGTGCCAAGCACAGACTATATCCCCCAGCACACTGCGGCCACGGACAGCCATGTGGATAAGTTGTGGATTAAGAAAATTAAAGCTCGGCTCCGAGGCCCCCAGACTACGCCAGAGCTATAGCCACAAAATGGAGGGCGCATAATGACTCCGCGACATGTAGCTCACCCCGAAGGACTGCCGAACTGCGCCGCCGGCCGCCGGGCGCCACATCCACGACAAGCGCTGCCCGTCCGCTGGCGGCGGCCACCTGGTCGAGTGCGCCTGCAGGTCGACCAGCAAGCATGACGATCCCGATGCGACCATTGCTGCCTGGCGCAGGCTCAACCGACCGGTGCGCGGCGCGCGCCACCCATCGGTCGATACGCCGATCGACAACGTTCTGCAGTTCCAGCTTGGGCTGGCCGACCGCCCTACGGAGGCTAGTCGTATCGGAGGCCATCATGGGCGCGGCTGAAAGACTGGAAGAGCTGCTATCGCTTGATCGCGTGCGCCAGATGACCGGTATGGGCACCACCTTCATCTACGGCGAGATCAAAGCTGGCCGCTTCCCGCGCTCTATCCGCATCGGCCGTCGCGCACTCTGGATACAATCCGAGGTGCAAGGCTGGGTTCGGCAGCAGATCGCGCAGAACCGACCTTTGCAGGTGGATGGGTAAGCGGGCGGGTAGCGAAGGCTGTAGAAACGAAAAAGCCCCTATTTCTAGGAGCTTTTTGTAAAGACTGGCGGAGAGAGTGGGATTCGAACCCACGGAAGGTTTAACCCTTCGCCGGTTTTCAAGACCGGTGCCTTAAACCGCTCGGCCATCTCTCCAATCGGGTCCCGGTCGCCCGGGCAGCGGCGTATTCTCGCACGTGAAGGGCATTTGCCCAAGACCACCCTTGCCCCCGCCCTTCGCATCCGGCACGGTGGGGCCTTCACTGCAATCGGAGCCCCCATGGCCCACCTCGATCTGGCCAACCTGCGCACCACCCTGCTGGACGACACCCAGCTGGCCGCAGTGGCCCTGCACCGCACTTTCGCCGGGCACCTGCCGGTCAGCAGTGGGCATCTGGTGGTCTGCGATCCGCTGGTCCAGGCCGAGGCGCCCGCGCTGGCCGACTACACCGCCCCGCTGGGCCGGCATCCGGTCGAGATCATCGTGCACAGCGGCCGCCCGGCGCTGGCCGTGGTCTGGTTCAAGCCCCGCGAAGCCCTCACTGCGTCTGCCCTGCACTGGCAGATGGCGCGCTGGACCACGCAGGACCTGACCGGCCTGGATGAGGACAGTTTCATTGGCTATCCGGTCGACGCCGGCATCGGCTGCTTCATGGATACCAACACTCAGCAGGCACTGCTGGCCCTGATCGAACAGACCGATGGCGACGAAGACAGCGAATGGTCGGATGCGCTGATCGACCATGACGGCCTGGATGAAGGCGCCGAGTACCGCCCCTGGGGCGAGGACTCTCCACACGGCCTGGTCGTATTCACCAGCGGCTGGGGCGACGGCGTCTATCCGAGCTACTGGGCGCTGGATACCTCCGGCATTCCGGTCGCCCTGGTCACCGACTTCCTGTGCATCCAGGGCGGTGACGGGCGCGACGAGCGCGAGATCGCCGACCAGGCCTATCGCGACAGTCTTCCACCCGAAGAAGCTGAAGCGCTGGCACGGCTGGTTGCCGCCGTGGACCGCGACGACCCGGATGCGCTGCGAGAGCTGCTGAAGGATGCGCCACAGCGCGCCAACCAGATCGAGCCCGGTTGCGGCGGCACCGCCCTGTTCGAGGCGATCCGCCTGGACCGTCCACAGGCACTGCGGGTGCTGCTGCAGGGCGGCGCGTTGCCGGCAATGCCGGAGCGCCTGCACATGAGCAAGGTGACCAGCTACATGGACTACGCCCGCTTCCTGAAGAAGCCACGCAGCGCAGAACTGATGGCGGTACTGGAAGCACCGGTCATTGCCGAGCCCAGGCCAGCCACACCGCCGCGGCGCAGCTTCTGGGATCGGCTGTTCGGCCGGAAGTGACCGGGGCCGGAAAGCAGCAACGCCGGGCATGGCCCGGCGCTACCGTTTCACAGATCGGCGGTGCAGTTGCGGCCAGGTGCCTCAGCCCGCATCCACTGCCAACGCGCCCAGCGCACTGGCCTTGATCCGCTCCTTGGCCTTTTCACAGGCGCCACCGCAATCCAGGCGCGAGGCCTCCAGCTGCGGCGGCAGGTGCTCGGCCAGGAAGTCGATGAACACGCGCACCGCCGGCAGCAAGCCGCGGCGCGAGGCGAACACGGCATGGCACACGCCCTGCGGCAGCGACCAGTCCGGCAGCACCACTTCCAGTTCGCCGTTGCGCACGGCATCGGCGCACACGGTTTCCGGCAGCATGGTGATGCCGAAGCCGTCCTTCACCATGCTCTGCAGCAGCGGGAAGTCGAAGCCGGCCACGCGCGGCTGCAGGTCGACCCGGCGCACTTCGCCTTCCGGGCCATGCAGCTCCCAGCGCTGGCGTGCTTCGTCTTCGCTGATGCTTAGGGTGACGTGCTGGGTCAGCTCTTCAGGATCCTTCGGCCGGCCGGCGCGATCCAGGTACTTCGGGCTGGCCACCAGCAGTTCCTGCACCTGTCCGAAGCTGCGCATCACCAGGCTGCCATCGTCGTCCAGGCGCGAGCGCACGCGCAGGGCCACGTCGTAGCCTTCATTGATGATGTCCACGCGGCGGTTGCTGATGTTCAACTGCAGGCGCACCTTCGGGTACTGCTCAAGGAACTTGGGCAGCAGCTTGGGCAGCTGCATCTGCGCCAGCGATACCGGCACGCTGGCGCGCACCACGCCGCGCGGTTCCGCGCTGAGGCGGTCCACCACTTCGCGTGCGGCCTGTGCCTCGGCCAGCATCGTCTGCGCGTGGCGGTGCACGCTGGTGCCGACATCGGTGACGGCGAAACGACGCGTGGAGCGCTGCAGCAGGCGCACGCCCAGGTCGGTTTCCAGCTGGCTGATGCGGCGGCTCAGGCGCGACTTGGGGATACCCAGTGCGCGCTCGGCGGCGGCGAATCCGCCATGGTCGACCACCATCGCGAAGTAGTACAGATCATTCAGGTCATGCATGCCCGAGTTCCATATCTAGAACAATACGTGGCATTCAACCACCTTTATCCCGCCTTTGCAACAACCTATCGTTCTCTCCGTCGGCGGCAAGCCCGCCACCTCTCCCGAACATAGGTACTGCCATGAAGCTTCTGCACATCGACGCCAGCGTGCTTGGCGACAACTCCGTCTCCCGCCACCTGACCGCCGCCGTGGTGGCCCAGTTCACTCAGCAGATCGACGGCCTGCAGGTTGATTATCGCGATCTTGACGCCAATCCGGTACCGCATCTGCGCAGCGGATCGCTTGCTAAGGCCGACGCTGCCGAAGCCGCCGATGCTGAACAGGTACTCGAGCAGTTCCTGGCGGCCGATATCGTGGTGATCGGCGCGCCGATGTACAACTTCAGCATTCCGTCCACCCTGAAGGCCTGGATCGACCGCGTGGCCGTGGCCGGGCGCACCTTCAAGTACACCGAGAACGGCCCGGTCGGCCTGGCCGGTGGCAAGCGGGTGATCATCGCCAGCAGCCGTGGCGGCATCTACACCGATTCGCCCGCGGACTTCCAGGAGCCGTTCCTGCGCCAGACGTTTGCCTTCTGGGGCATCAACGATGTCGAGTTCGTACGCGCCGAAGGCATCGCCTACTCGCCGCAGCACCGCGAAGACGCCATTGCCGGCGCACTGGCTGCGCTGCCGTCGCACGAAGCGGCCGAGGCCGCCGCGGCGTAACGCGTTCCAGCGTTCGGCGCCGCTCTCTCCTCGTCTGGGCGCTGAACGCGGGCCGGGATCCCCTCCCCCATCCCGGCCCACCCTGGCGGCCCCGCTTTGCGGGGCCGTTTTTTTATGGCGTATGGACTGTGCGCTATGTCATCCACGCATGGCGTGGCTCTACCGCACGTGCGCGTGGATACGCTGCCATGCGCGACGCTCACCAGAACGTTAGGCTGGGGCCATGAACTACATCGTGACCACTGCACACCGCAGCGAATTTCCGCACCCGATCACCCTGCGCCGTGGCCAGCCGCTGGTGGTGGGCGAACGTTATGAAGGGCCTGAAGGCTGGGAAGACTGGTTCCTGTGCGAGGCAGAGGGCCAGCAGCCGGGATTCGTGCCGGCGCCGGTGATCGGCCGCGACGCGCAGGGTGGCGCATTTGCCACGGAAGACTACTGTGCGCGCGAACTGGATGTGGATCCCGGGCAGCTGCTGCGTGGCGAGCGCACGCTCAATGGCTGGGCGTGGTGCGTGCCGGAGACGGGTGAACCGGGCTGGGTGCCGTTGGAGAAGGTGCGGGTTGTGGAGTGATCACGGTGGTTCATCCACGCATGGCGTGGATGTAGCCCGCATTGTAGATCCACGCCATGCGTGGATATGGTGCCATGCAAGCATGGCACCCACCAGAGCCGCAGCAGTGCCATGCAAGCATGGCACCCACCAGAGCCAGAGCAGTGCCATGCAAGCATGGCACCCACCCCATCAGGCTATCAGCCGATGGTTTCCAGGCCACCCATGTACGGGCGCAGGGCCTCCGGCACGGTGATGCTGCCGTCGGCGTTCTGGTAGTTCTCCATCACCGCGATCATCGCGCGGCCCACCGCCACGCCCGAACCGTTCAGGGTATGCGCCAGTTCCGGTTTGCCGGTGGCCGGGTTGCGCCAGCGGGCCTGCATGCGGCGGGCCTGGAAGTCACCACAGTTCGAGCACGAGGAGATCTCGCGGTAGGTCTCCTGCGACGGCAGCCAGACTTCCAGGTCGTAGGTCTTCACCGCCGAGAAGCCCATGTCGCCGGTGCACAGCAGCACCTTGCGGTACGGCAGGCCCAGCTTTTCCAGCACCACTTCGGCGCAACGGGTCATGCGCTGGTGTTCGGCGTCGCTGTCTTCCGGGCGGCTGATCGAGACCAGCTCGACCTTCTCGAACTGGTGCTGGCGGATCATGCCGCGCACGTCGCGGCCACCGCTGCCGGCCTCGGCACGGAAGCACATCGAGTGGGCGGTCATGCGCAGCGGCAGGCGTTCGGCATCGACGATCTCATCGCGCACGATGTTGGTCAGCGGTACTTCCGAGGTCGGGATCAGGTAGCGCGTGGAGTCGCCCACGGCGGTCTTGAACAGGTCGTCCTCGAACTTCGGCAGCTGGCTGGTGCCGCGCAGCGAATCGGCGTTGACCAGCAGCGGCACGTTGGTTTCCTCGTAGCCGTGCTCACCGGTGTGCAGGTCGACCATGAACTGCGCCAGCGCACGGTGCAGGCGCGCAATCGGGCCGCGCAGCACGGTGAAGCGCGAACCGGACAGCTTGGCGGCGGTTTCGCCGTCCAGCCAACCGTTGCGGGCGCCCAGTTCGACGTGATCGAGCACCTTGAAGTCGAACTGGCGCGGGGTGCCCCAGCGCGCCTGCTCGACGTTGTCGTTCTCGTCGGCACCGGCCGGCACGTCATCGGCCGGCAGGTTCGGAATGCCCATCGAGATGGCGTCGATCTTCTCGCGCAGCTCGTCCAGCGCCACTTCCGAGGCCTTCAGTTCGTCGGCGAAGGCAGCGACCTCGGCCATGATGGCCGAGACGTCCTCTCCCTTCGCCTTGGCCTGGCCGATGGCCTTGGAACGGCTGTTGCGCAGGCTCTGCAGCTCCTGGGTCCGCACCTGGATGCGCTTGCGATCGGCCTCCAGGGACTCCAGGGCAGACACGTCGAGCTCGAAGCCGCGGCTGGTGCGCAGGCGTTCGGCGAGGTCGGCGGGCTGGTGGCGGAGCAGGGCTGGATCAAGCATGGCAGGTGTCGTGGTGGGTATCAGGAACGGGATTATCGCTTGTTATACGGATTTCTGCCGCCCGGTTCATTCCCGGCGTGGCAGAATCGGGCTATTCCGTACTGGTCCGGTCCATGTCTGCACCCCGCTCGTCGTCCGCCAAGTCGTTCACTGTGCATATCCCGCGCAACGCCCTGAAGATCGCCGGCATCGCCTTCGGCGTGGGCGTGCTGCTGTTCGTGCTGGTCTGGCTGACCGGCCGTGACAAGGAGTTCTTCCGCGCCGACCCGGCCGCACAGACCCCGCAGGAAACCGCCCAGGTCGAGCCCCTGCCGGAACCCTTGGCCGCTGCAGCCGGTTCCAGCGACATGCCTGACGCCAAGCCGGCACCGGTGGAGGAGGAAGCGCCGAAGCTGGTCGAAACCGCTCCGCCGCCACCCGCCCCGATCGCCGAGCCGGCCCCGGCCGCCCCGGGCGCTGCGCCGGCTGCGACCAGCAACAGCCAGCCGATGCCGATTGCCGGCCAGTCGCCGCCGCCGTCGTACCCCGCCGCCGCCCTGCGCGCCGGCGAAACCGGCACCGTGGTGGTACGCGTAGACGTGGACGCCACCGGCTATCCCAACAACACCACAGTGATCCAGCGCAGTGGTTCACGCGACCTCGACCGTGCCGCCACCGACGCGGTGCGCCGCTGGCGTTTCACCCCGGCGCAGAGCAATGGCCAGGCCGTGCCCGGCAGCATTGAAGTACCGTTCGACTTCAAGACGCAGTAACTGAACGCTTCCCGGCAGGCAAACTGAACCCTGCCGGTGGCGTTGACGCAGCGCTGACACTTCCCGTCCATGGCTCGGGCAACACTTCCCACGTCGTCAGTTGACGGAAGGAGTTTGCGATGACTGCCACCACCCACGAAGACCTTCATTCGCCGCAGCTGCAGCAGGATCCGAGCGTGCAGCACAAGCCCACGTCGCCCTGGATGTGGATCGCGCTGATCGTGGCGATGTTTGCGGCCGCCCTGCTGTGGCTGCGCCATTCCAACCAGGAGGATGTGGCGCCGGCACCGGTCGGTGAGCGCATGTTGCCCGCCCCTGAGCAGGCTGCGGTGACCGATGCAGCAGCACCTGCAACGCGCCAGGCCGCCCCGGCCTCCAGCCAGCACAAGACTGCGCCGGTCGCGCGTAATCGCGAAGCACGCCCGCTGGCCAGCAACCGCATGCCCACCTACCCCGCTGCCGCACTGCGCAGTGGCGTGCAGGGCAGCGTGATCGCCAGCCTGAATGTCGATACCCGTGGCAATGTCGCCAACGCTGCGATTGTTTCGCGCAGCGGCGAGCGCAGCCGCGACCTGGACCGTGCGGTGCTGAACACCGTGCAGAACTGGAAGTTCCAGCCTGCGGTGCATGACGGCCGCGCAGTAGCAAGCGTGGTGCGGGTCCCGGTGGATTTCCGTACCGAGCAGCGTTGATCGCGGACGAGGGGTTCGTGATGTTTCGACGGAGGCTTCGGCCTCCGTCTTTTTATGCGGAAAGGCGTGCCAACCAAGGTTGGCACCTACCGGGCGATATGAGCGTGCCGACCAAGGTCGGCACCTACCGGGCGATGTGAGCGTGCCGACCAAGGTCGGCACCTACCGGGTGATGTGAGCGAGCCGATCAAGGTTGGCACCCACCGGGTTACGTCATCTGCCGGGCGTGGCCGCTCAGGCCAGGTTGAACCCGGCGCTGCGCGCCAGGCCATCGAAGTCCGGGAAGGAGGTGGCGACGTTGGCGATATCGTTGATGCGCACTTCGCCGTCACTGATCTGGCCGGCGATGGCGAAGGCCATGGCGATGCGATGGTCACCGTGGCTTTCGATGGTGCCGCTGCCCAGGCGCACACCGCCGTGCAGGGTGGCGCCGTCTTCGGTTTCGTCCACCTGCATGCCCAGCGCGCGCAGGCCGGTCGCCATCGCGGCGAGACGATCAGATTCCTTTACCCGCAGTTCGGCGGCCCCGCTGACCACGGTCTGGCCTTCGGCGGCCGCAGCGGCCACGAACAGCGCCGGGAACTCGTCGATCATGTCCGGCACCAGTGCTTCCGGAATGCGTGCGCCCTTCAGCGGGGCGTAGCGCACCACCAGATCCGCCACCGGTTCACCGCCCTGCTCGGCCGGGTTCTCTTCGGTGATGTCCGCACCCATCAGGCGCAGCGCGTGCAGCAAACCGGTGCGACGCGGATTCAGGCCGACCTGCTTCAGGCGCAGTTCGGAGCCGGGAATGATACTGGCCGCCACCAGATAGAACGCGGCCGAAGAGAAGTCGGCCGGCACCACGATGTCAGTCGCGCGCAGGCGCTGACCACCACGCAGGCGTGCCTTGCCGGGCGAGAATTCGATGTCCACGCCGAACGCGGACAGCATGCGCTCGGTGTAGTCACGGGTCGGGTGCGGTTCGGTCACCTGGGTTTCGCCCTGCGCGTACAGGCCGGCCAACAGCACCGCCGACTTGATCTGCGCGCTGGCCACCGGCGAGGCGAAGTCGATGCCGTGCAGCGTCTGGCCGCCATGCACGTGCAACGGCGGCGTGCCATCGCTTTCAGTGTCGATCTTCGCGCCCATCTGCGACAGCGGGCCGGTCACGCGGCGCATCGGGCGGCCGGACAGCGACTCATCGCCGATCAGCGTGCAGTCGAATGCCTGGCCCGCCAGCAGACCGGCCAACAGGCGCATGCCGGTACCGGCGTTGCCGCAGTCCAGCGGCGCATCCGGCGCCTTCAGGCCGTCGATACCGACGCCGTGCACGATGCGCTGCGACGGGCTGGGGGTTTCGATGCGCACGCCCAGCTGGCCGAAGATGCGCGCAGTGGCGCGGGTGTCCTCACCTTCCAGGAAACCCTCGATATGCGAGGTGCCATCGGCCAGCGCGGCGAACATCACCGAGCGGTGAGAGACCGACTTGTCGCCGGGAATGGTCAGGCTGCCCTGCAGCGGCTGGCCCTTGCGGGCAATCCAGTGTTGCGCGTTGCTCATCGTTCGATCATTCCGTAAACGCCGGCAGCACCGGCGATGCATCAGGGGGCAGCGGCCGCAGCCGCCACAGCGGCACTCAGGGCACGGCCACCGGATAGGAACCCAGCACCTTGATCTGTGCCGAGTGCGCTTCCAGTTCGGCCAGCGCGGCCTGCATCGGCGCGTCGTCGATATGGCCGGCCAGGTCGATGAAGAAGCCGTATTCCCACTTGCCGTGGTGCGACGGGCGCGACTCGATGCGGTTCATGCTGATGCCGTGGCGGGCGAACGGACTGAGCACGTCGAACAGCGCACCGGGCTTGTCATGGATGAACACCAGCACCGACGTGCGGTCGTGGCCGGAGGTCGGGAAGATATTCCGGCCCACCACCAGGAAGCGGGTGGTGTTGTCGGCATCGTTCTGGATCGGCTTGGTGACCACCTTCTTCAGGCCGTACACGTGGCCGGCACTCTCGCCACCGATGGCCGCCGCGTCGTCGGCGTTGCGCGCACGGCGCGCACCTTCGGCGTTGCTGGATACCGGAATCTTCTCGGCCTTCGGCAGGTTGGCGCGCAGCCACGCCGAGGTCTGCATGAACGACTGCGGGTGCGCGTAGATGCGCTCGATGTCCTCGATGCGGCCGCTGCGCGACATCAGGTACTGCTGCACGCGCAGCTCCACTTCGCCACAGATCTTCAGGTTGGAGGTCAGGAACATGTCCAGGGTGATCTGGATGGTGCCCTGCCCGGAATTCTCCACCGGCACCACGCCGAAATCTGCGTTGCCCGCTTCCACTTCCTGGAACACTTCCTCGATGCTGGCCATCGGCAGGCCCAGCGCGGAGCGGCCGAAGTGCTTGAGCACGGCCTGCTGGCTGAAGGTGCCTTCCGGGCCGAGGTAGCCGATCTTCAGCGGCTCCTGCTGGGCCAGGCAGGCCGACATGATCTCGCGGTAGACGTGCACCAGCAGCTCATCGCTGAGCGGGCCTTCGTTACGGTCCACCACCATGCGCAGCACCTGCGCTTCGCGCTCGGGGCGGTAGTAGTCGACGGCGGCGGCAAGCTTGCCCTTGGCCTTGCCGACCTGGTGGGCGAAGCGCGCGCGCTCGGCGATCAGGCTCTGGATGTCGCGGTCGATCTGGTCGATCTTCGAGCGCACATCGGCCAGCGCCAGCGGCGCCAGGGTGGGTGCCGGGTTCGACGCGGCCTTGGCCTTGCCCTTCGCCTTGGTGGGCGCGCTGTCCTTGGCCGGTTCGGCCTTCTTCGGCGCCTTCTTGCTGGATTTGCTGCTTGCCATCGGAATTCCTTGTTGCGGGGCACGCACCCGACGGTGCGCGCCGTTCATTGCTCAGCCGTGACGCTGCTGGAAATCGGCCATGAAGGCGACCAGCGCCTCGGCCCCGGCCAGCGGCATGGCGTTGTACAGCGAGGCGCGGATGCCCCCGACCACCTTGTGCCCCTTCAGCGCCAGCAGGCCGGCGGCCTTGGCTTCGGCGACGAAACGGGCATCAAGCTCGGCATTGGGCAGGAAGAACGGGATGTTCATCCGCGAGCGTGCCGGATGTGCGACCTCGTTGCGGTAGAAGCCCCCGGAACCATCGATGGCGCCGTATACCAGCGCGGCCTTGGCGGCATTGCGCTTGGCGAACTCGGCCACGCCACCTTCGGCCAGCATCCACTTGAACACCAGGCCGGCCAGGTACCAGTTCCAGGTCGGCGGGGTGTTGAGCATCGAATCGCGGGCGACATGCGAGCGGTAGTCGAAGATGTCCGCGCGCGGCTGGCCGCTGCGCTCGAGCAGATCGCGGCGGATGATCATCACCGCGATGCCGACCGGGCCCAGGTTCTTCTGCGCGCCGGCGTAGATCACGCCATAACGGCGCACATCCAGCGGTTCGCTGGCGATGGACGAGCTGAAGTCGGCGATCAGCGGGACGCCGCCGGTGTCGGGCACATCACGGAACTCGACGCCGTGGATGGTTTCGTTGGCGGTGATGTGCACGTAGGCGGCATCGGGCGACAGCTGCCAGTCGGCGCGCGGCGGCAGCGTGCGGTAACCATCGGCCTCGCTGCTGGCGGCGATGTTGACGTCGACGTAGACACTGGCCTGCTTGACCGCCGTCTTGCCCCAGTGACCACTGACCACGTAATCGGCACGCTGGCCGGGGGTGGCGAAGTTGAGCGGGATCAGCGCCTGCTGGGTGGTGGCACCACCGGACAGGAACAGCACCGCATAGTCTTCGGGGATATCGAGCAGGCGACGCAGGTCGGCCTCGGCCTCGGCGGCCACGGACATGAACTCCGCGCCGCGATGGCTCATTTCCACGATCGAGGCACCGGTACCGTGCCAGTCCAGCATTTCCGCCTGCGCCTGGCGCAGGACCGATTCCGGCAAGGTTGCAGGGCCGGCACTGAAGTTGAACGCGCGCGTCATGTCACACCTGTGGGGCAAGACCCCTAGTATGCCGCAGTGCACCAGCCTTGCGGCCTTGTGCGGCAAGGGAAATTTGGTTTCATTGGAATCCATTGGCCAGCAGCATTGCCCCGGTAGTCGCCGACCTTGGTCGGCGTACGCCGTCAGGCGTCATCCCCGCCGAAGGAGCGTGCCGACCAAGGTCGGCACCTACCAGAGCGGATACGGCCGGTTCAGATCAGCGCGCGCCGAACCAGAGCAGCAGGCTGAGCACCGCCGCCAGCAGCAGCGCACTCACCAGCAGCCACGGCCAGCGCCGGACCTTGCGCGGCGCGGCCGGCATCACCGGCGCCTGCTCGGCGTCCTGGCTGGACTCGTCTTCATCCGGCAGCGGGCGCCGGCGCGGGTCATGCGGCACTTCCAGCACGAACCGGTGCTGGCCATCGAACACCACCTGGTCGCCGGCCTGCAGCCAGCAGTGGCGCACGGCCACGCCATTGACCCGTGTGCCATCGGCACTGCCCAGGTCACGCAACAGCACGCGCTCGCCGTGCACTTCCACGCGGGCGTGCTGTTCGGCGAAGGCCGGTTCATTGATCTCGATGTCAGCGTCGCCACCGCGGCCGATCAGGCGGGACCGCGACAGCGTGAAGCTGCGGCCATGGTGCAGGCCACCGACACCGCGCAGCAGGCGCTGCTGCTCATTGGTGCCGTCACCGCTGTTCGGTGCGGGGGCCTGCAGCAGGCTCTCCACCTCGCCCTGCAGGACCATTTCCACGCCGTCCACATACACCGCATCGCCCGCACGCAGCAGCGCCATGCGCCGCACCGGGCGACCGTTCACATGAATGCCGCGGATACCGTTGCCGACCTGCAGCCAGAGGCCGCGATCATCCACGCAGAACTGTGCCAGCAGCAGGGCTCCGTGGCCGGCGTCGCCGAGCCTCACACTGCCATTGGCCTGGCGCACGATGCGTTGCACCCCGGGCCGCAGCGGCTGGTCGGGCTGTTGTTGTTGGCTGAAGTGAACAAGCAGGTTCTGCACGCGGCGCAGCCTAGCAGGTTGGTCGCCAACGAAGAAGAACCCACGATGAGTGCTTGGCGCGAAGGCCCTCGATGCGCACAATGCTCGCCCTCATTGATCATCCCCGCTTTGCGCCAGGAGCCTGCATGTCCACCATCGATGTCCGCCACGCCCACGCCCTGCCCGATGCACAGGCGCGCGCCGCGATCGAACAGGTCGCCGCCAAGCTGTCCGAGCGCTTCGGCCTGAAGTCGTCCTGGACTGCCGACGTACTGAATTTCTCCGGCAGCGGCGTGGACGGTGCGATCGAGCTGCAGCCGGGCGCCGTGCGCGTCACGGCCAAGCTGGGCTTCCTGCTGTCGGCGATGAAGGGCATGGTCGAAGGCGAGATCCAGCGCGTTCTGAAGGAAAAGCTGGGCTGAACCCCGGCGGCGGCCATCACGGCCGTGCAACGCCAACGCGCGCTACTCTCGGGGCAGGCCCAACTCCCACGGGAAGTGCGATGAACCACTACGAGAACGACGACCGCCGCAACGACGACGCCTCTTTCGGTGACCAGGCCGAGCGCTTCTCGCGCAAGCTGAGTGACTCGGCGCAGCAGGTCTGGTTGGCCGGCCTGGGCGCTCTTGGCCGTGCACAGGCCGAAGGCAGCCGCTTCTTCGACGGCCTGGTGAAGGAAGGCGAAGCCTGGGAAGCCCGCCGCCGTGAACGCAACAGCGAACAGGGCCCGGGGTGGCGCGACAACGTTGAAACGTCGCTGGACGAGGCCCGCGAGAAGGCTTCCGGTACCTGGAACAAGGTCGAAAAAGCCTTCGACGACCAGGTGCAGGGCGTACTCAAGCGCCTGCACGTGCCCACCGCCGACGAGGTGACTGCGCTGGAGGCGCGCATCGACGCACTGCAGGCACGCCTGGCCAAGCTGGAGAATCGCGACGCGTCGGGCACTGATGCACCTGCACCGGGCAGCCATCAGTCGCCAGGCAGCGTGCCCTGACCGACCATTGTTGCATTGCAATAAATTTTGATTGACAATCGCGAGCAACCCGCCAATCGCTTCGGCTGCCGTTTGTTCCCTCCCCTCACGGCTTCAGGATTGGCGGGTTTTTCGTGCCTGCGGTATTCCGAATTGCGTGCTCCATCACGCTTCCTGTCAGGAACCTCCTGACTCAGCGGCACGGCGCGACCTTTACACTGTCGCCTTCGCATTCGCCCCTTCCGCGCACCTCCTGCATGCTCCCTTGGATCCTGGCCCTGCTGTCGGCCCTGCTTACCTGTTCCCTGGCTGTTGTCTATCTGTGGTGGATCAAGCGGCGGCAAAAGGAGATGCAACTCGGCCTGCAGGCCCTGGCGGGCATGCACTGGCGCGAGTTCTCGGTACTGGTCAAGCGCATGCTGCGCGAGCAGCGCGGCCTGCGCGAACTGGATGACCCGGGCGAGGAATCCCGTGAGCCCAGCAGCGATTTCCTGCTCAGCGACGGCCCCAACAGCTGGCTGGTCTCGTGCAAGCACGGCTTGGCCTATCGCATCGGCACCGCTGCGGTGAACGAACTGGGCGCGGCCGCGCGCCTGGCCGGCGCCCGCGGCGGCGTGCTGCTGACCGAAGGCCGGATGGAACGCGACGGCCGCAGCGCCGCCGAAAAGCAGGCGGTCGAGGTGCTGGACGGCCCGCGCCTGTGGCCGTTGCTGCAGCCCTATCTACCGGCGGAAATCGAAACCCGTGTGCGCGCCAGCGCCCGCCATGAAGCCCTGCGCCGCATTGCTATAGCCGCGCTCGCCGCAGTGACGCTGGGCCTGCTGGTGGGATTGAGCCTGCAAGGGCTGCATGTGCAGGACGCCCCGCCCGTTGCCGAGGTGGCGGTCGCCCCCGCGCCGGTCGCGCCTGCGGTTGAAGCGGCGCCCGAACCGGCGCCGGCCCCCGCCACCACGCCGCCGACCACGCTGCCTGCGCCGGCCACACCCTCAACCGATGCGCGCAGCAATCCCAACCCGGATGCCGCCACGCTGGAGCGCTTCCAGGCCGATCTGTCCCGTGCCTTGGCCGGCAAACCCGGCATCGCCAGCGGTGTCTGGCTGACCCGGCAGACGCTGGCGATCAACCGCACCGGCGAGCTGGATGCGGTGTGGCCGCGGGTCTGCGAGGAAGTGCTGCACTACCCGGCCCTGCGCAACGTGCGCATCCAGCTCAACGCCCGCCCCGGCGTGGATGAGCCGGTGCGCTGGCGGCAGTGCGCCACGTATTGATTGGGGTGTCCGTAGATGCGTGGGTGCCCTTGTAGCGTCGAGCCACGCTCGACTCATCGTGCATCGCGCCAACAGCAGCCGAGCATGGCTCGGCTCTACATGGCGCCTGCTCAGCCCAATGCTGCGAGATGGGCGATGTAACTGGAGCGCGATTCACCTGCCGCTCTGGCCTGCGCATCCAGCCTCGCCAGGATCCGGCGTGGCAGGCTGATGTTGACCCGCTCGATGGTGTCGTCCAGCAGGGCCGGATCAATGCAGATGTACGCAAGAATCCAACGGATGTCCTTGGATGCCTCGGCGGCGATTTTCTGTGGCGCGGAAGGTGTCGGAATCGAGCGCCCGTCATCCAGGGCCGCATCAATCCAGGCGAGCGCAGCCTCCTCGGCAGCGCTGAGCGCCTCCTCAAGCGTGTCGGCCGCCGAGAAGCACCCCGGCAGATCCGGAACGACCACACCCCACGCGGTGCGCTCATCGCCTGCCTCGATCAAGACTGGATATCGCATGGGCCCTCCTACGTCAGTCCTGCGAGCTTCCGCAACGCCTGCACCAGCCCTTTCCCCAGATCCTTCCTAGGGTGAGGCACGGTGATGATGTGAGGGTGCTGCGGGTGCACGAATACATGATGGGATCCGCGAATCCGGCGACAGGTCCAACCTGCCGCCTCCAGATCCCGGATGAGGCCCCTGCTCTTCATGCGGGGACGATACACATCGTACACACGCCCCGACAGAGTTCAAGGCGACAGCGTGTCCCGAGCGGGGCCGCCCCTACCTTGCCCCAGGCGCGAAGCGCGCCACCAGATCCCAGGCATCGCCGAGGAACACCTGCCGCACACGGGTGATCGGCTGTTCGCCGCGCCAGGTCAGGCGCTCGATCACCAGACAAGCGGTGCCGGGCTTCACGTCCAGCAGCTTGGCCGTGGCGGTGTCCGCGCCCCAGGCGCTGATGCGGTGCTGGGCGCGGGTCCACGACACGTTCTGCAGCAGCCAGCTGCCCGGCGCGGTGGTACTGAAGTCGACCTCCAGCACCTCGGGCACGCCCACCGGGCTGATCAGACGATGCTCCAGCGCCAGCGGGCGGCCGTCGGCCAGGTGCAGGCAGCGCATCGCCAGCAGCATTTCGCTGCCGGCCAGCTCGACTTCACCGGCATTGCCGGCATCTGCAAGGCGCAGGTCGCGCTGCAGCAGGCGATACGCGTACTGATGGCCACGCGAACCCACTTCCATCGCGATATCGGGAATCTCCAGCGCCACCTGCTCCAGGTGCGGGGGCTGCCGCGCCACGAACGAACCAGCGCGGCGGCGACGCTCGATCATGCCGCTCTCGGCCAGCGCGGTCAGCACCTTGTTCACCGTCATCCGTGAGCAGCCGTACTGCTCCATCAGCTCGTGCTCGTACGGAATACGGAAGCCCGGCGCCCACTCTCCGCTGAGGATGCGGCTTTCCAGATCGCTGCGGATACGCTGGTTGAGCGTGGCGGACTTGCTGGCCTTCACGTGATGGGATCTCGGTGGCGGGATGCGATCAGCCCAGCACGCCGCGCAGGGCGGCAGCGAAGGCGCTGGTGATCGCCTCGCGCTGCAGGTGGCGGCCGTCGGCCACGCACTGGCGGCCATGGCGCCAGACCGATCGCAGCGCGCCATTACGTGCGGCGAACACCCAGCTGTCAAGCCATGCGTCGTCCTGCCGCGCCTGTAGCGCGGGGTGTGCGGCATCCAGCTCGACCAGATCGGCGCTGGCGCCCACCTCCAGGCCAGCGGCCACGCCCAGGGCCTGTGCACCACCGTGCAGTGCGCCTTCGAACAGGAAGCGACCGCTGCTGCGGGTGGCATCCGGGGCCAGTACGTTGCGCCCGCGCAGGGTCAGGCGCTGACCGTACTCGAGCAGGCGCAGTTCTTCGGCCGCGTCGATCAGCACATTGGAATCGGAGCCGACACCGAAGCGCCCACCCTCGCGCGCGAACGCCTGCATCGGGAACAGGCCGTCGCCAAGGTTGGCTTCGGTGATCGGGCACAGGCCGGCCACCGCCTGGCTGGCCACGATGGCGGCGCGCTCATCGTCGGTGATGTGGGTGGCATGCACCAGGCACCAGCGCGCATCCACCGGCGCATGGTCGTACAGCCACTGCACCGGGCGCTGGCCGCTCCAGGCCAGGCAGGCCTCCACCTCGCGCACCTGTTCGGCGATGTGGATGTGCACCGGGCCGTCGGTAAGCGGCAGCAAAGCACTCAATTCCTCGCCGGTGACTGCACGCAGGCTGTGCGGGGCAATGCCGAGCACCGCATCGGGCAGCGCGGCCAAAGACGGCTTCGCGGCGTCCAGCAGCTGCGCGAAGCCGTCCACGTCGTGGATCAGGCGTCGCTGCGCGGGGTTCGGTGCCGCTCCGCCGAAATCGGCATGCGCATAGAACACCGGCAGCAGGGTCAGGCCGATGCCGGTCTGGTCGGCCGCCGCCGCAATCCGCGCGCTCATCTCGGCACGGTTGGCATACGGCCGGCCGTCAGCATCGTGGTGCAGGTAGTGGAATTCACCGACGCGGGTGAAGCCGCTTTCCAGCATTTCCATGTAGGCCTGGGCGGCGATGGCCTGCACCGCCTCCGGGCGCAGATGGGCCAGGAAGCGATACATCAGCTCGCGCCAGCTCCAGAAGCTGTCACCGTCGCCGCCGCCGATCTCGGTCAGCCCGGCCATGCCGCGCTGGAACGCATGGCTGTGCAGGTTGGGCAGGCCCGGCACCAGGATGCCGACGCGGGTATCGCCCGGCTGCGCATCCTGCCCCGTGCGGATGGCCGTGATGCGGCCGTCCTGCACCTGCAGGCGCACACCGCGGGCCCAGCCCTCGGCCAGCAGGGCGTGGGTGGCATGGAAACAGTGCGGGGAACGCGAATCGGACATGGCTGGACAACCCGAAATGGACGCCTATATTGTATAGACATATAAGCACAGCCGCGTTGTGGATGCCATGCACGTCGATACCCTCTGGTCCAACGTTCACCTGATCACCCTCGATGGCGAGGGGCTGGGTGTCATCCGCGATGGCGTACTGGCCTGCGCCAACGGCCGCATCGTCCATGTCGGCCCGGCCGGCAGCGATGCCCACCTGCAGCCGACCACCCGAATCGACGGTGAAGGCCGCTGGATTTCGCCCGGCCTGATCGACTGCCACACCCACCTGGTCTACGCCGGCAACCGCGCCAACGAATTCGAGCAGCGCCTGCAGGGCGTCAGCTATGCCGACATCGCCCGTGCCGGCGGCGGCATCGTCTCCACCGTGCGCGCCACCCGCGCCGCCACACCGGAACAGCTGGCCAGCGAAAGCCGGCCGCGCCTGCTGGCAATGCGCGCCGAGGGCGTGACCACCCTCGAGATCAAGTCCGGCTACGGCCTGACCCTGCCCGACGAACGCAAGCAGCTGCAGGTGGCGCGTGCGCTGGGCGAGGAATGCAGGGTCAACGTGGTGACCACCTTCCTCGGCGCACATGCGATTCCGCCAGGCCGCGAAGCACAGGAGTACACCGACGAGGTGTGCAACGTGATGATTCCGGCCATCGCCGCCGAAGGCCTGGCCGAAGCGGTGGATGTGTTCTGCGAGAACATCGCGTTCTCGCTGGCGCAGGCGCGGCAGGTCTTCGAAGCGGCGCGCGCCAACGGGCTGGCGGTGAAGATCCACGCCGAGCAGCTGAGCAACCAGCATGGCGCCGAACTGGCCGCCAGCTTCGGTGCACTCTCGGCCGACCATATCGAACATCTGGACGATGCCGGCATCGCCGCGATGGCGGGGGCCGGCACCGTCGCCGTGCTGCTGCCCGGTGCCTTCTATTTCACCCGCGATACCACCCTGCCGCCGATTGCGGCGCTGCGCGCGGCCGGTGTGCCACTGGCGCTGGCCACCGACAGCAACCCCGGCACATCACCACTGACCAGCCCGCTGCTGGCGATGAACATGGGCGCCACCCTGTTCCGCCTGACCGTGGACGAGTGCATCGCCGGCTTCACCCGTGAAGCGGCGCGCGCACTGGGCCATGGCGAGCGCATCGGTCGCCTGGCCGTGGGCCTGGACTGCGACCTGGCGATCTGGGACATCGACGCGCCCGCCGACCTGGTCTATCGCATTGGATTCAACCCGCTGCACGCGCGCGTGGTGCGCGGACAGCCCGACCTGCCTGCCTCCTGGAGCAACACATGAGCAACACCCTGGTTCTTCGCCCCGGCCATGTCACCCTCGCCCAGTGGCGGCAGGCCTATCGCGGTGCGCCGCTTGCACTGGACCCGGCCGCGCTGCCGGTGGTGCGTGCCAGTGCCGCGACCGTGGCCGCCATCGTCGCCAAGGGCGCGCCGGTCTATGGCATCAACACCGGCTTCGGCAAGCTGGCCAGCGTGCGCATCGAGCGCGAGGACCTGGCTACCCTGCAGCGGAACATCGTGCTCTCGCATGCGGCCGGTGTGGGCGAGCCGATGCCGGCGAATGTGGTGCGACTGATGATGGCGCTGAAGCTGGTCAGCCTGGCGCAGGGCGCTTCGGGCGTGCGCGAGGAAACCCTGCTGCTGCTGGAAGCAATGCTGGTCAAGGGCGTGCTGCCGGTGGTGCCCGCACAGGGCTCGGTGGGTGCCTCGGGTGACCTGGCGCCGCTCTCGCACCTGGCCAGCGTGATGCTGGGCGTGGGTGAAGCCTTTATCGGTGACGAACGCCTGCCGGCAACCGACGCACTGGCACGTGCCGGCCTGCAGCCGATCGAGCTGGGCGCGAAGGAGGGCCTGGCGCTGCTCAACGGCACCCAGTTCTCCACCGCCTATGCACTGGCCGGCCTGTTCGAGATCGAGACCGTGTTCCAGGCCGCGCTGGTCACCGGCGCGCTGTCGGTGGAAGCGGCCAAGGGTTCCGACACGCCGTTCGACCCGCGCATCCATGCCATCCGCGGTCAGCGCGGGCAGATCGCCACTGCCGCCACCCTGCGCACGTTGATGCAGGGCTCGGACATCCGCGAATCGCATCGTGACAACGACGTACGCGTGCAGGATCCGTACTGCCTGCGCTGCCAGCCGCAGGTGATGGGCGCAGCGCTGGACATCCTGCGCCAGGCCGCGACCACGCTGGAAATCGAAGCCAACGGCGTGTCCGACAATCCGCTGGTGTTCACCGATACCGGCGAAGCACTGTCCGGGGGCAACTTCCACGCCGAACCGGTCGCATTCGCCGCCGACATGCTGGCCATGGCGGTGTGCGAGATCGGTTCGATCAGCGAGCGCCGCCTGGCGATGCTGGTCGACCCGGCCCTGTCCGGCCTGCCGGCGTTCCTGACCCCGCGTCCGGGCCTGAATTCCGGCTTCATGATTCCACAGGTGACCGCGGCTGCGCTGGTCTCGGAAAACAAGCAGCGTGCCTACCCGGCCAGTGTTGATTCGATCCCGACCTCGGCCAACCAGGAAGACCACGTGTCGATGGCCGCGCACGGCGCGCGGCGCCTGATGCAGATGGCCGAGAACGCCGCCAACGTGATCGGCATCGAACTGCTGGCCGCTGCGCAGGGCTGCGACTTCCATGCGCCGCTGCGCTCCAGCGCCGCGCTGGAAACCGTGCGCGCCACCCTGCGTGCGCAGGTGCCGACGCTGGAAGAAGACCGCTACTTCCACCCGGACATGGTGACCGCCACGAATCTTGTGCGCAGCGGTGCACTGGCGCAGGGCCTGGGAGAGCTGCTGCCGACCGTGGAACCGCAGGCATGAATGCCCATCCCGAATGGTTGACGGTGCACGAGGGCGACGCCCCGTTGATCGTCAGCTTCCCGCATACCGGCAGCGAACTGCCGCACGACCTGATCGGCGACTACCACTCGCCGTGGCTGGCCCGTCGCGATGCTGACTGGTGGGTGCACGAGCTGTACGACTTCGTGCGCGGCATGGGCGCCACCACGGTGCGCTCGGCGATCTCGCGCTCGGTGATCGACCTCAACCGCGATCCCAGCGGTGTGTCGCTGTACCCGGGTCAGAACACCACCGGCCTGTGTCCGCTGACCACCTTCGACAACCAGCCGCTGTACCACGCCGGGCGCGAACCGGATGACGCGGAAATCGCTCGTCGCCGCGACACGTATTTCCTTCCTTACCACGATGCGCTGGCCGCACAGATCACGCGCCTGCGTGCACGCCACGGCACCGTGGTGGTGTATGACGCGCACTCGATCCGCTCGCATATCCCGCACCTGTTCGAAGGCGAGCTGCCGCAGTTCAACCTCGGTACCGCCGGCCCGTCCGGCGCACCGGACACGTCCTGCGACAACGCCTTGAGCGATGTGGTGGAGAACCTGCTGAAGATCAGCGGCATGAGCCAGGTACGCAACGGCCGCTTCAAGGGCGGCTGGATCACCCGCCACTACAGCAACATCGCCGGTGGCGTGCACAGCCTGCAGATGGAACTTGCCTGCCGCGGCTACATGCACGAACCCCTGCCGGACCAGGTGGACGAACACAGCTGGCCCACCCCGCTCGACCCCGATCACGCCGCACCGCTGCGCCACACCTTGGCGCAGGTGCTCAACGCCTGCCTTGAATTCGCTACGAACCGGAGCGCCGCATGACCCGCAACGACCCGACCCGCACCATTGCCGCGCCGACAGGCACCACGCTCAACGCCAAGAGCTGGCTGACCGAAGCGCCGCTGCGCATGCTGATGAACAACCTGCACCCGGACGTGGCCGAGCGCCCGCAGGAACTGGTGGTGTACGGCGGCATCGGCCGCGCCGCGCGCGACTGGGAGAGCTTCGATGCCATCGTCGAGACGCTCAAGCGCCTGGACGACGACCAGACTCTGCTGGTGCAGTCGGGCAAGCCGGTGGGCGTGTTCCGCACCCATGCCGATGCGCCGCGCGTGCTGATCGCCAATTCCAACCTGGTGCCGCGCTGGGCCAACTGGGACCACTTCAACGAGCTGGATAAGAAGGGCCTGGCCATGTATGGCCAGATGACCGCCGGCAGCTGGATCTACATCGGTGCGCAGGGCATCGTGCAGGGCACCTACGAGACCTTCGTGGAGATGGGCCGCCAGCATTTCGGTGGCGACCTGACCGGCAAGTGGCTGTTCACCGGTGGCCTCGGTGGCATGGGTGGCGCGCAGCCGCTGGCTGCCGTGATGGCCGGCGCGTCCTGCCTGGCCGTCGAGTGCCGCAAGAGCAGCATCGACATGCGCCTGCGCACCGGCTACCTCGACACCTGGACCGACAACCTGGATGAAGCGCTGCGGCTGATCGACGAATCGTGCAAGGCCGGTACGCCCAAATCGGTGGGCCTGCTCGGCAACGTCGCCGACGTGCTGGCCGAACTGCTCAAGCGCGGCGTGAAGCCGGACCTGCTGACCGACCAGACCTCCGCGCACGACCCGGTGAACGGCTACCTGCCACAGGGCTGGACCGTCGAACAGTGGGATGAGAAGCGTGTGAGTGCACCGAAGGACGTGGAGAAGGCCGCGCGCGCGTCGATGGCCAACCACATCCGCGCCATGCTCGGCTTCCACGCACTGGGCGTGCCGACCGTGGACTACGGCAACAACCTGCGGCAGATGGCGCTGGAGGAAGGCGTGGCCAATGCCTTCGACTTCCCCGGTTTCGTGCCGGCCTACATCCGCCCGCTGTTCTGCCGCGGCATCGGCCCGTTCCGCTGGGCCGCACTGAGCGGCGACCCGGAAGACATCGCCAAGACCGATGCCAAGGTGAAGGAACTGATTCCGGACAACCCGCACCTGCACCGCTGGCTGGACATGGCTGCCGAGAAGATCAAGTTCCAGGGCTTGCCGGCACGCATCTGCTGGGTCGGCCTGGGTGACCGCGATCGTCTGGGTCTGGCCTTCAACGAGATGGTGGCCAACGGCGAACTGAAGGCACCGGTGGTGATCGGCCGCGATCATCTGGATTCAGGCAGTGTGGCCTCGCCGAACCGCGAGACCGAAGCGATGGCTGATGGCTCCGATGCGGTTTCCGACTGGCCGCTGCTGAACGCCCTGCTCAACACCGCCAGCGGCGCGACCTGGGTGTCCCTGCACCACGGCGGTGGCGTCGGCATGGGCTTCTCGCAGCACGCCGGCATGGTGATCGTCTGCGACGGCACCGAGGCCGCAGCCAAGCGGATTGGCCGCGTGCTGTGGAACGACCCGGCCACCGGCGTGATGCGCCATGCCGATGCGGGCTATGAGATCGCGATCGACTGCGCGAAGGAAAAGGGGCTGGATCTGCCGGGCATCCTGGGCTGATCGCAGGGGTGCCGGCCAGCGGCCGGCACTACCGGAAGCGTAGGGTAGTGCCGGCCGCTGGCCGGTTCTCCCTGATGCGGGAATCGGTGCCCTTGACCCGCTCTCCCGCCGTGACCAACATGCGCCATCACCGCTGACGGATCACCGCGATGTACCGCACCCTTGCTGCCGCATTGCTCTGTGCCCTGGCCATCGCCCTGCCCGCCTCGGCGCGTGACGTCCCTACCGGCCTCTCTTCCCGGCTCGACGCCCAACTGCAGAGCAACCGCGAGCGCTACGGCATCGCCGGCCAGGCGGTACTGGTCGCACACAATGGCCAAGTGCTCTACCAGGGCGCCAGCGGCGAGCGCGACCCGGCCACGCATGCACCGGCCACCGTCGATACCATCTTCGCCGCGCAGTCGATGGCCAAGCTGCTGACCAGCACGCTGGTGATGCAACTGGTGGATCAGGGCAAGGTGGATCTGGATGCGCCGGCCAGTCGCTATGTGCCGGACCTGCCATCAGCATGGCAGACCATTCACGTACGCGATTTCCTCAACCACAGCTCGGGTATCGGCGAGTATTACGATCGCGTGGACAACCGCTGGGTGAGCAAGGGCTACACCGGAGTGGCGCCGGACCTTGCAGCAGCGCTGAAGGTGGCCGGCGCGACACCGATGCAGTTCGTCACCGGCAGCCGCGTGCAGTACACCCAGGCCAACTACCTGGTGCTGACGGCGCTGCTGGAAGCGTACTATCGCAAGCCCTACCCGGCCATCGCGCGCGAACGCATCCTGCAACCGCTGAATATGACCAGCACCTCATGGGGCGTCACCAGCGTGCCAGCCACGCGCGCGGCGGTGCCTTACATCGGCAAGGACGGCCAACTGCAGCCGGCCAATGAAGACCCCTGGCCGAACTACGGTTGGGGCCACGCCGACCTGCAGACCACCGTGGGCGACATGAACCGATTCCTGCAGGCGCTGGCGACCGGCAAGCTGCTGCGCACGTCCACGCTGGAAACGCTCTGGCAGCCGCAGAAGCTGAGCGGCGGTGGCAGCAATTTCTTCTCCACCGGTTGGGATACCACCCGCAGCGACGGCTACACCCAGGTCGGCCACGATGGCGGCACCCGTGTACGTGCGCGGCTGGCCTACAAGGGCACGCTGGCCAACGGCTACTGGGTGTTCGTGTACCTGACCAACGGCAGCACCCGCAATGTCTGGTCGAGCACGCTGGTCGAGAGCACGATGGCGGTGGCCGCGCCGGAGGAGTTCCCACATACGGTGTTGTCCGAGCGACTGATCGCGTATGCGCTGGATGACAGCGCTGGCGCGGCCGAAGCTGTGCATCGCTGGCTGCGCGACAGCAACAAGGTTGCTGCCAGAGAACTGGAACGCGCGATCAATGCCGATGGTTACGCGATCCGCGAGAGCCTCGGGGCACGCAAGGCAGTAAAGGTATTTGCTCTCAACACCGAGCTGTATCCGGATTCGGCAAATGCGTGGGACAGCCTGGCGGAATGCCAAGCGGCGCTGGGTGAGAAGGAAGCGGCCGATCGGCTGTATGCAAAGGCCAAGGCGCTGGCGAAGCCGGCTCTGTAGAGTCGAGCCGTGCTCGACTCCGGGACACAGAGGCAGTCGAGCAAGGCTCGACTCTACAGAAAGCGAAAGACAGTCGAGCAAGCTTGTATGTTCCTCCCGGCTCCTACGCGGTATGTAGGAGCCAGGGTGGAGGGACCGTCAAGCATGCATCTGCGGATACTAGCCGACAGACGAGTCGAGCGATCCCCATCCCGCACACGAACGTCGATAAAGGATCGTACGGCCCCCAAAGGGGATCGTCGATGTAGGCAAGCTAACGTCGGTGCGGTACCACCCCAGCCCCTTAAAGATAGCTGGGAGCCGTACAAATGTCTGATTCTCTCGATATTGGCGTGGACGTGGACTCCAAGGAGTTCGTACCGGCAGTGGCCGACCGCAAGGCCGGCGACAGGATCGCCAACACCCGGGCTAGCATAGCCCAGTGGCTCAACACCTTGCCCCAGCGATGCCGGATTGGCATGGAGGCGACGGGGCGGTACTACGAGTTGTTGGCTCGGATGGCTGGCCAGGCAGGCCACGTTGTCTATGTGATCAATCCACGTCTGATCAAGTACTACGGCCGGGCGACGGGCTCGCGTGGCAAGACGGACGCCATGGACGCCGAAGCGATCGCCCGGTACGTGAAGAAGGAGAGCGATCGCCTGCGTGAATACGTACCGCGTACCGACGAGCAGCAGCAGATGCACGATTTGCTGCGCAAGCGGCAGACGCTGGTAAAGACACGCGCGCGCCTGGAGCAATCCTTCGGGGTAAGCAAAAGTGCCCCCGGGGAGCTGTCAGATCTGTTCTGCGCTCTGGCTGGGACGCTGTCCGAGCTGGAAAGCGAACTGCAGCGCTTGGGTCGCGATGGAGAGCATGGCGCGCTCTACAAGCGCCTGTTGACCATCCCTGGTATCGGCCCTGCCGTCGCCGCTCACCTGATCTACTACATGACGCGCTGGCCGTTGGCCAACGCCAACGCGTGGATCGCCTGCACGGGCCTGGATCCCCGGCCCAACGAGTCTGGCGGCAGAACGGGACGGCGTCGGCTGTCCAAACAGGGCGCGCCAGTGCTGCGCCAGATGCTCTACATGGCCGCAATGGGGCTCAAGCGGTGTCGTCGGGGGCAACCGCTCTACGACGAGCTGTCAAAACGCGGTCACCCCAGCACCGCCGTCTTCAACATCCTGGCCAGAAAGCTGGCCAGGATCGCCTGGGGTGTCTTCAAAAGCGGCCGGGACTTCGATCCGGCCATGCTGAAGGTGGGTCAAGCCTGCTTCCAGCAGGCTTGACCACGAACATAGGATCTCGACTCTACAAGGAGCGCGGGCGGCCATACGCCGCCGATGGGTGACGTGACGTCGCCGACCTGTTAACTTGCGCGCCACTTTATTGGTTTACAGCATTCCCGCATGTCGCTCTCGCCGTACCGCCCCACCCCGTCGCTGTTGTTCCTGGCCGTTTCCCTCTGCCTCTCCTCCACCGCCGCTGCGGCCCCGCAGGCCACCACGCTGGATGCGGTGCAGGTCACCGCCGCCGATGCCAGCGCCCAGGCGCGCGAGGCGCTGAAGCGCGTACCCGGCGCCAGCAACGTCATCGACGTGGCCAAGGCGGACAGCCGGCTGTCCAGCAGTGCCGATGTGCTGGCCTACCAACCGGGCATCAGCGCGCAGTCGCCGGGCAACGAGGGCACCAAGATCTCGATCCGTGGCTCGGGCATCAACCGGGGCCCGGGCGCGCACGCCTCGGGCATTGCGGTGTCGATCGACGGCCTGCCACTGACCGGCCCGGGCGGCACGCCCTACGAGCTGCTGGAACCGCTGTGGCTGTCCCGCGTGGAAGTACTGCGCGGCGCCAACGGTTTCGAGCGTGGCGCGCTGGCACTGGGCGGTGCCATCGACTACATCAGCCGCAGCGGGCGTGATTCGGCGGGCGTGCAACTGCACTACGAAGCCGGCAGCCGTGGCTACCAGAAGCGTGGCCTCAGCTGGGGCGGCGTCAGTGGCGATGTCGATTACTTCCTGGCCTACACCGATACCGAATTCGACGGTTATCAGCGCCATGCGCGCGGCGATGGCAAAGGCGCGATGGCCAACATCGGCTGGCAGATCACGCCCGATCTGCAGACGCGCTTCTTCGTGCGCTACCGCGAGACCAATCACGAAACGCCCGGACGCCTGACCCGCGATCAGATCCGCAACGATCCGCGTGCCGCGAATGCCGCCAACCTGGCCATCGATGCGCGCCGCCCGCAGCCGGGCAGCACGTGGGTGGGCAATGTCACCACGCTGCAGATCGATGAGGATTCCTCGCTGCAGGCCGGGCTGGTCTATCACAAGTACCCGATGGACTTGAACGAGAGCCTGTACCGCCAGCAGCTGGACTACGCCAACCTCAATGCCACGCTGGACTATCGCCGCCGCCACCGGCTGTTCGGCCTGGACAGCGAAACCACGGTCGGCCTGCGCGTCACCCACGATCTGGACGCCGATGTGCGCGAGTCGCTGCGTTTTGCCAGCAACGGCTATGCCGCCGGCACGCGCACACGTGACTTCCGCCACCACGGCACCGACAGCACCCTGCACGTCAGCAACACCCTCTCCTTCAATGACCGCCTGCGCATGCAGACCGGGCTGGCGCTGATCAACACCCGTCGCGATGTGCAGGTAACCTGGCCGAGCAGCGGCGGCCGCCTGCGCGACCACGACTGGGACTACGCGCCGCGTCTGGGCTTCACCTGGCAGCACAGCGCGCAGACCCAGTGGTTCGGCAACCTCAGCCACTCGGTGGAAGCACCGCATCCGTGGTCGATGATCTGGAGTTCCAACCAGTACTTCGGGCCGGGCAATGGCCCGTCCACCGGCCGCCAGCGCGCGCCGGTACCGATGCAGAACCAGACCGCCACCACGCTGGAACTGGGCGCGCGCGGTGACGCGGCGCTGGGCCGCTGGGAACTGACCGGTTACTACGCACACGTGAACCACGAACTGCTGAGCGTCGAGCTGCAGCCGGTGCCGAACCTGTTCATCGCCGAGAACAACGCCAGCCCCACCGTGCACCGCGGCATCGAAGCCGGATTGGACAGCACGCTGTGGCAGGCAGCGGCGGGCCGCCTGTCCTTGCGCCAGGCGTACACCTTCAGCGACTTCCGCTATCGCCACGATGCGCGTTTCGGCAGCAACCGCCTGCCCGGCCTGCCGCGCCACGCCTACCAGGCCGAGCTGCGCTTCGATCACGCCTCCGGCCTGTACGCTGCGCTCAATACCGAATACGCCTCGCGCATCGCCGTCGACTACGCCAACAGCTACTGGGCCGACAGCCGTGTGATCTTCGGCAGCCGCATCGGCTACGACGCACCCGGTGGCCGCTGGCAGGCCTGGGCGGAGATGCGCAACATCGGCAACCGCCACTACGCCGCCACGGTCACGCCGGGCTACAACGATGCCGGCAAGGATATTGCCCGCTCGACGCCGGGCGAAGGCCGTGGGGTCTATGCAGGCGTGCGCTTGCGCTTTGATTGATTGCCTCAGGCGGCGCCGGGCGTGATCCGGCGCCGCCGTTACAGGGTCAGCCGATACGCCACGCTGGCAGGCGCTCGCTGCGCTTCCAGATGGAAGGCGCCAAGCCGATCAGCACCATCGCCGCCAGCCACTTCGGTGAGGTATTGAGCAGTGTCGAGGTGAGCGAGCCATCGACGGGGGCGGCCATTTCCTGCCACGGGTTGTAGCCCAGGTAGACGACGCTGCCAGCCCACCACAGCAACGCCACACCGACACCCACCAGCAACAGGGCCAGCGTGCGGCAGGTCCATCGTTGCGAGGTGGTGCCCCATTCGCGGGATACCGCCACCAGCAGGCCCACCACCAGCAGCGAAATCAGGGCCACCAGGCCGATATCGACCTTGGGCCCAATGCGCTCATAAGCGCAGGCGCGGCATTGCGCCTCTTCCGTAGCGGTGGTGGCGGCTTCGGCGCCATCGGCCTGCCCGGCTGCAGGCTGTGCCAGTGCTGCAAACGGCAACAACACAGCCAGCAGCACCATCATGGTCCAACGAAACAACGTCCTGTTGCGGTGTGCAGCGACATCCATGCGCTCTTCCTCGTCAGTGGTGGTTGACAGCCGGCCACATACCTTGGCCTTGGCGCGGATCATAGCGCAGGGTAGGCCAGGAACGAAAAACTGGGCTCGGCCATCCACATGCGCCGCTACAGCTCGTGGAGCATGGGGGCTCAAGAGCCTGATGCAGCATGCGGACATCCTTGCCGGGCACGCGTAGGTGGTGATGGGCGGATTCTACCGCGGGCAGGTCCGCTGTCCAGACGGCGGACCTATGCCATCGATCCTCAGCTGCGGTCGATGATCCGCACGATGCGACCGTCCTCAAAAGCGAACTCGCTGCGTCCCTGCAGGGCCAGTTCCGTGCCCGCACTGGGACCATCGGGAATGTCCTGCGCGAACACGCCACGCCAGCCGATGCTGGCCAGCGCCATGCCATCCTCGAAGGTCAACTCGAGCAACCGCTGCTCGCGCTCGCGGAACAACGGCGCCGATTGCCGTGCCAGTTCGCCGAAGGCATCGATGCCTTCGGTGACCATCGTCAGCTGGCTGCCGCTGTGGTTCTCGAATCGCACGTTATGCGCCAGCACCGCCAGCATGGCGTCGATGTCGAAGCGGTTGTAGGCCTGCAGGTAGTGCTCAATCAGGTGGCGGCAGTGCGATTCGTCCATGGCGGCGTCCAGTCAGGGCCTGCGCCGAGTCTCCCGCGACCGTGCCGCCGGATCAAGGCCGCGCGGCGGCTTTCAACAACTGCGCGGCCACCTGGTCGAACGGGGCGATGTCCTGCAGAGCGCGGCACATCGCCACCGCACCTTCCACGCTGGCGATCACCAGACTGGCCAGCCCACCTGCGGCGGCCGGATCGTGTCCGTCGGCGACGAACGCTGCGGCCAGATGGCCCTGCCAGCGCGCGAATACCTCTGCAGCTGCCGCGCGCGGCTGGCTGTGCACCGCGTCAACCGGCTCCTCCACCGCAGCGGCCAGCACCGGGCAGCCGGCGCGGAAATCGGTGCGCAGCAGGCGCTCGCGCCACATCGTCAGGAACTGCTGCAGGCCCTGCACCGCCCCGCCCTTCAGCAGCTCCACCAACAACGCTTCGACCTTGTCGCCGGCCATATGGGTGGCACGCGCCAACAGCTCCTGCTTGCCGCCGGGAAAGTGGTGATAGGTGGAGCCCAGCGGTGCCTCGGCCAGCTTGGTGACCTCACGGATGCTGGTGGCATTGAGACCCACGCGCGCCAGCATCTGTGCCGCAGCATCAATCACGCGTTGTGGCGCATCAGAGGGACGCGGGCTCACGGCAGGCTCCTTGCCAGGACAGTCGTCATAGATTAGCGTACCGGCGATTCTATAACAGTCGTCATAACCATGAATCTCTGGTTCCGCCTGCTCCACCTGCTGCTGTGCAGCCTGTTCCGGCCCAAGCTGGAGGCCCCGTTCGGGGTCTCGCGGCTGCAGTTCCGGGTACTGCCCAATGACCTGGACAGCAACCTGCACATGACCAACGGCCGCTACTGGAACATCTTCGACCTGGGCCGGCTGGACCTGATCCTGCGCATGGGCCTGGGACGGGTGGCGCTGCGCGAGAAGTGGGCACCGATCGTCGGCGCCGGCACCATCCAGTTCCGCCGCGAGCTGAAGCCGTTCCAGCGCTTCACCCTGGAAACGCGGCTGGTCGGCTGGGTCGGCTCGCGCGGGATCATGGAGCAACGCGTACTGATCGGGCCCGAGCAGAAGATCGCCACCCGTGCGCTGCTGGTCACCGGCATCTACGACCGTCGCGCACGTCAGTTCCTGGGCATGCCGAAGATGATGGAAGCGATCGGCGTGGTCGCCCCGCCGTCGCCGCCGCTCAGTGCAGCCGCCGAGGCGCTGCTGGCTGCCGATGCGGCGTTGAAGCAGGACGACGCCTGAGCGGGCTGGATGTGCGCGCCATGCAGGTGCTGCCGCCTCAGCCCGGCAGCCGCAAAACTCCGACCACACCACAGGCGACGCCTGCCAGCAGGATCGAGTAGATCAACCACACCGGCCCACCCTGCGAATAGCCGAAGATCACCCATGCCTCACGGATCGGACGGCGGGTCATCCAGGGAATCAGCAGCAGCGCCAACAGCGGCAGACCGCAACTCATGCCGGTAGCCAGCAGCAATGGAAGTGAATCCGTACTGGCGTAGTGACCCAACGGCCAGATCAACAGGCCGCTGATCAACCCGAGCAGGAAAAGCGCGTTTGCACTCCAGATGGAAGCGCGATGGCGGCGTCGCAGGTAGACCAGACTATGGCCGCGGTAGTGACTGGGAAGTCGACCGGCAGCTCGCCGTGCAATCATCGTGGCGATACTGCCGCCGACCAATCCACTCCATATACCCGTATCCAGATCCATCTGCTCCCCCGAGCATGTGTATCTGGAGCATCATGACATGACCTCCGGCGCGTCAACGCAACAGTGGACTACACCTTCGGCATGTTCTTGGTCACGCAATGGATGCCGCCACCGCCACCGGCGATGGCATCGATATCCACCTGCTCGATCACGCGGCCGGGATACATGTCTTCCAGTAGTTCGCGGCAGAATCCATCGGCTTCGTCGTCACCGAACTGCGGCGCGACCACCGCGCCGTTGATCGGCAGGTAGTTGATGTAGCCCATCGCAAGATCATCGTTGTCGCGGGTATGCACGTTATCGCGCCCGTCCAGCGGCGGCGGCAGCGTATGCACCTGCAGGCGACGGCCATCGGCATCGGTGGCCCCGCGCAGGATCCGCAGATGCTCGCGGGTCAGGTCGTAATCGTAGGACTCCGGATCGTTGTCCAGATTGGCGATCACTACGCCCGGGCGTACGAAGCGCGCATAGAAGTCCACGTGCGCATCGGTGATGTCCTTGCCGGCGATGCCGGGCAGCCAGATCACCTTGCGCAGGCCCAGGTGATGCTTCAGCTCGGCCTCGATATCCGCGCGCGACCAGTCCGGATTGCGGTTGCGGTTGACCCAGCAGCTTTCGGTGAGGATGGCCGTACCATGGCCATCGACTTCGATGCCACCGCCCTCGCCCACCAGATCGCTTTCCAGCAGCGTCGCGCCAGTCACCTGCGCCAGCCACGGCGCCACCGCGCCATCGTTGCGCGCGCTCTGCTTGCCACCCCAGCCGTTGAAGTTGAAGTCGACCAGGCCCAGGCCGCCCTTGTCATTGGTGACGAAGCAACCACCGTAATCGCGCACCCAGATGTCATCCAGCGGCACCTCGAGGAACTCGATGTTGTCGCGGCCACAGCGATCCTGCGCCTGCTTCAACTGCGCCGGGCGGCACAGCACGCTGACCGGCTGGTGGCGGGCGATGGTACGGGCCAGCCGCGCCACGGCGGTGTTCACCGCATCGGCCTGCGCGCCCCACACCCTCGGCTGCGCGGCGAAGGCAAGGAACACGCGTTCCTGTGGGCCGTGCTCGTCCGGCATGCGCCAAGTCCCCGCACCTGGCCCTGCTGCAGCCACGCGACCCGGCAGCCCGGCCAGGCCCAGAGCAGCCAGGCCGCCAAGGCCGGCGGCGCCCGCCAGCTGGGTGAGGAAGTGACGACGGTTGCTCATGACAGGCTCCATGGCCGGTGTGGGATGGGCGCTATGCCGCGCTTGCCGACACATAAGAACAAACGATAGATTCAGCCATCAATTGAACAGTTCTACTTATCTTAAATGCTCAAGCACTGGCCACCACTGAACGCCCTGCGGGGTTTCGAGGCTGCCGCCCGGCTCGGCAGTTTCCACCGTGCGGCGGAGGAACTGCACCTGACCCAGTCGGCCATCAGCCAGCAGATCCGGGGCCTGGAAGCGTCGCTGCAGCAGCCGTTGTTCTTCCGGCAGGGCCGCAGCGTCACCCTCACCGATGCCGGCATCGACCTGCTGGAAACAACGCAGGCGCTGCTGCGGCAGCTGGCCAGCGGCATCCGCCGGCTCGATCAGTACCGCAAGCCCAATCAACTGATCGTCAACGCCAGCCCGGCCTTTGCTCGGCATTGGCTGGTGCCACGCCTGGCCAGCTTTCACCGGCTGCATCCCGACGCCGATCTGTGGCTGCTGACCAGCGAGGAAGCGCCGGACATGACCACGCAGACGCTGGACGTAGCGGTACGTGATGACCTCGACTCACAGGCGCAGTGCCAGCATCGCGTGCTGCTGCAGGATCGTCTCTATCCGGCCTGCCATCCCAAGCTGCTGGCGACGCCCGTGCACGAACGTCTCACCCTGCATGGCGAGCGTGAGATGGACTGGAGCCAATGGCAGGTACAGGGTGGCGCCGATGTCGGCCAGCGCCGCGAGGGAATGAATTTCTCCGAGCCTGGGCAACTATTGGATGCCGCGTGCCAAGGGCTGGGTATCGCCTTGGTCAGCGAGCTGCTGGCAGCCCGAGCCTGCGAACAAGGCCTGCTGCAACCATTGGATGATGCACGCGTGCGCGGCCCACGCTGGAGTTGGCTGGTACATGAGGAGAGTGCAACCGATCCGCTGGTGATCAGTTTCTGCGAGTGGTTGTTGGCAAGCCTGCCCGGCGGAGCTACTTCTGCTGCAGCGCGCGCATGACCGCCGCCTCGGCCAACGGCGCCATCACCGCATAGCCCTTCGCCGTAGGATGCACGCCGTCGTCGGCCAACTGCGGGTCCAGTCCGCCGATCGCATTGGCCATCGGCGTGTAGTAGTCCAGATAGACCAGCTGCTGTGCATCGGCATAGCGCTTCAATGCCGTGTTCAATGCACGCACCTTGGGCGCAGGTGCTGTGCCCGGCAGCCACGGGTAATCGCTGACCGGCAGCACTGATGCCAGCACTACGCCGATGCCATGTGCACGGGCAAGGTCCACCATCGCGTGCAGGTTGTCTTCGATCATCGCCTGCGTGGATGGGCCGGTGTTGCCTGCAATGTCGTTGGTGCCGGCCAGGATCACCACCACCTGTGGCTTCAGTGCCAGTACGTCCTGCGGGAAACGCACCAGCATCTGCGCCGTGGTCTGGCCGCTGATGCCGCGGTTGAGCCAGCCCTTGCCGGGGAAGAAACCGGCACTGCCTTCCCTGCCCCAACCTTCGGTGATGGAGTCACCGAAGAACACCACGCGCGGCTGGCCGGGCACCGCATCAGGTAGGCGCGCATTGGCATCACGATAGCGTTGCAGCTCCGGCCAATCGGTCAGGCGCTGCTGCATGAAGCGCACTTCGTCGGGGCGTAGCTGGTCGATGGGCGTCTGCAGCAGCGGGTTGACTGCGACGGCCTCAGCGGCGCCCAGCGGAGAAGCCAACGCGAGGCCCAACGCCACGACAGTGGCAGTGGCAAGCTCAACAGGTCCACGCATGCGGGTACTCCTGAAATCATCTTCAGCAGTCTAACGCCCCACCCTGTGCTCAGCGTGCAGCCGTACGCGCCGCCACACCCGTGACTTTCGCCGGCATCCACATACCCGGCGTCCAGCCGCTGGCGGCCAGGATCGCCTTCGGGTTGTCCTGCTGGATCAGCGCACGCACCGCGTCACGCTTGTTCTTGGCCTGCAGGTAATAGGCCTTGGCGATGCGGTATCCCACCCAGTACCCGAGGTCATAGGGCTCCTGCGAACCGGGCTTGTAGTTGTACAGCCACGGCGACAGATCGGTGCTATCCAGATCCAGCGCGAATGCGCTTTCGATATGCACTTCCCGACCACGGGTCCAGGCCGCATGGCGCCCGTTGCCGACGTTGCCGGAAATCAGTTCGGCGATGAACTCAGCAATGCCCTCGCCCAACGAAACACGCAGCACCGTCGCATGCGGGTCGCCCGGCTCGAAGTCGGTCAGGCCGGTCTGCTGGATGTGCACGTACTCGTGCGCGATCACATGCACGAAGCGGTCCTGCACATTGGGATTCATGAAATCGGCTGCGCACAGCGCTTCCAGGCCGATGATCACGCCGCTTTTCGAGGTCAACCCTACCGGACGACCACGGCCGACGGCGATGGTCACCGGCGGAAACGCAGCCTGCGGATAGATGGCCTGCAGGTTGGAAAACACCTGCGTCAGACGTTGTTTCACCGCCGGCAGTTCGGCCAGGCAGCTTCGCCCCTGCACATACAGCTCCGGCTGGCTGGCGATGGACTCGGCAATGCGCTCGGGGGTGACCCGGCGCGCCTTGGCCAGCTCGGCCAGGCCCGCCGAACCCTCGGCCATGTAGCCACGCAACTGCGCAACGCTGGGTTTGCCACCTGCGTTGTCGTACAGCGCGTAGAAACGGCTGACATCGTCAGTGACAATCTGCGGCCCGACCGGTGCCGCCGCCGTGGCCATGCCAACCACCCCGGCACAGGCCAGGGCCAACAGGCCGCGCAGGATCATGGACATCGCTCCGTCCTTGGTGGAGTGCATGCGAAGCGCGCAATCTATCACTCCGGCCCGGCCGCCGCAGCAAGCAGATGCGGGCACCCCGGCGCTGTGCCAGACTCGCGTTGGCACCTGCCACGGAAGATAGAGCACCCCGCGATGATGATCGTTCCCGCCTACTGGGCCGAAGCCCGCCTGCAGGCCCGTTTCCGTGGCCGGCCGGTGGTGGTGCGCCGCTTCGGCTGGTCCGACGAAGGCCCTGCCGAGGCGCAGGTGCACGCCGACCGCCGCGCCAATGAAGCCCTCAATGCCATCCTCGCCGGACAGGTGCTGCCGCGTCGCGAAGTGCGCAGCAACTACGGCGTGGAAGGCGTGCCGATCCGCGAGCAGATCGTGCAGCGCGACGGCGACGTCGTCATCACCCGCAACAGCTATGGCGCACTGTGCCTCAACAGCCCGGACGTACTGTTCGCCGACATCGACCATGCGCAGCCGCCAGCCGGCTGCGTGATGCCAGCCATCGTTGCGGCGGTCGTGCTGCTTGCCGGCGCCGTCACCGGCACGCTGCTGTGGCATTGGCTGGTGGGACTGGTGCTGGGCGTGGCGGCGGTGGTTCTGGTCAATGCCGCATTGCTGATGCGCCGCAGGCAGCGGCTGGCCGCCGCCGGGGGCGCCGAGGGGTTGGCGCTGCGACGCGTGGAAGCCTTCAGCGAACAACACCCCCACTGGCATCTGCGCGCCTACCGGACGCCTGCGGGACTGCGCGTACTGGCGATGCATGCCACGTTCTCCCCGGAGGACGAGCAGCTGCAGGCATTCTTCAAGGCACTGGGCACCGATACCCTGTACGCGCGCATGTGCCGGCTGCAGCATTGCTTCCGTGCGCGACTGACACCGAAGCCGTGGCGCGTCGGCCTGAAGTACCGCATCCGCCCACCAGTGGCCGCGTGGTCATCCGAACAGGCCAACAATCCGGATCGATTGGCCTGGATTGCCGAGTACGAAAAGAAGAGCGCCGGCTTCGCAGCCTGCGCTTATCTACGCAGTTTCGGCGATACCACCCGGGTGCATGCCAAGGCCGAGCACGTGCGCGACCTGCATGACGGGTTATCCCACGCGCAGGACCGCCTACCGCTGGCGTGAGGGCGGGTGCTCAGTCAGCGCTCTGCACGAACGGCTGCCCTGCCAGGGTAGTACCCAGCCGCACCGCGATCTGTTGACCGTCCTTTTCGAAGGTCGTCGCACACTGCTTTCCGTCCTTATGGCATCCGACTTCCGGAAAGCCCTCCAGCGACTCCGGCGCGCCCTGCGCAGGTTTCGCCTGCCAGCCTGCGGCATCCAGCAGGCGCTTGGCCTTGGCGTAAGGCATGCCGGCGATGATGCCCAATTGCGTCAGCTCAGCGGGAAACGACTGAGCATATGCCGTTGAAACCTGGGCCAACGACAACGTTGCAGCAAGGAGAATGGCTTTCATTGCACCGACCTGGAACGAGCGATCAGGTTCAGCCTAGACCATTTGCGTGGCATGCGAATGTGCCGGTAACACGTCGTTACCGAGGCTCCACAGTTGATTGCAGAGCATCCATGGATGATCAATCTGCCGTTTCCTAGCGCAGGGTTCCACAACGCAGCGCCTCCAAGGCAAGGTCGCCGCGTAATCTGTTCTGAAACCAAGCGATCTTGAAGCGTTCGCGTGTGGGTTCTCCCCCAGGTAGCAGCCCCATCAATGCATCGCTCAACGCCGGACGCCACTCTTCCTGAGCACCTTCCAGAACCTGCTGATCGAAGTCCGCCGACGACAGGCGCTTCCAAGGCAGCATCATCGTGTGCTGGGAGGTGGACACCAAGACGGTATCCGGGTGGCCCAGCCGGGATACGACCACGGTCATGATGGGATAGTCATCGGTCCGGAGACTGTTGAAGTGTTCTGCAACGCGCTCCTGCAAACCCTGCCCGGCCAGAGCTTGCCGTGCCCAGGCCTGCTGCTGGGCAAACGAACATCTGGCCGGCGGCATGCTGCGCAGCTCCGGATCCAGCTTGAGTATCGCGGGCCGGTCCAGCTGCGAAGTGATCAGATCCACCGTGGCGTCCCTGGTCAACGGTGCTGCCCGCAGCGCGGCCTCGAACGCTGACAGCGCGCCGAACGGCAGAAGCTCCGGCAAACGCGGCTGGACGTCGGGCGCATCAACCACCTGTACACGGGTGGTCAAGCCATAGGCATCGCGCCGGATGACCCAGCGCTCAGATACAGAACCCCAACCAGACCAGTCGTACGTCACGTGCACGCTCATCCGGGGCTGCACCGCCATTGCCACGGGAGAAACCAACAACGTGGCCAGTACCAACATCCATGCCTTCATGAGACTTTCCTATCTCTGTCGAACAGCAGCCGAGCATGGCGCGGCTCTACAGGATGCAGGAAGGCCGCCCGAAGGCGGCCTTCTGCAAAGCAGTCGAGCACGCTCGACGCTACTTGGCGTTCTTCACGTAGGTGTCGAACCAGTTCAGCATCTCCGACACCAGCTGCTCGTTGGACTCCAGCGCGGTGTACCAGTGCGGTTCGTTCGGCAGCATCACCAGGCGGGTGGTACCGCCGTTGCCACGAATGGCCTGGTACAGCTTGCGCGACTGGAACGGTTCGGTACCCGGGTTGGCGTCATCCTCACCGTGGACCAGCAGCAGCGGCAGCTTGATCTTGTCGGCATAGAAGAACGGCGAGGCCTTCAGGTACACGTCCTGCGCCTGCCATACCGAGCGACGCTCGTTCTGGAAGCCGAACGGGGTGAAGGTCTTGTTGTACGAACCGCTGGTCGCCACGCCGGCCTTGAACAGGTTGGTGTGCGCGATCAGATTGGCGGTCATCAGGCCGCCGTGGCTGTGACCGGTCACGCCGATGCGGTTGCGGTCGACCACGCCCATGTCCACGGCCTTGTCCACCGCTGCCTTGGCGTCGGCTTCCAACTGCTCCAGGTAGGTGTCGTAAGCGTTCTTCGGGTCACCCACGATCGGGAACGAGGCGTTGTCGATGATCGCGTAGCCGGCCAGCAGCATCAGGCGGTAGGGTTGCAGGCGGGTGAAGGTCTGCTGCGAACCAGACACCTGGCCGGCCTGCGCGGCATTGGCGAAGTCGGCCGGGTAGGCGTACAGGATCGCCGGCACGCGCTGGCCCTCCTTGTAGCCCGGCGGCGTGTACAGGGTGAACGACAGGTCCACGCCATCGGCACGCTTGTAGGTCACCAGCTGCTTCTTGATCTGGCGCACTTCCGGGGTCGGGTCGACCAGTTTGGTCAGCGCGGTCGTGGTCGACGCGAACTGCGCCTCGCCGGCCTTCGCATCGGCCACTGCCTCCCCCTGCTGGCGGATGAAGGCGTTCGGCGGATCGATCACCGACTGGTGCCAGGTCAGGTAGCGCCCCTGCGTGTTGCTGAAGCCGAGGAACTGTTCGTAGGCGTCGGCACTGCTACGGAACAGGCGCTCGCTCTTCAGCGTGCCCAGGTCCAGGCGGTCGAGGAACGGACGATCGCCCTGCGGCGAGGCGCCACGGCCGCTGAGGAACACGTGGTTGCCCTCACGGCGCACGACCTGCGCACCATTCGGCAGACGGGTGAACACCAGGTTGCCGGGATTGCCGTACAGCTCATCGCTGGACATGTCCCACAGCAGGCGGCCTTCCTTCTTCGGCTGGTCCACATCGACGATGCGGGTCTGCATCCAGTGGCGGTTCTCGTCGTTCTCGTACTGGAAGGCTACGGCCGGATCGGCGGTCCACGCAAACCCTTCAAAACGCTGCGCGGTACGGGTGATTTCGGTCGGCTTGCCGTTGAACGGGGCCTTCAGCATCAGCACGCGGTCACGGTGCGGTACGCTGACCTTCCAGTCGCCCTTGTCCAGCGCTTCGGCATAGACCAGGGTCGCCGGATCGGTGGCCCGCCAGTCGAAACCGCGCGGGCCTTCCGGTACGCCGTGCACCGGCACGCGATCCGCCAGCGGCAGGCTGGCGATCGGCGTGCTGCGGCCATTGCTTACGTCAAGCACCGCCACATCATTGGCGAAGCGCTGATAGGTCACCGCATGTGAGTACGGCGCCTTGATCGATTCGGTCAGCACGTGCACGCCATCGGGCGCGGCGCTGACCTCGTTGAACAGCGCAGGCTGCCCGACCGGGCGCACGCTGCCCGCGGCGGTATCGACCACGGCCAGCTGCGAAGCGCCGTAGTAGGCGAACAGCTTCTCGTCATGCACGCTGGTCAGCGTGTCGCGAGCTTCATAGGTGCTGCTCTCGCCGCTGCTGCCCAGCGACTCCTGCGCATCCGGACCGGTCGGCACGCCGCCGTTGGACGGCGCCGGACCCTGATTGGCCGGCACCAGTTTCACCAGAAGGTTCTGGCTGCCACCCAGCCACTGCACGGTGTAGCCGAAGATCGGGTTCAGCTGTACGTTCGGCACCTGCTTCACCTGGCCGGTGGCCGCATCGCCCACCCACAGCTGCACGCTGGTATCGACCGCATTCTGGAAGGCGAAGTGGCTGCCATCGGCCGACCACAGCGCGCCGGTGGCGCAGCCCTGCGGCAGGTTGACCTTGGTCTCCTTGCTGCTGCCGATATCGACCAGGGTGAAGTCGGCCACGCAGGCCGGAATACCGTAGCCGCCGGGGGTGTCATGCCGACTGCGGTTCTTCGGCTCCAGCCGAACGCCGGCCAGCTTCAGGTACGGCTGGGCGACGCGGCTGATCGACGGATAGGTCTGCGCGGTGGTCAGCAGCAGGCGCTGGCCGCCCGGGGCCACGTTCGGTGCTGGCGGCGGCGGTGCCTTCAGCACCTTGAGCAGGTGCTCCGGCGGCTTCGCGTAATCGGCAAGCGCCGGGCCAGCGGCCAGCAGGCCGACGGTGGCAACGGCAACGGCCGCTGCCAGAGAGGTTCGACGGATCAGCATCCTTATCCCCTGGGGTGTGAATGGGTACCCGGAATCGGGCATGGCCCCGAATCTAGCACCGCAGGGGTTGTCGTGAATGGGCCGGAAGGGCTAGTGGCCGGATGGGGCAAAGTGCAGCTCCGGCAGGTGCCGGGGAGCTGCCGGCACCTGCCAGGCATGGCCTGGCACTACTGCTGGGCGTGCAGGTCCCAGGCGGTGAGATAGTCCGGGTCGACCACGATCATGCCGCTGTTGCTCATCCGGTACTCTCCCGGCTGGGCCGGCAGGTACTGGTCGAGCATCGGCGGCAGGTAACGCTCGTGGCCATCGTTCTCGTCGGCCAGCACCACGCCTTCATCGGCACTGATGCGCAGCACCGTTCCCGCGTACTGCTCCAGTCCCTGCACCTGGCCGTCGCCGCCGTAGCGGGTCACCCCGACCAGCACCAGTTTTCCGATCATTTCCTCGACCTTGGCATCGTCCAAGGCCGGCAGCATTCGTTCGTATTGGTCGCTCATCGGTGCACCTCCAAAGCCTGCAGGATCATCATGGACAAGCCAGCCTCCGCGCTGCGAAGGCCATCGGGCAACGCAGAGGACAATCTGGCGGGCGTATGTCTGTATTGCAGGGCCGGCAAGAGCATGCCGGGACCGCATCGGGTGAACAGTGGCAGATGCTGTGGGTGGCGGCCATCCGTGCCGGCAAAGTGGCCGTATCAGACCAGGGTCAACACCACGCGTTGCATTGCATGCAGGGTAAAGCGTGACAGCTGCGCAGTTGTTGCATGACGGCCTCCTGTTGAAGGTCACACGCGAAGTTGATGCTCCATGGACCCGATGCTGACATCGCGCCCGGAATGGTCAAGTGAAGAATGCGCACCCGTTCACCTGTTGTAACGCATTCGGGTGCCTCGATTACGCTTAACCTCTGCTTCATCCGGCTGGCCCTAGGGTCAGCCTTCAATCTGCAAGGAACGCACATGCCCCGGTACGCATTCATACGACCGTGGACGCTCGCACTTTCAGCGGCCGCGCTCTGCGCCTGCGCACATGCCGCCGACCGCACGCCGACTTCTCAAGGAACCGACACCATGGCCCCCGCCGTATCCGAGACCACTTCGCCCTCCCCGCTCAATGCCGAGCAGTTGCTGCTGCGCCTGCTGGACCTGATCAAGGCCACGACCTCCACCCGCGAGCTCACCGCCGAGCGCCTGTCCGCGGCAATGCAGGCGCCGGCGCAGGTCTTCGGCCCCGGCCACTTCGGCTATGGCGGCACGCTGACACCGGAATGGGGCTATGGACTGGAAGTGCAGCGGGCCGGCACTGCCGACGCGCGGCTGGACCTGAACTTCATGGACACCAGCAGCGATCGCAAGGCCTCGGCTGCGGCGATCTGCCAGGTCGACTTCAACCACTTCGCTTCCGCACTGGATGCCGCCGGCTTCAAGCGCGAGACGGTGCGCGGCGAACACGGCCGGGTGATCTACGACCGCTTCGATCGACCGCAGCTGAGCATCAAGATCGACACCATGCCCGAGAACCCTCACGCCCTCGGCGACGCCACGCATGCCTGCGTGCGTCTTGTCACCGTGCAGTAAGGGGAGCCATCAATGACGATCCTTTCCGCAGAAACGGAACGCCTGCTGGGCGAGTTCGCTGGCAAGACCGACGTCACCAGCGACCAGGTCGACAACCTGCGCAACGTCATCGCGGGCTCGCCCGTGCTGGCAAAGCAGGTGGACGCCGCCATCGCGGCAGGCTACCTGGAACGCTTCGAACTGTTGCCCGCCACAAGCAACGCGGGTGGCACCTACGAGACCGGCACGAAATCCATCAACCTGCCCGCCAGCAGCTTGTCGACCCCGTCGGCCCCGGACAGGTTCGACGCGGCCGAGGTTGCCTTTGTGCTCGGTCACGAGATCCAGCACGGCTTCAACGATGCTGATGTCGAGCGCGCCTACGTGCAGTTCGAAGCCGACGTGGAGCAGGTCGCGGGCCGTACAACGAGCCATGATTACACCGAGGCCATCGGCACCCTGCTCGCGGCCAACCGCCGCGATGAGGCTTCTTCGAACATCGCAGGCTGGAATGCGCTGGTCAGCCAGGTACGTGCCAACAACCCGGACGCTACCCTGCGCGACCTGTATGAAGCCAGCACCCGCTCGACAGATGTCATCCAGTCGCGACCCGGCCCGCCGATCACCTATGCCCCGCACCCGGAGCTGACCCTCAATGCGGACCTGACCATCTCCCCCACCGCAGCCAACATCGAGGGAATGGCCAGGCACTATTACGATCAGGGCGTCAGCACCGGCCTGGGCCATCATGGGAATTCGGACTACCAGAATTTCTACGGCGCCCTGGCGATCGGACTGGCCAGCGAATTCGAGGCCGCGAATCCAGCGCCCGATGGCGTCAGCCGGATGGAAGTGAACATGAAGAAGCTGGGCCTGGACGAGCGCCTGCTGGAGCAGAACGGGCTCAACCTCGGCGAGGGCTCGCCCCCGCGCCAGCCCTACTTCGATACCAGTACCTCGCCGTCGACGCTGCGTTACTTCGACCACACTGAGGGCACGCATACGCATGTGCCGATCACCACACAGCATGCGGTGGAGGGCGATGGCGTACCGACGCCGCTTGCGGAAGGGCGTGACCGCACCCTGCACGAGCAGATCCGCGGCAAGGTAGCGGAGCTGGATGCTGCCAACGGACGCAGCTTCGATGCCTCCAGCGAGCGCCTGAGTGCCAGCCTGCTGGTGCTGGCCCGCGAAAACGGGCTGGACCGGGTCGACCATGTGGTGCTCAGCCGCCAGACCGAGGGTGCGGGCGCGGCACAGAACATCTTTGTGGTGAAGGGGCCGCTGGATGATCCGGCCTCGCTGCGCGCCTCATCACCCACTGCCGAGGCCGCCCAGCGCCCTGTGCAGGACAGCCTGGATACGCTTGCCGTGGTCAACCAGCGGCAGGCCGATCAGGCCACGCAGGAACAGGTCCGCGTGCAGGAGCAGCAGCGCGGCGCGCTGACGCACTGACGGGGAACGACATGGAGCCGCCGGGACGCGCCCGGCGCTCCCTTGGCGGCACCCACGCTAGAATGCGCGCATGCGCACCGTACATGCCCTCCGCTACATCACCCCCTTGCGGGAAGGTGGCTCCCTGCCGGCCGTGGTCGAGACCGACGACGACGGCATGGCCGTGCTGAAGTTCCGTGGCGCCGGCCAGGGCCCGAAGGCGCTGATCGCCGAGCTGATCGCCGGCGAGATGGCGCGCACGCTGGGCCTGCCGATTCCGGAGATCCTGTTCGTGGAGCTGGACCGCGAGTTCGCCCGCACCGAGCCCGACCCGGAGATCCAGGAACTGATACGCGCCAGTGAAGGTTTGAACCTGGGCCTGGACTACCTGCCCGGTGCGATCAACTACGACCCGGCGGCGATGCCGGTGGATGCCGACCTGGCCTCGCGCATCGTCTGGTTCGATGCGTTCACCAGCAATGTCGATCGCACCACGCGCAACCCCAACCTGATGGTGTGGCACCGCAAGCTATACCTGATCGACCACGGTGCGGCCATGTACTTCCATCACGACTGGGCCAACGCCGGCGATGCCTGCGAGAAGCCGTTCGTGCTGATCCGCGACCATGTGCTGCTGTCGTTCGCCAGCCGCATCGCCGAGGTGGATGCCGAACTGGCCGCGCGCCTGACCGATGCCGAGATCGAGCGCATCGTCGGCCTGGTGCCGGACAGCTGGCTGGTGGACGAACCGGCGTTCGACAGCCCGCAGGCCTACCGGCAGGGTTATATCAACTACCTCAAGCACCGCCTGAAGGTGCGTGCGGTGTTCGTGCAGGAGGCCATCCGTGCCCACGCTGCACACGTATGACTACGCCGTCATCCGCGTGGTACCGCGGGTGGAGCGCGAGGAATTCATCAACGTCGGGGTGATCGTCTCCTGTCCCGGCGCGCGTCATCTGGAGGCGGCCATCGAGATCGATCCGGCACGCCTGCACGTGTTCGCCCCAGCGCTGGACCAGGAGGCGCTGCAGCCGTGGCTGGATGCGATCGTGGCCATCTGCCGCGGCGATGCCAGCGCCGGGCCGATCGCACAGCTGCCAGCGCGTGCGCGCTTCCATTTCCTCACCGCCAAGCGCAGCTCGGTGGTGCAGATGTCGAGCACGCATGTGGGCCGCACGGCGGACCCGGCGGGTGTGGTGGAACACTTGATGACGAAGATGGTGCGGGTGCCGCGCTGACGCGCCCGTCTCTCACTTCCGGGCGCGCGCCCTGTGCCAGGCAATGAGCGCACAGGCTGCTGCAGCGGCAATCAACACCCACCCGGCTGCCGCTTGTCCATGCAGGTAGCCTTGTGCATACGCAGCACTGGCACCTTCGCTGGCCATGGCCGGAACACCCTTGAGTATCACGTGCACCCCACGCAGCAGCAGCACCATGCTGGCGACCAGACACACCACGGGAAGAAGTCGGCTCATGGCCCGATTCTGGTCCGCCACCCGCCCCAGCGTCAACATCGCTGCGGCATAGTCGCTCGGGACTACAGCGGCACTCTTCGCGCGATGTAGTTGACCACATTGCCGATCGCATCCGGATCGACATTGGCCAGCCCAACGATCACATAGCCCTGCGCGGGTAGCACCACGATGGCACTGTTCGATCCGGGCGCACCGCCTTCGTGGCCGTACTGATGCTCCCTGCCCTCGCCCTGCACCAGGAAGCCGAACCCGTACCAGCCCTTGTGGTTCTGCGCCGTGGTGGCCTGCTGCAGCAATACAGGTGAGACCAGCTTTCCGCTGCGCAGCGCCTCGGCGAACTTCACCATGTCGCTCACCGTGCTGTAGCCACCACCGGCTGACATGCCGCGCCAGGGCAGCGACCTCGTTTCACGGACCCATTGCCCATCCTGCTTCGTATAGGCGACGGCACGCTGTGGCACCGTCACTGTTTCCGGTTCGAAGCCGGTGCCGGTCATGCCGGCCGGGCGCAGGATGTGTTGCTCCACATAGGCATAGTACGACTGCCCGGAGACGGCCTCGATGATCCGCCCAAGCACGATGAAGCCATAGTTCGAGTAGCTGTCCTGGCTGCCGGGCGTGAACTGCGGCGCATCCTTGGCAAAGCGCTGCACGTAGTCATCCAGCGTCTTCAGCGACGCGGAATACTGCTCGAAATCGTCGCCGAAGAAATCCCCCAGGCCACTGGTGTGTGACAGCAGCTCGCGCACGGTCACGCTGTTGGCGACGGCCTTGTTCGGATAGTCCGGCAGGTGCTTGCCGATCGTGTCGTCGAGACTGAGCCTGCCATCCTGCACCCGCTGCAGGATGGCCACGGCAGTGAACATCTTGTTGGAGGACGCAAGGCGGAACTGCGTATCCACGCCCACTGGAATGCCAGCGGTGCGATCGGCCTCGCCACCGCGCCAGTCCAGCAACACCTTTCCATTCTGTGCCACCTGCAACGCGCCCGACAGCGCGTCCTGGGCCCGCAGCGCCTCCAGCCTTGCTGTGGCATCGGCCATCAGGGCAGGCAAAGCAACCCTCTCCGGTCTGTACTTGTCCGGCGTTTCAGTGCCTTCGATCTGGAACTGCTTCACATGCGCCGGGCTGGCCGGATCCATGACGACCGTCACCCACATCGCGCGCTCGCTCAGCTGGCCCATCACCAGCACCTTCGCGTGACCGGGCGCGCTCTGGCGTGTTTCCAGCACACGCAGCGGGCCGGTGCTCTCGCGGAACTCGAGATAGTCCTTGGGGCTGCTGCCTTCCTTCTTCGCGTAGGTATCGGCGAACGCCTGCAGTTGCTCGAGGCTGCCAGCGTTGAAGGCCGCCAGCCAGTCATCGATGGCGTCCTGCGCACGTGGATGTGCACGCTCGGAAGATGTGGCGCCGATTGCTGGAAAAACCGGGGTAACCAGTAGAACCGAACAGGCCAGTGCACTGCAGAGAAACAGGCGTCCAACAATCCTCATGGCAGTTCCTTTGCGGGGATTCCTGGACGCATCCTAGACCAAGGATGCGGCCGCCGCATCGACACCAGGGACTCTGTTGCAACATCTCAACGGTGACGCTGAATGCGTCGATGCGCTGCCATCCACTCCGCGTGCGTGGTGGAATGCGCACAGCCCCGGATGCAACGTGAGTGCGAGATCCTTCGCAGTTGATGGAAACCCTGCTACCCGATGGCCCCGCTATCGCCTTGCCATCGTCTGTTCGCTGAATCTCGCCACGCAGAAGTCCAGGAAGCTGCGCAGCTTGGGCGTCAGCTGGCGATCGCGCGGATACACCAGGTTGATCCAGGTCGACACCGGTACGTAGTCCGGCAGCACTTCCACCAGCTCACCACGCGCCAATGCTCCGGCCAGCATTTCGTGCGGTTGCAGGATCAGCCCCAGCCCTCCGATGGCGGCGGTCAGCAGCGGCTCGGCCTGGTTGACCATGAAGCGGCTGGACACTGGCACGGTCAGCACTCCGCCATCGGTATCGCGAAAGCTCCAGCGGGTGCGGATGATCGAATGCGCGAAGCCCAGGCACTCGTGGCGGCTCAGGTCATTGGGATGGGCAATGGCCGGGCGCGAAGCCAGATAGTCCGGCGAGGCACACAGGACCAGCGGATACGGCCCCAACCGCCGCGCCACCAGCCCACTGTCGGCCAGATCGCCAGTGCGGAACACCAGGTCGTAGCCGTCTTCAACGATGTCCACCAGACTGTTGGACAGGTTCAGATCGACCTGCACGTCCGGGTACTGCTGCATGTAGGCCACCACCGCGGGACCCAGCGCGTGCACGCCGAAGGTGACCGGCGCACTGATGCGCAGGCGCCCCATCGGTCGCCCGCGCGCCACTTCGGCCAGCTGCTCGGCCCCCTCCACTTCCTCCAGGATCACCCGCGCCCGCGCCAGGTAGGCCTGGCCGAAGTCGGTCAGGCTCTGCTTGCGCGTGGTGCGGTTGAGCAGGCGCACCCCCAGATGCTGCTCCAGCGCCTGGATGTGCTTGCCGACCAGCTGCGGCGACAGGTCCAGTGCCTCGGCAGCGGCGGCGAAGGAGCCGACCTCGGCCACCTTGGCGAAGGTCCGCAGGGGAACGATCAGGTCCATTGCAAACAATTGTTTTTCAATGAAACGCCAGATTACCCCTTATTCTGGATGCAGACTACGCGCACAGTAGCGCTCACCCTTTCGCCGGCGCCCTCGCCGGCCCTTCCTCGGAGCCCTCCATGAGCCAGGTTGTCCGCATCCACGAATATGGCACTGCCGATGTACTGCGCATCGACGATATCGACGTTCCCGCCCCCGCCCCTGACGAAGTCCAGATCCGGGTGAAGGCGATCGGCCTGAACCGCGCCGAGGTGATGTTCCGTAACGGCGCCTACTTGCAGGAAGCGCAGTTCCCCAGCCGCCTGGGCTACGAAGCGGCCGGCGTGGTTGAAGCCGTCGGCAGTGCAGTGAGCGGATTCACTGCGGGCGATGCGGTCAGCGTAGTGCCGCCGCTGGATATCGCGCGCTGGGGCACCTACGGCGAACTGGCCAACGTGCCGGCACGACTGGTAGTCAAGCATCCGCAGGCACTGGACTTTGAAACGGCCGCCGCGGTGTGGATGCAGTACGTCACCGCCTGGGGGGCGCTGTTGGAGCAGGCGCACTTGTCCGCCGGGGATTTCGTCATCATCACCGCCGCCAGCAGCAGCGTCGGCCTGGCCGCCATCCAGATCGCCAATGCAGTCGGCGCCACGCCGATCGCTGTGACCCGTGGCCCGGGCAAGCGCCAGGCCCTGCTCGACGCCGGTGCCGCCCATGTCATCGCCACCCAGGAACAGGATCTGGTGGCCGAAGTGGCGCGCATCACCGGCGGCGCAGGTGCCCGCGTGGTGTTCGATCCGATCGGTGGTCCGCAGTTCGTACCGCTGACCGAAGCCATGGCGCGTGGCGGCATCCTGCTGGAATACGGCGCGCTGAGCAGTGAACCCACGCCGTTCCCGTTGTTCAACGTGCTGGGCAAGTCACTGACGCTGAAGGGTTACCTGTACTCGGAAATCGTCTCCGACGATGCCGCGCTGGCACGTGCCAAGGCCTTCATCGTCAACGGCCTGGACCAGGGCACGCTGGCGCCAAAGATCGCCAAGGTATTCCCGTTCACGCAGATCCAGGACGCACACCGTTACCTGGAAGCGAACGAGCAGATCGGCAAGGTGGTAGTGACGGTGTGATCCAGCGTCATGCAACGGGGGCGGCCCACCGCCCCCCTTGCGGTTACCTCGGCAACGCAAACGCCATCACGTAATCGCCGTTCGGGGTTTCCATGAAATGGTGGCCGCCGGCCATGATCACCACGTACTGGCGCCCGCCCTGCTCGTACACCATCGGGTTCGCCTGGCCACCGGCAGGCAGCTTGGCGTGCCACAGTTCCTTGCCGGTCTTCAGGTCGATGGCACGCAGCAGATCATCGGTGGCGGCGGCGATGAAGATCAGGCCGCTGGCGGTCACCACCGAGCCGCCATTGTTCGGCGTGCCGATCTCGATCGGCAGGCCGGAGCGGATGCCGAAGGGTCCATTGCCACGTGCACTGCCGAACGGGCGGTCCCACAGCAGTTTGCCGGTGCGCAGGTCGATGGCACGGATGCCACCATAGGGCGGCTGCTTGCACAGCAGACCGGTGAACGGCAGGCGCCAACCGGCATTGACCTGGATGGCATAGGGCGTGCCCACCTGTGGGTCGCCCGCGCCCTCAGCGCCGCCCTTGTCGAACCGGATCTTTTCGCGCGGCAGCCAACCCAGGCGATCGGCCTCGGCACGCGGCACCAGCCGGTTGTAGTTGGGCATGTCGTTGTAGTTGGCCACGATCACGCCACGACGCGTATCGATGGACACGCTGCCCCAGTCCGAGCCGCCGTTGTAGCCGGGGTACTCGAAGGAATGGCGGTCACTGCTCGGCGGCGTGTAGAAACCTTCGTAGTAGGCCTTGCGGAACTGGATGCGGCAGACCAGCTGGTCGATCGGGGTGATGCCCCACATGTCGCGCTCGGTCAGCTCATGCTCGCGGCGCAACGTGTGATACAGCGAGAACAGTTGCGTGGGCGAGCGCTGCTCGGGCTCAACACCACCGATGGGCACCTTGCGCTCTTCGGCCGCGGTCAGAAGCTGGCCGTTGCGGCGGTCGAGGATGTAGATGTCGCCCTGCTTGGTCGGCAACAGGATCGCCGGCACTTTGCCGGCAGCGGTCGGGTAATCGATCAGGCTGGCCTGCGAACCCAGGTCGTAATCCCACACGTCCTTGCGCACCGCCTGGAAATGCCAGGCCGGCTTGCCGGTGGCCACGTCGATCGCCACCAGTGACGTCGCATAGCGGTTCTGGGTTTCCGTGCGTGAGCCGCTCCAGTAGTCACCCGCGGAATTGCCCAGCGGCAGGTAGACCAGGCCCAGCGCCTCATCACCAGTGGCGGTGGTCCACATGTTGGGCGTGCCGCGCGTATAGGTCTGCCCGCGCGGCGGCAGACCGCTGCGCTCGGGCTGGTCCATGTCCCACGCCCAGCGCAGCTTGCCGGTGATGGCATCGTAGGCCTGGATCACGCCCGACGGCGCGTCACGGCGCTGCCCGTCCAGCACCTGGTGACCGGTCACGATCACGCCACGCACGATGGCCGGTGGCGAGGTGATCGACACGTAACCCGGTGGCACCTCCCCCATGCCCAGGGTGATGTCGACCTGGCCGTTGTTGCCGAAGTTGGCGCAGGGGCGGCCGCTGTCCGCGTCCACCGCGATGATGCGGCCGTCCAGCGTGCCTTCGATGATGCGTGCCCAGCACGCCGGACGGCTGCCCGGTGCAGCACTGCGGGTGACGCTGGGCGGCGGCTCCGGCAGCGCCAGATCGGCGGCGACATCGGCCAATGCCGCATCGGCAATGGTCGGCGTGCGGGGCTGCTCGTAGTAGCTCACCCCACGGCAGGCGGCGGTGTACGGAATCGAGGCGTCCTTCACCTTGGGGTCGAACCGCCACAGTTCCTTGCCGCTGGCGGCATCGAGTGCGATCAGGCGGTTGCGCGCGGTGCACAGGTAAAGGCGATCGCCGATCTTCAGCGGCGTGGTTTCCGCGCCCCAGCGCTTCTTGGGCATATCGCCGGTACGGAACTGCCAGGCTGGCTGCAACGTGGCCACATTGGCCGGGGTGATCTGCTGCAGCGGCGAATAGCGGGTGGCGGCGTTGCTGCGGCCCCACGCCGGCCAGTCGCCCTCGGCGGGCTGGTCAGCCGGCTGCAGGCCCGTGGTATCACGCGTAGGTTCCAGTCCGGCGCTGACCGCGCCTTCCGGGAACGGCTGATGCCCATCCACTTCACCATGCGGCGCAAAGGCCAGGCCGAAGGCGGCCACGAACACCAGCATCAGCACACCCGCCACGCTGCGCGACAGGCGTTTGGAGACCGGCTCGTGCAGGGTGGGCGCCAGCAAGGCCAGCACGATGCCGAGTGCCGTCACCAGGCCCAGCCGTGGCACCCAGCGCCAGTAGTCGCTGCCTGACTCCCACCAGGTCCACAGCAGCGTGCCGATGAACACCAGCGCGTACAGCAATGCACCGCTGCGGCGGTTGCCGAACAACAGGATGCCGCTGGCCAGCAGACCGAGCCCGGCGATGGCGTAGTACGCCGAGCCGCCAAGGCTGAACAGCCACGCACCGAGCCCGCCGATGACCAGGCCGAGCACGACCAGCAGCAGCGACAGCACGGTGACAAGGGGATGCCGGGAGGCGCGAACGGGGGCAGGAGCAGACTGCGGCGTGGCGGACATCGTCGATCTCCGGGGGCAGCATGCGCCGTTATCCCACCGCCTGCGTGAAGCGCGCGCGTATGTGCGGCACCCGGATACGACGACGCCGGCACAGGGCCGGCGTCGTCGGGTACCTCAACCTGATGGCAGGATCACTCCTGCGCGGCGTCCTCGCTGCTGGCAGCCGCCGGTGCGCCGTCGGTCGCGGCCGGGGCGGCGACGGCCACCTCGTCCTCGTCCTCGTCGATCGAGGCATCCATGCGCTCCACCGCCTGCAGCTTCTCGTCCTTGGACAGGCGGATCAGGGTCACGCCCTGGGTGTTGCGGCCGACGCGGCTGATTTCCGAGCCACGCGTACGCACCAGGGTGCCACCATCGGAGATCAGCAGCACTTCGTCGCTGGAGCCCATCAGCACCGCGGCGACCAGCTTGCCGTTGCGCTCGGTGGTCTGGATGCCGATCACGCCCTGCGTGCCACGGCCCTTGCGCGGGTAGTCGGGCAGCGGGGTGCGCTTGCCGTAGCCGTTCTCGGTGGCGGTGAGGATGTACTGCACGCTGGCGTCATCGGCGCCGTCGATCACCGCATCGCCATTGGCTGCGGTTTCCTCGACACCGTTGTCGTCCTCGTTCTCGTCCTCGCTGCCACCGGCACTTTCGGCCACGATCAGGCTGACCACTTCCTCGCCGGCCGGCATCTTGATGCCACGCACGCCGGTTGCGGTACGGCCCATCGAGCGGACCTTGTCTTCACCGAAGCGCACGGTCTTGCCGTTGGAGGCGAACAGCAGGATGTCGCGCTCGCCGTCGGTCAGGCCGACGCCGACCAGGGCATCGCCCTCGTCCAGATTGATTGCGATCTTGCCGCGCGCCAGACGGAAGGCGAACTCGCTCAGCGGGGTCTTCTTGACCGTACCGTTCTTCGTGGCGAAGAACACGAACTGGCCGTCGGCGTACTCACGCACCGGCAGCACGGCCTGCACGCGTTCGCCCGGCTCCAGCGGGATCCAGTTGATGATCGGACGGCCGCGGGCGTTGGAACCGGCTTCGGGCAGCTGGTAGACCGGCAGCCAGAACACCTTGCCCGAGCTGGTGAAGGTCAGCAGCGTATCGTGCGTGTTGACCAGCCACAGCTGTTCGATGAAATCCTCTTCCTTGGTCGCTGCCGCACTGCGGCCGCGGCCGCCACGGCGCTGTGCGCGGTACACGCTCACCGGCTGCCGCTTCACGTAACCAGCATGCGACACGGTGACCACCACGTCTTCCGGCGCGATCAGGTCGAGGATGTCCAGGTCTTCTTCGCTGTGGCGGATTTCGGTACGACGCTCGTCGCCGAACTCGGCCTTGACGTTGACCAGCTCCTCGCGGATCACCTGCAGCAGGCGGTCGGGATCTTCCAGGATGTGGATCAGCCCGGCGATCACTTCCAGCAGCTGCTTGTACTCGTCGGTCAGGCGGTCCTGCTCCAGCCCGGTCAGGCGGTGCAGGCGCATTTCCAGGATCTGGGTGGCCTGGATCTCGGTCAGCTGGTAGCCGCCCTCGATCAGGCCCACGCCCTTGGGCAGGTCTTCCGGACGCGAGGCTTCGGCACCGGCGGCACCCAGCATCGCACCGACCAGGCCCGGCTCCCACACGCGCGCCAGCATGCGCTCGCGTGCTTCATTCGGGTTCGGCGAGGTCTTGATCAGCTCGATCATCTCGTCGATGTTGGCCAGCGCAACGGTCAGGCCTTCCAGCACGTGGGCACGGGCGCGCGCCTTGCGCAGCTCGAACACGGTGCGACGGGTGACCACTTCGCGACGGTGGCGGACGAACGCCTCCAGCATCTGCTTGAGGTTCATCAACTGCGGGCGGCCATCGACCAGCGCCACCATGTTGATGCCGAACACCGATTCCATCTGCGTCTGCTGGTACAGGTTGTTCAGCACAACCTCGGCAGATTCACCGCGCTTGATCTCGATGTAGATGCGCATGCCGTCCTTGTCGGACTCATCGCGCAGCTCGCTGATGCCTTCGATCTTCTTTTCCTTGACCAGCTCGGCGATCTTCTCGATCAGACGCGCCTTGTTCACCTGGTAAGGAATTTCGGTGACGATGATCGATTCGCGGCCGTTGTCGGCCACTTCGATATCGGCCTTGGCACGGATGCGCACACGGCCGCGGCCGGTGCGATAGCCGGCGACGATGCCGGCAGTGCCATTGATGATGCCGGCAGTCGGGAAATCCGGGCCCGGGATGTACTCCATCAGGCCGTCGACATCGATTTCCGGATTATCAATCAGCGCGATGCAGGCGTTGATCGATTCGCTCAGGTTGTGCGGCGGGATGTTGGTGGCCATGCCCACCGCGATACCGGCCGAACCGTTGACCAGCAGGTTCGGGAACCGGGTCGGCATGACCGTCGGCTCCAGTTCCTTCTCGTCGTAGTTGGGCTGGAAATCGACGGTTTCCTTGTCGATGTCCGCCATCAGCTCATGCGCGAGGCGCGACATGCGCGCTTCGGTGTATCGCATCGCCGCGGCGGAGTCGCCATCGATCGAGCCGAAGTTACCCTGGCCATCGACCAGCATGTAACGCAGCGAGAACGGCTGTGCCAGGCGCACCAGCGTGTCGTACACCGACTGATCGCCATGCGGGTGGTACTTACCGATGACGTCACCGACGATACGCGCCGACTTGAAGTAGGGCTTGTTGCTGTGCGCGTTGAGTTCGTTCATCGCGAACAACACGCGGCGATGCACCGGCTTGAGGCCATCGCGCGCATCCGGGAGCGCGCGGCCCACGATCACGCTCATGGCGTAATCGAGGTAGCTCTTGCGCATCTCGTCTTCCAGGTTGACCTGGATGATTTCCTTGGCGTTTTCTGCCATTCGGGTTCCGTTGTCTGGTAGCGGTCCAGTCCGGCGCAGCCCTCTGCGGGAGGGGGTCGTGCCGGAACCTCGATTCAACCTGTGGATACTACCACAACAGGCCGTTCCCTGCCTCCATTTACGGGGATTTTACCGGCACAAATCAGGAACTTAGGGGGGTGCCGGCCAACGGCCGGCACTACCGGGGACGGAGGTCACGCTGCCCCCTCCCCTGTGCCTCAGCCACCAAAGGCGGCGCGCATGTTCTCGATGGTCGGGTTCAGGATCACCCCGCGCTCGGTCACGATGGCATCGATCAGTTCACCCGGGGTGACGTCGAACACCGGGTTCCAGGCGGCGATGCCTTCGGCCACGGTGCGGGTACCGCCCACGCCGTACAGCTCGCCCGGGTCGCGCTGCTCGATCTCGATCTGGCTGCCATCCACGGTCTCCATGTCCACGGTCGAGGACGGCGCCACCACCATGAACTTGACCCCGTGGTGGCGAGCGGCGATGGCCAGCTGATAGGTGCCGATCTTGTTGGCGGTATCGCCGTTGGCGCAGATGCGGTCGGCGCCGACGATCACCCACTGCACGGCGCCGGTCTTCATCAGGTGCGAGGCTGCCGAATCGGCGATCAGGGTGGCGTCGATGCCATCCTGCTGCAGTTCCCACACGGTCAGGCGTGCGCCCTGCAGCCACGGACGGGTCTCGCCGGCGAACACGCGGGCGATGCGGTGCTGGGCCATGCCGGCACGGATCACGCCCAGTGCCGTGCCGAAGCCGGCGGTGGCCAGCGAGCCGGTGTTGCAGTGGGTCAGCACGCCGCTGCCGGCCTCGATCAGGCCCGCGCCCAGCGCGCCCATGTGGCGGTTGGCGGCCAGGTCCTCCTCGGCAATGGCCTGCGCTTCGGCTTCCAGCAGGGCCTTCCAGTCGCCGCCGGCGACGTTCAGGCAGCGACGCATGCGCGCCAGCGCCCAGGCCAGATTGACGGCGGTCGGGCGCGATGCGTTCAGGCGCTGCAGCGCCGGCTCCAACTGCTGAAGCGCATGCGCGCCATCAGCGGCCTGCACGTCCCGCGCCGCCAGCACCACACCCCAGGCTGCGGCAATGCCGATCGCCGGCGCGCCACGCACGGTCAGCGCGTGGATGGCGCTGGCAACTTCGTCACTGTCATGGCAGACCACGTGCTCGACCACGAACGGCAGCTTGCGCTGGTCCAGCAGTTGCAGGGCATCGCCGGTCCAGAGGATCGGGCGGATGTGGTCATAACGGGCGTAGTCGATGTCGGAGGCAGTGTTCATGGGCCCATTGTAGGGCCACGCCCCGCGTGGTTGGAGCCTGCCCGGGCTCAATTCACCGAGAATTCGGCGCGGCAGCCGCCGTCCACCCAGATCCCGTTGCGGTTCCAGCCCCAGGTGTTGCCTTCCTCGCACGGGGTGCTGGACAACTGCTCGGTAACGACCGCGCCGACCGAAATGCTCGCCCCACAGAAGCGGCGCTTCTTCGACTTCGACTCGCAGGTCAGGCGGCGTGGCACGTCGACAAAACGGCCGTCCTCGTCAGCCACTTCGAAATCGCCCTGGCAACCACGGCTGGTCCAGACTTCATTGCGCTTGTAGCCCCAGCCCTGCCCTTCGCGGCACGGCAGCACCGACAGCTGGCGCAGCAGGCGCACCGGCGCCCCGTCCAGGCGCACCGGGCAACTCTGCGGGCGGCCATTGGATTCGCAGCGCACCACACGGCGGACCAGGCGCTTGCCTTCCGTTGCCGCAGGCGCTGCACCTTCCGCACGACGCGCACGGAACTCTGCGCGGCAGCCAAGGGTGACCCACACGCCACTGCGGTCGGTGCCCCACTCGCTGCCACGGATGCAACTGTTGCTGGACAACTGGCGCACAAGGTCGATGCCATTGCTGACGTCGATATCGCAATGCACCCAGCCCATGTCGCGCGATTCGCAGGTCACCACTTCGCCGTCATAGCCCGCCTGCTGGGCCGACGCCGATGACGGCAGCCAGGCACCCCAGAGCGCGATGGAGTACACCGGTGCAGCGACAACCGCAAACCACTTGACCAAAGCCTTCCCCAGCAGGAATGGATGAACTGCGTGCCAGTGTCCGGCATCTGCCGTGATAAGAGCATCATCCTGCTTACCGAAGCAAGCGCGGAAACGCGGAATTCCGTTCAGTCTTCGATGTTCAGGAACGTGCGCACCGCGCTCACGCGTGGGCGAAGTCGTAGGCCAGCACATCGGCGATACGCGGCGTGCGGCTCATCGCCATCAACAACCGATCGACACCCACCGCCACGCCAGCGCAGGCAGGCATCGATGGCAACGCCGACAGCAGCGCCTCATCCACGGACGGTTGCACCTGGCCCCGCTCATGGCGTCGCTGCAGGTCACGCTGGAATCGCGCACGCTGTTCGTGCGCGTCGTTCAGTTCGTGATAGCCGTTGGCCAGTTCCACGGCCCCCAGATAAAGCTCGAAACGCTCGGCCAGCGGCGGCGTGCCGGCTCGAATGCGCGCCAGTGCGGCCTGGCTGGCAGGCCAATCGTGGACCACGGTCATCACCGCGTCATCGAAATGCGGCTGGATATGATGGGTCATCAGCAGATCCAGCCAGTCATCGCGGGTCAGCCCGACCGGGTCGATATGTACCTCGCCCAGCGCGGCACGCAGCGCGGCCTCGTCGGCATCGAACGGATCCACACCCACGTACTGCTGGAACAGCTCGCGGTAACTGAGCACACGCAGCGTCGCACTGCGCCCGACCAGGGCCAGCGCCTGGCCGACCAGCTCGGCGGTTTCCTGCACCAGACGATGGTGGTCCCAACCGACCCGGTACCACTCCAGCATGGTGAATTCCGGATTGTGGCGGCCGCCCGCCTCGCCGTTGCGGAACACCCGGCCCAGTTCGTAACAGTCACCCACGCCCGCCGCCAGCAGGCGCTTGAGCGGATACTCCGGCGAGGTACGCAGCCAGCGGCGGCGGCCACCGGCATCGACATGGCCGGTGAAATCGGTATGGAAGCTGTCGATGTTCGGCTCGGTGTTGCCGGCCACCGACAGGATCGGCGTCTCCACCTCCAGCACATCGCGATCGGCGAAGAAGCGGCGCACCAGCGCGTTGAGCGCGGCACGCTGCTGCAGCGCGCGCAGCAGGGCCTCGCTCACAGGATGCCCTCCGGGCGCGGATGATCCAGCGGCAGGGTCAGCAGATCGCGGGTGTCATCGATGTAGCCACTGGCCAGGTACAGGCGCCGGGCCAGTTCGTTGTGGTGGTTCACTTCCAGCCGCAGGCGGCTGACGCCACGCCCGCGAGCGCGCTGTTCGCAGATGGCCAGCGCCTGCTTGCCGCGGCCGCGGCCGCGCGCGCGGTGGCTCAGGTACAGCTCGTCCAGCAGCATGAAGTGGCCGCCCTGCTCCAGGCTGAAACCCATCGCGATCACTGCGTAGCCCACCACCTCGGCGGCCTCGTCCAGCCACAGCAGCACCTCGCCATTGCGCGGATCGGCCAGCAGCGCGTCCACGCCGCGACGCACGCGCGCGTCGTCGAAGTCGATCTTGTCTTCGGCATAGAACTCGCGCATCAACGCGATCAACAGTTCTTCGTCGGCACGGGTGGCCAGGCGGAAATCCAGCGGAGCGGTCTGCATCGGTGTTCCTTTGTGTTTCATGCCGGGCGCCAGGCACCCGGCGGGGTCATCATTCGTGTTCGGCGAGGTAGGCCAGCAGGCGGTCTTCGTCCCATACCGGCACGCCCAGCGACTGCGCCTTGTCCAGCTTGGAGCCGGCCTCGGTACCGGCCACCACGAAGCTGGTCTTCTTCGACACGCTGCCGGAGACCTTGGCACCCAGCGCTTCCAGGCGTTCCTTGGCGGCATCGCGGGTGAGCTGGGCCAGGGTGCCGGTCAGCACCACGGTCTGCCCATCCAGCGGGCCGGCCACGATCTCGGCCAGCGCCGGCGCCTTGGCCAGGATCTGCTGCATCGCCTTCTCGGCCGCCAGCAACATCGCGCCATGGCCATCGGCATCGAGCCACGCAGCCAGGCCGCGTGCAGTGTCATCGGGCAGGCCGGCGTTGACGAACTGGCCATGCTCGGCGTCGAGCACTGCTTGCGCGCCGGAAAGCGCAGCGACCAGTTTTTCGGCGCGCAGGCGGGTGATGCCAGGGATCTCCGATTCGACCAGCAGCTGCGCCAGATCCAGCCCTTCGCGCAGCTTGGCACTGGGCGCATGCACATCGCTGATGCGCACCTGACCGACCTGCAGCAGGTCATCGATGGCCTGCTGGTTGCCCTGCTGCTCGAAGAAATGACCCAGCGAACGCGCCACTTCGCCGCCGATGTCCGGCACACGCTTGAACAGCGGCCACGGCAGGTGGCGGATAAGCTCCAGGTCACCGAACCACTGCGCCAGCGCCTTGGCCGTGCTCTCGCCCACGTGCTCGATGCCAAGCGCGAACAGCAGGCGCTCCAGCGTGGCCGCACGGCTGGCATCGATCGCCGCGATCAGGTTGTCGGCCCACTTGGTGGCGATCTTCTTCGTGTTCCATTCGAAGCTGGCCGGCTGTGCCAGCGCCTGTGCTCGCCAGCCCGGATCGTTGCCATCCAGCTTGAGCACCGCATTGAGCACCGCACCACTGCCTTCGGCGGGCAGGTGCAGCTTCAGCGCAGCCGCCAGTGCGGAAGGGTCCTCGGCATCCAGCACCAGCTTCAGATGCAGCAGCTGGTCACGGTTGAGCCGGTACAGATCGGCCACGCTTCTGACGATGCCGGCGTCGACCAGAGTTTCGATGTACTTGTCACCCAGGCCATCGATATCCATCGCGCGACGCGAGGCGAAATGGGCGATGGCTTCCTTGCGCTGCGCCGGGCAGGACAGTTCGCCCGAGCAGCGCCATGCGGCAGCACCTTCCTCGCGCACGATTTCCGAGCCGCACACCGGGCAGCGCGTCGGCATCTGCCACGGCGTGGTGCCCGGCGGGCGGCGATCAAGGATGACGCTGACCACTTCCGGAATCACATCACCGGCGCGGCGCACGATCACGCTGTCACCCACGCGCACATCCAGGCGTGCGATCTGGTCGGCGTTGTGCAACGTGGCGTTGGACACGATCACGCCTGCCACCGCCACCGGCGCCAGCCGCGCGACCGGTGTGGCTGCACCGGTGCGGCCGATCTGGATCTCGATCGCCTCTACCGTAGTGCTCTGTTCCTGTGCCGGGAACTTGTGCGCGATGGCCCAGCGCGGCGCACGCGAAACGAAGCCCATGGCCTGCTGGCCGGCGCGGTCATCCAGCTTGTAGACCACGCCATCGATATCGAACGGCAGGCCATCGCGGCGCTCACCGATATCGCGGTAGTAGCCGAGCAGGCCGTCGGTGCCTTCCACGACCTTGCACAGCTCACTGACCGGGAAGCCCCAGGCACCGAGCTGGGCCAGTGTGCCCGAATGGGTGTCCGGCAGCTCGCCGCCCTGCACTTCGCCGGTGCCGTAGGCGAAGAAACTCAGCCGGCGCTGCGCACTGATCTTCGGGTCGAGCTGGCGCAGCGAACCGGCGGCGGCGTTGCGCGGGTTGGCCAGCACCTTGCCGCCCTGCAGGCGCGCACGCTCGTTGTAGGACTCGAAGTCGGCGCGGGCCATGTAGACCTCACCACGCACCTCCAGCACATCCGGCCAGTCCTTGCCGTGCAGCCGCTTGGGAATATCACCGATCTCGCGCAGGTTGGCCGTCACGTCCTCGCCGGTACTGCCATCGCCGCGGGTCGCGCCGAGTACGAAATGACCGTCCTCGTAGCGCAGGCTGATCGCCAGGCCGTCCATCTTCGGCTCGGCCGAGAACCGCAGGCTGCGTCGGCCCAGGCGCTCGTCGATGCGGCGCACGAAATCTGCCACTTCCTCGTCGCTGAAGGCATTGGACAGCGACAGCATCGGCACCGCGTGGCGCACTTCCGGGAAGCGGCCGGAGGGGCGCGCACCGACCTGCTGGGTCGGGCTGTCGGCACGGGCCAGCTCCGGATGCTCGCGCTCCAGCGCTTCCAGCTCGCGCACCATCCGGTCGTAGTCGACGTCGGGGATCTCCGGCGCGTCCAGCTCATGGTAGGCGCGGTTGGCCTGGGCGATCTGCCGGCGAAGGTCTTCGGCGCGTTCGGCGGGGCTGGGGCTCATCGGGATCCGGTGGTTCTGGGATGGCCGGGGATTCTACCGCGCCCGACCGTCAGGCCCTGTAACGCTCCCGCCTTTGTAGCGTCGAGCTTGCTCGACTGGTGCTCCCTCGCTCTGGCAGGTGCCAACCACTCCCCCATCCTGGTACGTGCCAACCACTCCCCAGCTCTGGTACGTGCCAACCACTCCCCAGCTCTGGTACGTGCCAACCACCCTCCCGCTCTGGTAGGTGCCAACCACCCTCCCGCTCTGGTAGGTGCCAACCTTGGTTGGCACATCTGCAGTCAAGCATGGTTCGACTCCACAAAAAGCAGCTTGCCGCCCATCCCCACCGGCGCTAGCGTGCGACGGTCTTCCCTTCGGAATCCCGCCCGTGACCCTGCCCGCCTCCCGTCGACGCTTCCTGCAACTGGCCGGTGCTGGCCTCGCCGTCGCCGGCACCGGGCTGCCGCAGCTCGGCCATGCCCAACCCGCGACAGCCGCCGCCCCAGCCCCTGCCGAAGGCGCCGTACTACTGAACTTCAACGAATGCCCGTACGGCCCCTCGCGCGCCGCCCAGCAGGCGGCGCGCGACAGCATCGCCAGCTGCGGCCGCTACCGCTTCGCTCTGGCGGCACAGGTTCGCGATGCCTTCATCGAACAGGCGCGCATCCCGGCTGATCACGTGCGGCTGTATCCGGGTTCCAGCGAGCCGCTGAACCGCGCCGCCGTGCTATGGACCGGCCCGCAGGCGGGGCTGGTAGTGGCCGACCCGACCTTCGAGACGCTGGGCGAGGTCGCCGCCGCACACGGTGCACACGTGCAGAAAGTGCCGCTGCGCGAGGACGGTGCACACGACCTGCGTGCGATGGTCGCCGCCGCACACGCACGCCCGACCGGGCTGCTGTATGTGTGCAACCCGAACAACCCGACCGGCTCGATCAGCCCACCGGATGAGCTCGCCTGGCTGCTGGCCCACAAGCCCGCTTCCACCCGCGTGCTGTTGGACGAGGCGTATCTGCAGTACAGCGAACAGCCGAGCCTGATCGCGCAGGTGGCGCAGCGCGATGACCTGATCGTGTTGCGCACGTTCTCCAAGCTATATGGCATGGCCGGCCTGCGCCTGGGCGTGGCGACCGCACATCCCGACCGCCTGCGCGAGCTGGCCAGCCTCGGCGACAACCCGCTACCCGTGCCGGCACTGGCCGCTGCACTGGCCAGCCTGCGCGATCCGCAGTTGATTCCGCAGCGCCGCCTGCAGAATGCCAAGGTGCGGCAGGCCACCATCGCGTGGCTGGGCAAGCGTGGTTTCAGCTGCGTGCCGTCGGAAGCGAACTGCTTCGTGGTCGACGTGCAACGCGATGGCAGCGCGTTCGCCAAGGCGATGGCGGACAACGGCGTGGTGATCGGACGCAGCTGGCCGATCTGGCCACAGCGCGTGCGCGTGACCGTCGGCACCGAAGAAGAAATGGCCGCGTTCCGCCATGCGTTCGCGAAGGTGGCCGGCGTGCCGGCCTGATCCTGTTGGTGGGGGCGAACCTTGGTTCGCCCCATCCACGCATGGCGTGGATCTACTGTTGTGGGTGCCGACCTGGGCCCCTGTAGAGTCGAGCCATGCTCGACTGGGGCTTTCCCTACAAGCCTTACCGCACTCAAGCGATATCCAAGCTGCCTCGGCCAGCCAATGCTGAGGCATGCCCAGTCCACGTCTCCTGAGAGGCCGTTGGTCGCAACTGCGGAACGTCTACGCGATCACCACTGTCACTCACCAGCGCCATCGGCACTTTGATGATCCACACCAGGCCGCCGTCGTTGTAGCGGGCCTGCAGTGGATTCAGCAGGAGGGTCGATGCCTTAACCTCGCATGGGCGGTCATGCCAGATCATGTGCATTGGTTGATGCAACTGCGCTCAGGAACCCTTGCCGCGTCGGTCCAGATGATGAAATCCCGCTGCAGCCGACTCATAGGCATCGACGGGCCGCTCTGGCAGCGTGGTTACCATGATCACGCTGTGCGATGTGATGAGTCCCTGAGAAACCAAGCTCTGTACATCGCAGCGAATCCTGTGCGCGCCGGGCTGGCGGCACAGCTCGGCGATCATCCGTTTGCCTGGTGCCGGTGGTTCGATCGATCGCCCTAGAGGCGAGTCAGGGATGGCCGACCCTGTAGAGTCGAGCGATGCTCGACTGGGGCTTACCCTGGGATCCGCAAGTCGAGCATGGCTCGACTCTACAGAAAGGCAGTCGAGCATGGCTCGACTCCACAGTTGGGGGCTTACCAGCGCGGGGTCTTGGTCAGCGGCGGGGCCTGGTGCTGGCGGTCGTAGGCGCGCAGCTCGTCACGGATGTGTGCGATGCGCTGGCGGCCCAGGGCATTGCGGCTGTCATCGAGCACCACGCCATCCAGCAGTTCAGCCATGCGCTGCACCGTCGGCAGCATCTTCTCCCAGGCGTCCAGCGCGGTCAGCGGCGCCGGCAGGGTCAGGAAGAAGGCGATGGCCGGGGTTTCCATGGCACGGATGTTGGCCATGTCGAAGCTGCCCGGCTTCATGATGCTGGCCATCGAGAAGATCGGGCCGCGCTCGGGGTGGCCTTCCACCAGACGGTGGAACACGTTCATGTGGCCGAACACCAGGCCGGTCTTCTCAGCCGCCACCACGATGTCCTCACCACGAAGCTGCTCGCCGGCCCGGGCAGCCACGAACAAGGAGACGATCTTGTCGAAATCCTGGGTGGCGCGCTTGCCGAGATCACTGGCGCCCGGGTCGGTTTCGCCCAGACCAAGTTCGGCCTGCTCGCCTTCCGTGCCCATGCCCGGTTCGACGCGGCCATCGGCCACGGCGACGCCGTCTTCGCCCAGTACCGGTTCGCGGCGCTCGCCGCTGGTCGGTTCCGCGCCTTCCACGCGGCGCCCCTGGGGCTTCTTTTTCGGACGGCCAAACAGGAAGATCGCGGCGATCAACAGCAGGCCGGCGGCCAGGATGCCGATGCGCAACAGTGCCGTGTCGGACATTCGATAGGTTCTCCGGCTAGTTCATTCAGGTAACTAGGATGGCACGTCAGGCCGCGCCCGCCAATCGCGCGGCTTCTTCCAGGTCCACGCTGACCAGGCGGCTGACGCCCGGCTCGCGCATGGTCACGCCCGACAGCTGGTGCGCGGCCTCCATCGTCGCTTTGTTGTGGCTGACGAACAGGAACTGCACCTTTTCGCTCATCTCCTTGACCATGTTGGCCAGGCGGCCGACGTTGGCTTCGTCCAGCGGCGCGTCCACCTCGTCCAGCAGGCAGAACGGCGCGGGGTTCAGCTGGAAGATGGCGAACACCAGCGCCACCGCGGTCATCGCCTTCTCGCCGCCGGACAGCAGCGAGATGCTGGACACGCGCTTGCCCGGCGGACGCGCCATGATGGTCACACCGGTGTCGAGCAAGTCTTCACCGGTCAGTTCCAGGTAGGCGTGGCCGCCACCGAACAGGCGCGGGTACAGCGCCTGCACGCCAGCGTTGACACGATCGAAGGTGTCCTTGAAACGACCGCGGGTCTCGCGGTCGATCTTGCGGATGGCATCCTCAAGGGTTTCCAGCGCCGTGGTCAGGTCGGTGTGCTGCGAATCCAGGTAATCCGAGCGCTGCGAAGCCTCGCCGTACTCGTGGATGGCGGCCAGGTTGACCGGCTCCAGCCGGCGCATGCGGCCATCGATCTGGTGCACGGCCTGCTCCCAGTCACCCAGGCGGGCGTCCTCGGGCAGTGCGTTGAGCACGTCCTGCAGCACGAACCCGGCCTTCTCCACCGCGCCCTGCAGGGTATCCGCGCTGAGCACCAGCGCCTGCTGGTCCAGCTTGCGCTGCGAAATACGCTCGCGCTGGGCCAGCGCCTGTTCGTCACGCTGGTGACGGGTCTGCTCGTAATTGCGCAGCTCGGCGTCGATGCCGTCCAGCAGCGTGCGCGCCTCGGTCAGCACGCGATCGGCACGCACACGCTCTTCCAGTGCGTTCTGGTGCTCGGCCTGCAGCGACTCGACCGGCGAATCACCTTCGTCCAGCTGCGAATGCAGTTCGCCCAGTCGCGAATCCAACTGCCCGCGCTGGGTACCCATGCGTTCCAGCGCTTGGCTCAGTGAAGCCAGCTGCGCCCGCTGCGATTCCAGGGTCAGCGCCAACGAGTGCGAGCGCTCGCGCACCGCTCGCGCGGCGTCTCTGGCCAGGTCGCGGGCCTCGGTCAGCTGGCGGCGCTCACCCTCCAGCCGTTGCCGGGTCGATTCCAGGTCGCCCATGCTGCTGACCGCGTTTTCCAACCGCGACCGCGCTTCACGCGCCTGCTCGTTGTTGGCTTCCAGCGCTTCCTGCAGCTGCTTCAGTTCACCTTCGATGCGGTCGATGCGCGTTCGCGCCGCCTCCACCTTGCCCTGCTGTCCCTGCAATTGGCCAGCCAGTTCAGAGACCGCACGATGGGCCTGGTACAGCGCACGCTGCGCGTCTTCGCGCTGCTGCTCAGCGGCCTGCAACTGCTCGCGGAAACCACTCAGCTGTTCTTCCAGCTCGGCTTCGCGATCCTGCAGTTGCTCGATCTGCTCACGCAGCTCGTTGATCTCACGTTCGCGCAGCAGCGCGCCCTGCTGGGCCGCACCGGAGCGCGACACGCGCAGCCAGCCCTGGCCCAGGCGCTCGCCGCTCCGGGTGATGATCGAATCGCCTTCCGGAAGACTGCCCTGCAACACCTTCGCCTCGGACAGGTCCTTGGCTGCGTGCAGGTGCGCCAGCAGGCGACGGATCGCGGCCGGGCCACGCACGCGGGCCGCCAGCGAGGTTGGCGCGACCTTCAGGTCCGCGCCATCGTTGGCAACCAGCGCGATGTGGCCCTCGCCCAATTCGCCGAGGGCATCGACCAGGCTGGCCGGATCATCAACCAGCACGCCTTCGATCAATTGGCCGAGCGCGCTTTCCACCGCGTTTTCCCAGCCGGCATCAACGTCCAGGCGTTCGCCGACACGCGCCGCCGAATCCAGTCCACGCGCCTTCAACCAGGCCACGGCCGCGCCCTGCTCCTGGCCCAGCGCGGCCTGCTGCAGGGTTTCCAGCGAAGCCAGGCGACCGCGCAGGCCGTTGGCCTGCTTGCGCAGTTCGGCCAGTTCGTTCTGGCCATTGCGCTGCTGTTCCTGCACCGTCGCCACGCCCTGCTTGCGCAGCTCGACGTCTTCGCTCAATTCATCCAGCGCGGTCTTCTGCGTGTCGTGCTGCAGGTGCAGCTGCTCGAAGGCTTCTTCCAGCGCGTCCACGTCCAGCCCGGCGCGCTCGGCGGCCAGGGCCTCGCGACGCCGGTCAGCGTCGAGGATCTGCTTGTCCAGGTAGTCCACGCGCGTGCGCTCGACATCGCCGGCGCGCGACGCCTCCGAACTCTGCGAGGTGTGCTGCTCCCAGCGCTGCTGCCAGCTGGCCAGCCGGTCCTCGGCCTCGCGCAGGCTTTCCTGCTTGATCTCGTTCTCTTCCTGCAGTTCTTCCAGCTGCGGGGTGGCGGCCTCCACCGCCTCGCGCAGCACCATCAGCTTGGCTTCGTCGCCGCTGATGTGCTGGCCCAGTTCGGCCAACGCCTGGCGGGTCTCGTCGCGCGCCTTGTGCAGGCGCTGCGACAGCTCGCGCTGGTGCTGGATCTGCTGCTCCAGGCGCGCCAGCGTGCTGCCGACCTGATAGACCGCAGCCTGCGCGGTGTTGAGCGCGTCGGCGGCCTCTTCGCGTCGAACGCGCGAGGTCTCGATGCGGGCCTCGGCATCACGCTGATCGGCGATCAGCTGCTGCAGCTTGGTCTCTTCCTGCGACAGCCCTTCGCGCAGCTTGGACAGGCGACCGTCCAACCCGCGGAATTCCAGGGCCTTCCACTCGGCATCCTTGACCCGGCGCTCTTCCTGCAGCGCCTGGTACTGCTCGGCCTGCCTGGCCTGGCGCTTGAGGTGTTCGAGCTGCTTGCTGATCTCGTCGCGCAGGTCGCCCAGCCGGTCCAGGTTCTCGCGGGTGTGGCGGATGCGGGTCTCGGTCTCCTTGCGGCGCTCCTTGTACTTGGAGATGCCGGCCGCCTCCTCCAGGTACACGCGCAGGTCTTCCGGGCGCGCCTCGATGATCTGGCTGATCATGCCCTGTTCGATGATCGAGTAGCTGCGCGGGCCCAGGCCGGTGCCGAGGAACAGGTCGGTGATGTCGCGGCGGCGGCACTTGGTGCCGTTGAGGTAATAGTTGCTGGTGCCGTCGCGGCTGACCGTGCGCTTGACCGAGATTTCGTTGAACGAGGCGTACTCGCCCGAGATCGTGTGGTCGGAGTTGTCGAAGATCAGCTCAACCGTGGCCTGCGACACCGGCTTGCGGGCGTTGGAGCCGGAGAAGATCACGTCGGTCAGCGAGTCGCCACGCAGGCGGCTGGCCGAGCTCTCGCCCATGACCCAGCGCACGGCGTCGATGATGTTCGACTTGCCGCAGCCATTGGGGCCCACCACGCCGGTCATGTTGGTCGGCAGGTGCAGGGTGGTCGGATCGACGAACGACTTGAAGCCGGACAGCTTGATCGTGGAAAGACGCATAGGGGTTCCGGACTGGGGCCGGCAAGCGGCCTGCGTTTACCCTCCAAGTCATTGATCCTGCTGGGATCGATGCCCGTGGAACGGGTGTGACGCCCTGAGTATACCGATGTGGCCGTGTTCTACGAATGGGCGTGGAACATTGTCCAGCCCCACCCCGCCGGCCGGACGTGGCCCGACGCCACGAAACGGAGCCATAAAACAAAACGGGCACCCTTGCGGGCGCCCGTTCTGCGGTGATTCCAGGCCTTGCGGCGTGGGATCAGGCTTCGGCGACGACGACGACCTTGACGGTGGTCTCGACGTCGGCGTGCAGGTGGACCAGCACGTCGTATTCGCCGATGTTGCGGAAGGCGCCTTCGCCCAGGATGACTTCGCTCTTGCTGACCGGCAGGCCGGCAGCGGTGAAGGCATCGGCGATTTCGCGGGCGCCGACCGAGCCGTACAGCTTGCCTTCGGTCGAAGCGTTGGCCGGGATGGTCACGCTCGCGCCTTCCAGCTTGGCCTTGCGGGCGTCAGCGTCGGCGTGGATGGCCTGGGCCTTGGCTTCGTATTCGGCGCGCTTGGCTTCGAACTCGGCCTTGTTGCTCTCGGTGGCCGGAACGGCCTTGCCCTGCGGCACGAGGAAGTTACGGCCGTAGCCCGGCTTCACGTCGACCAGGTCGCCCAGATTGCCGAGGTTGGTGACTTTCTGCAGGAGGATCAGCTGCATGGTATTGCTCCAGATAAGTTATTCGTTAGCGAGGCGATGCCCCGCAACAAAGGCTGTCCGAATAGCTGGCACAGCGGGGGCGGCACCGGGCCGCCCCGCCGGGCATCAGACGTCGTGGTTGTCGGTGTACGGGATCAGGGCCAGGAAGCGAGCGCGCTTGACGGCGGTCGCCAGCTGACGCTGGTACTTCGACTTGGTACCGGTGACGCGGCTCGGCACGATCTTGCCGTTCTCGGTCAGATACTGGCGCAGGGTGTTGAGATCCTTGTAGTCGATCTCCTTCACACCTTCAGCCGTGAACTTGCAGAACTTGCGGCGACGGAAGAACTTGGACATGGGAAGGCTCCTTAGGCGGCGGAAGCGGCGTCGTCGCCGGCTTCGTTGTCAGCGGTGGTGGTGGACTCGCCTTCTTCGTCGTCACGACGACGGCGCTCACCGCGCTCCGGCTTGTCACCCTTCTCGTCCTTGCTCTTCATGATCAGCGACTGCTCGGTGTCAGCCTCGTCACGCTTGATGACCAGGTTGCGCAGCACGGCGTCGTTGAAGCGGAAGCTTTCGGTCAGTTCGTTCAGAACGGCCTGGTCGGCTTCGATGTTCATCAGCACGTAGTGGGCCTTCACCAGGTTCTGGATCGGGTACGCCAGCTGGCGGCGGCCCCAGTCTTCCAGACGGTGGATGGTGCCGTTGCCGTTCTCGACCAGCGACTTGTAGCGCTCGATCATGGCCGGGACCTGCTCGCTCTGGTCCGGGTGGACCATGAACACGATTTCGTAATGACGACTCATGTTTTTTCTACCTTTCGGATGTGGCCTCGCGGCCGGACAGCCCCCCGCCGTTGAGACCGCGGTGGGGCAAGGATTCCCGCCAGGAAGGCAGGAAGCCGCGCATTATGGCGCAGATGGGGTGGCCGGGCAACCGGCGGGCCACAGGGCAACCTGAACCGGGCTACCCCAGATCCACATGAAGGCGGTGCTGGCCGCATTCCAGGCACTGGAACAGGCAGCCAATCATCTCCCCGTCCCGGCTCAGGTGGTCCAGCACCCAGTCGGCGTCGCGCGGGTTGACCTCGACCACGTCGGGCCGGACCTCGTCGAGGATGGGCAGCAGATCTTCGCTGCCGGCGTAACCGAGGAAGGCGCAGGGCCGCTCACAATGGCTGAGCCAGACCGACTGCTGCCAGGACGAGTAGCCCGGGGTGCGCTCGCAGATCTCCAGCAGCAGCTCGCGGGCGATGGTCGGCGGCGGATCGGCCGGATCCGGGGATACCCCCTCGATATCGCTCCAGCCGGTGAATTCACCCTCGTAACTGGCCACTGCCCTGCCATCGGCAATGCACCAGGGGCACAGGTAATCGGGGCTCAGAACGGAGTAGAACGGCCCCCGGTAGCGCAGTGTGCGCGGCTGACCGCAGCAGTCGCAGACCCCGTCGACCTCTTCGAAGGAGAGGGCGTAGGCATTGGGGTGATAAATGAAAAGCGGTCGTTCCATCCGTGGATCCCTTCCCTGCCGACCAAGGTTGGCATCTACCAGCGCCCGGCCATGCCCGGCGGACGCCAGAACCAGCCCTCAGGCCTTGTCGGCGTCGGTGGTGAAGCTTTCACCGCAGCCACACTCGGCGGTGGCGTTCGGGTTGCTGAACGTGAACGTTTCGCTCAGGCCGTGCTTGCCGAAGTCGATCACGGTGCCGTCCACCAGCGCCAGGCTCTTGGCATCGACATAGATCTTCACGCCGTCCTGCTCGAACACGGTATCGCCCTCGCGCTCGTCGCGGGCCAGGTCGGTGATGTGACCCCAGCCCGAGCAACCGGTCTTGGTCACGCCGAAACGCAGGCCCAGCGCGCCAGGGGTCTGGGCGACAAAGCGCTGCACGCGCTCGAAGGCAATGGGGGTCAGGCTGACGGCCATGGGGCTACTCCATAGGTACGGGGACATTATAAGGAGCCGTTGCCACGAAAAATGCCTCGCAAGCAGAACGCTGCAACCGGTAAACTCCCGTGTTCACAGATCGAGTCGATCAGCAGAGGATTCAAGTCATGACGGTGGTCAGCGTTGAACATGCGCTTGCCGGGAAGATCCCGGAAGGCGGCGAAGTCACGGTACGCGGATGGGTGCGCACGGTGCGCGGTTCAGCGAATCTGGCCTTCGTGAATGTGAGCGACGGCTCCTGCTTCGCGCCGATCCAGGTCGTGGCCGGCGACAGCCTGGCCAACTTCGATGAGATCAAGCGCCTGACCAGCGGCTGCTCGGTCATCGCCACCGGCACCCTGGTGAAGTCGCAGGGCAAGGGCCAGTCGTTCGAGATCCAGGCCAGCGCGCTGGAAGTGGTCGGCTGGGTCGAAGACCCGCTCACCTACCCGATCCAGCCCAAGCCGATGTCGCCGGAGTTCCTGCGCGAAGTGGCGCACCTGCGCCCGCGCACCAACCTGTTCGGCGCGGTCACCCGCATCCGCAACTGCCTGGCCCAGGCCGTGCACCGTTTCTTCCACGAGAACGGCTTCAACTGGATCAGCACCCCGATCATCACCACCTCCGACGCCGAAGGCGCCGGCCAGATGTTCCGCGTGTCCACCCTGGACATGGTGAACCTGCCGCGTGACGAGAAGGGCGCGATCGATTTCAGCCGCGACTTCTTCGGCAAGGAAACCTTCCTGACCGTGTCCGGCCAGCTGAACGTCGAGGCCTACTGCCTGGCGCTGAGCAAGGTCTACACCTTCGGCCCGACCTTCCGCGCCGAGAACAGCCACACCACCCGCCACCTGGCGGAGTTCTGGATGATCGAGCCGGAAATCGCCTTCGCCGACCTGGCCGAAGACGCGCGCCTGGCCGAAGAGTTCCTGAAGTACCTGTTCCGTGCGGTGCTGAACGAGCGTGGCGACGACCTGGCCTTCATCGCCGAGCGCGTGGACAAGAACGCGATCACCAAGCTGGAAGACTTCATCAATGCGCCGTTCGAGCGCATCGACTACACCGATGCGGTCAGCCTGCTGCAGAAGTCCGGCAAGAAGTTCGACTTCCCGGTCGAATGGGGCCTGGACCTGCAGACCGAGCACGAACGCTGGCTGACCGAAGAACACGTCGGCCGCCCGGTGGTGGTGACCAACTATCCGGAGCACATCAAGGCCTTCTACATGCGCCTGAACGACGACGGCAAGACCGTTGCCGCGATGGACGTGCTGGCCCCGGGCATCGGCGAGATCATCGGCGGCAGCCAGCGCGAAGAGCGCCTGGACGTGCTGGATGCGCGCATGGCCCAGTTCGGCCTGGATCGTGAGCACTACAGCTGGTATCGCGACTTCCGCCGCTATGGTTCGGTGCCGCACGCCGGCTTCGGCCTGGGCTTCGAACGCCTGGTGGTGTACGTCTGCGGGCTGTCCAACATCCGCGATGCGATCCCCTACCCGCGCGCCCCGGGCAGCGCGGACTTCTAAGCCCCACACGACCACGGAGGTACCGCTCCCATGACCCTGTTCTTCGCCCTCTGTTTCGTCGGCGTTGCAGTGGCCGGGTTCAGTGCCTTCGTGATCTTCTGGCCGCTGACCCTGGTGCACGTACGCGATCGCCATCCGGCGCTCGCCGAGCGCTTCGGCAGCGGTGCCTTCCTCAAGCCCGATGCCCTGGCCTGGCTGCTGCGCCGTGACTATCGCCAGCAGCCGGACCGCTCGCTGTCCGGGCTGGCGACGCCGGCCTGGGTATCGCTGCTGACCCTGCTGGCCGGACTGGGCATGGCCGCCCTGCTCTGGCTGGCCTCGCTCTGGTAACACATCCATGAATGACATCACCGCCTCGCGCGACAGCTGGTGGCTGGCCAGCCTCGGCAACACCCTGATCTGGGCGCGCCTGCGCGTGCGCCCGGCCGGCACCGCCGAAGTGCTCGACAGCGATGGCAACACGCTGAGCTATGACAGCGAAGACACCGCGCGTTCGCAGCTGTTCGACGCCGAATTCGTCGAGTACGACGGCTTGGACGAGGAAGACGCGCTGGTGCGCGGCTTCAGTCTGCACGAAGTGCAGCCGCCGCAGGCCGACAGCGATGAGGGCCTGCGCGGCCGCATGATCCAGTCGCTGGGCGGGCGCGCCTGACCCCTGCATGTTCACCCCGCGCGCCTTCGCCGAGACCGACCTGCTCTGGCTGGACCGCCTGCTGGCGCGCGACCCGTTCGTTACCGTGCTTACGCCCGGCAGCGATGGCCTGCCGGAGCTGACCCGGATGCCGGTGCTGTACCGGCGTGACGGCGACCAGATCGAACTGCGCGGCCACTGGGCGCGCGCCAACCCGCAGTCGCGCCACCGCGGCGCGGCCAAGGTACTGATCGATGGTCCGCATGGCTACGTCTCGGCCAGCTGGTATCCGGACAAGGAACCCGCTGCGCGGGTACCCACCTGGAACTACGCCGCTGCCGAGCTGCGTGGCCAGCTGCAGACCTTCGACGATACCGAGGCGCTGGCCGAACTGGTCGGCGCGATCAGCGACCGCTTCGAAGCGAGTGTCGGCCAGGCCTGGCAGTTCGATGCCACGCGTGCCGAACATGGCCCGGAGCTGCGCGCCATCGTCGGCTTCCGTTTCCAGGTCGAACAGGTGCAGCTGAAGCTCAAGCTGAGCCAGAACCATCCCGATGCGAACCAGCGCGCGGTGATCACCGAACTGGAACAGCTGGGCACCCCCGCTTCCACCGAGTTGGCGCAGTGGATGCGCTGGCACCGCGAACAGGCCGCCCGCAGCGACTGAACGCCCCAGATTCCCGCGACGACGCAGCCGGGCGGCTGCGGCGAGCCCCCACCCGACGCCAGGGACCCATACATGAAAGACATCCACAAACTGCTGCAGAACAACCGCGACTGGGCCGACCGCATCGAGAAGGAAGACCCCGAGTTCTTCCACCAGCTCGCCAAGCAGCAGCACCCCGAATACCTGTGGATCGGCTGTTCCGATTCGCGCGTGCCGGCCAACCAGATCATCGGCATGGCCCCGGGTGAAGTGTTCGTGCACCGCAACGTCGCCAACGTGGTCGCCCACACCGATCTGAACTGCCTGAGCGTGGTGCAGTACGCGGTAGACCAGCTGAAGGTGAAGCACATCCTGATCGTCGGCCACTACGGCTGCGGCGGCGTGCATGCCTGCCTGCACAACACCCGCGTCGGCCTGGCCGACAACTGGCTGCGCCACGTTGGCGACGTGATGCAGAAGCACACCGGCATCCTCGATGCGATCGAGACCGACGAGCTAAAGCACGCACGCCTGTGCGAACTGAACGTGATCGAGCAGGTGGCCAATCTGTGCCGCTCGACCATCGTGCAGGACGCCTGGGCCCGCGGCCAGAAGCTGATGGTGCACGGCTGGGTCTACAGCCTGAAGGACGGACGCGTGCGCGAGATGGGCATCGACGTCGGTTCGCAGGAAGAACTGCAGCCGGCCTACGAAAAGGCCCTGTCCTACGTCCCGCGCAAGGGCAAGCGCGACTGATCCCTTACGGATGACCACCATGCTCGCTTCGCCGATCAACCTGCACGCCTGGATCGAAGAAAACCGCCACCTGCTGAAGCCGCCGGTGGGCAACAAGATGATCGACAACGGAGACTTCATCGTGATGGTGGTGGGCGGGCCGAACTCGCGTACCGACTTCCACTACGACGAAGGCCCCGAGTGGTTCTACCAGCTCGAAGGCGAGATGGTGCTGAAGGTGCAGGAAGACGGCGCAGTGCGCGACATTCCGATCCGCGCCGGCGAGATCTTCCTGCTGCCGGCAAAGGTTCCGCACTCGCCGCGGCGCCCGCCCGGTGGTATCGGTCTGGTGGTCGAGCGCAAGCGCCTGCCGCACGAGATGGACGGCGTGATCTGGCATTGCGAACGCTGCAACCACAAGCTGCACGAAGAGTATTTCCCGCTGCAGAACATCGAAACCGACCTGCCCAAGGTATTCGCGCGTTACCACGCCAGCCTGGAACTGCGTACCTGCAGCGAGTGCGGGCACGTGGACCCGCTGCCGGCGCCAGCGGTCGGCTGAGCCTCGAACGGTAGTCGCCCACCCTGGTGGGCGCATGCTCGCCCCCGCTCTGGTAGATGCCCACCTTGTAGATGCCCACCTTGGTGGGCGCTTGCTTGTACGTGCGCCAACCAAGGTTGGCGACAACCGGGTCATGCGGCGCTGGCGTTGGGTTGGCAGCTACCGGGCCATGCCCCAGGCGCTACACTGGCGGTCCCGTTGCAGCCTGTTGCCCGACCATGTCCGACCTGCTCAGCCGCACCCACGCCATTGCCCTGGACGCCGCCGATCCGCTGCGCCCGCTGCGCAATGAATTCCTGATTCCGCGCCATGGCGGCGGCGAGCAGACCTACTTCGTCGGCAACTCGCTGGGCCTGCAGCCGCGTGGCGCGCAGGCGGCCGTGCAGGAAGTGATGAAGCAGTGGGGTGAGCTGGCGGTGGAAGGCCACTTCACCGGCCCGACGCAGTGGCTGTCCTACCACCGCCTGGTGAGCGCGCAGCTGGCCCGCGTGGTCGGTGCGCTGCCCAGCGAGGTGGTTGCAATGAACACGCTGAGCGTGAACCTGCACCTGATGATGGTCAGCTTCTACCGGCCCACGGCCGAGCGCCCGGTGATCCTGATGGAAGCCGGCGCATTCCCGACCGATCGCCACGCGGTGGAAGCACAGATCCGCTTCCATGGTTTCGACCCGGCCGAGTGCCTGGTGGAAGTGCAGCCGGACGAGGCCAACGGCACGATTTCACTGACCGCGATCGAGCATGCCATCGCCGAGCACGGTTCACGCCTGGCGCTGGTGCTGTGGCCCGGCGTGCAGTACCGCACCGGCCAGGCCTTCGACCTCGATGCGATCACCCGCGCCTCACGCCTGCAGGGCGCGCGTATCGGCTTCGACCTGGCACACTCGGTCGGCAACCTGCCGCTGCGCCTGCATGACGTGGCCCCTGATTTCGCCGTGTGGTGCCACTACAAGTACCTCAACAGCGGCCCGGGCGCGGTTGCCGGCGCCTTCGTCCACGAGCGCCATCACCGCGACACCAGCCTGCCGCGCTTTGCCGGCTGGTGGGGCCATGAGGAATCCACCCGCTTCCAGATGGCACCGCAGTTCACGCCGGCCATCGGTGCCGAAGGCTGGCAGCTGAGCAATCCGCCAATCCTCGGCCTGGCGCCGCTGCGCGCCTCGCTGGACCTGTTCGAGCGCGCCGGCATGGAGGCGCTGCGCAGCAAGTCGCTGGCACTGACCGGCATGCTCGAAGCACTGGTCCGTGCGCGCCTGTCCGGCGTGCTGGACATCATCACCCCGGCCGAGCCGCAGCGCCGTGGCTGCCAGTTGTCGCTGCGCGTGATCGGTGGCCGCGAGCGCGGCCGTGCGCTGTTCGAGCATCTGCGCGGCATCGGCGTGCTCGGCGACTGGCGCGAACCCGACGTGATCCGCATCTCGCCCACGCCGCTCTACAACCGCTACCTGGACGTGCACCACTTCGTCGAGGAAGTGGAAGCCTGGGCCGGCCTCTAAGCCGGCCCCTCCCCTACTGCTGGACAGTTCGTTGATCGCACACGCTTCCCGCTCGTTGAGCATTATCGGTGCCGGCCTTGCCGGGTCCCTGCTGGCCATCCTGCTGTCACGCCAGGGCTGGCGCATCACCTTGTACGAACGCCGCGGCGATCCACGCGTGGCCGACTACGAGAGCGGCCGCTCGATCAACCTGGCGTTGGCCGAGCGTGGGCGCAACGCACTGCGTCAGGCGGGCGTGGAAGACGAGGTGATGGCGCGCGCGGTGATGATGCGCGGGCGCATGGTGCACCCGCGCGAGGGCGAACCGCAGCTGCAGCGCTATGGCCGCGACGACAGCGAAGTGATCTGGTCGATCCACCGCAGCGACCTGAACACCACGCTGCTGGAGCTGGCCGAACAGGCCGGCGCCACCGTGCACTTCCATCGCCGCCTGCACACCGTCGATTTCGATGCGGGTTACGCACGCTTCATCGATGACCGTGACGACAGCCCGCACGACATCCGTTTCGACACCCTGATCGGTGCCGACGGTGCCGGTTCGGCACTGCGTGCGGCGATGAACCGGCGCGCGCCGCTGGGTGAGGACATCGCCTTCCTCGACCACTCCTACAAGGAGCTGGAGATCCCGCCGGCTGCCGATGGCAGCTTCCGCATCGAGCGCAATGCACTGCACATCTGGCCGCGCGGCCACTACATGTGCATCGCCCTGCCCAACCATGAAGGCACCTTCACCGTCACTCTGTTCCTGTCCAACCAGGGCGACCCCAGCTTCGCCACGGTCAACACCGGCGCACAGGCCGAGGCGCTGTTCGCGCGCGAGTTCGCCGACACCCTGCCGTTGATCCCGAACCTGCGCGCGGACTGGGAGCAGCATCCGCCGGGCCTGCTTGGCACGCTCACTCTGGAACGCTGGCACCAGCAGGGCCGCGCCGTGCTGATCGGCGACGCCGCGCATGCGATGGTGCCGTTCCATGGCCAGGGTATGAACTGCGCGTTCGAGGACTGCGTTGCGCTGGCCCGTCACCTGATGGAGGCCGATGATCTGGAAGGCGCGTTCGCCGCGTTCGAAGCCGAGCGCAAGCCAAATGCGCGCGCAATCCAGCAGATGGCGCTGGAGAACTACCTGGAGATGCGCGACCGCGTGGCCGATCCCGCCTTCCTGCTGCAGCGCGAGCTGGAACAGGAACTGCAGCGGCGCTGGCCGACCCGCTTCGTACCGCACTACACGATGGTCACTTTCCTGCACACGCCGTACGCCGAGGCGCTGCGCCGCACCGAACTGCAGCGCGACATGCTGGTGGCCGCCACCGCCGGTCACGATTCACTGGACAACATCGACTGGACCGCACTGGAAGCACAGATCCACGCCCAGCTGCCGGTCCTGGAGGGCGCGCACTGATGGCTGACAGCTTCCTGTTCTACGACCTGGAAACCTTCGGCCAGGACCCGCGGCGCACGCGCATCTCGCAGTACGCCGCCATCCGCACCGACGCCGACCTCAACGAAATCGACACCCCGGTCAGCTTCTTCGTGCGCCCGGCCGATGACCTGCTGCCCTCGCCGATGGCCACGCTGGTCACCGGCATCACCCCGCAGCAGGCACTGGCCGAGGGCATCAGCGAGGCCGAGGCCTTCGATCGCATCAACGAGCAGCTGTCGCGCCCCGGCACCTGTGCGCTGGGCTACAACACGCTGCGCTTCGACGATGAGTTCGTCCGCTACGGCCTGTTCCGCAACTTCCACGACCCGTACGAACGCGAGTGGCGCAACGGCAATTCGCGCTGGGACCTGCTGGACATGCTGCGGCTGATGCGCGCGATGCGCCCGGACGGCATCCGGTGGCCGCTGCGCGAGGATGGCGCCACCTCGTTCAAGCTCGAGCACCTGGCCGAGGCCAACAACGTGCGCGAAGGCGATGCGCACGAAGCGCTGTCCGACGTACGCGCCACCATCGGCATGGCACGCCTGTTCAAGCAGTCGCAGCCACGGCTGTGGGAGTACGCGCTGAAGCTGCGCGACAAACGCTTCGTCGGCAGCCTGCTGGACGTGGCCGCGATGAAGCCGGTACTGCACATTTCCATGCGCTACCCGGCCAGTCGCCTGTGCGCAGCCCCGGTGCTGCCGCTGGCCGCGCACCCGACCATCAACAACCGGGTGATCGTGTTCGACCTGGAAGGCGAGATCGACGACCTGCTGGAACTGCCGGCCGAGGTGATCGCGCAGCGCCTGTACATGCGCGCCAGCGAGCTGCCCGAAGGCGTGGCGCGGGTGCCGCTGAAGGAAGTACATCTGAACAAGGTGCCGGCGCTGATCGCCTGGAACCACCTGCGTGCCGATGACCACGCGCGCCTCGGCCTGGACGTGGCCGCGATCGAGGCCAAGGTGGAACGCCTGCGCGCGTTCGCCCCGCAGCTGGCCGAGAAGGCCCGGCAGGTCTACAACCAGCCCCGCGCCGCCACCGTGGCCGATGTCGATGCCTCGCTCTACGACGGCTTCCTCGGCAATGGCGACAAGCCGCTGCTTGCGCTGGCACGCACCACCGCGCCGGAGCAGCTGGCCGCGCTGGAAGGCCGCTTCCGCGACCCGCGCCTGCCGGAGCTGCTGTTCCGCTACCGCGCGCGCAATCATCCCGACAGCCTCGCGCCGGCTGAACGCCAGCGCTGGCAGGATTACCGCCGCCAGCGCCTGCTCGGAGACGGCGGGCTGGGCGAACTCAACCTGCCCCAGTACCAGCAGCAGCTCGATGCACTGGCCGCTGAAGCGCCCGACGATGCACGGCGCCAGGCCCTGCTGCAATCGCTGCGCGACTGGGGCCAGAACCTGCAGGAGACCTTGTGAGTACCTATTTCTCGGACGCCAGCTTCAAGTTCCTGCGCAGCCTGGCGCGGCATAACGACAAGGCGTGGTTCAACGACCACCGCCAGCAGTATGAAGACCACGTGCGGCAGCCATTCCTGCGCCTGCTGGGTGACCTGCAGCCGGCGCTGGCCGAGGTCAGCGACCACTTCCGCGCCGATACCCGCGGCGTCGGCGGCTCGCTGTTCCGCATCCATCGCGACGCGCGCTTCTCCAACGACAAATCCCCGTACAAGACCTGGCAGGGTGCACGCCTGTTCCATGAGCGCCGCCGCGAGGTGGCCGCGCCCTCGTTCTACGTGCACCTGCAGCCGGGCGAGAGCTTCGTCGGTGCCGGCCTGTGGCATCCGGAACCGGAGACCCAGCGCCGCGTGCGCCACTTCATCCTCGACAACCCGGGCAGCTGGAAGGCCGCAGCGCATGCACCGGCCCTGCGCAAGCGCTTCGACTTCGAAGAGAGCGAGAAGCTGGTGCGTCCGCCGCGCGGCTTCCCGGCCGACTTCGAATTCATCGACGACCTCAAGCACCGCAACTGGGTGATGTGGCGCTCGCTGGACGACGCCACCATGACCAGCCCGCGCCTGCTGTCCACGCTGGGCAAGGACCTGGCCGCGCTCGGCCCGTTCGTCGACTACCTGTGCGCGGCGCTGGACCTGGAATTCTGATGCCGTTGGCACAGCAACGCCGCACGCTGGGCCGCACCGGCCTGGCGGTTTCGCCGGTGGGCCTTGGCTGCTCCGGCTTCTGGGGGCATCGCCGCTTCCCGGAACAGTCGGCCGCGCACGTGGTCGAGCATGCACTGGCACAGGGCGTGAACCTGTTGGACACCGGCCACAACTATTCCGGTTTCCACGCCGAGCCGCGACTGGGCCGCATCCTGCGCCCGTTGCTGAAGCGATACCCGCGCGAGTCGCTGGTGATTTCCAGCAAGGGCGGCACGCTGACCGGCCAGGCCGGCGTCAGCGGCGCCGAGCAACGCAATTTCTCGCCGGCAGCCATCACTGCCAGCTGCGAGGCCTCTCTGCGCAACCTCGGCCTGGATTACCTGGATATCTACCAGCTGCACGGTGCCAGCCAGCACGACATCAACGATGACCTGCTGGCCGCGCTGCAACGCCTGCGCGAACGCGGGCTGATCCGGCACACCGGCATCAATACGCACACGGCATCGACCCTGCGCTGGATGATCGACCATCCCACGCTGTTCGACGTGGTGCTGCTCGATTACAACGCCCTGCAGCAGGACCGTGAACCCCTCATCGACCAGTTGCACGCGGTGGGCATCGGCGTACTGGCCGGCACCGTGCTGGCGCAGGGCCATCTGCTGCCACCACGCCCGCGCCTGCCACGACCGGCGGATGCCTGGTACCTGGCCAGGGCCTGGCTCAAACCGAGCAGCCGCACACTGATGCACAGCGCACGCAACATGCGGAAGGCACTCGCCGCCATCCGCAGCCAGCGCCCGGCCCAGACCGCGTTTGCCTACGCCCTGGGCCATCCCGGCGTGGCCAGTGGCATCCTGGGCACCACCCGCACCGGCAGCCTGGACGAAGTACTGGCGACGCGGCTTGAGGCACTGACCGCAGCCGAACGCCAGCAGCTGGTGGACGCCTTCGGTGATGGCCGCGGATCTCCCAGTCATTGAGTCTTCACCCCATGCTGCTGCGGTTGCGGCAGTCTGGGCGGCATGAAGAAACTCACCGCACTCGTTGGGCTGCTGGTCCTGGCCTTGGCCGCCTGGTGGTTCGGCGGCCCGTACATGACCGTCAATGGCCTGTCCAAGGCCATTGAGCAACGCGACACCGCGCGCCTGGAGCGTTACGTCGATTTCCCGCGCGTGCGCAGCAGCCTGCGCGCGCAGCTCAATGACTATCTGGTGCGCCAAGCCGGCCCGGATGTGGCGGCCAGCCCGTTCGGTGCCCTGCTGTACGGGCTGGGCGACCAGCTTGGTGGTGCCGCGGTGGACACCATGGTGACCCCGACCGGGATCGGCGCGATGCTGCAGGGTCACGTGCTGTGGAAGCGCGGCCGCAATGAACTGCAGGGCGGCGATGCCTTCGGCGCGACCGAACCCGCACGGCCGCTGAAGCATGCCGAACATCATTTCGAAGCGCTGGACCGCTTCGTGATCGATGTCGATCGCGGCCCCGGCCAGCCGCCGATGAAGGTGGTGCTGGAACCGCAGGGCCTGCGCTGGAAAGTGGTGGACCTGCAGCTGGGGATGTCGGGCAGCCCTTGACGGGACCCGTGGCCTGACGGCAATGCCAACCAAGGTTGGCGACTACCGGGGTACAGCGCTCTGGTAGATGCCCACCTTGGTGGGCACGGATGCATGGCAGTGCCAACCAACGGTTGGCACCCACCCGTCGTGGCCTCAGCTCTCGTTGGCGACACCATGCGGCACGTGGCCGGCGGCTACATGCTCTCGGGCGCTGTCGATGTTGTGCTGCGAATCATCGAAGAAGATGTCGGCGCCGAACGCCTGCAGGAACGGGCCCTTGTGGCGGCCACCGAGGAACAGCGCTTCGTCCAGGCGCACACCCCACTCACGCAGGGTGCGGATCACCCGTTCGTGCGCAGGTGCCGAACGCGCGGTCACCAGTGCGGTGCGGATCGGTGCACTGTCTCCGGCCGGGAACACTTCCTGCAGCGTGTGCAGCGCCGACAGGAAGCCACGGAACGGCCCGCCGCTGAGCGGCTCTCGGGCGCGCTCGCGTTCGTGGCGGCCAAAGGCTTCCACGCCCTGCTCGCGCGAAATGCGCTCACTCTCGTCGCCGAAGATCACGGCGTCACCGTCAAAGGCGATGCGCAGCTGGCCGGCCGGGCGACCGGTATCGATCTGGTCGGCCGCCGCAGCGGCGGTCTCGCCCGGCGGCTTGGGCAGGATGGTCGCCGCCGCGATGCCATGGCGCAGCGCGCTGCGCACCGATTCGGGGTTGGCCGACAGGAACAGGTCGGTGCCGAATGGCTTCACGTACGGCCAGGTCGGCTCGCCGGCGGTGAACGTTGCGCGGATGATGCCCAGGCCGTAGTGCTGGATCGAATTGAAGATGCGCAGGCCGGTATCGGCCGAATTGCGCGACAGCAGGATCACCTCGACCCGCGGGTTCTCCGGGCTGGCGCCCTGATTCAGCGCCAGCAACTTGCGCACCACCGGGAAGGCCACGCCGGGCCCGAGGATATCGTCCTCGTGCTGGCGCTGGAATTCGGCATAGGCCGCCACGCCATCGCTCTCGAACAGCGCATGGCTTTCCTCGAGGTCGAACAGGGCGCGCGAGGTCACCGCGACGGTCAGCAAACGGGGGGAGTTGTCGCCCATCGGTGGGGGTCCTTCAAGCGGTCGGCGGGGCCGGCCGCCTATTGTCGTCAAAAAACGAACTGTTCGCTCAGGATCCGGTCTTCCAGGTTGTGCTCCGGGTCGAACAGCAGGGTCACGCGGCGGTCCTTCGACTCGCGGATGGTCACCTCGACCACGTCGCGGGTCTCGTGCGAATCCGCTGTAACGCTGACCGGGCGCTTGTACGGATCAAGCACGCGGAAACGCACCTCGGTGTCGGCCTTGAGGATCGCCCCGCGCCAGCGTCGCGGCCGGTAAGGGGCCAGCGGCGTCAGCGCGATGGTATGCGAGCCCAGCGGCAGCACCGGTCCGTGCGCGGAATAGTTGTAGGCGGTACTGCCTGCCGGGGTGGCCACCAGCACGCCGTCTCCGATCAGTTCGGCCACACGTTCCTGGCCGTTGAGGTCGATGCCGATATGCGCCGCCTGCCGGGTCTGGCGCAGCAGCGACACATCGTTGTAGGCCAGCGAACCGGTACTGGTGCCCGACTCGGTCAGCGCCACCATTTCCAGCGGGCGCAGGTTGGCCGGTTCGGCACGGGCGATGCGGGCCTGCACGTCATCGTCGCCACGGTACTGGTTCATCAGGAAGCCGACGGTGCCCAGCTTCATGCCGAACACCGGCTTGCCCAGGTGCCCGTGCCGATGCAGGGTCTGCAGCATGAAACCGTCGCCGCCCAGCGGGCACAGCACGTCCGCCTGCTCCGGCGCGTGATCGCCATAGCGCGAGACCATCGCGGCGCGGGCCATCTGCGCGGGCTCGGTGGTGCTGGCCAGGAAAGCGATGCGGGGGGTGTCGCTCATCGGTGGATCCGGGGGGAACTGATGAAGAGCATAACCGAGCACCGGGGGTTGGACCGCGTGGGGCGGATGACCGGCATATCCGCCGGAACACGCCGTAAACCCGTCCCTGGGGGCTCGATCGCGCCATCCATGGCGCTCACGGTCTCGGCGGATATGCCGGTCATCCACCTGGCAGGTCGACGGCCGGCGTCGGGTCAGTGATCGCAGAAAAACAGGCAGAAACAGAACGGCCCCGCTTTCGCGGGGCCGTTCCTCCAACTGCTGCAGATCAGGAGCCCCCCTGAGTCAGGGGGGCGCGCCAACGGCGCGGGGGTCTGGGAGCATGGTTGGCATGGGGCCCACGGTTTGCAGAGCAAACCGTGGGGCGTCAGCGCGAATGCGCTTACGCACCATGCGCGGCCAGCTGGCCCAGGCGCTGCACCGCGACCGAGACGGTCGGGTAATCCAGGGTCTTCTGCTCGGCCAGTTCGGCCAGCATCGCCAGGGTGAAGCGCAGGCTGTTGTCGTCGCGACCCATCCAGGCCGCCACCTTGGCTTCAGCACTGCTGCCCTTGGTGCCCAGCACCTGGCCCGCCAGGTTGCGGTGGTTGGCGGCCAGCTCGTCACGCAGCACGCCACGTGCCACGGCGTGCCAACGGCCATTGACCTCCAGCGCGTCGACCTGCTCGAACAGCCATGGCAGCTGCAGGGCATCGCCCAGGCGGAAGTGGACCTTGGACACGTCCACCGGCTTCAGCTTGCGGGTACGGGCCAGTTCGATGATGTCGAACGCCGGCTCCAGGAAGTGCAGTTCGGCCAGCTGCTGTGCCAGCGCGGACGGCAGGCCCTTTTCCTTCCACTCGGCCACCAGGGCTTCGTAGGTCGGACGCTGCGAATCCGGCAGCACACCCGAGGCAACGCGGATGTCGTTGAACGGACCCTGGTAGCGGTTGACCGCTTCGGTGATGCCCGGCATCGCGCCCGGGCGCGACAGCAGCCAACGCACGAACGAACGCTGCAGCTTCCAGATCACTTCCAGTGCGTCGATCTGCACCGACTCCGGCACCTTGCCGTCGAGTGCATCGATCTGCGCCCACAGCGCGCGTGCATCCAGTGTTTCGCGGCTGATGGTGTAGGCCTTGGCGACCTCGGCGATGGAACGGCCGGTGTCTTCCTGCATGCGCATCAGGAAGGTGGCGCCCATGCGGTTGATGGTCTGGTTGGTCACGGCCGTGGCGATGATTTCGCGCTTCAGGCGGTGACGCTCCATTGCGTCGGCGTACTTCTTCTGCAGCGGGGTCGGGAAGTAGCGCTGCAGCTCCTTGGACAGGTACGGATCTTCCGGAATGTCCGAATCCAGCAGCTGGGCGAACGCCACCAGCTTGGAGTAGGACAGCAGCACCGACAACTCCGGACGGGTCAGGCCCTGGCCGCGTGCCTTGCGCTGCGACAGCTCGGCATCGGACGGCAGGAACTCGATCTGGCGATCAAGCAGGCCCTGCTGCTCCAGGGTACGGATGAAGTGCTGCTTGGAGCCCAGGCGCTTGACTGCCATCCGCTCCATCAGGCTCAGCGCCTGGTTCTGGCGGTAGTTGTCGTTGAGCACCAGCTCGGCGACTTCATCGGTCATCGAGGCCAGCAGCTTGTTGCGCTGCTCGACGGTCAGCTTCTTGGCCCGCACCACATCGTTGAGCAGGATCTTGATGTTGACTTCATGGTCGGAGGTGTCGACACCGGCCGAGTTGTCGATGAAGTCGGTGTTGAGCAGCACGCCGGCCTGGGCAGCTTCGATGCGGCCCAGCTGGGTCATGCCCAGGTTGCCGCCCTCGCCCACCACCTTGCAGCGCAGCTCGCCACCGTTCACGCGCAGCGCGTTGTTGGCGCGGTCGCCGACATCGCTGTGCTGCTCGCTGGCGGCCTTGACGTAGGTACCGATGCCGCCGTTCCACAGCAGGTCGACCGGTGCCTTCAGGATCGCGCTCATCAGGTCGTTCGGCGACAGCGCCTTGACGTTCTCGTCCAGGCCCAGCACTTCACGCACCTGCGGGGTGATCTCGATCGACTTCAGGCTGCGCGGGTACACGCCGCCGCCCTTGCTGATCAGCTTGGCATCGTAGTCCGCCCAGCTCGAACGCGGCACGGTGAACAGGCGCTCACGTTCGACGAACGTGGTGGCTGCATCCGGGTTCGGGTCCAGGAAGATGTGGCGATGATCGAACGCAGCGACCAGGCGGATGTGGCGCGACAGCAGCATGCCGTTGCCGAACACGTCGCCGGACATGTCGCCGACGCCGACTGCGGTGAAGTCCTGGCTCTGGCTGTCACGGCCCAGCGCACGGAAGTGACGCTTGACCGACTCCCACGCACCGCGTGCGGTGATGCCCATGCCCTTGTGGTCGTAACCCACCGAACCACCAGAGGCGAACGCATCGCCCATCCAGAAGCCGTGCGCGATGGCCAGGCCGTTGGCAATGTCGGAGAAGGTCGCGGTGCCCTTGTCGGCAGCCACCACCAGGTACGGATCGTCCATGTCGTGGCGCACGACATCCACCGGCGGCACGATCTTGTTGTTGACGATGTTGTCGGTGATGTCCAGCAGGCCCTGGATGAACAGCTTGTAGCAGGCCACGCCGTTGGCGAAGATCGCGTCGCGGTCGCCGTTCACCGGCGGGGTCTTGGCGAAGAAGCCGCCCTTCGCGCCGACCGGCACGATGACGGTGTTCTTGACCATCTGCGCCTTGACCAGGCCCAGTACTTCGGTACGGAAGTCTTCGCGACGGTCCGACCAGCGCAGGCCACCACGGGCGACCGCGCCGAAGCGCAGGTGGGTACCTTCCACGCGCGGGCCGTAGACGAAGATTTCGCGGTACGGGCGCGGCTTCGGCAGGTCCGGCACCAGCGCCGAATCGAACTTGAAGCTGATGACATGGCCGTGCTGGCCGTTGGCATCGGTCTGGTAGTAGCTGGTGCGCAGGGTCGCGTCGATCACGCCCATGAACGAGCGCAGGATGCGGTCCTCGTCCAGGCTGGACACGCGGTCCATCAGCTTCAGCAGCGCATCGCGCGCGGCCTGCATCTGCGCGTCGCGGTCACCCTTGCGGGCATCGACCACGGTCTTGAGCACCTTCAGGGTGGCGTCGTCGCCAGCAGCCAGCACATCGAAGTGGGCCTTCAGCTGGGCCTGGCCGGCGGCGATATCGTCCTTGCTCTCCTGGCCGGTAGCCGGATCGAAGCGGGCTTCGAACAGCTCGACCAGCAGGCGGGCCAGCAGCGGGTAGCGCGCGAAGGTGCCTTCCACGTAGGCCTGCGAGAACGGCACGCCAGTCTGCAGCAGGTACTTGCAGTAGCCACGCAGCATGGCGACCTGGCGCCAGTGCAGGCCAGCGGCCAGCACCAGGCGGTTGAAGCCGTCGTTCTCGGCATCGCCGTGCCAGACGCGGGCGAAGGTCTCGCCGAAGGCTTCATCGACGCTGGCGGCATCGATCGCGCCGGCGGTCGACTCGACCTCGAAGTCCTGCACGTACACCGGCGCGTTGTCGACCGACAGGCGGTACGGACGCTCGGCGATCACGCGCAGGCCCATGTTTTCCATCATCGGCAGCGCGTCCGACAGCGGAATGTCGTCCAGCTGGCGATACAGCTTCAGGCGCAGGCCATCGCCGCTTTCGCGCGGCACGGCCTGCAGGCTCAGGCGCAGGTCGTCCGGGCCGGTCAGGGCATCGAGCTGGCTGACATCGTTGGCGGCAACAGCTGTGCTGTTGTCTTCGATGTAGCCGGCTGGCAGTGCCTTGCCGATACGGGCAGCGATGCGCAGGCCTTCGGTTTCGCCGTGGCGGGTCACCAGCGCTTCGCGCAGGTCGTCCTGCCAGTTGCGCAGCACCTGGGCCAGCTTCTGCTCCAGTTCGGCGGTATCGACGTCCAGCATTTCGCCCGGCTTCGGGCGCACGATCAGGTGCACCTGGGCCAGCGGCGATTCGCCCAGCACCACCGAGCTGTCCACGTACTCGCCGTGCAGCGCGTCCTTCAGCATCGCTTCGATGCGCAGGCGCACGTCGGTGTTGAAGCGCTCACGCGGCAGGTAGACCAGCGCGGAGATGAAACGACTGTACTTGTCACGGCGCAGGAACAGGCGGCTGCGCACGCGCTCCTGCAGGCCCAGCACGCCCATGGCAGTGCGGAACAGTTCGTCCTCGCTGGACTGGAACAGTTCTTCGCGCGGCAGGGTTTCCAGGATGTGGCGCAGGGCCTTGCCGCTGTGGCTGGCCGAGGCCAGGCCCGACTGCTTCATCACGTGCTCGTGGCGCTGGCGCACCAGCGGGATTTCCCACGGGCGACGGTTGTAGGCGCTGGAGGTGAACAGGCCAAGGAAGCGCTGCTCGCCGATGATCTTGCCCTTGGCGTCGAATTCCAGCACGCCGATGTAGTCCATGTAGCCGGCGCGGTGCACGCGCGAACGGGCATTGGTCTTGGTCAGGATCAGCGCGTCCTTCAGCCCGGACGTGGTGTTCAGGCCCTGCGCGGCCAGGGTCTTGACCGGACGGGCGGCGGACTTGTCCTTGCCGCGCATCAGGCCCAGGCCGGTGTCGTTCAGCGGCGCCAGCACCTCTTCCTTGCCCTGCTTCTCGACGCGGTACTCGCGGTAGCCGAAGAAGGTGAAGTGGTTGTCGGCGGCCCAGCGCAGGAATTCCTGTGCTTCCTTGCGCGACGCGTCGTCGACCGGCAGCTGGCGGCTGCCCAGGTCGTCGGCCAGCGCCAGTGCCTTGTCCTTCATCGGCTGCCAGTCGCGCACGATCGCACGCACTTCGTCCAGCGCCTTGCTGATGGCCTGCTCGATGGCCGCCATGGCTTCGGCCGGCTGGCGGTCGATCTCCAGCAGCATCACCGACTCGGCATCACCCTCGCCGACCTTGACCAGCTTGCCGGCCTTGTCGCGGGTGAAGCGCAGCACCGGGTGGCCCAGCACGTGGACGCCTACGCCCTGTTCGGCCAGCGACATGGTGACGGTGTCGACCAGGAATGGCATGTCGTCGTTGACGATCTGCAGCACGGTGTGCGGCGATTCCCAACCGTTGGCCTTCGCGGTCGGATTGAACACGCGGACGTTGGCCTTGCCGGCCTTGCGGGCACGGGCGAATTCCAGCGTCTCAGCCGCGAGAGCGGCCCACTCTTCAGCGCTGTGGTGCGGGAACTCGTCCGACTCCATGCGCTTGTAGAAGTCAGTGGCGAAGGCCACCGCTTCGGCCTGTGCGGCCGCGGGGTAACGCTTGCGCAATGCCGTGTACACCGGCTCCAGGGAGAAACCAGCGGTCACTGCGACCTCCGACTCTGCTGGTTTGGTCTTGTTTTTCACGGTCTTGGCTGCGGTTTTTTGCGGTTTCATGGCAGAGCGATGCGCTTGCTCAGTTGGGAAAATGAAATTGTAGCCCTACCGCACGAAAAGGCCTTGCTGCAGGACGGAATAACCAGATTCGGGTTTGCTGCGGTTTAGACGCCTATTCAGTTCGCACCGGTATGGTGCTGGTGCGCGCTTCAGCACTGCCGACAGGATCGGCAAAGCGTGTTACCGGAAGACACACGCGGCGACGCCGATTCGATTCCACAATCCTGAACTGGACGGTATAGTCCACCGCGTGAACCCGGCCTACCTCCCCGTTGCCCTCGACGCACGCGATGAGCGCGTGTTCGATGCCGTGCGCGAGCTGTTGGCCCAGCAGGGCATGCAGATGAGCATGGACGCGGTGGCCCAGCATGCCGGCTGCTCCAAGCAGACCCTGTACTCGCGCTACGGCAACAAGCAGGAACTGCTGCGCCGGGTGATGCAGCGCCATGTCGGCCACGCTACCGGAGCCATGGTTCGTGCACTCCGCACTGACGACCTGCGTGCCAGCCTGCTCCAGTTCGCCACCGACTTCCTGGAGCATTTCAACCAACCGCACGTAGGGCAGGCCTGTCGGCTGATCGCCGCCGACGCGGCCCAGTTTCCCGAAGAGGCGCGTACGCTGTACCGGCATGGCGCCGGCGCGCTGACGCTTCATCTTGCTGAATGGATTGAAACCGTTTGCATGCGTGGCCAGCTCCGGCATGACGACCCGCACTTCATGGCCGAACTGCTGCTGAGCATGATCGCCGGTCAGGATTTCGACAAACAGCGTTTCCATACCCCCCATCGTGATGACGCGCAGCTGCGTCGGCGCTGGGCAGAGTTCTCCGTCGACAGCTTCCTGCGCGCGTTCGCGCCTCAGCCGTCGGCGGCCCCGTCTTCAAACCAACCCCGGAGTTCCTCCTGATGACCGCCCCACTCCGCACCCTTGCCCTGACGTGCGCCGTTGCTGTCGCGCTGGCTGCCTGCAAGAAGCCGGAACAGCAGACGCCCCCGCCGCCGGAGGTGGGCGTGATCGACGCCAAGCCGCAGACCCTGCCGCTGCAGCGTGAGCTGGTCGGCCGCCTGTCGCCGTTCCGCAGCGCCGACGTCCGCGCGCGCGTGCCGGGCGTACTGCTCAAGCGCGTCTACCAGGAAGGCTCGCAGGTCAAGCAGGGCCAGCCCCTGTTCCTGATCGACCCGGCGCCGCTGCGTGCTTCGCTCAATGCCTCCGAGGCCCAGCTGGCCTCGGCCCGCGCCACCTACGCCAACGCCAAGGTCGCCGCCGACCGCGCGCGTTCGCTGGCGCCGCAGCAGTTCGTCTCCAAGTCCGACCTGGACAACGCCGAATCGGCCGAGCGCACCGCGCTGGCCGCGGTCAAGCAGGCCGAAGCGGCGGTGACCTCTTCGCGCATCAACCTGGGCTACACCGAAGTGACCGCACCGATCAGCGGCGTGGCCAACAAGCAGCAGGTCACCGAAGGTGCGCTGGTCGGCCAGGGCGATGTGACCCTGCTGACCACCGTCGACCAGCTCGACCCGCTGTACGTCAACTTCTCGCTGAGCGTGGACGAGTTGACCCAGCTGCGCGCGCAGCAGGCCAAGGGTGCGCTGGCGCTGTCTGGTGACGGCAAGGCTACGGTCAACGTCAAGCTGGCCGACGGCAGCACCTACAGCGAACCGGGCACGCTGGACTTCTCTTCGACCACGGTCGACCCGGCCACCGGCGCGGTGTCGCTGCGCGCGCTGCTGCCGAACCCGCAGCAGATCCTGCTGCCCGGCGCCTTCGTCAGCTTCCAGGCCAACCTCGGCGAGCGCAACAACGCCTACCTGGTGCCGCAGCAGGCGCTGCTGCGCGACACCACCGGCGGCTACGTGATGGTGGTCGGTGCCGACGGCAAGGTGGTGCGCAAGAACGTGAAGACCGATGGCGCGCAGAACGGCAACTGGCTGGTCAGCGACGGCCTGGCCGCCGGTGACAAGGTGATCGTGGCCGGCGTGCAGAAGGTCAAGGAAGGTGCGCCGGCGGTGGCCAAGCCGTGGACCCCGGGGCAGGACGCCAACGGCAAGCCTGCCGCAGGCGGCGCCGCTCCGGCGGGCGCAGCACCGGCCGCAGGCAAGGCACCGGCCGACGCGGCCAAGCCCGAGCAGGCCGATGCGGCCAAGCCGGCCGCCAACGATTCGAACAAGCAGTAACGGGAACCTTCCGTCATGCCTAAATTTTTCATCGAACATCCAGTCTTCGCCTGGGTGGTTGCGATCCTGATCTCGCTCAGCGGCGTGATCGCGATCCTCAACCTGGGCGTGGAGTCCTATCCCAACATCGCCCCGCCGCAGGTCACCGTCTCGGCGACCTACCCGGGCGCCAGTGCGGACACCACCGAGAAATCGGTCACCCAGGTGATCGAGCAGCAGCTGACCGGTATCGATCACCTGCTGTACTTCAGCTCATCGTCCGCCTCCAACGGCCGCGCGCAGATCACCCTGACCTTCGAGACCGGTACCGATCCGGACATCGCCCAGGTGCAGGTGCAGAACAAGGTCTCGCTGGCCACGCCACGCCTGCCTTCGGAAGTGACCCAGCAGGGCGTGGTGGTGGCCAAGGCCAACGCCGGCTTCCTGATGGTGATCGCGCTGCAGTCCGATACGCCGGCCATCAACCGTGACGCCCTGAACGACATCGTCGGCTCGCGCGTGCTCGACCAGGTCTCGCGTATTCCCGGCGTCGGCAGCACCCAGCAGTTCGGTTCCGAGTACGCCATGAACATCTGGCTCAACCCGGAGAAGATGCAGGGTTATGGCCTGTCGGCCAGCCAGGTGCTCGCCGCGGTGCGTGCGCAGAACGTGCAGTTCGCCGCCGGTGCGCTGGGTTCGGACCCGTCGCCGGAAGGCCAGCACTTCACCGCCACGGTCTCGGCTGAAGGCCGCTTCAGTTCGCCGCAGGAGTTCGAGAACATCATCCTGCGGGCAAATCCGGATGGTTCGCGGGTGCTGATGAAGGACATCGCCCGCGTTGCCTTCGGTGCCAACAACTACGGTTTCGACACCCAGTACAACGGCAAGCCGACCGGTGCCTTCGCCATCCAGCTGCTGCCGGGCGCCAACGCCCTGAACGTGGCCGATGCGGTGCGCGCCAAGATGGACGAGCTGCAGCCCAGCTTCCCGTCCGGGGTGACCTGGTTCTCGCCGTACGACAGCACCACCTTCGTCAAGATCTCCATCCAGGAAGTGGTCAAGACACTGTTTGAAGCAGTGTTCCTGGTGTTCCTGGTGATGCTGATCTTCCTGCAGAACTTCCGCGCCACCCTGATCCCGACCCTGGTCATCCCGGTGGCCCTGCTCGGCACCTTCCTGGGCATGTGGATGATCGGCTTCACGATCAACCAGCTGACCCTGTTCGCGATGGTGCTGGCGATCGGCATCGTGGTCGATGACGCGATCGTGGTGATCGAGAACGTCGAACGCATCATGACCGAGGAAGGCCTGGCGCCGAAGCCGGCCACGCAGAAGGCGATGACCCAGATCACCGGCGCGGTGGTGGCGATCACCGTCGTACTGGCCGCGGTGTTCATCCCGTCCGCCCTGCAGGGCGGCGCCGCCGGTGAGATCTACAAGCAGTTCGCGCTGACCATCGCCATCTCGATGGCGTTCTCGGCGTTCCTGGCTCTGGGCTTCACCCCGGCGCTGTGCGCGACCTTCCTCAAGCCGACGCACAACGACAACCCGAACATCATCTACCGCACCTTCAACAAGTACTACGACAAGATCAGCCATACCTATGTGGGGCACATCACTTCGGCGGTGCGCCATGCACCGCGCTGGATGATCCTGTTCGTGGTGCTGACCGCACTGTGCGGCTTCCTGTTCACCCGCATGCCGGGCAGCTTCCTGCCGGAAGAAGACCAGGGCTATGCGCTGGCGATCGTGCAGCTGCCGCCGGGCTCGACCAAGGGCCAGACCAACGAAGTGTTCGCGCAGATGCGTGGCATCCTGGAAAAGCAGGATGGCTATGAAGGCATGCTGCAGGTGGCCGGTTTCAGCTTCGTCGGTTCCGGCGAGAACGTCGGCATGGGCTTCATCCGCCTGAAGCCATGGGAGGAACGCAAGTTCACCGCGCCCGAGTTCATCCAGAACATGAACGGCGCGTTCTACGGCATCAAGGAAGCGCAGATCTTCGTGGTCAACCTGCCCACCGTGCAGGGCCTCGGCCAGTTCGGCGGCTTCGACATGTGGCTGCAGGACCGCAGCGGTGCCGGCTACGAGCAGCTGACCCAGGCGCGCAACATCCTGCTTGGCCAGGCTGCGCAGAAGCCCGATCATCTGGTGGGCGTACGCCCGAACGGCCTGGAAAACGCCCCGCAGCTGCAGCTGCATGTCGACCGCGTGCAGGCGCAGTCGATGGGCATGTCGGTGTCGGACGTGTACAGCACCATCCAGCTGATGCTGGCCCCGGTGTACGTGAACGACTTCTTCTACGAAGGCCGCATCAAGCGCGTGACCATGCAGGCCGATGGTCCGTACCGCACCGGCCAGGAATCGCTGAAGAGCTTCTACAGCCCCTCCAGCCTGACCACGAATGCCGACGGCACCAACGCGATGATCCCGCTCGATACGGTGGTCAAGTCCGAATGGGTGTCGGCACCGCCGTCGCTGAGCCGCTACAACGGCTACTCGGCGATCAACATCGTCGGCTCGCAGGCACCGGGCACCAGCTCGGGTGAGGCGATGCAGACCATGGAAGGCATCGTCAACGACGATCTGCCGGCTGGCTTCGGCTACGACTGGTCGGGCATGTCCTACCAGGAAATCCTGGCCGGCAACGCGGCGACGCTGCTGCTGGTGCTGTCGATCGTGGTGGTGTTCCTGTGCCTGGCCGCGTTGTATGAAAGCTGGTCGATCCCGGTGGCGGTGCTGTTGGTGGTGCCGCTTGGCGTGCTTGGCGCCCTCGGCCTGTCGATGCTGCGTGGCCTGCCGAACGATCTGTTCTTCAAGATCGGCCTGATCACCGTGATCGGCCTGGCCGCCAAGAACGCGATCCTGATCGTGGAGTTCGCGGTGGAGCAGCGCGCAGCAGGCAAGACCCTGCGCGATGCCACCATCGAGGCGGCCCGCCTGCGCTTCCGCCCGATCCTGATGACCTCGTTCGCGTTCATCATGGGCGTGATCCCGATGGCGATCTCCACCGGCGCCGGCGCCAATTCCCGCCACGCCATCGGTACCGGCGTGATCGGCGGCATGCTGTTCGCCACCCTGCTCGGCCTGCTGATGATCCCGGTGTTCTTCGTGGTCGTGCGCCGCATGCTGGGTGACAAGCTGGATGAGTCCTCCAAGGAATTCATGGAGCGCCAGCGCGACGCGGAAGCCGCGCATCGTCCGGATCGTTGATCCGGTAGTGAGTTGAAACGAAAAGGCCCCGGAGCGATCCGGGGCCTTTTCATTCGTGCCATGAAGCCGGTAGTCGCCAACCTTGGTTGGCGCCGCTGGATCCATGCCAACCAAGGTTGGCGCATGCCAAGCCGGCGTCTCAGCGCAGCAGTGCAACCACCACGCACACCACCACGAGAGCCAATGCAGCCCATTGCATCGGCACAAAGAAGAAATGATGGGGTGCAGCCATACCCTTCTGCCGGGGCGCACGGTTGAGCCACAAACCCAGCAATACGTTCACCGCTGCGCCGATGCCTGCACCCAACAGAACCTGGGGCAGCGGCGTGTTGCCCCTGGAGCCTTCATGCGGAAAGAAGTACGCCAGCAGCAGGATGGCTGCAATCGGCGTCACCAGCGTCATGAATCCCCAACCTCGATAGATCATCTTTGCAGACCGCGTAAAAACCGGCTTGCATTGGACCAGATCGGGTATCGCTCGGCCAAGAAGACCGTGTATCCACGCATGGCGTGGATCTACTGGCCGCGCCGCCGTTGCAGCGGCGCGGCCGGTCGAACTCAGCGCAGCCCGGTCTCGTTGCGGGCGATCACCAGGCGCTGGATTTCCGAGGTGCCCTCGTAGATCTCGGTGATCTTGGCATCACGGAAGTAGCGCTCCAGCGGCATTTCCTTCGAGTATCCCATGCCGCCATGAATCTGCACGGCCTGATGGGTGATCCACATCGCCGCTTCCGAGGCCGTCAGCTTGGCCACCGCCGCTTCGGTGCTGAAGCGCTTGCACTGGCCCTTCACCCACGCCGCGCGCAGGGTCAGCAGCAGCGCTGCGTCCAGCTTGCACTTCATGTCGGCGATCTTGGCCTGGGTCATCTGGAAGGTACCAATGGCCGCGCCGAACGCCTTGCGCTCCTTCACGTACTCCAGGGTCGCTTCATAGGCGGCACGGGCGATGCCGATGGCCTGCGAGGCGATACCGATGCGGCCAGCATCGAGCACGCTCATGGCGATCTTGAAGCCCTCGCCTTCCTGGCCCAGCACGTCTTCAGCCTGCGCCACGTAGTCGTTGAACTCGATCTCGCAGGTGGCCGAGGCGCGGATGCCCAGCTTCGGCTCGGTCTTGCCGCGGCCGAAGCCGGCCTTGTCGGTGTCGATGAGGAAGGCGGTGATGCCGCGTGCGCCCTTGTCCGGCTCGCTCATCGCGAACAGCACGATGTACCTGGCCACCGGGCCGGAGGTGATCCAGCTCTTCTTGCCATTGATGACAAAGGTGCCGTCTGCCTGCTTCACCGCGCGGCAGCGCATGGCCGTGGCGTCGGAGCCGGACTGCGGCTCGGTCAGCGCAAACGCGCCGATGGCCTCGCCCTCGGCGATGGCACGCACGTAGGTCTGCTTCTGCTGCTCGGTACCGTGGGTGAGGATGCCATTGCAGAACAGCGAGTTGTTGACCGACATGATGGTCGAATGGGCCGCGTCGGCGGCGGCGACCTCCACCATCGCCAGCACGTACGCCACCGGGTCCATGCCCGCGCCACCGTATTCGGTCGGCACTTCGATGCCCATCAGGCCGTTCTCGCCCAGCAGGCGGATGTTGTCGAGCGGGAACTCGCCGGTACGGTCATGGTGCTCCGCGCTCGGGGCGATCTTCTCCTGCGCGATGCGCCGCGCAACGTCCTGCAGCATCAACTGCTCTTCGGTAAAGCTGAAATCCACAACACCCTCCCGGGTACATGAAGTTATGGGCTACATACGGCGCGCCCAGGTGCCCCGATTGTACCGGGGCCCGGCTGTTTCCGTACGCTGGCGACTTGACCGCGACGGGCCCTTTCAGCGAATATATCTCTATATCGCGATAGGTAGATATTTATGGATCTTGAAGACTGGTCGACCCGCCTGAAGGTGTTCGCCGATGCGACCCGCGTGCGCCTGCTGGCGCTGCTGGAGCAGGAGGAACTGACCGTGGCCGAACTGTCGGCGATCACCCGGCTGGCACAGCCGCGCGTCTCCACCCACCTGGCGCGCCTGAAGGAAGCCGGCCTGGTCCGCGACCGCCGTGCGGGCGTATCGGCCTATTACCGCTTCGACGAGGCCCAGCTGGACCCGGCGCAGCGTGCATTGTGGCATGCCTTGAGCAACGGAAGCGATGACCCGCTGCTGCGCCAGGACGCTGAACGCGTCGCTGCCGTGCTGGCCCACCGCGCCTCCGACCAGAACTGGGCCGACAGCGTGGCCGGCGACATGGAACGCCACTACTCCCCGGGGCGCACCTGGGAAGCCCTCGCCCGCACCGCGCTGCCGCTGCTGGAGACCGGCGACGTGCTGGACATCGCCTCTGGTGACGGCGTGCTGGCCGAACTGGTGGCCCCGCATGCCAAGCGCTACATCTGCATCGATACCAGCGCGCGCGTGGTTGCCGCCGCCAGCGAGCGCCTGCGCCGCCTGCCCAATGTGGAAGTGCGCGAGGGCGACATGCATGCGCTGCCGTTCAAGGACGGCAGCTTCGACCTGGTGGTGCTGATGCATGCGCTGACCTACGCCAGCAAACCGGCGCAGGCGGTGACCGAAGCCGCGCGCGTGCTGCGCTCCGGCGGCCGCCTGCTGCTGTGCAGCCTGGCCCGCCACGAGCACAAGGCGGCGGTCGAGGCCTACGGCCACGTCAACCTCGGCTTCAGCGACAAGGAGCTGCGCAGGTTCGTCGACAAGGCCGGCCTGCAGGTATCCAGCCTGGAGACGGTCACCCGCGAAAAGCGTCCGCCGCACTTCGAAGTGATTTCACTGATCGCCAACAAGCCCTGAGCCCGAGATCGCCATGCCTGCCCTGCCCTGGTTGCATCCTGATCGTGCCAACGCCCTGCTCGACGCCCTGCGCGAGCGGATCCTGATCATCGACGGCGCGATGGGCACCATGATCCAGCGCCATGGCCTGCAGGAAGACGACTACCGCGGCGAGCGCTTCGCCGGTGGCTACGATCATGTGCATGGCCCCGCTTGCGACCACGCCGTGCAGGAAGGGCATGACCTGAAGGGTAACAACGATCTGCTGCTGCTGACCCGGCCGCAGATCGTCGCCGAGATCCATACCGCCTACCTGGAAGCGGGCGCGGATCTGGTCGAGACCAACACGTTCAACGCCACGTCGGTCAGCCAGGCCGACTACCACCTCGAACACCTGGTGTACGAACTGAACAAGGCTGGCGCAGCGGTGGCACGCGCCTGCTGCGATACGGTAGCCGCAACCACACCAGGCAAGCCACGCTTCGTGATCGGGGTGATCGGCCCGACCAGCCGCACCGCCTCGATCAGTCCCGATGTCAACGATCCGGGCTTCCGCAACACCAGCTTCGACGAGCTTCGCGACACGTACCGCGAAGCCATTGACGGCCTGATCGACGGCGGCGCCGACACCATCATGGTCGAGACCATCTTCGACACGCTCAATGCCAAGGCCGCGCTGTATGCACTGGAGGAGGCCTTCGATGCACGCGGTGCAAGGTTGCCGGTGATGATCTCCGGCACCATCACTGATGCCTCGGGACGCACGCTGTCCGGGCAGACCGCCGAGGCCTTCCACGCGTCGCTCGCGCATGCGCGCCCATTGTCGATCGGCCTGAACTGCGCACTGGGTGCCGATGCGATGCGCCCGCACGTGGAAACCCTTTCGCAGGTCGCCGACTGCTACGTCAGCGCGCACCCCAACGCAGGCCTGCCCAATGCCTTCGGCGAGTACGACGAGACGCCCGAGGACATGGCCAGCACCCTGCGCGGTTTCGCCGAGGATGGCCTGTTGAACCTGGTCGGTGGCTGCTGTGGCTCCACCCCTGACCACATCCGCGCAATCGCCGAGGCCGTGGCCGGGCTGCCGCCGCGCGCCCTGCCCGGTGTCCAGGAGCAGGCCGCATGAATGTCGCCGCCACCGTTCCGCACTTCCCGCCCTATTGCTGTTGAGCCGACGCCTGCCATGACGCCTGTCCGCCCTACCCGCCTGTCCGGCCTGGAACCTCTGGTCATCACTCCGGACCTGCTGTTCATCAACGTCGGCGAACGCACCAACGTCACCGGCAGCGCGCAGTTCCGCAAGCTGGTCAAGGAAGGCCGCTACGAAGAAGCGGTGGACGTGGCCCGCCAGCAGGTGGCCAGCGGTGCGCAGATCCTCGACGTCAACATGGACGAGGGCCTGATCGATTCGGAAGCGGCGATGACCCGCTACCTCAACCTGATCATGTCCGAGCCGGACATCGCCCGTATTCCGGTGATGGTCGACTCCTCCAAGTGGAGCGTGATCGAGGCCGGCCTGAAGTGCCTGCAGGGCAAGAGCGTGGTCAATTCGATCTCGCTGAAGGAAGGCGAGGCGCTGTTCCGCGAGCACGCACGCAAGGTCCTGCGCTATGGCGCGGCCGCGGTGGTGATGGCATTCGACGAAAGCGGCCAGGCTGACACCTGCGCACGCAAGGTCGAGATCTGCACCCGCGCCTACCGCATCCTGGTCGACGAGATCGGCTTCCCACCGCAGGACATCATCTTCGACCCGAACATCTTCGCCGTCGCCACCGGCATCGAAGAGCACGACAACTATGCGGTGGACTTCATCGAAGCCACCCGCATCATCAAGCAGACGCTGCCGCACTGCCATGTGTCCGGCGGTGTTTCCAACGTCTCGTTCTCGTTCCGCGGCAACGAAACGGTGCGCCAGGCCATCCACTCGGTGTTCCTGTACCACGCCATTGCCGCCGGCATGGACATGGGCATCGTCAACGCCGGCGCCATGCCGATCTACGACGAACTGGAACCGGAACTGCGCGAGCGCGTGGAGGATGTGATCCTCAACCGCCGCAGCGATGCCACCGAGCGCCTGCTGGAAATCGCCGAGCGCTACAAGGGCAAGAAGGGCGCGGCGAAGACCGAAGACCTCGCCTGGCGCGAGAAGCCGGTGGCGCAGCGCCTGGCGCACGCGCTGGTGCACGGCCTGGATGCCTTCGTGGAAGAAGACACCGAACTGGCCCGGCAGGCGTCCAGCCGCCCGCTGGACGTGATCGAAGGTCCGTTGATGGATGGCATGAACGTGGTCGGCGACCTGTTCGGCGCCGGCAAGATGTTCCTGCCGCAGGTGGTGAAATCCGCGCGCGTGATGAAGAAGGCCGTGGCCTACCTGCTGCCCTACATCGAGGCCGAGAAGGCGCGCAGTGGAGACACCGCCAAGAGCAACGGCAAGATCATCATGGCCACGGTGAAGGGGGATGTGCATGACATCGGCAAGAACATCGTCGGCGTAGTCCTGGCCTGCAACAACTTCGAGGTGGTCGACCTTGGCGTGATGGTGCCGGCGCAGAAGATCCTCGATGCCGCGCGCGAGCACAACGCCGACCTGATCGGCCTGTCCGGCCTGATCACTCCATCACTGGAAGAGATGAGCCACGTGGCCCGGGAGATGCAGCGCCAGGGCTTCGACCTGCCGCTGCTGATCGGTGGAGCGACCACCTCGCGCGCGCACACCGCGCTGAAGATCGACCCACATTACAAGGCGCCCACGGTGTGGGTGAAGGACGCCTCGCGCGCGGTCGGCGTCGCCCAGTCGCTGATCTCGCGTGACCTGCGCGAGGCCTTCGTAGCCGCCAACGAGGCCGACTATGCCGAGATCCGCGCGCGTCATCGCAACCGTGGCGATGCCAAGCGCCTGGTTTCGCTGGAACACGCGCGTGGGCAGAAATTCCAGGGCGGCTGGGACACCTACACGCCGCCGGCACCGAACCAGCCCGGCCTGCACGTATTTGACGACTACCCGCTGGCCGAACTGGTCGACTACATCGACTGGACGCCGTTCTTCCAGGCCTGGGAGCTGGCCGGCAAGTTTCCGGCCATCCTCACCGACGAGATCGTCGGCACCCAGGCCAGCGATCTGTACAGGGACGCCCGCGCGATGCTCGAGCGCATCGTCAATGAGAAATGGCTGACCGCCAAGGCCGTGTTCGGCCTGTGGCCGGCGAACAGCATCGGCGACGACGTGCGCGTGCAGCACCCGCAGGGCGAAACCACCCTGCACTTCCTGCGCCAGCAGGTGGACAAGCCGGCCGAGCGCCCGGATTTCTGCCTGGCCGATTTCATCGCCCCGGCCGACAGCGGCAAGCAGGATTGGATCGGCGCCTTCGCCGTCACTGCCGGCATCGGCATCGACGCGCACGTAGCGCGCCTCGAAGCCGACCACGATGACTACAACGCGATTCTGCTGAAGGCCCTCGCCGATCGCTTCGCCGAAGCGCTGGCCGAGCGCCTGCACCAGCGCGTGCGTACCGAATTCTGGGGCCATGAGCACGCCGAGACGCTGGACAACGAGGCGCTGATCGACGAGGAGTACCGTGGCATCCGCCCGGCACCGGGTTACCCCGCCTGCCCGGAGCACAGCGAAAAGCGACGCCTGTTCGACCTGCTGCAGGCCGAAGCCAACGCCAGCATGGAACTGACCGAGAGCTTCGCGATGCTGCCTACGGCGGCCGTTTCGGGCTACTACTTCAGCCATCCGCAGAGCCAGTACTTCGTGGTCGGCCGCCTCAGCCGCGAGCAGGTCAGCGACTACGCCCGCCGCAAGGGCGTGGACCGCGCCCAGGCCGAGCGCTGGCTGGCCTCCAACCTCGACTACGACCCCGAATGACACAAAAAGGGGACGGAGGGGATTAAGTCGTTTGTGCCTAAAACGACTTAATCCCCTCCGTCCCCTTTTCGCTTCATCATTGCGCTGGGCTTTGACGGTTTCTCGTCCGGTGTCGTTTGCCCTGGTCGGCGCACTGCTGTGCTTTTTCGCACCGAGCCTGCCACTGATCCGCGCACGCCGGAGCCGCTTCAAGGCCTGACGCCGGCGCGGTCCTACTGCTGCAGCAGTACCTGCTGCAGCGACGGCAGCAGCACACGGTTGCCATGCGCGCTGAGGTGATCGCCATCGAAGAACAACGGCCGGCCATCGCGCTGCGCCGGGCACAGCACGTCATCACACAGCACCGGCATCGGATCCCACAGCACACCCCCTGGCAGGCCATCGACCACCTGCTGCAGGCTGCCCAGCATCGGCGCACGCAGCGTTTCCATCGCCTCACGCGTGCTGTCCAGGCCGTTGCGGCAGACCTCGTTGCGTGAATTGAAGCGGTCAGAGCAGCGATACGGCGGCGCCGGCAGCACCGGTTTGGGCGCCTCCAGCACAATTCGCACACCGCGCTCGGCCAACGGTTTCCACTGGGTGATCGCCTCGGCCACTTCGGCCTCGCGTCCTGCAGTGGCTTCCGGGGTCAGCTCGCCCGCCAGCTGCGCCTGCGCATCGAACAATACGAACTGATCGGACAAGCGCGGTATCCGCAGCGACACCAGCACCACGGCATCACCTGGCTGCGCACGCTGCGTGACATCGGCGAGCATCGCTGCGTCGAAATCACTGCAACCGGCACCCGCGCCGCGCCACTTCTGCAGGCTCACCTGCGGGCATCCACCACGACCGTAGAGAATCACCTCCGAGCCACTCTCAAGCGCCAGCCGCTGCAGCAGCTCGATGTAGGCCATTGCATGCGAATCGCCAGCAACGAACACCTGCTTCGGCGCACCGGCAGGCACCGGCCGATCGCAGTCACCACGCGCATAGGTCCGCATGCTGCCACCTTCGAAGCGTCGCTTGGTGGTCACCAGGCTGCAGTCGGGATAGTCGCCTGCCACGCTCTTGCCGTTGGGATACCAGTCGCCGGGATGCCGACTGACCGTGCTCAGTGATATCCGCGGTGCCTGCAGGTACAGCAGCGTCTGGGTGCCGGCCGCGACCAGCAGCACAGCCGAACCTGCCAGCACCCAGCGACCCGGGCGCAGACGCTGCGCCAAGGGGCCCCGGAACGGTTGCTCCACCCAGCGCCACGACAACCACGACAGCAGCAGCACCAGCGCCATCGCAGCGCTCATCTGCAGGGGTGTCTGCAGGCCCACGGTCCAGCGCATCAGCACGAATACCGGCCAGTGCCACAGATACAGCGAGTACGACAGCAGGCCGATGGAGCGCATCGGCCTGCTGGCCAACAGGCGTGCCACCCAGGACCGGGGATGATGATGCAGCGCCCACAGCAGGCCTGCCGCAGCAAAGGTCGGCAGCAGGCCATCAGGCCACGGCGAACGTCCGGCCCGTGCGGTCCACAATGCCCAGCACAGCAAGGCCAGCGCCACCATCGCGAGCAGCGAGAACACGGGCGCAGCGCGCTTCAGTGCAATCGTCGTCACCGCATCCACTGGCTGGCGAACATGCAGCAGCTGGAACAGCAGTACGCCAACGCCCAGCTGCCACAGCCGCGTAGTGGTGGCGTAGAACGCCCACGATGGCGGCGCCTCGCGCAGGCCCAGCACCGCCGCATGCAGCAGCGACGCCGCGCTGACCACGGCAAACAGCCCAAGGCTGATCCAACGCCCGCGCGCGCCGCGCGCCCAGGCCAGGAACAGCAGCGGGAACAACAGGTAGAACTGTTCCTCCACGCCCAGCGACCAGGTATGGGTATAGGGATTGAATTCGGCCTTGGGCGCGAAATAATCGTTGCCGATCAGCGCCAGCACCCAGTTGCTGAAGCCGAAGAATGCCATCAGCCCGGTCTTGTCACTGGCCTCGCTGAGCCAGGACTCGGGAATGAACAGCACGCTGCCGACAGCGGTCAACAGCAGGCAGCTGATCAGCGCAGGTGCGATGCGGCGGATGCGGCGCGAATAGAAGCGCAGCATCGACTGCCACAGCGACAACGACGGCAGCCGGTGCACCGATGCGCTGACCACGAACCCGGAAATGACGAAGAACACGTCTACGCCGGTGAACCCGCCCGGCAACCAGGCCGGGTCCAGGTGGAACACGATGACGGCCAGCACGGCAATCGCGCGCAGGCCGTCAATGTGCGGCACGTAGCCGCGGCTTGGATCAGCGGTCATCCTTTCCCCCCAACCGCGGAGGCAGTGCCGTCCGCGGTGGTTGCGCCTTTACCAGACCAGGTCGTCCGGCACCTGGTACTGCGGATCCGCATACGGATCTTCCTCGGCCGGCGCATTCGGATCGACCTTCAGCGCCACCGAGGCGGCGAACACCGCCTCGGACTGTGCCAGCACGTCGGCCGTTACCAGCAGGTAGCGGCCATTGAGCTGGACCACACCCAGCTCACCGGCATTGAGCGCGGTCAGCTGTTCGGCAGTCACATAGATGCGCTTGATCTTGCCGCCATACGGGAAGTGGCGGGCGATGTCCGCTGCCTCGGCGTTGAGGCTCTTGTCCTTCAGCAGTTCTTCCAGCTTGGCCTTCGCCTCGCGGCGCACGCGTGCTTCTTCCTGCTTCAGGCGCTCGGTCTCGATGCGCTCTTCCTTCTCCCGCTGCGCCCGGATGGCATAGGCCTTGGCCAGATCCATCTCTTCGGTGCTGCGCGGCTTGCGCGGGCCCTGCTGGCCCTGGCCACCGCGCGCATGCCCGCCGGGCTTGCCCGCGCCATGGCCCTGCCCACGACGCTCACCGGGCTTGTGCTCGCCCTTGCCTGGGCCCTGCGGCTTTCCATTGCCGTTGCCGTTGCCACCCTTGCCCTGCGGGCGGCCATCACGGCGGGGGCCATCATTCTTGCGCTCGGGCTTGGGCGCGGGCTTGAAGCCCAGGCCCATCAGCTGGTCGCGGAGGGTATCGCTCATAGGATTCGGATCAGTAGTGCGGCGGCGGCGGTTCGCTCGCCGGATCGGAAGAATTCAGTGCGTTGCGGACCTTGCCCAGGTCTTCCAGCAGCACGCGCAGCACATCGGCGTTGCGCATGCCCTGCATGCGGGCATCAGCCAGCGCGTCGCTCAGCTCGGCCAGCGCCTGTTCCTGGAAGGACACGCGCATTTCCAGCTCGACCAGGCGCGCTTCCAGCGCCTGCTCGCGTTCAGTGGGCAGATCAGACATGCAACGAGCGCCCCCGGCCAATGCCGTAGTACGCAAGTCCTGCGGCTTCCACTTCGCCCGGCTCATACAGGTTGCGGCCGTCGAACACCGCCGCATCCTTCAGCTGCTCGCGCAGCTTCTGGAAGTCGGGGCTGCGGAACTGCTTCCACTCGGTCACCACCACCAGCGCGTCGGCACCCTGCAGCGCCTCATCGGCACTGTTGCAGAACACCAGGTCATCGCGTTCGCCGAAGATGCGCTGCGACTCGTGCATCGCCTCCGGATCGTAGGCACGCACCGTCGCACCGCCTTCCCACAGCTGCGCCAGCAGTCGACGGCTGGAGGCCTCACGCATGTCGTCGGTGTTCGGCTTGAAGGCCAGACCCCATACGGCGAAGGTCTTTCCACGCACGCCCTCGTCCTCGCCCTTGTCGTAATGACGCTGGATGAGGGCAAACAGATGGCCCTTCTGCGCATCGTTGACCGCTTCAACCGCATTGAGCAGCTTCGGCTCAAGGCCATACTGCTGGGCGGTACGGGCCAATGCCTGCACATCTTTGGGGAAGCACGAGCCGCCGTAACCGGCACCCGGATAGATGAAGTGCCAGCCGATGCGTGGATCCGAACCAATGCCCTGGCGGACCTGCTCGACATCGGCACCGACGCGTTCAGCGATGTTGGCGATTTCATTCATGAACGAAATCTTGGTCGCCAGCATCGCATTGGCGGCGTACTTGGTCAGTTCGGCCGAACGCACGTCCATTTCCACCACGCGGTCGTGGTTGCGGTTGAACGGCGCGTACAGGCGACGCATCACCGCCACCGACTCTTCGTTCGCCGCACCGATGATGATGCGGTCCGGGCGCATGCAGTCCGCAACCGCATCGCCTTCCTTCAGGAATTCCGGGTTGGACACCACGTCGAAGGCGATGTCCGCGCCACGCGCGGCCAGCTCTTCGGCAATGGCGGCACGCACCTTGTCGGCGGTGCCGACCGGCACCGTCGACTTGTTCACCACCACGGTCGGCACACTCATGTGCCGACCAATGGTTCGGGCTACGGCAAGCACGTATTGAAGATCGGCACTGCCATCCTCGTCCGGCGGCGTACCAACGGCGATGAACACCACCTGGCCGTGATCGATGGCGGCCGCGGCATCCGTGGTGAACGCCAGCCGCGCTGCGGCATGATTGGCCTTCACCATCGGCTCCAGGCCGGGTTCATAGATCGGGATGATGCCCTGGTTGAGGCCATCCACCTTGGCATGGTCGATATCGACACAGACCACCTGATGACCAACATCGGCCAGGCAGGTACCGGTCACCAGTCCAACGTAGCCGGTACCAAAAATCGCAACGCGCATATCCGTATTCGCTCCTGAATGACTTACGGCAGAACGCCCAGCAGCTCGACGTCGAACGTCAGAGTCGCGTTCGGGCCGATCGGGCCGCCCGGGGTGCCGTTCTCACCGTAGGCGAGTTCGCCCGGGATCCAGAAGCGGTACTTCGAACCGACCGGCATCAGCGCGACGCCTTCGGTCCAGCCCTTGATCACCTGGTCCAGGCCGAACTCGGCCGGCTGGCGGCCGTAGGAACTGTCGAACACGGTGCCGTTGAGCAGCTTGCCTTCGTAGTTCACGCGCACCTTGCTGCTCGGCAGCGGGCGCTCGCCGCTACCCGGGCGGATCACCTGGTACTGCAGGCCCGACGAGGTGGTCACCACGCCCGGCTGGGTCTTGTTCTTGGCCAGGAATGCGTTGCCTTCCGTGCGGTTGGTCTGCGCAGCCTGGGCGGCCTTGGCCTGCATTTCAGCCTGCTTGGCACCCATGAAGGCCTGGATGGTGGCGGTCGCGTCAGCTTCCGTCATCTTCGGCTGGCCCTTGGTCAGGCCGGTGCTGATTGCGTCAAACAACGAGGCGACATCGATATCGTCCTTCAGCTGCGCCAGCGACGGACCCACCGAGTAGGAGCCGATCATCTGCGACACCTTGACGCGGTCGACCTTCGGCGGCTGCGAGCCCGGTGCCACGCCCGGCACCTGCTGGCCGCTGCGGGCCATAACGACCTGGCGCAGGGCGGCATCGGTGGCCTTGGCCTGTTCCTGGGTGATCTGCGGCTGCAGGCCCTCGAACGAACGCTCAACGGCGGTGCGCAGGGCGGCCACATCGATCTCATCGGCGATCGGGGTGAACGACTTGGCGACATCAAGGCCGATGGCGTAGCCGAGCTTCTGCTTGGGGGAATTCAAGGTTGCGGTCTCCTTGGCGGCTGCGGGGGCAGCCGGTTGTTGCGACAGAGCGACACCCGAAGTGCCCATCGCCAGAATCAGAACCGACGCCGCGGCGCCGCGCATTCCCATCTTCATTCGCTGCATTCCTGGAAGTGTCTGGGCGCCGACGTCGGCGCGAAAAGAAACATTGTCGCACGCATGCCGTCGATGTCGAGGCATGCGTGCCGGATATCAATGCGTGGCGGCTGCCGCCAGCGCCTTGTCGATGGCCGCGGTCAGCTGCGGATCGTCCGGCGTCACCTTGCTGGCGAACTGGGCAATGACCTTGCCATCGCGGCCCACGAGGTACTTGTGGAAGTTCCAGGCCGGCGCAACGCCGGTCGCTGCGGTCAACCGCTGGTACAGCGGCGTGGCCTGCGTGCCGACCACATGCACCTTCTCGAACATCGGGAACTTGACGCCGTAGGTCAGGGTGCAGAAGTCCTGGATCTGCTTCTCGTCACCCGGTTCCTGGCCCTTGAAGTCATTGGAAGGAAAGCCCAGCACCGCAAAACCGCGACCTGCATAGCGCTTCTGCAGCGCCTCCAGCCCTTCGTACTGCGGCGTGTAGCCACACTTGCTGGCGGTGTTGACCACCAGCAGCACCTGCCCGTGATAGCGCTGCTGCAGATTCACCTGCTGCTTGCTGGCCAACGGCCGGTATTCCAGATCGAGCAGGTCGGCCGCCAGCGCACTGGCGGAACCGGCGGCGCCGGCCACCATCAGGGCCAGCAGGGACAGGCCGCGCAGGCGGCACGGGGAAACGGTCGGCAGGGGCATCAGAGGCGGTCCGCGGTAGCCATTCACAAGGCCCGGCCAGTGCTGGCCGGGAATCGGCCGAACTATAGCACCGGGCTCTGGAGCCCCTGATGGCACAGGTCCACCCCGGGCTTTGCGCGGCGTGGCGAATGTGCTGCCCGGGCGCCATCGAAGGCGCAGTGATGACATAGCATGGACATCACTGAATGGAAGGCCGCCCCGAAAAGCCCCTTGCAGAAGATTCATTTCCCTTTTAAATCAATCGACTAAAGGGATGTTTCAGCAATCTGACCACCCCTGCCATCAGTTGGGGACGGCAAGGGGTTGCACGTAGGCGTGCCGGTGTTATAGTTGCATACAACACCAGTCACCTGAGACAGGGGGAAGCCATGAACGTCCGGATCCGTCGCAACCTCACCGCACCCGCGGCCGTCGCTGTTTCGACCCTGCTCGTGCTGGCCTGGTGGGCCACGCCCACCGCCCCTGTTTCCGCCGCTGCTGAAAGTGCGCAGGACGCGACTCTCTCCCCCGCAGGGAACGCCCCCTCCTCCTCCCCCCCTCCCCCGCGTCGGCTGCACAGCGCGCTGTCCATGCCGTATTTCTCGTTCGCCCAGCCGCTGACCCCACGGAGCTGAATATGAGCGACATCCAGTGGAGCGACGGCGCTCCCATCTACCGTCAGTTGAAGGAGCGCGTGATCGCCATGATGCTCGACGGAATCCTCAAGCCGGGCGATGCCCTGCCTTCGGTGCGCCAGGTGGCCGCCGACTATCAACTCAACCCCATCACCGTTTCGCGCGCTTACCAGGAGCTGGCCGACGAAGGCCTGGTCGAGAAGCGCCGCGGCCTGGGCATGTTCATGACCGAGCAGGCGGCCACGCAGCTGCGCAGCAGCGAGCGCGACCGTTTCCTCAACGAAGAATGGCCGGCGGTTCTGGAGCGCATCCAGCGCCTGGGCCTGAGCCTCGACGAATTGCTGCCCCAGGGGAAAGTCTGATGAATAGCACTGCAAGTGAGTCGGTCATCACCGCCCGAGGCCTGCGCAAGGCCTACAAGACCACGGTCGCCCTCGACAACGCCAGTTTCAGCATTCCAAGCGGGCGCATCGTCGGCCTGATCGGGCCCAATGGCGCCGGCAAGACCACCGCGCTGAAGGCCATTCTTGGGCTGACCTCGGTGGAGGGTGAACTGAGCGTGCTCGGCCGCGACCCGCGACTGCACCGCGACGAACTGATGAACGACATCTGCTTCATCGCCGACGTCGCCGTGCTGCCGCGCTGGCTGAAGGTGCGCGAGGCGATCGATTTCGTGGCCGGCGTCCACCCGCGCTTCGACCGCGCCCGCTGCGAACGCTTCCTGGCCAACACCAAGCTGCAGCCGAAGCAGCGCGTGCGCGAGCTGTCCAAGGGCATGATCGTGCAGCTGCACCTGGCGCTGGTGATGGCCATCGATGCCCGCATCCTGGTGCTGGACGAGCCGACCCTCGGCCTGGACATCCTGTACCGCAAGGAGTTCTACCAGCGCCTGCTGGAAGACTACTTCGACGAACAGAAAACCATCATCGTCACCACCCACCAGGTGGAGGAGATCGAGCACATCCTCAGCGACGTGATGTTCATCCGCGATGGCCGCATCGTGCTCGACGCGGAAATGGACGACGTCGGCCAGCGCTATACCGAGCTGCTGGTCAATGCCGACCAGCTGGACACCGCGCGCGCCCTGAAGCCGATCGACGAGCGCAGCCTGGCGTTCGGCAAGACGGTGATGCTGTTCGATGGCGTGCCGCGCACCCAGCTTTCCTCTCTCGGCGAGACCCGCATCCCGGGCCTGGCCGACCTGTTCGTCGCCATCATGAAGGGGACCTACGCATGAATGCCATCAAGCACCCCATCAGCCCGATCGGCACCCTGCGCTGGCTGCTCAAGCGCGAGTACTGGGAGAACCGCGGCGGCTTCCTGTATGCCCCGTTGATCGCGGGCCTGATCTCACTGGTGATGAGCATCGCCGGCATTGCCTTCGGCCTGTTCGCGCTGAACCGTGCGGCACGCGACGGCGGCCTGCACATCGATGGCGAGAACGTGAACATCAACGGCCTGAACCTGGCCCTGCTCACCCGTGACATCAGTGCCAAGGACCTTGCTGATCTTGGCAACGGCCTGGACCTGACTCTGGTACTCAGTTCAAGCTGGCCGTTCGTGGTGCTGGCCTTCGTCGTGTTCTTCTACTGCCTGGGCGCCCTGTACGACGATCGCCGCGACCGCAGCATCCTGTTCTGGAAGTCGTTGCCGCTGTCGGACACGCAGACCGTGCTGTCCAAAGTGATCAGCGCACTGATCATGGCACCGTTGATCGCGGTCATCGCCGGCATCCTCACCATGTTTGGCTTCATGCTGATCATCAGCGCCGTCGCACTGCTGCACGGCGGCAGCCCGATGACCCTGATCTGGGGCCCGGCCAGCCCGCTGACCCTGGCCGCTGGGCACCTGGCCTGGATTCCGGTCTATGCCCTGTGGGCCCTGCCCACCGCCGGCTGGCTGTTGCTGTGCTCGGCATGGGCCAGGAGCAAGCCGTTCCTGTGGGCGGTAATGTTGCCGCTGTTTGCCGGCATCATTGTCAGCTCCACCAAGATGATGCCGCTGTTCGGCCTGACCACCGGCTGGTTCTGGCAGAACATCGTCGGCCGCCTGCTGCTGGGCGGCGTGCCCGGCATGGACCTGCTGTATCGCCTCGGCGCCGACGAAGCATCGCGCCGCGATCTGGACTCGGTCGTCAGCCTGATGTCCCCCGCCTCGCAGCTGAAGTCGCTGGCGATGCCGGAGCTGTGGATCGGCGCCGTCGTCGGTGCAGTGTTCATCTTCCTTGCCATCCGCCTGCGCAAGCGCGCCGGCGAGATCTGATCCCATCCATCCGGAGGCACCACCCATGCGTTCTTTGCTCGCCTGTTCTGCGTTGTTGCTGTTGCCGTTGTCGGCGCTGGCCGCCGATGCTCCGAACTGCAAGTTCACTGCCGCCCGCGCACTGAAGCTGGACGTGGCTGGTGCCAGGACGGTGGTGTTCGAGGTCAATCAGCATGACCTGAAGGTGGTCGCCAGCGCTGGCGGCGGCCAGCTGGACGGCCGCGCCTGCGCGTCCAGCCAGGAATGGCTGGACCAGCTGGTGCTGGAGCAGCGCAAGGTCGGCGACAAGCTGGTGGTGAGCCTGCGCCGCGACGGCCGCCAAAGCGGCATCAGCCTGGGCAACAGCTACGCCTGGCTGGATATCCGTGGCAGCGTGCCGGACAACATCCCGCTGCAGTTCAAGATCGGCTCGGGCGATGCCAGCGTGGAGAACGCACAGTCGCTGAGCGTGGACGTGGGTTCCGGTGATGCCGTGGTCCGCGGTACCCGCGGCAGCATCCACGCTGCAGTGGGTTCGGGCGACCTCAACATCGATGGCGGCAGCTCCCTGAATCTGCTGTCGCTGGGTTCCGGCGACGTCACCGTACGCAACATCAGCGGCGATGCCAGCACCGGTACCGTCGGCTCCGGTGACCTGAAGATCAGCGATGTGCGTGGCAACGCGCGGCTGGATACCGTGGGCTCGGGTGATATCGAGTTCAAGCGCGTGCAGGGCAGCGTTGAAGTGGGCGTGGTCGGCTCCGGCGGGGTCGATCTGGCCGACATCGGCGGCAATGTGCATGTCCGCAGCCACGGCTCGGGCGACATCAACGTCGACGGCGTGCGCGGCACCCTGACCGTCGACCACAGCGGCAGCGGTGACGTCGATCATCGCAACGTCAGCGGCCGGGTCACTCTGCCGCGCAGCAAGTAAACCCTCTTCCAGACACTACCAGGGGAACACCATGAACCTGTTGCGCCTGTTGCCCGCTGTGCTGCTGTCCCTGCCGCTGATCGCCTGCGGCGGCACGTCGTCAGCACCCGACAAGACCGTTGGCAAGAGTGTGGCCGAAGCCACAGGCGGCGTCGGCGAGACCGTCAGGAACGCGATGGACGATGCCCGCAAGGATATCGCCCAGGGCAACATCAAGATCTCGGCGGACAAGCAGCCGCGTGCGGAGATCACGCCGGATGGCCGCCTGCTGATCGCGGGCAAGGAGATCGCCGCCAACGATATCCAGCGCCGTCATCTGCAGGACTACCGCGGCCACGTGGTCGCCATCGCGATGGACGGCATGGATGTCGGCCTGGCCGGCGCCAAACTGGGTGCCAGTGCTGCCGGCGAAGCGCTGAAGGGCATTTTCAGCGGCGACAGCGAAGGTGTTGAAAAGCGCATCAATGCCGAAGCCGAGAAGATCGAAGCCCAGGCCAAGCGCATCTGCGACCGCCTTCCGGCGATGCTGGCCAGCCAGCAGGCGCTCGCACGTGAACTGCCGGCATTCAAGCCCTACGCGACCATGGACCAGAGCGACGTGGACGACTGCGGCAAGGACACCGTGGTCCAGCGCTAGGCCTGTGACAGATCAGCGCACCCGGCCGGCGGCGGCGTCCGGCTGCCGGCCGTAGTGCGCCGCCCGGCTTACAATGGCGGCCCCGGACGCCCCCGAACCGAATGTCATGAAGAAGTTGTTTCTGCTGTTGACCGCCCTGCTCTGCCTTGGCCTGGCCGGCTGTGACCAGGAGTACCGCAACCACCGCGCCGAGCGTGGCAAGCCCAAGATTTCCGTCAGCGAAGGCATGGTCACCGTGCGTCGCCCGCCCGCGCCGAACATCATCATCCTCGCCGACGGCACGATGAAGATGGACGAGATCCAGATTCCGCTGGACGACGGGCAGAAACAGATGCTGCAGACCATGTTCGGCAAACTGCAGGTGCTGCGCCAGAACACCCTGGTGGCCGCACCGGCCGATCCCAACATGCAGCCGGTGAAGATCCAGCCGCCGGAGGGCATGGACGTGATTCCGGCGGACCTGATCCAGCGCATCCCGGAGTTCAAGGATTACACCGACACCTTCGGCAACATCGTCGCCGACCGTCGCTGAAAAAAAACGCCGCCCAAAGGGCGGCGTTTCTGCTTTCTGTAGAGTCGAGCCACGCTCGACTCCGGAACAACAGTCGAGCATGGCTCGACTCTACAACCGGCCGATCAACCGCCGGCGCCGCCGCCACCGGCCTGGATGCCACCGGCGGTCAGCGCGGTCGGGTCCAGCAGGCGACGCAGCTCGGCCTCCTCCAGTCCACTGTCCTCCAGCGCCACATCCAGCACCGGGCGCTGTTCCTTGTACGCGCGCTTGGCGATCGCCGCCGCCTTCTCGTAGCCGATGATCGGGTTGAGGGCGGTAACCAGGATCGGGTTGCGCGCCAGCGCCTCGGCAACGCGGTCCTCGCGCACCTTCAGCCCGGCAATCGCACTGTCGGCCAGCAGGGTGGACACGTTGGCCAGCAGGCCGATGCCATCGAGCAGGTTCACTGCGATCAGCGGCAGGGTGACGTTGAGCTGGAAGTTGCCGGTCTGCCCGGCCACGGTGATCGCAGTGTGGTGACCGATCACCTGTGCACAGGCCATCACCGTCGCTTCCGGAATCACAGGGTTGACCTTGCCCGGCATGATCGAGCTGCCCGGCTGCAGCGCCGGCAGTTCGATCTCGCCCAGCCCGGCCAGCGGACCGGCGTTCATCCAACGCAGGTCGTTGGCGATCTTGATCAGCGCCACCGCCAGCGCATTGAGCTGACCGGAAAGCTCCACCGCGTCGTCCTGTGCGGCCAGGCCTTCGAACTTGTTCTCGGCACTGTCGAACTTGAAACCGGTCTGCTGCTTCAGTGCCTTGGCCACCTGTGCACCGAAGCGCGGATCGGCATTGATGCCGGTGCCGATGGCGGTGCCACCCAGCGGCAGCCGGCGCACGCGCTTGAGGCTGTCTTCGATACGCTCCTGCGCCGACGCCAGCTGCGCCGACCACGCGCCGAATTCCTGCTCGAAGGTCAGCGGCATCGCATCCATCAGGTGGGTGCGGCCGGTCTTGACCACCTTGCGCAGGCTGCGGCCCTTCTTGTCCAGGGTCTTGCGCAGGTGCACCAGCGCCGGCAGCAGCTGCTCATGCGTCGCCAACACCGCCGACACCCGCAACGCGGTCGGAATCACGTCGTTGGAGCTCTGCCCCTGGTTGACGTGGTCATTGGGGTGCACACTGGTCTTGCCCGCCTTGCCGGCACGGTTGGCCAAGGTGGCGATGACCTCATTGGCATTCATGTTCGACGACGTGCCAGAACCCGTCTGGTAGACATCGATCGGGAACTGCGCGTCCCAGTTGCCGGCGGCCACTTCGGCGGCAGCGGTCTGGATGGCCTTGGCCACGTTCTTCGGCAGGTGGCCCAGTTCTGCGTTGACGCCCGCGGCGGCGCCCTTGACCAGGCCCAGGGCACGGATGAAACCGCGCGGCATGCGCTGGCCCGACACCGGGAAGTTCTGCACGGCACGCTGGGTCTGGGCGCCCCACAGGGCGTCCGCAGGCACCTGCAGCTCGCCCATGCTGTCGTGTTCGATTCTGAAACCCTTGCTTGCAGCTTTGCTCATTGCATCAACTCCGCACTACTTCAGTTGGGGAAAGGGAAGCGGCGGCTGGCAGGGTGTCGCTTCCCGGGCTGGCGGCTGCGCCAACGATACTCCCTTGCCCGCAGCGTGGGATGACGAGGGCGGGCCAGATCGTTTCATCCGCAGGGCCGATCTGCACGCGCAAGGGGTAGTGCCGGCCGCTGGCCAGCAATCCATGGAATCGTGGGCCGGGCGTGGTTGCCGGCCAGCGGCCGGCACTACCTCACCGGCACGTCGTAGAATATGGCCCCCGCCGCTCGCCCCAGCCCTGCCGACATGTCCGATTCCGCCCTGCTCGCCCTGTCCCCGCTCGATGGCCGCTATGCCGGCAAGGTCGACGCCCTGCGCCCGATCTTCTCCGAGTACGGCCTGATCAAGGCCCGCATCACGGTCGAAGTGGAGTGGTTGCTGGCCCTGGCCGCCGAGCCGGGCATCGTCGAACTGGCCCCGTTCTCCGACGCCGCCATCGCGCGTCTGCGTGCCCTGGCCGCCAGCTTCAGCCCGGTCCAGGCCGCGCGCGTGAAGGAGATCGAGCGCACCACCAACCATGACGTCAAGGCGGTGGAGTACTTCATCAAGGAACAGCTGAAGGACGACGCCGAGCTGGCCCCGGCGCTGGAATTCGTGCATTTCGCCTGCACCAGCGAAGACATCAACAACCTCAGCTACGGCCTGATGCTGGAACAGGCGCGCCGCGAGGTGGTGCTGCCGACGCTGGATGGCATCGCCACCTCCCTGCGCAGCCTGGCCCACGCCCAGGCCGGCCAGCCGATGCTGTCGCGCACCCACGGCCAGACCGCCTCGCCGACCACCCTCGGCAAGGAGCTGGCCAACGTGGTCGCCCGCCTGGAACGCCAGCGCAAGCAGATTGCCGCGGTCGAACTGACCGGCAAGATCAATGGCGCGGTGGGCAACTACAACGCCCACATCGCCAGCTACCCGGACGTGGACTGGCCGGCCTTCGCCGAGCGCTTCGTGACCAGCCTGGGCCTGGTGTTCAACCCGTACACCACGCAGATCGAGCCGCACGACAACATCGCCGAAATCGGCGATGCCGCGCGCCGCGCCAACATCATCCTGATCGACCTGGCCCGCGACATCTGGGGCTATGTTTCGCTGGGCTACTTCAAGCAGCGCCTGAAGGAAGGCGAAGTCGGCTCGTCGACGATGCCGCACAAGGTCAACCCGATCGATTTCGAGAATGCGGAAGGCAACTTCGGCATTGCCAATGCGCTGTTCGAGCACTTCAGCGCGAAGCTGCCGATCAGCCGCTGGCAGCGTGACCTGACCGACTCCACCGTGCTGCGTGCACTGGGTACCGCGTTCGGCCACAGCCAGGTGGCGCTGGATTCGCTGGCCAAGGGCCTGGGCAAGCTGGAAGTGAACCCGCAGCGCCTGGATGCCGATCTGGATGCGGCCTGGGAAGTGCTGGCCGAGGCCGTGCAGACGGTGATGCGTCGCCACGGCCTGCCGAACCCGTACGAACAGCTGAAGGCGCTGACCCGCGGCCAGGGCATCACCGCCGAGTCGATGCGGGCGTTCGTGCAGGGGCTGGAGCTGCCGGCGGATGCGAAGCAGCGCCTGCTGGAGATGACCCCGGGTAGCTACACCGGCCTGGCCGAGTCGCTGGCGAAGAAGATTTAAGGAGTTTCCTTTGCGGCGGCGGCCGCGGGCGCTGCCTGCGGCAGGCAACAGCAACAGCAACATCAACGTCAATAGCGGCTCTGGGTTTTTGCCGTGCTTGGCGGGGCGGGTTGGATTCGCGGGACACGCCGTGAACCCGTCCTTGGGGGCTCGATGGCGCCATCCATGGCGCCAACGGTCCCGCGAACCCAACCCGCCCCACCTCTGACAGATTCCCGGTGACGGATCGAAGAGCATTGGGTTGTCGGGACGGAATTTGAAAGAGGGACGCGGCTTCGCCGCGTCCCTCTGTTGTTTTTGGCTGATTGTAGAGCCGAGCCCATGCTCGGCTGCTTGTTCCAACAGCAAGCCGAGCATGGGCTCGGCTCTACAGGAGCATGAGCAAGCGCAGCGCGCGACCCGCTTTTGCCTTTGATCTTCTTCTTCCATTCCGTGGCGGGCCGCGCAGGAAACTGTCAGGGGCCGGGCGGGTGGGCCATGCAGGGGCGTTGGCGCCATGGATGGCGCCATCGAGCTTACAAGGACGTACTTGCAGCGTCCCCTGCATGGCCCACCCGCCCGGCCAAGCGCGGCTTTTGATTCTGAACCACCCCGCCACGAGGGGCTCCGCCGTTGGCCGGACACCCCGCGACAAACCCGCGCACGTGCGCAATCCCGGCGAACGGCGGACAATGGAGATCTCAGGCGGCCCGCCGCGCCGCCCCTCCCGCTTTCCGCTGCAAGGATTCCCCCATGGCCGCCCGCAAGTCCTCCGCCCCCCTGATCGAAGTCACCGCCCGCCCCGGCCAGCCGCTGGGCATGGCGCCGGCCACCTTCCTGCGCGACTTCTGGCAGAAACGCCCGCTGCTGATCCGCAACGCCTTCCCCAACTTCCAGACCCCGGTGCAGCCGGAAGACCTGGCCGGGCTGGCCTGCGAGGAAGGCGTGCTGGCACGCCTGATCGAGCACGACAAGACCCAGGACGGCTGGCGCGTACGCACCGGTCCATTCCAGGAAGACGTGTTCCCCGCCCTGCCCGACCACGACTGGACCCTGCTGGTGCAGGACGTGGACAAGTGGGACCCGGACGTGCGCGCCCTGATCGAGCACTTCAGCTTCCTGCCGCGCTGGCGCATGGATGACGTGATGATCAGCTTCGCCGCCACCGGCGGCTCGGTCGGCGCCCACGTCGACCAGTACGACGTGTTCCTGCTGCAGGCCCATGGCCATCGCCGCTGGCAGATCGATGCCAGCGAATCGATCAAGGGCAAGCAGCCGCCGCTGGGCTTCCGCCCCGACGTGGAGCTGAAGCTGCTGAAGGTGTTCAAGCCGACCCACGACTGGGTGCTGGCGCCGGGCGACATGCTGTACCTGCCGCCGAACGTGCCGCACCACGGCGTCGCCGAAGATCCCTGCCTGACATTCTCGTTCGGCATGCGCGCGCCGTCTTCGGCCGAGCTGATCAGCGACTACCTGGACACCCTGATCGCCGATGCCGACGAGAACATCCGCTACCAGGATGCCGACCTGAAGGTGCCGGCCGACCCGAACGAAATCGACACGGTGGCGATGGCGCGGGTGATCACCGCGCTCAACGCCATCCGCATGAACGACCCGGACAAGCTGGGCGACTGGTTCGGCCGCTTCATCACCACCTACCGCGCGGCCGGCGAAGTGATGGCCCACCAGGCCGCACCGGCACAGGAAGAAGTGGTCCAGGCCCTGGCATCGGGCCTGCTGCTGCAGCGCCACCCGTGGGCCCGGCTGGCCTGGCGCCGGGCCAAGCGTGGCGCCAGCCTGTATGTCAGCGGCCAGGACTTCGCGCTGCCGGTGAAGGACGCGCAGCGCCTGGCTGGCACCGAACAGCTGGACGCCGCCGCTTATCGCGGCCTGTCCGACAAGGGCCGTGCCGTGGTCCAGCAGCTGCTGGTCGGCGGGGTGTTCCAGCTGATCGACCCGAATGAGGTATACGAGGCCGAAGACGAGGAAGACGGCGAGGATGCCGTGGTGCTCGGCGAGGTCGTCGAAGGCCGCGACCGCGTGGATGCGATCGACGCCGACGCGGTGTCCGACGATGTCCACTCCGTGACCGTACACGACGACGGCATCGAGGTCATCGTCAACTTCGAGGACGACGAGGAAGACGACAGCGGTGCTGGCCGCGCCTGAGTCGCCACCATGATCCGGGTCCAGCAGGTCAGCCACGCCGATGCCCACGTTGCCATCCACGAGGTGCGCCAATGCGTGTTCGTGCAGGAACAGGGCATCGCCGCCGAGCTGGAACGCGATGCGCTGGACCCGGTCAGTGCCCATGTGCTGGCGCTGGACAGTGACAACCAGCCGGTCGGCACGGGCCGGCTGGCCCCGGATGGCCGCATCGGCCGCATGGCGGTGCTGGCCAGCCATCGCAGCCACGGGGTCGGCGGGGCCCTGCTGGAAGCACTGGTGGAGGCCGGGCGCCGGCTCGGCCTGGCCGAGCTGCATCTGCACGCCCAGCTGCCCGCCCGTGACTTCTATGCCCGCCAGGGTTTCCTGCCCGAAGGCGAGGTGTTCGAGGAGGCCGGAATCGGCCACCAGCAGATGCGCCGCCGGCTGGGCGCGGCCAGCGCCATCGACAGCCGCGCCGAGGCGGTGGCCACCACCACGGCCATCATCCACCGCGCCCGTCGGCAGCTGTGGCTGCACAGCCGCCAGCTGGACCCCGGACTGCTCGACGCGCCCCCGGTACAGGCCGCCCTGCGCCGCTTCGTCACCGCCCGCCACGACAAGCAGCTGCGGGTGATCGTGCACGACGCCGCCGCGATCGCCTCTAGCGGGACGCCGCTGCTGGCGCTGGCCCAGCGCCTGCCCAGCGTGATCCAGTTCCGCGAGGTCACCGACCCGGTCGACCGTGCACTGGCCTCGGCCTGCCTGCTCAACGATGCGGGCGACTTCTACTTTCGTCTGATCGGCCATCGCCTCGACGGCGAAGCCGGCATCGCGCTGCCGGCACGTTCGCAGCCGTTCGAGCAGCAATTGCAGCGCGTCTGGGACCGTTCGCGTGATTGCAGAGAACTGCGCGCGCTCGGCATCTGAGCGGAGCGGGCTGACTCAACCTGTCTGGAACCGGCACCGGGGGACGCGCGATACCTCTGGTGCTGCCCCTTCGTGTCCGGTTGGGGGTACAATTTGGCTGTTTGAACGCGCCCGCGCAGGGCTATTCATCTTCCTGCCGGGTCCTTCTGAAGCCATACCCCACAAAGCGAATCAACACCCTCCATCGTGGACAATCAACTGAAGCAGTTTGCGCAATCTTCGCAACTCGCCGGCGGCAACGCCTCCTATGTCGAGGACCTGTACGAGCAGTACCTGGTCTCCCCGGATAGTGTCGATCCCAAATGGAAAACCTACTTCGACGGCTTCAAGGGCCGTGAAGCAGGTGACATTCCGCACTCGGCCGTCATCTCCCACATTGCGGACGCGGCCAAGGATGCGCTGAAGGCCGGTACCGGCAACGGTGCAGGCGACGAGCGCGAGCGCAATGTCGGTCGTCTGATCACTGCATACCGTTCGCGCGGCCACCTGGACGCCCGCCTCGATCCGCTGGGCCTGGCCGCACCGGTCAACACCCCGGACCTGGGCCTGCCGTTCCACAGCCTGTCCGATGGCGACCTCAACAGCGAGTTCAGCACCGGCGGCGTCGGTGGCCAGCCGCGCATGAAGCTGCGCGACCTGCTGGCACGCCTGAAGGCGACCTACACCGGCTCGATCGGTGCGGAGTTCATGCACATCTCCGAGGTCGAGCAGCGCCAGTGGATCTACAAGAAGCTGGAACTGGCCGGTGGCAACTACCAGCTGGACGCTGATACCCAGCGCCGCACACTGGAGCGCCTGACCGCGGCTGAAGGCCTGGAGCGCTACCTGCACACCAAGTACGTCGGCCAGAAGCGCTTCTCGCTGGAAGGCGGCGACTCGCTGATCCCGATGATGGACACCATCATCCGCAGCGCCGGCAAGGATGGCGTCAAGGATGTGGTGATCGGCATGGCCCACCGCGGCCGCCTGAACGTGCTGGTCAACACCCTGGGCAAGAACCCGCGCAAGCTGTTCGACGAATTCGAAGGCAAGTTCGAGCACGACGAGCACGCCTCGGCCGGTGACGTGAAGTACCACATGGGCTTCTCGGCCGACGTCGCCACCGATGGCGGCCCGGTGCACCTGGCGCTGGCGTTCAACCCGTCGCACCTGGAAATCGCCGACCCGGTCGTGGCCGGTTCCGTGCGTTCGCGCCAGGAGCGCCGCAAGGACACCGCGCGCAAGCAGGTCATGCCCATCCTGATCCACGGCGACGCGGCCTTCTCCGGCCAGGGCGTGGTCATGGAACTGTTCCAGATGTCGCAGGCCCGCGGCTTCGCCGTCGGCGGCACCGTGCACATCGTGGTCAACAACCAGGTCGGCTTCACCACCTCCAACCCGCTGGACACGCGTTCCACGCGCTATGCCACCGACGTGGCGAAGATGATCGCCGCCCCGGTGCTGCACGTGAACGGCGATGATCCGGAAGCCGTTGTGTTCGCCGCGCAGCTGGCCTTCGAGTTCCGCCAGAAGTTCGCCAAGGACGTGGTCATCGACCTGATGTGCTACCGCCGTTGGGGCCACAACGAGGCCGACGAACCGGCGATCACCCAGCCGCTGATGTACCAGGTGATCCGCAAGCACGCCACCACCCGCGAGATGTACGCCGAGCAGCTGGAAAAGGCGGGCGTGATCGCCGCCGGTGCCGGCAAGGCGATGGTCGATGCCTACCGCGAGAAGCTGGATGCCGGTGAAGTGACCACCGAGCTGGCCAAGGTCGAGAAGACCCCGCCGACCAGCCCGCTGTTCGTCGATTGGCCGAAGCTGCTGGAAGGCAAGCTGTCCGACCCGATCTCGACCAAGGTCGAGAAGAACAAGCTGGTCGAGCTGGCCAAGCTGATCAACACCATTCCGGACGAAGTGCAGCTGCACTCGCGCGTGGCCAAGGTCTACGACGACCGCCGCAAGATGGCCGCTGGCGAGATCCCGGGCGACTGGGGCTTTGCCGAGAACCTGGCCTACGCCACCCTGCTCGACGAAGGCAGTGCCCTGCGCCTGGTGGGCCAGGACGTGGGTCGCGGTACGTTCACGCACCGCCACGCGATCCTGCACGACCAGAAGACCGACAACTACTACATGCCGCTGCGGCAGCTGGTGGATTCGCCGGAGAAGGCCACCGTCATCGATTCGCTGCTGAGCGAAGAAGCGGTGATGGCCTACGAGTACGGCTTCTCCACCACCGATCCGAACACGCTGTGCATCTGGGAAGGCCAGTTCGGCGACTTCGCCAACGGTGCCCAGGTCGTCATCGACCAGTTCATCGCCGCCGGTGAAGCCAAGTGGGGCCGCATCTCCGGCCTGACCCTGCTGCTGCCGCATGGCTATGAAGGGCAAGGCCCGGAACACAGCTCGGCGCGCCTGGAGCGCTTCCTGCAGCTGTGCGCACTGGAGAACATGCTGGTGGTGGTGCCGTCGACCCCGGCGCAGGCCTTCCACATGCTGCGTCGCCAGCAGCACCTGACCACCCGCAAGCCGCTGGTGGTGATGTCGCCGAAGTCGCTGCTGCGCCACAAGCTGGCCGTGTCGACCCTGGACGAACTGGCCAACGGCGAGTTCCAGCACCTGATCGGCGACGCCAATGCGGACGCCAAGAAGGTCAAGCGCGTGGTGCTGTGCTCGGGCAAGGTCTACTACGACCTGCTGGAAGACCAGACCAAGCGTGGCCAGGACGACGTGGCGATCATCCGCGTGGAGCAGCTGTACCCGTTCCCGCGTGCGCTGCTGGCTGCCGAACTGAAGAAGTACGGCAAGGCCACCGACGTGGTGTGGACGCAGGAAGAACCGCAGAACCAGGGTGCGTGGTACCAGATCCGCCACCACCTGCAGTTCTGCCTGGCCGATGGCCAGAACCTGCACTACGCCGGTCGCGCACGTTCGGCTTCGCCGGCTGCCGGTCACATGGCTGACCACGTCCGCGAACAGCAGCAGCTGGTCGCCGATGCACTGGTCAACCCGTTCAACGACACGTTCGCTGAATAATCCTCCCCCTATTTAGAAGACAAACCAGGAAGCTCCCGCAATGGCCACCGAAGTCAAAGCCCCGGTACTGCCCGAATCCGTCGCCGACGGCACCATCGCCACCTGGCACAAGAAGGTGGGCGACGCCGTCAAGCGCGACGAAAACCTGCTTGACCTGGAAACCGACAAGGTCGTCCTGGAAGTGCCGTCGCCGGTCGACGGCGTGCTCAAGGAAATCAAGTTCGCCGAAGGCTCGACCGTGACCTCCAGCCAGGTCGTGGCGATCATCGAGGAAGGCGCCGTCGCTGCTGCCCCGGCTCCGGCCGCTGAAGAGAAGAAGGCCGAGGCCGCTCCGGCCGCTGCCGCTCCGGCCGCCGCCGCTGCTCCGGCCCCGGCTGCCAAGTCGGCCGCCGACACCCTGCCGCCGGGCGCCCGCTTCACCGCCATCACCGAAGGCGTGAACCCGGCCGACGTCGACGGCACCGGCCGTCGCGGCGCGGTGACCAAGGAAGACATCGTCAACTTCGCCCGCAACGGCGGCGCCGGCAAGGCCGGTGGCGCACGTCCGGAAGAGCGCGTGCCGATGACCCGCATCCGCAAGCGCATCGCCGAGCGCCTGATGGAGTCGAAGAACTCGACCGCCATGCTGACCACCTTCAACGAAGTCGACCTGTCCAAGGTGTCGGCGGCGCGCAAGGAACTGCAGGACGAGTTCGTCAAGGCACACGGCATCAAGCTGGGCTTCATGAGCTTCTTCGTGAAGGCCGCTGCCAATGCCCTGCAGCGCTTCCCGCTGGTCAACGCCTCGATCGACGGCGACGACATCATCTACCACGGCTACTCGGACATCTCGATCGCCGTGTCGACCGAGAAGGGCCTGGTCACGCCGGTCCTGCGCAACGTCGAGCGCATGTCGTTCGCCGACATCGAGAAGACCATCGCCGACTACGCCAAGAAGGCCCGTGATGGCAAGCTGAGCCTGGAAGAACTGCAGGGCGGCACCTTCACCGTGACCAACGGCGGCACCTTCGGTTCGCTGCTGTCGACCCCGATCATCAACCCGCCGCAGAGCGCCATCCTGGGTATGCATGCCATCAAGGAGCGTCCGATCGCCCAGAACGGCCAGGTCGTGATCGCGCCGATGATGTACCTGGCGCTGTCGTACGACCACCGCATCATCGACGGCAAGGACTCGGTGCAGTTCCTGGTGGACATCAAGAACCAGCTGGAAAACCCGGGCCGCATGCTGTTCGGCCTGTAAGACACCTCCCGCCCCTCCGCGCCTGCGCGGAGGGGTTCTGGTAATGCATCAAGGAATAATTCAATGGCTGAACAATTCGACGTCGTCGTCATCGGTGCCGGCCCGGCCGGTTACCACGCTGCCATCCGCGCGGCCCAGCTGGGCCTGAAGACCGCCTGCATCGACGCAGCGCTGGGCAAGGACGGCAAGCCGGCGCTGGGCGGCACCTGCCTGCGCGTGGGCTGCATCCCGTCCAAGGCGCTGCTGGATTCCTCGCGCCAGTTCTGGAACATGGGCCACATCTTTGGCGACCACGGCATCAGCTTCAAGGATGCCAAGATCGACGTCGAGGCGATGGTTGGCCGCAAGGACAAGATCGTCAAGCAGTTCACCGGCGGCATCGGCATGCTGTTCAAGGCCAACAAGGTCGCCGCCTACTACGGCTTCGGCGAACTGCAGCCGGGCAACGTGGTCAAGGTCACCCAGCATGACGGTTCCATCGTCGAGCTGAAGGGCACCAACGTCATCATCGCCGCCGGTTCGGATTCGATCGAACTGCCGTTCGCCAAGTTCGACGGCGAGACCATCGTCGACAACGTCGGCGGCCTGGACTTCACCGAAGTGCCGAACCGCCTGGCGGTGATCGGCGCCGGCGTGATCGGCCTGGAACTGGGCAGCGTGTGGAAGCGCCTGGGCGCTGAAGTCACCATCCTGGAAGCACTGCCGGAGTTCCTGGCCGTGGCCGACGCCGAAGTGGCCAAGACCGCTGCCAAGGAATTCAAGAAGCAGGGCCTGGACATCCGCCTCGGCGCCAAGGTCTCCAAGACCGAGATCACCGGCAAGGGCAAGAAGAAGGAAGTCGTTGTCACCTACACCGACAGCGAAGGCGAAAAGACCCTGACCGTGGACAAGCTGCTGGTGGCCGTTGGCCGTCGCGCCGCCACCAAGGGCCTGCTGGCCGAAGGCACCGGCGTCAAGATCAACGAGCGCGGCCAGATCGAAGTCGACGCGCACTGCCACACCGGCGTCAACGGCGTGTGGGCGGTCGGCGACTGCGTGCGTGGCCCGATGCTGGCGCACAAGGGCTTCGAGGAAGGCATCGCGGTGGCTGAGCTGATCGCCGGCCTGCCGGGCCACGTCAACTTCGACACCATCCCGTGGGTCATCTACACCGAGCCGGAACTGGCCTGGGTCGGCAAGACCGAAGCCCAGCTGAAGGCCGAAGGCATTCCGTACAAGGCTGGCAGCTTCCCGTTCGCCGCCAACGGTCGCGCCGTGGCGATGATCGAGCCGGCAGGCTTCGTGAAGATCCTGGCCCATGCCGAAACCGATCGCATCCTCGGCATGCACCTGGTCGGCGCCAACGTCTCCGAGCTGGTGCACGAAGGCGTGCTGACCATGGAGTTCAGCGGCTCGGCCGATGACCTGGCCCGTATCTGCCACGCTCACCCGTCGCTGTCGGAAGTGATCCACGACGCCGCGATGGCGGTCAGCAAGCGCGCCATCCACAAGGCGAACTGATCTGCATCCGGGTAGGTGCCGACCGTTGGTCGGCACGCGCCTGCAGACAAAAAACCCCGCCTCGGCGGGGTTTTTTGTTGGCGTTGATGATGTAGAACCGAGCCAACGCTCGGCTATCCCGGGAAAAGCAGCCGAGTATCGGCTCGGCACTACACCTTTCCAGCCGGCTTCTTCGGCGGATCGTCACAGATGCGGTGCTGGACCACGGTTTCACCGACCTTCCATTCCTTCGCGACCCTGCAGCGCTCCTTGGCTTTCTGCACAGAGACCGCTGCAGTATTCGCCTCGTCAGCCGCAGCAGTCTGCTGGCGTTCCAGCCACACCGAGGGCGGCGTTGAAGGTGTGGCCAGTACCGGCCCCGCAAGCAGGACCAGACCCACCAGCAGCACCGTCCTCATGCAGCCACCGCTCGGCCACCGAGCAGGCGCGCTGGCAGCATGGACAGGGCGCGCAGGAAGGCGAACAGCGCCGAGAAGGTGATGCCGACCAGGCGGAACGGCAGGCTCAGCAGCCACACGAACGGCCAGGCGATCAGGGCGAGGATCGCCAGCGGCCAGCACAGCACGAACAGCAGGCACCACACACCGAGCGCGAACAGGGTCTTCATCACGGCCTCCTTGGGGCGGCACCCTGCCGCCTGCGGACACCTTGGCGCCCCGCCCTGGCCGCCCGCAAACGGTTTGCGACGAAACCGGGGCTGGGGGCGATGAAACCGATTGCGGGGAAACCGGAGATTCAGGAGGTTGCCGGCCAGCGGCCGGCACAACCGCAGGGATTTACACCGGGACAGCGCCCGGACGGCCGTGGGTCACCTGGAAACGCGCCGCGGTGCGCACCGCAGCGTCCGCACGCAGCACACTGTCGGCGAAGCGCAGTTCCGCATCCACGGTCTGCCGGTTCAGCTGCAGCTTCCACCAGCCACGGCGGTCACCGTCGAAATAGCGGATATGCGGGTTCTGCGGAATCGACGGCCCGTAGTACGGCCCGTATGGCGTGTCGTCGCCGCCACTGCTGATCGCCGGAGCGATGAATTCGGTGGCTACGACCGGCGCACTGGCCGCGTCGAAATCCAGCTTCAGGTCGTTGACGAAGGTGGAATGCCAGTCGCCGCCCAGCACGATGGCATTGCCCTGCCCGCCTGCCTGCATCGCCTGCAGCAGCCGGTTACGTGCGGCGGGATAGCCATCCCAGGCGTCATTCCAGAAGCGCTCGCGTGGCGTGCCACCGTCCAGCCGCAGCTGCGCCATCAGCAACTGCTGCACCACCACGTTCCAGCGCGTGCCCTGCGCGGCCGCCATCGACTGCGCGAACCACGCCTCCTGGCCCGTGCCGAGCATGCTCATGCGCGGGTCCAGTGCAGCATCACAGCGTGGCGACTCGCCCACGCCACAGGGATTGGCCGGGCGGAACTGGCGGCAATCGAGCAGGGTCAGCTGTGCCAGATCGCCGTAACGCAGGCGCCGATGCACGCGCAGGCCGCCGTTGCCCGCAGGTGTGCTGCGCATCGGCAGATGCTCGTAGAACGCGCGGTAGGCGGCGGCGCGGCGGATGATGAAGTCCTCCGTTGATACGCCGGGTTTTTCCGGGTGGATGCCGGAGTAATCATTCTGTACTTCATGGTCGTCCCAGATCACCGCGAACGCGTGTGCGGCATGCGCGGCCTGCAGATCCGGATCGAGCTTGTACAGCGCGTACTGGTCACGGTAGCGCTCCAGGCTGACGGTCTCGCCACTGAAGCGTTGCGCATCCAGCGCACGACCACGCGCGTTCTGCAGCGGGCTGTATTCGTACAGGTAGTCCCCGGCATGCAGCACCAGGTCGACATCGCTCTGCGCGATATCGCGCAGGACCGGGTAGTAGCCGCTGTTCCAGGCCTGGCAGGTGCACAGGGCCAACCGAAGCTGCTGCAGTTGCGTGTCCAGCGGCGGCGCGGTGCGGAAGTGGCCGACCGCGCTTTCCTCATCGCCGTCGCAGGCGAAACGGTAGTAGTAGTCGCGGCCTGGGCGCAGGCCGTTGACCTCCACGTGCACCGAATGCGCCAGCTCGGGTACCGCGGCCGCAGTCCCCCGCTGCACCAGCCGGCGCATGCCCGGGTCCTCGGCCACGAACCAGCGCACCGGCACCGCCCGCGACGGCATGCCGCCGCCATTGAGCGGGTCCGGTGCCAGCCGCGTCCACAATACGGCCCCCTGTGGATCCGGATCACCGGCGGCAACGCCGAGGGTGAACGGATCGCGCCCCAGCCGCGGCCGAGGGCCGGCCGTGGCCAGCCCCGGCATCGCCGCCAGCGCGATCGCCGCCCCCGTGCCCTGCCACGCCATGCGCAGCAGGCGACGACGGCTTTCCGGATCGACAGGCCCGCGCATCAGAAATGCACGGTGGCGGTGGCCATTACCTGGCGCGGCGCGCCGACCTGCATGGTCGCCAGGCTGCGGGTCGGGTCGGCGGCGTAGGTACCGTTGGTGTTGATCGAGGACAGGTAGCGCTTGTCGGTCAGGTTGGTCAGGTTCAGCGCAACAGTCAGGTTCTGCGCCGGACCCAGCTTGCCGAAGTCATAGGCCACCGAAGCGTTCACCAGCCAGTAGCTCGGCACCGACACGTCATTGGTGTAGGTCACGTAGCGCTTGCCGACATGGTTGGCGGCCAGGCGCATGTCCCACGGGCCTGGGGTCCAGGCCAGGGTGCTGGCGAACATCCATTCCGGGGTATCGACGGTCGTCTTGCCACGGGTCGGCACCACGCCGTTGTTCACATAGTCGTTGTCGTAGGTACTGTCATTCCAGGACAGCGCATTGGACCAGGTCAGGTCCTGCATCGGCTTCAGCTGCAAGGTTGCCTCGGCGCCACGGCTGGTCACCGAACCGACGTTGGAGAACAGTGCCGGGCAACCGAGGATGCCCACGCACTGCGCGATGGCCAGCAGACGGTTGTCGAACTTGACGTCGTACAGCGCCACCGAGGCTTCATAGCCGCGGCCGTAGCCACGCCAACCCAGCTCGATGGTGCGCGACTGTTCCGGCTTCAGGTTCTTCGCGCTGGCATCGAAGGCGGCCTGCGGCACGTTGAACGGGCTGCCCACGCCCAGCGCATAGGCGGCGACGTTCTTGGCAAACGAACCGAAGATCTCGTTGCCTTCGTTGAGCTTGAAGTTGAAACCCGCCTGCGGCAGCAGGCCCTTCTTCGAGGTCAGGCTGCTGTTGTTGGCATAGCTGCCCAGCGGCGTGCGCACGCTGGTGCGGGTGTGCGGCGACTTCGCGCCGATGTCGATGGTCAGGCGATCATCGAACAGGCGGAAGCGGTCCTGCACGTAGAACTGGCGGGTGATGGTGGTGTAGCGCTGGTGCCACACGCGCTGGTCCGGGTTGCGCAGGAAGAAGTCGTCGGTGATCGGGCCGTCGATGTAGTAGAAGTTGCGCTGCACGCTGTGGCCGTTGTCCTCGTACCAGAGGCCCGCTTCCAGTTCGTGGCCACCGACGTTCCAGGTGAACGCCGAGGTCACGCCGGTACGGTCGATCGCGTACTCGGTGGTGCGGATCGAGATCGGGATCTCGCGGCTGGTGCCCGGGTTGGACGGATTGGACGGGCTGAACCAGTGGCCCTGGCCACGGTTGCTGTGGTTGTAGACGTTGACCTTCAAGCGCATCGACTCGTTCAGGCCGAAATCGCCGGCAATGCTGGACAGGTCATCATTGCGCAGGCCGTGGCCGGAGTAGTACGCATCCCACGGGCTGTTGACGCCGCCGCTGAACTTGCCGCGTGCGGCGGCGACGGCGCGATCCCAGTCCGGCGCGTAGTTGTCCCAGTCCCAGCCGAGGCGATCGATCATTTCCAGCGACAGATCCTGGTAATCGGCCTCGACCCGGCGCGAGGCGTTGAACAGCGCGGTGATCTTGCTGTCCGTTCCGAAGTTGTAGGTGGCCTTGCCGTTGAACTGCTTCAGCTCCTGCGAGCCCTTGCCCTTCCACTTGTCACCTTCCGAATACACGCCGGACAGGTAGGCGGCAAAGCCCTGGTGCTCGCCGGTATCGAGGCGTGCATAGCTGCGGCGTGCGCTGTCACTACCAAAGCTCTGTGCCAGCACGACCCCATACTCGGTGGACGGATCGATCGAGTAGAACTGGAACACGCCGCCGAGGTTGCTGGTGGACGGCGTACCCAGTGCGCCGATGCCGGTGGAGACCTCCGCACCGCCCAGGTTCTCGCTGATCACCGCGCGGCTGATGTGCAGGCCGTTGCTGTTGCCATAGGCCATGTTGCCCAGCGGGATGCCATCAAGGGTGTAGCCCAGGCGGTTCTGGTTGAAGCCACGCAGGCTGATGGTGGTGGACCATTCGTAGGCGCCGGTGGCATCGGCCGATTCGAAATGCACGCCCGGCTTGGTTGCAAGCAGCTTCAGCGGATTGGCACCCGGCGGCAGCACCTTCATGTCCTCGGCGGTCACGCGCTGCACCTGGCGCGCTTCACCGCGGCCGATCACCGAGACCGAATCGAGGGTGGTGGCCGACTGTGCGTCGGTGGCGGGGGCGGTTTCAGCGGCAGCCAGCGACGGCAGCGAAGCACAGACCAACAGGGCCAGCAGATTGCGGCGAAGCGGAGCGTGGGACGGCATGGGGGCGGATTCCTTGGGCACGCTGGACGCCGAAGGGCGGCGTCGAAGGGCAGCAGCGGCGGAATCGTAGAAGCGTCGCGTTACATGTCATTTACACGCCACATACGGACGTTCGGCGTTTCGAATGGTTTGCCGGCCGTGGGGTGGTTGCCGGCCAGCGGCCGGCACTACGGCTATTCGAATGAACCGACCGAGTCGTGGGCCAGGTTGTCGAAGCGGGTGTACTCGCCGAAGAACTTCAGCTTGCACGACCCGGTCGGGCCGCCACGGTGCTTGCCGATGATGATCTCGGCCAGGCCCTTGTCCGGCGAATTTTCCTTGTTGTAGTAATCGTCGCGGTAGATGAAGACGATCATGTCCGCATCCTGCTCGATTGCGCCCGATTCGCGAAGATCGGCCATTACCGGGCGCTTGTCGGTACGCGTTTCCAGCGAGCGGTTGAGCTGCGAAAGCGCGATCACCGGCACGTGCAGTTCCTTGGCCAGGCCCTTCAGCGAACGCGAGATCTCCGAGATTTCAGTCGCGCGGTTTTCGCTGTTGCCCGGCACGCTCATCAGCTGCAGGTAGTCGATCACCACCAGGCCCAGATCATGCTCGCGCTTGAGGCGGCGGCACTTGGAACGCAGCACTTCCGGCGACACGCCAGGCGTGTCGTCGATGAAGATCTTGGTTTCCTTCAGCATCTTGATCGCGCTGGTGACGCGGCTCCAGTCCTCGTCTTCCAGCTGGCCGGTACGCAGGCGCTGCGCGTTGATGCGGCCGTTGGAGGAAATCAGGCGCATCGCCAGCTGCGATGCCGACATTTCCATCGAGAACACCGCCACGCCCTTCTTCGACTTGATCGCCGCGTACTCGGCGATGTTCAGTGCGAAGGTGGTCTTGCCCATGGCCGGGCGCGCGGCAAGGATGATCAGGTCGGTCGGCTGCAGGCCGGAGGTCATCGCATCGAAATCGTTGTAGCCGGTCGGCAGGCCGGTGATGTTGCCGCCGTTCTCGAAGCGGCTGCGCAGCTCTTCGAAGGCATCCTTCAATGCACCGGGCATCGCCACGAAATCGGTACGGCCGCGTGCGCCCTGTTCGGCGATGGCGAACACGCTCTTTTCCGCCGAGGCCAGCAGCTCGCTGCTCTCGCGTCCCTCGGGCTGGAAGCCGTCGTTGACGATGTCGGTACCCACCTGGATCAGCTGCCGCAGCACCGCCTTGTCACGCACGATCTCGGCGTAGGCCACGATGTTGGCCGCCGACGGGGTGGTACTGGCCAGTTCGATCAGATAGGCACCATCGCCCACCAGTTCCATCTTGCCCTGCGATTCGAACCACTCGCCCAGGGTCACCGCATCGAACGGCCGCTCGCGCTCGGACAGCTCACGGATCGCGCGATAGATCATCTGGTGGTCGCGGCGGTAGAAATCGCCTTCGGTCAGCTGGTCATTGACCCGGTCATAGGCCTCAGGGGCCAGCATCAGGCCACCCAGCACCGCCTGCTCGGCTTCCACCGAATGAGGCGGTACCCGCAACTGGTCGATGCGCGACTCGTCGCGATCGCGATCGCGATCGAAGCCATCACCGCGCTCTCTGCGGTTGGAACGGAAGCCGGGGCGAGCGGACATGCTGCGGTGTTTCCTGCGAAAGTGGGCCGGACGAGTGTAGGCATGCGCCGACCCCGGCGGCCATGGACAAGCCTGTGGATAAGCCGTGGAGAAACGGGGGATATCCGCCGGTGCCTGGCCAGACTGGCGTGGGGGCGTCGCACTGCCTGCGACGGGCGCCATTGCGGCACCCGAGCGGACATTATCGCAGATGGGGCTGGCAACCGCTGGCGTCAATCGCCCTTGACGTGAACCGCGATCAGCGCCAGGAACCGGTCCACGTAGCCCTGCAGGAATTTCTGCGTGCCTTCATTGTGGACCGTGCCATCGGCATCGATCAGGCCGTCCTTGAAATGAATGAACGCCTCGGGCTGGCCGAGCACGTGCATGTCCAGGAAGGCCAGGCTGTTGCGCAGGTGCTGCTGGGCCACGGCGGTGCCGATCTGGCCGATGGAGGCGCCGATCACCGCCGCCGGTTTGCCGGCAAACGCGCTGTCACCGTACGGGCGCGAGCCGATATCGATGGCGTTCTTCAGCACGCCCGGCACCGACCGGTTGTATTCCGGGGTCACGAACAGCACCGCATCGGCGGCACGGACCTGGTCCTTCAGCCGGGTACCCTGCGCCGGATAGTGGCCATCGAAGTCCTGGTCGTACAGCGGCAGATCACCGATCTGCACGTACTGGAAGCGCGCACGGTCGCCGGCAATCTTCTCCAGCGCATGGGCCAGTTTGCGGTTGCAGGAATCCTTGCGCAGGCTGCCGACGAACACGGCGATGGTGGGGACGGACATCGGGACATACTCCTCACGGTGCGGGAGGCCCAGCCTAGTCGCCGGGCCCTTGCATGCCGGTGAAGATCAGCCGCCGGTCACGCCCGCGCGCACCTGCCGCCAATGCGCCTGCCAGGCCTGGAACATCAGCACGTTCCACAGATGGGTATGCCACTTGCGTTGGCCGCCGAGGAACTGCTGCCACAGCGGCTGTACCGCGGCCACCGACAGCACGCCCTCCTGCTCCAGCCGCGCGGGCTGCAGCAGGTCTTCGGCCCACGGCCGCAGGTCGCCCTTCAGCCAGTCACTGACCGGCGCGCCGAAACCACGCTTGGGCCGGTGCACCATCGACTGCGGTACATAGCGGCCCAGCACGCGCTTGAGCAGCACCTTGCTGGTAGTTTCACTGCGCTTGAAGCCCAGCGGCAGCGACCAGGCGAACTCGGCCACGCGAGAATCCAACAGCGGTGCGCGGGCTTCCAGGCTGACCGCCATCGAGGTGCGGTCGACCTTGCACAGCAGGTCATCCGGCAGGTAGGTCACGTAATCGGCCAGCATCATCGCATCGGCCGGTGTGCCGGCACCGTGCAACGGGTCGGCCAGGTCGTAGAAGCTGCCCGCGGCCTGCGCCCCGGGCACTGCCGCCGCCGGGTCGCGCCAGCGCGAGATGCGGTTGCGGTACACGTCACCGATGCCACGCGCGCCGGATTCTGCCAACAGCGCGGCCAGGCCGCCGGTACGCGAGGCCTCGCCCTGCTGCTGGGAGCGCGCGCCCATCCAGCGCCGCAGCGGCCCCGGCACACGGCCCAGCATCTGCCAGTTGCGCAGCGCGCGTACATAGCGGGTATAGCCGAAGAACAGCTCGTCGCCACCATCGCCGGACAGCGCCACGGTCACGCCCTGCCGCGCCAGGCGGGCGACCAGCGCGGTCGGCACCTGCGAGGCATCGGCGAAGGGTTCGTCGAACATCGCCGGCAACTGCGGCACCACCGCCAACGCATCGGCACCGCTGACGTAGAGTTCAGTGTGGTCGCAGCCCAGATGCGCGGCCAGTTCCTTGGCCAGCGGCGCCTCGTCGTGGCCCGAACCGGTGAACCCGATACTGAAGCTGTGCACCGGCTGGCCACTTTGTGCCTGCATCAGCGCGGCCACCAGCGACGAATCGGTGCCGCCGGACAGGAACACGCCCACCGGCACGTCGGCCACCATGCGCAGCGCCACCGCGTCACGCAGCAGCCCGTCCAGCTGCTCCTCGGCTTCCTCGATGCGGCCCTGGAACGGCGCAGCCAGCGCCGCCTGCATGCGTGCACGGGCATCCCAGTATGGGCGCTGCGCCTGTTCCGGCCGGTGCGCGGCCGCACCCGCCGCCACGGCTTCCGCATCCAGGCGCAGCACGCGGCCCGGCATCAATTTGTAGCAGCGCTGGTGGATGCTGTGCGGCGCCGGAATGTAATCCAGCCGCAGCAGCAGCGTCAGGGCGTCACGGTCGATGTCGTTGTCGAAGGCCGGGTGCTGCCACAGCGCCTTCAGTTCCGAACCGAACACCAGCGTGTCGCCGGCCCAGCCGTAGTACAGCGGCTTCTTGCCAACGCGGTCGCGGGCCAGCCACAGGCACTGCTCCTGGCGGTCCCACAGCGCAATGGCGAACATGCCGTTGCAGCGCTGCAGGGTGTCTTCCATGCCCCACTGCAGGATCGCTGCCAGCAGCACCTCGGTGTCGGAGTGCCCACGGAAAGCGTGTCCCAGCGGCTCCAGTTCGGCACGCAGGGCGGCGAAGTTGTAGACCTCGCCGTTGTAGGCCATCACGTAGCGGCCATCGGACGAGGCCATCGGCTGGTGCCCCAGCGGCGACAGGTCGAGAATGCTCAGCCGACGGTGCGCCAGCGCGATGCCGGCCCCGGCATCGACCCAGCTGCCGCCATCATCCGGCCCGCGGTGGTGCAGCGCCTCGCCCATGGCCAGGACCTGCGCCTGCAGCACCTCGGCCGACGCCACCGGCGCCGGCAACAACATTCCCGCCAATCCACACATGCATCAAGGTTCCTGCGCCAGTTCAAGGGCGGCGCCAATCACCGCATTGTCGCTTGGAAGCCCGAACATTGCTGCCCCCGCCAGCGGCGTATAGGTATCGGCACCGCAGACCCGGCGCAATGGCAGGTGGCCGAAACCGGCCTCGACCAGGGCGGTGACCACGCCCTCGCCCACCCCGCCACTGTGGCGGCCCTCATCCAGAACCAGCACGCGCCGGGCGCTGGCGGCTTGCGCGGCGATGAAACCGGCATCCAGCGGCACCAGCCAGCGCAGGTCGACCACCCGCACCTGCCAGCCCAACTGCTGCTCGATCGCCCGCGCCGCGCGCAGCGCCATCGGCACGCCGTTGCCATAGGTGTAGACCACCAGGTCGCCCGCCTCCGGCGCATAGACCCGGCCCTCGCCCGGTACCAGCGCCTGGCCCTGGGCGGGGTAGTCGAACAGCCACTGGCCATCGCCCGGCGCATGCAGGTCCTTGCTCATGTACAGCGCGATCGGCTCCAGGAACACCGCCACCCGCCCGTCCACCCGCGCCAGCGCGGCCAACGTGCGCAGCATCATCACCGCATCGTCGCCGCGCGACGGGCAACCGACCACCAGGCCGGGAATGTCGCGCAGCGCGGTGATCGAATTGTCGTTGTGGAAGTGGCCACCGAAGCCTTTCTGGTAGCCCAGCCCGGCCACCCGCACCAGCATCGGGTTGCGGTATTGGTCATTGGAGAAGAACTGCAGCGAGCACGCTTCGCCGCGCACCTGGTCGATGGCGTTGTGCAGGTAGGCCAGGTACTGGATCTCCGGAATCGGCAGCATGCCCATGTTGGCCAGGCCCTGCGCCATGCCCAGGATCATGGTCTCGTCCAGCAGGGTGTTGAACACCCGGCGTGGGCCGAAGCGGCGCAGCAGATCCTTGGTGACGGTATAGACACCGCCCTTCTGCGCGACGTCCTCGCCGAACAGCAGGCTCTGCGGATACTTCGCTAGCAGTTCCTGCAGCCCATGGTTGATCTGGATGGCGAGGTGCCGAGGTGCCTGCCGCTCAGGCAGGGTCTCCGCACCGCCATACAGCGCTTCGCGCGCATCGGCGGGCACCTCGCGCCGCGCCTCGGCCTGCACCGCCGCCGGCGTGTACGGCGCCAGCGGCGCCATCACCTCCTGCAGCGACTGCAGCGTCGGGCGGCCCTCGGCATCCGCCGCCGCGGCCATGCAGCGCGCGCGCATCGTTTCGTAGGCGACCTCGATGGCGGCCGCATCCATCCAGCCCGACTCCATCGCGATCTGCGCCGAGCGCAGCAGCGGATCCTGCGCCTCGGCCGCGCACAGCTCCGGCAGCGCGCGCCATTCCACCTCGAAGTCGGTGCCGGCGTGGCCCATCAGGCGGGTGGTGCGCAGATGCAGGAAGGTGGGCCGCCGCGTGCGCCGGCAGTGCTCCACCGCCGCCTGCACCTGGGCGTGCCCGGTGGCCAGGTCGAGACCATCAGCGAAGAAATAGTCGAGCCCCGGCTGGCGGCTGAAGCGCTCGGCAATCCAGCCTTCCGGCGTCTTCACTGAAATGCCCAGCCCGTTGTCCTCGCAGACGAACAGGATCGGCGCCGGCAGCTTCTGGTAGGCCGACCACATCGCGGTGTTGAACGCGGTCTGCGCGGTGGCATGGTTGGCCGAGGCGTCGCCGAACGAGCACAGCACGATGCTGTCGGCCGGGATCGGCAATGGCTGCCCCAGGCGCTTGCCGCTCTCGATGGCCAGCGCGGTGCCCAGCGCTTTCGGCAGGTGCGACGCGATGGTCGAGGTCTGCGGCAGCACCCACAACGGTTTGCTGCCCCACACCTTGTGGCGGCCACCGCTGGCCGGATCATCGGCGCTGGCGGCGAAAGACAGTGCGGCATCGCGCAGCGGGTCGATGCCCGGCACCTGGCGCGAACGCTCGGCCATGAAGGCACCGGAGCGATAGTGTAGAAAGGCTGGATCGGTATGCCGGCAGGCCCGCGCCAGCAGCGCGTTGCCCTCGTGGCCGGAGGAACCGATGGTGTAGAAGACCTTGTTCTGCACGCGCAGCACGCGTGCCATCAGGTCCAGCTGGCGGCTGGCCAGCTGCGAATCGAACAGCTCGCCAAACGCTGCGGCAGTTAGCGTGCTGCCCGGCAGGATCGGCGCATCCGGTGCCGGGCGCGGACGCGGGGTGCCGCGCCAGCCACGCACCGCATCGAGGAAGTTGACGTCGCACACTTCGGCGCGGTTGAGCACGCGCATGCGTGCAGGAATCGGATCTGGAACCACAGCGAACATCGAACACCCTCCGTGTCGTTGTTGCATTCCGCCCGGCGTTGGCCAGGCGCTACCCTGTGGGGGTCACCCTGGTGAGAGTCACGCAGCCTCGAATCGCGAGCGCACTTCGGCAGTCACGGCCGGCATCGGCAGGAAGCGCGGTTGTTCACGCACGCGCTGCAGCCAGCCACGCACTTCCGGGAATGGCTCCAGGCTGATACCGCCCTCTCCCGCCACGTCGGTGTAGGCGAACAGCGCGATATCGGCGATGCCATATCCGTTGCCGGTGAACCATTGCGCCTGGCGCAGGTGCTGCTCCATCACCGCCAGCGCGGTGGCGGCACGCTCGTGCAGGCGTGGCAGCTCGGCGCGGCGCGGTGAATCAGCGGGGGTCCAGCCACGGATGAAGCGCGCCACCGCCACGCAGGGCTCGTGCGTGTACTGCTCGAAGAACATCCAACTCAACGCCTGCGCGCGCTCCCAGCCATCGGTGGGCAGGTACGGCGTGCCCTCGGCCAGCCAGAAGAGGATCGCGTTGGATTCGGTCAGCACGCGGCCATCGTCGCGGACGATCAGCGGCACCTTGGCATTCGGATTCAACGCCAGGAATTCGGGGGTGTGGGTCTGGCCATGGGCACTGTCCACTTCCACCCAGCGGTAGCGGCTGCCGAGCTGCTCCAGCAGCAGGCGCACCTTGTGGCAATTACCCGAGACCGACATGCCATGCACGGTCAACGGGACGCGCTCTTCCACCATCGCCTGCTCCATCGGATCCGGCCGGCGGCCAGCTGCGTGCAGTCTGGCAAGCGCGCCGATGAATGCCAAGCGCGGGTGCAGCATGGCAACCCGGTAGTGCCGGCCGCTGGCCGGCAATCGCGCGAATCTGCCGCAACGCGGTTGCCGGCCAGCGGCCGGCACTACCGGGCAACGATCAGCGCGCGCGCTGCCGCCACTGCTCGCGCGACTGGCCCCAGATCTGCATCGGCTTGTCGTTGTACGGCGCTGGCAACTCCCCCATGCGCAGCAGGGTGCTGCCGAGCTTGCGCGCGACCGCCCGCGAGTTGTCGTTGTTCTCGGCAATGGTGTGGATCACTTCGTCCCAACCCAGCGTGTCGAACGCCCAATCGATTGCTGCGACCGCCGCTTCCGGCGCATAGCCCCGGCCCCAGCTGGCATGACGGATGCCCCAGCCGACCTCGGTACCGGGCCAGTCCTGCGGTTGCCAGGGCCCCATCCGCCCGATCCAGTCACCGCTGGATTTCTCGATCACGCTGAACATCGAGAAGCCAAACAGCTGCCAGGCGCCAGCCAGGCTGCAGAAGCCACGCCAGGCCACCGACGGCGGCTGCACGCCACCAAGGGTGCGCATCGTTTCCTCGTCGGCGCAGAACGCCAGATACGGCTCGTAGTCCTCGCGCAGCAGCGGCCGCAGGATCAGCCGTTCGGTTTCGATGCGCAGGTCGAAGATGCTCATGCCGGCTCCATGTCGAAGGAAGCGTCCATGATGGTGGATTCACGCCCCGCGCGGATGAATTTCGCCGGCTGCAACGAAACGGGCCGGCATAAGCCGGCCCGTCAGGTACTGCATGCTGCGTCTGGATTACTGGCGCGTGCTGGCCGCCGTGGCACCGGCAGCAGCGGTCTGCGTGACCAGCTGGCCGTCGACCACCGGCAGGCGATCGCTGGCCGGCTTGTTGTCCATGCGCACCGTCTTCTCGGCGCCGTCATAGCGGTAGGTCACGTTGTACCCCTTCACCACGTCGTTGGTACCCATGGCAATGCGGTTGCCCGGCTTGCTGGCCATGCGCATGGTGCCGGTGGTGCCGTCCTCGTTGCGGTAGGTCACGTTGTAGCCGGTGACGCGGCTCGACTCGGAGGTCGCGGTCTCGGTGTGGCACTGGCGCTCGGTGCGGTTGACCACGCGGCCACCCACATGGCGCTTGTCGATCTGGTTGCCGATGAAGCCACCGGCCACCGCGCCGGCCGCAGTGGCGGCCTTCTTGCCATTGCCGCCGCCGACCTGGTTGCCCAGCAGGCCACCCACCACAGCACCGACCACGGTACCGCCGACGTTGCCGTCACGTTCCGGCAGGCGCTCCTGCACCGTCACGTCCTGGCAGACTTCATGCGGGGTCTGGGTGGTGGAGGTCTCACGCACCGCGTCGGTGCCGATCACGGTGGCGTAGGCCTTCTGCTTCTCGGTGATCGGGTCGACCTTCAGCACATCGGCATATTCCAGCCCACGCGGTGCGGTCGGGTCGAGAGTGTCACCACGCGCGCCATCGTCGGTGGCGTTGCCATCGACCAGGCGCGATTCACCATTGGGGGTTCCGGCGCTGATGGAATCGGGCGATTTGTCGCCACTCTTCATGAAGGCGGCAGTGGCGATGCCACCGACCAGCAGCGCGCCCGCTGCGACCAGGACAGTTGTAGTTGTGCTTTTCATGACCTGCTCCTTGCGGACCATCCGCAACGTTCTCGAACCAGATTGCAGCATGCGCTGCCTGAACGGAATCTCCACATTTCCTGCTCATTCCCGTAACCCATTCAGCATCGGGAAATGCTGGGCCCGTGGTAGCGTTTGCATATTCCCCAGGAGGACCCCCGCCATGGCCAACCCGATGCTGCTGCCGGTACTGCAATGGGCGCGCCGGCTGCGCTACCCCACCCTGTTCAAGCTCACCGCGGGCCTGTTCGCGCTGACCCTGTTCATCCCGGACCCGATTCCGTTCGTCGATGAGCTGGTGCTCGGCTTCGGCACTCTGCTGCTGGCCAACTGGAAGCGCCGCAACGCCACCACGCCTCCGCCGCTGGAGCAGCATTGAGCCTGCTGGTCGACAGCCACTGCCATCTGGACGCCGGCGAGTTCGACCGCGACCGCGCCGCGGTGGTCGAGCGTGCGCAGGCCGCTGGCGTGCACCTGCAGGTGGTGCCGGCGGTGACCGCAGCCAGCTGGCCGAAGCTGCGCGAGGTCTGCCAGCAGGCGCCGGGGCTGTACCCAGCCTACGGCCTGCATCCGATGTTCCTGGCCGAGCACCAGCCTGGGCACCTGCCGCTGCTGCGCGAGTGGATCGAACGCGAACGCCCCTGCGCGATCGGCGAATGTGGTCTGGACTTTTTCGTTGAAGGCCTGGATGCCGAGGCGCAACAGGCATATTTCATCGGTCAGCTGGAACTGGCCCGTGAGTTCGAGCTGCCGGTGATCGTGCATGCACGGCGCGCGGTGGATGCGGTGATCGCCGCGATCCGTCGCGTCGGCGGCCTGCGCGGCGTGGTGCACAGCTTTTCCGGCAGTCCGGAACAGGCAGCGCAACTGCACAGGCAGGGCTTCCTGCTCGGGCTCGGCGGCCCGTTGACCTACGAACGCGCGCAACGCCTGCAGCGGCTGGCGCGCGAGATGCCGCTGGAACAGCTGCTGCTGGAGACCGACGCCCCGGACCAGCCTGACGCCGGCATCCGCGGCCAGCGCAACGAACCGGCCCGGCTGGCGATCATCGCCCGCCACGTGGCGGCGCTACGCGGGATGGAGCTGGACGCGGTGGCCCAGGCCACGACGGAGAACGCGCGGCGGCTGTTCGCACTGCCCGCAATGCAACGGTAGGTGCCGGCCGCTGTCCGGCATCTGCGCTGATTCAATCATTCCGGAGTTGCCGGCCAGCGGCCGGCGCTACCGATCACGCGTTGGCGTGATCCTCGACCGCTTCGGCCTTGACCTTCTTCGGCTCCAGCAGCATTTCCAGCGCCTTGCCTACCGCCGCGAACGCGAACGCACCGGTGATGTGGGTCGCCGCACCCAGGCCCGCGCCGCAGTCCAGCTTCAATGCCGCATCAGCGCCCAGGTTCGGGCGGATGCCACAGACGCTGCCATCGGCCTGCGGGTACTTCACATTCTCCAGCGAATACACCGCCGGCACGCCGAAGTAGCGCTTGGCATTCTTCGGAAAGTTGAACTCGCTGCGCAGCTTCTTGCGGATCAACGCCAGCATGGCGTCGTGCTCGGTGCGCGAGACATCGCGGATGCGCACCAGGGTGGGATCGGTGCGACCACCGGCAGCCCCCACGGTCAGCAGCGGCAGCTTGCGGCGGCGGCACCAGGCAATCGTCTCGACCTTGACCCGGAAGCTGTCGCAGGCATCGATCACCAGATCAAAGCCACGGTCCAGCAGTTCGGCCATGTTCGACACCGTCAGGAACGCCTGTACGGCATCGACAGCGATGTCCGGGTTGATCGCGCGGCAGCGTTCGGCCATCGCCTCGGCTTTGTTGCGGCCGTAGTTGCCTTCCATCGCCGGCAGTTGCCGGTTGGTGTTGGACACGCAGATGTCATCGGCATCGATCAGGGTCAGGTGACCGACCGCCGAACGGGCCAATGCCTCCACCACCCACGAGCCAACGCCACCCATGCCCACCACCGCCACGCGGCTGCTCTGCAGGCGCTCGAGTGCGCCCACGCCATACAGCCGTTCGATGCCGGCGAAGCGTTGTTTGACCTGTTCGTTCATCCGGCTATTTTAACGTGCAGGCGCCAGCGCCTGCAGCGCGCCGGCATCGAACCCACCGTTGCACGTCCGGAGAGCCCGCCATGAACGCCAGCCCGCCCCGCCGCCCGTCCACCGCCTACCGCTATCTGTTCGTGCTCGGCCTGGGCCTGTTGATCGGCCTGATCGCCACGGTGATGGTCGGCCGCGCCCTGCAGGCCCGCGGCGATCCGTTCCCGGACAGCCTGATGCAGGTGATGCAACGGCAATCACAGCTGCTGCAGCAGGCCCAGCAGCAGAACCGCTGCAGCCTGGCCGACAGCGTGCCGCGGTTGCAGGCGATGCGCCTGCTGTCCAACGACCTGGACCTGGCCTTTCCCGGGCTGAAGGACAGCGCGCAGTTCCAGCAACATGCCAGCCAGCTTCGCGGCAACCTCAACGCCGCTCTGGCTGCGCCACCCAGCGACTGCACGGCCCTGGCCCGGGTGGTGGAAACGGTGCAGGCCGACTGCCGCGCCTGCCACCAGGACTTCCGCTGAGCCGCATTCATCCTGCAGCCGGACAAGGCCTGCGCGGTTGGCGCCTTGTTCACGTTCAAAAGGGGACGATTCGTCCACCCTGCTGCATGACGCAGTACCACCCCAGACACCCGCCTTCACGGCCAGGAGACGCCCCATGAAGATCCAGCTCATCGCCGCCAGCGCCATCGCTACCCTTGCCCTGGCTGGCTGTGCCACCTCGCCCGGCTACGGCGGTGGTGGTTACAACAACGGCTACAACAATGGCGGCTACGGCAACAATGGTGGCTACAACCAGGGCCGCTGCGCCGACTGCGGCATCGTGACCCGCATCAACACCGTGCAGTCCGGCCGTACCGCGCCCAGCGCGACCGGCGCGATCCTGGGCGGCATCGTCGGCGCCGTGGCCGGCCACGAGATCTCCGACCACACCGGCGGCAGCCGCGGCAACAAGAACATCGCCGCCGCTGCAGGCGCGGTCGGTGGCGCACTGGCCGGCAACCAGATCCAGAAGAACGTGACCAGCGATACCTACGACATCAGCGTGCGCATGGACGATGGCCGCACCATCGTGGTCAACCAGCGCGACCTCGGCGGCATCCGCGAGAACACCTACGTGCGCGTAGTCAACGGCAAGGTCATCCTGCGCTGACCTGCATCGGGCCGACGGCAAAGAAAAGGCCCGCTTGCGCGGGCCTTTTCATTTGACGGTATGCAGCGCGATCAGGTCGGCTGAACGGCGTCGGCCTGCAGGCCCTTCTGGCCCTGCACGACGGTGAAGGTGACCTTCTGGCCTTCCTTCAGGCTCTTGAAGCCCTGGGTCTGGATGGCACGGAAGTGCACGAACACGTCTTCGCCGTTTTCACGGCTGATGAAGCCGAAGCCCTTTGCATCGTTGAACCACTTGACGGTACCGGTCTCGCGATCAGACATCTCACTAACTCCCTGGTGACTCTCTCTTGTTGTAGGAAACGCCTGGTGGGCGGCTGACAAGCAAGGGGGAAGCGAGGTGCATCGATGCAGCGGATCGGGAAGATCTTGCTTCATCAGGCCACGATCCACGGTGACCTTGCCAAGCTCAGCGACTGCAACTTAACCCGCCCAAAACGAAAAAGCAACTGGCAAAATCTTTCACTGTCAACCCCAAAACGACCACCATACGGGACAGCATGGGACTCTCATTCATCTTATATCTGCTAGCGGTCATTTTTGTCCTCGTCGGCATCGCCGGAATCATCCTTCCGGCCCTCCCCGGCATCCCGCTGGTATTCATCGGACTGCTGCTTGCGGCGTGGGCCGACGGCTTCGCCCACGTCGGCTGGCCGACCCTGGTCGCGCTGGGCGTACTGACCCTGCTCTCGCTGCTGGTGGACGTACTGGCCACAGTGGTGGGTGCGCAGCGGGTCGGTGCCAGCCGCAAGGCGCTGTGGGGCACGTTCGTCGGCAGCATCGTCGGGCTGTTCTTCATGCCGATCGGCCTCTTTGCCGGGCCCCTGATCGGCGCCTTGGCCGGCGAGTACTGGCACACCCGTGAACTGGGCCGCTCGACCAAGGTGGGTCTGGCCACCTGGCTCGGCATCCTGCTCGGCCTGGCGCTGAAACTGGCCGTGGTGATCGCGATGCTGGGCCTGTTCGCCTTCGCCTGGTTCCTGTAAGCCGCACCGTCTTCACGCCGCGCGCACGCGGTGGCCGTGCATAAACCGTGGGGGCTGGCCGCGATGCGGTACAGCCGCCACACTGTGCGATTCCCGTATACACCGAAGGGCCTGCTGGAATGACCCTCCCTCCGCTGCTTCCCCGCCTTGCGCCGCTGGCGCTGGCCCTGGCCAGTGCCCCATTGGCCGCGCAGGAATTCGTGCCCAGCACCGATACCTCGCCCGCTGCGTGTGCCGCCATCACCACTGACGCGGCGCGCCTGGCCTGCTATGACCGCCTGTTCGCGCATACGCCACAGACCACGGCCGCCGCGGATGCCGCTGCCGAGGCGGCCGCGCAGGCCCGTCGCGAAGAACGCCAGACCGCACGCGTGAGCCAAGGCGAAGAGAAACTGCGCGAGCGGGTCAGCGACCTGTTCCGCCCCGCTGCGCCGGACAGCGCGCTGGCCAATGCCGGCCGCGGTTCGCTGTTGGACAGCCGCTGGGAACTGGCCGAGGACTCCAAGCTCGGCCCATTCCAGCTGCGTGCCTACAAGCCGGTGTACCTGCTGCCCGCGTTCTGGACCAGCGACCGCAACACCACGCCGCATTCGCCGAATCCGGCCAACACGGTCACCACGCCGCAGGTGCTGGACAGCGCCGAACTGAAGTTCCAGATCAGCTTCAAGACCAAGATCGCCGAGAACCTGTTCGGCGACAACGGCGACATCTGGGCCGGCTACACCCAGAGCTCGCGCTGGCAGGCCTACAACGGCGAGGATTCGCGCCCGTTCCGCGAAACCAATTACGAGCCGGAAGTGATGATGGTGTTCCGCAACGGCTACTCGATCGGTGGCTGGCGTGGACGCATGACCGGCATCGCGCTGAACCACCAGTCCAACGGCCGCGCCGATCCGCTGTCGCGCAGCTGGAACCGGGTGATGCTCAACATCGGCCTGGACCGCGAGAACTGGGCGCTGGTGCTGCGGCCGTGGTACCGCATTCCCGAGACCCGCAGCGACGACAACAATCCGGACATCGAGGACTACATGGGCCGCGGTGATGCGACCCTGACCTGGAACCGCAACGGCCACGAAGTCTCACTGATGGCGCGCCACTCGCTGCGCACCGGCAGCCGCTCGCACGGCGCCCTGCAGCTGGATTACGGCTTCCCGATCAGCAACCTGCTGCGCGGCCATGTGCAGGTCTTCGACGGCTATGGCGAGAGCCTGATCGACTACAACCACAAGGCCACCTACGTGGGCGTGGGCGTGTCGCTGCTGGAGTGGTTCTGATGGACGTGACGATCTGGCACAACCCGGCCTGCAGCAACTCGCGTGGCGCATTGAAGCTGATCCGCGATGCCGGCTTCGAGCCGGAGGTGATCGAGTACCTCGGCAATCCACCCGATGTGGCCACACTGCGCCAGGTGCTGGCCGAATCCGGCCTGGACGCGCAGGCGCTGGTGCGCAGCAAGGAAGCACAGTTCACCGAACTGGGCCTGGAAGATGCGGACGAGGCCACGCTGCTGGCCGCGATGGCCGCACACCCGCGCCTGATCAACCGCCCCGTGGTGCGCACGCCCAAGGGCACCCGGCTGTGCCGTCCACCGGAAACGGTGCTGGAGATCCTGTAACGGAAAAGGGGACGGAGGGGATTAAGTCGTTTGTGCACAAACGACTTAATCCCCTCCGTCCCCTTTTCTGGTTACCGCCAGTCGGTGATGCCCTCGCGGCGGTATACCTCGGCGAACGCCGGGCGCGCCTTCATCGACGTGGCATGTGCCTTCAGCATCGGCCAGGTGTCGCTGGGCTTCGGCATGTTGCGCGACCAGCGCATCAGCATCACCAGCATGTAGTCGACCACGCAGGGCGTGGTGCCCAGCAGGTAGGGGCCATGCGCCTGCAGGTGCGTGGCGACCTGCTGCCAGGCCGCCTCAAGGCGCTGACGGGCCATCTCGCGGCTCGCTTCGATATTTGCCTCACCTGCCATTTCGTGCGGATAGAACCAGGCCCGATAGGCCGGCTGCAGCGTATTGGCACACCAGAACATCCAGCGGTAGGCATCGGCGCGCTGCGGCGTGCCCAGTGCGGGCAGCAGGTTGGCCTCCGGATGGCGGTCAGCCAGATACAGTGCGATCGCCGCCGCTTCGGTCAGTACCAAGCCATCGATCAGCAGTGTCGGCACCACACCGGCCGGATTCAGCGCCAGGTACTCCGCCGACTTGTGCTCGCGCGCGTCGAAATCCAGCAGCACCAGTTCGTGCTCGATGCCCAGCTCGATCAGCAGCCAGTGCACCACCAGCGCGGCGGTACTGGTTGAACCATACAGCGTGGTACTCATGCGCGGGGCCCGTGTGGATGGATCGGCCGATTATGCGCCCACACGGGCTGTCGCTGCTCAGCCGCAACTGCTCATGCAGGTATCGCGGCTTTCGCCACAGGACATGATCGGCGTGCGTATCGCGCAGTCGTGCGTCTTCAGTTCACAGGAACGGCGCAACTCGGGGTTGGCAACGTCCTTGCAGCGCTTGTCCGGCGCCGGCACCATCTGTTGTTCGCAGCTGAAGTCGTTGCTGCCGATACTGCCCCGCGCCATGCAGCTGCGATAGTCGGCCTGACACTGCATGCGGCACTGCGAGGAGGCGGAGAAGTCCGCACCTTCATAGGACGAGGTTGTACTGCAGCCGGCCAGGGCCAGCAGGATCGCAACGGCGATGAATCGATGCAGGCCCATGAACACGTCCTGTGTGAGGTCGCGCCGAGCCTAGCAGAGCAGAGCAGATGCTGCAGGTTCGTTAACCCTCACCACACAACAACGGCGCCACACGGGCGCCGTTGCTTGAACCGGAAGCGCGGCAGGATTACTCCACCACCACCGGAATCTTGCCGATGCGGGCCTGCCATTCGCGCGGGCCGGTCTTGTGCACCGACTCACCGCTGGAATCCACCGCCACCGTCACCGGCATGTCCTGCACGGTGAACTCGTAGATCGCCTCCATGCCGAGGTCGGCGAATCCGACCACCTTGGCGGCCTTGATCGCCTTGGACACCAGGTAGGCCGAACCGCCAACAGCCATCAGGTAGGCCGACTTGTTGTCACGGATCGCCTCGATCGCCGCCGGGCCGCGCTCGGCCTTGCCGACCATGCCCAGCAGGCCGGTCTGTTCAAGCACCTGACGGGTGAACTTGTCCATGCGGGTCGCCGTGGTCGGACCAGCCGGGCCCACCACTTCGTCGCGCACCGGATCGACCGGGCCGACGTAGTAGATGAAGCGGCCCTTCAGATCGACCGGCAGTTCCTCGCCCTTGTTGAGCATGTCGACCATGCGCTTGTGCGCGGCGTCGCGGCCGGTCAGCAGCTTGCCGTTCAGCAGCAGGGTCTGGCCCGGTTTCCAGCTGGCCACGTCCTCCGGGGTGATCGTGTCCAGGTCCACGCGGGTGCCCTTGGACGAATCGTAGGTCAGCTTCGGCCAGTCCTCCAGCGACGGCGGGTCCAGCATCACCGGGCCGCTGCCATCCAGGGTGAAGTGCGCATGGCGGGTGGCCGCGCAGTTCGGGATCATCGCCACCGGCAGGTTGGCCGCATGAGTCGGGTAATCGTTGATCTTGATGTCGAGCACGGTGGTCAGGCCACCCAGGCCCTGCGCACCGATGCCCAGCGCGTTGACCTTCTCGTACAGCTCCAGGCGCAGCTCTTCAATGCGGTTGGACGCACCACGGGCCTGCAGCTCGGTGATGTCGATCGGCTCCATCAGCGCTTCCTTGGCCAGCAGCATCGCCTTCTCGGCGGTGCCGCCGATGCCGATGCCGAGCATGCCCGGCGGGCACCAGCCGGCGCCCATGGTCGGCACGGTCTTCAGCACCCAGTCGACGATGGAGTCGGACGGGTTGAGCATGGCGAACTTGGTCTTGGCTTCCGAACCACCGCCCTTGGCGGCGACGATCACGTCGACAGTGTTGCCCGGCACCACCTTGACGTTGACCACGCCCGGGGTGTTGTCCTTGGTGTTGATGCGCTTGCCGGCCGGATCAGCCAGCACCGAGGCGCGCAGCTTGTTGTCCGGGTGCATGTAGGCACGGCGCACGCCTTCATTGGCCATGTCTTCCACGCCCATGGTGGCGTCGTCCCAACGCACGTCCATGCCGATTTCCAGGAACACGGTGACGATGCCGGTGTCCTGGCAGATCGGACGGTGGCCTTCGGCGCACATGCGCGAATTGATCAGGATCTGCGCCATCGCTTCCTTCGCGGCCGGCGACTCCTCGCGCTCGTAGGCGGCGGCAAGGTTCTTGATGTAGTCGACCGGGTGGTAGTACGAGATGTACTGCAGCGCGTCGGCGATGGACTGGATGAGGTCTTCCTGCTTGATCGATGTCACGACTTGCTCGCTTGCTGGAGGCTGGCGGGGGTAATCCCCCCATTTTACCCCCTCCCCCGGCCGCGGGGTGGTAGTGCCGGCCGCTGGCCTGCACTATCCACGCACACCCTCTGTCACGCCACGCGCCACTGCGGCGTCCTTGCCCACATGAACGCTGAAACCGCTTTCCAGAACCACCGTCCGCGTCTGATGGCGCTGGCCTACCGCCTGCTCGGCAGTCGCACCGACGCCGAAGACGTGGTCCAGGATGCCTGGTTGCGCTGGTCCGGCGCCGACCCGGCGGCCGTCCGCGACCCCGAAGCCTGGCTGGTCACCACCACCACCCGGCTCGGCCTGGACCGGCTGCGCGCAGCCAAGCGCGAGCGCGTGCATTACGTCGGCCCGTGGCTGGCCGAGCCACTGGCGGTCACCCTGGAGCCCGACCCGGCGCCCGGCCCGGCCCAGCTGCATGCGCTGGCCGACGACATCTCGGTCGCCTTCCTGACCCTGCTCGAACAGCTCGGCCCCGAGGAACGCGCCGCCTTCCTGCTGAAGGAAGCCTTCGACCACGATTACCGTGAGATCGCCGACCTGATCGGCCACAGCGAGGCCAACTGCCGGCAACTGGTGCACCGTGCCCGGCAGCGCCTGCAGTCTGGGCGGCCACGCTTCAATGCCGATGCCAGCCAGCACCGGCAGCTGCTGGCACGCTTCATGGACGCTTCCCAGCGCGGCGACAGCGAAGCGATCCAGACCCTGCTGCACGCCAACGCGTTGCTGGTCTCCGACGGTGGCGGCGTGGTTACCGCGGCGATCCGCCCGCTGCTGGGCGCCGAACGCATCGGACGCCTGTTCTGGGCCATCGCCCGCCGTGGCGCGGCGCATTCGGCGCAGCTGGGCTACGTCAACGGCGAGCCGGCGATCCTGCGCTTCATCGGTGATCGCCTGCACTCGGTCACCACCATCGAGGTGGTCGCTGGCCGCATCGCCAACGTGTACAGCGTGCTGAATCCGGAAAAGCTGCCGGACGTTGTCACGAACAGGGACGGCACGGCGTCCTTGTAATGAAAGGCGGCCATCGTGGCCGCCGTGGAGCCGAAAATGTCCGACCACGCCTCTCCCCGCGTCCCTTACACCCGCCTGGCCGCCGAAGCCTTCAAGGGCCTGCTGGCCACCAGCCAGGCGGTGCATGACAGCTCGATTGATCCGACCCTGATGGAACTGGTGTTCCTGCGCGTGTCGCAGCTCAACGGCTGCGGCTATTGCATGGACATGCATGCCACTACGCTGCGCAAGGGCGGCATCGAGCCGCGCAAGCTCGATACCCTGCCCGCCTGGCACGAAAGCCGTTTCTTCGATGCCCGCGAGCGTGCGGCGCTGGGCTGGGCCGAGGCACTGACCCGGCTGACCGACGGTGCACCGTCACAGGCGGCGTTCGATGCACTGGCACCGCACTTCGATGAGAAGGGCATCAGCGACCTGAGCATGGGCATCGCGGTGATCAATGCCTGGAACCGGCTGGGCGCCGGGCTGCTGCCGCCGCTGCCGTAAAGGGAGGCAAGCCGGGCCAGGCAGGTTCTGCAGCTGTTGGTAGGTGTCGACCTTGGTCGACACGGTAGATCCACGCCATGCGTGGAGGTGGTGGGTCGGATCCCTTCGCATTACGAAGGGCTCTGACCCGATCCGGGCAGATGAGGTCAGAGCCCTTTGCTCCGCAAGGGGATCTGACCCCGGTGTCGGCCACACGGCTGCACTGACCCCATCTGCACGCGTCAGGCGCGCACAATACGCACATGCCTGCTACCCCCACCGCTGGCGCTGCCGCCGCGAAGAAACCCAGCCTGCGCCAGCGCTTCAGGGCGATGCGCAACCTGCCACCGTTCCTGCGCATGGTCTGGAAGACCAGCCCCGCGCTCACCCTGGCCAGCCTTGGCCTGCGCCTGATCCGTGCGCTGCTGCCGGTGGCGATGCTCTACGTCGGCAAGCTGATCATCGACAGCGCCCTGCACCTGAGCCAGCACGACGCTGGCTTCCCGCCGCTGGGCGAAGCACTGTCCAGCGGCATACTGAATCCGCTGCTGGGCCTGCTGGCGCTGGAATTCGGCCTGGCCATCGCCTCGGATCTGCTCGGCCGGCTGGTCAGCTACGCCGATGCTCTGCTCTCGGAACTGTTCGCCAACGTCACCAGCATCCGGCTGATGGAGCACGCTGCGACGCTGGATCTGGAGGATTTCGAAGACCCGGACCTGCAGGACAAGCTGGACCGTGCGCGACGCCAGACCATGGGCCGGATGAACCTGATGAGCCAGTTGTTCGGCCAGGTGCAGGACGCGATCACCGTGGCCAGCCTCGCCGTCGGCCTGCTGGTCTACGCGCCGTGGTTGATCCTGCTGCTGGCGCTGGCCCTGGTGCCGGCCTTCATCGGCGAATCGCACTTCAACGCGGCCGGCTACAGCCTCAACTTCCAGTGGACGCCCGAGCGCCGCCAGCTCGACTACCTGCGCCAGCTCGGTGCCAGCGTGGAAACGGCCAAGGAAGTGAAGATCTACAACCTGCATCGCTTCCTGGTGGAGCGCTACCGGCGCCTGTCGGTGGCGCTGTTCCAGGCCAACCGCGCCCTGGCCCGGCGCCGCGCGTTCTGGGGCACGCTGCTGGCCGCACTGGGCACGCTGGGCTACTACACCGCCTACGCCTACATCGCCTGGCGCACGGTGCGCGGCGACTTTTCGATCGGCGACCTGACCTTCCTCGCCGGCAGCTTCCTGCGCCTGCGCCAGCTGCTGGAGGGCCTGTTGATCGGGTTCTCGCAGGTGGCCAGCCAGGCGCTGTACCTGGATGACCTGTTCTCGTTCTTCCAGATCCAGCCGGAAATCCACTCGCGTGAAGGTGCGGTGCGCGTGCCGCAGCCGATCCGCCAGGGCTTCGTGTTCGAGAACGTCGGCTTCCGCTACCCGGATGCCGAGCAATGGGCGGTGCGCCACCTTGATTTCCAGCTGCAGGCTGGCGAAGTACTGGCGCTGGTCGGTGAGAACGGCGCCGGCAAGACCACCCTGGTGAAGCTGCTGGCACGGCTGTACGAACCGGACGAGGGCCGCATCCTGCTCGATGGCCGCGACCTGCGCGACTACGACCTGGACGACCTGCGCGCCAACCTCGGGGTGATCTTCCAGGACTTCGTGCGCTACAACCTCAGCGCCGGCGAGAACATCGGCGTCGGCCAGGTCGAGGCGATGGACGACCAGGCGCGCATCGCCGACGCCGCACGGCGTGGCATGGCCGAGGAAGTGATCGACGACCTGCCCGGCGGCTACGACCAGCTGATCGGCCGCCGCTTCAAGCAGGGCGTGGACCTGTCCGGCGGCCAATGGCAGAAGATCGCCATCGCCCGCGCATGGATGCGCAATGCGCAGGTGATGATCCTGGATGAGCCAACGGCGGCGCTGGATGCGCGAAGTGAGTTCGAGGTGTTCCAGCGGTTCAGGGAACTGGCGGATAATCGCACCGCAGTGCTGATTTCCCACCGTTTCTCTTCGGTACGCATGGCCGATCGCATCCTGGTGCTGGCCGATGGCCGGATCGAGGCCAGCGGCACCCATGAAGAGCTGATGGCCCAGGGCGGCCGCTACGCCGAGCTGTTCGAGCTGCAGGCGGCCGGCTACCGCTGAGAACGCCTCTCGTTCCGCCTAATGAGAACCTGTCTCATTTGAGATAGAATCACCCCGACGACTTCCGATAGATACGCCCATGTCCTCCGCTTTTGGCGCCGAAACGGTGCTTGAGGTCCGTCATTGGACCGATGCCTACTTCAGCTTCACCCTCACCCGCGACAGCGGTTTCCGCTTCGAGAACGGCCAGTTCGTGATGATCGGCCTGGAAACCGAGGCGCGGCCGCTGCTGCGCGCGTATTCCATCGCCAGCGCCAACTGGGAAGAGCATCTGGAGTTCTTCAGCATCAAGGTGCAGGACGGCCCGCTGACCTCGCGCCTGCAGCACATCAAGCCGGGTGACAAGGTGCTGGTCGGCAAGAAGCCCACCGGCACCCTGCTGATCAGCGATCTGCACCCCGGCAAGAACCTGTACCTGCTGGGCACCGGCACCGGCATGGCGCCGTGGCTGTCGGTCATCAAGGACCCGGAAACCTACGAGCGCTTCGAGAAGGTGATCCTCTGCCACGGCGTGCGCTACGAAAAGGACCTCGCCTACCGCGACTACTTCGAGAAGGAACTGCGTGAGCATGAGTTCCTGGGCGAGATGATCGGCGACAAGCTGCTGTACTACCCGGCCGTCACCCGCGAGCCGTTCGCCAACCAGGGCCGCCTGACCCAGCTGATGGAAAGCGGCGAGATGCAGCGCACCCTCGGCCTGCCGGAGCTGAGCCCGGAGAATGACCGCGCGATGATCTGCGGCAGCCCGCAGATGCTGGCCGACCTGCGCAGCGTGCTCGATGCCCGTGGCTTCCAGGTCTCGCCGCGTATCGGCCAGCCGGGCCACTACGTGTTCGAGCGCGCGTTCGTCGAGAAATAAACAAAAAGGGGACGGAGGGGATTAAGTCGTTTGTGCACAAACGACTTAATCCCCTCCGTCCCCTTTTTGGGTTCATCTCACAGCAGCGCTTCGATCTCGCCGCGCAGCTGCTCCGGCTTGGTGGTGGGCGCATGCCGCGACACCACCTGCCCCTGGCGGTCGACCAGGAACTTGCTGAAATTCCACTTGATGCGGGCGCTACCCAGCAGGCCGCGCTTCTCGCGTGACAGCCATGCCCACAACGGATCAGCCCCCTCGCCATTGACCTCGATCTTCTCCGACAGCGGGAAGCTGACCGGGTAGTCCAGCGAACAGAACTGGCGGATCTGCGCGGCGTCGCCGGGCTCCTGTGCACCGAACTGGTTGCATGGGAACCCGATCACCACCAGGCCACGCTCGCGATACTCCTGCCACAGCTGTTCCAGCCCGGTGTACTGCGGGGTGAAGCCACAGCGGCTGGCGACATTGACCAGCAGCATCGGGTGCCCCTGGTACCGGGCCAGGGCCTGCGGCTGGCCGTCGAGGTCGCGGAAGCTGAAGTCGTAGGCAGTGGTCATGGCAGCGGGCCGTGGGCGGTGAATGCATGGTACCCGCGCCCGGCCCCGGCAACATGCCTTTTGACACAAGTGCGGGCGCCGCCGGCCGGGTTACCCTCGGGCCCTTGTTTGCCTTACCGGAGTTCCTACCTTGACCACTCGCCTTGCCCTTGCCGTGGCCATGTCCCTCGGCCTTGCCCTGCCCGCCTTCTCGGCCGGCGCCGCCACCCCGGCTGCCAGCACCCATGCCCAGCAGGCCAACCCGTTCTTCGCCGAAAGCCCGCTGCCGCTGCATTTCCCGCAGTTCGACAAGATCAAGGACAGCGACTTCGCCCCGGCCTTCGACGCCGGCATGGCGCAGCAGCTGAAGGAAGTGGAGGCGATCGCCAACAACAAGGCCAAGCCGACCTTCGACAACACCATCATCGCCCTGGAAAAGAGCGGTGACATCCTCGACCGTGCGACCACCGTGTTCTTCAGCCTGGTAGGCGCCGATACCAACGACACCCGCAAGAAGCTGCAGGCCGACTACTCGGCGAAGTTCGCCGCGCACAGCGATGCGATCGCGCTGAACGGCAAGCTGTTCGCCCGCATCCAGGCGCTGTACGACACCCGCAGCCAGCTGGGCCTGGACGCCGAAGGCGTGCGCCTGGTCGAGAAGTACTACGACAACTACGTGCGCGCCGGCGCCAAGCTGTCCGAGGCTGACAAGGCCACGCTGAAGGAGATGAACGCCGAGCTGGCCAACCTGGGCACCAAGTTCAGCCAGAACGTGCAGTCGGAAGTGAACGCTTCGGCGATCACCGTCGACGACGTCAAGGAGCTGGACGGCCTGTCCAAGGAGCAGATCGCTGCCGCCGCCGAAGCCGCCAAGGCCCGTGGCCTGGAAGGCAAGTACGTGATCACCCTGCTCAACACCACCGGCCAGCCGCCGCTGACCAACCTGGCCAACCGCGCCCTGCGCCAGAAGATCTACGAAGCCTCGACCACCCGCGGCAGCCGCGGCGGTGAGTTCGACAACACCGCGCTGGTCTCGCGCATCATGCAGCTGCGTGCCGACAAGGCCAAGCTGATGGGCTTCCCGAACTTCGCCGCCTACAACCTGACCAACCAGACCGCCAAGACCCCGGAAGCGGTCAACGCAATGCTCGGCAAGCTGGCTCCGGCCGCCGTGGCCAACGCCAAGCGCGAAGCCGCCGATCTGCAGGCGATGATCGACAAGGAACAGAAGGCCGCGCGCAAGCCGACCTTCCAGCTGGAACCGTGGGACTGGGCCTTCTACAGCGAGAAGGTGCGCCAGGCCAAGTACAACTTCGACGAGTCGCAGCTGAAGCCGTACTTCGAGATGAAGAACGTGCTGGAGAACGGCGTGTTCTACGCCGCCGGCCAGGAATTCGGCCTGACCTTCAAGCAGCGCACCGACCTGCCGGTCTACCACGATGACGTCACCGTCTACGACGTGTTCGACGCTGACGGCAGCCAGCTGGCGATCTTCATCTTCGACCCGTATGCACGCGCCTCCAAGCGCGGCGGTGCGTGGATGAACTCCTACGTCTCGCAGTCCAAGCTGACCGGCTTCAAGCCGGTGGTCGCCAACCACCTGAACATCCCGAAGCCGCCGGCCGGCCAGCCGACCCTGCTGACCTGGGACGAGGTGAACACCACCTTCCACGAGTTCGGCCACGCCCTGCACGGCATGTTCTCCAACGTGAAGTACCCGTACTTCTCGGGCACCTCGGTGCCGCGTGACTTCGTCGAGTTCCCCTCGCAGGTCAACGAAATGTGGTCGGACAACCCGGTCATCCTAAAGAACTACGCCAAGCACTACCAGAATGGTTCGGCGATGCCGCAGGCACTGCTGGACAAGGTGCTGGCAGCGGCCAAGTTCAACCAGGGCTTCGCCACCACCGAGTACCTGGGCGCGGCCATGCTTGATCAGCGCTGGCACCAGATCGGCGCCGACCAGGTGCCGGCCGCCAAGGACGTGATGGCCTTCGAGCGCGCCGCGCTGGAGAAGGACGGCATCTACTACGCGCCGGTCCCGCCCCGCTACAAGACCCCGTACTTCAGCCACATCATGGGCGGCTACTCGGCCGGCTACTACGCCTACATCTGGTCGGAAGTGCTCGACGCCAACACCCAGAAGTGGTTCAAGGACAACGGCGGCCTGAGCCGCAAGAACGGCGACCACTTCCGCGCCACCCTGCTGTCCAAGGGCGGCAGCGTGGATGCCATGCAGCTGTTCCGCGATTTCGCCGGCCACGAGCCGCAGATCGAACCGCTGCTGGAAAAGCGTGGCCTGACCGGCGCCGGCAACTGATCGCCCGCGCGGTAGCCTGAAACGAAAACCGCCCGGGAGACCGGGCGGTTTTTTGTTGGGGCATCCACGCATGGCGTGGATCTACTGGATTGCGTCATGTGTGGATCGATGATGCCGGGGTTCGTGGCGCGAATGGATCGTACCGACCAACGATCGGCACCCACCAATAGATCCACGCCATGCGTGGATGCTCTCCGGTCACCGCCGAAACAGTCGCTCCCACCACCGCCCTTTCGGCGTACCGGGCGTGGCAGCGGCAGTCGATGCGATATCCGGGTGCGCTGCCACGAACTCCGCCAGCTGTGCCGCCGCGGCCTCCGCATACAGCATCGCGCCATCCGGCGCGCAGTTCAGCAGATTGCTCAAGCTGGTCGATGCATTGAGATCCATCGGGTTCGGCTCGACCACCTCGCTGCCCTCCAGCAGTCCACAGCCCTTGGCGATGGCATCATCGACAACACGCCAGAAAACGACCAGGCGTCCATCGGAGAACAGCTCCTCCAGGCGCGCAGCCAGTGCGCTGTCCACTGCATGATCAGCGCGTAACTGCTTCAGCCGGGCATGCGTGATGAACACGCCACCACCATAGTTTTCACGTAGATGGTTGCCGGCGGCAGCATCCGCCCACTGCAACGGCACCAGTTGCCGCCAGTCCGCGAAATAGCGGGCGACCACCGGATCGTCGATGAAAAACGAAAGGGCGCTCCCGCGGAGATAGTGATACTGCCGAAGGTGGCCGGCCACGATCGCCAGGTACAAAGCGTGCCCCTTCTCGAAAGGCATTTCTGCGCTGATCGAGCGAGCCTCCTCGATGCGCTCCTGCAGCTGCTCCATGTAGAACGGCTCGATCTGGAACCGCTGCTGCAGCTCGGCGACCAGCGCGCCATCCTCAAGCGCACGGAAATAAATGTCACGGATCTCGGATTCCGCAATCGGATGATAGGTGATGTCCCAACCCATGCTGCGATGCCTTCAGTGAAGCGGTGATGCCGCTGGTCGACAAGTTTAGCGCCCACGTCACCCCAGCCAGGCACAGCGCCGACAACGCTCGCGCATGACGTCAAGCGATGTCGCGTCTTCCACGATCCGCACCATCGGTCGCGCAGGGCAGAAGTGCAGCCTCAACGTGGCGCCACGTACCCACCCGGCACGCCTTCCGGCGACAGCACCAGCTGCCACAGCTGCGCGTGCCGGCAACGGAAGGTGGCCATCGACCCGGCCAGGTAGAAGCGCCACATGCGCCGGAAGTGCTCGTCGTAGCGCGCATCCAGCTGCGGCCACGCCGCTTCCACGTTGCGCCGCCAGGCCTGCAGGGTCAGGTCGTAATCGGTGCCGAAGTTGTGCCAGTCCTCCAGCACGAAGCGGCCCTCGAACGCCTTGGTGATCTGCACCGCCGATGGCAGCATCGAGTTGGGAAAGATGTAGCGCGCGATCCACGGGTCGGTACGATGCCGCGAGATGTTGGTGCCGATGCTGTGCAGCAGCAGCAGGCCGCGCGGTGACAGGCAACGCCTGGCCACCTCGAAGAAGCTGGCGTAGTTCTTGTCGCCGACGTGCTCGAACATGCCGATCGAGAAGATCGCATCGAACGGCTCGTGCAGTTCGCGGTAGTCCTGCAGGCGGATCTCGATCGGCAGGCCGGCGCACAGTTCGCGGGCGAACTCGGCCTGCTCCTGCGAAATGGTCACGCCGACGCCACTGACACCGTAGCGCTCGGCGGCGAACTTCAGGGCTTCGCCCCAGCCACAGCCGATGTCCAGCACACGCTGCCCCGGGCGCAGGCCCAGCTTGCGGCAGACCAGGTCAAGCTTGGCTTCCTGCGCGGCGTCGAGATCGCCGGCATTGCGCCAGTAGCCACAGCTATAGACCAGGCGCTGGCCCAGCATGGCCTGGTAGAGATCATTGCCGAGGTCGTAGTGGCGGCGGCCCACCTCGTAGCTGCCCTGTCCCACCTGCAGGTTGAACAGGCGCGCCTTCAGTGCATCGGCCACTTCGCGCCAACCGTGCACCCGTTCGTCCAGGTGCGCCTGCATCAGGTGGACAAGGAATTCATCCAGGACGTTGGCATCCCACCAACCGTCCATGTAGCTCTCGCCGAGGCCAAGCGAGCCGTGCGCCATGACCCGCGCGAAGAAGCGCGGGTCATGAACCTGGATATCCTGTGGCTGGGTACCGCCGATGCGGACCCCGGCTTCCTGCAGCAGGCCGGCGACCCGCTCCTGCAACCCTGTATCCACGCCACCTCCTCGACTGCGGTCAACCGCGTGCGAACAGCTCCACGTAGTCCTTGGCCACGTGCGGCAACAGCACCGCCGCCGGTACATCGGCGGTCTGGGTGCCGTCCGAGTATGGACCCACCTGGTACGGCGGGAAAACAAAGCGCAGCGCGGTGATCTGCCCCTTGTCGTCGGTCAGCGGCTGGAACTGGCTGAAATTGTCGGCCTGCGGGCCGGTGCCGTCGGCAATCATGCGCGATGCGTTGCGCAGCGATTCCTGCAGCTGGGCCGGATCCATGTCCTCACCGCTGAGGCGGGTGGCCACGCGTTCACGCAGCTGGTCGGCGACGAAATCGCTGATCGCCTTCCAGCCCTTGGCATCGGCCACCAGCTTTTCGGCGCTGAGCATCTGCTGATGCTGCGGCAGCCACACGAATCGGGCCACCAGCGGTTCGCCATGGGCGCCACCGGTGTAGCGGCTGCCATCGGCACTGACCACCACCAGCTGCGGGGTTTCCAGCAGCTTCTCGAAGCTCAGCGACAGCTCGTAGGGCATGCTCGGCTTGTCATTGCCCAGCCCGTCCAGCGCCTGTTGCAGGTCACTGCGCGCACTCGTCGCATAGCTCTGCAGCGCGCGGGCCAGGCCCGGGTAGCGATCGATGCCGGCCGGGTAGCTGATACCCACCACTTCGCGTTCGTTGTTCTCGATCACGTCGCGCAGGTCCAGCGGCGCTTCCGTGACCGGCGTTTCGCCTGCGGCGGTGGCTTCGGCGGCGGGCGCCGCGTCGGTCGCCGGTGCCGGCTCGCTTTCACGCTGGCAACCGGCCAGCAACAGCACGCCCACCACGCCGGCCAGCACGCTGCCGTGCAATGGCCGGTTGTTTCCAATCTTCATCGGGATCCCCTGTTCATGTTTGTACATCATCGCCTGCCATGGCTGAAGCGTGGCCCGCTGGCATTCAGCCAACGAGCAGGTCGTGGTACTCCTCATGCCGCTGCAGGAAGGCCTCGGCGTAGGAACACGCCGGCACCACCTTGTACTTCTGCTCACGGGCAAAACGCAGCGCCACACGGGTCAGCTCACCGGCGATGCCTCGGCCGGCAATCGGCTCGGGCACCTCGGTATGCGTGATGACCATGCGCCTGCGTTTGATCTGGTAGTCCAGCACCGCCAGCTGTCCGCGCACACGGGCGGTGAAGCGATGGTTGGCCAGGTCGTGTTCGACCTCGTAGGCCAGACCGGGGGGCGTGACCGAAGCCATGGAACTGTCTCCTGCGGCGACTGCGTGGATGGTGCGCAGCCGGGCGCCATGATCGCGTGAAGCCTGAACAGGGGCAAGTCCGTTCCATTCACGTCAGTTTGCGACCCTCAAGCTGGAGCGCTGGCGGCCGCTATCGCCTGTGGAGGGGTACGGCCAGGCTGGCACGGCCCTTGCGACCGTTGATCATGCGCACCACCGCGGAGGCTCCGATGCACCCCAGCGATTCCCATTCAGATACCGACCGCGCCCTGCTGGAGGGCCTGCTGCAACTGGCCGTGGAGGGGCAGACCCAGGACCAGGATTTCCAGCGCATCGGCGAAGAAGTGTTCGCCCGCCTGCTGGATACCTACGGTCAGCAGCCCACGCTCTGAAACAGCGGGGGCGGATCGCTGCCGATCCGCCCCGCTCCCGTCTTCAACCGCCGCCGAGGCGGAAGGTCGGGTTGGAGAGTTCGCGCAGGAAGTGCGTGAAGATGCTCGGCTGCATGGCCAGCATGAAGATCACGCCGAACGCCGCGCCCGCCAGGTGCGCGCTGTGGTTGATGCGGTCACCGCCGCGCTTGTCCATCCAGATGCTGTAGCCGACGTAGAACGCGGCGTAGACGATGGCCGGCGCCGGGATGAAGAACACCAGGATGATCGACCACGGCTTGATCAGGATGAAGGCGAACAGCACCGCCGACACCGCACCGGACGCACCCAGGCTGAGATAGTTCGGGTTCTTCTGGTTCTTCAGGTAGCTGGGCAGGATCGAGACCAGCAGCGCACCGATGTAGAACGCCGGGTAGGTCAGGTAGCTGCCGGTCAGCTGCACCATCACGCTCTCGATGAATCCCCCGAAGAAGAACAGGGTGATCATGTTGAAGATCAGGTGCGACCAGTCGGCGTGGATGAAGCCATAGGTCACCAGCCGGTCGTACTGGCGGTGACGGTCGACGGCTGGCGGCCACAGGATCAGGCGGTCGGCCAGCTTGCGGTTGTTGAACGCCATCCACGACAGGATGGCGGTAATGGCGATCAACAGCAGATTGACGGGGGTCATGTCAGGCTCAGGCGCTACGGTAGTTGTCGACCATACGATAGCGTTTCGCGTACCAACCGAAGGCCAACGCCGCGACGAAGGCGAAACCGGCGAAGAAGAACATCAGGAACGCCGCTTCACTCAGGCCCGTACTGGCGATCTTGTGGGTCACCGCATCGTTGCGCACCGCCGCGTTGGACAGCAGCACCCACAGGTTGCCGATGGTGGTGGTCAGGTTCCAGAAGCTCATCACCACGCCCTTCATCGCCTGCGGCGCCTGGCTGTAGGCGAACTCCAGGCCGGTGGCCGAGACCAGCACCTCACCGAAGGTCAGCAGCGCATACGGCAGCATCTGCCAGAAGATCGACATGGCGTTGCCCCCGTCCATCACCACCTGGATGCCGCCGACCACGATCCAGGCCAGGCCGCTGAAGGCGATGCCGGCGGTCATGCGGCGCAGCGCGGTCGGCTCGAAGCCGAAGCGGCGCAGGGCCGGGTACAGCACCAGGTTGTTGAACGGAATCAGGATCATCACCAGCAGCGGGTTCAGTGCCTGCATCTGCGAGGCGGTGAACCAGCTCGGCATCTGCATCTGCTGGCCCTGCAGGACCCAGGTCGAGGCCTTCTGGTCGAACAGCGAGAAGAACGGCGTGGTCAGCGCGAAGATCACCAGCACCCGCAGCACCGAGCGCACACCTTCGACGGCTTCGGCCGGATGCTGGCCACGGGCGCGATCGAGCTGCAGCCAGGTGCCACCGCCGATACCGGCCAGGATCGATACCAGCGCCAGGCACAGACAGATGACAATGCCCAGCGAGCCAACCAGGCCGAACGAGGCCACTGCCAGCACCAGGCCGAGCACGGCGATCACCAGGCCCGGACGGCCCTGGCCGGCCACGCGCGTGGTCAGTGCGGTACGCACCACGTTGGCGAACGAATGCGGATCCTTCGGCGGCAGCGGCACCAGCACGTAGCGCTTGCGGCCCAGCCAGAACACGAAGGTGGCGATGAACATCAGGATGCCCGGGATGCCGAACGCCCACTGCGGGCCCCAGTTCTTCAGCACCAGCGGGATCAGCAGCGAGGCGAACAGCGAGCCGAAGTTGATGATCCAGTAGAAGGCGTCGAAGACGATCTTGGCCAGGTGCTTGTTGCTCTGGTCGAACTGGTCGCCCATGAACGAGGCCACCAGCGGCTTGATGCCACCGGCACCGAGCGCGATCAGGCCCAGGCCGAGGAAGAAGCCCTCGCGGCTGTTCTCGAACAGCGCCAGGCACAGGTGGCCGGCACAGTAGACCAGGCTGAACCAGAGAATGGTGTGGTACTTGCCGAAGAACCTGTCGGCCAGCCAGCCTCCGAGCAGCGGGAAGAAATACACGCCGATCATGAAGCTGTGCATGATGTCCTTGGCTTCACCGGCACGGCCTTCCGCAGTGATTTCCTGCAGCAGCAGCGAGGTGATCAGGAACTGCACCAGGATGTTGCGCATCCCGTAGAAACTGAACCGCTCGCAGGCCTCATTGCCGATGATGTACGGGATCTGGCGCGGCATCTTTCCCTGGCCGGCGATGGGGGCAACTGCGTCGTGGCTCATCCTGTAAGGCAATCCTGCAAAGCGAAAGGCGCAAGATTACCGGAAGCAGGGCTTGCGAAGCACGCTGCAGGGCTGCATGACAACGGTGCCAATCCATGGCAGGCAGCGACACTCCGTGCCGGAAGTCACGGCACCTGCACGACAAAAGCGTAAACTTATCGTTATGCGCCCCCTCGCCCCCGCCCGTCTCCTGCTCAGTTGCCTGGTGCTGCTGATGGCGTTGCAGGCACAGGCGCGGCCGCAGGCAACGGCCACCGCCGCCAGCGAGAGCGAGCCCCGGCAACTCACCGTGGCCGCGCTGGAACTGCCCAGCCGCGATGACGCGCAATGGAAGTTGCGCCGTGAGCAGGTCGCACAGTTGCTGACCGACCTGCAGCCGGACGTGATCTCGGTGCAGCAGGTGCTGCAGCAGCAGGGCCGCAATCCGGCCTGCTGGCTGGCCAGCCGGCTGCGCTACAGCTGCGACTTCGTTACCGCCGATCCGCCCAGCCAGCCGTTGCGGCATGGCAACGCGATGCTGACCCGGCTGCCGGTCAGCGAGGATGGCGTGACCCTGCTGCACCCACCCGGCACCTTCAGCGCCGCCGGCATGATGCGGCTGAAGCTGGGCGAGGCACTGGTCAACATCTATGTGGCACGGCTGCGCCCGGACCCGGACGAGGCCACCGCCCGCCAGCATCAGACCAGCGACCTGATGACCTGGATCGGCGCCACCGCCGAGGGCATGCCCAGCCTGATCGCCGGCGATTTCTCCGCCAACACAGTGGAACTGGTGCGCAGCACGCCCGGCTTCCAGCCGGCCCGGCGCAATCCCGGCGGCCGCGCCGAGGCGCCTGCGGCCAGTGGCGGTGGCAGCAGTGGCCATGGCCTGGATGTGCTGTTCCAGGTCAAGCACTTCGGCGGCATCCGCCAGCAGCCGATCCTGCTGCCAGCCGACGGCGACCTGCCCGGCCTGCGCCTGGGCGTGATGGCCACCCTGCGGCTGCAGGGCGCGGAATAGGTAGTGCCGGCCGCTGGCCGGCTCCTCGGGTACCACACGATTGCCGGCCAGCGGCCGGCACTACCGAATGACTCCTGCAACAGAAAAGGCCGGGGTCTCCCCCGGCCTTCTCAGTTCATCCCGTTACCGCGATCAGGCGATCGCTTCCTGGTAACGGCGCTCGACTTCGTTCCAGTCGATGACGTTGAAGAACGCGCCGATGTATTCCGGACGACGGTTCTGGTACTTCAGGTAGTACGCGTGTTCCCACACGTCCAGGCCGAGGATGGGGGTGTTGCCTTCCATCAGCGGGCTGTCCTGGTTGCCGGTGCTCTCGACCACGACCTTCTTGTCCGGGGTCACGCTCAGCCACGCCCAGCCGCTGCCGAAACGGGTCAGCGCCGCCTTGGTGAAGGCGTCCTTGAACTTGTCGAAGCCGCCCAGGTCCTTGTCGATGGCCTTGGCCACGTCGCCCACCGGGTTGCCGCCAGCATTCGGAGCCATCACGGTCCAGAACAGCGAGTGGTTGGCATGGCCGCCACCATTGTTGCGCACCGGACCCTGCAGGTTCTCCGGCAGCGACTTGAGCTTCTTCACCAGTTCTTCGACCGGCAGGTCAGCGTACTCGGTGCCTTCCAGCGCCGCGTTGACGTTGTTGATGTAGGTCTGGTGATGCTTGGTGTGATGGATTTCCATCGTCGCCGCATCGATATGCGGTTCCAGCGCGTCGTAGGCGTAGGACAGCTTGGGCAGGGTATAGGCCATGATGCATCTCCTGATTGCGAGGGCACCCGACGGTGTCGGGCGTTGCGCGGTGAATGATGGGGACAGACCGCCAGATTACCAAGGGGGATGTAAAGGAAATTGCGTCCTGCCAGTGAGCATGACGGCAATTGTTACGCAGCAGTGACGCGACGGCGTCCTCATGCACCGTGCAGCGCACAGGCGCTACAGTGCCCGCACCACCCTCGCCCGCCCCTGCCCATGCGCAACCCCCGGCTGCTGATCACCGCCATCGCCCTGCTGCTGCTCGGCCTGGTCGCCAACCATTTCATGCAGCGCCCGCCGGCGCCGCAGTTCGCGCCGGACCTGCAGGGTGCGCCTGCCGCGCGCGCGCCGGCCACGGCCACGCCCGCAACCGGCAACGACAGCGGCCTGCCCGCATTCCTGCCCGCTGAAGCCCGGCAGACCATCGCCCTGATCCAGCGTGGCGGCCCGTTCCCGCACCGCCAGGACGGCAGCACCTTCGGCAACCGCGAGCAGCAGCTGCCGCAGCGCCCGCGCGGCTACTACCGCGAATACACCGTCGACACCCCCGGTGCGCGCACCCGTGGCGCTCGCCGCATCGTCACCGGCGGCGATCCGCCGGAGGCGTGGTACTACACCGACGACCACTACGAATCGTTCCGCAGCTTCACCGTACCGGCCCAGGGAGCGCAGTGATGAGCCACGATGATTTCGGCCTCGGCCTGCATGACATCAACAATGCCGGCGTTTACGCCATCGACAGCGACGACATCGGCGCACTGGCCGCGGCGATGCGCGATGCCGGGCTGAAGGTGATCCGCATCGACCTGGAAGGCGTGGCCGACAAGCGCACCCTGCTGGCCCGGCTGGCCGCGCAACTGGATTTCCCTGCCGGCTTCGGCGGCAACTGGGATGCGCTGTCGGACAACCTGCGCGACCTGCAGTGGCTGCCGGCCAACGGCTACGCACTGTTCCTGGCCGACGTGGACACGTTGCGCGCCTCCACGCAGAAGGATTTCGACACGTTGCTGGACGTGATGGACGAAGCCAGCCGCGACTGGGTTGGCCGCGACGTGCCGTTCTGGGTGTTCCTGTCGCAGAGCGCGTAAGCGCAATGCCGTGGTAGATGCCGACCTTGGTCGGCGCTTCTGTGCCAACCAAGGTTGGCACCTACCAAAGCGCGGGCCGGCCAGCAGGTTGGCGGAGACGTGCCGTTCTGGGTGTTTCTGTCGCAGAGCGCGTGAGGTCACCACCCAGGTAGAGGCCGACCTTGGTCGGCGCTTCTGTGCCAACCAAGGTTGGCACCTACCAAAGTGCGAGCCGGCCAGCAGGTTGGCGGAGACGTGCCGTTCTGGATGTTTCTGTCGCAGAGCGCGTGAGGTCACCACCCAGGTAGAGGCCGACCTTGGTCGGCGCACGTGCATCCGGTAGATGCCGACCTTGGTCGGCGCTTCTGTGCCAACCAAGGTTGGCACCTACCAAAGCGCGGGCCGGCCAGCAGGTTGGCGGAGACGTGCCGTTCTGGGTGTTTCTGTCGCAGAGCGCGTGAGGTCGATGCCCTGGTAGATGCCGACCTTGGTCGGCGCTTCTGTGCCAACCAAGGTTGGCACCTACCAAAGCGCGCCAGCATGGCCGTCACATCCCGCGATGGGTCCATCGAAAAGCCCCCTTGTTGTTCAAGGGGGCGCGCCAACGGCGCGGGAATAAGGAAACATGCGTGGACAACGGGAGCCGTTAGCGGCTCCCGTTATCTTCCTGCAGCTCTTTCTTGAAGGGGATGTCCGGCGGCGGTCGTGCCACCGCTGGCTGGTCCTGCATGTTCGGATTGGTCAGTCCGCAGCCACCGCCGGCCTGCAGGATCGAGATCACGCAGGAGATCTTCGTACTGGTACCTGGCAACGGAATCTCCATTGCCTTGACGCCCTTGCGCACCCACTCGGCCAGCAGCGATTCCTGCGGCACCCAGTACTTGTCGAACGAGGTAGGTGTGTAGTCGTACGGCGGTCGCTTCAACCAGGTGCCCGATTGCGCGATGCGTTCCTTGCTCCAGCCGTCGTTGGCGCCACCTGGCGCACCGCGCTCGGCACGCCCCTCGCCTTCCTGGCCCGGCACGCGGACGCTGCCATCGGCATTGAACAGGCCACTGCCCTTGCCGCTGGTACTGGCCTGGCGGGCGCCCTTGTCGGCGCCGTCCTGGTTGCGGCTCGATGCCCCCCAGTCATCGCCCTTGGCGGGCGTGGCCCAGTTGCCCGGATTGGGGGCCGGGCGCGCTCCAGCCTGGGCCGGGGTCGTGCTGGATGCAGCAGGCCGCGCAGCGCTGCTGCTCGCCTGCGTCGCGCTGCCATTGGCTGCCGGCGCGGGCGTTGCCGCGGGTGCATTGCCACTGGAAGACGAAGGGGCTGCCGCCGGTGCCGAGGCTACTTCGCGCTCGCGCACCTGTACGTCACGACCCGCCGGCGCATGCACTGCCGGTTCACGACCGGCGACGGTCGCCATCCGCACCTGCGGATCGACCACCGCCTGCACTTCACGCTCGCGCACCTGTACGTCCCGCTGCGGCACGCGCACCTGCACATCGGCCGTGCGCAGTGGCTGCGACACCGCCGGTGCATCGACCGTACTGACTTCGCGCTCCTGCACCGGGATGTCACGCAGCTGCGGCGTCCGCACCGCGATCTGCGGCGCACGCATCACGGTTGGGGTTGGCGGCGCCTGCACCGGCTGCACGCTGCGCTCGCGCACCGTGGGCGTGGTGTCACGCGGCACGATGCTGACCTCGGTGCGCGGCACGCTGACCGGCGGCACCACGAAATCCGTGCTGGCCTGCGCCACTTCGGTGGCCTGCACCGGCGACGGTGGCGGGGCCGCAAGCGGGGCCGGCTCGGCTTCGGCCGGCGGCGACGGCGCGCTGACTGTCGGTGCTGGAGCCGGTGCAGGCGCAGGCGCCGACGCGGCCGCAGGACGCGGCTCAGGTGCAGTCGCGGCCCCTGCTGCCTGGCCGGCGGCAACCTGGCCAGCCGGTGCAGCCGCAGCCGCCTCGGCACCCGGCTGATCGCCTCCGCCCTCCTGGGAGGCGCGGCCGACGAATTCCACCTGCATGCGCTCGCCTTCGGCGCCCTCTGCTTCCGGTGCCGTGGTGCGGATCACCGCAACCCACAGCAGCAGCATGAAGAACAGCAGGTGCAGCAGCGCGCTGGCCAACGCCGAGGTCCAGCGCATCCAGCGCTGATCGCGCGGCGCAGCGTCCCAGTCCTGCCAGAACAACCGGCGCAGCGCCTGCCACGGCGACAGCCGGGATGATTGGCCCGGCGACCCAGGCAGCGGGCGCGGCAGCAATACCGCAATCACTTCGCGGGCGTGGAACGGCCGCGGCAGCGGGCCCAGCGAGCGCAGCCACAGCGCCCAGCCATAGGGCAGGCGCGTGGACTTCTCGAGGACGGCGCGTGGCTGCTGGCGGGCCAGCAGCAGTTCGATGAGTTGCTCGGCCCGGGTCAGAGGCACGCGTCAGCGGTCAGGCGACGTTGCCGCGCGGGATATACGGCGCGTGGCCGCTGTCATGGTCGGTCGCGTCGCGCACGGCGGTCACGCCCGGCACACGGCCCATCAGGGTCTTCTCGATGCCCTGCTTGAGCGTCACGTCGGCCATGCCACAGCCCTGGCAGCCACCACCGAAGCGAAGCAGCACCACGCCGTCGGACGAGACTTCCTGCACGGCCACCTTGCCGCCATGCGAGGCCAGCTGCGGATTGACTTCGTTTTCCACCACCCAGTGCACGCGCTCGACCAGCGAAGCGGCATCGCCGGGGGCCTCGCCCTTGATGCGCGGCGCCTTGATGGTCAACTGCTGGGTACCGGCGGTGCCGGCGACGATGTCGATCTCGGCGCCATCGAGCCAGCCGACGCTGCTCGCATCGACGTAGAGGGTAAAGCCATCGCAGTCCACCGCCCACTCGTCACCGAGCAGGTCGGTCGGTTCGGCGAACTCCAGCCGGGCATCGGCGCGCGGGGTGCCGGGCTCGACCGCACTCAAGCGCACGCCCATGCCGGGCACGCCCTCGCGTTCGATCAGCTTGCGGAAATGGGTCTGGGCAGTGTCGGAGATCTGGATCATCAGGCTATTCTAGCCAAGTAAGCGTCAACCGCTCATTCGGTTTATACACCGTCCGGCGCATTGTTCAGTCAACACGAGGTGGAGATTCCCATGGCCGACCTGATTCCACTGGCCCAGGCCCGTTGCGTGCCGCGCAAAGGCAGCGATCACAAGCTTGGCGAAGCCCGCCTGGCCGAACTGCTGCCGCAGATTCCCGGCTGGGAGCTGAGCGAGGGCGGCCAGGCCCTGTCGCGCACCTTCCGCTTCAAGGATTACTACGCCACCATGGCCTTCGTGAACGCGCTGGCCTGGATCGCCCATCGCGAGGACCACCATCCGGACCTGGGCGTGCACTACGACCGCGCGGTCGTGCGCTTCTCCACCCACGATGTGGGCGGCCTGAGCGAGAACGACTTCATCTGTGCGGCGAAGACTTCGGCCCTGACGGAGCAACTGCCATGAACGTACGTTTGCTGAGCCTGTCCCTGATCGCTGCGACCGGCCTGGCCGGCTGTGGCGCGTCCGAACCAGCGGCACCACCACCGCCGCCGCCCACCGAAGTGGCTGCGGTGAAGACACCGCCGCCGCAGTACCCGCTTGAGCTGGCCTGCATGGGTGTGGGCGGCACCAGCACCTTCAAGGTGACCATCGGCACCGATGGCAAGCCGAGCGAAGTGGCTCTGCTGACCGGCGCCGGCAACCCCCAGCTGGACGAGCTGGCCAGGACCGCCGTGCAGGGCTGGCAGTTCAATGCCGCCACCCGCAACGGCCAGCCGGTGCCGGCCACGATCCAGGTGCCGGTGAGCTTCAACCCGCCGCAGCCGAAGCCGGACCAGTGCTTCGCCATCGAAGAACGCCTGCGCCGCGGCGGCTGATCGCGCGCGCCCCGACGAGGCCAGCCGACGCCCGCCTCGCCCTCCCCGCCCCGGGTTCATCCGGGGCGGTTGTCTGTTGACCAGGACCGCGTCGGTACATGCTGCAGATTCCCCCCGAAAATGTCTGGATCGCACTGGCGGTCACCCTCGCGGCCGGCCTGGCCACCGCCATCGGCAGCCTGCTGGTGCTGTTCTCGCGCCGCCCCAACCCGCGCCTGCTGGCCTTCGGCCTGGCCTTCGCCGGCGGTGCGATGGTCTATGTGTCGCTGTCGGAGATCCTCAACAAGTCCATTGCCTCGTTCGCACTGGCCTATGGCGAGCGCACCGGCTTCACCTACGGCACCCTGGCCTTCCTGCTGGGCGTGATCGTGATCGTGCTGATCGACCACTTCATCCCCAACCCGCATGACAGCCTGGACAAGCAGGACCCGGCGTTCCGCGAGAACAGCCGCGAGTATCTGAAGCGCGTCGCCCTGCTGACCTCGATCGCGATCACCGCGCACAACTTCCCGGAAGGGTTGGCAACCTTCTTCGCGACGCTGGAAAGCCCGTCGGTGGGCATGCCACTGGCCTTCGCCATCGCCATCCACAACATCCCCGAGGGCATTGCGATTGCAGTGCCGGTGTACTTCGCCACCCAGAACAAGCTGTATGCATTCAGCGCCAGCCTGCTGTCAGGCCTGGCCGAACCGGTAGGCGCGGCGCTGGGCTACTGGCTGCTGTCCGGGTCGCTGTCGCACGCCACCTTCGGCTGGGTGTTCGGGCTGATCGCCGGCGTGATGGTGTTCCTGGCGCTGGACGAGCTGCTGCCGGCGGCCAAGCGCTATGCCAAGGGCCACGAGACGGTGTACGGGCTGGTGGCAGGCATGGGCACGCTGGCGATCAGCCTGGTGCTGTTCAAGTGGTGAGGGGTTTGCGGCCAACGGGCTGAGCCCCCTCGTGGCTGGTACGTCCCGCAGCATCGAGAGGTCACGGGCGGGGGCGGCTTGCAGGGGACGCCGTGAATCCATCCATGGAGGCTTGGCCGCCGCATCCATGCGGCGGACACCCCTGCAAGCCGCCCCCGCCCGTGCCCCGTCATTTTTCTGTGCGTGCCAGCCACGCGATGAAAGAATAAGAAAGCGAAGCCCGCGCTGCGCGCGCGAGTCGAGCGTCGCTCGACTCTACAAAGGCTACGTGCGGGTATGGGTCTACGCTGCGGCTGTCTGGTCCGCCTTGTAGCTAGCCGAGCACCGCAGGTCCGGCGAGGGTGAAGAGGCGCGGGTGTCTGAGCGCAGCGAGTTCCGCGCCGCCCCTCGGCGGACCGAGGAGCGCAGGGCACCGGCGCGCAGCGCCGGCTCGCGGATGGCGGCGTGTTTCTTTGGTTACTTTCTTTGCACGAGCAAAGAAAGTGACAAGCCCACTCATCGCAGGGAAGCGACGGCGCCGACCAAGCACCCGGCGCCGCCGAACCGCCGTCAGCGCAGCCGGTCCAGCGCCTCGACCAGCTCATCGGCCAGCGGCGCGTTCAGCACGTACGGGCTCTTGCCGTCGTCCAGCGCGAACTCCAGCGAGGCCGCGTGCAGGAACAGACGCTTCAGCCCGATCTGCTCACGAAGCCGCTTGTTGACCGCAGGATCGCCGTATTTGTCGTCTCCGGCCACCGGATGCCCCAGATGCTGGGCATGCACGCGGATCTGGTGGGTACGGCCGGTCTCGATGCGGACTTCGCAGTAGGAATGACCACCGCGACGCTCCAGCACACGGAAGTGGCTGATCGATTCCTTGCCGATCGCATTGACCTGCACATGGCGCTCGCCGCCCTGGCGCAGGCCCACGTGCAGCGGCGCATCGACCGTCATCACGCCGTCCGGCATGCGCCCGGCCAGCAGGGTCAGGTAGCGCTTGCGGATGCCGGCGCCGTGATCTTCACGCAGCAGCGCCTGCAGTTCGCTCAGCGCGGAGCGCTTCTTGGCCACGATCAGCAGGCCCGAGGTGTCGCGATCCAACCGGTGGACCAGCTCGAGGGTCTGGCCTGGGCGCAGGGCGCGCAGGGTCTCGATGGCACCGAAACTGATGCCGCTGCCGCCGTGGCTGGCCACGCCGGTCGGCTTGTTCAGGGCCAGCAGGCGGGCATCCTCAAAGACGATGGCCTGCTCCAGGCGGCGCATGAACGCCTCCGGCGGACCGGCCTTGTCTCCCTCTTCAGTGAGACGAACCGGTGGCACACGCACCTCGTCACCGGCTTCCAGCTTGCGCTCGGCCTTGGCGCGGCCACCATTCACACGTACCTGGCCGCTGCGCACCAGCTTGTAGACCAGGCTGCGCGGGGCACCCTTCAGCTGGCCGAGCAGGAAGTTGTCCAGGCGCTGGCCGGCACGGTCGGCGGGAACGGTGATCATGCGCACGGAAGGCTTGTCGCCAGCGGGTTTGGTGGGGTCTTGGGCAGTCATCAGGCTGTTTATTCTGTTACACTCGGGGGGCGAGATAAGGGATTGATTTCGTTGGAAGTTACTCAGGGCCAGAAGCCCAGCTTCCGACGAATCCGGCACAGTGCGCGACCACCGCCCGCGGGGCGGCCATGTTAGCGGCTCACCGGCCTTCCCGGCCATCGCCGGATGCCTGACACGCAACCGTGCTGAACATGTCCCGCGTGGCGCTCCAGCCTGGCTGACAGCTGCCTGCGGCCTGTAACACCCCAAAACCCATAAGAGTGAAGCGCTCCCGCGGCCTGCCGTGGTGTCGTAGCGCTGGAAACCCAAGCCGCCCTCCCCGCGCTTGCGCGAATGGGCGGCGAACCGTGTCCAGAGGCGAAACCCCATGGCGTTCCGCGCGGTAGCCGCTTGCGAGGAACGCAACAATGAAGCGAATGCTGATCAACGCCACGCAGGCTGAAGAGCTGCGTGTTGCCATCGTGGATGGCCAGTCGTTGTATGACATCGACATCGAGCAGCCGTCGAAGGAACAGAAGAAGTCCAACATCTACAAGGGCCGGATCTTCCGCATCGAGCCCTCGCTGGAAGCGGCCTTCGTTGAATACGGTGGCGGCCGCCATGGCTTCCTGCCGCTGAAGGAAATCTCCCGCGATTACTTCCAGGCCGGTGTCGACCACAACAAGGCCGGCATCCGCGAGCTGCTGAGGGAAGGCCAGGAAATCGTTGTCCAGGTGGACAAGGAAGAGCGCGGCAACAAGGGCGCTGCCCTGACCACGTTCATCTCGCTGGCCGGCCGCTACATGGTACTGATGCCGAACTCGCCCAGCGCGGGCGGTGTCTCCCGTCGCATCGAAGGCGAAGACCGGGCCGCCCTGAAGGACGCCCTGGACAAGCTGAACATCCCCGACGACATGGGCGTGATCATCCGCACCGCCGGCGTCGGCCGCGATGCCGAAGAGCTGCAGTGGGATCTGGACTACCTGCTGAACGTCTGGCGCGCGATCGCCGAAGCGGCCCTGAGCAAGCCGGCCCCCTTCCTGATCTACCAGGAATCGCGCCTGATCGTGCGCGCCCTGCGTGACTACCTGCGCGCCGACATCGGCGAGATCCTGGTGGACACCGAGGAGATGTACGAGCACGCAAAGGAGTTCATGCAGCAGGTGATGCCGCAGACCCTGCGCAAGCTCAAGCATTACAAGGACGACATCCCGCTGTTCAACCGCTTCCAGATCGAGTCGCAGATCGAGGGCGCCTACGAGCGCAACGTACGCCTGCCGTCGGGTGGCTCGATCGTGGTCGACCAGACCGAAGCGCTGACCGCCGTCGACGTCAACTCCTCGCGCGCCACCAAGGGCAGCGACATCGAGGACACCGCCTTCCAGACCAACCTGGAAGCGGCCGAGGAAGTGGCCCGCCAGCTGCGCCTGCGCGACCTGGGTGGCCTGGTGGTGATCGATTTCATCGACATGGCCTCCAACAAGCACCAGCGTGAGGTCGAGAACCGCCTGGCCAACGCGCTGAAGTACGACCGTGCACGCGTGCAGGTCGGCCGCATCTCGCGCTTCGGCCTGTTGGAAATGAGCCGCCAGCGCCTGCGCCCGAGCCTGGGCGAGTCCAGCCAGATCGTCTGCCCGCGTTGCGACGGCCACGGCCGCATGCGCAGCGTCGAGTCGCTGTCGCTGTCGATCATCCGCGTCGCCGAAGAGCATGCGATGAAGGAGAACACCGGGCAGGTGCTGGTGCAGGCCCCGGTGGAGATCGCCAACTACCTGTTGAACGAAAAGCGCAGCGCCCTGCGTGAGATCGAGCAGCGCCACGAGGCGCCGATCGTGATCGTCGCCGACGAGCAGCTGCACACCCCGCACTACACCGTCACCCGCCTGCGTGAGAACGAGCTGGGTGAAGAGAGTAACAAGCCCAGCTACCAGCGCGGCACCCCGCGCAAGCTGCCGGTGCACGCGCTGACCAAGGGTCAGCTGAACATCCCGCCGCCGGCGGTGACCCAGGTCAAGCACACCTCCCCCGCCCCGGTACGCGAGGAAGTGGAGCCGGCCGCAGCGGCACCGGCCCCGGTCGTGGCAGCGCCGGTTGCAGCGGCCCCGAGCGGCGGCGTGATCGGTTGGCTCAAGCGCGTGTTCGGTGGCGAACCGGCGCCGGCACCGGCACCGGCCGCCCCGGTCGCCCGCCAGCAGCAGGACGGTGGCCGCAAGGACCGCAACAAGGATCGCAACAAGGACCGCAAGGACCGTCGCGACGACAATCGTGGCAACGGCGGCAACGGCAACGCGCAGCAGCAGAAGGACGGCGGCAACCGCAAGGAGCGCGGTGAGCAGCGCAAGGACGGCCGCAACGGTAACAACGGCAATGCCCAGCAGCAGCCGCAGCAGGGCAAGCAGAAGGAGCCGCAGCAGAAGGATGGCCAGCAGCAGCCGCAGCAGCAGAACAAGCCGCGCAACGAGCAGCAGGGCCAGAACCCGCAGCAGCCGAAGCTGAAGCAGCCGAAGCAGCCGCGCCCGCAGCAGGACGGTGACAAGCCGGCCGAGAAGCCGCAGCGCAACGCCGCAGAAGCACCGGCCGAAGCCGTGACCGCGGCTGCAGCCGTGGCCGCCACGGCGGTCGCCGCCAGTACGGTGACCGCGCAGGAAGCGACCGCGCCGGTTGCTCCGGTGGCCGCCGCTCCGGCCGAAGCCGCAGCACCGGTCGACACCACTGCCAACGCCGCCAGCGAGACCGATGTGGTTGCGGTTGCCGGTGAAGAGGCTGCAACCGACGCCAATGGCGAGCAGACCGGCGAAGGCGCGACCCGCCGTCGTCGCGGCCGTCGCGGTGGCCGTCGCCGTCGTCGCGGTGGCGCCGAGAACGCCGCCGGCAGCGACGCTCTGGGCGATGACCAGGACGATGGTGACGACGGTGACGACGCCGACGGCGCCGAGCCGAGCGTCGACAGCACTGCCGGCACTGCGCCGGTCGCTGCTGCGCAGCCGGCCCGTTCGCAGCCGGAGTTCGACTTCGATGACGAAGCCGAACCGGCCGCTGCCGATGCCGCGAAACCGGTCCGTGCTGCCGCCGCTGTTGCCGCCGCACCGGTTGCCGTGGTGAGCAGCGCTGTGGTCGAAGCCGCCGCCCCGGTCGCGGCTGAAGTGCAGGCCCCGGTCGAAGCTGCTGCGAAGACCGAAGCGGTGTCCTCGCCGGTGCAGACCAGCATGCTCGATGCCATCGACGCCGCGACCCCGGCCCAGCCGGTAGCCACTGCCGCGCCGATGATCGAAGCAAAGCCGGTCGCGGTTGAAGCCGCCCCGGTGGTTGAAGCCGCTCCGGTGATCGAAGCGAAGCCGGCGGCGGTCGAGGCTGCGCCGGTGGTTGAAGCCAAGCCGGTGGTCGTTGAGGCCGCGCCGGTGGTTGAAGCCAAGCCGGTGGCCGTTGAGGCCGCGCCGGTGGTTGAAGCCAAGCCGGTGGCCGTTGAGGCCGCGCCGGTGGTTGAAGCCAAGCCGGTCGTCGAGCCCGTCGTGGCCGCCGAACAGCCGGTCGCTCTGGTGGCGGTGGAAGCCGCGCCGATCGAGACCGCTGCCCCGGTCGCCGAAGCGGTGGTGACGCCGTCGATCGACCCGGTCGCCGATGGCCATGCCGACGCTGCGGCCCAGGCCGCAGAAGCCAAGACCGATGAAGAAGACGAAGAGGCCGCCAAGCGCACGCCGCCGGCGAACTGATCGCTCCTTGATCGCGTGAAAACGAAACGGCGGGGATCAATGATCCCCGCCGTTTTTGTGTGTGCGTTTGGCGCTGGCTTCGCTTTGGTAGAAGCCAACCTTGGTTGGCGCCGTTGATTGAGTGCACGTGGACACGCACGCGCCAACCGAGGTTGGCACCTACCAGGGCACATCCCGCACACGGTCACAGCTTTGGTAGAGGCCAACCTTGGTTGGCGCCGTTGATTCAGTGCACGCGGACACGTTCGTGCCAACCAAGGTTGGCACCTGCCGGAGCCTGCTCCGTCAGGGCTTCGGTGCGAACTGCAGGCGGGTCCACACGCCGTAGTGGTCCGAGGCCCAGCGTCCGCTGTCATCGGGCTGGTCGAACAGCAGCTTCGCCTCACGCGCGACCATCTCGTCCTGCTGGAAGAAGATGTGGTCGATCCGCGAAGGCGCCTGGTAATAGTGGCGGTTGAGCGTACTGACCCCGGACAGGTCGGTGTTGACGTGCACGCTGCCGTAGCTGTCGCCGTAGTGGCTGCGCAGCTCGCTCAGGTCGCCGGCATCCACCAGCGCATTGAAGTCGCCCGCGATCACCACCGGCGCACCGGCCGACGTCGTGGTGATGAAGCGGAGCAGGTCCTCGACCTGGGTGCGACGGATGCGCTGCCCACTCTCATCGCTGCGCTCGTTCAGATGCGTGGCGTAGACGTTCACCGGCGTGCCGTCGACGTCGACGCGCAGGTGAGCCACGGTGCGGTAGTCGTCCAACGGCAGCAGCAGATGATCCCCCTGGGCGAGGATCGGCCGCCGGGTCAGCAGTGCATTGCCGTAGCGCTTGGGTGCCCCGACCGGATCGGTGGACACGAACACGTACTTGTAGCCGAGTTGGCTGGCCAGCCATTGCGCCTGGTTTCGCACGTTGCGGCGCTGGATCACCTCCTGCAGGGCAACCGCATCCGGCTGCAGGCGCTTGAGCTCGGCCAGGATGGTGCGGCGCCGGCTCGGCCAGTCTTCGCGGTCATGATGCAGGTTGAAGGTGACCATGCTCATGCCCGCTGCGCTGGCAACATCGGGCGCCGCGTTCGCGGCAGCCGGCTCGGCCGCCATCACCGCGCCCGGCACTGCCAATGCAATTGCCAGCCCCAGGGCACGCACCGACGTGCGCCCCCCTGCCCCCTGTTGCTTCATCGTTACTGCCCCTTGCGTTCGGCTCGGCGCACTGCGCTCGGTACGTCGATCTCAACCCGCGCCGGCAGCTGGTGCACGTGCAGTTCCTTGTTGACCCACTCGGCTGCTTCGCCGTTGATACTCGCCTCGCCCGGATCACCGGCGTATGGCCACGGCAACACCACGCCTCCCACCGGTGGCACCAGGCCCGGCTGCACCTCCAGCACCAGCTGCTTGTCGCTGCGCTGCAGGCGGTAGTTGAGCTGGCCCTGCGGCGTGCGCAGGCCTTGCACGGCGATGCCCTCGCCCTGCAACCACGCGGTCGGTACGCCGGCGGCCAGCACCAGTGACTCGTCCATGTCGCGGTTGTAGGCGAACATATCCAAGGCCGAGCGCACGAAGTCCGAGGCCACCCAGGCATGCGGCAGGTCACCGACGAAGAACGGCCTGCGCGGCGTGCGCGAAACCACTTCGGCCCACTGGTTCCAGGCCTGCGGTGCGCGGTCCTTGAAGAAGAACTCGGTGGCCTGCCAAGCGCGATCGCGCCAGCCCAGGCGCACGAACGCGGCCACGTTGCGCCACTCGTACGGGGTGTAGTCCTTCCACTCGCGCTTGCCGTCGCGACGGGCAACGAACTCGTTCCAGTAGCGTTCGAAGGTCGCCTCCAGCGCCTGCTGCGGCAACCTGCCCTGTTCGCCGCCCGGGGCCAGTGCGATGGTCGTCGACGTCGCGTCGAAGTCACCCAGCTCGGCCGAGCCCGGCAGGTAGTCGATGTTGTGCTGCTGCATCGCCGACAGCAGCGAGGCCTGCAGGTCATCACGGAACTGGTCACGCGATTCGGCGATCTGCATCGCCTCGACCTTGCCCAGCTGGGTCGCCAGCAGGGCCGCGTCCTTGTAGCCGCGCAGTGCCCAGAAGTTGTCCCAGTACGAGTGCATCGGCTTGGCCGAATAGCCTTCGTGGCTGATCGAGGCCGGCATCATGCCGTAGAAGGCCGGGTTGCGTGCCCGGTTCTCCTCGGTGCGCTCGCTGGCGCGCAGCTGCTCCATGTAGCCGTAGGCGCCCTGCACATGCGGCCACATCAGCTCGGTGAAAGTGCTGTCGCCGGTGTAGCGCCCGTACTCGGCGATGCTGTAGATCAACTCGCCATGGCTGTCGTTCTCCGGCACCGGGTCGCTGCCGCGGGCATCGACGCAGCACGGCACCTTGCCGTTCTCGAACTGGTAGGGGGCATACCAGTTGATGTAGTCACGCACGGCGTCGCTGCGGCCCATGCGCAGCAGGCCCTCGGAAATCATCGCGCCATCGCGGATCCAGCTGCGCGCATACGAACGCGTGCCCGGCTGCAGGCGTGGGCCGACGCGCGAGATCAGCATGTGCGCGACCGCGGTGCGCAGGGTGTCGACCAGCGCCTGGCCCGCAGCCGGCACCTGCAGCGAGACCACGCCCAGCTTCTTGCGCCACTGCTCGGCCACCTGCGCCTGCGCCTTGGCGACGTCCAGCGCCTGCGGTGCCCAGCCACCAGTCTGTGGCAGCACCACCGCCACTTCACGGCTCTGGCCGGGCTCCAGCTTGATCGTGTACATCAGCGCACCCGACGCCATGCCGGTGCTGTCCTTCACCGCTGTGGTCGCCGGGTACGTGCCGCTTTCCAGATGCATCGCATCAAGCTTGCCGTCGAACGTACTGGCAAAGCGCGCGTCCGGCACCTGCAGCGGGTAGATGCGCGGCTCACCGTTGACCCGCACCAGCTGCTCACCCACGTCCAGTGCATCGATGCGGCTGAAACCACCGACGGTGTTGAGGAACTGGGTGGGCGGGTTGACCTGCCACGGGCGGATCGCCAGCGCCAGGGTGTACTCGTGCGCGACCTTGTCCGGATTGCTCAGGCGGTAGCGGCCGATCAGCTGCGCGCGCTCCGGCGTACCCTGCACGAAGCTGGTCACTGCCAGGCCGACCTTCTCATGCACCCAGTCGACGTTGGCGATCGGCAGGTAGTGATCCTGCAGCGACTGGGTGATGGCCACCTTCGACCAGTCCAGAAGCTTGCCATCGAGGCGGATGAACGGCTCGATGCTGAAGCTGCCCTTGGCCGGCTCCAGTGCGCCATCCTCGCTGATCAATGCCTGTTCCTGGCCACCATCAAGGCCGAGCAGGGTCCAGTACGGCTGCTCGCCCACATAGGCACGAGGCAGCGAGCCCCGTGGCAGGTCGGCGGCGACCGAGGACAGGAATGCGTTCGGGGTGGAAGCAAAGGCCAGCGGCTTGAGCGCGATGTCGCGGATGCCGTAGCGCCAGTTCGGGCCGTCCTGCAGATCGAAGCGCACGTAGCGCGCATCGGTGTCCGGCAGCGCCAGCCAGTCGCGGCCACCGGCACCACTGGTGACTTCGCGCACGGTGCGCCAGTCGCGGCCATCCTCGGAGGTGCGCACGGTGTAGCGGCGGGCTTCCAGGTTCGGCAGCCAGTCGATCACCGCACCACCGATCTCGCGGCTCTTGTGCAGGTCCAGGCTGATGGTCTGCTGCTTGACGCCACCGCTGATCCAGAACGTATCGCTCTTGCCGTCGATCATGCGGTCCTGCAGCGCGGTGGCGGTATCGGCGATCACCGACGGCACCAGCGCCGAGTCATCCTGGACTGGCAGGCCCTGCAGGGTCAGCTTGTCGAAGCACACCGTGCCGCGGCCGCCGACCTTGCTGTAGATCGTGAACTCGACCGCAGCGCTGCGTGCCATCTCCTTCTCGGGAGACGGCCCCCACGCCTTGTCGATCTGGCGACGGCGATACTCGACCGGCGTCCACGCCTTGGGGAAACTGTAGCCGGGACGATTGACCCACCAGACGTTGTCGCCGCTGGCATCGATCAGCTTGAACTGCAGGTCGTTGCCCGGTGAATCACCGCGCAGCTGGAAACCGAAACGGTAATTGACCGGGTAGTCGATGTTCAGCGCGCGGCGGATGCCGACGTAACCGGAGACATCGTGGAAGTCATAGTCCAGGCACAGCGCGCGGCCACCACCGGCGCCGCTGACCGGTCGCAGCGATCCGCTGACCTGGTCGGACAGCACCAGCTTCCAGGCTGCGATGTCGTCGAAGTCGTCCAGCACCTTCGGTGCCGGCAGCGCCGGTGGTGCGGCGATCGCCAGGGAGGTCCACAACAGGCCCAGTCCAACGGCGATCGCTCGCTTCATCCTTTGACGCTCCCCAGCAACAGACCTTGGATGTAGTACCGCTGCAGCACCAGGAACAGCGCCAGCACCGGAACCACGGTGACCACCGCGCCGGCCATCATCATTTCCACGTCCATGATGTGCTCGCGCGAGAGGGTGGCCAGCGCCACCGGCAAAGTGTAGTGCTCCTGGTCGGTCAACACGATCAACGGCCACATGAAATCGTTCCATGCGCCCATGAAGGTGAAGATCGCCAGGGTCACCAGCACCGGCTTGAGCATCGGCAGCACGATCTGGAAGAAGATCCGCAGCTCCCCTGCCCCGTCGATGCGGGCCGCTTCCAGCAGTTCGTCAGGAATGGAACGCGCGTACTGGCGCACCAGGAAGATGCCGAACACGCTGGCCAGCGCCGGCACGATCACGCCGCCGAAACTGTTGACCAGACCGAGCTGTTTCATCAACAGGAACAGCGGCAGCATCGCCACCTGGGCCGGAATCACCAGCGCCGCCATCAGCACCTGGAACAGGCGCTCGCGGCCGACGAAGTTCAGCTTGGCGAAGGCATAGCCGGCCATGGTGTTGAGCAGCAGCGAACCCAGGGTGATGCCGACCGACACCAGCAGGCTGTTGGCGAAGTTGCCGCCCATGCCGGTGCGCGCGAACAACTCATGGTAGTTGCGCGTGGTGATGCTGGACGGCAGCAGCGGCGGCGGGAAATGGGTCGCCTCGCCCTGTGGCATGAACGAAACCGAGAGCATCCACAGCAGCGGTGCCAGGCTGACCAGGGCCAGCACCAGCAACGCACCATTGATCAACCACGGGTACCAGCGCGACTGGCCGATTTCACGACTCATACCAACTGCCTCTTGCGGCCGAAACGCAGCATCACGGTGGTCACCGCCAGGATGATCAGGAACAGCAGAAACGCCACCGCGGAGGCGCGTCCCAGGTTCCACCACTTGAAGCCTTCCTCGAACATGAAATACAGCACGCTGACGGTGCTCTGCAGTGGGTCGCCGCGGGTCATCACATACGGTTCGGCGAACAGCTGGAAGTAGCCGGACACGGTGATCACGCCGACCACCAGCAGCACCGGGCCGAGCATCGGCAGGGTGATGTGCAGGAACTGCTTCCAGCGCGAGGCACCGTCGATGCGGGCGGCCTCGTACAGGTCATGCGGGATGGCCTGCAGGCCGGCCAGGAAGATCACCATGTTGTAGCCGAAGTTCTTCCATACTGCGAACAGCATGATGGTCGGCATCGCCCAGTTGGGATCACCCAGCCAGTCGATCGGGCTGATGCCCAGGTGGCCCAGGCCGTAGTTCACCAGGCCGTAGCTGGTATGGAACAGGTAGCGCCAGATCACCGCCACTGCCACCAGTGTGGTCACCACCGGCGCGAACAGCGCGGTGCGGAACAGCGCCTTGAAACGCGCGGCAGGTGCATTCAGCAGCATCGCTGCGCCCAGCGACACGCCGATCGACAACGGCACGCCGATCAACACGAAGTAGGTGGTGTTCCACAGCGACTTCCAGAACATCGGCGTCTGCAGCAGATCGATGTAGTTGCCGAGGCCGACGAAGCGCAGGTTGCTGCTGTCGGCCAAGGCATACAGGTCGAAATCGGTCACGCTCAGCGCCAGCGCCGAGGCGACCGGCAGGCCGAAGAACATGCCCAGCACGATCAGCGAGGGACCGGCGAAAACCCAGCCGGCAAGCGAGGTACGTTTCATTGCGCGCTCCCGGCGGCCACGGCACTGCTCGATTGCGGCGACGGCACGCGCTGCTGCAGGCGTTGTTGTTCATGCATCCAGCGGCGCTTGGCCAGCACCTTGTCCACGCGCTGGTCCAGCTCTTCCACGGCCTTGTCCTGCGCCAGGCCACCACGCACCACCTTCTCGGTGACGATGCGCATTTCCTGCACGATGCGCTCCCACTCAAGCACCTTCGGTGTCGGCTTGACCCGCTCCAGCTGGTCACGGAACGCAGCGGCCAGCGGATCGTTGGCCAGCGACGGCGCGTTCCAGGTACTGCGGCGCGGCGGCAGGTCGCCGATGATCGAATGGAAGCGCGCCTGGATTTCGGGTCGCGACAGGAACTCGATCAGCTTCCACGACGCCTCCTTCTGCTGCGACTTGCGGAAGATCACCAGGCTGGTACCACCGGCAATACCGGCGCCCGGGCCGTCCGGACCCGGCAGCGCGGCCGTACCCCACTGCCCTTCCAGTTCCTTCGGCTGCAGCTTCTTGAACTCACGGATGTTCCACGGGCCGGAAATGTAGAACACGTTGAAGCCGCGGAAGAACTCATCCCAGACGTTGGAGATCTGCGTCTCGGACATCTTCGGCGCCCAGCCCTGCTCGAACATGTTGGCGTAGAAGGCCAGCGTGCGACGGAAGCCCGGGCTGGCGAAATTGCCGCGGGTGTCGTCGTCGCGCAGCAACGGATCAGGCTGCTGCAGTGCCAGCGAAAGCTGCTGCTCGAACTCGTTGATCGGCATCAGCACCGCATAGCGGTTCGGGCCCTGCATGCGCTTGATCGCCGCCATCTGCTCGTCCCACTCCTGCCAGGTGCGCGGCGGGTGGTCGTAGCCGGCCTTGGCCAGCAGGTCCTTGCGGTAGTAGATCAGGCGGGTATCGACATACCACGGCACGCCTACCAGTTCGCCGTGGATCACATTGGTATCCCAGATGCCCTGGAAATAGTCCTTCGGGTCGACCACGGACGAACGCTGCACGAACGGCTGCAGCGGCGTCAGCGCGTCCAGTTCGGCGAACTCCGGCACCCAGGTGTTGCCCAGCTGGCACACGTCCGGCAGGCCGTCCGCGGCGAACGCGGTCAGCAGCTTCTCGTGCGCGGCGGTCCACGGAATGTTCTGCACATCCACCTTGATGCCCGGATTCTCGGCCTCGAATTCATGGATCAGCTCGCTGACCACCTCGGCTTCACGGCCCATCGCCCAGAAGCGCACGGTGGTGGTGCCCGGTTCGGTACGGGCGCAGCCGGCCACGGCCAACACGGCCAGGGCAGGCAGCGCCCAGCGGCGCAGGCGGTCGATCCAGTTCGGCATCGGGTTACTTGCCCTGGCCTGTATTGCGGTTGGCATTGTTCTTCTGTTCCTGCGCGGCAGCCGCGCGTGATTCGGCGATACCCACCGCGCGTGCCGCCGCGGCCTTTTCGTCTTTCTGCAGTTCCAGCGGCTGGAACGAACCTTCCGGTGCCAGCCAGCCACCGCTGAACCCGGCCCGTTCCAGGCCCTTGCGGATGTACGGGTTCTTCTTCATCACTTCCCAGACGAAGTCATCGCGGTAGTTGGCGATCATGGTCAGGATCGGGCCTTGGTCGATGGCGATGTAATCGCTGGCGACCCAGCCGCGATCCGGCACCAGGCGGCCGGTCTTGATCGGGATGTCGTAGTTGAAGCTGGGGTTGAACGAATCCAGGAAACCGTAGCTGGAATAGATGTAGTCGCCGTAGCGCTTGTGCATTTCCAGCGTGGCCGGGATCACCTGCTCAGGTGCGAACACCACCGAGGCGATCGCGGCGGTGGGGGCAATGGTGCCGTCATCGAAGTTCTCGCGCAGGCCGGCGCCGCGCGAGGAGTAGTGGCGGAACTGGCGCTGCTCGCCGCGGTACTCCTGGGTGGTGTTCTGCGGGCCGTCGCTGGCGGTCAGGCCCCATACGTTCTCGCCATAGTCCTTCCACTGCATCGGGTTGGCGATGGCGTACTCGCGCTGGGCCAGGGCAGCCGAGCGGCTGTTGAGGAAGTAGGTGCTGCCGCGCTCGCGCATGTACGCGTCCTGGATGTCGCGGAAGTCGATCCAGACGTGGCTGTACTGGTGGCCGAACAGCGGGCCGAACGACAGGTATTCCTGGCCTTGGTAGACGCCCCAGTCGTTGTCGTAGGTGCGCGTCCACACCGTCCACGCATCCGGGCTGACCGGGTGCGTCGGCGAACCCAGGGCGAGGATGTAGACCATCATCGCCTCGTTGTAGCCCATCCAGTCGTGGTCGATGAAGCCGCTCTCCGGGAACCAGCCCATCGAGATCAGCGGCGCACGCTGCTGCAGCCACGGCCAGTCGACCTTCTTGTACAACGTGTCGGCGATCTGGCGGATCTCCTTCTCGCGCGGATCGTCACCGTCGTAGTACGACTGCGCGAACAGCACGCCCATCATCAGCAGCGCGGTATCCACCGAGGACAGTTCAACCCAGCTGTCGTAGCGACGCCCTTCCTGCATGTCCAGGAAGTGGTAGTAGAAGCCCTTGTAGCCGGCCTTGCCGGTGCGCTGCGGCCCCATCGGCACGTCGCGGAAGAACTTCAGCGTTGTCAGGGTGCGGTCGATCGCCTGGTTGCGGCTGACCCAGCCGTTCTCGATGCCGATCGGATAGGCGGTCAGCGCAAAGCCGACCGAGGCGATGCTGGCGAACGGCCGCGACGGATAGCGGTCCGGGGTCAGGCCGTTGATCTCGTTGGTGGTATCCCAGAAGAACTGGAAGGTACGGCGCTCGATGTCATCGAACAGCGGCGGCAGCACCGGCTTCATCGGCCGCGGCGGTGCGTCGGCCTCGATCAGGATCACCGGCGGCCGCGGCTTGGCAGGTTCCTGCTGGGCCGGCTGGCAGGCGGCCACGGCCAGGCTCAACGCTGCGGCGGACAACAGATGGCGTGCCTGCATGGCGCGATTTCTCCGGTGGTCTGATCGATGGGAAAGCATACCGTCCAATGATCTGAAATCGTTTACAAGATGCGTTCTTAAAAAACCACGAAAAACGTGGTTTGACACCGCGATCATTGCCCATGCCGCTGCCCCCTGGCCGGCAGCGGCATGGGCAATGGACCGGCACAGGGCCGGCCATTGCTTTTTTCTTCCTGCCGATGCCGCCGGCGGAGCGGCGGCATCGGGGTATTGCTTCAGGCGGATCCGCTTAGAAGCGGAAGCCCACTTCGGCCTTCACCTGACGCGGGGTACCGATCACATCGCCGGTCTCGTTGTAGCTCACCAGCAGCTTGCCATCGCTCTTCACGTAGTTCAGGTTCGAGAAGTTGTCGAAGTTGAGCACGTTGATGATGTCGATACGCGCATACAGCTCGGTATCGCCGGCCAGCTTGAAGGTCTTGGTCGCCTGCAGGTCCAGCGAGCGGTAGCCGAAGATCTTGCCACCGAGCAGGAAGCGGCCATTGCCACCCGGAGTACCCGCGGCCGGAGTCGGCAGGCAGTTGGCAGTGCCAGCCTGCGCGATGCAGGACCAGTCATTGCCCGGGGTAGGCGTGGCCAGGGTCAGCTTGCCACCAAAGGTAATGCCCCAGAAGCCGTCATACGAGCCGGTAACCACCAGGCGATGGCGCGGCGCGCCGTTGGACTTGATGGTCGGGTACTCACCGATGGTGCCGCGATCGAACGAGTAATGCTCGTTGATGTTTCGGTTGTGACGCGCGTTGGTCCAGGTATAGGCGATCGAGGTGCCCCAACCGCTTTCCTTGCTGTACGGCTTCTGCGCCGACAGCAGCACCTGGGTGGAACGGGTCTTGATGCCCTGCTGGCCGATGATCAGGCTGCCGAAGCCCGGAATGTTGCAGTTCCACGGCTGGCCGTAGGTCGGCTCCTTGGCACCACACAGCATCTGGTTATCGAAGAAGTTGCCGTTGTTGAAGCGGTTGCCCAGGGTGAAGGCGAACCCATCATAGGTCAGCGTGCGAGAAATCGTCGCGTCGGTCAGCCACTCACCGAACTGGTTGCTCATGCCCAGGCTGAACTGGTCGGCGTACGGCACCTTCATGTTGTTGTTCAGCAGATCGACTTCCATGCCTTCATTGCTGGTGGAACCCAGCAGTGCCTGCACGTTCTCGATGCCGTTCATCAGGTTCGGGTTCCAGTCAAAGCACGGAGTCTGGCCGTACATGCAGTTGCCGGTGGCCGGGTTGCGGAAGTAAACGGTCGGCTGCGGCAGTGCCAGCTTGGTGGTTTCCAGTGCCAGGTTGTCGAACAGGTCGCGGTCATAGGAACGGCCGGCGCCACCATGGAACACGTGCCGTTCGTCGGCATTGACGTCATACGAGAAGCCCAGGCGCGGCTGCCAGGCGTTCTTGAAGTTCTTGCGGTTGTGGCCGGTGCTGATGTAGTCGTTGACGTTCAGCCCGCTGAGCGCCAGCGTCTGCGCATAGGTCTGGGACACGCCCGCCGGCGCGTTCGGATCCTGCGAGAACAGGGCCTTCACGACCTCCGGCGGGGTCACGAAATCGGTGTAGACCGGGTTCTTTTCGTAGTCCCAGCGCAGGCCGATATTCAGCTGCAGGTGGTCATTGACCTGCCAGTCGTCCTGGATGAACAAGCCGATCTGCTTGACCTTGGCGCGCACTTCGGACTGCACGCCGGTGACGCCGGTGCTGGCCTTGGTGAACTGCGCCTTATACGGCGTGCTCGAGGGGAACGCCGGGTTGTCGATGGTGTAGGAGAACTGAGGGTTGATCTGCGCCGCGTCGGAAGCGTACAGGTCGATCTGCTTGTACTTGGCGCCCATCTTGATGGTGTGGTCGCCCGCCCACTGCAGGCCGTCCAGGGTCAGGTTGTCCTCGATCGCCCAGCCCTTCTGGCCCTTCACCTGCGAGGCGAAGGCATCAGCCGCGCCAACCTGGACGAGTGTCTTCTCCTGCGGGCGGTTGGCGTCCGAGTCGCCGAAATCCGGTGCGGTGTAGATGATGCCGTTGCCCATGGTCAACGGCAGCGGATTGTTGAAGGCCTCCTCGTGGGTCACCATCAACTCGTTGTAGAAACGCTCACCGCTGTGGTTCCAGCGCAGCGCATAACGGCGGTCGGTGTTGTCCACGACCTTGCCGTGTACCTTCGCGGTCTGGCCACTGAACTGCTGCTGGGTTTCGTCGCGGTCCTGGAAGGTCAGTTCGATGCGATCGTTGTCAGTCGGCTCGAAGTCGATCTTGGCGAAGATCAGGTCCTGCTGGAACGGCTGGCTGGCCGGGCCGAGACCTGCGAGACCATCGGCGGGCAGATTGGCGGCCGACGGAGTGACGGCACCGTCCGGCGCGATGGTCACCGGCAGATCGAAGCGCTTGGCTTCGTAGGTGACGAAGAAATGGGCCTTGTCCTTGATGATCGGGCCACCCAGCGCGAAGCCGTATTCCTTCTCGGCCGAGTCTTCCTTGCTCTTGCCCGGCTGGCGTTCGGCCGGGGTCATCGCACGCATGCTTTCGTTGGTATAACGGTAGAAGGTCTCACCCTTGAACTCGTTGGTACCCGACTTGGTCGCAGCCGTGATCGCGGCGCTGGACACCTGGCCGTACTCGGCCTTGTAGTTGCCGGTGATGACCTTGTACTCACCGATGGCCAGCTGCGGGAACGGGTTGCCCGCACTGCCGGACTGGCCGGAGATGCCGCCACCCTTCACGTAGCTCTTCTGGCCCACACCATCGATATAGACGTTGGTGCCGTCGGAGTTGGTGGCACCGCCACGCAGCGAGGTGTTGCCCTTGGCATCGCGGGTGAAGATCATGCCCGGCACCGCGTCGGCGAACTCCAGGAAGTTGCGCGAGACCTGCGGCGTGGTCTGGATCTGCTGCAGGCTGACGGTCTTGCCGACTTCGGACGTGCGCACTTCCTGCAGCAGGGTCGGTGCGACAACGTTGACGGTGTCCAGGTTGGTGGCCGCGGTCGAACCCGGGGTGCTGCTGGCGGCACCGGCGAAGTTCAGGGTAGCAGTCGAGGCCACAGTGACGGTGACCTTCTGCGACTGGCCGTTGGCGACCACGTCATAGGTGCCCGGGTCCAGGCCCATCAGCGAGTAGCTGCCATCGGCACGGACGGTGCCGCGACGGACGGTGCCTGTGGCCAGGTTGGTGGCGGTCACTTCGGCGCCGGCCTGGGCGCCGGAAACCTGGCCGCGCAGGCTGGCATTGGCCGACTGCGCCATGACGTTCGGAGCGGCGGCCAGCATCAGGCAGCTGACCAGTGCGGTGCTCAGCAGCCGGCGTGCCGGCGTGCGGAAGGTGGTGTGCATCATCAACTCAATCTCCGGGTGGCGGTAACCGCTTGCGCGGTCCCTGCGATCAATCAAAAAAGAAGGAACGCCTCTGGCTTCAATGGCCCGATGGCGGAGTGGTGGAATCGCGAACTATCAAGCGGGGAACCAGGGTCTGCTTGTCCCCTGTCCCGTCCGTGGAGGTGCCGTCCATCAGCTGCAGCAGGCGCGTCATGGCCCGGTCGCCGAGCTCGGCGATGCTGACCTGCATGGTGGTCAGCGACGGGTGGACGAAACGCGCCAGTGGAATGTCATCGAAACCCGCCAGGGCGACATCGGTCGGAACACGGACACCGGCCTGCGTGAATGCATACAGGCATCCCAGGGCCATCATGTCGTTGGCGGCGAACACGGCATCAGGCAGCGCTCCGGCTGCCAGCAACTCCTGACCGGCGCGATGGCCGGAAGCTTCGTCGAAATCACCGGGCAGCTCGATGCCCTCGGCGCCACCGCCAAAAGCCGCCAGCGCGTCACGGAAGCCGCGCAGGCGCTCGCGCGCGTCGAAGTTGAGATCCGGGCCAGAAATGAAAGCGATGCGACGGTGGCCGGCGTCAAGCAGATGGCGGGTCATCGCCATCGCACCGGCATGGTCGTCGATGCTCAGCACCGGGTGGTCCTGCCCGGGCAGATAGGTGTTGATCAACACCGTCGGCAACGACTGCGGCAGGTTGTCGGTCAGGAAACCGGGGCTCTCGGCATAGGGCGAGAGCACCAGCAGGCCGTCGACGCGGCCGCGCATGGCGCGCAGGGCCGCGCCCTGCTGCTCCTGGTCACCGTGGTAGCTGGACACCAGCAGGTGCTGGCGACGGCTACGGGCGACATTGTCGATGCCACGCATCAGTTCGGAGAAGAATTCGCCGTACAGGTCAGGCAGTACCACGCCCACCGTATTGGTGCGGCGGCTGCTCAGGCTGCGGGCGGCGGCGTGCGGGGTGTAACGCAGCCGTGCGGCCACCTCCAGCACAAGCTGGCGGACCGGTTCGGCGACATTTTCATGCCCGTTGAGCGCGCGGGAAACCGTGGCCACGGAGACCCGGGCTTCGCGAGCGACGTCTTTGATTGTGATAGCTGCCTTGTTCACGAAGCCGCCCTCCACGGCTTGGACCTACCAGCATTGGCGCGGAATGTAAGCGTTTCCATCTGGGCTTGTAAACAGTCCGTTAGGCGAATGTCCCGAAATGGACATGGAAATCTGTCTGCAGCGAGCCCCCGCAGGGACCCGCCAGGACAGCGTGGGACAAGGGCTCAGCCCTGTTCTGACGGGGTCTGCGCGCGGATGGACAACGCGTGGATATCGGTCTCCATCATCGTCCCCAGCGCGGCGTACACCGCGCGATGCCGGGCCAGCGGGCCCAGTCCGGCGAAGCGTTCACTGACCACATGTACGTTGAAATGGCCGCGGCCATCGCGCGCACCGGCATGGCCGGCGTGGCGATGGCTGTCGTCCTCGATCTCGAGCACGCTCGGCGCCAGCGCATGCTGCAGCGCATCACGCATTCGCGAGATCCGTTCCGCGTTCACGGCAACACCTTCCGGAACGGTCGCACCTGCACGCGGGTGTAGACGCCGGCGGCCACGTACGGGTCGGCGTCGGCCCAGGCCTGGGCCTGCAGCAGCGACTCGAACTGCGCGATCACCACCGAGCCGCTGAAACCGGCCGGGCCGGGGTCTTCACTGTCCACCGCCGGGCAGGGGCCGGCCAGCAGCAGGCGTCCCTCGTCGCGCAGCGCGTGCAACCGCGCCAGGTGTTCCGGCCGCGCCTGCAGCCGCTGCGCCAGCACATCCTGGCCGTCATACCCTTCGATCACATACCACACCGGCATTTCCTCGCTTGCGTTGTCGGGTCCGCAGATTCTAGCCAATGCGGCCCCTGCCCCGGCCCGGCTGGACACTGGCGCAACAAAGGCTTACCCTAGACTCCATTGCACGTGGCTGGATGCAGCAGCCCGTCGGTTTTTGCGGCCAACGCAGCCCCCGACGACCGTCCCGCTGCTTCAAACCGGACCACCTGGCCGGGCCACGTAGACGACCTCCCCGTAGTTCCGTCGCTGCCGTTTCCTGCGGCGCGTCCTGCTGTTTGATATGTGTGGAATCGCGCCGATCCCGGCGTGTCTGGTGCCCTGGGGCTCCGTGGCGTTGGCCCGGCGAACCCGGTGCCGCGACTGGTCCGTTGCAATCCTGATGTCCATTAGATGACTTCCGAACTCGCGCTCGACGCGAACCCGCCAACCCGGCCGCCCGCCCCCCAGCAGCAGGAAATGCCGCTGGCCGTGGTGCATGGGCAACCGGTCCTGCAGATTCCGCAGGACCTGTACATTCCGCCGGACGCGCTGGAAGTCATCCTGGATGCCTTCGAAGGCCCGCTGGACCTGCTGCTGTACCTGATCCGCCGCCAGAACCTGGATGTCCTGGACATTCCCGTCGCCGAGATCACCCGGCAGTATGTGGAATACATCACCGTGATGCGCGAGCTGCGCTTCGAGCTGGCCGCCGAGTACCTGGTGATGGCCGCGATCCTGGCCGAGGTGAAGTCGCGCATGCTGCTGCCGCGCCCGGTCAGCGAGGAAGGCGATGAGGCCGACCCGCGCGCCGAGCTGGTGCGCCGGCTGCAGGAATACGAACGTTTCAAGCAGGCCGCCGAGGACATCGACGCCCTGCCCCGCCAGGACCGCGACACCAGCCTGGCCCATGCCTTCATGCCCGAACGCGCTACGGTGAAACTGCCGCCGCCGGTGGACCTGAAGGAGATGCTGCTGGCGCTGCACGACGTGCTCAAGCGCGCCGAGCTGTTCAGCGGCCACGCCATCAAGCGTGAGGCACTGAGCGTGCGGCAACGCATGGGCGAAGTGCTGGGACGCCTGGAAGATGGCAAGTTCTATCGTTTTGAAGGCTTGTTCACGGCCGAAGAAGGCAAGCTGGGCGTGCTGGTCACGTTCCTGGCGGTGCTGGAACTGGCCAAGGAACAGCTGCTGGACATCGTCCAGGAAGAACCGCTGGCGCCGATCTACGTGAAATCGCTGGCCGCCGGCAACACCAACGCCCCGCTGCAGTTCAGCAGCGAGTTCGACGACAACGACGCCGCCAATGCAGACGAGTGAGCGCTGACTGCCGATGGATCAATTGCTGATCAACCGCATTGTCGAAGGTGCGCTGCTGGCCTCCAGCCAGCCGCTCACCCTGGCCCAGCTGAAGGACCTGTTCCCGGAAGAGGAACCGGCACCGCCGGGCAGCATCGAACGCGCACTGGAACGCCTGCGCGAAGCCTGCGAAGGCCGCGGCGTGGAACTGGTCGAGGTCGCCTCCGGCTTCCGCTACCAGGTCACCGGCGAAGTGCATGGCTGGATCAGCCGGCTGTGGACCGAACGCAAGACCCGTTACACCCGCGCCACCCTGGAAACCCTGGCGCTGATCGCCTACCGGCAGCCGATCACCCGCGGCGAGATCGAGCAGGTGCGCGGCGTGGCGGTCAGCAGCAACATCATCCAGGCGCTGGAAGAACGCGAGTGGATCCGCGTGGTCGGCCACCGCGACGTACCCGGCAAGCCGGCGCTGTTCGGCACCACCAAGGGCTTTCTGGATTATTTCGGCCTGAAGCGATTGGATGAGCTGCCGCCACTGTCGGAACTGAAGGACCTGGGCGAGCTGGAACCCCAGCTGTCCCTGGACCGCGATGCACCGGCAACGGCAAGCGCCGACGGTCCTGACATCTCGGCCGGCGACGAAGGCGCTGCCGCGAACGATGATGCCGGCCTGGCCGGCAGTGACACCCCCGATTCCGCCGACGCAGCCCCTGCGCCGGCTTCCGATGAGCAAGCACCTTCGCCCCTCGATGATGGGCACCCCGATTCCGCGCCGGGCGAGCGCGCGGTGCCAGTGAACGAACGCGAAGACAACGCCGTCGCGATGACGACCGTGGCTGTTGACCAAGCCGATTCCGAACCAGAGGCCGACCCCGAAACCGTCGGCCGGAGCAAAACTGATGAGTGACACCCCTCGCAAGCTGTCGTTGAACAAGCTCTCGCTCAAGCGCGAAGCCACCTCCGAACAGTTCAAGTTGGAAGAACGCCTGCACAAGGTGCTGGCACAGGCCGGCCTTGGCTCGCGCCGCGCGCTGGAACAGCGCATTGCCGAAGGCCTGGTCAAGGTCAACGGTGAAGTCGCGCAGACCGGCATGTCGGTCAAGAGCGGCGACAAGATCGAACTGGATGGCCGTGGCTTCGTCGCCACCGCCCTGGCCGAGCCGTCGCGCGTGCTGGTCTACAACAAGCCGGAAGGCGAAGTGACCACCCGCGATGATCCGGAAGGCCGCCCGACCGTGTTCGAATCGCTGCCGCCGCTGAAGGGCGCGCGCTGGATCGCGATCGGCCGCCTCGACATCAACACCACCGGCCTGCTGCTGGCCACCACCGACGGTGAACTGGCCAACGCCATGATGCACCCGTCGTTCGAGGTCGAGCGCGAATACGTGGTGCGCGTGCGCGCGCCGGAAGGCGAGGAAAAGGTCTCCGACGCCATCGTCGACCGCCTCACCCGTGGCGTCGCGCTGGAAGACGGTCCGGCCAAGTTCGACGAGATCGAACGCATCGGCGGCACCGACTCGCACGACTGGTTCCGCGTCGTGGTGAAGGAAGGCCGCAACCGCGAAGTGCGTCGCCTGTGGGAGTCGCAGGGCTGCCAGGTCAGCCGCCTGAAGCGCACCCGCTACGGCAAGGTGAGCCTGCCGCGCGAACTGGCCCGTGGCCATTCAGTGGAACTGGGCACCGCGCAGGTTGAAGCCCTGCGCGCGCAGCTGAAGCTGGAAGAAGGCGCACCGTCGGCACTGACCCTGCAGCCGGTGATCGGCCAGCGCCGCGCCGCCAAGACCACCGTGCGCGTGCGCGAAGGTGGCCGCGGCAACGCCTACGTCAACGGCCACAACACCGCCGACGAAGGTCGCGAGCTGCGTCGCTTCGACAACGTGCGCGAAGACCGCGGCCGTGGTCGCGGCGGCAAGGGCGGCGGCTTCAAGGGCGGCCTGACGGTCAGCGGCGAAGCGGCAGCCAAGCAGTCGCAGAAGCCGTTCAAGCAGCGTGCCCAGAAGAACGACCGTTCGCTGCCGGAAGGCAATCCGGCCGCGTTCCGCACCTGGTACGTGCCGGATGGCGTGAGCACCGGCCCGAGCGGACATCGCAATGCCGGTCCGGGCGCACGTGGCCCGGGTGCCCGTGGTCCGGGCGCAGGCGGCCAGGGCCGTCCGTACGGCAAGCCGAAGGGTCCGGGTGCTGGCGCCGGTGGCGGCCAGGGCCGTGGCGGCTTCGGCGGTGAAGGCCGTGGCGGCGCAGGCGGCCAAGGTCGTCCGGCCGGCGCGGGCAACCGCTCGCAGGGCCAGGGCAACAAGCACCCGTACGGCCATCCGGGCAATGCCCCGAGCTTCCCGTCCGACCACGCCACCCCGGGCTTCAACCCGTATGGCAGCCCGAAGCCGGCGCAGGGCGCCCGTCCGGGCGGTCGCGGTCCGGGCGGTGGCAACAACCGTGGCCCGGGCGGTAACCGTGGTCCCGGTGGTCCGGGTGGCAACCGAGGCCCGGGCGGCCCCGGTGGCAACCGCGGTCCGGGCGGCCCGCGCCGCAGCGGCCCGCGCGGCGGCTGATCAGCGATCCGACTGAAATGAAAAACCCCAGCTCCGGCCGTAATGCTGTTCACTTAAGCAGCTGAGCCAATCAGAATCCGATGCCAGTCTTCTGGCATCGGATTTTTTGTGCCCATCCAACAGCAACTGCTCGACCTTGGTGACCTGTTCAATTTCTCCGACCTGAGCACCTTCACCCAGAACATCCCGGTGGAATGGGTGTCCAGCGCGCTGGAACTCTCCTCGCAGGCCTCCATCCGCAGGCGCAGATTACCCAGCGATCAGGTGTTGTGGCTGGTGCTGGGCATGGCCCTGTTCCGCGATGAACCGGTGCATGAGGTGGCCAGGCGACTGAACATCTGTGCCCAAGGCCTTGCATCGCTGGATCTGCCTGCACGCAGCGGCATCAGCCAGGCTCGCGCGCGGCTTGGCGCAGATCCGGTAGAGGATCTTTTCCGCAGGTGCGGCCAGCATTGGGGTGCCGAGCGCTATCCCGACGATGACTGGCAGGGCCTGCAGGTGCTGGCCGTTGACGGTGCCCTGCTGCGCACCGCAGACACGCCAGAACTACGTGCGCATTTTGGGTCGGGCAATACCGGCACCGAACGGCAGACGCCTTATCCGCTGATGCGGCTGGTGGCGCTGATGAACGTGCGCTCGCACATCATGCTCGATGCCCGGCTCAGCCCCTACCGTCGAGGCGAAATGCGTTTGGCAGAGGACTTCTTCGAGAAGATCCCGGATCGCTCGATTACTCTGTTGGACAAGGGTTTCTGGGGCGCGGATCTGCTGTTGAGCCTGGCCGGAAACGGTACTGAGCGGCACTGGCTTACGCCCTCGCGGAGCAATCTGGTGGCCGAAGAAGTGGAGCGCTACAACGCGCATGATCGGCTGCTGGAAATGCGCGTTTCTCCACAGGCGCGGAAGAAGAATCCCGCACTGCCCACGCACTGGCGGGTGCGTGAAGTGAGCTACGAGCATCAGGGCAGGATCAAGACGGTGCTGACGTCGCTACCGGCAGGGACCTACAGCACAAAAGCCGTAGCCGCGCTCTATCAGGAGCGCTGGGAAATCGAGCTGGGTTTCCGCGATCTCAAAAGCTCGATGCAGCGAAATGCAGTGACCCTGCGCAGCAAGACCGTCGAGCTGGTGTATCAGGAAGTATGGGGGCTGCTGCTGGCGTACAACATCATCCGCCGCGAGGCGAGCCAAGCGGCGGTTGCCTACGGCCGCGCACCCTCGGAGATACGTTTCAAACCTGCCTGCCACTACATCGCCGCGCAGCTGATCGTGATGGCGGCGGCACAACCCGCTTCGGCTACCGGAAGGCGTTTATCCCAGCTGCGATCCGGCGTCGCCAGCCTCTTCCTGGAGCACCGTCCCCGGCCAACAACTCCGAGGACGGTGAAGATCTCCAAAACCCGTTATCCCGTCGATCGCAAGGCTGCACCGCTTAAGTGAACAGCATTACAGCTCCGGCCGGGGTTTTTCTTTAAAAAGGGGACGGAGGGGATTAAGTCGTTTTTGCCACGGCGTGTGTCGAAGGGGCGAAAGCGACTTAATCCCCTCCGTCCCCTTTTGCGTGGCGCTGGAACGCGGCGGGTGTGGTGCCGGTCATGCTGCGGAAGAAGGCGATGAACGGGCTCTCGGCGGAGAAGCCGGTGTCCTGCGCCACATGCGCGACGCGATGGCCGAGCAGCAGCAGCTCCATGGCCCGCATCAGGCGCCATTGCTGGCGCCAGGCCTGGTAGCTCATGCCGGTATCACGCTGCATTAGCCGGCCAACGGTACGCACGCTCAGGTCCACACGCGCGGCCAATTCGCCCAGTTCGGGCGGCAACTGTTCGGCCAGCGGCAGACAACGTGCGATCCGCGGATCACGCGGCAGAGGCAGGTCCATCGGCGCCACCGGTGCAGCGACGATTTCCAGCACGCACAACGCCAGTTGATGGTGTGCGCGCGGCGACTGCCAGTCATGGTCGAACGGTGCCTGCGCGATCGGCTCCAGCAAGGCCTGCAGCAGCGGACCCACGCCGATGATGGCCGGCTGGCGGGGCAGCTGGGCCGACAGGGTGGCGTCGAAGTACAACGAACGGTAGTCGACCGCCTGGCGCATCTGCGCGCGATGGCGCAGCCCACCCGGAATCCACGCTGCGCGCGCGGGCGGCAGCAGGCTGACGCGATCACCATAGGTCAGGCGCGTACAGCCCTGCCGGGTGTACAGCAGCTGCGCGCGCGCATGCTGGTGCCAACCCGAGTCGTGATCCGCCAATGAGGCCGCGATACCCAGCACCGGAGCGCCCCAGGCATCGGCGTCGAAGTGTGCATCCGGCTGCAACCAGGCCATGTCTTATTTCATGTATTCGATGACAGGATATACAGAGTGCGCCATTGCGGACGCGACCACAATGCGCGGCCCTGTTCCTGGAGCGCCCGCATGTCGCGCCGCCTGTTGCTGCTCACCATTGCACTGCTGATGTTTCCGCAGTTGGCACAGACCCTGTACAGCCCGGCCCTGGCCGATCTGGCCGAACGCTTCGCCCTGCCGCCGAGTGCCGCCAGCCAGGCCATGAGCCTGTACCTGTTCGGCTTCGCTGCAGGCGTGCTGCTGTGGGGGCGTCTGGCCGATCGTATCGGTCGTCGCCCTGCCCTTCTCTGTGGCCTCGGCGTTTTCGCAGCGGGCGCATTGGGCGGGCTGGTGGCTGGCAGCTTCGGCCACGTGCTGCTGGCCCAGGCGTTGGCCGCAGTCGGCGCCGCCGCCGCTTCGGTGGTGACCCAGACCGTGCTGCGCGACCATCTGCAGGGGCCAGCGTTGGCCCAGGCATTCTCCTGGATCGGCATGGCCCTGGCCCTGAGCCCGGCCATCGGTCTTGCACTGGGCACGCTGCTGGTCGCCGCCAATGGCTATCTCGGCGTACAGTCCGGCCTGCTGCTGATAGCTGTCCTGCTGGCAGTCGCATGCCTGGCTGGCCTGCGCGAAAGCCGCCCTGCACATATCCCGCACACGCCCATGCTGCCGCTGCTGCGGGAACTGCTGCACGATCGCTGGATCTGGTCACACGCGTTGCTGGTGATGGCCTTCAACGTGGCGATGTACAGCTGGTATGCACTCGGCCCCTTCCTGTTTGCGCGCCTGCACTGGCCAGCCACCTGGTTCGGCGCCAGCGGCGCGGTGCTGGCATTGGGCTCGGCACTGGGCGCGTGGGGCAATGGCCGCCTGCTGCGTGCAGGCGTTGCCGCAACCACGCGCATCCGCATCGCCGCAGGCCTGGTTCTGACGGGAGGCCTGCTGGCCGCGCTGCTGCATGATCACCCTGCCCTGGTCGCGGCGATGGTGCCGGTGGTGACGGGCTTCGGCCTTGCCATTCCCAATGTGCTCGGCCAGGCCCTGCGCGGCTATCCGCATTGTCTCGGCAGCGCAGGCGCGCTCTTCGGCCTGCTCTACTACCTGTTGATCGGTGCGGCAATGGCGCTGGTCGGTGCAGTGCAGCTGCTGGCACCGACCCTCATCGTGTGTGGCCTGCTGGCCTTGTGGCTGCAGCGGCGGCGTCCCGCTGCAGCCTAGGAATTGCTGCAAAAGCAGCGCACTGTGCGCGGCTTCCGGGAACGGCTTTGATTCCCTGGCTATCGTGCGCGCTCTCCCACACCAGGCAGATGCCCATGATCACCATTACCGCCGAACAGGCCCGCGCCAACGCCGATGCCGCCAAGCGCCCGATCGAACTGTTCTACCGCGACCTCGACAACGCCATCCAGATCGGCTCGGAGAATGGCCGCCGCTATCTCGTGTTCGGCTTCAGCCAGGTGATGGCCAGCGAGCAGCTCGTCGAAGACGTGACCGCACAACTGCTCAAGAATGGTTTCGGTGTCGAACGGTTGTTGAGCGATTCCGAACAGCACTACATCCGCATCAGCTGGGGATCTGCCGAGCCGTCGCGCCTCAGCGCCGGCTGAGGGTGAACGCGGTGCCGTCCACGCCCAGGTCCCAGCCCTTGCCGGTACCGGACAGGGCCAGCGAGATGTCGCCCTTGGTCATCACCTGCGCGTTGCTGGACTTCACCGCACCGGCGTGCGCACCCACCGAGGCGTAAGTACCCAGTAGTTCGTTGACGCTGACCGCGCCGGTGAAGCTGCCACGCCCGTTGGTGATCTTCGACTTGCCCACGGTCAGGCCGCCGCCCTTCATCTGGATGCGCACCGGCATGCTGGCGCCGTTGCTGCAGGTGACCGTGCCATTGCCGGAGGCGGTCTTGTAGATCAGCGACCAGCCGGACAGGTTGTAGCGCAGCTGGCAATCGAGGTTGCCGGCGGCGTGCGCGGCCGGGGCCAGGGATGCGGCGGACAGGGCCAGCAGCAGGGCGAAGGACGTGTTCATGGCAGGACTTCCAGTTCGGTCGGACTGGCGGCGAATCTAGCAGCGCGCGCGTGCACGTTGAATGCAGGCGCGCGTGCTGGTGCGGCGGCGTTCAGGCCATCGCTCAGGCCTGCTCCTCCAGGTGGAAGGCATCGGCATCAAGCATCGCCGGGAAGCGCGCACGGTGTGCGGCCAGCGCCTCGGCCGAGATGGTGGTGGTGACCACCTGTTCGCGCTCGCGGATTTCCACCTGTGGCTGGCCGAGGAAGTCGATCACCGCGCTGTCACCGGCGTAATGCAGCTGGTTGCCATCGACGCCGACACGGTTCACCGCGGCAACGAAGCACAGATTCTCGATCGCACGTGCACGCAGCAGTGTCTTCCACGCATAGGCACGTGCCGACGGCCAGTTGGCGACGAAGATCTGCAGGTCGAAATCCAGCTGCTGTGGACGTTCAACGTTGTAGCGGTTGCGGCAGAACACCGGGAAACGCAGGTCGTAGCAGACCTGCGGATTGATCCGCCAGCCCTTCCATTCCACGCTCAGGCGCTCGCGACCGGCCGCATAGCGCTCGTGCTCGCCGCCATAGCGGAACAAGTGGCGCTTGTCGTAGTACTGCAGCTCGCCGTCGGGCGTGGCGAACAGCATGCGGTTGTAGACGCCCTCGCCCTCGCGCAGCTGCACGCTGCCGATGACCGCCGCGTTCAAGGCCTTGGCCTGCTCGCGCACCCAGGCCACGGTCGGGCCGTCCATGCCTTCGGCCTGGGCGATGGCGTCGTTGGAGAAGCCACTGGTGAAGGTCTCCGGCAGGATCACCAGGTCGGTGGTGCCGGCCAGCGGTGCCAGCAGCGCGCCGTAGTACTCACGGTTGCCCGCCGGGTCATGCCAGCGGGTGTCGCCCTGGACGAGGGAAATGCGCAGGTCCTGCATGTTCACGCCTCCGCTCAGAGCAGGCGCAGGCGTTCGATCGCCGCGTCCATCGTTGCTTCATTCTTGGCGAAGCACAGGCGCACCAGGCGCTGGCCGGCCGGCGGGTTCTCGTAGAACGGCGACAGCGGAATGGCAGTGACGCCCTTCTCGATGGTCAGCCACTTCACGAACTCATGGTCCGGCAGGTCGCTGATGGCCGAGTAGTCGACCAGCTGGAAGTAACCGCCCGGCACCGGCAGCGCCTTCAGCCGGGTGCTGGCCAGCTGTTCGCGGAAGCGATCGCGCTTGGCCTGGTAGAACGCACCCAGCTCCAGGTGGTGTTCGGGCTCATCGCGGATCATCGCGGCGAAGCCGTACTGCGCCGGGCCGAAGCTGGTGAAGGTGTTGTACTGGTGCACCTTGCGGAACTCGGCGGTCAGCGCCGGCGGGGCGATCGCATAGCCGATCTTCCAGCCAGTGCAGTGGTAGGTCTTGCCGAAACTGGAGATGACGAACGCGCGCTCGCGCAGTTCCGGGTAGCGCAGCGCCGACTCGTGGCGGCGACCGTCATAGATGATGTGTTCGTACACCTCATCGGAGATCAGATAGATCTGCGTGCCGCGCAGCAGCTCGGTCAGCGCCTGCATGTCCTGCGCCGACAGCATCGCACCGGACGGATTGTGCGGGGTGTTGACGATCAGCATGCGGGTACGCGGGGTGATCGCCGCACGCACGCGGTCCCAGTCGACGGCGAAGGTCTGCGGATCCAGCGACACATGCACGGCCTTGGCGCCGGCCAGATCGATCGCCGGTTCATAGCAGTCATACGCCGGGTCGAGCACGATCACTTCCTCGCCCGCACGCACCACAGCGTGAATAGCGTTGAAGATGGCCTCGGTGCCGCCGCTGGTGACAGTGATCTCGCTGTCCGCATCCACCTGCGCGCCGTAGCAGTCCAGCGCCTTCTGCGCGATGGCCTGGCGCAGCGGCGCCACGCCCGTCATCGGCGGGTACTGGTTCAGCCCGGCGGCCATCGCCCTGGCAGTCTCGTCGACCAGGCGCTGCGGCGCCGAAAAGTCCGGGAAACCCTGGCCCAGGTTGACCGCGCCGTGTTCGGCAGCGAGCTGGGACATCACGGTGAAGATCGTGGTACCGACCTTGGGCAGCTTGGTGTTGGGTTGCATCGGCCTGGGGATATGGGGAGACAGGCCCCTGAGTTTACGCAATCCCTGCTTCGGTAGTGCTACCGCCGCCTACAACCCGGGACTATCTGCGACGCTTGGTCGCGCCTGCCGGCCAGCGGCCGGCACTACCGTATGCATTCACCGCTACAATTGCCGCCGCACTCCGGCATGAAGACCCTGCCCCTTGAACACCCCTGCATTGCTGGCCGCCAGCGGCCTGAGCTTTTCCCGCAATGACGAGCCGGTGTTCGGCCCGCTGGACTTCCATGTGGACGCCGGCGAAGCCCTGCTGGTGCAGGGCGGCAATGGCGCCGGCAAGACCACCCTGCTGCGCGTGCTGGCGGGCCTGGCCCGGCCTGGTGCCGGGCAGGTGCAGATCGATGGCAGGCCGGCCGGCAATGCCGAGCGCGCGCGTTACGTCGCCTACCTCAGCCACCTGCCCGCATTGAAGCCCGATCTGGACACGCTGGAGAACCTGCATTTCCTGTGCGGCCTGCACGGCCGTCGCGCACGGCAGATGCCGGGCAACGCGCTGGCCATCGTCGGCCTGGCCGGTTATGAGGACACTCTCGTTCGGCATCTGTCCGCCGGACAGAAGCGGCGGCTGGCACTGGCACGCATCTGGCTGTCACCGGCGCCGTTGTGGCTGCTCGACGAACCCTATGCCAACCTCGACCTGGAGGGCATCACCCTGGTCAACCGGATGATTTCCGCGCATCTGCGTGCCGGCGGCGCTGCACTGGTCACCACCCACGGCGCCTATGCCGCACCACCGGTGCGTACCCGCCAGCTCGACCTCGGCGGTACCGCATGATCGCGCCAGGCACCGAACCGGGCCTGTGGCAGACCGCAGCGGCCCTGCTCAAGCGCGACCTGCGCCTGCTCTGGCGCCGCCGCGGCGATGCGCTGCAGCCGCTGCTGTTCGCGGTACTGGTGGTGGTGCTGTTCGCGCTCGCCCAAGGCCGCGAACCGCAACTACTGGCCGCCACCGCCGGCGCGGTGCTGTGGCTGGCCGTGCTGCTGGCCGGCCAGCTGTCACTGGATTCACTGTTCCGCTCCGATGCCGAAGACGGCTCGCTGGAGCAATGGCTGCTGGCGCCGGTGCCGCTGGCCTGGCTGGTGCTGGTGCGCGTGCTGCTGCACTGGGCCACCACTGCGCTGCCGCTGATCGTGGTCAGCCCGTTGCTGGCCGAAATGCTGCATCTGCCGCATGACCAGCTGCCGATGTTGCTGGCATCGTTGCTGCTGGGAACACCGTTGCTGAGCCTGATCGGTGGCGTGGTCGCTGCACTGACCGTAGGCATCCGGCGCTCTGGTATTCTCGTGGCGTTGCTGTCGTTGCCGCTGTACGTGCCGGTGCTGGTGTTCGGTGCAGGCAGCCTGGCAGCGGCGGGACGCGGACAGGATCCGGTCGGTGCGCTGCTGATGCTGGGCGCCGGCCTGCTGGTCGCGCTGGTGCTGGCGCCGTTGGCCACCGCCGCTGCAATACGTATTTCTCTGAGTTGACCGAGCTGAGAGCCAATCCACCCCTGCTGGATAGCCGCCACGCATGAATCCGATTGTCCGCTGGTTCCACCAACTCGGTTCGCCCCCCACGTTCGACCGATTCGCTGCCCGCTGGTCGCGGGTGTTCTACCTCGCGGCGGTGCCGGTGCTGCTGGTCGGCATGTGGCAGGCGCTGCTGGTGGTGCCGCCGGAAGCCAAGCAGCTGGACAGCTTCCGCATCCTCTACATCCACGTGCCCAGCGCCTGGATGAGCCTGTTCGTGTTCGCGCTGATGGCGCTGTATGCCGCCATCGCCCTGATCTGGCGGATCAAGGTCTGCGAGATCCTGGCCATGGCCTGCGCACCGATGGGTGCCGGTTTCACCCTGATCACCCTGCTCACCGGCAGCATCTGGGGCAAGGGTACCTGGGGCACCTGGTGGGACTGGGACCCGCGCATGACCAGTGAGCTGGTGCTGCTGTTCCTGTACCTGGGCGTGATCGGCCTGTATCACGCCATCGAAGACCGCCGCAGCGCCGCACGCGCAGCCGGCCTGCTGGCCATCGTCGGAGTCAGCCTGCTGCCGGTGATCCGCTATTCGGTGGACTGGTGGGGCGGCCTGCACCAGCGCCAGTCGATCAACGTGTTCGGTGAATCGGCGATCAGCAGCGCGATGATCGCGCCGCTGTGGTGGATGGTGATCGGCACCAAGTTCTGGTTCGCCGGTTCGGTGCTGGCCAAGGCCCGTGCCGACAATCTCGACCGCGAGGCCGGCAAGGCCTGGGTCGGCGGCCGCGTCGATGCCGCACGTCCGGCCGGGGAGGCCCAGCCATGACCCACCTGCCCTATGTGATCGGCGCCTACGCCGTGTTCGTGCTGGTACTCGGCTCCGATGCCATCGGTTCGTGGCTGCGCCTGCGAATGGCCCGTCGCCTGGCCTTGGCCCGGCAGCAGCGGCAGCAGACCCGCGCCGTCAAACAGGACGCTGCGGCGCCGCTGTCGACGGAGCTGGAACGATGACGCCGGTACAACGTCGCCGCCTGGTCTGGGTACTGCTGGCCCTGCTCGCCTCCGGGCTGGCCACCGCGCTGGTGGCGATGGCGCTGGAACGCAACATCGCCTACCTGTACACGCCTTCGGAAGTGCTGCGCGGCGATGTCGATGCGCAGTCGCGGTTCCGCCTGGGCGGCATGGTGGTGAAGGGCTCCTTCAACCGCCCGGTCGGTTCGCTGGAAGCACGTTTTGAAGTGACCGACGGCGATGCCCAGCTGGCGGTGACCACGTCGCGGATCCTGCCGGACATGTTCGCCGAAGGCACCGCGGTGGTCGCCAGTGGCCGCCTGCAGGACGATGTGTTCGTCGCCGACGAGGTGCTGGCCAAGCACGATGAGAAGTACGTGCCCAAGGAAGTGGCCGACAAGATGGGCGACGCCCATCGCAAGCATGACGTGCCGGTGACGGCACCCGAGGTGCGCTGAGTGCTGCCCGAACTGGGTCAGATCCTGCTGTTGTGCGCGCTGCTGGCCTCGCTGCTGCAGGCCGGGCTGCCGCTGGTCGGCGCGCATCGCGGCAACACGGCATGGATGGCGGTGGCACGGCCAGCCGCCTTCGCACAACTGCTGCTGCTCGCCGGCGCCTTCGCGGTGCTCACCGCTGCGTTCGTGCAGCAGGACTTCTCGGTGCGCTACGTGGCCGAGAACTCCAATTCGCTGCTGCCGATGATCTACCGCTACTCGGCGGTGTGGGGTGCGCACGAGGGCTCACTGCTGATGTGGGCGCTGGTGCTGGCGCTGTGGACCGGCGCAGTGGCGCTGTTCTCGCGGCACCTGCCGGCACCGGTGCAGGCGCGTGTACTGGCGGTGATGGGCATCGTCAGCATCGGATTCCTCGCCTTCCTGATCTTCACTTCCAACCCGTTCCTGCGCCTGAACCCGGCACCGCTGGAAGGCCGCGACCTCAATCCACTGCTGCAGGACCCCGGGCTGATCATCCACCCACCGATGCTCTACATCGGGTATGTCGGCTTCGCGGTGCCGTTCGCATTCGCCGTGGCCGCGCTGCTGGAAGGTCGTGTCGACGCACGCTGGCTGCGCTGGACGCGGCCGTGGACCAACGTCGCCTGGGGCTTCCTGACCCTGGGCATCGCGCTGGGCAGCTGGTGGGCCTATTACGAGCTGGGCTGGGGCGGCTGGTGGTTCTGGGACCCGGTGGAAAATGCCAGCTTCATGCCGTGGCTGGTCGGTGCGGCACTGATCCATTCGCAGGCGGTCACTGAGAAGCGCGGCACCTTCGGCAGCTGGACCCTGCTGCTGGCGATCGCGGCCTTCGCGCTGTCGCTGCTCGGCACCTTCCTGGTGCGCTCCGGTGTGCTGACCAGCGTGCATTCGTTCGCTGCAGATCCGTCGCGCGGCCTGTTCATCCTGGTGTTCCTGTCGGTGCTGGTCGGCGGCAGCCTGCTGCTGTACGCGCTGCGTGCCAGCCAGCTCAGCGTGGACGCCGACGATCCGCGCCGTGGCTTCACCGCCACCTCGCGCGAGACCCTGCTGCTGGCCAACAACCTGCTGCTGGCCACCGCCTGCGCGATGGTGCTGCTCGGCACACTGTATCCGTTGCTGGCCGATGCACTGTCGCTGGGCAAGATCTCGGTCGGCCCGCCCTACTTCGGCAGCCTGTTCCTGCTGCTGATGGCACCGATGATCCTGCTGCTGCCGTTCGGCCCGCTGGTGAAGTGGCAACGCGACCAGCCCTCGCGCGCGTTCGCGCTGCTGGCACCCTGGCTGGGGCTGGCGGTGCTGCTGGGTGCGCTGGCCTGGTGGCAGGCGCCGCAGAACGGCTGGAAGGCCGGTCTCGGTGTCGCTGCCGCGGTCTGGGTCGGCTTCGGTACCGCACGTTTCGTCTGGCAGCGACTGCGCGGCAATGGCCGCTTCACCGCCGAAATGCTCGGCATGATCGTCGCCCATGCCGGCATCGCCGTGTTCCTGGCCGGTGCGCTGCTGGTGGAAGCCCTGAACGTACAGCGTGAAGTGGCGCTGGCACCGGGCCAGCAGGTGGTGGTCGGCCGCCACGAAGTACGCTTCGAGGGCGTGGACCATCGCGAAGGACCGAACTTCATCGCCGACCGCGGCCACCTGCGCGTGTTCCGCAACGGCCGCGAGCTGGCCCTGCTGCATCCGGAAAAGCGCCAGTACGCCAGCGGCGGCCAGGTGATGACCGAGGCCGGCATCGATGCACGCCTCGATGGTGATGTCTACGTGGCGTTGGGCGAGCCGCTGGGCAACAATGCATGGGCGGTCCGGGTGCACATCAAGCCGTTCGTGCGCTGGATCTGGCTGGGCGCGCTGTTGATGGCCCTAGGCGGATTCATCACCGCCGCCGACCGCCGCTTCCTTCGTCCGTAGGAGTTTCCATGTCCGAGTCCCCCGCCCCGCGCCCCTCCCGCCCGCTGCCGCCGGTAGCCATCGTGATCGGCGTGCTGTTCTTCTTCGGCCTGCTCGGGCTGATGATCTACGGGGTGATGAAATCGGGCGATCCGCAGCGCGACGTGCTGCCATCGGCGCTGATCGACAAGCCGGCGCCGGCGTTCGCGCTGCCGGTGCTGCACGACCCGGAAATGATCGTGCACAGCGACGAACTGCGCGGCGCGCCTTACCTGTTTAACGTGTGGGGCAGCTGGTGCGCGGCCTGCCGCGAGGAACACCCGGTGCTGACCCGTTTCGCCGAGAGCAAGCGCGTGCGCGTGATCGGCTACAACTGGAAGGATGAACCGACCGATGCCCTGCATTGGCTGGAACAGCTGGGCAACCCGTTCATGGTCGTGCTCAGCGACGTGGAAGGCCGCACCGCGATCGACTGGGGCGTGACCGCGGCACCTGAAACCTTCCTGGTCGATGGCAGCGGTGTCGTGCGCTGGAAGTACAGCGGTGCGATGACCCAGCGCGTGGTCGACGAGAAGCTGATCCCGGCACTGGAGAAGATCGAGAAGGCCCAGGGCAATGCCGGCAGCACGCTGCACACGGCGCCCTGAGCCCATGCGCTGGCTGCTGGCATTGCTGCTTCTGATGCTGCCCCTGGCCGTGCTGGCACAGCAGCCGTTGCATGATCCGCAGCCACTGCAGTTCCGCGATGGCGCCGAAGAACGCCGCTTCCACGACCTGGCCGCGCAGCTGCGCTGCGTGCAGTGCCAGAACCAGTCGTTGGCCGACTCGAACGCGCAGATCGCGCAGGACCTGCGCCGCGAGGTGCTGCAGCTGATGCAGCAGGGCCGCGACGACGCACAGATCAAGCAGTTCCTGGTCGCGCGCTACGGTGAGTTCGTGCTCTATCAACCGCCTCTACAGCCGGGCACCTGGCTGCTGTGGGGCGGTCCGCTGCTGGTGCTGGGCGCCGGCGCGCTGGTGGTACTGGGCATCGTCCGCCGCCGTGGCCGCACGGTTGCTGCCGCCCCCGCCAGCAAGACCGATGAAGGAGACGGATGGTGAGCCATTGGCTGCCGATGCTGGCTGGACTGGTGGCCGCACTGATGGCGGCGCTGGTGCTGTGGCCGCTGCGCCACCACGGTCGCCGCGGTTTCGTGGTGGGTGTGCTCGCGCTGGGCGTGTCCGGTGCCTGCCTGTATCTGCTGGTTGGTGATCCGCGTGCCGCACAGGTACAACCAACCCCGTCGGTAGCCACCCTGCGCGATGGCGTGCAGGCCCTGCAGGATGCACTGAAGCGAGACCCGCAGCGAGCCGATGGCTGGACGCTGCTGGGCCGGTCGCAGGCCGAACTGGGCAACGCCGCAGCCGCAGCGGATGCCTTCGCACGTGCTGCCGCTCTCGCCCCGGAAGACCCCGGCGTGCTGGTGGAAGCGGCGCAGGCACGTGCGCAGGCCGATGCCGGCAAGCAGTTCGATGACACCGCGATGGCCTGGTTGCAGCAGGCTCGTGCGCTGGCGCCCGATGCAGAGCGCGCCAGCTGGCTGCTGGGCATCGCCCTGCGCCAGCGCGGAAAGAATGCCGAGGCTGCCGACATCTGGAGCGGCCTGCTGCCACGGCTTGAGCCCGGCGCCGCGCAGGCGCTGCAGGCGCAGATCGCCATCGCCCGTGAGGCCGCCGGCCAGGCGCCCGATGCTGCCGCTGCGGCGCCACCGGCGCTGCTGCAGGTGCGCGTGCAACTGCCTGCGCTGAACAACGCCGAGTGGCCCGCCAGCACCCAGGTATTCGTGCTGGCCCGCGCCGTGGGTGGACCGCCGATGCCGGTGGCCGCACGCAAGCTGCCTCTGGCCGGTTTCCCGGCCACGGTCGGGCTGGGCGACGCAGACAGCCCGATGCCGACCGCACCGTTGTCCGCGCATCGCGAAGTGGAAGTGCTGGCACGCATCTCGCGCAGCGGCAGTGCCAACCGCGGCGAGGATGACCTGCAGAGCGTGCCGGTGAAGGTGAGCCTGCCGCATGAAGGCGTGGTGGAGCTGCGGTTCCCGTAGTGCCGGCCGCTGGCGGGCAACCACGTGGGCGCATCCAGATTCATGAGGTTGCCGGCCAGCGGCCGGCACCACCGGGTGCATCGCCGATGGAAACCAGCGTGTCGCCAGCTCCACATGCGGCCCCGCTAGAATGGCTGCATGACCGAATTCATCCCGCCCGGCACCCGCTTCCACGCCCTGCCCTCGCCGTTCCCGTTCAAGCGCGGTGGCGCCCTGCATGGCGCACGCGTGGCCTACGAAACCTGGGGAACGCTGGCCGCCGACGCCAGCAACGCGATCCTGATCGTGACCGGCCTGTCGCCGGATGCACACGCCGCTGCCAATGACGCCAACCCCGCAGTGGGCTGGTGGGAAGGCATGGTCGGCCCCGGCAAGCCGATCGATACCGACCGCTGGTTCGTGGTATGCGTGAATTCGCTGGGCAGCTGCAAGGGCTCGACCGGTCCCGCCTCGCTCAACCCGGCCACGGGCCAACCGTATCGCCTCGACTTCCCCGAGCTGTCGATCGAAGACGGCGCACGCGCCGCCATCGAAGTCGTGCGTGCCCTGGGCATCGAACAGCTGGCCTGCGTGGTCGGCAATTCAATGGGCGGCATGACCGCACTCGCGGTACTGATGCTGCACCCGGGCATTGCGCGCAGCCACGTCAACATTTCCGGCAGTGCGCAGGCACTGCCGTTCTCGATCGCGATCCGTTCGCTGCAGCGCGAGGCGATCCGCCTTGATCCACGCTGGAATGGCGGCCACTACGACGATGCCGAGTATCCCGAGTCCGGCATGCGCATGGCGCGCAAGCTGGGCGTGATCACCTACCGTTCGGCACTGGAATGGGATGGGCGCTTCGGCCGCGTGCGGCTGGATTCGGACCAGGCCGACGACGATCCGTTCGGCCTCGAATTCCAGGTGGAAAGCTATCTGGAAGGCCATGCACGGCGCTTCGTGCGCTTCTTCGATCCGAACTGCTATCTGTACCTGAGCCGTTCGATGGACTGGTTCGACCTGGCTGAGTATGCCGACGGCGACGTGCTGGCCGGGCTGGCGAAGATCCGGGTGGAGAAGGCGCTGGCGATCGGCGCCAACACCGACATCCTGTTCCCGGTGCAGCAGCAGCAACAGGTCGCCGACGGCCTGCGCGCCGGCGGTGCCGATGCGCGCTTCATCGGTCTGGAGTCGCCGCAGGGCCATGACGCCTTCCTCGTCGATTTCGAGCGTTTCGGCCCGGCCGTGCGCGGCTTCCTCGACGCGCTGTAAGTGGCATGGCGGCGTAACCTCGCGCTGGCCGCATTCGGTGCGTTGATCGCACTGACGGTCAGCGGCGTGCTGCCGCTGTGGCTGGGCGGTTGGTGCCTGCTCGCCAGCGCAGTGTCGTTCGGCCTGTACGGCCACGACAAGCGCGCGGCGCAGCGAAAGCAGTGGCGGATTCCCGAGCGCACACTGCAGTTGCTGGCTTTTGCCGGCGGTTGGCCGGGCGCGCTGCTGGGCCAGGCGCTGTTCCGCCACAAGCATCGCAAAGCCGGATTCCAGTGGGTGTTCTGGCTGTGCGTGCTGGCCAACGTGGCCTCGATCGCGGTGATGCTGCGCGAGTTCTCGTGGTAACCGTTCGAATGGGTAGATCCACGCCATGCGTGGATGTGCCGACCAAGGTCGGCATCTACCGAAGCGCTTCGCGCACCAGAACCCCATCACGCAACCGGTACTGCGCATCCACCACGCCGTCGGGCAGGTCGTCGTGGGTGATCATCAGCAGGCTGCGCCCGTCCAGCAACCCGGAGAGGTCCTGCAGCAACGCACGTGCGGTATCCACGTCCAGGCCTTCGGTCGGTTCGTCCAGCAGCAGGATCGGCGCATTGCGCAGCAGCGCGCGCGCCAGCGCCAGGCGTCGTGCCTGGCCGGCCGACATCGTCGCGCCGTTCTCGCCCACCCAGGTCTGCAGGCCACCGTTGCGCTCGGCCCACTCGCCCAGACGCACGCGACGCAGTACCGCCCACAACGCTGCGTCACTGGCATCGGGATCACCCAATCGCAGGTTCTCGGCCACGCTGCCGGCAAACACCGGCGCGTTCTGCGGCAGCCACGCCAGTTGCCGGTGCCAGTCGGCCTGGGCGAAATCACGCAGGTCGCGGCCCCCGTAGGTCAACCGTCCTTGTTGCGGATCCCATAGCCGCAGCAGCAGGCTCGACAGGGTGGTCTTGCCACTGCCGCTGTCGCCGCGAATCGCGATCCGCTCGCCCGGCGCCAGGGTCAGCTGCAGGCCGGACAACACCGGCCGCGCCGCACCGGGCCACTGGAAGTGCACGTCATCCCAATGCACGCGCGCGGCCTGCGGCACCGCCTGCGGCGCCTGCGGGTCCTCCACCGTCGGCGGTTGCTCGACGATGGCCTGCAGGCGATCGGCGGCGATGCGCCCGGACTGCAGCGACTGCCAGGCCAGGCCCATGCCGGCCCACAGTTCGATCAGTGCCACGGTGAGGAACACCAGACCCGCCGCCATTTCCGGCGCGATGCGCTGCTGTTCGGCCGCATGCAGGGCCAACGCCAGCATCGCCACCAGGCCCAGCCCGGCGACCAGGCCATGCAGGGTCGAGGCCGCGATCAGGCGCCAGCGCCGACGACGATCCCGCGAAGCCAGCTGCTTGGCCGCCACGCGCACCTTCAACTGCCACGCTGCATCGGCATGCAACGCGGCCAGATCACCCGCGCCCTCCAGTCCTTCGAAGGCTGCGGTACGCAGGGCAGCACGATGCGCGGCACGGTCGGCCTCCTCATCGTCGCGACCACGCACGCCCAGCCACGGCACACCGAAGGCGATCAGCAACGCCAGCACCGCCAGCAGTACCGCCGCAGACGGCAGGATCACCGCGGCCGAGGCGATCGCCACCAGTGACAGCGCACCCAGCGCCACCAGCGGCCCGATCGCACGCACCAGCAGGCCATCCACCTCATTGATGTCACCCAGCAGGCGTGCCAGCAGTTCGCCGGTACGCGTGGCCCCCAGCCGCGCCGGTGCCAGTGGCAGCGCGCGGCGGAAGAACCACACGCGCAGATCGCGGGCGATGCGCAGCGTGGCATCGTGGCCGACCAGCTTCTCGAAGTAGCGCGACACGATGCGCGCCATGGTCAGGCCGCGGATGCCGGCCGACGGCGAAAAGAAGTTGAAGCCCTGCGCCAGCCCGGCCGCACCGGCCAGCGCAGCGGCGGTCAGGAAGCCACCGGACAGGCCCAGCAGGGCGGTGCCGGCCAGCATCGTGATCCACAGCAGCAGCACGGTCAGCAGCAGGCGCGGGCGATGGCGCAGGAACACCGCGCGCAGCGAATCAGGCGAACGGCTCATGCGCGCACCGCCTGTGCCGGCTCGACCAGGCGGCCTTCCGGCAACAGCAGGCAGCGGTCGGCCCAGGCGATCACCGCAGGGCTGTGGGTGGCGACCACCACGCTGCGGCCGCGTGCATAGGCGGCCAGGCTGCGCAGCAACGCCGCTTCGGTATCGGCATCGAGGAACGCGGTGGGTTCATCAAGCAGCAGCACCTGCGGGTCGCGCAGCAGCAGGCGGGCCAGGCCGATGCGGCGTGCTTCACCACCGGACAGGCCGAAACCACGCTCGCCGATCACGGTATCCAGCCCCTGCGGCAGGCGTTGCGCGAACTGCAGTACCTGCGAGGCCTCGGCGACCGCGCGCAGGCGCGCATCGCTGGCACCGGGATCAGCCAGCCGCAGGTTGTCGGCGATGCTGCCGTGGAACAGGTACGGCCGCTGGCTGGCGTACGCCACCTGCACGCCGGGCCGCAGCTGCAGCTTGCCGGCACGCGGCGGCAACCACCCCGCCAGCGCTTCCAGCAACGTGCTCTTGCCGGATCCGCTGGGGCCGACCAGGGCCAGGCGCTGGCCCGGTTCCAGCAGCACGTCCAGATCCTGCAGCACATCATGCGGCGCACCCAGCGGGCGCAGCACCAGACCCTGCGCCTGCAGCGGCGGCAAGGCAGCCTCGGCCGGTTCCACCGCCAACGGTGCAACCTCGCTTTCGATCAAGCCCTGCTCCCCGGGCAGCGACTGCAGCAGGCGCTCCACCTCGGCGGCGGCAGCCAGTGCGTTGGCACGATCGTGGTAGTGCGCGGCCAGACGCCGCAGCGGCGCGTAGAACTCCGGCGCCAGCAGCAGGCAGAACAGCCCAGCGCCCAGCGTCGGCACTGCTGCATGCAGCGTCATCAGGCCCAGATAGCTCAGGCCCAGGTACAGCGCAACCATCGCCACGCTCACCGAGGCGAAGAATTCCAGCACCGTGGACGACAGGAAGGCGATGCGCAGCACCTTCATCGTACGCACGCGCACGCCTTCGGCAGCGGCCGCGATGCCGTCCAGTTCGGCCTCGCCCCGGCCATACAGGCGCAGCAGGCCCAGACCCTTGATGCGGTCGGCGAAGTGGCCGCTCATCCGCGCAAGCTCGCCCAGCTGCGCACGGCCGGCGGCTTCAGCGCCCCAGCCCACCAGCATCATGAAGAACGGCACCAGCGGTGCGGTGAACAGCAGGATCAGCGCCACCACCCAATCCACCCAGGCCACTGCGGCCAGGATCAGCAGCGGCACCACCACCACTTCGGTGCGCACCGGCAGGAAGCCGCTGTAATAGCTCTCGATCGCATCACCGTGATGCAGCATCAGTTCGCCCAGCTCGCCGGTGCGGCGCTGGCGCAGCCACAGCGGCCCATGTCCAAGCAGGCGCGCGAACACACGCTCGCGCAGCGCCAACCGCGCGGCATCGGCCACATCACCGGCAGCCGCCTGGGTGGCGCTGCCCAGCAGCGTGCGCAGCACCAGGATCACCGCCAGCCCAGCGAGCACCGGCAGGCCCGACGCCAGCGGTGCGCGTTCCACCAGCACCTGCTGCACCAGCCAGGCGATGGCAGCGGCCTGGCCGATCAGCAGCGCGCCGGACAGGCTGATGCACAGCGCCGCCAGCCGCTGGCGACCTCGAGCGGAGCGCGCAAGATCGGCCAGCCAGGCGGTGCGGGCACGCCGCTGGCGGGTCGTTTCGGCTTCCGGGGAAAGGCCGTCAGGGGTCGTTTCGGCAGCGCTCAAGGGGTCTTCACGGGTAACAGGGGAGACACGGCATTGTAGGCGCAGGCAACAGCCTCCCCCTGCGGCCGGCGGTCGCAGTCTTCATCGGGTTGGCATACGATCCTCCTGAATACCCATTCATACATTGATCTGGATCAAGGCTGTTTGAAGTAGTCGGTCACATCATTCACCCCGTAGACCACCCTTCCCGCCACCTGCAACGGCACTATCCAACGAGGTAGCCAGGCCATGATTGATCAGACAGTCGTAGAACTGTCGCGGCTGCAATTCGCTCTGACCGCGATGTACCACTTCCTATTCGTCCCGCTCACGCTTGGCCTGTCCTTCATGGTGGCCATCATGGAGAGCGTGTACGTGATGACCCGCAAGCAGGTCTGGCGGCAGATGACCCTGTTCTGGGGCACCCTGTTCGGCATCAACTTCGCCATCGGCGTGGCCACCGGCCTGGTGATGGAATTCCAGTTCGGCATGAACTGGTCGTACTACAGCCACTACGTGGGTGACATCTTCGGTGCGCCGCTGGCGATCGAAGGCCTGATGGCGTTCTTCCTGGAAGCGACCTTCATCGGCCTGTTCTTCTTCGGCTGGAAGCGCCTGAGCCCGGTCAAGCACCTCACTGTGACCTGGCTGATGGCGCTGGGCACCAACCTGTCGGCGGTGTGGATCCTGATCGCCAACGGCTGGATGCAGAACCCGACCGGTGCGGTGTTCAACCCGGAAACGATGCGCATGGAAGTGGTCGACTTCGCTGCGGTTCTGCTGAACCCGGTGGCCCAGGCCAAGTTCGTGCACACCGTCAGTGCCGGCTACGTGACCGGTGCGATCTTCGTGATGTCGATCAGCGCCCTGTACCTGCTGCGCAACAAGCATCGGGACATGGCCCGCCGTTCGTTCGCGGTGGCCGCAGCCTTCGGCCTGCTGTCCTCGCTGTCGGTGGTGGTGCTGGGTGACGAGAGTGGTTACGCCGCCAGCGAACACCAGAAGATGAAGCTGGCCGCGATCGAAGCAATGTGGGAAACCGAGCGTGCACCGGCCGACTTCACCGCCTTCGGCATTCCCAACCAGGACACCCACCAGAACGACTACGCGGTGAAGATCCCGTACCTGATGGGCCTGATCGCCACCCGTTCGCTGGACCAGCCGATCCCGGGCATCCTGGAACTGGTGGAGCGTGCCGAGCACCGCATCCGCGGCGGCCAGATCGCCTATGGCGCACTGGAACGCGTGAAGAAGAACCGGAACGACCTCGAAGCACGCGAGATGTTCGATCGCCACTGGCAGGATCTCGGCCACGGCCTGCTGCTGAAGCGCTACCGCGAAGACATCCTCAACGCGACGCCGGAGGAAATCTCCAAGGCCGCGATGGATACCGTCCCGCGCGTGGCCCCGCTGTTCTGGACCTTCCGCATCATGGCGGGCCTGGGCTTCTACCTGATCGCATTCTTCGCACTGGCGTTCTACTTCTCGTGCCGCAACAACTTCCAGGACAAGCGCTGGTTCCTGAAGCTGGCCGTGTGGTCGCTGCCGGCACCGTGGATCGCGATCGAGTGCGGTTGGTTCGTCGCCGAGTACGGCCGCCAGCCGTGGGCGGTGGATGGTGTGCTGCCCACCTTCTACGCGGCATCGGGCCTGGCACTGCATGAAATCCTGACCACGCTGGCGGTGTTCACCAGCTTGTACACGGTGCTGCTGATCATCGAGATCAAGCTGATGCTGAAGGCGGTCCGCAAGGGTCCGGACGACATCCTGCCCTCGCTGCAGGCCGATATCCGCCCCGCTTCCCCCAATGCAGTCGCCCCCGGCCAAGCCTGAGGCAGGAGAATCCAGATGGAATTCATTGCACTTGATTACACCACGCTCCGCGTGATCTGGTGGCTGCTGCTCGGCATCCTGCTGATCGGCTGGGCCGTGATGGATGGTTTCGATCTTGGTGTCGGCACGCTGCTGCCGTTCGTGGCCAAGACCGATGAAGAACGCCGGCTGGTGATCAACACCGTCGGCCCGGTGTGGGAAGGCAACCAGGTCTGGCTGGTGCTGGGTGGTGGCGCGATCTTCGCCGCATGGCCGCCGCTGTATGCGGTCAGCTTCTCCGGCTTCTACCTGGCGGTGTTTGCGATGCTGTTCGGGCTGATCCTGCGCCCGGTCGGCTTCAAGTACCGCAGCAAGCTGCCGTCCAAGCGCTGGCGCGACAACTGGGACCGCGTGCTGTTCATCGGCGGCCTGCTGCCGGGCCTGATTGCCGGCGTAGCCGTGGGCAACGTGCTGCTGGGTGTGCCGTTCCACTTCGATGACACCCTGCGCGTGACCTACACCGGTTCGTTCTTCGGCCTGCTCACCCCGTTCGCGCTCATCGCCGGCCTGATCAGCGTGGCCATGCTGGTTTCGCATGGTGCGGCCATGCTGGTGATCAAGACCGACGGCCCGGTGGCCGAACGAGCCGCACGTTACGGCAGCGTCGCCGCCATCATCAGCTTCGTGCTGTTCGCTGTCGCCGGTGCCTGGGTGGCCTTCGGCCTGCCGGGTTACCAGATCACCTCGCAGGTGGTCACCGATGGCCCGACCAATCCGCTGCTGAAGACCGCCGAACTGGGCACGGCCGCCGGTGGCTGGCTGCGCAACTACAGCTCCATGCCGGCGACGCTGGTGTTCCCGGTGCTGGGCCTGCTGGGCGCACTGGCCAGCGCGGTACTGCTGCGCGCACGTCGTGGTGGCCTGGCCTTCATCGCCTCGGGCGCCTCGATCGCCGGCATCATCCTGACCGTCGGCTTTGCGATCTTCCCGTTCCTGCTGCCGTCCTCCAGCCAGCCCACCTCCAGCCTGACTGTCTGGGACAGCTCGTCCAGCCATCTGACGCTGTGGGTCATGCTGCTGGCCACGGCCATCTTCCTGCCGATCATCATCGCTTACACCACCTGGGTGTACCGCGTACTGAAGGGCAAGACGACGGTCGAGGAAATGGGCGACAACCCCAACGCTTACTGATTGCCGGTGTGCCGGCCTACGGTCGGCACATCCCTTGAACATAGGAGATTGACCATGTGGTATTTCGCCTGGATTCTCGGTGCCGGACTGGCCTCGGTCGTGGCCATCCTCAACGGGATGTGGTTCGAAGCGCGCGAAAGCGCCCGCACCGACAACGACGTGCATTGAAACTGTAAAAAAGGGTTGCCGACAGGGCCTTCACACGGTATCTTAGGCGGCTCCTTCGGGGTGTAGCTCAGTCTGGTAGAGCGCTACGTTCGGGACGTAGAGGTCGCAGGTTCGAATCCTGTCTCCCCGACCACTCAAGTGGTCGCATTGAAGCCTGGTGAAGTCGTCCAGGCTTTTTTGTTCCCTGAAGTGGCACTGCTTCGGCAGTGTGAAGAAAACAGCATTCACCCCTTGCCGCCATCGGGGTGAATCGCTAGAATAGGCGGCTCCCTTCGGGGTGTAGCTCAGTCTGGTAGAGCGCTACGTTCGGGACGTAGAGGTCGCAGGTTCGAATCCTGTCTCCCCGACCACTTCGGTGGTCACCAAGAAGCCTGGAAGACATCACTGTCCTCCGGGTTTTTTTGTATCAAGCGCCAGGCCGCCCGCGTGACGGGACCTTGCCGCGCAGCGCACGTACAATGGCCGCGCTGCCGGCCCTCCTGCAGCCCCCCCCCCCACCTGCCGCTTCGGCGTAGACCGATGCCGGCGCTGCATGCCGTTGCTGCGGCGTGCGACACCTGCAAGGACCACCGATGAGTTCCTCCCCTTCCGATTCGCCGTCGCTGCTGCACGGTCGTGTCCTCGCGTTTGCCGCGATCCTGCTGGCAGCGGTCAACCTGCGCACTGCGGTCACCTCGATCACCCCGCTGCTGGACGTGCTCGGCCAGCAGTTCGGCTTCGGCACCACCATGACCGGCGTGCTGGGCATGCTGCCGACCGCCTCGTTCGCGCTGTTCGGCGTGGCCACGCCGGCATTGGCGCGGCGCCTGGGCCTGGAACGCACCACGCTGCTGGCGATGGTGATGGCGATGGCCGGCCTGCTGCTGCGTTCCAGCGCCGGCAACGTCGGCACGCTGCTGCTCGGTTCGGTGGTTGCACTGGCCGGCATGGGCATCGGCAACGTGGTGGTGCCGCCGCTGGTGAAGCGCTATTTCGCCAACAAGGTTGGCACCATGAGCACGCTGTACATCAGCGTGCTGCAGCTGGGCACGATGCTGCCGGCGCTGCTGGCAGTGCCGGTGGCGAATGCTGCGGGCTGGCGCGTATCGCTGGGCATGTGGGCGCTGCTGGCGCTGGCCGCCGCCCTGCCGTGGCTGCTGCTGGCCAGGCGCGCACCGAAGCCGCAGGCCGACGCCACCGATCCCACCGCACAGCCGCACGGCAAGGTCTGGCGCACGTCGCTGGGCTGGAGCATGACGCTGATGTTCGGCATGACCTCGCTGATGACCTATTCGATGTTCACCTGGCTGCCGCGCATCGTGGTCGAGGCCGGTGGCACGCCCGCGTTCGGCGGCGTGATGGTCGCCGTGTTCTCGGCACTGGGCCTGCTGCCGTCGCTGGTCATTCCGTCGATGGCGGTGCGCCTGCATAACCCGTTCCCGCTGGTGCTGATCGGTTTCTTCTCGTTCGTGATCGCCTTCACCGGCCTGCTTGTGGCCCCGATGAAGGCGCCGCTGCTGTGGGCCTGCCTGCTCGGCGTCGGTCCGTCCACCTTCCCGCTGGCGCTGACCCTGATCAACCTGCGCACCCGCACCCCCACCGGCTCGGCCGCGCTGTCCGGGTTCATGCAGGGCGTGGGCTACAGCTTCAGCTGCCTGGGGCCGTTCCTGGTCGGCTGGCTGCACACCGTCAGCGACGGCTGGACGATCCCATTCAGCTTCCTGTTCGGCTGCGCCACCCTGATGCTGTGCGCCTCCTGGGTGGCCTGCAAGCCGCGCAAGCTGGAAGACCTCTGGTAAGCCACGTGGGGCCTCGCAACCGGCCCCACCTACCGCTCGTCAGCCCGTCTGCGCATTTTGACGCCGGGCTGACAATTCCGGGCGGATAGTGCCCACGAATGCCCATCCTTGCCGCGTGCCGGCATCGGGCATCGGGGCGGCAGCGCCGCCCAGGCCACCACTCGGTGTGCGGGGGACTCTCGTTTCAGACAAGACATTGCAGGTCGCTGTCCTGGTTTCGCCCATCCCTGCTGGATGGGAGTTCGCGAGGGGAGTGACGCAGGCCACGGCCATCCCAAAATCTGGCATGTGATGTGCGTCACATTTTTCAGGTTGTCTGGTTCGGAAGCCAAGGGGGTCCCCAATGGTTGTCCACCGCCGGCTGGCGCTCTGCGTCGGCCTTGCCTGTACCGCCCTGGCCTGGGCCAGCAGCGCTGCCCCGCCTGACCGCGAGGCGGCCCTGGCCGAGATCGGCCGCTACCGCGACCAGGCCCGTTGGCTGGATGCGCTCGGCGCGATCGAGCGCGCCAGCCAGCAGCAGCCCAACGACGACCTGCTGTTCAAGCTGCGCGTCCTGACCCTGGGCGACATCGGCAATGCCTGGCGCGCCTGGGAGCTGTACCAGCAGCGCCCGCAACTGTTCGACGCTGCTCAGAAGCAACGCATCGAAGGCGACTACCTGGCCAAGCTGGTGGTCTGGAGCCTGGCCTACAGCAGCAGCGAAGACAGCCGGCTGGAAGAAGCCGAATCGACCCTGGCGCGCATGCAGCGCTATCTGGGCAGCGAAGGCACCCCACCTGTGCAGGCGCCATTGCGCATCCGCATGGACCGGCTGATCCTGCTCAACCGGCTGGGCCGCCATGCGCAGGTGCGAGAAGAAGCCCGCGCACTGCAGGCTGAAGGCCATGCCCTGCCCGACTATGTTCTTCCTGCGGTCGGCGATTCGCTGATGGGCACGCTGCATCCGGAAGAAGCCATTCCGGTGCTGCAGGCGGCCGTCGCAGGCGATCCGACGCGCGACGCCTCGCATTCGGAACTGGCTTACGCCTACCTGGAAAGCGAGCAGCAGGAAAAGGCCGTCGACCTGCTGCAGGCGTGGCGCGACAAGGAACCTGCCTGGCGCTGGAGCAACGGCAAGTCGCCGTATCCAAACTGGTCGCGCTACGAAGCCGACCTCAACCTGGCGATGGTGCGCGCCTACAGCGGTGACCTGCCCACCGCGCAGCGCGATCTGGAATCGATGGTCGACATCGCACCGGGCAACGGCGGCCTGCAGAGCGCGCTGGGCAGCGTGTACATGATGCGCGGCTGGCCACGCAGGGCGCTGCAACGGCAACAGATGGCGCATGCGCTGGACCCGCGCGACATCGAGCCACGGCTGGGCATGCAGGAAGCCTACGTCGCCCTGCAGCGCGATGACCTGGCGCGACCGCTGCACGACGATCTGGTCGCGCGCTACCCCACCCAGCCCGCCGTCGAACGCATGGACCAGGCCTGGCGCGCGCACCGCGGTTGGCAGCTGAAGGCATGGACCGACATCGGACGCAGTTCCGGCGGTGGTGGCACCTCGCCACTGGGCAACGACGACCGCCGCTATGGCATGGAAGTCCAGACACCCGTACTCGACGATCGCTGGCGGCTGTTCGCCTTCGCCGACCGGCGCTCGGTCGATTTCCAGGACCAGCGCATCGACCCGCTGTGGCTGGGCGCGGGCGTACGCTACCGATTCGGCCGTCTGGATGCGGAAGCTGCAGTGCTGCGCGCCAACGACCACATCGGTGATACCGGCCTGCGCGTCGGCGCGGGCTGGCAGTTCAACGACCACTGGCATGCCGGACTGACCGCCGCACGCAATGATCCGGATGCATCAATGCAGGCGCGCGTGGCCGGCATCACTGCCGACAGCGTCAGCGCGCAGGTCGACTACCGGCGCAGCGAACGCACGCACTGGATGTTCGGCGCCAGCCGCTTCCGCTACGACGATGGCAACCATCGCGAACTGTTCAGCACCAGCGTCGAGCAGCGGCTGCTGACACGCCCACGGTGGCTGATCGATGGCCTGGGCAGTGCATACACCAGTCGCGGCAGCCGCGATGATGCTCCCTACTTCAACCCGAAGCGTGATCGCATGGTCGAGATCGGCCTGCGCATCGACCAGCAGCTGTGGCGCCACTACGAACGCCACTTCCGCCACCGGCTGACCGTCTCGCTGGGCGATTACTGGCAGGACGGCTTCGGCAGTGCACTGGTGCCGTCGGTGTCATACATGCACGAGTGGCAGCTGGGCCAGGGCCGCGTGTTCGAGTATGGCGTGCGCTGGTCGCGGCCGGTCTACGACGGCCATCGCGAACGCCATATCGGCTTCGAAGCCGCACTGCGCTGGGGAGACTGACATGACCCGCATCCTGCGCCTGATCGTGCTCCTGCTGCTGTCGGCTGCGCCGCCGGCCTTCGCGCAGCAGGCCCTGCATCTCGATGCGATCGACAACGGCCTGCTGATCCTCAGCTACCACGACATCCGCGATCAGGTCGCAGCCAAGGGGGATGCCGATACCTATGCGGTGAGCACGCAGAACTTCGCCGCCCATCTGGACTGGCTGGGGGCACACGGTTACCACCCGGTGTCGCTGTCGCAGGTGATCGACGCCTCCCGGGGACGCGCCACGCTGCCACCGAAACCGGTACTGCTGACCTTCGATGACGGCCTGCGCAGCGTCTACGACAAGGCCTTCCCGTTGCTGCAGGCTTACCGCTATCCGGCGCTGGTGGCGGTGATCACCGACTACGTGGACATGGCACCTGGCCGCACCATCGACTATGGCTACCGGCCGTTCGGCCGCGACGACTTCATCACCTGGGCACAGCTGAAGCAGATGCACGACAGCGGCCTGATCGAAGTGGCCAGCCATACCGACGACCTGCACCACGGGGTGCTCGCCAACCCACAGGGGAACTCCACCCCGGCTGTCGTGACCCGCGTTTACAACCCCGCCACGCGCAGCTATGAGAGCGAGGCGCAGTACGCGCAACGCCTGCGCGCCGATCTCTCGCGCAGCGTGCAGCGCATCGAGCAGCATCTGGGCGTGCGCCCGCGCGCCATCGTATGGCCATACGCGGCCTACAACCAGTTGAGCAACGACATCGCCGAGCAGCTGGGCATGCCGGTGTCCTTCGATCTGGAGGGCCGCAGCACGCCGGTGGCCAGCGACCTGCATGGCCTGGCGCGCTTCCTGGTCAGCGACAACCCGACCGTGGAAGGGCTGGCCTACGAGCTGCGCCGCGACGTCGCGCTCGATGGCATCCGTGCCCTGCAGATCGACCTGGATGATGTCTACGACCCCGAGCCCGCACAGCAGGCGCGCAATCTGGATGCACTGATCGAGCGGGTCAAGCGCATCGCACCGACGCACGTCTACCTGCAGGCGTTCGCCGACCCGGACGGCAACAACACCGCCGATGCACTGTACTTCCCCAACCGCCACATGCCGATGCGCGCGGACCTGTTCAGTCGCGTCGCCTGGCAGCTGAAATCGCGTGCGGGGGTGAAGGTCTACGCATGGCTGCCGGTACTCGGCTTCGAGCTGCCCGACCCGGTGCAGCGCAAGGCGCTGGCGATCCGCAACGGCGATGCCGATGGCATGTACCGGCTGGACTTCACCAATCCCCAGGCGCGCCAGGTCATGCTCGACCTCTACGAGGATCTGGCGGTCAACTCCTACTTCGAGGGCCTGCTGTTCCATGACGATGGGTACCTGCGCGATACCGAGCTGCCCACGCTGGCGGCCGGCGATGGGGGCAGCGCACGCACGCAGGCGTTGATCGACTTCACCCTGGCGCTGCGCAACAGCGCGCAGCGCTGGCGGCCGAAGCTGGCCACGGTGCGCAACCTGTACGCGGAGCCGGTGCTGCGCCCGCAGAGCGAAGCCTGGTTCGCGCAGCGCCTGGACCTGTTCAACAAGGCCTACGACCAGACCGCACTGATGGCGATGCCGTGGATGGAAGGCAGCAAGCATCCGGAACGCTGGCTCGACCAGCTGCTGGCCGCGGTGCGTGCACATGACCCACAGCTGCAGCACACCCTGTTCGAACTGCAGACCGTCGATTGGCGCAGCGGGCAACCGATTCCTGCCGAGCGCCTGCGCGCGCAGATCCGCCAGCTGCAGGCGCAGGGCGTGCACCACTTCGCCTGGTACCCGGACGACTTCATCGCCGACCAGCCCTCCACCCGCGATGCCCGCGCGGCAATGTCCGCCGGCAACTTCCCGTACCCGGAGAAGTGACATGGACATGCATCCGTTGCTGCAGGTCCTGTTCCAGTTCGCCTTCTACTACCCGATGGTGATGGCATTCTTCTGGATGTCGGGCGGCCTGTATTACTACTTCCGGCGCGAACGCCATTCGCGCCCACGCAACGACCCGCCGCTGATGGTCGATCCACCGTTCGCGAGCCTGCTGATTCCCTGCCACAACGAGTCGGCAAACCTCGACGACACACTCGGCGCGGCGCTGGCCCAGCGCTACCCGGCCGACTATGAGGTGATCGCCATCGACGACGGCAGCAGCGACGACACGGGTGCGCGGCTGGACGCCCTGGCGGCAAAGCACCCACGGCTGCGCGTGCTGCACCTGGACCGCAACCTCGGCAAGGCCAATGCGCTGCGCATGGGGGCGCTCGCCGCACGCTCGGAATACCTGGTGTGCATCGACGGCGACGCGATGCTGGAAGAACACGCGCTGCACTGGATGATCTGGCACCTGGTCAGCGGCAACCGGGTCGGCGCGGTCACCGGCAACCCGCGCATCCGCAACCGCTCCACCCTGCTCGGACGCCTGCAGGTGGCCGAGTTCTCCTCGATCATCGGCATGATCAAGCGCGCGCAGCGGGTGTACGGGCGCATCTTCACCATCTCCGGCGTGATCGCCGGCTTCCGCCGCACCGCGCTGCACCAGGTCGGCTGGTGGTCCGATGACATGGTGACCGAAGACATCGACATCAGCTGGCGCCTGCAGCGCGCGCACTGGGACATCCGCTACGAACCCAACGCACTATGCTTCATCCTGATGCCGGAAACCCTGAAGGGGCTGTGGCGGCAGCGGCTGCGCTGGGCCCAGGGCGGCGTGGAGGTGATGCTGCGCCACGCCCGCTCGCTGCTGCACTGGAAGGAGCGGCGCATGTGGGGCGTACTGCTGGAGTACGTGCTCAGCGTGATCTGGGCTTACACCATGTTGTTCATCGTGGTGCTGTGGGCGCTGGGCAAGTTCATCGAACTGCCCCCGCAACTGCATATCGCCAGCCTGCTGCCGGAGTGGCATGGCGTGATCCTGGCCCTGGTCTGCCTGCTGCAGTTCGCCAGCAGCCTGATCATCGACCGTCGTTACGAAACACAGATTGGACGCAACTACTTCTGGGTCATCTGGTACCCGATGGCGTACTGGTTGATCAGCCTTTCCACCACCCTGGTGGCGTTGCCGAAAACCCTGCTGCGCCGTCGCAGCAAGCGCGCCACCTGGACCAGTCCCGATCGAGGGATCCGATGAACGCACAACGCCCGTCCAACCGCTTCGACTCGCGGATGATCCGCAAGCCGCATCGCCAACCACGCTTCCAGCGCACCGCCTGGGGCTTCGTCACCCTCGCGTTCTGGGGGTTCTACTTCTACCTGTGGGCGCCACTGGTCACCCTGGTGTCGTGGCTGGTCGGCGGCCAGCTGGCCTGGCAGCAGCTGTACGAACGGCAAAGCCAGTTCGACCCCTATGTGCTGGTGGCGTTGCCGCTGATGCTGCTGTGCGCCAGCGTACTGCTGATCGGCTGGGCCGAGTACAACCGCGCGCGCTTCCGCGGCCACGACCGGCGCCTGCCGCGGCCGCTGGCCAGCCTCAACGAAGTGGCCGCCGACCTGGGGGCCAGCACCGGCCTGGCCGAACGCCTGCTGGGCTGCAAGGCCGCCACGCTGCACATGGACGACCACGCGCGGCCGATCGGCATCCGCCGCGAGGTGGTGTAACTCGATTGCCCTGGGTGCCGACCCTGGTCGGCACTTGCTTTGGTAGATGCCGACCTTGGTCGGCGTTCTCTCTGGTGGGTGCCGACCTTGGTCGGCACCGGGGTCTACCGCGAAGAGCATCCACGCATGGCGTGGATCTACTTGCGGGTCTGCCCTTCACCGCGCACGACGAATCGCTCGACGGTGAGTGCCTCCAGCCCCATCGGGCCGTACGCGTGCAGGCGCGTGGTGGAGATGCCGATCTCGCTGCCCAGGCCCAGCTGGCCGCCGTCGGAGAAACGCGAGGACGCATTGACCATCACCACCGCCGAGCGCAGCGCAGTGACGAAGCGCTCGGCGTTGCCCGCGTCTTCGGTGGCGATCACTTCAGTATGGTCGGAGGTGTAGGCACGGATGTGCGCAATGGCAGCGTCGAGATCGTCAACCACGCGTACCGCCAGCACCAGATCAAGGAACTCGGCGGCATAGTCGTCTTCAGTGGCCAACATGCTGCCCGGCAGCAGCGGCTGCGCCTGCGCATCGGCGCGCAGCTGCACGCCGCGCTCGCCGAGCGCCTGCGCCACGCGCGGCAGGAACGCTTCGGCCACCTCGCGGTGCACCAGCAGCGTTTCCAGCGAGTTGCAGGCTGCAGGGCGGCTGCACTTGCCATCCACCAGCAGATCAATGGCCTTGCCGAGGTCGGCGCTGGCATCCACGAACAGATGGCACACGCCCTTGTAATGCTTGATCACCGGCACCCGCGCATGCTCGGCGACGAAGCGGATCAGGCCTTCGCCGCCGCGCGGAATCGCCAGATCGATCAGTTCATGCAGCTGCAGCAGCTCCAGCATTGCTTCGCGGCGCAGGTCGGTCAGCACGGTCACTGCCGCCGCCGGTACGCCATTGGCCTGCAGGGCGCCGGCCAGCGCCTGGGCGATGGCGGTGTTGGAGTGGACCGCTTCGGAACCACCGCGCAGGATCACGCCATTGCCGGCCTTCAGGCACAGCGCGGCCGCTTCGGCGGTCACGTTCGGGCGCGCCTCGTAGATCATCGCGATCACGCCCAGCGGCACGCGCACCTTCTGCACGCGGATGCCGTTTGGACGCACATCGTCGCGGGTGATCTGGCCGACGGGATCGGGCAGCGCGGCGACCTCACGCACGGCTTCGGCCATCGCGAACAGGCGTGCCGGGTCCAGCGCCAAGCGGTCGAGCATGGCACTGCCAATGCCTTTCTCGCGCGCAGCGGCAAGGTCGCGCGCATTACCGGCCAGGATCAGCCCGGCACTCACTTCCAGCGCCTGGGCCATTGCCAGCAGCAGCGTGCGGCGCGCCGCACTGTCGAGGCCGGCAACGATCTGGGCCGCGTCACGGCAGGCACGCGCCTGCGCTTCGATTTCGCTCATCGGGGAGTCCTTCAAACCGGTCATGGCAGCACCAGATCGTCGCGATGGACGACACTGCCACCGTAGTTGTAGCCCAGCACGGCCTCGATGTCGCGCGAATGGCGGCCAGCGATCCGGCGCACATCATCGGCCGCGTACTGGCTGACGCCGCGCGCCACGCAGACGCGGCCCTGTGGCGCGTTCCAGCACACCTGCACCATGTCGCCACGGCGGAACATGCCCTCCGCGCCGGTGATGCCGCCGGGCAGCAGCGAGGCGCCCTTCTCGCGCATCGCCTGCGCCGCGCCGGCATCGATCACGATCGCACCCTCGACCAGCGGCGCGTGCCGCAGCCAGTGCTTGCGGGCCGCCTCACGGCTGCGCGCGGCGTGGATACGGGTACCGAACAGGCGGTCCTGGGCCAGCGCGCGTACCACGTCACCGCTGCGGCCATTGAACAGATAGGTCTCGATGCCGAGACGACCCGCCTTCGCTGCCGCTTCCAGCTTGGTCCGCATGCCGCCGGTACCGGCGCGCGAGCCGGCGCCGCCGGCCATCGCCAGCACCTCGTCACTCAGTTCCGGCACGTCGTGCAGCGGCCGCGCGTCGGCCACGGTGCGCGGGTCGGCGCTGTACAGGCCATCGATATCGGTGGCGATGAACAGCGCATCGGCATCGACCAGCGCCGCCACCGTCGCCGCCAGGTTGTCGTTGTCGCCAAGCTTGAGCTCGTCCACCGACACGGTGTCGTTCTCGTTGACCACCGGCAATGCTCCCAGCCGCAGCAGTTCGTTGAGCGTGGCGCGGGCGTTGAGGTAGCGGCGGCGGTTGCGCAGGTCGTCATGGGTCAGCAGCACCTGCGCCACCGGGCGCTCGAAGAAGCGCTGCCAGAGCCCGATCAGCTGGGCCTGGCCGAGCGCAGCCAGCGCCTGCCGCGCCGCCATCGCCGCGCCAGGTTCATCGGCCCGCGGCAGGATCGCGCGCCCGGCAGCGACAGCGCCGGAAGACACGATCACCACTTCGCGCCCGGCCAGGACATTGGCCGAGACGAACTGGGCCAGGCCCAGCGCGTGGCGTGGTGACAGGCCGCCGCCATCGGCTGCCAGCAGGCTGCTGCCGACTTTCAGCACCGCACGCCGCCACGGCGGCAGCGCCTGTTGCGGAAACGGCGAAGCGGCGTTGGCGGCGTGCAGGGTCATCAGTCAGTCTCTCAGCGGGTGTTCCATTCGTGCACGGTCAGCTCGGAGGCCTGCATCGTCACCAGCGGATCGGTGGCGACGATGGCCTGCGCCTGCGCCAGGCTGTCCACGTTGCACAGCACATAGGCGCCACCACTGCCGTCGGCGAAACCACCAGTCAGCTGCAGCTTGCCCTGCGCCTGCAACGCATCGAGGAAATCGCGGTGCGGCTGCACCGCTGCATCGTTGAAGTCCGGCCGGCGCATCGCCATCACCAGGTAGACAGTGCCCGTCATCAGGACAGCGCCTGCCAGCGCGCGCGCAGTTCGTCCAGGCGCAGGTCGGCGGCCGAACCCGGCGATACGCGTGCGGCCAGGCTGCCTTCCGGGGTACGCCCCTGCCCTGCACTGTCGGCACCGGCCGCAGCGGCCTTGTAGGCCTCACGGAACGGCACGCCGGCCACGGCCGCTTCCACCGCCACGTCGGTGGCATACATGCCCGAATCGATGGCCGCACGCAGCTTGTCGTCACGCCATTCCAGGTTGGCCAGCAGCGCCGGCAGCAGCTCCAGCGCGGCCAGGCCACGGCCGAAGCCGTGGAAGATGGCACCCTTGGACGACTGCAGGTCGCGGTGGTAGCCCGAGGGCAGCGACAGCAGCTGCTCGATCTCGGTGCGCGCGGCGGCGACGCTGGCGTGGGTCGCACGCATCAGCTCGATCACGTCCGGGTTGCGCTTGTTGGGCATGATCGAACTGCCGGTGGTGTACTGCGCCGGCAGCGCGACGAAGCCGAACTCGGCGCTGGTGAACAGCGACAGGTCCCAGGCGATGCGGCGCAGGTCCAGCGTGGCACCACCGAGCGCTTCCAGCGCGGCCAGCTCGAACTTGCCGCGCGACAGCTGTGCGTAGATCGGCGAGATCTGCATGCGCGCGAAACCGAGCGCGGCCGTGGTGTGCTCGCGGTCCAGCGGCAGGTTCACGCCGTAGCCGGCAGCCGTGCCGAGCGGATTGGCATCGACCAGCGCATGGGTGTCACGCGCGCGGATGGCATTGTCGATGAAGGCCTCGGCCCAGCCCGCCCACCACATGCCGGCCGAGGACACTACGGCGCGCTGGATGTGGGTGTAGCCGGGGATCGGCAGATCCTTCTCGGCCTGCGCACGGTCCAGCGCGACCTTGGCAACCTCGGCGCTGAGCTGGGCCACACGCTGCAGCTTCTCCTTCAGCCAGAGGCGGGTGGCGACCAGGATCTGGTCATTGCGGCTGCGGCCGGTGTGGATCTTGCGGCCGGCATCGCCGAGGCGTTCGGTCAAGCGCGCTTCGATCGCCGAATGACCATCTTCGTACTGCGTGTCCAGCACGAAGCGGCCTTCGCGGAAGTCCTGCGCCAGCACGTCGAGCTCGCGCAGCAGGCCGGCCAGTTCATCGGCGCTGAGGATGCCGATGTGCTGCAGGCCCTGTGCATGCGCGGCGCTGGCGGCGATGTCGTGCAGGAAGAATTCGCGATCGAGGATCACGTCATCGCCGGCGAGGAAGGTCTGGATCTGGGCGTCGACGGCGACGCCGGGCTTCTGCCAAAGAAGGTCTGCCATGGGGGCTCCGGAATACGTGTTCAGTGCGGGATCGACGTCAGTTCGTCGATGCCCAGCGCGAGGTTGAGGTTCTGCATGGCCTGGCTGGCCGCGCCCTTCAGCAGGTTGTCCAGGGTCGCCACCACCACCACCCGCTTGCCGCCCGGGGCCAGGGTGAAGCCACCGACCTGCGCACCGTGGCGGCCGGCGATGCGGCTGACCCACGGCGCTTCATCCACTACCTCGATCAGCGGTTCGCCCGCATAGGCCTGCTGGAAGCGCTCGACGATCTGTTCGCGGGTCTGCACGCGGTTCAGCCACAGGTTGGCGGTGAGCGTGATGCCGCGGAAATGCGGCGCGACATGCGGCATGAATTCAACCGCCACGCCCAGCTGGACCGACACTTCACGCTCGTGCACGTGGTTGGTCAGCGCATACGGCATCAGGTTGTCGGCGAGCAGTTCGACGTTGTTCTTGTCCGACGGCGTGGTGCCGGCGCCGGAATAGCCGGACACACCGAAGCACTGCGGCGGACCGGCCAGCAGGTCCAGCAGCGGATGCACCGCCAGCTGCATCGCCGTGGCATAGCAGCCCGGGTTGCTGATGTGCTTCTGGCCGTTGTAGCGGCCTCGGGTCAGCTCCGGCAGGCCGTAGTACCAGCTGTTGTCGAAGCGGTAGTCGGCCGACAGGTCGACGATGACGGTGTCCGGCTTCGCCGCTTCCAGTGCGGCCACGAACGGTGCGGCCAGGCCGTTGGGCAGGGCCAGGATCACCGCGTCCACGCCCTTGGCGGCCACCGCGTCGGCGTCCAGATTCTCGTACTGCAGCTCGCCCTGGAACTCCGGATGGTGGTCGGACAGGCGCTGCCCGGCGCGTTCGCGCGAGGACACGAAGGCCAGCTTCAGCCGCGGATGTGCGGCCACCAGCTTGATCAGCTCGGCACCGGTATGGCCACGGGCGCCGACGATGCCCAGGGTGAAAGTCGAATCGTTCATGCGTGGCTGTCCAGGCGGTACTGCAGGTGGCGCTTCACGCCCTGCCATTCCGTATCGATGATGGAGAAGATGACGGTGTCGCGCGGCGTGCCGTCGGCGTGCCGCTTGTGGTTGCGCAGCACGCCGTCCTGCTTGGCGCCGAGGCGGGCGATGGCGGTGCGCGAGGTGAAGTTGAACCAGCTGGTTTCCAGCACCAGGCTGATGCAGCCCATGGTTTCGAAGGCGTGCTGCAGCAGCAACAGCTTGGTTTCGGTGTTTACGCCGGTACGCTGCACGCGCGGTGCATACCAGGTGTAACCCAGGCTGAGCTTGGGCACGCCGGCATCCAGGTCGTAGAAGCGGGTGGTACCCACGATGTCACCCGCCGCATCGAGGATCACGAACGGCAGCACCTTGCCTTCCGCCTGTGCCTGCAGCGCGGCCTGCACATAGTGCTCGACCCGCTCCGGCGAAGGCACCTGGGTGTACCAGAGCTGGTCCAGGCCGCTGCCCTCCACGGCGGCGCGCAGGCCAGGCACATGCTCGGGCTGCAGCGGCTGCAGTGTCACGTGCTGGCCGCGCAGGGTGGGAATCGTAGTCCAGTGATCGGAATGGTCCATCATTCAGCCCTGCAGGCTCGGTGCGCGCTGGGCGCAGTGGTCGACATAGGTGCTGATCCGGTCGATGCCATCGGCGCCGTACCAGAACACCTTCCAATGGCCCTGCTTGTAGCAGCCATCGGATTCAGCATAGTAGAAGTGATTGATCGGGTTGCCATTGCGCGAACGCCAGAACAGCTGCGGCGTTTCATCCCGCATCACGTTCCACACCGCGCGGCCGAGGCCTTCACCCTGTGCATCATCGAGCACGGCGAACTTGTCCAGGTACACGCCCTCGGCTTCGTCGGTGAGGATCACCGCGGTGCGGTAGTTCTCGCTGACATAGGCGCGCAGCAGCTTGGTCTTCTGGAAATAGTCAGGCACCAGCGTGCGGCCGAAGCTGGATTCGATCAGGCCCTTCAGCCGTGGCAGGTCCAGCTCGTTCCACGCGGTGGCGCGCAGCACCTTCTCGCCCTTGCGCACCAGCGTGCCCGAGCCCTTGTGGGTGAACAGTTCCTTGGCCAGGTCAGCCGGGCGCGTGATGGACACCGACGATTCCAGCGGCAGGCGGTCGAGCAGGTCCTTGATCTGTTCGATCTTCACCTTCATGCCACCGTGGATCCACGGCTGCGCGATCAGGTGGTCGTACTCGGTGGACAGGTTGATCGAATCGATCACGCTGCCCTGCTCGTCCAGCAGGCCGCCGGTGCCGGTCAGGAAAATGATCTTGTACGGCTGCAGCTCCTGCACCAGCTCGTTGGCGGCGAAGTCGGCGTTGACGTTGAGGATCTGGCCACCCGCGGTTTCGCCCAAGCTGGTGATGACCGGGATCGAGCCGGCGCGCAGGCTGGCCTCGATCGGCGCCAGGTTGACCTTCTTCACCTCGCCGACCAGGCCGTAGGTGTCCACGCCCAGGTACTCGGCTTCGAACACGCCGCCGGTGATCGAGGTGGCACGCGCGCCGTTCTGCTGCAGCGCCTCCACCAGGCACAGGTTGGACTGCTGGAACACCCGGCGCACGATCGCCAGCGCCTCCGGCGAGGTCACGCGCAGGCCGTTGACGGTCTGCTTCTCGATGCCGGCGGCCGACAGCTCGGCATCCAGCTGCGGGCCGGCGCCGTGCAGCACGATCGGGGTCAGGCCGACTTCCTGCAGGAACGACAGCGAAGAGGTCAGCGCGTCGAGATCGTCGCGCAGCACCGCGCCGCCGACCTTGACCACGGCAAAGCGCTTGGCGTCCAGCTGCGAGAAGCGCTTGAGGTACTGGCTGATCTCCTTCGCGCTGGCCATGCTGGAAAGCAGGCGCACGATGGTCTGGCGGGTCTGGCGGTGGGGCTGGAGGGCAGGAGACATTTCGGTTTCGTCACAGGCGGCGGTCGCCGCGTTGCAGTTCCACCCGGCCAGGGCCGGGCGGCGTTGTGGGGTCGATCAGGCGCCGGCGGCGATGATGCGGTGCACGGCGTCGGTGTAGCGCTGCAGCTGCTCCAGCGTCACGAACTCATCGGCGGTGTGGGCCTGGGCGATGTCACCCGGGCCGAACACCAGCGTGGTGTATCCAGCAGCGGAGAACAGCGAGGCCTCTGTCCAGAAGTCCACCGCGTTGCCGATCGGCAGTTCCAGCGCATCGGCCACGTCGCGTGCCAGCAGGCGGCGGTTCTCGGCCTCGGCGATGTCACCGGCCGGCAGGCTGGGGCCACGGAAGGTTTCGGTGAACAGTGCGGCTTCCGGTTCGGCAAAACCGGCGAAGGTCGCCAGCAGGCCATCGATGTCCATCGACGGCAGCGGACGGAACCCGAACCGCACTTCGGCGGCCGGCGCGATCATGTTGGCCTTGATGCCACCTTCGACGCGACCGATGTTGAAGCGCAGGCCGGTGAGGCCGCCGAAGCGCGCCGAGGCCAGCGATTCCACATGGTCCAGCGCACGGTTGCCCCAGCGCATGGCCTGATGCAGTGCGCTGGCGGCCGCATCCTGCTTGCCCGAGGCATGCCCGGCGCGACCGGAGAACTGCATCAGCACCGAGCTGATGCCTCGGTGCGCCAGCACCGCTTCGCTCATGGTCGGCTCCGCCACCAGCACCGCTTCATATGGCAGGCCACGGGCCAGGAACGCGGCGATGCAGCGCGGATCGTTGGCTTCTTCGTCGCTGGAGAACAGGAACGCGGCATCGCCATCACTGGCGTTGGCCGCGGCCACCAGTGCAGCGGCGGCGCCCTTGATGTCACACACGCCCAGGCCGATCACACGATCTTCCAGGCGGCGCATCACGTGCGGGTCGGCACTCCAGTGCGGCGAATCCGGCACGGTATCCAGATGCACGTTGAACAGGTACTTCGGCGTACCACGCACGGCGTACAGGCTGACCGCACCGGCACCGTGGTCGATCACCTCGACGTTGAAGCCGGGCAGGTTCGCGCGCAGGTAATCGAAGATGCCACCGGTGGTGATCGCACGCGGCGGGTTGCGGGTGTCGAAGGACACCAGGGCCTGCAGGTGATCGAGCGTCTGTTCAAGCATGAATCAACAATCCTGTGGAATTCCGCCGGGCATGGCCCAGCGCTACCGGAGCGCATCTGGAGGAGAGCCCCCTTCTTGTTGAAGGGGGCGCGCCAACGGCGCAGGGTTAAGGTGAAATGCGCGGGCTCGTGCTCAAGTCAACCACGGTTGACTTGAGCAAAGAGCGTCGAGCTCATGCCGAACAGCTTGATGAAGCCCTCGGCCTCCTCCACGCCCCAGTCGGCCGACTGCGCGTAGGTGGCGCCCTTGGTGTTGAGCAGGTGCGGCGACTTCACCGCCACTGCATCGACGCGGCCGCCGCGGGTTTCCAGCACCACTTCGCCGTTGACCTTGGCCTGCGAGGACTTCAGGAAGGCCTCGATGTCGGTCTTCAGCGGGTCGTGGTAGAAGCCTTCGTAGACCAGCTCCACCCACTTGCGCGCCACGTCCGGCTTGAAGCGGTTCTGCTGCTTGGTCAGCACGGCATCTTCCAGCGCGCGGTGCGCGGCCAGCAGCGACACCAGGCCCGGGGCCTCGAACACGATGCGACCCTTCAGGCCGATCACGGTGTCGCCGGTGTAGACACCGCGGCCAACGCCGTACGGGGCGAACAGCTTGTTGAGCTGGGCCAGGATCTGGTCGCCCGGCAACGCCTTGCCGTTCAGTTCGACGGCTTCGCCCTCGACGAACTTCAGGGTCACGTTCAGCGCCTGCTCCGGCCACTCGCTGCGCGGTGCGCACCAGCCACGGGCGCCCTCGCCCGGCGCTTCCCAACGGTCGATCTCGCCGCCGGACATGGTCAGGCCCAGCAGGTTCTCGTTGATGGTGTAGGCCTGCTGCTTGGCGCGCACGCCGAAGCCGCGCTCTTCCAGGTACTTCTGCTCGTAGGCGCGGGTCTGGGTGTGTTCCTTCTGGATCTCGCGGATCGGCGCGATGATCTGGTAGTCGCCCAGTGCCTTCACCGCCAGGTCGAAGCGGACCTGGTCGTTGCCCATGCCGGTGCAGCCGTGGGCGATGATGTTGGTGCCCAGTTCGGCGGCACGCTTCAGCGCGGCATCGACGATCAGGTAGCGGTCCGAGACCAGCAGCGGGTACTGGCCCTGATAGCCTTCGCCTGCCCACACGAACGGCTTGACGAAGCCTTCCCAGATGGCCGGGCCACCGTTGACGGTGACGTGGCTGGTCACGCCCAGCTCGGCGGCGCGCTTCTCGATGAAATCACGCTCTTCATCATCCACGCCGCCGGTATCGGCGAACACGGTGTGCACGTTGTAGCCGCGCTCCTGCAGGTACGGCACGCAGAAGCTGGTATCCAGGCCGCCGGAGAAGGCGAGAACGACGTCTTTGTTGCTCATGGGGATCAGGTCCACTTGGGGGATGGGAATTCGGTAGAGCCGACCGCTGGTCGGCTGAAATGTTGGATGCGCCGCTGCGGGAGCAGCCGACCAACGGTCGGCTCTACCCCTTGTTTGATTCAGCGCCCGGCAACCGCCGCCATGATCGCCTTCTGCACGTGCAGGCGGTTCTCGGCTTCGTTGATGGCGATGCACTGCGGCGAATCCATCACCGCGTCGGTGGCCTTCACGTTGCGGCGCAGCGGCAGGCAGTGGCTGAACACACCGTTGTTGGTCAGCGCCATCTTCCGCTCGTCCACGATGAAGTGCTTGAACTGGTCGCGGATCGGCTTTTCCGGTTCCCAGTTGCCGAAGAACGGCAGCGCGCCCCAGCTCTTGGCGTAGACCACGTCGGCACCGGCGTAGGCGCTGTCGATGTCATGGCTGATCTTCAGCGAGCCGCCGCTCTCGGCCACGTTCTGCTCGGCCCAGCCCATGTAGCGGTCGTCGAGGATGTAGTCGGCGGTCGGGCACAGCAGGGTCACGTCCATGCCCATGCGGGTGGCGATGGTCAGCGCCGAATTGGCGACTGCGGTGTTCAGCGGCTTGGGGTGGTAGGTCCAGGTCAGCACGTACTTCTTGCCGCGCAGGTCCTGGGTGCCGAAGTGCTCCTGCAGGGCCATGATGTGGGCCAGCTCCTGGCACGGGTGGGTGATGGTCTCCATGTTGATGACCGGCACCGGCGAGTACTTGGCGAAGCTGTTGAGGACGATGTCCTGGCGGTCGTAGGCCCAGTCGATGAACTTGGGGAACGCACGCACGGCGATGATGTCGCAGTAACGGCCCAGCACCTTGGCCACTTCAGCGATGTGCTCTTCGGTATCGCCGTCCATCACCGTGCCGAGGTTGAACTCGATCGGCCACGCATCCTTGCCCGGCTGCAGCACCACCGCGTGGGCACCCAGCTGGAACGCACCCAGTTCAAAGCTGGTGCGGGTGCGCATGGACGGATTGAAGAACACCAGCGCGATCGACTTGCCCTTGAGCTGGTCGCCGAGCTTGTTGCGCTTGAACAGCGCGGCCTGGGTCAGCAGCGCGTCGAGCTCGCTGCGGCTCCAGTCCTGGGTGTTCAGGAAGTGCTTGGGGGACATCATCTTTCCTTGCGTGGCGGCGCCGGGTTCGACGCGGTGGAAGGGAAAACAGGAAGCAAAGGTGGAACGAAAAGGTTGCAGTTGCAGCTTTCATGACGCGGAAACGAAAAAACCCAGCCGGCGGGCTGGGTTTTTTTCGGACGAACAGCAAAAAGCTCCGGTTACCCAGCGAGGATGTGGGGTTCCGGTCGACGCGCACGCGAGGTCATGCCCGACGCCTGTCGGGCTGCGCTGCTGTCGTGCTGGAAGTCGGTGAGCTTCATGGTCATCCATCTTTGCATGCGGCCGGGGCCGACGCAAGGGGCCGGGGTCGCAGAATCAGGGATTGCCGGCGGCGCCCTGCTCGGGGCCGACCCAGGGGGTGATCGACACCCGGATCTTGAGCCGGTTGCCGGGATCTTCCGGCAGCCGCGAGCGGTACTTGGTGCCCTTGTAGACGTAGTCCACGTCGTAGGCGATGGGCCGGCGGAATTCACGTCCCACCGGCACGATGCGACAGTCGCGGGTCAGCATCGGACCATTGTTGGCCGGTGCCGGCGCCGGGGCCGGTGACTCGGCGGCGGTGTCCTCGGAGACCTCTTCATCGCTGCGCTTGAACATCGAGCGTACCGAGTCCCAGAAGCGGCTGATCCGGCCCTTGTCCTCGACCGGCTCCTCACCAGTGACATTGACCGGCGCCAGGGTCCGGGTCGAGACCGGCTCGCAGTGTTCTTCGGTACGGGTCGCGCGCAGGGTCTGGAACACGGGTTCGACGTTCAGTACCTGCGCGTAGTCGAACTTCACGTTCTCCACGATCACCACCCGGTTGCGGGGCTCGGCCTCCTGCGCCTGCGCCACGGCGGCCAGCGCCGACAGGCAGGCCAGGGTCAGCAACGCGGTGGATTTCATTGGCGAAGGGAGCAAGGACACGGCAATAGTGTAGGCAGTGGCGAGCGCAAGGGGCTGAACATTACCCGTCCACGCTGCTCCTGCCCACCCCACCCTGGTTGGACCCGGCGTCCACCGGTGGCAGGCGGTGCCCCCAAAGGGGGCCGACACGTTCTAAAATCACAGGCTTGTCCCCCAGCCACAGCCCCATGACCCTGCGCCTGCACAACAACCTGACTCGCCAGCTCGAACCGTTCACCCCGCTCGACCCGGCCTGTCCGACCCTGTATGTGTGCGGCCCGACGGTCTACAACTACGTGCACATCGGCAACGCCCGTGGCCCAGTGGTGTTCGGAGTGCTGGCCGATCTGCTGCGACGCCGTTTCGGTGGCCTGCGCTACGCGCGCAACATCACCGACGTGGACGACAAGATCAACAACGCCGCGCGTGAGCAGGGCGTGCCGATCAGCACCATCACCGACAGGTTCGCCGCCGCCTACCGTGAAGACATGGCCGCGCTGGGCGTGGTGCCGCCGGACATCGAGCCGGAAGTTACCGCGCACATTCCGCAGATCATCACCATGATCGAGCAGCTGATCGCCAACGGGCATGCCTACGCCGCCGAAGGCCACGTGCTGTTCGCGGTGGCCAGCTTCGAAGGCTATGGCAAGCTCTCGCGCCGCGACCCGGAAGAGATGCTGGCCGGCGCCCGCGTCGACGTGGCCCCGTACAAGCGCGACCCGGGCGATTTCGTGCTGTGGAAGCCGTCCAGCGACGACCTCCCTGGCTGGGAGTCTCCCTGGGGCCGTGGCCGCCCGGGCTGGCATATCGAATGCTCGGCGATGGCCGCCGCCCACCTGGGCGAGACCATCGACATCCATGCCGGCGGCGTCGACCTGCAGTTCCCGCACCACGAGAACGAGCTTGCGCAGAGCGAATGCGCCCACGGCGGCAAGATCTTCGCCCGCTTCTGGCTGCACAACGGCATGCTCAACTTCGGCGGCGCCAAGATGAGCAAGTCGCTGGGCAACATCGAACGCGTGCACGATCTGGTCCGCCAGCACCCGCCGGAAGCGCTGCGCCTGGCCCTGCTGTCGGCCCACTACCGGCAGCCGCTGGACTGGTCCGATGGCCTCATCGAGCAGTCGGTGCGCACCCTGGACCGCCTGTACGGCACGCTGCGCGAGCTGGCGTCGGTCGAGGCGGTCGTGGCGATCCCGGCCACGGTCGAGGCAACCCTGGATGACGACCTGAACACCCCGCAGGCACTGGCCGAAGTGGCCCGCATCGCCGCCGATGCACGCCGGGCCACCGACCCGGCCGAACAGGCGCGCCTGAAGGGCGAACTGCTCGGTGCCGGCCTGGCCCTGGGCCTGCTGCAGGCCGATCCAGCGCAGTGGTTCGGCACCGCGGCCAGCGATGATGGCGAAGATGCCCGCATCCAGGGCCTGATCGACGAGCGTGCCGCCGCCAAGCAGGCACGCGATTTCGCCCGTTCCGACACCATCCGCGACCAGCTGGCCGCCGAAGGCATCGTGCTGGAAGACACCCCGCAGGGCGTGCGCTGGTCGCGCAAGCGCGGCTGACCCACCCTGCCCCGTGGCCGGTCCGCCGGCCACGCTCCACTGTAGAGACTGTTGTGACCGACTCTCCGTTCCCGCTTGAACCCACCGCCGCCGAGGCCCAGACCGCCATCGCCGAGGAATTCGGCTTCTTCGGCGACTGGTCCGAGCGCTACCAGTATCTGATCGACCTCGGCCGTAAGCTGCCCGCCTTCCCGGACGAATGGAAGACCGAAGAGCACCGCCTGCTCGGCTGCCAGTCGATGGTCTGGATCGTGCCGGAAGGCAATGCGCAGTCGCTGCGCTTCCACGCCATCAGTGATTCGGCCATCGTTTCCGGCCTGATCTTCCTGGCCCTGCGCGTGTACTCCGGGCGCTCGGCGCAGGAGATCCTGGCCACCGAACCGAGCTACATCCAGGACATCGGCCTGGCCCGCCACCTCTCGCCCACCCGCAGCAACGGCGTGGCGGCGATGCTGGCCTTCATCCGCGAGACCGCGCAGGCGCAGCTGCAGCGCGACCCGTCGTGAGCGAACCCGCCACGGCCGAAGACACCGCGCTGGGGCTGCTGTCCCGGCCCGGTTTCGCCAAGCTGCTGGCCTACCGCATCTTCGCGATGCTGTCCTACCAGGTGGTCGCGGTCACCGTCGGCTGGCACATCTACGAAGTCACCCGCAATCCGTTCTCGCTGGGCCTGGTTGGCCTGGCCGAGGTGCTGCCGTTCTTCTGCGTCGCACCGTTCGCCGGTTATCTGGTCGACCACCTGCCGCGCCGCCGGCTCGGCATGGTCGCCTGCTCCGGGTTGATCGCCACCGCGCTGGTGTTGACCGGCGTGGCCAAGGGCTGGCTGCCGTTCGAAGGCGTGTGGCCGATCTATGCGGCCATTGCGCTGACCGGCATGGTCCGCGCCTTCCTGTCGCCGATCTACAACGCCCTGTTCGCCCGCGTGCTGGCCCGTGACCAGTTCGCACGTGGCGCTGGCCTCGGCGCCGTGGTGTTCCAGGCCGGCATGGTGGCCGGTCCGGCATTGGGCGGCGTGCTGGTCGGCTTCGGCGGCAAGGGCCTGTCCTACGCGGTGGCCACGGGCTTCGCGCTGGTGGCGATGGCCTGCCTGGCCACGCTGAAGGTGGAAGAACCGGTGCATACCGGTCCGGCCGCCCCGATCTTCAAGAGCATCGCTGAAGGCGCGAGCTTCGTGGTCGGCAACCGGATCATGGTCGGGGCGATGGCGCTGGACATGTTCTCGGTGCTGCTGGGCGGCGTGGTGGCGATGCTGCCGGCGTTCCTGCACGAGATCCTGCACCACGGTCCGGAAGGCCTGGGCATCCTGCGCGCAATGCCGGCGCTGGGCTCGGTCTGCGTTGGCCTGTGGCTGGCGCGCCACCCGCTGCACCGCAATGCCGGCCGCGTGCTGCTGTTCGCGGTGGCCGGCTTCGGCCTGTGCGTGATCAGCTTCGGGCTGTCGCAGCACTTCTGGCTGTCCGCGCTGATCCTGCTGTTCTATGGGGCCTTCGATGGCGTGTCGGTGGTGATCCGCTCGACCATCCTGCAGCTGGCCACACCGGAAGAAATGCGCGGCCGGGTGTCGTCGATCAACGGCATCTTCATCAGTTCGTCCAACGAACTGGGCGCGTTCTATGCCGGCACGATGGCAAAGCTGCTCGGCCTGGTGCCGGCAGTGGTGCTGGGTGGGTTCGCGGTGCTGAGCGTGGCCGGGATCACGGCGTGGAAGAACCCGACGTTGCGGAAACTGAATCTTCGCGACCTGCAATAGAGCGGATTTCCGCGCGCCCACGCGCCGGTAGCGCCGGGCCATGCCCGGCGGGCTCTTTCCGTGACCGCGGTGGGGTGTCACTTTTCTTTTCGCGCGAAAAGAAAAGTAACCAAAAGAAACGCGCCGCCATCCGCGAGCCGACGCTGCGCGCCGGTGCCCTGTGCTCCTCGGTGAATCAGGGGACGGCGCCGAACTCGCTGCGCTCAAACAGCGGCGCCTCTTCGCCCCTGATTCCCCTGCGGTGCTCGGCTCGCTACAAGGCGGACCCAACAGCCGCGAGCACACGCATGACCGCCCTTGGTGGAGCCAAGCCATGCTTGGCTGCTTTTGCTTTTGCTCTTCTTTGCCCGCGCCTTCGACCCGAGCCGGGCATGGGCTAGGCTTTACAGCAACCGCGCACACAGGCTCCCTCCTATACCCGGAAGGCCCCGTTCTACCCAGCCAACCACACCCAACAAAAAAGTGCCGGTGTCAAGTCTTTCGCGCAAATCAAGAAGGACTTGAAACCGTATATGGGACAGTAGGTTAGCTCCTTTCGGGGCCGCTTAGAAGAAGAGCGGCGTTGTCGGCTAGGAGCGACATAGGAGCGTTGGGAGAGAAAGCCGCATCGCACTGTGTAGTGCTGGATTGCCGAGGAACGGCGGGCCTGTCGCATCATCATAGCCCAACAGGCTCGGCGGCATCCAGAATGAAGAACGCGCAGCCTGGGCTGCGCGTTCGATGGATGCCGTTGAATAGCATGCGGTGCAATCATGGCGGCTTCGGTGGTGTGCTGCGGGTCGCCGTGCCCTTCCTGAATCCTCGATCCCCCGCCATGAACGCTTCCAGCATATGCGGGATCAGCGTCGCCGCATCAACGGCCTCGCCATACGCCTGCGCGTGTAGCGCGGCGTAGCGGTCGAGGTCGACTTTCAAGCTGGTCGGGCAAACGAAAGTCAGCTTGGTGCTCTCGGTCTTCGGCAGCGGGCCGAGCCGCAGCTTCTTGGTCGTGCTCATCGTGAAGTCCCCCGGTTGAAGAACAGCGGCTGGTACGGCCGCAGCACCAGATCCCGGTTGACGATGATGCGAACCGGCAGGCCCGGCCGTTGCGTTAAGGTCGGCTGGATGTTGAGGTTGCGCCGGGTCATCTCCTGGCCGACCTGATTGATGCTGTCCTGCGCGCTGTCGCGCCCAGCGATGATGACGCGATCACCATCCTGCCGGTTCTCCGGCGCGGCCAGCTCGGCACCGACGCCCAGCAGCGTGGTGAGTGCCGCACCGGCAAAGATGCGGCCCCAGTGGTAGTCCACATCGTCCTCCAGCCCGGCATAGCCGGCTGGGTCGGTGCCGGCCAGGTTGTCGAGCGTGAGCGAAGACGTGTCCGGCAGGATGATCCGGTTCCAGACGACTTGAACGCGGCTCTGCCCGTAGCTGACCTGGCTGTTGTATTTGCCCAGGATGCGCGAACCCTGCGGAATCAGCAGGAAGCGCCCGGTGGCTGTGTCATAGACCGGCTCCGTCACCGTGGCGATCACGTCGCCGGGCAAGTCCGACTTGATGCCCGTCACCAAGGCACCTGCGACCACTGTTCCGGCCATAACCTGATACGGCGAAATTGGCAGAGTCAGATTGCCGGAATTACGGGTTTCAGTGGGGCCAGCTTTCATGAAAGCCTCTTTCTGGTCTTGCCGGTTTTGCACCGCTGTCGGGTCAGCAGGTTGGGCCGCCGTGGAGGCCGGCCCGGCCGCCAGCGGGTCAAACGCCGCATTGGCGGCGAAGCCCGGCGCAGCGGCCACCTGTGTCTGCGCTACCGGCGCCGCATTCTGCCCACCCGAGCGGAAGAACACGGACGAGGCCGCGGCCGCCTCGGCTTCTTTTCGCAGGGCATCGTTCGGGTCGTGACCGGGGGCCGCGTAGGCAGCCGTCGCCGGTTGCTGCGACTTCACGATAGCCGGGCCAAGATCGCCCGGCAGCGGTGGCCCTAGTTCGGGAACGGCAGGCAGCAACGCCGGCGGCAGCTTGGAATAGTCCGTCGGCAGCGCATCCAGTCCTTCCGACTTTGACACGCGATCGACGTTGTAAAGCTCGGTCTGCTCGCCTGTGCTGCGTCGATGAGGTTGCAGCGACCACATCAGCGCGCCGAGCACGGCGACCGCTAGGACGCCGGCAAGGATGGCCAGCGAGCGCCGGTTCAGGCGTGTGACTGGACGCGGCTGGGCGCGCAGCGCCACTGCCTCCGGCGCCACCTTGTCCGCCTGCGGCGCGGCAAGGTCGGGAGTGTCATCCTGGCTCATGGTCAGTTCCTCCGTGCAACACCATCGGTGCGCTCGATCCGCACCACGTCGCCGCCATCGCCGCCCAGCCGCAGTTCGGCCGCGCCGAACAGGCGATCCACGACGTAGTACGGCGAGCGAAAACGGTAGTTCACCAGTTGCCCGTCGCCCTGCGCGCCGATGACAAACAGCGGCGGCAGCTCGCCCTGGGCGATGCCCGGCGGGAACTGGATATAGACCTTCTCTCCATCATCGAAGGCGCGCAGAGGCTTCCACGGCGGGTTGCTGCCCGATACCGCGTAGCGGAAGCGGATCTTGTCCAGCGACAGGCCCGTATCGACAGGCGTTGTTGCCTGCGCTGCCTGCGCCTGGCGCTGCAACGCGAGCATTCGGTCTTTCGGATAGTCCCAGGACACCGACGCCATCCATGCCCTCTCGGTCGAGGTCAGCTCCAGCAGGTAGGTGCGCCGACTGGTGGTGATGACGAGATTGGTTTTCAGACCGGAGCGGATAGGCTTGACCAGCACATTGACGCGCAGATCGGCCCCGCCGCCGCTGGACGTGTCGCCCACGATCCAGCGCACGGTATCGCCGGCGGCGACCGTTACCAGTTCCTCGCCCGGTTGAAGCGAAACCACCGTCACGCGCCCCGGCGACGCATAGACCTGATAAAGCGCGCCATCGGTGAACGGCCACACCTGAATCGCGTTGACGTAGCCCTCACGGGTAGGCGCGATACGCGCTTCTGCATTGGCACGGGAAACGCGCACCTTTTCGTCGGCCGGCTCCGGCGCAACGGGGGCCTCATCGAGTTCCGGCAGGGGCTTCAACTGCGCCGGCAGCGCCAGCGGTTCAGGGACGGCGACGACTTCGACGGGCTTGGGCGGTTCGGGCAACGGCTGGGCCAGCACCGTCTCGTCGAGCGAGATGGATGGCGGCGGCTTCCCCTGCGAGGCGCAGCCCGCGAGGGCCAGCAGCGTCAAAGGAACAACGTAAAGGCGGAAACGAAGTTTCATGGTTTGGCTCCTTCGGAAGAATCCAGTTCGCGGCTCCATGACAGGCCGTTGACGTAGATACCCAATGGGTTCTTGAGCAGGCGCTGTTCAGTACGCGGGGTTTGCAGGACGGTCGAAAGCACGGCGTTCCAGCGTTCGGTGCCGGCGGGCGCACCGTTGACATAGCGCTGCTCTGTCCAGCGCACGTTGAAAGACGTGTCGCTCGCGCGAACCACGCTGGTGATTTGCACCGTTACCGATTCCTTGCCGATGCGGGCGAATGGGTCATTGGTGCGGGCGTAGTCGTTGAGCACCGCCGCGCCCTTGTCGGTGGTGTAGTCGTAGGCATCGAGCCAGTTCTGCCGCACCACGATGGGGTCGATGGACAGCGAGCGAACCAGCGTCACGAAGCGCGCCAGGTGGTGCGCGATCTGCGCGTCGCCGGGCCGGTACGGCGTGGCGGCCTCTCCCACGGCGCGCACCTGCCCGGCTTGATCGACCTCGATGACATAGGGCGTCACGATGGACTGCGCCGAGCGCCACACCAGGCCGCCGGCCATCAACAGCGCGAGCACTAGGCAGCCGAAGGCCATCAGGCGCCAATTCTTCGCCTGCACGCGGGCGGAGCCGATACGGTCGTCCCACACCTGGGCGGCGGCTTGATACGGGGTGGCAGGCTGCGGCGTATCGGCGTAGCGCACCTGCGGTCGTTTGAATCGCATGGGTGTTCTCCTTGAAGGTTAGGTATCGGAATCCCGCAGGCTCGGGCCTTGCCCGGAGCCGCCGCCGTCGCCGCCGCGCAGCGTGTGGGCGGCAGTGGTCGCGGCATGGGTAGCCTGCTGGCGGCGGTGCATCCGCTTGGCCCAGGCCGGTTGCTCTTGCTTCTGCGAGCCTGCGGTGCCGTCTGCGGTCTGGCCGGGGCCAGCACCGTCGCTGCCGGCTTCTGTGCCGTTCCAGCCAGCGCGGAAGGAGTCGGCCACCTTCTGCCCAACAGCGGAAGCACCAGAGGTGACGCTGCGGCCTGCGGCTTGTGCGCCAGTCTTGGCGACATTGCCGAGGCCAGCCGCCGCGCCCTTGGCACCGCCGCCGGCCGCAGCGGAACCGGCCTGGAACGCCGATCGGGCACTGCCGGCCGCCGAAGTCGCGGCACGCGCACCGGCACCGGCCAGCTTTGCGGCCGCCGGGGCCATTCGTGCCCCGGCCATGACGGCGCCGCCCACGCCCGTTACGGCGGCGCCGATGGCAACGCCGGTGCCGACAGCCCCGACCGCAGCACCAGCCATCGCGCCCGCACCAAGCTGTGGCGCACCGGACACCAGGCCGGTGGCGATACCGGGGCCGAAAATGCCCAGCGCCAGCAGCGCGAGCGAGGCCAGCATCACGACCAGCGCGTGGTCGATGGATGGTTCGTCGGGATGCACCTGGAACTCGGCGAACAGGCCTGAACCGATGCCGACGATGACGGCCAGCACCAAGACCTTGATGCCTGACGACACCACGTTGCCTAGCACCTTTTCCGCGAGGAACGAGGTCTTGTTCCAGAGTGCAAACGGGATCAAGACGAAGCCGGCGAGCGTAGTCAGTTTGAACTCGATCAGCGTGATGAAAAGCTGTACGGCCAGCACGAAGAAGCAGAGGATCACCACCAGCCAGGCGATGAACAGAACCACGATAGGGTCGATGTTCACGAACACCTCGGGGAACCCAGCCATGTCCCCGATCTGTTCCAGAATCGGCGCGGCTGCGTCGATGCCGGTCTTCGCCAGCCGGCCCGGCTGAAGGAAGTTCTCCATCGTGATGGCCGAGCCGGTAGCGGTAATTCCCAAGCCGGCGAACGAGCGGAACACGATGCTCGCCAGCCAGTTGAAGTTGCCGATGATGTAGGCGAACGCGCCGACACAGAGCACCTTGCGCAGCAGCTTGGCGATCACGTCGTCGCCCTGGCCGGTGGCGTGGCTCATGGCCCAATACAGGCCAGCGATCGTCATGTCGATGACGATGAGCGTGGCGGTGAGAAATGCCACTTCGCCCTGCAATAAGCCGAAGCCCGAGTCGATGTAGCGCGAGAACGTATCGAGGAAACGGTCGATGATGGTCACGTCGTTCATGGCGAATCCTCGGGCGGAGTGAGCGGAACGGCGCCCTCTGGCAATTCATCTGCGGGCGTATCGAAGCTCGGCGGAATCGGCGGGAGTTCAGCCAGCGAGTTGTATTCATCCGGCCCGGTATGGCCGGCGAAGAAGCGCCGCCGGAAGGCTTCAGCGGCGGCGCGGCAGGCATCCTCGCCCACGGCCTGCCGGTCGGCCGCGCATTGCCCGCGCAACGCCTTGAGCCGCACCGGATCTGCGGCCAGGGCGTCGGCCAGGTTCTCGGCCGGCTGCTGGCCGCACGCGGTCAGCAGCACGGCCATCAGGACGGAAGCGCATCGCATGGCCGCCTCCGGTCAGTTGTTATAGAAGTTGACGGACTGCGGCGTGTACGGCGTGCCGGTGCCCAGAAAGCGCCGCCGCACTTCGCGGGCGCGCTCCATAGCCGCCGCTTGCCGCGCCAGTTCCAGTGAAGCGGCCCGGTCTTGCGTGATCTGGAGCTGCTGCGCCTGGATCGACTGCTTGGCCTGCAAAGCCAGGAGCTGGTTCGTCGCCTGCATCGCTTGCAGCGCGCCGGTGGCCGACTGGCTCTGGCTCACGAGATCGGCCAGCGCGCTTTCGTCTTGGGCGAGGTTCTGCGACACCTGCGCCTGCATCCGCATCGCGGTGTGCAAGCCGTTCAAGGTGTTCTGCCAGCGTTCGCGGGCGTCCTGTGCCATGCGGTCGCCGCTGATGGTGGCGGCGTACTGTTCCGGGTACAGGCGGGCGAACGTGGCATCCATGCTCTGCACGTCGTAGGCCAAGCCGCGCGCCTCGGCGATCAGGCGCTCGGTGGTGGCGAGCGTCGAGCGCAGGCGGTTGACGATGTTGAAGTCGAGATTTGCCAGGTTCCTGGCCTGGTTCATCAACATCTGCGCCTCGTTCTGAAGCTGGTTGATCTGGTTGTTGATCTGTTCCAGCGTGCGCACGGCGGTCAGCGTGTTCTGCACGAAGTTGGACGGGTCGAACACCGTCAGCGCGGATGCGGGCTGCACGGCCAGCAGCGATACCGACAGCACGGCAGCGAGTGAGACAGAGAGCAAACGGGGCTTGGTCTTCATGGTGAAACCTCCAGCGGTTGAGAAGCGAGAAAGGAAGCTGCCGCCGGAGCGGACGGCAGCAGGTCGGCGGCCCAGCCGAGGCCGCGATGGCGCAGCCACGCGCCGGCGAAGCCGGGAGCGCCGGCCTGCGTCAGCACGCGGTCAATATCGCGTTGGTCTTGAGGGGTGGATGCGCCCGCGAATGCGAGCGCGACAGGCCCCAGGTCGAGGTCGAACAGGCGATTGCCGAGGCGCGACTGGTAGTAGTAATCGCGCTTGGGCTGTGCGGTCGCCACGATCTCAATCTGGCGGCTGTTCAAGCCGAAGCCTTCGTAGATCGTGCGAATCTGCGGCTCGGTGGCCTGCGGGTTAGGTAAGAAGATCCTGCTCGCGCAGCTTTCGATGATGGCTGGCGCGATGGTCGAGTCCTTGATGTCGGCCAGCGACTGCGTGGCAAAGATGACGCTGACGTTCTTTTTTCTGAGCGTCTTGAGCCATTGCCGGATGCGGGCCGCGAAGGACGGCTCATCGAGGAACAGCCACGCTTCATCGAGGATCAGCAGCGTGGGCGCGCCGTCAAAACGTTCGTCGAAGCGGGCGAACAGGTAGCGCAGCACTGCTTGCACGGCGGCGGGGCTGTGCATCAGTTCTTCCATCTCAAAGCCCTGCACGTCGGCCATGCCCAGCCGGTCGTGGTCAGCGTCCAGCAGCTTGCCGTGGGCGCCGCCCAACACATAGGGCGCGAGCGCTTGGCGCAGCGCGTTGGACTGCAATAACACCGACAAGCCGGTCATGGTGCGCTGCTCCACTGGCGCACCGGCAAGGCTTCGCAGCGCCGACCAAATGGCAGCCTTCTCGTCCGGGCCGACCGTCACGCCTTCGTGCAGCAGCCGGCCCTCCACCCATTCGGCGGCCCAGGTGCGGTAGCCCTCGTGGGCTATTCGCGCGAGTGGCTGGAAGGCGATGCCGCCATCGGCACCGAGGTCGTAGTGCTCACCGCCAAGGCCGAGGATGGTGGCGCGCATCGAGCGCCCCATGTCGAAGGCGAAGATCCGCGAGCCGAAGTAGCGCCGGAACTGCATGGCCAATATGGCGAGCAGCACCGACTTGCCCATGCCGGTCGGCCCGGCGACAAGGGTGTGCCCCACGTCGCCGATGTGCGTCACCAGCCGGAACGGCGTCGCGCCATCGGTGCGGGTGACGATCAGCGGCGGGCCATCGAGGTGTTCGTTCTTCTCCGGCCCAGCCCATACCGCTGACATCGGCATCATGTGCGCCAGGTTCAGCGTCGAAACGATGGGCTGACGCACGTTCGCGTATGCGTTGCCGGGGACGGACGACAGCCAGGCATCGACTGCGTTGAGGGTTTCGGGGATGGTCACGAAACCCCGGCCCTGGATGACGCGCTCCACCATGCGCAGCTTCTCGTCGGCCACGGCCGGGTCGGCGTCGAGCACCGTCACCGTGGCGGTGAGGTAGCCGAAGGCGACTTGATCGCTGCCCAGCTCCTGCAAGGCGGCATCGGCGTCGGCGGCCTTGTTGCTGGCATCGGTATCGACCAGCGGGCTTTCCTGCTGAAAGATCGTTTCGCGCAGCAGCGCGATGACGTTCTTGCGCTTGGCGAACCATTGGCGCCGCAAGCGCCCCAATTCCCGTTCCGCCTCGGCTTTGTCCAGGCACAGGAAGCGCGTACTCCAGCGATACGCAAAGCCCAGGCGGTTGAGGTCGTCCAAGATCCCCGGCCAGGTCGAGGTCGGGAAGCCTCGTACCGACACCACGCGCAGGTGCTGATCGCCCAGCATGGGCGCCAGGCCGCCGACCAGCGCGGCATCGGCCAGCAGTGCGTCGATATGGAACGGCACGTCGGGCACGCCGACGCGATAGCGCCGCGTGGAGACTGTGGCATGCAGGTAGGTCAGCGTCTGGCTATCGTCCAGCCAGGCAATCTCCGGCATCACACCATCGAGCAGGTCGAACACGCGATCGGTCTCTGCCACGAAGGAATCAAGCCGACCACGCCAGTCCACACCCTCAGTGGGCCGGTTCTCGTACAGCATCCCAGCCGCACGGGCGCGAGACTCTTGCGGCGGTAGGTGTTGCAACGTGAAGTGATAGACGCTCTCGAAATGGCCATCCGACTCCTCGAACGCCGCGCGTCGCTCCTCATCCACCAGCCAGGACAGTGGTTCGGGAAAGGAGGATTGCGGATAGCTCGATGCCCGCATCCGCTCGGCCTCGATATAGAAGGCCCAGCCAGACCCGGTACGGCGAAGCGCGTTGTTCTGCCGCGCCGACGTGGCAATCAGCTCGCCCTGTGTCGCACTGTCCAAGTCGGGGCCGCGAAACTGGAACGTGCGTTGAAACGAACCATCTTTGTTCAGCACAACGCCCGGCGCGACCAGCCCGGCCCAGGGCAGCCAGTCGGCAAGCAAGGCCGGGCGCTGACGATATTCGGCAAGGTTCAGCATGGCGTCCTCCCCTCACACGTCCAGAAGCGGGCGGTGTTTGATATGCCGCGCGAAGACCTGCATGAACTGCGGATCGACGCGCGCACCCCATACGGCCAGCGAGTGGCCGACGATCCAGAGCACCACGCCGGGAATCCACAGTTGCAGGCCCAGCCCGACGGCGGCGGCTAGCGTGCCGTTGGCAATCGCCACGGTGCGCGGCGCACCGCCCAGCAGGATCGGCTCGGTCAGCGAGCGATGCAGCGGCACTTCAAAGCCCGGAAGATCGGTGGCCTTACTCATACGACGGCCCCTCCGGAGAAGCTGAAGAACGACAGGAAGAACGAGGACGCGGCGAACGCGATGGACAGGCCGAACACGATCTGGATCAGCTTGCGAAAGCCGCCGCTGGTATCACCGAACGCCAGCGCAAGCCCCGTCGAGATGATGATGATCACCGCCACGATCCGGGCGACTGGCCCTTGGATGGATTCGAGGATGGAGGTCAGCGGCCCTTCCCACGGCATCGAGGAACCGGCGGCCTGCGCCGTGCCCGCCAGCAACAGCATCAGCGCGGCCAGCAGCAGCCCTTGCCCTGCGGGACGGGCCAGGTGGCGCAGCCGCGCCATGCTGGACAGGCGAGAAATAGGATTTACGGAAAGACGGAAAGCATCAACGTGCGTCATGGCAGTTCTCCAGGTTGGTCAGGGGTCGAGGAAGGCGCAGCGGCAGCGGCTGCAAGAGGAACCGGCGGCAGCTCGGGAAACGGCGTTTCCAGCGCATCTGTCAGGCGATAGCCCGCACCGTCGAAGCCGACGACACGGGAGATGGTTTCGACGTGACGTTTGCGGCCACGGCCTGCGATGTGAATCACCACGTTGACCGCCTCGGCGATCAGGGCGCGGGGCGGATTCACTGCCACTTCGAGGATCAGTTGCTCCAGACGCAGCAGTGCGCCCAAGGCGGAGCCGGCATGGATGGTGGCAATGCCGCCGGGGTGGCCGGTGCCCCAGACCTTCACCAAGTCCAGGGCTTCGCCGCCACGCACTTCGCCGACGATCACGCGGTCAGGCCGCAGGCGCATCGTGGCCCGCACCAGCTCGGTCATTGTGACGACGCCGGCGCGGGTGCGCAGCGGCACATGGTCGCGGGCCGCGCATTGCAGCTCGATGGTGTCTTCGAGCACCAGCACGCGGTCGCCTGTGGCGGCGATCTCGGCCAGCAGCGCGTTCGCCAGCGTGGTCTTGCCGGTGCTGGTGCCGCCGGCGATCAGGATGTTCTGCCGCTCGCGCACGGCGCGGCGCAGGAACTCGGCCTGCCCGGCGGTCAGGATGCCGTCGGCCACGTAGCGATCCAGGCCGATGATGCTCACGGCCCGCTTGCGTAGCGCGAAGGCTGGCCCCGGGGCGGCCGGAGGCAGGATGCCCTCGAAACGCTCGCCGGTTTCCGGCAACTCGGCGGTCAAGAGCGGCTGGCCGCGATGCACCTCCGCGCCGACATGCGCGGCGACCAGGCGGATGATGCGTTCACCATCGGCCTCGGGCATCTCCACGCCCAGCGGCGAGCGACCCGACGACAGCCGATCCACCCACAGGGTGCGATCGGGGTTGAGCATGATTTCCACAACATCCGGATCTTCGAGCGCAGCGGCGATCAGCGGCCCCATCGCCGTGCGCAGCATCTGGATGCGGCGATCCTGGGACGCCGCGGCGGATGAGCGAGATTCAGGCGGAATCTGCGGAACGGCACTCATGACGCACGCTCTGCAGCTCGCTCATCGGCGGACGCCATCGCTGCTGCGTCATCCATCCGCATCGGATCGGGGTGCAGTTCCTCCACCACGTCGCGCACCAGACTGCGGCCACGCAGCAGGTGGCGACCCAACTGCTCGACGAACTGCTCGAAGCGCGCTTTGCCCTGGGCGCGGGCCGCGTCCTTGTGGGCTTCTGGCACCGGCGTGCTGATGGTCAAGAAATAGCGGATGAACAGCGCCAGCGTTTCGATCTGGATGTTCTGGTCGCGCTCCATGCGTTCGGTCTGCCGCGACAGTCGATCCAGCCGCTTGGCAATGGCGGCCTCACGCTGGTCGCCCGCATCGGGTGACAGCCAGGACGCCAAGGCCGCTGCGACGATGGAGGACTTGGACACGCCTTTCTTGGCGGCAAGTTCATCCAGGCGCTTGGCGTGCTCGGGCTGGATGAAAAGATTGAGGCGGTATTGGCTCATAGGTCGATTCCGTCGTTGGGGTCGAGAGAAGCCAGCCGGGCCGTGCGCTGCATGGCCGGGTCGAGCTGGCCGGGAAGCGGGAGCGCCAGGTCGTCGTCATCGAGCAGCTCCAGGTCGTTCGCACACGCGTCCAACTCGGGCTCGTAGGCGACGGTTTCGGAGAGTTCGAGCTGGCGGCGCGGGCCGCCGTCATCGGTGCCGCCCGGACCATCGGCGGATACCGAGGTCGGCGCCGTAGGTACGGCCGGGATCGCCAAGCCGCTCCAGTCGTCGGGGCGGGCTGGCGGCGCGTCGGCGTACCTCCCGACTGCGAGCACGGGCGGTGGCAGGACGCGATCCTTGAAATTGGCGTCGACGTAGTAACGCAGCTTCTTCGCGCGGATCGGGGCAACGCTGGACACCATGACTACGGCGTCCTCAGGTGGAAGCTGCATCACCTCGCCGGGCGTCAGCAGCGGACGTGCAGTTTCCTGACGCGACACCATCAGGTGCCCCAGCCACGGAGCGAGGCGGTGGCCCGCGTAGTTGCGCTGCGCGCGAAGCTCGGTGGCGGTGCCGAGGGTTTCGGAAATCCTTTTCGCCGTCCTTTCGTCGTTGGTGGCGAAAGTCACCCGGACATGGCAGTTGTCGAGGATGGAATGGTTCTGCCCATACGCCTTGTCGATCTGGTTCAGGCTTTGAGCGATGAGAAAGCTGCGGATGCCGTAGCCGGCCATGAAGGCAAGCGCGGACTCGAAAAAATCGAGGCGACCCAGCGCCGGAAACTCGTCCAGCATCAGCAGCAGCTTGTGCCGGCGCGCGATGCCATCGCTGCCGTCGAGCGATTCGGTCAGCCGCCGCCCGATCTGGTTCAAGATGAGCCGGATCAGCGGCTTGGTGCGGCTTATGTCGGAGGGCGGCACCACCAGATAGAGCGATACCGGGTGCTCGGCGGAAATCAGGTCGGCGATGCGCCAATCGCAGCGCGATGTGACTTCGGCCACGGTCGGGTCGCGGTACAGGCCGAGAAACGACATGGCGGTGGAGAGCACGCCCGATCGCTCGTTGTCCGACTTGTTGAGCACTTCGCGGGCAGCGGATGCGACAACCGGGTGAGGCGCATCGCCCAGGTGCTTCGTCGTCATCATCCGGTGCAGCGTCAGCTCGAACGGACACGCCGGGTCGCTGAGGAAGTTGGCGACGCCGCGCAGCGTCTTGTCCTCGCCTGCGTACAGAACATGCAAGATTGCACCGACCAGTAGCGCGTGGCTGGTCTTCTCCCAATGATTGCGCTTCTCTAACGCACCTTCAGGGTCAACCAGAATGTCGGCGATGTTCTGCACGTCGCGCACTTCATGTGCGCCGCGCCGGACTTCAAGCAGCGGGTTGTAGGCGGCCGACTGCCTATCGGTGGGGTTGAAAAGCAGGCAGTGCGAAAAGCGCGAACGCCAGCCCGCCGTGATCTTCCAGTTCTCTCCCTTAATGTCGTGAATGACGGCGGACGCCGGCCACGAAAGCAACGTAGGCACCACCAAGCCCACGCCCTTGCCCGAGCGCGTGGGTGCGAAGCTCAGGACATGTTCCGGCCCCTCATGTCGGAGGTATTGGTCGTCGTGTTGGCCGAGGAAGACGCCCGCCGGGAGGGTCAGTCCAGCTTTGCGGATGTCGACGGCATCGGCCCAGCGTGCCGAACCATAAGTCGTAACCAGCCGCGACTGCCGAGAACGCCATACCGACATGGCGATGGCGACGAGTAAAGCGAACAAACCGCTACCACCCGCAATCGCACCGCCTGTGTCGAAGACGTGCGGCGCGTAGGCATCAAAGAAGAACCACCATTCGAACAAGCGCCACGGGTGATAAACCGGTACACCTAGAAGATCGAACCAGGGCGATCCGAGGCGTACTTGATAGCCAAGGGTCGCTGCTGTCCATTGTGTGGCGCCCCAGACGCCGGCGATCACGATGCCGATTACCACAGCGATCTGGCCGAACAGAACGTTCGTCCCTTGCATGACCTGTCCTCCGATTTCTCCTGCGCTGGTGTCTCATTGAAAGCGTTGCACAGGGGGTGTCGCAGGCGTCAGGATCGGTTCTGGGCTAGTGCCGGTCAAAGACCGTTCGCAGCACAATGGTCGAGGGAAAAGAAAGAATGAGCGCGGTGGCGAGTCAAAGAAAAGCGCCGCAAGCGAAAGCGCACTGCGGCGCATACAGAGTTCCAAGCAAGTTACCCAAAAAAAGCCGTCAATGGGCCTTGCTTCCACTCATAGGCAATATTTAGATATCATGAAAAACGATGATATTTAAGATTGGAATAAAAATGAAAAATATCAAGAGTATGGATCTCAACTTGCTCAAGGCGCTGGACGCATTGTTAGACGAACGCAATGTGACACGGGCGGCGGCCCGTCTGGGACTAACCCAGCCGGCCTTGAGTGGCATGCTGACGCGGTTGCGCGAGAGCTTCGGTGACCCGCTTTTCGCGCGCTCGCAGCGGGGTATCGTTCCAACGCAGCGGGCGCTGGATCTAGGGATGCCTGTCAAGCAGGTGCTCGCCGAAATCGACGCGCTGCTCCAGCCACCTTCCTTCAATCCGGCCACCGCACAACTGACCTTCTCCATCGCCGCGACGGACTATGCGCTGCGTGCCGTTGCTGTCCCATTTCTATCGGCACTTAAACGGCACGCACCGCGTGTACGAGTCTCATTAGTGCCAGTCGAGAGCGGGCAGCTACAGAACCAGCTTGAGCGCGGTCAGATCGATTTAGCCCTCCTGACGCCAGAGATCACTCCGCCAAATCTGCATGCCCGAGAGCTGTTCAAGGAACACTATGTGTGTGTCCTGCGGGAAGACCATCCTGCGGCTATGGGGCGCAAGCTGACCGTTAAACAGTTCTGTGCTCTCGACCATGCGCTTGTTTCCTACGATGGTGGAGGTTTCCGCGGCGTCACCGACGATGCGCTAGAACAGTTGGGCAAACGACGCAGCGTCACACTGTCGGTCAAGAGCTTTCTGATCTTGCCAGACATCCTGCGTGCCAGTGACATGGTTGCGATCTTGCCGAGCCGCTTGGTCGCCGGTATGGACAAGCTGGCTATCTCCCTGCCGCCGGTGAAGATACCGGGGTTCACCAAGACGGCTGCTTGGCACGAACGCACCCATCACGATCCAGCACATCGCTGGATACGAGCACTGCTGTTCACTTCCTGTGCTAACAACAAGTAGGCAAGATCGCTCCTATCGTCATGCTCAGCACAACTCTACCTCGCACTACAAATAAGCAATCAGTCGGCTCAATTGGAGACGCGCCCTTTCGTAGCGCCGCTGCGAGATAGCCTAGTCGGTGGATGGCAGAACCTAGGCCTTGATATCATATTTTATGATATCAAAAATAGAAACTTAGGATTTCACTTATTGCAGATGGAGGCTCATGATTTGCTCCATGACCACTTGAATGACGCAGCCACCCCTGTTGCGTCATCGACATTTTGTGAAGGAGCTTCGATATGAGCAAGCAACAGAACGCCATCCTCTGGCCCGAAGGCTACACGCCGGGCTTTACTGAGAATTTCGCCTCCAATGAGATCATCGCCGCCGGCTTGAGCGCGGCCGACGTATGGCCTCTACTCGTCACACCATCGCTGTGGCCAAGCTACTACGCCAACTCGGCTAACGTGTGCTTTCATGACGGCAAAGGCCCGGTACTGGCCGACGGCGATCGGTTTTACTTCGAGACCTTCGGCTTCCCGGTAGAGGGGCAGTGCAACGAATACGTGCCACCTGCGGATGGGCAACCCGGCCGCGTGGCCTGGCACGGCTGGTCCGGCGAGGAAGGCACAGATACGCGCCTGGATGTGCATCACGCCTGGCTGGTTGAGAACCTGGACGGCAGGCGCGTGCGCATCCTCACGCAGGAAACTCAGAAGGGCAAACCGGCCGAGGAGCTGCACAACGCCAAACCCAACCCGATGATCAACGGCCATCAGGACTGGCTCGACAGCTTGGTCGAGGCAGCGCGCAAAGCCAAGCAGGCGTAGTGGTCTCCGGCCGCTTGATCCCAAGCGTCTGAACGGAGAAAACCATGATGAGAACTCCCCTCAGGATTCTGCTGGTCCTGACTTCGCAGGCAACGATGGGCGACGAACTGCTCAACCGCGAATGGTTCCGCAGTCGGACCGAAGCGAAGGTGCTGATCGAACGTTGGCGACAGTTCTACAACGAGCAGCGGCCGCATAGCGCGCATGCTTACAAACCGCCGGCGACGATCCGGCGCAACTGGATCCAATCCGATAGCATCCCCTCCGAACTCACTGCCTGACTGGCTACAAAGTTCGTACTCAGGTCACCTTGGCGCAGGCACTGAAGGTGGAGCCACCCGGAATGGGTGCTCCCACCGCCTTACGCGCACTGGCTCGAACTCTCCCGAGGCGCCGGCAAGCTCGTCACATAGCGACTAGAGAGAGGAGGTGACCGTACGAGTTCCCAGCGCCCGATCCACTCTGGGAGCTGGGTCGCCTAGCGACTACGCTACCAATGGAGCTAGCGATCAACTCGATAACTTGAGCGTGATAACGCCCAGGATGATCAACGCCACGCCAAGGTATCGCATCAGGGAGGTTGGGTCGCCATAGAAATGAATTCCGACTAAGAAAGTTCCCGCCGCTCCGATACCCGTCCACACCGCATAAGCAGTCCCAATCGGTATCTGACGCTGAGCAAGCCATAGGAAGGCGCCGCTAATTGTCATGAAAGAGACGGCTACTGCGACCCCACTCCAACGCGATGTTGGCTCTTGCGCCATTTTCAGCCCGACCGGCCATCCGATTTCAAACAATCCAGCCAAAACAAGATAGATCCAACCCATTGCGATTCTCCTTCAAATTTTTCATATCCGGCATACATACTCCGGCATGACCACCAGCTTAGAACTTCGGCGGCTCTTTAGGCGTGGTGTGGGGCACATCGCCATCTTCGTAAAAGCGCTTTCGCGTAGCCTCGGCAACCCGGTTACATAGTTGGTCGCCCAGCATTGGTCGATCCAACTTGCATTGCTTGCGCAACTCTTTCAGACGCTCAGGATTGAGCGCTAATTCATCGACTGTCGGAAGGTTGGCTTTATCTGGTTTCCCAGATGGGCTGCAGGCTGCCAATGTCGAGGAAAGCAATATGAGAGCAATCTTCTTCATGGTTAATTTTCTTTGGGAGATTGTGTGATGGTTTACCGCCGACCTTTGGCATCTGGAGATTTGATCGAATGAACGCGTTCCATGAAGCGAGTCAGCATTTCTGACGGCTCGCTGGCCGGCCGTAGTAGATAGGTCGTGAGCATTGGCGAACGTCCAGTCAGCGGCCGTGCGACCACCCCCTGTTCCCTGCTGGCTGTGATATGCGCGCCTCCTGTGAGGCCTAGTGCAAGTCCCGCCGAAACCAGGACCATCATTAGATCGCTGGAAGTCACGCGTTCGGCAATCAGTGGCTCTATGTCCACGCGACGTAGCACCCGTTCAACTTGCCGAGCATGGCCCTCACACGCCACCGCGTCGCAGAGCACCAGCGGATACCGCAACAGCTCTTCTAGGGGAATCTGTTTGTGGGATAGCAAGGGGTGCCGTGCGGGCACAGCTACCATCAGAGGGTCACTCCACACCGGCACGGCGATGATGCCTTCGCCGACTTCATCCGATTGAGCGAAGCCGAGATCGTACAGTTCGCCACACAATCCCTTGATTTGCTGTGCCAAAGGCACCTCGAAGAAGCGAACTTCCACTTCCGGCTCTTCCTGCCGGCAGAGCGCCAACAACGCAGGCAGGCGCGATGGCGTGATTCCATCAGACAATGCAATACGGAGCTGGCAATGAAAGCCATTGGCTGCGGCGTTCACACTGTCGCGCGCCTGCTGCAAAGCTGCGAAGACACGCGGCACGCTCTCAAAGAAGAGCCTGCCCGCACGAGTCAAGCGGGTGCTCCGAGTGGTTCTCGCAAATAGCGCTACGCCCAACTCTTCCTCAAGTTCCTTGATGGCGCGCGACAGCGGCGATGTCTCTATGTGGAGGCGCTCTGCGGCTCGGGCAAAGTGCAGCTCCTCTGCCACCGCCAGAAAGTAACGCAGGTGTCGAATTTCCATGTTCGCATTCCTCATCACTCAGGCCTCACCACCTTCGCCTTGCGTCACGCTATTTAGCTAGCCTTCGCAAGCTGCTCCAGCATGTTTCTGCGATCAAACAGGAGAGCCGGATAATGCTTTTGCCAGGACGCCCCATTGCATGGCTGTCTCGGCCCGCGTGCGGATCAGCGAAGCCTGCGCTGACAGCACCCCGGCCTCAGCCTCGGCCACCACCGTGGCGTCCACTTGTCCCGCCTCGAACAGACGTCGGCTGCGATCGAGCTGACGCTCCGCGACTGCGACACCCTCGGCCTGATGCTCCAGTGCTGCGTGCTGCGTATGCCAACCGAGATATGCGTTCTCTACGTCCTGCAAAGCACTCAACAAAGTGCGCTCGAACTCCGCACGGGCAGCTCGGCTGCGCGCCTCTCCGGTCTCGATGCCGGCACGGATCGCGCCACCATCGAAGATCGGCAACGACACCCCGGCCCCAAGTGAAAAAATGTTTCCAGTGATGCGGGTTCCCACACTCTCTACGCGCTGCCGTCCGCCGCTCAGGTCCAACACCAGCCTGGGGAAGCGTTCGCCTTCGGCTGCGTTCCAGCGCGCGGTTTCGGCGGCGAACTTCGCTTCGGCGGCGCGCACGTCGGGCCGCTCACTCAGCAGGTCCGCAGGTATGCGTGTCGGTGTCCAGTCCGGGACGGCGAGCGACGCAAGAGTTGGGGAAGCTGCAGGCGCTCCGGGCGTTTGTCCCACTAGTACATCGAGTGCATGCGTCGCCTCGCCGCGCGCACGCCGCAGTTGCTCTTGCTCCACGCGCAGTGCGACGACGCCGGCGCGGGTACGCTCGATGTCGAAGCCGGTAGCTTGTCCGGCCTCGAACTTCCGTTGCATCAGCAAGACGAGTCGTTCTGCGGATGCCAGCCGCGCCGCGGCTAGCGCTTCGAGCTCACTGGCTTGGCGCTGCTGCACAGCCGCCGACACTGTTTCAAACGCGACCTGCCACCGCGTGGCAACCCACGCTTGTTCGGCTGCCACCGCATCCAGGCGCGCACCTTCTGCTGCCTGCGAAAGCCGTCCCGACAGGTCTGCCTCCCACGATGCGGACAACGTGGCGCGGCCATCATTGCCGATTGCAACGTTCTCTGAATAGTCGCGTCCTCGAGTTGCCTGCGTGCCCGCGGACAACGAGGGGAGCAGGGAGGCCCGTGCTCGCCGCGTGGCGGCCGATGCCTCGTCCACGCGCGCTCGCGCAATCGTCAGTTCGGTATTGCGCTCCAGCGCCGCCCGGACCAAGGCATTGAGGTGCGGATCGCCGTAGGCCGTCCACCAATCGACGGGAAGAGTACGGCGGGACGATTTGTCCAAGATGCCTTCACCTCCCTCTTCATTTGAGAAATGGGCCGGTACATCCAGGCGAGGTGGATCGGCAGAGTGCGGGGCATGGCTGCAGGCCGCAAGAAGCAGTAGCGGAGAAATCATGGCAATGAGGCGATAGCGTTCAAGAATTTGAGACATGGCAGCTCCTTGCGTTCCGAAAAAGTCTTGACGGACTGTTGTATGGCTTCTACTATACCGTCTGGACTGTATATGACTCAAGCTTTTTTGGAGCACGACCATGCCGCCCCGCGCGAAAACAAAGTTGCCCCCCCCGTCCACTGCCCATAGCAGCGCCGATGCGCAGCCCGGCCTCCAGCAAGGAGCCCAGCGAACTCGCGACCGCATCCTGCAGGCCGCCCGCGAACTGGTGCTGGAGGAAGGTGCCAGTCGCTTGACACTGGACGCCGTCGTTGTGCGGGCCGGGTTGAGCAAAGGGGCGTTTCTCTATCACTTCAAGACCAAACGCGATTTGTTCGTGACACTGATCGACGAGATGATCCGGGCGTTCGACGCGGTACAAGCCAATCACGAGCGCAGGTTTGCCGGAGATCCGGACCCCTGGCTGTCGAGCCAGGTGGAAGCGATGCCCGACGACGAGATGCAGAAGATGGGCGCAGCGCTGCTCGCGGCAGCTGCGGAAGATCCAACACTTCTCGACCCACTGCGCGAGTGGTACCGCGTGCAGTACGAACGCGTGCGTCGATCCCCGCGTGGCACCGAGACCGCGGCACTCATCATGCTGGCATTGGATGGCGCCCTGTTCGCCGATCTTCTGGGTTTGCCAATACTCGCACCCGCAGAGCGGCGGCATTTCTTTCGGGCGCTCCAGGATCTCGCCTCGGGCCATCTCGAACTTGTCCCGGCAAAAGGACGCACATGAGTCGCGTCCGTAGCGGTGTCATGACCGCGTGCGCACCGCGCTCCTTGGCGGTTGCTTGCACACTATCCATTTCGACTCTGCTCTCAGGGTGCGGAAACTCGCAATCCACCGTATCCGAGCCTCCGCGCGCAGTGAAGCTCGCCGCCGCGCAGTCGGATCTCCCGCATAGCTCTCGCATCGAATTGACTGGCTCGGCGCGAGCAACCGAGCGCAGCATCCTAGGATTTGAAACAGGAGGACGGATCGCCAAGTTGAACGTCGACGTGGGTGAACGGTTCTCCCGCGGCCAAGTCCTGGCAGAACTTGATGCGCAACCTGACCGGCTTCGCGTGACACAAGCGCAAGCATCCCTGGCGGCCGCCGAAGCCGGCCTGATGGATCGACGTGTACAGACAGATCAACAGCGCCGGTTGCTCGAAAGCGAAGTCATCTCCCCTGCTGCGTTCGAGAGCGCGAAGGCGCAGCTAGCGGTCGCAGAGGGTCAAGCGCGCACTGCCAAGGCGGCGCTTGGCCTGGCCGAACGAGCACAACGTGGCACGATGATCGTCGCTCCTTTCGATGGTGTCGTGGCGGAAAAGCTGGCTTTGGCGTTCACCGACATTGCTGCTGGTGCGCCGGTATTTCAGGTCGACGGCGTGCGCAGTGGCACTGAGATCATCGCGAACGCGTCTACTACACAGGCACCTCACATAGATGTCGGCCAACGCGCAGAACTGAGCTGGAGCGGAGCCGAACAACCAATCCGAGCGGTGGTACGTCGTGTCGGTCTGCGCGCCGAAAATGGCTCGCTCCTACCCGTGGTGCTAGTGCCTGAAGATAACGCGCAAGCGCGCGCACTTCGGCCAGGTATTCCCGTACAGGTCGTGCTCGACGCACCTGCGGCAACCTCCAAGACCTCTCGGCCCGAGACTGTATCCATACCTTATGCCTCGCTGGTGCTCGGCACGAAGCCGGGCGAGGCTTCCGTCTTCGTCTACACCCCTGAAGATAAGAAGGTGCACCGTCGCGCGGTGCGCTTCACGCCGGTACAGGAAGGAGACAGCGCGCGCGTCCTCGCTGGACTCAAGCCCGGCGAGACGGTGGTTGCCGCCGGAGGAGGATGGCTCACCGATGGACAGCCAGTGACACCACTGGAAGCCACCACTCAATTGACCAAGCGCTAACGCGATCCACCAGGTTACTTCATCATGAAGATCACCGAGATGGCGCTGCGCGCCAGTCGACTTACCTACTTTGTAGCGCTCATCATTTTCGTCGCCGGCATCGCGACCTTCCTGAATTTTCCTTCTCAGGAGGAGCCGACTGTCACGGTCCGCGATGCGATGGTCACGGCGTTGAACCCGGGGCTGCCCGCCGAACGCGTTGAGCAACTCATTGCCCGGCCGATCGAGGAGCGCTTGCGCGAACTGGCAGAGGTCAAGCGCGTGACGAGCACCGTGCGCGCAGGCAGCGCCATGATCCAGGTCACGATCTGGGACCGCTACACCGACTTGGCACCGATCTGGCAGCGCGTCCGGGCCAAGGTCGCCGATTCGAAGGATGCCTTACCACAGAGCACGATGGGGCCTTTCGTCGACGAAGACTTCGGCCGCGTCGCGGTTGCCTCGATTGCGGTCACTGCACCAGGTTACTCCATGAGCGAGATGCGCGTCGCGCTCAAGCAGATGCGCGACCGCCTGTACACCGTGCCTGGTATTGAGCGCATCACTTTCTACGGCCTGCAGGAAGAGCGCGTCTATCTCGAATTCGATCGGCCTAGGCTCGCGCGATTGGAGCTGACACCACAGGGGGTGATCGACCAACTCGTCAAACAGAACGTCGTCGCTTCGGGTGGACAAATTGTTGTCGGCGGCATCAATGCAACCTTGGCGGTCAGTGGCGAAGTGCGTGACGCTCCCTCCCTGCGAGCAATGCCGATCGCGCTGCCACGACCGCAAAGTAGTACGGCGCCCGTGCCGACGATCGCATTGGGTGAACTGGCGCAGGTGAGTGTGCGGCCAGCCGATCCGCCGGAATCTGCTGCCATCTACAAAGGCCAGCCCGCTGTCGTCATGGCGGTTTCGATGGCCTCCGGTCAGAACGTGGAGCAGTTCGGAAAAGCGCTCAAAGCACGGGTTGCAGACCAGGAGAAGCTGCTGCCGGCGGGTTTCGATCTGTCATACGTCACTTTCCAGGCCGATGTCGTCAAGCACGAGATGGGCAAAATGAACCACGTCATGATGGAGACGATCATCGTCGTCCTCGGTGTCGTCGTGCTATTTCTCGGTTGGCGCACCGGGATCATCGTGGGCATGATCGTGCCGTTGACGATCCTCAGTGCACTCATCGTCATGCGCGCGATGAACATCGAGCTTCAGAACGTCTCGATGGGCGCCATCATCATTGCGCTCGGCTTGTTGGTGGACAACGGCATTGTGATTGCCGAAGACATCGAACGCCGCCTGGCCGGTGGCGAAGATCGTAAGCATGCCTGCCTCGAGGCGGGCCGCACGCTCGCCATTCCGCTGCTCACGTCCTCGCTCGTGATCGTGATCGTGTTCTCGCCGTTCTTTTTTGGCCAGAACGCCACGAGCGAGTATCTGCACAATCTCGTGGTCGTGCTGGCACTGACGTTGTTCGCTTCGTGGCTGCTGTGCCTGACTGTCACGCCCCTATTGTGCTACCACTTCGCCAAACCCCATCACAAGCAGGAGCAGGGCGACGCCTATGACACCCGCTTCTACCGTGGCTACCGGCGCGTACTGGAGTGGGTGCTCCACCATAAGGCGGTCTATGTAGCGTCGATGATCGCGGCGCTTGCCATTGCGCTGTATGGCTTCACCACCCTGCCGTACGATTTCATGCCCAAGTCCGACCGGCTTCAGTTCCAGATTCCGGTGCAGCTCGCCCCCGGTACCGACTCGCGCGAAACGCTCGCCCGCGTGAAGCAGATCAGTGGTTGGCTGGGCGACACGAACATCAATCCAGAAGTCTCCGATCACATCGGCTACGTCGCCGATGGTGGCCCGCGCTTCATCCTTAGCCTGAATCCACCACTGCCGGCATCGAACATCGCGTACTTCGTTGTCACATTGAAGCCGAAGAGCGACATCGACGCCGTCCTCGCCCGCACCCGCAGCTACTTTGCGCAAGCACATGGCGACGTGCGCGCCGAGCCCAAGCGTTTCTCGCTCGGTGCGACCGAGTCAGGGACTGCCATTTATCGCGTCAGCGGTCCGGATGAGGAGGTATTGTTGGGGGCCGCGTCCAAAATCGAAGCAGCGCTGCGCAAGCTGCCCGGCACCATCAACGTCAAGAACGATTGGGATACGCGCGTTGGCCGCATCGACGTACGGGTCGACCAGGACCGCGCGCGTCGGGCGGGCGTGACGACTGAAGACATCGCTGGCGGGCTGGATGTCCGCTACAGCGGCAGATCGATCTCGGTTATTCGCGACGGTGACACCTCCGTCCCGATCGTCCTGCGCAGTATCGTAAGCGAGCGTCGCAGCACGGCAGACGTAGGCGCGACGCTCATCTATCCCACCAACGGCGGTCCAGCGGTGACGCTGGCTCAGGTCGCAGACGTATCGCTCGCGAGCGAGCCCTCGGTCATCCAACGGCGCAATCTCATCCGCACGATCACCGTGCAAGGACAGAACACCTCTTACACCGCCCAGGAGATCATCAACCGCCTGGCGCCTAGCGTCGCTGCCCTGGACCTGCCCGCGGGCTACTCGGTTGAACTTGGCGGCGAGATCGAGGAAGCCGCCGAATCGAACGCCGCGCTGTCGACCTACATGCCCCTCGCATTTCTGGCGATGCTGATGCTGTTCGTATGGCAGTTCAATTCTTTCCGCAAGCTCGGTGTGATCCTCGCGACGATCCCTTTCACGCTTATCGGCGTGGTATTGGCTCTGAAGCTGACCGGCACACCTTTCAGCTTCATGGCGACCTTCGGCGTACTGGCCCTGTTCGGGATCATTGTCAACAACGCCGTGCTCTTGCTGGAACGCATCGACCAGGGGCTAGCGGAAGGCCTGCCACGCCATGAAGCCTTGGTTGGGGCCGCGATACAACGGCTTCGTCCAATCGTGATGACCAAGGTCACCTGCATTTCGGGACTGGTGCCACTCATGCTCTTCTCCGGACCATTATGGAAAGGGATGGCGATCGCGATGATCGGTGGGCTGGCACTCGGAACGCTGGTGACGTTGGGCTTGATTCCGCTGCTTTACGAAGTCCTGTTTGGAATCAAGCGAATTGGGCCGTGGAACCTGAGTGTCGCCACCGCGCATGGAGATCGCTCATGAGTCTCTTGCGAGCCGCCGCGTGCTGCGCATTCTCAGAATTCGTATGCACCCACGCTTCATGCGTATGTCTCGCTAGGCTTATGCGATTCAGCACCCATCCGCTGATCTGGAAATCCTGGTCGATTGTCATTGCCGCAGGGGTTCTAGGAGCGGGCTATCCACTGGGCCTGCGGGCCATCACGGCGGGCGGTCCGATGCGCTGGGTCGGCCTCTGTGTGGCAGTGACGTGCATGGCGGCCAGCGGCGCACTTTTGTGGTTCGCGCTCAAGCGGATTCCGATCAGCGCGGCCTCTGCAGCCTGGGCAGGAATCGGGCTACTTGGAAACTTGGGCGTCGGCGCCCTCCTACTAGGCGATGTCGCATCGGTAACGCGCTGGTCTGGCACCGCCCTCATCGCAGCAGGCATTGCCTGTCTTAGTTTCGTTTGATCAAGGAGACCCATTATGAAGAGCAAAACTGCATTGATCCGCGGCGGCATCTTTTTTTGCGTAGCAGGCGCGCTCTCTGGATGCGCGACCAACAGCATGACGCGCTCCGGATTTCTCGGCGACTACGAGAAGTTATCGCCGACACGATACGAGAACGTACTGATGTACCGCGCAGCGGGATTCGAGCCCAAGCGTTATGCCGCTGTCGTGGTGGAAGAAGCGCAGATCAAGACCGCCTCGGGTCGCATCGATGGGCTCGATGACGCGCAGCAGCGCGAAGTGCTAGACCATGTGACGAGCGAACTGAAACGCCAGGAAGGCAAAAGTCCCGCCCCCCCAGGTGGCGCGGGACAGGTTCGGGTGCGTGTAGCGGTCACCGAACTGCAGACACCGAATCGGGCAGTCAATGCAATGACGACCCTGCTGGTTGGACCCGTGACGACGGGTGGTGCCAGCCTAGAGTTCGAAGCAGTCGATTTAAGGACGGGACGCCGGGTTGCTGCCGCCAGTTGCTTCGAGCGCGGCAACGTCATTAAAGAGTTCGCCGGTTCGTACACATTGCTGGGTCATGCCAAAGCGGCGATCACGAACTGCATCGAGCGCATCGACAGCGCTTGGCGGGACACGCAGCCATGAGCAACGCTTCACAGGCTTGGCTCCGGCAGGATGCCATGGTCGGCGGTGATCACAAATGGCTGGCGGGTGGCGACTGGACGATAGAGCACTACGCCAGTCTGGCAAAATCCGTGTCCGCCGCCCGCATCAGTCATGCCGAGGGGTACGCCACTCCCTTACTCGACTGGACGCAAGTCCAGAGACTGGACACCGCCGGCGCGGCTCTGCTGGTGGAAATTCTCGGGCCAGACTCGATACTCGACCGGCCGGAGGCAGCTCCAAATCTGTCCTCGGATCGCCTCGCCCTAATGAGAGCGCTGGCCGCCGCTGCTACCGATCAGCAGAAGACGGAGAAAGCAGCGGTGAGCGGGAATCCTCTGCTCCGCGGTCTGGGACGCATAGGCCTGACCTTGGAACAGGGCTGTCGTGCGTGTCTTGGTCTGGCCGGGTTCGTGGGCCAGATCATCGAAACATGGAGCCGTACCGTTCGTCACCCGCGTCGCTGGCGCGCGACCTCGGTGATCGCTCAAATCCAGCGATCAGCGGTGGACGCCATTCCCATCGTGGCGCTACTGAGCTTCATGGTAGGAATGGTGGTGGCGTTCCTGGGAGCAACGGTGCTGGCCAACTTCGGTGCGAGCATCTTCTCGGTGCATCTGGTCGCCTTCTCGTTCATGCGCGAGTTCGGAGTGCTGCTCCCGGCCATATTGATTGCAGGCCGTACCGCAAGCGCGTACACCGCCCAAATCGGTTCGATGAAGGCAAATGAAGAGATCGATGCGCTTCGCTCCAACGCGCTCGACCCCATCGAGTTACTGGTGCTGCCACGCGTGCTGGCGCTTCTTGTGTCCTTGCCACTGCTCACCTTAGTAGGCATCTTGGCTGGCATTGCGGGCGGCGCCACCGTATGCGCACTGAGCTTGGAAATTCCTCCCGCACAGTTCCTTGCCATCGTGCAGGAAAAAATCGAGGTGCGCCATTTTCTTGTCGGAATGAGCAAGTCCCCGCTCTTCGCGGTGATGATCGCCGCTATCGGCTGCCATGAAGGGTTCAAGGTCGCCGGTAGCGCTGAGTCGGTAGGCGACCACACGACGTCTAGTGTCGTGCAATCAATCTTCATGGTGATCCTGATAGACGCCATCGCTGCACTGTTCTTCATGGAGATGGGCTGGTGAGCGCGGTGAAGCAAGACACCGACAACGGTGTGCGACACGCTATTGAAGTGCGCGGCCTGGACAACAGGTTTGGAACCCAGCAGGTCCATCAGGACCTAGACCTGGACGTGCGGCGCGGGGAAATCCTTGGCGTGGTGGGAGGGTCAGGCACCGGGAAATCCGTGCTCTTGCGTAGCGTCGTCGGGCTGCAGAAGCCGCATTCGGGCGTGGTCCGTATCGGGGGGCGCGACCTACTGCGAGCCCAATGGCTTGCGCGCGCGCGTATGGAGCGAAGGTTCGGCATTCTGTTCCAGAAGGGCGCGTTGTATTCATCGCTGACCGTCTTGGAGAACGTCGCTCTTCCTTTGATCGAGCATGTCGGTCTGGCGCGGCCTCTTGCCGAGCGTTTGGCAAGAAGCAAGCTGGGCTTGGTGGGGTTGCCTGCCGGAGCGGGAGACAAGTATCCGGCCTCGTTGTCCGGAGGCATGGTGAAACGAGCAGCACTGGCGAGAGCCTTGGCGCTTGATGCGAACATCCTGTTTCTTGACGAACCCACCGCAGGACTGGATCCAATCGGGGCTGCATCTTTCGACCAATTGATTCTGACCCTGCGCAATGCACTGGGCCTCACGGTGTTTCTGGTAACCCACGACCTCGATACGCTGTACACCATATGCGACCGTGTCGCGGTCCTGGCGAACCAGAAGGTACTCATCAACGACGGCATCGAGGCAGTCGAGCGCTTCAAGCACCCGTGGATACAGGAATACTTTCACGGCCCCCGTGGCCGTGCGGCCGCACAGGCCACTGGTGCTTCCAGCCAAGAGACGCAGCCATGAAACCCCTCCGCATCTGCATCATTCTTCCGTCGCGCACGCATTGGGCTGGGCGCACGCAATATTTAAACTCTGAGAACGAGGTGGTCTGATCATGGAACCACGTGCCCATCATGTATTCATTGGTCTGTTCGTCGTGCTGCTCGGTGCGATTGGTATTGGCTTCGCGCTTTGGCTCAGCGACACACGTTCCGACCACGATTACCAGTATTACCGGATTATGTTCGATGAGCCAGTGACCGGGCTTACGCCCGGCAGCCAGGTTCAGTACAGCGGAATCACGATTGGCGAAGTCGTTGCACTTTCTCTTTCACCGCGAGACCCAAGGCGGGCGATAGCGCGCGTACGCATCAATGCCACCATCCCGGTCCGGCAGGATACCCGCGCTGAATTGGTCATCACGGGAATTACCGGCAACGCGGTGATCGAGTTGAGCGACGGTGGGCCAAACGTGCCATTGCTGGATCGGAGAGAGGACGAGGAACCGTTGATCCTCGCACCACGTTCGGCGATGGCATCCCTGGTCTCCGGTGAGGGGAACAGCATGACGACACTCAACGGCATCTTGCTGCGCACGCAGGAGTTACTGTCGAAGGAGAATTTGGCTCTTGTGCACCGCAGTCTGGTGAATCTTGAACAGACCACGGGCGCGGTCGCTGACCAGAGGGCCGAGATCGCGACGTTAATCAGCAATCTGACCGAAGCAAGCAGAGAATCGACAGCTGCCGTGCGCCAAGCAAATAGCACTCTTCGCGATGCCAACCTGCTACTAAATAACGATGGTAAGCAAATCATGGTGAACACGCGTGATGCAACGGCATCCCTCGAACGCGCCGCTTTCAGGGTTGAGACGCTACTGCAAAACAATCAGGAATCGCTGAACCAGGGCTTGGCCGCCACAGGTCCTGCCATGCACGAACTCCAGCAGGCGCTGGCCAATCTAAACACCGTGCTGCGCCGACTGGATCGCAATCCGGCGCAATACCTGCTCGGTGGAGAGAACATTGAGGAAACCAAGCCGTGAACACTTCCGCCAGGATGATTCCCGTCGCTGCCGTGACTATGACGCTAGTACTCGGCTTGTCCGCGTGCAGTGTGCTTCCCAAAGCAGCTCCAATGGTCACCTACAAATTGCCCGACTATCACATCGCCCAGGCGGAGAGTACGCCGCGCGCCGTTCCGGGACCCGGGGCGCTGCGCGTCTACGCCCCTGAGAGTAGTCGCGTCCTGGATTCGGAGCGGCTGTTCATTGCGCAGCCCGATGGTCGCTTGTCGGCTTGGCAAGGAGTGCGTTGGGCCGACCCCGCACCGGTGCTGCTGCGTGACCGAATCGTCGAAGCCTTCATGCGCGATGGGCGGTCGACTTCCGTGATTACCGATAGCACCCCAATGAGCGCCGATATGGAGTTGCGCAGTACGCTGCGGGCGTTCCAGCTCGAATACCGCGGCACTGAAGCGATCGCCGCGGTTCGGCTCGATGTGCAACTGGTCGATCCGGCCAAACGGACTGCTATTGCCAGTAGACGCTTCGAAGCAATCCAAGCCACAGGCAGCAAGCGAGAGGCCGATGTGGTGAGCGCGTTCGGTGTCGCCACGGATATATTGGCCGGGCAGATCGTTGAATGGGCAGTTCAGGTCGGGGCAGCGCGTTTGCGAGTTGCACCGGAATTGGCAAGCAACCATGCACCCACAGCGTCGTCGATAAGCACAGACTAGTCGTCTTAACGGAGCACAGAAGCTAGGGCCAAAACGCTGCTCGACACCTTAACTCGGTACGACAGCCTACGGCCCCGATCCAATCCCAGGACCTCTTTGCCGTCCAACCTCCCATGACACACCGCCGCCGCGTACAGTCGCGGCGATCTGCTGCCCCAGTCGTGGCTCGATTATCGGCCGCCAAGGCACCAGACTGAATCCCATGCCGTCATCGAGCAGCGCATAGCGACCGCTGGCGAGCATGACCGAGCGCCGGTAGATGCCGGCTACGCGCTGCCCGTCTGTGACGTGCCGATGCTCCAATCCGCTATCGGCGGCAATGTGCTGGGCGGCCTGCGCCAGCTCCCGATTGCGCAGCGTTTCCAGCAGATTCCGGGAGAGAATCAGCCGCTGCCCGCGCCGCTGGGCCAGCCCCTGTTCTTCGAGGAAGTCGGCGCGCTGCTGCAAGGCTTGCCTAGCATCGCCGCCAAAGCCCAGGTCGCCCAGTCCCTTGCCGCCGCCGATCAACTGCTGATCCAGCCAGGTCGCGCCGATGACGCGGGCCTGCCGTTCAATCGGCAGATGCGATTTCAGTTCGACCGCCACGCCGCCCAGCCGCTGCGCGTCGTACTGGCGGCCACGCTCGGCCAAGTCGTCCGGCACCTTCCATAACCCCTCGGCCACGCGCTCCACGATGCCGGCCCGCCGTAGGGCTTCCAGCCGGCGGATATGGGCCGCCACAGCCTCTTGCGGGTCGCGGCCGGGCTTGGCTCGGCCTTGCTCGATCGCCAGGTGGTGATCGGTGCGGTACAGGCCATTGCTCGCCAGCGTGGCGATGTTCTTGTCGGCCGCCCGCACCTCGGCGGAACCGCGTACCTCCACCACCGCGCCGATGGGATAGTTCGCCAGCTCGTCGCGGGCGTCCAACGCGACGTAGTGGGCTTTGCCGTCCAACCCGTCGATGACCAGATAGCCGCGGTCGTGCAGCTCGTCGGCCAGACCCTTAGCAGCCACGCGACCGACGATAGTGCGGCCGTCGTCGCCCGGCTCGAACACCGCCAGCTCGCGAGGCTTGCCGCTCATGGCCCGCTGCATCGTTCGGATGATGTCGCCACGCTCGCCCAGGGCACGCAAGGTCTTCTCCGCGTCCGCATGGACGGCCCAGGTGCCGGGCTGCACCTCGTCGGCCAGGCCCAGGCGCTGCAAGTGTTGCAGGCGGCCGATCAGCAGCAGGCGCTGGCGTTGCAGCCGGGGTTCGTTGAAGCGTTCGATCTGCACCCGGCCATCCTCGCCGGCCTCGCGCTGCAACGTGCGGTCGAGGCTCGTCCACCGCTCTTGCTCCACCTCGCGCTGCAAGGTCTGCTGGATCTCCAGTTCGGTGCGCGGCCCCAGCCATTCCGTCGCCAGCTCGGCGGCGCGATGGCGGAAGCCGTGGGCGATGTAGTCGCCCGCGATGATGAGGTCTTTGCCGGTATCGTCGCGTCCGCGCACGATCAGGTGCGTGTGCGGGTTGTCGGTGTTCCAGTGATCGACCGCCACCCAATCCAGCCGCGTCCCCAGGTCGGCCTCCATCCGGTTCATCAGGTGCCGGGTGTAGGTGCGCAGGTCGTCCAGCTCCGCACTGTCTTCAGGTGAGACGATGAAGCGGAAATGATGTCGGTCGTCCTGGCAGCGTTCCTTGAAGGCATCGAGGTCGGCTTCGTCGGTCTGCGGCCCGTAGGCACGGCCCGGCTCGCCGTTCCGGCCGGCACCGTCGCGCTCGATGTAGCGCAGGTGCTTGGCGAGCGACTGCGGACTGGCGTTGCGCTGGTTGACCAGCAGCGTCTTGATGGTCACGCGCCGTGACATAGGGGTCAGCTTTGCGCCTGCGAAGCGCGCCGCCGTATGGCCGCGTCCAAGCCGTGAGCCGGGCCGCTGGCCGGCGTGCTGGCCGCTCCCGCCAGCGGTAGGACGGCGCACCGCCGACTTGCCGCCGCTGGCCTTGCCAGCCTGCTTGAGCACCTTGGAAACGAAGCTCTGGCCCTGGCCTTTGCCTCGGTTCTTCGGCGCGCCAGGGCGCACCCAGAAATCATGGTCGCCGCGGTCGGTCATGGCTGTGCTCCCTGCAAGCTCCGGCGTGTCCGAGCGTGCGAAGCACGCGGACATGCCTGCATCGGCGCGTGCCTCGCGCCCCACGCGGCACGGCGGCGAAGCCGCGCCGTGCCGCGCCACCCCCACGTGCAGACTGGCTTTGCGGGCGGCAGAGTGCCGAACCCTTTTGTCTTGCCTTCCGCCTTTGCCCCTCGCTCCCGCTCCGGGCATCGGCGGCCCGGCGGCGCTGCTGCACGAGCAGCCAGCCCGCCGGCGAACACGCCAATGGCCGCAGGCCAGGCGCGTTCGAGGCAAGACGCCTGCACGTTGGGCGGCTGCGCCGAAGGCAGCGCGAAGTGCGGTGCGAATGCACCCGCACTGCACGCGCGACGACACGGCGACGAACAGTAGAACGACATGCCCGATGGCACGATGAGAGGCGCGGCAAAGTGCAGCGAATCGGCGGCCATCATGGACGTGTCTCCAGCCAGATCGGATGCGCAACGCCGATCACGGCGAACGCGCTGACCGGCCCGAAATAGCGGCTGTCGAACGACGCCGGGTTGGTCGCGCTCAACAGGAACAGTTCGCCCGGTTGGAGACGGCGGCAAAGCTGCAAGGATGGCAGCGGCCGGCCCAGCCGGTCGGCAGGCAGGGCGGCGGCCACCGGCACGCCGTCGATGCGAACCTGGCCGGCGACGATGCAAACGTGTTGTGGCGCGACTGCGCCCACACGTTTGAGCAGCGGAACGCGGGTCGGCAGGTAGCCGCGCTGCGCAGCCAGCATGGCGGCCCTGTCGGGCAGCGGCATCAGCACGATGCTGTCCACGGACAGCGGACGTGGCCGCGAGGCGGTGCGCGGGTCGAACGGTTCGATGCGATACCAACCGACCGCCACGCTGTCGGACGGGTTGTAGGCCATTCGCGGCAGGGGCTGCACGAACGCCGCCCAGGCCAGCGCAGCGAGGCCGACGGTGGCGAAGCCTGCCAGCACGAGGCGAGCGCGCAGGCGCGAGCGAGGATGCGGCACGGGGCCGGTCGTGGAAATCGTGGTCATGGCAATGCCCTCCCGGCCAGCCAGGCGGCGTGCCGTTCTGCGGTGTATGTGGGTAGCGCCGAGCGCGCTGCGAGCCGGTTCGCGAGCGTGCGCCAGTACGCGGGCGATGTGTCTGCGGCTGCGATGCCCAGCGCCTCGATGCCGTCGATGCGTTCCAGCACGGCGCGCACGTTGGCATCGCCTTCGGCGTGCAGCAGCAGACGCGCGCCCGGCTGCACGCCGGGGATGCGCTGCACGGCGTCCAGCGGCGTGGCGGTCTGCATCACCATGAGCTGCCAGCGGATCGTGCCGTAGTCGTTGGCCTGCCAACGGATGCGGCACAGAACCGCGTTCGGCAGGAACACGGCGCAGCGCCGCCAGCGGTCGAGCTGGAGCGTGCGCGCCGGTTCGCCGAAGCGCAGGTAGAGCTTGAAGCGCGGTTCGATGTAGGCCAGCGCCACGCGCGTCAGCGGCACGTTGCCGGCCTGGCCGGCGAGTGTCGAAGGCGCCGGCGGCGGCGCAGCCGTGGGCGCACTTGCTTTGGGGGTGTGGGCGGTCGAAGCGGATGCGTTCACGGCGTGCCCTCCGGGGGAAACTCCCGCTCCAGCAGGTCGCGCAGCAGTTCGGCTACGGTCACGCCTCGCGTGAAGGCCGACACCTTGATGCGCGCCCGCATGGCGGGCGTGATGTCGAGCGTCAGTCGAGCGGTGTAGAGGTCGCCTTTCTGCACGGCATCTGCGTCGCCCTGGCGAATCCACGCTTCGGCGTGCGGATTCGCTGGGGGACGCGCACCGATGCCGACGCGCTTGCTGCGTGGTGGTGGCTTCCCAGTCATGTCGGCCACCGCAGCAGTTCGTCGGTGAGCGCGGCGATCTCGCGGGCAGCGGCGCTGTCGGGCGCGGTTTCGCGGGCGAGCCGGCCAGCGGCTACGCTGTCGGCAAAGACGATGCGCTGGTGGATCTCCGAGCGCAGCGCGGGCAGCGGCTGTTCGGCCAGCGATTGCCGTGCCTCCCTGCCGATGATGGTGGTGCTGACGCGCCGGTTGATGACGAAGGCCGCGCGCAGCGCTGGCCGGAACACCTGTGCTTCGCGGATCAGTGCGACCATCTCGGCAGAAGCCCATACGTCGTAGGGGCTGGGCTGCACGGGGATCAGCACGCGCTCGGCCGCCAGCAGCGCGGAACGCGCGAGGGCGGCGATGCGCGGCGGGCCGTCGATGATGATGTGATCGGCCCGCCTGGCGAGTTCTGGCGCTTCCTGATGCAGCGTTTCGCGGGCAAGGCCCACGGCGCTGAACAGACGGGGCAGGCCCTGCTGGCTACGCCGCTGCGTCCAGTCGAGCGATGACCCCTGCGGGTCGGCATCCAGCAGGATGACATGCAGGCCGCGCATCGCCAGTTCGCCGGCGATGTGCGTGGCGAGCGTGGTCTTGCCGACGCCGCCTTTCTGGTTGAGAAACGCGAAGATCATGGCGCGGCCCTCCGAGCTGGAAAGCCGGCCTGGCCGTGCCGTTTCGTGGTTGTCCACCGAAACGGCGCGCTTCTACTAAAAGTTATGTATTTCTTGTTAGGTAAGTTAGAGGGAACGCAAACCCGCGCCGTTGTTGGCTTTCCGGCGTTTTCGTACTCCTGATAGCACGAGGGTCGTACTCCTGATAGCACGATACCCGGTACTCCTGATAGCACGAGGCCGTCCACAGGTTCTCCCGCAGTTATCCCCGTGCCGCGTGCGGCACGGGCCGGAAGGTCAGCAGCTCGGTGTTGTCGTCCGGCATCCGCTCGATGCCGAGGACGTAGCCGGGCAACGACTGCCGCGCCACCAGGGCGCGCACGTCGTAGGCGAAGTCCGAGAAGCGGGCCGCGCTGCCGGATTTGCGGTACAGGTGTCGGAAGTCGAATTGCCAGCCGTGCTCCTGCCGCCCGCCATGCTTGCGCACCAGGCGGTACAGCCAGCGTTCGATACCGCCCTTCAAGCGGAAATAGGCCGGGTCGATGGTCAGCACCAGGGCGGCGTCGAGCACGCCGGCATAGAACCAGTCCGGCAAGATCAGCTCGATGCCCAGCGGGGTGCCGCTGGCGTCGGCGAGTTCCTTCCACTCGTTGATCCACGAGAAGCGATGCAAGCGCCTTCCCGTGGTTTCGCGGATGGACGTGGCCACCGTGGTCGATTGCAGCCGGTCGAGGGCGGCCTTCAGGCGCTGGTAGTCGTTGAGGGACGTGCCGCGCCCGATGAAGCGCAAAATCTCGTAAGGCGTGGCGCGTATCCAGCGCGACGGGCGCAGGCCCGCGTCGCGCGCCTCCACGATCTGCGAGGCGGCCCATATCAGCACGTCGGCATCCCATATCGTTGCGATGCCGTGCTCCTGCGTGCCTTCCACGCGAATGGTGACGTTCCCGCTGCGGAAGTCGATCGGCGCCGTGCGCCGCGACTTGGCAAGCGAGAAGAACGGAAAGGCCATCAAGTCCTGGGAATCGCGTGGCGCCATGTCGCCCGGCAGCGCGCGGAACAGATCGAGCTGTTCGCGCTGCGGCAAGGCTTGCCCTGGCGGGCTGGACATGGCGAAGGCCACCCACGCGCCGACGATCAGCGGCCATCACGGTAGTCGCCCGCGTGGCGCTCGGCGTATTCGGGATCGGACGTGGCCTCGTAGCTGCGCTGGTCGGCCCAGGCATCGAGGTCGGACACCGCGTACATGACGCGGCGGCCGAACTTGCGGAACTTGGGGCCGCCGCCGATCACCCGCTGCTTCTCCAGCGTGCGCGGCGACAGCCGCAGGTAGTCGGCGGCTTCGTCGTTTGTCAGGTAGCGTTGAGGCTGCGAGGTCGCAGTGACGGCAGCGGCGGCAGGCCGCGAGGGAGCAGGTCGCATGGGATGTACCTCCATCAAGCCCGGCCACACCACGCGGCCGGATAGAGGCACTCTCAAGAAAGCAAGGCTTCTTGCTAAGGGACGATTCGCACGGGTCGAGAAACGTCCCCCCTAATGCGACGGGAACATTGGAAGCTGCGCTAGTCGGCGGTAGCCGCCGTGCATCAGCTCATCGCCGCGGCGTACCAGCCGCCGTACGCGGGCACGCAATGCACTGTCTTTGTGCCAGTCGGCCGCGACGGCATCCGCGCCGAACAGACCTTCGCCCACCTCGCGCAAGGAGGCTCCCGCGAGGGTCGCGTCGAGCGCTTGCAAGGTATGCAGTTCCAGCAGCGCGGCGGGCGTGGGGCGGGAGCGGGCTGTTGCCACAGGCGTGGCCACGGTTGCGGCAGATAGCGCATCCAGCTTCGCAGCGAGCGTGCGGTAGCGCGCACAGGGCGTGGCGCAGGCGCGTGTGGCGTAGAGATAGGCCGAACCATCTTCCAGGTCGGGTGCGAGTGCCAGCCGAACGCAGCAGCCTGGCCAATGCGATACGAGCACCAGGCGCTTGCCGTCGTGGGTCAGTTGCTTGCGCCCAGGAATGCGCCAGAACTCGAAGGTATGCGCATCGGGTGGTGGGTCGGCGTCGGGGTATAGCTGCACCACGGCATCGTGATCGGGGAACCAAGCAGGATGTGCGTCGCGCGCATCCAGGCCGGGATCTTCCAGCAGGCGCAGGCCCCAGGCCTGCGCCGCATCAGGCTTGCGACGCCGGCGTAGCCAGTCGCGCCGGTAGCTTGGATTCCTGCGCAAATACTCCCAAGCCAGCGCTGGGCCATCGAGGTGCAGCGTGTAGAGATACGCGGCCGTGGGATACCAGTGTTGGCTGCTGCGGTCAGTCATGGCGAAACCTCCCTGTTTCTGGGAACGTCGCCACAATTCCGCTGTGCGGGAGCTATCGAATCGCCATCAAGTGGTCATCAAACTCGGGTTACGCTTTAACTGCTGGTGTCAAGACAGATTCGCTCCAGTGCATTGCCGAAATCGTCTAAATGCGACGACTGCACCGCCCGGAAATGGGGTGCAGCATTGAACACCGTGCCGAATCTCGCGCCTGGCATCATGACTGTTTTGGTCAGGAGCGCACCACCCTGGTGCAAGCATGCGGATCAAGACTTGCCAGGTCTTGGCTAAGACCGAAATAGTCACAATGCGATACTTTTTGCCTGGTCGCGCTGGAATGCGTCAATCGGTGATCGAACCGTTTTCCTGAGCCAGTCGAACGTATTCCGACAGCGGCCGCGTCGGCTGGAAATACCGATCTCGTATCACGGGCTGCTTGAGCGGCCCGACGATGGACGCCAGATCGGACAGCTTCACCGTCGCCAGGGCAGGCATCCCGATCCCGAGGTCGATCAGGCCGTAGGCCGTATCGCCATCGGTCGGATCGAGCGCGGCCAATAGCCAGGTCGCATGTGCGTCCGGTGTGAACAGGCGCACCACGGGCAGCGGGTCACATTCCTGGCCTGCGGCGCGGGTGAGGCCGTGGGCCAGTAGGTGCACCCGGTCTTCCTCGGTGACAAGCGTGGTCAAGGCCGCGCCCCTTCCACGAACACACGCAATCGCCGAGGCGCATCTGTGCCTGCGGACGGATGCACGTATGCGCAAGCGCACGAAGCCGCAAAAGCGGAGAGGCACGAAGGCGTATTGGTGGAAGTCAGGAAAGACACGGATGCGGTTCCCTGGGTCTGAGGAAATCCGCAGATGCGGATCTCCGTAAAAGCACGGAAAAGGAAAACATCACCACCAAATGAACACTATAGATTGTAGTCCTATAGGGCGCAATGGGCTGTCATCTTGGTTTTTTGGGGAAACCATAGGTGGCAGCGAAGAACTCATTGGCAGCGGCGATTCGGACGGTAAGGAAGGCGCGTGGTTTGAGCCAGGAAGCGTTCTCCAACGTGTCCAGTCGCACCTACATGAGCACGCTGGAGCGCGACCTGAAAAGCCCAACCATCCAGAAGCTGGCCGATCTGTGCGAGGTCATGGAAGTGCATCCGCTCACGCTGCTCACATTGGCTTATGCCGGTGACAGCACCCGCGAAGCTGATGAATTGCTGGCACAGGTGCGCCAGGAACTCAGGGCGATATTGGAAGAGCCCGACACGCCTTAGCGCGTTGGCGTGTGGTACTGAATTGCAGCAAGCGGAGCGCGCAGCGCCGCAGGCGCGAAGGCGTGAGGGATTGAAGCCGGATGGCCGTGACGGCTTGCCGGCACGGGGCGAAGCCCGAAAGCCCGGCGGCGCTTACAGCGCCGACACGCCACACACCGCTCGTTGACACGGATTGCGAGCCACAAGGCACGCATGCAGGCCCGCCGTGACGGGCGTATCCAGCACGCGGCAGCAGCAGAAATCCTGCGCGTGCGGTGCTGCGATCAGCAGCATCGCGCCCCGCCGCAGTGGGCGGGACGCGGTAAGCGGCTGTCAGGCCGCCTTCGGCTTGTTGCGCGACCAGATCAGGTCGTGCGTGCCGTCCTCGTTCTCGATCAGGCGGGCATAGACCGTCGCCGGGAACGAAGGGTCGTCGATGGATACGGACAGGTATTCCCGCCCGGCCTCGCTGGTCTTCTTCCACGCTGCGCCGACTTCGTGGCCAGCCGCTTGCAGGTGGAAGTCGGGGGCGTTCTCGGTGTCGCCCTTGTCGTTGGGAACCAGCTTGACCTTGACGTTGAGCGTCAGGGTGCGAAGCGTGCCGGTGAAGCCGTCTTTCTCTGCGGTGAAGGTGCCGATGTTAGCCATGATGTTTCTCCTTTCGGGTTGAACAAGGTCGCGCCAGTGCGTCCTTGTTGTGATCCGGCCGGCGGGGGATGGGCTGGTCGCACCGCACAGCGGTCGCAACAACGTGGAGAACCTGGAAGCGAAAAGAATTTGTCCCGCGAGGAATGCGCGCAGCGCAGGGGAAATTGTTTTCGCTGCAAGGTTGCGGCCATCAAGCACAAGGCGCAGCCGCGCCACCGCCAGGATTCACAACAAGACAAGGACGCACAGGCCGCCCGCTCCCGAATGGAGACGTGGCCAACTCGGCATCCCCGCGTGACGGCTGCACCGGCTTGCGCCCTGACGCGGGCCAGGTCAATGCCCCGACGACAAGGCCAGAGCGCCCCTGCCGCAGCTCACGGCCACATACTGAGGCGTGGTGTGGAAGCTCCATAGAAGCGAGGCTGGGCGGCGTGTCGGTGAACCGTCTTTCGTGACGTACAGACAACGAACCGCCAGCGTCGGGGACGGCACGCTTTCGTGCAACCTGCCGCAGCAAGCCGGGGCGTAGCCACACCAGCCCCGCCCATTGCGGCGGGGCTCGGTCGAATCGTTGGCGGCGCGATGCGCCGCCACACTTGCTGGCTTCGTGGATTTCGCGCACGAGCGCCCTTGTGCGTGGCCCCATCGCCGCCTGTCCGAAGGCGGCGATGGGGCGTTTTGGCTTTGAGCAGTGAAACCGGGCGCGGCCACCGCCGCGCCCGGAGTTTTCGACCACCGGCCCCAAGGCGGCACGGCTTGGGGCCGGTGCGGCTCGTTATTCCTTGGTTTCGATGATCCACCACACGGCGCGCGGCAAGGCGCGGCCCGTGAGGGGATGCAGATCGGTCAGGTCGGCGCGGGCCGTCCAGCCACGCGGCGGACGGTAGCCGCGCACGTCGCCGTCGCCGTGCCAGCGGCGGGCGCGCACCGTGCCGGAGGCATAGGTCGCAGCTATGCGGGGGCGGTTTGCGGGTTGGTGGGTCATGGCAGGCATCCTCAACATGAAGCGCCCCGGCCGGAACCGGGGCGCTATCTACGGTGCGAAGTCACGCGGCCAAAGCCTCGGCCTGCGGCTGGTCATCCGCCACGGCGGCCACTTCTTCCTGTGCTTCGGCTTCGCCATCCGCCGGCGCGTCCTGCCCGGTCTGCTGCGGGCCTTCGGAGCGGAAGATGGCGGGCATCCAGCCGGTGCCAGCGGCCAGCCGTTCGGCTTCGCTGGCAATGTCGCCCTTCTTCAACTTCGCCAGTCGGGTGACGTGCGAGGGCGCGAACCCGCCAACGGCTTCCAGAATCGCGGCCTTCGGCACATGCCGGAAGTAACCCTCATTGGTGGGCTGCCACCACGCGGCCATATCCAGCCCCACGGCCTGCGCCAGTTCCGCGCCGGGCTGGTGCGGCGTGGCGCGAGGCGTCACCACGTCCACCGTGGAAGCTAAGCACACGGCCAACAGCCGCACCAGTTCATCCTGTGATTTCGCCAGCAGCGCGGCGAACAGTTCGGCGCTGTCCTCCGGCAAGGTTTCGCCTGCCACCTGTTGCAGTTCGCGCAGCGCCACGGCGGCGGGTGATTCCGGCCAGTCCGGGGCCATGCCTTCCAGCCGGTCTTGCACCGTGAGGCGCACACCCAGCGGCAGGTCGTGCCCGTAGTGCCTTTCCTGCAAGACGGTCTGCACCATGCCATGCACCACGGCGGCCAGCGCTGCTTGCGGATGCCGTGCAACTTCGATTTGCAGCGCAGCGGTACGGTGCGCGCTCAACCGCTGCGCCAGTCGGTCAGACATGGCGGCGGTCTTGGGCTGCTCGTCGTCCTCGCCTGCGTCCTCGTTCGCGGCTTCGCCTTCGCTGCCGAAACCCTGCCGCAGCCGCTCCAGCGTGCGCAGTGCCTTGGCCTCCGCTTCGCGCAGCAGCCCGCGATGAATCGCGGCCTGCCCGTCGCGGTCGATGGTGACAATGGCACCGGCTGCGGCCTTCACGTTGGCCGCATAGTCCAGCAAGCCATCTTCCAGCGCCTGCAACTGCTCGCCCAGGCGTTCGCCTTCTTCCTGCAAGGCATCGGCCTTTTCCTCGTCCTCGTCGTCCAGCGCGGCATCCACCGCCTCGGCCAGTTCGTGCAGCTTGGTTTGCAGCTTCTCGATGCGCTGCGCGTCGCGCTTGTTCGGACTGCGGCGTTCCCTTGGCGCACGCTGGAAGGCTTGCAGATCGGCATGGGTCATGCCCGGCGTGGCATCCACCCACGCCCAGCCCTCGGCCTGCACCTTGGCGGCGATACCTGCCAGCTTGTCCTGCGCCAGCCGTTCCAGCAGTGCGGCATCGGTCAGATACACGCCTTTGTCGCCCTCCGCGAACAGGTCGCGGCGGATGCCACCGCCTTCCTGCTCGTAGCCGTCCAGCCCGACAAAGCGCACCAGCGGATGCCGGTAGGCGTCGATTTCGCGTTCGGTCAGGCGGTCGCGCAGGTTGTGCGGGCCGCGCTGCCATGTGGGCGCATCGTAGAACGCGGCTTCCTGCGCAGCATGGTCGTCGGTGATGGCGAGGGCCATCAACTGGTCAAGGCTCACGGCCTCGGCCCGGTAGTCGGCCAGCAGGCGCGGCGACACGTTGGCGAGTTTCAGACGGCGCTGCACCACCAGCGGCGTGACGCTGAAATCCGCTGCAATGTCCTCGATGCTGCGGCCTTCGGCCACGAGCGCGGCGAACGCCTCGAACTGGTCGGCGGGGTGCATGGCTTCGCGCTGCACGTTCTCGGTGAGGCTGGCCGTGCGGGCGGTGCCATCGGCCACCAGCAGGCAAGGCACCTCCCATTCCTTGCTAATGCGGTGCTTTTTCGCCAGCAGCTTCAACGCTGCGAGGCGACGGTCACCGGCCACGACCTCGTAATGCTCGCCATCGGCGGCGGCAATCACGATGAGGTTTTGCAGCAGGCCGACACGCTGGATGCTGGCGGCGAGTTCGGGAATGGACATGCGCGGGGTCTTGCGCACGTTGCGGCCAGTGGGACGCGACACCAGCCGCGACAGCGGAACCAGAATCAGGTTCTTGGTCGGATCAGCGGCTTCCAGCGGGATAGCGGCGGCGGTGTTGATGGCGCGGGCTTCGGTTTGGGTAACGGCGTTCATGGTGATAACTCCTATCGGTTCAGGGATGCAGCAGCGAAGAAAGCGACAAGGGCTGCTGCCTGCCCCTGCCGCGTGGGGATTCAGGCTTTCAACTGGCGCATGCCATCGGCCAGCAGCCAGAGGGCGCGATTTAGTCGGATGTTTTGGTCGATGCCCTGCACCGGGCGGGTTTGCTGTCGGCGCCCGTTGGCGCTGCGGCCACGCAGCCCGCCTTGGGTCAGGTTTTCTTGGGTGCGGTTGAACACGCTCCACAGGTCGGGGCGGCGGTCGTCGAAGCGGCGCGGCATCAGGATTTGCGATTCCGTGATGGGCGCGGGCTTGTCGGGGTCGTCGTACTTGAGGGCGAGCGCGGCGCGGGCGAACACTTCGGATTCGCCATCGTCCAAGGTGATGCCGCGCATGGCATCGCGCGATTCCTTCACCCGATCGAAACCGCTCAAGACTTCGTAAGCCCCCTCAATGACCAGACCGGCCACGTCGCCTTTATGGGGCACTCGCACATCGGCCACGGTGTTGCCGCAGACAAGGCCATTGCTGCACACGAACCGGAACATTCCGGCCAGCATCTGATAGCTGCTGGTGCCGTCGTGCGAGTTCAGCAGCACGATTTCGTTGGCCTCCGCGCCGTTGATCTGGCTGGCATGGCGCAAGCGAATCATGTGTTTGGTGTGCTCGCGCTTGCCTTCGTCGCGCACGCGGGTTTGCGTCACCATGAAAGGCTGGAAGCCTTCTTTGCGAAGCTCGGTCAGCACGGCGGCGGTGGGGATATAGGCGTACCGCTGCGAACGGCTCTCGTGCGGGGCATCCGCGAAGATGGACGGGGCCACGCGGTGAATCTGGTCGTCGGACAGCGGGTAATCGCTGCGCAGCGAGGGGGAGCGGAAAGCGAAACGGGATGCGAGTTGCATGGTCTTTCTCCTGACAAAAGAGGTTTGCTGTTCACACCGCACACCGGATTTCTAGATTCGGAGCCCAGCCTTTCGGCTGTTTGGTGCGGTCGGCACGAGGAACCCGGTTGGCCCTGTTGCCACCGTCTTTCCTGAGTTCATCGCCCGCGCCCAAAGGAGCGCGCGGACGGGGGCCGTCAAGGAGCCAAGCGCAGGGTTGGTGCGGCCCGCAGGCGCAGCCGAGGACACGGCCCTGCGCGCCTTGACGGCACACGGTCGCGGGCTACGGTCGCGGGTAAGGTGATGAAGTCAGGGGAGACGGCTGGACAAGGCAACGGCCATCCCTTTGTGCTGACCGCACGCAAGCGAAGCGCGCAGGCCCGAAGCTGGAAGCCGGGCCGTAGGCGTCAGCGATGCGGAAGGCTGGCGAAGCCAGTCCCGCCAGGGATGAGCGACTAGCGAACCTGGAGCAGCGCGATCCGCGAAGCGGAGACGCAAGAGGACTCTTCGTTTACCATTTGTTTCGCAAGCAAATGATGGGAAAGCAAGAACACGGAGATATAGAGATGATTGTCTGCATCAACCGCCTCAAACAGTTCGGAATCTTCAGCGACTTCAATGGAACGAAGATCCAAAAGTTCGGCCGGTACAACCTGGTCTATGGTTGGAATGGAACAGGCAAGTCAACGTTATCGAATCTATTCTCTTGCTTTGAGCTTCGCTCGATGGTTCCCCGCTTCAGCACGGGCCAATTTTCAGTAGTTCTGGAGGATGGCTCAACGATCACGGAATCCACACTCCACTCATCCCAATTGAATATTCATGTTTTCAATCAACGCTTCGTGCATGAGAACATTGATTGGGACAAATCCGTAAAGAGCATCCTTCTTATTGCGAAAGAGAAGATTGATGACTTGCAGAAGCTGGAGAAGCTGAAGAGCGAGCTTCAGTCGAAAAAGAAGGCTCACGACGACAAGCAAAGCGATATCAAGAAGCAGCGTGAGGCATTAGAGAAGTTCCTGACCAATGCTGCCAAGAAAATGAAGCTTGGACTTCAGGCGATTGATACGAGCGACAGTTATTACTTGAATTACGACCGCCGCAAGCTCTTCAACTTCATACAGAATAACGGCGAGACAATTATCAAGGCGGAGTCGGTTCTTCCAGATGAGAGGGTTATCGACCTTACGAATGCCGCCAAGCCAGATCAGCTTCCAAGCATTGCTTTCGCCTCAACGGCCATTGAGCCGGACTACTTTAAGAAAGCGGCGGGCCGCATCAGAGATTTGATTGGGACTACGGCGGTCAATCAAGCAATCCAGCGGCTGACCGATAACCCGGAAATCCGCGAATGGGTTCAAGCAGGCTTGGAAATCCATAAAAACCACGACTCGCAATCCTGCGAGTTCTGCGGCTCTCCGTTCGCCCAGCTTCGTGCCGAGGCGCTTGCTGCCCACTTCAGCAAGGAGTTCACGGAGTTTCAGAGCCGACTTCAGAACGCGGCGACATGGATTGAATCTCAAGGCGCTCCAGCTAATCAGTTTCCCGCATCGACCGAGTTTTATAAAGAACTATCGGCCGAGGCAGAGAAGCTTCAAAAGGACTACGCAACTGCTGCTGAAAAGATCGACCAGCAAATCGACGCCTGGCGGGAAGCCCTGAAGGCCAAGATCACAGACCCTGGGAAGACAGACATTCAGATCTCGGATGTGGTTGAAGACGATGTCACCAATTTCAATGACATCCTGAAATCGATTGTTGCTCTCGTTGGAAAGCACAACAATAAGACTTCAAATTTCAAATCTGAGACCTCAAAAAGCAAGGTGGCACTGGAGCTTCACTTTGCTGCGGCTGAGGTGCAAGAGTTTGACTATGCTGGAAGTGAGAAGAAGTGCAATGACCTTGAGTCAGAAGCAAAGAACGACCATAAGGAAATTGAAAAAATTAGTCTAGAGGTCGGAGCCATAGAAGCGGCGCTCTCGAATGAAACGGTCGGGGCAAAGGAGTTCAATGACATCCTGCATCGCTTCATTGGCCGCTCTGAGCTTTGCCTGAACTTCAATCAGAAGAAGAAAGGCTATGAGATCATCAGAAACGGGGTTGGTGAGCACGATGGGAATTTGAGCGAAGGTGAGAAAACTGCGATTGCATTTGTCTATTTCATCACGAAGCTCAAAGAAAATGGAAATAACATCAAGGATACGATCGTCGTCGTTGACGATCCGGTCTCAAGCTTTGATTCTAATCACTTGTTTCACGCCTACTCGTTTTTGAGAACGCAATGCACTGAAGCCAAGCAACTTTTTGTGCTGACTCACAACTTCACTTACTTTAAGCTAGTGAGAGACTGGTTCACTGGCACCAATAGGAATCGAGTCAAAAAAGGCAACGCCGAGAATTGCTTCTTTTATCGCCTGGATGCGCCACCTGGCTCCCCTCGTCACTCCCTACTTGTGGATGCCGACGACTCACTCAAGAACTACGGTTCCGAGTACCACTATATCTTCAAGAAGCTCTACGAATATAGGGCGCACACAACACTCAATCGAGATGAGGCGTTCTTGACCGCCAACCTCGCCCGAAAGCTTGTTGAATCGTTTTTCACCTTCAAATATCCAAGGCGTCGAAGCGACATTAGTCAATTGATGGAGGCTGGCCTAAAAGATTGCACCATCACGACACCAGAGCTTAAAGAAAAAATCTACCGCTTTATCAATAAGTATTCACATAGCGACGTTATTGAGATAACAGAGGAATCCGCAGAAAACTTGGCAGGCGAAAGCCACAGCGTCATCGGGAACATCTTCCAGTGGCTGGAAGAGGTGGACAAGAAACATTACGACGAGATGATTCAGGTTGCGACGGCCTGAGCATCAGGCCGCGAGGGCCATAGCTATGCCACCAGGCGCAGCAAAAAGGGGCCGAAGCCCCTTGGGCTAGATCAGCCCATGCTCGGCGAACGATGCCGTTTCGTTGCCCGCAACGATGATGTGATCGAGCACGCGCACGTCCACCAGACCCAACGCTTCCTTGAGCCGCTGGGTCAGCGCCCGGTCAGCCGCGCTCGGCTCGGGGTTTCCGCTCGGATGGTTGTGCGAAACGACGACCGCCGCCGCATTGAGCCGCAGCGCCTCCTTGACCACTTCGCGCGGATACACCGACGCACCGTCAATAGTGCCGTGGAACATCTCCCTGTATTCGATCAGACGATGGCGCGTATCCATGAACAGCACTACGAACACCTCATGCTCGAAGCTGGCCAACTTTGTACGCAAGTATTCCTTGACCGCCGCCGGCGAAGTGAACTCTGCTCCGCGCCGCATTTTCCGGTCAATGACCTGGCGCGCAGCTTCCAGAATGTCGTCGGCCGATGCCGGTAGATAGCGCCCGTGCGCGTCGCGCACCAGCAGACAGGAATCGAACGAGGGAAAGGACAGTTGCGACATGATCGTGCTCCGGTTGCTCGGGCGGAATTGCCCGGAACCGGCGGCAGCACGGCGCAGCGCAAGCAGTCAGGGGTCGCAGACGGCCGCCAGGACGCAAGCGCGCATGGCGCGCGCCGCCCTTGACGGCGAGAACGCCGTGATACGGTGAAGGGAACAGCAAGACCGCCCACACCCGCCCACTGCACAGAGTCGATTTTTGGCAAGCGGAGCGCGCAGGCCCGGATCAACGAGCCGGGACGGAGGCGTCAGTGATGGAAGCCCGACAGGGGCGAGACTCGCGCAGCGAAGCTCGATGCGCAGCACGACAGCGCGACGGCGGCACGCCGGGACGCCCGACTGCTTGGGACAGGACTACTCGTTGTCCGTCTTGCGCTGCTCGATTTGCAACTGCGCCCGTTGCGTTGCCTGTTGCAGCCGCTCCACCAGCACGCCCCTCGGCGGCAAGGCGGTCAGATACTCGGCAACGTGGATGCCGGACTTGTCCAGCTCCAGCAATTCGATCTGCTCGCGCTTCTTGCCGGTGCAAAGGATGATCCCGAGCGGCGAGGCTTCCTCCGGCTCCCGTTCGTGCTTGTCTAGCCACCGAAGGTAAAGCTCCATCTGCCCTTTGTAGGCCGCCTTGAAGTCACCTACCTTCAACTCCACCGCAACCAGCCGCCGCAGCTTGCGGTTGTAGAACAGAAGGTCAAGGTGGAAATCCTCGTCGTCGATCGGAATGCGCTTCTGCCGGGCGACGAATGAGAAGCCCGCGCCCAGCTCCAGCAGGAAGGACTCCATTTCACGGATGATCGCCGCTTCCAAGTCGCCTTCCTGCCAAGTGTCCCGCAGGCCCAGGAAGTCGAGGATGTACGGGTCGCGCATGACCAGGGCCGGCGACATGCGCTGCGCATCGCGCAGGGTCGCCAACTCCTGCGCTATGGTTTCTTCCGGCTTTTGGGAAAGCGCCGTGCGCTCGTACAGCATCGAGTCGATACGCTCGCGCAGCGTCCGCACGCTCCAGCGTTGGGTGCTGGCCATCTGTGCGTAGTAGTCCCGCTGGAGCGGGTCTTTCAGCGGCATCAGGGCGATGAAGTGCGTCCAGCTCAATTCTCGTATCAGTGATACGAGAATTCGCTCGTCGGGGAAGGTGGCGGCGAACTGCACCATGCGGCGCAAGTTCTGCTCTGCAAAGCTGCTGCCGTACTCCTCCACCAACTGCGCAGCCAAGGTGGGCAGAACTTCCTTGCCGTAGGCGCCCCGGCGCCTGTCCAAGACCTGCGTGTGGATGCGTTGGCCGATGCGCCAGTAGAGCATCGTAAGCTCGCTATTCACCGTCGAGGCGGCGCGCTTGCGCGCCGCCTCGATCAGTGCCCGAATGTCGCCCAGCAGCGCCGCGGGCGCTGCGAGCGATGCTGCTGATGGCCGGCGCCCGTTCATGCCACCGCCTCCGCAAGCTGCCGCGCGCCCGTGATGGCTTGGCGGCGGCTGGCCACCAGCTCGGCCGCCTCGCGCACCGGCTTGTCCTCGGTGTGGACGTAGTGCATGAACATCGCCACGGTCTTGTGGCCCGTCAGCTTCATTCCCACTTTGGTCGGCACACCGGAATTGGCAATGTCGGTGGTCGAGCGATGACGGATGCCGTGCGTGCCTACGTGCGGCACGCTGGCGGCCTTGAGCGTCCGGCACCAGCCGCCATAGTGCTCGCCAAAGGTCAGGTGCTTGGCCGGGTCGTTCGGCGACGGCAGGACGTAAGGGCAGCCTTCCAGACGCGGCGCCGTCGAAAGCAGCCGATAGGCTTCCTCGCTCATGGGCTTGGAAATGCCGCCAACCTTGCTGTCGGGCCACACCACGCGCCGGTTCTCGAAGTCCAGCCAGCTCCATTCGAGCGGGCAGATTTCGGAGCGCCGCGCCGCAAACTCGAATTGCAGCCGGATCGCCAACGGGATGACGTAGTTCTCCAGCCCCTCCGCCTCCAGTTTCTCCAACTGGCGGAAGATCCGCACCATTTCCTCGTCCACGATGAGCCGGGTTTCCTTGCCCGGCGGGTACATCGGGACGTGGCGGCACGGATTCGTACCGTCCGGGCGGAAGCCCCAGACTTCGGCCAAGTTGAACATCTTGCGCAGCACGCCGAAGGTCTTGTTGGCCTCGGTCGGCTTGTAGGCCAGCTTTTCCATGAGCCCCGCAATGTCGGGCCGCTTCACGTCATGCACCTTCTTGCGGCCCAGCAGCGGGATGATGTTGCGGTCGATGACGCCCTGGTAGCCGTCCTGCGTGCTGACCTTGTTGCGCTTCTTGGAGTAGTCCTCCATGAACTTTTTGCACAACTCGGCCATCGTGGGCGCCTTGCGCGCCTCGGCCTTGGCACCGCCGGGATCACCACCCCGGCGAACCTCGGCCAGCCAGTCCTGCGCTTTGACCCGCGCCTGTTCGACGGTTAGCTCCCCGTAGAGTCCCAGCGAGGGCTTGCGGGGCTGGCCAGAGTTCGTGCGGTACTGGAGCATGAACACCCGGCGTCCCGTCGGGGTAATCTTGCAAAGGAAGCCGGGCACGACGGTATCCCGTAGTTCGATGTCCTTCGCCTGGGGTTGCGCCGACTCTACGGCGGTCTTGGTGAGCTTGATCTTTGCCATGATGACTCCTTGGAACGACCCGGATTCCAGGAGCCAGATAGGAGCGGCGCGAGGGAGAACCGGGTCAAGTTTCAGAAAGCACCGGCATATGATGGACGCGCGTAAGCTATTGATAAACCTGTTGTATCGGGCTACGTCGCAGTCCAGCGAACTACCGGGCTGGAGTCATCGTGAAACAAAAAACCCGGCCGAGGCCGGGTTTTTCGCATGACCAGACAACGCTCAGGAATCAGTCGCCCTGCTGCTTCTGCAGGTGCTCCCAGCGCTCCTGGGCGTCGATGGTGCGTTCGGCGGTCAGGCGCGCTTCCAGGCGCTCCAGGCCGATTTCTTCGCCGGTGTCGACGCAGTAACCATAGTCGCCCGCTTCCAGGCGCTTCAGGGTGCTGTCGATCTTGCCGATCAGCTTGCGGTAGCGGTCACGGGTACGCAGTTCCAGCGAGTTCTCGGTCTCGCGGGTCGCACGCTCGGCTTCGTCGCCGATGTCACGCACTTCCTCGCGCAGGTTCTCGATGGTCTGCTTGGACTCTTCCACCAGGTCCGCGCGCCAGTTCTGCAGCCGCTGGCGGAAGTACTCCTGCTGCAGCGGGCTCATGTATTCCTCTTCCGAGGACGGCTTGTAGCCAGCCGGCAGGATCGGGCGGCCGGTGGCCTCGTCGGTCTTGTACTCGACCACCTTGTACTTGCTGCGCGGGGCCGGTGCCGCCGAGCGGGCGGCGACGGCCACGGCAACCTTGCCGACAGGGCGCGACACGGTCTTCGGGGCGGAATCGGATTTCACGGCGGTTTTGGCAGGCGATTTCGAAACGGGCACGGGATTCTTGGATTGCGGGGCCTTCGAAGCAGCAGGAGCGGCGGCCGGGGCCGGCTTGGGGGCCGGTTGGGCTGCTGCCACTGCCACGGTCTTGGCCGGGACAGGCTTGGCCGGAGCCGGCTTGGGGGCAGGCTTCGGTGCGGACTTCACTACGGGGGCCGGGGTCGGCTTTGCGGCCGGCGCGGCAACATTCTTGGTGACTTTCTTTACAGCGGCAGGCGTGGCCACCGGTTTAGCCGCAGCAACCTTCTTCGCTGCAGGTTTGGCGACCGGCTTGGCCGCAGCCTTCTTCACCACCGCCTTCGGCGCCGGCTTGGCTGCTGCCTTCTTCGCCACCGCCTTGGCGGCGGCCTTCTTCACCGGCGCGGCCTTGCTGGCGGCTTTCTTCACCACCGGCGCCTTCTTGCTGGCAGCGGCAGGCTTGGCCTTGGCGGGCGCAGCAGCCTTCTTCGCCACCGGCTTGGTTGCCTTGACCGGCGTTTTCTTTGCGGTGGCCTTCCTGGCCGCCGGTTGCGAGGACGCTGCCTTGGTCGCCGGCTTGCTGGCCGGTTTCCTGGCAACGGGCTTTGCCGCCAACTTCTTCACAACAGGCTTGGCGGTTTTCTTGGCGGCCGTTGCGGCCTTCTTTGCAGTTTTTTTAGCAGCCACGAAACGCTCTTCCTTGGATTCCCCGGGGCCCGGGAAAGCGGGCCTTTATAGCCTACCCGACCCGCAGCAGCAACCTCGACCCCCTGCTCCATTCAGTCCTGGAGTCAAGGCGCCCTTGGAGGCAGTCCGACGAACACGGACCGCCTTGCGCGGTACGGAACCTGGCCAGCACCCGAAGGCGCTGGTACCGGTCGCAGGCCATCGGCGACATGCGACCAACGGCCCATCCTGCACAAATGCGGCCTTCATGCCAACTGGCATAAGATGACTGGGTGATCTCGCGCCTGCTCATTGCCCTGCTGCGCTTCTACAAGCGCTTCATCAGCCCCCTGCTGGGGCCACGCTGCCGTTTCGTGCCGAGCTGTTCTGAATACGCGATGGACGCCATCTCGCGGCACGGCCCGCTGCGCGGAAGCTGGCTGGCTGCGCGCCGGCTGGGCCGTTGCCACCCGTTCCATCCCGGCGGCTTCGACCCCGTGCCCGAGTCTCCCAACGCCCCCTCTTGCCGTTGCACAGGAAAACACTGACATGTCCTCCACCCTCATCACCAACGCCCGCATGGTCAACGAAGGCCGCACCTTCGACGGCGACCTGCGCATCGAGAACGGCCGCATCGCGCAGATCGGCAACGGGCTGGCGCCGCGCGACGGCGAGCAGGTGGTGGACGCAGCCGGACGCTGGTTGCTTCCGGGCATGATCGACGACCAGGTGCACTTCCGCGAACCGGGCCTGACCCACAAGGGGGACATCGCCAGCGAATCGGCGGCTGCGGTGGCCGGTGGCCTGACCAGCTTCATGGACATGCCCAACACCAATCCGCCGACGCTGGATTCGACCATCCTGGAAGCCAAATACGAGCTCGCGCGCGGCCGCGCCTGGGCCAACTACGGCTTCTACCACGGCGCCAGCAATGACAACCTGGATGCCATCCGTGCGCTGGACCCGAAGAAGGCCCCGGGCGTGAAGGTGTTCATGGGCGCCTCCACCGGCAACATGCTGGTGGACAATCCGGAAACGCTGGACGCGATCTTCCGCGAATGCCCGACGCCGATCATCACGCACTGCGAAGACACGCCGATGATCGACGCCAACCTGAAGGCCTTCCAGGAGAAATACGGCGACGCGCTGACCCCGGACATGCATCCGGACATCCGCTCGCGCGAGGCCTGCATCAAGTCGACCCGCCTGGCGATGTCGCTGGCGCGCAAGCACGGCACCCGCCTGCATGTGCTGCACATCTCCACCGCCGATGAGCTGGCGCTGTTCGAGAAGGGCCCGCTGATCCGCGCCGACGGCAGCCGCAAGCAGATCACCGCCGAAACCTGCGTGCACTTCCTGCACTTCGCGCGTCCGGACTATGCGACCAAGGGCAACCTGATCAAGTGCAACCCGGCGATCAAGGAAGTGTCCGACCGCGAGGCGATCACCGCCGCGCTGGCCGATGACGTGCTGGACGTCCTGGCCACCGACCACGCGCCGCACACCTGGGAAGAGAAGCAGAAGCCCTACGCACAGGCGCCGTCGGGCCTGCCGCTGGTGCAGTACGCGCTGGTGGCCGCGCTGGAACGCGTGCACGAAGGCAAGCTGACCCGCGAGCAGGTGGTGCAGAAGTTCGCGCACGCGCCGGCACAGCTGTTCGACGTGGAAGAACGTGGCTTCCTGCGCGAGGGTTACTTCGCCGACCTGGTGCTGGTCGAGGACGTGCCGTTCACGGTCAAGCGCGAGGACGTGCTGTCCAAGTGCGGCTGGTCGCCGTTTGAAGGCACGACCTTCCGCTCGCGCGTGGCCTCCACCTGGGTCAATGGCCAACTGGTGTGGGACGGCAGCAAACTGGTGGGCGAGCCGGCCGGCCAGCGCATGACCTACGACCGCTGATGCGCTCCGCACTTCTGATCGGGGCGCTGCTGGTGGCCGCGCTCCTGTTCACCGCACCGTCGGCGCAGGCACAGGACGGCATCGGCAGCCTGATCGACAGCCGGGTGGTGTTCCCGGCCAGCGCATCGCAGGGCGCACTGGTGATCGGCAAGGTACCCGCCGGCAGCCGCGTGCAGTACGCCGGCCGCCAACTGCGGGTGAGCGGCTATGGCAGCGTGGTGTTCGGCATCGGCCGCGACGAGAAGGGTCCGCTGCGCGTGCAGGTGCAACGCCCTGATGGTGGCAGCGAGACCGCGACCATTGCGGTGACCCCGCGCGACTGGCCCACCGAGCGGGTCAACGGCGTGCCGCCGAAGACGGTCAACCCGCCGCCGGCGATTGCCGAGCGGATCAAGCGCGAACAGGCACAGGTGACCGCCGCGCGTGCCCGCGATGACGATCGCACCGACTTCACCCAGACCTTCATCTGGCCGGTGCAGGGCCGCATCAGCGGCCGCTTCGGCAACGCACGCGTGTACAACGGACAGCCCGGCGCAGGTCATTCCGGCATGGACATCGCGGTACCGACCGGCACGCCGGTGAAGGCGCCGGCGGCCGGCATCGTCACCTTCGCCGGCCCCGACCTGTACCTGACCGGCGGCACGCTGCTGCTCGACCACGGTTTCGGTGTCAGCTCCAACTTCCTGCACCTGTCGCGCATCGACGTAAAAGTTGGCGACCGTGTGGAACAGGGCCAGGTGATCGCTGCGGTCGGCGCCACCGGTCGTGCCACCGGCCCGCACCTGCACTGGGGCATGAACTGGTTCGATACCCGTATCGACCCGTTACTGATGCTGGAACGGAAGTAACGCGCGACGAACGGCCGCCGGGCATGGCCCGGCGCTACCCGATTACCGCGCCCGGTAGCGCCGGGCCATGCCCGGCGAGCGCAGCGGCATCAGCCGCGCGCAGCCCACCACACACGCAGCAGGGTGCGTACCGGCGTGGCTTCGATCGGCTTGCCTGCCGCCTGCGCGGCAACGCGTGCACGCGCCAGGCTGGACCACACGCGGCGCGGGCGCGGGCCGGGCACGCGGCTGCCCCAGCCCTTCAACAGATGCTGCGCCCAGCGCTGTGCGGCCGTGCTGGCATCACCATCCAGCAGGCTGCGCGGCACACCGGCTACGCCGGCATCCTGCAGGCGCTGGGCCAGGGTCTGCAGCTGCACCGCACGACCGGCGCCGGTGCGCGGCTTGTCCGCGAACAGGGCTGCCTCCACCGCGGCCACGGCCTCTGCGTAGTTCGCCAGCGCGCGCTCGGCGCCGGCCGCATCCAGCGCGACCGTGCGCGCTTCAACCAGATCCGGAAGCGCTTCGGCCAGTTGTGCCCACGGCGCACGCACCGGCTCCAGCAGGCGGCCCAGCGGATGGCGCGAACGATGCGCGGCCCAGCTGCGCAGCTCCTCGCCCCACCACGCCAGCTTGGCGTCGGCCGGCAACGGGTCGCCGCTGGTGTTGAGCATGTCGTCGAATTCCTGCAGCAGCGCGAACCACGCCACCGCAAGCTCGCGTTGCGATTCGGCCACGAACGGGGCGGCCACCGACCATTCCGGCCAACGGCTGCGCCACTTGTCGAGGAAACTGTCCAGCGCGGTACTGCTCACTACGTGATTCCTTACGGCTGGGCCGGGGCTGCCGGCCGGGTCGGCCAGAGGCTGGCCAGTTGCAGAAGTTCGGCGTTCTCGACCAGCACGTCGGCCTGCCAGGCCAGCGGATCGTCGCTGTGCAGGCGATAGCCCCACAACGCCGCCACCGACGGCATGGCCGCGGCACGCGCGGCGATGATGTCGCGCTCGTCGTCACCCACGTACACGCAGTCTTCGGCGGCAATGCCGATCGCCTGCGCGGCGTGCAGCAACGGCAGCGGATGCGGCTTGCGTTCGGCCAGGCTGTCACCACCCACCAGTACCGCACAGCGCTGCTGCCAGCCGTGCTGCGGCAGGATCAAGCGCGCCAGATATTCAGGCTTGTTGGTGACAATGCCCCACACCGTACCGGCATCGTCCAACGCGGCGAGCATGCCGGCCACGCCATCAAACAGCACTGCGTGCTGGCCGATCAATGCTTCGTAGCGCTGCAGGAATTCCGGGATCAGCGCGTCACGTGCGGCAACGTCCAGTTCCGGGAACGCAGCCGAGACCGTCGCCCGCGAGCCCTTCGACACCACCGGGCGCAGCGCGGCCGGATCGATGGGTGCGCGTCCACGCTCGGCCAGCATCGCGTCGCAGGTGGCGACGAAGTCCGGCGCGCTGTCCAGCAGGGTGCCGTCCAGATCGAACAGCACCGCGCGCGGGAAGCGGGCCGCGGTCATGCCGGCTTGACCGCGTAGGCCAGGTAGTTGATGTCGGTACGGCTGCTCAGGCGGGCCTGGTTGCGCCACGGCTCGTAGGCCATGCCGCTGACATCCACCAGCTGCATGTCGGCCTCGCGCAGCCAGCGCGCCAGCTCGGCAGGCTTGATGAATTCCTGGTAGTGGTGCGTGCCCTTGGGCAGCAGCCGCGCCACGTACTCGGCGCCGACGATCGCCACCGCGAAGGCGGCGGCGGTGCGGTTGATGGTCGACAGGAACAGGTGGCCGCCCGGCTTCAGCAGGCGCTTGCAGGCCTCGATGATCGCGCCCGGGTCGGGCACGTGCTCGAGCATTTCCATGCAGGTGACCACATCGAAGCTGCCCGGCTGCTCGGCGGCCAGATCTTCGGCAGCCTGCACCCGGTAATCGACCTTGGCGCCGCTTTCCAGCGCATGCAGGCGCGCGACCTTGACCAGTTCCGGGGCCAGGTCGATGGCGGTGACGTCAGCACCGGCCTGGGCCAGCGCTTCACTCAACAGGCCGCCACCACAACCGATGTCGAGCACGCGCGCACCGCGCAGCGGCACGCGATCGGCCACGTACTGCAGGCGCACCGGGTTCAGCGCATGCAGCGGCTTCTGCGGGCCGTCAGCGTCCCACCAGCGGTTGGCCAGCGCGGCGAACTTGTCCAGCTCGGCCTGATCGAAATTGGAGGAAGCGTGGGGGGCAGTCATGAGGGGTCCTTGCGGCGCCGGGGTTCAGGCGCGGATATGACGGATGCGCTCGCGCCACTGGCGCGCGTTGGCGATGATGCCCGGCAGGTCCATGCCGACCAGCTCGCGCTGCACCAGCTTCGGCTTGCCGGCAATCCAGACGTCGCTGACCTGCTGGCGGCCGGTGGCGTACACCAGCTGCGACAGGACGTTGTGCAGCGGCTGGGTTTCCAGCGCGGACAGGTCGACGCAGACCAGATCGGCCTGCTTGCCGACTTCGATGGAACCGATGCGGTCGCCGAAGCCCAGTGCGCGGGCGCCACCCAGGGTGGAGGCGCGCAGCGTGGTCGCCGCATCGAGCGCGGTCGCATCGTCGGCCACGGCCTTGGCCAGGATCGCCGCGGTGCGGTTCTCGCTGAACATGTCCAGGTCGTTGTTGCTGGCGCAGCCATCGGTGCCGATCGCCAGGTTCACGCCGGCGCGCTGCAGGGCGCAGGCCGGGCAGAAACCGGAGGCCAGCTTCAGGTTCGATTCCGGGCAGTGCACCACGCTGACGCCACGTTCGGCGCACAGGTGGATTTCCGCATCGGTCAGCTGGGTCATGTGCACCGCGATCAGGCGGTCGTTGACCAGGCCGAGCCGATCCAGCCGCGCCAGCGGGCGCTGGCCGTGCAGCTTGATCGAATCGTTGATCTCCTGCGCGGTCTCGTGGGTGTGCAGGTGCACCTGCATGTCGAGCTGGTCGGACAGCATCCGCACCCGCTCGAAGTTGGCATCGTTGACCGTGTAGGGCGCATGCGGCGCGAACGCGGTGCCGATCAGCGGATCGGTGCGCCACTGGTCGTGCAGTTCACCGGCCTTGGCGAAGTATTCGTCATCGGTCTTGGCCCAGGCGGTGGGGAAATCGATGATGACCGCGCCCACCAGCGCGCGGAAACCGTGCTTCTTGTAGACCGCGGCCTGCACGTCGCCGAAGAAGTAGTTCTCGTTGGCACAGGTGGTACCGCCGCGCAGCATCTCGGCGATGGCCAGAGTGGTGCCGTCGGCAACGAATTCGGGGCCGATCACCGCCGCTTCCACCGGCCAGATGTGCTGCTGCAGCCAGGTCATCAGCGGCAGGTCGTCGGCGACGCCGCGCAGCAGCGTCATCGGGTTGTGCGTGTGCGCATTGACCAGGCCCGGCATCAGGGCAGCCTCGGGGCGGCTCACCACCTGGGTGGCGCGGAACCGCGCGCGCGCCTCGGCACGCGGCAGGATGGCCACGATTTCACTGCCACGCACGGCAACGGCATGGTCTTCCAGCACCACCGCGTGCGGCTCGATCGGAACGACGTAACCGGCTTCGATGAGCAGGTCGCAGGCTTCGGGGAGGTGCGGGCTATCGCTCATGCGGGCTCACTGGCTGTGGGGCGAGATACTTCTGGGGGACACGCCCCTGAGTCAGGGGCTGCCGCGAAGCGGCGGGGTCTGGAGACTCGTGAAGCGGGGCCCATGATCTGCCGAAGCAGATCATGGGAGCGCCAGCGCGAATGCGATGGCGCGTACCCGGCCACCGGCCGGCACTACCGTAATCCGGCTGCGCCGGATTACTTGACGCGTGCGGAGTATTCGCCCGAACGGGTGTCGACGCGGATCACTTCTTCCTGGTTCACGAACAGCGGCACGCGGACCACGGCGCCGGTTTCCAGGGTGGCCGGCTTGCCGCCGCCGCCCGAGGTGTCGCCACGGACGCCCGGATCGGTTTCGGTGATCTTCAGTTCAACGAAGTTCGGCGGCTGCACGAAGATCGGCTCACCGTTCCACAGGGTGACCACGCAGGACTCTTCGCCCTTCAGCCACTTCTCGGCGCCGCCCATGCCGGCCTTGGTGGCCTGGACCTGCTCGAAGGATTCCGGGTCCATGAAGTGCCAGTACTCGCCGTCGCTGTACATGAAGTTCATGTCGGTATCGACGACGTCGGCTGCATCCAGCGAGTCGGTCGACTTCATGGTGACTTCCTGGGTACGGCCGTCCTTGATCAGGCGGTACTTCACGCGGGTGAAGGCCTGGCCCTTGCCCGGCTTGACGTATTCGGTGTCGATGATGACGGCCGGTTGGTTGTTGACCAGGATCTTCATCCCGTTCTTGACGTCGTTCATGCCGTAGCTGGCCATGCGTAAACTCCTGAGTGGCAAAAACGCCGCGGGTGCGGCGAGCCGTTAGAATGGAAAGCCCACCGGATGCCGGTGGGCGACTGTTTTTCTGCCCCCATGATAACCGCAGGCCCCCTCTCCATGCAGCTTTCCGCCTTCCCACGGCCCCAGTCGCCAGGTGCGCCCGCGCGCTGGCAGCAGCTCTGGCGCCAGGCGCTGCGCGACCCGCACGCCCTGCTGGCCCGGCTGCAGCTGGACCCGGCCGCGCTGGGTGTCTCGGAGGCGGCCATGGCCCAGTTCGCGCTGCGCGTGCCGGAGGGCTTCGTGGCCCGCATGCGCCCCGGCGATGCGGCCGACCCGCTGCTGCGCCAGGTGCTGCCGATCGACGAGGAAATGCACCCGGCGCCCGGGTTCAGCTTCGATGCGGTGGGCGATGGCGCAGCCAAGAAGGCCACCGGCGTCATCCAGAAGTACCGTGGCCGCGCCCTGCTGGTCGCCACCGGCAGCTGCGCGATCAACTGCCGCTACTGTTTCCGCCGCCACTTCGACTATGGCGCGGAGAACGCCGCCAAGGGCGGCTGGCAGGAGGCCGTAGCCGCCATCGCCGCCGACCCGGACATCGACGAGGTGATCCTGTCCGGCGGTGACCCGCTGTCGCTGGCCACGCACAAGCTGGTGGAACTGACCGACGCCCTGCGCCAGATACCGCACATCCGCCGCCTGCGCATCCATACCCGACTGCCGATCGTGCTGCCGGAGCGCGTGGACGATGAACTGGTCTCCTGGCTGGGCAGCCTGCCTTGGCCGCTGGCGATCGTGGTCCACGCCAATCACGCCAATGAATTCGACGCCAGCGTGGACGCAGCGATGGCCCGCCTGCGCGGTACCGGCGCCCAGCTGCTGAACCAGGCGGTGTTGCTGCGCGGGGTCAACGACAGCGTGCAGGCCCTGCAGGACCTGAGCGAGCGCAGCTTTGCTGCTGGCGTGCTGCCCTATTACCTGCACCAGCTGGACCGGGTCGAGGGCGTGGCCCACTTCGAAGTGGACGACACCCAGGCCAAGGCGCTGATTGCCGGCCTGACCGCACGCCTGTCCGGCTACCTGATCCCCAAGCTGGTGCGCGAACTGCCCGGCGACCCGAGCAAGCGCCCGCTGTAACAAAAAAGGGGACGGAGGGAATTAAGTCGCTTATGCATTTGCGACTTAATTCCCTCCGTCCCCTTTCTTGGGGTCAGACGCCCGATTCGATCATCCGCACCACTTCGGTGGCGGTCACCGGGTGGCTCAGCCAGTAGCCCTGGCCAAGGTCGCAGCCGCGCTGCGCCAGCAGCTCGAACTGTGCCTGCTGCTCGATGCCCTCGGCCACCACGGTGATGCCCAGCGCGTGGGCCATGGCGATGATCGCCGTGGTCAGCGCAAGGTCGTCGGGATCGCGCTGCATGTCGGCAACGAAGCTCTTGTCGATCTTCACGCCGTCCACGGGCACCTGGCGCAGATGACTGAGCCCGGAGAAGCCCGTACCGAAATCGTCCAGCCACACCTTCACGCCGGTGCGGTGCAGCTTGTCCAGCAGCTGCGCGGCAACCATCTCGTCGCCGATCACGGCGGTTTCGGTCAGCTCCAGGTGCAGGCGCGACGCCGGCAGCCCGGACTCATGCAGGCACTGCGCGACCAGTGCCGGCAGTTCGCCGCCACGCAGCTGCCGCGGTGACACGTTGACCGACACGAACAGATCATCGCCCGCTGCCCCGCGCGGCCACTGCGAAGCCTCCATGCAGGCCGCACGCAGCACCTTCGGGCCGATGATCTCGATCAGGCCACTCTGCTCGGCCACCTCGATGAACACCGAGGGCGGGATCGTGCCCAGGGTCGGATGCTGCCAGCGCAGCAGTACTTCAACACCGACCATGCGGCGGTCGCGCATGCGGAAGATCGGCTGGTAGGCCAGGCGCAGCTCACCGCGCTCCCAGGCGCCGCGCAGCTCCTGTTCCATATGCACGCGACGCTCGACCGCATGGTCCATCGCCCGGCTGTAATAGCGATAGCAGTTCTTGCCGGCCATCTTCGCCTGGTACATGGCGATGTCGCCGTTCTTCAGCAGCGTGGTCGCATCGGCAGCATCGTCGGGGAACAGGGTCACGCCGATCGAGGTACCCAGGAACAGTTCCCTGCCCTGCACCACCAGCGGCTTGCCCAGCTCGCGCACCAGCACTTCGGCCAGCAGCCGCGCATTGGCCGCCACGTCGCCATCTCCGACCAGGATCACGAACTCGTCGCCGCCGAAGCGGGCCAGCAGGGCTTCATCGCCCCCGGCCTCGGTGACCGCGCGGCCGATACGCTGGGCGAACTGCAGCAATGCCTCATCGCCGGCCTCGTGGCCAAGGGTGTCATTGACCCGCTTGAAATCGTCGATATCGGCGAACAGCAGGCCCAGCCGGTGGTTGGCGGCACGGGCCGCCATCAACCGATGATCAAGCGCCTCGCGGAATGCCAGCCGGTTGGTCAGCCCGGTCAGCGCGTCGGTATAGGCCATGCGCCGCACTTCGCGGTCATGGCGTGCGATCGCATCGCGCATCCGGGCGAAACCGCGGACCAGTTCGCCGACCTCGTCGTCGCGGGTGTTCTCGGCCAAGGGTGTCTGGTAGTCACCGGCCTCGATGCGGCGGGCGGCGACGGCAAGATCACGGATCGGCGCGACCAGGGTGCGCTGCACGTACAGGATCACCACCACGCCGATCACCACCAGCAGGCCCAGCATCAGCAGCAGCCAGCCCAGGTGACGGCTGCCAACCTGCTGCAGGCGCTCGCCCAGGGTGGCGTTGGCCGCCTGCTCGCGCTGCTGCACCTCATCCAGCGCCATGCCGACCCGGACGCCGCCAATGCGCTGGTTGCCGATCATGATCGGCATGGCGTTGTCGAGCACCTTCGGCGATTCCTGCACGACCAGCATCTGCGCGGCCGCGGCCTTGGGTGCCAGTGGATCGGCCATCGGCTGACCGAATCCAGACACCTCGACCGAGCCATCGTGTACCAGCCGGCCGCGTTCATCGAACACCAGTACATAGCGCACCACGGGCTGGCGCGCGGTACTGCGCACCAGTACGCCCACCTGGTCCAGGTCACGGTAGTACAACGGGTTGGCCAGCGCGTCGGACAGCTCACGCGCCATCGCCTCGCCGCGACTGCGCACGCTGCGGTCGAACAATTCATGGATGACGCCGCCGCTGAGGTTGCGCACCTCGCCCTGCATCGCGGCCTGCCGCCCCAACAACACCGCAAGGATCGCGATCACCACGACCATCGCCCCGCCCATCGCGAGCAGGAACCGGGCCTGCATCCCCGAGCCAAGCCACTTCATTCCACTTCCATCCGCACGCGCGTCAATCCTTGTTTCAATTCATCCAACCGCTGCTGCGCATGCGCATCGACGCGGTGGAACCCGGAAGTGCCAAAAAATCGATGCAGCGCCCCCTGTGCCTGCGGGTCGCTGGCTGCCTGCAGCAGTACTTCCTGCAGGCGATCGCGCACGCGTGGATCAAGGTCGGCGCGGACCATCTCCACCGCACGCGGGTAGGGCTCGGTGCGCAGCAGCTCGCGGAAGTCGCGCCGGAACGCTGCCGGCATCCGCCGCTCGTCGTTCCAGTCCACGCTGCTCACCGCCCCCACGTCAACCACCCCCTTGTGCACGAACGTCGCGATGTTCAGCTCGCTGCGTGCAAATACGTAACCCACACTGTCCCGGCCCGGCATGTCCCATGCTCCGGCCAGGATCTGGGGCGACAGGCCCTCCTGCAGCAACGTCATCACCGGCACCAGATAGGCACTGGTGGACGCCGTGTTCTGCAGGGCCAGGCGATGGCCCCGCAGATCCTGCACGCGCTGGATCGGGCTGTCGCGGCGCACGAAGAACACCGTCTGGTAATCCCGCACGCCGTTGCGCTCGGTCAGCAGCAGTGGACGGGCGCCACTGCGCTGGCCCAGCGCCACCGCCGTACCGGAGGTTTCCGTGACCCAGTCGACCCTGCCCCGCCGCAGATAGCTGGCCATCTGCTGCGGGTCGCGTGCCATCAGGATCCTCCCCTCCTTGATGCCAACGTCGTGCATGCGCGCCACCACGTAGTCCAGCAATGGTTGCAGCTGCTCGTAATGGGCCTTGGGATCATCGCTGATCCGGCCCAACACCAGCACCGGGTCCGGTGCTGCACGCACCGTCCCGGCCAGCAGGACCATGGCCAGGCTCAGCAGTCCCCCCTGCATTGCCTTTCGCAGACCCGACACAGGCTTCATCCCCCCTGGGTATCCGGACAGACTACCCGAAAAAATGAGAACGTCGTCAGCTGTCCTTGCCGCCTGCCTGGGCCAGTCGCGCCATGCGCTGGGTGTCGGCGAGGATGCCGCGCAGCAGGCGCACTTCCTGCTCGCTCGGCTCACTGCGCAGGAACAGGCGGCGCAGCTTGCGCATCGCCGATTCCGGGGCGCGGCCCTTGTGGAAATCGATCTCGTCCAGCGTGTCGCCAAGCTGGGCGAAGAAGCTCTCCATCTGCTCGTGGCTGGCCGCCTGTTCGCGGAAGCCGGGCTCGGCATCGGTGGCCGGCTGCGCGCCCAGCAGCTGCATGCGCGTTTCATAGGCCAGCACCTGCACGGCGGCAGCCAGGTTGAGCGAGCTGAACTCCGGGTCGGACGGGATGTGCACCGCTGCATGGCAGAGCTGCAGTTCCTCGTTGGTCAGGCCGGTGCGCTCACGGCCGAACACCAGCGCCACCTCGGCGCCCTCGCCGGCCTTGGCCACCGCGCGGGCAGCGGCATCGGCGGGCAGGTATTCCTCCAGCTGGACGCGGCGGGCACGTGCAGTGCAGCCCAGCACCAAGCGGCAGTCGGCCACGGCTTCGGCCAGGGTGGCCACCACCGGGGCGTCACCGAGTACGTCTTCGGCACCGGCCGAGCGGCGGAAGGCCTCCTCGTCCAGTGGCTTTTCGGGGGCAACCAGCACCAGGCGGGCCAGGCCCATGGTCTTCAGGGCGCGGGCGGCGGCGCCCATGTTGCCGGGGTGCTGGGTACCGACCAGGACGAATCGGAGGCGGGTGGCGGCAGGAAACTGGGACATGAACAGGGAAAAGGTCGAGCTGGACGATGACCAATGGTAAACTGTGCGGCCGGCCACTGCGCCGGACCCGCTCTTTTCCCCCGCCAGTCCATCTCTTCTGCCTTTCCGGGAGCCCACGCCATGCAGAAACCCGCCGTAACCGTCATGGTCAAGGCCGCCCGCCTCGCCGGCAACGTCCTGTTGCGCAACATCAACAAGCTCGAGGCACTGAACGTGGTGCAGAAGGGCCGGATGGACTACGCCAGCGAAGTGGATGCGGACGCGGAAAAGGTCATCGTCAAGGAACTCAAGCGCGCCTACCCCGAATACGGTGTATTCGGCGAGGAAGGCGGCGTGCAGGGCGAGCGTCGCCACATGTGGGTCATCGACCCGCTGGACGGCACCAGCAACTACCTGCGCGGCGTGCCGCACTACTGCGTGTCGATCGCCCTGGTCGAGAATGGCGAGCCGACCGATGCGGTCATCTTCGACCCGCTGCGCAATGAACTGTTCACCGCCAGCCGTGGCGCCGGCGCCGTGCTGAACGACCGCCGCATCCGCGTGGCCGAACGCAAGGATCTGGAAGGCACGATGATCCACACCGGCTTCGCGCCGCGTGAGCGCAACCGCGCCAGCGCCCAGCTGAAGGCGGTCGACGCCCTGCTGGTACACGGCGAAGACATCCGCCGCACCGGCTCGGCGGCACTGGACCTGGCCTACGTGGCCTGCGGCCGCGCCGACGCCTACTTCGAAGCTGGCGTGAAGGCGTGGGACATCGCTGCCGGCCTGCTGCTGGTCCGCGAGGCCGGTGGCAAGGTCTGCGACTTCAAGGGCGCCACCTTGGGCCGCATGGACAACCGCGGTCCGGAGACCCACCAGATCGTGGCCGGCAACCTGAAGGTGGCCGAGTCGCTGCAGAAGGTACTGGTCAACACCGGTTACGCGGCGGAGTTCGACGCGAAGTTCTGATCTGCGCGTAGACGCGGTTCATGGAGACGGCACCTGCGAAGGTGCCGTTTTCGTATCCGCGGTGATCGTGCTTGTCACTTTCTTTGCTCGTGCACCACGCTGCAGGAGCAGCGTGGAACGGCGTAGCCGGCCCGTAGGGTGGCGCACACGGATGTGCGTCATCAAGAAAGTAACCAAAGAAACACGCCGCCAGGTCGCGAGCCGATGCTGTGCATCGGTACCCTGCGCTCCTCGGTCCGTCGAGGGACGGTGCGGGAACTCGCTGCGCTCAGACACCCGCACCTCTTCGCCCTCGCCGGACCTGCGGTGCTCGGCTCGCTCAAGGCGGACCCAAGGTCAAATGCCACAGCTGCACCCAGTAGATCCACGCCATGCGTGGATGCTGTTGCCGTTGATCTTGACTTTCCAGTCCGCCTTGAGCGAGCCGAGCATCGCAGGGGAATCAGGGGCGAAGAGGTGCCGATGTCTGAGCGCAGCGAGTTCGGCACCGCCCCCTGATTCACCGAGAAGCGCAGGGGACCGGCGCGTAGCGACGGCTCGCGGCTAGCGGAGCGTTTCTTTGGTTACTTTCTTTGCGCGCAAAGAAAGTGACATCTCCCCGCAGGCGCGGAAACGATCCGGTGCCACCCATGCGTGCGCGCGCAAACAAAAACGCCCGGCGCGAGGCCAGGCGTTCCTGCACTGCCTTGGAAGCGGAGGCTTACGCCACCGTCGACGCCCGCAGCGCGGCGATGCGCTCTTCCAGCGGCGGGTGGCTCATGAACAGCTTCTTCGCGGTCGAACCGGCAATACCGAACGCCGCGATCTGCGTCGGCAGCGTGCTCTGGCCGTGGTTGAGCTGCAGGCGCTCCAGCGCGGCGATCATCTTCTGGCGGCCGGCCAGCGAGGCACCGCCTGCGTCGGCGCGGAACTCGCGATGGCGCGAGAACCACATCGAGATCATGGTGGCGAACAGGCCGAACACCATCTCCAGCACGAACACGATGATGTAGTAGGCGAAGCCGCGGCCGCCACCTTCGCGGTTGCCCGACAGTGCGCTGTCGATGATGCCGCCGACCACGCGGGCCAGCACGATCACGAAGGTGTTCAGCACACCCTGCAGCAGGGCCATGGTGATCATGTCACCGTTAGCGACGTGGGCGATCTCGTGGCCCAGCACCGCTTCGGCCTCGTCTTCGCTCATGTTGTGCAGCAGGCCGGTGGACACCGCGACCAGCGCGTTGTTGCGGTTGGCACCGGTGGCGAAGGCATTGATCTCCGGACCTTCATACACGGCCACTTCGGGCATGCCGATGCCGGCCGCCTTGGCCTGGCGCTCGACGGTAGCCAGCAGCCAGCGCTCGGTCTGGTTGCGCGGCTCGGTGATGACCACCGCACCGGTGGAGCGCTTGGCCATCCACTTGGACAGCAGCAGCGAGATGAAGGAGCCACCGAAACCGAAGATGCCGGCCATGATCAGCAGGCCGCTCATCTTGCTGGGGTCGGTTCCCAACAGCGACATCACGATGCTGGCCAGGATCAGCACGGCAAAGTTCGTGGCCAGGAAGAGGGCAATACGGGTGAACATGGGAAATTCCGGCTCGGAAGGGGTCGATATCGATCAATTTGCGGTGCGGTCAGCTTGAATTCAAGCGCCAACCTGACCGACGATTCAGCCAGCATGACCTCCCCCATTCCCTGCGGCCGTTTCGCCCCTTCGCCGACCGGCCTGCTCCACCCCGGATCCCTGCTCGCCGCCTTCGGCAGCTGGCTGCTCGCCCGCCATCACGGCGGCCTGTGGCGGCTGCGCGTCGAAGACGTCGACCCGCCGCGCACCGTGCCCGGTGCGGCGGAATCACAGCTGCAGGCGCTGGCCGCGTTCGGCCTGGTCCACGATGGCCCGGTACTCTGGCAGAGCACGGGCGGCGAGGCCTACCAGGCCGCGCTGGATGAACTGCTCGCCAGCGACCAGGCCTTTGTCTGCCACTGCAGCCGCAGCGACCTTGCCGCCAGCGGCGGCATCCATCACCGCTGCGTCGCCCGGCAACCACGACCGGACCCGGCCGTCCGCTTCCGCGTGCCGCCCGGCAGCCTTGTGCACTTCGACGATGGCCTGCGCGGCCCGCAGCAGCAGGACGTGCATGCCGAGGTCGGCGACTTCGTGCTGCGCCGCGCCGATGGCTGCTGGGCCTACCAGCTGGCGGTGGTGGTCGATGACGCCGCGCAGGGGGTGACCGAAGTGGTGCGCGGTGCCGACCTGCTCGACTCCACCGCGCGGCAGATCCTGCTGCAGCAGGCGCTGGGCCTGGCGGTACCGCGCTACTGGCACCTGCCGCTACTGCTCGATGCGCCGGGCCACAAGCTGTCCAAGTCGCTGGCGTCGCTGCCGGTGGACAGCGCACGCCCGCTGCCGGTGCTGCGCCAGCTCTGGCAGCTGCTCGGCCAAGCCCCTGAGGCGCTGGCGCAGGCACACGATCTGGACGCGCTGCTGGCCGCCGCTCGACAGGCCTTCGACCCGGCGCGGTTGCCGCGTAGCGACATCCTGTTGCCGGCCGGCGCACTTTCCGCGCCGATGTTGCAGAATCACCCTTCCCCCACCTGATACCCGGACAGCATTCCATGACATCTCGCGTCGCACTGGTCACCGGCGGAACCGGCGGCATCGGTACCGCCATCTGCCAACGCCTGGCCGACCAGGGCCACCGGGTCGCCACCAATTACCGCGACGAAGCCAAGGCCCGGGCCTGGCTGCAGGCGATGACCGAACGCGGCTACAACGTGTCGATCTTCCCGGGTGATGTCTCCGATCCGGACAGCGCCGAGGCAATGGTGCGCGCGGTCGAGGCCGAGCTCGGCCCGGTCGAGATCCTGGTCAACAACGCCGGCATCACCCGCGACACCACCTTCCACCGAATGCGCGCGGACCAGTGGCACGATGTGATCAACACCAATCTCAATTCGGTGTTCAACGTCACCCGTCCGGTCATCGAGGGCATGCGCCGCCGCGGCTGGGGCCGGGTCATCCAGATCAGCTCGATCAACGGCCTGAAGGGCCAGTACGGTCAGGCCAACTACGCGGCGGCCAAGGCCGGCATGCACGGCTTCACCATCTCGCTGGCCCGCGAGAACGCCGGTTTTGGCATCACCGTCAACACGATTTCGCCCGGCTACGTCGCTACCGACATGGTGATGGCGGTGCCGGAGGAGGTGCGTGCCAAGATCATCGCCGACATCCCCACCGGACGCCTGGGCAAGCCGGAGGAAATCGCCTACGGCGTCTCGTTCCTGGTCGCCGATGAAGCCTCGTGGATCACCGGTAGCAACCTGGACATCAACGGCGGCCACCATATGGGTTGGTAAGCCGCGCAGCGGGCCCTCGCTGCGAACGCCGCCGGCCCCTGCCGATGGTCATGCTGCGCAGCACGCAAACCCTTGTTGCGCAACATGATCGCCGCCGAAAGCCAAGCCTGGCGGGGGCTGAGGCGGTTGCAACGGCTGCTGCACTGCGCCATGCTGCGCGTCTACTGTGACGAGTACCGCTTCATGGCTGCGACCCGCATCATCAAGAAGTATCCGAACCGCCGTCTCTACGACACCGAGATCTCCAGCTACATCACCATCGAGGACGTGCGCCAGCTGATCCTGGACGGTGAAGACTTCGAAGTCCGCGACGCCAAGAGCGGCGACGACCTCACGCGATCGGTCCTGCTGCAGATCATCGCCGACCAGGAACAGGACGGCGAACCGATGCTGTCCACCCAGCTGCTGAGCCAGCTGATCCGCTTCTACGGCGACTCCCTGCAGGGCTTCATGGGCAACTACCTGGAGCGCAGCATGCAGGTCTTCCTCGACCAGCAGCAGCAGTTCCGCCAGCAGATGGGCAACCTGCTGGGGCAGACCCCGTGGGCGATGATGAACCAGCTGACCGAGCGCAACCTGGAGCTGTGGCAGGAATTCCAGCGCAACATGGGCACGGGCTTCGGTGGCCCGCGTCCGGGCGGCACCGGAACGGGAACCGGCGCAGGTACCGGCAACAAGCCGAACGAACCGGGCACCGGCACCGGCGGCAAGACCCGCCGCTGAGCTGCTGCAACGGCTGATACGAAAACGGCGCGCCCCTGGCGCGCCGTTTTGTTTGGCATCGCGCCAACGATACGTCAGCGTTTCGCCTTGCACCCCGTGCATACGCGCTCGACCTTGTAACCCTTCGCCTTCAGCTTCTCGACCACGCCGTCGTTGCCCAGCAGGTGCAGCGTGCCCACCACCACCAGCGTACCGCCCTGCCCTGCCTGCAGGTACGGCAGCAGCTTCGGCACCCAGGCGTCATTGCGGCCGGTATTGATGCGCTGATACAGCTGCGGATACTGCTGGCGCATTTCCGCCGCCATCCGGGTCCACAGCACGCGCTCGTCACCGCGGCGCCAGGCGTCGTGCAGCTGGCGTGCCTGCTCGTCGGCCTTGCCGGCCTGGTCCAGCGCTTCGGCCAGCATCTGCCGCTGTTCCTGCAGCGTCATTCCGTCGAGCATGCCGATCTGGGTGTCGATGTCTTCCAGTCCCGCAGTCTTGCGCCCGGTCTTCTGCGCACGCTCCATGAAGTGACGGTCCAGGCCCAGTGCCGGGTCCAGGCCCAGCTTCTGCATCTGCCCGACCGAAATGCTCAGGCCGACAAACCACGGCTTCATCCCCTGCATCTGCGCCAGCGGCAGCTTGTTTTCGGTGGCGAACACCTGCAGCTTCTGCCAGGTCGCAGCATCCAGATCGCGCTTGAGCTCGCTGCCATCGGTGCGCACCGCCGCCTGCACCATGCGGCTGGCCAGCTGTGGTGACTGCATGTCTTCCGGCGACAGTTCGAACACGACCCGCTGCGAGGCCTCGAACGCCTGTTCAACATCGGGCGACAACGGGTAATCCTGCGGCTTCAGCAGGTGGAAGGAACCGAGCAGGTAGAGGCGCGAGTCACCCGGGCCGGTCACTTTCCACAGCAACGGCACCGGCGGCTTGGCCGCCGCTGCGCCAGCGGTATCGGCTTGCACGGTACGCGCTGCAACCAGCGGTGCCAGCGCACAGGCCGCCAACAGAACGGTGGCACGCAACAGGGATCTGATCGGCATATCAGCCTTCTCCTTCAGGCAGGTGGTACGCCTTCTCGCCCGCTTCCACACGCAGGTCCAACCGGTTTTCGGGTGGCGCCAACGGGCAGGTCGCGTAGGCGGTGAACGCACACGGTGGGTTGTAGGCATGGTTGAAATCGATGCGCACGGTGCCATCGGCAGCGGGGGCATCGGTATCCAGATAGCGACCGGCCGGATAGCTGCCACGGCCACTGGTGCGATCGGCAAAGATCAGGAACAGCGGCTGCCCCGGCGCACCGATCGCCTCCAGCCGCCAGCTGCGGCCATCGCGCTGGAACTCGACCGCGCCTGCATTGGGCATTTCGGTGGTCAGGCCGGTGATGTCGACGATGGGCAGGGTCTTGCCCGGCGGGTGCGCGATGAAGCGCGCCTGCACCTGCCAGTCCGGGCCGCCCGGCCAGTACTCCAGCCCACCGAAATCGCGACGTGCCGGCGCATCGGCGTGCTTGACCCGCAGCGCATCGCGCGGACCGCGGCGGATGATGCTGAGCTGGCCTTTGCCGCCATCGAAAGCCAGCAGCGTCGGCTGCGCATCCTTGTCGGTGTCGATGCGGATGCGGCCGCGCACCGGCTGGCCATCATGGCTGACATCCACGCCGGCTTCGGGCGTGAACCACCATTGGCTGCCTTCACGGCGCAGCAGGCCCAGCTTGTCCGGCCCAACCGCCAGGCGGATGCCATTGGTCGCGCCGCTGCCGACGAAGTGGGATTTGTTCTGCAGCCAGTGCAGGCCGACCAGCGCGGTCCAGCCATCGGGCCGGGTCAGGTCCTGATAGCGTGCCACCCGCCACTGCTGCTGCTCGGCGGCATAGGACGGATCCTCCGCGGCCGAGGCTGGTGCCGGCGGCGTCGCCGGGCTGCAGGCGGCCAACACCAAAGCGGCCAGCAGGCCGCCCATTCCCCGATAACGCATCGATGCTCCCCTCAACGTCCGCGCAGGAACCAGCGGTCAATCTCCGCCAGCGAAAAACGGGCCCAGGTCGGTCGGCCGTGGTTGCACTGGCCGGACCGCTCGGTGATTTCCATGTCGCGCAGCAGCGCGTTCATTTCCGGCACGGTCAGGCGCCGGTTGGCGCGCACCGCGCCATGGCAGGCCATGGTCGACAGCAGTTCGTCGCGTGCACTGGCCACGCGCCGGCTCTGGCCGTGTTCGCGCAGGTCGGTCAGCACGTCGCGCAGCAGGCCTTCCGGTTCGGCATGCGCCAGCAGCGCCGGAATGCTGCGCACGTGCAGCGCACCGGGACCGGCACGGGTCACTTCGAAGCCGAGTGCGGCCAAGGTTTCACTTTCATTCTCGGCGGTGTCGGCTTCGCGCTCGCCCACCGCCAGCGTGATCGGCACCAGCAACGGCTGCGACTGCAGGCCGATGCCATCGTGCGCGTTCTTCAGCCGCTCGTAACCGATGCGTTCGTGTGCCGCATGCATGTCGACCACGATCAGGCCTTCGGCGTTCTCGGCCAGGATGTAGATGCCATGCAGCTGCGCGATCGCGTAGCCCAGCGGTGGCACGCCAGCGTCGGCACTGGTGACCGGCAGCCCGTTCTCGGTCGGCATCGGCGGCAGCGCAGCACCGCGTTCGGCGCCGGCCGGTGCGGCATACAACGCGGCATAAGCCGCCGGTGCATCGGCCACCTGCAATCCCAGCGGTTGCTGCGGGCGCCAACCCGAGAATCCACCACCGCCACCACTCGAACCGGCCCCAGGTGCGGCACCGCGTACCAGACCGAAACCGGAGGCACCCGCACTGGAGAGCATCGGTGCCGCGCCTGCATCCACCGGATGCGCGGAGCCGGCGCCGATGTCCTGCACCGACATGCCGGCGCGGGTATCGGCCAGCGCATCCTTCAGCGTGCGGTAGACAAAATCATGCACCAGCCGCGAGTCGCGGAAGCGCACCTCGTGCTTGGCCGGGTGCACGTTGACGTCGACGCGGGTCGGGTCAAGCTCCAGGAACAGCACGTAGGCCGGTTGGCGGCCGTGATACAGCACATCGCCATAGGCCATCTTCACCGCATGGGCGACGCCGCGGTCGCGCACCGAGCGGCCGTTGACGTACAGGTACTGCTGGTCGGCGCTGGCGCGCGAATAATGCGGCTGCGCAATCCAGCCGTGCAGGCGCAGGCCGGCACCGCTGTGGTCGACGCGAACGGCCTGGTTGGCGAAATCCTCGCCCAGCGTTTCGGCCAATCGCGCATCGGAATACAGATCGCCCGGCTTGTAGCGGCGCGAGGCCTTGCCGTTGTGCGAGACGCGCAGTTCGACATCCGGCCGCGCCAGCGCCAGCGAACGCAGCCATTCTTCGATATGGCCCAGCTCGGTGCGCTCGGCGCGCAGGAATTTGCGCCGCGCCGGTACGTTGTAGAACAGCTCGCGCACTTCCACCGTGGTGCCCGGCGCATGCGCGCGCGGCGTCACTTCGCCGATCTTGCCGCCTTCGATCTGCAGCGCCGAACCGTGTTCGTCATGTGCGCGACGCGAGGACAGGGTGAAGCGGCTGACCGAGGCGATCGACGGCAGCGCTTCACCCCGGAAACCGAGCGTGGCCACCGATTCAAGATCGTCCAGATCGGCAATCTTGCTGGTGGCGTGGCGCGACACCGCCAGCGGCAACTGTTCCGGTGCGATGCCACTGCCGTTGTCACGGATGCGGATCAGGCGGACACCGCCCTCCTCAAGATCGATATCAACGCGGCTGGCGCCGGCATCGATCGCGTTCTCGACCAGCTCCTTGACCACCGACGCGGGACGTTCGACCACTTCGCCAGCGGCGATCTGGTTGATGAGGATCTCCGGCAACGGCCGGATCGGGCGCGGATGGGTAGCAGACGTCATGCGGGGATGATAACGGAGCGGCCGAGGGTAGAGTCGAGCCATGCTCGACTGACGGGCTACCGGGAAGGCCCGGTCGAGCGCCGCTCGACTCTACAGAAAGCAGTAACCCGCCTTTGGCGGGTTACTTGCTGCCGCCGGCCATGGTGCCGGCGGCGTCGATCTCGGCCTGGGCCCGGGCGGCATACAACGTGCCCGGCGGCGGCTGACGGCTGAAGAACGTGTGCACGCCGTCCAGCACCGCACCGGCGATCTTGCGCTGGTAGGCCGGGTCGATCAGGCGGCGCTCTTCATCCGGATTGGAGATGAACGCGGTTTCCACCAGCATCGCCGGCATGTCCGAAGTACGCAGCACCGCGAAGTTGGCGCGCTCGATGTTCGGCTTGTGGTTGTTGCCGATCCGCTTCAGGCCGCCCAGCACATGGCCGGCGGCGTCCTCGGACGCCTTCATGTAGCCGCTCTGGGCCAGATCCAGCAGCACGTTGGCGAGCGTGCCTTCGGTCTGCTGCAGGCGCACGCCACCGACCAGGTCGGCCGCGTTTTCCTTGTCCGCCAACCAGCGGGCGCGCTGCGAAGAAGCGCCCTTGGTCGACAGCACGTACACCGACGAGCCCGTGGCCGAACGGTTTTCCGCCGCGTCTGCATGGATCGAAATGAAGATGTCGGCCTTGTTCGCACGCGCCTTCTGCGCGCGCATCGGCAGCGGAATGAACACGTCGCTGTCGCGGGTCAGGTAGGCCTTCAGGCCCGGCGTCGCGTTGACCTGACGGGCCAGCTCACGCGCTACGGCCAGGGTCACATCCTTCTCGCGCTTGCCGGTCGGGCCGATCGCACCGGGGTCCTGGCCGCCGTGGCCCGGATCGATGGCCACCACCAGGTGGCGCATGCCAGCCTGCATGCGGATGCGCGAGGCATCGCTGGGCATGGCCGGACGCGGTGGCACCACCGTGGTCGGAACCGGTGCAGGCGCTGTGGCCGGCGGCGTGGTTACCACGGCGGCGGTACGCTGGCCGGCAAGGATGGCAGCCGGCGATGCGGACGGCGTGCTGCTGGCAGCCGTGCCCGCTGCCGCGACCTGGGCCGGTGCAGTGGACGGGGCCGGGGTCGGAGTGGCCGGTGTGGCAGCGGCGGCGCTGGCCTGCTGCTGTACCTGCGCGGTCAACAGCGCGGTGGCGCGCGCGGCGTCGTTGCGCGACTGCGCGCTCTCGGCCGGCGTCGGTGCGGGCGTGTTGACCGGTGCCTGCGGCTGCACCGCCGGCGTCGCTGGCGGGCGGCTGGCGGCCACGGCCGGGCCATCGCCCGGCCATTCGATCACCAGCTTGGATTCATTGCCTTCGCGCTGCATCTGTGGGCGGAACGGCGCCACCGATTCAGCGAGGTCGAAAACGACACGGAAGGTCCCCGGCACCGGCTGTCCGGTACGCACCGCCGTGACCACACCCTGCGCGGCCGGCATTTTCAGGTTGCGTATGGCGCTGGAGTCCGGGAAATCGACCACCAGGCGGTTCGGACCGGCCAACGACAGGGTCTTGTAACCGCCACTGCCGACCAGCGAGATCTCGGCACGGGTGCCGGTGGCGCCGGTATTCAGCAGGACCTGACGGACTTCACCGGCCCACGCACTGACGCTCGCCAGACTCAGTCCGACGGCGGCACAGATGGCAATGAGACGGTTCCCCGGGCGCATGGCTCAGGATTCAATCACCGCGCTGAACGGAATGCAACACCTTTTTCCTTAATAATCCGTAACCTGCCGGTGTTTGTTCTCGTCAGCCGACAGAAATGGCCTGCAAGTCGCCCCCTTGGGGGAGCCGTTCCAGCCATTCATGTCCGACGTCGCTGGCTCCAGTGAGACGGACGCGACGCCCCTGCCCCTCGATCTCCAGCGCCACCACCAGGTCGGTCGGCGGCAGCGCGCCAGCGCCGCGTTCCGGCCATTCCACCAGCCACAACACCGCGCTGCCCTCGTCCAGCCCGAGAAAATCGAGCTCGCCGGCCTGGCCGATCCGGTACAGATCCAGATGCCAGGCCTCGCCACCGCTGGCCAGCGGATAGCGCTCGACCAGGGTGTAGGTCGGGCTGCGGATCGCCCCCTGCACGCCCAGTGCGCGCAGCAGTGCGCGGGCGGTGGTGGATTTGCCGGCGCCCAGGTCGCCGCGCAGTTCGACCAGCGCCTGCGGCGGTCGGGTGGCGGCCAGCCACTGCCCGAGCAGTTCAGTGGCAGCGCTGTCGGCAAGGAAGAAATCGATCATCGGGAAAGTTCCGGGTTGGCCAGTCGCCGCAGCGGCGACAGCAGATCAGTTGGAAGCAGGCCGCGCGCGCCGTCGGCGGCAGCGACGTCGCCGGCAAGCGCATGCAACAGCGCACCAGCGGCAGCGGCATCGAAGGCGGCCAGGCCTTGCCCACGCAGGCTGGCGATGATGCCTGTCAGCAGGTCTCCCATGCCACCCACGGCCATGCCGGGATTGCCAGCCGCGATCAGTCGTGGCCGTTGCCCCGGCGCTGCGACGATGCTGCCGGCGCCCTTCAGCACCACCACGGCGTGGAAGCGCTCGGCCAGTGCCTGTGCGCAGGTGAAGCGATCGGCCTGGATGTCAGACGTGCTGCAACCCAGCAGGCGCGCGGCCTCGCCCGGGTGTGGCGTAAGGATGGCGTCCGGCAGCGCGCGCGGATCCTGCGCCAGCAGGTTCAGTGCATCGGCATCGACCACCAGTGGCCTGGGGCTGGCCAGCACCCGCGCAAACAGTGCGCGCGCCCATTCGTCCTGGCCCAGACCGGGGCCGATCGCCACCACCCTGGCCTTGTCCAGCAGTGCCGGCAGCGCGTCACCATCTTCCAGTGCATGGGTCATGGCTTCGGGCAGCCGCGCCAGCAACGGGCCAACGTGGTCGCGGCGGGTGCCCAGGCTCAGCAATCCAGCACCCGCGCGCAACGCCGCTTCAGCCGCCATGGCGATGGCGCCGCCGCTGCCATGGTTGCCGCCGACGCACAGCACGAGCCCGGATTCGCCCTTGTGGGTATTGGTGCGGCGCGGCGGCAGCAGGGCTGGCAGGCGCACCTGCGTCCAGAGCTGCGCAGCGGGTGACACGCCCTGCCATGCGGCCGCGGGTAGCTGCAGCGGCGCCAGCGCCTTCCGCCCGCAATGGTCCAGCGCATCGCCGGTGTACAGCCCGCGATGCGGCACGATGAACTGCACGGTCAGCGCCGCCCTCACCGCCTCGCCCGGTACGGCGCCGCGGTCGGCATCCACGCCACTGGGGACGTCCAGCGCCAGAACCGGTGCCGCCTGCGCGTTGAGCGCGGCAATCAGCGTCCGCGCCACGCCCTCCGGCACGCGATCGAAGCCCAGCCCGAACAGTGCATCGACCCAGATATCGGCCTCGGGAAGCGCGCCGTCGAAATCGGTGATGGTGCCGCCGTCGGATGTGAATTCCGATGCTGCACGCTGTGCCAGCGCGGTTGACGGTGGCTTCCCCGGCAAGGCGATCACCGTCACCTCACGTCCGGCCTGCAACGCATGGCGGGCCAGCACATGGCCGTCGCCGCCGTTGTTGCCCGCACCAACCACCACGCCGATCCGCTGCGCCTGCGGCCAATGCTGCAGCAGGCACTGCCAGGCGGCCTGGCCGGCCTGTGCCATCAGGCCCCAACCGCCCTCGGCGGCCAGCGCCGAGGCCTGCGCATCAAGCGCACGCGCGGCAGCGGAATCGAACAGATCGGCAAGGTTGGCCATGCGGGGATTTTATACTGGTGCACATGTCCACCGTCCCCGCCCCTGTCGATCCGGCCCAGGCCGTGCAGCGCATCCGCGAACTCGCCCGTGCGCATGGCTTCCAGCGCTGTGGCATCGCCGGCATCGAGCTGGGCGAGGATGAAGCGCACCTGGCCGACTGGCTGGGCCAGGGCCTGTACGGCACGATGGACTGGATGGCGCGCCACGGCACCCTGCGCGCGCGCCCGGCCGAACTGCTGCCCGGCACCGTGCGGGTGATCTCGGTGGGCATGGACTACAGCCACAAGGACGACACCGAAGCTTGGGCAACCCTGGCCGACCCGGGCCGCGCCTACGTGGCCCGTTACGCTTTGGGTCGCGACTACCACAAGCTGATGCGCAACCGCCTGCAGAAGCTGGCCACGCAGATCAACGATGAAGTGGCACCGCTGGGCTACCGCGTATTCGTCGATTCCGCCCCCGTGCTGGAACGCGCACTGGCGCGCAATGCCGGCCTGGGCTGGATCGGCAAGCACACCTGCCTGATCGACCGCCATGGCGGCTCCTGGTTCTTCATCGGCGAGATCTACATCGATATCCCGCTGCCGATCAATGCAGCGGCCACAGCACACTGCGGTACCTGCACGCGCTGCATCGATGTCTGCCCGACCCAGGCCATCACCGGCCCGCAGCGGCTGGACGCGCGGCGCTGTATCTCCTACCTGACCATCGAGCACGACGGCGCCATTCCCGAAGAGATGCGGCCGTTGATCGGCAACCGCATCTACGGCTGTGATGACTGCCAGCTGGTCTGCCCCTGGAACAAGTTCGCCAAGCGTACCGACGAAGCCGATTTCCGCGCGCGCAACAACCTCGATACCGCGCGGTTGGACCAGCTGTTCGCCTGGGATGAAGCCGAGTTCCTGCGCCGTACCGAAGGCAGCCCGATCCGGCGCAGTGGCCATGAACGCTGGCTGCGCAACATCGCCGTGGCACTGGGCAACGCACCGTCCTCTGCCGAAGCGCTCGCCGCATTGCATACCCGCATCGATGATCCCTCGCCGCTGGTGCGTGAACACGTGCAGTGGGCGCTGGGCCAGCACACGGTGCGCTGACGTGCGATCCTGAGCCCCCCGTTCCGCCCGCAGCACGCCGTTCCCATGCAGCCACGCAACAACGACATCCTCACCCCCAGCCAGCTCAACACCCTGGCCCGCGACCTGCTGGAAGGCAGCTTCCCGGCGATCTGGGTCGAGGCCGAACTGGGCAGCGTGGCGCGCCCTGCCTCCGGGCACCTGTATTTCACCCTGAAGGACGCACGTGCGCAGCTGCGCGCAGCAATGTTCCGGATGAAGGCGCAGTACCTGAAGTTCGTGCCGCGCGAAGGCATGCGCGTGCTGGTGCGCGGCAAGGTGACCCTGTACGACGCCCGTGGCGAGTACCAGATGGTGCTGGACCACATGGAAGAAGCCGGCGAAGGCGCGCTGCGCCGCGCCTTCGAGGAGCTGAAGGCACGCCTGGAGGCTGAGGGCCTGTTCGACCCGGCACGCAAGCGGCCGCTGCCGGCGCACGTGCAGCGCCTGGCAGTGATCACCTCGCCCACCGGTGCCGCCGTGCGCGACGTGCTGAGCGTGCTCGGCCGCCGCTTCCCGCTGCTGGAAGTGGACCTGCTGCCGACCCTGGTCCAGGGCAGCAGTGCCGCCGCGCAGATCACCCGCCTGCTGCAGGCCGCCGACGCCAGTGGCCGCTACGACGTGATCCTGCTGACCCGCGGCGGCGGCTCGCTGGAAGACCTGTGGGCCTTCAACGATGAAGCGCTGGCCCGAGCGATCGCCGCCTGCAACACGCCGGTGGTGTCGGCGGTGGGCCACGAGACCGACTTCAGCCTTAGCGATTTTGCCGCCGACCTGCGCGCACCGACGCCGTCGGTGGCGGCCGAGCTGCTGGTACCCGACCAGCGCGAACTGGCCCTGCGCCTGCGCCGCACGGCGGCGCGCATGGTGCAGCTGCAACGGCATGCGATGCAGCAGGCGATGCAGCGCGCCGATCGTGCCCTGCTGCGCCTGAACGCACAGAGCCCGCAGGCGCGGCTGGACCTGCTGCGCCGCCGCCAACTGGATCTGGGTCGGCGCCTGCATGCCGCCTTCAACCAGCAACAGGAACGCCGTGCCGCGCGCCTGCGCCATGCGGCGGCGGTGCTGCGCGGGCACCATCCGCAACGCCAGCTCGACGCGATGCAGCGCCGCCTGGCAGCCCTGCGCGGGCGCCCGCAGATTGCGATGCAGCGTCTGCTGGAACGCGATGCACTGCGCCTGCGCGGGCTGGCGCGTTCGCTGGAAGCCGTCAGCCCGCTGGCGACCGTGGCGCGTGGCTACAGCATCCTGACCCGCAGTGACGATGGTGCCCTGGTGCGGCACGTCGACCAGGTGCAGCCGGGTGACGCCCTGCAGGCCCGTGTTGGCGACGGCGTGATCGAGGTGCAGGTCAAGTAAAGGGGTGTTCGGCAGGGCTGCGCCCTGCACCTGCAGAGGCTTCAAGCCAAGGCAACGTCAACGTCAACGTCAACGTCAAAAGCGAGTATTCCGTGGGATGGCGGGGCGGTGTCGGAGTGCGGGGACGCTGCAAGTACGTCCCTGTAAGCTTGGCAGCCGCATCCATGCGGCTGACACCCCGCACTCCGACACCGCCCCGCCTCTGACAGATTCCGGAGGCTGTTGGTAGTTGTCGACCTTGGTCGACACGGTAGATCCACGCATGCGTGGATGAATCTCCATCGGAATCAAATATTTCGATATCGGAACGATTTGAGCCGAGCATGGCTCGGCTCTACAGAAGAGCGAACAGATTGCGAGAATCTGTCGAAGGCGGGGTGGGTCCGGTTGCGGGGGGCGTGAGCCGCATGGGCCCGAGGCATGCCTCGGGCGGGTTGGGCACGACGCCCAACCCCGGTCTTGCCGTGTGCGCAGGACTGCGCACACGAGCAAGCGGCGACCGAGCTTACATGGGTGAGGGCGCTTTGCTTGCGAAGCACGGCTTCGCAAGCGCCCGAACGCACAGCCGCCAGCGGCTGGGCCGGGCCCCGGAGGGGGACTTGCAGCGGCCCCCGCAACCGGACCCACCCCGCCATCCCACGGAATGCACGCTGTTGCTGTTGCTTCGGCAGGTGCAGGGCGCAGCCCTGCCGAACAACCCTCTACTTTGCCTGCTCGCAGAACTTCTGCCGGTACTCGAGCGCCTTCGGCATCAACGCCTGCAGGTTCTGGATGCGGGTACCCGGGTTGGGATGGGTCGAGGAGAATTCCGGTGGTGACTGGCCACCGCTGGCCTGGCCCATGCGCTGCCACAGCGGCACCGCCTCGCGTGGATCGAAGCACGCCGCTGCGGCCAGCATCAGCCCCACTTCATCGGCCTGCGTCTCGTGGCTGCGCGCATACGGCAGCAGATACCCATAACCCATCGCCGACATCATCATCTGTTGCTGCTGCGCATCCATGCCGCTGGCGGCGCCGGCCACCTGCCCGATCTGGGTCAGCTTCTGCTGGGCCATCCGCTGTGCACCGTGGCGCAGCAGCGCATGGGCAATCTCATGGCCCATCACCACCGCCATCGCATCACGGGTGCGCGCCACCGGCACCAGCCCGGTGTAGACCGCCATCTTGCCGCCCGGCAGGCAGAACGCGTTGGCCTGCTCGGATGGGATCACATTCACTTCCCACTGGAAATCCCGCGCGAAATGCGCCGGCTGCACGCCGTGCTCCTGGGCCAGCGCGGTCTCCACCACATCGACCTTGGCAATCAACCGCTGGGCGATGTCGCGCACATCGCGCGCGATCGGCGCATTGGGATCCATCGGCCGTTCCTGCGACAGGATCTGCTGGTAGGCCTGCAGCCCCAAAGCGGTCTCCTGCCGCGCATCCAGGCTGCTGTCGATCATCACCTTCTCGCCGGTATACGGATCCACCGTGCGGTTGGAAAACCAGTAGAAGACCGCATAGCCAGCGGCCAGCAACAGCACCCACCAGCGGATGTTGCCGAACAGGCCGCGCCGTTGTGGGCCTTGCGGCGAGCGGGAGAAGGGATCATTGCGCATCGGGTCGGCTTCCAGCGGGCCCCGCCGGCCGGCGGGCACGGCGCAATCTTAGTGCGCCGATGCCAGCAACGGGTGAAGCCGGCCGCCGATCAGATGCCGCGTACCAGGCGGAAGCCGATGCGCGCGTTGGTGGTATCCGAGTCCTGGGATTGCCGCCAGGCGGCACGGGTCTGCTCCGGCGCATTGGCCCAGTTGCCGCCCCGGATCACCCGTGCGCGACAGCCCGGGTTGAACCAGGCGGCGCCATCGGAGGGCGCGCGCCGGTAGCTGGCATGCCAGCAATCGGCCACCCATTCGCTGAGATTGCCGCCCATGTCGTGCAGGCCGAAGGCATTGGCCTGGAAACTCCCTACCGGTGCCGGCCCCCACCAGCCATCGCCATAGCCGATGAAGGCGTTGTGCCAATGCCGCCCGGACGGCGACACGTCCTTGCTGCCGGTGAAATTGCCGCTGCCCGGCGGCGGCGTGCCGGCATCGCCCCAGGGGTAGCGACCACTGCTGCCACCGCGCAGCGCGTACTCGAACTCTGCTTCACTGGGCAACCGGTAGCTGCGCCCGGTCTGCTCGGACAACCATGCCGCATAGTTTTCGGCATCGCGGATGCTGACGTGCATCACCGGCGAATTGGCCATCGCGCGGCCACCGTCGTAATCCGAGCGCCAGTCCACGCCGCTGCGGCGGATGAAGTTGCCGCTGCGTTCGTCATAGACCACCGAATGGCCGCGCCGCGTCGCCCGTGGGCGCGCATTGGTCGCCTTCACGTAGCGCTGGAAATCGCTGACCGTGACCTCGGTGATCGCCATCGCAAAGCCTCGATCAAAGCGCACATAGTGCGATGGTCGCTCGGCATCGCTCGAGCCCGGCTCGGCATCGCCGGCGCCCATCTGGAAACCGCCATGCGGCACCACCACCATCTGCGGCCCGCGTCCGCCATCGCGCATGGCGTCGCTGAACACCTGGCCCGGGCGGAAGCTGCCGTAGTGGGTGGCCAGGTCGATACGCTCACGCAGCTGGGCCACCACCGCGTCTCCCGGCAGGGCGATGCGCAGGGCCTCGGCCAGTTTCTCGCGCGCCGGCTTCAGGCCCTGCGGCGTGGACAGGTCGCGCAGGCCGTCATCGCGCAGCTGCAGCAATGCCGCCGCACGGATCTGCTCGATGCGCTCGAACGCGTCGGCGATGGTGGGCGACGAGTCGCGCACCTTGCTCGCTTCGGCCAGCCAGGTGCCGGCGCTGGCGAAATCACGCGTGCGTGCCGCGTCTTCGGCGCGGCGGATCAGTCCACTTTCGGCCGCGGCCAGTCCCTGCCGTGCGCGGCTGTTGTCCTCATCCAGTGCCAGTGCCTCACGGAAGTTGCCGATGGCCCCGTCCCCGTCCTCGCCGATCCGGTCCGAGCGCAGGTCCTCTTCGCCGGCGCGGTTGTAAGCCACCACACGCTGGGCAAGCTCCACCCGTCCCTGCAGCGCACGCACCTTCTCGTCCTTCGGCGCCAGCGTCAGCAGCACCAGCGCCTGGCGGCTGGCCTCGGCCAGCGCCTCGCGCTGCTTCAGCGGCTGCACCAGCAACGCATCCGCCTGCTGCTGCAGGCGCTGGCGGGCGCGCTGCAGGCCTTGGCGGGCCTGGCGGTCATCCGGATCCTCTTCCTGTACCGCCAGCCACAGCGGGATGGCGGCATCGGCATCCTCATAGAGCCGTCCTTCGGCGAACGCCTGCTCGGCGGCGCGGCGCAACTGGGCCAGGCTGCGGCCCTGGCGGTCCACCCGCGGCGGCGTCCACTGCTGTACATCCTCGGCGGCATCCTCACCGGCGATGGTCACGCTGCCCTGCCCGGCCTGCGGGCGCTCGTCGCTGTCTGCGTCCGCGGACGGGCGCGCCTGTTCCCCGGCACTCCGGTCCGTTGCCGTGGGGGGCGACGGCGTGCAGCCGGCCAGGGCCAAGGCCAGGGCGGTGCACAGCACGGGTGACAACGAAAAACGCAAGCAGAGCCTCCTTCGGCACGGACGCGCACCGACGTTAGGCTATTCTCCCCTGCCTGAGCAAACCCGAGTAGTAGGCCCTGACCCGTGGCAACCTGGATCACCACCCCCGCCGAGCTGGATGCGTACTTCCAGCAGCGCCCGACCCGCATCGGCCTGGACACCGAATTCATCCGTGAACGCACCTTCTGGCCGCAGCTGGCCCTGGTGCAGATGGCGGTCGGGCAGGACATCCTGCTGATCGACCCGCTGATTCCCGGCATGACCGAGGCGCTGGCGCCGTGGCTGGCCGATGAATCCATCACCAAGGTGATGCACAGCGCCAGCGAAGACCTGGTCGCCTTCAAGTGGGCGTGCGGCGTGCTGCCGCGACCACTGTTCGACACCCAGATCGGTGCTGCGCTGGCCGGCATCGGCGGCGGCATGGGCTACCAGAAGCTGGTGGCGGAAATCACCGGCGTCGCCCTGGCCAAGGGCGAAACCCGTTCGGACTGGATGCGCCGCCCGCTTTCGGAGTCGCAGCTGCAGTATGCCGCCGACGACGTCGAGCACCTGTTCGCGCTGCATGACGCCATTGATGCCAAGCTGCAGGCACTCGGCCGCCAGCAGTGGCTGCATGACGATGGCGAGCGCCTGCTGGCCAGCGTCGCCAATGACGAAGACCGCTGGCCGCATCTGGCGATGCGCTCGGCGCAGTTCCTCGACGCGGCCGCACAGCACCGCCTGCTGCGCCTGCTGCGCTGGCGTGATGTACAGGCACGCAACAGCGACCGCCCGCGAAGCTGGATCCTGGACAACGAACTGACCGCCACCCTGGCGCGCACGCCACCGGCCGACGAGGCTGCGCTGGGCAAGCTGTTCGAGCAGTTCCCGAAGGCACCGCGCAAGCTGGCCGGCGCGGTCTGGCAGGCGCTGTCCACACCGCTGGCCGATGAGGCCGGGGCACCGCTGGCGCTACCCGCCAACGACAGCAACAAGCAGGTGCTGAAGAAGCTGCAGGACGCGGTGGCCGAGCGTAGCCGTGAACTGGGCCTGCCCGATGGCATCCTTGCCTCGCGCAAGCACCTCGAAAGCTATCTGGAGCGTCGCCAATGGCCCGCCGCACTGGCCGGCTGGCGCCAGCAGGAACTGGAATCGCGGCTGCAGGCACTGCTGCCGGCACGTTGATGGCACAAGGCGCCGGACCACGCCGGCGCCGTGCACCTCAGGCCTGCAGGGGCCGTGCTAGGGTTTGCCGGTACTGACAAGGAGACGTCGATGCAGACCCTCAAGATCGCGACCGCCTGCGCACTGCTGCTAACCCCGTTGGTCCTGGCATGCGCTGGGCAGGCCGCACCGCTTTCCTATGCACAGGAAAAGGAGAACACAGCCAAGCTGGTGGACATCATTGACGGTGCCACCCGCGATGGTCTGGTTGCCGTGCTGGTGCCGGCCCCGTATGTCGTGCACAACGGCGGGCCAGGCGTCGGCTCTCCGGTCCCCGGCTTTCATCTGGGCAACCGCTCGACCGACCTGCCCGGGTTCTCGACGCGGGTGTCCTTCCAGCACAAGGACATTCCCTCCCAGGGCTATGTGCAGCTGTTCAACACCAACGAACTGGAAACCGGCCCGCAGCGGACGGTGTTGATGGACGTGTTCGAGGTGCATCTGATTCCGCCGGGCACCTATCTGCTGAACGGTGCGGAGAACTACCGCCTGAACACCCGCGTGGCCAAGCTGAAGCCGCTGGGGACGATGGACGAAGTATCGAAGGACATCGGCGCCACCCGCCTTGCCGACGTCGATTACCGTTTCTATTCCTGGAAGAAGGTCTGGGTACCACCGGGCGTCCTGACCGATCAGCACTCCCAGCAGGTCTGCATCTCGGTGCACGTGGCTTCCGGCAACTGCGTGGCATGGGGCACCCAGAACTACGAAACCTCGCGCCCGACCGAAGGCTACTGGGATGACAGGATCGTCCCTGAAGACATCCCTGCCGTACGCATCCAGGCGGTCATCGCCAAGGCCCACGCGCCACTGGCCTTCACTGCCCACGAAGGGCAGATCCTGCTCAGCCCCTTCATTGTTGCCGCCGACGGCGATATCGATTTCAACGCGAACGACTGCGCACCGGTCGACAAGCTGACGGGCTGCGCCCTGCGCCGCTTCAGGGTGCACTACCAACCCGCGCCGTTGGACGCTGCACGCAAGCACATCGCAATCACCTCGCGCGGCCTCAACGGCAAGCAGCGCGAGGTACTGGAGCGGATGGAGGCGATGCAGCTGCAGGTGCTGGGCCCCAGTGCGCCGTCCGATGCAGCGCTGGGCAAGGGCGTCAGCGCCACGCCTTGAGCACGGATGATGCCTGGCCAGCAACGAAAAACGGCGCTCGATGAGCGCCGTTTCCGTTACACGACGGGGTGGGCTTACCAGTTCATGTTCAGCGAGACACCGACGGTACGCGGCTCGTTGTAGACCGCGGCCATGTAGTTCTCGATCACACCCTTGAGGTTCTTCTCGTTGGTGATGTTGCGCGCGAACAGCGCCACTTCGTAGGCACCGTAGTTGCCCGAGTAGCCGATCTTCAGGCCACCCTCGAAGTCACCCTTGGAGTTGAACTCCTTGCTGTCGTACAGCACGAAGCTGGTGTAACCCTGCTTGTTCCAGTCGGTGGAGACGAACATGGTGCCGGCGTCGCTCACCGGGAAGTCGTAGCGGGCCGCCAGGTTGACGTTGTACTTCGGCGCGTTCGGCAGCGGGTTGCCGTCGATCTGCGCGAAGGTGTTGGCACCGACCTTGATGGTCGGGTCGCCGACGGTGCAGACCACCTGGCCATTGAGGCCGCAGACCTGCGCGTACACGCGCTTGTCCTTGATCTCGCTGTGCAGCAGGCTCAGGCCGGCGCTCAGGGTCAGGTTCGGGATCGGACGCAGCTCCATGTCCGCTTCGAAACCGTAGGCCTTGGCCTTGTCGGCGTTGAACAGCACGCCGTTGCCGTCCGAATCGTTGCCGTTGAGCTGGATGTCGTTGACGGTGTAGGTGAACGCGGTGGCGTTCAGGCGCAGGCGGTTGTCCCACAGGCTGCTCTTCACGCCCGCTTCCCAGGACAGGATGGTCTCGGAATCAGCGGTGGTGAAGTCGGCATTGAACACCGCCGAACGGCCCTGGATGGTCGGGCCGCGGAAGCCGCGTGCGACCTTGGCGTAGACGCTCACGTCCGGCGTGATCTGATACATCGCGCTCAGATCCCAGCTCGGGGTGGTGTCGGACATCTTGACGTCGGTGCGGCCCTTGTAGGTGACCACGCCGGCAGCGGTGTCCGCGGTCTTCAGCAGGCGGGTGTGCTTCTCGTCCTTGGTCTGGCGCAGGCCGGCGGTGACGGTGAACTTGTCGGTGAAGGCGTAGCTCAGCTGGCCGAAACCGGCCCACGAGGTGTTCTTGTTACGCAGGCGCACCCAGTTGTTCGGGTTGCGGGCCGCGCCCTGCAGGAACCAGGCGCGCTGGTAGAAGTCGGTGGTGTCGCTGCCGTTGAAGTAGAACGCACCGGCCTGCCACTGCAGGGCGCTGTCGTCATGGCTGGCCAGGCGGAATTCCTGGGTCCACTGGTCCAGATCACGGATGCGGCCCATCGACTGGCCGTAGCCGTTCGGCACGCCGTTGACCGGGAAGTTCACCGCGGCGCCGCCGTCGGTGTCGCCACGGCTGTAACCGGAGGTGGTTTCGTAGGCGGTGATCGAAGTGAAGTCGATCGCGCCGAAGTCATAACGCGCCTTCACCGAACCGCCATAGGTCTTGTACGCCTGCGGGTTGTTGCCGGCTTCGTCGTAGGCGACCTTGTCGCGCGGCACGTCGGTCTTGTTCGAGCCCTTGGTCAGCGCACCGCGCAGGAACAGGGTCGAGGTGCCTTCGTAATCACGGGCGTGGGCCGAGGCCAGGATCGAGAACTGGTCGCTCGGGGTCAGCAGCAGCTGGGCGCGCACGTTGCGGTCATCGAAGCCGCCCATGGCGTTCTTCTTCGGGCTGACCGTGCCGTCGGCGCTCGGGCCCTTGTAGGTGTTGTCGACGTAATCGTCGCGGTGCTGGTACAGGGCCGACACACGGAACGAGGCGATGTCGTTGATCGGGCCACCGAAGCCGCCGTCGATCGACACGCTGTTGTAGGACGCGTAGCTGGCGCTGACGCGGCCGGTGTAGTCCTGGGTCGGCTTCAGGGTGTCGAACTTGATGATGCCGGCGGTGGTGTTGCGGCCGAACAGCGAGCCCTGCGGGCCGCGCAGCACTTCCACCTGGTCCACGTCATAGACCGGGTTGGACTTCAGCACCACGTGTTCCAGCACCACGTCGTCCTGGATGATCGACACCGGCTGCGAGGCACCGAGGTAGAAGTCGATGTTGCCCAGGCCACGGATGTAGAAGCGCGGGAAGATGCGACCGGTGGTGGTTTCCGCATACAGGCTCGGCACGCGGCCGGACAGCGCCAGCAGGGTGTCGTCGCCGCCGGCGGTGAAGTCGCGCATGCGCTCGCCCTGCACCACGCCCACCGAGACCGGCACTTCCTGCAGGTTCTGCTCACGGTGTTCGGCGGTCACGGTGATCGTGTCCAGGCCGGTCGGGGTCGGCGCGCTGTCCTGTGCGGCGGCGCCGAAGCTGCCGACCAGGGCCAGGCCGGCACAGGCCAGGGCCAGCGGATGGCGGCGGAAGGAAACGAAGGAAGACGACATACCCGACAGGCGGCGGGAATCGGAATGGGAGGGCATGAAATGCTCTGAGGAGGCGTCCGTGCGGCCTGCGCGAGCCGGGCGGCAAAAAGGAGGATAACTGCGCAAGCCGCCATTATCCCCCAAATTGTTACGATTTCGTTGCGCAGCACCCAAACCCGGCGAAACAAGCGGTTTCGGCACAGTCACCGGGCATTCGGCACGCCCCGAAGGCTTGACTCAGGGCAGCGGGGTCAACGCCACATCGACCATCGCCAGCAGCCGCTCGCGGCTGATGCCGTCACGGGCCTGCACCGAAATGCCGTGCAGCACCGTGGCGAAGTGATCGCCCAGTGCCTGCACCGCCACATCGCCGGCCAGCTGCCCTTCGGCCTGCGCCTGCTGCAGCCGCGCAATGATCGCCGCCGTACGCTGGCGACGATGGCTGGCCAGCCAGTCCCGTACGCCCTCGCCATCGGGCGACACGCTGCTGGCCGAGGACACCACCAGGCAACCGTGTGGCCGCCCGCGCCGGGTGTAGGTCAACACGGCGTCACGCAGCATGGACCCGATCGCCTCGCGCAGCGTGGCCTGCTCCAGCGCGCGCGGCGCGAAGCCGCCCTCGCCTTCCTCGTACAGCGCAACGGCTTCGCGGAACAACTGCTCCTTGCTGCCGAACGCGGCATAGATGCGTGCAGAGGCGATGCCCAGTGCCTCGACCAGTGCCGACATCGACGTGCCCTCATAACCGTGCTGCCAGAACAGCAGCATCGCCTTGCGCAACGCCTGGTCCCTGTCGAATTCGCGCGGTCGCCCTGCCATCTGCCTGCCTGCTCCAGTGAGGCGCGCAGTGTAACGCGGGTGTTGACCACCGCGAGGGTCGCGCCTATTCTTTGTTGATCGACAAACAATTGGAGCAACACATGCAGACCCTCAAGGGCCCCAGCCTGCACCTGGCGCAGTTCGCCGGCGACCAGGCCCCGTTCAACAGCCTCGCCAGCATTGCCGCGTGGGCCGCCGGCCACGGCTTCAAGGCGCTGCAGATTCCCGCGTGGGATGCACGCCTGTTCGACCTGGCTACGGCTGCCGACAGCCAGGACTACTGCGACGACCTCCGCGGCACCCTGGCCGAGCACGGCCTGCAGGTCAGCGAACTGACCACCCACATCCTCGGCCAGCTGGTGGCCGTGCATCCGGCCTACGACGAGCTCTGCGATGGCTTCGCCCCCGAAGCACTGCGCGGCAACCCGAAGGCCCGCAGCGAATGGGCGCAGCAGCAGCTGCACCTGGCCGCCCGTGCCTCGCGACGGCTGGGCCTGCAGGACATGGGCACCTTCTCCGGCTCGTTCGCCTGGCCGTATCTGTTCCCGTTCCCGCAGCGCCCGCCGGGCCTGATCGACGCGGCGTTCGACGAACTGGCACGACGCTGGCGGCCGATCCTCGATGCCTGCGAGGACAACGGCGTCAACCTCTGCTACGAGATCCATCCCAGCGAAGACCTGCATGACGGCACCAGCTTCGAGCGCTTCTTCGAACGCGTCGACCAGCACCCGCGCTGCCGCATCCTGTTCGATCCCAGCCACTTCGTGCTGCAGCAGCTGGACTACCTGGAGTACCTGGACATCTACCACCCGCTGATCCGCATGTTCCACGTCAAGGATGCGGAGTTCCGCCCGAGCGGCCGCCAGGGCATCTATGGCGGGTATGCCGACTGGACCGAGCGCGCCGGCCGCTTCCGCTCGCTGGGCGACGGCCAGGTCGACTTCAAGTCGATCTTCTCCAAGCTGGCCCAGTACGACTACGCGGGCTGGGCGACGCTGGAATGGGAGTGCTGCCTGAAGGACCAGGAAGCCGGCGCGCGCGAAGGTGCCGCGTTCATCCGCGACCACATCATTCCGGTCACCGACAAGATCTTCGACGACTTCGCCGGTGCACCGATCAGCACCGCACAGATGCAGCAGATGCTCGGCATCGCCTGAACCCCAACGGAGCACTTCCCAATGACCACTTCCCTTTCCGCTGGCGCTGCCGGCGACGCTTCGCTGCGCCACCACTACCTGCGCGTCGATGGCCAGCGCGTGCATTGCGTGTCCGCTGGCCACGGTGAACCGGTGCTGCTGATTCCCGGCTGGCCGCAGACCTGGTACGCCTGGCGCCACGTGCTGCACGCCCTGGCCGAAGCCGGCTTCGAAGCGATTGCCGTGGATCCGCCGGGCATCGGCGAATCCGATCGCCCGACCCACGGCTACGACACCGGCAGCGCCGCCGCCGTACTGCACCGGACCATGCAGGCGCTGGGCCATGACCGTTACCAGGTAGTCGGCCATGACATCGGCATGTGGATCGCCTATGCACTGGCCAGCGACCAGCCGCAGGCGGTGCGCCAGCTGGCCGTCACCGAAGCGGTGATTCCCGGCCTGGCCCCGGAACCGGGCATCTTTGCTGCACCGGCCGACAACATCTTCCTCTGGCACTTCATGTTCAACCAGGTGGCCGACCTGCCCGAGGCGCTCATCACCGGTCGCGAGCGCGCCTACCTGGAATTCATGTTCGACCGCTGGTCGTACCGCCGTGATGCGGTGGCCGCCGATACCTACATTGCCGCCTACAGCCGCCCCGGCGCCCTGAGGGCGGGCTTCGCCTGGTACCGCGCGATTCCGGAAACGATCCGCCAGAACAAGCTGCGTGCGCAGCACCGTTTGCCGATGCCGGTGCTGGCGATCGGCGCCGAACACGCCACCGGCGATGCGCCGATGCTGACCCTGCAACCGCATGCCGATGATGTGCGCGGCAGCATCGTGCCGGGCTGCGGCCACTTCATCATGGAAGAAGCGCCGCAGGCGTTCCTTGCACAGCTGCTGCCGTTCCTGCAGGAGGCACGCCATGCTGCTTGAACCGGCGCTGCAGCAGTTCGTCGACGCCGTCGCCGCCCATGCGCTGCCGGAAGACCTGCGCGAACTGCGGGCGATCAGCGAGAGCGCGTTGCCACAGTTGCAGGGAGCACCACAGCCGGTTGCGCATGTGATCGAACACACGGTAATCGCGCGCGACGGGCATGCGCTGGAGCTGCGTTTCTACACGCCGGAAGGGCTTCCCGATGGACCGGTACCGGCTCTGCTGTTCGCCCACGGCGGCGGTTGGTTCCAATGCTCGCTGGCGGTCTATGACGGCCCCTGCCGCGCGCTGGCCAATGCCAGCGGTTGCGTGATTGTCGCCGTGGGTTACCGGCTGGCGCCGGAGCACCCGTTCCCGGTTCCACTGCATGACGTCGCCGACGCCTGGCGGTGGTTGCAGGACAACGCCGAGCGCCTCGGCCTGGACCCACGGCGGCTGGCAATCGGTGGCGACAGCGCCGGCGGCAACCTCGCCGCCGCCTGCTGCCTGCTGCTGCGCGAACGGGGCCTGCCGCAACCGTGCCACCAACTGCTGCTGTACCCGGCGCTGGATGCCGGCATGGGCAGCGGTTCCTACCGCGACTACGCCACGGGCTATTACCTCAGCGCCGAACTGATGCAGCGCTGCTGGCAGGCCTATCTGAGTGGGATGGATCTGGATCCACCGCCGGCACTGGCCTCGCCCGCCCACGCAACCGACCTGCAGGGGCTGGCGCCTGCCTCCGTACTCAGCTGCGAGCACGATCCGCTGCGCGACGAGGCCGAGCAGTACGCGCACCGCCTGCAGGCTGCGGGTGTCGACTGCATGCTGGAGCGGCTGCCGGGGATGATCCACGCCTGCATCCACCTGCAGGGCGTGGCCGCTTCCACCGGCATGGCGATACAGCGCGCGGGCGATCTGCTGCGCCAGGCGCTGGCCTGAACCGGCTGGGGGACGGCGGCAGATCCACGCCTGCCGCCGTTCCGGTCCGGCGCTTGGCAAGCCCGGCAGGCGGCGCTACACTGAAAGCCTGCCGTGGGGCCATAGCTCAGCTGGGAGAGCGCGTCGTTCGCAATGACGAGGTCAGGAGTTCGATCCTCCTTGGCTCCACCACTATTCAGAAGAACCCGTAGATCTCCGTGATCTGCGGGTTTTTTCTTTTCAGCCCCCCCGGCTCAGGCCGGCTCCTCGCCGCCGTCCTTGCGCTGCGGGCTGCGCGAGTGCGTATCGCGCACCTGTTGATCGCGCTGCCCCGGCCGCTGCTTGGCCACGTCGTCCTGCTTCCTGTCCTGGCGGCTTTCCTGGATGCCCTGCTTCGGGTCCTGATCCTTGCCTCGCTCGTTCATTGAAATCTCCCTCGCCGGCGGAACGCCAACGTTGCCCATCACGCTAGAGGTTGCCGGGTAAGCCACAGGTCAGTCCTGTGCCAACGTCATGTGCAGGCACTGGCTTGCCGCTGCGGCCCCCGTGCAGCCAGAATCCGACGCACCACGCCCACCGGTATGCCATGCCCTCTTCTGTCCAGCACGCAGCACACGCCGTGCCGATGCGCCTCGATGCGACCGACGGCAGCATCCAGCTCGGCAATCTGCCGGCCTTGATCTGCCCCACGCTCTCACTGGATGAAGCGCGCATCGCCTTTACCGCCTTGGTAAGTGGGGAGCGTGATGTCGGCACCGGCTATCACTGGCTCAGCCTGCACCGGCTCAGCCTGGGCGGTGCGCCCGCTGGCATCAGCCTGTGCTTCCACGGGCAACAGCTCGACATGGTGACGATGGGCGTCGATCTACCCGGTGCAACACTGGAAGACGGCTGGCCAACCCAGGCAGCGATCGATGCCGAAGTCGCGTTCATGCGCCGCACCTTGGCCACGGCATTGGGGCGAAAACTGGCCGGCGGCTGCGCCCGGTTCAACTGGGGCGAAGCCTGGGCCCGTTTCGATCCGAAAGGCTTCATGGCCAGCAGCGGCATTCGCTACTCACCACGCACGTGACCGCGCTCAGGTACGGGTGATCGACACCCCACCCTCCACGCGCATCGCGGTACCCGTAACGAAACTGCTCTCATCGCTGGCCAGGAACAGCGCCGCATTGGCGATCTCCTCCGGCTCGGCGAGGCGCTTGAGTGCGTGCAACGAGCGCACGAAGTCGCGGGCATCGCCGGTCGGTGCGGCCTGCCGGCCCATCTCCGTATCGGTGCCACCGGGCAGCAGTACGTTGCTGCGCACGCCGCGCGCACCGTATTCGGCAGCGATCACCTGGCTCAGGCCGATCAGCCCGGCCTTGCTTGACGCATAGGCCGCCATGCCCGGGAATCCCACGGTGTGGCCGACGAAGGTACCGACGAACACCAGCGAGCCGCCGCCGCGCGCCAGCAGTGCCGGCAGCTGCGCGCGTGCCGCATGGAAGGCGGCGTCGAGATTGGTGGCCATCACCTCGCGCCAGGCATCCACCGGAAACTCCGCCGCCGGCACGCCCGGGCCGAGCATGCCGGCATTGTTGAGCGCGATGTCCAGGCCGCCGAATGACTGCTGGGCCAGATCGACCAGCGCCTGCGCCGTGCCCGGGTTGGCCACGTCGGCGGCATGCACCACGGCTTCGCCACCGGCAGCGCGAATCTGCTCGGCCAGCGCCTGCAGCGGCTCCGGCCGCCGTGCGTTGAGCACCAGCTTTGCTCCTTCGGCGGCGAAGCGCAGCGCGCTGGCGCGGCCGATACCGGCGCTGGCACCGGTGATGAGAGCGATCTTGTTGTTCAGGCGCATGGTCGTGGTACCGGTTGTGAAGTGGCCGCCACGATGCCGTGCGTTCGGCCCGCCAACACTCCGTTTCCGGGCCTCACAGGTGAGTGCAGGAAACGGAGTTTCCGCAGCACCGGCACGTGCCAGAATCCGGCCATGGACAGTACCGCCACCACCGCCCTCGATGACCGCATCGAACGGGTCTGCCGCCACCTGCAGGCCAGCCTCGACGAACCCTCGCTGCAGGAACTGGCCGATATCGCTGGCTGCAGCCCGACGCGCCTGCATCGCCTGTTCAAGCAGTCCACCGGGCTGACCCCCAAGCAGTACGCCGCCGCGCTGCGCGCCGACCGCCTGCGCACCGGGCTGGAACAACAGGAACGCATCACCGACGCCTTCCACGATGCTGGCTTCGGTTCCAGTGGACGCTTCTACGAGAACGCACCGAAGTTGCTGGGCATGACGCCCAAGCAATGGCGCGCAGGGGGGCGCGGCGAAGTCATCCACTTCGCGCTTGCCGAAAGCTCACTGGGCAGCGTGCTGGTGGCCAGCAGCGGGACCGGCGTGGTCGCGATCCTGCTCGGCGACGATCCGGAGACACTGCTGCAGTCGTTGCAGCAACGCTTCCGCCAAGCCGAACTGGTCGGCGCCGACCAGGGCTACGAGCAACTGGTGGCACAGGTCGTAGGCCTGGTCGAGGATCCTTCGCGAGGCGCCACGCTGCCGCTGGATATCCGTGGCACCGCGTTCCAGCAACGGGTGTGGCAGGCACTGCAGCAGATTCCGCGCGGGCAGACTGCCTCGTATGCGGATATCGCCGCGCGTATCGGCGCGCCGCGCTCAAGCCGTGCCGTCGCACGCGCATGCGCAAGCAATCCGTTGGCGGTGGCCGTGCCCTGCCACCGCGTGGTGCGCCGCGATGGCGACCTGTCCGGCTATGCCTGGGGCGTAGCGCGCAAGCGCGAACTGCTGCGCCGGGAAAAGGCCTCGACTGCCTGACGTGGGTGCCGACCTTGGTCGGCACACCCAGCTTCCCGTAGGTGCCGACCTTGGTCGGCACACCCAGCTTCCCGTAGGTGCCTACCTTGGTCGGCACACCGCCAAGGCCTCAATCCAGCTTCACCACCAGCTTGCCGAAGTTGCGCCCCTGCAACAGCCCGAAGAACGCCTCCGGCGCATTCTCCAACCCTTCCACCACATCCTCGCGGTACTGGATGCGGCCGTCGCGCAGCCATTGCGGCATCTCGCGTTCGAACTCCGGCCACAGATGGTTGAAGTCGTGCACGATGAAACCACGCACGGTCAGGCGCTGGCGCAGGATCTGGCTGAACAGTGCGGGCAACCGGTCCGGGCCGGGCTGCTCGACGCCCCGCTCGTTGTAGGTGGCGATGGTGCCGCACACCGGAATGCGGGCGAAGTCGTTGAGCAGCGGCAGCACTGCATCCAGCACGTGTCCGCCCACGTTCTCGAAATACACGTCGATACCCCTGGGCACTGCCGCGCGCAGCGTCGCGGCGAAATCAGCGGCGCGATGATCCAGCGCCACGTCCACGCCCAGCGTCTGCAGATAGGCATGCTTGGCTTCGCCGCCGGCGATGGCGACCACGCGCGCGCCCTGCAGCTTCGCCAGCTGGGCCACGGTCGCGCCCACCGGCCCGGTCGCGGCAGCCACCACCAGCGTCTCGCCCGGCTTCAAACGGGCGATTTCATGCAGGCTGGAATAGGCGGTGAAGCCGGGCATGCCATACACGCCCAGCGCGGTACTCAGCGGCAGTCCGGCCGGGTCCAGGCGGCGCCCCAGTGCCTTGGCCGGCAGCACCGCGTGGGTCTGCCAGCCCCCCGGCGCCAGCACCAGCTCACCTGCGGCTACGCCCTCGGCGTTGGACTGCAGCACCTCGGCCACGGTCTGCCCTTCCATCACCGCGCCCACCGCCACCGGCGCGGCATACGAGGGGCCCTCGTCCATGCGTCCACGCATGTACGGGTCCAGCGACAGGTAGCGGTTGCGCAGCAGCACCTCGCCATCGGCCAATGACGGCAACGCAACCTGTTCCAGGCGGAAGTTGGCTGCACTTGGCGCCCCCTGCGGACGCGACGCAAGCACGATGCGGGAGGTGGTCGAGGGATCGGACATGGCCAGGTCTCTGCTGTTGCCAGCATCAGGAAAGGAGTGCCGACACTACGCCGCAGCCATCCCCGATGGCGGCCACGAAAACAGCGTTCCATCGCCCGGACCGGCGCGGGTCCGGCGCAGCCCTTGCCCTTGCAGCTTTGGCGATCGCGGCGATCTGCTGATTTCCACCGCAGACGATGATCGACTGGCCACGCCCCGCCCCAGAACGGAGGATCAAGCACTTGCGAGCGCGCAGACGGCAATGTGAAGAAATCTTGGCAAAACGCTTGCCGAAGGCAGCCGACCTCCGTAATATACGCGTCCTTGGCAGCGACCTCGCTGCAACGAAACATGTGGCCGAGTAGCTCAGTTGGTAGAGCAGGGGATTGAAAATCCCCGTGTCGGCGGTTCGATTCCGTCTTCGGCCACCACTTTCGAAGGCCTGCAGAAATGCGGGTCTTTTTTTTCCGGAAACCGGGTTTGATCACGGTTGCCACACAATTTGGCCGAGTAGCTCAGTTGGTAGAGCAGGGGATTGAAAATCCCCGTGTCGGCGGTTCGATTCCGTCTTCGGCCACCATCTTCAGAGACCTGCAGAAATGCAGGTCTTTTTTTTTGTTCGCGCTCCGCGCAAGCGGCGGCCACACCACCCGGTTGACGAAACATTTACACCGGCATGTGCGGTGGCACCTACGCTCCAGACTCCTGCCTGGAGCCTGCCGATGCCTCTGCGCCCCACCCTGCTTGCCTGCCTGCTGCTGGCCGCCTCCCCGGTGATCGCCGCCGAACCGGTGCGCGCAGTCGACACGCTGGACATCGACCGCTACGCAGGCCAGTGGCACGAGATCGCGCATCTTCCGGTGTCGTTCCAGAAGCAGTGCGTCGGCGAGATCACCGCCAACTACGGGCTGCGCCGCGATGGCCGCATCAGTGTCACCAATGCCTGCCGCAACGGCGACGGAGAACGCGTGGTTGCTGAAGGCGTGGCACGCCCGGTTGCCGGCCATCCCGGCCAGTTGCAGGTGCGCTTCGTGCCGGACTGGCTGAGCTGGGTGCCACTGGTCTGGGCGGACTACTGGGTCCTGGCACTGGACCCGGACTATCAGTGGGCGTTGGTCGGTGAACCGGACCGTAAGTACCTGTGGATCCTCTCGCGCCTGCCGGAAATGGATCGCGCCCGGTTCGAACAGTTGAAAGAGAAAGCCGAGACGATGGGCTACGACCTCGGCCCACTGCGCCTGATGGCTCCGATTCGCGATACGCCCGCCGACTGAACCGCGCCGCATCCGGCGCACCACGCGCGTGCCATCCGGCGCCGCGCACGCCCGGCCGCCATCTTCACGCGCTACCCTCTGCGACGGGTCGCCACAGGCGATCCAAACGACCATACGCCGTAGTATGCTTATCCAACGCACCCCTCCAGAGGACCTGCGCCCATGCTCCACCGCTTCCGTATCGCCTTGATCGTCCTGTGCACCCTCGCCCTTGTTGCCTGCAACAACGGCATCGTCAAGCGTGTTTCGGAACCGGCGGCCAGCCTGCAGCAGCTGACCGTGCGCGCCGACGGCAACTGGACCGTAGCCCTGCGCCTGCAGAACTACAGCTCCATGCCCATGACCTTCGATGACGTCGCGCTGGCGCTGACCGTCGGCGACAGCGACGCCGGCACCCTGCAGGCCAAGCCGGGCATTTCCATCGGCGGCACCTCGGCCGACGTCATCCAGGTCAATCTGGTGCCCAGCTCGGCCGCACGCCTGGTAGTGGCCGATGCGCTGGCCAGCAACCGCACCCTGGCCTATGGCCTGAAGGGAACGGTGGCAGCCACGCCGCAGGAAAAGAAGCAGCGCAGCTTCGACATCAGCAGCCGCAGCACCCTCAACCAGGCCCCGGGCCTGCCGGGCGTGCTGCGCTGACTCCCGCTTTCCGCCGCGGCGCCCGGCGCCGCTCCCCCTGTCCCTGATCAAATCGAGACGTACCGATGAGCAGCTACACCGCCCCGCTTTCCGACCTCCGTTTCGCCCTGCACGATGTGCTCAAGGTCGAACCCCTGTTCGCCCGCCTGGGCTTCACCGACGCCACCGCCGACGTGGTCGATGCCGTGCTGGAAGAAGCCGGCCGCTTCAGCGCCACCGTGCTGGCCCCGCTCAACAGCGTCGGCGACGAGATCGGCTGCGTGCTCGACCAGGCCACCGGTGAAGTGACCACCCCGCCCGGCTTCAAGCAGGCCTACGACCAGTTCGTCGATGGCGGCTGGACCGGCCTGACCGCCTCGCCGGAGCTGGGCGGCCAGGGCCTGCCGCACACCCTGGGCGTGCCGCTCAACGAGATGATCAACGCCGCCAACCTGGCCTGGGGCAACTTCCCGCTGCTCTCGCACGGCGCCATCGAAGCGCTGAAGCAGCACGGCGAGGCCTGGCAGCACGAGGCCTTCCTGAAGCCGCTGATCGAGGGCCGTTGGACCGGCACCATGTGCCTGACCGAGCCGCACTGCGGCACCGACCTGGGCCTGCTCAAGACCAAGGCCGAGCCGAATGCCGATGGCAGCTACTCAATCACCGGCACCAAGATCTTCATCACTGCCGGCGAGCACGACCTGACCGGCAACATCGTGCACCTGGTGCTGGCCAAGCTGCCCGACGCCCCTCCGGGTGCCAAGGGCATCTCGTTGTTCGTCACCCCGAAGTTCAAGGTCGACCGCGAAGGCAACGTCGGCGAGCGCAACGCACTGCGCTGCGGCTCGATCGAGCACAAGATGGGCATCAAGGGGTCGGTCACCTGCGTGATGAACTTCGATGGTGCGCAGGGCTACCTGGTCGGCCAGCCGCATAAGGGCCTGCAGGCCATGTTCACCATGATGAACACCGCGCGCCTGGGCGTCGGCCTGCAGGGCATCGGCCTGTCCGAGCGCGCCTACCAGAACGCACTGAAGTACAGCCGTGAGCGCCTGCAGTCGCGCGCCCTGAGCGGCGCCAAGTTCCCGGACAAGCCGGCCGACCCGATCCTGGTCCATCCGGATGTGCGCCGCATGCTGCTGACGGTGAAGTCACTGGTCGAGGGCAGCCGCCTGCTGGCCCTGCACGCCGCCACCCTGATCGACGTCGCCCACCACGCCGAGGATGCCGCCGAGCGCGAGCGCGCCGACACCCTGGTGAGCTTCCTGACCCCGATCTCCAAGGCCTGCCAGACCGAATGGGGCATCGAGAACACCTACAACGCCCTGCAGTGCTTCGGTGGCCACGGCTACATCCGCGAACACGGCATGGAGCAGCTGGCCCGCGATGCACGCATCACCACGCTGTATGAAGGCACCACCGGCATCCAGGCGCTGGACCTGATCGGCCGCAAGACCGCGTCCAGCCAGGGCGCCGGCCTGAAGCTGATGCTGGCCGAGATCGAAGCCTTCGCCAAGGCCAACGAGGGCAACGAAGCGCTGGCCGAGTTCATCGGCCCGCTGCGCGCCAAGGCCGCCGAATGGGGCAAGCTGACCATGGATGTGCTGCAGCGTTCGGCTTCCAATCCGGACGAACTCGGCGCGGCCAGCTACGACTACCTGTTCTATTCGGGTTACGTGGTGCTGGCTTACTGGTGGGCCCGCAGCGTGGCCGCCGCCGATGCCAGCGCGCACGGCGCCGCTTTCGCTCAGGGCAAGCGCGAGACCGCACGGTTCTACTTCGCCCGCGTACTGCCGCGCACCCTCGCCCACGCCGCCGCGATCCAGGCCGGCGCCGCCCCGCTGATGGCGATGGACGACGAGCGCTTCGGCGCCTGAGCCGGGCTGCGCCCGGCACCCGCGGCGCTACCGCTGGCCTACACCCGCAACAGCAACATCAACGGCAAGAGCTGGCTTCCTGCGGGGTGGCGAGGTGGGTCCAATTGCGGGGGACGCTGCAAGTACGTCCATGTAAGCTCGGTCGCCGCATCCATGCGGCTCACGCCCCCGCAACCGGACCCACCCCGCCCTCGACAGATTTCTGCTGCTGGTAGGTGTCGACCTTGGTCGACACCGTAGATCCACGCCATGCGTGGATGGAAACCACCGAAATCCATCTGGAGAAAAGCCCCCTTTTGTTAAAGGGGGCGCGCCGACAGGCGCGGGGATTAGGAAGAATGCGCGGGCAACCCAGCGCGCCAACGGCGGGCTGGGTTGCTAAAGGGGGCGCACCGACAGGTGCGGGGGATAGGAGGAATGCGTGGACCTGAATGTTGACGATTTGCGTATCGCCGACAGGCGATACACAAATCGTCAACATTCAGGTATAAGCTGTTCTCCCGATGGAGACAGACACTACACGCTTGGGTCTGATCGAAGCCGGAGCTCCGTTTTCTGCTCCGGGCGCCGAAGCATCGCCCAACGCCACGACGCTGCATCGCCCCGGTTCGGTCCGGCTGCTCTCGCTTGATGCCCACGGACGCGTACTGGACTGGATCACCTGGCAGGATGCGGCGTGCCTCTACGCCCGCGAAGCCGTGGCCTGGACACTCGGCGATCCCTGCCTGCACATCCACGGCGGCACCAACCGCTTCAGCGGCCTGCAGAGCGGCATGGACCTGCACCCGATCATCGCCGCCCGCGGCCACGCCCGCTCCCGCGCGATCGACCCCACGCCGAACCTGACCAACCCGGCCCTGTTCGCCCGCGACGCGCACCTGTGCATGTACTGCGGCCAGCAGTTCAACCGCCCCACGCTCACCCGCGACCACGTCATGCCGCTGTCCAAGGGTGGCCTGGACTGCTGGGAAAACGTGGTCACCGCCTGCTTCCACTGCAACTCGCGCAAGAGCGACCGCACCCCGCAGCAGGCCGGAATGCCGTTGCTGGCGGTGCCTTACCGGCCCAGCTGGATCGAGCACCTGATCCTGTCCAACCGCAACATCCTGGCCGACCAGATGGCCTTCCTGAAGGCGCAATTGCCCAAGCGGTCAAAACTGAGCACCTGAATCGCTGAAAATGCAACCCTCACCGTCCTGTCACGGGCGGCGGCGTTTGCTTGCCCCACCCCCGTTTGAGGGCGAAAATGGGCGTTCAGAACAAGTGCGAACATGATGATCGACTCTGCCCGCTATCCCCGCCTCGCGCGCATCCAGACACCGGATGACCTGCGCACGTTCGACGAATCCGAATTGAGGGCGGTCGCCGACGAACTGCGCGCCTACCTCATCGAGTCGGTGGGCAAGAGCGGCGGCCACTTCGCCGCCGGCCTGGGCGTGATCGAACTCACCGTGGCCCTGCACTACCTGTACCAGACCCCGCAGGACCAGCTGGTCTGGGACGTCGGTCACCAGACCTACCCGCACAAGATCCTGACCGGTCGCCGCGACGAGATCCACACCGTCAAGCAGAAGGACGGCGTCGCGCCGTTCCCGAAGCGCGAAGAGAGCGAGTACGACACCTTCGGCGTCGGCCACTCCTCGACCTCGATCTCGGCCGCACTCGGCATGGCCATCGCCCGCCAGTCCGAAGGCGACAACCGCCAGGTCGTTGCAGTGATCGGTGATGGCGCAATGACCGCCGGCATGGCGTTCGAAGCGCTGATGCACGCCGGTGGCATGGAGCCCGAGCCGAACCTGCTGGTGATCCTCAACGACAACAACATGTCGATCTCGGAGGCGGTGGGTGGCCTGACCAAGATGCTCGGCCGTGCCACCGGCAGCCGCACGCTCAATGCGCTGCGCGAAGGCGGCAAGAAGATCCTCGGCGACAAGAAGAACAACCCGGCGCGCTTCGTGAAGCGCTGGGAAGAACACTGGAAGGGCATGTTCGTGCCGTCCACGATGTTCGAGGAAATGGGCTTCCACTACACCGGTCCGATCGACGGTCACGACATGTCCGCCCTGCTGTCTACGCTGAAGACGCTGCGCGCCTCCAAGGGCCCGAAGCTGCTGCACGTGATGACCACCAAGGGCAAGGGCTACGAACCGGCCGAAGGCGACCAGATCGGTTACCACGCCGTCGGCCCGTTCGATCCGGACAAGGGCCTAGTGGCCAAGGCCGGTGCCAAGAAGCCTACCTACACCGATGTATTCAGCGACTGGCTGTGTGACGCCGCCGCCGCCGAGCCGCGCCTGTACGGCATCACCCCGGCGATGCGCGAAGGCTCCGGCCTGGTACGTTTCAGCAAGGAATACCCGCAGCGCTATTTCGACGTGGCAATTGCCGAACAGCACGCGGTCACCCTCGCCGCCGGCATGGCCACCCAGGGTGGCAAGCCGGTGGTGGCGATCTACTCGACCTTCCTGCAGCGTGCGTACGACCAGTTGGTGCATGACGTGGCCATCCAGGACCTGGACGTGCTGTTCGCGATCGACCGCGCCGGCGTGGTCGGCCCGGACGGCGCCACCCATGCCGGCAACCTCGACCTGAGCTTCCTGCGCTGCGTGCCGAACCTGGTGGTGATGGCTCCGTCCAATGAAGCCGAGTGCCGGCAGATGCTCAGCACTGGCCTGCAGCACCCGGGCCCGGCCGCCGTGCGCTATCCGCGCGGCACCGGCACCGGCGTCGCCGCCGGTACCGACCTGTCGACCCTGCCGATCGGCAAGGGCGAGCTTCGCCTGCAGGGCAGCCGCGTCGCGCTGCTCGCCTTTGGCAGCACCGTGGCCGCCGCCGAACAGGTCGGCCGCGAACTGGGCCTGAGCGTGGTCAACATGCGCTTCATCAAGCCGCTGGACCGCGAGCTGGTGCTGGCCGTGGCCGCCCAGCACGAGGGCCTGGTCACAATCGAAGACAATGTGGTGGCCGGCGGCGCCGGCTCCGGCGTCGGCGAACTGCTCAACGCCGAAGGCGTATTGCGCCCGATCCTGCACCTGGGCCTGCCAGACAGTTACCAGCACCACGCAAGCCGTGAGGACCTGCTGGCCGAAGCCGGTATCGATGCGGCGGGCATCCGCGCGGCGGTGCTCAAGCGCTGGCCGCAGCTGGCTGCCGGGACCCCGCCGCTCAGCGCGGCAGGCTGAGGCCGGTCACCACCAGTAGATCCACGCATGGCGTGGATCTACTGCGGAACAGGGGTCGATCCACGCCATGCGTGGAGACAGATGCAAAGTAGATCCACGCCGTGCGTGGCTAGCGGGCTCCGGAACGATGATCTGGCCGGAAACCCCAACCCTCAGCCGTAGCTGACCGCTTCCACGAACGCACCGCTGGCCTCCACCCGCACCGCAGCGCGCTGCCCGGTGTCGACGAAGTGGAGGCGTGCAAGGGTTTCAGCGAAATCGTAGGCCCGGGCACCGTCGCGGAACTCGATCGGTTCCGGCCGGTCCGGGTGCAGCACGCGCCATTGGCGTTGCTCGCATTGCAGGCGGATCAACATGCAGCTCACTCCTTGAGGCAGCGTATCGACGGTGGCGGGACGGGCGTGCCGGTTACGGCAGACTTCATCGCGACGGATCAGGGGCACGCAGGGTGCCCTGATCACAGAAGATACGACGTTCAAAATGTGAGCTGTATCAGATTATTCTGATTTTCGATGGGCGAGCTCAATTCACCTGGAACTGCGCCCGGCAGCCGTCGCTGACCCAGATGCCACGACGGTTCCAGCCCCAGGTCTGGCCCTCGATGCAGGCGCTGCGTGAATCCTGACGCACCAGGCGCACACCACGACGGATGCGGGCATCACAGTACTCCTGGCGGTGGCCGTTGGAATGGCAGGTGATCACCTCACCCCCGCCCCAGCCATTGCCACCGTTGCCCCAGCCGTTGCCATGGCCACCACCCCAGCCACCGCCACGGCGGTACTCGCCAACGAACTCGGCACGGCAGCCCTGGGTGACCCACACACCGTAGCGCGATTGCCCCCAGGTCTCGCCTTCCACGCACGGCGAACCGGACAACTGGCGGATCATCCGGGCACGGCCTTCCAGGCGGCATTCATTGCTGCGGTTCTTGATCGATTCGCAGCGGACGATGCCGCCGCCATCACGACCGCCATAGCGATCGTCGTCATAACCGTAGCCATAGCTCTGCGCCTGCGCGCCGCCCGCGGCCGCCAGCATCGGCAGCAGCGTGCAGGCCAGGGTTCGCCAGGTGAGTGCCTTGCCCATCGGAATCTCCGGATGAATACGATGGCGCAAGCATCCGGGATTCGTGGCGCGGCGCACAGGGGGCGCCCCACGGCGGTTTTTTCCCCATTCAAACAACTCAACCGTGGCTGACTGCGCCTCGGCCGGTGGCGTCACTCCCCGATATGGAGCGCATCCACGGTGCTGCCGAGCGCCTCGACCCGGACCGTGCTGCGCTGGCCGGTGCGACGATGGTGCTCGAGGGCCAGCGCAGCGGCCGCGTCGAAGGCATCGGCACCGCGGGCGTAACGGGTGGCGTCACCCGCCTTCGGATGCAACACGGACCAGTGCCGGGCAGTGCATTGGACAGTAAAGACCATGAGAAGCTCCTGCGGAAGGAAAGAGGCGGTGACAGGCGGCAGGGCCACGTGCCAGTACACCCTCAGGCTATCGATCGCGTCGGAGATGGCCCATCAGATTTGTACGAAAATGCCTCAGGATTCGGTCGGGCGCTTCCCAACCCTCACATCCCTGAGGCTGTTTAGTGAAGGCGTTCCGTGACCCTTGTCACGGAGTTGACGGAGCTTCACACTACCGTCACCAACAGGGGCCCCTTCCACATGCGCACCTTCTTCTCGCAGCAGCGCTGGACGCTGCTGAAGTTCTATTTCGTCGCCAGCTATCTGGTGCTGATTGAAGAGCTGATCCGCGCCGCCATGCACTGAGCGCTTGCTGGAGGGCTATTTGCGACAGACACTGTCGCTTTAGGCTCGGAGCCCGCCCGATGAAAGCGCTTCTTCTGATTCCAGCCCTGCTGGTGCTGACCGCGTGCGCCAACCAGCACGACGCCGCCGCACGTGCCGATGCGGCGACCACCTCGTCTGCGATACCGAAGGTGGGCGGCGATCGCGATGCCCACGGATGCATTGGTTCGGCCGGCTACCAGTGGTGCGAGCACAGCCAGCGTTGCGAACGCCCGTGGGAACTGGCACAGGCACAGGGCCTGGCCAATACCGCCGAGGCCATCGATGCCTACTGCGCGAAGCCGGCCAGCCCGGCACGCAAGTGAGGCGCGCACCCCATGGCTGAGCTGAGCCCGCTACCCACCCTGGCCCCGGGTCGCTACCGCCACTTCAAGGGCGGCGAGTACGACGTGCTCGATATTGTCCGCAGCAGCGAGACGCTGGAGCCACTGGTGCTGTATCGCGCGCTCTATGGCGAAGGCGGCCTGTGGGTGCGCCCGTATGCCATGTTCGTCGAACAGGTACCGGGCGAACACGGACCGCAGCCGCGTTTCGCCCGCATCGACGCATGACGGTTCCGCTGCCGGCCCTGGCCGGCAGCGCGGTGACACCACGGGCCTGCGTTACAATCGTACCGTCCAGTCGGTTTCTTCCCGCCATGTCCGCATCCCCCTCCCGTTCGCGCCGCAAGGCGCCCGACAGCGTGCGCCAGTCACTGCTGCAGGCCACCATTGAAGTGATCGGCCGTAATGGCCTGGCCGCGCTGACCGTGCAGGACGTCGCACAGGCCGCCGGTGTCAGCAAGGGTGCGCTGTTCCATCATTTCAGCAGCAAGCAGGCACTGGTGGATGAAGCCATCGGAGCGCTCATCGGCGAATTCGAAGCGCGGGTGCGTGCCCTGCTGCAGGAAAACCCCGAAGGGCATGGCCGTTTCAGCCGCGCCTATGTGCAGGCCAATTTCGAGCATCTGCTGCAGCAGGAACAGGACAACGACATCGGCCTGACCCTGGGCAACCTGATGGAACCAGCCCTGCTCGCGCATTGGCGCACCTGGAAGCGTGCGATGCTGGCCGAGTTCGCCGGCGAAGCCAACGATCCCCGACTGTATGCGGCGCGCTGCGCTGCCGATGGCTACTGGGCCACGGCCTATGGGCGTCCGCTGGACGAGGAAGAACGCGCCAACGCATTGGCGATGGCCGAACAGGCCCTGAAACTATGCGACCCGCAGTGAGCAGGAGCGCTTAATGAATCCCTATCTCTACCTTGCCGCTGCCATCGTGCTGGAAGTAATTGCCACGTCGCTGCTGAAGGCATCCGACGGCATGAGCCGGCTGGCGCCGACACTGGGCGCGCTGGTCGGCTATGGACTGTGCTTCTACCTGCTGTCGATGACCATGAAGTCGATCCCGACCGGCATCGCCTACGCGATCTGGTCCGGCGTCGGCATCGTGCTGATCTCGCTGATCGGGCTGGTGGTGTTCAAGCAGCGCCTGGATGCACCGGCGTTGATCGGCATCGGCCTGATCTGTGCTGGCGTACTGGTGATCAATCTGTTCTCGCGCAGCAGCGCACACTGAGTACGCTGCTGCGCGATCAACGCTAGCTGACCTTCTTCGCTACGGTCATGCCGAGCAGGAACAGCACCACGGCGATGATGATGCCGGCCCAGAACAGGAACTTGGCGATGCCGACCGCGGCGCCGGCAATGCCGCCGAAGCCGAGCACGCCCGCAATGACGCCGATGATGGCGAAGATGATGGCCCACTTGATCATGTCAAACCTTTCCCCGTGGGGACTGCGTACTGGATGATCAGGCTAGGCCGTAGCCGATGCGGCAGTCGTGAACAGGCCGCGTGCGCGGCGTGAATCAGCGCGGGCGGAAACGCAGCAGGGCCACTGCAAAGGCCAGGAAAACGCTGCCCACCAGCCGCTCGAACCAGCGCCGCGCGAAGGGTTTGGCCAACCATCGGCGCAGGCCATGGCCACCGGCGGCATACATCACGTACCAGAACAGTTCGCAGCCGGCGAAGGTGGCAACCAGCACGCTGTACTGCAGCGCCTGGCCACGCGACGGGTCGACGAACTGCGGCAGGAACGCCGCAGCGAACAGCAGCAGCTTGGGATTGCTCAGGCCCACCAGAAGGCCACCACGGAACACCTTCCACGCGCCCAGCGACGCCGCAACCGGCAGCGCGGCATCGACCGTCACCGGTGGTGCCGGACGGCAACTGTCACGCCATGCCTTCAGGCCCAGCCAGGCCAGATAGGCCACGCCCAGATAGCGCAACACCTCAAACAGCATCGGCGAGGAATGCAGCAACGCACTCAGGCCTGCTGCGGAGGCCGCCAGCACCAGCAGCATCGCCAGCAGGCAGCCAGCCATCGCCGGCACGCTACCGCGAAAGCCGAGCCCGACGCTGCGACCGAGGATATGCAGCATGTTCGGCCCCGGCGTACCACACAGAACGAACACCGTGGCGAGGAACCACCACCAGGTATGCAGGGCCATATCGGACATCCACTTCAGAAGATCCCACCAGCATAGAGTGCGCCGGCCTGGCGCGGCACACACAGCGCAGCATGGATGCGGTGGTTACAGAGGCAGGCTCAGGCCGCGAGCGCGTCGCGCCGTACCAGTACCTGGTCGATCAAGCCCCATTCGCATGCCTGCTCGGCACTCATGAAACGATCGCGGTCCAGGGTCTGCTCGACCTCCTCGACACTGCGTCCGCAATGCTGCGCATACAGCCGGGTGATGCGCTGCTTGGTGCGCTGCATTTCCTCGGCATGGATGAAGATGTCCGACGCCTGGCCCTGCACCCCGCCCAGCGGCTGATGCACATGCAGGCTGGCATTGGCCAACGCCGCACGGTGACCGGGCTCGCCGGCCATCAGCAGGAACGAACCCATCGACCGCGCGGTGCCCATGCACAGCGTATGCACCGGGGCCGAGATGTATTGCATGGTGTCGTACATCGCCAGGCCGCTGGAGATCACTCCACCCGGCGAGTTGATGTACAGATGGATCGGCTTCTCCGGGTTTTCCGATTCCAGGAACAGCAGCTGCGCGCAGACCAGCGCCGACACAGTGTCATCGACTTCACCGTTGAGAAAGATGATGCGCTCGCGCAGGAGCCGCGAGTAGATGTCATGGGAGCGCTCACCGCGCTCGCTGCGTTCCACCACCATCGGTATCAGCTGCATTCTGTCCCGCATGTGCCTGCTCCCTGTAGCGTTCGATCCAGGCGCCGGCTCAGGCCGCGCGCATCATGGTGCGATGATCGTCGTTGGCGGCCAACGGCAGCTGCGCGCGCAGGTCGGTGAGCCGATGCACGATGGTCAGCACCGTCCCCTCACCGTCATCCGCGCGCAGCTGGAAACACACCAGGCTGTGCAGATGCGGAGGCTGCGCATCGCGCAGGCGGAACCCCAGCTCCCGCCCCTCCTCGCACAGGCAGGGCTGCAGATCGGCAAGATCGGCCGCCGGCAACCAGCGCTCACGAAGTGCCGGATCGAACAGTGCGCGCCAGACCCTTTCCGGTGGCGCTGGCAGCCACTGCTCCATCACCAACGCGGGAGCCGCTTCGTTCAGAACATCGTCCATCAGTCCATCTCCTTCAGCAGATCCTGCAAGGCATCCATCCGCGCGGGCCAGTAGGCCCGGTAGCGCTGCAGCCAGTTGCCGATGTGCGCCAGCCCGCGCGGATCGACCTCGTAGTGGACGAAACGGCCTTGGCGCTGTTCGCTCACCAGCCCGGCATCGCGCAGCACCGCCAGGTGCTGGGACATCGCAGACTGGCTGATCGCCATGCCCTCGCGCAGCGCGCTGGCATGCTGCCCGCCCTCGGCCAGCTTTTCGAAGATGTGGCGGCGGGTGGGGTCGGCCAGCGCTTTGAAGAGGGCGTTCTCGATCATGACAAACACATTAGCAACCACTAATGTGTAGTGCAACTCCCGCATCGGCTGTGCTGCCATGACGGCTCCCCGGCATGGAGCTGTGCATGAAGACCCTTGGCCTGATCGGCGGCATGAGCTGGGAAAGCTCGGCGCAGTATTACCGGCTCATCAACGAGGACGTGCGGCAGCGCCTCGGTGGCGCACATTCGGCGCAGCTACTGCTGTGGTCGGTGGACTTCGCCCCGATCAAGCAGCTGCAGCATGACGGCGACTGGGATGCGCTGGGCGACCACATGGCCGACGCTGCACGGCGCCTGCAGGCCGGTGGCGCCGATCTGCTGTTGATCTGCACCAACACCATGCACAAGCTGGCCGACCGCATCGAGGCGGTCTGCCCACTGCCGCTGCTGCATATCGCCGACCCCACCGCCCAGGCCATCGTGCAGGCAGGCGCACGCAAGGTGGGCCTGCTCGGTACCGCCTTCACCATGGAACAGGACTTCTACCGCGGCCGGCTGCAGGATCGCTTCGGATTGGAGGTGCTGGTTCCCGAAGCCGATGATCGTCGCAGCGTGCACGACATCATCTACCAGGAACTGATCGCCGGTGTGGTCAGCGAGCACTCACGACAGGTCTACGCCGGCGTGATCGCGAGACTGGTGGCGCGCGGTGCCGAAGCCATCATCCTGGGCTGTACCGAGATCATGCTGCTGGTACGACCGGAAGACAGCGCAGTGCCGCTGTTCGATACCACTGCACTGCACGCACGGGCTGCGGTGGACGCGGCGCTGGCGTGAATCGATGCGCGCCGGAGCGCGGAATCAGTCCGCGCCCTGCACTTCCAGCGCGGTGATGAGCCACTCGACCACCGCCTGTGAATCGCACAGGAAGAAGATGGCATCGCCGGAGCGCGCCTCGGTAAGCAGGCGATAGACCGTGATCGCCACCGCCGACTGGTTGGCGATGAACACTTCCGGGCTGCGCGGCCCCTCGCTGTGGCCGGCAACCGCGTGCAGCGCCTTGCGTGCGGCCACGGTGGCAGCCGGGTCCGCGCTGCGGGTCAGTTCCGGCCCGCGCAGGCCCCAGGCAATGAACACATGCTTGCCCTTGAACGTGGTGTCCAGGACCCGCACCTCGGCGCCACCTGCGTCGGCCGAGCGATGAATGACGGTACTGCTGATCAACGCAACCCCCTGTGGTCGTCGTGGTCCGCGCATCCTCCTCCACGCGCCGGCCGCATGCCAGTGACAACAGCCACAGGCTGTGCCGACCGGCGTGGGAGACATGTAAGAGGGTGTAAACCGATGCGATCGGATGTGCAGCGATGATACGGGATGTAAGCCTCTGCATGGGCCCGCGCGTACTACTAAACCGCCACTGAGCCATCTTCGGAACGAAGCGTTCCGGCAGCCCCGGACTGGGCCATTCTTGCCGCCCCATCCCCACCGAGCCTGCACATGTCCCATCGCCTGCTGCTGACGATCACCGGCACCTCCCTTGCCCTGCTGCTGGCCGCCACCACCGTGGCCGCACAGGACTACGACACCGATCACATTCCGGCGCTGCGCTGCGAATCGCAGTTCAACAAGACCGCGCAATGCCCGATCGAAGGCCCGATGCGCCTGGCCAGGCAGCTGTCGGTGACCCGGTGCGTGGAGAACCAGAACTGGGGCCAGAGCCGCCGCACGTTGTGGGTGACCGACGGCTGCCGCGCCGAGTTCGTCGCCGACGGCTATGGGCGCGGACGCTGGCCGGGCCGCGGCAGGGACCGTGACGATGATGGCGAGCGCCTGGTCTGCGAGTCCTACGAAAAGAAGGACAAGGAATGCCGTATCCGTGTTCGCCACGAGGTGCGCCTGGTCAAGCAGAAGTCGGTGACGGCCTGCATCGAGGACCAGAACTGGGGCTGGGACCGACGCGGCGTGTGGGTCAGCGACGGCTGCCGGGCCGAGTTCCGCGTGTATTGACTGCCGAGCACGCGCTGGCTGCGGCGGGTGCGGCTGCGCCTGCGGCAGAGCCGATAGACTGGGCCCTCCTGTCAGGAGCCCGACCATGCCCGCTGCGACTGCGCTGCGCCTCCGCGACGCGACGCCCGCCGATGCCTCCGCGCTGATCGCACTCGACAGCGTGGCGGCAAGCGACCCTCGACGGGCGGAGCAGATTGGCGAGTGGCTGGCGCGGGGCAACGTGCATGTTGCCGAGCAGGAGCGCGGGATCGTCGGCTACATGACCCTCCATGAGCACTTCTTCGGCGAAGCCTTCATCGAAATGCTGATGGTCACGCGCGAGCGGCGCAGCCAGGGCGTCGGCGCCGCACTGCTGCGGCACGCGATCGCACAGCGTGGACAGCGCAAGCTGTTCACCTCGACCAATGCCTCCAACATCGCCATGCAGCGCCTGCTCGTTGCATCGGGCTTCATCGACAGCGGCATCGTGCATGGACTGGATGACGGTGACCCGGAGCTGATCTACCGCTTTGCCGGCAGCTGATCGAGATACGCGGTCACCTTGGTGTCCAGCAGATCCATCAGCACGGGATCCATGCAGCGATAGTCGTCCGGTATATCCAGGCAATGCAGGCGCTTGTGTTCCAGCAGGCGCGCGTACGCGGCCTGCAGGCGATGCTGGTGCTTGGCCTCCATCACGAAGATGACATCGGCCCAGCGGATGTCCGCCGGGCCGATGGGGCGTCGTGCATGCGGGCTGGTGCCGGCCGACAGCGCAGTGAAGCCGGGCCGCCGTCGCCACATGGCTTCGGCGGTTGGGCTGCGCAGCTGGTTGCGGCTGCAGACGAACAGCAGGTTGATCATTCCTGTTCCTGCAGTTGGCGGGCGCTGAGCACTGGATAGGTGAAGCCCAGCTGGCGTGCGCGCGCAAGCTTGGCATCGCGCGTGTACAGCAGCTTCCAGTTCTTCTCGGGCTTGTAGCTGTAGGCGGTCGTGGCGCGGTCGCCACCACGATTGCGCGCCTGGCTGCGACGCCAGGCACGGTTTCTTGCAGATTCCATGATGTGTTCTCGTGAGTACCGGGTTCAGCAGCCGCGGTAGTACGAGTGGCGCGCAGCATACACCGCGCGCACAAAAAAGCCCACGCATCGCTGCGCAGGCTTCTTGATTCATCACAGTGGTCGGGACGGCCGGATTCGAACCGACGACCCTCTGCCCCCCAGGCAGATGCGCTACCAGGCTGCGCTACGCCCCGACTGATGCTGCGATGTGCCCGCCAGTGCGGCGGGCCGTGAAGTATAGCGGATTACGATGGAAATGGGATCAGCGGCGCAACAACTGCAGCACTTCTTCCAGCTCCATGCGCACCTGCTTGATGATCTGGTTGCTCAGCGCCGATTCCTCGCGGGCATCGGGGCCATCCAGACGCAGGCGTGCACCACCGATGGTGTAGCCCTGTTCGTACAGCAGGCTGCGGATCTGCCGCACCATCAGCACGTCGTGGCGCTGGTAGTAGCGGCGGTTGCCTCGGCGCTTGGCCGGCTCAAGGCTGGGAAACTCGGTTTCCCAGTAGCGCAGCACGTGCGGCTTGACGTCGCACAGCTCGCTGACCTCACCGATGGTGAAGTAGCGCTTGGCCGGGATCGGCGGTAGTTCGCGGTTACTGCCCGGATCCAGCATAAGCTTCCACCCTCTCCTTGAGCTTCTGGCCCGGACGGAAGGTGACCACCGTACGGGCGGAAATCGGAATTTCCTCGCCGGTCTTGGGGTTGCGACCCGGGCGCTGGTTCTTGCGCCGCAGATCGAAATTACCGAAGCCCGACAGCTTCACCTGACGTCCCTGTTCCAATGCTTCACGCAGCACATCGAAAAACGCGTCGACGAATTCCTTGGCTTCCCGCTTGTTCAGACCGACTTCGTCGAACAGCTTTTCCGCCATCTCCGCCTTGGTCAATGCCATTGCCTGCTACCCCCGAGTGCTGCCCGCTCAGCCGCGGATCCGGGCGTGATGTTCACGCTCGATGGCAGTGACCGCCTCGGCCACCACCGCATCCACGTCGCGGTCCGTCAGAGTGCGCGACTTGTCCTGCAAAATCAAGCCCATAGCGAGACTCTTGAATCCCGGCTCGACGCCCTGGCCGACGTAGCGGTCGAACAGGTTCAGGTCGCGCAGCAGCGGGCCAGCAGCCTGGCGGAGGGTGGCCGCGAGATCGGCCCAGGCCACCTGTTCAGGCACCAGGAATGCCAGGTCGCGGCGCACTGCCGGGAAGCGCGACAGCTCGCCGGCACGCGGCAGGCGGCGGGCGGTCAGCGGCTCCAGGTCCAGTTCGAAGGCGTAGACGTCGGCTTCAATGTCCATTGCCTTTGCCAGACGCGGGTGGATCTGCCCGATCCAGCCGATCGCCACGCCATCGCGGAACACCTCGGCCGAACGGGCCGGGTGGCCGTAGGGGCGGGCCGACGGGCGGAACTCCAGTACCGCACCACTGGCAGCGGCCAGCGATTCCAGATCGCCCTTCAGGTCATGGAAATCGACCTTGCGGGCCGGCAGGCCCCACTGCAGTGCCTGTGCATCGCCACAGACCGCAGCGGCCACGCGCAGGGTTTCCAGCGGCGCCATGCGGCGGCCGACCGTGCCTGCTGGGCGAACACGCGGCCCAGTTCGAACAGGCGCACGCGGCCGATCTGGCGGGCGGCGTTGCGGCCCAACGTGGCGACCAGGCCTGGCAGCAGCGACGGGCGCATCACCGCCAGTTCGGCCGACAGCGGGTTGGCCAGCGGTACCAGGCCGTCGCGCAGCTGCCACTGGCTCAGCAGCGCATCGTCGACGAAAGCGAAATTGACGGTTTCCTGCTGGTCACGGGCGATCAGCTGGCGGCGCACGCTCAGTGCGTCCAGCTGGGTCTCGCTCGGCATCGCCACGCGCGAGGCGCCGCCCGGCAGCGTGGTCGGGATCTGCTCGTAACCGTGGATGCGCGCCAGCTCTTCGATCAGGTCTTCTTCGATGGCGATGTCGAAGCGGCGGCTCGGCGCCGTGACCTGCCAGCCGTCGGCGGTGGCAACCACGTCCATGCCCAGCGCGCGCAGGATGCGCTCCACTTCCGCATCGTCGATGGTGATGCCGAGCACGCGGGTGATGCGGGCGCGGCGCAGCACGATGGTTGCCGGCTGCGGCAGATCGGCCTCACGCACGGCCTCGGTGACCGGCGCCGGGGTGCCGCCGGCCAGGTCCAGCACCAGGCGGGTGGCGTACTCGATGGCGGTACGCGGCAGTGCCGGGTCGACACCGCGCTCGAAGCGGTGGCCGGCATCGGTGTGCAGGCCCAGCTTGCGGCCACGGCCCATGATCGCGGCCGGCGCGAAATGCGCGGCCTCCAGGAACACGGCAGTGGTGGCGTCGGTGACACGGGTGTCGAAGCCGCCCATCAGGCCGGCCAGGCCGACCGCACGATCAGCGTCGGTGACCACCAGGAAGCTGTCGTCCAGCGCGGCATCGCGGCCATCCAACAGCTTCAGGCTCTCGCCGGCACGCGAACGACGCACGGCGATGCTGCCCTGCAGGGTGTCGAGGTCGTAGGCATGCATCGGCTGGCCGAGCTCGAGCATCACGTACTGGGTGATGTCGACCAGCAGCGAGACCGGGCGCACGCCACTGCGGCGCAGGCGCTCGGCCATCCACAGCGGGGTCTCGGCGGCGGCGTTGACACCTTCGATGACGCGGCCCAGGTAACGCGGTGCTTCGGCGCCGGCGTCGAGCTGGATGGCCAGCTCACGGCTGCCGATGGCGGGAATCGTCTCGGTGGTGAAATCCAGCACGTCGCTGCGGGTGGCGGCGGCGACGTCGTAGGCGATACCGCGCAGGCTGAAGCAGTCGGCGCGGTTCGGGGTCAGCTTGATCTCGATGCTGGCGTCCGGCAGGCCCAGGTAATCGACCAGAGCCTGGCCGACCGGTGCGTCATCCGGCAGCTCCAGCAGGCCGGAGGCATCGTTGTCCAGGCCCAGCTCCCTGGCCGAGCACAGCATGCCGTTGGACTCGACACCGCGCAGCTTGGCCGGCTTGATCTTCAGCTCGCCAATCTGCGCGCCGACCATCGCCAGCGGCGCAACCAGGCCCGGACGTGCGTTCGGTGCGCCGCAGACGATCTGCAGCAGCTCGCCCTGCCCGGCTTCGACCCTGCACACCTGCAGGCGGTCGGCTTCCGGATGGCGTACGGCGTCGATGATGCGTGCCACGACCACGTGCTCGAGGCCCTCGCCCAGCGCGGTCACTTCTTCCACTTCCAGGCCGATGGCGGTCAGCACCGCACTCAGTTCATCGCGCGAAGCGCGGGTCGGGACGTGGCTGCGCAGCCAGTTTTCGGAGAATTTCATGGTGTCACCCTGGTGGGAGGCGTGCCTCCCGTTGCGGTTTTTGTGGTCGCCCAGCGCATGCGCAAGGAGGCGTCCATCCAGAAAAGCAGCCGAGCATGGCTCGGCGCTACACGGTTGCGACTTACGCGAACTGCTTCAGGAAGCGCACGTCGTTCTCGAAGAACGCGCGCAGATCGTTGACGCCGTAACGCAGCATCGCGAAGCGCTCCACGCCCATGCCGAAGGCAAAGCCGGTGTAGCGCTCCGGATCGATGCCGACGTTTCGCAGCACGTTCGGATGGACCATGCCGCAGCCGAGCACTTCCAGCCAGCGGGTGCTGCCATCGGGCTGCTGCCAGGCGATGTCCACTTCCGCGCCCGGTTCAACGAACGGGAAGTAGCTGGGGCGGAAGCGCATCTCGAAGTCGCGCTCGAAGAAGGCGCGCACGAACTCGGCCAGCGTGCCCTTCAGGTCGGCGAAGGTCGAATGCTCGTCCACCAGCAGGCCTTCCACCTGGTGGAACATCGGCGAATGGGTCTGGTCGCTGTCGCTGCGGTACACCTTGCCGGCGGCGATCATGCGCAGTGGCGGCGCGTGGTCGCCCATGTAGCGCACCTGCACACCGGAGGTATGCGTGCGCAGCAGGCGGCCGTCACCGAAGTAGAAGGTGTCGTGCATGGCGCGCGCCGGGTGGTGCGGCGGGAAGTTCAGCGCCTCGAAGTTGTGCCAGTCATCCTCGATCTCCGGCCCTTCCGACAGCTCGTAGCCCAGCCGGCCGAAGATGCCGGTGATGCGCTCCAGGGTGCGGGTGATCGGATGCAGGCCGGCGCGGTCGCCATTGCGGCCCGGCAGGGTGATGTCGATGGCTTCGGCGGCCAGGCGCGCATCCAGTGCCGCGTCTTCCAGCAGCGCCTTGCGCTCGCCCAGCGCGCGGGTCAGCGCGTCGCGGGCCTGGTTGATCGCTTCACCGGCGGCCTTGCGCTCGTCGGCCGGCAAGGCGCCGAGCTGCTTGAGCTGCGAGGTGATGCTGCCACTCTTGCCAAGCAGGGCCACCCGCAGCTGTTCCAGCACGTCGGGGCTCTGTGCGGCGGCCACATCGGCCAGCGCCTGGGTGGTGAGGGATTGGATGTCGCTCATGGGGGGCCGGAACTCCAGTCGATCTGCCATCGCGATGCGCGAAGGGCCGACCCCTGTCGCCACCGCCGTCCCCGCGCTGCCGTCATGGCCTCGCCGGGACCCAAAAAAGAATGGGGAAGGACTTGCGCCCTTCCCCATGCATTGCCTTGACCTGACACCGTTCCGAGTGAACGGTTACGGCATCGGGAAGGACTTATGCCGCCAGCGCGCCCTTGGCCTTTTCGGCCAGCGCGGTAAAGCCGGCTGCGTCGTGCACGGCGATGTCAGCCAGGACCTTGCGATCCAGGGTGATGCCGGCCTTCAGCAGACCATTCATGAAGCGGCTGTAGCTCAGGCCGTTGATGCGGGCAGCCGCATTGATACGGGTGATCCACAGCGAACGGAAGTTGCGCTTCTTCTGCTTACGGCCGATGTAGGCGTACTGCTGTGCCTTGATGACCGCCTGCTTGGCGACGCGGAAGACCTTGCGACGGGCGTTGTAATAGCCCTTGGCGAGATCCAGAATCTTCTTGTGGCGGCGACGCGCCTGTACGCCACGCTTAACTCGTGCCATTTTTCAGTTCCTCAGAGGTAAGGGAGCATGCGGTCCAGACGGCCTGCGTCTTCTGCACGGACATGGCCCGTCTGACGCAGATTACGCTTACGCTTGGTCGCTTTCTTCGTGAGGATGTGGCTACGGTTGGCGTGGCCGCACTTGTACTTGCCCGAGGCGGTCTTGCGGAAACGCTTGGCCGCTGCCCGGTTGGTCTTGATCTTGGGCATTGCAATGTCCTTGATGGGATATGACCCTGGTTTCTGACTGATCTGGCGGCGGCCTGGGCCGCTCTTTCCGTCCTGCCATGATCGGCGTACGACCCGTCCTGGGTGGGTCGAGCCGGGCATGATACAGGCAAAACCGCCCTGCCACCAGCCCCTGCAACCCTTTCGCCGGCAATTCACCGGCTTCCTGCAAAAGCAAAGGGACGCCCATGGCGCCCCTTTACCCTGAACCGTTCAGCCAGGCGCCCCGGAAGGCGGCCCGTCAGGCCTCAGGTCTTCTTCTTCGGCGCGATCATCATGACCATCTGACGCCCTTCCAGGCGCGGACGGGATTCAATGACGATGTCCTCGCCCAGATCGGTCTCGATCCGGTTGGCCATTTCGCGGCCCAGTTCCTGGTGGCTCATTTCACGGCCACGGAAACGGATGTTGACCTTGATCTTGTCACCATCCTCGAGGAACCCGCGCATCTTGCGCAGCTTGATCTGGTAGTCGCCCTCGTCCGTGACCGGACGGAACTTCACTTCCTTGATCTCGACCTGCTTGGTCTTCTTCTTGGCCTCGCTGGCCTTCTTCTGCGCTTCGAACTTGAACTTGCCGAAGTCCATGATCTTGCAGACCGGCGGATCGGCCTGCGGCTGGATTTCGACCAGGTCCAGGCCTTCATCTTCGGCCATGGACAGCGCTTCGTCGCGCGACAACACGCCGATCATTTCACCGTCACTGCCGATCACGCGGACGCGCGGCACACGGATTTCCTGATTCTTGCGGTTCTGTTTGTTGTCAGGGGTGCTGATATTACGTTCTCCCAAGGGTATCGAACCGGTCCGGGTGCCTGTGCCCCCGGACCGGACCTTTGCTTACGCGCCCTCGGCCTGGAGCCGCTCGATGAAGGCCTGCAGGCTCATGCTGCCCAGGTCTTCGCCAGAACGCGTACGCACCGCCACAGCCCCATTCTCCTTCTCGCGGTCACCAATGACCAGCAGGTAGGGCACGCGCTGCAACGTATGCTCACGGATTTTATAGCCGATCTTCTCGTTACGCAAATCCGAGCTGACGCGGAAGCCTTGCTCCGCAAGGGTTTTGGTCACGCCCGAGACGTACTCGGCCTGAGCGTCGGTGATGTTGGCCACCACCACCTGGGTCGGCGCCAGCCAGGCCGGGAACTGGCCGGCATGGTGCTCGATCAGGATGCCCAGGAAGCGCTCCATCGAGCCCACGATGGCGCGATGCAGCATGACCGGGTGCTTCTTCTGGCTGTTCTCGTCCACGTACTCGGCGCCCAGACGGCCCGGCATCATGAAGTCGACCTGCATCGTGCCCAGCTGCCAGGTACGGCCGATCGCGTCCTTCAGGTGGTACTCGATCTTCGGGCCGTAGAAGGCGCCCTCGCCCGGCAGCTCCTGCCACTCCACCCCGTTGCTGGACAGTGCCGAGCGCAGCGCGCCCTCGGCCTTGTCCCAGGTGGCGTCATCGCCCAGGCGCGATTCCGGACGCAGCGCGATCTTGACCTGGATCTCATCGAAGCCGAAGTGCTGGTAGACCGCCAGCGCCTGCTGGTGGAACGCGGTCACTTCCGCCTCGACCTGGTTTTCCGTGCAGAACACGTGGCCGTCGTCCTGGGTGAAACCACGCACGCGCAGGATGCCGTGCAGCGCGCCGGACGGCTCGTTGCGGTGGCAGGCACCGAACTCACCATAGCGGATCGGCAGGTCGCGGTAGCTGTGCAGGCCCTGGTTGAACACCTGCACGTGGCCCGGGCAGTTCATCGGCTTGAGCGCGTAGGTGCGCTTCTCCGATTCGGTGAAGAACATCGCGTCCTGGTAGTTGTCCCAGTGGCCGGATTTCTGCCACAGGCTCACGTCCAGGATCTGCGGGCAGCGCACTTCGCCGTAGCCGGTCTTGCGGTACACCTTGCGCATGTACTGCTCGACCACCTGCCACAGTGCCCAGCCCTTCGGGTGCCAGAACACCAGGCCCGGCGCTTCTTCCTGCAGGTGGAACAGGTCCTGCTGCTTGCCGATGCGGCGGTGGTCGCGCATCTCGGCTTCTTCGATGCGCTTGATGTACGCCTCGAGCTGCTTCTTGTCGGCCCAGGCGGTGCCGTAGATGCGCTGCAGCTGCTCGTTCTGCGCGTCACCGCGCCAGTAGGCGCCGGAGATGCGGGTCAGCTTGAAAGCCTTCAGGAAGCGCGTGTTCGGCACGTGCGGGCCGCGGCACATGTCCACGTATTCCTGGTGGTAATACATGCCCATCGCCTGGATGTCGTCGGACATGTCCTCGATCAGGCGCAGCTTGTAGTCCTCGCCACGGGCCTTGAAGATCTCGATCACTTCGGCGCGCGGCGTCACCTTCTTGATGACGTCGTAGTCCTGGGCGATCAGTTCACCCATGCGCTTCTCGATCGCGGCCATGTCGTCCGGGGTGAACGGGCGCTCGGAGTAGATGTCGTAGTAGAAGCCCTCGGCGATCACCGGGCCGATCACCATCTTCACGTCCGGGTACAGCTGCTTGACGGCGTGGCCGACCAGGTGGGCGCAGGAGTGGCGGATGATCTCCACGCCCTCCTCGTCCTTGGCGGTGATGATGCGCAGGCTGGCATCGTGGTCGATGACGTCGCTGGCATCGACCAGCACGCCATCCACGGCACCGGCGATGGTGGCCTTGGCCAGGCCGGCGCCGATCGACTGGGCGACCTCCATGACGCTGACGGGATTTTCGAATTCGCGGCGGCTGCCGTCGGGAAGAGTAATGTTGATCATCGCAGTGGCTTCGTGCGGGGCCCGCAGGGCGGGCTGGAAAGCGTTCCCGGGGCGGCGCCCGGGCAATAAAAAAGCGCCGCGAGGGCGCCTGGAACACAGGGCCTTCGGGGGCAGGTCAACAGTGGGCGGTGGTAGTGCTCATGTCGCACGCTCGGCCGGCGCTGGGCGCGGGCCACCTTGTTCCAGTCAGGGTCCTACGCTGATCTTAAACCAGCGCAGGGGAAAGCCCAAGGCCTACCGTACGGTCCGCTGAATGGGTCTCGCTGGCGGCGTGAAATTGCAATGATTACCATGTCGGCGCAGGCCGCCCTGTGCCAGCCTGCCCGCTTTCCCCCAGGACCCCGTGATGCGCCACCCGCTCCGACCGGCTCCCGCCGGCCCCGCCCGTGCCCCGCGTTCGCCGGCCCGCTGCCACGCTGGCCGCCCGCGATGATCACCGTCGGCCTTTCCACGCTCGGCTTCTGCAGCCTGGGCATGCTGGCGGCGATGTTCTCGGCGCTGGCCTTCTATGCCGCCTCGCCACACTGCCGCTGGCCGCGCCTGCGCCGTGCCGGCCGCCTTGGCCGCCAGATCGGCCTGGTCGCCGCTGCCGCCGCGCTGTGGCTGTGGATGGCCGAGCTTGGTTTTGCCGCCGGCCTGGTGGCGATGCTGTGCACCTGGATGCTGGCCGCCATGCTGCTGCCGGCGCTGGCGGCCTGGCACCGCCCCGGTACGGAGTCGCCCTGATGTGGCCGCGTGCCCTTGCCGGCATCATCGCCGGCTTCCTCCTCGCCGCAGCCGTCACCGGCCTGCTGGCGTGGCTGCCGCCCGGCCCGTGGCAACGGGCGCTGGTGCCGACCCTCATCGCCTTCATCCCGCTGTGGATGCTGGCCGCCCTGTGGGCGTTCAGTTTCCGCAGCGCGCTGCGCGCCTGGCTGGTGCTGGCCGGCAGCGCCGCCGCCGGCTTTGCCGTGCTCGGGCTGCTGCGCCTGACCGGCGCGGTGCAATGAGACCTTTCCCATGAAGTTCAGTTCGCAGACGCTGCGCACGTTCACCACCCTGCACACCTGGGTCGGCCTGGTTGCCGGCTTCGGCCTGTTCGTGGCCTTCTACGCGGGTGCGCTGACCCTGTTCCACCACGACCTGCCGCTGTGGCAGACGCCCGGTGCAGCCACCGCACTCCCCGCCGGCCTGGACGACGCGCAGTACCTGCTGGAAGACGTGCTTGCCGCGCATCCGGAAGCGCGCCGCCACGTCGGCATGACCTTCCCCGGCACCGAACACCCGCAGCCACTGGCCTACTGGCAGGCCGATGACGGCAGCTGGCGCTACGCCTGGCCGGGACAGATCGCCGGCAGCACCACGCCGCCACAGACCGGGCTGGCCGAACTGGTCAACGAGCTGCATTACAGCCTCGGACTGCCGGTGGCCGGCATCTACGTGATGGGCATCGTCAGCCTGCTGTATGGCATGGCCCTGCTCAGCGGCCTGGTGATCCACCTGCCGAAGCTGTTCGGCGATCTGTTCGCGCTGCGCCCGGGCCGCAACCTGAAGCAGCTGTGGCAGGACGCGCACAACGTGATCGGCGTGCTCAGCCTGCCTTTCCACCTGATGTTCGCGGTGACCGGCGCCCTGCTCTGCCTGGTGTTCGTGCAGATGGCCCTGCTCAACCCGCTGATCTACGACGGCAAGGCCCTGCAGGCGGTACCGACCGCAATGGACACCGCGCCTGTGCGCGACGCCAGCGGCATCCCGGCACCGCCGGGCAGCCTGCGCGTGCTGCATGCACGCGCGCTTGAAGTGGCCCGTGCACAGGGCGTGGCCAATTTCGAACCGGCCTACCTGAAGCTGGCCAACGCCGGCGATGCCAACGCCACCATCGAGATCACCGGCGAATCCACCGGAACGCTCGGCCCGCTCGGCGCGGTGGCACTGGACGTGGCCACCGGCAACGTCCTGGCCTCGCAGCTGCCCGGCCAGCGCGACGCCAACCACGCCACGCTCAGCGCGGCCTATGCCCTGCACTTCGGCGAGTTCGGCAACGGCGTAGTGGTCTGGCTGTACTTCCTGCTCGGCCTTGGCGGTGCCTTCCTGTTCTACTCCGGCAACCTGTTGTGGATCGAATCGCGGCGCAAGCGTCGCCAGCCGCAGCAACCGCGTGCCGGGGTGAACATGGCACGGGCCACGGTCGGCGTCTGTATCGGGCTGTGCGTTGCGATTTCGGTGGCGTTCGTCACCGCACTGGTGCTGGAGCGGCTGGCACCGTCCGCGGTCGACCACGGCATCCGCTGGGCCTGCTTCGGCAGCTGGGCGGCCTGTGCGCTGTGGGCCGCGCTGCGACGCCCGGCGCAGGCGGCACGCGAACTGCTGTGGGCGGCGGCGATCAGCACCGCGCTGGTGCCGATCCTGCATGGCGCGCTCAATGGTGACTGGCTGTGGCGTGCTGCTGCGCGTGGCCACTGGCCGCTGTTCTGGGTCGATGCCATCGCGCTGGCCATGGCCTTCGGCTTCGCCCGCCTGGCTGTGGCCAGCCAACGCCGCGCCCGCAACGGCGACCCCAACAGCGTCTGGGCCAACTGAGCCGTCGCCGGGCATGGCCCGGCGCTACCGACCGTTACGCGCAACGCCCCCTGTAGCGTCGAGCATGCTCGACAGCTGTTGATTTCGCGCCAAGCTCCGTCGAGCAAGCTCAACGCTACCCAAGCAGGATCATGCCTCGCCGGGGTAACGACTCACTTCGATCAGGTTGCCATCCGGGTCGCGGAAGTACACCGATTCGATCGGCCCCAGCGCGCCGGTACGTGCGACCGGCCCCTCCTCCACTGCAACGGACTGCGCCTGCAGGTGGGCCAGCACATCGGTCGTCGCCGTGCGCGTGACCAGGCACAGATCGGCGCTGCCCGGCATGGGCCGCAGCGCATGCGGTTGCAGCGGGGCGCTGGCCGGATGCAGGTTGATCTTCTGCTGGCCGAACTGCAGCGCGGTACGACCGGCGCCGAAGCGCACGACCTGCATGCCGAGCACGCGCTGGTAGAAATCACAGCTGCGGTCGATGTCGGCGACGGTGAGGACCAGATGGTCCAGGCGTTCGAGATGGATCATGCCCGCAGCGTAATGCTGCGGGCATGGACATGCTGTGCGGGGTCGGGCCGATGGCGTTGCGGCGTTGCGCCGGACATCGCCTGATGCAGCTCAATCGCCGATGCGTGCCTTCTGCCAGGGGCCCAGCATGGCGTTGAGCAGGCTGGCCTGTTCGTCGTCGCCGGTCAGCTCCCACATGAAGACGCCGGCCAGGCCCTGCTCGCGGGCGAACTGCGCACGCAGGCCGATCGAGCGCGGGTCTTCATAGCTGATGAAAACCTTCTGCTCGGCGTTGTACAGCCACGGGCTCTGCGCCTGTGGTTGCCAGTGCTTCGTCCAGCCCGGCTGGTCGAGATAACGCGCCTTGATCACCCGCCAATCGCCGGCATCGGCTGGTGCGCTGTAGGCCTGATACAGACCGTCCGGTGCATCGCCGGTGACCTTGAAGCCGCGCCCGTAGAACGGCATACCCAGCACCAGCTTGTGGGCTGGCACCCCGCGCTCGCGATAGTACTGCACCGCGCCGGCAACGTTGTTCCAGCGCCGCAGTTCCGGCGCCAGCGGATCGGTCGGCACTTCATGCAGGGGCGCATTGAACGTCGACACCGCCGAGAAGCCGGTGCCCATGTCGTAGCTCATCAGGTTGATGAAATCGAACACCTTGGCCAGCGCCGGCAGGTCATAGCTTGCGGCTGGATCGTAGGGGCCATCGGTCTGCAGGCGACCGGCGGCCAGTGCGGCGGTCAACAGCGTCGGCTGCCCCGCCTTGCGGCCATGCGCATCAAGGGCCACGCGGAACGCCTGCGCGAGCCGGGTCAGATTGGCGCGGTCCTGCGGGCGGTGTGCCAGCTCCTTCGGTCCGCCACTGACCGGGAACTCCCAGTCGATGTCCACGCCATCGAAACTGCCAGCATGACGATCGAAGAACAGCGCCATGCATGAGTCGACCAGGCGCTTGCGGCTGCCCTCGGTCAGCGCTGCATCGGAGAATCCACCTGCGCCCCAGCCACCGATCGAGATCAGCGTGCGCAGATGCGGGTGCGCCTTCTTCAGCTCGGCCAGCGCCGCGAAATTCTTCGGCGCTTCCGCACCGATCGTGCAGCGCCCGTCCTCGATGGTGGAGAACGCGTAGAACAGGTGGGTGAGGCGCTCGGCCGGAATGCTCGACACCGGGTAGCGCTCGGCCGAACCACCGGGGTAGTAGGCACCGAAGATCGGCGGCTGCGCGGGTGCCGCATGCACGGCTATGGGCAAAGCACCGGCAATCAGCACGGCAAGGGCAGCCACGGTCTGGCGGAACATGGGATCTCCCGGTTCGAAGGCGCAGCCACGTTAGCAAACGGATGGGGCTGTGGGACGGTTGTCGTAGCATGTCGTCCAGTGGACAAGTGCATCCCGCCGGATGACGACAACGCGCCAGTCATGCAACGACCCTCATGCACTGCAGCAGGACACACGCCGACGCTGCGTTCGCGGGCTCGCGCATCGGCTAAGGTAGCCGCGGACCTTCAACCGCGCATGGACATGAGCACCGACCACGACAACCTCGACGACGGCGACCTGCTGGACGACGAAACCCTCGACGAATGCCAGGCCCTGGAGGCACGCGCCTACGCCGCCTTCCGAGAGGGCGACCTGCAGCAGGCGGTGGCGCTGTTCGGCGAGCTGATCGCACTCGCCCCCGAAGTGCCGTACCTGCATTACATGCGCGGATTGGCGCACAAGTACCTGCGCGACTGGGCTGCCTCACTGCAGGACAACCTGCAATCGGAGCAGCTGCGTGGGGAATTCGATGTCGCCACTGCCTGGAATGCCGGCATCGCCGCCACCGGCATGGCGGACTGGGCCGAAGCACGACGCCAGTGGACCCGCTGTGGCATCACCCTGCCCGAAGGCGAGGGCCCGATCGAGGGCCACTTCGGCGTGGCCTGCGTGCGCCTGGCACCGTGGTCGGATGCCGAAGTGGTGTACATGAGCCGCATTGATCCGGTGCGTGCACGCATCCACAACGTACCGCTGCCCGAAAGCGGCTTTCGCTTCGGCGACATCGTGCTGCACGACGGCGCCTCGACCGGCCGCCGTACGTACAGCGAACACGAGGTGCCGGTGTTCAATGCAATGCAGCGCCTGCAGGCATCGGACATGGCGACCTTCACCGTGTTCGTGCAGTGCGATTCGGCCGATGACATCGCTGCGCTGGAGGCAATCACCCTGCCCGGCATCGGCATGGTCGAGGACTGGACGGCTACCGTGCGCCGGCTGTGCCGCCGCTGCAGCTACGGCACGCCGCACCAGCATGGTGATGAGGCGCCAGATGAAGACCAATGGAGACGCGAACGTGACCTCGGCGTGGCCGCACAGGGCCGGGCTGCGGTGGAAAAGCTCATGGCGGTGTGGGTCGCTGCAGCCCCCGGCCGGGTGCTGGAGGCCATCGAACAGCGCGAGCACCCGATGAGCGACCCGGAGCCAGGCCAGGTCTGGTGGCTGGGGGAGGACGAAGAAGACGCGTAAGTGCAAGGACCAACGGTCCTCATCCACAGGATTCCAGGCAAAGAAAAAGCGGGCCGAAGCCCGCTTTTTCATTTCAGCGATTCCAGGAGCGTGTCAACCAAGGTTGACACCTACCGTCATCGACCGGAGGTCGATTACTCGGCGCTGACGGCGTCGCCTTCTTCCACGGCCTTCATCGACAGGCGGATACGGCCCTGCTTGTCGACTTCCAGCACCTTGACCTTGACCACATCGCCTTCCTTCAGCACGTCGCCGACCTTCTCGACGCGATCGCTGGAGATCTGCGACACGTGGACCAGACCGTCCTTGCCCGGCAGGATCGTGACGAACGCACCGAAGTCCATGATCTTGGCGACCTTGCCTTCGTAGATGCGGCCCGGCTCGACGTCCGAGGTGATCTGCTCGATGCGGGCCTTGGCGGCCTGGGCAGCGATGGCATTGACCGAAGCGATGACGATGGTGCCGTCGTCCTGGATGTCGATCTGGGTGCCGGTTTCCTTGGTGATGGCCTGGATGGTCGAGCCACCCTTGCCGATCACTTCGCGGATCTTGTCCGGGTGGATCTTGATGGTCAGCAGGCGCGGCGCGTAGTCCGACAGCTCTTCACGCGGAGCGGTCAGGCCGTGGGCCATTTCGCCCAGGATGTGCAGACGGCCAGCCTTGGCCTGCTGCAGGGCCTGCTTCATGATCTCTTCGGTGATGCCTTCGATCTTGATGTCCATCTGCAGGGCGGAGATGCCCTCAGCGGTACCGGCCACCTTGAAGTCCATGTCGCCCAGGTGATCTTCGTCACCCAGGATGTCGGACAGGACGACGAAACGCTCGCCTTCCTTGACCAGGCCCATGGCGATACCGGCAACCGGCGCCTTCACCGGCACGCCGGCGTCCATCAGGGCCAGCGACGAACCGCAGACCGATGCCATCGACGAGGAACCGTTCGACTCGGTGATTTCCGAGACGACGCGGATGGTGTACGGGAAGGCTTCCAGCGACGGCATGACAGCCAGCACGCCGCGCTTGGCCAGGCGACCGTGGCCGATTTCGCGGCGCTTCGGGCCCATCATGCGGCCGCACTCACCCACCGAGAACGGAGGGAAGTTGTAGTGGAACAGGAAGTTTTCCTTGTACTCACCGGCAACGGCATCGATGACCTGGCCATCACGGGCGGTGCCCAGGGTGATGGTCACGATGGCCTGGGTTTCGCCGCGGGTGAACAGCGAGGAACCGTGGGTACGCGGCAGCACGCCGGTCTTCACGGCGATCGGGCGGACGGTGTCCAGCGCACGGCCGTCGATGCGGACCTTGGTGTCCAGCACCGAGTCACGCATGGTGCGGTATTCCAGCTCGCCGAATTCCTTCGACAGCTCGGCCGGGTTCCAGCCTTCGGCGGCCACGCGGCCAGCCAGGGTTTCGACCACGTCCTTCTTGATCGCCGAGATGGCGTCACGGCGCTGCAGTTTGTCACGCACCTGGAAGGCTTCGCCCAGGCGCGGGCCGATGGCTTCCTTCAGGGCGGAGATCAGCGCGTCGTTCTTGGCCGGGGCTTCCCAGGTCGACGGCTTGGTGCCGGCTTCGACGGTCAGCTCGTTGATCGCGTTGATGACCTTCTGCATTTCGCGGTGACCGAAGGTCACGGCGCCCAGCATCACTTCTTCGGACAGCAGCGCGGCTTCGGATTCGACCATCAGCACGGCGTTGGAGGTACCGGCGACAACCAGTTCCAGCTGCGAGTCAGCCAGTTCGCTGACGGTCGGGTTCAGGATGTACTCGCCGTTCTTGTAACCGACCTTGGCAGCGCCGATCGGGCCCATGAACGGGGTGCCGGCCAGGGCCAGGGCAGCCGAGGCGCCGATCAGGGCCGGGATGTCGCCGTCCACGTCCGGGTTCAACGACATGACCGTGGCGATGATCTGCACTTCGTTCTTGTAGTCTTCCGGGAACAGCGGACGGATCGGACGGTCGATCAGACGCGAGATCAGGGTTTCCTTCTCGGTCGCACGGCCCTCACGCTTGAAGAAACCACCCGGGATACGGCCGCCGGCGTAGAACTTTTCCTGATAATCGACGGTCAGCGGGAAGAAGTCCTGGCCTTCGCGCGCGCTCTTGGCGGCGACGGCGGTGACCAGCAGTACGGTGTCGTCCATCTTGACGATGACGGCACCGCTGGCCTGACGGGCGACTTCGCCGGTCTCGAGCGTGACGGTGTGCTTGCCGTACTGGAAGGTTTTGGTGATTTTTGCCACGGAGGGTGTCCTTGGGGATGCTGTCTGCGAATTTGGACCGTCGGCGACCCTTGCCGCCAGCGGGTGGCCGGATCGTTCCGGCCTGAATCGGGGATTGCGGTGCTACAAAACAAAACCGCGGCGCATCGCTGCGCCGCGGGGGATTCGTTGCTTAGCGACGCAGGCCAAGCTTCTCGATCAGGGCCTTGTAACGCTCGACGTCCTTCTTCTTCAGGTAGTCGAGCAGGCTGCGACGGCGGTTGACCATCTGCAGCAGGCCGCGGCGGCTGTGGTGGTCCTTCTTGTGGGTCTTGAAGTGGCCGGTCAGCAGTTCGATGCGGGCGGTCAGCAGTGCAACCTGGACTTCCGGGGAGCCGGTGTCAGCCGAGCTGCGCTTGTTGTCTTCAATGACCTTCTGGGTGTCGATCGACATTTCTTTTTTCTCTGTGATGCGTGGCCGGCAGGAACGCGCTTCGCGCACCGCCAGGCTCGCCGTGGACTACGAGGATGAAACCTGCGCGAGGCAGGTTGCCGGAAAACGGCCGCGAAATTGTAACGGTCGGGGGCTTCCGGGACAAGGACCGGGGCTGAACCGCCCGGCCCAGGTCAGAGGTTGAAACGACGCTGCGGAGCCAGCAAGCCACTGTCATCGACCTGGCCCAGGCCCTGGACAGCATCGTCCGGGCCAAACACGGCCACCAGGCCATGCGGCCATGACAGATTGCGCTGGCGCTGGCCGACGCAGAAACGGTGGGCCTGGTCGGCATCGAGGTCGACCCGCGGGTATTCAGCCAGGCCGGCCGCCAGCGGCAGCAGCAGCGCGTCCATCCCGGCCTCGTCACCGGCCTCGACCATCGCCCGCAGCTGGTCCAGGGTGACCATCGCCGGTTCATGGAACGGCTCGACCCAGAGCCGGCGCAACGCGCTGATGTGGGCACCGCAGCCCAGCGCCTCGCCCAGGTCGCGGGCCAGGCTGCGGATGTAGGTGCCGGAGCCGCAGGTCACGCGCAGCCGCAACCGCTCGGGCTGCTGCTCCATCACCTCGATGGCGTGCACCTGCACCTCGCGCACCGGCGCTTCGATGACGTCACCGCGGCGGGCCTTCACATACAGCGGCTCCCCACCCTGCTTCAGTGCCGAATAGATCGGAGCACGCTGGCGGATGCTGCCGGTCAGCGGCGCCAGCGCCGCCTGCAGGGCCTCGGCACTGATCGAAGGCACCGGGCGCTGCAGCAGCACCTGGCCTTCGGAATCGTCAGTGTCGGTGGTCTGGCCCAGCATGATCTCGGCGTCGTAGGCCTTGGCCGAGCCGAGCAGCAGACCGGCAATCTTGGTCGCCTCGCCGAAGCACAGCGGCAACAGGCCGGTGGCCAGCGGATCGAGGCTGCCGGTATGGCCACCCTTTTCGGCACGGAACAGGCGACGGGCCACCTGCAGGGCGGCGTTGGAGCTCATGCCGGTCGACTTGTCGAGCAGCAGGATGCCATCCAGGCGGCGGAACTGAATTCGGGTCATGACAGGATTTTGTAGAGTCGAGCCATGCTCGACTGCTGCAGCGCGGTCTGCATCAGACATCGCGCAGCCGGAATGCAACAACGCCGGGCATGCCCGGCGTCGCGCGGTTATTCTTCGTCGCTCTCGCGACGCTTCTCGGCGGCCAGCGTATCGGGCAGGTCGCGCAGGATGTTGTCGATGTGTTCACCACGGTCGACCGAGTCGTCGTAGTGGAAATGCAGCTCCGGCACGTGGCGCAGCTTCATCGCTCGGGCCAGGTCCATGCGCAGGCGATAGCCCAGCTCCTTCAGGCCGGCCACGGCTTCAGCCGAACGTTCCGGCATCAGCGCAGTGACGAATACCTTGGCATGGGCCATGTCGCGGGTGATTTCCACGTCGGACACGCTCACCGAGGGCAACCCGTGCTCGCGCACAGCGTTGTGCACCAGGGTGCCGAGTTCACGGCGCAGCTGGGCGGAGACACGGTCGGTTCGATGGAAAGTCTTGGGCACGAGGAGCTCTTGGTTCAGTTGTCGCCCGACCAACGGTCGGGCACTACTCTTGATTCAATGGTCGCCCGACCAACGGTCGGGCGCTACTACATGGTACCCGACCGTTGGTCGGGTTCTACATCATGGTAGGGCCCGACCGTTGGTCGGGCCACATCACATTACAGGGTGCGCGGCACTTCGATACGCTCGAAGCACTCGATCTGGTCACCCGGCTTGACGTCGTTGTAGGCCTTCACCGCGATACCGCATTCGGTACCGTTGCGGACTTCCTCGACGTTCTCCTTGAAGCGACGCAGCGATTCCAGCTCGCCCTCGAAGATCACCACGCTGTCGCGCAGCACGCGGATCGGCTTGTTGCGCTTGACCACGCCCTCGATGACCATCGAGCCGGCCACGGCGCCCAGCTTGGAGCTGCGGAAGACGTCGCGGACCTCGGCGATACCGATGATCTCTTCGCGGATCTCCACGCCCAGCAGACCGGAAGCCACCTGCTTCACCTGATCGATCACGTCATAGATGATCGAGAAGTAACGCAGATCGACGCCGTTGGATTCGATGATGCGACGGGCCGAAGCGTCCGCACGCACGTTGAAGCCGATGACGGTGGCCTTCGAAGCGGCCGCCGAGTTGGCGTCCGATTCGGTGATGCCGCCCACACCGGAGTGGATCACGTTGATGCGGATGTCTTCGTTGGACAGCGCGACCAGTGCCTGGCTCAGGGCCTGCACCGAACCCTGCACGTCGGCCTTGATGACCAGGTTGAGGACCTGCTGGCCCTCGCCCTTGCCCAGGGTCGCCATGATGTCTTCCATGCGGCTGCCGGCGGTGGCGACCAGGCGCGATTCACGGCGCTTGGTCTCACGCTGCTGGGCAACGTCCTTGGCCAGGCGCTCGTCCTCGACGACCACGAAGTCATCACCCGCTTCCGGCACGCCGGACAGGCCCAGGACCTGCACCGGGATGGACGGGCCGGCGAACTCCGGCTGCTTGCCGGTTTCGTCGAACAGCGCACGCACGCGGCCGTACTGGATGCCGCACACCAGGTAGTCGCCCTTCTTCAGGCGGCCCTGCTGCACCAGCACGGTGGCGACCGGGCCACGGCCCTTGTCCAGCGACGATTCGATCACCACGCCCGAAGCGCGGCCTTCGTCGACGGCCTTCAGTTCCAGCAGTTCGGCCTGGATCGAGATGGCGTCCAGCAGGTCGTCGATGCCCAGGCCGGTCTTGGCCGAGATCTCCACCATCTGGGTGTCACCACCGAAGTCTTCGGCCACGACCTGCTCGGACAGCAGTTCGTTCTTGACCCGCATCGGGTCGGCGTCGGACTTGTCGATCTTGTTGATCGCCACGATCAGCGGCACACCCGCCGAACGGGCGTGCTGGATCGCTTCCTTGGTCTGCGGCATGACGCCGTCATCGGCCGCCACGACCAGCACCACGATGTCGGTCAGCTTGGCGCCGCGCGCACGCATCGAGGTGAATGCCGCGTGGCCCGGGGTATCCAGGAAGCTGATCACGCCCTTCGGCGTATCCACGTGGTAGGCACCGATGTGCTGGGTGATGCCGCCGGCTTCGCCGGTGGCGACCTTGGTGCGGCGGATGTAATCCAGCAGCGAGGTCTTGCCGTGGTCGACGTGGCCCATGATGGTGACCACCGGCGGACGCTGGGTGGCTTCGCCCTGATTTTCACCGGTCGAGGCCAGCAGTGCGTCTTCGGCGTCGTTGTCGTTGGCACGGATCGCCTTGTGGCCGAGTTCTTCGGTCACCAGCGCGGCGGTGTCATGGTCGATGGACTGGGTGATGGTGGCCATCACGCCCATCTTGAACAGCGCCTTGACCACCTCACCGCCCTTCAGCGCGAGCTTCTGCGCCAGGTCGGCCACGGTGATCGTGTCGCCGATCGCCACTTCACGCACCACCGGCGCGGTCGGACGCTCGAAGGCGTGCGGACCTGCATTGTTGCCACCGCGCGACATGTCGCGACGGCCACCGGCCTGGTTACGCCCGCCCGGACGACCACGGGTGTTGCTGTTGTTGCTGTTGCCACGACGCGCGCGGTCGGCAGCCGACAGGTGCATCTGGCCGGCGAAACGGTCGCCCGGGCCACGCTCGTTGCGCGGCGCACTGCGGTTGTTGCGGTCGTCGTTGCGCGGCGGCGGCGGAGCGCTGCGCGGCGCAGCCGGAGCGGCGGCCGGAGCACGCGGCGGGCGCGGCGCGGTTTCATCGATCGGAGCGCGCTTGGGCTTGCTGGCCGCCAGCGCCTCGGCAGCCTTGGCGGCGGCCGCAGCTTCCTCGGCGGCCTTCTTCTCGGCCTCTGCGCGTTCCTTGGCCGCAACCTCTTCCTCACGGGCACGGACGATGGCTTCGTCGCGCAGACGATCCTTCTCGGCCAGGGCCTGCTGTTCGGCAAGGTTGCGCGCACGCGACTCTTCCAGCTTGCGCAGGATGTCGGCGCGCTCTTCGTCCGGGGTCATGGCGCGAGCACCATCCTTGACGTAGGTACGCTTCTGGCGCACCTCGACATTCACGGTCGTCTTGCTGCGACCGGAACTGACCGTCACTTCCTGCTGTTTCCGGCGGTTGAGCGTGATCTTCTTTGCAGACTGATCAGTTTCTTCCGGGGCCTGCTCGGGCTTGCCGTGCGAACGACGAAGGAAGCCCAGGAGCTTCACCTTCTCGGTGCTGGTCACGACCTGGTCGGGACCGCTGAACTTCATGCCGGCACCGGCCAGCTGTTCCAGCAGTTTTTCGACCGGCGTGTTGACCAGTTCGGCAAGCTTGCGGATGGTGGTTTGCTGCGACATTCGGATCCTATGATCTTGTGGGCGCCCCCCCGCATCTGGAGGTGGCGCGGATTCTACGCCCTGAGCGGCTCAGGGCCCTGTTCATTGCCGGCTCATTCGCCGCGTTCCAGTCGGGCGATCTCCTCGGCACGTGCGGCCAGGATCAGCGCAGCGGCGCGCGCCTGATCCAGCCCTTCGATGCCGAAGTCCATGACCTCGTCGGCGGCCAGGTCGGACAGATCCTCACTGGTACGCACGCCGTGGCCGGCCAGCGCATACGCGGTGGCTTCGTCCATGCCCTTCAGGGACAGCAGGTCCTGCGCCGGCTGGCCGTCTTCAAGGCCTTCCTCGACTGCCAGGGCCTCATTGAGCAGCGCATCGCGGGCACGAGCGCGCAGCTCTTCGACGATGTCTTCGTCGAAACCTTCCACGGCCAGCAGTTCGCCGACCGGGACATATGCGATTTCCTCGACGGTGCCGAAGCCTTCGCTGACCAGGATGCCGGCGATTTCCTCGTCCACTTCCAGCTTGTCCATGAACAGCTGGCGGGCCGAAGCCTGCTCGGCCTCCGACTTGGCGGTGACCTGGTCCTGGGTCATCACGTTGAGCTGCCAGCCGGTCAGGCGGCTGGCCAGGCGCACGTTCTGGCCGCCCTTGCCGATCGCCTGGGCCAGGCGGTCTTCAGCGACAGCCAGGTCCATCGAGTGCTTGTCTTCATCGACGATGATCGACTGCACTTCAGCCGGCGCCATCGCATTGATGACGAAGTTGGCCGGGTTGTCGTTCCACAGCACGATGTCCACGCGCTCGCCATTGAGCTCGTTGGACACGGCCTGCACGCGCGAACCGCGCATGCCGATGCAGGCGCCGATCGGATCGGTGCGCTGGTCGTGGGCGAGCACGGCGATCTTGGCGCGGTCACCCGGGTCACGGGCACAGGCCTTGATTTCCACCAGGCCCTGGCCGACTTCCGGCACTTCCAGCTTGAACAGCTCGATCATGAATTCCGGGGCGGCGCGGCTGATGAACAGCTGCGGGCCACGCGGTTCCGAACGGACTTCGGCCAGGTAGCCGCGCACGCGGTCACCGGCGCGCAGCACGTCGCGCGGAATGCCCTTGTCCTTCGGGATGAAGCCTTCGGCGTTGCCACCGAGGTCGACATAGATGTTGCCGCGCTCGGCGCGCTTGACCACGCCGGTGATCAGCTCACCCACGCGATCCTTCCACGCATCCACGACCTGCTGGCGCTCGGCTTCGCGCACGCGCTGGACGATGACCTGCTTGGCGGCCTGGGCAGCAATGCGGCCGAAGTCCGGGTTCTCGATCTGCTCTTCGATGTAGTCGCCGACGTCCACGCCTTCGGCTTCATCGACGGCGTCCATCAGGCGGATCTGGCGGTCCGGCGATTCCATGACCACGTCATCGGCCACCACTTCCCAGCGGCGGAAGGTTTCGTAGCTGCCATCCTTGTGGTCGATGACCACGCGGGTCAGCACTTCCTCGTCGGGATAGCGCTTCTTCGCTGCCGAGGCCAGGGCGGCCTCGATGGCATCGAAGATCACTTCACGCGGCACGCCCTTCTCGTTGGCGACCGCGTCGACTACCAGCAACAGTTCCTTGCTCATTGGCTCACTCCGCGCGCGGCTTCTTTGCCGCCGGCTCGTTGGAAGAAGAATTCGTGTTCGGCTTCGGACGCTTCGGTGCCGGACCGGTCGGCTTGCTCGGGGCCAGCCCCAGCGCCACCCAGTCGGGCATGATCCGTGCCTTGTCGATGTTGTCGGCCGACACGACCACTTCGGCCTTGTCGACGATGAAGGTGATGGCACCTGCGGTCTCGTCGATGGCTTCGATGCGGCCCTGCAGGCGGCGACGGTTGTCCTGCGGCAGCTTCAGCGTGACCTTGGCCATTTCGCCGAGGTGACGGCCGAACTGCTCCAGGTTGAACAGCGGACGATCGACGCCCGGCGAAGACACTTCCAGCGTGTAGTTGCCGCTGATCGGGTCTTCGACGTCCATCTGTGCCGACACTTCGCGGCTGACCCGCTCGCAGTCGTCGACATTGATGATGCGCTCGGGCTGTTCAGCCAGCGGCACGTCGATGTAAAGGCGCAGGGTCGCACCGCCGGGGGCCGGCAGATACTCAACGCCCAGCAGCTCCAGGCCCAGCGACACAACGGTCGGGGCGAGCAGATTCGCGATGTCGGTTGCCTTGTCGCTCACAGCCTGCCTTGATCTCTTGGTTGGGTGCCGGCCTTGGCCGGCATGGAAACATGACGCCCCGGAAACGACAAAGGGCCCGCTGGGCCCCTTTTCCGGAAAGACTCCGGTGACTGGATTCCGGTTGCAACCTGCAGTGCCTGCCGGTTGCGGCCCTCCTTCCGGGTCCGGACTCCCGCTGGGAGGCCGCCTTCAGGGGTATTGCTAGGCCGCTGATGATAGCGACTGCACCGCGCTGGTGCAAGGCTTGGACCCGCCTGAAACCGGCCGCTTCGCTCGCCGGGCATGGCCCGGCGGATCAACCAGAGCCGCAAAGAAAAACGCCCTCGAAGCAGGACTTCGAAGGCGATCTCTTTACTTGGTAGCGGGGGCAGGATTTGAACCTGCGACCTTCGGGTTATGAGCCCGACGAGCTGCCAGACTGCTCCACCCCGCATCAGAAGCGGAATTATGAGGCATAACTTCAAAACCTGCAAGCTTTTCCTCATTCATCGAACTGGTTGGCGCCGATTCGATGTGTTGGTAGCGGGGGCAGGATTTGAACCTGCGACCTTCGGGTTATGAGCCCGACGAGCTGCCAGACTGCTCCACCCCGCACCGGAAGTGTTTGAACTGCTGCCCTGCTCTTTCGAGGAGGGCTACCGCAACGATGTTCTGGCTGAACCGCTGCAGTGACAACTCAGGCTGCGCATATTACACGAATCGCGCAGCTTTGTGTCAACTTTTATGCAAGATGCGCAAATGCCTGCTGGCACCAGACCATGATCGGGTTCCATGCCAGGCCCAGCGCCAGCAGCGCCAGCGCGTTCACGCCCAGGACCAGGCCCAGCACGCGGTCGTTGCTGCGCGGCATGGCCTCGCCCACCGGCTCATCGAAGTACATGACCTTGATGACGCGCAGGTAGTAGAAGCAGCCGACCACGGCACACAGCACGCCGAGAATGGCCAGCCACAGCAGGCCACCGTTGACGGCCGCGCCCAGCACCGCCAGCTTGGTCCAGAAGCCCAGGAACGGCGGAATGCCAGCCAGCGACGCCATGATGCACAGCACCAGGCCGGCCATCCACGGGTTGCGGGCATTGAGGCCCTTGAAGTCTTCGATGTTCTCGGCTTCGAAGCCGGCACGCGACAGCGCGATGATCGCGCCGAAGGCGGCGGTCGACATGATGGCGTAGGCCAGTGCGTAGAACAGTGCGGCGGCATAGCCCTGCGAGCCGCCACCGGCAATGCCCATCAGCAGGAAGCCGATGTGCGAGACGGTGGAAAACGCCAGCATGCGCTTGAGGTTGCTCTGCGCGATGGCCATCAGGTTGCCGATGACCAGCGAGACCGCCGCCAGGCCGGCGATCAGCAGCTGCAGTTCGGTCGACAGCGGGCCCACGCCCATTTCCAGCAGGCGGTAGGCCATGCCGAAGGCGGCCAGCTTCGGCGCCGAGCTGATGAACAGTGCGATCGGTGCCGGGGCACCCTGGTACACGTCCGGCAGCCACATGTGGAACGGCGCGGCACCCAGCTTGAAGGCGACGCCGGCGATCATGAAGACCGCACCGGTGATCAGCAGCACGCGCTCTTCCGAGTGCGGGATGGCCTCGCGGATGACGTCCAGGTGGAGGCTGCCGGTGGCGCCGTAGATCAGCGACATGCCGTACAGCAGCAGGCCAGAAGCCAGCGAACCCAGCACGATGTACTTCATCGCCGCTTCCGAGGCCAGGCCGTTCTCACGGTTGCTGGCAACCAGCGCGTAGGAGCACAGCGCCAGCAGTTCCAGGCCCAGGTAGACCATCAGCAGGCTGCCGGCCGAGACCAGGATCATCATGCCGGCGGTGCCGAACAGGATCAGCACCGGGATCTCGCCCTGGAACAGGTTGCGGTCGCGCAGGTAGCGCCAGCCGTAGACCAGGGTCAGGCCGCTGAGCAGCACGATCCCGGTCTTCATCACGTCCGCGGCGGTATCACGCACGAACATGCCATGGAAGACCTCCCCCTGCCCGCCCACGCCGGTGGCCAGCATGAACAGCACCACGGCCAGCGCAGCGAGCGAGAACAGGTGGGTGACGAGCTTGTTCCGGTTGCTGACGAACAGGTCGAGAATCATCAGGGCGAAGGCGCTACCGATCAGCACCAGCTCGGGAGCGAGCGGTGGCAGGTCAGCGGCGGTCAATGGCAGCAGCGGCGAGGTGGTCATCATCAAATCCTGGAATTACAGCAGCTTGCTGGATGCGATCTGCATCGCCAGCTTCGCGATCGAGGGCTCCATCAGGTCGGTCAGCGGCTTGGGGTAGATGCCCAGGGCCAGCACGCCGATGGCGAACACGCCCAGCACCAGCCACTCGCGGCCGTTGATGTCCTTCAGTTCGGCAACATGGCTGTTGGCCACTTCACCGAAGAAGATGCGCTTGTACAGCCACAGGGTGTAGGCGGCGCCGATGATCAGGGTGGTGGCCGCGCCCAGCGCGATCCACGGATTACGCTGGAAGGCCGCGAGGATGACCATGAATTCGCCGACGAAACCGCTGGTGCCCGGCAGGCCTGCATTGGCCATGAAGAACAGCATGGCGAAGGTCGCAAACCAAGGCATCACGTTGACCACGCCGCCGTAATCGGCGATGCGGCGGCTGTGCATGCGGTCGTACAGCACGCCCACGCTGGAGAACATCGCACCGGACACGAAGCCGTGCGAGATCATCTGCACCATGGCGCCCTGCAGGCCCAGGCGTGCGGCATCGGCGTTGCCGGCTTCACGCACCAGCCACAACGCGATGAAGGTGCCCAGGGTGACGAAGCCCATGTGCGCGATCGACGAATAGGCGATCAGCTTCTTCATGTCGTCCTGCACCAGGGCGACGAGGCCGACGTAGATCACCGCGATCAGCGACAGCGCGATCACCAGCCACGCCCATTCCTGCGACGCGTCCGGGACGATCGGCAGGTTGAAGCGCAGGAAGCCGTAGCCACCGATCTTCAGGGCGATGGCGGCCAGGATCACCGAACCGGCGGTCGGCGCTTCCACGTGGGCATCCGGCAGCCAGGTGTGGACCGGGAACATCGGCACCTTGACCGCGAAGGCGATCAGGAAGGCGAAGAAGATCCAGGTCTGTTCCTTGGCCGACAGCGGCAGCGCGTACAGGTCGGCCAGCTGGAAGCTGCCGCCCTTCATGTACAGGTAGATCAGCGCCACCAGCATCAGCACCGAGCCGAGGAAGGTGTACAGGAAGAACTTCAGCGCGGCGTAGATGCGACGCGGGCCACCCCAGACACCGATGATCAGGAACATCGGGATCAGCATCGCCTCGAAGAACACGTAGAACAGCATCGCGTCCGTGGCCGAGAAGATACCGACCGTGACGCCTTCCAGGATCAGGAAGGCGGCCACGTACTGGTTGACGCGCTTGTCGATGGCGCTCCAGGCGCCGATCAGGGCAAGCACGCTGACCAGTGTGGTCAGCAGGATCAGCGCCACGGCAATGCCGTCCACGCCCAGGTTGTAGCCGATCTTGTACGCCGGGATCCAGGCATGGGTCTCGACGAACTGCATGCCGTCGACACCCGCGTTGTAGCCGCTCAGCAGCGAGAGGCTCGCCACGAACGTCAGCACCGCTACGCCCAGCGACGCCCAACGGGCGGTCTGCGCATCACGGATCGCAAGGATCAGGGCGCCACCGATGATCGGCAGCCAGATGAGGACACTGAGTAGAGGCCAGTTCGACACGTCTTCTTATTCCGTACAGGTCATCAACGCAGGTAATGCATCAGCACGCCCAGAAGGGCAATCAGGCCGATGATCATCGCGAAGGCGTAGTGATAGAGGAAACCGGATTGGGTACGACGCAGCACGCCGGCTGCGACGTCCACAACACGTGCCGAAAGATTGACCACGCCGTCGACGATGTTGCTGTCGATCCAGCGTGCGACCTTGCCCAGCTTGACGCTGCCACCGGCAAAGCCATCGATCCACAGCTTGTCGAAGCCGTACTTGTTTTCCAGCACCGACACCAGCGGAGCGAAGGTCTTGCGCGCCTTGCCCGACAGGTCCGGCTTCCACAGGTAGAACAGCGCAGCCATCAGGAAGCCCGCCAGGGTCAGCCAGAACGGCGGCAGCATCATGCCGTGCAGCGCAAACGCCACCGGCCCGTGGAACTCTTCGCCCAGGAAGGCAACGGTGTTCTTGGCCGGATCGTAGAAATCGACGATGCCGGTGAAGAACGTGTTGACCTGGCCCTTGATTGCGTCGTGTGCATGGTGGCCGGCCCAGTCGGTGCCGTGCAGCATCGGACCGATGCTGAAGAAACCGATGGCGATCGACGGGATGGCCAGCAGGATCAGCGGCAGGGTCACCACCCACGGGGTTTCGTGCGGCTCATGCGGACCGTGGCCATGGCCGTGGTCGTCATGGTGCGCGTCCCCATGATGGGCATCAGCAGGGTGCGCATCTGCGGCGTGGTGATCGTCATGGGCATGGCCGTGATCATCATGCACGTCGCGGAAGCGCTCCTTGCCGTGGAAGGTCAGGAACAGCAGGCGGAAGCTGTAGAAGCTGGTCACCAGCACGCCACCCAGCACTGCCCAGTAGCCATAGGTGGCCACCCAGCTGTTCTGCATGTGGGCGTGGATCTCGGCCGCCTCGATGATGGTGTCCTTCGAGTAGAAGCCGGAGAAGAACGGCGTACCGACCAGGGCCAGGGTACCGATCCACATGGTGACGAAGGTGATCGGCATGTACTTGCGCAGGCCGCCCATCTTGCGCATGTCCTGCTCGTGGTGCATCGCGATGATGACCGAGCCGGCACCCAGGAACAGCAGCGCCTTGAAGAAGGCGTGGGTCATCAGGTGGAACACGGCGGCCGAGTACGCCGACACGCCCAGTGCAACCGTCATGTAGCCCAGCTGCGACAGCGTGGAGTACGCGACGACGCGCTTGATGTCGTTCTGCACGATGCCGATCAGGCCGGTGAAGAACGCGGTGGTGGCACCGATGAACAGGATGAAGTTCAGCGCGGTCTGCGACAGCTCGAACAGCGGCGACATGCGGGTGACCATGAAGATACCGGCGGTCACCATCGTCGCGGCGTGGATCAGTGCCGAGATCGGGGTCGGGCCTTCCATCGAGTCCGGCAGCCACACGTGCAGCGGGACCTGGGCCGACTTGCCCATGGCACCGATGAACAGGCAGATGCAGATGACGGTGGCGATCGACCAGATCACCGGTTCGTTCAGCAGCTGCATGCCGAACATGGTGCCGTCCCAGATCTGCAGCTGGGCGCGCGGGTCAGCCAGCATGCCGGCCTGCGAGAACACCTGCGAGTAGTCCAGGGTGCCGAACACCCACAGCACGCCGGCGATACCGAGCAGGAAGCCGAAGTCACCAACGCGATTGACCAGGAACGCCTTCATGTTGGCGAAGATCGCAGTCGGGCGCTTGAACCAGAAGCCAATCAGCAGGTACGACACCAGGCCCACCGCTTCCCAGCCGAAGAACAGCTGCAGGAAGTTGTTGCTCATCACCAGGGTGAGCATCGAGAAGGTGAACAGCGAGATGTAGCTGAAGAACCGCTGGTAGCCCGGATCGTCCTGCATGTAGCCGATCGTGTAGATGTGGACCAGCAGCGACACGAAGGTCACCACCACCATCATCATCGCGGTCAGCTTGTCGACCATGAAACCGACGTGGGCCGAGTACTGGCCGACTTCGAAGAACGTGTAGATGTTCTGGTTGAACGGCTGCGCGCCGCCCCACAGCAACTGGTAGAGCGTGTACATCGACAGGCCGCAGGCAACCGCGACGCCGAGGATGGTGATGGTCTGCGCGCCGAAGCGCTTGACCTGGCGACCGAACAGGCCGGCGATGATGCTGCCGAACAGCGGTGCAAGCACCACTGCGATCAACAGACTCTTGGAGAGAGTGATTTCCATCTGTGGATCAGCCCTTCAACGAATCGACTTCGCCGACATTGATCGTGCGGCGGGTACGGAACAGGGTCACCAGGATCGCCAGGCCGATGGCGGCTTCCGCGGCGGCGACGGTCAGGATGAAGAACACGAACAGCTGGCCGGACGGATCGCCCAGCTGACGCGAGAAGCCGACGAAGTTGATGTTCACCGACAGCAGCATCAGTTCGATCGACATCAGCAGGACGATGACGTTCTTCCGGTTGAGGAAGATGCCGGCCAGGCTGATGGCGAACAGCACCGCGCCCAGCGCAAGGATGTGGCCAAGGGTAATCACGGCTGGGTCTCCTCGCCGGCGGCCGGCTTGCTGTTGCTGTGCACGACCGGCGCTTCGGCGCCCATCTTGACCATGCGCAGGCGCTGGCCGGCCTTGACCATGGTCTGCTCACCCGGGTTCTGGCTCTTCACGCCGGTACGGCGGCGCAAGGTCAGCATCACGGCGGCAACCACGGCCACGGTCAGGATGACGGCGGCGAACTCGAACGGCAGCAGGTACTCAGTGAACAGCGTACGCGCCAGCCAGGTGACGTTGGAGCTGTCGGCAGCGACCGCAGCGGCGTTGTCGGCCGGGAACGGGTTGACCGCCCTGCCCTTCACGCCGATCAGGATCAGCATCTGCACCAGCATCGCCACGGCAACAATGAGACCGACCGGCAGGTAGCGGACCCAGCCCTCACGCAGCTTGGTGGGGTCGATGTCGAGCATCATCACCACGAACAGGAACAGCACCATCACCGCGCCGACGTAGACCAGCACCAGCGCCACGCCGAGGAACTCGGCGCCGACCAGCAGCCACACGCAGGCAATGGAGAAGAAGGTCAGCACCAGGCAGAGCACGGCGTGAACCGGGTTGCGCACGCTGATCACCGCACCGGCCGAAACCGTTGCCGCGATGGCGAACACCCAGAAAGCGATATTTACCCAATCCATCTCTCGACCTCAGCGGTAAGCGGCATCGGCGGCGCGACGCTCGGCGATCTCGGACTCGAGACGGTCGCCCAGGGCCAGCAGCTGCGGCTTGGTAACGATGTTTTCGCCACGATTCTCGAAGTGATACTCGAGGATGTGGGTTTCGACGATCGAGTCCACCGGGCAGCTTTCTTCGCAGAAGCCGCAGAAGATGCACTTGAACAGATCGATGTCATAGCGCGTGGTACGGCGGGTGCCGTCTTCGCGCTTGGCCGAGTCGATGGTGATGGCCAATGCAGGGCACACCGCTTCGCACAGCTTGCAGGCGATGCAGCGCTCTTCACCGTTGGGGTAACGGCGCAGGGCGTGCAGGCCACGGAAGCGCGGCGACTGCGGGAACTTCTCCATCGGGTACATCATCGTGTACTTGGGCTTGAAGCTGTACTTCAGCGTCAGCCAAAGGCCGCCCAGCAGTTCGAGCAGCAGCAGGCTCTTGAAGTAATGGGTAATCCTGTTCATCACTTAGACGCCCTTTTGAATCACGCCGAAGAACACCATGACGGCGGTAACCGCGATCCACAGAATGGCCAGCGGGATGAAGACCTTCCAGCCCAGGCGCATGATCTGGTCATAGCGGAAGCGCGGGAAGCTGGCACGGAACCAGATGTAGGCACTGGCGAAGAAGAACACCTTGACGAACAGCCACGGTGCACCGCCCTTCCAGATCCAGTCGACCAGCGGCGAGACGTCGCCGAAGTTGACCCAGCCCTGGATGGGGCTCAGCCAGCCGCCGAGGAAGAAGATCGAGATCAGGAAGCTGATCAGGATCATGTTGGCGTATTCGGCCAGGAAGAACAGCGCGAACGCACCGCCCGAGTACTCGACCATGTGGCCAGCGACGATTTCCGATTCACCTTCCACCACGTCGAACGGCGCGCGGTTGGTTTCGGCAACGCCCGACACCCAGTAGATGACGAACAGCGGGAACAGCGGCAGCAGGAACCAGTCGAAGAAACCGGAATTGCCGGCCTGCGCCATCACGATGTTGCTCAGGTTCAGGCTGCCCGACGCGATCATCACGCCGACCAGGGCGAAGCCCATGGCGATTTCGTAGCTGATCATCTGCGCCGAGGCGCGCATCGCACCCAGGAACGCATACTTCGAGTTGGATGCCCAACCGGCCAGGATGATGCCGTAGATGCCCAGCGAGGTCATCGCCAGCAGGTACAGCAGGCCGGCGTTGGCGTTGGACAGCACGATCTGCGAATCGAAGGGGACCACCGACCAGGCCGCGAAGGCCGGAGCCAGGGTGATCAGCGGGGCCAGCAGGTAGATCGCCTTGTTGGCGCTGCTCGGCTGGACCACTTCCTTGAACAGCAGCTTGAAGACGTCGGCGAAGGCCTGGAAGATGCCCATGCCCACGTACATCGGGCCGTGGCGGACGTGCATCCAGCCGATCAGCTTGCGTTCCCAGACCACGTAGAAGGCCACCGAGATGATCACCGGCACGGTGATCACCAGGATCTTCAGGATGATCCAGATCAGCGCGCCGATGTCACCAAGGCCAAGCAGCCACTGGTGCAGCGGATCGACCGCGTTCAACAGCAATTCGTTCATGCAGCCACCACCGTTACGCGAGCGGCACCCAGCGGCGCGGTCGCGCCGTGGCCCGATTCAATCCAGACCGAACCCGCAGCGACGCGGGCGTCGATCACCACCGGCAGGGTGGCCTTGCCGGCATCGGTGCCGACCTTGGCCATCTGCCCTTCCTGCAGCTGCAGGCGAGCGGCATCTTCAGCGTTCAGCACGATGCGCGGGGCGTTGTTGAGCGGATGCGACTGCAGCGCCGGGGCGCGACGGACCACCGCATCGGTGCGGTAGATCGCGGCGGTCGAAGCCACTTCCAAGCCTTCGCCGGCAACCACCGGCTGTGCCGAGGCGGCAACGGCGACCGACACCGGGGCCAGGCTGGCGCGCAGGCCGGCCAGGTCGGTGAAGTCGAAACCGGCTACCGCCAGCTCACCGCCCAGGGCGCGCAGCACGCGCCAGCCCTCACGGGCCTCGCCCGGCAGCTTGCCGCCGGCACGCGCCGACTGCTCGCGACCATCGAGGTTGGTCAGGGTGGCGTCGATTTCCGGCAGCGCACCGATCGGCAGGATCACGTCGGCAACGTCGCGGGTGGAGACGCAGGCGAACTGGCTGAAGGCCACCACCTTGGCGCCGACCAGCGCCTTGCGCGCGGCGGGGGCGTCGGCGAAGTCCAGACCCGGCTCCAGGCCGTACACCACGTAGGCCTGGCGCGGCTGCGCCAGCATTGCGGCGACGTCCTTGCCGGCCGGCAGCACGCCTGCGCGGGTCAGGCCAACGGCGTTGGCACCCTGCGGGATGCGGCACAGCTTGGCACCGGTCGCAGCGGCGAAGTCACGCGCGGCGGCGCGGATCGCGGCAGCCTGCGGGTGGTTTTCGGCGATGCCACCGACGATCAGCACGGTGTTGTTGCCGCCCTGCACCGCCGAACGCAGCTCGGCGTTGGCCAGCGCGTCGACGAACTTTGACGGCGCGACGATCTGCTTGCCGGCGATGCTGAAGGCGAAGTCGAAGTCCACCGGGTTGACGACGTGGATCTTCGCGCCGTTGGTGGTCTGCGCCTTGCGCAGGCGAGCGTGCAGCAGCGGCAGTTCGTGGCGGATGTTGCTGCCCAGAACGACGATGCGGTCGGCGCCTTCGATCTCGGCGAGCGGCAGGCCGAACACTTCGGCGGTTGCGGCGTCGGAGAAATCCCGGTTGTTGATGCGGTGGTCGATGTTGCTCGAGCCCAGGCCCTTGGCCAGGCGGGCCAGCAGCGCGCCTTCCTCGTTCGAGGTGGACGGGTGCACCAGCACGCCCAGGTTGTCGCCCTGGTTGGCCTTGAGGATCTCGGCGGCCGCGGCCAGGCCTTCGGCCCAGCTCACTTCCTTCCACTCGCCATTGACCTTGCGCAGCGGCTTGACCGCACGGTCTTCGCTGTACAGGCCCTGGTGCGAGTAGCGGTCACGGTCGGACAGCCAGCACTCGTTCACCGCTTCGTTGTCGCGCGGCACGGTGCGCAGCACTTCGCCGCGACGCACGTGCAGGAACAGGTTCGAACCCATCGCGTCGTGGTAACCCAGCGATTCGCGCGCGGTCAGTTCCCACGGGCGGGCGCGGAACTGGAACACCTTGTTGGTCAGCGCGCCGACCGGGCAGACGTCGACGACGTTGCCGGACAGCTCGGTGGTCAGCGGCTTGCCGTCGAAGGTACCGATCTGCAGGTTCTCACCGCGGTACATGCCACCCAGCTCGTAGGTACCGGCAACGTCGGCGGTGAAGCGGACGCAGCGGGTGCACTGGATGCAGCGGGTCATCTCGGTGGCGACCAGCGGGCCCATGTCCTCGTCCGGCACCACGCGCTTGCGCTCGTTGAAGCGGCTGACCGAACGGCCATAGCCCAGCGACACGTCCTGCAGCTCGCACTCGCCGCCCTGATCGCAGATCGGGCAGTCCAGCGGGTGGTTGATGAGCAGGAACTCCATCACCGAGCGCTGGAACTTCAGGGCCTTCTCGCTGCGGGTGGCGACCTTCATGCCATCCATCACCGGGGTGGCACAGGCCGGCGCCGGCTTCGGCGACTTTTCCACGTCCACCAGGCACATGCGGCAGTTGGCGGCGATCGGCAGCTTCTCGTGGTAGCAGAAGCGCGGAATCGAAATGCCGGCCTTGTCGGCCGCCTGGATGATCATCGAACCCTTGGGCACGACCAGCGACTTGCCATCGATTTCGATGGTCACGTGATCCGGTGGCACGTTCGGGTTTACGGGTTGCGCGCTCATGCGGCGGCTGCCTCCACCTTCTTGCCGTCAACCATCGAATGACCGTTGACGATGTAGTACTCGAATTCGTCCCAGAACTGGCGCAGGAAGCCCTGGATGGGCCATGCAGCCGCTTCACCGAACGCACAGATGGTGTGGCCTTCGATCTGGCCGGCCACCGCCTTCAGCTGGTGCAGGTCTTCCATCGTGGCCTTGCCGGCGACGATGCGCTCCAGCACGCGGTGCATCCAGCCGGTGCCTTCACGGCACGGGGTGCACTGGCCGCACGATTCCTTGTGGAAGAACTGGCTGATGCGGCAGGCGAACTTGACGCAGCAGACGCTGTCGTCGAGCACCACGATCGCACCCGAACCCAGGCCGGAGCCCAGCGCACGGATGGTGTCGTAGTCCATCGGCAGATCCTGCAGCTCGGCCGCGGTCAGTACCGGCATCGACACGCCGCCCGGGATCGCGCCCTTGAGGGTGCGGCCCGGACGCAGGCCACCGGCCATTTCCAGCAGGTCGTGGAACTTGGTGCCCAGCGGCACTTCGAAGTTGCCGCCGTTCTGCACGCAGCCGGACACCGAGAAGCACTTCGGACCGCCGTTGGCGGTCAGGCTCAGGCCCTTGAACCACTCCGGACCGTTGCGGATGATCGCCGGCACCGAACCATAGGTTTCGGTGTTGTTGATCGTCGACGGCTTGCCGTACAGGCCGAAGTTGGCCGGGAACGGCGGCTTGTAGCGCGGCTGGCCCTTCTTGCCTTCCAGCGATTCCATCAGCGCGGTTTCTTCGCCGCAGATGTACGCGCCGGCGCCCAGCGCACCGTAGATGTCGATGTCCACGCCCGAGCCCATCACGTTCTTGCCCAGCCAGCCATTTGCATAGGCGTCGGCCAGGGCCTGTTCGAAGTGCTCGAACGGCTCGTGGTGGAACTCACCGCGCAGGTAGTTGTAACCCACGGTCGAACCGGTGGCGTAGCAGGCGATCGCCATGCCTTCCACCACCGAATGCGGGTTGTAGCGCAGGATGTCGCGATCCTTGCAGGTGCCCGGCTCGGATTCGTCCGAGTTGCAGAGGATGTACTTCTGCATGTTGCCCTTGGGCATGAAGGACCACTTCAGGCCGGTCGGGAAGCCTGCGCCACCGCGGCCACGCAGGCCCGAGGCCTTGACCATCTCGATGACCTGCTCCGGCGGGATCTTCTCTTCGAGGATCTTGCGCAGGGCGGCGTAGCCACCGGTCTTCAGGTAGCTTTCGTACGACCACGGGGTGTCGTAATGCAGGGTGGTGTAGACCACCTGGTGCGGCAGCGGCGCGGGGCCGACCGGACCCTTGGATTCGTGGTGATGTGCCATGCCCTTACTCCAGCCCGTCCAGCAGCTCGTCGACCTTTTCCAGGGTCAGACGCTCATGGTAGTGACCGTTGATGACCATCATCGGCGCGCCGCCACAACCGGCCAGGCACTCTTCCTCGCGCTTGAGGTAGACGCGGCCGTCCGGGGTCGATTCACCGTGCTTGATGCCCAGCTTCTTCTCGCAATGGCGGACGATGTCCTCAGCGCCATTGAGCCAGCAGCTGATGTTGGTGCAGATGGCCACGTTGTTGCGGCCCACCTTCTCGGTCTCGAACATCGAGTAGAAGCTGGCGACCTCATAGGCCCACACCGGCGGCAGGTCGAGGTACTTGGCCACGCCGGCGATCAGTTCGTCGGTCAGCCAGCCCTCGTTCTGCTCCTGGGCCGCATGCAGGCCCTGCAGCACGGCAGAGCGCTTGCGGTCCGGCGGGAACTTGGACAGCCAGTGATCGATGTGAGCGCGGGTCTTGTCGCTCAGCACCACCATCGGGTCGACGTCGCGCGCCGCCTCGAAATTACCTGTCGCCTTCATCGGCCGACCTCAGCGAAATGCATAACGTGAAATTCCAGAAACTGCGGCGCCGGCTTGCGCCGGCTGCCTGCAGCGGGCGTTGGCGTGGCGGACGGCATTACCGGTCAACCTCGCCGAACACCAGGTCGTAGGTACCGATCATCGCCACCACGTCGGCCAGCATGTGGCCGCGCACGATCGAATCGATCGAGGACAGGTGGGCGAAGCCCGGTGCACGCAGGTGCACGCGGAACGGCTTGTTGGCGCCATCGGAGACCAGGTAGCAGCCGAACTCGCCCTTGGGCGCTTCCACTGCCGCGTAGGTTTCCCCGGCCGGCACGCAATAGCCTTCGCTGAACAGCTTGAAGTGGTGGATCAGCGCTTCCATGTCGTCCTTCATGTCCTCGCGCTTGGGCGGAGCGACCTTGAAGTTCTTGACCATGACCGGGCCGGGGTTGGCCTTCAGCCACGCCACGCACTGCTTGATGATGCGGTTGGACTCGCGCATTTCGGCAACGCGGACCAGGTAGCGGTCGTAGCAGTCGCCTTCCTTGCCCAGCGGGATGTCGAAATCGACGGCATCGTACTTGGCATACGGACGCTTCTTGCGAAGGTCCCAGGCAATGCCCGAGCCACGCAGCATCACGCCGGTCATGCCCCACTGGTGGGCCAGTTCCGGAGTGACCACGCCGATGCCGACGGTACGCTGCTTCCAGATACGGTTGTCGGTCAGCAGGGTTTCGTATTCGTCGATGCGCTTGGGGAACTCGACGGTGAAGTTCTCCAGGAAGTCCAGCAGCGAGCCTTCGCGCGAAGCATTGAGCTGCTTCAGCGCCTTGCCCTTGTGCCAGCGCGATTCCTTGTACTTCGGCATGTGGCCCGGCAGATCGCGGTAGACACCGCCCGGACGGTAGTACGCCGCGTGCATGCGCGCGCCGGAGACCGCTTCGTAGCAGTCCATCAGCTCTTCGCGCTCGCGGAAGGCGTACAGCATCACCGCCATCGCACCCAGGTCGAGCGCGTTGGAACCCAGCCACATCAGGTGGTTGAGGATGCGGGTGATTTCGTCGTACATGGTGCGGATGTACTGCGCACGCTCCGGCGCTTCGATGCCCATCAGGGTCTCGATCGCGCGCACGTAGGCGTGCTCGTTGCACATCATCGACACGTAATCCAGGCGATCCATGTAGCCGATCGACTGGTTGAACGGCTTGGACTCGGCCAGCTTTTCGGTACCACGGTGCAGCAGACCCACGTGCGGGTCGGCGCGCATGATGGTTTCGCCGTCCATTTCCAGGATCAGGCGCAGCACACCGTGCGCGGCCGGATGCTGCGGGCCGAAGTTCATGGTGTAGTTGCGGATTTCCTGCCGGCTTTCGGCGGCGTTGCTGGCGAAGGCTTCGCCGGCCTGGTGTACGTGGCTCACTTCACTGCCTCCTGCGCGCGCTCACCTTCTGCGGTCTGCAGACGGGCGTCGTCGCGGATCACGCGCGGCACGCCGACACGCGGCTCCACCGAGGTGACCGGTTCGTAGATCACGCGCTTCTTTTCTTCGTCGTAGCGGACTTCGACATTGCCGATCAGCGGGAAGTCCTTGCGGAACGGATGGCCGACGAAACCGTAGTCGGTCAGGATCCGGCGCAGGTCCGGGTGGCCTTCGAAGATCACGCCGTACAGGTCGAACGCTTCGCGCTCGAACCAGTTCAGGCCCGGCCAGATGCCGGTCAGCGAGGACACCACCGGCAGCGCTTCGTCAGGGGCGAAGCAGCGCAGGTGCATCATCAGGTTGTGCTGGTACGAACGCAGCTGGGCGACCACGGCGAAGCGCTGGGTCGGCATGTGCTGCGGGCGGGCACCGTCGGCGCCGTTTTCCTCGGTGGGGAACTCGCCCCACGCGAAACGGCCCTGGGCCTTGCCTTCGACGCCACGGCTGAAGCCCTGCGAGGACACGTCGGCGGTGTCCCATTCGTCGGAGCCATAACCGAGGTAGTCGACGCCACAGAGATCCACGGCCTGCTCGAAACCAAACTCGTCACGCAGCGCCAGGGCGGTGGCGTGCCACTCGGCGGCAGGCACTTCCAGCGTCACTTCGCCGCGGGGTTCGACCACGATGACCTTCGCACCTGCGAAACGTGCGGAGAGTCGGTCGATGAAGGATGCTTGCTCTGCCATGGGGGCTTGGCGCGCTCTTGTCAGGTGAAGGGGTCAGCGGGCGATGGTCTGTGTACGCCAGATCTTCTTCTGCAGCTGCAGGATCCCGTACACCAGCGCCTCGGCGGTCGGCGGGCAGCCCGGGACGTAGACGTCCACCGGCACCACGCGATCACAGCCGCGCACCACAGAATAGGAGTAGTGGTAATAGCCGCCACCATTGGCGCAGCTACCCATCGAGATGACCCACTTCGGGTCCGGCATCTGGTCGTAGACCTTGCGCAGCGCCGGGGCCATCTTGTTGACCAGGGTACCGGCCACGATCATCACGTCGGACTGACGCGGCGACGGGCGGAACACCACGCCGTAGCGGTCAAGGTCCAGACGCGCGGCGCCGGCATGCATCATCTCGACCGCGCAGCAGGCCAGACCGAAGGTCATCGGCCACATCGAGCCGGTGCGCGCCCAGTTCAGCAGTGCATCGACGCTGGTGGTGACGAAGCCCTTTTCCAGCAGCGGGTTGTCGCCTTCCGGCCGCAGGATGTCATCAACCCGGCCTTCCGGCGTGGGGTTGTTCATGAGGCCATCGAGAGTCTGAATCACTCCCATTCCAGCGCTCCCTTCTTCCAGACGTAAATGAAACCGAGGAACAGCATGCCGACGAACAGGCCCATGGTGATGAGCGAACGGGCACCCAGCTCCATGAAGACCTGGGTCCACGGCACGATGAAGATGATTTCCAGGTCGAAGACGATGAACTGGATCGCGATCAGGTAATAGCGCACGTCGAACTTCATGCGCGCGTCTTCGAAGGCCTCGAAGCCGCACTCGTACGGCGACAGCTTTTCCAGATCGGGGCGGCGGGGACCGAGGAATCGACCAACCAGCATCAGCGTAATGCCGATACCGGTGGCAACGATCAGAAACAGCAGAGACGGCAAATATTCGGCCAGCACAGCGATTCTCTCTTGCCTCTGCCGCCGCGCCTGCAGGCGCTTTGGCATGGGGGAGTGGACGGGAATCTGCCTGGCGCCTTGCGCGCCAGACGAACCCGCTTTACTTACAAATGGTGCCCAAGAGGGGACTCGAACCCCTACGACTTGCGTCGCTACCACCTCAAGGTAGTGCGTCTACCAATTCCGCCACCTGGGCAAACGATCACATCAGACTATCTTCCCGATGCGCCGCGTATTGTAACCGGCTTCAGTCTTTCTGGGAGCCTTCCGAAGGCTTTTCTTCACCAGAAACCGAAGATTCCGCCTGAGCCGGCACATTCGCGGCCGGAACCGGGGCGGCCGGGACCGCATCGGCCTTCGGAACGGCCGGCAATTCGCCCGCCGGAGCCGCCGGAGCGACTGCCGCCGGTGCGGACATCAGGCCCAGATCCTGGTCGGCCGCCGGGCGGCTGCCATGACCGGCATACCAGGCCATGAAGAGACTGATGCCGAAGAACACGACAGCCAGCCACTTGGTCGACTTGGACAGGAAGTTCGAGGCGCCGCGCGCACCGAACACCGTACCCGAGGCACCGGCACCAAAGCCCGAACCCGCCGCCGCACCCGAGCCACGCTGCATCAGGATCAGCGCGATCATGGCCACAGCGACCAGCACGTAGACGACATTGAGGATCAACATCAGCATTGGAAACCGCCCTCGGACAAAACTTCTAGGATTAGTTCGCGGCCGCCGCCCGTGCGATGGCCAGGAAGTCCGCGGCCACCAGGGAGGCGCCGCCGACCAGCCCACCATCGACATCCGGCTGCGCGAACAGTTCCCCGGCATTGTCGGGCTTCACGCTACCGCCGTAAACAATGGGCAGTGAATCAGCGATTCTAGCATCGATACGCGCGACTTCGCCACGGATGAACGCGTGCACCTGTTGCGCCTGCTCCTTGGTAGCGGTACGGCCGGTACCGATGGCCCAGACCGGCTCGTAGGCGACCACGGCCTTGGCGAAACCGGCCGCGCCGACCAGCTCCAGCACCGGCGCCAGCTGGCCGGCGATGACCGCTTCGGTCTGCCCGGCCTCGCGCTGCTCCAAGGTCTCGCCCACGCACAGCACCGGCACCAGGCCGGCGTGCTGGGCGGCGGCGAACTTGCGTGCGACCAGCTCGCTGCTTTCGTGGTGGTACTGGCGGCGCTCGGAATGGCCGACCAAGCCATAGCGGGCGCCGACCTCGACCAGCATGGCGGCGCAGACCTCGCCGGTGTAGGCGCCCTTCTCGTTGCTGCTCACGTCCTGCGCGCCAAAGGCCAGGCCGGTCTCGCCAAAGTCCTCGACCAGCTCGCCCAGGTACGGCAGCGGCGGCAGGATCACCACGTCCACCCCCTCCAGCGGCAGCCCGGCGGCGACCTGCCCCAGCAGTTCATTGGCGAATTGACGGCTGCCATGCAGCTTCCAGTTTCCGGCGACGATCTTGCGGCGCATGAGCGGGTGGCTCCTATGTGAAGTCAGCCGGTCATGATACCCGTTACGGCAAAAATCCGTTTCCGTGTAAGCGGTTACATGGATTTTCAGCCAACGGCGCAGCCCCTCGTGGCGGGCCGGCTGGGTTGGGTGGGTCGCGGTGAGCCCGGTTGGATTTGGGGCTTGGCCGCGGCATCCATGCCGCGGACACCCCCGCCATCCCCACCCGCCCGGCCTCTGACACATTGCGGCGGTTCCGCCCGCCACGGAAAGAAAAAAGAAGATCAAGAGCAAAAGCGGCATTCCAGGTACCCCTGCCCCGCTTCGATCCAACAGATCTCATCCACGCATGGCGTGGATCTACCGTGTCGACCAAGGTCGACACCTACCGGGAATCGCGATTTACCCACCGTCACCGGGAAACTGTCGGGGGTGGGGCGGTGTGGGTTGGCAGGACCGTTGGCGCCATGGGCCCGAGGCATGCCTCGGGCGGGTTGGGCAGGACGCCCAACCCCGGTCTTGCCGTGTGCGCAGGACAGCGCACACGAGCAAGGCGCCATCGGGCCCCCAGGGACGGGTTTACGGCGTGTCCTGCCAACCCACACTGCCCCGCCCAACCAGCAGAAACCCAGAGCCGCATTGGCTTTGGCTTTGGCTTTGGCCTCTGCGGGTGCAGGGCACAGCCCTGCAAAGAAAAAGGCCGCCTTTCGGCGGCCTCACTTCTCATTACTTCAGCTTGATCTCGCGCAGGCGTTCCTCGAGGAAGCCATGGGCGGTGATCGCCTCCGGGTACCGGCTCGGGTTCTCCGGGGTGATGCAGGACGGCAGCACGTCGATCAGATAGTCCGGGTTCGGATGCAGGAAGAACGGCACCGAGTAGCGCGGCTGGCGCGCCAGCTCACCCGGGGGGTTGACCACGCGGTGGATGGTCGACGGGTACACGTGGTTGGTCAGGCGCTGCAGCATGTCGCCGATGTTGACCACGATGGTGTCCGCGTCCGAGGTGAACGGCACCCACTCGCCCTCGTGCGACTGCACTTCCAGGCCCGCGGCGCTGGCGCCGACCAGCAGGGTGATGAAGTTGATGTCGCCATGCGCGCCGGCGCGCACGTTCGGGATGTCGTCGGTGGTGATCGGCGGGTAGTGGATCGGGCGCAGGATCGAGTTGCCGAAGTTGGTCTTGTCGGCGAAGAAGTCTTCCGGCAGGCCGATGTGCAGGGCCAGCGCCGACAGCACGCGCGACCCCAGGTTGTCCAGCGCCTGGTACAGGCCGTAACCGCGCTCGCGGAAGCCCTCGACCTCGGTCGGCCACAGGTTCGGCGCCATCACATCACGGTACTTGGAGTCGTCGGCGATCTCGCGACCGATGTGCCAGAACTCCTTCAGGTCGAAATGCTTGGAGCCCTTGGCGGTCTCCACGCCGAACGGGGTGTAGCCGCGGGCGCCGCCACTGCCGGCCACGTGGTACTTGCGCTTGACCTCCTCCGGCAGGGCGAAGAAGGCCTTGAAGGCATCGTAGGCCGCGTCGATGTCGGCCTGCGGGATGCCGTGGTTGCGGATGCCCGCGAATCCCCATTGGCGGTAGGCCGCGCCCAGCTCGGCCACGAAGGCCTCGCGGTCGCTGTCGAAACGGGTGATGTCGAGGGTGGGGATCTGGCTCACAGCGGTTCCTGGCTTGTCGTTGGGTCTGGAAGGGCCAGCGCATTCATGGCCCACCTGAACATTGTGACAGATCGCCGGGGGGACGCCACTCGATACGAAGAAACAAACCGATACAATGCGCAACCCGCGCGCGGATTAACGATTCCGTCACAACCGGGACTCCCGCCCCTGCTCCACCTGCCGCCTCCGTCCTTCATGCGCCCTGCTGCTCCTTCTGCCAACACCTCCCTGCCCTCCGGCCCGGCACGTCACTGGCGCCGATTGGCCTGGTGGTCGCTGTTCGTGGCCGGCAACGCGCTGCTGGCGATGGCGATCACGCTCGGCAACGTACCGCTGGCCGACAACCCCGGTGGCGCAATCGGCCTGGTTTACCTGTCCGTCGCTCTGCCGGGGCATCTGCTCGCCTTCGGTGCCCTCGCAGGCCTGCTGCCGCTGCTGCTGGGCCTGTGGCAGCGCAGCACGCGCACGCTGAGCATCAGCGCCGTGCTGCTGCAGGGCCTGTGGCTGTGCCTGCTGCTGGTTGATGCGAAGGTTTTCACTCTGTATCGGTTCCACCTCAATGCCATGGTGGTGAACATGGTGTTCGGCGGCGCGCTGCAGGACCAGGTCGCGTTGTCCTGGAAAACCTGGCTGCAGGCCGGACTGCTGGTCGCCGCCATCTTCGCCGCCGAAGGCCTGCTGGCCTGGGCATGCTGGAAGCTGTTGCCCGCCCTGCCCCGCCGCCGCCGGGTCCTGCAGGCCTGGGCGGTGGTCGCTCTGCTGATGGGGGGGGGCCAGGTCGCCACCGCCTACTACGATGCCCGCGGCGACCGCGACGTCATCGCGCAGTGGAACTACCTGCCCTGGGCGCAGCCGATCACCGCCAAGAGCTTCATGCGCAAACTGGGCGTTGTCAGCGAACAGCAGGCTGGCCTGCCTGACCCGCGCCATGCGCAGCTGCTGTATCCGCTGCAGCCCCTGCGCTGCCAGAACCCACATCGGCCGAATGTGCTGATGGTGGTGCTGGAGTCGCTGCGCCAGGACGCCATGACGCCGCAGCTGATGCCCAATACGACGGCACTGGCACAGGCTTCGCGCGTGTACGACCAGCATTTCAGCACCGGCAACGCCACCCGCTACGGCCTGTTCGGCCTGCTCTACGGCCTGCCCGGCGGCTACTGGCAGAGCATGCTGGACGAACAGCGCGGCTCGCAGCTGTTCCAGGTGCTGGGCCAGCAGGGCTACGACCTGCACCTGTACGGCAGCGCGCCGCTGTACAGCCCGGAGTTCGACCGCACCGCCTTCGCCGACGTACGCGACCAGCTGCACCAGGGCCCCTCCGCCCTGACACCCGACAAGCGTGACGCAGCCATCGTCACCGCGCTGCAGAGCGACATCCGCACCAGCCAGGCCGCGCAGCACCCGTGGTTCGGCTTCGTGTTCCTCGACTCCACCCACGCCGGCTACCACCTGCCCGCCAGCTACCCGCCGGTGGCCACGCCGATGGCCAAGGAGATCGACTTCCTGTCCTTCGGCCCGGACCACGACCCGACGCCGGAGCTCAACCGCTACCGCACCGCCGTGCACTACGCAGACAGCCTGATCGGCTCGCTGCTGGACGACCTTCGCGCACAAGGCCTGGCCGAGAACACCATCGTGCTGGTCACCGGTGACCATGCCGAAGAGTTCAACGACCTCAAGCTGAACTACTGGGGCCACAACGGCAACTTCTCCGACTACCAGCTGCAGGTGCCGTTCGTGCTGCACTGGCCAGGCCAGGCCAGCGGCCATGAGATGCGCACCAGTTCGCATGAGGACTGGGTGCCGACGTTGATGCGCCACGCACTGGGCTGCGAGAACGCACTGAGCGACTTCAGTACTGGCCAGGACCTGCTGGCCGCGCCCACCACCAGCGAACGTGCGCTGGTGGTGGAGAGCTGGTCGCAGCGCGCGGTACGCCATGGCGATGCCATCTACGTGTTCGACAAGTTCGGCAACGCCACCGCACTCGACCGGCACTACCGTCCGCTGCCGCAGCAGGCGCCGGACGCCGCCGCCATCCGCTCCGCATGGGAAGCGCTGACCCGCTTCCGCAACCGCTGAACTTCAAGGACCGATCCTGCATGAACCGTCCGCTGCGCATCCTGCATACCGAAGCCGCCAAGGGAATGGGCGGGCAGGAGATCTACATCTTCCGGCACATGCAGGTGATGCGCGCGCGTGGCCATGAAGTGTCGTTGCTGTGCCAGCCCGATGCGCGCCTGGCCACACTGGCACGCGACGACGGTTTCACCGTGCATACGCTGCGCATGGGAGGCCTGGCGCGCCTGCTGCGCGGCGTGTGGTCGGTATCGCGACTGGTGCGCCGCGAACGCTACGACGTGGTCAACACCACCAGCCGCCGCGATGCGCTGATCGCCGCCGCCGGTGCACGCCTGGGCGGCACGCCGCTGGTGGTGCGCTCGCGCCACCTGATGAGCCCGGTCAATTCGCTGCTGACCTATACCGGGCTTCCGCACCGGGTTTTGACCGTCAGCAGTTTCGTCAAGCAACTGCTGGCCGACCGTGGCATTCCGGCCGAGCGCATCGGCATCGTGCCGCCGATTGCGGTTCCGCCGCGCTGGAGCGAGATCCGCAAGGCCGATCCCTGGCAGTGCCTGCAGGACGCGCGCGCGCAGGTGCGTGCCGAGCTCGGTTTCGGCGAACAGGACATCGTGGTCGGCTGCGTGGCGGTACTGCGCGAGCCCAAGGGCCATGCCGACCTGCTGCAGGCGATGATCCCGCTGTGCAAGGCCAACCCGGACCTGCACCTGGTGATCGTCGGTGATGGCCAGGCCGTGACGGAACGACTGCAGGCGATGTGCGCCGAGCACGGCCTGCAGCGCCAGGTGCACCTGCTCGGCTACCGCGATGGAGCCTGCCGGCTGATGGCCGGCTTCGACATCTTCGCGCTGGCCTCGCACAAGGAAGCGGCCGGCACCGTGTTCCTGGAAGCGGCTTATGTGGGCGTACCGATCGTAGCCACGCGGGTGGGTGGCGTGCCGGAGATGGTGGTCGATGGCAGCAATGCGATCCTCACCCGTTTGGGAGACAATGCCGCCCTGACAGGTGCCTTGCGCCTGCTGGTGGACGACCCGGAACGGCGGCGGCAGATGGGCCGCGCTGGCTGGGACTGGATGCACGGCGCACACCGCTTCACGCCGGACGGCCACGGTGAAGCCACCGAACACTACTACCACCAGTGGCTGAAGGAGCTGGGACATGGATGATGCGCGAACCGTTCCGGTGCTGATGCACCACCATGTCAGCCCTTCGCCGGGCATGATCACCGTGTCGCCGGAAAACTTCGAAAGCCAGATCGCGTGGCTGGCAGGCAATGGCTGGACCTCACTGACGCTGGACCAGTACGCCGGCTTCCTGGCCGGCAAGCCGGTGCCGCGCAAGTCGATCGTCATCACCTTCGACGATGGCTACCTGGACAACTGGGTGTATGCTCATCCGATCCTGCAGAAGTACGGCATGCATGCCGTGGTGTTCGTGGTCACCGGCTGGATGGGCGAAGGCCCGGAACGTCCGCATGCCGGCATTGCCGGAGCGACGCTGCCTTCGACGCCGGACCATCGCGGCTGCGAAGCGGCGATCTACGAGCAGGACCGCAGTGACGACGTGATGATGCGCTGGAGCGAAGCACGTGCGGCCATCGCCGCCGGCACCTTCGAAGTGCATTGCCACACCCATACCCACACCCGCTGGCTGCGCCGTGACGATCTGGACCGTGCGCAGCGCCGCGCGGGCCTGAGCCGGGATCTGGCGATCTCGCGCGAAGTCCTGCAGGACAAGCTTGGCGACGTGTCCGATACCTTGTGCTGGCCGTACGGTGATTTCGACCAGGATCACATCGAAGTGGCGCGCGAGCAGGGCTTCCGCTACCTGCACACCACCCACCCGTTCGGCCGCAACGTGATCGGTGGCGACCCGGAACGCATCTATCGTTTTGCGATCCGCAACCGCCCGGCCAACTGGCTGCGCAAGCGCATCCGCCTGAGTTACAACCCGCTGATCGCGCCGCTGTTCAATGGGTTCAAGGCACGCCAGAAGAAGATGGTGCCGGGGCCATGAGCACGCCATCCTCCCGGGCCGCTGCAAAAGAAAACGCCCCGGAATTCCGGGGCGCTTTCTTTGTACGGATGTGCAGTCGCCTCAGCTGGCGGCTTCACGCACCGCAGCGGACAAGCGGTCCAGCGTCTGCTGCATCAGCGTAGCGTCATCGGCTTCCACGGTGACCCGAACCACCGGCTCGGTACCGGACGGCCGCAGGAACGCGCGGCCACGGCCGGCTACGGCCTGCTGCGCCACGGCCAGCGCGGACTGCACGCTTTCAGACTGCACCGTGGCCTTGGCCGAGACATTGCCCAGACGCACGTTGACGGTCTTCTGCGGCACCCGCACCAGGCCCTTCAGTGCCTGGCGCAGGGTCTGCCCACTGTTGCGCAGCGCGACCAGCACCTGCAGAGCGCTGACGATGCCATCACCGGTGGTGGCCCGGTCCAGGCACAGCAGATGGCCCGACGCTTCCCCACCGAGTACACCGCCGCCTTCGACCAATGCCTGGTGCACGTAGCGGTCACCAACGTTGCTGCGCACGAACGGGATCTGCAGATCGGCGAAAGCTTTCTCCACGCCGTAGTTGCTCATCAGCGTGCCGACCACCGGGCCGCGCAGGCGGCCTTCGTCCTTCCAGGCGCGGGCCAGGATGTACAGCAGGTCGTCACCGTCGACCGGGTTGCCCTGGTCGTCGGCCATCAGCACACGGTCGCCATCACCATCGAACGCGATGCCGAGATCTGCACGGGTCTCGCGGACTTTGGCCGCCAGGTTGTCGATATGGGTGGAACCCACGCCGGCGTTGATGTTGACGCCGTTGGGCTCGGCACCGATGCCGATCACCTCGGCCCCCAGTTCGCGGAACAGCAGCGGTGCGATCTGGTAGGTGGCGCCGTGTGCGCAATCCAGCACCAGGCGCACGCCACGCAGGTCGAACGCGCGCGGCACGCTGGCCTTGCAGAACTCGATGTAGCGGCCGACCGCTTCACGCGCACGCGATGCCTTGCCCAGCTTCTCCGATTCGGCGGTGGTGAACGGAACGTCCAGCGCCGCTTCCAGGGCAAGTTCGGTGGCATCGTCGAGCTTCTCGCCCTGGGCCGAGAAGAACTTGATGCCGTTGTCGTAATGCGGGTTGTGCGAGGCGCTGATGACGATGCCGGCGTCCACGCCCAGCGTGCGGGTCAGGAACGCCACCGCCGGGGTCGGCATCGGCCCCAGCAGCTGTACGTCGGCGCCGGCGGCGACCAGGCCGGCTTCCAGTGCCGCTTCGAACATGTAACCGGAAATGCGGGTGTCCTTGCCGATCACCACGATCGGCCGGCGCCCGTCCTGGCCGCGCTGGGCGACCAGGACACGGCCCAGGGCATTGCCCAGGCGCAGCACGAAGTCGGCCGAGATCACGCCCTGGCCGACCCGCCCACGGATGCCATCAGTACCGAAGTACTTGCGGCCTCCCATCAAGCCACCTCCGGCGCCGGCTGACGGCCCAGCATTGCCAGCAGATCGGACAGGCGGTCGCGCATTTCGCGGCGGTCGCAGATCTGGTCGATGGCACCGTGCTCCAACAGGAACTCCGAGCGCTGGAAGCCTTCCGGCAGCTTCTCGCGCACGGTCTGCTCGATCACGCGCGGGCCGGCGAAGCCGATCAGCGCCTGCGGTTCGGCGATGTTGATGTCGCCCAGCATCGCGAACGAGGCCGACACACCACCGGTGGTCGGGTGGGTCAGCACCGAGATGTACGGCAGGCCCGCTTCACGCAGCTTGCCCAGCGCGGCCGAGGTCTTGGCCATCTGCATCAGCGAGAACAGGCCTTCCTGCATGCGCGCACCGCCACTCTGCGAGAAGCACACGTACGGGGCGCCGATCTCGACCGCGGTTTCGGCGGCCAGCGCGAAACGCTCACCCACCACCGAGCCCATCGAGCCACCCATGAAGGCGAAGTCGAAGGACGAGGCCACCAGTGCACGGCCCTTGAGCAGACCGCGCATGGCGATCAGCGCGTCATATTCGCCGGTGTTCTTCTGCGCGATCTTGATGCGCTCGCTGTACTTCTTCTGGTCCTTGAACTTGAGCAGGTCGGTCGGACCCAGGCGCGCACCGATCTCGGTGGTGCTGTCGGCGTCGAACAGGGCGGCCAGGCGCGCACGTGCGCGGATCGCCATGTGGTGGCCGCACTTCGGGCAGACCTCCAGGTTCTCTTCCAGTTCCGGACGGTACAACGCGCTGCCGCAGTTGCTGCACTTTTCCCACAGGCCCTCGGGGACACTGCGCTTCTTGCTGGGGGTGTTGTCGGTGCGGATGCCGGACGGCATCAACTTGCTGAGCCAACTCATGCGGGAGGACACTTCCGTTCAGGGCGGCCCAAGGGCCGCAAAGGCGGACAGTCTAGCTCCGCTTTCCCCGCCCGTGCACCCCCTTGCCAGCCACGGGGCCGCCGGAAAAAACCATGCTGGGACGTACGTTTAGGTGCGGGGAAGTGCCGGCCGCTGGCCGGCAACCCTTGTGTTTGGACCGATGGGTAGTGCCGGCCGCTGGCCGGCAGCCCCTGCGCGCAGGCCGGCATGGAGGATGCCGGCCAGCGGCCGGCCGTCCTGTTACGCGTCCAGCGCTTGCCGCAGCGGGGCCAGGAAGGCCCGGGCGCGCTGCGCGGCCTCCTCAGCCGAGCCCGCTTCGGCCAGCGCCGCCACCAGCGCGCTGCCGACCACCACGCCGTCGGCCTGGCGGGCCATCGCCGCAGCACTGTCGGCATCCTTGATGCCGAAGCCGGCCACCACTGGCACCGAAGCGCGCGCGCGCAGGGCCTGCAGGCGGGCACTGGCGGCATCGCTGTCCAGGCGCTCGGACGCGCCGGTGACACCGGCAAAGCTGACGTAGTAGAGGTAGCCACGGGCCAGCGCCAGCAGCTTGTCGGCGCGCGCTTCGCTGGTAGTCGGCGACGCCAGCAGGACCAGTGCCAGGCCCGCTGCATCGAAGGCCTGCTGCGCTTCGCCGGCTTCTTCCGGCGGCAGGTCGACCAGCAGAACGCCGTCCACACCGGCCTCCACGGCTGCCGTTGCGAAGGCCGCGTAGCCATGGATCTCCACCGGATTCAGGTAGCCCATCAGCACCACCGGCGTCTGAGCGTCACGCTCGCGGAACTGCGCAACGGCCTTCAGCACGTAGCGGCTGCCAGCACCACGCGCCAGCGCGCGCTCGGAGCTGCGCTGGATGGTCGGGCCGTCGGCCATCGGGTCGGAGAACGGCACGCCCAGTTCGATCACATCGGCACCGGCATCGACCAGCGCGTGCATGACCGGCACGGTGGCCTCCAGCGAGGGATCACCGGCGGTGATGAAGGGAATCAGCGCCTTGCGCTGCTGCTCGCGCAGTCGCTGGAAACAGGCATCGAGTCGGGAAACAGGCATCTCAGGCACATCCTTCAATCAGTTCAATCGCATCGCTGGTCCCCCAGTACATCTGGATGACCCTCCCTTCAAACAGTTCCACGCGGATGCCAAGGGCCGAGCCCGGGTCCTGCCAGGTGAGGTACTCGCCCTGGTCACCGTCGTAGGCATGCGGGCTGGATACCGGCGGCTTCGGGAACTGGGCCATGGCCTGGGCGCGGGTCATGCCGACACGCAGGCCGAACGGCCCGGGCTGCTGGGTCGGCGCCCCGCTCTCCGGATCCAGGCCGAGATCGAAACGGACGACGCGATCTTCATCGGTCATCATCGACACGCCGGGCGGCAGCCCCTTGCCGTCGTAGTACTCGCAACTGCCGCCGATGGCTTCGACCGCCCCTTGCGCGGTCCACGGCCCGAGTGCCTTCAGATCGGTCATATGCTGGCCGATCAGCACCTCGCCGGCATGGTCCAGCGCCACCGAGGCCACCGCGGGCGCGTCATCGCTGTCCTTATCTTCCACAGACGGCGGATCGTCGATCGGCGTACGCGCCATCGGGTCAAGATCATCGTTGGCGGCCCGCTGCACAGGCTGCGTGGTGGCCTTGGCGGCCGGTGCCAGCAACGGCGGCTCCGGCGGCTGGCACGCGGCCAAGCCCAGCGCCAGCAGCAGCACGCCGCTGTTCCGCAGCCGCGCGCTCACAGCACCAGCCCTTCACGCGCGGCGATGGTGTGCACGTCCTTGTCGCCACGGCCGGACAGATTGCAGAGGACGATCTGGTCACGCGGACGACCGCGCGCCAGCTTGATCGCCTGTGCCAGCGCATGGCTGGATTCCAGCGCCGGCAGAATGCCTTCGGTGTGCGCCAGCAGATGGAAGGCCTGCAGCGCTTCCTCGTCGGTGATGCCGAGGTAACGTGCGCGGCCGGTATCGGCCAGGAACGCGTGCTCCGGCCCGACACCCGGGTAGTCCAGGCCGGCTGATACCGAGTGGGTCTCGATGATCTGGCCGTCGTCGTCGCACAGCACATAGGTGCGGTTGCCGTGCAGCACGCCCGGCCGACCCGCCGCGATCGATGCAGCGTGGCGCCCGGTGCTGATGCCATCACCGGCAGCTTCGGCGCCGACGATCTCGACCTGGCGATCATTGAGGAAGGCATGGAACAGGCCGATGGCATTGCTGCCGCCGCCGACGCAAGCGGTGATCGCATCCGGCAGGCGGCCGTACTCGGCCAGCATCTGCTCGCGTGCTTCGCGGCCGACGATGGCGTTGAAATCGCGCACCATGCGCGGGTACGGATCCGGACCAGCCACGGTGCCGATGATGTAGAAGGTGTCCTGCACGTTGGTGACCCAGTCGCGCATCGCTTCATTGAGCGCGTCCTTCAGGGTGGCCGAGCCGGAGGTGACCGGCACCACCGTCGCACCGAGCAGCTTCATGCGGTAGACGTTGATCTTCTGCCGCTCGATGTCGGTGGCGCCCATGTACACCACGCATTCCAGGCCCAAGCGCGCGGCAACGGTGGCACTGGCCACGCCATGCTGCCCGGCACCGGTCTCGGCGATGATGCGCTTCTTGCCCATCCGCGCGGCCAGCAGCGCCTGGCCGATGGTGTTGTTGATCTTGTGCGCACCGGTGTGGTTCAGGTCCTCGCGCTTGAGCAGGATCTGCGCACCGCCGACATGATCGCTCAGGCGCTGGGCGTGGTAGATCGGGCTCGGCCGGCCCACGTAATGGGCCAGGTCGCGGTCATAGGCCAGCTGGAATTCGGGGTCCTGGCGGGCCTGGTCATAGGCCTGGGCCAGTTCCTGCAGCGGGCCGACCAGGGTTTCGGCGACGAAGCTGCCACCGTAGCGGCCGAAGTGGCCCTGGGCATCCGGGAAGGCGTGGTAGTCGGCAATGGGGGAGGCAGACATGGAAGCGACCGCTGGTTCGAGACAGGTGGATACTCTAGCGCACGGGTCGTGACCGGAAAATGGATATTATCTGGCGCATATCGTCAGGAAATCTCACATGAGTCGTTCCCTGCTGCCTCCCCTCAATGCGCTGCGTGCGTTCGAGGCCACCGCCCGTCTGGGCGGGGTTGGGCGCGCCGCGCAGGACCTGCATGTCACCCACGGCGCGGTCAGCCGGCAACTGAAGCTGCTGGAAGACCATCTCGGCCTGGCGCTGTTCCAGCGTGCCGGCCGCGGCCTGCGCCTCACCGCTGCGGGCACGCGACTGCAGGCCGCGTGCAGCGAGGCGTTCAGCGGCATCGAAGACTGCGTGCGCGAGCTGCGCCGGCCGACGGCGGCCCCAGCACTGGTGCTGGGCTGTAGCGGCAGCGTACTGGCGCGCTGGATGATCCCGCGCCTGCCCGTGCTGCAGGCCGCCCTGCCCGGCGTGCGCCTGCAGTGGTCGGCGCTGGATGGCAGTTTCACCGAAGCACAGGCGGCGCTGGATGCCGTGCTGCTGCTGGTGCAGGGGCCGTGGCCACGGGGCTGGCAGGTGCGTGAGCTGGCGCCGGAACGGGTCGGCGTGGTGGTGGCACCCTCGCATCCGGCCGCGCAGCGCCTGCGGCAGGTACCGCCCTCGGCGCTGCTGCAGGAAACGCTGCTGCACACCAGCTCACGGCCACAGGCGTGGCCGGCGTGGGCGCAGGCGCACGATCTGGACACCGCGAAGCTGCAGCTGGGCACCGCTTTCGAACATCTGTACTACCTGCTGGAAGCAGCCGTGGCCGGGCTGGGCCCGGCGATCGCACCGGAGCCACTGGTGGCCGAAGATCTGGCAGCAGGCCGGCTGGTCGCACCGTGGGGGTTTACCGCCACCGGCGGCTTCTGGGTGCTGGCGCGGCCGGATGGCCCGGCCGATGCACGGGTGGACGCCCTGGCCGACTGGGCAGCAGCGCAACTGCAATGAGACGAGGCCCCGGGCGGCGTTCACCGCCCGGAGCCGGCAACACAGGCCTCAGCGACCGCCCATCGCGACCCGCTGCTGCTCCTCATGCACCTGCTGCTGGTGCGAAGGATCTGCCAGCAGCTTGGCACTGGTCTGCTCCAGCGACGGCGGCGCCTGGGCCAGGTCGACCGCGGTGCGGAAGCCCGGCGTCGTGCCCATCACGAACGCCTTGCCATCCTGCACCGTGATGCTCTGCAGCTTGTCGGCCGCGTCGATTCCGTTCTGCTTTGCATGCAGGGTGATATTGGCGGCAGCCTCTTCGGAAAACACGCTGGGAAGCTTGCTGCGGACAGCGTTGTGCAGTGCGTGGTCCGGATGCGATGCATCGTTCAGCGACGGCCCCTTCGGTACAGCCGCTGCAGGTTCATGGCCCTGCGCACGGCCCGCCGCCAGCGCGGCAGCGGTCTGGCGACCGACAATTCCATCGGCCACCAGCCCCTGCTGTTTCTGCAGCGCGATCACCGCTTCGCGGGTGTGATCACCAAAACGACCATCCTCTGACAACCGATGGCCCTGCGCATCACGCACACCGAGCTGGTTGAGAGTCTGCTGCAACGCCTGCACGTCGGCGCCACGCTGCCCCTGCTTCATCACCTCGCTGGCCGCCGTGTGTGATGCAGCCGGCTGCACGGTGGCGGTTGGCCGGGACAGCGCAGGTTCGCCATTGCCGTGCAGCGGCGCGCGCACCTGGAATTCCGGCTTCGGTGTCAGCGCACCAACGATGCGGGTGCTTCCGCCATCCCAGTACCCGCCCGGCCGGATGGTGACTTCGGCCGGCCCGGTGCTTCCCTGTGAACCGATGAACTGGATGTTTCCCTGCGCGTCGTAGCCTTTGAAAATGCCGACATGCTGGCCCTGCGACGAGGAGAACATCAGGATGTCGCCCTGCTTCAGCGATCCGTTCGGTTTGCGTGCTTCGGCAGCCGAGGTCACATCGAAATGCTCGCGTGCGTAAGCCGTGGTGTTCGCACCATTGAACAGCGTCGACGTAGTGAACCCCGCAGCGTTCTCGCCACGCACGTCGTAACCCGCGTTCTTCAGGCCTCGCCATACGAACGCCGAGCAATCCACGCCGAAGCGTCCGTCACCATCGAGGTCACGCTCCAGCCGGCTGCTGTCGCGACCCGGGCGCGGATGGTCCGGGCGCCCGTATTCGTACTGGCGGCCTGAGGCCATGAAATGCTGATAGGCCTCGTTGTAGAGCGCGGCACTGCCGACTGCAGCCGCGGCCTGGCCCGCAGCGGGCGCCGCCGCCGAAGGCGTCTGTACCTGCGGTTGGGTCTGGGCCTGCACGGGCGCAGCCGCCGCTGTGCGCGTAGGAGGCTGCTGCGTGGCAACCTCACCCGGCTGCCAGCCCTCGAAACGGCGGATGCCGTCGGCCAGCACTTCACGCTCGCGCACGCTCATCTGGCCGACGGTCTTCGAGCGCAGGTCGACACCCTGGCGATCGCCTTCGGCATAGATGGTGGCCGCCTGCTCCTTGTGGTGGGTGGTGCCGCTGTAATCCTTGGTGGAGTAGCTCGGCAGCATTTCCTCCACGGTCTTGTCGCCGAACCGGCGTTCGAGCAGCTGGATCTTCGCCACCCGGCCGGCTTCATAGCTTTCGAAAACCGCGTTGCCCCATTGGTCGAGATCGACCACGCCCTTGTAGCGCCCCTGCGCCGATTCCAGCGCCTGCTCGCGGGTACGCGGATTGGTCACCGTCTTGTCCGCGCTGCCGGCGAATTCAAACTTGAGATTGCCAGGATTGTTGTTGCGCCACGAGACGCTGCCGCCTGATCGTTCGACGACACTGCCATCGTCCATTTCCAGCGTGCGCGTGGTACCTACGCTGCTGACCAGCCGGGTGATTTTTGGATCCGACATGAGCTGTTCCTTTGCCAGTGGTTGATTGGACCGCTCCCCTGGCGGTGATTACATTCCGTTGGAAAACACGTCGAGCACGTCCGCACTGACCCAGCCCTGTGCGCAGTTCCCGGCGTAACGTCCCGGCGCCGCCGCATGGCAGGCCTCGCCCCCCGTGGTCGCCAGGCCAGTGAGCGGCCTGTCGCCATAGGTGTCACACAACGTGTTGCCCTTGCACTTGCCGACCGTCGCAGCGGGAACCGCAACGACGTAATAGAACAGCGGGTTCTGTCCGGTGCGCCCGATGCCCTGCACGCAGACCAGCTGCCCCTTCGACAGCTTCGCGGTCACGCTGGCCTTGCTGCCGGTGGATGGCACCGCACTCAACGTCTCCACGCCCTTGGCATCGGCTACGCCCGCGAAGAAACCCTGGTCGCCACAGTCCGGCGACAGTTCGACATCGTAGAAATCACCGCTGTCCACATCGCCGGCCGTGCAGCCGCTGCCCGTACTGGCGTTGCTGCATTTCACGCCACTGGCCTGGATCAGCGCAGCCAGGCCGTCGGCTGCCGGTGCTGCCGCCGGAACCGTGGCCGGTGCTGTGGCAGGTGCATCTGCCGGTGCGGCAGCGGCCGGTGCCGATGCGGTCGGAGCGGATGAGTCACCGGCCGCACACGCGCCCAAGGCAAGCAGCAGGCTGGGCACGAGCGTCAGGCGGGCCAGGCGGATACGGCGGGAAGAGAGATGGGGCATATCCATTGCGTCCTCGTTCGAAAGGTAAGGCGTATCTCGAGGGTGCGGCCAGCGACACGCACACGGCATCGCACCCAGCCAAGACAGGCTGGGCGCATTGTGTCCGATCAGATGTTCGGGGGGTGTCGACTTTTTGGCGCTGGAACCTGAATTACCCGAAAGCGTGATACTCATCGCATTCAGGATTCGCCCGCCTTCACGGCACGGCGGAACGCACCGTCGACGATGACATTCCGGGTGACCCCTCAGGTGACGCGGATCACTCCAGAACGGTGCAATCCGCGCGACGCACTTCTTCGACGAAGGTGCGCATCTTGTAGCCGTCCTTGATGCCCGGCTCCAGCTCGATGCCGCTGGACACGTCCACGCCCCACGGCAGCGTCGCCAGCACAGCATCGTAGACGTTCTCAGGGTTCAGGCCACCGGCCAGCAGGAACGGCCGGTGCAACCCGGTCGGAACGCGGCCCCAGTCGAACGCCACGCCGGTGCCGCCACCGCCACCCGGGGCGTGGCTGTCGAACAGGAAGCCGGCAGCGCTGGGGTAGCGCAGCTGCAGGGTGCGGGCGTTGACCTCTTCACGGCCGCCCATGGCGATCGCCTTCAGGTACGGCATGTTGAAGCTGCGGCAGAAGCTTTCGTCTTCCTCACCATGGAACTGCAGCAGGGTCGGACGTACCGTACGCAGCACCTCGCGCACTTCCTCCTTGCTGTTGTTGCGGAACAGCGCCACCACGTCGACCATCGGCGCGATCGCCTGGCGCATCGCGCGGGCCTCGGCCGGTGCAACCCGGCGGCTGCTCTCGCGGGCAAAGATGAAACCCACTGCGTCCACGCCCAGCTCACCGGCCAGGCGGACGTCGCCGGCACGGGTCATTCCACAGAACTTGATGCGCGTACGGTAGTAGGAACGGCTCATAGCGTGACCTCGGCGGGCAGATGCCAGTTGTCGGGGTACAGGGGCCCAAGGAACACCAGGCCCTGCGGCGGTGCGGTGGGACCAGCTACGGTGCGGTCGCGCCCGGCCAGCAGTTCGGCGATCCATTCCACCGGTTTTTCGCCGCTGCCCACCAGGATCAACGATCCGACGATATTGCGGACCATGTGATGAAGAAATGCATTGCCACGTACTGCGACTTCGATCACTTCGCCATGACGGCTGACCTGCAGCGACTGCAGTTCACGCCGCGCATGCAGCGCCTGGCACTGCACCGAACGGAACGCGCTGAAGTCATTCTCACCAAGCAATGCCTGGCCGGCGGCGTGCATCAGGGTCTCGTCCAGCGCACGGCGCTCCCAGCTCAGGGTCTGCCGGTCCAGCGCCGGCCGTACCTCGCGGTTGAGCAGCCGATAGCGATAGCGGCGCGCACGCGCGGAGAAGCGGGCGTGGAAATCATCGGCCACCGGCACGCACCAGCGCACCGCGATCGAGCGCGGCAGGCGGGTGGTGGTGCCGAGCATCCAGGCGCGCGGATCGCGCACCACGTCGGTATCGAAATGCACGACCTGGCACTGGCCATGCACGCCGGCATCGGTGCGGCCGGCGCAGACCACCTGCAGCGGCGCATCAGCCACCGATGACAGGGCCTGCTCGAGGCTGGCCTGCACGCTGGGACCACCCTCGCCCAGGTTCTGCCAGCCCCTGAAATCGCTGCCGTCGTACTCGACGCCAAGCGCATAACGCATGTGCTACCTCGATGTTGCGGATGGGGCGGCGCTCAGGCCGGATCGCGTTCGGACCAGACCGCCAGTTCGTTGCCACCGGGCTCGACGAACTGGAAGCGGCTGCCACCGGGGAAGGAAAACACCGCGCGCACGATCTCGCCGCCGGCTTCGCGCACGGCGGCCTCGACCGGTGCCAGTGCGTCGGCATACAGCACCAGCAGCGGTGCACCGCTGTCGCTGGCCCGCTGCGGCTGGCCACGGAAGAAGCCGCCCTGCAGGCGGCCATCGTCGAACGCCGTGTAGTCGCTGCCGTAGTCGACGAACGACCAGCCGAACACCTTCTCGAAGAAGGCACGGCTGGCAGCCGGGTCGCTGGACGCGAATTCAACGTAGTCGATGCGGCGTTCGCGGCTCATGGCAAGGTCCTTGTCGGCAGATTCGGTCACGGCAGGCGGGCCAGCAGTTCGCGGGCCTGGGCCTGGCTGTGCAGGTCACCGCCTTCGGCGACTTCCAGCAACAGGGTGCGCGCCGTCTGCGCGTCGCCCAGATCGAGGTAGGCAATGGCCAGTTCCAGGCGCTCCTGGCCGGCACGTGGCGACCAGCCGGCGTCGTCGGCAGGCACGGCCGCGCTCGACGCGATGTCGTCGGAATGAGAGGCCTCGATGCTGCCATGGTCGATGCCGTCGACGGCTTCGGGATGAGCGGCATCCGCCGGCGCCTCGTTGTCATGCGCGTCGGCCGGCAGATCGAACACGCCGCGGAACTGCGGCTGCTGTTCGGCATGCAGTGCGTAGTCCGGCACCGCCACTTCGGCCGGCGCCTGCGGTACAACGCGTTCGTCCTGCAGCGGCGCGGCGACGACAACCTCGTCGGCGGTGGTTGCGGAATCGTCCCAGCGCGGCAGATCGGTCACCGCTTCGGGCAAGGCCACCGCGTCCTCGTCGCGCAGCGTGTCGGCCTGCCAGTCGGCCCGTACCGCGTGCTCGGCGACGGGTTCGGCGACCACTACGTCGTGCACTTCGGTTTCGGTCGCCCAGTCGGGCATCGCCGGTTCCTGGCGGCCGTTGCCGGCAACAGCCGATGACCACGAGGACTGCTCGGCCAGCGTATCCAGCGCCGCACCCGCCGGCACCGCTGCGGCCAGGCCGGCGGCATCGTCTTCCTCACGCAGCGGCGGCAGCGGCGACGGCTTGCGACGACGCAGCAGCCAGGCGGCGCCCGCCGCCAGCAGCAGCACCGGCAGCCCCAGCCAGTACCACGGCGTTGCCGCATCGCGGGCATCCGGTGCCTGCGTCAGGCGCTGCTGCGCGGCGGCCAGGTCGTTGTCCTTCATCGCGATCAGCGACTGCTGCTGTTCCTTGAGCTTTTCAAGGTCGGCCACGCGCTGCTTCAGCTCGCCGATCTCGGCATCGCGGGTGGCGATGTCCTCACGCGCCTGGCGCAGTTGTTCGTTGCCCAGCATGTCACCCTCGCTGCCGGCAGCGGTGCCGGTGGTTGTGCCCGCGTGCGCGGCGTCGGACGCCAGCGCCGGAGCGATCTCAAGTCGTGCCCCATTGGCCGCAGCCGGGGAAGAAGCGTTCGTGGCTGCCGCCCTGGCAACCGGTGCGGCCATGCCCACCGGTTGCGGCACGGTACGTGCCTGCCGCCATTGCGCGGCATGCTCGCGCACGAGCGTCGCCGCTTCGGCAGCGTCGACCGCAGCAAGCGCATCACTGCCGGGCATGCGCAGCACCGCACCCTGCTTGAGCAGGTTGACGTTGCCGCGGATGAAGGCTTCGGGATTGGCACGCAGCAGGGCGATCATCGCGCGGTCGCGACTGACCTGGTTGCCACGTGCCACCGCACTGGCGATCTGCGACAGGGTCTGCCCGCGCTGCACGGTGATGCTGCCATCGGCCGCCGGTGCAGCAACTGGCGCGGAGGCCGCACGCGGGCGTGCCGGTGCTGGCGCCACCGCTGGTGGCGGCGTCGTGGGCGTCTCTGCTGCTGGCACCGAAGCCGGTGCAGGTTCGCGCACGATGGTATTGGAGAGCGTACCGGCCGGCGCGACGATTTCCGGCTCGGCCACGGCCAACGCACTGGGTGGCGCATCGACCAGTGCCGAGTACTCACGCACCAGGCGGCCCTGGCCCCAGTCGGCTTCGATCAGGAAGCTGAGCGACGGCGTCTCCACCGGCGCCTGCGAGGTGACGCGCACCACCGCCCTGCCCTGCGTGTCGCGGGTCAGTTCGAACTGCAGTTCACTGACCAGTCCGGTTGGCCGCTGCAGGCCGACACGTTCGAAGGTGACCGGTGAGGCCAGCGCCACGCGCAGGTTTTCCAGTTCGGACGGGTCCGCCGAGACCACCGGGATTTCGGCCAGCAGGGGCTGGCCCGGCTTGGACAGGACCCGGATGTCGCCCAACCCCAGGGCAAGCGCCGAACTGCTGGCCAGGGCGAGCAGTGCGGCGGACAGATAGGTGAGCGGGCGCTTTGCGCCCTTGGCCCGTTTATTCATGGGCGACACTATAAAGCGTGCGGACCGGGGTCCGCACCCACCGATGGGAGACCTTCGGTAGTGCCGGCAGCTGGCCGGCATACACGCACGCCCCCATCACGGCAATGCCGGCCAGCGGCCGGCACTACCGATGAGGCAACCGCTGTGATCAGCGCTGCTCGGCGGCGACCAGCTCGGCCAGCTGCACGGCATTCAACGCCGCGCCCTTGCGCACGTTGTCCGACACGATCCACAGGTTCAGGCCACGCGGGTGCGACAGGTCCTCGCGGATGCGGCCGACGTACACCGCGTCGGTGCCCGACGCATGCGTGACCGGGGTCGGGTAGCCGCCAGCCTCGTGGCGATCCACCACTTCGATGCCCGGCGACTGCTCCAGCAGCGCGCGTGCTTCGGCCACGGTGACCTTGTCGCGGGTCTCGATCGCGACCGACTCGGAGTGGCCGTAGAACACCGGCACACGCACTGCAGTCGGGTTCACCAGGATGCTGTCGTCACCGAGGATCTTGCGGGTCTCCCAGATCAGCTTCATCTCTTCCTTGGTGAAGCCATTGTCCTGGAAGTCGTCGATGTGCGGGATCAGGTTGAAGGCGATCTGCACCGGGAAGCGCTGCGGATCGATTTCCTGGAAACTCAGCAGCTGGCCGGTCTGCTTGCCCAGCTCCTCGGTTGCCGAACGGCCACCGCCGGACACCGACTGGTAAGTGGAGACGTTGATGCGCTCGATGCCGTACTTGCGATGCAGCGGCGCCAGCGCCACCAGCATCTGCATGGTCGAGCAGTTCGGGTTGGCGATGATGCCGCGCGGACGGTTGGCGACCTGCTCCGGGTTGACCTCGGACACCACCAGCGGCACGTCATCGTCGTAACGGAAGGCCGAGGAGTTGTCGATCACCACCGCACCCGCTGCGGCGAACTTCGGTGCATATTCCTTCGACACGCTGCCGCCGGCCGAGAACAGGGCGATCTCGACGCCGCTCGGATCGAAGGTGGCCAGGTCCTGGACCTTGACCTTCTGGCCGTTGAACTCGATCTCGCCGCCGGCCGAACGCTCGGAGGCGAGGACGCTCAGGGTACCGACCGGGAAATCACGTTCGGCCAGGATCGACAACATGGTCTCGCCGACCGCACCGGTGGCACCGACGACGGCCACGTGGAAACTGCGCTGTGCATTGCTCATGGGGGAAACTCTCACGAAAACGGGGATGGGGAAAAAAACACGCACGACAGCTGGGTTCGGGGAACCTCCTCAAGCGGGGCGCGCGGAGGTTCCCTATCGTTTCCCGGTTTTTTTGCCCAGAGTCACGCGCGCGGCCATCGCCGCGTCAGCGTTGATCGCGCTCGGCATGCGCGATGGGCCGCCGTCCAGGCCGAGCCCGGCAACCAGATTATCCACGGCCAGCTGTACCATCGCCGTGCGCGTGGCCAGCGAGGCGCTGCCGATGTGCGGAGTGAGCACGACGTTGCGCAGCGCCAGCAGTTCGGGGCGTACCTTTGGCTCGCCTTCGTACACATCCAGACCCGCTGCAGCAAGGCGGCCGTTGGCCAGCGCATCGGCCAGCGCGATCTCATCGACCAGGCCACCGCGGGCGATGTTCACCAGCGTCGCCGACGGCTTCATCTTCGCCAGCGCGGCGGCATCGATCAGGTGGTGCGAGGCCGGGGTATACGGCAGCACCAGCAGCAGGTGATCGGACTGCGCCAGCAGCGTGTCCAGGTCAACGTAACGGGCCGCCACCTCCGCTTCGGTCGCGGCCGGAAGCTGCGAACGGTTGTGGTAAAGCACCTTCATGCCGAAACCATGCGCGCCGCGACGGGCGATGCCCTGGCCGATGCGGCCCATGCCGAGGATACCCAGCGTGCTGCCGTGGATGTCGGCACCGAGCATGGTCTGGAACGACCACTGCTGCCACTGGCCTTCGCGCAGCCAGCGCTCGGATTCAGTGATGCGGCGCGCGGTGGCCATCAACAGAGCGAAACCGAGATCGGCGGTGGTTTCAGTCAGGACGTCCGGGGTATTGCTGGCGAGGATGCCGGCCGCGCTGAGCGCGTCGACGTCCAGGTTGTTGTAGCCCACCCCGACATTGGCGATCACCTGCAGCTGCGCGGCGCCGGACACCTGGGCCGCACCGATGCGCTCGTTGAGGGTGATGATGGCGCCGTCGGCGCTGGCCAGCTGTTCGGCGATCTGGTCGGGCGACCACGCGGTGACGGTGTCGGTGCTGCGCAGCTGCACTCGATCGCGCAGCGGCGCGATGGCCGCGTCGATCAGCGGCTGGCTCACCCACACGGTCGGCCGCGTGTCAGCCATCGATCTGCCCGGGAATACGCGGGGTGATCGTGCCAACATCGCCGCACTGCGCGCGATGACGCAGCGCCTGGTCCATCAGCACCATCGCCACCATCGCCTCGGCGATCGGGGTGGCGCGGATACCGACGCAGGGATCGTGGCGACCGGTGGTGACGACCTCCACCACGTTGCCGGCCGTGTCCAGCGACGGGCCGGGCAGGCGCAGGCTGGAAGTCGGCTTGAGCACGATCGAGGCGACCACCGGCTGGCCGGTGGAAATGCCACCGAGGATGCCGCCGGCATGGTTGCTGGCGAAGCCCTGCGGGGTCAGCAGGTCGCGGTGTTCGGTGCCCTTCTGTGCGGCGCTGGCGAAACCGTCGCCGATCTCAACGCCCTTCACCGCGTTGATGCTCATCAGCGCGGCAGCCAGTTCGCCATCGAGCTTGCCGTAGATCGGCTCGCCCCAGCCTGGCGGCACGTTGTCGGCCACCACGTCCACGCGCGCACCGACCGAATCACCGGACTTGCGCAGCGCATCCATGTACGCCTCCAGTTCCGGCACCTGTGCGGCGTGCGGCCAGAAGAAGGGATTGTCTTCCACCGCCGACCAGTCGAAACCGGCCGGGGTGATGTCGCCGAGCTGCGACAGGTAGCCGCGCACGGTCACGCCGAAGCGCTCGGCCAGCCATTTCTTGGCGACTACGCCGGCGGCCACGCGCATGGTGGTCTCGCGCGCGGAAGAACGGCCGCCACCGCGCGGGTCGCGGATGCCGTACTTGTGCCAGTAGCTGTAGTCGGCATGGCCCGGCCGGAACTGCTGGCCGATGTTGGCGTAGTCCTTGCTGCGCTGGTCGGTGTTGCGGATCAGCAGGGCGATCGGCGTGCCGGTGGTCAGGCCCTCGTACACGCCGGACAGGATCTCGACCTCGTCCGCCTCGCGGCGCGCTGAGGTGTGCCGGCTCTTGCCGGTAGCGCGACGCTGCAGGTCGTGGGCGAATTCGGCCGCGTCCAGCGCCAGCCCCGGAGGGCAGCCATCGATCACGCAGCCGATGGCCGGCCCGTGCGACTCGCCGAACGTGGTGACGGTGAACAGCTTGCCGAACGAATTGGAGCTCACGGGCGCTGCGCCGCCAGCTCGGTGATGCGCGCGCTGTGGGCGATCAGCTCGCGGCATTCGACCGCGAAGATGCCCATCTGGCCGACCTTGAATTCGATCCAGGCGAAGTCGACTTCCGGCAGCAGCTTGATCAGGTGCTGCTCGGACTCGCCCACTTCACAGATCAGCAGGCCGTCCTCGCTCAGGTGCAGCGGGGCATCGCGCAGGATCTTCAGCACCAGGTCCAGGCCGTCGTCACCGGCACGCAGGCCCATCTCCGGCTCGTAGGAGTATTCCTGCGGCAGGGCATCGGTCTCGTCGTTGGTGACGTACGGGGGGTTGGTGACGATCAGGTCGTAGTGGCGACCGGTCAGGCCGTTGAACAGGTCCGACTTGAGCAGGGTCACGTTGTGCGCCTGCAGGCGTTCCTTGTTTTCCTCGGCCAGCGACAGCGCGTCGTCGCTCAGGTCGACACCGTCCACTTCCCAGTTCGGGTAATAGTGGCCCATGGCGATGGCGATGCAGCCCGAACCGGTGCACAGGTCCAGCGCACGGCTGACATCGCGGCCGGCCAACCACGGCTCGAAGCCGCACTCGATCAGTTCAGCGATCGGCGAGCGCGGCACCAGGGCGCGCTTGTCGCTCTTGAAGCTCAGACCGGCGAACCAGGCCTCACCGGTCAGGTAGGCGGCCGGGATGCGTTCGTCGATGCGACGCTGGAACAGTTCCAGCACACGCACCTTCTCTTCCTGCAGCAGACGCGCCTGGCCGTAGGCCGGGCCCAGATCGTGCGGCAGGTGCAGGCTGTGCAGCACCAGCTGGGTGGCCTCATCCAGCGCGTTGTCGTAGCTGTGCCCGAAGGTCAGCCCGGCTTCGTTGAAACGGCTGGTGCCGTAGCGGATCAGATCGATGATCGTGTGGAGTTCGGCGGCCGTTTCAGCGGTCATGGCGGTACTGCGGGCAAAGTGGCCCTCGATTATAGGGGCTGGCGCCCGCGGCGGCATCCGTTGCGGCAGAAACGATCGAGCCGCAGCCGGTATGATGGAGCCCACTTCGCGCGGGGGCTCCCATGTTCAATCGCAACGCCGGCATCATCCTGCTGATCGCCCTGGCGGCGGGTCTCGGCCTGCTGGCCGCCCAGCAGGTGTTCGCGCCGAAGCCGCCGGCCAATGCCCCGGCCACCGAAGCGATCACGCTGTACCCGCAGCCGCGCGAACTGCCCGACTTCAATCTGGCCCAGTCCGACGGCACCCGCCTGATCCCGGGCGAACTGAAGGGTCACTGGACCCTGGTGTTCTTGGGCTTCACCTTCTGCCCGGACGTCTGCCCGACCACCCTGGCCGAGCTGGCCGGCGCGCAGAACCAGTGGGAGGCCCTGCCCGACAGCCTGCGCCCGCGCGTGCTGTTCATCTCGGTCGACCCGGACCGTGACAGCGCCACCCGCCTCGGCGAGTACGTGCACGGCTTCCACAAGGACACTCTGGCCGCCACCGCCGATGTGCCCTCGCTGGAGCGCTTCGCCACCTCGCTGGGCTTCGTGTTCCAGAAGGTGCCGGGCAAGCACTTCGACGAGAACCCCGAGGATTACACCGTCGAGCACTCGGCCAGCCTGGCCGTGCTCGACCCGCAGGGCCGCCTTGCCGGCCTGGTGCGGCCCCCGTTCAACGCGCCGGCCATTGCCCGCGACCTGCAGAAGCTGACCGAGAAAACCGCCCCATGAGCCTCACCACCGCCCTGACGTACGCCCTGCCCCACCGCCTGCTGTCCTCGATGGCGCGTTCGCTGGCGTACTCGGACGATCCGCGCGTGTCGCGCTGGCTGATCGACACGGTCACCCGCAAGTTCAACGTCAATCTGGACGAAGCGGCCAACCCGGACCCGCGCAGCTATGCCACCTTCAACCAGTTCTTCACCCGTGCGCTGAAGCCGGGCGCGCGCGTGGCCGATGCCGATCCGCGCAGCCTGGTGATGCCGGCCGATGGCCGCATCAGCCAGCTCGGCAGGATCGAAGCCGGCCGCATCTTCCAGGCCAAGGGCCAGTCGTTCACCGCCGCCGAACTGCTGGGCAGTGACGAGGATGCCAAGCCGTACAACGACGGCCTGTACGCCACCGTGTACCTGTCGCCGCGCGACTACCATCGCGTGCACATGCCGTGGACCGGCACCCTGCGCGAAACCGTGCACGTGCCGGGCCGCCTGTTCAGCGTCGGCCCGGCCGCCGTCAACGGCGTGCCGCGCCTGTTCGCGCGCAACGAACGCCTGGTCTGCCATTTCGACACCAGCTTCGGCCCGATGGTCAGCGTGATGGTCGGTGCGCTGCTGGTGTCCGGCGTGGAAACCGTGTGGAGCGGCGAAGAAATTCCGGCCTACGGTGACCGCATCACCCGCAAGGACTACCGCGGCCGGGGCATCCAGCTGGAGCGTTTCGCCGAGATGGCGCGCTTCAACTACGGCTCGACCGTGATCGTGCTGCTGCCGCCGGGCGTAGCCGAGTTCGCCCCGCAGCTGGGCGCCGAAAGCCCGGTGCAGCTGGGCCAGGCGCTGGCGAAGCTGCGCTGACAAAAAGGGGACGGAGGGGATTAAGTCGTTTATGCATAAACGACTTAATCCCCTCCGTCCCCTTTTTCCACAACGGAATGCCGGCCAGCGGCCGGCACTACCGGTACGCGCGTTACTGCAGGGCCGGAGCCGGGCCGACGTCCATGCCGTCGTAGTCTTCCACGCCCTTTTCCGCGGCCAGCGCAGCGAATTCCTGGTTGCGGCGATCCAGCGAGGCTTCGTCGTGGATCTCCACACGCTCCACGTGCAGCACGTGGAACGGCGCGTCGCCCTCTTCCGGCTCCTGCTCGAACAGTTCCACGAAGGTATAGCCCTGCGCCTGCAGGTGCTCTGCCAGTGCCTGCAACGGCTCGGCAGTGGAGTGCACGAAGAAGTACCCCCACAGCAACGGGCCGGTGATGTCCCAGTCGGTGTTTTCGCGGAGGTTGGCGAACAGGTTGCGGGTGTCTTCGAGGTCCATGCGGATTCCAGGGTCGGGGGGATTACTTGTCGCAGCCCTGCAGCTTCAGCGTCTGGCCGTGGCGCAGGCTGTAGGCCGGGGCCTTCAGGCCATTGGCGCGGGCCAGGGTGGGCACGTCGCACTGGAACTTGGCCGCGATGGCGCCCAGGGTTTCACCCCGGCCCACCTTGTGGCTGCGCACCGGCTTCGGGCGCGCCGCCGGGCGCGGCGTGGCCACCGGAGCGACCGGCGTGGTCGGCACGCTGGTGGACGCGGCCGCATCGGCCACCGGCACCACGCCGCCCACGGCCACGCTTCCGGTGTAGCTGGTCGCGGCCGGACGCTTGATTGCTGCGTTCAGATCGGCGGTGATCAGCGTGCGGGCCAGGTCGGCACGCGGGCCACTGACGCAGTTGCGCTGGTACAGGCCGGCGATGCGGGTGGTGGCATTGATCAGCGTGCCGGCCGGGATCCAGCCATCGGCCTCATAGCGCGGGTTGAGGTTGCGCAGCGCGCGCATGTAGCCATCGCGGGTGCCGTGGCTGCCCAGGCAGATGGTCAGTTCGTAGATGGTGGTCGACTTGGCCAGGCGCAGCGTGGCCGGCTGCGCGCTGATCTTCGGGAACTCCACGCCGTATTGCTGCGGGTGCAGGAAGATCCAGGCCGCGGCGATCACCATCGGCACGTAGTCCTTGGTCTCGCCGGGGAACTGGTTGTAGACGCTGTCGGTCCAGAAGCTCTGCCCGGCGCTCTGCTTGAACACGCGCGCGGCGCGGCCTTCGCCACCATTGTAGGCGGCCACCGACATTTCCACGTTGTTGTTCAGTTCGCGCAGGCGTTCGTTGAGGTAGCTGGCGCTGGCCTCGGCCGCACTGCGTGCATCGAAGCGGGTGTCAAAGCCGGTGCCATCCGGGCCGAGGCCGAAGCGGCGGCCGGTGGCCGGCATGAACTGCATCAACCCGGCGGCGCCAGCGCGCGATGAAGCATGCACGCGGCCATTGGACTCCTTGGCCATGATGCCGAACAGCAGCGCTTCAGGCAGGCCACGCTTCTCCCACTCCGGCCACATCACCGCACGCAGGTTCTGGTAGTTCTCGTAGCTGGTCAGCAACGCCGGGCGCATGTCGGTCAACCAGCGGCGGATGCCGGCCTGCACGGCGGGGTTGTACTCGACCATGGTGTCGAAGGCATGTCGCTTGTCGTTGAGCAGCGCTGCAGCGCGCGCGGCCTCCGGCACGTCGGCGGTAAGCGGGCCGATATGGTCGGGGTCGGCTTCCAGGCGGTCACCCCCCTCATCGGCCACGTCATCGCTGGCAGCGGCATCAGCATCATGCTTGAGCAGACGCTTGTAGCTGGCCAGCAGGGTGCCCATCTGGCAGCCCTTCTGCTTCACGCAGTCGTTGAGGACATCTTCCATGTCCTCCAGCGCGGCGTCGGCTTCGTTGCTGCCCTTGGGGTCGGCATTGGCGACCAGCAGCAGCGCATCGCTGTAGCGCTTCTCGGCGGCGGTCATGCGCTGCTGCAGCGCATCCACCTTCACCTTGTCCCGGGCCGAAACCCGCTGCGCATGGGCGTCGGGCGCCAGGGAAACCAGGCCGGCCAGGGCCAGCAGCGGCCAACCGCGGGAAATCAGGACAGGAACGGGCATTGATGGCACTGTGTGCGAAACAGGCAGGCAGAGTAGCGGCGCCGCCAAGGTCCGGGCAAGCCGACCTTCGGACCGTCACCGCCGGCGGTTAACATTGGGCTATTCACCACAAGGGCTGGACCATGGATCCGATTCTGCTCGGCAAAGGCATCACCGACGATGTGGCCGTCACCCTGCTGCCGAAACTCGGCAACCGCCACGGCCTGGTGGCCGGCGCCACCGGTACCGGCAAGACCGTGACCCTGATGACCCTGGCCGAGGGCTTCTCGCGGCTGGGCGTGCCGGTGTTCCTGGCCGATGTCAAGGGCGATGTGTCCGGCCTGGCGGTGCCCGGCCCTGGCGCCGAAAACCTGCTCAAGCGCGCCGCCGAGATCGGCGTGGCCGACTACGCGCCGGCCGCCAGCCCGACCATTTTCTGGGACCTGTACGGCAAGCTGGGTCACCCGGTGCGCACCACGGTCAGCGAGATGGGCCCGACCCTGCTGGCGCGCATCCTCGAGTTGAACGACACCCAGTCCGGCGTGCTCGACATCGTGTTCAAGCTGGCCGACGACCGTGGCCTGCTGCTGCTGGACATGGACGACCTGCGCGCCCTGCTCGGCCTGGTGGCCGAGGAGCGCAAGGACATCTCCACCGAGTACGGCCTGGTCAGCGCGCAGTCCATCGCTGCGATCCAGCGGTCGGTGCTGCGCCTGGCGCAGGATGGCGGCGAGAACTTCTTCGGTGAGCCGGCCTTGGAACTGGCCGACATCATGCGGGTCAATCACGACGGCCGCGGCGTGATCGGCATCCTCGCCGCCGACCAGCTGGTGCTCAAGCCCAAGTTGTATTCCACCTTCCTGCTGTGGCTGCTGTCGGAGCTGTTCGAGCAGCTGCCGGAGGTGGGCGACCTGGACAAGCCGAAGCTGGTCTTCATCTTCGACGAGGCCCACCTGCTGTTCGACGACGCACCGGCCTCGCTGGTGCAGCGCATCGAGCAGGTGGTGCGCCTGATCCGCTCCAAGGGCGTGGGCGTGTATTTCTGCTCGCAGTTCCCCGACGACGTACCGGGCAACATCCTCGGCCAGCTCGGCAACCGCGTGCAGCACGCACTGCGTGCGTTCACCCCGCGCGACCAGAAGGCGGTGAAGACCGCTGCCGAGACCTTCGTGCCGAATCCGAAGCTGGACGTGGCCAAGGTGCTCAGTCAGCTCGGCACCGGCGAAGCACTGGTCTCCACGCTGCAGGACAAGGGCGTGCCGATGCCGGTGCAGCAGACGATGATCGCACCGCCGCGCTGCCGGATGGGGCCGATCACCGAGGCCGAGCGCACCCAGGTGCGTGCCGGCAGCCCGGTCGGCAGCCGCTACGACACCGCGATCAACCGCGAATCGGCCGCCGAGCTGCTGGCCCAGCGTGCGCAGAAAACAGTCGAGCAGGCGCAGGCTCCCGCCGCCCGCAGCCGCGAGCAGGACGAAGCGCAGGAAGGCGGTTTCGGCCAGGCGATCAAGGATGCGATCTTCGGCACCAAGCGCCGCCAGGGCATGATCGAGACCATGGCCAAGCAGACCACGCGTACCGTTGGCACCAAGCTGGGCAACCAGATCGTGCGCGGCCTGCTGGGCGGCATCTTCGGCGGCAAACGCTGACCTGCCCTCCCGGGGTCGGAGGCCTTTCCTGTGGAAAGGACCCGGCCCCATCGTTCCCCTGAAAAGAAGTTGCACCACATGTCGCGTTGGCGTCCCCCTGCAGAAAAGAGTACCGCCCTGATCACCGCCTCCGGCCACGCCCGGTTGAAGGCCGAACTGGATGAGCTGTGGCGTGTGCGCCGCCCGGAGGTGGTGAAGGCGCTGGCCGCCGCTGCCGCGGAAGGCGACCGCTCCGAGAACGCCGAGTACACCTACCGCAAGAAGCAGCTGGGTGAAATCGACCGCCGCGTGCGCTACCTGACCAAGCGGCTGGAATCGCTGCGCGTGGTCGACACCACGCCGACCGATCCGCAGGCGGTGTTCTTTGGTGCGTGGGTGGAACTGGAGAACGTGGACAGTGGCGACACCAGCCGCTATCGCATTGTCGGCCCGGATGAGACCGACGCAGGCCTGGGTTGGATCAGCATCGATTCGCCGCTGGCACGTGCACTGCTGAAGAAGCGGCTGGATGATGAATTCTCGGTGGAGCTGCCCGGCGGCCAGTTCACCTTTGCGGTAATCGGGGTGGAATACGAGCCGTTGTAGAGTCGACTGTCAGTCGACTACCGCGCGAAGCGCGGCACAAACCTCCGCAGCCGGACGGCAAACGCACCGCGATCCTCAATCGCGGATGATGACTCGCCGAAGCCATCTGTCAGGCGTTCACGGCCTCGGAACGAAGAGCAGTCGACTGACAGTCGACTCTACATAGCCCCGTGCAACGGCGGCGGATACTGGCGGCCGGCACGCAACGGGCGGAAGTACGCGGCATCTGCATAGAAGTCGGCGTCCTGTCTCTCGTGCCAGCCCGGAACTCCAGCCAACGGCAGCGGACGCAACTGCAGGGGATCGGTCACTGCCCTGCCTTCGGCGATGGCCGCGGTCACTGCGTCAACGCAGGCATCATCGACTTCGCCGTGCACCACCACGCACTTGCCCACCAGCCGGCGGCCCGGCAGCAGCGCCTGCTCCATCAGCGCGTGCCCGAATACCGTAGCGATGGCAATGTCGCCGCTCAGCCAGTGTCTCGATTCGAACAGCGCACACCAGTCGTGCACATCCCAGGCAGCCAGCAGCGTGTGATCGCGCACACGCACGATCACGCCGGTTTCGTCGAACTGGGTCAGTGCCGCCTGCGCGCGGTTGCGCTGACCCGGCGGCATCGCCTCGATATGCCGGCACTGCTGCGCATTGAGCGCCTGCTTGAGCTGCGGGTAGTGGGCCCACACCAGTGCGTTGAACAGGTCATGCCAGTTGTCGGCGCGGGTGGCGATGCGGCCCTGTGCGATGCGGGCTTCGTAGTGCAGGCCGTCGGCCAGCAGCCTGGCATCCTGCTCGACCAGCTGCATGCCCGGTAGCGCGAGGCGTGCCTCGAGCGCTGCAATGGACGGCCACTCCGGGCCTTCCAACAGATCACGAACGTCGCGCAATCCGGCAAACACCGGGTGCGCGAACACCTGTGGATCGACCGCCGCACGCGGCGGCGGCACGAAACGGCGGACGCCGCTGCCGTCACCGGCGGCGGTCGTCGCCGCGGTCACAGCATCTTGAGATCGAATGCCGGGCGGGTGGCGGCCGGCAGCGCGTCACCGTACAGGTCGTGCTCGTCGCTCTCGGTGATGTCCACGTCGACGAACTCACCCACGCGCAACGGCACCTGGTCGGCATTCTGGATGTGCACCAGGCCATCGATCTCCGGGGCATCGGCCTTGGAACGGGCCACCGCGATATCGCCTTCGATGGCGTCGACCAGGCACTGCTGCACGGTGCCGATCTTGGCCTCCAGGCGCGCAGCGGAAATCTGCGCCTGCTTTTCCATGAAACGGGCCAAGCGCTCCTGCTTCACTTCCTCCGGAACCGCATCCGGCAGGTCGTTGGCGGTGGCACCCTCGACCGGCGAATAGGCGAACGCGCCGACGCGGTCCAGCTGCGCTTCGTCGAGGAACGACAGCAGCTCTTCAAATTCGGCCTCGGTCTCGCCGGGGAAGCCGACGATGAAGGTGGAACGCACGGTGATGTCCGGCGCGATACGGCGCCAGTTCTGCACGCGCTCCAGGGTCTTCTCGACCGCGCCGGGGCGCTTCATCAGGCGCAGGATGCGTGGGCTGGCGTGCTGGAACGGGATGTCCAGGTACGGCAGGATGCGGTTTTCGGCCATCAGCGGCACCACCTCGTCCACGTGCGGGTACGGGTAGACGTAGTGCATGCGCACCCACGCATCCAGCTCGGACAGGCCTTCGCACAGCGCCTTCAGGCGGGTCTGGTAGGCCTTGTTTCGCCACATCTTCTCGGCGTACTTCACGTCCACGCCATAGGCCGAGGTGTCCTGCGAAACCACCAGCAGCTCGCGCACGCCACCACGCACCAGGCGCTCGGCTTCACGCAGCACTTCATCCACCGGGCGCGAAACCAGCTTGCCGCGCATCGACGGAATGATGCAGAAGCTGCACTTGTGGTTGCAGCCCTCGGAAATCTTCAGGTAGGCATAGTGACGCGGGGTCAGCTTGATGCCGTAGTCGGGCACCAGGTCCACGAACGGATCGTGCTTGGGCGGCAGCGCTTCGTGCACCGCTTCCATCACGCTCTGGTAGTCCTGCGGGCCGGACACCGCCAGCACGTTGGGGTACGCCTCGCGGATCTGCTCCGGGCGCTTGCCCAGGCAGCCGGTGACGATGACCTTGCCGTTCTGGTTCATCGCCTCGCCGATCGCGTCCAGCGACTCGGTCACCGCCGAATCGATGAAGCCGCAGGTGTTGACCACCACCACGTCGGCCGAATCGTAGGACGGCACGATGTCGTAGCCTTCCGAGCGGAGCTGGGTAAGGATGCGTTCGGAATCGACAAGGGCCTTCGGGCAGCCAAGGCTGACGAAGCCGACTTTGGGGTTCAGCTGGGACATGGAATCGCGGGACTCTGGGGGCCTGGGCCCCTGCCGTCGTGGCAGGGGTTCCTGGGGGCCGGGGCCTGAAAGGGCGCCAGTATACCGGGGTTGGCGGCCGCGCTCTGAATGGCCAGCCGCCCGATCACGCACAGCCGCTGACACCGCGCTAACCCACGCAGCGCCGACAATGCCGTTCTGTTCCCCGCAACGAGATGGAAACGATGGCCGAGTGGATCACCCTGGATACGCATCACGGCCCGGTACGGGCCTGGCACGCCCTGCCGGAGGGCACCCCGCGTGGCGGGCTGGTGGTGGTGCAGGAAATCTTCGGCGCCAACCCGCACATCCGCGGCGTGGCCGAGCGCTTCGCGGCCGAAGGCTATGCGGTGCTGGCGCCGTCCTTTTTCGACCTGATTGACGGCACAGAAGCCGATCCGGACGCCCTGCCCTATGACGCCGACGGCGTGAAGCAGGGCCTGGAACGGGTCAGCGCACTGGGCATGGAGAAGGCGCTGGAGGTGGTCCGTGCCGCAGCGACCCGGCTGGCCCCCTACGGCAAGGTCGGCACGGTGGGCTACTGCTGGGGCGGCACGGTGGCGATGCTGTCGGCCCTGCGTCTGGGCCTGCCCTCGGTCAGCTACTACGGTGCGCGCAACGTCCAGTTCCTGGATGAGACACCCAAGGCCCCGGTGATCTTCCACTTCGGTGCCCAGGACAAGAGCATCCCGCCGGAGGCCGTGCAGGCCCATCGCGAGAAGCTGCCGCAGATGGCCACCTTCGTCTATCCGGCCGACCACGCCTTCAACCGGGAGGTCGGACATGCGTATGATCCAGACAGCGCCACCCTGGCGCTGCAACGCACCCTGGACTTCTTCTCGGAGCATCTTGGATGAGCGAATTCGAACTCGATTCACGCCTGGCCACCGATAGCGTGCTGGTGGCGGAAGGACCGTTGTCGCAAGTGCGGCTGATGAACGACGAACGATTCCCCTGGCTGGTGCTGGTACCGCGCCTGGCCGGGGTGACCGAGTGGATCGAGCTGGACGGCGAGCAGCAGGACAAGCTGCGCACCGAGCTCAACCGCGCCTGCAAGGCCCTGAAGGGCGCCGACGGGGTGGAGAAGATCAATATCGGTGCGCTGGGCAACATCGTGCGCCAGCTGCATTTCCATGTGATCGGCCGCCATGACGGCGACCCCGCGTGGCCGGGCCCGGTCTGGGGCAGTGGCCCCGCGCACCGCTACGAGCCGGGTGCGCTGGACCAGCATGTCGCCTACTGGAAGGAACGGCTAGGATATCCAGCCCAGTCCTGAGCGTTTGCCGACCCGATGCGATTCAACCTCGTTGCCGCCGTCCTGCTGATCCTGATCGGCCTGTTCATGCTCGCCAGCAACCTCGGCTGGACGCACCTGAACCTGTCCAAGCTGCTGTTGACCTGGTGGCCGGTGGCACTGGTGGGCGTGGGCATCGCGATGCTGTTCGGTCGCGGGAAATAAGCTGGCGCCGGGCCATGCCCGGCGAGCGCAGCGTGTGGCCGCACCCATGAAAACGCCGGGCATGCCCGGCGTTTTCGTCATGCGATGGCGCGCCGCTCAGGTCCGCGGCAGGGTCACGCCGGTCTGGCCCTGGTACTTGCCACCACGATCGCGGTACGACGTCTCGCAGATGTCATCGGCGGCCGCCTGGAAGAACAGCATCTGCGCCACGCCTTCATTGGCGTAGATGCGTGCCGGCAGCGGCGTGGTGTTGCTGAATTCCAGGGTGACGTGGCCTTCCCACTCCGGCTCCAGCGGGGTCACGTTGACGATGATGCCGCAGCGCGCGTAGGTGCTCTTGCCCAGGCACACCACCAGGGTGTCGCGCGGGATGCGGAAGTACTCCACGGTGCGCGCCAACGCGAAGCTGTTGGGCGGGATGATGCATTCATCGCCGACGATATCCACGAAGCTGCCCGGATCGAAGTGCTTGGGATCGACGATGGTCGAGTTGATGTTGGTGAACACCTTGAACTCGCGCGAGCAGCGCACGTCGTAGCCGTAGCTGGAGGTGCCATAGCTGACGATGCGCTCGCCGTTGGCCTGCTTGACCTGCCCGGCCTCGAACGGCTCGATCATGCCGTGCTGCTCGGACATGCGGCGGATCCAACGGTCACTCTTGATGCTCATGCTTTGTCCTGGGGTACGAGGGGGCGCGAGGATTCTAGCAGGGGGCCGGGCGTTGCCGGCGGCCCCTGCCCCGGCACTTACAGCAGCGACGACAGGATCGGGATCGAGGCACGCGGACGCTTGCCAACCTCCTCGATCAGGCGCTGGGCGGCATGGCGGTAGGCCTGGGCCGGGACCGAATCCGGCTGGGCCACGGTGATCGGGGTACCGGAATCGCCCTGCTCGCGGATGCCGATCTGCAGCGGCAACGAACCCAGCAACGGCACGCCGTACTGCGCGGCCATGCGCTCGCCGCCGCCCTCGCCGAACAGGTGCTCGACATGCCCGCAGCTGCTGCAGGTATGCACCGCCATGTTCTCGACGATGCCGAGCACCGGCACCTCGACCTTCTCGAACATCTTCAGCGCCTTCTTCGCATCCAGCGTGGCGATGTCCTGCGGGGTGGTGACGATCACCGCGCCGGCCAGCGGGATCTTCTGGGTCAGGGTCAGCTGGATGTCACCGGTGCCCGGTGGCAGGTCGATCAGCAGGTAGTCCAGGTCATCCCACAGGGTGTCATTGAACAGCTGGGTCATCGCCGAGGTGGCCATCGGTCCACGCCAGATCATCGGCGTGTCTTCTTCGATCAGGTAGCCGATCGACATGGTGTCCACGCCGAACGCACGCAGCGGCTCGATGCTCTTGTTGTCGGGGCTTTCCGGGCGACCGGACAGGCCCAGCATGGCCGGCACGCTCGGCCCGTAGATGTCCGCATCAAGCACGCCCACGCGTGCGCCGAGCTGCTGCAGGGCCACGGCCAGATTGACCGCAGTAGTCGACTTGCCGACGCCGCCCTTGCCCGAACCAACCGCGATCACGTTGCGGATGCGGGCATGCGGCGTAAGTCCCTTCTGGACCTGGCTTGCATGGGGACGGCGGGGAGAACTGTTCACAACGAGCACCGGCGGGGTCAGGGGGAATAACCGAGCATCATACAAGCTGGACGTAACCTGACTGAAATTCAGGATTGCTACAGATTCGTGCACAGATTGTTAAGTTCATGTTACGTTCGACCCGCACTGTTTTGGGCTGCGGAGCTGGCATTTCCAGCCCGCGCGATGGCGCATGCGCAGTGCCGTTTTTGTTTTTGCTCTCCAATGGAACTACATGAACTACGTAAGCAACACCGCACGTCGCAACACGCTCGCCGTCGCCCTGATTTCCGCTCTGATGGCCGCCGCCCCGGCAATGGCCCAGGACAAGGCGACCAACCTGGACAAGATCACCGTCACCGGTTCGCTGATCCCGCAGACCCAGGTTGAAACCCAGACCCCGGTGATGTCCATCACCGCCCAAGACATCCAGACCCGCGGCTTCAGCAGTGTTGCTGAAGTGCTGCAGCAGTCGTCGCTGACCACCGGCGGCCTGCAGGGTGGCCAGACCTCGGGTTCGTTCACCCAGGGCGCCGAAGCTGCCGGCATGTTCGGCCTGAACCCGGGCTACACCAAGTACCTGATCAACGGCCGCCCGATGCTCTCGTATCCGGCGCTGTACAACGGCAGCGAAACCTTCAACAACATCAGCGGCATTCCGATCGACATCGTCGAGCGCATCGAAGTGCTGCCGGGCGGCCAGTCCTCGCTGTACGGCTCGGACGCGATCGCCGGTGTGGTCAACATCATCCTGAAGGAGCGCATGGACGGCGGCACCATGACCCTCCGTGGCGGCACCTACACCGAAGGCGGTGGCAGCAACATCCGCTTCAGCGCCGCCAAGGGCATCAACGCCTTCGACGACCGCTTCCATGCACTGTTCAACGTGCAGATCGAGAACGGCAGCCCGATCTGGGGCTACCAGCGCGACATCACCCGCCAGAACAACCCGGTCGGCTACACCGCCCAGGTCCCGTCGAACGACTTCGCCGTCATCACCAACGCTGACAACAAGCTGCTGATGATGGACCCGAGCCGTTGCGCGAACGTCGCTGGGCTGTATGACGGCACCACTGTGGTCGGCCAGCGCCCGTCGGGCGAGTCCTGCGGTTCGGTGTACAGCGCCGGCTACAAGACCCTGAAGAACGGCAAGAACAGCGGCCAGTTCTACTCGTCGATGACCTTCGACGTGAACGACAACTTCCAGCTGTTCGCCGATGTGCTGTACAGCAAGGAAAAGACCGAGTTCACCTCCGGCTCCAGCGCCCTGTGGTGGGGCACCAAGTCGAGCCTGGGCAGCTTCTACGACCAGGGCCTGGGCAAGGTCGTGAACCTGCAGCGCGCCTTCGCGCCGGAAGAAATCGGCCCGGGCCACTACAACAACATCATGAACTCCGACGAAAGCCGTGCCTACCAGGTCACCCTGGGCGGCAAGGGCATGGTCGGCGACTGGGACTACAGCGCCAGCTTCACCCGTGGTGAGTACCGCCTGGACCAGAACCGCTTCGTGCGCTGGAAGGACAAGATCGATGGCTTCTTCGGCGACAACGTGCTGGGCCCCAAGCTGGGCACCACCGCTGATGGCTTCGACATCTACAACCCGGACTACGCGGCCTTCTACTCGCCGATCACCCCGGACCAGTTCGCCAGCTTCACCGGCTACGGTACCCACCGCAGCAAGACCTGGCAGAACCTGGGCCGCGTGCAGGTGACCAACGGCTCGCTGTTCAGCCTGCCGGGCGGCGACGCCGGCCTGGCCGTCGTGCTGGAAGGTGGCAGCGAAGGTTGGGACTACTCGCCGGACCAGGCGTTCGTCAAAGGCAATGTGTGGGGCACCACCGCCGTCGCCGGCGCCGGCCACCGCAGCAACTACGCGGTCACCAGCGAGCTGCGCATGCCGCTGCACGACAAGCTGACCGTCAGCGCGTCGGGCCGCTATGACGCCTTCAAGATCGCCGACAAGACCGTCGACAAGGCCACCTACAGCATCGGTCTGGAATTCCGTCCGATCGAGAGCCTGCTGCTGCGCGGCAAGTACGGTACCGCTTTCCGCGCGCCGACCCTGTCCGATGCCTTCCAGGGCATGAGCGGTTCGTACTCGTCCGGCCAGAACGACTACTACCGCTGCAGCCAGCTGGGCTACGGCCTGCGTGACGAGGCCTGCTCGTTCTACAAGAACACCTCGGTGTACAGCGAAAAGTCCGGCAACCCGGACCTGAAGCCGATCACCGCCGACGTCTGGAGCGCAGGCGTGGTGTGGGCCCCGGTCAGCAACTTCTCGCTGTCGGCCGACTACTACAACTGGAAGATCAAGAACGAGGTCAAGACCCTCAGCAGCGACCAGCTGCTGCTGGCCGAGTACCAGTGCCACAACGGCCTGCCGAACAACACCTCGGCCAGCTGCGGTGACGTGACCAACTGGGTGTCCCGCGATGAAAAGAGCGGCAATCTGGAACGTGTCTACACGCCGAAGCTCAACGTTGCCAGCCAGAACCTGGAAGCGGTGACCGTGGCGGCCAAGTACCAGCAGGATATCGGCCGCTTCGGCTCGCTGATGTTCTCCGGCAACTACACCAACATGCTGAAGCGTGAAGTGCAGCCGATGCCGGGTGCCGCCAAGCTGGATCTGCTGAGCGATCCGTACAACATGTGGTACTACGACAACTTCGCCAAGGTTCGCGGCGATCTGTCGGTGGCCTGGAACATCGCCAAGTTCACCACCACCGTGTACGCCAACTACGTCGGCAGCACCCCGAACTACCTGGCCTACACCGGGCGCAGCTACGGCTATGTCCACTCCTCCGGCGCCAAGGCCGGCAAGTGGGGTTCGTACACCACGTACAACCTGAGCATGAACTACCAGGCACAGGAAGATCTGGTCCTGTCGCTGATGGTCAACAACGTGTTCAACAAGCTGCCGGAAGGCCAGCGCTACAACTACCCGGGCAACGAATCGACCCCGTTCAATGACGGCTTCTACAGCGTCTACGGCCGCCAGATCTCGGCCCAGGTCAAGTACAACTTCTGATCCCGTCGTTTTCCGGACTTCGTGTCTGGACCAGGCCCCGCTTCGGCGGGGCCTTTTTTTTGGTTCCAGGAAGCCTTCGGTAAAGCATTGATGCAGAAGCAGCAAATGCACTACGAAAGAATGCCCTTCATATCGCCATCTTTTGAAACACGCCAAAACAATTGGCGTTAGTCATTGATATACCGCCATTTTTCAGCCGAAACCTTGATTGACGAAATGACGATCGTGTGTTCCCTGCGTTAAGTGCGTGTTACGGTCCGGCTGAATGGAATGCAACTGAACAGGTCGTTAAGCCGACACGGAAGCCGGTAGCCAAGACATCGCTCACTACGGGGATTTTCCATGTCTCGCCATCGTTCCACACTCTCGCGCCACCCACTGACGCTCGCCCTGCTCGGCACACTGCTCGCCTCCGGCACGGCCCTGGCGCAAAGCGGCAACGCACCGACCCAGCTTGACCGCGTGACGGTCACCGGTTCGCTGATTCCGCAGACCGAGATCGAGAACCACACGCCGGTCCTGACCGTGACCGCGGAGGACATCCAGACCCGCGGCTTCACCAGCGTTGCCGATGTCCTGCAGCAGTCCTCGCTGTCCACTGGCGGCCTGCAGGGTGGCTAGACCTCGGCCTCGTTCACCCAGGGCGCCGAAGCCGCCGGCATGTTCGGCCTCAGCCCGGGCTACACCAAGTACCTCATCAACGGCCGCCCGATGCTTTCGTATCCGGCGCTGTACAACGGCGGCGATACGTTCAACAACATCAGCGGCATTCCGATCGACATCGTCGAGCGCATCGAGATCCTGCCGGGCGGCCAGTCCTCACTGTATGGCTCCGATGCGATCGCTGGCGTGGTCAACATCATCCTCAAGGAACGCATGGATGGTGGCGTCCTCAACATCCGTGGCGGCGCCTACAGCGAAGGCGGCGGCAACAGCTTCCGCTTCAGCGGCGCCCGCGGCTTCAATGGTGTCGATGACCGCTTCCACGCGCTGGTCAATGTGCAGTACGAAAAGACCAGCCCGATCTGGGGCTACCAACGCGATCTGACCAAGGTCAACAATCCCGACGGCTACAGCCCGCAGTACGTTTCCAACGATTTCCTGGTGCTGCTGCCGGCCAACAACAACCGTTACGCGATGATGGACCCGAACCTGTGCGCCAATGTGGCCGGGCAGTTCGATGGCACCACGGTGCTCGGCACCCGGCCCACCGGCCAGGCATGTGGCTCGACCTATGGCACCGGCTACAAGACCATCAAGAACGGCAAGGAAAGCGCGCAGATCTACAGCTCTGCCACCTTCGACGTGAATGACAATTTCCAGCTGTTCGGCGATGCGCTGTACAGCCTGGAAGAGGTCAAGTACGCAACGGGTTCCGGCTACACCTGGTGGGGCACATCTTCCGGTTGGGGCCGCTTCTACGACCAGGCCAGCGGCCAGTACATGAACCTGCAGCGCGTGTTCGCCCCGGAAGACATCGGCGGCGCCGGCTACCGCGACATCATGAACACCGACCGCAACAAGGCCTATCAGGTGACGCTGGGCGGCCGCGGCACGGCCGGCAACTGGGACTACAGCCTCAGCTTCACCCGCGGCGAGTACAAGCTGACCGAGCGCAATTTCGTGCGCTGGAATGACCCGATCAACGATTACTTCGAACAGCGCGTGCTCGGCCCGGTGCTGGGAACCACCAGCACCGGCTACGACATCTACAGCCCGAACTGGGAAGCCTTCTACGCGCCGCTGCCGGCCGGTGACTTCCAGACCTTCACCGGCTACAGCTACAGCCAGAGCCGCACCTGGCAGAACCTGGCCCGTGCACAGGTCACCAATGGATCACTGTTCAAGCTGCCCGGCGGCGACGCCGGCCTGGCCGTGGTCGTTGAAGGTGGAAGCGAAGGCTGGGACTACAGCCCCGATCCGGGCCTGATGGATGGCAGCGTCTGGGGCACCACGGCGGTCTCCGGTGCCGGCCACCGCAGCAACTATGCGGTGACCGGCGAACTGCGCCTGCCCCTGCATGACATGCTGACGGTGACCGGTTCCGGTCGCTACGACGCCTTCAAGATCGGCAGCAACACCGTCGACAAGTCCACCTACAGCATCGGCGTCGAGTTCCGTCCGATCGAAAGCCTGCTGTTCCGCGGCAAGTACGGTACGGCGTTCCGCGCTCCGACGCTGTCCGACGCGTTCCAGGGCCGTAGCGGCTACTACGCCAACGGCTCCACCGACTACTACCGCTGCGGCCAGTTGGGCTACGACCCGGCCAACACCACCGGTTGCCCGTATGACAGCGTCTCGGTGTTCGGCACCCGCGCCGGCAATCCGGACCTGGAACCGATCACCGCCGACGTCTGGAATGCAGGTGTTGTGTGGGCACCGATCAACAACCTGTCGCTGTCGGTGGACTACTACAACTGGAAGATCAAGAACGAGGTCGATACGCTCAGCTCCGACCAGCTGCTGCTGGCCGAGTACTACTGCCGTGGCGGCCAGGCCAACAACACCTCGGCCAGCTGCCAGAACGTCAACGACTGGATCACCCGCGATGCGTCCGGCGTGCTGGACGAGATCTACACCCCGAAGATGAACGTCGCCCGCCAGAACCTGGAAGCGCTGACCGCCAGCTTCAAGTACGTGCACGACATGGGCCGCTTCGGTTCGCTTCAGTTCTCGGGCAACTACACCGACATGCTCAAGCGCGAACTGCAGCCGCAGCCGGGCGATGAGTTCCTGGACCTGCTGCGTGACCCGTACGCGATGTGGGTGTACGACTCGTACGCCAAGGTGCGCGCTGATGGTTCGGTCGGCTGGGCCAAGGACAAATGGACCACCACCCTGTACGCCAACTACATTGGCAAGACGCCGAACTACATGGCGTACGTGGGCAATGGCTACGACTACGTCCACAGCTCCGGCTACAAGGCAGGCAAGTGGGGCTCCTACACCACTTACAACCTGAGCGTGAACTACCGTGCATTGGACAACCTGACCCTGTCGCTGATGGTCAACAACGTGTTCAACAAGATGCCGGACAACCAGCGCTTCAGCTTCGCCGGCACCAGCGGCCAGCCGTACAACAATTACCTGTACAACGCCTACGGGCGTGCCATCTATGTGCAGGCCAAGTACGAGTTCGGCGACAAGTAAGCTTCTGTCGCCCTCTACCCAAAGGCCCCGCTTCGGCGGGGCCTTTCTTTTCGTGTCACCACACGATCCGTGAAGCGTATCCCGGCCTCACGCACAGGCAATGCCTCTCGTGGCCCCAGGCCAAGACGCTCAGCATCTCACTTTGCGCCGCCATCAGCGCCATTTCCCTACTGAACCCTGAACATGGTCGCTACCGCCCTCCGGTACGCCCAGCCCCGCCAACCAGATTCAGACTCAAGAATAATTCTTAAAAATCAGTTGCTTGAAATAATTCCACAGAGGAATCAGATATTTGCCAACTTTGTCTTTATGACGGAATGATGAACAGTTGACAGGTCAAGTTAAGTCTGTGTTAACTTTGGCTTATCGGCTTGTGAAGCCGGTGGGAAACGGGCAACTGCCCATCAAGGACGGCGGCAACCGCACCGGGGCCGACCGAGGTTCGATTCATCAGGGGATCCATACATGACCATCCGCAAGGCGCTCTGTCGCCACCCGCTGAGCTTCGCGCTCACCACGGCCCTGTTGGCCACCGGCATCGCTCCTGCCTTCGCACAGGAAGCCGGCAATGAGGCAGGCGGCAAGAACGCAACCAATCTCGATCGTGTCTCGGTGGTGGGTTCGCGCATCAAGCGCGCTGACGTTGAAGGCCCGGCACCGGTGACGGTGATCACCCGTGCGGACATTGACCGGGAAGGCTTCCAGTCCGTCGGCGACATGCTGCAGACCTTGACCCAGAACACCACCAGCTCTTTCACTGGTGACCTGAACGTGGGCGGCTTTACGCCGAACGCCCAGGTTGTCAACCTGCGCAACCTGGGCCCGGGCTACACCCTGACCCTGATCAACGGGCGTCGTCCGGCCCAGTATCCGCAGCCGTACAACCGCGACAACAACGTTGTGAACATCAAGGCCATCCCGAGCTCGATCGTCGAGCGCGTGGAAATCCTGACCGGTGGCGCCTCGGCGATCTACGGCTCGGACGCCGTCGCCGGTGTGGTCAACATCGTGCTGCGCAAGAATTACGATGGACAGCAGATCAAGCTGACCACCGGCACCACCGAAGAAGGCGGCGGCGATAGCGTCAACGTCGAATACACCGGCGGCAAGACAGGTGACCGTTGGAGCGCGACCTACGCCTTCCAGTACCAGGAGAACGAGCCGGTGTTCGCCAGCCAGCGCGACTTCCTGGCCGACACCCGCCAGAACGAGATCGGCTTGGCCGTCAATCCGAGCCTTTCGCTGGCTGCCATCAGCGCCGGTGGACGCAATGGCCACACCCGCAACTTCAACGCGCTCTATGACGCGGCGGCCTGCGATGCGTTCGGCTACACCACCGTGACCACCGCAACCCGTGGCAAGTACTGCGGCAGCTACACCCAGCCGGCTTCGCGCTCGATCCAGAACAAGAATCGCAACTTCAACGGCTACGCATACGGTACGTTTGATTTCACCGACACTCTGCAGGCCTTCGGCAGCGTCAACTTCTACAAGACAGACGCCAAGGCCAGCAGTGGCACCGAGTTCTGGGCCACCTCGAACGACCGCTTCACCTCCAACCGCGCAGGTGCTGCAACTTCGGCGTACTACGATTCCAATCTGAGGGATATCATCCAGCTGCAGCGCGTGTTCAACCCGTTCGAGCTGGGCGGAAATGAAGCGGCCAGCACGCTGTACGACGAGAAGAGCTACGATTTCACCCTCGGCATCACCGGCACCATCGCCGATCGATTCGACTGGGAAGCCAGCGCGAACTATGGCAAATACGACTACACCGCCGATCGCCCACGCCTGTTGGCCAAGCCGGTCCACGACTATTTCCTGGGCCCACTGCAGGGTTACACCACCGACAACTACCCGATCTATGCGCTCGACCAGGCACGTTGGAACTCGCCGATCACGCCGGAAATCTACCGTTCGTTCGCAACCCGCGTAAAGAACAAAGCTGAAGCCACCTCGGCCACCGTCAACTTCAACATCAGCGGCGACCTGTTCGAACTTCCGGCTGGTGCCGTTGGCTTTGCCGGTGTCATCGAAGGCGTCCGCCAGACCACCGACGTGAACAGCGACCCGCGCACCAACCAGCTGCGTCCGCTCGACGGCCAGACCATCTATAACCTGACCAGCTCGGGCGAGACCCACGGAACGCGTGATCGCTATGCGATCGGCACCGAGTTCCGCGTGCCGATCTTCAGCAACCTTTCGATGAACATCGCAGGTCGCTACGACAAGTACGACGACATCACGGCCGTGGACGACGCAAAGACCTGGAACGTTGGCCTGGAATGGCGTCCCTTCAGCAACCTGCTGGTGCGTGGCTCCTACGCCACCAGCTTCCGCGCTCCGGACATGCAGCTGGTCTACGCCGAAGGTGCTGCGTCGTACTCGAATATCGTCGATGACTACAGCTGCCGTTCGGGTACCGGCCTTGGCCAGCCGGCAGGCACACCTGGCCGCACCCGCACGCAGTGCAACCGCACCACCGACATCACCTATTACCAGGCGCAGTCGCTGACCGCCGGCAACCCGCAGCTGAAGGAAGAAGAAGGCAAGTCGTGGGGCGTCGGCTTCGTGTGGGACATCGTGGACAACATGTCGCTGACGGTGGACTACTACAAGATCCGTCTGGAAGATGCCGCCTCGCAGTTGAGCTCGACCTACCTGCTGCAGAACGAAGCCAATTGCCGACTGGGCGTCCGCCCGGATGGCTCTCCCTTCCCGTTCGGCATGGACTCGACCTTCTGCCAGAACCTGACCAGCCTGATCACCCGTACAAGCGCTCCGGGCACCACGCTTGATGGTCGCATCCAGCGTCTGAATACTGCATACATCAACACCGCGCTGCTGGAAACCAGCGGTATCGATGCGTCGTACAAGTATCGTCTGGACACCGATCGCCTTGGCAGGTTCGGCCTGGACCTGGGCTACTCGCTGATGCTGACCAACAAGTATCAGGAAAACGATGACGACGAACTCATCGATTACCGCGATCTGCCCGATCACGACTGGAGCCAGCGCAGCCGCTTCCGTGGCAGCCTGAGCTGGTCGAAGGACGAATGGGGCGCGACGCTGTTCAGCACCCGCTACGGTTCGAACTGGAATCGCGCGCAAACCCAGCGCCTGGGTCCGTACAGCGTGTACAACCTCCAGCTCACCAAGAAGTTCGGCCCGAACGTGACGGCTGATTTCACCGTCGTCAACCTGACCAACAACACCTTCCGTCGCGACCCGACCGATACCAACTATCCGTACTTCAATCCGCTGATCGGCGCCGATCCGTTGGGTCGTCGCTACTACGTCAGCCTGTCCTACCGCTTCTGATAGCGCGTAGTTTGCTCCATCGCGAAGCCCGGCAGATGCCGGGCTTCGTGCTTCTGCATCCATACAGTCACATCCAGGCAGTCATGCCGTCCAGGACATACAGCGCCATGCTGCGGCCCTCTGCCTGCCATGTATTCACGCCTAGAACCAAGGGGATCCCATGAAGAAGCTGCAATCGGCCGCACTGGCTCTTTCCTTCACCTTCGCCGCCCCCACATTTGCCGCATCGACCTACTCAGTCGAAGATTTCGTCAAGCATCCCAGCTATGGCAACGTGCGCATTTCGCCCAATGGCGATTACCTGGCCATCAGCATGGACCACGGCGACCAGGACGTGCTGACGATCATGCGTACCAGCGACCTGGCAGTGCTGAAGGTCAATCAGCTGCCGGACAAGAAGAGCGTGGGTTCATTCCACTGGATCTCGCCGAACCGGATCATGTTCAACGCTGTCAAGAAAATTGGCGGCTATGCGCAGCCGTTTGCAACTGGCGAATGGTTTGCGGTCAATGCCGATGGGTCGCAGGCCGTTCCCGTGATCTTCTATGGCACCCGGGATGCAACCCAGCGCGGAAAGACGGTGGGCGCCGAATCGTTCAGCCTGCTTGACACTCTCAAGGGCGATGACCGCAACGTCATCATGCAGTCACGCTATCCACGCTCTGCTGAAGGGGCTGGCACCCAGGTGGTACAGGTGGACACCATCACTGGTCGCCGCAGTGTCTTGGCCAGGGCTCCGAAGGACGACTGCAGCATTGCCCTCGATGCAGCCAAGGAACCACGCTTTGCCGTGTGCTCCTCCAGCCGCAACGAGGAAGGCGAGTACGACGAGAGAACCGAGCTGTATCGGCTTGACGGTCGCGAGTGGGTGCTGGTGAATGCTTCCAAGTCCGGAGGCAAGCACCTCTGGGTGGAGCGCACCACCGCAGACGGACGCGTGTTCGCTACCCAGAGCGACGACAAGGCACCGGGTGCGATCGGTACGCTGGATACAGCGACCGGAGAATTTACTCCACTGTTCCAGGACAAGGTGGCGGAGGTATCGGACTACATCTGGTCTACGGACGACAAGGCCCTGCTCGCTGTAGTGACCGAAGCGGGGGCGCCCAAGGTCACCCTGATCGACGAAAACCACCCCGACGCCGATCTGTATGCCTCTCTGGCTGGATCGTTCGAGGGAGAAATGGTCGATTTCTCCAGCCATACCGAAGACGGCAAGAGGATCATCGTTTCGGTCTACAGCGACTCGAATCCGGGTGAGCTCTATCTGTTCGATCGCGATACCGGCAAGGCCCGGTTCCTGATGCAGCGCGCGCCGCACCTGGACAAGAAACTGCTGGCCAACGTCAAGCCGTTCAACTTCACCTCACGCGACGGCATGCAGATCCACGGCTATCTGACCCTGCCGCGCGACTCGGACGGCAAGAACCTGCCATTGATCGTCAATCCGCATGGCGGTCCGATCGGGCCGCGCGACAACTGGCGCTATTCAGGCGAAACCCAGTTGCTTGCCAGCCGCGGCTACGCCGTACTGCAGATCAACTTCCGTGGCTCCGGCGGTTACGGCAAGGGGTTCCAGGATGCGGGCCACAAGCAGTGGGCCGATGGCATTCAGAACGACATCATCGACGCTACCCAATGGACCATCAAGAACGGCTACGCCGACAAGGACCGGATCTGCATCTACGGTGGTAGCTTCGGTGGCTACTCGTCGTTGATGGCGCCGATCCGCGCGCCCGGAATGTTCAAATGCGCCTTTGGCTACGTCGGCGTGTACGACGTAGACATGCTGTTCAAGAAGGGCGATATCCCGCAGCGCGAGTCCGGTCTGCGCTACCTGCGCCGCACTCACGGTACCGATGTCGCCGAGTGGAACAAGGCCTCCCCCGCACGGCGCGCCGCGGAAGTAAAAATTCCGGTTTTCCTTGCAGCCGGTGCGCGCGATGTGCGCGCAGTGCCCGAGCAGACCGAGCTGATGGCCAAGGCCCTTGCCGATGCCGGTAATCCGCCGGAGGGCATGATCATCCAGTCCGGTGAAATGCACGGCTTCTATGGCGTGCCGGCCCGTGTCAACCTTTACACCAACATGCTGAATTTCTTCTCCCGCCACATCGACGGCCCGGCAGAGAAGAAGTGATGCGACCGGGACGCCCCATCGCCGGGCCGTCCCGCAGCTTCCCTGCGTTCGACGGGACAGCACGCCCCTGTGCCTATCGGCCGTTGCGGCGCCCCCGCCGCAGGATGGAACCTACAACTGCTTGCAAGGAGAGATTGCGTGAAACGTTGGACACTGCCACTGTTGTTGCCGATGCTCGCCTTGGCGCCCATGCAGAGCCAAGCGGCAGAAAGCAAGCCGCTGGCCCTGCCTGCCGACCCGACCAGCGACCCGCTGATGATCACCGCCGGGTTCCTCAGCGGCCATCCGGACCTGCGCTTTCGCCTTCTGGGAATGGAGAAGCGCAATGCAGGCGACCAGGAGGCCGCTTTCAAGTTCTTCCAGCGTGCCGCGTTCTATGCAGACAAACCTTCGCAGGCCATGGTTGCCGAAATGCTGTGGAATGGATCGGGCACCCCGGCTGATCGCGCACTGGCTTATGCCTGGATGGATCTCGCCGCCGAACGAGGCTACGAAGGGTTTGTCGAGTTGCGGGAGCGCTACTGGGCCACGCTGACGGCAGAGCAACGTTCCCACGCCGTAGTCGAGGGTGAAGCCATCTACGCTCGATTCGGGGATTCCGCTGCAAAGCCACGCATCGCCACCGTGCTGCGCCGTGAGCGCCGCGCAGTAACCGGGAGCCGCACCGGATTTGCCGGCAATCTACGGATCATGGTCCCCGGTCCGGCCGGTCCGGAAGAGATAGACGGCAGCAAATTCTATGACGATCGCTACTGGGATCCGGACAAGTATCAGCAATGGCACGATGCCATCTGGGCAAAACCCAGGGTTGCCCGAGTTGACGTCGGCGCACTCAGCCAAGTGAAGGGCGAACCTGAACGCAGGACCCGGATCGCGGATGTTCCACCCGATCCGGATGCCAACGAACCGTTTACTGACGACCTGCAACCAACAAAGCAGCCCGTCCCGGAAAAGCCCTGAACAGCACACTGGCAGGCATCGCACTGTGCCGATCCTGCCAGGTTGCCCGAGTGCGTGCGCCACGTCGTGCGTGCTTGCCAACGGCCATGACCTTCGACACCCTTGCAGGGCAGGCCGGCGGCGTATTGTTCGGCCCACGGCCGTCCCCGCGGCCCTTCCCTGACTCACTCGGCCTGGAGGCCATCAAAGTGACCCGTACTCCCAAGATCGTGCTGCTGACCCTGGCCGTTTCGGCCGCGCTGGTCGGCTGCGGCAAGAACGAAACCCCGGCCAAGGATGCCACCGCCTCCACGCCGGCTGCGGCCGAAGCCACCAACTACACGCTGGACGAGAGCAAGCTGCCGGCCTACAACGCCTTCCAGCCCAGCGATCTGGATGCCAGCAAGGACGCCTGTGGCGCCTTCGGCGACTACGTGAACAGCAAGTGGCTGGCCGCCAATGAAATTCCGGGCGACCGCACCAGCTGGGGCGCGTTCACCATCCTCGACGAGCGTTCGGTGGCCGTACAGCACCAGTTGGCTGAACAGGTCGCGCAGGTCAAGAACCCGAACCATATCGAGAAGATCGTCGGCGACCTGTGGGCCACCGGCATGGACGAAGCCAAGATCAATGCCCAGGGCATCGAGCCGCTGAAGGCCGACCTGACCGCGATCGACGGCCTGCAGGACAAGGCGGCCATCGCCGACTACCTGCGCAGCAGCGCGGCCAAGGGTGACAACGTCCTGTTCGGCTTCGGCGCCGAAGCCGACTTCAAGAACTCGGCCGTCAACCTGGCCTACGCCAGCCAGGGCGGCCTGGGCCTGCCGGACAGCACCTACTACACCGATGCCAAGAACGCCGACAAGCTGAAGGCCTACCAGGCACACGTCGCCAAGGTGCTGGAGCTGTCCGGCGTCGCCGCTGCCGACGCTGCCAAGCAGGCCGAGGACGTGGTCAAGTTCGAGACCCGCCTGGCCAAGGCCTCCAAGTCGCGCGTCGAGCTGTCGCGCAACGTCGAGCTGTACTACAACCCGGTCACCCTGGCTGACGCCGACAAGCTGACCCCGAACTTCAGCTGGACCGAGTTCTTCAAGTCGCAGGGCGTAGCCGCGCCGGAGAAGTTCTCGCTGGCCATGCCGGCCTTCCATGAGGAAGTGAGCAAGGCGCTGGGCGATACCGATCCGTCGGTGTGGCGCGCCTACCTGCGCTTCCACACCGTGGACAGCGCTTCGCCGTACCTGGCCGATGCCTTCGTGCAGGAGAACTACGAGTTCTACGGCAAGACCCTCAACGGCCAGAAGGAACAGAAGCCGCGCTGGAAGCGCGTGCTGGGCACCATCGAGAACGACGCCGGTGAAGCCTTCGGCCAGCTGTACGTGAAGGTTGCCTTCTCGCCGGAAGCCAAGGCGAAGATGGAAGAGCTGGTGAAGAACCTGGCCGCTTCGCTGAAGGAACGCATCCAGGGCCTGAGCTGGATGAGCGATGAAACCAAGGCCAAGGCCATCGCCAAGTGGGAAACCTTCACCCCGAAGATCGGTTACCCGGACAAGTGGCGTGACTGGGCGGGCCTGCAGACCCAGCGCGACAGCTACCTGGGCAATGTGCGCGCGGCCAGTGAGTTCAACTACAAGTTCAACCTGTCCAAGATCGGCAAGCCGGTGGACAAGACCGAGTGGGGCATGACCCCGCAGACGGTCAACGCCTACTACAACCCGCTGCAGAACGAGATCGTGTTCCCGGCCGCCATCCTGCAGCCGCCGTTCTTCGATCCGAAGGCCGACGACGCACTGAACTATGGCGGCATCGGTGCGGTGATCGGCCACGAAATGACCCACGGTTACGACGACCAGGGTGCACGCTTCGGGCCGACCGGCAACATGGAAGACTGGTGGACCGCCGCTGACAAGAAGAACTTCGAAGGCCTGACCGGCAAGCTGGTCCAGCAGTTCGACCAGTACAAGGTCGACGGCCAGGCCGTGAACGGTCACCTGACCCTGGGCGAGAACATCGCCGACCTGGGCGGCCTGGCTACCGCCTACGACGCGCTGCAGAAGGCCTCCGTCGGCAAGGAAGATGCAAAGGTCGATGGCTTCACCCGCGACCAGCGCTTCTTCTTCAACTGGGCCACCGTGTGGCGCACCAAGTACACCCCGGAAAACGCCAAGGTCCGCCTGGCCACCGACCCGCACGCGCCGGCGCAGTTCCGCGCCATGGGTGCGCCGTCGAACCTGCCGACCTTTGCCGCGGCCTTCCAGTGCAAGGCCGGTTCGCCGATGGCCCGCGCCGGCGAGCAGCAGGTGGTGATCTGGTAAGCCCTGGCTGATGCCAAGGTAGACCTGCAGAGGCCCGGGAATTCCCGGGCCTTTGTTTTTTGCCGCGCCCGTCATCCACGCATGGCGTGGATCTGCTGCGCCTGTGCAGGCCCACGCCGTTGGTAGATGCCGACCTTGGTCGGCGTATGGCACGGCGGAGCCACCGTGATGCGTGCATGCGGTGTCGATGCCACACACCCGGTAGCGCCGGGCCATGCCCGGCGGATGCGCCGTGATGCGTGCATGCCGCGCCCATGCGCGGCTTGCTATAGTGCGCGCGCCCTCAATCCATCACGGATTCGTTCCACATGCCCAATTTCCGTCCGCTTGCCATCGCCCTGGGCATCAGCCTGGCGACTCTGGTCCCGACCCACGATGCCTTCGCCGCCAAGAAAAAGGCCGCGCGTGCCCCGGCTGTCAGTGCCCAGTGCAGCGACTTCTACGACGCCACCAATGCAGGCTGGCTGAAGGCCAACCCGGTGCCGCAGACCGGCGCCACCACCGCGCTGGGCCAGCTGGTCGACCGAAGCCGCCAGCAGCAGCGTGAACTGCTCGACGCAGCGATGAAGGCGCCGCAGGGCAACGTGCAGAAGCTGCTGGGTGACTTCTGGGCCAGTGGCCTGGACGAAGCGGCCGTGGAAGCAGACGGCTCCAACCCGATCGCCCCGCTGCTGACCCGCATCAACGCCATCAAGAAGGCCAAGGATGTGCCGGCCTCGATCGCCGCACTGCACCAGGTCGGCATCCCGGTGGCCTTCAACTTCGGCCCGGACGTCGACCTGAAGGCACTGGACCGTCACATCGGCTACTTCATGCAGGGCGGCATGGGCCTGCCGGATCCGGCGTTCTATACCCGCACCGACGCCGACACCGTGGCGCTGATGGGGCGCTACCGCAACTACGTCAAGCAGATCCTGGCGCTGACCGGCACCCCGGCGGCCAAGCTGGATGCCGAGTCGCAGGCGGTGATCGCGCTGGAAACCGAGCTGGCACGCAATGCGCAGTCGCTGGCCGGCATCAACAACCCGTTCAACAACTACGCGCCGATCTCCACCAAGGAGCTCAACAGCCGCTACCGCAACCTGCAGCTGGATGCCTTCCTGAAGGCACAGGGCGTGGATGACGACCTGGTCTCGCTGGCCGACCCGGGCCTGTTCAAGCAGCTCGACGGCATGGTCACCAAGCTCAAGCCGGACCAGTGGAAGGCCTACCTGCGCTGGCGCGTGGGCGACTCGATGGCGCCGTACCTGTCCAAGGCCTACCGCGACGCCGAGTTCGAATTCCGCGGCCGCGTGCTGCGTGGCGAAACCCTGCCGCCGCAGCGCTGGGAAGACGTGCTGGAGGCGATCAACGTAGCCGCTGGCCCGATGGTCGGTCGCGAATACGCTGCCCGTTACCTGTCCGCCGAAGATCGTCGCCAGGCGGCGTGGATCGTCGACAAGGTGCGCGAAGTGCAGATCGAAGCGGTCAAGAACAGCAGCTGGATGAGCACCGAAGCCAAGGCCGAAGCGCAGGCCAAGCTGGCTGCGCTGAAGATCGAGATTGGCACCCCGCTGCGCGACCTCGACTACAGCGTGCAGCCGATGGGCCGCGGTTCGTTCGGTGGCAACATGCTGATTGCTTCGACCTGGCGCCATCGCGAGGAAATGAAGCGCATCGGCAAGGGCAATGCCGACCGTCGCTGGGACGTGCTGCCGCAGCAGCCGTCGCTGGCCTACGATCTGGCCCAGAACCGCCTGATCGTCACCGCCGCGATCCTGCAGGGCCCGGTGTTCAACGCCAAGGCCGACGCTGCCGACAAGTTCGGCAGCTTCGGTGGCCTGGTCGGCCATGAGCTGACCCGCGCGATCGATGCCAAGGGTGCGCTGGTCGACGCCAAGGGCGAGCTGCGCAGCTGGTGGACCCCGGCCGACAAGACCGCCTGGACCCTGCTCGGTAACCGCGTGGCCGCGCAGTACAGCGCCTACGACTTCCCGGGCGTGAAGGGTGCCAAGGTCAACGGCACGCTCACCCAGGAAGAGAACCTGGCCGACATCGCCGGTCTGGAACTGGCCTGGGCGGCGTATGTCGCGCAGGAGCCGAAGGCCAAGCAGGCCCAGCAGCAGGGCTTCTTCCGCGCCTGGTCTGCGCTGTGGGCGCAGCAGCTGGCGCCGAACGAGGCCGTACGCCGCCTGACCGCCGACATCCGTGCACCAGGCCTGTGGCGCAGCAACGGCACGCTGGCCAACCTGCCGGCCTTCGGCGCCACCTTCAGCTGCAAGGCCGGCCAGCCGATGCAGCGCAGTGAAGCCGAGCAGATCAAGGTCTGGCGCTGATCCAGCTGCCACACGGGTAACGCAGAGGGCGCCTTCGGGCGCCCTCCTTTTTTTGCAGGTGCAGCACGATCCCGGATTAACACCGCGCATGCTATCGCTGCGGCTTCGTCCAACGTGGAGCCCCGACATGGCACACAAGAACACGATCTGTGTCTGGTATGACAACGGCGCACTCGAGGCCGCCACCTTCTACGCCAGTATCCTGCCCGACAGCGCGGTGACCGCCGTGCATCACGCCCCCGGTGACTATCCGGACGGCAAGGAAGGCAACGTACTGACCGTCGAATTCACGGTCTGCGGCATCCCCTGCGTCGGCCTCAACGGCGGCACCGCGTTCAAGCACAGCGAAGCGTTCTCGTTCCAGATCCAGACCGAGGACCAGGCCGAGACCGACCGCCTGTGGAATGCGATCGTCGGCAACGGTGGCCAGGAGAGCCAATGCGGCTGGTGCAAGGACCGCTGGGGCATCTCCTGGCAGATCAGCCCGCGCATGCTCATCGAAGCGGTGACCAGCCAGGACAAGGCACTGGCCAAGCGCGCATTCAACGCGATGATGCCGATGAAGAAGATCGACATCGCCACCATCGAAGCAGCGATCAAAAAAGGGGACGGAGGGGATTAAGTCGTTTCTCCCCATTGCCGGTGCCCCCATGCGAATTGCGACTTAATCCCCTCCGTCCCCTTTTTCCGAGGTGCAGATGACCTGGGATGCGATCATCGTTGGTGGTGGCCACAACGGCCTGGTCTGCGCGGCCTATCTGGCGCGTGCCGGAAAGAAGGTGCTGGTGCTGGAACGTCGCGGCGTTCTTGGCGGCGCTGCGGTCACCGAGGAATTCCATCCCGGCTTCCGCAATTCAGTCGCCTCGTACACGGTCTCGCTGCTGCAGCCGAAGGTGATCGACGACCTGCAGCTGCATGCGCATGGGCTGCGCATCGTCGCGCGCCCGGCCAACAACTTCCTGCCATTGCCCGACGACCGCTATCTGTTGTCGGCACCTGGCCGCACTCAGGCCGAAGTGGCGAAGTTCTCCGAGCGGGATGCGCAGCGCTTGCCCGCGTACGAGGCACGCCTTGAAATCTTCGCCGACGTACTGCGCGCATGGGCTCTGCGCGCGCCGCCCGACCTGGGTGTAGCAGGCGGTTGGCGTGCGCTGCCCGCACTATGGCAGATGGGGAAACTCGGCCGCGAACTGGCGGCGCTGGATGCGCCACTGCGGCAGGAACTGCTGGACCTGTTCACGCTGTCGGCGGCGGAGTACCTGGACCGTTGGTTCGAGAGCGAGCCGATCAAGGCGCTGTTCGGCTTTGATGGCATCGTCGGCAACTACGCAAGCCCGTATACACTGGGCAGTGCCTACGTACTGCTGCACCACGTATTCGGCCAGTGCAATGGCGTAAAGGGTGCGTGGGGCCACGCGATCGGCGGCATGGGCGCGATCAGCCAGGCCATCGCCAGCGCGGCGCGCGAGGCCGGGGCCGAACTGCGCGTGGATGCCGGTGTGCAACAGGTACTGACCGAACAAGGCCGCGTCGTGGGGGTGGAACTGGCCAACGGCGAAACCCTGCGTGCACGCGCGGTGGTGGCCAACGTCAATCCGAAGCTGCTGTACGAACAGCTGCTGGAGCCGACGCAGGTACCCGCTGCCACACGCGAACGCATGGCGAACTGGCGCTGCGGTTCCGGCACCTTCCGGATGAACGTGGCGCTGTCGCGGTTGCCGGACTTCCGTGCCCTGCCCGGCCCCGGCGATCACCTCAGCGCCGGCATCATCATGGCCCCCAGCCTGGACTACATGGACCGCGCCTGGCTGGATGCGCGCCGCGAAGGCTGGTCGCGCGAACCGATAGTAGAGATGCTGATTCCGAGCACGCTGGATGATTCACTGGCGCCGCGCGGGCAGCATGTGGCCAGCCTGTTCTGCCAGCACGTGGCGCCGGTACTGCCCGACGGGCGTAACTGGGATGATCACCGCGAGATTGTGGCGGACCTGATGATTGCCACCGTCGAACGGTATGCGCCCGGCTTTGCCGGCAGCGTGCTCGGTCGGCAGGTGCTGTCGCCGCTGGATCTGGAACGCACCTTCGGCCTGGTCGGCGGCGACATTTTCCACGGTGCGCTCAGTGCCAACCAGTTGTTCTCGGCACGGCCGATGGTCGGCCAAGCCGGCTATCGCGGTGCCCTGCCCGGCCTGTACCTGTGCGGTTCGGGCACCCATCCCGGCGGTGGCGTCACCGGTGCGCCCGGGCACAATGCCGCGCAGGTGGTGTTGCAGGATGGGTAGAGGTGTGCCGACCAACGGTCGGCACCTACCGCGTCAAATGATCCCATTCAAAGCGTGCCAACCAAGGTTGGCACCTACCCGCGTGGGACAAGGCGTGCCGACCAACGGTCGGCACCTACAGCGTCAAATGATCCTTCGGATCATTTGACGCTGCGCAGATGGTTCGGGCGCTTCGGTGGGCCGGGCGGGCGGCGCTTGTTGAACGGCGATTGCCCGCGCCAGTAGCGGATCAGCAACCAGCCGAACAGCATGCCGCCGAGGTGTGCGAAGTGGGCCACGCCCGGCTGCCAGCCGGTCATGCCCAGCACCAGCTCGCCCACGCCGAACAGGATCACGAAGGTACGCGCCTTCATTGGGATCGGCGGGAACAGCAGCATCACCCGCTGGTTGGGGAACAGCATCCCGTAGGCCAGCAGCAGGCCGAACACGCCACCGGAAGCGCCCAGCACCGTGGCCGGGTTTTCCAGCAGCGTACCCACCAGCAGCTGGCAGACACCGGCACCGGCCACGCACACCAGGTAATACAGCAGGAAGCGCTTCTCGCCCCAGGTCTGCTCCAGCGGCGCGCCGAACATGAAGACCGCCAGCATGTTGAAGAACAGATGGCCGAAGCTGCCGTGCAGGAAGCCGTAGGTCAGCAGCTGCCAAGGCTGGAAGTTGCCGCCCGGCGAGAATGCGTCGAAGCCCTGCTGCAGGGGTTGCAGCATGAACGGCTCGAAGGTCTGCATGCCGAGCAGGAACGGCTGCTGCAGCAGGAACAGGATCGCGTTGGCGATCAGCAGGGCCTTGGTGACGGTTGGCAGTCGCGGGAACATGGGAGCACCGGCATGGAACGGCCTCCATCATAGCCGCAGCACCGTGTCTTGTTGGCGACCGGCAGGCGCGGCCTGTTCAGTCGCCAGCGTTGCTCAGCCCGGACCCCACACAGCGGCATCCAGTGCTGCCGCCGGATCAGCCGCCGGCATCCGCACCCGGCCGTTCTCCACCCGCACGCCCTCGGCGCGCAACCGCTGTGACTGCTCGCGCCAGCCGGCCGACCCTTCCTCCATGGCAATGCGCCCATCCGAGCGCAACACGCGATGCCAGGGCAGGTCCGGGTCGTCGTTCTGGCCCAGGATGCGCGCGGTCAGGCGTGCACGCCCGGGCAGGCCCGCGCGCATCGCCACCTGCCCATAGCCCATCACCTGCCCCGCCGGGATCGCGCGGATCACCGCCAGGATGCGCGCACGCGCCTGCTCCGGCGTCAGCGCCGCAGGCGGGTTACCAGCAGAACGCCGATCAGCACCAGCACGGTGCCGGCGATCTGCGCCGGCCCCATCGGTTCGTCGAGCAGCCATAGGCTCATCACGATGGTGGAAACAGGGCCCAGCATACCGACCTGCGCGGCCAGCGACGAACCCACGCGCTGCACCGCCAGCATGATCGCCAGCACTGGCAGCACCGTGCACACGGTGGCATTGACCAGCGACAACCACTGCACCGGCGCCGGTGCCTGCCACAACAACGGCAGCGGATGGGTCACCGCGAAATGCAGCAGCACCAGCACGCTGGCCACGCAGCTGGCGTAAGCGGTCAGCCGCACCGCTCCGATACGCGCGACCACCTGCCCGCTGCCGAACAGGTACAGCGCATAGCTGAGCGCACTGCCCAGCACCAGCAGGCTGCCAACGATGATCTGCCCACCCTCGCGCTGCAGGTCATGGCCGAACGCCAGCAGCACGCCCAGATAACTCAGCACCAGCGCGCCGATCTGCCATCGGCCCGGCCGCTGGCGCGCCAGCAGCACGTTGATCAGCAGCACCAGGGTCGGGTTCAAGTACAGGATCAATCGTTCCAGGGTCACGCTGATGTACTGCAGGCCCTGGAAGTCGAGCAGGCTGGACAGGTAGTAGCCGGTGAAACCCAGCCACAGCACACGGGCTCGGTCGGCCCAGGACAGTGGTTCGGCCCGACGCGCGGCCCACAGCGCCATCAAAACGAACAGCGGCAGCGCCATCTGCATGCGCAGGGCAAGCAGCGTGGTGGCATCCACGCCGTGACGCAGGCCGAGCTTGACGATGATCGCCTTGCCGGAAGCAGCGATGGCGCCGATCGCTGCCAGGCCGATACCCCCCAGCGCAATGCGTGGGGAGGCGGTGGCGATACGGGAAGCGGGATTGGACATCAGGACGACGGCGGGCCGCTCGGAGCGGCCCGGGAAAGCGTGGGGGCGCCCATTGTCGCACGGGGGCGTCCGGTGCCCGCCTTGTAGAGGCTAGCCATGCTCGACTGTCTTTCCACCGCAGTCGAGCATGGCTCGACTCTACAAAGAGCGACGGCCGAGCATGGGCTCGGCTCTGCAGCAACCGCAGGTCAGCGCATCAGCACCACTTCCTCGGCCGAGGTCGGGTGGATCGCCACGGTGTCATCGAACTGGGCCTTGGTCGCGCCCATCTTCACCGCCACCGCGAAACCCTGCAGGATCTCGTCGGCCGCTTCGCCCAGCAGGTGGATACCTACCACGCGTTCTTCCGGGCCGGCGCAGACCATTTTGAACAGGCTGCGCTGGGTACCGTTGGCCAGCGCCTGCAGCATCGGTCGGAAACGGCTGTGGTAAACGCTCACCTGGTCGAAACGCGCGCGCGCTTCTTCCTCGCTCATGCCCACCGCACCCAGCGGCGGGTGCGAGAACACCACGCTGGCCACGTTCTCGTAATCCATCTTCGACTGCGGGCGGCCACCGAACAGGCGATCCATCAACCGTCGCGAAGCAGCCACCGCCACCGGGGTCAGGCCGACCTTGCCGGCGATGTCACCCACCGCGTGCACGCTCGGCACGCTGGTGGTCTGCCATTCGTCCACCTGCACCTGCTGGTGTTCGCCAATGCCGATGCCGAGCGCTTCCAGGCCCATATCACGACTGTTGCCGCGGCGGCCGGTGGCGAAGAACACCGCGTCGAACACGCTGTCGAGCGGGCCGTCATGGCCGAACGCACGTACGCGTTCGCCATCGCGCTGCAGTTCGCGCAGGCGATAGCCGAAATGGATGCGCACGCCCTGCTGCTTCAGGTTCTCGGCCAGCTGATCAGTCAGCTCGTAATCGAAGCGATCCAGCAGCCGCTGGCCACGCACCAGCAGGCTCACCTTGCTGCCCAGTGCCTGCAGCAGGCCGGCCAGCTCCACCGCGATGTAGCCACCGCCGATGATCGCCACCTCGGCCGGCGCCGCACGCAGGTCGAAGAAATCATCGGAGACCAGGCCCAGTTCCGCGCCGGGGATATCAGGACGCAGCGGGTGCGCGCCGGTGGCGATCAGGATGTGCTCGGCGCTGTAACGCACGCCATCACTGCAGGCCACGGTATGCGCATCGAGCAGATGGCCGCGCGCCGGAATGCGCACCACGCCGGTCTCATCCAGGCGTTTGTGGTAGCTGGTGTGGATGTTGCTGATGTAGGCCTGGCGATGGATCACCAGTTCCTTCCACGACAGCGCCGGGCGCGCTTGAACATCGAAGCCCATCGCACTGGCCAGGCCGATGCGCTCGTGCAGGTCGGCCGCCAGCCACATCGCCTTCTTCGGCACGCAGCCAACATTGACGCAGGTCCCGCCCAGCTCACCGGGCTCCAGCATGGCCACGCGCTTGCCGTGCTGCGCGGCGCGGATCGCGCCGGCCAGGCCGGCGGAGCCGCCGCCAAGGACGATCAGGTCGTAATCATAGGATGCAGTGCTCATCGGAATCGCTCGGGTCGGTAAGGGGCAGGATCGATCGCTGGCGTGCGGCCGCAGACGAGATCGGCGATCAGCTGGCCGGTGCCGGCGCTCATGCTGATGCCGAGCATGCCATGCCCCGCTGCAAGCCAGACGTGAGGATGCGCGGGCGCGCGGCCGATCAACGGCACGTCGTCCACGCTCATGGGGCGCCACCCGCACCACTGCTCCTGCAGCTGCGCACCGCGCGGCGCGCGCAGGTAGTGGTCGGCGGCCTCCTGCAGGGCCTGCAGGCGGCGCGTGCGCAGCTGCGGGTCGGCGCCGGCGAACTCCATGGTGCCGCCCAGGCGCAGCGCGTCGCGCCAGGCAATCACGAACACGGAATGGTCCTTCAGCACCACCGGGCGCTGCGGCACCTGCACCGGTCGCGACCAGGTCAGCGAGTAACCTTTGCCGGGCTGGATCGGTACGCGCAGATCCAGCTGCCGTGCCCAGCGCGGCGACCACGGCCCGGTGGCCAGCACCAGCTCGCGTGCGTGCAGCGTGCGTTCGCCGACGTGCACGCGCACACCCTGCGCGTGGGCGCTGAAATCCTGCACGTCCGAGTGCTCTTCGATCACCACGCCCTGTGCACGCAGCACGCGCGCCAGTTCGGCGGTGTAGCGGTCCGGACGCAGCTGCGCATCGCCGGGGAAGTGGATCGCGCCGGCAATGCGATCATGGAAAGCTGGATTGTCGCGCGCATAGTCGGCGCCATCGATGCGCGCCGTGGCGATGCCCTGCGCGTTCAGTGCCTCACACTCAGCGGCGTGGCGATCGAAATTGCGGGCATCGCCAAACACGTAGTCCAGACCGTGGGTATCGAATTCGCAGTCCAGCGCATGCACCTGCACCCACTGTGCCAGGCGCAGCCGGGAATCATTCAGCAGCGCAGCGCGGGCGCGCGTGGCCTGCAGCCAGTTGCGGGCATTGCAGCGTGCGCTGAACTGCAGCAGCCAGCGCCACAATGCAGGGTCCAGTCGCGTACGCACGTACAACGGCGCACGCGGATCGAGCATCCAGCGCAGCGCGCGCAACGGTACGCCAGGCGCTGGCAGCGGCGGCGCGTGGCTGGGGGTGATGGTGCCGCAGTTGCCATGCGAGGTCGCGCCGCCGACACGCCCATGGTCGATCACGCGTACCTGCCGGCCCTGTGCGCGCAGCGCGAGCGCGACGGCCAGTCCAATGGCACCGGCGCCGACCACGATCACATCCTCGCGCGCGCCCTGCATCGATCAGCCCTGCCCGGCCCCGCGCCGCATCGGCGGCCACTGCCGGTAGGTCATCGCACGCCACAGCCATTCCATCGGCCCGAAACGGAAGCGGCGCAACCACGCGTGCGAAATGCCCACCTGCACAGCGAACAGCAGTAGTGCGAACAGCAGCTGCACGCTGCGCGGCATCACCTCGAACCATCCCAGTCCGTAGTGATAGAAAAGCAGCGTGCAGACCAGCGACTGCGCCAGGTAATGGGTCAGCGCCATGCGCCCCACCGGCGCCAGCCAGGCCAGCCGCGTGCGCCAGTGCACGATCCACGCCAGATAGCCCAGGCACATCGGCAGGCCGCCTATGGTCACCAGGCCCATCGCCGCCGTCACTGGAAGGTTGTAGGCGCCCGGTGCCAGGTAGGGTTTCCAGGCAACGCCGATCAACGTGACCAGCAGGCCCAGCGGCAACGCGACCCAGCGCAGCGACGCGTACAGCCGCGGGAAGCGCTCCGGCGCCGCCAGCGCGCCACTGCCGGCGAACCAGCTGCCGATCAGGAACATGCCCAGCACTTCCGGGCCGGTGATCAGCAGCGCCCCCATCGACGTACCGAACTCATTCAGGCGCTGCACATTGGCCTGCGCCCAGCTGCCCTGCCCGTACACCTGCCGCTGCAGCTCAATGCTCCGCTGCGCCTCGGCAAGCATGCCCTGCACATCTTCGGCCGAAGCCATCGACACCATCGCGCCGACCAGCAGCATCATCGCCACACCGCCGAGGTAGACCATCAGCCCCATCCACGGCAGCCAGCTGCGTGGCGCCTCGCGGCAGGCCAGCAGCGGCAACGAGATCAGTGCATACATCACCAGAATGTCGCCGGACCAGACCAGCAGTGCATGGCACAGACCGATCAGCAGCAAGCCAGCGCTGCGGCGCAGGTAGAACGGGGTGAAGTCGCGCCCGGCGGCCTCAGCGCGCTGCGCCATCACCGCGAAGCCGGCACCGAACAGCAACGAGAACAGGGTGAAGAACTTGCCCTGCACGAACACGTAGACAAAGGCATCGGCCCAGTAGTCGATGCCCTGCCAATGCACGTCGATGCCGGTGAACGCCAGGTCCAGCGGCCCGCTGAAGGCCTCGATGTTCATCAGCAGGATGCCCAGCAGCGCAGCACCGCGCAGCACGTCAAGCACGGCGATGCGTTCGCCGGAAGCCACCGGCTGCAGGGAAGGAGAAGCGGCGTTCACAGGGCGTCCGTCGGGCAGGTCCGCCATTATGCCGCCGGCCTGCGCGCCATGGATGGCCGCGCCGTGTTCCACAAACGCAACGGCCCGCCGAAGCGGGCCGTTGCTGCCATCACGATCGCGCTGCGATCAGTGCTGGTGACCGCCGTCGCCGTGGACGTGGCCGTGGTCGATTTCTTCCTTGCCGGCTTCGCGCACATCGACGATTTCCACGTCGAAGTGCAGGTCCTTGCCGGCCATCGGATGGTTCAGGTCGACGTCGACGACGCTCATGCCGACCTTCTGCACGGTCACCGCACGCGGGCCGAAGTTGGTCTGCAGCACGACCTGCTGGCCCGGAGCCAGCTTGGTGTTGCCGAAGTGCTTCTTCGGCACGCGCTGGGACAGGCCCTCACGACGCTCGCCGTAGGCATCGGCAGCGTTGACGTCGACGCTGAAGGTCGCGCCGGCTTCCTTGTCCATCATGGCGTTTTCCAGGCCCGGGATGATGTTGCCGTGGCCGATCAGGATCGCCAGCGGCTCGCCGCGGTCCTTGGACGATTCGATCGGCTCCTGGCCGACTTCGGAAACGGTGTAGTGGAAGCGGACAACGCGGTCTTTTTCGATCTTCATGCGCAACTCTGTCTGGATCTGCCGGAGGCAGGCGGGTTGGGGCGGGTTGTCGCCCGGCGGGGACGCCGCCATCATGACGGCCAATCCTAAGGTGGCGCATTATCCGGAGATCATGCACATCACGCCAGTTTCGTCCGGCCTGCGCCGGCTCCTCGCCCCGGCCCTGCTGCTGGCCCTGCCCGTGCTGATGACCGCCTGCGGCGGCGGCAAGGCCACCCGACCCGCGCCGCCCCCGCCGACCGCGAACTGGCCGAAGACCGTGCCGGACAATCCCGAGGCGGCCAACTCGGTGCTGATGCGCGCCATCAGCCTGGTCGGCACCCCCTATCGCTATGGCGGCAATACCCCCGACTCCGGCTTCGACTGCAGCGGCCTGGTGGCCTACGTCTACCGCGAGATGCTGGACCTGAAACTGCCACGCACCTCGCGCGACCTGGCGGCGGTACAGGGCCCGAAGATCGACCCGCAGCGCCTGGCCACCGGCGACCTGGTGTTCTTCGGCAGCCGCGGCAGCGTCACCCATGTCGGCATTTATGTGGGTGAAGGGCGCTTCGTGCACGCGCCGAGCACCGGTGGCACGGTCCGGCTGGACTCGCTCAGCGGTCCGTACTGGAAGGACCACTACACCGGGGCGAAACGCGTCCTTCGCTAAGATGAACAGGCGATATGTTCAAAATTGTGACGCACATCACCATGCAACTAACGATTTTCTAACGGAATTTTTAACTTATTGCCGCTTTTACAGGGCATGATGCCCCATCGTTTTTTTCCTGTGACCGACGCGTGACGACTGACGACCTGAAAAGCGAAGGCCAGACTTCCGTATCTTCACGTAGTGCCCGCCCGCTGTTGCTTGGCCTGGCACTGTGCCTGACCAGCCTTCCGGCCTGGTCGCAGACTGCTCCGAACCGTTCCGATGTGACCCCGGCCCCGGTGGCCGAGAGCACCGCCCGACCGGCCGCCAAGGCCGAGGCTGCCGCTCCGCAGCGCAGCCGCGTCGATGCCGCCGCCAGCGCCACGCTGGCCGCCCTGCTGCCGCACCTGGCTGCCAACGACACCATTCCGCTGATGGACCGCTCGGCCGTGGTGGCCGGTGATCTCAGCCGCCTGCTCGCCAACTACGACACCAGCAGCGCCGCCAATGGCAGCGTTGTCGGCACCGCCGCCGACAACGGCAAGGTGCAATCGCTGCTGCGCCGCGCGATGACCCTGCTGGGCACCCCGTACCGTTGGGGTGGCAGCAACCCGGACAGCGGTTTCGACTGCAGCGGCCTGGTCGGTTACGTGTTCCGCTCGGCCCTGGGTATCGAGCTGCCGCGCGTCTCCCGCGAAATGGCGCACGATGACAACGCCGAACTGATCAATGATCGCACCGCACTGGCTGCCGGTGACCTGGTGTTCTTCGGCCGCAAGGGCCGCGTCGACCACGTCGGCATCTATGTTGGCGATGGCCGCTTCCTGCACGCACCGAGCTCCGGCAAGGACGTCCGCGTGGACACCCTGCTCAGCGGCTACTGGGGCAACAAGTTCATGCAGGCCCGCCGGGTCGATCTCTGACCCGCTGGCGCCACCGCGCCGCCTGACACGAGAAAGCCGCTGCCCTGCAGCGGCTTTTTTGTTTGCGCCCCCACTGGGTGCCGACCTTGGCCGGCACTGCGCCATCTGCCCCAGTGGGTGCCGACCGTTGGTCGGCACTGCGGCCATCCACGCATGGCGTGGATCTACCGGGGACCTACCCTGATCGGCACCGCGCCAGTCAGCTCCAAAACAAAAAGCCCGCCGTTCAGGGCGGGCCTTTCATCTCCACGCAACCTCAGGCGCGTGGCGGTGTCGGGTCGGGATCATCCACACCCACATTGCTGGACGGGTTGTCATACACCGCCTGGTCAAGCAGGCCGGTTTCCTTGGCCACGATCACCGGCACCAGCATCTGGCCCGTCACATTCGTCATCGTGCGCATCATGTCCAGGATGCGGTCGATGGCATACAGGTAGCCGATGGTCTCCAGCGGCAGATTGGCTGCGCTCAGCACCACCGTGGCCATGATCACCGCGGTACCCGGCACGCCGGCGGTACCAAAGCTGCCCAGCACCGAGGCGATCAGCACCACCACGTACTGCTCCGGGGTCAGCGGCACACCGCTGTACTGCGCGATGAACACCGCGCACAGCGCCGGGTAGATCGCGCCGCAGCCATCCATCTTGATGCTGGCGCCCAGCGGCACCGCGAACGAACCGTAGTCCTTGTTCACGCCCAGGTTGTGGGTGATCGAGCGCAACGCCACCGGCATCGCTGCGAAGCTGGACGAGCTGACGAAGGCGACCTGCATGCCCGGCGCCGCGCCACGGAAGAACTTCAACGGGTTCAGGCCGTGCGCCAGCAGCAGTGCGCTGTAGACCACCACGATGTGCAGTGCGCAGGCCACGTACAGCGCCAGCACGAAGTGGCCCAGCGGCAGCAGCTTCTCGAAACCGTAGCTGCCGACCAGGCCGGCAATCAGGCCGAAGGTGCCGATCGGGGTGACTTCCAGCACGAAGCGGGTCACCTGGATCATGATGTCGCTCATCTGCCCGACCAGCTTGCGCGCCTCGGTCACCTTCTCGCCCAGCTTGACGATGGCAAAGCCCACCAGGCCAGCGAAGAAGATCACTGGCAGGATCGAGCCGCGACCGGCAGCCAGCACGGTTTCACCGGCCGCATTGACCTTGGTGCCGATGCCGGACAGCGCGTAGAAGACATTGGCCGGCACCACGTCCAGCAGCACCTGCACCACGCTGGGCACTTCGCGCGGCACGTAGTTGCTGGCCATCGACAGCTGCAGGCCACCGGCGCCGGGCTGCAGCACGGTACCCACGCCCAGGCCGACGCACACCGCCAACGCGGCGGTGATCACGAACCACAGGAAGGTGCGGCCACTGAGCGCGGCGACCGACTTCTGGCCGTGCAGCGACGAGATTGCGTTGATGACCGCGAAGAACACCAGCGGCACGGCGATCATCTTGATCAGGGTGACGTACAGCTCGCCGAGCGGGCCGAACCACGTTTCCGCGGCCGGGCCGAGCGCCCAGCCGGCCAGCGCGCCGAGCACGAAGCCACCGACCACGCGCTGCCAGAATGGAATCCGCAGCCAGGCAGAGACCAGCTTCATAGGCAATCCAGAGGGGAAGGAAGGGATGCTGGCACGATAGCCCAAGGCGGCCCGCAGAACGACCGCCCGGCCGGCAAATCAGTGTGTCATCGGCGTGCCTTGCGAGGGCGGGCATAATGAACGTCCCGTTACAGTTTGTGAGATCCCTGCGTCCATGCGCCGTTCCGTCTCCCTGTTGGCCGCCTGCGCCACCACCCTGCTGCTGGGCGCCTGCGCCAGCACCACCCCCGCGTCCGCCCCGGCCGGCGTGAAGGTCGCCGTCAACCCCGTTGCCCATCCGGCCGGCGAGACCCCGCAGTGGTGGTACCGCAGCGGCGCCGCCCAGGCCGCCGCCAACGGCGCGATGTCCGGCAAGGCCAAGAACGTCATCCTGTTCCTCGGCGACGGCATGAGCCTGACCACGGTGGCCGCCTCGCGCATCTACGAAGGCCAGCAGAAGGGCGGCTCGGGTGAAGAGAACCTGCTGTCCTGGGAGCGCTTCCCGGCCACGGCATTCAGCAAGACCTACAACACCGATTCGCAGACGCCCGATTCGGCCGGCACCATGACCGCCATCACCACCGGCGTGAAGACCCACATGGGTGCGATCGGCGTCAGCGCCGGCAGCCGGACCGACTGTGCCGACAGCCTGTCCAAGGGCCTGCTGACCTGGCTGCAGCTGGCCGACAGCGCCGGTCTGGCTACCGGCGTGGTGTCCACCGCGCGCCTGACCCATGCCACTCCGGCCGCCACCTACGCGCACTCGCCCGAGCGCAACTGGGAAAACGACACCGACCTGACCGAAGCCGCGAAGGCCGCCGGCTGCAAGGACATCGCCCAGCAGCTGTTGTCCACCTCGCGCTATGGCCGTGGCCCGCTGGTCGCCCTCGGCGGTGGTCGTGGTGAGTTCACCACCGTGGAAGAGCGCGATCCCGAGTACGACGACAAGGTCGGCCAGCGCCTGGACGGCCGCAGCCTGGTGCAGGAATGGCAGCAGGCGCATCCGCAGGGTGCCTACGTGTGGAACAGCAAGCAGCTGGCCGCCGCCGCGAATGCGCCGGCCATCCTTGGCCTGTTCGAGCCGGACCACATGCGCTACGAGTACGAGCGCCCGCAGGATCCGGGCGGTGAGCCGAGCCTGGCCGAACTGACGGCGGCAGCCATCAAGAACCTGGCCAAGCACCAGGAAGGCTACGTGCTGATGATCGAAGGCGCGCGCATCGACCACGCCAACCACAGCGGCAACGCCTACCGTGCGCTGACCGAGACCGTGGCCCTGTCCGACGCGGTGCGCGTGGCCAACGAACTGACGTCGGCCGACGACACCCTGATCATCGTCACCGCCGACCACTCGCACACCCTGAACTTCGTCGGCTACCCGGCACGCGGCAACCCGATCCTGGGCAAGGTGAAGGACAAGGGCGGCGAAGACGGCGCCGGCAAGCTGGACTACGCGCTGGACGGCACCGGCCAGCCGTACACCACCCTGAGCTACGCCAATGGCCCGGGCCATACCGGCAGCAGCAACCAGCAGCCGGCCGGTCCGAAGCGTTACCCGCACAACCCGAGCAGCTTCGAACCGGCCAACGGCCGCCCGAACCTGCGCGAGGTCGACACCGAGCATCCGGACTACATGCAGGAAGCACTGGTGCCGATGAAGTCCGAGTCGCACGGCGGCGAAGACGTCGGTATCTGGGCACGCGGCCCGGGCAGCAAGGCGATCCGCGGCACGCTGGAACAGAACGCGATCTACCACATGATCGTGCAGGCCACCCCGGCCCTGCGCGAGCGCCTGTGCCAGGCCGGCACCTGCGATGACAAGGGCGTGCCGGTACAGCTGCCGGCGCCGACCGCATTCGAGCGCAAGGCCGAGGCCAAGTGATCGTGAGGCAGGCCCACCCTGCCCCTGCCAGCGGCCGCTTCGCGCGGTCGCTGGTCCTGCTTGGCGTGCTGGTCAGTGCCAATGCAGCGGCACAGGCACCGGCGTGCAAGCTGCTGACCGACGAACACGGGTTGTGGCCGCTGCCCAACTGCGAAGTGGTCGATCACCGGCCGAAGATCAGTGCCGACACCTTGAAGGACCTGAATTACGACGACCATGGCCTGGCCGTGGTGTACGCCGACCAGGGCTTCCACTACGTCAACCGCAAGGGCCGCAGCCTGCCGGTACTGACCTGGGACAACGGTCCGGAAACACCGCAGGAAGGCCTGCTGCGCGCCCGCGTCGGCAACCGCGTGGCCTACTTCGATCTGAAGTTCCGCCAGGTGGTGCCCGGCACCTTCGATTTCGGTTGGCCGTTCCAGGATGGCGTGGCCGAAGTCTGCAATGGCTGCCGGCGCGGCACGCCGGATGCCGATGGCCACACGCCGATGGAAGGCGGAGAGCGGTTCCGCATCGACCGTTCGGGTCGTCGGGTAAAGTAGGTTTTCGGCAGGGCTGCGCCCTGCACCTGCAGACGCAACGGCAACGGCCGAAGCAACAGCAACAGCGTGCATTCCGTGGGATGGCGGGGCACTGTGGGTTTGCGGGGACGGCGCAAGTACGTCCATGTAGCCTTGGTCGCCGCATCCATGCGGCTCACACCCCGCAGACCCACAGTACCCCGCCTTCGACAGTTTTCCGGCGGCTGTTGGTAGGTGTCGACCTTGGTCGACACATCTGTCAGATATCGAATGAGTCATCCACGCATGGCGTGGATCTACTGTGTCGACCAAGGTCGACACCTACCAAAGCGGTGCACGACGCCGTTCCGACAGATCGCGGCAATCTGTCGAAGGCGGGGTGGGTCCGGTTGCGGGAGTGTCCGCGGCATGGATGCCGCGGCCAAGCCCCCATGGATGGGTTTACGGCGTCTCCCGCAACCGGACCCACCCCGCCATCCTTCAGGAAACCAGCTTCTGCTGTTGCTGTTGCTTTGGCTGTTGCTGTTGCTGTTGCTGTTGCTTTGGCCGTTGCTGTTGCTTTGGCCGTTGCCGTTGCTCTGGATCGTAGCGGGTGCAGGGCGCAGCCCTGCCGAGCAACCCTATACTTGCCACCGTGACTGCCTTCCCTGCCCTCGTTCCGCTGGATGCGCCGCTGCTGGTGGGCTACAGCGGTGGCGTCGACTCCACCGTGCTGCTGCACTGGCTGTGGCGCTGCGCGCAGACTTCCGGCACCGCCCTGCGCGCGGTGCACGTGCATCACGGCCTGCAGCCCGATGCGGATGACTGGGTGCTGCACTGCCAGCAGCAATGCGACGCCTGGGGCATCGAACTGGCCGTGCACCGCGTGCAGGTCGAGAACGGCACAGGCCTGGGCACCGAGGGTGCCGCGCGACTGGCACGACGCGCCGCGTTCGCGGCCGAACTGCGCGACGGCGAAACCCTGGCGCTGGCACAGCACCAGGACGACCAGGCCGAGACCTTCCTGTTGCGCGCCCTGCGCGCTTCCGGCGTCGATGGCCTGGCGGCGATGTCCACGCACAGCCGCCTTGGCGGAAAGCCTCTATGGCGACCGCTGCTGGCAGTGCCACGCAGTGCACTCCTCGACTATGCCCGCCAGCATGCACTGCACTGGATCGAAGACCCCAGCAACGCCGACGACCACGCCGATCGCAACTTCCTGCGCCTGCAGGTACTGCCACTGTTGCGCCAGCGCTGGCCGCATGCCGCTGCGGCGATGGCGGGCAGCGCAACGCACTGCGGGCAGACCCGCGAACTGCTTGACGAGGAAGACGCCGAGCTGATCGCACACCTGGAAGTCGCTCCACGCGTGCTGTCCCTGCAGCTGCTTCGTCAGGTCTCAACGGGCCGTGCCGCACGCGTGCTGCGTGCCTGGGTGGCCGGCCATTGCGCGGCACCGCTGCCGGCCACCGTGCTGCAGCAGGCGCTGGACGAGCTGCTGCCGGCCGACAACGATCGCCAGGCGCGGGTGCGCTGGCACGATCACGCGATCCAACAGTGGCGCGACCACGCCTACCTGCTGCCGGCCCGGCTGCCTGCGCTTCCCCACGAGTGGCAGGCCGAATGGGATGGACGCGCACCGCTGGCACTGCCCGATGGCGGACAGCTGCGCCTGCAGGGCACCCCGGCCTTCGAACGCCCGCTGCAGGTCCGTACACGCGTGGGCGGTGAGCGCATTCTGCTGCCCGGTCGCCAGCATTCGCACGCGTTGAAGGACTGCCTCCAACGCGAACACCTCGCCCCCTGGCGCCGCGCGCAGCTGCCGCTGATCTTTGATGGCCCGCAGTTGCTGGCCGCCGCCGACGTGGTCATCGCCGCACCGCTGCAGGCCTGGTTGCAGGCGCATGGCGCGCAGTTGCAGTGGCGCCCGGGCGGCTGGTGAATTGACCCCCGCGCGCGGCCCGTCCACACTTGCCGCATGGCCAAGAAGTCCCCCGAAAACGCCTCCCCGGTCGCCCAGTTCGAGCAGTCGCTCGAATCGCTGGAGCAGCTGGTGGAGCAGATGGAAACCGGCGAGCTGAGCCTGGAAGCTTCGCTCAGTGCTTACGAACGTGGCGTCGGTCTGTATCGCCAGTGCCAGCAGGCGCTGGAGCAGGCCGAGCTGCGCGTGCGCCTGCTCAGCGATCCGGCGCAGCCGGAAGCATCCGAGCCTTTCGATCCGCCCAGCCATGACGGCTGAGGTTCTGTTCGCGCGCTGGCGCGACCGTATCGAAAGCCAGCTCGACGCCGCGCTGCCCTCGCCTGCCGAAGCGCCCCAGCGCCTGCACCAGGCCATGCGCTATTCGGTGCTGGGCGGTGGCAAACGCATGCGCCCACTGCTGGTCTACGCTAGTGGCCACCTGTTCGGTGCGCAGCCGGAAAGCCTGGATGCGGCCGCCATGTCCGTCGAACTCATCCACGCCTACTCGCTGGTGCATGACGACCTGCCGGCGATGGATGACGACGCGCTGCGTCGCGGCAAGCCGACCACCCACATCGCCTTCGATGAAGCCACCGCGATTCTGGCAGGCGACGCGCTGCAGACGCGTGCCTTCGGCCTGCTGGCCGATGCACCGCTGCCTGCCACGCTGCGCGTGGCCTGCCTGCAGACCCTGGCCCACGCGTCCGGCGCCGCTGGCATGTGCGGTGGCCAGGCGCTGGATATCGATGCCACCGGCCAGCAGCAGACGCTGGCGGCATTGACCCGCATGCATGCCCTGAAGACCGGCGCGCTGATCCGTGCGGCGGTGCGCATGGGCGCGCTGTGCGGCCAGGCCCACGAACCTCAGCTGGCCCAGCTGGACAGCTTCGCCGACGCACTCGGCCTGGCCTTCCAGGTACGCGACGACATCCTCGATGTCGAGGCCAGTTCCGAGCAGCTGGGCAAGACCGCCGGCAAGGACCAGGCGCAAGACAAGAGCACCTTCCCCGCCCTGCTCGGCATGGACGGAGCGAAGGCCCAGCTGCACGAACTCGCGGCACGCATGCAGGCGATCCTGGCCGGGTATGGCGAAGAGGCCGATGCACTGCGTGCACTGGCGACGCTGGCGGTCGAACGCGATCATTGATCGATCGCCGGGCACCGCCCGTCGCTCCCCGCACATGAAAACGCCCGGCAATGCCGGGCGTTTTCAATTCCGCATGCCGCCGGTATTACTTGATCAGGCGCAGTGCGAACGGGTAGCGGTAGGCTTCGCCGTTGTTGGCCTTGACCGCTGCGATGATGCTGAACACCAGGCTGATGATGCCCACGATCGGGGCCAGGAACACGCCGATGATCACGATGGTCAGGATCATGCTGATGACCATGGCGATGGTCACGGTGATCTGGAAGTTCAGGGCTTCCTTGGCCTGGTCGGTCACGAAGGCCTTGCCCGCGTCATCCTTGTTGATCAGCCAGATGATCAGCGCGCCGATGAAGCCGGTGAAGATGCCCAGCAGGTGGGCAGCCAGGGCCATGGTGCGCTGGTCGGCCGGCACGTCGGTGGTGGCCGGCGGCGGCGGGACGTTATCGAATTCGCTCACGACAAAACTCCTTTTCATTGGGTGGTCTTGACCCACCAGCACCAAGCTGGTTGCGTCAGGCGGGCATAGCTTACGCCATCGACGCCATCAATCATTACCGGCGATGGTCATCCGCCCCAGCAGGATCGAACCGGTCCGGATGTGCGAGCGCGGGTCGACGTCGCTGCCGACCGCTTCGATGCTGCTGAACATCTCACGCAGGTTGCCGGCGATGGTGATGCCATCCACCGGGTACTGGATCTCACCATTCTCGACGCGGAAGCCGCCGGCACCGCGCGAGTAGTCGCCGGTCACCCCGTTCACGCCCTGCCCCATCAGTTCGGTCACCAGCAGGCCATCGCCCATCTGCCGGGCGATGTCCTGCAGGGAGCCCGCGTTGGCGGCCAGCTGCAGGTTGTGCACGCCACCGGCATTGGCGGTGGTCTGCAGGCCCAGCTTGCGTGCCGAGTAGATGCCCAGCACATAGCGCTGCAGCACGCCGTCGCGGACCAGGGCCGAGGCACGGGTAGCCACGCCATCACCATCGAAGGCGGCCGAGCGCAGGCCACGGCGCAGGTGGGGCAGTTCCTCGATCTGCATCCAGTCCGGGAACAGCTGCTGGCCAACGCTGTCCAGCAGGAAGCTGGCCTGGCGGTACAGCGCACCGCCGGACACCGCCGACAGCAGGTGGCCGACCAGGCTGCGCGCCACTTCCGGGGCGAACAGCACCGGCATGCTGCCGGTGGCCATCGAACGAGGCTGCAGGCGGGCGACGGTGCGCTCGGCAGCACGACGACCGACCAGGCCCACCTCTTCCAGATCCTCGCGGGCCAACGCGCTGGTGTACCAGCCATCGCGCTGCATGCCATCGCCCTGGCCGGCGATCAACGCACAGCCCACCGAATGATGGGTGCCACGCTCACGGCCGAAAAAGCCATGCGAATTGGCGTACACCGACAGGCTCTGCATGCTCGACACCGAGGCGCCGTCGGAATTGCGGATCTGCGCATCGGCCTCACGGCCTGCGTTCTCGCAGGCCAGGGCCAGGTCCACCGCCTCGTCGGCCTGCAGCGCCCAGGGGTGCCAGGCATCCAGATCCGGGAAATCGGTGGCCATCAACGCGGCCTCGGCCAGGCCGGCAGCCGGGTCATCTTCGGTGTGCCGGGCGATCGCACAGGCCTGCTCGACCGTGGCGGCAAGGCTGGCCTCGTTCAGGTCGCCGGTGCTGGCGCTGCCCTTGCGTTGGCCGAAATAGACGGTGACGGCGATACCGCGGTCACGGGTGGACTGCACGGTCTCCACCTCGCCAAGGCGGACATTGACCTCCAGGCCACGATCCTCGCTGCAGCTGACCTCGGCCTGGCTGGCGCCCAGCGCACGGGCGCGGTCGAGCAGCTGCTGGGAGAGGTCGGCCAGCCGTTCCAGCCGGGCCAGGCTGTCGTCGCCGACAGCGACTTCAGGGGCGATCACGTTCAATGCTTTATCCTGTACGGGTTGGGCCCGGCATCACGCCGGGCGACTTTTTTTGAGATCAGGTAGGAACGATGCGCGGACGCGACGAAGAAACCGGTGAATTCCACGACAAGAGCCGCAGCCAGAACCGGCGCGACGCGCTCGACGTCCTGGCTCTGGGCGAGAAGCTGGTGTCGTTGACCCCGGCCCAGCTGGCACGCCTGCCGATCCCGGAAGACCTGCTGCCGCATATCGCCGAGTGCAAGCGCATCACCGCCCACATCGCCCACAAGCGCCAGCTGGCGTTCCTGGCCAAGCACATGCGCCGCGAAGAAGACGCCACGCTGGATGCGATCCGCGATGCGCTGGACGCCAACAGCGAAACCGGCCGCCGCGAAGTGGCGATGATGCACCGTGCGGAAGACTGGCGCGAGCGCCTGCTGGCCGAGGGTGACAAGGCGCTGGCTGCACTGCTGGACGACTACCCGCAGGCCGACCGCCAGCAGCTGCGCACGCTGGTGCGCAATGCCCAGGCCGAAAAGGCCAGGAACAAGCCGCCGCGCGCCTACCGCGAAATCTTCCAGGTGCTGCGCACGCTGATGCTGCCGGCCGCACTGGGCCTGAAGGCCAGCGCCGAAGACGCCGACCCCGTCGACAGCGACGAAGCCGACGAGGACTGAGTCCGCGCCGGCCTGGGCGGTGGCGCTGGCCATCGCCCGGCTCAGGCCTGGGTACCGCCGACCGTGATGCCCTCGATCAGCAGCGAGGGCTGGCCGACACCCACGGGCACGCTCTGCCCGTCCTTGCCACAGATGCCCACGCCCTCATCCAGGGCCAGATCGTTGCCGACCATGCGCACCTTCTGCATGGTTTCCGGACCGTTGCCGATCAGCGTCGCACCCTTCACCGGCGCGGTGATGCGGCCATCCTCGATCAGGTAGGCCTCAGTGGCCGAGAACACGTACTTGCCGCTGGTGATGTCGACCTGGCCGCCACCGAAATTGACTGCGTACAGGCCCTTCTTCACCGAACGGATCATTTCCTGTGGGTCGTGCTGGCCGGCGCGCATGTAGGTGTTGGTCATGCGCGGCATGGTCAGGTGCGCGAACGATTCGCGGCGGCCGTTGCCGGTCGGCGCCATGCCCATCAGCCGTGCGTTGAGACTGTCCTGCATGTATCCCACCAGGATGCCGTCCTCGATCAAGGTGGTGCACTGGCTCGGGTGGCCCTCATCGTCGATGTTCAACGAACCACGACGTCCGTCCAGCGTGCCGTCATCGACGATGGTCACGCCCGGGGCGGCAACGCGCTCGCCGATGCGGCCCGCGTAGACGCTGGTGCCCTTGCGGTTGAAGTCGCCTTCCAGGCCGTGGCCGACCGCTTCGTGCAGCAGCACGCCGGGCCAGCCCGGACCAAGCACCACCGGCATCACCCCGGCCGGTGCCGGAACGGCGTCCAGGTTCAGCAGGGCCTGGCGCAGCGCCTCGCGGGCAAAGGCCTCGGGGCGCCCGTCGGCGAACAGTTCCTCATACCCGTAGCGGCCACCACCGCCGGCATAGCCGGACTCGCGGCGGCCGTTGTGCTCGACGATCACCTGCACGTTCAGGCGCACCAGCGGGCGCACGTCAGCGCCCAGCACACCGTCGCTGCGGGCGATGAGTACCGTATCGACGCCGCCGGACAGGCTCACCATCACCTGCTTCACGCGCGGGTCGGCGGCGCGCAGGTAGCCATCCAGGCGCTTGAGCACCTCGACCTTGGCCTCGTTGCCGATGCCATCGATCGGGTCCAGCGCCGGGTACAGCGCGCGCGCGTTGCCGCGCAGCAGCGACCGCCCGGACTGGGCGCCACCTTCACGCGAGATCGCACGCGCCGACTGCGCCGCCGTCAGCAGCGCATCGGCATGGATGTCGTCGGAGTAGGCGAAGCCGGTCTTCTCGCCGGAAATCGCCCGCACGCCCACGCCCTGCTCGATGGAATGTGCGCCGTCCTTGACGATGCCGTCTTCCACGCTCCAGCTCTCGCGGCGGGCATGCTGGAAATAAAGGTCGCCGAAGTCCACACCGGGGCCGAGCAGCTGGCCGAAGGTGCGCTCCAGGCCAGCGGTATCCAGGCCGCCGGGGCGCAGCAGGCGGTCTTGGGCAAGCGTCAGGGCGATATCAGTCATGGTTCTCGATCTGGGGATGCGGGGGCGCTCAGGCAAGCCCCGTGAACAGGAAAGCCGCGCTCAACGCGAGCGCGGCAGGCCGGTGACGGTCGGCGGAATGGCCGGCGCCGGTGCCGGTACGGGTGGCGGAGCCTTGTCGCGGCTGCGCTCGATCACTTCCACCTTCGGTTCCTTCCATGGACCGGTCACCTTGTAGGTACGGGCGCCAATCTCGCCCAATGGCTTGGACAATACCGCATTGGTGGCCGCGCCCAGCGCCGCCCCCACCGGGCCACCGGCGACCGCACCCACCACGGTCAGCAGATTGCCTGCACGCGGGTTGACGTCTATGGTCTGGTCAAACTGCTGGTTGCGCAGGTCGGCCTGGCCGCGGATGGTGATGTTGGCTGCCGGGCCTTCGATCAGCACTTTGTCGGTGCGTGCCATGCCCTGGCCGAACTGCATGCTGCCGTCGATCTGGTTGAACGCGAAGCCCTTGGAGAAGAAGTCGCGGAAGTCGAACATCAGGCGCCGCGGCAGCTGGGTGACACTGAGCAGGCCCAGCACCCTGCCGGCGCCCGGTTCCAGCTCCAGCAGCTGGCCGTTGCGCGCGTGCAGGTCCAGGCGGCCCTGCAGGTTGCCCAGCTGGAAGTCCGACGGCCCCCCACTCCACGTGGCCTGCAGCTGCGCCTGGCCGGAACCGCCACGCAGCTGGCCGCCGTAGTCGAGGTTCTGCATCAATCCGCCCAGGTCCTCGCTGCGCACCTGTGCGGTCAGCTCGGTGCGGGCACCACCGGTGCGGCCCAGCCAGCGACCGCTGATGTCGATCTCCTGGTCGGGCGCACGGAAGCGCAGCTCGTCCACGTTCAGGCCATTGGCCAGCGGCCGCGTACGCAGTACCGCCTGGCCCAGCACCACCTTGCCGAACTTCAGGTCGGCGATGTCCAGCGCGAACGGCGGCAGCTTGGCCGGGTCCATGTCGTTGGCGCCGGCCTGTACCCGTGCCGGTGCGGCCGATGCACCCGGAGCCGCCGGCAGGGATTGCCAGTGCACGCGGTCGAGCTGGCCACTGATGGTGCCGCCGTCTGCATTGGGGACGGTCAGGCGCCCGGCCAGCGACGGGCCGTCCAGGCGCACATCCAGTGCCTGCGCGCCCGGGCGCAGCTGCAACCGGGTCTGCTCGAACACGCCACCGATCAGCTTCAACTGGCCGACCTGCACGTCCACCGCACGCAGCGGCATGGCGTCGTCATCACTGCCACCCCGCGCCAGACTGATCCACTCCAGAGCGTCCAGGGTCGGGCTGCGGCCATTGACGGTCAATCCGCTCGGCGGCGGCTCGCGGTCGACATGGTCGCTGCCCAGCGTCACCTGCACACCGGTCTGGTTGTTGTGGCTGCGTGCGGCCAGCGCCAGGCGCTGGCCGAACGCAACGTCGATGCGGCCGGCCCCCATCGGCAGCTGTGCAGCCACGGTGGTCGCCAATGGCTCGGCAGCCGGTTTGTCCAGCGGCGCCGGCAGGTCCAGCCGGGTCCCGACCAGATCGGAGCTCAACCGCAGCTCGCTGGGCGGCGCAGGCGCCCCTGGAGCGACCTTGGGCAGGCTGACCGCGATGGTCCACGGCGAGGTTCCGGTGATGTAGGGCTTGAGCCAGGCCATCTCCGGCGCGCGGTCGATCAGCACGCCAGCATCCAGCGTGGCCGACAGCTGCGATTCGAAGGCCAGTCTGCTGTCGTGCACGTAGCCACCGGCACGCAGGCTCAGGCGACCGTCCTGGCCGAGGTGGCGCACCGACAGTGCCTCGGCATCGAAACCGCCATTGCTGTAGCGCGCCTGCCCCTGCATGTTGTCGAAGGCGAGCTGGAAGCGCTTGTCGACCAGCTTCACGCCGGCCAGATCAACCGTCCCCTGCAGGTGGCCGCCACCTTCATCGTGGTGCAGTGGCTGCAGCAGATCGAAGGTCACATGCGCCGGGCCGGCAGCAGTGAGGTTGTCCAGGGTGTCGCCATAATCCTTGTGCAGCGGGCTCTGCCGCAGCATCGCCAGCAGCTTGCCCGCCTCGCTCTGCGCATCGGCGCGCACATACAGCGGCTGCTGCCCGAAATCCGGAATGCCCGCCTCGAACTTCTGCACCGCCACACCGGCCAGATCGCCGCGCCCATGCATGTCGAAGCCGGGGCCGATGAAGGCGATATCGGCGTCGACCTGGCTCATCAACGGCCAATCGTGCTGGAAACGGATGTCACCGTTGGTGATATGGCCGGTGGCCTCGAAGCGGCCATCGTTGTTGTCGAACGGCCAGTCGTCCAGGTCGCCACTGACCAGGCCGATGCCATTGCGCACCTGGCCGCCGGCCAGCGCCATGTCCAGCCAGTCGGTGGCGCCCTTGCTCATCTTGGAGTGGATCCAGAAGCGCTTGGCCGCGGTCATCGGCACGTCGTCCAGCTTGGCCGCCAGCTGCAGCCACGGCCGCGTACCGTCCCCCTGGAACCAGACACCACCGCGCACGTCGGCCGCATAGTCGGTGCCTTCCACGCGCATCGCCGCAGTACCGATACGCCAACCACCGCCCTCGTCGCGCCAGCCCACCACCTGTCCCGCCAGATGCAGGTCATGACGCACACCAAAGCCGGTCGGCCAATCGAACTGCAGCTGCCGTTGCGGCTGCAACTGCAGGCTGAAGCCATCCGCGTCGCCTTCGAAGCGCCCGCCCAGGCCGCGCAGGCCGGGCGAATTGCCCACGCTGGCGAAGCCCAGCGACTGCAGTTCGCCCTGCGCCCACAGCGGGCCATCGCGTTCGCCCGCCAGCTGCAACTCGCGCACATCCAGCTGCGGCCTGGACAGGAACAGCCAGCGACGCAGGCCCGGTTCAAGACGATCGCTCAGGGCCAGCGCACGCAGCGCGGTGCCGGCCTGCACTTCGCCAGAACGGACCCGCAGCTGCTTGCCAAGCTGCAGCTGCAGGCCATCGAGCTGCTGCTCGCCCTCTTCGGTTTTCAGGCGCAGGCGCGGCACCTGCAACGCCCAGCCATCAGCCTGGCGCTGCCAGCGCAGGCGTGCCTGCAACCGCTGCAGCTGCAGCTGCGGAGCCGCCATCGAGGGCATCGGTGCGCCATCGATGCGGACATCACGCAGGTCCGAATCGGTGGTCACCGCCACCGGCGCGAAATCGCGCAGGGTCAGCCACAGGTTGAGTTCGCCCTTGCCTTCGCGCAGGCGCACACCGCCGGCCGCCAGCAGCGGCGACCAGGCATGGAAATCGACCGGATCGGCGCCCAGCCAGGCCTGGCCATTGCCGCGCACGCGGTCCACGTCCAGCACCGCCGTCAACGGCAGCGCTTGGGTCTGGGCCCAGGCACGCACGCCTACACGCAGGCGGTCGCCATTGACCCGCAGGCGCACGTCGATGCGTGGCAGCGTGGTGTCGATCCCCAGCCCCGGCGCATGCACGCCCAGGCGGCCTCCGATCACCTGCAGCTCGCCCAGCCGGCGCAGCGCATCCAGCGGGTCCCCGCCATTGGCGGCCTGCGGCAGGCCGCGTACCGACCAGCGACCGTCCTCGCCCTGCTGCAGGTCGAGCGCCAGGCCACGCAGGCGCAGCTCGGTCAGCGACCGGCCAGGCAACAGGCCGCTGTACATCGATACCAGCACTTCGGCCTCGCCGATCGCCAGGCCCTGGCCGGCGCCGATGCGCAGGCCCTTGAGTTGCAGCAGCGGGCCGCGCCGGGTCCAGGCGGTCTGCAGCTGGTCGAAACGCACCGGCTGGCCAGCGCGTTCACTAAGCCAGGCGGCAATCCTGTCGGGATGGCGCTCGGCCAGCGGTAGCAGCTGGCTGAAGGTGCCCACCAGCAGTGCAAGCCCGACCAGGCCCACCGCGCAGGCGGCAATGAAATGACGGCGGATCCTTCGCAGTCGCAGGCGCGGCGGCGCGCTCATCGGCCACCGCCGGCCTGCGGCCGGCGAGGATCAGAGCAGAACGACATCGAATTGCTCCTGCAGGTACTGCTCGTCCGCCTGGAAGCGGATGCTCTTGCCGAGGAATTCCTCCAGCTCGGCCACCGCCGCGGATTCCTCGTCGGTGATGCGCGCGACCACCTTGGTCGACGCGATCACCAGCAGGCGCGCGGCATCGAACTGGCGCACGGCACGGGTGATCTCGCGGAAGATCTCGTAGGTCACCGTCTCGGTGGTCTTGATGCTGCCGCGGCCGCTGCACTGCGGGCAGGTCTCCGACAGCTGGCGCTCCAGGCTTTCCACCGTGCGCTTGCGGGTCATCTCCACCAGGCCCAGCGGCGAGAAGTCGTACACCGTGGTCTTGGCATGGTCGCGGGCCAGCGCCTTTTCCAGGGTGCGCAGCACCTGGCGGCGATGCTCGGCATCGTCCATGTCGATGAAATCGATGATGATGATGCCGCCCAGGTTGCGCAGCCGCAGCTGCCGTGCCACCGCCTGTGCCGCTTCCAGGTTGGTGCGGAACACCGTCTCTTCCAGGTTGCGCTGGCCGAGGAACGAACCGGTGTTGACGTCGATGGTGGTCATCGCCTCGGTCTGGTCGATCACCAGGTAGCCACCGGATTTCAGCGGCACCTGCTTGTCCAGCGCGCGGCCGATCTCGTCCTCCACCCCGAACATGTCGAAGATCGGGCGATCACCGCTGTACAGCTCGATCTTCTCGGCCAGCACCGGCATGTACTTGGCAACAAAGGCCTGCAACTGCGCGAAGGTCTCCTTGGAGTCCACCTTCACCTTGTCAACGTCCTTGCGGATCAGGTCGCGTACCGATCGCAGCGGCAGGCTCAGGTCTTCATAGATGTTGCTGCACGAGGCCGCTTCGCGGCCACGACGCTCGACCACGTTCCAAACGCGCGACAGGTAGGCGATGTCCTCGGCGATGGCCTCTGCCGGCTGGCCCTCGGCATTGGTACGCACGATGTAGCCGTAGCCCCCGTGCTGCGCCGACAGTTCGGTCACCAGCGCCTTCAGGCGGGCGCGCTCGGTTTCATCCTCGATGCGTGCGGAAACGCCCACGACCTTGGATTGCGGCAGCAGCACCATGTAGCGCGAGGGAATGCTGATCTGGGTGGTCAGGCGTGCGCCCTTGGTCCCGATCGGGTCCTTCACCACCTGCACCACGATGTCCTGGCCGTCGCGCAGCAGCTCGACGATCGGCACGCTGGATGGCGGCGGCAGCGTGGTGTTCTCGGTATCGGCACTGGCCACCGGCGCCGGCCGCACCACGTCGTTGGCATGCAGGAACGCGGCACGCTCCAGCCCGACTTCGACGAAGGCGGCCTGCATGCCGGGCATCACCCGCTGCACCTTGCCCTTGTAGATGTTGCCGACCACACCCCGGCGCCAACCGCGCTCGATGTGCAGTTCCTGCAGCATGCCGTTCTCGATCACCGCGACCCGGGTTTCGCGCGGGGTCACATTGACCAGGATTTCCTCAGACATCGGCAGCCTCCCTGGCGGCATCGGCAGTTGTGGCCGGCACGCCGCAGCGCGCCAGCAGACGATCGGTATGCAGCAATGGCAGCCCCATGACGCCGGAGTAGCTGCCGGAAAGATGTTCGATCCAGCGCTCGGCCCCGCCCTGGATGGCGTAGGCCCCGGCCTTGTCCAACGGCTCGCCGGTGGCCACGTAGGCGGCGATGTCGGCAGCGTCGATCGGGGCGAAGGTCACTTCGGAAATGACCAGTTCGCTGTCCAGCCCGTCCGCGCCGACCACCACCACGGCGGTCATCACCTGATGGGTGCGCCCGGCAAGGCGCGCCAGCATCGCCCGCGCATCGGCGGCGTCAGTGGGCTTTCCGAACACGTCACCATCCAGCACCACCTCGGTGTCCGAGCCGAGCACGCGCGCCTGCGGGTCATCGGCCAGCACCCGGGCCAGCCCGGCGCGCGCCTTGTCGGCGGCGACCCGGCAGACATACTGTTCGGCGCTTTCAGCGGGCGCGCGCTGCTCGACGACCTCCAGGTCCAGGGCCTGGAAGGGGCGTCCGAGTCGGGCCAGCAGCTGGTTGCGTCGGGGGGAGCGGGAAGCAAGATAGAGCATCGGCACAGCATAACCTGAGGCCGCCACCTGAATCGTCGGCAACCCGTCCCGGAACGTGCGCAACCCCGAACGGGCTCACAGCGCGTTCATCGCTACGACACCACCCTCAACGGCACAACAAGGAGTTCTCCATGCGCCTGACCGCCACCCCGCTGCTGCTCGCCCTGTCCCTCGCCCTTGGAACCTCGATGACCGCCCATGCTGCCCCGTCGTCGCCGTCGATCGCCGCCCCGGCCGAAGGCACCCTGCTGAACATCTCGGCCAATGCCGAGGCGACCCGCGTGCCGGACGTGGCCACCCTGTCGGCCGGCGTGGTCACCCAGGCTGCCGATGGCAACAGCGCCATGCGCCAGAACGCCCAGCAGATGGACAAGGTACTGGCCGCGATCAAGGCCGCCGGCATCGCCGAGCGCGACGTGCAGACCAGTGGCGTCAGCCTCAACCCGCAGTACCGCTATGCCGACAACGAAGCACCGAAGATCACCGGCTACCAGGCCAGCAACACGGTCAGCCTGAAGGTGCGTGACATCGCCAAGCTGGGCAAGGTGCTGGATGCACTGGCTGCGCAGGGCGCCAACCAGATCAACGGCCCCAGCTTCGAGATCGACCAGCCGGAACCGGTCTACGACGAAGCCCGCCTGGCTGCACTGAAGAAGGCCCAGGCCCGCGCCCAGACCTATGCGAAGTCGCTGGGCCTGCAGGTGCGCCGCATCGTCAGCATTTCCGAGAACGCCGGCGGCGGCTACCGCCCGATGCCGATGATGCGGGCCATGTCGGCCGGCGCGGCGATGGACAAGGCCACCCCGGTCGCACCGGGTGAATCGACCGTCTCGGTCAACCTGGACGTGGTGTTCGAACTGGGTCGCTGATTCCGTTCGCCATTGCCGACAAAGGCGGATCCCGCAGGAGATCCGCCTTTTTCATGCCCGTAGCCGGCGTTGGCTGAAGGCCAGCCCAACGATCGCCCCCCTGCCTCTAGGCAGTGGCTGCCCTGTCGCGCTACTGATGGACTGCCAGCCGCGTGCGGCAACCCCGCCACGGGCCCTGGTGCGTTGAGGACTTCGTCACTGGCATGGAGGTGGACCATGGTTCGTACGTATCCCGTTGCATCCCCGCATTTCGACCCCGCCCGCGTTGCCGCCTGGAGCGCGGCCATCGCCCTGCATCTGCTGGCCTTCCTGTTGCTGCTGATCCCGGCGACCTACCAGGCCGTGCAGGTCCCACGTGACAAGACTGCGGTCAGGCTGATCGAGAAGATCCCGCCACCGCCCACGCCACCGGTTCCGATCCCGCCGAAAGAGATCGTCCAGGTGGTGCCGAAACCCCGGACGCAGCCGGTAGCACCGCCACTGCCTGCACCCACCGCGACCGTGGAGGAGACCCAGGGCATCGCACTGCCGGCCGCCGAACCGGCCCCGCCCCAGCTGGCACCGAGCATCGATACCTCCACGCCTCTGGCCGGCGCCCAGCTGCAGTACCGCAGCGCCCCGCCGCCGGCCTACCCGCTGGCGGCACTGCGCAACCGCGAGCAGGGTACGGTGCTGTTGCGGGTAGAGGTGGACTCCCACGGGCAGCCGGCGGTGGTCAGCATCGAGCGCAGCAGTGGCTCGCGCAGCCTGGACCAGGCCGCACGCCAGCAGGTGCTCAGGCACTGGCGCTTCGAGCCGGCCCAGCGTGATGGCGTGGCCGTGCCGGCCATCGGCATGGTGCCGGTGCAGTTCTCGCTGCCGGACTGAGGTGATCGCCGGCCCGGCTGCTTGCCGGGCCGGCGCTTCCATCCGGGCGGGTACGGACGGAACAGGATCAACTGTTATTGATTAAGCAAAAATTCACGACTTCGTCACCTGTCGGAAACCTAGATTGGTCCGTCCCGGAATCTTCCGGAGACAGCCCTCAACGCTACGGTTTTCCAGTTAGGAGAGAAGCTGTGAAACACCTGATCCAACGGCCCGCCAGCCGCCGCCGCACCACCCTGGCATCGTCCATCACCCATATCCTTACCGGCGGCACGCTGCTGCTGGTTGGCGCCGTGGCTTCCACCTCCGCTTTCGCGCAGGAAAAGGCCACCAACCTGGACCGCATCACGGTCACCGGTTCGAACATCCCGCGCACCAACACTGAAACACCGTCCCCGGTGCAGGTGGTGACCCGCCAGGAAATCGACCGTACGGGCAAGACCACGGTTGCCGAGTACCTGCAGACACTGACCGCCGACGGTTCCGGCTCCATTCCCAAGACCTTCGGCAACGGCTTTGCCGGCGGTGGTGCCGGCATCTCGCTGCGCGGCTTGGGCGCGGGTTCGACCCTTGTCCTGTTGAATGGTCGCCGCATGGCCACCTACGGCCTGGCCGATGACGGCCAGAAGGTTTTCACCGACCTGAGCACCATCCCGCTCGACGCCGTCGAACGCGTGGAAGTGCTGAAGGACGGCGCCTCGGCGATCTATGGTTCCGACGCCATCGCCGGCGTGGTCAACATCATCCTGCGCAGCGATTTCCAGGGCGCGATCCTCCGGGGCTCCTACGGCCTGTCTGGCGACAGCGATGGCGACGCGAAGAAGGCGACCCTGACCGCCGGTACCGGCGATCTGGCCACCGACGGCTGGAATGCCTTCTTCAGCCTGGATGTGGCAAAGACCGACGCGATCAAGATCAGTGATCGCAAGAACCGCAAGTGGATCGGTACCGGCGATACCCGCCCGTGGGGCTATGGCAACAACGCCCAGTTCCTCGGCGGCGCCTTCCTCAGCGGCAAGACCCGCGGCGGTGTTGGTCCGAACGGTTCGGTGTATGACGATCGCAATGTGACCAAGGACAATCCTGCCTTCCTGGTCGCATTGCCGGGCTGTGCTGGCCTGACCACCATTCCCGGCCAGACCGAGGCTACTGCACAGGCGCAGGGCTGCCTGTGGGATCCGAACCAGCTGTATCGCGATCTGACCCCGGAAGAGAAGTACGTCAACGTGTTTGGCCGTGCCAGCTTCGCGTTTGGTGAAGGTGGCGAGATCTACACCGAAATCGGCTACTCGAAGAAAGAGACCACCTTCAGCAACACCCCGTCCGGCGTATCCGGCAGCTGGGGCTTCCCCGAAGGCCCGGTCAACGGCAACAGTGGCCCGGGCGCAGTGGTGCTGGGCCCGAATCATCCTGACAATCCCATTCCCGGCCAGGCCTCGCGCCTGCGTTATTCGGCGTGGGATGTCGGGCCCCGCGTGACCAACAACACCAATGAGTTCACCCGCTTCCTGGTCGGCGTCAAGGGCAACTGGGGCGACTGGAGCTACGACACCGCCTATCTGCACTCGGGCACTGATCTGGTCAACAAGCGCACCGGCTTCCTCAACTACGACAACGTACGTTGCGCATTGGCCAACCCGAACTGCGCCGGTGGTGTTTGGCGCATCGGTGACAACGCGGGCATGAACTCGCAGGCGTTGTACGACTTCATCTCGCCGGATATCAGCGCCCGCGCCAAGTCCAGCCTGGACATGTTCGACTTCACCGTGTCGCGCAGCCTGATGGACCTGAAGGGTGGCCCGCTGGGCCTGGCATTGGGTACCGAATGGCGCAAGACCAGCAACAGCCTGACCCCGCAGACCTACACCGACAAGGGCCAGATCATCGGTCTGGGCTACTCGGCCTACGACGGCACCCAGAACGTGTACGCAGGCTACGTTGAGCTGTCTGCGCCCGTGCTGGAAACCCTGGAACTGTCCGGTGCGGTTCGCTACGACAAGTACGAGAGCGGTGAAGGCAAGGCCACGCCGAAGATCGGCATCAAGTGGACCCCGGCCGACTGGATCGCACTGCGTGGCAGCTACGCCGAAGGCTTCCGGGCACCCAACCCGGCCGAGAACGGCGATGGTGGCCTGGCAGCGTTCTCCAACGCGTCCGATCCGGTACGTTGCCCGAACGGCAACCCGGCACCGGGTGCCACCGGGGATGACTGCGGTGCCCTGCCGGTGGCCATCATCACCCGCCCGAACAAGGATCTGAAGCCGGAAGAGTCCAAGAGCTACTCGGTGGGTATCGTCCTGCAGCCGACGTCCACGACCTCGCTGACCATCGATGCCTGGCAGATCAAGCGCACCAACGAAATTGCCCAGGGCAGCACCTCCGAAGCCATTGCCGCCGGCAACGTGTTGCGTGACAGCAACCTGCTCAACGGCGTGCCCGGCACCGGCAGCATCCTGGCAGTCAACACGCAGTACATCAATGCCGCATCGACCCGGGTCCGGGGTATCGATACCGATATCCGCCAGACCTTCGACATCGGCCCGGGCCAGCTGGAGATGGACCTGCAGTGGAGCCATGTGCTCAAGTTCGAGCGCACCGATGCCGACGTGACGGTTGACTACGCGGGTACTCACGGCAACTGCGACGTGACCAACTGCATCGGCACCCCGAAGGACCGCATCAACTTCGGCACCACCTGGAGGCAGGGTCCGTGGAGCGTCAGCGGCGTTGCCAACTACATCTCGAAGATGGACAACAAGGACTTCCGTGGTCCGAACGGCTCCTATCTGTTCGCGTATGCAGACGGAACGGACGTCAAGAAGATCTCCTCGTTCACCACCTTCGACCTGTCGGGCCGCTGGAACATCACTGAAGCCTTCGAGTTGAACGCCTCGGTGCAGAACGTGTTCGATCGCATTGCGCCGCTGGATCCGTCCACCTACGGCGGTGTCAACTACAACCCGCTGCACTTCAGTGGTGCCATCGGTCGCTACTTCACCGTCGGTGCCAAGTACACCTTCAAGTAATACAGGCAACACCTTTCAACGCAGCAACTTCGAAGGCCCGGGCAGCTGCCCGGGCCTTCGTCGTTCCGCCCCTTGCAGGCATGTTCACGGGCACATGGCTACCGTGTGCACGCGGCATCACCGCCGCAGGGGATCTGCATGGCCGCAACTTCGCAACGCCTGGGCCTGCCCGCGTTGACTGCACTGGTGGTCGGCTCGATGGTCGGCGCCGGCATCTTTTCATTGCCGCAGAACGTGGCGCGCAGCGCCGGGCCTGCCGCCGCGCTGATCGGCTGGGCCCTGAGCGGCGCGGGCATGCTGATGCTGGCCTTCGTGTTCCAGGCCCTGGCCAACCGCCGGCCTGATCTCGATACCGGCATCTACGCGTACGCACGCGAAGGCTTCGGCAACTACATCGGCTTCTCCGCTGCGTGGGGCTACTGGGTCGCCTCGGTGCTCGGCAACGCCAGCTTCTTCGTGCTGATATTCAGTGGCCTCGGCCACTTCATGCCCGTGTTCGGCGAAGGCAATACCCCGGCCGCCGTGGCCGCATCCTCATTGCTGTTGTGGACCGTGCACCTGTTGGTGCTGCGTGGCCTGCGCACTGCCGCCATCGTCAACGGCCTGGTGACCGTGGCCAAGTTGCTGCCGATCGCCCTGTTCCTGGTCCTGGCCGCCGGCGCGTTCCGCATGGACGTGTTCCGCGCCGATTTCCTCGGCGCGCCTGCACTCGGCGACCTCGGCCAGCAGCTGCGCGGCATGATGCTGGTGACCGTGTGGGTGTTCATTGGCATCGAGGGCGCCAGCATCTACTCGCGGCGCGCCGCACGCCGTGCCGACGTGGGTCGCGCCACGGTGATCGGCTTCCTCGGCGTGTGGCTGCTGCTGGTGCTGGTCAGCCTGTTGTCGATGGGCGTGCTGTCGCAGGCGGAACTGGCCGGACTGCCCAATCCGTCGATGGCCTATGTGCTGCGCGCCATTGTCGGCGAATGGGGCGCGACGGTGATCATCATCGGTTCGATCATCTCCGTTCTCGGTGCATTGCTGGCCTGGGTGCTGCTGTGCGCCGAAGTGCTCTATGCCGCCGCAGGTGACGGCACCATGCCGGCCTTCCTGGGGCGTGAGAACGCGCGCGGCGTGCCGGCCAATGCACTGTGGTTGAGCAACGGGCTGATCCAGTTGTTCCTGCTGCTGGTGCTGGTCAATTCCGGCAGCTATACCGGGCTGGTGCTGCTGGCCGCGTCGATGAGCCTGGTGCCCTACTTCCTGTCCACGGCATTCGGCGTACAGCTGGCCTGGCGTGGGCAGGCCTATGCCGGTGAACCAGGCGTGCGCTGGCGCGATTTCGTGGTCGCACTGCTGGCCAGCGCCTATGCGCTGTGGCTGGTGTATGCCGGCGGGCTGGACAACCTGCTGCTGTCGGTACTGCTGTACGTGCCCGGCGTGGCGTTGTTCGCATTGACCCGGCACCAACGCGGCGAACAGGTATTTACGCGTTGGGAAGGGGTACTGTTCGCTGCGATCCTGGTTGTGGCGGTTGCTACGCTGGTGGCGTTCTGGCGAGGCAATCTCACGCTGTAGACCCGAGCCCAGGCTCGGCTGGTTCATCCGCAGCAGCCGAGCATGGCCCGGCTCCACAACAGCAGTCGCGCAACCTCGACGCTACAAAGACGCAAAAAAAAACCTGCATCTCGCGATGCAGGTTTTTCAACAAGGTGGCGCCCGAAGTTGGACTCGAACCAACGACCCCCTGATTAACAGTCAAGTGCTCTAACCGGCTGAGCTATTCGGGCAGACGACTAGTATAACCACTCTTCACGCGCGATGGTAGGGGTGATTGGCAATCATTGCGGCAGCCCGATACAGCTGCTCGGCCACCACCAGGCGCACCAGCATATGCGGCAGCGTCAGCGGACCGATCGACCACTTCTCATCGGCCAGCGCGGACACCTCCGGCGAATGCCCTTCCGGGCCACCGATCAGGAACGCCAGGTCCCTTCCCTGCCCGCGCCAGTGTTCCAGGCGCTGCGCCAGCTGTTCGGAACTGAGCTGGCGGCCCGGCACGTCCAGCGCCACCACATAGGCATTCTTCGGCAGCGCAGCGATCACCCGCTTGCCTTCGTCTTCAGTGGCGCGGCGCGGATCACGCCCCTTGCCGCGCAGGCCGGGTTCGATTTCCACCAGCTCGAACGGCAGCCAGTGCGACAGCCGCTTCTGGTACTCGGCGAAGCCCTGCGCCACCCAGCTGGGGGCGCGTTCTCCGGTGGCGATCAGGCGGGCTTTCATCAACGGTCCTCCAAAACGTCGACGGCGCCATCGGCGCCGTCGAAGGGATGCATCAACGCGTGGCTCAGGCCACTTCGTCGTCGCTGGACGGCGGCTGGTCGCCGACGGTCCACAGGCGCTCGAGAGCGTAGAACTCACGCACGCGCGGCAGCATCACATGGACGATCACGTCGCCCAGGTCGACCAGCACCCACTCGGCTTCGCGCTCGCCTTCCACGCCCAGCGGCATCACGTCGATGTTCTTGGCGAAGCGCACGACTTCGTCGGCAATCGACTTGACGTGGCGGGTCGAGGTGCCCGAAACGACGATCATGTAGTCGGCAACGCTGGACCGGCCGCGCACGTCGATCTCGACCAGGTCCTTGGCCTTCAGGTCTTCGGTGGCTTGGCGGACGCTGGCCAGCAGTTCCGGCACGGACGGCGGCGGGCTGGGCAGATCGACCTTGATGGTCTGGGGCTGGGTCTGGTTGCTCAAAGTGGATCGACTCGATAAACGTGGGGGCGATTATACGGGGATGGCGCCGCTGCGCCATTCACGGCCTGGCCGGGCGGTACAGCCCGTGTGCAGCCACATAGTCCGCCACGCCGGGTGGCAGCAGGGCGCGCCAGGGGCCGCCGGCGGCGATCTGCGAGCGCACGGCGCTGGCCGATTCCTCGCGCAGCGGGTGGTGCAGGCGCAGGATGCGCCCGGCCGGGCTGGCGAACAGGGCCTGCTCGGTGTCGGCCCAACGCCCTTCCAGCGCCCGGCCCAGCTCGCCATCCACCGCGGCCTGCAACGGACTACCCGGGCGCTCCGCCACCACGAAATGAGCCAGCCCGAACAGCGCCTCCCATTCGTGCCAGCGGGACAAGCCAAGCAGGCTGTCGGCGCCGACCAGCCAGGCCAGCGGCCGGCTCGGCCCCAGCTCGCCGCGCAGCTCGCGCAGGGTGTCCACGGTGTAGGACGGCCGACCGGGGAAACGCGCCGCGCGTTCCAGCTCGCGGCGGTCCAGCAGCAGGCCTGGTTCGTCGCCGATGGCCAGCGACAGCATGGTGCAGCGCTGCTCGGCCGTGGCGCCGGGCACGGCACGGTGCGGCGGATCGGCCGCCGGCAGCATGCGCACGGCAACCTGCAGTTCATCACGGGCAGCCCGCGCGATCGCCAGGTGCCCGAGGTGCACCGGATCGAAGGTGCCCCCGTAGTAGATCCGCAGGCTCATTGCTCAGGCCCGCGCCAGCAGGCGCACGGCACGCGGTTCGGCCACAGCCACCAGCAGGCGCTCCAGCGCCAGCCAGGCATCGCCGTCGGCGCGCCCCTTGGCGATACGGTCGACCAGTCCCGCTTCAGCCACGAAGCGCTCCCAGCGCTTGCTTTCCGGATGCCGCTGCAGCGCGCGCTTGTACGGCGCCTGCCGCGATTCCCAGATGCCGCGCGATTTCATTTCGGCGGCCAGGTTGCCACCCCGGGCCTGCACCCGGGCCAGGCCAGCACCGGCCAGCAGCTCGCGGATCACCATCGGCATCAACGCAGCCACCGCCTCACCCTCGCCTCGCAGGCCGGCCAGCATGCGCAGCACCGCCGGCGGTTGCCCGGAGAATGTCGCCTCCACCAGCCGGAACACGTCATAGCGGGCGGCGTCGGCCACCAGCGACTCCATGCGCTCCACATCCAGCGGCTGGCCATCAGCCAACAGCGCCAGCTTGTCGATTTCCTGGGCGGCAGCCAGCAGGTTGCCTTCCACCCGCTCGGCCAGGCGCTGCACGGCGGCCGGGTCCGCGCGCAGGCCCTTGCCACGCAGGCGGCGCTCGATCCAGTCCGGCAGTTCGTGCGGCTTGATCGCCCACGCCACCGACAGCACGCCGATGCGGTTGACCGCTTCGGCCCACTTGCCCTGGTGCGCCTTGCTCCATTCGTTGGCGGTGATCATCAACACCACGTCCGGCGCCGGATTGGCGCAGAACTGGCTGATCACCTCGGCACCGTCCTTGCCCGGCTTGCCGCTGGGCAGGCGCACCTCGACCAGGCGACGGGCGCTGAACAGGCTGGGGGCATTGAAACTGGCGTCGAGCTGGTTCCAGTCGAAATCACGCCCATCGGCGTCGAACACTTCACGTTCGCCAATGCCCGAGGCGCGCGCACGTGCGCGGATGGCGTCGGCCGCCTCCAGCACGCGCAGGGTTTCCGGGCCGGCAATCAGGTAGACCGGCGCCAGCGCGGTATCAGCGCCCTGGCTGGCCAGCTGCTCCGGACGCAGTTCCATGCGCGCGGCTCAGTGCTTGGCTGCGGGGACCGGCTCGGCCGGTACCGCGCCTTCGATCGGCTTGTCCTTCGGCGCCGACAGGCTGCCGCCCTTCTCGATCTCGGCACGCACCACGCTGTCGATGCGGCGGATGATCGAGGCGGACATTTCCCGGCGCAGTTCATTGGCCAGGATTTCACGTTCGGTGGTGGTACCGGTGGCGTCGGTCGGTGGCGACACGTAGTCGCGCGACAGCTCGATCACCTGCTGCGGCACCAGTTCGCTGCCGTCTTCGCGACGGAAGATGAAGATCACCGCGTAGCGCAGGCTGTATTCCTGCGCACGGCCCTGCGAGTCGATGGCGATCGGCAGGTCGCCCCAGCGCTCGGACAGTACCTGCAGCTGGGCGCTGGGCTCCTTGCTGTCCTCATCGGCCAGCCTGGCGCCGGAGGCCAGCAGGCTGCGGTTGAGCAGCTTGACCAGTTCGCTGTACGGCGCAGTGGAAACCACCTTCACCGGTGCTGTGTCGGTCGGCAGCATCAGCTTGTTGCGCAGATGGAAACCGCAGCCGGCAAGGCCGAGGACAAGAACGAGGGCAAGCAGGATTCGGGTCATGGAGACAGTCTGGCGGAGCCGGGCGATCACGGCAACAGACAGCGTGCCCGAAGCCTCGTGAATGCAGGGCCATCAAACGCCGGGCCCTGCACCGGAATGGTACCGGCCACCACGCGGGTGGCCGGTACGGGGTACATCAGGCGGCGACGATGTTCACGATCTTGCCCGGCACGATGATGATCTTGCGCACCGTCAGGCCTTCCATGAACTTGGCCGCGTTGGGCTCGGCCAGGGCCAGTGCCTCGACCTGCTCGCGCGCGGCGTCGGCCGCCACGTCGATGGTGCCACGCAGCTTGCCGTTGACCTGCACGGCCAGGGTCAGCGCGTCGCGCACCAGCGCACCGGCATCGGCCTGCGGGAACGGCTGGTCTTCCAGCAGGGTCTCGCCATGGCCCAGCACCTGCCACAGGGCATGGCTGGCGTGCGGGGTGATCGGGTTGAGCAGCAGCACGATGGCCTGCAGCGCTTCCTGGCGTACCGCGCGCCCCTGCGCACTGCCGTCCTCGAACTTGGCCAGCGCGTTCATCAGTTCCATCACCGCGGCAATGGCGGTGTTGAAGCTGTGGCGGCGGCCATAGTCGTCACCGACCTTGCCGATGGTCTCGTGGGTCTTGCGGCGCAGTGCCTTCTGGTTGGCATCCAGTGCTGCAACATCCAGCGCCGGAGCGGCGCCATCGGCAGCATGCTTCTGCACCTGGGCCCACAGGCGGCGCAGGAAGCGGGCCATGCCATCCACACCGGCTTCGTTCCACTCCAGCGACTGTTCCGGCGGCGCGGCGAACATCGAGAACAGGCGCACGGTGTCGGCGCCGTACTTGTCGACCATCGCCTGCGGGTCCACGCCGTTGTTCTTCGACTTGGACATCTTCTCGGTGCCACCGACCACCACCGGCTGACCGTCGGCGATCAGGGTCGCGCCGGTGATGCGGCCGCGCTCGTCGCGCTGCACTTCCACATCGGCCGGGTTGATCCAGTCCTTCGAGCCATCCGGGTTCGGGCGGTAGTAGGTCTCGGCAATCACCATGCCCTGGCACAGCAGATTGCGCGCCGGTTCGTTGCTGTCCACCATCCGCGCGTCGCGCAGCAGCTTGTGGTAGAAGCGGAAATACATCAGGTGCAGGATCGCGTGCTCGATGCCACCGATGTACTGGTCGACCGGCAGCCAGTAGTTGCCGCGCTTGTCGACAGCATCACGGGCACCCGGCGAGGTGTAGCGGGCGTAGTACCAGCTCGACTCCATGAAAGTGTCGAAGGTGTCGGTCTCGCGCTCGGCCGCACCGCCACATTCCGGGCAGGTGGTCTTGCGCCATTCCGGATCGGTCTTGATCGGCGAACCGGTACCCGAGAATGCCACGTCCTCCGGCAGCACCACCGGCAGCTGTTCTTCCGGCACCGGCACCGCACCGCACTTGGCGCAGTAGATCACCGGAATCGGGCAGCCCCAGTAGCGCTGGCGGCTCACGCCCCAGTCGCGCAGGCGGTAGTTGACGCGGCGCTGGCCCTGGGCCTTGCGCTCGAATCGTTCGGCCAGGGCTTCGAAGGCACCCTGGAAATCCAGGCCATCGAACTCGGCCGAGTTGACCAGCTCGAAGGCACGGCTCTTGTCGCTGTACCAGTCCTGCCAGCGGCTGCCATCCCAGGTGCGCTCTTCTTCGGTGCGCGCATCCTTCAGCGCGATCACCTGCTTGATCGGCAGGCCGTACTTGTTGGCCACTTCGTTGTCGCGCTGGTCATGACCCGGCACAGCCATCACCGCGCCGGTGCCGTAGCCCATCAGCACGAAGTTGGCGACCCACACCGGCACCGGCTCGCCGGTGACCGGATGCAGCGCACGCAGGCCGGTGTCCATGCCGCGCTTTTCCTGGGTTTCCAGTTCCGCCTCGGACACGCCACCCTGCTTCAGGTCGGCCAGCATCGCGGCCAGTTCCGGGTTGTTCTTCGCCGCATGCAGCGCCAGCGGATGTTCGGCGGCGATCGACACGAAGGTCACGCCCATCACGGTATCCGGACGGGTGGTGAACACGCGCAGCGGATCCAGCACGCCGCCGTCAACGTCACGTACATCGAACTGGATTTCCAGGCCCTCGGAGCGGCCGATCCAGTTGCGCTGCATGGTCTTGACCGAATCCGGCCAGCCGTCCAGCTCGTCCAGGCCGTCCAGCAGTTCCTGGGCGTAATCGGTGATGCGCAGGAACCACTGCGGGATCTCTCGCTTCTCGACCAGAGCGCCGGAGCGCCAGCCGCGGCCGTCAATCACCTGCTCGTTGGCCAGCACGGTCTGGTCGACCGGGTCCCAGTTCACCACCGCATTGCGGCGGTAGGCCAGGCCCTTGCGCATCAGGCGGGTGAACATGCGCTGCTCGTGGACGTAGTAGTCCGGGCGGCAGGTGGCGAACTCGCGCGACCAGTCAACGGCATAGCCCATGGCCTTGAACTGGCCACGCATGTGCTCGATGTTCTTGTAGGTCCAGGCCGCCGGTGCGGTCTTGTTCTTGATCGCGGCGTTTTCCGCCGGCAGGCCGAACGCGTCCCAGCCCATCGGCTGCAGCACGTTGTGGCCGGTCATGCGCTTGTAGCGGCTGATCACGTCGCCGATCGTGTAATTGCGCACGTGGCCCATGTGCAGCGCACCGGACGGGTACGGAAGCATCGACAGGCAGTAGTACTTCGGCTTGTCCGAAGTCTCGTCGACTTCGAAGGCACGGGTGGCGTCCCAGTACTGCTGGGCGGCGGATTCAACCTGCTGCGGGTCGTAGGCGTTGGTTTCAGCGCTGGTCATGGAACACGCGGATGCGGCGGCAAAGCGGTACAGCGTACCGCAGTGCGGCAAACGTCTCCAATCCCGCCCGCTGAAGGCCGGCTCCGCGAGCGCCCGAGGCCGGTCTCAGCGCGGCCGCGACAACGGCAGGGCCAGGGCCAGCCAGGCCGTCCAGCAGGCGAACGCAAGCCGTTGTGCCAGCGGCGCCGCCAACACGCCCTGCAGGGCAAACGCCGCCAGCGCGGCCAGTACGCCACAGGCGAGCGCCACTGCGCCCAGCGCGCGGCCATGCGCCTGGCGCAACTGCGACGTGCCCAGCAACAGGGTCCCGGCAACGAAACCCAGCACCCAGATCATCCAGGCGCTGGCATGCAGCTGGCTGGCCGGCCCGTGCAGGTCATCCACATCCAGCGGCAGCAGTCCCATCGCGGCGAACGCCAACCCGGCCAGCAGCAGCATCTGGCTGCCCACCCGGGGCGCCCAGCCGGCGGTTGCCGGCAGCCCACGGCGCAGGCACTCGGCCACAACCACCGCCAGCAGGCCCGGCAGCACCAAGCCCAGCAGATTGAAGGCCAGCGCATGCGGCACCCCCTGTGCACCCAGCAGCGCCACCGGGTGGCGAGCCTGTGCGTAGCCATCCAGGCCGGCGCCGAAACCGAGCACCGCCAGCACGAACAGCAGTGCGGCGACCAGACCGGACAGGCGCAGCAACGGGGACAGGGACGACATGCAGGCTCCGGAAAGGACGGCGACAGGAAGGCGGCATTGTCAGGCATTTACTACAACCCGGGTTGAGACCGGCATCGATCGTCACCATAGAATCAGTCTCCAGACGCCAAACGATGCTTTCCCCCATGACCGAGACGACCTACGTATTCGACGCCACCACTGCGACCTTCGAGGCCGAAGTCCTGCAGAAGTCGCTGCAGACGCCGGTGCTGGTCGACTTCTGGGCCACCTGGTGCGGGCCGTGCAAGACCCTCGGGCCGATGCTGGAAAAGCTGGCTGCCGAGTACAACGGCGCCTTCGAACTGGCCAAGGTCGACGTCGACAAGGAACAGCAGATCGCCGCCGCCTTCCAGATCCGCTCGGTGCCGACCGTGTTCCTGGTGAAGGGCGGCCAGTTGGTGGACGGCTTCCCGGGGGCCATCCCGGAAGGCCAGCTGCGTGAATTCCTGGCCCAGCACGGCATCGTGCCGGCCGACATCGGCGACGCCGTCGCCGAAGACGAAGCGCCGCTGGACCCGCAGGCGCAGGTGGACGTGCTGCGCGCGCAGATCGCCGCCGAGCCGGACAAGGACGAGCTGAAGCTCGACCTGGCGCTGGCCCTGCTGCAGATCGGTGGCGTGGATGAAGCCGGTCTGCTGATCGATGGCCTGCCCGCCAACCTGGCCACCGACGACCGTGCCGTGCGTGCACGCGCCCGGCTGTCCTTCGCCTCGGCCCTGAAGGACGCCCCGGCCGCCGAAGTGCTGGACGCGCGCATCGCCGCCGATGGCAAGGACCTCAAGGCACGCCACCTGCGTGGCGTACAGCTGCTGCTCGGTGGCCACGACGAAGCCGCGCTGGCCCAGTTCCTGGAAATGCTGCGGATCGACCGCACGTTCGAGGACGGACTGCCGCGCAAGGCCCTGATCGACGCCTTCAATGTGATCTCCGACGAGGACCTGGTCGGCCAGTACCGCCGCCGGATGGCCTCCCTGCTGTTCTGAACGGGAACCCACTTCGTTCAGAATCCCTGCACTGAACGCGGGCAATAATGCGCGGGATGGCGGCCGTACGGTCGCCACGATCCGTTCGGGGGGATGAGGTCGGGGCCATGGGGTCTTGCAGCTGCGCCCCCGCATTGCCGGGATTGCAAACTGTGACCTTCGTCCGCTCGCTGTCGTTCGCCATGCGCTTCCAGGGCGCGCTGCTCTGCGCTCTTCTCTTCCTGCCGGCCATGGCCGCCGCCCAGGACTGGAACTACCGGGTCCGTCCCGGCGATACCCTGTGGGATCTGGGAGGCCTGTACCTCAAGCCTTCGGTGCGCTGGCAGCAGCTGCAACAGCACAACCGCATCGACAACCCCTACCAGCTGCCACCGGGGCAGCTGCTGCGCTTCCCGATCAGCTGGCTGCGCATCGAACCGGCACCTGCCCGCGTGCTGTCGGTGCGCGGCAAGGTCGAACTGTCAGGCGCCGATGGCAGTGCCTCGCGCGCGATACTCGCCGGGGAACAACTTCGCATCGGTGACACCGTGCAGACCGAAGGCGACTCCAGCGTCACGCTTGAATTCGCTGACGCCTCGCGCCTGCAGCTGCGCGAGTACTCCCGGCTGCGCCTGGACCAGCTCAGCCGCTACGGCCACACCGGTATGGTCGATACCCGCCTGCGCCTGCAGCAGGGCCGCGCCAGCAATCGGGTGACACCTGCCCGTGGCCCGGCCTCGCGCTACATCATCGATGCACCTACGGCGACCAGCAGCGTGCGCGGCACCGTCTTCCGGGTCAGCGCCGGTGACACCGGCCAGGTGGCTGCCACCGAAGTACTACAGGGCAAGGTGCAGGTCGGCAACACCCACGGCAAGCGCCTGGTCCAGCCTGGACAGGCCAGCCGCAGCAGCAGCGCCGATGCCGCACCGGACGCTGTCTCCGCCCTTCTTCCAGCGCCGCAGCTGCGTAGCGACGAGGTGCGCCTGGCGCCCCTGCCGACCCTGCTTGCCTGGGACCCCGTCGACGGCGCCGCGCGCTACCGCGTGGAAGTGGTACAGGCAGCGACGCCGGAAATCCTGCTGTTTGCCGCCACCACCGCCGACACCCGGCTGGCGATCGGTGACCTGCCCCCCGGCCAGCTGCGCATCCTGTTGCGCGCGGTGGATGCACAGGGCGTGGAAGGCCTCGACGCCAGCGCCGATTTCGAACTCAGCGACCAGCCCCCGCCGCCGCTCACCGTGGCCCCCCTGCATGGGCAGACCGTCAACAGCGACCGCCCGCGCTTCCGTTGGAGCCAGGCGCCGGGCGCGCGCAGCAGCGTGCTGCAGATCGCCACCGAGCCGAGCTTCGTGCAGCCACTGCAGGAACAGAGCACCCCTGGTACCGACCTGCGCCTGGCGCAGCCGCTACCGCCCGGAGAGTACTTCTGGCGGGTGGCGTCGCGCGACGGCAACGGCCATCAGGGCCGCTACGGCCAAGCCCTGCCCCTGCAACTGAGCAATGAACCGGTCGACCCTGCCCTGCAGCCGCCTGAGGCCGCGCATGGCGAACTGACCCTGCGCTGGCAGGCCGGCAGCGAAGGCCAGCAGTACCGGGTGCAGGTGGACCGTCGTGGCGACTTCAGGGCGCCCCTGGTCGACCAGACCGTGAGCGAGCCGCAGGTCAGCTTCAAGCGGCCGTGGAGCGGCACCCTGCATGTGCGTGTGCAGTACATCGACGACGATGGTCATGCGGGTGAGTACTCACCGGCCCAGCAGATCAAGCTGCCCTGCCGCCTGTGCTACGGCGCCGGTGGTGGCGCCCTGCTGCTGTTGCTGTTGTTATGAGGCGCTCGCCGCTGCCGTGGCCGAAGCGGATCCTGCTGGCACTGCTGGCCGGGGTGCTGACGGTGATCGCCAGCCAGGGCCAGTGGCTGTGGCGACAGGACGAAGCGGCCTACGACGCCATGGTCGGCAACTGGGACTACCGCCCCGACCCCAGCGTGCTGATCGTGGCCATCGACGAGGGCAGCCTGCAGCGCATCGGCCAATGGCCCTGGCCCCGCTCGATCCATGCCCGCCTGCTCGACCGGCTGACCGATGCCGGTGCCGAGCGCGTCGCACTGGACCTGATGCTGTCCGAACCTGATCGTCGCGACAGCCGCCAGGACGATGAACTGGCCGCCGCGATACGCCGCAACGGCCGGGTGGTGCTGCCGGTACTCGCGGCACCGGCCGCCGGCGACCGCATGGCCGAGGAAATGCTGCCGATTCCGCAGATCGCGGCCAGTGCCGCAGCGATCGGCCACACCGATGTGGAAGTGGATGGCGATGGTGTCGCGCGCGGCGTGTACCTGCGTGCCGGCATCGGCCAGGCCCACTGGCCAGCACTGGGCCTGGCGCTGGCCGACCTGCCCGCGGGCGCGGTGCACGGCCTGCCCGACCCCGACCCGGAGATCGGTTCGCCCTATCAATGGCGGCGCAACGACTACGTGCGGGTGCGTTATGCCGGACCGCCCGAACGCCTGCCGCAGGTGTCCTATGCCGATGTGCTGGATGGTCACGTGGACATGGCGATGCTGCACGGCCGCCGCATCGTGGTGGGCATGACCGCCAGCGGCATCGCACCGCGGCTGCTGACCCCGACCACCCGCGAGTTCTGGATGAGCGGCAGCGAGTACCAGGCCAACATCGCTTCGATGCTGCTGCAGCACAAGCAGATCGACCTGCTGCCCCGTCTCTGGCAGCACGCCATCAGTGGCGTCCTGGTGGCACTGTGCGTGATCCTGCTCGGCCTGCGCCTGCCATGGCTCGCGGCGCTGTGCTCGCTGCCGCTTCCACCGCTGCTGAGCTGGTTGCTGTTGCGCGCCGGTGACCTGTGGTGGGCACCGGCCAGCGCCATGCTGGGCATCCTGCTGGTGCTGCTGGCCTGGGCGACCTGGCGCATCTCGGCCTGGCACCGCCTGGCCAACCGCGATGCGCTGACCGGTCTCGGCAATCGCCTGCGTTTCGAGCAGTCGCTGCAACAGGAATGCGATGCCGCGCGACGCAGTGGCAAGTCCTTGAGCCTCGCACTGATCGACGTTGACCATTTCAAGCGCCACAACGACCGCCACGGCCATCAGGTCGGCGACCGCGTGCTGCGCGATGTTGCACGCCTGATCGGTGCGCATGCGCGACGCCCACGCGACATGGCCGCGCGCTACGGTGGCGACGAGTTCGCACTGGTGCTGCCTGATACCCCGGCCGAAGGCGCGCGCCAGGTCATCGAGGACCTGATTGCCTGCGTGCGTGCACTGCCGGCGCCCGGTGACGGCAGCGAAGCAGGCGTCACCCTCACCATCGGCGTGTTCACCCGCGTACCCGACGGCACGCTGCAACCACACCATTTCGTCGAAGGCGCCGACACCGCGTTGTACCAGGCCAAGGCCAACGGCCGCGACGGGTATGTCATCGACGGCGAGGCGTGACCCTCGCCGCCCGGGGTGCAACATACGCATGCGAATGGTTAGACTGGGCGCCTCGCCCTGCGCCCCCGGACCCGCATGAACGCCCGCCTGTTCCGCTTCGGTATCAATCTCTGGCCGCCGTTCCTGTTCACCGGCATCCACGTCACCCGGGTCTCGCCGGACTACCGGCAGATCGACGTCGAACTGCGCATGCGGCCCTGGAACCGCAACTACGTCGGCACGCATTTCGGCGGCAGCCTGTTTGCGATGACCGATCCGTTCTGGATGCTTGGCCTGCTGCACATCCTCGGCCGCGACTACTACGTGTGGGACCGTGCCGGTGCCATCGATTTCCTCAAGCCCGGCAGAGGCACCGTACGTACGTCGTTCCGCATCGATGACGCACTGCTGGACGAACTGCGCGCCGAAGCGGCCGCTGGTGACAAAGTGCTGAGATGGTTCAGCAATGATGTCGTCGATGAAAGCGGCGAGGTGGTCGCCCAGGTGCGCAAGCAGGTCTACCTACGGTTGAAGCCACACGCACGCTGAGCGCGCTTCAGTCGCGTCCCGCCGCAGTCGAAGCCGATTCCTTCTGCAACGGCACCGACAGCCACGGGTTCTCTTCAGCGCTGCGCGCTGGAGAGCGACGCGGCACCTGCAGGTGGCGGCCGTCGGCCGACAGCTGCGGCGCCCGCACCGGCGAGCGGAACTGCATCGGCAGCCGCTGCAGTGCGTCCACCGGATCATCCGTCTGCTGCCGCAGCCAACGCTGCGCCCCCAGCAGCCGCACCATCGCCGCGGCATCCTGTGGCCGTGACGAATAGGCAGGATAGATCGGCGCGGCGATATCGGTCAGCACGCAGCCCATTACGTTCGACAGGCAGCCGAAGTCATGCTGCGGTGGCGCCGGCACTGGCAACGGGCGATCCGCTTCCAGCGCCGACGTGGCTGCCGCGCCACAGGCCCAGCCGAGATTGCCGGCCGCGCGGGCCAGGGTGCTGCTGCGATCCAGCACCAGCACGCCGCCGAACTCCCGCGCCGATGTCTCGATCGCCGCCCGGCTCATCGCGTACTCACCCTGCATGGCACGGCACAGGCTCTGTTCCTCGGCCCGCAGCGGCTGCATGGCCTGTTCGCACTCCGCCGGCAAGGGGTGGTCGGCCGGCAGTTCGACCAGCATGTCGGCCAGCAGCTGGGCATTGGCCTGCACCAGGCTGGCACCGATGATGCTCTCGACCAGATAGCTGCTGCCGGGCAACAGCCGCCGGCCCAGTTGCAGGCCACTGCAGGCACCTCGCAGGGCACCGTCGATATCGCCCTGCACGTACGCCAGCGCGCGTGCACTGGTGGCGTCCATCACCACGCCATAGGTCGGCAACGGAACCAGAACGCCCTCGCCCTTCGGCGGGAACGGCGACATGAAGTAGTCCGCTTCGGCCAGCTGATCCAGCCGCGCATGCAACTGCTGGTGCCCAGCATGGGCCTCCACGAAGCGTTGCGGGTCCGCGCGGACCTGGGCGAGGCAGCCGCTGGCGGCCGGCCCGCAACTGGCACCGGGCCGCGAGCGCAGCTCAGCATGGTTGGCCACCAAGTGTGTCTGGCCGCCGCCGCTGCCCCGCAGGTCGGCCTCCCAACGGCGCACGTCCTCGGCCAACGCCTGCTCGCGCTGGCGGGCATCCAGATCGTCGAACGGCAGCGTCCACAACAGGGCATAACCGTTGTGGCCAGTCGCCGGCAGGCGTGCTTCCAGTCGCTGCTGCGCCTGCAGCCGCGATTCGGGCACCGGCCACATGCGCGAGGCGCACCACACCACGATGGCCAGCACCAGCAGGCCTGCCAGGGTCCAGCCCAGTCCGCGCAGAATCTTCAACACAGCTTCCCTTCCATGTGCCGTTGCCACAGTCGATTCCCCAGCGTAATCGACCGGCAGTGACCGCTACAATGCGCGCATGTCGCTCGAAGCCCCCGCCCTGGTCCCCCGCCCCTCCCTGCAGCGCCTGTTCCTGACCGGCCTGCTCACCCTGCTGCCGATCTGGCTGACCTGGGTCGTGGTCAAGTTCGTGTTCGTGCTGCTGTCGGGCATTTCCAGCCCCTTGGTGGTACCGCTGTCCGAGCAGATCGCGACAAGCTTCCCGCACTACCTCGGCTGGGTCCGCGCCGAATGGATCCAGGACACCATCGCCCTGCTGGCCACCCTGCTGGTGATCCTGGCGGTGGGCGTGGCCAGCCGCCGCGTGCTCGGCCAGCGCCTGCTGCGCTGGGTGGGCGCGGTCATCAAGCGCATTCCGCTGGCCAGCATCATCTACGACAGCGCCAAGAAGCTGCTGGACATGCTGCAGACCGAGCCGGGCAGCACCCAGCGCGTGGTGCTGATCGACTTCCCGCACCGCGACATGAAATCGGTCGGCCTGGTCACCCGCGTGATCAAGGAACACGGCACCGACCGTGAGCTGGCCGCGGTGTATGTGCCAACCACGCCGAACCCGACCTCGGGCTATCTGGAAATCGTGCCGGTGGAACTGCTGACGCCGACCGACTGGACCGTCGACCAGGCCATGAGCTTCATCATTTCCGGCGGTGCCGTGGCGCCGTCCAGCGTGCCGTTCACCCGTGCCGGCGAACGCACCGGCGAACGCACCGAATGACCCCGGCGCCGATCGAGCGCCCGCTGCAGGACCGCGCGGTCCTGCTGTTCATCGTGCTGGCCGCGTTCTTCTGCGGCAATGCGGTGCTGGCCGAGCTGATCGGGGTGAAGATCTTCGCGCTGGAAGACACCCTGGGCATCGCTCCGCTGAACTGGAACCTGTTCGGCCAGACCGGCTCGCTCAGCTTCACCGCCGGCACCCTGTTGTGGCCGGTGGTGTTCATCATGACCGACACCATCAACGAGTTCTTCGGCAAGCGCGGCGTGCGCTTCATCTCGTGGCTGGCGGTGGTGCTGATCGGCTACGGCTTCCTGTTCGCCTTCGCGGCTATTTCGCTGGCGCCGGCCAGTTGGTGGGTCACGTCGATGGATGGCCACGGCGTGCCGGACTACCAGGCGGCATTCGCAGCGGTGTTCGGCCAGGGCATGTGGACCATCGCCGGTTCGCTGGTGGCCTTCCTGCTCGGCCAGCTGATCGACGTGGCGGTGTTCCATCGCATCCGCCAGGCCACCGGAGAACGCCACGTGTGGCTGCGTGCGACCGGGTCCACCGCGATCTCGCAGGTGGTGGACAGTTTCGTGGTGATCTGGATCGCCTTCGTGCTGGGCCCGCAACACTGGCCGACCTCGCTGTTCCTGGCGGTCAGCAGCGTCAACTACATCTACAAGATGGGCTTTGCGATCGCCCTGATTCCGTTGCTGTACCTGATGCGGCGTGCCATCACCCGCTATCTGGGTGCCGAGCGAGCCGCATCGTTGCGCGCCGCCGCTGCGGCTGACTGAAGCCCCAGCAGCAAAAAGCTGACTGCGCCTTCACGCTGGCCGTACGCGGCCGGATCGTGCAAGCTCCACGGTCTGTGTTCCACGGAAGCTCCTGATGCCGCATCCCACCCGCGCCCTGGCCGCCGCCATCGCCGCGTTGTTCCTGTTCAGCGCCGTGCCGTCGGCCGAAGCAGCGAAAAAGAAGGCCAGCCGCCCTGCCGCCGCGCAGACCCGCCAGGCCGCCAAGCCCAAGGCCCGGCCTGCCCGCGCTACCGCGCCGGCCCGTGGCAGTTCGGCGCGCCGCGCCACGCCGCGTCCGGTCGCACCGGCCCGCGCCGTACCCAAGCAGGTGCAGCTGGAGCGCCTGTATGACGAATACTGGGATGCCTCGATGCGGTTGAATCCGCTGCAGGCAACCTTCCAGGGCGAGGCCCGCTACAACGACCAGCTGCCCAACATCCTGTCCGCCGCGTGGCGCCAGCAATCGCACGACTTCACCACCGAGTGGCTGGGCAAGGTCGAGAAACTCGGCAGCGACGGCCTGCAGGGCCAGGACCTGCTCAGCTACGAGATCTTCGTGCGCGACGCGCGCGCTTCGCTGGCCGCCGAGCGCTACCCGAGCTGGATGATGCCGATCAGCCAGTACTACAACGTCGGCAGCATCATGGCGATCCTCGGTGCAGGTGCCGGCGCGCAGCCGTTCAACACCGTACAGGACTACGACACCTGGTCGCGCCGTTCGCTGGGCATTCCCGAGCTGTTCGACCAGGCCATCGACAACATGCGCCAGGGCATGAAGGCCGGCGTGGTGCAGCCACGCGACCTGATGGAAAAGGTACTGCCGCAGCTGGATGCAGTGATCAAGCCGACTGCTGAAGAGAGCATCTTCTGGTCGCCGATCCGCACCATGCCCAACACCATCGCGGCCGAGGACAAGGCCCGCATCAGCGCCGAATACAAGCGCATGATCGAACTGCGCATCATGCCGGCCTATCGTGCCCTGCGCGGTTTCATCGCCACCGAATACCTGCCCGCCTCGCGCACCAGCAGCGGCCTGGGCGCACTGCCCGATGGCCAGGCCTGGTACGCCAACCTGATCGTGCAGACCACGGCCAGCGACCAGACCGCCGCGCAGCTGCACGCGCTGGGCGAACAGCGCGTGCAGGAACTGCAGGCGCAGATCGCCACGGTGATGAAGGACGCCAAGCTGCGCGGCACGCCGGCCAAGCTGCTGCGCAGCATGCGTAACGACCGCCAGTTCCAGTACGGCGACGCCAATGCGTTGATCAACCGCTATCGCCAGGTGCAGCAGCAGGTCAACGCACGCCTGCCGCAGGTGCTCGATACCCTGCCCAAGTCAACGCTGGACGTGCGCGCGGTGGAACCGGAGCGTGCACTGACCGCCGCAGCAGCGGCCTACCAGCCGTCTGCGGCCGGGCAACCGGGCGTGCTGTACGTGAACACCCGCGACCTGCCCAGCCGCAAGCGCTGGAACGTGCCGGTGCAGTACCTGCATGAAGCGATCCCCGGCCACCACGTGCAACTGGGCCTGCAGCAGGAGCTGGCCAAGCTGCCGCGCTTCCGCCGCCTGGGTGGCGATCTCGCCTTCGTCGAAGGCTGGGGCCTGTATGCCGAAACACTGGGTGAGAACCTGGGCATCTACACCGATCCCTACGACCGCATCGGCTACCTGTATTCGCGCCTGCTGCGCGCTGCCCGCGTGGTGGCCGACACCGGCGTGAACGCCCAGGGCTGGAGCAAGCAGCAGGCCGTGGCCTACCTGCAGAAGACCGTGGACATGAGCAGCGATGACGCCAACGCCGAAGTCGAGCGGATCATGGCCCAGCCCGGCCAGGCGCTGTCCAACGTGGCCGGCCTGACCACCATTGTCGCCCTGCGCGACAAGGCCAAGGCACGCCAGGGTGCCGCCTTCGACCTGCGCCGCTTCCACGCCGAACTGCTGAAGGATGGCTCGATGCCGCTGGACGTGCTGGACCGCAAGATGGAGCGCTGGATGGCGCAGCCGGCCAGCGCCACACCCGCGCCTTCACCCTGACCCCTCCGGAGCCGCCATGCGCCCTGCCGTCGCCCTGTTCGCCGCCGTGCTGGGCCTGCTGCCGCTGGCCACCTCCGCCGCACCGGTGCTGACCCCACCGGATGCGGGCATCGACGGCCTGATGCAGGCCTACGATGGCCAGGTACCCGGCGCCGCCGTGCTGGTACTGCACGACGGGCAACCGGTATTCCGCCGCGGCTACGGCCTGGCGGTGCTGGAGGACGGCACCACGGTCACCGCGGCCAGCAACTTCCGGCTGGCCTCGGTCAGCAAGCAGTTCACCGCTGCGGCGGTGCTGCTGCTGGTGGAGGATGGCCGGCTTGGGCTCGACCAGCCGGCCCGGCAGTGGCTGCCCGAGTTGCCGCCGGCTGCAGCGGCCATCACGATCCGCCAGCTGCTCTCGCACACCAGCGGCCTGCTCGACTACGAAGACCTGATGGACCCGGCGGACACACGGCAGGTACACGATGCCGATGTGCTGGCCCTGCTGTCGCGCCAGGACCGGCTGAACTTCGCACCGGGCACGCAGTACCGCTACAGCAACAGCGGCTATGCACTGCTGGCAATGATCGTCGGCCGCGCCTCCGGCCAGGATTTCGCGAGCTTTCTGCAGCAGCGCATCTTCCGCCCGCTGGGCATGGCGCATACCGTGGCCCACCAGGACGGCGAGGACACGGTCGCTGCACGCGCCTATGGCTACAGCTGGATCGATGGCCGTTGGCAACGCACCGACCAGAGCACCACCAGCGCCGTGCTCGGCGATGGCGGCATCTATTCCTCGCTGGACGACCTGGCCCGCTGGGATGCGGCGCTGTACGACGACCGCCTGCTGTCGAAAGCCTCGCGCCGCGCGATGTTCAGCCCGGCCACCGCAACACCCGAACCGGACGTGCCGCACTACGGCTTCGGCTGGCGCCTGAATGGCCCGGTGCAATGGCACAGCGGCGAGAGCATCGGCTTCCGCAACGTGATCGTGCGCCACCCGGAGAAGCACCTGACCGTGATCGTGCTGACCAACCGCAACGACCCCGAACCCTATCCGCTGGCGCTGAAGATCGCCCAGCGCTGGCTGGACACCCTGCAATGACCCGCGATGCCGACGCCCTGCTGGGCATCCACCACGCCGCACTGATCTGCAGCGACTACGCACGCTCGAAGGACTTCTACGTGCGCATCCTCGGCCTGCGCGTGCTGGCCGAGAACCACCGTGCCGCGCGCGATTCCTGGAAGCTGGACCTGGCCCTGCCCGACGGTGGCCAGCTGGAACTGTTCTCCTTCCCCTCGCCGCCGCCCCGTCCCAGCCGCCCGGAAGCACAGGGCCTGCGCCACCTCGCGTTCCGCGTCGCCCGGCTGGAACCCTTCATCCAGCGTCTGGCTGCGCATGGCGTGGTGTGCGAACCGATCCGCGTGGACGAATACACCGGCCGCCGCTTCACCTTCTTCGCCGACCCCGACGACCTGCCGCTGGAGCTGTACGAAGTCGGTTGAGCGTTCTTCAATCGAGATTCATCCACGCATGGCGTGGATCTACCGTGTCGACCAAGGTCGACACCTACCAACAGCCGCAGAAATCTGTCGGAGGCGGGGCGGTTTTGCCGTTGCCGTTGCCGTTGCCGTTGCCGTTGAGGTTGCCGGCCAGCGGCCGGCACTACTGCAGGTGCAGGGCGCAGCCCTGCAAAGCCCCCCTTCCCCATACCCCGCCGAATGGGTATACAGTCGACCCATGCCGGCAGCGTGCCGGAATGAACCCTGGGAGGGGACCATGCGCAAGACCTTCAAGACCCTGCTGCTGGCACTGCCGCTGTGCCTGGCCGCCCTGTCGGCACAGGCCGCCGACGGCGCCGCCGGCCGCTGGAAGACCATCGACGACAAAACCGGCAAGGTGAAGTCGATCGTCGAGATCAGCCAGGCCGCCAACGGCACGCTGACCGGCAAGGTGGTCGACATCCTGCACTCGGACAAGGGCCCGAACCCGGTCTGCGACGGCTGTGAAGGCGCCAACAAGAACAAGCCGGTGAAGGGCATGACCATTCTCTGGAACCTGAAGGCCGACGGCGCCAACAAGTGGTCCGGCGGCACCATTCTCGACCCGGCCAACGGCAAGACCTACAAGTCGAAGATGGAACTGCAGCCCGGCGGCACCAAGCTGGACGTGTCCGGCTGCATTGCCTTCATCTGCCGCGCGCAGACCTGGCAGCGCGAATAAGCCCCCAGGCCCCGCTTCATCCCCGTGACCCGGCTTCGGCCGGGTCACGTCGTTGCGGGCATGCGATACTCTGCGGTTCCCCCTCGGCTTCACCCCGCGACCATGACCCGTACCGCGCTCGTCACCACCGCCCTGCCCTACGCCAACGGCCCGCTCCACCTGGGCCACCTGGTCGGCTACATCCAGGCCGACATCTGGGTGCGCGCGCGGCGAATGAGCGGCGGCAAGGCCTGGTTCGTCTGCGCCGACGATACCCACGGCACGCCGATCATGCTGGCCGCGGAAAAGGCCGGGGTCACCCCGGAAACCTTCATCGCCAACATCCAGGCCAGCCACGAACGTGACTTCGCCGCCTTCGGCGTGGCCTTCGATCACTACGACTCGACCAATTCGGCGGCCAACAAGGCGCTGACCGAGCAGTTCTACCTGAAGCTGGAAGCGGCCGGCCACATCAGCCGCCGCTCGGTGGCGCAGTTCTACGACCCGGCCAAGGGCATGTTCCTGCCCGACCGCTACGTCAAGGGCATCTGCCCGAACTGCGGCAGCCCCGACCAGTACGGCGACAACTGCGAAGTCTGCGGCGCCACCTATGCGCCGACCGACCTGAAGGAGCCGCGTTCGGTCATCTCCGGTGCCACGCCGGAAATGCGCGATTCGGAGCACTTCTTCTTCGAGGTGGGCCACTTCGATGCATTCCTGCGCGAATGGCTGGCCGGCGATGTCGCCCTGCCGGGCGTGAAGGCCAAGCTGGGTGAGTGGCTCAATGCCGAAGGTGGCCTGCGCGCGTGGGACATCTCGCGCGACGCACCGTACTTCGGTTTCCAGATTCCCGGCCAGCCGGGCAAGTACTTCTACGTCTGGCTGGATGCGCCGATCGGCTACCTGTCCAGCTTCCAGACCCTGTGCGGCAAGCTCGGCGAAGACTTCGAAGCGCACCTGCGCGCCGGCACCACCACCGAGCTGCACCACTTCATCGGCAAGGACATCGTCAACTTCCACGGCCTGTTCTGGCCGGCGGTGCTGCATGGCACCGGCCACCGCGCGCCGACCCGCCTGCACGTCAACGGCTACCTGACCGTGGACGGTGCCAAGATGAGCAAATCGCGCGGCACCTTCGTGATGGCGCGTACGTTCCTCGATGCCGGCCTGGAACCGGAAGCGCTGCGTTATTACTTCGCGGCCAAGTCCGGCGGTGGCGTCGACGATCTCGACCTGAACCTGGGTGACTTCATCGCCCGCGTCAACGCCGACCTGGTCGGCAAGTTCGTCAACCTGGCCAGCCGCTGTGCCGGCTTCATCAGCAAGCGTTTCGACGGCCAGCTGGCCGCACAGCTGCCCGATGCGGCGCAGTACCAGCGCTTCGTCGACGGCGTGGCGCCGATCCGTGAAGCCTACGAGCGCAACGATCCGGCCGCGGCGATCCGCCTGACCATGACCCTGGCCGATGAAGCCAACCGCTACATCGACGACGTCAAGCCGTGGGTGATCGCCAAGCAGGAAGGCGCCGACGCGCAGCTGCAGGCGGTGTGCAGCCAGGGCCTGAACCTGTTCCGCGTGCTGGTCACCGCACTGAAGCCGGTGCTGCCGGCCACCGCCGCACAGGCCGAAGCCTTCCTGGCCGCACCGGTGAACGACTGGACCGAACTGGCGCAGCCGCTGCTGGGCCATCGCATCACCGATTACACCCCGCTGTTCACCCGTATCGACCCGAAGAAGATTGACGCCATGATCGACGCCTCCAAGGACACCCTGCAGCCGGTCTTGGCTGCCGCCCCCGCCGCCAAGACCGACGCCGCCAAGCCGGCCGCAGCGGCACCGGCACCGGCCAAGGACGAAGCCAAGGGTGCCGATGCTCCGGCCTACATCGGCATCGACGATTTCGCCAAGCTCGACCTGCGCATCGGCAAGGTGCTGGTCTGCGAGTTCGTGGAAGGTTCTGACAAGCTGCTGCGCTTCGAACTGGACGCCGGCGAGCTGGGCAAGCGCCAGATCTTCTCCGGTATCCGCGCCAGCTACGGCGAGCCGGAGAAGCTGGTCGGCCGCAGTGTGGTGTTCATCGCCAACCTGGCCCCGCGCAAGATGCGCTTCGGCCTGAGCGAAGGCATGATCCTGTCGGCCGGTTTCGACGGCGGCGCGCTGGCGCTGCTGGACGCCGACAGCGGCGCGCAGCCGGGCATGCCGGTCCGCTGATGCCCGCAGCGGGCGTGGTTGCGGCCACGCCCGCCGGCAGCACCGGCCTCGGGGCAACGCGATGGGAGGCAACGGAATGGAACTGGCGCTGTTCGACTTCGACCACACCGTGACCACCTGCGATACCTATGGCCGTTTCCTGCGCCGCGTGGCCACGGCCGAACAGCTGGCACAGGCGTGGTGGAAGGTCGGCCCGTGGCTGGCCGCATACAAGCTGAAACTGATCTCGGCCGAGCGCATCCGCGCGCGCGCCACCCGTTTGACCTTCAGCGACCGCCACAGCGATGACATCGCCACGCTGGCCGCCGGCTTCTCGCGTGAGTTCCTGCCCGACGTGGTGCGCCCGGAAATGCTGGAGCAGATCCGCTGGCACAAGGAACAGCAGCACACCGTGGTGATCGTGTCCGGCTCGCTGGACCTGTATCTGCGGCCGTGGTGCGAACAACTGGGCCTGCAGTTGATCTGCAACCGGCTGGAGAGCCAGGACGGCCGTCTCACAGGTCGCTATGCCGGTGGTGACTGTGGCCCGCGCAAGGTCGAGCACATCCGTCGCCAGTTCGATCTGTCACGCTACGTGCGCATCCATGCCTACGGTGACAGTTCCGAAGACAAGCCGATGCTGGCGCTGGCCCACGAGCGCTGGTTCCGTGGCAAGCCCTTGAAGTAACCCCAACGCGCAGCCTTCGCCACGCATGAGCCTGATTCCTCCCCTGACCGAACGCCTCGACCGCCTGCTGCCGCAGACCCAATGCGGGCAATGCGGCTACGACGGCTGCCGCCCGTACGCGCAGGCCATGGCGCGCGGCGAGGCAGGCGTGGACCGCTGCCCGCCGGGCGGCGACGCTGGCGCGCGCGCACTGGCGCAGGTACTGGACGTACCCGCCATTCCGTTTGATCGTTCGCGCGGCGAGCACAAGGCGCCGCAGGTGGCATTGATCGTGGAAGCCGACTGCATCGGCTGCACCAAGTGCATCCAGGCCTGCCCGGTGGATGCCATCGTCGGTGGCGCCAAGTACATGCACACGGTCATTGCCGATCTGTGCACCGGTTGCGAGCTGTGCATTCCACCGTGCCCGGTGGACTGCATCGAGCTGGTGCCAACGTAGCCACCAGACCAACCGGCAGTGGAGCGGCGGGGTAGAGTCGACTGTTTGTCGACTGCTCTTCGTTCCGGCGGCGCAAAACCCCGCGCTGCGCGCGATAGTCGACTAACCGTCGACTCTACCCTCCGCTGGTGGGACCTGACCTTGCCTGCCGTTACGGTACCGCCGCCGTCACTACGATCTCGACCTTCCAGTCAGCGTGGGCCAGCTTGGCCTCGACCGTGGCACGCGCCGGGGTCGCACCTTCGACCACCCACTCATCCCACGCCTTGTTCATGCCGTCGAAGTCAGCCATGTCGGCCAGGAACACCTCGGCGCGCAGCACGTGCTGGCGGTCACTGGCGACCAACGCCAGCAGCTTGTCGATTTCTGCCAGCACCTGCCGGGTCTGGCCGGTGATGTCCTGGCTGGTGTCTTCCGGAATCTGGCCGGAGAGATAGGCGACCTTGTTGTATACGGTCATTTCGGACATGCGCGGTCCGACGTCGTAACGCTCCATCATGGGCGTAGCTCCTGCGGTTGATCAGGCCTGCATTGTCCTCCAAACCGGTCGACGGTGGGTGCACGGGCATCCTCCGCGACACGTCACTACCGGACTCGGACGGTCCCACTGGTCAAATGACGATGACAGGCGCACGATGCGCCACGCCCGCGTTGACACCGCCCTCGCCCCTCCTGCCGCACCCTTGCGCCGATGACCGCCCCCGTCGACTCCACCACCGCCTCTTCCACGCCAACCTGGAAGCGGGTTGCCACCATCGTCATCCCCCTGCTGATCCTCGCCCTGGCCCTGCACGGCCTGGCCAACGAGTTCGACGAGCACGGCTATCGCGCCATCCGCCAGGCGTTCCGGCAGCTCAGCGGCACGCAGATCGCGCTCACCGTGGTACTCGGCCTGGCCAGTTACGCCTGCCTGATCGGTTTCGATGCCATCGGCCTGCGCCGCAGCGGCATCCGCGTGCACCCCGCGCGCGTCGGCATCACCGCCTTCCTTGCGCACACGCTGGGCCAGACCGTGGGTTTTGCCGCGTTGACCGGCGGCGCGGTGCGCCTGCGTGGCTACCGCAGCGCCGGCCTGGACCTGGCGCAGATCGGCCAGGTGGTGCTGATGAGCACGCTCGGCTTCGTGTTCGGTGCATGGCTGCTGATCAGTGTGGCGCTGTGCATGGAACCGGCTGCCGCAGCCTTGGCGCTGCCGCTGGATCCCAATGCGGTACGTATCGTCGGCATCGTCGCGTTGCTCGCCTACCTCGCCACGGTGCTGCTGGTCGGCCGCGATGGACGGCAGTTCAGCGTATTCGGTCATGCGTTGTGGCTGCCCGACCGCCGCACCATGATCGGTGTCACCGTGCTCAGCGTGATCGAGCTGGTGCTGGCCAGTGCCGCGTTCTACGTGCTGCTGCCGGACTCCACGCCGACCGGCCTGCCCGGCTTCGTCGGCCTGTACCTGGTGGCGGTGCTGGCCGGCCTGGTCTCGACCGTGCCGGCCGGCCTGGGCGTGTTCGAATGGAGCCTGCTGAAGCTGTTGCCGCAGGTGGCGCCGGCGGCGGTACTGGCGGCGGCGCTGATCTACCGCGTTACCTACTACGTACTCCCGCTGGTGCTGGCCACCCTGCTCGCCCTTGCGCCCGCCCTGCGTCAGCCGCTGCAGGCCAGCGCCGGAGCAACGCGTGCCGGCTGGAACGCGCTGCGCCCGTGGCTGCCGCAGATCATCGCGCTGGCGGTGTTCAGCATCGGCGCCGCGCTGGTCATCGACGGCACGCTGCCGACGCCTCGCCGTCACCTGGTCAATGCCTCGCTGCCGATCCTGGAGACATCCCATCTGATCGGCAGCCTCAGCGGCGTTGCACTGCTGCTGATCGGCCAGGGCCTGGCCCGGCGCAGCCATGCGGCGTGGATGCTGGCGATGGCAGTGTGCGTGATCACCCCGCTGCCGCTGTGGCTGCGTGGTGGCCAGCTGTTGATCGCGGTCTCGGCAGTGCTGGTGGCGATGGCACTGTGGGCCGCACGCCGCGAGTTCTACCGCCAGGGTGCCCTGCTGGACGAAGCCTGGTCGTGGCCGTGGCTGCGCAATCTCGGCCTGGTGCTGGTTGCGGTCACCTGGCTGCTGTTCTTCACCTACAGTCATGTCGAATACCAGAACGAGCTGTGGTGGCAGTTCGCAGTGTCGGGCAATGCACCGCGCGCACTGCGTGCGTTGCTGGTGGTCGCCATCGCGCTGGTGATGTTCGGCCTGGCGCGGCTGCTGCACAGCACGCGCAGTCCGCTGCCAGCCGCCGATGAGGCCACGCTGCAGTCCCTGGCGCCGGTACTGGCCGGTGCCACCGATACCCAGGCCTGCCTGGTACTGACCGCCGACAAGGCGGTGCTGCGCGATGACGCGAAACAGGGCTTCGTGATGATGCAACGCTACGGCGGTTCGCTGATCGCGATGGGCGATCCGGTCGGCCCGCCTGACGTGGCGCGCGCGTTGATCTGGCGCTTCCGCGAGGAAGCCGACCGGCTGGGCCTGCGCCCGGTGTTCTACCAGGTGGGCGAGACCTACTGGCAGACCTACCTCGACCTGGGCCTGGGCCTGGTCAAGCTGGGCGAGGAAGCGATGGTGCCGCTGCATGACTTCGGCCTGGAAGGCCGCGAACGCGCCGATCTGCGCCAAGCCTGGAACCGGGGCAAGCGCGGTGGCCTGACCTTCCGCGTGGCACCGGTGGAGGAAATTCCCAGCCTGCTGCCGCGCCTGCACGCAATTTCCAATGCATGGCTGGAAGACAAGGCCGGCGATGAGAAGGGCTTCTCGCTGGGCAGCTACGACCCGGATTACCTGGTGCGCTTCCCGGTGGCGCTGGTCGAGGCCGAGGGCCAGATCGTGGCGTTCGCCAACCTGTGGCAGGCACCGGCCGGCGCCGAGCTGTCGGTCGACCTGATGCGCCACGTCAACGAAGCACCGAAGGGCACGATGGACTTCCTCTTCATCGAACTGTTCCTGTGGGGCCGCGCGCAGGGCTATGCGCGTTTCTCGCTGGGCATGGCACCGTTGTCCGGGCTGGCACAGCATCGGCTGGCCGGTCGCTGGAACCGACTGGCCGGTCTGCTGGCGCGGCACGGCGAACGCTTCTACGGGTTCAGTGGCCTGCGCCGCTTCAAATCGAAGTTCGATCCGCAGTGGCGGCCGCGCTATCTCGCGGCGCCCGGCGGCATGCATCTGCCTGCCGCGCTGCTGGATGCCACGCGCCTGATCTCGCTGGATCCGCGGCGGAATTGAAGCCGCGATCCGCCGGGCATGACCCGGCGCTACCTGCCACCCGGTAGGTGTCGACCTTGGTGGACACGCTCATTCCACGGCACCTTCAGCCCCGGCGCCGACCAAGGTCGGCGTCTACCAACAGCCGTCGAGCGTGGCTCGACGCTACATGCGCCGGGTAGGTGTCGACCTTGGTCGACACGCTCATCCCGCGGTGCCTTCAGCCCCAGCGCCGACCAAGGTCGGCGTCTACCGACAGCCGTCGGGCGTGGCTCGACGCTACATGCGCCTGGCAGGTGTCGACCTTGGTCGACACGCTCATCCCGCGGTGCCTTCAGCCCCAGCGCCGACCAAGGTCGGCGTCTACCAACAGCCGTCGGGCATGGCTCGACGCTACATGCGCCTGGTAGGTGTCGACCTTGGTCGACACGCTCATCCCGCGGCGCCTTCAGCCCCGGCGCCGACCAAGGTCGGCGTCTACCAACAGCCGTCGGGCATGGCCCGGCGCTACCTGCCACCCGGTAGGTGTCGACCTTGGTCGACACGCTCATCCCGCGGTGCCTTCAGCCCCGGCGCCGGCCAAGGTCGGCGTCTACCAACAGCCGTCGAGCGTGGCTCGACGCTACATGCGCCTGGTAGGTGTCGACCTTGGTCGACACGCTCATCCCGCGGCGCCTTCAGCCCCGGCGCCGACCAAGGTCGGCGTCTACCAACAGCCGTCGGGCATGGCTCGACGCTACATGCGCCTGGTAGGTGTCGACCTTGGTCGACACGCTCATCCCGCGGCGCCTTCAGCCCCGGCGCCGACCAAGGTCGGCGTCTACCAACAGCCGTCGGGCATGGCCCGGCGCTACCTGCCACCCGGTAGGTGTCGACCTTGGTCGACACGCTCATCCCGCGGCGCCTTCAGCCCCAGCGCCGACCAAGATCGGCGTCTACCAAACGCTACACCCCGCCCTTCAGGATCACTTCGGCGAGGCGGTCGTAGTCGCCACCGAAATGGTGATCGCCCGGCAGCTTCACCTTCCTCACGCCGTCATTGGCCGGCAGATCCGGGCACAGCGCGTCCTCATCCTTGTCGCCGTACACGCACAGCGTTTTTTCCGCCGGCAGCCTGGCCACTTCCGGTGCAATCGGCAGGCCGTCGCCGCCACCGCCCAGCCAGTTGCTGACATGGAATTCGAAGTCGGCCTTCCTGCCCACCGACAGCAGCACGATGCGCTCCAGCGCCTCACGGGTGCCGACGTCGAGCTGGTTGATGGTGGCCGGCAGCACGTCGGCGCCCTGCGAGAAACCGATCAACATCACCTTGTCGCGGTGCCATTGCTGGCGGTAGTGGTCGATGATCTTCTGCAGGTCGCCCGCAAAGCCCTTCGGTGTGCGCTCGCTCCAGAAGTAGCGCAGCGAATCGATGCCGACGACCGCCACGCCATGCTCGTTGAGTGACGACGCCACGTTCTTGTCCAGGCCAGCCCAGCCACCGTCACCGGAGACGAACACCGCCAGCGTATCGCCGCTGCCGGTCGCCGGCATTTCCACCACGGGCAGGCCCTTCAGTGCAGCAGGCGGCGGTGCCAGGCTGACGCCGGCCTGCGCGCCGATCACCCGTGCCGCAGCCACCAGGCCCGGTGACGCATCACCGCGCGCGGTGCGCTTGAACTCGCGAGCCATCGCGACCTGCTGCACGAACGCGCTGGCCTGGCCGACCTTGCAGCCGCGGTCACCGGCCGCGCTCAACCACGGAAAATTCAGTTCAGCCGGCTGCAGCCTGTCGTGCTTCACACCATCGCCGCAGACCATGCGCTGGTGGTTGTGGTCCGGGCAGAAGCCGGTGGTCAGTACGCCGGCGAACACCTGGGTATCGGCCTGCGCTGCCAGCGAATAGGCCATCTCGGCACCTTCGCCATCACCGCCGACCAGCGGCAGGTGGTAGCCGGGCAGATGCAGCGAGGCCTGCAGCCAACGTGAGAAATTCTCGACGTCACCGGAACCGAACGAACAGGTCGGGTCCCCCTCGCGCTTGAGCACACCGCGCAGGTGCGCAATGTCCACTGCCGCGACCAGCGCGCCATCGGCACGCAGGGCCTCGATCGGCAGGCGGCTGGTGTCACCACCGGCCGTGGGTTCGTGGAACCAGATCACCACCCGTTGCGGCGTGCCGGATGGCATGTGCACCGGAATCTGCTCGAACCGCCCATGGCTGAACTGCTGCGGGGTCACGGCCGCCGTTGCCGGCAGCGCGGCCAGCGCCAGTACCACCCCCATTGCCCTGCCCAGCCCTGCACGCTTCATATCGCATCCCCGATGGAATGCGCACACGATACGCCGCCGCCGCGTGCACGGCACGTACCGGCGCAGGCCGTTGGGGATTCAGTGGGCCGCGGCCCGACGGCTGCGACGGTACAGCGCCATCGCCAGATACAGCAGCCAGCCAACGATCACCGCGATCACCACTTTCTGTCCCAGCCCACGCGGTGGTCCACCACGCCACAGCACATGCAGCCACAGCAGCACAAAGGCCAGCCATGCCCAGCCCCAGAGCAGGCCCGCAGCGGACTGCCAACCCGGTTCGCGGCGCAGATACCAGGCCTGCAGCAGCATGCCGACGCTGGCACACAGGAACGCCGTGTTGGCTGCCAGCCCATGGATGAACGGTGCCAGCAGCGGTGTTGCTTCAGGCAGCCAGCTGTCGCCGATGGCGACCGTCGCCAGGCCCAGCGCGGAAACCGTGAACAGCAATGGTGCGGCCGCACTGCGCCGCGGGCCGATGCTGCCTCGATACAGCGCAATGCCAAGCGCCGCAATGGCCAACGCCAGCAGGCAGTAGGCAGCGCGCAATGCCAGCCCCCACGGCCCGTGCAGGTACAGGCTCAAGGTCGCCCGCACCCAGTCCAGATCACTGCGCGCGACCTGAGTCCACAGCGCGGTGGCCACGAACAGCACCAGTGCCACCAGCGCCAGCACCGCCGCCGGGCGTGCACGACTCATGGTGCGGCCTCTGGATGCCGCGTCTTCCACTCGGCCAGCGCCTTGCGGTAGCGCTGCAGCTCATCGGAATACAGGTCCAGCACACACAGTGGGCAACCACTGCCGCAGCACTCGTTGGGGCCGGGTTCTTCCGGTGGCAGCGGGCGGGGATCGGGATCAGGGACGGACACGGTCGGAAACGGCAATCATTGGAAACAGGTCACCAGTGTACCGGGCCGGCTCAACCACCCAGCTGACGTCGCAGGTTGTCACGGGCGGCCGCGTCCAGGCGCTGGTGGAAGAACCCGCTGAGGAAGATCCGAGGAGCGCGCAGCAGGCCCTGCAGGAAGCGGCGACGGCCGGCACGGTACAGGAAGCCCGGCACCACCCCTTTGTATTCTTCGGCCACGCCACGGTCATAGGCAGCGAACACCGGCTCCGGCGCGGCCAGGATGGCCATGTCGCAGTCCAGGAACAGCGCCGCCTCGGCATCCACATCCTCTGGACCAAGCGCGCCGTGGCGGGCGGTCAGCAGGATCAATTGCTCCACGCGAGCGGCGTCGACAGTGGCAAGCTCTGGCGCCTGTGCGATCGCCTGCAGAGCCAGCTGCGCCGAACGCGCCTCGTTGTCCTTGCGCCCCGCCTGGTAGATCGCATCGTGATAGAGCACGGCCAGATAGATCTCGGCCGGCTGCTTCCAGCCGGGGCCATCGGCGACCTCCTGGCAGTGCTGCAGCACCGCGCGCACATGGCCGAAGTGGTGGTAGGCCCGTGGCGGCGTTGCATAGCTGTCCTGCAGCGCCTGCCACTGCGCCGGGGCAAGCGTCAGCGGTGAGAAGTCCATGACCGGATCATCCCGCCTGTGCCGGCGCCGGGCAAGCTGGCGGTTTTTTCACCACGCACTCACAACGCTTGCCGGGCGGGGCCCGGAGCCAGTTGTCCACAGCTTTGTCGAGCGCTGGTCCACACCGGTTGTGGATGAACGCGGCGCCGACCAACGGTCGCTGCAGCCGGACATCCATGGGCATACACTCGCCACAGGCGGGAGCGCCCGCCGCTGCCGGGAACCGTCATGTACCGTTCTGCCGCCCATTGCCTCACTCTTTCGCTGCTGGCCTTCTGTGCTCCTGCTTTCGGCGCAGGCCAGGCACCGCCCGCCGATGTGGTGACGACCCCGACCATCACTGTGTCGGCCGCACGTGTGCCGACCCCGGAAGAAGTGTTCGCCATTCCCGCGGACCTGCGTGCGATGCTCCAGAAGCAGGTGATCCAGCGCAGCTACTCCCGCGACCAGCGGCTGCAGGCGCTCGTGGAGATGATCTTCGACCAGCACGGGCTGGACCTGCAGTACGACGCCAATGCGACCTACACCGTCAGCGATATCTGGCAGCACCGCCGCGCCAACTGCCTGGCCTTCACCCTGCTGTTCGTGACGCTTGCGCGGGAGGCTGGCATCCAGGCCCGCGTGCAGGAAGTCGGGCAGGTGGTGTCCTGGTACCGGGACCAGGACGCGGGCGTGGTCTACAGCGTCGGCCACGTCAACGCCGGTGTCGACGTCGGTGGGCGTTTCGGTACCGTCGATCTGGATCGCAATGTGCTCTATGACCGCCGCGGCCCGGTTCCCGTCAGCCGTGCGCGGGCGTTGGCGCACTTCTACAACAACCGGGGTGCGGAGCGCCTCGCCGACGGTGATTTCGTCGGCGCGCGTGCATTCTTCGACGCGTCCCTGGCTCAGGACAGCGGGTTCGCTCCAGTGTGGAACAACCTCGGCGTGCTCGACCACCGCGAAGGCAACAACGAGGCGGCGCGGCAGGCGCTGGACCGATCGCTGCAGCTGGAAGGCCGCCAGGATGCCGCACTGACCAATGCCTCCGCGCTGTTCCGCAGCCTGGGCTTGACCGCGCAGGCACAGTCACTTGAGCGCCGGTTGAAGTCGGTGCAGCGCGAAGACCCGTTCGCGCAGTACATGTTCGGCGCCAAGGCCGAACGTGCCGGCCAGCTGGACCAGGCGATCCGCTATTACCGGCAGGCCGTGCGCCTGTATGACACCGCGCATCAGTTCCACTTCGGGCTGGCACGCGTCTATTTCCTGGCTGGCCAGCTCAAGCGCGCCGATCGCGAACTGCTGCGTGCACAGGAACTGGGGGGCGCGCCGGAGCAGGCGCGCTACCAGGCCAAGCTGGACAGCCTGGCCCGCTGGCGCGCGCAGCAGCAGGCCAAGCGCTGAAGGCGATCAGGCCTTCTTGAGGAAGCAGGTCTTCAGGACCAGGCCCTTGATCTTGTCCGAGTTGCCTTCGATGTGCTCGGCGTCATCCTCGACCAGGCGGATGTTGCGGATCACGGTGCCCTGCTTGAGCGGGATCGAGGAGCCCTTGACCTTCAGGTCCTTGATCACGGTGACGGTGTCGCCGGCCTGCAGGGTGTTGCCGTTGCTGTCACGCACGACCAGGGTGGAACCGGCGCTTTCCTCGGCGGTCCATTCGAAACCGCAGTCGGCGCAGATCCACAGCGCACCATCGGCGTAGGTGTTTTCCAGGGTGCACTGCGGGCAGGCGGGGGCAGAAGACATCAGCAAGTACCTCAAAGTGAATCAACAGCCGCCATTGTAACCGCCTGGCTCCCTGCCCTTTTCCGGCCAGCGCCCGGCGGCTCGCATGACCCGATCCGGAACCCCCACCCAGAACAGAAGGCCGCAGGAACTTGCAGTCGGCGACGAACTGCAGCAGAGTGCGCGGCCCCTGATCGCCCCCCGGAACTCCCCATGCGCCTCGGCATCGACTTCGGTACCAGCAACTCCGCCGCCGCCATCGTGCATGAGGGGAAACTGCTGCCGATCCGCTTCGGCGACGCCGAGCAGTTCCGCACCAGCGTGTACTTCCCTGGCGTGGTGCCCGACCCGGACGACTTCCAGCTCGACGCCGGCCAGGAACACGAGCTGCAGCAGATGATCGACAGCGCCGCGCGCGCGGCCCGCGCCGCCGGCCAGGAACGCACGCCGCAGGCGCTGCGCCGCGAAGCCCTGCGCGCACTGCGCCGGGAATGGATGGAAGCCCGCGCCGGCAAGGAGCGCAGCGCCAGCGACCTGCTGCAGAACGCGGTCTACGGCGACGACGCGCTGGAAGCCTATTTCGAGGAACACGAAGGCAACCTGGTGCAGAGCCCGAAGTCGATGCTGGGCTACAACCTGCACCCGCGCGCGAAGCAGACCATCACCGGCATCGCCGCGCACATCCTCGAGCACATCCGCCTGACCGCCAGCGCCCAGCTTGGCCAGCCGCTGCGTGCCGCCCTGCTCGGCCGCCCGGTGCAGTTCCGCAGCTCGATCGGCGCGGCCGGCAACGATCAGGCACTGGACATCCTGCGCGAAGCCGCCACCCAGGCCGGTTTCGACCAGATCGATTTCCTCGAGGAACCGGCCGCGGCGGCCATGCATTACCACGCCGAAAGCCGCGAGCGGCACCAGGCGGTGATCGTTGACATCGGCGGCGGTACCACCGATATCGCCCACGCCGAAGTTGGTGGCGATGCTGCGCCGCGCATCCACCGCGCCTGGGGTATCGCCCGTGGCGGTACCGACATCGATCTGGCGCTGAGCCTGTCCAGCTACATGCCGCTGTTCGGCCGCGGCATCACCCGCGTGCCCGCCCACCACTACGTGGAAGCCGCCACCGTGCAGGACATGACGCGCCAGCGCGACTTCCGCCAGCACAAATACGACCACGTCGACGAACCGTGGGGCGCGCGCCTGCAGGCCCTGCAGGACACCGGCAACACCGCCCGCCTGTACCGCGATGTCGAACGCGCCAAGATTGCCCTCAGCGCCGCCAGCGAACACCGCAGCACGCTGGACTACATCGCCCGCGACCTGCATGCCGACAGCAGCGCCGACGGCCTGGCCGCCGCCGCCCATGGCTACCTGGAGCAGATCCGCGAACTGCTGGCCCAGGTCCGCAGCGACATCGGCGGCGACCCGGACGCGGTGTTCCTGACCGGTGGCATGTCCCGTGCCGGCTACCTGCGCCAGGCCGTGGCCGAGGCCTTCCCGGGGGCCCGCATGGTCCACGGCGAGCCCTCGCTGGGCGTGGTCCAGGGCCTTGCGCTGGCGGCAGCCAGCCAGGATTAACAAAACGTTACGCGGTCTAAGTTACTCTTGGTCGGCTAGAACCACGCTGCACCTTCCGCCGGCCACGCCGGTGTGTGTCCACAGTGCAGCCTGGCCCGCCCCGCGGGCCTAGCGGCCATGCCTTCCTGGCTCGTTCATGGTCCGCGCAGCACCTGAGCCGCCATCGAGACCCGCTTTGGGCACCCGCCAGGCCCCTGTGGCCTTACAACCTGACGCAGCACCTGCACCCATCGACTGCCGCCGTTGTGACGCGGTCTGTTGCCGGCTGCCCGTGCTGCTGCAGCCCGGCGACCACGTGCCCGGCCAGTTCCTGTCACGCGACACCCACGGCCGTGCCGTGATGGCGCGCAACGAGGAAGGCTGGTGCGCGGCGATCGATCCCTATCACCTGCGCTGCACGATCTATTCGCAGCGCCCGGCGATCTGCCGCCAGTTTTCGATGGGCGGCGATGACTGCCGCCGCGAGCGGCAGGACTACCTGCGCCAGGCCGATGCCTGGGCGCTTTCCTCCCCTTCCACCTGACAGGAGCAACCATGCCCCGCAAGGCAAAGACCCCCGCGAAGGCCAGCAACAGCATCCGCAGCGAACGCAAGGGCGCGGCCGCCAGCACAGTGGTCAGCAGCGATTCGATCGCTTCGGACCTGGCAGCGTTCCGCAAGGCCGGTGGCAAGATCGAAGTCCTCGGCACCACCTGGGCACTGAAGAAAGCCAGCTGACCCAGTATCGACCGCGGCGGCGCTGCCGCCGCGGCCTGCCGGATCGCGTTCAGCGGTCCAGGCGTACCCGCACACTGCCCGAATGCGACTGGATGCGGATGTCACCATCACCGCCGCCCAGACGCGTATCGAGGTGGCTGCCCGGCCCATAGCGCGGCCGCTCCACCTGCCCGGCATCGCTGTTGATCGATCCGCTGAAGCTGTTCACCGACAGCTGTGCCGACACCGTGCGCGGCAGGCTCAGCGTGACCGAGGCACTGACCGATTCGACGTTGATGCGGCCGCCGGGAGCCAACCCGGCCGCTGCCAGATCGATGCTGCCCGAGACGGTCTCCACCGCCAGCCGCTGCACGCGCCCGGCATCCACCTCGACCCGACCGGACACCGTCTGCGCACCGATATCACCGGACACGCCGCCGCCGGCCTCGATCCGGCCACTGACCGTGTTCACGTCCAGCTTCGGCGTCTGCAGGCGTGCGCTGACGCTGCCACTGACCGTGTTGAGCTTGCTGTCGCCACTGCGGCCAGCCGCGCTCAGGCTGCCGCTGACCGTGTCGGCCTGCAGCCGTCGCACATCGATGCCACTGATGTCCTGGCTGGCGCTGACCGTGCTCAGCAGCAGCTCCACCGAGCGCGGCACGTTCAGTACCAGCGTCGCGCCACCATTGCTGCTGCGGCGCGGGTATTCGATCTCCCAGCGCACACGGTTGGCACTTTTCTCCTGACGCAGCTGCAGGCCGTCGCTGAGCGTGCCGGTGAGCTGCACGTCATTGCGGTCCCAGCCACGCACGGTCACCTTGCCGGCCACATTGCTCAGCTCGATGCGACCGCCCGCGGCCAGGGTGTGGCGCTCGTCGATGCGGGTGTCGGCCAGCGCCACGGCAGGGGCCAGCAGCAGCGCGACACAGCAGGAAATCAGGGTTCGGGTCATGGGGGTCTCCTCAGGTCGTCAAGCCGGACTCGGCGGCATAGGCCGCCTGCCGGGTCAGTTCCAGCCGCAGCGCGTAGGTGCGCTTGAGCTGGCCAAGCAGGTGCGGCGCACGCGGGTCCTGCGCCAAGGCGGCACGGATCTGCGCTGCGCTTTCATCCAGTTCGTGCAGCGCCGGCTGCCATTCCGGCGCCCGTCCATCGGGCAGCGAAGCGACGGCCTGCTGGTACTGCTCGGTCATCGCCGCCGCCTGCAGCTGCAGCGCTGAAGGTACCGGCACCTCCGGCTGCGCATGCCGCCACGGTGCCACCGCGTAGAGCGCCAGGCTGGCCGCCAATGCCGCACCGACCGGCAGCCACCAGCGACGCCGCGAGCGCGCTGGCAGGGCCACCACGTTGTCGCCCGGCGCAGGTGCCGCCTGCGGTTCACGCGGCGGCAGCTGCGCCGACAGGCGTGCCCAGCCATCGGTGGGTACGCCGCGTTCGGTCGGCAGCGCGCGCAGCCGGGCCAGCAGATCGTGGTCGGAATCGTGGTCGTGTGTACTCATGTCATGTCTCCCAGCCGTGCGCGCAACAGGCCGCGCGCACGATGCAACTGTGCCTTGGAACTGCCGACGGCCATCTGCAGCTGTTCGGCGATTTCCTGGTGTTTCCAGCCTTCGATGTCGTGCAGTACCAGTACCGCACGTGCCCGTGGCGGCAGTGTCGACAGTGCCCGTTCGAGGTCGCGTTCGGTGCCGGCGCAACGATCGTGCACTGCCAGCTCCTGCAACCCTCCGTCCACTTCGTCGAGGCTGTCGTGATCCTGCCCGCCCGCACGTCCACGCAGCTCCATCAGTGCCGCGTTGACGCCCAGCCGGTGCAGCCAGGTCGACAGGCTGCTCTCGAAACGGAAGCCCGGCAGCGCCTTCCACGCCTGCAGGAACGCTTCCTGCAGCGCGTCCTCGGCGCGTGCCTGCTGGCCGCCACACAACCGCCACAGCACAGCGAATACACGGGGCGCGTGGCGCCGGTACAGCAGTTCATAGGCAGCGGTGTCACCGGCGGCCGCCGCCCGCACCAGGGCGGGTTCATCGACGGCGTCGTTGGCGGCAGGCGGCGCGGGCATGGTGGTGTCGAGCATATCGCTTGGATGCGGCGACCCGGGAAAAGGTTTAGAGCCGATCGATGATCGATGGCATGCAACCTTTTGGGTGGCTGCTGCATCCATGAAAGGTCCTTCGCGAAATTGCCGTCCAGGAGTCCTGCCATGTCCAGCCCATCCTGCGCCGCCCTGCTGGTGATCACCGCCTGTGTCCTGCTGCAGGCGCTGGGCCTGTCACTGCAGCTGCGTCCCGACAATGGCCGCGCCTGCCTGCAGCAGCACCGCCAGGAACTGGTGTGCGTGGCCTGGAACCCGGCGGTCGAATCCCCCGCACGCGCCGGGTAACATCAGGGGCCGTTCCCGCCGCCTGTTTTCGCCCCATGATGTTGTCGCTGAAGGATCACCTGCCCGCCTGGACCCACCCGTGGTTGAACTACGCCGGCGTCGCGCTGCAGATCGTACTGGTGCTGCTGGTCGCATGGCTCCTGCGCGTGCTCGCCCGTCGCCTGATCCGCCGCTTCGCCGAGCACTACACGCTGCCGCCGGAAATGGTGATGGGCGCGCGCCGGATCACCAGTTTCGTGGTCTATTTCAGTGCCCTGCTGTACATCCTCAGCCTGCTCGGCGCGAAGCCGTCGGTGCTGTGGACCGCGTTCACCGGCTTTGCAGCCGTGGGCGCGGTGGCCTTCTTCGCGGCGTGGAGCGTGCTGTCCAACATCTTCTGCACGCTGCTGATCTTCACCACCCGCCCGTTCCGCCTGCACGACTACATCGAGGTGCTGGAAAACGGCGAGAAGCCGGGCCTGAAGGGCCGGGTGATCGACGTGAACCTGATCTACACCACGCTGCAGGAAACCGGCGACGGCCACGAGGGCACGGTGCTGCAGCTGCCGAACAACCTGTTCTTCCAGCGCACGGTGCGCCGCTGGCGCGACCCGGCGCAGGCCCCCGGCGGCATCCAGGGCGACGGCTGAGGGTGGTTTTCGGCAGGGCTGCGCCCTGCACCCGCTATGAGCTGGAGCAACAGCACCAGCAACAGCAAAGGCGAAAACAAAAGCCGGCATTCCGTGGGTTGGCGGGATGGATCCGGTGGCGGGAGACGCCGTAAACCCGTCCATGGGGGCTTGGCCGCGGCATCCATGCCGCGGACACTCCCGCCACCGGACCCACCCCGCCTTCGACAGATTTCCGCGAGCTGTCGGAACGACGCATTGCCCTGGTGTATGTCGACCTGGGTCGACACGGTAGATCCACGCCATGCGTGGATGACTCATTCGATATCTGACAGATGTGTCGACCAAGGTCGACACCTACCGACAGCCGCGGAAATCTGTCAGAGGCGGGACGGTGTGGGTAGGCAGGACCGTTGGCGCCATGGATGGCGCCATCGAGCCCCCATGGAAGGGTTTACGGCGTGTCCTGCCTACCCACACCGTCCCGCCTACCTGCGGAATGCCCGCTTTTGACGTTGAAGTTGCCTTGGCTTGAAGGCTTCGGCAGGTGCAGGGCGCAGCCCTGCCGAACAACCTTTACCTCAACTGGCTGTCCTTGCTGCCACGCCGGTTGTAGCCGGCATGCGCCTGCGCTTCGTCGTCATGCGCCTGCTGGCACGCCACGCACAGCCGTACCCCGGGCACGGCCTGGCGCCGCGCCAACGGGATCGGCGCGTCGCATTCCTCACAATGTTCCAGACCAGGCCCCTCGCGCAGCTGGCGCCGCGCGCGGGCGATCGCATCGTCGACGGTGGCGTCGATCTGGTCTTGGACCGCGCCGTCTCCCGCCCAACCGGTGGCCATGGCCATCCTCCGCAGGTGTGTCGCCTGATATGGGGACGATACACCGCGCAGCAAACGGTAGCGCCGAGCCATGACCGGCAGGCCTTCAGCAAGCTGAGCAGAAGGCAGACGGGCCGGAGCAGGCCATTTGCGACTTAATCCCCTCCGTCCCCTTTTTGGCTTACCAGACCAGGTCGTCCGGCACCTGGAACTGCGCGTAGTAGGCGTCGTCCTCGGCATTGCCGGTGGAGATCTCGGCGGTCGAGCCCGGCTGGCCGTGGTCGACGATGATCGCCTCCGGGGCGCGTTCACGCACTTTTTCGGCAGCGGCGCGCGGCAGCAGGGCGTAGCCCTCGCCGTGGGCAACGATGACCAGCACGCCCACCGACAGCGCCTTGCGCAGCTTGGGGTCGATCAGCAGGGTGCGGATCGCCGCGCCATCGCTGAAGCGGTACTCGTCGTCGCCCTTGTGAGGCACGGCATGGGCCGTGATGATCTGCCGGGCCTGGGCCTTCTGTTCAGCCTGCCTGGCCTGGGCATTGCGCTCGGCGGCCAGTGCGCGGTCGCGCTCGACCTTCTCGGCGCGGGCCCGTTCAGCCTCGCGCTGGACATCGGCCGAGGTCGATTCGGCCTTGCCCTGCCGGGCCTTGGCCTGCGCGCTCGCGGCAGCGCTGGCCTGCGACTTCTTGGCCAGGCCGGCCTTGAGCAATTGTTCCTGCAGCGCGTTGGGCTTTGCCATGGTCGATGCGTACCGCGTGTAATCTTGGATGCCCCATTCTACCGACGCCCCGCCGCCCCTGCATGGCAGTCCTGAAGTACCTCACCGGCTATCCCGAACCCCTGGTCGCCCAGGTCAGTGAACTACTGGCGCAGGGCAAGCTCGGCCCCTGGCTGCAGCAGCGCTATCCCGATCCGCACGAGGTGCGCAGCGACCGCCAGCTGTACGACTACACGCAGGAGCTGAAGGACCGCTACCTGCGCAAGTCGGTGCCGCTCAACAAGGTCTGCTACGACAACACGCTGGAAGTGATCAAGCATGCGCTGGGCACCCATACCGCCATCTCCCGCGTGCATGGCGGTCGCCTCAAGGCCAGCCGCGAGATCCGCATCGCCACCGTGTTCCGCCAGGCACCAGCGGCGTTCCTGCGCATGATCGTGGTGCATGAACTGGCCCACCTGAAGGAAGCCGATCACAACAAGGCCTTCTACCAGCTGTGCCAGCACATGGAGCCGGAGTACCTGCAGCTGGAGTTCGATACCCGCCTGTACCTGACCGAGCTGGCCAACCGCGGCCAGCGCTGACCGGCCGCAGCGGCTACACTGCGCGCCCCCTGCCTGACCTTTCCGCCATGGAACCGATCCGTCTCGACAAACGCCTGTCCGCCCTGCTCGGCATCCCGCGCGGTGAAGCGCGGCGCTACATCGAAGGCGGCTGGGTCAGCGTCAATGGCGAGGTGGTAGAGCAGCCGCAGCGCCCGGTCGATGACAGCGCGGTGATCGTCGTGGCCGAGCAGGCCAGCGATGAAAAGGCCGAGCGGGTCAGCATGCTGCTGCACAAGCCGGCAGGCGTTGCCGCTGAAACCCTGTGTGCGCTGGTCAGCAGTGACAGCCGCAGCGAACTTGATGCCAGCGACATCCGTCCGCTTCAGCGTCACTTCCACGGCCTGCAGCTGGCCGCCTCGCTTCCGGCCAGCGACAGCGGCCTGGTGGTGGTCAGCCAGGACCCGGCCACGCTGGCCCATCTGCAGCGCAATCTGGGCCGCACCGAACAGGAATACCTGATCGAAGTGGCCGAAGGCGGTCCCGAGCGCGGCCCGTGGCTGATGGCGCGGCTGCAGCAGGAATCGGGCGGCGCCAAGGTCAGCTGGCAGAGCGAGCAGCGCCTGCGCTTCGCCGGCAAGGGCCTGACGGCCAAGGGCCTGCGCGTGGCGGTCACCGCTGCCGGCCTGCAGGTCGCGGCCGTGCGTCGGCTGCGGATTGGCCGCGTGGCACTGGGACCGCTGCCTGCGGGGCAGTGGCGTTATCTGGGCAGCGACGAGCGCTTCTGACCGCGAAATCCCTGCCATCCACGCATGGCGTGGATCTACTGCAGCGGGTCTATTGGCTTTCATCCACGCACGGCGTGGATCTACCATCGGGGCATGAGCCTGCCCAAGCCCCTGTGGCGACGCCTGCTGCGCGTCGCTGCGATCATCCTCGCCGCGCTGTTGCTGCTGGTCCTGTCCGGGCTGCTGCTGGCCGACCACCTCACCCCGCAGGCACAGGGCGCACCTTCGCATGTGCTGCCACTGCAGCCGGCGCAGACCCGCATCGACCAGCAGATCGTGCCGCTGCAGGACGCACACCCCGGGCAGTCCGGCGTGGCGTTCCTCAGTGATGGCATGGACGCCTTCGCCGCGCGCGCGATGATCACCGCGCAAGCAGGCCGCAGCCTGGACCTGCAGTACTACATCTGGCACGACGACCTGATCGGCCATCTGATGGCCAAGGCGCTGTACGACGCCGCCGAGCGCGGCGTGCGCGTGCGCATCCTGCTTGACGACATGAACGCCAAGGACAAGGACGCGCTGATGATGGCACTCGATGCGCATCCGAACATCGAGATCCGCCTGTACAACCCGTTCCGCAACCGCAGCGGCATCGCGCGCACGCTGGAGCTGGTGCAACGCGCTTTCAGCGTGAACCACCGCATGCACAACAAGAGCTGGATCGCCGACGGCCGCATCGCGATCGTCGGTGGCCGCAACATCGGCGAGGAATACTTCAGCGCGCGCGACGATGTGAACTTCCAGGACCTGGACCTGGTGGTGGCCGGCCCCGCCGTGCAGCAGGCCAACCAGATCTTCGACGACTACTGGAACAGCAGCACGGCGATCCCGATTTCCGCACTGGCCTCGTATACCGATGCACAGTTGCAGCAGCTGGTACGGCAGTCGGACCTGGATGCCATGCATGCCAAGGCACAGCCCTACCTGCAACGCGTGGCCGAGTCGCGCGCGCTGCAGCGGCCCAGCCCGGAACCGCTGCACTGGAGCGCGAACGTGCGCATCGCTTCCGATCCGCCGATGAAGCACCGCGATGACGATCGCCGCGGCTGGCTGGTCAGCCGTCTCAGCGACGAGTTGCGCAGCACGCGGCGCAGTGCGCTGTTGATCTCGCCCTACTTCGTGCCCGGCAACGAGGGGGTCGAGGCGCTGTCGGCGCTGGCCGCACGCGGCGCGCAGGTGGGCGTGGTGACCAACTCACTGGCCGCCAACGATGTGGCAGCGGTACACGGCGGCTACATGGGCTACCGGGTGCCGCTGCTGAGGGCCGGCGTGCAGCTGTACGAACTGAAGGCACACGGCCAGCTGGATGCCAGCCTGTTCGGCAGCAGCGGCGCCAGCCTGCACACCAAGGCATTCGTGGTCGATGACCGCCGCGGTTTCGTCGGTTCGTTCAACCTCGACCCGCGTTCGGCCTACCTCAATACCGAAATGGGCGTGCTGTTCGATGACCCGGCGCTCGGTGCACAGCTGCGCGACGAGTATCTGCGCCTGGCCGGCCCGGAGCACAGCTGGTGGCTGGCGCTGGGGCGCGATGATGACCTGCGCTGGCTGGAGCGGCAGCCACCGCCGCACTGGGTGGAGGCCGAACCCGGGGCCAGCCTGGGCAAGCGCTGGACCGCGCGGGTGATCAGCTGGCTGCCGGTGGAATCGCAGCTGTAGCGCTCAGGGCGCAGGACCCGCCTCTTCCTGTCCGGCGTCATCCCGTGTTTCCACGCTGCGCCCATGCAGGCGCCGCCAGATCCAGCGCAGCGCATGCGGCGGCGCCGAAGGCAACTGTTCAAGCAGGGCCAGCATGCGGCTCTGGCTGGCATGTCCGTGCCGGCACAGCAGGCTGGCCGCTGCGGCCGCGCTGGCCAGGCGCAGGCTGTCGGCCAGCGGGCCATCCGCCTCGGGCGCCAGCGCCTGGTGCACCGGCTCTGGCAGCTCCCAGGCCGCAGCCACGCGTTGCGCCAACGGCAGTGACCACTGCTGGAGCAGCTGCAGCGCCAGCGCCGGCTCCACCGTTTCATCTCGTGCCTGCGCTTCCTGCAGCAGCTGGCGCATCACCAGCGCGGCCCCCAGCCCCTGTACCAGGCCCAGCCACTGGGCGGCGAAGGCATCGCCGAAAGTGACCGTGCGCGCGTGGTCAGCGGCTGCGCGCGAGGCCAGCAGTGCGTGCTCCCAGATGATCGTGCTGAACTGCGGAAACACCTCGCACTGCACCTGCATCACCGGCTGCACCAGAACTGCGCTGATGATCTGTCGCACGCCTTCGGTACCGACCAGCGTCACCGCCCGCTGCAGGCTTTCCACCGGGCGCTCGTGCACCTTGTAGGCCGGGCTGTTGGCGATGCGCAGCAGGTTGCCGGTCAGCACTGGGTCCTGGCCGATGATCGCCGCCATCACCCGCGCCGACGCAGCATCGTCGTTGACCGTCTGGATCAGCTGCGGCAGCAGTTGCGGGCGGCGCGGCAGCTGACGGGCCGCCCAGTCCCGGTCCTGCAGCGCGCGCGCCACCGCCTCGCCCAACCCCGCGGCCTGCACCGCCGTGGATTCACCGGCCAGGCGCGGGTACAGGGCCAGTGCATGCAGGCCACGCTGCAGATGTGCAGCGATCTCGGCCGAGGGCAGAGCCTCGCCCTGCAGGCTGGCCGCAGCCGCCGCCACCGCCTGCCGCGACGCCGCCGCCAACCGGGACGGTGCCGTCCCGGTCGAGCGCGCCAGCCAGCCACGCAGTGATCGCCACCAGGCCGGCGTCATCGCCGCCCGCCCTGTCGTTGTGGTGCCCTTGCCGTCACTGACCGCCCTGCCTCTTCACGCGAATCCGGCCACCCGCCGTCGTCGCAGCATCGGCCGAACTTTCATCTTCTTTAACCGGAAGGCCGCCGATGTCGACGGCACCGGCCGGGGGAATGGACTAGAATGGCGCCGCGCGACCCGTCCCCCTGCACCGACGACGTCGCTTTTTTTGTTTTGGGACCCTACCGTTCACTGGCCGTTCGCTGCAGTTCGCCGCTGATCGCGCCATCGGAGACGCCATGCTATTCGAAACCCTCGCCACCACCGGCCACGAACAGGTGGTGTTCTGCCACAACCACGACGCCGGCCTGAAGGCGATCATCGCCATCCACAACACCACCCTCGGCCCGGCCCTGGGCGGCGTGCGCATGCGCCCCTATGCCAGCACCGAAGAGGCGCTGGCCGATGCGCTGCGGCTGAGCCGGACGATGACCTACAAGAATGCACTGGCCGGCCTCAACGTGGGTGGCGGCAAGGCGGTGATCATCGGCGACCCCAAAGTGGACAAGACCGAGGTGCTGTTCCGTGCCTTCGGCCGCTATGTCGATTCGCTGGGCGGGCGCTACATCACCGCCGAGGACGTCGGAACCGACGTCAACGACATGGAGAACATCTACCTGGAAAGCCAGTTCGTGACAGGCGTGCACCAGGTCCATGGTGGCTCCGGCGATCCCGCCCCGTTCACCGCCTACGGTGCGCTGCAGGCACTGATGGCGTCGATGCGCTTCAAGTTCGGCCATGAGGAAGTGGGCAAGACCAGCATCGCCGTGCAGGGCCTGGGCCACATCGGCATGGAACTGGTGAAACTGCTGCGCGACCGCGGTGCCAAGCTGTACGTCACCGACCTGGACAGCGCGCTGGTTGATCGCGCGGTCAGCGATTTCGGCGCCGAAGCGGTCAAACCGGATGAGATCCACGAGGTGAACGCCGACGTGTTCGCACCGTGCGCGCTGGAAGGTGCGATCAACGCCGACACGCTGCCGCGGATCAAGGCGAAGATCATCTGCGGCACCGCCAACAACCAGCTGTCGAGCCTGGAAATCGGCGACGAGCTGCATGCGCGCGGCATCCTGTATGCGCCGGACTATGCAGTCAACGCCGGTGGCGTGATGAACGTGTCGCTGGAGATCGACGGTTACAACCGCGAACGCGCAATGCGCCTGATCCGCAGCATCTACCACAACCTCACCCGCATCTTCGAACTGTCGCAGCGCGAGAACATCGCGCCGCAGCGTGCCGCCGACCGCATCGCCGAAAGCCGCATCCTGTCGATCGGCAAGCTGAAGATGCCGCTGGGCCGCAGCACCCCGCGCCTGGGCAACCTGCGCGGCGGTTGAACCCGCCGATGTCGCGCCGGGCATGACCCGGCGCGAGCCGTCCTTCAGAAGCCGGTGCTGTAGTGCAAGGCGGCCTGCCGCGCACCTTCGCCACCAACGCGCTGGTCGAAGCCCAGGCTCAGGCGGCCATTGCGGCCCCACCACGATTCCAGCGCCACGCCGATCAGCGCACTGCCGCGCGGCGCGTTCCAGCCCGCCAACGGCGCCCAGGCGTCGACGCCGACGAAGCTGGCCTGCCAGTCCGCATCCGCACCATCAAGCCGTTGCTGCCATTCGGCATGCCCACGCAGCGTCCAACGCCCCCAGCCGCGCTCGCCGCGGATACCGGCCAGCATCTGGCTGCGCTGCACGCGGTTGGCATCGCCCCGCAGGCCGAAACCAAAGCCGCCGAGTTCATTGAAGGCGTCGGTCTCCACACGCGTGGTGCTGGCACCGACGTAGGGCGTCATCGATGCGCCCGCACGCCCCAGCCGGTACCCGCCCTCCACGCTGGCACTGCTGAAACGGCCGCCGTACCGCGCGGAGACGCCATAGGCACCCGCACCGAGCAGCAGCTGACGATCCAGCGCGCGGGTGAACTGACCGCTGCCCACCTGGGCCAACGCGTAGCCACGCCCCAGATTCCAGCCGGCGTACAGCTGCGCCTGCGCCTGGCGATCACGCCCACGATCACCGCCGAAACTGCTGCCACCAGTGCTGCGGGTCTCGCCAAACGCCACGCCCATCAGGCCGTTGCTGCCCAGTGGCAGATCCTGGCCGGCCATCCAGCCCCGGCTGTCGGCAGCGTTGCCGGCGAAGCTGCCCTGCCCCGCCTCACCCAGCGCGCTCTGCCAGCTCCCGCGCAGGCGCGGTGCGGCCTGTACACGATCAAAGCGCTCGGCGATCGCACGCCGCGACATGTCGATGCTGTCGAAGGTCGCTGCTTCGGCTCGCGCATGCGCTTGACCGGACAGGCTCTGCAGGCTGGCGGCCAGGCCCTGCGGGCCACCGCCGGTCCACTGCAGGGCACCGGCCGCTGCACCAAAGGCCGATCCCTGCAGGCCTGTGTTTTTGTCCAGCGCTGCGAATGCACCTTCCAGGCGCTGTGCTGCCGCCTGGGCGGACGCCCCCAGCCCGCTGGCCGCTGCGGTGACGCTGACCTGGGTCAGGTTCAACCACGCGTTGTTGCTGTCATAGCCGTAGCTGCTCTGCAGCAACGACAGCCCCTGCAGGCCACTGGAGGTAGCCGGCGTACTGAAGGCGCCGCTGAGTCCGCCTGCCGCATGGATCAGGTCCTGCCGGCTGCCGTTCTGTGGCACGTAGCCGGAAACGAAGCCATGCACGCGCACGCCACCGTCGATCGTGGCATTGCCGGTGACCTGCAGCGCATTGGCGCCCAGTGCGATCATCAACTGTGCGCCGGCCTGCTGGGTGTAGTTGCCCTCGATGGTGCCGGTGGTGTTGCCGGTGGTGAGGAATACGCTGCTGCCGTTGACCACATTGCCGATCACGCGGGGCGTGCCGCCATTGAACTGCAGGCCGGTCGAATCCGGATCGGACTGGCCGAGGATGGTCACGTTGGAACGGATCACGCCACCGTTCTGCAGCGACAGGATGCCGCGTTCGATGCGGGTGGCACCGGTGTAGCTGTTGTTGCCGGCCAGCACCAGGGTGCCCCCGCCCTGCTTGACCAGCCCGCCGCTGCCGACGATATCGTTGCGCCACGCCGAGCCGGTCGAGGCCAGATCCACGTTGGCGACCACATCACCCCAGTCGAAACGACCCGGACCGTTGATCGCACGACCGATGTCGAGCAGGCCGTAGCCGAACACCGGATCCACGCCCGGCGCACCGATGTCCTTGGCGGTACCCAGCAGGGTCTGCCGCACCAGATCGTTGCTGAAGTACGGGAAGCGCTCCCAGACCAGCGCCGCCGCACCGGAAATCAAGGGCGCCGCGAATGACGTGCCGTAGTTCCAGTAGTAGCTGCCACCGTTGGCATCGGGGTAGACCGCGCTGCCGGGCGCCGCCAGGCAGTAGCGGGCCCCCTGGCCACAGGCATTGGCATAGCTGGCCAGCGTACCGGGCGCATACGGATCCACGGCGGTGGCCACCAGCCAGCCGCGCTCCAGGTCGGCAGCCGGCAGCGTGCCGGCCACGCCCTGCTGGCTGGGCAGTGCGGCCAGGCTGCTCGGCTCGCTGCGGCCATCATTGCCCGCGGCGAACACCACCAGCCCGCCATGGTTGATCACGAAGGGGCGATATTCGGCGGCCACCTGCGCGGTGGTCGGCAGGTCGGTCCAGTAAAGGCCGCCCCACGAATTGTTCATCACCTTCACGTTGTAGCTGATCAGGTCCTGGTGGACCTGCGCCACGCCCAGCGGGCCGCTGAAGGAATTGCCCTTGCCGCTGCCGTCATCGACGGGCGGCTTGTCGGCAATGATCCGTGCCGACACGATCTGCGCCTTTGGCGCGATGCCACCCGGCCAGGAGCCCGTTGCCGCGCCGGCGGCGAGGCTGGCCACGGCGGTGCCGTGGCCGACCACATCATCGACACCTAGATTGTTCCTGGCCGGATCGATGTAGTTGAGGTTGGCCAGCACCCGGCCATTCAACGCCACCGCATTGCGCTGCACGCCGGAGTCGACGATGCCGATGCGCACGTTCTGGCCGGTCAGGCCGGCAGCCTGTGCGGCGCGCGCATTGGTGACTGACAGATGCGCGTCGAAGGCCGGCTCCTGCGGTTTGACCGGGGGCGGCGTCGTCGGTGGCGGGGTAGTCGGTGGCGGCGGTGGTGGCGGGGTATCGATGCGCACGTTGCCGCCCCCGCCACCTCCACCACAGGCCGTCAGCGCTACCGCCAGCGCGGTTCCCAGGGCGGACCTCACCATCATCGTGCGTTCCATCGATTCCTTCCCATGAACGTTGTCCTGCCTTCATCCCGGCAGGCGTGCGGCCGCGCCCAGCGGCGGCCCTCCCCGACCCTCTATACTTGGGTCGACCCCCACGCAGTCTGCCGGGAAACCGGGGCACATCCAACGGCCCCCGGTCTCCTTTCCGAACATTGCTTACGCATCAACGAGATTGCCATGTCCAACATCGTCATCGCCGCCGCCAAGCGCACCGCCATCGGCTCCTTCCTCGGCCAGTTCAACGGCGTGCCGACCCCGACCCTCGGCGCGGCCGCCATCGCAGCCGCCCTGGAACAGTCGGGCATCCCGGCCAGCGACGTTTCCGAAGTCCTCATGGGCTGCGTGCTGCCGGCCAACCTCGGCCAGGCGCCCGCCCGCCAGGCGGCGATCGCTGCCGGCATCCCGCTGTCGACCGGTGCCACCACGCTGAACAAGGTGTGCGGCTCGGGCATGAAGACCATCATGCTCGGTCATGACCTGATCAAGGCCGGTTCGGCCAGCATCGTTGTCGCCGGCGGCATGGAATCGATGTCCAACGCGCCGCACATGCTGCCGAACTCGCGCACCGGCAACCGCTTCGGCAACTTCCAGGCGGTCGATCACATGGCCCACGATGGCCTGGTCAACGCTTATGACGGCAAGGCGATGGGTGAATTCGCCGAATGCGCCGTGGACAAATACCAGTTCAGCCGCGAAGAGCAGGACGCCTACGCCATCGAATCGGTCAAGCGCGCGCAGGCGGCGCAGGCCAACGGTGCGTTCGCCGATGAAATCGTCGCGGTGAAGGTCGCCACCCGCAAGGGCGAAGTCGAGGTCACCACCGACGAGCAGCCGGGCCGCTCGGACATCGCCAAGATCCCGACCCTGCGCCCGGCCTTCAAGAAGGACGGCAGCGTCACTGCCGCCAGTTCCTCCAGCATCTCCGACGGCGCTGCTGCAGTGGTCCTGCTGACCGAGGAAGATGCAGCCGCTCGCGGCATCACCCCGCTGGCCCGCATCGTCGGCCACGCGACCCATTCGCAGGAACCGGAGTGGTTCACCACCGCCCCGATCGGCGCGCTGCACAAACTGCTGGACAAGACCGGCTGGTCGCTGGACCAGGTCGATCTGTTCGAGATCAATGAAGCCTTCGCCGTGGTGGCGATGGCGCCGATGCGCGAACTGGGCATCCCGCACGACAAGCTCAACGTGAATGGCGGTGCCTGCGCTTTGGGCCATCCGATCGGTGCCTCCGGCGCACGTCTGGTGGTGACCCTGGTCAACGCCCTGCGCACGCGCGGTGGCAAGCGCGGCATTGCCACCCTGTGCATCGGCGGCGGCGAAGCAACCGCAATCGCCATCGAATTGATTTAAAAAGATTTAACGATGATTTCGCAAAAATGAATGCGGGATCGCTTGACACCCAATCTTGGCTTGTCATCATGTTGTCGGCGCGCAGCATGCGCGTTGCCTAATTCTAACGACGAGGATTTACACAATGAGCATCAACAAGCTGCTGGTCGCGATGTCCCTGGCTCTGGCCCTGGCCGCCTGCTCGAAGCAGGAAGCTGCCCAGGACGCCGCTGCTTCGGCCAACGAAGCCGCCACCGAAGCCCAGGCTGCTGCCGACCAGGCCGCCGCTGCTGGCGCCCAGACCGCCGACGCTGCCCAGCAGGCCGCTGACACCGCCGCCACCGCTGCTGACGCTTCGGTTGACGCTGCTGCCCAGGCTGGCGCTGCTGCCACCGACGCCGCTGCCGGCGCCGCTGCTGACGCTGCCAAGGCTGCTGAAGGCACCGCTGAGAAGGCCAAGGACGCTGCTGAAGAAGCCAAGAAGTAATAACTTCTTTCTTCACGCTGTTCTGGAAAAGCCGCTGGTTCGCCAGCGGCTTTTTCTTTTTTCGAATGCGCGACTGAGCCGCTGCATCGCGACCCCGTCTTCACAACGGCATGAATAGGCTGGCGTCCCCATCCATTGCAGTACCGGAGACCGCCATGAAGATTCGTCCGATCACCACCACCCTGCTGGCCGCCTCCCTGCTGCTGGCCCTGGCCGCCTGCAAGGGCCCCGAAGCCGAACAGGCCAAGCAGGACGCACAGCAGGCTGCCGACAGCGCAGGCGCTGCCGCCCGTGACGCCGTGGACAAGGCCGCCGAAGCCACCCGCGACGCCGCCGACAAGACCGCTGCCGCGTCCGAGCAGGCCGCCGCCGATACCCAGCAGGCGCTGGACAAGGCTGCAGACGCCACCGCCAACGCCGCCGACAAGGCCAAGGACGCCGCAACCGATGCCGCCGCACATGCCAGCGACGCCACTGCGAACGCCGCACAGAAGGTCGCCGACAAGGCCCGCGATGTCGCCAATGACGCCAAGGCCAACGCCGCCAAGGAAGAAGCCAAGCACTAAGCCCTACCGGCAGCCGGGCATCGGCTCGGCTGCACAGGAAAAGCCGCGGCACTGCCGCGGCTTTTCTGCTTTTCGCTCTCTGCTCTTTCTGTTGATTCCGTGCTGGACGCGTACGGAAAGTGTCCACGGACGCGCGGGTAGGTTGCGCAGGGGCGTAAGCGCCATGGATGGCGCGCCCGAGCTTACATGGACGTACTTGCAGCGCCCCCTGCGCAATCTACCCGCGCGGCCCACCCATCAGTATCAGCGCCCACCACGAGGGGCTCCGCCGTTGGCCGCCTCCTACGGCAGCGCGCGCGCCAGCATCGCCGTCAGCTCCACCCCCGCCGGCAGCGTCCCGAACGCCAGCCCGTGCTCCCCTTCCAGCCGGCTACGCACGAATGCCTCCGCCATCGGGCTGCGCGCACGCAGCAGCAGCGCCGCCTGCAGCAGCAGCGCAGTGCGCTCGCAGAACAGCCGCGCCTGCGCTTCCTCCGGTGGCGGTGCCGCTGCCCAACGCTGCAATGCCGCTGCATAGCGCCCATCACGGTCAGCCACCGATGCCAGCTCACCGCGCAGCGCCGCCATCGCCTCCGGTTCGCGCGCCAGCGCACGCAGCACATCCAGGCACTGGATGTTGCCGCTGCCCTCCCAGATCGAATTCAACGGTGCCTGCCGGTACAGGCGCGGCAGCATCGACTCCTCCACGTAGCCCGCACCGCCCAGGCATTCCTGCGCTTCATTGACGAAGGCGGGCGCGCGCTTGCACAGCCAGTACTTGCCCAGTGCCGTCCCCAACCGCGCCATCGCGGCTTCATTGGCATCCACACCGGCGCGATCCACCGCGCGCGCGATCCGCATCGCCAACACCGTGGCCGCTTCCGACTCCAGCGCCAGATCAGCCAGCACGTTGGTCATCAGCGGGTGCTCGACCAGCAGCTTGCCGAAGGTACGTCGATGACGTGCGTGGTGCAGCGCCTGCGCCAGCGCCATGCGCATCTCCGCCGCTGCACCCAGCATGCAGTCCAGGCGGGTCATCATCACCATGCCGATGATGGTGGCCACGCCGCGCCCCTCTTCGCCCACGCGCCATGCCTGTGCGCCGCAGAACTCGACCTCACTGGAAGCGTTGGCCCAATCGCCGAGCTTGTCCTTCAACCGCATCAACCGGAACGCATTGCGGTCACCATCGGCCAGCCGGCGCGGCATCAGCAGGCAGGTCAGGCCTCCCGGCGCCTGCGCCAGCACCAGGAAGCCATCGCACATCGGTGCGGAAAAGAACCACTTGTGGCCGACCAGACGGTAACGCTCGCCATCGATCGGTTCGGCGCGCGTACTGTTGGCACGGACATCCGAGCCGCCCTGCTTCTCGGTCATGCCCATGCCCAGGGTGATGCCGGCCTTGTCCGCCACCGGCACGTCGCGCGGGTCATAGACCGGCGCAGCGGCCTTGCGCGCCCACTCGGCCAGATGCGGCTGCGAATGCAGTACCGCCACCGCTGCATGGGTCATGGTCAACGGGCAGCTGGTGCCCGCCTCGGCCTGGTGATGCAGGTAGCTCAACACCGCACGTGCCACGTGCGCGCCGGGCTGCGGCTCATGCCAGGACAATCCAGCGACACCGTGCGATTTTGCCGTGTCCATCAACTGGTGATAGGCCGGATGGAACTCCACGGTGTCGATGCGATGGCCCTGTGCATCATGCGTGCGCAGCCGAGGACGATCACGGTTGGCATCGAAGCCCAGCCGGTACAGTTCATCACCGGCGAGTGCACCATAGACACCCAGTCGCGGCGCGAAGCTCGCGGCGCCTTCGCGCTGTACGGCCTCCATCAGCGCCACGTCGTCGGTCCACAACTGTCGCCCTGCGAACGGCGGCGGCTGGTTCAACACCACATGGGTTTCATACGGTGCGTTGCTGCTGAAGCTGGGTCCACTCATCCGGTCCATCCTGGCGGCAAGAGGTCTGCGGCCCGATTGTGCCGCATCGCCTGCCAAGCCCGTGTTCAGGCCGGTTCTCACCCTCTGCACGAGACGCAGGCCACAGTGACCCCATGGCAGGCAACGACGATCTGGTGGTGCTGCGCCCGGAGGGGCTGTACTGCGCCGCCGGCGATTTCCATATCGACCCGTGGCGACCGGTAGCGCGCGCGGTCATCACCCATGGCCACGGCGACCATGCCCGCCCGGGCATGAGGGAGTACCACTGCAGCGAAGGCAGCCTGCCGATCCTGCGCTGGCGCCTGGGTGACGTGCCGGTGCAGGCGCATGCCGAGGGTGTGCCGTTCCGCCTCGGGCAGGTGCAGATATCGCTGCATCCGGCCGGCCACGTACTCGGTTCGTCACAGGTACGCATCGACGACGGGCAGCAGGTATGGGTAGCCTCCGGCGACTACAAGCGACAGCCTGATCCGACCTGCACACCGTTCGAAGTGGTGCCCTGCGATACCTTCATCACTGAAGCCACGTTCGCACTGCCGATCTACCGCTGGCCGGACACGCCGGCGGTGGCTGCAGAGATCCTGGCGTGGCGCCGCGAATGCGAACAACGTGGCGAAGCCGCGATCCTGCTGTGCTACGCATTGGGCAAGGCACAGCGGGTGCTGGCCGAGCTGCTGCCGCTGGACGATCGACCAGCCTGGCTGCACGGCGCCATCGCCAATGGCGTGGCGGTGTACCGGCAGGCCGGGGTGCCGATGCTGGAGACGCTCACCGTGGCCGAGCAGGGCCGCCAGCCTGACGCCGCCGGCCAGCTGATCCTCGCGCCGCCGTCGGCTGCGGGCACGCCCTGGATGCGCCGCTTCGGCCGCCACCAGCTGGGCTTCGCATCCGGCTGGATGCAGCTGCGCGGTAATCGGCGGCGCCGCAATGTCGATCGCGGTTTCGTCATTTCCGATCACGCCGATTGGCCAGCACTGCTGCAGACCATCGAACAGACAGGCGCGCAGCGGGTGATCGCTACCCATGGCAATACCGATGCGTTGATTCCGTTCCTGCGCGAGCGCGGCGTGGCTGCCGAAGCCTTCCGCACCGATTTCGGGAGCGAGGAATGAAGGCCTTCGCTGCGCTCTACCAGCGCCTGGACCGCAGCACGGCTACGCTGGACAAGCGTGCGGCGCTGGTCGACTACTTCCGCCACGCGCGTGCGCATGATGCGGCGTGGGCGCTGTACCTGCTCAGCGGCGGCAAGGTGGGCGGTGCACGCCGGAAGATCGCCGCCAGCGGCGAACTGCGCGGCTGGATTGCCGAAGAATCCGGCTTGCCTCCCTGGTTGGTGGAAGACAGCTACGCGCAGGTGGGTGACCTGGCCGAAACGCTGACCCTGCTGCTGGATGATCCATCGCAGCCAGCCGCCGACCGCCCGTTGGCTGATTGGATCGAACAGCATCTGCTGGCCGTGGCCAACCAACCCGAGGCAGTACGCCGCGCTGCGGTCGTCGCCGGGTGGCGGCAGCTGTGCAGCAGCGAACGCCTGGTGTTCAACAAGCTGCTGACCGGCGCCCTGCGCGTTGGCGTTTCGCAGCGACTGGTACAGCAGGCACTGGCGGAATGGTCCGGCCTGGACATCGCACGCATCGCCCAGCGCATGCTCGGCGAGTGGGTCCCCTCGCCCGGGCTGCTGGCTCAACTGCTGTCACCGGACGAGCTGCCGTCCGACCGCCAGCAGCCCTACCCCTTCTTCCTCGCCTCCCCTCTGGAAGGCGATCCTGCCGAACGCCTCGGCGCGATCGACGACTGGCTGCTGGAATGGAAATGGGATGGCATACGCCTGCAGCTGCTGCGCCGGCGTGGCGAAGTCGCGCTGTGGTCCCGTGGCGAGGAACGACTGGATGGCCGCTTCCCCGAGATCGAGCACGCCGCGATGGCGTTGCCGGAGGGCTGCGTGCTGGACGGAGAGCTGCTGGCCTGGGACGAGACCGCCAACCTGCCGCGCGCATTCACCGCCCTGCAGACCCGCATCCAGCGTCGCAAGCCAGGAGCAGCGACTCTGCGCAACACGCCGGTACGCGTGCTCGCCTATGACCTGCTGGAGCACGACGGCGCGGACCTGCGTGAGCTGCCGTTGCAGGAACGGCGTACGCGACTTGCCGCGGTCATCGGTGCACTGGACGATGTGCGGATCCAGCTGTCGCCCGACGTTGCCGCCGTCGACTGGGCGCAGGCGGCGGCGATGCGCGATGTGGCACGCGAGCGTGGCGTGGAAGGGCTGATGCTGAAACGACGCGGCTCACCCTACCTGGCTGGGCGACGCCGCGGTGACTGGTGGAAATGGAAGGTCGATCCGCTCGCCATCGATGCGGTGCTCTTGTACGCACAGGCTGGCCATGGGCGGCGCAGCACGCTGTACACCGACTATACCTTCGGCGTCTGGGACGGCGACACGCTGGTGCCGGTGGCCAAGGCGTATTCGGGCTTGGACGACAAGGAGATCCTCGCGCTTGACCGCTGGATCCGCGCCAACACGCGTGAGCGCTTCGGGCCTGTACGCAGCGTGCGCGCCGAACAGGTATTCGAACTCGGATTCGAAGCGGTCAACCGCAGCAGCCGGCACAAGTCCGGCATCGCCGTGCGTTTTCCGCGCATCCTGCGCTGGCGGCACGACAAACCGGCCAGTGAGGCCGACCAGCTGGCCAGCCTGCAGGCGCTGGCGCGATGACCCGCAGCCAGGCACTGCGCCGGCTGGAAGACTGGTTCGCGGCACGCGGCTGGCGCTCACTGCCCTTCCAGCGGGCGATGTGGCGCCACTACCTGGCCGGCGAATCCGGGTTGCTGCATACGCCCACGGGCAGCGGCAAGACGCTGGCGATGTTCGGCGGGCCGTTGCTGCAGGCGCTGATCGATCCACCGCCCTCGCCCCGCCGCGCCAGTGCGGTGCGCCCATTGCAGGTGCTGTGGGTAACGCCCTTGCGCGCGTTGGCCAGTGATACCGCACGCGCGCTCCAGGCCGTCGTCGACGGCTTGGGACTGGGATGGCGTGTCGGCCTGCGCAGCGGTGACGCCAGCAACCGCGAGCGACGCCAGGCCCGCGAAGGCCGCATCGACGTACTGGTAACCACGCCCGAATCACTGGCGCTGCTGCTGAGCTATCCGGATACGTTGCCGCGCATGCGCCAGCTGCGCTGCGTGGTGGTGGACGAATGGCATGAGCTGCTGGGCAACAAGCGCGGTGTGCTGCTGCAGTTGAACCTGGCGGTGTTGCGCGATGCTGCGCCTGCAGTGCAGCTGTGGGGGCTTTCGGCCACGCTGGGCAACCTGGATGAGGCGCGCGACGTGCTGCTGCCCGGACAGCCCGACGCGCCGATCGTGCAGGGCGTGCGCCCGCGCGCGATCAGCGTGCGCAGCCTGCTGCCGGAACCCGGCGAACGTTTTCCGTGGGCCGGGCATCTGGGCCTGGCGCAGCTGCCGCGGGTGCTGGACGCGTTGATGCGGGCACGCAGCAGCCTGTTGTTCACCAACACCCGTGCGCAGGCAGAACTGTGGCATCAGGCGCTGGCCGCGGTCTGGCCGGAAGCCCCGGACACGCTTGCGCTGCACCACGGCTCGCTGGATCCAGCGCTGCGCCAGCAGGTCGAGGATGGCCTGCGCGCGGGCGCGCTGCGCTGCGTGGTTGCCACCTCCAGCCTCGACCTCGGCGTGGACTTCCCCGAGGTTGAGCAGGTACTGCAGCTGGGCAGCCCGAAGGGCGTGGCCCGCTTGCGCCAACGCGCGGGACGTGCGCGTCACCGCCCGGGTGCCAGCGGTTCCATCCTGTGCGTGCCCAGCCATGCGCTGGAGCTGGCCGAATACGCCGCGGTGCGCCGTGCATTGGCCCAAGGCGTGGTCGAAGCGCGCAGGCCGCCGACGCTGTCGCTGGATGTGCTGGCCCAGCATGCGGTCAGCCGCGCGCTGGCCGGTGGCTTCGACAGCGATGCGCTGCTGGCGCAGGTACGGCGTACCCATGCCTTTGCGTCGCTCGGCGAAGACCAGTGGCAGGCCGTGCTGACGTTCATCGTGCAGGGTGGCCAGGCCCTGGCCCAGTACCCCGATTTCCACAAGGTCGTGCGTGATGCCGACGGCTACTACCGGATGCACGATCGCCGCCAGGTACTGCGCCATCGGCTGTCGATCGGCACCATCAGCAGCGATGGCAGCGTGCGCGTGCAGTTCCTGAGCGGTGGTGGCCTGGGTGCCGTGGAGGAACAGTTCGCCAGCCGCCTGCGTCGCGGCGACCGTTTCCAGTTCGCCGGGCGCCTGCTGGAACTGGTGCAGCTGCGCGACATGACCGCCTTCGTGCGGCTGGCACGAGGGCGCGGTGATGGTGTGGTGCCGCGCTGGCAGGGAGGCCAGTTGCCACTGTCGATGCCGCTCGGCCGCGAGCTGGAGTGGGTACTGTCCGGCGCCGACGACAGTGCCGAATCACGCTGGTTGTCCTCCTTGCTGGCACTGCAGCAGCAGTTGTCGGCGCTTCCCGGCCCAGAGCATCTGCTGGTGGAAGAGGTGCGGCGCCGCGACGGCCAGTTCCTGTTCGTCTACCCTTTTGCCGGCCGTCACGTGCACGAGGCGCTGGCCGCCTTGCTGGCACTGCGCTGTACCCGCCGGCAGCGCAACAGCATCGGCTACGCGGTGAACGATCATGGCCTGGTGCTGGCACCGGCGCAGGCGATCGAACTGGATGCGGCGCAATGGCGAGCATTGTTCACCCCCGATCAGCTGCTGGACGATCTGCGTGCCGCGGTGAACCTGGGCGAGCTGGCGCGCCGCCAGTTCCGTGGCATCGCACGCGTAGCGGGCCTGCTGGTCCCCAGCCTGCCCGGCGGTATGCCGCGATCGCTGCGCCAGCTGCAGGCCTCGGCAGGCCTGCTCTACGACGTACTGCGCGAGCATGACCCCGGTCACCTGCTATTGGCATTGGCCGAACGCGAAGTGCTGCACGACAGCCTGGATCTGCCGGGACTACAGCAGGTCCTGGCAAGGATCGGCATGCAGGTCCTCTCCGTGCAGCACCCGACATCACTCACGCCACTGGGCTTCCCGTTATGGGCTGAACGCCAACGCGGGCAGTTCAGCAACGAGGACTGGCGCACCCGCGTGCAACGTGCGGCCCAGCAGCTGGAGCGCCGCCATGGCCGATGAACTGCCGCTGCTGCGCGCCGGCGAATCGCTGATTCTGCTTGGCGCGCGTGCGCTGTACTGGCCCGCGCGGCAGGCGCTGTTGATCGCCGACCTGCACCTGGGCAAGGCCGATGTATTCCGCCGCGCCGGCATCGCATTGCCCAGCGGCGGCACCGGCGAAGACCTGCAACGCCTGCAGGGGCTGCTGGACAGGCATGCCTGTCGCGAGCTGTGGATCCTGGGTGACATCCTGCATGGACCGGCGCATCGCGCTGCGTGGTACCAGCAATGGCTGGCATGGCGCGAACGCAATGCTTCGCTGGACGTGCATGTCCTGCGCGGCAATCACGACCGCCAGCTGCCGCATGCTCAGTTGCAGGTACAGATCCACGATGAAGTACGGCTGCACCCGTTCCTGCTTCGCCATGAGCCGATGCCCGATGCAGAGCTGCATGTGATCGCCGGGCATCTGCATCCACAGGTCGCCTTGCCGCCATTGCGACGGCGCTTCCCCGCGTTCTGGCTGCGTCAGCGGATGACGGTGCTGCCGGCCTTCTCCGCATTCACTGCCGGCATCGTGCCCGTGCCCGCCCGCGGCGAGCAAAGGGTCGCCTGCATGGAAAACGGCCTGGTGCAACTGCCGGTGGCTTGAATCAGGCCGGACGAATGCCCAGCTGCGGCATCAACTGGAAATCAGGCGTGTCGCCCTCACGTCGTCGCGGCAACGCCTGGATCGCCGCCAGCATTTCCTGCGCGCAGGTGCGGATGCGCGCGTGGTGCTCCGCTGATGCATGACTGATCAGGCTGCCGACATGGAACTCGAACACGTCCTCCAGTACGTCGGGCTGGTCCTCGTGCAGCATCTGCAGCAATCCGCGCAGCTTGCAGATTTCCGATTCCAGCTCCTCGACCGCGAACAACATGGCGTCCTCCTCTTCAACATCAGCGGCACATCCGGGCCGCAACAGGCCGCAACGGCAGCGCCGCCCGGGCCACGCGCGATGTTGATCACGGAAAGGAAAACGGGCGACGCGCATTCGCGTGCAACCTACTTCTCGCATATCGGCGGTGAGGCAACCGTTAATTCAGGTGACGACGCGCTTCACGCATTGGCCGAAATCGCGTTGATACGAGGCATTTCCGCTGCAGTGGCCAGTGCGTCGACGAACGCCGGATCCAGTGCAAGTGCACCGAACCAGCCGTGCTGGGTGCCACTGAGCACGCGCAGCATGTGGCCACGGCCACCGGGCAGGCGCCCCATCGGGCCCAGCAGCACGTCACGCGCCTTCGCCCAGGCGTCGCGGTCGGACTGGAACAGCGGCGTCAGCCAACGACTCCAGCGCTGGTACACCGCAACGTGTGCCCTGCGTTGCGCCTGGTAGGCCTGCAGCGCGACCGTGCTGCCGCCGTAGGTGCGCACCGCATCGCGCAGCGCCAGCGCATCGAGCAGCGCCATGTTCACGCCCTGCCCCAGCTGCGGGCTCATCGCATGCACGGCATCACCGGCCAGCACCATGCGGCCGTGGTGCCAGCGCGTCATCACCGCATCACGGTAGACCGCGCGCGCCAACTGGCCGGCATCACGCAGATGGGCGAAGCGCGCACTGGCCTGCGGCCACAGTGCATGCAGTTCATCCAGCCAGGGCGTCATGCCATCGGCCTGCCAGCGTTCGAAGTCGGCGCGTGGCAGGCTCCAGAAGAAACTCAGGCGCGGCGTGTCATCACCGGGGCGCGTGCCGACCGGCAGCAGTCCGATCATCTTGCGCGCGGCCACGTAACGCTGCCGCAGCTCCTGCACGTGCGGCCAGTCCTCGGCCGGCAGCAGGCACCACAGCGCCCCCCACGGATACACGCGGTCCAGCCCGGCACCGCCGGCGATCGTGCCGCGCAGGGTCGACGCGGCGCCATCGGCGACCACTACCAGGTCGAACGGGCCATGCGTGCGCCCGTCGCTGTCGCGCAGACGGCCGTGTTCGGCATCCACCTCGGTAATGGTGGTACCGGCATGCAGCTGGCCCTCGCCTGCGCGCGCCTCGTCCAACAGCGAGAACAAGGCCCCGCGCTGCATGCCCAGGCCGTGCAGGCGCGCATCCAGTCCCTCGTAGCGCATGTCCATCACCGCGCGCTCGCACGGCGTGTCGCCATACAGGCGGTGCACCGGCGCGGCATGTGCGCGCACGGAATCAAGCAGGCCCATCTGCCACAGTACCTGCAGGCCGCTGGGCTGCAGCAGGAAACCGGCACCCACCGGCCCCGGCGTGGGCACGCGTTCGAAGATCTCCACCTCGTGGCCGTCACGGGTGAGCAGGATGGACACTGCCTGTCCAGCGGTGCCGTAGCCGATCACGGCGATGCGCAGTCGTTCCGTCATGGCCGCATTGTGCCCGAGGCGGGTGGATCGCGAGCGGGTCGCGGGCAATCCGCGCAAAAAAAACCCCGCCGAAGCGTAATGCTGTTCACTTAAGCGGTGCAGCCTTGCGATCGACGGGATAACGGGTTTTGGAGATCTTCACCGTCCTCGGAGTTGTTGGCCGGGGACGGTGCTCCAGGAAGAGGCTGGCGACGCCGGATCGCAGCTGGGATAAACGCCTTCCGGTAGCCGAAGCGGGTTGTGCCGCCGCCATCACGATCAGCTGCGCGGCGATGTAGTGGCAGGCAGGTTTGAAACGTATCTCCGAGGGTGCGCGGCCGTAGGCAACCGCCGCTTGGCTCGCCTCGCGGCGGATGATGTTGTACGCCAGCAGCAGCCCCCATACTTCCTGATACACCAGCTCGACGGTCTTGCTGCGCAGGGTCACTGCATTTCGCTGCATCGAGCTTTTGAGATCGCGGAAACCCAGCTCGATTTCCCAGCGCTCCTGATAGAGCGCGGCTACGGCTTTTGTGCTGTAGGTCCCTGCCGGTAGCGACGTCAGCACCGTCTTGATCCTGCCCTGATGCTCGTAGCTCACTTCACGCACCCGCCAGTGCGTGGGCAGTGCGGGATTCTTCTTCCGCGCCTGTGGAGAAACGCGCATTTCCAGCAGCCGATCATGCGCGTTGTAGCGCTCCACTTCTTCGGCCACCAGATTGCTCCGCGAGGGCGTAAGCCAGTGCCGCTCAGTACCGTTTCCGGCCAGGCTCAACAGCAGATCCGCGCCCCAGAAACCCTTGTCCAACAGAGTAATCGAGCGATCCGGGATCTTCTCGAAGAAGTCCTCTGCCAAACGCATTTCGCCTCGACGGTAGGGGCTGAGCCGGGCATCGAGCATGATGTGCGAGCGCACGTTCATCAGCGCCACCAGCCGCATCAGCGGATAAGGCGTCTGCCGTTCGGTGCCGGTATTGCCCGACCCAAAATGCGCACGTAGTTCTGGCGTGTCTGCGGTGCGCAGCAGGGCACCGTCAACGGCCAGCACCTGCAGGCCCTGCCAGTCATCGTCGGGATAGCGCTCGGCACCCCAATGCTGGCCGCACCTGCGGAAAAGATCCTCTACCGGATCTGCGCCAAGCCGCGCGCGAGCCTGGCTGATGCCGCTGCGTGCAGGCAGATCCAGCGATGCAAGGCCTTGGGCACAGATGTTCAGTCGCCTGGCCACCTCATGCACCGGTTCATCGCGGAACAGGGCCATGCCCAGCACCAGCCACAACACCTGATCGCTGGGTAATCTGCGCCTGCGGATGGAGGCCTGCGAGGAGAGTTCCAGCGCGCTGGACACCCATTCCACCGGGATGTTCTGGGTGAAGGTGCTCAGGTCGGAGAAATTGAACAGGTCACCAAGGTCGAGCAGTTGCTGTTGGATGGGCACAAAAAATCCGATGCCAGAAGACTGGCATCGGATTCTGATTGGCTCAGCTGCTTAAGTGAACAGCATTACCGCCGAAGCGGGGTTTTCAACGCACTGTCGAGTGGATCACTCGGCCGGCGTGATGTTCGAAGCCTGGGCACCCTTCGGGCCCTGGGTCACGTCATAGGTGACACGCTGGCCTTCCTGCAGGCTGCGGAAGCCCTTGGAGTTGATGGCGGAGAAGTGCGCGAACACGTCGGCGCTGCCATCCTCCGGCGAGATGAAGCCAAATCCCTTGGCGTCGTTGAACCACTTGACGGTACCGTTCGGCATGGTGATGCGAGACCTTATGCAATGAATGGGTGGTGTACGCTGAACCCGCGCACAAGCTGAGTATGCAAAGCTTGCTCGGGGAAGACAATCACCCCCGTGCCAATTCGCCCACCAGTTCCGGAAGTCCGTTGCCGGCCGCCTGCACGTTGGCCAGCACTTCGGCCATCGTGATCTCCTCGCCATCACCACAGCCGGCAGCCCAGTTGGCGATGATCGCCAGGCAGGCGTAATCCAGCCCCAGCTCGCGTGCCAGGGCGGCTTCCGGCATGCCGGTCATGCCCACCAGATCGCAGCCGTCGCGGCGCATACGGGCGATTTCAGCGATGGTTTCCAGGCGCGGGCCCTGTGTTGCGCCGTAGCAGCCACCGTCATGGACCGTGACGCCGGTCACTTTGGCCGCAGCCAGGATCTTGCTGCGCAGCATTGGTGTGTACGGGTGGCCGAAATCAACGTGGACTACGTCGGTGCCTTCTTCCTCACAGATCGTGCTGATGCGGCCCCAGGTGTAGTCGATGATCTGGTCCGGGCAGGCCAGCACGCGCGGACCAAAGTGTTCGGTGATGCCCCCCACCGTGTTCAACGCCAGCACGCGCTGCGCGCCCAGCTGCTGCAGCGCGGCCAGGTTGGCGCGGTAGTTGATCTTGTGCGGCGGCAGCGAATGGCCTTCGCCATGCCGCGCCAGGAACGCCACGCGATGGCCGAGCAGCGTACCAACGCGCACCGGGCCCGACGGACGTCCGAAGCGGGTGTCGACCTCGTGGGTCTGCACGTCGTCAAGCTTGGCCAGGTTATAGACACCGGTACCGCCGATCACGGCCAGGGCGATCTGTTGCATTCGAAGCACTCCATGAAAAGACGAACGCCGGCACCCGAGGATGCCGGCGGCAGAAGAAGACGCGCCGCGGGCGGCTGCGCCGTTATTCCTTCATCGCGTAGATGGCCGGCACGCAGCGCAGGGTTTCGTTGACGTCCATGCCGAAGCCGAACACGTAACGGTCCGGCAGTTCGATGCCGGCGTAGTCGGCAGTCACGTCCGGCAGCGCGCGGTCGTGCTTCTTCACCGTCATCGCGGCGATGCGCACGTCGGTCGCGCCTTGTTCCAGGCACCAGGTGCGCACGCCCTGCAGGGTGTAGCCCTCGTCGAGGATATCGTCGACCAGCAGCACGCGGCGGCCGAACAGCGAGGTGGCCGGTTTGTGCTTCCAGACCAGGTCGCCGCCGGTGGTTTCACCGCGGTAACGGGTTGCGTGCAGGTAATCGAACTGCACGTCCTGGCCGCGCGCGCCCAGTTCCAGCGCCAGCTGGCCGGCGAACGGCAGCGCACCGTGCATGATGGACAGGAACAGCGGCACCTCGCCCTTGTAATCGCGCGCGATGGCGTCGGCGATACCAGCGATGGCCTTGTCGATGGTGGGGCGGTCGACCAGCAGGTCAGCCTGGGCCAGGGCCTGGGAAATGGTGAGGTTGGGCATCAGACGGTTCTTCCAAGGGTTTCAAGCAGACGGGATTGGGTGTCGCCATGGCGGGCATCGGCCAGCAGGCCGTCCCAGCCGAGCGCGCCGCGGCCCAGCAGGCCCAGCAGCGCAGCAGTATTGAGGGAGCGTCCCTGCACGGCGTGCAGGGCTTCATCGACCAGTTCCGGGTGGCAGACCAGCACCACGTCGCAGCCGGCATCCAGATGCGCGTGCACGCGCGCCGGCACGCCGCCGGCACTGTGCGAGGCAGCCATGCCGATGTCATCGGAGAACACCACGCCGCGGAACCCGAGCTCGCCGCGCAGGATGTCCTGGATCCAGCGCGGCGAATAGCCGGCCGGTTCCGGTGCCACCTGCGGATAGATCACGTGCGCCATCATCACCGCGTCGGCACCGGCGGCGATGCCGGCCTGGAACGGGACCAGATCCTGGGCGCGCAGCTCGTCCAGCGCGCGCGGGTCGATCGCGGTATCCACGTGGGTATCTTCCAGCACGGTGCCGTGGCCGGGGAAATGCTTGAGCGTGGCGGCCATGCCGACCGCATGCATGCCGCGCACGTAGGCGGCGGTGAACGCGGCCACCACCTGCGGATCTTCACTGAAGGCGCGGTTGCCGATGGCGCGGTTGCCACGGCCCAGATCGACCACCGGCGCGAAGCTCAGGTCCAGGCCGCTGGCGCGCACTTCGCTGGCCATCAGCCAGGCGTGCTGCTCGGCCAGGGCCAGCGCCTGCTGCGGGTCGGTGGCGTACATCGCCCCGATGTCCTGCAGCGGCGGCAACTCGCTGTAACCCTCACGGAAACGCTGCACGCGGCCGCCTTCCTGGTCCACGCAGATCAGCTGCGGGCGTGGCGCGGCAGCGCGGATCGCCGCGCTCAGATCGGTCACCTGCTGGCGCGAGGCGAAGTTGCGCTTGAACAGCACCACCCCGGCCACGGCATCGTGCTGCAGCCAGTCACGTTCCTGGGCGGTCAGTTCGGTGCCGGCAACGCCGATCAGCAGCATGGTCGATCTCCACAACGCGCGCCCGCATGGCGCAGTGCCGCATTGTCGCAGAACCGGCCGACAGGCGCAGTGGTCAGAAAAAGGGGACGGAGGGAATTAAGCCGCAATCGGCCCCTACGGGCTGGATACGTCTTAATTCCCTCCGTCCCCTTTTCGGATCCGGTCAGACCTTGCAGCCGTCCGGGCCGCAGGCCTCGTCGCCGTCAGCCGGGGCCGCAGGCGCGCCCTGCTCGGCGGCGATCTGGCGAAGGGCGTTGGCGAAGGCCTCGGGGGGCTGCGCCCCGGAAATGGCCCACTTCCCATCGATGACGAAGGTCGGCACCGAAGAAACGCCCAATGCATGAGCCTGCGCCAGCTTGGCTTCGACCTCGGCCAGGCCGCGGTCGGAGGCCAGCATCTGCGCGATTTCACCCGCGTCGAGGCCGCCTGCCGCGCCCGCCTTGATCAGCACCGAGGGGTCCGCCAGGTTCTGGCCGTGCTCGAAGTGGGCGCGGAACAGTGCTTCGCCCACCGCATCCTGCACGCCGTGCTCGCCTGCCAGCCACAACACCCGGTGCGCCGGCAGCGTGGTCACCCGCACCTGGCCCTGGCTGAAGTCCATCGGCAGGCCCTCGGCCCGCGCGGTGGTCTGGGTCTGGCCGAGGATCTGTTCGGTACGCTCAACGCCGCCGAACTTGCGCACATAGGCCTCGCGCAGCGGCACCGGGGTGGCGTCAGCATCCGGGTCGAGCTGGAACGGCTGCCAGTGGATATCGAGTTCAGGCGCGTTGGCGCCCAGCAACTGCACGCCCTGCTGGAAACGATGCTTGCCGATCCAGCACCAGGGGCAGACCACGTCGGAGTAGATGTCGATTCTCATCCTTTCCACATGGGGGCCGACACCCTCGATAAAAGGGGACGGAGGGGATTAAGTCGTTTCCCGCACAGATGGGGTAAAGACGACTTAATCCCCTCCGTCCCCTTTTTGGGTGGTTTCACCACTCTGAATACGGGTGGCTGGCCAGGGCAACGTTGTAGTAGCGGGCATCATCGGTGACTTCGGCACCCACCCAGTCCGGCAGGTCGATGGTCTGGTCAGCGCTGTCCAGCTCAACCTCAGCCACGACCAGGCCGGCGTTGTCGCCGAGGAACTCGTCCACCTCCCAGGTCAGGCCGGCGTGTTCGACCAGATGGCGGCGCTTGTCGATCAGGCCGCCCACGCACAGCGCCAGCAGTGCGCGCGCATCGTCCACCGGAATCGGGTAGTCGAACTCCTGGCGGGTGTGGCCGATGGTTCGCGACTTCAGGTTCAGCGCGGCGTGGTCGCCTTCGATGCGCACGCGCACCGAAGCGTTCTGGGTGCCGCGATCGAGCGCGCCCATGTCGTTGATGTAGCCCTGCGCCATCGGGATCACCCGGTGCGCGGCGGTGCGCCAGCCATCACTGCTGACGAGGAATTTGCGTTCGATTTCGATGCCCATCGCGCCATTATGCGCGATGGGCATGACAGCCGATCAGCGCTTCTCGAATACCGCGATGCTTTCCACGTGTGCGGTGTGCGGGAACATGTCCATGGCACCGGCACTGACCAGGGTGAAGCCCTGTTCGTTGACCAGATAGCCGGCATCGCGTGCCAGCGAACCCGGGTGGCAGCTGACGTAGACGATGCGCTTGAACTGCTTCAGCGGCAGCTGCTGCAGCACTTCGATCGCGCCCGAGCGCGGCGGATCCAAGAGCAGCTTGTCGAAGCCCTGGCGCATCCACGGCGTGCTGCGCTGGTCCTGGGTGAGGTCGGCGCTGAAGAACTGGGCGTTGGTCAGGCCGTTGCGCTCGGCATTCTCACGGGCCCGCGCGACGAGGCCAGCATCACCTTCCACACCGACCACTTCGCGCACGCGGCGCGCCAGCGGCAGGGTGAAGTTGCCCAGGCCGCAGAACAGGTCCAGCACACGCTCGTCCTCACCCGGCTCCAGCAGGTCCAGGGCGTGGGCGATCATCTTCTCGTTGAGCTTGGCATTGACCTGGATGAAGTCCAGCGGGCGGAACGCCAGTTCGACATCCCACGGCGCCAGACGGAACGACAGCGGCACGCCCTGCCCGTCCAGCGGCTGCACGGTATCCACGCCACCGGACTGCAGGTAGATCACGAAGCCATGCTGCTGGCCGAAGGCGGCCCAGGCCACGCGGTCGGCATCGCTGAGCGGCTGCAGGTGGCGCACGGTCAGGACCACGGCCTGGTCGCCAGCGATGAATTCGATCTGCGGGATGTCACGCTTGCCATCGAGCGATTCGATGAAGGTGGACAGCGCCTCGACCTTGGTGCCGATCTCGGGGATCACGGTCAGGCACTGGCTGAGGTCGGCGACGAATCGCGGATCCTGTTCACGGAAGCCGACCAGGGTCTTGTCCTTCTTTTCGACCCGGCGCACCGAGAAGCGACCCTTGCGCCGGTAGCCCCAGCTCTCACCGACCAGCGGCGCCAGCACGGTGCCCGGCTTCACGTGGCCGATGCGCTCCAGGTTGTCCATCAGCACGCGCTGCTTGGCGACAATCTGCTGGTCTTCGTCCAGGTGCTGCAGCACGCAGCCGGCGCAGGTGCCGAAGTGCGGGCACTTCGGGGTGACGCGCTGCGGCGAGGCCTGCAGCACTTCCACCGTACGCGCTTCGTCGAAATGGCGGCTGCGGGCGGTCTGTTCGGCCATGACCACCTCGCCCGGCAGGGCGCCGCTGACGAAGGTGACCTTGCCGCCCTCGCCTTCACGGCGGGCGACACCGCGACCATCATGGCTGAGGTCGAGGATCTCGGTCTGGAACGGGGTACGGTCGATGCGGGAGCGGGATCGGGCCACGTGGCAACAGGCTGCGGGCAAAAATGGGGGCGTATTGTCGCAGATCCTGACCGGCAGGGTCCGGACCCGCTTGCGCCCGCCGCCGCTGTGCTTGATGATTGCAACAGCTGACATGGAGGCAGCCCTGATGCAGATGACCCCGCGGGCCAGCCGGCCCCGCTTCCTGCTTGTCGAGGACGACATCATCAGCCGCGGTTTTTTCAAGGCGGCGTTGGAAACGTTACCGGCGGACGTGGACACCGCAGATTCATTGGCCAGCGCCCTGGCCAGCGCCGAACCCGGCGCGCATGACCTGTGGCTGATCGACGTCAACCTGCCTGACGGCAATGGCGCGCAGCTGCTGCGCGAACTGCGCCGTTCACATCCCGACACCCCGGCGTTGGCGCATACCGCCGACGGCGATACCTCGATCCATGCGCGCCTGCGCGAGGCCGGTTTCAGCGACACGCTGGTCAAGCCGCTGGGCCGCGACCAGCTGCTGAAGGCGGTGCGCCGCGCCCTGGTCAACAGCCCGGCCGGGATCGTCATGGCCCAGGCGCCGGCCGCAGTCGAGCTGCAGGTACAGGACTGGGACGAGACTGCGGCACTGGCCGCGCTCAATGGCCAGCGCAACCACCTGATCGCGCTGCGCGAGCTGTTCCTGGCCGAGCTGCCGGGCGTACGCGATGCGGTCGAGCAGGCGGTGGACCAGCATGACGAGCGCCAGCTGCGCAGCCAGTTGCATCGGCTGCAGGCGAGCTGTGGCTTCGTGGGCGCGGCGCGGTTGGGCCGGGCGGTGCGCCAGTTGCATCATGCGCCGGAGTCCGGGCAGGCCCAGGCGGGGTTCCGCGACGCGGTAGCTGCCCTGCTGCATTAAGGGTTGTTCGGCAGGGCTGCGCCCTGCACCTGCCGAAGCCTTCAAGCCAGGGCAACGTCAAAGGCCAAAGCAGCATTCCGTGGGATGGCGGGGCACTGTGGGTTTGCGGGGACGGCGCAAGTACGTCCATGTAGCCTTGGTCGCCGCATCCATGCGGCTCACACCCCGCAAACCCACAGTGCCCCGCCTTCGATAGTTGGCCGGTGGCCAGTAGATCCACGCCATGCGTGGATGAATCTCAATCGGAATCAAATATTTCGAATTGAAATCGAAACGCATCCACGCATGGCGTGGCTCTACTGTGTCGACCAAGGTCGACACCCACCAGAGCAGAGTGCCGTTCCGACAGCTCGCGAGAAACTGTCGAAGGCGGGGTGGGTCCGGTTGCGGGGGCGTGAGCCGCATGGATGCGGCGACCGAGCTTACATGGGTGAGGCCGCTTTGCTTGCGAAGCATTGCTTCGCAAGCGCCCGAACGCACAGCCGCCAGCGGCTGGGCCGGGCCCCGGAGGGGGACTTGCAGCGGCCCCCGCAACCGGACCCACCCCGCCATCCCACGGATAGCCAGCTTTTGCAGTTGACGTTGACGTTGATTCGGCAGGTGCATGGCTGCAAGCCCTGCCGCCCCCCTCAACGCCTGGGAGCGAGCTGCTCGAGCATTTCCCAGGACTTCAGGCCGCGCGGCCCCAGGTGATGGGCCAGCACCCGCCGCATCGGCAGGCGCAGGCTGGCCAGGTCGGCGGCATCGGGCTCTTCATCGGCGGCCAGCGCCAGCAGCGCAGAACCCGTCGCGGCCGCCCGGCGTTCCCCACCGCGCTCGCTGAGCAGGCGCTGCGCGCCTTCCTGTGGGTCCAGTTCGTAGCGCGCGGCCGGGTCGATCGGCTGGCCGTCGCTGGCGCTGTCCAGATCGAAACCCAGGCCCAGCGCAGACAGCAGCTCGCGCTCAAACCGGCGCAGGGTCCAGGCCAGGCCGGCGCCCACGGCCAGCCGCGCGCGTGCCTCGCCGTAGGCCAGGTACAACTCCGGCAGCGGGTCCTGGCGCGGGGCCAGGCGCAGGGTCAATTCACTCAGATAGAAGCCGGCCAGCATCGCCTGGCCGACCAGGCGCGGGGCAGCATCCAGTGCCTCGGCACCCCGCAGCTGGGCCAATTCGCCCCGCTGCTGGGCACTGAAGCGGATCCACTGTAGCGGCTGCAGGGCCGCGCGCAGCACCTGTCCCTTGGCGGTGGATACGCCACGCGCGAGCAGGCCGATCCGGCCATGCTGCGCGCTCAGCACTTCGACCAGCAGGCTGGTCTCGCGATAGGCCCGTGCATGCAGCACGAAGCCGGTGTCGTCCTCGATCATCATCGAAGCGACTGCAACGGCTTACTCGTAACCGAAGGCCTTCAGTGCGGCCTCGTCGTCGGACCAGCCTTCACGCACGCGCACCCAGGTCTCCAGGAACACCTTAGCCCCGAACAGGCGCTCCATCTGCAGGCGGGACTTGGCCCCGATCTCCTTCAGGCGGGTACCACCCTTGCCGATCACGATCGCCTTCTGGCCCTCGCGCTCGACCCAGATCACCGCACCGATGCGCAGCAGGTTGCCATCTTCGGTGAAGCGCTCGATTTCCACGGTGGTGGCATACGGCAGCTCTTCGCCGAGCTGGCGCATCAGCTGTTCACGTACCAGTTCGCCGGCCAGGAAGCGCTGGCTGCGGTCGGTGATCTCGTCTTCGCCGAACATTGGCGGCGCTTCCGGCAGCAGCGCCAGTACGTCGCGTACCAGTGCTTCCAGGCCGTTGCGCTTCTGCGCCGAGATCGGATGCACCGACGAGAAATCGCGGCCGGCCGTGACTTCCTGCAGGAACGGCAACAGCGCGCCCTTGTCCTTCAGCCGGTCGATCTTGTTGACCACCAGCACCACCGGGATACCGGCGTCGCGCAGAACATTGAAGGCCAGGCTGTCTTCCTCGTCCCAGCGACCGGCTTCGATCACCAGCAGGCCGGCATCGACGCCTTCCAGCGAACCGCGCGCGGCGCGGTTCATCACCCGGTTCATCGCCCGCTTCTGCACCTTGTGCAGGCCAGGAGTGTCGACCAGCACCAGCTGGCCTTCCGGATAGGTGGCGATGCCCAGCAGGCGATGGCGCGTGGTCTGCGGACGATTGGAGACGATGCTGACCTTGGCGCCGACCAGGGCATTGGTCAGGGTCGACTTGCCCACGTTCGGGCGGCCGATGACGGCCACGCTGCCGCAATGATGGGGAGTTTGTTCGCTCACTTGGAATCCAGTTGTTCTAGGACGGCCGCAGCCGCCTGTTGTTCGGCAAGCCGCCGCGAGGCGCCTTCGCCCTCGGTGCTGGCGGCCGGGTCGGCTACGATGCAGCGTACCCGGAAGTGTTTGGCATGGTCGTCACCGGATTCTGACACCAGTTCATACTGCGGCAACGCCTTCTGTCGGGCCTGCAGCCATTCCTGCAGGCGGGTCTTGGGGTCCTTCTCGGGCCGACCGGAAGCCGGCAGTGCCTCGATCGAAGCGCTGAACCAGGGCAGTACCACCGCCCGGCAGGCCTCGAAGCCGGCATCCAGGTAGATCGCGGCCACCACGGCTTCCACCGCGTCGGCCAGAATCGAGTCGCGACGATGACCGCCGGACTTCATTTCGCCCGGGCCCAGGGTCAGCCGTTCGCCGAGTTCCAGGGTGCGCCCGATCACCGCCAGCGCGCCTTCACGCACCAGCTCGGCACGGGCACGGGTCATCGCGCCTTCGTCGGCCTTGGGCCAGCGTCGGTACAACGCCTCGGCCGCCATCATGTTGACGATGCTGTCGCCGAGGAACTCCAGGCGCTCGTTGTGCGGCGCACCGGCACTGCGATGCGTCAGCGCCTGCTTGAGCAGGGCCGGGTCGCTGAAGGCATGACCGATCAGGTCGCCACGTTGGATGAATTTACTGGGCACCGCTTCGTGTCAGGTCCTGGGAAGAATCGAATTTGCCAACCACATCGAGGTTGCCGATCAGCTGACGGCGCACTTCGTAGTTGACCTTGAGGGTCCAGCCATTGTCGCGACGGTCGAACTTCACGTTGGCCGGCTTCACGTTGTCCGAATAGTTGATGTACAGGCGCTTGAAGAACAGGTCCTGGATGCGCGCCGGCTCCATGCTGCCCACGCCCGGCTCGTTGGCCAGGCTCTTCATCGCCGAGCGCACCGCGTAGTACTCCTGGTACATCGGGAACAGCTTCATGCCGATGTAGAGGAAGAAGCCAACCACGATCAGGACCGTCAGGAACGAGGTCAGGGTCATGCCACGCTGCGTGTTCATCGTCTTCATTGCGTTCTCCCCAGATACGCGTTGGATGTGAAAATACTCAGTTGGTGCCCGCTCAGTTGATGCTCGAGCCGATCCGCGACGGCTCGAAGCCATCCTTGCAGAACCAGCCCTGGCAGTTCAGCCAGATCAGGAACGCCTTGCCACGCAGGTTCTCTTCCGGCAGCAGGCCCCAGAAACGGCCATCGTCGCTGTTGTCGCGGTTGTCGCCCATCACCAGGTACTTGCCGGCCGGCACGGTCCACTGGCCCTGGCCACGCGGATAGTCGGTCTCCAGCACCGTGTGGGTGCGGCCCGGCAGGTGCTCGACCAGCAGGTTGGCGCCCTCGCCCTGGCCCTTGTGGCCGGCGTAGATGCCCTTGTTGTCGTACTTCAGCGGCTCGCCGTTGAGGATCACGCCGTCGCCTTCGAAGACCACGGTGTCACCCGGCACGCCGATCACGCGCTTGATGAAGTTCTCGCCCTTGGCCGGATCGTTCTCGCCATGGCCGGGGAAGTGGAACACCACCACGTCACCACGCGAGGGCTCGCCCACCGGCACGAACTTGGTGTTGCTGATCGGCAGGCGCAGGCCGTAGGAGAACTTGTTGACCAGGATGAAATCGCCGATCAGCAGGTTCGGCATCATCGAGCTGGACGGGATCTTGTACGGCTCGGCAATGAAGCTGCGCACGATCAGCACGATCGCCAGCACCGGGAAGAACGCACGTGAGTAGTCCACCAGCACCGGCTCGGAATCGAGCAGACCCGCGCGCTGGGCGCGACGCTTGGCGAGGTACAGCTTGTCCGCGAGCAGGATCAGGCCCGAGGCCAGGGTCAGCACGACCAGGAGGATCTCAAACAGTTTCATTCAGGGTCCTTTGCAACGTCACCAGACGACCGGCCCCGCAGGGCCGGTGCGGGCTTACTTGTTGTCCATCTGCAGCACGGCCAGGAACGCTTCCTGCGGGATCTCCACGCGGCCGACCTGCTTCATGCGCTTCTTGCCTTCCTTCTGCTTTTCCAGAAGCTTCTTCTTGCGCGAAACGTCGCCACCATAGCACTTGGCCAGCACGTTCTTGCGCATGGCCTTGACCGTGGTACGGGCGATGATCTGCGAGCCGACGGCGGCCTGGATGGCCACGTCGAACATCTGGCGCGGGATCAGGTCCTTCATCTTTTCGCACAGCTCGCGGCCGCGACGGTCGGCATGGCTGCGGTGCACGATCAGCGACAGTGCATCGACCTTGTCACCGTTGATCAGTACGTCCACGCGCACGAACGGGCCTGCGTCGAAGCGCACGAAGTGGTAGTCCAGCGAGGCATAGCCACGGCTGACCGACTTCAGCTTGTCGAAGAAGTCCAGCACCACCTCGGCCATCGGCAGCTCGTAGCTGATCTGCACCTGGCTGCCCAGGTAGTTGATGCCGATCTGGCTGCCGCGCTTCTCTTCGCACAGCTTGATGATGTTGCCGATGTACTCCTCGGGGGTGAGCACGTTGGCACGGATGATCGGCTCGCGGATCTCCTCGACCTGGTTCACCGGCGGCAGCTTGGCCGGGTTGTCCATGTTGATGATCGAGCCATCGGTCTTCAGGACTTCATACACCACCGTCGGCGCGGTGCTGATCAGGTCCAGGTTGTATTCGCGCTCCAGGCGCTCCTGCACGATTTCCATGTGCAGCATGCCGAGGAAGCCGCAGCGGAAGCCGAAGCCCATCGCCTCGGAGCTTTCCGGCTCGAAACGCAGCGCGGCATCGTTCAGGCGCAGCTTGTCCAGCGCTTCGCGCAGGTCCGGGTAGTCCTCGGCATCGACCGGGAACAGACCGGCGAACACGCGCGGCTGCATTTCCTGGAAGCCCGGCAGCGGCTTCGGTGCCGGGTCGCCGGCCAGGGTCAGGGTGTCGCCGACCGGCGCACCGTGCACGTCCTTGATGCTGGCGGTGACCCAACCCACTTCACCTGCACGCAGCGCCGGCAGCACCTTGCGCTTCGGGGTGAACACGCCGACGTTGTCGACCTGGTGGTTGCGGCCGGTGGACATCACCTGCAGCTTGTCACCTGCCTTGATCTCGCCCTGCATCACGCGCACCAGCGAGACCACACCCAGGTAGTTGTCGAACCAGGAGTCGATGATCAGCGCCTGCAGCTTGTCGGTGTCGCGCGGCTTCGGCGGCGGGATGCGATGCACGATCGCTTCCAGCACGTCCTGCACGTTCAGGCCGGTCTTGGCACTGACCGGCACGGCGTCGGAGGCGTCGATGCCGATCACGGCCTCGATCTCGGCCTTGGCGCGCTCGATGTCGGCGGTGGGCAGGTCGATCTTGTTGATCACCGGCACCACTTCCAGGCCCTGCTCCACGGCGGTGTAGCAGTTGGCCACCGACTGCGCTTCCACGCCCTGGGCCGCATCGACCACCAGCAGCGCGCCTTCGCAGGCGGCCAGCGAGCGGCTGACTTCATAGGAGAAGTCGACGTGGCCGGGGGTGTCGATGAAGTTCAGATGGTAGGTCTGCCCGTCCTTGGCCAGGTACGGCAGCGACACTGACTGCGCCTTGATCGTGATGCCACGCTCGCGCTCGATCGGGTTGGAGTCGAGCACCTGCGCTTCCATCTCGCGGGCCTGCAGGCCACCACAGAGCTGGATGATGCGGTCGGCCAGCGTGGACTTGCCGTGGTCGACATGGGCGATGATGGAGAAGTTGCGGATGTTCCGCATCGAATCAGAAGACATAGGTGGCGGCGGCGCGCGGCGTCGTCAGGGTAACGGTCGATTATCGCATGCCCGGCGCCCGCCCGCGAAAACGGCCTCATCGGACCGGGCCCGGAATGGCCGAAGCCCCGCCAGGGCGGGGCTTCGGGGAAAAGGCGGGGCCGCCGAAGCGGCCCCGGCAGGCCTTACTGGCCGGCCTTGACCGCGACGAACGCGCTGTTGCCGCTGCCGGTGCGCACCAGCAGCATCACCACGTCGCCCTTCTTGTAGCTGGAAAGCGCACGGTTCAGCGCGTCCACGCTGCCGACCTGGGTGCTGGCCACCTGCAGGATCACCATGCCCGGAGACAGGCCCGCATCACGCGCGCCCTGGCCCTTGACCCCGGTGATGCGCACGCCTTCGCCCGATTCCAGGCCCAGCTGCTTGCGCTGCGGTGCGGTCAGGTCACTGACGTCCAGCCCCAGCAGGGCATTGGCGCCGGCCTGCGGAGCCGCATCGCTGTCGCCGGTGGCCGGGCCACGTGAACCGGCCTGCCCGTCTTCGGTCAGTGCGGTCAGGGTGGCGCTGAGGTCGCGCGGCTTGCCATCACGGATCACGCCCAGGGTGACCCGGCTGCCCGGTGCCATCGCGCCGATCAGCGGCGGCAGGTCGGACCAGCTGTTGACCGGCGCGCCGTTCACCGAACGGATCACATCGCCGATCTTCACCCCGGCCCGGGCTGCAGCCGAGTCCGGCACGATCTGGTTGACCAGGGCGCCGCGGCTGTCCGGCAGGCCCATCGCCTGCGCCTTCAGCCCGTCGATTTCCTGCACCACCGCGCCGAGCTGGCCACGGGTGACCTTGCCGGTCTTCTTGATCTGCTCGACCGCGCTCATCGCCAGGTCGATGGGGATCGCGAAGCTGATGCCCATGTAGCCGCCCGAGGCGGAGAAGATCTGCGAGTTGATGCCGACCACTTCGCCACGGGTGTTCAGCAGCGGGCCACCGGAGTTGCCCTGGTTGATCGCCACGTCGGTCTGGATGAAGGGCACGTAGCGCTGGTCCGGACCACCTGTGCTGCGGCCGAGGGCGCTGACCACGCCGGCAGTGACCGAGTGGTCGAGGCCGAACGGCGAACCGATCGCGACCACCCACTGACCCGGCTTGAGGGAGTTGGAGTCGCCAACCCGCACGGTCGGCAGGTTCTTGCCGTCGATTTTCAGCAGTGCCACGTCGTACTGCTGGTCGCTGCCCACCACTTTCGCGGTGAACTCACGGCGGTCACCCAGCTTGACCTTCACCTCGCTGGCATCGGCCACCACGTGGTAGTTGGTCAGCACATAGCCATCGGGCGAGATGATGAAGCCCGAGCCCATGCCGCGGCCCTTGATGCTGGGGCCACCGTCCGGACCGCCCGGGCCCTGCCCCGGCATCGGGAAATCCGGGCCGAAGAAGCGGCGGAAGAACTCCGGCATGTCATCGTCGCCGCCCATCGGGCCCCGCGAGGCCTGGCGGTTGTTGCGGACGATGGTGGTGTCGACGTTGACCACGCCAGGCCCGACCTGTTCGACCAGATTGGTGAAGTCAGGCAGGCCCGTGACCAGCGGCTGGGCCGGGGCCCGCGGCGCGGCGGCCGGCGCGGCCTGGGTCTGGGCGGCCGGAGCCGGGGCCTGCGCGCAGGCCACCAACGGCAGGGTCAGGGCCAGCAGGCCCATGGCCTGCGTGCGGAGTCGGGGAGTCATCGGACGGCAACCTCCGGATCGGATGGAAAGAGGAATACGGGCCCCGCCGACGGCGGGGCGTGAAAGCGCCCGGCTCAGTCGCGCGGGCGCGGCGGCACCGGCAGGTCGTCCTGCAGGCGCGGCTCGAACGGGTAGAACGCGGCGCCCCCGGCGTGGGCCGGGAAGCTCGCATTGAGCGCGCCACCGCCAGCGGGCGCCAGGCTGGAGCGCGGCCACGGTCGCGCCTGCAGGCCACCAACCTCACCGAACGGCATGTTGCGGCTGGCATTGTTGGCCGGCACGGTCGGGGTCAGCGGCGCCTGTGCAGCGGCCACAGCGCGTTGCGGCATGTCCTCGCGCTGGGCGGCACGCGCGGCCTGCTGGCTGCGGGTAGCGCTGGCGCGACGGGTGTCCTGGCGTCGGCTGGCCGCGGCCATGGCCACTGCCGGTACACCGGCCACGGCCATTGCGGCGGTATCCACCGAGGCTTCGGTTACCGGAGCCGGCGTCGTCGGCGCCGGAGCGGGCGCAAGTTCGGCCTGGCTGGCGATCACCTGCGGTGCCAGCGGCTCGCCCGGGGTGGCCTCTTTCAGCTTCTCGCCGCCCATGAACAGCGCCACCGCCGCCACCGAGGCGGCCAGTGCGGCGCCACCGCCCCAGGCCCGCCAACCGCTGCGGCGCACCTCGCGGCGCGGCTCGGCCTGCGGCGCCGGTTCGGCAGCGATGGCGGCGGCCACGGCCGCGCTGAAGCCGGCCGGCGCCAGCGCCGAGGCCTGCCCGCGCATCACGTCACCCAGCAGCTGCCAGCGTTCCTGGCAGCCGGCCAGCTCGGGGTCGTGCTCCATCCGGCGCAGCAGGAAGCGCGCTTCATCGGCGCCCAGCTCGCCATCGACCAGGGCCGACAGCTGTTCGCGATGGCGCTGGTCCAGGCGCTGCCCGGCGGGCGATTGGTGGTTCTGCGATTCGTTGAACGGATTACTGGTCATACGCGGCTCTTCTCACGGGTGGCGCTGCCGATGTCCAACAGCGGCCGGAGTTCGGTGTCGATCGCCTCGCGCGCCCGGAAGATCCGTGAACGCACGGTGCCGATCGGGCACCCCATTTTCTGCGCGATATCTTCGTAACTCAGGCCTTCCACCTCGCGCAGGGTGATCGCCAACCGGAGTTCTTCCGGCAGCGCATTGACGGCCTTCATCACCGTCTGTTCCAGTTCCTGGCGCATCAACTCGCGTTCGGGCGTATCGGTGTCGCGCAAGCGCGTCCCGCTGTCGAACTGTTCGGCGTCACCGATGTCGATGTCATCGGTCGGCGGCCGTCGATTGTGTGAAGCCAGGTAGTTTTTGGCGGTATTCACGGCGATTCGATGCAACCAGGTTGAGAACTGGGCATCGCCGCGGAAACTTCCGATCGCGCGGTACGCACGGATGAAAGTGTCCTGGGCGACGTCCTGACATTCGCTCCAGTCGGCGATGTAGCGACCGACCAGGGCCACCACGCGATGCTGGTACTTGCGCACCAGGACATCGAACGCGGCGCTCTCGCCGTGCTGCACGCGCCGGACCAGTTCCAGATCCAGCTCCTGAGGTGTATCAACATCGGCCATGAGGGGCCGCACTCCTGTCAGCCCAACCGACGTCGGGCAATGAGACTGCCAATCCCGGGAAAAGTTCAGTCGCCGATCACCTGGCGCCGCACCAGCTTTTAACCACCGTTCCGTTAGCGTCCCGGTCCACGGCCATGGATCCGGGGTCGCCACTCCCCTGCTATTGGGATTTGACGCGGGGGAAACAACCTCTGGATCATAGCCGCTTCTCCATACACAACCGGATGGAACGTCCATGCTCTCAGGCTTCGATGGTCTCCGCTTCAGCCACTGGCACCCCGAGATCCGCGACGACGGCGTGGTGGTTCTCTCCCTGGATCGTCAGGACAGCAGCGTCAACGCCATGTCGCAGGACGTGCTGCTGGAACTGGGCGACCTGCTCGAGCGCATTGCACTGGACCCGCCCAAGGGCGTGGTGATCCAGTCGCTGAAGAAGGCCGGCTTCATTGCCGGTGCCGACCTGAAGGAGTTCCAGGAGTTCGACCGCCGCGGCACCGTCAACGACGCCATCCGTCGCGGCCAGGCCACCTACCAGAAGCTGGCTGAGCTGCCCTGCCCGACCGTGGCAGCCATTCACGGCCACTGCCTGGGCGGCGGTACCGAGCTGGCGCTGGCCTGCCGCTACCGCGTGGCCTCCAATGACAGCAGCACCCGCATCGGCCTGCCGGAGACCCAGCTGGGCATCTTCCCGGGCTGGGGTGGCAGCGCGCGCCTGCCGCAGCTGGTCGGCGCACCGGCGGCGATGGACATGATGCTGACCGGCCGCACCCTGTCGGCCTCGGCCGCGCGCGGCATCGGCCTGGTCGACAAGGTGGTGGCACCGGCGGTGGTGCTCGACACCGCCGTCGCGCTGGCGCTGTCCGGCACCACCCGCCCGTTCAAGCAGCGCGCGACGGCCTGGGCCACCAACACCTGGCTGGCCCGCACCCTGCTGGCACCGCAGATGGTCAAGCAGGTCGCGCGCAAGGCCAAGAAGGACCAGTACCCGGCGCCCTACGCGCTGATCAGCACCTGGCAGCGCAGCGGCGGCAAGCCGATCCAGGCGCGCCTGGATGCCGAGCGGCGTGCCGTGGTGAAGCTGGCCAGCACGCCGACCGCGCGCAACCTGATCCGCATTTTCTTCCTGACCGAGCGCCTGAAGGGCCTCGGCGGTGGTGATTCCGGCATCCGCCACGTGCACGTGGTCGGCGCCGGCGTGATGGGCGGTGATATCGCCGCGTGGGCCGCCTACAAGGGCTTCGAGGTGACCCTGCAGGACCGCGAGCAGCGCTTCATCGACCCGGCCATGGAACGCGCGCAGGCGCTGTTCGCCAAGAAGGTGCGCGACGAGAGCAAGCGTCCCGCGGTGGCCGCGCGCCTGCGTGCCGACCTGGAAGGCAGCGGCGTGGCCGAGGCCGATCTGGTGATCGAGGCGATCATCGAGAACCCGGAAGCCAAGCGCGCGCTGTACCAGACGCTGGAACCGAAGATGAAGCTGGATGCGCTGCTGACCACCAACACCTCGTCGATTCCGCTGGTGGAGCTGCGCGACCACATCCAGCGCCCGGCACAGTTCGCTGGCCTGCACTACTTCAACCCGGTCGCGCAGATGCCGCTGGTGGAAATCATCCATCATGACGGCATGGCGCCTGAGACCGAACGTCGCCTGGCCGCGTTCTGCAAGGCACTGGGCAAGTTCCCGGTGCCGGTGGCCGGCAGCCCGGGCTTCCTGGTCAACCGCGTGCTGTTCCCGTACATGCTGGAAGCCGCCACTGCCTACGCCGAAGGCATCCCGGGCCCGGTGATCGACAGGGCGGCGGTGAAGTTCGGCATGCCGATGGGCCCGATCGAACTGATCGATACCGTGGGCCTGGACGTAGCCGCCGGTGTCGGCCGCGAACTGGCACCGTTCCTGGGCCTGCAGATTCCGGCCGCGCTGCAGACGGTGGAACCGGACAAGCGCGGCAAGAAGGATGGCCAGGGCATCTACACCTGGGAGAACGGCAAGCCGAAGAAGCCGGACGTGGCCAGCGATTACCAGGCCCCGGCCGATCTGGAGGACCGCCTGATCCTGCCGCTGTTGAACGAAGCGGTGGCCTGCCTGCACGAAGGCGTGGTGGCCGATGCGGACCTGCTGGATGCCGGCGTGATCTTCGGCACCGGCTTCGCACCGTTCCGCGGTGGTCCGATCCAGCACATCCGCGCGGTGGGTGCCGACGCGATCGTCGAGCGGTTGAAGGCGCTGCAGCAGCGCCATGGTGACCGTTTCGCACCGCGCCCGGGCTGGGACAACCCCGCCCTGCGCGAACCGGTGGTGTGAGTTGATCGGCCGGGCCTGCGGCCCGGCACCCGCTGGATCAACAGCCAGAGCCAGAGCCGGAGCAACAGCCGGCTCTGGCTTTTCTGTTTGTTGGGCGGGGCGGTGTGGGTGGGCAGGACACGCCGTAAACCCGTCCATGGGGGCTCGATGGCGCCTTGCTCGTGTGCGCTGTCCTGCGCACACGAGCATGCGGCGATCGAGCTTACATGGACGTACTTGCAGCGTCCCCTGCGCCACCCACCCGCCCGGCCAAGCGCAGCTTTTGATCTTGCTTCTGCCTTCAGCGACCAACCCACAGCCACGAGGGGCTGCGCCGTTGGCTGGAACAACCTGTTACCCATACGGGGCATGTCCCCGTCACAGCTGCATGCGATGCTGATCACCTGATCCCTGCCAGCGAGAACGCCCGCATGACAACCATCATCGCCCCGCGCGTGCACGACATCGGCGGCCTCGAAGTCCGCCGGGCCGTCCCGACCCTGCAGGCCCGCAGCATCGGCTCGTTCGTGTTCGTCGACCAGATGGGCCCGGCACTCATGCATCCCGGCACCGCCATCGACGTGCGCCCGCATCCGCATATCGGCCTGGCCACCGTCACCTATCTGTGGTCGGGCGCGATCGGCCACCGCGACACGCTGGGTTCGGACCAGGTGATCCGTCCCGGTGACGTCAACTGGATGACCGCCGGCCGCGGCATCGCCCATTCCGAGCGCACGCCGCAACCTGACCGCGATCACGACAACCCGATCCACGGCATGCAGACCTGGGTCGCGCTGCCGAAGTCGCACGAGGAAATCGAACCGGCGTTCTACCACCACGCCGCTGCCACCCTGCCCGAGCAGCGCCGCAATGGCGCATGGCTGCGCGTCATTGCCGGCCGCGCCTACGGCGAAGAATCGCCGGTGAAGGTGTTCGCCGATACGCTCAACGTGGCGATCGACCTCGACCCGGATGCGGAAATCGATATCGACAACGGCCACCGCGAGCGCGCGCTGTACATCCTCGAAGGCGACGCGCAGCTGGATGGCGTGGACATCCCTGCCCAGCACCTGGTGATCCCCGAGGCTGGTGCGCGTGGCCGCCTGCGCGCAAAGACGCCGGTGAAGGCGATGTTGTTCGGTGGCGAGCCGCTGGATGGCCCGCGTCACCTGTGGTGGAACTTCGTGTCCAGCTCGAAGGAACGTATCGAACAGGCCAAGCACGACTGGGAGGCCGGCCGCTTCGGCACCATTCCGGGCGACGACAAGGAATTCATCCCGCTGCCGCAGTACTGAACATCGCGTGTTGCACACATCCGAAGGTGTATCCCTGCACCCGGCGTTGACACTACAGTCACCCGCTGATCATTGAAATGTGACATAAATCACACTTTCGACCGTCAAAGGAGTGCAACACATGAGCATGGGTAAACGCTTGTCCGCCGAGTTCCTCGGCACGTTCTGGCTGGTTCTGGGTGGCTGTGGCAGTGCCGTGCTGGCCGCCAAGTTCGGCGGTGACGGCAATCCGCTGGGTATCGGTTTCCTCGGCGTTGCGCTGGCCTTCGGCCTGACCGTGGTAACCGGCGCCTATGCGTTCGGCCATATCTCCGGCGCGCACTTCAATCCGGCGGTCAGTGTCGGCCTGTGGGCCGGCGGTCGTTTCCCGACCAAGGACCTGATCCCGTACATCATCGCCCAGGTCGCCGGCGGCCTGCTGGCCGGCTTCATCCTGCTGCAGATCGCATCGGGCGCCAGCGGCTTCGCCATTGATGGCAGCCAGGCCGGTGCATTCGCCAGCAACGGCTACGGCGCGCTGTCCCCCGGCGGCTACAGCGTGGCCGCGGCCTTCCTGTGCGAAGTGGTGCTGACCGCCGTGTTCCTGATCGTGATCATGGGCGCCACCCACGGCAAGGCACCGGCCGGGTTCGCCCCGCTGGCGATCGGCCTGTCACTGACCCTGATCCACCTGATCAGCATCCCGGTCACCAACACCTCGGTGAACCCGGCCCGTTCCACGGCGGTGGCCTTCTTCGCCGGCAGCGGCGCGGTCAGCCAGCTGTGGCTGTTCTGGGTTGCCCCGCTGCTGGGCGGCGCGATCGGCGGCATCATCTACAAGTGGATCGGCAACGACCGCTGAGGCCTGTGCGGACCATTGCGGCCGACCATCGGTCGCAATGGTTACGCGTGTAACCGCGATTTGTGCGATCGCTCACGTTCCGTTAAGGTTGAGTTGACCGTCCGTGCACATGCCGGCCGGGGCGGCATCCGGGGATGGGATGCCAAGGCTGCCGGTCCATCCGGCGGAGCCAACGACACACCACCTTGGGGGATGCATGAAGTTCGCGCCTGTAGTGTTGTCGAGCCTGCTGTTCGCGGTGGCCCAGGCCGCCGCGCAGGCTCCCACCGAATGTCCTTCATTGCCGGCCAGCAGCGGCCTGCAGTGGCAACAGCAGGCACAGGCCGATTTCCTGGTCTGCCGCGCCAGCACCGGCGATGGTCGCGAGGTACTGAGCCTGATGCTCAGTGCGCGCGATCCCAACCTTCCATTGAACCGCTCGCTGCGCCAGGAAAAGGGCAGCTTCGGCGGTGAATCGCTGTACTGGTACCAGCCAGATCTGGGTGGCCAGCAGCCGCCGGGCTATGCCGAGCGTCGCATCAGTGTGGTCAAGCTCGACAAAGGGCGTTACGCGCAGATTTCGCTGTATCCGGACAGCGCGCAGGAACTGGGCTCGCTGCAGCAGCTGGCGCAGGGCATGAGCCTGACTCCGTCGGCCGTGGCCGCGGGGCGCTGAAGGTGACGGGGATGACTGCCTGGCAGCATCCCCGCCGCATCCAATGCGCTGGACATCCGCCGGGCATGGCCCGGCGTCCCCCCTCAGAACTTGCCTTCCTGGAAATCGACGAAGGCCTGCATCAGTTCCTGCCGCGTGTTCATCACGAACGGGCCATGCCGCATCACCGGCTCGCGCAGCGGACGGCCGGCCACCAGGATCAACCGCGCACCTTCGCTGCCGGCCGAGAGGTGCAACTGCTCGCCACCGCCCAGCACCGCCAGTTCCTGGCGTGCAACGTCGCGCGCGGCGTCCTGCTCACCCACGGTCATCGCACCTTCGAACACGTAGGCGAACGCGTTGTGCCCCTCCGGCAGCGCATAGGTCCAGGCCCGGTCGGGCGACAGCGTGATGTCGAGGTAGAGCGGATCGGTGGCCGGCTGCACGATCGGGCCATCGGTGCCGTCCACGCTGCCGGCAATCACCTTCACCTCCACGCCCGGCTCCGGGTGCACCACGGGAATGCGCTCGGGTGCGAATTCCTGGTACTTCGGCTCGGTCATCTTCTCCTTCGCCGGCAGGTTCACCCACAGCTGGAACCCGCGCATCTGCCCGCTTTCCTGCTCGGGCATCTCCGAATGCACCAGGCCACGGCCAGCGGTCATCCACTGCACGCTGCCCGGGGTCAGCAGGCCTTCGTTGCCATGGTTGTCGCGATGCCGCATGCGCCCGTCGAGCATGTAGGTGACGGTCTCGAAACCACGGTGCGGGTGTTCCGGGAAGCCGGCGATGTAGTCTTCGGCACGGTCGGTACCGAACTCATCAAGCAGCAGGAACGGATCCAGGTTGGGCAGCGTCGGGCCGCCGATGACGCGGGTCAGGCGCACGCCGGCACCGTCGGAGGTGGGCATGCCACGGATGGTGCGCAGTACGCGGACCGGTTCGGGAAAGCTCATGGCGACTCCTGTTGGATGGGTGCCACTGAAGATGGACGCCACACGGCCGTACGCCAATGGATGGCTCCGCAACCGATTGTTCCATCCCTGATGTTCGCTGCACGTCAGCGCAGCCGCCGTACGACCAAAGTACTACCGCTGATTCGTCCTGTGCCAATTGACCCTGTCGTGGGCAAGCAGGACTCTTTGTCTGTCTTTCCGGGAGAGAGCACCTCATGAAAGGGTTTTCCAAACTGGGCTGGGCGGTACTCGCTCTGCTCGGCGCGTTCTGTCTGGGCACCGTGGCGCTGCGCCGCGGCGAACACATCAATGCCCTGTGGATCGTCGTCGCGGCGGTGTCGCTGTACCTCGTCGCCTATCGCTTCTACAGCCTGTTCATCGCCAACAAGGTGATGCAGCTGGATCCGACCCGGGCCACCCCGGCGGTGATCAACAACGATGGCCTGGACTACGTGCCGACCAACAAGCACGTGCTGTTCGGCCACCACTTCGCCGCCATTGCCGGCGCCGGCCCGCTGGTCGGCCCGGTCCTGGCCGCGCAGATGGGCTACCTGCCCGGCCTGCTGTGGCTGGTGGTGGGCGTGGTGTTGGCCGGTGCGGTGCAGGACTTCATGGTCCTGTTCCTGTCCAGCCGCCGCAATGGCCGCTCGCTGGGTGACCTGGTAAGAGAAGAGATGGGCCAGGTGCCCGGCACCATCGCGCTGTTCGGTGCGTTCCTGATCATGATCATCATCCTGGCAGTGCTGGCGATGGTGGTAGTCAAGGCGCTGGCCGAAAGCCCGTGGGGCATGTTCACGGTGATCGCGACGATGCCCATCGCGATCCTGATGGGCGTGTACATGCGCTACATCCGCCCCGGCAAGATCGGCGAGATCTCGGTGGTTGGCCTGATCCTGCTGCTCGCCGCGATCTGGTACGGCGGCAAGGTCGCCGCCGACCCGGTCTGGGGCCCGGCGTTCACCTTCACCGGCACCCAGATCACCTGGATGCTGATCGGCTACGGCTTCGTCGCCTCGGTGCTGCCGGTGTGGCTGCTGCTGGCCCCGCGTGATTACCTGTCGACCTTCCTCAAGATCGGCACCATCATCGCGCTGGCCATCGGCATCCTGGTGGTGATGCCGGAACTGAAGATGCCGGCGCTGACCCAGTTCGCCGCCAGCGGTGATGGCCCGGTGTGGAAGGGCGGCATGTTCCCGTTCCTGTTCATCACCATCGCCTGCGGTGCGGTCTCCGGCTTCCATGCGTTGATTTCCTCCGGCACCACGCCGAAGCTGCTGGCCAATGAAGCGCACATGCGCTACATCGGCTACGGCGGCATGCTGATGGAATCGTTCGTGGCGGTGATGGCGCTGGTGGCGGCCTCGATCATCGATCCGGGCATCTATTTCGCGATGAACAGCCCGGCGGCCGTGATCGGTGCCGATGCGGCCTCGGCCGCGCACTACATCACCAACACCTGGGGCTTCACCATCACCCCCGAGCAGCTGACCGCGACCGCGGCGGCCATTGGTGAACCCACCATCCTGCATCGTGCAGGTGGCGCGCCAACACTTGCGGTAGGCATCGCGCAGATCCTGCACGAAGCGATTCCCAGTGGCAGCGACGCGATGATGGCGTTCTGGTACCACTTCGCGATCCTGTTCGAAGCGCTGTTCATCCTCACCGCGGTGGACGCCGGTACCCGTGCGGGCCGCTTCATGCTGCAGGACCTGCTGGGCAACTTCGTGCCGGCCCTGAAGAAGACCGAATCTTGGACCGCCAACATCATCGGCACCGCGGGTTGCGTGGCGCTGTGGGGCTACCTGCTCTACACCGGCGTGGTGGATCCGTTCGGCGGCATCCAGACGCTGTGGCCGCTGTTCGGCATCTCCAACCAGATGCTGGCCGGTATCGCGCTGATGCTGGGCACGGTGGTGCTGTTCAAGATGAAGCGTGACCGCTATGCGTGGGTCACCGCGGTTCCGGCCATATGGCTGCTGATCTGCACCACCTACGCCGGCTTCATCAAGATCTTCGACAGCAACCCGGCACAGGGCTTCCTGGCCCAGGCGCACAAATTCCAGGCCGCGCTCGCCAGCGACACCATCACCGCACCGGCCAAGTCGGTGGCGCAGATGAAGCAGATCGTGGTCAACGCCTACGTCAACACCGGCCTGACCGCCCTGTTCCTGCTGGTGGTGGGCGCGGTGCTGGTGTATTCGATCAAGACCATCCTGGCGGCCCGCCGCAATCCGCAGCGCACTGACCGTGAGACCCCGTACGTGGCGCTGAAGCCGCATGAAATGGTGGATCTGTGATGAGTACCCAACTGGTTCCCGCCGGCCAGTACCAGGCGCACCGCCGCATCTGGCGGCGCCTGGTGCAGACCGCACGACTGTGCTGTGGCATCCCTGATTACGACAACTACGTCCGGCACATGCTGGAAAAGCATCCGGACCAGGAGCCGATGGACTACAAGACGTTCTTCCGCGAGCGCCAGGAAGCGCGTTATGGCGGACGCAACGGTGGCCGCTGCTGTTGAGGGTCCGGTTCAACAGCGCTCGAGTGACGTTGAGTAGATCCACGCCATGCGTGGATGAAACCTGGCAGATATCGAGTTGAGTCCGGGGTCAGATCCGTTTCCTCCGGGAAACAGATCTGACCCCTTCCTTGTTCATGGATACCCATGAAATGCATCCACGCATGGCGTGGATCTACGGAAGCATGACGCCAGGGCGGTCCGAACTCAGCCGGTGGCCATCCACTTCAGGATCAGGCCGGTGACGTAGGCCAGGCCCGTGCCGGTGGCATAACCCACCGTACCCAGCAGCACGCCCACCGGCGCCAGCGTTGGATGGAACGCCGCCGCCACCACAGGGGCCGAAGCGGCTGCGCCGATGTTGCCCTGCGAACCAATGGCGAAGAAGAACAGTGGCGCGCGCAGCAGCTTGGCCACCACCCACAGCACCAGCACGTGCGTGGCCATCCAGATCGCGCCGAGCAGGAACAGCCACGGCCGATCCAGCAGCGACAGCAGGTTCATCTGCATGCCGATGCAGGCGATCAGGAAGTACAGGAACACCGTGCCCAGCCGCGACGCACCGGCCGCTTCCAGCCGGCGGGCACGGGTGAAGCTCAGGCCCAGGCCCATCGCCGTGGACAGCAGGATCACCCAGACGAACTGGCTGTCGAGGCTGAACTGGCTGGCCCAGCTGACATTGGCCTTGAACCAGCCCGCCAGCGGCGCGGCGATGGCATGAGCCAGGCCGACACCGCCCAGTGCCACGCCAACGATCACCATCAGGTCGGTCATGCTGGGAATGCGCGCGTTCTGCGCCTCGTAGGCACTGATGCGCGCCTTCATCTCGTCGATGGCACGGGTGTCGGCACCATTGCGGGTGTCGATCTGCTGTGCGCGGTTGGCCAGGAACAGCAGGATCGCCATCCACAGACTGGCACAGGCCACGTCAACCACCGCGAACTGGCCGAAGGTGGTGGCATCGGTGCCGAACACTTCGCGCATGGCGACCATGTTGGCGCCGCCACCGATCCAGCTGCCGGCCAGCGCCGCCATGCCGGCCCAGGTATCACCGGCCACGGTTTCCGGATGGATCAGCTTCATCAGCTGGAACGAAACGATGGCGCCGAGCATGATGCCGGCGGTACCGGCACAGAACACGATCAGCAGTTTCGGGCCGAGCTTGATGACGCCTTTCAGGTCGATCGACAGGGTCAGCAGGACCAGCGCGGCCGGCAGCAGCACGTCACGCGCGACCGGGTTGTACAGCGAGGTGTTGTGGCCATCGATGACACCGGCGGTGTTGTAGACGGCGGGGATGAAATAGCACAGCAGCAGGGCCGGCACCCAGGCGAAGATCTTCTTCAGCAGCGGGGTTGGACCACTGGCGGCCCAGAAGATCAGGGCCAGGGTGGCGGCAATCAGGCCCAGTCCAACGATATCGTTGCTGATCAGGGCAGTAGCGGGTTCGGTCGGCATGGGATCCTCTGTCGATCGAAAGAGCGGAGAAAAAAAAGCGCCGCATAAGGCGGCGCAGATCGAGATTAACATTGTCTTCACGCCCGGTCATGCTGCAGTGCCGACACCCCCCATCCCGTCAGGGAGTCCACTCATGCAGCTTGGTGCCTTTTCGGTCAGCCTCTCGGTGAAGGATCTCGCGGCCTCCCGTGCCTTCTACGAAGCCCTGGGCTTCTCGGTCACCGGCGGCGATCCGGCACAGAACTGGCTGGTGATGCGCAGCAACGGCACGGTGATCGGGCTGTTCCAGGGCATGTTCGAGGGCAACCTGCTGACCTTCAACCCCGGCTGGGACCAGCACAAGCAGGAACTGCCCCACTTCCAGGATGTGCGTGAGCTGCAGGCAGAGCTGGATACCAGGGGCATCGAACTGGCGGTCCGCACCGATCCTGATGGCCAGGGTACGGGCTATCTGCAGTTGGCCGATCCCGACGGCAACGTGATCCTGATCGACCAGCACGTGGCGCGACCGAACGGGCGTTGAGGGGGACAGCCATTGCCTGGGTAGGCGTCGACCTTGGTCGACGAACGGCATGCCAACCAAGGTTGGCATCTACCAGAGCACGCACAGCCACCGCCGGGGCATGCCAACCAAGGTTGGCATCTACCAGGACGGCCGGATCAGCGCGGTCGCGAGGCACTGAAATCGAGCGTGACACGCGTGCCACGCGGCTCGCAGGGCTGCAGCTGCAGGGTCCATCCCAGGTGCTCGCACAGCCGCGCGATCAGATCCAGTCCGATGCCGCCGCCACGATCGGCGCGTTCGCCACGGGCCATCCGCGCATGGATCGCCGCGATCTCTTCCGGGCTCATGCCATGTCCCGGGTCCTGCAGGGTCAGCACCGCCGACGAACTCAGGCGCAATTCGATGTGGCCACGGCCACTGTTCTCGATGGCGTTGCGCAGCAGGTTGCCGATCGCTGCCTGCACCACCGCCAGCGGCGCGACGATGTCCACCGGTGCGGCCTGGATGCCGATGCTCAGGTCCTTGTCGCCCAGCAGGTGGCGATGGTCGTCGACGATCTCCGGCAGCAGCTGGTCCAGCGCGATGCGCTCGGCACGCGCCGCCAGTCGCGCCGGATCACGCGCCAGCACCAGCAGCAGTTCGATCAGCTGCTCCACGCTCTGTGCGGTGCGCAGTACCCGTTGCATCTGCTGGCGCGCACGCTCGGGCAGGCCCGGTTGCTCCAGCGCCAGTTCGGCGGCACCGGTCATCACCGCGATCGGCGTGCGCAGTTCATGGCTGGCGGTGCTGATGAAGACCCGCTCGCGTTCGACGAACTGCTCGTTGCGATCCAGGTAATCGTTCAGCGCATTGGCAATGGTGTGCAGCTCTGAGCTGCCGCGCGGGTCGACCTCGATGCGCTGCCCCTGCACGCCCGGCCTGAGCGCGGCGATGTGTTGTGCCAGCAGGCTCAGCGGACGCACCATCCGCTCCATGCCGAACGAAGCCATCAGCACGGTAACGAAGATCATGATCACCCCGGCCAGCATCACCCAGCGCGTGGCGAACTGTTCCAGGTCATGGAAGTCGGAGATGTCCAGTACCAGCGCGACCCGTCCCATCGACTGGGTTTCACGCACCATCACCGCCGTCTCGCGGCCCTTGACCATTACGCCGTCGTGCAGCCCTGGATGCAGGGTACGCAGGCTATCGGGAAGGTTGACCGCGTCGAAGCGGTACAGGCTCAGCGTGTCCGAATCCTGCCAGCGATAGTGCGGTTCGTGCTCGACATGCTCGACGATGCTGTCGAGCTCGGAGTTGAGCAGCGCGCGCCAGGCGGCATGCTCGGCGTGCTCGTGCACGTAGTTGCCGACGCTGAACACCGCGATCGACAGCAGCGCCAGATAGCCCAGCAACCACCACACCACGCGCCGGTACAACGGCCCCGGCTTACGCGCCCTCATCAGCATTCCTGCCGGCGTCGGCACCCTCCACTACCGCCAACCGGTAACCCACGCGCGGCAGGGTGTGGATCAGCTTCTCGGCAAACGGACCGTCAACGCTGCGACGCAACTCGTAGACATGCGAACGCAGCAGGTCGCCATCCGGCGGCTCGTCACCCCACAGGGCGAACTCCAGCTGCTGTCGCGTCACCGCACCCGGGCTGGCCCGCATCAGCACTTCCAGCAGTTTGCGGCAGGCCGGGTACAGGTGCAGCACCAAGCCCTCACGCTGGGCCTCCAGCGTCGCCAGGTCCAGCACCAGGTCGCCCACCTGCAGGCGCTTGCGCGGGTTGCGGCCCTGCGCACGCAGCAGCAGCGCTTCCAGCCGCACCTCCAGCTCGGGCAGGGCGAACGGCTTGGTCAGGTAGTCGTCGGCACCGGCGCGGAAACCGGCGATCTTGTCCGGCAGTTCATCGCGCGCGGTCAGCATGATCACCGGCACCTCCGACGCGTGCTCGGCACGCAGCCGGCGCAGCACTTCCGGTCCCTCCATGCGCGGCAGCATCCAGTCCAGGATCACCGCATCGTAGGGGTGGCTGCCGGCCAGGTGCAGGCCGGTGATGCCATCCGGGGCCACGTCCAGCACATGCCCGCGCGACTCGAAATAGTCGAACAGGTTGGCCACCAGCTGGCGGTTGTCCTCGATCACCAACAGACGCATGCACGAAACATCCACGGAAGTTCGTACCATGGTAGCGCCGCCCATGTCGGAATGCGGTCGTCCCGCCCCCTTCTGACGCTTTTCCCACCCCCGCCACCTCAGAATGGCCGTTTTGCTCCCGGAGCCTGCCGTGCCCGTAGCCCTGCCCCGCCGTTGGCGCCTGCCCCTGTTGTGGCTGCTGATCATTGCTGCATTGGCAGCGGGCATCGGCCTTCGGCAGCCGCAGCCACCGGACGAGCCGCGCTTCGTGCTGGCCGCACGGACCATGGTCGAGAGCGGGCAATGGCTGCTGCCGCATCGTGGCAGCGAGCTGTATGCCGAGAAACCACCGGTGTTCATGTGGCTGCAGGCGGCCGCCTACGAGGTGGTCGGCAGCTGGCAATGGTCGTTCCTGCTGCCGTCATTGCTGGGCGCCCTGCTGAGTCTGTGGCTGGTGTCGGATCTGGCACGGAGGCTGTGGTCGCCGCGGCATTCCATCTATGCCCTCGCGGCGCTGTTCTGCACGCTGCAGTTCGGGCTGATGGCCAAGCGTGCGCAGATCGACATGGTGCTGGTGGGGATGACCACCGTCGCCCTGTGGGGCTTGATGCGGCACCTGTGCGAACGTCGCAACCTGCCCGCGTTGTGGCTGGCCGGTTTCGCCGCCGGTGTCGGCACGGTGACCAAGGGCGTGGGTTTCCTGCCGCTGCTGCTGGTGCTGCCCTGGTTCGGCTGGTGGCTGTACCAGCGCCGTCGCGGGCACCGTGTGGAGGGTCCGCACCCGGCAACGCTGCTGTGGTTGATCCCGGCGTTCCTGCTGGGCGTGGGCGTGTGGCTGGCGCCGCTGGGCTGGGCCCTGCTGCATACGCCCAGCGCCGAACTGCAGGCCTACGCGCACGAGCTGTTGTTCAAGCAGACCGGCACCCGCTACGCCAATGCCTGGCACCACCGGCAGCCGGCCTGGTACTACCTGCAGGTGATCCTGACCCTGTGGCTGCCGGGCAGCCTGCTGCTGCCGATGCTGTTCAAGCCCTGGTGGCGCCGCATCCGTCGTGGCGATCGCCGCCAGTGGCTGCTGCTGGGCTGGGCCGTACTGGTACTGGTGTTCTTCAGTGCCAGCCCGGGCAAGCGCGAGGTGTACCTGCTGCCGATGCTGCCGGCGATGGCACTGGCCGTGGCGCCGCTGCTGCCCGGCCTGCTGCGCCGCGTGTGCGTGCGCCGCTACCTGTTCGGCTACAGCGTGGTGCTGATGCTGGCCACCGGCGTACTCGGCGTAATGCTGATGACCGAGCACCCATGGGCGTTGGCGCAACTGCAACGCCGCGCCATGCCCGAGACGTTGCTGCCGGTGCTGGGCGATGGCCTGCTGACCTTCGCCATTGCCCTGGCCACGCTGATCGTGTGGCTGCGGGTACGCCGTGCCGCGACGCTGGTACTGCTGACCCACGGCATGCTGTGGATGCTCTACGGCCTGGTGCTGATGCCTGCCCTGGACCCCTTCGCTTCGGCGTCGGCACTCATGCGCCGGGTGGGCGCGCGGATCGGACCCGACGCCGAACTGGCGCTGGTGGCCTGGCGCGAGCAGAACCTGTTGCAGGCAGACCGGCCGGTGCGCGAGTTCGGCTTCAAGCGGCCCTGGGCCGAGCAGTGGCACGACGCCGGCCCGTGGCTGGCCGAGGCACCGGGCAAGCGCTGGCTGCTGGTGCTGGACGATGCGATGAGCCCGTGCGTGGACCCGAGCAAGGTGATCGATATCGGTATTGCCAACAGGAATCGCTGGCAACTGCTTCCCGGTACCGCGTGGGACGCGGAATGCCACGCCGAACGGGCCGGCGCGACCGCCGAAGAAGACTGAACGCTGACACGTGCCGGACAAGCATTAACCCGGCACGAACGAGCGTCCGACCCTTCTCCGACATCCAGGTGACGAGCATGGCCGCGGATTCCCGACCCGCCCTTTCCCAGCATGCCCGTCCGTCCCCTTGATTCGGTAGCGCCGCTTGCGACATCGCCACTGGCGTCAAAATTCGCCGTAACTCACCTCTGGCTGCCTGTCGCAATCGGTCTGCCCGTGTTTACGCTGCTGATGGGTTTCGGCGGCGACCAATGGGTGGCCGATCACCTGTTCCGCCTTGAGGGTGGCCATTGGGCGCTACAGGACGCCTGGGTCACCCGCACGGTGGTGCACAAGGCCGGCAAGTGGCTGAGCACGGCGGCTGCGCTCGTGGCGATCCTGCTGTGCTTCCACCACTGGCGAAAGGGTCGCGATCGCACCCTGCGGTGGGCGCTGCTTTATGTCGTGATTGCCATGGCCCTAGGCACAGGTGTGATCTCCCTGCTGAAGTCGCTGGTGCCGATGGAATGCCCCTGGGACCTGCTGCGCTACGGTGGCCACCAGCCGTTCATCGGGCTTTTCACGGCACGCCCCGCAGGCATGGCCGCACAGGCCTGCTTCCCGGCCGGCCACGCCAGCGCGGGCTATGCATGGTTGTCCCTGTACTTTTTCGCCTTGCTGTGGCGCCCTTCATGGCGCTGGGCCGGGTTGTGGATCGGCCTTGGCACCGGCCTGGTATTCGGCGTGAGCCAGCAACTGCGGGGCGCGCATTTCCTTTCGCATGACGTTGCTACTGCGTTGATCTGCTGGCTGCTTTCGCTGAGCCTGTATCTGATCGTCAAACGCGTCCTGGCCCGCCGTCAGCTGGACCGTCCCCACCGCCAGGAGGCAAACGCATGAGTGCATCGGTCCAACGCCCCACCCGCCTTCCCGCGTTGGCGAACCTTCGCCGCTGGCGGCCGCAGCTGTCCACCGAAGCACTGATCGCACTGACCAGCCTGTTCTTCGCGGTGGCAGGCAATGGCCTGTTCTGGCACAGCGCGATGGCCAGCCATCCGGGCAGCCTGCGCTACGCGCTGTCGCTGCTGCTGTTGCTGCTCGGTGCGCACGGCGTGCTGCTGGGCATCCTGGTCTGGCGCTGGAACGCCAAGGTGGTGATCAGCCTGTTGCTGCTGGTGACCGCATTCGCTGCGCATTACATGAGCCGTTACCACATCTACCTGGATGCGGACATGCTGCGCAACGTGCTGGCGACCGATCCCAAGGAAAGCCGCGAGCTGATGACCATATCGCTGGTGTGGCCGGTGCTGTTGCTGGCAGTGCTGCCGATGGCGGTGCTGTGGCGCGTGCAGCTGCGCCGCCGCAGCTGGGGCCGCAGCCTGCTCTGGCGCGTCGGCTTCCTGGTCGTGGCGGCAGTGACCGCGGTGGGCGGCGCATTGATCTCGTTCCAGGATGTCTCGGCACTGATGCGCAACCAGCGCGAAGTGCGTTACCTCGCCACCCCGGCCAATGTGCTGCTGGGCGTGCCGCGTGCACTGCGTGGCGACAACCCGGTACAGCGCGCACCGAAGCTGCCGATCGGTACCGATGCCAAGGCCACCCCGCGTGCCCCTGCCAGCAAACCGCGCCTGCTGGTGATCGTCATGGGCGAGACCGTGCGCGCGCAGAACTGGGGGCTCAACGGTGGCCGCAACACCACCCCGGAACTGGCCCAGGCCAGTGTGGTCAATTTCCCGGACATGCATTCGTGCGGTACCAGCACCGAGGTTTCACTGCCGTGCCTGTTCTCGCCATGGGGCAGGCACGACTACGACGAGAAGAAGATCCGCGCGCACCAGTCGCTGCTGCACGTATTGAACCGTGCCGGCATCGCACCGCTGTGGCGTGACAACCAGTCTGGCTGCAAGGGCGTGTGCGAAGGCCTGGACTTCCAGTCATTGTCCGATGCGACCACCCCGGGCCTGTGCGCTGACGGCCGCTGCATGGACGAAATCCTGCTGCAGGACCTGGCCACCCAGGTGCGTGCAAAGCCGGGCGACCGGGTGGTGGTGCTGCACCAGCTGGGCAACCACGGCCCGGCCTACTTCGAGCGCTACCCGCCCGCGTTCCGCCGCTTCACCCCCACCTGCGATACCCGCGACATCGGCCGCTGCTCGCGCGAAGAGATCACCAACAGTTACGACAATGCCGTGCTGTACACCGATCACTTCCTGACCAAGACCATCGGTACGCTGCAGGGCATGCAGGACTACGACACGGCGATGATCTACCTGTCCGACCACGGCGAGTCGCTGGGCGAGAAGGGCCTGTTCCTGCATGGCGTGCCCTACGCCATCGCCCCGGCCGAGCAGACCCGGGTACCGATGACGATGTGGTTCTCGCAGGGCTTCGCCAGCAGCCGCGGGCTGGACCTGCAGTGCGTGCGCAAGCGTTCAGCGGCCTACACCGACCACGACAACCTGTTCCCGTCGGTGCTGGGCCTGATGCAGGTGAAGACCTCGCTGTACGAGCGCGACCGCGACGTGTTCGCCAACTGCGAGGGTTGAGGGTTGTTCGGCAGGGCTTGCAGCCCTGCACCCGCGGTAGTGCCGGCCGCTGGCCGGCAGCCTCGACAGCAACAGCAACAGCAACAGCAGAAGCTGGCTATCCGTGGGTTGGCGGGGTGGGTCCGGTTGCGGGGGACGCCGTAAATACATCCCTGTAGCAACTGTGTTGCTGGAGAGTCTCAGGCCCGTCAGGTAAACGGGCACGGTAGTGTGCAAGCCGCTGGTCAAGCAGCCTTTGGTCTTTCGCCCTGGCTCGCCTCAGGCGGGGACTAGCCCGCTTTCAGCGTCGCGCACACGGGCGTTGAGGATGACCAGCATCTTCCGCATCACTGCCACGATGGCCACCTTGCCTTCCTTGCCGCGGGCTCGTAGCGACTGGTAAAAATCGCGCAGCCGAGGTTCATGCCGCATGGCCGACATTGCCGCCATGTAGAGCACTTGCCGGATTTCGGCTCTTCCACCGTGGATGCTTCGTTTTCCTCTCATCGTGCCGCTGTCGTGGGACATCGGGGCTACCCCGACCAGGCTGGCGATGCGCTTGCCAGTGATCCTGCCAAGCTCTGGCAGATAGCTGGCTAGAACTGCCTGCAGCACAGGCCCTACGCCCTTCATCGACTTCAGCATCTTCAGTTGAGGCTGCTGACCAACCTGCTCGACGATCTGCTTGCCCAGACGCTCAACCAACGTTTGTAGGCGGGTGATGTTGCCCTGCAGTAGTCGGCGCAGTTCACGATCAAGCACCATTTCCTGCTGTTGCCGCGCGATGGTCAGGGCGTCCATCGCCTGCCGACGTGCCCGAACGAACTCCCGCATCTTCTGCTGCCAAGACTGCAGCGGCTGATAGGGAGGCAGCTTCACCAGGGCGGCCATCTGCGCCAACGCGTAGGCATCCAAACGGTCGGTTTTGGCAGTCTGACCCAACCCCTGAGCCAGTTTCCGGGCGCGCAAGGCATTGGCACGGGCCACCGGATGACCGGCCTTGTGCAGGAAATCCAGCACCGGCTGCTCATAGCCACCCGTGGCTTCAAGCACGATCTGGCGGGTCGAACGCTTCTTCAGCCAAACATCCAGTTCAGAAAACCCGGAGCGGTTGTTGCTGACCTGCAGGGTTTCTCCGTCCGTCGTACCGATATCCAGCTGACGCTTGCTGACATCAATCCCGATCCCGTTCATCACCTGACTCCGTATAGTCTGGAAGGGTCGAGAGCTCCCCCGCTTGCCCAGTCTTATCGCTTCGAGTGGTCGCTCCAGCAACTGTTCGGGCGGATCAAGGGAGATTCCGGCGTGGGCGCCAAGCTACATGGCGATCGTCGCGATCCTGGTTACGGATCGTCGAGATCTAGGCTCGCACGGCGGCCCACGCCGGCTCTCGACGCCTACGCTGCCAGATTCCGATCAGATAAGGCTCGGTCGCGCCATCCATGGCGCTCACGCCCCCGCAACCGGATCCACCCCGCCTTCGACAGTTTTCCGCGATCTGATGGAACGGCCTTGGGGTCAGATCCGTTTTCCGGAGGAAACCGGATCTGACCCCAGATTCCTTTCGATATCTGACAGATGTGTCGACCAAGGTCGACACCTACCCACAGCACACGGAATCTGTCGGAGGTGGGGCGGTGTCGGAGTGCGGGGTGTCAGCCGCATGGATGCGGCTGCCAAGCCTACAGGGACGTACTTGCGGCGTCCCCGCACTCCGACACCGCCCCGCCAAACCACGGAATACCCGCTTCTGACGTTGACGTTGCTTGAAGGCTTCGGCAGGTGCAGGGCGCAGCCCTGCCGAACCCAACCGACTTCCGCCACTTGCGGTGGCGGCGACTGCCCACTAGCCTTCGGCCGTCGTTCACCACCCAAGGACCGCCCGTGAAACACCGTCATCTCCTGCTGGCCTCGGCAATCGCCGCCGCCACGCTGGCCCTGGCCGCCTGCAAGAAGGAAGCTGCCCCAGGCACCGATACCGCCAGCAGCAGCGCCCCGGCCGGCGAAACCGCCGACCAGTTCGTGGCCCGCATCAATGCCGAGTTCAAGGCCGCCTACCCGGAGATGACCTCGGCGCAGTGGCTGTCCTCCACCTACATCAACAGTGATTCGGAACGCATCGCGGCCAAGGCCAACGAGCGCTCGCTGACCCAGCTCAACAGCTGGATCGAACAGGCCGCCAAGTTCGATGGCAAGCCGATGAGCGAGGACAGCAAGCGCGCGATCCACCTGCTGAAGCTGATGTCCTCGATGCCGGCACCGCGTGACCCGGCCAAGCTGGCCGAGCTGACCCAGATCGCCACCCGCATGGAAGGCAGCTACGGTGCCGGCAAGTACTGCACCGATGCCAACGATCCCAACTCCTGCCGCCAGCTGGGCGAGCTGGAGCAGGTGCTGGCACGCAGCCGCGACTACGACAAGCAGCTCGACGCCTGGCAGGGCTGGCACAGCACCACCAAGAGCATGCGCGGCGACTACCAGAAATTTGTCGGTCTGGTGAACGAAGGTGCCAAGGGCATGGGCTTCACCGATGCCGGCCAGATGTGGCGCAGCGGCTACGACATGCCGCCGGAGCAGATCGGCCCGGAAACCGACCGCCTGTGGGAACAGGTCAAGCCGATGTACGAGCAGCTGCACTGCTACGCACGCGGCAAGCTGGACAAGACCTACGGCAAGGACAAGGCGGAAGTGGGCAATGGCCTGATCGCCGCACACCTGCTGGGCAACATGTGGCAGCAGGACTGGTCGAATCTGTGGGACCAGCTGGAGCCGTATCCGGGTGCCGGCAGCCTGGACATCACTGCAGCGCTTGAAAAGCAGTACCAGACCAACCTGAGCGCGGCGTTGGCCAAGGCCGGCAAGGATGCCAACGTAGCGGCGCAGTACAAGGCACAGCGCGAGGCCGAACTGCGTACCGCCAAGCAGATGACCGAGCGCGCCCAGGACTTCTACGTGTCGCTGGGCATGCCGTCGCTGCCGCAGTCGTATTGGGAAAAGACCCAGTTCATCAAGCCTGACGACCGCGACGTGGTCTGCCACGCCAGCGCCTGGGACATGAACATGGAAGGCGACGTGCGCACCAAGATGTGCATCAAGCCGAACGAAGAGAACTTCACCACCATCTACCACGAGCTGGGCCACATCTATTACGACCTGGCCTACAACCCGTTGCCGCCGCTGTTCCAGGGCGGTGCCAACGATGGTTTCCATGAAGCGATCGGCGACACCATCGTGCTGGCGATGACGCCCAAGTACCTCAGCTCGATCGGCCTGGTTGATGCGCCGACCGAGAGCCGCGAAGCGGTCATCAACAACCAGATGCGCATGGCGCTGTCGGGCGTGTCGTTCCTGCCGTTCGGGCTGATGATCGACCGCTGGCGCTGGGGCGTGTTCGATGGCTCGATCACCGCCGACAACTACAACAAGGCGTGGTGGGACCTGAAGGCCAAGTACCAGGGCGTGGCGCCGGCCAGCACCCGTGGCGAAGAGTTCTTCGATCCGGGCGCGAAGTACCACGTGCCGGGCAACACCCCGTACACCCGCTACTTCCTGGCGCGCATCCTGCAGTTCCAGTTCTACAAGGGCCTGTGCGACGCGTCCGGCTACAAGGGCCCGCTGCATGAGTGCACCTTCTACGGCAACAAGGAAGCCGGCCAGAAGTACTGGGCGATGCTGAGCAAGGGTGCCAGCCAGCCGTGGCAGGCCACACTGAAGGAACTGACCGGCACCGACAAGCTCGATGCCGGCCCGATGATCGAGTACTTCAGCCCGGTCAACGAATGGCTGAAGCAGCAGAACGAAGGCCAGATGTGCGGCTGGCAGGCCAACGCGGCCCCGGCGGCGAAATGAGAAAAGGGGCGGGTCCGCAAGGATCCGCCCCTTTCCGGTAGTGCCGGCCGCTGACCGGCGACTACGCGATGAAGACCCAACGGGCAGCCGGCCAGCGGCCGGCTCTACCGAAATGCCTGTCAGCTGTTCTTCTTCGCGGCCATCGCTGCGGCCAGCTCGGCCTTGAATTCCTCGAAGGTCTGGCCCTTCTCCTTCGCTTCGGCCTGCGCGGCATCGCGCAGCGCATCGGAGTACATCAGGCGCACCGGCGTGCCGTTGCGCTCGTGCAGTTCACCGGCCTGCATGATCAGCGCCAGCACCTGCGCAGCGCTCTCGCTGTGGCCAGCGATGCGGCCGTCCATGCCCAGCACCCATTCGCCGTCACGGCGCACGACACCGGCCAGCAGGGTGCGCTGCGCATCGCGCAGCTCGGCATGCGGTTCCACCGGCGATGCCTGCGCGGCGGCCTTGTTGGCGGCCTGCTTTTCCTGGCGACGGCGCTGGTCGCGGCGGGTCTTGGAACTGGTGGACATGGTGCGGTACCGCTGCGAAGGGGGGCGCAAGGATAGCGCACCCCGCCCGCAGCGCTGCTTCACGCGTGCTCGATCCAGTATGGTCAGTCCAGCACCTTGCCGTGCCGCCAGTAGCCCATGAAGGTGATCGCGCGGCGGTCCAGCCCGCAATCGCGCACCAGGTGGCGGCGGATCGCCATCACCGCCCCCGCCTCGCCCGCCACCCAGGCGTACAGCGGCCCGGCCACGCAGGTGTCGGCCTGCTCCCAGAGGATCTGCGTATCGACGTCGATCTCCTCCAGCGCATCGCCAGCAGGCACGCTCGAGGTCGCTGACAGCCGTTCCTGGACCGCCTGCAGCAGCGGCTGGCCATAGGCGGCCTGCCCACGCGGCAACCACACCAGCTCGGCCGTGGCCGGCGCCTTCAGGGGAACCGCATCACCGGCCTGCGCCACTTCCAGCAGGGCCAGCGTGCGCGGCGGATCCACCATGGCAGCCAGTTCCTCGAGGATGCCGGCTACCGCAGGCAACGCGGTTTCATCGGCCACCAGCAGCACCTGGCTGACACCGACCGGTGGCTTCCACTCCCAGCCTTCGCTGCTCTCGGCGCAGTCGGCGTCCGGGGCCAGCAGCACCACGCGATCGCCCGGCCGTGCATGCATGGCCCAGCGCGAAGCGGGTCCGGTCACCCCGTGGATGACGAAATCGACGTCGACCTCGCCCTGCTCCGCACGCAACTGGCGGATGGTGTAGGTGCGCATCGGCGGGCGCTGATCGTCCGGCAGCGCCCGGTAGCGCGGGTACCAGTCCTCGCCGCTGGGGACCTGCGGCAGGTCCTGGCCGGGCAAGGGGAAGAACACCTTGATCCGCTGGTCCGGGCCTTCGGTCTTCATCCGCGCCACGTCGGCGCCAGTGAACACCATGCGGTCCAGGGAAGGGGAGAGAACGCGGCGCTCCTTCAGCGCCACCTCGAACAGGCGGTAGGTCTGCTGCGCAGCCATGGGGGAACCTCATGCAACGACATCGGATTGGCTGGCTGTCGTGCACCCGTGCACCGGCTGGCTGGAGTGCCCAGCCTAGTCCGGTGGTTTCCCGTCGCAAGCGCTGCCGGCGTCGCGGCCTGCCCTACCCCTGCACGCTGCTCAGTGACCCGTGCAGACTGCCTGCGCCGCGCGTTCACGCTGGTGTTCCCAGTACCAGAACACGAAACCAGCACCGAAGAACGCAGCCTGGCCCAACGCCAGGTGCAGCGGGCTGGCGCTCAGCAGCGGCGATACCACGCCGGCCACCACGGTGCTGATCATCAGCTGCACGAAGGCCTGCAGCGACGAGGCCAGGCCGCGCTGGTGCGGGTACATGTCCAGCACCGCCAGCGCCAGGATCGGGAAGATCAGCGCCATGCCCATGCCGCCCAGGAAGATCGGCAGCACCGCCCACGGCAGCACGAACTGCGGGGCCAGCGCCACGTAGCCGACGTTCAACAGCACCGACAGCGCGCACAGGCCGAAACCGATGGCGACCTGGCGGGTGGGCGTGGTGTGCCCGGCCATGCGCCCTGACAGGAACGAGCCGGTGGTCATGCCGCCGATGGTGGGGATGAACAGCCAGGCGAAGCCGCCCTCGCCCAGATGCAGGTGCTGCATCACGAACACCGGCGCCGAGGAGATGTACAGGAAGATGCCACCGAAGCCGATGCTGCCGGCCAGCGCCAGGCGCAGGAAGCGCGGATTGAAGCCGATGCGTACGTAGTCACGCATCAACGTGCGCGGCGACAACGGCACGCGTGCTTCGACCGGATGGGTCTCCGGCAGGTAGCGCGCAGTGGCCGCCAGCAGGACCAGCCCGAACACCACCAGGAACCAGAAGATCAGCGGCCAGCCGGCGCCACTGAGCAGGATCCAGCCACCGATGATCGGCGCGATGGCCGGGGCGATACCGAACAGCATCGACACCTGGCTCATCAGCCGCTGCGCGTCGTGGCCGTGGTACAGGTCGCGGATCACCGCGCGGCCGACGATCATGCCGACACCCGCCGACAGGCCCTGCAGCGCACGGAACGCCAGCAGCGTGGTCAGGTCGGTGGACAGCGCGCAGCCAACCGAAGCGCCGACGAACACCACCAGGCCACCGAGGATCACCCACTTGCGGCCCCAGGCATCGGACAGCGGGCCGTGCGCCAGGCTCATCAGGCCGTAGAACAGCAGGTACACGCTGATGGTCTGCTGCACCGCCACTTCGTCCACCGCCAAGCGCTGGGCCAGCTGCGGGAACGCCGGGAAGATGGTGTCGATCGAGAACGGACCGAACATGGCCAGACCGGCGAGCAGCAGGGCCATGCGGCGGGTGGAGGGAGCAACAGCGGCGGTCATGGGGAAGGCGTCCGGCAGGGCCATGCGCGGCACGCACGGCGGGCGCCGGTCCCCTTCTGCAGGGACGGCGCCAGATGAATTCGGGTATCCGCCCATCATAGGTGGGGATTGCGCCCGATGCCATGCAGCGGTGCACAAAACGCACGACATGGCCATCGGCCATTCAGGCGCGGCGGCCATGTCTGGAGGCGGCCGGCGGGCCCGCAACGGGCTATAATCAGCGGGCAACACGGTGGGAGAAGCGGAACACCGCTGCCGAAGGCGCAACGCCCGTAATCGCTCAGGCCCGATACCACCCGTAACAGAACTCTGGAGAGACCGGTTCGATCCGGCGCCGAAGGGGCACGAAGCTGCGGTCCGCCGCGCTTTTAAACTCTCAGGCAAAAGGACAGAGGGGCGCCCCGCAGACCGCCGACCGGCGGCTTGTGCCCGTGCGTGTGCCCTTTCCTGACGGATCCTTCGCCATGTCCCAGAACACCCCTTCCCTGCGTGAGCTCGAGCACCACAATGCGTTCGTCGAGCGCCACATCGGCCCCAACGACGCCGAGATCGCGCAGATGCTCGATGTCGTCGGCCACGCGTCGCTGGATGGCATGACCGATGCCATCGTACCGGCCAAGATCAAGTCGCCGGCGCCGCTGGCGCTGCCGGAGTCGATGACTGAAGTGCAGGCACTGGCGAAGATCCGTGCGATCGCCGACAAGAACACCGTGCTGCGCAGCTTCATCGGCCAGGGCTACTACGGTACCCACACGCCGAACGTGATCCTGCGCAACATCCTGGAAAACCCGGCCTGGTACACCGCCTACACCCCGTACCAGGCGGAAATCTCGCAGGGCCGCATGGAAGCGCTGATCAACTTCCAGACCCTGTGCGCCGACCTCACCGGCATGGAAATCGCCAACGCCTCGCTGCTGGACGAAGCCACTGCCGCCGCCGAAGCGATGACCCTGGCCAAGCGTTCGGCCAAGTCGAAGTCGGACACCTTCTTCGTGCACGACGCCGTGCACCCGCAGACGCTGGAACTGCTGCGCACGCGCGCCGAACCGATGGGCATCGTGCTGCGCGTGGGTACGCCGGCCGAAGCGCTGGAAGCGGAAGCCTTCGGCCTGCTGCTGCAGTACCCGGACACCTTCGGCCAGGTGGGCGATTACAAGGCGCTGGTCGATGCCGTGCACGCGCGCGGCGGCCTGGTGGCCGTGGCCACCGACCTGCTGGCCCTGACCCTGCTGGCCGCTCCGGGCGAATGGGGCGCGGACATCGTGGTCGGCAACAGCCAGCGTTTCGGCGTGCCGTTCGGCTTCGGTGGCCCGCACGCCGCCTTCATGGCCTGCCGTGACGCCTACAAGCGCTCGATGCCGGGCCGCCTGATCGGCGTCTCGATCGACGCGCAGGGCAACCCGGCCTACCGCCTGACCCTGCAGACCCGCGAGCAGCACATCCGCCGCGAGAAGGCCACGTCCAACATCTGCACCGCACAGGTGCTGCTGGCGGTGATGGCCTCGATGTACGCCGTTTACCACGGCCCGGACGGCCTGACCCGCATCGCCCGCCGCACCCATCGCCTGGCCTCGATCCTGGCCGCCGCGCTGCGCAACGCCGGCGTGCAGGTCGGTGGTGACTTCTTCGACACCCTGCATGTCACCGGCGTGCACGCCGATGAGATCCACGCCAAGGCACGCGCCGCTGGTTACAACCTGCGCGCGATCGACAGCGACTCGGTCGGCATCAGCCTGGACGAGACCACTACTCGCGCCGACATCGTCGCCGTGGCTGCCGTGTTCGGTGCCTCGCTGGACGTCGACGCACTGGATGCCAGCACTGCCGATGCGCTGCCGGCCGGCCTGCTGCGCCAGTCCGCGTTCCTGACCCACCCGGTGTTCAACACCCACCACAGCGAGCACGAGCTGCTGCGCTACCTGCGTTCGCTGGCCGACAAGGACCTGGCGATGGACCGCACGATGATCCCGCTGGGCTCGTGCACCATGAAGCTCAACGCCACCGCCGAGATGATTCCGGTGACCTGGCCGGAGTTCTCGCAGATCCACCCGCTGGTGCCGGCCGACCAGGCGCTGGGCTACAAGGAACTGATCGACACGCTGGAAGCGATGCTGGTGGAATGCACCGGCTACGACGCGGTCAGCCTGCAGCCGAACTCCGGCGCGCAGGGCGAGTACGCCGGCCTGCTGGCGATCCGCGCCTACCACCGCTCGCGCGGTGAGGAACATCGCGATATCTGCCTGATTCCGGACTCGGCGCACGGCACCAACCCGGCCTCGGCACAGATGTGCGGCATGAAGGTGGTGGTGACCAAGACCGATGCCAACGGCAACGTCGACGTCGAGGACATCCGCCTCAACGCCGAGAAGTACAGCGACCGCCTGGCCGCGATCATGATGACCTACCCGTCCACGCACGGCGTGTTCGAGGAAGAGGTGGTGGAGATCTGCGAGATCATCCACAAGCACGGCGGCCAGGTGTACACCGACGGTGCCAACATGAACGCCCTGGTCGGCGTGGCCAAGCCGGGCAAGTGGGGTTCGGATGTTTCGCACCTGAACCTGCACAAGACCTTCTGCATCCCGCACGGTGGTGGCGGCCCGGGCGTCGGCCCGTGCGCGGTCAAGGAGCACCTGGCCCCGTTCCTGCCGGGCAAGCTGGGTGACAACGGCCCGGTCGGCATGGTCAGCGCGGCCAGCTTCGGCAGCGCCTCGATCCTGCCGATCAGCTGGATGTACATCGCGATGATGGGCCGCGACGGCCTGCGCAAGGCCACCCAGGTCGCGCAGCTCAACGCCAACTACATCGCCAAGCGCCTGGCCCCGCACTTCAAGACCCTCTACACCGGCCGCAACGGCCTGGTGGCACACGAGTGCATCCTGGACGTGCGCCCGCTGGAGAAGACCAGCGGCATCGGCGCCGAGGACGTGGCCAAGCGCCTGATCGACTTCGGCTTCCACGCCCCGACCCTGAGCTTCCCGGTGGCCGGCACGCTGATGGTAGAGCCGACCGAGAGCGAGTCGCTGCACGAGCTGGATCGCTTCATCGACGCGATGATCCAGATCCGCGAGGAAATCACCGCGATCGAAGACGGCCGCCTGGACCGCGAGGACAACCCGCTGAAGAACGCGCCGCATACCGCGACCGCGGTGACCGCCAGCGAGTGGACCCACGCCTACCCGCGTGAACTGGCTGCGTTCCCGCTGCCGAGCCTGAAGCTGCAGAAGTACTGGCCGCCGGTGGCACGCGTGGACAACGTGTACGGCGACAAGAACGTGATGTGCGCCTGCATCCCGGTCGATGCCTACAAGGATGATGAAGTCGAGGCGTGATTCCTCGCTGCATCGGTAAAGAAAACGGCCCGCGCAAGCGGGCCGTTTTCATAAGCGCGTGTGGACCAAGGTCCACACCCACAAACATCCGATCACGGATCCGGCATCTGCCCCAGGCTCAACTGCCACGATACGCCGAAGCGGTCCTGCACCCAGCCGTAGCGGTTGCTGAAGTCATAGTCGCCCACCGGCATCAACCAATGGCCGCCCTCGCCCAGCACGCGTGCGGCACGTTCGAACTGCTCGGCGCCGGAACACTCGACGAACAGCGAGATCGACGGTGAGAAGGTGAAATCGTGCACGTCCAGGCTGTCGAAGCACAGGTAGTGGGTTCCACCGAGCAGGAAGATGGCCTGGCGGACCTGCCCGGGCACGCCGGCACCGGCGCCGTCCGGATGGCGCTGCATTGCCAGCAGGCGGAAATCGGCGAAGGCCTCGGCATACAGAGCCAAGGCCGCTTCGGCCTGGCCGGTGAACATCAGGAAGGGGCGGCTGCGCAGCATGCGGTACTCCTGGTCGACGGGCCGCGGACGGCCCACACGATCAGGATGGCACGGCGGATGTGCAGCCCCCGTGGTAGTGCCGGCCGCTGGCCGGCAGCTTCAATCACGCCTCGCGCATGCGCCGTGCGATGGCGCTGCTGGTGGCGATCGTGGCGGTCAACGCCACCATCGACAGGAACTGCAGGCGGGTGTGCGACTCGCTCAGCAGCAGGCCGAAGATCAGTGCCAGGATCGCCAGCGCGCAGCAGGTCAGCCACGGGAAGCCGGCCATGCGGAACGGCAGGCGGGTACCCAGGCGATCCGCGCGGCGACGCAGCACCAGCTGCGACACCAGCGACAGCGTCCACACCAGCAGGCAGGTGGAACCGACGATGTTCAGCAGCACCGGCAGCACCCGGTCCGGGAACAGCAGTTCCATCACCGTGGCGGCAAAGCCGAACAGCACGCTGGCCAGCACGGCGATCACCGGCACCTGGCGCGGGTCGGTCCAGCCGAGCACCGCCGGTGCCTCGCGGCGCTGCGCCAGCGAATACATCATGCGCGAGGCGCCGTAGAGGTTGGCATTGAGTGCCGACAGCAGTGCGATCACCGCGATCAGGGTGATGGCCGTACCCGCGCCCGGGATGCGGGCGATATCCAGCACCGCAGCGAACGGCGACTTCAGCGCCTCGCTGGTCCACGGCACCACGGCGATGATCACGCTCAGCGAGCCGATGTAGAACACCAGGATGCGCCAGGCCACGGTGCGGATGGCACGGGCAATGCTGCGCTCGGGATCTTCGGTTTCGGCCGCAGCGACGGCTACGATCTCGGTGCCGCCAAAGGCAAAAACGACAACCAGCAGCGCCGTGCCGATGCCGGCCAGCCCCTTCGGCGCGAAGCCGCCATGCTCGGTGAAGTTGCTCAAGCCCGGCGAGGTGACCTGCGGCAGCCAGCCCATCAGCAGCGCCACACCGATGGCGATGAAGGCCAGGATCGCCACCACCTTGAGGATGGCGAACCAGAATTCGAACTCGCCGAAGTTCTTCACCCCGAGCAGATTGATCGCGGTGAAGAACAGCATGAAGGCCAGCGCCGCCATCGGTACCGGTATCGCCGGCCAGACCGTGGCAAGAAGCCCGGCCGCGCCTACCGCCTCGGCGGCGATCACGATCACCAGCTGCACCCACCACAGCCAGCCCACGGTGGCGCCGGCGGTGGCGCCCATGGCATCAGCGGCATAGACCGAGAACGCGCCACTGGTCGGCTTGGCCGCCGCCATCTCGCCCAGTGCGTTCATCACGATGATCACCAGCGCACCAGCGACCAGATACGACACCAGAACCGCCGGGCCGGCCGCCTGTACACCCACGCCCGAGCCGAGGAACAGGCCGGCGCCGATGGCGCTGCCCAGGCCCATCATGATCAGCTGGCGGGGCTTGAGCGAGTGCCCGAGGCGGGACGGCGAAGCGGTCGGAATCGAGTTGGGCATCGGCAGGGCTGGCGGCGGCTACAGGGGCGACACCTTACCCTGTCCCGTGCCCACGGGGATAGGCACAGCGCAGCAGGCGGCTCAGGCCAGCGCCGGCTCGCCGACGTTGCCACCAATACGGGCCCGGTAGGCGCGCGGCGAGAAACCGGTTTCAGCCTTGAACTTGCGGGTAAAGGCGCTCTGGTCGCTGAAACCGCAGGCCTGGCCGATGCAGGCGATGCTGTCGTCACCGTGCAGCAGGTGCATGGCCATCTGGATCCGCAGCCGGGTCAGCACCTGCTGCGGGGTCATCTGGAACACCTTGCGGAAGCTGCGCTCCAACTTGGACAGCGAGAAACCGGTGATGTCCAGTAGGGTCTGCATGCGCACGTTTTCGGCGTAGTGCGCATTGAGGTGGGCCAGCGCCAGCCGCAGCTGCTCGTACTGCGTGCCCAGGCTGTCCTTCTGGCCGAGGTCGCGGGATATGCCGATCAGGCCCTCGATGGCCCCATCGACCACCAGCGGGCGCTTGCAGGTCAGGCACCAGCCCGGTTCGCGGTTGGCGAACAGGTGCAGCTCCATCAGGTTCTCGATCACCTCACCGGACAGCACGCGGGCGTCCTGGTCGACGTAGTCCGCACTGAGGCCGGTCGGGTAGATCTCGGCCGCGGTACGCCCGATCACGTCCTTGCGCGCGCGCAGGCCCAGCCGCCGCAGCATGGTCTGGTTGACGTGGGTGTAACGCCCCTGAAGGTCCTTGATGAAGAACAGCACATCCGGGATGGCGTCGAACAGGGCTTCGATGTCGGCGGGCTCGACTCGCATGCCACAAGCATAGCCGAGGCCCCTTGCCGGTGCGATCACCCTTGCGGGACTTGCGCTTAACGCCGCCAGGCCCACCGTGGGGGCCAGCCCCCACCGGAGAACCGGCCATGCCCCGCGGTGACAAGTCCGCCTATACCGAAAAGCAGAAGCGCCAGGCCGAGCACATCGAAGAGAGCGAGCGCGAGCGCGGTGCCAGCGAAAGCACCGCAGAGCGCATCGCCTGGGCCACTGTGAACAAGCAGGACGGCGGCGGCAAGCGCAGTGGCAGTGGGCGCAAGGTGGCAAAGAAGGCAACGGCCAAGAGGACGACACGCTCCCGCGCAGCCGATAACGCCTCTTGAGTTTGAGCCAGCAACCAAAAATGTCGCAATAGGCCGTCCATTCCCATCAGACAGCATTGAAACGCAGCTCTTGAAGCAATCCTGCCTGGATGCTTTCTGGATCTTTGGACCAATAGATCACCACGCATGGGCGCCTACGTGATATTCACTCTTTCCACTTCAATGGAAAGGAAGCTTCCTTGTCTCTCAGGAAACATGCGCTGACTGTCAGTGCGCTCACCCTTGTCCTCGCTGCGTGTGGCAGCGCCAAGGATCCCAGCAAGAGCAACTTCAGCAAGGCCATCCAGACCTACTTGGATACGAACAAGGGACTGTGCGCAGCAGTTCCTGCCCGCGAGATTCCCTTCACCTTGGCTGACGACGACCGACTGGGAGAACAGAACCGCAAGCGGGCCGCAGCTTTGGTCGATGCCGGACTGCTCATTCGCCGTGACACCGAGGTCAAATCAATGTTCGGGACCTCGATGCGACCCGCAGGGGAATACCAGATCACCGATACAGGCAAGAAGTTCCTTGTCGCCAATGCTGCCGATACAGTGGCTGCGCAGGACGCATTCTGCACGGGCAGGTTCGCAATGGTTGGAGTGGATACCTTCACCGAGCCCAGCGACATGATGGGAGTAAAGCTGTCCCAGGTGAACTTCCGGTACAAGGTTGATGGGGCGGACAACTGGGCAAAGTCTGAAGCGGTGAAGGCCAGCTACCGGAACTTTGCCGAGCAGGTGGAAGGCGATATCCCAGGCAAGGCAACACTCGTTCTGACGAACGACGGTTGGATGCACGAACGTCTTTTCAAGCGCTGATCCGTGTGCGACCGGCACTGGCTCAGGTGCCAGTGCCGGCCTCTTCCACTCAGGCTGCGCGACGCGGCACAACCGAAGCTGCGTCGCCTTCCACCTTGAACACCGACACCGACGTGGTCAGTGCATGCGCCTGTTCTTCCAGCGCGCGGCTGGCGGCGGTGGCTTCTTCCACCAGCGCAGCGTTCTGCTGGGTCACCTGGTCCATCTGCACCACCACCTGGTTGACCTGCTCGATACCGGCGGCCTGTTCCTTGCTGGCCGCTGCGATGTCGCTCATCAGCTGGGTGGTGCGCGAACTTGCCTGGGCTACGCGGGCGATCGCGGCTTCCGATTCAACGGTCACTGCCAGGCCGCTCTTCACCTTGGCAGCGGCATCTTCGATCAGTTCCTTGATCTCCTTGGCGGCGACACCGGCACGCTGCGCGAGCGTCCGCACTTCACTGGCGACCACGGCGAATCCACGCCCCTGCTCACCTGCACGCGCCGCTTCCACCGCAGCATTCAGCGCCAGGATGTTGGTCTGGAACGCGATGCCATCGATCACCGTCGAAATTTCCGAGATGCGTGCCGAGGACTGGTCGATCTCACCCATGACCGAGGCCATCTGTGCCATCGCCTGCTCGGTCTCGCGCACGGCGGCACCGGCCGCATGCGCTTCACTGTCGGCCTGACGCGCCAGCTCGGCGTTCTGGCGCACGGTGGAGGTCAGTTCCTCCATCGATGCGGCCGCTTCTTCCAGATTGGCTGCCTGCTGCTCGGTACGGCGCGACAGGTCGTTGTTGCCGGCGGCCAGTTCCTGCGCCGCGTTGTTGATGCTGTCGGCAGCCACCTGGATGCCATGCACGATGCCGGTCAGCTGTGCGGTGGTGGTGTTGGCATCGTCGCGCATGCGTGCGAACACGCCGTCGTACTCGCCGTCCATGCGTGCGGTCAGGTCGCCGTGCGAGATCGCGCGCAGCACGTCGGAGACATCGGCGATGCTGGCCTGTGAACTGGCCATCATGCCGTTGAGATGTTCGACCATCGCCTTGAACTGGTACTGGAACGCAGCGGCATCACCACGCATGCTGAAATCACCGGCGCGTGCGGCGCGGGCCAATTCATCGATCTGCGCGTTGATCGCCATCAGGCTCTGCTTCACCGCGGCCAGGGTACGGGTCAGCGTGCCCTTCTCGCCCGGGTAGTCGGGCAGGTCACGGCTGAGGTCGCCGATGGCGTAGCGCTGCATCACCTCGGCCATCAGCAGTTCCACCTGCACGTGCGATTCGACCAGGCTGTTGGTGGCCTGCACCATGCGGCCGAAGTCACCGGGGAACGCCGTGACGTCCATGCGATAGCGGATCGCGCCCGCCTCATGCTGCTCAGCCATCTGCAGCTGTGCGCCGATCGCCGCCTGCACGCTCTGCCGCACGCTGGCCATCGCCTCGCCCAGCTGGGTCAGTTCGTCACGGCCGCCAAGGCGGAACTCCTGGTCCAATTGTCCCTTGGACAGGCGCTCGGCCAGGTTCACCGCGCGGGCCAGCGGACCGGTCAGGCTGCGGCCGATCATCACCGAGGCACCGATGCCCACCAGCAGCGCGACGCCGCCCAGCACCAGCAGCTGCAGCAGGCTGCGCTCACCCAGGCGGATCGCCTCGGCGGCTGCCTCACGGCTTTCCTTCTCTTCGAAGTCCACGCCATCGGACAGAGCCTTGTTCCAGCCGTTTGCCGCTTCCTGCACGGGGCCCAGGGTCAGCGCTACGGCGCCCGGGTAGTCGCCCTGCTCCATCAGTTCGCTGGTCTGCTTGTTGAGTGGACGCGCAATGGCACGCTTGGCGGCGATGGTTTCCGCGATGGCCTTGCCGTCGGCGTCGCTGGGCAGCGCCTGGTAGGCGGTCCAGCTGGCCTCGTAGCGCTTGACCAGGTCGGCAATGCGCTTCTCGTCGCTGCCACGGTCTTCGCCCTGGCGAATCAGCATTTCGCGGCGCACGACCATCATCTGGTTGTTGGCATCGAGCATCTGCGACAGCAGACGCACCTTGGCCACGCTGACGTCGACCACCTGCTGCATCGCGCGCTTCTGCACGACACTGGCGGTGGCGCCGGTGGCCACCACGGCGGCAACCAGCAGCAGCAACAGGCCAAAGCCCAGCCCAAGACGCCAGGCAACCCTGACGTTCCTCAAGTAGTTCATGGGGGTATCCAAAACGGGGGGATGCGCCCTTATCGGCGGCCCGGCAGGCAATCTTGATCGCCGTCCGTCGACGGCGTCGGCCACCGTTCACCTTGGTGAGCCCCCTGCGCAGCAGCACCTGCGCGCTGGACACGGCTGCAATACCCATGGCTGCTCATGCGGGCATCAGATCCCTTTCACGGTGGCTCGGCGGCTGCTGCGGGCAAGGTGGTGGCGTGACCTGCTGGAGATCCCAATGCCCTTGCCCGTGTCCCGATCCACCCTGCTCGCTCTCTCGCTGCTGGCGTCGCCAGCCTTCGCGCAGGCGCCGCCGCCCCACTTGCCCGCACCCATTGCCGAAACGGCCGGACCGGACACCGCACCCCACTCCGCGCTGCACGCCCAGGTGCTGCTGGATCGCGCGAGCTTCTCCCCTGGCCAGATCGATGGCGAAGTGGGCAGCAACCAGCGACGCGCGGTGTCGGGTTTCCAGGCAGCGCATGGGCTGGACGTAACGGGTGAACTGGACGACGCCACCTGGAAGGCCCTGCAGGCCGATACCGTTGGGCCGCTGGCCAGCTACACGCTGACTGCTGAGGATGTTGCCGGTCCGTTCCAGGCCACTCCGAAAGGGCCCGCCGCCCAGGCCAAGCTCACATCGCTGGGCTACGGCAGTGTGGAAGAAGCCCTCGGCGAGCGCTTCCATGCCTCCCCTGAGCTGATGAAAGTGCTCAATCCCGGCGTGGACCTGACCAAGGCTGGCAGCCGCATCCAGGTACCCAACATCGCACTGGCCGCATTGCCGAAGGCGGCGAAGATCGTGGTCGACAAATCCGACTCCACGCTGCAGCTGCTGGATGCGCAGGGCAAGGTGATCGCACAGGTCCCGGTGTCGTCGGGCAGCCAGCACGACCCGTTACCGATCGGCGAATGGAAGATCCTGGGCGTTTACCGCGACCCGCCGTTCCACTACAACCCGAAACTGTTCTGGGATGCCCGCAAGGGCGAAAAGAAGGCCACCCTGCCACCGGGTCCGAACAATCCGGTCGGGCGGGTCTGGATCGATCTGTCCAAGCCGCATTACGGCCTGCATGGCACGCCCGAACCCGGCCATGTGGGCAAGACCGAATCGCATGGCTGCGTGCGCATGACCAACTGGGATGCGCAGCGCGTGGCCGATGCCGTGGATACCTCGGTACCCGTGGTGATGCAGGAGTGAGCCGATGCGCCTTTCGCAACTGATCGTGCTGGGCGTTCTGCTGGGGCTGGGTGCAGGCTGGTGGCTGCACCGCGATGCGGGTGATCCGGTACCCGCCCCGCTGCCGCAAGCGCAATCGGCACTGGCAGCGGCGCCGGCGAAGGAATCTGTAGCGACACCCGCAACAGCCCCACCCGCCAACACCGCGCCGTCGGCCGCGCAGACTGCGGATGCACCATCCGGTCTGCTGCTGCCGGTGCAGGGTATCCATGCGTCCCAGCTGCGCGATACGTTCACCGATGCCCGCAGCGAAGGACGCGTACACGATGCGATCGACATCATGGCCGATACCGGTACGCCGGTCCTGGCGGTGGCCGATGGAACGGTGGAAAAACTGTTCGACAGCGAGCGCGGCGGCTTGACGATTTACCAGTTCGAGCCCAGCGGGCGCTGGTGCTACTACTACGCGCATCTGCAGCGCTACGCCGATGGCCTGGCGGAAAAACAGGTGATCAAACGCGGGGATGTGATCGGTTACGTGGGCAGCACAGGCAATGCCAGTGCCGACGCGCCGCACCTGCATTTCGAAGTACACATGCTCGGACCGGAAAAACAGTGGTGGAAGGGAGAGTCGATCAACCCCTATCCCCTGCTGAAGTCGGCGGCACTGACGCCCGGCGCTGCCAGCGCCTCAACACCAGAGTAAAGACAGCCAACGCAGCCCCTGGAATCAGCAGGAACAGCGCCGCCATCTTCCAGAAGAAGAACGGCCACAGCCAGATGTAATCCAGGTCGGTCAGCTTCAGCAGGTCCAGCGGTGGCTGCAGCTCGATGTCTGCCGCGTGCCCGGCCAGCGCCGGGTCCACCTCCAGCACGGTGACCCGTAGCCATGAGCGGCCGCGTGGCAATGCGTCGCCGCGGCCATAGCCAAAGTAGAACGCCGTAAGGCCGCTGGACTCAACCGAAGCCAGCGCGCGATTGATGCCCTGCCCGGCCACTCCCGAACGCTCCCCTGCGCGGAAGTCTCTCTGATCGGTCGGAGTTTCGATGTGCAGCAGCACCTCGGGGTCAGCCTCTGTACCGTCCGCGGCATAGCGCAGGCGCAACCGCAGTTGGTCATCGATAAGGCGGTAGACGGTGATCTGGGCGGTTGCGCCAGGACTCAGCACCAGCGGCACCGTCTGCGTGCGCGACGCCAGGGCATTGGCGGCCGCACCCAGCAGCAGTACCAGGCAGGCGATGCCCCACAGGCTCCACATCACCCACAGGGTGATCCGCACCACCGTTACGCCCTTCACGCTGACATCCGGGTCATCACGTCATTTCCCTGCTGGCCGTGCCGACACAGTAACGAAAAAGCCCCGCTTTCGCGGGGCTCTTACTGTCACCTACGCCGGGCAGCGCCCGGCGCTACCTCAGGCGAACGGATCCTGCAGGACCATGGTGTGGTCGCGGTCCGGGCCGGTGGAGACGATGCTGATCGGGCAACCGGCCAGCTCTTCCAGCGAACGCAGGTAGGCACGTGCGGCCGGCGGCAGGTCGTCCCAGTTGGTGATGCCGTGGGTGTTCTCGCTCCAGCCCGGGAACTCCAGGTACACCGGGGTGCAGTCTTCCCAGCCCTGCGCGTCCAGCGGCGCGTACTCGGTGCGCTTGCCGTTGTATTCGTACGCGATGCAGACCTTCAGCTTTTCCATGCCATCCAGCACGTCCAGCTTGGTGATGCACAGGCCGCTGATGCCGTTGATGGCCACGGCGCGCTTCAGCGCGACGATGTCCATCCAGCCGCAGCGACGCGGACGGCCGGTCGAGGCACCGTACTCGGCGCCGCGGTCACGGATGCCCTGGCCGACTTCGTCGTCCAGTTCGGTCGGGAACGGGCCGCCGCCGACGCGGGTGGCGTAGGCCTTGGCGATGCCCAGCACGTAGTCGATCGAATCGGCGCCGACGCCGGAACCGGCCAGTGCACCACCGACGGTGGTGTTGGAGCTGGTGACGTACGGGTAGGTGCCGTGGTCGATGTCCAGCAGCGCACCCTGCGCGCCTTCGAACAGCACGCGCTTACCCTGCTTGCGCAGGTCGTGCAGGATGCCGGCCACGTCGGACTTCATCGGCTGCACGTATTCGCCGAAGGCCAGCGCTTCGTCGAAGGTCTTCTGGAAATCGACCGCATCGGTGTTCAGATACTTGGTCAGCACGAAGTTGTGGTAATCCAGCGCGGTGCGCAGCAGTTCTTCCAGCTGCTTCGGGTAATGCAGGTCGGCGATGCGGATGCCGCGACGCGCCACCTTGTCTTCGTAGGCCGGGCCGATGCCACGGCCGGTGGTGCCGATCGCCTTGCCGCCGGCAGCGCGCTCGCGCGCCTGGTCCAGGGCGATGTGGTACGGCATGATCAGCGGCGCGGCCGGGGAGATCTTCAGGCGCGAACGCACTTCCACGCCGGAGGCTTCCAGCTCGGCGATTTCCTTCTGCAGCGCGGCCGGCGAGATCACCACGCCGTTGCCGATCAGGCACAGCGCATCGTCACGCAGGATGCCCGACGGGATCAGGTGCAGGACGGTCTTCTTACCGTTGATGACCAGGGTGTGGCCGGCGTTGTGGCCGCCCTGGAAGCGCACGACGGCGCCGATTTCCTCAGTGAGCAGATCGACGATCTTGCCCTTGCCTTCATCGCCCCACTGGGCACCCAACACTACGACAGACTGACCCATGACGGGCTCCTCATATGTTGCGGCCATCGGGGCCGCGGACGGTTGAACCGTGGCGGGGCTGGCCAGCACCTGGAGGGCGGCTCCAAACGGGGAGCAGCCGGCGATGGAAGGCCCAGACACGGAAAAAGCCGAACGGGGAGGCCCGTCCGGCTTTTGTGCATTATCCGGGTTTCCGGGGTCGGGTGCCACCTTTCCGACGGACGGCTTCACCGGCCGGTCAGCCGCCCCGCCCGGTCGTGCCGGCCGTTGGTAAGCAATGCCAACCAAGGGGGGGCTCCCAAAACCGGACCACGCATGTGCCGGTCGGTCAGGCGCCTCCCGGTAGTGCCGGCCGCTGGTACGGCAATGCCAACCAAGGTTGGCATCTACCAGAGCCGGGCCACGCATGTACCGGCCGGTCAGGCGCCTCCCGGTAGTGCCGGCCGCTGGTAGGCAATGCCAACCAAGGTTGGCATCTGCCAGAGCCGGGCCACGCATGTGAACGCAGGCGGCCGCTGGTGGGCAATCCCAGGGTTAGCCGCGGCAGCGGCACTACCCTTTCAATGCCGCGCCCACCACAGCAGGCTCAGGCCGGCCAGCAGCACCAGCCCGCCAAAGCTGCGCAGGGCTGGGCTGGGCAGGTCCAGCAGGCGCTCGGCCATGCGCTTCCAGGCAAATGGGGCGACGAACAGGAACAGGCCTTCCAGCACCGCCACCAGGCAGACGGCGGCGAACAGATCTTTCATGGGGGACTCCGGAAAAAGCACGGGGCCCGGCATCTGGCCGGGCCCCGTGGGGTACTGCCCTGCGACCTCAGCGGTCGTTCTTCAGGTACTGCAGGAACGGGTCGTTCTTGTCGAGCACGATCACGCCGTTGCCGTCGGTCATGGAGCCACGGTAGGCCTCCAGGCTGCGGTAGAACGCATAGAACGACGGGTCGGCCGAGCCGGCCTTGCCGTAGATGCGCGCCGCATCGGCATCGCCTTCACCGCGCAGGCGCTGTGCATCACGCTCGGCTTCGGCGATCAGCACGGTGCTGTCACGGTCGGCCTGGGCGCGGATGGTCAACGACTGCTCCTCGCCCTCCGCACGCAGTTTGGCCGCTTCCTGCTTGCGCTGGGCGCGCATGCGCTCGTACACATCATTGATCACCTGGCTGTCGGTGGGCAGGTCCACCTGCTTGATGCGCAGGTCGATCATCTGCATGCCGAGGCCGGCCACCGCTTCGTTGATCCCCTTCAGCTGCTCGGCGATCAGCTCGCTGCGGTCGCCGGAGACCAGCTGCTGCAGGGTGCGCGAGTTGATCTGGTTGCGCAGCGAGTCGGTGATGATCGGTGCCAGGCGGGCATTGGCGATGCGCGGATCGCCACCGGTGGCACGGAAGTAGTCACCCACGTTGGAGATGTAGCCGATGGCGAAGAAGTCGACGCTGACGTCCTTCTGCTCGGCGGTGAAGTAACGCGCCGGGGCGGTGTCGAGCACCTGGAAGCGGCGGTCGAAGACCTTCACCGTTTCCACCACCGGCACCTTGAAGTGCAGGCCCGGCTTGATGTCCGAACGCACCACCTTGCCCAGGTTCAGCACCATGGCGGTCTGGTCCTCGCGGACCACGTACACCGAGCCGAGCAGGCCCAGCACCACCGCCACGATCACGGCGATCCAGATAGGACTCTTCATCGGCTGCCCTCCTCACGGCCGCTCGGTCGCCCGGTCGGGCGGCCCACCGGCCGGCCCGGATCACGGGAAGCTTCCGCCGCTGCACCCGGCAGCGACGGCATCACCACCTCCGGATTGGTCACTCCCGGCGGCGCCGAGGTGGTGGGACGGGTATCGCCGGTCATCGGCACGTAGATCAGCTGGCGGCCATCGCCACCGATCACCTTGCGGTTCTCGCTCAGCACCTGCTGCACGGTCTCCAGCCACAGGCGCTTGCGGGTCACTTCCGGGGCGTCCTTGTACTGGGCCTGCAACAGGCTGAAGCGCTGCGCGTCACCCTCGGCCTTGGAGACCACGGCCTGCTTGTAGCCTTCGGCGGTGGTACGGGCGCGCGAGGCCTGGCCTCGGGCTTCCGGCACGACCTTGGCGGCATAAGCCTGGGCTTCGTTGATCAGGCGTTCCTTGACCTGCTGGGCACCGTTGACCTCGTCGAAGGCCGGCTTCACTTCTTCCGGCGGACGGGCGTCCTGCAGGGTCAGGCCGGTCACCGTCAGGCCGGTCTTGAACGCCTTCAGCAGCGCCTGCAGGCGCTCCTCGGCGGCCACGGCCAGCGGGCCACGGTTGTTCAGTACCGCGTTGAGGTCGGCACGGCCGACTTCCTCGCGCACCGCGCTCTGCGCCGACTGCTCCAGCACCTGGTTGGCATCGACCGTTCCGAACAGGTATTGCTGCGGGTCGTCGATGCGGTACTGGACGTTCAGCGAGACGTTGACGATGTTCTCGTCGCGGGTCAGCACCGGCACCTGGATCGAGAAGGTCTTGATCTCGGTGGCATTGACCTTGGTGACCGATTCGATCGGCCACGGCAGCTTGAAGTTCGGGCCAGGCTGCAGGATGCGCGAGAACTGGCCGAAGCGCAGCACCACGCCACGCTGCTGTTCGCCGATCAGCTGGAAGCTGGAGAACAGCACCAGCAACACCACCGCTGCCACCACCCAACGCATGATGCCGCCGTCGAACAGGTCCTTCAGCGGCCCGGGCAGTCCGCCCCAGCCACCACCATTGCCACCGCCGCGCGACCCGAAGGGCCCGCGTCGATTGTCCTCGGGGCCTTGTCCGCCCTTGTTGCCGCCGGGTGTATTCCAGGCCATGCACGCTCCATCAAGATTTGGGCTGCGGCGCGGGCCCTTCCCGCACCACCAGCCGTGAAACCATCACCGATCATACAAGATGGGGCGGATCGGCAGGATCGAAAGGGGGGCAACGGGGTAAGGTGGCGTTTTCCTCGAAGTCAGGCAACGCCGATGGCCCCCACCACCCCGTTCACCGCATTCCGCATCGAAAACGACGCCGCCGGTTACCGCAGTGGCCTGGCCCAGCTCAATGTCGACGACCTCAACCCCGGCCAGGTACTGATCCGCGCCCACTGGTCTTCGGTCAACTACAAGGATGCCCTGGCCGGCACCGGCAAGGGCAGGATCCTGCGCCGTTTCCCGCTGGTCGGCGGAATCGATGTGGCCGGCACCGTGGTGGCATCCACCGACCCGGCCTGGCGTGAAGGCGATGCGGTGCTGGCCACCGGCTGCGGCCTCAGCGAAACCCGCGATGGCGGCTACAGCCAGTATGTGCGGCTGGAGTCGCGTGCGGTGATTGCCCAGCCGGCCGGGCTCAGCCCGCGCGAGGCGATGGTGCTGGGCACCGCCGGCTTCACGGCGGCGCTGGCGCTGCTGCGCATGCAGGACAACCGGCAGGTGCCGGAACTCGGCCCGTTGGCGGTCACCGGCGCCAGCGGCGGTGTCGGCGCGCTGGCGCTGTCGATCTTCAGTCGTGCCGGCTACACCGTGCACGCAGTCAGCGGCAAACCGGACCAGGCCGAGTTCCTGCATGGTATCGGCGCCACTGAAGTACTACCGCGCGAGGCACTGTCCGACACCGGCCCGCTGCAGTCGGCCCGCTTCGGCGGGGGCCTCGACAATGCCGGAGGCGACATGCTTGCCAGCCTGCTGGCGCAGACCGTGCCCTACGGCAGCGTGGTCAGTGCCGGCCTGGCAGCCAGCCCGACGCTGGATATGACGGTGATGCCGTTCATCCTGCGCGGCGTGTCACTGCTGGGCGTGTCCTCGGCCAATGCACCGCGTGGGCTGCGCGAAGAAGTGTGGTCGCGGCTGGGCAGTGACTGGAAGCCGCAGCAGCTGGACCGCATCTGCACCGCCGAAGTCGGCCTCGATGGCCTTCCTGCCGTGTTCGAACGGATGCTGGCGGGCGGTTCGCTGGGCCGCACCGTGGTGCGGATCGACTGAACGTCGCAGGCAGGCGACGGACGGCAGATGCGCCCCTCCCGCCAGTAATGGGCCCGCACTACACTGCGGGCATTACATGGGGAACAACATGGCACGCATTCTGATCGTCGACGACTCACCGTCGCAGCTGTTGGGGATACAGCGCATCGTCGAGAAGCTCGGGCACCAGATCCTGACCGCCACCGATGGCGCCGCCGGGGTCGAAACCGCCAAGGCCGAGCTGCCCGACCTGGTCCTGATGGACGTGGTGATGCCCAACCTCAATGGCTTCCAGGCCACCCGCACCCTCGCCCGCGACGAGGCGACCCGGCATATCCCGGTGATCCTGGTGACCACCAAGGACCAGGACACCGACCGCATGTGGGGCATGCGCCAGGGTGCCAAGGCCTACATCACCAAGCCATTCTCGGAAGACGAACTGTCCGAGGTGCTGGAGCGGGTGTTCGCCGGGCAGGGCTGAGACGCGCGCGGTAGTAACGGCCGCTGGCCGGCAACCACGCATCACCGTCCCGGGCAATGAAGTTGCCGGCCAGCGGCCGGCACTACCTTCAAATGGTCTCGCCGAAGGCCTTGGCCAGGTTCCGGTAGGCCTTCTTCTGCGCCTCGTCGGTCGCGGCCGGGGCCACGATCTCGATCTCGACGATCTGGTCGCCCTCCGGATTGCCCGGCAGGCCGAGGCCGCGGCCACGCAGGCGCAGCTTGCGGCATCGGAATCGGCCGGAATCTTCAATTCCACCGCTCCACCCAGGGTCGGCACGCTGATGCTGGTACCCAGCGCGGCCTGCCACGGGGTCACCGGCAGCGTATAGAGGATGTTGCGGCCATCGACCTCGAACTGTGGGTGGGCGGCATATTCCACTTCCAGCAGCAGGTTGCCGCCATGGTTGCCCTGCCCGGCCAGCCGGATCACCTGGCCTGGGCGGATGCCCTTGGGCACGCGTACATCCAGCTGCTTGCCGTTGACCGTGATGCGCAGGCTGTCGCCACTGTAGGCCGCTTCCAGCGGCACCGACAGCTTGGCGCGGGTATCACGGTTGGGCGCATGGCCCTGGCTGCTGAAACCCGGCCCCGGACCAGCGCCACCACCGCCACGCTGGCGCGCGAACAGGCTCTCGAAGAAGTCGCTGAAGCCGCCATTGGGGCCGCCACCGCCGAATACTTCCTCGAAATTGAAACCGCCAGCACCACCATAGTTCGGCGGCACGTTGAACTCCTCGCCCGGGCGATAGCCCTGCGCGCGCAGCTGGTCGTAGGCCGCGCGCTTTTCCGGATCGCGCAGCGCCTCGTAGGCCTCGTTGACCGCCTTGAACTTGTCTTCGGCCCCGGCCTCCTTGCTGACGTCCGGGTGGTACTTGCGTGCCAGCCGGCGGTAGGCGGTCTTGATCTCCGCCTCGCCCGCGCTCGGTTCCACCCCCAGGGTGGCGTAGTAATCCTTGAATTCCATCCAGCTACCTCGATCTGCTTCGGCCGCGCCGGTGGCGCCGCCCCAGGTTCATTCTACGCGCCGGCGATGCTACGCCGCCCCTCGTGCGGCCCCGGTGAGGCCGACTGATCCTGCGCAATGCGGCTGCCATCCCCATGCCCCACGCTGTGGCTGGAAGCCCCTGCCACAAAGCCTGAAGATGGGGCCTGCACACGGGTTTTCCAATGTCTTGACGCCCCTGTCCCATCCGGCCCACTAGCCTGCCCCAGCAAGGAGTTCCCCATGACCATCCATGTCGGCGACCGCATTCCGGAAGTGACCCTCAAGCGCATCCGCGAGGGCATCGAAACGCTCGATACGCATTCGCTGTTCGACGCACGCAAGGTGGTGCTGTTCGCCGTGCCCGGCGCGTTCACCCCGACCTGCTCGGCGCGCCACCTGCCCGGCTACGTCGAGAAATTCCAGGCGTTCCGCCAGCGCGGCATCGATGTCTACTGCATGGCGGTCAACGACCCGTTCGTGATGAAGGCCTGGGCCGCCGACCAGAGCGTGCCCGACGGCCTGCTGATGCTGTCCGACGGCAATGCCGAACTGACCCGTGCGCTCGGCCTGGAGCTCGACGCCAGCGCCTCGGGCATGGGCATCCGCTCACGCCGTTTCGCCCTGTACGTGGTGGATGGCGTGGTGCGTGCGGCCTGGATCGAGCAGCCCGGCCAGTTCGAAGTGTCTTCGGCCGAATACGTGCTGGAGCACCTGCCAACCTGATCTTCCACCGCAAGAGGAAACGGCCAGCCATGTCCACCAAGCCAGCCAAAGCCGCAAAGCCTGCCGCAAAGGTGCCCGGTATCAGTGACCGCAAGACCCTGCGCGAACGCGCGCGGCGCAACATCGAAGACGGTGCGATCACCGACAGCTACAGCGCCGACCGCAAGGTCGTGATCAAGCTGCTCAACGATGCGTTGGCCACCGAGTACGTATGCGTGCTGCGCTACTACCGGCACTACTTCATGGCCAAGGGCATGCTGGCCGACGCGGTGAAAGCCGAATTCCTCGAACATGCACAGCAGGAACAGGCGCACGCCGGCAAGCTGGCCGAGCGCATCGTCCAGCTCGGCGGTGAGCCGGACTTCAACCCCGATACACTGACCGCACGCTCGCACGCCGAGTACAAGGAAGGCAGCGACCTGCGCGACATGGTCCGCGAGAATCTGGTGGCCGAACGCATCGCCATCGACAGCTACCGCGAGATGATCAACTTCATCGGCGACCGCGATACCACCACCAAGCGCATCCTTGAAGAGATACTGGCGCAGGAAGAGGAGCACGCCGACGAGTTCGCCGACCTGCTGGATGGGTGGATCGGGGAATAGCGGCCCCGCATACGCCTTGGTAGATGCCCACCTTGGTGGGCGCATTTATCGCGTGCCAACCAAGGTTGGCACCTACCAGAGCACGGCGGTGTCGTTGGCGTTGGACCGCGCGCCGACCAAGGCCGGCATCTAGCGGAGAACGTTGAACCGCACCTGCGTCCACGCGCCATCGGCCGCCAGCGCGGTCAAAGTGTGTGCGCCCGGATCGGCGAACTCGCGCTGCATCAACTGCGCGCCACGGGTCTGCGCGATCCAACGGCCATCCAGCAGCCAGTCCACCGCCTGCTCGCTGCCCAGCGCGCGCAGCTGCAGGCGCACGCCATGTTCGGCATTGGGTGCACGCGCCAGCGTGGCGCCATCATTGAGGCCATCGATGTGCAGGGCCACGCTGGCCTCACGCCCGTCGTCGCGGCAATCCGGCGACAACGCCGGCAACTGCGAGGCAGCGCGCGTGGCCTTGGGCAGCCACGGTGACAACAACGCCGGCCAGCGCGCGATCTCGCGCGCTACTTCCTCATGTGGATTACGGCAATCGGCCGATACACGCAGTCCGGTCCGCACGTCGGCCAGGTAACGCTGCCGCCCCGGCTGCCAGCGCCGCGCCTCGCGCTCGGGGAAGGTCGGTGGTGCCGCGCCGTCCAGCAGATAGGCCGACATCCGCCGCTGGCACAGTGCCGTCGGCAGGCCTTCGGCCCGTTCGCCGGTGGGCCAGCAGATATCTTCCTGGCTGACACTGGCCGGCATCGGTGCAGCAGCCGAATCGCCGCGCTGGCGCGGTAGGCTGTCCACCACTTCGAACATCAGCGGCAGCGCGGTCACCGCGCCGTACTGGCCCGGTAGCGGTGTGCCGTCCGGCCGGCCCACCCACACGCCCACGGTGTAGTGGCGCGTGCTGCCAATCGCCCACGCATCGCGATAGCCATAGCTGGTACCGGTCTTCCAGGCCACGCGCGGGCGGCCACCGATATCGAAGGTACCGACGCTGTAGCCCGGTCGCGGGTTCGATTCCAGCATCTCGCGCACGATCCAGCTGGCGCCCGGCGACGCCAGGCGCCGCTCGATCATCGGTTCGTCATCGGTGTAGCGCACGCGTCCGGCAATGCCGTTGCGGTTCAGCGCGGCGAACGCGCCGACCAGATCTTCCAGCCGCGCACCGGTGCCGCCCAGGATCAGCGAGAGGTTGGGCGTACTGCCCGGCGGGAAGCGCAGCTGGATGCCGGAGTGCGACAGGCGCGCGGCGAAGCGCGCGGCCCCGACCCGCTGCAGCAGATCCACCGAGGGCACATTGAGCGACAGCCGCAATGCGCTGGAAGCACCAATCGGCCCATTGAAGGCCATGTCGAAGTTGCCGGGGCGGTAGCTGCCGAAACTCTGTGGCGCATCCACCAGCAGGCTTTCCGAATGGATCAGGCCATCGTCCAGCGCCATCGCATACAGGAACGGCTTGAGCGTGGAGCCCGGCGACCGCCAGGCCTGCACCATGTCGACGTGGCCGAGCCGCTGGCGGTCACCAAAGGACAACGTACCGACGTAGGCACGCGCCTGCAGGGTCTGGTTGTCGACCACCAGCAAGGCTGCCGAGGTGCGCTCCGGCAGCGTCGAGAAATAGCTGGCCACACGTTCTTCCAGCGTGCGCTGCAGGCCGATGTCGATGCTGCTCTGGATACGCGCCTGGCCCGGATGCGCCGAGTGCAGGCGCTGCGCCAGCAGTGCAGCGTGCAGCGGAGGCCGCAGCGAGCGCGCCACCACGTTCTCGATGCGCGCATCCTGGACCTCCTCCGGCGTCCACGCGCCCAGTTCGGCCATGCGTGACAGCACCTTGTCCCGCGCTTTCTGCGCCGCTTCCGGATGACGGTCCGGACGCAGCCGGCTCGGCGCCTGTGGCAGCACTGCCAGCAGCGCGGCCTCGGCATGCGACAGCTGCGCCGCCGGCTTGCCCAGGTACGCCCAGCTGGCCGCTTCCACGCCCTCGATGGTGCCGCCATACGGTGCCCGTTCCAGGTACAGGGCCAGGATCTGCTGCTTGCTCAGATGCACCTCAAGCTGCACCGCACGCAGCATCTGCTTGAGCTTGCCCCACGGCGTGCGCGTATGCGGGTCGAGGATGCGTGCGACCTGCATGGTCAGGGTCGAGCCGCCGGAAACGATGCGACCACCGCGCAGCAACTGGCCGCTGGCACGCAGGATCGCCAGCGGGTTGATGCCCGGATGGCGCCAGAACCACCGGTCTTCGTAGGTCAGCAGCGCCTGCAGGTACAGCGGCGAGACGCTGTCGATCGATGCCGGATAGCGCCACACGCCCTCGGCATCGGCGAACGCGCGCAGCGGCGTGCCATCAGCGGCAACCACCAGGGTGCTGGTATCGGGTTGCTTCGGCAGCGGCGGCGGGAAGGCGAAATCCAGCACCAGCAGCAGTGCCAACAGTGCCGCTGTACCCCAGCGCAGCCACGGCCACAGCGGCCGCAGCCAGCGGCGCAGGGCCGCCAGCCGGGTCGTCATCGTGTTGTTCATTGCAGCGCGCCGGATTGGAGCTTGCCAGCGGGACGGGCCGCGCCGTCGCGGCCCGTCCGCGCGGTCACGGCTGTACCACCGTGATCGTGGTCGGGTTGCTACGGCCGACGCCACGCAGCTGCGGCCGGTACATGTCCTCCACCAGCGGCGGCGGCACCGAGTAGGTACCCGGGGTCACCGCACGCACCAGATAGAACACGTTGGCCTTGCTGCCACGCGAGAGCTTCAGCGCAGCCACATAGCGGTCGTCGCGGAACTCTTCGTGCTTGGTGTCGGCAGCTTCGCCGCGGTCGCTGATGGTGATGCCATCAACCACTACGTCGGCCCACTGCTTGGCATCGCCCAGGTTGAAGTTCTCGATCTCCAGGCCGGCCGGCAGCAGGTCGGTCAGCAGTGCATCGGGCATCGTGGTGTCGGCGGTGACGGTGACGCGCACGATCAGCGCTTCGCCTTCCTTCAGCGGGCGCGGCGACCACGGCTTGCCATCGGTGCCGAAGTAGCTGCGCTCAATGCCCAGCACGCTGTTGTCCGGTGCCGGCGCACTGCGCGGGATACCGGCCACGTCGATGCTGGCGAACATCGGCGGCTGCCCCTGCGGGGTGAAGCGCACGCCGCTGGCCAGCTCGCTGGCGCTGAAATTGCGGCCGAACAGCTTGCGCTCGCCGATGGCTTCGGTGTTGCCACCGATCACCAGCTCACCGGCCACCAGCGCCTTCTGATTGGCGGCCAGTGCCTTGCCAAGGCGGGCGATGGCCACCTGTTCCTGCGTGCTCAGCCACATCCAGCCGGCATTGCGGCGCGCATCCAGGCCACGGCCCAGATCCACCGCACGCGCATCCCAGGCCGGCTTGGCCAGCTTGTTTTCGTGGGTCAGCGCGATCATCAGCGCGTCATCACGGATCGCGCTGCCGTAGTCGCCGAAGTACGACGGACGTTCGCTGCTGGACTTGGCGAAGGCCGCGGCCAGTGCCGCCTGGCCACGCTTGGCATCGCCCTGCAGCGACAGCGCCACGCCCAGATGGACCAGCGACAGGCCGCCGACCGCCTTGCTGCGCTCGTTGTCATACAGCGTGCGCAGCGTCCCCAGCGGAGCGCGGTTGACCCGGGCCAGCACGTAGCCCGAATAGGCCTGATTGGCGAACTTCAGCTTCTCGCGGTCGTCCTGGCCGTAGAACTGGTTGCCGCCGGACAGCAGGTCCTCGCTGAGCCGGTTCAGTGCCTTCTGCAGCACGTTGTCCGGCACCGCGAAGCCGGCCTCCTTGGCATCGAGCAGGAACTCGGTGATGTAAGGCGTCAGCCACGGGTTCACGTAGCCGTCGTCACCCCACATCGAGAAGTTGCCGTTGGCCACCTGCATCGACGCCAGGCGACCGAACGCACCTTCCATGCGTTCGCGACGGGTCTTGGCATCCAGGCCATCGGCACCGAGCATCGACGACGTCGCCTGGTCCAGGATCAGCGCGGCGTAGCCCTTGCTGGTGGTCTGCTCGGCACAGCCGTACGGGTAGTTCAGCGCGCCCTGCAGCGCACTGGCGAACGGAATCGGCGGCAGCGGGCTGACCAGCAGGCGGGCATTCACCGACTCGGACATCAGGCCATCGGTCAGGCTGTTGTCGAGACTGACCGCTGCCAGCGGATCCAGCGTGCGCACCTGCGAACGCAGCACCTGCGGCCACGCCGCACGCACCGGCAGCTCGTAGCGGCGATCGGCCTTGAAGCCGTTGCCGTCCACACGTACGCGCACCTTGGCCACGCTGTGGCCCTCACGCGCCGACAGCGGGAAACTCAGCGTTGTCTTGGCATCAGCATTCAACTGCACGCTGCGGCTGCCCTCGCCCAGGTTCAGCGGGCCCTCGGTGTCCACCTTCACGTTGAACTGCCCCGGCTTGCCGGTGAAGTTCTGCACGTCCAGGGTCACGGTGCTGCGGTCGCCCGGGGCGAGCACGCGCGGCATGCTGGCTTCGGCCAGGATCGGCGCGCGCACCACGGTTTCCACATCGCGCTTGCCGTACTGGTCATCGCTGTAGACCAGCGCCGACACCCGCAGCGTGCCGTTGAAGTCCGGCACCTTCAGGCGGATGCGGGCGATGCCCTTGGCATCGAGCTGCACCGGGCCGGAGAACAGGTCCACGGTCTGCACGCGCGCGGTCGGGCGCTTGGCCTGCGGCAATGCCTGCAACGCCATGTCGCCACCGAACTTCAGCTTGCCGGCACCGCCATCAAAGCTCTCGATCACCCGGCTGTAGATGTCGTAGGCATCGATGCCGAGGCGACGCTGGGCGAAGAAGTGCGCACCGGCATCGGGCACCGGGAAGCGGGTGATGTTGAGGATGCCCACGTCCACCGCCGAGACGGTGACGTGCGCCATCTTGCCGGCCAGCTGCGGTGCACTGACCGTCACCGGCAGGTCCTGCTCCGGGCGCATCTGCTTGGGCGCCACCAGGCCGACCGCCACGGTGCGGCCCTTGCGGTCCATCGGCACATGCACCACGCCCACGGCACGCGCCGGGGTGATCTTGCTCGGCGCACTGCCGCCACGGAACACCAGCGCGGTGATGTAGACGTCGTGGCGCTCCCAGTCGGCGGTGACTGGAATCTTGAAGGTCGACCCCGGCTTGGCGTCGATGTCCTGCACGTACAGCATGCGGTCGGTCTCGACCATCAGGATGCCCTTGCCGGCATGCGGCGGGGTCACCGTCACTTCCAGGGTGTCACCGGCCTTGTAGCCGGTCTTGTCCAGGCCCAGCTTGACCTTGTCCGGGCGCGCGTCCAGGCCGCGGTTGTCATCGCCCCAGCTCCAGCCGGCACGGAACGGGTAGCGGCTGGTCAGGCCGGTGGACGGATCGAACACGTCCACCCGGTACTCGCCCCACTCCACCGGGAAATCGAAGGCGACCGCGCTGCTGCCGGCGTCGACGGTGCGGGTTTCCTTGTTCTCGAAGCGGCGGGTGAAATCGTAGTCCCAGCGGTTGTCGTTGAAGGTCCAGTGGTAGTCGCGCAGCTCGCGTACCAGGGTGATCTTCAGGCCCTTGGCCGGCTGCGGCGCACCGACGGCATCCACACGCATCAGTTCGAAGCGCGCATTGCCGTTGGAATCAGCACCATCGTCGGGGTTGAACAGCGGCCGCACGCCGACCAGCGCGTTGGCCGGCCACATCACCCGCTTCAGGGTACGGGTGACCGTGCGGCCACCGGTTTCATACAGGCTGCCGGACAGCACCACGGCGATCGGTGCCTTGGCCTTGGCCGCCTCTTCCGGCAACGCAACATCCTCACGCAGCTGGCCGTTGCCCGGCAGCGTGGTATCGATCACGTCCTTGGCTTCGCGCGGCAACTGCAGGGTCGGGTCACCGAAGAAGTAGCCCGGCAGGCCCTCTACCGGCTGCTGTTCGGCGGCCACCGCCATGCGCGCGGTGAAGCGGTTGCCGTCGGCCGGCGCCCCGTACAGGTAGGCGCCATTGGCCTGCAGGCGCAGGTCCTCACCCGGCTTCAGCGTCTCCTGCGCGCTGTCCAGGTCCAGCTTCATGCGCTCGGGCAGGAACTCCTCGATGCGCAGGGTCATGCCCTGGATCGCTTCCTTGCTCGCCGGGTCGGTGCGGAACTCGACCTGCCAGCGCCCGGTCGGCGCCTCGGCGGGGATCACCTGCTCGAAGTTGATGTAGCCCTGCTCGCCCGGCTGCAGGCGGGTCTCGCGGAAGGTCTTGCCGTCGGGCTGCTTCAGGCGCAGGAACACCGGCTGAGCCTTGACCGGCTTGCCATCGTTGTCGCGCAGCAGTGCGGACAGGCGCACGGTTTCGCCCGGGCGATACAGGTCGCGCCCGGACCAGGCATAGACGTCGAACCAGGCATTGTCACGGCCGGCCACGGCGAATTCGCTCAGGTCCAGCGCCGGCTGGTTGAACGGCAGGAAGCTGGTGTCCTTGCCACTGCTGGCGACCAGCACGTGGGTGGCATCCAGCGTGTAGTTCAGCAGCGCGTTGCCATTGCCGTCAGTGCTGCCCTTCAGCACCACTTCGCCCTTGGCATCCAGCACGCGCAGGTCGATGCCCTTCAGCGGCGCGCCGTCCTTGAGGCCGGCGGTGTGCACGAACAGCTTGTCCTTGTAGGCACGGGTATGCAGGCCGATGTCGCTGACCGAGAAGAACGCGGTATCGAACTCGCCTTCGTAGTCACCGGTGCGCTTGAGCAGGGCAAAGTACAGGCCCGGCTCCTGCAGTTCCTTGATGTCCTGGGTCGGCAGGTAGGTCAGCACCCGCTCGTTCTTCTTGCCGCCGAGGATGAAGCGGTTGACGTAGACCGGCTCGGCCAGCTTGTTGATCGGGCTGCGCTCGTAGTCGCTGCTCAGTTCCCAGCTGCCACGGCGGCCGCCGCGCTGGTACTGGCTGAAGAAGGTCGGCAGGTCCTTCTCGCGCACGCGCAGGAATTCGACGTCAACCTCGGGCACGTTCACCGAGACCACCGGCAGGCCACGGCTGTCCTTGGCCGGCAGCACGCTGCCCTGCGAGGCGAAGCCGACCACCGGCTTCAGCTCGCCGCTGAACACCTTCTGCTTCAGTTCCTTGCCCAGGCGACTGCCATCGGCGGCCAGCAGGTCGGGCGAGACCACCAGGCTGAACTCCTTGCCGGCCTCCACGAACGGATAGCGGAGGGTCAGGCCGTCATCGGACAGCGTCCAACTGCTGTCGTCGGTGCCGACCTTCTCTTCGAAGCGCACCAGCTTGTCGAAATCCTGGGTGCCAACCAGCGGGCGCGAGAACTCCAGCGCCAGCGACAGGCCGTCATTCTTCTGGTCCGGGTAGGCGCGCAGCAGGGTGAATTCCTTCACCTGCTCGGCCTGGGTGGCGATCGCTTCACCGCTGGCCTTGGGCAGCTGCCCGCTGTCGTTGCGGCAGCCGGCCAGGCCCAGCAACAGGCCTCCTGCCAGTACCGCCGCCGCCCATCCCCACCGCTTCCGCCGTGCCGGACCGCTCATGTCGTCACTCCTTGATCGAGGTGGCCATTATAGGCAGGCCGCGTCAAGGTGTTGACGCGGATTCGGCAGGAATGCATCGGAACGGTGGCACCGGGCCGCGCCCGGCTGGATCGGATCCGTGCCGACCAAGGCGGTCCCGATAGCCGCCAACCTTGGTTGGCGTTGGGCCCGTGCCAACCAAGGTTGGCACCCACCAAAGCGTTGTTACCCCGGCAGGTACAGGTCCACGTAATCGGTCACCGGCATCGCCGCCAGCGCCACCGGGTCCAGCGATGCCGCCAGGATGCGCTGCTGCTGGGCGGTCGGGAAGCGATGGGCCAGGTGCCGGCGGAACTTGTCCATCAGCAGCGGAATGCCTTCTCCGCGGCGTCGGGCGTGGCCAAGCGGGTACTCCACCAGCACTTCCGGCAGTTCACTGCCATCGTTGAAGCGCACGCTCAGGCCGTTGGCGATGCTGCGCTTGTCCGGGTCCAGATAGTCGGCGCTGAGCTGCGGATCCTCGTGGCAGGCCATCTTTGCGCGCAGCGCGTCGATGCGCGGATCGGCGGCGACGTCGTCCTCATAGTCCTCGGCCACCAGCCGCCCATGCAGCAGCGCGATGGCGATCATGTACTGCACGCAGTGGTCGCGGTCGGCCGGATTGTGCAGTGGGCCCCTCTTGTCGATGATGCGGATGCAGGCTTCCTGGGTGCGGATGGCGATGTGCGCGATATCCTCGACCTGCCGCCCCATCGCGCGCAATTGCTGGTGCAGCGCGATCGCTGCCTCCACCGCAGTCTGGCCGTGGAACTCGGCCGGGTAGCTGATCTTGAACAGCACGTTCTCCATCACATAGCTGCCCAGCGGCCGCTCCAGCGTCAGTGCCTGTCCATGCATGGACACAGCCTCGAAGCCCCAGGTCGGTGCACTGAGCACGCTCGGATAGCCCATTTCACCCGTTGCCGCGATCAGCGCCAGGCGTACGCCACGGCTGGTGGCATCGCCGGCGGCCCAGCTCTTGCGCGAACCGGTGTTGGGCGCGTGCCGGTAGGTCCGCAGCGCCTGGCCATCGACCCAGGCCAGCGACACTGCATTGAGCATGCGTTCGCGATCCAGCCCGAGCAGCTGCGCCACCACAGCGGTGGTGGCGACCTTGACCAGCACCACATGGTCCAGCCCGACCCGGTTGAAGGAATTCTGCAGGGCCAGTAAACCCTGGATCTCGTGCGCCTTGATCATCGCCAGCAGCACGTCGTGCACGGTCGGCGGCGGGCGGCGCAGGGCCTGCGCGTTGCGTCCCAGCCAGTCGCAGACGGCGAGGATTCCGCCCAGATTGTCCGACGGGTGGCCCCATTCGGCGGCCAGCCAGGTGTCGTTGAAATCGAGCCAGCGCACCATCGCGCCCAGATTGAACGCCGCCTGCACCGGGTCCAGCACGTAGTGGGTGCCCGGAACGCGCGCGCCGTTGACCACGCTGATGCCTGGCACCAGTGGCCCGAGCAGCTTGCTGCAGGCCGGGAAGGACAGTGCTTCCAGCCCGCAGCCCAGCGTGTCGAGCAGGCAGTGGTGCGCGGTCTGGAACGCCAGCGGTGAGTCGATGCGCGCGTCGCGCACGTAGTCGACGATGTCCACCAGCAGCGCATCCCACGCTGCACGCTCGTTGGATGGGGTGTGGCTGTCAGACATCGTCGATCTCCTCGTTACGGTGCACGGTTGCCCGTGCACCATGCCAACCAAGGTTGGCATCTACCAAAGCAATTGGTCACTGCGGCCCGGTAGTCGCCAACCTTGGTTGGCGTTTACCAACGCATCACTCGGCCGGCACCCGCACCTTGCCTTCCATCAGCACGCGGGCACTGCGGCTCATGATGGCCTTGCTTACTGTCCACTGGCCGTCAACGAGACCGGCCTGCGCACCCACGCGCAACGTGCCGGAGGGGTGACCAAAGGTCACCGCTTCGCGTTCGCCGCCGCCGGCCGCACGATTGACCAGCGTGCCCGGAATCGCCGCCGCAGTACCGATCGCCACGGCGGCGGTGCCCATCATTGCGTGGTGCAGCTTGCCCATCGACAATGCGCGCGCATGCAGGTCGATGGCCGAGGCCAGAATGGCCTTGCCGCTGGATGACACATAGTCCTGCGCCGGTGCAACGAACGCCACCTTAGGCGTGTGCTGGCGGGTCGCAGCGTCTTCCAGGTTCTTGATCAGACCCATGCGCAAGGCGCCGTAGGCGCGGATGGTCTCGAATTTCTGCAGCGCGGCCTTGTCTTCGTTGATCGCCGGCTGCAGCTCGGTGCCGCTGTAGCCCAGATCGGCAGCGTTGAGGAAGATCGTCGGGATGCCAGCGGTGATCATGGTCACCTCGAAGCTGCCCACGCCGGGCACTTCCAGGGTATCGACCAGATTGCCGGTCGGGAACATCGCGCCCGCATCGCCGTCATCGGACGGATCGATGAATTCCAGCTGGATCTCGGCGGCCGGGAAGGTCACGCCATCCAGCTCGAAATCGCCGATCTCCTGTACTTCGCCATCGCGCATCGGCACGTGCGCGATGATGGTCTTGCCGATGTTGGCCTGCCAGATGCGCACGGTGCACAGGCCATCACGCGGCACGCGGGCCGGATCGATCAGACCATTGGCAATCGCGAACGGACCGACCGCAGTGCTGAGGTTGCCGCAGTTGCCGCTCCAGTCGACGAAGGCGGTGTCGATCGACACCTGGCCATACAGGTAGTCCACGTCGTGGTCAGGCACCGAAGCGGTGGAAATGATCACGCACTTGCTGGTACTGGAGGTGGCGCCGCCCATGCCGTCGGTCTGCTTGCCATACGGATCGGGCGAGCCGATCACGCGCATCAGCAGCGCGTCACGCGCGGCGCCCGGCACCTGCGCGGCCTCGGGCAGGTCCTGCAGGCGGAAGAACACGCCTTTGCTGGTGCCGCCGCGCATGTAGGTGGCGGGAACTCGGAGTTGCGGAAGAAAATTCATCGTCGGATCCAAGCGTTTGGATTTCAGGAAATGTCTTGCATCAGTGCGTCAAGGCCACGATCAACGCACCACACCCGCATGACGTCCACGCGGTCCGGCAGATCGAGGTAGTAGACGAGATAGCGTTCAAAGCCCGGAACCTGCATGAAGCGCAAGAGTGCCGGTAACTGTGCGGCGAGGTCGGCATGGCGGACGGAACCTGACGCAGGGAACATCGCAATACGTTGAAGCGTGGCCTCCAGCTCGGCGAGAAAGCGCTGACCCAGTGCCAGCCCTCCCTGTCATGCGTACCACAGCGCGGCGTCGGCTGCGTCTGTCTCGGCCCGGGGCCTCCATTCAATCGCCTTCACGCTCCATCCTTTCGGTCAGTTCGCGACGCATCCGCTCGAATGTGGCCGCAGTCACCGGAACGGCAGGCCCAGAAGCCAGCCCCTCGGCAATCAACTGCTTGAGCAGCTCTTCAGCCTTGCTGCGCTGACGCTGGCGGATCAGGTCACGCACATAATCCGAAGTACTGGAGTAGCCGCCTTCGCGCACTTCCTCGTCCACGAACTGCTTGAGCGGATCGGTCAGCGAAATGTTCATGGTGGCCATGAAACTCTCCTTTGGCAGTTTTTGCCAAGTCAGTGTGCGCCCTGCCCTGGTGTCGGACAAGCCCGCCCCCGGCCTCCGGGGGCAGGCATTCAGTCCGGCATCACGCCACCTTGGCGCCTTCCAGGAAGTCCTGGGCGAAGCGCTGCAGCACGCCGCCGGCTTCGTAGATCGCCACTTCCTCGTCGCTGTCCAGGCGGCAGGTGGCCGGCACGATCACGTCCTGGCCGTCGCGGCGGTGGATGACCAGGGTCAGGTCAGCGCGCGGGGTGCGCTCGCCGATCACGTCGAAGGTCTCGGTGCCATCGATGCCCAGGGTCAGGCGGGTGGTGCCCGGCTTGAACTCCAGCGGCAGCACGCCCATGCCGATCAGGTTGGTACGGTGAATCCGTTCGAAGCCTTCGGCCGCGATCGCCTCCACGCCGGCCAGGCGCACGCCCTTGGCGGCCCAGTCACGCGAGCTGCCCTGGCCGTAGTCGGCACCGGCGATGATGATCAGCGGCTGCTTGCGGTCCATGTAGGTTTCGATCGCTTCCCACATGCGCATGACCTTGCCTTCCGGCTCCACGCGCGCCAGCGAACCCTGCTTCACGCTGCCGTCGTCGTTGCGCACCATCTCGTTGAACAGCTTCGGGTTGGCGAAGGTGGCGCGCTGCGCGGTCAGGTGGTCACCGCGGTGGGTGGCGTAGGAATTGAAGTCCTCTTCCGGCAGGCCCATCTTCGCCAGGTACTCACCGGCGGCACTGGACGCCAGGATCGCGTTGGACGGCGACAGGTGGTCGGTGGTGATGTTGTCCGGCAGCACCGCCAATGCGCGCATGCCAGACAGCGTACGCTCACCGGCCAGCGCGCCCTCCCAGTACGGCGGGCGACGGATGTAGGTGCTCTGCGGGCGCCAGTCGTACAGCGGGCTGACCGCCGCACCGTGCTCCACACGCACGTTGAACATCGGGTTGTAGACGCGGCGGAACTGCTCCGGCTTCACCGAGGCCTTCACCACCGCGTCGATCTCGGCGTCGCTCGGCCAGATGTCCTTCAGGCGCACCTCGTTGCCGTCGGTGTCCACGCCCAGCACGTCCTTCTCGATATCGAAGCGCACGGTGCCGGCGATGGCATAGGCGATCACCAGCGGCGGCGAAGCCAGGAAGGCCTGCTTCGCATACGGGTGGATGCGGCCATCGAAGTTGCGGTTGCCCGACAACACGGCGGTGGAATACAGGTCGCGATCGATGATTTCCTGCTGGATCTTCGGGTCCAGCGCGCCACTCATGCCGTTGCAGGTGGTGCAGGCGAAGGCGACGATGCCGAAGCCGAGCTTTTCCAGGTCCGGCAGCAGGCCGGCCTCTTCCAGGTACAGCTGCACCGCCTTCGAACCCGGCGCCAGCGACGACTTCACCCACGGCTTGCGCAGCAGGCCACGCTCGTTGGCCTTGCGCGCCAGCAGTGCGGCGGCGATCACGTTGCGCGGATTGGACGTATTGGTGCAGCTGGTGATGGCGGCGATGATCACCGCGCCGTCGGGCATCAGCCCCTGCGCCTGCTCGGCCTTGCCCGCTTCCAGCTTGGCTTCGTCGGCGATGCCGCGCTCGGCCAGCTCGGCGGTCGCCACGCGCTTGTGCGGGTTGGACGGGCCGGCCATGTTGCGCACCACGCTGGACAGGTCGAAGCGCAGCACACGCTCGTATTGTGCGGTAGCCAGGTCATCGGCCCAGAGGCCGGTGGTACGGGCGTAGTTCTCCACCAGCGCCACCTGCGATTCCTCGCGGCCGGTCAGGCGCAGGTAATCGATGGTCTGCCCGTCGATGTAGAACATCGCGGCGGTCGCGCCGTACTCCGGGCACATGTTGGAAATGGTGGCGCGGTCACCGATGGTCAGTGCCGCGGCACCCTCGCCGAAGAATTCAAGCCACGCACCGACCACGCGTTCCTTGCGCAGGAACTCGGTCAGGGCCAGCACCACATCGGTGGCGGTGATGCCCGGCTGCGGGCGGCCACTCAGTTCGACACCGACGGTGTCGGGCAGGCGCATCCAGGACGCGCGGCCCAGCATCACGTTCTCCGCTTCCAGGCCGCCCACGCCGATCGCGATCACGCCCAGCGCGTCCACGTGCGGGGTGTGGCTGTCGGTGCCCACGCAGGTATCCGGGAAGGCCACGCCGTCCTGCACGTAGACCACCGGCGACATCTTCTCCAGGTTGATCTGGTGCATGATGCCGTTGCCCGGCGGAATCACGTCCACGTTCTCGAAGGCCAGCTTGGTCCAGTCGATGAAGTGGAAACGATCTTCGTTGCGGCGATCTTCGATGGCGCGGTTCTTCTCGAACGCCTGCGGATCGAAACCTCCGCACTCCACCGCCAGCGAGTGATCGACGATCAGCTGCACCGGCACCACCGGATTCACCTTGGCCGGGTCACCGCCCTTGTCGGCAATCGCATCACGCAGGCCGGCCAGGTCGACCAGTGCGGTCTGGCCGAGGATGTCGTGGCACACAACGCGCGCCGGGAACCACGGGAAATCGAGGTCGCGGCGGCGCTCGATCAGCTGCTTAAGCGAATCGCCGAGCGTGGCCGGATCGCAGCGGCGCACCAGGTTCTCGGCCAGCACGCGCGAGGTGTACGGCAGGGTGGCATAGGCGCCGGGCTGGATCGCATCGACAGCGGCACGCGCGTCGAAATAATCCAGCGTGCTGCCGGGGAGGTTCTTACGGTAATCGGTATTCATGGGCTGGCGGAGTGCTTGAGGCGGGCCGGGTGCCGGCGGTGCGGCGGCGAAAGCATCCGGCCGGCACGCGGCCGGCCGGATGGGTACAGCAGGTGGATCAGACGCGCTTGTCGATGGCGACGAAGTCGCGGTCTTCCGGACCGATGTAGTTGGCGCTCGGGCGGATGATCTTGCCGTCGATGCGCTGCTCGACGATGTGCGCGCTCCAGCCGGCGGTGCGGGCGATCACGAACAGAGGAGTGAACATTGCGGTCGGCACGCCCATCATGTGGTAGCTGACGGCACTGAACCAGTCCAGGTTCGGGAACATCTTCTTGATGTCCCACATCACCGATTCCAGGCGCTCGGCGATGTCGTACATCTTCATGCTGGACTGTTCTTCGGACAGCTCGCGGGCCACGTCCTTGATCACCTTGTTGCGCGGATCGGAGACGGTGTAGACCGGGTGGCCGAAACCGATCACCACTTCCTTGCGCTCGACGCGGGCCTTGATGTCTTCCTCGGCTTCATCCGGGTTGTCGTAGCGCTTCTGCACTTCGAACGCCACTTCGTTGGCGCCGCCATGCTTCGGGCCGCGCAGCGCGCCGATGCCACCGCAGATCGCGCTGTACATGTCGCTGCCGGTACCGGCGATGACGCGGCAGGTGAAGGTCGAGGCGTTGAACTCGTGTTCCGCGTACAGGATCAGCGAGGTGTGCATCGCCTTCACCCACGATTCCTGCGGCTTCTCGCCGTGCAGCAGGTGCAGGAAGTGGCCACCGATCGAGTCGTCGTCGGTTTCCACGTCGATGGCGCGGCCGTTGTGGCTCCAGTGGTACCAGTACAGCAGCATCGAACCGAGGCAGGCCATCAGCTTGTCGGCGATGTCACGCGCGCCCGGATGGTTGTGATCGTCCTTCTCCGGCGCCACGCAGCCGAGCACGGACACGCCGGTGCGCATCACGTCCATCGGGTGTGCCGACGGCGGCAGTTCTTCCAGCGCCGCCTTCACTGCTGCCGGAATGCCGCGCAGCGACTTCAGCTTGGCCTTGTACGAAACCAGCTCGGCGCGGGTCGGCAGCTTGCCGTGCACCAGCAGGTAGGCGATTTCCTCGAACTCGCTGGTGTTGGCCAGGTCCAGGATGTCGTAGCCACGGTAGTGCAGATCGTTGCCACTACGGCCCACGCTGCACAGCGCGGTGTTGCCGGCGGCGGTGCCGGACAGGGCGACGGACTTCTTCGGCTTGAAGGTCGGGGTTGCGGTCGTATCGTTCATGTTTCCCTCCGAAAACTTGATGGTGCAGGGTACTGCTTATTTCTTGGCGGCGAACAGTGCATCGAGCTGTTGCTCGAACGCGTGGTAGCCGATGCGGTCGTAGAGTTCTTCGCGGGTCTGCATGGTGTCCACCACGTTGCGCTGGTGGCCATCGCGGCGCACCGCCTGGTAGACGTTCTCGGCGGCCTTGTTGGCGGCACGGAACGCCGACAGCGGGAACAGCTGGATCGCGACGCCTGCCGAGGCCAGTTCATCGCGGCTGAACAGCGGGGTGGCGCCGAATTCGGTGATGTTGGCCAGCACCGGCACCTTCACCGCGTCGACGAAGCGGCGGTAGGTGTCCAGGTCGTAGGCAGCCTCGGCGAAGATGCCATCGGCACCGGCCTCGACACAGGCGATGGCGCGCTCGATAGCCTTGTCCACGCCGTCCACCTGGATGGCGTCGGTGCGCGCGATCAGGAAGAAGTCCGGATCGGTCTTGGCATCGGCGGCCGCCTTCACCCGGTCGACCATTTCACCCTGCGAGACGATCTCCTTGCCCGGGCGGTGACCGCAACGCTTGGCGCCGACCTGGTCCTCGATGTGGCAGGCGGCCGCGCCGGCCTTGATCAGCGACTTCACGGTGCGCGCGATGTTGAACGCGCTCGGGCCAAAGCCGGTGTCGATGTCGACCATCAGCGGCAGATCGCAGACATCGGTGATGCGGCGCACGTCCACCAGCACGTCTTCCAGGGTATTGATGCCCAGGTCCGGCAGGCCCAGCGAGCCCGCGGCAACGCCGCCGCCCGACAGGTAGATGGCACGGAAGCCGGCGCGCTTGGCCAGCAGGGCGTGGTTGGCGTTGATCGCGCCGATCACCTGCAGCGGCGACTCGGCAGCCAGCGCCTCACGGAAACGGGCACCGGCGGAGAAAGGGGCGGAAGCAGTCATGCGGCAATCCAGGTTGAAGAACGGATGGGTAGGCGCAAGCACCATGCCAAGCTGCAAGCCGTTGATTTCACGGACATGACCGTCACTCAACAGTGAAACATATGAAACACTGAAACAGATGTATCATGAAACACTTCGCCCGAACCCGCCGCCATGTACCTGCCCCGCTCGCCCCTGCGCCATGCCGATGCCGACCCCGGCCGCCCGGTGATCTGGACGGTCAGCGTCTCGCGGCTGACCGGCCTGCTCGGCGACGTCATTCCGGAGTTCGACCGCCGCGCGCGCATCGAGCAGATCAACCTCGGCTTCGAGGAAGCGGTGGAGGTGATCGGCCAGCGCCTGCGTCGCGAGCACTGCGATGTGGTGATCGCCGGTGGCTCCAACGCCGCCTGGCTGCGCGGCAGGCTGGAGCTGCCACTGGTGCCGATCCAGGCCAACGGCTTCGATCTGATGGAAGCACTGGCGCGCGCGCGACGCATCGCCAGCCGCATCGGCCTGGTCACCCACGCCAGCGACGTGCCGGTGTTCAGCAACTTCCAGCAGAGTTTCGGCCTGGATATCGAGCATCGCCGTTTCGTCACCCGCGAGGACGCACGCGACTGCATCGCCGATCTGCGCGCCAACGGCATCGAAGTGATCGTCGGCACCGGCATGGCCATCGACCACGCCGAACAGGCCGGCCTGCCTGGGGTGCTGCTGTATTCGGCCGACTCGGTGCGGCAGGCGTTCGAACATGCACTGGAACTGACCCAGACCCTGGCCCGCTCCAGCGGCAACCGAGCCGCCCCGCGCCGGCGCGCGGCAGCGCGTGCCGACACGCATGAACTGCTCGGCGACAGCGAAGCGATGGCCCAGGTGCGCGCACAGATCGCGCTCTATGCACCGCACGACAGCACCGTACTGGTGACCGGCGAAACCGGCACCGGCAAGGAACTGGTGGCGCGGCAGCTGCACGCCGCCAGTGGCCGTCGCGGACGCTTCGTGGCGCTGAACTGCGGCGCGATCAGCGAATCGCTGCTGGAAGCGGAGCTGTTCGGCTACAGCGATGGGGCCTTCACCGGCGCACGCCGTGGAGGCCGTGTCGGCCTGGTCGAAGCCGCAGACGGCGGGACGCTGTTCCTGGACGAAATCGGCGAACTGCCGCTACCGCTGCAGACCCGCCTACTGCGCGTACTGGAAGAACGCGAGGTACTGCGCGTGGGCGCCACCGAACCGACCCCGGTGGACCTGCGCGTGGTGGCCGCGACACTGCAATCACTGGAACAGCGCGCGGCAGCCGGCAGCTTCCGCCGCGACCTGTACTACCGCCTGGCCGCGTTGCGTATCGCCCTGCCCTCGCTGCGTGCGCGGCGCGCGGATATCCCCTTGCTGGCACAGCACTTCTTCCGCCAGCTGCGCGGCATCGATGCGCCACTGGATGAGCATGCACTGGCGGTACTGACCACCGCGGAGTGGCCCGGCAACGTGCGCGAACTGCGCAATCTCATTGATCGTCTGCGCATCCACTGGCAGCCGGGCGAAGGGCTGATCGATGCGGCGCGACTGCTGCGGCTGGCGCCCGAACTGGTGAACGAGGGCGTTGCAGCATTGCCGGTGGAAAGCAACGGCAAGCGCCCGCCGCGTGCGCAGTTGGAAACGCTGTTGCAGGAACACCGCAATGACCGCGAGGGGATGGCGCAGGCGCTGGGCGTATCACGCACCACGCTATGGCGCTGGCTGCGCGCGGAGGGGTTGTAACCACTCGTTGCCTGGTGGGTGCGAACCTTGGTTCGCACCGCTCTTCCGTCAAGCATCTCATCCACGCATGGCGTGGATTTACCGGAACACACCAAATGCTACAGACGCGCTCCGGCTGCACGCGGACGACGAGCGCTCAGCGTGCCCAGCGCGCTTCGATGGCGAACCGTCCACTCCCCACTGCAGCAGTCCACAACAGCAGCACCCCCAGCGGCACTTCACTCAGATAGAAGAACCAGCTCAGCCAATCCGGCACGCTCAGTCCCGCAGGAATGCGCGCTATGCCATCGGTAAGCGCCGCCACCGCACAGATCGCCGCCAGCAGCAGGGCCGAGGGCCGGCTGAGCAGGCCCAGCACCAGCAGGCCGCCCGCAATCCATTCAATGCCGCCCAGCACCGGCGCACTGAACACCGGGAACGGAATCCCCGTATCGACCAGCGTATGCACCATGCGCTCGCGCCCCGCGTCGGTGAACACCTTGTTCCAGCCGGAGACGCAGAACATCACACCGGCGACGATGCGGGCAAGCAGCAGCAGGTAAGCCTCCACGCCACAACGCGGTGATGGCACGGCAAACAGGCAACGCCAGGAGGGCATGGCGACTCCGGAAATCGAGGGCATTCGTCGGAGTGTGCCGGTTGCTGACCTGCTCGCAGATGAAGCTGACCAGTCCGTTCGCGACAGCCTGCTCTTGTAGAGTCGAGCCATGCTCGACTGCCTTGCGCGCCAGAGCACCCGCAGTCGAGCATGGCTCGACTCTACAAAAAGCGTGCGTCAGTAAGCAGCAGCTCGATTTCCTCCACCTGCACCACCGGCACCTGCCACGGGTGATGCGGCACGATGCCCTGTTCGAAGATGCGCTGCAGCCGCTGCGGATTCCGAGGCAGGCAGAATTCCAGGCGCACGCTGTCGACCACTTCGGTGCGGCCCGCCTCACCCTGCACGGGCGACGCACCCACGCGCGGGCGGAACTGCTCGAACCCCGGCGCGGACCACCACATCCCGTGCTCGTAGTCGCCGGCCGCCAGCGCGTCCACCGCGAGGATGCCCTGCTTCACTGCATCCAGTGCTGCCGACGGCACGAACACCACCACACGGTACAGCGGCAGGCGTTGCATCAGGTTGCCTTACGGATACAGCAGGCGCTTGCTCCAGCGCCCTTCGGCACCGGCTTCATAGCACCAGCGTTCGTGCAGGCGGAACTGCGCGCCGTACCAGAACTCGATGCGGTCGGGTACCACGCGCAGGCCGCTCCAGCCGTCCGGGCGCGGCACGTCCTTGCCTTCGAAGCGGGCTTCGATCTCGGCCACGCGCGCGTCGAATTCCTCGCGCGTCGCCAGCGTCTTCGACTGCTGCGAGGCCCAGGCGCCGATCTGGCTCATGCGCGGGCGGCTGGCGAAATAGGCGTCGGCTTCAGCATCGGCAACCTGCTCGACACGGCCTTCGATGCGCACCTGGATACCCGCCTCGCGCAGGCTGCGCCACAGGAACAACAGCGCGGCCTGCGGATTGGCCTGCAGCTCCTGGCCCTTGTGGCTGTCCAGGTGGGTATAGAAGACGAAGCCACGCTCGTCGAAGGCCTTCAGCAGCACGGTACGCGCCGAGGGACGGCCCTGCGTATCGGCGGTGGCCACGGTCATCGCATTCGGCTCGACCTCGCGGCTCTGCTTGGCCTCGTCGAACAGGCCGGCAAACGTGGACAGGGCTTCGGCGTACAGGTCGCTCATGATTGCGTTCTTCTCACACGGATTGGGCTATTGTGGCTGCATGGCCGCTGCTGCGTATATGCCCCAGGTGAAAGGATTCCCCGAAACATTGGCCGAACAGGCGCTGGATGATGCGCTGGGCAGCGGTGCAGCGGTTCCAGTATTGGCGATCAGCGGCCTGCAGGGGAGCGGCAAATCGACGCTGGCCGCGCAGGTGGTGGCGCGCGCCCAGGCACGCGGCCTGAACGCGGCCACGCTGTCGATCGATGACGTCTACCTCACCCGTGCGCAGCGCCAGCGACTGGCCCGCCAGGTGCATCCGCTGCTGATCACCCGCGGGCCGCCCGGCACCCACGACCTGCCGCTGGCCCACGGCGTGCTGGACGCGGTGGCCGCACGCCAGCCCTTCGCGATGCCACGATTCGACAAGCTGGCCGATGAACGCCTGCCCGAGGCTCAGTGGCCGCAGCTGCAGCAGCCATTGGACCTGCTGGTGTTCGAAGGCTGGTTCCTCTGCACACCGGCGCAGGATGACAACGCACTGGACAGCCCGCTGAACGCACTGGAGCGCGAGGCCGACGCCGATGGCCGTTGGCGCCGCTGGTGCAACCAGGCGCTGGCCCGCGACTACCCGGCGTTGTGGCAGCGCTGCGACCGCCTGTGGTTCCTGCAGCCGCCGGATTTCTCGGTGGTACCACGCTGGCGCTGGCAGCAGGAGCAGAACCTGCAGGCCGCGCAGCCGGGCCGGCACGGCATGAGCCGGCCTCAGCTGGAACGCTTCGTGCAGTACTACGAGCGGGTCAGCCGGCAGGCACTGCGCGCCCTGCCCGCCCTAGCCGACCACGTGGTGGTGCTGGACGGCCAGCGCCAGGTGCAGGACGTACGCTGAGCGCGCCTATTCCACCAGGAAGGTTACACGCAGGTTGACCCGCCATTCGGTGATTTCGCCGCTGCCATTGGTGACCACCTTGGTCTCGTTCACCCAGGCGCCCTGGATGCCCTTGACCGTCTCGGAAACCTTCTTCAGCCCGCTGCGCACGGCGTCTTCCACGCTTTTGGGCGAGGAGGCGGTGATTTCGATGACCTTGGCGACCGTCATGGCCTGTACTCCGGCTGGCGCGGGAGACCCCGCAGGAACGCCTACCCTGACGTGAAGAACGTAAAGGCAAGGGCACGGAGGTGTTAGCATCAGAGGGCATGAATCCTGCTCCGAACCTGATCCTGATCGGCCCGATGGGCGCCGGCAAAACCTGCATCGGCCGCCGCCTGGCCGAGCGCTTCACGCTGGACTTCGTCGATGTCGACCAGGCCATCGTCGATGCCGCCGGCGCCAGCATCCCGACCATCTTCGAGCACTCGGGTGAAACCGGCTTCCGCAGCCATGAGCGCGAAGCCTTGGCCCGTGTGCTGGAAGGCCGCGGCCAGCTGGTTTCCACCGGTGGAGGCGCCGTACTCGATCCGGATAACCGCGCCCTGATTGCCCAGCGCGGCTTCGTGGTCTACCTGCGGGTCAGCGTGGCCGCGCAGCTGGAACGCCTGGCCCGCGACAAAGGCAGGCCACTGCTGCAGCGCCCGGACCGCGAGCAGGTGCTGCACGATCTGGCTGCTCACCGCGACCCGCTGTACCGCGAACTGGCCGACCTCACCCTCGATACCGACCCGTACACCGCTGCCGACGCGACCGCCCACCTGGTGGTCAAGCTGGCCACGCAATGGCAGCGCCAGGACCTGACCGCATGACTTCCCCCGCCCTGCTGCAGGTCGCCGTTGGCGGCGACCGCCCCTACTCCATCACCATCGGCGCTGGTGCCCAGACCGACGGCACCGCGTTGGCCTCGCATGTGCGCGGCCGCCACGTGCTGCTGCTCAGCGACAGCGAAGTGGCTCCGCGCTACCTGGCCGCCGTGAAGCAGACGCTGCTGGCCGCACGCCCCGACCTGATCGTCGGCGAGCACGTGCTGGCCGCCGGCGAAGCCTCCAAGACCCTGGCCGAATTCGGCCGCGCGATCGAAGCGCTGGCCGCGCTCGGCGCCACCCGGGATGCCTGCGTGTTCGCCCTCGGTGGCGGCGTGGTCGGTGATCTCGCCGGTTTTGCCGCGGCCTGCTGGATGCGCGGCGTGGACTGCGTGCAGCTTCCGACCACCCTGTTGGCGATGGTCGATTCGTCGGTGGGCGGCAAGACCGCGGTCGACATTCCGGCCGGCAAGAACCTGGTCGGCGCATTCCATCCGCCGCGCGCGGTCATTGCCGATACCCGCGTGCTGGCCACCCTGCCACCGCGCGAGCTGCGCGCCGGCCTGGCCGAAGTGGTGAAGTACGGCGCGCTGGGCGATGCAGTGTTCTTCGAATGGCTGCAGCAGCATGCCGATGCGCTGCTGGCCGGCGAAGACAACGCGCTTTCTGAAGCCATCGCGCGCAGTTGCCGGCACAAGGCCGCCATCGTCGAGCGCGATCCGTTCGAGAAGGGGGAACGTGCCCTGCTCAACCTGGGACACACCTTCGGCCACGCCATCGAGACCGAACAGGGCTATTCCGCCCCGGGCCGCGATGCGCTGAACCACGGCGAAGCGGTGGCGGTGGGCATGGTGCTGGCGGCAACGCTGTCCACCGACCTGGGCCTGGCCGACGATGCCGACCGCGCGCGCCTGCAGGCGCTGCTGGAACGCCTCGGCCTGCCGGTGGCGATCCCGGCGGGGCTGGACCCGCAGGCCCTGCTCGGCCGCATGCGGCTGGACAAGAAGAACGTGGCCGGCCGCCTGCGCCTGGTGCTGTGGCGCGGCATGGGCCGCGCCGAAGTGGTGCCGGACGTGGATGAGGCGGCGGTGCTGAAGGTGCTGTCGGCCCGGTAGTGGCTACGGCCGGCCTACAACTTCAGCAAACGGGGAAGCTTACCAGCGGCTGCGACTACCGGGCTGCGCGGCAGGATTGCCGGCCAGCGGCCGGCACGACCGCGTTGCGGCCGGGGTCACCCTGGCCCCGCTACAATCGGCGCCATGCACGTCTACCTGCAACATCCCGACGCCGGTGCGCAGGCACCGCGCTTCCTGCGCCTGAGCCTGCAGCCGGATCTGTTCGGCGGCTGGGAACTGCTGCGCGAGAGCGGCCGCGTCGGCAGCCGCTCGCAGCTGCGGCGCGAGCTGTTCCTGCAGGCCGACGAAGCCCGCCATGCCTTCGAGAAGGCCCGCGATGCCGAACTGCATCGCGGTTTCCAGATCCTCTCGCACGGCGACTGACGCCGCTGCCAACTTTCGTCCAAGGAATGCCCATCGTGACCAGCCCTCTCCGCAACGATCGCCTGCTGCGCGCCCTGCGCCGCGAACCGGTGGACTGCACCCCCGTCTGGCTGATGCGCCAGGCCGGACGCTACCTGCCGGAATACCGCGCGACCCGGGCCAAGGCCGGCAGCTTCCTGGCCATGGCCAAGAATCCGGAGATTGCCTGCGAGGTTACCCTGCAGCCGCTGCGCCGCTTCCCGCTGGATGCGGCCATCCTGTTCTCGGACATCCTCACCATTCCCGATGCGATGGGCCTGGAGCTGTACTTCGTCGAAGGCGAAGGCCCGAAGTTCCGCCACCCGGTGCGTGATGAAGCGGCCATCGCCAGGCTGGCGGTGCCGGACATGGAACAGGACCTGGGCTACGTGATGGACGCGGTGCGCCTGATCCGCCGTGAGCTGGACGGCCAGGTGCCGCTGATCGGTTTCTCCGGCAGCCCGTGGACGCTGGCCTGCTACATGGTGGAAGGCGGCGGCAGCAAGGACTTCGCGCGGATCAAGGCGATGGCACTGAACCATCCGCAGGCCCTGCACCGCCTGCTGGAGGTCACCACCGAGGCGGTGATCGCCTATCTCGGCGCGCAGCGCGCGGCCGGTGCACAGGCACTGCAGGTGTTCGACACCTGGGGCGGCGTGCTGTCGCCGTCGATGTACCGCGAGTTCTCGCTGCGCTACCTGCAGCGCATCGCCGAGGGCCTGGAGCGCGGCGAAGGCAACGAGCGCACCCCGCTGATCCTGTTCGGCAAGGGCACCGGCCTGCACCTCGAAGCGCTGTCGCAGACCGGCGCCGATGCGCTGGGCCTGGACTGGACGCTGGACCTGGACGAGGCGATGCGCCGCACCGGCGGCCGCGTCGCCCTGCAGGGCAACCTCGACCCGACCACGCTGTACGCCTCGCCGGATGCGATCGCCGCCGCAGCAGCACGCGTGCTCGACACCTATGCCGCCGGCAATGGCGGCTCGCGCGAGGGCCATGTGTTCAACCTCGGCCACGGCATGTCGCCGGACATGGACCCGGCGCACGTGCAGGTGCTGGTCGACGCGGTGCACGCGCACAGCCAGCGCTGAGCATTGCGCATGCGGTTGCGGCGCGATGTTGATCGCGCCGTGACCCGCAGTGCGCGATCATGACGTCCCCCACGCTGCACCGGCCACACCCCATGTCCACATCGCCATCGACCTACAACCGCCAGCGCCCCCTGCTGTGGCTGGTTTCGTTGGCGATCTTCATGCAGATGCTGGACTCGACCATCGTCAACACGGCCTTGCCGGCGATGGCGGCCAGCCTGGGAGAAAGCCCGCTGCAGATGCAGTCGGTGGTGTTCAGCTACGCGCTGGCGGTGGCCACTTTCATCCCTGCCTCCGGCTGGATTGCCGACCGCTACGGCACGCGTCGTACCTTCCTGGTAGCGATCATCCTGTTCACCCTCGGCTCGCTGGCCTGCGCGCTGGCCCAGCACCTGCACCAGCTGGTTGGGGCACGTGTGCTGCAGGGTATCGGCGGTGCGATGCTGCTGCCGGTCGGCCGCCTGGCAGTGATGCGTTCGGTGCCACGCGAGGACTTCCTGCGCGCGATGAGCTTCATAGCCATCCCGGCACTGGTCGGCCCGTTGATCGGCCCGACGTTGGGTGGCTGGCTGGTCGAGATCGCGTCGTGGCACTGGGTGTTCCTGATCAACCTGCCGATCGGCGTGATCGGTTTCATCGCCGCGATGAAGATCATGCCCGACCACTACGCCAGCCATCGCACCCGTTTCGACCTGCGCGGCTACATCATGCTGGCCTTTGCGATGGTGGTGCTGTCGCTGGCGCTGGACGGCATCTCCGGGCTCGGAACGCCACATGCGCTGGTGATGCTGATGACCGTGGCCGGCCTGGCCGCACTGGTCGGTTACTGGCTGCATGCCGCCAACTCCACCGCGCCGTTGTTCTCGCTGGCCCTGTTCCGCGTGCCCAGCTACCGCATCGGCATCCTTGGCAACCTGTTCTCGCGCATCGGCAGCAGCGCCATGCCGATGCTGATCCCGTTGCTGCTGCAGGTCGGCCTGGGCCTTGGCCCGATGAACGCCGGCCTGATGATGGTGCCGGTGGCGGCGGCCGGCATGGTGTCGAAGAAGCTGGCGGTGAAGCTGGTCGAGCGCTACGGCTACCGCCGCGTGTTGATGGTCAACACCGTGCTGGTGGGCCTGGCGATGACCAGCTTCATCCTGATGACACCCGGCCAGCACCTGGCCTGGCGCCTGCTGCAGCTGGCGTTCTTCGGCGCGGTCAATTCACTGCAGTTCACCGTGATGAACACCGTGACGCTGCGGGATCTGGACCGCGAGTTCGCCAGTTCCGGCAACAGCCTGCTGTCGATGGTGATGATGCTCGCCGCCGGTTTCGGTGCCGCGGCGGCCGGCAGCCTGCTGGCCGCGTTCGGCAATCACCTGGACAGCAACAGCGCCACCGCGGCACTGCATGCGACGTTCCTGTGCGTGGGCGCGATCACCCTGACCTCGACGATGATCTTCTGGCAGCTGCCCGACACCAAGCCGGAGCCACGGCAGGTCGAGCACGTCGCGGAGTGAGGGGGTTCGGCAGGGCTGCGCCCTGCACCCGCTAGAAGCCGCAGCAACAGCAAAAACCGGCTCTGTGAATGCTGTGCGCTGGGCGGTGCGGTGTGGGGCTTCAGGACACGCCGTAAACCCATCCTTGGGGGCTCGATGGCGCCATCCATGGCGCCAACGGTCCTGCAGCCCCACACCGCCCCACCCCCGACAGTTTCCCGGTGACGGTAAGTAGATCCACGCCATGCGTGGATGAAACTTCATCGAAATCGAATATTTCGATATCGGAAAGATCTGAGCCGAGCATGGCTCGGCTCTACAGAAAGCAACTGTCGGCACCTCGCGAGAATCTGTCGAAGGCGGGGTGGGTCCGGTTGCGGGGGCGTGAGCCGCGTGGGCCCGAGGCATGCCTCGGGCGAGTTGGGCAGGAGGCCCAACCCCGGTCTTGCCGTGTGCGCAGGACAGCGCACACGAGCAAGCGGCAACCGAGCTTACATGGGTGAGGGCGCTTTGCTTGCGAAGCACCGCTTCGCAAGCGCCCGAACGCACAGCCGCCAGCGGCTGGGCCGGGCCCCGGAGGGGGACTTGCAGCGTCCCCCGCAACCGGACCCACCCCGCCATCCCACGGATTGCACGCTTTTGACGTTGACGTTGCTTCTGCAGGTGCAGGGCTGCAAGCCCTGCAATAATCCCTACCTTCCCATCACCCGGGCAATCGCTTCCACCAGCAGTTCCCCGGTCACCGGCTTGCGCAGGAAGCCACCGATGCCGGCCGCCTCCACCTGCTGCTGCAGGTCCGGGTCAGTACGCGCGGTCACCGCCAGCAGCGGCAGCATGTAGCCCTGGTTGCGCAGATGCTGGGCCAGCTCGAAGCCGCTCAGGCCCGGCAGGTCGAGATCCAGCAGGCCGACGTCGAAATCACCGGCACTGATCTCACGCAGTGCCGCCAGCGCATGGCCCGCATGTACCACCTCGTGCCCGCGCGCACTCAGCAGCCCGCGCACTACATCGGCCACAGTCGCGTCGTCCTCCACCAGCAGTACCCGCAATGGCGGCATGTTGGCCGCGTCCTCGCGGTGCGTTTCACCATCTGCTTCGGCATCGGCATCGACCACCATCGGCAACGGCAACGTCACGCCGAAGCAGGTGCCGCGACCGAGCTGGCTCTCCACCTGGATCCGCCCTTGCATCGCATGCGCCAGTTCGCGGCAGATCGCCAGGCCCAGACCACTGCCGCCGTACTGCGCCGCGGTACGTGCACCATCGGCCTGCTCGAAGCGGCGGAACAGGCGTTGCTGTTGCTCCTGGCTGATGCCGGGGCCGGTGTCGCGCACTTCGAAATGCAGAGATCGCAGCTCGGCGTCGCTGCGCGCGTGCAGGGTGATGGTGCCGCGGCTGGTGAACTTGACCGCATTCGAAAGCAGGTTCAGCAGGATCTGCCGTACCCGCATCGCGTCGCCGGTGGCCTGCAGGCCGGGCGGCAACTGGTTGTCGAGGGTGAAGCGCAGGCCCTTCTGTGCAGCCAACGGGCCCATCAGCGCCGCCAGGTCCTGCAGCAGGCAGCTCAGCGCGAACGGCTTGGACTGCAACTCCAGACGGCCGGATTCGATCCGCGCCAGGTCCAGCGCATCGTTGACCAGATGCAGCAGGTGCTCGCCGGCGTGGCGGATTGATTGTGTATAGCCGCGCTGCTGCGGATCCAGCGGTGAGGACAGCAGCAGCTCACTCATGCCGAGCACACCGGTCATCGGCGTGCGGATCTCATGACCAAGGTTGGCCAGGAAGCGGGTCTTGGCCGCCGACGCCTGCTCGGCCAGCTCCTGCTTGTGCAGCGCCAGCTGATAGGCGTGGCGACGCTGCAGGCGCCGACGGTACAGCCAGGCGAACCAGCTGGTCAGCAGCAGCGCGAACGAGGCCAGCACCAGCAGGCCGGACAGGCTGCGCCACCACGGTGGCTGCACGCGGAATTCCAGGCTCTGCACCCGTGACCAGACATGGTCGGCCGACCGCGCCTGCACTTCCAGCCGATAGCTGCCCGGTGCCAGCCGCGAGAACAGGCGCTCACCGGCCGGTCCCACTTCCACCCAGTCCGGGTCATAGCCGGCCAACCGGTAACGATAGGTATTGGACGCCGAATCGGCGAACGACAACAGGCGCGCGACGATGCGCAGATCGCGGTCGCCATCGGCGATCTGCAACGGCGTGTCGTGGGTGAGGTCCAGCACCTGCTCGTTGCGGCGCACCTCCACCCGCTCGATCACCAGCGGCGCACGCCGCATCGAGGGCCGCACCTGCTCCGGGTCGAACACCACCACACCGGCCGGCGTACCCGCCACCAGATGGCCGTCTCCCGACATCACCAGCGTGTGCTCGCGGAATTCCTGGCTCGGCAGGCCGTCATGCACGCCATACAGGCGCACGCTCTGGCCATCGGCGCCGATGCGCACCAGGCCACGCGCGCTGGTTGCCCACGCCACCCCCTGTGCATCGACCACCAGCCCCGAAGCGGAGATCGCCGGGTAGCCCTGCTCGGCACCGATCACGGCCTGCCGCTCCAGCCGGCCCTGGCTCCAGCGGTAGCGCGACAGGCGGCCATCCTCGGACAGCCAGACCTGGCCATCGCTGCCCACGTGCAGTGCATGGATCGCGGTCGCCGGTGCGCCCGGCACCGGCTGGAAGCGCTCGCTTTCCGGCAGCCACTGCAGCAGGCCTCGGCTGCTGGCCAGCCAGATATGGTCCTGCGGCCCGCATTCCACATCGAGATTGAGCTGGCCCTGCTGCAATCCGCGCTGGCCATTGTCCAGCTGGCGCCGCAGGCGCCCATCCAGATCGCGCTGCTGAAGACCCGACGGCAGCATCAGCCAGAGGCTGTCACCATCACAGGTCATCATCGATTCGATGACCCCTTCCATGGTCGCGTCGGCGCCGGCATCCCGGCCCCAGCGGCGCAGATCACGCCGCTTCGGGTCGTAGCGCAGCAGCGCGTCGTTGGAGCCGATCCAGACCTGGCCGCGGCGATCCTCGCGCACCGAGGTCAGCCAGTGCATGCCGTTGACCCAGGTGCGGTGCTGTTCGATGCGGCCGCTCTTCGGATCGAAGCGGTCCAGCGCGCCGTGGCTGCCGACCGTCCAGATGCCGCCGTTGCTGGATGGGCTGGTACCCAGCACGAAGGCATTGCGCAGCGAGCGCGGGTCGTCCTCCAGCCGCGACAGCACCGAGAACTGCCACCAGCGCGGCAGCAGGTGCCACAGGCCGGCGTTGGTGCTGGCCAGCCAGATGCCCCCCTCGCGATCCTCGTAGGCGCCGGTCCAGTTCGGGCGTACCGGGCCACGCGCCACCGCGCTGTACAGCGGCACGGCCTGGTACTGGCCATCGACCGCGCGGCCAAGGCCGGTGCGGGTGTCCAGCCAGTGCCCGCCCTGCTCGTCGCGCAGCATCATGCCCAGCACCTGTTCGCCTTCGGGCAGCTTCCAGGACGGTGCCTCGAAACGACCATCGGGACGACGCACGATGGCACCGGCCATCGTGCTGATCCAGAGGCTGCCATCGGGCTCGGCCGTCAGGCCATTGATCAGCAGGCTGGGAACGATGCCGGCACCAACCCGTTCAAAGTCCGTGCCGGTCCAGCGCGCGACACCATGCTTGGTGCCGATCCACAGGCTGCCATCGGCCAGGGTTGCCAGATAAGGCACCGATGCGGCCGGCAGGCTGCGTGGGTTGTTCGCTTCGGGCAGGAAGCGCTGCAGCCGGTCCTGGTTGTCCAGGCGGTACAGACCACCTTCGTGGGTGCCGAACCAGACCGAACCATCCGGCGTGGTGGCCAGGCTCCAGACCGTGTTGGTGCCCATCAACGGCTGGCTGCTGCGGTCGTAGAAATGCAGCTGGCGGCGATCGGCCGACATCCGTACCAGGCCCGCGTTCTCGGTGCCGATCCAGAGCTGGTTGCGGGCATCGACCAGCACCGTCCAGATGCGGTTGTCGCGCAGGCCGTCTTCCGAGCGCCAGATCCGGTAGTTGCGCCCGTCGTAGCGGGCCAGACCGTCGTTGGTGGCGATCCAGAGGTAACCGTAACGATCCTCGGCCATGCGGTTCACGGTATTGGACGGCAAGCCGTCGAACACCGTCACCTGGCGCGGGCTCGGTGGCACCGGCTGCGCCGCAGCGGGCGACAGGCAGCACAGGAGGACCAGCAGCAGCATCGCCGCCCGCAGATACACCACCGATTGCCTCCTCACGCTGCTTCTGATGATTCCCGCACTACGGGCGTCGGCATGGTAAACCGAAAGTCGCGCCGTTCACGCCCGGCACTGGCGCATTCAAAGGGCGGTTTGTCGTTTTGCGCGCGCCTGGGCAATGGCAGTCACCAGCATGTCACCGGTCACCGGCTTGCGCAGGAAGCCATCGAACCCGGCCGCCAGGACCTGGGTCTCGGCGTAGGCATCGGAGCGCGCGGTGACCGCCACCAGGGGGAGTTCATAGCCCATGGTACGCAGCTGGCGAGCGATGGCGGTGCCGTCCAGCGCGGGCAGATCGAGATCGAGCAGGCCCACGTCAAAACCATCGGTGGCAATCTCCGAAAGCGCGCCCAGGCCATGCAGCACGTGCACCACGTCGTGGCCACGGCCACGCAGCAGGCCGGCGATGACCTCGGCCACGGTCGCGTCATCTTCCACCAGCAGGATGCGCAGCGGCGGCAGCACCGGCAGCACCGGCGACTCGCCCGGCGCATTGGCGGCCTGCCGGATCCAGGGCAGCGGCAACCACACCCGGAATCGCGCGCCCTTGCCCGGCTGGCTGTCCACTTCGATGCGTCCGTTCATGGCCACGGCCAGCTCCTGGCAGATCGCCAGGCCCAAACCGCTGCCGCCATAGCGCGACGCGGTGCGCGGGCCGTCCGCCTGTTCGAAGCGATGGAACAGGCGGTCCTGCTGTTCGGCGTTGATGCCCGGGCCGGTGTCATGCACTTCGAAGCAGAGTCCGCCACCGTTCTCTTCCAGGCGCACGGCAAGGCCGACGTGCCCGCGCTCGGTGAACTTGATTGCATTGCCCAGCAGGTTGAGCAGGATCTGCCGCACGCGCATCTCGTCGCCGCTGACGCTGATCGGCCCCGGCGGATCGCCCCCACGCTGGAACCCCAGGTTGCGCTGCTTCGCCATCGGCTCCATCAACGCCTGCACCTGGTCGAGCAGGCCAGCCAGATCGAACGGGCGCAGGTCGAGCTCCAGCCGGCCTGCCTCGATGCGGGCCAGATCCAGTGCGTCATTGACCAGCCGCAGCAGGTGGCTGCCAGCCTGCTGGATCGAGCCTGCATAGCTGCGCTGCACCGCATCCAGCGGGGTGGCCAGCAGCAACTCGCTCATGCCGAGCACACCGGTCATCGGCGTGCGCACCTCATGGCCCAGCGTGGCCAGGAACCGGCTCTTGGCCTGGGAGGCCTGCTCTGCCAGTTGCTGCTTGTGCACGGTCAACTGCCATTGCTGGCGGCGGCGCAGGCGCGCACGGATCGACCACACCAGGATAAGCAGCAGCAGCGAGCCGATCAGCAGGTAGCCGAAGATCGCCATGCCGCTGCGCCACCAGGGTGGCAGCACCTTCACCTGCAACCGCTGTGAAGGCGTCCACGTGCCACTGGCCGTTGCCGCCTGGACTTCAATGACGTAGCTGCCGGTCGGCAGCCGCGACAGCGTGCGCTGGCCGTCACCGCCCTGCTCCACCCAGTTCTGGTCGTAGCCCTGCACCCGGAAGCGGTAACGGTTGCCCTGCGGATTGGCATAGGAAAGCAGTCGCGCATCGATCTGCAGATCACGATCATCCGGCCCCAGCAACAGCGTGCCGGTGGTCGGCAGCGGTTGCCAGCCACGGGCATCATCGCGCCGCACGCGGACCTCGGCGATCACCAGCGACGACGGCGGCAGCACCGCATCGGCAGCATTCACATCGAACACGACCAGGCCGGTCTGGGCCACCGCGAGCACGCGACCATCGGCATTCACCGCCGGCGGCCTGCTGGTGAACTCGGCGTCGGGCAGGCCATCGCGTTCGTTGAACTGCTGCAGGCGGCGCGTCTTCGGGTCCCACCGCAGCAGGCCACGTGGCGTGGTCGCCCACAGGCGGCCGTCTTCGGCCAGCGCCAGTCCGCCCATGCTGACCGAGGGCACGCCAGCACTGCCATCGATGCGCTGGATCAGGCGCAGGCTCATGCCATCCCATTGGTAGCGTTCCAGCGCGCCCTGCCGGGCCAGCCACAGCTGCTGCGGATCCACCCACACCAGATCGTAGATCAACCCGCGCGAAACGCCCGGCACCGCTTCGAAGCGCCCGGCCTGTTCACGCCAGATCCCCATGTCGCCCATCACCCAGGCCTTGCCCTGGGCATCAAAGCGGATCTGCTCGACAGGTGAATCGGCGGTCTTGCGGAGATCCTCCAGCGGGTAACTACGCAGCACGCGGCCATCGGCGCTGCGCTGCTGCAGGCCCAGGTTCATCACCGACAGCCAGACCGTGCCATCGGGGGCCTGCCGCATCAGATCGATGCGCTGGCGCAGATCGGCTCCCCCATCGATATGCCAATCGTGCAGTGCGCGGGTCGCCGGGTCGTACACGCTGATGCGGCCGGCACGCCCCAGCCACAGGCGCCCGTCCGGCCGCGGCAGCACCGACCACACCGCCCCGCTGCCGATCTCGCGATCGCTGGCCAGCAACTTCAGTACTCCCTGCGCGTCCAGCTGGTACACGCCATGCGCTGAGCCGACGTAGTAATTCCGGCCATCACTGGCTGCACTCAGCAGGTACTGGCTGTCCAGCGGCTTGCCGTCAAGCTGGTTCCAGATCGAAAACCGGCGCCAGTCCGGCGGCAGGTAGGCCAGGCCCTGGGTCAGCAGCGCCACCCACAATCCGCCCTCATGGTCCTGCATCAGATCAAGCACACCGCTCTGGGCAGTGAGGAAGCCACTGCCGCGGTCGCCGTCGAGCCGCCGCAGCATGCTGGCATCTCCACGCAACAGGCCATCGGAGGTGCCCGCCCAGTAACCGCCCTGGCGATCGGCCAGCACCAGTGCCGAACGCAGGCGCGCACTGTCGGCCCAGCGCGGACGGCTGACCCGGTCCTGCGCGTCGATACGGTAGAGGCCGTCATTCTGGCTGCCGGCCCAGATCGAGCCATCGGGGTCGCGGCTCAGGCGCAACACACTCAGCGCCCCCAGTTCGCGCGGCGCGACAGCCTCGAATCCAGTCCCGTTCCAGCGCGCAATGCCCGCCTCGGTGCCGATCCACAGTCGCCCCTGCGCGTCGACAAGGCTGCTGTAGATGGTATTGCTGGGCAACCCGCCAGGACGGGCCGGATCATGCTCGAAGAAGCGCAGGCTGCCGTCTTCACCGAAACGGCAGACGCCATGGCCACTGGTGCCGATCCACAGTGCATCCTCGGCGTAGGCCAGCGTCCAGAACTGGCTCATGCAGGGGCCGTTGACCGCATCGAAGGTCTTGAAGCGTTCGCGGTCGGCATCCAGCCGGGCCACGCCCTTGCCATTGATGCCGACCCAGACGCGGTCCAGGGGATCGACCAGCAGGGTCTCGATCTCGTTGCCGGGCAGCGAGCCCGGCTGCTCCGGATCATGTTCCCAGACCCGCAGGTTGCCGCCGTCATAGCGCACCAGGCCACCATCGGTGGCCGCCCAGATATGGCCCTGGCGGTCCTCGGCCAGCGCCAGCACCATGCGCGAGGGCATGCCTTCAGCTGCACCGAAACGGCGCAGGCGCGGTGTTTCCGCCATGTCGAGGGCCGTGGCCGCCGTGGCGAACGCCATCAGCAGCAGCCCCATTCCCGCGATGCCTCGGCACCACAGGCGCCAACCGCTCGTCATCCTGAACCCCCCTGTCCTGTCCCGATTGTCACACAGGGCCGGGTTCATGGCTGCAACAGCCTGTTTCCACCGGTGGACCCACCACGAACTGTTGCAGCCATGCACGCAACGTTGGCGGGGGGCTGTGCGTATGATCGCAACGTCCCCCTTCCGGAGCCCGCCATCGATGCGTCCCTGCCTGGCCCTGCTGCCGATGCTGCTCGCCACCGCCCCCGCCTGGGCGGATGCAGATACCTATCGCCTCGATCCGGTGCATACGCGTGTGCTGTTCACCATCGACCACGCGGGTTACTCGCAGGCGATGGGGACGGTCTCCGGCAGTGAGGGCCGCCTGCAGTTCGATCCCGACAACTGGCGCGAGGCCACACTGGATGTCGAGGTCCCCGTGTCGCGATTGGACCTAGGTGATGCCAAATGGAACCAGGCCACGCTGGCCCGCAGCCTTCTGGATGGCGAGCGTTTCCCGAAGGCACATTTCGTCTCCAGCCGGGTCGAACCGATCGATGCCAAGCGTGCGCACGTGATCGGTACCCTGACCCTGCGCGGCGTCAGCCAGGAAGTCACCCTGGACGTGACCCTCAACGCCATCAAGCGCTACCCCCTTCCCCCGTTCCGACGCACCGCCGGTTTTTCCGCCAGCACCACGCTGAGCCGGCGCGCGTTCGGCATCACCGCCTGGCCGGGCGTCATCGGTGATGCAGTACAGCTGAGGATCGAGGCTGAAGCCACCCTCGACCGCAGCGACGCCCCGGGAACTCCCGCTCCCGTTCCGCACTCCGACCCCAAGACGGCCCGCTAGAGGACCTTTCATGACCGCCAAGAACACCCCCGCCGCCTGGGGGAGTGTCAGCCAGATCCTGCATTGGTTGATCGCACTGCTGATCCTCGCCCTGGGCGTGGTCGGCCTGACCATGGGCGAACTGCCCAAGACGCCCAAGTACTTCTGGGTCTACACCGCACACAAGTCGATCGGCATCACCGTACTGGCGCTGGTGCTGTTCCGCCTCGGCTGGCGCCTGTACGCCGGCGCCCCCAAGCCGGTGCCGGGCGTGCCCAGCTGGCAGGAGCGCATCGCAAGCGCCACCCACGTGCTGTTGTATGTGCTGATGTTCGCCATCCCGCTGTCGGGCTGGCTGTACGACTCGGCCAGTGGCCTGCGCCCGTTCCGCTGGTTCGGCCTGGTTGATGTGCCCAAGCTGAGTGGCCCGGATCCGCAGGTCGTCGCGGTGTCCCACGCCATCCACGAATACGGCTTCTGGCTGTTGATCGCGGTGGTGCTGGCCCATGCCGGCGCTGCCTTCTACCACCACCTGTTCCAGCGCGATGCAACGCTGTCCCGCATGTTGCCGCGCGGCTGGCTCGCCTCCCCTCAGAAGGACTGACCGATGAACCTGAAACTGACCACTCCGGCCGCCGTGGCCGCCGCCCTGGCCGGCATGCTGGCCACCGCCCCGGCGCTCGCTGCGGACTACGCGCAGGCCCCCGGCGCCGGCTCGATCCTGGTGTTCGCCACCAAGTACGACGGCGAAGTGTTCACCGGCAGCTTCCCGGGCTTTGCCACCAAGCTCAGCTTCGACCCGGCCAACCCGGCCGCCGGTTCGCTGGACGTGGTGATTCCGCTGGCCGGTGCCAAGAGCGGCAACAGCGACCGCGACTCGACCCTGCAGACCGCCGACTTCTTCAACGTCGGCAAGTTCGCCACTGCGCGTTACACCGCCAAGGGCTTCCGTGCGGTGGGCAACGACCAGTTCGCCGCCGACGGCACGCTGGAGCTGCGCGGCGTCAGCAAGCCGGTCACCCTTACCTTCACCTGGAAGCCGGGCACCCAGCCGGTGTTGACCGGCAAGGCCACCGTCAAGCGCCTGGACTTCGGCGTCGGCAGCGGTGACTGGGCCGACACCAAGACCATCCCGGATGAAACCGCGATCAGCACGATCGTGAAGTTCGACGCGAAATGATCAACGGGCCGGGGCACCGCCCCGGCCATCATCTCCGGTGGTGCCGGCCGCTGGCCGGCAACCTCACCGATGCGGGCAGGTGCTGGCCAGCGGCCGGCACTACCGATCGACGGCCAGCCACGCCCGAACCGCAGCCGCGTCGAACGGCCAGTCCAGCTCACGGTCGCCGCGCTCGTCGCGCAGCACCGGCACCCGCGCGCCGTAGCGCGATTCCAGCGCTGGCTGGTCATCCAGGAACACCGATTCGAATTCCGGCGCCCGGGCCTTGGCCAGCTCGGCCAGCGCCATGTCGCACAGGTGGCAGTCGTCACGCTGGAACAGAGTCAACACCGGCAGGGTCCCCTTGGTGGAAATGCTGCGCCGCAGCCATTGAAGTGCGGCGTGAACCGCTAGAATAGCGGTCTCTTCCGGTACCCGCAGTACGGCAACCATGGCTGTCAGCACGTTCGACGTTTTCAAGATCGGCATTGGCCCGAGCTCCTCGCACACCGTCGGGCCGATGAAGGCCGCCGAGCGATTCATCCATCGCTGGCTGCTCGATCCGGGCCGCCTGCACGAGGTCGCGCGCATCCGTGCCGACGTCTACGGCTCGCTGGCGCTGACCGGCCGCGGCCACGGTACCGACAAGGCGATCCTGCTCGGCCTGGAAGGGCAGCGGCCGAACCTGATCGACCCGGACATCATCCCGGCCACCCTGGAGCGCATCCGCAGCAGCAAGCGCATCCAGCTGATGGGCCAGCACGAGATCGCCTTCGACGAGAAGCGCGACCTCGGCATGAACAAGCGCCAGAAGCTGCCGTACCACACCAACGGCATGCGCTTCACCGCGTACAACGCCGACGACGAAGTGATCGCCACCCGCGATTACTACTCGGTTGGTGGCGGCTTCGTGGTCAACCAGGACGACGCGGCCGATGACCGCATCGTGCCCGACGAGACCCCGCTGCCCTACCCGTTCAAGAGCGGCGACGAGCTGCTGGCGCAGACCGCACGCAGCGGCCTGAGCATTGCCCAGTTGATGTTCGAGAACGAGAAGTGCTGGCGCAGCGAAGACGAGATCCGCGCCAACCTGCGCGAGATCTGGAGCGCGATGCAGTCGTGCGTCGCGCGCGGCATCCGCGAGGAAGGCGTGCTGCCGGGTGGCCTGAAGGTCGGCCGTCGCGCACCGGCGCTGTACCGCGAGCTGTCGTCGAAGCCGGAAGCGGCGATGCGCGATCCGCTGACCACGCTGGACTGGGTCAACCTGTACGCACTGGCGGTCAACGAAGAAAACGCCGCCGGTGGTCGCGTGGTGACCGCGCCGACCAACGGTGCAGCCGGCGTGCTGCCGGCGGTGCTGCATTACTTCGACCGTTTCTGCCCCGGCGCCAACGAGCAGCGTGTGTTCGACTTCCTGCTGACCTCGGCGGCGATCGGCATCCTGTACAAGGAAAACGCTTCGATTTCCGGTGCCGAAGTGGGCTGCCAGGGCGAAGTGGGCGTGGCCTGCTCGATGGCGGCCGGCGGCCTGGTCGCGGCGCTGGGCGGCAACCCGAGCCAGATCGAGAATGCTGCGGAAATCGGCATGGAACACAACCTGGGCCTGACCTGCGACCCGATCGGCGGCCTGGTGCAGATCCCGTGCATCGAGCGCAATGCGATGGGTGCGGTGAAGGCGATCAATGCCTCGCGCATGGCGATGCGCGGCGACGGCAAGCACAAGGTGTCGCTGGACAAGGTGATCAAGACCATGCGCGATACCGGCCGCGACATGCAGGACAAATACAAGGAAACCAGCCGCGGTGGCCTGGCGGTGAACGTCATCGAGTGCTGATGGCCGCAGCCAGGCATGGCCTGGCTCTACCCTGCAGCCGGGCATGAGCCCGGCTCAACATCGGACGACACCGTCACCGCGTTCCGGTTAGGCTCGGGGCTCCCCTACCCCGGATTGGCCCCATGCGCGTGATCGCTGCTGCCCTGCTTGCCTGCCTGCCGCTGTCCGCGCTTGCCGCGCCGACCTATGGTCCGCGGCTGGAGGGTTTCGACTACGGCTATCCGGTGAAGATCTTCGCACTGGAGTCGCAGCGGCAGCCACTGGAAATGGCCTATCTGGATGTCCTGCCCAAACGCCGCGCCATCGGCGTGGTGGTGCTGCTGCACGGCAAGAATTTCTGCGCAGCCACCTGGCAGCAGACCATCGCGCCGCTGCTGAACGCCGGCTACCGGGTGATCGCCCCGGACCAGGTGGGCTTCTGCAAATCCAGCAAGCCCGAACGCTACCAGTATTCGTTCGCGCAGCTGGCCGCCAACACCCATGCCCTGCTGCAACAGCTGCAGCTGGGTGATGTACCGGTGCACCTGGTCGGTCATTCGATGGGCGGCATGCTGGCGGTGCGCTACGCGCTGATGTTCCCGCAGGACCTGCGCAGCCTGTCACTGGTCAATCCAATCGGGCTGGAAGACTGGAAGGCGCTGGGTGTTCCCTGGCGCAGCGTGGACACGTGGTACGCCGGCGAAATGAACATCAGCTATGACAGCATCCGCCGCTACCAGCTGGACGTGTACTACGACGGCAAATGGAAGCCGGCGTATGAACCGTGGGCGCGGATGCAGTCGGGCATGTATGAAGGCCCGGGCAAGCAGGTCGTTGCGTGGAGCCAGGCACTGGCATCGGACATGGTGTTCAACCAGCCGGTGGTCTACGAACTGAAGAATCTGCAGGTGCCGACCACGTTGTTCATCGGCCAGAAGGACCGCACCGCGATCGGCCGTGACCTGGCGCCGCCTGCGGTGAAGGCGACGCTGGGCAATTATCCGGTGCTGGGCAGAGCAGCGGCCGCGGCCATTCCGGGCGCGACGCTGGTCGAGTTCGCCGAACTGGGCCATTCGCCGCAGGTGCAGGACACGAAGCAGTTCAATGCGGCATTGTTGAAGGCGTTGAGGTCGCGTTGAGATTGCGGGCCCGCCGGGCATGGCCCGGCGAGCGCAGCAACACGGACATCAACCCACGATCCGCAGCACGTCATCCAGCAACGCGGCCGCAGTGACTTCCGCACCCGCGCCCGGCCCCTGGATCAGCAACGGCTGGCGGCGGTAGCGATCGCTGTGGATGGCCACGCGGTTGTCGGTGCCCGCGCCCTGCGCCAAGGGGTGATCGGCCGGCAACTCGCGCAGGCCTACCTGCGCACCCTCGCCATCAACGCGGCCGACGAAACGCAGCACACGACCATTGTCGCGCGCCTGCTGCCAACGCGCCTGCAGCGGCGCATCCAGTTGCTCCAGTGCGGCCACCGCATCCTCCAGCGGCAGCGCTGCCAGCGCTTCAGGCACCAGTGAATCCACCTGCACCTGCGAAGCATCCAGCGCCAGCCCGCTGCTGCGCGCCAGGATCAGCAGCTTGCGGCGCACGTCCTCGCCGGACAGATCCAGACGCGGGTCCGGTTCGGTATAACCGGCCGCCAGCGCCTCGCGCACCGCTGCCGAGAACGGCGATTGGCCGTCATAGCGATGGAACAGCCACGCCAGCGAGCCGGACAGCACGCCCTCGATGGCGTGGATGTGGTCGCCACCGGCTACCAGCGCGCGCAGGCTGCTCAGCAACGGCAGGCCGGCACCGACGGTGGCGCTGTCGCCATAGCGTGCGCCACTGTCTGCGCAGCTCTCGGCGATGGCCGTGGCACGTGCCAGCTGCGCACCGCGGCCCAGCTTGTTGGCGGTGACCACGTGCACCCCACGCGCCAGCCACTGCACGTGACGTGCGGCCACATCTTCGCTGGCAGTGGCATCGACCACCACGTCACCCCGTTCCAGCCCTTCGGCGCTCGCCCATGGCGGTGAGCTGAGACCGTCACGCGGTGCGCGTCGTGCCAGCTCCAGCGGCAACGCCAGATCACGGTCGATCGCCAGTGCGGTGCGCGAATTGGCCAGCCACTGCACGCTGGGCAGTTCCAACCCGCGTGCCTGCAACGCCTGGTAGCGCTGCACGAAGGCTGAGCCGACCGTGCCAGTGCCGAGCAGCGCCAGGCGCCCCGCGCCCAGCGCAGGAATGTCAGCGGCGAGCGCGCTCATGCATCCACCACCTGTTTGCGGCGCGCAGCCGCATCAATCACGGCTTCGGCGCGCTGCAGCGCTGCGCCGAGATCAGCCAGCAGGTCACGCTCGGCCTCGATGCCGACCGACAGGCGCAGCAGGCCTTCGCTGATGCCGGCGGCCGCGCGCGCTTCAGCGGTCATCGCCGCATGGGTCATGGTGGCCGGGTGCGCGATCAGGCTTTCGACGCCACCCAGCGATTCGGCCAGGGTGAAGCAGCGCAGGCCATCGACGAAGGCACGCACTGCGGCATGCGGATCATCGCCTTCGCAGTCGGCCAGTTCGAACGACAGCATCGCGCCGAAGCCGCTTTGCTGGCGCGCGGCGATGGCGTGGCCCGGGTGATCGGCCAGGCCCGGGTAGTACACCGCGCCGACCGCCGGATGCTGGTCCAGCAGGGCGATGATCGACGCGGTGTTTTCCTGGTGCACGCGCAGGCGCGCATCCAGCGTGCGCAGGCCGCGCAGGGTCAGGAACGCATCGAACGGCGAGCCGGTCAGGCCCAGCGCGTTGCCCCACCACACCAGCTGCTCGTGCAGCGCCGGATCGCGCGCGACCACCGCACCACCGACCACATCGCTGTGGCCATTGATGTACTTGGTGGTGGAATGCAGCACCAGGTCCGCACCGAACGACAGCGGCTGCTGCAGGGCCGGCGACAGGAAGGTGTTGTCGACTACCACCAGTGCACCGGCCTTGTGCGCGGCCTCGATGACGAAGCGCAGGTCGGTGATGCGCAGCAGCGGGTTGGACGGGGTTTCCACCAGCACCAGCTTCGGCTGCGTGGCCAGCGCCTGCGCCAGTGCGCGCGGATCGGTCAGGTCGGCGGTGACCAGTTCGAAGTGGCCCTTTTTCGCCAGCGCATTGAACAGGCGCCAGCTGCCGCCGTATGCATCGTGCGGCACCACCAGGGTGTCGCCCGGCTGCAGCAATGCGTTCAACACCAGGTTGATCGCACCCATGCCGGTGGCGGTGATGACGCCGCCGGCGCCGCCCTCCAGTTCCGCCAGCGCCTCGCCGAGCAGGTCACGGGTCGGGTTGCCACTGCGCGTGTAGTCGTACTGGCGCTTGTTGCCGAAGCCTTCAAAACTGAAGTTCGACGACAGCACGATCGGCGGCGTGACCGCACCATGCGCGGTGTCCCGATCGATGCCGGCACGGACGGCGGCAGTGGTGCGACTACAGGACGGCTCGTTTGCGTGCAGGCTCATGCGGACTCTCCAGAAGTGCGGAAGGCGGTGGCGAGGATCGCGTCGATGCGATCGGTTTCTTTGAGGAAGGCGTCGTGGCCGTAGGGCGAGCGCAGCACGCGCAGACTGCCGCGCGGGCCCAGCCCTTCGACCAGACCGACCAGGTCGGCCAGCGGCACCAGGCGGTCACCCTCCACCGCGACAACTACGGTGGGCGGCAGGATCGCGGTGGGGTCGACGCGGTGCAGGTCGATCGATTCGGACAGGCGCAGGTAAGCAGTCACCGGCGTGCGCGCGACGTACTGCGCACCGGCCGCATCGAGATAGTCTTCGGCGGCCACGCGCACGCGGCCATTGATCACTTCCGGCGCGGCATCGAAGCGCTCGCCGAACTCTTCCGGGGTGCGGTAGCTGAGCATGGCGAACTGCCGGGCCAACGCCAGACCGTGGTCTTCGCCGCACTGCAGCTGGCCCAACGCGACCGCGCGGCGCTGCAATGCGCGCCAGGCGGCGGCATACGGATGCGGGCGATGCGCGCCACTGGCCAGCACCAGCTGGCGCACGCGTGCACGGTGGCGGATCGCGAACTGCTGGCCGACCAGCGCCCCGTAGGAGTAGCCCACGAACGCCTTCAGCGTGCGGATGCCGAGATGGTCCAGCAGCAGCGCCAGTGCATCGGCCTGGTCGGCGGTATCGATCGGCACATCCAGTGCACCATCGGCGCCGATGAAGTCGAAGGCCAGTACACGCAGCTGCTGCGGATCCAGCGCGCGCCCGCTGCCGACCAGGTCTTCGGCCCAGCCCTTCTCGCTGAACTGTGCATTGGACGCCACGTGGCGATGGGCGGAAATGCCACCGGCCAGCACCACCACCGGCGCATTGGCCGGGCCGACCCACTCATAGCGCAGGCGCACCGGGCTGGGGCCGGCGTGACGCATCGACAGCACCGCGGCGAACTCACCGCGCTCGGCATGCACGCGGTCTTCGACCGGCACGCTGACGGGGACAAAGGGTTCGGGGCGAAGCGCGGTACTGGCGGCGAAGCTCATGGCGGGATCCGGTTGGGGAATCGGCCATCGAGCCTTCGCGGGGCCCGCGTTCGAGATGCACGTGGGGTGCATGGTTCGAACCATCTTTCGGTGGACGCCACGGTCCCCGCAGGATTTGGCACCTACGCAGACGCTTTCGCATCCGCGGGCTGCCCCGGCTTCAAAGGGCCTGTCCCTCTGCCGGTCTCGATGGTGGAGCCACGATGCCAGCCCTTTCCGGCACTGTCAATCCCTTCATGCGGATAAAGCGATGAATATTTTCAACGCGACTATGCGAAGGCGGTCGCGGTCGTCCTGTTCAGGATCGGCTACAGTCCCGGCGGTCCCTACCCTCTGGAACCACTGATGCTGCGCCTGCCCCTGACCTGCCTGCTGATGTCCCTGCTGGCGAGCACGACGGCCAGCGCCGGTGACTGGCGCCAGGGCTGGGGACTGGTTTCCCCCGCCACCCCAACCACCCACGCTGGCAGTGCCGAGGGCGCCGCCCCCATGGCCCGGCTGCGCCTGCAGCCGGTCGGCACGCAATGGCAGGCCCGGATCGACAATGGGCTGGCAGGACCGCTGCAGATCGAACTGCGCGCTGCACCCGGACGCCCGGTCGAAGGGCTGCCGCTGCAATCGCTGATCCAGGGCGACAGCAGCCTGGTGGTCGGCCACCTGCCCGCCCCGCTCGATGGCCGCACGCTGGATCTGCGCCTGCAGTCGGTGCCGGGCAACCCGGCCGCACAGGCCGAAGATGTCGCCTATCGCCTGCCTTTCGATGCGGCCCGTCCGCGCGTGGACCAGGCGCCGCAGGGCCGGTTCAGCCACGATGACGAGGAGAACCGCGACGCGGTGGACTTCGCACTGCCGGAGGGCACGCTGGTGCTGGCCGCGCGCGAGGGCACGGTGATGCAGATCCAGGATGGTTTTCGTGGCAACGGCCAGGACCGCGAACGTGATGGTGCCCGCGCCAACTTCATCCGTGTGCTGCACAGCGACGGCAGCATGGCGCTGTACGGCCACCTGCAGGCCGGCGGCATGCGCGTGCGTCGCGGCCAGGCGGTGGGGGCCGGGCAGCCGCTCGGCCTGTCCGGCAACAGCGGCTTCAGCAGCGCGCCGCACCTGCACTTCGTGGTGCAGGTCAACCGCGGCATGGGCCTGCGCTCGGTGCCGGCACGCATCTTCGCCGAACAGGGCCAACTGCAGTTCGCCCGCCAGGACGAGGTCGAGGGCGGCATCGGGCGCTGAACGGCCCCGGCCGGTATAATCGGGCGCTTATCTCTTTGAAAAGCGCCCCGGGCGGGCGCCACTGCCATGTCCGAAGTCGCCAACGAAGCGTCGCGTCGCCGCACCTTCGCCATCATCTCCCACCCTGACGCCGGCAAGACCACGCTGACCGAAAAGCTGCTGCTGTTCGGAGGCGCGATCCAGATGGCCGGTTCGGTCAAGGGCCGCAAGGCCGCCCGCCACGCCACCTCCGACTGGATGGCGCTGGAAAAGGAGCGCGGCATCTCCGTCACCTCCTCGGTGATGCAGTTCCCGTACGAAGGCAAGATCGTCAACCTGCTCGACACCCCCGGCCACGCCGACTTCGGCGAGGACACCTACCGCGTGCTGACCGCGGTGGACTCGGCGCTGATGGTGATCGACGTGGCCAAGGGCGTGGAAGAGCGCACCATCAAGCTGATGGAAGTCTGCCGCCTGCGCGACACCCCGATCATGACCTTCATCAACAAGCTCGACCGCGAGGGCAAGGACCCGATCGAGCTGCTGGATGAAGTGGAAACCGTGCTGGGCATCCAGTGCGCGCCGGTGACCTGGCCGATCGGCATGGGCCAGCGCCTGAAGGGCGTGGTCCACCTGCTGACCGGCGAAGTGCACCTGTACGAACCGGGCCGCAACTTCACCCGCCAGGACTCGACCATCTTCCCGTCCATCGATGCGCCCGGCCTGGCCGAGAAGATCGGTGCACAGATGCTGGCCGACCTGCGCGACGAACTGGAACTGGTGCAGGGCGCCAGCCATCCGTTCGACCTGGACGCCTACCGCGCCGGCAAGCAGACCCCGGTGTTCTTCGGCTCGGGCGTGAACAACTTCGGTGTGCAGCCGCTGCTGGACTTCTTCGTCGAACATGCCCCGTCGCCGCAGGCGCGTTCCACCACCGGCCGCGAGATCGCCCCGGAAGAGAACAAGCTGACCGGCTTCGTGTTCAAGATCCAGGCCAACATGGACCCGCAGCACCGTGACCGCGTGGCGTTCATGCGGGTCTGCTCGGGCCGCTTCAGCGCCGGCATGAAGACCTTCCACGTGCGCACCGGCAAGGAAATGAAGCTGGCCAACGCGCTGACCTTCATGGCCAGCGACCGCGAGATCGCCGCCGAGGCGTGGCCGGGCGATGTGATCGGCATCCACAACCACGGCACCATTTCCATCGGCGATACCTTCACCGAAGGCGAAGCAGTCACCTTCACCGGCATCCCCAACTTCGCCCCGGAACTGTTCCGCCGCGCCCGCCTGCGCGATCCGCTCAAGCTCAAGCAGCTGCAGAAGGGCCTGGCCCAGCTGTCCGAGGAAGGTGCGACCCAGTTCTTCCGCCCGCTGACCAGCAACGACCTGATCCTGGGTGCGGTCGGCGTGCTGCAGTTCGACGTGGCCGCCTACCGCCTGAAGGACGAGTACGGCGTGGAAGCCACCTTCGAGCCGGTCAGCGTGACCACTGCGCGTTGGGTCCACTGCAGCAACGAGAAGAAGCTGGAAGAGTTCCGCGAGAAGAATGCGCTGAACCTGGCGCTGGATGCAGCCGGCCACCTGGTCTACCTGGCACCGACCCGGGTCAACCTGCAGCTGGCGCAGGAACGCTCGCCGGACGTGCGCTTCTCGGCCACCCGCGAAGCGGCGCATACGGTTTCGGTGGGCTGATGCCAGCGGGCCGGATCCCTTTCCGCAAGGAAAGGGCTCTGCCCCCGGCCGTCGCGGGTGGTTCATCCACGCATGGCGTGGATCTACCGCTCACGGATTCATCGGCGCAACGCAGGGATTCACCCACCATACGGTGACGGGCGTGCACACGGCGGCCATCGCGGCGATGATAGGGGGACGCGGGTCCCCCTCCCCGTGAACGATGCCCATGCCCATGTCCACGACGTCCATTGCTTCGATCCGTGAAGAAATCGCCAGCGCCCTGACCCATGGCCTGGGCGCGGTGTTCGCCCTGGCAGCCAGCGCGGTGCTGATCACCCTGGCTGCGATCTACGGCGACGGCTGGCAGCTGGCCAGCGCGATCGTATTCGGTATCGCGCTGTTGCTGCTGTACACCGCCTCCACCCTGTATCACGCCATCCAGCATCCGGTCGCCAAGGGCCGCTTGAAGGTGTTCGACCACTGCGCGATCTACGTGCTGATCGCGGGCACCTATACCCCGTTCACCCTGATCGGCCTGCGTGGTCCGTGGGGCTGGGGCCTGTTCACCGCGATCTGGGCGCTGGCGCTGGGCGGCGTGGTGTTCAAGCTGTTCTACACCGGCCGCTTCAAGGTGCTCTCAACAGTGATCTACATCGCCATGGGCTGGCTGGTGGTCGTGGCGATCAAGCCGATGTGGGCTTCGATCGACGGCGGCACCCTCACCTGGCTGTTCGCCGGCGGCCTGTCGTACACGCTGGGGACCTACTTCTACCACCGTGAATCGATCCCGTATTCGCATGCGATCTGGCACCTGTTCGTGATCGGTGGCAGCGTCTGCCACTTCGTCGCAGTCACCATGCAGGTGCTGTAAACCAGCGTTCGAACGCGGCGTGTGCACACCACGCACATGGACGCTTCGCGCCCTGTCCACGAAGAGGGGGCAACCATGGCGGCGTGAATGCTGCCGCCTCCCCTGCCGCAAAGCGCACGACCCGCTGGCGCCTCCGCCGCCCCGGCCCACGAGGCCGGCGCTGGCTCACGATCCTGATCTTCCTGCTGGCGGCACTCCTGCTGCTGATCGCGTTATGGGACTGGAACTGGTTCAAGGGGCCGGTTGAGCGTGCGGTGCAGGCACGTACCGGCCGTGCGCTGCACATCGGGAACCTTGATGTCGACCTCGGCCGCACCAGTACGATCCGCGCCGATGCGATCACCTTCGCCAATGCCAGCTGGGCGAAACAACCCGATATGGCCACCGCAGACCGCGTCGAGATCGACGTGCGGGTGTGGCCCCTGCTGCGCGGCAGCGTGCAGCTGCCCGAAGTACGCCTGACCCGGCCGGACGTGCTGCTGGAAACAGCGCCGCGCAAGGGCGACCCGGGCAATTGGGATTTCCTCGGTGGCAGCGCCGGTGGGACCAGCCCGCAGCTCAAACGGCTGCGCATCGATGACGGTCGCCTGCAGTTCCTCGACGCGCTCGGCCGTACCGATATCCGCGTGGACGTGCGCAGCGGCCAGCCGAAACAGGCCGATGCGGCGCCACCGCTGCTGGTACAGGGCAAGGGACACTGGCAGGGCAATCCGTTCACCCTGCGTGGCGGCACGGAATCACCGCTGGAGCTGACCGACAGCGACCATCCGTTCCGCATCCATCTCGATGGCCGAGCAGGCGCCACCCACGCGGTAGCCAGTGGCACGCTGACCAATCCCTTCCAGCTGCGCGTGTTCGATCTGCAGTTTGCGCTCAGTGGCCAGGACCTCGCCGACCTCTATCCGCTGCTCGGCATTGCCATTCCGCCGTCGCCGCCCTATGCGTTGAATGGCCGGCTCAAGCGCGACCACAACGTCTGGCACTACGACGCCTTCACCGGCAAGGTCGGCGACAGCGACCTCGTTGGCAATCTGCAGTTCGAAGTGGGCGGTGCGCGGCCGCGGCTGACCGCCACGCTGGAATCCAAGCGCCTGGACTTCGATGACCTTGCCGGCTTCGTCGGTGCCCCACCGAAAACCGGCGGCGGCGAAACCGCCAACGCCGAACAGAAGGCCGAGGCCGCACGGGTTGCCGCCCGCGCACGCGTGCTGCCCGACACGCCCTACAACCTCGGCAAGCTGCGCGCGATGGATGCCGACGTGCGCTGGAAGGCCCACCGCATCAACGCGCCATCGCTTCCGTTGGATGACATGGATGCACACCTGTTGCTGGATGACGGCGTACTGCGGCTGGACCCGCTGAACTTCGGCGTGGCCGGAGGCGATATCCGCAGCACGATCCGCATGGACGCGCGCCGTCCGCAGATCAGCACCGCCCTGAAGGCCAGCGTGCGCGGCGTGCAGCTCAGCCAGCTGTTTCCGGACGCGAAACTGGCCGAGCAGGCCAAGGGCGGCATCGGCGGCGAGGTGGACCTGAGCGGCCGCGGCAACTCGATCGCCGCAATGCTCGGCAGCAGCAGTGGCAAGGTCGGCCTGGCGATGGGCCGCGGCCATGTCGGCAACCTGGTGATGGAACTGGCAGGGCTGGACATCACCGAATCGCTGAAATTCCTGGTGACCGGCGACAAACAGATTCCCCTGCGCTGCGCCTTCGCCGACTTCGGCGTGCGCGACGGCCTGATGACCAGCCAGGCGCTGGCGGTGGACACCACCGATACGATCCTCATCGGCGAAGGCACGGTCAGCCTGCGCGACGAGACCCTGGACCTGCTGCTGAAACCGCGCCCGAAGGACAAGAGCATTCTGGTGCTGCGCTCTCCACTGCACATCAGTGGCACGTTCAAGGACCCGTCATTCCGACCGGACTTCAAGGCGTTGGGCATCCGGGGAGCCGTGGCCCTGGCACTGGGCAGCATCGCCCCACCGGCGGCGTTGCTGGCGACCATCGAACTGGGGCCGGGGAAGGATGCCGACTGCGGTGGGCAATATGCGAAGTAGGTTTACAGCGTTGTTCGCGGCGCCTCTTTTCCCGCGCGTAGAGCCGGAGCAAGGCGACAGGCAGGACACGCCGTAAATACGTCCCCGTAGGCTCGGTCGGCGCATCCATGCGCCTCACGGTCCTGCCTGCCGCCTTGCTTCGGCTCCGGACAGGTTCCTGCGCGCGGAACGAGAGCGGAAATTCAAAGTCAGAAGAAAAAAGCAAATTCAAAAGCTGTTGCCAACCAAGGTTGGCAGCTACCAAAAGCAGATCGTCTGCGGCGAATCTCACCGCGCTCGCGGCAATGTATCCAGAGGCAGAGGGCATGGGCGTGCAGGACCGTTGGCGCCATGGATGGCGCCATCGAGCCTTATCTGATCGGAATCTGGCAGCGTAGGCGTCGAGAGCCGGCGTGGGCCGCCGTGCGAGCCTAGATCTCGACGATCCGTAACCAGGATCGCGACGATCGCCATGTAGCTTGGCGCCCACGCCGGAATCTCCCTTGATCCGCCCGAACAGTTGCTGGAGCGACCACTCGAAGCGATAAGACTGGGCAAGCGGGGGAGCTCTCGACCCTTCCAGACTATACGGAGTCAGGTGATGAACGGGATCGGGATTGATGTCAGCAAGCGTCAGCTGGATATCGGTACGACGGACGGAGAAACCCTGCAGGTCAGCAACAACCGCTCCGGGTTTTCTGAGCTGGATGTTTGGCTGAAGAAGCGTCCGACCCGCCAGATCGTGCTTGAAGCCACGGGTGGCTATGAGCAGCCGGTGCTGGATTTCCTGCACAAGGCCGGTCATCCGGTGGCCCGTGCCAATGCCTTGCGCGCCCGGAAACTGGCTCAGGGGTTGGGTCAGATTGCCAAAACCGACCGTTTGGATGCCTACGCGTTGGCGCAGATGGCCGCCCTGGTGAAGCTGCCTCCCTATCAGCCGCTGCAGTCTTGGCAGCAGAAGATGCGGGAGTTCGTTCGGGCACGTCGGCAGGCGATGGACGCCCTGACCATCGCGCGGCAGCAGCAGGAAATGGTGCTTGATCGTGAACTGCGCCGACTACTGCAGGGCAACATCACCCGCCTACAAACGTTGGTTGAGCGTCTGGGCAAGCAGATCGTCGAGCAGGTTGGTCAGCAGCCTCAACTGAAGATGCTGAAGTCGATGAAGGGCGTAGGGCCTGTGCTGCAGGCAGTTCTAGCCAGCTATCTGCCAGAGCTTGGCAGGATCACTGGCAAGCGCATCGCCAGCCTGGTCGGGGTAGCCCCGATGTCCCACGACAGCGGCACGATGAGAGGAAAACGAAGCATCCACGGTGGAAGAGCCGAAATCCGGCAAGTGCTCTACATGGCGGCAATGTCGGCCATGCGGCATGAACCTCGGCTGCGCGATTTTTACCAGTCGCTACGAGCCCGCGGCAAGGAAGGCAAGGTGGCCATCGTGGCAGTGATGCGGAAGATGCTGGTCATCCTCAACGCCCGTGTGCGCGACGCTGAAAGCGGGCTAGTCCCCGCCTGAGGCGAGCCAGGGCGAAAGACCAAAGGCTGCCGGCCAGCGGCCGGCACTACCGTGCCCGTTTACCTGGAGGGCCTGAGACTCTCCAGCAACACAGTTGCTACAGGGACGTACTTGCGGCGTGTCCTGCACGCCCATGCCCTCAGCCTCCCGGCGTAGCAGGATGGCGCTGCTTTGGCTTTGGCTTTGAGCTTCGAAAAGCGGGCCGGCGGGCCGCAGGCCCGCCAGCGAACAACTCACCCTGCCACGATGTACTGCTGCAGCTGATCCAGCTCGCGCCGCTGCGCATCGATCACCGACTTCACCAGGTCGCCGATGGAAATCACCCCCAGCACCTGTGCGCCCTCCACCACCGGCAGGTGGCGGATGCGGTAGTCGGTCACCAGCTGCAGGCAATGCTCTACCTGTTCGCCCGGCGAGACCGTCACCACCTTCGCCGTCATGATCTCGGCCACCGCCGTATCCCGCGACGAACGATCACGCAGCACGATCTTGCGCGCGTAATCGCGCTCCGAAAGGATCCCGACCAGCCGCGGACCGTCCATCACCAGCACCGCGCCAATGCCCTTTTCCGCCATCAACCGGATCGCATCGATCACCGCCGCATCCGGCGCGACCGCATGTACTTCAGGAGACTTGCCGTCCAACAGTTGCCGTACCGTGGTCATCTGCCTGCCCTCCGAGGGTGGGTTGCAGGGCCGAGTCTGCCACGGCGGATGCTAGCCAGGCGTCAACCAGGTACAACGGGCGCTGCTTGGATTCCTCGTACAGCCGTCCCAGGTACTCGCCGATCAGGCCCAGCGCGATCAACTGCACCCCGCCCAGGAACAGGATCACCGCCATCATCGTCGGCCAACCCGCCACCCGGTCACCGTACAGGGCCGCCTTGGCAATCACCCAAACGCCGAATACGAAGGCCACCGCCGCCGTTGCCAGGCCCATGTAGGTCGCCGCCCGCAGGGGAACGGTCGAGAACCCGGTGATGCCCTCCAGCGCGAAGTTCCACAGCCGCCACAGGCTGAACTTGCTGGAGCCGGCCACCCGCGCGTGACGGTGGTAGGGCACAGCAATACGCTTGAATCCGACCCAGCTGAAAAGGCCCTTCATGAAGCGGTGGCGTTCACGCATCTCGCGCAGCGCACTCAGCGCGCGTGGCGACAACAGGCGGAAATCACCGGTGTCGGCAGGGATCGGCGTGCGTGACAGGCGGCCGATCACCCGATAGAACGCCGCCGCCGTGGCGCGCTTGATCCAGGCTTCGCCATCGCGGGCCATGCGCGTGCCATAGACGTTGTCATGGCCCTCGCGCCAGCGCGCAACGAACTGCGGCACCAGTTCCGGCGGGTCCTGGCCATCGGCATCCAGGATCATCGCCGCGCCGTCGCGCACCAGATCCAGGCCGGCAGTCAGCGCGGCCTCCTTGCCGAAATTGCGCGACAGCTTCAACGCCGATACGCGCGCGTCGTCCTGCGCCAATCCTGCGATCACCTGCCAGGTACCGTCGTGGCTGCCATCGTCCACATACAGGATGTGGCCATCGATGTCGGGCATTCCGTCCAGCACCGCACACAGGCGGGGATGCAGGCACGGCAGCGCCTGCTCCTCGTTGTAGGCGGCGATGACGACAGTAAGGCGTTCGCGGTTCATGCCCGGATTGTACGTTGCCTGCAGGTGCATGGCCTGCCGCCCCGAGGGCAGGTGTCCTCAGTCTTCCGACAGGTAAGCCGCGCCGCCCAGCTGCCGTGCCTGGCGCTGGATCCATGCCGCGCGCCGCTGCACGTACGGCCCTGGCTTTGCCGCGTTGTAGCGCCGCGGTGCCGGCAACACCGCCGCCAGCCGTGCACTCTCGGCCGGACTCAACCGGGACGCATCCTTGCCCCAGAACGTCTGCGCCGCCGCCTGCGCGCCATAGACGCCATCGCCGAACTCGGCGATGTTGGCGTACATCTCCAGGATCCGTTCCTTCGGCCACAGTGCTTCGATCGCCACCGTGTACCAGACTTCCAGGCCTTTGCGGATCCAGCTGCGGCCCTGCCAGAGGAACAGGTTCTTGGCGACCTGCTGGCTGATCGTGCTGGCCCCCCGCAGGCGTCCGCCCTTGGCGTTGTGGTCGCGGGCCTTCTCGATGGCCTGCAGGTCGAAGCCATTGTGGTCGGGGAAGCGCTGGTCCTCCGCGGCCACCAGCGAGATCGGCAGGCTCGCTGCCATCTGGTCCAGGTCGCGCCACTGGTAATGCAGGCGATAGGACCAGTCGGCCTCCCCCAATGCCTCGCCATAGCGCCACAGCATGACCGTGGATACCGGCGGGTCGATGAACCGCAGCACCAGTACCTGCAGGCAGCTGAAAGCGGCCAGCAGCAGCGGCAGCCAGAGCAGCCGTTTCCAGCGCCAGCGCCTGCGGCGCGGGACTTCCGCGATGGCCTCCACCTTGTGCTGCTCTCCCCCTGCCCCCATTACTGGTGCATCCTTCTTCTATCCGGTTGTCGGCGCATTATCCGGCAACCGCCCTCGTTTACGCGCGATGTGAGCCGATGACCGCCAACCCCGATTCCCTGATCCGCTTCCTGCTTCCCGACGCTGGCGTCCGTGGCGTCCACGTGCGCCTGCAGGCGACCTGGCAGGAGATCCTGTCCCACGCCGAGTACCCGGATACCGCCGCCGAACTGCTCGGCGAGGCCTGCGTGGCCTCGGCGCTGTTCACCGGCCACACCAAGATCGATGGCCGCCTCTCGATCCAGCTGCGCAGCAGCACCGCGCTGCGCACCCTGTTTGCCGAGTGCACCGCCGCCGGTACCCTGCGCGGCATCGCCCAGCTCAGCGACGGCGCCGATGCGCCGCGCGACCTGTCCAGCCTGGGTGATGACGCCCTGCTCGCGATCACCATCGAGAACCCGGGCCTGGACCCGCGCGAGCCGCAGCGCTACCAGAGCCTGGTCGCGCTGACCGCACCGGAGCTGGACGAGGCCTTCGAGGACTACTTCCGCCAGTCCGAACAGCTGCCGACCCGCCTGCTGCTGGCCGCCGACCGCAACGGCGCCGCCGGCCTGCTGCTGCAGAAGCTGCCGGGTGACGAGGGTGACGAGGACGGCTGGGCGCGTGCCAGCGCCCTGTTCGAGACCCTGGGCAAGGCCGAGCTGCTGGCCACCCCGGCCGAGCAGTTGCTGCACCGCCTGTTCCACGAAGAGAAGCCGGAACTGATGGGCGGCAAGCCGCTGTCCTTCGCCTGCTCCTGTTCCCGCGAGCGGGTCGCGTCGATGCTGCAGTCGCTGGGCGAGGACGAGGCCCGTGCCGCAGCCGCGGACACCGGCGCCGTCGAGGTCCGTTGCGAATTCTGCGGGCGGGAGTATCACTTTCCTTTGACGGAGTTCGGCATACTGTTCCACGGTGCCGAGGGGACTGTACCGGCGCCTGAACGGCTTCAGTAAACGGCTTGTCTTGCATCTGGGGGGATCAAGGCTTGTTAAGAATTCATAAACACCCTAGGATCAAGTTCCCGTCTCCGCGGGAACTTCCGTTGTCCGTCCCTGTCTGAACTGGTCCGATGCGTACCTTCCTGCGTCTACCGCTGGCCCTGCTGATCGCCCTTGGCGCGATCACGGGCGTGCACGCGCAGAGCAAGGACACCCGGACCGTGCTGCCGGTATGGAACAAGGGCAGCGGCAAGGTCGAGGCCCTGCTGTACCTGGAGCCCACCGGTGAACAGGCCGCCGGCGCCCGCTGGCACTTCGGCCGCAACTCACTGGATGCGGCCTTCGGCCTGTCCTCCGGCGATTCGCTGGGCCTGCTCTGCAACAGCAGCAGCGGGACCAGCATGAGCGGCCTGGCCAGTCACTGCATGCTGGCCAGCCTGGGTGACGACGACGACCTCAACAGCCGCCGCTTCACCGGTACCGCTGCGCTGAACCGCGGCAGCAGCCGTCTCGGCATCACCGCCGGCACCGGTCGTGAAACACTTCCGGCGTGGCTGTCCGGCCCGAACAAGACACCCTCGCTGCGTGCCGAGCAGAACGATCTGACCGTATTCGCGCAGAAGAACATCGGCCGCGAGGGTTTTGTCTCGATCGCCGGTACCTACGCCAAGGCCCGCCTGGTACCGCTGGCCGATGCCGCACCGTCCATCGTCGACCGCTGGGACAGCAAGAGCCTGAGCATCGGCGCCGGCTACGGCAACTTCACCGGCAGCATCATCGGCCGCGTGATCGACGTGCCGGGCAAGCCCGGCAAGTGGGAGGGCCTGGGCATCGGCCTGACCTGGCGTACCCCGTGGTCTGGCCAACTTACCGTTGGCGCCGAGAACGTGATCAGCCGCGGCAAGAATCCGTTCTCCCCGCGCAATGAAAGCAATGACGACGGCACCGTGCCGTATGTGCGTTACGAACAGGATCTCTGACCCCACCTCCTGGGTCTTCTTGAAGTGACTTCTCCCGGGCGCCGAAAGGCGCCCGTTGCGTATGCGCGTTCGTGATACACGCAGAGCGCTTTTCGACGAATTGGATACCGCGCAATTCACATCGACACACTGCGATACACATCAACGGAAACTTTTTTCGTCACTTTGCGCTAACAAACGAGACAGAGTGATGTCGCCTGCGATTCAACCCCTTGATTTCGTGCATCAATTTTCATTTTTACCAAAATCATAGACTTGATTAACGCAGCTTTAATTCTTGGCGAACGCCCGCTACTATCGGCTCAGCCTCGCGATTTGGGAGCGCTTTTCGCTCCCCCGCCGGGCATTAACCCAGCCAAGATTTCTTGGAGAGAGAGAGCCAATGAATTTCCAGTCCAACAAGCTGCGCGATGCCGTTCTGGTCGCGCTCGTTGCCGGTGTGGCGTCCACTGCCACCGCCCAGGCCCAGGAAGCGACCAACCTTGACCGCATCTCGGTCACCGGTTCGCGCATCAAGAGCACCGACATCGAAACCTCGCAGCCGGTCCTGAGCCTGACCCGCGCCGACATCGAAAAGCAGGGCGTGACCTCGGTCGCCGACATCCTGCAGCGCGTTGCCGCCAACGGTGCCGCCCTGAACCGTACGTTCAACAACGGCGGTGATGGTTCGTCCGGCATCAGCCTGCGCAACCTCGGTTCTGCACGCACCCTGGTGCTGGTCAACGGCCGCCGCTGGACCACCGGCCTGGATGGCAGCGTCGATCTGAACACCATCCCGACCGCGATGATCGAGCGCATCGACATCCTGAAGGACGGTGCATCGACCATCTACGGTTCGGACGCCATCGCCGGCGTGGTGAACATCATCACCAAGCAGAACTTCGATGGCGCGGAAGCCAACTTCTACAAGGGCCAGTACAGCGCTGGTGACGGCGAACGCGAAGCGGCCGACTTCACCATCGGCACCACCACCGACCGTGCGTCGCTGATGCTGGGTGTCTCCTACGTGAAGGAAGACAAGGTCATGGCTGGCGATCGCAAGATCTCCGCCGGTGGCCCGCCGTTCTTCGACGGCCAGAGCAGCACCGGCATGCCGGGTTCCTACCTGCGCAACGACAAGCGCTATGTCCAGATCAACGGTGTGGAAACGCCGTTCAACGCCAACGTCCACGGTTACAACACCGCGCCGGACAACTACCTGCTGACGCCGCAGGAGCGTACCTCGCTGTTCGCATCGGGCTCGTACAACATCACCGACAACGTCACCTTCCGCACCGAGGCGATGTACAACGAGCGCAAGTCCGAGCAGCTGCTGGCCGCCATGCCGGTGACCGGCATGGACCTGAGCAAGGACAGCATGTACAACCCGACCGGTGAGGACCTGACCGGCGTCAACCGTCGCTTCAACGAGAGCGGCGGCCGTTCGTTCAATCAGAACGTGAAGAACTGGCACTTCTACGGTGGCTTCGAGGGCTTCTTCGAATTCGCCGACCGCAACTTCGACTGGGATGTCGGCTACCGCTACGACAAAACCGACCAGAACGACCTGACCTACGGCCTGTTCAATCTGTCCAACCTGGAAAACGCATACGGTCCTTCCGAACTTCGTGACGGCGTGCCGGTGTGCGTTACCGCTCCGGGTGGCGACATCAAACCGGGCTGCGTTCCGGTCAATGCGCTGGGTCCGGAAGGCTCGATCAGCCAGGGCGCCATCGACTACACCTCGTTCACCGCCCACGATTCCTCCAGCCTGGTGTCCAAGGGCTACTACGCCAACATCTCCGGTGAAATCGCCCAGCTGCCGGCAGGTGCCCTGGCCTTCGCTGCGGGCTATGAGTACCGCAAGGAATCCGGCCAGTTCGATCCGGACGCCTTCATTGCTGCGGGCCTGAGCACCGGCAACGGTGCCAAGCCGACCAAGGGCAGCTATGACCTGGACGAGTTCTTCCTGGAACTGTCGATCCCGGTGCTGGCCGATCTGCCGGGCGCCAAGCTGCTCGACTTCAGCGCGGCAACCCGCTACTCGAAGTACAGCAACTTCGGCAACACCACCAACAACAAGTTCGGCTTCCGCTGGAAGCCGATCGATGACCTGATGATCCGTGGTAACTACTCGGAAGGCTTCCGCGCGCCGAGTATCAGCAACCTGTATGCGGGCGACGGTGACTCGTTCGAAACCTATGCCGATCCGTGCGCGGCCGCCAACGGCCCGACCGGTGCAGTGCTGGCGCAGTGTATTGCCGAGGGTGTGCCGAGCGGTTTCGTCCAGCCCAACACCAAGGACAGCAAGGACGTTCCGCAATCGGGTGCCGCCCAGACCGCCGAGCCGTTCACCTGGAAGTCCAACCCGAACCTGAAGCCGGAGACCTCAACCAGCAAGACGCTGGGCCTGGTGTGGAGCCCGAGCTTCGTGACCGGCCTGAACGTCACGCTGGACTGGTGGCAGATCAAGATCGAGGACGCCATCACCCGCCCGGCGATCCAGGACATCATGAACTACTGCTACGGCGGCTCGCCGGCAGAGCAGGCAGCCGCCTGCGGCCTGATCACCCGTGACCCGAACTATGGCACTACGGAAGAGCACTACACCATCACCAACGTCAACATGCCGCTGCAGAACCTGGCATCGTACAAGGTGGAAGGTTGGGATCTGGGCATCCTGTACCGCCTCCCGGAGACCTCGATCGGCCAGTTCACCGTCACCCTCGACAGCACCTACCTGAGCAAGTGGGAAACGAAGGCCACGGAAGATTCGCAGGTTGACGGTCGCCAGGGACGTTACCTCGATCAGGATCCGTACTGGCGCATCCGTTCCAACCTGTACGTCGACTGGTCCTATGGTGATTTCGGCGTCAACTACGGCCTGCGTTACAAGTCGGGGATGACCGAGTCCTGCCTGCTGGGTGGTTCGCTGCGCAACTACTGCTCGGATCCCGAGAACCGCGAAAACCACATGGGCGCCACGACCTACCACGACGTCCAGTTCCGCTACAACACGCCGTGGAAGGGCACCATCATGGTCGGCCTGAACAACGTGTGGGACAAGAACCCGCCGGTCTCGTACTCGACCTCGTACAACATGTTCGACCCGCAGTACGACCTGCCGGGCCGCTACATGTACATGCAGTACAAGCAGAAGTTCTGATCGATCCACTGATCAGCTGATGCAGCAACGGCCCCGCAAGGGGCCGTTGTTCTTTGTGCCTCCGGCAATACGTGGATGGCACGCAAGGATGGCACGCAAGAAAAAAGCCGCGGCAGTGCCGCGGCTTTCTCGTGACCAGTACGGCAATCTTCAACCGTTCGGAATCAGCGTCTCGATGAGATGCTCGACATAGGCCTCGAAATCCTCGCGCGCCTGCTTGGGCTGCTGCAGCTGCAGCGACAGCTGCAGGAAGCCGACATAGGCGGCGTAGGCCAGGCGTGCGCGGTGGCGCGCATCGGTCGAGCTGAGCCCTGCCTGGCGGAACGAGGCGATCAGATAGTCGAGGCGGCGCTGCGACACGCGGTCGATCACCGGACGCACCATCGGATGGTCCAATGCCTTCAGCAGCTCGCTGTAGATGATGTGCGGCTGCACTTCATGCGCCACCATCTGGAACAGCTGGCGCAGGCGCACGCGCGGGTCCGGCACGTCTTCCAGGCTGCCGAACACCTGTTCCTGTTCGAACAGTTCCCAGCGTTCCAGCGCAGCCTGCAGCAAGGCGTCACGCGAGGGGAAATGCCAATAGAAACTGCCCTTGGTCACGCCGAGGCGCCGCGCCAGCGGTTCCACCGCAACGGCGCCTACGCCTTGTTCAGCAATCAGGTCGAGGGCCGCCTGGGCCCAGTCTTCGGCACTCAGGCGGCTGTTGCGGCCGGCGCGCGGTTCGCCGGCGGAAGCGTCAGGTTGATTCATGGGCTGATTTAACCATACGCCGGGGTTCGTTGCAGTACGCCGTTGCGGGCGAAACCGTCAAAGGGCTCTCCTGCAGGGCTGCCGCACCGCACCATACGATGCAGTATTGACTTCCCTCACAAGCGATCCATACTAGCAAGTATGGTTACGTCCCCTACTCCCGCTGCGTTCCATGACCTGCACCTGGAGGCGGCCCATGGTGCCCGCCTCGCCGCCACTGCCAGCGACCACGGTCGTCGTGGCCGGGTGCTGTTCGCGCACGGTTTCGGCCAGACCCGTCACGCCTGGAATGCCACCGCGCGTGCCCTATCTGCAGCCGGCCTGCAGACGCTGGCTTATGACGCACGTGGTCACGGCGATTCGGACTGGAATGCCGCCGACCTGCCCTATCACGGCGAACAGTTCGCCGATGACCTGATCGTGCTGGCTGGCGAACAGCCACGCCCGCCGGTGCTGGTTGCAGCCTCGATGGGGGGCCTGTTCGGTCTGCTGGCCGAGTCGCGCTGGCCGGGCCTGTTCTCGGCGATGGTGCTGGTCGACATCACCCCGCGCTGGGATACCGCCGGTGTCGAGCGCATCCTCGCCTTCATGACCGCCCATCCCGACGGATTCGCCTCGCTGAGCCAGGCCGCCGACGTGATCTCGGCCTACATGCCGCACCGTCCGCGCAAATCCGAGCAGTCGCTGCGCGCGCTGCTGCGCGAAGACGGTCACGGCCGCTGGCGCTGGCACTGGGATCCGCGCCTGGTGGCCGAACTGGCCCGCGACAGCGAACAGCACCAGGACGCACTGGCCGAAGCCGCGCGCCAGGTAAAGTGCCCGCTGCTGCTGGTCAGCGGCGGTCGCAGCGACCTGGTCACGCCGCAGACCGTGGCCGAATTCCTGGCGTTGGCGCCGCACGCGCGCCATGTACAGCTGCCGCAGGCCACGCACATGGTCGCCGGCGATGACAACGACGCCTTTACCGCTACTGTGTTGGACTATCTGGACGTGTTGCCCGCAGCAGACGCTGCGGCTTCGTCCGCCACAAACGAGCACGTCACCGGAGCACGCTCATGAGCATCGTTCTTCCCTTCCTCGCCCTGCTGCTGGCAGGCGCGTTCGTCGCCTACCACCGCATGCGGCTGGTTACCTGGACGCTGATCAGCGTGGCCCTGCTGGCCGCCTGCTGGTTCATTCCCTACGTCAACCAGACCGCCACGATCGTCGCAGCCGCTGTATTGGCCGTCATCGCCGTGCCGCTGCTGCTGCCGTTCATCCGCAAGCCGCTGCTGACCGGCCCGATGATGAAGGTGTTCCGCAAGGTGCTGCCGCCACTGTCGCAGACCGAGCGCATCGCGCTGGAAACCGGCTCGGTCGGTTTCGAGGGTGAACTGTTCACTGGTGACCCGGACTGGAACATCCTGCTCAACTATCCCAAGCCGCAGCTGACCGCCGAAGAACAGGCCTTCCTCGATGGCCCGGTGGAAGAGCTGTGCACCATGGTCAACGACTGGGAAATCACCCACGTCCATGCCGACCTGCCGCCGGAACTGTGGGCCTTCATCAAGAAGAACAAGTTCTTCGGCATGATCATCCCGAAGGAATACGGCGGCCTGGGCTTCTCTGCGCTGGCCCACCACAAGGTGATCCAGAAGCTGGCGTCGGTGTCTTCGGTGGTCAGCTCCACCGTCGGCGTGCCCAACTCGCTGGGCCCGGGTGAACTGCTGGTGCATTACGGCACCCAGGAACAGAAGGACCAGTACCTGCCGCGCCTGGCCGATGGCCGCGAAGTGCCGTGCTTCGGCCTGACCGGTCCGTTCGCCGGCTCCGACGCCACCTCGATTCCGGACTACGGCATCGTCTGCAAGGGCGAGTGGAACGGCGAGCAGGTGCTCGGCGTCAAGCTGACCTTCGACAAGCGCTACATCACCCTGGCCCCGGTTGCCTCGCTGATCGGCCTGGCCTTCCGCATGTACGACCCGGATGGCCTGATCGGCGATACCCGCGACATCGGCATCACCCTGGGCCTGCTGCCGCGCGACACCGCCGGTGTTGAAATCGGCCGCCGCCACTTCCCGCTGAACTCGACGTTCCAGAACGGTCCGATCCGCGGCAAGGACGTGTTCATCCCGCTGACCCAGCTGATCGGTGGCGCTGCCATGGCCGGCAAGGGCTGGAACATGCTCAACGAGTGCCTGGCCGTGGGCCGCTCGATCACCCTGCCGTCCACCGCCAGTGGTGGTGCCAAGGCCGGTGCCGCGGTGACCGGCGCCTATGCGCGCATCCGCAAGCAGTTCGGCCTGTCGGTCGGCCGCTTCGAAGGCGTGGAAGAAGCGCTGGCCCGCATCGGCGGCAAGGCCTACAAGATCAGTGCGCTGTCGCAGGCCACCGCCGCGGCGGTTGACCGTGGTGACGTGCCGTCGGTGCCGTCGGCGATCGCCAAGTACCACTGCACCAACATGAGCCGCGAAGTGATCTCGGACATGATGGACGTGATCGGCGGCAAGGGCATCATCCTGGGGCCGCGCAACTTCGCCGGCCGCAGCTGGCAGGCCGCGCCGATCGCGATCACCGTGGAAGGCGCCAACATCATGACCCGCAGCCTGCTGATCTTCGGCCAGGGTGCGATCCTCTGCCACCCGTGGGTGCTGAAGGAAATGAAGGCTGCGCAGGATCCGGATACCCGTGCCGGTCTGCAGGAGTTCGATCGCAGCCTGTTCGGCCACATCCGCTATGGCCTCTCCAATGCCGTGCGTTCGTTCTGGTTCGGCCTGACCGGTGCACGCTTCGGTGCTGCCCCGGGTGACGCCTACACCCGCCGCTACTTCCGCAAGCTGGACCGTTACTCGGCCAACCTGGCGCTGATGGCCGACATCTCGATGATGACTCTCGGCGGCAAGCTGAAGTTCAAGGAATCGCTGTCCGGCCGCCTGGGCGATGTGCTGAGCCACGTCTACATGACCAGCGCCATGCTCAAGCGCTACCACGACGAAGGCGCACCGCAGGCCGACCAGCCGCTGCTGGCCTGGGCCTTCCATGACAGCGTGCACAAGATCGAAGAATCGCTGTCGGCCGCGCTGCGCAACTTCCCGATCCGTCCGATCGGTTGGCTGATGTGGGCGTTGATCTTCCCGCTGGGCCGTCGTGCCGAGGCCCCCGGCGACCGCCTGAGCCGCCGTGTTGCCGCTCTGCTGATGGCGCCGAACGAAGCCCGCGACCGCCTGGCCAGCGGCGTGTTCCTGACCCCGTGCGAGAACAACCCGGGCGGCCGTATCAACAGCTACCTGAGCAAGGCGATCATGGCCGAGCCGGTGGAGCGCAAGTTCCTGAAGGCGCTGAAGAGCAAGGGCATCGAAGCGCTGGACTTCAAGAGCCAGCTGGACGAAGCCGTGGCCGAAGGCGTCATCACCCAGGACGAGCGCAGCCTGCTGGAAGAACTGCGTACGCTGACCCTGGACACCATCACCGTGGACGACTTCGACACCCACGAACTGCGCGCGGCCAGCTACTACGACCGCCAGCACAAGGACCCGCATTCGCAGGCGGCCTGATCGCCCGCGACACGCGTTGCCACGACGGCGGGCCTCGGCCCGCCGTCGCTTTATCCGCCGACCGGAACATCAACCATGTCCATGCCCCTGCTCTCGCTTTACCACCGCCTGCAGCGCTGGCCTGCCGGCAACTGGCTGTTCTCACGCGCGGTGTGCTTCAAGGCGCCCTACTTCGCCAGCATCGCGCCCACCATCACCGCACTGGAGCCAGGCCGCTGCGAAGGCGTGATCCGCCAGCACCGCCGCATCAACAACCACATCGGCACGGTACATGCGATCGCGATGTGCAACCTGGCCGAGCTGGTCGGCGGGGTGATGGTGGACGCCAGCCTGCCGCCAGACATGCGCTGGATCCCCAAGGGCATGGAAGTGAAATACCAGGCCAAGGCCTTGGGCACGTTGAAGGCCGTGGCGACGCCCATGTTGTCCATCGTCAGTGCTGCGGACGGCTACGACCTGCCCGTGAAGGTCAGCGTGACCGATGCGGCAGGGACCGAGGTGTTCCATGCGACCATCGCGATGTGGGTATCGCCGCGCCCTCCGCGCACAGGCTGATCAACCATGACGACCGCTGAACTGCTTGTGCGCCTGGCAGGCATTCACAGCCTGGGGTTTGCCGCCTTCCATCTGGCGTTCTGGCGGCTGTTCGGCTGGAAACGCGAGCTCGCCCAGCTCGGCACGGTCAACCGCGCGATCATGCAGATCCTCAATCTGCGCGTGATCTATGTGTTCCTGGGAATGGGGCTGATCGCGCTGATCTTTGCCCCGGACCTGGTCGGCACTCGTCTGGGGTTGGTCCTGCTGGGTTTCATGGCGGTGTTCTGGGTGGGCCGCGCGCTTGAACAATTCGTCTTCCTGCGCATCAACGACTGGCGCGTACACCTGCTGACGGGCCTGTTCGTGCTGGGTGCGGCGCTGCATGCCGTGCCAATGTGGCTGGGCATCATGCGCGCCATCAGCCGCTGAGCGGCGGCGCCTGCCAGCACGCGCCGACTTCAGAACGCTCGCGACGCCAGCGCCAGAATGGCCGGTACGGCCTGGATCATGAAAATGCGCCGGCTCACGCTGTACGCGCCATAGCACCCGGCCACCACCACGCAGGCCAGCGAGAACGTCACCAGCACCGGCTGATCGATCACCAGCCCCACCACGATGCCCGCCGCCAGGAAGCCGTTGTACAGGCCCTGGTTGGCCGCCAGCACGCGCGTGGTCTCTGCCTTCTCGGGCGTGTTGCGGAAGGTCTTCAGGCCCAGCGGGCGGGTCCACAGGAACATTTCCAGCACCAGGAAGTACAGGTGCAGCACCGCGACCAGCACGGTCAGCAGCAGCGCGATCAGCGACATCGTTTCTCTCCTCAAAAAGACTGGACGGGATCAGCGGTCGCGCGGCAGCTTCTTTTCTTCGCGCAGCACACCGAATGCGGCGGCGGTCATGCACGCGGCAACCACCACGCCGCCGATGAACACCACGTGTGAACCAAACAGCGACAAGCCCTTGTGCACCCAGGTGAAGCTCAGGTCGGCACCACGGTAGACCACCGTGTCGATGGCCGCACCGGCCTTGTAGCGCCATTGGCGGTCCACCCGGGTGTAGATGGTTTCGCGTGCCGGCTTGAAGAGCGAGAATTCACTGGCGCGGGTCAGCACCTGCACCACCGCCACCATCATCGGCAGCGGCGATGCGGCCAGCACCGAGAAGCCGATCAGGATGGCGAACGCGGGAATCAGCAGGGCCGGGGCTATGCCGTGGCGCGACAACAGCCAGCGAGTCAGACTCAACTGCAACAGAAGCGTCAGCGCGTTCACCGCCAGGTCGATGCGCGAGAAGAACGCGGTGCTGGCAGCCGGGTCGTTGAAGGCCGCGCGCACGATGCTGGCCTGCTGGTTGTACAACAGGGTGCCCACGCCCACGCCGAACACCACCAGCACGGCCAGCCAGCGCAGCAGCGGCTCGCGTGCGATCAGCTTCAGGCCGTCAAGCACGCTGCCGCCCATCGGCTTCTCGCCCGAGACCAGCTGCTGCTCGCGTTCGCGCAGCACCGCCCAGTGCCGTAGTCGCCAGATGCTCAACAAGCAGACAATCAGGAAACCCGCAGATACCAGCATCAGGTTGGCGATGCCCACACGCTGTGCCAGCGCGCTGGTAATGAGCGGGCCCAGGAACGCGCCGATGGTGCCAGCCGCGCCGATGTAGCCGTAATACGCCCGCGCCTGCGCGTTGGAGAACACGTCGGCCATGAAGCTCCAGAACACCGCCACCGCGAACAGGTTGAACACCATCACCCAGAGGAAGAAGGCCATGCCGCGCCCCGGCACGTTGCTGTCGAACAGCGCGTAGAAGCCCAGCAAGGTGACGATGAAGAACCCATACACCGCCGGCAGGAACACCCGCCGTGGGAAGCGGCTGACCAGCCAGCCGTACACCGGCTGCAGCACCAGCATGATCACGAACACGCAGGAGAACAGGAACTGCAGGACGAAATCCTTCAGCGCGATGCCGTGGCTGGCGAACCAGGCGATCAGCATCGGCGGAAACACGGTCTCCAGATCGGCCGAGGCAGCCATCGCCTCACGCACCGGGCGCAGCACGTAGTAGCCGCTGAGCAGGCAGAAGAAGTACAGGAACGACCACCACAGCGCCGGCGACTCACGCAGTGCCGCCGCCAGCCCACGCAACGGCCCCTTGCCCTTCACCGCGCTCACGCGGTGTCCCTCGCCAGAAGACGGCGGTTGGACAGCGGCATGGCAGGCTCCGGGGGCGGTGAAGCGCGTACGTTAGCCAATGCACTGCAACATCGCCAGCAGCAGCCACGCAGAAGGCCGCAACGCAGTGTCACGGCCCCGCCCGGACGATACGTTCTGACACATGCTTTCGGGGCGTCAAAATTCCAATTTTTTCAACGAGATGCGCATTCATCTTCGCTTTGTTTGTGCACAAGGGAAAAGCGGCGCTAGAATCGCCATCAGCAGTCGCGCACGGGTCTCCACGATGAAAAAGAACAGCCTGCGTCGTCCGATCCGTTCGGCGGCCACCGGTTTGCTGGGCATGTTGATGCCCGTTGCCTTGTCCACCACCGCGCAGACCCCGCCGCCATTGCCGCCGATGCCGGCCAACATCGAATCCGCCGCCACCGCCGTCGCCCATACCCAGCCCGCCGCTTACCGCACCGGCCTGGTGCCGCAGGTGCAGCTGCCGGCGGCCGGCTTCAACGTGGCCAACATCGAATCGATGGCGCAGCAACTCACCTATGGCGAGCGTGTGCCCGGCATGGCCGTGGCCATCGTGCAGGGTGGCCGCGTACTCAGCGCGCGTGGTTATGGCGTTACCGACGTCAACAACCCGCTGCCGGTCGACGCCCACACCGTGTTCCGCCTGGCATCGCTGTCCAAGGCCTTCGCCGGCACCATGGCCGGACTGCTGGTCAACGATGGCACGCTGCGCTGGGACAGCAAGGTCACCGACTACGTGCCGGGCTTCCGCCTGAACTCTCCGGAAGCGACCGATCGCCTGACCGTGGCCGACGTGCTCAGCCACCGCGTCGGCCTGCCGTACAACGCCTACGACCGCGACATCGAAGGCAACGCCGAGTACTACGCACTCACCCAGAAGCTGGCCAATACCAGCCTGAAGTGCCTGCCGGGCGACTGCTACGCCTACCAGAACGTGGCCTTCAGCCTGATCGGCGACGTGGTCTATGCCGCCTCGGGGAGCTTCTACGAGCAGTCGGTCGAGCGCCGCATCTTCAAGCCGCTGGGCATGAACGATGCCAGCCTCGGCCTGGCCGGCATCCAGGCCAGCTCGCGCTGGGCGCGTCCGCACGTGCGCAGCCGCAATGGCTGGGTGTCGCTGACACCGAAGCCGACCTACTACCGCGTCGCCCCGGCCGCCGGCGTCAACGCCAGCGCCAGCGACATGGCGCAGTGGCTGCTGGCCCACACCGGCCATCGCCCGGACGTGCTGCCGGCACCGCTGCTGGCCACCCTGCATTCGAGCCTGATCAACACCCCGGGCGAAATGCGTTCGGGCTGGCGCCGCGAGCGCCTGCATTCGGCCGGCTACGCACTGGGCTGGCGCACCTTCGACTACGCCGGCCACGATGTGGTGTTCCATGCCGGTGCCGTGCAGGGCTATCGCGGCCTGGTCGCGCTGGTGCCGGAACGCGATCTCGGCATCGCCATCATGTGGAACGGCGAAAGCGGCCTGCCCAGCGGCCTGCTGCCGACGGTGCTCGATTCCGCGCTCGGCCTGCCGACGCAGCGCTGGCTGGACGTGGACACCGACTTCGGCAGTGACAACCTGATGGCCGAAGGCGCGAGCCCGGCGCAGCAGGACAAGCGCAAGGGCAAGGGTGCTTCGAGCAACCGTGCGGTGGCCTCGCCGCGCTGAGTTGGCGGGCTTCACCGTGTGTGCGAAGGGCGGCCTGCGGGTCGCCCTTTTTGTTGGCAGTTGTAGAGCAAAGCAGTCGAGCACCGCTCGACTCTACAAACGGAAGGCTAATGCGCGAAGTAGTGCATGCCGCCATCCACCGGAATCACCGCGCCGGTGATGTAGCCGGCCAAGGGCGAGGCCAGAAAGGCCACCAGCGGCGCCACCTCCTCCGGATCACCAAAACGCCCGATCGGAATGTTGCGTTCGATGAACTCACGCCGGCTTTCTTCGGTGGGATGCAGCCGGTCCCGGATCTGAGCACTGTTGATGCGTCCCGGCGCGATTGCATTGACCGTGATGCCCTGTGAGGCCAGCGCCGACGACAGCCCTTTGCTCCACAGATGCAACGCCGCCTTCGCCGCCGTGGCAGCATTCACCGCGCGCGGTTCCATTGAACCGCTGAGGTTGATCACCCGCCCCCAGCCCTGCGCCTGCATCGCCGGCAGCAGTGCCTGGGTCAGGCGTCGTGCCGAAGAGAAGTTCAAGGCCATGGCTTCCTCCCAGACATCGTCCCCCGCATCCACGGTGGTCGGTCGGCCTCCTCCAGCCGCATTGACGAGGATGTCGACACGCGTCAGTGCCGCCGAGGCTGCATCCGCAATGTGGCGTACCTGCTCCGCATCGGTGAGGTCGCCCAGCAGGACGATCGGTGCCGGCGCGCCTGCAGATTCGATCTCCGCCGCCAGTGCATGCAGCGGCTCGGCACGCCGTGCACTGATCGCAATGCGTACTCCCTGTGCCGCCAGCAGCCTGGCCACACCGGCACCGATGCCACTGCCCGCCCCGGTGATCAGCGCGGTACGCCCTTCAAGCCCCAGATCCATGATGTTCTCCCAATCCGCCAGCCGGTACATCCGGCCCGTGCAGTACATGCTGTTTGATCACCCCTGATTGATAAACTCCGCGCAGGTTTCAGCATTCAACACCCGGGGTGTCAGATGAATCTGCTGGAGAGCATGCAGGTCTACGTGCTGATCGTGGACAAGGGCAGCCTCAGCGCTGCGGCGGCGGCGATGGATATCTCGGCGACGATGACCGGCAAGCACCTGCGTGCGCTGGAAGCACGGCTGGGAATGCAGCTGTTGAGCCGTACTACCCGGCGCCAGCACATGACGCCCTTCGGCGAGGACTACTACACCCGCTGCCGGGAGATCCTGCGGCTGGTGGAAGAAACGGACGCACAGGCGCAGCACCAGCAGCTGGCACCGGCGGGCACGTTGCGCATCAGTGCGCCGGTGATCTTCGGCACGCACGCACTGGTACCGGCACTGGCCGAATACATGGCGCGCCATCCGGATGTCCGGGTCGAAGTCACGCTGAGCGACCGCGTGGTCGACCTCGCCGAGGAGGGTTTCGAAGCGGCGCTGCGCATCGGCACGCTGGCCGACAGCAGCATGCTGGTGGCGCGTGCGCTGGCACCGTATCGCTTGATGATGTGCGCATCGCCGGCGTACCTGGCCAGGCATGGCACGCCTCGCAGCCTGCAGGACCTCGCCCTGCATCAGTGCCTGTCCTTCGAACCGAGCGCACTCGCACAGTGGCTGCAGGCCGATGCTGGCGAACTCGAGCGTGTGCCTGGCGGCCGGCTGCAGATCAACAACGGCGAAGCGCTGCGCACGGCAGCGCTGCATGGGCTGGGCATCGTGCTGCAGTCGGCACTGCTGCTGGCTGCCGACATCGACACCGGACGCCTGGTGCAGCTGTTCCCTGAGTTCGGCCAGACCGGTCGGCCGATGCACGTGGTCTACGCCCACGATCGCTACCACTCGACCCGCCTGCGCAGCTTCCTGGACTTCCTGGTGGAGCGCTTTCCACCGGCGCCGCACCGCTAGCGTCGACCGTCAGAAAAGCAGTCGAGCACGGCTCGACCCTGCAAACGGCCCATAAAAAAACCCCCTCCCCGCTGGGCAGTCAGGGAAGGGGGTTTCAGGATGCGGCTATCGGGAAGTACTTAGATCAGCGGCGCCGGGGTTGCCGGCAGAGCGACCGGAGCAGCCTTCTTCTTGCGGGCGGCCGGCTTGCGCTTGGCAACCTTCTTCGCTGCCTTCTTCGGGGCAGCCTTCTTGGTCGCCTTCTTCGCGGTCTTCTTTACTGCCTTCTTGGCGGTCTTCTTGACGGCCTTCTTGGCAGTTGCCTTCTTCGCGACCTTCTTGGCCGGCTTGCGGGCCGTTGCCTTCTTGGCAGTCTTCTTGGTGGCCTTCTTGGCTACCTTCTTGACGGCCTTCTTCGCGGTCTTCTTGACGGCCTTCTTGGCAGTGGACTTCTTGGCTACCTTCTTCGCCGCCTTCTTCACTGCCTTCTTCGCAGTGGTCTTCTTGGCGACCTTCTTCGCAGCCTTCTTCACTGCCTTCTTGGCGGTCGCCTTCTTCGCGACCTTCTTCACTGCCTTCTTGGCAGCGGCCTTCTTCGCGACCTTCTTCACCGCTTTCTTGGCGGCGGGCTTCTTCTTCGCAGCTTTCTTGGTTGCCATGGGATGGCTCCTCGTCAGTGATAGGGAGTTGAAACGCCCAGGTGGATCAAACCCGCGGATGCTGCGTGCGGGGACCGCCGGCGCGTCAGGCGCGCCGTTACGGATGCGGCAATGCCCGCCTCGATCGGCGGAGCGGACATCGGAACGGGAGTTGCCTTGCATTTCTCCGGGGGAAGCGGGGCCATGTCCACCGTCATCAGGGTCGCGGTGGTCTTGAAGGGGCTGCTTCGCATCGGACGATTGATTCTGCGCACTCGGTTGGGCAGGCAAGGTCTGCTGAGGCGAAACCTAATCACGGTTTTTTTTACTGTCAACAACCCCCGCGAAAAATTTTCACATCCGCGCCATCCCGGACGCCGTCCTCGCCACCGCCGTGCGCGCCCTGCAACGACCATTGAAGCGGCGCGCACGCGCGCCGCATACGACGAAGTCGATGCGCTCTCTGAACAAAAAACACTTGAAATAAGCACTCTGCGCAGATAGGCACATGTTCCGGACAACAGCGCACGTGCATCGCCGATGGTCACCCGCACCGTCGCCGACGCCAGCACAACGGGGCCGCAACGGGGGGCGAAAAGTTTTCACATTCGATCGCTTCGGCGCGGGGCGGAAACGCGGATTTGCGCAAAACTGCGCACGCTGATCGGCACCGTTCGTCTGTCGGCTGATGCCACGCCGAGGGTGCAGAGCGAACCCGCCGTCATGAGTCCGACGCACTCGCCAAAACAAAAACGGCCACCCGAAGGTGGCCGTTCCAGAACCCGGAAGTGACGACTCAGTGGTCGTCGTTTTCCAGGGCTTCGGCATACGCGTCCGGATCCAGCAGTTCGTTGACCTCTTCAGCATTGGTCAGTTCGACCACGAACATCCAGCCTTCGCCGTAGGCATCTTCATTGATGGTTTCCGGCTTGTCGGACAGCGCCGAGTTGACCTCGACGACCTTGCCGCTGATCGGGCTGTAGACGTCCGAGGCGGCCTTCACCGACTCGACAACGGCGATCTGCTCGCCAGCCTTTGCGTCGGCGCCGACTTCCGGCAGTTCGACGTAGACCAGGTCACCCAGCAGGCCCTGGGCGTGGTCGGAAATACCGACGGTGACACGGCCATTGCCTTCGACACGGGCCCACTCATGGGACTTGAGGAACTTGAGGTCGCCGGGGATCTCGCTCATGGGACTGCTCCAGAGATATGCAGGGGTGGAAAAAACGGGGCTAGTGTAACCAACCGGCCGCCACTGCTGTCAGTGACGATCGGCAGTTTCGGATCAGGCGTCGGCGAGCACGCCGGGCTGGGCCTGGCCTTCGCGCACGAACGGGAACTTGACCACGCGCACCGGCACCTGCCGGCCACGGATGTCGACGGTGACCTCACCGAGTTCACCGGCCGGTACACGGGCGAAGGCGATGCCCTTGGCCAGGGTCGGCGAGAAGGTGCCGGACAGGATCTCGCCCTGGCCGCCGGCGGTGGTCACCGCCTGACCATGGCGCAGCACGCCCTTCTCGTCCATCACCAGACCGATCATCTGGCGGGCGGTGCCGGCAGCCTTCTGCGCTTCCAGCACGTCGCGGCCGATGAAGTCGCGACCTTCGTCCAGCGACACGGTCCAGGCCAGCGCCGCTTCGTACGGGCTGATCTCTTCGTCCATGTCCTGGCCGTACAGGTTCATGCCGGCTTCCAGGCGCAGCGTGTCGCGTGCGCCGAGGCCGGCCGGCTTCACGCCCGCCGCCAGCAGGCGGTTCCAGAACGCGACCACGGCGTCCTGCGGCAGCAGGATTTCGAAGCCGTCTTCGCCGGTGTAACCGGTACGGGCGACAAACAGTTCGACACCATCATCGGACCGCACCTGCAAGGCGGCGAAACGGCCCAGCTTGGTCAGCGCCTGACGGTCCGCATCACGGGCCAGGCCGATCACGATGTCGCGCGCCTGCGGGCCCTGCACGGCGAGGATGGCCAGGTCCGGGCGCTGCTCGACGGTGACGCCGAACGGTGCAGCCTGCTCGCGCAGCCAGGCCAGGTCTTTCTCGCGGGTGGAGGCATTGACCACCATGCGGAAGAAATCGTCGCCCAGGTAGTAGACGATCAGGTCGTCGATGACGCCGCCGCGCGGATTCAGCATGCACGAGTACAGTGCCTTGCCGGTCACCTTCAGCTTGTCGACCGAGTTGGCCAGCAGGCGGCGCAGGAACGGCTTGACCTGGTCACCGCGCAGGTCGACCACGGTCATGTGGCTGACGTCGAACACACCCGACTCGCGACGAACCAGGTGGTGCTCGTCGAGCTGCGAGCCGTAGTGGATGGGCATGTCCCAACCCCCGAAATCGACCATCTTGGCGCCAAGGGCGCGGTGGGTATCGTTGAGCAGCGTCTTCTGGGTCATGACCGGGTCCGGCAGCAGAGGAAACAAGAATCCCCATTATCCCAGATCGGTCGCCCGCAGGTCGCGCCGCAGCGCAGCGGGGTGTTTGGCAGGCCTGCGGCCGGCGCCGCCTTCTACAGCTAGAGCGCAAAGCCTGAGTTCATCGGCTCTGGATTGACTCGGCCTGGGCGGGTCGGAGCGAGTGCTTTTGCTCTTTGCTCTTTTTCTTTTTCCGTGGGCTGGACGCGCACGGAAACTGTCGGGGGCCGGGCGGGTTGGGTTCGCGGGACCGTTGGCGCCATGGATGGCGCCATCGAGCCCCCATGGGTGAGGGCGCTTTGCTTGCGAAGCACTGCTTCGCAAGCGACCGAACGCGCAGCCGCCAGCGGCTGGGCCGGACCGCGGAGCGGGGTCTACGGCGTGTCCCGCGAACCCAACCCGCCCGACCCAAACACATGAACCACCTTCCGCGACCACCCACGAGGGGTTCCGCCGTTGGCTGGGAACCCCTAGGCCACCGCTTCGACCAGCAGCGTGCTGCCCTGCACCGCCACCACCCGTACCCACGTACCTGCAGGCAGCTCCGGACCGCTCACCTGCCAGGACGCATCGTCAATGCTGACCCGTCCCTGGCCACCGACGATGGCCTGCTGCAGTACCACCTCCCGGCCGACCAGCTGCTCGGCACGGCGGTTGAGCAACGGCGCATCGCTGGGCCGTGCCCGCGGCCTCCCCCAGCGCCGGTAGCACTGGATCGAGACCACACTCAGCAGGACGAAGGCGATCACCTGCCACAACAGTGGAATGTCGCTGAACACCGCAACCAGTACGAACACTGCCGCCGCGCCAATGCCGATCCACAGCATGAACGCACCCGGCGCCAGCGCTTCGGCAGCGAACAGCAGTAGCGCCAGCGCGCCCCAACCGACGACTTCCCAGCGCATGTCAGCCTCCGAGCGGCGGCGGCCGCTTGCCGGCGGCCTTGTTGTCCTGGCTGGCCAGCGCCTGCTTCGCCAGTTCGGCCACGCCCGCGATCGAACCGATCACGCCACTGGCCTCCATCGGCATCAGCACCAGCTTCTGGTTCGGCGAACTGGCCAGCTCCTTGAACGCTTCCACGTACTTCTGCGCGACGAAGTAGTTGATCGCCTGCACGTCACCCTCGGCAATCGCCGCCGACACCACCTTGGTCGCCATCGCTTCGGCCTCGGCCAGGCGCTCGCGCGCCTCGGCATCGCGGAACGCAGCTTCGCGACGGCCTTCGGCTTCCAGCACGGTGGCCTGCTTCTCGCCATCGGCGCGCAGGATCTCCGACTGCCGTGAACCCTCTGCCTCGAGGATCTGCGCGCGCTTTTCGCGCTCGGCCTTCATCTGCCGCGCCATCGCATCCAGCAGATCGCGCGGCGGCTGGATGTCGCGGATCTCGATGCGGTTGACCTTCACGCCCCAGGGATTGGTGGCATGGTCGACCACGCTCAGCAGCTGGGCATTGATCACCTCGCGCTGGCTGAGCGATTCATCCAGATCCATCGAACCGATCACGGTACGGATGTTGGTCTGCACCAGGGCGATCATCGCCACTTCCAGGTTGGCCACCTCATAGGCGGCCTTGGCGGCATCCAGTACCTGGAAGAACACCACGCCGTCCACGCGCACGGCGGCGTTGTCCTTGGTGATCACTTCCTGGCTGGGCACGTCCAGCACCTGCTCCATCATGTTCACCTTGCGCCCCACCCCGTACACGATCGGGATCAGGAAATGCAGGCCGGGGGTCATGGTGTGCGTGTAGCGCCCGAAGCGCTCGACGGTCCACTCGTAGCCCTGGGGCACCATCCGTACTGCCTTGAACAGGATGACCACGGCCACGAAGGCCAGTACCACGGTAAAGAACATGGTCGGGAACATCTTGCTTTCCTTATCTATGACGTCCAGGCCCCAGCATAGCGCGTGAAGGCCACATTCACAGCGGAGCTACCAGGGCACGCGCCCGCGCAGGATGTCGGCGAACATCACCCAGTCGCCCATGAACGAGTACAGCGGGTGCTGGAAGGTGGCCGGGCGGTTCTTCTCGAAGAAGAAATGGCCGACCCAAGCGAAGCTGTAACCGCAGAACAGGGCGGCCAGCAACAGCACCGGCTGCCCGCGCAGGATTGCTGCAACGACCAGCAGCAGCACGCCGCAGCTGCCGACGAAGTGCAGCCGGCGCGATACCGGGTGGCGGTGCTCGCTGAGATAGAACGGATAGAACTCGCGGAAGCTGGCGAAGCGGGACATATGCGTGCTCCGGGGGCCGTGGTCACCGCCATCATGCGCCTTCCTGGGAGGGAAAGCGGCCTGGACGGCGTGGCCGATTCTGACAAGGCAGTGCATGATCCGGTGGCGCTGCCTTTGTAGAGGCGAGCCATGCTCGACTGGCCCTCCCAGTTGCAGTCGAGCGTGGCTCGACTCTACATAAGAGCGGAAGCCGTCGAGCCTGGCTCGACGCTACAAAAGCGGAAGCCGTCGAGCATGGCTCGACGCTACACCGGGGGCGTGCGCGGCCCGAACATGATCACCGCCATGCCGGCCAGGCACAGGGCTGCGCCGAACAGGTCCCAGCGGCTGGGGCGGATGCCATCGACCAGCCACAGCCAGAACAGCGCGGTGCCGATGTAGACACCACCGTAGGCCGCATAGACCCGGCCACTGGCGGTCGGGTGCAGGGTCAGCAGCCAGGCGAACAGGGCCAGGCTGGCGGCAGCCGGCAGCAGCAGCCACACGCTGCCGCCCTTGCGCAGCCACAACCACGGCAGGTAGCAGCCGACAATTTCGGCCAGCGCGGTCAGCAGGAACAGCGCGAGCGTCTTCACGCCTTCTCCGCCGCCTTGGCGTGCTGCCACAGTGCTTCCTGCGCATCCAGGTCCATCGACGCCAGCGCTCCACCCTGGGCGTCAGCCTGCGCTTCCATCGCACGGAAGCGGCGTTCGAACTTGTGGTTGGCCCCGCGCAGCGCCGCACCCAGATCGATATCGGCGTGGCGTGCCAGGTTGGCGCAGACGAACAGCAGATCGCCCAGCTCTTCCTGCAGGCGCGCTTTGTTGCCGGCAATATCGCCGCGCTCGAACTCCTCGCGCAGCTCCTGCAGTTCCTCCGCCGCCTTGTCCAGCACCGGCAACGGGCCCGGCCAGTCGAAACCGACCTTGGCCGCGCGCGACTGCAGCTTCACCGCTCGCTGCCATTCGGGCAGGCCACGCGAGATGCCGGCCAATGCGGAGGTGTCCTGCTCGCCCTTGGCGGCACGCTCGGCACGCTTGATCGCATCCCAGTTACGCGTCACCCCGTCGGCGTCATCGACGCTGACATCGGCGAACACGTGCGGGTGGCGGCGCTGCATCTTGTCGCTGATCGCGCGTGCGACCTCGGCGAAGGCGAAGGCACCCTGCTCCTCGGCCATACGTGCATGGAACACCACCTGCAGCAGCAGGTCGCCCAGCTCATCGCAGAGATCATCGAGGTCGCCACGGTCGATCGCATCGGCCACCTCGTAGGCTTCCTCGATGGTGTACGGCGCGATGGTCGCGAAGTTCTGTTCCAGGTCCCAGGGGCAGCCGCCCTGCGGATCGCGCAGGCGCGCCATGATCGCCAGCAGGCGTTCCAGTTCGTTGCTGGCTGCACTGCCGGCGATGGGGGTGTCATGCGCGCTCATGCGGTCTCCAGGGTCAATCGGACAACCAGTCGCGCCACGGCAGGCTGGTATCACCAATGGCAATGAAATCGCCGTTCAACAGGGTCTCGCGGCGGTTGTAGCGGAACGGCTTGCCGGTCGCTGCCGACAGTACCGCACCGCCGGCGGCGTGCAGTACGCACTGGCCGGCGGCGGTATCCCATTCGGAGGTCGGGCCCAGACGCGGATAGACATCCAGGCCACCTTCGGCGATCCGGCAGAATTTCAGCGACGAGCCCTGCGCGATGGTCTCGATGCGCCCCATCCTCGCCAGCAGCGCCTCGGTTTCCGGTGAGCGGTGCGAGCGGCTGGCGGCAACCCGCAGCGGTGCGGTGGCCGGCGTGCGGGTGCGCAGCACGGTGTCGTGCAGGCCCTGGCGACGGTATGCCAGCTCACCACGCATGGCATGCCAGACGATGCCGGTGACCGGCGCCAGCACCACGCCGAAGGCCGGCGCGCCCTGGTAGATCAATGCGATGTTGACGCTGAACTCGCCGTTGCGCTTGATGAACTCGCGGGTGCCGTCCAGTGGGTCGACCAGCCAGTAGGCGCCCCAATGACGGCGTTGCTCCCACGTGACCTGGGCCGACTCCTCGGACAGGATCGGCAGATCCGGGGTCAGCTGCTGCAGGCCCTGTTCGATGACCTGGTTGGCGGCCAGGTCGGCGGCGGTGACCGGGCTGTTGTCGTCCTTGAGCTGCACGTCGAAGCCATCGGCATAGACCTGCATGATGGCCTGTCCGGCTTCCTGGGCAATGGCGATGGCGGTCTCGCGCAGGTCCGTGGTCAGTTTGATCATCGCAATCCCTGCAGCCACTGGCGGGCAATGAACAGCGCCGCCAGCGAGCGTCCCTCGGAGAAGTCCTCGCGCAGCATCAGCTGGTCCAGCTCGGCCAGCTTCCACGGGACGACTTCCAGCTCTTCCGGCTCGTCGCCGGCCAGCTTTTCCGGGTACAGGTCGCGCGCCACCACCAGCCACGACTGGTGGCTCATGTAGGTCGGGGCCAGGGTCATCGCGCGCAGCACATCCACCCGGCGCGCGCCGTAACCGGCCTCTTCCTTCAGTTCGCGGTCGGCGGCCTGCTCGGGGGTCTCGCCGGCATCGATCCGGCCCTTGACCAGGCCCAGTTCGTAGCGGTGCATGCCGGCGGCGTATTCACGTACCAGCAGCACGGTTTCGTCGTCGAGCATCGGCACCACCACCACCGCGCCATGCCCCCGGCTGACCAGCCGCTCGAAGCGGCGGCGTTCGCCGTTGGAGAACTCCAGGTCCAGGTGCTGGCGCTGGAAGGGACCGTTCTCCTCATCGGTGATCCGATGGATGATCGGCAAGCGACGGCCGGCACGGTCATCGTTCATGCGGAATCTCCGCGGCGGCCGGCGCCTGCGCCGGGGCCGATAGAATGTGCAGGCAGCAACATGTTCATGAGCCCGAAATGCTAGCAGACCCAACCCCCTCCCCGCTGGCCCGCCATTGGCGGCAGCGCGACCTGCAGGTGCTGTGGCACCCCTGCACGCAGATGCGCGAGCATCCGCACACCCTGCCGCTGGTGCCGATCGCCCGCGGCGAAGGTGCCTGGCTGATCGACCACGACGGCAATCGCTATCTGGATGCGGTCAGCAGCTGGTGGACCAACCTGTTCGGTCATGCCGAACCGCGCATCGGTGGTGCCATCGCCGCCCAGGCCACGCAGCTGGAACAGGTGATGCTGGCCGGCTTCGGTCATGAGCCAGCCATCACCCTGGCCGAACGCCTGCTGGCGCTGGCCCCGCGGCAGCCCGGCCGCGAACCGCTGGCCAAGGTGTTCTACGCTGACAACGGCTCCGCCGGCGTGGAAGTGGCGCTGAAGATGGCCTTCCAGTATTTCCAGAACCGTGGCGAGCCGCGGCGCACGCGGTTCATCGCACTGGAGAACGGCTACCACGGCGAGACCCTGGGCGCGCTCGCGCTGGGCGACATCCCGCTGTACCGCCGTGTCTATGCACCGCTGCTGGCCGAAGGCCTGTTCGCGCCCTCGCCCGACGCTTACCTGGCCGAGCCGGGCCAGAGTGCGGCAGATCGCGCGCGGCAGGCCGCGGATGGACTGGCCACGCTGTTCGACCAGCACCCGGGCGAGATCTGCGCGGTGATCCTGGAACCGCGCCTGCAGTGCGCCGGCGGCATGCGCATGCACGACCCGGTGTACCTGCAGCGCGTGCGCGAACTGTGCGATGCGCACGGTGCATTCATGATCGCCGACGAGATCGCCACCGGTTTCGGCCGCACCGGCACCCTGTTCGCCTGCGAGCAGGCCGGGGTGATGCCGGACCTGATGTGCCTCTCGAAAGGCCTGACCGGCGGCTTCCTGCCGCTTGCCGCGGTACTGGCCACGCAGGCCCTGTACGACGCGTTCCTCGACGACTCGCGCGAGCGCGCCTTCCTGCATTCGCACAGCTACACCGGCAACCCGCTGGCCTGCGCGGCCGCGCTGGCGACGCTGGACATCTTCCGCGACGACGATGTGATCGCGCGCAACCGCGGCATCGCCTCGGTGATGGGCACGCTGGCCGCACCGTTCAGCGACCATCCGCACGTGGCCGACGTGCGCCAGGCCGGCATGGTGGTGGCGTTCGAGCTGTCGCGCGATGGCAACAAGCGCACACCGTTCGACCCGGCCATGCGGCTGGGCCTGCACGCCTACAAGGCCGCGCTGAAGCGCGGTGTGGTACTGCGTCCGCTGGGCGACGTGCTGTACTGGATGCCACCCTATTGCGTGGATGACGAACAACTGGAGCTGCTGGCACATACCACGCTGGCGGCGATTGACGAGGCGATTGCATGCGCGTGACCCGCTGCCCCATCGACCTGGCGCTGCACAGCGGCCAGACCGTGACCCTGCCGGAAGAGACCGCCAACCACCTGGTACGGGTGATGCGCCTGCGCGAGGGAGACACCTGCGTGCTGTTCAACGGCGACGGCCATGACTACAGCGCCACGCTGACCGTGGCCGGCAAGCGCGAGGTTCAGGTGCGCATCGACGCGGTGCAGGCCATCGACAACGAATCGCCGCTGGCGATCACCCTGCTGCAGGGCATCGCCCGTGGCGAGAAGATGGACCTGATCCTGCAGAAGGCCACCGAACTGGGCGTGGCGGCGATCATTCCGGTCAACGCCGAGCGCACCGAGGTGAAGCTCGATGCAGCACGCGCGGAGAAGCGCGTGGCGCACTGGAACAACGTGGTGACCTCAGCCTGCGGCCAGTCCGGGCGCGCGCGCATTCCGCAGGTGGGATCCCCGCTGTCGCTGGCGCAGGCGGCAGCGGCGCTGCCGCCCGATACGCTGCGGCTGACCCTGGACCCGCTGGGCACACATCGCTTGTCGACGCTGGCGGCCGCTCCGGCAGGCGGCATCGTGATCGCGATCGGCCCGGAAGGTGGCTGGTCGCCGCGCGACCGGGATCAGTTGGCGGCGGCAGGATTCCAGGGCCTGCAGCTGGGCCCGCGCATCCTGCGCACGGAAACGGCCGGCCTGGCCGCGATTGCAGCACTGCAGGCGCGGTTGGGGGATCTGGGGTAAGGCCCGATTCCTGGTAGTGTAAGCCGCTGGTACAACCACGGAATCATGCGGTTGCGAAAGCGGCGCGGCACTACCAGGAATTCAAAATGCCCGGCGGATGTCCGATCAGGCCGCCAGCGAATCCAGGGCGGCTTCCAGCGCGTCCAGGTTCGGCAGCAGCGCGCTCTGCTCGCCCAGCAGCACACGCATGTGCACGATGTCCGGCAGGGTTTCTTCCGAGGCGTCAGCCAGCAGGCCGTCGCGCGGCACCGAAATCAGCTGCGGGAAGTTCTGCGTCAGCAGAGCGTAGTACGGGCGTTGCGCGTTGCCGCTGAGGGCCTTCAGCACCACCACCTTGTTGTGGCCGCCCACGGCTTCCTCGCCCAGCCCGGAAAGGCGCGCGAACGACACCAGCGGCACCTGCCAGCCATGCCAGCCGATCTCGCCGACCAGCCAGCGCGGCGCATCGGAGACCGGCTGCACCGGCACGCGCGACATCATTTCGGCCACGGTGGCATTGGGCAGCAGCACGCGCGCGTTGCCGGCCTGGATCAGGACGCCACGGATTTCGTCATTGCTGGCATAGCTCATGGTGCTTCTCCGTTGTCGTCCTGCTCACCCCAGCGCGCGGCAATCGCCTGCGCCAGTTCCTGCGGTTCACCGGCCACCATGCCGGCAGCAACCACCGCCGTGGCTGCAGCCGGGTCGTAGCAGCCCTCGCCCACCTGCCCGGCCACCCATGCACCGGCGGCGGCCAGATCCAGCGCCGGACCAACATGCGCAAGGTCAGCGCCGCTGAGCAGGACCAGCGCGGTGTGGTCAGCTGGCAGCGCGGCCATCGCAATGCCCTGCGCGTCGCTGACGAAATGCAGGCCGTCACTGGCTGCCTGCACGCCGATGTCATCGGCCAGCACGTGCACTTCACCCGGAGTTGCACGCTGGCCGGCTTCAGCCAGCTGCACCGGCAACGGCGACACGCGTGCCATCTGCTTGACCAGGTTGCCGTAGCGCCCGCCATCCAGGCGCATGTGCACCAGGACCGGCACGCTCAGCGAAGGCGGCAGCGCGCCGAGCAGGCGACGCAGCGCATCCGGGCCACCGATGCCGGCCAGCACCAGCAGCGATCCGGCGCGTGCGCCCACGGGCGCTGCGGCATCCAGATCGACCAGGCTCAGATGACCGGTATCGAAGGAAGGCAGCGGAGCCTCCACCGCAGCGTGGTGCGGAGCGGTTGCCGAGGCATCGGCCTCGTCCTCGACCAGCGACCAGGCGGTGTGGTCGAAGGAGACCGGCGGTAGCGGCGGTACTGCGGACGCGGTCTCTGCCAGCGACGGCAGTGCGGAGGCCTGCAGCGGCTCAGGCACCACCGGCTGCAGCGCGGCCAGCGCCTGTTCCAGCGCGATCGGTTCGTGCAGCTGTACAGGCGGCAAGTACAGAGTGTCAGCGGGGACCTCGTCGGCCCAGCTCAATGCCTGCTCCAGGTGCGGCTGCAGCGCTTCTTCCTGCGGCGCCGGTGCCGGTGCCGGGTGGCCCGGCTCCAGCTGCAGGCTGGGTTCTTCTTCGGCCCCCGGCGGCAACACCTGCTGGTGGCCATGCAGCTTGGCGGACAGATGACGGCCCCAGCGCTGAGCCTCCCAGCCATCACGACGTGCAGCCAGTTCGGCCTCGTCGAAGACCAGGGTCAGACCCGGTGCGGACAGCACCGCTTCCAGGCGCTCCAAGGCGTCCTCGATGGCGGCTTCTAGCGCGATCACCACGAACTGTGGGCGCGCCTCCTGCAGGACCCGCGCCTCCAGCGTGTTGGGATCATCTTCCAGCACCAGCTGCACATCGGCGTGCGACAACGCCTCACGCAGGCGCTCACGCGCCGCGCCGGGACGGGCCAGCAGGGCCACGGCCGGAGCCGCTTGGGTTTCACTCACGGACACGGGCGATCCCCAGCAGGTCGTACACGTTACGCATCAGGTCCAGTTCCTGGTACGGCTTGCCCAGGTAACGCTGGACACCGATCTCGAAGGCGCGCTGGCGGTGCTTGTCACCGCTGCGCGAAGTGATCATCACGATCGGCACGTCCCTGTAGCGCGGGTCGCCACGCATCGCGGTGGCGAGCTCGTAGCCATCCATGCGCGGCATCTCGATATCCAGCAGCATCAGGTCCGGCACGCGCTCTTCCAGGCGTTCCAGCGCTTCCACGCCGTCGCGGGCGACGCTGACCTCGAAGTTGTGGCGTTCGAGGATGCGGCCGGTGACCTTGCGCATCGTCAGCGAGTCGTCGACCACCATCACCAGCGGCACCTGGCGCTCCTGGCGCGGTGCGTTGGCCAGCACAGGCAGCGTCGGGTTGGCGAGGAAGCGGCGCACCAGCGGCGCCACGTCCAGGATCACCACCACGCGGCCATCGCCGGTGATGGTGGCACCGTAGATGCCCGGCACCGACGCGATCTGCAGGCCGACCGGCTTGACCACGATTTCGCGGTTGCCCAGCACCTGGTCGATCGCCACGGCGGCACGCAGATCACCGGCACGGACCAGCAGCAGCGGCACCTGGTCCTGGCCATCGGCACGCGCCAGGGCCTGCCCGACCAGGCTGCCGAGGTCGTACAGCGGATAGTCTTCGCCGCTGTAACGGTAGCTGCTGTCGGCGGCTTCGAAACGCTCGCGCGACAGGCGGCCGATACCACTGACCGAGGCCACCGGCACCGCGAAGGTGGTTTCGCCGATCTGCACGAACACCGCCTGGGTGACGGCCAGCGTCTGCGGCAGGCGCAGGGTGAAGCGTACGCCCTGGCCCCGCACCGACTGGATGTCGACCGAGCCACCGAGCTGGCGCACTTCGTTGCGCACCACGTCCATGCCCACGCCACGACCGGCCAGCTGGCTGACCTGGTCGGCGGTGGTGAAGCCGGACGCGAAGATCAGGTTGTCCAGCTCCTGCTCGTTCGGCTGCGCATCGGCGGCCAGCAGGCCACGGTCGATGGCGCGGCGGCGGATCGCCTCGCGGTCCAGGCCAGCACCGTCATCGGCCACTTCCAGCACGATTTCCGAACCTTCGCGGTGCAGGCGGATGGCGATCTCGCCCTCCTCCGGCTTGCCGGCGGCACGGCGCTGTTCCGGCGCTTCCAGGCCATGGGCCACGGAGTTGCGCAGCATGTGTTCCAGCGGCGCGACCATGCGGTCGAGGACGTTGCGGTCCAGTTCGCCGTGGGTTCCTTCCAGGGTCAGGTGGACCTGCTTGCCGGTATCCATGCCGGACTGGCGGACCACGCGGCGCAGGCGCGGCACCAGGCCATCGAACGGCACCATGCGCGCGCGCATCAGGCCATCCTGCAGCTCGGAGCTGACGCGCGACTGCTGCTGCAGCAGCGAATCGTACTGGCGCGACAGATCGTCCAGCACGCCCTGCAGGCCCCCCAGGTCGGCCGCCGACTCGTTCAGCGCACGGCTGAGCTGCTGCAGGGTGGAGAAGCGGTCCAGCTCCAGCGGATCGAACTTCTGGTCGGCCTGGTCCTGCTCGCGCTGGTAGCGGGCGACGATCTGCGCCTCGGTTTCCAGGTCGAGTCGCCGCAGCTGGTCGCGCAGTCGCGCATTGGTGCGCTCCAGTTCGCCCATGGCACCACGGAAGGCACCCAGCTGCTGTTCAAGCCGCGAGCGGTAGATCGCCACTTCACCGGCATGGTTGACCAGGCGGTCGAGCAGGTCGGCACGCACGCGCACCTGCTCCTGCTGCGGACGCGCCAGCGGATCTTCATCGACCACGCCCTCGGCCGGAAGCGGAGCCGACAGCGGCGCTTCGATCGGGGCCGCCAGTGGGCCCGCGGCCTGTGCGGGCACGGTCTCGATCTCGCTGGCCGCACGCGCGGCCGCAGCGGCTGCGGCGATATCGATGGTGGTGCGGACCTCGAAGGCTTCGACCAGATCCTGCGCCGGCTCCACCACGCGGTGCGCGCCGGTGCGGGTGAGCAGCTGGTGCAGGCGGTCAAAGCCACGCTCCAGCAGCTGCACGTCGCGACGTTCGATCTCGGTACGGCCAGCGGCCACCGCCTCCAGCAGCGATTCGATGCTGTGGCCAAGGTCGCCGATGGCATTGATGCCAGCCATGCGTGCGCCACCCTTCAGGGTGTGCAGATCACGCTGCAGGCCGGCCAGCACCTCGCGGTCCTGCGGTGCATCGCGCAGTTCGCTGATCAGGCCATCGCAGTGGTCGAGCAGGTCCTTGCCTTCCTCGACAAAGATATCGACCAGCTCGCGGTCGTACACGCTGAAGTCGAGTGCATCGGCGCCGTCTTCGGCATCCGCCGCAACAGGTGCCTGCTCGTGGTGCGGCGCACGCGGCACGATGTCGGTCGCTGCAACCTGTGCATCGGTATCGACCGTGCCCTGGCCCGGTGCGTCTTCCATTTCGAAGAAGCGCACCGCAGCAGTGCCGCCCTGCGGCGCCTCTGCGGTGATCTCCTCAATCACCGTCGCCGGGGACGGCTGATCGGCGCTCTCTCCTTCACCGACCGCCGCCTCCCCGCCGACGTCCGCATCCTCGGCAAAGGCATCTGCCTCACCCGGCGCGAGTTCGCTGGCCTGGAGGCCGATCACGGGCCATTGCCCGTCGTCGTCCAGGGTCTGCTCCTCCTCGATCACGTGCAGGCCGGCCTCGAGCGCGGCTGCCAGCGTGACCGGTTCTGCAAAACCCGGCACAGCCATTTCATCCTGCAGGCTCGACAGCTCGCTGTCGAGTGGCAGTGCAGCAGCGTCGTCAATGACGTTGTCATCGTCACTGTCCGAATCAAACGGCAACGGCGTATTCAGGTCGATCGCGTCAACTTCCGCAGACACCGGCAACTCTTCCGCGTCGCGGTCATCCACCGGCAGCGCACTGGCGTCGAGGTACGGCGACAGATCGTCCGCCATGGTCAGGTCAGCGTCGTCGACCGTCGCGATCGCCGGCACGGCATCTGATTCGTGCTGGGCAACATCAGGCGCACTTTCAATCGGCTGGATCGATTCAATCGCGCCGGTGTCGTCCGCGGCAGGTTCACCCTCGCCCGGCACCGACGGCCAGCCGGCGTCGAAGTAACGCGAAAGATCGTCGCTGGCGGTCAGCTCACCCACGTCCAGGCCGCTGTCGGCTGCGACGTCCAGCGCCTCCAGCCCGGTTGCAGCTGGAACCGGTTCCAGCGCATCTTCGGCATGCGACTGCGGCTCGGCAATGAGATCGGTCGCCGCATTGAAAGCGGACGGCATGCTGGTTTCGTCCAGCGTGTCCAGCCCGGCCAGCGGCGCTTCGGCCGCGGATGCCTGCTCGGCATCAGGCGCCAGCTCGACGGCCTCTTCGTCCTCGTCTTCCAGCGCGAACAGCGGCCAGCGCGCTTCCGGCAGCTCGCCGGCCAATGCCTGCAGCCGCTGTACCAACGCGCCCTGCGGAACAATCCGCGGCTGTTCGGCCTGCAGCGCCTCCATGGTCGCGGTGATCGCCTGCGCGGTCGCATCCAGTGCGGCTACGCCCTCGTCGCCAGGCACCACGTCGGCGGCCAGGGCGCGCTTGATGTAGGACTCGGCACCGCCGGTGACCGCCGTGATTTCCGGCACTTCGGTCATCGCGAAGGCGCCGTTCATGGTGTGCACCGCACGCAGCAGTGCGTCGCTGACCGGCTGCGGTGCCTGCTGCGCCGAGCGCAGCCATTCCTGCAGGGTCGCCTGGTGGAGTTCGACCTCGGCCTCAAGGATCTCGCGCAGTACGCTGTCGATGTTGGCCGGGGTACCGGCGTCTTCCGCCACCGCCGTGGCATCGGCCTGCGCCGACGCAGCGGCCTCGGCTTCCAGCAGGCGGCTGATTTCGTCTTCGCCTTCGGACTCGGCCAGTGTCGCTGCCGGTGCGGCCGCAGCCGGCAACGGCACGTAGAAGGTCTCCTCGCCGGCACCGACCCGATCGGCAATGGCCTGCATCGCCTGCAGGTCCACGCTGATGCGCTGGCCATGGCGCAGCGCGGCGTTCAGCTGCGGCAGCGCGGCATGGGCGTTGTCGACCATCGCCAGCACCGCCGGAGTCGCCGGGCGACTGCCATCGAGCACGCGATTGAGCATGCCTTCGATCTTCCAGGCGAACTCGCCCAGGGTGCGTGCACCCACCAGGCGGCCACTGCCCTTGAGGGTGTGGAAGATGCGGCGGATCGGCCGCAGCCGGTCCATGTTGTCCAGCTGCATGCGCCATGCCGGCAGCAGCGTGCCCAGGTTGGCCAGCTCGTCGTCGAACTCTTCCAGGAACACCTCGCGGATGTCCTCGTCGATGTTCTCGGCATCGTCGTCGAAGCCGGCCTCGAAGCCGGTCTCGGTGCCGGCCACGACCGGGATGTCCGCAGCGGGCGGAGCCGCCATGGCCTGCGGATTGAAATCGGCCGCCGCCGCGCTCAGCTCGGCGAAGAACTGCGCGTCGGCTTCGCTGAAGTCGATGGGCGCGATGGTGTCGATATCAATCACCGACACCGCCGGTGCCGGTGCCGGTGCATCGGAGACCGGCGTCAGCACCTCGGCCATCGGCGCGGGCACGTCCTCCTGCACATCCGCCGGAACCGCGTCCGCTTCGGCAACCACAGGGCTTTCGTCCACCCGCACGGGTGCAGCGGGATCGACGATCTCCAGCGCCGGGTGCAATCCGGCATCGTCGTCCAGCGACAGCGTCTCCATCGCGTGCAGCGACAGCACGTCGTCGGCATTGTCCAGCGCATCGGCGTCGAAACGGAACACCACGTCGTCACCGGCGGCGACCACATCGTGCTCGGCAGCCACCGGGTCGAACACGGGCGCGGCAACGTCAGCGGTGTCAAAAGGCACCGACGCGTCGACGTCGTCCTCGACATCCATCACAGCCACATCGGCCAATGCCGGCGGTGTTGCCTCCGACAGTGTCCACTGCGGCGCCGGTTCCACGCTGGTTTCGGCCCGTTCGAAACTGACCGGGTCGAAGCTGGCGAAGGTCGGACTGCGCTCGTCTTCGGCACTCGCGGTCGGCTCGGAGTCCGGATGGAACGGTGCGAGATCCCATTGCGGTACCTCGGGCGCAGGCGCGCTGGACGCGGCGAAGACCAGCGGTGCATCCGCGTCGTCATGCAGCGACAGCGGTGTGGAGGCGACACTCCCCAGCGCCCCGAACATCAGGCGGTTGTCCACCACCTCCGGTGCAGGCGCGGCCGGTGGCGGATCGAAGGTGAAGTCCGGCAGCGGCACCGGCACCGTGCCGGCGGCGGGCGCGGCCGGCTGCACCGGAATCTCGATGGGCTCCGGCTGTACCGGCTCGGCCTGCAGCGCGATCGGCTCGCGGTCCACCAGCAGCGATGCGAACGGAATCGGCGCGGCGGCAACAGGCGCCACCGCATTGCGGTCCGGCAACGGCCAATAGCGCAACGCTTCAAGGCTGCTGCGGGTGATGTCGAGGATGTCCTCGCGGCCCGGGCGGCGGTCGCGCAGAGCCTCGAGGTAGTACTCCAGGCTGGCCATGGCATCGGCCAGGGTGTCCAGCTGGCGGCCACTGGGCACGCGCTGGCGACCGATCAGCTCGGCTTCGATGTACTGCTGCACACCGCGCAGGTAATCGGCGGCGGTGTTCAGGTCGAGCATGCGCAGCGCACCGGACACATCGCCCAGCAGGCGCGGCACGTCCTGCAGCTCGGCATGGTTCCAGCTGGTTTCAATGAAAGCGACGAAATGCTCGCGGGCGGCGGCGAAGTTGGCGATGGCCTCATGTGCCAGCACCTCCACCGTGCGCCGGTTCTCCATCGCGCTGGGGTCATCTTCGCCACTGCCGCCGGCGCCCAGATGGGCGACCTGGTCGTCCAGCGACGCGTCCACGTAGAGCAATGCGCCGGCGATATCCAGCAGCAGGTTCTCGTCGATCTGCTGGCGCCCTTCGACCACGCCACGCAGCGCATCGCGCTGCTGCACGACCACCCCGCGGGCAACGCCCAGGCCCATCATGCCCAGCGTATCGGCCACGGCGCCAAGTTCGTTGGCCTGGGTCTGCAGCTGTTCGGGCGCACCGCCAGTACGCAGGTGCAGGTCCAGCGCATCCTTGATACGCAGCAGTTCTTCCTTCACCGCGCTGCCCACGGTATCCAGCAGCTCGCGGTTGCGCCCGCTCAGGCTGCCACGGGCATGGTCCAGCTCGGCCTCGGTGGCGCTGACGCTGTCCGGCGCGAACGCCAGCAGCACGCTGTCATGCACCCCTTCTTCGCCCCGCGCGGCACGGATTTCGTTGAGCAGCGGCATCAGCACGATCGGAATGTCGCGGTGACCGTTCTGCAGGCGCTCCAGGTAATCGGGCAGCAGCACGCTGCCGCGCATCAGGGTCGCGCAGGCTTCATCCCGATCAGCCACGCTACCGGCGCCGATGGCATTGGCCAGCTGCTCCAGCTCCTCGGCCACCATCGCCGGGGCGTACAGCTCGACCATGCGCAGGGTGCCCTGCACCTGGTGCAGGTAGCCGGCGCAGATGCGCATGCGGCTGGCATCGGCCGGGTCTTCCGCGTAGTACTCGACCTCGTTGCGCACCTGGCGCAGGGTCTCGTCCAGCTCGGGCTTGACCCAGCCCAGCGCTGCGTGGCTCATCGCATCGCGCAGACTGCTCATGGACGCGCTCCGGTCGCCGCCGCGCGGAAGCCGCGCGAGTTCTGGCGTGGGGAATGGAAATGCTTCATCGACTGGTTCCTTGCTCGCCGCCCTGCCCGCGTCACGCCGGCAGCTTGAAGTCGGCGACCGAACGGCGCAGGTCGGCCGCCAGCTGCGCGAGGTGACCGATCGATTCGGCGGTCTGCCCGGCACCCTGCGAGGTCTGGCCGGTGATCTGCCGGATCACGCCCATGGTGCGGGTGATGTCCGAGGCCGCAGCCGACTGCTGCTGGGCGGCGATGGAGATGTTCTTGATGAGGGTGTTCAGTGCATTGGACACGCGCTCGATTTCGGTCAGTGCGGTGCCGGCGTCCTCGGCCAGGCGTGCACCGGACACCACTTCGGCGGTGGTCTGTTCCATCGAGGTGACCGCTTCGTTGGTATCGGCCTGAATGGCCTGGACCAGGTTCTCGATGCGTCGGGTTGCGCCCGAGGTGCGTTCTGCCAGGCGCTGCACTTCGTCGGCCACGACCGCGAAACCGCGGCCCGCTTCACCGGCCGAAGCCGCCTGCACCGCCGCGTTCAATGCCAGGATGTTGGTCTGCTCGGAAATGTCGTTGATCAGTTCCACGATCGAGCCGATTTCCTGCGAGGACTCACCCAGGCGCTTGATGCGCTTGGAGGTTTCCTGGATCTGGTCACGGATCTGGTCCATGCCCTGGATGGTCTCGCGCACCACGCCGGCACCTTCGGCGGCGATCACCACCGAGCGTTGTGCCACGTCGGCCGACTCGGCCGAGTTGCGCGACACCTGTTCGATGCTCGCCGCGATTTCGCCGATGCGGTCCGAAGCCGAGGTGATCTGGTTGGCCTGGTGGCCCGCCGCTTCTGCCAACTGCATGGCGGTGGCCTGGGTTTCCTGGGTGGACAGCGCGACCTTGGCCGAGGTGTCGTTGATGGTGGTCACCAGGTGGCGCAGCTCGTCGACGGCGTAGTTGATCGCGTCGGCGATGGCGCCGGTCATGTCCTCGGTCACCGAGGCCTTCACTGTCAGGTCGCCCTCACCCAGCGAGGAGATTTCGTCCAGCAGCCGCATGATCGCCTGCTGGTTGCGGCTGTTGAACTCCACCTGGGTCTGGTAGCGCAGTTCCTGCTCGCGCGAGCGGCTGCGCACGTTGGTGGAGACGAAGCCGATGATCGCGATCAGCGACAGCGCACCGGACACCACGCCGATCCAGAAGTTCGGGAACAGGCGGGTGTCGGACACCGAGCCGAACGAGGAGAACGCCTCGAACAGCTTGCGGCTGTCGTCCAGCATGTGTGCCGACCCCTGGCCCAGCGCAGTGGCCGCCGACTGTGCGGCGAACAGCTGGCGCGAGCTGGCCAGGATCGCGTCGGCGTCCTGCTTCATTGCTTCCCACTTCTGCTGCGACTGCTCCAGTGCGGCCACGGCAGCAGCACCGCGCACGGCAGTGATGCCCAGTTCCTCGTTGCCGTTGCGCAGGCCGTCGAGCACCTGCGAGAACACGGTGATGTCGCGTGCCAGTGCATCGCCGGACGTCGCCGCAGCGCTGCCACCGGCGCGCATTTCGGTCACGCGACGGGCCATGGAGCCGGCCACCACCACCTGCTGCAGGGCGCTGTACACCTGCGACGACGGCGCGCCGGAGGCGGACATCGCACGCACCAGCTCGTTCAGCTGGGCCTGCAGGCCCGGCACCGCGCCGGTGAAGTTGTTGGCATTGCCGGCCAGCGCCAGCACCGCCGGTTCACTGGCGACCAGCTGCCCGGCCTGCTTGCCCAGCGGCGCCCAGGTTTCGGCCAGGGTGGCGATCGCACCCGACACGCCCGGCTCCTTGCCGTAGCGCCCCTGCAGGGTCGACACGTTCTGTTCGATCGCGTTGCGGGTGGCCTTGAAGGCGGTGAACGCCTGCGCGTTGCCGCCCACCGCGTCACGGCCCTGGTTGGCCAGCTGCTGCGACAGCACCTGCAGGTCGGCTGCCTTGGAACCGGCATCGGCCAGGCGACTGCCCTGCCAGGTGGCGACGCCGGTGTTGACGCCGAACAGGATCATCGATGCCAGCAGCAGGAACAGCCAGAGGTTGCTGCCGCCCAGCCGCAGCTTGCCGGTCTTGGTGGCGTCCGAAGCAGTACTCATCGTTCAACCTCGATCTTCAATGCAGGGGGCGATGCCCGGCCTCAGGCCGCGGCTTGCCGGAATTCAGGGGTACGCGACAGCAGCGAGAGCGAGAACACGCCCCAGTCGTGGCCGTCGGCGTGGAAGGCGCGATCGACGAAGTGGCCGTAACGTCCTTCGGCCAGCGTGCCGGCCGCGATCTGCTGGTCCAGTTCGAAGCTGCGCTGGCCGAACAGTTCATCGATGGTCAGCGCGACGTCGCCGCCGGCCTGGCGCATGATCAGCACGCGCTGGCCTTCCTGCTGCACGGTACGCGTGCCTTCCAGGAAGTACTTCAGGTCGACCACCGGGAACAGGTTGCCGCGCAGGTTGCCCACGCCCAGCAGCCACGGCTGCGCGCACGGCACCGGGGTCACCGGCGGCATCGGCACGATTTCCACCACTTCGCGGAAATCGGACACCAGCCGGCGCTGGCCGACGCGGTAGCCCACGCCACGCCAGAGGTCCTGGGCGAACTGCCGTTCGGGCAGCTGCACCGCATGGGCCAGGCTGCGCCGTTCGTAGGCTTCGAGAATGTCGAAGGGCGAGCGCATCAGGCCACCAGTTCGTTGATCCGCGCGATCAGTTCATCCTCGCGCGGCGGCTTGACGATGTAATCGGCTGCACCCTGGCGCAGGCCCCATGCCTTGTCGGTTTCCATCGCCTTGGTGCTGACGATGATCACCGGGATGTGCTTGATCGCTGCGTCACGGGCCATCGCGCGGGTGGCCTGGAAGCCGCTCATGCCGGGCAGGACCACGTCCATCAGTACCAGCTGCGGCACCTGGTCGCGGACCAGCTGCAGTCCATCCTCGGCGTTGTCCGCTTCCAGCACCTCATGGCCGGCACGGCGCAGCCACTGGGTGAACACCGCGCGGTCGGTCGGTGAATCCTCGATCAGAACGATACGAGCCATTGTGCCTTTCCCCCCTGGTCAGGCGTTGACGTATGTGCGGATGGCACCCAGCAGTTCTTCACGCGTGAAAGGCTTCGTCAGGTACTGCTCCGAGCCGACGATGCGTCCCCGCGCCTTGTCGAACAGGCCATCCTTGGACGACAGCATGATGACCGGGGTCGCCTTGAACAGCTGGTTGCCCTTGATCAGCGCACAGGTCTGGTAGCCGTCCAGGCGCGGCATCATGATGTCGACGAAGATGATCTGCGGTTGCTGGTCTGCGATCTTCGCAAGCGCTTCGAAGCCGTCGGTGGCGGTGACCACCTCGCAGCCTTCGCGCTTGAGCAGCGTTTCCGCAGTCCTGCGGATGGTCTTCGAATCATCGATGACCATCACCCGGAGTCCTGCGAGTTCCCCGCCCGCAGTCGTGTTTTCAGTCATTGCCTATCCCCAAGCGCACGGCCCGATCTCTGGCGGGGGCCGCTACGAAAGCGTATCTATATCGCACTTTCCGCGCCCGCTTCAAGGCCGCCCCATGGCGCGGGGCATGGCACCCTCCTGAACGTGACGGGTTTCGCAATGCGTGCGCGACCGCCGGGCGGACGCTGCGTTGCAGTAAGGCGGGGAGGCGCGCGACCGGCGTTGCCGCTACCATCAACGCCTTGCCAGACAGGTGCGCCCATGCCGTTGAACGTCATCGTGGTGATGGACCCCATCGCCCACATCAAGATCGCCAAGGACACCACCTTCGCCATGTTGCTGGAAGCCCAGCGCCGCGGCCATGCCCTGCACTACGTGCGCCCGGGCGGGTTGGCCCTGGAAGGTGGCGTGGCGGTGGCCCAGACCGCACCGCTGCAGGTGCGCGACGACCCGGCCGGCTGGTATGAGCTGGGTGCGTTCAGCCGTACCGAGTTCGGTCCCGGCCAGATCGTGCTGATGCGCAAGGACCCTCCGGTCGACGCCGAGTACATCTACGACACCCAGGTGCTGGACGTGGCCGCCGCTGCCGGTGCCTGCGTGGTCAACAACCCGCAGGGCCTGCGCGACTACAACGAGAAGCTTGCCGCCCTGCTGTTCCCGCAGTGCTGCCCGCCGACCCTGGTCAGCCGCGATGCCAAGGCGCTGAAGGCCTTTGCCCTGGAACACGGCCAGGCGGTTCTGAAGCCGCTGGATGGCATGGGCGGCCGCTCGATCTTCCGCAGCGGCCAGGGCGATCCGAACCTGAATGTGATCCTGGAAACCCTGACCGACGGCGGCCACAGGATGGCGCTGGCACAGAAGTTCATTCCCGACATCACCGCCGGCGACAAGCGCATCCTGCTGGTCGATGGCGAACCCGTCGACTACTGCCTGGCGCGCATCCCGCAGGGTGATGAATTCCGCGGCAACCTCGCCGCCGGTGGCCGCGGCGAAGGCCGCCCGCTGAGCGAGCGCGACCGCTGGATCGCCGCCCAGGTCGGGCCGGAGATGAAGCGTCGCGGCATGCGCTTCGTCGGCCTGGACGTGATCGGTGATTACCTGACCGAGGTCAACGTGACCAGCCCGACCTGCGTGCGCGAACTGGACGCACAGTACGGCCTGAACATTGCCGGCACCCTGTTCGACGCACTCGAGGCCGGCCTGCGCTGATGTCTGCCGCACCTGCCGTACTGCCCCCGCCGCCGCGCGAAGCGCAACGGCTGGGGGCGACCATCGCGCTGTCGGTGCTGGTCCACGCCCTGCTGATCCTGGGCGTGGGCTTCGCCGTGAAGGGCGATGCACCGCTGGTGCCGACGCTGGAAGTGATCTTCAGCCAGACCCGCACCGCACTGACGCCGAAGCAGGCTGATTTCCTGGCCGCAGCCAACCAGGAAGGCGGTGGCGAACACGACCGCGCACAGCGTCCGCGTGACAACCAGGCCGGCATCGTGCCGCAGGCCCAGTCCGGAATCAGCCCGATTCCGCAGCAGCAGCAATCGGCCGCACCGGTTCCGCCGCCGCAGGCGCGGGTGGTCAGCAGCCGCAATGGCGAAGAGGTGGTCGCGCAGGCGCAGTCCCGGCCCACGCCGGATCAGCCCGAACCGGACGCACCGCTGAGCGCGCGCGAGCAGCGCGATGTGGAAATGGCCCGCCTGGCCGCTGAAGTGCACCTGCGCTCGGCGCAGTACGCCAAGCGTCCGAACCGCAAGTTCGTGTCGGCCAGCACGCGCGAATATGCCTATGCCAACTACCTGCGTGCCTGGGTCGATCGCGCCGAGCGCGTCGGCAACCTGAACTACCCGGACGAGGCCCGGCAGCGCCGCCTGGGTGGCCAGGTGGTGATCAGCGTGGGGGTGCGCCGCGATGGCAGCGTGGAAAGCAGCCGGATCCTGCGTTCGAGCGGGACGCCGTTGCTGGATGAGGCCGCACTGCGGGTGGTGAAGCTGGCGCAGCCGTTCCCGCCGTTGCCGAAGACCGAGGATGAGATCGATATCCTGCAGGTCACGCGCACGTGGGTGTTCCTGCCGGGCGGCACCCTGCACGACGACCGGTAGGGTTTGTTGCCCGGGCCTGCGGCCCGGGACCCGCTGAACGTCAACGTCAACGTCAACGTCAAAGGCGGCGGTTGGACTGTGGATTTGGTGTGGCGGGGTGGCTGGCCAGGACACGCCGTAAACCCATCCTTGGGGGCTCGATGGCGCCATCCATGGCGCCAACGGTCCTGCCCAGCCACCCCGCCCCACCTCTGACAGATCCCGGCGCATCGCGTCCCGCTCCGCTGTTGGTAGGTGTCGACCTTGGTCGACACACATCCACGCCACGCGTGGATGCGAGCGAAGCGACCCGCTTTTGACTTTGATTTTCTTTTGATTTTCCGTGGCGGACGCACACGGAGACTGTCAGAGGTCGGGCGGGGTGGGTTCGCGGGGGTATCCGCGCCATGGATGGCGCGGCTAAGCCCCCAGGGACGGGTTCACGGCGTCCCCCGCGAACCCACCCCGCCCGGCCAAGCGCGGCTTTTGATTTACGCGATCAACCAACCCCGCCACGAGGGGCTCAGCCGTTGGCCTTCGCCTTCGCCTCGCGCGCGGCCTGTTGCTCGACCAGGGTCAGTGCCACGTTGTCGCGCAGGTACGCCGGCTCGACCTTCTCCGGTGCGATGGCTTCGCCGCGGGCGAAGGCCGGCACCGCCAGTGCCAGCACGTCCGACGCCCGCGGCAACGCAGTGGCATCAACGCCGCGCAGGCCAGCGCCCAACTGCGTAACAAGCGCACCCTCGGCCGCACCAAACCCGGTACCAACGCCGTAGGCGGACAGCCCTTCCGGTAGCGATACCGCAGCGGGTGCGCATACGCGCTCGGCATCACGCACCACCGGCAGGCCGTCCACACGCTCGAAGCGCGCGACATACAGTTCGCCCATCCGCGCATCGATCGCTGACAGGATCTGAGTTTCTTCCGCCGGTGCCCGCAACGCCAGCACCTGCAGCGTCGAGACCGGCAACAGCGGACGGTCCAGTGCCAGTGCGATGCCCTGGGCAATCGCGATAGCCAGGCGTACGCCAGTGAACGCACCCGGGCCGCGGCTGAGCGCGATGCCGTCCAGCTGGCGGCGGCTGATGCCGGCTTCGGCCAGCAGCGCCTCCGCCCACGGCAGGCTCAGTTCGGCGTGCCGGCGCGGGGCGATCTCGAAGCGTTCCAGCACCTGCCCATCGACATGCAGGGCAACGGAACAGGCTTCGGTGGCGGTTTCAAAGGCGAGCAGTTTCATCGGATCGGGTCAGAACAAGGGGAACGTGGCACCGGGCCCCGGCTCGGGGCCGGTCGCAACAGCGACTGGGGCAGCCGCATCATCGGCCGCAGGCGACCATTGTGGCGTAAAGAAGGCCTGCACATCGGCCAGGCTGCGAGTACGCCGGAACGGCGGCAGCGAATCGAGGAAGACCCGGCCATAGCCACGGTTGAGCAGGCGCGGGTCACACAGTACCAGCACGCCACGGTCGCTCTCGCTGCGGATCAGGCGGCCGACGCCCTGCTTCAGCGCGATCACCGCCTGCGGCAATTGCTCGTCGCGGAACGGATTGCCGCCCTGGCTGCGGATCGCCTCCAGCCGCGCCTCGTACACCGGGTCATCCGGCGCCGCGAACGGCAGCTTGTCGATCATCACCACGCTCAGCGCTTCGCCGACCACATCCACGCCCTCGCGGAAACTGGCCGAGCCCAGCAGCACGCCATTGCCCGATTCACGGAAGCGCTGCAGCAGCGTCGCACGCGGCGCCTCACCCTGCACGAACAGCGGCCACGGCCCGTCGCGCAATGCCTCGGCGGCCTCACGCAATGCACGGTGCGAGGCGAACAACAGGAAGGCCCTGCCCTGCGAGGCCTGCAACACCGGCCGCAAGGTCTGGATCAGCGCGGTGCCAAACCCGCGCGCCGCCGGATCGGGCAGGCCTTCGGGCAGGTAGCACAGCGCCTGCTCGGGCCAATTGAACGGGCTTGGCTGCACCAGCGTGTGCGGATCGTCCAGGCCCAGGCGGGTGGCGATGTGATCGAAACCACCGCCAACGGTCAGCGTTGCCGAAGTGAAGATCCACGCGGCACGGCTGCGCTCGCGATGCTCACGCAGCGGACCGGACACATCCATCGGCGTGCGCTGGCAACGGAAACCACGCGGCGTAAGCTCGTACCAGAGCACATCGGCCGCACTGCTCGCTTCCGACGGATCGGTGTCGAAATCGAGAGTGGGTTCGTCATCGCCCAGCCAGCGGCTGAGCCGCGAGACCGCCTCGCGCGCCCGCGCATGACAGGCATCCAGACCCGCCGCCGCTTCGCGCAGCGGCTGCAATGCCTGCTCCAGGGTCACCAACCCTGCCATCACCGTATCGAATCCGTCGCGCACCTGTGGCATCGCCAGCGCGCGCCATTGCGTGCCACGCGGAGGCAGTCCCTCCATCGCCGAACGCAGCGCCAGCAGCGCCTGCTGCAACTGGTCGACCGGTTCCTGCAGCGCCGACTGCGCGCCGCCCACACCGCGTGCTTCAGCCAGGCAATCGCGCCCGAGCTCCTGCCACGGGCGCATGCCAAAACCCTCGCCGAAGAACTGCGCGGCCAGTTCGGGCAACTGGTGCGCCTCGTCGATGACGAAGGCCTGGGCGCCCGGCAGCAGTTCACCGAAGCCATCCTGCTTCAGGGCCAGATCGGCCAGCAGCAGGTGATGGTTGACCACCACCACATCGGCAGCCTGTGCACGCTGCCGCGCACGCACCACGAAGCAGTCATCCCAGAACGGGCAATCGGTGCCCAGGCAGTTGTCGACGGTGGAGGTGACCATCGGCAGCAATGGGGAGTCGTCGGCCAGCCCGTCGAGCTCGGCGATGTCACCGAACTCCGAGCGACCGGACCAGGCCAGGATGCGCTGGAACTGCGCCGCCTGTTCAGGGCTGGAAAAACGCGGCTCGCCGCGCGCCTGCTGCAGGCGATAGCGGCACAGGTAGTTCGCACGCCCTTTCAGCAGCGCACTGCGCAGGCCGACCCCGAGTGCTTGACGCACCCGTGGCAGATCGCGGTGGTAGAGCTGGTCCTGCAGCGCGCGGGTGCCTGTGGAGATGATGGTGCGCAACCCGGACAGCAGCACCGGCACCAGATAGGCAAACGTCTTGCCGGTGCCGGTACCGGCCTCGGCCAGCAGCAGATCACGCTGCTGCAGCGCATCGGCGATGGCTTCGGTCAGGTGCAGCTGTGCCGGACGCGGGACGAATGCATCCAGGTGCGAGGCGAGCGCGCCGCCGTCGCTGAGGGCTTCGCGGCTGGCATGGACAAGGTCGGACATCAGAGGGAAAGGATACCCGGCCGGGCGCTGCCCGGCACCCGTTTCAAGCCAGAGCCAGAGCACCAGCAACGGCAACGGTGTTGTTCACGGCTCTGGGTTTCTGCGTGCAGGGTGGGGCGGGAGGGGCAGGCAGGACACGCCGTAAACCCATCCATGAAGTGACCCCCGGGAGTTGGACACCAGATCCAACCCCGAGGGATACATGAACAAATACGACGCGCGTTTCAAACTGCAGGTCGCCAAAGAGGCCTGCAAGACCTCCACATCGGTCAAAGCCATTGCCCGTCGCCACGGCCTGGAGTTCTCCACGGTCAGGCGCTGGGTGGCGACCTATCGGCTGCATGGTAGGCGGGGATTTCATCGCCAGGCCCGGTCCTATGACCTCCCGTTCAAACTGGCTGTCCTGGAGAAGATGAGCCAGGACGGCTTGTCCGGGCGGGAGGCCACCACCTACTTTCAAATTGGCGATGCCGCGCGGTGGGGCGATGGCGGCGCCTGTATGCTCAAGGCGGTGCCCAAGCGTTGGCACCCCCTCCGCCGCCGCCCCGAAAGCCGATGAAAAAGACCCGTTCGTCCAAGCCACCTGAGGATATGAGCCGCGATGAGCTGCTCAAGGAAGTCGCCTATCTGCGTGCGGAGACCGACTACCTAAAAAAACTCGATGCCTTGATCCGGGAAGAGCAGGCGGCGCAGGACGCAAAGCGCAAGCCGTCCAAGGATTGAGGCAGGTTCATACGCTGTCGCTTCTGCTCGAAGCAGCTGAGCTGTCACGCAGTACGTTCTATTACCAGAACCATGTCCTGGCCCATCCGGATCAGGATGAGGCAGCCCTGTGCGAGCGCATCCGTGCAATCTACGATCAAAGCCAAGGGCGCTATGGCTATCGCACGGTGACGCTGGAATTAGCCAATCAGGGTCATCGGACCAATCACAAGCGGGTTCAGCGCCTGATGGGGGAGATGGGACTGAAATCGCGGGTGCGTGTGAAGCGCTACCAGGCCTTCAAGGGGGCGGCCAATGTTGTGGTTGGCAATGACCTCAATCGCCAGTTCCATGCCGAGCGGCCCAACCAGAAGTGGGTGACTGACGTGACCGAGTTCAAGGTGCAGGGCATGAAGCTGTACCTGTCGCCGATCATGGACCTCTACAACGGCGAAATCGTGGCTTATCAGATCAAGCGTCGGCCCGTATTTGATCTGGTGGGTCAAATGCTGGAGGAGGCCATCAAGAAGCTTTCCCCGGATGAGCGCCCGATGATCCACTCCGACCAGGGCTGGCAGTACCAGCATGAAAACTACCGGCATATGCTGGAAAAGCACTCGTTGAAGCAAAGCATGTCCCGGCGCGGCAACTGCCTGGACAATGCGGCGATGGAGAGCTTCTTTGGAACGCTGAAGTCGGAGTTCTTCTACCTGAACAGCTTTGACAGCCTCGAGAGTCTGGAGGCTGGGCTGGTGGAATACATCCAGTACTACAACGAAGAGCGCATCAAACTGAAACTGAAAGGTCTGAGCCCGATAAAGTACCGGGAGCAGGCCCAATCGGCCGCCTGACCCCGTCCAAGTCTCGGGGGTCACTTCACCATGGGGGCTCGATGGCGCCATCCATGGCGCCAACGGTCCTGCCTGCCCCTCCCGTCCCACCCTCGACAGTTTCCCGGTGACGGATGCACGGGCGGTGTAGCGTCGAGCTTGCTCGACTGGGATTTCAGAAGCGGTGGGTGGAACAGGAAAGAAGAATGACGGCGAGTGCGCGCAGCGCGCGACCCGCTCTTGATCTGATTTTTTCTTTTCCGTGGCTGGACGCACACGGAAACTGCCAGGGGCCGGGCGGGTGGGCTGCGCAGGGGCGTGAGCCGCATGGATGCGGCGACCGAGCTTACACGGACGTGCTTGCAGCGCCCCCTGCGCAGCTCACCCGCCCGGCCCACCTCGCCGACCCGCAGTCGAGCAAGCTTGTATGTTCCTCCCGGCTCCTACGCGGTATGTAGGAGCCAGGGTGGAGGGACCGTCAAGCATGCATCTGCGGATACTAGCCGACAGACGAGTCGAGCGATCCCCATCCCGCACACGAACGTCGATAAAGGATCGTACGGCCCCCAAAGGGGATCGTCGATGTAGGCAAGCTAACGTCGGTGCGGTACCACCCCAGCCCCTTAAAGATAGCTGGGAGCCGTACAAATGTCTGATTCTCTCGATATTGGCGTGGACGTGGACTCCAAGGAGTTCGTACCGGCAGTGGCCGACCGCAAGGCTTACGACAGGATCGCCAACACCCGGGCCGGCATAGCCCAGTGGCTCAACACCTTGCCCCAGCGATGCCGGATTGGCATGGAGGCGACGGGGCGGTACTACGAGTTGTTGGCTCGGATGGCTGGCCAGGCAGGCCACGTTGTCTATGTGATCAATCCACGTCTGATCAAGTACTACGGCCGGGCGACGGGCTCGCGTGGCAAGACGGACGCCATGGACGCCGAAGCGATCGCCCGGTACGTGAAGAAGGAGAGCGATCGCCTGCGTGAATACGTACCGCGTACCGACGAGCAGCAGCAGATGCACGATTTGCTGCGCAAGCGGCAGACGCTGGTAAAGACACGCGCGCGCCTGGAGCAATCCTTCGGGGTAAGCAAAAGTGCCCCCGGGGAGCTGTCAGATCTGTTCTGCGCTCTGGCTGGGACGCTGTCCGAGCTGGAAAGCGAACTGCAGCGCTTGGGTCGCGATGGAGAGCATGGCGCGCTCTACAAGCGCCTGTTGACCATCCCTGGTATCGGCCCTGCCGTCGCCGCTCACCTGATCTACTACATGACGCGCTGGCCGTTGGCCAACGCCAACGCGTGGATCGCCTGCACCGGCCTGGATCCCCGGCCCAACGAGTCTGGCGGCAGAACGGGACGGCGTCGGCTGTCCAAACAGGGCGCGCCAGTGCTGCGCCAGATGCTCTACATGGCCGCAATGGGGCTCAAGCGGTGTCGCCGGGGGCAACCGCTCTACGACGAGCTGTCAAAACGCGGTCACCCCAGCACCGCCGTCTTCAACATCCTGGCCAGAAAGCTGGCCAGGATCGCCTGGGGTGTCTTCAAAAGCGGCCGGGACTTCGATCCGGCCATGCTGAAGGTGGGTCAAGCCTGCTTCCAGCAGGCTTGACCACGAACATAGGATCTCGACTCTACGCAGTATGCCCAGCCACGAGGGGCTGCGCCGTTGGCCGGAAACTCAGTACCGCTTGATCCCCGGCACGGTGCAGCCTTCCAGCTGCGCATGCGCCGACACCGCATTCTCCTTCTCGCCGCGCGCCAGACGCGACTGCTCGATCGTCGCCCAGTGCCGGCGGCACAGCGGCCCGGTCTTCGAGCCCAGATCCACCGCCTTGCGCGCGAACGTCTCAGCCTGTGCCCATTGGCCCTGCAGCAGCGCCAGCTCGGCACGCTCCTGCAACACCGCCGGGTCACCGGCCACGATTTCCAGCGCGTGGTCCAGGCTGCTGGCGGCACCGGCCAGGTCGTTGGCCTGGCGCTGCGTCTGTGCGGTCACCCGCAGGTCTTCCACCTGCGAATCACGCAGCGGCTGCACCGACAGCTCCTTGTCGTCCGGACCTGCGGCCGCATCCACCGCAGCCAGGCGCTGTGCCGGCGTAGTGGTATCAACCGGCGGCTTGGCCACCGGCGGTGCGCTGCTGACGCAGGCGGCCAGGGCCAGGCTGAGGCCGGTCAGGGCCAGGGGCTGCAGCATGGATCGCATGTTCATCGGCATCATCGGCTCGGAGGAGGAGTGGCGGCGGCGGGCGCCGCAGCAGGTTCAGCAGGCGGCTCAGGCTTGCGGTCCAGGCCGAACCAGCTACGCCAGCCACCGCCCTCGCCTTCGGCACCCTGCCCGTCCGGCGACACCGCCGGCGCACACGGTGCATAGGCCGGCGCGTAGCCCACCACGAACGGGAAACGACGCGCGCCCGGACAGCCTTCATCCGTGCTGTTGAGTCCGGTCGGCGCCACCGACTGCCAGTCCAGGCCCTTGTTGCTGACCCGCAGCGGCGCACTCGGCAGGCGCTGGAAGATGCCCGACCAGACCCGCATCGCGCCGGTGGCACCGTACAGGCCGGCCTGCTCGTTCTGGTCGTTGCCGATCCAGATCACCGCCAGATGATCGCCGGTGTAACCGGCGTACCAGCTGTCGCGGCCATCGTTGGTGGTACCGGTCTTGCCGGCCGGCTGCAGGCGGCCGAGGCCATCGGCGTTGAGCCGCTGCGCGGTGCCGCTGGCAACCACCTGCTGCAGGCCGACACTGATCAGGTTGGCGGCAATCGAGTCGCCTTCCTGGGCCGGTGCCGGGGTCTTGTCGTAACGCTTGAGCAGCTTGCCCTGCGGATCGAGCACGCCACGCACCGCATGCAGCGGCTGGATTTCGCCACCGGACGCGAGGAACTGGTACAGCTGGGCCATCGCGTACGGGCTCTGGTCGGTCGAACCGAGAATCACCGCCGGATTCGCCTCGGCCTTGATGCCGGCCAGCACGTGGATCAGCTGGGTCACGCGCTCGGGGCCGACCTGCATGCCCACGCGCACCGTGGCCTGGTTGTAGGAATGCGCCAGCGCGTCGATCAGGCGCACGGTGCCGTGGCTGCGGTTGTCGGCATTGCCGGGATTCCAGTTGCGGCCGCGGCCGAGCTGCACGGTCACCGGTGAATCGTCGACCCAGCTGGCCAGCGAGTAGCGGTCCGGCTGCGCCAACGCGAGCAGGTACACGAACGGCTTCAGCAACGAGCCGACCGGGCGCTGTGCTTCGATCGCACGGTTGAAGCCGACTTCGGACACTTCACGGCTGCCGATTACCGCCAGCACGTCACCGTTGTGCACGTCGGTCAGCACCATGCCGGCCTGCAGTTCGGGGCGACGCTTGCTCTCCAGCGACTTGATGGTGCGGGTCACCGCGCCTTCGGCATAGGCCTGCGCGGACGGCGACATGCCGGTCATCACGCTCAGGCCGGCGCCCTGCAGGGCAGATTCCGGATAGTCGTGACCCAGTTGGCGGCGGACCAGATCGACATAGGCGGGGAAGCGGTTGGCGGCAACCAGGCCCGGCGTCTTGGGCACGCCCAGCGGGGCCTTCAACGCACGCTGGTACTCGGCGTCATCGATCAGCGTGGCTTCGTGCAGTTTGCCCAGCACGAAGTTGCGGCGATCCAGCGCGCGTTCCGGATTGCGCCGCGGGTCGTAGAAGGACGGGCCCTTGACCAGGCCGATCAGCAGCGCGATCTGCTCGGTCTCCAGCGACTGCAGGTCGCGACCGAACCAGAACTCGGCGCCAGAGGACATGCCATGGATCGCCTGGCTGCCACGCTGGCCCAGATACACCTGGTTGAGGTAGGCCTCGAAGATGGTGCGCTTGTCGTAGCGCGCTTCCATGATCAGCGCGTAGAGCACTTCGTTGAATTTGCGGGTAACCGTCTGCTCCTTGCCGATGCCAAGCAGGCCGCTGCGGGCCAGCTGCTGGGTCAGCGTAGAGGCGCCCTGACGGCTCTGGCCACCGGAGCGGATGGTTACCCACACCGCACGGGCGATGCCGGACAGGTCGATGCCGTGGTGGCGGTTGAAGTCCTTGTCCTCCACCGCCTGCAGGCCGGTCACCAGCAGGTCCGGCGCCTCGTCCATGCGGATCAGGCGGCGTTCTTCCTGCTTCTGGCCGTACAGGGTGGCGATGCGGGCCGGGTCCAACCGCGCGGCCTTCAAGGCCTTGCGGTTGTCGGCGTCGCGCAGCGAGGCGACCGCACCATCGGCCAGTGACAGCTCGAGCCGGCGCGGGGCAACCCGGCCATCGACGTCGTTGTAGCCGCGGCTGGAGATGACGAAGCGCCCGCCGTTCACCGCATAGGTGGCCGGCTCCTTGCCCTGGCCGTCATCGCGGTAGGCGGAGGCGGCCAGCTCGGTCTTCAGCGTGGACGCATCCATCGCCTTGCCGGGGGTGAGCACCAGCGGGCGCGCGTAGACGCGCGTCGGGATCTGCCAGCGCAGCTCGCCGAAACGCTGGGTCACCTGCTGGTTCAGGTACAGCGTATAGGGAATGAGGAAACCCAATCCCAACGCGACCGCAGCCATGCTCCAGGTGATCAGCCGGCGCCGCCACAGCGGGCCGTTGTCCTGCTGGTCGTCGTCGTCGAAATCGTCGATGTCGTCGGAATCGTAGCGTCGGGGCACGGGAATGCGAGAATGTAGGGTCTGGCGAGTCTACCCCAGCCGCTGCGGCTGGCGAATTCTCCCAGGTTCCCCTGCTTAAGCTGGAGTTGCAACCGGATGGCGATGTCCCTGGCCGAGATCCGATACCTGATCAACCGCCTCACGGGCCTGGCCCGCCGGAGCCTGGCCAGCCTGCGTACCCGTGGGTGGCGGGCGACCTGGCAGCGCATCCGCGTGCATACCCAGCGCGCCGTTCCTGCGCCGCGAACGCCGCTGTTCCTGCCGCCGGCACAGGATTTCGCCCCCTTCACGGTGCCGTTCAGCGAAACGCCGGAAGTGAGTATCGTCATCCCGGTCTACAACCACGTCGGCCATACCCTGGCCTGCCTGCGCGCCCTGGCGGCACATCCGCCGCTGGCGGCGTGCGAGATCCTGGTCGTGGATGACGGCAGCAGCGACGCCACCGTGCAGTGGATGCCGCAGGTCGCCGGACTGCGCTATGAGGTGCGCGAGCACAACGGCGGCTTCATCGAGGCCTGCAACGATGGCGTGTCGCGCGCACGCGGCCGCTATGTGGTGCTGCTCAACAACGATACGGTGCCGCAGCCGGGCTGGCTGGATGCCCTGCTGAACACGTTCGCCAGCACGCCCGACGCCGGCCTGGTCGGCAGCCAGCTGCTGTACCCGGATGGCCGCCTGCAGGAATCAGGGGGTGTGATCTTCGCCAACGGCAGCGGCTGGAGCTACGGCCGTTTCGAGGCGGCGGACGACCCACGCTTTGCCAGCCTGCGGGACGTCGACTACTGCTCCGGCGCGGCGCTGATGCTGCCGCGCGCCCTCTGGCAGCAGCTGGGCGGCTTCGATACCCGTTACAAGCCGGCGTACTACGAGGACACCGATCTGGCCTTCCGCGTTCGCGCCCAGGGCCTGCGTGTGCTGGTGCAACCAGCCAGCCGGGTGATCCACGATGAAGGCACCAGCAACGGCACCGATACCGGCAGCGGGGTGAAGGCCTACCAGGTGCGCAACCAGGCCATCTTCGCCGCCCGCTGGGCCACCGAGCTGGCCCACCATCCGGCGGTGGGCGAAGTGCCGTCACCCGCGCTGCTGCTGCGTGGCCGACGCCAGGTGTTGATCCTGGACGAGGAAGTACCCCAGCCGGATCGCGATTCGGCGTCACTGCGCCAGGTGAACCTGATCCGCCTGCTGCTGCAGGGCGGCGCTCATGTGGTGTTTGTTCCCACCCGCCGCGAACATGGCGGTGCCGCCACCGAAGCACTGCAGCGGATGGGCGTGGAAGTCTGGTATGCGCCGTTCCTCGATGGCGTCGCCAGCTGGCTGCGAACGCACGGTGCGCGTTTCCACGTGGCGCTGCTGGTCCGCCACCATGTCGCCCACGAGTGCCTGCCGCTGCTGAAGCGCTATGCGCCGCAGGCCCGCACCGTGTTCGACACCGTGGACCTGCACTACCTGCGCGAACGTCGTGGTGCCGAAGTCGCCGGTGATGCCGGGTTGCTGCGCGCCGCCGAGCGCACCCGCGCCAGCGAGCTGGCGGTGATGGAGCAGTGCGACGTCACCGTGCTGGTCAGTGCCGCCGAGCGCGAGCAGCTGCAGGCCGACGCCCCTTCCGTGCAGGTGGAGCTGATCTCCAACCTGCACGACGTCGCCGGCGCCGGCAAACCGTTCGAACAGCGCCATGATCTGGTGTTTGTCGGCGGCTTCCGCCATCCGCCGAACCTGGATGCCATGGAGTGGTTCATCGGCGAAGTCTTTGCCGGCATCCGCGCCCGCCTGCCCGAGGTACGCCTGCACTGCATCGGTGCCGCCACACCGGAATCGCTGCTGGCATTGGCCGCACGCCAACCCGGCGTGCAGATGCACGGTTTCGTCGAGGACATCACGCCCTACATGGACGGCGCACGCATTTCCATCGCGCCGCTGCGTTTCGGCGCCGGCGTGAAGGGCAAGATCAACCTGAGCATGGCCCATGGCCAGCCGGTGGTAGGTACCACCTGCGCTGTGGAAGGAATGCACCTGCACCCGGGCCAGGACGTGCTGGTGGCGGATGATGCGGCGGGCTTCGCCGATGCGGTGGTCCGCCTGTACCAGGATCCGCAGCTGTGGCAGCAGTTGTCCGACGCCGGCCTGGCCAACATCGCAGAGCACTTCTCCCTCGACGCTGCCCGCGCGACCGTGCAGCGGGTGTTCTTCACCTAATCCGGGCGACCGCCGGCGCGGCGCAGGCGGTCTTCGAACGCCGGCAGCTCGGCCAGGTCCGGTTGCAGCAACCGGGCCTGTTCGGCGGCGTGTGCGGCAAACGCCAGGTCTCCATTGCCGAGCCGTTCGCTGCCGATCGCCAGCCAGCGCTGGGCCAGGCGCAGGCGTGCCGAGGGAAGCCCGGCCGCGGTCGGCGACAGGGTCTGCCACGCCTGCAGGCAGGCACCTGCGGCCTGCACGCGATTCTGCCGCAGGTTGTCGTCGAAGCAGCGGCGACTGGCGGGCAGCAGCCGCGCTGCGGCAGCCTTCACCCGTGCATCGCGTGGCGCCAGTGACTGCGCTTCGCGTAACGCGTCGAACGCACTGTGCCCGGGGGGGCTGATCCATTGCCCGGCACGTTCGGCGCGCTCGATCCTGCGCAGGTGGTCGCGCAGTTGGCGCTCGCGCTGCGTGTTGCTGACCGCCGGCTGCTGCAGCGCCTTCTGCGCCTGTTGGGCGCGCTGCAGGCGTTGCGCGAGCTGCTGTTGCGCTGCCGGCGAAGCACCCAGTTCCGCTGCCAGTGCGGCATCGGCCTGCGCCGCTTCGAACTGGAAATCGTCGGCCTGCTTCTGGCTGCGTGCCAGCACCGCCTGCAAGGTCTGTTCGCGGCCGCGCTGGGCACTGGAATCATCAACCGCCACTGCCAGCACGGCGAGGAATCCCTTCGCTGCGGATTCCAGCTGCCGACGCTGCAAGGCGCGCTGGGCCTGGCGCAGGCGCTGGTCGACGGCCTGTGCCAATGCTTCCTGGCTGGCGGGCAGATCGGCGTGGCCGGCATCGAACTGGCGCGCACGCTGCAGTATCGCGGCTGCCTCGGCCAGCTCGCCGCGCCCGGCCAGGATGCGGGCCTGCTGCAGCAGATCGCTCAGTGCGTCCTCGCGACCTTCCAGCGCCGGAAGATTGTCCGGCTGCAGTACCAGGATGCGCTGGAACAGGGGCAGCGCGCTGCTGTCACCGTCGTCCAGCCGGCCCGCTGCAAAGGCGTTGCGCGCCTGCGCCAGCAGTGCACCGATGCCGGCTCCTGCGCTGCGCCGGGCCTGCAGCTGGCGTGCCACGGCATCCGCATCGCCCTGCGGCACCTGCAGTTCCCGGGCCAGTGCCAGCGCCTGCGCGCTGCCTTCGAGGTCGTTGGCCTGCAGTTTTTCGCTGGCCTGCTGCAGGGCCGCGGCGCCGGTACGGGCCAGCCCCTCACGGGCCTGCGGACGATCACCATCCAGCGCCAGCACGGCCTGGTAGCGCTCACGCGCACCACTGCCATCGGCGGCACTCAGCCGCCCAGCCGCCAGTGCGCGATCGCCTTCGGCCAGCAACTGTTCAATCTGAGGCTCATCCCAGAACCAGTCGGCCAGCGGCTTGCGCAGCAGCACCAGCAGCACGAACACCGCCAGCGCCGCGACCAGCGCCCAGCGCCACACCCGGCGCGCGTGACGTGCCTGCAGCCACCACCAACGGCCTTCGCGGCGGACGCGGTCCAGCGCAGGATGTTCAGCGCCATGCGGGCGATGCGGAGGCTCGCGTTCCATGCGTGCAGGGTAGCCGGGGCAGCGTGAAGCTCAGCCGAGGCGACGCGCCTCGCTCACGCCGGGCAGCGCATCCAGCTTGCCCAGCAGGGTCGACAGCTGGCCGTAGTCGCTCACCTTCAGGCGCAGGCGCAGGTGGGCACGGCCACTGTTGCGCACGTTGTCACTGTGGATGTCGAGCACGTAGGCGTCTTCCTGGGCGATCAGGTTGGTGATGTCCTTCAGCAGCCAGCGGCGGTCGACCGCAGTGACCACCACGTCCACTTCGTAGCCGCCACCGGCCTGGCCCCACTCCACCGGCAGGATGCGCTGCGGGCTGGTGGCTGCCAGCCGGGCCAGCGCGGCACAGTCTGCACGATGCACGGTGACACCCCGGCTACGGGTCAGGTAGCCGACGATCGGTTCACCGGCCACTGGCTGGCAGCAACGCGCCAGCTGCACCAGCAGGTTGCCCACGCCCTGCACGGTGAACTTGGACTTGCCCAGGTTCTCGCGGCGCGCGGTCGGCCGCGGCAGGGCTGGCGCGGGCGTCGGCTGGCTCGCTGCACGTTCGGCTTCCAGCAGGGTACGACTGACCTGGTTCGGGCCGGTGTCACCCAGCGCCACCTGGATGTAGAGGTCGTCAACGCTGTCGGCATGGAACTTCTTCGCCGCCACCGCCAGATCAGAATGCTGCAGGCCCAGACGCTTCAGCTCGCGCTCGAGCAGCTCGCGCCCGGCCTGCACGTTGCGCGCGCGGTCCAGCTTGTGGAACCAGCTGCGTACTTTTTCGCGCGAGCGGTTGCTGGCCAGGAAGCCGTTGGCCGGCATCAGCCAGTCGCGGCGCGGATCGGCCTCCTTGCCGGTCAGGATCTCGACGCGGTCGCCGCTGCGCAGGCGGTAGGTCAGCGGCACGATACGGCCATTGACCTTCGCACCACGGCAGCGGTGGCCCACCATCGTGTGCACCTGGTAGGCGAAATCGAGCGGCGTGGCGCCCTGCGGCAGGTCCAGCACCTCGTCCTTCGGGCTCAGTGCATAGACCCGGTCCTCGGTCAGCTCGGCATCGAGCGCCCCGGCCAGTTCATTGCCCTGCCCGTCCTGCGCCTGCTCCAGCAGCTGGCGCATCCAGGTGATCTTGCGGTCGAAGGACTTCTCCGCGCCCTTGCCGCCTTCCTTGTACTTCCAGTGCGCGGCCACGCCCAGCTCGGCCTGCGAATGCATCTCGTGGGTACGGATCTGCACTTCGATGGTGCGCCCTTCCGGGCCGACCACGGCGGTATGCAGCGAGCGATAGTCGTTGGCCTTGGGCCGGGCGATGTAGTCGTCGAACTCGCTGGGCACCGGCGCCCACAGTGCATGCACCACGCCCAGCGCGGCGTAGCAGGCGGCGACATCGTCGACCATGACGCGCACCGCACGGATGTCGTACAGCTGGTCGAACGCCAGCCGCTTCTTCTGCATCTTCCGCCAGATGCTGTAGATGTGCTTCGGGCGGCCACTGACCTCGGCCTTGATGCCCTGCGCGACCAGTTCGCGCGACAGCACCTTCTTGACGTTCTCGACGTAACGCTCGCGGGCGATGCGGGTTTCGTCCACCTCCCGCGCAATGCGCCGGTAGGTCTCCGGTTCCAGGTGGCGGAACGCCAGGTCCTCCAGCTCCCACTTCAGCTGCCAGATGCCCAGGCGGTTGGCCAACGGCGCATGGATGTCGCGGGTCAGCTGCGCCAGCGCGCGGCGTTGCTCGTCGTCCAGCTTGTCGGCCGCGCGCATGCGCGCCAGCTGCTGCGCCAGCAGGATGGGCACCACGCGCAGGTCACGGATGATCGCCAGCAGCAGGCGGCGCAGGCCCTCGCTGTTGCGCCCGGCCTCACGGCCGGCATGCAGTGCCCAGACCGGATCGGCCGCATCCTGGCCATCCAGCAGGCCGATCACTGCGGCCTTGTGATTGCCCAGCGGCAGTTGCTCCAGGCTGGCGCGCAGGCCGGGCAGATCGAACAGCAGGGCCGCGACCACCGCGCCTTCGTCGGCCGAGAGCATCGCCAGTGCGTCGAGGGTGTCGCCCAGCACCGACCAGCTGGCGCGCATCTGATGGTCGCAGTCCGGTGCTTCCCAGTGCCCGCGCAGGGCCTGGCGCAGCGGAGCAGGCAGCACGGCTGCCGAGGGGCGGTTCAACAAGGCATCCAGGCCGGGGACGGAAGCGCGGTTCACAGCATCGAGCAGGCAAGACAGAGGCCCCTACACTAGCGCCGGCGCCGTTCAGGGACAATCACCGCGGCCACCATCACCCGGCATGAAGACATGCCGCTACACTCGCGGGCAAACCCAGGAGAGTCCCGACATGTCCTCGATCGTCCCGCGTTTCCGCCTACGGCTGCTGGCCTGTGCCGCACTGTTGCTGTCCCTGTCGGCGCCTGCGCTGGCCCAGCGCGTGGTGGAGGGTGACCTGCAGCAGCAGATGTCACCGGCCGAGTTCAAGGCGGCCGGCCTGGACAAGCTCAACGCGCAGGAACTGGCCACGCTGAACCGCTGGCTGCAGGGCAAGGTCGAAGCGGCCACCACCCAGGCGGTTGCGGCCGTACGGGAAACGGCGCGCGAGGAAGGCCGTCAGGAAGTGATCGTGAAGAATCGCGGCTTCTTCGATTTCGGCAGCAGCGAGCCGATCACCGGCGTGCTGCAGGGCGAGTTCCGCGGCTTCGGCAAAGGCCGCGTCTACGTGCTGGACAACGGCCAGGAATGGGAGCAGACCGATGCAAGCACCCTGGCCGGTGTGCGCAAGCAGTCCCCCGCCGTCAGCATCAAGCCCGGTGTGATGGGCGTGTGGTACCTGAAGGTCGACGGCGTGAACACCCAGCCGAAGGTGCGCCGAACCAAGTAACGCCGTGACGTTGCTGCAGAGCCGAGCGTGGGCTCGGCTCTGCAGCAACGACGTCACGCCTGGCGCAATGCGGTCACCCGCTGCGCCAGCTTCTTCGCCGAGATGCCGGTGCGCGCACCCAGCTCCTGCGCGAACAGTGACACCCGCAGCTCTTCCAGATCCCAGCGCAGCGCCTGCCATTGCGGGCGTTCGCGCAGTCCCTGCTGCTCCCCCGCTGCCAACGCCTCCAGGAACGGATGCAGTTCCAGCATGCGTGCCTGGTCACGTGGCGGATCACGCTTGGCACGCTCGGTACGCAGGATCATCGCCTTCAGATAGCGCGGGTACTGCGCCAGCGCGTCGGCCGGCGTGTCACGCAGGAAGCCGGGATGGATCAGCCCGACAAGCTGCGCTTCCATGTCGTCCAGATTGCCGCGCGCCCAACCCATCAACGGTGCTTCCAGCATCGGCTTCAGTTCCGCCACCAGCGCCAGGATGGTTTCGGCCAGCTTCAGCCGCGACATGGCCTCGCCGAACAGCGCCTTGGCCGCATGCTCACGACGCTGCTCGAAGGCTGCCGCATCGCGGATGTCTTCCAGCCCCTCGGCCAGTACCGCGTTCATCGCCGCATCGACCAGGTCACCACGCAGGCGCTCCTGCGACTCGATCGCCGCATACAACAGGCCGGTCTTGGCACCGACCGGCAGCTGCTTGCGCGCCTGCTTCACCTTCTCGGCCAGGGCAATCTCCAGCAGCCGGCGCACGCCCAGCGGATGGGCCTCCTGCGCCTGCTGGCGATCGGCGAAGATGCGCAGCGCCACGCTGTCGCCCTCGTCCAGCAGCGCCGGATAGGCCGGCACGCCCGCTTCACCGGGTACCTGCAGCGGAATCGGCGTGGCCGGGAACGTGCGCAGGCCATCGGCGGCCATCTCGCGCCCAGCGCGTGCAGCGAACGCATCGCCGGCACGACCACCGAATTTCGCGCGCAGTGCGTCCAGATCGCGCGAGGTCGCCAGCACCTTGCCCTGCTCGTCGCGCAGCCGCAGGTTCATGTGCAGGTGCGGTTCGATCGAACCAGGCTCGAAATCGAGCGCGGTCACCGTTGCGCCGGTCGCACGTGACAGGAAGCGCGCCAGTTCGCCGGTAATGGCATCGGCGCTGGGCTGCGGGAACGCCTCGTAGAACGCGCGGCCGAAGTCCGGTGCCGGCACGTAGTTGCGGCGCATCGCCTTGGGCAGGCTGCGGATCAGTGCCGAGGCCTTGTCGGCGACGAAACCCGGCGCCAGCCAGCCCAGTTGCACCGGGTCCAGTGCGTTGAGCAGGTGCAGCGGTACGTCCAGGGTCACGCCATCGTCGTCGGCACCCGGTTCGAAGCGGTAATGCAGTGGCAGGCGCGCCTGGCCCAGCGGCAGGTACTTCGGGTAACGCTCCTGTTCGCTGCCCTCACCCGGCAACAGATCGACCAGCGACCAGTGCAGGGTCTTGCGCTGTTCCGGCGCCAGCCCCTTCCACCAGGTATCCAGCCCCGCGGCCGAATGGATCTGCGGCGGCACCCTGTCCAGGTACCAGCGCGCCTGCCAGTCCTCGTCGGCGACGATGCCGGCGCGGCGCAGCTTGGCTTCTTCTTCGCGGGCGACCTCCAGCACTTTCTGGTTGTCGGCCACGAAGCTGGCGCGGGTGTTGATCTCGCCGGTCACCAGCGCCTGGCGCACGAAGATGTCATGTGCCTCGCCCGGCGCGATGCGGGCGTAGTGCACCGGCTTCTTCGGCGCCAGCACCAGGCCGAACAGGCTGATCTGCTCGGAGGCCAGCACCTGGCCCTGCGCGCGCGACCAGTGCGGGTCGAAGTGCTTGCGCAGCAGCAGGTGCGGCAGCTCGGCGATGACCCAGTCCGGCTCGATCGCCGCCAGGGTCATGCCCCACACCTTCTGCGTATCCAGCAGATTGGCCACCAGCAGCCACGGCGGCGGACGCTTGGACAGCGCCGAGCCCGGGAACGGCAGGAAGCGGCGCTGGCGCGGCGCCTGGAAGTCACCCTTCTCGGTGCGGTGGCCGATCTGCGTCGGCAGGCCCGCCACCAGCGCCCGATGCAGGGTCTGGTACGCAGCGGCACGCACGCGTTCGCTGAAACCGCCGCCCACCGGTGCCTGTTCCTTCTGCGCACGCACGGGCACTGGCGCCGGGGCCGCCTCGGCCTTGCCTTCGCGGGCCAGGCGCGCGGCACGGTGCAGCTGGCCACGGGTGGCCTTCACTGCAGCGGCGTCATCGCGCGCCGGAGCCGGTGCACTGCTGCCGGCCAGCAGCGGTGCCATCGAGGCCTCGTTGGCTTCTTCCTTCCAGCCCAGTTCCTCGCACAGCAGGCGCAGTTGGCGATGCAGCTCGCGCCACTCGCGCATGCGCAGGAAGCCAAGGAAGTGGCGGCCGCACCAGTCACGCAGCTTGGACTGGGTCAGGTCTTCATGGGCCTGCCGATAGGCATCCCACAGGCGCAGCACTCCGACAAACTCTGACCGCCCATCGGCGAACTGCGCATGCGCGCTGTCGGCCGCGCCACGCGCTTCCGGCGGGCGTTCGCGCGGGTCCTGGATGCCCAGGAACGAGGCGATCACCAGCATCGGCCGCAGGCAGCCGGCAGCCTGCGCGGCCACCAGCATGCGCGCCAGCTTCACGTCCACCGGCAGGCGTGCCATCTGCTTGCCGATGGTGGTCATGCGCCGCTCGGCGTCGATCGCGCCCAGTTCGGTCAGCTGCTGCCAGCCATCGGCCACCGCACGCTCGTCCGGCGCTTCCAAGAACGGGAACTCTTCGATGCGGCCCAGGCCCAGCTGCAGCATGCGCAGGATCACCCCGGCCAGGCTGGAGCGGCGGATTTCCGGATCGGTGAACTCGGGCCGCGCCTGGAAATCGGCCTCGGCATACAGGCGGTAGCAGATGCCCTCGGCGATACGGCCGCAGCGGCCCTTCCGCTGGTTGGCGCTGGCCTGCGAGATCGGCTCGATGTGCAGGCGGTCCAGCTTGTTGCGCGGGCTGTAGCGCTTGACGCGGGCAAAGCCCGGATCGACCACGTAGCGGATGCGCGGCACCGTCAGCGAGGTTTCCGCCACGTTGGTGGCCAGCACGATGCGCCGGTTCGACCCGGGGTTGAACACCCGGTCCTGGTCCTGGTTGGACAGGCGCGCGTACAGCGGCAGCACCTCGGTATTGCGGTACTTGCGGCGTTCCAGCGACTGGTGCGCATCGCGGATCTCGCGTTCGCCGGGCAGGAAGATCAGCACGTCGCCGCGCGCATCCAGGCGGGTGATCTCGTCGATGGCCGACACGATGGCGTCGTTGACGGTGCGTTCGCCCTGGTCTTCGCCCTCGCCTTCCAGCGCGCGATAGCGCACTTCCACCGGGTAGGTGCGGCCTTCGACGCTGATCACCGGCGCATTGTCGAAATGCTGGGCGAAGCGTTCGGTGTCGATGGTGGCCGAAGTGACGATCAGCTTCAGGTCCGGGCGCTTGCGCAGCAGCTGCTTCAGGTAGCCCAGCAGGAAGTCGATGTTGAGGCTGCGTTCGTGCGCCTCGTCGACGATGATCGTGTCGTAGTTCGACAACCAGCGGTCACTGGCGATTTCCGCCAGCAGGATGCCGTCGGTCATGAACTTGATGCGGCTGTCTTCGCTGACCTTGTCGTTGAAGCGCACCTGGTAGCCGACCAGCTGGCCCAGTTCGCTCTGCAGTTCCTGCGCCACGCGGCTGGCCACCGCACGTGCAGCAATCCGTCGCGGCTGGGTGCAGCCGATCATGCCGGCCTGGCCACGGCCTGCGGCCAGGCACAGTTTCGGCAGCTGGGTGGTCTTGCCCGAGCCGGTTTCACCAGCGATCACCACGACCTGGTGGTCGCGGATCAGCCCGATGATGGCGTCGGCTTCACGCGCAATCGGCAGCTGCGGGTCCAGAGTAATGGACGGCTGCTGCTGCGCCCGTGTCATCCGGCGCTGCACCGACGCCTGCAAGGCCTGCTCGAAAGTGGCGGCCAATGCCGCATCCTGTGGCTTGGCCTGGCATCGCGAGAGCATCCCCAGCAAACGGCCCCGGTCGCGGCTCATGGCGCCGTCGATGGCGGCGCGCTGTTGGCGCAGGCGGGGCGATGGATTTTTATCGATAGAGTTCATCAATCGGTTCGTTCAAAACTTTGAAAGCGACCAGTCATCACGACCGGTTTATTGTGAAGGCCAACGATTCCACAAGGAGGAACCCCATGGCGAAGACCAAGAGCACGACCAAGGCCAAGACCGGCAAGCAGAAGCTTGCAGCGGCGGCACCGTCGGCGCCGAACATCGATATCGGGATCACCCAGGGCGACCGCAAGAAGATCGCCGACGGTCTGTCGCGCTTCCAGGCCGATGCGTTCACGCTCTACCTGAAAACGCACAACTTCCACTGGAACGTGACCGGGTCGATGTTCAACTCGCTGCACACCATGTTCGAGACGCAGTACACCGAGCAGTGGGCGGCACTGGACGACGTGGCCGAGCGCATCCGCGCGCTGGGCTTCAATGCCCCGGGCTCCTACCGGGAATTCGCTGCGCTGACCTCGATCGCCGAGGAACCGGGCCTGACCGACAGTGCGGACTGGCGTGAAATGGTACGCCAGTTGGTGGTCGCCAACGAAGCGGTCTGCCGTACGGCACGTGAAGTGCTGGACGTGGCGGCCAAGGGTGAAGACGCCCCGACCGAGGATCTGATGACCCAGCGCCTGCAGACCCACGAGAAGTACGCCTGGATGCTGCGCTCGCTGCTGCAGTAAGGGTTGAGGGGGGTCGGCAGGGCTTGCAGCCCTGCACCCGCCGAATCAACGTCAACATCAACGTCAAAAGCTGGTTTCCTGTGGGTAGGCGGGGTGGGTCCGGTGGCAGGGGACGCCGTAAACCCGTCCATGGGGGCTTGGCCGCGGCATCCATGCCGCGGACACCCCTGCCACCGGACCCACCCCGCCTTCGACAGTTTTTCGCGATCTGCCGGGACAGCGTCCGCTCTGGTAGGTGTCGACCTTGGTCGACACGGATGAATTCACTCGATATCTGACAGATGTGTCGACCAAGGTCGACACCTACCAACAGCCGCGTGAACCTGTCGAGGGCGGGGCGGTGTCGGATTGCGGGGTGTCAGCCGCATGGATGCGGCTGCCAAGCCTACACGGACGTACTTGCGGCGTCCCCGCAATCCCACACCGCCCCGCCAACCCACGGATCACCCCAGAGCCGGCTGTTGCCTTTGACGTTGCTCTGGCTTGAAGGCTTCTGCAGGTGCAGGGCGCAGCCCTGCCGAACCCCCGCCGGGGTAAACTAGCCGGATGGCTTCCCGTCCCGCGCACGACCTGCTCCAACGCGTCTTTGGTTACGACGATTTCCGTGGTCCCCAGCAGGACATCGTGGAGCATGTGGCTGCCGGTCATGATGCCCTGGTGCTGATGCCCACCGGCGGCGGCAAGTCGCTCTGCTACCAGGTGCCGGCCCTGCTGCGTGACGGTTGTGGCATCGTCATCTCGCCGCTGATCGCGCTGATGCAGGATCAGGTCGAAGCCCTGCGCCAGCTCGGCGTGCGTGCCGAGTACCTGAATTCCACCCTGGATGCCGAGACCGCCGGGCGCGTCGAGCGCGAACTGCTCGCCGGCGAGCTGGACATGCTCTATGTCGCTCCCGAGCGGCTGCTGACCGGCCGCTTCCTGTCACTGCTGTCGCGCAGCCAGATCGCCCTGTTCGCCATCGACGAAGCACACTGCGTGTCGCAGTGGGGCCATGATTTCCGCCCCGAGTACCGCCAGCTGACCGTGCTGCACGAGCGTTGGCCACAGATCCCGCGGATCGCGCTCACCGCCACCGCCGATCCGCCGACCCAGCGCGAGATCGCCGAGCGCCTCGATCTGCAGGAAGCACGCCACTTCGTCAGCTCCTTCGATCGCCCCAACATCCGCTACACCGTGGTGCAGAAGGACAACGCCCGCAAGCAGCTGACCGATTTCCTGCGCGGCCACCGCGGCGAGGCCGGCATCGTCTACTGCATGTCGCGGCGCAAGGTCGAAGAGACCGCCGAATTCCTCTGCGGCCAGGGCTTCAACGCCCTGCCCTACCATGCCGGCCTGCCACCGGAAGTACGCGCCAGCAACCAGCGCCGCTTCCTGCGCGAGGACGGTATCGTGATGTGCGCCACCATCGCCTTCGGCATGGGCATCGACAAGCCGGACGTGCGCTTCGTCGCGCATACCGACCTGCCCAAGTCGATGGAAGGCTACTACCAGGAAACCGGCCGCGCCGGCCGTGATGGCGAGGCCGCCGAGGCCTGGCTGTGCTACGGCCTGGGTGACGTGGTGCTGCTCAAGCAGATGATCGAGCAGTCCGAAGCCGGCGAAGAGCGCAAGCAGCTGGAGCGGTCCAAGCTGGACCACCTGCTGGGCTACTGCGAGTCGATGCAGTGCCGCCGCCAGGTGCTGCTGGCCGGTTTCGGCGAGACCTATCCCCAGCCCTGCGGCAACTGCGACAACTGCCTGACACCGCCCGCCTCCTGGGACGCGACCATCCCGGCGCAGAAGGCGCTGAGCTGTGTCTATCGCAGCGGCCAGCGTTTCGGCGTCGGCCACCTGATCGATGTCCTGCGCGGCAGCGAGAACGAAAAGGTGAAGCAGCAGGGCCACGACAAGCTCAGCACCTACGCGATCGGCCGCGACCTCGACGCGCGCACCTGGCGCAGCGTGTTCCGCCAGCTGGTCGCCGCCAGCCTGCTGGAAGTGGACAGCGAGGGCCACGGTGGCCTGCGCCTGACCGATGCAAGCCGCGACGTGCTGACCGGCCGCCGCCAGATCAGCATGCGCCGCGACCCGGCCAGCAGCACCAGCGGGCGCGAGCGCAGCGCGCAGCGCACCGGCCTGTCGGTGCTGCCGCAGGATCTGGCGCTGTTCAACGCGCTGCGCGGCCTGCGTGCCGAACTGGCCCGCGAACAGAACGTGCCGGCCTTCGTGATCTTCCACGACAGCACTCTGCGCAACATCGCCGAACAGCGCCCGACCAGCCTGGACGAACTGGCCCGGGTCGGCGGCATCGGCGGCACCAAGCTGAGCCGTTACGGCCCGCGCCTGGTCGAGATCGTGCGCGAAGAAGGGTAGCGGCTCTACATTGGTGCTGCTCCAACCTTGAACCGGCCATTCAGCCGGAAGTGCATCCGCGCCCGCTTGCAGCTAGATTAGCGTCATGTCCCTGGCCTCGACCCTGCTCCGTGTCGTGCTCATGCTCAGCCTGTTGCTCAACGGGCTGAACGCGGCCATGGCCAGCGGTCACGAGGAAATGGGCCGGATGGCCCACGCCGCAGCCGCTGCCGTTGATGGCGGCACCGCCGACTGCCACCACCACGCCGGCATGCAGGCCGACGAGGCTCCGCAGGCCAAGGCCCCCGCCCATGACGCTCATTGCCAGATCAAGGACTGCGTGCGCAGCTGTGCCCAGCACCCGCTGCTGGTAGTGCTGCCGTTGCCGGTCATGGCCGGCCCGGCGCTGTCGCTGGCCCCGCAGCCGATGCCGGCCACTGGCCGTCCGGCGCCGCCACTGCCGCCGATTTCGCGTCCTCCCATCGGCTGATTCCACACGCACCGTGCGCCCTGCGCACCGCAGCCGGCCGCCTGCCGGCGTCTTTACGTGTCTGGAGTCACCACCATGAATACCCGCATTCCCCCCGGTCCGGGCGCTGTGCCCATGCCGTCGCGCCGCCTGTTCGTGCAGGGCCTGGCCGCCGGCGGCGTGGTTGCCGGCATCGCCGCTGTCGGCGTGCCGCAGCGCGCGCTCGCCGCCGCCACGGCCGCACCACGGCTGGCCGGCGCCCCCGCCGTGCTCAGCGACACCCGCATCGAACTGGCCATCGGCGAATCGCTCGCCAATTTCACCGGCCGCACCCGCCCGGCGATCACCGTCAACGGCTCGCTGCCGGCACCGATCCTGCGCTGGCGCGAAGGCCAGACCGTCGACCTGTTCGTGCGCAACACGCTGGAACGCCACCCGACCTCGATCCACTGGCACGGCATCCTGCTGCCCGCCAACATGGACGGCGTGCCCGGCCTGAGCTTCAACGGCATCGGCCCCGGCGAGACCTACCACTACCACTTCGAGCTGAAGCAGTCGGGCACCTACTGGTACCACAGCCACTCCATGTTCCAGGAGCAGGCTGGTCTGTACGGCGCGCTGATCATCGACCCGGCCGAACCGGCGCCGTACCACCACGACCGCGAGCACGTGATCATGCTGTCGGACTGGACCGACATGGACCCGGGCGCGCTGTTCCGCCGCATGAAGAAGCTGGCCGAGCACGACAACTACTACAAGCGCACCCTGCCCGACTTCCTGCGCGACGCGAAACGCGACGGCTGGTCGGCGGCGCTGTCCGACCGTGGCATGTGGGGCCGGATGCGGATGACGCCCACCGATATCTCCGACATCAACGCGCACACCTATACCTACCTGATGAACGGCACCGCCCCGGCCGGCAACTGGACCGGCCTGTTCCGCAGCGGCGAGAAGGTGCTGCTGCGCTTCATCAATGGCGGGTCGATGACCTACTTCGACGTACGCATTCCTGGCCTGAAGATGACCGTGGTCGCTGCCGACGGCCAGTACATCCACCCGGTGAGCATCGATGAGTTCCGCATCGCCCCGGCCGAAACCTACGATGTGATCGTCGAACCGAGCGGCCAGGACGCCTTCACCATCTTCTGCCAGGACATGGGCCGCACCGGCTACGCCGCCGGAACACTGGCGGTTCGCCATGGCCTGCAGGCACCGATTCCCGCGCGCGACCCACGTCCGTTGCTGACGATGAGCGACATGGGTCACGACATGGGCAGTGGTGGCCACGGCGGTCACGACATGGCCGCGATGAAGAGCATGGAAGGCGGCTGCGGCGCCAGCATGGGCCACGGCGCGCACGGCGGCGGCGATGCCGCCAGCAAGGCACCGAAGCACCCTGCCAGCGAACGCAACAACCCGCTGGTGGACATGCAGAGCTCGGCCTCCGAACCGAAGCTGGACGACCCCGGCATCGGCCTGCGCGATAACGGCCGCCAGGTGCTGACCTACGGTGCGATGCGCAGCCTGTTCGAAGACCCGGATGGCCGCGAGCCGAACCGCGAGATCGAGCTGCACCTGACCGGACACATGGAGAAGTTCTCCTGGTCGTTCGATGGCATCCCATTCGCCAGCGCCGAACCACTGCGGCTGAACTACGGCGAGCGCATGCGCATCGTGCTGGTCAACGACACCATGATGCAGCACCCGATCCATCTGCACGGCGTGTGGAGCGATCTGGAAAACGCACAGGGCGAGTTCCAGCTGCGCAAGCACACCATCGACATGCCGCCGGGCACCCGCCGCAGCTATCGCGTGCGCGCCGATGCACTCGGCCGCTGGGCCTACCACTGCCATCTGCTGTACCACATGGAAGCGGGCATGATGCGCGAAGTGAGGATCGAAGAATGAGCCGCTCACTGCTTTCCCCCAGCCTGCTGGCCCTGGGCCTGGCCGCTGCATTGCCGGTGTTCGCGCAGTCGCACGCTGGTCATGACATGGCCGCGATGGATCCGCCCGCGAAAACCGCGAAGACGCCGGTCGAACCTGTCGATCATTCGAAGATGGATCATTCGAAGATGGATTCGGGCGCGATGGACCACTCAGCCATGGATCACTCGAAGATGGATCATGGCGCGAGGCAGCCGGCGACGATGGACCATTCCACGATGGATCATTCCACGATGGACCACGCCGCGATGGGCCACGGATCGCCTGCACCGACCGAACCGCGCGAACCCATCCCGGTGCCGACCGATGCCGACCGCGCCGCGGCCTTCCCGCCCATCGCCCACGGTGCGATGGAACATGCGCCAGAGATCAACAGCCTGCTGCTGATCGACCGTCTGGAACATTGGGATGGCAAGAGCAGCAATGGTCAGGCCTGGGAAGCGACCGGTTGGATCGGCGGCAACATCAACCGCCTGTGGCTGCGCACCGATGGCGAACGCAGCCGTGGCCGCACCGAGTCGTCGTCGCTGGAAGCGCTTTATGGCCGCAGCGTGTCGCCGTGGTGGGACGTGCTGGTCGGCGTGCGCCAGGACTTCCGCCCGGCCGACTCGCGCACATGGGCGGCCGTCGGCATCCAGGGCCTGGCGCCGTACAAGTTCGAGAGCTCGGCCACGCTGTACATGGGCTCCGGCGGCCAGGTGCTGGCCAAGGCCGAGGTCGAGTACGACGTGCTGCTGACCAACCGCCTGATTCTGCAGCCGCTGCTGGAAGCCACCGTCGCGGCCAAGGACGAAAAGGAGTACGGCATCGGCCGTGGCCTGAACAAGGTCGAAGCCGGGCTGCGACTGCGCTATGAGTTCAGCCGCCGCTTCGCGCCCTACATCGGCATCAGCCACGAACGCACGTTTGGTGACACCGCCGACTACGCCGGTGACCACGCACGCGACACACGCTGGGTGGCCGGCGTGCGCATGTGGTTCTGAGCAGCAGTTCGTGAGCAATGGCCAGCCCCGGCAGCCGCCGGGGCCGGCTACACTGCGCCACGTTCCAATGCAGGCACCGCTATGTCGTTGCAGATCCGCCGCGCCACCCTTGCCGACGTCGACGCGCTGTCGGCCATCGCGATTGCCACCTACAACGAAACCTGGGGCGATTCCTATCCGCCGCAGGAGCTGCACGATTTCCTGCAGGCGCACTACAGCAGCGAGCCGCAGCGCATCGAACTGTCCGATCCACGCAGTGCCATCTGGCTGTTGATGGACGGTGACGCCGTGGTCGGCTATCTGGCCGCCGGTGCCAACACCCTGCCGCACACGGATGCACGCGACGGCGACATCGAACTGAAGCGGTTCTACATCCTGGCCGCACACCAGAACGGCGGCCATGGTGCACGCATGATGGACGCGTTCATGGCCTGGCTGGACCAGCCGCAGCGCCGCACCCTGTGGGTGGGCGTGTGGGAAGAGAATTTCGGCGCACAGCGCTTCTATGCGCGTTACGGCTGCAGCAAGGTTGGCGAGTACGACTTCATCGTCGGCGACACCCACGACCGCGAGTTCATCCTGCGGCGGCCGTGATCACGCGCTCCATGTAGAGTCGAGATCCTATGTTCGCGGTCAAGCCTGCTGGAAGCAGGCTTGACCCACCTTCAGCATGGCCGGATCGAAGTCCCGGCCGCTCTTGAACACGCCCCAGGCGATCTTGGCTAGTTTCCTTGCCAGAATGTTGAAGACGGCGGTGCTGGGGTGACCGCGTTTTGACAGCTCGTCGTAGAGCGGTTGCCCCCGACGACACCGCTTGAGCCCCATGGCGGCCATGTAGAGCATCTGGCGCAGCACTGGCGCGCCCTGTTTGGACAGCCGACGCCGTCCCGTTCTGCCGCCAGACTCGTTGGGCCGGGGATCCAGGCCCGTGCAGGCGATCCACGCGTTGGCGTTGGCCAACGGCCAGCGCGTCATGTAGTAAATCAGGTGAGCGGCGACGGCGGGGCCGATACCAGGGATGGTCAACAGGCGCTTGTAGAGCGTGCCATGCTCTCCATCGCGCCCCAAGCGCTGCAGTTCGCTTTCCAGCTCGGACAGCGTCCCAGCCAGAGCGCAGAACAGATCTGACAGCTCCCCGGGGGCACTTTTGCTTACCCCGAAGGATTGCTCCAGGCGCGCGCGTGTCTTTACCAGCGTCTGCCGCTTGCGCAGCAAATCGTGCATCTGCTGCTGCTCATCGGTACGCGGTACGTATTCACGCAGGCGATCGTTCTCCTTCTTCACGTACCGGGCGATCGCTTCGGCGTCCATGGCGTCCGTCTTGCCACGCGAGCCCGTCGCCCGGCCGTAGTGCTTGATCAGACGTGGATTGATCACATAGACAACGTGGCCTGCCTGGCCAGCCATCCGAGCCAACAACTCGTAGTACCGCCCCGTCGCCTCCATGCCAATCCGGCATCGCTGGGGCAAGGTGTTGAGCCACTGGGCTATCGGCCCGGGTGTTGGCGATCCTGTCGTCGGCCTTGCGGTCGGCCACTGCCGGTACGAACTCCTTGGAGTCCACGTCCACGCCAATATCGAGAGAATCAGACATTTGTACGGCTCCCAGCTATCTTTAAGGGGCTGGGGTGGTACCGCACCGACGTTAGCTTGCCTACATCGACGATCCCCTTTGGGTGCCGTACGATCCTTTATCGACGTTCGTGTGCGGGATGGGGATCGCTCGACTCGTCTGTCGGCTAGTATCCGCAGATGCATGCTTGACGGTCCCTCCACCCTGGCTCCTACATACCTCGTAGGAGCCGGGAGGAACATACAAGCCATGCTCGACTGCACCTAACCTGTAGAGTCGAGCCATGTTCGACTCTTGGCGGCAACAGCCAGTCGAGCATGGCTCGACTCTACAAAGCGCGAAGCGCCTAGAAGTCGAACAGTTCCGACAGGAAGCTGTCCTTCTTCTTTTTCTTGTATCCGTGGCCCCGATTGTCCTCGTAGCGCTGGCCCAAGTGGCGGGTATCACGGTGCATCACCGGCGGCGGAGAGGATGCCGGATGCTGCTGTACAGGCGCGGGCGGCGGCACGGCCGCACCGGCACCGGCACCGGCACCGGCACCGGCACGCTCGATGATCTTGTCCAGTTCACCACGATCCAGCCACACGCCCCGGCAGCCGGGGCAATAGTCGATCTCGATGCCATGGCGTTCGGCCATCTGCAGGGTCTGGGTCTTGCACACGGGGCACAGCATCGGCATTGCTCCTGGCGGTCCTGCATCGACTGTACCTGTGCGGTGATGACTGTGCGGCAACGCATGACCGATGGCACAGGGACTTCCGACGCGTGCCGATGCGGCGGCAGTCGCACACACTGGGCCCCTGTTCCGCAGGGAGTGCGTACATGACCGCGTTGTCCCGCCTGCCCACCGCCGCGCGCCTGCTGCTGGTCCTGCTGGGCGTTGGCCTGGGCCTGAATCTGCGCGATATCGCTGCGGCCGCAGGGACTCCGATTCCCGCCCTGCCCATACCCTACGGCGGCAGCCTGCTGGACAACGCGCTGGCGGTGCTGGTGGCACTACTGCTGGCCACGCTGCTGCGGCCCCGTGGCATGGGCCTGCTGGGCAGCCTCGGGCTGCGCGGGAATGGTTGGGGCGGCCCTATGTGGGTGTTGCTGGCCAGCCTGCCGTGCTGGCTGGGCCTGGCGATGCTCGGCACCCCGAACACCGCGCTGACCGCGCTGGACGCCACGATGCTGGCCGTGCTGTTCCCACTGGCCGAGGAAGTGCTGTTCCGCGGCCTGGGCTTCGTGCTGCTGGTGAAGATCGTGCGTGGTCCGTGGCCGCTGCTCGCGCTGCCGCAGGCGCTGCTGTTCGGCATGGTGCACTGGCTGGGCTTCGGTGGGTTCGACGGTGGCGGCATCGCGCTGTTCGTCGGCGCAGTGATCGCCGTGGGCGGCTTCATCTTCGCCTGGCTTGACCACCTCGACGGCGACACCCTGTGGTGCGGCCTGGTCCTGCATGTTTCGATGAACCTGGTCTGGAATGTGTTCAGCCTTGACGACGCCGTCGCGCTCGGCTGGCAGGCCACCAGCCTGCGCATCGGCACCGCGCTGCTGGCGGTGGCGATGCTGGCCTGGCACGTGCGCCGCCAACGGCGCGGACAGCTGTAACGCCCACTTAGCTTGCCGTGCACGCCGGGCTCACTACCGGCTTGCGCATACTTGCGCGCCTTTCGCTCCCCCTGTTGTCCGGAGTTGCCGCGTCATGTTGCTGTCCAAGCGCTTTGTGGAACCGCGCGTCCTGCTGATCGAGGACGCCGAGGAAACCCAGGAACTCAGTCGCCTCGCCCTGGAAAGCCAGGCCTGCCAGGTCACCGCTGTCAGCAGCGCCGAGGCCGCGCTGGGCCTGCTCAACGCCGGTGAACCGTTCGACCTGCTGTTCACCGACGTCTGCCTGGGCGGCATCAGCGGCATCGAAACCGCCAACCGCGTGCGCGAGCACCTGCCGCAGCTGCCGATCCTGGTCACCTCCGGCATGGACCAGCACCGCGTGCTGCCGCAGCTGCGCGCCGGCATCCACTTCCTGCCCAAGCCTTACAGCATGAGCGAGCTGCTCGATGCCATCCGGCTGTGCTTCCGGCACGCAGCGGATGCCACGTTGATACCGCCGCCGCAGGCCAGCGCGGCCTGAGGCAATCATCCACGCCTGGCGTGGATCTACTGATTCCGTTTCTCTTCGGCATGGATCCACGTCAACACCACCGGTAGATCCACGCAATGCGTGGATGCAGCCCTCCATCAACCGCCGGTGTACGGCCCTTCACCCGGCATCACCTCCAGCAGTGCACGAGTGATCACCCGCGGGTAGACCGTGAGATGGTCCTCGCCTTCAATCACCACGTTGTCCACCTTCAACTTGCGACCCGTGCGCTTCAGCTGGGCAGTGAAGTCCGCGGTCTGCTTCAGCATGTCGTTGCCGGTGGAATAACGCGGCCCTGGCTTGTCCGTCTCGTAACTGCCCACCGACAGCAGCACGCGCGTAGGCTGCGTCGGGATGACTGCGGCATCCTGCATGCGCGGCAGCAGAAGCTGGTCGAACCACAACGAAGGACTGGACAGGATGTAGGTACTGAACAGGTCCGGCTGGGTGGTCAGCACGTAGGTACCGAACAGCGCGCCATAGGAATGACCGGCGAACACGCGCCGGGCGGGATCGGTGCGATAACGCGCATCGACCATCGGCAGCACCTGTGTCGCCAGGAAATCACGGTAGTGCGCGGCACCGCCGTAGGTGACGTCATCACTGTAATAGCCATCGACCGTGCGCGCCGGATTGCTGGGCGTGTAGTCGCGCGAGCGGCTCTGCTTTGAAGTCAGGCCTTCCTGCGGCGGCAAACCGACCAGGATGAAATTCTCGATGTTGACGCCCTGCTGCCCCACCAGATTGCGCACGCTGCGCACCAGCGGGAAGCTGTACAGCGCATCGGTCACGTACAGCACCGGATAGTGCTTTTCCGGATGCGCCGCATAGTCGGCCGGCAGCGCCACCCAGATCGGGTAGTCGCGCCCCACGGGGTCATGTATGCGCAACGCTTCCGTAACCGGCAGCACCACGCTTGGCGCAGCGGCTGCCGCGCTCTCCTTCACTTCACTCTGCGCTGCCGGCGGCGCCACCGACATCGCACAGCCACTCACGGACAGGCAGGCCGCCACACTCCATCCACGCACACGCTGCATCCACGCTCTCCCGTTGCGGGCGACGCACCCGGGTGGCGCCGCTACCGCATCCTCACACGTCATGCGGTGCAGTGCCACGCCGGATCAGGGCGAGGCCTGCGGCGGCGCCGGGAACAGCGTGCGCAGTGCCTGCAAGGCGGCCGGATGATAGATCGTCGCGTGGGTTTCCTCCGGCAGTGGCAGGTACTTCACCAGCGGCGACGGCGACGCCTGCTGCAGCAGCGTGGCCAACTGCGCGGCGGACGCAGCCAGCTCCGGCTGCCCACTGCTGGCCAGGAACACGCGCGGCTGCGCACGCGTCACCGCCGGCAACTGCTTGGCCGCAGCGGCCAACATCGTGCCCCGGTTCCACCACAGGCTGGGGTCCAGCGCGATGTAGCTGTTGAACAGTGTCGGCTCCTGCAGCAGCGTCTCGACCACGAACAAGCCGGCCAACGACTCGCCGATCAGCGCACGCTCGTCGGTAGTCGGGTAACGCTGGCGCACCTGCGGCATCAGTTCATCGCGCAGGAAGCTGCGGTAGGCCGCTGAACCGCCGATGCGGGGCGCGATCTTCTGGTCCTGCGGGTCGCTGCTGGGGCCCGTCATGTCGCGGCGGCGTTCGGTGTTCTCGATGCCTACCAGCAGGAACGGACGCATGCTGCCGTTGCCGCTCAGCACCTGCACCAGCCCGGCCACATGCAGGAAGTCCTCGCCGATGCCGCCATCGGCCATGTACAGCACCGGCAATGGTGCCTTCGGGTCCAGCCCCCACGGCTGCGGGCGGTAGACATTGATGCGGCGGGTTTCGCCCAGCGCCTTCGACTCGATGGTAAAGGTCTCGCCGATGACCAGCGGGGTCGCGGCAGCGGCCTGTGCGGACGGCGCCGGCTCGGCGGCCATCAACGGCGCGGCGGAGACAGCGGACAACAACAGCGACAGCACGATCAAGCGCATGGAGCGGCCCATCCTGGGAAAGTGCCGAGCATAACGCCAAGGCCAAGGCGTCGGCCGATTCGGCAAGCCTGTACGTATGCTACGGCGCTGCGCGATGCTTGAACTGTATCGGGAAATGACTGCGATCGCGTTTGCTAGCATTCGTCGTTTCCTACAAGGAGTTGGGACATGGGGGGCTTCAGCATTTGGCACTGGATCATTCTTCTGGCGGTCGTCCTGATCCCGCTCGGCATCGCAGCCGTCATCGCAGCGATTGTTCTCAGGCGAAAGTAGATCCACGCCATGCGTGGATGCGCATTCTGGGGATGCCTCAAGCGCATCCGCGATGGCGACGGCGCCGACGGCCTGCCCTGGCCGGAAACCGATCTGCCGCCCGGGCGGGAACACGCGATGGCACGCGCGAAGCGTGCAGCCGTTGGCATGCTGACCGTGGCGGAAATGCTGCACGCCGCTGAGCGCTGCCGGTCGATGGCCATGCCCGACTGCCATCTGGATGAAGGGGGGGCGATGGGTTGTTCTTCGCCTGCCGCAGGCTGGCGGAACGGGTGTGCCGGGATATCCGGCCGGCGTACCCGCCGCTTTACCCAGAACCGGTCCATACTTGGGACGGGCTGGTCGCCAGTCCCTTCGAAACCTACAAGGAGGTTTGCATGTTGAGTGCCGTACTCATCGCCGCGCTGGCCGCCAGCCCGGCCGCGCCCGTACCGTATGCCGACTGCCTGCTCGGCAACATCCAGCCCGGGCTGTCTGATCGTGCCGTGCAACTGGTGCAGGAGGCCTGTGCTGCAAAGCATCCGGAGAGCTTCGCCGCAGCAATGGAACTGGAACGCAGAACCAGTCTGCAGCGGCTCACCTATTTCGAGGCGGCAAGAGCGGAGGCGGCACGTTCTGCGAATGCGGCAGCAACGGCCGCACAGGAGGCTGCCGACGCGGCGGCGGCTAAAGCGAAGAATGCGCGGACGAAGTAGTTGCCCTGGACGAGCGCCACAAAAAAGGCACCGCATTGCGGTGCCTTTCTGAATGACCTGGGTCATTGGATGCAATGGTGGGCCGTGAAGGATTCGAACCTTCGACCAAAAGATTAAAAGTCTTCTGCTCTACCGACTGAGCTAACGGCCCATTGCACTGCCCCAGCCTTTCGGCGGGGTGGGCATTCTACCCTACTTTGCCGGGCCGGGTGAAACCCTGGTGCATGAGGTTGCCGGCCAGCGGCCGGCACTACCCGATCCGGTGAGCCCGCTTAAACCTTCCGGGCCTCCGTCGCATCCCATCTGTGATCCTTCCCCGGAGCCACGGATGCGCCTGCCCTTCTGCCTCATTGCCGCCCTGCTGCTGCCCTGCGCAACACTGGCCGCCCCGCCCCAGGTCGTCACTGATGATATCGGCCGCTTCTGGGCTACCTATGACGCCGTGCGCACCGAGCCCGACGTTGAACGCCAGGTCGCACTGGTGCAGGAGCGCTACATCGATCCAGGCAGCCCCGGCCTGCATGCGCTGATGCAGGTGCGCAACTACACCGCTCGCGAATACGCCACGGCCATGCGTACGTGGCCGCGCTTCTGGACGTCGGTACGGCCATTGACCGCCAACGCGCAGCAGGCCAGCACCACCCTGGAACGGGACCTGGCTGCGTTCCGGGAGCTTTACCCCGCCCTGCGCCCCGCCAACATCACCTATGCGGTCGGTGTTCTGCGTACCGGCGGCACGACGCTGGGTGACAAGGTGCTGATCGGAGCGGAGATGGCGCTGGGCGATGAGCGCGTGGACGTGAGCGAGCTGCCGGAGCCGATGCGCAGCCGCCTGCGGATCTTCTACGACAGCCGTCCGGGGGCGAACAACGCGCAGAACAACCTGCACGAGTACGTGCATACCCAGCAGCGCGAGACCACCGGCAGCCTGGCCCAGTATGCAGTGCGCGAGGGTGTGGCCGAGTATGTGGCGGAGCGGCTGAGCGGGCGCCGGCCAGCATTACCCTTCTACAACTACGGCGCAACACACGAAGCGGAAATCCGCACGCGCTTCATTGCTGAGATGAACGGGGAAAATCTCGACAACTGGCTCTACAACAGCGCCCGCAATCCGTTCGGGGTGAGTGATGTGGGCTATTACGCCGGGTATCGCATCGCGCAGGGGTACATGCGACAACAGGCTGATGAGAAGGCGGGGATCGCGCGGATGATCGAACTGGACTATGCCGATCCGAAGGCGGTGCGGGCGTTTATTGAAGCATCTGGGTGGTTGCGGCAGCGGTAGCGCCGGTCCATGCCCTGCGGACAGTGCCAACCAAGGTTGGCACCCACGGGAATGCCGGCCAGCGGCCGGCACTACCAGATTCCAGACCCCGGCGGCGCCGGGCCATGCCCGGCACCCGTATTTCAGGCGTACAGCGTCGGGTCGGCTACGCCGGCCTCGGTGAAGCCCTGCGCGCGCAGGCGGCAGGCATCGCAGTGGCCGCAGGCGGCGCCGTTGGCGTCGGCGTTGTAGCAGGACACGGTCAGGCCGAAGTCCACGCCCAGGCGCACGCCTTCGCTGACGATCTGGCCCTTGCTGAGGAACTGCAGCGGTGCGTGCACCTTGATGCCCGCGCCTTCCACGCCCGACTTGGTGGCCAGGTTGGCCAGCGCCTGGAACGCGGCCACGAACTCGGGACGGCAGTCCGGGTAGCCGGAGTAGTCCACGGCGTTGACGCCGCAGAAGATGTCGTTGGCGCCGAGCACTTCGGCCCAGCCCAACGCCAGCGACAGCATGATGGTGTTGCGCGCCGGCACGTAGGTGACCGGAATGCCGGCACCGCCGGCCTCGGGCACGTCGATGTCGTCGGTCAACGCCGAGCCGCCGATGCTGCGCAGGTCCACGTCCACGGTCTTGTGCGCGATAACGCCCTGGGCCTTGGCCACGCGGGCGGCGGCATCCAGTTCGGAAGTATGGCGCTGGCCGTAGCGCACGCTCAGGGCATGCACGGCGAAGCCCTGTTCCTGGGCCATGGCGATGACGGCGGCTGAATCCATGCCGCCGGAGAGAAGCACGACTGCCTTCTTCATGGGTAAAACATCCGGTTGGGAGGGGAAAGCCAGCACGCTGTCCCGCGCCGGAGCTACATCAGGGAACGCTGCCTGGGCTCATCGGCCCGGCTCATCGTTCCACAGGATTTTATGCAACTGCATCTGGAAGCGCACCGGCAGCCGGTCCTCGACGATCCAGTCGGCCAGCTGGCGCGCGGTGATCTCACCCTTGCTCGGCGAGAAGAACACGGTGCAACGCTTCACCAGATCGTGCTCGGCCAACTGGGACTTGGCCCAGTCGTAATCCTCGCGGCTGCAGATGACGAACTTGATCTGGTCGCGGGCGGTCAGCAACGGCAGGTTGTCCCAGCGGTTGCGCGCCACTTCGGCCGAACCCGGGGTCTTGATGTCGACCACGCGCGATACCCGGGGGTCCACAGCGCTGACGTCCAGCGCACCGGAGGTTTCCAGCGAGACGTCCATGCCGGCATCGCACAGCTTCTGCAGCAGCACCAGGCAGCGCTTCTGCGCCAGCGGCTCGCCACCAGTCACGCAGACGTGGCGCACGCCCTGGGCCAGCACCTCGGCCACGATGTCGTCGATGTCCCACCAGGTGCCGCCATGGAAGGCATAGGCGGTGTCGCAGTACTGGCAACGCAGCGGGCAGCCGGTCAGGCGCACGAACACGGTCGGCCAGCCAGCGGTATCGGCTTCGCCCTGCAGCGAGGTGAAGATCTCGGTGATCTTCAGGCGTGGCAGCGGCGACTGCACGATCTCGCTGGGCGTGGCGGCGGCGCTGGACGGGGTAACGGCGGTCATGGCGGGGACTTCTTGGTGGGACACGTGGCGGGTGGGCTACCGTGGCCGGTAACGAAAGCAGCCGAGCATGGCTCGGCTCTACAACTGCAGCCGGTCGGGTGTGGCCCAGCCGGTAATGCAAGCCGCCGGGCATGGCCCGGCTCTACCGGATCCGGGCGGGTTTGCCGGTCCGGAAACGAAAGCAGCCGAGCGTGGGCTCGGCTCTACAGGACACGTATTGTACGCCCGGTCAGCGGATCAGCGAATCTGCTTGCCGAGGCGGATCGACTGCAGGCGGTCCTGCGCGGTGCGCGCGGCGTCCGAGCCAGGGTACTGCGCCACGACGGTCTCCAGCGTCTGCTGGGCCTGGTCGACCTTGCCCTCGCCATACTGCGAGAGGCCGACCTTGAGCAGGCCGCCAGCGGCCTTGTCGTGGGTCGGATAGCGCGAGAGCAGTTCACGGAACTGGGTCTCCGCCATCGGGAAATTGCGGGTGGCGTAGTAGCTCTCGCCCAGCCAGTACAGCGCGTTCGGCGCGTAGACGCCGTTCGGGTACAGCTGCAGGAAGCTCAGGAACAGCTGCGCCGAATCATCGTACTTGCCGGCCTTCAGCGAATCGAAGGCGACGTTGTAGGAGGTGCGCTCGTCGCCGGTGGCGGCAAGGCTGCCGGCATCACCATGGACGGAAGGCGGCCGCTCGGAAGTGGCCGCCGCTGCGGGTTTTGCCGGGGCCGGGGCGGCCTTCGGCGCGCTCGCCGGAACGGGCGGCAGGGCCGGGGCGGCATTGCCCCCTTCCAACCGGTTCAGGCGGCTGTCCAGATCCAGGTACTGGTCCTGGGCGGACTGCTTGAGCTGGGCGTTGTCGTGCTGCAACTGCTCGATCGAGGCCTGCAGGCTGGTGACCTGCTGCCGCAGCTGATTGATCTGGTTCAACAGGTCCTGGTTGGCACTGTTGTTGTACATCTGCTGCTCGATCGCGCCAACGCGGTCGGCCAGGCTCTGTCGCTGTGCATGCGCCGGTGCGGCAGCCACGAGGGCTGCCGCAACGACCAGCATCAGTTTGATGCCAATACGCATGGATTACTGCGCGGTGTAGACGATTTCGACGCGACGGTTCTGCGACCAGCAGGACTCGTTCGACTCGGTGCAGACCGGACGCTCTTCACCGTAGGACACGACGGTCAGCTGCGAAGCCGAGCCACCGTTGGCCTGCAGGGCCGAGTTGACGCCGTTGCCACGACGCTCGCCCAGGGCCTGGTTGTACGCGCGCGAACCGCGCTCGTCGGTGTGGCCCTGCAGGGTGATGCGCGAGGACGGACGGTCACGCAGGTACTTGGCGTGGCACGCCATGATGGCCTGGAATTCCGGCTTCACGTCTTCCTTGTCCAGGTCGAAGTAGACAACGCGCTGGCGCAGGCAAGCGTCGGTGTCCAGGTCGCCCGGGCCGTACAGGCCGGAGGTCGACGGAGCGGTCGGGGTGGTGGTCGAGGTGCCGGTGTCAACCGGGGCTGCCGGCTCTTCCTTCACCTTCTTCGAGCAACCGGCCAGGACGGCCACAGACAGCAGGGAAACAAGCAGAACGCGGGTGGACTTGTTCATGGCGATACCTTTGTGGCTCCTAGGCCGATGAGGGGTTCAAGACAGCGAAAATATTAACACTCTTTTAGCGCTGGGTACGGTATGGGGACCATGCCGGTTCGCGCACATCTCCGTCAGCCAGAACCAACCGCTGGCGCACGCGCGCATCGGCAGAAACGGCGTACAGCACACCACGGCCACCCTCGCGGGCGGCGTACAACACCATGCTTGCGTTGGGCGCAAAGCTCGGAGATTCATCCAGCGAACCCGGGGACAGCGTGCTCCAGCGGGGCGAACCCAGCGAGCTGTCCATCATCGCGATCTTGTAGCTGTTGCCCGAGCCCTGGGCGACGGCGATCTTCTTGCCATCGTAGGACACCGAGGGCTTGGCATTGTAGTTGCCCTGGAAGGTCACGCGCTCGGCGCTGCCGCCGCCCGCACCGACCTTGTAGACCTGCGGACGGCCGCCGCGGTCGGAGGTGAAGTACACCGCGCTGCCGTCCGGTGCCCAGGTCGGCTCGGTATCGATGGCGAAGTGGTTGGTCAGCTGGGTCAGCTGCTTGCTGCCCAGGTCCATCACGTAGATTTCCGGGTTACCCGAACGCGACAGGGTCAGGGCCAGCTTGCGGCCGTCCGGCGAGAACGCCGGGGCGCTGTTGATGCCGCGGAAGCTGGTGACCAGCTCACGCGCACCGGTGCCGATGTTCTGGATGTAGATGGCCGAATTGCCACGCTCGAAGCTGACGTAGGCCAGCTTGCTGCCATCCGGGCTCCACGACGGCGACAGCAGCGGCTCGGCCGAACGCACGATGGTCTGCGGGTTGTAGCCATCGGAGTCGGCCACCATCAGCGCGTAGCGCATGGCGTCGCCCTTGCCGCTGGCGGTCACGTAGGCGATGCGGGTCCAGAAGGCGCCACGGACACCGGTGATCTTCTCGTAGATGGCGTCGGCCATCTGGTGGGCGACGTCACGCATGGCGTTGCCACGGGCGGTCATCGCCAGGCCCAGCAGGCGCTCGCCCTTCGGTACGTCGAACAGTTCGTACTCGACACGGTAGGCGCCGGCACCGGCGTCGAGCACGCGGCCGACCACGATGTAGTTCTGCTTCAGCGCGCGCCAGGTGGCGAACTGGATGTCGCCGCCCCGCACGGGCTTTTCGACGATCTGTGCTTCCGGCAGCGTGCGGAACTGGCCCGAACGCTCGAGGTCGGCGCGGACCACGCCGGCGACGTCGGTCTGCGGTGCAGCCGACGAACCCTGGTAGGGCATCGGCACGATGGTGATCGGCAGCGCGGAGGCATTGCCGCCGATGATGTCGATATCCAGCCCCTTCTGCTGCGCGACGGCAGCAAAGGGCAGCAACAGGGCCGCAAACACGGCAAGCCAGCGAGGCATCTTTTTCATGGAGCGCTCAATAGGGGGAAACCGGAACGAGGGATAACAAAGCGGGAGTGAACCGCTTCGCAATCATGAACCAAGGGTACGTGAATTCCGGGTCAGTTCCAGCCCGTCCTCTCACGCACCGTTAACGTCGTGGCTAACATCGCACCGCCTGCCCCGGCCACACCGCCCCGCAGGGTGGTATTCCACAGCAGCCCCCAGCCTGCCCGGCTGAAACCGGGCCCGCCAGAGGCAAGCGCGACATCCGTGGGCGCAGGTGACCCGAGAGCCACCTTGCCCTGCCCGCCTCAGCGATCCTGGGCAGTAAAGGTGAAGTTGAGCGTGCGTGCGAACACAGACTCGAAGCCGCGGTACGGCAGCGGCTGCGCGTTGAGCACGGCGGCCTCGATCGAACGCTTGCCGGCCTCGTCGTACGGGCAGTTCGGGCTGACCTTGGCCTGCATCACCGTGCCCCCCGGAATCTGGGTGATGGTGATCTGGCAACGCTGGCCGAGCGGCACCGTATCCGGGCGCACCCACTGCGACAGCACCTTGGCCTGGATCGCGGCCGCGTACTTGGCCGAAAGATCATCGCTGTTGCCACCGCCACCGGCGGCCGGCTGGGAGGCACCGCTGGCACCGGCGGCCGCACTGCCGGCGGCATTGCGCGCGGCGGCGACCTGGCGCAGCTTCTGCTCGGCCAGCTTGGCTTCCTTCTCGGCCTGCTCGCGGCGGGCACGGATCTCGGCGATCTTCTTCTGCTTCTCGGCCTCGGCCTTGTCAGCCGCCACGCGCTCCTGCTCGGCCTGCTTCTTCTTTTCGTCCGCTTCCTGCTGCCTGGCCAGGCGCAGCTTCTGTTCCGCTTCTTCCTGGCGCTTGCGTTCGGTCAGGTCGATCTGTTCCTGGCGGCGCTTGGCTTCCTGTTCCTGCTTGGCCTTCTCCTGCGAGATGGCCAGCGCGCTCACCGCTTCCTGGTCCTTGGTGTCCGGCTGCGCGACACGCTCCTGCGCCTGTTGCTGCTGCGGCGTGGGGGCGTCCTGCGGGCGCGGTTCGGGAATCGGCTGCGGCGGCGGGATGGTGTCTTCAGGCACCGGGATCGGCTCGGCCACCGGCGGCGGCAGGTCTTCCAGCTTTTCCGACTGGCGCAGGGCCTGGCGTGCGGCGGAGGCCTCGGACGCGGACAGCGCCAGGCTGGCCTCGACCGAGGGGTCGCCGGCGGCGGCATCGGTGTTGCGCTCGGGCGACCAGAACCAGGCCACGATGAACACCAGCGCGACCAGCAGGTGCACCAGCAACGCCAGCGCCAGGGGCAGGCCCCAGCCGGGTTCGCGCTGATGCGGGGGTGGCAGGGCGTCAGCGTGCATCGGTGGCCAGGCCTACCTTGTCTACCTTGGCGCGCTTGATCACATCCATTGCAGCAATGACCTTTTCATAGGCCACGGCGCGGTCGGCGGCGACGATCACGCGCACGCCCTTGTCCTGGGCGGCGATGCCGGCCAGACGGCCTTCCAGTTCCTCGGCCGACACGGCGGTCGGGTCCTTGGCGTCGGGCAGCTTCAGGCTGAGCTGGCCGTCCTGGCGCACCGAGACGATCACCGGATCCTGCTTGCTCTCCAGCGCCTTGGCGTTGGACTGCGGCAGGTCGACGTCGAAGCTCAGGGTGAGCAGCGGTGCGGTGACCATGAAGATGATCAGCAGCACCAGCATGACGTCGATGTAGGGAACGACGTTGATTTCCGATTTCAGCTTGCGGCGCTTGCGGCGACCGATGGCAGCGGACATGGCTTGGACTCCCGGGTCAGGCGCTTACTCGTCGCCAGCGCTCTGGCGCTGCAGGATGGAGCTGAACTCTTCGGCGAAGGTCTCGAACCGCACCGACATGCGCTCCACGCGCGTGGTGAAGCGGTTGTAGGCCCACACCGCCGGGATCGCCACGAACAGGCCGATGGCGGTGGCGAACAGTGCCTCGGAGATGCCCGGCGCGACGGCGGCGATGCCGGCCTGCGCACCGCTGCTGATCATGTCGTGCATGGTCACCATGATGCCGAACACGGTACCGACCAGGCCCACGTAAGGCGCGGTCGAGCCGATGTTGGCCAGCAGTTCCAGGTTGCGCTCAAGCTGGTCCACTTCGCGGGTGTAAGTGGTGCGCATGGCACGCTGTGCGCCTTCCAGCTGGGCCCGACCGTCCAGGCGGCGCTTGTCGCGCAGGCGGGTGTACTCGCGGAAGCCGGCTTCGAAGATGGCTTCCAGGCCGCCGACATTGCGGCTGCGGTCGGTGGCCGAGCTGTACAGCTTGCCCAGGTCCGCACCGGACCAGAAGCGGTTCTCGAACTCGTCGGCTTCGCGGGTGGCCTGCTTGAACACGCGGGCCTTGCGGAAAATGATCACCCAGCTGACGAACGAGCCGACCAGCAGCAGCAGCACGATGATCTTCACCGGCAGGCTGGCCTTGGCCATCAGTTCGAGGTAGTTGATGCCGCCGCCGGTGGTGGCCTGGGCAAGGGTCTGTGTCGCGGCGTTGCTGACATCGGCCGGCAGTGCCTCGGTGACCGTGGCCTGCAGGGCCAGGAGCGTTGCGATCATCCGTTGTTCCTCAGTGTTCGGATTCGGGGTGGAGGTGGGGTTGCAGCACGGCAAGGACGGCCTCGTCCATGCCACGCGGGCGGAAACTGGCCGCTTCCAGTGCGGCGATGCGGACCTGCGCCGACAGCAGCAGCTCGCCGTCGCGCAGGATCTGCTGGTCGAAGACCATGCTGGCCTTCTTCAGCTGGACCAGACGGGCACTCACCTGCAGGGTGTCATCCAGCCGTGCCGGCTTGATGAAATCCATCTGCATCGAGCGCACCGCAAAGACCATCCCGTGCTCGGCGCGCATGCGCTCCTGGCCGTAGCCCAGCGCACGCATCCATTCGGTCCGGGCCCGTTCCATGAAGGCCACGTAGCGGGCGTGGTAGACCACGCCACCTGCGTCGGTATCTTCCCAGTAAATGCGTGTCGGCCAACTGAATCGGGGCTCAACCGACATCGGGAACCTCCGCGAACAGGTCCTGCGGCGGGTTCTTCGGCTTCAGGCCCATGTGCCGGTAGGCCTTGTGGGTGGCCATGCGGCCACGCGCGGTGCGCACCAGGAAGCCCTGCTGGATCAGGTACGGCTCGACCACGTCTTCCAGCGTGCCGCGCTCTTCAGACAGCGCCGCCGCCAGCGATTCGATGCCGACCGGGCCGCCGTCGAAGTAGTCGACCATGGTCTTGAGCAGGCGCCGGTCAAGCTCGTCGAAGCCCTCCGGGTCGACCTTGAGCATCTTCATCGCGGCCTGGGCCACGGCCTCGTCGATGTGGCCGCCGGCCTTCACCTGCGCATAGTCGCGCACGCGGCGCAGCAGGCGGTTGGCGATACGCGGGGTGCCACGGGCGCGGCGTGCGATCTCGCCGGCGCCATCGGCGGTGCAGTCGATGGCCAGGATGGCTGCCGAGCGGCGCACGATCCGGGTCAGCTCCTCGACACTGTAGAACTCCAGGCGCTGGACGATGCCGAAGCGGTCGCGCAACGGCGCGGTCAGAAGGCCAGCACGGGTGGTGGCACCGATCAGGGTGAACGGCGGCAGGTCGATCTTGATCGAGCGGGCGGCGGGGCCCTCGCCGATCATGATGTCGATCTGGAAATCTTCCATCGCCGGGTACAGCACTTCCTCCACCACCGGCGACAGGCGATGGATCTCGTCGATGAACAGCACATCGTGCGGCTGCAGGTTGGTCAGCAGCGCGGCGAGGTCGCCGGCCTTCTCGATCACCGGGCCGGAGGTGACCCGCAGGGCCACGCCCAGTTCGTTGGCGATGACATGGCTGAGGGTGGTCTTGCCCAGGCCGGGCGGCCCGAAGATCAGCACGTGGTCGAGCGCGTCGCCGCGCCCCTTGGCCGCCTGGATGTAGATCTCCATCTGCTCGCGCACCGGCACCTGGCCGAGGTAGTCGGCAAGGCGCTTGGGGCGGATGCTGGCGTCGGCGGCGTCATCCTCGCGGGTGGCGCCGGCGCCGATGATGCGGTCGTCGGTCATGTGCTGATTATGCGGCAAAAGCGCGGGTTTCGGCCGGGCTGCGCCCGGCACCCGCAGAAGCAACTACAACGGCCGGAGCAACAGCCAAAGCTGAGTTCCTGGGGAATGGCGGGGTGGGTCCGCTTGCGGGGGACGCTGCAAGTACGTCCATGTAAGCTCGGTCGCCGCATCCATGCGGCTCACGCCCCCGCAAGCGGACCCACCCCGCCTTCGACAGTTTCCTGCGGCCTGTCGGAACGGCGTTCTGCTTTAGTGGGTGCCGACCGTTGGTCGGCACGGTAGATCCAGGCGTGGAGGAAACTGGAGAGCAGAGTGGGCCAAGCTTCAAGCGCGCGGCATCTCCGCAAGTGGAGCCCCCTTGTTGTTCAAGGGGGCGCGCCGACAGGCGGGGGGTTAAGGTGGAATGCGCGGAACGCCGGCGCCCAAGGCGCCTGCGTTTCAAGGGGGCGCGCCGACAGGCGCGGGGATAAGGTGGAATGCGCGCGGGACCCACGGTTTGCGCAGCAGATCGTGGGACGTAGCGCAGGTGGAGATTAAATCTCCACCTGCGCGCCCAGTTCCACCAATCTGTTGCCCGGAATCCGGAAGAAGCCCGTGGCAGGAGCGGCGTTCCTGTGCATCAGCGCGAACAGCTTGTCGCGCCAGATCGGCATGCCACGGTTGGCGGTGGCGACGATGGTTTCGCGGCTGGCGAAGAAGGTGGTGTCCATCGGGTCGAAGTAGATGCCGCCGTGGTCGCACGAGCGCATCAGCGCCAGCGGTACGTCCGGGGTCTCCATGAAGCCGAAGCGCACGTAGACGCGGTAGAACTCGTCGCCCACCGATTCGATCTTCAGCCGCTGCCCTTCCATCGCATAGGGAATGGGCAGGGTTTCCACGTGCAGGAACACGTTGCGCTCGTGCAGCACCTTGTTGTGCTTGAGGTTGTGCATCAGCGCATGCGGAGCCACGGTCGGGTCGGCGGTGAGGAATACCGCGGTGCCCGGCACGCGTACCGGCGGCGCCAGCATCAGGCCTGGCAGGAAGGTATCCAGGCGGATGCCGTCCTTGCGGATCTCATCGCGCAGCAGCTCGCGGCCACGGCGCCAGGTGCGCATCATGGTGAACAGGAAGATGCCCAGCACCACCGGGAACCAGGCGCCCTGCAGCAGCTTGGCGCCGTTGGCGATGACGAAGCCGAGGTCGATGACGAAGAACACCACGCACAGCGGCAGGATCCACTTGCGCGCCTTCGGCCACAGCGAGCGCGCCACCAGGGCCAGCAGCAGGGTGTCGATCAGCATGGTGGCCGACACCGAGATGCCGTAGGCCACCGCCAGGTTGGACGAGCTGCGGAAGGCCAGCACCAGGCCGATCACCATCACCGCGATACCCCAGTTGATTCCCGGGATGTAGATCTGGCCGATGGTGTCGTGCGAGGTGTGCTTGATCCGCATGCGCGGGATGTAGCCCAGCTGCATGGCCTGGCGCGAGACCGAGAACGCGCCGGTGATGACCGACTGCGAGGCAATCACCGCGGCCATGGTGGCCAGGATGATCATCGGATACAGCGCCCACGACGGCACCGCTTCGAAGAACGGATTTTTCACCGCCTCGGGGTGGTTGAGCACCAGCGCACCCTGCCCCAGGTAGTTCAGCACCAGGCACGGCAGCACGAAGAAGTACCAGGCGTGGCGGATCGGCTTGGCACCGAAGTGGCCCATGTCGGCGTACAGCGCCTCACCGCCGGTCACTGCCAGCACCACCGCACCGAGGATGAAGATGCTGTGCCAGCCATGCTCCATGAAGAAGCGGATTGCCCACCACGGGTTGAACGCCTTCAGCACTTCCGGTGCATCGACGATGTTGTAGATGCCGATCGCCGCCAGCGAAATGAACCAGATCGAGGTGATCGGCCCGAACAGCTTGCCGATCTTCGCGGTGCCGAAGCGCTGTACCGCGAACACGGCCAGCAGTACCACCACGGTGATCGGAACGATGAAGGCGTGCAGTCCTGGCGCGGCAACTTCCAGGCCTTCCACCGCACCCAGCACCGATATCGCGGGGGTGATCACGCCATCGCCGAAGAACAGCGAGGCACCGAAGATGCCGAGGATGCCGACCACATAGGCCGAGCGCGACCCGTTGCGCAGCGTGCGCTGGGTCAGCGCCATCAGCGCCATGATGCCGCCCTCGCCGTCGTTGTCGGCGCGCATGATGATGGTCACGTACTTCAGCGTGACCACGATGTTCAACGCCCAGAACGCCAGCGACAGCACGCCCAGCACGGTGTCGTGGTCACTGTTGAGCCCGTAGTGCGGCGAGAACGCCTCCTTCAGGGTGTACAGCGGGCTGGTACCGATATCGCCGAAGACCACGCCGATCGCACCGATGATCAGCGCCAGGCCTCCGGCTGGAGGGGCGTGACCATGACCGCCTGGGGCGGCCGCGTGCGGGGTTTGACTGCTGGACATGGGACTCCTGGCGAAGCTCAGGCGGTGGGTTGGGGAAAGGAAGGCGGGTCAGCGCAGTGCCGACTGCAGCGCCTTGCGGATCACGGTGGCCACTTCGTCACCTTCGTTGAAGGCATCGCGAGCCATGCGCGCCGCTTCGGCCGGCTTGTAGCCCAGCTGCTGCAGGGCCACGGTGGCATCGGAGAGCGGGTCGGCCGGGGCCGGGCCGCTGCCGGTGGGCAGCGCGCCGCCGGCACCGAACTGCGCCGCGCGGTCACGCAGCTCCAGCACCATGCGCTCGGCGGTCTTCTTGCCGATGCCCGGAATGCGGGTCAGCGCGGTGATGTCACCGGCCTGGACCATGCGCGCGAACTCCTCGACGGTGACGCCGGACAGCACCGCCAGCGCGATCTTCGCGCCGATGCCGCTGACCTTCTGCACGTCGCGGAACAGGCGCCGCTCACCTTCGCGCAGGAAGCCGTACAGCGAGACGCTGTCTTCCTTCTGCGAGTAATGGGTGTACAGGGTGACCTCGCGGCCGAGCTCGGGCAGGTCGTAGAAGGTGCTCATCGGCGCCTCCAGCTCGTAGCCCACTCCGTTCACGTCCACCACCAGCCACGGCGGCGCCTTGTAGGCGACGATGCCGCGCAGTCGACCGATCATTGCGTGCAGCTCCTCATTTGCGGCCCCACGCCTGGCGGGCACTGAGCCCCAGGCGGTTGGCCGTTGCCCTTACGTGGGCATGGGTGATCGCCACTGCCAACGCGTCGGCCGCGTCGGCCTGCAGCTTGGTTTTCAGGTTGAGCATGAGCCCGACCATGTGTTGAACCTGTTGCTTTTCGGCGCCACCGCGCCCGACCACCGCCAGCTTGATCTCGCTGGCGGCGTATTCGTGCACCGGCAGGTCACGCAGCACCACGGCGGAAATGGCCGCGCCACGGGCCTGGCCCAGCTTCAGCGCCGAATCGGGGTTGCGGGCCATGAACACGCGTTCGATGGCCACTTCCTGCGGCTGGTACTCGCGGCACAGGTCAGCCAGGCCCAGCACCAGCAGCTTCATGCGCTGCGGGAAATCGTCGGCGCCGAGCAGCACCAGCGGCTGGTGGTGCACGTGGCTGACGCGGCCGGTGGCGTCGACATCGATGATGCCGACCCCGGTCCGCTGCGAACCGGGGTCGATGCCGAGGATGCGGGTCATGCTGCACTCCTGGCGGGGCGGAACGGGAGGCGCTGGCAGGCGTATGGGCTCATGACTGTCCGCGGTGACCGTTCAACGGCCCGCGCCCAGGCCGTCGAGGACGGCTCAGGCGTAGGCGTCGGCGCCGAGTTCGGCGTTGGAGTACACGTCCTGCACGTCGTCCAGGTCTTCAAGCATGTCCAGCAGCTTCTTGACCTGCAGGGCAACCTCGCCCTCGACCTTGATGTCGTTGTCCGCGCGGAAGGTGATTTCGGCGTGGTCGGCGACATGGCCAGCGGCGGCCATCGCATCCTTGACCGCGTTGAACGCGTCAGGGCTGGTGACCACGTCGATCGAGCCGTCGTCCGGGTAGACCACGATGTCATCGGCGCCGGCCTCGATGGCCGCTTCGGTGATGGCTTCCTCGTCGGCTCCCGGGGCGAAGCTGAGCACGCCCAGGCGCTTGAACATGAAGGCCACCGAGCCTTCGGTGCCCATGTTGCCGCCGCACTTGCTGAACGCATGGCGGACATCGGCCACCGTGCGCACGCGGTTGTCGGTCAGGCAGTCGACGATCACCGCCACGCCACCCGGGGCGTAGCCCTCGTAGCGGATTTCCTCGTAATCGACGCCTTCCAGTTCACCGGTAGCCTTCTTGATGGCGCGCTCGATCACGTCCTTGGACATGTTCACGGCCAGGCCCTTGTCCACGGCCACGCGCAGGCGCGGATTGTTGTTGGGGTCGCCTCCACCGCCGCGCGCGGCAACGCCGATCTCGCGGATGATCTTGGTGAAAATCTTGCCGCGCTTCGCGTCGGACGCGTTCTTGCGGGCTTCGATGGAGGGGCCTCTACCCATGGGTGCTACCGTCTGGCTGCTTCAGGATCAAGGCGCGGATTCTACCTGATCGGGGGCGGCAACCGTGTCTAGGGCCGAAGGGATATCGGGAAGGCGCCATCCACGCATGGCGTGGATCTACTGCCGCCTGGCATGGCCCGGCGCTACCGAGAGTGCACCGCCCTGCCCGGCGAACCGCCTTACGCAGCGGCGGCGTCGCGGCTGTGATCGAACTGGCCGTGGCGCAGGAAATGCGCGGTCTGCCGCGCGGCATCGGGCGATACCACCAGGCCACTGTGGCTGGTACGCACCACGCAATGGTCGGCCAGGCCCGGCAGGCGTGTCTCGGCCAGGGCCACGGTACCGTCGGAGGCATCGTCGATGGCGCCCAGCAGGCTGCCCAGCCCGTGCGGCACCGAACCGGCGATCAGGCCAACCTCGGCCCTGCCCTGCCAGTCCGGCAGGCCATCGAGCAGCAGATCGCTGCTGCGCCCCAACGCCAGGCCCCAGCCGTGCTCGGACAGCGAACGCGCAGTGCCACTGCCGCGCAGCGGCGAGCCCAGGCAGACCACGCGCTGCACGTCCAGCTGCGGCTGGCGGCGCAAGGCCTCCAGCGCCAGCAATCCCCCCAGGCTGTGGCCGACCAGCGACAACGGGCCGGCATCGGCCAGCCGCTCCAGCAGCTGTGGCACGGCCACGTCGGGGCCACCGAACACCGATGAGTAACCGAACGCGTGCACCTGGAAACCACGCGCGCGCAGGCGCCAGGCCAGCGGCCCGACCCAGGCACGGGCATTCCAGATGCCATGCAGCAGCAATACGGGGGGAGTCATGCAAACAGCCTGGCGGTCAGCGGGGCGGAAACGTACGGTGATTGAACACGCGCGCGCAGCAAGCGGCGGTGAACGTCAGGTCGCGCGCGGTGCGCGGCGCAGGATGAACTCGAGGTCCTGGGTATCACCGACCGGGAACAGGTACTCGCCGGCCTTCTCGAATCCATCGCGGGCGTAGAAACGCTGTGCGCCGAAGTTCTCCGACCACACGCCCAGCCACAGCGTGCGCGGGCCTTCGTGTTCCAGCCAGGCCAGCGCGGTTTCCAGCAGGCGGCTGCCCCAGCCGCAGCTCTGCTGCGTCTTGATCAGGTACAGGCGCTTGAGTTCGCCGTCACCGGGCTTCACGTCCGGGTGCGGCAGGCCACAGGGGCCGGCGGCGGCATGGCCGACCGCCTCCCCGTCCAGCTCCAACAGCCACACCGCGTAATCGGGGTGGGCCAGGATCACGCGCTGGCGCTCGCCCGTGTAGGCCTCCTCGAGGAAGGCCTGCAGGTCCTGCGGCGGATACAGATGGCCGAAGGTTTCGGTGAACGTGCGGGCAGCCAGCGCCGACAGGGTCGGCGCGTCGTCCACGGTGGCGCGGCGGATCGAATACATGCAGGAAGTTGACGTCAGGGCGAAGCGCGGGTCAAGCCTTTTCAGGCGATTCCGATTCCGCTTCTTCTTCCTCGTCCTCTTCCTCGTACTCCTCTTCGTCCTCGTCCTCGTCCTCTTCTTCGCCTTCCTCGTCCTCGTCGTACTCTTCCTCTTCGTCGTCCTCGTAATCCTCGACGCCGAAGTCTTCACCGTCCCAACGGCCTTCGCCGTCGGCGACGAAGGTCAGGGCCATCGCCGCCGGGTTGGTTCCGACGCGAACCAGCCAACCACCGAACACGCGCGCACGCTCGGTGACCAGGGTGGCCTCGGAGCCTTCATTGCCCAGCTTTTCCCACTCCAGCGAAAACGCAAACTCGGTCATTGCCTGGATCTCCTGATCAGTTGGTCTTGGGGCGAACCTGGATGTGCACTTCGGCCAGCTGCGCGTCGACGATCGGCGACGGCGCGTCGGTCATCAGATCCTGTGCACCGGTGGTCTTCGGGAACGGGATGACGTCGCGGATCGACTCGGTGCCGGCCATCAGCGCGGCGATGCGGTCGATGCCGAAGGCGATGCCACCGTGCGGCGGCGCGCCGTAGTTCAGCGCGTCGAGCAGGAAGCCGAACTTGGCGCGGGCTTCCTCGGCGCCGATGCCGAGCAGTTCGAACACCGCGCTCTGCATGTCCGGACGATGGATACGGATCGAACCGCCGCCGATTTCATTGCCATTGAGCACCATGTCGTAGCCGCGCGAAACGGCGGTACGGGCATTGGCGCGCAGGTCGGCGATGTCGTCCACAGCCGGTGCGGTGAAGGGGTGATGCAGGGCAACGTAGCGCTGTTCTTCCTCGTCCCACTCGAACATCGGGAAGTCGGTGACCCACAGCGGTGCCCAGCCGTCGGCGACCAGGCCGAAGTCCTTGCCGGCCTTCAGGCGCAGCGCGCCCATGAAGTCGGAGACCTTGTTGTAGCCACCGGCGCCGAAGAACACGATGTCACCGTTACCGGCGCCGACATGGGCGACCAGCGCGGCGAAGGATTCCTCGCTGAAGAACTTCTGGATCGGCGAGCTGACTTCGCCGTTGTCGGCGATCTTGATGTAGGCCAGGCCCTTGGCGCCGTACTTGGCGGCATGCGCTGCGTATTCGTCGATCTGCTTGCGGCTGAGCGCTGCACCGCCCGGGATGCGCAGCGCGGCGACGCGGCCTTCGGCGTCATTGGCCGGGCCGGTGAACACGGCGAACTCGCTGTCCTTGACCAGCTCGGCCACGTCGACCAGCTCCAGCGCGATGCGCAGGTCCGGCTTGTCCGAGCCGTAACGACGCATTGCCTCGGCCCAGGTCATGCGCGGGAAGCTGGCATCCAGCTGGACGTCGACCACTTCCTTGAAGATGGCGCGGATCATGTCCTCGACGAAATCCTGCACGTCGCGCTCGCGGACGAAGGCGAATTCCATGTCCAGCTGGGTGAATTCCAGCTGGCGGTCGGCACGCAGGGCCTCGTCGCGGAAGCAGCGCGCGATCTGGTAGTAGCGGTCGAAGCCGGCCACCATCAGGATCTGCTTGAACAGCTGCGGGCTCTGCGGCAGGGCGTAGAACTCGCCCGGGTGCATGCGCGCCGGCACCAGGAAGTCGCGCGCGCCTTCCGGGGTGGCCTTGGTCAGGATCGGGGTCTCGATGTCCTGGAAGCCCTTTTCGTCCAGATGGCGGCGCAGGGCCTGCACCAGCTTGATGCGGGTGCGCTGCATGCGCTGCATTTCCGGGCGGCGCAGGTCCAGGTAGCGGTACTTCAGGCGGGTTTCCTCGCCCGGATTCTCGTGGGCGTGGAACGGCAACGGCGCGGCCTTGTTCAGCACGGTGATGGCGGTGGCGATCACTTCCACCTTGCCGGTGCGCATCTTGTCGTTCACCGCGTGGCGGGCACGCACCACGCCTTCCACCTGCAGCACGTCCTCGTAGCCCAGCGACGCGGCCACGGCGAACACGTCGGCGTTGTCGACTTCCACGGTCACCTGCACGATGCCTTCATGATCTCGAAGATCGATGAAGCAGACGCCGCCCTGGTTACGGGCCACGTCGGTCCAGCCGGCGAGGGTGACAGTCTGGCCAATCAGGGTCTCATCGACCAGGCCGCAGAAGTGGGTACGCATGGGGGGGAAGCTCCGCTGGAGAACGCCGGCACCGGATGGGGGCCGGAAAGCCTCGTATTCTGCGGCCGAGGCCCCGGCCGGGGCAAATCCGGCCAGTCACACCGGCTTGATCGCCCCCCTCCCTATAGTCGGGCACCTGCCACCGTATGGGATGCCGCCATGAAACCGCTGTCCCTGGCCAGCCTGGCCGTAACCCTCAGCCTGGGTGCCGCGGGCACCCTTGCCCTGCCCGCCCCTTCCGCGCATGCGCAGAGCGGCGTGGTCCGCTGCGAAAGCCAGAACAACCGCGAACGGGTCTGCAACACCGGCTGGCGCAATGCGCAGCTGGTGCGCCAGCTGTCCGGCTCGGACTGCGATGAAGGACGCACCTGGGGCAGCCGTAACGGCAGCATCTGGGTCACCAACGGTTGCCGCGCCGAATTCGTCGAGGCCCGCGGCGGCTGGGGCGGCGGCAATGGCGGTGGCTGGGGCGGCAACAACGGCCGGCCCGGCGAGACCATCCGCTGCGAGAGCCAGAACAACCGCGAGCGCAGCTGCCCGGTCGGCTGGCGCAATGCCCGCCTGGTCCGCCAGCTGTCCGGCAGCCCCTGCAACGAAGGGCGTACCTGGGGCGTGCGCAACGGCGCGGTCTGGGTCAGTGGCGGCTGCCGTGCCGAATTCGCCGAAGCCCGCGGCTGGGGCGGTGGTGGCGGTGGCTGGGGCGGCGGCAACAGCAATTACTCGGTTACCTGCAGCAGCAACAACAACCGCTCGCAGACCTGCGACTGGGATGAGCGTCAGGGCCGCCCGGTGCTGCAGCAGCAGCTGTCCGGCAGTGCCTGCCAGGAAGGCCGCAGCTGGGGCTACTCACGTGGCCAGGTGTGGGTGAGCAACGGCTGCCGCGCGCGTTTCGGTACGCGGTAAGTACACGGTCGGATCCCTGGCCGACGGCCAGGACTCTGACCCCGGTCCGGTATCCCGCATCCACGCATGGCGTGGATCTACTGAGGGCCTTTCTGGGGTCGAGGCCCTCCGCAGGAGGGATCCGACCCTGGGATCACGGGGCGGACGCTTTATCGTCGCCCCACGGTGCAGGCGGCAGGGCAACCGGCTTGCTCAGGTCGAACTGCACGCGGAAGCGGCGGCCCTCCGGGCGGGTCAGCTCGTAGACAAAGGTCTGGTCGGGATCAATCTCCATCGCCCAGGTGTTGTGCGTGGAGGCCAGCATGTCGGCGCGGCGGAACATCGCCACCGAATCGGCGTCGGCGGGGAACTGCTGGCGCTCGGCGGTGCCCGGCGGCGTGCTGTCGCCACCGTAGAGGGTGATCGCGTCGGGGCTGCCGTCTTCGTGGCGATGGTCGTGCTTCAGGCGCAGGCCGGTTTCCGTACGGGTCAGCACCCAGGTCCGCGAGTGGTCATCGCCGACATGGAACGGGATGCGCAGCTCGTGCGCCGGATCGGCACAGCCGCGCACATGCATGACCAGGCGCTGCCCGGCGAACGGATCCTTGCCGGTTGGTGCCGGCGTGTCCTCCACCACCTTGCCGGCGTAAGCCTGGCCGCAATGCGCGGCGATGGCGGCCATGAAGGCATCGGCCGGTGCGGTCGCCAGATCATGGGCGACCGTATCGGAGCGCTGCGAACACGCAGCAAGGCTGAGCAGGAGGGCGGAAGCGGTGACAACGGCAGGCAGTTTCATGCCCCAACCCTAACGGCCATGGCCGAAGTGCGCAAACCGCACGCGCAGCATCCGCTCAGCGATCGACTGCAGATGCCGCTGGCAGCGTTTCGGTGGCCGCCACCGGCGCGGCTTCGCCTTCACCCGCAGGTTCCTGTTCAACCGGATCGACATCGAACGGCGTGCGGAACACCAGCGACGGCAACAGCGTGGTCAGTGCGGCATACAGCAGCAGCGCGCCGAACAGCACCGCCGGAATCTGGAAACGCTCGCGCATGATCGCCGCCAGCACCAGGGTGAAAATCAGCGTCGGGGCCAACGCCAGCGAGACCCGCAGGCTGCTGCGGAAGCTCTCGCCGAACATCACCCGGCGCTGCAGCCAGACCACGCCGATGCGCAGCGGCAGCACCACCAGGGTGATCACGATGCCCAGCCCCAGCGCCTCAAAGCTCAGTGCTTCGCTGGGCACCTTGGTGCCGGCATTGAAGAAATAGAACGGCACGAAGAACGAAGCGAACAGGCGCAGCGCGTGCAGGTTCTCATGCGAGGCCAGCAGCGGCATGCGCTGGTGCAGCAGGCGCGCGACCAGGCCGGCAATGAACGCACCGACCAGGTAGTACACGCCCAGCAGGTAGGTGATGTAGGCCGCCACCATGCCGACCATCACCAGCAGCGAGAACTCCGAGCCCGGCGCGTGCGGCGCCACCCAGCGGCCCAGCGCGATGAACAGCAGCGGCAGGCCGACCATCATCGCCAGCAGCGCCAGGCTGGACAGCGCCATGTGCCCCGGATCGCCCGCCTGCAGCACGATGAACAACGCCGCCAGCGCCAGCAGTTCGCCAGCGATGGCCTTGCTGGTCACCCAGAACCGCTCGTCCTCGCTCAGGCCCAGCCGCGACAGCGAATCCATGATGAAGCCGGTGGAGGGGGTCAGCAGCGCCAGCGCCAGCAGGCCGGCGGCCTGCCACGGCAGCCCCGCGTAACGCCAGGCCAGCCAGCCCACACCGAACAGCGTGCCGGTACGGATCACCAGATGCGCCAGCAGCGGCCACATGCCACGGCGCAGCGCCTGCAGATCCACTTCCAGGCCGGCGAACAGGAACAGCGAGGAAATGCCCAGTGTGGCCAACAGACCGATCACTGCGTCGTGCGCCTGGTCGCCCAGCCAGAGCATGCCGATGATGCCGAACAGCAGGCAGGTCAGCGGCGCGGGCAGGCTGAAACGCTGCAGCGCGCGCGGGATCACCAGCAGCGCAAAGATCAGCAGCAGGTAGATCAGTTCATGGCTCATGGGGGACTTCCGTGTGATTCGAACGCGCGCAGGATGCGCGCGCCGAACCGATCCGGCAAGCCACTTCTGAATGACCCCGGTTACCTCAACCGATCAGCCGATCGGCGATGCGGCCTACCTGCGCCAGCACCGTGGCACGTTGTTCATAGCTGATCGCACCCGCCTGCAGGTAGGCGGTCAGCACCCAGGGCGTGCCGCCGGCCAGCGGCCACAACACGGCGATGTCGTTGCGCGCGTCCTCGCCGTTGCTGCCGGTCTTGTCACCGACGCGCCAGCGCTTGCCCAGGCCCGCGCGCAGGCAGGCGTCGCCGGTTTCGTTGTCGATCAACCAATCGGCCAGCTGCTGCCGCGACGCCGGCTGCAGCACCTCGCCCAGCACCACGCGCTGCAGGGTCGCAGCCATCGCCGCCGGCGTGGTGGTGTCGCGCGGATCGCCCTTGGCAAAGCTGTTCAGCTCCGGCTCCAGGCGATCACTGCGGCTCACCGCATCACCGCTCGCGCGCAGGAACGCAGTCACCGCGGGCGGGCCACCGACCACGCCGAACAGCAGGTTGGCGGCAGTGTTGTCGCTGGTGATGATCGTGGCACGGCACAGATCGCGCACGGTCATGTCCTTGCCGGCGTGGCGGCGGGTGACCGGCGCGTGCGAGAGCAGATCGGCATCGCGCACCGGCACGCGCGTGTCCAGCAACGCGGGCCTGCGCTCGGCCTGACTGAGCACGGTGGCGGCCAGCACGCTCTTGAACGTGCTGCACATCGGGAAACGCTCGTCCTGGCGATGACCGATGCGGCGACCGCTGGCGGTATCAAGCAGGGTCACGCCGAGGCGGCCGGCACAGGCCTTTTCCAGTGCGGCGAAGTCGGTGGCGGCGGTGAGGGCGGCATCGGTCGGTGCGCTGGCGGCGGTTTTGCCCGCCGCACGGGCCAGCAACGGCAGGGCAAGCGAGGAAGCAACGGCGGCACCACTGAACTGCAGGAATCGGCGACGGGCGAGCATGCGGGTTCTCCTGGGGGACCGTTCGATTATTGAAGCCTCGCACGCAGGCGACCAGCGCGAAAAATCAGCGGGAGGCATTAGCTGGATTAATGGCTGTCGCAATCAACCCCTTAATTCTCCTGAACTGGGCGCGAGGCAGGTAGGATCAGCCATCATCCTGGCTCACGACTACTCCGATGCTGCACCCTACCCTGCCGCTGAACGCCCTGCGTGCCTTCGAGGCGGCCGCACGCCACCAGAACTTCACCCGTGCCGCGCTGGAGCTGTGCGTCAGCCAAGCCGCGCTGAGCCACCAGATCCGCGGGCTGGAGGACCGGCTCGGCATCCGTCTGTTCCATCGCCTGCCGCGCGGCGTGGCGCTCACCGAGGAGGGCGCGGCGCTGTATCCGGTGCTCAACGAATCGTTCGAGCGCATCTCGGCCAGCATCGCGCGCTACACCGGTGGCCCGGCCCGTGAAGTACTGACGCTGGGCGTGGTCGGCACCTTCGCCACCGGTTGGCTGCTGCCACGGCTGGCTGCGTTCGAGGCCGCGCACCCGGACATCGAGCTGCGACTGCAGACCCACAACAACCGCATCGATCTGGCCGGCGAGGGCCTGGACCTGGCGATCCGCTTCGGTGATGGCGACTGGCAGGGCCAGGCCTGCACAGCGATCCTCGACGCGCCGTTTGCACCGCTGTGCGCACCAGCATTGGCGCGGCGGCTCAAACAGCCACGCGACCTGGGCACCCTGCCCCTGCTGCGCTCCTACCGCAGCGACGAATGGCCGCGCTGGCTGCAGGCGGCAGGAGTGAGTGGCGTGGAAGCCCGCGGGCCGGTGTTTGATTCGTCGTTGACGGTGGCGATGGCCGCGGTGGGTGGTGCCGGCGTGGCGCTGCTGCCGCTGCGCATGTTCGAGCAGGAACTGGCCGAGGGTCGCCTGCTGCAGCCATTCAGCACCACGCTGGAGCTGGGGCGCTACTGGCTCACGCGACTGCGCTCGCGTGCCGAGCGTGAGCCGGCGAAGCGGTTCCGCGAATGGCTGCAGGCACAGGGATGAAAAAGGGGACGGAGGGGATTAAGTCGTTTGTGTCACTAACGACTTAATCCCCTCCGTCCCCTTTTTTGCGTGATCAGGACTCCAGCAGCTCCATCCACGTCGCTTCGGCTTTTTCCAGCTGCGCGGCGGCGGTTTCGCGATCGCGGCCAAGCACGGCCATGCGGGTGGCATCGGCGTAGTTGGCCGGGTCGGCCAGCTGGCGGTCGAGCTCGGCCAGAGCGCTTTCCAGTTCGGCCACCTTGGCTTCGGCGGCGGCCAGCTTGTGCGGGTTCACCGGCTTCTTCTGCACCACCTGAGCCACCGGCGCGGTCTTGACCACCACCGGCTCTTCCACCTGTTCCATGCGCGCCTTGGTGCCCTGCGCCTGCGGGCGGGTGCGCAGCCAGGCCGCGTAGGCGTCGAGGTCGCCGTCGAACGGCTCGACCACGCCATCGGCCACGCGCCAGTAGGTATCGCAGACCAAGCCGATCAGATGGCGGTCATGCGAGACCATCACGATCGCGCCTTCGAAGGTGGCCAGTGCTTCGGCCAGCGCTTCGCGCATTTCCAGGTCAAGGTGGTTGGTCGGTTCGTCCAGCAGCAGCACATTCGGCTGCTGCCAGGCGATCAGCGCCAGCGCCAGGCGCGCGCGCTCGCCGCCGGAGAAACCATCGACCGGCTCGAACGCGCGGTCGCCCGGGAAGTTCCACTTGCCAAGGAAATCGCGGAACGACTGGTTCGGTGCGTCCGGCGCGATCTCGCGGAAATGCTCCATCGGCGACTGGCCTTCGTGCAGCGACTCCACCGTGTGCTGGGCGAAGTAGCCGATCTTCAGGTCCGGGTGCGCCATGCGCTCGCCGACGATCGGTGCCAGTTCACCCACCAGGGTCTTCACCAGCGTGGTCTTACCGGCACCGTTGGGGCCGAGCAGGCCGATGCGCTGGCCCGCTTCCAGGCCGAAGCCGACGTTGTGCAGGATCACCGCGTCCTTGCCGTAGCCGGCCTCGACGTGGTTCAGGCGGATCAGCGAGAACGGCAGCTTGGCTGGCGGCGCGAACTCGATGCGGAACTCGCGCTCGGCACGCACCGCTTCGGTGCCGGCCAGCTTGGCCAGGCGCTTCATGCGGCTCTGCGCCTGCGCGGCCTTGCTGGCCTGCGCCTTGAAGCGGTCGATGAAGCTCTGCAGGTGGGCACGCTCGGCCTGTTCCTTCTCGTGCGCGATCTGCTGCTGGCGCAGCTGTTCGGCGCGCTGGCGCTCGAAATCAGTGTAACCGCCCGGATAGAGCTTGGCGCCGCCACCGTGCAGGTGCAGGGTGTGGGTGGCCACGTTGTCGAGGAACTCGCGGTCATGCGAGATCAGCAGCAGGGTGCCGGGATACTTCAGCAGCCACTGCTCCAGCCAGTACACCGCGTCCAGATCCAGGTGGTTGGTCGGTTCGTCCAGCAGCAGCAGGTCGCTGGGCATCATCAGCGCGCGGGCCAGGTTCAGGCGCACGCGCCAGCCGCCGGAGAACGAGGACACCGCGCGGTGGTGGGTCTCTGCCGGGAAACCGAGGCCGTGCAGCAGCTTGCCGGCGCGCGCTTCGGCGTCGTAGGCATTGAGCTCGGCCATCTTCGTGTGCGCCTCGGCCACCGCTTCCCAGTCTTCACGGGCGGTCGCCTCGGCCTCGGCGGCCAGCACTGCGGCCACCTCGATGTCACCGCCGAGCACGAAGCTCAGCGCCGGGTCGGGCAGCGACGGGGTTTCCTGGGCGACGCTGGCGATGCGCACCTTGCCGGGCAGATCGACGTCGCCCTTGTCCGCCTCCAGCTCGCCCTTCACCGCCGCGAACAGGCTGGACTTGCCAGCACCGTTGCGGCCGACCACACCCACCCGGTAACCGGCGTGCAGGGTCAGGTCGACATTGGACAACAGCAGCCGCTCGCCGCGGCGCAAGGCGAAATTACGAAGGGAAATCATCGGGGGAGGCGTCCATATAACCAGATGGAATGTGCTGGTGAGCACTGTTCCTGCGACGCAATTCTAGCGTTAACGAATACTTGACGCGTCCCGGGATGCGCGGCGGCCGGCGTTCCTCTCTCCCACGTCCTTGCCGCGCGCGTCCCGGGCTCCCTCCCCCGCCAGTGCCGATCCGGGCTAAATGGTTGCTGCTGCAACGTTTTTTCCGATGACCGGCATTTGACACGCACTGAATATCCCGTTAATTCCTGCTTTGCGCACCGCAACAACCGCCGTCCGCCTCACCCCCGTGATGTCGATTCCGGTGCCGCCCCCGCCAACCGGAGCTCCGTCCCGATGACCCGCAAGACCAGCCTGATCGCCGCCGCCGTCGCTGTCGCACTCGGTGGCTCTCCGTTCGTTGCCGCTGCCCAGCAGGCCGGCACCGCCGCCAACACCCTGGACACGGTGATCGTCACCGGCACCCGCGTGGCCGACCGCACGGTGGCCGAATCGCAGTCGCCGATCGACATCATCACCCCCGAAGCCCTGCAGTCCACCGGCACCAGCGAGCTGGCCACCGCACTGTCGCGCGCCCTGCCCTCGCTGAACTTCCCGCGCCCTGCCCTGACCGATGGCACCAGCGGCGTGCGCCCGGCGCAGCTGCGCGGCCTGTCACCGGACCAGGTGCTGGTGCTGGTCGACGGCAAGCGCCGCCACACCTCGGCGATGATCAACGTCAACGGCAGCATCGGCCGTGGTTCGTCGGCGGTGGACATCAATGCGATCCCGATCGCCGCCATCGAGCGCGTGGAAGTGCTGCGCGACGGTGCGTCGGCGCAGTACGGCTCGGACGCCATCGCCGGCGTCATCAACATCGTGCTCAAGGGCAGCGGCAGTGGCGGCAGCCTGGCGGTGGACTACGGCCAGTACTCGGCCGGTGACGGCAACAAGTACCAGCTCTCCGGCGATACCGGCGTCGAGTTCGGCAACGGCCGTGGCCGCGTGCACGTGGCCGGCCAGATCAGCCAGCAGGACGAAAGCAACCGCGCCGGCCCGTACCGCGGCACCACCCCGAACACCGGCAACTTCCCGAGCATCGGCCAGAAGACCTTCATCGTCGGCGACCCGCGCGTGGATGCGACTGCGGCTTCGGTCAACGCCAGTTTCGATTTCAGTGACCGCGTGACCGGCTACGCCAGCGCGCTGCTCAGCAACCGCGACATCACCTCGTTCGCGTTCTACCGCTCGCGCAACCACAGTGGGCAGAGCCCGCTGCTGGCGCAGACCTACCCGGACGGCTTCGTGCCGGAGATCAACCAGTACTCCAAGGACCGCTCGCTGGTGGCCGGGGTCAAGGGCAACACCGACAACGGCTGGACCTGGGACCTGAGCCTGAACCACGGCGAGAACACCCTCGACTTCCACACCCGCAACAGCATCAACTACAGCCTCGGCGCAACCAGCCCGCGCTCGTTCTACGACGGCACGCTGAAGTACCAGCAGGACATCTTCAATGCCGACCTGACCAAGTCGCTGGACTGGGGCCTGGCCTACCCGGTCACGCTGTCCTTCGGCGGTGAGTACCGCAAGGAAAAGTGGGACCAGAAGCCGGGCGAGCTGAACTCGTACACCGGCAGCGGCGCGCAGGGCTTCGGTGGCTTCACCCCGACCAATGAAGTGCATGCCGACCGCCACAACTACGCGGTCTATGCGGGCCTGGAAGCGGACCTGACCGAGAAGTTCTCGGCCGGCATCACCGGCCGCTACGAGGATTACTCGGACTTCGGCGACCGCTTCTCCGGCAAGCTGTCGGCGCGCTACGCGTTCACCGACAAGGTCGCGCTGCGGGCCACCGCGTCCAGCGGCTTCCGTGCGCCGTCGCTGGCGCAGCAGGGCTACCAGGCGGTCACCAGCCAGTTCCTCAACGGTGTGTTCGTCGAGCGCGGCACCTTCCCCACCACCAGCCCGGCTGCGCAGGCGCTGGGCGCCTCGCCGCTGAAGGCCGAGACCTCCACCTCCTACAGCCTGGGCCTGGTGCTGCAGCCGGTCGACCGCCTGTACATCACCGTCGACGCCTACCAGATCGACATCGATGACCGCATCGCATTGTCGTCCAGCATCACCACCAACACCGCCACCAGCGCGCTGCTGGGCACGCTGGGCCTGCCGCAGGTGACCGCGTTCTCGTACTTCACCAACGGCCTGGATACGCGCACCCGTGGTGTCGATTTCGTGTCCAGCTACACGGTGCCCTTCAGCGCCAGCAGCCTGGAACTGACCGCCGCGTACAGCTACAACGACACCGAAGTGCGCCGCGTCGGCGGCACCCCGGCAGTGTTCGGCACGCTGGGCCTGACCCAGTCGCTGATCGGCCGCGATGAGATCGGCCGCATCGAGGACAGCTATCCGCGCGACAAGGCGATCCTGAGCGGCACCTGGCGTTCGGACCGCTGGGAACTGGGCCTGGCCGCGACCCGCTACGGCAAATTCACCGTGCGCAACTCGGCCACCGCACTGCGCGACCAGACCTATGGCGACGCCTGGGTGGTGGATGCCTCGGCCAGCTACAAGCCGAGCAGCAACTGGACCCTGACCGTGGGCGCCGACAACCTGCTGGACAAGTACCCGGACCGCACCGAAGACCTGCAGAACTCCACCTTCGGCATGCTGCCGTACAGCAACTACTCGCCGTTCGGCTTCAACGGCGCGTACGTATACGGCCGGGTCAAGTACACCTGGTAAGCGGTATTGGTAGCGCCGGGCCATACCCAGCGCCGCTCTGGTAGTGCCGGCCGCTGGCCGGCATCCCCTCGCCGCATCTGGAGGAGAGCCCCTTCTTGTTGAAGGGGCGCGCCGAAGGCGCGGGGTAGAGGAGAAATGCTCCGGCAAACCCAGGGGGCAGGTGCCTTCGCTGCGGGAAGGGATTTGCCCCTGGGTTTGCCGCATTTGGCGCATTAGGTGAAAATCGGGGCATCCCCCCGATTTCCTGCGAGTGCCGATGCACCATGACACCGACCTGATCAACATCGTTGCCGTTGGCCTCGGGCTCGCCTTCATCTTCGGCGCGCTGGCCAACAAGCTCCGCTTGTCTCCCTTGGTCGGTTACCTGGTTGCTGGCATCTGCGTAGGCCCGTTCACCCCCGGCTTCGTCGCCGACCAGGCGCTGGCCAACCAGCTGGCCGAGCTGGGCGTGATGCTGCTGATGTTCGGCGTCGGCCTGCACTTCTCGCTGAAGGACCTGATGGCGGTCAAGGCCATCGCCATCCCCGGTGCCATCGGCCAGATCGCGGTCGCTACCCTGCTCGGCTGGGGCGTGGCCTCGCTGATGGGCTGGCCAGCCCTGCATGGCGTCATCTTCGGTTTCTCGCTGGCCACCGCCAGTACCGTGGTACTGCTGCGGGCGATGGAGGAACGCCGCCTGCTGGAAACCATGCGCGGCAAGATCGCGGTCGGCTGGCTGATCGTGGAAGACCTGGCCTGCGTGCTGGCACTGGTGATGATGCCGGTGATGGCCGGCGTGTTCGGCCCCGACGCGGCCAAGGAATCGCACTCGCTGGGCAGCGTGCTGGCCGACATCGGCTGGACCTTCGTGCAGCTGGGCCTGTTCGTGGCGGTGATGCTGGTGGTCGGGCGCCGGGTCATCCCGTGGATCCTGGAACGCATCGCCGGTACCGGTTCGCGTGAGCTGTTCACCCTGTCCGTGCTGGCGATCGCGCTGGGCGTGGCGTTCGGCTCGGCGATGCTGTTCGGCGTCTCGTTCGCGCTGGGCGCGTTCTTCGCCGGCATGCTGCTCAACGAATCAGAACTGAGCCACAAGGCCGCGCATGATTCGCTGCCGCTGCGCGATGCGTTCGCGGTGCTGTTCTTCGTCTCGGTCGGCATGCTGTTCGACCCCAACATCATCGTGCAGCACCCGTGGCAGGTGCTGGCCACGGTGCTGATCATCATGTTCGGCAAGTCGGCCGCCGCGTTCTTCATCGTGCGTGCGTTCGGCCACCCGACCAGCACCGCGCTGACCATCTCGGCCAGCCTGGCGCAGATCGGCGAGTTCGCCTTCATCATCGCCGGCCTCGGCGTCGCGCTGCAGATCCTGCCGAAGGAAGGCCAGTCGCTGGTGCTGGCCGGTGCGCTGGTGTCGATCATGCTCAACCCGCTGGTGTTCGGGCTGCTTGACCGTTGGCAGGCCAAGCAGGAGCAGTCGCCCCAGGCCGCCGAGCCGGAAGAGGCCACCGGTCCCTCGCGTGACCTGCATGACCATGCCATCGTCATTGGTTACGGCCGGGTCGGCAGCGAGCTGGCGCAGGTGTTGCGCGATCGCGGCGTGCCGGTGCTGGTGATCGATGACAACAAGGAGCACGTCGAACAGGCGCACGCCAAGGGCCTGGCGGCGATCCGTGGTAGTGCTGCTGCCGACCGCGTGCTGGCCGAAGCGCATCCGGAACGCGCGAAGATTGCGGTGCTGGCGATTCCTCAGCCGCTGGAAGCCGGTGAGGCGCTGGCCAAGCTGCGTGCGATCAATCCGGATCTGACCCTGCTGGCGCGTGCGCACAGCGATGCGGAGGTGAAGCATCTGCTGGAACACGGTGCCGATGGCACGGTGATGGCAGAGCGCGAGCTGGCCTATTCGCTGGCCGAGATGGTGATGGCCACGCCGCCGTATCGCGGGCTGGGACAGCACAGTATTCCGGTGGTGTGAGGAGTGTGGGTGCGGCAGGGCTTGCAGCCCTGCACCTGCTGAAGCAACGGCAACGACAAAAGCAAAAGCTGGCATTCCGTGGGATGGCAGGGTGGGTCCGGTTGCAGGGGACGCCGTGAATCCGTCCATGGAGGCTCGGTCGCGCCATCCATGGCGCTCACGCCCCTGCAACCGGGCCCACCCTGCCTTCGACAATTTCCTGCGGCTGTTGGTAGGTGTCGACCTTGGTCGACACGGCGGTGCATCTGACCCCGGAAACAAAAAAATCCCCGGTCGACCCGCATCGACCGGGGATCTGGATCGCCACGTTGCCATGCCTTGGAGAGGCAGTTCCACCGTAGCGCATCGCGGTGCCGGTGGTGATCGCCTGTGGCGATGACGACCAAGCGTGCGGCTATCAGGCGCCAGCCAGGGCCTGCTCCAGGTCGGCACGCAGGTCGCCGATATGCTCGATGCCGATCGACAGCCGCACGGTGTCTTCGCTGACACCGGCCTTGGCCAGTTCGGCGGCGTCCAGCTGGCGATGGGTAGTCGAGGCGGGATGGGTGGCCAGTGACTTCGCGTCGCCCAGGTTGACCAGGCGGGTGAACAGCTTCAGCGCATCGAGGAAACGTGCGCCGGCTTCACGGCCGCCCGGCAGGCCGAAGGTCAGTACGCCCGAGCCGTGCCCGCCCAGGTAGCGCTGCGCGGCGGCGTGCTCGGGGTCGTCGGCCAGCCCGGCGTAGCGCACCCAGGCCACCTTTGCGTGTGACTTCAGAAACTGCGCGACAGCCAGCGCGTTGGCGTTGATGCGCTCCATGCGCAGCGCCAGGGTTTCAATGCCCTGCAGGATCAGGAACGCATTGAACGGCGACAGCGCCGCGCCGGTATTGCGCAGCGGCACCACCCGCGCGCGGCCGATGTAGGCCGCCGGCCCCAGCGCTTCGGTATAGACCACGCCGTGATAGCTGGGGTCGGGCTGGTTGAGCCGTGCGAAGCGCTGGGGTTGTGCAGCCCAGTCGAAGCGGCCGGAATCGACGATCGCGCCGCCGAGGCTGTTGCCGTGGCCGCCGAGGTACTTGGTCAGCGAATGCACCACGATATCGGCGCCGTGCTCGAACGGGCGCAGCAGGAACGGCGTGGCCACGGTGTTGTCGACAATCAGCGGCACGCCGGCGGCATGCGCGACCTCGGCAATCGCCGCGATGTCGGTGACGTTGCCACGCGGGTTGCCGATCGATTCGACGAACACCGCCTTGGTGCGTTCGTCGATCAGCGCGGCGAAGGCGGACGGATCGGCCGGGTCGGCGAAGCGCGCCTGGATGCCGTACTGCGGCAGCGTATGCGCCAGCAGGTTGAGGCTGCCGCCATACAGCGCACTGGAGGCCACGATGTTGTCACCGGCCTCGGCAATGGTCTGGATGGCATAGGTGATCGCCGCCTGCCCCGAGGCCAGTGCCAGCGCGCCGATGCCCCCCTCCAGCGCGGCCAGGCGCTGTTCCAGCACGTCGGTAGTGGGGTTCATGATGCGGGTGTAGATGTTGCCGGGCACCTTCAGGTCGAACAGATCGGCGCCGTGCTGGGTGTCATCGAAGGCATACGCCACCGTCTGGTAGATCGGCACCGCCACCGCGCGGGTGGTCGGGTCGGGACGGTAGCCGCCATGCACGGCCAGGGTTTCCAGTTGCCACTGCGGGTCGCTCATTGCGCCAGGCTCCATCCGGGGAAACCGCCACCATAGGCCAGCCAGAACCACGCGCTGAAAGCTGCTGGCGATGACGCCAGTACCACCGGTTATCAGGTTGGCCGCGATTCAGGCAGCCGTCATGGGCCGTTGCTAGGCTTCGCCGCCGGGCGCTCCTGCCCGGGCACGGAGGCCCAAGCGCATGCAGTCATCCCCCTGGACACCCGCCGCCAGCGGCTCGCCGACCCCGGTGCTGCTGGTGGAGGACGACCGCCGCCTGGCCGAACTGGTCAGCGACTACCTGCACGAACATGGCTTCGCCGTGCAGCATGTGGCCCGTGGCGACCTCGCCGGTGCGGCCTGCCGCCAGCACGCGCCGGAACTGGTGGTGCTGGACCTGATGCTGCCCGGCCTTGGCGGCATCGATGTATGCCGGCAGATCCGCAGCTTCTCCGATGTGCCGATCCTGATGCTGACCGCCTGCGAGGACGACATCGAACAGGTGCTGGGCCTGGAATCGGGCGCCGACGACTATGTGCACAAGCCGATCGAACCACGCCTGCTGCTGGCCCGCCTGCGCGCCCTGCTGCGCCGCCGCCATGGCAGCGGCAACACCGGCACGCCCAGCCGGCTGATGCATGGGCAACTGCTGATCGATCGCATGCAGCGTGAAGTGCATCTGCACGGTGCGGCGGTGGATGTGGGCACCACCGAGTTCGAGATCCTGTGGCTGCTGGCCAGCCAGCCGGGGCAGATCCTGTCGCGTGACCAGATCCTGCAGGCGGTGCGCGGCATCGGCTTCGACGGCCTGGACCGCAGCGTTGACGTCTGCATCGGCAAGCTGCGCCGCAAGCTCGGCGACGATGCGCGCGAACCCCGGCGGATCAAGACCGTGTGGGGGCGCGGCTACCAGTTCAATCCTGCGGCCTGGTCGGAATGAAGCGGCTGTTCCTGTGGCTGTGGTTCGTCACCGGCGCCTGCTTCCTGGCCTCGGTGTTCTTCCTCAACCACATCCTGGACGGCATCTACACGCCCGTGCAGGATCGCGTCTTCGTCCAGCAGGTGCGTGGTCAGGTGTACGCCCTGCGCAGTGGCCTGGCCGGCCTGGATGCCGACCAGCAGCGTGAGCGCCTGCAGCAGTGGCAGCCACACTACGGCATCGCCCTGACCCTGCTCGACAAACCTCCCGCACTCGACGCGCAGGAACAGGTGGCCGTGAAGGCCGATGGTTTCATCGTGCGCGATCAATACCAGCAGGTCCTGCTGCCCATCGAGGGCAGCGATGGCCGCTGGCTGCACCTGCGCCTGCCTGGCGCGGTGCAGATGACGACGTACATGACCATCGCCGCCTACCTCAGCATCCTGCTGCTGGTGGGCGCCAGCCTGTACGCCTGGGTGCGCCTGCTCTGGCGCGACCTGGACGCGCTGCGCGTGCATGCAGACCGCATCGGCGCCGGCGATCTGCAGGCGCGCGCGCAGGTTTCGCCACGCTCGCAGATCCGCGTCATCGTCGACCATTCCAACCGCATGGCCGCGCGCGTGGCCGAGCTGGTGCAGCGCCAGCGCGACCTCACCCATGCCATATCGCACGAACTGCGCACGCCCATCGCGCGCGTGGCCTTCGGCCTGGACCTGATGCAGGACAGCGACGATCACGAACGCCGTACACGGCTGGCACAGGGGCTGCACGGCGACCTGGCCGAACTCAACCGGCTGGTCAGCGAACTGCTGGCCTATGAGCGTCTGGAGCATCCCGGCGAAGGCGAGCCGATGCAGCGCATTGAAGCCAACGACTGGCTGCAGGCCTGCCTGGCCGATGCACGCCGTGATGCCGAACGAGCCGGCGTGGTCCTGCGCGTGCAGCCCAGTGCGTTGCCACGGGTGGATGCCGAACCGCGGCTGCTGCAGCTGGCGCTGAGCAATCTGGTGGGCAATGCGCTGCGCCACGCGCGTTCGCAGGTGGAAGTGTCGCTGGTCAGTTTCGGCGGCCGCGCGTGCCTGCGCGTGGATGACGACGGCCCGGGCATCGCCGAGGCCGACCACGAAAAAGTAATGCGCCCGTTCACCCGCCTGGATGACAGCCGCAGCCGCGATACCGGCGGCTTCGGGCTGGGCCTGGCCATCGTCAACCGCATTGCAGCCCGCCACGGTGGCGAGCTGCGCATCAGCCGCTCCACGCTGGGTGGCGCGCGTCTGGAAATGCACTGGCCGCTGGCTGCCAGCTGAACGCCCACGGGCGCCATTACAGTTGATTACAACTCCCGCACAACTGCGGAGGGATCGGTCGCCGGCATATCGCCACGCTGGCGACCCTGCAGCACTCGCCGGATGCGCGCGCTGCTTTCCTCCCATTGTCGAGAGATTCCATGTCCCAGCTTCGCCGTTCCCCCACCCTGCTCTGCCTGGCCCTGCTGCCGCTGTTCGCCGCGCCGATCGCCCACGCCAAGGATGACCACTGGACCTTCGAGCTCGCCGCTGGTGGTGGCGTGACGCCGCGCTACAGCGGCAGCGAGGAATACCGCGCGACGCCGTCGCTGTCGTTCGATGTCACCTCGCCGGGGGGCTGGTTTCTGGGCACCAGTGGCATCGGTTGGGGCACGTCCATTGGCGAGCACACCCGTATGCGTGCCTACGTCGGCGCCAGCGGCATCCGCCGCGACAAGGACTCCCTGCTCGGCGGTTCGGACTTCCTGCGCGGCATGGGTGATATCGATACCCGTCCCCTGGTCGGTGTCTCGGCTGGTTATACGCTGGGCGAAGCCGTGCTGAGCGGCTCCTGGCAGTTCACCCGCAAGGACGAGGACAAGGCCGAGAACGGCCTGGCTACCCAGCAGATCCATCTGAATCTGAGCATGCCGCTGTTCGACCTGGCCGGTGGCGTGGTCAGCGGCAGTGTTTCCACCGACTACGGCAATCGCGGTTACATGCAGACCTGGTACGGCGTCAGCCCGGAACAGGCGGCGCGCACCGGCTTTGCCCAGCACACGCCGAAGGCTGGGCTGGTCAGCGCCGGTCTTGGCCTGAAATGGAGCCACCGCGTGGGCCGCAATGGCAACTGGTACATCTCGGCCGAAGGCACGCGCCTGCTCGGCGATGCGGCCGACAGCCCGATCGTGCAGAAGGCGAACCAGTTCGGCTTGATGAGCGGCTATACGCACCGCTTCTGAGTGAGCGCCGGGCATGGCCCGGCGTACTCCGCAGGAAACGGGGCGCTGCGGTCAGGCAGCGCCCCGATGGACTCACGCCTTGGCGAACACCAGGTGGCCGCCGTCGTTGCCGACTTCGATGGTGTCGCCGTTGACGAAGGCGCCGGACAGGATCTGCTGCGCCAGCGGGTTCTCCAGCTGTGCCTGGATTGCACGCTTCAACGGGCGTGCGCCGTACACCGGATCGAAACCAACGTTGCCAAGCAGGTCGAACGCTGCATCGGACACCAGCAGCTTCAAACCACGTTCGGCCAGGCGCTTTTCCAGCCCACGCATCTGGATGCGCGCGATCTGCTTGATCTGCTGCTTGTCCAGCGGGTGGAACACCACGATGTCGTCCAGGCGGTTGATGAACTCCGGGCGGAAGTGCGCCTGCACCACGCCCATTACCGCCGCCTTCATCTGCGTGTAGGCCTCCGGGCTGTCATCAGCGCTCATGTCCTGGATCTGGTGCGAGCCCAGGTTCGAGGTCATTACGATGACGGTGTTGCGGAAGTCCACGGTGCGGCCCTGGCCATCGGTCAGGCGGCCATCGTCCAGCACCTGCAGCAGGATGTTGAACACATCCGGATGCGCCTTCTCCACTTCGTCCAGCAGGATCAACGAATACGGACGGCGACGCACGGCCTCGGTCAGGTAGCCACCCTCTTCGTAACCGACGTAGCCCGGGGGCGCACCGATCAGGCGGGCGACGCTGTGCTTCTCCATGAACTCGCTCATGTCGATGCGGATCATCGCGTCGGCACTGTCGAACAAGAACTCGGCCAGCGACTTGCACAGCTCGGTCTTGCCGACGCCGGTCGGGCCGAGGAACAGGAACGAACCGGCCGGGCGATTCGGATCGGACAGGCCCGCACGCGAACGGCGCACGGCATCGGAGACGACCTTGATCGCTTCCTCCTGGCCGACCACGCGGTTGTGCAGCACCTCTTCCATCCGCAGCAGCTTGTCGCGCTCACCTTCGAGCATCTTGTTGACCGGAATGCCGGTCCAGCGCGACACGACCTCGGCGATCTCCTCGTCGGTGACCCGGTCCTGCACCAGCTTGAAGTCCCTGTGTTCGGCTTCCTGCGCAGCGGCCAGCTGCTTTTCCAGCTGCGGCAGCAGGCCGTACTGGATCTCGCTCATCTTGGCGAAATCCTGGCGGCGCTGCGCGGCTTCCAGCTCCAGCTTGGCCTGTTCGACCTGCTCCTTGATCTTGGTCGCACCCTGCAGCGCTGCCTTCTCCGACTTCCAGATTTCATTGAGGTCGGAGAACTCACGCTCCAGCGCATCGATGTCGCTCTCCAGATCGGCCAGGCGCTGCCGCGAGGCTTCGTCCTTTTCCTTCTTCAGCATCTCGCGCTGGATCTTCAGCTGGATCACCCGGCGTTCCAGGCGGTCCAGCTCCTCCGGCTTGGAGTCGATTTCCATGCGCAGGCGCGAGGCCGCCTCGTCCATCAGATCGATGGCCTTGTCCGGCAGCTGGCGGTCGGTGATGTATCGGTTGGACAGCGTCGCAGCGGCGACGATGGCCGGGTCGGTGATCTCCACACCGTGGTGCACCGCGTACTTTTCCTTCAGCCCGCGCAGGATCGCGATGGTGTCTTCCACCGACGGTTCGCCCACGAAGACCTTCTGGAAGCGGCGCTCCAGCGCGGCGTCCTTTTCGATGTACTTGCGGTACTCATCCAGCGTGGTGGCGCCCACGCAGTGCAGCTCGCCGCGTGCCAACGCCGGCTTCAGCATGTTGCCGGCATCCATCGCGCCGTCGGCCTTGCCGGCGCCGACCATGGTGTGCAGCTCATCGATGAACAGGATGATCTGCCCTTCGCTCTTGGCCAGGTCGTTGAGCACGCCCTTCAACCGCTCTTCGAACTCACCGCGGAACTTGGCACCGGCAATCAGCGCGCCCATGTCCAGCGACAGCACACGCTTGCCGCGCAGGCCCTCGGGCACTTCGTCGTTGATGATGCGCTGGGCCAGGCCTTCGACGATCGCGGTCTTGCCAACGCCAGGTTCGCCGATCAGCACCGGGTTGTTCTTGGTCCGGCGCTGCAGCACCTGGATCGTGCGGCGGATTTCCTCGTCACGGCCGATCACCGGATCGAGCTTGCCGCTCTCGGCGCGCGCGGTCAGGTCGATGGTGTACTTCTCCAGCGCCTGCCGCTGTTCCTCGGCGTTCTCCGACTGCACGTTCTCGCCGCCACGCAGCTTGTCGATCGCAGCCTGCAGGCGGGTCTTGTCGGCACCGGCGGCGCGCAGCGCCATGCCCAGCGTGCCGCCGTCGTCCAGCGCCGCCAGCACGAACCACTCGCTGGCAATGAAGGCATCGCCGTTCTGCTGGGCCAGCTTGTCGGTCTGGTTCAGCAGGCGCCCCAGGTCATTGCCCATCGAGACGTTGCCGGCCTGGCCGGACACCTTCGGCAGTGCATCCAGCGCCTCGGTCAGGCGCTCGCGCAGCACCGGCACGTTCACCCCGGCCTGGGCCAGCAGCGGGCGCGTGCTGCCGCCCTGCTGGTCCAGCAGCGCGCTGAACAGGTGAACCGGTTCGATGATGCTGTTGTCGCGGCCCACGGCCAGCGACTGTGCGTCTGCCAGCGCCTGCTGGAAACGCGAGGTGAGCTTGTCCATCCGCATTGCGAATCCTCATCGGTCATCAGGGCCGGCCCGCGCCGGCGATGCTGGAAAGATGCGGTTGCCCCACCCCGTTTCAAGGGTGACTGCGACTGCACCCCGAGGCCAGTCAGCCTGCGGCCAGCATGCCGGAACGGGTGTGGTCGGCGCGTTGATCCCGATCAGTTCCGCGCGGTGGAAGGGTTCAACGGGTGATCGCGCTGCGGATCGCCCGCAGCTGCTGCTTGACCGCCCGCGCCTGCGCCGGATCTATACGCAGCAGGGCCTTCTGCCCGATCGAGCGTGACTGCAGGGTGGGATCGACGAAGCGATAGCGGCCCCGTTCGTCGCGCTGCACCAGCGGCGCCTGGGCCAGTTCCGGGGTCTCCAGCAGGTGGTCGATCACCGTGACCAGACGGTCGTTGAAATAGCCCTCGGGCCGGCCAAGGTCCACGTAAGCCTGCTGGATCAGCGGATAGAAGCGCTTGTAGGCGGTAGCCGTTGCCGCCGGGTCGAGCGCGGCAAATGCCTGCACGTAGGGCGCATAGCGCGCCGCATTGGCTGCGGCGATGCGTTCGCCGCCCTCACCCGCCTCGACCTGCAGGTTGCCCGGCAGCGGGCGCGCGGCCAGCGCGGTCGGCGGCACGCTGGGCTTGTCCAGGTTGTCGACCTGGGTGACCAGGCGCTGGATCAGGTGGTCGCGCAGCAGCAGGGTCAGCGGCCCTTCGCCCTGGAACAACTGGCTCAGCGCGCCCCAGGCCGCCGCATCGCTGTCGGCCAAGTTCGGCAGTGCTGGATCAGCGGCCGCCTCTGTCTCCAGCGGGTGCCTGATCGGTGGAGGTGCCGGGGCCGGTTGCTCGGCCGTCATTGGCTGTGGAGGTGCGGCGCTGCTGGCGGGAGTGGATTGCACCGGCACCGAGACTCCGTCCGCCAGGCTCTTCAGCTGGTCGCGGAACAGCCAACCGCCCGCGCCACCGATCACCACCACGCCCAGCACCCAGGGCCATACCGCCTTTCCACTCTGCATGATGCAGCACCTCGTTTTCACACGCATGGAGAAGGTGTGACCCCCCGTGTCGGCGAGGGTTCCCCCTTCGTTCGGCTGCGGTTTGGGTTGGGCAGGACCTGCAGCCATGCTCACGCCTGCTTTGCACGACGCGCGCGAGGCTGTTGCTCTTGTCGTGTGGAGACACTGCCATGCAGTACGCGCTGTATTACTGGACCGGCATCCAGGGCCGTGGCGAGTTCGTGCGGCTGGCGCTGGAAGATGCCGGTGCCGACTACATCGACATGGCGCGGGTGCACGGCGATGCAGTGATGCAGCCGTTTCTCGATGGCAGCAGTGAAGGTGCGCAGCCCTTCGCGCCGCCGTTCCTGAAGGCCGGTCGCCAGGTCATCGCGCAGGTCGCGGCAATCCTGGATTTCCTGGGCCCGACGCTGGACCTGGTGCCACAGGCAGCCTCGCGGCGGATACAGGCGCTGCAGTTGCAGCTGACCATCGCCGACCTGGTGGCCGAGGTGCATGACACCCACCATCCGATCGCTGCATCGAAGTACTACGAAGAGCAGAAGACCGAGGCCAAGGCACGTGCCGCGTCGCTGCGCAGCGAACGGCTACCGAAGTTCCTCAGCTACTTCGAGCAGGTGCTGGCGGCCAACGGTGGCCGCCATGCACTGCGCGAGCACTCGTATGTGGATCTGTCGCTGTTCCAGCTGCTGAGCGGGCTGAACTACATGTTCCCACGCCGCATGCAGGCACTGGAACCGACCCTGCCCCTGCTGCGCGCGCTGCAGGAGCGGGTGGCGAAACGACCCAACATTGCCTCCTATCTGGACTCGGAACGGCGATTGCCGTTCAACACCAACGGCATCTTCCGCCACTACCCGGAACTCGATGGAGAGCGGTAGTGCCGGCCGCTGGCCGGCAGCTGCACGCTACGTCCGAGGTCCATGAGGATGCCGGCCAGCGGCCGGCACTACTCTGGGGTCAGCTGTTTTCACCCAGCGGCTTCACCGCCTGCTTCTGCAGTGACAGCAGGCCCAGCAGCAGCGCCAATGCCACGTAGGCGCCGGCGAACTGCCAGCTGATGATGCGCGCCAGGCCGTCCAGATCCCACGGCAGGTAGATGCCACCGCGCGGGTCCACCGAGTGGATCAGGCCGAACAGGGTCAGCACCGCCGCCACCAGCAGGAAGCCGCAGGCGCGGCGCAGGCGGCCATCAACCATGGCCGCCACCGCAGAGATCCACAGCATCGAGGTGATGATGAAGCCATTGCCGAGGGTGAAGATCACCGCCAGCTCAGGCAATCCGTGGCCATCGAGCTTGGTCAGCAGCTGCGGCAGCTGGTCCGGTGCGATCCAGCCTGGCGCCTTGATCGCCAGCAGGTACGCTACCGACGGCAGGAAACCGAACACCATCGCGCCGGTATGGTGGCGCGGCGTGGCCTGGAAGGCCTGGGTGGTGATGTCGATGGCCACGTACACGATGATCGGTGCCAGCACCGCCAGCGGCAGCCACTGCACCAGCCCGGAGATGATGCCGAGCATGCCGCCGATGCCGACGAACAGGCCGGTCAGCAGCGTGTAGCCGCTGCGCGCGCCCATGTGCTTGTAGGCCGGCTGGCCGATGTACGGTGTGGTCTGCGCCACGCCGCCGCAGACACCGGCCACCAGCGTAGCCACCGCTTCCACCAGCAGGATGTCGCGGGTGCGGTAGTCATCACCAGCGGCGCGTGCGCTTTCGGACACGTTGATGCCACCGACCACCATCAGCAGGCCGAACGGCAGCAGCAGCGGCAGGTAGGTCATCGCGGTGGGCAGGCCGTCGAGGAAGCCCAGCGTCGGCAGCGGCAGCACCACCTGCGGCGGCACCCACGCCGGCACGTGGAAGCCCGGCGCGCCCAGACCGGCCAGGCCCAGCCCGTAATACAGCACGGTGCCGAACACGAAGGCCAGCAGCACGCCCGGGCCACGCACCGGCAGCTTGCCCTTGGCGATCAGCACATACAGCAGCAGGCCCAGGGTGGTGAAGCCGACCAGCGGCGAGCGCAGCGTTTCCAGCAGCGGCAGCAGGCCCATCAGCACCAGCGCGATGCCGGCGATGGAACCCAGCAGCGCGGCCCGCGGCAGCGCGCGGGTGACCGCTTCGCCGAAGAACGACAGCACGAACTTGAGCACGCCCATGATGACCAGCGCGGCCATGCCCAGCTGCCAGGTCGCGATACCCGCGGCATGCGGGTCCATGCCCTGCTGCTTGAAGGCGATGAAGGCTGGGCCGAGCACCAGCAACGCCATGCCGATGCTGGTCGGTGCATCCAGGCCCAGCGGCATGGCGGTGACATCATCGCGGCCGGTACGCGCGGCCAGCCGGCGGGCCATCAGGGTGTACAGCAGGTTGCCGACCAGCACGCCGAAGGCGGTGCCGGGGAACATGCGGCCGAACACCACGTCGGCGGGGAACTGGAAGATCCCGACCAGGGCCATGGCGATGAAACCGAGGATGGAGAGGTTGTCGACGACCAGGCCGAAGAAGCCGTTGAAGTCGCCGGCGACGAACCAGCGACGCGGTGCGGCGGAAGCGGGAGCGGACATGGAAGGGGCGGTGGGGGTGGGGACCGCCGATGGTAGGCCCAGCGGGGCCCGGGCGCCAATTCCGTCGTGGAATGATGGGTTCCAGTCAACGGCGGGGCCCCCTCGTGGCTGGGTTGGTCGCGGACAGCGATTTCTGGGTAGGGCCGGTCGGGATGGGCTGCGCAGGACACGCCGTAAACCCGTCCCTGGGGGCTCGATGGCGCCATCCATGGCGCCAACGGTCCTGCGCGCCCCATCCCGCCCGGCCCCTGACAGTTTCCCGCGGACTCCAGCCACGGAAGAGAATCAAACGATCAAAAGCAAAGGAAGGCTCTCGTTGTAGCGCCAAGCCCATGCTCGGCTGCCATATGCGAAGCCTCTCAGCCGAGCATGGCTCGGCTCTACCGAAGATCATTCCGATCATTCTTTCGTTCATCCACGCATGGCGTGGATCTACCGTGTCGACCAAGGTCGACACCCACCAGTGCAATATGCCGTTCCGACAGATCGCAGGAGACTGTCGAGGGCGGGGTGGGTCCGGTTGCGGGGGCGTGAGCGCCATGGATGGCGCGACCGAGCTTACATGGATGTACTTGCAGCGTCCCCCGCAACCGGACCCACCCCGCCATCCCTCAGGAAACCCGCTTCTGCTCTGGCTCCGGCTCGTAGCGGGTGCAGGGCGCAGCCCTGCATCAAACCCACCCCGTTACTTCTTCAGGAAGTTGTCCACCAGCAGATGCTTCACGTCGTCGAAGCGGCCGTTCAACACCGCCTTGGCCGCATACAGCGCGGTACCGGCCACCTGCTTGGCCTCGATCTGCGGCGGCATCACCAGCTCGGCGCGGCTGGTATGCACGTCCAGCAGCGCCGGGCCGCGCTGCGCCAGGAAGTCCTGCACCGCCTCCTCCAGATCCTCGCTGCGGGTCACCGTGCGGCCGTGGAAGCCGATCACCTCGGCCAAGCGGCCGAAGTCCGGGTTCTTCAGGTCGGTGTAGTTGTCCAGCAGGCCTTCCACCTTCTGCTCCAGCTCGACGAAGTTCAGCGAGCCATTGTTGAACACCACCACCTTGATCGGCAGGTTCTCCTGCACGGCCGTCAGCAGGTCGCCCAGCAGCATCGCCAGGCCGCCATCGCCGGACAGCGAAATCACCTGCCGGCCGGGGAACGCCTTCTGCAGGCCCAGTGCCTGCGGCATTGCATTGGCCATCGTGCCGTGCAGCAGGCTGGTCAGCGTGCGGCGGCGACCGTTGACGCGGATATGCCGCAGCACCCAGACCATCGGCGAGCCGCCGTCAGCGGTGAACAGCGCATCGTCGCTGGCGTACTTCGACAGCAGCGCGGTCAGATGCTGCGGGTGGATCAGCTCGCCCTCGCCCGGCTGTTCTTCCTGCTCGCGCTTCTTCAGCGCCTTGTCGCGACGTTCGATACATTCGTCCAGGAAACTGCTGTCCTCGCGCGGCGGCAACATCGGCAGCAAGGCATCCAGCGTCGGTGCGATGTCACCGACCACGCCCAGGTTCACCGGGTGGCGGCGGCCGAGATGGCTGCCATCGCGGTCGACCTGGATGATCGTGGCCTTGTCCGGGTAGAACTGGCCCCAGGCGAAGTCGGCGCCGAGCAGCAGCAGCGTGTCGCACTCCATCAGCGTGTGGAAGCCGGATTCGATGCCGAAGATGCCGGTCATGCCCATGTTGTACGGGTTGTCCGGCTCGACGAAATCCTTGGCGCGCGAGGTGTGCGCCACCGGCGCCTGCAACCTGCGCGCCAGTTCCAACAACTGCACGTGTGCACCCTGGCAGCCGGCGCCGGCATAGATGCCGATGCGCTTGCCCTGCCCCAACAACTCGGCAATACGCTGCAGTTCCGCGTCGGAGGGGCGCAGCACCGGCTGGGTGTAGTGCACCGAGAACGGCACATCGTGCTTCACCTCGGCCTCGCTGATGTCAGCCGGCAGGATCACTACGGCGACGCCGCGACGGCTGATCGCGGCCTGGCAGGCCAGCGCCACCACGCGTCGCGCCTGTTCGGCACTGTGCACCTGCTCGCAGAACACCGTGCAGCTGCCATACACCGCCTTGAAGTCCACTTCCTGCGGGAACTCCATGCCCAGCTCGCTGGTGACGATCTGGCTGGCGATCAGCACCATCGGCGCGCGGTTGCGATTGCTCTCGAAGATGCCATTGATGAAGTGCAGGCCACCGGGCCCACAGGAACCGGCGCAGGCGGTCAGTTCGCCACTTACCAGCGAATCGGCACCGGCGGCGAATGCGGCCACTTCCTCATGCCGTACGTGCACCCAGGCGATGTCACTGCCATGCATCGCATCGGTCACATGATTGAGCGTATCGCCCACGATGCCGTAGCAACGGCGGACACCAGCCTGCCGCAGGGCGTCCACCACGATTTCGGCCACGCGCTTGCTCATCGGATACATCCTCGAACGGGGGAACATCCGAGGCTAGACCCGATGAAGTGATGCTTCCGCAAAAAAAGGGGACGGAGGGAATTAAGTCGTTAACGGCACAAACGACTTAATTCCCTCCGTCCCCTTTTTTCTTCAATCGTTGACGTTGATCCAACCTTCCACCGCGCCGCTTTTTGGATTGAGAAACCGCAGCTTCATCCAGCCATCCTGTTCATCCAGCATTTCCGCACGGTCGCCCTGCACCAGATAACGCTTGGTGCTGGATGCGCCGGGTCGGTCGAACAGGAACAGGCGCGCTGGCACCACGGTGGCCTGCTGGCCACGCAGCGGCCCATCCGGCGGTGCGCCCAGGCCATCGGCGATGGCGGTCTCCAGCACACGACCGGCGGGATCATAGGTGCGCCAGACCGCCAGCGGACCCTGCTCGTCAGTCTGTTCCCATTGCAACGCGGCGTTCAACGTGTCGCCCAGCATCAGCACACTCTCGCTGCGGTAGAGGTAGAGCTTCGCACCTGCAAACCGGTACTGGTCGGCGTACCACATCGGGCCGCTACGGCAGCTGCTGGTCAGGGTTCGAGTGGCAGCATCCACGCTCAACCCCATCAGGTCACCGCAACTGTCCTTGCCGTGGGTGTCGGCCTGCAGCGCGCGGAACCCGGCACTGGCCGGGTCGAAGCGGTACACCGCCACCGCCTCGTTGACCATGCCCACCGATGCACGCGCGACCAGTTCCGGATATCCATCGAAATCGACGTCTTCCAGCGACCATCGCGAATTGCCATCGGCATCCGCCGCACCCGCCAGCGTCTGGCGCTTGCCTGACGGTGACAGCTGCACTGCGATGCTGCCGTCCTGCTGGGGATCGGCATGCGCCTGCACATGCGCGGCCACCTGGAAGCGTAGCGTTTCGCTATCGTCCCCACGCGCCTGCGCCGTCGGTGCCAGCACACCTGCCAATACCAGGCCCAGCAGGCATTCCCTGTAGTTCATCATCGCTCCCTGCGGCACCGCGGCGGCACCTTCAACTCAGAACGATACCTCGACCGCTTGCCGCGACCACAGCACCGATTGATGCTTGGTCTGCTGCTTCCACGCCAGGCGGATGGCTTCGATATCGGCACGGCGCTGCGGGGTGTCCTCGTGCAGCACCACCAGCACCTTGGTGCGCAGGCGGTTGGGCGAGGCATCGCCGCGGAACAGCCACTGGCCGTAGGCATCGAACACGGTCAGGCCATCCGGGAAGCGCGGGGTGACCTCCTTGTCCAGGAAGGTGCGCCACTGCGCCTCGCTGATGGTGTCGGCCTGCGGGCGGTTGCCGGCGCCCTGCTCCTCGCCCACGCCGAAGTACAGCTCACTGCGCACCCAGCCGTGGCCGGCGGACGGGCGTGCGGCATCGCCCTTCAGTTCGGCGGTGGTGGCCGTGGCATAGGCGCTGGGCGCCTGCGAGGACAGGCTGGCGCAGCCACTGGTGGCCAGCAGCACGGCGAAGACGAGGCCAAGGTGTTTCATCGGTACAGCTCCGGGGAAGGGGAACAAGGCGAGCCGGCAGCGTACAGCGCCACTGGCCCGGCGTGCTGATGCCAGCAGGGCATCAGCTCATGCCGGGACGGCAGGGACTTGCATCGACACCAGCCATCACGCGAAGATAATATATCGCTTCATCCGGATGGATGTAAGTGAAACCATCTCCCCCTTCCCCGTCGTTGTTGTTGCTGGAGCCCCCATGTCCGTCCGCCTGCCTGCGTCGCCACTCGGCCTCGCCATCGCCCTCGCGCTTTCCGCCGCCGCCCCGGCCCTGGCCCAGGACGCCACCAACCTGGACACGGTGATCGTCACCGGCACACGCGCGGCCGACCGCACCGTGCTCGAATCCACCTCGCCGGTGGACGTGCTCACCGCCGAGGACATCCGCAAGGCGGGCGTGGTCAACGGTGAGCTGGGCAGTGCGCTGCAGGCCCTGCTGCCGTCGTTCAACTTCCCGCGCCAGTCCAACTCCGGCGGCGCCGACCACGTGCGCGCCGCACAGCTGCGTGGCCTGTCGCCGGACCAGGTGCTGGTGCTGGTCAATGGCAAGCGCCGCCACCACACCGCGCTGGTGAACACCGACAGCAAGATCGGCAAGGGCACCACGCCGGTCGACTTCAATTCGATCCCGGTCAGCGCGATCAAGCGCATCGAAGTGCTGCGCGACGGCGCCGGTGCGCTGTACGGCTCGGACGCCGTGGCCGGCGTGATCAACGTGATCCTCGACAACGGCGGCGACGGTGGCGAGATCGAGGCCAGCTACGGCGCCAACCACACCGACCTCAAGCCGATCGGCCGCACCCTCACCGACGGCCAGACCGGCAACATCAGCGCCAAGGTCGGCACCTCGCTGGGTGAGGACGGCGGCTTCCTGCGCGTCGGCCTGGAGTACAAGCACCGCAACGGCACCAACCGCGCCGGCTTCGACCAGATTCCGCCGTGGGACCAGACGCCGGACAACCTGGCGCTGCAGGGCAAGCGCAACTACGTGCTGGGCGATGGCAAGAGCAAGGACATCAACCTGTGGCTGAACACTGAGATCCCGGTGGGCCAGACGTCGACGTTCTACGCGTTCGGCACCTTCAACCAGCGTGATACCGAAGGTGCGAACTACTTCCGCTACCCCGATGGCGATGCCAACTGGAAGCAGGTCTATCCGAACGGTTACCGGCCGATCTCCGAAGGCGAGAACCGCGACGTGCAGGCCGTGGCCGGCGTGCGCGGCCAGTGGGGTGAATGGAGCTACGACGGCAGCCTGGATTACGGCCAGAACGACTTCACCTACCGCCTGCGTGATTCGCTCAACGCGTCGCTGGGCCCGACCAGCCCGACCCGCTTCAAGACCGCCGATTACGAATACGCGCAGACCGTGGGCAACCTCGATCTGAGCCGCGTGTTCACCCAGAGCGACAGCATCAGCCACACGCTCGGCCTGGGCGTGGAAGCACGGCACGAGCGCTACCAGACCCGTCCCGGCGACCCGGCCAGCTATGCGGCCGGCCCGTACACCGACCGCCCGACCGGTTCGCAGGCCGGTGGCGGCTTGACCCCGCAGGACGCGGCCACCCTGTCGCGCGATGTCGCCAGCGCCTACGCCAGCCTGTCCAGTCAGTTCGGCGAGAAGTTCTCCACCGATCTGGCCGCGCGCTACGAGCACAACGACGACTTCGGCGGTGAACTGACCGGCAAGCTCGGCCTGCGCTATGAATTCACCCCGGCGTTCGCGCTGCGCGGTGCCATCTCCAACAACTTCCGTGCGCCGTCGCTGGCACAGATCGGCTACGAATCCACCTCCACCGGCTACAACGCTGGCGGCCAGCTGGTGCAGGGCCGCCTGTTGTCGGTCAACAACCCGATCGCGCGTGGCCTCGGTGCGCAGAACCTGAAGCCGGAGAAGTCGATCAATACCTCGCTGGGCTTCACCAGCCGAATTGGCGAGCACTTCGACCTGTCACTGGACTTCTTCCAGATCGACATCGACGATCGCATCGCGCTGTCGGAGAGCATCACCGGCGATGCGCTGACCGACTACGTGGCCGCCAACTACGGCGTCAGCGGCCTGCAGAGCGCCAGCTTCTTCGTCAACGCCGCCGATACCCGCACCCGCGGCGCCGAGCTGGTGAGCAACTGGCGGCAATCGCTGGGCGATGGCCAGCTGCTGCTCACCGGGACCTACGCGTATACCAAGACCACACTGAAGAACGTGCTGGCCACGCCGGCACAGCTGCGTGCACTGAACCCGGACTACGTGCTGTTCGGAATCGAAGAGACCAACACCCTCACCGATGCCACACCGCGCACCCGTGGCAGCTTCTCGGCAGCCTGGAGCAACGACCACTGGTCGCTGAGCACCCGCGTGAACCGCTACGGCAGCGCCACACGCGTGTTCAACTTCGGTGATGGCTACATCCCGCGCCAGACCTACCAGGCCGAATGGCAGCTGGATGCGGAAGTGGAGTACCGCATCACCCCGCAATGGAGCGTGGCCATCGGCGGCCAGAACCTGACCGACAACTACCCGGATCGATCCAACAGCGATATCCACTACTTCGGCAACCTGCCGTACGACGTGCTGTCGCCAATCGGCAGCAATGGCGCGTACTACTACGGCCGCGTCCGCTATACGTTCTGATTCATCAGTCCGGTAGTGCCGGCCGCTGGCCGGCAACCTCAGGGTGCATCCAGGGACCATGACGGTGCCGGCCAGCGGCCGGCACTACCCACTCCGTAGCCTGCCCTCGACCCCACGTACACGCCCACGCTGGCAAGCTGGGCGTCATGGCTGAACCGCTCCCCCTGCGTCCGCCACCGCCATTGCTGGACGACGCCTGTGCGTTGTTCCTCGATGTCGATGGCACCCTGATCGAATTCGCTGCACGCCCGGATGCCGTGCAGCTTCTGCCGGATGTGCGTGAAGCCATCGGCCGCATCAGCGACCGCCTGGAAGGTGCCGTGGCACTGGTCAGTGGTCGCCCACTTGAACAGCTGGATCAACTGTTCGCTCCCCTGAAATTGCCCGCCGCCGGCCTGCATGGCCACGAACTGCGCGGCGAAGACGGTCGCGTCCTGCGCGACGAACACGACGACGACACCGCCGAGTGGCTGCACGCGCTGCACCAGCAGGCGATGCGCTTTGCCCATGGCCATCCCGGCGTGCTGGTGGAAGACAAGGGCGTCGGCCTGGCGCTGCATTGGCGCGGTGCGCCGCACGCGGCAAGTGATGTGCGCGCCTTCGCCGACCGCCATGTGCGTGGCCGTGCCAGCTATCGCCTACAGCCCGGTGACCATGTGGTCGAATTCGTTCCGGTCGGCACCGACAAGGGCCGTGCCGTGCGCCGGATGATGCAGTACCTGCCGTTCCGCGGCCGCCTGCCGGTATTCCTCGGCGATGACCTGACCGATGAGTTCGGCTTCGACGCCGCCAATGGCCAGCATGGCTGGAGCGTACTGGTGGGCGAACGGGAACCCAGCAAAGCCGTGTTCGCGCTGCCCGACATACGCAGCGTGCACGCCTGGCTGCGTGAGAATGCCTATTGACCCGGCCACCCCACGGCCGCAACCGAGATGTACCGCGTGATGACCCAACCCGATCTTGATCTGGGCGTGGTCGGCAACGGCAGCTTCGGCGCCCTGGTCGACAAACGTGCCCGCGTTGTCTGGAGCTGCCTGCCCACCTTCGACGGCGACCCCACCTTCTGTGCCCTGCTCGGCCCCAACCAGCAGACGGGTGGCGACTTCGCCATCGAGCTGGAGGACTTCGCGAGCAGCGAGCAGGAATACCTGACCAACACCGCGATCCTGCGTACCGTGCTGCGCGACGCGCACGGTGGTGAACTGGAAATCCTTGATTTCGCCCCGCGCTGGCGCCAGAACGACCGTTTCTACCGACCGGTCAGCCTGATCCGCCAGGTACGACCACTGGCCGGCAGCCCACGCATCACCGTGCACGCACGGCCACTGGCCGACTGGGGCGCACGCGTGCCCGAGTCCACCTGGGGCAGCAACCACGTGCGCTGGATCCTGCCCGAACACGTGCTGCGGCTGACCACCGACGTGCCGGTGCGCTTCATCCGCGATGGCCTGCCGTTCGTGCTCAACCATCCCATCCACCTGATCCTGGGCGTGGATGAATCGCTCAACCGCTCGATCAGTGGCTATGTGCAGGAAGCCTTCCAGCGCACCCGCGACTACTGGCGCGAATGGGTGCGCTACCTGTCCATTCCACTGGAATGGCAGGACGCGGTGATCCGCAGTGCGATCACCCTGAAGCTGTGCCAGTACGAGGACAGCGGCGCGATCATCGCGGCAATGACCACCTCCATTCCGGAAGCGCCCGGCAGCGTGCGCAACTGGGACTACCGCTACTGCTGGCTGCGTGATGCCGCGTTCGTGGTGCGCGCACTGAATCGCCTCGGCGCAACGCGCACGATGGAACAGTTCCTCGGCTATATCTTCAACCTGGCCACCACCGACGGCACGTTGCAGCCGCTGTATGGCATCGGTTTCGAGGCCAAGCTGGACGAGGACGAAGTACCCAGCCTGTCCGGCTACCGTGGCATGGGCCCGGTGCGGCGCGGCAACCTGGCCTGGGTGCAGCGCCAGCACGATGTCTACGGCAGCGTGGTGCTGGCGTCCACGCAGTTGTTCTTCGACCGGCGCCTGCAGGACCCGGGCGATGCGCACACCTTCGCCCGCCTGGAACCCTTGGGTGAACAGGCGTTCGCCCTGCACGACGTGCCTGATGCCGGCCTGTGGGAGTTCCGCGGCCGCACCGAAGTGCACACCTACACCAGCGCGATGTGCTGGGCCGCCTGCGACCGCCTGTGCAAAATCGCCGTGCGCCTGAAGCGCGATGACCGCGCCCACTACTGGCGCGAGCGTGCCGACACCATCCATGCGCGCATCATGGCCGAGTCCTGGAGCGAGGAGCTGGGCCACTTCACCGACACCTTCGGTGGTCATCGGCTGGACGCCTCGTTGCTGCTGCTGGCCGACATCGGCTTCATCGACGCGATGGATGCGCGCTTCATTGCCACCGTCGACGCCATCGGGCGCGACCTCAAGCATGGCAACTCGCTGTACCGCTATATCGCGCCGGATGACTTCGGCGAACCGGAAACCAGCTTCACCATCTGCACCTTCTGGTACATCGATGCGCTGGCGGCAATCGGGCGCATGGACGAAGCACGCGGGATGTTCGAGCTACTGCTGAAACAGCGCAACCACCTGGGCCTGCTGTCGGAGGATCTGGCCTTCGACAGCGGCGAGGCCTGGGGCAATTTCCCGCAGACCTATTCGCACGTCGGCCTGATCACCGCCGCGATGCGCCTGTCGCGGTCCTGGCAGGAGGCATCGTGAGTCGTCTGGTGGTGGTTTCAAACCGCGTGGCCGTACCGGGCGAGAACCGCGCCGGCGGCCTGGCGGTGGGCCTGCTGGCCGCGCTGAAGGAACGTGGCGGCATGTGGTTCGGCTGGAGCGGCAAGAGCGTACGCGACGGCAGCGGCACGCTGCACACGCAGAAGGATGGCGATATCGAATTCGTCACCCTCGACCTGAGCAAGCGCGAGGTCGATGGCTACTACAACGGTTTCGCCAATCGCACCCTCTGGCCGTTGCTGCACTTCCGCCTGGATCTGGTCGACTACGACCGGGGCACCCGCGAGACCTACCATAAGGTCAACGCGCTGTTCGCCGACAAGCTCGCGCCGCTGCTGCGCGAGGACGACATCGTCTGGATCCACGACTACCACCTGATCCCGCTTGGTGCGCTGCTGCGCGAGCGTGGCATCGGCTGCCGCATCGGCTTCTTCCTGCACATCCCGATGCCGTCGGCCGACCTGCTGCAGGCCATGCCCGACCACCTTCGGTTGTTCTCCGCGCTGTACGCCTACGATCTGGTCGGCTTCCAGACCCAGCGCGACGCCGATCGCTTCCAGACCTACCTGCGCCTGTTCGGCGGCGGCCGCGTGCTCGAAAACGGCGAGCTGGAAGCACCGGGCGGGCGCCGCTTCCGTGCGGCGGCGTTCCCGATCGGTATCGACACCGAGCTGATCGCGCGACAGGCCGGCACCGCCGCCACCAAGGCCGCTGTGAAGAACCTGCGCAACAGCCTGCGTGATCGCCAGCTGGCGATCGGCGTGGATCGCCTGGACTATTCCAAGGGCCTGCCCGAACGCTTCCTCGGCTTCGAGCGCTACCTGGAGCGCCATCCGGATCAGCGCGGCTCGCTGACCTACCTGCAGATCGCCCCGGTCTCGCGCGGCGATGTCACCGAGTACCGGCAGCTGCGCAGCCAGCTGGAACAGATCGCCGGCCACATCAACGGTGGCCACGCCGAACCGGACTGGACGCCGCTGCGCTACGTCAACCAGAACTTCACCCACGCCACCCTCACCGGCTTCTACCGGGCGGCGGCAGTGGGCCTGGTCACGCCGCTGCGCGATGGCATGAACCTGGTAGCCAAGGAGTACGTGGCGTCGCAGGACCCGGAAGACCCCGGCGTGCTGGTGCTGTCGCTGCTGGCCGGCGCCGCCGACGAACTCAAGCAGGCGCTGCTGGTGAACCCGCATGATCTGGACGGCGTGGCCGACGCCATCGCCACCGCGGCAACGATGTCGCTGCGCAGGCGCAAGGAACGCTGGCACGCGATGATGGAGCACCTGCGCACCTACGACATCAACCACTGGCGCCGCAGCTACCTGGACGCGCTGGAAGGCTGAGGGAAAAAGGGGACGGAGGGGATTAAGTCGTTTGTGCACAAACGACTTAATCCCCTCCGTCCCCTTTTTTCTTCAATCCAGGAACCGCGCGGCCTGCTCCGGTGCGGGCAGGTAACAGGCATCATGCCGCCCGAACCAGCGGTAGCGGTTGCGGGCCAGCGCGCGGTACGCGGCATCACGCCAGCTGCGCGGCAGCACGCGCAATGCACCGGTCAGGCGCCAGGCGCCGCCCAGCCCCGCCAGCACGCGCAGGATCGCATCGGTATCGGTCCAGGCGCCCTGTTCGTCCAGCAGCAGGAACGACATCGGGTCCTGCGGGTCCAGCCCATGCGCGCGCAACATCGTACTGCCCTGCGCGCCCTGCATCGCCGCAAAGCGGTAGCGGCCCTTGCGGTCGAAACGCAGCAGGAAGCGCACCCAGCGGTTGCACAGCGCGCACACGCCATCGAACACGATCACCGCGCTGCCGGCCTCGGCGGCGGAATCACTGCGGTTCGAGCCAGCCTTCATAGCGGATCAGGGCTCCGGCCCAGGGCAAGGTCACATCGACCAGGAAAGTGTAACGCTCACCCTGCCAGGCTTCGCGGCAACGCACACCACCAAACCAGCGCCTCGGCAGCGGCAGCAGCCCGAACGCCCAGACCCGCCGCACCGACCAGTCGATGCCACCGTCGCGGGCCTGCAGATCAAATTCGAAGCGCACCGCGCCCAGCTGCTCGCGCAGGTATCCCTCGTGTACCCACAGCCGCGACACCATCGGCCAGCGGCCAAACCGCCTCGCCCACTGCTCGCCCTGCCCGTGTGCACTGAACGCCACTTCGGTGGGCAGCGCGTCGCCATCCTTCGGCAACCGCGCCAACGCGGCCAGCAGCGGCACCAGCCAGTGCCGCCCTCTCACGATGCGCGCCTGCCCCACGTAGCGGCACGGCAACGGCGCGGCATGCAGCGCCTGCACCGGCGTGGCCAGGGTGGCGAAGGCCGGCCCCAGCACGCGCGTGAACAACGGCGTGGTCAGGGCGCGATCCAGGCCAGGGTCGCCATGCGCCCGGTGCGACGGTCGCGCCGGTGCGAATACAGGTCGGGATCGGCCATCGTCGACACCGTGCCGCCATACACCTGCGCCGGGTCCATGCCCGCCGCCTGCAGGCGCTGACGTGCCAGGGCGAACAGGTCCACCTTCCAGTGCCCCTGGCGTGTCGCCACAAACGCCGCCTCAGCCGCCGGATCATGGCCGACGAAGGCGTGGAAGACCTCTTCGCCGATCTCGTAGTCGGCCGGCCCGGCCGCCGGGCCCAGCCACGCGCGAAGCTGCGCGGGCGGGGTCTGCATGGCGGCCACGGTGGCCTCCAGCATGCCGTCGGCCAGCCCGCGCCATCCGGCGTGAGCGGCGCCCACCTCGCTACCGTCGGCAGCGGCGAACACCACCGGCAGGCAGTCGGCGGTCAGGATCGCCAGCACCACGCCGGGCACCGAGGTCACCGCAGCGTCGGCCACCGGTTCGCTTGCGCCTGGCACCGGCGGCGTTGTGAAGCGCAGCACGGTACTGCTGTGCACCTGGCGCAGCCAGTGCGGTGCCGACGGCAGCGCCAGCCCCTGCTGCAGCAGCTGCCGGTTGTGCTCCACGTTGGCAGGGGTATCACCATCGGCCGCGTGCCGGTTGCCCAGGTTGAACTGCGCGAACGGCGCCGGCGAAATGCCCGCACCGTGCCGACGCGTGGTCAGCGCATGGACGCCCGGAGGCGCCGGCCAGTCCGCCTGCAGCAAAGGCAACGCGGCGGCCATCACCAGCGGTCCCGCTCGCGTGCGGCGAAGGCTTCGCTGTCTTCGCGCAGCACCTTCATCAGGTGCAGCATGTCGTCCGGCACCGGCGCGGTGTTGCGCACCGGCTCACCGGTGATCGGGTGCGTGAACTCCAGGGTCTCGGCGTGCAGGGCCTGGCGCTTGAAGCCGCGCAGCGCGGCTACCAGCTCATCGCTGGCGCCCTTGGGCAGCTTCAGCGCACCGCCGTACAGCGGGTCACCGATGATCGGATGGCGCACATGCGCCATGTGCACGCGGATCTGATGGGTACGGCCGGTTTCCAGGCGGCACTCCAGCGCAGTGTGCGCACGGAAGCGCTCGCGCAGGCGGTAATGGGTGATCGCTTCCTTGCCGTCCTCGCGCACGGCCATCTTCAGGCGGTCGCGTGGGTGGCGGTCGATCGGGGCATCGGCGGTACCGCCGGCCACCAGCGCCCCCATCACGATGGCCAGGTACTGGCGGTGCACGTCGCGCGCGGCCAGCTGCTCGACCAGTGCGGTCTGCGCTTCCAGGGTCTTGGCCACCACCATCACGCCGCTGGTGTCCTTGTCCAGGCGGTGCACGATGCCGGCGCGCGGCAGCACCGCCACCGACGGGTCGCGGAACAGCAGGGCGTTGACCAGGGTGCCGCTGTGGTTGCCCGCGCCCGGGTGCACCACCAGGCCGACCGGCTTGTTGATCACCAGCAGGTGCTCGTCCTCGAACAGCACGTCCAGCGGGATGTCCTCCGGCTGGGCGTCGGTCTGGGTTTCCAGCACCACGTTGAGGGTCACCAGCTCGCCACCGCGCAGCGGATCGCGCGGGCGCACCTGGGCGCCGTCCAGCAGGACCTCCCCGGCCTTGATCCACTCGGTCAGGCGCGAACGCGAGTATTCGGGGAACAGTTCGGCCACCACGGCGTCGAAACGGCGGCCGGCAGCGGTGTCGGGGACGATGGCCTGGCGGGCCGATTCAGAGGGTTGTTCAGACATGGCAGGGGGCATTCTTTGAAATTTTGGGGTCCCGGCGGCCGGTTTCAGTCGCTGGACAGGACACTAGGCTATCATCGACCCTTCGTATTCCAGCCGCGTCCCGCCTCGACCCCATGATCCGACGCTCCGCCATGCTCTCCGCGCCCGTCCGCCTCACCGCCCTGCTGCTGGTGCTGGTCATCGCCGCCACCGGCTGCCACCGTGGTGCCAAGAAGGGCGATCGCCCCGATGAAGGGACGCCGGTCGAACAGTTGTACGAGAAGAGCCACAAGCTGATGCAGGGTGGCAACTGGAGCGGCGCCGAAGCCAGCTTCCGCCGCCTGGTGGCCCAGTATCCGTACGGTCCGTACACCGAGCAGGCGATGATCGAGACCGCCTACGCCCAGTACAAGGCCGGCAAGCACGATGACGCGGTGTCCAGCATCGACCGCTTCATCCGTACCTACCCGACCCATCGCAACATCGCGTACCTGTACTACCTGCGCGGCCTGGCCAACTCCAACCGCAGTACGGTTTTCCTGCGCCGCGTATGGTCGCTGGATGCCAGCCGTCGCGACCTGTCCACGCCGCACCAGGCGTATTCGGACTTCAACATCGTGGTGGACCGCTACCCGAACAGCCGCTACGCCGCCGATGCGCGCCAGCGCATGCTGGAGCTGCGTGACGTGTTCGCCCAGCATGAGCTGGACAACGCCCTGTACTACATGCGCCGCGGCGCCTGGGTCTCGGCCGCCGGCCGCGCCAACTACCTGCTGGAAACCTACCCGCAGAGCGCGTTCCAGTACGACGCCGTGGCTGTGCTGGCCGATTCCTACACCCACCTGGGCAACAAGACCCTGGCCGACGATGCCCGCCGCGTCCTGCAGCTGAACCAGCCGGACCACCCGTGGCTGGAAGGCAAGTGGCCGAAGTACCCGTGGATGATCCGCAAGCTGAACCCGTTCGCCGGCGAAAAGTCCGCCAGCACCGGCCAGCGCAACGCGCGACTGGAAAAGAAGTAAAAGAAGGCCCCGAAAGGGGCCTTTTCTTTGTCGGCAGATCCACGCCATGCGTGGAGGGTTCGTGCGCCCATGGACCACGACACTAGGAATTCTACGAATTCCCGGCGGATGCGACGCCGGTCGCATCCCGCTCCGGCGACGCCCTCCACACTGCGGCGCAACGGCCATCCCGGCCGTGAAGGAGCGCCCCATGACCCTACCGCCCCGCCGTTTCCGCCCCCTCGCCTGCCTCCTCGCCACCGCCCTGCTGGCGCTGTCCTCGGCACCCCTGGCTGCCGCACCGGGTGCACCGGGCGATCTGCTGTCTGCTGCCCCCTATCGCGCGTCATGGGTGCCGTCCAAGGCTGTGCAGGCCTACAAGCTCCACTACCGCACCCCGGATCTTCGCGGCCAACTGGCCGAAGGCACCGGCCTGCTGTACCTGCCCGCCGGCGCGGCTCCAGCGGGCGGCTGGCCGGTGGTGTCCTGGGCACATGGCACCCAGGGCATCGCAGATCGCTGCGCGCCCTCGGTGTCCGGCCCCTACCAACCCGAACGCGACGGGCGCTTCCTCGATCAGTTCCTGGCCCAGGGCTATGCGGTGGTCGCCGCGGACTACCAGGGGCTCGGCAGCCCCGGCGAGCATGCCTATCTGCACGTCCGCACGGCCGCGCGCAATGCCATCGACCTGGTCAAGGCCAGCCGCCAGTACCTGGGCAACGCAGCGCTGTCGCCGCGCTGGGTCTCGGTCGGTCATTCACAGGGTGGCGCTGCAGCCCTCACAGCCGGGCATCTGGCGCCCACCTATGGTGGCCCTTCCCTGCACTACCGCGGCAGCTTCACCACCGGCACGCCCACCGCCGTCGAGCTGACTGCGCTGGTGATGAAGCCGGACAACCGCACCGCCAATCCTGGCGCGCTCAACGCGTATCACGCGTATCTGCTCGACGGTCTTTTGCAGGTTGCGCCACAGATCGACCGCGTCCTCAGCGACACCGGTCGCGCCCGCGTGGCAGTGGCACGCGAACAGTGCCTGGGCGAATTGGCCACCACGCTGGACGGTGCAGATACCGGCAGCATGTTCACTGCACCGCTGACCAGCGTGCCGGGCATCTGGGCGGTGCTGTACGACTATCTCGGTGTACCGCGCCGCGGCTTCAGCCAACCGCTGATGCTGGGCCACGGCAGCGAGGACCGCGATGTGCCCTATCTGACCACCCTGCTGTATGCCGCAGGCCTAGCCCTGCGAGGCGAGCCGGTCGCGTTCCGGCGTTACCCGGTCGACCACCGCGGCACGCTGGATGCGGCGGCAGCCGATGGGCTGGCGTTCGTGCGTGCGCGGTTGAGGGACAGCCCGTTCGACGAAGCCACCGAAACTGCCGATCTCGAACAGCTGCTCGACGAAGCCCGGTAGATCCATGCCATGCGTGGAAGGCCTGAAATGTAGCGTCGAGCCACGCTCGACTGCCTCTGAGCCGAGCATGGCTCGGCTCTACAGTAGATCCCAGTAGATCCATGCCATGCGTGGATGCACGGTACACGGGTTGCCGGCCAGCGGCCGGCACTACCCGCCAACCGCAGCTTCAGCCCTTGTAGCCGTTGCTGATCGGGTAACGACGCTCGCGGCCAAATGCCCGGCGCGAGACCTTCGGCCCCGGCGCGGCCTGGTGCCGCTTCCACTCGCTGATGCGCACCAGGCGCAGCACCCGGTCGACCACGGCCGCGTCGTAACCGGCCGCAACGATCTCCGTGCGCGACTGCTCCTGGTCGATGTAGCGGTACAGGATGCCGTCCAGCACGTCATAGGCCGGCAGCGAATCCTGGTCCAGCTGGTTCTCGCGCAGCTCGGCCGACGGCGGGCGGCTGATCACGGCCGGCGGGATCACCGGCGCGCCGCCCACGGTGTTGCGCCACTTGGACAGCCCGAACACTTCGGTCTTGTACAGGTCCTTCAGCGGCGCATAGCCACCGCACATGTCGCCGTAGATGGTGGCGTAACCCACCGCGTATTCGCTTTTGTTGCCGGTGGTCAGCAACAGGCCACCGAACTTGTTGGCCAGCGCCATCAGGATCACGCCACGGCTGCGCGACTGCAGGTTCTCTTCGGTCACGTCCGGCGCAGTGCCTTCGAACATCGGCGCCAGCGATTCCATCAGGCCCTTGAACGCCGGCTCGATCGATACCGCCTCCAGCTTCACGCCCAGTGCCTGGCACTGTTCGGCGGCCAGGTCGTTGGACAGGCCCGCGGTATAGCGCGACGGCAACCGCACGGCGGTGACGTTTTCCGCGCCCATCGCGTCCACGGCCATGGCCAGCACCAGCGCCGAATCGATGCCGCCGGACAAGCCCAGCCACACCTTCTTGAAGCCGTTCTTGCGGCAGTAGTCCTGGATGCCACGGGTCACTGCGCGCCAGGCCAGCGCGTCCATGCTCTCGTCGCCATCGTCCATCCACACGTGCGGCATGAAGCGGCGGCTTTCACCGTCGTACTCCACCACCAGCCACTGGTCGACGAAGGCGGCGGCGGCCGGGTGCACGGTGCCGTCGCCATCGGCCACCACCGAGGCGCCGTCGAACACCAGCGCGTCCTGGCCACCGACCACGTTGAGGTAGGCGATCGCCGCCCCGCTCTCACGGGTGCGTGCGGCCAGCACCGCATCGCGCTGGGCATGCTTGCCACGCTCGTAGGGCGAGGCATTCGGCACCACCACCAGCTGCGCACCGGCGCGCACGGTGTCGGCCAGCGGCTCGGCGAACCACAGGTCCTCGCAGATCAGCAGGCCGACCGGAATGCCGTTGACCTCGAACACGCAGCTGCCGCCATCCGGATCGACATCGAAGTAGCGGCGCTCGTCGAACACCGCATAGTTGGGCAGCTCGCGCTTGCGGTAGGTCTGCTCGACCAGGCCGTCACGCAGCACGCTGGCGGCGTTGTAGACCACCGCACCGGCCGCCTGCGGCCAACCAACCACGGCGGTGATGCCACGGCAGGCAGCAGCGATGCGGGCCATCGCCTGCTCGCACTCGTACAGGAAGCCCGGGCGCAGCAGCAGGTCTTCCGGCGGATAACCACTCACCGCCAGCTCGGGGAACATCACCAGCTCGGCGCCGTACTCGTCGCGCGCCTGGCCGATCATCTCGATGATGCGCTCGGTGTTGCCGGCGACATCGCCGACCGGGAAGTCGAACTGCGCCATCGCGATGCGGATCGAAGCCATGGGAATCCAGCCTGTGGTTGCAATGTGCCCATTGTAGCGCTGCGCCATGCGCGCGCCGGGCGCGCTCACTGCGTGGACAGCCCCGGCTCAGTAGATCCACGCCATGCGTGGATGGGGTTACCGGGATGGTCAGGGCACCAGACGCAGAAAGGCCGCCCGGAGGCGGCCCTTCTGTTTGAAGCAAGAGCGTCAGTCGAGCATGGCTCGACTCTACACAAGCGGTCTTATTTCACCAGCTTGGCGATGGCAGCGCCCAGGTCGCCCGGCGAGCGGACGGTGACAACACCGGCAGCTTCCATGGCGGCGAACTTGCCTTCGGCAGTGCCCTTGCCGCCCGAGGCGATCGCACCGGCGTGGCCCATGCGCTTGCCGGCCGGAGCCGACGCACCGGCGATGAAACCGACGACCGGCTTCTTCACGTGGTTCTTGATGTACTCGGCGCCGGCTTCTTCAGCGTCACCGCCGATTTCGCCAACCATGATGATGCCTTCGGTCTGCGGGTCTTCGTTGAACAGCTTCAGGCAGTCGACGAAGTTCAGGCCGTTGATCGGGTCACCACCGATGCCGATGCAGGTGGACTGCCCCAGGCCGACTTCGGTGGTCTGCTTGACCGCTTCATAGGTCAGGGTGCCCGAACGCGACACGATGCCGATCTTGCCCGGCTGGTGGATGTGGCCCGGCATGATGCCGATCTTGCACTCACCCGGGGTGATGACGCCCGGGCAGTTCGGCCCGATCAGCACGGTGTCCGGATGCGAACGGGTCAGCACGTTCTTGACGCGCAGCATGTCCAGCACCGGGATGCCTTCGGTGATGCAGACGATGACCTTGATGCCGGCAGCAGCGGCTTCCAGGATCGCGTCGGCCGCGTACGGCGGCGGCACGTAGATGACCGAAGCGTTGGCGCCGGTGCTCTGCACGGCGTCGGCAACGGTGTTGAAGACCGGCAGGTCGATGTGGGTGGTGCCACCCTTGCCCGGGGTCACGCCGCCAACAACCTGGGTGCCGTACTCGATCATCTGAGTGGCGTGGAAGGTGCCCTGCTGGCCGGTGAAGCCCTGCACGATCACCTTGGTGTTCTTGTTAATCAAAACAGACATGGGAATTCCTTGGTGTCGAATCAGGCAGCGTTCTTGACAGCTTCAACGATCTTCTTGGCGCCATCGTTGATGTTGTCAGCCGGGATGATGGCCATGCCGCTGTCGCGCAGCAGCTGCTTGCCTTCTTCCACGTTGGTGCCTTCCAGGCGCACCACGACCGGAACCTTGACGCCCACTTCCTTCACGGCGGCGATGATGCCTTCGGCAATCATGTCGCAGCGGACGATGCCGCCGAAGATGTTGACGAAGATGCCTTCGACCTTGTCCGAGGACAGGATCAGCTTGAACGCTTCGATGACGCGCTGCTTGTTGGCACCGCCGCCCACGTCCAGGAAGTTCGCCGGCTCGCCGCCGTTGAGCTTGATGACGTCCATGGTGGCCATGGCCAGGCCTGCGCCGTTCACCATGCAGCCGATGTTGCCGTCCATGGTGACGTAGTTGATGTCCAGCTCCGAAGCGATCACTTCGGTCGGATCTTCCTGGGTCTTGTCGCGCATGGCGACCAGGGCCTTCTGGCGGAACGCGGCGTTGTCGTCGCTGTCGAACTTGCCGTCCAGCGCGTACAGGTTGCCGTCGTCCAGGATGGCCAGCGGGTTGATTTCAACCAGCGCCAGGTCCTTTTCGTTGAACAGGCGGTACAGGTTCACCATGATGCTGGCGAACTGGCCGGCCTGCTTGGCGGTCAGGCCCAGCTTGAAGCCGAAATCACGGCCGTGGTAACCCTGCACGCCTTCGACGAAGTCGACGTTCAGCGAGTGGATCAGCTCCGGGGTTTCAGCCGCGACCTGCTCGATCTCCACGCCGCCTTCCGAAGAGGCGATGTAGGTGATGGTCTTGGTGCCACGGTCGACCAGCACCGACAGGTACAGTTCCTTGACGATCTCGCCGGCGGTGGTCACCAGCACCAGGTTGACCGGCAGTTCAACGCCAGCGGTCTGGTAGGTGGCCATCTTGGTGCCGAGCATCTTGGCCGCAGCGGCCTTCACGTCGTCGGTGGTCTTGCAGAACTTGACGCCGCCAGCCTTGCCGCGGCCGCCAGCGTGGATCTGCGCCTTGACCATCCAGGGGCCCTGGCCCAGGGAGTTGGCAGCGGCAACCGCTTCGTCCGGGGTCGCAGCGACCTTGCCGGCCGGGACCGGGATGCCGTACTCGGCAAGCAGTTGTTTTGACTGGTATTCGTGGAAATTCATGCGTCACCGTGGGAATAGGAACGACCGCACGCAATTCCTCAGGGCCCCGGCGGGGCGCCGGCATGGACCGCGGCGGGCCCACTATTGTGGCCGAGCCGGCGCCGGGGCGCAAAGAAGTCTGTACAAAACGCCACACCCGGCCAGATTTTCACCGCCATTCAGGCAGTTGCGCCCGGGCCGGCGTTGGCCACCGGTATCCACGGCAGGCCAAATGCGCGATCCGGGCGGCTCCGGCGGCGTCCTGCCGGGGGCCCTATACTGGTCAACCAAGGTGTGTAGTGTCGGGCTTGCCCGGCAGCTTCCACCGCGGGCCACATAGAAGCGACGAACCCGCCCGGCTTCAGGGGATGCCAGGCAGGGCCGCCGCAGATTCCAGACCCAGGCAGCCAGAAGGGGAGTTCCGGCGTGTCACCCAGTGCTTCATTGATCGACCGCATCGAATCGATTCCGCGGCGTGAGCTGTACTTCTTCGCGCTGTACCGGGTGCTGATCGCCGCGGTCATCGCCGGCCTGCTCTACAGCCCCCTGTCCGGCATGGTCGGCGAGGCCCATCACCCGCGTCTGGCCGATACCGTCGCGGCGATCTATCTGCTGCTGTCGCTGCTGGCCCTGGCGATCGGCCGCAACGAACGCTGGCTGCGCCCGATCGTGGTCAGCAGCGTGCTGGTGGACATCATCGCCGCCACCCTGCTGGCGCATGCCCTGCCCGGTGCCAGCGCCGGCATTTCGATGTCGCTGCTGTTCAACATCGCCGCCGCCGCCACCCTGCTGCCGCTGAGCTGGGGCCTGGGCCTGGCGGTTGCTGCCAGCCTGGCCACCGGCATCGAATACCTCTGGAAGGTGCTCGAAGGCGGTGATCCCACCCGCACGCTGGCCGAGCTGGCCATGTTCGCCACCAGCTACCTGGCGCTGGCCTTCATCAGCTACCAGGTGGGCAACCGCGCGCGCCGCAACCAGCAGCTGGCCAACCAGCGCGGCGACGAAGTGGCCAACCTGTTCCAGATCAACGAACTGATCATCCGCCGCATGCGCACCGGCGTGCTGGTGGTGGACGCCGACAACCGCATCACCCTGGCCAATGAAGCGGCCTCGATGCTGCTCGGCGACAACGACGGCATCGGTGAGACGGGACGCCTGGATCTGGCCAGTGCCGCGCCGGAACTGGCGCGCCGCCTGCAGCGCTGGCGCAACGGCTGGGCCCAGGACGAACTGCCGCTGCAGCTCAACCCCGACCAGCCGGAAGTGCAACCGCGCTTCGCCCGCCTGCTGGCCGGCAGCGAACTGGCGCTGGTATTCCTGGACGACTCCAGCGTGGTCTCGCGGCGCGCCGAATCGCTCACCCTGTCGGCGATGGGCCGCTTCTCGGCCAGCCTCGCCCACGAGATCCGCAATCCGCTGGCAGCGATCAACTACGCCGTGCAGCTGCTGGAGGAAGGCACCGGTTTCAACGAAAGCGACCGCCGCCTGCTGCAGATCATCCGCCAGCAATGCCAGCGCACCAACGGCATCGTCGAGAGCGTGCTGGGGCTGGCACGGCGCGAGCGCGCCACACCCGAGAACGTCGACCTGGTCGCCTTCGTGCGCCGCTTCGTGCTGGAGTACAAGCAGGGCCAGACGCTGGAAACCGACAGCATCGAACCGATCATCAGCGACACGGCGGTGATGGCCCAGGTCGACAGCAAACACCTGTACCAGGTGCTCACCGTGCTGGTGCACAACGCACTGAAGTACGGCCGCATCGGCCAGCAGCCGGCGCGCGTGCGCCTGCGCGTGGCGCAGCACGAGCGCAGCGCGGTGATCGACGTGATGGACCGTGGCCCCGGCATTCCCGAGAGCGTGGCCGCACAGCTGTTCCGCCCGTTCTTCACTACCTCCGAGCACGGCACCGGGCTGGGCCTGTATATCGCCCGCGAGTTGTGCCGCGCCAACCAGGCACGGCTCGACTACATCCCGGTGCCCGCCGGCGGCTCCTGCTTCCGCCTGGTGCTGCCTGGCCCGCACACGCTGTTGCCCACCTGATTCCAATTCTGTGCGTCAAACATTTGTCGCTTCCAGCCCCCTCGTTTATCTTTCACGCCCATGAACGAAACCCGCAGCGCCCTCGTCGTCGACGATGAACGCGACATCCGCGAACTGCTGGTACTGACCCTCGGCCGCATGGGGCTGCGCATCAGTACCGCCGCCAACCTGGCCGAAGCGCGCGAGCTGCTGGCCAGCAACCCGTACGACCTGTGCATCACCGACATGCGCCTTCCGGATGGCAACGGCATCGAGCTGGTCAGCGAGATCGCCCAGCACTACCCGCGCACACCGGTGGCGATGATCACTGCGTTCGGCAGCATGGACCTGGCCGTGGAAGCGCTGAAGGCCGGCGCCTTCGACTTCGTCAGCAAGCCGGTGGACATCTCGGTGCTGCGCGGCCTGGTCAAGCACGCGCTGGAACTCAACAACACCGAACGCCCTGCGCCCGGCCCCGCCACCGAACAGGCTGCACGCCTGCTCGGCGCTTCGCCGGCCATGGACGTACTGCGCACCACCATCGGCAAGGTCGCGCGCAGCCAGGCACCGGTCTACATCCTCGGTGAATCGGGCGTGGGCAAGGAACTGGTCGCGCGCACCATCCACGCCCAGGGCGCGCGTGCGGCTGGTCCGTTCGTGCCGGTCAACTGCGGTGCCATTCCCGGCGAGCTGATGGAGAGCGAATTCTTCGGCCACCGCAAAGGCAGCTTCAGCGGCGCCCATGCCGACAAGCCGGGCCTGTTCCAGGCTGCACATGGCGGCACCCTGTTCCTGGACGAAGTGGCCGAGCTGCCCCTGCAGATGCAGGTGAAGCTGCTGCGCGCCATCCAGGAAAAGTCGGTGCGTGCGGTGGGTGCGGCCAACGAAGAACCGGTGGACGTGCGCATTCTCTCGGCCACGCACCGTGACCTGGCCGAGCTGGTCGAGGACGGGCGCTTCCGCCACGACCTGTACTACCGCATCAACGTGATCGAACTGAAGGTGCCGCCGCTGCGCGAGCGCCGCCAGGACCTGCCGGAGCTGGCAGCCGCCGTACTGGCACGCCTGGCCCGCAGCCACGGCCGTGCCACCCCGCTGCTGGCGCCGTCGGCGCTGGAAGCGCTGGCCCACTATGCGTTCCCGGGCAATGTGCGCGAGCTGGAGAACATTCTGGAGCGCGCGCTTGCACTGGCCGAAGAAGACCGCATCGGTGCCGACGACCTGCGCCTGCCGCAGCACGCCCCGCGTGCGCCCGGCGGCGCTGCTCCCGCCGAAGCCGTGGCCGACCTGCAGCCGGGCGGTGCCGCCCTGCCCTCGTACATCGAGCAGCTGGAACGCAGCGCCATCCAGCGCGCGCTGGAAGAGAACCGCTGGAACAAGACCCGCACGGCTGCGCAGCTGGGAATTACCTTCCGCGCGCTGCGCTACAAGCTGAAGAAGCTGGGGATGGAGTAAGGGCCGAACGGCCCTGGTAGGCGCCAACCTTGGTTGGCGCGCGCCGCCGCGCCATCCACGCATGGCGTGGATCCACCCACCAACGTGGTAGTGCCGGCCGCTGGCCGGCAACCCACATGCATCGCGTCATCCACGCATGGCGTGGATCTACCCACCAAACGCGGTAGTGCCGGCCGCTGGCCGGCAACCTCATGCATCGCGTCATCCACGCATGGCGTGGATTTACCTCAATCCTTGGTAACGCGATTGATCTCGGCCAGGCTGGTCACACCCGCTGCCGCCTTCTTCAACGCCGACTGCCGCAGGTCATTCACCCCGATCTGCTGCGCCGCCTCGGCAATCTGCAGCGCGTTGCCGCCGGCCAGCACGATCGTGGCGATCTCATCGGTCATCGGCATCACCTGGTAGATACCGGTTCGGCCCTTGTAGCCCTCGGTGCACTCATCGCAGCCCACCGCCTCGTACAACTGGATGCCCGCATCCAGCTGCGCCTGAGTGAAGCCCTCGGCCAGCAGCGCGTGCTCCGGCAGGTTGGCCGGGCGCTTGCAGTTGCCGCACAACCGGCGCGCCAGGCGCTGGGCGATCACCAGCGTCACCGAGCTGGTGATGTTGTACGGCGCGATGCCCATGTTCATCAGACGCGCGATGGTCTGCGGCGCATCGTTGGTATGCAGCGTGGACAGCACCATGTGGCCGGTCTGCGCCGCCTTGATCGCAATCTCGGCCGTCTCCAGGTCGCGGATTTCGCCGACCATGATGATGTCCGGATCCTGTCGCAGGAACGAGCGCAGCGCCGCAGCGAAGGTCATGCCGCGCTTGTTGTTCTGCTGCACCTGGTTGACGCCGGGCAAGCGGATTTCCACCGGGTCTTCGGCGGTGGAGATGTTGCGCGTCTCATCGTTGAGGATGCCCAGCGCGGTATACAGCGACACGGTTTTGCCCGAGCCGGTCGGGCCGGTCACCAGCACCATGCCGTACGGCTTGTGGATGGCGTCGTGGAACAGCTTCTGCTGGTCCGGCTCGTAGCCCAGCTTGTCGATGCCCAGCTTGGCCGCGCTGCCATCGAGGATACGCAGCACCACCTTCTCGCCGAACAGGGTCGGCAGCGTGCTGACGCGAAAGTCGATCTGCTTGCTCTTGGACAGGTTCAGCTTGATGCGGCCGTCCTGCGGCACGCGCTTCTCGGCGATATCCAGCTGCGCCATCACCTTCAGGCGCGCGGCGATGCGCTGGTTCAACTTCACCGGCGCGCGCGCCACCATCTTCAGCAGACCGTCGATGCGCAGGCGCACGCGGTAGTCGTCTTCGTAAGGCTCGAAGTGGATGTCCGATGCGCCCTTGCGGATGGCATCGACCAGCACCTTGTTGACGAACTTCACCACCGGGGTGTCGTCGCCCTTGGCGTCGATGCCGGAGTCGCCGCCCGCGTTGTCTTCGTCGCCCAGTCCAACGTCGAGGTTGGCCATGCCCTCGTCGTCGCCGCCCAGCGCATCGCCGATGGTGTCGTGGCTGGCGTGCCACTGCTCCAGCGTGCGGCGGATCTGGTCTTCATCCACCAGGATCGGCTCCACCACCAGATTGGTGTGGAACTTGATCTCGTCCAGTGCATGGGTTGGATTGCTGGTACCCACGAACAGCTTGCCACCGCGCTTGAACAGCGGCAGCACATTATGTTTGCGCAGCAGTTCCTCGCTGACCAGGCTCATCGCGTTCTGGCTGGCGTCGAAGGTAGACACGTCGAACAAGGGCATGCCGAACTCGACCGCGTTGGCAGCGGCGAGCTGCGAGGCGCTGACCAGCTTGTTCTGCGCGAACCACGTCGGCAGTGGCTGCCTGGCGGCGGCAGCCTTGGCCATGGCGTCGCGGGCGGATGCCTCGTCCAGCGCGCCGTCCTGGACCAGGCGGCGGGCCAGGCCGGTGATGCCGACCAGATTGGGGGTGGTGACTGCGCTCATACGCTTCCTTTACTGGCCCAAGACGGCCGCCGTGGCGGCCATAGTGTTGTCTACAGGGGTGACATACTAACCGCGCAGCCCGTGTGAACGCTTGTCCAGACACACAAAGTCCGCCTTCAGAACGGCTGCTCCCGATGCCAACCCCAAGCGCTCTCGACGATAGCTACCAGGTCCTGCCAGCTTCGCTCCCATCCCAGCTCCCGTTGCGCCTTGGCACTGGACGCCACCAGCCGAGCCGGATCCCCTTGCCGGCGGCCGACTACCTCGAAAGGTACTGCGCGCCCGACCACCTGCGCGGCAGCCTCAACGATATCCATGACTGAGTAGCCTTGTTCACTGCCAAGATTGAAGTCATGGGCTCCCGGGCTCCGCTCCATCAGGTTCATCGCCAATCCATGAGCCCGTGCGAGATCCTGCACATGCACATAGTCCCGCACACAGGTCCCGTCAGGTGTGGGGTAGTCCACTCCAAACACCTTCAGCGGTGGCGCCCGTCCGGCGGCGGCCCTGAGCACGTTCGGAATCAGATGAGTCTCGCACGCATGCGCCTCACCTATGCCGTGTTCAGGAAGAGCACCGGCAGCATTGAAGTAACGAAGTACCACTGATGACAAGCCATACGATTCCCAAGCGTCAGCAAGCATCCGCTCAACCATCAACTTGCTGGCGCCATAGGGATTGATCGGCTGCTTCGGCTGCTGTTCGTCGACAAGGGAAGCCGACGACTGCCCGAAGACAGCAGCCGAGGATGAAAAGACCAACTTGCCAATATCACTGCGCCGCAGCTGCGTCAGTAGATTCAGCGTACCGGCCACATTGTTCCGATAGGTGGGAAATGGATCGACGACTGAAGATGCAACCAACGAACTCGCAGCGAAATGCATCACGACGTCAAAGCGCCGCCCGCTTAACGCACGCACGATCGAAGACTCGTCCAGTAGATCTGCCTGGATGAACTCCCCCCATTTAACTGCCTGCCGGTGACCGGTAGACAGGTTGTCCAACACGGTTACCGCATGGCCCTGTTCGGCCAGCCACTGTGACATGTGGCTACCGATGTAACCCGCCCCTCCACAGACAAGGACGTTCCACATCTGCATGACTCCACGTCAGATCGAATACCGCGCTGGACTATCGTCTTCCTCAATCCCAGCACGCGCCGGGAAGGAGACATGAGGAGGACCTTGGTCTCAGGCCTTGGCCTCTTCGTGATACTCATCGTCCACGTTGATCGACCACAGCCGACTTTTGTCCACGTTACCGGACAGGATCTGATCAGCAGCCTCTTTGGCTGTCAGCATCGAGTGATCCTGATTGTTGTAGCGGTGCATGCCATTGCGACCCACCAGGAACAGGTTCTGTACCTGATCCAATGCAGACCGCAATCGGTCGAACTGAGCGTAGGCCTCACCAAAGTAGCCTGGATAGGCTTTGGGTACTCGGATCACGACCGCATCCTGTGCACGCTCGGTAGTAACCAAGCCGATCTGGAGCATCTCGCGCTGGGCCAGTGCCTGCAGGTCGGCATCATCCATGTTCCACAGTGGGTCAGTCTCGCGACAGAAGAACTCGAGCCCCATCCACACCTTTGATGCGTCACGAACCATGTAGGGGCTCCAGTTATTGAAGACCTGTACCCGCCCAACGTTCACACCCGGCTCCTGAATGTAGATCCAGTTGTCGCCCAGTGCCCGCGGAAGATCGGCAGCATCGTAAAGCAGCCCGACGGTGATGAAATCACGGTACTGCAACCCATCGGCGATCGCAGCCACATCCTCGGGCCAGCTTGTCCGCGAGACGGACACCAGCTCACGCACGGGCATGGTCGAGACAACGTGCGAGCACTCCAACTTGAAGGCTTCGCCAGTCCCGGACTGTACGGTGACGCTGTGCACCAGACCTTCGCCCACTTCCAGGCCAACAGCGCGATGCTTCATCAACAACGTGCCACCACGCGCGACGAACTGCGCGGCAGCCGTTTCCCACATCTCACCGGGGCCATGCTTCGGATACAGGAAATTCTCGATCAACGAAGTCTGTTCAGCCTTTCCGTTCAAGCCCAGCGCGCTTCGCGCAGCATGCAACACCGCCTTGGTGATCGACAAGCTCTTGATGCGTTGCGCACCCCATTCGGCACTGATCTGGTTACAGGGCACACCCCATACCTTCTCGGTGTACTCCTTGAAGAACTGTCGATAAAGACGCTGCCCGAAGCGGTTCACGAGGAAGTCCTCCAGGCTCACTTCCGGCTCAATCTTGCTAACCTGCGAGCGCAGATAGCTGAAACCGAACAATACGGACTTGCCCACCCCGAGGTTTCGGAAACTGTCCGCATTCAGCTTCAACGGGTAAGAGAAAAAGCGCCGATTGAAATAGATGCGCGACAGGCGGTTGCGCACCAGCATCGCAGTCGGCTGTGAGCTCTCTGCCACAGGCGCCCCCGTCGGCAAGCCCTCACGCGCTTGGCCCTGATAGCGAAGATTCAACGGCACATCGCCTGTGTGTTCGATGGGCATCAGGTTCGCCCACCACTGCATCACCCAGTCCGACTTCGAAAAGAACCGGTGCCCACCAATATCGATGCGGTTTCCATTGTGGTTGACCGTGCGCGAGATGCCCCCCACGCAGTCGTCCGCCTCCAGCACGGTGACCTGCACACCCGGCTGACCCACTAGTTCCAACGCGGCAGTCAAACCCGCCGGACCCGCGCCGATGATTACTACATGCTTGCTCATGCCACCTCCCCGATGGCCCGTTCGCGTGCCCGCGACCGGAAAAGAATCAACTTGCGCAATGCGAAGTTCGACGTAAACGAGAACCCGACCGCAACGAGCCTAGCAATGCTCCCCGGCATACCAAGCCACTCAATGCAGACCCACATCACGCCCTGGACAACCAGCAGACCGAAGCAACCAATCAGCACGAATATGGCCAGCTCCGCCGAGGCAGAGCTGACCGCGCGTCGAACGAACACCCAGCGAACGCTAATGACGTAGGCGACAACACTGCCAACCAGGAAGCCCCCGGCAGCAGCAAAGTACCAGCCGCCAATCCACCATGAGAGGAGATAGAACGCTCCCAGATCAGCCGCCAAGGCGATGGCAGATGCTGCTAGATAGCCAATACCTTCGCCAACTACTCCCTTCCCGTGAATTGCGCCGCGCGAGGATCTATTCATTGTCAGTTCCCTCCCCACCACGAACCGAAACGGAGTTCCAAGACTGCCGATCAATGTGTGCCTTACCGGAGGGATCTTTCCAGTCACTGCATTTGTACAGGTAGTAGCTGCCGAGAAGCTCATCGGTATCCGGGTGACGAGCCTCCCATGTTCCCCGCACATGGCGAGTCTGTCGGAAAGGCAGGACGAAATAGTCGGGCGCAGCGACGTCCTTGTAAGGCGTACACATGTAGCGCAGCCCAGCGTCGCCGATCCAACACGAATCAGGCTCTCCGTTTACCGCGTTCACAGTGTCGCAGATCTCACCTTGGACGTTCACCGGTCCAATCTGGAGCTGGCGCTGTATGCCTGCGAATGATGTGCCTCGATTGAAAACCTGCCCTGCCATTTGGAAGATATTGAAGTAGCTTGCACGTCCTAGCACGAGCCATGGCCCTAACGGCGAGGGTTCTGCCGAGTACCAGTAGACAGTCGAGTCAAGCGGCACATGCTCACCGAACACATCTTGGCCTGCAGATGCCTCAACCACTCTCGACCAAGGACTCCGCGAATCCCAAAGGTGTACCGCCCCTCCCAATGCAATCAAAGAAAGCACTCCCAGTGCAGCACCGAGATTCCTCCCTGAGCGGGTATAGATCCAGGCAAGAAGCGCCACACATGAGCCAGCTATTAACGGGTAACCCAGTATCACTACATCCTGACGGACACGTTCCAGACTGCTACCGAGCGCCTTGAAAACCAGCCACGCACTGAACTGATAGCGAAACAAAGCGACCACAAGAATCGCAATGAGACCAACCAGCATGAAACCCTTGATGGTTCTTCCCACCTTGGTTGAAACGTATGGCCAAGCAATGCTCAGAGGAATCAGGCCGAGCACGGCCCATGGCAGAGTCGTCCGGGAGACACTCGCGCCCGTCCCGACGATCGCCACCATCAGAATAATCGCGACCCAATCCTTCGGCTGGCGTTGCCACTGATCCCACAGCACCCATGGCAAACCTGCCATCGCAAACCAGTGAACTACCCAGAGCACACGCCAAAACTGGGCGCCTGCAGGCAACGCCAACTGCAGCATATCGGCGAAGAGAACGGACAACGTGAGTCCGACGGCGAATGCCGCCATGACCGCCTTACAGAGCGCGACAAGAGGACTATCGATGGGAACACAACGGGAAAGCCGATACAGAAGATAAAAATCCGTGACGACAATGCACCAGTCCCGGACCTCCCAGTGGGAGAGGAAAATATTGTCACTCAACTGCAGCAGCAGCTCCATCCAATCCGGATCGATCCTAGTGAACAATCCGGAGAACGGCCCGACCTTGGCAATGCCCAAGATGCAGACAGGGATCGCCGCCAGTAGCGCCCACAGCCAACGTCGGTCCTGCATAACCAGCCAGCACCAGGCAACAATCGCCGCACCCAGCGCCTGCAATGGATGCAGGCCTCCTGCGATGCCCAAGGCAATAATTGCGCACATCGAGTGGCGACGAATCAAAAGGCCCAAAGCGATCAGAGACAGAGCTTCGGCAATGGGGCGAGCGGTCAGAAAAGGCTCTGCGTATGCAAATATGCTGTATGAGCCATATCCAGTAGGCATCACGATCAATGAGAAAATAGCAGGCCACTGCATTTTCCCAGGGAAGAGCACTCGGATCAGATACCAACTTGCAGCGTAGAAGCACAACCTGGTGAAGAAGGTAAACGCAAGAAAAACATCGCCCACTGGAAAATGACGAAGCAAGGCGGCCAAGAGCTGCGGGAATACCGTGAAGTCGGCCTGGCTTCCAGCAACAAAGAAGAGATCACGATTAAATACGTCCGGCGAAATTACCCTCAGCGCTTGCGCAAGATACAGAGTGGCGTCGTGACGAATACCCGTGTATGGCCTCAAATAGACAATCAGCGCCAATGCAAAACACCATGGCGCCATCCTGCGCAGAGCATTCATTCCCTATCCTTCCCCCAAAAAGGCAAGCCCCGGGTAAAGCGGGGCTCCCTTGAAACACTGCCCGCTCGAAAGAGCGGTGGAATTACTGGCAGCTACCCGGGCGGAACTTGGCCGGGATGTCACCGCCACAGGTCCACGCAACGGTGCCATTGGTCGAGTTCAGCGATGCGCTCAGCTCAATAGTCTGGTTATCAATGGCCGCATCGATGCCCTGGGCAGTCGCAACGATCTTGCCATCCTCCCACGCCACGCTCTTGACGTACTTCGACGACTGCGCTTCATAACCGCTCCAGCTCGCAGCGGGCAGTGCATTGTTCGAAGCAGCGTATTCAGCCACAGCGGTACGCAGCGACGAAGCAGCCAGAATCACTTCCGACACCTTCGACTTCTTGGTGTAGTCAGAGTAGGCCGGCAGCGCGATGGCGGCCAGGATGGCGATGATCGCGACGACGATCATCAGTTCGATCAGGGTGAAGCCCTTCTGGTTCTTCATGGTGGTACATCCCCAAGATAAGTAGTGGTTGATGTCGGGGGTGGCTCACTTTGCCCAAATGACCGGATGAGCAGGCTGCCCGTCCCCGCGGGTGGATCAACGCAGGTTACGTGCCAATCTCCCATGGCAGCGTCTCCCCGATTTCCCCGCGCCAATGATGGCAGCAATTTCGCGGATGGGAACCCCCCAGAAGCGAATCTGCGATGGACGCGGCAATGTGACGCGGTACGTCACCTTTCGTCTCGCCAGGTCGAAAACCCTGCGCGGCGTCACGCCAGCAGGCTCCCCGGACGGCCCCGAACCGGCTACCATCGCCGGTCAGGATGCCCGCCTGGGGATGGCGGGCCTTGGGGAGCCAACATGTCTGTCAGTCGCAGTGCGATCAAGAAAGAGCCCGTGGCGCGAAGCACCATGGAGCTGCAACCGTTTGTCTGGGAGGGGACCGACAAGCGGGGTATCAAGATGAAGGGTGAGCAGTTGGCGAAGAACGCCAATCTGCTGCGCGCCGAACTACGCAAGCAGGGGATCAACCCCGGTCAGGTCAAGCCCAAGCCGAAGCCGCTGTTCGGCGCGGCCGGCAAGCCGGTGAATGCCAAGGACATCGCCTTCTTCAGCCGGCAGATGGCCACCATGATGAAATCCGGCGTACCGATCGTCTCGGCACTGGAAATCATCGGCAGCGGGCACAAGAACCCGCGCATGAAGAAGATGGTGGATGGGATTCGGGCTGACATCGAGGGGGGTTCTTCACTGAACGAAGCGATCAGTCGTCACCCTGTCCAGTTCGACGAGCTCTACCGCAACCTTGTGCGCGCGGGTGAAAGCGCCGGCGTGCTGGAAACGGTACTGGACACGATCGCCTCCTATAAGGAGAACATCGAAGCACTGAAGGGCAAGATCAAGAAGGCCCTGTTCTACCCCGCCATGATTCTGGTGGTGGCCTTCCTGGTCAGTACGATCCTGCTCGTATGGGTCGTTCCCCAGTTCGAAGAAGTCTTCACCAGCTTCGGTGCAGACCTTCCGGCCTTTACCAAGATGGTCGTGGGACTATCTCGATTCATGGTTAGCTGGTGGCTGCCCATCGTGATCGTGATCGTTGCGGTGGTCGTTGGAACGATCATGGCCTACAAGCGATCGCCAAAGATGCAGCATGGCTTGGATCGGGCCATTCTGAAGGTACCAGTGATCGGGCAGATCATGCACAACAGTGCCATCGCCCGCTTTGCCCGTACTACGGCAGTGACCTTCAAGGCCGGTGTTCCCTTGGTGGAGGCGCTGGGCATTGTGGCCGGCGCGACCGGCAACAAGGTCTACGAGGAGTCCGTGTTGCGCATGCGCGATGACGTTTCGGTTGGCTATCCGGTCAACATGGCGATGAAGCAGACTGCTCTGTTCCCGCACATGGTCATCCAGATGACCGGCATCGGCGAAGAGGCCGGCGCCCTGGACGCCATGCTGTTCAAGGTGGCTGAATACTACGAGCAGGAAGTGAACAATGCCGTGGATGCCTTGAGCAGCCTGCTGGAACCGATGATCATGGTGTTCATTGGTACCATTGTCGGTGGCTTGGTCATCGCGATGTACCTGCCCATCTTCAAACTCGGCGCCGTCGTCGGCTAAAGGTATCAATGGCATTTCTCGACCAGCACCCCGGCCTCGGCTACCCCGCCGCGGCCGCCCTGGGACTGCTGCTGGGCAGTTTCCTGAACGTGGTCATCCTGCGGCTGCCCAAGCGGCTGGAGTGGCAGTGGAAGCGCGATGCGCGCGAAGTCCTGGAGGAACCGGACTTCTATGAACCACCCCCACCGGGGATCGTGGTGGAGCCGTCGCATTGCCCGCACTGCAAGCACAAGCTGAGCTGGTACGAGAACATCCCGCTGTTCAGCTGGATCATCCAGGGTGGCAAGTGCCGGCACTGCAAGGCGCCGATCTCGCTGCAGTACCCGCTGGTGGAGGCGCTGACCTCGGTGCTGGTGCTGGCCTGCGTCTGGCAGTTCGGCTTCGGCTGGCAGGGCTTCGGTGCCATCGTGCTGACCTGCTTCCTGATCGCCCTGTCCGGCATCGACCTGCGAACGCAGCTGCTGCCCGACCAGTTGACCCTGCCGCTGATGTGGCTGGGGCTGATAGGCAGCATCGACAACCTGTATATGCCAGCCAAGCCCGCCCTGGTGGGTGCAGCAGTGGGTTACCTGTCGCTGTGGACGGTCTGGTGGCTGTTCAAGCAGCTGACCGGCAAGGAAGGCATGGGCCACGGCGACTTCAAGCTGCTGGCGGCCCTGGGCGCCTGGTGTGGTCTGAAGGGCATCCTGCCGATCATCCTGCTGTCGTCGGTGCTGGGCGCCATCATCGGTTCGATCTGGCTGTACAGCCGCGGCCGTGACCGCGCCACGCCCATCCCGTTCGGGCCGTACCTGGCCATCGCCGGCTGGCTGTACTTCATGTGGGGTGCGCCACTGGTGGAGCAGTACCTGGTGATGAGCGGGCTGCGCTGAGGGGAGTCCCCATGAGCCGCTATGTGGTTGGCCTGACCGGCGGCATCGCCTCCGGCAAGAGCGAGGTGACCCGGCGCTTCGAGGCGCTGGGGATCGTGGTGGCCGACGCCGATCTGGCCGCACGTGCCGTGGTGGCTTCCGGCAGCCCGGCGCTGGCTCGCATTGCCGAGCGTTTCGGCGCCGACATGCTGCTGGCCGACGGCAGCCTGGACCGGGGGCGCCTGCGCGCCCACGTGTTTGCCGACCCGGCCGAGCGGACGGCGCTGGAAGCCATCACCCACCCCGCCATCCGCCTGCTGATGCAACAGCAGTGCGAGCAGGCTGAGAGCCCCTATGCGATTGCCGCGATTCCGCTGCTGACCGAGGTGGGCGGGCAGAAAGCCTACCCGTGGCTGGACCGGGTGTTGCTGGTGGATGCGCCCGAAGCCGTGCAACACGCGCGGCTGATGCAGCGCGATGGCATTGATGCCGCGCTGGCCGACCGGATGATTGCTGCGCAGGCCAGCCGCGCACAGCGGTTGGCGCTGGCCGATGACGTGGTGGTCAATGATGGGCAGCCGGAGGACCTGCAGGTGCAGGTGGAACAGCTGCATGCGCGGTATCTGGGGTTGGCCGGGGGTTGAGGCCTGGTTGCCGGCCAGCGGCCGGCACTACCGAAGTGCATCCACGCATGGCGTGGATCTACACGCGCGGGGCGCGGCAGCGATCACGGTGGTGGCACAAGCGACACAGGGCGCGATGCAAGGTCGGCGGGGTTCGTGCCGACCAAGGTCGGCACCCACCAAAGTAGGGGCCCTTACAACGGCTTCGGCGAGAACGTCAGGGTGGCAATCACGCCACGCTGGCCGCCGGGGCGCACGCTTACCTGCCAGCCGTACAGGTCGCACAGGCGACTGACGATCGACAGGCCGATGCCGCCGCCCTGCGAGTGGCCGGCATGCGTGCCGCGGTAGCCACGCTGGAACAGCTTGGCCGCGTCTTCCTCGCTCAGGCCCGGGCCACTGTCGGTTACCGACACCGAGTTGGTGCCGACGAACACGCGCACCTCGCCGTCCTGCGAGTACTTCACGGCGTTGCCGATCAGGTTGCCCAGTGCCACCGACAACGCCGCCTCGGGCGCGTCGATCACCAGATTGCGCTCACCTTCCAGCAGCAGCTCCAGCGGCTTGCCACCCAGCTGCGCACGGTGTGCGTCCAGCAGCTGCTCGGCCACGCGGGCGACGTTGCTGGTGCCCTGCCCGCGCTCGTTGCGCGACAGCAGCAGCAGCGCGCCGATCAGATCGCTGCACTGCTGTTCGGCGCGCTGGATGCGCTGCAGGCGCTGCAGCACCTTCTCGTCCAGGCCGGGCCGGGTCAGCAGCAGCTCGGTGGCGCCACGGATCACTGCCAGCGGCGTACGCAGCTCATGGCTGACGTCTGCATTGAATTCACGGTCGCGCTGCACCACTTCGGTCAGCCGCGAGGAATAGTCGTCCAGCGCCTGGGCCAGCTGCCCCACTTCGTCGTCGGGGAAGCGTGGCGCCAACGGCTCGGGATCACTGGTGCCGCCGCGATAGGCACGCAGCCGCGCGGCCAGATCCGACACCGGCTTCATCACCTTCGAGGCCGACCACCAGCCCAGCACCAGCGACAGCACGCTGAACACCAGCACCGACAGCACCAGCGCGCGGTTGAGCTGTTTGCCGCCGCGCACGCTGTCGGTCATGTCATAGGCGAGGAAGAACCAGGCGTCGGGCGTCTTGCGTACGGCCAGCTTGTAGGAGTACGGCTCGCCGTGCTCATCGCCGCTGACGCTGTGGATGCCATCGGAAAAGCCCGCCCACTGCGCGCGCTCTTCGCGCACCCGGTCGAACTTGTCCTTCGAATAGGCATAGGCCTTGATCTGCAGCACCGGTGCGTCCGGGTTATGCCCGGGGTGCTCGTAATAGCGGCGCGCATACTCGTCGATGTTGCGGTTCATCAGCTCTTCCACCAGCTGGTTTTCCACGCGCAGGCGGGCCCAGTTGGTGGCGAACGCAAACAGTGTCGTCAGGCAGAAGCCCAACAACACGAACGAAACGATGATGCGGCTGCGCAGGCGCCGCCGATAAGGCGTGCGCCGGCGCTCCCCCTTGGTTGCCACCGAATCAGGCTTCCGGGGTGGCGATGCGGTATCCGATGCCATGGCGGGTCTGGATCAGCGGCACTTCAAACGGCTTGTCGACCACCGCGCGCAGGCCATGGATGTGCACGCGCAGGGAATCCGAATCGGGCAGTTCTTCACCCCACACACGGGTTTCCAGCTCCTGGCGGGTCACCACGGCCGGGGCCGCTTCCATCAGCGCCTGCAGGATCTTCAGTGCGGTCGGGTTGAGCTGCAGCAGCTTGCCCTGGCGGCGCACTTCCAGCGTATCCAGGTTGTATTCCAGATCGCCGGTTTCCAGCACGCGGGTCTGCACGCCCTTGCCGCGTCGCGACAGGGCGTTCAGACGCACTTCCACTTCCTGCAGCGCGAACGGCTTGATCAGGTAGTCGTCCGCGCCGGAATCGAAGCCGGCCAGCTTGTTGTCCAGCGAATCGCGGGCGGTGAGCATCAGTACCGGGGTCTGCTTGCGCGCTTCATTGCGCAACTTGCGGCAGACCTCGATGCCGTCCATGCCTGGCAGATTGAGATCCAGCACGATCGCGTCGAACTCGTGCACCACGGCCAGGTGCAGACCGGTAACCCCGTCAGCCGCGAAGTCCACGGTGTGGCCCCGGTCCTCCAGGTAGTCGCCCAGGTTGGCCGCAATGTCGCTGTTGTCTTCGATTACCAGGATTCTCACTGTCACCTCTAATTTACGAATTTGCCGATGCGCTGGGCCTGGCCCATATCACGCTGTGCCTTGTCCTTCCGCCGGGCGCGCTCGGCAACGGTAGTGCACTGCGTCGTGGACCGGTTCGAACCCGTGGCCTTTTCACGTTGGCATATTAGACGACTATCCTCACGTGCCTGTGTCAAAACCGTGTTCACGATCTGCTGGTCGTTGAAGACATCGGTTCGTACCTGTTCAGGCATGGAATCGCGGTCAGGATGCTGCTCGACGGCCGTACGCATGCGCACCAGCGCCTCGCGTACGCGGCTGCGGTCGGTCTGCTTCAGTTCGCTGTAGGTCTCGCCATCGTTGAGTTCGATTTCGATGCGCTCGATCTGCTGCTGCAGCGGCTTGCCGGGGATAAAGACCTCACCGGACTGGTTCGATGCAGAGGCGGCGGTGGCCAGGGTCAGGCCTGAGATCAGGACCGCCGACATCAGGAGGGACTTCATGACAAACGAATCCTTGTTTGAGTTGAGTGTTGACTGTATTCGCACCACCTTCACGCCAGCAAGTGCCATGCGCAGGGGCACCGGACGGCCTAGTGGTTGGTGGCAGGGTTGAAGTTGTTGAAGGTGCGCTGGTCGTTGAGCAGGGCCTTGCCCTTTTCTTCGATCCGGCGGCGCTCGGCCACGGTCAGGCAGCGGCTCTTAGGCATGTTGCTGCCGGTGGTGCGGGTGTGCTGACAGATCTGGCGGCTGTCCTCGTGGGCGCGGACAAGAACGGTGTTGATCCGCTCCTGGTCGTTGAAGACCTCCGCCTGGACCTGCGGCGGGAGCTCCTGAAGCGTGCGGTGGTCGCCCATGCGCTGGGTGATGCGCGCCAGTGCCTGCTGCACCTGGGCGCGGTCATCGGCGGAAATCTCGCTGTACTCGCCGTCATCGAGGGCCTTCTCAACCCGCCGGACCTGCTCGGCCACCGGGGCCTGCCCGTCCATCTGTATGGCGGTCTTCTCCGGCTTGGCGGAGACAGCACCAGACAGCCCCAGCAACAACGCGATCATCGTGATGCGGTACATCGCCAGCCTCCGGATCCATCCAGGAACGATGGGCGCCACTCTACGGCCGTCACGCTGCCTCCACAAGGGACTTCCGGCGGCATAAAAAAGACCCAGGCGGTGCCCCGCCTGGGTCTGAAGTCGTATCCCGATACCGATCCTGCTGAGAGGCAGAGCTGCGGTTCGCTGAAGGCTACGCCGGCGCCGATTAAAGGCGCGTTAAAGCCGGCCTCATTTGCCCATGAGAATTTCAAGCCATTGATTAATCACGGCTTTTTGATCTTCTCGACGTGCTCGATGATACGCGTGGCCACATCCACCCCGCAGGCGGCTTCGATGCCCTCCAGCCCTGGCGTGGAGTTGACCTCCAGCACCAGCGGGCCACGCGCGGAGCGGATCAGGTCCACACCACAGACCGACAAGCCCAGCGCCTTGGCCGAACGCACCGCCACCTGCTGTTCGGCGCGGCTGGCCTTGGCCGCCACCGCGGTGCCGCCGGCATGCAGGTTGGAGCGGAAGTCACCTTCCGGCGCCTGGCGCTGCATCGACGCCACCACCTGGTCACCGACCACGAAGCAGCGCAGGTCGGCGCCCTTGGCTTCGCCGATGAACTCCTGCATCAGGAAGTTGGCGTACAGGCCCCGCAGGGCCTCGACGATGCCACGCGAAGCGCTGGCCTTCTCGGTGAGGATCACGCCCCGTCCCTGGGTGCCCTCGTTGAGCTTCACCACGTGCGGCGGCGGGCCGAGCATGGACAGCAGGTCGACGGTGTCATCGGGGTTGTCGCCGAACACGGTGACCGGCATGTCGATGCCCTTGGCTGCCAGCAACTGGTGCGCGCGCAGCTTGTCGCGCGAACGCAGGATCGCATCGGACGGGTTGGGAGTACGCGCGCCCATCAGCTCGAACTGGCGCAGCACGGCGGTGCCATAGCGGGTGATCGAGGCGCCGATGCGCGGGATGACCATGTCCACGCCGGTCATCGGCCGGCCCTTGTAGTGCATCGAAAAACCATCGGCGGCGATGCGCATGTAGCAGCGCAGCGGGTCGAGGATGCGAACGGTGTGGCCGCGCGCGCGCGCCGCCTCGACCAGCCGGCGGGTGGAGTACAGGGAGCTGTTGCGGGACAGGATGGCGAGCTTCATCGCGGCAGGATCGGACGGCAGGCGCGCAGCATAGCGCGGGCGTGTGGCGGGCGGATGATGCCCTGCAGGCCGCCGTATCTGCGTGCCTGCCGGGGCTGTGCGAAGATGGCTGTTGCCGGCTACAGGACAGGACACGGCCGGCTTACACAACCCAAGGAGAACCACAGATGCGAATGGGAATTCCGCTGTTGTTGCTGTTTGGCCTGATGGGGAGCGCCGCACACGTACAGGCTGCGCCCACCCACGCAGTCTCCCGGCTCTACTTCGATGCCAACAACACCCTGATCGGCCAGGGCCTGCGCTACTGCACGGGCAAGACACAGCACCAGGGCGTTGCCTCACACGCCAATACCCGCTGGATCGATGTTTCCTACGCCTGCCAGGGCGACTCGACCGACGTTTCCTATGGCAGCTGGGTGCCTGCACAACTGCGGCAGGACTTCTGCACGCTGTATGACGCCTGCACGTCACTGATGCCGTGGCCGGAACCCGGCCTGCCCGGCACCCTCGGCAACGGCTTCTACTCAGACTGACAGCCGGTAGTCGCCGCACTGTCTCCGGCGATGGCAGCACCGTCGCCGGAGACCCCACCCACTACACCCCGGAGACTTCATGCCGTTGACGATCCTTCCGCGTTTCTCCGAAGTGGATGTACTCGGCCACGTCACCAACACCGCCCTGCCCGTCTGGTTCGAGGAAGGTCGCCAGGAGATCTTCCGCCATCTCAGCCGCGAGGCCAGCATGCGCGACCTGACGCTGATCCTGCGCCGCTACGAAATCGACTTCCTGCAGCAGATACAGCCGGGACACGAAGTGCGCATCGAGACCCGCATCGAAAACATCGGCCGCTCCTCGCTGTCGATCGTGCAGCAGGCGTTCCAGTTCGAGGCCCTGGTGGCCAGCGGGCGCTGCGTGATGGTGCATTTCGACTACACAACCAACGCCTCGCGCGCCATCGATGCAGAGCAGCGCCGGGCATTGTCAGGGCTGTTTACCGAGGAGTATGCGCAACAGGTGCAGGCGGCAGGCGCATGAGCCATACGGAAGTCCGGTCATCCGCACCCGGTACTGCCCGCAGCCCATTTCTTCAGCTTTTCCAGCGCTTTCCCGGCCTGCATCGACGACGCATGCCGGAACCTCCCTGTTTGATTCGACGCAGTCTAACCTGTGACTGAGGGCCGCTGATCCGCGCGGGGCAGGCGCAGCGAGAAGCCCCCATCGCGGACACGCACGGCCAATGCGGTTTCCCGCCATTCCACAGGCAGCGCCAATGCCGTATGTGGCGTGGGGATGCGTGTGATCGCCTCGAACGTCCAGTGTTCCTCATAGGCTTCGCAGCGAAGCGTTCCGTCATCGCCGACCGCGATCACATCGATCCAGGCCCCACTCCGGGTCTTGCCAGTGCCGCCCATCGCACGGCGGCCAATGGCCAGCCAACGCCCCTGCCAGTGAACGAGCCATACGCCCTCGATGGGACGCAGATCCCCATCAAGCACGCTTCCCGCCACCACCACGCATCGACCGGACGGGCTGGCAATGACCGTCTCCAGATCGCAGGCGTGACGGTCACTGGGCTCGCCATCAAGACAGAGCGCGTACGGGCAGATGCGTGCGAACAAGGTCGGATGCGCAGTCAGGCGCAGGTCGTCGGGAAGCAGCGGGATGGCCTGCAGCACCCGGGCATCAGGCAGGACATGCCGCAACACCTGCGGCACCCCGGCGGCCAGCGCCGGATGCTCCTGTTCCAGCCATAGACCCCGGCAGGGGCGCAGCGTGGTCGATCGACTGGGAATATCCCGCAACCACATCGCGGCTTCGGCATCCCCGCCAAGCTGCCGGCGCTCGTGCAGCTCCTGCCAGAACAGGCTGGGAACAATCGCCAGCAGGTGCATCACCCTCTTGTCCGCTTCGTCGTAGACGATCACCGCTTCGCTGCGATCGCTGTAGCCACTGGCCAAACGCAGCGCGCTGCCCGCCAGCGCCAGCCACTCGCCGCTGGCATCGTGGCTGCCTGCGGTGGATACGCCCTCGACAATGGCGCCATCGCGCAGCATCAGGGTGCCGTAGGCCGGCCCGCCCATGCCCAGCTCGCCCCAATCCAACAGGACATCATGCGTGGGCGGCCGGGTGGCGAAGGGCAGCTTCGCCCGCGAGCGCAGCAGTGCGCCCCCTACGGCATCGCCGACCAGATCGAAGTGCTGCAGCACGCCGCCCAGGGCAAGGCATGCGGCCAGGCCAACGACCACACCCCAAGGCGACCACCACACCACGCAGATCGCTACCCATATCAGGAACGGCAGCCACTGGGTGAAGCGGCGGAGGGCGATTCGATCAACGGTCATGCAGGCTGGGCGGCGGCGACTGTGCACCATTCAAACCTTCAACGCTCTGCCAGGCAATGGGGTTCGAGCCGGCAATGCCGCTAGACTCTCGCTGATGATGGAACCGATGACTGCCGTGAATCTCCGGAATCTGCTGCAGGACATGCTGCCGCGATGGAGAGCACTGGCCAAGGCCCCGGGCCAGCCGCGCCGCACGCTTCGCCTGCCGGATTGGCAGGCGGACTGGAACGCAGGCATGGCCTTGCTTGCACGCCATGCGCGCAATGGCGGTGAATCTGTGGAGGAACCGCTGCAGGGACATGCGGCCCTGGAGCATGCCTACGGCTGGGAGACGGTTGCACAGACCGGCAGCAACCTGCTGCTGAAAGGCGTTGACCGCGGCTTCGCCCCCACGGCGTTGCAGCAGATGCATGCCGACGTAGCAGATCTCTGGCTCGAGCATGCGCATTTGCTGGCCCTTGCCCGGGACAGCCTGCAACAGCAAGGCCACGACATCGCGCTGGCTGCGTCGTTGCAATCGCGTACAACGCAGCACTACGAATACGCACTGCAGCTGTTGTCACTGGGCGTGCTGCTGGATGCGCAGGAACGCCTGCCGGCGCTGGTGGAGAAGGTGCTCTGTTTCGACACCGACCGCGTGCTGGACTACCTCAGCGCGCCGGCGCTGGGCCTGGTGGAAGCCAGTGATGAGGTCTTTCATCCGCGACCGTTCGCCGAGCTGTTCGCGCCGCTGCGCGACGGTGAAGCGTTCGACCCTTCACTGCTGGCCGGCTACCTGCAGGTGCAGTACCGCGACTTCTTCCTGCTGCCGCCAAAGGCTCAAAAGCGGACCCGGCGCCTGATCGGGCCGAACGCGTGGGGCTACTGGGCATTTGAAGTGGCTGCGCTGGTGGTGCTGTATGGCGGTGACGACGCCACGCTACGCACCTGCCCCCACTACCCTTCCGACCTGGTGGACTTCGCCCGGCGTTGAGTCAGGCACCCGGCAGGCCGGAAACACCGCCGAATCGATTCTCTTCCTCGTTGCCCGGCAGAAGCATGACCGGGAAGAGGACGAACACACCCAACGGGATGAAGGCGATCACGACGTACCAGCCGGACTCGTCGATGTCGTGCAGTCGTCGAACGGCCAGGGCCAGCATGGGCGGAAGGAGGACGATGACCGCGCAGACCGTCATGACCCACCCCAGCGTCCGGAATGGCTCGAAGGCCTCCCCATCGAGCAGCACGGTGCCCGTCAGCCAGTATCCGCCGTCCATCAAGGTGTAGCCCACTGCCACCACAAGGGCAGCAGACAGGGAGTACGACCAGAACTCCTTCCGGTTGGATCGCCCTGAAAAATCAAAGCAACGCCTGAGGGGCAAAAGTGCGGGGATCATTCGCGCTCCGGGCAGCGGACGATGGGAGGCAAGGGTTAACGATCTTTTAGCATCCCCAAGCCCAGCACCAACTGAACCCTGCGGCCCAGCGGGCCCGGCAGACAGCGGAGGTTGCAGGAGCCCGCCGCGGCAGCCGCGCAGCCAGAGACGCAGCGCGAACTACCGCACATTTCCATAGACGTGGGCATTCTGAATCGGATCACTGGCTTGCAGCACTGGCGGATTGGTCGAATTCCAGTTTTCCAGAATGGCGCCTCTGCTAGCGTCACGACTCACTCATGGATTCGAGGTTTTGAATGGCTGCGATTTCTTTTCCGCTGATGCTGGCACTGCTTTCCACCCAGGCCCCGATGGCCGCAAACGCGGAAGGTGACTACACCAGAGCCGCGGGGGCTTCGATCGGGCCTGGCATCTGCGACCCCGGCATGGACATGCTGCCGAACGGCGGAGGGGTGGTGATCCGGCGCTGCGGCACGAATGGAACGGTCGCTGGCGTTGGCAGCAATATCGATGCTGCGACGGCCAACGCCAATGGCTTCCTTGCCGTCGCCGAGGAAGGACCCGTCTGCAGTGTCTTCGCACGCGATCCCTATGTCAGCATCCCGGCACCGGGTGTTGGCATCAAAGCGGAATGCAGTTCCACACCGCTTTCCGCCTATGGCATGACGACCACCACTGCGGGACAGAACGTACTTGAGCTGGCCATCAACCTGGCGGCGACGCAGGCCTGGTGCAATGTCGACTACTACTATGGGTCGGCGCATGGCTATAAGTATCCCTACACCTGCAACCGCCCGGGCCAGTCCTGGAGCGTTGCCGGTCTTGGCTCCAGCGTCGACGATTCAAACGCAATGGCAATGCGGCTTGTGAAGAAATCATCCAAGACCGGTACGCACTGCTATTTTGACAACGCCGAGTTGAATGGCGTCGTCTTCCGCGCATACCTGCACTGCAACGGATCGACCTATACCGGTTTCGGGAGTTCCGTCACTGCCGCGGCCAAGGACGCGGCTGCGCAAGCGGGCGCATAAGCCACCCGGGCTGTGGTTCGGAAGAGCCACAGCCCGACGCATTGAAGAATGAGGTTCCGGCGCCGTTGCCACACGCTGGACTGGGGTGTGGTTCAACGATTGCGCCGCGTCTGCCTGGGGTGAACACCCTGGAGACATGGAGCGGGCGATGGGAATCGAACCCACGTCAGTAGCTTGGGAAGCTCGTCAGGAATCTCTACGATTCAATGGCTTACCTATGATTTCCGCTCCGCAATGCGCCGCGCTGCAGGTTCATTTTTACCGAGAGAAACGCAGCATCCGCAGCAATTGCGGAGCGCTCCCGGGCCTCTCAGACACCACGCTGCAGCTGCTGAAGCCCTGCCCTCACCCACGCCTTGCGTGCGTCCTTCGGGCGGGGCTTGGTCTCCTTCGGCGGTCGGCGCGGTTCCAGCGCTTCCTTGATTCGCTCGATCTCCTTTGTCCCAGCCTCGGCCAGGCGCCGAGCCTGTTGCTGCTGCTCACGGGTTGGCGGCAGGCCAGGCAGTGGCGGCGGCGGCTGGATCGGGGTGCTGTCGGTCAGCCGGGCGACGGCCTCGCGAAGGGGCAGATCGGGATAGAGCCTGGCCGCGCACCAGCGCTCGGCGTAGCGCTTCGCCTGTCGGACGTTGGCGGCGCGCGCTTCCTTGGTGTGCCACATCTTCTGGCCTTCCATCCACAGCCGGACGCCAGGACCGCCATCGAACGTGACGTTCGCCGTTTCCCGGCCGTTGTACCAGAGCGCCCAGCGCTCGCCGGTCTGGACCCAGCCAGACGGGATCGGCGCGGTGCGGAAGCCCTGGTAGGTGGAGGAGATCATGGCCGGAAGAATACGGCCGACCGTCGCAGATCCTGCGAACGCGGCAGCAACCTGCCTGAATCGTTCGGGATCGGTGCCGGCGCGGCGCTGCTCAAGCGCCCCCGGGTTGAGCTGCCTGCGGCCCCGGATCCGGCACAGTTAGAATGCCAGCGCCGGCGGCTGGGCACTATCGGGCAACCACCCACTGACGTTCGGGGTTCTCCCTACGCAGCCAGCTGGTGCTCGTAGAACGGATGCCGCTTGTCGTCGAAGATCCGGTACAGCACAGCCAGGTCGGCTGGGTCCGGATTGAGCCACGCGTCGACGTGCTCGGGCTTGATGTTGATGATGGTCCGGTCGTGCCCGGCAGCGGCCACCTCTGGCTCCGGGTCGTCGGTGATAGCGGCAAAGGACAGCAGATCCGGCTCCTTGCGGGCCGGATCCTTCCAGTGCGACCACAGGCACGCCACCAGCATCGGCTCACCAGTGCGCGGTGTGAACTGCACCACCTGGTTCTTGCCGTCCGGCCCCTCCACGTTCTCGTAGAAGGTATCGACCACCAGCAGGCCGTGGGTGTGGCCGAAGGCCGGCGCCCAGAACTTCTCCAGGCTGTCGCGGCGGGCGTTGTAGGTGCCCGGGTAACGCTGGTCGTAGTTGGCCGGCTTCCCGGCGAGCCGGCACTGGTAGCGCATGGGCCTGATCACCAGCTTGCCACCCTCGGAGACGATCACCGGGGCATACACGCCGGGGAAGATCCGGCAATCCCGGTCCTTGGGGTCGGTACGCTTCAGGTCGGCCAGCTTGGCCAAGGCGCGATCGATCTTGTTGCCGGCGATCCGCACGTCCTCCCGGGCCTTCTTCGTCTCCTTCACCTGCAGCGCCCGCTCGGCATCGGCCAGGCGCTTGCGGTTGGCAAACAGCTCCTGCTCAAGCACCGCGGCCTCGACCCGGTTCCACTGCTCCACCTCAGCCCACACCGCCAGCTCAGCCGGGCTCGCCCCGCCCCGGAAGGCGTCGTCCATCGCCTTCGGGGTCTTGGGCCGCTTCTTGCCCGGGTCGTGAGCATAGAGCGCGGCGAATTCCTGCAGTGACAGCGTGGCGCCGGTCATCCTGACCAGCTTCTGGTAGGCGGCGGTGATCTGGGCGGAATAGCACATGGGCGCAATCTGACACGCCCCGTCGTTCAGTTGCCGTGACGCTGCAGCTTAGTGGCCGGTCACGTCGATCAGCACGAAGTGGCCCGATGCGCTGAACTGTGTCGCATTGTCGGCCTGCGGGATCAGGGCAGTCGCGCCGGCATAGTAGAAGCGCCCCGAACCCGCTGCACCAGTCCCGTCCCCCTGCGGCCCGGTCAGGCGGAAGCCCACGCCGCGCTCAATCCGCTGACACGAACGAGACGAGATCACCGCGTAGCGTCTGCCAGCCGGGACCTGCATGTATGCTCCCTCAGCCGCTCCGAACGGGGCAGTCGTTACGCCCATGATTCGAAGAGGCTTTGCCCAGGAAGCGAAGGCCAGTTCGCCGGTGTGCTCTCGGTAGACCTCGATGCCAGTCTTGCCTGGCGTTCCAGTCACAACCGAGTCGTATACCCACACCGTTCCGAACACAAACCATGAGCCCGTGTAGGCTGACACTCGCCAGTTGTTGCCGCCGAGATTGGTCAGAATCACGCTGAGCCCGAAGTTGTTGTTCGGACCAGTGACCGCAACTACGGGGCTCTTGGCCTGGAAGTCACGCGTGACGTACCGGGTTACTACGATCCCAGACACCTGGTACGCAACGGCGCCAGCTTCGTTGATATCGAACTTGTGGCGCAGATGGAAGTTGAGCAGATCACTGCGGACCTGCACTGTTCCAGTTGGGGTGTACGCCTCAAAGCCTGCTGGCATATCAGTGCACTCCGTACAGCACAGTTGCCGGGACCAGGGAGAAGACTGGTTGCCCGTTGGCATCCACATCCGTTCCCCAGTAGACCCGGCCATCCGAGTACCAAACGGTTGGAGTGCGGCCAGGCTGTGCCGGCGGAGGCACCACATAGAAGAGGAAATCCCCAGGGGGCAGCGGTCCCACCCAAGTCGAATTACCGTGCACAGCGTCGGTCTGAACCGTGCCAATGAACAACCCCAAGCGGGTCGTGTAATCAATCTCCAACGACCCGTCAGGGTTGAAGGCCTGGATGCCTGCGGGCATGCGTCTGCTCCTCTGTTGATTGGCGGGAGGGCGTTTGCGCCTCCCGCCATTTGCTATTGCCACCAGCCCATGCGAGTGGCGAGCTGCCCGTTCGGGTAGTAGGTGCGCCAGTTCCCGTCGCTATACTCCGTGCGCTGTCCACCTCCCGGCGAGGACACACGGAACACATCGGCCAGGATGTTTACTTCGCCGGTGCGTCCGGTAGCGGCGACCCGCATACCAGCAATGACCCCATCGTTCCGCACGTTTACGGACCACTGAGCGCTGGATTCCATTCCACCCGCAGCCCACGGCGACGGCGCCGTGGCATCAGCGGGGCACTGCTCCAGCATCGGGTTAACGCACCACATCGCGGCATCGTTGGCGATGTCCGTCGTCTTGAAGGAGACGATCTGGAACCACACCGTTTTTGCAGTCGGCGGACACACTCCCGAGCGGACAAACGTGCGCCTATAGTCCCCCATGGTGCTGGACTGTCCGTAGTTTTCAACCAGCGGCGACTCATACTCCGGGCCGATCACGTTACCGTTCGCGTCTACAAAGAACACATGCACGCGGGAACGAACGCGGTAGTTGTTGAAGTAAGCGGACGCCATATACGTCTTCCCAGGCTCGGCGGGTACGATCTGGCAAGTGCTACAGCCCCAACCGTTTGTCACCCCCCCCATGGGTGCATAGTGGACCATGGCCTTCATACCAGTAGGAACGCGGCCGTCCTGAAACTCGATGTTGTTTCGCCTCCACGGGCCGTCCGCCCAGCGGGTGAACCATGCAGGGTCCAAGGAACCTTCCATGGTCGCTGTGCGTAGCAGGTTCCCGCCTCCGCCCAGCGTCTTCATGCGAGCGTCCATCTGCACAACCACGGCGGCGTCGGCCTTACCGCCGAGCCCTGCCTGCACACCTTGGATTGCGGTGGCGTTGGCGGAAATCAGTCCGTCGTGCTGATTCACCTTGGTCTGCATCTGGTTGAAGCCGCTGGCCGACACATCGCCCACCTGCGTTTTCAGGCTCACCAGGTCCTGCGCAGTCGCGTCCAGCTTGCTGCCCTGCTGGTTCACCGCCGTGGTGAGCCCGGCCGTTGCCGATGCGTTGGCACTGATCAGCAGCTCATCGGTCACGTCGTAGAACTCGATGCGATCGACAAGCACCGTGGCGTCGCCTGTCCCACGATTGGTAATCCACACCTGGCTCATGGCCTCGGTGCGGTCGTCCCCCACAGGATGCTCCAGCACGAACCGCTGCCAGGCACTCGTGAGGTTCGGCGTTGTCTGATCGTTGTTGCCCTCCCCAGCACTATGGCGAACCCGGCAGCGCGCGGTCAGCGTTGCATCACCAGCCATCACCTTGGCAACGACCACAGTTCGCAGCTTGCGACCAGTGCGCCCTGTCTTCAGTGGAACCCAACGACCGCCGTTGGCGTAGACGAACGGCGAGCCGGCAGCACCGGCCTTGTGCACCATCTGGATTGCGCTGCCCTGCTGCCCGCCTCCAAGAACCCAGGTCACATCACCGTTCTGCTGGTTGCTGTTCCCCTTGACGAAGGGCGCCATGTCACCGTCGAACATGGCATTGACGTTGAGGTTCTCGCCACGGTTGAAGGACGCATTGACGGTGCTGGACAGCACGGTGATCTGGTTTGCTGTGCTGGTCAGCGTGCCCTCGGCGTTCACCACCCTCGTTGTAAGCCCGGTGATGGCTTGCGCGTTCGCCTCCGATGATTGATGTGCACCATAGGCCTCAGTTACGTCGGTGATGACAATGTCATCCAGCAGCAGAATCGACCCGATCACGCGTTGGGACTTGGGGTCGGTCGCGTGACCAGGGAGAGAAACGAACAAGCGCCCCTGTGCCGCAGACGCGTTGGTCGTCACGTAACCGCTCACCTTCGTCCACGAGGTTTTCGACAGACTGGCGACACCCCAATTCACAGTCGTCCAAACATTGCCCGTACCGCCAGAACCTGCAGCAGAGGTCTGAACTCCAATGCGCAGATTGCTCTTGTTGTCGACCGGAATCTCAGCGCTACCAGAAGAAAGAGCCGCCCACGCCTCGACGTATAGGCGTCGAACTCCGACGAGGGGAATGAACTCGGTGACCGGATAGCAATCGGCATTTAGATCAGGGCGGGCGTCAGACGGCACCTGAATCAACAGGCCACGATTTCCATTGCGCTTTGCCGACGGGTTGACGGTGAACGTCGTGCCATGGGCCTGGGACAGCACCTGGCCATCCGCGAACTGCTCAAACGTCCCCGATGGGAACATCCCACCACCACCGGCCAAACTGGCCTTCATCTCCGACTGCAGCTTGGTGACACTGGTTGAAGTCGAATCGATCTTGCCCTCTGCCGTCGTCACGCGCGTCGTGAGGTTCTGCAGGGCAGATGCGTTGGCGTCGGTCCTCCCGGAAACGCCGGTCAGGTCGCTGCGAAGCGCCGTCAGCTGTCCAGCCTGCGACGTGACGGTGTTGCCCAACTGCGTCACGCTGGTGCTGAGGTCCGAGATCGCTTGAGCGTTCGCGAGAAGTTCGGTCACTTCCTCCAGCGCTACGTCGTCGACCCACAACGTACCGGCGGTGTTGTCGGCCAGGATGCTCAGCTGCAACCCGGTGATCGATGTGCTATCCGGGATCGTGTAAACGGCGCTCAGGTACGTCCAACTGGCCTTGTCAGCCACGAAGAACGTCGCCCCGCCAATCAGCTCTCCGTTCTGATTCGCCAATCGCATCTTGCTGTTGCCGGAAGTGCCGTTGAAGTCCGGGCTGCTGCGATACCAGCAGCCATAGCGGTACTTCTTGCCTGGGCTCGTCGGCATTGTGGTGCGGCCATTGGCGTACGCGGCCTTCTGCCGGATGGTCCCCGGGTCGAAGCGCACACACATGCCTCCTGCACGCCCCTCCGTCGCCGGCCAGCTCGTGCCGGTGGCACCCGGGTCGTAGGTCCAGCCAACGTCCTTGCCGGCCTGCCATGAGCCATTGAGGACCATGCTGCTGCCCTGCGAAATCATCGCGGGCAATGTGGCGTTGATCGTCGTGATCGACTGCGCCAGCGCGCTCGTCGTGGTCGCGGTGGCCTCCTGCAGCGCCGTCACCGATGCCGCGGTTGCCAGCGAACCGGTGCCGACCGGCATGCGAGCTTCCATCGTGCTGATGCGCTGCACCTGCGCCGAGTCCGCAGCCACTCGGGCCTTCAGCTCCTCGTAGGCCAGGCCCGCGGTCAGCTGCAGCGGATCCGTCCCGTTGTAGTTCCCGCGCATCTGCACGGCCAGCGCGGTGCGTTGCGTGGCCTCCGCCGCGTCTGCCGTGATCCGGGCTTGGGTTTCCTCCTGCACCAGCGCCACCGACGCACCCGGCTGCGGACGCCCCACGGCGATGTAGTCGATCAGGTAGTAGCTGGCAACGGTCTGCGCCGCCCCCAGCTGCATGCGAATCGCATCAACCGTGGCCGGCCACCAGGCAATGTCCTGCACGTCGACCGTGGCCACGCCATTCACGTCCCACGCCGGCTCCGGGATGGCCGCACGCTTCTGCGTGTTCCATGCCTGGTCCGTGGCAGTGATCCACTGCAGGAACCCGCTCCACATCGGCGAGCCCACGCGCTTCACGCGCAGCTTCACGAAACGGTATGCGCTTCCGTCCACTGCCAGCGCCACCGGCGACTGTACCCACGGCGCCGTGGCGTGGTTTGCGGGCCGCAGCCAGCCATCTACAAGCGTGGGAGCACCGTTGCCCGTCCACCCTTCAATGGTCTGATTGAACGGCCAGAGCTTGATGCTGTCGAACTGCGTCCCGCTGCCGGCCGCGACCTCTGACACTGCGCGCGCCAGCGATTCATCGGCGCTCTGCCGCAGTTGCTGCTCATGGCTGATCGCCGCCTCGCGCTCCAGCTTCTCATTCAGGAGCGCATCGATTCGCGCCTGGGCCTCTGCACTGACCGCCTGCAGGGCCTCGGTCACGCCCTGCTGCCGCAGCAGTGCCTCGGCGACCAGGTCCTGTGCAGCCTGCGCCAGCCCGGCAGCGCGTGCCGCCGCCTCGTCTGCGATCGCCTGGATCCGGGCGCTGATCTCCGCCGCCAGCTTGGCCTGCTGCTCGGCCAAGTCCTTGGAGGTCGTGGGCGGAACAATACCCACCACCGTTCCGGTGCCTGTCTTGCCACGCACGGTCGGGGTGATCTGGAACCACCACGTCTTGCCGCTGCCGTCGCTGTAGACGTAGCGGGTGTCGGTGGTGCGGTGGATCTCCGTCCACGGCCCATCCTGGCTCTCGCTACGCGAGATGACGTAGACCACGCCCTCCAGATTGACGGCGTCCCATTCGAGCACGACGCCGTCGGCCACCGGCGTGGGGGTAACCCCGTTCGCCGGCGGCACGTCCGGTGCCTTGAAGGGCACCGGGAACCACGTGGAAAAGCGCGGTGCCACCGGAGACGCGGACGGCAGCCCGCCCACGCCGATTTCCACCAGCGTGAGTTTCCTTGCTTGCATTGCTGATTACCTCGCGTTGAGTGCTTCGCGCAGCGCTGAACTGCTGGCGTTGCGTACGCCCTGGGTGGTGGTAGACACGAGTTGGCGGAGCAGCTGGTTCTGCTCGGCGAGCAGAGCGTTGCTCTGCTGTACGGCGGCGGTGGTTTGCGTCTGAGCGTCGTTGTTCACGACCAGGTCGAACACGGCCCGGCTGAAGTTGTCCGGCAACGCCTCGATGGCGTCTGCCAGCGCCCCCATGCTGGTGCCGTCTTGCTGGTCGAGGTCACCGACCTTCATGCCGTCGATCAGGCCGGTCACGCGGCCGTATAGGCTGTTGTAGTCCTGCCCGCTGGCGTAGAGGTTCCGACCAAAGCCCAGCGCGGCCTGAGCGGCCGCCTGTGCGGCGCTGGTGTCGCCTCCGGACACCGCCCGCTCCAGCTCCTTCATCGCCTCGCCCAGCTTCTCCTGGTCCGTCAGCGGCGAAAGATCGCTGATCGACAGGCCGTACTGCATGGCCTTCTTGTCCTTGTCGATCTGCGCCTGCAGCTTGCCCATGTTGGTGGCACGCAGCGCCTCGATCTTGGCCAGGTCCTCCGCACGGGCGCCGGACAAGCCCAGCGCCTTGGCGTAGTCATTGGCCGACTTCACCTGCTGGCGGTAGGTGCGTTCGATCGACAGCGCCTGCGACTGGTACTGCGTCAGGTTGGCCGTCATCAGCTGGGTGCTCACGTCGGCCATGAGGCTTGCGTAGTTGCCGAGTAGCCCGGTCACCTTCTGCACCTGGGTGGCCAAGTCCGTGCCGGCGACGCCGGCCAGGTCCTGGAAGTAGTCGACCGCCTTGTTGACCTTGTCGACTTCCAGCCCGTTGAGTGCTCGGCCCAGCTCATCGGCATTGCCCACGGCCAGCGCGATCGACGCACTGAGCGCGGTGAACACGTCCGCCGACTCGAAGTAGCCGTCGAGCTGGCCACCGAACCCCGCCGCCTTGACCGCCTCGGTATACAACCGATTGGTCATATCGGCGAGGTAAGCCTCCAGCTGCGCCTTGGCCTCGGTGGAGTCCGCCGACAACTGGAGCTTGCCCAGGTCTACCCGCAAGCTGCCGAGCTTGTGGGTCAGGTCCACACCCAACTGCTTGGCCAGATCGGTCGCCGCGCCACGCACCTGCCGCGCCGCCATATCGAACGTGCGATCGATGCCCGGATCTAGCGCGCCGAACTGCGTCCACTTCTTGTCGCTGCGGAACAGGCCGCCCTTGGCCTTGATATCCGCATAGCTCTGGCCGTCGAAGCCGCCGAATCCATAGCTGCCGGTGATGCCTTGGCCTGTGACCTTGGGCGCCTGTCGACCGAACAGCTTGGCGTGGATGCTGGAGCCAGACAGGATCGAAGCGACCTTGTCGTTGAAGCCCAAGGCACGGAACCCCTTGTCGGCCAAGCCGACAGCCCCAGCGGTTGCGATCTTGCCGGCCCAGCTCTCCCCATTGGCGATGTTCCAGCCTTGATCGAACAGCTGGGCGTTCTTCATCATGCCGGCCACGATCCAGCCGATGATCGGCACCGCCGCAGCCGCCGAGCCGGCAGCACCAGCTCCAGCACCAGCACCAGCACCAGCGCCGGCGCTCCCGCCGCCAATCAGCCCCGAGAAGCTGGAACCGGTCATCCCGGCCATGCTGGTCACGTCGCCGAAGCCTGTCAGGGTTCCCGCCGCGGCACCTGCCGAACGACCGAAGCCGAACAGGCCCTGCCCCTTGGAGAGCAGGCCGGCCACCGTACTCACATTCTGGCCGCCGGCCGCAGAGCCATTGCCGCCGAACAACCCCATCAGACTCTGCAGGTTCAAGCCACCGCCCTGCCCGTTCACCCCATTGAGGATCTGCGTCTGGATCGGGATCACCAGCTTCTGCTGCAGGAACTCGCGGGCCAGATCGCGCAGGCCCCGCTTGGCCGCGTCCTTCAGGTCGTCCCACAGGTTGTCGAAGTCGCGCATGCCCCCGGCAACAAAGTCGGCCATGGCATCGGCCACATCGCTCACCCCGCCCACCACGATCGCAGCCCATGCCTCGACGTTGGCCGCTGCCTCCTCAGCGCGCATGGACAGGTCTGCCGATGCCCGCGCCGCGGCCAGCATGGACTGCTCGTACTGCTCGTAGCTCGCCGCCCCCTTGGATAGCGCCAGCGCCTCCTTGCCGCCAGCGGCCTCCACCGCCTTCTGCAGCTCCTGCCGCATGTCCCGCTCGTTCATCATTTCGCGCCGCGACAGCTCGCGCGCACGGCCGACTTTGCCGAGCATGGCGACCTCGGCATCCATCGTCGCAAGGAGCGCCTCGGGGCTGGCCAGGGCCTTCTCGATTTCAGAAGCGACCCTCGCATACGCCAACGCGCTCTCGCCCATCAGTACATTGGCGTCAGCCTGGGCGATGGCCCCCTTCTCCAGCAGCTCGTTGTACTGAGCCATGTTGTTGAGGTGCCTCGCCATGGCCTCGGCAAGTGGGCCGTTCATCGCCCCGGCTGCCTCCTCTGCTTGGCGCCGGTAGCGCTTGATCGACTCGGCATCGGCATCGCGATCCTTCGCACCTGCACGCTCTGCGGCTGCCGACGCCTTGCGCGACTCCGTGAAGTTCTTCTGCGCAGCGGCCAGCTCCGTCTGGAGCCGGATGTACTGGGCGCCCTGTTCAAGGTACTGCTTGACCTTCGGGTCGTCGCGCTTGGAGAAGTCGACGCCGCTGGCTTGGGCCTCCTTGAACCAGTCGCCCACGTCCAGCTTTGCCACCTCTGCCGCGCTCTTGCCAACGCGCGCCAGCTGGCCAGGCAGCGACTGCATCGCCGACGCGATCCGCTTACCAGCAGCGCCGGCCGAGTCCCCCAGTGCATTGAAGGAGCCCGACAGCGCGTCGGTGGCACCCTTCGCCTGAGTGCTGCTGCCAGTGAACGCATCCAAGATCGCCCGCTTGCGATCGACCTCCCTACCAGCAGTCGCAGCGGCGGCGGTCTCTTCCGTGAGGCTCTTGGCCACCGTAGCGGCAGCGGGCGAGCCAGCAATCATCGCCCGCCATGCTGCCTCCAATCCGCTGGAGAATTCATCGGCGCCAATCTTTCCAGCCTTGAAGGCAGCATCGAGCCGTTGGGTTTCTTGAATGAACTCGGATGCCTGGCTCGCTGTAGCGAAGTTCGTCGCCGCCGCCACCATCTCAGTGATCGAGCCTGTGATGGTCCGATAGTTCTCATCGATCTCCTTCTGCAGGCGCAGAATTTCACCGGCCTGCATCTGGGCGTTGAGGGTCTTGAACTTCTCGATGGCGGTGTCAGCTGCACCACCGAAATCGATCAGCGCGGCCGATGCTATCGCGGTGTTGTCGCGGAAGATCAGCCACCCGGCTGCGGCGGTGGCCAGCATCGTGACGATACCGGCCGGGCCTCCAAGCATCGCGAGCGTCGAAGCTCCAGCGCGCGCCACCCATCCGGCATTTGCGGCAGCGGCCTGTCCTTGTGCTTGAGCAAGCAGGAGGACGGCCTGCCGATGCTCCAGGGTCGCGGCAGCTGCCTTGGAACTGACAGACACGCTTCCGCCGATCGCAGCGGCGCGCCGCACCTCCGCCTGAGCATCAAGCATTGCTGCGCGGGTCCGTAGCTCAAGCTGCTGCGCCGCGGCGACGTTCTGCGCGGCTGCGGCCCGATCTGCTGCCATTCCAGCGTTAGCTGCAGCCACCCGCGCCAGTAGGGCCTTCAGTAGTGGGCCAGATGCCACGGCAGCGCCAGCAACCGCTACCATTTCCAAGTTGCTGGCAAGCGCCCCAATGCCCGCAGAAAGCGCTTGGGAAGCCCCCGTTGCCTCATCTGCCCTGCCGATCATCTCAGTCAGGTTGGTATTTAGGTTGGTGATCGACTGCGAGACACGGACTTGCATCTTCCCGAACGAGTCATCAACGCCGTCAGACATTTTCAGCAGAGCGTTGACGATCTGATCGGCTGCGACACCGCCATCCACCACGAACTTGCGGAGACTGCCGCGGGCAATGCCCATTCCGTCTTCAATGGTCTGCACCAGCTTGGATGCGCCATCGACCATCGAGTTGAACTCTTCGGCGCGCAACGTACCTGCCGCCAGGGCCTGGCCAAACTGAGTAAGCGCGCCCTCCGACGCAGCTGCGCTACTACCCGACATGGCAATCGTCTTGTTCACCGTCTCCACGATCCGCGCTGTCTGCGCGCCCGTTACGCCGAGTCGATCCTGAACCATTGCCAGGTTCTGATAGAGACTCGCGGTGGCGTCCAACGGCTGATATGTCGCTTTGGCGATCCGGACCACATCCTGCTGGGCCGCAACAAACTCGGCCTGCGAGGCGGTGACCAGGCGAATGCGGTTGCTCATTCCGGTCCATTCGTCAGCCCGGCCGATTGTCGCCTTGACTGCCGCCAGAGCCGAGCCCATCCCGACCGCCTCAAGCGTCACGCGACGGAACCCTGCCGCCACGTCATCGGCACCACGTCGCGCTGCCTCAGACATCGCCGACTGAATGCTCGACATGTCCCGTTGCACTACTCGGGCCGCTTTGCCGCTGTCCCGCTCGAACGATCCGGACTTCAACAGAAGGTCGACAGTGAGGGTGTACAGGCTCATGGTTTCATCCATAAAAAAGGCCCGCACTGGGCGGGCCTTGGGCTACAGGTTTTCCGGGCTTTGCGCCCGATCTCTACTCAACTTCGACTTTCTTCCCGATACGCTCAAGCCAGCAGAGGGCGGTCCCCAGTCGGTAAACGGCCCATGACATGGCCAGCGCCCACCCGGTGCTCAGCACCACCGCGAACACGTTGAGCAGGTTCCAGTCGTGGGAAACCCCGCCCCACGACGTAACGCGGGGCACACGTCCAAAGGCGAACACGCCAACCACTCCTGCAACCAGCGACAGCAGCACCATCAATCGGCCCACGTCCTCCAGCCCAGATCCAGCCTTGGCTGGCAGCTTTTCTGGCCGGGGATCCCCCTCCGGTACATCGACTTTGCTCGTGTGTTCAATCATTGCCGCTCCCTGCTCGTTGAGATCGGGATTGTGCCAGCGGGCAACCTGCACAACAAAATCAGGCCGGGATTTCCTCAAACTCCATGTATCCCGAGAAGTACTGCCGGCTGATGTTCTCGGCACTGGGCAGCTGGGTCGGGAAGCCATAGAGGGCGGACCGCGCCGCCAGGGCCGGATCAAACGCCTTCGTGACCATATCCCGGTACTGGGGCACGACACAGGAGCGCCGCCGGCCCGAGAGCGCGGCCCCGATCGTCTCCCAGTCCATGCCGCCGAGGCCGTTGCCGCGCACAACCGGCGTGGACCGGCCCGACAGCGTGCAAGTCAGGCGGCGGTACAGCGCCCCGGGAACCGTGTTGACCTGGCCGCCCTTGGTCCGGGCATGGACACTGGCGTCGATCGTGGCCACGGCCCAACCGTCCTTGATACCAACGTCCACCGCCCGGAAGATCGCAATCTCGCCCACGTCCACGTTGGTGGCGGTGGTGGCGATCTCCACGGACACCACCGAGACCAGGGTGCTGGCCTGCGGGAACAACCAGGCGCAGACGCTGCCGTCCGGCAGACGCACCGTGGTGCCGGTCGCGCCGGCAGCGCTGACCTGCACGCCCGGCGGAATGTTCAGGCCGAGAACCGCGATGATCCCCGGGACGACAGCGTCGGCCAGGGTAATCGTGATCGCCAGCGAGCTTGTTCGCCGGATCCGCGAGGCCCTGCCGGGCTTGCCGTCGAAGAGTGCCGAGCCCTGATCCGCGCTGAGCCACGTGGCTCCCGTGAGGGTGACCGTCGCAACGGCCGGCATGCCGTATCCGATCAGCACGGGGCCCCTGCCTTCTTCGCTGCGCGAACTTCATCCTCGTTTCGCTTCAGCGACCGAACCTGCCGCCCCAAGCAGTCGATCAGCCGTCGTCTCACAGGTCCCTGATCCAATCCGGCAATAGACTCCAGCGTGTGCAGCGCGCCGGAGGCCAAGTGCCGGTTGAGATCGTCGGCCTCCCCTCCGCGCACACTGATTTCAACACGGACGAGGCCGCTTTCAGGATCGAATTGAATGGACACTTTTAATCTCCAAGAGGCGCAGCGCTTGCTGGCCGAGCTGCAGCGAGTGCATGCAGAGTTTGAGGAACTGGCTGACGCAGGCGATCGCCACCGAGCATTGAGTGCGGATGAACTCGATCAGTACCGGCAGCGCCTGATTGAGCTGAAAGCCCACCTCAAGCAACGCGCATCCACAGGGACGATCGATGGCTCCAAGCGTCGGCTCACCAGGCTGGAAGACGCGTTCTACGAACCAGCGGTTAGGAAGGCATCCGCCAACTTCTCGCTGCGGACGAACGCACCACCGTCCCAGTGGGCCAGTGGGCTATACAACCCATCGGTCGACATTGCCTATCTGGCAAGCCAGCTGGAGGACATGATCAGGGAGGGGGCTTAGCCCCACACCGTCAGCACCACGTCCCCCGTGGCAGGGTTGCGCTCTACCCGACGCACCAGCACCGGCTTGCCGTCCTCGAGGCCGTATCGACCGTAGGTAAGCCGACCGATCTGCCCGGGAAGCGGCGCCAGATCCTGATCACCACGGACGGCGAGCTGGTAGAAGTGGCGCTGCACCTGGTACATGGCCAGGACGCGCTCAATCTCCTGCTGCGCATCGGCCGCGTGCCAGAACAACGAGATGACCGGGTCCGCAGCCTCGGCCCGCTGGTAGTGGGCGTGCAGCGGACCAGCACCATACACCTGCCCCCGGTAGAGGCCGGTCAGCTCATCGCGCCGTGACTGGGGCACGTCGACAACGTCGGTGACCAGGTCCGATGCGCCCAGCGCCTGGCCGTTGGGTCGGTAGGCCATGCGTCGGGTAAGGTTGGGAGCGTCATCGGGCACCATGACCAGATCAGCCGCCAGATCATCCTCCGACAGGTCGAAGGCGAACGCACCGGCATGGGCCTCGGGCGCGGTCACGCGGACAAAGCGCAACACGCCAGCAGGATCCTGATAGCAGCCGGCGCCGTAGCTGGGCAGGAGCGAATTCAGTGCCGCGCGGCCGGTGATGGCTGTGCCCGCGTAGTAACCGATCCCCATGTAGCCCGTGGCTTGGTCGATCACCGCGCAGTCGCTGGCCGACCACGCCGCTCGGCCCAACCGGGCCATCACATCACCCACCGCCTGCTCCAGCCGCGCCGGCATCATGCCCGCGCCGATGCTGGAGGCGTCAACCACGACCGGCGTCACCGGTGGCGACTTCAGCAGCAGCTGTTGCCCGTCCGGGGCCTCGTTGTAGGTGTTGATCTCCATCAAGTCGCCGCGGTCCATCACCGCATTGACGTAGACCCGGCTGTCAGCGACGAACATCGATGTTGCGTCCGAATTGGCGCCCATGGCCGGGATGCTGGCCACCGCGCCGATCACCACCGGCTGTGGCTTCCATGCCAGTGACGCGACATTCGGCAGGAACACACCCCGGTTGATCGTCTCGTCCAGGTAGTCGTGCGCATCGCGCAGGTGCAGCGTCTTGGTGCCGTCGTCGTTGATCTCGATCTGCTCGATCGCGCATCGGAAAGCCGGGACCGCGTCGGCCCGCATCCCGCTCTCGGGGGCCAGGAGGATCTGCACCGAACTGCCAGAGGCACCAGTGCCAGCCATGCCGTCCAGCAGACCATCCGCATCCACCACGACGCACTCGGCGGCCGCTGCCTGGGACACCGGATCACCGCCCCACGGCCAGAACGCCAGCTCCTGAATTAGGTTGACGCCCTCGGCCACCAACCCCTCGTAACGGGCATTGGCCGGGCTGTCGCCGGGCGCGGACAGCCAATCCACGTCGGCCAGCCGAGTCGGGCTGACGGATGCAGTGGGCAACCGCCAGCCAGCGGCCGCCGCCTCGCTTCGCGGCCCCCACTGCCCGGCGTTGACAGCCAGACAGAGACCACCCGCCTTCGAAGCGCCCAGCGAAGCGGCGAAGAACAGTGGCCCGGACAGCTGCAGCTCGCGCACCAGGATCTGCGCGCCGTTGAGGTAAAGCCGGATCTGGCGCGGTGCCCCGAAGACCACCTGGAGCCCGACAATGTCGCCATGGGTAGCCGCCGGCAGGCCAGTGGCGATCGCACCGCCCGCCTGTAGCAGGCGCCCGGCGGCGAGGTCCCAGCCGATGCTGGCGAGGTCCGCACCCAGCGCCTTGTTCAGCGCTGCCGGGCCAGTGGCGAAGCCTACGAGTGCTGCAACGGCGTCATCACCCCACACGGCAAACTCCACGCCCACCGTCCCTGCATCAAGGCTGAAGTCGGAACGCGCGTGACTGGCGAGCGTGGTGGCGCCAGTGGTGGCCAGGGTAAGCCCGCCATCTCGCGCAGCGAGTACCGGGCCAATGGGTGTAGCGGCGAACCGCCCGAAGGTGTCGGTCATGGTCATCCCAGTCCGTCGAACCAGTCCTGCGCCTCGTCCTCATCGGACCGGGGCACAAGGGCGTCGAGGTAGTGCTGAAAGGAGCGCTTGGTCCCGCCCTGGCTGTGCGAGGCGGTGATGTACGCGGCGAAGGCAGCGGGCTTGATGTGCAGGCTCACGGGGTCGATGGGGTTCTGCTTGTGGAACTCCCACCATTCCAGGAACTCGCGGCGCGACATGGTGGCCCGCAAGTCCGACACCGTCCGGTGCAGGTGACCGGCGAGGACCTTCCAGAACCAGTCCTCGCCACGCTGCCTTAGCCGTTTCCCGCGTCGGCCTGCGCCTGCGCGGCGTCGTCGCCGAAACCGGAGTGCTTCATGGCCACGCGCTGCAGCTCAGCGGCCACCAGCGGCTTGAGCTGGGCGGCCTGCGTCACGTTCATGACCGGCTTGCCGTCCTCGTCGCAGATGGTTGCCGCGATCAGCTTGGCGCGGTCGCCCTCACCCCACAGCTTGCGGAACTCCGCATCCGGCAGCTCGCGCACATGGAAGCGCGCCTTGTCGCCGTTCGGCAGGGTGATCGTGTCGGCATGCACGTCCTTGGACGCGAACATACCCAGGTCGGTGAACGACTGCAGGATGCTCACAGGCTGCTGCGGCTGGGTATCGGTGGTTTCGTTGGTCTTGCTCATTGGCCGTTTCCTTGAATGGCGACAGGGCGCGCGGGCCGCGCACGGCTAACACGCGGAGGATCCGCGCGCCCCATCAGAGAGATGGCCCGCCGAAGCGGGCCGAGAGAGAGCGCCGTTGCGAGGGTCACCCGCCCACCGAAGGCCGGTGGGTAGTGACTGCGCCTGAGCCGCGGATGGTGATCGTGGCCTTCCAGACGTCGTTGTCCTGGCTGGTCACCGCGAAGTTCTGGACGAAACCGTCGAACTGCTTGGACAGAACGTCAGTTGGCGGGGTGATCTTCCCGGCGACTGCGACCGGCTTCGCCGCTCCTTCAGTTTCCGACTTCGGCGCGGTCACCAGCCAGTTCACGACAGCGCCGGTCTTGTGGAGATCTTCCAGCTTCTCGTGATCTTCGCTGTCGTAGATGATCTCGATGCTGGTGCTGCCGGTCTGCTTGCGCCCGGCGACGAACTGATCCCAGTCGTCGTCGTAATCGGAGATATCGATCTCCGACGCCTGGCCATCGGGGAAGCCAACCGAGCGGAGTCGGGTCACCTTGGTGACCTCGGCCGCACCGGTGGCGACGAACAACTGGGAGTGCTTCGACTTGATTACCTGTCCCATAGGGGTTTCCTTGCGTTGTGCCCGTCGCCGGGCATGAAAAAGGCCCCTTGCGGGGCCGAAGGGTTGCCGTTGTGTGGATCAGCGCAGCTGCAGGAGCCGCACGTCGAATGAAATGCCTATCGAATCCGTGCCGTCGCTGTCGGGCGTCGGGTTGTACGACTCGATGCTGCCCACGCGCTCCACCACATCGCGGATGGCGACGGCAACGCCGTTGGCTTGGCTGAGGGCCTCGCCCCATACGGTCATGCGGACCCGCCAGCCGTCAGCCGGCGGCGGATCGGACAGCATCGCGGTTGGCGAGCCGTTGACCACCTCCCACGTCGCGTAGGGGAGCGGCGTGTTCTGAGGCGCGCTACCCAGGAACAGGCGGACGGGGTCGCCGAGCAGCTGCCGGACGGTCGCATCGTCTTCCAGCAGGGATTGGATCAAAGGAACCATCATCGCCAGCCATCCTTTTTCAGCTGCTTGTCCAGCGCCGCCCAGGTCTCATCGATGACCACTTGAGCCGCTTCCGGGCCCTTGGCCTCGCCTGCTGGCGTGAGGAACGGAGACGCCCGCATGTTCTTGGTGCCGAACTCTATGAACCGCCAGTAGTAGGCCCAGCCTCTATCGACATAGGTTTTACCGGTCCGCCCACGCCGTTGATTGCGCTTGGTGTTGGCGTACTTGCGGCGGCGCCCCGTCTTAACGCCTACGGTGAAGTACTCGCCGCCTTGGCCTACACCTGCGCGCTGTCGGCTCTTGGAGTTGGCCCGGCGGGTGACGATCTGCGAGGCCATGAACCCCGACGCTTTCGGTGCGCGGCGCCTGGCGTCGTCCCGGATGACATTGCCGCCCTTGCGCATGCCGGCCTGCACCGCCCTCCCTTGGATGGCCTTCGGGGCCTCCCGCAGCGAGCGCAACAGGCCATCCAGCCCCTGAATTGACACTTGCTCAGCCATTGCCCAACCCCGCTACGGCGATGATCGCCATCTCACTACCGTCGTTGCTCGGTGCAATGCTCTTGATCGCATAAGGCTTGCCCCGCTCGACAATGCGCCAAGTGGGCTCGACATGTCGCGGGAGCATGTCCCACCGGACCTGCTCGCGGTATCGCTCCGCCCCCGCAGCGATCGCCTCTGCCGTCGCGCTGAGCTGGTTCGTCTTCTTTGCCCACGCCTCGGCGACAAACTGCCATTCTTTCTTGGGCGGCCCGCCAAGCGGATCGCGGACATCGACTGAGCGCTCGAAGCGGATCAAGTGACGGCGCTGCCCTGCTGAAGTAGCCATCAGAATCGCTTCCTGTACCAAAGCAGTCGTGACACACCGAGGGCAATCTCAGTGGTCAGCTCACCCAGGGCGCTGCGGTTCTCCGCCCAGCTGCCGACCATCAGCAGAACCGCCTGATGCACGTCCGCCGTTAGCGCCATCTCGTCCTCGCTGGACGGTTCACCCTCAACCAGACGGCGATCGCAATGCATCTCTACGTGCACGAGCGCCGCGGCGATGTACGTCTGCAGGAGTGCGTCGCTGATTTCATCGACAACGCGGCACTGTTCGCGGACAAGCTCAAGGTCGAGGGTGATCGCCATTACTCAGGATCCTTGTTCTGGGCTTCGGCCAGCACCGCTGCCAGGCGAGCAGCCCCCCAGCGGCGATCGAACTCGACGCCGGCGGCCTCCAGCTGCTGGATCAAGAGCGCCCTTTCATCAGCGCCGACCGGATCGATTGCCGGGCTGCCGGCCACGGCGTCGGCAACAGCGCCGGCCGTGCCAGCTTCACCGGACGCAGCACCATCGCCCACCGGTGCGCCTGCACCTGGAACTGCGTCGGTGCTGGTAGTTCCGCCCACACCGTCGCCCTCGCCCGCCTTCAGTTCGCTGGGCTTGGCCGGCTTCGTCTCCTGGGGTGCGGCACCTTCGTGGACCTGTACCACCAGGCCCTTGCCGACCAGCGCGTGTCCGTATTCCGGATCCACACCGTCGAACACGTCGCCAGCCTTCACATCGGCGGACTCGGCGTTGAGCTTCGGGGCGTCGCCGCGGAAGCCCCATTGAGCTTTGATCTTCATGTTCCTGCTCCGTATCGAAAGAGAGAGGCCGGCGCGTTGCCGGCCTCGTTCGGGATCAGCTCGCTATCACGCCTGCGGCTTGAAGCGGCCCTTCACGAATGCCTCGACCCGGCGCTTGGCCAGGCCCAGGCGCTCTTCGACCAGCAGCACGCGCTGGTTCTTCACGAAGTCGTCGTTGATCAGGCCGACCTTGAACAGGAAGCTCATGCGGTCGTAGATCGTGGCGCCGCGCTGGAAGTTGGCGACCAGGAACTCGCCACCGGTGGTGGTGCCGTCGCCTTCGTCCATGCTGTCCGAGGCGACCACCGGCCGGCCCCACAGGATCGGGGTCACGAAGCCCTGCAGGTTGGCGAACAGGTAGCGGTTCTGGCTGTCCTTCTCCAGCTCGATGTTCATCCAGTCCAGCTCGGTCATCACCGTGGCGTCCGCCGACAGCTTCGACTGCTTGCGCACCTGGTAGATCGCGCGGCGGACGGTATCGATCGAGGTGTCGCTTGCCTTCGAAAGGTCGGCATCGAACAGCGTGGCGTCAGTCATCAGGCCAGGCAGGTTGTTGCCCAGGCCGTCGCCCTTCAGGATCTGGACTTCTTCTTCCAGCTTCAGGTCGTAGCGCAGCAGCTGCTGCAGGTAGCCGTACATCTGCGGCACGTCGTCCAGCGCTTCGTCGGTGACCGGGATCCAGACCGCCAGCTTCTTCACCAGATCAGTCTTCTGCTCGAAGGTAACGTTGCTCTGCGGCTTGGCCCCGCCTTCGCCGACCGGGCCGGCGCCGCGGGTATGCAGCTTCTCGCGGAAGTAGGTGTAGCTCTGGCCGGTGACGGAGATCGACGGGATCATGTCGCGGATGCGCAGTTCCTGACGGATGCCCGGCTGGATCGTCGGGTCGAAATTCGGCACGACGATGCCTGCGCTGGTGACCGCCTTGGTCTCCTGCATGGACGCCAGTTCGTCCTTCTTGATCTCGATCTCAGCGGCAGACTTCTCGCGGCCGATCAGCGACTTGTACTCGTCGTTGCCCTTGATGAAGTCGATGAAGCCCTTCTTCGTGCCGGGCTGGTTGCCCAGGCCGATGCCCTTTTCTTCCAGCTTCAGGACCTTGTCGACCACCTTCTGAATTTCATCGGTGGCGGTCTGGATCTGCTTCTTCAGATCGGTGGTGACCTGGTTGCCCTTTTCGATCTCGGCCGAGGCGCTGTCGTACTTCTGCTGCAGGCCGGCAAAGCCGTCCTTCAGCTGCTTTTCCAGGCCATCACGGATATCGCTGATGTTCTCGCTCATTGGTTGATACCTTTGAAAATGGATTCGATGGATGTGCCGAGTTGCTTCAGCTGCTTCACGGTCTCCGTGTCCCCAATGCCACCGTCTCGGTGGATTGCGGGAAAGCCGAGCGAGGCGACGGCCGCCGCCTCTTTCTGGGACAGCCCCATGCGTTCGCGCAGGGCCGATTCGAAGGCGCGAACGTCGGACTTGACGCTCATCACCTGTGCTTCCGGGTTCATGCCGAAGGGGACGACCGATGCCTCCCACAATTCGGCCTTCTTGATGACGCGCACCCGCCGCCCTTCGCGGTTCTCGATCGCGTCCTCCAACGTGTTGAAGCCGACTGACATTTCGTCCAAGGTGCCGGCCTTCATCAGCTCGTAGGCGTCCTTGGCGTAGCTGACGTTGAGGTTGACCTTGCCCTTCAGGTGCAGGCCGTTGTCGTCCTGCTTGAACTGGGCATCGCCGATCAGACGGGTCAGGTTGTGGTACAGCGCCAGGCGTAGTCGACCAGTCCGGGTCGTCTTCACCTTGACGAAGGCGCCCGGCAGGATCAGGTCCTCACCGAGATCCACGTTGTTGAACACCGAGGCATAGCCTTCGAAGTTGCCGGCATCGTCTGCCGCCTTGACCTCGAACGGGCAGGAGTACTTGCTAAGCATTGGCGGGATCTCCCGTTGGGTCGTCGCTACTGGAATCAGGTTTGTTGCTGGTCCACCGGGTGACCTGGTTGTATTGCTCGCCATCGAGCACAGGCAGGTTTTCTTTCACCCGAACCTCGTTGATCGTCATCCACCCCGAGCCGCCAGAGCCGCCCAGGGCGGTCTTGTAGTAGGTGGAGCGGGCGCCGCTGTCGGCGCGTAGCAGGCCCTCTACAACGGCCTCCACGAACATGTCGCCATCAGCGAACAGCTTGTCGTTGATCTCGCTCTCGATCGCGTCGAGGTATGGCTTGAGGCCGAAGGTGACGAAGCCGCTGGTCTGCTGCTCCAGATTGGAGCCCAGCACCGACGTGGACCGGGCGCGGTTCGTCAGATAGAGCGGAACGCCCCAGATGCCGGCGAGCGCCTCTTCCTGGAACTGTTGCGATTCGATGAACTGGCTGTCTTTCTGCGTCAGGCCGGCCGGCGTGATCGTCGGACCGCCCTGCAGGATGGCCATCTTGCCCAGATCGTCCACGTCGCCCTGCCGGATATCCGGCAACTTCGCCTTGATCTGCGCCTGCTGCTCCTTGGTCAGGAAGCCGGGATAGATGATGTATCCGCCCGTGAAGCCACCCTTGCGCATGAAGCGGGCCGACCAATCCTGCGCAGCGCGCGCCAGGCCGATTGTTTCGGCTTGATACTCAACTGGCGACAGGCCAGCGATGCCATCTGGGCTGAACAACTTGAAGTGCAGCATGTTCTGCGGCGACACCGGCGTTTCACTGCCGTTGATCGTTGCCCAGTAGATCAGCCCGTCGTCGGTGTCGATGCGGACGCTATCCACCGCCACGGGGATCAGGCCGATCCATTCGCCGCTGTCATCGCGTCGAATGATGATGAAGGCGTTGCCGCGCAAAGCCATGTTCACCACAACCGCTTTGATCAGGTCCAGCCACTTGATGTAGGGGTTGGGCTTGCTGAGCAGGCGCAAGAGTCGCCGGCGCTGAGGGCTGCTTCCCTTAACCAGCGCTCGGACGCCGCCCTTGTCCTCATACAGCTTCCAGGGCAGCCCCGCGGCCGACTCGGACAGGACCTTGACGCAGGACCAGACGATGCTGACCGTCAGTGCCTTCTTGGGAGTGACCCGAACACCCGCCTTCGTGCCGCGGCCACCGGTGGATAGGTCGACTTCGACGTAGTTGCCCGTTGCCGGGTCGTCGTACCCGAAGAACCGCCAGCTCAGCGGGTTGTACCAGCGAAAGGTTGTCATCCGATCAGTCCAAAGAACCCGTTTTCCAGGTAGTCATCGATGCCGCCGGCGTCCGGCGGCATGGCGTGTGCCGCACCGATGGCCATGCAAAGGGCCACGGCGGCGTCGATCTTGTTTGCCGACCTGGCCTTCGACAGCCAGCTGTTGCCCCAGCGGTCCGATTCGATGACGGCGGACATGATTGCGGACACCAGAACGGGGTTCCGGCGCAGGCGCAGGCGGCCTTCCAGCAGCGCCTCCTCCAGCAGGCGTAGCGATCCGGGCATCCACATGCCTTCGGGCGCTGGCTGTCCCGACTGCTCTGCGGCCTCGACCGCGGCCTCCAAAGGCTTGCCCTTCTTGCAGCCGCCCTGCGGGTGCTCGGCGAAGGTCACCGACAAGCCAATGTCGTTGACCTCTTCCTCGAACCTGCGGAACGCGTAGCGGTCGTACGCGACCAGCTGCACGTCATACCGGTTGTCGTACTCGGCCATGACCTGGGCCACGTGCCGGAAGTTGATGGCCTGCCCTTGTGGCGCGTGCAGGTATCCACCGTTGACCCACGTGCGGTATGGCAGCTTGTCCTGCAGCTGCCGCGCGTCCAGCGTGTCGCCGGGTGTCCAAGCCTCAATCCAGGCGTCGAATGTGGGCTTCTCGATGACGAGCTTCTCGCCCTCGACTTCAACCTCCACCGGCACTGTGCCGGTCTCCACCACCGCCGCCATCGCGGTGATATCGCGAACCTGCGACAGGTCGAGGCCGAGGTAAACCTTGCGTCCCTCATGCACGCGCGGGTCGAAGTCGGCCAGCGCCGGTTCCAGCGTTGGGCGCGTCATCCAGGCGGTCTCCGCATCGGTCCACACACAGAAGTGCAGACGAAGAATGCCGTTCAGTGACCCGGGGATGGCCTTGGCTTGCGCCACCACGTCCGCCAGGTACTGCTCGGTGATAGTTACCCCCAACAGGGGATTGGCCTTCGCCCAGCAGCTGGGATCCTCGAGCGGGTCGTCCCCGTCGTCCAAGCTGCACACGTAGCTGAAGGTGCGGTCATCGATCACGTCACCAACGAAGGTCGGATCGTTCACCGCCTCTGTGTGGCCGGCGGCGACCTTGACGGCATGCTCGTGCTCCTCCCAACACACCGAGGTCCGGTCGCTGCCGGAGTTGGTGATCATGAAGAGCAGCGGCTCGCGGCGGAACTTGAAGCCGCGCTCCAGCATTTCGATGATTCGGCGGTCGGGAAGCTCGTGCACCTCATCGACCAGCACGAAGAACGGGCGGGGACCGGAACCGGTGCGCCCCGTATCGCGCGAAACCGGGCGGAAGAAGCTCGCGCTGGCGTGGTGGGCCATGCTGAATTCCCGGCCCTCACCGCCAGCGAACTCGATTCGCTTGGCCAGGAGCGGCGACTTCTTGACCATCTTCACCGCATCGGCGAACAGGATGCCCGCCTGGTCCTTCTTCGCCGCCGCTGAGTAGATCTGTGCGCCAGCTTCGCCTGCGGCAGTCATGCCCAGCAGACCCAGCCCGCCGGCCAGTGGGCTCTTTCCGTTGCCCTTGCCTTGCTCGATGTACGCGCGGCGGAACCGGCGAAGGCCGTCTGCACCCTTCCAGCCGAAGAGCGAGCCGATGATGAACGCCTGCGAGGGGTGCAGCTCGAACTTCCGTCCCTCGAACTGGCCCTCGGAGAGCATCAGCACGTTCTCGAAGTATCGGAATGCGTACTCGGCAGCCTCGTGGTCAAAGTAAAGGCCCCGTTCGGGGCCTTCGATCAGATCCTGCAGGTGGCGACGGCAGGCGTTGCGCACATGGGGCCCGGCAACGATCCGGCCAGCCACCACACTCAGTGCATATGCCTTAGTGCGGTCGGCCGGAGCTGGGGCCACCGAAGAACTCTTCGCCCTGGTCGTCTTCGTCACCGCCATGCGAGACCTTCGATTCATCCACAGGTGTGGCGCCCAGCTTCGAAAGGATCGAGCTGAGAGCCTGGGTTGCTGAAACGCCGAATTCGGCTTTTGGGTCTTCCATCCGCGCCGTCCACAGGCACGCCAGGCGGAGAAGCACCCGATGGCTGGAATTGAGCCATGGCATCTCCGAAGCGAATTCCTTCCACGCCCGCTTTTCGGCCGCTGTCATGGTTTTGAACGGCTCGCCCAAGGCGCGCGTACCTTTTGGCCTCTTCCTCCCGGCATGCCGGCCCGGATTCTTGATGGCGGCGCCGCTTGTCGCAGCCTTTGCGACGGGCAGTCGGGGCCTTGGCATGAATTCCTCGGGAAAATGCGGGTTTTCTTGGCTGGGATGGCCCGTTTTTGGGGTCGTCCCGTGAATTGTGGATACGCGTGTTTGGGGGGGCGCACGGTCTAGGAGCCGGCCGGCGCCATAAATTCGCCCCCCTACCCCTCGGCGTGGAACGTCGGATCGTGGAACCGTCAGTGACCTATCGGCCAACCGTCGTTGTCGCACCCGCGAACCTGCGCGGCGCCGCGCTCCAGTCGCGCCTGGTCGCTGCTATGGCAGTTGGCACACTGGCTGTCGAAGGGGCCTGTCCAGAACATCTCCTCCGTCTCTCCGGCAGGGTGGCCGTTGGTGTGGTTGCACACCGTGGCGACCGTGACGTGGCCTCTGGCCTTGCACCTGCTGCACAGCGGCTCACGCTCCAGCTGTGCCTTGCGCGTGCGTTGCCAGCGTGCCGTGCCGTACAGGTGGGCGAAGGCGCTGCCCCCGGTCTGCCGGGTCCTGCCGCGGCGCGGGGTAGCACCTGCAGCCATCAGTACGGTTTCCCGTCCAGGTCGACTCGCTCTGGCTCGGCACCTTCGTCTTGCACCGGTGCACCGGCTTCCTCACCCAGCAGCTGGGCCACGGCCTGCACCAGCAGCCCGTTGTGCATCGCCAACTCGCCGATCTGCTCGCCCTGTGTCTCGATGGCCCCGATCAAGCGATCGATACGCGCGTCGGTGCTGCAGTCAAGGCGAGCAGCCAAGGCTGCATCGGCAGCAGCGCGCGCAGCCCGCTCGGTGGCCAGCTCAGTGGCCAGCGCCTCAATCCGTGCAACGTTCATCAGTAACCCCTGTTGTTTGCAGCACCAGGCCACGACGTATCCACCGGTCCACCCGGTCCCAGTCCGGCTCCATCCCGGTTGCCCGGGCGAACCACATCACTGCAGCGAGGTAGCAACGAAGCCACCACCGCATGCGTACTGCCGCACGCACTGTCGCAACCATTAGAACTCCTCCACTGCCCAGCCGCCGCCGTCCCGCTTGGGCCTCACCTTCACTGCGATGAAGCGGAACGGGTACATGACCGCTGCGATCTTGATCTTGGCCCGTGCATCGTCCTGCCAGTGGCCCTTCACCTCGTGGCACTCCATGACCCCGTCGGCAGCCATGACGGCAAAGTCCGGCGTGTAGAAGGTGTTGTCTGCCAGCCGCAGTTTCAGGCCCTCGAACCGGTGCCATTGGACCTCGCCCGCAGCCTGCAGCGCGCGCAGCCGTTCGGCATACGCAGCCTCGGTCTTGTTCATCTCACCGGTCTTCAGCCGACCCAGCGCGAGCACTCGGCGGTTCACTGCGTCACCGGTTGCCGGTCAGCCACGATCACTTCTTGGCTGGCTCGGACGTGGTCGTCGGCGTCCCGGCCGATTTGAACAGCAGCTCCCGCAACCTCTGCTCGTAGTTCGGCGTGCGCATCACGTTCGACGGCGCCGGCGACGGCTTGGGACAAGAGGCTGGTGCTGCAGGTGGCGAGGTCGTCGCGCAACTGGAGACGACCAGCGCGCAGGTCAGCCACCACAGCAGCAGGGACGGTCGCGGCCGCAGTTCGGTCTTCTTCATGCTTTGCTCCAATGGTGGCCAGTGTCTCGGCCTGGGCATGCTCGGTGGCACGGGTCTGGTTCACCTGGGCGGCGACCGCCTCGGCGCCGGCGGCGCGCTGGGTGGCCTCCCTGCCCTCTGCCCGGTCACTGCGCCAGGCCCAACCAACGCCGACCATGGCCCCGGACCACAGGACAAAGACGGCGACTGCGATGGCGATGCGCTTCACGACCGGCCCTCGCACATCCGGCGCTCGGCTGCTCGGCGGTTCACCAGGCCCTGCACGCGCTTGCCACCGGCGTAGACCCAGCGGTCCAGCTCCGGGCACCAAGCCGCGGCGGGCTGGCCCGCGTTGATCCGGCCCACCAGCGTCGAACGGCAGGCAGCGCCCACGCCCACGTTGTAGGTCCAGCTGAGCAGCGCCGCAGCCTGGTGGGGCTGCAGTGGCACGCGGATGCATGCCTGAATGCCGGTCAGGTACTGGCCCAGCCGACTGTTCAACTTCTCGGCGCACTCCTGCTCGGTGTAGACCGCCCTATCCGGGCGACTGGTATCGCCATAGCAGTAGGTGGCGACGCCGACCATGTCGACATAGGGAGTCGGCGAGTAGCCCTCCCATGGCTTTACCAGCGCGGCCGCAGCCAGAGCGATGACGGCGGCGGCGCTGCTACCGATGATCTTGGCCTTCATGCTCGCGCCCTCTGCCGCCACTCGCGAACCCAGCGCCAGCCCAAGTAGCTGATCTGGCCCACCAGGTAGATGATTGTCAGAACCACCACCACGCGATCGAGGTTCGCTCCTGCGGCGACCGCGCCGGCAACCGTCACAGGTGGAGCAGCTTTCGCTACAGCACCAGCGGCAGTGCCAATGATTTCGTCCTTCATGGTGGCCCCGTAGGTCGTCCGGTTCGGCATATGCCCCTCCCGGTTGATTGGTGCCCGCCCCTAGCGCCGGCTGGGCACGAGAGTTTGTCCGGCTGGGACGCGGGCAAAGAAAAAGCCCCGGCTGGGCCGGGGCTTGCGATTGGATGGTGGCAAGATTGCCGTCTTTTCCGATGACCTAGGAAGTCATCGCTATGCCGCCTGCGTGAGTGCCTTGCTGAACTGCCTGGCAGCGCGCGCTTCAGCTGCACGGAAGTTGAAGAGCATCCACTCATAAACCGGTCGCCAGAACCGGCTGTAGGCGGACCAGTCGGCGCCGATGGCCGCCGCACGCTTCCGGCCGCTGAGCGGATCGAAGCCACTCCCCCCGCAGCTGTCGCAGTTCACGATTCCCGCAATCGCGGGATCCATCAGGACCTTTTTGCCCGCGCAGCGGGAACACTCGCATGCCCCGGCCATCTCATCGATCACAGCCCCGGCCAGCACCCCAAGTTGCTCCATTGTGTTGTTCGGCCAAGCCGCCGCCCGTGCATCTTCCAGCGCCTGCTCAGCACGCCGCAGTTCACGTCGCTGCACATCCGTCACCGTGCCCCCACCCCAGCCCATGCTGGCCTTGGCGATCCCGAAGTCCGTCCGGGCATCGGCAAGCTCGTGCATCTGCCGAGTGAACTCGGGCGCGACTAAGCCAACGACAGCCTGGCGCAACTGCTCACGTCGACGCTGGCCGCTCTCGGGCCACCACAGTGCCTGCAGCAGCTCATGCCCCAACCCGTGAGGAACATATGCCAACGCTGCGACGATCTCCTGGGTGGACGGGCCACCGGCAGACCCGTCGAAGCTCATTGTTTTTGGGCCAGTCCGGCTGGACAGCAGTTCGCGGGCATTGTTCATTTGCATGCGCCTTCCCCTTGGTGGTTTGCTCGTGCAGCGCGCGATCGCGCCGGATTCTTGGTTGCGTTCATCAGGCCGCCGCGGGACCTGCCGGCTCGGCCGCATAGTGCGTGATCGCCGGGTTGTCCCCGCGCCAGCTCCCGAACACCGGCCGCCGGCTCACCGAGTCCCACAGCATCAGCCGCGTGCCGTCCTGTGGTGCATCGGCTATGGGCATCCAGCTCACCCCGACCAGGGCGCGCTGGTTCCATGCCGAAACGATCTCCGCCTCCGGTTCTTCAGCGAGTTGCTCCAACGCGGCGATGCACTGGCAATGGATCCTCCGCCAAGGCACGTCGCCGTAGATGAAGTGATCTACCGAGAACGTTTCGATGGTTGCCGAGCCACCGCAAAATGGGCACGGATTCAGTGCGGGCGCCGTCATGCTGCCTGTTCCCAGCTGGCCGTCAGGCGCTGAACCTGCCCACCACGCGCCTTGAACTGCTCCACCGTCTCGGCCGGGCCGGTCGCCTTCTTCGCCGGTTTCAGCCGCTTGGGTCGGGAAACGGTGTTGTGGTCCATCCGCCGCTCACGTGGGACACGCTGGGGGTTGATCCTCGGCGCCATGGCCTTCGTCTTCTTCATGCTGCCGCCCTCAGTTCGTTGATGTAGGTCTGGTTTGCAATCAGCTCGTCGTCGGAGCCGTACGTCTCGTGGAAGGTCCGCGAGCCATCCATCAGGCTCGGGCCGTAAATCTGGCGCATCGTCGCGAAGGTGTTCCCCTCCATCGGATGCCGCTGGTGGTGCCACTTGCAGAGCGCGTAGCCGAACATGTGACCGCGCCGCAGGTTCCCGCTCTTGGCGTGGTTGTAGTCGCAGCCGTAGACCACCAGCTCCGGCTCCAGCAGCTCCTGCATCTGGAGCGCCAGACAGGCCATGCAAGGGCCCGTCTTTGCCAGCTCCATCCGGGCCCTTTCCTCTCGGGTGGGAGGCGGCCCGAGCGACATTGACCACCACATCAGCGCGCGTCCTCCCTGCTCATCCTTGAGGGGCACACCCGGCGGTAGTAACCGATGCCGCTGTGCGGGTCCTCGTCATCGCCAGCAATGTGGAAGCTCATCCGATTGCCCAGGTCGCAGGGGTTGTAGTCCTTCGGCGGTTCGGAATCAGCGGTCCAGAACTTGAAGTGCCGGCACTCGTCGCAAGGCTGCACGTCACCCACGTCCTTGCGCTCGTTGCGACGCCGCACCACTTCTTCCAGCAGCTGGTCAGTCGTGAACTGGGCGAGGATTTTCCGGGCGGCCATCAGCGCAGCTCCGGAATTGGGCCGGCATAGCGGGTGATCGGGATCTGGCGCATACCATCGCGCCACACCCGGGTGCCACGGGTGGCGTACAGCACCAGCGGCTTGATCCCGTACCCATAGGCCAGATACCAGCCTGCCACCGCTACTGGCTCGGACACCGGACGCACTTCCAGTTCGACGTGGTCCTGCCTCATGCCGCAGCGTCCTGAGCGGAACCGAGCAGCTCGGCGATCTCGGCCAGCCGCTTCCGGGTGCGCTCGTTTGCTTCCGGGCTCGCCTCCACTCGGCCCGCCAGCAGTGCCAGCGGGTTGAATGCCGGCGTGGCAGGCGGCAGCGACAGGTATTCGACAACCTGCTCATGGACCAAGCGGCCTGCGTTGACCGCCTGCTGAAGCGCGGCGTCGCGGGCACCAGCGTCGTGGCCCAGCGACGGCTGGTAGACGGCGCAGCCGCCTGCAGCGCGCGCCTCCTTCACCAACCGGGTATAGACCTCCAGGAATGCAGCCCGGCCAGCAATCTTGTCTCCGGCCTCCACCAGCGGCAGCGCCACGGTCCATGCGTCCCGGGTCTGCTCGGTCCACACCAGGGTCACCGCCTCGTCAGCAGCGCGGATTGCCACCGCCCAGGCTTCGTTCGGTGCCGGGTGCCCGTCGTCAATCCGCTCCATGATCGCGGCCAGGCTGAGCTTGCCTTTCACCTCTCGGCGGCAGGCAGTCAGCGCGTTGGCCAGCACCTGCAGCGGATAGGTCGCCAGATCGGTGACCATGTAGGCCGCTGCTGTCGGACGGATCTGCTCGCCCATCACCTCGGCCGTGGCCACCAGCATTTCGACCAGCCTGTCCTGATCAGCATCACTGAGCATTCGCGTTCCCCTTCAAGCGGCGCAGCAGCGCCTTGGCGTCGTCGGCCGCGTTGGCATTGGCCTGCGTCTGGTCCTGCTGCCGGGCGCTGGTATCGGTCACCTGCCGCCCGGTCGCCCACTGCGTGCGGTACGCCTCGGCCCCGGCCAGCAGCACGCCCAGGTCGTGCATCCGCTTCACGGCGTAGTTCTCGTTGACGCTCAGGAACCAGCCCGCCACCTGCGGCGCCTCTTCCCGGCCCAGCCGCTTCACCAGATCCCGAACGTTGGTGTTGACCTTGGCGTTGCGGACAGGGTCCACACCGTGGCGGATGCGGTAGGCGGCCCGGTAGGCGGCCCACGTCGCCTTGCAGGCCAGCTGCATCTGCTCCTCCAGCTCCGCCTTCGTCGGCGGCGTCGCCACCGGCGGCGCAATTGGCGGTTCATCTGACGGTTCAATGGGGGTTATATGACGGTTAGGCGGCACGGGGCGCACCTCCAGACCTGCGCCCGGTGCATCCCCTCCTGCAGCGGGCGCATCCCCACCTGCACCGGGCGCACCCCCTGCATGGGGCGCAGCACCTGCGCCCGGTGCAGTACCGTTCTTTCCAGTCTTGCGGGTGCCCTTGGACGGCGCAGCGGCAGCGTTGAATTTGGCCGGCGTAACCGAATAGACCGTGCTGCTGTTGAAGCGGCGATCACGCGCCAGCAGGCCAACGGCCTCCAGATGGTCCATTGCGCTACGTACAGCGCGCGCCGACATGCAGCAGCGCGCAGCGATGGTGCCGACGGCTGGCCAGCACACGCCATCGTCGTTGGCCTGGTCAGCCAACGAGATCAAGACAGCCTTCTGCGTGACGCTCAGGCCCTGCAGCGGCCAGCACTGCGACATGATGATGGTCGACATGTCAGAGCCCCAGCGTCATGTTCTGGCCCGGGGCGACCGGCCACCAGGTGCACGCAGGCTTGCCGGTCGTTGCACATGGCGCGGTCGGACCACGCCAGATGCGTCCCTCCCGGGCCAACTCAGGCAGACGGCGGCCCAGCATGTGGCGGTCCAGGCCGGTCAGCATCGAGAGGTGCAGGCTGCTGTGGCCGGGATGGCGGATCACCGCAGCCTCGGTCTTCGCGTGCTGGACGCGCAGCGCGCCGCTGGCGACAAGGTCCGCAGCAGCGGCGTGGCTGGTGTGCGGATCGGAGGAGCGAGCAAGATGGCTCATCGACGCGCCCTCCCCTTCGCTGCAGCGCGCGACACGTTGCGGATCAGCCGGTGCGCCATGGTGATCAGCGAGTTGGCCTCTTCCACCATCAGCTTGGCTTCGTCGCTGTCGATGTGGCGGTCAGCCATCGCATCCACTGCGGTGCCCGACAAGCGCCCCACCCGCGTGGTGATCTCCAGCAGCTTCGTCTGGATGGCGCCGATCTCGTCCGACCAACCACCCTCCGGCGGCGGCGGAACCGTGGCGACGGCCATGCCGAACTGGCCCGCCAGCGCCTGCATCCAGTCCAGGGCGTAATCGCTGCCGCCGGCCTTCTCCTGCATCCACTCGGTAAGCAGTTCGGCGATTTCCATCGTCACGGACTCACCTTCCAGCCCGCGCAACTTCGCGCGCAGCGTCTCCGGGTGCATGGACTTGCCGCGTCGGTCGGCCAGGAATGCGGCCGCGTCCACGACACCACCGGGCGTCTTGCGCACGGAGTTGTAGAGAACGTCGAGCCAGTTAAGTGCGGATGTACGGCAGGTCATGGGTCACCTTGGGGTGGACTGCGTTTCAAGGTTTCGGGCTGGGCCCGGGTGGCGCACGATGGGCGCCATGGAGATCAACAAGTCAGGGACGACGGCCGGGGACGGGCTTTCAAGCGGTGTCGACCGGGGCGATGCGGTTCGCGTCGGGATCCTCGTTCGCGGGCTCAGCAGCGGCCTGGGCCTCAACACCGAGCAGACGCTGGATCTGCGGCAGCGCGGGCAGGACGCCCTCTTCCGGCCACGCCTCTACCTCTTCCAAGGGCAGCTGCAGCAGGATGGCCAGGTGCTTGTCGCTATCCATACCGAGCTTGGCGCGCAGCGCGCGCTTGCTCATACGGCTATCGATTTCTACGCGCAGCTGCGCGACTGCCTCGGTCTGGGATTCCGCAGGATCTGGCCCAAAGACGTCAGGACGAAGCTGGTGGCGGGAGACGCCGGTGGCCAGCTCGATTGCGATGCAACGTTCTGCGGGAACGCGACAGCGGTCGTACCAGCCGGATACCGACGGCGGCTTGATGCCGAGAAGCTGAGCAAGAGCCTGCTGGCTCCCTGCCGACTGAACTGCTCTATCGAGTGCTGACATGTCCATGGCAGCTATTAGTCCACAGCTAACAGCTTATTGCAAGCTGGCAGCTGCACGAATTTGATTAGTTACCAGCTAACCTGCCGCAATGGACATTCGAGAGATCCGCAGCCGCAACTTTCGCCACCTGATCGAGGCCCTTGAACTGAAGGGGATCAAGGGACGCCGGGACCAAGGCGCCCAGTTGGGTGGGTTCTTGTCTGCGTCCTACGTCTCCCAGCTGCTCGGCGGGAAGTACATCGGCGACGATGTGGCCAAGAAGATCAGCATCGCATTGGGGAAGGACCACGGCTGGATGGACCGGCCCCAGTGGAGTGAAGACGGAGAGGTTTCTGTCTCACCAATCCCGGAGAATGAGACGCCACCCGGCTATGTTCGCTTCGACTTGTTTGAAGGGGGTGCGGGAATGGGCGCAGGGATGGTCAACCAGGACTACCCAGAGGTGGTGAAGACCATCGAGGTCGCAGAATGGGAAGTCCGCAGGAAGCTCGGTTACCTACCCAAGCCAGGCAGGATCCAGATCATCACCGGCCGCGGGCCGTCGATGAAACCCAAGCTCGAAGACGGCGACATTGTCTGGATCGACACCAGCTGCGACTACTTCGACGGTGACGACTACTACCTGATCAACATCGGTGGCGAGACGCAGATCAAGATGCTGCAGAAGCGCGGCGACGGCCTCTACGTCGTAAGCGTCAACACCGACTTCCCGGCCTATAGGCCAGATCCCGGCGATGTAAGCATCCTGGGTAAGGCGCTGATCCACGCAGGGCTGCGGAAGTTCTAAGTAGCGATGAAGTCCCCACTACTGTCCCAAATTGGGACAAACGAAAAGGCCCCGCTCTAGCGGGGCCTATACTTGTTCAAGCAGCTCGAAGAAGTCTTTCTTGCTGAGACCAGCCTGGGCCATCATCAGCTTAAGCATCCTTCGGTGATAAGGCGAGTTGTGCTCGTCAACAGTCACTTTCTGGATTCCGCCGCCTGCCTCTTTGACCCAGTGCACATGCGAGGTGCCATTCTGTGGCCGAGGCTTGAACCCTAGGTGCTTGAGGACGGCGGTGAACTCCCTGTGGGTGACCGGCCGCTCCTTGACCATGATCCCCCGTCAGCAGGCAACAGGCTTCATCGGAAGCGGTTCACTGAACACCTTTCCGACGCGCTGACGCTGAGAGTGGAGAAGACGGTCTTTGGCAACAAGCAAGCCAACCCAGTAGTACCGCAACCAAAGGCTAAGCGGTGCCTTGCGGGTCATCAGGTAAGCCGCATGTTCGCGGTCCTGACCAACCAGAGCATCGGTAACGTACTCGCGGACCTGCATTTCGAGCTTGTGCCGCGCTTCCTGCAGGCTGTCGCCTTGCGCAACGAGCGAAAGATCGAGGCAATACGCCACCCACAACCCATCCTCGCGTTCGGCAAAGCAACGCAGAAGTAGCTGATTCGGACGCATAGTGTTCTCCAAAATGCTGACCCTCCGTGGGCAGCTCTATTAGGCAGCCGGGCGGTCTGCCGATACATCAATAAGTGGTGGGTAGCAATTTGCTACCTACTACGCGGGCAATCTTAGGGTTTCACTTCCGCAAAAACAACAACATGTTTGTTGACACAAAACTGGCAGTCATGTTTGGTCACGTTCCGTGAAACCTGTCACACGAATTCCACCCTCGTAAAGACTGTCGGCTTTCGGTCGTCAAACTTTAGTGAAGCCAATAGCGGCAACGCTTTTCGGTGCATTGCATTGGGCCTGCAATTTCAGTGCGGCTCTCCTTGTCCGGACGTTCCACGGCGATCTCTGGTCGTGCAGTTTGCGCAGATCTTCTATGAACGACTGAATGAACGACACTCCAAGTGCCTGTCTGTTCAGCCTCAGCGCGCGAAGCTGAAATTTCGTTCATCTTCACAACGCCCTGTTCCAGTGACACAGCGGCAGGCATGCAGATAGGTCCGTTTAACGTTAAACAAGGCCAGATGCGGCCATATGTCCGCCCTGTCCGTACCGCCTACTGCACAGTGTCCCACCCTGGCGCAGCCGTATCACTTGCAGGGGTGGTCGACAGGCCAAGCAGCCCCATTCATAAAATTGTTAGCTGATAGCTGTTGACTAACGATTAGCGTGCAGCTAACGTTGCCTCCGTCGCCCAACACCACCCCATCCCGGGGCCGGGCGCAGGAGATCACGCATGGCCACCCTTTCCCTGGGCTGCCGATCGGCAGAGATGAAAGTCACCGCTGACCACGTCAGCGAACGCGTCATCGCAGACATGGGCGCTGCCCGCCTGCACCTCACCGCCGAAGAGGCGGAGCAGCACGCGCACCAGCTGCAGGCTGCAGCCAAGCAGCTGCGCGCCGCGCTGCAGGACGCCGCCGCATGAGCGCCGCCCTCGCCCACCACTCCAACGCTCAGCGCGCCGCTGCAGCCGCTGGCATCGTCGCCCGCGCCGGTCGCCGCTGGGGCCTCCTCCCCTACCAGGTCGTCGCTGCCTCCAGCGTCGCCGCCAATGCCGTCCTGCGGCATGGCCAGAGCGCTGCTGGCGCCGTCGCGGCCGTCCGCAGCGCAGCGCGCGCCCAAGGCGGTGCTGCATGAGCGCCCCCTCCACCATCCCAGCCATTCGCCACGCCGTGAGCGCTCTTCATGGCGCTGCTGACGACGGCGCCGACACCCGCCGGTACGCCGAGGCATTGCAGGAGATCGGCGAAGCCATCGACAAGCTGTTGGCCGAGGCGCGGCGATGCTGCTGCGGCACCGGCGACCTGGCCGACCTTAGGGCCGCCCTCGCTCGCTTCAAAGGCGGTGCAGCATGAGCCGTCAGTATCGCGACGATCACCCGACTCTGGACGCTCGCCTCTCAGCTCTGGAAGGCGCGGCAATGGACGCGTTTGAAGCCGGCTGGGACGCATACCCGCCAGGTGCGCGCTGCATCGTTCGCTCGCAACGCTATGGCCACCAACCAGTCGAACGTGAGGCGTTGATCGTCTCCACCACTGTCGATCTGCACATGACCTGCAATGGCAAGCCTTGGGCTTCCATCAGCGTGCGCACGAAGAACCTTAAAACCGGCAAGTACCGGGTTTTCTACCCATCGGTCGAAGTCGCCGGCAAGCCCAGCATCCGCGTCGAAGGCGCTGCCGTATGACCGGTCGGACGCAAGGGCCTTGGGCATACCAGGAGCAGAGCGACGCCTACACGCACATTGTGCGCGGACCCAACAACAGCTTCATCTGCCAGCTTTCCCAAGACAGCTCGGGCGAGAGCGAGAGAACTGCACGCCTGATCTCTGCCGCGCCGGAAATGCGCGACGAGTTGCAGATGCTCTGCGACGTACTCGAAGCAGGGGCAGATCCTTTGCCAGTGGAGGTTGAGGCCCGAATTGCTTTCGCGCGAGCGGCCATCGCCAAGGCCAACGGTGAGCGGCCATGACCGACCACGACTTCTTCGCCGCCATGGCCGTCGGCATCCCGCCCATCACCCCGCCCGTCGGCCCGGCGCCCGCGCCGGCCGAGCCCACCGCCGAACAGGAGACCGAGTAATGCGCCACCTGGCCCTGCCCTTCTTCTGCGCCATCGTCGTCGGCCTGCTGCTCGCACTGCTCCCTTGGGCACTGCGCACCCAGGTCGACGCCGTCGCCCTCGCATGCGCCATCGGCGCCGTGTTCTTCGCATGGCGCTGCTGGGAAGACCTCCAGACCACCTGGCCAGCCTTCAAGGCCGAAATGCAGCGCCGCACCGCCGAGCGGCAGCGCGCGCCGCTGGCCGCTGACGACACCCACTGAGCAACCGCCCGCCCGGGTGACCGGGCTCCGCGCCGGCCGGACTTCCACTCGCCGGTAACCCATACCAGGAGTCCAGCGTGCGTAACCAGCTCGACATCTTCAAGGACGACCCGGTACGGATGGCCAAAGCCAACCGCGACGCCGCCGACCACGCGCTGCACGACACGCAGTTCACCGAGCGGGAGCGCCAGGAGCGCTCCGCCTACTACACCAACGAAGCCGAACGGTGGGAGTTCCGCGCCGCTGTCGGCGGCCAGCAGATCAACGGCACAAAGGAGCCGCGAGCATGAGCAACGACAACAAGACCCTGGCGGACGCGCAGCCCGGTGGGAGGGTGAGGCTGGGGGATCACCCGAAGAATGGCGAAGTCCTCGTGGAAGTCTCGGGCCTCACTGGCAGCGGCAAGAGCGCCATTGCTGGCGAGATCGAGATCCTGTGCAAGGCCCTCGGATTGGATGCTGAGTGGGTCAACGGCGACGAAGAAAAGCGCCTGACCCACACCGACTGGATCGGCGCGCTGGAAATGTACAAGCCCAAGGTGGTGATCGTGGAGCAGAACATTCCGCGCGCCGCCCTCTCCGCCCAGCCCTCCCCGGGTGGTCAGGGGAATGCGCTGCTTGAACAGGTCGCACGCTTCCTAGACTACTCGGTCGGCCACGACCCTTGGCCGAACATCAGGCGGGTTTACGGCGATGCGTGGTGGGAGCCGGTGAGGAAGATGCGCGACGATCTGCGCGCCCTCGCCGCCCGCCAGCCGTCCAAGCAACCGGATAGCGTTGCTCTGGGCGAAGCAACGGAATTCTGCATCGAGAAGGGCGAACGACAGTCGGTGGGGCAGTCCTTCCAATCAGGCGTGTCCGAATGGATGGGCCAGTGCTTCCTGCCGTCGCTCTACAGCAACATGACCGAGCGCGGCGACCGCCTGCTGGAAGAAGTGTTGGAGCTGCTGCAGGCCCACGGCTATGACAAGGCGCGTGTGCCCACACTGGTCGACTACGTATTCGGCCGCCCAGTCGGCGAGCCGGCGCAGGAAGTCGGCGGCGTCATGGTCACCCTGGCCGGTTACTGCTGGGTGGCGGGCCTCGACATGCACGTTGCTGGCGATGCTGAGCTGGCTCGCATCAACCAGCCCGAGGTGATGGCAAAGATCCGGGCCAAACAGGAGGCGAAGAACGCCCTGCACTTCGACACGCCGCTACCGGGCAGCGCCGACGCGCACTTGCCCGCGCAGGCCGTGGACCTGGGGCAGATGCCGGAAGGCTGGCGCCTGAGCAAGAAGGCCACCTGCTACCAGCTCTCGCACGGGAACGACATCATCGGCAACTTGGTCGGTCCGGATGCAGAGGAGAACGCCGCAATCATCGCTCGCGTCCTCGACAGCCAGGCGGTGGGCAATGGCTGAGCCGCAGATCGTCCACAGCGAGGCCATCGCCGAGGCGAACGGAAAGCTCTGCTCGTTCTCGATGCGATGGGAACTCGATGGCGACTACCTGCGCTGCAGGATCTGCCAGCGGCCACAGCTGACCAGCTATGCACGCTACCCGTTCCCGCACGATGACGGCTGCAAGGGCGCGCAGAGCCATGAGGCACACCCGTGGATCACTTTTGTGCAGCTGCTGGCTCCGCTTAGCCAGGCGGTGGGCAAATGATCGAGAAATGGCTGCAGTACACCTGCGACGGGTGCGGCGAGACGGAGACGGCGGACGCGCCCAATGAGTCGGCAGCGGAGTGCCGTCGCCGCATACGGGAGTACGGCTGGAAGAATCACGGCCGTCTGGACTACTGCCCCACCTGTGTGGCCGATGGTGCAGCGGCGAGGCGTGAGGAGGGATTCGGCGATGGCTGACCAGCTGCTCACCGCTGCAATCGACCACCGCGAGGTCGGCCGGCAGCTGGCCAGCATGTCCGGGGTCGAGCTCGACTTAATCGCACCCCAGGATGCTCGTCTGTGGGAGGCTCGCGGCCATGCGCTGCAGGCGCTCGCTGCCGGCGACATGGACGCCGCGCTGCGCACCATGGGCATGGTGTCCTCGCGAATCATGGACCGAGACGAGGCATGGCAGATCGCATCGAACGCGGTAGCCGTCCGCATTGCCGCCGGCTGGACGCGCGACATGCTGGACAGCAGCACCGAGGCCGGCCGCGCGCCGTGTGGTCGCGGCTACTACCTGTTCTGCTCCGGTGCGATCGCGGTCTGCTACTTCCCGATGGTCTGCATCACCGACATGAACGGTCGCGGCTACCACTTCCATATCGCCCTGGACCTGCTTAACGAACGAGATCCCAGCCCCTACGCAATCCGTCGTCCGGCCGTTCCGCAGCAGTTGGAGATGTTCCGATGATCGCCGCTGGGTTCCCGCTCGCCCGCCACAGGTTGCTGATCTTCATGCGGCAGCACTTGGCACTCGCGCGGCGCGTACGCCTTCAGGGCCCAGGCAATGGCGGCCTGATGGATCCGCCCTTCTGGCACTGCATGGACCTGGCCGCCGCGAATCGCGCGCGCCTGCTGCATCTGATCTCCATCGAACGAGCAGCAGTGCCTGCCCCACCTCCGGCACTGCCGGCCCAACTGGATCTGTTCGCATGACCGCACCACTTCCTGTTTCCCCGGCCACCGTTGTCGAGGCCACCAAGGCATCGTCGCCCGTCGCCGCGGTCGTCTCTGCCATGCGGCACGTTGATCCGGCCTCCTCGGTTGATGGTCGCCAAGTGCGTGCCTGGGCTGACACCCTGCTTAAAGCGCTCTACACCGCTCAGCCTGTGCGCTGGGAGTATCGCAACAGGAAGGACGTGGGCCCGGGCTGCTGGGTCCAGGCCGACGCAGGGCATGTGTACGCCGCCCACCAGCGTGGCCTCGTTGTCCGCGCCCTGTTCGAAACCCCGCGCGTAGTCCAACCGGAGAAGCTGCACGAATTCCGGGGGAGCGTGTGCGTCCGCTGCGGCGACAGCGAGGATTGGGCCGGTCCGGATTGCGAGCCGCTGATCCAGAAAGTCGACCCGCGCACCCGGCTCCCGGTAGAGGCGAGCTGGCTCCTTGAGCCGCTGAAGTGGATCCGCGACGCCGGGCCCATGCCGATCAGCACGCACGAACGCCGCCGCAGGGCCACCGAAGCCACCTTCCTGATCGAAAAGCTCGAAGCCCACATCGAGGAGTGCAACAAGCCATGACCCAGGAACATATCAGCCACCCGGAAGGGTTGCCGAACTGCGCCGCCGGACACCGCGCGCGCCACATCCACGACAAGCGCTGCGCCTCCGCCGGCGGTGGCCACCTGGTCGAGTGCGCCTGCAGGTCGACCAGCAAGCATGCCGATCCCGATGCGGCCATTGCGGCATGGCGCCGGCTCAACCGCCCGGCCCGGAGCGTCCGCGTATCAACGCAGCCTGCGGTAGCCGAAAACGTCATCCAGATGCGCCTGGTAATGGCAGGCGGAGGGAAGGTGGCCAGTGCTCTCTGATATGTACCTCTCGCGGGACGAAATCGCGGGCCTTTGCCGCACGCCACAGCGCGCGCGCCAGGCGGCATTTCTACGCAAGAACGGAATCAAGCACTACCTGGACGCACACGACTGGCCGGTGGTGCTGCGCTCCAGCGTTGAGGGAACGGCGCATACACCAAAAGCGCCGCCGACATGGACTTCCAGCAAGGTCGCTTGAAATGGGACGGAAACCGAGCAAGCCGGGGGCAATCCCCCGGTTCAGGCCACGCAAGCAGAAATCGGGCGTGACCCACTACTACTACGACCACGGCGGCAAGCCGAGGCGCGAGACGCCTCTCGGTAGCGACTACGGCGTGGCCATTAAGCGATGGGCCGAGATCGAGCACGCGAGTACTATCCCCGCCGCTGCAGTCGTGACCTTCCGGCACGTCGCCGACCGCTACCGAGCGGAGGTGGTTCCTACCAAAGCCGTAACCACTCAGCGCCTCAACAATCGCTGCATCACTGCGCTGCTGAGCTACTTCGACGCGCCGCCTGCGCCGTTTGAAGCCATCCGCCCGATCAACATCCGGCAGTATCTGGATTGGCGGAAGGCGAAGGTGATCGCGAACCGCGAGGTTTCGCTGTTCTCGCACATCTGGAACTGGGCGCGCGGCAAAGGCATTACCGATCTACCCAACCCCTGCGAGGGCATTCGTCGCAACAAGGAAGCCGGCCGCGACGTTTACGTGGACGATGACGCTTTCAGGGCCGTCTATGCACACGCCGACGCAGCTCTGCGCGACGCAATGGACCTGGCCTATCTGACTGGCCAGCGAGTCGGCGACGTGTGGTCCATGGACGTGCGCCAGGTCACAGCGCGCGGCCTCATCATCCAGCAGTCGAAGACCAGCAACCGAGTCACTATGGAGATCACTGGCGAGCTGGCTACGCTGCTTGAGCGCATTGCAAAACGTAAGGGGGAGAAGTGCCCGAACGGGCGAGAGAAGGTCTACAGCACGCGGCTGATCGTAGACGACGACGGCCTAGCCCTGGGGCGCGCGGCCCTGCGCTACCGGTTCGACAAGGCCCGGGAGACAGCGGGTATTGCAAAGGGCGAGTTCCAGTTCCGCGATCTCCGCGCCAAGGCGGGTACGGACAAGGCCGATTCGGCAAAGGACATTCGCGAAGCGCAAGCCCAGCTGGGGCATTCATCGGTCACCACGACCGAGACATACGTACGAAAGAAGCGCGGATCCAAGGCGACCCCCACCCGCTAGGCTGAACGTCGTGGAAACGCTGGCAATTGCCGTTACGGAGCCGCCTACGACGCGTTATAGATCGACACAGCGATCTGGGTAACTATCGGTTTACACCAATGGAGGTTGCACCATGAGCGAACGATCACGCAGCGAAAACGTCACCGTGGAAGGCAACACCGTTCGCGGTCCTGAGTCACGGCGAGCTGACGCATGTTCGGCCCTAGAGGCGCTAGGAACTCCTGGCGTGCTCCAGACCGCCGGACATGCCGTCACCACGTACACCGATTGCGATCCAGAACCGACCTGGATCATGACGTTAGTCGATGCAGACCAAGCCATGAAAGTGAAGGAGCTGCTAGATCGGAGAGCATGAATCCCATGCGTAATTGCGGAGCGCTCTGCATATTGCGGAGCGCCTGAAATGGCGCGAACCGTTGGGAGACATGGAGCGGGCGATGGGAATCGAACCCACGTCAGTAGCTTGGGAAGCTACAGCTCTACCATTGAGCTACGCCCGCATTGCGGCTGAAAGTCTATGCGGAGCGGCCGGTGTTGCGCAATGGTGGCCGCCGCACCCGCCGGGCATGGCCCGGCGCTGCCGTGCAGGCATCCCAGGCACCTTGCGGTGCCCGGGATGTTGCATTCATCAGAAGCTGCCACCCACGGTGGCGAAGATCGTCGCGTCACGGGCACGCTTCTGCGCGGCCGTGGTGCTCAGGCCAACGTTGCCCTGCAGGCCGAACAGGTCCATGCGCGCACCCAGTACGGCAGTGGCGTAGTTCTTGTCGAAGTCCAGGCCCGGCACGCGGTAGCTGCCCAGTTCCGGCAGGGTCTGCAGCCACGCGCTGGCCTGCTTGGTGCCCTCGAACTCGTGGTCGTAGGTCACCTGCACGTACGGCTTGACGGTGCCGCCATCGAAGCGGGCCTGCCAGCCGATGCGGCCGACGGTCGAGTCGACGTTCTGGCGGTCGTAGCCCAGCGCGGTGGCCAGCGTGCCCGCAGCAGCGCTTTCGCTGTAACCGTCGATCTTGACCTTCTGCCAGATCACCGCAGCGATCGGGCCGTGGCGGAAGCCACCTTCGGTGCCGAACTCGTAACCGGCATTCAGTGCAGCGGTCAGGTTGCTGCCGTCCGGCGAGCCACCGTGTTCGCGGGTAGCCGGGCCCAGCTGGACCTTGCGGTTCACGTCATACGACAACCAGGTGTAGCTGACCTGGCCGTTGACCCAGACGCGGTCGCCATACCAGGCAGCGAACAGGCCGGCGGTGGTGTCCTTCTGGGTGAAGTCGCCACGGCTGTTGCCGAAGTCGGCACTCATGCGACCGAAGCCGGCGAAGCCGCCGACCACCACGCCGTTGCGTGCCCAGTCGACACCAAACAGGCCGGCCGGCGCCACGCCGTCGTACAGGTCGGCGTGGTCATAGCGCTGCAGGTCACCGCGCACGCCACCCCACCACGACAGGCCATCGGCCGGACGGGCGCCCAGGTGGTTGCTGACCTGGTCGGCACGCGAACGGCCGACGGTCTGTGCCGAGTGGCTCAGCACCTGCTGCAGGCGCGGAGCCTCCAGCACCGAGACGGCGTACTGGCCCAGCAGCTGGTGACCGGTAACGGTCGGATGCACGCCATCGGCGAACAGATAGGTCTGGTACGCATCGGGGCTGACGTAGGTGGTCGGGTTGCAGCCGATGATGCTGCCCGTGGTGTTGGCCGGGTTGATCTTGCAAGCGGTGCCGGTGACGTTGGTGAAACCGTACATGCCCGGGTTGGCGGTCACTTCACGCAGGATGCTGAAGGTATCGAGCGGAATGAACTCGATGCCCGCCTGCTTCAGGCCGCCATACAGCGCCTTGTTGTAGCCGACCGACATGGCGGTGGCGGCTGCTGCATTGGGGCCGCGGAACTGCGGGGTGATGCCCACGTCCGGCAGGTTCGGCACCAGCACGTACTGGGCACCGGCCTGCTTCAGGGCACCGACCAGCGCGATCTGGTCGGTGACCGCCGCACCGATGATGCCCTGCACCTGGGCCGGCGGCGCACCCGCACCGGCAGCGCCGGCGGCGGCAAACAGGTCGTTTGCGCCACCCCAGACGGTATACAGGGCGTTACGGTCAGCCTTGCCACCGTTTGCCGCCAGGTAGCGGGCCGCCTGCGACTTCAACGAAGGGATCGCGCCGAGGGCACCACTGCCTTCGACCGACACGCGGGCGCCGCCGACAGCGTAGTTGTCGCCGTTCTGGCCGTTGCCGTTGGGGTCCTTGTTGAGGCCGTAGTAATTGGCGACCTGCTGCGACCACACCCAGCCCGGGTTGGTGGTGAACTGGCCGGAGAGCCCCTGCGTGGCCTCGGGCAGCAGCGGGCGGAAGTAGCCGGCGTCGGTGAGGCTGTCACCGAAGAACACCGCCTTGGAGTACGGATTTTCGCCTGCCATGGCCGGCAGCGCGGCCAGTGCGATCGCAGCCGCCATGAGGGAGCGGATCGGGTGTTTGCTGAGCTGCATCTAGGAACTCCTGTGGGGTAAACAAGTTGGAATCCGGCGCACGTACGCCGGCGCACGGTCAATGGTTTCACCGCGCCGCCGTTTGCTCACGCTGCGCCGCCGCATGGATTGTCGCCTGACCACGTCGAAACCTGCTGTGCCGGAGCTGGCGCCCGGTTCAAATTACAAACGTTCCGATCCCGACGGGCTATCAGCGACAATGCAGGGATGAACATCCAGCTCAACGGCGAACCCCGCACCCTGCCCGCCTCGGCGACCCTCCACGACCTGCTTGAGGCCGAGCAGCTGCTGCAGCGCCGGGTGGCGGTGGAGGTCAACGGCGAGATCGTCAGCCGCAGCCGCCATGGCGAGCATGTCCTGGCCGAAGGCGACGTGGTGGAGATCGTGCACGCGCTGGGTGGGGGCTGAGGCCGTCCCGGGTAGTGCCGGCCGCTGGCCGGCAATCCGACGCTGTCAGGCACCCTGCATCTGCCGGCCAGCGGCCGGCACTAACCCTACCCATCCACGGCCTGCACGCCATTGCGTGATCCCATCTTCAGGCGGATAAGCGATAATCGCGCCATGAACGTTCATGTCTCCCCCGATTCGCTGGTGATCGCCGGCAAGACCTATGGCTCGCGGCTGCTCACCGGCACCGGCAAGTTCAAGGATCTGGAAGAAACCCGCCTGGCCACCGAGGCTGCAGGCGCCCAGATCGTCACCGTGGCTATCCGCCGCACCAACATCGGGCAGAACCCGGGCGAGCCGAACCTGCTCGACGTGCTGCCGCCGGAGCGCTACACCATCCTGCCCAACACCGCCGGCTGCTACACCGCCGAAGACGCGGTGCGCACCTGCCGGCTGGCGCGCGAACTGCTGGACGGCCACAACCTGACCAAGCTGGAAGTGCTGGGCGACCAGAAGTCGCTGTACCCGGACGTGGTGCAGACCCTCAAGGCCGCCGAACAGCTGGTCAAGGACGGCTTCGAGGTGATGGTCTACACCTCCGACGACCCGATCCTGGCCAAGCGCCTGGAAGAGATCGGCTGCGCTGCGGTGATGCCGCTGGCTGCGCCGATCGGTTCGGGCCTGGGCATCCAGAACAAGTACAACCTGCTGCAGATCATCGAAGACGCCAAGGTGCCGATCATCGTCGACGCCGGCGTGGGCACCGCGTCGGATGCGGCGATCGCGATGGAGCTGGGCTGCGACGGCGTGCTGATGAACACCGCCATTGCCGGTGCGCGCAGCCCGGTGCTGATGGCCAGTGCGATGCGCAAGGCGGTCGAGGCCGGCCGCGAGGCCTTCCTGGCCGGGCGCATCCCGCGCAAGCGCTACGCCAGCGCCTCCTCTCCGGTGGATGGGTTGATCGGCTGATGACCAATCCCTTCGACAGCGCCGGTTCCAAGGCCCCGCCCAAGCCCTTCACCGTGAGCGAGGGCCGCCGCGAGGTGCGCAGCTTCGTGTTGCGCCAGGGCCGCTTCACGCCTGCCCAGCAGCGCGCGTTCGACGAACGCTGGCCGCGCTTCGGCATCGACTACAACGGCCAGCCGCGTGATCTGGACGCCACCTTCGGCCGCCCGGCGCACAAGGTGCTGGAAATCGGCTTCGGCAACGGTGCCGCGCTGCGCTTCGCTGCCCAGCACGACCCGTCGCGCGACTACATCGGCATCGAGGTGCACGCGCCCGGCGTGGGCCGTCTGCTGAACGCGCTGGCCGACGACAACGCCGACCACGTGCGCCTGTACCACCACGATGCAGTGGAAGTGCTGCAGAACGAGATCGCCGATGGCGCGCTGGATGAAGTGCGCATCTACTTCCCGGACCCGTGGCACAAGAAGCGCCACAACAAGCGCCGCCTGCTGCAGCCTGCATTTGCCGAGCTGCTGGTGCGCAAGCTGCGCCCGGGCGGCCGCCTGCACTGCGCCACCGACTGGGAAGACTACGCCGAGCAGATGTGGGACGTGCTCGACGCCACCGCCGGCCTGGTCAACCGCGCCGGCCCACGTGGCAGCGTGCCGCGCCCGGACTGGCGGCCGCAGACCCACTTCGAGACCCGCGGCCAGAAGCTCGGCCACGGCGTCTGGGACCTGCTGTACGACCGCACCTGACGATCGCCTGAGGACACCGCGCCCCACATGGATACCGCGCTGACGCTGACCAACGACATGAAGCTCGTGCTCGGGCTGGTCGGCTTCACGATGGCGATGTTCCTGTTCGAGCGCATCCGCGCCGACGTGGTCGCGCTGGTGGTCCTGGTGGTGCTCGGTGTCACCGGGCTGATCGCGCCGGAGGAAATCTTCGGCGGCTTCTCCGGTAACGCGGTGATGAGCATCATCGCCACCACCATCCTCGGTGCGGGCCTGGACCGCACCGGGGCGCTGAACCGGCTGGCCGCGTGGCTGCTGCGGCGCGGCCATGGCGTCGAGCAGCGGCTGCTGATGATGACCACGGCCATTGCCGGCCTGAATTCCTCTTTCATGCAGAACCCGTCGGTGATGGCGCTGTACCTGCCCGTTGCCTCGCGACTGGCCGCGCGCACCGGGTTGACCCTGCAGCGCCTGCTGCTACCCATTTCGGCGGCAATCGTGATGGGTGGTGCGCTGACCATGGTCGGCAATTCACCGCTGATCCTGCTGAACGATCTGCTGGCCTCGGCCAACAACAACCTGCCTTCCGGCCTGGCCACCATCGAGCCGCTGCGCATGTTCGCACCGCTGCCGATCGGCGTGGCGCTGCTGATCGCTTCGCTGCTGTATTTCCGCTACTACGGCGACCGCAAGCTGATCGAAGAAGAGAACCTGGTCAACGACGGGGTCACGCCCGCGCGCACCGAGAGCTACTTCGCCAAGACCTATGGCATCGAAGGAGATGTGTTCGAGCTGGTGGTCAGTGCCGAAAGCCCGCTGGTGGGCATGACCCTGGGCGAGGCCGAGAACCTGCACGATGCCCCGCTGCTGCTGGCCCTGAAAACCGGCAATGACACTCGCCTGGCGCCACCGGCGGAGATGCGCATCTGGGTCGGCAGCGTGCTCGGCGCGATGGGCCCGCGTGAGCAGATCAACGATTTCGCGCAGAACCAGTTCCTGCGCATGTCTTCGCGGCTGAAGCACCTGGGCGACCTGTTCAACCCCAGCCGCGCCGGCATTTCCGAGGCCGTGGTGCCACCGACCTCGAACGTGATCGGCAAGAGCGCGGCCGATCTGCGCCTGCGCAAGGAGCGCGGCATCAGCCTGCTGGCGATCAACCGCGACAAGCAGGTGATCCGCGAGGACGTGCGCGACGTGCAGCTGCGCGCCGGCGATATGCTGGTCTTCCACAGCATCTGGACCGACCTGGCGCAGGCCGCCCGCAGCCGTGACTTCGTGGTGGTGACCGACTACCCGACCGGCGAGCAGCGCCCGCACAAGTTCAAGATCGCCATGGCGATCTTCGCCTTGACCATCCTGATCGCGCTGACCAGCAAGCTGCCGGTGGCGCTGACGCTGATGACCGGCGTGGCCGGCATGCTGCTGACCGGCGTGCTGCGCATGGACGAGGCCTACGCCTCGATCAACTGGAAGACGGTGTTCATGATGGCCGGGCTGATCCCGCTCGGCTGGGCGATGGATTCCAGTGGCGCGGCGGCATGGGTGGCCGGCCATACCATCGACAAGCTACCCACCGGTATTCCGGTATGGGTACTGGAGGTGGCGCTGGCGCTGCTGACCACGGCGTTCTCGCTGGTCATCAGCCATGTGGGCGCCACCATCGTGATGGTGCCCATTGCGGTGAACCTTGCGCTGGCGGCGGGCGGCAACCCGACGGCGTTCGCGCTGATCGTGGCGCTGTCGGCGTCCAACAACCTGATGACGGCCTCCAACCCGGTGATTTCGATGATCACCGGCCCGGCCAACTACACCCCGCGCGAGATGTGGCGGGTCGGCGGCCCGCTGTCGCTGATCTACACCTGCGTGGTGGTGCTGATGATCAACCTGATGTTCTGAGGGTTGGGTTTGTTGGCAGGGCTGCGCCCTGCACCCGCAGAGGCAACGGCAACGGCAACGGCAACGGCCGAAGCAACAGCAACAGCGGGCTATCCGTGGGATGGCGGGGTGGGTCCGGTTGCGGGGGACGCTGCAAGTACGTCCCTGTAAGCTCGGTCGCCGCATCCATGCGGCTCACGCCCCCGCAACCGGACCCACCCCGCCTTCGACAGATTTCTGCGATCTGTCGAAACGGCATTCTGTGCTGCTGTTGGTAGGTGTCGACCTTGGTCGACACGGCTTTTGTAAAGTCGAGCCATGCTCGACAGCTTCCGGCCTCAGGCCAGATAAACCTGCCCGTCGCGCACGTCCACCGGCACCGCGCGCAGGCGATCGCCCTTGCAGGGGCCGGCGATGCAGTCGCCGCTGTCCAGCGCGAACGAGGCGCCGTGGGCGGCGCACACCAGGTAGCCTTCGCGGCTCTTCAGGAACTGGCCCGGGGCCCAGTCCAGGCGACGGCCGGCGTGCGGGCAGATGTTCAGGAACGCGCGCACCTGCGCGCCGTCGCGGTACAGCACCAGCGATTCGGCATCGCCATCAACCACCGCTTCGACCTCGGCAAACGCGCCATCGGCAATGGCATCAAGGGCGATCAGGGCAGCGGCAGCAGTCATGGCGAAGGCTCGGACAGTAAACGCGCATTGTCGCACGCCCGCTCAGGTGACTGGCTGCAACATGAACACAAGTCATTGATTCGTAATAAGCACAGGCTATATTTAACGAGTTTTTCACTCAATGACAGTGGCACCTCCCGATACTCTGGTTTCGCTGATCCCAGCCTATCGAGCCGCCATGTTCAATCGCGCATCCGCCTTCAACCAGTTCCGCACCCTGTTCGCGCCGCGCAAGCCGCGTCACCCGCTGGTGCGTGTTGCCGTGGGCCTGCTCGGCCTGGCGATCCTGGCCGCGATGGTGTTCATCGGCGTGTTCGTCGGTGCGGCGATGATCCTGGTCGGCCTGGCGTGGAAGCTGCTGGCTTCGCGCAAGCCGGGCACTGCCCGTCCGCTCGACCCGAACGTGGTCGAGGGCGAGTTCCGCGTGGTGCGCAAGCCGGTGCTGCCGGCCTCGCGTTGATCCACGCCCTACGCGCCCGCTGACGGCGGGCGCCATGCGTTCTAGACTGCGGGCACGCCCTTCCTGGATGCCCGCATGTCCGATGTCTCCGATGTGATCCCTGCCGTAGCCCTGCCGCGTGTGCCGGTGGTGGGTGGCGGCAGCTTCCCCGTGCACCGTATCTACTGCGTCGGCCGCAATTTCGCCGACCATGCCCGCGAAATGGGCGCAGCGGTGCCGGCGGCCGACGACCGCGGCCGGCCGATGTTCTTCAGCAAGCCGGCCGATGCGATCGTGGTCGGCCACGACGATGCCATCCCCTATCCGCCGGCAACCGCCAACCTGCACCACGAAGTGGAGCTGGTGGTGGCGATCGGCCGTGATGCGCCGGCCGGTGAACTGGCCGTGGCCGATGCCGATGCGCTGGTCTACGGCTATGCAGTGGGACTGGATCTGACCCGTCGCGACCTGCAGGCCGCCGCCAAGGACAAGGGCCATCCGTGGGATGCGGCCAAGGGCTTCGATGCCTCGGCACCGATCAGCGAGATCGTGCATGCCGCTGAAGTGGGCGACCTGGCCGCGCTCAACCTGTCGCTGGAGGTCAACGGCGAGGTGCGCCAGCAGGCGCTGCTGGACCAGATGATCTGGAACGTGCCGGAGATCCTGCATGAGCTGTCCAAGCTGTGGCACCTGCGTGCCGGCGACCTGGTGTTCATGGGTACCCCGTCCGGAGTGGCCGCGCTGAAGCCCGGCGATCGCTTCAGTGCCCGCCTGGAAAACGTGGCCGAGCGCCACGGCGTGATCGCCGGCTGACATCACCTGCGCTACCCTGCGCGCTGTCCACTTCCCCCACCGGAGAAAAACAACAATGGGAATGCTCACCGAGTTCAAGGAATTCGCGATGCGCGGCAACGTCATCGACCTCGCCGTCGGCGTGGTGATCGGCGCGGCCTTCGGCAAGATCGTGACCGCGCTGGTCGAGAAGATCATCATGCCGCCGCTGGGCATGCTGATCGGCAAGGTGGATTTCTCGCAGCTGGCCTGGACGTTGTCACCGGCCAGCATCGGTGCCGACGGCAAGGAAATCCCGGCCGTGGTGATCGGCTACGGCGACTTCATCAATACGCTGATCCAGTTCGTGATCGTGGCCTTCGCCATCTTCCTGGTGGTCAAGACGATCAACCGCCTGTCGCGCAAGCAGGAAGCCGCCCCGGCCGCACCGGCCGAGGAAGTGGTGCTGCTGCGCGAGATCCGCGACAGCCTGAAGAAGTAAGGGTGCTGGGCGCCGACTGGCGCCCCACCCATCTGTAGAGTCGAGCCATGCTCGACTGGGCGAAATGAAGCAGTCGAGCATGGCTCGACTCTACATAAGCATGTGAAAGCCCCGCCCCGGCGGGGCTTTCGCTTTGCCGGTCATGGCGGAAAACAGCGTTCGCGCCAGCCATGACCTCCCGCCCATGCGCCGGGCTGAACGACTGTTAAGCTCCAAGGCTTGGTCCCTTCCCGGAGCTGTCCATGCGTCGCCGCGTCCTTGCCATCGCATCCTCCCTCGCCCTGCTGGCCGCCCCGGCCTTCGCGGCGCCGCACACCACCACCCTGCCCCCGGCGTCGCTGTCCACCGCTGCGCAGCTGCGCGACCAGGCGCTGGCCGATGACACCGGCTGGAAAGTGGTTGAATCGCTCACCACCGAAATCGGCCCGCGCATCGCCGGCAGCGAGGCCGACGCACGCGCCGTGGCCTGGGCCGAAGCCAAGTTCAAGGCCCTCGGCTTCGACAAGGTCTGGAAGGAACCGGTGACGTTCCCGAAGTGGGAGCGCCGCAGTGAACACGCCGCGGTGACCGGCAGGAACCCGCAGCCGCTGCAGATCACGGCGCTGGGTGGCAGCCCGGGCGGCACCGTTGAAGCCGAAGTGGTCCGCTTCGCCGACCTGGCCGCACTGCAGGCCGCACCGGCCGGTTCGCTGAAGGGCAAGATCGCGTTCGTCGATTACCAGATGCTGCCGTTCCGTGATGGCCGCGACTATGGCCGTGGTGGCGCGATCCGCAGCAAGGGCCCGTCCGAAGCAATTCGCAAGGGCGCGGTCGGTTTCCTGATGCGCTCGGCCGGTACCGACTCGCATCGCGTGCCGCACACCGGCATCACCCGCTTCGACGACGGCCTGACCCCGGTGCCGTCGGCAGCGCTGTCGGTGCCCGACGCCGACCAGCTGGCCCGCCTGCTGGCACGTGGCAGCACCACGGTGAAGGTGGCGCTGGACTGCGGTTGGGACGGCACCGCCACCTCGTACAACGTGATCGGTGAGATCACCGGCCGCAGCCTGCCGAAGGAAGTGGTGGTGATCGGCGGTCACCTGGATTCATGGGATCTGGGCACCGGCGCGGTGGATGACGGCGCAGGCGTGGGCATCACCATGGCTGCGGGCCATCTGATCGGCCAGCTCAAGCAGGCGCCGAAGCGCACCATCCGCGTGATCGCGTTCGCCAACGAAGAACAGGGCCTGTATGGCGGCAAGGCCTACGCCGAGGCGCATGCCAAGGACGTGGCCCTGCACCAGCTGGCGGCCGAGAGTGACTTCGGTGCCGGCCGCATCTATGCCTTCAATACCGGTTCGCCGAACCCGGAAGGCTCGCGCGAAGCGACGAAGCAGATTGCCGAAGTGATGAAGCCGCTGGGCATCGAGTACCAGGCCGACAAGGGTGGCCCGGGCCCGGACGTCGGCCCGTTGGCCGCCAAGGGTGGCGCGTGGGCATGGCTGGCGCAGGACGGCTCGGACTACTTCCACCTGCACCACACCGCCGACGACACGCTGGACAAGATCGACCCGAAGGCGCTGGCGCAGAACGTGGCCGCGTACACCGTGTTCGCGTACCTGGCCGCGGAAGCCGATGGCAGCTTCGGCAGCGAGGCCAAGGCGACCACGCCGCCGAACGAGTGATGCGGTAGCGCCGGGCCATGCCCGGCGAACGCAGCGTCGAGAGCGGTGCGAACCAAGGTTCGCACCCACCGGGTAAGGGCGCACCCACCGGGTAAGGGCGCACCCACCGGGTAAGGGCGCATCCACCGAGTAATGGCGCACCCACCGGGCGATGGCGTGGGTCAGAGCCCTCGCCGTGGCGAGGGATCTGCCCCGATCCTGTCAGCCCTCCCACACGCTGGTGTTGCGCACACCCAGCAGCTTCGGGTTGAACAGCGGATCCTTGCCCGCCTGGCGATGCTGTTCGTAGTCGCGCAGCGCCGCCAGCGCTGGCTTCTGCAGCAGCAGGATGGCGATGATGTTCAGCCAGCTCATCAGGCCGACGCCGATGTCGCCCAGCGACCACGCGATCGTTGCACTGTTCACCGCTGAGTAGCCGGTCGCGGCCAGGAACAGCAGCTGGAACCCGCCCATCACCCACGGCGCGGGACGATCACGGCACAGGTAGCTGATATTGGTCTCGGCCATGTAGTACAGCGCCAGAATGGTGGTGAACGCGAACGGCAGGATCGCCAGCGCCACGAACGAACGGCCGAAGCCCGGCAGCGCGGACTCCACCGCGTGCTGCACGAAGCGCGGCCCGGCCTCGACGCCAGGCAGATTGCCCAGCAGCAGGCGCGCCTCATCCGGAATGCCGTTCACTGCCGGGTCGTAGACGTTGTACAGGCCGGTGGACAGGATCAGGAACGCGGTAGCACTGCACACCACCATCGTGTCGATGTAGACCGAGAATGACTGCACCAGGCCCTGCTTGACCGGATGGGTGACTTCGGCGGCGGCAGCTGGATGCGCACCGCTGCCCATGCCGGCCTCGTTGGACAACACGCCACGGCGCACGCCCCACTGGATGGCGGTGCCGATCATTGCACCGAACGCTGCATCCATACCGAATGCACTGCGCAGCACCAGCATGATCACCTCCGGCACTTTCTCTGCATTGAGCACCATCACCAGTGCCGCCACCAGCAGATACGCCACGGCCATCAACGGCACCACCCACTCGGCAACCCGCGCGATGCGGCGCACACCGCCGATCAGGATCGCGCCCAGCACCACCAGCAGAACCGCCGTGGTGGTCATCACCGGCACGTCCCAGGCTTCGTTCACCGCGCTGGTGATCGCATTGGACTGGGTACCGGCCAGCATCGCACCGGCCAGCACGGTGACCAGCGCAAACAGCACTGCATACCAGCGCTGGCCCAGGCCTTTTTCGATGTAGTACGCGGGGCCACCGCGGTACTGGCCCTTGGCATCGCGGTCCTTGTAGATCTGTGCCAGCGTGGATTCGATGAAGGCGCTGGAGGCGCCGAGGAAGGCGACGATCCACATCCAGAAGATCGCGCCCGGGCCACCAAAGGCGATGGCCATGGCAACGCCGGCGATGTTGCCGACGCCGACGCGGCTGGACAACGACAGCGACAGGGCCTGGAACGGTGACACACCGGCTTCGGAGCGCTCGTGCCGGAACATCAGGCGCAGCATCTCCGGCAGCGCGCGCAACTGGATGAAGCGGGTGCGCACGCTGAAGTACAGGCCGGCGAGCAGGCAGAGCACCACCAGGTACGGGCTCCAGACGATGCCGAGGATGGTGTTGACGATGGATTCGATGTTCATCGGCAGCCCCTCAGAAGAACATGCCCAGGGCGACCTGGGGGCTGATGATGCGGCCGGTGTTGCGCCCGGCCACGGTGAATTCGACGCCGGCGATCAGGCCCAGCGACGGGCTGAAGTGATACTCCACCGCCGGCGCCAGGCTGACGTTGCGGCTGGCCGGACGGTGCTCTTCAATCCGCTCGATCGCACCACTGCCGTTGCGTGCGAAGCCGCTCAGACGCTGGCCGGTCTCACGGCTGGCGGCCATTTCCATCACCCCCACCCAGCGCGAATTGAAGCTGTACTCGGCGCCTACCGACAGGCCCAGTACCGAGCCGCGCGAAATGTGCCCCTGGAAGCTGTCATCGGTGCCGTACACGCTGGTGCCGGAAATGGCAGTGCGCGACGGTGCCGGCCCGGCGCTGAGCTGTGCGCGCCAGCGCACGGGGCGGTCATTGCCCAGCCACACCACCTGCTGCACGCCCAGCGCTGCGGTGGTGCGCTGCACGCCGTCACCCTGCGCATCCAACGGATTGCCGGTGATGCGATCGTGGCTGCCGGTACTGAAGCGCTGCACAAGCGCGACCGAGATGGCCGGCCGGGTGCCATCGGCATTCGGCGCCTGCAGCAGGTACTGCAGGCGCGCGGTGGTGTCACCGGCGCGGAAGCCGCTGCTGCGCGCACTGCCGGATTCGGAGCGCGAGGCGCTGAGATTGACCTGGCCCATCACCCGGTCACTGAAACCATAGATGATCGGCACCACCGTGGCCCAGGCGCCACTGTGCTCGGCACTGCGGCGACGATCACCGTTGTTGTCGTAGTGGTCGCGGCTGTCGACCCGCACCAGATAGGGCTCGATGTACCAGTTGCCCTGCGGCAGGCCGGCGGGATTGGGAGTGATCAGCGGTCCCGTGAAATTGACGCCATCCAGACTGCGTTCCGCGGCCTGTAGCGATGGTGCGGCAAGCGCAGCGAGTGCCAGCACCAGGCAAGTGCGACGTGTGCGGCGTTGGATTCGATGCATGGAACCACTCCTGTACGACGTTGGAAGGAACTCCACCGTGCGGCGCGGGAAACGGCCCAGCAATGAGACAAATACTAAAATCGCTTGCGTACCCATCAAGCGTGTTTGAAGCAACGTAAGCTGACGCAGATGACCCAGTTTGCTGCGCGTGCATTGTTTGCGCTCTTGCGCCGCGCAAAAGAAAACCCGGCCGCGAGGGCCGGGTCAGGAGATCAACACAGCATCAGCACGACGGGATCAGCCGTGGCGGCGGCTCGCCCACTGCGCCAGCAACACGGCCGTGGCCGAGGCCACGTTCAGGCTTTCCACCGCGCCGCTGCCGGGAATCGACAGCTGCTGGTCACACTGACTGGCCAGGCCGCGGTCCATGCCCTCGCCTTCGGCGCCCATCACGTACACCAACCGTTCCGGCAGCGACGCACGGAACACGTCGTCGCCACCATCAACGAGGGTCGCAGCCAGCCCGAAGCCGGCCGCACGCAGCTGCGCCATCGCCTGGGCGGTCTCCGGCAACTGCACCAGCGGCACCGACTCCGCACCACCTTCGGCCACGCGCGCAGCGGCACCGGACAGCGCCAGCGTGCTGCCAGCCGGCAGCAGCAGCGCCTTGACGCCGAAGTGCGCGGCCGAGCGCAGGATCGCACCGAAGTTGTGCGGATTGCCGACACCGTCCAGCCACAGCGCCAACGCCGGGCCTTCGCCCAGATCCTCCAGCCACTGCGCCAGCGGTACGACAGGCGCGCGCAGCACGTCGGCCACCAGGCCTTCGTGGTGCGTGGTAGCGGCCAGCTTGTTGAGGTCGCCCTCCTCCACCACGCGGTAGCCCACACGGTTGGCCACGCACCACTTCAACACCGGCTGCATGCGCGGAATCAGCGCGTCCACCAGGTACAGCTTGCGCAGCGCCTGCGGGCGCTTGGCGAACAGGGCCTGCACGGCGTTCCAGCCATACAGGCGCAGTTCGTCATTGCCACGCCCCGGCGGTGGCGCGGTGCCGCCCTCACGCGGTGGCAGCGGGGTGGCCCGCGGCGGTCGCGACGACGGACGGCGGGCGTTCTTCCAGGGATCATTCACTACGGGACAACTCCAGCTTGCGTTGACGCCAGAAATCGGCGTTCTTGATGCCCAGGGCATCGGGATCGAAGATCGGATCGAGGCCGAGCTTCTTCTGTCGTTCGTAATCACGCAGGGCCAGCATGGCCGGCTTCTGGATGATGAGGATGGCAATGATGTTCAGCCAGGCCATCAGGCCCACGCCGATGTCACCCAGCGCCCAGGCCAGGGTTGCATTATGGAACGCGCCGAACACCACCATGCCGATGATGCCCAGGCGCAGCACCAGCACGGTCAGCGGACGCTTCTTGTTGTGGTTCACATAGCTGAGATTGGTCTCGGCCATGTAGTAGTACGCCATGATGGTGGTGAAGGCGAAGAAGAAGATGGCGATGGACACGAACGCCGAGCCCCAGCCCGGCAGCACGGCTTCCACACCCGCCTGGGCATAGCCCGCGCCTTCCGGAATGCCGGCCAGGCCCTGGAAGATCGGCGGGGCGCCGGCACCTGCCGGCGAGTACACGTTGTAGGTGCCGCTGGCCAGGATCAGGAACGCGGTGGCGGTGCACACCATCATGGTGTCGAAGTAGATGGCGAAGGCCTGCACGTAGCCCTGCTTGGCCGGGTGCGAGACTTCCGAGGCGGCTGCCGCGTGTGGGCCCGAGCCCTGGCCGGCTTCGTTGGCGTAGATGCCGCGCTTGATGCCCCACTCCACCGCCAGGCCCATCATCGCGCCGAACGCGGCGTGGGTGCCGAAGGCGCTGCTGAAGATGATGCCGAACATCTCCGGCACGCGATCGTAGTTGATGATCATGATGACGATGGCGGTCAGGATGAAGGCTGCCGCCATGAACGGCACCACCACTTCGGCGAAGTTGGCGATGCGCTTGACGCCACCGAAGATCACCACGCCCAGCAGCAGCGCCACCACGATGCCGATGCCCAGCTTCAGCGCCTGCACCGACTCCATGCCGAAGGCCTGGCCATCGAGCGGGCCGCACAGTGCGGTGCCACGGCAGGCGTTGATGATGCTGTCGGCGATGGCATTGGCCTGCACGCCGGGCATCAGGAAGCCGGCGGCAATGATCGTGGCGATGGCGAAGGCCAGCGCGTACCACTTCAGGCCCATGGCCTTTTCGATGTAGTACGCCGGGCCACCACGGTAACGGCCTTCGGCGTCCTTGGTCTTGTAGATCTGTGCCAGCGTACATTCCACGTACGAGGTGGATGCGCCGAGGAAGCCCATCACCCACATCCAGAAGATCGCACCGGGGCCGCCGAAGGAGATGGCGGTGGCCACGCCGGCGATGTTGCCGATACCCATGCGCCCGGCCATCGACATGGCCAGGGCCTGGAAGGACGACACACCGGCGTCGGATTTCTCACCCTTGACGGTGAGGCGGCACATCTCGAGGAAGCCGCGGATCTGCATGAAGCGCGTGCGCAGGCTGAAGAACAGGCCGGCGCCCAGGCACACGAAGATCAGTGCCTTGCTCCAGATGATGCTGTTGATGAAATGTACGGTAGCTTCCACGCGCGCTCTCTCCAGTCGGCGGGTTGTAAGGACGTCCCGTCGGCTGGAAGGGACCGGTCGATTCTCCCTGATCGAAGGCCGCTGCGGTAGCGCTGTGTTGTAGAGCCGAGCCCATGCTCGGGGTGGTGATGACGGCGGCCGGGCACGGCCTCGGCTCTACCGCGGCCGGCCCGCGTGTTCAGGGCAGCTGCGTGCGCACCCGGGCGAAGCGGCGCAGGTCGTGCAGCACGCCGCGCTTGTAGACCGCGCAGCGGTCCACGCCTTCTTCCTGGAAGCCGTTCTTTTCCAGCACCCGGGCCGAGCCGAGGTTGAAATCGACCACCCCGGCCTGCAGCCTGAACAGGCGCAGCTCGTCCATCACCCAGGGTGCGAACAGGCCGACCACCCGGGTCATCAGCCCCTGGCCCCAGTAGGCCTGGCCCAGCCAGTAGCCCAGTTCCGCCATGTGCCCGCGCTCGGCACTGCCCTGCTGGGCCCCGACGCTGCCGCAGGCCTGGCCGTCGATCTCGATGGCCAGGTTCAGGGTGCCAGGGGCCAGCACGCGACCGGCGAGGAAGGCCTCGCCATCCTCGCGCGTGTACGGGTACGGGAAGCGATCGCGCAGGCCCCGCGATACCTCGGCGTCGTTGGCATGGCGCAGCAGCGATTCCAGATCATCCGGGCGCCAGGGGCGCAGTTGGAAGCCGTCGCCTCGCAGCACGGTGGTCGGATCAGGCATGACCACCCACCGACGGCGATTCCGCTTCCTGCTTCTCCAGTTCACGCTTCACCGCTTCCGGCGAGCGGGTGTAGGGCGCCAGCCGCGCGTAGAACGCCGGCACCACGAACAGCGACAGGAACGTCGAGAGGGTCACACCGAAGATGATCACGATGCCGATGGTGCCACGGCTGGCCGAACCGGGGCCACCGGCCACCACCAGCGGGACCGCACCGACCACGGTGGCGATCGAGGTCATCAGGATCGGGCGCAGGCGCACCATCGCCGATTCGATGATCGCCTCGCGCACGGTTCTTCCGTCGTCACGCAGCTGGTTGGCGAATTCGACGATGAGGATGCCGTTCTTCGCCGCCAGGCCGACCAGCATGACGATACCGATCTGGCTGAACAGGTTCACGGTACCGCCACTCACCCACAACCCGACCAGCGCACCGAGCACGCCCAGCGGCACGGTCAGCATGATGGTGAGCGGGTGGATGAAGCTCTCGAACTGTGCGGCCAGCACCAGGTACACCACCAGCAGCGCCATGGCGAAGGTCAGCAGCACCGCGCCGCCGGCACTCTGGTATTCGCGCGATTCGCCCTTCCAGTTCACCTGCGCGTACTGCGGCAGCTCTTCGCGCGTGACCTGCTGCGCCCAGGCAATCGCCTCGCCCAGCGGATAGCCCGGCGCAAGGCCGGCATTGATGGTGATCGAGCGCAGGCGGTTGAAGCGGTTCAGGGTGCCGGCCTCGGCCACTTCGCTGAGCGTGACCAGGTTGGACAGCGGCACCAGCTCGCCGGAGGTGGCGCGCACACGGATCGCGGCAAGGTCGGCCGGGCTGGCACGGCCATCGCGACCGGCCTGGACCAGCACGTCGTACTCTTCGCCGTTGTCGACGAAGGTGGTGACGCGGCGCGAGCCCATCATGGTTTCCAGTGCCGAACCGATCGCGGTGACCGGCACGCCGAGGTCGGCCGCACGCTGGCGGTCGATGTTGACCCGCATCTGCGGCCGCGTTTCCTTGTAATCCGAGTCCGGGCCGACCAGGCCGGGGTTGTCGGCCATGCGCAGCAGGATACGGTCGCGCCACTGCGCGATCTCGGCATATTCCGGGCCGCCCAGCACGATCTGGAACGGCTGCCCGCCGCTGCGCACCAGGCCACCGCCCACCTGCGTACGCACGCGCACGCCGCGGATGGTGTCCAGTTCCTTCTGCAGTTCGTTGGCCACTTCCGGCGTGCCTTCGCTGCGCTGGCGCCACGGCTGCAGGAAGATGCTGACGCGGCCGGTGTGCATTTCCTCGCTGGCACCCCAACCACCGGGCACGCGTGGATTGGCGCGCACGATCGGTTTGTCCGGGCCAACATGCGGTGCCAGCATCGATTCCACCTGCTGCACCTGCTGCACGGTGTAGTCGTAGCCGGCGCCTTCCGGGCCATCGATCATGATCTGGAACGAACCGCGGTCTTCGGCCGGCGCCAGTTCCGACGGCAGCAGCTTGAGCAGGCCCCAGCTGGCGGCCAGTGCGGCCACCATCACCAGCAGGTAGATCCAGGTGCGGTCCACGTGGTGGTCGAGCACCCGCCCATAGGCCCCGGCCAGGCGTTCCAGGTTGCGGTTGATGAAGCCATGCAGGCCACGCGGTGCCTGCCCGGTATGCGGCTTGAGCAATTTGGAGGCCATCATCGGCGTCAGCGTCAGCGCCACAAAGGCGGACAACGCCACCGCCGCCGCCAGCGCCACTGCCAGTTCGCGGAACAGGCGCCCGGTATTGCCTTCCAGGAACCCGACCGGCAGGAACACCGCCACCAGCACCGCGGTGGTGGCGATCACCGCGAAGGCGACCTGCGCAGTACCGCGCTTGGACGCCACCAGCGGGGGTTCGCCCAGGTCGATGCGGCGCTGCACGTTCTCCACCACCACGATCGCATCGTCCACCACCAGGCCGATGCACAGCACCAGGGCAAGCAGGGTCAGCAGGTTGATCGAGAAGTCGAACGCATACAGCGCGATGAATGCCGCGACCAGGCAGACCGGCACCGTCACCGCCGGAATCAACGCAGCGCGGAAGCTGCCGAGGAACAGCCAGATCACTGCCAGCACCAGGATCATCGCCTCCACCAGCGTGGCGTAGACGCGGTCCACCGCGGCTTCGATGAAGGTGGTGTTGTCGAAGGCAACGAAGATCTGCGTGCCCTTGGGCAGGGTCAGCGCGACCCGTTCGGCTTCAGCGCGCGCAGTACGCGCCACGTCCAGCGAGTTGGCGGTGGAGGTCTTGACGATGCCCAGGCCGATGCCCGGCTCGCCGTTGCTGCGGTAGTACGCGCGGCGCTCGGCCGAGGCCAGCTCGATCTTCGCCACATCGCCCATGCGCACCACGTAACCGTCACGACCCTTGCCCAGCGGGATGGTCGCGAAGTCTTCGGGCTTGATGTAGTTGCGCTCCACGCGCAGGGTGAAATCGCGGTCGGTCGACTCGATGCGGCCGGCCGGCAGTTCCACGTTCTCGTTGCGCAGCGCGGTTTCCACGTCGCCGGTGGTCAGTCCGCGCGCCGCCAGCTGGTCACGGTCCAGCCAGATCCGCATCGCATAGCGCTGGCGGCCGCCGATGCGGACCTGGGCCACGCCGTCGAGGCTGGAGAAACGATCGACCACGTAGCGGTCGGCGTAGTCGCTCAGCTCCAGCGTGTCCATGGTCGAGGAGACCATGTTGAACCAGATGATCGGGTCGGCATCGCTCTCGACCTTGGCGATTTCCGGCGGCCGCGCCTCTTCCGGCATGCGGTCGGCGACGCGGCTGACCGCATCGCGCACATCGTTGGCCGCCGCTTCGATATCGCGGTTGGAGGTGAACTCGATGCTGACCTGCGAGCGGCCGTTGGTGCTGCGCGCGTTGATCGTATCGATGCCTTCGATGCCGGCCAGCGCATCTTCCAGCACCTGGGTGATGCGGCTTTCGATGACCGCGGCCGAAGCGCCGGTGTAATCCACTGATACCGAAACGATCGGCGGATCGATGGCGGGCAGTTCGCGCAGGGTCAGGCGGGTGAAGGACATCACGCCCAGCACCAGCAGCAACAGGCTCATCACCACGGCGAACACCGGCCGCTGGATGGAGATGTCGGACAGCTTCATCCGCCGTGGCCCTCGGCCGCGACCGGCGCCGGTGCATCAGCCGGCTTCGCACCCGTGACCGGTGCCGCGTCCTTGGCCGCGACCTTCAGGCCCGGGCGCAGCTTGCCGGTGCCATCGACCACGATGCGCTGGCCCGCTTCCAGGCCCTGCCTGATCTCGACCACGCCGGCACGGCGCGCGCCGGTGACCACATCCACGCGCTCGACGCTGTCGTCGGCGGTGATGCGGTACACGAAGGTATCGCGACCGACCTGCACCACGGCGATTTCCGGAATCACCAGCGCCGGGCGCTCGGGGTGGAACAGGCGCACGTCCAGCAGCATGCCCGGGCGCAGGGCATGGTCGCCGTTGGCGAAGTCGGCCCGTACGGTCACCGCACGGGTAGCCGGATCGATGCGTGCGTCGACGGTGCTGACCACGCCCTCGAAGGTACGGCCTGGCCACGCCACGCTGGTGGCACTGACCTTGTCACCGACGCCGAGCGCGGCCAGTTCCACTTCCGGCACCTGGAAATCGATGTGCATGTGTTCGATGTCGTCGAGCGTGGCGATCACCGTGGTCGGCGTCAGCAACGTGCCCGGGCTGACCTGGCGGATGCCGAGCACACCGGCGAACGGTGCACGCACGCGGCGGTCACCGATGTCCGACTGCATCTGCGCCACACGCGCCTCGGCGGCATCGCGGATCGACTTCTGCGTATCCAGCGTGGCGCTGGACACCAGCCGCTGCGTGGCCAGCTCGCGCTGGCGCTTGTACAGCTGGTCGGCCTCATGGAAGGTGGCCTGCGCCTGCACCAGCGCGGCCTCCTGGGCCTGCCCGCGCAGGGTCACGATCGGCGCACCGGCGGCAACATGCTGGCCGCTTTCGAAGTGCACCTTCTCGACGATCTCGCTGACCTTGGCGGTGACGCTGATCGATTCGCGCGCCTTGGCCGTACCCAGTGCCTGCAGCGTGTCGTTCCACTGCGTGGACTGCACGACCTGCGCGGTGACCGGCACCGCTTCTCCCTGCCGACGGGCGGCGGCCTCCTGTTTGCCCGCGCACCCGGCCAGCACGGCCAGGCTGAGGCCAAGGGCCAGGGTCGAAGCGATGCGAGCCAACATGAACGGTCCTGAGTGATCCACGGCCGCCGAGTGTAGGCAAGCGCCCACAGAAGCGATATGTGCCAAGCGTTTACTGGCGTGGAACCGGCGTCGCGATAGCGCCGTGAACCCGTTCCGTGCAAGGCTGACCGCAGCGGTGTCGGCATGTGTCGAGGTGTATCCAGCCGTGCACCGCAGGCGTTGCCATCGTAGAGTCGAAGCTGCCCGGCAGAGGGCGTCGGGCGGGGGCGGATCCTGGCGGGGATCCGGCCCCGGTTTTTTTTTACACCCGGCGGATCAGTACCGGTAGTTCACCTTCATCCACAGGCTGCGGCCCGGCTCGTTGATGCGCACCGGGTCAGCCGGAAAACCGAAGTCGGCGCTGCCGGCCAGATTCAGGTGCTCGCTGTAGGCACGGTCGAACAGGTTGTCGACGCCCGCGCTGAGCTGCAGCTGCGAACTGAAGCGGTAAGCAGCGTTGAGCGCGAAGGTGGCGAAGCCGGCACTCGGCCCCAGGTCCTGCGCGACCACATTGCCTTGGCCATTTGCGACACGATGCTGGTGGGTCACCGCGCGCAGCAGCGCACCGGCACTCCAGCGCTGGCCTTCCCAGTTCGCGCTCAGGCGTGCTTCCAGTGGTGGCATCTGCGGCAGCGGGCGATGCTGGTCGCGGTTCTCGCCCCAGGCATAGGCCAGCGTGCCGCCCAGCTTCCACTGCTCGGCCACGCTCACTTCCAGGCCCGCCTCGGCACCGGCAATGCGGGCATCGACGTTGCGGGCCTGGCTCATGCCCATCATGCCGCTGCCGTGGTAGGTGAACAGGATGTAGTCCTGGATCTGCCCGGCGTACGCCGACACCCACGCCTGCACACGGGGCCCCTTGTATTGCATGCCCACATCAAGCTGGGTGGTGCGCTCGGGCTGCACGCCGGTGAACGCGTTCACCGCACCGGCCGGGCCGTGGTTGGGCGAGAACAGCTCCCAGTAGTCGGGCATGCGTTCACTGTGGCCGAGGCCGGCGTACCAGGTCAGGCCATCGGCCAGGTCCTGCTCGTAGCGCAGGAAGCCGCTGCCAAGCCATTCCTTGCGCTGCAGGCCAGCGGTCGGGTTCGGCCGGTTGCCCATCATCCCGCGCACCGACTGCCGCTCATCGCGGACGCTGGCGCGGTCGATGCGCAGGCCGCTGATCCAGCGCTGGTCGGTGCCGGCGCCGAGGGTCAACTCGGTGAACACGCCATAGCGGCGGAAGTTGGCATCGGTTTCCCAGGCGGCCTGGCGGTAGGTGTCGCGGCCCATGCCCATGCGCCCACGATGGCGGCTGTCTTCGCCATCCACACCCGCCACCAGCTGCACGTCCTGCCAGCGCCACTCGGAACTGACCCGGCCGCCCTGGGTACGGCGGTCCACGTTCGACGCCATAGGCATCGGCATCATGCTGTTCGGGTTCGGCGTGCGCAGCGTGTAGTTGTCCATCACATGGTCGGCGTTGTTGTAGTACACGTTGGCCTGCAACGTGTCCCATGCCCCCGGCAGGTTGCGCTTCTCGAAACGCGCCGCGTAGCTGGTGCGTTCGAACGCGGCACCGTCCATGCCACGGCCCGCGTAACGCGCGATCGCATCACCGGCACCGGCGGAAATTTCCAGCAGCGTGTCGGCATCCGGCGTCCAGCCGATGGCTACGTCACCGTTCCACTTGCGCCACTTCGACGGCACCACGTCACCGTGGCCGTCCTTGTAGTCATCGGCTTCGGAACGGTTGCCGCTGGCGCGTACGTAGCCGGTCGGGTTGCCCAGGGTCAGGTCCAGCACCTGGTCGTTGCGGTTGCGCGAACCGACCAGCGCACTGGCATCGGCACGCAGGCCCGGTTCCTCGAAGCGCGGCGTATCGCGCTCGAAACGCACGGTGCCGGCCGACGCGCCCGCCCCCCAGCGCACGCTCTGCGGGCCCTTGATGATGGTCAGCCGGTCGAAGCTCTCCGGCGCGATGTAGGACAGCGGATTGTCCATGCGCGACGGGCAGGCACCGATCAGGTTGCCATCGTTGCTGAGGATGTTCAGGCGCGAACCGAACATGCCGCGCAGCACCGGGTCACCGTTGGTGCCGCCGTTGCGGATGGCGGAAAAACCGGGAACGGTCTTCAGGTAATCGGCACCGTCGCTGGCCGGCACCGGCTGCCGCGGCAGACGCGGATCGGTCACCCAGTGCAGCGGGGACGACGGTGCGGCGGCGGTGACCACCATCGTGTCGAGGGTACGTGCCTCTTCGGCAGGCGCAGCGTGGGCCAGTGACGCGGCCACGGCCAGGCCAAGGGCAACCGGCAGGCGCGCGCAGGCGCCCGCGGGGCGGGAAGTCATTTTCATCGGAACAGCTCCAAAGTACGCACGCGCGCACGGCGCCCGGTCAGGCGTCGTGCGGCAGATTCGATAGGGATATCAGCGGACGAAGGAGAAGCGCGGTGGCCCGCGCGCGGCATGCGCCGGCCAACGCAGTGCCGGCAGCACCTGCTGCGACCACGGGAACACCAGCCGCGGCCGCCACAGCAGCGGCAACAGCAGCACCAGCACCGCCAGCCACGGCAGCAGGCGCATGGCCAGCACGCAGTATTCGCAGGCTTCGCCGTGCATGGCGTGGGGGTCGGGCGGGCGGCTGGGCGCGGCCGGCGCGGCGCCGTGCTGATCGTGCCCGGCCATGGCCATGTCGTGCATGTCATGGCCCATGGCGGCGTGGTCCATGCCTGCCATCGCGGCATGCTCCATCGGCTGCGCCTGCAGCGCGCGACTGACCAGTGGCGCAAGCACCATCAACAGCGTCGCCAGGACGGCGAACTGGAGCAGAAGGCGCTGCGGGCGGGACAGGCGGGTCACCCCGCTAGTGTAGAGCCGGGTCCAGGGTTGCCCGTGCGACGAACCGTCGCAGGAGGGGTTTTTCGGCAGGGCTGCGCCCTGCACCCGCAGAGGCCACGGCAGGTGCCGAAGCAACAGCAGAAGCTGGTTTCCTGAGGGATGGCGGGGTGGGTCCAGTTGCGGGGGACGCCGTAAATCCGTCCATGGAGGCTCGGTCGCGCCATCCATGGCGCTCACGCCCCCGCAACCGGACCCACCCCGCCTTCGACAGATTTCTGCGATCTGCAGTAGATCCACGCCATGCGTGGATGAATCTCCATCGGAATCGAATATTTCGAATTGGAATCGAAATGCATCCACGCATGGCGTGGATCTACCGTGTCGACCAAGGTCGACACCTACCAACAGCCGCCGGAATCTGTCAGAGGTGGGGCGGTGTCGGAGTGCGGGGTGTCAGCCGCATGGATGCGGCTGCCAAGCCTACAGGGACGTACTTGCGGCGTCCCCGCACTCCGACACCGTCCCGCCACCCCACGCAATGCCAGCTTCTGCTGTTGCTGTTGCTGTTGCTTCTGAGGTTGCCGGCCAGCGGCCGGCACTACCGCGGGTGCAGGGCTGCACGCCCTGCTCGACCCACCTCACACCGTGATGGTCTGGGTCAGTGACTCCCACGTCGGTGGCACCGGCCACGCCGCCGCCTGGTTGCCATCCAGCACCCTGCGCAGATCACGCGGATCGATCTGCGGTGCCAGCACGTGCACCAGCTCCAGCGCGTAATCACGCAGCACGCGATCGCGAGGCAGCACCGCCCAGGCAATGCACTCAGTGATCGGCTCCGGGGCCGGCCACGACCTCAGGTCTTCGTCGTTGGAACTGACCGCCATCTCCGCCAGCAGGCCCACGCCCAGACCGGTACGCACGTAGGTTTTGATCAGGTCGGCATCGAGCGCGGTCAGCGCCAGATCCGGCACCAGGCCGTTCGCAGCGAAGGCGCGCTGCAACGAGGAATTCGGCCGGGTCGAGGATTCGTAGCTGATCAATGGCTGGCGGGCCAGCGCGGCCAGGTCTGGGGCGCGGCCGGCGCGGTCCAGCGGGTGGCCCTTGGGTACCACCACCAGGCGCCGCCAGCGGAACAGCGGCACCGCGATGCCATCAGTGGGCTCACCGCCAGCGGTGCTGATGATCGCAATATCGGCATCCCCCTGGTTCAAGCGGTCCAGCGCGTCGGCTTCGCCGGCCTGCTGCAGATGCACGCTCACCTGGGGATAGGCCTGCTTGATCGCTGCCACCGCCGGCGGCAACACGAAGCGCGCCTGGGTGTGGGTGGTGGTCAGGATCAGCTGGCCCTGGCTCTCGCGGCGCTGGTTGGCCGCGTAGGTGCGGATGTTGTTGGCCTCGGCCAGCACCGCACGAGCGCGGGCGATGACCTCGGTGCCGGCCGGGGTGACCGACTCCAGGCTGCGGCCCTTGCGAACGAACAACAGGAAACCCAGCTCGTCCTCCAGCTGCTTGAGCTGCTTGGACAGACCGGGCTGGGTGGCGTGCACGCGCGAGGCGGCCAGCGTGATGTTCAGCTCGGCGTCGGCGATGGCAACCAGGTAGCGCAGCTGGGTCAGCGTCATGGGAGGCAGGCGGCGTGGGGCGGAGGTCCACTCTAGGGTCAATTGCCGTCACCAGCTTATAACCAAAGGTTGTTTAAGAAAGGTATCTGGTCATTTCCGGGCGTCATATGCCGGCGCTACGGTCAGCCGGCAGCCGCTGGCCTGAACAGCCAGCCCTCCCCCTTCGCCCGCCGAAGCCCGGCGCGGCCCCGTTTCCGGAGCGCTTCCATGGCCCTGTACGACTCCATCCTCGATACCGTCGGCAACACCCCCATCGTCAGGCTGCAGCGCCTGGCGCCCCCGCAGGTCAGCGTCTACGCCAAGGTCGAGTCGTTCAACCCGGGCGGTTCGGTGAAGGACCGTCTGGCGCTGGCGATCATCCTCGACGCCGAGGCACGCGGCCTGCTCAAGCCGGGCGACACCATTGTCGAAGCCACTTCAGGCAACACTGGCGTGGCACTGGCGATGGTCGCCGCCGCGCGTGGCTACAAGTTCGTGGCCACCATGGTCGAGACCTTCTCGGTGGAGCGCCGCAAGCTGATGCGCGCCTATGGTGCCAAGGTGATCCTGACCCCGGCCGCCGAGCGCGGCAGCGGCATGGTGCGCAAGGCGGCCGAACTGGCCGAGCAGCACGGCTGGTTCCTGGCCAGCCAGTTCGCCAACCCGGCCAACCCGGCCTATCACCGCAACACCACCGCTGCCGAGATCCTGCGCGACTTCGCCGGCAAGCGGCTGGACTACTTCGTCAGTGGCTGGGGCACGGGTGGCACGCTTACCGGCGTGGGCGAAGTGCTGAAGGTCGCGCGCCCGCAGACCCGCATCATCGCCACCGAACCGGCCGGCGCCGCGCTGCTGAAGGGCGATGACTGGAAGCCGCACAAGATCCAGGGCTGGACCCCGGACTTCGTGCCGGACGTGCTCAACCGCGATGTGGTGGACGAACTGGTCTCGGTCGAAGATGACCGCGCGATCGCCACCGCGCGTCGCTTGGCTGCGGAGGAAGGCATCTTCGTCGGCATCTCCGCCGGCGCCACCGTGGCCAGCGCGCTGGACGTGGCCGCCCGCGCTGAACCGGGCTCGGTGATCCTGGCAATGCTGCCCGATACCGGCGAGCGCTATTTCTCCACACCGCTGTTCGCCGATGTGAATGAGGGTTCCGACGACGACTGGCTGGCCGGCCTGCCGTGATGCATCGGGTCGGATCCCTTTCCTGCAGGGAAAGGGCTCTGACCCGGTTTGCCAGAACCATGGATCGCAGGGGTCAGAGCCTTTTCCGTGCGGAAAAAAGCTCTGAGCCCTTTCTGCTTCAGCCTGCGTGAAGGCGTCGCCCGCCATCGTGCGTGAAGGCCGTCGGATCGCAGCGCGTGAGACGGTCATGACGCAGTATCGATGCCCTGTCCCCTACCGTGGGAACAGCCGGCGCAGATGCTGCGCGGAACACCTCACAGGCAGGAGACGGACGCATGAAGATCGAAGTTTGGCAGGGCGATATCACGACCCTGGCGGTGGATGCGATCGTCAACGCGGCCAATGAAACACTGCTCGGCGGCGGCGGCGTCGACGGCGCGATCCATCGCGCGGCCGGGCCGGCATTGCTGGCCGAGTGCGAGCAGTTGCCGGAACTGCGTCCGGGCGTGCGTTGCCCGACCGGTGAAGTGCGCGCCACCGACGCTTACGCATTGCCTGCGCGGCATGTACTGCACACGGTGGGCCCGGTCTGGCACGACGGCCAGCGCGACGAACCGGCATTGCTGGCCAACTGCTACTGGAAATCGCTGCAGTTGGCCGAGTCGCTGGGCGTGAAGTCGATCGCCTTCCCGGCGATCAGCTGCGGTGTGTATGGCTATCCGCTATACCAGGCCGCGCAGATCGCAGTGACGGAAACACTGGCGTGGCAGCGCAGCCATGCACAGCCGATGCGCATCGTGCTGGTGGCGTTCAATACTGCTACGGCGAAGGCCTACCAGCAGGCATTGAGCGCCGCGGGACAAAGCACGGACAACGAACCGCGCGGATCGATGCTGCCGCCTCTGGGCGATGCGGGCTTCGCCGCTGCGCACTGAACCGCAGCGCTTCCGGTAAAAGGAAAGGCCGGGCATTGCCCGGCCTTTCCCGTTGCGGCCTTGAGGTGATCCACGCTACGTGTGGATCACCTCAACGGCTGGCTGCTTCCACCGCAGCAGCGGCGTCATCGGCCACGGCAGCAGCTGCATCGGCAGCGGCGCGTGCGGCCGAGGCGGCAGCACCGTCGGCGCTGGCACCTTCGACCTGCACGCGCACTTCCACCAGGCCCGCACCGTTGTTCAGGCTGGACACGTCGACGGTGTAGTGACCGGCCGGCAGCGTCTCTTCCAGGCGTGCATTGGTGCCATTGCCACCGTCGTCGTCGGTCAGCTCGACGTCGCCGCCAACCACGCGCAGCACGGTATCGACCTGGCTGGAAATCGCGTCCAGGCGCACATCGGCCGGACGATCCAGGGTCAGCAGGAAGCGGCGGCGGCCTTCGTTGTCCAGCATGGTGTACGCGCTGCCCGACTTCGGCAGTGCCGTGCCATCGCGATCCACCAGGTTGCCTGGCAGTTCAATGCGGGTGGCCGACAGGGTGAACATGCCATTGACGCCGTCGCCGAGGCCGCGTGCAGTCAGGGTGTACTTGCCCGGCTTCAGCGAGAGGTTCAGGCGCGAGTTGGTGCTGTCGCCGCCGTCATCGTTCTCGGCATCCACGCCCTGGCCGGACAGCTTCAGCACCGGATCGAAGACATCCGAGACCAGGCGGATCTCGTACAGGCCTGCCTTCTCCACCTGCAGGGTGTAGTCCTGCGAGTTGCTGGCCAGCATGTCGACGATCTCACCACTGCCCACCAGCGGCTTGCCGTCGTACGGCTTCAGCTTCTCGGCGCGCAGGCGGTACGGGCCAAAGGCGCTGGGACCGTTGGCGTTGACCGCCACCTGGTAGGTGCCGCCACCGTTGGCACGGAAGGCCAGCGAGACATCGCCTTCGCGTTCGTAACCGGTATTGCTGGTGGACACCAGGCTGCCGTTGTTGAACACGGCGATCGAACCGGTCAGTGCGCCGGTGAGCTTCAGGCCGACCAGTTCCCTGTCTTCCAGCTTGATCTGGTACAGCTGGTGATGGCTGCCGTCGTTGAAGTTGATGCCGCTGCGCGAGGTGATCTCGCCGGACACCGGCTTGTCGAAATCGAGCGACGCGGCCTTGCCTGCGTCACCACCGCCACCGATGCGGTTGCAACCGCCAGCGATCAGGACCGTGGCGACGGCCAGTGTGATTACTGCCAAACGCATGTTTTTTCTCCTTGGCCTTCCATGTATGTCCCGCACACCGGCCCGGTGCGTGGGGGCGGAAAAGATACCCGCAAAAGCAAACGCCGGCGTGATGCCGGCGTTGCCCTGTTCATCCTGCGATGGGACGGATCAACCGTTCCACTTGCCCAGCGCGGCCAGGCCGTTGTCCTTGGCGCGCTCGTACACGGTCTTCTGGGCGGCAGCGTAGTTGCCCTTCATGTCCTTGGCCCACAGCTTCAGCGCGGCCTGCTGCATGGCGCGGCCGTAGGAGAAGCTCAGCGGCCACGGCAGGTTGCCCAGCTGGTTCATCGCGTTCAGATGCTCGGTGGACTGCTCGTCGCTCTGGCCACCGGACAGGAACACCACGCCCGGCAGGATGGCCGGCACGGTGCTCTTCAGGCACATCACGGTCGACTCGGCCACTTCCTCGACGTCGGCCTGCTCATCGCAGCCCTTGCCGGAGATGACCATCGAGGCCTTCAGGATGGTGCCTTCCAGCAGCACGTTCTGCTGGTACAGGGCATCGAACAGCGAACGCAGGGTGGCTTCGGTGACTTCGTAGCAGGTCTCGATGTCGTGGTCGCCGTCCATGATCACTTCCGGCTCGACCATCGGCACCAGGCCGCATTCCTGGCACAGGGCGGCATAGCGGGCCAGCGCGTGGGCGTTGGACTCGATGCAGGTGCCCGACGGAATGCTTTCGCCGATGTTGATCACCGCACGCCACTTGGCGAAGCGCGCACCCAGCTTGTAGTACTCCTGCAGGCGCTCGCGCAGGCCGTCCAGGCCTTCGGTCACCAGCTCGCCCGGGCAGCCGGCCAGCGGGTGCGCACCCTTGTCCACCTTGATGCCCGGAATCATGCCGTGGTCGGCCATGTACTTGGCGAACGGCACGCCGTCCTTGGTCGACTGACGGATGGTTTCGTCAAACAGGATGGCGCCGGAAATGTGCTCGTTGAGCTTCGGCGTGGTCAGCAGCAGTTCGCGGTAGGCACGACGGTTCTCCTCGGTGTTCTCGATACCGACGCCAGCGAAACGCTTGGCGATGGTAGCGGTGGATTCGTCGATCGCGATGATGCCCTTGCCCGGGGCAACCATGGCCTGGGCGGTTTCAGCCAGCTGTTCGATGCTCATGTACTTCCTGTGGCGGGTGCGGGAAAAACGTAAGTATAGCCCCGCCGCCCGTTGCACCGACGTGCAGGGCAGTCTGGAAACGATTCCAATGTCCGCACCGGACAGGCGATGTCCTGTTGCGCCGGGTCACGACCCCTTCGGGGATCTGACCCCGGGTCGGACCCGCGCAGCGGCTCCGACCCGGGGCCGCCTGGGTTTACAGATCGCCCAGGCCGCTGGCGCGGCCGTCTTCGCCCACTTCCAGCAGGCGCAGGGTGTTGGTCGCGCCCAGGGTTTCCATGTGCTCACCGCTGGTGAACACGACGCGGTCACCGGCCTGCAGCAGTTCGGCTTCCACCAGCAGGCGGATGCTGCCGCGTGCGGCTTCACGCGGGGTCAGGCCACGGCTGTCGAAGTTGATCGGGTAGACATCGCGCATCAGCGCCATCTGGCGGCGTGCACCGTCGTGGCGGGTGACCGCGAACACCGGCGCCTTGGCGCGGAAACGCGACAGGTAGCGGGCGGTGCCACCGGATTCGGTCATCGCCACGATCGCGCGCACGCCCACGTGCTGCGACAGGAACATGGTGGCCATGGCAATGGCCTGGTCGGCACGTTCCAGGTTGCGCGGCGAAGCGTTGAAGTCGGTCTCGGTCTGGAACTGGCGCTCTGCACCCAGGCAGATGCGCGCCATCGCTTCCACGGCCTTGACCGGGTAGGCACCGGCAGCAGTTTCGGCCGACAGCATGACCGCATCGGTGCCGTCGATGACCGAGTTGGCCACGTCCAGCACTTCGGCGCGGGTCGGAATCGGGCTTTCGACCATCGACTGCAGCATCTGCGTAGCGGTGATGACCACCTTGTTCTGCGCCAGCGAGGCCTTGATGATCTTCTTCTGCAGGCCCGGCAGTTCGGCATCGCCGATTTCCACGCCAAGGTCGCCACGGGCCACCATCACCACGTCGCTGGCCTCGACGATCTCTTCCAGGTTCTCGATCGCCTCGGTGCGCTCGATCTTCGACACCAGCGCGGCATCGCAGCCGTGCGAGCGGGCGATCTCACGCGCGTCGTTCATGTCCTGCGCATTGCGGCAGAACGACACGGCGATGAAGTCGACACCGATCTTGGCGACGATGCCGATCAGTTCCTTGTCGCGCTCGGTCAGCGCGCCCAGCGACAGGCCACCGCCCTGCTTGTTCAGGCCCTTGCGGTCGGACAGCACACCGTCGTTCAGTACGGTGTTGATGATGCGTTCGCCCTGCACTTCCACCACCTGCAGCTGCATCAGGCCGTCGTCGAGCAGCAGCACATCGCCCGGACCCACGTCCTGCGGCAGGCCGAGGTAGCTCACGCCCACCTGGGTGGCGTCACCCGGGCCGGCGCTGGTGCTTGCGATCAGGTCGAAGCGGTTGCCCGCCTTCAGCTGTACCTTGCCTTCGGCGAAGCGCTCGATACGGATCTTCGGGCCCGGCAGGTCGGCCAGGATGCCGACTTCCACGCCCACGCGGGCCGCGGCAGCGCGCACTTCGGCAGCACGCTTGGCCTGGCCGGAGGGATCGCCATGGCTGAAGTTCAGGCGCACCACGTTGACGCCGGCGCGGAACAGATCCTCCAGCACGCCCGGCGGATCAGTGGCCGGACCGAGGGTGGCAAGGATCTTGGTGCGACGCTGACGCTCGAACATGGTGAATGGGCCTCTCCCGATAAAGAATGGAAATTAGCACATCCTTCACGCCGCATGTATACGGTTACAGCCTTGTGCCGCCTGACTTCGCGGGTCATGGAACGGACATCGGCCGGACATACGCTGGCGCAGGGTGGTGGTGGCGCCGGGCATGGCCCGGCGTTACCGATCAACGGCGCATCACGCCAGCAGCGTTTCCAGCTGCGCCGGCTCACGGGCCAGCTGCCCGGCACCGGCTTCGGTGAGTTCGGCCTCACCGCCAAAGCCCCACAACACACCGACGCTGCGCAGGCCATGGTGACGCGCGCCTTCAATGTCCATGCGGCGGTCGCCGATCATCCAGCAGTGCGCCGGCTGCACCTGCAACCGGCGCAGCGCTTCGCCGACCAGTTCCGGCTTGTGGCTGCGCGAGCCATCCAAGGTTGAACCGACGATCTCCTCGAACAGCCCGCCGAACGGAAGGTGGGCAAGGATGCGGCGCGCGTGCGGTTCGTTCTTGGCAGTGACCACCGCCAGGCGATGGCCACGACCATGCAGCGTGCGAAGGGTGTCTTCCACCTGCGGGTACACCGTGTGCTCGCGCCAGCCCTCGGCGTCGAAGCGCTCACGGTAGTAGCCCACCGCCTGTTCCACCCGCGCCGGTTCACCGAACAGCGGCGCGAAGGTGGTGCGCAGCGACGGACCGATCCAGCCCAGCAGGGTCTCCTGCGGTGGCACCGGATGGTCCATCTTCTGCAGCGCATAGGCGATGCAGGCGGTGATACCCACCTGCGAATCGATCAGCGTACCGTCCAGGTCGAAGAACAGGACATCCTTGCTGCGATCGGCACTCATGCGCCGCGCGCGTCGAGTGCGGCCACCGCCGGCAGGGTCTTGCCTTCCAGGAATTCCAGGAACGCACCGCCACCGGTGGAGATGTAGCTGACCTGCTGGGCGATATCGAACTTGTCGACCGCGGCCAGGGTGTCGCCGCCACCGGCGATGGAGAACGCCGGCGAACTGGCGATGGCACGGGCCAGCGCTTCGGTGCCCTTGCTGAAGGCCTCGAATTCGAACACACCGACCGGACCGTTCCAGACCACGGTACCGGCCTTCCCGATCAGCTGCGCGTACTGCGCCGCGGTCTGCGGGCCGATGTCCAGGATCAGGTCGTCTTCGGCAACGGCGTCGACCGCCTTCACTTCGGCAACCGCGTCCGGCATGAACTGCTTGGCGGTGACCACGTCCACCGGCAGCGGGATATCGGCGCCACGCGCCTTGGCATCGGCCACGATCTTCTTCGCGGTGTCCAGCAGGTCCGGCTCGTACAGCGACTTGCCGACGTTGTAGCCGGCGGCAGCGATGAAGGTATTGGCGATGCCACCACCGACGATCAGCTGATCGACCTTGCCGACCAGGTTGGCCAGCAGTTCCAGCTTGGTGCTGACCTTGCTGCCGGCGACGATGGCCAGCAGCGGCTTGGCCGGTGCATCCAGCGCCTGCGCCAGCGCGTCCAGCTCGGCCATCAGCAGCGGGCCACCGGCAGCGACCGGGGCGAAGCGGATGACGCCATGGGTCGAGGCCTGCGCACGGTGCGCGGTGCCGAAGGCATCCATCACGAACACATCGCACAGGGCGGCGTACTTCTTCGACAGGGCTTCATCGTCCTTGCCCTCGCCGACGTTCATGCGGCAGTTTTCCAGCAGCACCAGCTGGCCCGGCTGCACGTCGACACCGTCGACCCAGTCGCGCACCAGCGGAACCTCGCGACCGAGCAGCTCGGACAGGCGCTGGGCCACCGGCGCCAGCGAATCGGCTTCGCTCCACACACCTTCCTTCGGGCGCCCCAGGTGTGAGGTGACCATCACCGCCGCGCCCTGCTCCAGCGCGCGCTTGAGCGTCGGCAGCGAAGCGGTGATGCGCTGTTCGGAGGTGATGCGGCCATTCTCGATCGGCACGTTCAGATCCTGGCGGATCAGCACGCGCTTGCCGGAGAGGTCGAGGTCGGTCATGCGGACGATGGACATGGGCAACTCTTTGGCTCAGGGACGGGATGCCGGGCTACGGCAGACGGCCATTGTATCGGGTGCGGGTGGTGGGAGGGCCGATGCCTGCGGCAGGCAGAGGCGCACAGCAACTGCAACAGCTACGGCAACGGCCAAAGCGCTGGCGCTTCGTGATGCTGGGGCTGGGCCGGGGTAGTGTGGGCTGGCAGGGGACGCCGTGAATCCGTCCCTGGAGGCTTGGCCGCGCCATCCATGGCGCGGATACCCCTGCCAGCCCACACTACCCCGGCCTCGAAAGGTTCATGAGGCGGAGCGGATGGCAAAGGCACAAGCAGTGTGTGGTGTCGGATGAAGAACGAAGAGGTCAGATCCGTTTTCCTGCGGAAAACGGATCTGACCCCGATGGCCGTCGAGCGAAGCGATCCGCTTCCGCTCTTGCTCTTCTTCTTTCTCTTCCGTGGGTGGACGCACACGGAAACTGTCAGAGGCCGGGCGGGGTGGGTTCGCGGGGGTGTCAGCCGCATGGATGCGGCTGCCAAGCCTACAAGGACGTACTTGCGGCGTCCCCCGCGAACCCACCCCGCCCGGCCAAGCGCGGCTTCTGCTTTTGCTTTGCACGACAAACCCCACCCACGAGGGGCTGCGCCGTTCGCCGGAACCTACGCCGAAGGCGCCGGCTTCTGCCGAAGCAGGCTGACCGCCAGGCCGCCAACAACCAACACACCCAGCCCCAGCAACGCCCACAGCAGCCACGACTTCCAGTCGTGCTGCGGCTTCAGTGCCGACTCACCGGCCAGCGGCTCCGGGCTGCCCTCCAGGCGCGCCAGCGTCGGCTGCCACGACGGATCATTGCGCTGCCGCAGCTCCTCGATCAGCACACCGATCGGCGCCTCCATCCGGCGCGCAGTCGAGCTGCCCACCGCCAGCGCATACGGCGCCGCGCCCTGGCTCAGGAACACCAACACTTCCGGCTGATAACCCAGACGCAGGGTTGGAGCCGTCGCCGTTTCAGCCGGATTCGCTACCAGCTTCCAGTAACGATCCCGATGCACACCGCCCAGCGGCTGCGCAGCCGATTGCTGACGCTGGCCCTGCGCGCCCTGCTGCAGCTGATAGGCAATCCACGGTGCACTACGGCGCTGCCATTCCGCGCTCTCGTCATCGCGACTGAACAATGTCCACTGCACCAGGCTGTTGTCGGTGCTGGCCACGTCAGCACGCGCCGCCGGGAAGCGGCCATCCATCTCGAAGGTGTATTCGCCCTTGCGCTTCGAGGTCGGTTCCAGCGACAGCCACTCCCACGGCAGTGTGGCCGGTGCCGGCGGCAACTCGGCCAGTACGCTGCGCAACGTTGGCAGACGGGCATCGCCCTGCGCCAGCACACGCAGATAGCGCGCTTCACCATCCACCTGCAGACGGCGCTGCAGCAGGCGCTTGCCGGCGCGCTGCAGATCCACCAGCGGAATGTCGCGGCCAATCGCACGCCAGTGCTGCAGGTCGTCGCTGACGTCCAGCTGCACCTGTGCCTGCAACGGTTGGCCACTGTCCGCCCAATCCAGCACCAGTGCCGCCAATGGTTGCTGGCCGAGCACGCTGGCATCGATCAGCCAACCGCCCTGCCCGTTCGCTACCGCACCACCACCCACACGCGCCTCGACCCGGCGTACGCGACCATCGGTATCGCGCTCGGTCAGCAACTGCAGGTCGTTGCGCTGCGCTTCGGCCAGCGGCGGCAACGCGAACCACGGCAGCTCACGCTGCACCGGCGGCTGTGCCAGCGGCTGGTCCGGCGCCAGCAAGGCCGACGGCAACGATTGGCCGGCGGCATTGAACACCTGCACATCGCCCAGGTCCGCACTACCGGCGCGACGGTAGATCGCCGGTTCCAGCACGACACGGTAGGCACCCGATTGTGCGCTGGACAACGTCAGCGGCCACTGCTCGGCGTACTGGGTACGGTAATCGGCGGCCTGTGCGGTGACGGCGGCCAGCATGCCGAACATCGCCGGCAGCAGCGCCCTGCTCCACGTCTTCATTGTTTTTCCTCCACGGTCGGCGCCGCGCTCGGCGGTGCCGGTGCCAGATAACCCACGACCGTGCACAGCAGGCCGTAGGCGATGAACGATGCGATGCCCAGCAGGTTGCCCAGGTGCTGGCGATCGACGATGACCAGCTTGGCCAGCACCACGCCCATCAGCACGGCACCGACCATCCACAACACGCGCTGGCCGCGGCGCGAGCCCCACACCCAGGCAATCACGCCGAGCACGCTCCACAGCACGGTCAGGCTGGTCTGCGCCAGGCTGAAGCGCATCATCGACGCGTTCCAGGACAGGCCGCCCCACTGATGCACGCCATGCAGCACAACGCTGGTCAACGCGACGAAGGTTGCCAGTGACAGCAGCGGCATGCGGATACCCAGCAGCGCCTGCGGCGCCTGATCGCTGTACAGCCAACGCGCCAGCAGCAGCAGGCTCAGCCACTGCCCGATCTCCGCCGGATTCAGCACCGGCAGCCACAGCAGCGGCGCAGCATCGCCCGGCAGCAGCTGGCCGGACAGCCAGCCGATCGACAACAGGCCGAACAGCACGCACTGCAGCGGCTGGCGCACGCGGTCGAACGCTGCACCCAGCGGCCAGCGCAGCGCATTCCAGCGCCACAGCGACAGCGCCGCCATCAGCAGCCACGGCAGGGTCACCAGCAGCGTCGTCCAGCCCTGTGCCAGATCGGCCTCGCCACCACCCCACAGAGCCAGCAGCGAAAGCAGCGACGGCCACAGCAGCCACCACAGGAACTGCGCGATGCGTGCCACGGTATTGCCGCCCTGGCGCAGGCACAGCAGCGTGCGCACGCCCAGCACCGCGAACACTGCCCAGGCCAGCGCGCCGTAGCCAGCGAACGGCTGATGGTGCGCGTCGCTCTGTATCAGCGCCAGTGGGAAGCCCAGCGCCAGCATCGCGAGTGCGGTCACCCCCAGCGCACGCGCCGGCTGGCGCCGCTGTACTTCGGCGGCCAGCCATGCGGTAACGGCAGCCAGCACCAGCAGTGCATCCACTTCGGTGCGGTACGGGAAGAAACGGGTGATCTCGTGCACCAGACCACCCAGCCACCACAGCAGGCCCCACAGGTAGTAGACCAGGGCAATCTCGTGGCGCTGCCTGCGCTGGTAGCTCCAGGCCGACGCGAAGCCGGCAACGGCCAGCAGCAATGCACCGATCGCGGTCGGGTTGAGCAGGAAGCGCAGGTCCTCATGCCAGTGATCGCCACCGGCCACGAAAGCGAACGCTGCGCCCATCTGCAACAACGCACCGGACACCTGCGGCAGCCAGCGTTTCTGGCGCAGGCCCAGCCAGGCCAGGCCTGCACCTTCCAGCGCGAACACCGCGCCGGTGGCACGCGCCGACAAGGCCAGCGGCACCGCCAGCGTGACGAAGCCCACCGCCAGCACCGCATGCGACTGCGCCAGCACGGTGTACGACGCGCGCGCAATCAGTGCCCGCGCCAGTACGGCGTAGATCGCCGCCAGGCCCAGTGCGCACAGCGCCAGCGTCATCGGCTGCTCGTGCAGCATGCCGGCCTGCAGCGAGAAGGCGACCAAGGGCGTACCGAACACCAGGCTGCCGTCGACCAGGTCACGCCGCCCGGCGGGCTGCCGGCGTGCGTACAGCAGCGGGATCAGCAGGTAGAAGGCGAAGAACAGCAGCAGGAACGGCTCGGTGCTGCTGAACTTGTCCGGCGCGTACTGCAGCACGCCCCAGAACGTACCGATGCCGAAGGTGAAGGCGAAGCCCAGCAGGTTCAGCGCGCGCCACGGCCGGAACCAGGCAATGGCGAAGATGCCGGCGTTGAGCACCGCGTAGTAGCTGAACAACCCCACGTGGTTGCCGCTGCCGGTGGACAGCCACAGCGGTGCCATGAAGCCTGCGAGGATGCCCAGCACCGCCAGCGTGCGCGAGTTCTGCACCACCGCCAGCACGCACAGCCCGGCCACCAGCGCGATCGAACTGGCGAAGGCAAACCCGGGGTTGAGCAACTCGAACCGCTTGAATGCGGCGAAGATGGTCAGCAGCAGCACGCCGATGGCACCGCCCTGCAGCGCCAGTGCGAACAAGCGCCGGCGCTCGCGCTGATGCCAACCGAACGCCAGCAGGCCCAGCGCACCCACGGTGACACCGGCCAGGCGCAGCTCGATCGGCAGCACCAGCCAGCCCTGGTCACTGACGTACTTCAACAGCGCGGCAACACCGGCCAGCAGCACCAGCATGCCGATCTTGACCGGCACGTTGCCCTCGGTGAACCAGCGCTTGACCGCTCCGATGCCGCGCTCGATGAAGTTCGGCAGCGTCGGTTCGGAAGGCAACGGCGGCTGCACTGGCACGGGTGGCACCGGCGGTGGCGTGACCGGACGCGGCGCCTCCACTGCCGCAGGCACCGGTTCGTGCACCGGCGGCGGCATTGGCTGGGGGGGAGGCGGCGCGGCAGCCGCCACCGGCCGCAGGAACGGCGGATCGGCGCCAGCCGCAGGCATGGGCGCAGCCCGTTCCGGCGCAGGCTCGGCTGCAGCCGGGCGGGCGGCCGGCGCGGCGGCCAAGGCACCTTCCAGCGCGGCCACTCGGCGGCGCAGGCCGGCAATCATCACCAGCGCCACCACCAGCAGCAGCGGGATGGCCAGCAGAACCAGTACCACCAGGGCTATCAATGCTTCCATTGCATGCTTCCATTGCAATCCCGCGCCCCAGCGGCAGCGGTCGACCGCCCCATGCTACGACAGGGCTGGCCCCATAAACGACGAACCCCGGCCAGGCCGGGGTCCGTGCGCGATCTTGGCCGGCCTTACTTGGCGGCGACGACCTTGGCCATTTCCAGGCACTTGTTCGAGTAGCCCCACTCGTTGTCGTACCAGGTGACCAGCTTGACGAAGGTGCCGTCCAGGGCGATGCCGGCTTCGGCGTCGAACACCGAGGTGCAGGTCTCGCCGCGGAAATCGGTGGCCACGACCTTGTCTTCGGTGTAGCCCAGGATGCCCTTCAGCGGGCCTTCGCTCTGTGCCTTCACTTCCGCGCAGATCTCGGCGTAGGTGGCTTCCTTTTCCAGCTCGACGGTCAGGTCGACCACCGACACGTCCGAGGTCGGGACACGGAAGCTCATGCCGGTCAGCTTCTTGTTCAGTTCCGGGATGACCACGCCGACGGCCTTGGCCGCACCGGTGGACGACGGAATGATGTTCTCCAGGATGCCGCGGCCACCACGCCAATCCTTGTTGGACGGGCCATCGACGGTCTTCTGGGTAGCGGTAGCCGCATGCACGGTGGTCATCAGGCCACGCTTGATGCCCCACTTGTCGTTGATGACCTTGGCCAGCGGGGCCAGGCAGTTGGTGGTGCACGACGCGTTGGAGACGATTGCCTGGCCGGCGTAGGTCTTGTCGTTCACGCCGTAGACGAACATCGGCGTGTCGTCCTTCGACGGGGCCGACATGATGACCTTCTTGGCGCCGGCATCGATGTGCTTCTGCGCGGTTTCCTTGGTCAGGAACAGGCCGGTGGATTCGATCACCACGTCCACGTCCACTTCGTTCCACTTCAGGTTGGCCGGGTCGCGTTCCTGGGTCAGGCGGATCTTCTTGCCGTTGACCAGCAGGTCGTTGCCCTGCACCGCCACGTCAGCCTTGAAACGGCCATGCACGGAGTCGTACTTGAGCATGTACGCCAGATAGTCCGGCTCCAGCAGATCGTTGATGGCCACGATTTCGATGTCGTCGCCGAAGTTCAGCACCGCCGAGCGCAGGACGTTACGCCCGATGCGACCGAAACCGTTGATACCAACCTTGATTGCCATGTTCTCAAGCTCCTGCGGCCGCGACGGGTGCGGCGGGATGGATAGGGCCCACAAGTCTAGCAAACCGGGGCTGGCCACCGCCGGGCAGCCCCGGCAGGCAGCAGGCCGGCGGACAGGATTTGATCCGGATCAAAGCGTTAGCGCGATGTGAGGCCGAGACTGGCTGCATCCACCCAGCAACGAGATCACCCCCATGCGCAAGACCTCCCCCCTGATCGTGGCCAGCCTGGCCGCCGCCCTGTCCCTCGCCGCCGCCCCGGCCATGGCCCAGTCCAAGGGCGACTGGACCCTCTCCGCCGGCGTGCACCAGGTGGCCCCGAAGTCGAACAACGGCTGGCTGGCCAACCACACCCTGAAGGTCGACGTCGACAACGACGTCAAGCCGACCATCACCGGTGAGTACTTCATCGCCGACAACCTGGGCATCGAAGTGCTGGCCGCGCTGCCGTTCAAGCACGACATCAACATCAACGGCCTGGGCCGCGTGGGCAGCACCAAGCAGCTGCCGCCGGTGGTGACCGTGCAGTACCACTTCAACAGCAAGGGCAAGGTGTCGCCGTTCATCGGTGCGGGCGTGAACTACACGACCTTCTTCAGCGAAGACACCACCGGTGCGCTGAAGGACAGCCGCCTGAAGCTGCAGGATTCGTGGGGCCTGGCCGCGCATGCGGGCGTGGACTTCGCGATCGGCGGGAAGGGCGCACTGCGCGTGGACATGCGCTGGATCGACATCGACAGCAAGGTGAAGTTGAACGGCGAGAAGATCGGCACGGTCAACATCGATCCGCTGGTCTACGGCGCTTCGTACGTCTTCAAGTTCTAAAGCGGTGTGTTGAGCGCGGGGGCTTCGCCCCCGCTCCCCCGCTACATGCAAAACCCTCGCAGCATGTTGCCCCGGTGATTGCCGGGGCTTTTTTATTTGCACGAAAAGCACCGGCATCTGGAATTGGGCGGAGAGGGTGGGGTGATCGGGACACGCCGTAAATACGTCCCTGTAGGCTCGATCGCCGCATCCATGCGGCGAACGGTCCCGATCACCCCACCCTCTCCACCCTTCCCATCTGCGCGCGCGTGCCAGCTCAAGCAAAGGCAAGAGCAGAAGCAGAACCTGAACATCCGAGGCGTAGTGGTTGCCTGTAATTGCAGGAGGCCGATTTTGATCCTGCATTTGTTTTTGATGTTGCCTTTGACGTTTGCATCCGCCTCCGCGGCCATGTTTGGAGGGGAGCGCAGCGGGAGGGGCGGCGGGACCGTTGGTGCCATGGATGGCGCCATCGAGCCCCCATGGATGGGTTTACGGCGTGTCCCGCCGCCCCTCCCGCTGCGCTCCCACTTCGGAACAGGAACGCGCCGCTCTTCAATCCACCTGCCCCCGCTAGAATGTGCGCATGAAAGCCCTGCACTCCTTCTTCCTCGCCGCCGCCCTGGCGCCGGCCCTGCTGTCCGTCTCCGCCCCCGCCCATGCCTGGGGCGCGCAAGGCCACCGCCTTGTCGCCGAAGTCGCTGACGCCCGCCTCAACCCCACCACCCGCGCCGAAGTGGACCGCCTGCTGGCCACCGAACCGGACGCCACGCTGGCCAGCATCGCGCCGTGGGCCGATCAGCTGCGTGCCAAGGATCCGGGCCTGGGCCGTCGCTCGGCCGGCTGGCACTACGTCAACATCGCCGAAGACAACTGCCACTACGAAGCACCGAAGCACTGCAAGAACGGCAACTGCATCGTCGAGGCCCTGAAGGCACAGAGCGCCATCCTCGGCGACCGAAGCCTGACCGACGGCGAGCGCCTGCAGGCGCTGAAGTTCGTCGTGCACCTGGTCGGCGACATCCATCAGCCGATGCATGCCGGTTACGCCCACGACAAGGGCGGCAACGACTTCCAGCTGCAGTTCGGCAACCGCGGTACCAACCTGCACTCGCTGTGGGACAGCGGCATGCTCAACACCCGCAAGCTGGACGACGCCGGCTATCTCCCGCTGCTGCAGAGCCAGCGCGCGCCGAAGCTGGCGCGCCAGTCCAACCCGCAGCGCGACCCGCAGACGTGGGCCGAAGCCAGCTGCCGCATCTCCATGCAAGCTGGCGTTTATCCGGCCTCGCGTAAAATCGGTGACGAATACACCGAGCGCTACCGGCCGCTGGCCGAAGCGCAGCTGCGACTGGCCGGTGAGAACCTGGCGCAGTTGCTGAACCGCGTGCTCGGCACGCGCTGAGGAGCGTTCCAATGTCAGTCCAGGTGCAGTCGTTCTTCCACCGTGACAGCAATACCTTCAGCTATCTGGTCAGTGATCCGGCCAGCGGCGAGGCAGCGCTGATCGACCCGGTCCTGGACTACGACCCGGATACCGATGCCAGCAGTGAAGCGCCGCTGCATGCCGCGTTGCAGGCCATCGAACAACAGGGCCTGCAGCTGCGCTGGCTGCTGGAAACCCATGCCCACGCCGACCATGTGTCAGCTGGGCGCCGCCTGAAGGAGCGCTTCCCGCAGGCCACGCTGGCCATCGGCGAAGGCATCCGCGCGGTGCAGGCCACCTTCGCACCGCGCTATGGGCTGCAGCTTCCGGCGGCCGATGACATCTTCGATCACCTGTTCAGCGATAGCGAAACCTTTGCTCTGGGCGAACTGCGCTGTCAGGTGATCGCCGTGCCCGGCCATACCAGCGACAGCATCGCCTACCTGATCGACGATGCGCTGTTCACCGGTGACTCGCTGTTCATGCCCGACGGCGGTACCGCCCGCTGCGACTTCCCGGGTGGCGATGCCGCGCAGTTGTACCGTTCAATCCAGCGCCTGCTGGCGCTGCCCGATGCGACGCGCGTGTTCGTCTGCCACGACTACGGTCCGGGTGGTCGTGCATTCGCCAACGAAACCACCATCGGCGAACAGCGCGCACACAACATCCACGTGCATGACGGCGTGGCCGAGGCGGAGTTCGTCAGCGTGCGCCAGGCACGCGATGCGACGCTGGAAGAACCCAAGCTGATGCAGCCCGCGGTGAAGGCCAACATCCAGGGCGGGGCCTGACCCACGCCGCTGCGCTCGCCGGGCATGGCCCGGCGCTGCCCCGGTCATCGCAAGCGGTCATTTTCCCTGCGTACGCACCACGTGCTGTCCCTTCACGATCTCGAAGGTGAAGGCATACTGCAGGGTGACCGCCACCGGCTCGATGCGCTCGGCGCCGCGACAGTCGCCACGGTCGGCAGGCACCTTGCCAGCCGCGAAGTGGCAGACCGCTGCGGACGAGTACTTCCACATCGCCACGGCTTCCTGCGCCGCCTGCAGCAGGGGCGCATTCTCGCCTGCAGCACCTGCCGCGCACTCCGGGCGATCGTTCAGCGGCACGCTGCGTTCGACACTGCCCTGTGCATCAACCACCACCTGCAGGCAGATGGTGGTCGGTGCCAGCTCCGCACGCGGGTCACGATCACCGACCTCCGGATCCGGCGCCGCGTACAACTGCGGCATCCGGTAGCCCTCGCTCGCGCCCAGCGAATAGGCCTGCAGCTGCCCACTGCCGCCACCGGTCTGCGGCTGCAGGCGCTGATGGCCGACATTCTCGCTGCGGGTATCAACGGTGGTCAGGCGATCCTGGGTCGCGCACCCTGCCAACAGCGCCGCCATCATCAACAGCGGCGCGGACTTCACTGGGAGTCCTCGGTGTTGTCCATGGCATAGGTGATCGGAATCTTCACAGCCCCTGCAACGGGCTTTCCGTTCTTTATCGCCGGACGATAGGTCCAGCTCCGCGCAGCGGCGATCGACACCGCATCGAACACACCCGGATTGCTTGCACTGAGCACCTGGACGTCAGTCGGATGGCCGTTGGCATCCACGTCCACGCGCAGGTTCACCACGCCCACCTGGCGCTGTTCGATGGCGGACTTCGGATAGGACGGTGGCGGCATCTTGTCGACCTCTATCTCCCGATCCATGGCGGCCCCTGTCTGGCCGTCTGCGGCTGCACCGCCCTGGCTGGCCCACGCCACCGCTCCCATTCCCAGACACAACCCGACCACCAGAACTTGCCCCGACACCCACGGCAATGCCTTCCGCTTGGACTGCTTCAACATGGCGATACGCTCCTTCAACACGGGTTGGCTGCGCCAATGGCAGACCGCTGGCGCAACCGGATGGACCAGCTGCGCCTTCAGCAGCGTGCTGGCGTAGAGACCGCGCAGCGCAGGCTGCGGGGCAATGGTGCGGGCATCACAGGCCAGTTCCTGGTCCCGCAGGAAGCGGCGTGCAGCCCATGGCAGAAGCGGATGGAACCAGAACACCGCGCGTGCCATCAGCAGCGCCCCATTGGCCCAGTGATCGCCATTGCGACGGTGGCTGCGCTCGTGCTGCAGGATCAGGCCCTGCTCCTGTGCGGTGAACTGCTGGTCGAAGTCCGGGCCTACCACGATGCGCGGACGCCACAGGCCGACCAGCGCGGGCAGGCCCGGGTCGGCGCTGGCCTGCCAGCTGCCATCGGCGCGTGCACACAGTTGGCCCATGCCACGTTCAAAGCGCCGCTGCGCACGTAGATCGCGTAGCAGACAAAGGACCGCCCCCAGCATCCATGCCAGCAGCAACAGCCCGGCCCACGGCAACGACTGCCCTGCCATGCCTTCGACGGCGCCGGGTACCACTTTCAGCGGCAGCGTCGGCACATGCTCCAGAAGTGCCACCTGTGGCAGCGGCAGCAGCAGGGCCAGCAGCAGCAGCGGCAGCAGCCACCAGCTGCGGTAGGCCAGCCCAGCGCCCCCCAACCGCACGAGCAGCGGTCGCAGCACCGCCAGCAGGACCACGCCCACTGCCAGCCACAGGCTGGCCTGCCACAGTCCGTCGAGCAGCTCAGTCATGGTCCAGCTCCTGGATCAGTTTCTTCAGTTCGGCGATGTCCTGCGCACTCAACTGGCCGCGTTCGCTGAAGTGCGCGACCAGCGGCGCCACACGCCCTTCGAAGACACGGCCGATGAAGTCCTGGCTCTGCGCCTCCACCCACGCCTGTCGCTGCAGCAGCGGCCGGTACAGGTAGCGCCGTCCATCGCGCTCGGCGGCGATCGCCCCCTTGGTCAGCAGGCGGTTGAGCAGGGTCTTGATGGTCGGCTCGGCCCAGTCACGATGGGCCAGCGCGGCCACCACGTCATCGGCGCTACGCGGTGCCTGCTGCCACAGCACCTCCATCACAACGGCTTCGGCTTCGCTGATCGGGGTCATGGTTTACATCCGTAATCGACGATTTGATTACGCGCGTAATCGAACCTCATGTCAAGCCCCTCGACTCCAGGTTCATCCCGGCTGCGCCAGCATCGGTTCCTCCCGCCCCTGGCCCCGGATGAAAGCGCTGCCCAAGAAGGATTTCCCGGTCGAGCAGGCCCGCCGCTTCCTCGAACCCGGCCCGATCGTGCTGGTCAGCACGGCGTGGCGCGGCCAGCGCAACCTGATGACGATGGGCTGGCACATGGTGATGGGCTTCTCGCCCTCGCTGGTCGCCACCTACCTGTGGCACGAGAACCACAGCCATGCACTGGCGCGCGGCAGCGGCGAGTGCGTGATCAACGTGCCGGGGGTGGAACTGCTCGATACCGTGGTGGACATCGGCAACTGCAGCGGCCGCGAGGTCGACAAGTTCGCCCGTTTCGAGCTTGATGCGCTGCCCGCGCGCGAGGTCGGCGCGCCGCTGGTCGGCCAATGCCATTCGTGCTTCGAATGCCGCTTGTACGACGACAGCCAGGTGGCGTCGAACAACCTGTTCATCTGGGAAATCGTGCGCGCCCATGTTGCGCCCCGGCCGAAACTACCGCGCACGATGCATTACCGGGGCGATGGGCAGTTCATGGTGTCTGGCGCCGAAGTCTCGCGTCGACGGCGGTTCAAGCCCGACATGCTGTAATGCCCGCACTCCCCCACACGCAGGACCGCCGCGCATGACCGAACACCTCACCGACCTGGACGCCGCCGTCGACTGGTTGTTTGCGCGCGTGGACGGGCCGCTGCGGATCGGGGCACCGCTGGCACTGGGCAAGCCGCATCGGCTGCTCAATGCCCTTTACGCACGCGTCGAGCACGATCCGTCGCGGCCACTGCAGCTGTATACCGCGCTGTCGCTGAACCCGCCGAAGGCGCGCGGCAACGGCCTGGAAGCGCGCTTCATGGCGCCGTTTGCGCAGCGCCATTTCGGCGACGATTTCCCGCGCCTGGCCTATGCCGATGCGATCGCGCGCGACGCGTTGCCGGCACATGTGCAGGTGGAAGAGTTCTACATGCAGTCCGGCGCCCTGCTCGGCTCGCGGCAGGCGCAGTCCAGCTATACCAGCCTGAACTACACCCACGCCGCCGATGCGGTGGCGCAGCGCGCGCCGCAGGTGATCGTGCAGAAGGTGGCGATGCGGCCGAACGACCGCCGGCTCTCGCTGTCGTGCAACAACGACATCACCCAGGACACGCTGGATGCGATGACCGCTCGCGGGCTGCCTCGCCCGCTGCTGATCGCCGAGATCGATCCGCAGCTACCCTACCTGGGTGGCTCGGCCACGGTCGATGTGTCGTTCTTCGATCTGGTGATCACCCCGCCACCACCGTACCCGGCGTTGTTCGGGCTGCCGCGGCAGCCGGTCGGCGATGCCGACTACGCGATCGGCCTGTATGCCAGCACGCTGGTGCGCGACGGCGGCACCCTGCAGATCGGCATCGGCACGCTGGCCGACGCGCTCAGCCATGCGCTGGTGCTGCGCCACACCGACAACGCGCGCTACCGGCGCGTGCTGCATGCGCTGGATCCGCAGCTGGTCAGCCACCCGCTGGTGCAGGAAATCGGCGGACTGGATCCGTTCGAGGTCGGCCTGTATGGCTGCAGCGAAATGCTCAACGAGGGCTTCCGCCGGCTGGTGCAGACCGGCGTGATCAAGCGCAAGGTGCACGATGACCTGGCGCTGATGCAACGCATCGAGAACGGCAGCACGCTGTCCATCGACCACGCCACCCTGGCTGCCGAAGGCGAGTACCTGCATGGCGCCTTCTACCTGGGCTCGCCGGAGTTCTACGAGTGGTTGCGCACGCTGCCGGAAGACGAATGCCGTGCGATCGGCATGCGCCGCATCAGCGAGATCAACCAGCTGTACGGTGGCAACGAGACACTGGAACGCCTGCAGCGCCGCCACGCGCGCTTCTTCAACTCCTGCATGATGGCCACCGCGCTGGGCGCGGCGGTGTCGGATGCGCTGGATGATGGACGTGTGGTGTCCGGCGTGGGTGGCCAGTACAACTTCGTGGCGATGGCACATGCGCTGCCGGAAGCGCGCAGCGTGCTGATGTTCCGCGCCGCGCGCGATGACAAGGGCCAGCGCGAATCCAACGTGCGCTGGAACTACGGGCACACCACCATCCCACGCCACCTGCGCGACATCTACCTCAACGAATACGGCATCGCCGACCTGCGCGGCCTGACCGACGAGGACTGCGTGCATGCGATGACCGCAATCACCGAGGCCCCGTTCCAGGGCGGCCTGCTGCAGCAGGCACACGCCTCGCGCAAGCTGCTGGCGGCCACGCAACCGGATCCGGAGCGCCAGCAGCGCAACACGCCGCAGGCACTGTCCGCGGCACTGGCACCGTTCCGCGTCGATGGCAGCCTGCCCGACTATCCGTTGGGCAGCGACTTCAACGAGATCGAGCAGGTGCTGGTGAAAGCGCTGGGCTGGCTGAAGGCCAACACGCAGACCCGCGGCGACAAGCTGCGCACGGTCTGGGCAGCGCTGCGGCAACCGGCTGGCGACGGCGATGCGGTGTACCTGCAGCGCATGGGCCTGCAGGCACCCAAGGATTTCGCCGAACGCCTGGACGCGCGACTGCTGCGGCTGGCGCTGGCGCGTACCGCCTGAAAAAAAGGGACGGAGGGGATCAAGTCGTTTGTGCACAAACGACTTAATCCCCTCCGTTCCCTTCTTATCCATGCATGGCGTGGATCTACTGCCCTATCCTCACTGCATCCTCAAGGTACAGGCGGGCAATGGGTGGATGCGCTCGATGCTCGACCTGCCACAGGTCGTATGCTGCCTGCATCGCCAGCCACATGCGGGCATTGCCCAGACCCGCAAGCTCAAGGCGGAATGCGAGTTCCGCGGAAATGCCGGCGTGCCCGTTGATGATGGTCGACAACTGTCCGCGGGAATAGCCAAGATGCTGCGCCAGCGCACTGATCGACATGCTGATCGCCGGCAGGATGTCTTCGCGCAGCGACTCTCCGGGATGCGGTGGATCATGCAACGACATCGAGCAGACTCCTAGTGGTAATCAAGGTAATCGACCAGTTCGACGTCCAGCCCACGAAAGCGGAACACCAATCGCCAACTCGCCGAGACACTTACAGCCCAGTAGCCGTTATAGCTCCCGCGCAGGGGGTGCAGGCGATTTCCGGGCAGCCCCATGTCTCCAGGCAGCCGGGCTTGATCCAGCTGCAGAAGCAAACGCCGCAACCGAGCCACATGATCGGCACGGACTCCGGACATGTCGCCCCGCTCATAGAGCGCCTTCAGGCCCTTGTGCCTGAAGCTGACGATCATGCGGCGCCAGTGTAAGGCATCACCTTACACCCCGCAAATCCACCATGGGTTTCTGCGCCGCTCTTCTTGTCCATGACTACTTCCGGGGGTACCTCGGCAGGCCCTCCTTTTCGCAAGGAATGCAGGCTAGATGAAGAGGCCAACGCGACACTGGTGCCGCAGGGCGCAACATGCCGGACGAAAAAAGGGACGGAGGGGATCAAGTCGTTTGTGCACAAACGACTTGATCCCCTCCGTCCCCTTTTCTCTCGAGCAAAGAAAAGGCCGGCGTGCGCCGGCCTTTCCCTTCCTGCTTCGCGAGGCTGCTTACAGCGCCTTGGCCGCTTCCACCACGTGGGCGGTGGTGATGCCGAAGTGCTTGTACAGCTGGTCGGCCGGGGCCGAGGCACCGAAGGTGTCGATACCGATCACCGCACCGTCCAGGCCGACGAACTGGCGCCAGAAACCGGTAACGCCGGCTTCCACCGCAACGCGCTTGCGCACGGCGTTCGGCAGTACCGATTCACGGTAGGCCGCATCCTGGCGCAGGAACACGTCGGTGGACGGCATCGAGACCACGCGGGTCTTGAGGCCGGCCGCATCCAGCTGGGCCTTGGCTTCGGTCGCCAGCGAAACTTCCGAACCGGTGGCGATCAGGATCACGTCCGGGGTACCGGCGGCATCGGCCAGCACGTAGCCACCGCGCTCGATCTGGGCGATCTGCTCGGCGTCGCGCGGCTGGTGCGGCAGGTTCTGGCGGCTGAACACCAGGCAGCTCGGGCCATCCTGACGGGTGATCGCAGCCTTCCAGCTCACAGCCGACTCGACCGCATCGCACGGACGCCACACGTCGTTGTTCGGGATGTAGCGCAGCGAGGCCAGGTGCTCCACCGGCTGGTGGGTCGGGCCGTCTTCGCCCAGGCCGATCGAGTCGTGGGTGTAGACGTGGATGGCGTGGGCCGGGATCAGCGCGCTCATGCGCACGCCGTTGCGGGCGTAATCGCTGAACACCAGGAAGGTGGCGTCGAACGGAATGAAGCCGCCGTGCAGGGCCAGGCCGTTGGCAATGGCGGTCATGCCGAACTCGCGCACGCCGTAGTACACGTAGTTGGCGTTGGCGTCGTCGCTGGCAACCGACTTGCTGCCCTTCCACAGGGTCAGGTTGGAGTGCGCCAGGTCGGCCGAGCCGCCGACGATTTCCGGCAGCAGCGGGGCGTAGGCTTCGATGGCCAGCTGCGAGGCCTTGCGCGAAGCGATCGTCGGGCCTTCAGCGGCCACCTGGGCGATGTAGGCATCGGCCTTGGCAACGAAGTCGGCCGGCAGCTCGCCGTGCGAACGGCGGGTCAGCTCGGACGCTTCAGCCGGGTACTGGCTGGCGTACTTGTCGAACAGCTGTTCCCACTCGGCCTGGCGCAGGGTGCCAGCGCCATTGGCGCGCCAGCCGTCGTAGATCGCCTGCGGGATCTCGAACGGACCGTATTCCCAGCCCAGCTGCTTGCGGGTGGCTTCCAGCTCGTCCTTGCCCAGCGGAGCGCCGTGGCTGGATTCCTTGCCCGCCTTGTTCGGCGAACCGAAACCAATGGTGGTGCGGCAGCAGATCAGGGTCGGCTTGTCGCTCTGCGACAGCGCGGCCTCGATGCCGGCCTTGATGCTTTCCGGGTCGTGGCCATCGACATCGCGCACGACGTTCCAGCCATAGGCCTCGAAACGCTCCGGGGTATTGTCGGTGAACCAGCCCTCGACGTTGCCGTCGATGGAGATGTGGTTGTTGTCCCAGAAGCAGACCAGCTTGTGCAGGCCCCAGGTGCCGGCCAGCGACGCCGCTTCATGCGACACGCCTTCCATCAGGCAGCCATCGCCCATGAACACCCAGGTGCGGTGGTCGACCACTTCCAGCTCCGGGCGGTTGAAGCGCTGTGCCAGCAGCTTCTCGGCCAGGGCGAAGCCCACGGCATTGGCGAAACCCTGGCCCAGCGGGCCGGTGGTGGTTTCCACGCCCGGGGTTTCGTGGCGTTCCGGGTGGCCGGCGGTGTGGCTGCCCAGCTGGCGGAACAGCTTCAGCTGCTCAATCGGCAGGTCGTAACCGCTCAGGTGCAGCAGCGCGTACTGCAGCATCGAACCGTGGCCGTTGGACAGCACGAAACGGTCGCGGTTGAACCAGTGCGGGTTGCTCGGGTTATGGCGGAGATAGTCGTTCCAGAGGACTTCGGCGATGTCGGCCATGCCCATGGGCATGCCGGGGTGGCCGGACTTTGCGGTTTCAACCGCATCGGCGGCAAGGAAGCGGATGGCGTTGGCCAACTGGCGACGGGTAGGCTGCGTCATGGTTCTGTCGGAATCGGGAGGCGGCCGCGGACGTGCGGGCGGCCTATTGTCCCATAGTCGCCGGGCGGGGGGTCGGTTCACCTTGCCCGGTCGTGCCGGCCACTGGCCGGCAGTTGCGCAGAATTCAATGAAGATCATGAAGTTGCCGGCCAGCGGCCGGCACTACCCGCCCCCGGAGTTCGGGGGCTGCGCCATAGGCGCCGGGGTGTGGAGGTCGGTAAGGGGGGCCCGCGATTCGCATCGCGAAACGTGGGAGCGGCAGCGCGCATGCGATGACGCGTACCCGGCCAGCGGCCGGCACTACCCGCCCCCGGAGTTCGGGGGCTGCGCCATAGGCGCCGGGGTGTGGAGGCCGGTAAGGGGGGGCCCGCGATTCGCATCGCGAAACGTGGGAGCGGCAGCGCGCATGCGATGACGCGTACCCGGCCAGCGGCCGGCACTACCCGTCCCCGGAGTCCGGGGACGGGAATCCGGACTCAGTCCTGCTGCGGGCCCAGCGCCGGGCCATCGTGCGATTCGCCCTTGGCCACCAGGGTGGTCAGGGCCAGGTCGCCGGTCACGTTCAGCGCGGTACGGCACATGTCCAGGAAGTGGTTCACGCCCAGGATCAGGCCGATGCCCAACGGGTTCACGCCCACCATCGCGCAGATCATCGCCACCACCGGCAGCGAGCCTGACGGCACGCCGGCCGTGCCGATGCCACCGAGGATGCAGACCGCCATCACCATGATCTGCTGGCCGATGCTCAGGTCCACGCCGAAGAACTGGGCCAGGAAGATCACCGTCACGCCCTCGAACAGCGCGGTGCCGTTCTGGTTGGCGGTGGCGCCCACGGTCAGCACGAAGCGCGACACGCGCTGCGGCAGGCCCATCTGGTCGGCCACGCGCAGCGCGGTCGGCAGGGTGGCGTTGCTGGAGGCGGTGGAGAACGCCATCACCGTCGCTTCCTGGGTATCGCGGAAGAACGACAGCGGCGAACGACCGGACAGCCATACGGCCGTACCGTAGCTCACCACCATGTGCAGGCCGAGTGCCAGCACCACCACGCCCACGTAGGCACCGAGGCGGATGATCAGCTCGAAGCCGAACAGCGCGGCCAGGTTGAACATGAAGCAGGCCACCGCATACGGGGCCAGGCGGATGACCAGGTTGATCAGGGTCATCGAAATTTCGAACACGCCTTCGATGGCGCGGCGCAGCGGCGCGACCTTCTCGTTGTCGGTCAGCACCATGCCGATGCCGAACATCAGCGCGAAGAACATCAGCGACAGGATCGCGCCGTTGTCAGACGCGGCCTGCAGCACGTTGCTCGGCACGATCGACAGCAGCATGTCCATGCCCTTCGGCGTGCCGTGGATGCCCGCGACAATCTCCTTGCTGCGCTCGGCGTTCTCCGACAGCATCATCGCAGCGACCTGCGGGTCGACGCCCACACCCGGCTTGAGCAGGTTCACCAGCACCAGCCCGATGCCCACGGCAATGCCGGACAGCAGCACGGTATAGGCCAGGGTCTTCCAACCGATGCGGCCAAGGGCGCGGATGTCGCCCATCTCCGACACACCCATGATCAGCGCCGAGAAGATCAGCGGCACGATCAGCATGAAGATCAGGTTGAGGAACAGGCCCGAAGCCGGGGTGGTGATGTAGTCCATTACCCACTTGGCACCGGCCTGCAGACCATCGACGCTGCCGCCCAGGGCGTGCACGATCAGTCCCAGGATCAGGCCGATCGCAAAGCCGATGCCCATCTTCCAATGCAGGGGCAACTTCTTCTTGTCGGCAGCAGCTGCTGTCATGCGCGGGTTTCCTCGAAAAATGAATGCACTCTAACAAAGCGCGCAAGCGGCGCCGGTTCAGGTTCGCCGCGGCGGATACAGCGGCGCCAGGCCAGTGTCAGCGGTGCCGGCAGCCGCCGACCAGTGCGGTCCGTCACGGAAGGCCTCGCGCAAGCGCGCACGCAGCGACGCCAGGTCGCCCTGCCCACCCCAGCGCGCCTGCTGCAGGTCCTGCAGCACCTGTCGCTGTCCGGGGTCAGCCAGGCGGTCGATGACCTGCTCGATACGTTCGACACCGGCCATCGCACACAGCTGCGCTTCCACCTGATCAAACCCTTCACCATCCAGCGCGCGGCGCAGTTCGGCCACGCCGGCACGTCCAGTCGCCACAGCCGGCACAGCGCCCTTGGCCGCCACGCGCGGGCGACGGCCTCGCTGCCAGCCCCACAACAGCGTCAACAGCCACAGCAACGCCAGGCCGATGGCGGCGCCCATCCACGGCCATGGCCGCTCGGACAAACCACTGGCGCGCGGATCGGTCGCCGCGATACGGCTGTCCTGGCCATCGCCATCCGGCAGCGCCGCATCGGTGTCGATCGGCGGCAGCGGTGCAGGTGGCGCACTGCCAGCCCCGCTACCGGCCACCACGTCCAGCGTCAGGTCCGGCAGCTTCGCTTCCTGTGCCTTGCCATTGCGCACGTCCCACCACGGCAGGCGCGGCCCCGGCACCACCAGCGAACCCGGCTGGCGCGGCACGATCGAATAGCGGCGGGTGATCTTCAGCCGCGGCGTACTGCCATTGAAGGTCTCTTCGTACTGCGCAGGTTCTGCGAACACCTGCGCCGCGTTGCCGACGTCGGGCACCGGCAGATCGGTGAACTGCGCGCGGGTAGCGCCTTCGGCAATCGCCTCCACCACCACGTTGGCCGCCTCGCCGGTACGGGCGCTGGTCGGTGCACTGGTGTAGCGCAGCTGCAGGCCCTGCAGCGGCAGCCATGGCTGCGGCGCCTGTGCCGGTTGCGCCTGCACCTGCAACGTGCGATCGGCGCCGGTGGCATTCATGCGCCCGTCGCCGCCGCCGAAGAAATCGTCGAAGAAGCCACCGGCACTGCGCCCGCTGAAGCGCGCACCGGCCAGCCGAAGTGCACCGCTGCGCTCGGGGATCAGCAGGAAGCGCCGCTCGACCACGTTGTAGCGGCGGCCGCTGACCTGTCGCACATCGGTGCGGTCATCGCCCACCCGCTGCAACGACGCGCCGGCCGGTGTATCCAGCACCAGTTCGCCGGAGGCCAGCTGCGAGGCGAAATACAACCGCACCACCACGCCTACGCTCTGCTGCACATACGGTGTCTCGTCATCGACAGCGGTTTCGATGAACGCCACCGCATTGCTGTCGGGACCGGCCACGGCAGCGGCATCCACCTGCAGGGTCAACGGTGCGGTGCGTACGCTGCCCACCTGCAGGCCCGGCACCACCAGTGCACCGCTACGCCGTGGCGTGAGTGCCACGCCATACAGATTGCGCTGCTGCATGCTGCCATTGCTCCACGCTACCTGGCGGCTGCTGGTCTGCCCGCTGAGGTCGAAGTCGGTGCGCAACGGTGTGAAGTCAGGGGCGCCCTGGTCGCTCTCGACATTGAGCGTGACCGTGTCGCCCATCGCGATGCGGTCGCGGTCCAGCCACGCACGCGGCTGCGCCCAGGCCAGCAGCGGCAGCCACAGCAGCAGTGCCGCCAGTACCTGTCGGGGCCAGTGCCCGTGCATGTTGATCGCCCGCGTCATCGCCCTTCCCTCTTCCTGCGTTCGTTTTCCAGCTGGAACTTGGCCCGCAGCAATGCGCCCGGATCATCCGGCACGCGTCGCATCCACGCCTCCACCGCCTGCTGCTCCTCGCGTTGGCGTGGGGTGGTGCCGTCGCTGCCTGGCACGGGCTTGCCATCCTGATCGCCTTTGCCCTCACGTGCCTGCTGAATGGCCTGCTGCATGCGCTGGCGCTGCTGCTCATCAGCCTGGGCCTGCGCTTTGGCATCCTCCACCTGTGGTGGCGCCTGCTGTCCATCGCGGCCTCGCTCGCCGGGCTGCGGGCTCGACTGGTTCTTGTCGTCACCGGGATTGGGCTGGCCCTGCTGACCCGACTGTGGCTGTCCCTGACCGGGATTCTGCTGGCCCTGCTGCGGCTGCTGGCCCTGCGGATTCTGCTGGCCCTGACCATTCTGCGGTTGTTTTTGCTGCCCGTTCTGCGGAGGCTTCTGCTGATCCTGGCCTTTGCCACCCGACTGCTTGCGCTTGCGCGCGGCATCGACCACGGCACGGTTGGCGACCGCATCTGCCATGCCGGGATGCAGTGCCAGCGCGCGGTCGTAGGCGGCAATGGCTTCGTCGTAGTTGCCCTGGCGGGCCAGCGTATTGGCCAGGTTGTACCAGCCCGCATCGCTGTCGATGCCCTCGAACTGCTTGCGGGCACTGGCGAAATCACCGTTGCGGTAAGCCTGCGCACCTTCGGCCAAGCGCTGGTACTGCACCTGGTCGGCGCGCTTCCACAGCGTGCCCGGCGCCGGCGGTGCGGCAGGCACCGCGGGCGCCTGCGCCTGCACATCACTCATCCATGGCAGCAGGCCCACCGCCAGCACCGCCGCCAGCAGCGCGCGGCGTCGGAAGGCCAACAGCGCCAGCAGCATCACCGGTGGCAGCAACCAGAACCCTTCATCACGCCATTGCTTGCCCTCGCCGGGCCGCTGCGCTGCAGTACCTTCGCGTGCATCAAGTACGCCCAGCGCACGCAGGTCACTGTCATCGGTGGCGATGCGGGCATAGCGGCCTCCGCCTGCGGTCGCCACCGCACGCAGGCTGCCTTCATCCAGCGCGGCCTGGCGGATCTGCCCAGTGCCATCCCGGTACGCCGCACCGGCAGATGTGCCCAGCCCCAGTACCGACACCTGCATGCCGAGGCTGCGCGCCTGCGCTGCGGCCAGTGCCGCTTCATCATCCGCCTGATCGCTGACCAGCAGGATCTGCCCCCGCAATGCCCCGATCTGGCGCATCAACCGCGTCGCCCAGTCGATGCCACGGTCGGCGCGTTGTCCGTCGCGCGGCATCACATCCGGCGACAGCGCGTCCAGATACAGCGCGACGTTGCTGCCGTCATCGGTCAGCGGTGCCACGGTGTAGGCATCCTCGGCATAGACCACCAGGCCCACCTGGCCACCCTGGCGGGCACGCAGCAGCTCGCCCACTTTCGCCCGAGCCTGCAGCAGGCGCGACGGCGGCAGATCGGTGGCATTGATCCGGCTGGACAGATCCAGCACGACCAGCAGCGGTGCGCTGGCCTGGAACATCGGTTGTGCCTGCTGCCGCCAACTCGGCCCGGCCATGGCCAGCGCTGCCAGGGTCCAGCCCAGCAGCACGGCCCAGGGCAGGCGTGCACGGCGGCGCGTGCCCGCAGCCAGCAGATGCGGCAACAGGTGGGCATCCACCGCTGTTCGCCACACATCGCTGCGCCGCTGCCGATACAACGCCACCACGATGATCAGCGGCAGCGCCAGCAACGCCCACAGCCATTCCGGGCGCAGGAAGTGCAGCGCGTTCCAGTCAGGAAGATTCGAAGCCAACGCGATCATCGACGGCGCTCCGGCCACAGCCAGGCCAATGCGCCCAGCAGCAACGCCAGGCCCAACGGCCAGGCATAACGCTCTTCGCGCGGACGCAGGCTCGGCCCCTTCGCAGCGATCGGCTCCAGCCGGTCCAGCTCGGCGTAGATGCCGGCCAGCTGTGCAGTGTCGCGGGCGCGGAAGAACTGGCCACCCGTCATGCTGGCAATCTTCTTCAAGGTAGCCTCGTCGACCGGATCCTGGTCGGCGGAAATGGGAATACCGAACAGGCGCATGCTGCCATCACCGCCAAAGGCGACGGTGTGGATACGCACACCCTCGGCACGCGCGACTTCGGCGGCACGCAGCGGTTCCAGCACGCCGGCATTGCTGACGCCGTCGGTCAGCAGAATCAGCACGCGCTGGCCTTCAGGCTGGCTGCGCAGGCGCTTCACCGCCAGGCCGATGGCATCACCGATGGCGGTCTCGCGCCCGGCCAGGCCGACCACGCTGTCGCGCAGCTGGTCGCGCACGCTGGCCAGATCGGCCGTAAGCGGCGTAAGCGTGTAGGCGCGGTCGCCGAAGATCAGCAGGCCGATGCGATCACCGGCACGACGATCAAGGAAATCGGCCAGCACCGCCTTCGCGGCAGTCAGGCGATCCACCGCCTGCCCGCCCAGCACCATGTCGCCCTCGCCCATGCTGCCGGACACGTCCATCGCCAGCATCATCTGCCGGCCCTCCTGCGGCGGCGTGATCGCTTCACCCAGCTGTTGCGGGCGAGCCAGTGCGACGCACAGCGCGCACCAACCCAGCCACAACAGCAGCGTGCGCAGCCACGACACATCAACGCGGCCGCCACCGGCCAGCGCTTCCAGTTCCGTCGCCGCATAGGGCACCCGCAGCGCAGCACCGGGATCGGCACGACGCTTCCACCAGCGCATCAGCAACGGCAACGGCAGCGCCAGCAGGGCCAACGGCCACGCCAGCTGCAGGTCCGGCCATGGCCAGTAACTTGCCAGCAGATTCATCGGCGCCGCTCCAGCAGCATGGCCAGATAGCGCTCGCGCGCCCAGCTGCGCAGCGCCGCCACATCGTTGGCGTCCACCCGTGGGCGATAGGCGCCTTCCGCCAGCAGACTGCGTCGTGCCGCGGGGAGCGTGCCTTTCGGATCCACGCGCTGCCACCAGGCATCATCGCGCAGGGATTCACTGCCGGGCTGCGCCTGGCGTGCGGCGCGACGCAGCAGTCCGGCGATGGCTGCCAGTTCCGCAGCAGCATCGGCGGTAGATGCCAGCTCCTGATCGAACAGCTGCAACCAGCGTTGGCGGCGACGGCGACGCTGCCACCAGAAGAAGGCCGCCACCACCAGCAACAGCAGCACCACGCCGCCGATCATCAGATAGCCCGGTGCCGGCGGCCACCATGATGGGGCGGGTGGCACCTGCACATCGCGCAGCGGCAGGTTCGCGCTCATGCCGGCACCTCGGTCGGTGATGGCGCCAGCCAGGCATCGCTGGGCGCGTCGGTGGACAGCACCTGCACATCGACGCGGCGCGCTCCCAGCTGGCGCCGCAGGTCCTGCAGCGGTTCGACGAAGTGGGCCTGCCAATGAGCCTGGACCTCGCTGCGTCGCAGGTCGAGGCCGATGCGCTGCTGCAGGGTCTGGAACTGCAGCGCGGCTGACGGAGGCTGCAGTTCCAATGGATCCACCAGCAGCACCAGACTGAGGTCGTGGTGCTGGGCCAGCGCACTCCAGCGCGCCGGCGGAATACGGATGGCCTGCTGCGGATCGGCCAGCACCAGCACACGTGCACCCGGGCGCAGGACGCGACCGGCATGGTCCAGCGCACGTTCCAGGCCAAGGTCATCGGCCGGGGGCTGCGCATACCAGCGGGTGAGCGCGTCCAGCACGCGCAATACGCCGCGCGGGCCGCCTGCCGGTGCAATCGGTGGTTCACGGTCGCTGCCACGCAGGGCGCCGATGCGATCGCCACGACGCTGCGCCGACCACGCGGCGACGGCACCCGCGCGTGCAGCCTGCACCGATTTGAAACGCACGCGGGTGCCGAAGTACAGGGCCGGCGAGGTATCGGCCACGATCAGGCTGACCCGCTCGCGTTCGGCCTGGAACAGCTTGGTATGGGCACGTCCGGTACGCGCGGTCACCCGCCAGTCGATATGCCGTGCATCATCACCGGCCACGTACTCGCGTGACTCGGCATATTCCATGCCACGCCCGCGCAGCGGCGACGGCGCCTGCCCGGCGTTGCCGGCGCGGCCACGGCGTGGCGGCGGCGGTCGCTGTGCAAGGCGGCGCAGCGCCACCAGTTCGGACAGTTGCGGGCGCAGCCCGTCACCGTCACTGACGGAGGAGGCGTGGTGCAGGGATGGATCGGTCATGCGCAGGCTCAGGGTGCCGGCACCCGGGCCAGCAGCTCCTGCACCAGGCGCTCACCATCCCAGCCTTCAGCGGTGGCTTCGTAGCTGGGCAGCACGCGATGGCGCAGCACGTCGGCAGCAACCGCACGCACGTCATCGGGGGTGACGAAATCGCGGCCGGCCAGCCAGGCGCGCGCGCGCGCACAGCGTTCCAGCGCGATGGAACCGCGCGGGCTGGCGCCCCATGCAATGCGGCGGCCAAGGCCAGCGTCATAGCGCGACGGATCACGCGAGGCCAGCACCAGCTCGATCAGGTAGCGTTCCAGCGCCGGCGCCATGTGCAGGTCCAGCACTTCGCGGCGGGCATCGAACACATCCTGCATCGGCAGCTTTTCCGGCGCTTGTGCGGCTTCGCCCAACGCACCACGGGCGCGCTCGCGAGCCAGGCGCAGGATCTCCGATTCGGCGGCCTGGTCCGGGTAGCCGATGCGCACATGCATCAGGAAACGGTCCAACTGCGCTTCCGGCAGCGGGAAGGTGCCTTCCTGCTCGATCGGGTTCTGCGTGGCCATCACCAGGAACAGCGGCGGCAGCGCGTAGGTGTGGCGGCCCACGGTGACCTGGCGCTCGCCCATCGCTTCCAGCAGTGCCGACTGCACCTTGGCTGGCGCGCGGTTGATTTCATCGGCCAGCAGGATCGGATGGAAGATCGGGCCGGGTACGAATTCGAAGCGGCCTTCCTGCGGGCGCCAGATCTCGGTGCCGGTCAGGTCGGCCGGCAGCAGGTCCGGGGTGAACTGCACGCGGGCGAAGTCGGCCTCCAGGCGCGAGGCCAGCGCGCGGATCGCCGTGGTCTTGGCCAGGCCCGGAGCGCCTTCCACCAGCAGGTGGCCATCGGCCAGCAGCGCGATCAGCAGGCGTTCGACCAGCGCGGCCTGGCCGACGATCTCGGCCGACAATGCGTCGCGCAGCTGGCTGAAAGCGGCATGCAGGCGGGAGGTGGCCGGCGCGGACGGCGGCGAGACGGTTTCGGGCATCGGCGGTGGCAGGTTCATGGGGGCCTTTGACCGGCGCGGGACGGCACGGGTTCCCGACATCATCGCAGGGTGCCCTGCGAATGGCATCAAGAACGGCTGAACGACCCATCCACGCATGGCGTGGATCTACTGGACATGGGCGGCGTGGATCTACGGGCGGAAACGCAGAAGGGCCGCGCAGGGCGGCCCTTCTGCGTTTCGCGGAGGCGCGGGCTCAGTTCTGCTTGGCCACGCGCAGCACCTTCGGGGTCACGAACACCAGCAGCTCGGCCTTGTCCTTGTTGCGGCCGCGCTTCTTGAACAGGTTGCCCAGGAACGGCACGTCGCCCAGGAACGGCACCTTGCTGATGCTGCTGCGGTCGGTGAACTCGTACACACCACCGATGACCACGGTCTGCCCATCCTCGACCAGCACCGCGGTGTTGACCTCACGGCGGTTGATCGACGGTACCGTGCCGTAGCCCTGCAGTTCGATCAGGCGGTCAACTTCGTCCTTCTTCACCTGCATGTTGAGGAACACGCGGTTGTCGTTGGTGATGGTTGGGGTCACCCGCAGTTCCAGCACCACTTCCTTGAACTGCACGTTCGGCGTGGAACCGGCGCCACCGGCAGCACCGGTGCCGCTGATGGTGACGTAGCCGATTTCCTTGCCCTGCTTGATCATCGCCTCGCGCTGGTTGGTGGTGACCACGCGCGGGTTGGAGATCACCTCACCCCGCGATTCTTCCTGCATGGCCGACAGCTCCACGTCCAGCAGGTAGCCTGCGTTGAGGATCGACAGCGCCAGCGAACCCGGATTGCTGGCCGTAGCCACCGGCAGGTTCCAGTTCAGGCCACGCTTGATGGTCGGGCCGCTGGGAATCGGCGCCGGGCCGACGCTGCCACCGGCCTGCCACTCACGGACCGCCTTGGCGTTGGCCAGTGCGGTATCGACCTGCGACTTGCGGGTTTCCTCGTTGGCAGCGAGGCTGCCGCTGAAGTACACGTTGTCGCGGCTGCCGCTGATGCCGAACTTCGCACCCAGCTCGCGGGCGAAGGTGTCGGTCGCGATGACGATGCGGCTTTCGATCAGCACCTGGTCGACCGGGCGGTCGATCACACTGATCAGCTCGCGCATGCGCGCGATCTTCTTCGGAATGTCGCTGATCATCAGCGTGTTGGTGCGCTCGTCGGCGACGATGCGGCCCCGCCCGGACAGGAAGCCACTCTCCTCCTGCGACGAGCCGCCACCACCGCCATTGCCGCCACCACTGCCGCCACCGATGCCCTTGGCCTCGGTCAGCGCTTTGAAGATCTGCGTGGCGCTGTGGTAGTTGATCTGGACGTAATCGGTGACCAGGTCTTCGCGGTTCTCGATGGCGATGCGCGCGTCTTCCTTCTCCTGCTCGAACTTGGCCAGCTCAGCCTGCGGAGCGACCCAGATCACGCTGCCATCGCGACGTTTGTCCAGGCCCTTGGCACGCAGCACGATGTCCAGTGCCTGGTCCCACGGCACGTTGACCAGGCGCAGGGTCACATTGCCCTGTACCGAATCGGAGGCCACCACGTTGAGATTGGATTCCTCGGCGATCAACTGCAGCACGGTGCGCACCGGCACGTCCTGGAAGTTGAAGGTCACCGGCTTGCCGGTGAAACCGCGCTGACCAACAGCCTTGGCAGCCTGGGTGACGCTGCCGGCGGTGACTGCACCGACGGCGGCCGGCGCCTGCCGCGGGCTGATCTCCACCACGTACTCGTTGCCACTCTGGTAGGCCAGTGATTCGACCGCACCGCCGGTGCTCAGCACCAGCTGGGTACCGGCACCGGACGGCTTGGCGTCGATGCGCTGCACCGGCGTGGCGAAGTCGATGACGTTCATCGGCTTCTGCAGGTTGGCCGGCAGTCGGGCGTTACCGACATCGACCACCACGCTGTTGCCCTGCGTACGCAGGTCCGGAACCGCGCCCTGGCCGTCAAACTGGACGATCAGGCGCCCGGCGCCATCATCGCCGCGCTTGAAATCGATCTTGGCCACCGACAGGCCGGCCGGCGCTGCCGCCGGTGCCACGGTGGCGCCCACCGGCTTTTCCGCCGGTGCGGCGGCCAGCGCCGGAGCGCAGGCCAGCATCAGCGCGACTCCCAACGCGCTGACACGGTTCAAGGTAGAGCGCCGGATGGGACGCAGCCCCTTGGCTTGGTGAAAGGTCATCGTGCTATCCCCAGTAAACGATCATTGATCTTCAAGCGAGAGCGTTGCCGGCCGTTCCAGCCAGCCACCCGCGCCATCCGGCACCAGTTCGATCAGCTCCACGTGGTCTTCGAAGACCGCCGTGACCCGCCCGTCGCTCTGCCCCAGGTAGCCGCCCGGGCGTACCCGGTAGGTCACCTTGTCCGGCCCCATCACCAGCGCCACGGTGGCGGCTCCGGTGCCGATGGTGCCGACCATGTCCAGTGCGTCCAGCGGGAAGCCTTCCAGCGGCTCCTTGCGCCGGTTCGGATCCGGACGCAATCCGCCATTCCCCTGCTGCGGATTGGTCCAGGCATCGGTGAACGGATCGCGCAGACCCTGTGCGGAGTATTCGAAGGTTTCGAACTGCTGCATCACCGGCAGCGGCTCCAGCGGCTGCGCCGGTCGCGCACGCTCGCCTTCCACCCACTTTTCAAGATTCGGTGCATCACCCGGCGTGCTGGTCACATCGCGGCCGCAAGCGGCCAGCATCAGCACGACGGCAGCCATCCCACAACGCGCAAAGAGGGAACGGATCACTTCTTCTCCTCCTTGCCGGCGTCAGCCGCCTGCTGTGCCTGCACCTCGGTCTCATCCAGATAGCGGTAGGTCTTGACCGTGCCGGACAGCTCCAGCGCACCACTGCGGGCGTTGCCGCTGGTCTTGTCCTTGGGCTTGAGGTTGATGTCGTGCATGGTCAGGATGACCACGCGCGGCAGCGACGCCACGCCACTGACGAAGGCACCGAACTGGTGGTAACTGCCCACCATGCGCAGCTTGATCGGCTTCTCGGCGTAGAACTCCTTGACCTGCTCCTGCTCCGGCTCGAACAGCTCGTTGGTCAGGCCGCTGGACAGCGCAGTCTGCGAGATGTCGATGATCAGGTCCGGCATTTCGGTCTTGCTGGGCAGCTGCCGCAGCATCTGCTGCAGCACCTGTTCCATCTGTGCCAGCTGCTGCTTCAGCGGCGCCAGGTTCACCGCACGCTCCTGCTGCTTGGTGAACTCCGAACGCAGCTCGACTTCCTTCGATTCCAGGCCGGCCAGTTCCTCGCGCTTGCCACTGATCAGCAGCATCCACGCCACGAACATGATCACCAGCGCCAACAGCGAGCAGAAGACGATCTTGGCCTTCTGCGGCCAGTTGCCGATGTCGTTGAAATCCAGGTTCTTCAGATCGATTTTCTGGCTCATGCGCGATCCCCCTGCAGCGGGGCGTTGAAGGCCTGCGGCGGCTGCGCCAGGCGGCTGCCCTCGGACTTCGGCGCAGGCTTTGCAGCCGGGGCTGCCGGCTGGTTCGGCGTAGCCGGGGCCGGGGTGGCAGCAGGTGCGTTGACCGGCGCGGCGGCGGGAGCGGGTGCAGCCGGTGCAGCCGGTGCAGCAGCAGGCTGGCCGGCGGCCGGTGCAGCAGGTGCCGCTGCATCCGGGCCGGCTGCAAGCGGTGCCACTGTGGGCGGAGCCGGCGCTGCCACCGAACCATCGGCGTTGAGGCCTGGCGTACCGGCCACTTCCTCACTCTGTGCCGGCAGCTTCACCTTGACCACGAACACATAGGGCAGCGCCTTGATGTCGGCCAGCGGGCCCACCTTGCCGTCCTTGTCCTTCTCGGGATCACGCGCTTCGATGATCGACAGTTCCGGGTTGGTCATCCAACCGGAGGTCTCCAGATTGCGCATGTACGCCGAAACACGGGCATTGGACTGGGTGCGGCCTTCCAGGGTCAGCACGTCGCCTTCCTGCTTCAGCGCGGTCAGCACCAGGCCATCGGGAATCGTGCGCACCAGCGCATCGAACAGGTGCACCATCTGCGAGCGCTTGGCCTGCAGTTCCTCGATCACCTTCTTGCGGGCCAGCAGGCGTTCCTTCTGCGCGTCGAGGCGGTCGATTTCCTTGTTCTGTTCCTTGACCTTCTCGATCTCGGCTTCCAGATAGGCGTTGCGGTCCATCTGGCCGCTCACCTGGCGGTCGTAGTAGAACCAGATCACCAGCGACAGCAGCAGGCCACCGATCGCGGCCATGCCCAGCATTGCGTAGAACTCGCGCTGGCGTTGCTTGCGCCGCTCGGCGCGCCAGGGCAATAGATTGATGCGTGCCATCAGTCGAAGCTCCTCAGCGCCAGACCGGTTGCGATCATCAGCGCGGGGGCATCCTGGGCCAGCGCATGCGCGTTCACCTTCGGCCCCAGGGTCATCTGTGCCAGCGGGTTGGCGACCACGGTCGGCACGCCCAGCTGTTCCTCGACCATTTCCGGCAGACCGCCCAGCACGGCGCAGCCGCCGGCCAGCACGATGTGATCAACGCGGTTGAACTCGCTGCCTGCATAGAAGAACTGCAGCAGGCGGCTGATCTGCTGGACCGTGGCTTCCTTGAACGGCTCCAGCACTTCCATCTCGTAGCTTTCCGGCAGCCCGCCCTGGCGCTTGGCCAGTCCGGCTTCCTCGTAGCTCAGGCCGTAGCGGCGCATGATCTCGTCGGTCAGCTGCTTGCCACCGAACACCTGTTCGCGGCTGTACAGGCTGCGGCCGCCGCGCAGGACATTGAGGGTGGTCATGGTGGCACCGATGTCGACCAGCGCGACCACACCCTCGATGGATACCGGCAGCTCGCTGGCGACCAGGGCATAGGCGTTCTCGACCGCGAAGGCCTCCACGTCCATCACCTTGGCCTGCAGGCCACCCAGCTCCAGCGCCGACTGGCGCAGTTCCACGTTCTCCGAACGCGACGCGGCCAGCAGCACCTGGACCATCTCCGGGTTGTTCGGGATCGCCCCGATCACCTCGAAGTCCAGGTTCACTTCCTCGATCGGATACGGAATGTAGTTGACCGCTTCCAGCTCGATCTGGGCTTCCATGTCGTTCTCGTCGAGCTCGGCCGGCATCGGGATCACCTTGGTAATCACCGCCGACCCAGCGACGGCGGCAGCGGCCAGCTTGGCCTTGCTCCCCGAGCGGTTCATCGCGCGGCGGATGGCCTCACCCACGGCCTCCACTTCCACGATGTTCTTCTCCACCACCGCATTCGGCGGAAGTGGTTCCACAGCGTAATGTTCCACACGAAAACGATTGCCACTGCGGGACAGCTGCAAAAGCTTTACCGCAGTCGAACTGATGTCGACGCCTACAAGCGGCGACTGACTTTTTGGGATGAGCCCCACGGTTTCTCCCCTGCCGACGGGCACTTGGACGCAAGACCTGCGCCCGAGCATTAATAACGTATTCTTAGCAAATGGCAACGGCCCTGCTGTGAAGTCCCTCACGGATTCACCATGCAGCCCCTGACTGTTCCCCTTGCGCTCCCCGGTGCCGACCCCAGCCGCCACCTTGCGTAATCTATACTCTGCGACCACGAAATTCGCAATCGGAATCTGAACCCGATGACTCGACTCCGCCGCTGGCTGCGCTGGATCTTCCTGATTGTCCTGGTCCTGGCGCTGATCGGCGCGGCCGCCGTGGGCGGTCTGTACTACGCCGTGTCCTCCAAGCTTCCCGACGTGCAGACCCTGCGCGACGTGGAAATGCAGGAGCCCATGTACGTCTATGCCGCCGACGGCAAGCTGATGGCGGTGTTCGGCGAGACCCGCCGTACCCCCATCACCATGAAGGACGTGCCCGAGCGCCTGAAGCAGGCGTTCCTGGCCACCGAGGATGCCCGCTTCTACGAGCATGGCGGTGTGGACTACATGGGCATCGGCCGAGCGGTGTGGCTGCTGGCCACCACCAACGACAAGCGCGTGCCGGGTGGCTCCACCATCACCCAGCAGGTGGCCCGCCAGTTCTTCCTCAGCTCCGAGTACAGCTACACCCGCAAGCTGGCCGAGATCCTGCTGGCGCGGAAGATCGAGTCCGAGCTGAGCAAGGACGAGATCTTCGAGCTGTACCTGAACAAGAGTTTCTTCGGCAACCGCGCCTACGGGGTGGCCGCCGCCGCCGAGTTCTACTACGGCAAGAAGCTGAACGAGCTGGACCTGGATGAAATGGCCTCGCTGGCCGGCATCCCCAAGTTCCCGTCTTCGGGCAACCCGATCTCCAACCCGGAACGTGCCCGCCAGCGCCGCGACAACTATGTGCTGCAGCGCATGGCCGACCTGAAGTTCGTCAGCCAGGCCGAGGCCGATGCGGCCAAGGCCGTGCCGATGCACGCCACCGCGCATGAACCGCCGGTGCAGGTCGATGCCCCCTACGTGGCCGAGCTGGTGCGCCAGGAAATGATCGCCCGCTTCGGCGGCGATGTGGTCAACAAGGGTTACCACGTCACCACCACCATCGATGCCACCCTGCAGACCGCCGCCAACCAGTCGGTGCGCGACGGCCTGCTGCTGTACGACCACCGCCACGGCTGGCATGGCGTGGAGAAGCAGGTGCAGGTGGGTGCCGGCGAAGACGCCGCTGCCCTGGCCGAGCACCTGCGTGGCATGTACGGCCAGGCCGGCCTGCTGCCGGCCATCGTCGCCAGCACCGGTGCCGATGGCAGCGCAACGGTGGTGCTGGCAAACCGCAGCGAGATCGTGCTGCCGGCCGGCGCCGCCAAGTGGACCAACAAGACCCCGGGCAAGCTGGTGCAGCGCGGCGACATCGTGCGCGTGCGCGCCGGGGCCAAGGAAGGTGAGTGGCTGCTGGACCAGATCCCGCGCGGCCAGTCCGCACTGGTCTCGCTGGATGCCCACAACGGCGCGTTGAAGGCGCTGGTGGGTGGCTTCAGCTTCTCCGGCAACAAGTTCAACCGCGCTACCCAGGCACGTCGCCAGCCGGGTTCGAGCTTCAAGCCGTTCGTCTACGCCGCCGCCTTCGACAAGGGCTACAACCCGGCCTCGATCGTGCTCGACGCCCCGGTGGTGTTCCGCGACCGCCGGGGCAAGACCTGGGCCCCGCAGAACGACGGCGGCGGCTTCCGCGGCCCGATGCGCCTGCGTGAGGCGCTGGTGCAGTCGCGCAACCTGGTCTCGGTGCGCCTGCTTGATGGCATGGGCGTGGACTATGCGCGCAAGTACATCAGCGAGTTTGGTTTCGCCGAATCGGAACTGCCGCCGAACCTGTCGATGTCGCTGGGTACCGCCTCGCTGACCCCGTTGTCGGTGGCCCGCGGCTACGCCGTGTTCGCCAACGGCGGCTCGCGCGTGGATACGTGGCTGATCGACCAGGTCAATGACCGCGACGGCAACCTGGTGTTCAAGGAAAACCCGGCACTGGCCTGCCGCGACTGCGCCGGCAGCAGCGACCAGCCGGTCAACCAGGTGGTGGACGGCTTCAACTTCGGTGCCCCGGCCCCGAATGTGGACCCGGCTGCTGCCGCCAAGGCCGAAGCCAAGACCGAGACCCCGGCCGCGCCGGTCAACCCCGATGCCCGCACCGCCCCGCGCGCGATCGACGCCCGCACTGCCTACCAGCTGGTGTCGATGATGCGCGACGTGGTCCAGCGCGGTACCGGTGCCCAGGCCAAGGTGCTCGGCCGCGAGGACGTGGGTGGCAAGACCGGCTCCACCAACGACCACCGCGACGCCTGGTTCTCCGGCTTCGGCGGCCCGTACGTGACCACCGTGTGGGTGGGCCGCGACGACTTCCGCTCGCTGGGTTACCGCGAATACGGTGGCAAGGCCGCCCTGCCGATCTGGATCGACTACATGCGCACCGCGCTGAAGGACACCCCGATCGCGCAGAACGAACCGCCCAGCGGCATGGTCCAGGCCACCCTCAACGGCGCCACCGAGTGGGTGAAAGTGGAAGACATGGACCGCCTGACCGACTACGACCTGAACCTCAATACCCCGCAGGCCGACGCCGCCGCGTTCGATATCTTCTGAGGAAGGGTACGGTGGGTGCCGCTCTGGTAGATGCCAACCTTGGTTGGCACCGATGCCGCCCCGGTAGTTGCCAACCTTGGTTGGCGCCCTGTGCCGACCAAGGTCGGCACCTACCAAAGCCTTGGTGGGTGCCAACCTCGGTTGGCACCGATGCCGCCCTGGTAGATGCCAACCTCGGTTGGCGCCCCGTGCCGACCAAGGTCGGCACCCACCAAAGCGGTTGCATCCGCCATACCCACGCAGATGTCACATCCGTGCGCTAGTCTGTAGCCAGGTCGCAACAGGGAGTCATCGCATGCATCGCGCCCGTCAGCATGCTGCCAGCCAGACCCGCGAGCGGCGTCACCGCCTCGCCCACGAAGCCGCCCGCCTGATGGCCGAAGGCGGCATCCGCGACTACCACCAGGCCAAGTTGAAGGCCGCCAGCCGGCTCGGCATCCACGACGATGCCTCCCTGCCCCGCAACACCGAGATCGAAGACGCCCTGCGCGAGTACCAGCGGCTGTTCTCCGGGCCCCAGCACGGCAACGAACTGCAGCGCCGCCGCGAAGCCGCGATGCGCGCGCTGGAGTTCCTTCACGGCTTCGCCCCGCGCCTGGCTGGTCCCGTGCTGGACGGCACCGCCGACGCCAACAGCCCCGTGCAGCTGCACCTGCACAGTGACGACCCGGAAGCCGTGCACCGCTTCCTGGACGAACACGGCATCCCCGCCGAATCGCGAACACGCCGCCTGCGCATGGACCGCGAACGCTGCCTGGACGTGCCGGTGTGGGTGTTTAGTGCCGAAGAGCTGACTTTCGACCTGGCCGTGTTGCCGTATGACGCCCTGCGTCAGGCACCGCTGTCACCGGTGGATGAGAAGCCGATGCGACGCGCGTCGGTGGCGCAGTTACGGCAGGTGCTGGCCGAGGCGGAGATCACCGCGTACATCGGCGGGTGACGGTAGCGCCGGTCCATGGCCGGCGAGCGCAGCGGTGCCTGCCTTGGGTGGGTGCGGACCGTTGGTCCGCACTGTGCTTCGGGCATTTCGATGGCTGACCGGAGAGCAGTCGAGCATGGCTCGACTCTACAGGGGCGCTGCACCCGTGTTTGGTAGGTGCGGACCGCTGGTCCGCACTGTGCTTCGTGCATTTCGATGACTGAGCGGAGAGCAGTCGAGCAAGCTCGACTCTACAAAAGCGGTGTTACCTGCTCTGGCAGATGATGCCCATCTTGCTCCCGCTACCAGACAAAACGGGTATCGCGCAGCGGGTCGCTGAGCAGCCGCGGCAACCACGGTGCGGGGGCACGCTGCGGATACTCCCGCATCATCTGTGCGTGCATGGCCTGCAGGTCCCGCAACACCCAGGACTGGTAGTAGATGTCGTTGAACCCATCCGACCAACCACTCTTCACCCGCTCATGCTCGTCTGCCTCCAACGACGGCATCTGGTCCAACGACACCTCCAGGATCGTCGCCAGCGCCGCGTTGATCTGCGCATTCTCCACACCGGCCTGGCGCACGTAGTCCAGCCGATCCAGCACCCGCCGGCAATCGTAGGGGAAGCACCCGCCTGTGGCGGTGATGTAGTCAGCAATGTCCGCCAGCATGTCGGCTTTCAGCCGCCACACCACTTCGCTGTCCATCACCTGCCGTACCCGCATCGTGCGCAGCGTGCTTGCCCGCACCTCCTCCGGCGTAGTGAACGGGGCACCCGGCGTGCTGCCCGCGTGGCGTACCAGCACGATGCGATGGATCGCCTCCCTGGTGACACCCTCGATGCGCAGCGCCGCTGTCTCCGGGTGCACGCGCGGCGTCGGCACGCTCAGCATCCGCCACATGTACCACAGCACCAGCAACAGACCGGCGATGCACAGCCCGCTCATCAGCGTCCACAGATCCAGGTTCCGGGTGTAGTAGCGATAGCGCGCCCGCCAGATATAGAACGTGCGATAGCTGATGATTCCCTTTACCCATCTGTACATCGCCATCTCCTGGGCGAGGACCCCGGCGCGGCGGGGTGGATTACGCGCGTCACGCCGGGGCTCCATGGCTTACCAGCCGATGCCCACACCGACGCCCATGCTGCGCTCACCGCTGTTGGTGAACGCCCCATTGAGGCTGAAGGTGGCTGAGCCCTTCTCGTTGAGCACGCGCTGGTAACCCACCGCCATCGCCGACTCACCCTCGCTGTAGCCCACGCCCGCACCGAGGCGGTTGTAGGTGGCCAGGCCGGCGGTGTTCATCGCCATCGCCGTCTGCGCGCTGCTCATCGCCGCCATGCGGTTGAAGCGCTTGTCCATCTTGTCCAGGCGGCGTTCGAAGTTGCTGATCGCCCCATCGGTGTACTCGTTGGCGCGGGCCAGCATCTTCTCCAGCTCGGCGGTGTCGACCTGCGGCTTCGGCGATTCGTCCTGCTTGGCCTTCGGCTGCTGAGTGGGCTTGTCCCCCTCGCCTACCGATGCGACCTGCTGGGAGTCCTTGCCATCCGGTACCACCGAAGTTTCCTCGGCCTGCGGCTTCGGCACAGAGGACGACGCCAGCGCACGCGGTGCCGGGGCCTCGTCGATGCGCTGCTCCAGACCATCCATGCGGCCATTGAGCTGCTGCTGCATCGAATGCAGCTGCCCACCATTGACCGCATCGCGGCTGCCGGCCGCGATCAGGCCGTTTGCCACGTTGGAGATGACCATGCCATTAGCACCGGCGAGGGTGAGCTGGTTGACACCATCGGCGCGGACCGAGGGCGTGTCCTGGAACACGGAGCGGAGCTGGGTTTCGACCTTGTCCACGCGTGAGGTATTGGCAACGACCGCACCATCCAGTGCTTCAAGTGCGCCACTCAAGGTGGACTGTGTCTGGCCCTGGACGTTGAAGCGCGGGCCGACGATGTTGCCGTTGGCATCCACCTCGCCGCCAAGGGCGGAGAGTGCACCACGCAGCTGGCCGACGGTGGCGGCGTTGTGGTTGGCGGTGCCGTTGGCGATGTTTACGAGGCGGCGCTTCATCCCAGCACCACCAAATGATGCAACTTCCGCCTCGTTTGCGTAAGAACCCGTACCGAGTGCCAGCGACCGATCCGCACCAGCTTCCACCCTGGCGGCCGCACCGATCGCCACACCTCCACGCGCACCGCCAGCGTCCCCGCCGACAAGTGCGCCGGCTCCCATTGCGAACCCACTCTCGGAATCCACAGAGACAGTTGAGCCTCTACCGATAGCAGTGGAGTTCTTCCCCATCGCCTCTGCAAACGTGCCTACCGCAGTTCCCCCGTCCAGTCCCGTCTTTGCTGAATTTCCGACCGCGACCCCTGCCACACCCGCTTCTGCGCGTTCACTAAAGGGGGCTGACCCGATACTCACAAACTGCGCAGCACCCTCAAGTTCCGAAATACGGCTATTGGTCTCATACAGCTGACTGCCGCGCACAACGTCCGAACTGTCAGCCGAAAGCTTCGCCTCGGCCACTCCAGTCAAACGCGCACCACCGTAGTCGATGACACTTGCATCCAACCCTCGCATTGCCTGCTGCCCCATCTCCCGCTCCTTGCGCATCGCGTCCAGATCATTCCGATTCTGCGAGATCTTCTGCTCTGCGGCGTACAGCTGGTTGCCTGTTACGGCATCACGGCTTCCTGGGGCCACCCGGCCATCGGCAAGATTGGTCAGCACCATGCCATTCACGCCATTCAGCGCGATCTGGCTCATGCCGTCGGCACGGGCCGAAGGTGAATCCTGAAAGATCGAGCTGAGCTGACCTTCCAGCTTGTCCGCGCGACGGCCGGTAGTGATGACGGCGCCATCGAGTGCCATCAGTGCATCCTCGACGGTGTTCTGCGTTCCGCCCTGCACCGCGTAGGTCGGGGCAATGATGTTGCCGTTGCCGTCCACGCCTGCGCCGCCGCCGAGGGGTGCGAGGGAGTCCTTGAGCTGGGCGACGGTGGTGGCGTTGTGGTCGGCGGTTCCGCGGGCAACGTTGGTGAGCCGACGCTTAACCTCGTCACTACCAAATGACGCGGTATGAGCCTCATCGGCTACAGAGGAAGCCCCCAGAGCCAATGCACTAGTGGCACCCTTCTGAACAATGCTATTCGCCCCGATCGAGACACCGCCAGATTCCTGCACTGAAGCGAGAACGCCAAGAGCAAACCCATTGTCAGCAAGCTCATCCACGCGGGCAGCCCTCCCCAAAGCAACAGAATTCTTCCCGCGAGCAGCAGAGAAACTACCTACGGCGACTGCCCCCTCACTTGAAACTGATGCCTCGGCGGAATCACCAATAGCGACGCCGATCAAGCCTGCTCGCGCCGCACCTTGAGGCCCTCCCTTCCCGCTCGAAAAATAGCGAGAACTCTCGGCAAGCCCCTCAATTCTTCTCACAGCTTCATCTGCAATGCTCCTCGCCCCCTGCGCAGACTGCTCAACGGCATGCAGCTGCCCACCATTGACTGCATCGGTGCTACCGCCGTCCATCAAGCCATCCGCTACACCACTGATTCTCCGATTGGCATTGGTACTGTTACGCACATCCAACGTCGTACCGCTGTTCTTCTCACCCAAGCGCACATTGCCAGACGCAGACACCTGTGCCACCAGTCCACCCAGCGCCGCAGTCTCGACCAACGCCTTGGCCGCATCCCCCTTTGCCGCGGCAGCTTCCGTGCCCGCAGACTTGGCAATGCCCTCCACCGTCGCCACCTTGTCATTGATCGCGTTGAGCTGCCTGCCGTTGACGGCCTCATAGCTGCTGGCGTTGACCACGCCATCAGCCACACCAGTCAGCTTCCGATTCGCATTCGCGCTGTTGCGTACATCGAGCACGGTGCCGCTGTTCTTCTCGCCAACACGAAGGTTGCCGTTGACAGCGACTTGACCGACAAGACCCTTCAGCACTCCGGTGTCAGCCAGTGCCGTGTCCGCGCTGTCCTTCGCTGCGCTGGCTGTCGTCTGTGCCGCATTCACGTTCGCGTTGGTTTCATGGAGCTGCTTGCCGGTCACGGCCTCGTTGCTGGTCGCGCTGATGGTCCCGTCGGCAACGCCCAGAATCCTGCGATTCGCATTGGCGCTGTTGCGCACATCCAACTGCGTGCCACTGTTCTTCTGGCCCAGACGAACACTGCCATTGGCAGCGGTCTGGTTGACCAGGCCACCCAGCACCACCGTCTCGGCCAGTGCCTTGCCCGATTCCACCTTTGCGGCATTGGCAGTGGTGGTCGCGCCGTCAGCTGCTGTCTGGGCCTTGGTCACGGCTTGGTTGGTGGCATGAAGCTGGTTGCCGGTGATGGCATCGGTGCTGCCGGCACCCACCACACCATCGGCAATGTACTGGATCTTCCGCTTCCTGCTGGCGCTGCCGACCGATACCGAATTGGCCGAGGCGGTCACTGCACCTGCACCCAAGGCAACGGCATTCTCATGCGAGGCCTGAGCACGGTCACCCAGCGCCACGGAGCTGGTGTTCGTAGCCTTGGCCAGATTGCCCAGCGCACTGGCGAACTGTGCCGTCGCTTCGCTACCGCGACCCAGTGCCGTTGCCTGGCTGGCGCTGGCTTTGCTCAGATAGCCAACCGCAGTGCCGTGCTCAGCCTGGGCCTTGGCGTCGCCGCCGACGGCGATGGAGAAGTTGCCGCTTGCATTTGCACGGAAGCCGGTTGCAACCGCACCGTTTGCGCTGCGGGTTCCGGCGCCGACCGAGACACCCGCGTTCTGGTTGGCTACCTTGTTGCCGTCCGCATCCACGCCAGAACGCGCGTCGTCGCCCAGCGCCACGCTGCGGCCGTTGTACGCTTTTGCGTTGTTGCCGAGTGCGGTGCTGATGCCGTAGCTGCCATTCTCTGCGGTGGCGCCTCTGCCCAAAGCCAAGGTTGTTGCATCGATGCGGTTCGTGGCGGCCTGCGCGATGGTCCGTACCGCTGCCAACTCCACTTTCGCAGCATCTGCGGTCTTCTCAACAGTCCCCAGCTTGGTGTTGGTGGCATGAAGCTGCTTGCCTGACACAGCCTCAGTGCTGGTTGTGCTCAGCGTTGCGTCTGCCACTCCTGTGACTTTGCGATTAGCATTTGCGCTGTTGCGGATATCCAGCACCGTGCCATTGTTGCTGCCGCCCAAGCGGACATTTCCAGACGTGGAGGTTTGACTCAACAACCCACTCAGAGTGCTCGCCTTGCTCAGCGCATTGTCGGCATTGGTTCTGGCCGTATTGGCCGTGGTCTGGGCAGCACTTGCAACTGAATAAGCTGAATCCGCGCGACTACGTGCGGCACTCACCGCCTGATTCGTGTCGTACAGCTGACCACCGGTCACCGCATCTGCGCTACCGGAGGACACACCACCTGGTGCAAGGTTGACGATCCGCCGTTTCGTGCTACTACTCCCCACTGAGACAGTATTGCCAGCGCTAGCTACTGAGTTGGCACCAATGGCTACCGAATTTGCCGAAGTTGCAGTCGCCCCACTCCCGATTGCGACAGTGTTCTCGCCTTGCGATTTTGAGCCATTTCCCACCGCTGTCGCGCCAATGTAATCGGCAAATGCCCTGGTTCCGATAGCAAGGTTATGCCCTCCATTGCTTCCCGCACTTGCCCTGAACCCAATAGCGATGCTATCCACATCATGGGTCTGAGCACTATAGCCAAACGCAAGACTATTGCGTTTCTTGATAGTGGCGCCTTGCCCGAAGGCAAATGAATCACTCCCGTATATCCGAGCTCCCGCACCGATCGCCATCGAGTTCTCAACCCCCGGGCCAAGATCGGCGTATCCCGTTGTTAAACGCGAATTCCAATGTCCCATAAACGGAAGGCAGTCTCGATAGACAGCGCCGTCCGTAGGCGAACAACCGAAATCGTGACCAGCGCTCGCGCTCCCGATAGCGCCTCCCATCGCCAGGAGAGTCAATAGCGCCGCCTTTCGCCGATCAAGCAGGAAACCCGCCCTTTTACCCCTAACGGTGGCCGATTCGCTCGCCACAACCCAGCATTGCTTTGCGTGATTCCAGATACGACGATAGATTTTGTTCATTTTTTTCCTTAACAGGGCAAGGGAAATGAAGCCCCGCGCCTGCGCGGGGCAATAGAAGGTCAGGCGCTCGGCGCCAGGGTCGTTACGTGATCGCGATAGCCGTCGTTCGACAATCGGTACTGCAACTGCAGGGTGTTGCCCGGCTGGAGCTGGAACGGCAAGGTCAGCGCAGCGTCGGGGTAGAGACTTCTGGACAGCTCAAGCGGCGTGCACACGCCACCGGCGCTGCACTCGGCAGCACCGGTGATTCCCACACGCAGCGTGCCGGTGTTGCGCAGGGTGTTGCCCTGCAGTTGCAGATCCACGCTGCCCTTGGCGGGCACCACGTTCACCAGCGCGCCCCAGACCAGGCTGACACCAACGTTGGCCTGCGCCGCCTGTTCATCGCCTTCCAGGATCGTGCCGTCGGGACCTTTGACCCCCTCGAAATAGATGCGGTAGGCCGCCTCCTTCTCGACGGTCTGCAGCGGGATCACCCGAATCAGGCGATTGCCACCACCGCTGAGTGCGAACTTGCCGGGCGTGATGGCAATCGCCGCATCGGCCGCTTCCACTTCGATCTCTTCCTCACCCACCTGCGCCGGGTTGTTGATGCGCAGCAGGCGTGCCTGCACGTACTGCGGCTGGGTGGATTGCGAGTACACCCGGATCTTCGTGCCGTGCTTTGCATCCACCGCTGCGCGCATCGGATGAATGGACAGATTGGCCTGTGCCGACGGGGCCAGCAGTGCGCTCAACGGCAACAGGCAGAACAGCAGTTTCTTCATGATGAGCCTCCGTGGGGATCAGGGTTTGGCGGTCGGCACGCGCAGCTCAACCGTCAGCTCGCCGTCGTAGAGACCGGGGCGTTTGCTGGCGATGGGCGTGGGTGGTGTTTCCAGCGTCAGTGGCGTGGGCACGCAGTACACGGGCTGGCTGATGCCCGGCAGCAGCACCATGCGCAGTTGTGCGCTGTCGATGCCGCGGAGCAGCTGTTCTTCGCCGTGCTTCATGGCCAGCAGGTTGCCGCCGTAGTTCAGGCCAACCTGGTAATCGAGGCGCTGGGTATCGTCGCTACCGCCGTCCTGATGCCAGACCGAGAAATCGCGACCAGGCGGTGGACGTGGCCCGCTGTCGCGCACAGTGATGCCGAGGAACTCGCTCTGCGAACCCACTCCGTCGTAGAGGCACATGTCCACGTCTTTGCGCCCGGCAACGACCTTGCGGATGGGGTCGTAGCGCAGGTCCATGTTGACCAGGGGTGCAACGCCGTCGAAGCCGGGGAAGTAGATTGAAATCGCGTCGTAGTCAGTGACGGTGAAGTCGAAGTTGACGACATACTTCGCCAAATGCCTGCCTGGTGGCATTCTCAGATTGAGTACGAGACTGCCCCTCCAGCGACCGGCCACCAAGCGCGCAACGCTATCTCCGGCAATCGCAATGGTCAGACCTGTGCCGACTGCGTAGTCACTGCCGCAAGGTCTGGAATGCGAAGACCAGATTGCGTATCTGGTATCCCGAAAGTAGTCGAGTGAACAGATTTGGGTGGAATCAGCCCTATAGATGGAAGCAGCGAAGTTGATCGTACTCGGACTTCCCGTACGCTCTTCTATCGCCCGTACCGGTATCACACTGGTTACATCGCCACTTTCTGCCTCTGTATCTTCCGTACGGCACATTCCAGATGCGGGATCAATGATTGACTCGCACGTCAGATAGAGCTTTCCGTATTGCTTACTCAGATCTATGTCATACGCGATCAAAGTCTTGGGCACCCAAATCTCGATATCCCCCGGCATCGCCGAGCGATCCCACGCCATCTTGATATCGCGCGTAATCACACCACTGGGCGGATCCGTATCGGGTGGGCGCTGCGCCCACGCCCTCGGCGCCAGCACCACCAGCGCGCACACCAGCATCAACACCAACAACACACGCCGGTTCATGGCGTTCCTCCTGCAGCAGCGGTCTGGGGCGTGGCGGCAATCAGCGCGCGTTCCTGCAGCAGGCGGGTCACGCGGGCCTGCTGGCGGATCTCGGCCGGCAGCTGGGCCACGGCCAGCGGCTCGCAATGCACGGCGCCGACCAGCAGCACCACCTGGCGGCGCTCGCGCACCTGCAGCGGGCAGTGCAGCAGGCGGTCGTCCTGCAGCAGGTACAGCGTTGTTTCGCGACGCGGGAAGTCGGCGACGAAGCCACCGTTGGCACTGGTGCCGGGCACCGGCGCGTTGAGGATGCGGGCGCCGCCCAGCGGCGCTCCGGCAAGATCCTTGGCGTTGCCGATGAAGGTGTAGGTCACCTCGATCGGCACCGGCATGCGCATCAGCCGCCCGGGGCTGAGGAACATCGGCCGCGCGCCACCCACGCCGGTCACGCGGATGGCGGCAATGCTGTCCAGCGTGCTGGCGTCCTGTACTTCGGCGCGGTGCGCCTGGTACGACGACAGCGGCAGCAGGCGGCGCTCGCCGATCTGCAGGCGTTGCCTGCGCAGGCCGCCCACCTGCAGTTCGGCCGCCACGCCACGCAGGTCGACGTCGTCGGTGTCGGCCACCTGCACGGCCAGGCCGGCGTCGGCGCCGTTGCTGCCGCTCCAGTACAAGCCGCGCTTGCCCAGTGCAAAGCCAGAGCTGTGCATGCCGCTGTAGGCGGTCTCGCTGCGGCCGCGCTGCTGGTAGTGCGCCAGCGTGGCGCCACTCTGGCCCAGGCTGTTCTGCAGCTGGCCGCTGAGCGTGGCGCTGTAGCGGTCGCTGTTGTTGGCGCGCAGTTCGGCTGACAGCTCGCGGTACTGCGCATCGACGTCCTGGCGCAGGCTTTGGCCAACGCTGTAGTTGATGTCCGGGCGCTGGTGCTGCGGCTGCCGCACGTCCACGCTGTAGCGGCGCTGGCCGCTGCCGGCGGTGCCGCGCAGCAGGCGGGTCAGGCTCAGGTTGAAGTAGATGCCGCGGTCGCGTTGGTCACTGCCGCGCAGGCTGTCGCTGGCACGCTGCTGCCACACGCCCACGCGGGTGGAGACGCTGAAGTCCTGCCAGCGATGGCTGCGGCTGAAGCTGGCCTGCCAGGTGCGGCTGAGCTGCGGCTCGCGGCGCGGTTGCCACGGCGCCGGCGGCGGCAGCAGCGGGTCCAGCTCGGCCAGCGGGTCGTCTTCCGCACCCGGCAGGACACGCCCGGCGCGCCAGGTCTGGCGCCGCGTGTAGCCCACATAGGCGCTGCCACCGGCCAGCGGCAGCGCCATCGAGGCGCTGAGCGAATTGGCGCAGCCCAACTGGTCGCGGGCGTCGGCCTCGAACTGGCAGGCCTTGCCGCGCATGCGCTGCTGGTAGATGTTCCAGGACGCGGTGCGACGGTACGACAGCTGGTGCCGCTGGCCGGTGCTGCCATCGTTGCCGCGCATGCCGCCGAAGCTGGCGCGCAGTTCCTGGCTGGCGTACAGGCGGCGCAGGTCGACGCGCAGCTCGCCGTAGCGGAAGCCGCCCAGGTCGGCGGCACCGGCCACCATCGCCACGTCGCGGCCCAGCGGCACGCGCATGCCGGCCACCGCCACGCGTTCGCCATCGAAGCGGTCACTGCGGCGCTCGTTGCGCCTGCCGCCCTGCACGAACCACTGCCACTGGCTGTTGGTCCAGTCGCCGCCCTTGTCGAACGGCGCATCTTCGCTGCGCACCAGCACGCCGTCTTCGTAGATGCGCAGGGTGATGGTGTAGTTGCCGAACGGGAAGTTGCGGGTGTCGATCTGGTTGATGCCGGCCTGCAGGTAGGAGGTCTGCAGCAGGCGCGTGCCGTCGTAGGCATCCACGCGTGCGTCGCGGGCCAGCAGCACGGTCAACGGCGTGGCCTGCACGGCGGCATCGGAGTCGACATAGGCCTGGGTGGTGCCCACGCGCAGGCCCTGCAGACGGTCCAGCGGCAGCATGCTGAAACTGAAGGTGCCGCCCTGCGGGCTGGACAGGTTGCGGCGGTCCATGCGCCCGGCCTGCAGGTAGTGCGCCTGCCCCAGGTCATGGCGGTAATAAACGTTGTCGAACTCGAACGCGCTGTCACTGCCGCGGCCGCGGTAGCGCTGCTGGTTGAAGTTCCATTCGGCGGAGACATGCCCGCGATCGAACAGGCCCAGCACGCCGGTGCCACGCGCGGAAAGCGTCTGGTAGTCGCGGCTGCCGCTTACATTGATCACCTGCTGGTGCAGGAAGGCGTTCTCGGCGTTGGCACTGACGGTGTGGAAGCGCTCGGCAGCCGGCTTGCCCGGAATCCACTGGCGTGCAACGAACAGGCGCACCGCGCCCTCGCCTTCGTCGTACAGCGCGCGCACGGCGGCGGGGTCTTCCGGCGGATCGAGATAGCCGCAACCCGCCGTGGCGCCGCCGAAGCGGCAGGCCAGGTGGCTGTTGCGCGGCATGGGCTGGGACAACGCGGGCAGCAGCGCGGCCTGCGCCTCGACGGGCAGATCCAGCGCCTGCAGCACGCCTGCCGGATCTTCCAGCTGCACGTGTTCAAGGGTCACGCGCACCGGCGACAGCCCGGCCGAGCGGCCGAACAGTTGGATGTCGAGTTGTTCGGTCTGGCCTTCGACCAGATCCTCGAAGCCGGGCGGGACGCCGCGCGCGGCCACCAGCGGCGTTGCCAGCGCCAGGGCGAGCGCGACCGCCAGCCGGGTGATGACGGGGGCGTGTGGGGTCATGGGGGTACCGCTGGAAAGGCAGCCGGCCCGGCGTGCGGGCCGGCGCGGGGATTACGGCGCGGCGGCTTTCTGGTTCAGCACGATGTTGACGACACCCTTGTAGGTACCCTTGGTGGCGATCGCCGCCGGGGTGGTCTGCGCGATGGTCAGCGGCATCGAGATCGAAGCACCCGGGGTGGCGCCTGCCCCGGTGAACAGGTCGGCTGCAGCGTATTCAATCGGGGCGAGGCCCAGAGCGCGACCGTTGAGGCTGACCGTCATCGGCACGGTGACCTTGCCGTCGCCGTTGGCCAGCACGAATGTGCCGCCGATCTTTGCCTCGATATCAGCAGTCTGATCGTTGGAGTGGATACGAACGCGCTGGGTGTTCGGCAGCAGACCACGCATCGGGTCGTGGGTCAGGGTGACCAGATCCGGCAGCGCGCTGCCATCATCACGCAGCAGGGCCAGGGTTGGGTCGACGTCGGCGTAGACGGAGATCTTGGTTTCCACGGCGTGCGCGGACAGCGAAGCCGTGGCCAGCGCTGCAGCGAGCGCGGCCTTCTTGAGAATGGCGTGCATGGGTTGTCTCTCTCGGACAAGGGGGGAATGAGAAAGCCCCCCTCCCCTAAGGAGAAAGGGAGGGAGGCGCCGCCCGCAGAGGTGGTTGCGGGCGACGGAGAGAATGTTAGAAACCCATTGTCCTGCAGGCCATTCAAGCATTCCTAAAACGTTGAACGTTAAGAAGAATCTTTGAATTAGTTCAACGTTTCAGGCTTATGCAATTTCCCTCATTCGGTAAATGCAAAAAATCTCATTGCTTCGCCTTTGTAGAGTCGAGCCATGCTCGACTGCTGTTCGCGCTGTTCGCGCTATGCGTGCGAGTCGAGCATGGCTCGACTCTACAGTGGGCCATCCACGCATGGCGTGGATCCACCGGCCATGGCTATGCAATTTTCCTCATCCATTGAATACAACAAACCTCATTGCCTCGCCTTTGTAGAGTCGAGCCATGCTCGACTGCTGTTCGCGCTGTGCGTGCGAGTCGAGCATGGCTTGTATGTTCCTCCCGGCTCCTACGCGGTATGTAGGAGCCAGGGTGGAGGGACCGTCAAGCATGCATCTGCGGATACTAGCCGACAGACGAGTCGAGCGATCCCCATCCCGCACACGAACGTCGATAAAGGATCGTACGGCCCCCAAAGGGGATCGTCGATGTAGGCAAGCTAACGTCGGTGCGGTACCACCCCAGCCCCTTAAAGATAGCTGGGAGCCGTACAAATGTCTGATTCTCTCGATATTGGCGTGGACGTGGACTCCAAGGAGTTCGTACCGGCAGTGGCCGACCGCAAGGCTGGCGACAGGATCGCCAACACCCGGGCCGGCATAGCCCAGTGGCTCAACACCTTGCCCCAGCGATGCCGGATTGGCATGGAGGCGACGGGGCGGTACTACGAGTTGTTGGCTCGGATGGCTGGCCAGGCAGGCCACGTTGTCTATGTGATCAATCCACGTCTGATCAAGTACTACGGCCGGGCGACGGGCTCGCGTGGCAAGACGGACGCCATGGACGCCGAAGCGATCGCCCGGTACGTGAAGAAGGAGAGCGATCGCCTGCGTGAATACGTACCGCGTACCGACGAGCAGCAGCAGATGCACGATTTGCTGCGCAAGCGGCAGACGCTGGTAAAGACACGCGCGCGCCTGGAGCAATCCTTCGGGGTAAGCAAAAGTGCCCCCGGGGAGCTGTCAGATCTGTTCTGCGCTCTGGCTGGGACGCTGTCCGAGCTGGAAAGCGAACTGCAGCGCTTGGGTCGCGATGGAGAGCATGGCGCGCTCTACAAGCGCCTGTTGACCATCCCTGGTATCGGCCCTGCCGTCGCCGCTCACCTGATCTACTACATGACGCGCTGGCCGTTGGCCAACGCCAACGCGTGGATCGCCTGCACCGGCCTGGATCCCCGGCCCAACGAGTCTGGCGGCAGAACGGGACGGCGTCGGCTGTCCAAACAGGGCGCGCCAGTGCTGCGCCAGATGCTCTACATGGCCGCAATGGGGCTCAAGCGGTGTCGCCGGGGGCAACCGCTCTACGACGAGCTGTCAAAACGCGGTCACCCCAGCACCGCCGTCTTCAACATCCTGGCCAGAAAGCTGGCCAGGATCGCCTGGGGTGTCTTCAAAAGCGGCCGGGACTTCGATCCGGCCATGCTGAAGGTGGGTCAAGCCTGCTTCCAGCAGGCTTGACCACGAACATAGGATCTCGACTCTACATGTCGCAATGAGCGCGAGCCTCAGCCTGCGGGCACCACGGCCACGCGATCAACATCGATGTCGGTCGGCTTGAACCGATGCGTATCGACCTTGCCATGCAGTTCCACCACGGTGTCCGCACCAATGGCCTGCTGCGGCAGGTCTTCGTCATCGATCTCCACTTCGATCTGGCCACTGGCATCGCGGAACTGGTAACGCTCGTGGCCAAGCTTGGCGACGAGGTTGCCACGCAGCACCACCGGCTGGTCGTCGCGCTGGGCGCGCGCATCGGCCACGGTGCTGGCAGCGGTTCCTGCGCCTGGGCCGGTGTACTGGGCAAATGCGTGCGGGCTCAGCAGAGCCAGCGGCGTGGCGATGAGGGCAATGGCAAGCAGTCGGTTCATGGTGGTCTCCGTGGCTGAGTAAGTGCCCTCAGGTTCTATCGCCCCGGATGTGATGCCTATGCAATAGATCCGAAAAGATGTGAAAGCGACACTCAGTGTCAGAATTCGTTCAGATCCTGAAGCAAGGTTTTGTAGAGTCGAGCACGGCTCGACCCTACAAATACCCATCCACGCATGCGTGGACCTCGCATTGGCGCGCGATCAGAAGAAGATCGCGTACAGGATCAGCAGCGGAATCGGCACGCCCAACAACCAGAGCAGAATCATTTTCATGGCAGGTCTCCTTGCATGGAACGGGGGTTACAGGTCGCGACGGCGGCCGCCCCAGGTGGCGCTGAGGCTGGCGAAGAACGCGCCGATCAGCAGCGTGATGAACAGCCACAGCGCGGCATACGCTGCTGCCTTGCGGGCGTCGTCGGCCGCCTGCTTGGCAGTGTTCTTGGCCTTCTCCAGCGCAGCACGCATGCGCGTCTGCACATCGGTCACGCGCGCCTGCGCTTCGGCCTGACTCATGCCGGTCTCGCGCGCGATCAGCTGGGACAGGTACTGGGTGTCGGCCGGATCCAGGCCATCTCCCTGCAGACTGTTGACGATGATGCGATTCACCTCGGCACGCACTTCACGGCGGTCAGCCACCGGGCCATTACCCGGCATCGGACGCGGCGGTGCGGCCATGCGCGCGTCGCGCGGGCCGACGCTTGCGACCGGCGGCGACGGGGCCGCATTCGGATCCATCGGCGCACCCGGCGGAGGCGGCGTTGCAGGATCAGACGGCCCTGCGCTGGTGGCGCTGCGGAACAGCGAGTCCACCCAGTAGTTGAGGTCGCCTTCCGGTGCAGCCGCCGCAACGCTACCGGCGCCCGCTGCGGCGACGCCGGCGGTGGATACTGCAGCACCAGCCGTGGCACCGGCCACTTTCGCGCCCGTGCCGAGTACGCCGCCGATGGCCGAGGTGAGCAGACCGGCGGTGAGCAGCGTGGCCACCGCCCACGACACGAAGCCATGTGCGGTATCGCGGAAGTAGGTTTCGTCGCCGTGGATCTGCGTCCACTTGGTACGCAGGCGTCCTGCCAGATAGCCACCCAGACCCGAAGCCGCCAGCGCAGTGAAGGTGAGCCAGATGATGCTGGACCAACCGAAGGTTTCCTTGCTGACGCCTTCGAACGACCACGGCGACACCGAGGACAGCCCCAGGCCCACGCCGAGAATCAGCAGGATGAGGGACAACGCGGCGGCGGCGGCGGCACCGGCGAAGATTGCACCCCAGGACACGGCGCTTTCGCTTGGCGGGGCGACGATGGGGGCGGCGACGACAGTGCCGACGTCAGGGCCGAGCGGGCCGCGCTCGGGTGGGTCGAATCGGGTACTCATGGGACGGACGCTCCGGATCAGATGCTGCGGATGCAGCTGGCGTCCTGAGGCTGCGCGAGCGCTTGTGAAGCTGGCGAGACCCTTGAATCACGCGGTCTTGGCGCGGTGAAGAGCGTGCCAACCAAGGTTGGCACCTACCGAAGGCGGATGCGGTGGTAGATCCACGCCATGCGTGGATGATTTTTCGCGGGCGCCGAAATCGTGCGGACCAACGGTCCGCACCTACCAGGTCCGCTCCAAAAAAAACGCCCCGCAGATGCGGGGCGTTCTCGGCACAATCTACGCGGGCGATCAGCCCTGGTAGTCGCGCACGTCGCTGCCGGTGTAGACCTGGCGCGGACGGCCGATCTTCATTTCCGGGTCAACCTGCTGTTCCAGCCAATGCGAGACCCAGCCGGAGGTACGGCCCAGGGCGAACATGACGGTGAACATCTCGGTCGGGATCTGCAGCGCCTTGTAGATGATGCCGCTGTAGAAATCGACGTTCGGGTACAGCTTGCGGGCGACGAAGTACTCGTCCTGCAGCGCAGCCTGTTCCAGCTTCACGGCCACGTCCAGCAGCGGATCCTGCACGCCCAGCTGCTTGAGCACCTTGCTGGTCATCTCGCCGATGACCTTGGCGCGCGGATCGAAGTTCTTGTACACGCGGTGGCCGAAGCCCATCAGGCGGAAGCCGGAGGTCTTGTCCTTGGCCTTGACCACGGCGGACTCGACGTTGTCAGCGCTGCCGATCTCTTCCAGCATCTTCAGCACGGCTTCGTTGGCACCGCCGTGGGCCGGACCCCACAGCGCGGTGACGCCAGCGGCAACCGACGCGTACGGGTTGGCACCGGTCGAGCCGACCAGACGCACGGTCGAGGTCGAGGCGTTCTGCTCGTGGTCGGCGTGCAGGATGAACAGCAGGTCCAGCGCCTTGACCACGTCCGGGTTCAGATCGTACTGGCCATCAGCCGACTCGAAGGTCTGCTTCAGGAAGCGGCTGACATAGTCCAGCGAGGTGTCCGGCTTGTTGGCCGGCAGGCCCTTGCCGTGGCGGTAGATCAGCGCCGACAGGGTCGGCACCTTGGCGATCAGGCGCACAGCGGCCTGGCGGCGCTGTTCGGCGTCGGACAGGTCCAGCGAGGCGTGGTAGATGCCCGACAGCTGCGCGATGGCGGCGGTCAGGATGGCCATCGGATGTGCATCCTTGGCGAAGCTGCCGATCAGGGTGTTGATCGACTCATCGACGTTGGCTTCAGCCGCCAGCTCGTCGGTGAAGGCCTTCAGCTGCTCGGCGCTCGGGCGCTCGCCGTTGATCAGCAGGTAGGCCACTTCGACGTAGCTCGACTTTTCCGACAGCTGTTCGATCGGGTAGCCGCGGTACAGCAGCACGCCCTTGTCGCCGTCGATGTAGGTGATGGCGGACTTGCAGCTGGCCGTCGCGGTGAAGCCGGAATCGTAGGTGAAATACCCCGTTTCCTTGGTCAGCTTCGCGATGTCGACGCAGTCGTTGCCAAGGGTGGGTTTGATGACGGGCAGAACGACCGACTTATCGCCGGCGTTGAGCGTGACCTGATCAAGATCGGACACTGTGTGCGCTCCTTCATGGGAAGGCGCCTGCCCAAGCGCATTGGTCAGGCACGTGAATGACGTCCTCGGCCTGTGCCGGGGATCACGCCATTATCGCACAGCAGCATTTGCCCGGCGCTAGACAGAAGTCGTATACAACAGGCGGCCAGACGCCGGCCGTTGAGCGGCCCGGATCGGCAAAAGCGTTGTCATCCGAACGCAGTGTTCCGTCCATCCAAACGCCCGTTGGGTAGGCGTTGGGGAAAAACAAACGGCCGCGCAGAGCGCGGCCGTCGGTTCGAAGCTGGATCGACAGATCAGCGCGCGTAGCGCTTCTGGAACTTGTCGATACGGCCCGAGGTGTCGATGACCTTGTGCTTGCCCGTGTAGAACGGGTGCGAAGCAGAGGAAATTTCAACCTTGACCAGCGGGTATTCGTTGCCGTCTTCCCACTGGATGGTTTCCTTCGTGCCCATGGTCGAGCGGGTCAGGAACTTGAAATCGGAGGTGACGTCATGGAAGACGACGTCGCGGTAGTTCGGATGGATATCGGCCTTCATGGGCTCACACCGTAAATGGGCTGGTGGTCAAGAGCGGCATTATAAGCACCGGTTGCCGCTCGGGGCAACCGGTGCGGGCCAACAGACTTCAGTCCGCGCCCAGGGCCTGGCGCACCAGGGCCTCGAAACGCTGCTGGTCGTAGGCCATCAGCAGATCGCAGTTGTCCGGCTGGCCGGTCTGGCGGTTCCAGTCGACGATAGTGGCGCCGCGGCTGAACGTACCGTTCAGCTCCACGTTCAGCGGCCGCGATTCGACCTGCAGCTGCCCTTCCGGGTTCAGCGCCCAGGCCATGGCGACCGCATCGGCGGTATACCAGCGGCCACCCTTGCTGTCTTCGGACAGGCCACGGGTCTTGCGCGAGATCAGCTCGTAGAAACGGGCGCGATCGGAATCGGCCTGCAGCCACTTTTCAGCATCCTGCAGCGGCAGGCCATGGGCAACGGTGGCCTCCCAGTCCGACACCAGCAGGTGCTTGAACGAAGTGAACACCACGTGCGCCGCTTCCGGATCGAACGCGATGTTGAATTCGGCCGCCGGGGTGATGTTGCCGTGGCAGGTGACCGCACCGCCCATCACCACGATGCGCTTGATGCGCTCGGGAAGGGTCGGGTCCAGCTTCAGTGCCAGGGCCAGGTTGGTCAGCGGGCCAAGCATCACCAGCATCAGTTCACCGGCGTGCTCGTGCGACAGGCGCAGGATGGCCAGTGCGGCGTGCTCGGCTTCAGCCTGGCGGCTCGGCGGCGGCAGGTCCACGTCGCCGTAGCCGTCACGGCCATGCACGTGGGCGGCGTCAACGGAGGGATGCAGCAGCGGATCCGGGCTGCCGGCAAACACCGGTACGTCGGCGCGGCCGACGATGTCGCAGAGCTTGAGGGCGTTGCGGACGGTGTACTGCAGGCCGACATTGCCGGCGGCGATGGTCAGGGCGACCACGTCATGCCGTTCATCGGCAAAGGCCATCAGCAGGGCCAGGGCGTCGTCCACACCGGGGTCGGTGTCGATCAACAGGGGGATCTTGTGGGTCATCGTTGCCGTCTTCAGATCGGCAACGAAGTGTGGACCGGGATGATGACCGTTGCAATACCGGTCTGCCCCGGCGGCAAAGATGTAGTGGAGAGGGTTGGATCCGTTGCCCCACCAACGCCCCGCCCAACGCACTCACGAACATGAACAGATTCTAGTTCGGGTCGCTTGGAGCGCCCAACATCATTTGCTATAAAAAGTGTTGAACATTTTATAGAAAACAACCATGAAGCTGCCCGCGCCAGCTCCCGATCTGGCAACCCTCACCCGGAAGTACATGGAGACCCTCGGTACCATCCTGGACGCCCGGATCGGGCCCGAGGTGAACGGCGCCTATGAGCACTGGGACAAAGTCCGCCACAGAGCGCCACCGGCGGGCCTGAACGCGGAGCAATGGTGGCTGGGCATCACGTGGACGCGCGCAGCATTGCTGAAGCCGCTACCGCTGTTGCTGGACAAGACGCAGCAACCCTTCAGGCTGGCACTTACCGATTCAATGCAGCGGCACCTGCACTACATTGATCGGGAGGCCGCAGGCTCGGTGAAGGGTGTGGATGCTGCCAGCGGCCAAGGACGGTTCCTGATCCGCTCGCTGATCGAGGAAGCGATGACCTCATCGCAGCTGGAGGGCGCCTCGACCACGCGGGCGGTGGCAAAGGAAATGCTGAGCACAGGCCGTGCGCCGCGCGACCAGTCCGAGCGCATGATCTACAACAACTACGTGGCAATGAACGTGATCCGCGAGCGCGGCATACGCCCGATCACTCCCGGCGAGATTCTGGAGCTGCACAGCATCCTCACCGACGGCACGCTGGAGCTTCCAACCGACAGCGGGCGTTTCAGAACCGCCGAAGACAACGTTGCGATCTTCGATCGCGGCTCACCACCTACGCTGCTGCACATCCCTCCTCCGGCCGAGGAAGTGCCCGCACGGATCGAGCGGCTGTGCACGTTCATCAATGAGGAAAGCACACCGTTCATCCATCCTGTCGCCAAAGCCATCGCACTGCATTTCCAGATTGGCTATGACCATCCTTTCGTGGATGGCAATGGCCGTACGGCACGCGCACTGTTCTACTGGGCGATGATGAATGCCGGATATTGGATGACCGAGTACTTCTCCATTTCCAGCGTGTTGAAGGAGTCCCCAGGCAAGTACATGCGGGCCTACCTCTACACCGAAAGCGACAACCGGGATCTTGGCTACTTCGTGGCGCAACAACTGGAGGCGATTGAGCAATCGATCCAGGGTTTGCATGCCTACATCGCCAGGAAGCATGCGGAGGATCAGGCAGCGCGACGCGTGCTGCGAACCGCCCGGCTTGGCGGTGTGCCTCTCAATCATCGTCAGCGCGCGTTGCTGGCCAACGCGCTGAAGGATCCTGACCGGACCTACACCGTCGCCAGCCACCAGGCGGCACACACCATTACCTATCCGACCGCGTTGAAGGATCTGAACGGATTGGTGGCGTCTGGGCTTGTCAGCAAAGAGCGCGTCGGGAAGGCGTCCGAGTATCTCGTGCTACCCGGCCTGTCGGAACGTTTGGCGCTGTAGATCTACGCCATGCGGGGATGACGGGAAGGTGATCGAAAGCGCTGTCTGTAGAGTCGAGCCATGCTCGACTCACGCGCGCGGCGCGCAGTAGACCCACGCCATGCGTGGATGTGTGGACCAGGGTCCACACCCACCAATGCGGCATTACGCCGAGGCGTAACGCACGGCGGTGCCGATCCAGCGTTGCACCACGCGATCGGCCAGCGCGGGTTGCTGGTCCAGCAGGCGTTCGGCCAGGTCATGCACGCCGGGCAGCAGGCCGGCATCACGCGCGAGATCGGCGATGCGGAAACCGGCCAGGCCGGTCTGGCGGGTACCGAGCAGTTCACCGGGGCCACGCAGCTCCAGATCCTTCTCGGCGATGACAAAGCCATCGTTGGTTTCGCGCATGGTCTGCAAACGCTCGCGTGCCATCTGCGAAAGCGGCGCCTGGTACAGCAGCACGCAGCGCGACACCGCCGAACCGCGGCCCACGCGGCCGCGCAACTGGTGCAGCTGGGCCAGGCCGAGGCGCTCGGCATTCTCGATCACCATCAGCGAAGCGTTCGGTACGTCCACGCCCACTTCGATGACCGTGGTCGCCACCAGCAGATCGATCTCACCCGCCTTGAACGCCACCATCGTCGCCAGCTTCTCGGCGGCCTTCAGGCGGCCATGCACCAGCCCCACGCGCACGCCCGGCAGCAGCGCCTGCAGCGATTCGTAAGTGGCCTGCGCCGGCGTGGCGTCGAGCTCTTCGCTTTCCTCGATGAGCGTGCACACCCAGTACACCTGCCGCCCTTCCTGGCAGGCCAGCGCGATGCGCTCGATCAGTTCGGGACGGCGGTCGTTGTTGAGTGCCACGGTCTGCACCGGGGTGCGGCCCGGCGGCAGTTCGTCGATGGCCGAGACATCCAGATCCGCGTATTCGGACATCGCCAGCGTGCGTGGAATCGGCGTGGCGGTCATCACGAGCTGGTGCGGCACGCTGTTGCCACCCGCGCCCTTGTCGCGCAGGGCCAGCCGCTGGTGCACGCCGAAGCGGTGCTGCTCGTCGACGATGGCGAGCGCCAGATCCTGGAACACCACCGCCTCCTGCATCAGCGCGTGGGTGCCGACCACCACCTGCGCTTCGCCGTTGGCGACCTGCTCCATCACCTTGGCGCGCGCCTTGCCGGTGACCTTGCCGGCCAGCCAGGCGATACGCACGCCGAGCGGTTCCAGCCAACCGCGCAGGTTGTTGAGATGTTGTTCGGCCAGCAGCTCGGTGGGCGCAGCCAATGCAACCTGCTTGCCCTGCTCCACCGCCAGCATCGCCGCCAGCGCGGCGACCACGGTCTTGCCGGAGCCCACATCGCCCTGCACCAGCCGCAGCATCGGGCTGGGCCGCGCGAGGTCTTCGCGGATCTGCTTGAACACGCGCGCCTGGGCGCCGGTCAGCGCGAACGGCAGCTGCTTCAGCAGCGCCTTGGCCAGCTTGCCGGGGCCGGCCAGCGGCGGCGCATGGTGCGCCTGCAAGGCGATGCGCTGGCGGCGCAGGCTGAGGTGATGGGCCAGCAGCTCTTCCATTGCCAGACGACGCTGCGCTGGATGGGTGCCTGCGGCCAGCGCGGCCAGATCGGCATCCGGCGGCGGCCGGTGCACGGTCAGCAGCGCGCTGCGCAGTGACGGCAGGCCAAGGCCATCCAGCCAACCGCTGGGCAGCAGTTCCAGCGTGCTTTCCTCGGGCAGGCGGTCCAGCGCCTGGCCGATCAGCTTGCGCATGGTCATCGGGCCAACGCCTTCCACGGTGGGATACACCGGGTCGAGGCGGTCGCCGAGTTCGGGATCGTCATTGCGGCCCAGCACCTGGTAGCTGGGGTGGACGATTTCCAGGCCGAGGTGGCCCGGCTTGGGCGTGCCGAAGCAGCGCAGCCGGTTGCCGACCGCAAACTGGCCGACCTGCTGCTGGCGGAAGTGGAAGAAGCGCAGCACCAGGGTGCCCTGCCCTTCATCCTCCACGGCGACCTTCAGCATCGGCCGGTAGCGCATGCCACGCTCGACCGCGACCACCCGCCCTTCCACCTGCGCCGGCACGCCGTTGCGCAGGTCTTCGATGCGGGTCAGCCGGGTCCGGTCTTCATAGCGCAGCGGCAGATGAAGCCAGAGATCCTGCAGGGTGGCGAGGCCACGCGCCTGCAGTTTGGCGGCCACGGCCGGACCGACGCCCGCGAGCATCGCCAAGGATGCTTCGCCGGACGGTGACAGGACCGGGGTGACCGCCGCCTTGCGTGCCACGTGGCGGTCAGTCGATGACCATCACCGCGTCGACCTCGAAGTTGGCGCCCTTCGGCAGGCCGGAGACTTCGATGGTGGAACGGGCCGGGTACGGGGCCTGGAAGTAGTCCTGCATGACGGCGTTGACCTTGGCGAACTCGCCCAGGTCGGTCAGGTACAGGCCAAGGCGCACGACCTTGTCCAGCGAGCCGCCGGCGGCTTCGGCCACGGCCTTGAGGTTGTCGAAGGCGCGGCGGGCCTGCGCTTCGACGTCACCGGCGCCGACGATATCGCCGGTGGCCGGGTCGAGCGGGATCTGGCCGGAGAAATACACGGTGTTGCCGGCGCGCACGGCCTGCGAGTACGGGCCGATGGCGGCGGGAGCCTTTTCGGTGTTGATGATCTGGCGGGACATGGGTCGCTCCGGTGCTTGGGGGAAAACAGAGCGGTGATTGTACCGGGTGGGGGCGCATCCACGCATGGCGTGGATCTACCGCGCCGCTTCGGTAGTGCCGGCCGCTGGCCGGCAAACCCATGAACGTCGGAAGCACCGCGAAGTTACCGGCCAGCGGCCGGCACTACCGGGTTCGCATTACTGGCGGCGTACCGACTGCACGACCGACAGGCGGCGCAGGCGGCGCATCACTTCGGCCAGGTGGTTGCGGTCGCGCACCTGGATGTTGAACGCCAGCACGGCGGCGTTGAAGTCACGGTCCAGGTAGTCCACCCGTTCGATGTTGGAGTGGCTCTGCGCGATGGCGGCGGCCAGCTGCGCCAGCACGCCGGTGCCGTTCTCCACTTCCACCACCAGCGAGGTGTCGTAGTCGCCGGAAACGGTGGTGTCCCAGCCGATCGGCACCCAGCGCTCGGGCGACTTGCGCAGTTCGGCCAGGTTCGGGCAGTCCATGCGGTGCACCACGATGCCCTTGCCGGCGGTGTGGTAGCCCATGATCTCGTCGCCGGGAATCGGCTGGCAGCAACCGGCGAAGGTGACCACGCCGCGCTCGCTGCCGTTGATCAGGATCTTTTCCTGCGAGTGGTGGCGCGAATGCGGGCCGCCACGCAGTTCGGCGTAGGCCATCAGCGCCTGCGCGGCCTGGGTCGGCATCCAGTTGCCCAGTGCGACCTCGGCCAGCAGTGCCTCCAGGCGCGGGAAGCGGTGCTCGGCCAGGAACGCATCCAGGCGCCCCTTCGGCAGCCGCTCCAACGAGGAATCCATCGCCTCCAGCGCACGGTCGAGCATGCGGTGGCCGAGCTGCACTGCGTCTTCGTGCTCCAGCTGCTTGAGCTGGTGGCGGATGGCGGTGCGCGCCTTGCTGGTAACCACGAATTCCAGCCACTGCGGTTTCGGCGTGGCCGAGCGTGCGGTGATGATCTCCACCGACTGGCCCGACACCAGCTTGGTGCGCAACGGCACCAGCTTCTTGTCCACGCGCGAGGCCACGGCCATGTTGCCGACGTCGGTATGCACGGCGTAGGCGAAGTCCAGCGCGGTGGAATTGCGCGGCAGGGCCAGGATCTTGCCCTTCGGGGTGAACAGGTAGACCTCGTCCGGGAACAGGTCGACCTTGACGTTGTCGAGGAACTCCAGCGAGGAACCGGCGGCACGCTGCGAGTCGATCAGTTCAACGATCCAGGCGTGTGCGCGGCTCTGCGCGCTGTTCGGTGAATCGCCGCCGAACTTGTAGGTCCAGTGCGCGGCCACGCCACGTTCGGCGATCAGGTCCATCTCTTCGGTGCGGATCTGCACTTCGATGGGCGAACCATACGGCCCGAACAGCACCGTATGCAGCGACTGGTAACCGTTGGCCTTGGGAATGGCGATGAAATCGCGGAAACGCCCATCCAGCGGCTTGAACGTTGCATGCACCGAACCCAGCGCGTGGTAGCAGCTGGGCACGCTGCGCACCACCAGGCGGAAGCCGAACACGTCCATCACCTGGTCGAAGGTTTTGTTCTCGTCGCGCATCTTGTTGTAGATGCTCCACGGGGTCTTGATGCGGCTGACCAGGCGGTGCTCGATGCCTTCCTTCGCCAACCGCTGCGACAGCTGCACTTCCACCTGCGCCAGCGCTTCGCGGCGGACCACCGGCTGGCTGCGGATGTGCTTTTCCAGGATCGCGTGGCGCCACGGATACAGCGCCTTGAAACCGAGGTTCTGCAGCTCGCTCTTGACCAGGCTCATGCCCAGGCGCTGGGCGATGGGCGCGTAGATCTCCAGCGTCTCGCGGGCGATGCGGCCGCGCGCTTCGCGGCTCTGCGCGCCCAGCGTGCGCATGTTGTGCAGGCGGTCGGCCAGCTTGATCATGATCACGCGCAGGTCGCGCGACATCGCCAGCAGCATCTTGCGGAAGCTCTCGGCGGCCGCTTCCTGGCGGTCGCGGAACTTCAGCTTGTCCAGCTTGGTCACGCCGTCGACCAGTTCGGCCACGGCTTCGCCGAACTCGGCGGCCAGCGCCTCACGGGTCAGCGGGGTGTCTTCGATGGTGTCGTGCAGGATCGCGGCGATCAGCGCTTCCACGTCCAGGCCCAGCTCGGCCAGCACCTGGGCCACGGCCACCGGATGGGTGATATAGGGCTCGCCCGACTTGCGCGTCTGCCCGGCGTGTGCGGCGGCTCCGACTTCCCAGGCACGGCGCAACAGCGGCAGCTGTTCCGGCGGCAGGTAATGGGCGGCGCGTTCAAGCTGGAGGACGTAGTCGGGTACGGCGGCAGCGGGGGCTGCGGCGACCTTGGCAGTGGGGCCTGGGTTCATGCCCGAAGCCTATTCCAGCGCGACGTTTACGGCAAATCCTGAATGCGAAACAGCCCGCACGGAGCGGGCTGTTCGGCACATCCAACGATTACGTTGATCGATGCGATCAATCGTCGTTCTTGGACATGTCTTCGTCGGCGACCACTTCCGCGGCAGCCCACTCCAGCGCTTCGCGCTCGGCGCGCTCACGCTCGGCCTTCTCGACTTCGTCGATCAGCGCGTTGTCGATCTTGCGGGCGGCGATTTCGCGCAGCGCCAGCACGGTCGGCTTGTCCTCGGTCTCGCTGTTGTCCAGCGTGGCCTGCACGCCGTTGGCGAGCTGGCGGGCACGCTTGGAAGCCATCATGACCAGTTCGAAACGGTTGTTAACGACTTCCAGGCAATCTTCTACGGTGATGCGGGCCATACGGGCTCCCGGCGACCGGTCGGCCGCTCAGTCGAATGAGGGAAAGGGGACGGAGTGTACTGGCAGGGGCTGGACAAAATCAAGCCAACCCCTACCCGATTCTTTTGGAATCAGTCAGTTGCGCCCGGATCGGGGGTCAACAAGGCCTGGATCAGGCCTGCGTGGCGGACCTTCTGGGCCTCCCGGCGCAGGCGGCTGGCGGTGAAGATGGCGCACAGCTCGTCCACGGCGGTGTCAAACACCTCGTTGACGATGACGTAGTCGAACTCGTTGAAGTGCAGCATCTCGTCACGGGCTGCGCCCAGGCGCTGGGCGATGACCGCCTCGCTGTCCTGGCCGCGCTTGCGCATGCGGTCCTGCAGGGCCTGCTTGGACGGCGGCAGGATGAACACGGTGACCGTGCCCGGCACCAGCTGGCGCACCTGCTGCGCGCCCTGCCAGTCGATCTCCAGCAGCACGTCCTGGCCGGCGGCCAGCTGCGGTTCCACCGACTGGCGGGCGGTGCCCTTCCAGTCGCCGTGCACCCAGGCATGCTCGAAGAAGTCGCCGGCGGCGATCATTTCCTCGAACTTCTCCGCAGAGACGAAATGGTAGTGCTGGCCATTCACTTCACCCGGGCGCATCGCGCGCGAGGTGAAGGAGATCGACAGGGCGATCTGCGGGTCACGCGCCAGGGTGGCATTGACGATGCTGCTCTTGCCGGCGCCGGACGGGGCGGCAACGATGTACAGCGTGCCGCGCGCAACGGCGTCCGACGGCTTCGACGGGGCGCTCATGCGGGGGATCCAACGGGTTGATTTCGCAAAATTTTTCCTCGGTGTTCCAGATCCGGCGCGGAGGATCGCGCCAGGACGGCGGGGGCTGCGCGGAACATCTTGGAACCAGGCCCGGCAGACGCTTCCCCGGGGGGCGGGCACGCAACTTTACCAGAGCGGCCGCGTTGCGCGCCCGTCCGGCAGGCGCCGGGCCTTGTGCCACATGGGCGTGCGGGGGCCTGTGCTATAACCGGGCCGTACCCAACGACAGCCCGGAGGCCTGCGCCTCCCCGCCATCCCAGGAGAACGGCATGCCATCGATGAGCCGCCGCCAGTTCCTGAAAGTGACCGGGACAACCCTGGTCGGCTCCAGCCTGGCATTGATGGGCTTCGCGCCCGGCATCGCGCTCGCGGAGGTCAGGCAGTACAAGCTGACCCGCGCGACCGAGACCCGCAACACCTGTACGTATTGTTCGGTGGCCTGCGGCATCCTGATGTACAGCCTCGGCGATGGCGCCAAGAACGCCGAGCCGAGCATCTTCCATATCGAGGGTGACCCGGACCATCCGGTCAACCGCGGCACGCTGTGCCCGAAGGGTGCCGGCCTGGCCGACATCATCCACAGCAAGTCGCGCCTGCTCTACCCCGAGTACCGCGCGCCGGGCTCGAACGAGTGGAAGCGGCTGAGCTGGGACGATGCGCTGGACCGCATCGCGCGGCTGATGAAGGAAGACCGCGATGCCAACTTCGTGCAGAAGAACGAGGCCGGGCAGACGGTCAACCGCTGGCTGACCACCGGCATGCTGGCCGCCTCGGCGACCAGCAATGAAACCGCGGTGCTGACCCACAAGGTCGTCCGCTCCCTTGGCATGTTGGCATTCGACAACCAGGCACGTGTCTGACACGGCCCGACGGTGGCAGGTCTTGCCCCGACGCTAGGCCGTGGTGCGATGACGAATCACTGGGTCGACATCAAGAATGCCGACCTGATCCTGATCATGGGTGGCAATGCCGCCGAGGCACACCCGTGCGGGTTCAAATGGGTGACCGAGGCCAAGGCACACAACAAGGCCCGGCTGATCGTGGTCGATCCGCGCTTCAACCGCTCGGCCGCGGTGGCCGACGTGTATGCGCCGATCCGTACCGGCACCGACATCGTGTTCCTGGGCGGTCTGATCAACTACCTGTTGACCGAGGACCGCATCCAGCACGAGTACGTGCTGAACTACACCGACATGTCGTTCCTGGTGAAGGACGAGTTCGCCTTCAAGGACGGCCTGTATTCGGGCTACAACGAGGAGAAGCGCAGCTACGACCGTTCCAGCTGGGACTACGCCTACGGTGACGACGGCTTCGTGCGCAGCGACCCGACGCTGAAGGACCCGCGCTGCGTCTACACCCTGCTCAAGCAGCACTACGCGCGCTACACCGTGGAGATGGTCGAACGCATCTGCGGGACGCCGGCGGACAGCATCCGCCAGGTCTGGGAGATGATCGCGTCCACCGCCGGCAAGGACAAGGCGATGACCATCCTGTACGCGCTGGGCTGGACGCAGCATTCGATCGGTGCGCAGAACGTGCGTGCCGGCACCATGGTGCAGCTGCTGCTGGGCAACATCGGCGTGGCCGGCGGTGGCATGAACGCCTTGCGCGGGCATTCCAACATCCAGGGCCTGACCGACATCGGCCTGATGTCCGACCTGCTGCCCGGCTACCTGACGCTGCCGAAACAGGACGAGCAGGACTACGACGCCTACATCGCCAAGCGCACGCAGAAGCCGCTGCGCGCCAACCAGATGTCGTTCTGGCAGAACTACCCGAAGTTCCATGTCAGCCTGATGAAGTCGTGGTGGGGCGACGCCGCTACCGCCGACAACAACTGGTGCTTCGACCATCTGCCCAAGCTCGACAAGCCGTACGACATGCTGCAGGCGTACGAGCTGATGAACGAGGGCAAGATCCACGGCTACATCTGCCAGGGCTTCAACCCGCTGGCCTCGGCGCCGAACAAGGGCAAGCTGATCAGCGCGTTCTCCAAGCTGAAGTTCATGGTCAGCATGGACCCGCTGGAAACCGAGACCATCGCGTTCTGGCAGAACCACGGCGCACTGAACGATGTTGATCCCAGTGCGATCCAGACCGAAGTATTCCGCTTGCCGACCACCTCCTTCGCAGAGGAGAACGGTGCAGTGGTGAACTCCTCGCGCTGGCTGCAGTGGCACTGGAAGGGGGCCAATCCGCCGGGCGAAGCGCGCAGCGACATCGAGATCATGTCCGAGCTGTTCCATCGCATCAAGGCGATGTACGAGAAGGACGGCGGTGCGTGGTGGGAGCCGGTGCGCGACCTGGCCTGGAAGTACTCCAACCCGGAACTGCCGACGCCGGAAGAACTGGCGATGGAATACAACGGCAAGGCACTGGCCGACGTGTTCGATCCGAAGGACCCGACCAAGCTGGTGCGCAAGGCCGGCGAGCAGCTGGCGGCATTCGGCGACCTGCGCGACGACGGCAGCACCTCCTCCGGTTGCTGGATCTACATCGGCGCCTGGGGCCCGACCGGCAACATGATGGCGCGACGTGACAACAGCGACCCCACCGGCATCGGCAACACGCTGGGCTGGGCCTGGGCATGGCCGGCCAATCGCCGCGTGATGTACAACCGCGCCTCGTGCGACGTGGCCGGCCAACCGTTCGATCCGCGCCGCACGCTGCTGGCCTGGAACGGGAAAGACTGGGGCAGCGTGGACGTGCCGGACTTCAAGGCGGATGAAGATCCCGCCGGGGGCATGGGCCCGTTCATCATGAATCCGGAAGGCATCGCCCGCTTCTTCGCCAAGGCCGGCATGGCCGAGGGCCCGTTCCCGGAGCACTACGAACCGTTCGATACACCGCTGCGCAGCAACCCGCTCAGCCCCGGCCAGGCACTGACGCTGAACAACCCGGCGGCCCGCGTGTTCGCCAGCGATCGCGCACAGATCGGTTCGCCGGATGAGTTCCCGCATGTAGCCACCACTTACCGGCTGACCGAGCATTTCCACTTCTGGACCAAGCACGGCAAGCTCAACGCCATCATCCAGCCCGAGCAGTTCGTCGAGATCGGCGCGGCCCTGGCCGACGAGCTGGGCATCAACAACGGCAGCCGCGTGCGGGTCAGTTCCAAGCGCGGCCACATCGAAGCGGTGGCGATGGTGACCAAGCGCATCAAGGCCCTGCAGATTGATGGCAAAACCGTGCACCAGGTGGGCGTGCCGATCCACTGGGGCTTCCTCGGTGCGGCCAAGCCCGGATACATCGCCAATACGCTGACCAACGCCATCGGTGACGGCAACTCGCAGACGCCCGAATCGAAGTGCATCCTGGTCAAGGTCGAGAAGGTGTAGGAGACACGCCATGTCACTGCAATCCCTGGACATCATCCGCCGCTCGGCCACCACCACGCCTTCGCCGGAGGCGCGTGGCGCGCATACCGGCCAGGTCGCCAAGCTGATCGATGTGAGCAAGTGCATCGGCTGCAAGGCCTGCCAGGTCGCCTGCATGGAGTGGAATGATCTGCGCGACGAGGTCGGCAGCTGCGTTGGCAGCTACGACAACCCGCCCGACCTGAGCGAACAGTCGTGGACGGTGATGAAGTTCCGCGAGTACGAGGACGAGAAGGGCAAGCTGGAGTGGCTGATCCGCAAGGAAGGCTGCATGCACTGCAGCGATCCGGGCTGCCTGAAGGCCTGCCCGTCGCCGGGCGCGATCATCCAGTACGCCAACGGCATCGTCGACTTCCAGGAAGAGAACTGCATCGGCTGCGGCTACTGCGTGACCGGTTGCCCGTTCGACGTGCCGCGCATCTCCAAGAAGGACCACAAGGCCTACAAGTGCACGCTGTGCTCGGACCGGGTGGCGGTGGGCCAGGAACCGGCCTGCGTGAAGACCTGCCCGACCGGCGCGATCACCTTCGGCAGCAAGCAGGCGATGACCGAGCACGCGGCGGGACGCGTGGAAGACCTGAAATCGCGCGGCTACGAGAACGCCGGCCTGTACGACCCGCAGGGTGTGGGCGGCACCCATGTGATGTACGTGCTGCAGCACGTGGACAAGCCGGAACTGTATGCCGACCTGCCGAAGGACCCGCGCATCAGCCCGATGGTGGAGGTGTGGAAGGGCGTGGCCAAGCCGCTGGGCGTGCTGGCGATTGCCGCTACCGCCTTCGCCGGCTTCCTGCATTACATCGGCATCGGCCGCAACACGGTCAATGACGAGGAAGAAGAGGAAGCCGAGCACGAGGCGAAGAAGATCGAAGAGGAGCAGCGGCCATGAAGTACGCCCCGCACCCGCGGCAGATCATCCGCTACCGCGCGCCGACCCGCATCAATCACTGGATTGTGGCGATCTGCTTCGTGTTGACCGCGCTGTCCGGATTGGCGTTGTTCCACCCTGCCCTGTTCCCGCTGACCCAGTTGTTTGGCGGTGGGCCATGGACGCGCATCCTGCACCCGTTCATCGGCCTGGCCATGGTCGTCGGCTTTGCGCTGCTGGCGTTCCGCATGTGGCGCGACAATCTGCCGACCGCCGACGATGGCAAGTGGATGCGCGGCATGCGCGATGTACTGCGCAACGAGGACGAGAAGCTGCCACCGGTGGGTCGCTTCAATGCCGGCCAGAAGCTGCTGTTCTGGGCGATCATCGGTTGCCTGTCGGCGCTGCTGCTGACCGGCTTCGTGATCTGGCGGCAGTACTTCAGCCACTTCTTCCCGATCGGGCTGATCCGCTTCTCGGTGCTGGCCCATGCGCTGTTCGGCTGGGTGCTGGTGTGCGCGATCGTGGTGCACATCTATGCCGCGATCTGGATCAAGGGCTCGGTGCGGGCGATGACCCAGGGCAAGGTGACCTACGGGTGGGCGTACAAGCATCACCGGCAGTGGTTCCGGGACATCCTGCGCGGACGGCGGGAAGAGGGGTAGCGGCAGGGCCTGCGGCCCTGCACCCGCTGGATCAACGTCAACATCAACGTCAAGAGCGGGTTTCCTGAGGGATGGCGGGGTGGGTCCGGTCCCCCTCGACAGGTCCCCGGTGCTTTTGGTGGGTGTCGACCTTGGTCGACACGATGAACACGGCAATGATCGAAACCGGCTTTTTTGTAGAGTCGAGCCATGCTCGACTGCTTTGCTCGACTGCTTTGCCTGGAACACGCTGGACGCCAGCGTCGACAACGGCGAGGATGGAGCCTGGTTCTTCTGGCTGGCCCTGCATGGCGCAACGCATCCTTGAACCCGGTGAGATCGAGACGCTGGCCTCGCGCGATGTTCCGCGCATCATCCTGCCCGATACCGCGTCGCTGTTTGCCGGACGTGCGGACCGCCTGCGCAGTCTGGCTGCACACAGTGCCATCGGTGGTTACCTGCAGCTGCTGGCGGCGTTGGCCGATGCGCAGCAGGCGCTGCTGGAGGATCTGACACCGCAGCAACGCGAGGAACTTCAGGCACAGGCGCGTGCACAGCAATCGAATGCGGCGGCCGGCGCCGGGATGCCGTTGCGGCCGACCAACACACTTCAGCTGGATGGCTGTTGGCGCGGCTGGCTGCGCACGCTATGCCAACACTGCGCTGAAGAAGCCGGCCTGCCGGCGGAAACCCGCCAGGAACTGCAGCGCGTTGCTGCTGCCGATGACGGGTGGCTGGATGCGCAGGCGCATGCGGTGCTGGAGCGTGATGACGCGCCGTCGGTGGATGCGGTGGCTGCGCTGCTGGTGATGAACGCGCTGCAGGTCTACTGGGCGGTGCTGGCGGACAGCTTCCGCCCCACCGAGCTGAAGCCGCTGGCCGATGCACCGGGGCTGTGCCCGCTGTGCGGCACCCTGCCGGTGGTCAGCGTGGTGCAGGCGCGGCCGCCCTATGCCTCCTACCGCTACCTGTCGTGCTCGCTGTGTGCCTGCCAGTGGCACTACGTACGCGTGCAGTGCAGCCAGTGTGGTGCGGCCGGCAAGGACATCGCCTATCGCGCCCTGGCCGATGTGGACGGCGACAGCGGCGAGGCGGTGCGCGAGAGCGCGGTCCGTGCCGAGACCTGCGACCACTGCCACAGCTACCGCAAGATCCTGTATCTGGAAAAAGACCCGTCGCTGGAGCCGGTGGCCGATGACCTCGGCACGCTGGCGCTGGATCTGCTGCTGGCAGAGGAGGGCTATGCGCGTGCCAGCCAGAATCCGCTGCTGTGGCAATCCGACGGCGAGTGAGGCGATGACAGCCGCGCCCCCCACCCCGGCATCGATTTCCGCCCTGCCCTCGCTGGACCGGTTGCTGCGTCTGCCTGCCCTGGCAGCACTGATCGAGGGCCACGGCCGCAGCCGTATCACCCAGCTGCTGCGTTCGCACCTGCAGGTGCTGCGCGACCGTATCAGCGCCGGCCAGCTCTCGGCCACGCAGCTGCAGGAAGCGGTTGACGGCCCGGCGCTGGTGGCAGCAGTCGAGGCCGCACTGGCCGCTGACGCACGGCAGGATCTGCAGCCGATGTTCAATCTGACCGGCACCGTGCTGCACACCAATCTCGGCCGCGCCTTGCTGCCGGATGCCGCCGTGCACGCGGTCACCCGCGCGATGACCGCGCCGGTGGATCTTGAATTCGACATCAGCCGCGGCCGTCGCGGCGACCGCGATGCACGGGTGCAGGCATTGATCTGCGAACTGACCGGCGCTGAAGCCGCCACTGTGGTCAACAACAATGCCGCGGCGGTCCTGCTGCTGCTCAACAGCCTGGCCAACCGCCGCGACGTGGTGGTGTCACGCGGCGAGCTGGTGGAGATCGGTGGCGCCTTCCGCATTCCCGACGTGATGCGCAGTGCCGGTGCGCGGCTGCTGGAAGTCGGCACCACCAACCGTACCCATCCGGCTGACTTCGCCAATGCCATCGGCACGCGCACCGCGCTGCTGATGGAGGTGCACGCCAGCAACTACGCGATCACCGGCTTCACCGCCAAGGTCGACACCGCGGCGATGGCCGCGATCGCGCACGAGCACGGCCTGCCGCTTGTGGTGGACCTGGGCAGTGGCAGCCTGTGCGATCTGGCGGCCTTCGGCCTGCCGCACGAGCCCACCGTGCAGGAAACGCTGGCGGCCGGCGCCGATCTGGTGTCGTTCAGTGGCGACAAGCTGCTGGGCGGGCCGCAGGCCGGCATCATCGCCGGCCGCGCCGACCTGATCGCGCGGATCAACCGCAACCCGCTGAAGCGGGCACTGCGCATGGACAAGATGGGCCTGGCCGCACTGGAAGCGGTGCTGGCCCTGTACCGCGAGCCGGAGCTGCTGGCACAGCGGCTGCCGACCCTGCGCACCCTGTCACGCACGCAGGAGGACCTCGACGTGCAGGCTCAGCGCCTGCTGCAGCCGATGCGTTCCGTGCTCGCGGCCGACTACGATCTTGAACGGTCACCAATGCAGAGCCAGATCGGCAGCGGCGCCCAGCCACAGGCGCAGCTGGCCAGCGCCGGACTGCGCATTACCAGCGCGCGCCGTGGCGGACTGGATCGCCTGGCCAAACGCTTGCGTCAGCTGCCGCGACCCGTGCTGGGCCGCATTGCCGATGACGCGCTATGGCTGGACCTGCGCTGCCTGGATCCGGCCGACGAAGCCGACTTCCTCGCCCAATGGAGCGCGCTGCAGGCATGATCGTCGGCACCGCCGGGCATATCGACCATGGCAAAACCAGCCTGGTACGCGCACTGACCGGCATCGAAACCGATCGCCTGCAGGAAGAGCGAACGCGCGGTATATCGATCGAACTGGGCTATGCCTATGTCCCGGTGGAAAGCAGGGACGCCGAAGGCCCGGCTGCGACGCTGGGCTTCGTCGACGTGCCAGGCCATGAGCGTTTCGTGCATACGATGGTGGCCGGCGCCACGGGTATCGATGTCGCCCTGCTGGTGATCGCTGCCGACGACGGCGTGATGCCACAGACCCGCGAGCATCTGGCCATCCTGCAGCTGCTGGGCGTGGATCGTGGTGCGGTGGCCCTGACCAAGATCGACCGTGTGGATGCGGCACGCCTCGCCCGGGTCGAGATCGAGATTGCCGCGCTGCTGGCCGCGACACCGCTGCAGGATTCTCCTCTGTTCGCCTGCAACAGCACCGCACCCGACGATGCCGGCATCAGCGCACTGCGTACCCAGCTACACGCATGGGCGGCGGACGACGCCAGCACGCGCCAGGCCGAACTGCGCAGCGAACTGTTCCGCATGCCGGTGGACCGCGTGTTCTCGCTGGCCGGCCACGGCACGCTGGTGACCGGCGCGGTACATGGCGGCATCGCCGCGGTGGGTGAGCATCTGCAGCTGATGCCAGCCGCCACCGACGTGCGCGTGCGCAGCATCCATGCGCAGAACCAGGCCAGCGAGCACGCGATGGCTGGGCAACGCTGCGCGCTGAACCTGGCCGCCATCGCCCGCGACGACATCCGCCGTGGCGACTGGATTGCCGATCCACGCGCGCTGCTGGCCACTACCCGCGTCGACGTGCGCCTGCGACTTTCCGCACTGGCGCCGCCACTGCGCGACTGGTCACCGCTGCACATCCACTGGGGCACGATGCACCGGCAGGCCCATGTGGTGCTGCTGGAAGACCACGACCACGGCGATGGTCAGTTGGTGCAGCTGGTGTTCGATGCACCAGTCTGCGCGATGTGTGGCGATCGTTTCATCGCCCGTGATTCAGCAGCCACCCACACACTGGGCGGTGGCGTCGTGCTCGATCCGGATCCTCCGCAGCGGCGTCGGCGCAGTCCTGCGCGGCTGGCCTGGCTGGGGGCACTGGAGCAGCTGGCGACCGGTGCCGGTGTTGTCCCGCTGCTGCAGCAGGCACCTGCCGGCATTCCCCTCACCGCGTTGCAACGCTATTGCCGACGCGCTGCCGACCGCATCGACCTGCCCGAGGACGCGCGACGCATCGCTACCCGCGATGACGCGGTGATCATCCTCGCACCGCACTGGCAAGCACTGCGCGAGCAGGTGATCACCTCGCTGCGCGGCTGGCACGAGCGACGCCCCGACGAACCCGGCGTCGACAGCGGACGCCTCCAGCGCAGCACCCTGCCCGCACTGGCGAGCAGCCTGTGGAATGCGCTGCTGCAGGACCTGCTGGCCGATGGCACGCTGCAGCGCGTGGGCGCGTGGTGGCGCCTGCCCGGCCATGACCATGCGCCACCGGAACGCGAACGTCTCCTGCTGGAACGCATGCTGCCGCAACTGCACGCCGGTGGCTTCGATCCACCGTGGGTGCGCACCCTGGCCGCCGACGCCGGACTGGCCGAAGACGAGGTCCGCGCGGTCCTGCGCCGCGCCGCCGCACGTGGTGAACTGTTCCAGGTGGTACCGGACTTGTTCTATTCACCCGCGCGCATTGCGGCACTCGCTGCTATCGTCGCGCAGCTGTCACAGACCAGCGGCACGGTGGATGCGGCGGCCTTCCGCGATGCCATCGGCCTGGGCCGCAAACGCAGCATCCAGATCTTGGAGTTCTTCAATCGCGTTGGCTACACTCGACGCGTCGGTGACCAGCATCGGCCGCGCGGCGACCTGCAGTGGAACGCGGCCCGCGACTGAGCCCACCGGTACCGCCGTACTTTCGGAAGGCATGCGCATCCGGGCATGCGGCTGGGCTTCAAACCCAGTAGGGGGCGTCGATCGTTCCCTGGTAGGTTCGACTCCTGCTGCCTTCCGCCATTCGTGTTTCCGCAGGAGATGTCGGCATGGCCACGCACGCGCAGCCCCCCGCCCCCTCAACGGCCGATGCCCCGCAACGACTGACGTCTCTCGCGCATGGCGGTGGCTGCGGCTGCAAGATCGCGCCCGGCGTGCTGACCGAACTGCTGCGTGGCGTTCCAGCGCTTCCGGCACCGGTCGAACTGCTGGTCGGCCGCGAGACCAGCGACGACGCCGCAGTGTACCGCCTCGATGACCACCAGGCGATCGTCGCCACCACCGATTTCTTCATGCCGATTGTCGACGACCCGTTCGACTTCGGCCGCATTGCCGCCACCAATGCGCTGTCGGACCTGTACGCGATGGGCGCGCGGCCACTGTTCGCGCTGGCCATCGTCGGCATGCCGATCAACAGCCTGCCGCAGGACACCATCCGCGGCATCCTGCAGGGCGGCGAACGCGCCTGCGCTGATGCCGGCATCGTGGTGGCTGGTGGCCACAGCATCGATTCGGTGGAACCCATCTACGGCCTGGCCGCGATCGGCGTGCTCGACCCGCAGCGGCTCAAGCGCAATGCTGATGCCCGCGCCGGCGACGTGCTGGTGCTGGGCAAGCCGTTGGGCGTGGGCGTGTATTCGTCAGCACTGAAGAAGGAAGTGCTGGATGCCGACGGCTACCAGCAGATGATCGAGTCGACCACCCGCCTGAACACCGTGGGCGTGCCCCTGGCTGCGCTGGACGGCGTGCATGCCATGACCGACGTCACCGGCTTCGGCCTGCTCGGCCACCTGCTGGAAGTGTGCCGCGCCAGTGGCGTGGCCGCCGAGGTGGACAGTGCACAGGTGCCGCTGCTGCCGCAGACCCTGGACCTGCTGCAACGTGGCTGCGTAACCGGCGCCTCCAACCGCAACTGGGCCTCGTATGGCGCCGAGGTGCGCTTCGCCGAGGGCTTGGCCGCCCACTGGCAGTCACTGCTGACCGACCCGCAGACCAGCGGCGGCCTGCTGGTGTCCTGTGCGCCGGAAGCGTTGGATGCGGTGCTGGCCTGCTTCAACGATGCGGGGTTCGGCCAGGCGGCCGTGGTGGGGCGCTTGAGCGAGGGAGTGCCGGGCGTCAGGGTGGTTTGAGACGTGAAGGTTTGCCAACACGTCCCTCCCGGATACTTGATTTATGTCCAAAATATTGGACACTCATACCATGAACCTGATCGACATCGGCAAGGCGGTTCGTGCCCGCCGTGAGGAACTTGGCCTGTCGCAAGGCCAACTGGCTCATCTCAGCGGTCTTTCCCGGCAGACCGTGGTCGGCCTGGAAGGGGGCACCCTGAGCGACCTGGGCGTCAATCGTGTCGGCCAGTTGTTGTCCGTGCTCGGCCTGGATGTTCCGGCACCCACCACCGAAAACCGGCAGCGCAAACAAGGCCTGAAAATGGCCGCACGAACTGCGAACGTGAGCTACGCGAGCGAACTGACGGCTGGCGAGTTGGCCCGCGTGCTGGTCAGCGGGGAAGTTCCTGCCACCTACGCAGCGCAGATGGCGCACCTGCTGGATGAAGCCCCTCCCTCCATGATGGTGATGGCAGTCGAGGAAGCTGCAATCGGCGCGCAGCTGCCGCCACGGCGCATCTGGCGGAACGTGGCGAAGATGGCCAACACACTTTCTGCCCATCGCAAGGACCTGTGGTTGTGAACCGCAAACTGCCGGCCGGCGCCTGGCAGGCGCTGCTGCCCCGGGCGCTTGTCCTCATCGGGGAGATCCGGCGCCACGGTGGTATCACCGATCCGTTCTGGACCTTGGGCGGCGGAACGGTACTGATGTTTCGACATCGGCATCGGCTCAGCAAGGATATCGACATCTTCGTGCCGAATCCCCAGTACCTGGGGTTCGTTACTCCCCGCTTGAGCGATGTGGCCGCGAGCCTTACCGGCGACTACAGCGAAGATCCCAGCGCCTGGGTGAAGCTGCAGTTCGAGGAAGGCGAGGTGGATTTCGTCGCGGCCCCCAATCTTCTCGATGATGCCTGGGAGGAATGGACGATCGATGGGCAGCGCATACGCGTGGAAACGTCGGCGGAAATCATCGCCAAGAAAATGTTCCATCGCGGGCATCGAACAACGGCCCGAGACCTGTTCGATCTTGCGCTGGTCATCGAACGCGAGCCGGACGCGCTGGCGGCCGCCGCGCACGCGCTGGTCCGCCATCGATCAACGTTTCTTGATCAGATCCGCAATCCCCATCCGACATTGAAGATTGCGTTCAACGCCATCGACACGCTGGACTACACGCCAGGCTTCGACCACTGCGTCGCGATTGCCGGGGACTACCTGGAAGGACTGTGATCCTCCCAGGCGATTGCGCAGAACATCACTCGATGTTCTGCACCTGTTCGCGGATCTGGTCGATCAGCACCTTCAGCTCTACCGCAGCATTGGACGTACGGCTGTCCACCGACTTCGACCCCAGCGTATTGGCTTCGCGGTTGAACTCCTGCAGCAGGAAGTCCAGGCGGCGGCCGACCGGCTCGCGCTGCTTGAGCACGCGGCGGATCTCGACGATGTGGCTGCCGAGGCGGTCCAGCTCTTCATCCACGTCCAGCTTCTGCAGCCACAGCACCAGCTCCTGCTCGGCGCGGCCGGGGTCGACCGGGTGCGGCAGGTCAGCCAGGCGGGCGGCCAGCTTGGCGCGCTGGCCGTCGCGAATGGCCGGAATCAAGGTGCGCACTTCGGTAGCGATGCGTTCGATGCCGTCCACGCGCTCGCTGATGGCCGCGGACAACTTGCCGCCTTCGCGCTCACGGGCCTCGACGAAGCCATCCAGCACCTGGTCCAGCAGGGCCAGTGCCTCGACCTGCAGGGCGGCGGCATCGGTGGCCTCGCCACGGGTGACGCCCGGCAGCTGCAGCAGATCGGTGAAGCTGACCTGCAGATTGGGGAAATCGGAGGTCAGGCGGTGCGCCAGGCGGCCCAGCTGGCCCAGCAGGGCCTCGTCCACCTGCAGGTTGGCGGCCGCTTCCGGCGCGCGCAGGCGCATCACCAGATCCAGCTTGCCGCGGCTCAGGCGCGCGGCGATACGCTCGCGCAACTGCGGCTCGAGCGCCCGCAGTTCCTCGGGCAGGCGGGTGCCGACCTCCAGGAAGCGGTGGTTGACCGAGCGCAGCTCGCAGCCCAGCGTGCCCCACGGGGTGACCCGCTCGCCGCCGGCGTAGGCGGTCATGCTTCGAATCATGGATTGTGTCCGGTGCGTGCAAAGGGGGAATGGTACCCTAGCGCCCTCACCAGAGCCCCCTTGCCCGCCCCGTGAAGGCCGCGGGCGTGGCGGCGTACTCCCTTGCCATTACGGAACCCGCACCATGTCCGATTCCCGCCCCAGCGGCCGCCAGCCCGACCAGCTCCGCCCGGTCGTCATCCAACGCGGCTTCACCCGCCACGCCGAAGGTTCGGTACTGGTCTGCTTCGGTGAAACCCGCGTGCTGTGCACCGCCAGCGTCGAGAACCGCGTGCCGGGCTTCCTGCGCGGCAAGGGCGAAGGCTGGGTGACCGCCGAGTACGGCATGCTGCCGCGCGCCACCCACACCCGCAGCGACCGCGAAGCCGCCCGTGGCAAGCAGGGCGGCCGCACCCTGGAGATCCAGCGCCTGATCGGCCGCAGCCTGCGCGCGTGCGTGGACCGCAACGCGCTGGGCGAGCGCACCATCACCCTCGACTGCGACGTGCTGCAGGCCGACGGCGGCACCCGCACCGCCGCCATCACCGGCGCCTACGTGGCCCTGGTCGATGCGGTGAACGTGCTGATGAAGCGTGGCGACATCAAGCGCAACCCGATCCTGGGCGCAGTGGCCGCCGTATCGGTAGGCGTGTACCGCGGCACCCCGGTGCTGGACCTGGACTACGCCGAAGACAGCGACTGCGACACCGACATGAACGTGGTGATGAACGACGGCGGTGGCTTCATCGAACTGCAGGGCACCGCCGAAGGCCATGCCTTCCGTCGCGACGAACTGGACGCGCTGCTGGGCCTGGCCGAAAAGGGCGTGCGCGAGCTGCTGGACGCGCAGCAGGCAGCGCTGTCGGCATGAAGCGGCGTCTTGCCCTGACCACGCTGGTGGTGGCCGACTACGACGAAGCCATTGCCTGGTACACCGGCAAGCTGGGCTTCGCGCTGCTGGACGACATCGACCAGGGCCACAAGCGCTGGGTGGTGGTCGGCCCGACCGACGGCAGCGCCGCCGCACTGCTGCTGGCACGCGCCAGCGACGAGGAACAGCGCAGCCGCATCGGCAACCAGACCGGTGGCCGCGTCGCCTTCTTCCTCAACACCGACGACTTCCACCGCGACCACACGGCGATGCTGGCCGCCGGGGTCGAATTCCTGGAAGCGCCGCGCGAAGAACCCTATGCAACGGTCGCGGTGTTCCGCGATCTGTATGGCAACACCTGGGACCTGCTGGAGCCCCGTCAATGAAGAAACTGGTACTGGCCAGCCACAACGCCGGCAAGCTGGTGGAGATGCAGGAGATCCTCGCCGACCTGCCGCTGCAGATCACCTCTGCCGCCGAGCTGGGCCTGGGCGACGTGGAAGAAACCGGCCTGACCTTCGTCGAGAACGCGCTGCTGAAGGCGCGCGCGGCCTGCGAAGCGACCGGCCTGCCGGCGCTGGCCGATGATTCCGGCCTGATCGTCGATGCCCTCGGCGGTGCGCCGGGCCTTTACAGCGCGCGCTATGCCGGCCACCCGACCAATGCCGCGGCCAACAACGCCAAGCTGCTGGAGGCGATGGCCGACGTTCCCGATGGCCAGCGCGGCGCCCGCTTCTATGCGGTGATCGTGCTGCTGCGTCACGCCACCGATCCGCAGCCGCTGATCTGCGAAGGTCGCTGGGAGGGCCAGATCATCCGCGAACTGCGCGGCACGAATGGTTTCGGCTACAACCCGGTGTTCCTGGATACCACCCACGGCCTGACCGCCGCGGAGATGGAGCCGGCCCTGAAGAACGCCATCAGCCACCGTGCCCTTGCCCTGCAGCAGCTCAAGCAGCAGCTGGCGACGCTGTACTGACGCAACCCGATCGAACCAGGGAAGCCGGCCAGCGGCCGGCACTACCGAAGAAGCCCATGCCGCACGCCCACGACCACTGCAACCACCTGCCCGGCGAAGCCTGCTCCGCTGACCACGACAGCCCGCCGCGACTGGTGCCCCCCCCGCTGTCGCTGTACGTGCACCTGCCGTGGTGCGTGCGCAAGTGCCCGTACTGCGATTTCAATTCGCACCAGGCCAAGGGCGAACTGCCGTTCGATGCCTACATCGATGCGCTGCTGCGCGACCTGGACCAGGACCTGCCGCTGGTCTGGGGCCGGGTGGTGCACAGCGTGTTCTTCGGTGGCGGCACGCCCAGCCTGTTCCCGCCGGAAGCGATCGACCGCTTCCTGCAGCAGGCCAGCGCGCGCCTGCGCTTCGCGCCCAACGCCGAAATCACCCTGGAAACCAACCCGGGCACGGCCGAGCATGGCCGTTTCGACCGCTACCGCGCAGCCGGCGTGAACCGCCTCAGCTTCGGCATCCAGAGTTTCGACGACGCCATGCTCAAGCGCCTGGGCCGCATCCACGACAGTGGCGAAGCCGAGCGCGCGGTGAAGATGGCGCAGGACGCGGGCTACGACAACTTCAACATCGACCTGATGTACGCGCTGCCGGAACAGACCCTGGCCGGTGCCGAGGCCGATCTGGAACGTGCGTTCGCGCTGCAGCCGGCGCATATCTCGCACTACCAGCTGACCCTGGAACCGAACACGGTGTTCTTCGCGCGGCCGCCGCAGGGCATTCCCGATGAAGACAACGCCTGGGACATGCAGGAACACTGCCAGGCCCTGCTGGCGCAGGCAGGCTTCGGCCAGTACGAGGTGAGCGCCTACGCACGCCCTGGCCGGCAGAGCGCGCACAACCTAAACTACTGGCGCTTCGGCGATTACCTGGGCATCGGTGCCGGCGCGCACGGCAAGATCAGCTCCGGTGCAGAGGAACACGTGCTGCGACGCTGGAAGCTGAAGCATCCGCAGGCTTATCTGGACAGCGCGGGCACCCCGGCCTCGTTCGGGGGTGACGATGTAATCGCTCCTGAGCGCCTGCCCTTCGAGTACATGCTGAATCTGCTGCGCCTGCACGAAGGCTTCGGCCTGCGCGATTTCGAGTCGCGTACCGGGCTGTCGCGCAGCGTGCTGGATGCACCGTTGGCCGAGGCCGTGCAGCACGGCTGGCTGGACGTGACCGATGGCCATGTGCAGCCGACCGAACTGGGCCGCCGCTTCACCAACGATGTGGTGAGCCTGTTCCTGGAGGAGTGAGCGTCTTGCAGTAGCGGGTAGTGCCACCGCCGGGCCTGCAGCTCGATCGGCGCGGATTGCCGGCCAGCGGCCGGCACTACCGTTCATCGGTCGGGCCATGCCTGGCGAACGGGATGCACATTCGCCCTAAAGTAGCGCCGACAGCGGCCGACACGGTAGATTCACCAGATCGATCCGCGGGAATCCGGATACCGCCTGCCGATGTCAGCTGTCTTTTCCATCACTCCTGCCGACAAGAACCGCCTGGCCGCCAGCGACCTGCCACCGCGGGTACGTGAGCTGCTGGGCGCGCTGATCGGCCTGTGCCGGCAGACGCTGGCCGCGCCCCTGATCCTGACTGTCGAAGCGCTGGAGCAGACCCTGCTGCACGACGCCGATCGCGCACGCAATCCGCAGCAGCAGGCCGAACTGATGGCCCAGCGTGGACAGCTGCACGCCTTCGCTGGCCACTTCGCCGACCGCATGCTCGATGCCGTTGCCGACGCCCTCGCACGGTTGCGCGAACCGGCCAACGGTGTCAGCACCAGTGCTACGCCGCCAGCGCTGCCGGGCATGCTCGGGCTGTCGCTGGTTGATGAGCACGAAGTGGATCGCGACCTGCTGCTGACCGAGATGGTGCGGCGCGAAACCCTGCGTTCAACCAACACACTGAACCTGCTCGGCCAACGCCTGGGGGTACTGGCGGCGGCGCCGGCCTTCGAGGCCGACACCCTGCCGCTGGCACCGCAGGCACTGTGCGCGATGGTGCGCCGGATTGCCGAACAGGACGCGCTGAGCGTCGAGGTACAGCTGGCGCTGTATCGCAGTTTCGAACGACAGGTGCTGGAACGGCTGGGCGATATCCTTGACCGTGCCAATGCCCTGCTGGCCCAGTCCGGCGTACTGCCGGGGCTGGTCTACACCCCCTACCTGGCACGCTCGTCGAGCACGCGGCGGATCATCACCCAGTCGGTGGGTGGCGGCCGCACCACACGGCCGGCCAAGCGCAGCGCGGCCCCCCTGACCGGCTGGAACGGTTCGGCACCGGCCGGCTCCTGGTCCAGCCTGGTACAGGACGCCTTCCACGAGGGTGGTGCAGCCGGCCCCGCCACGCCGGGCGTGACCACATCCACCGGCAGTGCTTTGCATGAGCTGCTGCAGCAGGCCCGGCACGCCAGCCCTGCCCCGGCGGACAGCGGCGCAGTGCCCAGTGCGGCAGTCGACGCGGTACTCGCGCGTCTGCAGGCTCAGTCCAGCGCGGCAACCGGCGTGGCCGACCTGCAAGCGGCCGTGGTCGCGCAGCTGCGCAGCGAGCATGGTGCGCAGGCCCAGCTGGGCAGTCACGACCGGGACAACCTGGACCTGCTGCGCATGCTGATGCAGCAGGTGCAACAGCAGCAACGTCCCGATCCGGTGCCGGCCGCCCTGCTGGCCCGCCTGCAGGTGCCCCTGGCACGCGCGGCCATGGCCGACCCGGGCTTCTTCGTACGCGACGAACATCCCGCGCGTGAGCTGCTCAACCAGATCGCCGAAGTCGGTGCCAACTGGCTGGGCGACGACGATGTCGATCCGCAGCTGCTGCAGCGCATGGCGCAGAGCGTGCAGGGCCTGCTCGGCCAGGATGCACGCGCGCCGGAAGCCTTCGCCGCTGCCAACGAAGACGTGCAGCAGCACCAGCGCGCGGCGGCCCATCGTGCCGAACTGGCCGAGCGCCGCCACGTGGAAGCCGCGCGCGGCAAGGAACGATTGGAACTGGCCCGTCGCCAGGCCACCGCACAGATCGACCAGTGCTGCGACACGCAGTCGCCACCGCGCTTCGTGCAGACCCTGTTGCGCCAGGCCTGGGCCGATGCACTGACCCTCACCCGCCTGCGCCATGGCGATGATTCGCCACAGTGGCAGGAACGCCTGCAACAGACCGAGCGCATCGCTGCCATCACCGCACAGGCCATCGACGCCCCCGGCGGCACCGATACCGCGTTGGCAGCGGACGTGGAGGCCGCACTGCTGCAGGTCGGCTACCACGCCGAGGAAGCCGCCGCCGTCGCGCGCAGGCTGGCCACGCCCGGCGGCGAGGATGAAAGCACCTCGCGTACCGAACTCAGTGCCCGCCTGAAGGCACGTGCGCGCCTGGGCGAACACGCCGGCGCGCCCACCGGCACAGCGCCTGCAACGCCCCGCAGCAGTACCGAAGAAGCTGCCTACCAGCAACTGTCCACGCTGCCGTTCGGCAGCTGGTTCGACATCGATACCGGTGATGGCACGCTGCGCCGCCAGCGCCTGTCCTGGTACAGCCTGCTGACCGGCCACGCCCTGTTCGTCAATCCACGCGGGCAGAAGATCACCGATACCGACCTGGATACGCTGGCACGGCAGATCAGTGCCGGGCGCGCGCAACTGGTCACCGAAGACAAGGGCCGGCTGGTCGACCGTGCCTGGGAAGCCAGCCTTGGTGCGCTGCGCGCACTGGCCACAGGCCGCGCACAGGAGACCCCCGCATGAAAGCCGTACCGCCGCAGGACACCCGCCGCGCGCCGCGCCGCCAGGTCTCGGACCTGGTGCCGGTCACCGACCAGATGCGCGAGTGCGTGGTCGGGCGCCTCGGCAATGTCTCCGAAACCGGCATGCTGATGCTGGCTAGCGTGCCGCTGCGCGAGGATGCGTTGTACCAGCTGCGCTTCCCGTTGCCGCTGGGTGATGGCCGTCAGCAGGCCATCGATGTGGGCGTGCACCTGCTGTGGAGCGAGCCCGCACATGCACCCGGCCAGAGCTGGACCGGCTTCCGCTTCCTGACCCTGTCACGCGAACATCGGCAGCTGCTGCGCCAGTGGGTGGGCGAGGACAGCGACGAGGGACCGGTTTCGACGGTCTGAGTGCCGGTTCCGGCACAGCGGTTTTTCGCGGTATGCGGCAGAATCTAGGGCCGTTTTCCGTGTCGAGCCACCGCAATGATCCAGCAAGACCCCGGCGCCCTGTATCCCGACCACCTGGCCGTGCTGTGCCGACGCGCCGAACAGGCGCTGGCCCGCGGCGGCTTCGATCACCTGGTGGTGCCCAGCGGCACCCTGCACTACCAGGTGTTCGACGACCGCGACTACCCGTATGCGGTGAATCCGCAGTTCAAGGCCTGGCTGCCGCTGACCCGCGTGCCCAACAGCTGGATCGTGTTCACCCCCGGCAAGCGTCCGGCGGTGATCTTCCACCAGCCGTTCGATTACTGGCACGTGGTACCGGACGCACCGAGTGGCTGGTGGGTGGAGCACTTCGACATCCACATCATCCGCAAGCCCGAAGAGGCGCTGGCCCTGCTGCCGGCCGACCCGTCGCGCTGCGCGATCCTCGGCGAGCCGCAGAGCACGCTGGGCAACTACGTGCCGAACAACCCGGCGCCGGTGGTGAACTACCTGGAATGGCACCGCGGCAGCAAGACGCCGTATGAAATCGCGCTGATGCGCCAGGCGCAGGTGCTGGGCGTGCGCGGCCACCGTGCCGCCGAAGCCGCGTTCCGCAACGGCGCCGACGAGTTCAGCATCCATATGGCGTACTGCCAGGCCGTCGGCCAGGACGCCAACGAGCTGCCCTACGGCAACATCGTGGCGTTGAACGAACATGCCGCCGTGCTGCATTACACCGAGCTGGGCCGCAAGGCGCCGCAGCCGCTGCGCAGCTTCCTGATCGATGCTGGTGCCAGCGCGCACGGCTACGCCAGCGACATCACCCGCACCTACGCCGCGCAGGGCCACGACGAGTTCGCCGCGATGATCGCCGCCGTCGACGGTGCCCAGCAGCAGATGTGCGCAGCGGTGCGCCCGGGCTTCGACTACAAGCAGCTGCACGTGGACGCACATCTTTCGCTGATGGGCGTGCTGAAGGACTTCGGCGTGATCAAGGTCTCGCCGCAGACCGCAGTGGAAACCGGCGTCAGCGCCGCATTCTTCCCGCATGGCATCGGTCACCTGATCGGCCTGCAGGTGCACGACGTGGCCGGTTTCGCGGCCAGCGACGAGGGTGGCCGCATCGAGCGCCCGGCGGGCCACCCGTACCTGCGTCTGACCCGCGTGCTGGAACCGGGCATGGTGGTGACCATCGAACCGGGCCTGTACTTCATCGACATGCTGTTGAATGAAGTGAAGGATGCCGGCCATGGCGATGCGATCAACTGGGAGCGCGTGGATTTCTTCCGTCCGTATGGCGGCATCCGCATCGAAGACGAAGTGCTTTGCACTGAGGGCGAGGCGGACAACCTGACGCGACCGGTGTTTGCGGCGGCGAACGGCTGAGCCCCTTGTGGTTGGTCGCAGAAGTCAAAAGCCGCGCTTGGCGGGGCGGGGTGGGTTCGCGGGGGACGCCGTGAACCCACCCCGCCCCGCCTCTGACAGTTTCCTGCCGCGTTCAACCACGGAAAAGAAAAAAGAAAAGCAGAAGCGGGTCGCTCGCTGCGCTCGCTCTGTGTCGACCAAGGTCGACACCTACCAACAGCCGCGCGTTCCAACGGCCGCAGTGGCCAGTAGATCCACGCCATGCGTGGAGGATTCATTCGATATCTGACAGATGTGCCGACCAACGGTCGGCACACACCAACAGCCGCCTGAACCTGTCAAAGGCGGGGCACTGTGGGTTTGCGGGGTGTGAGCCGCATGGATGCGGCGACCAAGCCTACAGGGACGTACTTGCGGCGTCCCCGCAAACCCACAGTGCCCCGCCCTCCCACGGAATGCCGCTTCGGCTTTTGACGTTGCCGTTGATTGCAGCAGGTGCAGGGCTGCAAGCCCTGCCGAAACCCCTTACCCCGCCATCACCGCTTCAATCTCGTCGGCGCTGCGCGCCAGGCCTTCGGTCAGCACGCGATGCCCGTCATCGGTGATCAGCACGTCATCCTCGGTACGGATGCCGATACCGCGCCAGCGCGGTTCCACCGTCGTATCGTCCACGCCGATATACAGCCCCGGCTCGATGGTGAACGCCATGCCCGGCTCCAGCAGCCGCGAATCGCCGGCCAGGCGATAGTCACCCACGTCGTGCACGTCCATGCCGATCCAGTGCCCGGTCTTGTGCCGGTAGAAACGCTGGTACAGGCCCTCGGACAGGTTCTTTTCCAGCGTGCCCTTCAGCAGGCCCAGCCGCAGCAGGCCTTCGGTCAGGGTCTGCACCGCCGCCAGGTGACCCATCTCGTAGGCCACGCCCGGCTTGGCCTGGGCCAGTGCCGCGGCCTGCGCGTCACCGACCAGGTCGTGCAGCGCGCGCTGCTCGGCGCTGAAGCGGCCGTTCACCGGGAACGTGCGGCTGATGTCGCTGGCATAGCCGCGGTATTCGGCACCGGCGTCGATCAGCACCAGCTCACCATCGCGCGAACGTGCGTTGTTGTCGCGGTAATGCAGGATGCAGCCGTTGCGACCTGCACCGACGATGCTGCAATAGGCCGGCACCGCGTCGTTGGCGCGGAACACGCGTTCCAGCTCCGCCTGCAGTTCGTACTCGTGGATGCCGGCCTTCGCCGCCTTCATCGCTGCCAGATGTGCACGTACACTGATCTGCGCGGCGTGGTGCATCAGCGCCACTTCGGCGCCGGACTTGAACAGGCGCTGCTCATGCAGCAGGTGGCCCAGCTCCAGGAACTCATGCGGCGGCTGCGCGCCGTGGCGCACCTGCGAACGCACGCGGTTGACCCAGCCGATCAGCTTCAGGTCGAAATCGGCGTCGCGACCGAAGTGGTAATAGACGCGCGAACGCCCTTCCAGCAGGCCCGGCAGGATGTCGTCCAGATCGTCGATCGGGTACGCATCGTCCATGCCGTACTGCGCCACCGCACCTTCCTGGCCGGCGCGGCTGCCGTCCCAGGCCTCGCGCTCGGCATCGCGCTCGCGGCAGAACAGGATGGCCTCGCCGTGGCGGCGGCCCGGGATCAACACCAGCACCGCTTCCGGCTCCGGGAAGCCGCTCAGGTACTGGAAGTCCGAATCCTGCCGGAACGGGTAATGGGTATCGAGGCTGCGCACCTTCTCGGCGGCGGCGGGAAGCACCAGGATCGCATCCTCGCCGGCCATGTCCATCAGCTGGCGGCGCCGACGCTTGTATTCGCCGGCCGCGATGCCGGTGCGCTGCTTGATGTCCATCAGTTCAGGCGCTGCCGATGGCGCGAGGCCAGCACCACGTCACCGTGCAGCAGCAACACCGCCACGCGGATGAATTCCTCGATCTCGGACAGGGCTTCGTCATCGTCATCGCCGCCGGCCTCGAAATCCTCGCTGGAGGCACGCGCCAGGCTGGCCATGTCGGTCAGCGCTTCTTCGCCCTCTTCGGACAGGGTCGGGCGGCGGCCGCCGCTGCCCAGGCCGAAGCCGCCCAGGAAGGAACGGGTCCAGCTGAACATGGCATCAGCCTGCGCGGACACGTCGTCGCCATCGGTCAGCAGCAGTTCGAAGGCGAAATCGCGGTCTTCCAGTTGCTTGATGGTGACCTGCAGCAGCTGCCCCAGCACGCTGTCGGCGGCCACCGGCGGCAGGTTGTCGTCGGCCAGCACACGCGCCGGCCAATCATTGCCGGGGGCACCACCGGCGGCCAGCCAGCCGCACAGTGCGCCGTGCAGCTCGACAGCGGTGGCGCCCAGGCCCAATTCCTGGCTGGCGCGGGTAACGTCGTCGACGGAGGGAAGTTCGGTCATCGTGCGGCTCGTTCGGAAAGGAAACCCGGGGCGCGCACGCGCGCGCCCGTGAGACCCCGTAGTGTAGCAACCCGACGGCATCCTCTCTGCGACCGTCAGGCCTTGCTGCGACAACGCTTGACCGCCCTTACCCGGCTTGCCTATCGTGCCCGTATGGAACCCGCCGATCCCCTTGCCCAGCTGCAGGACTTCGCTGCCCGCGTGGAAGCGTTGCTTGAACGCAACCAGCGCCTGGCCGAGGAGAACCGCAGCCTGCGCCACCAGCAGGAACAGCTGGTGGCCGAGCGTTCCACGCTGCTGGCCAAGAACGAGCAGGCACGCTCGCGGGTGGAAGCAATGATCAGCCGGCTCAAATCCCTGGAGCAGCACACATGAGCGCCGAACCGGTCAGTGTCCGCATCCTCGATCGTGAATACACCGTGGGTGTCGGCGGCGATGAACGCGATAGCCTGATGGCCGCCGCCCGCCTGCTCGATGCGCGCATGCGCGAAATCCGCGGCAGCAACCGCATGGCCGCGGTCGACCGCGTCGCCGTGCTGGCGGCGTTGAACCTGGCCCATGAACTGCAACTGCTGCGCGACGAGAACGCCCGCCAGGCAGTCGCCCTGCAGCAGACGCTGGCCGACCTGAACCGGCGCCTGGACCGCGCGATCGACGGCACCCCGTAGAAGAGGGGACGGAGGGAATCAAGGCGCATTCGCCCCTTCCGTGCCGGAAACGTCTTAATCCCCTCCGTCCCCTTTTCTCATATCTGAATTGGCACGGACTGTTGCCGACGAACGGCCTATCCAGATCCTGCGTGCTGGCTATAATGGCCACGCGTTCTCTGCGGTACTCGACGGCATGTGCAAACATTCGCCTTGTCCCTTAAGAACGACACCGGGAGCGCGACAGCGCCGGGAGTGCAGGTCCGCCTTGTAGCGGGAAGCCCGATGGTTCTCCAGCGTTCCCACTTGAGCCCCCGGGTTCAAGGTCGTTTCGCATGCATCGACATTGCGGAGAATGCAATATTCCAGCAAGGGCGGCGTCTTCGGGCGTCGCCCTTGTTCTTTCCGGCACAATGACGGCTGATCCTTGCCGCACGCTGCCATGACCGACCCGCGCCAGGCCCTGCGCCACGACCTGCGGCAACGCCGCCGCGACCTTTCCGCCGCTGAGCGCATCGCCGCCGCCGAATCGCTTGCCGATGCCCTGCTGGCCCTGCCGTTCGCCCCGCGCGAAGGCGCCGTGGCCGGCTACTGGGCGCTGGATGGCGAAATTGCCCTGCACCGCTGGCAGTTGCAGCTACCCGACACACTGACCTACTGCCTGCCGGTACTGGCGGGTGACGTGCTGCGCTTCGCACCGTGGCGCCCCGGGCAGCCGCTGACCAGCAACCGCTATGGCATTCCCGAGCCGGACGTGGCGGTGGAAGACACCCTGGAACCGGCGCAGATGGCGCTGGTAGTGACCCCGCTGGTGGGTTTCGACACACAGTGCCGGCGGCTGGGCATGGGGGGCGGCTGGTATGATCGCAGCTTCGCCTTCCGCCACGACCGGCCGGCGCCGCCCTGGCTGGTCGGCGCTGCATTCGCGGTGCAGCAGGTCGAGTCCTTGCCGGTGGCGTCGTGGGACGTGCTGGTGGATGCGATCTGCACCGAAGACGGCACCCTGTTCCCCTCCGCTGCCCCCGTGAACGCATGACCGCCCGCAAGCGCTACTGGCTGATGAAGTCCGAACCGGACGCCTTCTCCATCGATGACCTGGCCAAGGTCAAGGTCGAACCCTGGAACGGGGTGCGCAACTACCAGGCGCGCAATTTCATGCGCGATGGCATGCAGGTGGGCGACGGCATCCTGTTCTACCACTCCAATACCAAGGTGCCCGGCATCGTCGGCCTGGCCACGGTCGCCAGCCCGGCCTATCCGGACGACACCCAGTTCGACCCGAAATCCGACTACCACGACCCCAAGAGCACGCGCGAGAACCCGCGCTGGATGCTGGTGGACGTGGCCTTCGACCGCAAGCTCAAGCAGGTGATCGCGCTGGACGAGATCAAGCTGCACGCCGAAGAACTCGGCGAGGGCTTCCCGCTGGTTGCCAAGGGCAACCGCCTGTCGGTGTTCCCGGTGACCGCCGCGCAGTGGAAGCTGCTGCTGTCGCTGGAAAAGAAATCCTGATTCCCTGCCTGAGAGTTCTCCCATGTCCGAAGCCAAGCGCCTGGCCGCCGAGAAAGCCATCGAGTACGTTGAAGACGGCATGATCGTCGGTGTCGGCACCGGTTCCACCGTGGCCTATTTCATCGATGCCCTGGCCCGCATCCAGCACCGCATCAAGGGTGCCGTGTCCAGCTCCGAACAGAGCACCGCGCGCCTGAAGCAGCACGGCATCGAGGTGATCGAGCTGAACCACAGCGGCAACCTGTCGCTGTACGTGGACGGCGCCGATGAGTGCGATGCCAACAAGTGCCTGATCAAGGGTGGCGGCGCTGCGCTGACCCGCGAGAAGATCATCGCCGAGGCCAGCGAGCGCTTCATCTGCATCGTCGACCCGAGCAAGCAGGTGCCGGTGCTGGGCAAGTTCCCGCTGCCGGTGGAAGTGATCCCGATGGCGCGCAGCCTGGTCGCCCGCCAGATCCGCGACATGACCGGCGGCCAGCCGACCTGGCGCGAAGGCGTGGTCACCGACAACGGCAACCAGATCCTGGACATCCACAACCTGCAGATCACCGATCCGGAAAAGCTGGAGCGCGAGCTCAACCAGCTGCCCGGCGTGGTCTGCGTCGGCCTGTTCGCGCGCCGTCGCGCCGATGTGGTGATCGTCGGTGGTGAGCCGCCGGTCGTGCTCTGACCCTTTCGAAGGATCCTGACGATGTCGCTGTTGCGTTCGCTGCTGATGCTTCCGCTGCTGGCCCTGGCCGGCTGTGCCACCGATGCGGCCCGCCACTGGGTCGAGCTGGATGGTGCGCGCTACCAGGTGGAGCTGGCCACCAACGATGAAACCCGCGCGCGCGGGCTGATGTTCCGCGACCAGATGGCCGCTGACCACGGCATGTTGTTCATCCACGACCGCGAAGAAATGCAGGCGTACTGGATGAAGAACACCAAGCTTGCGCTGGACATCCTGTACTTCGACAGCCAGCGCAAGCTGGTCAGCCAGCAGCGCGACGTGCCGCCGTGCTCGGCCGGCGACATGTGCCCGCCCTACCCCAGCGGTGGCCCGGCGCGCTATGTACTGGAGCTCAACGCCGGCCAGGCCGAGAAGCTCAAGCTGAAGGACGGCACCGAGCTGACCTTCGGCCCGGGCATCGAGTAACAGGGTTCTGCCGGGCTGCGCCCGGCACCCGCCGAATCAACATCAAAGGCAAAAGCTGGGTTACCGAGGGATGGCGGGGCGGTGTGGACTTGCAGGACACGCCGTAAACCCGTCCCTGGGGGCTCGTAGGCGCCATCCATGGCGCCTGCGGTCCTGCAAGCCCACACCGCCCCACCTCTGACAGTTGGCCGGCGGCTGTTGGTAGGTGTCGACCTTGGTCGACACGACATTTCCAAGGCGATGTTCTTTTCACGCGGCACCGCTTGAAACCGCCTGCGAATGACGCCAGTCTGTGGTCATGCAGGACCGGATCTCACTCCCCGACTGGGATGCACTGGCCGACCTCGAAGACGAGGCGCTGCCACTGTTGCCGACCGCGCTGCTGATCGCGCGCGATGAATACCCCGATCTGCAGCCGTCCACCTACGACGCGCTGATCCAGAGCCATGTCGACCACCTCCGTTCGGAAGTGGACAGCATCGACAACAGCCCGCTGAAGATGGCGGCGATCAACCGCCACCTGTTCGACGAGCTGGGCTACAGCGGCGACCACGACGAGTACTACGACCCGCGCAACAGCTACCTCAACCAGGTATTCGAGCGCCGCCTGGGCAACCCAATCTCGCTGGCGCTGGTGCAGATGGAAGTCGCGCGCCGGCTGGGAATCCCGCTCGACGGCGTGTCCTTCCCCGGCCACTTCCTGGTGCGCCTGCCGGTGGACGACGGCGTGCTGGTGATGGACCCGTTCAATGGCGGCCGCCCGCTGGACGTGGACGAACTGCGCGAGCGGGCCAAGTCACACCTGGGCGGGCAGATGCCCGACGACCAGGTGCTGGCGCAGATCCTCGATCCGGCGCCGGCGCGCGCGATCCTGATGCGCATGCTGCGTAACCTGCACGGCGTGTATGCCGAAGCCGGCGAATGGGACCGCGCCGCACGCAGTGCCGACCGCCTGCTGAAGCTGGCCCCGGAGCAGGACGACGCGTTGCGTGATCGCGGCCTGGCCTACCTGCAGCTGGAGTATCTGGCCGGTGCCCGCCACGACCTGGGGCAGTATCTGAAGCGCAACCCGGAAGCCAGCGATGCGCAGTGGCTGCGCGAGAAGCTGATCGACCTCGGCGGGCCGGTACCGCGGCTGCATTGAGGGTGTCCGGTGTGCGGACCAACGGTCCGCACCCACAGAAGGGCCTGCAGGCCCCGCCATCAATCGACCTCGACCATCTCGAAATCGGCCTTGGTCACGCCGCAATCCGGGCAGGTCCAGGTCTCGGGAATGTCTTCCCAGCGCGTCCCCGGCGCGATGCCTTCTTCCGGCAAGCCTTCCGCTTCGCTGTAAAGAAAGCCGCAGACCACGCACATCCAGGTACGCAAGGTGGTGGGGGTGGCATCGCTCATCGGATAATCAAGGCTGGATTCACGGGCCGCCATTGTCCCATCGCGGCTCACTCACCGGTAGCCATCGATGACCTCTGCTTCCCCGGCGCCCCGCGGCGTCTACCTGATCACCCCGGACGAGCCCGATACCGCACGCCTGCTGGCCCGCACCGCGCCGCTGCTGGCCGCCGGCGCCACCTGGCTGCAGTACCGCAACAAGACCGCCAGCGACGCGCTGCGGCGGGAGCAGGCCACCGCCCTGCAGGCGCTGTGCGCGGAACACGGCGTGCCGCTGATCGTCAACGACGACCCGGCGCTGGCGAAGGCGGTCGGCGCCGCCGGCGTGCATCTGGGCGGCACCGATGGCGATATCCCCAGCGCGCGTGCCCTGCTCGGCGCGGACGCCATCATCGGCGCGTCCTGCTACGACCAGCTGGCCAACGCCGAGCAGGCCGTGGCCGCCGGCGCCAGCTACGTGGCCTTCGGCGCGTTCTTCCCGACCACCACCAAGATCACCAGCAGCCGCGCCCACACCGACCTGCTGCGGCAAAGCGCCGCACTGGGCGTGCCGCGGGTGGCGATCGGCGGCCTGACGCCGGACAATGTCGGTCCCATCATCGACGCCGGCGCCGATCTGGTCGCCGTGGTCAGCAGCGTGTTCGCCGCCGAAGACCCGGTTGCGATCCAGCGCGCCTACCTCGCCCAGTTCGCGTAATGCCCAGGAAATCCGCATGAACCACGACCAGTCCCACGCCCTGTTCTCCCGCGCCCAGCAGCTGCTGCCGGGCGGCGTCAATTCGCCGGTGCGCGCGTTCAAATCGGTCGGCGGCGAACCGTTCTTCGTCGAGCGCGCCGATGGCGCCTACCTGTACGACGTCGATGGAAACCGCTACATCGATTACGTCGGTTCCTGGGGCCCGATGATCGTCGGCCACAACCACACGGCGGTGCGCCAGGCGGTGAAGAAGGCGATCGACAATGGCCTGTCCTTCGGCGCGCCCTGCGCGGCCGAAGTGACCATGGCCGAGACCATCACCCGACTGGTGCCGTCGTGCGAGATGGTGCGCATGGTCAACTCCGGCACCGAGGCTACGTTGTCGGCCATCCGCCTGGCGCGCGGTGCCACCGGCCGCAACCGCATCGTCAAGTTCGAAGGCTGCTACCACGGCCACGGCGACTCGTTCCTGGTCAAGGCCGGCAGCGGCATGCTGACCCTGGGCGTGCCGACCTCGCCGGGCGTGCCGGCCGGCCTGAGCGAACTAACCCTGACCCTGCCCTACAACGACTTCGAAGCGGCTACTGCCCTGTTCGAACAGCAGGGTGACGACATCGCCGGCCTGATCATCGAACCGGTGGTTGGCAACGCCAACTGCATTCCGCCACGCGAGGGTTACCTGCAGCACCTGCGCGACCTGTGCACGAAGCATGGCGCGCTGCTGATCTTCGACGAAGTGATGACCGGTTTCCGCGTTGCCCTTGGCGGTGCACAGGCGCACTACGGCATCACCCCGGACCTGACCACCTTCGGCAAGATCATCGGCGGCGGCATGCCGGTGGGTGCTTACGGCGGCCGCCGCGAGCTGATGCAGCAGATCGCCCCGGCCGGCCCGATCTACCAGGCCGGCACGCTGAGCGGCAATCCGGTGGCGATGGCCGCCGGCCTGGCGATGCTGGAACTGATCCAGCGGCCGGGCTTCCACGCCGACCTGGCCGAGCGCACCGCGCGCCTGTGTGCCGGCCTGGAAGCGGCCGCCGCCGACGCCGGCGTGGCGGTGACCACCACCCACGTGGGCGCCATGTTCGGCCTGTTCTTCACCAGCGAGAAGGTGGAGACCTATGCGCAGGCCACCGCCTGTGACATCCCGGCGTTCAACCGCTTCTTCCACGCGATGCTGGACCAGGGCGTGTTCCTGGCACCGTCGGCGTACGAGGCCGGCTTCCTGTCCAGCGCGCACGAGGATGCGGTGATCGAGGCCACCCTCGCCGCCGCACGCGTGGCGTTCAAGGCCGCCAAGGGCTGAGCCCGCTCTGCACGAAAAAGGGGACGGAGGGGATTAAGTCGTTTGTGCACAAACGACTTAATCCCCTCCGTCCCCTTTTTCATCCACGCATGGCGTGGATCTACTGGTAGAGCCACGCCATGCGTGGCTGCTCAACCGAAGACGAACTTGCCCTTCATCATCGCGAAGTGGCCGGGGAACGAGCAGAAGAAGGTGTAGTCACCGCCCTTCTGCAGGCCCTGGGTAGAGAAGCGCACGCGCGCGGTTTCACCACCGCCGATCACCTTGGTGTGCGCCAGCACGCGCTTGTCGGCCTTCGGCAGGTAGCTGTCGGCCAGGGTCATACGCATGCCAGCCATCGCCACCGGCTGGTAATCCGCGCTGCGGGTCAGCACCCAGTTGTGGCCCATCGCGGTAGCGGCCAGCTTGCCGGTGTGGCGCAGGGTCAGATCCACGGCGGTGCAATCAGCGGCCACCTTGATCTCGCGGCTGCTGAAGCTCATCTGGTCGGTGCTGTCGATGCTCACCGCACACACCCGCGCCATCGCTGACGGCGCCAGCATCAGCGCGCCCAGTCCCACTGCCACCATCCAAGCCTTCATCGTTGCATCTCCTGCGGATTCAAGCGCCATTCTAGGCAGGCCCCTGCGGCCGCGTCTGCGACCGTCTGTCGCATGGCTGCTCCAGGGTTTCCCGCGTGTTCACTGCAATGGCATGCTCGACCAATGCGGATCGACCTGTTGCTGCTGGATGTGGATGGCGTGCTGGTGCAGTACCAGCGCGCGCAGCGCGTGCTGTACCTTGCGCAGGCGCTGGATGTCGTGCCGGAAACCGTGCAGGCCGCGCTGTACGACAGCGGGCTGGAAGCGGCACATGACAATGGCACGCTGGATGGCCCGGCCTATCTGGCGCAGCTGGGAGAGCTTCTAGGCACGACGGTCGATGTGACTGCTTGGACCGCGGCGCGGCGGGCCGCCAGCCATCCGCAGGCTGCCGTGTTGCAGCGGCTGCAGGCCCTGCAGTTGCCGATGGCAGTGCTGACCAACAACGGCGCGCTGATGCAACAGGCCTTGCCCACCCTGCTGCCGGAACTGTTCCCTGCCCTGCAGGACCGCGTGTTCTGCAGCGCCGATTTCGGCCTGCGCAAACCGGCGCCGGAAGTCTTCCTGCGCACGCTTGAGGTACTCGGCGTGGCACCTGCGCGCACGCTGTTCGTCGATGACCTGTTCGCCAACGTGCGCGGCGCACGCGCCGCCGGCCTGCACGCGGAAACCGTGCGCGATGGCCGGGGATTGGGCAAGGTGTTGAAGCGTTACGCGGTGAGCTGATCAGGGTCAGAGCCCTCTCCGCAGGAGAGGGATCCGACCCCAGCGCCGCGGCGTCAGCGCGCGGCGATGAACGCGGCAATCGCCGCGCGCAGGCGCTTGAGGCCTTCGGCCACTTCTTCGTCGGTGATGTTCAGCGACGGCACGAAGCGCAGCACGTCCGGGCCGGCCTGCAGGGTCAGCAGGCCCTGCTCGGCGGCATGGTCGAGGATCGCACCGGCCTGGCCGGCGAAGTCCTTGCTCAGCACCGCGCCCAGCATCAGGCCACGGCCGCGCACGTCGCTGAACACACCGAACTCGTCGTTGATGCGGGCGAAGCCATCGCGCAGCGCCTTCGACTGGCGGCTGACGTTGGCGGCGATCTCCGACGAGGCCAACTTGCGCAGCGCCACGCGCGCGACTGCGGCCGCCAGCGGGTTGCCACCGAAGGTGGTGCCGTGCGCGCCGAACTGCATGGTCTCAGCCACCTTCGGGCCGGCCAGCATCGCTCCGATCGGGAAGCCGCCGCCGAGCGCCTTGGCCAGGGTGACCATGTCCGGTACCACATCGTCCTGCCAGTGCGCGAACAGCGTGCCGGTGCGGCCCATGCCGGCCTGGATTTCATCCAGCACCAGCAGTGCGTTGTGCTGGTCGCACAGTTCGCGCACGCGCTTGAGGAAACCGGACTTGGCCGGCATCACCCCGCCCTCGCCCTGGATCGGCTCCAGCATCACTGCGGCCACGTCACCGGCGGCCATCGCCGTTTCCAGCTGCACCTCATCGTTGAAATCGATGTAGCGGAAGCCACCGGGCAGCGGCTCGTAACCTTCCTGGTACTTCGGCTGGGCAGTAGCCGTCACTGCGCCCATGGTGCGGCCGTGGAAGCTGCCACGGAAGGTGATGATGACGCGCTTGTCAGCCGGGCGGCCCTGGCTGGAGGCCCACTTGCGGACCATCTTGATCGCCACTTCGTTGGCTTCGGCGCCGGAATTGCACAGGAACACGCGCTCGGCGAAGCGGCTGGCCTTCACCAGCTCCTCGGCCAGGTGCAACGGCGGCGCGCTGTAGAACACGTTGCTGGTGTGCCAGAGCTTGCCGGCCTGCTCGACCAGCGCGGCGACCAGGTCCGGGTCGTTGTGGCCCAGGCCACACACGGCGATGCCGGCGGCCAGGTCGATGAACTCACGGCCCTGGCTGTCCCACACGCGGGCGCCCTGGCCTCGTTCCAGTACCACCTGGCGGGGCTTGTAGACCGGCAGGTAATAGTGCGAAAGGGAGATCAGCGGATCGGTAGCGGCGGTCATGGCAGTCGGCAGGGTTCAGGAATCCCCATTCTCGCGCCGGAACCCCTGCGGCACAATGCGCCCATGCGACCGTTTTCCGCCCCCCAGCTGAACCCCGCCACCGAGACCGGCTGGCGCCGTCGGTGGTTCGACATCATCTACCGCCACGACTCGCGGCCCTCGCGCAATTTCGACCTGATCCTGGTGGTGGCGATCGTCGCCAGCATCCTGGTGGTGATGATCGACAGCGTGCAGCACCTGCATGCCGAATGGTCCACCGGCCTGTACATCCTGGAATGGGCCTTCACGATCATCTTCACCGCCGAGTACCTCCTGCGACTGGCGGTGGTCAAGCGCCCGCTGCGCTACGCGGTGAGCATCTGGGGCATCATCGACCTGCTGTCGATCCTGCCCGCCTACCTGTCGATGTTCATCCCCGGCGCGCAGAGCCTGCTGGTGGTGCGCGCGCTGCGCATCCTGCGCGTGTTCCGCATCCTCAAGCTGACCCGCTACATCGAGGAAAGCGGCGTATTGATGACGTCACTGTGGCGCAGCCGGCGCAAAGTGCTGGTGTTCCTGTTCACGGTGATCACCATCACCATCATCGCCGGTGCGCTGATGTACGTGATCGAGGGCCCCGAACACGGCTTCACCAACATCCCGGCCAGCATGTACTGGGCGGTGGTGACCATGGCCACGGTCGGTTTCGGCGACATCGTGCCGCAGACCGTGCTCGGCCGCTTCGTCACCTCGGTGCTGATCCTGATCGGCTACAGCATCATCGCCGTGCCCACCGGCATCTATACCGCCGAACTGGCCAGCACCATGCGTGAAGCCGAGCAGGCCGCGCGCCGCGATGCGCGCGGCTGCCCGGACTGTGGGCTGGAAGGCCATGAACCAAATGCACTGCACTGCCGCAAGTGCGGCGGCAAGCTGCCGGATGCGTTCAACCATTGAGGCACATGCCGGCCAGCGGCCGGCACTACCTCTCGGCGGTTACGCATGGATGCGTGTGCCGTTGCTCACCGCATGCGGTTGCTGGTGGTCACCAGATCATTGTATGCAGCGAGGATCGTTGACTGCGCTCCTTCCGGGTCGGTGGTGAGCCAACTGCCCGACGCCTTCCGCTCTGCCGCCAGTGCTTCGGCGGTGATCGGCTTGTGCTGCTCCAGGCGCTCGACGCCACGTCCCGCAGTACGCACCAGCTTGTCCGCCGAACGCTGCACGTGGCCCCACATCGGGTCGTCCTTGCCGACGCCGCCGTTCTGGATTTCCGTCACCAGTGCCTGATAGTCAGCCAGCTGCACGCGCAGCGCCGCAACATCCGGTGCGTCGTCCTGGAACGCCGTGGCCAGTAGCTTGCCGTCGCCCAGCAGGCGAAGGTGATAGTAGGCCAGCGAGCGCCCTTCGCTCTCCTCGATCTGCTTCAGCTGCGCGGCACGGCGATCGTTCTCGTTCTTTTCCAGCGCCACATCCATCGCTTCGCTGGCCTTGAAGAAATCAGCATAGGCCTGCATCAGCGGGGCATGCTGGCTGCGCATCCCTTCACCGCCATCACGACGATAATCCTCGCGGGTGAAGTATCCATCGGCGCGCTCGACCAGGGTGTTCAATGCCTGGAAGGCCTGCTGATAGTCACGCGCGGGGCCATCCATCGGCAAGGCCGGGGTCTTCGCCAGCGCGTCGGCCAGTGGCTGGCCGCAGTACTCGACGCGGTGCGACAGCACCTTGCCGGGCGAACGCGGTTGCGCTTCATTGCCGGTCGGGCCGGCTTCAGGGTCCTTCATCCAGCTGGTGTAGGTCTGGAAACCCTCGTGAATGGGTTGTTCAACGCCGTTGTAGCACTCGATGTAGGCGTTCACCTTCTCCAGGCTGGGGTCGGCCAGCGACAACCCTGCCGGTTTGTTGCAGCCGCTCAGGCCAGCCACAGCGCCGATCAGCAGCAGCGGCGCGATACGCAGACAGGAAGTCGTCATGGTCTCTCGCATGGGTGCTGGCGCGCCGGTCACTGGCGGTTGCTCTGGAAAACGAGCGTGTTGTATTCCTGCATGAGCTTGCTGGCAGAGCCACGCGGCGCCATCGACGGCGAATCAAGCATGCGTCGTTCGAAATCGGTGTAAGGCTTTTTCTCGCTGACGCGCTGCAGCCGCTCCTTGCCTTCGCGCCGGAAATTCTCGGCCCCACGCTCGAAGCCTTCCCAGTCCGACTTGCCCGGTTCCTGGTCGGCAACCTTGGCGTGCGCTTCATCGGAAATGCGGTTGAAGGCATCCAGGCGTTCGCGGGCCTTGGCCTGATCGAAATCATCCTCGCTCATCAGATCCATGATGGCCTTGGCTTCCAGCATCATCGCCAGACGGTAGTACTCGCGCGTGCGCCCTTCGGCCTGTTCCAGCGCCTTGAGCTGCTCGCGCTGGGCGGCGTCGTTCTGGCGCTCCAGCTCGGCATTGAACGTTTCGCTGGCAGCCACGAAATCCTTGAAGGCGGCCATCAAGGGCGCGTGCAGCTGCTTGCCCTTGGCGAACTGGTCGTCTTCGTAGTCCTGGCGATCGTAGTAGTCATGCGCGTCCTTGCTGACCGGCACCAGTGCCTTCAGCGCCTGCTGGTAGTGACCTGCAGCCGCATCGAGTTCGGCCAGCGCCGGCTTGGCAGCAATCGCCTCGGTCACCGGAGCGTCGCACTGCTTCATGTCGTAGTCGCTGATCTCGAACGGGCCGTACACGTGCGTCTCGCGTCCGGTCGGGCCAGCGTCGACATCCTTGATCCAGCGCGTGTAGGACTGGATGCTGCCGTGGGTTTTCGAATCCAGCGCGTTGAAGCAGCCGATGTAGGCGTTGAGCTTGGCGGTCAACTGCTGCTGTGTATCGGACGGGGCCGTGCTGGCGTCCGGCGTGCCGGAGGCAGCGGCGCCGCCCGCAGCTGCGGGTGCCTTGCCACCGCAGGCGGTCAGGATCAACGACAGCGAAGCGGCCAACGCCGCGACGGAAAGAGTGCGTGACATGTGCTCACATCCTTGTTGAAATCGATTACAGCCACGCATTCTAGCGCAGCAGGCCGAGGGTCGCAGCCCTCGGCCTCTTCCAGCGACGCGCGGTCAATCCAGGAACAGATCCGGCAACAACGGCCGCGACGGATCCACCGCGTATCCGGAAAGATCGGTGATACCGGCCTGTGCCAGCACTTCATCGTCGATCAGGAACTGGCCGTGGAAGCCGGCCGCTTCACGCACCAGCACCGCATGTGCGGCATCGGCCATGATCTGCGGCGTGCGGCAGCCAGCCGCATCCACGCCCGGAATCATGTTGATCGCATCGGTGGCGATCACCGTGCGGGGCCACAGCGCATTCACCGCCACGCCCTGCGGACCGAATTCGGCGGCCAGGCCCAGGGTGACGAAGCTCATGCCCATCTTCGCCAGCGTGTAGCCGGTGTGCGGTGCCCACCACTTCGGCTCCAGGCTCGGCGGCGGCGCCAGGGTGAGGATGTGCGGGTTCGGCGCCTGCAGCAGGTACGGCAGGCAGGCCTGCGCACACAGGAAGCTGCCACGCGAATTGACCTGCTGCATCAGGTCGAAGCGCTTCATCGGCGTATCCAGCGTGCCGCGCAACCAGATCGCGCTGGCGTTGTTGATCAGGATGTCGATGCCACCGAAGGTATCGACCGTGGCCGCCACCGCCGCCTGCACCTGCTCTTCCTCGCGGATGTCGCACTTCAGGGCCAGGCCCTGGCCGCCAGCCGCCGTTACCGCTTCGGCCGCGGTATGGATGGTGCCCGGCAGCTTCGGGTTCGGCACCGACGACTTGGCCGCAATGGCCACATTGGCGCCGTCGCGCGCAGCGCGCAGTGCGATGGCCAGGCCGATGCCGCGCGAGGCACCGGTGATGAAAAGCGTTTTGCCCTGCAGACTGCCCACGTTCCACACTCCAGCGTATGCAATGAGCCGCTAGTATGCCGCGCCGACGCGGAGTTCACCCGCCCTTGACGATACTTGGGCCTCCAGACAACGCACGAGGTCCACGCCATGCGCCGTTCCCGCCTGTTGCTGCCTGCCCTGGGGCTTGTCCTGCTGACCGCCTGCCAGGGCCGTTCGCCGGAACCCGGAAAGGAGCCGCCCGCCGGTGACGCGCCCAGCGCGGAGAAGGCCGCCGCCGACGGCAGGATGCGCTGGAGCGAGGCGGTGGTCTGGGATGGCGATCTCAACGCCTGCCGCCAGGGTGAGAACGCCGCGACCCGCGATTGCCTGCGCGATGCGATGCGCGCGGGTGGCGCCAGCGCCGATGCCATCACCGCCGCCGAGCAGTTGTCCAGCGGCGGCGAGCTGGCCTATGTGACCGCCTGGCACGAGAACGAAGGACTGGGCATTGCCACGGTCGAGTACCCGTTCCGCGCCAACACCAATGAAGGCACCCGCCTGGTCGATGCCAGCGGCAAGCGCATCGATGTGGATGCCGTGCAGTTGGACGACACCCTGCGTGCCGACCCCGCTGTGCAGGAACTGCTGAAGGCCAACCCGCAGGCCACGCCGTTCGCGCCGGCACAGTCGGCCGGCGCTTCGCCATTGGACAACGGCGGCATCCGCCTGCTGTACCGCACGCCGCTGCGCGACTGCCACGCCTGCCCGGATGTGGGGCAGTTGCAGATCGCCTATGACTTCGATGCCAAGCGTAACTTCATCGGCCAGCAGGTGGTGCCGGCAACGCCGTAAGGCGTTGAGCGTCGCGATGCTGTGGTCGCCGGGCCATGCCCGGCGACATCGACCGAGCGGACCGTGGATATTGGCTTTCCCCTGACCAAAAGCCGAACGACGACCAGAGCGGCAGTACCTCATATTTCGCGACGGAGAGAATCAAAGGGTTCGTCGATAGAATGATTCAGTCGCCAACCGGCTTTCAATTACCGATCTAACATAGGTAGCCCGCGCCTTGCCGGACTGTGAGTACTCGGCAAAAATCGCCATTGCCTCGGACCTCATCTCGGCACCACCGGTGGCCGTAAATACGAAAAATGAGGGCTCAAGATAACCAACAGTCTCTCGCATGAATCGCCTGCACTCATCAAGCGGAAAATCTATGGCGTAATCCGCCCAATCGATGTAGCGCCTCCAGAAAGCAGAAACCCCCCATTTCCCGCGTTTCTCATCAACAAGGAGCTTCAACTCAGAGAGCATGTTGGCGCATGCATCTACAGTTTCGTCATCCAAATCCAGGAAAGCGACGCGACCGGGATCAACCGCCTGCCAACAAAAAACCATAAAGTCTGCAACAAAGTCCTCTTCACAACCTTCGAAGAAATTGCTCTTATACCAAGCAATAGTTTTAGCCACATCAGCCAATTCATCAGAATCAATCATCATCTCACCTTTCCGACGGTTCCCTCGATGTTGGCGTTGAAGCTTCCAGCCCCCACCAGATCCATCTCGACGCTGGAGCGACGCCGCATCTGCACAGGCAGTGCGTTGTTGCCGGGCAGGCTGACATCGGTCACGGCAAATTCGGTCTTGCCGTTGTAGAGGCTGACACTCTCACCAAAGAGATCGTCCTTCAGCGCGGTCAGATTCTGTGCGGACTCGATGAGCTTGCGATACTCCTGATACGGCTGGACCGCCGAGACCGTTCCCGCACCCACACACAGCACCAGTACCGCAACTGCGCGGTACTGCCAAGCAGAAAATCGACTCACAGCATTCCCCTCGCGTCCGCATGCGAACCCGCGCCAGGGCGGCGCGACGACGCTTCCATGCGACTCTCTCGCTCTCGATTCTAGGTGAGTACCACGAGCAGATGAAAGATGTTTTCAGCGCCAATTATCTGGCGTCTGTGCGCAATCATTGAATTGCGAACAGCATCCACGCATGGCGTGTTTCTACCGGTACAACTGCACCTGCTTCTCCAGCAGATGCGGCACGATCAGCCGATGCACGGGCGCAACCGGCAGCATGTACACGCGCCCGAACGCGTTGTGCGTATGCACCACCGTCGCCACTTCCAGCACATCGCCCTGCCACTGCAGCGCCAGCTGCACGCGCAGGTGGCGGTCGTCGTCTTCCAGCACGATGGCATCGTCGTCCAGCGACTGCAGGGTGAAGATGCCCAGCCGCTGGCCGGGTTGAGGATCCTCAACATCCTGCACCGCACGCAACGAGCCCAGGTGCTTCATGCCGAGCAGGCGCATGCCGCGATTGCGCAGTGCCATCAGCCCATCGAACCAGCCGGGAATGGTCGCCGCCATATCGCGATAGGCCTGCAGGGCCGAGCGCCCATCGCGACGGGTCGTCGCCTGGCAGGCGTGCACGAAGTCGGCACCGGGCAACTGCGCACGCAGCACGCTGCAGGCAGTTGGCGGCCTGCTCACGACGGACGCACTGCTCACGGCTTCGGCCCCTGCCCTTCGTTGTCTTCCCAATGCAGGATGCGGCGGGTGACGAAGCGATAGACCGGCTTGCCGGTAGCAAACCACAGTTCGCGCACCCACGAGGTGCGCTTGAGCAACCGCTTCTCCACCGGGGTGAGCGACTCGCGGCAATACATGCGCTTGTGCTTGAGCAGGTGGCGCAGGTCCTCGCGGGCCAGCAGCCGCATCCAGCGCGAGCGCGGGTTGCCGATCACCGCCAGCTGGAAGTCGATCAGCGCTGGACGACCGTCTTCGGTGACCAGCCAGTTGGCTTCCTTGGCCAGATCGTTGTGGGCCACGCCATTGCGGTGCAGCTGCTGCAGCAGCCGACGCGCCGAGCGGAACCAGGCCAGGTCACCGCGTGGTGGACGCTGGTACATGGCATCGCCGGCCATGAAGCTGCGGTCGAGGTGACGGCCATCCCACGCCAGCAGCTGCGGCACATCGGCCATGCCGTGGATGTGGCGCAGCGCGCGTGCTTCGCGGCGGGCCAGCCACCAGGCCGGCAGCCGCAGCCACAGCGGCGTGGCGCCCAGATCACGGCGCACGAAGGGGCCATCGGGCCCTTTCACAAGAAGAATCTGGCCGAAGCTGTCGGCCTTCAAAGCATGCGATGGAGCGTCTGGCGTATGCGGCATGGGCACATTCTAGGCGAAGGCGCCGGTTGCAAACGGTCACGAAGCGGCTGGGAACCAGTCACCTTCACGCCCCTATAATCGGGCAATGGACTCTTCATGGATCGACGCCACGCTCGCGTGGATTGCCGCTCACCCCGTGCTGGCGGGTGCTGTTATCTTCCTCATCGCCTTCTGCGATGCGGTGATCATTCTTGGCGCCATCGTGCCGGCGCTGCCGCTGCTGTTCGCGGTGGGCGTGTTCATCGGCCTGGGCCAGATCTCCGGGCCGTACGCGGTGGCGGCTGCAGCCCTGGGCGCATTTGCCGGCGACGGTATCAGTTACTGGATCGGCCGCCGCTGGGGTGACCGCCTGCGCGGCGTGTGGCCGTTCAGCCGCTACCCGCAGCTGCTCGACCGCGGCGAGAACCTGTTCCGCCGCAACGCCTTCAAAAGCATCCTGATCGCACGCTACGTCGGCGCGATCCGACCGTTCGTGCCGGCCATCGCCGGCATGATGAAGATGCCCGCCAGCCGTTACGTGCAGGCCAGCGGCATCGCCAGCATCTCCTGGGCGGTGCTGTTCCTGGCGCCGGGCTGGATTCTTGGCGAGGCGTATGACGCCGTGGCCGCCGTGGCCGGACGACTGGTGGTGGTGGTCGGCCTGCTGGCGGTGATCCTCGGCCTGGTCTGGGCCATCGTTCTGTACGGCTATCGCTGGTCGGCCGCGCGCATGGACAACTGGCTGGCGCGGCTGCTGGACTGGTCCAACCGTCACCCGACGCTGGGCCGCTACACCGTTGGCGTGCTTGATCCCAAGCGCCGCGAATCGGTGCCGCTGGCGATGCTGGCGTTGATGCTGCTGGTACTGGGCTGGGGCTGGTTCGCGTTGCTGACCGTGGTGGTCGCACACGGCGAGCCGCTGGCGATCGACCTGCTGGTGCACCAGGCCATGCTGGCGCTGCGCAACCCGCTGGCCGACTACCCGATGGCCGCACTGGCATCGCTGGGCGCCTGGCAGGTACTGCTGCCGGCCACCGCGGCGGCGATGGGCTACCTGATCTGGCGCCGGCGCTGGATGGCCGCCGCGCACTGGCTGGCCGCGCTTGCCTTCGGCCTGGCCCTGACCATGCTGCTCGGCGCCACCGTGGATGTGGTGCGCCCGGTCGATGCCAGCAGCGGCTTTGGCTTCCCGTCGGTATCGGTGACCATGGCCACCATCACCTTCGGTTTCTTCGCGGTGCTGATCGCCCGCGAGATGCCGGGTCGCACCCGCGTCTGGCCGTACCTGGTGTCGGGCATCGTGGTCAGCCTGATCGGCTTCTCTCGCCTGTACCTGGGCGCGCATTGGCTGAGCGATGTGATCGGCGGCATGCTGTTCGGCACGTTCTGGCTGCTGGTGCTGGGCATCGCCTACCGCCGCCGCTTCAACCGCTCGTTCTGGGTGAAGCCGGTGGCCTGGCTGTTCTACGGCGTCTTCGCCGTGGCGGCGATGTGGTACGCGCCGCGCCACATTCCGGTGAAGCTGGAGCGGTTCGAGCCGACCCTGCCGGCACCGCAGGCGATGGATGCGCAAGCCTGGTGGCAGCACGACTGGGCCACGCTGCCGGCGCGCCGCAACGAGTTCGACGACGACCAGCGCTGGCCGCTGGACGTGCAGGTGGCGGGCCCGCTGGCGCCGCTGCAGGCGCAGCTGGAAGCCCGCGGCTGGAAGCGGCAGGAGCAGGCCGGCTGGCAGCAGGCGCTGCTGATGCTGGACAAGAACACCGGCGCCGATGAGCTGCCGGTATTGCCGGCAACGCTGGACACCCGCGTGGAAGCCTTGCTGATGGTGCGCCAGGGCGCGAAGCCGGATGAGCGCTATGTGCTGCGCCTGTGGCCGGCACCCGCGCAGCTGCAGCCGGGCAACACGCCGCTGTGGCTGGGCAGTGCACAGACCCTGCGTTACGAGCGCCACTTCGAATGGATCGGCATGTGGCACCCGCTGCGGGGTGTCGACCCGGCGTTGAACGCGGTGAAGGACGCCGTGCAGGACCTGCCGCAGCGGGAGGATGTGCACAGCGAAACCGGGCTGCCGGTGTTGCGGTTGAAGACCATGCCGTGATCGAGCCGGTGCTTCTCTGGTAGTCGCCAACCTTGGTTGGCGTTTCCCGGTTCCGCTGCGCTCTGGTAGTGGCCAACCTTGGTTGGCGTTTTCCGGTTACGGCATCCAGCCCAGCAATTGCTGCAACCGCTGGTGCGGGTCATCCATCTGCAGCAGCTGCAGGCGCTGCTGCTCGCTCAGTGGCAGCAGTTCGGCCAGCCGCCAGCCGACCCAGCTGGCCTGGTCCAGCAATGCCGGGTTGGCCGGCGCATAGGCCTCGCCGGCCTGTTCGATGATGTGCCCCAGCACCGTGGCCAGCAGCGCATGCTGCGGCCGCAATTCGTCATCGGGGTCTTCATCGCACCAACGCACGTCGGCCACCACCAGGCCGTTGTCGCGTACGCGGGTGCGCTCGACATGGAAGCGGCGGGTGCCACGCAGGCGCAACTGCAGCACGCCGTCGGCGCCGACATCGAAGTCTTCGATGCGTACCTGCACGCCATAGGCGGCCGGCGTTGCTGGTGCGCCGACTTCCTCGCCATCGAGGATCAGACAGACACCAAACCCCTCACCACTGCGGCCGCTGTCGCGGACCAGGTCCAGATAGCGGCGCTCGAACACGCGCAGGCCCACCGCCGCACCCGGCACCAGCGTGGTGTGCAGCGGAAACAGCGGCAGCGAACCGTCGACGCTCATCGGGCCTGCAGCGCGGCCAGGAAACGGCGCGGTGCACCGTCGAAGCCACCGTTGGACATGAACACCACGTGGTCGCCGCTGCGCGCGCTGGACTGCAGCTGCGCCAGCAATGCGTCGGTATCGGGCACCGCGTGGGCTTCGCCACGTACCGCAGCGATCACCGCAGCGGCATCCCAGGCCAGTTCCGGACGATGCAGGAACACCACTTCATCGGCCAGCGCCAGCGACGGTGCCAGCGCCTGCGCATGTGCGCCCAGCCGCATCGAATTGCTGCGCGGCTCCATCGCGACCACGATGCGCGCATCACCCACCTTGGCACGCAGGCCTTCCAATGTGGTGGCGATCGCGGTCGGGTGATGGGCGAAGTCGTCGTAAATGGTGATGCCGTCATGCTGGCCGATCACTTCCATGCGGCGCTTGACGCTGCGGAAGCGCGCCAGCGCCGGAATCACCTCGGCCGGCGCCACGCCCACTGCATGCGCGGCGGCCAGCGCGGCCAGGCCGTTGAGCACGTTGTGACGGCCCAGAAGCGACCACTGCACGTCGCCCAGCGCCTGCCCACGATGGTGCACGCGGAACGCACTGCCATCGGCAGCCAGTAGTTCGGCATGCCATTCCAGCGACGGATCGAATCCGAAGCGCTCGACCGGGGTCCAGCAGCCCATCGCCAGCACTTCGGCCAGATGCTGATCCTCACCGTTGACGATCAGTCGGCCACGCGCCGGCACCGTGCGCACCAGATGGTGGAACTGGCGCTGGATCGCGGCCACGTCGGGGAAGATATCGGCGTGGTCGTATTCAAGGTTGTTGAGGATGGCCACCAGCGGCCGGTAGTGCACGAACTTGCTGCGCTTGTCGAAGAAGGCGGTGTCGTACTCGTCGGCCTCGACCACGAACTCGCGGCCCTGGCCCAGGCGGGCGGAGACGCCGAAATCCTCGGCGACGCCGCCGATCAGGAAACCGGGCGAACGACCGGCGCTTTCCAGCAGCCAGGTGAGGATGGTGGTGGTGGTGGTCTTGCCGTGGGTACCGGCCACGGCCAGGGTGTCGCGGCCCGGCAGCACCTGTTCGGACAGCCACTGGGCGCCGGAGATGTAGCGCTGGCCGGCGTCGAGCACGGCCTCCACGGCCGGGTTGCCGCGCGAGAGCGCGTTGCCGATCACCACCTCATTGGTGCCGGCCGGCACGCTGTCGGCGCGGTAACCCTGGTCCAGGGTGATGCCCAGCTGTTCGAGCTGGGTCGACATCGGCGGATAGATGGCCTGGTCGCTGCCGCTGACCGTATGGCCCAGTTCCCGCGCCAGGGCGGCCACGCCGCCCATGAAGGTGCCGGCGATTGCAAGGATATGTACGCTGCTCATGACCGAGGATTGTGACCGATGACGGCTGTATAGGGCCAATGTCCGATCCGGGGTAAGACAAGTCCTACACAGGATGTGAGAAAACTCCAATCATCTGTCAGGGAAATCCCGATAGCGATGTTCTGTGAACCCGGACACAATTCGAACTGCCAGCCGCAGTACCCGAACCGGTCCTACTCCCCAAGAGGCCATCCCCAAGGGAGCTCATGCTGCGGGGCCCTGAGCAAGCCCTCTGCTGGCGCCTATCAAACGACACAGGCCTGGTCCTCGCGGACCAGGCCTGTGCTTTTTGCGCCCGAAAGACCGGCAGTGCACCGGCCCTGCAGGATCAACCCTTGATCGCCGCCAGGATGCGGGCTTCGATCTCGTCCAGCTCACCGACGCCGTCGACGCGGGCCAGGGTGCCACGGCCGGCGTAGAAGTCGACCACCGGGGCGGTCTGGTCGTTGTAGACCTGCAGGCGCTGGCGCACCGCTTCCGGCGTGTCATCGGCGCGGCCCTGTTCCTTGGCACGACCGGCGATGCGCTCGACCAGCAGCTCGGTGGCCACGTCCAGCTGCACCACGGCATCCAGCGGCTGGCCGATCTTGGCCAGCAGGCCGTCCATCGCATTGGCCTGGGCCACATTGCGCGGGTAGCCATCGAGGATGAAGCCCTTGGCGACATCGGCCTGGGTCAGGCGCGACTCCAGCATGCCCAGCAGGATGTCGTCCGACACCAGGTTGCCGGCATCCATCACCGTCTTGGCCTGCTTGCCCAGCTCCGTGCCCGCGGCGATTTCCGCGCGCAGCATGTCACCGGTCGAAATGTGGGCGATCCCCAGCTTTTCCTTCAGGCGCGTCGCCTGTGTCCCCTTGCCCGAACCGGGCGGTCCCAACAGAACCAATCGCATTGACCTGACTCCAACGTGTTGAAAACAAAGAAGGTTCGCGTCCCGGACGGACCGGTATCGCTGCACCGCAATAGCGCCACTTTACCGCATCCGGGTAATGTCCCTGCAATGTCCCCTCCCCCAAGCAGGTAGAAGCATGCGCAACGGTACTCTCCTCTACGCCCAGTCCGGCGGTGTCACCGCGGTCATCAACGCCACGGCAGCGGCGGTGATCGAGCAGGCCCGGGCCAAGGGCATCAAGGTCCTGGCTGCCCGCAACGGCATCCTCGGCGCGCTGCGCGAGGAGCTGATCGACACCAGCAAGGAGAGTGCTGCGGCCATCCGCGCCCTCGCCCACACCCCGGGCGGCGCCTTCGGTTCGTGCCGGGTCAAGCTGAAATCGCTGGATGCCGACCGCGCCCGCTACGACCGCCTGCTGCAGGTGCTGCAGGCCCACGATGTGCGCTGGTTCCTCTACAACGGCGGCAACGACTCGGCCGACACCGCGCTGAAGGTCTCGCAGCTGGCCAAGGCCTCCGGCTATGACCTGACCTGCATCGGTGTACCCAAGACCATCGACAACGACCTGGCGGTGACCGACACCTGCCCCGGCTTCGGCTCGGCGGCCAAGTACACCGCCGTGTCGGTGCGCGAAGCGGCGCTGGACGTGGCGGCAATGGCCGAGACCTCCACCCGCGTCTTCATCTACGAGGCCATGGGCCGCCACGCCGGCTGGCTGGCTGCGGCCGCCGGTCTGGCCGGCAACGGCGATGACGAAGCGCCGCACATCATCCTGCTGCCCGAACGCGCCTATGACGAAGCGGCGTTCCTGGCCAAGGTCAAGGCGGTGGTCGAGCGCGTCGGCTACTGCGTGGTGGTGGCGTCGGAAGGCATCGCCACCGCCGATGGCCGCTTCGTCGCCGACGCCGGTGGCGGCAAGGACTCGTTCGGTCACTCGCAGCTGGGCGGCGTGGCGGCGCACCTGGCCGGCCGGGTCAAGGACCAGCTGGGCCTGAAGGTGCACTGGGCGCTGCCCGACTACCTGCAGCGCTCGGCCCGCCACCTGGCCAGCAAGACCGACTGGGAGCAGGCGCAGGCGGTCGGCAAGGCCGCCGTGCAGCTGGCACTGAAGGGCCAGAACGGCGTGATGCCGGTGATCGTGCGCAGCACCGATGCGCCCTATCGCTGGAAGATCGAAGCGGCGCCGCTGTCGAAGATCGCCAATCATGAAAAGAAGATGCCCGCCGGCTTCATCCGCCGCGACGGCTTCGGCATCACCGCCAAGGCACGCGCCTACCTGTCGCCGCTGATCAAGGGCGAAGCCCCGCTGCCGTACGGCACCGACGGCCTGCCGAAGTACGTGACGCTGAAGAACGTGGCCGTGAAGCAGAAGCTGCCGGCCTTCGAGGGCTGAGCCGAAAAAGGGGACGGAGGGGATTAAGTCGTATACGCCCCTCTGTGCTGAGCCCTGTGCGGAGCGCAGGGCACATTGCGGCGGCCGCCGAAGCACCCCACAATCGGGCTCCGGCCCGGGGCAAAGGGGCCGCCGCAAGCCAGATTCGACGCTGCCCGGCCTTCAAGGCCCGGGCCTGTGCTGCCATTTCACAAGGACTGTAACCATGAAGCACCCGATCCTGATCGCCGCGCTGCTGTGCGGTGCTGCCGCGCCGGCCTTCGCTGCAACCTGCGAAAGCAACTTCCAGAAGAAGGGCAATCCCTTCGTCGGCACGACCTTCACCTCATCGGTCACCCATCCGGACCTGACCGTGGCCAGTGCCATCGGCCAGATGCGGGTGATCGCCAAGAACGCCAACATGGACGTCCTCAGCGAGGACGTGGAAGGCGGCTCGATGCTGATCGAAGAGCCGGAATCCATGGCCCACAAGCCGATTCCGATGATCATCAGTGCCACCTCCGAAGGCGGCCAGGGCACCGTCGGCATGGTGGTGAAGGTCAACAAGGGCGCCATTGCCTCGGCCGACGGCGTGCGCGAAGAAATGTGCAAGCTGCTCAACCAGATCAAGCCGGGCAAGGCTGGCGAACAGGCAGCCAAGGCCACTCCGCAGGCGTCGGTGGTAACGATTGCCGCCGACCGCTTCGGCTTCCAGCTGCGCAACCAGAACAAGGACAACCCGGCCGCGGTCGAGCCGCGCTACAAGGGCAAGACCTACGCCATCACCGGTCGCATCACCTCCGTGCTGCGCAGTGGCGGTACCTACAACACCAGCTTTGACCTGCCCAGCGATGGCAGCATCGACTTTGAGCGCGTGGCCATTTCCTGCTCGTTTGCAGCCAACCAGGCCGCGTATGCGCTGGCCCTGCGCCCGCGCGAGAAGGTGACGCTGACCGGCGTGGTCGACAGCTACGACCAGATTGGTCGTGTGTTGTGGTTGAAGGACTGCCGCGGCAACTGATCGCTGCCAGCATGGGAAAAGGCCCGGGTGCGCAGGCGCCCGGGCCTTTTCGTTTCCACAGCGGTTCACACCTGGCGCACGTGCATCGCAGGATGATGGATGCCCCGCCCGGAGGTCATCATGGCACTGCGTGTTGTTCGACTGGGTACGCCGCGCCACCCCGGCGAAGGGCTGCGCATCGGTACCGTGCGGCGGCCGCCACGCGGCGTGCCGCGCAGTGAGTTCGCGGAACAGGACTGGTACGACGTCTGGTTCCCGACCCTGTCACCCAGCGCGGAACTGGTAAAGCGGGCGCACGAAGCGAAAACCGCGGCCGACTGGAATGCGTTCTTCCGCCACTACAAGGCCGAGATGAAGGCGCCGGACGCGGCCCACGCGCTGGACCTGCTGGCTGCGATGTCACAGCACAGCGACATCAGCGTGGGATGCTACTGCGAGGATGAAGCGCATTGCCATCGCAGGGCCCTGCGAGAGCTGCTGGTGGCGCGCGGGGCGACGCTGGCGGAGTGATGATTGCAGGTTTGCCGGCCAGCGGCCGGCACTACCAGGTTGCCCGCCGGGCATGGCCCGGCACTACCGATGCGCAGCGAAGTAGATCCACGCCATGCGTGGATGCGCAGCGCCAAGCACGTCAGTAGATCCACGCCATGAGTTGATGCGCGCTGCTGGACGGCCTCAATTGCAGGCCTTGCCTTCCATCTGCAGCTGCGCGGCGAACATCGTCACCTGCGGAATCTGGCCGGCAGCGGCCTGCTTCTTGGCCTCTTCCAGATAGATGCGCGACTGGCCCTGCCCGTCCAGCTCGACCTTGTTGCTCGACGGCAGGCGCCACACCCGCACTACCGCCTGCTGCGCCGGGCACGCGGCATTGGGTACGCGGATCACATCATTGAGCTTCCAGCCCTTGTCGGCGCTTGGCTGCGCCTTGGCATAGTCGACGAAACGCGCGCGCGGCTGGCACTGCTCGCTGGTCCGCACCGGCGCGAAGCGATACGGCTCGGCCGCCTGACCGGTGAAGGCACCTTCCAGGCGCGCGCAGGCCTCGGGAATCTGCCGCAGGGTGTGCACCGCGCCCACGGCCTGGGGGGCACCCACGGCGCGCTGCAGCTCCGGGGTTTCCGCGGCGAGTGCCGGTACGGCCGGGACCAGGGCGGCAAGCATCAACAGGGACAGGCGCATGGGGAATCTCCTACGGGACTGGGCGCAGGCTTGCAGAGGCTGGCTTAACGGGGCGCAAAGGCCTGTGGCTTTCGAATCATGCCCATGGACTGGCGGCATGCGGCGGGGCTCGTAAAAACCAGTCGAGCACGGCTCGACTCTACAGTGCGCGGCACGCATACTGCGGGCACCAGGGAATGCTGAACACCGCCATACGTCGGACGACCACCAAGGTCGGTACGGGTTGGTTCCAGGCTGCAGCCCGTCGTCCCCCTCGTGGTGCAGTTCATCGCCACTGGATGCTTGTCCATCCATTCTGCGGAGGGGTCTAATGCTGGAACGTCACGGGCTGTCACTGGCGCTGGGCTGCGCCATTCTCGCGATCCTGTTCGGAATCGTCTCGGCGCGCTGGATCCTGCGCCAACCCACCGGCAATGAACGCATGGTCGCGATCGCCACCGCGATCCAGGAAGGTGCGCGTGCCTACCTCAACCGCCAGTACCTGACCATCGGCGTCGCCGGCGTGGTGCTGTTCGTGCTGGTCGGCATCTTCCTCAGCTGGTACACCGCAGTCGGCTTCGCCATCGGCGCGGTGCTGTCCGGTGCCGCCGGCTACATCGGCATGAACGTCTCGGTACGCGCCAACGTGCGCACCGCCGAAGCTGCCCGCCACGGCATCAGCGCGGCGATGGACGTCGCCTTCCGCGGCGGTGCGATCACCGGCATGCTGGTGGTCGGCCTCGGCCTGCTGGGCGTGGCCGGCTACTACGCACTGCTGCTGCGCATGGGCCTGCCGATGGGACAAGCGCTGCATGCCCTGGTGGGCCTTGCCTTCGGCTCCTCGCTGATCTCGATCTTCGCGCGGTTGGGCGGCGGCATCTTCACCAAGGGCGCGGACGTAGGTGCCGACCTGGTCGGCAAGGTCGAAGCCGGCATTCCCGAGGACGATCCGCGCAACCCGGCGGTGATCGCCGACAACGTGGGTGACAACGTGGGTGACTGCGCCGGCATGGCCGCCGACCTGTTCGAGACCTATGCGGTCACCGTGATCGCCACCATGCTGCTGGGCAGCCTGATGCTGGCCGAGGCCGGCGCCAATGCAGTGCTGTATCCGCTGGTGCTGGGCGGCGTATCGATCATCGCTTCGATCATCGGCGCACTGTTCGTCAAGGTGAAGCCAGGCGGCTCGATCATGGGCGCGCTGTACAAGGGCGTGATCGTCTCCGGCGTTCTGGCCGCCATCGCCTTCTACCCGATCACCACCGGGCTGATGAGTGACAACGTGCATGGGCCGATGGCGCTGTATGGCTGCGCATTGATCGGGCTGGTACTGACCGGCCTGATCGTGTGGATCACCGAGTACTACACCGGCACCCAGTACAAGCCGGTGCAGCACGTGGCACAGGCCTCGACCACTGGGCATGGCACCAACATCATCGCCGGCCTTGGCATTTCCATGAAGTCCACCGCGCTACCGGTGGTGGCGGTGTGTGCGGCAATCTGGGGCGCGTTCGCGCTTGGGGGCCTGTACGGCATCGCCATCGCCGCCACCGCGATGCTGTCGATGGCCGGCATGATCGTCGCCCTCGATGCCTATGGACCGATCACCGACAACGCCGGTGGCATCGCCGAGATGGCCGAGCTGCCCTCGGAGATCCGCGACATCACCGATCCGCTGGATGCGGTGGGCAACACCACCAAGGCAGTGACCAAGGGTTATGCGATCGGCTCTGCGGCACTGGCGGCACTGGTGCTGTTCGCCGACTACACCCATAACCTGCAGGCAGCACATCCGGGGCAGGAATTCCGCTTCGACCTCAGCGACCACACGGTGATCATCGGCCTGCTGATCGGCGGCCTGATTCCCTACCTGTTCGGTGCGATGGCGATGGAAGCGGTCGGCCGCGCCGCCGGTGCGGTGGTGGAAGAAGTGCGCCGCCAGTTCCGCGAGATCCCCGGCATCATGCAGGGCACCGGCAAGCCGCAGTACGACAAGGCGGTGGACATGCTGACCCGCTCGGCGATCCGCGAAATGATCGTGCCCTCGTTGCTGCCGGTGGCGGTGCCGGTGGTGGTCGGCCTGCTGCTGGGGCCGCGCGCACTGGGCGGCCTGCTGATCGGCACGATCGTGACCGGCCTGTTCGTGGCCATTTCGATGACCACCGGCGGCGGCGCCTGGGACAACGCCAAGAAGTACATCGAAGACGGCCACTTCGGCGGCAAGGGCAGCGAGGCGCACAAGGCGGCAGTGACCGGCGATACCGTCGGCGATCCCTACAAGGACACCGCCGGTCCGGCGATCAATCCGCTGATCAAGATCATCAACATCGTGGCGCTGCTGCTGGTGCCGCTGCTGTAGATCCACACCATACGCAAACCCGTAGAGTCGAGCTTGCTCTACTGCTTCTGGCCCACACCGCAAGAGCGGTCGAGCAAGCTCGACGCTACGAGGTCAACGCCCGCGCAGGAAGAACGACACCGGCACCATCACTTCCACCGGGTCGCCGGCCACTTCGGCCGGCGGCGCCGGTACCGGGCTGGCCCGCTGCACGGTGTCCAGCGTCTCCTGGTCGAGCAGCGCGAAGCCACTGCTGCGGCCCAGTTTCAAGCCCGAGACCGCGCCATCGCGGGCAACCGCAAAGCGCACGTAGACCACACCCTGCTGGTGCAGCCGCTCGGCCTGGCGCGGATAGCGGCGGTGTTTCTGCAGGTGCCCGAGCAGGCGTCCTTCCCAGGTCGCCTCGGCACGACTGCGCTCACCCGCCGTGGTCTGCGGTGCGGTGTAGCGTGTGGCCGCATCAGCCGCCACCTGCGGCGGTGCGCTGGTCTGCGCGACATTGGCGTCAGCGGTGTCCGGCGACGGCGTCGGCTCCGGTGTACGCGGCGGCGGCAGCTCACCCTGCGGCTGCACCGGCGCCTTGGGCTGTTCACGCAGGGCCGGCGTCGGCGCCTGCCGCTGCTGTTGCTGCTGCAGCGGCCCGGTGGCGACCTCGCGCGGCGGCGCCGGCGGTGCCTGCGCCATCGGCGCCAGTTCCAGCATCAGTGCCGCGGGCGGCGCCGTTGCAGCCAGTGCTGGCGCACGGGCCGCCCACCAGCAGGCCGCGCCGATCAACAGCGCATGCACCAGCAGCACGATCGCCAGGCTGGTCACCCAGCGCCGCAGTCCACTCATCGTGCGCCCTGCTCCAGGCCGACCAGCGCCACCTTCAGGTAGCCGGCCGCGCGCAGCGCATCCAGCGTGGCCATCAGTTCGCCATAGGGCACACGGGTATCGGCACGCAGGAAGATGCGCTGCGTGGTGTCACTGTGAGTGGCCGCCTGCAATGCAGCCGCCAGGCTGTCGCGCGCCACGGCCTGTTCACCAACGCGCAGCGACAGATCGGCCTGGACGGTCACGTACACCGGTGCCTGTTCCGGCGGCGTGGCACTGGCATTGCTGGCCGGCAGCTGCACCGGCACCGACACGGTGGCCAGCGGTGCGGCCACCATGAAGATGATCAGCAGCACCAGCATCACGTCGATGAAGGGCGTGACATTGATCTCATGCGCTTCTTCCGGCGTATCGTCACGGTCGGACGCGGTCCTGATCGCCATCGCCGCGCCTCAGTGCACCGCACGCAGCGGCGCCGCTGCGGTACACGGAACGGCACGATCGAGATCGCGTGAGACCAGTTGCTGCACGGCCGCCGACAGATCACCGAGCAGACCCCGCAGGCCGGCCAGCACGCGGCTGAAGTGGTTGTAGACCAGCACGGCGGGAACCGCTGCGACCAGACCCAGCGCGGTCGCCAGCAGAGCCTCGGCGATGCCGGGCGCAACCACCGCCAGGTTGGTGGTGTTGCTCTGGGCGATGCCGATGAAACTGTTCATGATGCCCCACACCGTACCGAACAGGCCGACGAACGGCGCCACCGCGCCGATGCTGGCCAGCACGCCGATGCCGCGCCGCTGCATGCGCGCGGTTTCCAGTTCAATGCGGTCCAGGCGCGAGGCCACGCGCTCCTTGATGCCGTCGCGGCTATCCAGTTCCTGCGACAGGCGCAGTTCGGTGCGCGCTGCGTCCAGCATGGCGAGTGCGGTGCCCTGCTGCAGGCTGGCCTCCACGCTCCCGCCGGGCAGGCTCGGCGCCTGCGGCAGCAGCGCGCGCGCTGCACGCAGCTGCCGGCCCTGCCGGGCCAGCTCCCACCCCTTGGCCAGCAGCACGGTCCAGGTGGCCAGCGACGCCAGTGCCAGCGCGATCATCACCGTTTTCACCACCACATCGGCGGCCAGGTACATGCCCCACGGGGTCAGTGCAGGAGCAGCCACGGGGGCCAGGTCAGCAGGCAGCATCGTCTCGTTTTCCATCAGCATCAGGGGTCGCTGCACGGCGGCGTGCCGAGCGCGGATCATTGGCGTCGTCCACTTCCACGACCGGGTTGGGCTCCAGCCGCGGTGCGGGCCGACTGAGCACGTAGCCGGCGCTGACCGCGAAGAACAGGCCCACGCCCAGCAGCAGCCGCCAGGACGGATGTGCGCCCCAGCAGAACAGCGCGAAGCCCACCGCCATGCCGGCGCTGGCAAACGCCTTGCCCTTGCGCGACACCGCGCCCTGCTCGCGCCACAGTCGCAGTGACGGGCCGTAGCGCGGGTGCGCCAGCAGGCGTTGCTCGAACTTCGGCGAACCGCGCGCGAAGCAGCCCACGGCCAGGATCAGGAAGATGGTGGTCGGCATCACCGGCAGCAGCGCGCCGATCACCCCGAGGCCGACCATCAGCCAGCCCAGCGCGAACCAGAGCCAGCGCATCAGCGTTGCGCCGATAGGCGGGAGGCGTGCATCAGGCGAATTCCACTTCAACGTGGCCGTGCACGCTGCGGAAGGCGGCGTCCGCCGCATCGATCACCTGCTGCTCCTGCTCGGCGCTCAGCGGCACCGCATCCAGCGCAGCGGTGAATTCACGCCAGTGGCGCGCCGCGCCATCCGGGTGTGCGGCCAGGTGGCGGGCGCCGAAATCACGATCCAGGCCGAGCTTGGCAGCCATCTTGTACAGAATGGTGCCGCCGAGATTGGAGCCTTCGGCCACATACAGCCACCCCAATGCGGCGGGTAGCTCCAGATCGGACGGCAACGCCGCGATGTCGGCCCCCGGCAGGGTCTGCTCCAGATCCTGCAGGTCGCGCGCCACCTGGGTCAGGCGGCGGCGCTCGCCCAGGTCCGGCAGCAGTGCATCCAGCGCAGGGTTGGCATACAGCGCATCGATGCTGCGATGAAAGCGGTACTGCACGCGCAGGAAACGGGCGAAGTTGCTGCGGTCGGCGAAGATGTCGCCGGCCATGATGCGCTTGTCCAGCGCGCCATGGCTGTCGCGGGTGGCGGCCTTGAGCCGCAGGCTGCGGCTGTCTTCAGGGGCGATGTGTGCGTTCATGGGGGATGCCAAGGGGGTCGTCCTGCTGTAGACGTTCGCCACGGGGCTTTCCCCAAGGCCATGTGCACCGATAATGGCGTATCCCTTCTTCCCGCAGGAACCGACGATGATCACCACCGAACCGCGCATGACCAACCTGTTCCTGCAGCTGGGCCTGGATGCCAGCGCCGAGGGCATCGCCCGCTTCATCCGCGAACACCAGCTGGCCACCGATGTGGAAGTGGTCGAAGCGCCGTACTGGAACGATGCCCAGCGCCAGTTCCTGTCCGAGTCGCTGCAGGCCGATGCGGCATGGACCACGGTGGTGGATGAGCTGAACGAGTCGCTGCACGAAGATGCCGTGAAGGCGGCGACCGGGCTGTAACTGGCTGGAGGAAGGCGCCGGGCATGGCCCGGCGCTACCGTTGTCTCCCGCTGGGGTCAGAGCCCTTTCTGCAGGAAAGGGATCCGACCCCGACGATCAGTACTTCCAGGTCAGCGCCAGCCTCGCGGTACGGCCCGGGGCCGGCATCACGCCCAGCGCCAGCGGATCCAGGTAGTAGCGGTCGGTGACGTTGTCCACGCCCGCCTCCACCGACAGCTGGTCGTTGAAGCTCCAGCTGGCGAACAGGTCGACCAGGGTGGTCGGCCGGTACAGCTGCTGGATCGCCGACAGACCCACGTTCCAGTCCTTGTCCAGCTTGCTGATCGGGCCGGCGTTGTGGACCACGCGGGTGCCGAACGTCAGGCGCTCGTCGAACAGGCGCGAGCCCAGGGTCAGGTTGACCATGTAGCGCGGCGGGTTCTGGGTATTGGTGTACGAGCCCTCGAAGCCGCCGTCCACGCAGTTCGGCGTGTTGGCCAGTTCATCGTTCCTGCGCTGTGCACCATAGGCACGGCGCTCGGCTGCGATGTCCGGTGCGCAGGTCTTGGCCTTGAAGTAATAGTGCGCGGACAGATCAGCAAATACCTTGCCGCTGTCATAGCTGGACTGGAACTCCATGCCCGAGACCTTGAACTGGTCGACGTTGCGGATCAGGCCGGCCGAGAGCGTGCGGTAGTCACGGGTGATCAGGTCGTCGATGCGGGTATCGAAATACGCCAGCTTCAGCGCCAGGCGGTCGCCGGCGGTGAACAGGTCATAGCGGATGGTGCTGGCTCCGATTTCCCAGCTGCGCGCGCGCTCCGGCTTCAGCTCGCCCACCGGCTTGGCGGCGGTGAACAGGCCCAGCGTGGTCTCGAACAGGCTCGGCAGCTTGGTGCCTTCGGCGTACTTCACGTAGACCATGGTGTCTTCGCTGAAGCGGTAGGCCACGCTGGCGGTCGGCGAGAACGCGGTGTCGCGGCGACGGATCGGCTGCGACCAGCTCCAGCTGACCGGCACCTCCAGGTCCTGCGCCTTGCCGGCGTCGTAGAAGTTCCAGCCACCGATGTCGCCCACCGTACCCTTCTTGTACGGTGAAGCCAGCAGCGATTCCTGGGTGAAATTGCCGTTGGCGTCCGGATACCAGTTCAGCAGCGCGATGCGCTTGGCCCGCCACGACGGCAGCGCCGGGTTGCCATTGAGCAGCTCGGTGTAGCGGTACTGGCCCTGCACCTCGTAGGCATCGGGCGTGGCCAGGCGGTTGCGGTCATGCACATCCACGCGGTTCCAGCGGCCGCCGGCCAGCAGTTCCCAATGCTCATCGGGCTGCCACTTCAGCGAGGCCACGGCACTGTATTCCTTGCGCTCGGCGTTGCGCAGGAAGCGGTTGTTGATCAGGTCATCGTGCATGACCGGCCCCGAGCTGCCAGGTGCAATGTCCTCATCGCTGTAGGACAGGCCGTAGTCGAGGGTGAATGCACCGGCGCGGGTATCGAACTTCGAGGTATTGCTGGCATCCAGGCCGAAGCGCTTCTGCCGCAGCGGATTGCGGTAGGCATCCTTGTAACCGGGGTCGCCACTGAAGCTGGGCGCGTCGTACCACTCGGTGCGGCGATCGAAGTACCAGGGGGTGATGCCGGTCAGGCTGTTGTACATCACGCTGTCGGTATCGGTGTACGTGGCGTTGACGCGCAGGTCGACCAGCTCGCTGTCCGGGTTGAAGCGATAGCGCAGGGTGTAGCTGTCCATGTCGACGTGGCCCGGGTCCCATTGCGGAATGCGGTCACGATCCACACGGATGATCTGCGAGGCCATGATCTCGCCGGCGGTGCCCTCGTAGCGGCGGTAGCCCGCTTCCAGGGTCTGTGCATCGTCGATGCGCCAGGTGCCCTTGAGCAGCGCCGACTTCGAGCGCGCCGAGGTATTGAACACCTCGGTACGCGGCGGGTTCAGCGGCGCCAGCGTGCGCCGGGTCTGCGGGAAGTCATCGTAGCCATGCTTGCCGGAGAAGTAGTTGCCGTTGTCGCGGTAGGCGTAGGCGGCAACCAGATCGAAGCGATCCCAGTGTCCCGCAGCAGCCACGTTGAAGAACTGGCTGCCGGTGGCGCTGCGGTCGGTGCGCGGCGCGGCGCTGTAGGACGGCAGGTTGTTGGCGCTGTTGTTGGCCAGGCCGCCACGCACGCGCACGCCGAAGTCCCGGCCTTCGCGCAGCACGTCACCGATCTTCAGCGTCTCCATCTCGACCACGCCGCCGATGCCACCGGAGGCGTTGGCCTGCAGGCTCGGGCCCTTGGTGATGGTCAGGCTGGAGATCAGGTCCGGGTCGAGGTAGGTGCGCTGCGACTGGCCGGCATAACCACGGTAGGTATCCATGCTGGACTGGCCACCGTCGATGATCACCGGCACGCGGCCCTGGCCCTGGATGCCACGGATGTTGACGTCAAAGCCGTTGCCAACGCGCGGATCACCGGCGGTGACGCCAGCCACGCCCTTGACGATGTCGCCGTTGGACGTACCGCGGAATCGCTCCAGGTGCGTGCGGTTGAGCGTGGTGGTGGAGCCGACGCTGCGATAGCCGTCGAGCAGGCGCGCCTCGTCGCTGGTTGCGCCGCTGTCGATACGGTCGCCGGCCACGCTCAGCGTATCGGTGACGATCACACCGCTGTCGGCCTGCGCCGACGCTGCCGCTTCCAGGGTCACCGCATCGGCACTGACCCGGCGCACCGCCAGGCCACTGCCCTGCAGCAGGTGCTGCAAAGCCTCGCTGGCCGACAGGCTGCCGCTGACCGCACGCGAGGTCACACCCCGGGCCAGAGTGGCCGGGTACACGACCTGCACGCCGGACTGGCGCATGTAGCTGCGCAGCGCCTCGTCCAGTGGCTGCGCGGGGATATCGAAGCGCTGCAGGGCAGCGTGGTCACCGCTGGCATCCTGCGCGAGTACGGAGGGCGCGGCGCTGGCCAGGCCGGCCGCCAGCAGGGCGATGCACAGGCGGGACGGGCGCGGCATGCGGCCCGGACGATGGAAATCGAACATGGGGGAACCTGTCAGGTAATCGGTGCCGCGGGCGCGGCGACATCCGCAACACGGGCGGACACGGCGACGTACTGGCGGCGGCGGGTACGTTCGCGGAGTAAGACGGATGAAAGCGCGGCAACCCCAAGAGCGATTTGCGGCCGCGACAGGTGCCGACCGTGGGTCGGCTGGTTGCCGCGGTGGGTGCCAACCGTTGGTCGGCTGCTTGCAGTGGTGGGTGCCGACCGTTGGTCGGCACAGGGACGGTCATCCACGCATGGCGTGGATCTACTGCACGATGGCGACGCCGAATGGAAGACGAGTAACCCGAAGACCTGCTGTTGCCGCCAACGCATCCAGCGCCTGCTCCGGGCGATCGATGCGCAATGCTGCACTGACGGCCGGCAGCTGCGACAGATCGCCACGCACGAAGGTCGGGCCAGCGCGATAGCGCCCGACCCATTGCATGGCCTCGGCGACGCTGGCCTGCTCCAGCAGCAGTTCACCCTGCCGCCACGCGCCGACACTGTCGGCCGCCACATCTTCCAGACGCGTCACGCCACTGCGCTCGCCATAGACCGCACGCTGTCCCACCTGCAGGTAGGTCCAGCCACCGTCGGCCGGGCTGGCCACGCGCACCCTGCCCTGTCCGACCTGGGTTTCCACCTGATCGTTGTCGCGTGCGACGGAGAACGCGGTCGAGATGTCCTCGACCACGCCATTGCCCGCGCGCACGCTGAAACGCCGCTGGGCATCCGGGCTGACCTCGAACCAGGCGCGCCCGCGCAGCAGCTCGATCCGGCGTGCATCGGCATCAAACCGCACGGCGATCGCGCTGTCCGCATCCAGCACGGCGCGACTGCCGTCGGGCAGTTGCACGTTCTGCACGACATGCGTACTGCGATGGTCGGCCTGCAGCCGCAACCAGGCCTCCGGCCATGCCACCAGCATCGCCAGCGCAGCTGCAGCGGCCATTGCCCAGCGCAGCCGCCGCGGGCGCCGGCGTTCGGCGGGCCGGGCCTGCGGGCGTGGTCCGACGCTGCGCCACAGCGCGCGCTCGTGCTCGAAGGCCCGACGGTGCCCCGGCTGTGCCAGCCAGCGTTCGAACTCATGCATGCGCCCCTCGCCGATGTCACCCGAGGCCAGCCACGCGATCCAGCCCCGGGCCTGTTCGGCCAGGGCATCGTCATTGGCGGCGGGCAGCGTGTTCGGCGGGCTCATCGGCTGGCGGACAGGCGCATTCAAGCGCGGGCGGAGGAACTAGACCGCATCCACGGTCCAGTGATCAAGACGTTTCAGCGAGGGCCAGCCCCAAGCCGGGGCGATCATCGGCCGCTGCGCGCCCAGGCCAGGCGTTGCAGCGCGGTGCGCACATGGTTCTCGACGGTAGTCACCGACACACCCAGACGGCGGGCGATCTCGGCCTGGGTCAGGCCCTGCAGGCGGTTGAGCCGGAAAATGGTGCGGGTCGGCTCCGGCAGGTGTCCCGCCGCGTCGAGCACCCGCTGCAGCTCGTCCTGTGCCATCGCCTGCTCCTCAGTCGAGATCACCTCGTCCGGCCCCCAAAGGTAGTGGTCGGCCAGCAGACGGTTGCGCCGGGTCGATTCGCGGCCATGGTCGGTGGCCAGGTTGGCGGCCAGCCGGTACAGATAGGCGCGCGGGTTGTCGATGGCCTGGCTGTCATCGACGCCACGTGCCTTGAACCACACCGCCTGGATCACGTCCTCGGCGCCGTTGTCGCCCCCCAGGATGCGTTGCACCCGGCGCAGCAACGCAGGCCGCTCGCGGATCAGCAGTTCGGTGAGGGAGGCGGCATTGGAGGACATGCGCGGAACCGGGACGACAGACGGAAGGCGCGGCGCATGCTACTCCGTTAATGAGAATCAGTCACGTTCTCATCAATGGATGCATCCGGTCAGCCCGTCATAGACGCTCTGCGAGGTCCCCGGCAGCGGGTCATGCAGTGGATTGCGTGCGGCGAGCGCGGCATGGAAGGCTTCCACCGGGGTTCCCGCCACCAGCGGCAGGCGGCACAGCCAGGTCGGTTGCCGGGCCACGATCGCGCCATCGTTGCGGGACACCTCCAGATCGCTGGCGGCGAATGCCCACAGGCATTCATGCACGGTTCCCCGCACCGCATCCACCGAACAGCGCAGGCGCAGGGCGCGGATATCGCTGTATTCGCCCTCGCAGAAGGTGTCGCCACAGATGGCATCGAAGCCATGCTGCAAACGGCCTTCCAGGGCAAAGAAGCGGTCCCAGTTGGCCTCCTGGTGCGGGTAGTCGATCAGGTCGACATAAGGGGACGCCTGGGCCAAAGGCGCAACCAGCAACATGCAGGTCAGGCCAAACGGCAGGGCAGACACGTTCATGGGCAGACTCCTTGGGAAGGTTGGTCCAGCCTGCGCTCCCATGCCGGCCGCCCCCATCAGCCAATCCCGGCCTGCCCGGTAGGCCCCCGCCCCGCAGCGCCGTCGGCCCCTCCCTCTGCACAGCGCCCGGCAAAGGCATAAAATGGGGGGCTATCCGTCTACATCCCCCACCTGGAGCACGACCATGGGTCTGGAACTCGTCTCGCCCGGCAAGAACCCGCCGGAAGAAATCAACGTCATCATCGAGATCCCGAAGGACTCGGAGCCGGTGAAGTACGAAGTGGACAAGGAAACCGGCGCGATCTTCGTCGACCGTATCCTGTCCACCCCGATGCGCTACCCCTGCAACTACGGCTACGTGCCGAGCACCCTGTGCGGCGACGGCGATCCGGCCGACGTGCTGGTGGTGCTGCCGCTGCCGCTGGTGCCGGGCTCGGTCGTGCGCTGCCGTCCGGTCGGCGTGCTTAAGATGAGCGATGAGGCGGGCAGCGACGAGAAGATCCTGGCCGTGCCGGTGTCGAAGATCTTCAGTGGCTATGCCCACGTCGAAGACATCGCCCAGGTGTCCAGCCACTGGCTGGAGCGCATCGGCCACTTCTTCGAGCACTACAAGGACCTGGAGAAGGGCAAGTGGGTCAAGCTCGACGGCTGGGGCGGCGCCGCTGAGGCCAAGCAGATCCTGATCGAGGCGCACCAGCGCCATCTCGACAGCAAGGCCTGAGCCTGAACCGGATCGCTCCGGCGGCACCCCGCCGGAGCGATGCGGGTCACGTTTCATGACGACGGCACATCACACGTGCCGCCGTATTAGGTAAATTGCGTCACTTCACACGTCGTCGACATCCATCGTCGAGACAGCCAGGGGAATGTGTCGTGCGTATTCTGCTTGTTGGGGATGCAGCCAGCCTGCCGGCCGAGCTGACCGAATTCATTGCCGATCTTGGGGAAGACTGGCAGCCGCTGACCGCCACCGATGGCCAGACCGCGATGACTGCGGTGGCCACGCAGGGCGTGGATGCGGTGATCGTCTGCCCGCAGCTGCCGGATCTCAATGCCACCACGCTGCTGGGCCAGATCCGGACCTTGCGCCCGGAAACCATCCGCATCGCGCTGATCGATGCCCAGCACGGCAACCGGCCGCCGCCGGCACGCCTGATCGGTGTCGCTCACCGTTTCCTGCCGTTGCCACTGGCACCGGAAGTGCTGCTGGAAGCGCTGACCAGCCTGGAAGAGCTGCGCGAAGTACTGGACAGCCCACGCCTGCGCGATGCCATCGGCCGTATCGAGAAGCTGCCCTCGCCGCCGCACCTGTACCTGAGCCTGACCCAGGCGCTGGAGCATGACGACGACGCTGACAGCGCCGACGTCGCCAAGCTGGTGGCGGCCGACCCGGCCATTGCCGCGAAGGTGCTGCAGCTGTCGAACTCGGCGTTCTTCAGCCAGGGACGCACCATCGCTGACCTGCGCACGGCCGTGACCCGCCTGGGCCTGTCGACGCTGCGCGACCTGGTGCTGGCCAGCGAGGTGTTTTCCGCACCCACGTTGTCCACCGCCGAACGCAATTCGCTGCAGCAGCGCGCCCTGCTCGCCTCGCGCCTGGCCGCGCGCCTGCTGCCCGAATCCAGTGCCGAACTGGGCGCGACCGCCGCCCTGCTGGCCGACATCGGCCTGCTGCTGCCCGGCGTACGCAACGAGCGCAGCGAACCGTCGCTGGCCGGTGACACCCGCCCCGGCCATGCCGAGGCCGGCGCCTACCTGCTGGGCCTGTGGGGCCTGCCGATGCCGATCATCGAAGCGGTTGCCTTCCATCTGCAGCCGCAGCGCGCCAATACGCGCAGCTTCTGGGTGACCGGTGCGGTGCATGTGGCGCTGGCGCTGGTCAACGGCGATCCGGTGGATGAGGACTACCTGCAGCGCGCAGGTGTACTCAACAGGCTGCCGCAGTGGCGCGAGCATGCCAATGCGTTGATGGGACTGGTACCCAGCGAGGCCTGAGCTGTCAACGCAGGAACAACCTCGAAGGCGCGCCCAAAGGCGCGCCTTTTTTTGCATCAGCGCGCGCCGCAGGCATCCTGCACGCAGTGGCGATACTGCAGATCGCACATGACCTTCGAATTGCCTGCAGCCAGGCATTGCTGGCGCAGCTCTTCGCAGTACAGCCCGCCCCCACAGACGCCACCGGTCTGGGCGAACACCGCACCCACCAATGTTGCATAGATCAGTGCAGCAGCAGACAGTTTGTGCAACAGCGTGCTCTTCATCACTCTCTCCATGTGCAAGTGTCCGCAAGTGGACCCAGCAACTGTGTTGATTACGACACGACAGGAACGTGACTCTGCTCACCTTCCACGACATTTCGGAATTCCCCTACAAAAAAAGAGGGCGGACCTTGCGGTCCGCCCTCCCTGTATTGCTATCGCACTTCGAACGATCAGAAGCGCTGGGTGTACTTCATGTACAGGAAGCGACCGACGTCGAAGCCACCGTAGTAGGCGAAGCTCGAGTTCGGCGCCGAGTACTGCAGCGCACCGCGGTGATCGAACACGTTGTTCGCACCCAGGGCGATGGTGGCATCCCACGGAGCCTTCCAGCTGACCTGCACGTCGTGGAAGGTGTTGGAGCCGGTGTGGCGCAGCGGATCCGGCTCACCATTGGCGTAGTGGTTCGGGGCGTCGCACCATGCGTCGTCGATGCAGCTTTCCTTCATGCCCGAGTAGTAACGCGCAGTCCAGTTGACACCGAAGTCACCCAGTTCCCAGTTCACGCCCAGGTTCGAACGGACGCGGAACAGGCCCGGCTCACCAACGCGACCGATGGTGATGTTCTCACCCTTCTTGTTCTGGCCGGCTTCGTCGTACTTGGCCAGGTAGCTGGTCTGCCAGTCGATGCTGAACTTGCCGATCGACAGTTCCGGCAGGCGGTACTTGACACCCAGGTCGTAGCCTTCGGTCTCCATCGAGCCGAGGTTGGCCAGGCCGTAGGTCAGCGCCTCGATATGGCCATCGGCGGCACGGGTGACGCCTTCACAGCGAGCTGCGTTGCCCAGCACGTAGCAGTCACGCAGGATGCGATCAACGCTGTCAGCGATGATCATGTTCTTCAGCTCGTAGCGGTACCAGTCGAGCGAGATGTCCAGGCCCTGCACCCAACGCGGGCTCCAGACCAGGCCAACCGTCTTGCTCTTGGAGGTTTCCGGCTTCAGAGCCGAATTCGAACCGCTGACGAACTGGTCCGGGGTCGCGCACGGGAAGGTGCTGCAAGGCGCGAAGCCCTGGCCGACCTGCACGTAGTTGGCCGGCACGCCAGCCCCGGCGCAGGCAGCATTGCCAGCGACGTTGCCCGGCGAGGTCGAACCGCACGGATCGGTGTAACGCTCGAAGCTCGAGTTGGTGCCGCCGTACAGATCGTCGACGGTCGGCGCGCGGAAGCCTTCGGCGTAGGTACCGCGGACCAGCAGCTCTTCGATCGGGCGCCACACCAGGCCGAACTTCGAGTTGATCGTGTCACCGAAGTTGCTGTAGTCGGAGTAGCGGCTGGCGACGTTGAAGGTCAGTTCCTTGGCAAACGGCAGGTCCGACAGGATCGGCACGTTCAGTTCCAGGTAGAACTCATCCAGCGAGTAGTTGCCCGAGGTGGTGGTCGACGCCAGGCCGGTCGACTGGCCCGACTGACGGAAGGCGTCCGGCACGAAGCGGCCTTCTTCCTTGCGGTGCTCGTAGCCCATGGCCACGCCCAGGTCACCGGCCGGCAGCTCGAACAGCGAACCGGACAGGTTGGCGGTGTAGCTGGTGGTCTTGGTTACACCGGTGTCGGTGTAGGTCGGGAACAGGAAGTTCTGCAGATCACGGTCGGCAAGCGAGCCCTGGCCGTTGACGCCATACGGCAGCAGCGGGTTCCACGGACGGCACTGGCTCAGCGGGATCGGGTTGGCGTCGGTACCGCACTGGGCAACACCCTGGCCGTTGATGAACGACTTGCCAAGTGCCTGCTCGGATGCGATCAGGCTCATGTCGCCGTAGCCGGTCTTGGTCAGCTCGTTGCGGTTCCACAGCGCGCCGACGTCCCAATCCCAGGTCTTGCCAGCGAATTCGAAGAAGCCGCTCAGGCTCGGCGCGAAGCGCAGGGTCTTGAGGTCGCTCTTGGTGGTACGCGGCACTTCCCACAGGCGGCGACGGAACTCGACGTCCTGACCGATCGGGTTGAACGCGCTGTCCTTCGACAGCGGGGTACCGAACGACAGCGACTGGTACGGGTAACCCGCGATCTGCTGGTCAGTGGTGCGCTGGTTGTACAGCACGTCAGCATTGAAAGTGATCGAGTCGGCCAGATCATAGCTGCCGTTGACGTACACGGACTTACGCTCGATGCCGGTCTGCACCATCATCTGCTGGTTGGCATTGGAGTACTCGGCCGGGGTCAGCTGGTGGTAGTCGGCCGCATTCTTCGGGTCACCGCCCGGGTTCAGGGTCATCCACTCCGGCTGCGGCTGGCCTGCAGCGCGCGGCTTGCAGTCGCCCCACACGCGCGGATCGCACCAGGTGCTGTTCTGGCTCAGCGGGCTCCAATCACCGGAGGTGGTGTTCGGGCCCAGGCCGCCGTCGCGGCTGAACCAACGATCCTTCGCCCACACCGGATCCTGCTTGGAGTATTCGGCCGACAGGGTCACGCCGCCACGCTCGCCTTCGGAGCCGAGGGTGAACGAGTAGGTGTTGGTGTCGCCGTCGCCGCGGCCGTACTGGCCGACGTAGACGCTGGCTTCAGCACCGTCGAAGCGCTTGCGGGTGATCACATTGACCACGCCAGCGATGGCGTCCGAACCGTAGATGGCGGAGGCGCCATCCTTCAGCACTTCGATGCGCTCGACGGCGGCCATCGGAATCTGGCTCAGATCCTGGTAGCCGGCAGTGGTCGCGCCCAGCCGCTTGCCGTTCATCAGCACCAGGGTGCGCTGCGCGCCCAGGTTGCGCAGGTCGACGTAGTAGCCGCCAACGTTTTCGCCGGAGGACAGCGAGTCCGCACGGGAAATGGCCGGCGAACCTGCCGAGGTCAGGTTCTGCAGGACATCGGCGACGGTGGTGTAGCCCTGCTTTTCCAGGTTCTCACGGCTCAGGGTGAGGACCGGCTGCTGGGTCTCCATCGAGGCGCCGCGGATGCGCGAGCCCGTGATTTCGATGCGATCCAGGGTGGTCGCATCCTTTGCTTCCTGTGCAGAAGCAAAGGCGGGCGTCAGCGCCAACGCAATGCCAGCCGGCAGAAGGCCCAGCCGCACTGCGGGATTACGAACGTTCATCTATCTCTCCAAGGTACGTGTTAGCAGCGTGTTAAAACACCCCAGCACGTTACGATTGCGTTGCAGCGCTGTATTTGCGCGAACCAACCGGAGACTTTGCAGATTGTGGCGGCAGCAAGCCGCCGTTCTCCCTGAAGCGCGATGCGGACTGGCCGTAGCGGGCGCGGAACGCACGCGCGAAGCTGCAGCAGTTGTCGAAGCCACTGGCTGCAGCAACTTCGCCGACCATCATGTCGGTGTCACGCAGCAGGTCGGCAGCGCGCTCAAGGCGCAGCCGCGCCGAAAGCGACTGCGGGCTTTCCTCGTACAGGCTCTGGAAGGTCTTGGAGAGATACCAGCTGGAGAAGTTGGTCAGCTCGGCCAGTTCACCGATGCGCACCACGCGGTGGCTGTTGCCTTCCAGGTACAGGCGGGCGCGCTGCATGCGGCCGAACACCTGGCGCTTGCGGCTGCGCGAGCGCCCCGGGCAACGCTGCACGTTGTCGGCCAGCCCACGCTGCAGGCCCGCCAGGTGCAGCAGCAGCGGGCGCAGTGCCTGTGCCGGCTGGCCACTGGCCAGCGCATCGCGCCACAGGCGCAGCGCAACGCGGGCATCGCCACGGTTCATGCGGCCACGCCCGGCATACAGACCGCAATCGGCCATCTCGGCCAGCACGCGCAGCGCTTCGACCGTCAGGTTCAGGCCAACGCACAAGCCGTTGCGACCGGCCTGGACCAGCGGCCGCGACTCCTTCTCGAAGGCGATCCACTCGCCCTGGCGCAAGCGGAAGCGTCCTTCCTTGGCTTCCACCCAGGAGCTGCCGCGCACCTGCATCCACACAGTGAAGCTGCTGCCTGCGGTCTGCAGGCTGCCGAGCCGGGCCACGCCCAGGCAGGTCGGCGCAGCATCGTCGAGCGACCGGTCCAGAGAGACGGTTTGGCCGCGATCGGCCAGCGAGAGTTGACGCATGGGGGCACCACGGATTTGCCTAGTACAGGCCTCCGTTTTGCCAAATCAGGCGGCACCACGTCAGGAAAGTCAGACGAGATCGCCACGAATTCGCGGCGAGGTCGCCACGAAGAAATTACGAAGGCCCATTTCCGTTGAACAACAACAACTTGGAGAACGCCGGAAGCAGCGTCGGCGAGCGCTCGGGCAAACGCATCACACCGATGTCGGCACCGTCGCTGACCGCCATTGCCACGAACAGGGTGCGCCCATCGGCGCCGGCACTCAGCCCGTTGCCGGCACTGAGGCGTTCCGCATCCAGGCAGCGTTCCGGTTCCTCGCGCCCGGCCTGGATCAGCACCAGTGTCGTACCGCAGCGGGTGGACGTACCGAGATAGCCGATCGCACTGTTGCCGGCCACGGTCCAGGCCCGGTACCGCCACCGGCTGGGCTGGTCATCGCTGATCTGCTGCACGCTGCCTGGCGCCAGCGCCGCATCCACCGACCACAGGCCACCTGCCGCCAGGCGGGTGAACAGCACTCGCCCGCTGCTGCGATCGAACCGCGCCTGAGAGACGCCCTCGATGCTGGCAAGGCGGCGCCAAGGCTGCACGCTTCGATCAAACAGGCTCAGCCGCGTCTGTTGCTGGTCATCGCGCTCGACTACCAGCAGCTGGTCCGGGTTTGCGCCGTACAGTGCCTGCAGCGGCTGCTCCGACGGTACCGGCAACGGCTGGACGCGTTCGTCACGCGGTGCGATCTCATAGACCACCGTGCGTCCGTGTTCGTCGCGCCCGACCACCAGCAACCGCCGGCTGTCGGCCGACCAGTCCGGTGCCTGACGTGCCTCAGGCCGCAATCCTTCGATAGGCCGCAGCGAATCGGGGCGCTCCATGTCCGCCCACCACAGCGCGAAGCTGCCTGAACGATCGGACGTGAACACCAGTTGGCGTCCATCCGGCGCCGCCATCGGCTGCCCATCCCGGCCGCTGGACGCAAACAGACGCTGCGGGGGTGAACCGCCCTCCATCGGCACCTTGAAGATGCCGAACTGCGCGCGGCGGTGAACGAAGGCCAGCATGCCCGCGCGGCGCGCCGTCGCCGGCCATTGTGCGTCGTCGAGCCCGGCGTCGCGCAGCGTGCGGCTCTCGACGTCCAGGTAATACAGGCGCACCTCACTGTCGACACGGCGTCCAAACACGATCGTCCGGCCATCACGCAACCAGGCCCAGCCACGCAGTTCAGCGGCCTCGTTGGTCAGCTGCTCGGGCGTGCCACCTGCGGCCGGCATGCGCCACAGGTCGCCCAGCTGCGGATTGCGCACGAATACCAGCCACTTGCCATCAGGCGAGTAGCGCGGCGCATAGTCGAAGTCATCCTCGGCGACACCGTAGTCCAGCGCCTCCCATTGGCCACTGGCCAGATCAAGCTTGCGGATGCCGCGATGGGCATAGCGCCCCACCATGCTGCCGAACACCAGACCACGGCCGTCCGGCGTCCAGTCGAAACTGAGCAGCTCGGTGCCATCGCACCGTGTGGCCTGGCGCAGGGCACCACCGGTCGCGCTGGCGATCAGCACCTGGCAACCGCCGTTGTTGCTGAACCGCGCGAAGGCGATCTCGCGTCCATCCGGCGACCAGCTCGGGAAGCGATCGACCGAGCCGGCCGGCGGAGCCAGCAGCTGCCGCGCAGGCGCGTTGCCGGAGGTCTGCACCTTGATCGCGCCACCGCCCTGCCCGTCTTCGTTGGCGCCCTCATAGGCCACCAATGAACCATCGGGTGAAAGCGTGGGATAGGTTTCAAAGCCGCTGGTCGCGGTGATCAACCGATAGGGACGCTGCGGGCTGCCGATCACGCGCGTGCCGTTCTCCACGGCCGCGTCCACAGCTGAACTGCTGGCCGGTGCCCGCCGCAGCAGCAGCGCGGTCAGCACCACCACCGTGGCCAGCATCAGCACGCCCAGCACCAGCAGTACGCGCCGGCGGACGTGGCGCCAGCGGCGGCGCGATGCCTGCACGTGTGGCGGCATCATCTCGGCGATGGCCATCGCCGGTTGCATGTCCACGATTTCGTCATCGGCTCCCGCGGGCGGCGCCGGCTCGACATCGTCCAGTACCTGCACCGGCACCAGCAGGCGATAGCCGGTCTTGGCGATGGTCTCGATATAGGCCTGGCCGTTGTCGTCGTCGTTGCTGAACGCCTTGCGCAGCTGGGTGACGGCCTGGGTAAGCACATCATTGGTCGGCAGCGTGTCCGGCCAGACTTCCGCGAACAGTTCATCGCGGGTGACAACACGCCCCGGCTGGCGCAGCAGCACACGCAGCACGCCCAGCGCCTTCGGCGTCAGCCGACGCGGGCGACGCGCACCCACGACCTCGACTTCGCGCGAGGACAGAGTGACAGTGCACTCTCCTATCCGGATCCGATCGAATCCGGGGGGCTGGTTTTCACTGCTGTTCATTTTCCGCTACACAGTAGAGACAGGTCCGGGGCAGCGTTTGCCTTCGATACCCTCCCGTCCTGGGAACAGCAAAAAGCCAGACTCCGCACAAAGCATCGGCGCATACCGCAAAAACAATGAAGCGGGCGAATACTAGCCTATGCGGGTTACCTCGCCTATCGCGTGGTCGACATCCAGGCTCTCTCTCGCCGACGCATTCACATAATTTGCTGCACCATTCGCGCCCTGCGGGGCGCGAAATTTTTATCTGGCGTTCATTTTCACATGCGCCGCAGCATGGTCAATCCAACCAGTCGCGAAACCACCAAAGCTACGTACATCACGCCTGAAAACTGCTCCAGCATGACCAAGGCGCGCGCCTGCGGATGCAGTGGCACAACGTCGCTCAAGCCAACACCCGAGAGCAAACTGAAGCTCAGATAAAGAAGCTCCATCCAGGTGCGCTGCGCGCCACCACCGGTGCCCTGGAAACTGCCCGGATACCATTGCTGGCACACGGCGAAAGCAAACGCGAAGGCCCACGCCAGCAACGTGAATGTCGCACCTGCTGCGAACAGTTCATCGCGGGTGACTTTATGGTCCTGGAGCATGTAGGCGATGAGCGCACCGGCCGTATAGAAGTACAGCAGGCTTTCCAGCAGCTGCGCGGTGGTCAGCAGCGCACTGCGATCCAGCAGTGCGCCGGCCAGCGAGAACACCACCGAAGGAATGGCCAGCAGCAGTGCCAGCCAGGTGCCCAGCGGACTGCGCTGGACCACCCACAGCGCCAGGCCGAGTACCGCCATGCCGAACATGCCCAGTGCCGCACGGCCGCCGGCGGTGTCATCAAGTGCGGGATACAGCAGCACCGCGATCAACTGGGCACCCAGCAGCCAGGCCGAAGGATGGCGGCGGGCAATGGCCAGCCAGCGGGTGGTGATGGCAACGGGCATGGCGTCCTTCCCCAGGGTGATGGGCGGAGGATAGCCGGGAGCGACGTGATGAGCGGTAGTGCCGGCCAGTGGCCGGCACTCTCCCGGTCCCACGCACGACGGAATGCCGGCCAGCGGCCGGCACTACCCGTTACACGTCAGCCCTGGTGATAGACCTCGGCGCCGGCCGCGCGAAACTCTTCCGACTTCTCCTTCATGCCGGCCTCGGCGTAGTCGCGCACGTCCTGGGTGATCTTCATCGAGCAGAAGTGCGGGCCGCACATCGAGCAGAAGTGCGCCAGCTTGTGCGCATCCTTCGGCAGGGTCTCATCATGGAATTCCTTGGCCTTCTCCGGGTCCAGCCCGAGATGGAACTGGTCTTCCCAGCGGAACTCGAAGCGCGCCTTGCTCAGCGCGTTGTCGCGCACCTGCGCGCCGGGGTGTCCCTTGGCCAGGTCGGCCGCATGCGCGGCGATGCGGTAGGCCATGATGCCGTCGCGTACGTCCTGGCGGTTGGGCAGGCCGAGGTGCTCCTTCGGCGTCACGTAGCAGAGCATGGCCGTACCAAACCAGCCGATCATTGCCGCACCGATCGCGCTGGTGATGTGGTCGTAGCCCGGTGCGATGTCGGTGGTCAGGGGGCCCAGCGTATAGAACGGCGCTTCGCCACACTCGCGCAGCTGCTTGTCCATGTTCTCCTTGATCAGCTGCATCGGCACGTGGCCGGGGCCTTCGATCATGGTCTGCACGTCGTGCTTCCAGGCGATCTTCGTCAGTTCGCCCAGCGTCTCCAGCTCACCGAACTGCGCAGCGTCGTTGGCATCGGCGATGCAGCCCGGGCGCAGGCCATCGCCCAGCGAGAAGGTCACGTCGTAGGCCTTCATGATTTCGCAGATGTCTTCGAAATGCGTGTAGAGGAAGTTCTCCTTGTGGTGTGCCAGGCACCACTTGGCCATGATCGAGCCACCGCGGCTGACGATGCCGGTGACCCGCTTGGCGGTGAGCGGAACATAGCGCAGCAGCACGCCAGCGTGGATGGTGAAGTAGTCCACGCCCTGCTCGGCCTGTTCGATCAGCGTGTCACGGAAAATTTCCCAGGTGAGCGCCTCGGCGCGGCCGTCGACCTTCTCCAGCGCCTGGTAGATCGGCACGGTACCGATCGCCACCGGCGAGTTGCGGATGATCCACTCGCGGGTCTCATGGATGTGCTTGCCAGTGGACAGGTCCATCACCGTGTCACCGCCCCAGCGGATCGCCCACACCAGCTTCTCCACCTCCTCGGCAATGCCCGAGGAAACAGCGCTGTTGCCGATGTTTGCGTTGATCTTGGTCAGGAAATTGCGGCCGATGATCATCGGCTCGCTTTCCGGATGGTTGATGTTGTTGGGCAGCACCGCACGGCCGCGGGCGATTTCGTCGCGCACGAACTCCGGGGTGATGATCTTCTGGATCGAAGCGCCGAACGCCTCGCCCGGGTGCTGCTGCAGCAGCCCGGCATCGCGGATCGCGTCCAGCCGCTGGTTCTCGCGGATGGCGACGAATTCCATTTCCGGCGTGATGATGCCGCGGCGCGCGTAGTGCATCTGGGTGACGTTGGCACCTGCACGCGCACGGCGAGGCAGGCTGCGCGCGGGGAAGCGCACCGCATCAAGCTTCGGGTCATGCTCGCGATCGCGACCGAACGAAGAGCTCAGTCCTTCCAGCCGCTCGGTATCACCGCGTTCTTCCACCCAGCCGCGACGCAGTGCCGGCAAACCAGCGGACAGATCGATGCGCACCTCCGGATCGGTGTACGGGCCCGACGTGTCGTAAACGGTCACCGGTGCATTCTCTTCGCCGCCGAACAAGGTCGGCGTGCGGGTCAGCGCGATCTCGCGCATCGGCACCTGCAGATCCGGGCGTGAACCGGGCACGTGGATCTTGCGCGAGCCGGGAATGGGCCGGGTCACGGATTCGGAGAGTTGCTGGGCCTGTTGCTGCAGGGCGGAGAGCTGTGCGTTCATCGGGCATCGTCCAGGAAGGTCAGGGACGAAGCGGCGGCGCACTGCTGCCGCGCCCGGACGGTCCTTGGGCGGAGTCCGGGCATGGCTGCACTACAAAGCTTCCCTACGCCGGTATGAGCCGGATCAGGTTCCAAGGGACTGTCTCAACCGTGGCCACATGGCCGCGGTACCCCCGCTTCTTGGTGTGCATTAGAGCATAGAACGCACTGCAGCTCCTGGTGGTTCCATCCACGCACGGCGTGGATCTGCTGTTTCTGTATTAACAGAACCGTGACATCGCATTCAGTAACGTGCACGCGCATCGTGCCGCTGCGGCCGGTGTTTCCCCGCCGCCTCCGCGGCCCCTGCCCGGTCTGTGCTGCATGTCGCCGGCCCCTCGCAGCAAGCTCTGCTCGCTCCCCTCAATCCCTTGATCGGAGAAGCTCCTTCATGGTGTTTCGCGTTTCCATCGCACTGGTTCTGCTTCTGGTGCTGCTTGCCGGTGTTGCACCCGGCCCCTTCAATACCGTGGTGCAGTCGGTACTGGCCGATGTCATCCGCAGTGTCGGCTGGCTCTATCTTCTGGTCGTGTTCCTGGCACTGACGTTCCTGATGTATCTGGCATTCGGTCGCTTCGGCAACCTGCGCATCGGCGGTGAAGATGCCGAGCCGGAGTTCTCGCGCGCCAGCTGGATGTCGATGCTGTTCGCCGCCGGCATGGGCATCGGCCTTGTGTTCTGGGGCGCCGCCGAGCCGATTTCCCACTTCACCAAGCCTCCGGAAGGCCTCGCACCGCAGAGCATGGACGCGGCGCGGGCTTCGATGCGCTATGCATTCTTCCATTGGGGTCTGCATCCATGGGCGATCTACGCGCTGATCGGCCTGGCCATGGCCTGGTTCCAGTTCAACCGCAATGGCCGTGGACTGGTCAGTGACATGCTGCAACCGATCATCGGCCGGCACCATCGCGGCTGGATCGGACGCGTGGTCAACATCGCCGCGGTTGTTGCCACTGCCATTGGCGTGGCCACCACGCTGGGCTTCGGCACCATCCAGATCGCTGCCGGCATGGAACGCGTGTTCGGCTTGCACGCGGGTGTGCCACTGCAGCTGACCATCATCGCCATCGCGTTCGTGCTGTACATGGCGTCCACCGCCAGCGGAGTCGAGCGCGGGGTGAAGTGGCTGTCCAACTTCAACCTTGCGCTGGCCGCGCTTCTTGCGGCCACCGTACTGGTGCTGGGTCCGACCGGATTCATCTTCGATACGTTCACCACCACACTGGGGTCGTACCTCAACCAGCTGGTGACGATGAGCCTGCGCATGTCGCCGTTCTCGGGCAGCACATGGGTGGCGGACTGGACCATCTTCTACTGGGCGTGGTGGATTTCCTGGGCCCCGTTCGTCGGCTCGTTCATCGCGCGCATCTCGCGTGGGCGCAGCGTCCGCGAGTTCGTCATCGGCGTCGTGCTGGCACCCACGGTGCTGGGCTTCTTCTGGTTCGCGGTGTTTGGTGGTACTGCGCTGTGGGCGCAGATCTTCGGCCACGCCGACCTGGTGCAGGCGCTGGGCAATGGCTATGAAACGGTGCTGTTCACCCTGTTTGACAGCATGCCGCTGCCCTTGCTGCTTTCCTGCATCGCACTGGTGCTGCTGATGATCTTCTTCGTGACATCAGCCGATTCGGCGGTGCTGGTACTGGCCAGCATGTCCACTGACGAGGCAGGCGATCCGCCGTTGAAGCGCAAGCTGGCCTGGGGCATCGCGGTGGCGCTGATTGCAGCGGCGTTGCTGCTGGCCGGTGGCCTGGATGCACTGCAGGGCATGATCACGATTGCGGCGTTGCCATTCGCGCTGCTGATGGTGCTGGTGATGGTGTCGCTGTACCGGGTGCTGGACCAGGAGTACACGCGCGAGCGGCGGCAGGCGCAGCGCCAGCGGCACATGATCGATGCGTGGATCGCGCGCGAGATGGCGGCGCAGGAGGAGACCCAGGCGGAGGCGGCGCGCGCGCACGATCAGGATTGAGTGGGTTTTGCAGCCTGCGGCTGCACCGCTCTTTCAAGCAAGTGCAAATTCAAAAGCCAGGGCAGCTCTGGGTTTCTGCTGGTTGGGCGGGGCGGTGTGGGTAGGCAGGACACGCCGTAAACCCGTCCCTGGGGGCTCGATGGCGCCATCCATGGCGCCAACGGTCCTGCCTACCCACACCGCCCCACCCCCGACAGGTTACGTGTGACGGTTGGTCCATCCACGCCATGCGTGGATGAGGTGTATCGGAAAACAAGAAGGGGTCGGATCCGTTTTCCTGTGGAAAACGGATCCGACCCCAACCCACAGCACGCGGCTGTTGCTGTTGCCTTTGATCTTGATCTTCTTTTTTCTTTTCCTGCGGTGATGGCCACGGAAACTGTCAGGGGCCGGGCGGGTGGGCTGGGCGGGGGTGTCCGCGGCATGGATGCCGCGGCCAAGCCTCCAGGGACGGATTCACGGCGTCCCCCGACCAGCCCACCCGCCCGGCCCAATCACATGATCCCGCTTCCACGAACCATCACCGCGGAGGGGGCTGCGCCCGGTGGCCGGGAAACCTCAATACCCCGCCGCCTGCCCATCCTTTCGACTCTCAGACGCACCGTAGTAAACGCCGGATTCCGGATCACGCATGATCGCCTGATACCCACCATACGGACCGTCGGCGAACACGATGCGATGCCCCTTGCGCATCAACGCACGCACCGTTTCATACGGGAAGCCGGTTTCCAGATTCACTTCACCACCGTCGGTCATCGCCGTGGCCTGACCTGTCGGTTCAGTCGAGCCCTCGTGCTGGATGCGCGGTGCATCACCGGCTTCCTGCAGGTTCATGCCGAAATCCACAAGGTTCATCACGATCTGCGCGTGGCCCTGCGGCTGCATCGCGCCCCCCATCACGCCGAAGCTGGCATACGGCTTGCCGCCCTTGGTGATGAACCCCGGGATGATGGTCTGGAAGGGACGCTTGCCCGGCGCGTAGCCGTTGGGATGGTTCTTCTGCAGCACGAACATCTCGCCACGGTCCTGCAGAATGAAACCCAGACCGGGCGGTGCCATGCCGCTGCCCATGCCACGGTAGTTGGACTGGATCAGCGAAACCATCATGCCGTCGGCGTCGGCCACGGTCATGTAGATCGTGTCGCCCTCCTCCAGCTGCTTCGGCGTGCCCGGCTGCACTTCCTTCAGCGCCTTGTCCATCGAGATCAGTGCGCGGCGCTGTGCGGCGTACTCCTTGGAGATCAGCTTCTGCACCGGCGCCGGCTGGAACGCCATGTCGGCATAGAAGCGCGCACGGTCGGCGAAGGCCAGCTTCTTCGCTTCAACGAACAGGTGCACATGCTCCGGTGAACCGAAGGGAATCTTCGAGAAGTCGTAGCCTTCCAGCACGTTGAGGATCTGCAGCGCGGCGATGCCCTGGCTGTTCGGCGGCAGCTCCCACACGTCGTAGCCGCGGTAGTTGCTGCTGACCGGTTCGACCCACTCACCGTGGTGGTCAGCCATGTCCTGGTAGCTCAGGTAGCCACCGTTGGCCTTGAAATAGTCGCCGATGGTGCGGGCGATATCGCCCTTGTAGAAGGCATCACGGCCGCCGTCGGCGATTTTCTGCAGCGTGCTGGCCAGATTCGGGTTCTTCCACATCTCGCCCTTGCGCGGGGCATGGCCGTTGATCGTGAACTGTTCCTTGAAGCCCGGGTACTGTGACAGCTTGGGCACCGAGCGGTCCCAGTAGTAGGCGATCACCTCGGCCACCGGATGGCCCTCGCGGGCGTAGCGGATCGCCGGCGCCAGGTTGTCGGCCATCGGCTTGCGGCCGAAGCGGTCGTGCAGCGCGAACCAGCCATCGACTGCGCCGGGCACGGAGACCGGCAGCGGGCCGGTAGCCGGGATGTCCTTCAGGCCACGGCGCTGGAACTCGGCCAGGGTGAGTGACTTCGGCGAACGGCCCGAGCCGTTGTAGCCGTAGAGCTTCTGCGTCTTCGGGTCCCACACGATGGCGAACAGGTCGCCCCCGATGCCGTTGCCGGTGGGCTCCATCAGGCCGAGCGCGGCGTTGGCGGCAATCGCCGCGTCCACCGCCGAGCCACCGCCCTTCATCACGTCCAGCGCGATCTGGGTGGCCAGCGGCTGCGAGGTGGCGGCCATCGCATGCGGGGCGATCACCTCCGAACGGGTGGCAAAGGTGTGGCCGGTGATGCGGTCGGCGGCAGAAGACAGTGCGGGCACAGCGGCCAGTAGAGCAGCGGCCAGCAGGGAACGGGCAAGGCGTCGGGACACGGTCGGGTTCCGATGGAAGGGTGGTCCCTCGATCTTCGCCGCTGCGGCCTTCACGCGGTATCGGGCAGAGGTCATGGACGTTGATCCTGGGATGGGGTGCGGAAGCTCCGCACCCGCCAAGGCGAAAATCCGCCGGATTCCGCGCAAAAGCCGGCCTGAAAGGAGTGAATTGGGGTTCACCGAAACACTTTCAGCGGCAACCATCCTTGTGCCGCAAGCGATTGCGCTGGATGCACCGGAAACCGATGGAAAATCCGTTGCGAGGGTTGACAGCGCCGAAACGGCTGTGTTTCTCTCGATCACATGTTGCATCACAACACGCCACCGCGAACCCACATCGAAGCCGCCGACATCGGCGCCGCTTCGCTGCGTTCGATTCTTGTGCTCGTACTTATTACCCAACCAACAGGTGCGGGACGAGCCAGCGTGTAAGCAACAAACACACCGGAACTCTTCAAAAACCCGCACCCGCCCCGGTGCGGGTTTTTTCATTTCAGAACCTGGTTTCAGACGCAACCACCATGCACAACGCCGATCGCACAACCCGGACCTGCACCACCGCGACGCCTCGTGGTGGCTGTGCCTGTGCAACGCGCGGCGCCTCCTCCACCGCTTTCCCCTGACCGGCCGGCACGTCACCTCGACGACCGGCCGTTCTTTTTTCTTCCCACCGCAAGGAACCTCCCCCATGAGCACCAACGACCTGCCCCAGACCAAGATCGCCGTCATCGGCTACGGCAGCCAGGGCCGCGCCCACGCGCTGAACCTGCGTGAATCCGGCTTCGATGTGGTGGTAGGCCTGCGTCCGGGCGGCCCGACCGAAGCCAAGGCGCAGGCCGATGGCTTCACCGTGATCGCGCCCGCTGAAGCGGTGAAAGACGCCGACCTGGTCGCCGTGCTGACCCCGGACATGGTGCAGAAGAAGCTCTACAACGACGTGCTGGCGCCGAACATGAAGCAGGGCGCCTGCCTGCTGTTCGCGCATGGCCTGAACGTGCACTACGGCATGATCGAGCCGCGCGCCGACCTGGACGTGGTGCTGGTTGCGCCGAAGGGCCCGGGTGCGCTGGTGCGTCGTGAGTATGAGATCGGGCGCGGCGTACCGTGCATCTGGGCGGTCTACCAGGATGTCAGCGGCAAGGCTGCGCAGCACGCGCAGGCCTATGCGGCCGGCCTCGGCGGCGCTCGCGCCAACCTGATCCAGACCACCTTCAAGGAAGAGACCGAGACCGATCTGTTCGGCGAGCAGGCGGTGCTGTGCGGCGGTGCCTCGGCACTGGTGCAGGCCGGTTTCGAAACCCTGGTCGAAGCCGGTTACCAGCCGGAGATCGCCTATTACGAAGTGCTGCACGAACTGAAGCTGATCGTGGACCTGTTCTACGAAGGCGGCATCTCGCGCATGCTGGAGTTCATCTCCGAGACCGCGCAGTACGGCGACTACGTCAGTGGCCCGCGGGTGATCGACGCCGGTACCAAGGAGCGCATGAAGGAGGTCCTGAAAGACATCCAGGACGGCACCTTCACCAAGAACTGGGTAGCCGAATACGAAGCGGGCCTGCCGAACTACAACAGGTTCAAGCAGGCCGACCTGGAGCACCCGATCGAAAAGGTAGGCAAGGAACTGCGCGCCAAGATGGTCTGGTTGCAAGGACAGGCCGCGTAACCGCGCGGCCCTCCCCCACCCGCTTTGCAAGGTTCCCCCATGAACTCTTCGACACATCGCAGCGCGCCGCCCAACGGCGCGCGCTGGCTGACCCAGGCGCTGGAGGCCGAAGGCGTCCGCACGCTGTTCGGCTATCCCGGTGGCACCATCATGCCGTTCTACGACGCGCTGGTGGATTCGTCGCTGAAGCACATCCTGGTACGCCATGAGCAGGGCGCGGCGCTGGCCGCCAACGGTTTTGCCCGCGCCAGCAACCAGGTGGGTGTCTGCGTGGCCACCTCCGGCCCGGGCGCCTCCAACCTGGTCACCGGCATTGCCGATGCGATGCTGGATTCGGTACCGATGGTCTGCATCACCGGCCAGGTCGGCACGCCGCTGCTGGGCACCGACGCCTTCCAGGAACTGGATGTGTTCGGCCTGACGATGCCGATCGTCAAGCACAGCTGGCTGGTGCGCAGCGTCGATGACCTGCCGCGCGTGGTCGCCGATGCATTCCGGATCGCCCGCGAAGGCCGGCCCGGCCCGGTGCTGATCGACCTGCCCAAGGACGTGCAGCTGGCCGATGCCAGTCATCTGCCAGCGCACGTGCCGAGCAGCATCGAGCCGCCGCCTGCGCCGGCCGAAGCGGCCATCGCCGAGGCCATCGCCGCACTGGCAGCCGCCGAAAAGCCGGTGGTCTACGCCGGTGGTGGCATCGCGCTGGGCGACGCGGTGCAGGACCTGCGCGACTTCGTCGAGGCCAGTGCCATCCCCACGGTGATGACCCTGCGTGGGCTGGGCGCGTTGCCGGCCAACCACCCGCAGTCGCTGGGCATGCTGGGCATGCACGGTACCCGCGCGGCCAACATGGCGGTGCAGGAAAGCGACCTGCTGCTGGTGCTGGGTGCGCGCTTCGATGACCGTGCCACCGGCAAGCTGGCCGAGTTCGCACCGTTCGCCCGCGTCGTTCACATCGACGCCGACGCCTACGAGATCTCCAAGCTGCGCAGCGCCGACGTCGCCGTGCCCGGCAACGTCGGCCATGCCATCCGCGCCCTGCGTGCGGCCTTCCCCTCCCCCAAGGCCCACCAGGACGCATGGCGCAAGCGCTGTGCACAGCATCGTGATCGTTTCGCTGCGCGTTACGACGCCCCCGGCCAGCATATCTACGCCCCGGCGCTGCTGAAGCGCCTGAGCGAGCTGGCACCGGCCGATGCAGTGATCGCCTGCGATGTCGGCCAGCACCAGATGTGGGTCGCCCAGCACTGCCGTTTCAACCACCCGCGCAATCATCTGACCAGTGGCGCGCTGGGCACCATGGGCTTCGGCCTGCCGGCCGCGATGGGTGCGCAGTTCGCATACCCCGAGCGCACCGTGGTGCTGGTCTCCGGCGACGGCAGCTTCATGATGAACGTGCAGGAGCTGGCCACCATCGCGCGTTGCCGCCTGCCGGTGAAGATCGTGCTGCTGGACAACAGTTCGCTGGGCATGGTGCGGCAGTGGCAGGAGCTGTTCTTCGCCGAGCGTTACAGCGAGATCGACCTGTCCGACAACCCGGACTTCGTGGCACTGGCACAGGTGTTCGGCATCGCCGCCACCCGCATCGACAACCGCGACGACGTGGAAGGCGGCCTGGCCGCGCTGCTGGCCGAGCCCGGCCCGGCGCTGCTGCACGTGGCCATCGATGCCCGCGCCAACGTGTGGCCGCTGGTGCCGCCGAACACCGCCAACAGCACGATGCTGGAAAGCAATCCCGCCCACGCCCGCCAGGAGACCCCCAATGCAATACCGGCTTGACCTGGTGCTGCACCCGGCCGAAGGCGCGCTGCTGCGCGTGATCGGCATGGCCGAACGCCGTGGCTTCGCGCCGCGTGCGATCAGTGGTGCGCCGGTGGCCGCCGACGATGGCCGCTGGCACCTGCAGCTGGTGGTGGATGGCCAGCGTCCGGCGGAAACGCTGTGCCGGCAGATCGAGAAGATCTACGACTGTGTGTCCGTGCAGGTCACCGCCGTGGAAGGAGCATCCGTATGAACGCCCGTACCGTAGCGACCACGGTGCCGGTACGGAGGCGTCTTCTTCGCCGCCCGCGCCCGCATGCGGCGGTCTTCTGCACTGCGCTGGTGGCCCATGCCGGCCGCTGACACCAGCCAGGAAAGCGATGTCGGCGACGTAAGCGTCGCCGACGTACTGGCGGCGCAGGCTCGTCTGCGCCGCTTCCTGCCGCCCACCCCGCTGCACCATGCCGAGCGCTTCGGCACCTGGCTGAAGCTGGAAAACCTGCAGCGCACCGGCTCCTACAAGGTACGCGGTGCATTGAACGCGCTGCTGGCCGGCCGCGAGCGCGGCGACACCCGGCCGGTGATCTGCGCCTCGGCCGGCAACCATGCCCAGGGCGTGGCGTGGGCGGCCTACCGCCTGGACGTGCCGGCCATCACCGTGATGCCGCACGGCGCACCGGCCACCAAGATCGCCGGCGTCGCCCACTGGGGCGCGACCGTGCGCCAGCACGGCACCAGCTATGACGAGGCCTACGCCTTCGCGGTCGAACTGGCACAACGCCACGGCTACCGCTTCCTGTCCGCGTTCGACGATGCCGATGTGATCGCCGGCCAGGGCACGGTCGGCATCGAGCTGGCCGCACACGCGCCGGACGTGGTGATCGTGCCGATCGGCGGCGGCGGGCTGGCCTCCGGCGTTGCGTTGGCACTGAAATCGCAGGGCGTCCGCGTCGTTGGCGCGCAGGTGGAAGGCGTCGATTCGATGGCCCGCGCGATCCGCGGTGACGTGCGCGAGATCGCCCCCGTTGCTTCGCTGGCCGACGGCGTGCGGGTGAAGATTCCCGGCTTCCTGACCCGCCGCCTGTGCACCTCGCTGCTGGACGACGTGGTGATCGTGCGCGAAGCCGAACTGCGCGAAACCCTGGTCCGCCTGGCACTGGAAGAACACATCATCGCCGAGGGTGCCGGTGCGCTGGCGCTGGCCGCCGGCCGCCGCGTCGCCGGCCGCCGCAAGTGCGCGGTGGTCTCCGGCGGCAACATCGATGCCGGCGTCCTCGCCGGCCTGCTCACCGACATCCGCCCGCGCCCACCACGCAAACCACGGCGACGGCGCAGCGAAACACCGCGCTCGCCCGCCAAGGCCAGCGCCATCGCTTCCCCCACCTCTTCCCCTTCCCCCCTGCAAGCCGTCGCACCCGCTGTCGAGGAGATTTCCCTGTGACCACCATCGAACGAATTACCACCCCGCGCATCCGCATCTTCGACACCACCCTGCGTGACGGCGAGCAGTCCCCCGGCTGCAGCATGAGCCCGCCGCAGAAGCTGGTGATGGCGCGTGCGCTGGACGAACTGGGCGTGGACATCATCGAGACCGGCTTCCCGGCCAGCTCGCAGTCCGACCGTGAGGCGATGGCACTGATCGGCCGCGAACTGCGCCGCCCGAGCCTGACCCTGGCGGTGCTGTCGCGCTGCCTGCAGGCCGACATCGAAACCTCCGCACGTGCGCTGGAGGCCGCTGCCAACCCGCGCCTGCACGTGTTCCTGTCGACCAGCCCGCTGCACCGCGAGCACAAGCTGCGGATGACCCGCGAGCAGGTACTGGAGTCGGTACGCAAGCACGTATCGCTGGCCCGGTCCTATATCGACGATGTCGAATTCTCGGCCGAGGATGCCACCCGCACCGAGCTGGACTACCTGATCGAAGTCGCGCGCGTGGCCATCGCTGCCGGCGCCACCACCATCAACCTGCCCGACACCGTCGGCTTCACCACGCCGGAAGAGATCCGCGCGATGTTCCAGCAGGTCATCGCCGGCGTCGCCGACGTGCCGAATGCCGCCAATGTGATCTTCAGCGCGCACTGCCACAACGACCTGGGCCTGGCCGTGGCCAACTCGCTGGCCGCCATCGAAGGCGGTGCACGCCAGGTCGAGTGCACCATCAACGGCATCGGCGAGCGCGCCGGCAACTGCTCGCTGGAAGAGATCGCGATGGTGCTGAAGGTGCGCCAGGCCTTCTACGAACAGGACAGCTCGATCAACACCCCGCGCATCGTCGGCACCTCACAGCTGCTGCAGCGCCTGGTCGGCATGCCGGTACAGCGCAACAAGGCCATCGTCGGTGCCAATGCCTTCGCCCACGAATCGGGCATCCACCAGCACGGCATGCTGCGTCATCGCGGCACCTACGAAATCATGCGTCCGGAAGACGTGGGCTGGGAGGATTCGCAGATGGTGCTGGGCCGCCACAGTGGCCGCGCCGCCGTCGAAGCGCGCCTGCGTGCGCTGGGCTTCTGGCTGGACGAAGACGAACTGAAGCTGGTGTTCGAGCAGTTCAAGGGCCTGTGCGAACAGCAGCGCGTGGTCACCGATGCCGACCTGCAGACGCTGATGCAGGGCGGCTCCAACGCGCAGGGCTATCGCCTGGCGTCGATGACCATCAGCGACGTCGGCAGCCGCGCCAATGCGCTGGTGGAACTGTCCGACCCGGACGGCAACCGCGTGGCCGAGACCGCGCAGGGCGATGGCCCGGTCGATGCGCTGTTCGGCGCGCTGTCGGCCGCTACCGGCGTGCAGCTGATGCTGGACAGCTACCACGTGCACAGCGTCGGCATCGGCGCCGATGCGCGCGGCGAAGCCAATCTGAGCGTACGCCACGAGGGCGTGGAGTACGACGGCACCGGCACCAGCAAGGACATCATCGAAGCCTCCGCGCTGGCCTGGCTGGATGTTGCCAACCGCCTGCTGCGCCAGCGCCAGGCTGCCGCCCACAGCAACACCGACGTTGCCACCCCCGCCACCGCCTGAGGACCCCGCCATGAGCGCCTTCGACACCCCCACCCCGACCAGCGCCGCTGGCCAGCAGTGGAACGCCCAGGATTATGCGATCGACGCCGGCTTCGTGCCGCTGCTCGGCGGCGCGGTATCGCGCCTGCTCGACCCGCGCGCCGGTGAACGCATCCTCGACCTGGGCTGTGGCGATGGCGTGCTCAGCACTGAGCTGGCGCTCAGCGGCGCACACATCCACGGCGTGGATGCCTCGCCGGAGCTGGTGATCGCCGCGCGTGCGCGCGGCGTCGATGCGCAGGTGATGGATGGCCACGCGCTGTCGTTCGACAGTGAGTTCGATGCGGTATTCAGCAACGCAGCGCTGCATTGGATGGGCAACCCCGACCGGGTGATGGAAGGCGTGCGCCGCGCCCTGCGCCCGGGCGGCCGCTTCGTTGCCGAGTTCGGCGGGCATGGCAACGTGGCCACGATCATTGCCGCGGTGCAGGCCGCACGCGTGGCCCATGGCCACGGCGCCAGCGCATTCCAGTGGTACTTCCCCACTGCCGATGCCTACGCCGACCGCCTGCGCCAGCATGGCTTCCAGGTGCAGCTGATCGAGTGCACGCCGCGACCGACCGCACTGCCGACCGGCGTGGCCGGCTGGCTGCGGGTATTCGCCACACCGCTGCTGGATGACCTGCCAGCCGAGGCACGCGCCACCGTGCGCGAGGCCGCCACCGTTCTGCTGGCCGAGCTGCCGCGCAACGCCGGCGGTCAGCCGCTGGCCGACTACGTGCGGCTGCGGGTGCTTGCCCGTCGCCGCTGACTCGACCTTTTCGCTATCTTTCCTGATGTCCGCACCTTCGTACTTCTGCCAGGCACACGCATGACTTCCGCACCCCGCACCCTGTACGACAAACTGTGGGACGCCCACGTGGTGGTTCCCGAATCCGACAGCGCGCCCGCCGTGCTGTACATCGACCTGCACCTGATCCACGAGGTGACCTCGCCGCAGGCATTCACCGAGCTGCGCGAGCGCGGCCTGTCGCCGCGCCGCCCGGATCGCACCAAGGCGACGATGGACCACTCCACGCCGACCCTGCCTGTGCGTGCCGACGGCACGCTGCCTTACGCCAGCGCCGCCTCCGAGGCACAGGTGGCCACGCTGGCACGCAACTGCGCAGAGCACGGCATCGAGCTGTTCGACATGGCTTCGGACAACCGCGGCATCGTCCACGTGATCGCGCCCGAGCAGGGCTTCACCCAGCCCGGCATGACCATCGTCTGCGGCGACAGCCACACCTCCACCCATGGTGCGTTCGGTTCGCTGGCGTTCGGCATCGGTACCAGCGAGGTCGGCCACGTGCTGGCCACGCAATGCCTGCTGCAGCGCAAGGCGAAGACCTTCGCGATCACCGTTGATGGGCCGCTGGCACCCGGCGTTGGCGCCAAGGACGTGGTCCTGCACATCATCGGCGTGATCGGCGTCAATGGTGGCACCGGCCACGTGATCGAGTTCCGTGGCAGCACCATCGAAGCGATGGACATGGAACAGCGCATGACCCTGTGCAACATGTCGATCGAGGCCGGTGCACGTGCCGGCATGGTGGCGCCGGACCAGGTCACCTTCGACTTCGTCGCCGCGACCCCGCGCGGCCCCAAGGGCGCCGACTTCGACGCCGCCGTGGCACGCTGGCAGCAGCTGCGCAGCGATGACGGCGCGCATTTCGACAGCGAAGTGCACATCGACGCTGCCGACATCCGCCCGACCCTGACCTGGGGCACCCATCCGGGCACCGCGATCGCAGTGGATGCGCCGATTCCGGCGGCCAACGATGCCGCCGCACAGAAAGGCCTGGACTACATGCATTTCCAGGCCGGCAAGGCGCTGGCAGGAACTCCGGTGGACGTGGTGTTCGTCGGCTCATGCACCAACGGCCGCCTGAGTGACATGCGCGAGGTGGCGCAGGTGCTGCGCGGCCGCCGGGTTGCCGAGCGGGTGCGCATGCTGGTGGTGCCGGGCTCGGAAATCGTCAAGCGCGAGGCCGAGGCTGAAGGCATCCATGAGATCGTGCGCGCGGCCGGTGCTGAGTGGCGCGAGCCGGGCTGCTCGATGTGCATCGCCATGAACGGCGATCTGGTCGCGCCCGGCCAGCTGGCCGTGAGCACCAGCAACCGCAATTTCGAAGGCCGCCAGGGCCCCGGTTCGCGCACGCTGTTGGCCTCGCCAATGAGCGCGGCATGGGCCGCAGTGAACGGGCACGTTGCCGATACCCGCGAACTGTTCGCACAGGAGGTGGCGTGATGAGCGGATTCCGTACCCTGACCTCGGCCAGCGTGGTGCTGCGCCAGACCAACATCGATACCGACCAGATCATTCCCGCACGGTTCCTGTCCACCACCGAGCGCGCCGGCCTCGGCCGCAACGCGTTCAATGACTGGCGCTGGCAGGCCGACGGTTCCCCGGTGGCTGACTTCGCCTTCAACCAGCCACACAACGCCGGCCGCAGCATCCTGCTGGCGGGCCGCAACTTCGGCTGCGGTTCCTCGCGCGAGCATGCACCATGGGCGCTGACCGACCTCGGCCTGCGTGCCATCGTCAGCAGCGAGATCGCCGACATCTTCCGCGGCAACTCGCTGAAGAACGGCCTGCTGCCGATCGTGCTGGACGAGGCCGATGTGCAGGCGCTGATGCAGCGCCCGGACGACGAGCTGACCATCGACGTGGCCGCGCGCGAACTGCGCACGCCAGATGGTCGCGTCTATTCCTTCCCGCTGGATGGCTTCTCGCAGACCTGCCTGCTGGAAGGTGTCGACCAGTTGGGGTATCTGTTGGGCCGTGTCCCTGAAATCGAACGCTACGAGAGTGAGCATGCACGCTGAAATTGTTGTCCTGCCCGGTGATGGCATTGGCCCGGAAGTGGCCGCCGCGGCAGTCGCCGTCCTGAAGGCCGTCGCCGAACGCTTCAACCACACCTTCACCTTCAGCGAGCACGACATCGGTGGCGTCGCCATCGATCGCCATGGCGAGCCATTGCCCGCCTCTACGTTGACCGCCTGCCAGGCCGCCAACGCCGTGCTGCTGGGTGCGGTCGGCGGCCCGAAGTGGTCCGACCCGAATGCCAAGGTGCGCCCGGAGCAGGGTCTGCTGGCGATCCGCAAGGCGCTGGGCCTGTACGCCAACCTGCGCCCGGTGCGCACCCATGAAGCCGCGCTGCACGCCTCGCCGATCAAGGCCGAGCTGCTGCAGGGCGTGGACTTCGTGGTGGTGCGCGAGCTGACCGGTGGCATCTATTTCGGCGACAAGACCCGCGACGCCGACAGCGCCAGCGATCTGTGCCGCTACACCGTGGCCGAGATCGAGCGCGTACTGCGCAGCGCGTTCCGTCTGGCGCAGCAGCGTCGCGGCAAGGTCACCTCGGTGGACAAGGCCAATGTGCTGGAAACCTCGCGCCTGTGGCGTGACGTGGCCGCGCGCATCGGCCGCGAGGAGTTCCCGGACGTTGCGCTGGAGCACCAGCTGGTCGATTCAATGGCGATGCACCTGCTGGCCAAGCCGCGCGAGTACGACGTGATCGTCACCGAGAACATGTTCGGCGACATCCTCACCGATGAGGCGTCGATGCTGGCCGGCTCGCTCGGCCTGCTGCCGTCGGCTTCGCTGGGCGAGCCGGGTGCGGTCGGCATCTACGAACCGATCCACGGTTCGGCCCCGGACATTGCCGGCAAGGGCATCGCCAATCCCTACGCAACGATCTTCAGCGCGGCGATGCTGCTGCGCCATTCGCTGGGGCTGGAAGCGGAAGCCGCTGCGGTGGAAGCGGCGGTGCACGCCGTGCTGGATGATGGTGTGTTCACTGCCGACCTGGCCGCCAAGGGCCAGGCGGTGAGTACCGCCGCTGCGACAGATGCGGTGCTGGCGAAGCTCAACTGATCCGATAGCGCCACGCCATGCGTGGCGCCCCTCCCTTTGGACATTGTGCGCAGCCACCCATGGGGTGGCTCTACTGTAGATCCACGCCATGCGTGGATGGTTCGAACCCCGTGCAGTAGATCCACGCCATGCGTGGATGCAGCCATCCGTGCCAACCAAGGTCGGCACCCACCACCGCAGTAGATCCACGCCATGCGTGGATGCAGCCATCCGTACCAGCCAAGGTCGGCACCCACCACCGCAGTAGGGCCACGCCATGCGTGGCTGCTTTACTTGGTGGTATACCCACCATTGACCAGGATCGTCTGCCCAGTCATCCACCAGCCATCGGTGACCAGGAAGCGGATCCACGGCACGATGTCGGCGATGTCGGTCAGGCCAGTGCGGGTGAATGCCGACAGTGCCGCCGCGGTCTTGTGATACGCCTGCGCATCGGCACTCTCGGCCGGATAGAAGAACGGCGTGTCCATCGGGCCAGGCCCGATCGCAGTCACCGAGATGCCGCGTTCGCCGAACTCCTTCGACGCCGCACGGGTGAAGTGCTCGACCGGCGCCTTGGTACCGGCATAGCTGGAATAGAACGGCGTGAATGCGCCCAGCAACGAGGTGACCAGGGTGCAGATGCGGCCGCCGTCATTGACGTTTCGACCGGCTTCCTTGAGGAAGAAGAACGCGGACTTCGCATTGACCGCGCTCATCTCGTCGTACTCGGCTTCGCTGATCTCCAGCATCGGCTTCTTCAGCACTTTGCCGACGGTATTGATGGCGATGTCGGGACGGCCGACTGCAGCCACGGCATCGGCGAACAAGCGCTCCATCGCTGCGGCCGACGTCAGGTCGCCCTGCAGGGCCACCGCCTTGCTGCCGGCCGCCTGCACGGCGGCAACGGTTGCTTCTGCATCGGCCTGGGTGGCGGCGCTGTTGTAGTGGATGACGATGGCTTTGGCGCCCTGGCTGGCGAAGTCGCGGGCCAGCAGGCCGCCCAGGTTCTTGGCGCCACCGGCGATCAGCACGGTCTTGCCCTTGAGGGAATGGTCGGTCATGGCGTTTGTCTCAGGAGGGGGCTGCCCGGGGTGGCAACCCTGCCCTGACGACGATATCGTGCAGAAAATGCGGATAAAGCCCGCCACATTGACTTAACTTTCCAGAATAGGCGAACAATGGACCGGATCGATCGCTTCCGCATCTTCACCCGGGTGGTGGAATGCGCCAGCTTCACCCGCGCCGCCGACCAGCTCGGCCTGCCCCGCTCCACCGTTTCCGCGGCGGTGGCCGAGCTGGAGCAGCGGCTCGGCACCCGCCTGCTACAGCGCTCGACCCGGCGGGTCTCCACCACCCACGACGGCGACGTGTTCCATGCCCGCTGCCTGCGCCTGATCGCCGAGGTTGAAGACGCCGAATCGCTGTTCCGCCAGGATGACGCGCAACCGATTGGCCTGCTGAAGATCGACGTGCCCAGCCGCATCGGCCGACGCATCATCGCCCCTGCCCTGCCGGATTTCTTTGCGCGCTACCCGCAGGTGGAACTGGACCTGGGCATGACCGATCGCGCGGTGAACCTGATCGAAGACGGCTGTGATGCGGTGCTGCGGGTCGGCCAGCTGGGTGACTCCAGCCTGGTGGCCCGCATGCTGGGACAGCTCGACTTCGTCAACGTCGCCGCGCCGGCCTACCTGCGCGAACACGGCGTACCGCAGCATCCTGCCGACCTGCAGCAGCACCGCGCGGTGAACTACGCATCGCCGACCACGGCGCGGGTGGAACCGTGGGAATGGCAGGACGGTGGCCAGCTGCGCACGCTGCCGATGCCTGGCTGGGTACGGGTAAACAGCGCCGAGGCCTCGATCGCGTGCTGCGTGGCGGGGCTCGGCCTGCTGCAGATTCCGCGCTACGACGTGCAGGTCGAACTGCAATCCGGTGCGCTGGTGGAAGTGATGCCACAGCACGTGGCGCAACCGCTGCCGGTGACCCTGTTGCAACCGCATCGGCAGCACCGCGCGCAACGCGTGCAGGTGTTCATCGAATGGCTGCTGCCGGTGCTGCGGAGCGGCCTGCAGCTGCAGTAGATCCACGCCATGCGTAGATGCACGCCACGCAGATCAGTAGATCCACGCCATGCGTGGATGACTGAGCCTGGTCCTCCGCAGCCACCCATGGGGTGGCTCTACTGCAGAAACTACCAACCTTGGTGGAAGTGATGCCACAGCACGTGGCGCAACCGCTGCCGGTGACCCTGTTGCAGCCGCATCGGCAGCACCGCGCGCAACGCGTGCGGGTGTTCATCGAATGGCTGCTGCCGGTGCTGCGGAACGGCCTGCAGCTGCAGTAGATCCACGCCATGCGTGGATGCACGCATCAGTGCCAACCCAAGTTGGCACCTACCAGGGCCAAGACCCGCTGCGGTAAATCCGCGCCATGCGCGGATGCGTGCATCAGTGCCAACCAAGGTTGGCACCTACCAGGGCAGTGGCCGCCAACCCGGGGCGTTACGCCCCGGATTCGTCCGGCTTGACCCGGAACCACGCGGCGTACAGCGCCGGCAGGAACACCAGGGTCAGCACGGTGCCCACGATCAGGCCGCCCATGATCGAGATCGCCATCGAGCCATAGAACGCACTGCGCGAGAGCGGAATCATCGCCAGCACCGCCGCCAGCGCGGTCAGCACGATCGGGCGGAAGCGGCGCACCGTGGCATCGATGATCGAATGCCAGCGGTCATGCCCGGCATCGATGTCCTGCTGGATCTGGTCGATCAGGATCACCGAGTTGCGCATGATCATGCCCGCCAGCGCGATCGTGCCCAGCAACGCCACGAAGCCGAACGGCGCGCGGAACAGCAGCAGGAACAACGTGGCGCCAATGATGCCCAGCGGCGCGGTCACCAGCACCATCGCCGCACGCGAGAAACTACGCAGCTGCAGCATCAGCAGCGTGGCCACCACGATCAGGAACAACGGCATGCCGGCCTTGATCGAGTTCTGCCCACGGGCCGAATCCTCCACCGAGCCGCCGGTTTCCAGCAGGTAGCCACTAGGCAGTTCGGCACGGATGCCGTCCAGCGTCGGTACGATCTGCTGCACCACGTCCAGCGCCTGCATGCCGTCGCTGATGTCGGCACGCACGGTCACCGTCGGCAGGCGATTGCGATGCCAGATGATGCCGTCCTCGAAGGCGTACTCCAGCCGCGCGACCTGCGACAGCGTCACTGCCGTGCCACTGCTGGTGGGCATCGCCAGGCTGCCGATCAGGTCCAGCTGCGCGCGTTCGTTGTCCGGGCCACGCAGCAGCATCTCGATCTGGCGGTTGCCTTCGCGGTAGGTGCTGACGCTCATGCCCGACAGCGAACTGCTGAGGAACTGGCTGACCTGCGCGCTGCTGACGCCCAGCGCGCGCGCACGGTCCTGGTCGATCACCAGCCGCACCACTTTGCTCGGCTCGCTCCAGTCCAGATTGACGTTCATCACGTGCGGGTTCTCCCGCACCTTGGCCTCGACCTGGCGCGCGATCGCCTGCACCTGCGCAATGTGCTCGCCGGATACGCGCATCTGTACCGGGTAGCCGACCGGCGGGCCGTTCTCAAGCCGGGTCACGCGCATCTGCACGTCCGGGAACTGCTTGATCACGTCCTTCAGCATCCAGTCGCGGGTCGCTTCGCGGGCCTTGGCGTCTTCGGTGAGCACCACGAACTGGGCGAAGTTGGTCGCCGGCAGCTGCTGGTCCAGCGGCAGGTAGAAGCGCGGCGAACCGGTGCCGACGTAGGCCACATAGTTGCTGATGCCCTCGCGCTGCTTCAGCAGCGTTTCCAGCTTGCTGGCCTGCGCCTGGGTGGCGGCCAGCGATGCGCCTTCGGCCAGTTCGATGTCCACCATCAGCTCGGGCCGGGTGGAATCGGGGAAGAACTGCTGCGGAACGAAGCGGAACAGCATCAGCGAGCCGATGAACAACGCGATGGTCGCACCGATCACCCACCAGCGATGGCGCAGGCAGGTATCCAGGAAACCACGGAAGCGGGTGTAGAACGGCCGCTGGTACGGGTCATGGTCGTGCGCATGCTCCTTCGGCGCGATCCAGCGCGCGAGCGCCGGATGGCGGTCGGCCCACTGCAGGCGCCTGGCACGCCAGCGACCGGCCAGGCTGTCAGGCTTGGGCAGCTGCGGGTTGAACAGGTCCGGCAGCATCTTGTCGCCCAGGTACGGGATGAACAGGACCGCTGCGATCCAGGACACCACCAGAGCGATGGTCACCACCTGGAAGAGCGAACGGGTGTACTCGCCGGTGCTCGAGGCCGCCGTTGCGATCGGCAGGAAGCCGGCCGCGGTGATCAGCGTGCCGGTCAGCATCGGGAACGCGGTCGATTCCCAGGCAAAACTGGCCGCACGCAGGCGATCGTAGCCCTGCTCCATCTTGGTGGCCATCATCTCCACCGCGATGATCGCATCATCCACCAGCAGGCCCAGCGCCAGCACCAGCGCGCCCAGCGAGATCTTGTGCAGGCCGATGTCGAAGTAGTGCATGACGAAGAAGGTCATCGCCAGCACCAGCGGAATGGTCACGCCCACCACCAGGCCGGTGCGCAGGCCCAGCGAGAAGAAGCTGACCAGCAGCACGATCACTACCGCTTCGGTCAGCACCTGCACGAACTCGCCTACCGACTCTTCCACCGCATGCGGCTGGTCGGACACCTTGCGCAGCTGCATGCCGGCCGGCAGGGTCTTCTGCAGGCGCTCGAACTCGGCATCCAGGGTGGCACCGAGTTTCAGGATGTCGCCGCCATCTTTCATCGCAACTGCCAGGCCGATCGCATCCTGGCCCATGAAGCGCATCTTCGGCGACGCCGGATCGGCAAATCCACGCTTCACCTCGGCGATGTCACCCAGGTGCAAGGTCCGCTCGCCGGCCTGGATCGGGAACTTGCGGATGTCCTCGATCGAATCGAACTGGCCGGTCACGCGCAGCTGCACGCGATCGGTCGGGGTTTCGAAGAAGCTGGTGGCGGTCACCGCATTCTGGTCGGCCAACGCCTGCTGCACCTGCTGCAGCGACACGCCCAGCGTGGCCAGCTTGGTGTTGGACAGTTCGATCCAGACCTTCTCGTCCTGCAGGCCGACCAGATCGATCTTGCCGACGTCGGGCACGCGCTGCAGTTCCAGCTGGATGCGGTCTGCGTAATCGCGCATCACCGCGTAGTCGAAGCCTTCGCCTGTCAGCGCATAGATGTTGCCGAAGGTATCGCCGAACTCATCGTTGTAGAACGGCCCGACGATCTCGCGCGGCAGCGTCGCCTTGATGTCACCCACGCGCTTTCGCACCTGGTACCAGAGGTCGGGAATCTGCTTGGAACGCAGGCTGTCGCGGGCCATGAAGATCACCTGCGACTCGCCCGGGCGCGAGTACGAGCGGATGAACTCGTACTCGCCGGTGTTCATCAGCGCCTTCTCGATCGGCTCGGTCACCTGCCGCGAGACCTGCTCGGCAGTGGCGCCAGGCCACATCGTGCGTACCACCATCGCCTTGAAGGTGAAGGGTGGATCTTCAGACTGGCCCAGGTGTTTGTAGGACCAGGCGCCGATGACAGCGAAGGCCAGCATCGCAAACAGCACCAGCGGGCGATTGCCCAACGCCCATTCGGAGAGGTTGAAGCGGCGCACGGATCAGTGCCCCTTGCCTGCGGCCGGCTCAGCGGCCGGCGTGGCCGCCGGTGCCAGCACCGGACGATTCTGGCGGTCGACCGGCGTCACCACCTGTCCTTCGCGCAGCAGATGGCCGCCGGCAGCCACCACCCAGTCACCCGCGGCCACGCCGGACAGCACCGGCACCGCCTGCGCGCCGTAGGCACCGACCGTCACCGCGGTTGCCTTCAACGCACCATTGGACGGATTGACTACCCACACGCTGGCCTTGCCATCACTGCCGCGCAGCACCGAGCCGAGCGGAAGCTGCAGGGTGCCACTGCGGCCAGCGGCGGCGAACACCCGCGCGCTCTGGCCCAGTTCGACTTCGCTCAAGGCTTCCGGCGCAAGGCTGACCCGCGTGGCATAGGTGCGTGCCTGCGCATCAGCGGCCGGCGCGATCTCGCGCAGGGTACCCGGCAGCAGCTGGCCCGGGCGGTTCCACAGTTCCACCTGCACCGGCTGCCCGACCTTGTAATCACGGATGTTGCTTTCCGGCAGCGCGATCAGCACTTCGCGGCCACCATCTGCGGCCAGGGTGAACACCGTCTGCCCGGCACTGACCACCTGCCCGGCTTCGGCCTGGCGGCTGGCGATCACGCCGTCGGCCGGCGCGCGCAGCTGCGCGTACTCGGCCTGGTTGCGGGCCACCGCCAGGTTGGCGCGGGCGGCATTGGCCTGGCCCTGCGCGGCCTTGAACGCGGCGGTCTGCTGGTCCAGCGCCGAGCGGCTGACCAGTTGGTCTTCGGCCAGCTTGGCGTAGCGCTTCTGGTCATCGCGGGCGCGCACCAGGTCGGCTTCCGCCGCCGCCAGCTGCGCCTGCGAGGCGGCTGCCTGCGAGGCGTAGTCGGCCACGTCCAGCTCGGCCAGCAGCTGGCCCTTCTTCACGCGTTGCCCGGCGTCGACATGACGCTTGATCAGGTTGCCGCCGACCCGGAACGACAGCGGGCTCTCCTGGCGGGCGCGTACCTCGCCGGGGTAGGCCGCCGGCGCCTGTCCGTCCTGCGTGGTGGGATGCACCACCAGCACCGGAATGGCCGCCACCGGTTCGGCGGCCTGCCTGCCACAGGCTGCCACCACCACCGCCAGCACGCCAACACCCAACCAACGCATGTTCTTCATGAGGTACAAGACCTGAAAAGGGGATCCGGGGGAACGCGCCGGCAACATACTGTTGCGACACGGACATTAGTGAACCAGCCGGTATAGTATAAATATCGAACCGCTTGGTCTAGTATTGTCGCGATGAGTTCTCCCACTTCCCGCAAGCCGTCGGCCAAGCCCGCTGCCAAGGCCGCCGGACCCGGGCGTCCCAAGGACCTCGGCAAGCGCGCGGCGATCCTTGAAGCAGCCAAGGCACTGTTCATCGAACAGGGCTATACCGGCGTGAGCATGGACACCATCGCCGCTCAGGCCGGCGTCTCGAAGCTGACTGTGTACAGCCACTTCGGCGACAAGGAAACCCTGTTCTCCGAGGCCGTGCAGTCAAAATGCATTGAAATGCTGCCTGACGCGCTGTTCGTGGCCGACGCGGACGGCCCCCTGCGCGACCAGCTGATCGGCATCGGCCTGGCCTTCTTCGAGCTGATCACCTCCGACGCAGCGATCTCGATCCAGCGCATGATGATGGCGCCGGAGACCGACGAACGCCTGCGCGAGCTGTTCTGGCAGGCCGGCCCGGAACGTACCTGCGAGGCCCTGGCCGATTTCCTGCGCGCGCGCGGCGAACGCGGCGAGCTGGACATCCCCGACTATTACCTGGCCGGCCAGCAGTTCCTGACCCTGGTCAAGGGCGAAGTGCACATGCATATGATGTGCGGCATGCCACTGTCACCAGTGGAATGCGACCCTCTCACCCACGTGACCGCCAGCATCGACTTCTTCCTGCGCGCCTATGCGCCACGAGGGGCCAGGACGGCCGGATAACCAAAACTGAACGAACCGGAGGTCGCGATGACTTCCGGCACTGCGACCCCGGCCACCCGGCAGCTGATGCTCTGGGCGCGCCGCCGGCCTCCGGCACCGGTAAAATGGCCGGCCCACTGCGCTGGATTTGAACCTCATGACGATTGATTACGCCCACGCCCGCGAACTGATGGTGGAACAGCAGATCCGTCCCTGGGACGTGCTGGACATCAAGGTGCTCGACGTCCTGGCCCGCCTGCCGCGCGAGGCCTTCGTCGCCGACGCGCACCGGGCGCTGGCCTACGCCGATGTTGAACTCCCGATCGGCCATGGCCAGAAGATGATGAAGCCGGTCATCGAGGGCCGTACCCTGCAGGCACTGGATCTGCAGCCGGGTGACGAAGTGCTGGAAATCGGCACCGGCAGCGGCTTCCTGGCAGCCTGCATCGGCGCGCTGGCGCGCGACGTGCTGAGCCTGGAGATCGACCCGGAACTGGCCGCCGCCGCGCGTGCCCGCCTGGACGCTTCCGGCCTGAGCACCAACGTCCGCGTGGAAGTGGCCGACGCCCTGTCCTGGCAGACCGAACGCCGCTTTGACGTGATCTGTGTCACTGGTGCGGTCGACGTGGTGCCGTCACAGTTCGCCTCGTGGCTGCGTCCGGGTGGTCGCCTGTTCGTGATCCATGGCCGTTCGCCGGCGATGGAGGCCCTGCTGGTCAAGGCCGACGGCAGCACCGAGTCCCTGTTCGAGACCGATATTGATTACCTGCGTGGTGCCGCCCCGGCCCCCCAGTTCCACCTCTGAGTCCAAGGAAGCCGCAATGATCCGCCGATCCCTCGCTGTTGCGCTGGCCACTGCCCTGCTGCCGTTGTCCGCCCATGCCGCCGACCTGCTGCAGGTCTACGAAATGGCGCGCAATGGCGATCCGCAGCTGTCCGCCGCCGAATCCACCCGGCTGTACGACAAGGAAGGCGCCGTGCAGGCCCGCGCTGCCCTGCTGCCGCAGATCAACGGCCAGGCCACGCTGAACCGCTCGCGCAGCGAGGCGGACCATGACGCCAACTCCGGCACCGTGACCAGCAAGCGCCGCAACTACACGATCGAAGGGAGCCAGACGCTGTTCAACTGGACCCAGATCAACAACCTGCGTTCGCAGCGCGAGCTGAGCAAGGCCGCGGACTTCACCCTCGATTCGGCCAACGACAGCCTGATCGTGCGCACCTCGGCGGCCTACTTCAACGTGCTGGTGGCAATCGAATCGCTGAACGCCGCACAGACCAATGAAGCGGCCGCGAAGAAGCAGTTCGACTTCGCCGACAAGCGCCTGGAAGTGGGCCTGGCGCCGATCACCGACGTGCACGAAGCACGCGCCCAGTACGACCAGGCGCGTGCCAACACCATCGTTGCGCAGAACACCCTGGCCGATAACTACCAGGCCCTGACCGAACTGACCGGCCAGCCGGTGGTCAACCTGCGCGGCCTGCCGGCGGACTTCCGCCCGGAAGTGCCGGCCAACCGTGGCAACATCGATGAGCTGGTGCACCAGGCCACCAACCAGAATCCGGCGCTGAAGGCCCAGGAACTGAAGGTCAGCGCCGCCGAGGCTGGCGTGCAGGCCGCTCGTGGCGGCCATTACCCGACCCTGTCGCTGGGCGGCAGCTGGGGCAAGAGCGCAACCTGGGGTGACAGCACTGGTGCCGGCTCGTTGTCGCCGGATGCACGCACCAACAGCATCGGGCTGACCCTGAGCGTGCCGATCTTCGCCGGTGGTGCCACCCAGTCCGGCGTGCGCCAGGCACTGGCCCAGCGCGACATCGCCCAGGACGGCTACGAGCAGCAGAAGCGTGCCCTGGACCGCAACACCCGCAATGCCTACCAGACCCTGGTGCAGGGCATCAGCGAAGTGGAAGCCCGCCGCCTGGCGGTGGTCTCGGCGCAGAGCGCGTACGACGCGTCGCAGGTCGGCCTGGAAGTCGGTACCCGTACCGTGCTGGACGTGATCCAGAACCAGCGCATCCTGTTCTCGGCGCAGCTGGATTATGCACAGGCCCGCTACACCTTCCTGCAGAACCGCTTGCTGCTGAGCCAGTCGCTGGGTGCGCTGGACGTGGCCGAGCTGCAGGACGTGAACCGCCTGCTGACCCAGGACGCGGGCAACCCGTCGACGACCACGCACTGAGTCGTCGCCCTGTCGGCAACGAAGAAGCCACCCGGGAGGGTGGCTTTTTTGTGGGCAGCGCGTACGGCCCCACCCAGGCATGGCGCAGATCCGCCGGCCGTCAGCCCGGCCACGCGCCTGCCCGCTCCACTGCGGCCAGCACGCACAGCGCCGCGGCCAGCGGCGCAAGCACCATCGCAGCCCCCGGCATCGGCGCGCGCACACGCAGTACTGCCAGGCACAAAGCCGCCATCACCAGCAGGGTTGCCGGACCTGGCAGCACCGGCAATGCATCGACGGGCGTTCCCAACGCCAGCAGCGCCGCCAGCACCACGGTGACCGGTATCAGCCGTGTCCGGAACCCGGGCGCTTCATCCACGGCCACAGGCCAGAGCTGCGCTGCCAGCTGTGTGGCCAACGACAACAGCACCAGCAGCAGTGCTGCCAGCCCAGCCATGCCCGCCAGCGGCAGCAACGGCAGCAGCCACTGCAACTGCGGATGGCCCTGCAATGCCACCGACAACGGCCGCGTACCGGCCAATGCCGGGAACTCGACCAGGCCGGCCTGCAACGCCGCCAGCACGATCAGCAGCAGCATTGCCAGCAGCAGCGCGGCCGCCAGCAGCCCTGATGACCGCGCACGCACCTGCGGGCCACGCCCAGGAAACCCCAATGCCAGACCCACACTGGCAAACACCGCCAGCAAGGGCACGCTTGCCGCCAGCACCCCGCCGGGTCCGAACCGATAGGGCGCGGTGGCGTCCGGCAGCCACGGGATCCAGTTCGCGTAGTGCACGTGGCGGACCGCCAGCGCCAGCAGCAACAGCCCAACACCGATCTTCGCCGTCAACAGCACGCAGACCATCAGCGCGATGCGACGCGGAGGCAGCAACACGAACGCACCCAGCACCAGCAGGCTGGTGACGGCCATCACCGGATCCGGCAATGCGCTGCCGGTTTCAATACCGCGACTGGCAAACACCGCACGCGCGTGGCCCGCCATGGACTGCGCCACGCCGGCGCTGGTCACCACCAGCTCCAGCAGCAGCACAGCACCCAGCAGGCGCGCGACTGCTGTGCCCCAGGCGGCCCGCAGCGGGCCGTACAGGCCATCGGCTTCCGGCTGCTGCTGGTTCAGCACGTGCAGGCAATACAGCATCGGCGCTGTGCCCAGTGCGGCCAGCAGCAGACTCAGTACGATGGCCGGGCCGGCCTGGGCGGCGGTGTACTGGCCGACCAGGGCGATCACGCTGCCCCCCAGCAACAAGGTCAACGCCACCAACGTGAAGTGATCCATTCCCAGCAGCGCGTGCCGGCCACGGCGGTTGTCGCTGTCCATCGCAAGCCCTCTTGATTCCGCCCATGCGCGGTCGACAGCAGGCTGGCAGCCTGCGCCAAAGGGCGGTATCAGAATCCGTACCGTGCGCATCGCGATGTGACCACAAACACGTTCGCAGCCACGCATCCGGTCCTGCTGCGACAGGAATCCGGTTGCTAAGCAGAATTGATGCAGTCGATCACGTCAGTCGGTCCACGTAGTGTCCGCCCTGGCGGTGTTGCTGCCCGGCTCAGCTGCGCGGCGGCGGCAGATGTGGCGCGACCAGCGCCAACGTGCGCTGCAGGGCACCGCGGCCATTGCTGACCAGCGTGCATCCAGCACGGGCCATGTCCTCGCGCGCCGCTGCGTCGCCCAGCAGGTGCTGCAGCAGGTCACCTACCGCCTGCACGTCCTCGCCGATCAGCAAGGCACCGGCCTCACGCATGCGCCGTGAGATCTCGGCGAAGTTGTGCAGGTGCGGACCGGTCACAGCGGCAGTGCCCATCGCCGCCGGTTCCAGCAGATTGTGGCCACCGATCGGCTGCAGGCTGCCGCCGACGAAAGCGACCTGCGCGCAGGCATAGAACGGCATCAGCTCGCCCAGGGTGTCGATGACGAATACATCCGTGCCGGCCTCCGGCCATTGCTTCGCGCGACGGGTCGTCACGTTCCAGCCCTGCTCGCGCGCCAGCGCCTCCACCTTCGGGAAGCGCTCGGGGTGCCGCGGCGCCCACAGCAACAACAGGTCGGGGTGCTGCTGGCGCAGGCGCCGATGCAGGTCGATCACCGCCTGCTCCTCACCATCGTGGGTACTGGCCGCGATCCACACCGGGCGCCCGGCGGGCACGCAGGCGTGGAACTGCTCGACGAAGCCCTGCACATCCGGCGTGGCGATATCGAACTTGAGGTTGCCCAGCGCCTGCACCTGTTCACGCGCAGCACCCAGCTGCACGAAGCGCTCGGCGTCGTCCTGCGACTGCGCGGCCACGCAGGTGACCGTGCGCAGCGCACGGCGGATCAGCGCCGCCAGCACCCGGTAACCGCGCAGCGAACGCGCGGACAGGCGGGCGTTGAGGATGTAGACCGGGATGCGACGGTCGCGGCAGCCGAACAGCATGTTCGGCCACAGCTCGGTTTCCAGGATCAGTGCCAGGCTGGGCTGGAAATGGCCGAGGAAGCGGTTGACACTGCCCGGTACGTCGTACGGCAGATAGACGTGATCCAGCGCGTCTCCCCACAGCGCGCGCACGCGCTCCGAACCGGTCGGGGTGATGGTGGTGATGACCCAGCGGATGTCCGGACGCTGCTGGCGCAGGGCATTCACCAGCGGCGCGGCGGCATTGACCTCGCCCACCGAGACCGCGTGCAGCCAGACCCGCGGCTGGCCGGTCGGCTGCGGATACGAGGCATAACGCTCGTCCCAGCGCCGGAAGTATTCACGGACCCGGAAACCGCGCCAGACCAGGTGGTACACGGTGATCGGCAGCAGGATGTAGAGCACGGCCGAGTACAGGCCGCGCAGGATCCATTCGACAGGGTCTTTACGCATGCGGCAAGGATACGGGAGCCCCCCGGGAAAGACACGCAGCCGGGTTGGTAGAATGGCGCCATGTCAGATGCCACCACCGCCGTCCGCCCGTCGCTGCGCGATCCCCGCAACTGGCCGATGTTCGCCGCCATGCTCGGCGCCTTCGCCATCGCCCGCCTGCCGTGGATGCTGCAGCGTGCGCTCGGCCGGGGCGTCGGCTGGATCAGCTGGCGCCTGCTCGGCAGCCGCCGTCGCGCCGCCGAGGTCAACCTGCAGCTGTGCTTCCCGGAGAAGGACGAAGCCTGGCGCCAGCGCCTGGTGCGCGACAGCTTCGACGCGCTGGGCGTGGGCGTGCTCGAGTGCATCCGCGCCTGGTGGGGCAGCATCGACCGCATCCGCCCGCAGGTGCAGATCGAGGGTCTGGAACATCTGCGGCAGATGCAGGCCGAGGGCCGCGGCGTGCTGCTGGTCTCCGGCCATTTCATGACCCTGGAGATGTGTGGCCGCCTGCTGTGCGACTACGTTGACCTGTCGGGCATGTACCGCAAGCACAAGAACCCGGTGTACGAATGGGCGGTGAAGTTTGGCCGCCTGCGTTATGCCAAGGCGATGTTCGCCAACGAGGACATCCGCGCGACCGTGCGCCACCTGAAGAAGGGCGGCTTCCTCTGGTATGCGCCGGATCAGGACATGCGTGGCAAGGACACCGTGTTCGTGCCGTTCTTCGGCCATACCGCATCCACCATTACCGCCACCCACCAGCTGGCGCGGATGACCGGCTGCGCGGTGATTCCGTACTTCCACCGCCGCGAGGGCGGAAAGTACTTCCTGAAGATCGGCGCACCGCTGGAGAATTTCCCCAGCGAGGATGTGGAAGCCGATACCACGCGGGTCAACCAGGCCATCGAAGAAATGGTGCGCGAAGCCCCGGACCAGTACCTGTGGATCCATCGGCGGTTCAAGCGCCAGCCCGGCGGCCGGAGCGATTTCTACAAGTAGCGGTGGGAGGGATGGCTTCATCCACGCATGGCGTGGATCTACTGCCTTGTGCGGCTTCATCCGCGTATGGCGTGGATTCAATGACGTGGGGCATTCTGAAGTAGATCCACGCCATGCGTGGATGCTCTTCGATTCCGTGCCGGGATTCACAACGGCCAGCGGCACCAGGCGTACGGGTACTCCCCCATCACGCACGCCAAGCCCGCACGGACCGGATTGGCCAGGATGTACATCGCCTTCTCGTGAAGGGATTCATCGCTGCGTACGGCGTGATCGTGGTAACCGTGCTGCCACAGCGACCCTCGCCGCTCCAATCGCCGATTCAGCAGCCGGCTGCTGCGTGATTTGAGCAGGGCCATGCACTCGGCCAGGGTTCCCCCGCGCAATTCCATCAACCAGTGCAGATGGTCGGGCATCACCACCCAGGTGAAGCTGCGGCTCACGCCCTTGCGCTCTACGAAGCGCAGTGCTTCAACCAGAATCGCTACGTTGGAAGCATCGGCAAAGAAGGGTTCACGATCGAGGGTTACCGTAGTCAGTGAATAGACGTTACCGGTGCAGGAGTAACGACCGTAGCGGAGTCTTGGGCTGGCCATGGCCTAAGCGTGCGATACACACGGAGGCACGGCTAGTGGAGGTTGGCGCGTGTTTGCGTCGGTAAAGCCCCATCCACGCATGGCGTGGATCTACTACGGCGACGTTCGTTCGGTGACCGCCCCATGCACGCCATGGCGTGGATCCACCATGGGGACGTTTGTTCGGTACGTGGAGTAGAGCCACGCCATGCGTGGATGGACGATCACACCACCGTCGGCGTGTCGTCCGTTTCGCGGGCCAACAGGCTGCCGGCGAACAACGCGGCCAGCAGCACGGTCAGCCCCCCCCAGAATGCGGAATAGAACGCAAGGTGGGTGTTGAGCGGGAACACGGTGGCGGCCAGCGCCAGCATCGCAGGGCGCGCGCGGTCACGGGCCGCGGGCGGTGCGAAACGCCAGGCGCGCCACGCCTGGGCGACGGCGGCCAGCCACAACAGCAGGCCCAGCACGCCGGTTTCGGCAAGGATTTCCAGCACGATCTGGTGTGCGTGCAGCGCCGGTTCGGCGCCCCACACCGCGGGCCCATCGTCACCGACGCACTGCGGGTACGCATCGCGGAAGCCGCGTGCGCCCACGCCGTTGATCGGGTGCCCGGCAATCATGCAACCGGCCGCACTCCAGATGCGCCCACGTCCGGACAGCGCCTGGTCGACGCCCTCGGTGCCGCCGTCCCAGGCCATCGCGGTGCGCGCCACACGCTCGCGCAGCTGCGGCACGCTGGCGGTCAGTGCCGCCGCGGCCAGCAGGCCGACCACCGCCAGCAGGCCCAGGCGCTTCCAACCGAGCTGGCGCACGCCGCTGTAGGCCACGATCACCGCGAAGGTGATCCAGGACGCGCGCGAACCGGCCAGCAGCAGCACGATGGCCAGCGCCGCACCGGCGAGCAGCCAGCCCGGCGTGCCGAAGCGGCGTGCGGCGGGGAGCAGCAGGAACGGCGAGAGGCTGGCCAGCACCTGGCCGAATTTCAGGTTGCACGGCCCGAGCGCGCCACTGAGGCGGTCGGCCAGCGCGGCTTCCTCGGCCGGGCACAGCGCATGGCCGCTGACGGCGAGCTTCAGCTGCTGCAGCGACCAGAACCACGGGCTGGTGCCCGCCACCGACTGCACCAGCGCATCCAACGTCCACAGCGCGGTGATCAGCGCCAGGCCACCGAAGATCAGGGGGCGCCGCTGCGGCGTGGCCACGGCGATCGCCACCAGCCACATGAAGGGCAGGTAGCGCAGGCCGGCGGCCGCCTTGGTCCACGACGCCGCCGGATCGATCGCATCGAAGGCGGAGAACGCCTGCGGCAGCCAGTAACCGAGGAACAGGATCGAGGTCAGCGCCCACGCGGCGGGTGTCAGCAGGTGCGGGCGGCGCTGCAGGCGGCGCATGATCATGCGCACCGCGGCATAGAGCGCACCAAGACCCAGCACGGTTTCAGCGATGCCCGGCAACGGCCACAGCGCCACGTACGCCAGCACCCACCAGGGCGCCCAGCGCCCGGCGCGGTCCTCGCGCACGAGGGTTGCGGGGTCAGCCGGCGAGGTCGGCATAGAGGCGGAGGGTGTCGCGCTGCATGGCCTGCAGGGTAAACGGGATGCGGGTCGGCAAGGACGGCGGCTGCGCCAGCAGGGCCAGCGCACGTTCACCCAGCGCCCGTGCATCGCCCAGCGGCACGGCGCCGGCCGGCTGCAGCTGCTGCAGCAGTTCGCCGACGCCGCCATGGTCCCAGCCCAGTACCGGGCGACCGACCGACAACGCTTCGACCACGGTGCGGCCGAACGCTTCGGGCTTGTCCGACAGCTGCAGCACCAGATCGCTGGCCGCATAGGCCTGGGCGATGCGCGCGGTCGGCGTGCTGATCTGCACGGCGTCGGTCACGCCCAAAGCAGCCGCCTGCCGGCGCAGGTCGGCCACGTAGGCTTCACGGCCGGGTTCATCGGTGCCCAGCATCCACAGCTGTGCCGGCACACCGGCCGCGCGCACATCCGCCAGCAACTGCAGCGCATGAGCATGCCCCTTCAGCCGGGTGCCCCGCCCCGGCAGCAGCAGCAGCGGGCCCTCAACCTGCGCCAGCCACGGGTAATCGGCTGCGAGCGCCAGTCGTGGCCGACGGTCGGCGCGGGCCACGCGGGGAAACTGTGCGACATCGACGCCGCGCGGAATCACCTGCAGCCTCGCTCCGGGAACCGTGGGGTAGTGCCGCTGCACATAGTCGCGCACGGTATTGGACACGCAGATCACGCGTTCACCGCTGGTCATCACCGCGCTGTAGCGGCTGGGCGAGTTCAACCCGTGCACGGTGGTCACCCAATGCGGGCGCTGTGCGGCAGGCATCGCGCGGATCGCGTACAGGCCCAGCCAGGCCGGCAGCCGCGAACGGGCATGCACGATGTCGGCGCCAACTTCAGCGAACAGGCGGCGCAGGGTCGGCAGGTGGCGCAGGGTCAGCAGCGATTTGCGGCCGATATCAAGGGTGAGGTGCTCGGCACCGCTATCGAGCAGCGGCTGCACCAGGCGGCCACCGGCGGAGACCACCAGCGCACGATGGCCGGCAGCGACCAGGGCCGCAGCAATTTCCAGGGTCGAGCGCTCGACACCTCCGGAGTGCAGCGCCGGCAGCAACTGCACCACGGTCAATCGGCGCATCGAAGGGGCGGCCGCTTAGTCGGCCAGCACGAACACGGAACCGCAGTACGGGCACTGCGCTTCGCCATTGGGTTCGTCTTCGATCGGCAGGTACACGCGCGGATGCGAGTTCCACAGCGCCATTTCCGGGGTCGGGCAGCTCAGCGGCAGATCGCTGCGGTGCACGGTGTAGCGCTTCTCGGCGTTGGCGGGCGCGGTGGCGGTATGGCTCATGGCGGATGTCGATGAACGGGTTGCGAGGCCTGTGATTCTAGCATCTGGGCCGCCCCGACATTGCGCCGCAACGGGTCTTTGCGCGTACCGGGCCGATTCCCTGCGGCCATGCATGCCACCTCGGGACGGGGTGCCAGTGGAAATTCCCGATCGATCCTGCAGGTTCACGCCGAAAATCCGCCGACAACGATATTTCCCGCATTTGGATCGAACTAAATGGCACTTGTCAGGTTGCCACGGCTGTTGCAGGATCGGGCCAGGTCGTAAACCGGCCCACTCCAATCCGACCCGATCGCATGGCCCGCCCCCACCGGACCGGCATCGCCTCTTCCACTGCCATCCCGGCGGGCGGAGCGGTGCTGTCCGTGGTGTCCGCCGATGCGGGTTCTGCCCGCCGCCTGCCCTTCCGGGAGACCCTTGCATGACCCTGTCCGATCCACGCCGCGCCCTGCTTCCGCTCGCCCTGGCCCTGGCCTGTGCGACTACCGCGATGCCGGTGCTGGCACAGGGACTGCAGACCTCGTTCGAACCGGGCCAGCCGGCGCCGGCACCGGCCGCAGGCGCACTGCAGGTCACGATCGGCAACGGCCCTGCGGCGCCTTACGCCGCCAAGCGCAATGCGGGCTACAGCGGCCTGCATGCACTGCGCTACAGCAGCGAAGGCGGCAGCGCGCGACGCGAGCTGTTCAAGACCGACCTGCCGATCGAGGCCGATACCACCCTCTCGTGGCTGGTGCTGCCGGAGATCGTCGGCAAGGACACCGTGGCCTCGACCTATGTGTCACTGGACCTGCTGCTGGACGATGGCAGCCGCGTTTCGGCCAGCGCTGCACGCGACCAGCATGGCGTGGCCATCGGTGCGCGCGCGCAGGGCGATTCGAAGACGCTGTATCCGCAGCAGTGGGCGCGCAAGGCGGTGCGGCTGGGCGACGTGCCCGCGCTGAAGGGCCGCCGCGTGGTGGCGATCGAACTGGAGGTGGCCAGTGCCGACGGTGCACCGGTCTCGGGCTGGATCGATGACGTGCGCCTGGACACAGTGCCACGTCAGCAGCCAGCGCGCGTCTCCGACTGGGTGCTGACCACCCGTGGCACCCAGGCCAACGGCACCTTCTCGCGCGGCAACAATTTCCCGGCCACCGCGGTACCGCACGGATTCAACTTCTGGACCCCGGTGACCGATGCTGGCGCACTGAACTGGCTGTACCGCTGGAACGAACAGAACGACGCACAGAACCGTCCGCAGCTGCAGGCGCTTGCGCTGAGCCATCAGCCCAGCCCGTGGATGGGCGACCGCCAGACCTTCCAGGTGATGCCCTCGGCCAGCCGTGGCGTGCCGGAGGCCGACCGTCGCAAGCGCGCGCTGTCATTCGAGCGCAGCCATGAAAGCGCGCGCCCGTATCGCTACGACGTGCGCTTCGACAACGGCATCGCGGCCGCCATCGCGCCGACCGATCATGCCGCGCTGTTCCGCTTCGAGTTCCCCGAGGGCGGCGACGCCAACCTGCTGTTCGACAATGTCGATGCACGCGGTGGCCTGACCCTGGACGCTGCCACGCAGACACTGTCCGGCTACACCGATACGCGCAGCGGCCTGTCCAACGGCGCCAGTCGCATGTACGTGGTGGCCAGCTTCGACAGGCCGTGGCGCAGCAGTGGGCGCCTCAACACCGGCCGACCGACCGGTTACATCAAACTCGATGCCGGCAGCGACCGGCGGGTGACCATGCGCATCGCCACCTCGCTGATCTCGGTGGAGCAGGCACGGCACAACCTGGCCCTGGAAATCTCCGCAGCCGATACGCTGGAAAGCGTGGCCGGCCGTGCGCAGGATGCATGGGATGCGCGCCTGGCCCGTTTCGACATCGGCGATGCCAGCGACGACCAGAAGACCACGCTGTATTCCAGCCTGTACCGGCTGTTCCTGTACCCCAATTCCGGCCATGAGAACGTGGGCAGCGCCGCCGAACCGGAGTGGCGCTACGCCAACCAGGCCAGTGCCAGCGATGACAACACCGAGGGCAGCGCGACCCGCAGCTATGCCGCCGTGCGCGACGGCAAGGTATTCGTCAACAACGGCTTCTGGGACACCTTCCGCACCACCTGGCCGGCCTATGCGCTGTTCACGCCCGACGATGCCGGGCAGCTGGTGCAGGGCTTCATCGAGCAGTACCGCGCCGGCGGCTGGATCGCACGCTGGTCGTCGCCGGGCTACGCCGATCTGATGGTCGGCACCAGCTCCGATGTGGCCTTCGCCGATGCATGGCTGAAGGGCGTCGGCGGTTTCGATCCGGCCGAGGCCTATGCCGCCGCGCTGAAGAACGCGACCGTGGTGCCGCCGGACCGCCATGTCGGCCGCAAGGGCATGAACCGTTCGACCTTCCGCGGCTATGCCAGTGCCGACGTGCACGAAGGCATGTCGTGGACGATGGAAGGCGCACTCAATGACTTTGGCATCGCCAACATGGCCGATGCCCTGGCCAAGCGCGCGACCGCGCCCGCCGCACGCGAGCGCTACAGCACCGAGGCCGACTACTTCCGCCATCGCGCCGCCAGTTACGCGACGATGTTCGATCCGGCGGCAGGCTTCTTCCAGGGCCGCAAGACCGATGGTCGCTGGCGCGTGGACGCAAAGGCCTACGATCCGCGCGTGTGGGGCCACGACTACACCGAATCCAATGGCTGGACCTTCGCCTTCACCGCCGCCCACGATGGCGAAGGCCTGGCCGCGTTGTATGGCGGCCGCGAAAAGCTGGCGGCGAAGCTGGATACCTTCTTCGCCACACCTGAAACCGCGGACCCGGCACTGGCCGGCTCGTACGGCGGCACCATCCACGAGATGACCGAAGCGCGCGACGTGCGCATGGGCATGTATGCGCACAGCAACCAGCCGGCGCACCACATCCCGTGGATGTACCTGTACGCCGGGCAGCCGTGGAAGACCCAGCAGCACGTGCGCGAGATCCTGTCGCGGTTGTACGTCGGCAGCGAGATCGGCCAGGGCTACCCGGGCGATGAGGACAACGGTGAAACCTCGGCATGGTACGTACTGGCCTCGCTGGGCCTGTACCCGCTGCGCATGGGCGCCCCGGAGTACGTGATCGGCTCGCCGGCATTCGAGCATGCACGGGTGGAGCTGCAGGGTGGCGCGGTGCTGACCGTGAACGCGGCCAACAACTCGCGTGAGAACGTCTACGTGCAGTCGCTGAAGATCAACGGTACGCCGTGGACGAAGACCTGGGTGCCGCACGACCTGATCGCCAAGGGCGCGACCCTCGACTTCGTGATGGGACCCCGCCCCTCGCGCTGGGGCAGCGGCGTGGACGATGTGCCGCGCTCGTTGACCGCGCGCGGCCAGCACCCGCAGCTGCTGCACGACCTGCTCGGCAGCGGCGCGAAGGCGACGCTGGCCGATGGCCGTGCCCTGCCCGCGCTGGTCGATGACGATGCCGGCACCACGGTGGGTCTGGGCGCCGGTGCAACCATCGCGCTGACCGGCCTGGCCGAGGGCACCCCGACGATGTACACGCTGACCAGCGGTGACGGCCGCATCCAGGGCGGCGAATGGACGCTGGAGGCGCGCAATGGCAGCGGCAGCTGGACCGTGCTCGACCAGCGCCGTGGCGAAGACTTCGAATCCGCCCGCCAGACCCGTCCGTTCCGCATCGCAAAACCCGGTCGCTACAGCGAGTACCGCCTGCGCCTGGCGGCACCGGCACGGCTGCCGCTGGCGGAGATCGAACTGCTGGCGCCCGGCACCGTACAATGAGCTGCATGCGCTTCCGTCTACTGCCTCTGGCCCTTGTTGCCCTGTCCTTCTCAAGCTTCGGCCAGACCCAGGCGTTCGATACGCAGCTGACCCGCGACGGCGTGACGCTGAACTACCAGGATGCCCGTGGCGCCCTGGCCGCACCGCAGCGCAAGCGGGTGATCGATACGTTCTTCTTCGCGTACCTGCGCGAACGTGCGGACTTCCATCCCGCTGCGCCGTCAATGGTGCGCATCGTGATCGATCCGGCCTACACCGGCATCGCCTTCGTCGGCGACAAGGACCAGGCAGCGACGATCACCATCAATCCGGGTTGGCTGGCGCAGCACCCGAACGACGTCGACCTGGTCACCCATGAGGCGATGCACATCGTGCAGGGGTATCCCGGCTATGGCGATGCACGGGTGCCGGGCTGGCTGGTGGAAGGCATCGCCGACTACGCGCGCGACCGCTACGGCATGGACAACGCCGCTGCTGGCTGGGCATTGCCGGTGAAGGTCGAGAAGGGGCAGAACGTCGACAGCGGCTACCGGGTGACCGGTGCGTTCCTGAAGTGGGCGGAGGCGGAACATCCCGGCCTGGTGCTGGCACTGGACAAGGCTCTGCGCGACGGCCGCTATGCACCGGCGCTGTGGCAGAAGCACACCGGCAAGGCACTGCCGGCGCTGTGGGCGCAGTACGCCAAGCCGCGTTCGGACGCACCGCCGCCGGCGCCGGCACGGCGCGGCAAGCGCTGACCGCAGGTAGCACCGGGGCTTGCCCGGCGAAACGCCTGTTTCGCCGCGCTGCGCGCTCGCCTGGCATGGCCCGGCACGACCTGCCCAACGGGATCTCATTACGATCTCGCGCGGAGTAATCCGACAAGTCGGATAGACGCCTGTTCACAACAGCACGCGGCAGCAACCGACATCGTGACTGAGCGAGGGTCGCTAACCTTGCTTGCATGAAAATCAGAACCAAGGTCGGTAGGCGCAAAGCGGTCGTTGTGCTGGTGACAGGAGCAGCCATTGCACTGATCACGACCGCGATCTGGACGAGAAGCAACACGCCGAGCGTTCTCGCTGTTGCCCCCCAAGAGCAGCAGACCGTACGGGTTCGTATCAACGGAAAAGATGCTGCGATCGAGACGACGCAGGCCGCAAGCGTTGCCGCCGCCGGGACTCAGTTGATTGCAATTCGCCGAAAGTTGTCGCCCCAGCAGGCCCTTCTGCTGGCGCAGGACATAGCGCGTTGCACAAACGCCGCAAGCTTGGCGGAAACAGACATTCCGACGGGACTGACTCCCGACCAGCAGCGTGAGTTCCGGGAAAACGTTCTGGGTGACTCAGACTGCTCCGCTCTTGAATCAGAACACTCCATCTATGACCTCGCCTACTACGCGGCGTCAGACGGCGACTCCACTGCGAAATTGATGTTCTCGGGACTGGCGTCTCATCAGTTCGACGATGAGCACTCCATGTTCGATGAAGAGCTCGTCAAGCGATTCAAGGAAGCGACAGTGAGATTTCTCAACGAAGCCGCGGACTCGGGTGACAGCAATGCCCTGATGCTTCTTGCGGCCACCTTTGAGGATGGCCTGCATGTGCCTCGCGATGCAGCACGCGCACACGCCTATGCGCGCGCATTCAGCCAGGCCAGTGGCGGCAAGGGGCTTCGCTATGCCGAGCGGCTCTGGAGCCAACTCTCACCGGACCAGCAACGGGAATCGAACCGATGGCATATCGAGATATCGAATCGAAGAAAAGGAGAAATGAAATGAAAGGAAAGTCGAAACGCAATCGCTGGCTGATGATCGTGGTCGCGTGCCTGGGTGGCACAGCAATCGCAGCGTCGGTTGGGAAATTCTACTGCGGCAAGGCCTGCAATGTAGCCGGGGATACGGTGGCGGAGGAAGGGTGACCATCGGAGATATTTCGGTAGCTCAATAGCTACCACTGCGGCACACCTTGGTTGCCACATTCGCTCGGTAGCGCCAGGCCACACCCGGCGAAATGCCTGATTCGCCACGCTGCGCGCTCGCCGGGCATGGCCCGGCGCTACCACATCGCTGCCTCAGCGCGACCGCACGAAGCCGGCGTAGAGCGCGAACAGCTGCTGGAAGTACCGCCGCGTCACTCGATTGCGCATGACACCCTCGCCCATGAAAAGTTGGTCGGGCCCAGGGTGGGAAGGCCGGTCCGGTCCCTTCCCACGGCCGGGCCGCGTGGGCGTATTGGGCCGCAACGGCGTTGCAGGGACATGACCGGGCGGCGTAGCGCGTGTGGCACAGGCCGGCGGGCGGTAGTAAGCCGCTGGCCGGCTGCGGTGGTGGTGGACATGATTGCGGTTGCTGGCCAGCGGCCGGCACTACCCGTTTCCGCTTTGCGGAAACAGAAACGCGCCCCGGGGGGCGCGCTTCTGCAGCTGACGCTGGAAAGAAGGCTTACGCCTTCTTTTCCGCTTCCAGCTGCTTGCGGATCTGCGCATCCACCGCCGCAATGGCGGTCATGTTCAGGATCCTGCGCGAGGTCGCGCTGGTGGTCAGGATATGCACCGGCTTGTTCACGCCCATCAGGATCGGGCCGATCGCCACGCCGTCGGTGAACACACGCACCAGGTTGTAGGCGATGTTGGCCGCTTCCAGGTTCGGCAGCACGAACAGGTTGGCGCGACCCTGCAGGGTCGAGCCCGGCAGCAGCTTCTGGCGCAGCGCTTCGTCCCATGCGGTGTCACCCTGCATTTCGCCGTCCACGTTCAGACGCGGGTTGCGCTTGAGCAGCAGCTCGCGCACCTGGCGCATCTTCAGCGCGTCCTTCGAATCGTGGCTGCCGAAGTTGGAGTGCGACAGCAGCGCCACCTTCGGCTCGATGCCGAACAGCTTCATGCGGTAGGCCGCCTGCAGGGTCGCTTCGCACAGCTGCTCGGCGGTCGGGTCTTCCTGCACGTGGGTATCGACGAAGAAGAACACGCCCTGCTGGTTGATCACGCCGGTCATCGCCGAGGTCGAGGTGACCTTCGGCTCCAGCGGCAGCACGCTGCGCACGTAACCCAGCTTCTTGTGGAAGCGGCCGACGATGCCGGTCAGCATCGCATCGGCTTCGCCACGGGCCACCATCACTGCCGCGATCAGGGTCGGGCGCGAACGCATCAGGTTCTTCGCCGCGGCCACGGTCACGCCACGACGGCCGGTCAGGCCGTGGTAGTACTGCCAGTACTCGTTGAAGCGCGGGTCGTCGTTGATGTTGGTGACTTCAACGTTCTCGCCGATCTTCAGGCGCAGGCCGAGGCGCTCGATGCGCGACTCGATCACTTCCGGGCGGCCGATCAGGATCGGGTGCGCCAGGCCGTCATCGACCACGTTCTGCACCGCCTGCAGCACCACTTCCTCTTCGCCCTCGGCATACACAACGCGCTGCTTGTCGCTGCGCGCGCGGTCGTAGACCGGCTTCATCATCAGGCTGGTGCGGTAGACGAACTGGGCCAGCTTGTCGCGGTAAGCGCCCATGTCGTCGATCGGGCGCGAGGCCACGCCCGAGTCCATCGCGGCCTGGGCCACGGCGGCCGACAGCTCCACCAGCAGGCGGCGGTCGAACGGGCGCGGGATCAGGTATTCACGACCGAAGCTCGGGGTCTCGCCGCCATAGGCCGAACCCATGTCGGTGGCCGCACGACGCGCCAGCGCCGCGATGGCGCGCACGCAGGCGATCTTCATTTCCTCGTTGATCGCGGTCGCGCCCACGTCCAGCGCACCACGGAACAGGTACGGGAAGCACAGCACGTTGTTGACCTGGTTCGGGTAGTCCGAACGGCCGGTGCCGATGATCGCGTCCGGACGGGCGGCGCGCGCCAGTTCCGGCATGATTTCCGGGGTCGGGTTGGCCAGCGCGAAGATCACCGGATCCGGCGCCATGGTCTTGACCATGTCGGCAGTCAGGATGCCCGGCGCAGACAGGCCCAGGAAGATGTCCGCGCCGTCGACGATCTCGGCCAGGGTGCGCTTGTCGGTGTCGCGCGCATAGCGCTGCTTTTCCGGGTCCAGGTCGGTACGACCGGTGTGGATCACGCCCTCGCGGTCGAAGGCCAGGATGTTCTCCGGCTTCAGGCCCAGCTGCACCAGCATGTTCACGCAGGAAATGCCAGCTGCGCCCATGCCCGTGGTCGCCAGCTTCACTTCCTCGATCTTCTTGCCGGTGATCGCCATGGCGTTGAGCACCGCTGCGCCGACGATGATCGCCGTGCCGTGCTGGTCGTCATGGAACACCGGGATCTTCATGCGCTCGCGCAGCTTGCGCTCGACCACGAAGCATTCCGGTGCCTTGATGTCTTCCAGGTTGATGCCGCCGAAGGTCGGCTCCAGCGAGGCGATGATGTCGACCAGCTTGTCCGGGTCGGTTTCATCCACTTCGATGTCGAACACATCGATGCCGGCGAACTTCTGGAACAGCACACCCTTGCCTTCCATCACCGGCTTGCCGGCCAGCGCGCCGATGTTGCCCAGGCCCAGCACCGCGGTGCCGTTGGAGATCACCGCCACCAGGTTGCCACGGGCGGTCAGCTCGCTGGCCTGCTGCGGGTCGGCCTTGATCGCTTCACAGGCGTACGCCACGCCCGGCGAATACGCCAGCGACAGGTCGCGCTGGGTCAGCATGGGCTTGGTAGCGGAAACCTTGATCTTTCCCGGCGGGGACATCCGGTGGTAATCGAGGGCGGCCTGTTTGAAATCTTCGTTGGACATCGATGTGGGTTACATGAATGGGCAGAAGGGACAGGGGATGATACCCCCGTTGGAGCGTCTGGACCTGTCGCTATCCTGTCGCAGGCATGCTGCGACCGCACAATTCCGTGCCGTATGCGACGGTACCGCGACACCAGCTTCGGTGCGTCCCATGACAGCCATGGGACGCCTTGAAACGCCGCGGGGCCGTACCACTGTCGTGATCGGCCCCGCGGTACCACACACCTGGATCAGCCCCTGGCCGGCAGCGCCTCGGGCACGGCATCGATCAGCGGCGGCAGTTCGCTTTCGCGGCCGTCCAGCGCCAGCTTCAGGCGGTTGCGGTCCAGCGCCCCCTCCCAGCGCGAGACCACCACCGTGGCCACGGCATTGCCGATGAAGTTGGTCAGCGAGCGGCATTCGCTCATGAAGCGGTCCACGCCCAGGATCAGCGCCATGCCGGCCACCGGCACCTCCGGCACCACGGCCAGGGTGGCGGCCAGGGTGATGAAGCCGGCGCCGGTGACGCCGGCCGCGCCCTTGGAGCTGAGCATGGCGACCAGCAGCAGGGCAATCTGATGGCCCAGGGTCAGTTCGGTGTTGGTGGCCTGGGCGATGAACAGCGCCGCCAGGGTCATGTAGATGTTGGTGCCGTCCAGGTTGAACGAGTAGCCGGTCGGGACCACCAGGCCCACCACCGACTTGCTGCAGCCGGCGCGTTCCATCTTCTCCATCAGCGACGGCAGCGCCGACTCCGACGAGGAGGTGCCCAGCACCAGCAGCAGTTCGGCCTTCAGGTAGCGCGCCAGCTTGAACACCGAGAAGCCGCACAGGCGGCAGACCAGGCCCAGGATGACCGCCACGAACAGGAAGGCGGTGAGGTAGAACGAACCCACCAGCCAGGCCAGGTTGATCAGCGAGCCAACACCGTACTTGCCGATGGTGAAGGCGATTGCGCCGAAGGCACCGATCGGCGCGGCCTTCATCAGGATGTGGACCAGCTTGAACACCGGGGCGACCAGCGCCTCCAGGAAGTTCACGATCGGCTTGCCCTTCTCGCCCACCGATGCCAGCGCGATGCCGAACAGCACGGCCACGAACAGCACCTGCAGGATGTTGCCATCGACGAACGCGCTGAGCAGCGTCTTCGGGATGATGTCCATCAGGAAGCCGACCAGGGTCAGGTCATGCGACTTCTCGACGTAGCTGTGCACCGCGGTCTGGTCCAGCTCGGCCGGGTTGATGTTCATGCCGGCGCCGGGCTGCACCACGTGCGCCACGATCATGCCGACGATCAGCGCCAGCGTGGAGAAGAACAGGAAGTACGCCATCGCCTTGGCGAATACGCGGCCCACCGTGCGCAGGTGGGTCATGCCGGCGATGCCGGTGACGATGGTCAGGAAGATCACCGGTGCGATGATCATCTTCACCAGGTTGATGAAGGCATCGCCGAGTGGCTTCATCTTCTCGCCGATCAACGGTTCGTAGTGGCCGAGGATGGCGCCCAGGACGATCGCCACGATCACCTGGAAGTACAGCTGGCGATAGATCGGCAACGGCTTTGCAGGCACCGGTGCTGCGGTCGGGATGTGCATGGCGGACTCCGGAAGGGGCGTTTTCAGGCACGTACGGCCCCGGGACTGCACGGGAACCGTTACCGTGGAAACTGACCGCAGGCCCTGTGCAGCACGCGCAGGGGGTGCGACCAATGGACGCCTTTGTACGCGCCGGGCACGCTGGCGCAGATAACCTATTGGTACTAGCCCCCCGGTTCAGGTGGCCGCGATGCCTACACTGGCGCCGCACCGCCCGATCACGGGGAGGCCGGTGGCCCGAGCTGAACGGCCGGGCGCGTCATTGCGAAAGTTCCGGCCCTTGCGGCCGTTGTTGTCCTGTCCACACGCAATCTGAGAGAGCCGCACCCAACATGCGCCCGATTCCCACCTTGCTGGCCCTGTCGCTGGCCGCGCTTCCCGCCTTCGCTTCGGCTGCCGATTTCGACAACTGGCCGACCAAGTACGCCTTCGGCGACGGCACCGAGCTGGCCGCTACCGCCAACATCGCCTACGACTACAACGATTTCTCCTCGGGCAGTGGCCTTGAGGACGACGACGCCGTGCGCCGCAAGGAGTTCGGTGCGACGCTGAAGAAGAAGGGCGTCTACGACGCGATGGTCTATTACGACTTCCAGTCCGATACCTGGCTGGACGTGTTCGTGCGCTTCGAAAGCAAGGCCTTCTTCGGCCGCGACATCGGCCGCTTCCGCTTCGGCTACATGAAGACCCCGGTCGGTCTGGACGCGAACACGTCCTCGCGCGCCGGCAGCTTCCTGGAAACCGCGCTGCCGGTGCAGGCCTTCTACGCAGGCCGCCGCACCGGCGTGGAATGGGTGCTGGAGCGCCCGCAGTACCTGCTGCAGGCCGGCGCCTATGGCGGCAAGGACCTGCAGGGTGACAACCCGGGCACCACCCAGGCCGTGCGTGCGGTGTGGACCCCGGTGAAGGCGCCGGGTGACGTGATCCACCTGGGCCTGGCCTACTCGCAGGAAAATCCGCGCGGTTACAGCGATGGCCGCGACGTGCACCACGAGGCCAGCGCGCGCCTGCGCGCACGTCCGGAAGCCGGCCTGACCGACATCCGCTATGTCGATTCCGGCGCGCTGGTCACCGCCGACCAGATCCGCCGCACCGGCCTGGAAGGCATCTGGATCCGCGGCCCGTTCTCGGTGCAGGCCGAAGCCCTGCGCGCCACGGTCACCCGCCATGACGGCAAGCCCGACTACACCGGCAGCGGCCAGTACGCGATGGCCAGCTGGGTATTGACCGGCGAATCGCGCCCGTACAACGCCGGTGCGGTGGCCAACATCAAGCCGGCGCACGACTACGGCGCGGTGGAACTGGTGGCCCGTTACAGCCGCATGGACCTCGACGATGGCAGCATCCTCGGCGGCCGCCAGCACGACCTCACTCTGGGTGCGAACTGGTACCTGACCAGCCACTTCAAGTTCCAGGCCAACTACGTCAAGGTCGACGCCAGCCGTCGCGGCGTGCACAGCACGCCGGAGATCTTCGAACTGCGCGCGCAGATGCACTTCTGACCCCTTCCACGTCAGATCCCGGCGGGCGTGTACGCCACGCCCGCCGGCCCTGCGTAGACTGCCGCCATGTACTGGCTCAGCCGCCACCGGATGCTGTTGCTGACCATCGCGGTGATGGTCGGCGGCACCGTGCTGTGTGCGGTCGCCGCCGGCCACTACGCCTGGCGGCGCGCCCTCGGTGAGGAAAGCAGCCAGGTACAACGCCAGCTGCAGTTGTATGGCCAGGGCCTGCAGCAGCGCATCGACCGCTTCGGCACCTTGCCGCAGGTACTGGCACTGGATCCGGATCTGCTGCACGCGCTGCGCGTACCGCCCTCGCCCACCGAACGGCAGCGGCTGAACCTCAAGCTGCAACGCGCCAATGAAGTCACCCGTGCCTCGACCCTGACCCTGGTCGGTCACGATGGCGTGGCGGTGGCGGCGAGCAACTGGGACCAGCCGACCACCAACGTCGGTGAGAACTACAGCTATCGTCCCTATTACCGCCAGGCGCTGGCCCAGGGCCGCGGCCGCTTCTACGGCATCGGCATGACCACCGGCGTGCCCGGCTACTACCTGTCGCAGGCCATCGAGGAAGACGGCAGGCGGCTCGGCGTGGTGGTGATCAAGGTCGAGCTGTCGGCACTGGAGCAGGAGTGGCTGAGCAGCCCTGACGTGGTGCTGACCAGCGACGACCACGACGTGGTGTTCCTGGCCAACCGTGACAGCTGGCGCTACCGCCTGCTGCGCCCACTGGGCGCCGATGAGCGCCGCGAGATGCTGGACGCCCGCCAGTACGCCGATCGCACCCTGCAGCCACTGCGCGCACGTACCGAGGATGTACTGGCCGATGGCGGCCGCATGGTGCGCCTGCTGGATCCGGCATTGCCGCAGCCGATGCTGTGGCAGAGCCTTGCGCTGCCGGCCGAAGACTGGAACCTGCACCTGCTGCACGACGCCAGTGCCGCCACCGCCGCCGGCCGTGCGGCCGCGCTTACCGGAGGTGCCGCATGGCTGGCGCTGGGCTTCCTGGTGCTGTTCATACAGCAGCGCCGGCGCCTGGCCAAGCATCGCCTGCGCAGCCGCCGCGAGCTGGAAACCCTGCTCAAGCAGCATGCACAGGAACTGCGCACCGCACAGGATGGCCTGCTGCAGGCCGCCACCGATGCCGACAGCGGCCTCAGCCGCAGCCTTGAACACCTGCCGCAGGGCGTGGTGGTGATCGACCGGGACCTGCGTCTGGTCGCATGGAATTCGCGCTACCTGGAACTGTTCCGTTTCCCGCTGGACCTGGTGCGCGTGGGGCGGCCCATCGAGGAACTGTTCCGCTTCAACGCACGCCGTGGCCTGCTCGGTCCCGGCCCGGTCGACGAGGCCATCGAGCGTCGCCTCAACCACCTGCGCAGCGGCCGTCCGCACATGCGCGAAAGTGAGAAGGACGACGGTACGGTGCTGGAGATCCGCGGCAACCCGCTGCCCGACGGCGGTTTCGTCACCAGCTACGCCGACATCACCAGCTACAAGAATGCTGCACGCGAACTGCGCTCGCTGGCCGATGCACTGGAACACCGCATCGCCGAACGTACCCACGACCTGGACGAAGCACGTCGCGAAGCCGAGCAGGCCAATCGCTACAAGACCCGCTTCGTCGCCTCGGCCGTGCACGACCTGCTGCAACCGCTCAACGCAGCACGCATGTTCGTCTCGGTGCTGCGCGGCAAGCTGAGCGACCCGGCGCAACAGCAGACCAGCGATCACATCGACGCTGCATTGGCCGCGCAGGATGCGATCCTCAACAGCCTGCTGGATATCGCGCGGTTGGAATCGGGCAGCCTGCCGACCCGTGTGCAGGCGTTCCGGCTCGGGCCGCTGCTGCAGACACTGGCGCGCGAATTCGGCATCGCCGCGCAGTCACGTGGCCTGGTGGTGGACTGGGTCGATACCGATGCGGTGGTGGTCAGCGATGAAGCGCTGCTGCGCCGCATCCTGCAGAATTTCCTGTCCAACGCACTGCGCTACAGCGAACGTGGCCGCGTGCTGCTCGGCTGCCGCCGCCGCGAGGGCCTGCTGTGGATCGAAGTGCACGACCAGGGCCCCGGCATCCCCGATGCGTTGCAGGGCGAGATCTTCGAGGAATTCCGCCGCCTGCACGACGGCCAGCAGCGCGGTGCCGGGCTTGGCCTGGCCATCGTCGACCGCATCGGCCGCCTGCTCGGACACCCGATCCGACTGCGCTCGCAGCTGGGCCAGGGCAGCGTGTTCGCTGTGGGCGTGCCGTTCGGCGACGCCAGCGCGATTCCCGCCACCGCGCCCGCGCCGGTGCTGGCGCAGGAACCGGCGGCGGACAACCCGCTGCGAGGGCGCCGTGTGTGGGTAATCGATGACGATCCGCACGTGTGCGCGGCCAGCCGCGCGCTGCTGGAGCGGTGGGGCTGCGAGGTGCTGCTGGCCGATGGCCCGCAGGCAGCGCTGCAGTTGGCCACGACGGCAACCGTGCCGGAGCTGGTGCTGCTGGATGTGCGCATGGGTGACCACCACGGCCCGGTGCTGTACGAGACATTGGCAGAGCTGTGGCAGGCCCGCCCGCCGGTGGTGCTGGTCACTGCCGAGCGCGATGCGGGATTGCGTGAGATGGCTGCCGAGCGTGGCTGGGGAATGATGGCCAAGCCGGTGAAGCCGCCGGCGCTGCGGGCGCTGATGAGTCAGTTGCTGATCCGGCATCGCGGGTGATTCCAGCCAACGGCACAGCCCCTCGTGGGTGGAGGCGTAACGCGGTTCATGGGTGAGGCCGGGTAGATGGGCTGCGCAGGGGTCGCTGCAAGTACGTCCCTGTAAGCTCGGTCGCCGCATCCATGCGGCTCACGCCCCTGCGCAGCCCATCTACCCGACCACGGACAAGTTCCGTGCGCGTCCACCCACGGAGAAGAAAAAGAAGATCAAAAGCGGATCGCGCGCTGCGCTTGCTCGTGTAAAGCCGAGCCCATGCTCGGCTCTACAAAAGGCGGCCTGACAGCCTGCTTTTGCTTTTGATCTTTTTTCTTCTCCGTGGGTGGCAGGCCACCGAAATCTGTCAGAGGCCGGTCGGGTTGGGTGCGCGGGGGTGTCAGCCGCATGGATGCGGCTGCCAAGCCTCCAGGGACGGATTCACGGCGTCCCCCGCGCACCCTCCCCGACCGGCCCACTCGCGGCTTCTGCTTTCAGCGACCAACCCAAACCCACCCACGAGGGGCTGCGCCGTTGGCTGGAAACTACAACCCGATGCCGGCGTCGCCCTCGGGCTCCAGCGCCTTCACCAGCACCGCCGCCTGCGTGCGGCTATGGCATTCGAGCTTCTTCAGGATCGCGGTGACATGCACCTTCACCGTGTTCTCGGCCAATCCCAGCGTATAGGCGATCTGCTTGTTGAGCAGGCCATCGGCCAGGCACAGCAACACGCGGAACTGCTGCGGGGTCAGCTGGGCCAGGCGGCTGGCCAGCAGCGCATCGGCCTCCGAGCGCTCGGCGGCCATCGCCGGGAACCACAGTCCACCATCGAGCACCGCCTGCACGGCCTCGCCAATGGTCTCGGCCGGGGCCGACTTCGGAATGAAACCGGCAGCACCGAACTGCTGCGCGCGGCGGATCACACGGGGATGGTCGTTGGACGAGAGGATCACCACCGGAATGTCCGGATGCGAGCCGCGCACGTGCAGCAGCGCGGAAAAACCGTGTGCGCCAGGCATGGTCAGGTCGAGCAGCACCAGGTCCACGTCCGGGTGCGCGTCGAGGGCTTCGGCCAATGCCTCGGCGCTGGCGACCTCGCGCACCTGCGCCAGCGGCAGGCTCTGCCGCAATGACTGCACCACCGCCGAACGCAGCAGCGGGTGGTCATCGGCGATCAGGATGGTGTATTCGCTCATGGGGCAAGTTTGGCATGTCACCAAAGGGAATACCTTCTTCATTTGCTTCGCCGGCCAGTCGATGCCCCAGAAAGGGCTGCCGCGACTGCTGTGTAGACTCTCTGTAATTAAGAAAATGCGGCACCAACCAGATCGTCAGATACAGGACACCGATCAGTAGGGCTGTTCCAACTTTGCCATACGTACTGCGCATCACCTCGTACAGATCCTCACGCAGGGTTGAAGGAACGCTACCAATGCGCTGAAGATCCAACAATCGCTGCGCCGACCGGACGTCAATCCGCATCCGAGGGTAGTCACCTCTCTCCAGAACCTCTTTTCGATTTACCACAGCCGATCCCCGCTGGACCTCGGAGTACTTCAGGTCCGCTGCCCTGCAGGCAAATCCCGCCAGCGCAGCATTACGTGGAGCCAGGCATTCATCGATCAGGTCCAGCAACTCCGCATATTGAATCGCGTCATAGTCCTGGCTAGCCGCTTTGGCTCGATAGTCACTTCGCTCCAATTGATACGAGCTCAGATGATTGATTAGCAAAAGGTACAGGCCGACCATAACCACCGAGGAGCCTATAACTAGAAGGACTCGCCTTACCGCCGTTGTACGGGCCCAGTGAATGCTACGCATGACCCCTGAGCCAATCATTTCCACGTCTTCGAAGTTGTCCTTCAGCCTTCCCAATGATCATTCCTCACACGACTGGAAACAGGATATCGGCGGGAATGGCACCTAGGTTTAGCGCCCTGCCGGCTCCACGCTGCTGCGCCAGGCATCGAGGAACTGGCGGCGCTTGAGTGCATCCAGGTACACCAGCAGGCCCGGACCCAGCTGGATCGGGCGGCGGCTGCGGCCGGGCGCATCGTCGCCACGTGCGCTGCCGGTCACGATCGGCATCAGCCGTGCCTCGCGTGACAGCACCTGCTGGCCACGCGGCGACAACAGGTAGTCGAGGAAGCGCCGGGCTTCTTCCGGGTGTGGGCCGGTGCGTGGAATCACCGCGGTACGCAGTACCACCAGCGTGTAGTCCTCAGGTTCCACAATCGCCAGCGGAGCACCCGCGTCGATGCGCGCCTGCGCGTAAGAGCCGAGCACGTTGTAGACCAGCGACAGCTGTCCGCTGGCCACCTTATCCAGTAGCACGCCGGTGCGCTCCTCGCGCACCACGTCGTTGTCGCCCAGCGCGCCCAGCAGCGCACCGGCGATGCTGCCACGCTGCGCATCCTGCGTTGACAGCAGGTAGCCGACGCTGCTGCGTTCGATGTCATAGGTGCCGACCCTGCCGCGCAGCGGTGCGCCTTCGGCGCGCAACCGGTCCAGCAGTTGCCGGCGCGTGTGCGGCACCTTCGCCGACGGCAGTGCACGGGTGTTGTAGACCATCACCACCGGCTCGTAGCTGATGCCGAATGCCTCGTTGCGCCACTGCGCCCAGGCCGGCAGCGCGGCGGTCTGCGCGGAGCGGTGCGGCAGTGCATGACCATCGTTGACCAGCTTGGTCTGCAGGTCCATGCCACTGGAGATCAGCAGGTCCGGCGATGCCGGTCCGCCGCGGTCGTGCAGGTACCGCGCGTACAGGTCCTGGGTGATGATGTCCTCGTACACCACTTCGGTGCCCGGGTGCAGCCGCTGGTAGTCGGCGATGACCACCGCGAACACTTCGATGTCGGTGGTGCCGTGGATGCGCAGCTGCGCCGTGGTCTTTGCCTGTGCGGGAAAACGGCGCACATCGCCGGGCGCAGCCAGCACCGGCAGGGCCAGCAGCAAGGCAACGGCAGCAGTGAACAGGCGGATCATGGACTGCTCCGGGGCAGGCGGATGGTGGCGATCAGCCCGCCCTGAGGACGATTGCTGAGGTCGATGCGGCCACCGTGGCTGTCGACCACACGCTTGACGATGGCAAGGCCAAGCCCGGCGCCGCCGGACGGCGCGCCCTCGCCACGGGCGAAGCGCTCGAACACGCGTTCGGCATCGGCGGCGGCAATGCCGGCACCGTGGTCGGCGATAGTCAGCACGGCCTGCCCGCCTTCCACGGTCAATGCGATCTGCAACGGCCCATCACCACCGTACTTCAACGCGTTGTCGACCAGGTTCTTGATCGCCTCGCGCAGCAGCAGCGCATCGCCATGCACCTGTACCGGCTCGGCAGTCATCGCCAGCTGCACGCGCGGCGCCGGGCCGGCCTGCGGCAGCGCTTCATGCAGGGCCTGGTGCACGGTCTCGGCCAGATCCACTGCAGCAAAGCGCTGCAGATGCGAACGATGGATCACGCTGGCATCGCTGAGCAACTGATTCAACAGCCGGCTCATGTGGGTGGCGTTGCGCTCGATCGCCTGCAGGCTGCGCCGCATGTCTTCGGGATCGTCGTCATCCAGCGCCAGCTGTGCCTGCGCACGCAATGCCGCCAACGGCGTGCGCATCTGGTGCGCGGCCTCGGCCATGAACGCACGCAAGGTCTCGTTGCTGCTGGACAGGCGTTCCATGAAGCGGTTCAACGCCGCCACCATCTGGTCCATCTCGCGCGGTACACGGGCATCCAGCGGCTTCAGGTCAGAGGGCTCGCGGCGTGACAGCTCGCGTTCCACCCGCACCAATGGCCGGAATGCGCGATGCACGCCAAAGGCCACCAGCGCCAGCAGCAGGCCGGACAGCACACCGATCGCCAGCAGTGCGCGGTTGACCATGTCCTGCGCGACCGCTTCGCGCGCAAGCCGGGTCTGGCCGACCTGCACCTGTACTTCGCCCTGCGCCGAGGCGGCGGCGAAACTGCGGCCGACCACCACGAAGCGCACGGTCTCGCCACTGTACGCCGCATCAAACAGCTGCGGTTGCGTGCCGGACCGGCGCGGCGGCGCCGGCAGGTCGCCATAGCCGGTGATCAGGTTGCCACGGCTGTCGGCGACCCGATAGAACACGCGGTCTTCCGGGGCCATCGCCAGCAGGTCCAGCGCCGCATAGGGCAGATCGACCTGCCATTGGCCATCGACCAGGGCCACCGAATCGGCAATGGACAACGCCGAGGACACCAACAGGTGATCGTAGGAACGGTTGGCGGCGCGCTGGCCATAGCCGCGCGCGGCAAACAGCAGAGCCACCGCGAACACCGCCAGCAACGCGCCGAGGTAGAGCAGCAGCGTGCGCCGCAGCGAGCCCGGTGCGGCGTTCGCGGTCCGCGCGTCAGCCATCGGCGTCGGCGCTGTCATCACTGGCTTCCAGCAGGTAGCCAACGCCGCGCACCGTGGTGATGCGCAGCGGTGCACCTGCCAGCTTCTTTCTCAGGCGCCCCACATACAGCTCGATGGCATTCGGGCCGGCTTCATCGTCGAAGCCGAACAGGCCATTGCCTATCTCATCCTTGCCGACCACCTGGCCGAGGCGGCCGACCAGAATCTCCAGCAGCCGGTACTCGCGGTTCGGCAGTTCGATCGGTTCGCCGTCGAGGCTGACCCGGTGCGCGGCATTGTCGAACTGGAAGCCACCGATCTGCACCACTTCGCTGGCCTGGCCGCGCGCGCGTCGCAGCAGCACGCGGCAGCGCGCTTCGAACTCGCGGAAATCGAACGGCTTGCCCAGGTAGTCGTCGGCACCCACGTCCAGCGCCTGCACGCGATCTTCGATGCCATCACGCGCGGTCAGCATCAGCACCGGTGTGCTGTCACCGCGCTCGCGCATGCCGGCCAGCACGCGCAGGCCATCAAGCTTGGGCAACCCGATATCCAGCACCACCAGGTCGAAGCTCTGGTAGCGCAGCACGCTGGCGGCGGCCAGGCCATCGGCCTGCCAGTCCACGGCGTGGCCGCTGCGACGCATGCGACGGATGATCGCATCGGCCAGATCCGGGTTGTCTTCGACCAGCAGCAGGCGCATGGGCACACGGGTGGGAGGGGAAACGAATGCTACCGCATGCCGCCGCCGCGCTTGCCGGGCGTGGCCCAGTGAGCGCAGCGGCCGGTTTTACGCTGCACCGCACAATCTGTTGACAGGACGATGACAGCTTGCCCGACCCAGACTGCGGCCGCGCACCGTCCGGTGCCCACGATTGCCGCGCGCCTGGCGCGCACCTGGGAGGGTTTGTGGAATTCACGTTTGCCTGGCGGCGCCCTGCCGCCATGATGGCGCTGGCTGCCCTGTCGGCGCCGGCCTTTGCCGCCGAAGACGACCGTCCGGTCACGGCCTCGCTCGGAGGCCGCCTGCACCTGGACTTCGCCACCTTCGACAACGACAACCGCGGTACGCCGAACAAGGACGACACCGAGATCCGTCGCGCCTGGCTGGACGTGTCCGGCAAGTTCTTCGTGGTCGACTACAAGCTGGAAGCCGATTTCTCCGGCGACCGCGTCGAGGCCAAGGACGTGTACCTGGCACGCAGCCTCGGCAAGGCCGGCAAGCTGACCGTGGGCCAGTTCAAGCAGTACTTCTCGCTGGATGACCGCACCAGCTCCAACTACGGCAGCTTCCTGGAGCGCGGCAACGCCGGCACCACGCTGGCGCCGCTGTACCGCCTGGGTGCGTCGTGGCAGGCCAACCCCGGTGACTTCACCTGGGCGGCCAGCATCTACAGCCTGGAAAGCATCGACGCCTGGCAGGTGAAGGGCCGTGCCGCCGGTGGCCGCGTCACCTGGGCGCCCTCGCCCAGCGATGGCGACGTGCTGCACCTGGGCCTGTCGCTGGCCCGTGAGGCCTACGACAACCCCGGCGCCAATGGCGTGCCTGGCCTGCGCATCCGCCCGCGCCCGGCCGGCCACCTGTCCGACGAGAGCCGCCTGACCCTGGTCGACTTCTCCGCCGGCCGCGATACCGATGTCAACAAGTGGTCGCTGGAATACGCGCAGGTGCGCGGCCCGCTGTCGTGGCAGGGCGAGTTCAGTGGCGCCACCTTCGATGACGGCGCGCAGCGCGGCGACGTAATGGCCGCCTACGGCATGCTCAGCTGGTTCGTCACCGGCGAAAGCCGCGCCTACGACCGCAAGACCGGCCGCTTCGCGCGGGTGAAGGACATCCGGCACAAGGCCGGTGCCTTCGAAGTGGCGCTGCGCTACGACCAGATGTGGGGCGCACAGCACCTCGATGGTGCACCGGACCTGCGCCGCGGCAGCACCGAAGCGTGGACGCTGGGTGGCAACTGGTACCTGCGCGACAACCTGCGCTTCATGCTCAACGTGATCGAAAGCCGCAACCGCGACCGCCTCGCCGGGATCACGGTGGACCGCACGCGTGCGGTCACCGGCCGCCTGCAGTACGACTTCTAGACCTGATATTCCGGGCATGCCGCCCGGGCCCCTTCCACTCCCCCACGTCCTGTTTTCGCAAGGAGTCCGCAGATGATGCTGAGCATCCTCGGCTTTGGCATGGTCATTACGTTCATGTACTTGATCATGAGCAAACGCCTGTCGCCGCTCGTCGCCCTGATCACCATCCCCATCCTGTTCGCGCTGATCGGCGGCTTCGGCGCCAACATCGACGAGATGATGCTGGAGGGCATCAAGAAGATCGCGCCGACCGGCGTGATGCTGATGTTCGCCATCCTCTACTTCGGGGTGATGATCGACGCCGGCCTGTTCGATCCACTGGTGCGGGTGATCCTGCGCTTCGTGAAGGGCGATCCGATGAAGATCGTGCTCGGCACCGCGGTGCTGGCGATGCTGATCTCGCTGGACGGTGATGGCTCGACCACCTACATGATCACCGTCTCGGCGATGCTGCCGTTGTACCAGCGGCTGGGCATGAACGCGCTGAACATGACCTGCGTGACCATCCTCGCCGGCGGCGTGATGAACCTGACCCCGTGGGGCGGCCCGACCGCCCGCGCGGCCACCGCGCTGCACGTGGACCCGGCCGATGTGTTCGTGCCGCTGATCCCGTCGATGGTGATCGCCTGTGCCGGCGTGCTGCTGCTGGCCTGGTACCTGGGCCTGAAGGAACGCCGTCGCCTGGGCGTGGTGACCCTGCCCAAGGGTGGCAGCTGGATGGACAACAGCGTGTCCGACGACAGCAATGCGCTGCCGACCGTGGAAGACGCCGAGGACATCAAGCGTCCGAAGCTGCTGTGGGTCAACCTGGCCCTGACCGTGGCGCTGATGACGGCGCTGATCATCGGCGTGCTGCCGATGCCGGTGCTGTTCATGGTCGGCTTCGCCATCGCCCTGGTGATCAACTACCCGAACCTGGCCGAACAGCGCCGCCGCGTAGTCAACCACGCCGGCAACGTGCTGTCGGTGGTGTCGCTGATCTTCGCCGCAGGCATCTTCACCGGCATCCTCAACAACACTGGCATGGTCGAAGCGATGTCGCACAGCTTCCTGGCGGTGATCCCGGAATCGTGGGGCCCGTACCTGGCGGTGATCACGGCGGTGGCGTCGATGCCGTTCACCTTCTTCATGTCCAACGACGCGTTCTACTTCGGCGTGCTGCCGATCCTGTCCGAAGCCGCCGGCAACTACGGCATCACCCCGGTGGAAATGGCGCGCGCCTCGCTGGCCGGTCAGCCGGTGCACCTGCTCAGCCCGCTGGTGCCGTCCACCTACCTGCTGGTGGGCCTGGCCAAGGTCGAGTTCGCCGACCACCAGAAGTTCACCCTGAAGTGGGCCATCGCCATCTCGATGCTGCTGATGGTCGGCAGCCTGCTGTTCGGCCTGTACCCGCTCGCGGCCTGACCCCTTATCAAGGAGCCTTCTGCAATGACGCTTCGAATCGCTTACGTCACCAGCGGCATGGGCAGTGTCGGTACTGCCATCTGCCAGAGCCTGGCCCGCAGCGGCCACACCGTGGTCGCCGGTTGCGCGCCGAACTCACCGCGCAAGGCCAACTGGCTGCGCGAGCAGCGCGAACAGGGCTTCGACTTCATCGCCTCCGAAGGCAACGCGACCGACTGGGCCTCGACCAGCGCGGCGTTTGCCAAGGTCCGCGCCGAAGTCGGTGAAGTGGACGTGCTGGTCAACAACTCCGGTGGCAGTCGCGACCTGCTGTTCCGGCAGATGACGGTGGAGGACTGGAACGCGGTGATCGCCTCCAACCTCAATGCGCTGTTCAACCTCACCAAGCAGGTGGTCGACGGTATGGCCACGCGGGGCTGGGGCCGCATCATCAACATCGGTTCGGTCAGCGCCCACAAGGGCCAGATCGGCCAGGTGAACTACGCCACCGCCAAGGCCGCGATGCATGGTTTCAGCCGTGCGCTGGCCGCCGAAGTGGCCTCACGCGGGGTCACCGTCAACACGCTGTCGCCGGGCTACATCGCCAGCCAGGCGATCAGCAGCTTCCCGCCGGACGTGCTGGACCGGCTGGCCGCCTCGGTGCCGGTGCGACGCCTGGGCCGTCCGGAAGAAGTGGCCGGCCTGTGCGCATGGCTGGCCTCGGACGAAGCCTCGTACGTGACCGGCGCCGATTATCCGGTCAACGGTGGCCTGTACATGGGTTGAGCCCGTCTCCACGCAGCGCGTGGACCGCCTCCCCCACGGAGTGCGCGGGGCCGGTGAACCTTCGTTCGCGAGGGGGATCCGGCCCCTTTTTGTTTCTGCATTTCTGAGACGCACTTCCCGATGCATCGGCAGAACCGGTGCTATACCTGCCAGCGCTTGCCGTGCCCAATGGACGAACGGCTGACATCGCGGATCAAGGAGGTTGGCATGCGTGCAATGCTGATTGCGCTTGTTGCGGTCGCCACCACGCCACTGGCGGCAACCCCACCCGCTGCCACTGCAGAAGAGGCGGACGCAACCTGGCGGCTCGTGGAGCGCTGGTCCTTGCAACTGGCACGCTCTGACCTTGTCGCGCAGCTGTCCCCCCTGGCTCCGGCCGGCCCGCGTTCGGAAGCAGGAAGGGGCCGGGGCGACAGCGCCACCATCGATCTGGCGCCATTCGTGGTCGCCGGAAGGATCAAGGGGCCTTCTGGCCAGATCCACACCGACGCGTCGGGGCGAATCATCAAAGGCATTACGCTGTCGCTGGGCGGCGCCTGCATCTCGCGAAAGCAGATGGGTCGTCGCTACCCCGACTTCAACGTCCTTTCCGTCCCGTCAGGGCATAGTCTGGACGAGTCGACGGTGTTCGGCACGGTACTGAACGGCATCCAGATCGGGTTCTCATTCTCCGAACATGATCGTGACTGCATGGACCAGCTCAAATTCAGGTGGCCCGGTGAGCGCTTCTGATTCTCTCCGGCATACCACCATGACGAACAGGTTGCAGGACGCACACCACTGCCCTGCATCGTTCGTTGGTTTTCCGTAAAGAAGGTTTCATGTTCCGTTCGCATAGTGGCCATGCACCGCGCACGCGTGCCGGTGACCACCCCCAATGCAACGGACCACCATGCAGACCCGACACCTGACGATCGCCGTGGCGATCGCGCTCTCCGCCGCCGCCAGCGCCCATGCCGCCACCGCCGCCGATGCCGGCGCCAGCACCGATGCCGCGCTGAGCGCGCAGACGCTGGATACCGTCTCCGTGATCGGCCAGGGCGAGACCCGCCAGGTGCAGCGCATCACCGCCGTCGACAAGCAGGTGCTGCCGCCGGGCACCAGCGGCCAGAAGATCCTCGATCGCCTGCCGGGCGTGTCGGTGCAGTCCAACGACGCCTTCGGTGCCAACGAGGAATCGCAGACCATCAGCCTGCGTGGCTTCGACAAGAGCCGCCTGGGCTACACGCTGGACGGCATCCCGCTGGGCGACAACAGCTACGGCAACTACAACGGCCTGAGCATCGCCCGCGCGATCATCGCCGAGAACCTGGCCGGCGCCGAGCTGTCGCAGGGCATCGGTTCGCTGGGCGTGGCCTCGACCAGCAACCTGGGCGGCACCATCCAGTACTTCTCGATGGACCCGTCCACCGAATTCGGCGGTCGCGCCAGCGTCACCGTTGGCGACAACAGCCAGCGCCGTGGCTACCTGCGCGTGGATACCGGCGACATCAACGGCTTCTCGGCCTATGTGTCCGGCGTGCACCAGGACCAGGACATGTGGGCTGCGCCGTACCAGAACCAGACCACCCGCCAGTTCAACGCCAAGGCGGTGTGGAACGTGGGCGACCATCGTTTCGGTGCGTTCGTGGCCACCTCGCGCGCCAGCCAGGCCAACTACGCCTATCTGTCCAAGGACATGCTGGCGCGCGGCCTGGGCTATGACTGGAACATCTACGCGCCGGACTGGGATCGCGCCGTCGCCGCCGCATACTGCGCACCGGGCACGCTGGACCGCAGCAAGTGCAAGTTCAGCGGTGGCGTCAACAGCATCGACGATGCGTACTACCAGAGCCGTGCACTGCGTGACGACAACCTGTACTCGGTGGATGCCGACCTGCGTCTGGGCGAGCAGGGTCGCCTGAAGCTGCTGGCCTATCACCACGACAACCGTGGCCAGGGCCACTGGTGGGCACCGGGCCAGCCGTCCTACCCTGGCACCGACAAGATGTTGCCGATCTCGATCCGCAGCACCAACTACACGATCAACCGCGATGGCCTGACCGCCGCACTGTCGTGGACGGTCGGTATCCACGAGCTGGAAGCCGGCCTGTGGTACGAGCAGAACGACCATAACGTCTCGCGCAACTTCTACTACATCAGCGGTCCGTTCCTGGACGACCTGTACTTGAAGAACCCGGACCGCCTGCTGTTCAACCAGGACTTCGACATCCGCACGCGCCAGTTCTACGTACAGGACCGCATGCGCTTCCTCGACCAGCGCCTGACCGTGGACGTCGGCATCAAGAGCCCGAACACCCGCATGCGCGCCACCGCCAACCCGGGTGTGGAAACCAGCATCGCCTCGGGCACGCTGACTGCCAAGGAATCGGTGCTGCCGCAGCTGGGCCTGGGCTTCAAGCTCAACGCCAACAACGAGCTGTTCGCCTCGTATGCCGAAAACATCGCTGCCTTCGTCGGCGGTGGCAGCGGCGGCCCGCTGCAGGTGTCGCCGGAATCGTTCGCGGCCAGCGTCGGCCTGGAGCCGGAGAAGTCCAAGAGCCTGGAAGCCGGTTTCCGTACTTTCGGTGAGAAGTACCAGGCGTCGATCGCGGGCTACAACGTGAAGTTCGACAACCGCCTGCTGTCGCTGAACCCGTGCTCGAGCATCGAAGTCGGCACGCGTCCGGAGTGCGTGACGCGCTTCATCAACGTCGGTTCGGTGAAGAGCTACGGCGCGGAACTGACCTTCATCCTCAAGCCGATCGACGGCCTGCAGTGGTACAACGCGCTGTCCTGGAACAAGACCACCTACGAGGACGACTACCTGTCCGGCGGCGCGGTAGTGCCGGTGGCCGGCAAGATCACCGTGGATACGCCGCAGCGCATGGCCTCCAGTGAAATCAGCTGGAACCGCGATGGCTTCTTCGCCAGCCTGCGTGCCAAGTACACCGGCAAGCGCTACTACACTTACACCAACGACCAGTCGGTGCCGGGCGTGACTACCTTCGACGCCGGTGCGGGCTACGACTTCGGCCCGGGCCTGGGCCTGCGCAATGTGCGGGTGTCGTTGAACGCGACCAATCTGACCAACAAGCGCTATGCGGGCCAGCTGAGTTCGTTCGCACCGACCGATCCGGAGGGCAAGCGCTATGCGATCCATGCGAGCGCGCCGCGGCAGCTGTTCATGACGGTGGCGGCGGAGTTCTAAGTCAGAAGCGGGCGCTGCGGCGCATCAGTACCGCAGCGGGGCGAGGTGGGACGGGCCGAGGCAGGACACGCCGCAAGTACGTCCCTGTAGGCTCGGTCGGCGCATCCATGCGCCTCACGGTCCTGCCTCGGCCCGTCCCACCACGCTCGACAATTTCCTGCGCCGGCGCGGAGGCAATGAAAAGCAAAAGCAAAGAGCCGGGCATTGCCCGGCTCTTTGCTTTTCAAGCGCAATCCCTCTGGTGGGCCTGCTGCCGCGCCCGCAGGAAACTGTCTGGAGGAGGCGGGGCACCTTGGTCAGGACCGTTGGCGCCATGGATGGCGCCATCGAGCACCATGGAGGGGCTTTTGCGTGTCCTGGCCAGGGTGTCCCGCCTCCTCCCCACCGATAGCAGGCAGGCGCTGGCGGGTCCGCCAACGCATTTCATTCCGGCGCCAGCTGGTCCATCCGTATCCGGTTGGCGAACAGCGAGAACGCCAGCATCCCGGCCAGGCCATTCGCCCGGCTCACCCAGTGCGGCAGCCAACGCGGCGGCTTCAGCACCCCCGCATCGAACAACGGCGCAAACGCGATCGCATCGGTCAGGCTCATCTTGCCGGCAAACAACCAGCGGCAGACCTGCAGGCGGTCCTCGGCCAGCATGTGGCGGAAGAAGGTGTGCACCGACACCAGGCCGCGCAGGTACACCGTGTCCTTGGTGAAGGCCAGGCCGCCACTGGGCGGCACGCCACGGAACACGCGCTGCGCCGAAGCGAAACTCTCTTCCGCGTTCTGCCCGGCATCGCAGAAATAGCGGAACACTTCGATGAAATCAGCACCTTCGCGGGCCATCGCAATCGCTTCGGTACGCAGGCTGATGCGCTTGAGGCGCTCGATGTCGATGCTGCCGGTGATCTGCTCGGCGAAGGTGGCCAACCCTTCCTGGGTTGCCGTCACCCGCGGCGAGGACAGTGCCAGGCTGGGCAGCACCGGCTGCTCGCGGCCGTTCAGGGCGGTCAGTGAATGCACCAGCGCTTCATGGTGGAACAGCTGCGCGCGGTCGTAGGCGCTGAAGCGTGCACTGGTGCGCAGGCGGATGCGGGTCGGGCCGGCGGCGGCCTTGGACACCAGCTCCGGGTCGAGCTGCACCTGGATGATGCGCGATTCGAAGAACGCGTCCAGATCGTTCTGCAGCTGCAGTTGCAGCGCGATGGCCGAGACCGGCACCTGTTCTTCCGGCGCCAGCAGTTCGTGGTCCAGTTCGGCGGCGATCTGGATGAAGTGGCGTGCAGCCTCACGCGTACTCGGGCCATTGCCCGGCAACGGCTGCTCGGGGGCGCCGAACAGCTGCACCGAACAGGTATCGACTGCAGCAGTGCCCAGCCCTTCCAGCAGCTGTGCGGCCAGGTCCCAGCTCTGCGCTGACTGCCGCACGTAGTGACCCAGTGGATGGCTGTCGTCGCAGTCGGCGGCAATCGCGGCCAGCGCACGACGTTCCTCGCTGAAATCCAGCTTCGGGTAGTCCACCTTCGGCAGTACCGGCTGGCCACGCGCCACGCTGTCCAGGAACGGTGCCTGCACCGTGGCTGGCCAGCTGGTCAGGCCCAGCAGGCGGATGCCTCCCACGGCCTCGACCAGGCGCGCATCGAGCGCTGCATGGTGGGCCACGTCACGGTCCAGCGTCGCAGTCGGTTCCATGCGCGGACTATAGCGCCCTGCCCGCGCGTTGGTAGGTGCAATGGATCGGGTAGCTGCCAACCTTGGTTGGCATCCGCCGAAGGCGGGCTTCGGATACATCCGTGCCAACCAAGGTTGGCACCTACCAGGAGCGGGCAGAGGCGGGTTTCATTGCAGGGGTCAGAGCCCATTGCGGTGCAATGGGATCCGACCCCGCGATACCGATCAGCGCCTGCGCGGCTTGCCGGCCGGGCGGAACTGCTGGCCCTTGCCCTTCTTGCCGCCACGCTCCTGCGCGGTTTCGGCCTGGCGCACGGCCAGCTTGGCGGCAGCGGCGGCCACTTCTTCCTTCAGCTTGAAGTAGTTCAGCAGCCGGCTCTCTTCGATCTCGCCGGCCTCGATCGCTGCACGCACGGCACAGCCCGGTTCCTGCTGGTGCTTGCAGTCGTTGAAACGGCACTGTGCGGCCAGCGCTTCGATGTCCGCGAACCCACCCTCGGACAGGGTCTCTTCGCCGGTCGGCTTCAGCTCGCGCATGCCGGGGGTGTCGATCAGGCAGGCGCCGGTCGGCAGCGGCATCAGCGCGCGGTGCGTGGTGGTGTGGCGGCCACGCGAATCGTTGGCGCGCACTGCGTTGGTCTTCATCCGCTGCTCGCCGAGCAGAGTGTTGGTCAGCGTGGACTTGCCGGCACCGGAGGAACCGACCAGCACCACCGTGCGGCCCGGGCCCAGCCACGGCTGCAGCACCGTCACGCTGTCGGCATCCAGGCCGTTGATCGCATGCAGCGCGATGCCCTGCATCTCCAGCTCTTCCAGCACCGCCAGTGCGTCTTCGCTGTACTCGGTCTGGTCGGCCTTGGTCAGCACCACCACCGGCTCTGCACCGCCACCACCGACCAGCAGCAGGTAGCGTTCGATGCGGCGCGGATTGAAGTCGGCATCCAGGCCACAGACGATGAACACCGTATCGATGTTGGCGGCGATCACCTGCTGGTGGTAATGCTCGCCGGCCGCACCGCGCTTGATCGCGGTACGCCGCGGCAGCAGGGCGACGATGCGGATGCCATCGAGCAGCACCCAGTCACCCACCGCTGGCCGTTCATGGCTGGGGAAGCGCGGGCGCTGCCATTCCGGCAGCGACTCGGCCTTGATCGACGCATCCGGGCCATCGGCCACCACGTAGTGGGTGCGGTGCTGTTCGATCACCCGTGCCGGGCGGGCCTGCGGATGTGCGGCCATCGCGGCCTGCCAGTCGGCCTGCTGCGCCGGGCCCGGCCAGGGCCAGCCAATGGTCTGCAGGGCGATGAAATCGGGGGTCTGGGTCATCGCCGCCATTCTACCTGTGCCGGCGCCCTGCCAGCCCAGCAATGACGGGCCCGGAGCCCTTGCCATGCATTGCAGCAATTCCGGTAGGATGGAAGCCCCATGCCTTTTGACGGCCCAGCTCCCATGTCCACCAACTCGCCCAAGCCCCTGGCCATCCGCGAGCGCCTTTCCGAAGTGCGCTACGAAATCCGCGGAGAACTGGCGCGGCGAGCCCGGGAGCTGGAGGCGCAGGGCCGCAAGCTGATCAAGCTCAACATCGGCAATCCCGGCGCCTTCGGTTTCCGCGCGCCGGAGCACCTTCAGCGTGCGATCGCCGACGACATGGGCCGCACCGACCCCTACACGCACCAGCAGGGCCTGCCGGTCGCGCGTGAAGCCATCGCCAGCTACTACGCCCGCCGTGGCGCGCCCGATGCGCACCCGGACCGCGTCTTCCTCGGCAATGGCGTCAGCGAACTGATCGACCTGTCGCTGCGTGCGCTGCTCAATCCCGGCGACGAAGTGCTGGTGCCCTCGCCCGACTACCCGCTGTGGTCGGCCTCGACCATCCTCAACGATGGCCGCCCGGTGTACTACCGCTGCGCACCGGAGAACGGCTTCCAGCCGGACCCGAGCGAGATCGAGACACTGGTGTCCTCGCGCACCCGCGCCATCGTGCTGATCAACCCGAACAACCCCAGCGGCGCAAGCTACCCGCGCGAACTGCTGGAGCGCGTGGTCGAGATCGCGCGCCGCCACAACCTGCTGTTGCTGGTTGATGAGATCTACGACCAGATCCTGTACGACGACGCGGTGTTCCAGCCGGTCGCGCCGCTGGCCGGTGATCATCCGTGCCTGACCTTCAGCGGCCTGAGCAAGGTGCACCGCGCCTGCGGCTGGCGCGTGGGCTGGGCCCACCTCAGCGGCGACGATGCCCGCCTGGGTGACTTCCGCGCGGCGCTGGACCTGCTCGGTGCGCTGCGCCTGTGCGCCAACGTGCCGGGCCAGTACGCCATCGAGGCCGCGGTGAACGGCCCGGACACCATTTCCGAGCTGTGCACGCCGGGCGGCCGCCTGTACGAAACCCGCCGTGCGGTGATCGAAGCCTGCGAAGCCAGCGAGCACCTGTCGCTGGTCGCTCCCTCCGGTGCGCTGTACGCGTTCCCGGCCGTGGTAGGCGCTGCGGCAAAGGGCTTCGACGACCACAACTTCGCGCTGGACCTGATGAACAACGAGGGCGTGCTGGTGGTGCCGGGCTCGAGCTTCAACGTGCCCTACCGCCACCATTTCCGCGTGACCCTGATGCCGGAAGCCTCGGTGATGCGCGATGTATTCGCGCGCATTGACCGTGCCCTGGCCCGCCGTGCCGAGGACGCGACCAAGGTCGTGCCGCTGAAGCCGCGCCGTTCGGTGGCCTGACCTGTGACCCTGTCCTACCTGGCGCTGGGCGATTCGTACACCATCGGTGAAGCGGTTGCAGTCGAAGGCCGCTGGCCGCACCAGCTGGCTGCCGCGCTGCGTGCACAGGGCACTGAGCTGTCCGATCCGCAGACCATTGCGACCACCGGCTGGACCACCGACGAACTTGATACAGGCATCGATGCGGCCGCGCCGCAGGGGCCGTTCGATTTCGTCAGCCTGCTGATCGGCGTCAACAACCAGTACCGCGGGCGTCCGCTGGACGAATACCGCAGCCAGTTCCAGGCGCTGCTGCAGCGGGCGATCGGCTTCGCTGGCGGTGACGCCGGCCGCGTGCTGGTGCTGTCCTTCCCCGATTGGGGTGCGACCCCGTTCGGCGCCGGCAGTGGCCGCGACCTGGCCGCCATCGAGATCGAGACCGACGAGTTCAACGCGGCTGCCGAGGTGATCAGCACCCAGCAGGGCGTGGCCTTCGTCGACATCACCGATATCAGCCGCGCGCAGGGCGAAGACCCGACGATGATTGCCGAGGACGGCCTGCATCCTTCAGCGCGGATGTATGCGCTGTGGAGCGCGCGCGCTCTGCCGGTGGCCGCGCATCTGCTTGGCGGCACGGACTGAGGCGATGGACGGCACGCCACGGAACGGCCCGCCCCTGCCCTGCACGCCCCTGACCGCCCCGCAGGCCCGCTTGATCGCAGAAGCATTCCGGCCAGCGCAGGCCTGGGGCAGCCGCCGCGACTACTACTACACCCGCGGCAAGCTCGGCAGCGATCCGCTGTACGACGGCGTGCTGCAGCATCTGCCTGACGATGGGCAGCCTGTGCTGGACCTGGGCTGCGGGCTGGGCCTGTTCGCCCATGTGCTGCGCCAGCGCGGCGGTACCCAGCATTACCTGGGCGTGGACGTGGATGCCGGCAAGATCACCCGCGCGCAACGTGCTGCCGCCGACCTGCAGGACGTGCGCTTCGACTGCGTGGATGTGCAGGCGCCGCTGCCGGCCCAATCCGGGCACGTCCTGCTGCTGGACGTGCTTCAGTATCTGGACGCGGGCCCACAGCAGGCCCTGCTGCGCGCGGCCAGCGCACAGGTGGCCCACGGCGGCTGCCTGTTGCTGCGTACACCGCTGGCCACCGGCGATGGCCGCGACCGCACCACGCGGGTCGCCGACCGGCTGGCCTGGCTGATCGGCTGGATGGGCACACGACCGCGCCACTATCCCGATCCGCAGGTGTTGCAGGCGACATTGATCGAGGCCGGATTGCAGGTGACGTCGCCCCGGCCGCTGCACGGGCGTACCCCGTTCAACAGCTGGCTGCTGGTGGCGCACCGCATCCGGTAGCGCGGGGCCATGCCCGGCGGATTCCATCCATGCCGCTGCGCTCGCCGGGCGTGGCCCGGCGCTACCGGTTATCCGGCCGGCAGCTGCGCCTTCAGCCCGCGCTCGTGCAGTGCCTGCAGCACGCGCTCGATGATCACCAGGTTATGCCCATGGGCGGCACCTTCGTGCAGCAGCACGATCGCGCCCGGGCGCAGATCCGGCAGCAACCGTGCCAGCACGCCGTCCGGCGTGCAGCCGACGCCGTCGTAGCCGCGCGCGCTCCAGCCTACCCGGACCAGCCCCAACCGCTGCAGCACCGGCGCCACGAACGGATTGGTCATGCCCACCACCGAGCGGTACCAGCGCACCGGCTGGCCGCTTACCGCCTGCAGGGCATGCTGGCAGCCCTCGATCTCGGCGCGCATCGCCGCCGGGCCCAGCCGCCAGAAGCGCGCCTGCGGATGGCTGTGGCTGTGATTGCCCAGGTCATGGCCACGGCGCAGGATCTCGGCGACCAGTTCCGGCTGCGCCAGCGCACGTTCGCCCACCAGGAAGAAGGTGGCGCGCGCCTGGTGGCGGTCCAGCAGGTCGAGCATGGCGCGGGTTTCCGGGCCAGGACCGTCATCGATGGTCAGCCATACCGTGTTGCCGGCCTCCGGCAGTCGGCTCAGCACCGGCGCATAGAAGCGGCTGTTGGGCAGGAACACCGGCACCATGAACAGCGCATGGCTGGCCACCATCAGCGGCAGCCCCCACTGCCAGCCGGCCAGGGCCCAGACCAGGATCACGGCCAGCTGCGACGCCACCAGCCAGGGCAGCCAGCGCCAGGGGCGGGGCGGGATGCGATGCAATGTTCCTGCGTTGCTCATCCCCCATGATGCCATGGGGGTTAGAATTGATGATTCGAATTCCCGGAACCCCGACGTCCATGTCCCTCGATCCCGCCCTGCGTTCGCGCATCGAATCCATCCTCAACGCCAACCGCGTCGTGCTGTTCATGAAGGGCCAGCCGTCGATGCCGCAGTGCGGTTTCTCGGCCAAGGCCGTGGGCGCCCTGCAGGACCTCGGCGTCGAGTTCGCCCACGTCAACGTGCTGGCCGACCAGGAAATCCGTGAAGGCATCAAGGCCTACGGCGACTGGCCGACCATCCCGCAGCTGTACATCGACGGCGAACTGGTCGGCGGCAGCGACATCGTGCTGCAGATGGCCGCCAGCGGCGAGCTGAGCAGCGTGCTGGGCCTGGCTGCGCCGGACCGTACCCCGCCGAGCATCACCGTCACCCCGGCAGCCGTGGAAATGCTCAAGGGCGCGCTGGCCGATGCCCCGGGCGCGGCCCTGCAGCTGTCCATCGACGCCGGTTTCCAGCCGAACTTCCAGCTGGCCCCGCACGACGAAGGCGCGATTGCCGCCGAGTCCAACGGCCTGCGCGTGCAGTTCGACCTGGCCAGCGCGCGTCGCGCCAACGGCATCACCATCGACTGGGTGGACGACATCCGCGGCAAGGGCCTGGCCATCGACAACCCGAACGCGCCGAAGCCGGTACAGGAAATCAGCGTGCGCGATGCCGACGACCTGGTGCGCGCCGGCAACATCACCCTGGTGGACGTGCGCCCGGCCGACGAGCGCGCCATCGCAGCCGTCGGCGTACCGTTCAAGAGCTTCGACGGCAACGGCCGCGCCGCGCTGGAAGCCCTGCCGAAGGACACCGCACTGGCCTTCATGTGCCACCACGGTGGCCGCAGCGCGCAGGCCGCCGAGCAGTTCCGCGCCCTCGGCTTCACCAAGGTGTTCAACGTCACCGGCGGCATCAACGCCTGGTCGGAAGACGTGGACAACGGCGTGCCGAAGTACTGATCGGCACTGAAAAAGGGGACGGAGGGGATTAAGTCGTTTTTGCCATAAACGACTTAATCCCCTCCGTCCCCTTTTTCTTAGCCGGCGAACCCGCCTTCGGCCAGGTAATCCAGTTCTTCCGGCGTGGGGATGCGGCCCAGCACGGCGTTGCGATGCGGGAAGCGCCCGAAACGGCGGATGATGTCGCGGTGCAGTTCGGCGTACTGCAGGTATTCCTTGTCACCCAGCACGTCGAACATCGCCACCGAGCGGTCCTGGTCCAGCGGATCCTCGGAGTGCTCGAACGGCAGGTAGATGAAGGCGCGCAGCTTCGGCACCAGCTGCAGGTCCAGGCCTTCCTCGATGGCACGCATGGCGTAGTGCCGGGCCAGGCCATCGGTGGCGTAGGAATGGGCAGTGCCCCTGAAGCAGTTGCGCGGGAACTGGTCCAGCAGCAGCATCAGGGCCAGCGCCCCTTCGGCACTGCCCAGCCAATGCTCGCGCCCGCGCGAAGCGGCGGCGAAATGCTCATCCAGAAACAACTGGCGGAACTGCGCGTCGAACGCGTCGTCGCGGGCGAACCACTTCGCAGGGCCCGCCTCCTTCCAGAATTCCACCACTTGCGCGGCAACGTCCATTACCTACTCCCAGGCCCGGACGCCCCGCGCCCGGCCTTCATCATCATTCGTCGAAGCGCAGGTGGCGGACCGACTTGCCGTTGCGCCGGATAAGCTTAAGCGCCTCGATGCCGATCTGGATATGGTTTTCCACGAACTGGGAGCTGACCTTGGCATCGGAGGCCTCGGTCTTGACCCCGTCCGGGATCATCGGCTGGTCCGAAACCAGCAGCAGCGCGCCGCTGGGGATGTGGTTGGCGAAGCCGGCGGCGAACACCGTGGCCGTTTCCATGTCGATGGCCATGCAGCGCATCGCCCGCAGCCGCTCCTTGAAGGCCTCGTCGTGCTCCCAGACCCGGCGGTTGGTGGTGTAGACGGTGCCGGTCCAGTAATCGTGGCCGAGGTCGCGGATCATGGTCGAAACCGCACGCTGCAGCGCGAAGGCCGGCAGCGCCGGTACTTCCGGCGGCAGGTAGTCGCCCGAGGTACCCTCGCCGCGGATCGCCGCGATCGGCAGCACCAGGTCGCCCAGCTGGTTCTTGCGCTTGAGACCACCGCACTTGCCCAGGAACAGCACCGCCTTGGGCATCACCGCCGACAGCAGGTCCATGATGATCGCGGCATTGGGACTGCCCATGCCGAAGTTGATCATGGTGATGCCATCGATGGTGGCACTGGCCATCGGCCGGTCCAGGCCGATGACCGGCGCGCCGGTCAGCTCGGAGAACGTATGCAGGTAGCCGCCGAAGTTGGTCAGCAGAATGTGCTGGCCGAACTGGTCCAGCGGTACGCCGGTATAGCGCGGCAGCCAGTTGTCGACGATTTCCTGCTTGCTCTTCATGGGCAGTCCGGTACGGCGGGGGACCGGGTATTTTCAGCCACCCGGCCGGTGCCGTCGAGCCACCGTCGACAGGCCTGTGAAGAAGGTCACTTGGCAAGCCCGCCGCCTCCGGGCTAGCGTCGACGGTTGGACCAGCTGCAAGGGGAACTGCATGGCATCGACGTTGTTGCGCGCCGGGGTAGCCCTGGCACTGCTTTCATTGAGCACGGCTCCGGCGGTGGGCGCCTCGCGCTTCGTCGCCGATCCCTACCCCAGCACCTACCAGGCGCATCCCGATGCGCCGGTGCTGATCCAGAACGCCACCGTGCTGACCGGCACCGGCCAGCGCCTGGACAATGCCGACGTGCTGCTGCGCGAAGGCCGCATCGTCGCCGTTGGCCGCCAGCTGCAGGCCGATGCCGGTGTCACCCGCATCGATGCGCAGGGCAAGTGGGTCACCCCTGGCCTGATCGACGTGCACTCGCACCTGGGCGTGTACCCCAGCCCCGGCGTCGGCGCGCACAGCGACGGCAACGAGATGACCGCACCGGTCACCGCCAACGTCTGGGCCGAGCACTCGGTGTGGCCGCAGGACCCGGGCTTCGCCACCGCACTGGCCGGCGGTGTGACCAGCATGCAGGTGCTGCCGGGCTCGGCCAACCTGGTGGGTGGCCGCGGCGTGACCCTCAAGAACGTACCCGCGGTGACCTACCAGGCGATGAAGTTCCCCGGTGCACCGTGGGGCCTGAAGATGGCCTGCGGCGAGAACCCCAAGCGCGTCTATGGCGAAGGCAAGGGCGTGACCCCAGCCACGCGCATGGGCAACGTGGCCGGCTACCGCGCCGCCTTCATCGATGCCGCCGACTACATCGCCAAGAACAAGCCGAAGCCGGCCAAGCGCAAGGGTTGGTTCGGCAGCGACAAGGGCGACAGCGCCGGTGATGCCGGCGGCAAGCGCGATCTCAAGCTGGACACGCTGGCCGGTGCGATCGAAGGCGACATCCGCGTGCACATCCACTGCTACCGCGCCGACGAGATGGCCACCATGCTCGATCTGGCCAAGGAATTCGGCTTCAAGGTAGCCGCCTTCCACCACGGCGTGGAGGCCTACAAGCTGGCCGACCGGCTGGCCGCCGACGGCGTCTGCGGTGCGCTGTGGGCCGACTGGTGGGGCTTCAAGATGGAAGCCTTCGACGGTATCCCGGAGAACATCGCGCTGGTCGACCGGCCGAAGAACAGCTGCGCCATCGTCCACTCCGACTCACCCGAAGGCATCCAGCGCCTGAACCAGGAAGCGGCCAAGGTGATGGCGTCCGCGCGCCGCGCGCGCATGCCGGAGATCACGCCCGAACACGCCATCACCTGGATGACCGCCAACGCCGCCAAGGCACTGGGCATTGAAGGCCAGACCGGCACCCTGGAGGCCGGCAAGATGGCCGATGTGGTGGTCTGGAACGGCAATCCCTTCAGCTCGTACGCGCTGGCCGAGCAGGTCTTCATTGATGGCCGCAGGTTGTACGACCGCAGTGCACCGGCAGCGACGCCGCGTTCCGATTTCCAGCTTGGCCAGGAGGTGCGCTGATGGGCGTGTTGAACAAGCGTCGCCGGGCATGGCCCGGCGCTACCTTGGTTGCGCTGTTGTTGATGACAACCGCAGCCTCGGCGCAGGACCTGCTGGTGCGCAACGCGACCGTGCATACGGCCAGCACGCGTGGCAGCCTGCAGAACGCCGATGTGCTGGTGCAGGGCGGCATCATCCGCGCGGTGGGCAACGGCCTGTCGGCGCCGGCCGGCGCCAGCGTGGTCGAGGCCAATGGCCGTCCCCTGACACCGGCACTGTTCGGTGGCATCACCGAGACCGGTATCGAAGAAGTTTCCGGTGAATCGAGCACGGTGGACAGTTCGCTGAAGCTCGGTGAGCAGCCACTGCGGCCGGAATTCGACGTCACCCTCGCCTACAACCCGGCCTCAGTGCTGATTCCGGTCACGCGCCTGGAAGGCATCGGCTTCACCGCGCTGGGCGCTGCCACCGGCGGTGGTTTCGTGGCCGGCCAGGGCGGCGTGATGCGGCTCGATGGCAGCACCGATCCGATCGGCCCGCGTGCCCTGTTCCTGCGCATCGGCGCGGCAGCCTCCGAACTGACCGGGCATTCGCGCGCCGCGCAATGGATGCTGTTGCAGCAGATGATCGACGAAGCACGCGGACAGGTGGCTGCGGACTCGCCGCACGCGCTGCTGACGCCAGCCGGACGCCGCACGCTCAGTCGCTACCTGGCCGGCCAGGGCCGCATCGTGGTGGAGGTGGATCGCGCCGCCGATATCCGCCAGCTGCTGCGCTGGGCCACCCGCGAAAAGGTGAAGATCGCCATCGCCGGTGCCAGCGAAGCCTGGCAGGTCGCGCCGGAGCTGGCCGCCGCACAGGTGCCGGTGTTCGTTGACGTGCTGGCCAACCTGCCGGCCAGCTTCGACCAGATCGGCGCCACCCTGGAAAACGCCGCGCGCCTGCAGCGTGCCGGCGTGCCGGTGTCGTTCGTGCAGCGCGGCGACGCCACCCACAACGCGCGCAAGATGCGCCAGCTGGCCGGCAACGCGGTGGCCAACGGCCTGCCGTGGATCGATGGCCTGGCTGGGCTGACCCGGGTGCCTGCACAGGCGTTCGGGGTGGCCGACCAGATCGGCAGCATCGAACCCGGCAAGCGCGCCGACTTGGTGCTGTGGGAGGGCGATCCGCTGGACGTGGCGCACTATGCCGAGCAGGTCTGGCTGGGCGGCCGTGCGATGCCGATGCGCTCACGCCAGACCGAACTGCGTGACCGCTACCTGCAGCGCAACGCGCAGCCCTGACCGCACACGAGGACACACCGATGGCGACACTGCGCTGGTACTTCGACCTCATCTCGCCCTACTCCTACCTGCACTGGCAGAAGCTGAAGCAGCTGCCGCAGTTCGCGCAGATCCAGACCGTGCCAATTGCCTTCGGTGCGGTGCTGCATCACCTGGGCAACCTAGGGCCGGCCGAGATTCCGGCCAAGCGCCGCTTCATCTACCGCCAGCTGTTGTGGACCGCGCAGGCCGAGGGCACACCGCTGCGATTCCCGCCCGGCCATCCGTTCAACCCGCTGCCCGCCCTGCGCCTGTGCCTGGCCGCCGGTGCCAGCGTGCAGGCGGTGGACGTCCTGTTCGACTGGATCTGGCGCGACGGCAACGCGGCCGACAGCCCTGACGCCCTGCGCGAACCGGCCGCACAGCTGGGTATTGACGATGTCGCCAGCGCCATCGCCGACCCGGCGGTGAAGGAGCAGCTGCGCCGTAACACCGAGGCCGCAATTGGCGCCGGGGTGTTCGGTGTGCCGACCCTGGCTATCGATGAGGAGCTGTTCTGGGGCAACGACGCGCACCCTCTGATGGCGGCGGTGCTGGCCGATCCGGGCCTGCTGCGGCAGCCCGAATGGCTGCGCCTGGCCACCCTGCCGGTGGCGGTGCAGCGCAGTCGCTGAACAGGGCGTGGCGCGTTTCCCTCGCGCGCCTGGCTGGGATTTGAGATAGATTTCACGTTTCCGAACCTACAACCGCCCTGGAGGGGGAGCCGCGGATGCGCATCGGAATCGTCGTCGACTCGGCCTGCGACCTGCCGCCGGACTTCATCGCCACCCACAACATCGTGCTGCTGCCGATCACCGTACGCATCGGCGAAGCGGTGCTGGCCGATCATCGCGATGAACAGGCCACACTGAGCTTTCTGCACGCGCACGTGGCCGAACACGGTGCTGAAGCGGAAACCATCCCCTTCAGCGTCAACCAGATCCGCGACCTGTTCCTGCAGCAGCTGGTGATCGATTACGACCACGTGTTCTGCATGACCATCACCAAGACCCGCAGCCCGATCCATGACAACGCGCTGCAGGCCAGTTTCGCCATCCTCAACGACTACAAGCCGGTGCGGCAGGCAGCGGGCTACAACTCGCCGTTCGCGCTGCGCGTGCTCGACACCCAGAACCTGTTCGCCGCGCAGGCGGTGACCGCAGTGGAAGCGGTGCGCCTGCGCGACAGCAACGCCAGCGTGCAGCAGATCCGCGAGCGGCTGGAGGAGCTGGCCAGCAACGTGCACGGCTACATGGTCACCCGTGACCTGTACTACATGCGCGCGCGTGCGCGGCACAAGGGCGACCGCAGTGTCGGCCTGCTCAGCGCCGCACTGGGCAGTGCGCTGGACATCAAGCCGGTGCTGCACGGTTACCGCGGCGAGACCGGACCGGTGGCCAAGATCAAGGGCTTCGACAACGCCGTGCAGAAGTTGTTCGCGGTAGTTGGCCAGCGCGTACGCGCCGGGCTGATGACACCGACGGTGTGCGTCAGCTACGGCGGTGAGCTGGAAGAGCTGCGCACCCTGCCCGGCTATGCACAGCTGAAAGAGGTCTGCGCCACCCATGGCGTGACCGTGTACGAATCGGTGATGAGCCTGACCGGCATGGTCAACGTCGGCAAGGGCGCAGTCACCGTGGGCTTCGCCGATGGGCCGCATCGGTTCGAGTGAGGCCCCGACGCGGCGCGGATCTGCACATCGATTCCACCGCGGTTGTGCCAGTCTTCCCGCACTTCAAGGAGAACTCCATGCCTGCGCAGTACCACATCAGCCTGCCCGACCCGTCCAAGGCCCGCGGCAATGACCCTGACCTGTCCTTCCATTCGCAGGGCGCCGCCGGTTTCGCCGAAGAGCTGCAGGATGCGCTGCGCAATGGCAGCCTGTTCGAGCGCTGGAAGGCCAAGCAGCCTGACCCGGACGCGGTGGAACCGCAGTGGGGCGTGACCGACCCGGATGCCACCGTGACCGGCGAGCAGAAGGACCTGCGCATCAACCTGGTGGCCACCACCCGCATCGACAGTGACGTGTTCAAGCAGCGCCTGCGCCTTCTGGCAGGCCACCATTGGGAACTGCGCGACGTGCGTTGAGGCCATGCCCTGGTAGTGCCGGCCGCTGGCCGGCAACCGCAAGATCGATGGAGGTGCCGGCCAGCGGCCGGCACTACCCCGACGATTTCCTACCAGCCCCCGCCCAAGGCCGTGCTCTGGTCGACGCCAACCTTGGTTGGCGCTTCCGGGAAAATCGCCAACCAAGGTTGGCAACTACCGACGAACCGCCGGGCATGGCCAGGCGGTTCCATTTCCCTACCAACCACCGCCCAGCGCGCGGTACAGCTCCACCCGCGCGATCGCAGCCGTGGCCTGGCTGTTGGCCAGCGCAGCCTGGTTGTCCAGCGCGATGCGCTGGGTGGTCAGCACATCCAGCATGTCGACCACGCCAGCCTGGTACTGCCGGCGCGCCGCGCCCAGTGCGCTCTCGCTCTCGTCCACCGCCACATGCAGCTGCACCGTGCGCTGCTGCTCGGCGGCATAGCCATCGATGGCGTCGTCCACTTCGTGCCAGGCCTGCAGCACGGTACGGCGGAACTGCAGCGCCGACTGTTGCTGCTGCAGCCTGCTCAGCGCGAGGTTGGCCTTCAGCCGCCCGCCCTGGAAGATCGGTACGCTGATGGACGGCCCGATGCTGAAGCGGTGCGCGTTCCAGCCATCCAGATCATCCAGCTGCTTGGCCTGGAACCCAGCGTCGCCATTCAAGGTGATGCGCGGCAGGAAACTGGCCTTGGCCACGCCGATGCCGGCCGTTGCCGCATGCAGTGCCGCTTCGGCACGACGGATGTCCGGGCGACGCTCGGCCAGTTCACTGGGCAGCCCCACCGCCACCGCCGGCAACGCCGGCCAGTCACGGCGTGCATCCTGCAGCTGCGCGTCCAGCGCCTGCGGCGGCTGCGCCAACAGGAACGCCAGCGCATTGCGCAGCTGCGATTCGCGATGCCGCAGCGGCGCGATGCGTGCCTGCAGCGATGCCACCTGCGCGGACGCGCTGGACACCTGCAGCGTGCTGGCCACGCCCTGTTGCTGGCGTGCCTCGGTCAGGCGCTTCATGTCGAGGGCGATGCTGAGGTTGTCCTCGGTGATCGCCAGCAGCTGCCGCGTCGCGCGCAGCTGCAGGTAATCACGCGCGGTTTCCGCCAGCAGCGCGATGCGCACCGCGTGTGCATCCTCCTCGGCCATCTGCACGCGTGCGTCGGCCGCTTCCACCTGGCGGCGCACACGCCCCCACAGATCCAGTTCCCAGCTCAGGCCGATGCCGGCCTGGAACAGCCCGTAGTCATCACGGCCGCCGTTGCCGGACGGATCATTCAGGCCCACCTCGCTGTTGCGTGCACGCACGCCACTGGCGCTCGCGCTGACGCTGGGCAGGCGATCGGCGGCGGTGATGCCACGTGCGGCGCGGCTCTGCTGCACGCGGTTGGCGGCCAGCTGCAGGTCCAGGTTGGCCGCGAGCACCTGGCCGGCAAGCTGCCCCAGCAGTGGATCGTCGAAGCCGGCCCACCAGGCCGCGTCCTGGTCGATGGCGTTGCCGGCGACCGCCTCACCCTGCCAGTGGCTGGGCAGTTCCGCCTGCGGGCGTACGAAGTCCGGACCCATCGTGCAAGCAGCCAGGGCCGTGCACAGGCTGGCCGCAACGAAGGTGCGGAACAGGGTGACTGCGCTCATGCACCCTCCCCGCTCTTGTGGCCCGGACTGTGCTGCACGCTCTGCGCGCGGGCGCGGCTGCCCAGGTCAACACTGGCTTCCACCGACATGCCGGCACGCAGCTGGTCCAGCAGTGGCTGGCCGGGTTCCAGCACGATCTTGACGGGAATGCGCTGCACCACCTTGGTGAAGTTGCCGGTGGCGTTTTCCGGTGCGACGGCGGCGAAGGTGACGCCGGTGGCCGGTGCGATGCTGTCGATGTGCCCGCGCAGCGGCTTGCCCGGGAACACGTCCACCTTCAGCTCGACCTGTTGGCCGGCCTGCATGCGGGTCATCTGCGTTTCCTGGAAGTTGGCGACCACGAAGGCGCGCTTCAGCGGTACCACCGCAGCCACCGGCGTACCCGGGGTCAGGTAGGCGCCCACGCGTACCGCACGGCGGCCGACCATGCCGTCGATCGGCGCGCGCAGCACGGTGTGCGACAGGTCCAGTTCGGCACGCGCCTGCGCCGCTTCTGCACGCTGTACCGCCGCCTGTGCGGCCTGCACGCCAGCGCTGAGGATGTCGGTGCGCTGGCGTGCGGTCGACAGCGCGGCCTGGCCCTGCTGCAGGTGCGCACTGGCCACGGCCTGCTTCGACTGCGCCTGCTGCGCGTTCTGCACGGTGCCGGCGCCATCACGGGCCAGTTCGCGGTAACGCTGCTGGTCGGCGCTGGCCAGGGTCAGTTCGGAGCGGCTGACATCGACACTGGCCCTGGCCTGTTCAATCAGCGAGTCCTGCTGGGCCAGTGCGGCCTGCGCGTTGGCCAGCTGTGCACGGGCGTTGGCGAGGTCGGCACGGGCCGCCTGCAGGGCCACCTGGTAGTCGCGGTCGTCGATGCGGGCAAGCACGTCGCCCGCCTTCACCGACTGGTTGTCCTCTACTTCCACGGCACTGACGAAGCCGGGAATCTTCGGCGCGACCAGCGTGTAGTCGGCAACGACATAGGCATTGTTGGTGGTCTGGTGACCGCCGTCGCGCAGCAGCAGCCAGGCACCGATGGCCAGGGCGAGCACGCCCAGGCCCAGGCCGGTATTGAGAGTGGTTCGATTGATCGTCATGAGGGGGTTCCTGCGAAAGGTTCAGGCCACGGCACGTGGCGGATGGATGCGGGTGGGCATCCAGGCAATGAGGGGAATGAAGGCCAGCGCCACCAGCGCGACCACCCAGTACAGGTCGGCCGAGGTCAGCGCCTGCACCTGCGCATGCAGGCGCGCGCCCAGCTGCGGGCCCTCGGCCAGCCACGGCTGCTCGCCAAGGCGGTCGACCAGCACGGTGGAATGGAAATGACGGCGGCCCTGGGCGACGGCATCCAGCACGCCGCTGGCGAGCACGGCAGCAAAGCCCTTGACCGTGTTGAACCACGCCGAGGCGAACGGACCGTCCTGCGGTGCCAGCCCGCCAGTGGCCAGCATCAGCAGCGGCAACACCGCCATCGGCTGGGCGAATACCTGCAGCAGCTGTACCCACAGGAAGTTGTCGCGGATCCAGGCCACATCCAGGTGCGAGCCCAGCCAGCAGGCCAGCGCCAGCATCGCCAGGCCGGTGGCCTGCACCCAGCGGCAATCCACTGCGCGGATGTTCAACAACGCCGCCACCAACGGCAGTGCGATCACCTGTGGCAGCGCCACCCACAGCAGCATCGGTGCGGTCTGCAATGGCCGGTAGCCCTGCACGCTGGCCAGGAAACCGGAGGGAATCGAGATCACTGCCAGCAGCACGAACAGCACGCCGCCCAGCGTCACCAGCGAGTAGCTGAGGTTGCGGTTGGCCAGCAGCTGCAGCTTGAAGAACGGCAGCGGGTGGAACCATTCATTGATCATGAACAGCACCATCAGGCCGGCGCCGCCACCAATCATCAGGGTGATCATCGGCGAGTCGAACCAGTTCAGGCGCGGGCCCTGCACCAGGCCCAGCACCAGCAGCACCAGCGCCGGCAGGCCCAGCGCCAGGCCCACGCCATCGAACTGGGCAAAACGCTCCAGCCGCAGCGGGTCCTGCGGCAGGCCCCAGCTGACCATCGCCATGGCAGCCAGGCAGTACGGCACGATCTGCCAGAACGCCCAGTGCCAGCCCACCTGCTCGACCCAGAACGCGGCCAGCGGCGTGCCCATGCTCGGGCCGAAGGTGGCGGTCAACGCGTAGCCGGCCAGGCCATACAACTTGATGCCCGGCGGCAGGAAGCGCAGTGCCACGCTCATCAGCAGCGGCGGCAGCGCACCACCACACAGCCCCTGCAGCGCGCGCAGCAGCAGGAACACCTGCAGGTTCGGGGCAAGCGGGCAGAGCACGCCCAGCACCATGAAGCCACCGATCATCGCCAGCGCGAAGCGGCGCAGCGAGAAGGTGGCGGCACACCACGGGGCGAAGGCCATCGCGCTGACCGACATCGCGCTGTAGAGGGCGACGATCCAGCTGCCGTCATCGACGCTGAAACCCATCGCACCGCGGATGTCGGCCAGGGCGACCTTGGTGATGTTCTCGTTGAAGCCCGACACCAGCACCGCCAGCAGCACGCCACACAGGCCGACCAGAACGCGGCGGTCGAGCCCGGGGGCGGCGGCAGGACGGGGCGCAGCAGCGGCCGGGACAGCGGCGGCCGGCGTACTCATCGCCGGGCACCGATCCGTGCAGTGCACGGCATGTTGGGGGTCATTGGAATGCGCTCAGTGAAACTCCGGGGAGCGCAGTCTAGGGAGCTGGTACCCTGCGAAAAATGGCGCAGCCCGCATCCCAGGCGTGCGTCACGCGCACGCATGAAAGTGTCAGCGCGGAGCCTCCCCTGCGCTTTCGCACATGGTCTTGATCGAGCGCCGCAGCCACTGGTGCGCAGCATCGTTGTCCAGCCGCGGGTGCCAGGCCTGGACGATGGCGGCGGTGCGCACCGGGATCGGCAGCGGGAACAGGCGCAGCGGCAGGCGCATGCTGACGATCCGCTCCAGCATCACGCTCGGCATCTGCGGCAGGATCAGGTCCGACTCGGCGGCCGCGAAGATCGCGCCGTGGAAGGTCGGGCTGATCAGCGCCACCCGCCGCTGCAGGCCCAGCGTGGCCAGGTCGTCATCGATCGGGCCACGCGGCAGCCCCCGCCGCGACACCGCGATGTGGTCGCAGGCAGCAAAACGCTCGGCGCTGATCTCCTCATCGAACAACGGATGATCTTCGCGCGCGGCGCCCATGAACGAGGTACTGAACAGGTTCTGCACCTTGGTATCGGGCGCGTGCTTGCCGGCGGTGCTGATGTACAGGTCGATCCGGCCCTGCGCCATCGCGTCGTCGTCGGTATCGCCCTCGGGCACGAAGCGCAGCACCGCGCGCGGCGCCTGCTGGCGGAACAGTTCACGCAGGCGTCCGCCGAATCCACCGATGAAGACATCATTGGCGCGGACATTGAAGGTGCGCTCCAGGGTGCGCAGGTCGATCTCGCGACCGGCGTTGAACACACGGTGGGCCTGCTCGATCACATCGCGGACCTGCTCACGCAGCTGCAGCGCGCGGGGCGTGGGGGCCAGACCGCGGCCGGCACGCACCAGCACCGGGTCGCCCAGCGCGGTGCGGATCCGGCCCAGGGTACGGCTCATCGCCGGCGCGCTCAGGTTCATCCGCCGCGCGGCGGCGGCCACGCTGCATTCGTCAATCAGCACGTCCAGTGCCAGCAACAGGTTCAGGTCCGGCAGGGGCATGACAGTCTCCAGTAAATCAGATGACTCTACGACACTTGTAACCACGGAGGATTGCGTTTTACGCATTCATTGACTGCCGCGCACGGCATGGGTGCGCGCAGTGACATCGGCGACCATCCCCGGCCTGCCAAGGAGACATCCATGTTCAATACCCTGCTGGTCGCCCTGGACGGTGGCCCCCAGCACGCACGCGTGCTGGACCTGGCCGCAGCCATCGCCGGCCCCCACAGCCGCCTGCACCTGCTGTGCGTGCTCGACCCCGAATTCGCGCTGGCGGCCGATGCCAGCGACGCCGACCGCATCGAGTACCCGGAAGCCGCCCGCCAGCGCTCGCGGGCCGAAGCGGTGCTGGCCGAAGCCCTGGCCGAGCTGCGCGAGCGCGGCGTCGACGCCATCGCGCAGATTCCCTCGGGTGACCCGGGCGAAGTGATCAGCGAGCAGGCCCGGCGCCTGAAGTGCGACCTGATCGTCATCGGCCACCGCCACCTGTCCCGCCTGGAACGCCTGTTCGAACCCTCGATCGGGCAATGGACCATCGACCACGCGCCCTGTCCCGTGCTGGTGGAAACCCGCGACCCACAACCCTAGCAACCATGGCCTCCCGTTCCCCGTTGTTTCCCACCCGCGTCAACTACCGCGCCTTCGGCCGCCAGTTCGGCCGCGGCGAACAGGCACTGCTGGCGGCGATACGCCAGCTGCACGATCCTGATCAACAGGCCGATGGACTCGCCCAGCTGAGCAGCCTCGGTATTGATCCCGAAGGCTGCGACGCGTTCGTCGGCCTGCTGCCGCTGCTGGCCACGCCCACCGCCCCGATCGACCTGCTGCCCGCTGGCTCACCGTTCATCGCGGCCAGCGAACTGGACCTGCTGGTCTGCCTGCTGCGCATCGCCCAGTGGCGGCATGCACGCCCGCGCGAAGATGACACGCTGGCACCGTTGCGCCAGCAGCTGGCGCGCTGTGCGATGGCCGTGCAGGCGGCAAACCTGCCGTTGCGCCAGCGCTCTTTGTCACCGGTCGGGCTGAGGCTGCTCGATCCCACTGGCTGGTTGCGGCAGCGCTGACCCGGCCGCGCCGCCCGTGCGTAATCACGCACGGGGACCGGGCACCCGGCGCGCTCAGCAATCCATCCTGCCGTGCGCACTGCCTTCGTCGTCGAGCACGTGCGCATGCAGGATCACCTGGTTGCGACCGGCACGCTTGGCGGCGTACAGGCCGGCATCGGCATCCGCCAGCAACTGATCCGCGCTGGCCAGAGCCGGCGGGTGCAGGTAGCCCACGCCGATGCTGATACTGACCGACCCTTCCGGCAGTGGCAGCGCCGCCACCGCCTCACGCAGGCGCTCGGCCAGCGCCAGCACGCCCGACAGCGGGCTTCCGGGCACGATCACCGCAAATTCCTCGCCGCCGTAACGGGCAACACTGTCACCGGCACGGCCGGCACTGATCTTCAGGACCGTGGCCACGGCCTGCAGGCAGCGGTCCCCGGCCGGATGTCCGTGGCGGTCGTTGAAGGCCTTGAAGTGGTCGATATCCACCAGCAGCAGGCCCAGCTCGGTGCCGCTGCGCCGCGCACGGTTCCATTCCGCCAGCAGCAGTGCATCGAACTCACGCCGGTTGGCCACACCGGTCAGGCCATCCTGCCGAGCGAGCTGGTCCAGCGATGCCTGCCGTTCCATCAGGTCCACCTGCAACAGGATGCTGCGCACGCCGAAGCCCAGCGTTGCCACCACGAAGCCAGTGACCGCCAGCGGCCGCGCATGATCAACCACCAGGGTACCGACCACCAGCAGCAGCAATGGCAGGATCATCGGCCCCGCCGCCTGCACCGTTCTGCCCAGCCTCGGGTGCATCACGAACGTCGGCGCAGGCGCCTGGCTCATCGCCAGCAACGCCAGCAGCAGGAACGGCAGGTCGATCAGCAGATCGTTGTAGGCACCGAAGGACTGTTCCGAGGTGTAGTGGTTGATGTAGTACGCCACCATCAGGTAGCCCACCGCGTAGATCGCCAGCGCGCGGAAGAAGTTGCGCCGCTCCGGAACGTCTCCCACCAGCCAGCGCACCACCGCAAACCCGGCAATGCACAGATTCTGGATATCGAACATGCGCTGCATGTTGGACAACGCGTGGTCGTCGATGTCGACGCGCGCGGCGAACGACTGCGCATGCACGAAGAACAGCACGCCCAGCAACGCGGCCATCGCCGCGTCGATCAGGCTGATGCTCAGCCGCTCGCGGCGTGCACGGGCCAGGATGAACACCAGCGGCACGCCGTACAGCACATACAGGAACAGGCTGGCCTGCGGCGTGACATCGGCACGGCCGGCACCGAGCGCATCGATCATGTTGACGGCCATGCCACCCGCCCAGAGCAGCAGCGCCAGGGCGGTGGCGCGCCAGCCGAGCGCGGCACGGTCGCGGCGCGCCCGCCACAGGCAGGCCGCCGCCGCCAGCAACGGGGCACCCGTGAGGAACCCGAAGGAACCCGCACCGGCCGGACCCGACCACAGGGCCACGACTAGGCCGTGGCAGAGCACATACAGCAGCGCCAGCACTACCGGCATGCATCCCCCGATCCGCAAGGCCGTATGGGCGCACGATAGCCCCGCTCGCGCCACGGCCACGTGATCCAATACAGCAAATACGACACGTCGCGTGCCCCGCCATGGGAGTGCCGGCCGCTGGCCGGCAATCCCGGGGAATCACAGGGCTGCAGGTTGCCGGCCAGCGGCCGGCACTACCGGAAAGCCGTCAGCCGTGCAGGGCGCGGGCGTGGTGGGCGATGTGCTCGCCGATGAAACTGGCGATGAAGTAGTAGCTGTGGTCGTAGCCCGGCTGCAGGCGCAGGGTCAGCGGATGGCCGGCGGCATCACAGGCCTGCTGCAGGCGCTGCGGTTGCAGCTGGGTCTGCAGGAATTCGTCCGCCTGGCCCTGGTCGACCAGCAACGGCAGGCGCTCAGTGGCCACGGCGACCAGTTCGCTGGCATCCCACTGCGCCCAGTCCGCCGGGTTGTCGCCCAGGTAGGCGTGGAAGGCCTTCTGCCCCCACGGCACGTGGCTGGGCGCAACGATCGGCGAGAACGCCGACACGCTGCGGTAGCGCCCCGGGTTGCGCAGCGCGATCACCAGCGCACCGTGACCGCCCATCGAGTGGCCGCTGATGCCGCGCGCATCGGTGACCGGGAAATTCGCCTCGATCAGTGCCGGCAGTTCCTGCGCCACGTAGTCGTGCATGCGGTAGTACTTCGCCCACGGTGCACGGGTGGCATTGAGGTAGAACCCCGCCCCCTTGCCCAGGTCATAGCCCTCGGCATCGGCCACGTCATCGCCGCGTGGGCTGGTATCGGGCGCGACGATGATCACGCCATGCTCGGCCGCGTAGCGCTGCGCGCCCGCCTTGGTGATGACGTTCTGCTCGGTGCAGGTCAGCCCGCTCAGCCAGTAAAGCACCGGCAGTTTCTGCGTTTCCGCCTGCGGCGGCAGGTACACGGCGAACTGCATGTCGCAGCCCAGCGTGGTGGAATGATGGCGGTAGACGTCCTGCCAGCCGCCGAAACAGGCGCGGTGTTCAATGCGTTCCATGGTGCTCTCCTGCGCGGCGCGTCAGCGCACGCGTGCTTCTGGTAGATGCCGACCTTGGTCGGCTTATCCACGCGCGGCGTGGATGCCTTTGTTGATCCGTTCATCCAGCTGCGCCAGCAGGCGCAGCAACGATTCGACGCCAGGCTGGCCATCAAGATTGCGCCAGGCCGCCACGGCCACATCGCTGCGCGGCGGCCACTGTCCGGCTGCGCGCGCCTCATGAAGGCGCGGCAGGAATACCTGCGCAAGCCACTGCTCGAACGGCATGCCATCGTCGCTGCCGAAGGCCGAGGTCACCGCACGCGGTGGCCCCACCTCGCCCACTACCCAGCCCAGCGCACGCAACGCCTGCTCGATCGGAACCACCAGGGCCGCGCGCGGGTCTTCCGCACGCGGCCGGCGCAGGGCATCCAGCCAGCCCATGACGCGGCTCAGTAGTGGACCACCGAACGGATCGACTTGCCTTCGTGCATCAGGTCGAAGGCTTCGTTGATCTTGTCCAGGTCCATGGTGTGGGTGACGAACGGTGCCAGTTCGATATCGCCCTTCATCGCGTCCTCCACCATGCCCGGCAACTGGCTGCGGCCCTTCACGCCGCCGAAGGCAGTGCCCATCCATTTGCGCCCGGTCACCAGCTGGAACGGACGGGTGGAGATCTCCTGGCCCGAACCGGCCACGCCGATCACCACGCTCTGGCCCCAGCCACGGTGCGCGCATTCCAGCGCCGCGCGCATCACGTTGACGTTGCCGATGCACTCGAAGCTGTGGTCCACGCCCCAGGTGGTCATCTCGACGATGACCTGCTGGATCGGCTTGTCGTAGTCCTTCGGGTTGATGCAGTCGGTGGCGCCGAATTCGCGCGCCAGTTCGAACTTGGACGGGTTGGTGTCCACCGCGATGATGCGGCCGGCCTTGGCCTGGCGCGCACCCTGGATCACCGCCAGGCCGATGCCACCCAGGCCGAACACCGCCACGCTGTCGCCCTCCTGCACCTTGGCGGTGTTGTGCACCGCGCCGATGCCGGTGGTGACGCCACAACCGAGCAGGCAGACGTGCTCCGGGTTCGCGTCCGGATTGATCTTCGCCAGCGAGACTTCGGCCACCACGGTGTACTCGCTGAAGGTCGAGCAACCCATGTAGTGGTACAGCGGCTCGCCGTTGTAGCTGAAGCGGCTGGTGCCGTCGGGCATCACGCCCTTGCCCTGGGTGGCACGCACCGACACGCACAGGTTGGTCTTGCCGCTCTTGCAGAACAGGCACTCGCCACACTCGGCGGTGTACAGCGGAATCACGTGGTCGCCGGGCTTGACGCTGGTCACGCCCTCACCGACCTCCACCACGATGCCGGCGCCTTCATGGCCCAGCACCACCGGGAACAGGCCTTCCGGATCATCGCCGGACAGGGTGAAGGCATCGGTGTGGCAGACACCGGTGTGGGTGATCTTGACCAGCACCTCGCCCTTCTTCGGCGGGGCGACGTCGATCTCGACGATCTGCAGCGGCTGGCCGGGACCAAAGGCGACGGCGGCACGGGACTTCATGGTGGCTTCTCCAGGATCAGGCGGAAAGGGAATGGCAGGACGATCGGCGCGATATGGCGCCGATGCTTATTTCAGGTACGAGCGGATCAACGCGCTCATGTCGCGCACGCGTTCGGCGCGTTGTTCGTCTGAGGCAGCGGGTTGCCCGAACTCCTCGCGCAGATGGGCCTCCATCACTTCGGACATCAGGCCATTGACCGCGCCACGGATGGCGGCGATCTGCTGCAGCACCGGCCCGCAGTCGGCACCGGCTTCCAGCGCGCGATCCAGCGCATCGCACTGGCCGCGGATGCGGCGCACGCGGGCCAGGACCTTCTTCTTCTCTTCGGGGGAGTGCGGCATGGCGGGGCCACTTCGGAACTATACTGGGGGATAGTATACACAGAGGGGCGAATGAAGCCATCTGGTGCTGCCGAGGCATGCCCCAGGGACAGATCAGCCCAGAATATGAATGAACAATAAATAGATTCATTTGTTACTTTTTCATGACGTAGGGTGTCGCATTCGCGCCTGCGTTTACCCCTGAGTCACATTGGCGTGACCAGGGAGAAATCATGTACCGACCGTTGTTCGCCCGCAGTCGCTTGTCTGTCGCGCTGGGTTCGGCATTGGTGCTGGTGGCCGCCGCACCGGCCATGGCGCAGCAGGCCGCCACGCAGGAACAGAAGGCCGAGCCCGCCAGCAGCAAGACCCCCGTGCAGCTGGACCGGATGACCGTCACCGGCTCGCGCATCTACCGCGCCGGTTTCGACACGCTCGAGCCCGCCGCGGTGGTCAGCCGTGAATCGATCGAGAACTATGGCGACACCAACCTCATCGATGCCCTGACCCGGATTCCCGGGGTCAGTGCCGGCGTCAGTTCGCGCGGCGACCAGGCCGGCTTCGGTGCAGGCGTCAACTTCGCCAGCAAGTTCGGGCTGGGCAGCAATCGCCTGCTGACCTTGGTCAATGGACGCCGCTTCGTCACCTCTACACCGCCCACCATCTTCGGAGCCGGCGGCGGCTCGGGCATCCAGGTCGACATGAACGCCATTCCCAGCGTCATGGTGCAACGCATTGAAAGCCTGAGCGTTGGCGGTGCCCCCACCTATGGCTCGGATGCGATCTCCGGCGTCAACAACATCATCCTGCGCGACCGGTTCGAGGGTGCCGAAGTCGAACTGGGCTACGGCAGGACCAGCAAGAACGACAACGAGCGCTACTCCTGGTCGGCCATCTTCGGTACCGACTTCGCTGATGGCCGTGGCCACATCGTGGTTGCCGCCGAGCTGGACAACGCCGATGGGGTGAACGCGCTGCAACGCGATTTCTACCGCCAGGGCTACAGCCTGCAGGCCAATCCCACGGCGGCCAATGCCACTGCCCAGCCCCTGCGCCGGCCGACCAATGATGGCCGCATCGACGGCAGCATTCCGTTCAACACCGGGCCCCGCGATGGTATCCCCGACCAGGTCTGGATCCGCAACCGGCGCATTGCCAGCATGACCTTCGGTGGCCTGGTGATGCCGGCGACCGGCAGCTACACGCGCAACGGCCTGGGCGACATCCTTGGCTTCGGCCCGAACAAAGACAAACTGTGGCAGTTCAACAACGAGGGCAAGCTGGTCGAGTTCAATCCCGGCACCAGCTACGCGGGCGGCAACGCCTCCGGCGGTGACGGCCTGAACCTGTTCGAGACGGTGCCGCTGATCGCCGACCTCGAACGACGCTCGGTGTTCTCCACCGGCAGCTTCGACTTCACCGACAACGTGCGCGGCTTCTTCGAACTTTCGCGATACGAAGCGACCGCCCGCGAAACCCTCGACCAGAACGTCTACAACGCGGTGTCCTTCGGCAATGCGCGCCTGGACGGCGGCGGTACCGCCAGCGGTGCACTGACCTTCAGCGCCAGCAATCCGTTCCTCAGTGCGGAAACCCGCAAGATCCTCGCCGACAACGGCATCACCTCGTTCCGCCTGTCGCGATCTTCGCGCGACCTGTCGATGAACAACGCCAGCACCGAAACCCGCCTGACCCGTGCGGTGCTCGGCCTGAACGGCTTCTTCGAGGTCGGAAAGCGCAGCTTCAACTGGGAAGCCAGCGTCACCCACGGCCGCGGTGACTTCGACTACCTCGGCACCGGCCTGATCCAGCAGAACTTCATCAATGCGATCAACGTCACCACCGACGCCAGCGGGCGCATCATCTGTGATGCCACCCGCCCGGGCACCACGGCCGATGCGAACTGCCGCCCGCTGAATCTGTTCGGCGAGAACCAGGCGTCGCGCGAAGCCCTGGACTATGTCTCCACCCGGACCGTGGCCAAGGCGCAGACCCGCCAGACCGTCATCAATGCGTCGGTATCCGGCGGCCTGTTCGATCTTCCCGGCGGCGAGCTGTCCGCGGCGGCCGGCTTCGAACACCGCCGCGAAGAAGGCTCCTTCACCCCCAGCGAGTACCAGCGCCTGGGCCAGGGCCGCTCAGTGCCGACCCAGGCGGCGGAAGGCAAGTACCACACCAATGAAGTGTTCGCCGAAGTGCTGGCACCGCTGTTCAATCCCGACTGGGATATTCCGGGCCTGCATCGCCTGGACCTGACCGCCAAATTCCGCCGCGTCGACAACTCCGTCGCCGGCGCGTTCAATGCGTTCACCTACGGCATCCAGTACGAACCGATCGCCGGCCTGCAGCTGCGCGGCAACAAGACCCAGTCACTACGCGCGCCCTCCATCGCCGAGCTCTACACCACCCAGCAGCCGGCCTACTACAACATCCCGGAAGTGTGCTCGCTGGACAACATCAGCGGCGGCTCAAATCCGGCGGTGCGTCGCCGCAACTGCGAGGCGTTCTTCGCCGCCTACCCGGGTGCCGATCCGAACACCTTCCGCCAGCAGCCGACCAATACGCTGGGTTCGACCAACGGCAGCACCCGCCTGCAGAACGAAACGGCGAAGTCGTGGACGGCCGGCATCGTGTTCGCCCCAGAATGGATCCCAGGCCTGCGCGTCGCTGCCGACTGGTATGACATCAAGATCAACAACGTGATCACGTCACTGAGCGCCAACGACATCATCACCGGTTGCTTCGACACTGCCGACTTCAACGCCGCCAACGTGCCCAACGCCAACCGCTTCTGCAGCCTGGTGACGCGTGATCCGAACACCGGCGTGGCTACCAGCATCAAGACCGAGTATGGCAACGGCCCGGTGCTGATGTTCCGTGGCTGGACCGCCGAAGTCGGCTACCGTTGGGACCTGTCGCGCTTCGGCGTACTGGACCTGGACTTCTACGGCTACATGCCGAAGAACCGTGGCCAGGCCGCGAACCGGGACGTGCCGTTCGTCGAACAGGCGGGCAGCTTCAACGAGCCCAAGCGCCAGTTCCGTTGGACCGCCCAGCATCGCATCGGCAACTGGAACTACGGCGTGGCCTCCAACTACACCAGCCGCGCCCAGTACACGATGACCGATACCCCGGAAAGCCGTCAGTACTTCTACCGCGACAGCTGGACCACCTGGGACGCCAACGTCACCTACCGCATCACCGACGCCGCGCGCGTGACGTTGTCGGTGATCAACGTGGGCGATGACATCGGGCCGTTCCCGTATGTGCTGGATGCACTGGGCCGTCGCTATATGGCCAGCCTGCGCTACAACTTCAAGTAGGCCTGGCGCAGCGTTTCCACAGGCGGGGCCCGGTGTACGGGCCCCGCTCAATCAAACAGACCTTGTTCCGCCAACCGGGTCAGCTCATCCACCACGTAGCGCACCTTCGGCCGCAGGTGGCGCGTCGGTGGCCACAGCGCATGGATGTCGATGTGCCGCTGCATGTGTTCGTCCAGCACCGATTGCAGCACGCCGGAATCGAGATGGCGGCGCACCAGTGAAATGGGCATCTGGCAGATGCCGAGGCCGGCGATGGCCGCTTCGATCACCGCGTCGCCATCGTTGAGTTGATAGGGCGCACTGGGAATGAACGTTCCCTCGTCCTCCTCGCTGCCGATCCGCCACCAGATCGGTTGCCCGTGGCGGAAGCCGACGATGCTGCGGTGCTGCGCCAGTTCCTGCACCGTGCGCGGCACGCCATGCGCCTGCAGGTACGCCGGCGATGCGCAGGTGACCAGGCGCTGGCGCCCCAACCGGCGCGCGACCAGGTGCTCGGCCTGGTGCAGCCCACCGAAACGGATCAGCAGGTCGATGCCCTCTTCGACCGGATCGACGAAGTGATCGGTGAAGGTCATCGTCAACTGCAGGTCCGGATACTGGCGGCACAACCGCAGCAGCACCGGCAGCACCACCAGCCGCCCGAACGAAGACGGCATGTCGATGCGCAGCCGCCCGCTGGGTAGGCCCGCCGAACCCAGACAGGCCTCGGCCGCGGAGATTTCTTCCAGCGCCGCCGCACAGGAGGCGTAGTACGCCTCGCCATCAGTGGTCAGTGCGATGCGCCGCGTAGTGCGATGGAACAGGCGCACCCCCAGCCGCGCTTCCAGACGGGCGATGGCCTTGCCCACCGCCGAGCGCGAGATGCCCAGCGCGTCTGCCGCCTCGGTGAAGCTGCCCGAGCGTGCGGTCGTGACGAACGTCACCAGGCCATTCAAGGATTCCAGCGGCAGCATCGTTCGCACTCCATTGGGGACAAATATTCCCCCACCAAGGGAGATCGAAGCGCTTTATGCGCCTGCATGTCAACTCCATCCTGTGTGCATCGCGCCGCTGGCGCTCTTCCCCGTACCGAGGTGACCAACATGACCGCCGCCCTGTTCCGCCCGTTCGACCTGACAGGCATCGCCCTGCGCAACCGCATCGCGATGGCGCCGATGACCCGTGCCCGCAACCCCGGCTCGGTCGCCAATGAGCTCACCGCGCAGTACTACCGGCAGCGTGCCAGCGCCGGCCTGATCATCAGCGAAGGCACGCCGGTCTCGCCGCAGGGCCAGGGCTACATCGACGTGCCGGGTATCTGGTCGGCCGAGCAGGTGGCCGGGTGGAAGCTCGTCACCGAGGCGGTGCATGCCGCGCAGGGCACGATCTTCGCCCAGCTCTGGCACGTCGGCCGCATGTCGCATGCCTCGCTGCAGCCCGGGGGTGGACAACCGGTCAGCGCCGGCACCCGCCCGGTGGCCAGCGCACCGAAGAACACCTCGTTCGTGTACCTGGACGACGGCAGCCGCGGCCACGCCGATCCCACCCCGGCACGTGCACTGGAGACTGCGGAGATCCCCGGCATCATTGACGACTTCGTACGCGGGGCGGACAACGCCATTGCCGCCGGCTTCGACGGCATCGAACTGCATGCCGCCAACGGCTACCTGTTCGAGCAGTTCCTCAACCCGCTCATCAACGAACGCGAGGACCGCTACGGCGGCTCGCTGCCGAACCGCGCGCGATTGATCCTGGAGACGGTGGATGCGATGGCCCAGCGCATCGGCGCGCACCGAATCGGCGTACGCCTGGCACCGAACAACCTCACCTTCGACATGCCGTTCTACCCCGACAACGAAGCCACCTATCTGTACCTGGCCGAGGAACTGGGCAAGCGCGGGCTGGCCTATGTGCATCTCAACGACAACCTGCAGGCGGGGCAGTCGGTGCTGGGCGAGGCGTTCCTGCAGCAGTTGAAGCAGGTCTACGGTGGCACGTTGATCCTGGCCGGTGGCATGACCCGCGAACGCGCCCTGCAGCTGGTCGAGGCCGGCACCATCGACCTGGCCGCATTCGGCCAGCCGTTCATCGCCAACCCGGATCTGGTCGAACGCCTGCAGCACAACGTCGCACTGGCCACGCCCGACCGCAATACCTATTACGGTGGCGGCGAGGCAGGCTACCTCGATTACCCGCGCGCGCAGTAGAGCCACGCGATGCGTGGATGCGGGCGTACACTGCCCACCCGCATCCACCGGATCTGCCCATGGATACGCGCACCGCATCGTTCATCGTCAACCTCGACGTCCCCGATCTCGCCACAGCCGAAGCCTTCTACACCGCAGCCTTCGGCCTGCGCATCGGCCGCCGTCTAGGCCCGGGCGCCGTGGAGCTGCTCGGTGGGCCAGCGCCGCTGTACCTGCTGCAGAACGAGGCCGGCAGCGCCGCCACCGATGATGGCGACGTGCGCGACTACGAGCGCCACTGGACCCCGCTGCACCTGGACTGGGTGGTGGATGACATCGAGGCCGCACTGGTCCGTGCGGTTGCGGCCGGGGCGACGCTCGAACAGCCTGTGCGCGAGCGCCGCTGGGGCCGCATCGCCGTGCTGGCCGATCCGTTCGGGCATGGCTTCTGCCTGATCCAGTTCAGCGGCGAAGGCTACAACGCGCTGGTCGAATGACCGGCGCGCCGTTCACCACGGCAACGGCACTGCTTCACCGTTGGCGCGCTCACCGTAGTACAGCGACGGCAGCAGGCGCGAGAGGAAACTGAACTCCGTGTAGCAGTGCTTGAGCAGGCCCAGGCCGACCGCATCGCCGGCATCGCAGTGCGGATCGGTGCTGTCCAGGCCGAGCACGAAGCGGCTGCGCAGCACGCAGCCAAACGGCGTATCGCGCGCGACATGCAGCATCTGCCCGTCGCAGGGATCACCGTTTGCATCCAGGCGTACGTGATCTCCGAAGCCGATGCGCGCGGCGATCACCGCCGACACATCGCCTGCATCCTGTGCCACCTGCAGGCGCTCGGGCACCAGCAACGTGCGCGGGTCATGGAACTTCAAACGCGCCGCCACCGGCGGAATATCGGCCAGCGATTCCACCGCGTGGATGCTGGCACCGTGGTAGCTGCGTCCGCGCTGCCAGGCCGCGTCCCAGCCGCGATGCTCGACATGATCGACCGGATGCCACCAGCGGATGTGCTGTGTGGTCTCGAAGAAGGTGAACCACCAGTCCAGCATGCGGCCCTTGCAACCGTGCAGATCGGTACGCACCGCCACCAGCAGGGTGCCATCTTCGCGGCGCTGGATGCCGGTTTCCAAGCGCATCGGTGCGGGGTCGAGCAGATCGTGGTGGTCCAGCCAGGCGCGGGCGTTCACAGCGGTATCCATCGGGGTCTCCTGCATGTCGGGAGACCCGACAATACGGAAACGCTCTTCGTTTCGCAATTATCCGAATGCGGTAAGATGGGCGCAATGAACAGCACCACCCTGCCCGAGCCACCCTCACCAATCCGCCGCCGCGGCCGCCCTGCGCGGCCGGAAGCCGAAGTCCGCCACGCCGTGCTGCAGGCCACGCTGGAGCTGCTGCTGGCACAGGGTTACGAGGCCACCACCATCGAAGCGGTGGCGGCGCACGCCGGGGTAGCGAAGAAGACCGTGTACCGCCACGCCAGCAACCGCGAGGAACTGGTCGGGTTGGCCGTGCGCGAGTGGACCGACGGCTTCGCGCCGCAGTTGCAGCGCGATGCGCACGACGCCGACGAGGTGATGCCGTTGCTGCAGGCCATCCTGCACGCGGTGTGCGCGCAGGCACTGTCGGCGCAGGCAGTGCAGGTATTCCGCCTGCTGGCCACCGACTTTCCCGGCAAGGACGCGCTGCTGCAGGCCTATCTGGACAATGGCATCGAACGCGGCCGTGCGCTGCTGGCCGACTGGCTGGCGCGTCAGCAGCAGCGCGGGCTGCTGCGCGAGGGAGATGCCGCGTGCATGGCACGGCTGATCCTGGCGATGGCCGTGGCCGAGCCGCTGCGCGAACGCGTGATCGGTGTGGTGGCCGAGGATGCGCCGGTAGAGGTGCATCTGCGTGATTGCCTGGAATTGTTGGCACCCGTACTGCAGGTGCCGTAGCCGGCCGCATCCACGCATGGCGAGGTTCTACCGGCAGCGCTTCGGATCAGGTCACGCCTGCACGTAGGGCATTTCGCTGTCGATACCGTCGAACGCGATCAGCTGCAGCAGCGGCTGCACGTCCTCGTCACTGATCTCACCCGCAGTGATGTCATCCACGCGTGCATACAACGCCTCCAGCGCCGCTACCTGGTCCCCTCGCAGCCAGCCACGATGGGTACCGAGCCAAGCCTGCAGATTGGTTCTGATATCGCCCTCCGAAAGCAGCGACTCCTCTTCCTCCAGCTCCACCACCGCTTCGGCCATCTTGCGGAACAGGAAGTCCTGGAAGTTCGCGGCCAGCAGATCGGCGCGATCATCGTCATGCCAGACCAGCAGCACCGGCGAATCGCTGGAACCCGGTGCATTGGTCCAGAAACAGTAATGATCACCCGCGCCGGTGCGCGCGAACGGCAGCAGTTTCAGGTCATCGCGCAGCGGGTTGTAATGATCTTCGGTAGTCAGATCTTCCCACGCTGCGCGCAGTTCGCTCGGCTCGATCGGTTCATAGTCGTTGGCATACAGCAGTACCGGCGGCTGCGGCTGCACCTGCGGGAACACCGTGCGGTACCAGTTCGGGCCCTGCTCGCCCCAGCTGAAACGGTTGCCTTCCACCAGCTGGCGGAACAACGGCGGGAAGGTCTGGCCGGAAGCCTGTTCGAGATCGGCGAGCATGCTCAATGACGTCCTTTTGTTGAGAAGACTCACTCTAGCGGGTGAACGCCATCCCCGCATGGCGCGGATCCACTCGGAAAGCTCTCGTTGGAGCCGGTCATTGGACGGCACTGCGCCATCCACCGCGATTCACTCGCGCAGCATATCCACGAACGCACGCAGCGCACCGGGCATCTGCCGCTGCTTCGGGTAGTACAGCGCGAAGCCGGCGAACGGCTCGCTCCAGTCTTCCAGCACCGCCACCATCTGGCCCGATTCGATGTACGGCCTTGCCGTGTCTTCCAGCACGTAAGCCAGGCCGATGCCATCGAGTACCGCGCCGACCACGGTGCCCTGCTCGCCCAGCGTCAGCCGCCCCGGCACGTCGATCTCCAGCGCCTGCCCACCGCGCTCGAACTGCCATTTGTACAGATGCCCGCTGGCGAAGCGGAAGCGGATGCATTCGTGTGCAGCGAGATCGCGCGGATGCTGTGGCGCCGGGTGCCGCCGCAGGTAGTCCGGCGAGCCGACAATCAGCCCGCGCAGCGGTGGCCCCATCGGCACTGCCACCATGTCCTCGGGCACGAATTCATGCAGGCGCACGCCGGCGTCGTAGCCCTCGGCCACGATGTCGACCAGGCCATCGTTCTCGGTCAGCTCCACCCGCACGTCGGGATGGGCGTGCAGGAAGCGCGCCAGCCGTGGTCCCAGCTGTGTCGCCACCGCCGCACGGGTAGCATTGATGCGCAGCAGGCCAGCCGGTGCGGCGCGGAACTGGTTCATCTCTTCCAGTGCGTCATGCACCTGCCCCAAGGCCGGCTGCAGGCGCTCCAGCAGCCGCTGCCCGGCCTCGGTCAGGGCCACGCTGCGGGTGGTGCGATGGAACAGGCCCACGCCCAACCGTTCTTCCAGCGCGCGGATCGCATAGCTCACCGCCGAGGTCGACAGCGCCAGCTCCGCACCGGCACGGCGGAAGCTGCGATGGCGGGCGACCGCAGCGAACGCGGCCAGGTGGGAGAGATTGTCAGTGGCCACGATTGTGCAGTTTCACTTGATGAATCATGCCGATATCCGGGCTTCTGGCCGCTGGGTACGGGGCGTATTGTAAAGCGCCTTTCGACAAACCCTGCCAAGGATTCCCCATGTCCCTCGCCCGTGGTTACGCCGCCCATTCACATACCGACCCGCTGATCCCGTACGAATTCGAACGCCGCGCGGTCGGCCCGGACGATGTGCGCATCGAGATCCTCTACAGCGGCATCTGCCATTCCGACCTGCACCAGGCCCGCGACGACTGGGGTGGCTCGATCTACCCGATGGTGCCCGGCCACGAGATCATCGGCCGCGTCACCGAGGTCGGCAGCAACGTCACCCGCTTCAAGGTCGGCGACCACGCCGGCGTGGGCTGCATGGTCGACTCGTGCCGCCACTGCGACGCCTGCGAGCACGACCTGGAGCAGTACTGCGCCGAAGGCGCGACCTGGACCTACAACGGCCGTGAGCGCGAAAGCGGCGCGCCGACGTATGGCGGCTATTCCGACCACGTGGTGGTCGAGCAGCGCTTCGTGGTGAAGGTGTCCGACACCCTCGACCTCAAGGCCGCCGCCCCGCTGCTGTGCGCCGGCATCACCACCTGGTCGCCGCTGCGCCACTGGAAGGTCGGCCCGGGCCAGAAGGTCGGCGTGATCGGCCTCGGTGGCCTCGGCCACATGGGCGTGAAGTTCGCCAAGGCCCTCGGCGCGCACGTGGTGATGATCACCACCACGCCTGAAAAGGGTGCCGATGCCAAGCGCCTGGGCGCCGATGAAGTGCTGGTCTCGCGCGATGCCGCGCAGATGAAGGCGCACGCCGGCAGCTTCGACTTCCTGCTCAACACTATTCCGGTTGGCCATGACACCAACCCGTACATGGGCCTGCTCAAGCGCGAGGCCACCATGTGCCTGGTCGGCGTGCTGACCGAACTGGATCCGCCGCTGACCGGCGGCAGCGTGATCTTCGGCCGCAAGCACCTGACCGGCTCTGCGATCGGCGGCATGGCCGAAACCCAGGAAATGATGGATTTCTGCGCCGAGCACGGCATCGTCAGCGATGTCGAGATGATCGACATCAAGAACGTCAACGAAGCCTGGGAGCGCATGGCGAAGAACGATGTGCGCTACCGCTTCGTGATCGACATGGCGACGATGAAGAACGCCGCCTGATCGATCGGCGACTGTGAACGAAGAACCCCGGCACTGCCGTAATGCTGTTCACTTAAGCGGTGCAGCCTTGCGATCGACGGGATAACGGGTTTTGGAGATCTTCACCGTCCTCGGAGTTGTTGGCCGGGGACGGTGCTCCAGGAAGAGGCTGGCGACGCCGGATCGCAGCTGGGATAAACGCCTTCCGGTAGCCGAAGCGGGTTGTGCCGCCGCCATCACGATCAGCTGCGCGGCGATGTAGTGGCAGGCAGGTTTGAAACGTATCTCCGAGGGTGCGCGGCCGTAGGCAACCGCCGCTTGGCTCGCCTCGCGGCGGATGATGTTGTACGCCAGCAGCAGCCCCCATACTTCCTGATACACCAGCTCGACGGTCTTGCTGCGCAGGGTCACTGCATTTCGCTGCATCGAGCTTTTGAGATCGCGGAAACCCAGCTCGATTTCCCAGCGCTCCTGATAGAGCGCGGCTACGGCTTTTGTGCTGTAGGTCCCTGCCGGTAGCGACGTCAGCACCGTCTTGATCCTGCCCTGATGCTCGTAGCTCACTTCACGCACCCGCCAGTGCGTGGGCAGTGCGGGATTCTTCTTCCGCGCCTGTGGAGAAACGCGCATTTCCAGCAGCCGATCATGCGCGTTGTAGCGCTCCACTTCTTCGGCCACCAGATTGCTCCGCGAGGGCGTAAGCCAGTGCCGCTCAGTACCGTTTCCGGCCAGGCTCAACAGCAGATCCGCGCCCCAGAAACCCTTGTCCAACAGAGTAATCGAGCGATCCGGGATCTTCTCGAAGAAGTCCTCTGCCAAACGCATTTCGCCTCGACGGTAGGGGCTGAGCCGGGCATCGAGCATGATGTGCGAGCGCACGTTCATCAGCGCCACCAGCCGCATCAGCGGATAAGGCGTCTGCCGTTCGGTGCCGGTATTGCCCGACCCAAAATGCGCACGTAGTTCTGGCGTGTCTGCGGTGCGCAGCAGGGCACCGTCAACGGCCAGCACCTGCAGGCCCTGCCAGTCATCGTCGGGATAGCGCTCGGCACCCCAATGCTGGCCGCACCTGCGGAAAAGATCCTCTACCGGATCTGCGCCAAGCCGCGCGCGAGCCTGGCTGATGCCGCTGCGTGCAGGCAGATCCAGCGATGCAAGGCCTTGGGCACAGATGTTCAGTCGCCTGGCCACCTCATGCACCGGTTCATCGCGGAACAGGGCCATGCCCAGCACCAGCCACAACACCTGATCGCTGGGTAATCTGCGCCTGCGGATGGAGGCCTGCGAGGAGAGTTCCAGCGCGCTGGACACCCATTCCACCGGGATGTTCTGGGTGAAGGTGCTCAGGTCGGAGAAATTGAACAGGTCACCAAGGTCGAGCAGTTGCTGTTGGATGGGCACAAAAAATCCGATGCCAGAAGACTGGCATCGGATTCTGATTGGCTCAGCTGCTTAAGTGAACAGCATTACGGCACTGCCGGGGTTTCTTGTTTGCGTTGCACGGCCCGTCCGCCGGGCCATGCCCGGCGAGCGAAGCGGTTGCCTCCCTCCTTGGGCATGACGAAGATCAAGGACCCGGCCACCAGCCGGGCGCAGACTCGCTGCATGGCCCGCCTGCCCTCCCCCGCGATGCTGATGCGTGCGCCACACCGGCTGCTGTTCTTCATCGGCGCCAGCAACCTGCTGCTGGCGATGCTGTGGTGGGCGTTGTGGCTGGGCGCGCTGCGCGGGCTGTGGGCACCACAACCGCCGCCCCTACCTGCGGCATGGCTGCACGCCCTGCTGATGCAGTACCTGGTACTGCCCAGTTTCATCTTCGGCTTCCTGCTCACCGTGTTCCCGCGCTGGATGGCACAGCCGGAGCTGCCACGCAGCCGTTATGCGCCGGTCGGCATCGGCCTGTTTGGTGGGCAGGCGTTGCTGATTGCCGCCGCCTGCGGGTGGACACCCGGGCTGTGGCCCGGCCTGCTGCTGGCACTGGCCGGCTGGAGCGCCGGACTGATCGTGCTGGGACGCGTGCTCAAGGCCGCCGGTCCCAACCGCAACTGGCATGCGCGCGCCTGCTATGCCGCACTGCTGCTGGGCTGGCTGGGGCTGCTGCTGTTCATGGCGGTGGGGCGCGGCCACGCCACGCTGATGCCAGTCACGGTGGCACTCGGCACCTTCGGCCTGCTGCTACCGGTCTACCTCACCGTCGCGCACCGGATGATCCCGTTCTTCGCCAACAACGTGGTGGATGACTATGTGGCGTGGCGCCCGCTGCGCTGGTTGGCTGCGATGTGGGCGCTGCTGATGCTGCGCCTGCTGTTGAGCGCGTTGCAGGTCGACCACCTGCTGTGGCTGGCCGATGCGCCGCTGCTGATGTTGTCGCTGCAGGCGCTATGGCACTGGTGGCCACGCGGGCCGATGCCGGGCCTGCTCGCGGCCCTGTTCCTGGCACTGGCGTGGCTGCCGATCAGCTTCGCGTTGTATCTGCTGCAGGACATCGGCCAGATGCTGGGCCATCCGCAACTGCTCGGCCGCGCGCCGCTGCATGCCCTCGCCGTGGGCCTGTTCGGCAGCCTGCTGGTGGCGATGGTGACCCGGGTCACCCAGGGCCATTCCGGCCGACCGCTGGTGATGCCGGCAGTGGCCTGGTTTGCGTTCGTCGCGCTGCAGGCGGTGGCGATCATGCGCATCGCTGCCGAACTGATGCCCGACGCCTATGCGTGGCATTTCGCCGCAGCCATCGGCTGGTTGCTGGCCTTGGCACCGTGGGTGGCGCGGCTGGGCTGGATCTACCTGTGCCCACGGCGCGACGGCAAGCCGGGCTGACATCACCGCTGGGCATGGCACCATGGTGGGCATGTCCGATATCCCGTTCGATCCCACCGCAATCACTACCTTCGCCGATGGCGACCCTGACGAGAATCCCTGGGTTCTCGGCGCGCCGCAGCCGGAAGCGCTGCAGGTGGTGCCCTGGTCCACGCTGTGGGCCGACCAGTTCGAGCAGCAGCGCACGCAGCTGCAGGCGGCACTCGGCAACAACGCGCTGGGCATTGAGCACGTCGGCTCCACCGCGGTGCCGGGCTTGCCCGCCAAACCGGTACTGGACGTCGACCTGCTGGTTGCCGATCCCGCCGACGAAGCGGCCTGGCTGCCACCGCTGCAGGCACTGGGCTACGTGCTTACCATCCGCGAACCCTCGTGGTACCAGCACCGCATGCTGCGGCTGGACGTGCCGCGCGTGAACCTGCACGTGTTCGCACCTGGTTGCGCCGAGCACATCCGCCACTGCTTGTTCCGCGATTGGCTGCGCAGCCATGAAGACGACCGCAGGCGCTATGCACAGGCCAAGCAGGCAGCACTGCAGGGCAATGCCAACGTGCAGGCCTACAACCGCAGCAAGCAGGATGTGGTTCGCGGCATCTACGCGCGCCTGTTCGCAGCGCGCGGGTGGTGACGCAACGGCAGGTGCCCGCCCCGGTTGGCACCCGCCGGAACAGTGTCAGTACGCGAACTCGCGGAACACCGGATCGACGTCGCCGTGCCAGCGGCCATGGAACAGCGCCAGCTTGCGTTCGGCCGGGGTCAGGCCGGACTCGACGATCTCCTGCAGCACGTCCAGGAACTTGCTCTCGTCCTGGCCGTCGGCATTGCGCGCCGCGCGGCGCTTGAGGCCTTCGACGGAAATCTTCACCGCTTCACGGGCCAGGTCGCGCACGCTGCCAGTGCGGAACGGCAGGTTCATCGCATGCGATGGCACGCCGTCGCGCAGTGCATGGCGCTCGGCCAGGGTGAAATCCCGTACCAGGTCCCAGGCCGCATCCAGTGCGGTGTCGTCGTACAACAGGCCCACCCAGAATGCCGGCAGCGCACACAGGCGGCTCCACGGGCCACCGTCGGCACCGCGCATTTCCAGATACTTCTTCAGGCGCACTTCCGGGAACGCGGTGGTCATGTGGTCCGACCAGTCGCGCAGCGTCGGCAGCGCGCCCGGCAGCACCGGCAGCTTGGCCTGCATGAAATCGCGGAAGCTCTGCCCGCTGGCGTCGTGGTAGATGCCATCGCGGTAGGAGAAATACATCGGCACGTCGAGCAGGTAATCGACATAGCGCTCGTAACCGAAGCCATCCTCGAACACGAAGTCGAGCATGCCGGTGCGGTCGGCGTCGGTGTCGGTCCAGATGTGCGAGCGGTAGCTCAGGTAGCCGTTCGGCTTGCCTTCGGTGAACGGCGAATCGGCGAATAGCGCGGTGGCGATCGGCTGCAGCGCCAGCGACACGCGGAACTTCTTCACCATGTCCGCTTCGGTGGCGTAATCCAGGTTCACCTGCACCGTGCAGGTGCGGGTCATCATGTCCAGGCCCAGCGAGCCGACCTTGGGCATGTAGGCGCGCATGATCTTGTAGCGGCCCTTCGGCATCCACGGCATCTCATCGCGCTTCCACTTCGGCTGGAAGCCCATGCCGAGGAAGCCGAGCTGCAGCTCACCTGCCACCTGTGCCACTTCGTTGAGATGGGTGCCGGTCTCCACGCAGGTCTGGTGGATGGTCTCCAGCGCCGCGCCGGACAGTTCCAACTGGCCCGCCGGTTCCAGCGTGACCGAGGCACCATCGCGCAGCAGGGCGATCGTGTTGCCGTTCTCCTGCACCGGCTCCCAGCCGAAGCGGACCAGGCCGTTGAGCAGTGCCTCAATGCCGCGCTCGCCCTCGAAGGTCGGCGGGCGCAGGTCATCCAGGCGGAACCCGAACTTCTCGTGCTCGGTGCCGATGCGCCACTGCGCGCGGGGTTTCTCGCCGGAGGCGATCACCTCCACCAGCTGCGAGCGGTCGGTAATGGGTGTATCGGCGACGTGGCTGGGGCTCGACAAGGGGAAGGCTCGCTGGACAGTGGCGGGGGATGTGGGGCCCGGGGCCTTCCATCGCAAGGGCGCACTATAGCGTGGCGACCCGTTGCGTCATGCGACGGAGACGGTTTTCAGCATCCTACCGACGCCCTCTTGACCCTCGTACACTCGGGGCCATGAGCCGCCATTCACGACACCCCGAACTGCACCGCTCCGAGCGCGTCGGCTGGCTGCGTGCCGCCGTGCTGGGGGCCAACGATGGCATCGTCTCGGTGGCCGGCCTGGTGGTCGGCGTGGCCGCCAGCGGCGCCTCCGCGGCGACCATTCTGGCCACCGGCGTGGCTGGCACCGTGGCCGGCGCGATGTCGATGGCTGCTGGAGAGTATGTCTCCGTGCAGACCCAGGCCGACACCGAAGACGCCGACCTGGCGATGGAAAAGCGCGAACTGCACGAAGATCCGCACAGCGAGCTGGAAGAGCTGACCGCGATCTACCGCCACCGCGGCCTGGAGCCGGCGCTGGCGCGGCAGGTGGCCGAGCAGCTCACCGCCCACGACGCACTGGGCGCCCACGCCCGCGACGAGCTGGGCATCACCGATACCCTGCGCGCGCGCCCGCTGCAGGCAGCGCTGGCCTCGGCCGGCGCCTTCACCTGTGGTGCGGCACTGCCGGTGCTGACCGCGCTGCTCGCGCCGGTCGACAAGGTCGCGATGATGACCACCGCCAGCACCCTGCTCGGCCTGTGCCTGACCGGCGCGATGGCGGCCCAGGCCGGCGGCGCACCGCCGGTACGCGGCGCGATCCGGGTGATGTTCTGGGGCGCGTTGGCGATGGCCGCGGCCGCCGGCGTCGGTCGCCTGCTCGGCGCACACGTGACATGACCGCCATGCTGCCCCCGGCCACCGCACTGCTGGCCGAGATGGCCAGTCTGGCAGGCTGTGAGCGCGCCGAAGGCTATGCCTGCATCACCGCCCGTCGCGAGCATGGCGCCAGCTCGGTGGAGATTCCGCAACCGCAGTTCGCGATCCTGCTGGAGGGCCGCAAGCAGGTGCGCACCGCGCACCAGTCGCTGGAATTCATCCCCGGCGACATCCTGCTGCTGACCCAGCGCTGCCGGATCGATGTGGTCAACACGCCCGACCCGGGGACCGGCCGCTACCTCAGTGCCATCGTGCCGCTGTGTGCCGAAGTGCTGGCGGCCGCACGCACGCTGTGGAGCGAGGACCTTCCCGCCCCTGGCCAGGCGATGGCACGTCTGCCGTTGATCGACCATGGCCCGGTGCTGCGGCAGTGGCGGCAATCGCTGCAGGACGGCCGCTACAGCGAGGCACGATTGGCCCTGGCCTCGCTGGTGCTGACCCTGTGCCGGCAGGGCCACGGCAACCTGCTGCTGCCGCAGGCGCCGAGCCTGGGCGAACAGATCCGCGACCGCATCGCCGCCGAACCGGCACGCGACTGGCAATCGCGTGATGTGGAAGAACAGTTCGCGCTGAGCGGTGCGACCCTGCGTCGTCGTCTCGCCGCCGAGGACACCAGCCTGCGCCAGCTGCTCACCGAGGCCAGGCTGGCGCATGGCATGCAGCTGCTCTACACCACGGACCTGCCATTGAAGACCGTCGCAGCACGCGCGGGCTACCGGTCTGCGGCGAGTTTCAGCAAGCGCTTCGCCGAGCAGTACGGACTGGCTCCCACAGACATTTGAAGGGGTTCGGCAGGGCTGCGCCCTGCACCCGCAGAGGCAACGGCAACGGCCGAAGCAACAGCAACAGCAACAGCGGCTATCCGAGGGATGGCGGGGCGGTGTCGGAGTGCGGGGACGCTGCAAGTACGTCCCTGTAAGCTTGGCAGCCGCATCCATGCGGCTGACACCCCGCACTCCGACACCGCCCCACCTCCGACAGATCTCCGCGGCTGTTGGTAGGTGTCGACCTTGGTCGACACTTCTGTCAGATATCGAATGAGTCATCCACGCATGGCGTGGATCTACTGTGTCGACCAAGGTCGACACCCACCAGAGCAGTTTGCCGTTCCGACAGATCGCAGAAAACTGTCGAAGGCGGGGTGGGTCCGGTTGCGGGGGCGTGAGCCGCATGGATGCGGCGACCGAGCTTACATGGACGTACTTGCAGCGGCCCCCGCAACCGGACCCACCCCGCCATCCCACGGATAGCCCGCTGTTGCTGTTGCCTCGGCTGTTGCTGTTGCTGTTGCTTCGGCTGTTGCTGTTGCTTCGGCTGTTGCTGTTGCCTCTGCGGGTGCAGGGCGCAGCCCTGCAGACAACACCCCTTCCCTGAGCATTCCGCGTAGTGGTTTGAGCGCCGCACACACGTCGACCACGGCACGCTATACGGCAACGGAACCGCCCGTCGTCCACCGAGAACCACCATGACCCTGCGTCCCCTGCCGCTGCACCGCGCCCTGCTGTTGGCCCTGTCATCCCTGCCACTGGCCGCGCTGGCCGAAACCACGTCGCCTGCCCCCACCCAGCAGGTCCCAGGCGTCTACCACCAGCGCGTCGGTGCGCTGCAGGTCACCGCCCTGTTCGATGGCGTGGTCGCGCTGGGCCGGCAGGAAGTCGTGGGCGTGCCGCCGACGCTGGTCAGCCGCCTGCTGGAAGGCCGTTACGTGCCCGAAGACAAGAAGGGCCTGCAGACCGCGATCAATGCTTTCCTGGTGCGCCAGGGCAACCACCTGACCCTGGTCGATACCGGTACCGCGCAGTGCTTCGGCCCCGGCCTGGGCCAGGTGCTGGGCAACCTGCGCGCCTCCGGCGTGGACCCGGCCGAGGTGGATGAGGTGCTGCTGACCCACGCCCATCCGGACCATCTGTGCGGCGTGCTCGACGCGCAGGGCAAGCCGGCCTACCCGAACGCCACGGTGTGGCTGTCCAAGGCCGATGCCGACTACTGGCTCAACCCGGCCAGCGAGGCCACCGCGCCGAAGGGCGTGCGCTTTGCCTTCCCGCTGGCGCGCAACGCGGTAGCGCCCTATCAGGCCAGCGGCCACCTGCGCACCTTCAGTCCCGGCGATGCCCTGCCCGGTGGCGCGGTGGCGATGGACACCCATGGCCATACGCCCGGCCATGTCTCCTACCGGTTCGACAGCCAGGGCCAGTCGCTACTGGTGTGGGGTGATGTGCTGCACTTCCACGCAGTGCAGTTCGCGCACCCGGAGGCGGCCTTCGAGGCCGATTCGGACCGCAAGGCGGCCATCGCCAGCCGTCGCGGCCTGCTGCAGCAGGCCACCGCCAACGGTTGGTGGGTGGCCGGTGCGCACCTGCCGTTCCCCGGTCTGGGCCATGTGCGTGGCGAGGGCAAGGCCTATGCGTGGGTGCCGGCGGAGTATTCGCCGTTGAAATGAGGTATCGCCGACCAGCGGCCGGTACTACCCGGAAGCAGACCGGTCGCGCCGGGCCATGCCCGGCCCTACCGGCCGGGTGCCGAGCGCTGCGCGTCCCGTAGTTCGTCCAGGTACGGCAACAGTTCCTGCAGCGCCAAGTACAAACCCGCTTGCCGCGCGTCCATCCGGATCGCCTGCCACTGCGCGTGTTCGAAGATCCCGTCATCAGAACAGCTGAGCGAGGTCGCATCAAGCTCAGCGCAGGATGCGCGAAGCCTCAGCAGCGCCTGCTGGCCCAATGGCGGCACCTGATCGGCCAGACCGTCCATGACGGCCACCAGAGGCGTCAGGACCGACGACTGGACCTCACAGGCAAGACACTGCGGCAGCTTTGCCGCTTGGCCCAATGCGTCCTGCTGGAGGAAATCGAGGGCAGAGAGCAAGGTGCAGGCCGCTTCGACGCGGGCACCGTCACCCGCCCCGTGCCATTGCCAGAACGTTGCTGCAAATCCTTCCATCCGTACACCCCGATGAAAAGGCAGGCGACCGCTGGCCGCCTTATTCCAGCCCCAGCCAGCCGCCGATGATGCCGCGGGCTTCGTCCACACCGGTGCGGGCGGCGCCGGAGAACACCTGCACGCTGACCGTATCACCGAAGGAGGAGTGCAGTTCCTTGCGCACCTTCTGCAGGGTCTGCATCTGCTGGCTGCGGCTCAGCTTGTCGGCCTTGGTCAGCAACGCATGCGCCGGCAGGCCACGCTGCACGGCATAGGCCAGCATCTGCCGGTCGTAGTCCTTCAGCGGGTGGCGGATATCCATCACCACCACCAGGCCCCTCAGCGCATTGCGGGTGCGGAAGTAGCGGTCGATGAAGGCCTGCCAGTGCGCCTGCAGGTCCAGCGGCACCTTGGCGTAGCCGTAACCGGGCAGATCGACCAGATGGGCTTCCGGGGTCACCTGGAAGAACACCAACTGCTGGGTGCGGCCGGGGGTCTTGGAGACCCGGGCCAGGCTGTTCTGGCGGGTCAATGCGTTGAGAGCACTGGACTTGCCGGCGTTGGAGCGGCCCGCAAAGGCCACTTCGGCCCCCTCATCGGGCGGCAGCTGCCCCATGTTGTGGGCAGAGAGGTGGTATTGGGCGCGTTCGATGAGCAATGACATGTGCATAGGATCGCATGTTGTGGCACCGCGCGCCCGGCCCCGGGCCCTCCGCCGGGAAAATGCTGCACTGCTGCGTTGACCGTGCGCGGAAACGGCGTTGATAATCCGGACGATGCCGTGGCTGCCGCCCGGCCCGGTCCATACGGAGCTTTAGCATGCGCCACGCTCGCGTTCTTGCCGTATCCGCCCTTGCCACTGCCGTAGTCGTTGCCGCCGCTGCGTTCGCGCAGACCACGTTGACCCCGCTGCCCGACAACGGGCCGATCAACACCGCCTCGCTGGAGGTCGATTTCAGCAAGACCCACTGGGGCGATGCCAAGGCCGGCCAGACCAAGGCCTCGGCCTGCGCGGCCTGCCATGGCGCCGACGGCAATTCCACGGTGGAGATGTACCCGTCCATCGCCGGCCAGAGCGAACGCTACGTCGCCCAGCAGATGGCCCTGATCGCCAATGGGCAGCGCAGCTCCGGCGCGGCGGTGGCGATGGTGCCGTTCGTGCAGAACCTCACCCCGCAGGACATGCGCGACATCGGCGCGTTCTTCGCCACGCAGAAGGCCACTGCCGGCATCGCCGATGACACGGCGGTCACCGACGGCCCCTACAAGGGCATGAAGTTCTACGAGATCGGCCAGCAGCTGTACCGTGGCGGCGATGCCAAGCGTGGCCTGCCGGCCTGCATGGCCTGCCACGGCCCCAGCGGCGCCGGTAATCCGGGGCCGGCCTATCCGCACATCGGTGGCCAGCACGCCAGCTATGTCGCGCGCCGCCTGCAGGAATACCAGGCCGGCCAGACCAACGAGACCGACAAGGCGCACTTCCAGATCATGGCTGCGGTTGCGCAGAAGCTGAGCGAGCAGGAGGTGCAGGCGCTGTCGAGCTACCTGCAGGGCCTGCACAACAAGGCCGACGACGTGGCCGTTGCCACCGCGCCGGCACAACCGGCTGCCGCCCCCTGACCACCACTGGTCGGCCCGGGTCGCCACGCCGGCCCGCGGCTGCGGTATGTTTCCTTCACGCCGGCGACCGCGCCGGCGTTGCTTTTTTCAACGGAGATGCGTGTCGATGAGGTTGATTTCCCGCCTGCTGTTGTCTTTGCTGGTGCTGCTGCCGCTGGTAGCCTGCGCCGCCACCCCCGCCAATGCCCCGCTGGTTGAAGGCAAGGATTACGAGCGCATCGCCCAGCCGGGCCCGTTCCAGCCGCTGGCCGGCAAGATCGAGGTGGTCGAGGTCTTCGGCTACACCTGCCCGCACTGCGCCCGTTTCGAACCGCAGCTTGAAGCCTGGGCAGCGAAGCTGCCGGCCGATGTGCGCTTCACTCCGGTTCCGGCAGCCTTCGGCGGCGCCTGGGATGCCTGGGCACTGGCCTACTACGCCGCCGACGAAGTCGGCGTGGCCAAGCGCAGCCATGCCGCCGTGTTCAAGGCCCTGCACCAGGACGGCTCGCTGCCGATGCAGAACGTCTCGGCCGATGAGCTCGCCAACTTCTACAAGGCCTATGGCGTGACCCCGGACCGTTACCTGCAGGTCCTGCGCGGCGATGCCGTACAGAAGAAGGTCGATGCCGCCCGCGCGTTCGCCCAGCGCACCAAGATCCCCGGGACCCCGGCGCTGATCATCAACGGCCAGTACCTGGTCCGTGGCGACAGCTTCGACGACCAGCTGCGCATCGCCTCGGCGCTGATCGCCCAGGCCCGCGCAGCCCGCGGCCGCTGAACCAACACCCACCACCGACACGGCGCTGTCGCCGCCGCGTGTCATCATTTCCCCCTGGCCGGCGCATGACGCCGGCCCCACCTTTCCAGATGCTGGAGACGTTTCCATGAAGATCCGTTACGCCCTCGCCCTCGCAGCGCTGCTGCCGATCCTGGCGGCCTGCAAGGCCGACGACGGCAGCACCAACACCACCGCGGCCCCGGCCGAACCGGCTGCAGCTCCGGCGACCACCGAACCGGCCGCTCCGGCCGCGGGTACCGAAGGCGCCGCCCCGGCCGCTGCCGAAGGCGAGAAGGCCGCGGCTGAATCCGCCCCGGCCGCTGCACCGGCCCCGACCACCACCGCACTGACCGGCCCGGCCCCGGTGGAAGGCGCCGACTACCAGGTGATCCCGAACGGCCAGCCGTTCCAGCCGGCCGCCGGCAAGATCGAAGTGACCGAGATCTTCGGCTATGTCTGCCCGGCCTGCGCCGCGTTCCAGCCGCTGGTCGGCCCGTGGAAGGCCGGCCTGCCGAGCGACGTGAACTTCGTCTACGTGCCGGCCATGTTCGGCGGTACCTGGGACAACTACGCCCGTGCCTTCTACGCCGCGCAGACCCTGGGCGTGCAGGAGAAGACCCACGAAGCCCTGTACGCTGCCATCCATTCGCAGAAGACCCTGAAGGGCGAGCGCGGCACCGATTCGGTTGACGACATCGCCAAGTTCTACGGTGCCTACGGCGTGGATCCGAAGCAGTTCGCCGCCACCATGGGCAGCTTCGCGGTGAATGCCAAGACCAACTCGGCCAAGCAGTTCGCCCAGCGCAGCCAGATCAGCGGCACCCCGTCGATCATCGTCAATGGCAAGTACCTGGTGAAGGGCAAGAGCTTCCCGGACATGCTGCGCATTGCCGACCACCTGATCGCCCGCGAACGCGGTGCGGCCCAGGCTCACTGATCCAAGAGAAGCGTTTCCCGGCCGTGAATTCCCCCCGTACACGGACCCTGCGCTTGCTGACGGCCAACATCCAGGCCGGCTCAAGTACCCGCCGCTACAGCGACTATGTGACCCGCAGCTGGTCACATGCGCTGCCGGCGGGCCGCAAGCGCAGCAGCCTGGACGCGATCGCCACCCTGGCGCGCGAACATGACATCGTCGGCCTGCAGGAGGCCGACCCGGGCAGCCTGCGCTCGGGCTTCACCAACCAGACCCACTACCTGGCCCAGCGTGCCGGCTTCAACTACTGGAGCCACCAGCCGAACCGGCGCATGGGCGGGGTCGCCTCCAGCGCCAACGGCCTGCTGAGCAAGCTGGAACCGGTGGAAGTGCAGGATCACGCCCTGCCCGGCCGCATCGGCGGGCGCGGCGTGCTGCTGGCCAAGTTCGGCGACGGCGCCGATGGCCTGGCGGTAGCGGTAGCCCATCTGTCGCTGGGCGCGGGTTCGCGGATGTCGCAGCTGGGCTTCATCGCCGAGCTGCTGTCCGACCATCCCAATGCGGTGCTGATGGGCGACTTCAACTGCCTGGCCGAACGCCCGGAAATGCAGGTGCTGTACCAGAAGACCCGCCTGCAACCACCGGGCTGCATCGTGCCGACCTTCCCCAGCTGGCGCCCCGATCGCGCCATCGACCACATCCTGGTCAGCAGCGGCCTGCAGACCCGCACCGTGGAAGCCGTACCGGCCGCGTTCTCCGATCACCTCGCCCTGGCGATGCAGATCGACGTCCCGGCGGACGCCCTGCGCTGACCGCTCCTGGTGGGTGCCAACCTTGGTTGGCACGCTCTCCGCCGGGCATGGCCCGGCGCTACCCCGCCTGCACCACCGGCACCTTCAGCCGCCGCGCGGTCATCGTGCTGCCCACCGAGGCCAGCACCGTGCAGCCGATCGCCAGCCACTGCAATCCATGCAGGTGCTCGTGCAGCAGCAGCATCGCCCACAGCGCGGCTACTGCCGGCTCCATGCTGATCAGGATGCCGAAGGTCTCCTTGGGCAGGCGCTTGAGCGCCATCATCTCCAGCGACATCGGGATCGCGCTGGACACCAACGCCACCAGCAGGCCAGCGGCCAGGATCTTCGGATCGAGCAGTGCGGCGCCGGCATGCACCACGCCCACCGGCACCACCACCAGCGACGCCGCCAGCAGCCCCAGCGACACCGAATGCCCGGCGTGCAGATGGCCGGCACGCTTGCCGAACACGATGTACAGGCCCCAGCACGCCGCCGCACCCATGGCATACAGCACGCCGGCCGGATCCAGCGCCGGGCCGCCACCGATCGGCAACAGCAACAGCAGCCCCACCGCCGCGCAGCCCACCCACAGGAAGTCGATCGGTCGTCGTGATGACAGCATCGCCACCGTCAGCGGCCCGGTGAACTCGATGGCCACCGCGATGCCGAAGGGAATCGTGCGCAGGGCCATGTAGAACAGCAGGTTCATCAGGCCCAGGGTGAGCCCGTAGCGCAGGATGGTGATCGCATCCACGCGGCTGGTCTTCCAGCGCCATGGCCGCCAGAACAGCAGCAGCAACAGCGCCGAAAAGCCCACGCGCAGCGCGCTGGTGCCCTGGGCACCGATCAGCGGGAACAGGTGTTTTGCGTAGGAGGTGCCGATGGCCAGCGAGGTGACCGAGCCGAGCACCGCCAGCGCCGGCAACATCGGCGCGAGTCGTGAAGTCTGCATGCGCAAAGTCTATTGCGCCGGCGCCGAGCACTTGGCTCAATTGACGGCCCGTTCGTGCAACTTCTGCTCGCCATGGCCATCGCCCCCGTGCTCGACAGTTTCGACCGCGCCATCCTCGACCTGCTGCAGCGGGACAACACCCTGCCGCAGCGCGAAATCGCCGAGGCCGTGCACCTGTCCACCCCGGCCGTGCAGCGCCGCATCAAGCGCCTGCAGGACAGCGGCGTGATCGCGGCCAATGTAGCGGTGGTCGCCGCCGCCAAGGTCGGGCGGCCGCTGACCATCATCGTCGAGGTGCGCGTGGTCAGCGAGCAGCGCGAGCGGGTGGCGCCGTTCAAGCGCCGCGTGCAGGACGACCCGGCCGTGCAGCAGTGCTACTCGATCACCGGTGACGGCGATTTCCTGCTGCTGCTTTCGGCGGCGTCGATGGAAGAGTACGAGGCGATCACCGAGCGCTTGTTCGGCGGCGATGACAACATCGAGCGCTTCCGTACCTCGGTGGCACTGGGCACCTTGAAGCGGAGTTTCGAGGTCCCGCTGGCACCGGTTCTGTAGCGTCGAGCCATGCTCGACTGCGTTTTTACCGCAGAGCAACAGCCGTCGAGCATGGCTCGACGCTACAGTCGGAGACCATGAGCACTCCTTCCTCTCCTGCCGGTCGCCTGCGCCGCTGGCTGCTGCGCGGCCTGTGGCTGGCCATTGCCGTCGTTGCCGCGATGGCGCTGTGGAACAGCCCATGGGCGGCCACGCCGAGGATGCTGTGGAGACTCTCGCGCATGCCGCCGGCCACCGAACTCCCGGTGCCGGTGGAGGGTGTGCGCCCCCGCCAGATCGCCGATACCTTCGGCGCGCCGCGCGGCCGCGACCGCTCCCACGCCGGCATCGATATCTTCGCCCAGCGCGGCACGCCGGTGCGCAGCGTCACTGCCGGCGTCATCGCGGATGTCAGCGAACGCGGCCTCGGTGGCCGCCAGGTCTGGGTGATCGGGCCCGGGCGGGAACGCTACTACTACGCGCATCTGGAAGGCTGGGCCGAGGGCCTGGCGCGCGGCCAGGTGGTGCAGGCCGGTGACCTGCTCGGCCACGTGGGCGACAGCGGCAATGCCAAGGGCACGCCGCCGCATCTGCACTGGGGCATCTACGCCACGAACGGCCCCCGCGACCCGTTGCCGCTGCTGCGCTGACCACCATTGCGCCCCCGCGGATCGATCCGTTCATGATTTGTAAATAGGAATTGTTCGTATTACCATTTCTTTCGTTTCCGGTGGTGCCAGGACGGCCTGCCCGCCCTTCCCCTACCCGTAGCGCCTCGCCTCCTGGATGCCGGCCGAACGCGCGTGCTCGTCCAGGACCCCCATGACCCGTCCCGCCTTCCGTACCCTGCAGCCGCAGCGGCTGTCCGTTGCCGTGCTTGCCGTTCTCTGCGCCGTGGCCCCGGCCGCCTTCGCCGACACCGCCGCCGATCCGACCACGCTGGACAAGGTGGTGGTCAAGGGCGAACGTGCCGAAGGCTATTCGGTGCGCCGCACCTCGGCCGGTACCCGCTTCGATCTGGCACCGCGCGAGATCCCGCAGTCGGTCAGCATCATCAGCCACCAGCGCATCGAAGATCAGAAGCTGGACGACATCATCGACGTGCTGGCCAACACCACCGGCGTGACCAGCACCCAGTCCGACAGCGAGCGCACCGAGTTCTACGCGCGTGGCTTCTACATCGATGCCTACCAGTTCGATGGCCTGCCGACGCAGATGGTGCAGAACTGGAGCTACGGCGATTCCGGCCTCGATCTTGCGCTGTACGACCGCGTGGAAGTGGTACGCGGCGCTACCGGCCTGCTCAGCGGTGCCGGCAATCCGTCCGCCTCGGTGAACCTCATCCGCAAACACGCCGACAGCGCAGAACTGACCGGCAGCATCTCGGTGAACGTCGGCAGTTGGGGCCGCACACGCACCACCGTGGACGTGGGCACCGCGCTGAACGCCAGTGGCACGGTGCGCGGCCGGGTGATCGGCAGCTACCTGGACACCGATGGTCAGATGGACCGCTACAACCAGCGCAAGACGCTGGGTTATGCCGTCATCGACGCCGACCTGACCCCGGACACGCAGCTCAGCGTAGGCTACGACTACCAGCAGAAGCGCGCCAACGGCGCGACCTGGGGCGGCTTCCCGATGTGGTACGCCGATGGCAGCCCGACCAACTATCCGACCTCGTTCAATCCGTCGCCGGACTGGACCTACTGGGACACCACCAGCAAGCGTGCGTTCGCCACCCTGCAGCATGCCTTCAGCAACGGCTGGAAGTTCAAGATCGGCGCCACCCACGACCGCACCAAGGCCGACGACAAGCTGTTCTATCCGGCCTACACCGCGTTCAACAAGACCACCGGCGCCGGCATCACGCCGATGGCCGGCTTCTACAACACCGAGCGCAAGGTTGATGGCATCGATGGCTACATCGATGGGCCGTTCCAGCTGTTCGGCCGCGAGCACCAGTTCATGGCCGGCCTGAGCTACAACAAGCGTGAGTTCGCCAACTATGGTGATTTCCAGCCTGACTTCAACGATCCGAATGCACAGTACCTGCCGCTGGCCAGCTACTTCGGCTGGACCGGTGATTTCCCGCAGCCGAACTGGCGACCGCTGAAGCTTGCCAGCCAGGGCACCATCACCCAGAAGGCCGGCTATGCCGCCGCACGCCTGTCGCTGGCTGATCCACTGAAGCTGATCATCGGTGCGCGCTACACCGACTGGAAGAGCGAAGACGAAGGCAACGACCGCTCGCACAAAGTGACCACGCCGTATGCCGGCCTGGTCTACGACATCAACGATACCTACTCCGCCTACGCCAGCTATACCGAGATCTTCCAGCCGCAGACGCTGCGCAACAAGCAGGGCAGCTACCTCGATCCGGTCGATGGCAAGAGCTACGAAGTCGGCGTCAAGGGCGCGTGGTTCGACAACCGGCTGAATGCATCCGTGGCAGTGTTCCGCATCGAGCAGGACAACGTTGGCCAGGCAACCATGGACAAGGTCGACGGGCAAATGAACGAGACCGCCTACATCGCTGCACGTGGCACCGTCAGCCGTGGCTTCGAGTTCGAAGTGAATGGCGAACTGGCACCGGGCTGGAACGCGACCTTCGGTGCTTCACGTTACGTGGCCAAGGACATCAACGGCGCCGACATCAACACCAACCTGCCGCAGACCGCGCTGAAGCTGTTCACCAGCTACACCCCGCAATCGCTGCAGGAACTGACCGTCGGCGGCGGTGCCAACTGGCAGAACCGCATCTACTACGCTGCGCCGGTAGTGGGCCGTTTCGAACAGGAAGGCTACGCGCTGGTCAGTGCCTTCGTGCGCTACCGCATCTCGCCGGAGTTCAGCGTGCAGGCCAACCTCAACAACCTGCTGGACAAGAAGTACTACTCGCAGATCACCGGCTACGGTGCCTACGGCGACGGCCGCAATGGCTCGCTGACGTTCACCTGGGCGTTCTGATCCAACCGGCCTTGTAGCGTCGAGCCATGCTCGACTCGATCACACGGGGTCGTCGAGCACGGCTCGACACCACAACGGGGGCGCTCGGCGCCCCCTTTGCCGCGCTGCCCTTGCAGGTGTAGCGTCGCGCAGACGGATACCTCCGCGCCTTTCCCCTCCAAGACGACCGGCCATGCGCACCCGCACGAAACTCGGTCTCTCGCTCGTGGCCCTGTTCTCTTCGCTGCCGCTGATGGTCGCTACAGGCAATGGCTACTTCATCCTGCTTCTGCTGATCGGCCTGCCCGCAGCGATCCTGTTCTGGTTCGATCTGGGCCGTGAACTGCGCGCCATCCCCACTCCCACCCGCTCCGAGCGCGCGCTGGGATTGGCAATGGGCATTCCACAGGTGCTGTTCGGACTGTTGTGCGCGGGGATCGGCCTGATCCTGGTGGCCTGGATCCTGTACAACCTGCTGGTCCAAACACTGCCACAGTTCCGCATTCCCTCACTGCCCGCCTTCGCGGTCGGGCCGATGATGATCGTGGCCGGGCTGGGATGGGCACGCACCGCGTTCCGCCGTGCCAGCCTTGAACAGGATGACCCAGAACAGGACATTCCGGATTGACCACCTTCATGGAGTCGAGCATGGCTCGACGCTGCAACGGCGCCGGGCTGAGCCCGGCGCCGTCCCTTCATCAGAAACGCAGGTCCGCGCGCAGGTACCAGTAGCGGCCACGCGGGATGTCATAGGTCGAAGCGTCGTAACCGTTCAACGAGCACGACAGGCAGATCGGCGGATCCTTGTCGAACACGTTGTTCAGGCCAGCGGTCAGCTGCAGCCCCTTCATCCAGTCGATCTTGTAGCCCACCTGCATGTCATGGAAGGTGGTGGCCGACAGCGTATTGGTGCCTGCGGCCTGGTTGCTGCAGACCGGGAATACAGAGGCGTCACCGCAGTTCTCGGTCAATTCGGAGATATGCCGAACGGTCCAGTTGGCACTCCAGCGGTCCAGCGTCCAACCGATGCTGGCATTGCTGGTCCATTCCGGAATCGAGCTGTCGGCCACTTCCACGCCCGGCTTCTGCGGCTGCTTCTGGCCCGCCGCACCGGTGGCCTCGTAGCGGCCGACGAACGTGTTCTTCCAGCCCAGCTTGAACTGGCCGATCGAGCTCTGCGGCAACGTCCAGAACAGATCCACGTCCCAGCCATCGGTCTTGATCGAGCCGAGATTGGTCAGGCGGTTGTTGAAGCTGCTCACTGCACCGGTATTGGCGCGGGTGATGCCATCGCAGTAGATCGGATCCAGCGTTTCCACGCACAGGTCCAGCTGGGTCTGCGCGTTGATTGCCTGGATCGCGCCATCGATGGCATGGCGATAGAAGGTCACCTCCACGTCGAAGCGCTCGGACCACGAGGTGTTGTTGCCAAACCACGGGCTCCACACGAAACCGGCACTGAAACTGCGCGAGCGCTCCGGATCCAGCTCGCGGTTGCCGCCGGTGGTCACCGAGATCTGCGAGTTGGCCTGCTGGAAGCCGGCCGGCACGCCCAGCGCGGCACAGTTGGCGGCGCTGCCGCGCGGCGGCGTACCGCCCAGGCCCACCGAGCATGGATCGAACAACTGCAGGTCGGCACGCGCGGCCGAACCGTACAACTCACCGATCGACGGTGCACGGAAGCCCTCGGCATAGGTCGTGCGCAGCACGAAATCGTCGGTCACCTGCCAACGCAGGCCGTACTTGGGCGTGAATTCGCCACCGAAGGTGGAGTAGTCCGAATAGCGGCCGGCCAGGCTGAGGTCCAGCTTCTTGCCGAATGAAGAGTCGGCGAAGATCGGCACGCTCAACTCCAGGTAGGCCTCGTTGACGTCATACGAGCCGGATGTCGGCTGCGAAGGCACGCCGTTGTAGTGGCCCGCCACCGTCAGCGGATCGGGCTGGTACGAACCCTCGTACTTGCGATACTCGAAGCCGGTAGCGAACGACACCGGGCCGGCCGGCAGCGTGAACAGGTCGCTGGACAGGTTGGCGGTGAACAGGCTCAGTTCGTTCTGGCTGCGGTCACGCACCACCGGCTGGATCCACTTCAGCATGTCCGGAGTGATCGAACCGGCACCGCCGAAGATGTTCAGCGGCACGCAGCCCGGGGTCGCCGCACAGACGGACGGATCGCCCAGCGCCATGTTGACGTTGTAGATGTTGTAGCTGCCGTAGTTGGTCTGTTCGGCCTTGTTCTTGCTGTACATGCCGTTGACGTCCCAGTACCAGCTGCGGTCAGCCGCCTGGAAGTTGCCGACGAAGCCGGTGGCGAAATACGTGGTGTCCACTTCCTGCTTGAACACGCGCGCGCCGCCCTCTACTGGACGGCGACCGATCAGGCTCAGGTTGTCACCCGAGACCAGGTCGAAGCCGAACGGGTTGTACGGGTTGAGCGCAGACACGGTGATGTTGTCGGCCAGCGGATTGCCGGTGGCGCCATCGGGACCGAAGAACAGCGGCTCCGGGCCGGCCTGGTTGGTCGACTCACGGCGGTTGCCCAGTGCCTTGACGTACCACTGCACGTTGTCGGTGATGTCGAAGCGGAACTGACCGAACAGGCCCTTACGCTCCGACGGTGTCAGCACCATGTTGTATTCGGCGAAGTTGAAGCGATCAGCACTGGTGAAGCAGTGATAGTCATCGGTGCGCGCGCAGCCGGCACTGCCGTCGTAGCGCGGGTTGCTCACGCCGGTATTGGGCACGATGTTCTGCACCGCACCGGTGTTCGGGTCGGTGAACATGAAACGGCCCTGCGGAATGCCACCGCTGCCGAAGGCCAGGCCGGTGCCGGGAATCGGGAAGCGCGACTGCTCGCGGTCCTTGGCGAACACCGGATCCTGCTTGGTCCAGCTGGCGCCGAGGAACAGGCTGAAGCGGTCGCCGCTCTTGCCCCAGGCCAGATCCACGCCCTTCTGCGTGCCATCGCCCTTGCTGTACTCGCCGTAGTTCAGGGTCACCTGGCCGCCATCGAAGTCGCGGCGGGTGATGATGTTGACCACACCGGCAATGGCATCGGAGCCATACAGCGACGACGCGCCATCTTCGAGCACTTCGATGCGCTCGACGATGGCCAGCGGAATGGTGTTGAGGTCGGTGGCCGAGCCCACACCGGAGGCGGACGACTCATTGACCCAGCGGATGCCGTCAACCAGCACCAGCACGCGCTTGGCGCCCAGATGGCGCAGGTCCACCTGCGCCGAGCCAGCACCTACACCACTGCCATCGGGCGGGAAGCCGAAGTTGCCGGACGAATTGAACTTGGCATTGAGCGCGGAACCGGAACCGGTGAGCTGCTGCAGCACTTCGCCGATCGAGGTCAGGCCGGTGCGTTCGATATCACCGCGGGTCAGCGTCTGGATCGGCACCTGGCCTTCGACTTCAGCGCGCTTGATGCGGGTACCGGTGACTTCCACCGCATCGAGGTTGGTGGTGGATTGTGCAGCGGCACCCAACGGTGCCAGGGTCATCACGCACAGCGCGACGGCAACCGCCAAAGGGCGGTGGTGCAGGTGATTCATTCGCTCTCTCTCCAAAGGAATGTCGGGACATGGGCTGCCGCACTCCCTCCCTGCATGGCGGCGCCGTCTCCTTTGTAAACAAGTGGTAAAAATCGCGGCGTGATGATCGACACTCTTTCACGCGGAATTGACGCAATTGCAGGCCGATTGCGTCAGATGGCTGCAGGTTATGACCGGACGATATTGTTCACGACAGGCAGCCTTGATGCCGGCTGCGACAGCGCGCGCCGGGGGCTGCCACATTCATGGAAAGGGTCTCTGCCGGACCGTTTCAGGAATAGTTTGAAATTCCCTCTTTCAGAAGGCGCCGCTAGTCGATCTAGCGCAGACTCGCACCTCCAGCCATTCGCGGGAGGGTCGATCATGAAAGCGGTGAGTGCGGTGCTGGGTGTCACGACGGTGATGACGCTGCTTTTTTCCCTGGCGGGCGAATCGAGAGCAGGCGGCGTGATCGAGTGCAACAACTGCCCTTCTCCCAACGATGCGGCCTTGGCCTCGGGAGAGGGATTGACGGTTGTGGTGGATTTCGAGAGAGCCGAGTTGACTGCTTTCGACGTTGAACGTGCCCCTGGGACCGGAAGGTGGCGAGCACATCCAACCCCGGTTCCAGCGCAGATTGAAATGGCCTTTCTGCGGATCCTGGATGCGACGCTGTCAGCAGGGGAAGCGCCGCTCATGCAGCAATCACCGCATGAGCGGCAGTGAGACATCGCACTACCGCACGAACGCAATGCGCTCCATGCCGGTCGCCTCGGCTGCGGCCAGAATCCTCGCCATGCCTTCGTATTCGGCCGCCGGATCGGTGGCGATACGCAGCTCCGGCAGGTTGCCGGCATGTTCGCCCGCCTGTGCCTGCAGGCGCGCCTGCAGCTCACTGATCGCCATCGGCTGGCCATTCCAGCTGAGCTGGTTGGCAGCGTCCAGGCGCAGCTCGATCGGCGGCGGCGGTTCGGGGCGATCGATCGTGCGATCGGTGGCCTGTGGCAACGGCACGGCAATCGGCCGGGCCACGATCGGCGCGGTCACGATGAAGATGATCAACAGCACCAGCATCACATCCACCAGTGGCGTGACATTGATGTCCGCCAGCGGGCCGCTTCTTCCTGCGCTACTGAACGCCATGTGCCGCTCCCTGCAGCCGGGCCGTTCGCCCAAGCTCGACACTACGTCGCCCGCAGGCTCGCGAGGCAGTGCCTGCTGCACGAGCATTCAGCTGCCGTTGCCGACCCATCGCGTGCACGCAATGCGAAACTGAATTCAGCCATTGCCCGCTATGCTGCCCGCCATGACCCGACGCTCTTCGACCGCCCTGTCCCTGCTGCCCTTGGCCACCACGCTGCTGATCGGTTGCGCCAATGCCCAGTCCCTCGACGCCCAGAACGCGCAGCTGAAGGCCGCGATCGCTGCCGCCGAACGCGGCCAGTTCGATCCCGGCCAGGCCGCCGCACTCAGCCGCCATCCGGCATACGGCTGGCTGGAGTACGCCAACCTGCGCCGCAACATCGACACCGTCGATACCGCGCAGGCGCAGGCCTTCCTCAAGCGCTATGACGGCCAAGCCGTGGCCAACACGTTCCGCAGCGTATGGCTGCCCTCGGTCGCGCGCCGCCAGGACTGGCCGACCCTGCTCGCCAACTGGGCGCCCACCGACAACGCCGGCCTGCGCTGTGCGCAGCTGACCGCGCGCCAGGTGACCGGCAAGGTTGATCCGCAGTGGATCAGCGAAGCGCAGGATCTGTGGCGCAAGAACGGCAAGTCGCTGCCGGACGGCTGTGATGCCGTTTTTGCCGTGCTGCAGGCACAGGGAGGTCTGAGCGACGCCCTGCGCTGGGAACGCATCGACGCTGCCGCCGACGCCCAGCAACCCGCTGTGATGCGCAGCGCCGCACGGGGCCTGCCTGCCACCGACCTGGCGCTGGCCAACAATTACGCCGCGTTTGTCGACAAGCCCAACGCCAGCGCGTTGAACTGGCCGCGCAACGAGCGCAGCCGGCGCATCGCCACCGATGGCCTGGCCAAGCTGGCCAAGGCCGATCCCGGCGCCACCGAACAGCAGCTGCCGCAGTACGCGCAGGCACTGGGCCTGAGTGCCGAGCAGCAGGGCCAGGTGCTGTACCAGATCGCACTGTGGACGGTCGCTTCCTATCTTCCGGATTCGGCGCGGCGCCTCAACGCGGTGCCGGAATCGGCGTACGACGAACGCCTGCACGAGTGGCGCGTGCGCGAAGCGATGTCGCGCGGTGACTGGCCGGCGGCGCTGACCGCGATCCGCAAGATGGGCAGCAAGCAGCGCAGTGACCCGCGCTGGCGCTACTTCGAAGGCCGCATGCTGGAGAAGACCGGCCAGGCCCAACAGGCGCAGCCGCTGTTCCGCGAGGCCGCGCGCGCACCGACCTTCCATGGTTTCCTCGCCGCCGACAAACTGCAGCAGGGCTACACGCTGTGCCCGTGGAAGCCGAACGACAGCACGCAGGCACAAGCGGTGATCGCGCGCGACCCAGCCATCCAGCGCGCGATGGCGCTGTACCAGATCGATCGCGCCGGCTGGGCCGTGGCCGAATGGAACAGCGCGCTGTCGCGCTTCGATGACACCCAGCGCCGCCTCGCCGTTCGCGTGGCGCAGGACAATGGCTGGTTCGACCGCGCCGTGTTCGCACTCGGCAAGCAGCCGCAGGAACAGCGCCTGTACGACCTGCGTTTCCCGCTGCACCACGACGCCACCATCCGCCGCGAATCGGCACGCAACGCGATCGATCCGGCCTGGGTGGCGGCAGAGATCCGCGCCGAGAGCACCTTCACCCCGCGCGCGCGCTCGCCTGCCAACGCCATGGGCCTGATGCAGGTGCTGCCGGCCACCGGTGCCGGCGTGGCCAAGTCGATCGGCCTGACCGGCTACGGCGGCGCCGACAGCCTGTACGACCCGGACACCAACATCGCCATCGGTACCGCCTATCTGCGCCAGCTGATGAACAAGTACGACGGTCTGCCGTACGTGACCATCGCCGCCTACAACGCCGGCCCGACCCCGACCGCGCGTTGGCAGGGCCAGCGCCCGGGTTATGACCCGGACCTGTGGATCGAGACCATCAGCTACAAGGAAACCCGCGAGTACGTCGCACGCGTGCTGGCCTTCAGCGTGATCTACGACTGGCGCCTCAATGGTGATGCGCTGCCTCTGAGCGACCGTCTGATGGGCCGCCTGGTGGACAAGCGCAAGAGCTTCAGCTGCGCCGCCAACGCTGACCAGGGCGGCGATTGATCGCACTGCGGTCGTGCCGGCCGCTGGCCGGCACGACCCGATCTCCACTTCCCGGGGAGGGGAAAGCGATGAGCCTGCTGGCCTGGATCGGGATATTCGCCGCCTGGAGCCTGTTCGCCACCTGGGTGCTGCGCTGGGGTGGCGCGGCCTGGATGGAAGGCTGGAAGTCGCTGGCCTTCGTCGACAGCTGGGGCAGCCTGTGGGACGAAGCGCAGATCAAGCTCTACTTCCTCTGCCTGTGGATCGTCTACGGCCTGTGGTTCCTGGCCGGCCTGTTCGTGCCGGAGTGGCGCGGCCTGCCGTGATGCATCTGCGTCGGTAGTGCCGGCCGCTGGCCGGCACCCCCTGGGCAAATAGCGGTTGCCGGCCAGCAGCTACCAGTGCATCTGCGCCGGGCATGCGATCATCCTCCCATGAAGATCTATCTTGTCGGCGGCGCCGTGCGCGACCGCCTGCTGCAACGCCCGGCCGGCGACCGTGACTGGGTCGTCGTCGGCGCCACGCCCCCGCAGATGGAAGCGCAGGGCTTTACTGCGGTGGGCCGCGATTTCCCGGTGTTCCTGCACCCGAAGACCGGCGAGGAGTACGCGCTGGCGCGCACCGAGCGCAAATCCGGCCGTGGCTATCGCGGCTTCGTGGTCGATGCCGATCCGGCGGTGACGCTGGAAGAGGACCTGCAGCGCCGCGACTTCACCATCAACGCGATCGCCTGCGATGAGGAGACCGGCACGCTGGTCGATCCTTACGGTGGCGTGCGCGATATTGAACAGCGCGTGCTGCGCCACATCGGTCCTGCGTTCGTGGAAGACCCGCTGCGCGTGCTGCGTGCGGCGCGCTTCATGGCGCGCTTCGCGCCACTGGGCTTCACCATCGCCGAAGAGACCATGGCGCTGATGCGCGAGGTCGCCGCCAGTGGCGAGCTGGACGCGCTGGTGCCGGAACGCGTCTGGCAGGAACTGCGCAAGGCGCTGGTCAGTGAACGGCCCTCCGCCTTCCTGCGCACGCTGCACGCTGCGCATGCGTTGGGCCCGATCCTGCCCGAGCTGGAAGCGCTGTATGGCGTGCCGCAGCGTGCCGAATTCCATCCGGAAGTCGACACCGGCATCCACCAGGAAATGGTCAGCGACATGGCCGCGAAACTGGCACCGGGTGATGACCTGGTCGGCTTCGCTGCCCTCACCCACGACCTCGGCAAGGGCCTGACCCCGCCGGAGGAATGGCCACGCCACATCATGCACGAGCAGCGCGGCATCAAACCGCTGAAGGCATTGTGCGCGAGGTTGAAGATTCCCACCGAGCACCAGCAACTGGCCGAAGCGGTCTGCCGCGAGCACTTGAACGTGCACCGCATCGACGAACTGCGCGATGCCACCGTGCTGGAACTGCTGGGTCGCTGCGATGCATTGCGCCGGCCGGAACGCGTGGCCCGCATCGCGCTGTGCTGCGAGGCCGACAAGCGCGGCCGGCTCGGTTTCGAGGACAGCGACTACCCGCAGGGCGAGACGCTCAAGCGCCTGCACCAGGCGGCGCTGTCAGTGCAGGCACGGGATCTGGATACCACGCATCTGAAGGGCCCGGCCATCGGCGAAGCACTGGCCAAGGCGCGGGTGAAAGCCATCGCCGCCGCCCGCTGAAGCCCGGGTAGTGCCGGCCGCTGGCCGGCACCTTCACATCGCCCGTCTATCGACGACGCTTGCGCGAGAAGTGGTCGACTGCATGAGCACCCAACAAGATAGGTTGCATCAAGAGGAAGAGCCAACCACCCAACCGGAGCGTCTCCACCGGATTGAACCGGGTGATGAACGCAGCTGCCAGTGCCAAACCCGCAAGAAGGCCGATCTCATAGACCCACAGCGATCGGTTAGAACGCTTGCCCACGATGCTCCTCTCCATTGAACAGGACGCACTTGCAAACCATCGCCGCCGTCCGGCATCACGGGTAGTGCCGGCCGCTGGCCGGCAACCAGACAATCCCTGGATTCAGTGCGCCATGCCGCGGGTGATCGCCGCTGCACGCTGCTTCAGCTGGGCCACGGCATCGGGAATCATCTCCATGCCCACGTCCAGGCCCGGGTTCAGCACCAGGCCGACGCCGTCGCCGATACCGGCCAACAGCGCATGCACCGCAATCGGCATGGCATGGGCGAACTGCGGCAGCTGCTCGTGCCACAGGCCAGCACGCTCGGGCGCGGTGAACACCGCGAACATCGCCTCGCCGCTCTCGCTGGTCAGCACCAGCGGCGAGATGCTCTCGTCCCAGGCGCCGTCTTCGCCAATGGCCTTGTCCAGCAGCACGAACGCCGTCGAGGTCAGCAGGCCGTCGAGGAACTGCGCTGCGGTCAGCGTGCCGTCCTGGGCCTGCAACAGGCGCACCTCGAGGTCGTTGAGGGGGTCGAACGGGGTGTCGTGGTCCATGGTCGCTTCCGGTACGTGATTGCAGGGCAGACTTTAACAGGCCCGGTCCTCAACCGAGGAATCCGTGCCGCCACAGCCAGCCCAACGCCGCCAGACCGGCCACCACCACCAGCATCAGCGGCAGGCCGAAGCGGTGCCGCCACGAGATCGGCACCCCACCCAGCTGCTGGTCCATGGTGTCGGTGTCCAGCACCCAGCCGTGCCCGCACCGGGTGCAGGCCAGCTCATAACGGCGGTGGTAAGTGAGGCCAAACAGCAGGTCGATGCGCGCCATCCTGTAGCGCAGCTGGGGCGCGAACTCGGTTTCCGTCTGGCAGCGCAGGCAGTGGTGGGCTTCGGTCGGGCCGACCACCACCACCCGCTCCTGCTGGCCGATCAGGATCATGGATCAGCGGCCCTGGCAGGCGGGTTGGGCCAGCAGCCAGGCTTGGGCGGCGGCCAAAGTGGCGGCATCACCCTCGATGCGCTGGTCGGGCTCGATCTTCAACCCATCACCACGATCATTGCGGTCGCGCATCACGGTGGTGGTCAACAACAGGCGGCTGCCATCGGCCAGTGTGCGCACGTTGTTGCCAGTCGAGACCCCTGCCGTCGGCTGGCCGAAGCTGCGCGTCTGCGCACGGCCACGCCACGCCAGCGCCGAGGCCTCGCCCGAACTGCCGGTACGCTGTCCGAACAGCACCGCCACCGGCGTGCCAGGCTGCCGCAGCACATAGCCGGTCTGGCCGAAGTCCAGCACCGGCTTGCCTGCACGCTGCACGGCGGTCGCGGTCAACGTCCAGCGCTCCGGCCCCTGTGCGGTTTCGAACGACCCCACATCTTCGTTGTTCACCACCGAGGTGCGCAGCAGCGGTGCCATGCCCAGCAGCATCGGCCACATGTTGCCACCGCTGTTGTCACGCAGGTCGACGATCCAGCCACAGCGCATGCCGTCGTCCTTGCTGCGGATGACCTGCTGCCACCGCGCGGCGCGCTGGATGTTCTGGCGGAACGCTTCCTGTGGCGTCGCGCCGGGCGTGGAGGCATATCCCTCGATGACCAACCAGCCGATGCGCGCATCCACCGCATCGGCGGCCTTGGCCCTTTCCACGGCGGCGGCGCCGACCTGCTGCGCGCGCAAGGGATTCGCTCTGGCGCTGGGTCGTCGTCCATACGCCATGATTGCCCGTGCTGACCGCAATGGCTTCGCGCAGAAACGCCAGCCGCTTCACGGGGTCACCCTGCACCGATTGCAGTCGTGTGCGGGTGCCAGGCCAGTCCACCCGGTCGCGATACAGCGCCTGCCGTTCAAGCAGGTTGAGGATCTCGGCCTCCGCCTCCGGCGAGGGCACCTCGATTGCCTTGGGCGTATCGGCCATGGCGTTGGCAGCCACCAGCGCGATCACCAGCGCACCAATGCGACGCACTCCCTTGCGAACCTGCATGTGACGTTTCCTTGTCGTTGAGGCAGGCGCACAGCATAGCCCGCAGGTGATGGCTTTCGCCATGCGCGGACTGTCGTATCTGGCCCCGCCGCGGATTGCAGCAAGACAGCTTGCACGCGATCAGTAGATTGCAACTTTGCCCATGTCATCGCCACGTAGAACGCCAGAAGGTTGCCTCCGTCGGCGCCTCCTGCGCTGGCCGGGATTGGCGTCCTGAATGAAGCTACTTGAAGTCGGGCTTGCGACCATGTCGCGGGCTCGAATAATGCACCGTCCGTCGTCCTGCGGCGGGCGGTGCGTGGGGATCCTTCCGATCCGCCGGCTTCGTTTCCTTTGGGTAGCTTCACCGGCACGCCAACCCGCACCGCCCGCCACCTTGCAACCCTGCAGGTGGCCCAGCCTTGTGAGGTTGCTGCCATGACCACGCTCTACCCCACCTACCCACGTCTGCATGTACTGCTCGGTGCCGCAATGCCCGGCCTGCAGCTCTCCAATGCCGCAGCCGAAGCGTTGGAAGATGCGCTCACAGAAGCCCATGAACACGCTCCGCCGCCGGCCTTCTTCGCCCGGTTGCACGGCATCGCGCAAAGCCACGCCGCCGATGGTCAGGTCTGGCGCGAACGGCAACTCAGCGATGTGCGTGGCCGGGAACTGGCGGAGGCGACGCGCTGCTTGGCAGCATTGCCTGCGTGCGGCGGGGTACTGCTGGCTGCACAGTCGGCGCGCGAGACGGACGATGCGCAGGCGCAGTGTCCGCCGCAGGTGGAGGAAGGCCTGCTGCACGCGGTGGTGGTGTTGGCCGATCATGCCAGCGCGCTGGTGGCGCCGGGTGCATGCGCGGGGTAATGGCACCGATGGATTCGTGTCGACAAAGGTCGACACCTACCAGAGCGGAGCATGGCGGTGACGGGATGAGTGCCGACCCAGGTCGGCACCTACCCAATCCTGCGGTGGTCACCAGTCCGCGCGCAGGCCGATGTTGCCTTCGATGATGCGGCGCTTCTCGTTGCGGTCGCCGCCCAACTCGCGCGTGTAGTCGGCCACGGCGTACGCACTGATGGTGCGGTTGAAGCGCCCGACCACACCTACGCCGGCTTCCAGTGCGCGCGAGCGCTGCGAATTGATGATCGTGTCGTTGTCGAAGCCGACGCGGTCCTCGCCGGAACGGCCATGCCAGTAATTGAGCTTGAAGTACGGTTGCCAGCCGTTGTCGGCCAACTGGTAATCGCCGGCCAGGCGTAGGCCGATGCGGCCGGTCCAGGCATTGTCGTTGTCGAAACGCACGCTCGATACTTCATCGCGACGGTCGTCCAGCGAGGTGCGCTGCCAGATCACCTGCACCTGCGGTTCCAGCCACCATGCGGACTGACCGAAGTGCAGCAGCGGCTTGCCGGCCTCCACCGACACGCTGGTGCCGTCGCCGCTCAGGCCGAAGCCGAGCCCGCGAGAGGAACGTACGCGGCCGTCGTAACGGCTCTGCATCGCCACGGCGTCGATGTACCCCCCGCTGCTGTCGGTGAACGTCCAGTACAGGCCCACGTGCTTGTCATCCAGGCGGTTCTGGCCCACCTGTACGTTCTCCCAGCCGAGTGCCAGGCCGGTGGTCTTGCCCTGCGCGCGGGTGCGGCCGACGAACACGCCGATCTGATTCCGATGGCTGTCATTGGCCGTGGCCCACACATCGAGGCCGGCCTGCAGGCCCATCACATCGCCATCGAAGCCCGGCTGCGCATCGCCCTTCCAATGGATCTCGCTGCTCTGCCCCACCAACCGGCCCCAGGCCGTGCGGAATGCGCCCTTGTTGTACAGCAGGCGCTGCTCGCCCTGCCGCTCATGGAACGTGCCGAGGCTGGCCAGCGAGGTCTCGCGCAGCAGCGGCGGCACCACGGCGTAGGTGGCGGTTTCCACGCGGTACAGCGGTACCACTGCGCCCTCGGCGGGGCGTGCACCCGGCGTCGGCGGCGCACCGGTTCCGGGCAGCGCTCCGCCAGCCACCGGCACGTCCGGCACCGCTGGATCACTGGGCGGCGCCACCGGCACGGGTTCCGGCGGCGGTGGTGGCGGCGCGGTCTCGCCTGCGGTCAGATCCGGATCGGTGGCGCCTTCGGGCGGCGGTGGCGGTGCCGGGGTGATCGGTGGTGGGGGTGCGACGGGTGGCGTCGGCGGCGGCGGCGCGCCATTGATACCGCTTCCGTTGGGCGCCGGTGCAGGCCCGGCCACCACGGTCGAGCGCAGGTACCAGTTCTCGCTGGTACCGGCACTGACACCGCCCTTGAACAGGAAGTACTCGTAGGCACCGGCCGCCACCGGTGCGAACAGCGAAAACGCGCCCGGCGCGGTGCGACCACCATTCAGGGCCTGCACCACCAGGATGCCATCGGCCAACGTGGCCGCTCCACTGCCTCCAGCGTTGATGACGCCGATGCCGGTCGTGCCGGTGGCGACACCGCCATCGATCACCAGTCGATCGCTGGTGGAATTGTCCGCACCCAGCACGGTACGCAGGTACAGGCCGCCACCGTCACCGCGGTAGTTGCCACGCACGGTGAACACGTCGCCAGCGCCGGCACCGGTCAGGTCGATGCGCCCGGCATTGACCATCTCCACCAGTGTGCCACTGTTGAACGGACGGACGGCATGGCCGCCACTGCCCGCGTAGACAGTGCTGGTGTCATCCACCGTGAGCGTGCCGGTGCCGGTTCCGCTGTCACCCAGCACCAGATCACCATCGAAGGTCAGCTCGGTGCTGTTGGCCAGGCTGATTGTCTCCCAGTTCTGGAAGCGTCCCACGCCCGCAGCCTTGACGTTGTTGAAGTTGAGCTGATCGATGCCACTGCCACCGTCGAACAGCGGCACTGCACCAAGGTTTCCCTGGTTGAGGTTGCTGAGGTTGGCCACGTCGTTGTCCGGCCCCATGTCGATCGCGCCGTAGACGATGCCGCCGCCGTTCCAGTTGAAGGTGTCGTTGCCGGTGCTGAGCAGTACCTGGCCGCGCACGGTGCCATCGGTGATGGTCACGCTGTCGGCACCACCACTGACACTGATGTTGCCGCCGATGTAGGCCGTACCCGAGATGATGATGGTGTCGGTGTCGAAGCCGGTGACCACGTTGCCCTCAACGATGCCGCCGGACTGATCCCACAGATTCTTGTCCAGCTTCATGTTGACGCGGCCGATGCGGCCAGCGGTCATCCAGGCCTGGTCGCCATCCTCGAACGCACCGACGATGCGGCCACCGCTCATGCGGAAGGTATCGATGTTGTCACCCTGCTGGAGGGCCCCGACGGTGCCGCCGGTCATGACGAAATCGTCGCGGCCGCTGCCCTGCACCACCACGCCGGTGACGGTGCCGCCGGTGACAGTCATCTGGTCATCGCCACCGCCCTGGTCGACGCTGTCGATCGTGCCGTCACTGAGCAGCAGCACATCGTTTCCATCGCCCTGCAGTACGCCTCCGGTGATGCTGCCGGCCTGCATCTCGAGGCGATCGTTGCCCGCATCGAACTGCACGCCGGTCTGACCACTGATCGTTCCCCGATTGACCAGCACGCTGTCACCTGCGCCGATGAACTGCAGGGCAATGTTGTTGCCGGTGCTGATGCTGCCGCGGTTGTCGACGCGGCTGCCGCCCCCAAGCTGCACGGCCGCACCGCCCACCGAACTGATCGTGCCCTGGTTTGACAGCAGGTGACCACCGGCACCGACCAGCACGAGGGCCGATCCACCACCACTCTGCTGCAACTGGGCACCATTGCCGACGTTGACGGTGACGCCAGCCGCGCCACTGGCGGTAACGGGAGTGGTCTGCGGATTCGGTGCGTTGGCATCACAGGTGACCGTCTGGCCGGCGGTCGGTGTCGAGTTGTTACAGCCGGCCCAGGCGACGCTGGCGGTCGTCAGAAGCAGGGAGGGAACGGCGAGGGCCTGCAACACGGAAACAGCAAGGCGGCGCGGGCGGAACGCACGCGGAACGGCACGGGACATGGGGCACTCCTGGACGGGAAATCAGGAACTGCGTATGTGCGGCACTGCGCTTGCAGTCTGCCGTGTGGTGAACCGTTTCGACAGGTGAACTTGCGTGCGGAGAATCACAGTTCAGATGTGAAATCGCCCGGTCCTCACGCCAATGTGACGTGGCTGAAATCGCTCATTTTTTCGGCACTTGGGAATCACGCGCAAAGCATCCACGCATGGCGTGGATCTACTGACCCTGCATCGCCAATCGATTCACTCATGGCACCTGGTAGATCCACGCCATGCGTGGATGCCGTTGGCGGATGGGGTCAGATCTTCAGATAGATCTTCCGCCGGTCCAGCCACCACGCCACGCCCCACCACAGCGCGACGAACGCCAGCGCCTGCAGCATCGACGCCAGCTCAAGCGACTGCGGCATCGCGGTGGCCAGCTGCTGCCAGAACCAGCCCCAGGCGCCGCTGGCCATCAGCACCACCGACATTATCGATGCACCCAGATACGCGGTGATCGCGTTGACACCGAAGCGCCGGCCCAGCGCCGGCCAACCCTTCTGGTCGATCAACACATGGCCCAGCCACAGCGCCAGCGCGGCCAGGCCGCCGGTCCACAGCACGTAGCTGGGTGTCCACAGCTGCTTGTTCAACGGCAGCACCACGGCCAGCAGCAGGCCCAGCGCGGCAGTCACCGCACCCAGCCCCGCCAGCGCCGCGGCACGCCCGCTGCGCAGCAGTCTTCCGGCCAACAGGCCAAGCACGGTACTGGCCAGCGCACCCAGCGTGCTCAGCAATCCTTCCGGGTCGTGGCCGAGTCCGGTATCGGCATGCCACTGGTAGATCCACGGTGCGAACAGCGTGGTATCCAGACGGCTGGCCGGGTTGGTCCATGGCGCCAGGTCACCGATGCCCAGCAGCAGCACCGTGTACCCCACCAGCAACGTGACCAGCACGCCCGCCTGCATGCGCGGCCGCGCATACACCGCCAGTACGCCCACCAGCGCCGCGCATACCGCGATCCGCTGCAGCACGCCCCAGATGCGGAAGTGAGGGGTATGCAGCGCCCACCAGATCAGCAGGTGCAGCAGCGCTCCAGCCAGCAGGATGCGCAGCGCGCGTTCCAGCACGCCGCGTGCCAATGCCGGTCGCGCCGACGCGTCCAGCGCGCGTGGCGCCACGCTGAAGGCCATCGACACGCCCACCAGGAACAGGAAGAACGGGAACACCAGGTCGGTGGGCGTGCAGCCATGCCATTCCGAATGACGCAGCGGCGCGAACACCGCGCTCCAGTCACCCGGGTTGTTGACCAGCAGCATTGCCGCCACGGTGATGCCGCGCAGGGCATCGATCGAGCCCAGGCGGCGCGGCGGCATACTTCCCTTCAAGGGATCGGCCATCAGGCGGCCTCGTATTGTCCGGCAATCCAGGTGCCACGCACCTGCAGGGCATCGTCCAGCAGCACCAGGTCGGCCTGGTAGCCCGCGGCGATGTGGCCCAGACGATCGTCAACGTTGAGGAACTGCGCCGGATAGGTCGAGGCCATGCGCGCGGCTTCGGCCAGTGGCTGGCCGAGCAGCTGCACGGTGTTGCGCACCGCGGTGGCCATGTCCAGCGCCGAGCCCGCCAGCGAACCGGCGGCATTGCGCACCACGCCGTCGATGGCGGTGATGGTTTCGCCGTACAGCACGTAACTGGGATCGTCGGCGCCAACCGGCGGCATCGCATCGGTGACCAGCAGCAGGCGACCACGCGGCTTGGCTGCCAGCGCCACGCGCAGGCTGGCCGGATGCACATGCACGCCATCGACGATGATGCCGATCCAGCTGTCGCGGTCTTCCAGCGCAGCGCCCACCGCGCCGGGCTCACGGCCCTGCAGCGGCGACATCGCGTTGTACAGGTGGGTGAAGCCACGCACGCCTGCATTCAGACCGGCGCGGATCTCTTCGTAGGTGCCTGCGGTATGCCCAGCGGCAACGATCACGCCGCGCTCGACCAGCGCGCGAATGGTCTCCAGCGGCACGCGTTCCGGTGCCAGCGTCAGCAGTGTCACACCGTTGTCCAGCGATGCGGCCAGAGCGATCTCTGCTTCGTCTGGCACACGGAACTTGCTGGCATCGTGCGTACCCTTGCGGGCCGGCGCGATGTACGGGCCTTCCAGATGGATGCCGATCACGCCCGGCACCCCCTGTGCGATTGCCTCGCGCAGCGCACCGATGGCCTCGCGCATCACGCCCACATCATCACTGATCAGCGTTGGCAGCATCGCGGTGGTACCGAAACGACGGTGCGCCTGCGCGATGGTGCGCAGTGCCGCCACGTCTGGCGTGTTGTTGAACAGCGCGCCGCCGCCACCATTGACCTGCACATCGATGAAACCGGGCAGCAGCCAGCCACCGCTCAGATCAACCTGCTCGGCGGCCTGGCCCAGCTGCGGCGCTGCATCGGGCAGCAGCGCGCTGATGCGGCCATGCTCGATCACGACCGCCAGATCGTCGCGGAACTCGTCGCCTGCCAGGATGCGGGCATTGCGCAGGACCGTGGCCATCACACCGTCTCCGTGACCTTGTTCAGGTGCGGCGGCAGATCCGGGTTGAAGCCACGACGCAGCGCCAGCGCGTTGATCGCGCGGTAGAAGCTCTGCACGGTCAGCAGCGGTGCGCACAGCGGATGCGGCGCGGCCGCTACCGGCAGGTTGCCACCGGCACCGGCCATCCACACCTGTGCACCGCGCGCGGTGAATTCCTCGACGACGGCACGGGTGCCGGCGCCGGTTTCATCAGGCTGCGCAAAGGCCAGCACCGGGAAACCGCGGTCGACCAGCGCCATCGGGCCATGCTTCACTTCAGCCGAGCTGTAGGCTTCGGCATGCAGGCTGCAGGTTTCCTTGAACTTCAATGCAGCTTCCTGCGCAGCGCCGAGGCCCAGGCCACGGCCGAGCACGAACAGGTTGGTCGCCTCGACCAGGCCCTCGGTCACCGGCGTCCAGTCGCACTGCCAGGCCTCGCGCATCGCGTCCGGCAGCAGGTCCAGCGCCGCACGCAGGCTTGCGTCCTGCTTCCAGTAGGCAGCCAGCTGCAGCAGCGCAGCCAGCGACGCCAGGTAGCTCTTGGTCGCCGCCACACTCTTCTCGGCACCGGCGTGCAGCGGAATGACCGTATCGGCCAGCTGCGCCAGCGGCGAATCCTCGACGTTGACCAGTGCGATCACGCGCGCGCCGGCAGCCTTGGCAGCTTCCGCGTTGCGCAGCAGGTCCGGGCTCTTGCCCGACTGCGAGATGACGATGAACAGCGCGCCACGCAGCTGCAGCGGTGCGGCATAGACCGAACCCACCGACGGCGAAGCCGATGCGACCACCAGGCCCAGCTGGGTTTCCAGCAGGTACTTGCCATAGGTGGCGGCATGGTCGGAGCTGCCGCGTGCGCAGGTGACCACGAACGGCGGCGGCGCGGCGCGCAGGCTGGCAGCCAGGGTTTCCATGGTGGCGTGGTTGCGCGAGAACTGGCGCGCGACCACGTCGGCCGCTTCAGCGGCTTCGGCGAACATCAGGGTGGACGTGGGGTCTGACAGCGACATGGCAGGCTCAGGCAGGATCGGAAGGAAGGGGGCGTGCGCCGGCCGGGCGCATCGGCGCGGTCGAGCCGCGCACCACCAGTTGTGGCACGAAGCCCTGGTTGTGCAGCGGTGCCGGCGCATCGTCGTAGGCGTCGCTGCGCAGCTGTGCGATCAGCAAGCGCGCGGCGTGGCGGGCGATGTCTTCGGTGGCCTGCTTGGCGGTGGTCAGCGGTGGCCACGACTGGCGCGAGAACGGGCTGTCCTCGAAACCGGCAATGGACAGGTCGTAGGGCACGTTCATGCCGGCCGACTTGGCAGCGGCCAGCACGCCGGCAGCGATTTCGTCGTTGGAACCGAAGATGGCGGTGGGCGGCTCGCGCAGCGCCAGCAGGCGGCGCGCGCCGCGGAAACCATCGTCGAAGGTGTAGTCGCCCTGCACCACCAGATGCTTGTCCACGGTCATGCCGTAGTCCTTCAGCGCGGCTTCGTAACCGGCATAGCGTTCGCCCGAGGAGCGGTGCGAGATGCCGCCCCAGAGGAAGCCGATGCGCTGGTGGCCCAGCTGGATCAGGTGCTCGGTGATCTCGTAGGCGGCCTCGCGGTCGTCGACGAATACGCAGGCACCATCGGCCGGGTCTTCGGTGGCCGCAATGATGCGCACCAGCTTGATGCCGCGCGCGGTCAGCGCCTGGATCAGGTCGCGGCGCTCGGACATCGGTGCGGTCAGCACCAACCCGGCCAGGCGCGAACGCTGCACCCAGTCGGCCAGCTCATCGGCCAGCAGCGGCGAGCTGGAATCGCAGGGATGGATCTGCAGGCCGAAACCGGTCTCGCGGCACGCGGCCAGCACGCCGTTCTGCACGCCGATGATGTGGTACGGGTTCGGGTTGTCGTAGACCAGCCCGATCACGAAGGTGGTGCCGCTGCGCAGGTTGCGCGCGGACGGATCGGGTTCGTAGTCGAGCTCGGCGATGGCACGCAGCACCCGCGCGCGGGTGGCCTGCATCACCGAGGGCTCGTTGTTGATCACGCGCGAGACCGTCTTCAGCGAGACCTTGGCTTTCTCCGCAACGTCCTTGATAGTCGCTCTGCGCATGGGTTTTCCCTGGGGTTGGCTGCCGTCCATCATCGCCGATCAGGCCTTGTCCTGCGGCAGGCCGGCGCGATGCCCGATCACCGAATAGAACAGGATGTACAGGTAGCACGGCACCATCAGCAGCACGAACACCAGCTGGAAGTCGATGTGCTGCTTGAGCACGGCGAACAGCTGCGGAATGATCGCGCCACCGGCGATGCCCATCACCAGCAGGGCCGAGCCGGTTTCGGTGAAGCGGCCCAGGCCACGGATCGCCAGCGGGAAGATGGCCGGCCACATCATGGCGTTGGCAAAGCCCAGCAGGGCCACGAAGGCTACCGACACATAGCCGTGGGTGGCCCAGGCGCCAAGACAGAACACCACGCCAAGCACCGCCGAAATGGTCAGGTAGCGCGACTGCGAGACAACCTTGGGGATCAGCAGCAGGCCGACCACGTAACCGACCAGCATTGCGCCCAGGGTAAGCGAGGTGAACATCTTGGTCTGGTCCAGCGGCAGGTCGAAGCCGTGGCCGTAGGTACCGATGGCATCGCCGGCCATCACCTCCACGCCCACGTAGACGAACAGGCACAGCACGCCCAGCCACAGATGCGGGAACTGGAAGATGCTGCGACGCTCGGCGGCACCGGCAGCCGCCGGCGTGGCGTTGGCTTCGGACGACTTGATTTCCGGCAGCGGCGAGAACAGCACCGCCACCGCCAGCACCACCAGCAGCGCAGCCATCGCCAGGTACGGGGTGTGGATCTTGGCGGCAAACTCGTTCAGCAGCGCGGCCTTTGTGACCGCATCTGCGGCCTGCACCTGTGCATCGAGGTCACCGATGCCGTGCAGCACCAGCGTGCCGATCAGCACCGGCGCCAGCATGCCGGCGATCTTGTTGCAGATGCCCATCAGCGCGATGCGGCGTGCCGCCGTCTCGATCGGGCCGAGGATGGAGATGTAGGGGTTGATCGCGGTCTGCAGCAGCGCCAGGCCGCTACCGATCACGAACAGGCCGCCGAGCGCCCCCGGATACCAGCGCTGGGTGGCGAATTCACCGAACAACGCAGCACCACCGGCCATCACCAGCAGGCTCAGGCTGAGGCCCTTCTTCATGCCGGTGCGGCGCAGGATCCACGACGCCGGCAGGGCCAGGAAGAAGTAGGACAGGTAGAACACCATCAGCACCAGGAAGGCGCCGACCTCGCTGAGTTCGAAGGCGAGCTTGACGAAGGTGATCAGCGGGCCGTTGAGCCAGGTGAAGAAGCCGATCAGGAAGAACAACACGCCAACGATGGCGATGGAAGTGGCCACGTTCGGGCGCGCGCTTGCAGCGGGGACGGCGGACATCAGGAGGGCTCCTGCGGCGACGGCCGCAGAACGCGGCGTCGGAGAGTGGCTGGGAACAACGTTGTCACATTCTTTCGATGGACAGCTGCGGTTTGTCAACTTCCACACGCAGCCCTGTGAACCTCGTGCTGCACTGCGCAACCCGATCGCAACGCATCGTGCTGAATGCGCCGAAGGCCTTGGCCCATGTGCGGCAACGGTTCCCACGTGAAACCTGCACTCACGCCATGTAAACGTTTACTGCATGTCGCATTCGTTGCGATGCAGCAACGAAAGTGTCACGAACTCGTTGACATCGTTGTCAGCGGGGTTACAGACTCCGCCCCAATCGCCGCCCCCGATCCCGGGTCCGGCCCCACCTGCAGCAGGAGCCCGCGTGACCGCCAGCCACCCCGCCCCGGCCCATGTCCTGTCCCGAGTCGCGCCGACGTTCCTGGCCGCCGACGTCGGTGGCACCCATGTGCGCGTGGCCCGGGTCCAGGCCAGCGGTGATGCCGCCCATCCGGTGCAGGTGCTGGAGTACCGCAAGTACCGCAACGCCGACCATGCCGGCCTCAGCGCGATCCTGTCCGACTTCCTCGGCGAAGGCCCGCGGCCCACGCATTGCGTGGTCGCCAGTGCCGGCTACGCCCGCGAGGACGGCACGGTGATCACCGCCAACCTGCCGTGGCCGCTGTCGGCGCGCCAGGTGGAAGCCGACGTCGGCCTGCAGCGGGTCTACATCGTCAACGACTTCGAAGCCGTGGCCTACGCCGCTGCGCAGGTTGACGCCAGTGGCGTGCTGCACCTGTGCGGACCGGAAACCGCCGCCCGCGGCCCGACCCTGGTGGTCGGCCCCGGCACCGGCCTCGGCGCCGCGCTGTGGATCCCCACCGCGCACGGCCCGGTGGTGCTCCCGACCGAAGCCGGGCAACCGACCCTGGCCGCCAGCACCGAACTGGAAATGGCCATCGTCCGCCACATGCAGCGCGACCGCGCGCACGTGTCGATCGAACACGCGATCTCCGGCCCGGGCCTGATGAACCTGTACCGCGCGGTGTGCGCACTGCAGGGCCAGGCGCCGACCCTGGCCAGCCCCGACGCGGTTACCGCTGCGGCCATGGCCGACAGCGATGCACATGCGCGCCAGGCGCTGGATGTGTTCTGCGGCCTGCTCGGCAGCACCATCGGCGACATGGCGCTGTTCTACGGCGCCCACGGTGGCGTCTACCTGGCCGGCGGCATCCTGCCGCAGATCCGTGAATACCTGCACGCCAGCACCTTCGTCGAACGCTACCTGCAGAAGGGACCGATGGGCGAAGCGCTGGCACGCATCCCGGTGAAGGTCGTCGAGCACGGCCAGCTGGGCGTGGTCGGCGCTGCCAGCTGGTACCTGCAGCAGTCGGCCGCCTGACACCGCAACAGGCTTCAACGCAATCGCAGCACGCAGTACGTGGCACGCCAACGCACGGGACTTCGCCGCCGCCCCGCGCATGTCATCGCAACCGTAATCGAACACCGCCGCCGGCATCCAATCGAGTGATGAGGAGAGACATCATGAACACCCGCAAGACCCTGCTTTCGGCCGCCATCGTCAGCTGCCTCGCCTTCAGCGCGCACGCGCAGCAGGCCACCCAGACCGCCACCGACCTGGATACCGTGCAGGTCACCGGCATCCGTGGTTCGATGGAAAAATCGCTGGACACCAAGCGCGAAGCCAATGCGCGCGTGGAAGTGGTCACCGCCGAAGACGTGGGCAAGCTGCCCGCGCACAACGTCGCCGACACCCTGCAGCGCCTGCCGGGTGTGAACATCAGCTCGTCCAGCGCCGACGAAGGCGGCTTCGACGAAGCCGACCGTGTCAGCCTGCGCGGCACCAGCCCGAGCCTGACCCAGACCCTGATCAACGGCCATACCGTCGGCTCGGCCGACTGGTTCGTGCTCAGCCAGGGCAACAACGTCGGCCGCAGCGTCAGCTACTCGCTGCTGCCGTCGGAACTGGTCAGCTCGGTGGAAGTGAACAAGTCCTCGCAGGCCAAGCTGCAGGACGGCGGCACCACCGGTACCGTCAACATCATCACCCGCAAGCCGCTGGAATTCTCCAAGCAGTTCACCGCGGAAGGCTCGATCGGCGCGGTGCGCTCGGACCAGGCCAAGTCGAACGACCCCCAGCTGTCGGCACTGTTCAACTACAAGAACGACGAAGGCAACTTCGGCGTGATGGTGCAGGCCTTCAGCCAGAAGCGCGAGCTGCGCCGCGAAGCGCAGGAAATCCCGGGCGGTTTCTTCCAGATCGATCCGAATGGCACCGTGGCCAAGTCCAACCCGGACCTGGCCGGCGTCTATGCCCCGGGCCTGCTCGGCTCGACCCTGTTCGAACAGACCCGCGAGCGCAAGGGCGGCCTAGTGTCGCTGCAGTTCAAGCCGATGGACAACCTGACCCTGGGCCTGGAAGGCTTCAGCTCGGAACTGAAGGCGAACAACTACAACCGCAACTTCATGCTGTGGGGTGGCCGCATCCTCAATGACCGCACCGTTGAAGATGCCAATGGCAACAAGATCCTGATTCCGGGCCAGGCCCCGAATCCGGGTTACGTCATCAAGGATGGCGTGCTGTCCAACGCCACCTTCGCCGGCCAGGCCGACCGCGACTACGCGGTGTACGACATGATCTACCGCGAGTCGAAGGCCAAGACCAACTACATCACCTTCGATGCCGACTGGCAGATCAGCGACAACCTGGGCATGAAATTCCAGGCTGGCAGCACCAAGGGCACCGGCGAAACGCCGCGCCAGTACATCGCCGAAGTCAACCTGGCCCGTGGTGGCGGCGCCACCTGGGCGACCCACGGCAACGGCTCGCCGATCGACTGGAACGTCGGGGGCAACATCGGCCCGAGCGGCGTGACCGACTTCGGCACCTGGGGCAACCAGCAGGTCACCGCGATCGACAAGGAAAAGTGGGCCACGCTCGATTTCAACCAGTACTTCGCCGACGCTGGCGTACTGAACTCGATTGATTTCGGCGCCCGCTTCGGCGACCACAAGCGCGAGGCCAAGTCGCCGGAAGGCGCAACCCCGGGCGCGATCTGGAATGCGCTGAAGAACGGCGCCACCGCCAACTTCCCCGGTGGCTTCGCCAACGGCATCGGTGGCAGCTTCCCGCGTGACCTGTGGTACTTCACCCCGGGCGCACTGAAGGAAGCAGTGACCAACAACTCCACCTGGCTGTCCGGCAATGACGGCCCGACCGGCCGCCACAACTACGGCGCCGAGTGGACGGTGTCCGAGAAGAACTTCGCTGCCTACGTACAGGGCAACTTCAGCGGCGACCGCTGGAGCGGCAACGTCGGCCTGCGCTACGTCAACATCAAGCAGGATATCGATACCTACGCCGCCGCCACCGGTTCGACCGTGCCGGACGTGAGCAGCCTGTTCGGCGCGTGGACCCGCGAAGCATTCGAGAACAAGCACAACCGTGTGCTGCCGAGCGCCAACTTCAAGTACGACCTGCGTGACGACCTGGTACTGCGCGTGGCTGCGTCGCAGACGCAGACTCTGCCGGACTTCTCGGCCCTGGGCGCTTCATCCTACGGTTCGGACCTGAACCGTACCGGCGGTGGCGGCAATCCGAAGTTGAAGCCGGTGGTGTCGACCAACTTCGACGCCAACCTGGAGTGGTACTTCATGCCGCGCGGCATGTTGTCGATCGGTGCCTACTCGATGCGCCTGAAGGACTACGTCGCCTTCAGCACCGAGAAGGAAATGCTGTTCAGCGAGCTGACCAACCGTCTCGAGGAATACAACATCTCCCGCCCGCGCAATGCCGACGGCAAGGTGCGCGGTATCGAAGTGGCCTATGAGCAGCCGATCGGCGAGTACTTCGGTGTCAATGCCAACTACACCTACGCCGATGGCAGCACCGACCACACCTGGGCCGATGGCAGCGACAACCTGCTGGGTACTTCGAAGAACACCTACAACGTCGGTGCCTACTTCGAGAACGATACCTTCGGTGCACGCGTCAGCTACACCCGCCGTTCGTCGTTCCTGATCGGCCTGTCCGGCGCCAACCCGTACTACCAGGATGACTTCGGCACCCTGTCGGCATCGCTGAGCTACAAGGCCACCGACTGGCTGAGCATCAGCTTCGATGCGCTCAACCTCAACAACCCGACCTACAAGTACTACCAGACCGCGGCCATCCCGACCTCGTTCTACAGCAACGGCCGCCAGTACTACCTCAACTTCCGCTTCAAGTACTGATCCAGCGGCGGCAACATCGCCGAGTCGTGCACGCACGCCGGGCCTGGGTCATTCCGGGCCCGGCGTTTTTCATGTATAGCGTTCATCGCACCGTTCCAAGGAGTCGTTCCGATGGTCAAGCCTTCCCGCGCCCGGATGCGCAGCGCAGTGCTGCTGGGCAGCCTGCTCGCCCTGCTGCCGGCACTGCCGGCGCTTGCCGCCGATCCCACGCCTGCCGCTGAAGCACCCGGCCCGCAGCTGCGCGCCGGCAGCCTGATGCTGATTCCCGCCCCCAGCAATGTGCAGGCCGGCCAGGGCAGCGGCATCACCGTTCGCGCCGACACCGTGCTGCAGGCCGAAGGCGAAGTCGCGCAGCGCGTCGCCGCCCAGTTCGCCGACCTGCTGGCCCGCAGTGGTGGCCCGCGCCTGGTCCTGGCCAAGGGCAAGGCTGCAGCCAAGACCGGCAGCATCCGCTTCCAGATCGTGCCCACCTTCCGCGACAGCGGCGAAAGCTACACGCTGGAGAGCACCGCGCAGGGCGTGCTGATCCAGGCCGGCAACGAAACCGGCCTGTTCTATGGCGCGACCACCCTCGCCCAGCTCGCCACCGGCGGCAGCAACGGGGTGCTGCCAGCGGTGCAGATCCAGGATGCGCCGCGCTTCAGCTGGCGCGGCTTCATGCTCGACTCGGCACGGCATTTCCAGAGCCTGGACGAGATCAAGCGCGTGCTCGACGCAATGGCTGCGCACAAGCTCAACACCTTCCACTGGCACCTTACCGATGACCAGGGCTGGCGCATGGAGATCAAGCGCTACCCGAAGCTGACCGAAGTGGGCAGCTGCCGCCTCCCGGCCGGCGATGGCGGCATCGATCCGGTCAGCGGCCAGGAGCATCCGTACTGCGGCTTCTACACGCAGGACCAGATCCGCGAAGTGATCGCCTATGCCGCGAAGCTGCATATCCAGGTGATCCCGGAAATCGATGTCCCGGGCCACGCGACTGCCGCGATTGCTGCGTATCCGGAGCTGGGCACCATCGATACGCCGTTGAAGCCGATCAGCGAATGGGGCGTGTTCCCCAACCTGTTCAACACTGAAGACAGCACCGTCACCTTCCTGGAAAACGTGCTGGAAGAAGTGATCGACCTGTTCCCGGCCAAGTACGTGCACGTCGGTGGCGACGAGGCGGTGAAGGACCAGTGGGAAGCGTCGAAGCAGGTGCAGCAGCGCATGCGTGCGCTGGGCATCAAGGATGAAATGGCCATGCAGAGCCACATCATCAAGCGCCTGGAGACCTTCCTGGAGGAGCACGACCGGCGCCTGATCGGCTGGGATGAGATCCTCGAAGGCGGGCTGCCGCCGCAGGCCACGGTGATGTCCTGGCAGGGCACCGAAGGCGGCCTGGCTGCGGCCAGCGCCGGCCATGACGTGATCATGTCGCCGGTCGGCTACCTCTATCTGGATTACCTGCAGACGGCCTCGCCGAACGAACCGCCCGGCCGCCCGACCCAGGTCAACCTCGGCAAGCTGTACAACTTCGAGCCGGTGCCGGCCGAGCTGGCCGCTGACAAGCGCGGGCACATCCTCGGCCTGCAGGCCAACATGTTCACCGAGCACACGCGCAGCTACGCACGCCTGCAGCACAACCTGTTCCCACGCCTGGCCGCCGTGGCCGAGACCGGCTGGAGCACGCCGGAACATCGCGATTTCCGCGATTTCCTCGCGCGCCTGCCGTCCCAGCTGCAGCGCTACCGTGCCTGGGGCCTGGCCTATGCGCAGACTCCGTTCGAAGTGGGCGTGGACTACACCGACAATCGCGCGGACAACACGGTGACGGTGTCGCTGGCCAATCCGCTGGGCTATGAAGTGCGCTACAGCACCGATGGCCAGCCGGTGAGCGCGCAGTCACCGCTGTACCAGCAGCCGCTGACCGGAAAACTGCCAACCACCGTGCAGGCTGCCGCGTTCTACCAGGGCCAGATGCTGGCGGCGAAACCGACCATTGCCACCTTCACCGCACAGTCGCTGCTCAGCCGCCGCAGCGATGAGCTGCTCAGCTGCGTGGGCAAGAAGGGCCTGGTGCTGCGCCTGGAAGACGATGGCCCCCGCGAAGGCAACCGTGCGGTGTTCATCGTGGACATCTTCCAGCCGTGCTGGCGCTGGCCGCAGGCACAGCTGGACGGCATCGGCAGCCTGGAGGTCCGCGCGGGGCGTATTCCGTACTACTTCCAGCTTGCCCACGACGAGCCCAAGCGTCGCTTCGAGAAGGCCAAGCGCGCGCATGGCGAGATGCAGGTGCGTCGCGGCGACTGCAGCGGCAAGGTGCTGGCTGAGGTACCGCTGCCGGCCAAGCCCGATGCCGATGGCTTCCTGACCCTGCGTGCGACGCTGCCGAAGGGCACCCAGGGTAACGGCGACCTGTGCATCAACTTCACCGGCGACACGCGCCCGGCGATGTGGGTGCTGGATGAGGTCACGCTGGGGAAATGACGGCAGGTCTGTCCTGGTGGGTGCCGACCCTGGTCGGCACCCCGGGCAGTTCATCCACGCATGGCCACGCACGGCGTGGATCTACGGATTCCATCCGCGCATGGCGTGGATCTACAGGTGGGTGCCAACCTTGGTTGGCACGCCTTTACCCGCGCCAGCGCAGCAGCAGGTCGCGCATCGGGGTCAGTGCGGTGGCCATGCCGGCCAGCACGCCAATGGTGTTGGCCAGCGCATCCATCGGGTCGGCCATGCGGTTGCTGGTCAGCGCGCCCTGCGCGAACTCGATGCCGATGCCCATCAGTACCAGGCCTACGCCCACCCACAGCAGCGGGCGGCCGCGACGGAACAGCTGCACCGCGCTGCCGGCGAGGATGAAATAGGCGAGGAAGTGCTCGCCCTTGTCGCTGTTTTCCGGCAGCGGAATCGGCGGCGGCGGGATCAGGCAGACCACGATCACCAGCAGCACCGCCAGCGCCCACAGCACGGCCCACAGGCGCGGCCGCTGCAGCGGCTTGATCACCGGCAACGCGTGGCTCACAGGCGCCAGCTCAGGTCACCCAGCTCGAACGCCGGCTCGAAATCGACGTCGCGCTGCAGGCCGATGGCCTGGAAGCGCTCGCCCATCTCGGTCGGCAGGGTCAGCTTCTTCACCTGGTCACGCAGCTGGATGCGCCCCACTTCATCGGTGCGTTCCTCGGCCAGCAGCAGCACCTGGTCCAGGCCGTTGCCAAGCAGGAAACTGGCCTGGCTGCAGTAACCGGCCAGCTCGAAACCGGCGTGCATGCCGGCCTCGGCCATCGCGGTGAAATCCACCGACGCCGTGATGTCCTGCAGGCCCGGCCAACGATGCACGTCGTTGTGCACGTGGTGGCGGTAGAACGCACGCACGGTGCCATCATCGCGGTCGTGCTGGTAGAACTCGCCGCGGTTGTAACCGTAGTCGACGAACAGCATCGCGCCACGCTGCAGGCCACCGGCGACCGCCTGCAGCCAGTACGGCAGCTGCGGCAGCACTTCGGAGCGGTAGCCCTCGGCGAAGGGCTTTTCCAGGTAGCGCTCGATGTGGCGTACCGCGCCATTGAGCAGGATGTCGGCCGGCTGCGCGCCGCGGATGAAGTTGCCTTCGGCATCCAGCTCGACGGTTTCCTCGTAGACCTCGCCATCGCGGATCAGGAAGCGCGGGGTCGGCAGCGCGTCGATCACCTCGTTGGCAAACACCACGCCCTCCCAGTCCTCCTCGAACGGGCGGTCGACCCAGTCCATGCGCGCCGCCAGCTCGGCCGGCAGGTTCTGCTGCAGGCGCTGCTGCTGGCGCTCGCGCAGGTCGGCGCTGGGTTCGAGGATGGCGTAGCGCGACGGCAGCGCGTCCAACTCAGCCAGGCGCAGCAGCACCGCTTCGGCGAAGGCGCCGGTACCACCGCCCAGTTCCAGCATCCGCGCCTGCGCACCCAGCTGGGCGAACACCGGCGCCAGCGCATTGGCCACGCTGCCGGCGAACAGGCTGCCGAGCTCGGGCGCGGTGATGAAGTCACCGCTGCCACCGAACTTGCTGGCGCCGGCGCTGTAATAGCCCCAGCCGGGGGTGTACAGGCACAGTTCCATGAAGCGCGAGAACGGCATCGCCCCGCCCTGCGCAAGGATTTCGGCACGCAGGGCGGCGGCCAGCTGGTCGCTGTGGGCCAGGGCATCGGCTTCGGGCAGGGGGAAGGTGGGCTGCATGGCGTCTTCGAATGCGGTGACAATGGTGCACAGGATAGCCGAGCCTTGGAGGACCCTCGATGAGCGACACCCACCCCGTGGTCCTGATCACCGGCAGCGCGCGCCGGATCGGTGCAGCCATCGCCCGCCAGTTCCATGCCTGTGGCTGGTCGGTGGTGCTGCACGCCAACACCTCCAGCGCGGAGCTGCAGCAGGCCGCGTTCGATTTCGACAACGTGCGCCCGGGCAGCGTGCTGGCCCTGCAGGCCGACCTGCGCGACGCCGACGCCCTGGCCGACCTGGTGGAGCAGGCCGTCACCCACTTCGGGCGACTGGATGCACTGGTCAACAACGCCTCCAACTTCTTCCCTACCCCGCTGGGCCAGGTCACTGCCAAGGCGATGGACGAGCTGTATGCGGTCAATGCGCGCGCGCCGCTGCTGCTGTCACAGGCGGCGGCGCCCTACCTGCGCCGCCAGCAGGGCTGCATCGTCAACCTGACCGACCTGCACGGCACCGACCCGATGCGCGACCACATCGCCTACACCATGGCCAAGGCCGCGCTGGAGATGGCCACCCGCTCGCTGGCGCTGGAGCTGGCGCCGAAAGTGCGGGTCAATGCGGTAGCGCCGGGGGCGATCCTGTGGCCGGAACAGGGCAAGGACGATTTCGCCCGCGAGGCGCTGTTGGCACGCACGCCGCTGGCACGGATCGGCACGGTCGAGGAGATCGCCGAGGCGGTCTACTGGCTGGTGGCCGAAGCCAGCTTCGTCACCGGCCACACCCTGCGCGTGGATGGTGGGCGTACGGTCAGTTGAGGTAGTGCCGGCCGCTGGCCGGCAACCTCCGTCATCCGAGGTCCACCACCTCGAACGCCTCGCCAAACTGTCTGTGCGCACGCCACAGCGTTGCCAGGTCCTGCCCGCTGACCGGGTCGATGAAGCCCGGCGCGATGTCCGCCAGCGGCTTCAGCACGAAGGCATGCTTCAGTTCCGGGCGCGGAATGCGCAGGTGGCCGGGGCCTTCCACCACCAGGTCGCCGTAGAACACCACGTCGATGTCCAGGGTCCGGTCGGAGAAGCGCGGCCCGCTGCGATCGCGGCCATGCGCGTCTTCCAGCGCATGCAGCCAGTCGTCCAGTTCCTGCAGCGGCAGATCGGTCTCGATCGCCACCGCATTGTTGAGGAAGGCCGGGCCATCGAAGCCGACCGCGGCAGTACGGTAGGCGGGTGACACCTGCAGTGCGCCAAAGCGCTCGCGCAGGGCCGTCACCGCGGCGTGGAGGTAGCGGCGGGGCTGGACGTTGCTGCCCAGGCTCAGGAGCACGGTGGTCATGCGGTTCAGGTGACGGCACTTGAGGGGGCGTGGACATGCCGTCGTCACGGCGGCCTGCCTACAATCCGGGACGCACATGATAGGGCACCGACATGACCTATTGCGTTGGAATCGAGGTGGACGAAGGCCTTGTCTTCGCTGCCGACACCCGGACCAATGCCTCGCTGGACGATGTGCGCGTGCACCGCAAGCTGCACGTGTTCGAGTACCCCGGCCAGGCAGCCTACGTGCTGATGGCGGCTGGCAACCTGGCCACCACCCAGCTGCTGGTGTCACGCCTGGGGCGCGACGCCGGTGAACGGCGCACGCCCAACCTGCGCGACATGACCCATCTGTTCGAAGCTGCCGAGTACGTCGGCCAGCTGCTGGTGGACAGCCAGGTGCACAGCAGCCACAGCGAGCACGGCCATGACGGGGTCAACACCCAGGCGACGCTGATTTTCGGTGGCCAGATCGCTGGCGAGCGGCCCGGGCTGTACATGATCTACCCGCTCGGCAACGCCATCGCCGCTTCGCCGGAGACGCCCTATCTTCAGATCGGTGAGTCCAAGTACGGCAAGCCCATCCTGGACCGCATCCTCAGCCCGGCCACACACCTGGAGGATGCCGCGCGTACGGCGATCGTCTCGCTGGACTCCACCATCCGTTCCAACCTGTCGGTGGGCCTGCCGATCGATCTGGCGCTGCTGCGCGACGGCGAGCTGCGCATCGGCCAGCAGCTGCGGCTGGGCGCGGATTCGGCGTTGTATGCCGATATTCACCAGAACTGGTCGCGGCGGCTGGAACAGGCGGTGGACGCGCTGCCACGCTTCCCGTGGGAAACCCTGGACCGGTAGTGCCGGCCGCTGGCCGGCAACCGCAGTGATCCTACCGCACGGGAATGCCGGCCAGCGGCCGGCACTACCGCGGCATCAGCCCAGCGCTTCGGCCACCGCGCGGAAGACCTGCTGCATCGGCAGCGGCCAATACCAGCCACGCATCTCCAGAGAAACCGGGGACCGGTAGGTGTCTACCGCTGGCTACAACCGCAGTGATCCCACTGCACGGGAATGCCGACCAGCGGCCTACACTACCGCGGCATCAGCCCAGCGCTTCGGCCACCGCGCGGAAGACCTGCTGCATCGGCAGCGGCCAATACCAGCCACGCATCTCCAGGGAAACCGGGGACCGGTAGTGCCACCGCTGGCCTACAACCGCAGTGATCCCATCGCACGGCGATGCCTACCAGCGGCGTACACTACCGCGGCATCAGCCCAGCGCTTCAGCCACCGCGCGGAAGACCTGCTGCATCGGCAGCGGCCAAATCCAGCCACGCATCTCCAGGGAAACCGGGGACCGGTAGTGCCTACCGCTGGTACAACCGCAGTGATCCCACTGCACGGGAATGCTTACCAGCGGCCTGCACTACCGGGGCATCAGCCCAGCGCTTCAGCCACCGCGCGGAACACCTGCTGCATCGGCAGCGGCCAATACCAGCCACGCATCTCCAGGGAAACCGGGGACCGGTAGTGCCGGGCATCAGCCCAGCGCTTCGGCCACCGCGCGGAAGACCTGCTGCATCGGCAGCGGCCAATACCAGCCACGCATCTCCAGGGAAACCGGGGACCGGTAGTGCCGGGCATCAGCCCAGCGCTTCGGCCACCGCGCGGAAGACCTGCTGCATCGGCAGCGGCCAATACCAGCCACGCATCTCCAGGGAAACCGGGGACCGGTAGTGCCGGCCGCTGGCCGGCAACCGCAGTGATCCCATCGCACGGCGATGCCGGCCAGCGGCCGGCACTACCGCGGCATCAGCCCAGCGCTTCGGCCACCGCGCGGAACACCTGCTGCATCTGCAGCGGCTTACGCAGCACGTGCACTTCCACGCCAGCGGGGAATGCATCGGCCGATACATCCACCGTTGCGTCTTCCAGCACCAGCGCCGGACCGCGGTAGCCAAGCGTGGCCATCTCGCCCAGCAGCTGGCTGGCCGGCAGCAGCTTGGAACCGGCATCGGCAATCACCAGCGCCGGCATCGCCTCCTGCTGCATCCAGCGCAACGCCGCCGGGCCATCGGAGGCCAGCTGCAACTGGTAACCCTGGCTGGACAGCGCGTTGCCGAGCAGCGACAGGCGCGTGGCTTCGCCGTCAACCACCAGGATCGACTGGCCACTGCCCAGCGCCACCAGCTGCTCGATCGGCTCGCTGCCATCGATGGCCTCATGCATCGGCAGGCGCAGCTCGAAGCAGGTGCCCTGCCCCGGCTGGCTGTTGACGTGGATGCTGCCACCGGCGCCTTCAACGATGCGCTTGCAGGAAATCAGCCCCAGGCCGGTGCCATCGGCCTTGGTGGTGAAGAACGGATTGAACAGGTGTGACAGCGTGTCCGCATCCATGCCGATGCCTTCATCGGCCACGCAGATCTGCATCCAGTCCACGCCATCGCGCTGGCCGGCATGGCTGGCAGTCAGGCTCAGGCGGCCGCCGTTGGGCATCGCCTGGATCGCGTTGAGCGCCAGGTTCAGCATCACCTGCTGCAGTTCGGTGTAGTTGGCGTCGACCACCAGGCCTTCGTCCTGCACCTGCAACTCCAGGCGCACCGCATCGGGCACGTTGCTGCGCAACAGCAGCGCCACCGCATCGAACAGGCCATCGATCTCGATGCGCTCGCTCGGCTTGCGCGAGCCGCGCACGAACGACAGCATCGATTCGGCCATCTCGTGGCCACGGCGGCCGCACTCGGCGATGACATCGGCCAGGTGGTGCAGCTGCGGATCCTCGGTGCGCGCCTTCAGCAGGTCCGGCATGATCAGCAGCGGCTGCAGGATGTTGCGCAGGTCGTGGCTGAGGCCGGCGGCAAGCAGCGACAGGCTTTCCAGGCGCTGCGCGCGCATCAGTTCGGTTTCCACCCGCGCGCGCTCTATGGCGCTGCGTGCATCGCGGATCGCACGCGCCACCGCCGACGGCAGGCGCGCCGGAAGGTGCTTGATGATGTAATCGTTGGCGCCCTTCTGCAGCGCCGCCACCGCATTCTCCTCACCCATGGTGCCGGAGACGAAGATGAAGGGCACTTCCGGTGAGGTCTCGCGCACGATGCGCAGCGCGTCGTCACCGGAGAACCCTGGCATGCTCAGGTCGGACAGCACGATGTCCGGCTGGAACGCGACCAGTGCCTGGCGCAGCTCGGCCTCGCTTTCGACGCGCTCGAAACGGGCCTCCAGGCCCGCGTCGAGCATCTGTTCGGACATCAGCTCGGCATCTTCCGGTGAGTCCTCCACCAGCAGGATGCGCAGCGCCCCCAGGGCGGGACCGGTCAGGGGCATGGGCTCACTCGAGTTCCGGTGCCTGGTTGATCAACGCCCAGAACTTGCCCAGGGTCTGCACCGCGCCGAAGAACTGGTCCACGTCCACCGGCTTGACCACATAGGCGTTCACGCCCATGTCCCAGCTGCGGGCCAGGTCGCTTTCCTCGCGCGAGGACGACAGGATCACCACCGGCAGGCGCTTGAGCTCTTCGTGCTCGCGGATCTGCCGCAGCACTTCCAGGCCATCCATGCGCGGCATCTTGATGTCCAGCAGCAGCACCGCCGGCAGGCCTTCCTCGCGGTTGGCGAAGGCACCACGGCGCAACAGGTAGTCCATCACTTCCACGCCATCCTCGACGTGCACGATGGGGTTGGCCAGACGCGCCTCTTCCAGGGCGTCGATCGCCATTTCGGCATCAGCCGGGCTGTCTTCGGCGAGAAGAATGGTGCGCAGAGTGGTCATGCAGAAGGCCCTTGTTTGTCCGCATCGATCGCGGGAGGCAGGTAGAAGTGGAAGGTGGCGCCGACGTCCGGTTCGGCCTCGGCCCAGATACGGCCGCCATGACGGGTGAGCACGCGGCGCACGCTGGCCAGGCCAATGCCGGTACCCGGGTAGTCGCTGGCCTTGTGCAGGCGCTGGAAGACACCAAACAGCTTGCCGGCGTAGGCCATGTCAAAGCCTGCACCATTGTCGCTGACCGTGAACTGATGACCGCCGTCAGGCTGCGGCTGGTAGTCCACGCGGATCTTCGCTGGTTCGCGGTTGCCCGAGTACTTCACCGCGTTGCCGAGCAGGTTCAGCCAGACCTGGCGGATCATGTTCTCATCGCCCACCACGATCGGCAGCGGCGCGATGCTCCACTCCACGTGGTGCGCATGGCCGCTGTTCTCGGCTTCGGCCTGCAGGTTGGAATCGAGCATTGCGCGCGTATCGGCCACCAGCGACTGCATGTCCACCGCCTGCTGGCGCATTGCCGCACGGCCCAGCCGCGAGTAGACCAGCAGGTCGTCGATCAGTGCCGCCATGCGCCGCGCCGAACTGGAGATCACCTCCAGGTAATGGCGGCTCTTGTCATCGGCGGCGTCGCCCAGATGGCGCGACAGCTTGTCGGAGAAACCGGCCACGTGGCGCAGTGGTGCACGCAGGTCGTGCGACACCGAGTAGCTGAAGGCTTCCAGTTCCCTGTTGACCTCGGACACCTGCGCAACCTTGCCTTCCAGCTGGCGGTTCAGTTCCTCCACCCGCAGCTGCACGGCACGCTGCACGGTGACGTCGCTGACCGTGAGCAACACCACTTCGTCGTCGGTGTCCGGCAGCGGCATGCGCCGCGCGTTGAGCAGCATGTAGCGCACCATGCCATCGGCGGCGCGCTGTTCATGCTCGAAGTCCCACAGTTCGCGGCCGCGCAACAGCACATCGGACAGTCGCTGGCGCATCACGGGGTCTTTCCATGCACCGTCGCCGACAGTGTCCAGCAACAGGCCATCGGCGCGTTCATCCTGCAGCCCGTACAGCTCGGCGAAGGCAGGGTTGTGCAGCTGCACACGCAGGTCGCGGTCGAGCAGCACGATCGGCTCACGCACGGTCTGCAGCACCGAGGCTGCACGCGCGGCCGAACGCAGCGACTGTCGTTCGGCATGCAGGCGGCGACCGATCTGCCGCTGCAGCAGCCACAGCACCAGGCCAAGCAGCGCCAGCTGGATCACCAGCGAACTCCACGACACCAGCTCGGTCTGCTTGCGCTGGCGTGCGGCCTGCTCGGCGCGCTGTGTCAGCAGCTTCTGCTCGCTCGCCTGCAGTTCCTCCACCAGGCCACGGATCGGATAGCGCGTGCTCAGGTCCTGCACCAGCTCGCGCTGATCACTGTTGGGTTCGGACTTTGCCAGTTCGCGGGCAAGCGCCATGCGCCCTTCCAGCATCGACTCGATACGGCCGATGCGGATCAGCTGCTCAGGATTGTCGCGGGTCATCCGGCCCAGTTCAGCCAGGCGACCGGGAAGGTCATTGGCTTTGGCCATGCGCTCGCGCAGGCCAGGCGCATCCACACCCTTGGACAGGGTCAGCGCAGCCGATTCGACATCGCGTACATCGGCCTGCAGCTGCTGCAGGGCCACACCCACGGCCTGGGTATGATTGACCCAGGCCATCGCATCTTCGCTGTCCTGCTGCAGTTGGCGCAGGGTCAACCACGGCACCACGATGATCGCGGCAGCAGCCAGCGCCAAGGCTGGCAACCGCCAACGGTCCCAGATGTCATCACTGAAAACCAGCGCCATAGTTCCTCGTCAGCACAGCCGCGGAGCGTAGGCCGATACCGGCCCGGCTGCGGCGGAACGGGCAATATAGCGCAGGCGGTCACAACTCTGGAGTTTCCAGCCTGGTTGGCTGAACGGGTTCGGAATCCGGTGCTGTAGAGCCGAGCCCACGCTCGGCTGCAACCCAAAGGGCAGTCGAGCAAGCTCGACTCTACCCAGGCAGCGGGCGCCCCATGCGGGGCGCCCTCCGGGGTCAGCGCTTGGCAGCAGCGCTGACCTTCAATGCAGCGGCATCGACGCGGGTCACGCCCTTGATGCCCTTGGCGGTGGTGACCGCCTTGTCCTTCTCGGCCTGGGTGGCCACGGCACCACTCAGGCTGACCACGCCGTTCACGGTTTCCACCTTGATTTCAGTGCCCGGAACGTTGCTGCTGGCCAGCAGATCGGCCTTCACCTTGGTGGTGATCCAGGTATCGGTCACCGGCTCGTTGGAGTCATGGCGATCAGCATGGGTTGCCGGATGGGTGCTGGTCGGCGGGCTCTTCGCGGCCGGGTCCTTGGCGAATGCAGCCGAGGAGGACAGCGCCAGGCCCAGGGTCAGGGCGGAAGCAATCAGCGTGCGGGTGGTATTGCTCATCGTGTCGTACTCCTTCGGGATGTGCTGCCAGTCTGGACAAGCCGCCGTAGAGCAGGCGTGGCGTTGCGGTCATGCCGCTGTGAATCGAGGCGATTCCAACGGCAACGGTTCAGTTTTGGCCTGTACGCAGGTGTCGTTTACCCTGCCCTTCCCCATTGCCGGAGCCGTCTCATGCGCCCCGACCTGCAACTGGCCCTGATCGGCTACGGCCTCGCCGGCCGCGTCTTCCATGCGCCGCTGATCCAGCACACGCCCGGGCTGGTGCTGCACAGCATCGTCAGTTCGCAGCGCGACACGTTGCTGCGCGCGTTCAGCGACGTGCACGTGCGCGCCACGCCGCAGGAGGTGTTCGACGACCCGGCGGTGGACGCGGTGGTGATCGCCACTCCGAACGCACAACACGCACCGCTGGCGATCGCGGCGTTGGCCGCGGGCAAGCATGTGCTGGTCGACAAGCCGTTCGCGCTGGATGTCGCTGAAGCCGAAGCGGTGCTGGCTGCGGCACGTGATGCCGGACGCATCGCGACCGTGTTCCAGAACCGGCGCTTCGATGCCGACTTCCTCACCCTGCAGGCGCTGCTGGCCGAAGGCGCGCTCGGTGACGTGGCCGAGTGCCATGCGCACTTCGACCGCTACCGGCCGCAGGTGCGCGACCGCTGGCGCGAGCAGGACGGACCGGGCAGCGGCCTGTGGTACGACCTCGGACCGCACCTGCTGGACCAGATGCTGGTGCTGTTCGGCTGGCCCGAGGCCATCGATGCCGATCTGGCCGTGCAACGCGAAGGTGGCAGCGGCATCGATTACTTCCACGCGGTACTGCACTACCCGAGGCATCGCGCGATCGTGCATGCCGGTTCGCTGGTGGCGGCCCCCACGCCGCACTTCAGTGTGCATGGCAGTCGTGGCAGCTGGATCAAGCATGGGCTGGACGTGCAGGAGGCACAGCTGCGGCGCGGTGTTGCGCCAGGAGCGCCAGGCTGGGGCATCGACCCACGGCACGGCGAGCTGGTGCGCTGTGATGCTGAGGACAATGTGCAGCGCAGTACCGTGGACAACCTGCCGGGCGACTACCGGCGGCTGTATTCGCAGTTCGCGGCGGCGATGCACGGCGATGGCGAGCCGACGGTCAGTGCGGTGCAGGCACTGCAGCTGATGCGGTTGCTGCAGGCCGGCATGGACAGCGCGCGCGAAGGGCGGCGAATCGCGTTGGGGTGATCGGCAGGGCTGCGCCCTGCACCTGCCGAATCAACGGCAACGTCAACGTCAACGTCAAAAGCGGGCATTCCGTGGATGGCGGGGTGGGTCCGACGGTAGGTGTCGACCTTGGTCGACACATCGACGTGGAAACCATCGGAGACGGCTTTTGTAGAGTCGAGCCATGCTCGACTGGCTTCATGGGGTCGGAGCCCTTCGGCAACGCCGAAGGGCTCCGACCCCACCGCGGTGCTTACGATTTCTTGATGGCGTGGCCGCCGAATTCATTGCGCATCGCCGACAGCAGGCGATCGGTGAACGAATTCGATTCGCGCGAGCGCAGGCGTTCCAGCAGCGACAGGGTGATCACCGGTGCCGGCACATCGAGCGCGATCGCTTCGGCCACGGTCCAGCGGCCTTCGCCGGAATCCTCCACGTACGGGGCGATGCCATCCAGCGAGGGATTGCGCTTGAGGGCTTCAGTGCTCAGGTCCAGCAGCCACGAACGCACCACGCTGCCGTGGCGCCAGACTTCGGCGACCTGGGCCAGGTCCAGTTCCATTTCCTGCTTGCGCTCCATCAGCGCGAAGCCTTCGGCGTAGGCCTGCATCATTCCGTACTCGATGCCGTTGTGGACCATCTTGGTGAAGTGGCCAGCGCCGGACGGGCCGACACGACCCCAGCCACGATCTTCGGCCGGTGCCAGCGTGCGCAGCAGCGGTGCGATCTGCTCCACCACCGACGCTTCGCCACCGACCATCAGGCTGTAGCCCTCCTGCAGGCCCCACACGCCACCACTGGTGCCGCAGTCGACGTAGCCCAGATCGTCTTCGGCCAGTGCCTTGGCGCGACGGATCGAGTCCTGGTAGTTGGAGTTGCCGCCATCGATGACGATGTCACCCTCGGCCAGGTGCGGGGTCAGCTGGCCCAGGGTCTGGTCGACGGTTTCGCCGGCCGGCACCATCAGCCACACCACGCGCGGCACCGGCAGCGCGGCAACCGCGGCGGCCAGCGAATCAACCACTTCCAGGCCGGCCTCGGCAGCGCGCTGGCGGGCACCCTCGCCCGGGTCGTAGCCGACCACGCGGTGGCCGCCGCGATGCAGGCGCTGGGCCATGTTGGCGCCCATGCGGCCAAGGCCGATCATTGCAATGTCCATTGTTTCACCTTCAGTTGGGGTCTAGGGTCAGGCTGCCTGGCCTGCCGGTAGCCGCGCACTGGCGCAGCTGCGCCTCGCGCCAACGCCGGTAGAGCGTGGTATGCAGATTGTGCACCGCCAGGTCGATCGAAAACGGCGTCCGCGGGTTGCGATCGAGCAGGCGGGCGATGTGGTAGCCGATGGGACGTATACCGCGTGGATGCACATAGATCACGAACTGCTGGTAGAACGGATCGTCCAGCAGCTGGTCCATGCGTGCCAGCGTGTCGTGGTAGCGCGGTTCCAGCCGTGCACGAAGGTTGGGATCGCGCTCGAACAGCAGGCGCTCGAAGTAGCGCTGGCCGATGCGCGGGATACCCTGCGCGAGTTTCCAGAGTTCGACATTGCGCTGGTCGTACCAGGCCAGCCCACCGTGCATCGCCAGTGCCTGCGCAGCATCTGCGCCCACGTCGGCTACCACGAAGTTCTCGGCCTGGTTGCTCAGGTCGTCCAGCGTGCCTTTGTCGTACACATGTTCGATGAAACCGGGCACGCCAACGAAGGCCTGCCGCCCCATCGCCGAGGTGCGCACCGCCTTGCCATCGGCGAAGAAATCGCCGGCATGTGCGCCGAGCAGGATGCTGTCGGTCTCGTGCAGGGCGAGGAAGGTGCCGATCGACAGTTCATCCGCTGCGAACTCAGTATCGAACGCGGCATCACCATAAAGCTCTCGTTGCGTAGCCAGCTGCGCGACCTGGCGGCCGACCCCGCATTCGGCACGCACGGCACCGCTGTAGAACGCCTCCAGTGCATGACTGTTACCCGCGCTCGGCACGAAGCCACGACCGAAACTGCGTGTGCGCTGCCAGCCTTGCGCGCGTGGGCCCTGCAGGCCGAAGCCGATCCAGCCCAGCTGCGGGCCGGAGAAGCGGAAGGTGGGGTTGTCCTGCAGTGCCGAAGCCGCACGTTGCGTGGCCGCGCCCAGTTCGAAGGCATAGGCGCAGACCGTGGCTGGATCGTCCAGCAACTGTTGCAGCAACGCCTGGCGTGCTGCAGCGGACATTCCGGCCGGCCACCCCACGCGCAGATCGCCTGCCGCCTGTGCTTCAGCCAGCGAGGCACGTGTACACACCGGGCCGCCGTGCACCTGTGGTGCACCGGCCGTGACCTCGTCAAAGCGCCATCCCAGCCGCTGCAGCAGGCCCTGCGTGCAGTCCGGCGTTGCGGACGCAATGCCCAGCGCGGGCATCAGCAGGAGTGCCACGCCCATCAACGTGCCGCGCACGATCACCCTTGATCCGTGCTGCGGGCCGGTGCGGGCTCGGACGATGCAGGCTCGGGCGGCGCGAGCGCAGGCGGTGCGGGTTTGCCAGCATCCGCCGGCAGGTACTGTTGCAGGCGCTGGAAGAAGCGCTGATAGAACCCGGCATCGGTGACGGTGCTGCTGGCCACTTTCACCAGCGAATCGTCATTGCTGCCGAACGGCAGCGACACCGAGCCCAATGCACCCACGCCCACGCTGGCCGACGTCGGGCTCTTCTTCAACGCATAGCGGTCCTGCACCGCGCTGACGAACACCAGCGTCTGGCTGCCACGCGGCGCGCAGGAGATGCGCAGCACCAGCTGCTCGTGGTCGTCCTCGCGTGGCTGGAAGTTCTTGTTGCCTTCCACCTGCGCTTCGTCGGAGCGGGCGATGGCGTAGCCTTGGCTGAGCAGGGTGCGCCGCGCGGCCTCGCAGGCGTCACCGGGGCGGCCATCGACGGTACGCGAGAAGGTGTCGCCGGAATCAAAGGATTCGCGCAGCAACGTACTGTCGGCGGCGCGGCCACCACAGGCCGACAGGATCAGGGCGCTGGCGAGCGCCACGGCAGCACTGGAAAGACGGGAGGCCCGCATGGGTACTCCTGCGAGGACGGTACCGCCAAGGGTAGCCCTGCGGCCGTGTGCGGCAGGTTGAAACCGGCGTGACCGAGCCACCCCGTTGCTGCCGGTTCATGCACAGAAAAGGGGACGGAGGGGATTAAGTCGTTTGTGGCACTTCGCTCGCCGGGCATGGCCCGGCACTACCGTGAACGAGGTCCCCAGACAGAAAGGGGCCGGCAATGCCGGCCCCTCGGGTATCACATGCCGTCGCCGGCTCAGTCCGCCCAGCGACCAGCGCCGGTCGACTGCGGCAGCACCTGCGCCGACAGCGGGCGATCATTGGCCAGCAGGTTCACCGCATCGGCCAGGATCGAGGCCGACTCGCGCAGCAGCGGGTCCGGACGCTTCTCGGCAGCCTTCTCGCGGGCGGCATCCTTGACGATGTCGCGCTCGTTGCCAGTCAGGCCGTCGTCGTTGCTGTCATCGGCCAGCGGGTCCAGGGCCAGGCCCAGCTCCTTGCGCATCGCCTGGCGCTCCTTGCGCTGGGTGTCCTGGCGCTCACGCTCGGCGCGGCGGGTGGCCTCGTTGAGCGAGATGTACTTCTTCGCGGCCTCGGTGCGGAACTGCTGCACGTCCTCGTTCCACCACTGGAATTCCTTGTCGGCGGCGATGCGCGCGTCATGGCGGGTTTCCAGCTTCGGCAGCAGCGGCGCGAAGTTGCCGTACTGGGTGTGCGGCACGGCAGCGATGCGGGTCCACGGCAGCGCGTTGTCGTAGGTGCTCTCGCCGAACTCGGTGGCATCGACGCTGGCCGGGAAGGCCAGGTCCGGCACCACACCCTTGTGCTGGGTGCTGCTGCCGCTGATGCGGAAGAACTGGGCGATGGTCAGCTTCACCTGGCCGAAGCGCTGGGTCTCGCCACTCGGCCAACGGTCCAGGTCGACGATGTTCTGCACGGTGCCCTTGCCGAAGCTGGTCTCACCGATCACCAGGCCACGGCCGTAATCCTGGATGGCACCGGCAAAGATTTCCGAAGCCGAGGCCGAACCGCGGTTGATCAGCACTGCCAGCGGGCCATCCCATGCCACGCCCTGGTTGCGGTCGCTGTTGACGGTGACGCGGCCACCGGACTCGCGCACCTGCACCACCGGGCCCTGCTCGATGAACAGACCGGTCAGTTCAATGGCTTCATCCAGCGAACCACCACCGTTGTTGCGCAGGTCCAGCACCACGCCGTCCAGCTTGTCGTTCTTGAAGCCGGCCAGCAGCTTGGCCACGTCGCGGGTGGCCGAGGCGTAGTCGGCCGCGTTGCGGCGACGGCCTTCGAAGTCCTGGTAGAAGGTCGGCAGCTTGATCACGCCGACCTTGCGCGCCGGCTCGCCATTGGCGGCCGGAATGGTCATGGTCTCGCCCTTGGCGGCCTGTTCGGCCAGGCGCACCTTCTGGCGGGTCAGCACCAGAGTGTGGTGCTTGCCGTCGGCGCCCTCAGCAGCCGGGATGAACTCCAGCTTGACCTGGGTATCCTTGGCGCCGCGGATCTTGGCCACGACGTCGTCGATGCGCCAGCCGATCACGTCCTCGACCAGGCCGGACTTGCCCTGGCCGACGCCGACGATACGGTCACCCGGCTTCAGCGTGCCATCCACTGCGGCCGGGCCACCGGCGATGATCTCGCGGATCACCACTACGTCGTCCTGGCGCTGCAGCTGCGCACCAATGCCTTCCAGCGACAGCGACATCGCCTGGTTGAAGTTCTCGGCGGTGCGCGGCGTGAAGTAATCCGTGTGCGGGTCAACGGCGCTGGTGTACGAGTTCATGAAGAACTGGAAGACGTCTTCGCCCTTCAGTTCATTGACCGACTTCTCCAGCGTCGCGTAGCGCTTGTCCAGCGTCTTGCGGATGTCGTCCGGCTTCTTGCCGGCCAGCTTCAGGCGCAGCCAGTCGTTCTTGACCGACTTGCGCCACAGCTCATCCAGTTCAGCGCTGCTGGCCGCCCACGGCACCTTCTTGCGGTCGTATTCGAAACGCTCGTCGGTGGTGAAGTCCGGCTCCTGCTTGAGCAGCTTGCGCGCGTAGGCCACACGTTCGCCGACGCGCTGCTTGTAGACCGCGAACACCTGGAACGCCGGCTCCAGCTCGCCGCCACGGATGGCCGAGGAAATGTTGGCTTCGAACGGCGCGAAGCGCGCCACGTCGGCCTGGGTGAAGTACTGCTTGCCGCCGTCCAGCGTCTCCAGGTAGCGCTTGAACACGTCCTTGGAGGTGGCCTCGTCCAGCGCACGCGGGCGGTACGCGTAGCGGCTGTCGGACAGCAGGCCGTACACCAGCTTGGAGGTGGTCACCTGATCGGCGGTTGCCGCAGCGGGCAATGCCGGCGAATCGGCCTTGGCCGCCAGCGCCAGCGGCGCGACCAGCGCCAGGGCCATCAGGAATGCGGGGGCTTTGAATTTCATTGACGTGCTCGAAGGCGCCTTGCCAAGGGGGAGACTGCGGGGTGTTAAGACACCACGACAGTGCCGAAAGTTGCCGGGTTTGTCACCCGGCCGCGCTCGGTGGAAAACCAGCCTAGCCGGGCCGGTGTAGCAAATTGTGAATGCAGGCGAAGGCGTGGGACCAACGGTCCGCACCCACGATGGTGGTGGCACCCATTGGCAGCGCCGGGCCGTGCTTGGCGAAGGCGTGCGGACCAACGGTCCGCACCCACCTCAGGAGACGCCGGCGCCCTTGGCCTGCACGTCGGCGTGGTACGACGAGCGCACCATCGGGCCGGAGGCCACGTGGCTGAAGCCCAGCTCGTAGCCGTAGTCTTCCAGCGCCTTGTAGTCCTCGGGCGTCCAGTACTTCAGCACCGGGTGGTGATGCGCGGTCGGCTGCAGGTACTGGCCGATGGTGATCATGTCCACGTCGTGCGCGCGCAGGTCGCGCATGGTGGCCTTGATCTGTTCGAACTCTTCGCCCAGGCCCAGCATGATGCCGCTCTTGGTCGGCACGTCCGGGTGCTGCGCCTTGAAGTTCTTCAGCAGGTTCAGCGACCACTGGTAGTCCGCACCCGGGCGCACGTTGCGGTACAGGTCCGGCACGGTTTCGATGTTGTGGTTGAACACGTCCGGCGGGTTCTGCGCCAGGATCTCCAGCGCGCGCTCCATGCGGCCCTTGCCACGGAAATCCGGGGTCAGCACTTCGATGCGGGTGCCCGGCGACTTCGCGCGGATGGCACTGATGCAGTCGACGAAGTGCTGGGCACCGCCGTCGCGCAGGTCATCGCGGTCGACGCTGGTCACCACCACGTACTTCAGCCCCATGTCGGCCACGGTCTGGCCGAGGCTGGCCGGTTCGTTGGCATCCGGCGGCTTCGGGCGGCCGTGGGCGACGTCGCAGAACGAGCAGCGGCGGGTGCAGACCTCGCCGAGGATCATGAACGTTGCCGTGCCGTGGCCGAAGCACTCGTGGATGTTCGGGCAGCTGGCTTCCTCGCACACCGTCACCAGGCGGTTCTCGCGCAGCTTGGCCTTCAGGTTCTGCACCGCATTGCCCGAGGGAATGCGCACGCGGATCCAGGACGGCTTGCGCAGCACCGGCGCATCGGCGAACTGCACCGGCGAGCGGTTGATCTTGTCACCGCCCAGCTGCTTGACCCCGGCCTGCAACGGCGCGGCGGACGGAGAGTCGCCCTGCACGATCTGCAGGGGAATGGAACGGGCGGTGGTTTCAGTCATGGCAGTTCCGGGGGGCGGTCAGGCGGCCGCAGAAAGATCAGGCAGTTCGGGCGTGGGCTGCAGCAGCAGGCCGAACTGGCGGGCCAGGTGGTCCAGCAGCACCGGCTTGACGGCCTCCATCCCGGAGGGCCCGCCCAAGTCTACTACCGAGGTCACCTGCAACCCCTGATAGCCACAGGGGTTGATGCGGTGGAAAGGTTCCAGGTCCATGGCCACGTTGAAGGCCAGGCCATGGAAGGTACAGCCGCGGCGCACGCGGATGCCGAGCGCGGCGATCTTGGCGCCACCGACGTAGACGCCCGGGGCGCCCTCACGGCGTTCGGCGCCGATGTTCCACTCGGCCAGGGTATCGATGATGGCCTGCTCGATGCGGCACACGTAGTCGCGCACACCGATGCCCAGCCGTGGCAGGCGCAGCAGCGGATAGACCACCAGCTGGCCGGGGCCGTGATAGGTCACCTGGCCGCCGCGGTCCACGTGCAGCACCGGGATCTCGCCCGGCGCCAGCACATGCTCGTCCTTGCCGGCCTGGCCCAGGGTGAATACCGGGTCGTGCTCGACCACCCACAGCTCATCGGCGTCGGCCTCGCTGCGCTGGTCGGTGAAGCGCTGCATGGCGCGCCACACCGGTTCATAGGCCTGGCGGCCGAGGTCGCGGACCAGCGCCGGGCGCGGCGCGCGGTCTTCCGGGGCGGCTTCGGCCGGGCAGCTGTCGGCTACAGCGTCCACTTCACTTCCGGGTGGTCGCGCAGTGCCTGGTGCGCCAGGTCGTACTGTTCGCGGCTCTCGGCCTTGAACACGATGCGCACGGACACGTACTTGCCGTTGGAGGAATGCTTCCAGCTGATGCGTTCATTCACCACATCGATGCCGGCAGCCAGCAGCAGGCGGGGAAGCTCATGTTCCAGGCCGCGGTTGGCCGGGCCCATGGCACTGAGCTCGAACTGGCCGGGGAACTGGAAGCCGTGGTCGGGGTTGTCGGACTTGATTTCCATGCCCCCATTATCGGGCCGCAGGCCAACAAACCCAAGAGTATTCATCAACGTCAAACAGTGCACCGGTGAGTCGCTGCGTTGCAGCTGAACGGCCGTTCAGCATTGGCCGTTGCCCCTTGGGGCGCCGCAGGACAGTGCAGGATTGTCTTCACGAGACAATGTCGTTTTCGGAACAGACAAGTGATTCGAACGCGCTCGTTCCATCACGCCCGCACGAGTACCGTGTCGCGGCATATAACGACAGACAGAAAAAACCTCCACATGAGCCCCCCTTCCCAACGCCGCCTTGCAGCCCTCGGGCTGTCCGGCCTGCTGGCTGCTGCCCTCCCCCTCGCCGCCCAGGCGGCCGAACAATGTGGCCCGGACGCGATGCGCGACCACCCTCCGCAGGTCAATTTCCGCGTTGACAACGACCTGTTCGGCGGCCGCCACCAGGACCAGGGCTATACCAATGGTGCACTGTTGACCCTGGTCTCGCCCAATCTGGTCGATTACACCGACGACCCCTGCCTGCCACGCATGGCCCGCTGGGTGAACCAGTACCTGGAAGGGCTGCATCCGGGCAAGTTCGAACAGCAGAACATGATCTTCAGCATCGGCCAGGGCATCTTCACCCCGACCGATTTCAGCCGCAGGGACCTGATCGAGGACGACCGCCCTTACGCCGGCGTACTGATCGCAAACTTCGGTTTCAATGCGCGCAGCGGCGACCGCCTGCAGACCACCCAGCTGACGCTGGGCGTGGTTGGCCCGTGGGCACAGGGCAAGCAGGTGCAAAATGCGGTGCACGAAGTACTGGGCGACGAGAAATTCAAGGGCTGGGACAACCAGCTGCACAACGAGCCCCTGTTCATGCTGACCCATGAGCGCATGCGCCGCTGGCCGGGCGATGCCAGCGTCAATGCCGACGGCTGGGGTTGGGACGCGATCAGCCACTACGGCGGATCAATCGGCAACCTGGAAACCAAGGCCAATCTCGGCGGTGAAGTGCGCTTCGGCTGGAAGCTGCCGGACGACTTCGGCAGCACGCCGTTGCGCCCGGCCGGTGAGAACACTGCGCCGACCCGCGGCGGCCGTCCCAATGGCTGGTCCTGGCACCTGTTCGCGACCTCGGACGCCGCCTGGGTGATCCGTGACATCACGCTGGATGGCAACACGTTCCGCAACAGCCACAGTGTGGACAAGCGCCATGTGGTGGCCTACGGCGGCTATGGCGTGGCGGTGATGTACGGACGCTGGAAGTTCGCCGCGGCGCGTTACCACAGCACGCGCGAGTTCAACGGCCAGCGCGAAGCGCCGGTGTTCGGCAGCTTCACCATCAGCCGCTCGCTGTAGGTAGGTGCCGACCGTTGGTCGGCACACCGGGGCCGGCATATCCGGATGGGTTCATGAGGAGCCGGCCAGCGGCCGGCACTACCCACATCCGGCAGGATTCATGCGCAAGCGGCATCCCGAAACAGAAAAGGCCGGCATTTGCCGGCCTTTTCCTTCACCACGCCGGGGCGTGGATCATTCCGATTCCCACCACATCCAGAAGCTGTCCCACAGGCGCTTGAAGAAGCCGGCCTGTTCGACGGCAGCCACCGCCACCAGCGGCGCTTCGGCCACCAGCTTGCCATCCAGCATCACCTTCACGGTGCCGATCTGCTGGCCGGCGGTGAACGGTGCTTCCAGGGTTTTGGGCACGTCGATGCTCGGCTTCAGGTCGTTGTAACGGCCACGCGGCACGCTCACCAGCATCGGCTGGGCCACGCCCAGCTGCACCTTGTCGGTGGTGCCCTTCCAGACCTTGTGCTCGGCCACGGCCTTGCCCGGCTCGTACAGGCGGTGGGTCTCGAAGAAGCGGAAACCCCAGTTCAGCAGGGCCAGGCTGTCATCGGCACGCTGCTTTTCCGACTGGCCGCCCAGCACCACGGCGATCAGGCGCTGGTCGCCGCGCTGGGCCGAGCTCATCAGGCAGTAACCGGCTTCCGAGGTGTGGCCGGTCTTGATGCCGTCCACGCTGCCATCGCGCCACAACAGCAGGTTGCGGTTCGGCTGCTTGATGTTGCCGACCTGGAATTCCTTGATCTTGTTGTACGCGTAGGTTTCCGGGTAATCGCGCACCATCGCACGGCCCAGCAGCGCCAGGTCGTAGGCGGTGCTGTGGTGGCCCTGCGCAGTCAGGCCATGGGCGTTGACGAAGTGCGAATTCTTCATGCCGATCTTGGCGGCATAGCTGTTCATCAGCGACGCAAAAGCTTCTTCGCTGCCTGCCACGTGCTCGGCCAGGGCGATCGCGGCGTCGTTGCCGGACTGGATCGCCATGCCCTTTTCCATGTCTTCCAGGCGCGCGGTCTGGTTGACCGGGAAGCCGCTGTAGCTGCCATCGGTACCCGCGCCACCTTCGCGCCAGGCGCGTTCGCTCATCATCACCTGGTCATCCGCACGGACCTTGCCGTTCTTGACCTCGGCGGCGATCACGTAGGACGTCATCACCTTGGTGATGCTGGCCGGAGCCAGCTGTTCGTTGATGTTTTCACCAGCCAGCACCTGGCCGGTGGCGTAATCCATCAGCACCCAGGCCTTGGACACACTCGGCGCCGGCGCCGGCGGAGTGGCGACGGTGGCCGGGGCGGCAGCGGCGGCGGCAGGCGCCGGCGTGGCCGGAGTCGGCAGCGGCGTCTGGGCGGAAGCCAGGCCCACCACCAGGGTGGCGGCCAGGGCGGTGGCGGCGGAACGGAAATTCATTGGACAGCAGGCTCCAGGGGACGGCCGGGAATGGAGGGTGGAACGTAGCGGCCATTGTAAGGCCGGGGCAGCGTGGGCCGGCAGCACCGGCCCGGGTGGATCAATCCTTGACGATCTGCGGCGAACCCAGCCCCAGACCGGCGATGCGGCCGACAAGTTCCGCGGCACTGGCATGGTCGCTGGCGGGGACGCGCAGGCGGAACAGGGTGCGGCCACCGGCGGCGATATCGCTGATGGTCGCACCGACGATGCCGGCGGCGTTGAGCTGGCCCATCGCGCGGTTGGCGTTGTCACGGTTGGAGAAGCTGGCAACCTGCACCATGACTGCGCCCACCACCTGCTGCGACAGGCTGGGGGTAGCGGCGGCGGTGCGGACCGGTGCCTGCGCAGCGGCGCGCGGCGTGGTACTGGCAACGACCGCCGGAGCTGGCGCGTATGCGGTGCTGCGCACCGGCGGAGCACTCGGCGGCAGGCTGCTGACCGCCACATCCGGCACGGTGCTGGCCACGCCCTGGGTGGTGGCCGGCTGGCCACGCGCCGGCATGCCATCGGCCGGCAGCCCCTTGACCAGGCGATCGATGTCGCTGTCGACGGCGGCACGCGCGGGCGGTGCCGGGCGCGCACTGGCTACAGCGCTGGCGGCGGCAGCTTCCGCAGCACGACGCTCGCGGCGCGACGGCTTCTGCGCCAGCAGGTTGCCCTCACCCGGCTGCAGCGCGCGCACTTCCACGTTGCCGGTGCCGCGCTGGGTGATGCCCAGGCGCACAGCGGCGGCATAGCTGAGATCAACCACGCGGCCATCATGGAACGGACCGCGATCGTTGACGCGCACGATCACCGACTCACCGTTGTCGAGGTTGGTCACGCGGGCGAAGCTGGGCAGCGGCAGCGTCTTGTGCGCAGCGGTGAACTGGTACATGTCGTAGACCTCGCGATTGGAGGTCAGGCGGCCATGGAACTTGGCACCGTAGTACGACGCAGTGCCACGCTCGACATAGTTGCGGGTGTCGTCGAGCACTTTGTACGACTTGCCCAGCACCACGTACGGCGTCTTGTTGCCGATCGCCGAGCGTTCTTCCGCGGTCACTTCCGGCTCGGGGATGCAGGCCACGTTGGGAATGTAGTCCGGCGTGCTGTCACGCACGCCCGGCTTGTACAGGCCACCGGCGGTGTAGTTGCCGCGGGTGCTCAGGTCTTCCTTGGCCGCCGCGTAGGGCGATCCTTCCGGGCAGTGTGCCGGGCGCGGGCCGCGCCCCTGCACCAGGGTGCCGCCGGACTTGCCACCATGGCCGGCCGTGGCCGGCTTCTTCGGCGCGCTGCTGCAGGCAGCCAGCGCGAGGACGATCAAGCCTGGGACCAGCCATCTGATGTTCATGCCGGGGGCAGCTCCTGTCCGGCGATGGCCTGGGACAACTGGAACACGGCCATCGCGTACATCTTCGAGAGGTTGTAGCGGGTGATCGCGTAGTAGTTCTGGAAGCCCAGCCAGTACTGCTTGCCGGTGCTGCCTTCAAGCGTGATCGGCGTGGCGGTGGCGCCCGGCTGCACCGCTGCGCTGGGCTGGTAGCCACGCTTGGTCAGGTCGGCCAGCGACCAGGTCGGCATCCATTCGGTCGGATTGAATTCCTCGCGGCCCGGCGCCAACGTGGCCGGCACGGCCACCTGCCCGCCACGCACCCAGCCACCCTTCTTCACGAAGTAGTTGGCGATGGACGAGAACACGTCGTCGTAGCTGGTGAACAGGTCGCGACGGCCGTCGCCATTACCGTCCACCGCGTAATCGAGGTAGCTGGACGGCATGAACTGGCCCATGCCCATCGCGCCGGCATAGCTGCCCTTGAGCGTGGTGATGTCCAGGTTCTCTTCGCGGCCCAGCTCGAACAGCTTGGCCAGCTCATCGCGGAAGAACAGCTCGCGGCGCACTTCGCGTTCCAGCTTGGCCGGGTCGCCGCTGCGCGGGTAATAGAAGGCCAGCGTGTACAGCGCATCCAGCACGCGGTGGCTGCCGGCATTCTTCCCGTAGCTGGTTTCCACGCCGATGATCGCCACGATCACTTCGGCCGGCACACCGGTGCGCTGCTGGACGCGATCCAGTTCGGCGCGATGCTGGGCCAGGAACGCGCGGCCGCCATCGATGCGCGCCTTGCTGATGAACATCGGCCGGTACTCGTTCCACGGCTTGACCCGTTCGGCCGGGCGCGACATCGCGGCGATGATCGGCTGGCGCACCTGCGCCTGGTCGAGCACGCTGCTGATCTGCTCCGGCTTCAGGCCATAGCGCTTGGCGGTATCGGCAATGAAGCGGGCCCGTGCGACCTCGAACGGCACCGGGGTGAGATCGACCGGCGGCGCGGTGGCGGCAGCGGCTTCGGGCGCGGCCTCGGCCGGGCCATGGGCCTTGGCGGCGGGCTGGCGCGGCGTACTGCTGGCCTGGGGCGAAGACGGTGGGGACTTCGGCTGGGTCGCGCAGGCGACCAGGCCGAGGGTGAGCATGCAGGCCAGAGTGCGTCGAATCATCGTCGCAGGTTAGCAGGTCATGGATGAATTAAAACCCCTAACACCATGAATCACAACGATTTGCCTGCGAGCAGCGGGAAATGTGAAGACGTCGTGATCACACTTCCCCATTCAGATAGAGGTTGCCGGTTGCGTCCCCATCCCCGCAGACGCAACCGGCGACCGGATCCGGTCGGTACCCGCGCGGCTGCCGCTCCCCAGTGGCAGTGCTCCGCGCTCCCTGTACCCGTTGGATCAGTACTGCTTCCCGCCCGACGCCCCCTCGCGCTGCAACGATTGACGGCGCGCCGTGCCGAACGGGCCGCCATTGTGCAGGCCGATTACGACAAGTCCATTGATCAGGATCAACGCGCTGTAAAAGTGTGAACCAGCTAACGCTTTTTCCGGACTTTGGTCAGTGGGCGTGCTGCCGTGCATCGTTGTGAGAACGCTTCCACAACGGGCGTTGCGCAGAGTCAGGAAGTTTCCAGCCAACGGCGCAGCCCCTCGTGGGTGGGGTGTGTTGCGGAAAGCAGAAGCCGCCGCTGGGCCGGTCAGGTTGGGTACGCGGGGGACGCCGTGAATCCGTCCCTGGAGGCTTGGCAGCCGCATCCATGCGGCTGGCACCCCCGCATACCCAACCCGACCGCCCTCTGACAGATTTCGGTGGTCTGCCACCCACGGAGAAGAAAGAGAAGATCACAAGCGGGTCGCGCGCTGCGCTTGCTCGAGAGCCGAGCATGGCTATGCCGGTCGTCCTGACCGGCACCCTTCGGGCCGTCGCCGTGGGCGACGTTGGCAGCGGCTCCTGCCGCTGCCTTCGGCTCTACACAAAGCAAGGAAGCGACCCGCCAGGCCGCTTTTGCTTTTGATCTTCTTTTTCTTCTCCGTGGGTGGACGCGCACGGAACCTGTCCGTGGCCGGGTAGATGGGCTGCGCAGGGGCGTGAGCCGCATGGATGCGGCGACCGAGCTTACATGGACGTACTTGCAGCGTCCCCTGCGCAGCCCATCTACCCGGCCCCACCCATGAACTGCTTTGCGCGACCACCCACGAGGGGCTGCGCCGTTGGCTGGAAACCCTATCCCCCGTGCACGGGCCGGTGCCCACGTACCGCCATCACCAGTCCGATGCCGGCCAGCAGCGAGACCGCTGATGTCCCGCCATAACTGATCAACGGCATCGGAATGCCCACCACCGGCAGCAGGCCGGAAATCATTCCACCGTTCACCAATACGTAGACGAAGAACGCCAGCCCCAGGCTGCCGGCCAGCAACCGCGCATGCGTGTCGCGCGCGTGCACTGCGATCCACAGGCAACGCCCGACCACGAACAGGTACAGCGCGAACAGCGTCGCCACACCGATCCAGCCGAACTCCTCGGCCAGCACCGAAAACGCGAAGTCGGTGGTGTACTCGGGCAGGAAATCCAGTGTGGCCTGGGTGCCCTGCCCCCAGCCACGTCCCTGCCAGCCACCGGAACCGATCGCGATGCGCGACTGCAGGATGTTCCAGCCGGTGCCGAGCGGGTCTGCTGCCGGGTCTAGGAAGGTCAGTACGCGATCCTTCTGGTACTGCCGCAACACGCCGAGCCAGGCCAGTGGCGCGGCCACCGCCAGCCCCACCGCGCCGGTGGCCACCCAGCCCCAGTGCAGGCCCGCCAGCAACAACGCGAACACGCCGCTGGCGGTGACCAGCGTGGCGGTGCCGAGGTTGGGCTGCATCAGGATCAGCACGGCGGGAACGCCGATCAGCACTGCGGCCGTCAGTACCGTGCGTGGTGACGGTGGCAGCGGTTGCCGGTGCAGGTACCAGGCCATCATCAACGGCAGGCTGAGCTTGAGCAGCTCGGAGGGCTGCAGGTAGAAGACGCCGAGGTTGAGCCAGCGCTGCCCGTACTTGCCGGTGCCGATCACATACACCGCCATCAGCGGCAGCATCGACAGCGCGTACAGCGCCGGTGTCCACGCGCGCAGGCGCAGCAGCGAAACACGCGACAGCAGCCACATCGCCAGCAGGCCACCGGCGAAGCGCGCCGCCTGCCCGGTGACCGGACCGGAAACGCTGTGCAGCACCGCCAGCCCCGCGCCCATCAGGATCAACAACGCGACCAGCAACGGCAGGTCGATCGTGCGCACCGCCTCACGGCAGCCGCCAAGCATTCGTTTCCAGTCCACGCTGGCCACGGTAACAACGCGCGCTTGCGTGAAGCTGTCAGGGTGCTTCTGCGTCTGTAGAGTCGAACCATGCTCGACTGCCTTTCATGCAGCAGAAGCAGTCGAGCATGGCTCGACTCTACAGAACAGCGAGAAGCAAGCGAGCATATGGAAGCGCGACGAAGCGCGGGGCCGGTGTTACCCGTAGCCGCCGTGCACTGGATTGTGGCTACGCACGGCCATCACCAACCCGAAGCCGGCCAGCAGCGAGACCGCCGAGGTACCGCCATAGCTGATCAGCGGCATCGGCACGCCCACCACCGGCAGCAGGCCGGAGATCATCCCGCCGTTCACCAGCACGTAGACGAAGAACGCCAGGCCGGTGGCGCCGGCCAGCAGGCGCGAATAGGAATCGCGCGACTGGCTGGCGATCCACAGGCAGCGCCCGATCACCACCAGGTACAGCGCCAGCACGGTGGCCACGCCGATCCAGCCGAACTCCTCGCTCAGCACCGAGAACGCGAAGTCGGTGGTCTGCTCGGGAATGAAGTTCAGATGTGACTGCGAGCCCTCGCCCCAGCCCTTGCCATCGAAGCCGCCGGAACCGATCGCGATCTTCGACTGGATGATGTTCCAGCCGGCTCCCAGTGCATCCATCTCCGGGTCCAGGAACATCATGATGCGGTCCTTCTGGTACGGCCGCAGCAGCCAGAACCAGGCCACCGGCGCGACCGCAGCCACGCCACCTACGCCCAGCCCGACCCACCACCACGGCAGGCCGGCCAACAGCAACACGAACACGCCGCTGGCGGCGATCAGCACACCAGTACCGAAGTCCGGCTGCAGCATCACCAGGCCGGTCGGTACGCCGATGATGACCAGGGACACGAGCACGGTATTGAAGCGCGGTGGCAACGGCATCTTGTGCAGGTACCAGGCCACCATCATCGGCAGGCTGACCTTCAGCAGCTCGGCCGGCTGCAGGTAGAAGAATTTCAGGTCCAGCCACTGCCGGCCGTATTTGCCGGTGCCCAGCACGAACACCGCCAGCAACGGGATCATCGAGATCGCGTAGATCATCGGTGTGGCCGAGCGGATGCGCAGGATCGGTACCCGTGAGATGCCCCACAGCGCGGCCATGCCCACTGCAAAGCGCGCGCCCTGGGCCATCACCAGGCCGTCGCCACCGGCACTCTTCAAGGTGGCCAGGCCGATCACCATCAGCGCGCCCAGGGCCAGGCACAGTACCCAGTCCAGCGTGCTGAAGAAGCGGCGCAGCATGTCGCCGGCCCAACGCAGGAACACTCTCATCGTGCGGGCTCCGCGGTGGTCGGGCGTGGCGTGGCCGGCAGCGCGGCGGCGGCCGGCGGCCCCGGCTGCGGTGCGGGTGCGGGTGCGGGTGCCGGTTCCGGCGCAGGCACGCCAATCAGCACGGGGTGTTCCCCCAGTTGTGCCGCAGCAAGGTCACCGGCCTGGCGCGCGCCCACATCTTCGTTGTCGAATGCGGTTGCACCGATGGCGGTGGTGCCGCGCTCGCTGTCCAGCGGCTGCATGCCTTCGGGCATCTTGCCCAGCAGGTAGGCGTCGAACACCTTGCGTGCGATCGGCGCTGCCGCCGCGCCGCCGTAACCACCGCCCTCCACTGCGATCGCCAGCGCGATCACCGGCTGTTCGACCGGCGCAAAGCCGACGAACAACGCGCGGTGGCGCAGGTGCATCGGCAGGCTCTTCGGATTCACCGCGGCGGTACCCTTGCGGCTGATGACCTGCGCGGTACCGGTCTTGCCGGCCATCGTGTAAGGCGCGCCGGCCGCCATCCGCGCAGCGCTGCCGCCAGGCAGCATGGTGGCCATCATGCCTTCGCGCACCGCCTGCAGGTTGTTCGGGTTCGGACTGACCGGTTTGCTCTCGCCCGGGTCGGTCGCCATCCAGTCGTGGTCGAACCCCGCACGCTGCTGGATCACCAGATGGGGCGTGCGCAGCTGCCCGTTGGCCAGCCCACTGACGCCCCGCGCCAGCTGCAGCGGAGTGACCTTCCAGTCACCCTGGCCGATGCTGATGTTGACTGTATCGCCCGGATACCAGGCTTCCTTGCGGCTCTTCCGCTTGTAGGCCGGCGACGGCAGGATGCCCCCGATCTCGCCGGTCAGGTCGATGCCGGTCGGCTGGCCGAAGCCGTAGTACTCCATGTAATGGTCGAAGCGCTCGATGCCCAGATCCAGCGCCAGCTTGTAGTAGTACGTGTTGACCGATTGCGCGATCGACTTGCGCAGGTCGGTCCAGCCGTGGCCGCCGCGGTGCGAGTCACCCCAGCCACGCGAGGTGCCGGGCAGGTAGAACATGCCGGTGGACAGCACCTTGTCTTCCGGGCGGCGCACGCCCGAATCGAGGCCCGCCAGGCCGATCAGCGGCTTCAGCGTGGAACCGGGCGCGACGCCACCCAGCACCAGGCGGTTGAACTGCGGCCGCGACGGGTTGTCGTTCAGCGCCTTGAAGTCGGCATGGGAAATACCGTTGACGAACAGGTTGGGGTCGTAGGACGGCAGGCTGACCATCGCCAGCACTTCGCCGGTGCGCGGGTCCATCGCCACCGCCGAGCCTTCCTGGTCGCCGAAGGCGGCCACCATGGCGCGCTGCAGGTCGGCGTCGATCGACAGCCGCAGGTCGGCGCCGGACTGCGCGGCGACGCGGCCGATGGTGCGGATCGCACGCCCCTGCACGTTGGTCTCGACCTGCTCGTAGCCGACCTTGCCGCGCAGCTGCTGCTCGTAATAGCGCTCCAGACCGGATTTGCCGATGTGGGTCAGCGCGGCATTGCCCTCGCCGAGGATTTCCAGGTCCTTGTCATCGACGCGGCCGACGTAACCGATGATGTGCGCGAACAGGTCGCCATAGGGATAGCGACGGGTCAGATAGGGTTCCAGCTCGACGCCGGGGAAGCGCCAGCGGTCGACGGCGAAGCGTGCCATCTCCTCGTCGCTCATGCGCAGCTTCAGCGTGACCGGCAGGAACTTGCGGCGCGCCTTGCGCGACTTGTTGAACGCTTCCAGTTCTTCCGGGCTGATGCTGATGATCTTCGCCAGCCCTTCCAGGGTGGCGTCCATGTCCTTGACCTTGTCCGGGGTCACGTCCAGGCGGAAGGCCGGCACGTTCTCGGCCAGCAGGCGGCCGTTGCGGTCGTAGATCATGCCGCGCCCGGGCACCACCGGCCGCGGCTTGATGCGGTTGGCTTCCGAGCGCGTGGCGTAGACGTCGTGGTCCAGCACCTGCAGCTTGAAGTACCAGCCGCCCAGGCCCAGCAGGCAGACCAGCACACCCAGGAAGCCCAGCGCCGCGCGGCGGCGGAACTGTTCGGCTTCGGCGTGGGGGTTCTTGACCTGGCGGCGCGGGATCATGGCTCAGCGCCCGCGCTTGCCGAAGCGCACCGCGTCCAGCAGCACGAATACCAGCGGCCACAGGCCCATGCCCAGCAGCGGTGCCCACCAGTACGACCACGGCAGGGTCGGCTCATCCACCACGATGTGGACCAGCGCGCTGACGATGCGGTCGTTGAACAGCAGGCCGCCGATGGCCAGCATCTGCTGGGACATCGGGAAGAAGCGGATGCGGGCGCGGAAACGCTGCAGGATGAAGGCCAGCATCACCAGCCGCAGCGACTGTTCGCCGAGTACACCGCCGTACAGCAGATCGGCGATCACGCCACTGGCGAAAGCGACGCCCAGGCCGACACGCTCAGGCGCTTCAATCACCCAATAGGCCAGCACCAGCGCCAGCCAATACGGGCGCAGCGGCTGCAGCAGCGCCGGCAACGGCAGCAGGCCCAGCAGCAGCGCCACCACCAGGCTGGCCGGCAGCACCCACGGGTTGTCGCGCAGGCGGCTCATCGCTGGGCCTCCGGCGTGGTCGGTTGCCGGCCAGCGGCCGGCACTACCGTCGCCGACCCAGCATCGGGTGGAGAGCCCCCCTCTTGTTGAGGGGGGCGCGCTGAAGGCGCGGGGGTAAGGGAGGATGCGCGGGCCGGTTGCGCCGAAGGTGCAGTCGGCTCAAGGGGGCGCGCCGAAGGCGCGGGGTCAAGGGAGGATGCGGGGGCAACCGGCTTCGTCGAAGACGGAGTCGGTTGCCGGCCAGCGGCCGGCACTACCGTCGCCGACCCAGCATCGGGTGGAGAGCCCCCCTCTTGTTGAGGGGGGCGCGCCGAAGGCGCGGGGGTAAGGGAGGATGCGGGGGCCGGTTGCACCGAAGGTGCAGTCGGCGGCAGTTCGCTGACCGCAGGCAAGCGAATTGCTGCACCCGGGCGCAGCAGCAGCACGTCGCGGCCGCGATCCAGCTGCGCCGCCGGCTTCAGTTCGCCGACCAGGAAGGCATGGGTATCGTCCGGACGCAGGCCGGTGATGGTGCCGACCGGGAAGCCGGCCGGGAAGCGGCCACCGAGGCCGGAGGTGACGATCTCATCCCCCACTTCCACGCCGGCGCTGAGCGGGATGTCGCGCAGTTCCAGCTTGTCGCCGCGGCCGTAGACGATCAGGCGAACGCCGTTGCGGGCCACCGTCACCGGCACGGCATGGTCGGGGTCGGTCAGCAGCAGCACGGTGGAGGTACCGCCAGTGACGCTGATCACCTGGCCCATCAGACCGCCGGCATCGATCACCGCCTGGCCGACGTGCACGCCTTCGCGGCTGCCGGCGTCGAGCACCAGACGCTGCTTCACCGGATCCAGGTCGATGTCCAGGATCGGCGCCAGCTGCACGTCCAGGCCACTGCGCTCGGCCACGTTCAGCAGTTCGCGCAGCTGGGCGTTGTCCAGCGCGGCGGTCTGCAGGCGGGTCAGGCGGGCGTTGGCCAGCAGCAGCTGGTTGCGCAGTTCACGGTTCTCGTTGACCAGCTGGCCGTGGCTGGCCGCCGAGTCCTTGACCTGGTTGCCGAGCTTGCCCGGCAGTCCCGCCAGTGCCCATACCGGCTGCACCAGGCTGTTGGCCTGCCCGCGCAGCTGCGCAAGCCAGCCGGCCTGGTCGTCAAGCACGATCAGGGTGATGGCCAGTGCGAGATAAGCCAGCAGACGCAGCGGGCTGGCGGCATCACCGGATCGGGAAGCAACGGGAGGTCCGGCGTAGGGCGGCACGGCAACGATTCAACTGGCAGAAGGCGGAAGGGAAACACGCGGACGCCCCGCCGGTGCCGGCCTACCCTCATGGTGGGCCGCACCCCGGAGGGGCGCTGCGGGCGCAGGCAGCCGGGACGGCTTATTCCGGCGCAAAGAACTCGTTGCCGTGCATGTCGACCAGCTCCAGCGCACGGCCACCGCCGCGGGCCACGCAGGTCAGCGGATCGTCCGCCACCTGCACGTGCAGGCCGGTTTCCTCGGAAATCAGGCGATCCAGGTCACGCAGCAGGGCGCCACCACCGGTCAGCACGATGCCGCGCTCGGCGACGTCGGCGCACAGTTCCGGCGGGGTCTGTTCCAGCGCCAGCTTGACCGCGCTGACGATGCCCGACAGCGGCTCGTGCAGGGCTTCAAGCACCTCGTTGGAGCTGATCTTGATCATCTTCGGCACGCCCTCGGCGAGGTTGCGGCCGGAGATTTCCATTTCGATCACTTCCGCCTGGGGGTAGGCACAGCCCAGCTCGACCTTGATGCGCTCGGCGGTGGCTTCACCGATCAGCATGCCGTGGTTGCGGCGCACGTAGTTGGTGATCGACTCGTCGAAGCGGTCGCCGCCGATGCGGACCGAGGCCGAATAGACGATGCCGTTGAGCGAGATCACCGCCACTTCGGTGGTGCCGCCGCCGATATCGATGACCATCGAGCCACGGGCTTCGGTAACCGGCATGCCGGCGCCGATCGCGGCGGCCATCGGTTCTTCGATCAGGAACACGTCACGGGCACCGGCTTCCTCGGCCGATTCCTTGATCGCGCGGCGCTCGACCTGGGTCGAGCCGGCCGGCACGCAGACCAGCACGCGCGGGCTCGGGCGCAGCACGCGCGACTTGTGCACCTTCTTGATGAAGTGCTTGAGCATCGCCTCGGTGTAGGTGAAGTCGGCGATGACGCCGTCCTTCATCGGGCGGATGGTGGTGATGTGGCCCGGGGTACGGCCAAGCATCTGCTTGGCTTCGGCGCCTACGGCTGCCACCGAGCGGGTGCCACCAATGGCACGGTCCTGACGCACGGCCACGACCGATGGCTCGTTCAGCACGATCCCCTGCCCGCGCACGTAGATGAGGGTGTTGGCCGTGCCCAGGTCGATGGACAGGTCATTGGAGAACATGCCACGGAGTTTCTTGAACATCTGAGGAAGGAGTCCTGAGGGGTGTCGTGCCCGCCGCGGGATGGCGAAAAAATGGGCAGAAATCGAGGCCGACAAGCCTAGCAACCCGCCTGCCGCCGAGCAAGGAAAAAACTAGCTGAACCCGCGTCTTCACAGGCTTTCGGCCTGATCGGGTCTCACCCGGTTCTGGCCCTGAGCGACACCAGCGGGTAACCTTTGCGCCGTCGGGCGCCCAAGGGCGCCGTTTGCTTGCCCGCCGAACCGGGCCGGCCCACCCCAAAATTCACCGCATAGGCTTACATCGATGTCCGCTCTGATCTGTGGTTCTCTTGCCTTCGACACCATCATGGTGTTCCCGGACCAGTTCAAGAATCACATCCTGCCGGACAAGGTGCACATCCTGAACGTGTCCTTCCTGGTCCCGCGCATGCGCCGCGAGTTCGGCGGCTGCGCCGGCAACATCGCCTACAACCTGCACCTGCTGGGCGGCCAGCCGATCCCGATGGGCACCGTGGGTTCGGACTTCGGCCCGTACCGCGAATACTTCGACGGCCTGGGCATCGACCTGTCGCGCGTGCGCGTGATTGATGAGCTGTTCACCCCGCAGGCGTTCATCACCACCGACCACGACAACAACCAGATCACCGCCTTCCACCCGGGCGCGATGATGCGCTCCTACGAGAACCACGTGCGTGGCGTACCGGGCGTGACTCTGGGGCTGGTCGGCCCGGACGGCCGCGAAGGCATGATCCAGAACGCGCAGGAATTCCACGAAGACGGTATTCCGTTCATCTTCGACCCGGGCCAGGCCATGCCGCTGTTCAACGGCCCGGAGCTGCGCGCCTTCATCGACCAGGCCGACTACGTGGTGGTCAACGACTACGAGTCGAACCTGCTGCAGGAGCGCACCGGCTGGGACGAGAAGGAGATCGTCAGCCGGGTCAAGGCCTACATCACCACCCGTGGCCCGAAGGGCGCGGTCATCCACACCCCGGAAAAGAGCTACGACATCCCCCCGGCGCACGAGCGCCGCGTGGTCGACCCGACCGGCTGTGGCGACGCATTCCGCGCCGGCCTGATCTACGGCATCCAGAAGGGCTACGACTGGCTGACCATCGGCCGCATGGGCAACCTGATGGGCGCGCTGAAGGTCGAGCACCCGGGCACGCAGAACCAGCGCTTCACCTTTGACGAGTTCAACGAGCAGTTCAAGCAGCAGTTCGGTTACGCGCTGGGCGCGTAAACGAACTGCCCGCGCACCCGCTCGGTGGGTGTCGACCTTGGTCGACACCCTGTGCCCTGGTAGGTGTCGACCTTGGTCGACACTGCCGGCCAGCGGCCGGCACTACCCCTTCTGCTGCCAGGCGGCCAACAGTGCACGGCAATCAGCGAAATGCCAGTCGGCACTGCCCGGCCACGGGTTCTCCGGCAGGTTGACAAGCACGGTATGGGTGCCCGCGGCGCGGCCGCACTCCAGGTCGTAGGCGTGGTCTCCCACCATCACCGCCTCTGCCGCCGCGATGCCCCAACGCTGCAGGTGCTGCTGCAGGCCATCCGGCGACGGCTTGGGCACCGCTTCATCGCGGCCGATGATGTCGGCATCGTCGAACAACGCCCCGACCCCGATCGCGTCCAGGGTCAGCTTCGCCAGCGCATGATCGTTGCGGGTCAGGATGCCCAGCCGGCAGCCCGCCGCCGACAGCGCGCGCAGCAGCTTCACCGCACCCGGCGCCGGCAGTGCCTCCTCGGCCAGCGCACGTTCGTGATCCAGCAGCCACTCGCGCTTGGCCTGCGCCGGCGCATCCGGCAGCGCTGCGATATGGTCGAGGATATCTTCCTCCGCGGCGATCTGCAGCGCGCGGCGGATCGCGGCGAAGTCATGCACGGCCACCGTCAGTGTGCCGTCCATGTCGAACACCCAGTGCCGGATCGCGGACAACGCGTGCACTGCGCTGCCCGCCGCAACCATCACTGCCACCACTGCGGCATGCGGCTGGCGTCGACACCACCGGTTTCGAACACGGCAGTACGCGTGCCGCCGGCCTTGACCGGGAACTCGATGCTGATCGACTTGCCCTTGCGCGCCAGCTTCCACAGTGCCTTCTGGTCGGTGATGAACAGCGCGATGGCTTCATCGGTCTTCGGGCGCCAGGCCGCCATGGAAATCGGCTTGCCGTCGTCCACGGTTACTTTCACCGTGCACTGCGGGCAACGGAAATCGCCGGCCTGCAGCACCAGGTAGGCATGCCGCTTCCACTCCGGATGATCGCGGAACACCAGCTGCACCGGCTTGGCACCGCTGCCATCCACGTCCACCCGTTCCTTGCTGTAGATCTGCGCCGAGACCTGGTTGCCCTTGTTGCCCACCGGGATCTGGTTGTACTGCCACAGCGCCTGCATGCGGCGCAGGTCGCGCGCAGCATCGCCCTTGGCCTTGACCTCGTCGAAGCCGGCGGCGATGCGCTCGGCGGCGGCGGTGTCCTTGTACTGGTCCAGCAGCGAGGCGCCATGCAGGCGCGCACGCTCCCAGTCCTGTGCTGCCACGGCCATGTCGTACTGCTTGGCCACGTCTTCGGCCTTGGCTTCCTTCTGTGCCTGCACGGCGGCTGCGGCGGCTTCCTGCGCCTTGCGCTCTTCCTCGGGGTTGCTGCAGGCAGCCAGGGCCAGGGTGCAGGCGGTGAGCAGGATCAGTCGTTTCATGGCGGAGGTCCTTCGTGTTTTCGCATTTCTGTAGAGTCGAGCCATGCTCGACTGGCGCTTCAACAGCAGTCGAGCATGGCTCGACTCTACAAAAAAGCGCCGGGGGGTGCCCGGCGCTTTTTCTTACTTGGCTTCAGCCTTGGACAGCATGTCCTGCACCGAGCCGGTGGTGATCGGGTGGTATCCCGGCTTGGCCTTTTCGAAGGCCTGCTTGGCCAGCTCCAGCCCCTTCGGCGTCTTCACCAGTTCAGCGTAGATCGGCATGATCAGCTTGCGACGGCCGACGCGCTCGATGAACGCAGCGGCCCCTTCGTTGGCCTGCTCGTAACCGCTGCGGATTGCCAGCGGGTACCAGCGCATGGCGATCTCGCCATTCGGGGTGCCGGTGAAGTGGAACGCCTTGTCCAGCGTGGCCAGCTTGTCCAGCGGCTGGGTCGCGCCCAGGCCGTCGATGAAGCGCACCCATTCCTGCGTGCTCCAGTCGGCGATGACCTGGCTGCTCGGCACGGTGCCGGCGCTGGCAAACGCGATGCGCGCGGTATCGACGCTGCTGAAGTTGCGCGACTGCGCCTTGGCCGCGAACGCCGGGATGCCCGGCTCGTCCAGCCATGCCTTCAGTTCGGCCTCGGTCACTGCCGACGGATTCTTCGGCAGCAGGTTCTTCTTCAGGTACTCGACGAACTGGTCGGTGTTCGCGCTCTGGAAGGCGTGGTCATCGAACCAGCCACGCAGGAACGGATCGAAGGTTTCGCGGCCGAAGCGCTGCTCCAGGAATTCCAGGAACCACGAACCCTTGACGTAGGCGACCTGGCTGAGGGCTTCGTCGGGGTCACGCTCGTTCAGCGGCGGCAGCGCCAGCGCCTGGTCGGCCGGGCTCATGTCCTTCACTTCGGCCAGCAGGTCGGTCTGGTCGATCTGCTTCTCCATCTCGGCCATCTCCTTGCCGTACAGAGCTTCGGTGATGCGGCCCTGGACGTAGGTGGTGAAGCCTTCATTGAGCCAGATGTCCTTCCAGCTGGCGTTGGTCACCAGGTTGCCCGACCAGCTGTGCGCCAGTTCGTGGGCGACCAGCGAGACCAGCGACTTGTCACCGACGATCACGGTCGGGGTGGCGAAGGTCAGGCGCGGGTTCTCCATGCCGCCGAACGGGAATGACGGCGGCAGCACCAGCATGTCGTAGCGGCCCCAGCGGTATTCGCCGTACAGCTTCTCGGCGGCACCGATCATCTTCTCGGTGTCTTCGAACTCCTTGGCGGCCTTGTTGACCATGGTCGGCTCGGCCCAGACGCCGGAGCGGCCGGAGATCGGCTCGAACACCAGGTCGCCGGCGGCGATGGCCAGCAGGTACGACGGAATCGGCTGCGGCATCTTGAAGGTGTAGTCACCGTCACGCGCGGCCTTCGGATCGTTGTCGGCGCTCATCAGCACCATCACGTCCGGGCGCGAGACCACGTGCGCGCTGTAGGTGAAGCGCACGCTCGGGGTGTCCTGCAGCGGCACCCAGGAACGGGCGTGGATGGCCTGCGACTGGCTGAACATGAAGGGCAGCTTCTTACCCTCGGTCATCGACGGTGCCAGCCACTGCAGGCCCGAGGCGGTCGGCGCGGTGTGGTAGGTCACTTCCACCTTGGCCGGCTGTTCCGGGGCTTCGATGGTCAGCTTGCTGCCGAACACCTTGTCAGCGGCGGCCAGCTCGAACTTCAACGGGCTGCGCGCGCCATCGGCAGCGACGGCCTCGACCTTGGACACGGTCAGCTCGCGGGTGTCGAGCACCAGCTGCTTGGCATCCTTCTGCTTCCATTCCAGGGTGTAGGTGGCGGTGCCGCCGATCTGCTTCTGGTCGAAGTCCAGCTTCAGATCCAGCGCGATGTCCTTGATGACGACCTTGTCCGGCTCGGCGTACGAGCTTTCGTCGTGGCTGCGGTTCTCGGCGTTCACGGGGGCGGCGGGGGCCTTGGCGGCAGTCGGGGCGGCGGCGGGTGCAGCCGCCTCCTGGGAGCAGCCGGCGGCCAGGGCCACGGCCAGCGGAAGGAGCATCAGCGGATTACGCATGAATCGGGACCGTTACGGGGATCAGACCCCCAATGGTAACTCCCTCCGGCCCCGCAGGCGTTGCGCGGTGCGGGGTAATGGCGGGCGGGGCCGATCCTGCGCCTCCGGCGCATGCCAACCAAGGTTGGCTTCTACAGGTAGGTGCCAACCTTGGTTGGCACGGATCTTTCATCGCTCGCGGCCGGCGTGTGCCAACCAAGGTTGGTACCTACCAGAGCAGGAACTACAGCTTGTAGCCGGAGTGGATCGAGACGATGCCGCCGGTCAGGTTCTTGTAGTGGCAGCGCTCGAAGCCGGCCTGCCCCATCATCGCCTTCAGCTCATCCTGCGGCGGATGCTTGCGGATGCTCTCGGCCAGGTACTGGTAGCTGTCCGAATCGTTGGCGAACAGCTTGCCCAGCTTGGGCAGGATCTTGAACGAGTGGAAGTCGTAGATCGGCTTGAACCAGTCGGCGGTGACTTCGGAGAATTCCAGCACGCGGGCCTGGCCACCCACCTTCAGCACGCGGTACATCTCGCGCAGGCCAGCGTCCTTGTCGGTCACGTTGCGCAGGCCGAAGGCGATGGTCACCAGGTCGAAGCTGTTGTCCGGGAACGGCAGGGCTTCGGCGTTGCACTGCACATAGTCCAGGCCGAGCACGAGGCCGCGGTTGGTCAGGCGGTCGCGGCCGACCGACAGCATGCCGGCGTTGATGTCGCCCAGCACCACCGAGCCCTCGGCGCCGACGCGCTCCTTCAGCAGCGCGGCGATATCGCCGGTGCCGCCTGCCAGGTCGAGCACACGGTCGCCCGGCTTCACCTGCGCGGTCGCCACGTAGTAGCGCTTCCACGCCCGGTGCACGCCCAGGCTCATCAGGTCGTTCATCAGGTCGTAGTTGCGCGCGACCGAGGTGAACACCTGGCCGACCAGCTTCTGCTTGTCCTTGGCGGCGACGTCGCGGAACCCGAAATGGGTGGTACCGGCTTTGTAGGGGGATTCGCTCATGGCCCCGATTATCGCACCGCCGGGGGCCAGCGGCACCCCCTGCCCGTATCATGGCGGGCCACGACTTACCGGAGCCCCGCATGATCACCACGCCCGACTACCAGGCCCTGCTGCAGACCGCCATCGCCGAAGCCCGCCAGGGCCTGGCCGAGGGCGGCGTGCCGATCGGCGCGGCGCTGTACCACAACGACGGCCGCCTGCTCGGCTGCGGCCACAACCGCCGGGTGCAGGAAGGCGACCCGTCGGTACACGGCGAGACCGATGCGTTCCGCAAGGCCGGCCGCCAGCGCCGCTACCAGGACACCATCATGGTCACCACCCTGGCGCCGTGCTGGTACTGCTCGGGCCTGGTGCGCCAGTTCAACATCGGCACCGTAGTGGTGGGCGAATCGCGCACCTTCCAGGGCGGCATCGACTGGCTGCGCGAGAACGGCGTCAACGTGATCGACCTGGACAGCCAGGAATGCGTGGACCTGCTGGGCGGCTTCATTGCGCAACACCCGGAGATCTGGAACGAAGACATCGGTGAATGATCACCACGCAGTGTGCTGTTGAACCCGCTTAATGAACGCTTCAGTGCCGGCACGCCCTAGTGCCGGCAGCGTTTGCGGCCAATGCCGTGAACCTGTGCACAGTCAGCTGCGCTGCGTGCACACGCTGCGGTAACACCCCACCCCGCTGCCGCGCCTAGGGTGGGGTTACCGGGACTTCCTTCCCCGGCGGAGCCAGCCATGTGCGCGCACGCCGTACGCCCCACGCCCGACTCGATCCTCGACGCCATCCGCAAGCGCCTGCAGCAGCAGTACGCGCTGCACCAGCGTGGAGCACTGTTCTGGACTGCCTACCAGGGCCTGCAGCTGGAACTGGTGCGCGGCCACCCGCTCGACCATGAGCGCCTGTGCAATGCAATGGCCGACATGGCCGAAGACCTCGGCGCGGTCGAGCATGCGCAACTGATAGGCAATCGCAACGCCGGCTGCACATCGCGCTGACGCGGCTTCCACTGCCGCATCGGCCACACTCGGATGAACCCCCACTCCCTTTCCACTCAACCGAACTGGATTGTCATGCACGCTGAAGTCCCCACCATTCCCCCGGTCATCAACGTTGACGCCGAGCTTGACCACTGGCGCCGCCAGCATGCCGACGGCGCACTACCGCACAACTCGTTCGGCTCCTACGTGCCGTGGATCAAGTTCGCCTGTGATTCGCTGATCACCCAGCCGCGCGCCAGCAATGCGCAGCGCGACGAGATGTTCCAGACCCAGTACGCCCTGCAGATCATGCCGCGCCTGAGCGAAGCCCAGGCCCGCGAATTCGTCGACCGTTGCTGGCAGCACGTCTACCAGACCAGCCCGGTGCGCCTGCAGGACGCCCCGCGCCTGCGCGCCTGAGCTGCACGGCCCCTGCACGAGCCACCGCCGATCATCCTCGTCACCTGAGTGGGACGACGACGATGAAAGCACGCAACCTGTTCAATACGATCGCCAAGAAGGCCGCGGCCGCCACCGGCTCGCCGTGGACCTTCCTGGCCGCGGTAGCGATCGTGGTGATCTGGGGCATCAGTGGCCCGGTATTCGGTTTCAACGACACCTGGCAGCTGGTGATCAACACCGGTACTACCATCATCACCTTCCTGATGGTGTTCCTGATCCAGCACACACAGAACGCAGATACCGCCGCGATGCAGATCAAGCTGGACGAGCTGATCCGCGCGACGGCCGAAGCCAACAACGAACTGTTGGATCTGGAAGAACTGGACGAGGAGCGGCTGGAAGAGATCCGGCGCGAGTACGAGCAGATGGCGCGCGAGGCTGGCGACGCGCTGGCGCGTGTGCGCGCCTGCCATGCAGCGCGGCGCGACGATGAAGCGGTGTAGCAGGCCCTGAAATGACAATGCCGGCCCGCGGCCGGCATTACCCTCGATCTCCAGGTAGGTGCCAACCTTGGTTGGCACAGGGCCAGCCGCCTGCGCTGACGCATCCGTGCCAACCAAGGTTGGCACCTACCAGAAGCACTGCTTACCCGCGCTCGTGCCAGCCGCCGCCCAGCACCTTGTACAGGGTGATGCGGTTGGCCTGCTGGGCCAGCTGCGCCTGCAGCTGGGTCTGCTGCGCGTTGTAGGCGGTACGGCGCGCATCAAGCAGGGTCACGAAGCTGTCCAGGCCAGCGTCGTAGCGTGCCTGCGACAGGCGGTTGGCCTGTTCGGCCGCTTCCACCAACCTCTGCTGTGAACTCACCTGCTCATCCAGGCTGACATTCAACGCCAGCGCATCGGCGGTTTCGCGGAAGCCCACCTGGATCGACTTCTCGTACTGCGCCAGCGCGATGTCACGGTCCGCGTTGGCGATGGCCAGGTTGGCGCGCAGCTTGCCACCCTGGAAGATTGGCAGCGTGATCTTCGGCAGGAAGCTCCACACGCGGGTGCCGCTGTCGAACAGGTTGGACAGTTCGCTCGAACCACTACCGATGCTGCCGGTCAGCGAGATGCTCGGGAAGAACGCCGCGCGTGCCGCACCGATGTTGGCGTTGGCCGCCAGCAGCTGGTGTTCGGCGGCCATGATGTCCGGGCGCTGCAGCAGCACGTCGCTGGGCAGGCCGGCCGGCGGCGGTGCCAGTGCCAGCAGCTGCGGTTCGATGCTGTCCGGCAGCAGTGCCGGATCCAGCTGGCCACCAGCCAACAGCGCCAGAGCGTTGCGGTCCTGGGCCAACTGCCCACGCAGGCGTGCGGCATCGGTGCGCGCGGTCTCGACCAGGGTACGGGTCTGGGTCAGCTCCAGCGCCGAACTGCCACCACGCTCGTGGCGGGCCTCGGCCAGGCGCAGCGAATCCTCGTAGGTCTTCAGCGTGGCATCGGCGATCTTCAGCCGCTGCGCATCAGCCCCGTAGGTCAGCCACGCCGTGGCGGTCTCGGCCACCAGGCTCAGCTGCGCGTTGCGGCGGTTGGCGGCCACGGCGAAGTACTGCTGCAGCGCCGCTTCACTGAGATTGCGCACGCGGCCGAACAGATCCAGTTCGAACTCGGCTACGCCGACACCCGCGGTGAACTGCTCGGTGACACCGGCGTCGGTACCACGGCGGTCCATCTGGCCGGTGACGGCCACGCCGGGCACACGGTCGGCGCGCTGTACGCGGTACTGGCCGCGCGCGCGTTCAACGTTGAGTACGGCCACGCGCAGGTCGCGGTTGTTCTGCAGCGACTGGTCGATCACCTGCTGCAGGCGCGCATCGGTGAAGAAGTCGCGCCAGCCGACGGCGGCGACATCGGCCACCTCGCCCTGCGCGGCCTCGGCCGGCCACTGCGCCGGAATGGCCGGAGCAACGGCGGTGTTCTTCGGCACCAGGGTGGAACAGCCGGCCAGCGCGAGCGCGGCGGCAATGGAAAGGAACAGGGATGCACTTTTCATGGGAATGACTTCCATCGGTACTGCCGGATGGCAGGAGGTAGTGCCGGCCGCTGGCCGGCAACCTCGTTGGATTCACATCACGCGGGCAGTAGGTGCCGGCCAGCGGCCGGCACTACCGTTTCAGGTCACGTCGTGGACTTGCGCTTGAACACGCGCTGCACCACCACGAAGAACAGCGGCACGAAGAACACGCCGAGCACGGTGCCGACGATCATGCCGCCAAGCACGCCGGTGCCGATCGCCTGCTTGGCACCGGAGCCGGCACCGGTGGAGATTGCCAGCGGCACCACGCCCATGCCGAAGGCCAGCGAGGTCATCACGATCGGGCGCAAGCGGTCGCGCACGGCGTGCATGATCGACTCGATCAGGCTGGCCCCCTTCTCCAGGTTTTCCTTGGCGAACTCGACGATCAGGATCGCGTTCTTGCTGGTCAGGCCCACCGTGGTCAGCATCGCCACCTGGAAGTAGATGTCGCGCTCCAGGCCCTTGAAGGTGTTGGCCAGCACCGCGCCGAGGATACCCAGCGGGGCCGCCAGCAGCACCGCGGTCGGCACGCTCCAGCTTTCATACATCGCGGCCAGGCACAGGAACACGATCATCAGCGACAGCGTGTACAACAGCGGCGTCTGCGAGCCGGCCTGGCGTTCCTGGTAGGACATCGCCGTCCACTCGATGCCGAAGCCCGCCGGCAGCTGCTTGGCCAGCTGTTCGATCTCGGCCATGGCATCACCGGACGCGACACCCGGGGCCGGTTCGCCCTGGATTTCCATCGCCGACACACCGTTGTAGCGCTCAAGACGCGGCGAACCGTAGTCCCAGTGCTTGGTGGCGAACGCGCTGAACGGCACCATCTCGCCCTTGTCGTTCTTCACGGACCACAGATCGAAGTCCTCCGGCACCATGCGGAACGGCTGGTCGGCCTGCACGAACACACGCTTGACGCGGCCACGATCGACGAAGTCGTCGATGTACGAGCTGCCCCATGCGGCGGCCAAGGTACCGTTGATCTGGTCGATCGACAGCCCCAGCGAGGTCGCCTTGGCTGCATCGATGTCGATGCGGAACTGCGGCGTGTCTTCCTGGCCGTTCGGGCGCACGTTGGCCAGCTTCTTGCTGCCGGCGGCGAGGCCCAGCAGCTGGTTGCGCGCGGCCACCAGTGCCTCGTGCCCCTGGCCGCTGTTGTCCTTCAGGAAGAAGGTGTAGCCCGACGCGGTACCCAGTTCCGGAATGGCCGGCGGCGGGAAGGCGAAGATGAAGGCATCCTTGATCTGGCCCAGTGCCGCCATCGCGCGACCGGTGATCGGCATCACGCCATTGTCGGCGTCACGCTCGCTCCAGTCCTTCAGCTTGACGAATGCCATGCCCGCGTTCTGGCCCATGCCGGCGAAGCTGAAGCCCTGCACCGAGAACACCGAGTCCACCGCATCCTTCTCGTTCTGCAGGAAGTGGTTTTCCAGTGCCGCGATCGATTCCAGCGTACGTTCCTGGGTGGCACCGACCGGCGCCTGCACCAGCGCCATCAGCACGCCCTGGTCTTCGTTGGGCAGGAACGAGCTGGGCAGGCGCACGAACAGCACGCCCATCAGCACGAACAGTGCCGCCACGATGCCCATGAAGCGCCACGGACGGTGGATGATGCCGCGCACGCCGCGCTGGTAGCTTTCGCTGGTGCGGTCGAAGCCGCGGTTGAAACCGTTGAAGAAGCGACCGGACCAGCCCTTGTGTGCGACGTGGTGCTCACCCTTCTTCAGCGGCTTGAGCATGGTCGCGCACAGCGCCGGGGTCAGCACGATCGCGACCAGCACCGACAGCGCCATCGCCGAAACGATCGTGGCCGAGAACTGGCGATAGATCACGCCGGTGGAGCCGCTCATGAAGGCCATCGGCACGAACACCGCCGACAGCACCAGGCCGATACCCACCAGCGCGCCGGTGATCTGGCCCATCGACTTGCGGGTGGCCTCAAGCGGCGACAGTCCTTCCTCGGACATGATGCGCTCGACGTTCTCCACCACCACGATGGCATCGTCCACCAGCAGGCCGATCGCCAGCACCATCGCGAACATGGTCAGCATGTTCACCGAGAAGCCCAGCATCGCCAGCACGCCGAAGGTACCCAGCAGCACCACCGGCACGGCGATGGTCGGGATCAGGGTGGCGCGGAAGTTCTGCAGGAACAGGTACATCACCACGAACACCAGCACGATCGCTTCGATCAGGGTCTGCACCACGCCCTTGATCGACACGCGCACGAACGGGGTGGTGTCGTACGGGATCTCGGCCTTCAGGCCGGCCGGGAAGAAGCTCTTCATGTCCTGCAGCGCGGCATCCACGCCGGCCGCGGTATCCAGCGCGTTGGCGCCGGTGGCCAGGGTGACCGCCAGGCCGCTGGCCGGCTGGCCGTTGTAGCGGGTGACGAAGTCGTAGGACTCTGCACCCAGTTCGACACGGGCGACATCGCCCAGGCGCAGCTCGGCACCGTCCTGCGCACCGCGCACGATGATGTTGCGGAACTGTTCCGGGGTCTGCAGGCGCGACTGCGCATTGATGGTGGCGTTGAGCTGCTGGCCCTTGATCGACGGCGCGCCGCCGAGCTGGCCGATGGCCACCTGGGCGTTCTGTGCCTTGACTGCTGCGGTCACTTCCGCAACGGACAGGCCGTAGGTGTGCAGCTTGTTCGGGTCCAGCCAGATACGCATGGCGTACTTGCCACCGAACACCTGGATGTTGCCCACGCCCGGCACGCGGCTCAGACGGTCGACGACATTGGAACCAACGTAGTCGGCGATGTCGTTGGCGTCCATGCTGCCGTTCTCGGACACGAACGCGATGACGTTCAGGAAGCCCGAGCTGGACTTGGCCACGTTGATGCCCTGCCGCTGCACTTCCTGCGGCAGCAGCGGCATGGCCAGCTGCAGCTTGTTCTGCACCTGCACCTGGGCGATGTCCGGGTTGGTGCCGCTCTCGAAGGTCAGGGTGATGGTGGCCTGGCCGTTGGACGAGCTGTTGGAGGAGAAATAGATCAGGCCATCAAGGCCCTTCATGTTCTGCTCGATGATCTGCGTCACCGAGTCCTCGACCACCTTGGCCGATGCACCCGGGTAGGTGGCGCTGATTTCCACCGCCGGCGGTGCGACGTTGGGGTACATCGAGACCGGCAGCTTGAACAGGGCCAGGCCGCCGGCGAGCATGATGATGATGGCGATCACCCATGCAAAGATGGGTCGATCGATGAAAAAGCGTGCCATGGGGTTCTCCGCTTACTTCGCGTCGCCGGCCGGAGCGGCAGGCTGGGCGGCCGCTGCCGGCTTGGCCGGAGCGGCGCCCTTCTCGGTGGCCTTGACCGGCATGCCGGGGCCGATCTTCTGCAGGCCTTCGACAATGACCTTGTCGCCGGCCTTCAGACCGTCCTCGACCAGCCACTTGTCGCCGACCGTGCGGCTGACCTTGACCGGGCGCACTTCGACCTTGTTGTCCTTGTCGACCACCATCGCGGAGGTGTCACCCTTCGGATCGCGGGCGATGCCGGCCATCGGCACCAGCACTGCATCGCTGCGCACACCGCCGCCGATCACCGCGCGCACGTACGTGCCCGGCATCAGCAGGCCGTCCGGATTGTCCACCTTCACGCGCAGGCCGAAGCTGCCAGTGGCCGGGTCGACGCTGACTTCGGAGAACTCCAGCGTGCCCTTGTGCTCGAAGGTGCTGCCATCTTCCATCAGGATGCTGACCGGCAGCGTCTGGTTGTCCTGCAGGCGGCCCGCGGCCAGCTCACGGCGCAGCTGCAGCAGCTCGGCCGAGGACTGGGTCAGGTCCACATAGATCGGGTCCAGCTGCTGCACGGTGGCCAGCGCATTGGCCTGGCCGGCGCTGACCAGCGCACCCTGGGTGACGCTGGACTTGCCGATGCGGCCGCTGATCGGCGCGGTGATGCGGGCGTAGCCCAGAGTGACGTTGGCCGCATCCAGCGAGGCCTTGGCGGCGCCGACGTCAGCCTCGGCCTGCTTCTGCGCGGCCACCGCGTTTTCCAGGTCCTGCTGGCTGACCGCATCAACCTTGGCCAGCTCGGTGATGCGCTTGGCACTCAGGCGCGCGGCGTTGGCGGTGGCCTCGGCACGCGCCAGCTGGGCACGGGCACTGTTGGCCTGTGCGCGGTAGCTGGCGTCCTCGATCTGGTACAGCGGCTCGCCGGCCTTGACCATGCCGCCCTCGGTGAACAGGCGCTTGGCGACGATGCCGTTGACCTGCGGACGCACTTCGGCGACCAGGAAGGCGTTGGTACGGCCCGGCAGCTCGCGGGTCAGGCCCACGGTCTCGGACTTCAGCGTGACCACGGTGACGTCACCCGGGCCCTGTTCGGGGGCCTGGGGTTGGCCGCCGCAGGCAGCCACTGTCGCGGCGATTGCCAGCGACAGTGCAAAGGGTCGGATTCGGCTCAGCAACATGACGGAAAGGCTCTTGAAGGAAAGGGTCTCAGCCAGCGCTGATACGGCGGACCCTCCACCAGCGAAGGTGAAGACCGTGCGAACAGCGCCCACCCGGGCGGAGTGGGAGCCGGACGGGCCTGCCACGCACACGACGGGAATGATGGGTGCGAAATATACATACATGCTTGTTTGTTTGTAAACCGGTACAATTCAGCCACGTTTCACCCGCACTCGTACCCACACCCATGGCCCGCAAGACCAAAGAGGACACCCAGGCAACCCGGGAAGGCATCCTTGACGCCGCCGAAGCCTGCTTCCATGAACACGGCGTGGCCCGTACCACGCTGGAGATGATCGGTGCCCGCGCCGGCTATACCCGTGGCGCGGTGTACTGGCACTTCAAGAACAAGAGCGAGGTGCTGGCCGCGATCGTCGAACGGGTGCACCTGCCCTTCATGCAGGAACTGGAGCGCACCTCCACCGACCAGCGCGACACACCGGTGCACGACCTGCGCGCAGTGATGATCCACTCGTTCATCGAGCTGTCCGAGGACGAACGCCTGCGCAAGACCATGGAGATCATGCTGCGCAGCGACGCCTCGGCCGATACCAAGGTGCTGACCGAAATGCAGCAGGCCGGCTTCCGCGATGCGCTGGACCGGATGGAGCGCGCCCTGCGCCGGGCCCAGGACCTGGGCCAGCTGCGCGAAGGCGCGGACCCGAAGATCGCCGCGCGCATGCTGCACGCCACTGTGCTGGGCGTACTGCATGGCGCGATGGTCGAACCGGAACTGATGGACCTCAAGCGCGACGGCATGCTTGCGCTGGACATGACCCTGGCCGCCTACGTGAAAGAAGGCGTGTTCGTGCCCGGAACGGTGCCCGAGCCGCTGCCCGAAGCATGAGCGGCATTGCTGCCGCCACTGCGGCACTGCACGATCTCTACCTGCCCGCAGGGCTGCAGTTGACCGGACCGATCGTGGCGGAAGCGGAAAGCGCAGAGTACGGTGCCTGCCGCTTTACCCTTGAGGGTCACAGCATCGTGTTCCGCGTCGCGAAGATCACCCCCACCAAGACCGGCCAGTTCGTAACCCTGTGGAAGCGCCCCGCCGCCGGTTCTGATATCGCTCCATTGGATGCAGCCGATGCTGTGCACTTCGTGGTGATCGCGGTCTTCGACGGAACACAGCGCGGGCAGTTCATCTTCAGTCGTGACCTGCTGATCGAGCGCGGCGTGATGTCGCGCGATGGCGAGGGCGGAAAGCGCGCCCTCCGTGTCTATCCGCCGTGGAGCACGCCGACCGCAAAGGACGCGATCCGGACCCGGCAGTGGCAGCTTCGTTGCTTCCTGCCCACCGGCGCCGATGTCTCCGCCTCCGCCGGTGATCGATTACGCTCACTGTTGGGTTGAACCCGGCGGACCTTCCCTTTTCTGGACGCATCGTGATGATCCTGGACAACGTGGTGTGGGGCTTCATCGGCTGTGGCAGCGTCACCGAGAAGAAGAGCGGGCCGGCCCTGGCCAACACGCCGGGCTCACGGGTGGCGGCGGTCATGCGCCGCAATGCGGCGTTGGCCGAGGATTATGCGCGGCGCCATGCGATTCCCCGCTGGTACGCGGACGCCGATGCACTCATCGCCGACCCGGAAGTGAACGCGATCTACGTTGCGACGCCGCCCTCCACGCACATGCACTACGCGTTGCAGGCGATTGCCGCGGGCAAGCCGGTCTACATCGAAAAGCCGATGGCCATGGATCACGCGGAATGCGAACGCGTGCTGGAGGCCAGCGCGCGCAGCGGCGTGCCGGTGTTCGTGGCCTACTACCGCCGCGCCCTGCCCCGCTTCGCGCAGGTGAAGCAGCTGCTGGACAGCGGCACGATCGGCACGCCGCGCAGCGTGCGCGCCACCCTGCACCGGCCGCATTCGGCGAACGCTGCATCGCCGGACTTCTGGCGGACCAACCCGGCGATCGCCGGCGGCGGCCTGTTCGTCGATCTGGGCTCGCACACCCTGGACCTGCTGGATCATCTGCTGGGGCCGCTGAGCGATGTGCGTGGCCTGGCCAGCTCGTTGACCGGCGCCTACGCCGCCGAGGACAGCGTTTCGATGTGCTTCCGCACCGGGACGGGGGCGCACGGCATCGCGCAATGGAGTTTCTGCGCGTTCCGCCGCCAGGATGAAATCGAAATCACCGGCGATCGCGGACAACTGCGCTTTGCCACCTTCGAGGACGTCCCGGTGGTTCTGGAGACCGAGGCCGGCGTGCAGGCGTTCGACATCCCGAACCCGCCGTCGATCCAGCAGCCGTTGATCGCCACTCTGGTGGATGAGCTGCGCGGCAACGGCCACTCGCCATCGAACGGCATCAGCGCCGCCCGCACCAGCGCGGTGATCGACCAGGTGCTGCAGGCCTACCGCACACGGCACTCGCGCTGACTGCCAAAGCAGAAGGCCGCCTTTCGGCGGCCTCATGCTTTGCAGCGTCGGGCATTACAGGATGTAGCGGCTCAGGTCCGGGTCCTGCACCAGCTCACCCAGGTGCGCATCGACGTAAGCGCTGTCGATGGCCAGGGTTTCGCCGTCGCGGTCCGGTGCCTCGTAGCTGAGCGAATCCAACAGGCGCTCCAGTACGGTGTGCAGGCGACGGGCACCGATGTTCTCCTGGCGCTCGTTCACCTGGAAGGCGATCTCGGCCAGACGATCGATGGCGTCGGCAGTGAAGCTGACCTTGACGCCTTCGGTGGCCAGCAGCGCTTCGTACTGTTTGGTCAGCGCGGCCTTCGGCTCGGTCAGGATGCGCACGAAATCGCCCTTGCTCAGCGCACCCAGCTCCACGCGGATCGGGAAGCGGCCCTGCAGCTCCGGAATCAGGTCGCTGGGCTTGGCCAGATGGAACGCGCCCGAAGCAATGAACAGGATGTGGTCGGTCTTGATCGTGCCGTACTTGGTCGACACGTTGGAGCCTTCCACCAGCGGCAGCAGGTCGCGCTGCACGCCTTCGCGCGACACGTCGCCACCACCCACGTTGTCACCACGCTTGGCGACCTTGTCGATCTCGTCGATGAAGACGATGCCGTGCTGCTCGCAGGCCTCGATCGCGGCAGTGCGGATGTCGTCCTCGTTGACCAGCTTGCCGGCTTCTTCCTCGATCAGCAGCGGACGCGCGGCCTTGATGGTCAGCGTGCGCTTGTGCGCCTTGGCGCCGCCGCCGAGGTTGGCGAACATCGACTTCAGCTGCTGGCCCATTTCCTCCATGCCCGGCGGGGTCATGATGTCCATGCTGACGTTGGCAGCCAGGTCGAGCTCGATCTCGCGCTCGTCCAGCTCACCGTTGCGCAGCATCTTGCGGAACTTGATGCGGGTCTCGTTGTCCTGCGCCGACGGTTCGTTGCGGGCGACTTCCGGATCGAAGCCGATGCCACCGCTTCGGCGCGGCAGCAGCGCATCGAGGATGCGGTCTTCGGCGCGTTCTTCGGCCTGGGTACGCACGCGCACCTTGGCCTGTTCGCGGTACAGCTTGACCGCGGTATCGGCCAGGTCGCGGATGATCTGCTCGACGTCCTTGCCGACGTAGCCGACTTCGGTGAAGCGGGTGGCTTCAACCTTCACGAACGGCGCGTTGGCCAGCGTGGCCAGGCGGCGTGCGATCTCGGTCTTGCCGACGCCGGTCGGGCCGATCATCAGGATGTTCTTCGGCATCACTTCATTGCGCAGCTCGGGCACCAGCTGCATGCGGCGCCAGCGGTTGCGCAGGGCAATGGCCACGGCGCGCTTGGCGTCGTGCTGGCCCACGATATGCCGGTCCAGTTCCTGCACGATCTCGCGCGGGGTCATGGTGGCGGAGGAAACTTCGATCTTCGACATGGATGTGCTCACGGATTCATTGTCGGTAGTGCCGGCCGCTGGCCGGCAACCAGGCACGCGTGCGGGGATCATGAGGTTGCCGGCCAACGGCCGGCACGACCCTCACAGCTCCTCGACCACCACGTTGCGGTTGGTGTAGATGCAGATGTCGCCGGCAATGCCGATCGCTTCGCTGGCAATGGTGCGCGCATCCAGTTCGGTGTGCGCCATCAGCGCGCGCGCGGCCGACAGTGCATAGGAACCACCGGAACCGATGGCGATGATGCCGTCCTCCGGCTCGATCACATCACCGGTGCCGCTGATGATCAGCGAGGTTTCCTTGTCGGCCACTGCCAGCAGGGCCTCGAGCTTGCCGAGGCGGCGCTCGGTGCGCCAATCCTTGGCCAGTTCGACCGCAGCGCGCTGCAGCTGGCCGTGCTTTTCCAGCTTGGCCTCGAACAGCTCGAACAGGGTGAAGGCATCGGCGGCGGCACCGGCGAAGCCGGCCAGCACCTGGCCGTCTCGGCCGAGGCGGCGCACCTTGCGCGCATTGCCCTTCATCACGGTGTGGCCCAGCGTGACCTGGCCGTCGCCGGCAATGGCCACGTGCTCGCCGCGACGGACGCAGACGATGGTGGTGGCGTGGAAAACGTTGGGATTCTGACTGGGGTCCATGCGGCCTCCGATAGCTGTTCCCGGGACATGGGGACAGCGCCGGGTGCGATCAAGCCTGTGCGGATGGCTGCCGTTCAGCGCTTGGCGGCGCCCCATGGGAAGAGGGCGCCCTTTTAACGAGCGCATCGCAATGCGCGCGGACCCCGCCGCCCGAACGTGGAACGCCTGCCGTTCAGCGCTTGGCCTGCGAAGGCCGATCCGGATTCGGCTCGATGCCCCAGGCGATGTACCAGTCCTCACCCTGCGTCTCGATCGGGTGCTGGGTGCGGCCGGAGCCATTGCCGCAGGCCAGCGCGTCAGCCGCGCAGTAGCGATCGCAGCCCCAGCAGATGCGTTCGGGGTGCCTGGGATGCAGCGGAATGGGCTTCGCCATGGTGGCGGTGTCCTCGTGGCCTGCGGCCACAATGCGCCGGTAGCGGCCGCCCTGCCCTGATCCAGATCAAGGGCGGTCTATTCAGCCTTGTCGTCCTTGCTGCGGCGCTTCGCACGTGGATGCGCGGCGTCGTAGACCTTGGCCAGGTGCTGGAAATCGAGGTGGGTGTAGATCTGCGTGGTGGCGATGTCGGCATGGCCAAGCAGTTCCTGCACGCCACGCAGGTCACCGGACGATTCCAGGATGTGGCTGGCGAAACTGTGCCGCAGCATGTGCGGGTGCACGTGCTTGAACAGGCCCTGGCGCTGCGCCAGCTGGCGGATGCGGATCTGCACCGCACGCTGGCTGATCGGCCCGTTGCGACCGGGAAACACCGGCGAGGCCGGGCCGCCGCCACTTTCCGCACGCCACGCCTGCAGCGCTTCGCGCGCCGGCCGGCCGAACGGCACGCGACGCTGGCGATTGCCCTTGCCCAGCACGTTGACCAGGCCGCTGTCGAAATCCAGGTCGCGCCAGGTCAGCGCGCAGACTTCGCTCAGGCGCAGGCCAGAGGAATAGAACAGTTCCAGCAGCGCGCGGTCACGGCGGCCGAGTTCACCTTCCGGTTCCAGCTCGACCAGCTGCACGGCTTCGTCGGCATCGAGCACCTGCGGCAACCGGCGCGGTGCGCGTGGCGCCTTCAGCGTCGCCGCCGGGCTGACCTCGATGCGTCCATGCTTCAACAGCCAGGCGTAGAAGCTGCGGCACGCCGACAAGCGGCGTTGCAGGCTCTTGGCCGACAGGCCTCGGCGATGCTCATCGGCGACGAACTGACGCAGCGCCTCGGCATCGAGTGCGTCCACCGCAACACCGCGCGGCTCGGCCCAGACCGACAACGCGTCCAGGTCACGGCGGTAGGCATCGAGCGTATGCGCCGACATCCGCCGCTCTACCTGCAGATGCTGCAGGAAGGCCTGTACCGCGCTCATCGTCGTATCCTGCTCAGCCCGGGAAGCGCTTCAGGCCGGTGGCCAACGCATCGCCCATCATGCGCAGGAACAGCGTGCCCATGCCCGGGTAGAAGCGGTTCGGGTCGTGGCTGCCCACAGCAATCAGGCCCACGCCCGGCAACGGCAACAGCGCGGTGGTCTGCACTTCTTCGCTGCGCACGCCGTACAGGACGGCATTCTTTTCCGGCTGCAGGCGCCCGCAGATCGGCTCGCCGTCCTTCAGGCAGTCGCGGAACGGGCCCAGCTGCGCATCATCGGCGGCGATCACCTGCAGCCAGTCGGCCTGTTCCAGCCCGGCCACCGGTGTGTGCACCACCAATCGCACCAGGTCGCCGGCGAAATCTTCCTGCAGCGAGGCAGCCATCGCACGCAGGGTGTCGGCGGCGTTGTCCTGCTTCATCAGCGCCAGGGTCAGCTGATGCGTGCGCACTGCCAGGCGTTCATTGACCTGGGCGGTGGCACCCAGATCGGCCAACCGTCGTGCCAGCTCGCGGTTCTTCTCGCGCAGCACTTCCAGCTGGTAGCTGGCCAGCGACGCGGTCGGGCCGTCGTCGCGTGGCACCACCAGGGTCAGGGCCAGGTCCGGGAACTGCTTGAGGAAGCCGGGATGTCGCCGCAACCACGCAGCGACTTCATGGGCCCCGAGCTTGTCGACGGTTTCGGTCATGCCATCCACTCCCCTTCGAAGACGAATGCGGTCGGGCCGGCCATCACCACCGGCTGGCCATCGCCCGGCCACTGGATGCGCAGGTCACCCCCGGGCAGGCTGATGCGCGCATCGCGCTGCAGGCGGCCACGCTGCATCAGGGTCACCGCAGCGGCGCAGGCGCCGCTGCCGCAGGCCAGGGTTTCGCCGACGCCACGTTCATTCACACGCAGACGTGCATGCGCCGGGCCCATCACCTGGGCAAAACCCACGTTCACCGAGCGCGGGAACGAGGCATGCTGCTGCAGCAGCGAACCGACGCGCTCGACCGGTGCTGCATCGATCAGGCCCACTTCGATCACCGCATGTGGATTGCCCATCGACACCGCGGCGAAGCGTATGCTCTCGCCCTGCAACGGCAGCAGGTACTCCTCGCGTGCATGGGCGAAGCCCACCAGCGGCACGTTGACCGGCTCGAACGCAGGCACGCCCATGGTCACCGCGAACTGGCCATCGCCCAGGGCCTTCACCCCATGACTGGCCAGCGGGCTGTCGATGACGAACTGATCCCCCTGCGCACTGCCCTCACGCACCAGCCAGGCCGCGATGCAGCGCGCGCCGTTGCCGCACTGCTCGGAGTTGGAACCGTCGGCATTCCAGATGCGGTACGACGCCACCGAGCCTTCCGCGCGCGGCGCTTCGATGGTCAGGATCTGGTCGCAGCCGACGCCGGTGTGGCGGTCGGCCAGGCGCGCGGCCAGTTCAGGCGTGGGCGGCGCAGTGCCGTCACGCAGGTCGATCACTACGAAATCATTGCCCGCGCCATGCATCTTGCTGAAGCGCAGCGCCTTGGAACCGGCCTTACTCATTCCCGCCGCCCACCTTCTTCGCAGGTGCAGGCGCCGGTTGTGGGGTCGGTGCAGCCGGGTCCACGGTCGTGGCCGGCGTGGCGCTGCCCTGGGTCTCCGCCGGGGTCGCTTCGGTAGCGGGCTCGGCAACCGGTTCGACGGTTTCTTCCACCGGCACCGGCTTCTGCGGCAGTACCAGCGGGCCCTTGTTGCCGCAGGCGGCGAGGAGCAGCAGCGAGGCCGCTGCCAGCGGAATCAGGATGGCGTTTCGATGGGGGATCTTCATGCCCCGAGTATAGCCATTGGCGGCTGAGCGGTTGGTGCAGGGGATCGGGTTGCTTAGCAGCCGGCAAGGCACCGCCAGGGCAGGCGTTCAATCTGCAGGCGGCGGCAGCGGCCGGGTCCACAGCCAGATCGCCACCACGGTCATGCTGCCGATCGAGAACCACTTCACCCAGGCGATCGGCACGCACCACAGCATGATGCCGGCGCACACTGCCATGGTGATCGTGGCCATCCACTTGCCGTAGCGGCTGACCGCCCCGTGTGCCTGCCAGTTGGCGATGGCCGGGCCGAAGCGCGGGTGCTGCAGCAGCCAGGTGTGCAGGCGCTCGGAACCACGCGAGGCAGCCCAGGCCGAGATCAGGATGAATACGGTGGTGGGAAGGCCCGGCACGAAGATGCCGACGATACCGGTGCCCAGGCTGACGTAGGCCAGCAGCCACCACGCCCAGCGGAAACGCACCACGCGCGGTGGCGTGGCAGCATCGCGGGATGCGGAGGGGTCGGGCTGGCTCATGGCCGCAAGGATACCGGTTCGGGATGCCAGGCAACGCCCGGCACCCCTGCACCATTACGGCTGGGCGATGCCCAGCTGCTGCAGCACGAACGCGTACGACTCGGACAGTTCACGGTAGCGCTGGAAGCGCCCCGACTTGCCGCCGTGGCCGGCTTCCATGTTGGTGCGGAACAGGATCGGGTAATGGCCGGTGTTGTCGTCACGCAGCTTGGCCACCCACTTGGCCGGCTCCCAGTACTGCACCTGCGAATCCCACAGGCCGGTGCCCACGAACAGCGCCGGGTACGCCTGCTGCTTCACGTTGTCGTAGGGCGAGTAGGACAGCATGTAGTCGTAATACTGCTTCTGCTCGGGGTTGCCCCACTCGTCGTATTCGTTGGTGGTCAGCGGAATGGTCGGGTCGAGCATGGTGGTGACCACGTCGACGAACGGTACCTGCGCCACCATCACCCGGTAGTCCTGCGGCGCCTGGTTGGCCACGGCGCCCATCAGCAGGCCACCGGCGCTGCCGCCGGACGCGGCGACGCGATCCTTCGCCGCCCAGCCCTGCGCCACCAGGCCGCGGGTGACGTCGATGAAGTCGTTGAAGGTGTTCTGCTTGTGCAGCAGTTTGCCGTTCTCGTACCAGTCGCGGCCCATCTCCTGGCCGCCACGGATATGGGCGATGGCATACACCACGCCACGATCGAGCAGGCTCACCGCGGTCTGGTTGAAGTACGGATCCATCGACATGCCGTAGCTGCCATAGGCGTACTGGAACAGCGCGCCCTTGCCATCCTTCTGGTAGCCCTTGCGGTAGACCAGCGACACCGGCACCTTCACGCCATCGCGCGCGGTGATCCAGACACGATCGGTTTCGTACTTCGACGCGTCATAGCCGATCACCGGTTGCACCTTCAGCTGGCGGCGCTCGCCGGTGGCGGTGTTCAGCTCGAACACGGTGGTCGGGGTGGTCATCGAGGTGTAGACGTAGCGCAGCCACGGCGTATCGGCCTCGGTGTTGTCGCCCAGGCCCATCGAGTACGCCGGCTCATCGGCCTTCACGTAGTCGCTGCGGCCATCCTTGAACAGCAGGCGGATGCGTTCCAGGCCCTCGGAACGTTCGGCGATGGCGGTGTACGCATCGAACAGCTCGAAGCCTTCGATGAACACCGCATCGTCATGCGCGATCCAGTCCTTCCACTGTGCGCGCGAGGTCGCATCGGTCGGTGCGGTGACCAGCTTGAAGTTCTTCGCACCGTCGTTGGTGCGGATCACCCAGCGGCCGTCGTAGTGGTCAGCGTCGTACTCCACATCGCGCTGGCGCGGCGCCAGTACGGTGAACGTGGTCGGGTCGCTGGCCGGCGCGTAGCGCTCTTCCGAGGACACGGTGCTGTGCACACCGATGGTGATGAAGCGATCGTCGCGGGTGCGGCCGATGCCCATGTAGAAGCTGTCGTCCTTCTCTTCGTAGACGACGGTGTCGGCACTGGCCGGGGTGCCCAGCACGTGCTTCTTCACGCGTACGGTCAGCAGCGTTTCCGGATCGTTCTCGACATACAGCACGGTGCGGTTGTCGTCGGCCCAGACCAGGTCGCCGGAGCTGCCGGTGATCACATCGGGCAGCACCTTGCCGGTGGCCAGGTCCTTGAAGCGGATGGTGTACTGGCGGCGACCGACATCGTCATCGGCCCAGGCCAGCAGCTGGTTGTCCTGGCTGACTTCCATCGAGCCGACGCTGAAGTAGCCCTTGCCGGCGGCCATCGTGTTGACGTCCAGCAGGATTTCCTCGGCGGCATCCATGCCGCCCTTGCGGCGTGCGTGGATCGGGTAGTCCTGGCCGGTCTCGAAGCGGCTGTAGTACCAGTAGCCGCGCTCGCGCGCCGGCACACTGGAATCGTCCTGCTTGATGCGGCCGACGATCTCCTTGTACAGGGTGTCTTCCAGCGGCTTCAGCGGCGCCAGCAACTGGTCGGCGTAGGCATTCTCGGCCTGCAGGTAGGCCAGCATGTCCTTGTTCTCGCGCTTGTCGTCGCGCAGCCAGTAATAGTCGTCGTTGCGGGTCGCGCCGAACGGCGCCTTGACCACATGCGGATGCTTGGCGGCATCCGGCGGAACGGGCGGCGTGGCGGCGGTGGCAGTGGTGGTCATCAGGCTGGCAAGCAACAGGCAGAGGGTGGATTTCATGAGATAAGGCTCCTTGAGCCGCAATGCAATGGCGTCCTTGTGCTCGAGTCTGGGTTGCAGGAGGGTTGCGGGCAACCCTGCGGATCGTCATGGGTCGTGCTTGCCGCTGGCCGGCAACCTTTGGATAAACAGAGGCGGGTGGTTGCCGGCCAGCGGCCGGCACGACCAGGACGCGCGGCGTACCATGGGCACATGAGTACCCTGCCCCACACGCCGGGCTACAGCCGGCGCAGCCATGAAATCGCTCCGTTCCACGTGATGTCCCTGCTGGCCCGCGCGCAGGCGCTGGAACAGGCGGGCCACGATGTGATCCACCTGGAAATCGGCGAACCGGACTTCACCACGGCCGAACCGGTCGTGCGTGCCGGCCAGGCCGCATTGGCCGCCGGCCATACCCGCTACACCGCCGCACGTGGCCTGCCGGCCCTGCGCCAGGCGATCAGTGGTTTCTATCGCAGCCATTACGGGCTGGATATCGATCCCGAACGCATCCTGGTCACTCCCGGCGGCTCCGGTGCGCTGCTGCTGGCCAGCAGCCTGCTGGTCGATCCGGGCCGCCACTGGCTGCTGGCCGACCCCGGATATCCCTGCAACCGTCATTTCCTGCGCCTGGTGGAAGGCGGTGCACAGCTGGTTCCGGTCGGCCCGGACACCGCCTACCAGCTCACGCCGTCGCTGGTGGAACAGCACTGGAATGCCGACAGCGTCGGCGCACTGGTGGCCTCCCCCGCCAATCCGACCGGCACCGTGCTGTCCGCCGACGAACTGGCGGCACTGTCGCAGGCCCTGCACGCGCGTGGCGGCCATCTGGTGGTGGACGAGATCTACCACGGCCTGACCTACGGCCTGGATGCACCCAGCGTCCTGCAGGTGGATGACAGCGCGTTCGTGCTGAACAGCTTCTCCAAATATTTCGGCATGACCGGCTGGCGGCTGGGTTGGCTGGTGGCGCCGCCGGCGGCGGTGCCGGACCTGGAGAAGCTGGCACAGAACCTGTACATCAGCGCGTCGAGCATCGCCCAGCATGCCGCACTGGCCTGCTTCAGCGAGGAATCGATGTCGATCTTCGAACAGCGCCGCGAGGCGTTCCGCCAGCGTCGCGACTATCTGCTGCCGGCGCTGCGCGAGCTTGGTTTCCGCATCGAAGTGGAACCGCAGGGTGCGTTCTACCTGTACGCCGACGTCAGCGCGTTCACCGATGACGCGCAGGCGTTCTGTGCGCACTTCCTGGAAACCGAACACGTGGCGTTCACCCCGGGCCTGGATTTCGGTTTCCATCGCGCCAACCAGCATGTGCGCCTGGCCTATACCCAGGAAGTGCCGCGGCTGCAGGAGGCGGTGGCGCGGATTGCACGCGGGTTGAAGAGCTGGGGCGCCTGATCGATCTGCGCGAACGGCATCCACGCATGGCGTGGATCTACTGACCCAGCGCACGATACGTAGGTAGATCCACGCCATGCGTGGATACGTGAACCCAACGAAAAACGCCGCCCTGGGGCGGCGTTTTCCGTTCTGCTTATTTACCGCCCAACCGCTCCCACAGGAAGCTGTAGGCCAGCGCCGACATGTGTGCGGCCTGCGCGTTGTTGGCTGCGCCGCCGTGGCCACCTTCGATGTTCTCGTAGTAGGTCACGTCCTTGCCGGCGTCGATCATCTTCGCCGCCATCTTGCGGGCATGGCCCGGGTGCACGCGGTCATCGCGGGTGGAGGTAGTGAACAGCACCGGCGGGTACTTCTTCTTCGCGTCGAACAGGTGGTACGGCGAGAAGGTCTTGATGAACTCCCAGTCGCTGGTGTCCGGGTTGCCGTATTCGGCCATCCACGAGGCACCGGCCAACAGGTGGCTGTAGCGCTTCATGTCCAGCAGCGGCACCTGCACCACCACTGCACCGAACAGCTCCGGGTACTGGGTCAGCATGTTGCCGGTCAACAGGCCACCGTTGCTGCCACCCTGCACGCCCAGGTGCTTGGCGCTGGTGATCTTGCGCTTGACCAGATCGCGCGCCACCGCAGCCATGTCTTCATAGGCCTTGTGACGGTTCTGCTTCAGCGCTGCCTGGTGCCAGCGCGGGCCGTACTCGCCACCACCACGGATGTTGGCGACCACGTACACACCGCCCTTCTCCAGCCAGGCGCGGCCCATGCCACCGGAGTAATTCGGGGTCAGCGAGATCTCGAAGCCACCATAGCCGTACAGCAGGGTCGGGTTGGAGCCGTCCAGCTTCATCGCCTTGTCGTGCACCACGAAGTACGGCACGCGGGTGCCGTCCTTGCTGGTGGCGAAGTGCTGCTCGATCACCTTGCCCTTGGCATCGAAGAAGGCCGGCATGGTCTTCAACGTTTCCGGCGCCTGGCCGATCTCGGCCAGAGCCAGCGTGGTCGGGGTCAGGTAGTCGGTGGCGGTCAGCCACACCGCATCGCTGTCGTTGCTGTCCACTGCGCCCACCGCCAGCGTGCCAAAGGCCGGCGCGCCGACGAAGCGGCTGGTCTGCCAGCCATCGGCGCCCGGGGTCAGCACCGACAGGCGGTTCTTGACGTCATCCAGCACGTTCAGCACCAGGTGGCTCTTGGTCCAGGTGGCGCCGGCCAGCGAGGTGGTCGCGGTCGGGGTGAACAGCACCTCGAAGTCGCGCTTGCCGGCCAGGAAGTCGTCCAGCTTCGTCGCCAGCAGCGAACCGGACGCGTAGGTCTTGCCGCCTACGGTCCACGGATCGCGCAGTTCCAGGGTCAGCCACTGTTTGTGCAGGCCCTTCTCGGCCGAGTTCGGCGCGTCGATCTTGGTCAGCGTGCCATCGTCGCCACGCAGGTAGAGCTCGTTGTTGTAGAACGCCAGCGTGCGGCTGACCAGGTTGCGCTCGAAGCCCGGGGTGTCATCGTGCATCGCCGCGATGTACATGTCTTCCGGCTTGCCTTCGTACACCACGGTGGCCGAGGTCATCGGCGTGCCGCGCTTCCACAGCTTGGCCACGCGCGGGTAGCCGGAGGTGGTCATCGAGCCCGCACCGAAGTCGGTGTAGACGAACACGGTGTCGCGGTCGACCCAGTTGAGGCCGCCCTTGGACTCGGGACGGAAGAAGCCGTCCTTGATCCAGGTCTTGTTGGCCAGGTCGAACTCACGGGTGACGTCGGCGTCGGCGCCGCCGCGCGACAGCGCGATCAGGCAGCGGCTGTAGTCCGGGCGCAGGCAATCGGCGCCATGCCAGACCCAGTTCTCACCCTCGGCCTTGTTCAGCGCATCCAGGTCGAGCACGGTTTCCCACTGCGGCGAGGCCTTGCGGTACTCGGCCAGGGTGGTGCGCCGCCACAGGCCGCGCTCGTGCTGCTGGTCCTTCCAGAAGTTGTAGTAGTAGTCGCCGATCTTCTGCACGCCGGGGATCTTGGCATCGGAGTCGAGCACCTCGCGGATGCTGGTCTCCATCTGCTTGAAGGCCGGGGTCTGCGCCAGGCGCGCCTCGGACTTGGCGTTCTGTTCCTTGACCCAGGTCAGCGGCTTGTCGCCGGTGACGTCTTCGAGCCAGGCGTAGCGATCGGTGTCTTCAGCGGCCACGGCGGTCCCCACCGAGGCAGCGGTCATCATGCCGGCCAGCAGGCAGGCGGAAGCGAGTCGAGACATTGCAGCTCCAGGCAGTCATAAGCCGTGGAACGCTAGCATGGATCGCCGCGGCCGCCCCCGTGTCGAAGGTCAGGCCGCGGCGGTGGAGCCGCGACGGCCTCGCGCCGCCCCGCCGCTACGGCGACGTGCCTGTCCACCGGTACGACGCGCCAGCCGCAGCCACGACAGGCGCGGCAACGGAAAGCGCAGCAACGCCCACCAGGCCACCAGCGGCATGCCCACCAGCCACATCGGCAGCCAGCCCAGCCAGGCACTGCTGCCGCGCGCGGCCGGCCAGACCAGTACCAGCGCCATACCGGCCAGGGCCAGCTGCTGCACGCTGCGCAGCAGGCGCGGGTCGGCACGCTCGAGAATGACGCGTTCAGTTGCAGAGCGGCGGACGGAACGTGCGTTCATGAGGCTTCTCCGGTGGACAATGCAACACAGCATGGGCAACCCCCTTCTCACAGGTTGCGACACCATTGACGGATCGCGTGCACACAGTCGACCATGCGCGTGCAAGCCCACTGGAGCCCGCTCCCGCATGACTTCGATCCGCCCGCTCTGCGCCGCGCTGCTGGCCCTTTCCCTGGCCGGCCCCGCCGTGGCCGCCAGTGAGCCGCCGTCGCCCCGTACCAGCGCCCCTGGTGCGGCTGCCCTGGACGCACCGATCGACCTGAAGCGCTTCATGGGCACCTGGTACGTGATCGGCCGCGTGCCGAACTTCATCGAGCGCGGCCATGTGGCCAGCGTCAATAACTACGAACTGCGCGACGAGCACAAGGTCGGCATTACCTACCGCTACCGTGATGGCTTCGGCGAACCGCTGCAGGAAGTGCGTGCCCGCGCCAGCGTCGACCCGGACAGCGGCAACCACGGCTGGCGCACCTGGTTCTACCGTGTCGTGCCTACGCATTCGAGGGTGCTGGAAGTAGCGCCGGATTACTCGTGGGCACTGATCGGCTACCCGGGCCGCGAAATGGCCTGGATCTTCTCGCGTACGCCGGACATGGACAAAGCCCTGTACAAGGAGCTGGCCGAGCGCCTGCGTGACGAGTACGGCGTGAACACCGACAAGCTCAAGCGCGTGCCGCAGCACCCGGAGCAGGTCGGCAAGCTGGGCTACGAAGTACCGAACGTGCGTTGACTGGATTGTGGCCGCGGACCTCGGTCCGTGCGCCCCGAATTCACGCTGCCCGCGGCTGTACCCGTCGCTCGATCTCGCTGCGCGTTGGCAATGTCTTGAGGTCGTAGGCCGCCTGCATCGCAAGCCAGGACGCGGCATCCCCACCAAAATGTCGCGCCAGCCGTGCCGCGGTATCGGCCGAAATACTGCGCTCCCCGTGCACGATGGCGTGCAGCCGTGTTGCGGGAACATCCAAGGCCCTTGCCAGCGCGTTCACGCTCAACGCCAGAGGCATCAGGAACTCTTCGCGCAGGATCTCGCCAGGATGGATGGCGCGCATGCCGTTGTGGGGACGCTTCATGGCGGGCACCTCAGTGATAGTCAACAATTTCCACGGCATCGGCACCGTTGTCAGTCCAGGTAAAGCACAGCCGCCACTGGTCATTGATACGCAAGCTGTACTGCCCTCTCCGATCACCTGACAGCGCCTCGAGTCGGTTCCCGGGCGGGCTGCGCAGGAATGCCAACGTCTGTGCCGAGTCGAGCAGCTGCAGCTTGCGCTCGGCAGCCCGCCGGATCGAAAGCCAGGCACGTGGACAGGTTCCTTCAAACAGGGCACGGGTCTGCTTGCAGCGGAATGAACGGATCATTCCGTAAAACGTATTACGTTGAACGGAACATACCAAGGAACGGGGTGTGCTGCCAGTCCCAGTCTGGCGATATCGATTCCTGATGGGTGTGGCGGCTTCCAGAGCCTGGCGCTATGACAGGCACACTGTCGAAGTTCTGCAGGTTCTGCAGGCTCTGCCGGCCAGCGGCCGGCACTACCGTTTCCAGGCAATGGGGTAGAGCCGGCCGCTGGCCGGCTGCCGCGATGCACCGGGCGACGCCGGGGGCAGCGCCCCGGCGCCTCGTCATTTGCGGCTGTAATGCGCGACCAAGCGGTCGCCGAGCATCTGCAGCAGCTGCACCAGCACCAGCAGCAGGACCACGGTAACCAGGGCCACGTCGGTGTGCGAGCGCTGGTAGCCGTCGCGGAACGCCAGGTCGCCGAGGCCGCCGGAGCCGATCGCGCCGCCCATCGCGGTGAAGCCGATCAGCGCCACGGTGGTGACCGTCGCACCGGCGATCAGGCCGGGGCGCGCCTCGGGCAGCAGCACGCGGGTGACCAGCTGCCAGGTGGTGGCACCCATCGACTGGGTCGCTTCGATCACGCCACGGTCCACTTCGCGCAGTGCGGTTTCGACCAGGCGCGCGTAGAACGGCGCGGCACCGATCACCAGCGGCACGATCGCACCGCGTACCCCCAGCGACGTCCCCATCAGGAACAGGGTGACCGGGATCAGCACGATCATCAGGATGATGAAAGGCACCGAGCGCAACAGGTTCACCACCAGCGCCAGCACGCCGTAGGCGAACGGACGGCGCTTCATCTGCGGCGCGCCGAACAGGTACAGCAGCACGCCCAGCGGCAGGCCGATGGCCAGGGTCAGCGGCAGCGAACCGAGCAGCATCAGCAGGGTGTCGATGGTGGCCTGGCCGATGTCGGCCCACTTGCCCGCATCCAGGTGGCGGAAGAATCCGCCGGCAGTGGCGATGATCATCGACGCAGCTCCTCAACGTGCACGCCGGCAGCCACGAACGCGGCCTGCGCGGCGGACTGGTCACCGCCCACCAGGGCGACCACCAGCTGGCCATACGGGGTGTCCTTGATCCGGTCGATACGGCCGGACAGGATGTTGTAGTCGACCCCGGTCTCCCGCGCGACACTGCCGAGCAGGGGTTCGTAGGTGTCTCCGCCGAGGAAGGTCAGGCGCACGATGCGGCCACCGACAGCATCGAAATCACGGTGCAGCGCGCCTTCATCCACGTGCTCCGATTCGCTGACGAAACGGCGCGTGGTCGGGTGCTGCGGGTGCAGGAACACCCGGGTGACCGGCCCGGTCTCGACCATCTGGCCGGCGTCGAGCACGGCGACACGGTCGCAGACACGGCGGATCACGTCCATCTCGTGGGTGATCAGCACGATCGTCAGGCCCAGCTCGCGATTGATCTTCGACAGCAGCGACAACACCGAGGCGGTGGTCTGCGGGTCCAGCGCACTGGTGGCCTCGTCGCACAGCAGGATCTGCGGGCGTGTCGCCAGCGCACGGGCGATGCCGACGCGCTGCTTCTGGCCACCGGACAGCTGTGCCGGGTACTTCTGCGCGTGCGCCTCCAGGCCCACGGTCTGCAGCAGCTCGGCCACGCGTGCATCGATCTCCGCCTTCGGCGTGCCCGCCAGCTCCAGCGGGAAGGCAACGTTGCCGGCCACCGTGCGCGACGACAGCAGGTTGAAGTGCTGGAAGATCATGCCGATGCGCCTGCGCAGCGCGCGCAGGCCATCCGCGTCCAGTGCGGTGACATCCTCGCCACCGATCAGCAGGCGACCACCGCTGGGCTCTTCCAGGCGGTTGATCATGCGGATCAGGGTCGACTTGCCGGCGCCGGAATGGCCGATGATGCCGAATACCTCACCGGCCTCGATGGTCAGGTCCAGCGGCTGCAGCGCGCTGACTGCGCGGCCGGCAACGGCATAGGATTTGTGCAGGCGCTGGAACTCGATCACGGGCGTGGCTCACCGGCTGGGTGACGGAAGGGGGCGTGCAGCCTACCAGCGCAGGCGGTCGCGCGCCCGCGCCATGGGCCAGAATGTTATTCCTTTTGGTTCTAAGTCGCCCGCACCCGGTAGTGTCGGCCGCTGGCCGGCACCTGCAGCGATCCCTCCGGGGCAAGGAGTTGCCGGCCAGCGGCCGGCACTACCCCGGCTCAGGGATGATCCAGCGGCTTCGGCGGTTCCTGCCGGTTCACCCGCTCACGGTGCAGCAGGTACAACCCCGAGGCGACGATGATCGCCGCGCCCACCCAGGTATAGCTGTCCGGCAGCTGGCCCCAGAAGGCCAGGTCCCAGCCGATCACCCACACCAGGCCGCTGTACTCCAACGGCGCGATCATCGACGCCTCGCCCAGCTGGAAGGCCTTGGTCAGGGCGATCTGACCGAGCGCTCCGGCCAGACCCATGCCGGCGATCAGCGGCGCATGCGCCAGCTGCAGCGGCACCCAGCCGGGAAGGGCCAGCAGACCGGCACCGATGGCCATTATCACCAGGAACCAGACCACCATCGACTGCGAGGTATCGGTGCGGGTGAGCAGGCTGACCGTGATCGCCGCCACGGCATACGCGGTGGCCGCGGCCAGCACCATCAGCCCCGGCACCGAAATGAAGCCGTCCACGCCCGGCCGCAGTACCACCAGCACGCCGACCAGGCCGATGCCGATGGCCACCCAGCGCCGCGGGCCAACCCGCTCACCCAGCAACGGCACCGACAGCGCGGCGATCAGCAGTGGGGCAACGAAATAGATGGTGTAGGCGGTGGACAGCGGCAGGTCACGCAGGGCGAACACGAAGCAGCCGATCATCGCCATGCCCAGCCCACCACGCAGCAGGTGCAGGCCCCAGCGGCGCGGGATCAGCGAGCGCGGGCCGGCGCTGACCAGCACCCAGACCAGCACGAACGGCAACGAAGCCGCACCACGCAGGAAGGTCACTTCCAGGGTCGGATAGCTGGCCGACAGCTGCTTCATGCCAGCATCCATCAGCGAGAAACAGGCGACCGCAGCGACCATCCAGGCCACCGCACGCGAAGGGGAGCGTTGCACGTTCATGGCCCATTATCGCCCGCCTGTTGCTCTTATGTAGCGCCGAGCCATGCTCGGCGGGCCGTCTTGTAGAGTCGAGCCATGCTCAACTGCTCTTCACAAAGCCGCCGAGCATGGCTCGGCGCTACAAGGGAGGGAGCGAGTCGAGCATGGCTCGACTCCACAAAACGGGTATGCAGCCAGCACGATAGAATGACCGCCACTGAATTCTGCGGAGCACCGCCCATGCCTTCCTTCGACGTCGTGTCCGAAGTCGACACCCACGAGCTGACCAACGCCATCGACCAGGCCAACCGCGAACTGGCCACCCGCTTCGACTTCAAGGGCGTGGACGCCAAGTTCGAACGCGATGGCGATGTCATCAACCAGACGGCGCCGACCGAGTTCCAGCTCAAGCAGATGAACGACATCCTGCGCGCACGCCTGGCCGCGCGCGGCATCGACGTGCTCAGCCTGGAGTTCGGCGACATCGAAACCAACCTGGCCCAGGCCCGGCAGAAGATCACCGTCAAGCAGGGCATCGAGCAGAAGATCGCCAAGAAGATCGCGGCGGCACTGAAGGACGCCAAGCTGAAGGTGGAAAGCCAGATCAACGGCGACAAGCTGCGCGTGCAGGGCAAGAAGCGCGACGATCTGCAGGACGCCATCGCCGTGCTCAAGGCCGGCAAGTTCGAACTGCCGCTGCAGTTCAACAACTTCCGCGACTGATGCCCCCGCCGGGCCCTGCCCGGTGGACTACGCGGTCAATCGCGCAGCAGCTTGTACAGCGTGGTGCGCGAGATTCCCAACTGGCGTGCGGCCAGGCTGAGGTTGCCGTCAGCGGCCAGGGCCGCGCGACGCGCGGCCTCACGCTGCTGGTCACGCAGCAGCGGCGCGACCGGATCTGCCGGGGTGCTCCGCTGAGTAGACCGGTGCGTCGCGCCCCGCGGCCCCTGCAGACGCTGCAGGTAGACCGCACTGCCCTCGCCCAGCCGGACCCGATGCGCTGCGCCCGGTTGCAGCAGCCGACGCCGTTGCGCCGCACTGGCACCGGCAAACAGCGCTTCCAGACCCAGCAGCGGCAACGGCCCGCGCCGTGGCAGGCCCAGCAGGCGCCGTGCAACGCGGTTGGCTGCACGCAGCTGGCCATCCTCCTGCACCGCCAGCAGCCCCTGCAGCGGTGACGCCAGCCAGCGCGGATCATGTTGCACGGCCAGCAGGTGCACGTCAGTGAGGCTGTGGAACAAGCGATTTTCGCTGGCCAGTGCAGCCTGCCGGAAATAGCCCTGCAGCAGCGCGGGATCGCGCTCGCCAAGACCGGTGATGTCGATCACTCCGCAGACCCGACCGTCGAGATCGTGCAGTGGCTCGCTCAGGCAGAACACCGGCGCGAACCGCTGCAGGTAGTGTTCGTTGCCGCGCACCAGTGCCGGCACATCGTCGGCCAGGCTGACCGCTGGCGCGGTGGTGCCGATCTCGGTCTCGCCCAGCTGTCGCTCGACCTGGATCGGCCGCAGCAAGGGAGCATCTTCCAGCCCGTGGGCCTGCTGGGCGATCACCATGCCGTCGCGGTTGGCGCAGAACATCGTCCAGCCACGCCCACCGAAGGCCGCCCAGAGCTGTTCCAGCTCCGGCTGCACGCAACGCGCCAGGCGCCGGTCATCGGGATGGGACAGATGGCGGCCATCGCCCAGCAGCGGCCGATAGTCCGGCTCCTGCCCCGGCTGCAGGCCCGCCGCGCGCGAACGCAGCCATGACTGCTGCAGCGGCAGCGGCAACACGCCCAATGAGCGCGCATCGCCGTCGGCGAAAGCGGCACGTGCCGCCACCAGTTGTTGCTGCCCGACTGTCGTGGCCATCATGGACGCAGCGTACACCCGCCAGCGGCAACGTCATGTTACGTCTCGGCAACGGAGCGTTTCCGTTTCAAGACGCGTTCAAACAAAGGGGCAGAGCCGTTATGGAAAACGGATCTGCCCCATGCAGGCCAGCGGCCGGCACTACCAACAGGGGAAACTACGCCGCGATGCGCAGCACCGGCTTCAGGGTAATGCCACGGGTACTGTCTTCGGCGGCCTGGTTGATCTGTTCCAGCGGATAGAACTTCACCAGTTTGTCGAACGGGAAGCGTCCCTGCTGGAACAGGGTCACCAGCTGCGGAATGAACACCTGCGGCACACTGTCGCCCTCGACGATGCCGCGGATGCTGCGACCGCCGAGCAGCAGGTTGTTCACATCGAAACTGGCGGTGGTGCCCAGCTTCGGCGCACCGACCACGCCCATCATGCCCAGCCCACCCAGCGCCTCGACGCCAGCGGACAGCACGTCCGGACGACCGGTCGATTCCAGCGCGAAGTCAGCACCCCCACCCGTGATCGCACGCACCGCCTCGACCACATCGGTCTCCCGGCTGTTGACCACGTGGGTGGCCCCCAGCTCCAGAGCAAGCTCCAGGCGCGAAGGCACCACGTCGATGGCAATGATGGTGGTGGCCCCGGCCACCTTGGCCGCCATCACCGCGCTCAGGCCCACCGCACCGGCACCATAGCTTGCAAAGCTGCTGCCCGACCGCACCTGCAGCGAGTTGAGCACCGCACCGGCACCGGTCTGGATGCCGCACCCCAGCGGGCCCAGCAGTTCCAGTGGTGCGTCATCAGGCACCTTGATCGCATTGATCTCGCGGGCCAGCGCGTAGGTGGCAAACGAGGACTGGGCGAAGAAATGATCGTGCAGCGGCTGACCCTGTGCATCGGTGATGGCGGTATGGCCGTGGCCATCATCGCCACCGAAGTTCAGGGCGAAGAAATCCCTGCAGTAAGCACCGTGTCCCCCCCGGCAGGGATTGCAGTGACCACAGGCGCCGTAGGTCAGCACCACGTGATCCCCCGCCTTGAGGTCGCGCACGTTCGGGCCAACCGCTTCGACGATGCCCGCCCCCTCATGGCCCAGCACCGCCGGCAGCGGCACCGGATAGTACTGATCGCGCACGATCAGGTCGGTATGGCACAGGCCGGTGGCCACCACCTTCACCAGCACCTCGTCGTCCTGGGGACCGCGCAGCGTCGCCTGCTCGATGACGAAGGGCTGCTCCTTGCCGCGTACCACGGCGGCGGTGATCTCACGCGTTGCGTTGTTGTCGTTCATCGTGATGGCTCCTTCGATCAGATCGGATAAGCGGGCGCTTCGCCCTTGACGGTCAACCACTGCCACTGGGTGAACTCCTCGCCGTTGGCCGGGCCACCGATGCTGGTGCCGTTGCCGGACGCGCCGACGCCGCCGAAGGGGTTGATCACCTCGTCATTCACGGTCTGGTCGTTGATGTGCAGCAGACCGGTACGCAGGCGCTCGCCGATCTTCAGCGCGCGGCCGACGTTGCTGGACACGATCGCCATCGACAGCCCGTACTCGCTGTCGTTGGCCAGGCGCACGGCTTCGTCGTCATCGTCGAACGGCACCACCACCGCCACCGGCGCGAAGATCTCCTCGCTGAAGGCCGGATTGTCGGCCGCAACGTTGCCGAGCACGGTGGGTGCGAAGAACAGCTCCCGGTGTGTGCCGCCCGCTTCCAGCGTGGCACCGGCCTGCACCGCCTGCTCGACCACGCGTGCGGCATGGTCGCGCTGGCCAGCATTGATCAGCGGGCCGATCGCCACGTCCTCACGTGCCGGGTCGCCTACCTTCAGCGCGTTGGCCTTGGCCACCAGTTTCTGCAGGAACGTGTCGTGGATCTTCCGGTGCACCAGCACGCGGCCGGTCGCCATGCAGATCTGGCCCTGGTGCAGGTAGACGCCCCACGCGGTGTTGGCCACCGCCAGGTCCAGGTCCGCATCGTCCAGGATGATCAACGAATTCTTGCCACCCAACTCCAGCGAAACCTTTTTCAGGTGCTTGCCCGCCGCTTCGCCGACCTTGCGCCCCGCGGCGGTGGAACCGGTGAACTGGATCATCGCCACGTGCGAATCACTGGTCAGTGCGGCCCCGGCCGCGCCATCGCCGGGCAGCATGTGCAGCACGCCTGCCGGCAGGCCCGCCTGCTCGAACAAGCGCGCGATCACCGCGCCACCACACACCGCCGTACGCGGGTCCGGCTTGAGAACCACAGCATTGCCCAGCGCGATCGCCGGGGCCACCGCGCGCATCGCAAGGTAGAGCGGGAAGTTGAACGGCGAGATGACCCCGACCACGCCCAGCGGGCGGCGCCGCGCCAGGTTCAGCTTGCCCGGCTCGGAGGGCAGGATCTCACCCGTGCTGCGCGACGGCAGTGCGGCGGCCTCGTGCAGCGCCTTGATCGTCACCTTGGCCTCGAAGCCGGCCTTCAGGCGGGTCGAGCCGCTTTCGCGCACCAGCCACTCGACCAGGGTGTCGATGTTCTCTTCGGCCAGACGCGCGGCCTTGCGCAGCACGTCGGCACGCTGTTCGTAGGGCGCCGCCGCCCAAGCCTGCTGCGCCTGTGCCGCGGCAGCCGCCGAACGCGCGATCTGCGCCGGGTCGGCCAGGCCGATCTCGCCCAGCTCCCGGCCAGTGGCCGGTTCAATCACCGGGTGCCGTTGCGGGGCAGCCTGCCAGTGGCCATCAAAGAAGGCGCCGGCCCAGAGGGCGTCCGGCAGCCACGGGGAAGATGCAGTCATGGGTGTCCTCCTGTGTCATGCATCCATTCCACGCCCGTCGCCCCGGACTGGCAATCGGCCATCCATCGGTAGCGCGCAACGGTTTGAATCTTCAGGAATTTCCAGCTTCGCCACTGTCCAGTTCCTGCACAGTGGACAGCGCAGCACCGGCACACTGCCTACAATGGCGGCCCCGCCAGCCCACGTGCCCGCCATGACCGATTCCCACCTGCCCACCGATGACCCGATCGCCGCCACCCGCCTGTGGCTGGAGCGCATCGTCATCGGCCTGAACCTGTGCCCGTTCGCCAAGGCGGTGTACGTGAAGGACCAGGTCCGCATCGTGCTCAGCGATGCGACCACGCCGGAAGCGCTGGTTGAACAGCTGGCCGAGGAGCTGGTGCTGCTGCGCGATACGCCGGCCGAGCAGATCGACACGACGCTGATCGTGCATCCGCAGGTGCTGACCGATTTCCTCGACTACAACGATTTCCTCGACAACGCCGATGCGGCGATCGAGGCACTGGACCTGCAGGGCATCCTGCAGGTGGCCAGCTTCCACCCGGACTACCAGTTCGATGGCGTGGCCGCGGACGACGCCAGCAACTACACCAACCGTGCACCCTTCCCCACCCTGCACCTGCTGCGCGAAGACAGCGTGGCACGCGCGGTGGATGTCTATCCGGACCCGGACGTGATCGTCGAGCGCAACATCCAGACCCTGGACCGCATCGGTGTGGACGGCTGGCATCGCCGCCTGCGCGGCGAAGACCTGACGTGAGCACGGTGCCGCCGATCGCCGCATGGCCGGCCGCGCCACTGTCGGGCAAGGTTGTGCTGGTCACCGGCGGTGCCAACGGCATCGGCCGTGGCATCGCCCAGGCCGTGCTCGGTGCCGGCGGACGCGTGCTGATCGGCGACCTGGACGTGGAGGCCGGAGAAGCGTGTCTGGCGGAATGGCAGCGCGGCGAGGATGCCGCGTTCCAGCGCCTGGACATCACCGACGAAGCCAGCGTGCGCGACTTCATCGCCGTGGCCCTGCAGCGTTTCGGCCGTATCGACGGACTGGTGAACAACGCGGGCATCGCCGGTCTACACGGCACAGAGTTGCAGGATATGGACTGGGACGAGTGGCAGCGCCGGCTGTCGTCACTGCACGGTGCATTCCTGTGCAGCAAGCACACGTTGCCAGCACTGACCGCCAGCGCCGCCGGTGCGATCATCAACATCGCCTCCACCCGGGCCTGGCAATCCGAAGCACACAGCGAAGCCTATGCGGCAGCCAAGGGTGGGCTGGTGGCCTTCACCCATGCACTTGCGATCAGCGCCGGTCCGGCGGTGCGTGTGAACAGCATCAGCCCCGGCTGGATCGGCACCACTGCGTGGCAGGCCCCCTCACGGCGCCACGCGCCGGAATACTCAGCCATCGACCACGCGCAACACCCGGTCGGCCGGGTCGGCCGCCCCGAAGACATCGGTGCACTGGCGGTGTACCTGCTGTCGTCGCTGTCCGGTTTCACCACCGGCCAGGACTTCATCGTGGACGGTGGCATGACCCGGAAGATGATCTACGCCGAATGACCCCAAGGCGCGACGCCCGGTAGAGGCCAACCTTGGTTGGCCTGGGCTTTTCGCCAACCAAGGCGTTACACCATGTCCGAACATTCCGGTAGATCCACGCCATGCGTGGATAACGGTAACGTGCCAACCAAGGTTGGCACCTACCAAACACCTTACGCCATGCCCGAGTGGCGCAGCAGCGCGTCGATCTGAGGCGCGCGGCCGCGGAAGGCCTTGAAGTTCTCCGCCGCCGGGCGGCTGCCACCGCGCGACAGGATCTCTTCGCGGAAGCGCGCGCCGGTTTCAGCCAGCGCCTGCGGCGCCTCCTCGAACGCCGCATAGGCATCGGCGCTCAGCACCTCGGCCCACTTGTAGCTGTAGTAACCCGCGGCGTAACCGCCGGCGAAGATATGGCTGAACTGGTGCGGGAAGCGGTTCCAGACCGGCGGGTGGTTCACTGCCACTTCCGCACGCACGCGGTCGAGCAGTGCCAGCACGCTGTCCTGCGCCGGTTCGAACTGGCTGTGCAGCAGCATGTCGAACAGGCCGAACTCCAGCTGGCGCACCGTGGCCATGCCGCTGTGGAAATTGCGCGCGGCCAGCATGCGCTCGTACAGCGCGCGCGGCAGCGGCTCACCCGTTTCAACATGCGCGGTCATGCCCTGCAGGTGGTCCCATTCCCAGCAGAAGTTCTCCATGAACTGGCTGGGCAGCTCCACCGCGTCCCATTCCACGCCGTTGATGCCGGCCACACCCAGTTCGCCGATGCGGGTCAGCAGCTGGTGCAGGCCGTGGCCCATCTCATGGAACAACGTGGTTACTTCGTTGTGGCTGAAGGTCGCCGGCTTGCCGTTGGCACCACGGCCGAAGTTGCACACCAGGTAGACCAGCGGCGTCTGCACGCTGCCATCCCCACGCACGCGACGGTTGCGGCAATCGTCCATCCACGCGCCACCGCGCTTGCCTTCGCGCGCGTACAAGTCCAGGTAGAACTGGCCAACCAGCGCGCCCTGCGCATCGACCAGGCGGAAGAAGCGCACATCTTCGTGCCACACCGGCGCGCTGTCCTCCTGCACGCGCAGGCCGTACAGCTGCTCGATCACCGAGAACAGGCCGCCCAGCACCTTCGGTTCGGTGAAGTACTGCTTCACTTCCTGTTCGGAATAGCTGTAACGCGCCTGCTTCAGGCGATCGGCAGCGAATGCCAGGTCCCAGGCCTGCAGGCTGTCGAAACCGAGTTGCTCGCGTGCGAACTGTTCCAGTTCAGCACGGTCCTTGGCCGCGAACGGCTTGGCGCGCGAGGCCAGGTCACGCAGGAAACCGAGCACCTCGGCCGGGTCCTGCGCCATCTTGGTCGCCACCGAATAATCACCATACGAACCGAAGCCGAGCAGTGCGGCGAGTTCCGCGCGCAGGGCGAGGATGCGGTCGATGTTGCCGCTGTTGTCCAGCGTGTCATCGCCGAATTCGGACGCACGCTGTGCGCTGGCACGGTACAGGATCTCGCGCAGGTCGCGGTCCTCACCCCAGGTCTGCACCGGCAGGTAGCACGGCATCTGCAGGGTCAGTTTCCAGCCAGACTTGCCGTCCTTCTGTGCTGCGGCATGCGCGGCGGCCTTCACGTCTTCCGGCAGGCCCTTCAATCGCGCTTCGTCCTCGACGATCAGCGACCAGGCATCGGTAGCGTCAAGAACGTTCTGCGAGAACTTCGCCGACAGCGCCGACAGCTCTTCCTTGATCGCCGCGAAGCGCTGCTGCGCCTCCGGCGCCAGCTCGGCGCCGCCGAGGCGGAAGTCACGCAGCGTGTTGTCCAGCACCTTGCGCTGGGCCTCGTCGAAGCGCGCCGCCTCGGTGCTGGCGGCCAGTGTCTGGTACTGCCGGTACAACGCCAGGTTCTGGCTGAGCGCACTGGCGAAGCGGGTCACCCGCGGCAGGTTGCTGTTGTAGGCCTCACGCAGTTCCGGGGTGTTGACCACGCCCTGCAGGTGGCCGACCAGGCCCCAGGCGCGCCACAGCCGCTCGGTGGCATCGTCCAGCGGGGCAACGAAGGTCTCCCAGCGCACCGGCTGCACCTGCTCGGCCGTGCTGACGGCGGCTTCGGCCTCGGCCAGCAGCACGTCCAGCGCCGGCGCCACGTGCTCGGGGCGAATCGCCTCGAAGCGCGGCAGGCCGGAAAAATCGAGCAGGGGGTTGGCAACGGTCACGGCAGGTCTCCAGGGAACGGGCCCGGCGGGCGGGCAGCTTGGTAGATATGGCGCTGGCAGGCGGGGCTGACAAGGGGGCACGGCCCGGCATTCACGTCGGCCTTACGGTCCCGCGCTGAAGCTCTGGCTGCGGGGGAGTCCGCAGCGGTACGCACCGAACGAGGCCCTACATGGAAGGTCTGGCTGCAGTTGCATCCGCCTCACCGGCCCGGTCACTGGCATTGTCCGCCAGCCCGGCCGAACTGACCTGGATCGCCGCATTGTGCGATGCCGGCGACGACGCCCCGCGTCACCTGCAGCAACTGCAGGCAGTGCTGCAGCAGGGCGGCACGTTCAACGATGCCCAGGAGTGGTACCCGTTCGAGGTGATCGAACGCGGCGCCAGCCAGCTGCGGCTGGGCCATGAGCGCGAGTTCGTGATCTGCGTGCTGCTGTGGCTGCAGGCGCTGGCCCAGGGCCGTGCCAGCATCCTGGACCCGAGCCTGCATCTGGATGATCGCGCGATGGACATCGAGGCCTTGCCCGATGCGCTGCGAGATGCAGTGCTGGATGCGTTCACCGCGGCGGGGTATTGAATCTGTAGCGTCGAGCCATGCTCGACGGCTCTTTCCCGGAGTCGAGCATGGCTCGACTCTACAAGGGCTCTACAACGCTTCCAGGCTGCACCACGGCAGTTCGGGCAGTCCCTGCCCAGCCACCGCCGCTGCCAGCTGTGCATCGGCGCCGTCGACATCGATGCCCTGGCGCGCGTACCACGCCGGGTCGTAATAGCTCTGCGCGTAGCGCTCGCCACTGTCGCACAGGATGCTGACAATGCTGCCCTGGTGGCCCGCCTCACGCATCCAATGCGCCGCCTGCAGCACACCGATGAAGTTGGTGCCGGTGGAGCCACCGACACGGCGGCCGAGCTGGCGGCTGACATGGCGCATCGCGGCCAGGCTCAGCGCGTCGGGCACCTTCACCATCGCATCGACGCTGGTCGGGATGAAGCTCGGCTCCACCCGCGGCCGGCCGATGCCTTCCACGCGCGAACCACCACTGCAGGTCAGGCCACGCCAGTCCTGCTCACCGGCCACGGCGGCCTGGTAACCGTCGAAGAACACCGACACTTCCGGGTCTGCACAGAGGATGCGGGTGTCGTGCCGGCGGTAGCTGACATAGCGGCCCAGCGTGGCCGCAGTACCGCCGGTACCGGGGCTGCACACGATCCATTCCGGAACCGGGCTGGGCTCCTCGGTCATCTGCTTGAAGATGGACTCGGCAATGTTGTTGTTGGCGCGCCAGTCGGTCGCCCGCTCGGCATAGGTGAACTGGTCCATGAAGTGGCCACCGGTTTCGCGGGCCAGCTTCTCCGATTCACCGTTGAGTTCGCAGGCGCGCTCGACCAGGTGGCAGCGGCCCCCGTGGAACTCGATGGCGGCGATCTTCTCCGGCGAGGTCGTGGCCGGAATCACCGCGATGAACGGCACCCCCAGCAGGCGCGCGAAATAGGCTTCGGAGACGGCGGTCGAGCCGCTGGAGGCGTCGATCACCGGCCGTCCTTCGCGCAGCCAGCCGTTGGTCAACGCATACAGGAACAGCGAGCGCGCCAGCCGGTGCTTGAGGCTGCCGGTGGGATGGCTCGATTCATCCTTCAGGTACACATCGATGCCCGCGAACCCCGGCAGCGCCAGCGGGATCAGGTGGGTATCGGCGGAACGGTTGAAATCGGCTTCGATCTTGCGGATGGCGGCAGCCACCCATTCACGCTGCGACATGGCGGGCAATGCTCAGAACGGAACGGTGCGATCCGCCCATTGTACGTCGCGGTGCCGTCAGGTGACGGCCGGTAGAATGGCCCCATCCGGCCAGCAACGGCCCTGTCTGAAGGACCTCCCCCATGACCATTCCCGCCCTGCGCGATGTCCCCGGCGTCGCCGCTCAGGCCCCGGCCGAAACCACCGGCTTCGTGTTCAACCACACCATGCTGCGGGTGAAGGACATCACCGCCTCGCTGGACTTCTACACCCGCGTGCTCGGTTACCAGCTGATCGACAAGCGCGACTTCCCGGACGCCCAGTTCAGCCTGTACTTCCTGGCCTACGTACCGGCCGGCGCGGTGGTGCCGGAAGACGACAGCCAGCGCCGCGTGTGGATGGCCGGCCTGCCGGGCGTGCTGGAACTGACCCATAACCACGGCACCGAAACCCAGGACGGCGCGGTCTACCACGACGGCAACAGCGACCCGCGCGGCTTCGGCCACATCTGCGTGTCGGTGCCGGACATCGAGACCGCCTGCCAGCGATTTGAAGACCTGGGCGTGACCTTCCAGAAGCGCCTGACCGACGGCCGCATGAAGAACCTGGCCTTCATCAAGGACCCGGACGGCTACTGGGTCGAGATCATCTCCAACGCCTGACCCAAAAAGGGGACGGAGGGGATTAAGTCGTTTCTGGCACTATTGGCTGGAAGCGACTTAATCCCCTCCGTCCCCTTTTTTGCGAGGTTCGTATGGAAACGATGGAACTGCACCGCGGGCGCTTGATCGACCATCTGCAGCTGGTGGTGCGTGACCTGGCAGCCAGCCGCCGCTTCTACCAGGCGGTGTTCGACACCATCGGCGTGCCCCTGGGCGGCGAAGGGCCGGACTTCTTCTGGGCCGATGAGCTGTTCATTTCCAGCGCCAGCAGCGAGGCCGCCGCCGGCCAGCTGACCGGGCGCCACCATCTGGCGTTCCAGGCACGCGACAGCGCCACCGTCGATGCCTTCCACACTGCGGCCATCGCCGCCGGAGGCAAGGACAACGGCGCACCCGGCGAGCGCCCCTACCATCCCGGCTACTACGGCGCCTTTGTGCTCGATCCGGATGGCAACAACATCGAAGTGGTCTATCACGGTCCGGCGAACTACAGCGCCGATTCGGTGAAGGTCACTTTCTGATATCACCGAAGCCGTGAACGAAGAAGCCGGGCAATGCCCGGCTTCTCTGCATCCAAGAGTCCAGCCCTCAGTGGGCGGCCATGTAGATGTCCTGCAGTACGGCCTTTTCCAGCTCCAGCTCGCCCAGCAGGTTCTTCACGATGTCACCCAGGCTGAGGATGCCAACCAGCAGGGTGCCTTCGGTGACCATCAGATGACGGCGCCGCGAGTATGTCATCAGTGACATGGCCTGCTTCAGGGTCGCTTCCGGCGCAATGCCTTCCAGGCCGGTGGACGGCAGGCTGGAAATCACCCGGCGGCCGGCCTGCGGGCCGTCGTCGGCCAGGGTGCGCACGATGTCCTTCTCGGAAATGATGCCGACTGGGGCATCGTCCTTCATCACCACCAGCGCAGCGATCTTGTTCGCGCTCATCTTGTGGGCGGCGGCACCGATGGTGTCTTCGGCGTCGATGGTGATGACAGCTTCTTTCTTGGATTGCAGGAGTTCGCGGACGTTCATTCTTGTTTCCTGGTGCAGGTCACTAAGTCAAAAAGTGTGCTCTTCCGATACGCCCCCTCCCCGGGAACAGACCTTTCAGCGCACGTCTGGCGCACCCGGCTGCCGGTGGAAATGGATCGGCAGACGACGTGCTGCAACGCGAACGAGGTGGGTTCAACCGCTCAACCCGGCCCTCGGTCAAATCGATTCTACGACTGCGACCATCGGTCACTACCGGCATCGATAGGACAGTTCGTCGTGGGAACCAACTGACGATCCAGAGAATGGCACCGCGGCTGAAACCGCCGCTGAATACAGGCGATGTCGCGCATTAAAGATTGATTGCCTGCTGCCGACAGCGGACAGAACACCCGGCGGCTGTCCCACTTGGCATTGCCAGCGACGCAAACGAAAGGGGCCACGTGGGCCCCTTTCGCATGCAGCTTCCAGCGGTTCCGGCGGAGTTACTCCACCGTCACGCTCTTGGCCAGGTTGCGCGGCTTGTCCACGTCGGTGCCACGTGCCAGTGCGGTGTGGTACGCCAGCAGCTGCACCGGGATGGTGTGCACGATCGGGCTGAGCACGCCGGCATGGCGCGGCGTACGGATCACATGCACGCCTTCGGACTCGTTGAAATTGCTGTCCTGGTCGGCGAATACGAACAGCTCGCCGCCGCGCGCGCGTACTTCCTGCATGTTCGACTTCACCTTCTCCAGCAGGCTGTCGTTGGGCGCGATCACCACTACCGGCATGTCCTCGTCCACCAGCGCCAGCGGGCCATGCTTCAGCTCGCCCGCCGGATAGGCCTCGGCGTGGATGTAGGAGATTTCCTTGAGCTTGAGCGCGCCTTCCAGCGCGATCGGGTAATGCAGGCCACGACCCAGGAACAGTGCGCTGCTCTTGCGCGCGAAACGCTCGGCCCAGGCGGCGATCTGCGGCTCCATGTTCAGCGCGTGCTGCACGCTGCCCGGCAGGAAGCGCAGCTGCTCCAGGTAGTCCGCTTCCTGCGCCGCGTCGATGCGGCCATGCAGCTTGCCCAGCACCACGGTCAGCTGGAACAGTGCGGCCAGCTGGGTGGTGAAGGCCTTGGTCGACGCCACGCCGATCTCGGCGCCGGCGCGGGTGTAGCAGACCAGCTCGCTGGCGCGCGGAATCGCGCTTTCCGGCACGTTGCAGATCGACAGCGTGTGCCTGTGGCCCAGCGACTTGGCGTACTTCAGCGCCTCCATCGTATCCAGCGTTTCGCCGGACTGGGAGATGGTGACGATCAGGTGCTTCGGGTTCGCATAGGCGGCGCGGTAGCGGTACTCGCTGGCAATCTCCACGCTGCACGGCAGGCCGGCGATGGCTTCGATCCAGTAGCGCGCGGTCAGGCCGGCGTAATAGCTGGTGCCGCAGGCGATGATCTGCACGCCTTCGATGCCTGACAGCACGGCCTCGGCATTCTTGCCGAACAGTTCGGCCGGGAAACCACCGGCGTCGATCGCTGCCTCGATGGTGTCGCCCAGCGCGCGCGGCTGCTCGTGGATTTCCTTCTGCATGAAGTGGCGGTACGGGCCCAGCTCCAGCGATGCCAGCGATACGTCGGACAGGTGCACCTCGCGCTCGATCGGCTGGTCATGCTCATCGAAGATGCGCACGCCGTCGCGGCGGATTTCGGCGGTGTCGCCCTCTTCCAGGAAGATCACCTTGCGGGTGGCCGAGATCACCGCCGAAACGTCGGACGCCACGAAGTTCTCGCCCTCGCCCAGGCCGATCAGCAGCGGGCAGCCCATGCGCGCGCAGACGAAGCGTTCCGGCTCGGCGCGGCTGACCACGGCCAGTGCGTAGGCACCGGTCAGCTCCTTCACCGTATGCTGCAGCGCCACCAGCAGGTCGTCGCCGTCCTTCAGGTGGTGATGGATCAGGTGCGCGATGACTTCGGTGTCGGTCTGCGACTCGAAGGTGTAACCCAGGGCACGCAGCTTCTCGCGCTGCTCCTCGTGATTTTCGATGATGCCGTTGTGCACCAGCGCCACGCCGTGGCTGATGTGCGGATGCGCGTTGGCCTCGGTGACACCACCGTGGGTGGCCCAGCGGGTGTGGCCGATGCCCAGCACTGAATTGAAGCCCTCGGCCTCGGCCGCAGTGGCCATTTCCGACACACGGCCGGTACGACGCACGCGGCGCACATCCGGCCGTTCGGCATGGTCGATCACCGCGATGCCCGAGGAATCGTAACCACGGTACTCAAGGCGCTTCAGGCCTTCGATCAGCACCGGCACTACGTCGCGATCAGCGATCGCACCCACGATTCCACACATGTCACGCGTTTCCTTGAAGACGATCGCCGCATTCTAGCCTGCGGGCCCGCGCTCCCCCTCCTGTCCGCTTAATGAAAGTGTCCGGAAAGGTGTCCGCGGACACCCGGACACTTCAGGGCGCCTCCCAACCCATTGACCCACAAGGAAATAAAGTTGGCACGCTACGTGCTTGGTACCCACTACCACCGTCAGGCACGCACCCGATGATCCGCGACACCTCCGCACAGGACCAGATCGTTTCCTCCGCCCCGGCCGGCACCACCCGCGCCAACTGGCAGCGTTACCGCTGGCCGGCACTGGGCGCCATCGCGCTGCTGGCCGGCATCGGCTGGGCCGTGTACGCCTGGTCCAACGCCAGCCGCTCCTACGACAGCAGCCGCGTGCGCATCGCCGAAGTGAAGCGCGGTGACCTGGTCCGCGACATCGCCGCCGACGGCCGCGTGATCGCCGCCAACAGCCCGATCCTGTACGCCATCTCGGCCGGTACCGTGGACCTGAAAGTCGTTGCCGGTGACGTGGTCAAGAAGGACCAGGAGCTGGCGGTCATCGACAGCCCGGAACTGCGCAGCAAGCTGGCCCAGGAGCAGGCCACCCTGGCCGGCCTGGAAGCCGAGGCCAGCCGCGCCGCGCTGGACGCCACCCTGGCCCGCGCCAAGTCGCGCAAGGAAACCGACCAGGCCACCATCGAGCGCCAGGCCGCCGACCGCGACCTGCAGCGCTACCAGCGCGGTTACGACGGCGGTGCAGTACCGCAGATCGATCTGGCCAAGGCCAAGGACTCGCTGAAGAAGGCCGACATCACCCTGGCCAACGCCACCACCGATGCCCGCCTGCAGAGCCAGGGCGCGGACCTGGATGCCCGCAACAAGCGCCTGCTGGCCGACCGCCAGAAGGCCGTGGTGGCCGAGGTGCAGCGCCAGGTGGACGCGCTGACCCTGCGCGCGCCGTTCGACGGCCAGGTCGGCCAGGTGCAGGCTATCCAGTCCACCAACCTGGCCGCCAATGCGCCCGTGCTGGGCGTGGTCGACCTGTCCAAGTTCGAGGTCGAGATCAAGGTGCCGGAAAGCTTCGCCCGCGACCTGGCGATCGGCATGCCGGCACAGCTGACCGGCGGCAACGGCAAGCCGTTCCCGGGCGAGATCAGTGCGGTGTCGCCGGAAGTGGTCAACGGCGAGGTCAACGCCCGCGTGCGCTTCGCCAGCGCGCAGCCGGAAGGCCTGCGCCAGAGCCAGCGGATGTCGGTGCGCGTGCTGCTCGACACCCGCAAGGACGTGCTGAAGGTCGAGCGCGGCCCGTTCGTCGAACAGGGCAACGGCATCGCCTACGTAATGGACGGCCGCACTGCGGTGCGGCGTCCGGTGGAACTGGGCGTCAGCAGCCTGGGCGAAGTGGAAATCAAGTCGGGTGTGCAGCCGGGCGACCGCATCGTGGTCTCTGGCAGCGACCTGTTCAAGGACGCCGAACGCGTCTCCGTCAACTGATACCTGATACCTGAATCCTGGAGAGAGGACACCCCATGTACATGCTCGAAATGCGTTCGGTCGCCAAGGTCTTCCGCACCGAACAGGTGGAAACCCACGCACTGCGCTCGCTGGAACTGCAGGTCAAGGAAGGTGAGTTCGTCGCCGTCACCGGCCCGTCAGGCTCCGGCAAGACCACCTTCCTCAATATCGCCGGCCTGCTGGAAACCTTCACCAGCGGCACCTACATGCTTGACGGCCAGGACGTGAGCACGCTGGGCGATGATGCGCGCAGCCGCCTGCGCAACCAGAAGATCGGCTTCATCTTCCAGGGCTTCAACCTGATCCCCGACCTGAACCTGTTCGACAACGTCGACGTGCCGCTGCGCTACCGGAAGATGAGCGCCAACGAGCGCCGCGAACGTATCGAGAAGGCGCTGAGCCAGGTCGGCCTCGGCTCGCGCATGAAGCATTATCCGAATGAACTGTCGGGTGGCCAGCAGCAGCGCGCGGCCATTGCGCGTGCGCTTGCCGGCAGCCCGCGCCTGCTGCTGGCCGACGAACCGACCGGCAACCTGGACACACAGATGGCCCGCGGCGTGATGGAACTGCTGGAAGAGATCAACGCTGCCGGCACCACCATCGTGATGGTCACCCACGATCCGGAACTGGCCGCGCGCGCGCAGCGCAACGTGCACATCGTCGATGGCCAGGTGACCGACCTGGTGCGCGAGCCGGTGCTGGCCACCCCGCCGCGCCACATCGTCGCCGTCAACGAGTGAGGGCCCGACCATGTTCGCCTACTACGCCCGATTGGCGGTGCGCAGCTTCCGCCGCAACAAGATACTGACCGCGTTGATGGTGGTTGCCATCGCGCTCGGCATCGGCGCCTCGATGACCACGTTGACCGTGTTCCACGTGCTGTCCGGTGACCCGATTCCCGGCAAGAGTGACCGCCTGTTCTATGTGCAGCTTGATGCCGCGACCGGCGCCTATGTCGCTGGCGAGGAACCGGAAACCCAGCTGACCCGCTTCGACGGTGAAGCCCTGCTGCGCGAAGCCAAGGGCGAGCGCCAGGCGCTGATGAGCGGCGGCGGCGGCACCATCGAACCGGACAACAGCACCCTCAAGCCCTTCAGCATCGATACCCGCTGGACCTCGGCCGACTTCTTCCCGATGTTCGAGGTGCCCATGCAGTACGGCCGCGCCTGGACGCGCGAGGACGATGAAGGCCGTGCACGCGTGGTGGTCATCTCCAAGGCGCTCAATGACAAGCTGTACCAGGGCGCCAACAGCGTGGGCCGCGACCTGCGCATGGAAGGTCAGAGCTACCGCATCGTCGGAGTGATGAAGAAATGGAGTCCGGAGCCGCACTTCTACGACCTGACCACGGGCAGCTACGGCAAGAACGAGGACCTGCTGCTGCCGATCTCCACCTCCTTCGACCTGAAGCTGGGCAACAACGGCAACATGAACTGCTTCGGCGAGAATCCCGACGGCAACAGCTACTCGCTCAACGCACCGTGCGCGTGGCTGCAGTACTGGGTGGAGATGGACCCGGCCAAGGCCGCCGACTACCGCCGCTACCTGGAGAACTATTCGACCCAGCAGCGCGAGGCCGGCCGCTTCAAGCATCCGCCGAACGTGCGCCTGCGCACCGTGATGGAATGGCTGGACTTCAATGGCGCGGTCCCCAGCGATGTGCGCCTGCAGCTGTGGCTGGCGCTGGGCTTCCTGGGTGTCTGCCTGGTCAACACGGTGGGCCTGCTGCTGGCCAAGTTCCTGCGCCGCAGTGGTGAGATCGGCGTGCGCCGCGCCCTCGGTGCCAGCCGTGGCCAGATCTTCCTGCAGTGCCTGGTGGAAGCCGGTGCGGTCGGCGTTGTCGGTGGCGTGCTGGGTATCGGTCTGGCCCTGCTTGGCCTGTTCGCGGTGCGCCAGCAACCGGTGGAATACGCAAAGCTGGCCCACCTGGACGGCAACATGCTGCTGCTCGCGCTGGGCCTGACCCTGCTCGCCAGTCTTGCCGCCGGGTTCCTGCCCGCCTGGCGCGCCATGCAGGTCACCCCGGCCATCCAGCTCAAGTCGCAGTAAGCACCCGAACGAGGACTCCCATGGACATCCGCCCCATCCTCAGCACGCTGCGCCGGCACAAGACCGCCGCTGCCCTGATCGTGCTGGAAGTCGCACTGACCTGCGCCATCGTCTGCAACGCGCTGTTCCTGGTCAGCCAGCGCGTGGAGAAGATCAGCATGCCCAGCGGCATCGCCGAGAGCGAACTGGTCATGCTGCGCGTCAGCGGCATCGGCAAGCAGACCGACGCCATGGCCCGCACCCGCGAGGACCTGGCATCGCTGCGCGCGATTCCCGGCGTCAGCAACGTCACCATCATCAACCAGGTCCCCTTCCGCAACGGCTCCTCCAGCAGCAGCATTTCGCGTGTGATCGACCAGGAACGGCCGACCACCAACGCCTCGATGTACACCCTGTCCGAGAACGGGCTGGCCACGATGGGCATCAACCTGATCGCAGGCCGCGATTTCCTGCCCGACGAGTACCAGAACTTCGAAGACGCCAGCAAGGGCGGCGCAAAGGAGAACGCGATCCCGGTCATCCTCACCCAGGCCACCGCCGCCAAGATGGAACCCAATGGCAGTGCGCTGGGCAAGACCTACTACATGGGCAAGCAGCCGCTGCATGTGGTCGGCATCGTCGACACGCTCAGCACGCCCAATGGCTGGAATGACAACTGGACCAACTCGATGCTGCTGCCCATGCGGCGCACCTTCGACGAAGGTGGCACGTATGTGCTGCGCACTTCGCCGGAACGCCGCAAGGAAGTACTCGATGCCGGTGCCGCCGCGCTGGAACGCAACGACCCCAACCGGCTGATGCGCGACAAGCTGACCTATGAAGACCAGCGCAAAGACTTCTTCAAGAACGACCGCGCGATGGTCGGCCTGCTGATCACCGTCAGCATCTCGCTGCTGGTGGTCACCGCGCTGGGCATCATCGGCCTGGCCAGCTTCTGGGTGCAGCAGCGCAGCAAGCAGATCGGCATCCGCCGTGCGCTGGGCGCGACCCGCGGGCAGATCCTGCGCTACTTCCAGACCGAGAACTTCCTGCTGGCCACGCTGGGCATCGTGCTGGGCATGCTGGCGGCCTACGCCATCAACCTGGCGCTGATGAACCTGTACGAGCTGCCGCGCATGCCGCTGTACTACCTGCCGCTGGGTGCACTGCTGCTGTGGGTGCTGGGCCAGATCGCGGTGTTCGGACCGGCGCGGCGTGCGGCGGCGGTGCCGCCTGCGGTCGCCACGCGGGGCGCGTGAGATGCGCGCCTGCGCGATGTGCCTGATGCTGCTCCTGCCATTGCCGGCGCTGGCCGGCGGTGGCAGTGCGCAGACACTGGAGTGGCGCCAGGATGCCGCGCGGTTGTCATTGCGCTCAACTGAGGGCCAGGTGCGCGTGGAGGCCGCCAGCCCGGAAATGCGCTTCGGCGTGCGCAGTGGCGATCGCATCCTGCGCGTGGACGACACGGCGGTGCGCCGGGTCGAACACCTTGCCGAGGCCCTGCGTCATTCCAAGGCAGCCACCGCCTATCTGTTGCTGCGCCGCGACAAGCGCGAACTGACGGTGGCGGTCGACGCCGCAGCCTGGCGCCAGGCGCTGGAGGTGCCGCCGCCACCTGCACCGCCACGGCCCCCGGCGCCTCCCCGGCGCTGAGCGAGGGCCGCTCCTGCACAGCCACGGGTTTGGCTATGCTTGATGGGTGGCGCCGGGCTCTCCCGGTGCGTGGACACGAACGGCTCCAACGGCGCCGCCCATCCCTTTCTGCAGAACCGCTTGATGCCTGCGATCCTGATCATCGACGACAACGCCAGCGTGGGTACCGCGCTGGACGTGCTGTTCTCCCTGCACGACATCGACACCCTGCAGGCGCAGAGCCCGTCCGAAGGGCTGGCCCTGCTGGAGTCGCAGCCGGTCGACCTGGTGATCCAGGACATGAACTTCAGCGAGGACACCACCTCCGGCGAAGAAGGCGAGGCCCTGTTCGCGCAGATCCGCGCGCGCCATCCCGATCTGCCGGTGATCCTGCTGACCGCCTGGACCCACCTCAGCAGCGCGGTGGATCTGGTCAAGGCCGGTGCGGCCGACTACCTGGCCAAGCCCTGGGACGACCGCAAGCTGATGACCACGGTCAACAACCTGCTGGAACTGTCCGAGGCGCGCCGCGAACTGGACCGGCGCCGCAGCCGTGAACTGCGCCAGCGCAATGCGCTGGAAGAGAAGTACGACCTGTGCGGCGCGGTCTTCGCCGACCCCGCCAGCGAGCGCGTCATCGCTCTCGCCTGCCAGGTCGCACGCTCGGAACTGCCGGTACTGATCACCGGCGCGAACGGTGCCGGCAAGGAGAAGATCGCGCAGATCATCCAGGCCAATTCCCTGGTGGCCAAGGGTCCATTCGTGGCGGTCAACTGTGGCGCGCTGCCTTCGGAACTGATCGAGGCCGAACTGTTCGGTGCCGAGGCCGGGGCGTATACCGGCGCCAACAAGGCACGCGAAGGCAAGTTCGAGGCCGCCGATGGTGGCACCCTGTTCCTGGATGAGATCGGCAACCTGTCGCTGGGCGGGCAGATGAAGCTGCTGCGTGTACTGGAAACCGGCCGCTTCGAGCGCCTGGGCTCCAACCGCGAACGCCAGGTCAAGGTCCGCGTGGTCAGCGCGACCAATGCCGACCTGCCGGCGATGATCCGCGACGGCACCTTCCGCGAAGACCTCTATTACCGCCTCAACACGGTGGAACTGGTGCTGCCGCCGCTGGCTGAACGCCCGGGCGACATCGTGCCGCTGGCCGAGCGCTTCCTGACCGCTGGCAAGCCCCTGTCCAGCGCCGCCACCGCCGCCCTGCAGCGGCACCCGTGGCCAGGCAACGTGCGCGAACTGCGCAACGTGATCCAGCGCGCCGAACTGCTGGCCACCGGCAACCGCATTGAAGTGGCCGATCTCAACCTGCCGCGCGCAGCCGCCGCACCGCGCCCGGCCCCCAGTGCGGGCAATGACCCCGACCGCGCGCGCATCGAGGAGGTACTGGCGCGCAACCATGGCGTCATCGCCCAGGCCGCCGCCGAACTCGGCCTGAGCCGCCAGGCGCTGTACCGGCGCATGGACCGCCACGGTATCCCGCGAGAATGAAACGGCGCTCGTTCACTTTCCGCCTGTTCCTGCGCCTGCTGCCGGTGCTGGCGCTGGCCGCCGCGTTGCCGTGGCTGCTGGCCTACTGGATGGACCATGGCTGGGTGGTGACCACGGTGTCGGCGTTGATCCTGCTATCGCTGATGTGGTGGACCCTGCGTCGCGCTACCGCCCCGGTGCGGTCACTGATGCGGGCCCTGGCGGGCACCACCAGCAGCTATCGCGACGGCGAATACAACTTCGGGGTGCACTGGCCCGGCAATGACGAGCTCGGCGACCTGGTGCAGGCGCACCGCGAACTGGGCGATGTGCTGCGTGCACAGCGGCAGGGCCTGGTGCAACGCGAACTTCTGCTGGACACGATGGTGCAGAACACGCCGGTGGCGATGCTGCTGATCGCCTCGGGCGGTGATGGCATCGCCCGCGTGGTGTTCTCCAATCTGGCTGCGCGCAAGCTGCTGCATGGCGGCTGGAAGCTGGAAGGCCAGCGCCTGGAGGACGTGCTGGAACAGGTGCCGGTGGAGCTGCGCGATGCCATCGCCCGCGGTGGCGACAGCCTGTTCGCGGTGCATGCCGAGGGCGAGGACGGCGATGAGGACGACGAGCAGGTGTACCACCTCTCGCGCCGCGCCTTCCAGCTCAATGGTCGTCCGCACGACCTGCTGCTGGTGCGCCTGCTGACCGCCGAGCTGCGCCGCCAGGAAGTACAGACCTGGAAGAAGGTGATCCGGGTGATCAGCCACGAGCTCAACAACTCGCTGGCACCGATTGCCTCGCTGGCCCACTCCGGCGGTGTACTGGTGCAGCGTGAGCGCTTTGACCGGCTGCCGGAGATCTTCACCACCATCGAGGATCGTGCTCGCCACCTGGAAGGCTTCATCCGCGGCTATGCGCGCTTTGCCAAGCTGCCGCAACCGCAGTTGCAGACCGTGCACTGGGCCCCCTTCCTGTCCAGCCTGCGCCAGCAGATCCCATTCGGCATGGAACGTGAGCCGGATGAGGAACTGAGCAGCCGCATCGACATCGCCCAGTTCGGGCAGGCACTGCTGAACCTGTTGAAGAACGCGCACGAAGCCTGCGCCGAAGCAGAACCGCCCAACGACGACGTACAGGTGCAACTCACGCGGCTGCCGCAGTGGCTGCGCCTGGACGTACTGGATCGCGGCAAGGGCATGAACGAGCAGGTGCTGCAGAATGCGCTGATGCCGTTCTATTCGACCAAGCGCAATGGCACCGGGCTGGGCTTGGCCTTGACCCGCGAGATCGTGGAAGCGCATGGCGGCCGGGTATCACTGCAGAATCGCGGCGATGGCGGGTTGTGCGTGTCGATCCTGTTGCCGGTGGGTTGAGCGGGTAGGTCCACGCCATGCGCGGATGTGCCGACCAAGGTCGGCACCTACCAAACCTGCCGCATCGCCACCCGCAGGTGCATCGGGAACCCGAGCGCAGCCTCTTCGGCCATCACCGCGCGCAGGCCATCGTTCCACTGCGCCTCGGGCACTACGTCGAATCCTTCGCTGGCATAGAAGGCCGCATTCCACGGCACATCGGACAGCGTGGTCAGCACCGCGGCCGCGTAGCCTCCCGCCCTCGCCTGCGCCAAGGCATGGCGCAGCAAAGCGCGGCCGTGGCCACGCCGCGCGTGTGCGGGATCCACGTCCATCTGCAGCACATGGAATTCACCGCAGAGTTCGCCGGCCAGCAGGTAACCCGCGATACCACCGTCAGCCGCATCCACCAGCCACAACTGGCCACGTTGAAGGCCATCCTGCAGCGTCGGCAGGTCCAGACCATGCCCGGCAAACACCGGGTAGGCCTGGTGCCCCTTCAGCAGTTCACCGGCACGTTGTTCAATTGCCGGCAGCATGCCGAGTTCGTCGGCATGCGGGATGCGTGGCTCAGGACTTCTTGAGCGGGCGCTTCCAGCCATCGATGGTTTCCTGTCGTGCACGTGCCAGTGTCAGCTTGCCATCCGGGGCGTCGCGGGTGATGACCGAACCGGCGGCAATCGTCGCGCTGTCGCCAATGGTCACCGGTGCTACCAGCGAACTGTTGGAACCGATGAAGGCGTTGTCGCCGATGGTGGTGGTCGACTTGTTCACGCCGTCGTAGTTGCAGGTGATGGTGCCGGCACCGATGTTTACCTTGCTGCCGATCACCGCATCGCCCAGGTAGGTCAGGTGGTTGGCCTTGCTGCCAACACCGAGGGTGACCTTCTTGGTCTCGACGAAGTTGCCCACGTGCACGCCGTCGGCGAGCACGGTCCCCGGGCGCAGCCGCGCGAACGGTCCCACCAGTGCTGCGCCTTCGGTGACCACGCCTTCAAGATCACAATGCGCGCGCACTTCGGTGCCCGGGCCAAGATTGACGTCCTTCAGCCGGTTGAACGGGCCCACGGTGACGCCGTCGCCGAGCACGATGTGGCCTTCCAGAACGACGTCGACATCGATCAGCACATCGCTGCCCACGGTGACGGTGCCACGGATATCCAGTCGTGCCGGGTCACGCACGCGCGCGCCCTGCGCGCACAGGGCCCGTACCGCGCGGCGCTGCCAGGCACGCTCCAGCTGCGAAAGCTGCCAGGGATCGTTTGCCCCTTCGGCTTCCTGCGCGTCGGCCACCAGTGCCATTTCGGCCGGGGTGTACTCGTGCGCGGCAAAGGCGAACACGTCGGTCAGGTAGTACTCGCCCTGAGCGTTGCTGTTGGACAACTGCGACAGCCAGCGCCGCAGCGCGGTCGACTCGGCGGCAATGATGCCGGTATTGATCGTGCGCACACGCAGCTGGTCGCCGGTAGCGTCCTTCTGCTCGACAATGGAGCCCACCTTGCCTTCGGCATCGCGCAGCACGCGGCCGTAGCCGGTCGGGTCATCGACATCGGCGACCAGCACCGCCAGGCGACCCGGCTGCGCCAGCAGGTCGCGCAGGGTCTGCGCGCGGATCAGCGGCACGTCGCCGTACAGCACCAGCACCTGCGCGGCGTCGGGCACCTGCGGCATCGCCTGGGCCACCGCATGGCCGGTGCCGAGCTGCCGTGCCTGTTCAGCCCATTGCAGGTCGGGCTGGTCGGCGAAGTACTGGCGCACCGCTTCACCACCATGGCCGTAGACCACGTGGATCGCCGAGGGCTGCAGTTCGCGGGCCGCATCGATCACATGCGCCAGCATCGGCTGGCCGGCGATCGGCTGCAGCACCTTCGGCAGCACCGACTTCATGCGCTTGCCCGCGCCAGCGGCGAGGATGATGACGTGCAGGGGTTGGGTCATGGAAACGGCAGTCCGTGGTTCGTTGCCGATGATTCTAGAGCGTGGGCCGTTAACATGTGCATCCCACCTCCTTCACCGCACTGATGGGCCTCGTCCGCCAGGGAAGCACCTATCTCATCATCGGGCTCGTGCAGCTGCTGCTCGACTGGCTGGTGTTCGTCACCGCGACCGCGCTGGGCCTGCCGGTGGTGCCTGCCAACATTGCCGGTCGCCTGGTCGGGATGCTGCTGGGCTTCTGGCTCAACGGCCGTTACACCTTTGCCAACGCAGGTGACGCGCGCCTTGGCTGGCGTCGATTTTCACGCTTCTTCGGGCTGTGGCTGCCGCTGACCGCGACAAGCACGTTGCTGGTGAGCCTGGTCGACCACGCGCTGGGCCTGCAGTACACCTGGCTGGCCAAGCCGCTGGTGGAAGGCGGGCTGGCGTGCGTTTCCTTCCTGCTGATGCGCTACGTGGTCTACCGCTGATACGGCGCTGGGATCGGGATCGGGATCGGGATCGGGATCGGTAGAGTCGACTGTTGGTCGACTGCTCTTCCATCAGACTGCGGAAATCCCGCGCTGCGCGCGATAGTCGACTGACAGTCGACTCTGCCCAGCCGACACTCTACCTCGCACAAACAAAAACGCCGGCACAGGGCCGGCGTTCTCGTGGATGCAGCGCGAGAAACCTCAGTGCTTGAGGTTCTTGCGCAGGCGCTCCAGGGCCTGCAGCTGGACGACGGCTTCGGCCAGCTTCTGCTGGGCTTCAGCCACTTCCATCGCCTCGCCGCGGTTGGCCAGGATGCGCTCGGCTTCTTCCTTGGCCTTGCGGACCGAGGCTTCGTCGATGTCCTGCGCGCGGATCGCGGTGTCGGCCAGCACGGTCACCACCTGCGGCTGCACTTCCAGGATGCCGCCGGAAATGGCGAAATCCAGCTGCTCGCCGTTCGGCGTGGTTACCACCACCTTGCCCGGCTTCAGGCGGGTGATCAGCGGCGCGTGCTTGGGCGCGATGCCCAGTTCGCCCAGCTCACCGGTGGCCACGACCAGGGTCGCTTCGCCACGGAAGATTTCCTGCTCGGCGCTGACGATGTCGCAACGGATCGTGCTCATGCAAATCTCTTCGCTGTTCGCGGCGGCGCAATGCCACCGTGGGAGTCCACCGGCGCGGGCGGTTGCCCGGCGCCGGCGTCAGGTCGGGCAGGATCGCTCCCGCCCGTCCCGGATCAGGCCTTCTCGGCCATCTTCTTGGCCTTCTCGACCGCTTCTTCGATGCCGCCGACCATGTAGAACGCCTGCTCCGGCAGGTGGTCGTACTCGCCATCGACGATGGCCTTGAAGCCACGGATGGTGTCCTTCAGCGGCACGTACTTGCCCGGCGAACCGGTGAACACTTCGGCCACGTGGAACGGCTGGCTGAAGAAGCGCTCGATCTTACGGGCGCGCGACACGGCCTGCTTGTCCTCTTCGGACAGCTCGTCCATGCCCAGGATCGCGATGATGTCCTTCAGTTCCTTGTACTTCTGCAGGGTCTGCTGGACGCGCTGGGCGGTGTCGTAGTGCTCGTGGCCGATGACCAGCGGGTCCATCTGGCGGCTGGTGGAGTCCAGCGGATCGACGGCCGGGTAGATACCCAGCGAGGCGATCGAACGCGACAGGGTGACGGTCGAGTCCAGGTGGGCGAAGGTGGTCGCCGGCGACGGGTCGGTCAGGTCGTCCGCGGGAACGTAGACGGCCTGGATCGAGGTGATCGAACCGTTCTTGGTCGAGGTGATGCGCTCCTGCAGGACGCCCATTTCCTCGGCCAGGGTCGGCTGGTAACCCACGGCGGACGGCATGCGGCCCAGCAGTGCCGACACTTCGGTACCGGCCAGGGTGTAGCGGTAGATGTTGTCGACGAACAGCAGGACGTCCTTACCCTTGCCGTTTTCGTCCTTCTCGTCGCGGAAGTACTCGGCCATGGTCAGGCCGGTCAGGGCGACGCGCAGACGGTTGCCCGGCGGCTCGTTCATCTGGCCGTACACCATCGCCACCTTGTCGAGGACGTTGGAGTCCTTCATTTCGTGGTAGAAGTCGTTGCCCTCACGGGTACGCTCACCCACGCCGGCGAACACGGACAGACCGCTGTGCGCCTTGGCGATGTTGTTGATCAGCTCCATCATGTTGACGGTCTTGCCGACGCCGGCGCCGCCGAACAGGCCGACCTTGCCGCCCTTGGCGAACGGGCACATCAGGTCGATGACCTTGATGCCGGTTTCCAGCAGCTCGGTAGCCGGGGACTGGTCTTCGTACGACGGGGCCGCACGGTGGATTTCCCAGCTGTCGCTGGCGGCCACCGGGCCGGCTTCGTCGATCGGACGGCCCAGCACGTCCATGATGCGGCCCAGGGTGCCAGCGCCGACCGGCACGGAGATACCGCGGTCGGTGTTGGTGGCGACCAGGTTGCGCTTCAGGCCGTCGGTGGAACCGAGGGCGATGGTACGCACCACGCCGTCGCCCAGCTGCTGCTGGACTTCGAGGGTGATTTCGGTGTTGTCGACCTTCAGTGCGTCGTACACCTTCGGCACCGACTCACGCGGGAATTCGACGTCGACGACCGCGCCGATGATCTGAACGATCTTGCCCTGACTCATTGCTGCATCCTCTAAATGTGTGCTTTGAACGAACGCGGTCAGACTGCTGCCGCGCCGCCGACGATTTCGGAGATTTCCTGGGTGATCGCTGCCTGGCGTGCCTTGTTGTAGACCAGCTGCAGCTCACCGATCAGCTTGTTGGCGTTGTCGCTCGCCGCCTTCATCGCGACCATGCGTGCGGCATGTTCGGAGGCAACGTTTTCCAGCAGCGCCTGGTACACCAGCGACTCGATGTAACGCGTCATCACGTGCTCCAGCACGGTCGCGGCATCGGGTTCGTACAGGTAATCCCAGTCGTGGTGAGCGACCTGCTTCTCAGCCGGCGGCAGCGGCAGCAGCTGATCGAAGCTGGCCTTCTGCGTCATGGTGTTCACGAAGCGGTTGTAGACCAGGTACACGCGGTCGACCTTGCCTTCGGTGAAGGCGTCGAGCATGACCTTGATCACGCCGATCAGCGATTCCAGCTTCGGCACGTCGCCGATGTGGGTCACGCTGCCGACCATGTTGACCTTCACGCGGCGGAAGAAGGTCGATGCCTTCTGGCCGATGGTCACCAGGTCCACTTCCGCGCCCTTGTCCTGCCATGCCTTGGCTTCGCCCAGCATCCTGCGGAACAGGTTGTTGTTCAGGCCGCCGGCCAGGCCGCGATCGGAGGAGATCACGATGAAGCCGACCCGCTTGACCTGCTCGCGCTCGACCAGGAACGGATGCTGGTAGTCGGTGCTGGCCTGGGCCAGGTGACCGATCACCTGCTTCATCGCCTGCGCGTACGGACGCGAGGTCTTCATCCGATCCTGCGCCTTGCGGATCTTGGAGGCCGAGACCATTTCCAGGGCGCGCGTCACCTTGCGGGTGTTCTGCACGCTCTTGATCTTGGTTTTGATTTCGCGTCCGCTTGCCATCTCTTGTTTCCCGTGGCGCGGGGCTGCTGCCCCGCGTTGTTCAACCGTTTGTCATCTGGTCCAGCGGAGCCAGAGGCTCCGCTCTACAGGACCGCGATTACCAGCTGCCGGTGGTCTTGAACTCGGCGATGCCCTTCTTGAAGGCACCTTCGATGTCGTTGTCCCAACCGCCGGTGGCGTTGACCTTGCTGACCAGTTCGCCCTGGGTGTTGGCGAAGTGGGCGTGCAGGCCTTCTTCGAACGCCAGCAGCTTGTTGACCGGCACGTCGTCGAGGTAACCCTCGTTGACGGCGTAGATCGACAGCGCCTGGTTGGCGATCGACATCGGCGCGTACTGCTTCTGCTTCATCAGCTCGGTGACGCGCTGACCACGCTCCAGCTGCTTGCGGGTCGCTTCGTCCAGGTCCGAGGCGAACTGCGCGAACGCAGCCAGCTCGCGGTACTGGGCCAGCGAGATACGGATGCCGCCCGACAGCCTCTTGATGATCTTGGTCTGGGCCGAGCCACCGACGCGCGACACCGAGATACCGGCGTTCACGGCCGGGCGGATGCCGGCGTTGAACAGGTCGGTTTCCAGGAAGATCTGGCCGTCGGTGATCGAGATCACGTTGGTCGGAACGAAGGCGGACACGTCGCCGGCCTGGGTTTCGATGATCGGCAGCGCGGTCAGCGAACCGGTCTTGCCGGTGACCTTGCCTTCGGTGAACTTCTCGACGTATTCCTCGGACACGCGGGCAGCGCGCTCGAGCAGACGGGAGTGCAGGTAGAACACGTCACCCGGGTAGGCTTCACGGCCCGGCGGGCGCTTCAGCAGCAGCGAGATCTGGCGGTAGGCGACGGCCTGCTTGGACAGATCGTCGTACACGATCAGCGCGTCTTCGCCGCGGTCCATGAAGTACTCACCCATGGTGCAGCCCGAGTAGGCGCTGATGTACTGCATGGCAGCCGATTCGGAAGCAGTCGCGGCCACCACGATGGTGTGGGCCAGCGCGCCGTTCTCTTCCAGCTTGCGCACGATGTTGGCGATGGTCGAAGCCTTCTGGCCGATCGCAACGTACACGCACTTGATGCCGGTGCCCTTCTGGTTGATCACCGCATCGATCGCCATCGCGGTCTTGCCGGTCTGGCGGTCACCGATGATCAGCTCGCGCTGACCACGGCCGATCGGGATCATCGAGTCGACCGACTTGTAACCGGTCTGCACCGGCTGGTCGACCGACTTGCGCCAGATCACGCCCGGAGCAACGCGCTCCACCGGAGCGGTCAGGTCGGTGCCCAGCGGGCCCTTGCCGTCGATCGGCTCGCCCAGCGCGTTCACGACGCGGCCCAGCAGTTCCGGACCGACCGGCACTTCCAGGATGCGGCCGGTGGTCTTGGCGACGTCGCCTTCGCGCAGGTTTTCGTAGTCACCCAGGACCACGGCGCCGACCGAGTCGCGCTCCAGGTTCAGGGCCAGGGCGAAGGTGTTGTTCGGCAGTTCGATCATTTCGCCCTGCATCACGTCGGCCAGACCGAAGATGCGCACGATGCCGTCGGACACGCTGGTCACGGTGCCTTCGTTGCGCGATTCCGCGGCCAGCTTGACCTTCTCGATGCGGTTCTTGATCAGTTCGCTGATTTCGGAGGGGTTGAGCGTGGTTGCCATCGTCAAGTCCTAGTGCCGGCAGCGGGGCCGGACGTTAAATGAATTCAGTTAGCGAGCGCGGTCTGCAGACGGGCCAGCTTGCCCTTCAGCGAACCATCGATGACCACGTCGCCGGCGTCGATCACGGCGCCGCCGATCAGCGAAGCATCGACCGCGGTGGTCACGTCGACCTCGCGGTTGAAGCGCTTGCGCAGCGCAACCTTGATCGCGTCCAGCTCTCCGGCCGACAGCTCGGAAGCCGAGGTCACCGTGGCCTTGACCACGTGCTCGGCTTCGGCGCGCAGGGCGTCGAACATGCCGGAGATTTCCGGCAGCAGCGGCAGACGATGCGATTCGGCCAGGATGGCCAGGAAGCGCGAGTAGGTCTCGCCGTGGGACACCGGCGCCAGCAGGGCGACGGCGTCGTCACGACCCAGCTCCGGGTTGGCGAGCAGGGCCGCCACGCGCGGATCGGCGGCGACGTGGGCGGAGAACGCCAGGGCGTCCGACCACGGCGCGAACGCGCCTTCGTCGCGCGCGGTCGCGAACGCGGCGCGGGCGTACGGGCGGGCAAGCGTGAGGGCCTGGCTCATCCTTAGATCTCCGAGGCCAGCTCGTCGAGCAGCGCCTTGTGGGCGTTGGCGTCGATTTCGCGCTTGAGCAGCTTTTCGGCACCGGTCACGGCCAGCGCAGACACCTGCTTGCGCAGATCTTCACGGGCACGGTTGGCGGCGGCGTCGATTTCAGCCTGGGCCAGTTCCTTCTGACGGGTGGCTTCGGTGATCGCTTCGTTACGGGCAGCATCAACGATCTGGTTGGCACGTGCGTGGGCCTGATCGATGATCTCGTTGGCCTTGGTACGTGCTTCCTTCAGCGCTTCGTTGACCTTCTCCTGCGCCTGGGCCAGATCTTTCTGGCTGCGGTCGGCAGCAGCGAGGCCTTCAGCAATCTTCTGCTGGCGCTCTTCGATCGCGTTCATCAGCGGCGGCCAGATCTTGGTCGCGATGATCCAGATCAGACCAGCGAAGGCCAGCGCCTGCGCAAGAAGGGTGAAATTGATATTCATGGTTAGCTCGATCGCTGGTTTCGGGGTGGACGCGCCGCCGTAGCGGCGCATCCGGCCTTCATCCGAAACCGGGTGCATCAGCACCCGGTCGTCTCAAACCGCTGTATCAGCCGGCCAGAGCCTTGGTGACGGCGCCAGCGAAGGCAGCCGACAGCGGGTTGGCGAAGGCCAGCAGCAGGCCGACGGCGACCGAGATGATGAACGCGGCGTCGATCAGGCCGGCGGTGATGAACATGCGGACCTGCAGGACCGGGATCAGTTCCGGCTGGCGGGCGGCCGACTCCAGGAACTTACCAGCCATGATGGCCAGACCCAGACCGGCGCCCAGCGCGGCCAGGCCGATCATGATGCCGACGGCAAGGGCGGTGGAGCTCTGAATCTGCGCGAAGTTGGTCAGGACGGCGAAGTACATGGTTATCTCCAGGAACTTAAGTTGCTAAGGGTGATGAAACGGATGAAGGTTGAAACGCGTTGAAGCTTGAAACTCAGTGAGCGTCTTCCGACAGGCTCAGGTACACGATCGACAGCATCATGAAGATGAAGGCCTGCAGCGGGATCACCAGCAGGTGGAACAGCATCCAGCCGAGGCCGAACACACCACCGGCAATGGCACCGAAGAAACCGGCACCACCCAGCACCCAGATCAGCAGGAACACGATTTCGCCGCCGAACATGTTGCCGAACAGTCGCATCGCCAGCGAGATCGGCTTGCTCAGCCACTCGACGATGTTGAGGATCAGGTTGAACGGCATCATCCACTTGCCGAACGGCGCCGTCAGGAATTCCTTGATGAAGCCGCCCAGGCCCTTGGACTTGAGCGCGAAGAACAGCATCAGGAAGAACACGCTGATGGCCATGCCCAGGGTGGCATTGACGTCAGCGGTCGGGACCGGCTTCCAGTAGTGCACGCCCACCCATTCCAGCGGCTTGGCGATGAAATCGGCCGGGATCATCTTCAGCAGATTCATCAACAGGATCCAGAAGAAGATCGTGATGGCGATCGGCGTGACCAGCTTGCTCTTGCCGTGGTAGGTGTCCTTGGCCTGGCGGTCGACGAACTCCAGGCAGATCTCGACGAAGGCCTGCCACTTGCCCGGCACGCCGGCGGTGGCCTTGCGGGTGCCCAGCCAGAACGCGACAACGATCACCAGGCCCATCAGGACCGCGGTGAGGAAGGTATCGACGTGGATATGCCAGAACATACCCTCACCCTTGCCGACCGGCGCGGTCAGGTTGTGCAGGTGATGCTGGATGTAGCTGGTAGGGGTTAGAGCCTCGCCCGCCATGTGTCCGGAACCTTCAGTTAATTGAATTCTGTCAACGCCTGGCCATCGCCAGGACCTGGAACATCAAGCCGACGGCGATACCGGCCAACAGCGCCAATGCAGGCAGCTTGAAGACCAGGAACCCCACCAGCAGGACGCCGAAAACCACCACCCACTTGGCCACGATCGCAATGATCAGGCGAGCCATCGCCGAACCTGCGGCCAGTGCCCCACCGCCCAGTGCCATCCGTGCCGCCACCCAGCCACCGGCCGAAATGGCCACACCGGACGCCAGCGCGCCGAGGGCATATTTCGGACCTACCAGCAGGAAGGCCAGGGCCAGGACAGCCACTGCGGCCAGCGGGTAGACCGCGGCGCGCAGCATCAGTCGCCGACCCGCATCAACGGAGTTCAGCACAGGACGTCCCGCGTGGTTGCAAGTGGAGGGCTGAGGCGACTACAGCAGGGGGGCCTCATCGAGCCGCCAAATTATAGCAATGGGACAATTTGCGAGACAACCGCTCCCTGTTCATCCCGGGAGGCCGCAAGTTGCGGTAACGGTTACATTTTTGCGTGCCACCCAGGGGACAATGACGTCCGTATGATGTTGCAGCGCAGTATTGAACTTTGGTCGCAGGCCGCGGAACTTTCGCCGAATGCGCCGGTCCGATCTTTCGACCTGCCTGCAGCAACCTCGTCGACGCTCCGCCCCGCAGGTCCCACGATGGCCCCGAAGCCCGGCTCCGGGGCCATCTTTTTGCATCGTCGCGACAGCGCTGAACCGTGCACACTTCGTGGACCATACGTTCACGGATGGTGGACGGGCCTGTCCGGCACAGTGGCCTTCATTCTGATGAACCACTGCAAGGACTCTTCGATGCGCCCCGTACCCACCCTGCTCGCCCTCTCCCTGCTCGCCGCTGGTGCTTCGTTCGCCACTGCCGCCCACGCCGCTGAAGGCGACGACCGCTTCGCCCTGCGCCTGGGTGCGATGAACATCGACTCGGACAACACCCTTCGCGGCAAGACCAACGTCGCCGGCCAGGACATCGGCTTCTCCGAGGACTTCAAGCTGGGTGGCAAGGAGTGGGAACCGCGCATCGACGGCATGTTCCGCATCAGCAACCGCCAGCGCCTGCTGTTCAACTACTTCAAGTACGACAAGGACCGCCGCGAGACCCTTGGCCAGGACATCTCCTTCGGTGACGTCAACGTGCCGTCCGGCAGCTTCGTCAAGGGCGAACTGAAGTACCAGGTCGCCAGCCTGGTCTATGACTACTCGGTGGTGGACACCGATACCTTCGACCTCGGCCTGCAGCTGGGTGCCGAGTACGCCAAGGTCAGCACCAAGGCCTACGCCGATCTGGGCACCGTCTACGAAGGCCAGTTCCTCAATGAGAAGACGGACGGCGTGGCGCCGGTGGTCGGTGCGCGCCTGAGCTTCACCCCGTCGGAAAAGTGGATGATCACGCTGCAGGGCCAGTATCTCAACACGCGCTGGGGCAGCTTCGATGACTACAAGGGCGACCTGAGCCGCGCCAACGCCATCGTGGATTACCGCTTCACGAAGAACTTCGGTGTGTTCGCTGGCTACGACTGGTTCAAGCTCGACGCGGACAAGAAGGGCAGCGACGGCACCATCGGCCTGAAGCAGGAATTCAAGGGCCCGGTGGCCGGCGTCAGCTTCGTGTTCTGATCCCACGCCCCTTCCACGGCACTCTCTCTCTCCTGGCGCGGCCTCCGGAACATCGGGGCCGCGCTTTTTTGTACTGTTTTTCCCTGCGTGCAGGAGCAAGAGCAGCTGGGTCGAGCGCTTGAGGGAGAGGGGGCTGGGTGCGAATGTCCCCCGGCGCCGGCCTGCGGCCGTCACCTCCTCCTTTACTTCGTACCCAGCCCCTCTCCCTCCGCGTGTCAGGCGTCCAGGCGGCCTAGGCGGTGGCTCTCGACTGTCCGCAAGCCGAGCCGCTGCGCGGGTGGCAGGCGTTTGGACAAATGTCCCCCGTCGTCCGCCTGCGGCGGTCGCCTCCTCCTTTACTTTGTCCAAACGCCTGCCACCCGCGCAGCGGCCCCACCCTTCGCTGCAGCACTGATCGAAGAAAAAAAGCCCCGGCAGATGCCGGGGCTTCTCGTTCGCGAAGGCGCGGGCGCCTTACTTCTTCTTCGGCATGTATAGATCGGTGATCGTGCCGTCGTAGATTTCCGAGGCCATCGCCACCGATTCGCTCAGCGTCGGGTGGGCATGGATGGTGTGGCCGATGTCTTCAGCTTCGGCACCCATCTCGATGGCCAGGCCGATCTCGGCCAGCAGGTCACCGGCATGCACGCCAACGATGGCACCACCGATGATGCGGTGGGTCTCTTCGTCGAAGATCAGCTTGGTGAAGCCCTCGGTGCGGCCGATGCCGATCGCACGGCCACTGGCGGCCCACGGGAACTTGGCCACGCCGACCTTCAGGCCCTTGGCCTTGGCTTCGGTCTCGGTCACACCGACCCAGGCGATTTCCGGGTTGGTGTAGGCCACCGACGGGATCACGCGGGCCACCCATTCCTTCTTGTGGCCGGCAGCCACTTCGGCGGCCAGCTTGCCCTCGTGCGTGGCCTTGTGGGCCAGCATCGGGTTGCCGACGATGTCGCCGATGGCAAAGATGTGCGGCACGTTGGTGCGCATCTGGCGGTCGACCGGGATGAAGCCACGGTCGGTGACCTGCACGCCGGCCTTCTCGGCATCGATCTTCTTGCCGTTCGGCGAGCGGCCCACGGCCACCAGCACGCGGTCGAAGGTGCCCTGCGCCAGCGCAGGCGCCTGGCCTTCCTCGGCGGCGTCGAAGGTCACGGTGATGCCCTTGGCATCGGCGGTGACGCCCGACGCCTTGGTCTTCAGGTGGACTTCGATGCCCTGCTTCTTCAGGCGGTCGGCCAGCGGCTTGACCAGGTCCTTGTCGGCGCCCGGCATCAGCTGGTCCATGAACTCGACCACGGTGACCTTGCTGCCCAGCGCGCTGTACACGGTGGCCATTTCCAGGCCGATGATGCCGCCGCCGACGACCAGCAGCGAGCCCGGCACTTCGGCCAGCTCCAGCGCGTCGGTGGAGTCCATCACGCGCTTGTCGTCCCACGGGAAGTTCGGCAGCTTCACCGCCTGCGAACCGGCGGCGATGATGCACTTCTGGAAGCGCAGCAGCTGGGTGCTGCCATCAGCGGCGGTGATTTCCAGCTCGTTGGCCGAAACGAATTTGCCGACGCCCTGCACGCTGCGGACCTTGCGCTGCTTGGCCATGCCGGCCAGGCCCTTGGTCAGCTGGTTGACGACCTTTTCCTTGTACTCGCGCAGCTTGTCCAGGGTGATGGTCGGCTTGCCGAACTCGACGCCGAAATCACCGGCATGGGCCACTTCGTCGATCACCGCTGCGGCGTGCAGCAGCGCCTTGGACGGAATGCAGCCCACGTTGAGGCAGACGCCACCGAGGCTGGCGTAACGCTCGACCAGCACCGTATCCAGGCCGACGTCGGCGGCGCGGAAGGCGGCGGTATAGCCGCCCGGGCCCGAGCCCAGCACGACCATTTCGCATTCGATGTCGGCCGGCTTGCCGCTGGACAGCGCCGGCTTCGGCGCCGCCGGCTCAGCCGGGGCGCGGTGCGACGGGGTCACCGGCGGCTTGCTGGCCGGGGCGGCCGCAGCTGCGGCCGGCGCGGCGGCCTTGGCCGGGGCTTCGGCGGCGCCTTCGGCGTCCAGCACCACGACCACGGCGCCTTCGGACAGGGTGTCGCCGAGCTTGACCTTGATTTCCTTGACCACGCCGGCAGCCGAGGACGGCACTTCCAGGGTGGCCTTGTCCGATTCCAGGGTCACCAGACCCTGATCCTTCTTCACCGTGTCGCCGACGGCGACCAACACTTCGATCACCGGCACATCGCTGTAATCGCCGATGTCGGGAACCTTGACTTCAATCGTGGCCATGGTGGGTTTTCCTCGTGCCCGCGCGGCGGTACCGGCGGGCTGTCACTGCATCTGTTCACGCGGCCGCGCCAGGGGCGGCGGCCGCACGGTGGGGGCGAAGCGGTGCCTTACAGCAGCACGCGGCGCATGTCGGCCAGTACCTGCGACAGGTACGTGGTGAAGCGTGCGGCCAGGGCGCCATCGATGACGCGGTGGTCGTAGCTCAGCGACAGCGGCAGCATCAGCTTCGGTGCGAATTCCTTGCCGTTCCAGACCGGCTGGATGGACGACTTGGAGACGCCGAGGATGGCCACTTCCGGTGCATTGACGATCGGGGTGAACGCGGTGCCGCCGATGCCGCCCAGCGAGCTGATCGAGAAGCAGCCGCCACTCATGTCGGCCGGGCCGAGCTTGCCGTCGCGCGCCTTCTTGGCCAGTTCGCCGGTTTCCTGCGCGATCTGCACCACGCCCTTCTTGTCCACGTCGCGGATGACCGGCACGACCAGGCCGTTCGGCGTGTCGGCGGCAAAGCCGATGTGGAAGTACTTCTTCAGGGTCAGGTTTTCACCGCTGGCATCGAGCGAGGCGTTGAACTCCGGGAACTTCTTCAGCGCCGCGGCGCTGGCCTTGATCAGGAAGGCGAGCATGGTCAGCTTGATGCCGGCCTTCTCGTTTTCCTTGTTCAGCGCCACGCGCAGGCCTTCCAGGTCGGTAATGTCGGCCTGTTCGAACTGGGTGACGTGCGGGATCATGGCCCAGTTGCGGGCCAGGTTCGCACCCGAGATCTTCTTGATGCGCGACAGCGGCTGGACTTCGGTCTCGCCGAACTTGCTGAAGTCGACCTTCGGCCACGGCAGCAGGTTCAGGCCACCACCGGCAGCGACAGCAGCACCGCCGGCAGCCGGCACGCCGCCGCTGAGTGCGGCCTTGACGAACTTCTGCACGTCACCCTTGGTGATGCGGCCACCCTTCTCGGTGCCGTTGATCTGCAGCAGGTCCACACCCAGTTCGCGGGCGAACACACGCACCGCCGGGGTGGCATACGGCACCTTGGCCGGCAGCACGCCATCGGCGTTGAACTGCACCGGCGGGCTGGACGGGGTACCGGCCGAGGCGACCTCGCGGGCCGCCAGCTTGTCCGGCTGCGCCGGCACAGCGACCGGCTCGACCTTGGTGGCGGTCTCGGCGGCAGCCGGAGCGGCAGCAGCGGCTGCCTTGGTCGGCGCCGGCGCGGCAGCGCCCTCGGCCTCGATGATGGCGACCACATTGCCCTGCGACAGAGTGTCGCCGACCTTGACCTTCAGTTCCTTGACCACGCCAGCCACCGACGACGGCACTTCCATGGTGGCCTTGTCGCTTTCCAGCGTGACCAGGCCCTGGTCCTTCTTGACCGTGTCGCCGACGGCGACCAGCACTTCGATGACCGGAATGCCGGAATAGTCGCCGATATCCGGCACCAGCGCTTCAACCGCACCACCGCTGGCAGCCGGAGCGGCCGGCGCAGCTGCGGCCGGGGCCGGCGCGCTCTGGGTGGCGGCAGCCGGAGCTGCGGCCTTGGCCGGTGCCGGCGCGGCAGCTGCCGGCTTGGCAGCCTCGCCTTCAGCCACTTCGATCAGCGCCACGACCTTGCCCTCGGACAGGGTGTCACCGACCTTGACCTTGATCTCCTTGACCACGCCGGCCACGGCCGACGGCACTTCCATGGTCGCCTTGTCGCTTTCCAGCGTCACCAGGCCCTGGTCCTTCTTGACCGTGTCGCCGACGGCGACAAGCACCTCGATTACCGGGATATCGCTGTAGTCACCGATATCGGGGACAAGTGCTTCCTTGATTTCGGCCATGGGGATAACTCCGGCAATCTGGTGTAGGGAAACGTCTATTGTGCGGCCAGCGGGGGCCAGCGCCAACCGTTACAGGTGTTTTCAGTACTCACGCAGCCGGGACACGCTGTTGCTCATGGGTTGCGGCCGCGACCAGTCGGTAGCGTATTGTCCGGACGATGTCCGCTTCATGTCGCCAGTGCGTCGGCTACCGGCTGCCAGGCCTGGCGCAGCCGCGGCAGTGACCAGGCCGCGTTGGCCGGGCTGGTGGACGGCAGCGCCAGCAGCCTTGGCGGCGCCTCCAGGCCGGGCAGCACCCAACGCTGGAATGCCTTCAGCGATGCCGCACCGTTGCAGCCGATCAGCTCCAGCTCAGGAAGCGAAGCGATCAATGCCGGCAGCGCATTGGGTACTTCCGTGCCACGCACGATGTCGGCATCCAGGCTGCCACGCCGCTCGCACTGACCGATCACATCCCACAGACCCACACCGGCTGCCTGCAGTGCGCGCAGCCGTTGCGGGTACGCCAGGGCCACATCGAAGCCACAGATATCGGCCAGCACAGGCCAGAAGCGATTGCGCGGATGCGCGTAGTAGCGCTGCTCCTGCAATGACACAACGCCGGGCATCGAACCCAGCAGCAGCACCCTGCACTCCATGTTCACCTGCGCTTGCAGGCCGATGCACACCGTTGCTTCGCTCACATCTTCTCCAACTGCATGAATGTCGCCGAAGGCCGAAAAGCCCATGAAAACAGGCTTTTCGCTCCAGTCGCTGAACAAGGGAAACTATTTTTTAACGTGCGTCGGATTCGATTCATGTTGGGGCGACTACGGTGTGCTCGCCCCGCAACCGGGGGCCCAAAACAAGAAACATTAGGAGATACCCCCATGCGCTCCATCCGTATCCTGAGTCTCGCCCTGCTGACCTCCGCCGCCTTCGCGCCGGCCGCTTTCGCCCAGGACAGCAGCAGCACCGACACCGCTTCGGGCAAGCATTTTGCCGTTGTTGGCGGCATCTCGCTGCTGGAACCGAAGAACGACCCGATCACCGGCGTCAAGAAGACCGATGGTGGCCCGGCGCCGACCGTCAGCTTCAGCTACTACATCAACGACAACTGGGCCGTTGAACTGTGGGGCGCTGCCGACAAGTTCGACAACAAGTTCAAGGGCCCGAACAACGCCCGCCTGGGCTCGGTCGAGCAGCAGCCGATCGCGCTGAGCGGCCAGTACCACTTCGGCCAGGCTGACAACGTGTTCCGTCCGTTCGTGGGCGTGGGCTACTACCAGTCGAGCTTCAGCAACGAGAAGCTGGGCAACGGCGCTGACACCGACATCCGCTTCAAGGATGCCAAGGGCGTGATCGGCACCGTCGGCGTGGACATGAACATCAACTCCACCTGGTTCGCCCGTGCTGACGCCCGCTACATGCGCGCCCGCCCGGACGTGAAGGTTGGCGGCGAGAAGATCGGCGAAGCCAAGATGGATCCGTGGACCGTCGGCTTCGGCATCGGCGCCCGCTTCTGATCCAGGCTGCACCTGCTTCACTGATGTAACGCGACGGGCCCTTCGGGGCCCGTCGTCGTTTCCGTCACCCGCGTTCTGTAGAGTCGAGCTTGCTCGACTGCCTTTCGTAGAGTCGAGCTTGCTCGACTTTTGCAAGAGCAGTCGACTGACAGTCGACTCTACACACAGGATGCGGAGGCGCGATGCACGACGTCGACCTGCTGGTGATCGGTGGCGGTATCAACGGTGCCGGCATCGCCCGTGATGCCAGCGGCCGCGGCCTGCGCGTGCTGCTGTGCGAGCAGCACGACCTCGCTGCGCATACCTCCAGCGCCAGCAGCAAGCTGATCCACGGTGGCCTGCGCTACCTGGAACAGCGCGAGTTCGGTCTGGTACGCAAGGCCTTGGGCGAACGCGAAGTGGTACGCCGGCAGGCACCGTACCTGGTCCGCCCGCTGCGTTTCGTGCTGCCGTGGGAACCGCACCTGCGCCCACGCTGGATGCTGCGCGTGGGACTGTGGCTGTACGACCACCTGGGCCCACGCAGCCCGGCATTTCCCGCCTCGCGCGCCCTGGACCTTCAGCGTGATCCGCTCGGCCCCTGGCTCTCCCCGGATCTGCGGCAGGCCTTCAGCTACGCCGACGCGCAGGTCGATGACGCGCGTCTGGTACTGCTCAATGCCCTGGATGCTGCCTCGCGTGGCGCACAGGTACATGTGCGCAGCCGCTGCACCGAACTGCGCCCTGTGCAGGGCCGTTGGCAGGCCGTGCTGGAATCCGCCGATGGCCAGCAGCATGTGACCGCGCGCGCCGTCGCCAATGCGGCTGGCCCATGGGCCGGTGGCCTGCTGGAGCAGATGGAGGCCCGCAGCGGCGGCCCCGCGCTGCGGCTGGTACAGGGCAGCCACATCGTGCTGCGCCGCCCCTGGCCCGATGACAGTGCCTGCCTGCTGCAGCAGCCCGATGGCCGCGTGGTGTTCCTGCTGCCGTTCACCCACGATCATCTGCTGATTGGCACCACCGACACCGACTACCGCGGTGACCCGGCGCGCTGCAGCGTGCTGCCTTCCGAGGTGAGCTATCTGTGCGCGGCCGCCAGCCGCTATCTGCGTGAGCCGATCACTCCGGAAGACGTGGTCTGGCAGTTCGCCGGTGTACGTCCCCTGCTGGCCGACCCGGACCCGCGTGCGGCAACGCTGAGCCGCGACTACCGCCTTCAGCTGCAGTCCAACCCGGCGCCGGCGCTGCATGTGCTGGGCGGCAAGCTGACCACCTACCGGGTGCTGGCCGAGGAAGCGCTGAACCTGCTGCGCCCTGCCCTGCCACAGATGGGACCGGCCTGGACGGCAGGCGGGGACCCGCTGCCGGGCAGCGACTGGGGTGACGCCACACAGGCGCGCTCCCGCCTGCAGGCGCTGGCACCGTGGTTGCCCGTGGAGATCGCACGGCGTTGGGCCGAAGCCTACGGCAGCCGCAGCGCCGCCCTTCTGCAGGGTGCACGGGGCATGGACGATCTTGGAGAGGACTTCGGCGGCGGCCTGCATGCGCGGGAAGTGGCTTTCCTGCGCGACCACGAATGGGCCTGGGACGCCGAGGACGTGCTGTGGCGGCGGAGCAAGCTGGGGTTGCGGCTGGATGCTGCGCAGGTGGCGCGGCTGCAGGCGTGGATCGATAGACGGTAGAGTCGAGCTTGCTCGACTGGCATGAAAAGCAGTCGAGCAGGCTCGACTCTACCAACACCATCGCTACCGGAGACGCTACATGACGCCCCGCTACGTGCTGGCCATCGACCAGGGCACCACCAGTTCGCGCGCGATCCTGTTCGACCGCACCGGCGACATCGTCGGCAGCGCGCAGCGCGAATTCGCGCAGATCTTCCCGCAGCCGGGTTGGGTCGAGCATGACCCGCGCGAGATTCTCACCAGCGTCTATGCCACGCTGACCGAACTGCTCAGCCGCGGGCAGATCGACCCGCGCCACATCGCCGCACTGGGCATCACCAACCAGCGCGAAACCACCGTGGTCTGGGACCGTGCCACCGGACAGCCGATCCACAACGCCATCGTCTGGCAGTCGCGGCAGAGCCACGCCATCTGCGAGCGGCTGAAGTCCGAAGGGCATGAGGCGCTGATCCGCGAGCGCACCGGCCTGCTGATCGATGCCTATTTCTCCGCCACCAAGGTGCGCTGGATCCTCGACCACGTGGAGGGCGCGCAGCAGCGTGCCGAGCGCGGCGAGCTGCTGTTCGGCACCATCGACAGCTGGCTGGTCTGGAACCTCAGTGGTGGCCAGGCGCATGTGACCGACTACAGCAACGCGGCGCGCACGCTGCTGTTCAACATCCACACGCTGGACTGGGATGACGACCTGCTGGCGCTGCTGGACATCCCGCGCGCGATGCTGCCGCAGGTGCGCGATTCCAGCGCGGTGTACGCGCATACCCGGCCGCAGTTCTTCTTCGATCACCCGATTCCGATCGCCGGCATCGCCGGTGACCAGCAGGCGGCGCTGTTCGGCCAGGCCTGCTTCCAGCCGGGCATGGTCAAGAACACCTATGGCACCGGCTGCTTCATGCTGATGCACACCGGCGCGCAGGCGGTGCGTTCGCGCAATGGACTGCTGACCACCATCGCCTGGGGCCTGGACGGGCGCGTGGAATATGCGCTGGAAGGCTCGATCTTCATCGCCGGCTCGGTGGTGCAGTGGCTGCGCGATGGGTTGCGCATGATCGAACGCGCCAGCGACAGCCAGGCGCTGGCCGCGCAGGTGCCCGACAGCGGCGGTGCTTACCTGGTACCAGCATTTGTCGGCCTCGGTGCGCCCTATTGGCGAAGTGATGTGCGCGGCGCGATGTTCGGCCTGACCCGTGGCACCCGCAAAGCGCACTTCGTGCGTGCCGCGCTGGAGTCGATGGCCTACCAGACCCGCGACGTGCTCGATGCGATGCAGTCCGATGCCGGTATCGCGCTGACCGAGCTGCGCGCCGATGGCGGTGCGATCGGCAACGACTTCCTGGCCGGATTCCAGGCCGACATCCTTGGCGTGCCGCTGCTGCGGCCGCGGCTGACCGAGACCACCGCACTGGGTGCGGCCTACCTGGCCGGCCTGGCGGTGGGGTTCTGGACCAGCCGCGAACAGATCGCCACGCAATGGGGCCTGGACCGGCGCTTCGAGCCACAGATGGAGGTGGCGCGGCGCGAGAAGCTGTATGCGGGATGGCAGCAGGCCGTGGCGGCCACCCTCGCCTTCCACGTCGACTGACGGTAGTGCCGGCCGCTGGCCGGCAACCCTATGATGTTTGGGGGCGCCTGGAGATTGCCGGCCAGCGGCCGGCACTACCACATGGCCAGCGGCCGTCAGAACGCCGGCAGCACCGCGCCCTTGTACTTGGTCTCGATGAAGGCCTTCACCTGCGGGCTGGTCAGGGCCTTGGCCAGCTTCTGCACGCGGGCGTCGTCCTTGTTGTCCGGGCGTGCGACCAGGAAGTTCACGTACGGCGAGTCCTTGCTCTCGATCGCCAGTGCATCCTTGGTCGGGTTGAGGCCAGCGTCCAGTGCGTAGTTGGTGTTGATCAGGGCCAGGTCGACCTGGTCCAGCACGCGCGGCAGCATCGCCGAGTCCAGCTCGCGGAACTTCAGGTTCTTCGGATTGGCGCTGATGTCACGCTGGGTCGACAGCGCGTTGGTCGGATCCTTCAGCTCGATCACACCGGCCTTGTGCAGCAGGATCAGTGCACGGCTGTTGTTGCTCGGGTCGTTCGGGATCACCACGTCAGCACCTTCGCGCAGCTCGGCCAGCGACTTGATCTTGCGCGAATACGCACCGAACGGCTCGATGTGCACGCCGATCACCTTCACCAGATCGGTCTTGCGATCGCGGTTGTAGGCATCCAGATACGGCTCGGTCTGGAAGTAGTTGGCATCCACCTGCTTCTGCACCAGCTGGTCGTTGGGCTGCACGTAGTCGTTGAACACGCGCACGTCCAGGTCCACGCCTTCCTGCTTGAGGATGGGCTTGACCACTTCAAGGATCTCGGCATGCGGCACGGCCGTGGCGGCCACCACCAGCTTCTGCGAGGGCTCGCCGGACTTGCCGCAGGCGGTCAGGGCCAGCGCAGCGGCGAGCAGGGGCAGCAACAGGGTCTTCTTCATGGGCGGAAGGGTTCTCGGGGGGAGTGTCAGGAGTTGTCGTAGTTGCTCAGGGCGAGCTCAAGCAGCGCCTTGGCCTGCTCGCGCAGCATCACCGGTTCGACGATCTCGGCATCCGAGCCGTAGTGCAGCACGTCCATCAGCAGCTCGCGCGAGACGCTGTACGGCACCTTCAGTTCATAGCGGCCATCGGCCAGGAAGCGGCCCTGCTGCTTGGAATGCCAGTGCTCGTCGGCCACCCAGCGGGCGGCCTTGGCGCTGAACAGGATGGTCGCCCAGCCCTTCGGCGCACCGGAGAAGATGCCGTAGCTGGCCCCGAGCTGCTCGTCCAGCTCGCTGTCGGCCACGTCGCGGGCGGTGCTGTCGATCACCCGCGCCTTGTGGATGCGATCCACGGCAAAGCTGCGCAGCGCCTCGCGGTCATGGTCCCAGGCATCCAGGTACCAGTTGTCGCGATAGTGGGTCAGGCGCTGCGGCGAAACGGTGCGCTTGGTCGGCTCGTCGGTGGAACGGGCGCGGTACTCGAACGCCAGCTGGCGGCGCTCCAGCACCGCCGAAGCCACGCTGCGGAAGCTGCCTTCATCGAACTTGCGGCCACGGTGCGGAATCACCCGCACCCGGTCCACCGGCCAGCTGGAAACGCCAGCCTGGGCCGCCAGCAGGCTCTCGATGCGCTGCTGCAGCGGTGCCAGCACCGAGGACAGCACGCCGCCTCCGGTCCGCGCCAGCAGGTGCTGCGAGGCCAGCAGGGCATGCAGCTCCTCCGAGCTCAGCCACAGGCCGGGCAGCTCGAAGCGGTCGCTCTCGTCGGCCTGGTAACGGAAGCCGGCTTCGCCGTCGCCCTCGATCGGTGCCATCAGCGCATCGCGCAGGAAGGCCAGATCGCGGTAGACGGTGGCACGGGAGCAACCGAGCTTGTCCTGCAGGGTCGCCACCGTCACCGGATAGCGTGCGGACTTGAGCAGACGATGCAGGGCGGTGATGCGTTCGTATCGGTCCATACCCCCGATTATGTCCGAGTCGCGGGTCTTGTGTGGGACGTTTGGGCTATCGTGGTCGCCCCCACCCCTCTGGAACACCCGATGCGCCGGTTGCCTGCCCTGTCCCTGCTGGCCTGCCTGCTGCTGGCCGCCTGTGATCGCGCGCCCGCCCCGGCCAGCACCGAAGCGCCCGTGCCTGCGGCGGATCCGGCGCAGGCGGTGCTGGGCGCCAGCCAGCGCTTCTCGGCCCTGCGCAGCTTCCACGCCGAACTGGAGGTGCTGGGCGCGCCGCAGCCGGTGCGCAGCGCCATGGACTTCGTCGCCCCCGACCGCTTCCGGGTGCAGACCCCGGCCGGTCCGCAGACGATCATCGGCGACACCATGTTCCTGCAGGCCGACGACGCGATCCGGCAGGTGCCGACCCCGCCGGGCCTGCTCGAGCAATGGCGCAACCCGCTGCCGGCCGATGCCCTGCCCGCCGATCTGCAGGCCGAAGACCTGGGCAGCCAGTCGCTGGACGGGGTCGAGACGCGTCACTACCGCCTGCGTGGCGCGCAGCCCGGCGAACGCCTGGAGTACTGGGTGGACGCGCAGGGCCTGCCGCGGCAGATCGTACGCAGCGGCAGCAGCAATGGCCGCAGCTTCCAGCTGCGCCTGCGCTATTCGCGCTTCAACGACCCGGCATTGCGCGTCGATCTGCCCTGAATAGGCGATCGCGGCAACGCCTGCTGAAGAAACCGTTTGGATCGATTCGGACCGCCATCACGCTTCCAGTATCATCACCGGCTGTCAACCGCTTCGGAGAAGCCCCGATGTCCCTGCGCGTGTCCCTGCTGATCCCCCTGCTGCTGTGCGCACCGCTCGCGTATGCGCAGGATGCCTCCGAACTGGCGGCGATGTCCTCGCCGTGGAGCGGCAGTGGCGGCGAGCTCGGTTTCGCTTCGGCACGCGGCAACAGCAGCACCGAGAGCTTCAACGGCCGCCTGCGCCTGCGCTACACCGATGGCGACTGGGTGCACAGCATGGACCTGGCTGGCCTGCGCTCCAGCTCCAAGGTGATCGAGACCCGCGACGACGGCTCCACCAGCCGCCGCAACAACACCACCGCCAACCGTTATACCGGCAGTGCCGGCAGCGCGCTGCAGCTGGGCGAGCACCGCCAGCTGACGGCCACGGTGCGTACCGAGCGCGATGACTTCGCCACCTACGACCGCCAGAGCTCGTTCGGTCTGGGTTACGGCACCCGCCTGTGGAACACCGAGCGTTTCTCGTTCGACGCGCAGATCGGCCCCGGTGTGCGCCGCACCCACAGCACCGAGGACGACCGCACCCGCACCGGCATGATCGGCCGCGGCCTGTTCGACATGAAGTACTCGCTGACCGACAACACCGACCTGGTCAACACCCTGCTGGTCGAGTCGGGTTCCTACAACACCTTCGGCCAGAACGACTTCGGTGTTTCGGTGAGCATGAACGAACATCTGGCGCTGAAGGCCGGCTGGCAGGCGCGTTACAACAGTGACGTGGCCGAGGACAAGCGCAAGACCGATACGCTGACCACGATGAACGTGGTCTACAAATTCAAATAAGAAACGGGCGCCAAAGGCGCCCGTTCTTCTTTCGGTAGTGCCGGCCACTGGCCGGCAACTGCATTCAATCGGAGCACGAGGTTGCCGGCCAGCGGCCGACACTACCTGCGATGGCTCAGACGTTCAGCAGTTCGCCGGCACCGGCATCCAGCAGCATCTTCGCCACGCGCTGGCCCAGTGCTTCCGGGTCACTGGCCTGGCCGATCGCCTCGGCACGCACCGCACGGCCATCACTGGCACTGCCGACCAGGCCCTGCAGGTGCAGGTCGGTCCCCTGCCACTGCGCGATCGCCGCCACCGGCACGTGGCAGCTGCCATGCAACGCACGATTCATCGCTCGCTCGGCTTCCACGCAGGCACGGGTTTCCGCGTCATCCAAGCCCGCGAACAGCGCCATCAGGCGCGCATTGCCACCGTCGCACTCCACCGCCACCGCGCCCTGCGCCGGGGCCGGCAGCCACTGCGGCGGTTGCAGGCGCGCGACGATGCGCGCTCCCAGGCCCAGACGCTCCAGGCCGGCCACGGCCAGCACGATGGCGTCGTAGCCACCGTTGTCGAGCTTGGCCAGGCGGGTGTTGACGTTGCCGCGCAGGTCCAGCAGTTCCAGGTCCGGGCGCAGCGCGCGCAGCTGGGCCTGGCGGCGCAGCGACGAGGTGCCAACCCGCGCACCGATCGGCAGCGCATCCAGCGAGGCGTACAGGTTGGAGACGAAACCATCGGCCGGATCGTGGCGGGTCAGCATCGCCGGCAGCGCGAAGGGTTCATCCAGTTCCATCGGCACATCCTTCAGCGAATGCACGGCGCAGTCGGCCTCGCCACGCAGCATGGCCAGCTCCAGTTCCTTCAGGAACAGGCCCTTGCCACCGATGGCGGCCAGCGAGCGGTCCAGCACCTCGTCACCGCGGGTGCTCATCGGCACCAGTTCCACATGCAGGCCGGGGTGGGCCTGGCGCAGGCGATCGGCGACGTGTTCGCTCTGCCAGAGGGCGAGCGGGCTCTTGCGGGTGGCGATGCGGACGGTTTCCATCCGGTCATTATCGCGCCTATCGGCGGGATACGGCCAACGGCGGAGCCCCTCGTGGCTGGTGCGTCGGCTGGATCTATCGCGCTTGGCCGGACGGGGTGGGTTCGCGGGGGACGCCGTGAATCCGTCCATGGAGGCTTGGCCGCGGCATCCATGCCGCGGACACCCCCGCGAACCCACCCCGCCCGGCCTATGACAGTTTCCGTGCGCGCCAGCCACGGAAGATCAAAAGAAAAGCAGAGCAACAGCGGGTCGCTTCGCTCTGAGTCGAGCATGGCTCGACTCTACATTTCTCTCCCCACCCGATAACAACAATGCTTTTGCTGTCCGATGCAGTGGAGAACGAGAGGGTTGGGCCGGGGTGGGGTGGCGGGACCGTTGGCGCCATGGGCCCGAGGCATGCCTCGGGCGGGTTGGGCAGGACGCCCTACCCCGGTCTTGCCGTGTGCGCAGGATTGCGCACACGTGCAAGGCGCCATCGAGACCCCATGGATGGGTTTACGGCGTGTCCCGCTCGCCCATCCCGCCTCACCCAGCACGTAGAAACACCGAGCCATGACCCGCTGTTGCTGTTGCTGTTGCTTCAGACGTTGCTCGTAAGCAGTCGCGGCCGCAGGCCGCGCGGACACCTCACAGGTGCCGCAACTCCTGCTTCAGCGTCGCCACGCAGCGGCGGCTGACTTCCAGCGGTTGCTTGCCATGGCGCAACATCGCCTGCACCTGCCCACCCGTGCCACGACGCAGCTCCACCAGCTCATGGCGCGCCACCAGGCAGTTGCGATGGATGCGGATGAAGCGGCTGGCGAACTCTTCTTCCAGCGACTTCAGCGACTCTTCGATCAGGTCCTCGCCGCGCGCGTGGTGCACCACCACGTACTTCTCTTCGGCCTGCAGGTAATGGATGTCGTCCAGCGGAATCAAGCGCAGGCTGCCGCGCAGGCGCGCGCACAGCATGCTGCGCGCCTGCTGCCCGCGGTGGTCCTGTGGCTGGCCATCGCGGCCGGCCAGGAACGTGCGCGCGCGCGCGATGGCCGCGGCCAGACGCTCGGCACGTACCGGCTTCATCAGGTAATCAATCGCGGCCGCCTCGAACGCCGACAGCGCATGCGCATCGTAAGCGGTGCAGAACACCACCGCCGGCCGCGGCTCGAAGCTGGCCAGGTGGCGGGCGGCTTCCAGGCCATCCAGCCCGGGCATGGCGATATCCAGCAGGACCAGGTCCGGCTGCAGCTCCGCGCACGCGTGCAGGGCCTGCTCGCCGTTGCCGGCCTCGGCCACCACATCCACGCCGTCCTGCGCGGCCAACAGGCTGCGCAGGCGCTCACGCGCCAGCGGTTCGTCATCGGCGATGACTACCCTCACGATCGCTCCCTCACTGGATCGGCACTGTCACCTGGCAGGCATAGTAGCCCTCGCTCCAGCCAGCCGTCATCCGCGCGGCGCTGCCGAAGCGCCAGGCCAGCCGATGGCCGATGCTGTGCTGGGCATGGCCGGCACCGCGCGCCAGGGCCAGCCCGGGGGCCTGCGGGTCGGGCGCCGGATTGCGCACGCAGATCTGCAGTTCATTGCCCTGGCGCATCAGCTGCAACTCGATGGTGCCACCCTCGGGCAGCCGCGAGATGCCATGCAGCACGGCGTTCTCCACCAGCGGCTGCAGTACCAGGCGAGGCAGGGGAAGATCCCAGGGCAGCGGTTCGTCGCGCTGCCAGCGCACCTGCAGGCGCTCGCCAAGGCGCAGTGATTCGATCGACAGGTAGCGCTCGGCCAGCTCGCATTCGTCACGCAGGGTGGAATCACCCTCGCCCGCCCCCAGCGCGGCACGGAACAGATCGGACAGGTCCAGCACCGCACGCTCGGCCACGACCGGGTCGCGATGCAGCAGGCTGGCGATCAGGTTCATGCTGTTGAACAGGAAATGCGGGCGGATCCGCGCCTGCAGGGCATCGGCCTGTGCGCGTGCGTTGGCCTGTACCTGCGCGGCCCAGCGATCACTCACGTAGAAGTAGCGCAGGGCCAAGGCAGTGATCAGCGCCGTCGTCGCCGCGCTGCCCAGCGTGAAGCGCCAGAAGCTGATGCCGCGGGCGAAGCTGTCGCCAAGCACCGCGTACAGGGCATGCACGATGCCCGCGCAGACCACCGCGATCAGCGTCGCCAGTGCGATGGCCGAGACCGCCCCCAGAACCTGTGGCAACCTCGACAACGCGTTCCGCAGCAGGCACAGGCTGGCCGTTACGGCCAGCGCCAGCCACAACGCGAAACCACTGGCCGACAGCAGTTCGCCCACAGTCCAGTGGCGGCTGCCATCCGGGGCCAGGGCCAGCACCACCACCACCAGTTCGGCCAGGCCGAGCATCGCCGCCAGCCGCGGCAGGCGGCACAGTTCCGGCATCCAGGGCGGGGCGCTGGCCGGCGGCATGGGTCAGGCAGCGCCCAGGCGTTCCTGCAACCAGTCACCCAGCGCCTGGATCTCTTCGGCGCAGACCTGGTGGGCCATCGGGTAACTGTGCCATTCCACCTCCAGGCCCAGCGCCTGCAGTGCCTGCGCACTGTGTGCGGCCACCGCCTGCGGAATCACCGGATCGCTGCTGCCATGGGCCATGAACACCGGCACCTGCACGGCGCCTTCAGCGCGCTTTGCGCCGTCGGCTTCGGGCAGGTAGGTGGACAGCGCGATCAGGCCGGCCAGCGGCGCAGTGCGTGACAGCGCGGCGGTCAGGATGATCGCGCCCCCCTGCGAGAAACCGGCCAGGAAGATCTTCTCCGGCGCGATGCCACGCTCGATCTCGCGCGCGATCAGCGCATCCAGCTGCACCACCGATTCCTGCACGCCCACCATGTCGGCGCGCGATCGGAAATCCATGCCGACGATGTCGTACCAGCCGCGCATCGGCACGCCGTTGTTGATCGTGATCGGCCGCACCGGTGCATGCGGGAACACGAAGCGCAGCGCCGGCCAATGCGGACGCACCAGCTCCGGCACGATCGGCGCGAAGTCGTGGCCATCGGCACCGAGGCCGTGCAGCCAGATCACCGACCACTGCGGCGAGGCGCCGGTCTCCTGTTCCACCGTTTGCAGCATGATGCGGCTCCTTCAAGTTCGAGCCGCATTATGCCGCTGCCGCGGGACGATCAGTACAGCGGCGGTTGTTCGGCCGCTTCCCGGCGCAGCTGCGCGGCACGTACCAGCACCGGCGGCGGGATGTTCTCCTCGGGGATATCAAGCAGGCCAAGACGGTGCAGGAAGGCGCCGGGGCCACGCGAAGACGTCAGTGCCACCACCGGTACCGCCAGCACCATGCCGATCACCACCGGCGCCATCCACGCGGCCAGCGATGGCGACACCGCCCAGGCCAGCATGCCCATGAAGGCGCCGAACACCCCCAGCCCACCGTAGCCACGGATCAGCGCCAGCCACGAAATGCCACCATCGTCACGCTGCTGCGCGTCCCACCCCGAATCGCGGCCGGACAGTACTTCGGCCACGCCGCGCGACTGCACGTACATCACCACTGGCGCCATCAGCGCGGCCAATACGGTTTCCACCAGCATCGAGACGAACGCGCGCAGGGCACCGCCACACCCGCGGCGGTCGACCGGGTCCAGCAGCATCGCCAGGTAACCCAGCACCTTGGGCAGCAGCAGCACCGCCATGGTCGCCGCGAACAGGCGCACCACCTGTTCCTCATCCTGGGCCCGCCAGTACACGCTGGGCGACAGGTGCAGCAGCGCGTTGAAATCGATGCCTTCCTGGAACAACGGGATGGCGATGCCGATCAGCATCAGCATCGCCCACATCGGCGCAGTGAAGTAATGACCGATGCCGATCAGCATGTGCATGCGGCTGATCCAGTGCAGGCCACGGCTGCCGACCACCTTGCCGTGCTGCAGGTTGCCCTGGCACCAGCGGCGGTCGCGCACCAGCAGGTCGGTCAGGGTCGGCGGACCTTCTTCATAGCTGCCGCCCAGGTACGGCACCATGTGCGCGGCCCAGCCGCCACGACGCATCAGCGCCGCTTCGACGAAGTCATGGCTGAGCACGTGGCCACCGAACGGCTTGCGCCCCGGCAGCGCCGGCAGCCCGGCCTGATCGGCGAAGGCGCGGGTGCGGATGATGGCATTGTGGCCCCAGTAATTGCTCTCGGCACCGTGCCACCAGGCCACGCCACGGGCGATCACCGGACCGTACACACGGCCGCCGAACTGCTGCATGCGCGCGAACAGGGTGCGCCCGCCGATCACCGACGGCAGGGTCTGGATCAGGCCGACGTCGGCGTTGTGCTCCATGCCCGCGACCAGGCGCACGATGCTGTCGCCGGTCATCAGGCTGTCGGCGTCGAGGATCAGCATCTGCGGGTAGGCACCGCCGAAGCGGCGGACCCAGTCGGCGATGTTGCCGGCCTTGCGCCCGCTGTTGTCGCCACGGCGGCGGTAGAACAGCCGCGCCTGGCCATCGGGCACGCGCTCGCGCAGTTCGGCGAACACCTGCTCTTCGGCCCGCGCGATGTCTTCGCGCCGGGTATCACTGAGCACGAAGAAGTCGAACCGGTCGAGCTGGCCGGTGGCGGCCACCGACTCGTAGATCGCCTGCAGGCCGGCCAGCAGCCGGCGCGGATCTTCGTTGTAGGTCGGCATCAGCAGCGCGGTGCGGCTGTGCACCGTCGGCAGTGGCTTGTCCGGGTCGATGCCGAGGCGATACCCCCGGTCGAACACGGCAGTCAGGAAGCCGGCCACGGCGCTGGCGAAAGACAGCGCGATCCAGGCGAACAGGCCGACAAACAGCACCAGCAGGCAGGCCTCGAGCACGCTGATGCCATTGGCCGACAGCACCCGCCACATCATCCGGGTAGCGATGGCGGTCATCGCCAGCGTGCCGCCGAAGATATAGAACCGGCGCAGGCCGATCAGCCGCGGCGAGGTGCGGTGGCGGCGAACCTTCAGTTGGCCTTCGCGCAGGGTCTGCTCGGGCATCTGCAACGGCGATTCGGCCGGCAGCAGCGTCCAGCCGGCATCAAGCCGGGACGTATCTGCTTCCGCATGGATGGTCTGCACCTCCATTGCCGCCTACTCCGCGCAGTCGGCACGGCCGGCCATCCCGGCCGGGCTGCATGCACCAAGGTTCCCGGCGCGCTTTCCCGGCGCCCGCACTTGTCCTGGCTGCGTCGGCGTCACGCCACGCAGTCGCTGTCTGTCACTACCGGAACCCACACGATCTCCAACGGGGCGGAATCGAAAATGCGGCTCAGTCTAGGGCGCCGGATGTAAGCCGAGTGCGAAGGTCTACGCCGGGATTTGTCCCCATTCAGCAAACAGCAGGCGAGTGCCGGGGCAGGGGAACGGATGTCACTTGGTCGCCCCAGGTACTGGATCGTAACAAACGCGAACGGTTATCATTTCATTAACCAGGCAGGTCACCGTCTTCCGCACGGCCGAGACCCACCCAGCTGCGCCGGTTCCAACCCAGCGCCCAACGACCCATGGAAGGGGGCTGCCTGCTGTCTGCGTGCGCCTGCTGCTTCCACCGGGTCCCCCTCCTCCGATGGAAGCCGTCATGTCCCTGTCGTTCCGTACCCCTTCCGCGCGCCTGCCGCGCACCCGCTTGGCCTGCGCTCTGGCCACCGCCTGCCTGCTGGCCCTGCCCGGCCTGGCCGCCGCAGAGGCCAGCGCCGATGCCTCCACCAAGGATCTGGATACCGTGGTGGTCACCGCCTCGGGCAACCAGCAATGGATCAAGGATGCACCGGCCAGCATCAGCGTGATCAGCCGCGAGGACATCGAGCGCCAGCCGGTGCACGACCTGGCCACCCTGCTCAGCCGCGTGCCGGGCGTGACCGGTGGCCTCAGCGCGGTCGGCGAGCAGTCCAAGATCAAGCTGCGTGGCATGCCGTCCAATTACACGCTGGTGCTGGTGGACGGCAAGCGCATGGGCAGCTCGGCCTCGACCAACTACCGTCCCGACCTCGGCCGCCAGGATCTGAACTGGATCTCGCCCGACCAGATCGAACGCATCGAGGTGGTGCGCGGACCAATGTCGTCGCTGTACGGCTCCGACGCCATGGGCGGCGTGATCAACATCATCACCAAGCGCATCGGTGATGACTGGAACGGCAGCGCCACCCACAGCTATACCCGCCCGGGTGATAGCAAGCGCGGTGATACCCAGCAGATCGGTGCGACGTTCTCCGGCCCGCTCGGCGAGCGCTTCGGCCTGCGCATCGGTGCCAACAGCATGCGCCGCGACTCGGACCGCTCCAACGGTGGTGTCTATGGCAATGCCTACGCCGGCGAGAAGGACCGCAATGTCGACGCGCTGCTGCAGTGGAAGCTCAGCGATGCGCAGGAACTGTCGCTGGAAGCCGGCCACGGCGTGCAGCAGGCCTTCATCGACGCATCGCTGGAAAAGCAGGACGAAGGCGCCTGGGGTGCCAGCGAACTCAAGCGCAGCTCGCTGGCACTCAACCACGATGGCAAGTGGAGCTTCGGCAACTCGAAGCTCAGCGCGTACTGGACCGAGTACAAGAACGACATCGGCGCCACCGGCCGCTCCGAGGCCACCGATACCATCATCGAAGGCAGCCTGACCACGCCGTTCACGCTGGGGGTTGAACACCAGTTCGCCGTCGGTGGCCAGTGGAAGCGCCAGGAACTGACCAACACCGATACCATCGGCCGCGCGCCGATCGACTATGCCGGCAATGCCGTCAGCGGCTCCAACCTGGAAGTGGATACCTGGGCACTGTTTGTCGAGGACGAACTGAAGCTGCACCGCACGCTGGCGCTGACCCTGGGCGCACGCCTGGATCATCATGAGAAGTTCGGCAGCCACGTCAGCCCCCGCGCCTACCTGGTCTGGCACCCGGCCGAACAGTGGACGATACGTGGTGGTGTTTCCAAGGGCTTCCGCGCGCCCAGCCTGACCGAGAACTCGCCCAGCGCGGCCACCCAGTCCGGCGGCCGCGGCTGCACCTCGCTGATCCCGCTGGGCTATACCCGTGGCGGCTGCTACATGGCCGGCAACCCGGACCTGGACCCTGAAACCAGCACCAACCGAGAGATCGGCATCAGCTTCGACAATGACCTGTTCGATGCCGGCCTGACCTACTTCCATACCGACTTCAAGAACAAGATCGAGTACGCGCCCCTGGGCAAGTTCAACGGCATCTGGTGGACGCGCATGAGCAACGTGCAGCGCGCGCGCACCAGTGGCATGGAAGGCAACTTCAATGTCCGCTTCGGCGAGCAGTGGCGCTGGCGCACCTCGGCCACCTGGATGAAGGAAGCCAAGAACCTGACCATCGGCAGGAACCTGATCGATACGCCGGAGTTTTCCGGCTATTCGTCGCTGGACTGGACGCCCAACACGGTGTTTTCCAGCAGCCTGTCGGCGCAGTACACCGGCAAGCAGACCGGTACGGCCACGACCTTCCTCAAGGCCTACACCCTGTATGACCTGACCGCTGCCTGGAACGTCAACGAGGTGCTGACCCTGCGCGGCGGTGTCAGCAACCTGGCCGACAAGAAGCTGTATGCGGAAGGCTCCACCGACTACTTCGTGGCCGGGCGCAGCTACTTCATGAGCATGACCGCGCGGTTCTGACCGGCTGCGCGCGCCGCGATCGCGCTGGCAGCACGCCAGCGCGATCGGCGGTGTTGCGGATTACTCGCTTTCCAGCGCGGCCGCGGCCGCGTTCTGCGTAGCGGCCGTGCGTGCACGGTCCATCGCTACCGCCAGTTGCTGGCGTGCGAGCAGTTGTTGTGCCTGCACCACTTCAGGTGTCGGCAGGAGCACCGGTCCCGGTGCGTTTTCCGGTATAGCAGGTGTGGTCATGCAACCTCCATGGACATCCCGCCGCCGCCCGGGTTCAGCTGGGGCGGCAGCGGAACTGCGCACCCTATCCTAAAAACAAGGCGGATGGGTGACGGTGCGGCGCCCCGCCGCAAGCCTGCACATGCCGGGCGCGTCACATTTTTGACGGTTGGGGGTAGTTTCCTGAACCGTCGGCCTCGTATCATGTAACCGTTTTTCTACAAGGACGTAATCGTCAATGAACGCCGTCGACCTCTCCCGATTCAGCCCGAAGTGGCAGTTCCGCTTCAATTTCTTCCAGCAGCACGGCGCTCCGAAGGAGCCGCGCTTCAAGGAAGCCTGGAAGGCGCTGTCCTTCGGCGACCGCCTCAAGATCAACATCAACTTCTTCGCCTTCTTCTTCGGCTTCATCTACCTGTTCATTCTGGGCATGTGGCGCAAGGCGCTGGTGGTGATCGGCATCGGCCTCGTGCTGGGCATCGTGTCCCTGTTCCTGCCGGACATCATCGCGCGCCCGCTGTTCATCGCCATGAACTTCCTGGTTGCCGCCAGCACCAACTACAGCTACTACCTGGAGCAGGTGAAGGGCAAAGCCAGCTGGAATCCCTTCGAAGGCATGTTCTGACGCGATGCTGCCGCCGCACTCCGGCCTGGCATAGCATCAAGCAGACATGAAGACGCCCGGCCTTGGCCGGGCGTCTTCATGTGCGCGCAACAGGATCAGGCCGCGCGGCGGACCGTAGCCACCGGCTCGGCCTGCAGGCGGAAGCGCGAGACCGCCACCGCCAGCTGCTCGGCCTGTTCTTCCATCGCACGCGCGGCGGCACTGGCCTCTTCCACCAGTGCGGCGTTCTGCTGGGTGGTCTCGTCCATCTGCACCACGGTCTGGTTGACCTGCTCGATGCCCGCCGACTGCTCGCGCGAGGCTGCCGAGATCTCGGCCATGATCTCGTTCACTCGGCCGACCTGGCCGACGATTTCCTGCATGGTGCGGCCCGCGCCGTGCACCAGCTGCGCACCGGCACCGACCTGCGCCACCGAGGCGTCGATCAGCTCCTTGATCTCCTTGGCCGCGCCTGCCGAGCGCTGGGCCAGCGCACGCACTTCGCTGGCGACCACGGCGAATCCGCGGCCCTGTTCGCCGGCACGCGCCGCTTCCACCGCCGCGTTCAACGCCAGGATGTTGGTCTGGAACGCGATGCCATCGATTACCGAAATGATCTCGGCAATGCGCTGCGAGGAGGCCTCGATCTGTTCCATGGTCTGCACCACCTGGCTGACCACCTGCCCGCCTTCGCTGGCCACGCCCGCTGCGGAGCCGGCCAGGGTGTTGGCCTGCAGCGCGTGGTCGGCATTCTGGCGCACCGTGGAGGTCAGCTCTTCCATCGAGGCCGCGGTCTCTTCCAGGTTCGCCGCCTGCTGCTCGGTGCGGCGCGACAGATCACTGTTGCCGGCGGCAATCTCACCCGCCGCCAGGCGGATGCTGGCCGCCGACTGCTGGATCTGGCCAACGATCTGGGTCAGCTGCTGCACGGTGCTGTTGGCATCGTCGCGCATCACCGCGAACACGCCGTGGAAGTCGCCCTGCATGCGCGCGCTGAGGTCGCCTGCGGCAATCGCGCGCAGCAGCGTCGACAGCTCGGCCAGGTTGTGGTCGCTGACCTGCATCATGGTGTTGAGGGTTTCCACCATGCGGCGGAAGTCGTGGTCGAAACGCAGCGTGTCGCCGCGCACCGCAAAATCGCCGGCGGCGGCGGCAGCGGCCAGCTGCTGGATCTGATCGTTGATCGCAGCCAGGTTGCTCTTGGTAGTGGCCATTGCAGCGGTGAACACCGCCTTCTCGCCCGGCAGCGCTTCCATGTCCACGCTCAGGTCACCCACCGCATAGCGTTGCATCACGTCGACCAGGCGCTGGGTGACGGCGTTGCTGGAGGCCACCAGCTTGTTGCTGTCAGCCACCATCCGGCCGTACTCACCCGGGAACGCCGAGGCGTCCATGCGGTAGCTGATTTCACCGGCGTCATGGCGACGCGCCATTTCCGCCTGCGCCGCCATCACCGACTGCAGCTGCCCCCGCATGCCCTGCATCGCGTCCAGCAGGCGGCCCACTTCGTCGTTGCTGCGTGCCGGCAGGGTGCTGTCCAGCTTGCCCGCGGCGACGTCGCCGGCCACGCGCACGGCTTCGGCCAGTGGGCGGATCGCCAACCGGCGCAGCAGCACATAGACACCGGCACTCAGGGTCAGCGCGGCCACCACACCAACCAGCAGGGTCAGCCACAGCAGCTGGCGCGCCTCGGCCACGATCACCGCGTGCGGCATCACCACACCCAGTGCAAAGCGCTGCGGCGCATCGCCCACACGCAGCGGCACGTATACGCGCACGTTGCCGGCGGCATCCGGAGTGAAGGCTTCGAACCGGCGGTCGGCGGCGATGTCTGCCAGCATGCTGCGGGTCAATGCGTCGCCACGTGGCTTGCCGATTTCGGCGGCATTGGCCGAGGCCAGCACCACGCCATTCGGCGAGAGCAGTTCGACGCGCCCGGCGCCCATCGGCTTCAGCGTGGCCAGGTGCTTCTGCAGCGCCGCCAGCGAGAAGTCCACAGTGAATACACCGAGGAACCGGCCGTTTTCGATGATCGGCGTGCTCAGCGTGCTCATCAGCACCTGCTGGCCACCGATGTCGTAGGCATAGGGCTCGCTTACCTTCGCCAGCTTGTCGCGGCTGGGCACCATATACCAGTCACCGGAGCCACTGGCCGTCTCGGTGTAGTCGGTCATCGTCGACTGCTGCGGCTTGCCATCGTGCCAGGCCCAGTAGCTCATGTAACGACCGGTGGCATCGTGCGCTTCAGTGTTGACGTACTCGGCATCCTTGCCATCGAAGGCGTCGGCCTCCCACATGGTGCTCTTGCCCAGCCACTCGGGGTGGGTGCGCAGCTGCTCGCCCAGCACGGCAGCCAGGCTGGCACGGTCCGGAACATCGCCGCGCGCGCGCTGGGCGAGCACGGCCTCGACCATGGCGTCGTTGCTGGCAAAGGCGGTGCCCAGATCGGCCGCGACCTGGCGGGCTTCGGCGGTGGCTTCGCTGGCCATGGTCTGGCGCGAGGCGTCGATCAGGCTGGCGCTGGCCTGGCGGTAGATCAGGAACGCAGTCAGGCCGAAGCACAGCAGCGCGATCGCAGCGGTGCCCAGCATCAGCTTGTGGGCGATGCTGCCCGGGCGGCGGGCAGCGGCGGAACGGGGAGAAGGCATGGAAGGATCCGCAAGGCAGTTCAGGACGACCGGCACCGCGAGGGCACCGCGCAGGTGCGCGATCCGTCGCGCAGGCCACCGGCCGCCGGGACACGCCCGGCGCTGGAAGCGCACCGGGTTAGCGGCCGCCTGCGAACGAGGTTGAGGCGGTCCATCTGCACATTCCTGAACCTGCTCAGGGTCGGGTCAGGAACCCGCCCCGCTGCCGCCCTACTCGGCCACGCGGTCCTTGATCCATTCCGCCCGCGGCAGCACCTCGATACTGCCAACCGCGTACTGCTGCAGCACGTCGTCCGGGCCGAAGCGCGGCTGCCAGCCCAATGTGCTGCGCACCAGTGCACTGTCGTAGACGCGGTCAATGCTCAGCGGCAGCGGCCAGCCACGGCGCTCGAACTCGGCCAGCAACTGCGGGGCGCGGCGGGCCAGCACCCTGCGCGGCTGGGTCGCCAGTTCCAGGCAATCCTCACGCAGGAACGGCGTCGGTGCGCAGGCAATGTAGCGTGCGAAGGCAGCGCCCTCATCGTGCAGCAGCGCGGCATGTGCGCTGGCCACGTCGCGCGCGTCGATACCGCGGTGCAGGCGGAACATCGCCATCCGCTCCGGTGGCTCGGGGAAACAGCGGGCCATGCGCAGCACGCGCACGCTGAAGCCCGGCGCCGCAGCGGCTTCAGCCAACGCCTCGGCCTGCAGCTTGCTGCGATGGTAGATGGTGCGTGGCAGCGGCTCGGTATCTTCATCGATCCAGCGGCAACCGCCCGCCACCACCGCATGGCCATACAGCGCCGTGGTGCTGGTCAGCACGAAGCGGCGTGCACCGGCCTCGCGGGCAGCCTGCAACAGGTGTGCAGTCGCCTCCACATTGATCTGCTGGAATACCGCATCCGGCACCAAGCCGACATGGGGTGCGTGCAGGGCGGCGGTATGGATCACCGCGTCGACGCCCTGCACTGCCCGCATCACGGCCTGACGATCGGTGACATCGGCAATGATGCGGGTGGTGGCGAATGGGCTGCGATCCAGCCCCACCACTTCGTGGGCCGCCGCCAGCGCGCCGAAGATTGCACGCCCGATCCGCCCGGAACTGCCGGTCAACAGAATCTTCATTGAGTCCATTCACTCGAAGCGCCCGGGAACTACCGGGATGTTTCGATTCTAGGCACGCCGCATGTCGTCTGCGATAGGGCACGGTTGCAATTGTGCGTTCATTCTGGCGATACCGATTGGGCCAGCAGCTGGCGGGCGACGAACAGCGGATCGTCACCGCCTGCTGCATCAGGCGTGACGCCGGTGCGTTCCCAGTTGGTTCCGGTACGGAGGTTGATCGGCTGCCGGTCGGGAATGCTGATCTGATAGCCATCCGGCAGCAGCACAGGATCATCGAACATATGTGCCGCGCCGCCACTTCGACTACCAACGACACGTGCCCGCCCCTGCGCCTGCAGCGAGTACGCGACGAATTCGGCGGCCGACCCGGTGCGGCGGTCGATCAGCACCACCAGCGGCTTCAGGTACAGCCCCAGGCTCGCCGGTGGCAACGGTACCGGACGGCGCTGGCCACGGCGTTGCAGTGACTGCACCTGGGTGATCTCCGCCGCCAGCAGGGTCCGCACCAGCAGGTCCGCACTGCCGTCATCGCCACCACCGTTCTGGCGCAGGTCCAGCACCAGGCCATCGGTGTCGGCCAGCAGGGTGAAGGCTGCGGCCAGCTTCGGCCGGGCCAGATCGAGCGGATAGAAGGTGCTCAGGCGCAGGTAACCGATGTTGCCTTCCAGCACCCGCACCTCGCGCACGCCCGCACCATTGCTGCGCGCATCCGCGCGCCAGGCCATCAGCCAGTCGTCCTGGCCGGCGCGGGCATCCACCCGCTCGACATGGAAGTGGCCATCGAACACGTCCAGATCCTGGTTCAAGCGTGCGCTGAACGCCTTGGGGTCCGCGCAGCTGTCCACATAGCGCTGCTGGGTGGACCAGCCGCGAACGGCCTCGGCAATGTGCGCGCCTTCGGCCACGTCCAGGTACTGCGCCTGTATCGCCGTGGCCGCCGCCTGCAGCACCGCGTCCTGGGCCGGGCAGGACGCCGCCAGCAGCGCGCCCAGCATCCACGAAACCGCCATGACCGCACCCCATGTTGATGATATATAAGTGCTTATATATCATCGCCACCATGGATCTCCAACATGCCACCCTGGGAACACTGCTGCGGGCCCTGCTCGACCAGCTGGACCCGGCGGTCGAGCAGGCCTACCGCGACCTGAAGCTGGACTACCGGCCGCGCTACACCCCGGTGCTGCGCACGCTGATGGCGCAGGGACCCTGCCGCATCAAGGATCTCGCACTGGCCTGCGGGCTCAGCCATTCGGCGCTCAGCCAGACGGTTTCAGCAATGGTGCGCGACGGCTGGCTGCACGCTGCGGTCGGTGAAGACAGCCGCGAGCGCATCCTGCAGCTGAGCCCGCGCGCGTTGCAGGCGTTGCCGGCGCTGCAGGCGCAGTGGCAGGCCACGGCACGCGCGGCGCGCAGCCTCGATGCCGATCTTGGACAGTCATTGGAGCAGGTGCTGCGCGAGGCACTGCAGGCACTTGAACAGCGACCGTTCGCGCAGCGACTGCGCGGCACGCCCCAACGCTGAGGCGCTTACTGCTCGACCGCCATCTCGATTTCGCTGAGGAACGTCCAGCTGCCATTGGCCAACCGCAGCTCCAGCGTGCGGCACTGCGCGGCCAGCGGCGCGGCGTTGCCCAGCACGTATTCCTCTCCGGTCGAACCGCTCAGTCCGGCCTGGGTGAATGGCGCCGACAGCACACCGATCTTCACCGCAGCGGCGCCCGGCTCGGCACACATCACGTCCACAGCTGTCGGCGTGACGATGCCCCACGCCGGGCGGGTCATCGTATGCAGGCCGATCCAGTCCACCCGCCGGCGCTGGCCCAGGTCGATGGTGATGCTGGCGTTGCCATGCACGCCTACCCAGCCTGCATCCATCGGGTTGCGCGGATCCCCCACCCGACGATCGAACAGCTCGTGGCCACTGCTGTCCGGATAGTTCGCATCCGGTGCCACGCTGTAGCTGTACGTGGTCTGCACCGGATCGACGAGGTAGGACGCGCCGAGCCCATACAGCCCGCGATAGGTGTTCATCAGCCGCGGCGATTCGGCATAGCCCTGGCCGGGGCCGACCACCTCGGACATGTGGTACTGGTTGAGCCAGGCAACGCGCTTGCCGGCCGAACGCGCGCTCCACAACTGCTGGTTGATGCGCTGCACCGACGCGGAGCGATAGGCACCGGACAATCCGTTGCCGGTTTCCAGGAATAAAGGACTGCCATGGTTGAACAGTTCGATGTCGGCCCACAGGCCGCTGGCCCCCAGCGCCACCGACAGCGCCTCGTAATACGCCTCGGTCGAATGACCCGGGCGATCCCACTGGAACAGGCGTGCATGCGAGGCGGCGCCGATGCCGTCCTGCCAGATCTGCACATCCACGCCGGTGGCCGTACGGAACTGTGCAGCAGCCCGGCCCACGCTGGCCGGATCCACGCTGGATGACGCCAGGTAGGGGGCCACCATCACCGGCCGCGAGGGTGTACTGCCTTTGAGCGCCGTCACGATCGCACGGTAGAACGGCGCGCGATCAGCCGGCACCTGTGCTGGCTCGTCGGTGATGTACCAGCCAGCGAACGCCGGATGCGATCCGTACTGTTGGCCCAGCTGGGCCAGCGACTGCGCCGCATCCTGTGCCACGGCCGTTGCGTTCTGCCCCTGCCAGAAGGTGGCGCACTGCCCCGAGCTGTAGGTGGTGCCGACCACGACCTTCATGCCGCGCGCGGCCGCCGCATCGAGCACGGTGCCGAGCTTGCCGGGAAAGCCGGCAATCCATTCGAAATCCTGCACGCCGCTGGCGCAGCCGACGCCGGCACGAGTGGCACGCACCTGACCGAGGATGATCGTGTCGTTGCCCAGGTCCTGCAGCTCATCCAGGAACAGCGGCAACTGCGCAGCCGGTAGTTGTTCGTCGGTAGCCGAATAGCCGACGTGGACAAAGCTGCCGGACAACAGGGGGCTGGCTGCATGGACCGGAGCGGTACAGGCCAGCACTGCGATCAATCCAATCCTGTTCATGTTCTACTTCCCTGTCGTGGCCAAGCGAGTGGCGTTGTTGCGCATCCTATCAACAGCGACGGTGGCCCCATCATGATCATCGACAACGCTGCGCAATCGCCGACTTCAGCTGCCCCCGCAGCAGCGCACGTGCAATGCCGATTCAAGCGGTTGATTCATTCAACTGCGTAATCGAGCCTGCGCGCTCCTTCCCCTGGAATACTCCTCATGCGCACGCCGCCCGCACCGCTCAGCCTGATGGAACGCGACCGCCGCTGGGCCCTGGCCCGCGACCTCATGGCCAGTGAACGCCTCGATGCCCTGGTTGTGCATGGCGACCGGGAAGCCGCCGCACCGGCCGGGTTCTCGCCGGACTGCTACTTCACCAATGACCGGCCAGGCTCGATCGTGGTGTTCGTCGGCGACCAGCCGCCACGGGTGTTCACCTTTGCCTCGCTGATGATTGCCGACCACCTGCAGGCCTGCCTGCGCGGCGACCTGCAGTGGATCGCACCCGAACAGCTGTGGGTTGGAAAATCCGGTCTGGAGGTTGGCCGCTGGCTGCAGCAATGTGGCCTGCACACGGCACGTATCGGCGTGCTGGGGCTGGAGCCCTATCCACCGTTCTACTTCGACGGCGCGATGCCCGCGCGCACCCTGCAGGGCATGCAGGCGGCGGTGCCGAACGCGGAATTCGTACCGGTATATCGTGCGTTCTTCCAGCGCGCCTCGGTAAAGAGCCAGGAGGAACTGGCGCTGATTGCGCATGCCGCCTGGATCGGTGAATCCATGAGCGAGGCGCTGCGTGCCACTGCTCGCCCCGGTGTTTCGGAAGCCGAACTGGTTGCCGCAGTGACCGCCGACTGTTTCTCGCTGGGGGGCTATACCGCCGAGGTGTTGCTCGGCTCGGGTCCGGAGTATGTGGGCTGGGGACCACCCGCCTGGCAGTATCGTGCGCAGCCGCCGCGCATTCTGCGCGATGGTGATCTGGTGTTGTCGGAGATCTTCGCACTGTACGGGCTGATGGAAACCCAGCATCAGGCCGCGGTTGCCATTGGCGAGGTGCACGACGACATCCATCGCGCCGCTGCCGTCGCACGCAGCAGCTACGAAGCAGGCCTGTCCGCACTGCGCGTGGGCAATACCTTCGGCGATGTCGTCGACGCGATGGAAGCGCCCCTGCTGGAGGCGGGTGGCTGGCACGTGCACCCGTTGGTCCACAGCCTCAACCCCTATGGACCGATTGGCTTCGGCCGTGCACCGGGCATCGAAGCGCTGCCGGAGGCCGCGCGCTATGCGCACATCGCGCCGCTGCCGACTGTCGGGCGCGAACTGCCCCTTCAGGCCGGCATGTGCTTCGCCTTCGAACCGAACTGTGCATTCGGCCGGCACATGGCCAACATCGGCGGTACGGTCATCGTCGGCGCGGACGCGGGTACCGCGCTCAATGAAAACTCGACACGGCTGATGCAGGCCGATGCCTGAGTTCATCGCCCATCTGCAGACACCGGCACGACGGCGCGCGGCCGAGACGCGCAGCGGGCAGACCCGAGGCCGACTGCTGCACGCGGGGCTGCAGCTGTTCAGCGCGTTCGGCGTGGAGGGTGTGCGTACCCGCCAGCTGGTGGACATGGCCGGCTGCAGCCAGTCAGCCATTCCCTATCACTTCGGTGGCAAGCAGGAACTGTATGCCGCCGTACTGCAGCGCTGCGCTCAAGCCATTGCCGAGCGATTGCCGCTGCCGGCAACGCCACCCAAGGGCGCGCGGCAGGCCGCGCAGCAGCTGCAGCAGTTGATGCGGGCATTCGTCCATGCCTTGCTTTCGGCGCCGGATGCGGGTCCACGCACGCTGCTGTTGGCGCGCGAACAGATCCAACCGACGGCGGCGTTCGCCAGTGCCCACCGTACGCTGTTCGAACCCTTGCACACCACGCTGGCCGCGTGCGTAGCGTGCCTGCGCGGCAGCGAACCATCCAGCGCCGAGACGGTGCTGCGTACCCACGCCCTGCTCGGCCAAGCGATCGTCTTCGCGGTCTCCCATGGGGCTCTGCAGGCGCGACTGAACCAGGGAGCTCCCTTGGCGGACGTAGAGACGATCGGGTCGGTGGTCAGTGGCATGGCACTGGCGGCAGCGAAGGCAGCGCCCGCCTGAATGGCTGCCTGATCAGCCCCGTGCGCAGGGCGCGTGAAAACCGGGGCGAAGATGGCGACCTGGACTTAGCGTGCGATGGCCAAGCATGGATGCCGTCGTCTACGAAGGCGACGCCCACACCGCAGGAGATTTCACATGACTGAGCAGAACCCGCGCAGCTCCAACCGGGGTTTCGCATCAATGGACCAGGAAAAGCAGCGCGCGATCGCTGCCAAGGGCGGGCGCGCCGCACATGCCTCCGGGAACGCGCATGAATTCAGTCCGGCCGAGGCACGTGTCGCAGGCCGCAAGGGCGGCGAGGCGATCAGCCGCAACCGCCAGCACATGGCCGAGATCGGTCGTGAAGGTGGACACGCTCGCCACGCCAATGCGCGCCAGCAGCAACAACAGCCTCAGGAGATCGAACGCACGGCAGCGGGTCCGCAACGCCAGCAGGGCTGAATGCAGCGCGTCAGGCCGGTGCGCGCTGCCGATACAGCCCGAGCGCCGCAAGCAGGGCCAGCGCACCGGCCACAGCCATCGCCCATCCGAAACCACTGGCCATCGCACTGCGATACCACGTCAGCATCTGCGGCGTGGCGTGCATCGAGCCCGGTTGCAGGATCAGTTCGCGCGCCTGTGCCACCAGCCCCCGCTGCCCGGCCGCCTGCGCGGACGCGGCGAACTGCTGCACGGCGCGCTGGCCCATCAGGCTGCCCAGCAGCGCGATGCCCAGGCTCATGCCTGCCTGACGTAACGCGTTCATCGTGGCTGAGGCAATACCCGCGCGCTCGACCGGCGCGCTGGCCATGACCGCCATGCCGGTCGCCGGCACTGCCAGCCCCATTCCAATGCCAAGCAGCACCAGCACAGCACTGGAATAGGCGTGCGAAGTAGCCGGTTCGAACGTGGCCATCGCGCACAGCGCCGCCCCGGCCAGGGCATAGCCCAGCACCAGCGCGGCGTGCAGCCCGAGGTGGGCGACCAGACGCCCGAACAACAGCGAGACGGCACCCATCAACAGGAACTGCGGGGCCAACTGGGAGCCTGCCAGCGCAGCGTTGTGCCCCTGCGCCTGCTGGAAGAACAGCGACAGGAAGAACAGGCTGGCATAGGCAGTGAAGCCCAGCACGAACGAGGCCAGGTTGAACATGCCGAAGCGGCGGTCGGCAAACAGGTCCAGCGGCAGCAATGGGCGTGCCACCCGGCGTTCGACGATGCCGAACAGGATCAACCCGGCAGCTGCCACGCCCAGCGCCAGCAGCGTCACCGGGGCCAGCAGGCCATGCGCGCCGATCGCGATCAGGCCATAGCTCAGCGCACCCAGGGCGATGACGCTGAGCAGCTGCCCGGCAGGGTCCAGCGCAGCGTGCTGCGGATGCCGCCGCTCCGGAATTCCCCAGGCGCCCAGCGCCAGTGCGGGCAGGCCCAACGGCAAGTTGATCAGGAAGATGCTGGGCCATCCGACGCGCTGTACCAGCACGCCTCCCAGCAGCGGGCCAAGCACCAGGGCCAGCGCACTGAACGCCGACCAGCCACCGATCGCCCGCGCGCGCTGGCGCGGATCAGGGAATGCATGACTGAGAATCGGCATCGCGCTGGGAATCAGCAGCGCGCCCGCGATGCCCTGCACCGCGCGTCCAGCCACCAGCGTCGCAAGATTGCCGGCACAGGCACAGAGCAACGAGCCAAGAGTGAAGGTGGCGACGCTGAGCAGCCACATCCGCCGATGACCGTAACGGTCCCCGAGCGGCCCCGCCGACAGCATCAGCGCCGACAACGCGATCGCATACGCATTGATCACCCACTGCAGGCCGGCCATGTCGGTATTCAACGCCTGCTGCAGGGTCGGCAGCGCGACGTTGACGATGCTGATGTCCAGCGACGCGAGGAACGTGCCGAGGTAGGCGGCCAGCACCAGGGCCGGACGTTGGAAACGCTGCATGGGTGGATCCCGGGGGAGGACGTCCGCGCATCGTAGCCATTGACTGACCGTCGGTCAATGACTGGCGGTCAGTCAATGCCGTAGGACAGCTAGAATGGCCACCGTCGCACCCGGACCTTGCCCACCATGCAGACCCCAGCTGTCGCCAGGCCTCGCACCAAGCCCGCGGAAACCCGTCAGGAAGAACTGATGGACGCCGCGCAGGCACTGTTCCTGTCAAAGGGGGTAGACGCCACCACCATCAGCGACATCGTCGCCGCGGCTGATGTGGCCAAGGGCACGTTCTATACCTACTTCGCCTCGCGCACCGAGATCCAGCAGGCGCTGGCACAACGCTACACGCGGCAGTTCATGGAAGCGGTCGACCAGACGGTGCAGCAGCAGCCCGACGGCGATGGCGTGGCACGCCTGCGTGCCTGGATCCGCGCCAACATCGAGCTCTACGTGCGCACCCATGCACTGCACGATGTGGTGTACGCCAACCATCACCACCACCAGCGCGGCAATGCCGAACGCAATGCGATCCAGCAGCAACTGCTGGGCATCCTCGAGGCGGGCAACGCCGCTGGACTGTGGCAGCTTCCAGCGCCGCAGGTCACCGCCTCGCTGATCTACGCCGGCGTGCACGGCGCCGCCGACGACCTGATCGCCACGCCGACACAGGATGCCGATGCGTTCATCGAAGCCGTGCAGGCCGATTGCCTGCGCATGGTCGGCGTGCCACCAACCGGTGCCAAACGTCGCTGACGGGCTTTCTGTTGCTCAGATGTGGGCGAGGATGTTCAACAACCGCCCGAACGGGTCACGGACGAAGAAGCGGCGCACCCCCCAGGGCTCATCGGCGGGGCCATATTCCAGCGGGATGCCGGCCGCGCGCATGCGCTCCAGTACCTGTTGCAGATTGTCCACTTCTATCGACAGGTCCGGCACTGCGGTGCCGGATCCCCCTTCAGTGGCAAAGCTGACCTGCGCCAGCGCGCTACCCTCGCCGCCATGGGTGACGATCCAGCCGTGGTCCATCACCACCGGCATGCCCAGTAGCTCGCCATAGAACGCTGCGGCACGCGCAGGGTCAGGCGTGGCGATGTTGGCGACGACACGTTTGACGGCCATGTGCGGCGGCTCCGATGCGATTCCCCATCCTCGCCGCTGCGTGCATGGCCTGCAAGCGTGCTCAGCCCAGATGGCTCATCGCAAGCTGGGTGATCGCGCTCTTCGGCAACGCGCCAACGGTGCGGGCCACCGGCTTGCCATCGCGCACCACCACCATGGTCGGAATGCTCATCACGCCGAACTCGTTGGGCAGCGCCGGCGATTCGTCGATGTTCACCTCAGCGAAATGAACCAGTCTGTTCAACTCATCCGCTGCCTGCTCGAACATCGGCTGCATCACCCGGCATGGGTGACACCACTCGGCCCAGAAACGGATTACGTGCACGCCCGGCGCGTTGCGTACGGCCATGTCGAAGTTGCCGCTGGTCAACTGGCTGATCATGTTCAAACTCCCTGCATCAGTTATGGAATGTACGCTCCATAAGTTGAGTGCCACCGGCTGACTTGTCAATGAATTCTGGAATGACTAGTCTTTAAGTCATTCCCCTGACCCTGGCTTACTCATGGCGCGCACTGGCCGCCCCCGCGAATTCGACCGCGACGACGCTGTGGAACAAGCGATGCTGTTGTTCTGGGAACGCGGCTACGAGGCAACCACGCTCAACGACCTGCGCAGCGCGCTGGGAGGGCTTTCGCCTGCAAGCTTCTATGCGGCGTTCGGCTCCAAGGAGGCGTTGTTCGGCGAATGCCTGTCGCTCTACATGCAGTCCTGCGGCCAGTTGGCCACTTTGCTGGCGGACACCACCGACGGCCCACGCGAGGCGATGCGACGCACCCTGCATGCCGCTGTGACCGCACAGACCTCGCGCACCCGCCCGCGCGGCTGCATGGCGGTACTGTCCGGCCTGAACTGTTTCGAAGGCCATGAGGACATCGCCGCACAGGTCGAGCAGGCGCGCCGGCAGACCAGCCAGGCCATCACCGCCTGCGTGCAGGCTGGCCGTGATGTGGGCGAACTTTGCCCGGACGTCGACTGCACCGCGCTGGCCACCGCCTTCGACGTGTTCCTCAAGGGCATCGCCATCCAGGCCCGGGATGGGCGCCGTGCCACCGAGCTGCATGCTGCCGTGGATGCGCTGATGGCGATCTGGGACTGCAACGCACTGCGGGCCGCGCGCCAGCACTGATCGCAGGCGTCCGTTGCACTGAAACAGAAGAGCCCCGTCAATGACGGGGCTCGCCATCAGTCCTGCGTTGCCACTGCTTACACGGCGCCGCAGCGATCCATGACGCAACGATCGTATTCGTACTGGCATTCCATCGCGTCACCGCCACCGGACAGACAGGCCTGGTAAGCCTTCCAACAGGGAAGATCGCATGGCGGAATCGGCCCAGCCACAGCAACCGAACCGCTGCAGGTCAAGGCGAACACCGCACCCACGATCATTTTCCTGAAAGTACGCATCGACATCACTCCTTGATAAGCCTGGTGAGCCCAGGCCGGGCCACGGTAGCGAGGCCCTCGGGAGATGGAGTGAACGCCCGTGTCACGGAACATTAACCTGTTCATTAAATTTCCTTAACACCACTGGGGGTGATCGGCGCGCTGCGGGGTTAACGGCCTTGTTGTCCGTCAATCAAGGAAGTTGTCCGATGAATCACCCGCTGCACGGCCGTTCGTCCCACTCCCGTTCTCCCCTGCACAGCCGCCTCGCGCTGGCGGTCACCAGCACATTGCTGCTTGCCAGCACGTTGCCCGCCATGGCCAACGACTCATTCGAGGTCTGGCAACAACAGCGCCAGTTGCAGGCGGCCTGGGCGCAACCAGGCGTCGGCGCGTCCGCAGCACCGACGGCCACCACGCCAGCGGCGGCCAACACGTCCGTTCTCGGCAACCCCGGCGATGCAGCCAGTTGGCGCAGCGATGAATTCAACGCTGACTGGGGGCTGGGTGCGATGGGGGCCGATTACGCCTATGCACGTGGACTGACCGGCCAGGGCGTACGTCTTGCCCTGTTCGATTCGGGCTCGGCACTGGCCCATCAGGAATTTGCGGGGCGCAATACGTCCAGCATCACCATCGGCGCGGACTGCGCCACGCCAGGCGTGGTGGCCGGTACCGGTGCCTGCGAACAAACCCGTGGCGAGCAGCCAGGCTACAACTACTACGGCCTTGGCCCCGGCGTTCCCGCCGCACTGGCCGCACGCCTGATCGCGGCAGGCCAGCCCTATGGCTTCAGCTACGCCGACCACGGCACCCACGTGCTGGGTACCATCGGTGCCAACCGCGATGGCAAAGGCATGCATGGCGTAGCATTCGGTTCGAACCTGACCGCAGCCCGTGTGTTTGGTGATACCTACTATGAGTGGCGCCTGGATCCGGACAACTTCTATCGTCCGCGCGCGCTATATCGCACCGATCCCGATGACACCGCTACCTTGGATATGTATGCGCAGATCCAGGCGCAGGGCGTGCGCGCCATCAACCACAGCTGGGGTATCTCTACCCGCAACATGACTGCTGCCGCGCTGGATGCACAGTATGCAGCGATCGGTGACGGCTACGGCGTGTATGGCAGCATCTACGCCAACGATGGCGATGCCCCCTCCTCCACCCTCATCCAGGTGTGGTCGGCTGGTAACGGCAGTGGCGCCGTCGCCGGAATCACGGCCGCCATGCCGCGCTGGAGGCCGGAACTTGAACCGTACTGGCTGGCCGTGGCCAACGTCCGCCGGCCCAACGCTGCTGCGGGCGAAACCGACTACGTGATCGATGGCAGTTCCAGCATCTGCGGCGTTGCCGCCAACTGGTGCATCTCGGCACCGGGCACCGACATCCTGAGCACCATTGTGTCCGGTGATATCCAGGGTCGCGTCGAGAACACTTCCGCCTATGTCCGCCTGATCATCGACAGCGAGAGCACCCAGTACGTCTATGGCACCAAGACGGGCACGTCGATGGCGGCGCCACACATCACCGGCGCGCTCGGCCTGCTGATGGAGCGCTTCCCCTATCTGGACAACGCCCAGGTCCGCGACGTGTTGCTGACCACCGCACGCGACCTGGGTGCAGCAGGCATCGATCCGATCTACGGCTGGGGCATGGTCGACCTGCGCAAGGCCATCGAAGGCTACGGCTCGCTGCGCGTGGACACCAACGTGGTGATGAACCAGAAGGCCGGTGGCCTGAAGGTGTGGGAAGGCGATGCCTGGGATGACTGGACCAACGACATCGGCGGCCCCGGCAAGCTGACCAAGTCCGGCATCGGCTGGCTGCGCCTGAGTGGTGGCAACACCTTCAACGGCGCAGTGCTGCAGGACGGCACGCTGGAATTGAACGGCACCAACACACTCACGTCAGCGGTCGAAGTCCAGGGTGGCCAGTTCCTGCTCAACGGCTCGCTGGTCTCCACCGCCCTGAACACCACTGGAGGCGTGAGCACGGTCAGCAGCAGCGGCCTGCTGAAGGACAGCAACCTGACGGTCAACGGTGGCGTGGTGTCCTTCAACGGCACGCAGACCGGCGGCACCACCACGGTCGGTGCCAACGGCCTGCTGAAGGGCATCGGCACGCTGGGCAACACCCGTGTGGACGGCATCATCGCGCCCGGCAATTCGATCGGCACGCTGACCATCAACGGCAACTACGTGCAGGGTGCAACCGGCGTCTATGCCGCCGAACTTGCCCCGGGCGGCCGCAGTGACCAGTTGCACGTAACCGGCACCGCCACTCTCGGCGGCACCCTGGTCGCGCTGCCGGAGCCGGGTACCTACTACCTCGGCGAGCAGTTCAATTTCATCCGCGCCGACGGCGGTGTCAGCGGCCAGTTCGCGAAAACCGACTTCAGCGCGTTCTCGCCGTTCCTGCAGTTCAGCCTGGCCTACGGCGCCAATGGCACCCGCATCGACGTGACCCGGGGTGCCTCGCTCGCCAGCGCCGCCACCACGCCGAACCAGCGTGCGGCCGCGGCGGTGGCCGATGGACTGGCGATCAACCAGGGCCTGCCCAAGCCGCTGACCCAACTGTTCCCGCAACAGGTGGGTGGCGTGCTCGATGGCCTCAGCGGCGAGCTGCATCCGGCCACGGCGCTGGCCCTGGTCGAGGGCAGCCGCTATGTGCGCGATGCCGCACTGTCACGTCGTGCCGGTGCCACCGCACCCGGTGCCGATGCGGGTGATGCCACCGGCGCCTGGGTGCAGGCACTGGGCGGCAACAGCAAGCTGGATGGCAACAGCAACACCGCGCGCACCGACGCCAACAGCAACGGCCTGCTGGTCGGCATCGACCGCGAGTTCGGTGGCTGGCAGATCGGCGTGCTGGCCGGTACAGGCCGCACCGACGTGAAGCAGCAGGAGCGTCGTGCCAAGTCGAAGATCGACAACACGCACTTCGGCGCCTATGCCAGCCACACCTGGGGCGGCTTCGGCCTGCGTGGTGGCGTGGCATGGAGCCGCAACGAAGTGAAGAGCACGCGTGATGTTGCCTTCGCCGGCTTCAGCGACAGCCTCAGCGCGCGCTACAACGCACGTACGCGCCAGGCCTTCATCGAAGCGGGCTACCGCTTCGGCAATGCGGAAGGCGGGCTGGAGCCGTACCTGCAGGTCGCCCGCGTGGAAGTGGACCTGAAGCAGATCAACGAGCGTGGCGGCGCGGCCGCACTGCACGGCAAGGTGGACGACACCGGCACCACCATCGCCACCGCTGGCCTGCGCTTCGACAAGGGCCTGAAGGCATCGTTCCAGCAGGACAGCTGGCTGCACCTGCGCGGTGGCGTGGGCTATCGCCGCGCCTCTGGCGACCGCAGCCAGGTGGCCAACCTGGCCTTCGCCAACAGCAGCAGCACCTTCGCGGTCGAGGGCGCACCAATTGCCGACAACGCCGTGGTGGCCGAGCTGGGCCTGTCGGCGTGGCTGACCCCGCGGCAGCAGCTGGAGCTGGGCTACAGCGGCCAGTTCGGCAGTGAAAGCCGCGACCATGGCGCCACCGCACGCTGGTCTGTGCGCTTCTAAACACGTGCTCTCTTGACGGGTTGGGGCGGCCTTGCGGCCGCCCCCTTTTTTGCCCGCCACCCAGCGTTATGCGCGATGCCGCAGCGCGGCGGCACCTGCCAGGCTGGCAAGTGGCAACAGCAACCCATAGGCCACCAGCGGCCACACTGTATCGCCGGGCAGCACGAGGGTAACCAGCGTGCCGATGCCTGCCACGATCAGGCTCTGCACGGCGTAGTACAGGGCCACCGCCGTACCTGACGCATCGGCGAAATCACGCAGCGCGCCGCTTGCAGCCACCGAAACCACCATCACCAGCCCCACCGCGATGCCCCACATGGGCAGCACCACTCCGACGAACGAGGGAGGCCGCGCTGCGGCCAACGCCATCAGCAGTACCCCGGCCACCATCACCCACAGGCCACGCAGGAAGGTACCGCGCACGTTCCAGCGGGCAATGCACACGTTCGCCATCCGCGCCGTGACGATCATCACCAGCGCCACCGTGGCGAAGGCCAGGCTGAACGACAGCGGCGAGTACTGCATGCGCCCGACCAGCAGCCGGGGCGCGACCGAGAAGAACACGAAGAACGTGCCCATGCCCGCACTGAAGCCCAGCGTGTAGACCCAGAACGCGCCGCTGCCGAGGATGCGTCGTACCGCGGGTCGCGACGCGTCCCGGCACTGCGGGCGGGTTTCCTGCCAATGCCGTACCGCGCGCATGCCGGCGATCATGCCCAGTACGCCGAGCAGAACGAAGATCGCGCGCCAGCCGAAGGCGCCTGCCAGCAGCGCGCCGAGGATCGGTCCCAGCGCCGGCACGAAGGCCAGCATCGAGGCAAACAGCCCGTACAGCGACGCGCCTTCGGCTGTATCAGCATACACATCACGCACCGTGGCAAAGGTCGCCACCAGTGCCGCCGACGCCCCCACCGCCTGTACGGTTCGCCAGGCCAGGAATGCCGCGCCACTGCTGGACATGGCCAGCGCGAACGACGAAAGCGCGAACAGCAACGCCCCCAGCAACAGGACCGGCCGCCGCCCGATGCGGTCGGACAACGGGCCGAACAGCAACTGGCCGAGGCCAAGTACCAGCAGGTAGATGCTCAAGGTGAGCTGCACCAGCGTCGGTGATGTCTGCAATGCCTGCGGCATCACCGGCACCACAGGAAGATAGATGTCCATGGCCAGCGAGGCCAGGAGGTCGAACGGCGCCATCAGCACAATGGCCGATGGCAGCGGGTGGGCCCAACGCGGGGCCTGTCGATTGAACATGGGGAGTCTCCGCCCAGAGTGAATCCGGCGGTGATCCATCCAATTCGCGTGCATCGCAGGGATGATCACCGCAACAACGTCTGCATCGTTGTTGCGGCTCAGCGAACTGTCTGCGGACCGTTCCCGTTGTTCATGGTGTCCATCGAATGCGAATGCAGGTGGCACCAGTGTAGCAATCGTCCACCTGCCGCGCGGCGCTCAGGCCAGGGGCAACATGTCGATGCGCCTGCACGGTGTATCCTTCACCTGCTCGATCAGCCGCCGCACCACTGGCGAAGTCTCTGCCCGCCGGTACTGCACAGCGATGGTCGAGACGATGGTGGGGCCCGCCAGTGGCAGATAGATCATTCCGGGCAGCACCAGCGTGCGTTGCAGTACCGATGGCACGATCGCCACCGAACCAACGCCGACCGACACCTCGGCCAACACCGCCGCCAGATGCCCGGGCTGGGAACGGATACGTGGAATGAACCCGCCGCGGCGCCCGACTTCCATTGCGCCCACCGGCTGCTCCGGCATGACGAAACCCTCCCGGGCCAATGACGCCGGCTGCACCGGCGACCGGGCCTGCGCCAGCGGATGGGTTTCCGGCAGGGCCACGCAGAACTGGTCTTCGACCAGGGTGTGTTCGCCGAAACTGTCGGGCACATCCATCGGAGGCCGGCAGAACACCACATCCACCCGTCCTTCCTGCAGCAGCTGCGGGAGCTCGCCCATCGGCCATTCGCTCACCTGCAGTTCCACGCCCGGGTAGCGGCTGCGGAACCGGCTGAGCTGATCCTGCAATGCTCCGGCATACAGCGCCGAGCCGACATAGCCGATCTCGATCTTGCCGATTTCACCCCGCCCCGCGCGCCGGCCCAGGGTTTCGGCCTGTTCGAACCGGCGCAGCACATCACGGGCTTCCGCCAGGAACACCTCGCCTGCCGAGGTCAGCAGCACCTCGCGCCGGCCGCGGTCGAACAGGCGCGTGCCGAGCCGACGCTCGATGTCCTGGATCTGCACGCTCAGCGTGGGAGTGGCAATTCCCAGGCGCAGGGCCGCACGACCGAAGTGCAGTTCCTCGGCCAGGGTCACGAAGTACTCCAGGTGACGGCGTTCCATGGGCGGCATTTCGTTAGGTTAAAGCTAACGTAACCAGAAAACACCGAGAATGAAACAAACACCGATCATTGATGGAATGGCCGTCCTCCCCTTCCTGCGAGTGACCGGTGCCGCCCTCTCCTCCCCCTTCGCCTGCACGGCACACGCTGCCTGACGCGGTCCTGCTGGTGGCCTCGCTGGGCTGCACGATGACCGTGCTGGAGACCAATGCCGTCGCGGTCGCATTGCCCAGCATCGCGCGTGACCTGCACGCCGGATTCGCGGATATCGAGTGGGTGATCAGTGCCTACATCCTGTCCTTCACCTCACTGCTGCTGCCCGCCGGCGCTGTCGCCGACCGCTACGGCCGCCGCCGGGTGCTGCTGATCGGCATCAGCCTGTTCGCCCTCACCTCTCTGCTCTGTGCACTGGCGCCCGGTGCTGCCCTGCTCTACCTGGCGCGGGCTCTGCAGGGCATTGGCGCGGCCTTTCTGCTGGCACCCTCGCTGTCGATCATCGGCCACACGTACCACGAGGGGGCCGCCAAGGACACTGCATGGGCGTTCTGGGGCACAGCCATGGGCGTGATGATGGTGCTCTCACCGCTGATCGGCGGCGTGCTGTCCGCACTCTGGGGCTGGCGCGCGGTGTTCGTCGCGATCCTGCCGTTCCTGGGCCTGCTCGGCTACGGCACGCTGCGCTGGATACCCGAGTCGTCAGACAGCGTGGTCCGCCCGCTCGATCCACCCGGCATCATCACGTTCAGCGCTGCCATCTTCGGCATCGTGTTCTTCCTGGTGGAAGGACTGGCAGAAGGATGGTCATCGGCCCCGGCGCTGATTGGGCTGGGCCTGGCCATCATCATGGCTGTTGCCTTCGTCATCGTTGAACGGGCACGGTCACATCCCATGGTCGATCTCGGGCTGCTGGCCAGTCCGCGTTTCGTCGGCGCACTCATTGCCATGGTCGGCTATTCGGTCAGCGCACAGGTGATGGCATCGATGCTGCCGCAGTACCTGCAGAACGGCATCGGCCTGAGCGTACTGGCTGCCGGTGCTGGCATGCTTCCGTTCGCTGCGGCGATGCTGCTGTTTCCCAGCGTGGGCCGGCGGCTCGGTCGCCATCTGACCAGTCCGGCGGTGCTGGCGATCGGGCTGTCGGTCACCGCCGCGGGCAATGCCGTGGCCGGACTGGCCGCGTGGCAGCACCTGCCGTGGCTGGCACTCGTCGCAATGGTGGTGATCGGTGCCGGCGGCGGCATCCTCAATGGCGAGACATCCAAAGCCATCATCGGCGCGGCACCGCGCGAGCGCGCCGGCATGGCCTCCGGCATCAGCGCGACCACGCGCTTTGTCGGCATCCTGCTCGGATTCACCGTACTGTCCAGTGCCTTGAGCCTGGGCATCCGCAGCGCACTGTCCGCGGCGGTTCCCGCGCGCAACGTACTGCCCATGGCCGATGCGATCGCTACCGGCACCTTCGCCGATGCGCGCACCGCCGCCTTCGCACAGGCGATCTACAGCCATGGATTTGCCAGTGCACTGTGGACGTCGGCCATCGCCGCGCTGCTGGCCAGCCTTGCGGTGTTGCTGCTGGGCCGTAGCACCACGCGGCGATGATGTTGGAGCGCTGGTTGCAAAGATGGCCGGGGCAGCCACGCTGCCCCGACCGTGGCGGCCCCGGGGAGAAGGCCGCCGATGATCGTCAGGCCGCCTTCATGGCGTGCTTGCGAGCACGCATCACGTTATGGCACTCCTGCACTTCAGGCAGCAGCTGGGTGACTTCCTGGCGCACGGCCGGCGGCAGTTCGTTATCCTTCAGCACGTCCTTGAACGCGCCAAGCAGCCGGTCTTCGGACTCTTCCAGCTCGGCCACGTAACCATAGTTGGTGTCGCCGAATGCAGCGCGGACCTTGCCATAGAACTGCTGCATCGAACCGACCACGGTGCCGTGCTCGGCCGGCTTGCCACCGCTGGCAGCAACGGAGCCACTCAGTGCGGCGACGATGCGGCCCTTGACGCCGGCAATACGAGTGAACAGGGCCGACAGTTCGGCATCCTTCACCTTGGTCGCAGCTTCCTCGTAGAACGACTTTCCGTCGCGGGCGATCTCGATCAGATCGTTGAGGCGGTGTTCGATGGTGGACTGGGTGCTCATGGAATCGCTCCTGTGTGCTCGATGGTCTATGGAGAATGACAGCGCGAGTGCGTTGCCTTCGGGACCACTGTGGAGGTTTGAATGTGCCGATTGGGTGAGTACGAATTGATGCATGCATCACCACCCTCAACGCGCCCTGACTCCTTCATCCCGTCGCATTTCCGCGTTCACGGTACCTGAGCAGAACGCCGACGATTCACCATGGCGCGATGACGATGATCAGCGTCACCAACAATGCGATGGCAAGCACCAGCAACAGCACATGCCACTGTTTCCACGTGGGTCTTGGTTTGCCGGGGGTATTCATCGGATGTCTCCTGGAGTCTGTCATCAGCCCGCAGCCAGACTGAAGCAGAGCACCCTTGGTGCGCGTCGCGGTTTCGTGCATGGCCTGTGCATGAACGCTGTATCCGGCGCGCGACGATAACGCGTCCATAACGTAATCGAGTTGTAAACGGAGTGTTAGGTTCCTTCCGATTCCGCACAGCGGGATTTCAGATCGGTTTCCACGCAGCGATGCGGAAACCCATTCAACTGGATTTGGAGAGAGCCAAATGCACTACAAGTACACCCTGCTTTCCCTGGCAGTGGGCACGGCCTTGGCCGCTGCCTGGTCACCGGCCGCGCATGCGCAGGATGACAGCGATAGAACACCGAAGAACCTCGATCGCATCCAGGTTACCGGTTCGGCCATCCGCAGCGTGGATATCGAAACGCAGCAGCCGATCATCGCCATCACCCGCGCGATGATCGAGCAGCAGGGCTTCACCACCATCGCCGACCTGCTGCAGAACCTGACCTCCACCGGCGCGCCGACCATCTCGCGTGCGCGCGCGTTGGCGTCCGGCGAGAACGTTGGCGGCTACTACGTCAACATCCGCAATCTGGGTGCCACGCGCACCCTGGTTCTGGTCAACGGCAAGCGGCTCGGCGCCACCACCAGCGGCCTGCAGGATCTCAGCCAGATTCCGATGAGCGCGGTGGAACGCATCGACGTGCTGAAGGACGGCGCCTCCTCGCTGTACGGCTCGGATGCAATCGCTGGCGTGGTCAACATCATCACCCGCAAGAACTACGAAGGCCTGGAAGTGTCCATGCAGCACGGGCAGTTCAGCCAGGGCGATGGCAAGGACAGCACATTCTCGCTGGTCACCGGCGCCCGTGGGGAGCGTGGCGGGTACACGCTCGCACTGGAATACCAGAAGTCAGACCCGGTGTTTGCCCGCGACCGGGAGTTCTCCCGGTACGGCGGCGCCGGCCCCAACTATCCGGGCGCGGACTGGAGCAACATCAGCCAGAACGGTTCGTGGTGCGACCCGGCGCTCTACAAGTGCAATACCGGTGATGCCGTATTCAAGACCCTCAATCGTGGCGGCGATCCGAAGAACCCGAACGACTACCACCCGATCACGCCGGCCGAGTTCGCCAACGGCAACGACCAGATGCACCTGCAGACCGGCATCGAGCGCCGCTCGCTGTTCCTGAGCACGGACTATGCGCTGACCGACCAGATCAAGTTCACTGCCGACATCGGCTACAACGAGCGCACCACCGACCAGCAGATCGCGGGCTACCCGTACCAGTCGACCAAGTTCGGCACGCCCCTGGACGCGGCCAGCGTATTCAACCCGCTCGACCACGGCATCGCGTTCAATCGCCGCCTGTGGGAAGTGCCGCGCACGACCGAAAGCAAGCTGAAGTCGCTGCGGGTTGCACCCAGTCTGTCCGGCTACTTCGAGCTGGGGACCAAGACGTACGACTGGGAAGTCGGCGCGTTGTTCAACCGCAATGAAGTTACAAAAACAGGCCGTGGCGACATGAGCCTGATCGCTTCCCGGCAGGCATTGGGGCCCTCCTACCTCGATGCCAACGGTGTGGCCCGGTGTGGCACGGCGGCATCGCCGGTCTCGGGTTGCCTGGCCTGGAATCCTTTGCTGCCGTTCGGGGTCGCGGGGGCTGGCTCTCTCTCCGATCCCGAACTGCAGCGCTTCTTGTTCCCGACGTTCAACGATACCGGCATCACCAAGACCCGCAGTTACTTCGCCAACATCTCCGGCCCGGTGATCGAACTGCCTGCCGGTGACCTGTCCGTCGCCCTGGGGTATCAGTACCGCAAGGAAGAAGGCCGCTTCGTGCCCGATGCCTTCGCCCAGTCGCGCCAGAGCACTGCACTGGGCGCATCCACCACCGCCGGTGACTACAGCCTCAACGAGTTCTTCGCCGAAGTGAACGTGCCGATCCTGCGCGACCTGCCGTTCGCCAAGGAACTGACCGTGAACCTGGCTACGCGCTACTCCGACTACAGCAACTTCGGCAGCACCACCAACTCCAAGGCGAGCTTCGCCTGGCGTCCGATCGAAGAGCTCATGATCCGTGGCACCTTCGCCGAAGGCTTCCGCGCACCGAGCATCTCCGATCTGTATGGCGGCCTGGGAACCAGCTTCGAAACCTATGTCGACCCGTGCGGCATCGGCGCCACCAACAGCGTCAACGGCAATGCCGCCTGCAACGCCGCCGGCGTCCCGCTGGGCTACCAGCAGCTGAACCAGAGCCTGAAGCCCTGCGCCAGCTATCCGTGCGCCACGCCTGACGAGTTCACCACCGGCTCCGATCCGAAGCTGCGCCCGGAAGAGTCCAAGAGCAAGACCGTGGGCGTGGTCTGGAGCCCGCGCTGGGTGGACGGGCTGGACATCAACCTCGACTGGTACAGCTACAAGATCACCAACATGATCATCCAGGACAGCGTCGACCGCATCCTGCGTGACTGCTACGTGCTCGGCAACGCTTCGCGTTGTGGCAGCGTCAAGCGCGCTGGCGATGGCCACATCACCAGCATGTTCTACGGTCTGGCCAATCTGGGCTCGATGGAAACCGAAGGCTGGGACCTGGGTATCCGCTACCGCCTGCCCGAGTTCTCGTTCGGCCGCTTCACCATCGACCTGCAGAACAGCTATGTCTCCAAGTACGACGAGGAGAACCAGAACTCGGCCGGCGATACGATCATGATGGGCCGGATCGGCCAGCCGGGCATTTCCCGCCTGCGCTCGAACCTGGGTGTGAACTGGCAGCTCGGCAACTTCAGCACGCAGTACACCGTGCGCTACTACTCCGGCATGGTTGAAAACTGCGTACCGAACCGTCCGTGCACCCTGCCCGACCGCTACGCCTACGGTGAACCGGATGCCCTGCGCAAGGTCGGCTCCAATGCCTTCCACGACATCCAGGTCAGCTACAAGCTGCCGTGGGACGGCACCGTGGCGCTGGGTTCGAACAACGTGTTCAACCACCAGGGCCCGATCATGTTCTCCAAGCCGTCCAGCTCCTTCCCCTATTACGGCGGCTTCGATATCGGCCGCACCGTGTACGTGAAGTACTCGCAGCGCTTCTGACGGGCAGGTCCGTGCTCGTGGCCGGCGGAAGGGGAGTCCGCCGGCCACGATGCACACCGCCTCCACCCAATCTCCATCGTTTTTCGACGGAATCTCCAAGGTTCCCGGCAACACTTGATGTCATGACGGCTAAGGAGCAGGACCGCATGGATCGCCACGCGCCCCGACACTGCACACCCGTCTCCAGGTTCACCACTGAATGTGACGGTGTGGCCGGGTTCCGATCTTCCGGACATGCCGCCGCAAGGGAAGTACGAGATGACGACGGCAGTTCGCACCGGCCTGACCGACCTGGTCGCTGACGCGCAGCGGTACCTGCGCAGGATTCTTCCCGGGCTCGCCTCGGCAGTGCATCCACTTGCTTCATTGCATGCCATTCCCCACGCGATGGCATCGCGCTACCACCTCGCCGGGCTGATGCTGTACGGGGAAACCCCCGCCATGCTCGCCGTGGCCCGCGAGCCGGGCGAATCCAGCACCCGTGTGATCCAGGATGTGCGCTGCCTGCGCTCTGCAGCGAATGCACTGGTGCTGTACGTATCGCCCTATCTCACGCCGACCCAGCGCCGCTTCCTGGTCGAGAACCACATCGACTTCGTGGTCCCGCACACCCAGTTGTTCGCGCCGAGCCTGGCCATTGAGTTCCGCGACGACCCCGATCATGAGAAGAAAGCCATCTCGCTGCTGCCTTCGGCGCAGGCCGTACTGATCCACGTGCTGCTGAGCGGCCAGTCGCGCTGGTGGTCGCCGCGCGAGATCAGTGCCGTCGCCGGCTACACCTCGATGACGGCGTCGCGCCTGTCTGCCGAACTGGTCGGTCGCGGCCTGGTTGAACGCTCCACCGGGGGCCGCGAGCGCTTCCTGAAGCTGGCCGGCAACCGCGACGAGGTCTGGGCCAGGGCACAGCCGTTCCTGCGTTCCCCCATCCTGAAGGAAGTGGATGTCTGCTGGGGCCCGACCGCCGAGGCACTCCGCGATGCGGGGCATCCGGCGCCGATGGCAGGCCTCGATGCGCTTGCTGAAACGTCACCGCCCCCGATCGGTGGCACCCGCGCACTGCACATCGATGCGTGGCGGTTGCTGGGCGCACTTCCCATGCCCGGCCCGGACTGCCTTCAGAGCGCACGGCTGCAGATCTGGGCCTATCCGCCGGCATTCACCAGTATTGGCGATGTGGTGGATCCGCTTTCGCTGTATCTCAGCCTGCAGGGCAAACGCGGCCATGATGCAGACGCGCTGCAACAGCGGGTGGAACAGGCGCTGAGCGGAGACACGTATCCCGCATGACCGAAGCCCTATGCGGGCTGCTCGCTCGGCACTGCGGCGGCGCGCCTGGCGCTGTACTCGGCGAACACCACGCCGGACACCGCCAGCAGGCCACCGCCCAGTACCCAGCCACTGAGCGATTCTCCCAGCAGCAGTACAGCCAACGCGGCGGTCACGATTGGCACCAGGTTGAAGAAGCCAGAGACGCGCGCAGCGCCCAGGCGTGACAGTCCGGTCATCCAGGTCAGCGGCGCCAGGATCGAAGCGCACACGGCGGCGAAGCCGATGCAGCCGACCGCCGTGAGGTTGTTCACCCCGGTGCCGACCAGCAGCTGTACCGGCAACAGGATCAGCGATGCAGCGATGGCCTGCAGGAACAGCGACTCCAGCACCGACAGCGGAATCTTCCAGCGCTGCATCAGCACGTTGTAGGCGGCGAAGGCCAATGCGCCGATCAGCATGATCGCGTCGCCGCGGTTCAGGCCCTGCGCCGCCAGCCGTGCCAGGTCGCCCTGCGAGACCACCGCCACCACACCGGCAGTGGAGATCACCGCGCCAAGAATGGAAGTGCCTCGCACCGGATGGCCCATGAACACGCGCGACAGCGCCAGCGCGATCAACGGAATCAGCGCCTGGATCACCCCCATGTTGGTGGCCGAGGTGAAGTGCGCCGCATAGTAGGCCAGGCACTGGTACATCACCCCACCCAGGCAGCCCAGCACCAGGAAGCGCCCGAGATTGGCGCGCACGGTCGGCAGGTTTTCGCGCAGACGTGGCAGCGCCAACGGCAGCAGGACCACCGCCGCGACCAGCCAGCGGAAGAAGCCGATGTCGATGGGACCGACCGAGCCCGAAGCAAGCTTGGTAACGATGGTGTTCGCGCCCCACAGCAGGCAGGCGAGGATCGGGAAAAGATAGTTCACGGAACGCGGGTGTACGTAGGGGAATGGCCAGCGTACGCTTGGCGCATATCGAGGACATCCCGAAAATGCGCCACACCGACCCCGGCTTGCGGCAACCGATGGAGCCAATCCCCACCTTCCACAAGCTGCCCGGTCCGATCTACTTCCGGCAGGGTGCGATGGAGCCCACGGACTGGGGCACGCACAGCCATCCGTGGGGCCAGTTCAACTTCGTCGCGCAGGGTGTGATGGAGATGAAGATCGACGGCGAATGGATGGTGTCCCCGCCGCACTACGCGATCTGGATTCCACCGGGAATGGCCCACTACTCGCGCAACCGCTCGCAGCTGGCCTACCGCTCGGCCTATCTGTCGCCGGCCTTGTCACGCCGCTTGCCTGATCGCTGCCGTGCACTGGAAGTCAGCCCGCTGCTGCGCGAGCTGCTGCACGAACTGGCACGACAGGGCGTGACCGATCCGCAGACCCCGGCCCAGCGGCGCATGGCCGCCGTGGTGATCGACCAGATCGTCAATGCGGCCGTACTGCCCAGCTTCCTGCCGATCGCCAGCAGCGATGCGCTGAAGCAGGTGATGGCGTACATGGAGAAACACCTGTCGATGGCCGAATCGGTTGCCGAAATCGCGCTGCGCCACCACATGAGCGTGCGCAAGCTCGAACGCCTGGCACGTAGCGAGCTGGGCATGTCGCTCGGCGACTGGCGTGGACGGGTGAAGTTCGTGCGCGCCACCGAGGCGCTGTGCACCCGCAGGCCGATCAGCCGGATCGCCGAGGAGCTGGGCTATTCCGGCGTCAGCGCCTTCGCCGAGATGTTCAAGCGGCACGCGCAGTGCACGCCGGACCAGTACCGGAAACTGCATCGGGCGGGGTGAGGCCGGCCTAGAGAGCGATCAGCAGGTCCACAAGCAGCCTCGGCAGGAACAAGGCGGCCAGAACGCAGGCGAACAGGATGAGAATGACCTTTGCCGTCAATGGGCGACGGCGGGGATTGCTGAAGTAGAGGTGCAGATCGCGCAGTTCATCTTCCAGTCCCCTCCGCACGCCTGCGCTCTGTGTACCGGGCTCGAGCAGCTGGCGCTCAAGCGCCTTCAGGCGCTTCATCAGCTCACGCGGTGGTGTAGCCCGCAGGATCAGCTGATTGAGCTCCTGAAGCCGGCGCGCCTGCGGCGTCAGCGCTGCCACGAGATCATCCGGCGGAAGCTGTGAGACCCATCGCTGGGCGTCAGCATCCATCTCAGCCTGCAGCACATCGCGTTGCTGCTGCAGTTCGGCCAGGGAAGTGCGGCGCTGCCACATGAGGAGGCACAGGAGTGGTGGGTGGCGGGCAGTGTATCGCCCGCCGTCCCGGGAAGGGTGTCGATTTCCCGCCCCGTGGTTCGTCGGAACAGGAAAGGCAGGCCCTTCGACCTGCAGGAGTGCCACGATGTGCCCGATCCTCACAGCCTTCGCCACTTCCCCGGACCGCGGCCAGGGCCTGGCCCGTGACATGCGCGCACGCTGGGCGCTGGAGGAGCTGGCCGTGCCCTATGACGTGCAGCTGCTCGGCTTTGCCGAGCTGAAGCAGCCCGCGCACCTGGCGCGCAACCCCTTCGGGCAGATCCCCACCTAGCAGGACGGCGGCCAGGTCCTGTTCGAATCCGGCGCGATCGTGCTGCACCTGGCCGAGCAGCATGTCGGCCTGCTTCCTGCTGATCCAGATGCACGCATGCGCGCGATCATGTGGGTGTTCGCTGCATTGAATACGGTGGAGCCGCCCATCGTCGAGCGCTCGATGGCCTGGGTGCTGGAGCGCGAGCAGCCCTGGTATGCGCAGCGTCTGCCGATGCTCGATGAGCGCGTGCGTATGCGGCTGTCACAGCTGTCCGCCTGGTTGGGATCGGCGTTGTGGCTGGAGGGCGAGTTCAGCGCCGGCGACCTGATGATGGTTTCGGTGCTGCTGCGCCTGAAGAGCAGCGGCCTCCTCGATGAGTACCCGCAGGTGGTGGCCTATGTGGGCCGTGCAACGCAGCGCCCCGCCTACCAGCGTGCGTTTGCTGCGCAGCTGGCGGTGTTCCAGAACGCCTGACGCTACGCCCGTGGGCAGGCTTCAGTGCAGACTGCGCCGACATGCGGTCTGCACCAGCATCAGCTGCGCCACCAGGATCAGCATCGCGCAACCTGACAGCAGCCACGGGTCGATATACCACTGCGCGTTGAAGCTGAAATCTCCGGCGGAAATACGCTTCCAGCCGTTGAAGTGCTGCATCGCCGCGACCACGAATGCGAAGCCGCCCGCGGTATACGACAACCACGGCACGATGAAGCCGCCCGGTCGCGCGAACAGCGTCAGCACACCCAGCACGCCGATGACCGTGCGCTGCACGCGGCAGTACGGGCAGACATAGGCCATCCCGCTCCATTCCACCGCCCAGGCCAGCAGGCTGACCAGCACGGCCGCGCCTGCGGCTGTGTACAGGACTTTCGGCGTGATCGTCATGCCACCCTCGTGTGCCATCCCGTGCTCCTTGGTTGAAAGACCCGGGCAGGGTAGCAGTGCCGCAGCCTCATCCCTTCTTGATGACGGTCCGCTTGCCGATGGTGCTGGTCTTGCCAGCGGTCGGCCTGGCCAAGCCAGGAATCAGGAAATCGGTCGCCTTGTGGCCCATCGACACCTTGGACGCCAACCAGCGCGGCATGCGTCCGCGACCGGTCCAGGTCAGGCGCTTGTATTCCGGGTCGCGATACTTGGGCGCGACTTTGCCGGATTTACGGCGGGCGGATTTGCGGGCGGGCGCAGGTGTTTCCGAGGCTTCGCCACCGAAGAGTTCTTCGAGGGTGTAACCGGCTTCGGCCGCGGCGGCCTTCAACATCCGCCGTACCGCACTGGCCGGACGGCGGCTGGAAATCAGCTGTTTCCGCTGTTCAGCGGCAACCACCAAGGCGCCCAGCTCCCGAAGGCTGAGCGATTCAATATCAATCGTCATGGGAGAAAGGTCTCCTGCGGACGGCCAGCTGTCAAGGCGCCTTGCCTTTGGCGTAGACACGGGCTTCACTGCCGGTGGGCTCCGATCGCCTTCGCCGGCCATCTCCGAGGACACCGACGTGAGCCACTCATCCCATTCGCTCGCTTACCTGCTTGCACGCATCCTGCTGATGGCGCTGTTCCTCATCTCCGGCCTGGGCAAGCTCGGTGATCTCAGCGGCACCCAGGGCTACATGGAAGCGATGGGCGTGCCCGGCATCCTGCTCTGGCCCACCATCGCCTTCGAGATCGGCAGCGGACTGTGCATCCTGTTCGGCTTCCAGACCCGGCTGGTGTCGATCGTGCTGGTGGGTTTCAGCCTGGTCACCGCTTTCATCTTCCATCACAACTTCGCCGACCAGACCCAACAGATCATGTTCCTGAAGAACCTGGGGCTGGCCGGTGGCTTCCTGCTGCTGGCCTGCACCGGGGCCGGGCGGTACAGCATTGATGGCAGAGGGCGGCGCGGGTAAGCGCCGATCGGCGCCCCCCACGCGCTAGCGCCGAAGCTCAGCCTCCGGCGCCAATGTGTGGATCACCTTGCCCTGCGCATCGAGGAACTCGATCGCACCGTAGCCTTCCGCAGTGACAGTCAGGCGCAGTCGCGTGCGGTCTGCCTTGTCGTTCAAGGCGATGGCCGGCGTGCCGTCAGGCCCGACCACCAGACCGATGCGGGTCGGTGCTTGCACCCCAGGAATCAGCTTGTTGCCCAGCGCAGGCTCGCGGATCAGCTTCGGCGCCTGGTTGATCGAAAAACTCACCGCACCATCGGGTGATACCCGCCAGCCGATCGCATCCATCGCCGGATGGTCCAGCGCAAGCACCGCCATGCCGCCGTCGACATCGGCGGTGCCGAAGCCACCGCGTTCGCTGCCCTTGTCGTCGTACAGCACTATGCCGGCCACGTTGAAGGCGCGCTTGTACTGCAGGCCATCGATGATCGGTGCCGGTGTCTTTCCGGACAGCGTCATGCGGATCACCCCCGTGTCATCGACGATATCGATGCGCCGTGCGGTGATGCGCTCGTGGTCCGGTGTTGCTACGCGCGTCTGCGGTGCCTTGTCGACGATCAGGCGTTGCAGGGTGTCAACCAACGGGCGCCTGGGTGAGTCGGACGGCTCGGCAGCGGCAGGCAGTGCCGCAAGGGTAGTCAGGGCGACGAACATACGGGCACTGCGCTTCATGCGGGCTCCTTGTCGTACGGATCGGCGGAAGCCGCATCATGCCACCCTTGCAGCGCCCTCTCATGAGGGAGGCGGAATTTCCGGCAGCTGGAGCCCCTGTGCCAGGGCGAATGCACGTGACGCGCGCCAGTACGCCTCAGGCGGCCTCTGCAGTTCGGGCCGGCTCCAGTAGTCATTGATGTGCAGTACGCTCATCACGTCGACCCATGCAGCGCGCGCATCGTGGACGCACATGCGCCAGCGATGATGCGGCTGGAAGTACGCGTAGTACTCAAGCGCCTGCCGCTGTGCCTGCTCTTCGTCAATCCCTGCCTGATGGATCAACGTCCACGCATGCATATGGCGCGCGTGCGCAAGCGCACCGAGATACTCATCCTCATCCAGCAAGGGAATCGGCTCGCCGCGCGCCAGGCACAGCGCGTCCGATTCGGTGTCGTACTCCAGCGACGGCTGCAACAGTTCCGGGTTCTGGTGCCAGTACCCTTCGCCCAGCACATGCAGCATCGCCCAATGCCAGGGCTCGTCGTGGAAGAGCAGTTCGTGCTCGTATTCGTGGCCGGCGGCCTGGTCCGGATAGCGTTCGCGTGCCTGTTCGATTGCCAGCGCTTCGGGAATCTGGCCGTAGCGCACCAGGCACCAGGCGAACAGATGCCGGCTGTCTTCGATTTCAGTGGTGAAGTCTTCCACCGGGGGGCGGGTGTCGGGCATGTTCGATCCTTGCGTGTGGATCAGATGTTGCCTTGAAGGCAGACCAGCAGCCGTTCATGCACGCTGGGTTGGTGGCCCACCAGCAACCGCACACGCCGGATAACCAATTGATTTTAATTGTGAAATTCACACTTAATTGCTTCCTTGACTCTCTTTTTGCCTCACTTTCCATCGAGTGCTTGTGTATCGTCGGCCAAATAGATGCCCCCCCCTGCCACGCTGTCAGTTCCGCCACGTGGTGAACCCTTAGCCCGTCCACATGCCGAGGCGCTCTTCAAGTGCGACGTAGCCGACCAGATCAAGCTGAACGACTAGGCATGAACCCTTCCCGACGTGGGACACCAGCCGACTCAGGGATCATTGAAAAATTTCACCTGTTAGGGTATTTTTAGCCCGGGACAACAGGGACGTTGATCCGATCCCACAAGGCATGGACCAATCCCAATGGCATCAAAAAAATTTCCTAAGGGCGTAGTCCGACGGGCTGACGGGGTGCTTGAAAAGCAAACCCCCCATTTCGATGTAGGCCAGATGAAAGCGTTGGTTGCCCAGCACGGCGAGAAGTGTTTCACCCTTAGCGCCCGGCAAGGCTACCAACTCATGCAGTTGTCCGAACAAGAGGCCAAGGCCGCGATTCTTGCAATGGACCCAGACCTTTGCTTCTACAAGTCGATGACCAGCTTTGCCAATGAATCGATGTGGCAAGACGTCTACCACGTCCCTACTGGCAAGGGATTGGCTTATGTGAAGGTCCAGTTGTACATCCCACCGAACGGCGACACGCCTAAGGCTGTGATTTCATTCAAGGCGAAATAACTATGACTAAGACCAAGACCACCCATCACGACACCCTGCCCCGCCTCGCGGTTGGCCAGTGCCCTGTCTGCGGTTCGGCGGGGTCGTTGGTTCATTTCAATCGCGAGACGTTCCCCGTCACCGTGGGCGACCTGTCCGGCACTGTCAGGGACTTGGCCGGTGACCGGTGCCAAGTTTGCGAAGAAGTTTTTCTTGATGACGAGAGCGACCGCCGTTTTGCGGCTGCCGGCGACGAGTTGGTCATGGAAGAGCGGCGTTCCGAAGGAGCCATCTTCAAAGCGATACGCAAGCGCCTCGGGTTGACGCAGGGCGAAGTCGGCCTGTTGGTTGGTGGTGGCCACAACGGTGTTTCCAGATATGAAAGTGGTAAAGCTGACCCAGGCCCGGCCGCGTTCAATCTCATGCACCTGTTGGATAAGAATCCCCTGCTAGCCGCTGAACTTCCTGGCGTGGTGGTGACCAAGGTCAATGTACGCACGCAGCGCTACGCGACGGGCGCACAGGCCAAGAGCTTTAAGCCCAATAAGGTCATCAAAGTGGCGGGCCAGGACGTGATTATCAACGTCAGGGCTGGCGGTGTGCTAGGCCAAGTCAACCGGGCAGGAAAGCGTAAACAAGTTGATGTGGGTCGACTTGTTGCAGCAAAGGCGGCGGCCGAACGACCTAATATCCCCCATGCGAAGCGCAGTGCAGCTAAGGCTTCGGTTGCCAAAAAGAGTCGCTGACTTCCGACTCCCGCATCCGCGCCGCGCTGGATTACAGCTATTAACCTTGTATTGCTGAGAGGTTGGACGCGGAGGCAGGGGTGATTCGGTAAGCACGATAGGCCCCTGGTCAGTAGTCAGTAGGGAACCGGCGTTGTGTCGGCATAGAAGAGAGGCTGCGGCCTCTCCCTATCGTGTTATGGGTTTGAAATCCCGTTGATTGACCTGCAGGGTTCCGGCGTGGCTCGTGCTGTGGCAGGGTGTTCGGGGACACGTAGGCGGAGATCTTGATGGACACCCCTGAATCCGACATTTCCCTGCAGGACGAGATCAAAGCTCTCCGCCAGCAGTTGGCGGTCCTTCGTTTCGATATTTCAGGCAAGGAGTGGCTCACTGTTGACGAGGCGGCGCACTATTGCGGCGTGTCGTCCGGCCAGTTTCGGAAGAACGCTCCCGATCTCGGCCTTGTTCCTAGGAACTTCATGGGCAAGCAGCTCTATGAGAAGAGTGAACTCTATCGGGCTATTCACAACGCCAGCGACTGGACCACGCGTGGGCGTGTTGGCTCCAACACTCCATCTATTCCCCCAAGGTCTGCGCAGGTGGAAGAGGCTCTTGCCCGCCTGAGGCGCTATGACCAACGAAGGGGGAAGGGCTGATGGATCTGGCTGACAAGCTGATGACGCTCGCTCAGGCAGCTGAGCTTTGTGCATGCCACCCTCGAACCCTTCGCAGGGCGATCAACGACGGACAGCTCACTGCGATGCGTCTGGGGCAAAGCGCGAAATCTGATCGAATTCATGTCGCCGATCTAGAGGCATGGTGGCAGCGGTCGCGGTACATACCCCCACCCATGCCGGTCTTCCCGAAGGCAACTTTCATCGGATCGCTCGTTTCTGATGCTGATGAGCGTCTCGAAAAACTCTTGGCGACGAAGACAACCAAGTCTGCTGCCAAGACTGAGGCTGTACGTCGAAAGAAGAAGTAGTCCGTGAGGCGGAGATGTCCGGGAGCCGGACTAGTCCGTCTGCAGATCTTCGTAGCTAGGGCCAGTTCGTCCGATGTCGGTGATGGTCCAGCATCCCCGATCAGGTGGGAAAGCCGCGAGTTGCCCTTTGCGAGCCAAGTTGCCATCACCTCGGCCGAGCCCTACCCGTCCTAAGCCAAGTCTTCATCGGGTCTTCCACCCTGGGCTTGGTCACCGCTGGCGGCCGACGTGGCTCCAGGGCCTCCTTGACCCGCTCCAGCTCCTTCAATCCTGCCTCGGCCAAGCGGCGAGCCTGCTGCAACTGCTCGGGAGTAGGCGGCAGGCCGGGCGGTGGAGGTAGAGGTTCCCTCGGGCTGTCGTCCACCATCCGAGCCACGGCGGCGCGCAGACGCATCTCTGGGTAGAGTCTGGCCGCGCACCAGCGCTCGGCGTAGCGCCTGCCTTGGGCGATGCTGGCGGCCGGAACTTCCGTGATCTGCCACAACTTCCGGGCATCCAGACGCACACGCACAGCGCCATCCTTGCCGCGTCTGATGTTGGCGATCTGTCGGCCGCTCCACCACAAGACCCAGCCCTCCCCCATCTGGACCCAGCCAGAGGGAACGGGAGCGGTGCGGAAACCTTGGTAGCCGTGAGAGGGAAGCATGGCCGGAAGGATACGGCCGGCGGTCTCACACTCTGCGATGTGGTCTTCGCTTCAGCTTGCTGTGATGAACAGTTCACCTTGGGTGGCACAGACTGCTGCTTCGCGGCTCTTCTTCGGTGCAGAATCCTTTGCTCCCGTGTCCAGCCCTCAAATGGCACGGCTATGCACCCACCTAACGCCTTCAGGATCCATTCGATCCTGCCCCTGCTTGCGCCCAATGGCGCAATCATCCGATTGGAGCAGGTGCGAGCAACCTGCAAAAACTGTGGACTCAGGTCGTCGATGACTGAGGGTGCAGGCTTTCAAAAGGATCGAACGGGAACCACGCTTACGTGCCCTGCTTGCGGAGCTACAGGATTGATGGACGAAATGGAGATCTGGCATCACTGGCTCGAGCAGTGCCGTCGCGAACGACTCCTGGCGCTCTTCGACCCCAAGCCCGACGAGCAACTCGATATCGAGGACCCGAAATGACCGATGGCATCCCCGAACTGCTCGACCGCCTCCACTCCTGCGAAGTCGCGATCGAGGTTCATCGCGGCTATCTCAAGGCAATGGAGTATGCGCTGCGGGTTTCTGTCCTGACCCACCCGGCACCCGAGCAGTTGACTGATGCTTGGTTGCGTCTGCTACCCAGCATTGCGGCGAAGCATAAGCGCGACGGCGGCGATCTCTTCGCCGCCGCTTTTGAGCAATCGCTGACGGTTCTGACCGAGCAAATCGGCGAGCCAAACAGCAAGCGCTAGGCTGCGATCGCGTACGGCTCGACTAACGCGACTAACAGATCCATCGCAGTCGCGTAGGCGGCCTGGGCATCGCCGCGCTGATTGAACCGGGTCCAATCCGCATGGGCCGCGCGCTTAAGCTCCTCGGGCTCAACTGGCAGCCACTTCATGGGCCAGAACGGCAGGCGGCGTTGTCCTACCCGTCCCCGCTGCAGCTCCACAATGCCGTTGTGGCTGGTGGCACCCAAGACCCTGGAATAGGCCACTGCCAATCCGTCCTCTGGCCCCTCCAAATATTGGAGGAAGCGCTCGCCATCGAAGAGGAGCACCCCCGTAACCCCAGCGTTACGGTTGAACCGGGCCGCGTCGTCCACAATCTGATCCAGCTTTCCGTTGGACAGGCCCAGCTTGTCGCCGGCGATTCCCTCTCCGGCACCGCTCACATATACAACCGCCCTGATGGGCATTGCGCACCTCCCTGATGAAGGACCACCGTAGCAGCAGCGGGCTCATGTGAGCGTGAGGTCGTTGGATCGTTCTGAACGCGTCAGGTTCGGGTGTTGCTGAATTCGGACCTTCGTCACAAGATGCAGGCACCACAAAGCGCAGCATGCGCAAAATTTCCCGGTAGTTAGCAATGCCAGATACAGGCCTTTTCTACGTTCTAGACCTTGACGCAGTACGCAACCCCGATGGCAACCTCGACCGCGTGACCGCTATCAGCGTCCGTTGCAACCACTGCAAGCACATCACCCATTCCAAGGCGCCGCAGCTGCAGACGATGCAAGGCGGCACCCTACTCGCCTGCGCCGCATGCGGCGAGCGTCAGGCTGTCAGCAATGCTCGCCTGGTCGAATGTGACCACGTGCTGGGGCACACGCTACCCCAAGCGATGCCGGCCTGATTCCATGTGCGGCCGATTCGTCCAGCTGCCCGTTGTCGACTTCGGCCAGCCGGGGCTGACTGACCTTGCCCCCGGCCTGCGCGAGTTCTAGGCGCGCTAAAACTTGGCGCCGATGCAGCGCGCGTCGGTGATCCTGGGTCGCGGCGATGGCAGGCAGATCACTCGCCTGTCCTGGGGCCTGCTGCCGTTCTGGGCCATGGGTTCAACCATCAATACCCGCATCGAGGCCGTGGCCACGAAACCGACTCGGTGTCGGCTATCGGCACAAGAGGGACGTCAGGATTGTCCTGACTGGCGGCTATAAGCTGCGTCTGAGACGGTACGGCTACAACCAGACAAGCCTGCGCGAAGCCATGCTGGACATCCTAGAAATCGAGTTACCCATGTGGCTGCCCATCTCCCTATCCGTACTCCTGTCCCTGTGGGTAGGCGGCATGTATCTCCGTTTCCACCTTGATCTGCACGATCGGCGCGCTTGCACAGGACTGGAGGCGCTTCAGAACGACTCTTCCGCGCTTGAGAAGAGACTGTCCCAATGCCTGAAGGAAGGGCGCACGTTCCCCGCCAGATGAGCTATCCGCTTGAACAAGCGATCCTTCAGTTCCGCGACCTGCAGGAACTCTGCCAGCCAGGCAAGAAGCCTAGGCTTGCCACTGTGATTCGATGGGCCAACGAATGCGGCATCCGCTTTCTGTACGACGGAAGCGGCGGGATCTGGACAACTATGGGGGCGCTCAATGAAGCCCTCGGCCTAGCCGGAGCAACGCCAGATCTTGAGCCCTACGATCCTGATGACTTCTGACGGGGCCAATGCGCCTTTCGGCCACTAGATCGACTTCTCTCAGGCACCTCAGACCGTACTCAGTACTTGAGGCGGAAGACGACCCGGTTGCGAAACAGGCGCTCGAGCCCAGCAGATCCAAGGCCGAACAAGACCACGCCACCGATCAGCCCAATCCACCATGCCAGGACGGCGCCCGACCAGATTCCGAAGGAAATGGAACAGATCAAGACCAACAAAGAAGCCCATCCGGGACTGCCGTACTCAATCCTGGCCTTGCACCCCCGGCACACGACGGCACCGCGTGGCACGTATCCCATGCACATCGGGCAGATCATCTGATCGTCCATGTTCTCCGCTCCTTTGTTTAGACATCTGGAGCGATATCGGCAAACGACACAGAAACTTGTGCACCGTGTGCTCCGGCCCTACAAGCCATCGCCTGAGAGCATCCACCACGCGCCGGAGACTGGATTTGGTGCCATCGCCGATATGTCACCATCCAAGAAGACTAGAGGACACCTCTTCAACGGCTCTGCCTACGCGCCCATCCTTAGCTTTTCCGATGCCGACGAGCTCGCTGACCGTATCGGTTAGTCTCTCGCCACTTCAACACCTCCCCGGCTACCCACGTGGCCGGGCGCATGGTCAGGCGTACCGGGAAGTCTGGGCGACACGCCACCGTCTCTAGGACGGATCGAGGCGTCAGCCCCAAGAGTTCCCCGACAGCAGCCGCGTTTATCGCTCTGAGCTCAAATGGCACCGAGCTATGGCGTTCGTTCATGGCCACACCCGTTTACAACGGCTGGACCAATCAGCCTAGCCAGGATCGCCGCTCTCGTCATCTATTTCCAATTAGGACTCGAACACCTCGCGCTGCGACGCATTTTGAGATGCCAGGCGCAGCCGGTGGCGGGATTGCGCCCCGCTCAACGGCCCCTAACGACTGAGTCCGAGGAACTTCGCTTAGCGCCAATTAGCTCAGCAATCCCTGAAGCACTGGAAGGGCCCTCTGCCAGTTGTCCAAACCTGCGTCCACCAGCTTGAGAACTAGATGCTTCGTTGTCTCACCCGGCAGCTTCCGCAACTGATCCACGAAACGATTTTTCTCGTCCTCAGAAAGTTCGGAACCACGAACCCTCTGCTCAATAATTGCCTTCAGAGTCTCATCGTCAAGTCTGATGGTGACGACGCCCAAAATTGCGCCTAACCCCCCATCATCGGCAAGAAAGTCCATTCCGCGCGCAGTGATAGTCGCCTGCAAAAGCGTCTCGCCACGGTCCAAGCTGCCTATCCATTCCCCGCGAACCAGCCCATGCTCATGCATGGTAGGCAATGTTGACATTGACTGGCCCGAACGCGCTCTGAGCCAGCGTCCCAGCTTCAACTGGTTGGGGATAGTGCTCTGCCAGCGAGAACAGTAGCTGTCGCTGGTAGTCTCGATTCAGTAGTTCCATCTCCATTTCTCCTAATGGTCTCAAATGGGAGCCGAAGTAACTGCGCTCCTTGAGCAACCCGAGCGTTGGAAGGCGGCGTTGCCGTGCCGTAACCTCCAGTCCAGAGCCTGACTCATGGCGCACTCTTCCGACTACGGCGCACCGCGCAGAGGTCGATCACGTTTTCAGGGTGCGTGTTTGACCGAAGGGCAATTTTACGCCTTGCCTGCCAACGCTCCAGCTCAGTGAAGTAGTCGTCTGCCAGTGTTTGGCAAATGCCATTGGCGGGTTTGGCTCCTGAGGCTGTCAGGCTCCGCTTTGCGCCTGTTGTCTTGGAAATCACATGGAAGGTCATGGAAGTACCATGGAAGTAGCGGTTTACCCAGCGTAGGCTTCGCGGTCGGCGCGGCGGGCCGCCCTGATTTCCCGGGAGATGTTCCTAGTCACCGCAGCTGCCTCCTTCAATCCATCGAGATTGAGGGGTGTCGGCGCATGCAGGCGGGGGGCTACGATCGTTCGGACTTTCGGCGACTTGCCGAAACAGTAGAAGAGCCCCGAGCCGGATCCCCCCAAGTCGTCTACCGCGTATCGGATCACCAGGTTGTCTGGATCCAGCCCGCTTGCACAGGCAGCGAGCTGCGCCTCCCTCCCTAGATCCGCAACAATTCCATGATGCTCCACTAGGGATTGCCGATAGCCCCTGGAGTACACCCATAGCGGGTAGGCCCTCCCCCCGGATTGCACCGACACCACGGTGACGAGCGACCCCGCTTGGATCAGGCAGTCCCAAGCCCTCCAGAAGCGGACAATGTTCTCCTCAGAGTCAGACCCGAAGAGACTCGCAACTACCTGGCGCGGAACTTGCCAAGCGTCCTCATCTTTTTCGGAGACGAGCCACAGCTGAAGCGCCCCTACGTCCCCTTGATATCCAAGCTCAAAGTCCTGGCCGGCAGTCCCGGACAGTTCCCAATCTCTGTAGGGCATGGTGTCAGGCGGGCAACCGAACCACTCAGCGTAATCAGTGGACGCATACACGTGCAGCAGCACGATCAAGGCATCTCTGGTGACCGACTCTGGCTCATCCATCAGCAGGAGACGGGCAAGGTGCGACCCGAAATCAGGATGCCGATCGGTGAGCAGGGATGGTAGATAGGCAAATTCATCCCCCCAATGCTCGATCCTGTATTCGTCAGCGTTGGCCTTCTTACATCCGGTCGCGCTTATCAGACCTTGAGGCAACTCGTGGTCCGCCCCGAATGAAAGAAGACGCTTCAGAACCTTCTTTGACCGGAAGTCAGAGCATCCAGTTGTCAGGCGAATCGCTTTCGCGCCCGCAGCTGTGTGCTCACGCTTCGGACCATAGGCGTATGACGCCAGCGTCATATAGCCAGCGAGCAGATCCGGCCCTTCGCTTGCGCTTGCGATGGCCTTTGCCGCACTCATCGATACCTTGAAGTATCCGGACATCTTGAATGATCCCTCGTCCCCCTACGGGTTCGATTCTATTGAAGTTGCGCCCGGGGACAGCCGCCCGCGATGACTTGGTCTAGGGCCTGGCAAAATTCAGTTGCTGGGGCCGCCTAATCAAGTCCCCGGGCCATGCTCTAATCATCCTCTTAGCGAGCGAACCGGCCTATCTGGCTAACTGGTCGGCTGACCACGGCGCACGCACTTCCCTTGGAACTCTCGGCCTTTTCCCATACGCATGGCTACGGCGCCGCTCAGGTCCGAGAAGTGGCCAGAGAGACCCGTGAAAGTGTAAATGGACGTAAGACTGCCGGTAGAGCGAAGCTGGCCAGCGTCGTAAAAGTCATTGGGGATCTCCATCCTCACTGTTCCCGCATCCTTGCTCCATAGCCGGATGATCTGCCCAAACTCGCGCATCTCGGCGTACATGGTCGCGGGCGCTCGATCCCTACCCTCTGCGGAGATTGTCCCTTCGCACACCAGCACGTACTCATCAGAGCCATACCGAGCCAGAAGGAAGCCGGCCAGGCCGAGAGCCACAGATAGCGCAACAACAGAGCCAATGGACCAAGCGAGTGCAGCTAGTAGCGCACGCCAAACCGACCCACGCGGCGACTTCCCGCCATAGAGCCGCCTGTTCTTCTCGTGCTCGGCCTGGACGGCTAGCCAATCGGAATTGCCCATTCAATCTCCTTGATGGGCGGTTGGGAGCACCGGCCGACCACTGGCCGGTGCCGGTCATCACCTCATGCCTTTCACGGCGCCAAGCCAGCCATCAATCTGCTGGCCATTGCGCTTACCCATCTCGTCAGCGAAAACCCTTGCAGCTACGATGGACTGAGCCAAGATATCCTCGAATGCAGGACCATTCTGTCTGGCAATGGCTTCTGCTGCCGCTGTCGCGTAGATGTGGGCGACTAAACTCTGGTCGACCTGATTTTCGATGCTCATCACCATCCCCTTGGCAGCCCCGGCCAATCCAGGGCCTTCGTTCATCCTATCAGGGTCAACCATGCTTCTAAGACCCCAGCACACCTGGACTAGTTGATCAGATCGGTCCTGTGTCGGTATTGGCTATCTACCATGACCATGGCGGTCCGGCCTACGAAGGCCACGACAAGGCCACAGGCACACGCCTCACCGATCTCCCCAGGGCACCCGTCTTCATGCAGGAGATAGTGCCAGTTGATCTTGCCGATCAGGTCTTTCGCCAGGCCGGCGCGGGTGATCAGGTCTACGTAGTCCACCTCCCCCTCTGCCGAAAGGACCTGGGGGGCATCACAAAGCAACATGGAACCGCTCCTGTTAGGGACTCCAAAAACTGGACGTAGGCCTACCTAGGCCGTTCCGCTCGCATCGCGCGCCCGCGTAAAGGCGTCGGAAAACTCGAAGACCCGGCCGGCCCCGCTCGCGTGTGCGTACTGGTCTCGAAATAGGCGGCAACTGCTGGGGAAAGAGGTCCGCAAAGTAGGCGCCCGATGGTGCTGCAAAACTCAATTTTGAGTTTTGCTTGAGAATCAATTACTTGTCTGTTTTTTGAGCCAAAGCCCTGACCCCTCGCCGTCTGCAGGCGATCACCCGACCTTGGCTCAAATTTTCCCGAACTCTGCCGATAGGATCTGCATCGAATCGCATGGATGCAGAAGAATGACCGTACTCACGAAGTTTCTTGGCAAGATTTTTCGCGACGAGAGAAATACCGTAGCCATCCTTCGCCTGCGTCACCTCATCTTGCCCCTTCCTAAGAAGCAGGAGGATCTCGCGGCCAAGGTCGCAGAGCTGGAAACAAAGCTTGCCCAGCTCAGTCAGCAGCTCAACACGCTGACTGGCAAACCGGCTGACGCAGTTGCCCGACGTTCAACCCTGATTCTAGGAGCGATAGCCTTTGTTGTTCTGGCTGGTGTCTTCAGTCTGTCAGTGCTGCCCATGTTCAATCGATCACTTGACAGCGGCCCCATAGCAATGGCTTTTTGTGCGGCCCTCTTTACTGGCTACGGCGCATATGCGGATAGAAATACAGCAGCGCGCCTCCGTCAGGGTGGCCAAGTCTCGGTGGCTGAGATGGGCAGAATCATGGCAACCGGAAGTCTTTTTAATACGATAGCGGTGGTGTTGCTAATCATTTCTTCCGCCTGGCAATTCGCCGCCGGCGGCCCCTTGTTCCCGAAACATAAGGAACAGCCTCAGCCTTCAGTGTCTGCATCGGCATCTGCGCTGACTTCTCCGCAGACTTATCTCCGGTGCTTGCCGCCTCCATCCGGCCTGTAGTCGTGAGCCACGCACATGCAATCGAGGAGTTCGATCCCATCAAGGTCAATGCCGGCTGAGGCAAGGCAAAGCACATCGCCATGGCCCAACATCAGCAACTCACCTCTCTGAGGATTGCGGCCAGATTGCGCAGCAGCGGGCGTTCGCCCCCCTTCCAGGCGTTCCTAGCCGCCTTGGCCTTTCCTTCGACGCTTCGCGGGCCGGTCGCCCGCTCCCACGGTCGCCAGTTCTGGATTGCCTGCGCCTGCCGCTGGCGCCGCTCTGGGGTCCAGCCATTGCGCATCTGAGATCTCCTCCAATAGTTCGTTCGGCCGACTTTTTGTTCCCGCGCGCCCAGCCTCTTCCGGGACCAGCCCGGGACTTTCCGGGGCAAGGTTGTTCACCTGCTGGTGGCCACCGGCAATGTTGGCCTGCTTCACGAACGCCACGGCTCTGGGGTTCTTGATCTCGGCCAAGGTCTCCAGGGTCGAGCGGCACTGGGACTGAGCCTTCAAGGCGAGCCGCATGTACGTCTCGGTGGCCCTAAGATGGCTGCCCATGTTGAGAGCTGCTCGCCGACTCATCTCCAGAAACACCGCATTGAGAGCTATGGCTTGACTGGTGAGAAGTGAGTCCGCCTGCTCGGTTCCTCCCCGCTTAGCTCGCTCCACTGCCTGCTGAGTGGCCCCTACAAGCTCGCCAATCTCCGAACCCTTGGCAAAGCCAGAATGCTGAGCAAACAGAAGCGCCAGGAACGCGTTGCTGTTAACCCCATCTGCCAGTTGCTTGGCATGGAGCTCCTCGTCCGATTGGCCTGGGCGGCGTGTGATCTTCAGCTCGGCGATGCTTGGGTCCATCGGGTACTTCCCCTCACTTGTCTCGTTCAAACTGCTGGATCTATGTGGACGTCGCTGGACGGCCCAACGCGCGCGTACTGGTCTCAAAATCGGTGGTAGTCGGCCTAAGGTCCGCGCCAGCCCACTGGTGTACGATCCGCCCAAACAGGGGAGGACTCATGGACAGACTGTTCCCGACCGCGCTCGCCTTTATGGCCCTCTTGACGGCCACCGGCGTCACCTCCGCCCAGACCTATGAGGGCAACGAGGGGGTCCTGTACGCCTGCGTTCGAGATGGGCTACGGACGTACACCTCTACGCCCCTACCGACTGACAGTGCATGCCGGACCATCAAGTACCGTTGGGTGGACAAGCGCCCTGTACAGCCCGATCCACCTGGGACGTTTATGGGCTACAAGTGCTCCTCAGACTGCAGCGGACACAAGGCAGGTTATGCTTGGGCCTCAGAGCAAGGCACGTCTTCCGTGCAGAACTGCCGAGGGAGCTCCAAGTCGTTCGTGGAAGGCTGCATGGCCTATGTGACATCCAAGACCAAGCGCAACGGCGCCAAGACCAACTGAGGCATCGCTATGGACTGGAAGACCAACAACTACGATCCCCAGAAGAGCTGGGACGCCATGAAGAGCGAGGCCTTCAACCAGCGCTACCCTGAGGGGAAGGCTGGCGGCAGATCCATCGCCTTGGCCGTCGTTGCCGTCCCCCTGGGTCTCGCCGCAGTCGCTGGGCTGGTGTACTCGGTTCTGACCTTCTTCGGCGGCTAACGCTGCACAGCTGCGTCTGCCTTCAAGCGCTGGCCCAGCTCGACGATGCCGTCGTCGTCCTCTTCCCGCCCGATCTGGATCAGCGCGTTAAGCTGTCCCATGACGTCGCTGGTATCTCGCTCTGTATTCCGCGCCAGCCAGCGCACCGCCTTGGGGTTGGTCATCATTCTGGCCAGAAGGTTGTTGGCGCCGGCCAACCCCAACGTCGACGCGGTGACAATAGCTGCCTGCTTCGGCTGCCCTTGCATCAGGCTTTGAGCCGCCATCAGCGTCGTACCGCCTAAAGTGAGCCCGAGAGCTGTCTGCCTGGCTGTACCGGACGGGTTACCGAAAACACCGCTGCCCGATCTGATGGCTCCCGCCATTCGAGCCAGCTTGTCCACGTTCTGCACGTAGTCAGTACCGAACCTGGCATTGCTAAACAGCACCCTCCGCGCCTCCGGACTTACGTCAGCCCAGTTGGTCAGGAAGGAGCTCATAGAGAAGGCGTCCCGGCTCGCGTCCTGCTGCCCCTTGGTTGCCCTGCCCATCTTCTGCAGGAAGGCCGCGGCGACGTCGCCTCTCACACTCGGAGAAAGTGCGTCCATAACTCGCTTGAGCGGAGTAGCACCATTGTTCACCCCCGAGAACATCGCCTGATAGGCGGCCTCTGGACCACCCGCCTTGTCGATCGTTCGCCGGATGCTCTCCAAACGGGCCTGCCTCAAGCGGTAGTAGTTGTTGGCGCGTGCCCAGGCCTTCTTTGCCGCAGGAGTGGTCGCGGCGGCCTCCATGTCCTGGGTGAGCGCCCCGTAAATCTCCTTCCACTTGCTACGGGGCACGGGATCCACCAACGAATTGGTATCGATTTCCCGTCCGACCATGGTCCGAAGCTTGGAGAGCGCTTCATAAGGCAGCTTTCCATCAGCCTGAGATTGCAGATAAGCGTTCACCTGCTGCTCAATGAAGTCATCGCCAAAGCTCGAAGATGCGTATGTAGCCTCCTGCGGGAGACGGCGCTCCACCTCGCGGAGAGGCATCAGCTGAGAATCAATATCCCGGGCACTTGGGATCTGAGCCTCGATTTCGGCACTAGTCGGCATGCTGGAGTCGATGCTCCTGCGAGTCGGGACTCGGCTGGCAATTTCGTCGTCACTCAGGACACGCACAAGCGAGTTACGCGTCTCAGGGAACATCGCTCGTCGGCGGTTCTCAGCCGCAGCAGCTTGCTGCTCCGCACGAAGCTGGAGCTGCAGTTCATCAGCCTGTCTGTACAGCTCGGCCCGCCTGCCTTCTACTGCATCGGTGATTCGTTCGCGAAGACGCTGAGCGTCAGCTTGCAGCTCCTGCCGACGACGACCAATCTCGGAGACCATGTCCTGCCGCTGTTGATTCGTGCCTTGGGCAATCTCTGCCTTACGGATGGCCGCCTGTTCGGTCAAATTGGCACGAAGCTCATCAGCTTGAGCAGCAACCCCCGGCCTGGACAGGGCTCCTTGGATCCCGTCAGTGTCCTTGACGAGTGCGCTCTCAATTCCCTGCAGCTTGGCATTCTGGAAGTACCGCCCTACGTTGGGTGCCCCCTCGATGCTTCCATTGACTCTCTTGAGCGCCTCTTTAGTTTTCGAGACTTCGAACCTGGCAGCAGGGGCGATCTGGCGCCCGACCTCGTCATAGAGACGATCAGATACCGACTTGGTCCGCTCGTAGTACCCCCCGGGTCCATAAATCCCCTGCTGGACGTTGGACCCGACCTGTGTAGGAGTAAGGTCCGCGCCGCCATTGGCAAGACTGTTCGACAGGCGGTCGGTTGCGCCGCGAGCTGCGTTGGCCTGCTGCTCTGCAAGCGCAGCCAGTCGACCCGCACCACCAGGGCTATTGCCAAGATAGGTTTCCATCGCCTTGGCGGTACGGCTACCCGACGCTTGGCCTACGCTCGGGGTAACCCCAGCGGCAGCAAAGTCATCTATCGCAGCCTGCATCGCGCTGGGATCGTTTCCCCGGACAGCCCGCCGAGTGGCGCCGGCGGCAAGCGTCGGCACGGTTCCGGCGGCACTTACACGGCCTGCTGTAGCGAGACTGGCAAGCCCACTTCCTGCCCCCGGCGCCAAACCGCCTGCCAGACCGGCCAACAGCTGATTGCCTTGAGAAGCTCCCGCCTCTCGCGCAACAGAAGAGGCTCCTGAGCCAGTAGCAGCAGACACGGCCTGCAGGGTCGGCTGAGCAGATAGGAAGCTGGCCAGCTGGTTCGTGACCGGGGCCGCTGCGCGACGCCCAAGGTTAGCTAGGGCGTTGATGCCGCCGCCAATGCCAAGCGTCAATCCGGTTCCGGTCAGCGCCTCGCCCACGTCGCCCAGCACGCGGTCGCCAGAAGTCTGAGCTTTCGGCAGGCCAAGCCGGTCAGCCAGAGCGGAGGCTTCCTCACGGTAGGCGCGAGACTCCTGCATTCCCACAGCGCGCGCGATGGGATTGGCCACGTAGTTATTGAAAGCATCGCCACCGACAGCGCCGAGCAAGCCGCCAGCCCCCTGCAGCACCGACCTAGCGCCATAGGCAAGGTCGCGACTAGGGCCGTACCGCCATCCATCCGGTGCGACTCGGCTGCGCTGACCGGTGGACGCCAAAGCTGCAGTGGAGCCCGCAGGTTCCACCAGCTCACCAGAGAATCGTGGTTTGCTCTTAACCGGCGAATCTACCGGGATTCCATCGAAACGGGCCATTGCTTACCTCTTTCGGTAGGTTCGACCATCGTCCGGGTCGATGTAGAGAGAGCCGCTGGGAAGAGCTTTGAAGTCTGCATCCGTCTGAGGGCGCGCAGGGCCAGCGGCCGGCTCGGGACCTCTACTGACGCTGCCAGTGACCCCGGAGAAATCGGCCATTCCCGTGCCGCGTACCGGGTCGTATCCGTACTGGCGTGCGATCTCCTGGTACTTGCGGGTTGTCCCGGTGATTCGCCCTTCCGCATTGGTTGCGAGCTGGGCAGCTTGGTTGAGGAAATCCTGGCGCTGCGTGGGATTCAGCCGCTGGCCACTAATGGCTTTGTTGTAGGCATTACGGACCTGGTCCGGTACGCCCGCCGCGTTCTGCGCATTCGCAAACTCTTGCTCTCGGACAACCGAGCCAGGATCCAGCATTTTCATGAAGGCGAAGATCAGGCTGAGGTCACCCGCCGCGCTAGGTCGACTGGCAGCTGATTGCACATTGCGGTACATGGAGAGGACGCCTTGGTCATCCTTGAGGTTCTGGGTCACTTCCTTCCGCAGACTCTGCTCCCCGCTTGCTACGGCTTGAGGTGATGAGTTGTCTGCTGGCCCACCAGGGATTGGCACTAAGCTGTCGCCCTGGTACGTGTATCCGCTGGGCGCGCTCTGTGGCTTCGGTGGTGTGTAGCCTAGGGCCCCAGTAGGGGAGACACTCCGATCGGGCAGCTGCGCATGGCTACCATCGGGAACGAGACCCCACTCTTCAGGATTCCGTAGGATCGATTCACGCACCGCAGGCTCCGTGACCTGCTCTATATCTACCAGCTCACCATTGGGCGCCCGGAACACAGTTGCACCGGCTGAAGAAGTGCCGGCCGTGGGATTGCCACCTCGCCCACCGGGTAGCGGCGAGAGCTGGCGCGTCCTTGGGTCCCAGACCATCTTGTAGGATCCGTTTCGACCGTCAGGCACATCAATCACATCAGCATTGGTCGGGGCGAAGGGGGCTTCGGCAACCACGTTTCCCGTCGCGTCAAAACGCTTGGACCCTGGCGATAGCGTGAACTGCTCGCCCTGGGCTGTCGGTCGACCAGCGGCAACAGCCAGCACCTGATCGACAATCGGCATGACCGAGGCGGCGTCGAACTCGTCAGGGATCTCGGCGCCGAAACTGCGCTTCAAATACGGAACGGCACTTCGGTAAATACCAGCCTGCATCTGCGGATTGCCCGCGAACTTGGTGAGCGACTTCGCCAAGCCAACGAGCTTGTCTTGCTGTCGATTTCCTTCGGCCTGATAGGACTGCGCAGTCTTCGGATCAAGGGCAAACGCACGATCGGTCGCGGACAAATCTCCCGCGATGACCTTGGGTGCCAGCTGCTGCAACTCTGCCAGCATATTGCGCTGCGTGACTGCCTTTTGGCGCTCAAGACCGTTCTGCATTCCTTGAGCGAAAGAATCATAGAAGGTGGCCATTGGATTCGGGTACTCCGTCTGTAGTCGCCTGGCTGCGAGTGGGAAGGAGCGTCTGGCGCGCCTTCATCGGCAAAAAAAAGAAGGCGGCAGCTCTCGGGGGCTGCCGCCTGGACCCGCCCTTGGGGGGACATGGGGTCCTACTAGATAGGTCGGGATCCGGGTGTTTCTGACTCCCGCGTCCACTGGCGTCCACATGGGTCTACTACTCGCAGGAAGCGCCCATTGCGGCGGCAACTCTCCGGCTGGCGCGGCCCAGCCATTCAAGTAGGCGCCTCTCAGCCGACTGCACCTCGACACGAAACCGCTGCTCTTGGCGGGCGTGGCCCTTGGCGGACTCCCGATAAGACTGCTGCTGGCGGCCGGCCAGCAATCTCCGGACCGCTTCCAGCGAAGCCCAGTCTGGATGTCCGCACGCAGTCATGTGCCGACAGACCAACGGCCATCTTCTCTCGTCACCGATGGCGTACAGCATCAGCCAGGCGCCAAGCGGACCGTCCAGCTGGGCATCCGCTAGAGCGTGCAGCACCAGCCTGCTCTGCCCCCTGACAGGCGCGGCCTTAAACGATCCTTGCGTCTTCCAGCTCCGTAGCTGGCGAGTACGATCAGCCGCAGCCGGCGAGCGCATCAATGCCTTCTGATCAAAATCCAGCACCGATTGGCGATCCTTCGGGTTGAACCTATCCAGCACTTGCTTACGGGCCGCCGCCTGCGTCGGCAGGTACTTAGTTGCGGCCTGCTCAATCGAGTGCACCCGATGGATAGGCAGGTACGCACAGTCATCCGAGCAGGACTCCTCGCTTGAGCGCGGCCTCGGCGCATGCCGGACAGCGTGCTGTGTGGGCGCCCCGAAGCCAAACGCACCAGCGACGCTCCTCACCACCAAGTCGACTGCCTCGTTCTCCAGCAGCACCATCTCCAAGTACCGCTCATGGTCTCGAGATGCCATGGGCGGCCTCCCAGTGCGACCAGTCCGGCAGACGGACTACTCCGCCTGGCGAACCGGTTCGCGCTTCTACTTGGAGGCGTCCAGAAACGACCGCCGTGGCCTGAAGCCCTAAAGCCAATGCCTTGAAGCAAGAAGAGCGCGCTCCGCTTGGTATATATCTAGAAGGGTGTACACATAGCGACCTCGAAGGGGTGTGGATAACCGCCTGACTGGCCTGCATTGCGACCTCGTAGGTCTCTATGCGGGCCAACTCATAGCGGGATTGGCCTGCATAGCGACCTAGTTGGCCTACATAGCGACTACCCATTGCGATTCCTCCACAGGTTCAGTGGAGTTACGGTCGGTGGCTCAAGGTGCTTTTCGGACTCATCGACGGCGTAATAGGTCAGCGCGTACAGGCTGCACATGTTCTTGCCACCTTTGCGCGTCTCGATGATCCAGCCTGCGGAGAGGAGCTCAAGCTTGGCGCCGTGCACGGTCGCCTTGCTCCTCCAACCACGGGTCGAGAGCATCGACCAGGGGATGCTCAAATCGCCGTTTTTGCCAGGCCTGTATTGCCGGGCCAGTTCCAGCAGCAGCTTTACGGCGTTACCAGATAGCTGGCCGAACTCCGGCGAGTCGGAAATCCTGTGCTCAAGCATCAGGAACGGCGCGCCCTTCGACCGCCCTACGAGCTTCTGGCGCCGCCTGTCAGTGTTCTTCTTGGGTTGCGCCTGGCCATAGCTTGCGCCGCCCTCTGGAGACCGCTGGGCGCGGTCTTGGCTTGTACTGTGCATGTGCCCCCCAAGGGCAAGGAACACGGCCTCAGCCGCGCTTAGGACGTTTGGCTCTACAGGTCGTCCCTGCATCCACGTGACGCCAAGTCTTCTTCTTGCGGATGCACCTGATAGTTGAACTATTCACGCCGTAGCGGCGCGCCCAAACCTTGGTTGGAACGATTCCCACCGTGCGCAGGACCGCTTCCACCTCTGCAACGCTGAGCTTGCACTGGGAGGAGGGGCTGCCGAATTTGGCTATGTTCCGTGCTCGTTGAAGTCGGCGATTCTCCGAACCAGTCACCAATTGCAGGTTGTCCAGCCTGTTGTTCGACGAATCACCATCGAGGTGGTCCACCTCCATCCTCTTGGGTACAGGACCGTGGACGGCCTCCCACACGAGCCTGTGGGCATACCAGGTTGTGCAGGAACCACCTGCCCGGCGATGAATGACCCTGATGTACCCGTCACGGTATCTCCGGCCTACTGTCCGCCCGCAGGCGCTCCATAGCTCCCCAGTACTCGGCGAGACGAGGAGACCGCTGGCGCAATGCAATATCCTGTCAGTCGCGCTAGGAAGCATTGGGGGCCTCCCAACCGATCCGCTGAGAGCTGCACCAAGTGGCTGCATGCTGCTCAAGGAGAGGCTTGCGATCACGATATGGCTTGCCCTGCCCGATCCACACCGCGTTCTGCATCCTGAGCTCTTGCTGCAGCTTGAGCTGGTCTGTGGAAAGCGAGTCCTCACAGACACTGCCAAAGACCCCAGTGATGCAGTGATTCACGAGTCGATGCTCGGTGGCGTAGTCGTAACCCTTCGGGTCCCTGCCCAGCCCAACCAGGGTGTCGTGCAGGATCCGGCACATTACGGTGCCTGCGACACGCTTTGCCATTGCCGCATCCTGCCTCGTGCCATTTGAGAGGAATGCCGCTGCGAGAACGTCAGCCGCCTGCTCTTGGAACAGCACCACGCGCTCCCGAATGGCAGCCTTCACCTTGTTAGGGTTCACTGTGGCCAGCCAGAACGGGAGCCTAGACAGGGGCAATGCCTGCATCTGGCGACCTTTGCCATCGCCAGCAACCATCCCCCTTAAGGTAGACAGTTGTCGAGCCAGGACGGGGTGAGATTTCAGCTTCTCGAGCTGCTTGGACCAATCCAGACCCATGCCTTCCACGATGGGCCGCATGGCGACAAAGGGTTGTCCCTGATGGAGACGGCCGGTGAGTTCGGCACCGTGGAACTCGACGTGGACGATTCCAGTAGCCATCAGGCCGCCCTCCCCTCTTCGCAACGGGAGTCGATCCAGCACCGCACCGCCTCCGAGTCCCACGCAGACAAGCGGGCAGCTACTCGGATAGGTCTGGGGAACCGGCCATCCTTCGCCATCTTGTAGATGAGAGAGCGGGACATGCCGCAAGCCGCGATTACCTCGGGCAGGCGCATTAGGGTTCGGCCCTGAGCGGCCACGCGCCCAAGCCGGATAGCATCGGAGGTCATACCGAGGTCTCCTTATGCTGAGCCCAAACCCGGCGGGCCGTGTCCGGCACCCGGTACTCAGTGAGGGAGTAAGCGCCGTAGCTGTCACGCCTCCGAACGCTGACAGCGAGAAGGAGCCCGCGCTCGATCAGGCCCCAGGCATCCTTACGGCCCGGCTTGGTCTCGGCATGGGGGTGGTCTACGGTCCAGCCACCGAGGTCCAGCAGACGTCGCTGATCTGGGCTCAGATCGGAGAAGTCGAATCCGCTCATCGCACGGCCTCCAGTCTGGAGGACAGCACACGCTGGAGATCGACCTCAGGGATCAGGGATCGAGTTCCAATTTTGACCGAGCGGATCTCGCCCGCTTTGATCAACTCGTAGAGGGTCGTCCGGCTGACGCTGAGCCGGCGGCACGCGTCGGGGATTCGGTGGAGCAGGGGGTCGAGAGCGTTCGTGGAAATGACCATTGTCCGTACCTGTTAGATGGGTACGAACCGGCGTCCGCACCCGCCCGGCTGTGTCCGGGCGGATGTAAAACTATGCACATAGCGCTTGCACTAGAAGGGCCAAATAAGGCCCTCATTCTTGTCCGGGCCATCGATGCTTACCGAAATTTCCGGAAAAACTCAGTCGCTAAAATCTTCCGACTTTTCGTCTTCCCGGGCTGCCTGCGCAGCAAGAGCATCAATTGTCTCCAGCGACGCCCAGGCCTTGGCGTTTGGCAGGAAAGTCTTGCGGACGTCATCTACTTCCACTCGTCTCATTGGTGGGAATGCCGCTTCACAAAGGTCCCCGTAGGTGATCCTCGCACCGGTGAGTTCCTTCCACTTGTTCAGCACGAGCAGCGGGACGTACGCGTTGCGCACCCACCTTTTGAAATCAGTGTCCGTAAATGACTTCTTCGCAGCCTGATGCCCTTGAAGAGCGCGCATCGCCTGAAGCCACCGGTCGAAGTCCTTTCGGAGTATTTCGTCAGGAGCTCGCATGTTGACAGAGAGCGTTCTACGCCTGGGCAGCCCGACACCAGAACCTGAAGCTTCCCTTGAATCTCGCAACGAAACGAAGAAAGGCGTGTTGGCAAATTCATCTAGAGATTCCATTGCCTTAAGTGCTTTCCTCGATTCTTTGAATTCCCTCTTCGATTCAAGCTCAACCGCCGTCCTAATGCCGGCCAACAATTCAGGGCCATTCCTGATGTGTTCGAGCGTTGCACCCATATGCGCAACTGTCCAGTTGCTCAATGACTGTACGCTGCCAAAGTTAAAGGCATCCTTGTCGACGGCATAGTCCTGCTTCTTCCAATCGGCCCATCCCATGCCCTCGTCCTCTTGGAAGCTTATGAAGGTCGCCTCAAGCTCCCCCAGACTAACCCCGGCGTCTTCATCGTCAATTCGATAGAACTCTGGAATTTCATCAAGCAGCTGGCGAAGTCCACTGACTACAGTGAGCCAGCCATTGGCGTCCAAACCAGACAAGCGGTCGTATGCATCAAGATTGAACCAGTCGGGAATTCGGCTGGCGGGTTTGGGACGGGCCATGTAGTTGTTCCTCAATTCAAGCTGCCTCTTACTGAGGCCTTGCGTCCAGGGATGACAATTCGAAAGCAGGATGGTCGGACCTATCAGGGATCAGACATTGCACTGGAACCATGCGTCTACCGGCGTACTCCTCAAGGGTGACCGATGCCAAGTCGCTGAGAGCACCCTCCAATTGCTCCATGGTGTAGTCAGCCCCCCTCTTGGATCCAAGGCCTCGCATCAGAACCTCCCTCAGCGGTGATCCAGACCCAAAGAATCCATCGACAACGCCTCGCTGAGCGCTGTCCAGACTCCCCCCGTAGGCCTCAACTGCCGAGCAGACAATATCGGCCAGGTGGGCACTCTTGCTAGTGCGTGGGTCTGCTGCAGCCTCCTGGAGAGCTTGGAGGAACGCGATGCAACAGACCCGCCCCACCTCTCGGCCCATCAGATGCCCACGGGCTTCCGGCATCCGCCAGTAGTCCCCAACCTTGGCATGGCTCTGGCGGTAGAAGGGCAAGCGATGGATGGGGTTTGCACGGTTCCGATTGAATCGGACCGGCCGCCTGAACCTACTTGCATTACTGGCCATGGTTGCCCTCCTGGCTATCTGTGAAGCGCTTCATGATGGTGGCAACGTCCTTCTCCCATTGGTGCATCCATGCCTTTGCCCTTCGCCGCGCGGTCGAAACTGAAATAGGGCGTCCGGCCTGTGCGGCCTCCTGCAGCATCCGCTCTGAGATACGCGTCAAGTTATCCAGATCAGCTTGGCGGTCTTTGGCAGCCAAGGCTCTGTCCCTCGTCTTCTGCTGGCGACGCAATCGACTTTCAGCCCTCTCAGCCGCTGCTTCCGTGGCTAGTCTGTCTCTCTCGAGGACAGACTTAGGAAACGCGAGTGGGAGCATCCGATCCGTGTCCGAGATAGCGGTCGCATACCAATGAACGCCGTGTCGGTGGTGATACAGCGGCTCCCTGAAGAGGTCTGGCCATCCAAGCTCAAATGGTTCTTCATCCAGCGGATGCCAACCTAGCTCCCTGCCACGAGTGAGGAGCCTGGCTGCAGAAACGGACTCAACAATCACTTCACCGCGCTCGCCGTGATAGCAAAGCCGGAACTTGTGGTCGATTCGAGCAGCAAGCCAGTCTATGCTGCAGAGCTGATGTCCGATCAAAGTTCGGATCGGTACGCCAGCTTCAAGCAGCGCCTCAATACGGACTTCGAGTACATCCTTTTCCTGCGTAGCCCTCGCTACAGTCGAGCTGAGCATCACAGCACCTCCTGCATCGCGTTTCCTGCAGCAGAAGCCCGCTCGCGGATCATGCTGATGGCAGCAGCTATCGGAGCCGGGAAATCGGCCTCGAACATCGATTGCTCGTTGAAGAGCAGTTGGCAGATCCCCTCAATGTCACCCATGGCAAGGCTTGCTGAGTTCAGCGCCTGGAAAAGGGCATCTTCCCTGCTCAGGGGCGCCGACTCGCCTTGATTGCGCTTAGCCATTGGAGCGCCCCCAGAATTGGAGGGCCAGTGCGGCGGCGAAAAGTGCGAGGCAGACTCGGTAGGTATTGAGGTCGTCGTTGGCGCTGAACCAGCTGTGGCAAGCGCGGACTATCCTGATGGCCAGTACGGCCTGAGATGTGGGCCGGTTTTCGGCCGAGCGCGCCCGTTCAGGCGCAACAAGTACAATGCTGCAATCCATGATCGACTCTCCAATAGTCGGTTGTGGTAGGCCGAGCTAGGGGTTCCAGCCCCTTTCTCGGCCGCTTTGTTTATGCGGCTGTGCTTCTTTGTTCGGCCCTCCTCAAAGGCCTATCTCCGGTGGTTAGGCGCGCTTAGCTTTGAAGGCCAGCACGTTCGGTTCTGTAACGCGCAGCTGGTCGAGATAGTCAGACCAGGCCTGCATCATCTTCCGGCGTTCCGGCAGGTGGGTTGCCCGGTTGTAGGCCCGCCCAAGCGGATCCTTTACGGCATGCGCCAACTGATGCTCGATGTAGTCCGGGCGATAGCCAAGCACTTCATCCAGCACCGTTCTTGCCATCGCTCGGAAGCCATGGCCCACCATCGTGTCTGAGTCGAATCCAAGGTTTCGCAGCGCCGCGTTCAGAGTGTTCTCGCTCATAGGTTTCTGAGCACTACGGACACCCGGGAACACGAACTCGCTGCGTTTGGTGTAGGGATACAAGTCCCTCAGCACTTCCACTGCTTGGCTCGAGAGCGGAACGATGTGCGGAGTCTTGGTCTTGCTGGTGACGTAGCGCCACTCTGCCGCATCAAGGTCGATGTCGGCCCACTTCGCCTGCCTCAGCTCCCCGGGACGGACAAATAGCATCGGGGCTAGCTTTAGCGCGGCCTGTGTGACCAGTGCCCCCTGGTAGCCCCACAGCGCACGCAGAAGACCACCTATAACGGCAGGGTCGGTCACGCTGGCAAAGTGCTTGGTCTGAGGCTGCTCAAGCGCTCCTGTGAGGTCCTGAGCGGGATTCCGGTCAGCACGACCCGTAGCGATGGCGTAGCGGAAGATTCGGCCGGCGTGGGCTCTCGCCCGATGGGCAGTCTCGACTACGCCTCGCTGTTCCAGCTTCCTAAGCGCAGCCAGCAGAACCGGAGCAGTGATGTCTCCAACCGGAAGATCCGCCAACCCAGCCAGGTCCTTCTCGATCAGCCGACGCTCGCGCACGACGGATCCAGGGGAAAGGCCCTCCTTCGTTCGCTTGGCGAGCAATTCCAAGCCGATGGCTCCGAAGGTGTTTGCGGCCCGTTCTCCTTGGACTGCCTTTTCGACCTTGGCCACTTGAGCGGGATTAGCCCCGCCGCGCAGGAGCGAGCGCAGACGGTCGCGTTCGACGCGGGCAGCCTGCAGCGACATCGACGGGTACTCATCGAGCGTCACGATGCTGGCCTTTCCCAGATAGCGGTAACGGTAGCGCCACACCTTGGCTCCCGAGGGGCGCACTTCAATGCACAAGCCGTTGGCATCAGCCACACGGAAGGGGCTGGCCTTCGGCTTGAGCGAGCGCAACTTGGTGTCGGTCAGCATGTGAGTCGAGCGCCTGTGAGTCGTCCAGGGGCGTCTAGCCCGCTGACACACAGCCTGACTCACTTTTTTTGTGGATGCAAGTGGATGCCGCTGGACGGCTATGGATGCGTCGTAGCGCTGAAATCAAGCCACTTAAGGACTTCGCGGACGTCTCTGGACTTCGCTGGACGTTGATGTGGTGGGCCCACCAGGATTCGAACCTGGAACCAAGGGATTATGAGTCCCCTGCTCTAACCGTTGAGCTATAGGCCCTGCGCAGCTTTACAGTGTAGTGGAGCCTGCGCTCAACCGGCTACCCGCCGGCGCCAAGACACACTGAAAAACCCTCAGCCATCGCTGCGCAACGCCACGCGCCCAGGCTTGCGCAACAGCTGGCTCACCCAAACCGCGCGCCCATCTCCCGCACCCGCTCGGCGTTCGCCCCCGCCAACGACCGCATTGCCGGCGACTGGATCCGCCCGTCAACAGCCACGCACTGCCAGAATGCTTCAGCCACCGGTGCCGCCCAGCGCAGATGCTGCAGATCACCACTGCCCAGCGGCGCGACCGGCGACAGCGGCTCGTCCGCGCGCAACACGCCCAGCTTTGACGGCGCCAGCGACATCGGCAGCATGTCGTAGACCGGCGCCAGCGGCAGCGGGCCGCGATCAATGAAGTGGAAGGCGATGTTGCCGTGGTGCATGTCGCTGTTGCCGATCAGCCGCCCGAACGCGTGACGTCGGCCCATCGCCTGCACGGTGTCGGCCGTCAGCCAGCCTTGATCACGCAGTTCGGCGCCTGCAACCGGCCACGCTGGGGTGACCTCGCCGGTGAACGCAGACGATAGCGACAGCAGCGAGACCAGGCCTCGCCGCCCCAGCAGATCGGGCGTGCGGTCGAAGCGCTCGATTTCCAGGAAGGTGTGCGTAGGCGACTGCAGCAGTTCGCTGGACGCCGCGGCTTGCCCGGACTCGCGCAGGGCCTCAAGCGCCAGATGTTCGCAGACCAGCAGATCGCTCCAGCGCTGGGCGGCGGCGCCTTCATCGGGCTGCGCGAACTTGACCAGGACCGAGCGGCGCCTGCCGTAGGCCTCTACGGTGGCGGTGAACTTGGGTTGCTCGCCACCCGGCGAGGAGCCCACGTCCTCTCCGTCCAGCGCAGCACGCGCACGCTCGCGATACTGTGCAAGACGATCGTCGGCCGCAACCCGATCGATCGGCACCTGCAACGTCTCCATCGCCGCCTCCACGGCGGCGGTACCGAGCAGCAGATCGCCCGCTTCAGTCCCGCCAGCGGTTACCAGGGCCATCAACACATCGTCCGGTTGCCAGCTCTTGAGGTCCTTCGGCAGGCCGAGCGCCTGCGCACGGCCATGGGCGAAGCTGCGACCAAGAAATCCCTGCGGTCGCAGGTCATCCAGGTACCACGGCAAGTCAGGAAAGAAGGCGGCAACGTCACCTTCGGGCGCGCGTCGCAGGTTCGGGCAGTCAGGCCCGGCATCGACGTGGAAGCCGCCTCCTACCAGCGCAATTACCCGCCCCAGCTCCTCCAGCGTCGCATCTTCGCGCAGCCGGTACAGCGGCCATTCGCTGCCGGCCCGGGTGGGCCGCCGCAGTGCATAGGCGGTTGCCCGGGTGCTGCCCATGCGCACCACCTGCGGGCCACTGGCGGCCACCAGCCGGCTGAGCGCCATCCGGTCCACCCCCAGACGCTCGGCCAGCGCCGCGGCAGGTAGCGGCTGGCCGGGGGCCAGCTGAGCGATCAGATCCAGTACCTGTGGGCGTTGAGCGCGTGGCATGTGCATTACGTAATACGAAATTTGTTACGTAATTAGCATCAAAAAAGCGGGACTGCAAGCGCGGCAGTGCACCTATGAGCTTGAAAATAATGGGCATATTCACGAAGAGCCAGCTTCGACGCGGGCCTTCCGTTACATTACTTGTTACGTAATCATAAGCCTCAGCCGAGCATGGGCCGGCCTTTGCAGGGATATGGTGGGCAAAGAAAAACCCCGCCGAAGCGGGGTTTCTCTCAACGCTTCAACAGCCGCTGGAAATCAATCGATATCCAGGAAGCTGCGCAGCTGCTCCGAGCGGCTCGGGTGACGCAGCTTGCGCAGGGCCTTCGCTTCGATCTGGCGGATGCGCTCGCGGGTCACGTCGAACTGCTTGCCGACTTCCTCAAGGGTGTGGTCGGTGTTCATATCGATACCGAAGCGCATGCGCAGCACCTTGGCTTCCCTCGGGGTGAGGCCGGCCAGCACGTCGCGCACGGTTTCAGACAGATTGATGTTGGTGGTGTTCTCGATCGGGGACTCCACGTTGGTGTCCTCGATGAAGTCGCCCAGATGGGAATCCTCGTCGTCGCCGATCGGGGTTTCCATCGAGATCGGCTCCTTGGCGATCTTCATCACCTTGCGGATCTTGTCTTCCGGCATGTCCATTTCCTTGGCCAGCTCCTCCGGCGTAGCCTCGCGGCCGTACTGCTGGAGCATCTGGCGGGAAATGCGGTTCAACTTGTTGATCGTCTCGATCATGTGCACCGGAATACGGATGGTGCGCGCCTGGTCGGCGATCGAGCGGGTGATCGCCTGGCGGATCCACCAGGTGGCGTAGGTCGAGAACTTGTAACCGCGGCGGTACTCGAACTTGTCCACGGCCTTCATCAGGCCGATGTTGCCTTCCTGGATCAGGTCGAGGAACTGCAGGCCGCGGTTGGTGTACTTCTTGGCGATCGAGATCACCAGGCGCAGGTTGGCCTCGACCATTTCCTTCTTGGCCTTGCGCGCCTTGGCTTCACCGTAGGCCATGGCACGGCTGATTTCCTTCAGCTCTTCCAGGTCCAGCTGGGTCAGCTTCTCGATGTCGATCGTCGCCTGCTGTTCGGCGATGATCTGGTCCTTCACTTCGCGCAGGGCCGACGACCACTTCTGCTTGCGCTTCAGCGCATCTTCCACCCATTCCAGATTGGTCTGGTTGCCTTCCCAGGAACGGATGAAGTCCTTGCGCGGCATGCGGGCGGTGACGGTCGCCAGATTCAGCACGCGGCGCTCATGGGCCTTGATCGACGCCATGGTGTCGCGCAGCTGCTTGGTCAGCACGTCGGTCAGCGGCAGCGGCAGCTTCAGGGTGACGAACACCGCCGACATCTCTTCGCGCAGGCGCGGCAGGTTCTTCTTGTCGCCCTTGGTGGCGGCCTTCTTGAAGGCATTGAAGGCATCGCTCAGCGCCTGCATGCGCGCAGCGACTTCCTCCGGATCCGGACCGGTCGGTGCGGCTTCTTCCTCGCCACCCTCGACATCATCGTCCTCGTCCTCGTCGCCTTCGGCGTCGGCATCATCGCTGTCATCGGACGCGGCAGCGGCCGGCGCAGGCACTTCATCGGCCAGATCGTTGAAGCCGACGATCACTTCGGCCAGGCGCTTCTTGCCTTCCTTGTGGGCTTCGTAGTCGGTCAGCAGCGACTCGACCGAGACCGGGAACTGGCCCAGGGCGGCCTGGACCTGCGAAAGGCCTTCCTCGATGCGCTTGGCGATGGCGATTTCGCCTTCGCGGGTCAGCAGCTCGACGGTGCCCATTTCGCGCATGTACATGCGCACCGGGTCGGTGGTACGGCCACCTTCGGTGTCGAGCGCGCTCAGCGCGGCGGCAGCTTCTTCGGCCGCGGTGTCATCGACTTCGCGGTTACCGGTGTTGCCATCGTTGAGAAGCAGGGTTTCCACATCCGGCGCAACTTCATGGACATCGATGCCCATGCCGTTGATCATGCCGATGATGTCTTCGATCTGTTCCGGGTCGACCATGTCGTCCGGCAGATGGTCATTGACTTCGGCGTAGGTCAGGTAGCCCTGTTCCAGGCCCTTGCTGATCAGTTGCTTGATTTCGGATTGGGCAGGACGTTCGTTGGCCATGTAGTGCTCGCGCCACCGGCTAGGGAGAAATAGGGAACGTAGCATTATACCAGCCCGGGGCCCCGCCTGCCGGGCGGTGGTCCCGCAGGCTCAGGGCCTAAGAAGGAAGGTCACGGGACCGTCATTGACCAGGCTGACGACCATATGGGCACCAAATCGGCCCGTTTCCACCCCTGGCACGTGATTTTCACGACAGATCTCGACAAATCGATTGAACCCGCGTTCAGCCTCGTCCGGCGGTGCGGCGCTGGTGAAGCTGGGCCGCATGCCCGAACGGGTATCGGCCGCCAGGGTGAACTGGCTGACCAGCAGCAGGCCGCCGCCGGTGTCGCGCAGCGAGCGGTTCATCTTCCCGGCCTCGTCGGCGAACACCCGGTAGCCCAGCAGGCGCTCGGCCATGCGCCGCAGCTGGGCCTCGGTATCGCCCGGTTCCATGCCCACCAGCGCCAGCAGGCCCGGACCAATCTGGCCGACCGCTTCGTCATCGACGTGGACGGCAGCCTGGCTGACACGCTGGATAAGGACGAGCATCGTGGGCTCCAATGAACGGGGCCGGCCACGATAGCAGCGCCCTTGGCTAAACTGGCGCAGATGAATCCGCAACGCAAAGCCCGGCTGGTCTACCGCGCCACCACCCTGTTCGCCCGCCTGCCCTGGCCGCTGCTGCGGGGAATCGCCCGTGCCCTGTCCTGGACCTGGATCAGTCTCAACGCCCGTGAGAGCCGCGTCACCCGACGCAACCTGGAGCTGGCCTACCCGGACCTGGACCGCGCCACGCGCGACCGCCTGCACCGGGAGCTGCTGCGCTCCACCGCCCTGCAGGCCATCGAGACCCTGCGCCTGTGGAGCCAGGCGCCGGCCGACAACCTGCGCCTGCACCTGAAGCAGCGCCACGGCGAGGCCCTGTACGACGCGGCCCTGGCCAGCGGCAAGGGCGTGATCGTGGCCGCACCTCACTTCGGCAACTGGGAGCTGCTGAACCAGTGGCTGGCCTCGCGCGGGCAGATCGCCATCGTCTACAAGCCACCGGAGGACGAGGCCAGCGATGCCTTCCTGCAGCTGGTGCGGGGCGGCCAGAACGTACAGCAGGTGCGCGCCGAAGGCCCGGCCGTGCGCCAGTTGTTCAAGGTACTCAAGGACGGCGGTGCCACCGGCATCCTGCCCGACCAGCAGCCCAAGGCAGGCGACGGCGTGTTCGTGCCGTTCTTCGGCGTGCAGGCGCTGACCATGACCCTGGTCAACCGGCTGGCCGAGCGCACCGGCGCCACCGTGCTGTACGGCTGGTGCGAGCGCATCGGGCCGGACATGGAATTTGCCCTGCACATCGAGCCGACCGACCCGGCCGTGGCCGACCCGGACCCGCAGGTGGCCGCCACCGCGCTCAATGCCGGCATCGAGCGCATTGCGCGCCGCGATCCTGCCCAGTACCAGTGGACCTACAAGCGCTATACGCTGCGGCCACCGGGCAGCGGCGAGGAAGACCCGTATGCGACCGAAGAGCATCCGCACTGACGGCTGCCGCACTCAGGCCCACCTGGCACCTGCGACCGGCGGCCGCACCACGTTGAATACGACGCCGGCGCCCCCATAGAGACTGCGATGTCCGCCTCCCCCGGTCCTGCCATGCCTGCTGCCTCTTCCCTGTTCGGCGATCCCGCCGCGATCCGCTGCGAACGCGCGGTGGCCGAACTGCGCGCCGGTCGCCCGGTGCTGCTCCACGATGGCCAGGGCCAGCGCCTGGCGGTGATCGCACTGGACAGCGCCACCGCCAGCAGCTTCGCCACGTTCGCCAGCGCCGCGCGCGAGCGCCACTACCTGTTCCTGACCGCTACCCGCGCCCGCGTGCTCGGCGTGGAGGCCCCGGAAGGAGCACGCCTGCCGCTGGCGGGTATTGCCTTCGATGCCCTGCCCTCGCTGGGCTACCTGCGTGAACCGGGCCCGATGCCGGACGGCTGGAGCGCCGGTGACGCCTTCGATGCAGGCGCGGTGGAACTGGCCCGCCTCGGCCTGTTGCTGCCGGCGATGGTGGCGGTGCGCCTGGACGCCGAAGACCGCACCTTCGATGGCGCGGCCGAGGTTGCGCTGTGCGACCTGGCCGAGGGCGCAGCACATGCCGCGCATGACTACGAACTGGTGGCGCGTTCGCCGGTACCGCTGCGCGATGTCGGCATGACCACGTTCGCGGTGTTCCGTGGTGGCGTCGCCCAGCGTGACCAGGTCGCGATCATCGTCGGCGAACCGGATCTGTCGGCGGTGGTACCGGTACGCGTGCACTCCTCGTGCCTGACCGGCGACCTGTTCGGTTCGCTCAAGTGCGACTGCGGCGACCAGCTGCGGCGCGGCCTGCGCAAGCTGAAGGAACTGGGCGGCGGCGTGCTGCTGTACCTGGACCAGGAAGGCCGCGGTACCGGCATCGCGGCCAAGATGCGTGCCTATGGCTACCAGCATGACGGCCTGGACACCATCGATGCCGATGCACAGCTCGGCTTCGGCGCCGACGAACGGCGCTACGGCAGCGCGGTGGCGATGCTGCGCGGCCTGGGCATTTCGCGTGTGGCCCTGCTCAGCAACAACCCGACCAAGGCGCAGCGCCTGCGCAATGCCGGCATCGAAGTGCTGGACTGCATTCCGGTCACCGGCGAGATCACCGCCGAGAACGAACACTACCTGCGTACCAAGGCCGATCGTGCCGGCCACATGCTGGATGTGGACGCGCTGATCCAGGCTGCCCAGTAACGCAGCCGACCTGCTACCGTCTGCGCGGTGCGGCCACGGCCGCCACCGCCCGCCCTGCCACCTGACGGAGCCCGCGTGACCGACGTTCCCCTTACTGCTCCGACCACCGATGCCTGGCAGTCGCTGCCGCGCCGCGCCGCGCGGCTGGCCGCACTGGAAGGTGCCTTCGGCGGCCTGTTTGTGCCGGGCCTGCCGCTGGCCGCAGCCGCGTGGTTCTTCGACCTGCCCGGCGGCCTGTGGACGGCCGCCCTTGGGCTGCTGGTGGGGGCTGCATGTGGCGCGTGGCTCGGCCACCGCCGCCTGGTCCGCACCCGTTGGCGGCTGGACGCACAGGGCCTGGGCCTGCACCGTGACCTGATGTGGCAGCTGGAAACCCGCATTCCCCTGTCGCGCGTGCAGCACCTGGACCTGCGCCGTGGACCACTGGAACGCCGTGCTGGCCTGGCCACGCTGATCGTGCACACCGCCGGCACCCGCATGAGCGCGGTGACCGTCAGCGGCCTGGACGAGGCGGATGCCGAGCGCCTGCGCGATACCCTGTCCCACCAGCTCGACCAGGACGCCGACGCCCTGTGAGCCTGCCACCGCCTCTGCCTGCAGCACTGCCCGCCGGTGGCGAGGACCACCGCCTGCATCCGTGGTCGTGGTTGTTCGTACTGTTGATGCAGTTGCGCCATTACTTCCTGCCGCTGGTCGCACTGCTGGTGTTCGGCCAGCGCGGCGACCGCGACCCGATGTGGGCGCAGCTGATTCCGCTGACGGCAATTGCCGCACTGGTACTGGTGTCGGTGCTGCAGTACCTCAGCTACCGCTACCGTATCGGCAGTGATGCGATCACCGTGCGCAGCGGTCTGCTCGCGCGCAACCGGCGCGAGATTCCGTTCGCGCGCATCCACAACGTGGAGGTGCGACAGAACCCGCTGCACCGTCTGTTTGGTGTGGCCGAGCTGCGCCTGGAATCGGCCGGTGGCGTGCGCCCGGAAGCGGAGATGCGGGTGCTGAAGCTGGACCAGGCGCTGGCGCTGGAACGGCTGGTCCGCCAGCGCGGGCAGGCGCCGCAGGCCGCCGGCATCACCGAGCCCGACCCGGTTGCCAGCACCGCGACTGAGAACGAGCAGGTACTGCTGCGCCTGTCGAGTTGGGACGTGGTACGCATGGGCCTGCTCTCCAACCGCGGCTGGGCGCTGGCGATCGCCGCGTTCGGCGTGCTGTTCCAGACCGTGCCACGGCCGGTGATGGACGATGCCCTCCAGCGCGGTGGACGCGAAGCCTTTGGCTACGCCAGCCATCTGCACCCCGGCGTGACCGGCGCGTTTCTGCTGCTGGCTGCCGCGCTGCTGCTGGGCTGGCTGGCGCTGCGCGTGCTGTCGGTGGTGCTGACGCTGCTGCGCTACCACGGCTTCACCCTCAGCGAGCAGGACCGACGCCTGACCGTATCGGCCGGTCTGCTCAGCCGCACCCGCAGCAGCGTGGCGCGCCGGCGCATCCAGGCCTGGACGCTGCGCGAAGGTACTTTGCAGCGCTGGTTCGGGCTGCGTCAGCTGCGCATCGACAGTGCCGCCGGTGGCCCCGCGCGCGATGAGGACCGCGCCCTGCGCGAACTCGCGCCGCTGGCGTCCAGTACACGTTGTGAGCAGCTGGTGCAGCACCTGCTGCCGCAGCTGCAGTGGCCTCCGCTGCAATGGCAGTCCATTCCGCAGCGCGGCTGGTGGCGGCTGTGCCTGGGCGCACTGGTGCTGGTGCCGCTGCTGGCTGCGGCCGCGTACTGGCGCTGGGGCCCATGGGGCCTGCTGGTGCTGGCGTGGCTACCGGTGGCGCTGCTGGTCGCGCACCGGCAGATGGCACGCATGGGCTGGTACCTGGACGAACACTATGTGGCGGTGCGCGGCGGCTGGTGGAAGCGCTGGTGGCGCTGGGCCGAGCTGGACAAGGTGCAGGGCCTGCGCCTGCAACGCTCGCCGCTGGACAAACTGCTGGGCACCAGCAGCCTGCAGCTGGATACCGCCGGCGCGCATGGTGATGTGGCGCTGACGCTGCATCATCTGCCGCAGGCACAGGCCCAACAGGTGATGGATCAACTGGCCGTGGCGCTGGCGCGGCGCAAGCTGCGCTGGTAAGCACTACAGGTCGTGCCGATCGCCGGCCGGCAACTGCCGCCATTCCCGAGGTTGCCGGCCAGCGGCCGGCACTACCGCGAGCGGGGTCAGCGAGGCATCAGCGCTGCGACGGGCCCCAATACCCCAGGTCCTTGCGGATCTGCAGATCGCGCACCCAGCTGCCGAATGGCTTGCGCCGCAACGCACCCATTTCACCGGACAGGAAATCCTCGGTGGCCGCGATCACCCGTTCACTGGAGCGGCCATCGCGGTAAGGGTGGATGGCATCGGCGTAGCGCACGATTTCCGCCTGCAGCGCGGCGTCCGGGTGCAGCGCGCGCTGCAGCATCGCCTGCAGCTGCGCAGGATCATCGAAGTCGATCATGTGCAGCTTCGGCACGCGGTTGCGGAAGGTCACCACCGGCTTGTGCTGCACGATGAACTCCGAAACGATCGATGAGGTGTCCGACACCAGCACATCGGCGGCACGCTGCGCGGCCATCACCTGCTCCGGCTCGATGAAGCGGGCATTGGCACCGGCCAGCGCGCGGTAGCGTTCGAACAGTTCCGGTGGGCACTTCGGGTGCAGGGTCAGCAGCCAGTAGTGGTCACCGGCGGCGATATCAGCGGCGATCTGCGCATGCAGGTGCGGAGCCGCGCTGAGCCGCTCGGTGAAGGTGGAACCGAACAGGATCACCGGGCGGTCACCGGCCGGTGCGCGCAGCGCGGAACTCTCGCCTCCGTCATCGCGGAACAGCGGGTCCAGCTTCGGCCAGCCAGTCTCGGCCACGGCGAAGTGGCCCTGCAGGCTGGCGATCTCGCGGAACGGTGCGGTCGTGGCCGGCCCCTGCGTGCAGTACAGGTCGAACATGCCGCGCACCCGGAAGTGGCCGCGCGCACTGTCCCGCTTCTCCACGTTGAAGCCATGGAACAGCTGCACCTTGGCCCCCGAAAGGAAGGTCGGCACCCAGTTGGCCGCGCTGAACACCGCCCGCGGACGCATTGCCAGGGCCTGCTTCAGGCCCACGTTGGGCACCCCCGGCAGGCTGCTGCCGGCCGCGCCGTCCTCGAACCAGGCCGCCACCTCCTGCCCGGACGCGTGCAAGGCCTGCGCCAACGGGGCGAGAATAGGCAGCGCATAGCGCTCCGTCGCAAACAACAGGTACCCGGCCATCATGTCCTCCACGACCGCTCCCATCGAACGGCCTCGCATCTCGGCGTGCATTATCGCGTTCAACGAGGCCGGGCGCATCGGCGACTGCCTGGCCTCGCTGGCCTTCTGCGATGAGATCGTGGTGGTGGACTCGCAGTCCACCGATGCCACCGTAGCCATCGCCGAGTCCGCCGGTGCCCGCGTGCTGCAGCGCCGGTTCGAGGGCTTCCGCAGCCAGAAGGCGTTCTGCGTCGAGCAGGCCAGCCACGACTGGGTGCTGTGCCTGGACGCCGACGAGCGCATCAGCCCCGAGCTGCGCACGGCCATCGAGCAGGCCCGCGACGGTGGCTTCGGCGGCCAGGCCGGCTACCGCTTCGCCCGCCTCTCGGAGTACTTCGGGAAGTTCCTGCGCCATGGCAATGCCTACCCGGACCGGGTGATGCGCCTGTTCGACCGCCGCCGCGGCGGCTGGCGCGGCAAGCGCGAGATCCACGAGGCGGCCAGTGTCGACGGTAGTGTGGGCACCCTGCGCGGCGACCTGATCCACTATCCGTACCGGTCATTGCAGCAGCAGCTGGCCAAGACCGAGAAGTACGCGCGGATGATGGCCGAGCACGAGTTCGCACGCGGCAAGCGGGCCACGCTGGGCAAGCTGGTGCTGGCGCCGGCCTGGCGGTTCTGGCGCGGCTTCCTGTTCCGTGGCGGCTTCCGCGACGGCTGGCATGGTCTGGTCTACGCCTACGTCCGCGCCAACTACGTGCGGCAGAAGACCATCATGCTGTGGATGCTGGGCAATGGACAGGCGGTGGCCGACCCGGCACCTTCCGCGGACCAGCCTTGACCACGCTGTGTCACACTGCGTGGGCGTTGCCTGAAGACCCCCCATGAAAATCCTGTACACCAACTTCCACTACGGCGACGGTGGCGGCCACACCACGTACATCGTCTCGCTGGCGCGTGCGCTGCACGGCCAGCACACGCTCCACGTCGCCGCGCCGGCCGACAGCCGCCTGCTGCGGACCATGGCCGATGAAGGCATTGCCCGCACACTGCCGATTGCGTTCGGCAGCGGCCTGCCAACGCTGCCCCGGCAGCTGGCCGAACAGCGCGCGCTGCGCAGGCTGGTGCACGATGAAGGCATCGACCTGATCCATGTCAACGGTGCACGCGACCACCGCTTCGTGATGCAGGGGCTGCTGGGCATGCGCCGCCCGCCGATCGTGCTGACCAAGCACAACAGCAAACCCACCAATACCTTTGGCAATGCGCTGCGCGCACGCTGGGCCACCGATCGGCTGATCGCGGTCTCGGCCGACACCAAGCGCCTGCTGGAACAGGGCCCGTACCGTCGCTGCCCGATCGACGTGGTCCGCAATGGCGTTGACCTGGAGCGCTACTCACCGCAGCCGGCCGGCACCGGCAGCGCGCTGCGCCAGCAGTGGACGCAGGATCCACAGGCGCTGGTGCTGGTCAGCAACGCCGGCACCGACGATTACAAGGGCTGGATCGACCTGGCCCGGGCCATCGCACGACTGCCCGATGCGGTGCGTCCGCATGTGCACATGGCCGTGGCCGGCCACCTGCCCAGCGCGCAGCAGCGCGAACAGGTGCAGGCGCTGGGCGAGGTGGCCGCGCAGGTGCACTTCACCGGCCTGCTGGCCGATACCCGTGTCCTGATCGCGGCCGGCGATGCTGGCTTCGTACTGTCCCATGACGTCGAGACGATCTCCTTCGCCTGCCGCGAGATGATGGCCAGCGCCAAGCCGATGCTGGTCAGCGACTACGCGGGCCTGCCGGAGAACATCGAACAAGGCGTCGATGGCTGGGTGGTTGCCACACGCGACATCGACGCCATCGCCGCCCAGGTACAGGCGCTGTACGCACAGCGCGATGCGCTGCCGGAACAGGGCCGCGCAGCACGCCGCCATGCACAGCGGGAGTTCGGCCTGCAGACATTCGCCGACGCCACGCTGGCCAGCTATCACGCCGCCCTGGCCAGCACCTGAGCCACGCTCCCCGAACGCTCAATCGGTGATGCCGGGCCCCTGCAGGCGGCGCTCGTGCTCGAGTTCCGCCACTGACGGCCGGCAGTCGCCGGCGACCGCATCGGCAGGCACCAGCCACCAGCGGCGACGATTGGAAATGCCCGCCATCTCGGCCCGCGCACGATCGATGCAGGCCTGCATCGCATCCTCGTTCACCAGCAGCCAGCGTTGCTGCGGAACCAGCCGCTGCCAGCGCACGGCCGCCTGCAGCTGTTGATGCCAACGTGCTTCGAATCCAAAGGTGGCCGCCGGGCGATCGGCCATCAGCAGGTTCTGCTCTTTCCATGCCACCAGTCCCAGCTCGGCCTGCGGGCCGATGCGTGCACTCACTTCACGCATCAGGCCACGGGCCGAGCTGGAGTCGTTCAACACCGGATAACCGACCAGGCTGTACAGCACCCAGACTCCTGCCAGGGTAGAGGCCAGGGCAACGTGCCGACGCTGGCGCCCGCACACCCACAGGCTCAAGGCCGACCAGACCGCCATCGCCAGCGCCGCCCAGGCCAGCGCATCGGTGGCACCGGGAAGCAACCCGCGGCCATGGGTAAGGCGCACTTCGAAATCCGGATCACCCAGCAGCGCCAGCGCACCGACCAGCCCCAGCGCCAGTGCCAGCAACGCGGTGAATGCGCCCAGCACGCGCTGCACATCGCGCCGCCTCAGCAACCCGGGCAGCAACGGCGCCAGCGCCAGGCAGAACATCGGCAATGCCGGCAGGATGTAGACGTCGCGCTTGCCGTGCGGAAGGGAGAAGAACAGCACGACCAGCAGCCACCAGGCCAACGGCAGCAGGTAGCGCGCATCGCGCCGGCGCAGCCGCCGGAACCAGGCCGGAAGCGCCCAGGGCAGCAGCAGAAACGCGGGAATCCACATCGACGGCATGATCGCCAGGAAGTACCACCACGGCTGGTGATGGTCCCAGGACTGCGTATAGCGCCGCGCGGTCTGCCGGAACAGGATGTCGTCCATGTAGGCGCGGTACGGCTCCGAACCGGTGGCGAAGCCTGCCAGCAGCATCGGCGCCAGCCACAACGACACCGCCAGCAGGAAGGCCAACGGTGCCAGCCAGAAACGCAGGTCGCGCACGTGCAGGCGTACCCGCGGCCAGTGCAGCACGGATGCGACTGCCGCCGGCGCGATCATCATCAGCGCCAGCACGCCTACGCCCTTGGTGATCACACCGATGCCGGCAAAGAACCAGCCCAGCCACCACCAGCGCCAGGCCGGACCCAACAGCAGATGGCGCAGCAGGCCGTAGTTGGCCAGGGTGATGAACAGCACCACCAGCGGATCGATCTGCGCCTTCTTCGCCTGGAAGGTGAAGTGCAGCGCGAACAGCAGTGCCCAGCCCGCGTACAGCCCCACCTGCCGCGTCCACAGGCGGCGGCCGAGATCGACCACGCACCACAGCGTGCCCAGCGCGGCCAGCAGCGAGGGCAGCAGGAACGCCACCCGCCAGTGGCCGACCAGGCTGTACATCGCCGCCTGCAACCACATCAGCATCGGCGGCTTGTCCGAATACAGCTCGGGGCCGCGATGCGGGAACAACCAGTAGCCACTGTCGACCATCTGCTTGGCCACCAGCGCGAAACGTGGCTCATCCGAGGGCCATGGATCACGGAGGCCCAGGCCGGCCCCCAGCACCAGCAGGGCCATCACCACCAACAACCACGTCTGGCGCGACGCGTGGGCTTTCAGCATGGGACTCGAAACGGCAGCGGGGGTCAGGCTGCTTTTAACAGACGCGCGTAGAAGAAACCGTCAGCATCGTTTTCACCCGGCAGCCGCTGGCGCGCCACCCCTTCGCAATCCACGCCGAATGCATCGCCCAGCGGCTGCGCCACGGCATCCGGATGCCACTTCAGGAACGCGCGCACCTGATCGATGTTCTCGGCGCGCAGGATCGAACAGGTGGCATACAACAGAACGCCGCCCGGGCGCAGCATCGACCAGCAGGCTTCCAGCAGGCGCGCCTGCACGCCGACCAGTGCATCGATGTCTTCGGCGCGACGGTGGAACATCACATCAGGCTGGCGGCGGATCACGCCGGTCGCCGAGCACGGCGCATCAAGCAGGATCGCGTCGAACGGCACGCCATCCCACCAGGCGCCCGGATCACTGGCATCTGCCGCCAGGGTCTGCGCATGCTCGCCCACGCCGGTACGGGTGTAGGTATCGCGTGCACGGGCCAGGCGGCGCGCGTCGATATCCAGCGCCAGCAGGCGCAGGCTGGGGTCGCGCTCGAGCAGGTGCGCCGACTTGCCGCCGGGGGCCGCACAAGCATCCAGCACGCGGGCACCGGCCACCGGGGCTAGCGCATCGGCGGCACACTGCGCCGACAGGTCCTGCACCGAGATCGCGCCCTCGGCGAAGCCGGGCAGCTGATTCACGGCAACCGGAGAGGCCAGGCGCAACGCGTCGGCACTGAGCGGACTGGCTTCTGCGGCAATGCCGGCTTCGGCCAGCGCGGCCAGTGCCTTGTCACGACCGCCCTGCTGGCGGTTGGCGCGCAGCCACAGGGGCGCCGGTTGCAGGCTGGCGCTGAAGATCGCGTCGGCCTGTGCCGGCCAATCGCGTTCCACCGCATCGGCCAGCCATTCCGGGAAGGCATCGCGCGCTGGCTGCTCCGGGAAACCTTCGCGCTGCGCGCGGCGCAGGATCGCATTGACCAGGCCCGCCTGGCGCTCACGGCCCAGGGCACGCGCGGCATCGACGGTGGCCGACAGCGCCGCGTGCGCCGGCAGCTCCAGCACGTCCAGCTGGGCGAACCCGACCATCAGCAGCGTGCGCAGATCGGCATCACGCGCCGACAGCGGCTTCTGCATCCACGACTGCAGCGCCGCGTCATAGGTGCTGCGGCGGCGCAGGACGGCGAAACACAGGGCTTCCAGCAGCGCACGGTCGCGGCTGTCGGCCAGCTTCGGCAGCGCCCAGGCCAGTTCGGCCTTCAGCGAACGGCCACGGGTGAACACCTGTGCCAGCACACGTGCGGCCAGCATGCGCGTGGCCGCGCCCGGCGCCGCCTTGGCGACGGAGAAATCGTTCTGCTTCGACACCGCTTATGCCCCCACGCGCAGATCGCGGCGGGCGTTGAGGTAGTCGGCCGCAGTAATCGCCTTGCCACCTTCCCGCTGCAGCACACGCAGGCGCAGTGCGCCCTGGCCACAGGCGATATCGATGCCATCGCGGCTGGCCGCCAGCACCGTGCCCTGCGCCTGGCCGTGGGCCTCATCCAGCGCCACCGCGCCATGGATGCGCACCCGCTCGCCAGCCAGCGTCGCCTCGGCGATCGGCCACGGATTGAAGGCGCGCACGGTGCGTGCCAGCGCCCCTGCATCCAGCGCCCAGTCCAGACGGGCCTCGGCCTTGTCCAGCTTGTGCGCATAGGTCACGCCCTGCTCCGGCTGCGGCCGCGCGATCGGCTTGATGCCGGCCCGCAGCAGGCCCAGGCCGTCGGACAGCACCTGCGCGCCCAGTTCCGCCAGCTTGTCATGCAGCTGGCCACCGGTATCGGTGGCCGCGATCGGCAGCTCCTGGTGCAGCAGCACCGGGCCGGTATCCAGGCCGGCCTCCATCTGCATCAGGCAGACGCCGGTCTTCGCATCGCCGGCCTGGATCGCGCGCTGGATCGGCGCGGCACCGCGCCAGCGCGGCAGCAGCGAGGCATGCACGTTCCAGCAGCCGTGGGTCGGAATGGCCAGCACCGCCTTGGGCAGGATCAGGCCATAGGCCACCACCACCATCAGGTCCGGCTGCAGGTCGCGCAGCTGCTGCTGGGCGGCTTCATCCTTCAGCGATTCGGGCTGATAGACCGGAATGCCACGGGCCACGGCTTCAAGCTTGACCGGCGACGGCGCCAGGCCACGGCCACGGCCGGCCGGACGATCAGGCTGGGTGTAGACGGCCACGACCTCATGGTGGCGCGCAGCCGCGCGCAGCGACGACACCGCGAATTCCGGCGTACCGGCAAAGACAATCCTCATGGCTACCCCACTTGCAGGATGGATTCGTGCAGGAAAGAAAACGGCGCCGTCGGCCGGCGCCGTACAGCCCGCGCGCGTCGCGCAGGCACGGGCCACCCGATGGGCGGCCCGGATTGGCGATCACGCCACGTGCTTGCGCTGCTTGGCCAGCTTCTTGCGCACCATCTCGCGCTTGAGCGGCGACAGATAGTCGATGAACAGCTTGCCGTCCAGGTGATCCATCTCGTGCTGGATGCAGGTGGCCAGCACTTCGCCGGCTTCCAGCTGCTGTTCCTGGCCGTTGCGGTCCAGGTACTTCACGGTGATGGTATCGGCGCGGGTCACGTCGGCGAAGATGCCCGGAACCGACAGGCAGCCCTCCTGATACACCCGGCCTCCGTCCTTGGCGACGATTTCCGGGTTGATGAACACATGCGGTTCATTCTTTTCTTCGCTGACGTCGATGACCATGAAGCGCTTGTGCACGTCCACCTGGGTGGCGGCCAGGCCGATGCCCGGGGCGTCGTACATGGTCAGGAACATGTTGTCGATCAGTTCCTGGAAGGCCGGCGTGGTGACTTCGGCGGCTTCGATCAACGCAGCCTTGGTACGCAGGCGCGGATCGGGGAACTCGAGAATGGGGAGAAGGGCCATGGCTGTTTCCGGATAGGGGGCCGGCACGCCGGCATACGTCGCAGATTCTAGCTCCAACGCTTGCCTTGCGCCCCGGTTTCTGGACTATAGTGCGCGGACCTGTTGGGGAATCAGGGCTTCACACCTATGTTGCTTCGTTTTCGTACGGTCGTCGCCGCGGCGATGCTGACCGTGGCTGCCTATGCTACCGCCGTGGAAGTGAATGGCGGGCACCCGGACACCTATGTGGTCCGAAAAGGGGATACGTTGTGGGATATCGCCGCACGTTTCCTGCAGAAGCCGTGGCTGTGGCCGGAGATCTGGCAGGCCAATCCGCAGATCGCCAATCCGCACCTGATCTATCCCGGTGACGTGCTCAGCCTGGCCTATCTGGACCGGGTGACCGTCGCTGCCAAGCCCGGCCCGCGCCAGGAAGCCCCGATCGATGCCATTCCGCTGGCCCAGGTCGAGCCGTTCCTGAAGCAGCTGAGCGTGGTCGACAGCATCGAGCAGCTACCCTACGTGGCCGGCCTGGAAGAAGAACGCCTGCGCGTCACCAGCGGCAGTGCGGTCTACGTGCGCCTGGCCGACGCCCAGCTGGGCCAGCGCTGGGCCGTGGTCCGCCCGACCGTGCGCTACGCCCAGCCCAAGCCGACCGAGGACCTGACCGCCAACGGCGACGTCACCCCCGGCAGCGGCAACCTGTGGCGGGCCTACAACGCCCCCAACCACCGCCGCGGCATACTCGGCTATGAGCTGGCCCAGGTCGCCACCGGCACCATCACCCATGTCGCCGGCGGCAAGGTCGAGGCGTCCACCCTGGTGCTGGACAAGAACGAAGGCGGCCGCGAGGTGCGTGCCGGCGACCGCCTGGTCCCGGTCGAGGCCAAGCCGTACGACCTGCAGTTCGTCCCCCATGTCCCGGCCGCCGGTGTCGAGGGCGTCGATGTGCGCGTGCTGGCCGTCACCGACATGTTCACCGCCGCTGGCCCGCGCGATGTGATCGCGATTTCCGCAGGTCGCGCCCAGGGCGTGGACAACGGCACCGTGTTCTCGCTGTGGCGCCCGGGCCGCCACGTGGCGCACCGCATGAAGTACCCCACCTCGTCGCGCATGGACGATTCGCTCAGCACCGGCGCCGGCCGGGTTTCGCTGCCGGACGAATACGCCGCGCACGCCATGGTGTTCCGTACCTTCGACAACGTCAGCTACGCGCTGGTGATGCAGGGCGTGAAGCCGGTGCGCGTGGGGTTCAACGCACTGCACCCGGACGCGAAGTAACCAGTCCCGGGTTGCCCGGCCACTGCAGGTAGTCACTTCCGCTTCTACAGGCACCTCCGGCAAAACCTGACAGCCACATGCGAAGGCGCCCTAGGGCGCCTTTGTTGTATGCGCTCGATAGTGGGGAGATGACCAACCAAGCTGACGAGGCGCTGCTGCGCCTGTTGATGGCAGGCGGCGCGCTGGCGCCACGGCGGGCACTGCTGCAGGCCGCAGGCAGCGCGGAGATTGCGATCGCGCAGGGCGCCGCGAACTGGCGCGCGCACGGCTGCACGCCCGAGCAGTGCGCCGCGCTGGAATGCCCGGACACCCGGGCCTGGGCCGTGGCACGGCGCTGGCTGGAAGACGACAACCAGCACCTGCTGGCCTTCACCGATCCGGCATTCCCCCCGCCCCTGCTGGATGTCCCGAACCCACCCCTGGCGCTGTTCATCGCCGGCGACCCCAGCCTGGCCTGGCGCCCGTCGGTGGCGCTGGTCGGCAGCCGCTCGCCGACGCCGGGCGGACGCGCCCTGGCCGCCCGGTTTGCCGGCTGCTTCGTCGAAGCCGGGCTGGCGGTGACCAGCGGCCTGGCGGCAGGCATCGACGCGGCCGCCCACCAGGCCACGCTGGACGCCGGTGGCTGCACCGTGGCGGTGATCGGCACCGGCCCGGACCGGGCTTACCCGGACAGCCACGCCAGGCTGCAGGCCCGGATCGCCACCGAAGGCGCAGTGCTCAGCGAATACCTCCCGGGCACACCGGCACGCCCCGGTCACTTTCCAGCCCGCAACCGCCTGGTGGCCGGGCTGGCGCTGGCGACGGTGGTGGTCGAGGCCGCCCAGCGCTCCGGCGCATTGATCACCGCACGCCTGGCCGCCGAGGCCGGCCGCGAGGTCTGTGCCCTGCCCGGTTCGGTACTCAACCCACGCGCCGCGGGCTGCCACCGGTTGATCCGCGAGGGTGCCGCACTGGTCGAGCGCCCGGAGGAGGTCCTTGAACTGCTGGCGCCCGCCCTTCGCCAGCAGCTGCCGGGCTTGCAATCACGGCTCGCCACCCCCACTGAACAGGCACCGCCGGCACTCCTGCCGGCGCGCTGGGCCGACGACCCTGACTACCAGAGCTTGTGGCGGGCCCTGGACCACAACCCAAGCGGTATGGATTCACTGATCACGCGCTGTGGATTGACGGCGCCCCAGGTGTCCTCCATGCTGCTGGCCATGGAACTGGCGGGAATCGTGGTGTGCGTACACGGCCGCTACTGTCGAACTCCCTAGTTTCTTCACCTCCACAGCGTCGCGCGACGCAGGCCGAGGGGCAATGAAAGAGAGCATCCTGGACGTACTGCTGTACCTGTTTGAACACTATTTCAGCGAAGATGCGGACCTGATCCGTGACCGCGATTCGCTCCAGAACGGCCTGATCCAGGCCGGTTTCAGCCCAACCGAGATCAACAAGGCATTCGACTGGCTCGATGCCCTGGCCGCGCAGCGGCCGAGCGTGGCCCAGGCACGGGTCGATGGCCCCGTGCGCGTCTACCACGGCCCCGAGCTGGACAAGCTGGACGTGGAATGCCGTGGTTTCCTGCTGTACCTGGAACAGCACGGCATCCTCGACGCCGACCAGCGCGAGCTGGTGCTGGACCGGGCCATGGCCCTGGACCAGGACGAACTGGACCTGGACGACCTGAAGTGGGTCGTGCTGATGGTGCTGTTCAACCAGCCCGGCTCCGAGGCGGCGTACGCCTGGATGGAGACGCAGATGTTCATGGACGAGCCAGAACCCCTGCACTGACCGTACACTTGGGGGCATAGCGCATTCAGGAGCGTCCCCGTGAGCGAGTGGTTCCATGCAGAAGGCAACCGGCAGCAGGGTCCGCTGCCGGCGGAACAGTTGGTCGAGTTGTTCCGCAACAACCAGATCTCCCTGGACACCCTGGTCTGGCGCGACGGCCTGCCGCAATGGCAGCCGTTGCGCACCGTGGTCGACGAACTCGGCCTGATCGTGCCGGCGCTGGACGCTGCCGCACCGCCGGTGGAACCCGAGCCCGATCCGGAACCGGTGGCACCGCCTCCGCCGCAGCCGCCGGTACTGCCGCCGTCCACGCCCTACACCACCAGTGCATCGGCCACCGCCCTGCCGGCGCCGAAGAAGAAGCTGTCCGGCTGCGCCCTCACTGCGATCATCGGCGGCGGCCTGCTGCTGGTGCTGGTACCGATCCTCGCCATCCTGGCCGCCATCGCCCTGCCCGCCTACAAGGACTACACCGTGCGCGCCAAGGTCGCCGGCGCAGTGTCCGCGCTGCAGCCGTTGAAGGACCAGGTGCAGCATTTCGCCGATGACGAAGGCCGTTGCCCGGGCGCCAACGACGCCGGCTTCCCGGCCCCGGGCGACTTCACCCAGGTCGGTCTCTCGGCAGTGAACATCGGTCGCTTCAACAATGGCCACTGCGGCATCGAAGCCACCCTGGCGCTGCCCGGCAAGAGCCTTGATGGCGACCTGCTGTGGCTGGAATACGATCGCGACAGCGGCCGCTGGGAATGCAGTGGCGAAAGCAACGACAAGTACCTGCCGCCGACGTGCCGCGGCTGAACCACGCGCACGCCAGCACCTCCAAGGATGATTCAACAGGGAACATGCAATGACTGAGTGGTACTACGCCGAAGGACAGCAACGCCAGGGCCCGCTGCCGGTCCAGGAGATCCGCCAGCGCTTCCAGCGCGGCCAGCTGAACCTGGACACCCTGGTCTGGCGCGAAGGCATGGCGCAGTGGGCTGCGCTGCGCCAGGTGGTCGACGAACTGGGACTGCAGACACTGGCCGACGCCAGCACGGCCACCGGCAGTGGCGGCTTCGACCTGCGTGGCGACTATGCCGCCATCGACAACGGTACGGCGCCACTGCCTGGCACCGGCGCGCTCAGCAGTTCGCCCTACAGCGCCCCTGCGGCGCTCGGCGGCGGCGGCCATGCCCAGCCGGTGATGGGCGGCGAAGTGGTCTACGCGGGCTTCTGGAAGCGCGTGGCGGCCTACATGATCGACTACTTCGTGCTGGCCATCCCCGGCGGCATCATCGGCGCCATCCTCGGTGTGGTGCTTGGTGCCAGCATGGGTGCGGTGGGCAGCGGCGAATCGGCCATCGAAATCGTGGCCCAGCTGGCCAGTGCCCTGATCAACCTGGCCATCGGCATGGCGTACTACACCTGGTTCCATGCCTCGCAGGGCGGTGCCACGCTGGGCAAGATGGCGGTCGGCATCAAGGTCGTGCGCAGCAATGGCGAGCGCCTGACCAAGGCCCGCGCATTTGGTCGCTACTGGGCCGCGGTGCTCAGCACCTTCACCCTCGGCATCGGTTTCCTGATGGCCGCCTTCACCGAGCGCAAGCAGGGCCTGCACGACATGATCTGCGACACCCTGGTGGTCGACCGCTGGGCCTACACCGACCAGCCGCAGCTGCAGCGCCGGGAGCTGGGAACGGTCACCGTGCTGGTACTGGTGCTGACCGGCCTGCTGTCGCTGGTGGGCCTGGCCCTGCTGGTATTCGCGGTCGGCTTCATCGCCAAGATGGCCTCCTGAACGGCCATCCTCACGTCTGGCTGCTTGACAGGGGCTGGCCGGGCGTGATTCCTCTAACAAGGTGAAACCTGAACGCCCGGCACATTACCGGGCGTTCAGTTTATGGATTTGCCCGTGGCCGCTTCACTAATGCGGCCGTTTGCTCCACCCTAGCGGCCCCTTCCCCACGGTTCGCCCCACAGACCCTGCTGCCATGCCCAAGCACCTGCTCATCGTCGAATCGCCGGCCAAGGCCAAGACGATCAACAAATACCTCGGCAAGGACTACACGGTCCTGGCCTCGTATGGGCATGTGCGTGACCTGATTCCGAAGGAAGGCGCAGTCGACCCGGACAACGGGTTCGCCATGCACTACGACGTCATCGACAAGAACGAGAAGCACGTCGATGCAATCGCCAAGGCCGCCAAGGGCGCCGACGACATCCTGCTGGCGACCGACCCGGATCGCGAGGGTGAAGCGATCAGCTGGCACATCGCCGAGATCCTGAAGGAACGCGGGCTGGTCAAGGACAAGCCGATGCAGCGCGTGGTGTTCACCGAGATCACCCCGCGCGCCATCAAGGAAGCCATCAGCCAGCCACGCGCGATCGCCAGCGACCTGGTCGACGCCCAGCAGGCGCGCCGCGCGCTGGACTACCTGGTCGGTTTCAACCTGTCGCCGGTGCTGTGGCGCAAGGTCCAGCGCGGCCTGTCCGCCGGCCGCGTGCAGAGCCCGGCGCTGCGCATGATCGTCGAGCGCGAGGAAGAGATCGAAGCCTTCATCGCCCGCGAGTACTGGTCGATCGCCGCCGAGTGCGCGCACCCGTCGCAGCACTTCAACGCCAAGCTGATCAAGCTGGACGGGCAGAAGTTCGAACAGTTCACCATCACCGACGGCGACACCGCCGAGGCCGCCCGCCTGCGCATCCAGCAGGCCGCGCAGGGCTCGCTGCATGTCACCGACGTGGCCAGCAAGGAGCGCAAGCGCCGCCCGGCACCGCCGTTCACCACCTCCACCCTGCAGCAGGAAGCCTCGCGCAAGCTCGGCTTCACCACCCGCAAGACCATGCAGGTGGCGCAGAAGCTGTATGAAGGCGTGGCCATCGGCGACGAAGGCACCGTCGGCCTGATCTCGTACATGCGTACCGACTCGGTGAACCTGTCGCAGGACGCGCTGGCCGAGATCCGCGACGTGATCGCCCGCGACTACGGCATCGCCTCGCTGCCGGACCAGCCGAACACCTACCAGACCAAGTCGAAGAACGCCCAGGAAGCGCACGAAGCGGTGCGCCCGACCTCGGCGCTGCGCACGCCTGCGCAGGTGGCGCGCTACCTGACCGATGACGAGCGCAAGCTGTACGAGCTGATCTGGAAGCGTGCGGTGGCCTGCCAGATGATTCCGGCCACCCTCAACACCGTCAGCGTCGATCTGTCCGCCGGCAGCGAACACGTGTTCCGCGCCAGCGGCACCACCGTGGTGGTGCCCGGCTTCCTGGCCGTGTACGAAGAAGGCAAGGACAACAAGAGCGCCGAAGACGAGGACGAAGGCCGCAAGCTGCCGGCGATGAAGCCCGGCGACCGCGTGCCGCTGGAACGCATCCAGGCCGAACAGCATTTCACCCAGCCGCCGCCGCGCTACACCGAAGCGGCGCTGGTGAAGGCGCTGGAAGAGTACGGCATCGGCCGTCCCTCGACCTACGCCTCGATCATCCAGACCCTGCTGTTCCGCAAGTACGTGGAAATGGAAGGCCGCAGCTTCCGCCCGTCCGACGTCGGCCGCGCGGTGTCCAAGTTCCTGTCCAGCCACTTCACCCGGTACGTGGACTACGACTTCACCGCCAAGCTGGAAGACGAGCTCGACGCCGTCTCGCGTGGCGAAGAAGAGTGGATCCCGCTGATGGCCCGCTTCTGGGAGCCGTTCAAGGAGCTGGTGGAAGACAAGAAGGAATCGGTCGACCGTGCCGAGGCCAGTGGCGCGCGCGAGCTCGGCACCGACCCCAAGACCGGCAAGCCGGTCAGCGTACGCCTCGGCCGCTTCGGGCCTTACGCTGCCATCGGCAGCACCGCCGAGGACGCCGAGGAGAAGCCGAAGTTCGCCTCGCTGCGCCCCGGCCAGTCGATGCACACCATCTCGCTGGAAGACGCGCTGGAACTGTTCCTGATGCCGCGCGCGCTGGGTGAGGACAAGGGCGAACCGGTCAGCGTCGGCATCGGCCGTTTCGGTCCGTTCGCCAAGCGCGGCAGCACGTATGCCTCGCTGAAGAAGGAAGACGACCCGTACACCATCGACCTGGCCCGCGCCGTGTTCCTGATCGAAGAGAAGGAAGAGATCGCGCGCAACCGGATCATCAAGGAGTTCGAGGGCAGCGACATCCAGGTGCTGAACGGCCGTTTCGGCCCGTATATCAGCGACGGCAAGATGAACGGCAAGATCCCCAAGGATCGCGAACCGGCCTCGCTGACCCTGGCCGAAGTGCAGCAGCTGATGGAAGAAACCGGCAAGCCGGTGCGCAAGGGCTTCGGCGCCAAGAAGGCTGCCGCGAAGAAGGCCCCGGCAAAGAAGGCCGCGGTGAAGAAGGAAGCGGCGCCGAAGAAGGCCGCTGCAAAGAAAGCGCCTGCCAAGAAGGCCGCGGCCAAGAAAGCAGTAAAGAAGGCCGCCGCGAAGAAAGCCCCGGCGAAGAAGGCCGCTGCAAAGAAGTAGATCCACGCCATGCGTGGATGAGGGTCAAGGTGTGCGGACCAACGGTCCGCACCCACCATCAGCAGTCAGTACCTACCGCTGATGCCGGCCAGCGGCCGGCACTACCGGGTGCCAGGGTCCACCCCTTCTGCACGCGGCAGGGGGATAATGAAGGCCCACGCCGGGCCGGTCGCCGCCATGAAAGAACTCACCCTGGACTCTGCTGTCGCCACGCTCCGCGCGGGCGGCGTGATCGCCTACCCGACCGAAGCGGTCTGGGGTCTGGGCTGTGATCCCTCGCACGAAGCTGCGGTGCACATGGTGCTGCGGCTGAAGCAGCGCCCGATCGAGAAAGGCATGATCCTGGTCGCGGCCGAACTGGCGCAGCTGGAAGGCTGGGTGCGGCTGCAGGCGCTGCCCGACGCCCGCCAGCGCGCGGTGCTGGCCAGCTGGCCCGGTGCCAACACCTGGATCCTGCCTGCCGGCCCGCGCGCGCAGCCCTGGGTCACCGGCGAACACAGCGGTATCGCGGTGCGCATCAGCGCGCACCCGCTGGTGGCCGAACTCTGCCGCGCCTGGGGCGGCCCGCTGGTCTCCACCAGCGCCAACCTGGCCGGCGAACCACCGGCACGCAGCCGCGAAGAACTGGACCCGCGCCTGCTGCGCCTGCTCGACGGCATCCTCGATGGGCAGACCGGCGGCCTGGCCCAGCCCACCCCGATCCGCGACGCGCTCAGCGGCAACGTGCTGCGCTCCTGAGCCGGCGATTGCGCTGCTGCGGACAATCACGCACCCTGCCGCCATGACCCTGCTACGCGCCACCTTGAGCCTGTGCCTGCTGCTGCCGTGGACGGCACCCGCGGCCGAGGACGTGCGTGTCTACCGCTGCGTTGCCAGCAACGGTGCCGTCGCCCTGCAGGACAGGCCGTGCAACAGCGGCCGCCAGCAGGTGCGCGACCTGCAGCGCCCGCGCGATCCCGCTCCACGGGTGGTGCGCAGTGATGCCACGCCTCCGCCGCCCAGCGAAACCCCGGTCATCCGCGAGCGCGAAGTCCGCCACGTCTACATCCAGCCGCCGCAGCCGATGTACGAGTGCGTGAGCGAGGACGGACGGCGCTATACCAGCGACAACAACGAAGGCAATCCGCGCTGGGTGCCGCTGTGGACCAGTGTCTGGCTGCCGCACGGCCATCGTGGTCCAGCCTATCCCGGACCACGCCCGGCCATCGGCACGCCGATCGGCGAAGGCACGGGTTATCGGCGCCCCTCGATCGGCATGGACGTGCAGGTGCCGGCCGGCAGCGTGCTGGTCCGCGACAGCTGCCATGCGTTGCCACCACAGGAAGTCTGCGCACGGCTGAGTGACCGCCGCTGGGAGCTGGATCGCCGTTACAACAGCGCGCTGCAGAGTGAACGCACCGCCATCAGCAACGAACAGCGCGGTATCGATGCGCGCCTGTCGCGCGATTGCGAACGCTGAGCGCAGCACGCCGTCGCAGCCTGTACGCTGTGCGCATGAACCGAGTGATCTGGCTGCTCCTGGTCCTGCTGCCCGGAAGCGCGTTGGCCGAAGAGGGCGTGATCTACCGCTGTACCTCCAGCAGCAGTGACGTCCCTACCCTGCAGCGCACGCCGTGCGCCACCGGCAGCAAGCAGCAGGTGCTGCGCATCCCCGACCCGGCCAACTCGCAGCCGGCCGCCGCTGCGCCTGTAGCCGCCGAACCTGCATCTGCGCCCGTTGAAACACCCGCGCCGGTGCCGTCCGGACCGGCCGTTGCCCCTGCGGCCCCAGCAAAACCACGACGCGCGGACGAAGGACGCACGATCATGGAAGCAGGCATGGTCGAACACGCAGGAGACGACCAGATCCTCGACAGCGCGACGCTGCGCCGCGATGCCGAGGCCCGCGCCGCCGCAGGTGACGGTCCACCGAAGCCGCCGCTTCCTCCGATCTTCCAGTGCACCGACAGCCAGGGCGGCGGCTACCTGTACGAGTACGAAGCCGCGCCCGGCCGCTGCGAGCTGATGACGGTACAGGGCCTTGGCGGAGTGACGCCGGTGAATGCCGCCAGCTGTGAAGTGGTGCGCGACCACTGCGAAGCGCTTCCCGAAGCGCAGCGCTGCGGTGGTTGGCAGCAGCGCTTCCGCGATGCCCGCGGCCGTGAGCGCTTCGCCGCGCCGGAGAACCGCGATACCGCGCGCGGTGAACGCGAGCGGCTGCAGGGTGTGCTGGAGGCCAGCAACTGCCCGGTACCGGGGTAACGGCCACCCGGTAGTGCCGGCCGCTGGCCGGCAACCACAGGATCTTCAGATGGTTGCAGTTGCCGGCCAGCGGCCGGCACTACCTGCTGAAAGATCAGAACCCGTAGCGCAGGAAACCGCCGTCCACCGCGATGCACTCGCCGGTCACATAGCTGGCCGCAGGCAGGCACAGGAAGCCCACGGCTGCGGCCACTTCCTCCGGTTCACCAATGCGGCGCATTGGCGTGCGGTTGATCACTTCCTCGTAGTAGTCCGGGTCCGCCAACGGACCGGACGTGCGCCGCGTGCGGATGTACCACGGCGCCACCGCGTTGACCCGGATGCCATCCTCGGCCCACTCGACGGCCAGGTTGCGGGTCATCTGATGCATCGCCGCCTTGGTCATGCCGTAGACCACGCCGCTGCGCACATGGGTCAGGCCGGACACGCTGCCAACGTTGACGATGGATGACGACGCGTGGCGTGCCAGCAACGGATGTGCATAGCGCGACAGCTCGAAGGCCGAGAACAGGTTGGTCTCGAAGATCTTCCGCCATTCGTCCTCGGAATACTCCGTGGCCGCCTTGGTGACATTGCCGCCGGCGTTGTTGACCAGGATGTGCAGGCCATCACTATGATCCTCCACCCAGTCCAGGATCTGGCGGCGGTCCTCGTCGTCGGAGACATCGGCGGCCAGCGCATGCACCTGCATCTGCGGATACACGTCCAGCAGTTCGTCGCGCGCGGTCTCCAGCATGTCGATATCACGGCCGACGATCATCAGATCGGCGCCGAAGCCAGCCAGTTCATGCGCGATGGCCAGGCCGATGCCGGCGCTGGCGCCGGTGATCAGGGCGGTCTGGCCGTCCAGGCGCCACCGTTGCTGGGTCATGTGTTCTCCCGGGCCGCGCCCGCTGTGTTTCGATGCGGCAAGGATACGCGCTCACGGCCGCCCCCTACCGAGGATGCGACACTGCCCGCACGCCCATCACGGAGTGCCGCCATGCGCATCCTGATCCTGTTCACGTCCCTGCTGGCCACCGCGCTGCTGGCGGGCTGCCAGCGCCCACCGGCGCCGAACCCGGAAAAGCCACCGGTGCCCCGGGCGATGTCGCGCGCAATCAACGAACCGCTGGACCGCGCCAAGGGCGTGCAGAAGACCGTGGACGATGCCGCCGCGCGTGAGCGCAAGGCCGAGGCCGACGCGACGCAGTAACCCCGCAGACGAAAACGCCCGGCCGAGGCCGGGCGCTTCCAGTAGATCCACGCCGTGCGTGGATGGCTTCCGATCAGAACCCGCAGAAGCAGTACGCCAGCGCCTTCACCGGCGTGCCGTTGCCCTTCTCGCGGGCCGCGTTCTCGACAAAGCGCAGCTGCGTATCCACTTCCGGCATCGTGCGCGCCAGCACCATCCGCGCCATGCCCGAGTCGGACAGCATCCAGGCACCTGCACGGCTGCCGGCGAAACCGCTGACGAACTGCGCGAACGGCGTTGCCGCCTTCTCGATGTAACGCACGCGGTAGGCGTCAGCCTTGCCCAGCTTGGCGCGGCTGGCGGCATCGGCCACCGCATCCTTCAGGCCACCGAAGGCATCGACCAGGCCACGTTCCTTGGCCTGCGCACCGCTCCACACGCGTCCACGGGCCACTTCGTCGACGGCCTCGACCGGCTTCTTGCGGGCGTCGGCGACGCGGCCGGTGAAGTCGGCGTAACCCTTGTTGATCACCGACTGGATGACCTGGCCCACGGCCGGATCCATCGGGCGGGTGACATCGAACGCACCGGCGAAACGGGTGGTGCCGACACCGTCGGTGTGCACGCCGATCTTGTCCAGCGCGCGGCTGAAGTTCGGCACCATGCCGAAGATGCCGATCGAACCGGTGATGGTCGACGGATCGGCATAGATGCGATCGGCATTCATGCTGATCCAGTAGCCACCGGAGGCGGCCAGGTCGCCCATCGACACCACCACCGGCTTGCCGGCGGCCTGCAGGGCCACCACTTCGCGGCGGATCTGCTCGGAGGCGAACACTTCACCACCCGGCGAATCCACGCGCAGCACCACGGCCTTCACGTTCTCGTCGTCACGCGCGGCACGCAGCAGCGCCGAGGTCGATTCGCCACCGATGCGGCCGGCCGGCAGGTCGCCACCGCTGATTTCGCCAGCAGCCACCACCACCGCCACCTGCGGACGGCTGTCGACCGGGTTGCGGCGCGCATCGAGCTGGCCCAGGTAGGAGCCGAAGTCGATGTTGCGGAAACCACCGTCGGCATCGTCGTCAGCCACGCCGCGCTCGATCATCAGATCCTCGAATTCCTCGCGGGTCTTCAGCGACGTCACCAGCTTCTGCTGCAGGGCGAACTTGGCCAGGTCACCACCGGCAGCGGCGATGCCTTCCGGCAGCGTGTCGATGCCGGCGGCCAGCTGTGCCGGATCCAGGCGGCGGGCCTTGGCGATGTCGCCCAGGTAGCGCTGCCACACGTCGTTCATCCAGAACAGGTCGGCTTCCTTGGAGGCCGGCGAAGCGGCGTCGAGCACGTAGGGTTCGGCGGCGGACTTGTACTCGCCCACCTTGAACAGGTGCACGTCCACACCCAGCTTGTCCTGCAGGCCGGTGCGGAAGTACTGGCGATAGCGGCCCAGGCCCTCGAGCACCACCGACCCCATCGGGTCCAGGTAGACCTCGTCGGCCTGTGCGGCCAGCAGGTACTGCGACTGGCCCATGCTCTCGCTGTAGGCCACCAGCTGCTTGCCGGACGCACGCAGGTCCTGCAGTGCCGCGGCCACTTCACGCAGCGAAGCGAAGCCCGACGGCTGCAGCTTGTCCAGCTCCAGCACCACGCGCTCGATCTTCTTGTCTTCCTTGGCCGACTCGATCACCCGCAGCAGGTCGCGCAGCTGGATCTCTTCGGCACCGTTGTCGCCCACCGCCTTGGCCAGCGCGCGGCTGACCGGGTCAGCGCTGAACTGCTCGACCAGGCGGCCTTCCGGCGCGATCACCAGGGTGGTGCGGTCCTGCAGCGATTTGCTGGCACCGGCGCCCATGCCGGCGGCGATGACGAACATCACCAGCAGCAGGAACAGCAGGCCGAAGAACACCAGGTTGAGGATCAACCGGCGGGTGAAGTTCATGACGTCCCACAGCCCGATGAAGAAACTGGCGACGGGGTTGCGACGCGCCGGGGGCAGCGGGGGCACGGGTTGATTCATGGAACGCTCCGGATGGCTTCTTGCCGTGGTGCCAGCATAGCCGGTGCCGTGTGATGCGGCATCGGACACAAGTCAGGGGATCGCCCGCCACGGGTCATCGCGGCGGGCGGGGCGGATCAGGACAGTGCCGACTGGCCGATGCGCAGGCTGCTGCGACGCAGGCGCCAGCCCATCAGGATGGCGGCGGCGGTCAGGCCGACGATCAGGCCGATCCACATGCCCTGCGGGCCCATGCCCAGGCCCAGGCCGAGCCCGGCGCCGAGCGGCATGCCCAGGCCCCAGTACGCGAACATGGCGATGAACATCGGCACGCGGGTGTCCTTCAGCCCGCGCAGCGCGCCGGCCGACAGCACCTGGATGCCATCCGGGAACTGGAAGGTGGCCGCGTACAGCAGCAGGGTGGAGGCCAGGCCGGCCACTGCCAGGTCGTTGGTGTAGACACCGACGATGGCGTCATGGCCGAACAGCAGCACCGCCGCCGACAGGGTCTGCGTACCCATGATGATCGCGTAGCCGGCCCAGGCCGCACGGCGTACGCCGAAGCCATCGCCACGGCCGACCGCATGGCCGACGCGCACGGTGGTGGCCTCGGCCACGCCCATCGGGATCATGAAGCACAGCTGGGCGACGTTGATCGCGATCTGGTGCGCGGCCGCTTCATTGGCACCAAGGCGGCCGATCAGCAGCGCGGTGACGATGAACAGGCCGCCCTCCATCAGCACGGTGATGCCGATCGGCAGGCCGGTGCGCAGCAGGTCCCAGATCGCCTTCCAGCGCGGTCCTTCGAAGTGCGAGAACAGCTGCAGGTGGGCAAAGCGCTTGGTGAACCACAGGTAGGTGGCGAAGGCGATCGCCTGCAGCCACATCATCACCGCCGAGGCGATGCCCAGGCCCTCGGCGCCCATTTCCGGGAAGCCGAGCTTGCCGTTGGCCAGCACGTAGCCCATCGGTGCCAGCACCAGCAGGCCACCGAAGCCGAGCAGCATGGTCGGCAGCGTCCAGTGCATGCCCTCGCTGAGATAGCGCATGCAGAAGTACAGGGTCAGCGCAGGTCCGCCCCAGCGCACCGCGTGCAGGAACGCGGTGGCCCCCGGCACGATGTCCGGTGCGATGCCGAACGCAGGCAGCAGCGGCGGCACCACGGTGAGGAAGGTGAACATGATCAGGCCCAGGCCCAGCGCCAGCCACAGTGCCTGGCGGAACAGCGGGCCGATCTCGCGCTCGCGGCCAGCGCCATGCAGCTGCGACACCGAGGCGGTGAGTGAGATCAGGGTGCCGATCGGGATCAGCATCGGCAGCCACAGCAGGGCGGTGCCGATGGTCACCGCGGCCAGGGTCGCCGTGGCGTGGTGGCCGGCAATGACATTGTCGACGAAGGAGATCAGACCGGTGGACACATGCCCGAGCACAAGCGGCAGGGCGAGCAGACCGGTAGCGCCGACTTCCTTGCTGAAGCGCGGCGTGGAGGTTGCAGTAGACATAAGGTGCTTGACGCGAACTACGGTTGCGCGCGAAGGGCACAGGCACCGGGTTGCGGGCCGCCATCTTACGCGCGCAGCGCACGCATTCCCATGACATGGCGTGAATGCTGGGTTCCGGCAGGCCCCGGCATCACGCGTTGCGATCGCGTTACGAACAGAAAAAGGGGACGGAGGGGATTAAGTCGTTTCAAGCCCGACTGTGCCGAATACGACTTAATCCCCTCCGTCCCCTTTTCTTTCTACTGCCCGGCCTGGCGCTTGAGCCAGGTATCGCGCTCGGCCGGCGGCACCGCGAGGAACGCGCCGCGGACCTTGTCGCGCTCCTGCGGTGGCGTGCGCTGTGCCACCAGGGTCAGTTGGGCCAGCTGCGCCGGGCTGAGCTGGCGCAGCACGGCCAGCGCGGCCTCGCGCTGTTCCGGCGGCACGAAGCCGAACAGGCCGTGCAGCTTGGGGAACTCCAGGCCCAGCTGCGGGCCCAGCCGCCAGCCTTCGCGGAAGGCCTGGTCCTGCGCCTGGAACTGCTGCCGCAGGCGCTGCTGCTGGTCGGCCGGCAACGCATTGAATCGCGCAGCGGCCTGACGGATCCGCTCACGCTCGCCCTCCGGCAATGCCCGCCATGCGGCGTAGTCGGCGCGGCGCTGGCGCTGCTGCTGGGCATCGAGCTGGGCGAACGTAGCGGGCGTCGTACCTGTGGTGGCCGGGGCCGCCGGTGAACTGCCCGGCACTGGCGGCGGCAGCGGCACGTTCAAGGTCTGCGGCGCGGCGGACAGCGACAACGGCAGGGCCAGCAGCAGGCTGGCGAATACGGTCTTATTCATCGGCAGCAGCGGTTTCCAGCGTGGCGCTGGCCGGCTCCGGCCGGCTCGGCTTGGATTGCGACTCGTCCACCGGCAGCGGGCCGCCCGCGGCGGTCCATGCATACAGATCGGCATCGGCCACCAGCGGATAGTCGCTGTCGGCCAGCATCGTGGCGTCGTCCGTCGCCTGCGCAGGGGTCGCGTCCGGCGTGGCATTGACCTTGCTCGGCGGCAGTGCTTCCACCGTGACGGGACCCGCCTCACCAACCACGCCTTCCGGCAGCGGTGCGTCGCTGCCGAACGAATGTCCCTGCCAATGGCGCCAGCCCAGCGCGGCGGCCAGCAGTACCACCACGGTTATCAGCAGGATCAACGGACCGCGCCAGCGCGGCTTGGCATTGGCGCGGCGGCGCTTGCCAGTGGCTGCAGCCCGCTCGTCGCGCTGCGGGGTGCGCCAGCTGGAGGTCGGCGCTTCACTGCTGTTCGTCGGTGCGGCCGGCTGTTGCAGCTGCTGCAGGCGTTTGACGGGCAGATCGCGGATGCGCAGCTGCACCTGTTCGGCCAGCTGGCGCCAGGCCGAGGCGTCGGGCTGGCCGTGCGCGTCACGCGGGCAGGCATCGGCCAGCAGCTGCTGGTAGCCGGCTTCGTCCTGGTCGAGCACGCGCGTGGCGATACCTTCATCCAGGCTGCCGCCCACCCGCAGCAACAGCGCCAGGCGCGGCAACGGTCCCATCTGGCCCAAGGCGGCAAGCGGCGGCTCCCACTGGCCGCCCACCGGCTCACGCAGCGCCTGGCGCTGGCCCAGCAGGGTCCAGAAGCGGGTTGGCCACTGCGCCATCGGCAGGTCACTGGCGACCGCCGCAAACGCGCGCATCACCGCCACCAGTGTCTGTTCGGCCCGGGCAGCATCGCCGCACTGCAGTTCAGCCACCACCAGGGCGCGGCGTTCAACACCTCGCAGGAACGCCGACAGCGCACCGGCCGCGGTCGAGGAAACAGGGGCGGGCACAGCCGTCATCGATCACTCCAAAGGTCTGCCCGCATGATAGCGGCAGGCCATCGGCGCCCGTAGGACTTGCGCCCACAGGCACTTCGTGCTGCAGGTTGTGCACAGCACCACGCTGCCTGCGCAGGAAACTGTGGCATCCAGCTGAATTCACTCTGTTTCAGCACTGTTTCAAACTTAAGTAATTGATTTTGATGGATTTTAAAGTATGGCGATTTTTTGACCAACCGGAGCGTGAGGCCGTCGCCATCGGCCTCCTGCGCGCCCGCCGACCGGTAACGCACAGCGTTATCCACAGAACATGTGGATAAGACTGAATCTCCAATGGACACCGATATTTAGGTGACATTTATGATTCAACGGGCGCCGTCCCGCCGCCGCCCACCCCGCCATTCGCGCGCGCATGGCCCGGTACACTGGCCCGATGCTTTCACCGATTCCGACCCTGCAGGTCGCCCTGCCCGTCCCCCTGCCCCGCCTGTTCGACTACCTGTCGCCGGAGGGCGTGGCCCCCACGGTTGCGGTCGGCTGCCGCCTGAAGGTGCCGTTCGGCAACCGTGAGCTGGTCGGTGTGGTGGTGGGACACGGCCAGACCGACGACGGCCAGGGACTCCGCCAGGCGTTGGCCTGGTGCGACCCGCAGCCGCTGCTGCAGGGTGAGCTGTGGCAGAGCCTGCAGTGGCTGGCGCGCTACACCCACGCGCCGTTGGGCGAAGTACTCAGCACCGCCCTGCCCGGCCCGCTGCGCCACGGCGAGGCCCTGCCCGACACCCATCACTGGGGCTGGCAACTGACACCCGAAGGCCATGCCCAGCGCGGGAAGCTGCGCGCCGGCAGCCGCCCGCGGCAGCTGGCCGAACTGCTGGCCGAGGCCGTGGTGGATGAAGACGTACTGGGCGAACGCATGGAGGACTGGCGCACCGCCGCACGCAGTCTGTCCAAGCGTGCACTGGCCGAGCGCGTGGCGATGACGGTGGCACCGCAGCATGCGCAGCCGTTGCCCGGGCCCACGCTCAACCCGGACCAGGCCGAGGCCGTGACTGCGATCAACGCCGCCGACGGCTTCCAGCCTTTCCTGCTGGATGGCGTGACCGGCAGCGGCAAGACCGAGGTCTACCTGCAGGCGATCATCCATTGCCTGGCACAGGGCAGGCAGGCGCTGGTGCTGGTGCCGGAAATCGGCCTGACTCCGCAGACCCTGGCACGCTTCCGCGGCCGCCTCGGCATCGCCGTGCATGCGCTGCATTCGGGCTTGAACGATAACGAGCGCGCTCGCGTCTGGGCAGCCGCCTCACGTGGTGAAGCACGCGTCATTGTCGGCACCCGCTCGGCAGTGTTCACGCCGCTGCCGCAGGCCGGTCTGCTGATCATCGACGAGGAACATGACGGCAGCTACAAGCAGCAGGACGGCATCCGCTACCACGCGCGCGATTTCGCCCTGGTGCGCGCCAAGGCGCTCGGCATTCCCGTGCTGCTCGGCAGTGCTACGCCCTCGCTGGAAACACTGCACAACGCCTATGCCGGGCGCTACGCCCACCTGCGCCTGAAGCAGCGTGCCGGCGATGCACGACCACCGCGCGTGCGCATCCTCGATGTGCGCAAACGGCCATTGCACGATGGCCTCTCGGCCGATGTTCTGGCCGGCATCGGCGAGCACCTGCAGCGTGGCCAGCAGGTGCTGGTGTTCAAGAACCGCCGTGGCTATGCGCCGGTGCTGCTGTGCCACGACTGCGGCTGGACCGCACCGTGCAACCGCTGCGATGCACCGATGACCGTGCATGGTGGCGGCCGCCGGCTGCAGTGCCACCACTGCGGTGCGCGGCAACCGGCGCCGCTGGCATGCCCGGCCTGCGGCAGCCTGGCGCTGCAGCCACAGGGCATCGGTACCGAACGCCTGGAAGAGCACCTCACCGCCGCCTTCGCCGATTTTCCGGTGGTGCGCATCGACCGCGGCACCACCTCACGACGCGACGCACTGGAACAGCAGCTGGCGAAACTGGGTGACCAGCCCGGCATCCTGGTCGGCACGCAGATCCTGGCCAAGGGCCACGACCTGCCGAAGCTGACACTGGTGGTGGTGGTGGGCATCGACGAAGGTTTGTTCTCCGCGGACTTCCGCGCCAGTGAAAAACTGGCACAGCAGCTGATCCAGGTCGCTGGCCGCGCCGGCCGTGCACGTGATCCTGGTGAGGTCTGGCTGCAGACTCATCACCCCGGGCATCCGCTGCTGGAAACCCTGGTGAGCGGTGGCTACCACCCGTTCGCGCAGGCCGAGTTGAACCAGCGCCAGGCCGCCGGATTCCCGCCGTTCGCGCATCTGGCACTGATGCGCGCCGAGGCACAGCAGGTCGAGCATGCCAATGCGTTCCTGCTGGCGGCGCGGCAGTTGCTGGGCGAACAGAACGTGGTCGAGGCCTATGGGCCGATGCCGGCGCCGATGCCGCGGCGTGCCGGTTACCAGCGCACGCAGCTGTTGCTGTCCGCGCTTCAGCGGCCACCGCTGCATGGCGTGCTGGCCCAGCTGGTGCCGCAGCTGTATGCGCTGCCGGAGGCACGCAAGGTGCGCTGGTCGCTGGATGTGGATCCGACGGATCTGTATTGAGGCAGACGAACGCTAGCGCCGGGCCATGCCCGGCGGTCCTCCGCATACCACGCTCGCCGGGCATGGCCCGGCGCTACCCCTCAGGTCAGCGGCGACATCACGCCGCGCTGGTAGGCCGGGCGTTCGCGCAGGCGGGCGTACCAGTCGGCCAGGTGCGGCAGTTCCGGGCGCTGGATGGGCAATTCGAACCAGGCATAGATCAGCGAGCCCAGCGGGATGTCACCCATCGCGAACGTCTCGCCCGACAGCCACGGCTGTCTGGCCAACGTGGCATCGGCAATCGCCAGGTAGTCACCGGCACGCACGATGGCGGCATTGATGCGCGCTTCGTCGCGGTCGGCCGGGGCGGTGCGCATGATGCCCCAGATCAGGTCGGTGTACAGCGGCGCCATGCGCGAGGTGCTCCAGTCCATCCACTTCTCGGCTTGGGCGCGTTCCATCGGGTCTTCGGCGTACAGCGTGCCCAGCGCGTAGCGCGCACTCAGATAGCGCACGATGGCATTCGATTCCCACAGCGGCAGGCCATGGTCTTCGATCACCGGCACCAGGCTGTTGGGATTCATCGCCAGGTACTCCGGCGTCTGCGTGCCGCCATGGCTGCCACCAACCTCGATGGATTCGTACGGCAGGCCGATTTCCTCGGCGCACCACAGCACCTTGCGGACGTTGCTGGAATTGCGGCGGCCCCAGATCTTCAACATGCGGGTTTTTCCTTGCTGGCAATGCGAGCGGCAACGATACGCCTGATCGGAGTGGAGATGTGCGTGCCGGATGCGGGATCTGGCATCTGGGGCTTGCGGGCCAGCGGCCGGCACTACCGGTTCTTTTCCGGCCAGCGGCCGGCACTACCGGTTTTTCTTCGGCAGCGCGCGCACGTAGGAGGATTTGCCGTCCTTCTTCAGCTCGAACAGCCCGATCGCTGCCAGCAGGTCACTGAGCTTGCCGTAACCGTAGTTGCGCGGATCGAACGAGGCCTGGTTGCCGATCTGGCTGCCGACCGGGCCAAGGTGCGACCAGCCATCCTCGCCCTCGGCCGAGGACACCGCACGGCGCAGCATCTTCACCAGCCGCGTATCGCTGCGCATTTCCGCACCGCTCTTGCGTGGCCGGGCATCGTCGTTGGCAACAGGCTCGTTCGATGCCTGTTCGCTGGACGCCTGTTCGGTATCCGGCACGCTGGCATGGGTCTGGCCCAGCGCTTCCAGATAGGTGAACTTCGAGCACGCGTTGACGAACGGCTCCGGGGTTTTCTTCTCGCCGAAGCCATAGACCTTCACACCGTCGGTCAGCAGGCGCATCACCATCGGGGTGAAATCGGCATCGCTGGACACGATGGCGAAGCCATCGAGATTGCGCGCGTACAGCAGGTCCATGGCATCGATCACCATCGCCATGTCCGAGGCATTCTTGCCCTTGCTGTAGGCGAACTGCTGGATCGGGCGGATCGCATATTCGTGCAGCACGGCCTCCCAACCCTTCAACCGCGGGCTCTTCCAGTTGCCATAGGCGCGGCGCACGTTGGCCACACCGTAGCGGGCGACTTCGGCCAGGACCTCGTCGATCTTCGAGGCCGGCGCATTGTCGGCGTCGATCAACAGGGCGATGCGCTTTTCCGGTTCGCTCATGGGCTCCTCACGGGCGGTTGCCTGAACCCGAGTATCGCCGATCCATGCGGGCGCTGACGTGACAGGGCGCCATCGTGCGAAGATGCCAGGCGCTTCCCCCAATGCCCCCACTGGAGTGAGTCGATGAGTCGCGAGCGCGTTCCCCACCTGGTTGTTGTCGGCGGCGGTTTTGCCGGCCTCTGGGCCACCCGTGCCCTGGCCCGCGAGCGCATACGCATCACCCTGGTCGACCGCCGCAACCACCATCTGTTCCAGCCGCTGCTGTACCAGGTGGCCACCGCCGGCCTGTCCGCCCCGGATATCGCCGCACCGCTGCGCCACATCCTCGGCCACCAGCGCAATGTGGAAGTCCGCCTGGGCGAAGTGGTGACCATCGACAAGCAGGCCCGGCAGATCCGCATGGCCGATGGCAGCACGCTGGACTACGACAGCCTGCTGCTGGCTACCGGCGCCACCCACGCCTACTTCGGCAACGACCAGTGGGCCGATGATGCGCCCGGGCTGAAGACGCTGGACGATGCCATCGCGCTGCGCCGCAAGCTGCTGCTGGCGTTCGAGCGCGCCGAGGCCGAACCGGACCCGGCGAAGAAAGCGGCGTGGTTGAGCTTTGCCGTGGTCGGCGGCGGTCCCACCGGTGTTGAGCTGGCCGGCACCCTGGCAGAAATCGCGCGGCATACGCTGCGCAACGAGTTCCGCCACATCGATCCGGCCAGCGCCAAGGTGCGGCTGGTCGAAGCCGGCCCGCGCGTGTTGTCCTCGTTCCCGGAAGTGCTTTCGCTGAAGGCGCGTCGGCAGCTGGAAAAACTGGGCGTGGAAGTACTGACCGGTACCCCGGTGAGCGACATCGACAGCCTGGGATTCAAGCTCGGTGATCAATTCGTGCCGGCACGCACCGTGGTGTGGGCCGCCGGTGTGGCCGCTTCACCACTGGCGCGCACCCTGGAGGTGCCACTGGACCGCGCCGGCCGCGTGCAGGTGCAACCCGACCTCACCCTGCCCGGGCACCCCGAACTGTTCGTGGCCGGCGATCTGGCCGCGCTGAACCAGGCCAATGGCAAGCCGGTGCCCGGCGTCGCGCCCGCCGCCAAGCAGATGGGCAAGTACGTGGCCGAGGTGATCCGCGCGCGTCTGCATGGCAAGGCAGCACCGGGGCCGTTCAAGTACGCCGACTTCGGCAACCTGGCCACCATCGGCCGCATGGCCGCGATCGTCCACCTGGGCCGGCTGCAGTTGTCGGGCATCCTGGCCTGGTGGTTCTGGCTGGCCGCGCACGTGTTCTTCCTGATCGGCTTCCGCAACCGCATCGTGGTGCTGCTGAACTGGGCGGTGGCGTACTGGAGCTACCAGCGCAGCGCGCGCATCATCTTCGGTGATGACCAGGAAGACCGGCGACCCCGACGGTAGTGCCGGCCGCTGGCCGGCTGCTGCGCGGTCGGATCCCTTTCCGCAGGAAAGGGCTCTGACCCCGTCAACACCATCCACGCATGGCGTGGATCTACCGGTTCATCGGGCCACCCGCCGTTTCGACCAGGTGCGGCAGAAATCCTCCTTCCTCGCGGCATCGGCAATCTGCGCGGTACTCCAATGCCGGGTGATCCAGACTGTCAGTGCGGTACTGCTGAGATGCCAGCGCAGCATGTCGTGCCTTGGCTGCCGCATCAGGTGGCGGCGTGCAACCCAGAACGCTTCGCGCTCGACATCAGTCGCCTTCTTCAACGCTTCAGGATCGAAGAACCGCGTCGTGAAGCTCTATGGATTCATCGGCTGGAATCCCGTGCGCTGCTCACTGTTGCACGCAGCCATACCACTGGGTGCGCGGTCCGCCGGCTTCGGCCGGCCTTCCACCAGCGCCAGCCCGAGCAGGTACAGCAGGCCAGGCAGCAGTGCGATGCCCGCGGCCAGCATGACGACGGAGATCCATGCTTTGCCGGCAGCACGCATCGCTCTACGGCGCCTTCGGTTTCGGGTACCACAGTGCATTGACGATGACCCAGCGCTGGTCGAAGCGGCCCATGTGGAAGTAGTCGACGAACCACGGGGTTTCCAGCCGCACCGAGGCGGCGTTGCCGGTCACGTCCAGCGCCGTGCAGCGGCGGTCCCATTGATCCTTCGGGGTCTTCAGCGCGCCCTGCTTCGTCAACGCGACCAGCTCTTCCTTCGACATGCGGCGCAGGCCCAGGCGTTCGTCGGGTGTATCGCCGAGCACCGCGCGCTTGGCCAGGTCCGGGTGCAGGGAGCGGGCGACGCGCTGCGGGTCGGCCTCCAGCTGGCCGTCGACGTAATCGTGGCAGGTGGCTTCGATGGCCGCGATGGTGGCCGGGTCGGCGGCAGGGCTCGTTGCTGCGGAAAGAGCGAACAGCAGGGCAATCGTGGACATCCGGGTCTCCGGCTCTGGGCGCGGGGCGATCATCGCATGGGCAAGCCGCATCCACGCATGGCGTGGATCTACTGCATCAGGCCCATTTCGTCGACGCTCAGCTGCATGTACAGGAACGCGGCCGCTTCGTCGGTCATCGGCTGGCCCTGCGGGAAACTGTCGAGCCAGGCGGAGATGCGCGCATGCCGATGCTTCAGCGCATCAGCTATCGCGCGCTTTTCCGCGTCGGTGGCATGTTCCTGCATCTCATCGCGCAGCAGGTCATCGCCGATGCCCCATTTTTCGGCCAGCGGGATCAGGTCGACCAGATCGGGCGGCACCTGGTCGCGGCGCAGGTGGATGGGCTCGGGCGTGTCCGGGCCGCGCTGTGCGGCCAGTTCGGCGGCGCTGCCGATCTGCCCGTGCTGCAGCGGTGGCGGAGTCTGGGCGCAGGCCGACAGGGGGATACAGAACGTCAACATCAGCATCCAGCAGGATTTCATCGGACCGCTTCCTGTGTCGATGGATGTGGCGATGATGGCATGGCCCAGCACACCATCCACGCATGGCGTGGATCTACAGGACCGGCGCCTGCAGCCAGGCCAGCTTGCGTTCGCGCGGCTGCTGCTTGAGCTGCCACTCGGCGCGCGAGGCGGCGGCCCGGTCCGGGTACTCGCGCACGGCCAGCACGCGCAGCGGCGGCCGGGCCCGGGTGTAGCGTGCGCCCTTGCCGGCCTGGTGGGCAGCAAAACGCGCGTCCACGTCGGTGCTGATGCCGGCGTAATAGCTGCCATCGCGGCATTCGAGCAGGTACAGGAACCACGGGCGGAGGGACGGGGCCATGCCCGGATTATGCCTTGCTGCACTGCAGCGGATATACTGGCGCCCGAATGCAGGAGAGAGGCGCCGCGCTGGCGCCCGCCGAAGGCGCAGGCTCCCATGATCGCTCAGGCCGGTGGGCTGGAATCCCACCAACCATGCATTCGACTCGCCGAGCTGGAGAGAGGTCACCGGGCACGCCCGGGACGATCCGCCGAAGGGGCACGCGGCCAACGCCGCTGAACTCTCAGGCAAAAGGACAGCGGGAGCGGCACCGGTCATCGTCATCCCGTCATTGCGCAGGCAGTGGCGGTAGTCGCGCATGGCCGGCCCCACCGCGCCCGGAGCCTGTCCCATGCTGCTGTCCATCATCTACCTGATCGCCATTTCCGCCGAAGCCATGACCGGCGCGCTGTCCGCCGGCCGTCGCCGCATGGACCTGTTCGGGGTGGTCATGATCGCCTGCGTCACCGCCCTCGGGGGCGGTTCGCTGCGCGACATCCTGCTCGGCCACTACCCGCTGGGCTGGGTGAAGCATCCCGAGTACCTGGGCTTCACCGTGTGCGCGGCGCTGATCGCCACCTGGGTGGCGCGCTGGATGCACCACTTCCGCCGCACCTTCCTGGTGCTCGATGGCCTGGGCCTGATCGCCTTCACCCTGATCGGCTGCTCGATCGCGCGCGAGGCCGGCCATGCCATGCCGATCGTGCTGATCGCCGGCATGCTGACCGGCGCCTTCGGCGGCGTGCTGCGCGACATTCTCTGCAACGAGGTGCCGCTGATCTTCCAGAAGGAGCTGTACGCGATCATCGCGCTGCTGACCGGCGCGGCCTACCTGTTGCTGCTGCACTGGGGCGTGGCCGACGCCACCGCGATCCTGTGCTGCCTCGGCGGCGGCTTCGCGCTGCGCCTGCTGGCGATCCACTACCGCTGGGAAATGCCGAAGTTCGTCTATCACGACGAAGTGCATTGAGCCTCTTCGTAGAGTCGAGCCATGCTCGACTATTCCTGGCAGACGCAGTCGAGCATGGCTCGACTCTACAAGATTGGTCGAGCCCGTTCGACGCATTGCAGAACATGACCATGGTCATGCGGCATTGGCCGGGGTGATTGGCTACCATTGTCACCCCGTCGCTGCCGCGACGGCATCCAGCCACGCCGCGCCCGCGGCCCCGCCAGACAACTCCCTCCCCGCTGCCCGTGGTGCCGTGAACGCGCCGACGGGCCCGCATGTCCCTGCGCGCGCAGGGCGCAGGATGCCCCATGTCTGTCGCCGAAAATTCCCGCTTCCGTCGTGCCCGCCTGTTGTGGGCGGTGCTGGCCATCGCCCTCGTCGCCGTTCTGGCGTGGTGGCTGTGGCCCCGGAACGGCGCCGGCAGCAGCGACGATGCGCCGGGCAAGACGGTGCCGGTACGCGTGGCACGCGCCAGCGCCGAGCCGCTGGTGCTGCGCCTGAAGGCGGTCGGTACGGTCACCCCGCTGCACAGCGTGGTGGTACGCAGCCGCGTGGATGGCGAACTGCTACGGCTGCATTTCCAGGAAGGCCAGCAGGTGAAGGCCGGCGATCTGCTGGCGCAGATCGACCCGCGCCCGTATGAAGTGAAGCTGGCACAGGCGCAGGGTACCCAGCAGCAGAATCTGGCCGAGCTGGAAAACGCCGAGCGCCAGCTGCAGCGCTACCGCGAACTGCAGAAGCAGAACTACGTGTCCGGGCAGGAACTGAGCGACCAGCAGAGCAAGGTGCGCCAGCTGCAGGGCCGCCGCCTCAGCGATCAGGCGTCTGTTGATGAAGCGCGCCTGCAGCTGCAGTACACCCGCATCACCGCGCCGGTCAGTGGCCGCGTCGGGCTGCGCCGGTTGGACGTGGGCAACCTGGTGCGCGCCAGCGATGCCGAAGGCCTGGTGACGCTGGCGCAGACCGCGCCGATCAGCGTGCTGTTCACCGTGCCCGAACCCGAGCTGCCGGCGCTGCTCGATGCCGTGCAGGCGCAACCGGCACTGGCTGTGGAAACCTGGGACCGCGAAGAACGCCGGCAGCTGGCCCGCGGCTCGCTGTCCAGCGTCGACAACCGCATCGATACCACCACCGGCACGTTGAAACTGCGTGCACACTTCGACAACCGCGATCTGGCGCTGTTCCCCAACCAGTTCGTCAACGTCCGCCTGCAGTTGGGCGAGCAGCCCGCGCTGCTGATTCCCGATGCCGCCGTGCAGTTCGGCAGCCAGGGCAACTACGTGCATATCGTCGACAAGGACAGCAAGGCACAGCGCCGCACCGTGGTGCTCGGTCCGGCCGATGATGGACGCGTGGCCGTGCGCTCCGGGCTGGCCGCAGGGGACAAGGTGGTGATCGAAGGCATCGACGGGCTGGAAGACGGCACGGCGGTGGAGATCATCACCGAGGAGGCCGCGACCAAGGCCGGCGCATGAACCTCTCGCGCCCGTTCATCCTGCGCCCGGTCGCAACGACTCTCCTGATGGTGGCGCTGCTGCTGTCCGGCGTGCTGGCCTATCGCCTGCTGCCGGTGGCGGCGCTGCCGCAGGTCGATTACCCGATCATCCAGATCACCACGCTGTATCCGGGGGCCAGCCCCGAACTGACCACACGCACCATCACCGCACCGCTGGAGCGCCAGCTCGGCCAGATTCCCGGCCTGAAACAACTGTCGTCGACCAGTTCCGGTGGCGCCTCGGTCATTACCCTGCAGTTCGGGCTGGAGGTGTCGCTGGGTGTGGCCGAGCAGGACGTGCAGGCCGCCATCAACGCGGCGGGCAGCTTCCTGCCCGGGGACCTGCCGGTGCCGCCGGTGTACCGCAAGGTCAACCCGGCCGACACCCCCATCCTGACCTTGGCGGTGACCTCGCAAGGCCTGTCGCTGCCGCAGGTGCACGATCTGGTGGATACGCGCATCGCCCAGCGCCTGGCGCAGTTGCCCGGCGTCGGCCTGGTCAGCCTGGCCGGTGGCCAGCGCCCGGCGGTGCGCATCCAGGTCAATCCAGCGGCGCTGGCCGCCAACAACCTGGGCATGGACCACATCCGCACCGCCATCGCCGCCGCCAACGTCAACCTGCCCAAGGGCAGTTTCGACGGCCCGATCCGCGCGGTGATGCTCGATGCCAACGATCAGATGCGCAGCGTGGATGAGTACCGTGCCCTGGTACTGGCCTGGCGCGACGGCGCGCCGCTGCGGCTGGGCGATGTAGCCACCATTACCGATGGCGCCGAGAACCGGCAGCTGGCCGCCTGGAGCGGTACCACGCCGGCAGTGCTGGTGAACATCCAGCGCCAGCCCGGCGCCAACGTGATCGCCGTGGTCGAGCAGGTGCGTACGCTGCTGCCGCAGCTGCAGGCCACGCTGCCCGCCGGCGTGCAGATGAATGTACTGAGCGACCGTACCGAATCGATCCGCGCGTCGGTGCGCGGCGTGCAGAAAGAACTGGTACTGGCCATCGGCCTGGTAGTGCTGGTCACCTGGGTGTTCCTGCGCAATCTGCCGGCCACGCTCATTCCCAGCGTCGCGGTACCGCTGTCGCTCATCGGCACCTTTGCGGTGATGCTGCTGGCCGGCTACTCGCTCAACAACCTCACCCTGATGGCGCTGACCATCGCCACCGGCTTCGTGGTGGACGATGCCATCGTGATGCTGGAGAACATCGCCCGCCATCTGGAGGAAGGCGAAAGCCCCCGCGAGGCGGCGCTCAAGGGTGCAGCGGAAATCGGCTTCACCCTGGTGTCGCTGACCGTTTCGCTGATCGCGGTGCTGATCCCGCTGCTGTTCATGGCCGACCTGGTGGGCGCACTGTTCCATGAGTTCGCAGTGACACTGGCGGTAGCCATCGGCATTTCGCTGGTGGTCTCGCTGACGCTGACGCCGATGCTGTGCGCGCGGTTCCTGAAGCCGCACGCGAAGACTGCACATGCGCCCGATGTCTTCGACCGCGTCATCGGCCTCTACGACCGCCAGCTGCGCTGGGTGCTGCAGCGCCAGCCGCTGATGCTGCTGGCCACCGTTGCCACCCTCGCACTGACCGTGGCGCTGTACTTCGCCGTGTCCAAGGGTTTCTTCCCGGTGCAGGATGCCGGCCTGGTGCAGGGCATCAGCGAAGCGCCGCAGGCGATCTCGTTCCAGGCCATGCGCGAGCGCCAGCAGGCGCTGGCGGCGGCCATCGAAGCCGACGAGGCGGTGGCCAGCGTGTCGTCCCACATCGGCGTGGACGGCAACAATGCCACGCTCAATACCGGCCGCCTGCTGATCGAGCTGAAACCGCACGGCGACCGCGATGGCGCCGCCGTAGTGATGGCGCGACTGCAACAGCGCGTGTCGAAGATCCCCGGCATCACCCTGTACCTGCAGCCGGTACAGGAGCTGGGCATCGAAGACCGCATCAGCCGCACCCAGTACCAGTTCACCCTGACCACGCCGGATCTTGAAACACTGGAACGCTGGACCCCGAAGCTGCTGCAGGCGCTACGCCAGCAACCTGCACTGCGCGATGTCGCCAGCGATCTGCAGATGCAGGGCCGGCAGGCGCGCGTGGCGATCGACCGCGATGCGGCGGCGCGCCTGGGCGTAAGCGTGGAAGCAGTCGCCGATGCGCTGTACGACGCCTATGGGCAGCGCCAGATTTCGACCATCTTCACCCAGGCCAGCCAGTACCGGGTGGTGCTGGAGGCCGATCCTTCACGACAGCCCGGGCCGGAGGCGATCACGGGCCTGCGTGTGCGCAGCAGCAGTGGGCAGACCGTGCCGCTGGGTGCAGTGGCGCGGGTAGAGGTGGGTCCGTCCGCACTGCTACGCAATCACGTGGGCCAGTTCCCGGCGGCCACGCTGTCGTTCAACCTTGCCCCGGGCGCTTCGCTGGGCGAAGCGGTGGAGGCTGTGCACGCCGCACGCACACACGTGGATCTGCCGCAGAGCATCGAACTTCGCCTGCAGGGTGCCGCAGCGGCCTTCAGCAGCTCGCTGTCGTCCACACTGTGGCTGATCCTGGCTGCGGTGGTGGTGATGTACATCGTGCTGGGCGTGCTCTACGAGAGCTTCATCCACCCCATCACCATCCTCTCCACCCTGCCCTCGGCCACCGTCGGTGCGCTGGCGGCACTGTGGGTAAGCGGACGCAGCCTGGACCTGATCGCGGTGATCGGCATCGTGCTGCTGATCGGCCTGGTGAAGAAGAACGCGATCATGATGATCGACTTCGCGCTGGACGCGCAGCGCACACGCGGCATGTCACCGCGCGAGGCGATCCATCAGGCCGCGCTGCTGCGCTTCCGGCCGATCCTGATGACCACGCTGGCCGCGCTGTTCGGCGCAGTGCCGCTGATGCTGGCCAGTGGTTCCGGCGCCGAGCTGCGGCAGCCACTGGGCTGGGTGATGGTGGGGGGGCTGCTGGTCAGCCAGGTACTGACCCTGTTCACCACGCCGGTGATCTACCTGGCCTTTGATCGCCTGCAGCGTGGCCGTGCGACGTCCCCGGTGACCGTTGACGAGGCGCGCGCGTGACCCCCATCGCGCGCCTGGCGCAGGCCTGCGTGCAGCGCCCGGTAGCGACGATCCTGCTGGCGGTGGCGCTGGTGCTGGCCGGCCTGCTGGCATTGCGCCTGTTGCCGGTGGCGCCGCTGCCGCAGGTCGATTACCCGGCCATTGAAGTCAGTGCCAGCCTGCCCGGCGCCTCGCCCGAGTCGATGGCAGCCACCGTCGCCACGCCGCTGGAGCGCGCACTGGGCAGCCTGCCCGGCATCTCACGCATCGACTCGGCCAGCACCCAGGGCCAGACCCAGATCGAACTGAAGTTCGTACTCGGCCGCGACATCGATGAGGCAGCGCGTGAAGTGCAGGCCGCCATCAATCTTGCACGCGGACAGTTGCCCAGTGGCATGCCCGGCATGCCGCAGTACCGCAAGGTCAATCCCTCACAGGCACCGATCCTGGCGCTGGCACTGACCTCGGACACGCGTTCGCCAGGCCAGCTGTATGACCTGGCCTCCACCGTGCTGGCGCAGAAGCTGTCGCAGGTGCCGGGCGTGGGCGAAGTGCAGGTGGGCGGCAGCGCCTTGCCCGCCGTGCGTGTATCGCTGGACCCGAATGCACTGAACCATGCAGGCCTGGCACTGGAGGACGTGGCCCAGGCCATCGGCCGCGCCAACGCCATGCGCCCGCTGGGTGCCGTGGGCGATGACCGCCAGCAGTGGCAGCTGGAAGCGCCGCTGCAGCTGCGCCAGGCCGCGCAGTACCGCGAACTGGCATTGAAGGTCAGCGACGACCGCACGCTGCGGCTGGGCGATGTCGCCGCCGTTGCCGATGGCGTGGAAGACCGTTACGCCAGCGGCTTCCACAACGAACGCCCCGCCGTGCTGCTGATCGTCAGCCGCCAACCCGGCGCCAACATCATCGCCACCGTTGATGCCATCCAGGCGCAGCTACCGCAACTGCATGCGCTGTTGCCCTCCAGCGTGGACATGCGGCTGGTGATGGACCGCTCGCCGGTGATCCGCGCCACCCTGCACGAAGCAGAGCTCACGCTGGTGCTGGCGATCGTGCTGGTGGTGCTGGTGGTGCTCGGCTTCCTCGGCCACTGGCGTGCAGCGTTGGTGCCCAGCGTGGCCATTCCGGTGGTGCTGTTCGGCACGCTGGCGCTGATCGCGCTGATGGGCTTCTCACTCAATACGCTTTCATTGATGGCGCTGATCGTCGCCGCCGTGCTGGTGGTGGACGATGCCATCGTGGTGCTGGAGAACATCGCCCGCCATCGCGAACTGGGCGCCGACCGCTGGCAGGCGGCAGTACGGGGTGCATCGGAAGTCGGTGCCACGCTGCTGTCGATGAACGTTGCACTGGCCGTGGTGTTCGTCTCCATCCTGTTCCTGGACGACTTCGTCGAACGCCTGTTCCGCGAATTCTCGTTGACCCTGGTGGCGGCCATGACGGTCTCCGTGCTGGTCGCGCTGAGCCTGGTGCCGATGCTGTGTGCACGATTGTTCGTGGATGCCGCGCAGCAACCCTCGCGCTGGCAGCGGGGCAGCAATGCGCTGTTCGAACGTGTGCGCAGCGCCTACCTGCGCACGCTTCAGGCCAGCCTGCGCCGGCTGCGCTGGCCGTTGCTGGCCTTCGTTGCAGTCATCGCGCTTAACACGTGGCTGTTCCAGCAGGTGCCCAAGGGCATCGTGCCCAAGCAGGACACCGCGCAGCTGCGCGGCTTCGCGCGCGGCGATGACGGCCTGTCCTTCCAGGCCATGCAACCGAAGATCGATGCGTACAGGAAGCTGTTGCTGTCCGATCCGGCCATCGAGGACATCATCGGCTACATCGGTGGCAGCAACGGGGTCAACAACGCCTTCATCATGATCAAGATGAAGCCGCTGGCCGAGCGCAAGGTGTCCAGCCAACAGGTGATCGACCGCCTGCGCGCGCGGCTGCCCAAGCTGCCCGGCGGCAATCTCTATCTGTGGGTGGACCAGGACATCCGCCTGGAGGGCGCCGGCAGCAGCGGCAAGTACGAGTTCCAGCTGCTGTCGGCCGATACAGCACCACTGCGCGAATGGGCGCCAAAGGTGGCGGCCGCGCTGCGTGGCCTGCCCGAACTGGTGGACGTGGAAGCACAGGGCGAAGCAGGCATGCGCCAGGTGATGCTGGACATCGACCGCGAAGCAGCCGCGCGCCACGGCGTCGACCTGCGCACGGTGGCCAACATGCTCAACAACTCCTTCAGCCAGCGCCAGGTCGCCACGCTGTACGACAGCCTCAACCAGTACCGCGTGGTGATGGAGCTGGACCCGAAGCACACCCAGGACCCGGGCACGCTGTCACGACTGCAGGTGATCGATGGCAACGGCCAGCGCATTCCGCTGTCGAGCATCGCCAGCTGGCGCTATGGCATGGCACCGGACCGGGTGTACCACAGCGAGCAGTTCGCCTCGATCTGGATCGAGTTCGCGCTGGCACCGGGGATGGGCCTGGAACAGGCCACGCAGGCGATCGATGGTGCGATGTCGAAACTGATGCTGCCGCGTTCGGTCCAGGGAAAACTGTCCGGTGAAGCCGGCGGGCTGGATCAGCTGCGCGCGCGCCAGCTATGGCTGGTGCTGGGCGCCACGCTGGCGGTCTACCTGGTGCTGGGCATCCTCTACGAGAGCTTCCTGCAGCCGCTGGTGATCCTGTCCACCCTGCCCTCGGCCGGTGTCGGTGCGCTGCTGGCGCTGTGGCTGTTCGGCAACGAACTGAACCTGATCGCCCTGCTCGGCCTGTTCCTGCTGGTGGGCGTGGTGATGAAGAACACCATCCTGCTGGTGGATTTCGCGCTGGCCGGCGAGCGACGCGGGCTGAGCGCGCAGGATTCAGTGATGGAAGCCGCACGGTTGCGCCTGCGGCCGATCCTGATGACCTCGCTGGCAGCGCTGCTGGGCACGCTGCCGCTGATGCTGGCCAACGGCGAAGGCTGGGAGCTGCGGCAACCGCTGGGCATTGCGATTGTCGGCGGCTTGCTGGTCAGCCAGTGGCTGACGCTGTACACGATCCCGGCGATGTATCTGGCCTTGGCGAGGTTGCGCGCGAAGAAGGCCATGTAGCGTGGAGCCATGCTCGACTGCTCTTTGCAGGGAACCAACGCGCTTCTCGCGCAAGTCGATCATGGCTCGACGCTACAGAAGAGCGGTATCCACGCGTGGCGTGGATCTACGGCGGACATTGAGTAGAGTCGAGCTTGCTCGACTGCCGTTGGTGCACGTTTTTCCGCAGTCGAGCAAGCTCGACTCTACGTATCCAAGTCGGATCAACGCACTGCGCGGACTGGACCAGTTGGCGTGCCGGGTGCAACCCGATGGGCCCGCGACACACGCCGGGGAGGCTTGGTTGCAACGTCCTGCAGCCTGTCCAGCAGCGGGACCGCCGTGCCGGTGCGCTCGGCAAGCCAGCGCACGACCTCGGGCTTCTCCATAGCCAACGACAGCAGCATGGTTGTGGCATCGTCGGGATAGGTCGTCTCGTTCTCGTAGCGGGAAAACGCGATCGCGCCTTTTCCAAACAGCATGGCCGCTGCGCGCTGGGTCAAGCCGTAGCGGCGCCGGAACGCCAACACATCCTCGCCCAGCAGCAGCCCGCCGTAGTGGGCGCGCCGTGCGGCAAGTCGTCTCAGGTTCTCGATCTGCTGTGCGGCGCTGGTTGCCGTAGCGCCGCATGCGGGGCACTCCATCGCCAGCAGTTCGACGACCACAGGATTGCCGCGCGGAGTGAAGTGCCGTTCGCGTGTGGATGCCACCAGCGGTGCCTGCTCGCAGGCGGGACAGAGTCGGGACGTGGCTTTGTTCATGGCGCGCTCCAATGAAACGCATGATGCTCTACAGATGGCAGCTGAGAAATACGAGCCGCAACGTTCCACACCGGCCAACAGAAAATTTCAGGTAATAGTTGATGTCGGATCGGTTCATCCGGCACTTCTGCACATCGTCATAGCGAACTGCGTAGGCGTCACATGGATGCCAGGTGCCCAACTGGTCCCTGCACCACTCTGATCCCCTATGGTCCTCCGCTTGCAGGCACAGCAGACAGTCCAGAAGGTCGCCCAGCGTCCAGCGAAGGTTTTCCAGATCTCTCTGTGCTTTGCGGGTAGCCACCCAGACATCGTCAGGCTGCAACCCGCCTGTGCGCACGCACTCCTGCAAAGCCAACAGATCAATCAAGGGAGATCCGCGAACATTGATCGTTCGGCGCGACCTGCCGCATTCCGTTGGCTGCGGCAACTGCGCCGGATCGACCCTCCACAGCTCGGGCCTCAATTTATCACCGTGATAAATTTTGTCAAGTCCATGACTTGCCTTCCGCTCCTGCCGCCGTGGGTTGGCGACTCCCGGAAGGACAACCGTGAGCCATAGGCGGAACGGTCGGAATGGGCGTTTGCGGCAGGCCAGGCGTGACAAACGCAAGGCCCGCCTGCTGCGCGGAAATTTTTCAGCGAAATCAGTGAAGTATGGTTCTGACGGATATCTGCCAGAAGCAGGCTCATCAGTAGCCTGAAGCGCGCTGGCGGCGCTGATGTGGCCTCCAGCGGGTCGTAGCCGTCATTGCCGGGGACGGCGAATCGTCCACGCATGGCGTGGATCTACTGCCACCCCGGCGATGTACCTGGCGCTGTCGCTCATGCGCAGCGCCAGGCGCATCGCCGGTGCAGATGGGCCGGTCTCCAACTCCGACCGGCCCTGATCGCGGCCGCACCCCCGCAGGCGCTGGCCGCCATCCACACACGTGCCGCACTCAGGCGGCTTCCATCAAGCTGCTTCGGACACCTTCACGTCGCGACGGGCGCGCACGGCCGCAGCCAGTCGCTCCAGCACCGTCACGGTGGTGTCCCAGTCGATGCAGCCATCGGTGATGCTCTGCCCATAGACCAGCGGCTGGCCTTCCACCAGTTCCTGGCGGCCACCGACCAGATGGCTCTCGATCATCACGCCAACGATGCGCTGTTCGCCGTCTTCCAGCTGAACGGCGATGTCCTCGATCACCTTCGGCTGGTTCTCCGGGTTCTTCAGGCTGTTGGCATGGCTGGCGTCGATCATCAGACGCGTCGGCAACTTGGCCTTGGCCAGCACCTGGCAGGCCTCGGCAACACTGCCCGCGTCGTAGTTCGGTTGCTTGCCGCCGCGCAGGATCACATGGCAGTCCGGGTTGCCGGTGGTCGACACGATGGCGGTACCGCCCTGCTTGGTGACCGACAGGAAGTGATGCGGATTGGACGCGGCACCCACCGCGTCAGCGGCGATCTTCACGTTGCCATCGGTGCCGTTCTTGAAGCCGACCGGGCACGACAGCCCCGACGCCAGCTCGCGATGCACCTGGCTTTCGGTAGTGCGTGCCCCGATCGCGCCCCATGCCACCAGGTCGGCGATGTACTGCGGCGAGATCACGTCGAGGAATTCGACACCGGCCGGCAGGCCGAGTTTGTTGATGTCGCGCAGCAGGCCGCGGGCGATGCGCAGGCCCTTATCGATCCTGAAGCTGCCGTCCAGGTCCGGGTCGTTGATCAGGCCCTTCCAGCCCACCGTGGTGCGCGGCTTCTCGAAGTACACGCGCATGACGATTTCAAGTTCTCCGGCCAGCGCGTCACGCAGCGGCTTCAGGCGCTGGGCGTATTCAATGGCAGCGTTCGGGTCGTGGATCGAGCACGGGCCCACCACCACCGCCAGGCGGTCGTCACGGCCATGCAGGATCTGGTGCAGGGCCGCGCGCGAGGCGCTGACGGTGTCGGAGGCTTCATCGTCACAGGGCAGCATCGCCAGCAGCTGGGCAGGCGGTGTCAGCGGTTCGATGGTGCGGATACGCAGGTCGTCGGTGTGCGGGGGCATTGCAGGAGATCTCCGGAACGTTGGGGGTCCCCAGCGTGGCGGCATGAAAAAAGCCGCCAGGTTCGCTGGCGGCTTTCGGGAATGCGTCTGAAGCTTTCTTCAGGGTGAGCGCAGTCCTTCCTCCGCCAGTGGCTTCGGAAAGTAATACCAGTAAAAGCGGGCGGCGGCTGCGTTCATGGGATCTATTGATAACACAGCTTTTGCGCAGTGCAAAATGTTTCATCCGCAACTGGGGACGCGGTTCAGCGAGGTGCGCACCAGCCATGCCTACGCGGCGGCAGCCGCGCGAAGTTGCTCATTTACCATGCACTTCCACATCCAGCAGCAGGCCCTCATGGATGTCGGCCCAGCGCTCCAGCACGCGATCCAGTTCCTGCCGGGCTTCGTCCAGCTGCTCAGGGTTGAGCAGGGAACGCGCGGTGTAGAGGTCGGAAACCAACCGCCGCAGGGCCGATTCCGGGATGGCCACCGACGGCCCCTCCAGGCCCGGCAACTGCAACGCCGGGCTGTCGCCAAGAGGGCCGAACAGCGTGACCTGGAGCGTGCTCTGCATGATCAACTTCCCTGCGGATGGACATGGGCAATGCACTGTTTACCGTGTCTGGGTGACAGGCGCATGTGCCTCCCATGCCGAGGCCCGGGATCTGCCGGCGTCTGCCGCCCCGCTACAGGGCGGCCAGGTCGGCCAGGTGCTGGGCCATGCTGTCCATCGCGCCTACCGCATGGGTGGTGGTGAAGTACGCATGCCAGCCGGTCGCGGCGATGCCGGCCACCAGCGCATCGACCTCCTCGCGGCTTGCACAGCGCCAGACCGCATAGAACTGCTCATCGCTGCCGTGCGGTACGCCCGTGGCAATGCGGCCCATCGCCAGCGGCGTGATGCGGGCTGGATCGAACTGCTGCATGCCGGCGCCAATACGGGCGAAGAAGGCATTCCGCTGCTCGGGTGGGAGTGTGGTCCAGGCAGGTGTGGCGGTGTAGAGCTCGATGAAGGTATGGGACATGAGGTTCTTCCTTGAGGTTTACGAGGTTGCGGGGTTGCCGGCCAGCGGCCGGCACTACCGGAACGAGCGCAGTGCGCGTTTGCGGATGTAGGCGTTGGCGTCGCTGTGGCGCTCGTGCTGCCAACGCGTGCACAGCTCGCGCAGCCACTGCGGCTGAGTCTTGCCGGCGTCATTGAGCCAGTTGCCGACCGAATCCTGCACATAGCGCTCCGGGTCGTCAGCCAGTGCTTCCAACATGGGTAACGCAAGTTCCGGATGCTGCTTGAACAGTGCGATATGCGTGGCCCAGACACCGCGTGGGCGCAGCGCTTCACAGGCAAAGCGGCGCAGGTACGGCGATGTTTCCTGTGTCCAGGGTTGCAGGTACTCAAGCGCCTGCATCGGCGCGGCAACGATGTCCGTGCGTAGCGCCAGCCACGCCCATTCGCGCACACCGAAGTGTGGGTCATCGGCCAGCGTGCGCATCTGCTGCAGCTTCTCTGCCAACGTTGCGCGGGCATCGCTGCCGACCAGATAGCAGGCCCAGCCACGCACGGTATCGGAGCTGTGATCCTGCCAGAACTCAGGCGCACCCTGCCCCGCCTCACGCAGCAGTTGCGCGGCCAGGGCCATGCGCAGCGTGATGCCCTTCTTGCCTGAGGCATCCCGCATGCGTTGCAGCGCTTCCGGTGCAAGCTCAGGCGCCACCACCTGCAGCAACGCGGCGAAATCCACTGCCAGGCATTCGGCCAGATGGGTGGTGGCAACGCGACCGGTGTTGAGTTCATGCAGGCGTTGCGCCGCAATCGCCGGGCTCATGCTGCAGACTCTCGTCCAGCATCGGTGTGCTGCCAGACCTTGTGCAGCAACCGCGACAGCTGCTGCTGTTCATCGGTATCCAGACCATTGAACAGGCCACCGATCCACTGTGTGTGCTGGTCAAACAGTGTCTCGGCCAAGCGTTTTCCCCGTGCGGTCAATACGATCTGCAGGCGACGGCCATCCTCAGCATCGCTGCGACGCTGCAGCAGTTCTTCGCGCTGCAGGCCATCGAGCAGGCCGCTGATGGTGGCGCGGGTCACGCCTGCGCGTTCGGCCAGCTCGTGGGGCGACAACGTGCCACCGGCCCCATGCAGCAGGAACAGCACGATGAAGCGACCCTCACTGAGCCCGTGTGGCGCCAGCCGGGTGGCGCAATCGTGGTCGATGGACGACGACAACGAGAGCAGCTGGAAGCACAGGCGCAGCTGCGCGACGTTGGCGTGGCCGCGTCGCTGCGCCTCATCCATCAGGGCATGGTGCTTGGCTTCGATCATCTCGTGATGAGCATATGCTTAGGCGCCTAATCATATGCCATCCGCTTCGGCGTGGCTACCAGTCCATCACCTTCGCCGCCGGCCCGGGATGCGACGGGAACAACGGCAGTACCTCCTCGGCCAGCTCCTGCAGCACCTCGCCGGCAGGCCGCTCGGCGAACTGGATCCCCAGTGCGGCATGGTTGACGCCGGCCCGCTGCCAGGCCTGCAGCAGATCGATCAGACCCTTGCGGCCGGTGCGCAGGGTGAAGCCACCCCGCAGCGGCATGCGTGGATGATCCGGATCATCCACCAGGTCGATCCATTCGTTGGTCATGTGCGGACGGAAGCCGCCGTCCGGAATCAGCGCGCGCCAGGCGCCGATCTTCGCGGCCAGCCGCTGCGGACCAGCGTTGTCATGGGTGGCCTCTGGGTAGGTCAGCCAGCCATCGGCATGCTGGCCGATCCATTCCAGTGGCTGGCGTGCGCCACCGGTGACGATCAGCGGAACGCGGCCACTGACCGTGGGCGGCAGCAACTGCACGCCCTGCCCGGCACCGGCATGTGTCATCCGCCCATCCGTGCCCGGTTGCAGCCAACGGCGCATCTCGTTCATTGCGGTGGCAAAACGCTCTCCGCGCGCCGCGTGCTCCAGTCCATAGGCCGGGAACTCCAGCGGTCGATCACCGGACGCCACACCCATCACCAGCCGCCCACCGGACAGCTGATCGATCGACGCCGCGGCCTTGGCCAGATCGATCGGATGGCGCAGTGGCAGCACCACGCTGCCGGTGGCCAGGGCCACGCGCTGTGTGCGCGCTGCCAGCCACGCAAGGTAGGTGAATGGATCGAACAGCTGCCCCGCATCGCCGAACAACGGATCGAACAGCGGTACGTCACGCACCCATACCGCAGCGAAGCCATGGCGGTCGATCTCCTCCACCAGCCGCGCCTGGCCCTGCAGCACGGCCATGTCGCCCTGGTAGAAGCGCAGCGGCAGGTAGATGCCCAGGGTCAGCGCGTCGGCGCGGAACATGCGCTGGTAGCCCGGGTGCGTGGCAAAGACCGGCGCCGACGCGCCCGGCACTGCAATGGTATCGTTCATATGCGTCGCCTCCTTACGGTCCGGTGGCCGGCTCGGGCAGCTGCACGCCGCGCTGTACCGCAGGGCGTGCGGCAACCCGTGCGTACCACGCATCCAGATGGCGATGCCGCGACAAATCGATGTCGATGATGCGGGCGATGTGCAGCCAGCCGAAGTGGGCGATGTCGGCAATCGAGTAGTGATCACCAGCCAACCACTCGCGTCCCTGCAGGCGCTGGTCGAGTACGCCGAACAGCTCGTCGCTCAGGCGGCGGTAGCGTTCGATTGCCGCGAAATCGGGCTGTTGTGCGAAATGCTCGAAGTGCACGCGCTGGCCGAGGATCGGGCCGACGCTGGCGGCATGGAACATCAGCCAGGTCAGCGTCTCCCAGCGCGCAGCCGGTTCGGAAGGCAGCAACGCATTGCCCTGTTCGGCCAGGTACATCAGGATCGCCGCCGACTCGAAGACAACGATGCCGCGCGCGCGATCTTCCAGCACGGGAATGCGGCCATGCGGGTTGAGCCGCAGGAAGTCGGGATGGCGATGTTCACCATCGGCGATGTGGACGTGGTGAAGGTGATAGGGAAGACCCAGTTCTTCCAGTGCGATGGTGGCCTTGAAGCCATTGGGAGAACTGTCGGAGTACAGGTGCAGCGAAGGTTCGTTCATGGGAATCCTGGACGCAGGGAGCGACGGCATGCATCGGCCGTTGAAGGTGGCCGGGCGATGCGGGAACGGGCGCTGCAGCAGCCGTGCAGGCAGTCTAGGAAAGGCCTGCGTCGCGGGGAAACGATGTCTTCTGCACGGGGAGTTGAGCGGGGCTCAACGTGCGCGACGCGCGCGCGACAGCCTGCAGTGCGGTCGATATGCTGTCGCAGCGCGGCGCGTGCCGACGCGGTTACAGGAGAGTTGAGATGGGTGCGGTGCTGCCGCTGCTGGGCCTGCGGGCCTTCGTTGAAACCGGCCGACATGGCAGCCTGACCGCCGCCGCCGATGCGATGGGGGTGACACCTGGTGCAATCAGCCAGCAGCTTCGACAGCTGCAGGAGCGGCTGGGCGTGAGCCTGTTCGACCGCACCCGGCATGGCGTGGTGCTCAGTGCAGCCGGCGCGCGCGTGTATCCGGAGCTGCTGCAGGCCTTCGATCAGATCGCACAGAGCCTGCAGACACTCGAACGCTGGGAAACACGGTGCACGCTACGCATCAGCGCGGCACCGAGCTTCGCCGCACAGTGGTTGGCGCCGCGACTGGGCGGGTTCAGTGCGTTGCATCCGCAGGTGGACGTGCAGCTGGACTCGAGCGCGGCGTTGGTCGACCTGCGCCGCGACGGCGTGGACATCGCGATCCGTCATGGACTGGGCCGCTACCCTGGCCTGCATGCCGAGCATCTTCTGGCGCCGGTACTGCTGCCGGTGGCCAGTCCAGCATTGTTGGCCGGCGCACCGACGGTCAGCTCGGTACAGGATTGCCTGCAGCTGCCGCTGCTGCAGGACGCCGACCGCAGCGACTGGCGGCTGTGGTTCCAGGCACTGGATCTGCCCGTCGATGAACGACTGGAGCGCGGCCCTGCGTTCGATGACGACCTGTTGCTGATCCGCGCGGCGGTGGCCGGGCAAGGCATCGCCCTGGTGCGCGACATCCACGCGGCCGAAGAACTCGCCAATGGCCGGCTGCAGGTGGTGATCGACCAGCCCTGGCCACAGGCCTTCGCCTACTACGCGGTGACGCGTGCGGACGGCGAGGCCAACGCGGCGATACCTGCTTTCATGACCTGGTTGCATGCAGCATTGATGACGCCGCAGGAAGCAGGCACACACACCCTGCAGGACGCAGGATGAGCCGCTCGGAAAGCGATGCCGTTGCGGCCGGCCACAAAAAAACCCCGCCTTGCGGCGGGGTTTTTCATTGCGGGGCGAACGTGGGGACTTAGAAGTCCATGCCGCCCATGCCACCCATGCCGCCCATGCCACCGGCGCCACCCATGGCCGGCTCGTCCTTCTTCGGAGCTTCGGCAACCATGGCTTCGGTGGTGATCATCAGGCCAGCGATCGAAGCTGCGTTCTGCAGCGCCGAACGGGTCACCTTGGTCGGGTCCAGGATGCCGAACTGCAGCATGTCACCGAACTCGCCGGTGGCGGCGTTGTAGCCGAAGCTGCCGGTGCCTTCCTTGACCTTGTTGATGATGACCGACGGTTCTTCACCGGCGTTGGCCACGATTTCGCGCAACGGGGCTTCCATCGCGCGCAGGGCGATCTGGATGCCGTGGTTCTGGTCTTCGTTGGCACCCTTCAGGCCGGCCAGTGCGGTGACCGCACGGACCAGGGCCACGCCGCCGCCCGGGACCACGCCTTCTTCAACGGCTGCACGGGTAGCGTGCAGGGCGTCGTCGACGCGATCCTTCTTTTCCTTCATTTCGATTTCGGTCGAAGCACCGACCTTGATCACGGCAACGCCACCGGCCAGCTTGGCCACGCGTTCCTGCAGCTTCTCGCGGTCGTAATCCGAGGAGGTGTCCTGGATCTGGGTCTTGATCTGGCCGACGCGTGCGTCGACGGCAGCCTTGTCACCCACGCCATCGATGATGGTGGTGTTTTCCTTGGAGACCTGCACCTTCTTGGCGCGGCCCAGGTCCTTGATGGTGGCCTTTTCCAGCGACAGGCCCACTTCTTCGGAGATCACGGTGCCGCCGGTCAGCACGGCCATGTCTTCCAGCATCGCCTTGCGACGGTCGCCGAAGCCCGGAGCCTTGACGGCCACGACCTTGACGATGCCACGGATGGTGTTGACCACCAGGGTCGCCAGCGCTTCGCCTTCAACTTCTTCGGCAACGATCAGCAGCGGCTTGCCGGCCTTGGCGACGCCTTCCAGCACCGGCAGCAGGTCACGGACGTTGGAGATCTTCTTGTCGTGCAACAGGATGAACGGGTCATCCAGGTCAGCGGTCTGCGACTGCTGGTTGTTGATGAAGTACGGGGACAGGTAGCCGCGGTCGAACTGCATGCCCTTGACCACGTCCAGCTCGTTGTCCAGGCCCGAGCCTTCTTCAACGGTGATCACGCCTTCCTTGCCGACTTCCTTCATCGCGTCAGCGATGATCTGGCCGATCGACTCGTCCGAGTTGGCCGAGATGGTACCGACCTGGGCAATCGCCTTGTCGTCGGCGGTCGGCTTGGAGATGGTCTTCAGCTCGGCAACGGCGGCCACGACGGCCTTGTCGATACCACGCTTGAGGTCCATCGGGTTCATGCCGGCGGCAACGGCCTTGGCGCCTTCGCGGATCAGGGCCTGGGCCAGCACGGTGGCGGTGGTGGTGCCGTCGCCGGCGTCGTCGTTGGTGCGCGAAGCAACTTCCTTCACCATCTGCGCGCCCATGTTCTCGAACTTGTCAGCCAGTTCGATTTCCTTGGCGACGGACACGCCGTCCTTGGTGATGGTCGGCGCGCCGAAGCTCTTTTCCAGCACGACGTTGCGGCCCTTCGGGCCCAGGGTGGCCTTGACGGCATTGGCGAGAACGTTGACGCCGCGCACCATGCGCGAACGGGCGTCTTCACCGAAACGAATATCCTTGGCAGCCATTGCGATTACCTCGATGTTTGCACCGGGCCGGGCCCGGCGACGAAAGGGGATGTCTTACAGAAAAGCAGGTCGCGCCGAGGCTCAGCCGATGACGGCGAGCACGTCGTCTTCGCGCAGGACCTTGTACTCGACGCCTTCGCTCTTGTACGAGCTGCCGGCGTACTGGCCGTAGATGACCTTGTCGCCGACCTTCAGCGACGGAGCGCGCACGCTGCCGTTGTCCAGCGGCTTGCCCGGGCCGACGGCCACGACTTCACCCTTGGTGGACTTTTCCTTGGCCGAATCCGGAATGACGATGCCACCGGCGGAGATTTCGTCGGCTTCGATCGGCTTGACCACAACGCGGTCGTGCAGCGGCTTGATGCTCATGAGAGACCTCTTAAGTTATTGATTGGTCTAAAAAAGTCCGGCGATGTTAGCAGTCGCACCAGACGAGTGCCAGCAACGCGCGTGAAAAAGCCCGACAAGTCGGGAGCACGACAGAGATGGAGACCTCCACAGACCTTTCAAGGGCTGATCCCGAAATTTTTCTCGGGACCGGGAAACCTGCCTCCCTGCGTGGACGCCTGTATAGGGATGCAGTGCGGCAAGCCAAGGGGGCAAGGGGTGCTATTTAGTGATAGATGTCCCACTGTCAGATATCTGACGTTCATTTACGACAAAGTGTCACTGGATCGGCCTTAGGCTCGGCCGCGCATTCCCAATCACAAGGAGTAGTCGATGCGATTGCTGTCCCCGCTTGCCGCCGCCTGCCTGCTGGCGCTGGCCGCCGCGCCGGCCCAGGCCGAGGTCTTCATCAACGAACTGCATTACGACGACAGCACCGCCGCCGGTGACGTCGGCGAAGCCATCGAAGTGGTCGCTACCGCGGGCGAGGACCTGTCCGGCTACCGCCTCCACCTCTACAACGGCAGCAATCCTTCGGCGGCCACGGTCTACGCCAACAACCCGGTCCCGGCCGGCACCGCCGCGGGTTGCGGCAGCGCCACCCTGGCCGTGGTCAGCTACCCGACCAACGGCCTGCAGAACGGTCCGAACGACGGCATCGCCCTGGTCGATGCCAGCGGCAAGGTGGTCCAGTTCCTCAGCTACGAGGGCGCCATCACCGCCTCCGGTGGCCCTGCCGCCGGCATGACCAGCCAGAACATTCCGGTGGCCGAGACCAACAGCACGGCCCCGGGCACCTCGCTTCAGCTTACCGGCAGTGGCAGCCAGTACGCCCACTTCACCTGGGCCGAATCGGCCAAGCAGACGTTTGGCAGCTGCAACAACGGCCAGACCTTCAGCGGGGGTGGCACCCCGGGCCCGAACACGCCGCCGTCGGTGTCCACCACCACCCCGGCGCAGGGCAGCAGCACCTTCCCGGCTGCCGCCGACCTGGAAGTGGTGTTCAGCGAGACGGTGAACCTGGCCAGTGGCGCCTTCGCCCTGAGCTGCGGCACCTCCGGCAGCGTGCCGCTGACCTACCCGGCCAGCGGCCGCAGCGTGAAGCTGTCCACCAACACCGCGCTGGTGGCCGGTGAAGCCTGCCGCTTCGACATCCGCGCCGCGCGCATCACCGACCTGCAGGGCGCACACCCGGCTGCCGACAGCCGCATCGCCTTCACCGTGGCAACCACCGGCGGCAATCCGGACCCGGGCAACCCCGGCGTGCCGGCCGGTTACTACTCCAGGGTCAACACCAGCAGCCCCAGCCAGCTTCGCTGCTCGCTGCACGCCACCATCAAGGGCCACACCGCCTACCCGTACAGCGGCTCGGGCACCAGTACGTGGACCATCCTGGAAATCGCCGACGAGGATCCGAACAACAGCGGCAGGATCCTGGATGCGTACCGCAACCGCAGCTACGCCAAGGTGACCGACCGCGCCGGCAGCGGCAGTGGCCTGAAGTACAACCGCGAGCACACCTGGCCGAACTCGCTGGGCTTTGCCAGCACCACCGGTGACAAGGGCCTGCCTTACGCGCCGTACACCGACACCCACATGCTGTACCTGACCGATGCGCAGTGGAACGCCGACCGTGGCAACAAGCCGTTCGGCAAGTGCGACGCCAACTGCGGCGAGCGCGCCACCGAGGCCAACAACGGCCAGGGCGGCGGCAGCGGCGGCTACCCGGGCAACTCCAACTGGGTGCGCACGCCGGACGGTAACACCGGCACCTTCGAGGTGTGGGGCAAGCGCAAGGGCGACATGGCGCGTGCGGTGATGTACATGGCGATCCGCTACGAGGGCGGCAAGGATGCGGCCACCGGCCAGTCCGAGCCGGACCTGGAGCTGACCGACGACCGCAGCAGGATCGTCAAGACCAGCAGTTCGCCGGCCTACATGGGCCTGCTCTCGACGCTGATCGACTGGCACCTGTCCGATCCGCCGGATGATGCCGAGCGTGCCCGCAACGACGTGATCTACAGCTTCCAGGGCAACCGCAACCCGTTCATCGACCACCCCGAGTGGGCCACCCCGGCCCTGTTCACCTCGGCCAAGCCGGCCACCTGCCAGCTGGCCAACTGACCGCGCAACGCAGCGGTCCATTGCCGCCGCCGGGCCCTGACCCGGCGGCGGCCCTATACTCGACGGTCATGTCGACCGTCGATCCCGTCCTGCTGCTGTTGACCACCTGCCCGGACCGGGCCAGTGCCGAGCGCATCGCGCACGCGCTTGTTGGCGAGCGCCTGGCCGCGTGCGTCACACGGCTGGAGGGCGCGCAGTCGACCTACCGCTGGCAGGGCGAGGTCACTACCGACACCGAACTGCAGCTGCTGGTGAAGACCACCGCGAGCCGCGTCGATGACGCAATCGCCCGGATCGTCGAACTGCATCCGTATGAACTCCCGGAGTGCATCGCGGTCGAAACCCGGGCCGGCTTGCCGGCGTATCTGGACTGGATCCGGGCACAGACCCGGGAGGACACTGATTGAAGACTTTGTTTGCGCGTGGCGCCGCCCTGTGCGCCCTGTTGTGGCTCTCGCTGCCGGCCTTCGCGCTGGATGAGAAGGACCTGCTGCCGGTGGACCAGGCGTTCGCGCTGACAGCGACCGCCCCCGAACGCGGCCAGGTGCAGCTGCAGTTCAAGATCGCGCCGGGCTACTACCTGTATCGCCACCGCACCAGCGTCAAGGCCGACCCGGCCTTCAACGCCGGCGCGCTGCAGATGCCCAAGGGCGACAAGCACCACGACGATTTCTTCGGCGAGGTTGAAACCTATCGCGAGCGGCTGCAGGCCACCCTGCCCGGCACGCCGACCGACGCCGCCGGCACCATCAGCCTGGAAGTGCGTTACCAGGGCTGCGCCGATGCCGGTGTCTGCTACCCGCCGCAGAAGCGCGTGGTGCAGGTCACCCTGCCCGGTGCCGGTGCACAGGCCAACGCCCCGGCTGCACGCACCGGTGCGGCCAGCCCGTTCAACAACCCGCTGGCCGGTGCCGGCAACAGCGGCGGCCTGCGCCTGCCGGGTGCGGCCAGCAACAGCCAGGCGCTGCCGCTGCCGTCGGAGCAGGCGTTCGGCTTCGACGCCATCGCCAGCGACGGCAATACCCTGCTGCTGCGCTTCAGCCCGGCACCGGGCTACTACCTGTATCGCGACCGCACCTCGCTGAAGCTGGAAGGCAGCACCGGTGTGCTGGCCGACAAGCCGCGCTGGCCGGCCGCGCAGTCGCATCGCGACGAGCACTTCGGCGATGTCTCGGTCTACTTCAACCAGGTGGAAGTGCCGCTGCCGCTGCGCCGCTCCGTCGCCGATGCGGTCGACAGCACCCTGGTGGTGACCTTCCAGGGCTGCCAGACCGATGGCATCTGCTACCCGCCGATGACCCGCCGGGTGAAGCTGTCCATTCCGGCCGGGAAGGTCAGCAGCAGCGCCGACCAGGCGCCACCGCGCAATGAAGTGATCAGCCCGCTGCCCGCTGCCAACGGCGCACCACGCGAAGCCGCCAACGGCGCACCGCTGCGCCTGCTGCCAACCGTGCCCAATACGGATGCAACGGCCCCTGCTGCAGGTGACGGCACCGCCAGCCGTGAGTTCGCCGCCGATGCACAGGGTGACAACGCGCTGCGCACGCGACCGCCGGTGACCACGCCGAATCCGGACCGTTCGTTCGTATGGGTCCTGCTGCTGGCGCTGGCCGGTGGCCTGGTACTGAACCTGATGCCCTGCGTGCTGCCGATCCTGTCGCTGAAGGTCCTGAGCCTGGCGCAGAGCGGCGAAAGCCCGCAGCGCGCGCGCAGCCATGCCCTCTGGTACACGCTGGGCGTACTGGTCGCGTTCGCGGTGATCGGTGCGTTGATGGTTGGCCTGCGCGCGATCGGCAACGCCGTCGGCATCGGCTTCCAGCTGCAGCACCCGGGCGTGGTGGCGGCGCTGGCCTACATCATGTTCGCGGTGGGCCTGAGCCTGTCCGGCGTGTTCACACTGGGCGGCGGCATCGGCAACCTCGGCCAGTCGCTGGCCAGCCGCAGTGGCCCGGCCGGTGATTTCTTCACCGGTGCGCTGGCCTGCGTGGTCGGCAGTGCCTGCGTCGGCCCGTTCATGGGCGGCGCGATTGCCTACGCGTTCATTGCCCCGCCGCTGAAGGCGATGACCGTGTTCCTGTTCCTCGGCCTGGGCCTGGCGCTGCCGTTCCTGCTGATCGGCTTCGTGCCGGCGCTGGCGCGCCGCCTGCCCAAGCCGGGCCCGTGGATGGAAACGCTCAAGCACGTGCTGGCCTTCCCGATGTATGCCACCGTGCTGTGGCTGCTGTGGGTGCTGGGCAAGCAGCGCGGCGTGGACGGCATGGCGCTGGTGCTGGGTGGCCTACTGCTGCTGGCCTTCGGCCTGTGGCTGTTTGAACGCAACCGCTGGACCGGCTCGCGCGCCGTCACCCTGCTCGGCGTGCTGCTGGCGATCGGTGCACTGGTTCCGGCCTGGGGCGTGACCCAGCTGGCAGCGCCGGCGCGTGCCGCACAGGCGGCCACTGACAACGTGGTCGAATACTCGCCGCAGCTGCTGGATCGCCTGCGCGCCGACAACCGCGTGGTGTTCGTGAACATGACCGCCGACTGGTGCGTGAGCTGCAAGGCCAACGAGCGCGCCGTGCTGTCGCGCCCAGAGTTCAAGGAACTGCTCAAGCGCACCAACGCGGTGTACATGCGCGGTGACTACACCAACGTCGATCCGCAGATCACCACGTTCCTGGAAGAGCACAAGGCCGTGGGCGTGCCGCTGTACGTGGTGTACGGCCCCGGCGCACCGCCGACCGTGCTGCCGACCCTGCTGACCCAGGCGGTGGTCGAGGAAGCGCTGCTGCGCACCGCACGATGAAATGGCAACGGCCAGCGCTGCTGTGGACAGCGGTGCTGGCCGCCGGCCTCGGCCTGTGGGCCGGGTACCGGCTGGCACCAACGCCGGCTGCACCTGCCGCAGCGCCGGTCGCTTCCCCTGCCGCCCCCGCGACGCCTGCGCTGCAGGTAGGTGACCCACTGCCGGCGCTGACGCTGCCGGATCTAGAGGGCCAACCATTGGGCCTGCGCCAGCGCTTCGCCGGTCGCCCGCTGCTGATCAACGTCTGGGCCAGCTGGTGTGCCCCCTGCGTGGAAGAGATGCCGGAGCTGGCACGCTTTGCCCATACCCAGGGCAGCAAAGGCGTGCAGGTGCTGGGCCTGGCATTGGATACGCCGGAAGACGTGCGCCGCTTCCTGCAGCAGGTACCGGTGGACTACCCGATCGTGATCGAGACCCCGGGGCCGCGCGATGCCAGCGTGCAGCTGGGCAATACGCAGGGCCTGCTGCCCTACAGCGTGCTGTTCGATGCACAGGGCCGGCTGGTGAAGGCGAAGCTGGGACCGTTCGCCCACGGCGAGATCGACAGCTGGGTGAAGTGAGGGTGTTTTTTGCAGGGCTTGCAGCCCTGCACCCTGCTCAATGCAACGGCAACAGCCAAAGCCAAAGCGGGCATTCCGTGGGATGGCGGGGCACTGTGGGTGGTCAGGACACGCCGTAAACCCCGCTCCGCGGTCCGGCCCAGCCGCTGGCGGCTGTGCGTTCGGGCGCTTGCGAAGCAGTGCTTCGCAAGCAAAGCGCCCTCACCCATGGGGGCTCGATGGCGCCTTGCTCGTGCGCGCAATCCTGCGCGCCCGGCAAGACCGGGGTTGGGCGTCCTGCCCAACCCGCCCGAGGCATGCCGCGGGCCCATGGCGCCAACGGTCCTGCACACCCACACCGCCCTACCTCTGACAGATCTTCGCGGCTGTTGGTAGGTGTCGACCTTGGTCGACACATCTGTCAGATATCGATATTCAGAGCGGAATCAGACCCCGTGCCGACCAACGGTCGGCACCCACCAAAGCAAAACGCCGTTCCGACAGATCGTAGGAAACTGTCGAAGGCGGGGTGGGTCCGGTTGAGGGGGCGTGAGCGCCATGGATGGCGCGACCGAGGCTACATGGACGTATTCACGCCGTCCCCCGCAACCGGACCCACCCCGCCTCCTCACAGGAAACCCGCTGTTGCTTCGGCTGTTGCTTCTGAGGTTGCCGGCCAGCGGCCGGCACTACCGCGGGTGCCGGGCGCCGCCCGGCCGATATCCCCTGCTTGACCACAGCCGGGGCGCCACGGAGAATTCCGCGACTAATTCTCATTTGCTGTTGCGCAGGATGCGGGCGGCAGCCTTCCAGGCCCTCCTCCTTCGATGTTCAAGAACGTCCTGTTCCAACTGCACTGGCTGCTGGGCATCACCGCTGGTGCCGTGCTGGCCGTGATGGGCCTCAGCGGCGCCGTGCTGTCCTTCGAGGATGAACTGCTGCGGGCGGCCAATCCCGGCTTCGCCGAGATCGCCGAGCACCATGCCGACGGCCAGCTTCCGCTTGAACTCAGCGAACTGGTGCCGCTGCTGCAGGCCGGCAGTGATCGCCCCCTGCAACGCCTGCGCGTGGATGCCACCGGGCAACGGCCCTCGGTGGCGCGCTTCGCCGGTGGCAAGGAACACTGGGTCTACTTCGATCCGTACACCGGCGAGCGCTTCAGCGCCCTGCGCGGGCAGGCGTTGTTCGATTTCGTCGAGGATCTGCATCGCCACCTCGCCGCCGGCGAGCGCGGCAAATGGATCACCGGCAGTTGTGCCATCGCGCTGCTGTTCTTCACCCTGTCCGGGCTCTACCTGCGCTGGCCGCGGCGCTGGTGGCACTGGCGCAGCTGGCTGGCGGTGGAATGGAAACGCCGCGGCCGTGGCTTCCTGTGGAGCCTGCACTCGGTGGTCGGCACCTGGGTGCTGTTGATCTACCTGATGAGTGCGCTGACCGGCCTGTGGTGGTCGTTCGACTGGTATCGCAGTGCCGCCAACACCCTGCTGGGCGTCGCACCGGCCGCCAGGCACAAGGTCGCCACCGACGCCGCCCTGAACCTGGAACGCATCGAAGCCACGCTGTACGCACTGCCCGGCGTGCGCACCGGCTACATCGACCTGCGCCTGCCGGAGAAGCCGGGGCAGGCACTGAACGTGCGGGTGATGGCCGGTGATCCGTCGCAGCGCGGCGGCCAGCATGACCGCGCGCATGATCTGCTGCAGCTGGACCCAGGCACGGGGGCCACGCTCGATGCCCGCCCCTATGCGCGCCAGGGCGCCGGCGCGCAGCTGGCCACCAGCGTGTTCGCGCTGCACTCGGGCAGCTACTTCGGCGTGCCCGGGCGCGTGGTGGTGATGCTCAGCAGCCTGGGCATGAGCCTGTTCTTCATCACCGGCTGGATGCTCTACCTGGACCGCCGCCGCAGCCAGCGCGCCGCGCGTGACCTGCGCCAGTCGCTGCCAGCAACGCCTGCCGATGGCGGTGGTACGCCGTGGCTGGTGGTGCATGCCAGCCAGAGTGGACTGGGAGAACAACTGGCATGGCGCGCCGCCGCGCAGCTGCAGGCGTCCGGTCATGCGGTGCAGGTGCTGCCACTGGCCCGCGTCGATGCCGCGCAGCTGGCACGCACCGCGCAGGTGCTGTGGGTACTGAGCACCTTCGGCGACGGCGAGCCACCGGATGCGGCGCGAGGCGCTGCACGACGGCTGATGGCACAGACACTCGACCTGTCAGGCCTGCAGTTTGGACTGCTGGCGCTGGGTGACCGACAGTACCCGCACTACTGCGGCTTCGGTCGCCAGGTTGATGGCTGGCTGCTCGGCAACGGCGCGCGCCCGTTGTTCGACCGCGTCGAAGTCGATGCCGCCTCGGTAGCGGCCTTGCGCCAATGGCAGCTGCAGCTGGGCGCGCTGACCGGCATCGTCACCGATGACAGCGTGCTGCCGGCGGCCACGCAGATGCATGAGTGGCGGCTGCTCGGCCGCGACCCGCTCAATCCGGGCAGCATCGGTGGTGCAATCTGGCGCATCCGTCTTGCGCCACCGGCCGACGTGCAGTGGCAGGCGGGCGACATCCTGCATATCGCGCCCCGGCACAACGCACGGCACGCCAGCGCCGTGTTGAAGGCACATGGGTTGGATCCGCTGCAGCCGCTGCTGGTGGACGGCCACCCACGCACCCTGCTGGCGCTGGCCAGTGAACGCGAGCTGCCCGAGGCCGACGCCGCGCTGGCGGTGCAGGATGCCTGCCTGTGGCTGTCCGGATTGCCAACGCTGCCCGGACGCGAATACTCCATCGCCTCCTCCACGAGTGATGAAGTGGTGGAACTGGTGGTGCGCCTGGTGCATGACCTGTCGGGTCGAGCCGGGCTGGGCTCGGGCTGGCTGGCGCTGCATGCCCCGGTCGGTGCCAGCATCGTGGCCCGTGTGCATCGCAACCCCGGTTTCCATCGCATTGGCGGTGTGCCGATGGTGCTGATCGGCAACGGCACCGGCATCGCGGGTCTGCGCAGCTTGTTGCGCGAAGCTGCCCACACAGGCGAGCACGGGCACTGGCTGCTGTTCGGTGAGCGCCAGCGCGCGCACGACTTCCTGTTCGCCGACGAGATCCAAGCGTGGCAGGCCGATGGCCATCTCGCGCGGGTGGACCTGGCGTTCTCGCGCGATGGCGAAGGTGGTTACGTGCAGGATTGCCTGCATGCCGCCACCGATGCGCTGCGCGAATGGATGCAGCGTGGCGCGGTGATTCATGTCTGCGGCTCGCTGCAGGGCATGGCCGAAGGCGTGGACCAGGTGCTGCGCGCTGCGCTGGGCGATGAGGTTGTGGAAACGCTACTGGAGACCGGGCGCTACCGGCGCGACGTGTACTGAGCCACAAGGGTAGTGCCGGCCGCTGGCCGGCAGGATCATCGACGGTGCCGGCCAGCGGCCGACACTACCGGAGCGGGATCAGGCCGCAGCGCGCGCCTGTGGCATCGACTGCAGACGGAACGCGCCCACGGCTTCTGCCAGGGCATGCACCTGCGCCTGCATCTGCGCGGTCGAGGCCCCCGCCTCTTCCACCAGACTGGCGTTGCGCTGTGTACTGGCTTCCATCTGCACGATGGTCTGCTTCACCTGCGCGATGCCGGCATGCTGGTCCTGCGATGCACTGCGGATACCGGCCAGCAGCTCGGCCAGCTGCTGCACGCTGCCAACGATCTCGCCCATCGTGATGCCCGCCTGCTCGGCCTGCTGGTTGCCCTGGCCAACACGCGCCACCGAATCCTCGATCAGTCCTTTGATCTGCTTGGCCGCTTCGGCACTGCGCTGGGCCAGCAGGCGCACTTCCGCAGCCACCACGGCGAAGCTGCGGCCCTGCTCACCTGCGCGCGCGGCTTCCACCGCGGCATTCAGCGCGAGGATGTTGGTCTGGAAAGCGATGCCATCGATCAGCTGGGTGATGTCGCCGATCCGCCGCGAGGCCTCGCTGATGCCATGCATGGTCGCGACCACCTGGCCGACGGCCTCGCCACCGCGCTGGGCCACCGCCGCCGCCCCCTGCACCAAGGCATCGGCGCGGCCCGCGGCATCGGCATTGCGGCCAACGGTGTCGGTCAACTCGTGCATCGACGCTGCCGTCTCTTCCAGGTTGGCCGCCTGCTGTTCGGTACGCTGCGACAGATCATGGTGCCCGGCAACGATCTCACCAACGCCGGTGTCGAGGCTGGACGTCGCCTGCTGGATGCGGGTGACGATGCGGCCCAGTTGCGCGACCGTGGCGTTGGCATCGTCGCGCATGCGTGCGAACACGCCCTGCAGCTCACCTTCCATGCGCACGCTGAGGTCACCACGGGCCAGCGCCGCCAGAAGCGCCTGCAGATCGCCGAGGTTGGTCTCGAAGGTCGCCAGCAGGCGGTTGATGCTGGTCGACAACGTGCGCACGAAGCCCTGTTTTCCCTCCAGCGCGATGCGGCCGTGCAGGTCGCCATGTGCGGCGGCGTCGACCAGTGCTGCCACTTCGGTTTCCAGCAGCGTTTCCAGCGCGCGGCTGCGCCACTCCACTGCCACGCCGAGGAAATGCCCCTCGTCGACAATGGGATTGGCGATCAGCTGATAGCGGACACCGCAATGGCCGATCTCGCGTTCTTCGCGTTGTCGCACGCCAGCCAGGCTGGCCAGCGCCGGATGCAGGCGTACCGCATCGCTCCCCACCAGATCTTCAACCTGGAGTTCAAGCTGCTCCAGCAGCGCCGGATTGGCGTACGCCACCAGGCCTTCGGCATCGACCACCATCAGCCCGGTCTGCGCACTGTCCAGCGCCTGGCGCACCCGGGTGTTGCCGCGCGCCACAGCACGTTCGGTCTCGATGCGCGCGCGCAGGCGCTGCTGCATGTCGACCAGGCGCTGGGCAAGCTGGCCGATCTCATCGTTGGCGTTGTAGACGCGCAGGGTGGTGTCGAGGCGGTCGTCGGCGATATCGCTGGCGAAACGCAGGGTGTCCTGGATCGGCTGGCGCACCGCACGCAGCACCAGCACCAGGCTGGTGATCAGCACGCCGGCCACCAGCAGCAGGGTGAGTGCGAACAGCACGCTCATCGTCCGCGCACCGGCCTGCTGGCGCGCCTGAGCCCTGGCCAGCGCTGCCACCTGTGCCTGCTGGAAAGCGGCAAGCGCCGGCGCTACGCCCGCGGCGGTATCCAGCAGCGACTGCGCTTCCACATCCAGGCCGACGCGGGCAGCGGTATACCCCAGCAGTGCGCCCTGATAGCCCTCCATCCCGCTGCGCAGGGCGTCCTGCGCATCCGCAGGCAGGCCCGCCAGCGCGAGGTCGAACGGCAGCTTTTCCTCGCTGGCGCGGTCGGCGTGAGTGGAATCACCGTCGAGCAGCAGCAGTGCCTCCTGCCTACGCATCTTCTGCAGGGACAGCGCCAGCGACGGCCGCTGCAGCGCATCCACCTGCACCTGCAGGGTGTCGGCGGCCTGCTGCAGCTGTGCGGCAAGACCGGCATCACCGCGGCCCATTTCATCGACACGTTCAAACAGGGCGGCGACACCCTGCGAGAACGCGTCGGCCGATTCGGTCAGCACCTGCAGCGCCTTGCGCCGGCCGGCGTCCATCGGCATCGCGCGAAGCGCCTGCAGGTCAGCCTGCAGGGCCTTCTGTGTTGCCAGCAACTGGCTGCGGTCAGCATCATCGAAACTGCGTGCATACTGGGTCTGCAGGCGGCGCGCTTCGGCCACCCGCGTGGACAGGCTGGCAGCCAGATCGCTGCCGCGCTGGTAGCTGGCCTGGCCGCGCGCGGCCAGGGCGTTGGCATGGCCAGTCCAGGCGTAGACAGCGGCGATCGCCACCAGGCCCAGACCACAGACCCACAGGGTCGCCTTGAGCTTGTTGGCCACGCTGAGCCGATGCGGCTGCAGCCACAGCAGCAGGCCGGGGGACGCCGAGCGCAACGTGGCAAGACGCGTGCGCAGGGACCGGAGGTGGGGGACAACGGCCGACATGACAGACTCCAGGCGGAAGGACGCACCTGTATCGGCCGGATTCAGAGCAACTTTAGACCTTTCTTCGTCTGCGTCCCGCCGTCGCTGGCGGACGCGGTCTTTGTACCGGGTGCAGGCGACGGGGGCATGACACGGCCGCCGTGCTTGACCTCAACCCCGGTTGGGGGAGCAAAGTGGACCTCCCTTCCCCGCCCGGTGCCCCCATGACGACGCTTGATGTCCCCCGCTACCTGCAGCGCCTGCAGCTGGATGCGCCGCCACCACGGACCCTGGCCGGCCTGACCCTGCTGCAGCAGCGCCACAACGCACTGCTGCCCTTCGAAACCCTCAGCTGCCTGCTGCGCGATGCGGTGCCGATCGACCTGGACAGCGTGCAGCGCAAGCTGATTGACGAGCGCCGCGGTGGCTACTGCTTCGAACTCAATGGTGGGTTGCTGGCGCTGCTGCAGGCCTTGGGCTTCGATGCCCAGCCATTGAGCGCGCGCGTACTGCTGGCCGCCCAGGACGGCGAACTGACCGCGCGTACCCATCTGCTGCTGCGCGTGCACGTGGACGGCGATGACTGGCTGGTGGATGCCGGTTTTGGCAGCCTGACCCCGACCGTACCGCTGCGCCTGCATGACCCGCAGCCGCAGGCCACCCCGCACGAACGCTACCTGTTGCAGCGGTTGGAAGACGGCGGAGATTTCATGCTGTCGGCCGAATCCAGCGAGGGCTGGCGGGCGATGTACCGCTTCGATCTGCAGGCGCCGGCGCCGATCGACAACGTGGTGGGCAACTGGTACGTCTGTACCCATCCCGATTCCAGTTTCCCCGGCCAGCTGCGCGCGTCGCTGACCGGGCCGGACTGGCGCTGCACCATCGGCAGCGGCAACTACACCGAGTACCGCCCCGGACAGGCACCGGACAAGCGCCCGCTGCATGATGTGGGTGATGTGCGCGACGTGCTGGAGCAGCGCTTCGGCATCCAGCTGCCGGACGACCCGCGGCTGGATCCAGCGATCAACGACTGGCTGCAGCGCTCGCGCGCCGCGACGCTGTAGAGTCGACGTTACGGCGCTGTGCGCGCCTGCAACGCAATGCGGTTGCCTTCGCTGTCGCGGATCTCGGCCACGCGCCAATCGCCGGCATCGGCCGGTCCGAAGCGCAGCTCGGCTCCGGCCTGCAGCGCACGGTCGAGGCTGGCATCCAGGTCATCGACGCCGATGTAGATGCGCGCGCCCTGCTCGGAAGGCAGATAGTCCGCGCCGTGCACCAGCGCAATGCTGGCACCGGCGGCCTCATCGGAAAACGGCAGATAGGCCATCCGGCAGTCGTGCAGCACGATGGGTTCGTCCACCGCAACCTGCAGCCATCGCTGGTAGAACGTGATGGCCCGGTCCAGGTCACTGGCCGGGATTTCCACATGCAGGATCGGGTTCACAGACACTCCTTGCCACCTCCACTCAGATGATGCGCAGGGTAATCGCCTTCAGGACCGCGCGGGTACGGTCGCGGGTGCCGAGCTTGTCGAGGATGGCGGACACGTAGTTCTTCACCGTGCCCTCGGCCAGGAACAGGCTGCGCGCGATCTCCTTGTTGCTGTAGCCCCCGGCCAGCAGGCGCAGGATTGCCACTTCACGTTCGCCGAAGGTATCGGTGGGCGGTGCTTCATCGTGGAAGCGGTAGCGGGCGCGTACCGGCTCGGTGCTGACCGGCAGCAGCAGGGTTTCGCCAGCGGCGACGCGTTCGATGGCCTCGCGCAGGTCGGCCGGCGCGGCATCCTTGAGCAGGAAGCCCTGTGCGCCGGCCTCGCTGGCGCGCAGCAGCAGATCACTTTCATCGAAGGTGGTCAGCAGCAGCCACGGCGTGGCATCGCCGCGCGCCCGCAGCTGGCGCAGTGCCTCGATCCCATCCAGCCCGGGCATGCGGATGTCACTGAGCACCACGTCCACGCGCTGCGTATCCAGCGCATCCAGCAGGGCCTGGCCATCCTCGGCCTCCAGCACCACGTCCACCCCCAGGCCCTGCAGCAGCGCACGCAGGCCGGCGCGGACCAGCGCCTGGTCATCGGCCAGCGCCACCCTGATCATGGCGGTACTCATGCCGGCAACCGCGCGGTCAGATGCATGCCGCCCTGCGCCGTTCGGGCCAACTCCAGCCGCCCCTGTACGGCCGCCAGACGCTCGCGCATGCCGGCGATGCCATTGCCCTCGCGGATGCGTTCGGCGCGCTGGCCATCATCGCGGATATCGATACGCAACTGGGAATCCTCTTCACTGATCGTCAGCCACACGGTGTCTGCATTGCCGTGCCGGGCGGCGTTGGTCAGGGCTTCCTGTACCAGCCGCAGCACGGTCTCGGCCATCAACGGGTCAGCCACGCGCACCCCGTCGCCGATCTGCAGCTGCAGCTTCGGTCGTGGGAAGGGTGCGGCCAGCGCATGCAGCGCGGTGGCCAGATCGAGGCCGCGATCATCGCGCATCGACTGCACCACCTGGCGGATGTCGGCCAGCAACTCGCCGGACAACTGTTCGGCCAGCACCAGCCCTTCGCGGCCGGCCAGCGCAGGGTCAGCGGCCAGGGCGCGCAGGTTGAGCCGCATCGCGGTGAGCTTGTGCCCGGCCACATCGTGCAGCTCGCGCGCAAGGCGAAGGCGCTCGGCATCGCGTGCGCTGTCGGCCAGCAGCGCGCGGGTGGCCAGCAGGTCGGCATTGACCCGTGCAAGATCATCGCGGGCCAGCGCCGTGCTGCGCGCATAGTGCGCGGTCAGCGCGGCGAAGGCCTGGAAACCGCCATACAGCAGCACCACCAGCAGCGGCTGGCTGAAGCCGCTGTGGCGCAGCACGGCATACACCGCCAGGTTGGCCAGCAGCGCAACGCCCAGCACGAAGCGCGGCGGCCAGTGTTCGGCCAGCTGTGCAACCAGCACCACCAGCAGCACCGGGGCGGTACCGGTACGCGGCTGCAGCGCAACCAGCACAACCGCCAGCAGCGCCTGCAACACCGCAGCAGCGGCGCGCACGCGGGATGGCATCGACGCCCAGCCGTGCACCACGAACAGCAGCAGGAACACAGCAAGCAACAGCAGGCTCAGCCCGGCGCCACTGCGCTGCACTGCGAACGACAGGCCGACCACCAGCACGGTGATCAGGCCGGCAAGGCTGAGCGGACGCAACAGATGGCGGAACAGGCTGGGCATGGCCAGATGCTGACGGCCGCGCACGCCGGCGGCAATGGGTCCGGCGCAGAAAGTGACTTCTGGCACGTCGAATCGATGACCACTGGCCCTGAACCCGGTGCAGCACCCCACGCAGACTGGCGCCACACCGCCACACACACTTCCGGAGCCACTGCCATGATCCGCACCGCCCTGCTCAGCACCGCCCTGACTGCCCTGGCCCTGGCCGGCAGTGTCCACGCCGCCGACCTGGCCGTGACCGTGCACGACGTTCGCGTGCAGACCGGCACCCTGCGCGTTGCGCTGGTCGACAGCGCCGCCGCCTGGGACGGCAAGGCCAGGCCCGTGCAGGCCCAGCAGGCGGCGCCCAGCGGCGACAGCGCCCACTTCACGTTCAAGGGCGTGCCGGCCGGCAGCTATGCCGTGCTGCTCACCCACGACGAGAACGACAACGGCAAGCTCGACACCAACCTGGTCGGGATGCCGGTGGAAGGCTACGGCTTCAGCAACAACCCGCAGGTGATGCGCAAGCCGACCTTCGACGAGGCGAGCGTCGACGTGCCGGCCGCCGGCACCGCCATCGACATCACCCTGCGCTGATTCCGCATCCATACCCGAGGCCACCATGGACCGTCGCCGCTTCCTTCGTACCCTGCTCAGCAGCAGTGCCTGTCTGGCCCTGGGCGCCACCGCGCTGCGCAGCGCTCCTGCCTTCGCCGGCGACCCGGCGCGGTTCGCGCAGGGCATGCAGGAACACCCGTGGCTGCTCGGCTGGCGCAGCGTCGGCAGCGAAAGCCTCGGCCCGGCCACCGTGCAGTTGCAGGGAAAGCTGCCGTCAGGCCTGGCCGGTACGCTCTACCGCAACGGCCCGGCCTGGACCGAGCGCGATGGCTTCCGCTACGACCACTGGTTCGACGGCGACGGCATGGTGCATGGCTGGCGCTTCAATGGTGACGGCAGCCTGACCCATCACGGGCGCATGGTCGCCACGCCGAAATTCACCCGTGAACAGAAGGCCGGCCGCTTCCAGTATCCGGCTGCCGGCACCAGCGTTCCCGGTGCGCTGGCAGTTCGAAACAACGACGATGCCAACGTGGCAAACACCTCGGTAACCATGATCAATGGCCGCCTGTTCGCGCTGTGCGAGTCCGGCTCGGCGTTCGAAGTGGATCCCGATTCGCTGCAGACACTGGGTCCGGTGACCTGGCGTCCGGACCTCGCTGCACTGCCGTTCTCGGCGCACCCGCTGCGCGACCGCGACGGCAGCCTCTGGAACTTCGGCTCGATCAGCCTGATGGGGGGCCATGGCCTGCTGGTCTGGCACATCGGTGCGAACGGCCAGCTGCGCAGCGCCAATGTGATCGAAACACCCGAGCATGGCTACCTGCATGCCTTCGCGATGACCGACCAGCACCTGGTGTTCGTGATGATGCCGTTCGATTTCACCGGCGCAGGCGGCAGCTTCTTCGAGCGCATGCAGTTCGCGCCTCAGCGTCCTGTACGCATCGCGGTGGTCGCCAAGGATGCGCCGGACAAGGCGCAATGGTTCGAGGCCCCGTTCGCGGCGATCTACCACTTCGGCGACGCGTTCACCCGCGATGGCGGCATCGTGCTGCGTGCAGTGCGCCACGACGACATCAATGAGGCGCGCTCGCCGATGAAGGAAGCGATGGCCGGTGATGGCGCACACGCTGCCAACAGTGGCGCCAGCTTGGTCGAGCTGCATCTGGACCTGCGTCGTGGACAGGCCCGCTGGCAGATGTTGGGCATCAGCGCAGTGGAGTTCCCGTTGTTCGACCCGCGCTCGGCGAACACACGTGGCGCACGGCTGTATGCGCCGACCATCGACGGCACGGCCAATGCGCCGTACTTCAACGCCGTGGCCGCGTTCGACATCGAGCACGGGCGCCGCCAGCTGTGGAACTATGGCCCGGACATCATGGCCGAAGAGCATGTGTTCGTACCGCGCCCGGGCAGCCGCAACGCCGATGATGGCTGGCTGATCGGCACCCTGCTTGACCCGGTGAACAAGCGCAGCGGCCTGGCGGTGCTCGATGCCCGCCACCTGGACGACGGTCCGCTGGCACAGGCCTGGCTGCCGTATGCGGTGCCATTGGGCTTCCACGGCACCTTCGCCGCGCGCGGCTGATTCCACGCCACGCGGACACCGTTATTGGCATGCTGGGTCTCCCCTGCCCCGTGGAGTCCCGCATGTCCCTGGCCGACCACCGAAGTACGCTGGCACCGCACGGTTTCCTGCGCGTGGCGATCAACCTGGGCAACCCGGTGCTGGCACAGGGCGATGCGCGCTCACCGCGCGGCCCCTCGCTGGAACTGGCTACCGCGTTGGCGCAACGGATGGGGGTGCAGGCACGCTTCACCTGCCACGATGCCGCAGCCTCGGTGGTCGAGGCAGCAGGCGAAGACGGCTGGGATCTGGCCTTCCTGGCCATCGATCCGGCACGTGCCGACCGCATTGCCTTCAGTGCTCCGTATGTGGAGATCGAAGGCACCTATCTGGTGCGCGAGGACAGCCCGGCGCAGCAGGTGGCCGACCTGGATCGCGAGGGGCTGTGCATCGCGGTGGGGCGTGGCGCGGCCTATGACCTGTTCCTCAGTCGCGAACTGCGCCATGCCACGATCGAGCGGGCGGAGACCTCGGCGGCGGCCATCACCCTGTTCGATCAGCAGCGCCTGGATGCCGCCGCCGGTGTACGCCAGCCGCTGGAAGCATGGGCGCAGGCGCATCCCGGCCACCGTGTGCTGGCCGACCGCTTCACCGCGATCCAGCAGGCAGTGGCGGCGCCGGCCTCACGCCCGGCCGATGCATTGCGGGCGTTGTTCGAGGAAGTGGAGGCGATCAAGGCCGGCCCGTTGCTTGAGGCAGCGTTCGCGCGTGCCGGGCAGGCGGTCACGCTGGTTCGGTGACTGCAGAGCACCAGCAGTCGAGCATGGCTCGACGCTACAGATCCAGATGCAATGGTCGAGCATGGCTCGGCGCTATAGATGTGCGTCTGCCATGTGCCGCACATGCTCGGCGGCCTGCGCATGCAGCCAGTCGCGGAACGCGAGGAAGCCGCGATGGCTGGCCGAGCGCTGCGGGTACACCAGCCAATGCGGCCAGTCGGTTTTCAGGCGCTGGCTGGACAGTGCAACCAGCTGGCCCGAATCCAGCAGCAGCCGCGCCCGCGTCACCCGCCCGAGCGCTACGCCCACGCCATCCAGAGCGGCGCGATGGTGCGCCTCCGAATCATCCAGCACCGCCACGAAACGCGACGGCGGGCTCTGCCCGCTCAACGCGAACCAGGCGCCCCACGCGCCGTCCGGATCACCGAGCAGCGGCCACCGGGTCAACGGCACACGGTCAATGCCGCCTATGCGTTCGATCAGCGCCGGGCTCGCCATCGGCACCAGCCACTCGTCGAACAGCGGTTCCACCACCAGGCCCGGCCATTGCCCGCTGCCCAGACGCAGCGCGGCGTCGAACTGGCGCTGCCGCTCGAAATCGATCAGGCGTTCACTCGACTGCAGGTTGATCTCGATCTGTGGATGCTCGGCCACGAAGTGACCCAGGCGCGGCACCAGCCAGGCCGACGCCATCGACGGCACCGCGCTGATCGTCAACACGTGCTCGGCACGTGCGGCATAGGGCTGGAAGGCTTCGTTGATCGCATCCAGATGCGGTCCGACCTGGTCGAGCAGGCGCTGCCCCTCAAGGGTGAGGGTGACACCACGCGGCTGGCGGATCAGCAGCGGCTGCCCGAGCCGTTCTTCCAGTTGCCGCATCTGATGGCTGAGCGCACTGACGGTCAGGTTCATCGACGCCGCCGCGCGCGACAGGTTGCCGAGCCGGGCAGCAGCCACGAAGCCCTGCAGGGCATGGAGCGGAGGGCGGGACATCAGGCTTGAATTTCTCTCAAGGCATGCTTGCGGAAATGTCGCTTTTTGCCCGTCCATGCTGCCCGTATCGTGCAATCCACTCAAGTGGAGGCACGCTCATGAACATCTTCAGCGGCTTGTTGTTCCTGCACGGCCACGTGGCCAGTGCCGAGCTGGCATGCCAGCTGGCCAGCCCGTCCACACCTGCCCCGCAGTGCGCGCGGCAACCGGCCGCGCCGGTTCAGCCGCCGCGAGCCCGTTGAACGCTCCTCAACCTGCATACCAGCGTTGGATGTGTTCAGGCAGCCACGGGATCGGATCGATGTCCAATGCCCGACAACCGTCGAGGGTGTCACGCAGCGCGCCCTCGCCGGGGCCACCGGGGATCCGCAGGCCTTCCTCTTCGGGAAGCTGCACCGCAGCCCAGTCGTGCAACCGGTCCATGCGCAGGCGAAGGGCGGCTCGCAGCCACCCCTTCAGTGGATAACAGCGATAGCCCTGTTCGCCCAGGCCGGCAACCGCGAGCGACAAAGCGTGGTTGGCACCACGCACCCATTCGGTGCGGCCTCCAGCCTTGTCCTGGACCGTCATCGGCGCCGGCGCGCGGTGCGCTTTGAACGGCGAACGCAGCTGCAGCTCCAGATCCCGCGCATCGCGCTCGCTTTCCGCTTCCACCAGCGCACCGGCGTCGAGATCGAAGAACTCGAACCAACGCCGATGCAATGCGCTGATGCGCCCAAGCGGATCACGTGAGAAACCAATCTTCGCGTAGTCTTCCCACGCACAGGGGAAGACGTAGGCGAAGACACGACCGTCGATGCGGATATCCGACTGCATGTACGCAGGCTGCCTCGACAACAGCCCGCGTGCAACCGGGCGTTACCGTGGACGCTGCAGCGCTTCCTGCACCGCCGCAGCCACATCGGTGTTGTCGATGTAACTGCCGTCGTTCCAGCGCACGTGCTGACGGTAGCCGGCATCAACGCCCCGCACGCGCTGGCCCAGCAGCTCCGCGCCCGCGCCCTTGGCCCACAACGGCACCAGCGCATTGGAATGGTTGCCGGTGGGACGGAAGCTCATCCCCGGCATGCGCCCACGGCCGTTGTTGCGCACCGGCTCGAAGGCGACGTTCTGTGCATCCGGGCCCATCGGCATGCTGTTGTCGTGGTCGGTGGTGACGATCAGCAGGTTGCGCTCCCAGCCACCGTTGCGTTCGATCCACTCGATCACTGCTGTCACCGCGTCGTTGAACTCCACGGTTTCCTCGATCAGCCGGCCGTACTGCGGCTGGTCGCTGCACTGGCCGTAGTGCCATTCAGTGCCGCAGGCACTGGTATGGGCGGCCCAGTCGGTGGCGCCACCTTCCACCATCAGGAACAGCCCCTTGGACGAACGCTGCTGCAGGAATTGCAGCGCACCACGGGTCATGGTCGCAAGATCCGGCACGCTGTCGATCTTCCTCACACCGGAAGGTGTGGCCGCATCCTTGCCCAGCACCTGCAGCTGGCGCGCCTGCTGCAGCGTGTTGGCCACGCGCGGCACGCCGATCAGCGGCCGGTCTGCCGGCAACCGTCCCTGCGCCAGCGCGGCGAACGCTTCCTTGCTGCGGATCAGGCGCCACGGCCCCGACGGATTGCCGCCGATGGTGCTGCCCGCTTCCAGCTGCTGCCAATCCTGCTGCGACACCCATTCCCACGGGTTCGCGCAGCCCTCGGCCTTGGCCGCGCCGGCACTCTCGTCACAGGCGCGACCATCAACGCTGTAGCCCGGGCCTCCGGTGCCCATCACCAGATCCATATGCCCCTGCGCCAGCATCTGATGGGCGATGGCGTGATAGTTGTTGCGCGATTCGTTCTGCGCCGCGAACGCGGCCGGCGTGGCATGCGCGAACGGTACCGAAGTCACCACGCCGGTGGCCATGCCCAGCCGCTTGGCGCGCAGCGTATTGAACTCGACCGGATTGCCATCGTTGTTGAAGTTGATGGCGTTGTTGTAGGTCTTGATGCCCGAGGACAACGCGGTGCCCGCCGCCGCACTGTCGGTAGCCACCGCAGCCAGGTACTGGTAGCCCGCAAACGGCAGGTCCTGCGCAGGAACCGGCGTGTCATCCCAGGCCTTGCCCGCGTCGTAGCCCAGGGTCTGCGCGTTGTCGCGGGTCGGCTGGCTGCTGGCATTCAACGGGAAGGTGGTTACCGCCAGGCGCTGCGGAAAATCCGCATACGGCGCCCGTTCGCGGCTGCCGTATTGCCAGTAGGCGGCGGCGTCCCAGGTGCCCCAACCGGCACCGTCGTTGATCATCACGATCACGTTGTGCGGGCGCGCTGGGCCGGAAGCAACAGCCTCGGCGCGCAGATTGGGCTGGCAGCCGCCAAGTGCGGCCAGCGCGAGCAGCAACGAAGAATGAAGCCAGCGGCGTGGAATGCGTGCAGTCATCGGGTGTCCCGTCGGGCCATCGGCGGCCCACAATGTCGATACGTTATATCGTTGCAATATTGCAGCTTCATGCAGCCGCCGCGGGCTATCCTGCAGGCCCTCCTCCATCGGCCCTTCCATGCCGTCTCCTGCTCCTGCGCGTGCACCGCTGTCCTCCATCACCCTCGATGCGGCAACGTTCGCGGTGATGCACCAGCACAACGCGGACATCGCCAGGCAACCGGCCTCGCTGACCAAGCTGATGACCGCCTATGCGGCGTACGAATGCGTCGAAGAGAACGGAGGCGCGTGGGACGAAGCGGTCACCATCGCCACCGGGGATGTGCACGCGGTGGCCGATGATGAAACACGCATGGGCCTGGTGCCCGGTGAAACAGTCACCCTCGCGCGCCTGCTGGAAGGACTGATGATCGTCTCCGGCAATGACGCGGCGCTGGCCATCGCGCGCCATCTGGACGGATCACAGCCTGCGTTCCTGGAGCGCATGAACCGGCACGCGCGCCAGCTCGGCCTGCGCAGCAGCTGGTTCGCCAGCGTGTCCGGCATCACCACCCCGCACCATGCGTCCAGCGCGCGCGACATGGCGGTGCTGGCCGCCTGCCTGTTGAACGATCATCCGCAGATCCTGGCGATCACCGCGCAGCGCGTGTTCGCGCACGGCAGCTTCAGCCGCAGCAACCAGAACGCCCTGCTTGGCGATGACGGCGTGGATGGCTTGAAGACCGGCTACACCCAGGCCGCAGGCTTCTGCCTGGCCGCCACCGCCTGCCGGGCAGTGCCCGGGCGGGATCAGCCGGTACGCCTGATCACCGTGGTGCTGGGTTCTGAAAGCCGCGACGCACGCGATGCCCTTGTGCGCGAGCGGCTGGCCGCCGGGTTCGCGGCGCTGGCCGACAGCACCGCCGACGCCTGAGCGGCTCAGCGTCGCTTGACCGTTGCCACGATCAGCCGCTGCAGCTCGGCTTCGGCTGCGGCCTTGTCCAGCGCGCCTGCTGCCACGGCTTCGGACAGGGCTTCGGCCGCACCGAGAATCGCCCAGCGTCCCGCCAGCGATACCGTGCCGTCGGCAGCAAACGGGCCCAGCCAGGCGTCGCAGTTGTCGATGAAATCCTGCTGGTAACGCCGCCGTACCTCGTGCAGTTCCGGAGCGCCCACCAGCGCGGCGAGGATGCCCTGCACTTCACTGCCCTGGCTGAGGATGCAGTCGATGTAGCCGGAGGCGATGGCCGCCGCACGATCGGCCAACTGCGCCCGTGCGCGGCCGATGCGCTCGTTGAAGACCACCGTCTGGCGACCGTCGTAGTCATCGTAGAGCGCGGCCAGCAGGCCGTTGCGGGTCACGAAGTGATCGTAGGCCACCGGCTTGGTCACGCCCGCGGCCTCGGCCAGCCGACCCAGGGTCAACGCGTCGGTGCCTTCTTCGCCAACCAGCGCCCAGGCCACGTCCAGCAACTGGCGGGCGCGTTGCTCGCGGGTCAATCGGCGGCGCGTGGGAGCGGCGTTGGCAGGCATCGGCGGAACACGGCGATCAGTGCATCGGAGTTCCGATTTTACGGCCGATCGCCAGCGCGGTCTGCAGATGCGTTTCGGCCGCACCGGTATCGGCATCCAGCAGCAGGTCTGACGTCAGCACGCGCGCGCCGCAGTAGTCGAAGATGCCCATGTCGATCTGCGTCTTCATCGCGGCGCCGTAACCGCGCCGTTCGATCATGTCCGCGCCCGCTCCACCGATGCCGACCAGGTGCACGCGCAACCGCTGCAGCTTCTTCTGCACCTTGCCGTCTGCACCGTCCTGGTAGGCCCAGCCCTGGGTGAACACGCGATCGATCCAGCCCTTCAGCAGCGCGGGAAACGACCACCAGTACAGCGGGTAGACCAGTACCAGCGTATCGGCAGCATCCAGCCGCGCCTGCTCGGCGGCGACGTCGGCTGGAGGTGCGCCGGTGCCACGGAACAGCGCCTGGTCGTGCGTGTTGAAGCGCGGATCGAAGCCTTCGGCCATCAGATCGGCATGGGTCACGGTATTGGCGGCATCCGTTGCGGTGATGGCTTCGCCGATGCGCCTGGCGATGGCATGGGTCAACGCGGCGGATTCAGGATGGGCGGTAACGATGAGGGTGTGCATGGGGGATGTCCGGAATTTACTATCTACCAATAGTAGGTAATGGCGCCCGGGACACCAGCGCCATGCGTGGGACGCTGTTTCCGCATCCGCCGTATAGTGCGGCGGTTCCCGCTGAGATACCCGACGATGCACCGATACCTGCTCGCCCTTCTGCTGGCCCTGCCGATGGCAATGGCCGTTGCGCCAGCGCTGGCCGGTGAGCTCAGTCCGGAAGACTCAGCCGCATTGCGCCAGGACGTGCAGGCGATGATGGGCGCATTCGCCCGCGGCGATGCCGAGTTGATCATCGCCCGAACCCATCCCAGCCTGAAGCGCCTGGCCGGGGGCGATGAGGCCTATGCGCGTATGACTCGCGACACCCTGAAAGAGCTGCGCAAGGCCGGGGTCACCATCATCAGCGACGAGGCCGGCGTGCCGGGCCGCACCTATGCAGCCGGTGATGAGGAAGTCTGCTTCGTGCCACGCCAGTCGCTGCTGCGCGTGCGCGAGGCGCCGATGCGCAGCACCTCGTTCATGCTCGCCGTGCGCCGCGTCGGCACAGCCCAATGGAGTTTCATTGACGGTGCTGCGTTGCTGGACAATCCCGCGCTGCTGCGGCAACTGCTGCCGGCGTTGGAGCCTGGGGTGACGCTGCCCAAGGGTGGAATGGAAGCGCTGTAATCGCAGGCGCATCCATCCACGCATGGCGTGGATCTACTTCCGTCTGCTGGCCTGGGCCAGTGCCGGCGTTTCCCTCAACGGAACAGCGCGTTCAACGCGGCCCCGGAAGCCGCCTGCTGCAGGCCATCGAAGCGGCCGTCCTGCACGATCGGCTGGGTCGCCTGCATCAGCCCACCCCACGCCGCACGCGCCAGCGCACCGCCCAGGCTGACCCGGCGCACGCCGAGTGCGGCGATGTCCTGCAGGCTCAGCGGTGTTGGCCCACCAACCAGCAGGTTCACCGGCTTCAGCCCCGCAGCGGCGACCACCGCGCTGATCTGCTCGCGCGTGCTGATGCCAGGTGCATACAGCACGTCTGCACCGGCCTCGGCATAGGCGCGCAGGCGTTGCAGGGTGTCCGGCAGATCCGGCACGCCGACGAAGAAGTTCTCGGCACGGCCAACCAGCAGCACGTCGCCGCCCGCGCGGTCGATGGCTGCACGGGCAGCGCGCAGGCGCTCCACCGCCTGATCGATCGGACGCAGCGGTGCATCGGCGACGCCGCTGGCATCCTCGATCGACAACGCCGCGATGCCGGTGTCGATTGCTGCGGCCACCGCCTCCTGCACCTTCTGCGGCGTATCACCGAAACCATCGCCGAAATCGGCGTTCAACGGCAGCGGCGTCGCTGCCGCCATCAGGCGCAGATGGTCCAGCGTGGCCTGCAGCGAAACCGCTCCGTCCGGCCGCCCTTCGCTCCAGGCACAGCCGGCACTGGTCGTGGCCAGTGCCTGGAAGCCCTGCCGCTGCAGGTAGCGCGCACTGCCCACGTCCCATGGATTGGGCAGTACGAAGCACCCTGCTGCATGCAGCTGGCGGAAGGCCGCGCGCTTGCGTTGGGTATCGGCATCGGGCGAGGTCATGGCGGGCTCCGGGGCGGCAGACCTGCACCCTAGCCCGCCCTGCAGCCGGGCTCAACGACGACGGCGCAAACCTGCATGAGGTGATGCCACCTGCTTATTGGACGCTGTGGATGCAGGTGCCCGAGCGTGCTTGCCTGCCCACACGATGCCGCCACGGAGCCCTTCATGCACCCGGACCCGCTGACCTTGATCGACGCCGGCGACGATGACGCCCACTGGGCCGACCTGCTTTCGCCCACACGCCGCCGCCTGATCGCATCGGCCGGTCTGGCCGCCGGCGGCCTGGCCAGTGCGTCGACCGCCGCCGCAGCCCCGCGCGGCGAAAGCACGGTGAACACCACCGAACCCGGGCGCCCCGGCTTCCGTGCCATCGTCCCGCCGCCGGTGAAGGGCAGCAGCCCCTGGGGCCAGGTCACCGCCAGCGAACCGACCCCGCGCCCAGCCAGCGTGCGTCCCGGGGAGGCCACCCTGCCCGCGACCCCACGTGCCTACACCGACATCAAGAGCTATCACGCGCATATCTACTTCGACGAGGACAGCTTCGAGAAAGCTGCGCTGCTGCGGCGCTGGGCGGCCGAACGCTTCCCGGTGGAGCTGGGCAACTGGAACCTGGAACCACGCGGACCGCACGTCACCCCGTCGTTCTATTTCGGCTTCACCAACGACCTGCTGCCGGTGCTGGTGCCCTGGTTGCAGCTCAACAGCCTGGGCCTGACCATCCTGATCCACCCCAATACCGGTGATGGCCGCGCCGACCATCTGTATTACGCGTTGTGGGTGAACCGCGCGCAGCCGGTGAACGCCTACAACTGGCCGGCACCGAAGCCGGGGGAACGGGAGCCCTTGGAGGAGGTGTTCCCGAACGTGGTGCCGACGGTGCCGCTGGAGACGTGAGCGGGTGCGTGGCGGGGGCGGTGGGTGGCGTGCAGCGGACCTTGGGCTGCCCCTCGTTGGGTGCGTAGCCTGCTGCGCACCGAACTTCCTTCATCCACGCATGGCGCGGATCTACCGCATCACCGCCCGTTGCGGCATCGGTCATCGCCCGGCCTGCCGCCATCGTCGGCCTACGTGCACGCATCCCCCAGCTGCACGGCGTTCAGCGCGCCTTGATCCAGCGCGCGCCATACGGCCGCAAGCCCTCCGGGGAATTTCAAACAATCGATTGAAACGCTGCAAACTTCGCCGAACTGGACAGCATCCGCCGGTTCCGCCAGACTGCCGCCCTTTCCCGTCTTCCGGATCCCATGGCGAAGCTGCTGGTCCTGCACGGCCCCAACCTCAACCTGCTCGGCACCCGCGAGCCGGAGGTCTACGGCCACACCACGCTGGCCGACATCGACCAGGCGCTGGCCGCCCAGGCCTCGGCTGCCGGGCACGCGGTGGAGAGCCTGCAGTCCAATGCCGAGCACGTGCTGGTGGACCGCGTGCAGGCCGCACGCGACGACGGAACCGCTTTCATCCTGATCAACCCCGCCGCCTTCACCCACACCTCGGTCGCCCTGCGCGATGCGCTGGCGGCGGTGGCGGTGCCGTTCATCGAGATCCACCTGTCCAACCCGCATACCCGCGAACCGTTCCGCCAGCACAGCTACTTCAGTGACAAAGCCGTGGGCGTGGTCTGCGGTTTCGGCGCCGACAGCTACCGCTACGCGATGGACGCGGCGCTGCTGCGCGTGCAGGCGGCCCGCGCGTGAAGATGCTCCCAAGAGTGCTTGCCTGCATCGTGCTGTGGGCCGGCGTGTGCGGCGCCAGCGTCGCCGCCGAGCGCGCGGCCGCCGGCATTGATTGCGCGCAGGCGACCGGCGGCTACGAGCGCGACATGTGCGATTCCGATCGCCTGGATGACGCCGACAGCGCATTGAACGCCGTTTACGTCCAGGCGCGCGGCGAACTGAAGGCGCAGGCCGCCGATGGCAGCTGCAGTCGCTGCGCAGCGGCCGAACAGCAGCTGGTGAAGGCCCAGCGCATCTGGATAACCCTGCGCGATGCAGACTGCGAGGCAGTCTACGCCTTCAATGCAGACGGCACCTCGCGCAACCCTGCGAAGATGCAGTGCCTGATCACCCAGACGCGCGACCGTACGCGGCAGCTGCGCGAGTTCTACGAACTGCTTTGACCCGAGCGCGATGCGCTTCCCACCACACTGACATCAAGAGCAAAGAGGCCACCATGGATCTCCGCAAAATCAAGAAGCTGATCGACCTGCTGGAAGAGTCGAACCTGGCTGAAATCGAAATCAAGGAAGGCGAAGAGTCGGTGCGCCTGTCGCGCGCCCCGGTGGCCGGCTATGCCGCCCCGGTCGCCGCCCCGGTGTACGCCGCTCCGGCCGCTCCGGCGCCGCAGGCGATGCCGATGCAGTCGCCGACCGAAGCCTCCACCGGTGGCACCGCCAAGCCGGGCCCGGCGCTGCCGGAAGGCCACGTGCTGCGCTCGCCGATGGTCGGCACCTTCTACGCGTCGTCCGCCCCGGACAAGCCTGCGTTCGTCAGCGTTGGCCAGCAGGTCAAGGAAGGCGAGACCCTGGCCATCATCGAAGCGATGAAGATGTTCAACCCGATCGAAGCCGACAAGTCCGGCACCATCGTCGCCATCCTCGGCGAGAACGGCCAGCCGGTCGAATTCGACCAGCCGCTGTTCGTGATCGGCTGAGGGGCACGCCATGCTCGACAAAGTCGTCATCGCCAACCGAGGGGAAATCGCGCTGCGCATCCTGCGCGCGTGCCACACCCTCGGCATCCGCACGGTGGCCGTGCATTCCACGGTCGACCGCAACCTCAAGCACGTGGCCATGGCCGACGAGTCGGTCTGCATCGGTCCGGCGCCGTCGCCGCAGAGCTACCTCAACATCCCGGCACTGATCGCCGCGGCGGAAGTCACCGACGCCCAGGCCATCCACCCGGGCTACGGCTTCCTGTCGGAGAACGCCGACTTCGCCGAGCGCGTGGAAGAGTCCGGTTTCATCTTCATCGGCCCCAAGGCCGACACCATCCGCATGATGGGTGACAAGGTCGAAGCCATCCGCGCGATGAAGTCCGCCGGCGTGCCGTGCGTGCCCGGCTCGGGCGGCCCGCTGGGCGAAGACATCGTCGCCAACACCAAGATCGCCCGTGAGATCGGCTACCCGGTCATCATCAAGGCGGCCGGTGGTGGCGGTGGCCGCGGCATGCGCGTGGTGCACGCCGAAGCCTCGCTGAAGACCTCGATCGAAACCACCAAGAGCGAGGCCAAGGCCGCGTTCGGCAATGGCGAGGTCTACATGGAGAAGTTCCTGGAGAACCCGCGCCACGTGGAAATCCAGGTACTGGCCGACGGCCAGGGCAACGCCATCCACCTGGGCGAGCGTGACTGCTCGATGCAGCGCCGCCACCAGAAGGTGGTGGAAGAAGCGCCGGCACCGGGCATCACCGCCGAGCAGCGCGAGCAGATCGGCAAGGTCTGCACCGAAGCCTGCGTACGCATCGGCTACCGTGGTGCCGGCACGTTCGAGTTCCTGTACGAGGACGGCCGCTTCTACTTCATCGAAATGAACACCCGCATCCAGGTGGAACATCCGGTCACCGAAATGGTCACCGGCATCGACCTGGTGGCCGAGCAGCTGAAGATCGCCGCCGGCCAGAAGCTGTCGATCAAGCAGAGCGACGTGGTGCTGACCGGCCATGCCATCGAGTGCCGCATCAACGCCGAAGATGCTGAAACCTTCGTGCCGAGCCCGGGCACCATCACCGGCTTCCATCCTCCGGGCGGCCCCGGCGTGCGCGTGGACACCCACATCTACAGTGGCTACCGCGTGCCGTCGAACTACGACTCGATGATCGGCAAGCTGATCGTGCACGGCCCGGACCGCGAAACCGCCATTGCCCGCATGCGGGTGGCACTGAGCGAAATGGTGGTCGATGGCATCAAGACCAACGTCGCCCTGCAGCAGCGGATCATGCGCGACAAGGGCTTCCAGGCCGGTGGCCAGAACATCCACTACCTGGAAAAGCGCCTGGCCGAACGCAAGAACAAGCCGATCGCGCTGACCTGATCGGCGCCACGTGCTGGACATGAAAAGGGCGGGAATATCCCCGCCCTTTTCTGTTGCTGCAGCGCCGAGCCCATGCTCGGCTTGCCGGAAAGCTCAGCCGAGCGTGGGCTCGGCGCTACAGCAGGCGCATCAGCGCTTGTCGGCAGCTTCGGCCGGAATCTGCGAGTTCGCCAGCGGACGCACGCCATTGGGCGACGTCGGGTCGACGATCACCATGGTCTCGGTCGAACCATCCGGCCACACCACCTGGAAGGTGCTGCCCGCCGGCAGCGACGCGAACGGCATGCCACTCTGCGCGCGATAGACCGCGGCCACCTGGCTGGCACCGGCACGGCGCACGTCTTCCTGCGCCTTCACCGTGGTCAGTTCCACCTTCGACAGATGCCGGTAGCGATCTTCATAGGTATCGATCATCAACAGGCCAACCGCGCCGGCCGAGTAGGCCACGAACAGGGCCACCCAGAACCAGAACTTGGCCCCGTGCAGGAATCGGCGGTAGTTCATTGCTCGTTCCTCTTTCCAACCAATCGCTTGATCCATTCCTTCATCTTCCCAGCGCCCTGCCGCGATACCGCAGCGTCATACACGAAATCCCGGAAATCCTGCGTACCATCCTGCGAACAGATCCCTCCGTTCGCACAAAAACTGTTGACCAGCACACTGTCTGCCCCACACGGTAGACCGAGTTCGCAGGCCGCAAGCCGCCATGCGAGTTCACTGAGCTGCTCGCCCGCCACCAGGCCGTTGAGCGCGCGGTCACCCGAGGCGCGCACGCCCATGCCCGGTGCGATCGCCATGAAGGCCTCCGGGTCGCGCGAGGTGCGCACCCGTTCAACCAGGTCACGGCGGTACTCGGGGCTGTCCTGCAGCGGTTCGCCCTCGGCGAACAACGCAGCCTCAGCAGCCAGATTGCCTTGTGCGGCCGCCTTGCGACGTTCGGACAGCACCAAGGCCGTGCCCAGCTTGTCGCCCGGCACGAAACCACCACAACGCTGCGCGACGCGTTCGCGCGCCTGCACCATCGCCGGTGCGGCGGTCAGGCCCAGCCCGGCCAGCACGTTGTTGTCCAAGCGGTAGCCACCCGGATCGACCGCGTACTGCGCGCAGTAGTCATAGACACGGCTGAGCATCCAGCGCGCCTCGTGGTTGCCTTCGTCCGCCTGGGCACGCAACCGCTGAGCATAGGCATACAGGTCGGTGGCGTCTTCGATATCGGCGCGGAGATCCAGGGGCAGCCCGGACGGCAATGCGTTGCCACGCTCGAAGGGTGCCAGGCGGCGCGCGAGCGCCTCCGGCATCACCGGCAGCGGCGCCGCACTGTCAGCGGCCGCGACCGCACCTGCCAGATCCGCCGACGCTACCGAAGACGTCGCAGCATGGCCGCTGGCCCGATAACCGGCCACGCCCAGCACGGCCACAGCCGGCAGTACGAGCAACCAGGTTTTCAGGGTCGGAGCGAAGGCCATCGGCGGCGGTAGGCGATGCGGCGCATAGGAAAGCACGAAGTTTAGCAAGGCCCGACGGGCCTGTCTGAACGGGCTTCGTTCATCTCGGAGCGGCATCTCAGGCAATACGGAGACGCCCCGATGGTCTAGCATGGCCCCCTTTCCTGCGATTGCCCCCACCACCATGCCGTTCCTGGAACTGACCCTGCGCTGCACCGAAGCCACCCAGCCCCGCTATGAAAATGCGCTGGAGGACGTTGGTGCACTGGCCGTGACCCTGCTCGATGCCGAGGCCGATACCAGCAACGAACAGGCCATTCTCGAACCGGGCGTGGGCGAGACCCCGCTGTGGGACACGCTGGTGCTGAGCGCACTGTTCCCCGCCGACAGCAACGCGCTGTTGCTGCTGGCCGCACTGGAATCCTTCGATCCGGAGCTGGACTGGAGCAGCGGCAGCTTCCGCGCGGTCGAGGATGAAGACTGGGAACGTGCCTGGCTCGACCAGTTCCAGCCGATGGACTTCGGCAGCCGCACCTGGATCGTGCCGTGGAACCATGAACTGCCCGATGCCGCACAGGCCGCCGATGCCGCCGTGGTGCGGTTGGACCCGGGCCTGGCGTTCGGTTCGGGCACCCACCCGACCACCGCACTGTGCCTGCGCTGGCTGGACCAGTTGGCGGTCGATGGCCTGCTGCAGGGCCAGCGCGTGCTCGACTTCGGTTGCGGCTCGGGCATCCTCGCACTGGCCGCGCTGAAGCTGGGCGCCGCCGAAGCCATCGGCGTGGACAACGATCCGCAGGCCCTGGTCGCCACCGCCGACAATGCCGAGCGCAACGGCGAGCAGGCCCGCATGCATGTGTACCTGCCGCAGGACGAACCGGTCGCGACCTATCCGATCGTGGTCGCCAACATCCTCGCCTCGGCGCTGGATGCGCTGGCCGAACTGTTGGCTGCGCGCGTTGCTGCCGGTGGCCGCATCGCCCTGTCCGGCATCCTGCATGGCCAGGAAGGCGAACTGCTGCAGCGCTACGCAGCATGGTTCGACGATCTGCAGGCCACCCAGGATGGCGACTGGATGCGCATCACCGGCGTGCGCCGCGCCTGATCGTGGTTGAATGACCGCTGGATCCGAGCCCGCGCCCTGAGCATGTCCGAGCCGAACCCACCGCGCCGTCCCCTGGCCACCTTCCTGCGCACGACGCCGGAGGGTGAGCCTGCGCCTGCGACCGATGCGCGCATGCAGGACGAAGCCGGGCACTCAACGCCTGTGGAGCAGATGCAGGCCGAGCCCATCGACCTGGTACGCCCACCGGCGACAGAGATGCGACACGACGATGACGTTGTCATCGTTGATGAAGCAGCGGCCATCGAACCGGCGCCGGTCGCGGTGCAGGCAACGGCGGTCGCCAATGATGCCCCCAGCTTCCTCGGCAGCGCGCGCACGCGCACGCTGCCAACACCCCGCTGGCACTGGCTGCTGGTCGCCGGGCTGGCATTGCTGCTGGTACTGCAGAGCGTGCTGGCCGACCGCGCGCGGCTGGCCGCCGACGCCGGCAACCGCGCATGGCTGGGCACGCTGTGCGGCGTGCTGCGCTGCAGCCTGCCTGCCTGGCACGAACCCGCTGCGTTCACCATGACCAGCCGCGAGATCCGCCCCCTGCCGGGCCAGGCCGGTGTGCTGCAGGTACAGGCCAGCATCCGCAACGATGCGCGCTGGGCACAGGCGTGGCCGGACCTGCGGTTGTCATTGTCCGATGCCGATGGCCGGGTGATCGGCAGCGGCGTGTTCACGCCCGCGCAGTACCTGGGCGAGAACCCCGGTGCAGCCCTGCTGGAACCGGGCCAGAGCGCGCGCGTCGCCTTCCGGTTGCAGGAGCCCGCTGCGTCCACCGTCGCATTCACCTTCGACTTCCTCTGACCGGGGAGAGGCGACCAGCCGTGGCAGGCCGGGCACGCTCGCGCTAGACTGGCCGCCACCACCTCGTCCGGCCGCGCGCTCCGCGCGCACGGGCCAACCGAATCGGGAACCCCCCTTGAACGCTGTCCTTTCTCGTCCTGACAACAGTCGTGGCGCTCCCCGGCCACCGCTGCGTGAACACGTCGCCCAGTCCGTGCGCCGCTACCTGCGTGACCTTGATGGCTGCGATGCGGACGATGTCTACGAGATCGTGCTGCGCGAGATGGAGATTCCGCTGTTCGTGGAAGTGCTCAATCACTGCGAAGGCAACCAGAGCCGCGCCGCCGCGATGCTGGGCATCCACCGTGCCACCCTGCGCAAGAAGCTGAAGGAATACGGCATCAGCGCGTAAGCGCGCACGAGGGTAGTGCCGGCCGCTGGCCGGCAACCCCATGAACGACGGCAGGATGTTGCAGTGCCCGGCCAGCGGCCGGCACTACCGGTAGATCCACGCCATGCGTGGATGAAAGCCCGGCAGAGTAAACCGCCCCCGCCCGCCAGTAGATCCACGCCATGCGTGGATGGAAGCCGGCAGAATCAACCGCCGCCGCCCGCCTTCCAGTAGTACCGCACCACATGGAAGAACACCGGCGCGGCGAAGCATACCGAGTCAAGCCGGTCGAGCATGCCGCCATGACCCTCGATCATGTGGCCCCAGTCCTTGATGCCACGGTCGCGCTTGATCGCCGACATCACCAGGCCGCCCCAGAACCCCATCAGGTTGATCAGCAGCGACAGGCCGAACGCCTGCAGCGGCGTGAACGGGGTGATCCACCACAGCGCCGCACCCAGCGCACTGGCACTCAGCACACCGCCCACGAAGCCCTCCACCGTCTTCGACGGCGACAGCTTCGGCGCAATCAGATGCCTGCCCAGCAACTTGCCCCAGATGTACTGCAGCACGTCCGAAGACTGCACCACGATCACCAGGAAGGCGAACAGCAGCACGTTGCGCGACGGGTCATGGCCGGGCACGTGCAGGTTCAGCAGCAGCGGCACATGCGAGATGCAGAACACGCAGATCATCAATCCCCACTGCACCTTCGCGGTCCGCTCCAGGTAGTGCGTGGTATCACCGCCAATGGTCGACAGGATCGGCAGGAACAGGAACGCATAGACCGGAATCAACAGCGTGTACATGCCGTACCAGTCGATCCAGACCAGGTAGTACTGCCACGGCAGCACGATGTAGAACGCGGCCAGCAGCGCGTAGTAGTCGCCCGAGCGGGTCGGCGCCAGGGTGATGAACTCGCGCAGTGCGAACAGCGAGATGATCGCGAACAACACGATCACCCCGGCACGACCGAAGAACAGCGCCAGCCCGACCACGATCGCCATCACCCACCACGCGCGGATGCGCGAGACCAGGTTGGCGATCACCGCGCTGGGCTGCCCACGCTGGCGCCAGCGCAATGTCTCGGCCACCAGCGTGGCCAGCACCAGCACCGCACCCACGCCAGCAAACAGCAGGCCGGTCTGCTGGCCGACACTCTGCGTGGCCAGGTCGCCGGACACATCGATCAGGAAGCTCATGCCCTGCCCCCGTTCGGCGCCAGGTCCAGCAGCGCCTGCCGGCTGCGGGCCAGGAAGGCGGCCTTGTCCTCGTCGGCCTGCAGCCGCAGCGGCGTACCGAAGGTGGCCGTGCACAGCAGCGGCAGCGGCAGGAACCGGCCCTTGGGCATCACCCGCTTCAGGTTGTCGATCCACACCGGTACGAATTCCAGCTCCGGGCGTTGCCGTGCCAGGTGATAGATGCCGCTCTTGAACGGCAGCAGCGGCTCTTCGCCCACGTTGCGGGTACCTTCCGGAAACAGAATCAGCGAGCAGTCTTCGTCCACCGCGTCACGCAGGGCCTGCAGTGGATCCTGCTGGCGATGGCCGGCCTCGCGCTCGACCAGCACGCCGTTGAACACCGCATCGATCAGGTAGCGACGCAGGCCATCGCGCTGCCAGTATTCGGCCGCGGCCACCGGGCGCACCTGGCGCCGCAGTGCCGGTGGCATCGACGACCAGATCAGCACGAAGTCACCATGGCTGGCGTGGTTGCCGTAATACACGCGCCGTTCGCTGGACGGCGCACAGCCGATCCACAGCGCGCGGGCGCCGGTCACTACATGGATCGCGCCACTGCAGGCGCGCGCAATCAATTCAGCGAACATCGGTCCCTCCCGTTCACGTCTGCGGCCACAACACGGCCAGCACCAGCAGTGCGAACTGCACCGCTGTCAGCAGGTACTGGCGCAGCAGCAGGCGGCGCATGCCGGCCCAGCGCGCATCCCAGCCGCGCAGCGGCGCGTCGGGCTGCATGCGGCGCAGGCCACTGGCGTGCAGCAGCTGGTCGGTGCGGCGCGCGGCGGCGTCACCCTCCAGGCCTTCATCGCGCAGCAGCTGCAGCAGGCTGGCATCCAGCGCCACCCGCCACGCGTGGTAGATCTGTGCGATGCCCGCGGCAACACTGAGCAGCAACACGCCGGCGGCAATCATCGCCAGGCCAGGTTCGGTGCCGAGCAGCAGCAGCGCCACCAGCAGCAGGCCCAGCGACAGGCCGGCCGGCCAACGGCCCTGCCGCAGCAGCAGCTGCATGGTCGCCAGATCGGGAACCCTACTCACGTGCGTGCTCCCGCTGCAGCAGTGATGGCATGCAGATGCGCCGCGCCCAGCACGATGCCCGGACGTGCCGTGCGCACGATCGCCACCGCGGCATCGGTATCGGTGGCACGACCACTGCGCAACAGCCAGGCCGCCACACTGGCAGCACTGCGCGAATAGCCCAGTGCGCAGCACACCAGCAACGGTCCATGCGCACGCAGCCGCTCGATCGCCTCGGCCGCCTCGCGCAACTGGTGCGGCGTGGGCACCACCAGGTCCAGCATCGGCACGCTGGCATACGCCGCGCCCGGTGCACGACAGGACAGTTCGGCACAGGCATCGACCACGCCGACCAAGGGTGCCGGCAATGCAGCGCAGGGAACACGCCCCAGCCATACACCGTCCATCACCGGCACCGGCTGCGGCGCACGCCGCGTCCACAGCCGCGAATTGATCCAGGCTGCGCCCAGGTACGGCGCCAGCAGCCAGCGTGCCGCCATTGCCAGACGTCCATCGGCGCGCTTCTGGAACACCGCCGTACCCAGCCCGGCATAGGCCAGCGCCACCAGCAGCAGCGATACCACCGGCCACAGCAGCCACAACGCCGCGCCACGCAGAAGCACCACCGGCACCAGCAATGCAGCGGCCCCCAGCAGGTACAGCGCTGCCAGGCGCCAACGTTTGGCGTCACGCGCGGTGCGCCAGGCACGCAAGGGTGGCGTGCCCTGCTCCGGCCACAGCCAGACGCACAGCCAACCGGCCAGCAGGCCGGTCGGGATATCGATGAAATGATGCTGGAATGTGGTCAGCACCGAGACGCCGATCAGCAGCGCCCACACATGCAGTACCCAACGCCACACCCCATGCAGGTACTGCGCGAATTTCACCCACAGCACGATCAGCAACACGATGTGCAGTGATGGCGCCTGGTTGAACGGCTTGTCGAAGCCCAGCAGTACATCAAACAACCAGCCGAACACACCGCCGATCTCCGGCCGCTCGAAACTGAAGCGCAGTGGCCACAGCAGGAAGCAGGTCACCGCGATCAACTGTGCACTGAACAACCGCAACGCATGCCGGTCCAGCTCCAACCGTTGCCGGCACAGGAAGAAGGAAACCGCATAGAACAGATCGATCGACCAGTACGGCACGATCGTCCACGGTACGAACGGAATCTGCGTTTCCCATCCGAACGCCATCACCGGCAGTTCGGCATGGCGGCCGGCCATCCAGTTGGCGAAGCCATAGCTGGCGAAGAAGAATGGGCCCAGCAGGGCCAGCCACAACAGGGCGCGCCGCCAGGGGCGCCCCTCTGCGGCCAGCGGGGATGCGGCGAGCGTCGCCATCACTCTGTCCGGCGCGCCAGCGACACCGTGAAGATGCCGAATTCGTCGATACGCTGCGCCACCTTCTCGAACCCGGCCAGGCGCACCAGCTCGTCCATTTCCTGCTGGGTACGGCGGCGCATCACCCACGCGGCGCCGCCACGGTGGCTGGTCAGTGCGCGTGCGATGAACTCCAGCTGCGGGTGCCACGGCTGGCCGGTGTAGGCCAGGTAGCCACCGACCGGCACCGTTGCAGCAATCCCCTGCAGCGATCGCAGCACCGCATCGTTGTCCGGGAACAATTCATACAGCCCCGAAACCACCGCCAGCGTGGGTGCGGGGTCCACGGTCGCCAGCTGCGCGGGATCGAACGCATCGCCCTGTTCGAAGCGGGCAATGTCGGTCGCGCCGAGGCGCTCGATCAGCGCCTTGCCCTGGGTCACGTTCAGATCGCTGAAATCGCGCAGCACGATGCGGTCCGCACGCTGCTCGCCCGTTCCCAACGCTTCCAGCACGTAGCGGCCATGACCAGCGGCCACGTCCAGCACGCGTACCGGCGCGCCCTGCCCGCGCAGGCGCTGGGCGGCATCGCGCAGCAGCTCCTGCAGGTGCTTGCCACGCACGCGGATGCCGCGCCAGCCGATCGCATCCAGATAGTTGCGGTCGATCATGCGCCCCAACGGGCCCTTGCCGCGCGCCTCATCGCGATAGATGTAGTCGAGCGTGCTGCCCGAATCGAATCCGGTCTGCAGGCCCAGCGCGATGCCTTCGGACAACGTTCCGCCGAAGCGCAGGCCGCCACGTACCACGCGCCAGCGCAGGTCGGCCAGGCTGTTGCGTTCCGGTGGCCAGGCCAGGATCTCCGATTCTTCGAAAGTCGGCCCATGGCGGTGCGCATCGCGCCGCGACAGTTCGCGCAGCGGCTCGGCGAAACGTGCCTGGATGAAACTGCGGATACGCGCCAGCGCCGGCGCCCGATCGCGCTCGCCCAGCGTGTCGTGGAAGAAGCCCGGCAGATGCACGCGCTCCTTGATCGGGCTGGACAGGCGCTCGTAGAAGCGGTCCTGCGGGCCACGGTGCACCACGAAATCCGAGCCGGACACCAGCAGCTGCACCGGCACGCTGATCGCCTGCGCATCGGCGACGATGCGGTCGGCCGCTTCGTACAGGCCCAGCAACACGCGCACCGAGATCGGCCGGGTGATCAGCGGATCGGTGCGGTAGCTTTCCACCCGCGCCGGATCGTGGGTCAGCCACTGCGGCTTGACGTAGCTGTTGACGAAGAAATTGCCGCGCAGCTTCTGCATCAAGGCCAGGCCCGGGCGTGCGAACGGCACGTACAGCTTCACCTTGAACGCCGGCGAAGCCATCACCAGCGCGCGCAGGCGCGGCGCGTAGTCGTGCACCCAGGTGGCGGCGACCACCGCCCCCACGCTCTGTGCGATCACCACGATGTCTTCCACCGCGATGCCATGCTCGGCGCCGATGTGGGCGATGAAGCTGTCCAGATCACGCACCAGCGCCGGGAAGCCCGGGGCATCGCCTCGTGCGCCGGGCGAACGCCCATTACCGCGTGCATCCCAGGCGAAGAAGGCGGTGTCGGGCAGGTCCAGCTCATCGACCAGGTGGGTGACCCGGCCAGAATGTTCATGGCCGCGATGCAGCAGCACGACAGCCTTGGTGGCTGGGGTCGCGGTGGTGCTCGCCCAGTACCGGTAGAACAGCGGTACCTGGTCGAAGCTGTGGAATTCCCGTTCCTGCGCCTGACGCATGCAATCTCCTGATTGTCTTTTTGTATCTGCTTGATTAATTCGGCGAAACCGCCGCTTCCCGCAGTCCGCGACGGACGCGATTGATCATCGTCAGCACGCACAGCACCGCCATGGCCGCGGCCACGCCAGTGACAGTCATCGCAGCCCCCCAGCCGAACGCCAGCAGCAGGCCCAGCACGCCGATGACGAACGCGCGGTCGCTCTTGCCCATCGGGCCGTCATAGCGGCGGCTGGCACCGACCATCAGCCCCAGCACCCCGGTGTACTCGCTCAGGGCCGCCGTCCAGGCCAGCAGCCACAGCGCTTCCGGGCGCACGCCCGGCACGCTGAGCAGGCTCAGGTACAGCGCCGCGTCGGCGATCACATCGCACAGCTCGTTCAGATAGGCGCCCAGCCTCGACTGCTGGCCGAACTCGCGGGCCAGCATGCCGTCCACCGCGTTGAGTGCCATGCGCAGCAGCATCCACAGCGGCAGCAGCAGGTACAGCAGGGGCTGGGCCGGCGCGCAGCACCACACGGCGGCAGCCACCAGCAGCGAGACCACGGCGGCGGCCACGGTCACCGTATTGGCGGTGATCCCCATGCGGTACAGACCGCGTACGGCTGGACGCAACAGGTCCTGGAAACGTCCTTTCAATGCATAGATCGACATGATCCGTACCCGCTGATCCTTGGCAGTGCGGGCACAGCCTACCCCATCGTCGGCAGATTCCGACAACCCGGCTCCGGTCCACAGCCCAGCCCCCGGACCGGTCCGGATCGATGTGCCCGACCCGGCCTTACGTCGATTGCCATGGCAAATTGCCCCTTCCAGCGCCCGCCACCGGCCCCCACCGCCTACAATATCGGCCCCGCTCCGCTGCCGATTCTGTCCCATGACTGCTGATCTGTTGCCCGTCCGCCGGGCCCTCCTCTCCGTTTCCGACAAGACCGGTCTGGTCGAGCTGGCCACTGCGCTGGCGGCACGCGGCGTGGAGCTGCTGTCCACCGGCGGCACCGCCAAGGCGATCCGCGATGCCGGCCTGGCCGTGAAGGACGTGGCCGACGTCACCGGCTTCCCGGAAATGATGGACGGCCGGGTCAAGACCCTGCACCCGATGGTGCACGGCGGCCTGCTGGGCCGTTCGGGCCTGGATGATGCGGTGATGGCCGAGCACGGCATCGGCGCCATCGACCTGCTGGTGCTGAACCTGTACCCGTTCGAGTCGGTCACCGCCAAGGCCGATTGCACCCTGGCCGACGCGGTCGAGAACATCGACATCGGCGGCCCGGCCATGCTGCGCTCGGCGGCCAAGAACTTCGCCCGCGTGGCGGTGTCCACCGATCCGTCGCAGTACGCCGAGCTGCTGGCCTCGCTGGAGGCCAACAACGGCCAGCTGTCGGCTGCCACCCGCTTCGCGTTCTCGGTGGCCGCGTTCAACCGCGTCGCCCAGTACGACGCCGCGATCAGCAACTACCTGTCGGCGGTCACCGCCACCGACGCTGCGGTGCCGGCGCGTACCGAGTACCCGGCACAGATGAACTCCACCTTCGTGAAGGTGATGGACCTGCGCTACGGCGAGAACCCGCACCAGAGCGGCGCGTTCTACCGCGACCTGTATCCGGTGCCGGGCACGCTGGCCACCTTCCAGCAGCTGCAGGGCAAGGAACTGAGCTACAACAACCTGGCCGATGCCGACGCGGCGTGGGAATGCGTGCGCCAGTTCGATGCGCCGGCCTGCGTCATCGTCAAGCACGCCAACCCGTGCGGCGTGGCCGTCGGTGCCGGCAACGGCGATGCCTACGAGCTGGCCTACGCCACCGACCCGACCAGCGCCTTCGGCGGCATCATTGCCTTCAACAAACCGCTGGACGCCGCCACCGCCAAGGTGATTCTGGACCGCCAGTTCGTCGAAGTGCTGATCGCCCCGGACTACGAGCCGGCCGCGCTGGAATACGCGCAGAAGAAGGCCAACGTGCGCGTGCTGCGCATCCCGCACGGCGATGGCCTGAACAACTTCGACAGCAAGCGCGTCGGCTCGGGCCTGCTGCTGCAGTCCTCGGACAACCGCGGCATGACCCGCGACGAACTGAAGGTGGTCAGCAAGCTGGCGCCGACCGACAAGCAGTTCACCGACCTGCTGTTCGCCTGGAAGGTGGCCAAGTTCGTGAAGTCCAACGCGATCGTCTATGCCAAGGACAACCGCACCATCGGTGTCGGCGCCGGCCAGATGAGCCGCGTGTACTCGGCCCGCATCGCTGGCATCAAGGCCGCCGATGCGAACCTGGTGGTCGAGGGCTCGGTGATGGCCTCCGACGCGTTCTTCCCGTTCCGCGACGGCATCGATGCCGCTGCCGCCGCCGGCATCAAGGCGGTCATCCAGCCGGGCGGTTCGATGCGCGATGCCGAAGTGATCGCCGCCGCCGACGAACATGGCCTGGCCATGGTGTTCACCGGCGTGCGCCACTTCCGCCACTGATCCTGGAGCGACACGGATGTCCACAGTTTCAATGAAATCGCTGGCCGCCCTCGCCCTCGCGGGCGCGGCCATGCTGGCCGGCTGCAAGCCTGCTGTCGAGCCCAGCGCGAGCCCGAAGGCAGATGCGCCTGCGATGGCCCCCGCCTCACCGGCGCAGCATGTCAGCCGCACCGCACGACTGCAGGCTTTCCTGGTCCAGCGCTACGGCAGCAACGCCACGCTCTCCGCTGAATGGCGCGGCAGCTGGACCGACGATGGCGATACCCATGCGGTGGACTGGCAGGTCTGCGCGGAACAACCGGTGGTGAGCGGGGACAGCTGGCAGCAGTTGTTGGCCGTGTGCGGTGCGCTGGTCGATGGCGCGCACATCGACCCGGGAACCATCGAGTTCTTTGTGCTGCGCCCCAAGGGCGATGGCTTCGAGGTGACTAGCGAACTGACCGGCGAGCGCTTCGGTAGCGGCGGCCAGCCCGGCACCGCCAGCATCATCCGCGCCGGCAGTGACTTCTATGGTTTCCGCGTCGAGGACGGCTGGTTCGGGCAGGGCTTCTCGCTGCTCTCGCAGTCGCTGATCCTGCCGGGCCCGAACGGCCTGGTGGCCAGTGGCAACGTGCGCAGCCATATCGACAATGACGCCCAGTACGAGTGCGACACGGTCGACGCCAGTACCGACCCGGACACCGCCAATGACTGCCGCACCCGCCGCTTCAGCATCGATTTCGCCCTGCGTTTCGACGACAGCGACCGCAGCGCGCGGGTCTGGCCGCTGCTGATCGACGAAACCGGCACCACCTGCGGTGGCAAGCAGGTCCGGCAGCAACACCGCTTCACCCTGGACCCGAAGACCTGGGCCTATTCCTTCCCCGAATCGCTGCGACGCGAAGGCTGCGAGTGAACCACGCGCGCCGCCGGGGATATCGATCTTCCCTTCCCACGCAATCTGGAATCTCGTGATGAACGTACTTGTCATCGGCTCTGGCGGCCGCGAACACGCCCTGGCATGGAAGCTGGCCCAGTCCTCCCGTGTCACCGAAGTGATCGTGGCGCCCGGCAACGCCGGCACTGCCAGCGAAGACAAGTGCCGCAACGTGGCGGTCAAGGTCACCGATATCGACGGCCTGCTGGCGCTGGCACAGGCCGAAGGCGTGGCGCTGACCGTGGTCGGCCCGGAAGTACCGCTGGTGGCCGGTGTGGTCGACCGCTTCCGCGCTGCTGGCCTGCGTATCTTCGGGCCGACCGCCGCTGCCGCGCAGCTGGAAGGCAGCAAGGCCTACGCCAAGGACTTCCTGGCCCGCCACGACATCCCCACCGCGTTCTACGCCGTGCACACCGACGTGGACGCCGCCCTAGCCTACATCCGCGAGAAGGGCGCACCGATCGTGGTCAAGGCCGATGGCCTGGCCGCTGGCAAGGGCGTGATCGTCGCAATGACCCTGGCCGAAGCCGAAGACGCGGTGCGTGACATGCTCTCCGGCAACGCGTTCGGCGATGCCGGCGCACGTGTGGTGATCGAGGAATTCCTCGACGGCGAGGAAGCCAGCTTCATTTCGATGGTGGACGGCGTGCATGCGCTGCCGATGGCCACCTCGCAGGACCACAAGCGCGTCGGCGACGGCGATACCGGCCCGAACACCGGCGGCATGGGCGCCTATTCGCCGGCCCCGGTGGTGACGCCGGAGGTGCATGCCCGCGTGATGCGCGAGGTGGTGAACCCGACCGTGCAGGGCATGATCGCCGACGGCATCCCGTTCACTGGCTTTCTCTACGCCGGCCTGATGATCGATGCCAACGGCGCACCGAAGGTGATCGAATTCAACGTGCGCTTCGGCGACCCGGAAACCCAGCCGGTGATGCTGCGCCTGCAGTCGGATCTGGTCGAGCTGGTGGAAGCCGCCATCGACGGCCGCCTGGACCAGGTGGAAGCACACTGGGACGCGCGCCCGTCGCTGGGCGTGGTGCTGGCGGCCAGGCCGTACCCGGAAGCGCCGATCACCGGTGACGTGATTTCCGGCCTGGACGGCGTGCCGGCCACTTCCAAGGTATTCCACGCCGGTACGGCATTGGATGCACAGGGCCAGGTGGTCAGCGCCGGCGGCCGCGTGCTGTGCGTGGCGGCGCTGGGCGACAGCGTGCGCGATGCGCAGGCAAAGGCCTATGCCGGCGTGGCCAAGGTAACCTGGGCCAACGAATTCCACCGCACCGACATCGGCTGGCGCGCGATCGCACGCGAGGGGTGAGGGAGGCGCCATGTCCAGCCTCTGCAGCCCTTCCGTCGATGGATTCAGGCGGAAGGTATCGGCGCAGGGCTGTCGCAATACGTTGATTCGAGCGCTTCACCCTTGCGATGGACCAGATAAGGGATTCTGGATGTCTTCACCGTCCTCGGCATGGAAAGCCAGGACGGTACTCTCGCTGACAAGGCGGCGCACGCCAAGCGAGGGAGATTGTCTGGAATTCATCCGCTATCTCGCGGAATCAAGAAACGCTTTCCAGTTCTCAAAGAGCCGCGCCACGTTCTGCTCATGTGAATGCGCTGCGGGATCATAGCCACCAGAAGCTGGCATGTACCTTACAAAGCTTTCCACAGACTCCGGATAGTCAAAATCAGCGTAGATCTTCTCGACCTCTCCGAGCGGATCAGCAACCACATCGCGCTTGGCATAAAGATCCGCGAGGAGTGCAACAAGCCACCTTCTGGAGACTTCATCTTCGTTTAGATTTTCATCGAGTACCGTCAGCTGTGTAGCTACTCTGTTGCGTTCCTCAGGAGAAACGCTTTCCAGTCTTTGAATCAGGGAATTCAGATTGAATTCCCCCTTCAGCTCCTTCTGCCCGGACTCGCATTGTTTCACCACCTCAAAGTCGATCAGATGGCGCCCCATTGCCCACGCCACCTCGGTCTGACTCCAGGGCCCGTAGGGTTGAATACAATCATACGTTCTCATATAGACACTCATCTCTTGTTTGGTATTCCGTTCATGCTGCCACCTTCTACAAATCTTTGATGGGTCAAGTCGCCAGCTTTGTCTACTATGTATTCAAAACGACCGGCCTTTCCATTGAGTTCACCGGGGAGCTGAGTCAGAGTGCGAACCACGCCGTCGCCTCCTGTCAATGGAGTATGAACACCTGCTTCTGCAGCGGTCTCTCGCATAAAGGTCGCTGAATTGTGCCCAGCGTCCGCTTTGAGTGCACTTCCCACAGGCCGGGAATTCAAAAGTGCCCGACCTTCTGCACTCAGAGCTTTGGATGCCGCCACACCTGCTCCACCGGCACCTGTAACTCCTGCGATATCAGCAGCGATACTGGTAGCTGCCGATACGACACTTGGATTGGCCATTGCAACCATGCCAGCTTCGATCAGCACTGGGGCAGCCATTGCCGCTGTAACAGCGATTGCGGCCGGTCTCATCGGCTCGTATACGGCGCCATTTCCGGCAGCAATATCCCTCCGATGCTGCTCAACGAATCGCTCTGCGGCCTGCCTTCCATCCGCATCGACGAACCTGTACGGATTCCCGTTCGCGTATCGATACCGATTGAACTGCTCAACTGGCATTTGGTGAGCGGTGACTGGGTCTACCGACAAAAACACACCCAATTGTGGATCCATGTAGCGCTGTTGCATGTAGCTCAGCCCTGTGGCCGAGTCGCTCACATGTCCGGCGTACCCAGGTCCATCCGTGACCTGACCGCCTACCACGGCCCCGTAGGGCTCGTAGTCATATCGCTTGATGACGTTGCCGTTGGCATCGCTTTCGGCCACAACCGAGCCGAGGGCATCAGTGTGAATGTATGTGATCGTTGTCTGGGCGATTGCGGATGGTGACAGGCCAAGGCCCATCAGCAGCACGCAGCACAGCCAGGCGCCTATGGCACCAAGCTTGCGAGTTCGATCTTCAGATCCCCCGAAGCGGGTCGACACACCGCCTGCAGTTCCCCCGAACCTACGCATCATTCCAATCCATGAAAGAGCCTTGAAGCAAGGCTTGGCATTCATAGCACAGGAAGGCAGTCATCGGAGTCCAACTCCAGGACTGAGGCCAGAGGGACCATTCTGAATTGGACCAGGCCCTCGGCTATAAACCTCGCGAGGGATTGAACGGCTACTGGAAGCGCATGATTGCCCGCCATGGGCTGGTACTACTGAAGCAGCCGATCAGCGGCCCGCATTACCAACAGCCATGCCGGTCAAACGAAAAGCCCCGACCAACGCCGGGGCTTTTCATCAGAACGGGGGCCGGAAAAAGGAACCGAACCAAAGATCTATGCCTTACGCGGTGAACAGCGCCTTCATCTTCTTCAGCGCATTGGCTTCAACCTGGCGGATACGCTCGGCCGACACGCCGTACTCGTCGGCCAGCTCCTGCAGCGTCACCTTGCTGTCGGCATCCAGCCAGCGGCGGCGGATGATGTCGCGCGAGCGGGCGTCCAGCTCGGCGAGGCCTTCGCGCAGCAGCTGCATCTGGTTGTCTTCGCTGTCTGCACGTTCGTAGGCCATCGACGGGTCTTCGTCGTTGGCAACCAGGTACGCAGCCGGCGACGGCGGCGCGTGTTCGTTGTCTTCGTCGGCCGGCGCATCGAAACCGATATCGCGACCGGACAGGCGCGACTCCATTTCCATGACCTCGCGCTCGGACACGTTCAGGTCCTTCGCCACCGCGCTGACCTCAGCCGCGTTCATCCAGCCCAGGCGCGTCTTCGACTTGCGCAGGTTGAAGAACAGCTTGCGCTGCGCCTTGGTGGTGGCGACCTTCACGATGCGCCAGTTCTTCAGGATGAACTCGTGCATCTCGGCACGGATCCAGTGCACGGCAAAGGAGACCAGGCGCACGCCCATGTCCGGGTCGAAGCGCTTGACCGCCTTCATCAGGCCGATGTTGCCTTCCTGGATCAGGTCGCCCAGCGCAAGGCCGTAGCCGTTGTAGCCGCGGGCCACGTGCACCACGAAGCGCAGGTGCGAATGCACCAGCTCGCGGGCGGCGTCCAGATCGTTGCCGTCGCGGAAGCGACGGGCCAGGTCCTGTTCGTCATCGACCGACAGCACCGGAATCTGGTGCACGGCACCGATGTAGGCGTCCAGCGAACCGAGCGCACTGGGAATCGGGAGATTGTTTGCCACAAGGGCAGTAGAGGTGTTCTGGCTCATAGGCACCCATCTTAGCAGTCCGGCATTTGGACTGCTAAAGGAGGAAAAAGTTCCAGCATCCTATTGATGCAACACTGGTCCCAAACAGAGCCCTACCGTAGCGCGATTTGATGACAGTGGCGAGCACGCTTTTCGGGATTCACAATCCCTTGGAATTCAATCAATTACCTGCTGGAAACCGGCCGATTCCGGTCAAGCGGAGCTGAACGGGCCGTCCGCAAAGCCCATTCAGGCCCGGAAACGTTGCCCGGCGTTCAGCCCCGGTCACCCGCCGGCGGTCAGAGCGCCGAACGCGGCGGCAGCGACCAGTCGATCGGGGCCTGGCCGCGGCGCTGCAGGTACTCGTTGGCCATCGAGAAATGCTGGCAGCCCAGGAAGCCGCGGTGGGCCGACAGCGGCGACGGGTGCGGCGACTTCAGCACACGGTGGCGGCGGGTGTCGATGACCTTGCCCTTCTTCTGCGCGTACGCGCCCCAGAGCATGAACACCAGGCCGTCGCGTTCGCGGTTGAGCACATCCACCACGTGGTCGGTGAAACCTTCCCAGCCACGCCCCTGGTGGGCACCGGCCTGGCCCTCTTCCACCGTCAGCACGGCATTGAGCAGCAGCACACCGCGCTGCGCCCACGGGATCAGGCAGCCATGGTCCGGACGCGGGATACCGAGATCGCTCTCGATCTCCTTGTAGATGTTCAGCAGCGACGGCGGCACCGGCACTCCGGGCGCCACCGAGAAGCTCAGCCCATGCGCCTGACCGCGGCCGTGGTACGGGTCCTGGCCGAGGATCACCACCTTCACCTGCTCGAACGGCGTGGCATCGAACGCAGCGAAGATCTGCGGGCCGGGCGGGAACACCGCCGCACCGCTGGCCTTGCGCTGGCGCAGGAAGCTGGACAGCTCGCGCATCTGCGGCTGCATCAGGTAATCGCCGACATGCTGCTTCCAGCTCGGCTCGAGCTGGATCGTCGGGGTGCCGGCTACTTCATCAATCATCACGCCACTTCATCGAATCAGGGGTCCATCGTTCAACCGGGCCAGGCGCAGCTGGAACAGCACCTTGGTGACCAGCAGGCGCTCTTCGATCGGCTTGAGCACCAGGTCGTTGGCACCGGACTGCAGCAGCCCGGTCTGGTTGTGCGGGTTGCCATCGCCGGTCATCACCAGCACCGGCAGGCGACGCTTGCCGTAGCCGAAGTCCACGCGCACGCGCTGCACCACGTCGCGACCGCTCAGTTCGCCCTTCAGGGTGACGTCGGTCAGCACCAGGTCGATGCGGTGGCGACTGCGGCCCAGCGACTCGGCAGTGAGCAGGGTGAACGCCTCTTCGGCGCTGACCACGTGCAGCACGTTCAACTGCTGGCGTTCCAGCATGCGCTTGGTAGCCTCGGCGACCACGCGGCTGTCCTCGATATAGAGGATGGTGGCGCCGGGAATGGTCTGCGGCTGCACGTAGCCGCGGATGAAGGTCGCCAGTGCCTCGTGGCCCAGCGCCTTGTCGAAATAGTCGGTGACGTACTCGGTGAAGCGGCGCTGCTCCAGGTGCTGCTGGGCATCGCCGGAGACCACGATCACCGGCACATAGGCCTGGCCGGCCGCTTCGCGCACCATCCGCGCCAGCGCCAGGCCGTCGCCATCGCGCAGGGTCAGCGAGGTGGTCACCAGATCCACCGGGCCCTGCGCCAGCGCCAGCTGCGCATCCTCGATGCTGTCGCAGCCGATCACTTCCACGCCCGGCAGGTCGCGCTGCAGGACGTCGGCGATCAGCTTGCGGACCAGCTTTGACCCATCGACCACCATCACCCGCGTCGCGGGCCCTTCAAGGTGCTTCAGCGCTTGCGGTTGCATGCCGGTCTCAGGTATCGGTCGGGCGGGTCTGGCGAAGGAAATGGCCGGTCACCAGCCACGCGCCCAGCCAGCCCAGCAGCAGTGTGCCGAGCAGGACCAGGCTGCCATGCAGCAGGTCCAGGCCGTGCAGCACGAACGGGCTGCCGTAGCTGCGCGAGAGTTCGGCCAGCGGCACGCGCAGGGCAGCGCCGGCCGCAGCAATCAGGGCCAGCGCCACCGCGCCGGCACCCAGGCCATACCACGCGCCCAGGTACAGGAACGGGCGGCGGATGAAGCCATCACTGGCGCCGAGCAGCTGCAGCACGCCGATCTCTTCGCGGCGGGCCTGGATGTCCAGGCGCACGGTGTTGCCGACCACCAGCGCGGCGCCCACGCCGAGCAGCACCGACAGCACCTGCACCAGCCGCGCACCGAACGCCAGCCAGGCATCCAGGCGCTGGCGCCACAGCGCATCGTGCTGCACCAGGTCGGCCTCGGGCAGGCTTTCCAGCGTGCGCGCCAGGCGTGCGTCGTCCTTGCCCTGGCCCGGAGTGATCACCAGCAGCGAGGGCAGCGGGTTGTCGTTGAGTGCATCGATCGCCTCGCCGAGGCCGGCATCGCGCAGTTCCTGCAGGCCCTGCTCGGGCGTGCGCACGTTCACTTCGGCCACGTCATCGCGATCGCGCAGCTGGCCGGCCAGGCGCAGCGCGCCGGGACCATCGACGTTGCCCTTCAGGAACACGTTGATGTCGCGCGACTGCTGCACGCTGCCGGCGAACTGCTTGAGGTTGTCCAGCGCGATCGACAGGCCCAGCGGCAGGGCCAGCGCCAGCGCCATGACCATCACCGTCAGCAGGGTCGCCCACGGCTTGCGGCAGGCGCGGCCGAGGCTGAACACCACGCTGTGCACGTGGTGCTGGAACCAGACGCCCACACGCGACGGGGCGGCGGCTTCGCTGTTTTCGTTCTTCGCCATCGATTACTCCGCCAGGTCCTGCGGCGAGATGTCATCCACCAGCCGGCCGTGGTCAAGGATCAGCACGCGCTTGCGCATGCGGCGCAACAGCGGCAGGTCGTGACTGACCACCAGCACGCTGGTGCCGCGCGCGGGCAGCTCGGCGAACAGGGCCATGATCTCCGCCGCCAGGGTCGGGTCGAGGTTGCCGGTCGGCTCATCGGCCACCAGCAGCTTGGGCTCACCGACAATGGCGCGGGCGATGCCGACGCGCTGCTGCTCACCGGCCGACAGCTGCGAGGGCAGCGCCTTCTCGCGATGGCCCAGGCCCATCCGCTCGAGCACCGAGCGCACGCGCTTGTTGATGTCGCTACGGCGGGTGCCGCGCAGGATCAGCGGCAGCGCCACGTTCTCGGCAATAGAGCGGTCCATCAGCAGGCGGTGGTCCTGGTAGACCGCGCCGACCGCGCGTCGATGGCGGGGCACGTCGCCACCGCGCACCTTCAGCAGGTTGCGCTCGTCGAACACCACCGCGCCGCGGCTGGGCCGCTCGTCCAGGTGGATCAACTTGAGCAGGGTGCTCTTGCCCGCACCGGAATGGCCGGTGACGAACAGCATCTCGCCCGGCGCGACCTCGAAGCTGACATCGGTCAGCGCCTCGTGGCCACCGGCGTACTGTTTGCTGACATTGTCGAAGCGCAGGACACTCATGCCCCGATTATGCAGGACCGGCGCGACGTCGTGGAGACGGTCGCGCCATCGGTAGTGCCGGCCGCTGGCCGGCGGCGGTGTGGGTTGCCGGCCAGGGTGGGTGCCGACCGTTGGTCGGCACACCAAGGTCACCCGACCAACGGTCGGGTGCTACCCGCTGATCGGCAGCGCCGATCAGCTACCCGACAGCATCCGGCGGATCTTGCGGCCGATGCGGGTCAGGAACGAATCGCCGGTATCAGCAGCCGTGCGCACCGGCTTGGCCACCACCTGCACCGGGGTGACCGGGCTGGCGCCATTGCCGGCGGCGTTCTGCACACCCTCGGCACCTTCGACCGGACGGCCGTGGCGACGACGACGGCGCTTGCGCGGCTTGTGCTCACCGTCCACCGCACCTTCCGGTGCGCCTTCAGCACGCGGCGGGCGCGGCGGACGCGGGGCCTGCGCGGCAGCGCCTTCGGCACCGGCGGCCGGGGCGGCAGCGCCCTGCTCGCCTTCCACGCGCGGCTTGCGCGGGCCACGCGAACGGCGCTCGCCGCTGCACTCACCGTCGCGGCCACCGCGGCCACCACCACTGCCGGAACGGCCGCCACTGCGGCCACCGCCACGGCGCTCTTCCTCGGCAGCGCGGGCTTCGCGCGCTTCGCGGAAGATCTGGCCGACGCTTTCGTTGTCCTCGCCTTCCTCGCCCGCAGCCGGGGCCGGGCGTTCCGGGCGCGGCAGCGGGGTCAGCAGTTCCTTGGTGACCGGCTCGGACGGAATCTTCTGCTCGATGTAGGCCTCGATGTCCGGCAGGCCCATCGCATAGCGTTCGCAGGCGAAGCTGATCGCATCGCCCTCTTCGCCCAGGCGCGCGGTACGGCCGATGCGGTGCACGTAGTCTTCGGCGTCGAACGGCAGGTCGTAGTTGTAGACGTACTTGATGCCATCGATGTGCAGGCCACGCGCGGCCACGTCGGTGGCCACCAGGATTTCCAGCTGGCCCTTCTGGAAGCGGTTGAGCAGGCTCTCACGCTTCTTCTGCGGCACGTCGCCGGACAGCACGCCGACGCGGTAGCCGGCCTTTTCCAGCGAACGGGCGACGCGTTCGACGAACACCTTGGTGTTGACGAAGACCATGGTGCGCGCGCCCTCGCTGCGCGACAGCAGACCCAGCAGCAGCGGGATCTTCTCGTCGTCGGCCGGGAAGTAGATGCGCTGGCGCACGCGCGCGGCGGTGATGGTCTCGGCTTCAACCACCAGCTTCTGCGGTTCGTTCATGTGCTCGTAGGCCAGCTCAAGCACGCGGTGGCTGAGGGTGGCACTGAACAGCAGGGTCTGGCGGGTGGTGCGCTCGGGCATGCGGCGCAGCAGGAAGCGGATGTCCTTGATGAAGCCCAGGTCGAACATGCGGTCGGCTTCGTCCAGCACGCAGATCTCGCAGGCGTGCAGCGAGACCACCTTGTGCTGCTTCACGTAGTCGATCAGGCGGCCCGGGGTGGCGATGATCACGTCCACGCCCTGCTGCAGCAGTTCGCGCTGCTTGTCGTAATCCACGCCGCCGTAGACCAGGGCGAAACGCAGGCCCAGGTCGGAACCGAACTTCACTGCATCCTTGTGGATCTGGATGGCCAGTTCGCGGGTCGGGGCGAGGATCAGCGCGCGCGGATCCTCCGGCTTGCGGTCGGCCAGGGCCGGACGCGTCAGCAGGCGGTTCACGACAGCGACCAGGAAGGCCAGGGTCTTGCCGGTGCCGGTCTGGGCCTGGCCGGCAACATCACCACCGGGCAGCGCGACCGGCAGGGTCAGCGCCTGGATCGGGGTGCAGCGGGTGAATCCGGCTCCTTCAAGGCCGGCCTGCAGGGCCGGATGCAGCTCGAAGGAGGAGAAGGTCAAATCGGTCAGCGGTTTGTCGCTCATGAGTCCGTCTTGGTATGGCCGCCGGCCCGTGGGGCGGCTGGCACTTCATCGTCTAGGGGCACCGTCGCAAACTGCGGCCCCTGCGGCGGGTTGGCAGGCTGGGACCACCCGGTCCGCGCGCCGCACAATGCCCCAGTTTAACGCACTCGGGCCGGCAAACCGGAATGAGCTGTCTCATAAAGTCAAGAGACGGCACCCTTCACCCAGCCACACCGGACTTGAACGGCCCTGCCAGGGCCGCTGGTGTCGCCCGCTGCCAGCCCCATGTACAGGAAGACAGTGAAATCCGACACATACCAGGCATCGAAGCGATCACGATACGCTGGGTTCCAGCCGGCGCCTGTCCCCGCCCTGCGATAGGGGTACACTGCCGGCCGTGAGCGTCCAGGCATCCCGCCGAACGCACCGCGGCAGTGCGCCGCGAGGCAACGACGAGGGTCGCGCCACCGGGCATGGCCCAGTTCACCCACCTCCGGCATGGCCGGGTGCAATCCAAGACGAGAAACCAAGATGAGCGACAAGGTTGTACATGTCGGCGACGCCGACTTTGATAGCGCAGTGCTGAATTCCAAGGAACCGGTGCTGGTCGATTTCTGGGCCGAGTGGTGTGGCCCGTGCAAGATGATCGCCCCGGCGCTGGACGAACTGGCCGATGCCTACCAGGGCCGCGCCAAGATCGCCAAGGTCAACGTCGACCACAACCGTGCGCTGGCCGCCAAGTACCACGTGCGTTCGATTCCGTACCTGGTCGTGTTCAAGGACGGCGAGAAGGTCGGCGAGCAGATCGGTGCGGTGGGCAAGGCCCAGCTGGCTGGCCTGCTGGACAAGGCCCTGGCCTGATCCTGCTGTTCTCCGGCAGCCGCCGACCGCGGCTGCCGGCGGGCGCCCCGCGCCCATGATGAATGCTGTTCCCGGCGACCCTTGCGTGGCGCCGCAGGCCGATGATAGTGTCGGCATATCCGGCCGCGTTCGCGTGCCGCACCCTCTGGACGCAGTTTCTTCCAGACCCATTCCCAACGTTCGCCGCCCCAGCCGGGCGCTCGCACCTTCAAGCGAGGAATAACGCTCTTGTCCGATAACACTTCCGAAACCGGCAGCGCCGATGCGCCCGCCGAAAAGCGCGTGCGCAAGCCCCGCGTGAGCAAGGCCGCCGCTCCGGCAGCCGCCGAAACCAGCGCCGCGCCGGCGCAGCCGACCCTGCCGCTGGCCGCCGCGCCCGAGGCACCGGCTGCTGCCCCTGCACCGAGCGCGCCCGCCGCCGAGGCCCCTGCCAGCAGTGGCGGTGGCGAAGGCGGTGAGGGTCGCGAATCCGGCCAGCCGCGCCAGCAGAACCACCAGGGGGGCGGCCAGAACCAGGGCCAGAACCCGTACAACCAGAACGGCCAGCAGGGCCAGGGACAAGGTCAGGGCAACCGCCGTGACCGCTTCCGCAACCGCCGCGACCGTGACCGCAACAACCGCTTCCGCGACGATGGCCTGCCCAACGACGGCGGCGAGCAGCAGCCGTTCGTGCCGCGCCCGCACGCCAACGTGCCCGAGGGCTTCCCGGTCTACTCGCTGAGCGACCTCAAGCGCATGCCGGCACAGAAGCTGCTGGAAATCGCCGAGCAGCTGCAGATCTCCGAAGGCGTGGCCCGTGCCCGCAAGCAGGACGTGATCTTCGCCCTGCTGAAGGTGCTGACCCGCCACGGTGACGGCGTTGCCGCCGATGGCGTGCTGGAAATCCTGCCGGACGGCTTCGGCTTCCTGCGCGCGGCTGAAGCCAGCTACCTGGCCGGCCCAGACGACACCTACATCTCGCCCAGCCAGATCCGCCGCTTCAACCTGCGCACCGGCGACCACATCTCCGGCCGCATCCGCTTCCCGAAGGACGGCGAGCGCTACTTCGCGCTGAACATCGTCGACACCATCAACGGCGAGCCGATCGAAGCGTCGAAGAACAAGGTGCTGTTCGAGAACCTGACCGCACTGTTCCCGCGCCGCCGCTTCACCCTGGAGCGCGGCAACGGTTCGTCGGAAGACATCACCGGCCGCATCCTCGACCTGATGGCCCCGCAGGGCAAGGGCCAGCGCTCGCTCATCGTGTCGCAGCCGAAGGCCGGCAAGACCATGATGATGCAGCAGGTCGCCACCGCCATCACCACCAACCATCCGGACGTGCACCTGATCGTGCTGCTGATCGACGAGCGCCCGGAAGAAGTGACCGAGATGCAGCGCACCGTGCGCGGCGAGGTCATCAGCTCGACCTTCGACGAGCCGGCCGCGCGCCACGTGCAGGTGGCCGAAATGGTCATCGAGCGCGCCAAGCGCCTGGTCGAGCACAAGAAGGACGTGGTGATCCTGCTCGACTCGATCACCCGCCTGGCCCGCGCCTACAACAACGTGGTGCCGAGCTCGGGCAAGGTGCTGACCGGTGGTGTGGACGCCAACGCCCTGCACCGCCCGAAGCGCTTCTTCGGTGCCGCGCGCAACGTGGAAGAAGGCGGCAGCCTGACCATCATCGCCACCGCGCTGGTCGACACCGGCTCGAAGATGGACGAGGTGATCTACGAAGAGTTCAAGGGCACCGGCAACAGCGAAGTGCACCTGAGCCGCCGTATCGCTGAAAAGCGCGTGTTCCCGGCCATCGACATCAACCGTTCCGGCACCCGCCGCGAAGACCTGCTGATCGAACCGGAGCTGCTGCAGAAGATCTGGATCCTGCGCAAGCTGCTGCATCCGATGGATGAAATGGCCGCGATGGAGTTCCTGCTGGACAAGATGAAGAACACCAAGTCCAACGACGAGTTCTTCGGTTCGATGAAGCGCTGATCCCTGGCGCTGCATCAGAAGAAACCTGCCGCTCGCTGCGGCAGGTTTTTTTTTGCCTGCAGGGCGACGCACTTCACTTCGCTGGCGCCCGCTTTTGGCGATAATCCGCGCGATACCCTGCCCGGCCCCCGTGGGCCCTGCCACCGATTCCCGCTGTCGCCCCTTCCGGAGAACCGGTCGGGTCCAGCCTTCTGCCGGATCCGTCGACGCATGCGAACGCTGTCTCCCCGCCTCAACCTGGGCAAGCTGATCCTCGCCCTGGCCCTGCTCAGCGCCATCATCGCGCTGGCCAACACCCTGCTGGCCAGCTACCGGGTGCAGCGCGACCAGCTGGTCGGCAATACCCTGGAAGCCAACCGCGTCTACGCCACCAAGCTGGCCGAGACCACCCAGAACTTCCTGCTGGCCGCGCAGCAGCAGCTGGCCTATGCCGCGACCCGCCTGGGCGAGGACGACCTTGATCCGAAGCAGGCCCAGGATGAAGCCAGCCGCCTGCAGCTGCAGTCCAGCAGCTTCAACTCCTCACTGGTGGTGGACGCCGACGGCCTGGTGATCGCCACCTCGCCGCAGACCCTGCAGCTGCAGGGTGAGGTGCTGCACAGTGTCGGCAACAACGCGGCACTGGCGGCGCGCCAGCCGATGATCAGCGATCCCTACCAATCGGCCACCGGCAAGCTGCTGGTGTCGCTGTCGCACCCGATCTTCGACCGCCAGGGCCGCTATCGCGGCTATGTCAGCGGCACCCTGTACCTGCGCCAGCGCAGTGCACTGCACACGCTGCTGGGCAAGCACTACTACCGCGACGGTTCCTACCTGTACGTGGTGGACCGCAATGGCCGCCTGCTGTACCACGCCGATGGCAAGCGGGTGGGTGACTACGTGGTCGGCAACCCGGCGGTGAAGGCCGTGGTGCGCGGAGAACGGGGCGCACAGCAGGTACGCAACAACCGCGGCGTGTCGATGCTGGCCGGCTATGCACCGGTGGCGGCCACCGGCTGGGGCATCATCGCGCAGCGCCCGACCGAGGCCACCCTGCAGCCGCTGTCGCGGTTGATGACCGCAGTGATCTGGAATGCGATTCCACTCGGCCTGCTGTCGCTGCTGGTCACCTGGTGGTTCGCGCGCCGCATTTCGATGCCGCTGTGGCAACTGGCGCGCAATGTGCAGGGCGGCGAGGACACCGGCAACGCGATCAACCACGTCAGCGGCATCCGCGCCTGGTACTTCGAGGTCGCCCAGCTCAAACAGGCGGTGCTGCACAGCTTCAATGCGCTGCAGGATCGTATCGGCACGCTCAACCGTGCCAGCCGCACCGACCCGCTGACCGGCCTGCTCAACCGCCGCGGGCTGCAGCAGGCGCTGGATGCGCTGCAGGTGCAGGGCATTCCGTTCGCGATCCTGGCGCTGGACATCGATCGCTTCAAGTCGATCAACGACAGTTACGGGCATGACGTCGGCGACAACGCCATCGTCCACATCGCCGACCAGATGCGCCGCTACTCGCGCGACAGCGACATCCTCTGCCGCGCCGGCGGCGAGGAGTTCCTGCTGCTGCTGCCGGGCATCAGTACTGAATCGGCCCGCCAGGCCGGTGAACGCCTGCGCCAGCACATCGCCGACCATCCGTTCGAACCGGTCGGCACCATCACCGTATCGCTGGGCGTGGCCCACTTCCCCAGCTTCCATGTCGACGCAGAACAGGCGCTGCGGCTGGCCGACAAGGCCCTGTACATGGCCAAGGAACAGGGCCGCAACCGGGTGGTGGTCTACCCGTACGCCGACTGACGCGGAGCCGGGCTGCCCGGCTCCGCAGCGGGTCTCAGCCCTGCGCCAGCGGGGTCAGCAGGCGCAGGCCGCGCTTGGCGCCGTCCACCATGTAGACGCCGCCTTCCGGCAGCAGATCGCTGCCGACCTGCTCGACCGGGTCCGCCTCGCGCCACGGGACGGTCTGCCGCGGCCCCGGAATGAAGGCGCGCCAGCGGCCATAGCGTTCCGCCACTGCATTGGGATCATTGTTCAGGGCGAAGTTCACCGGGATGCGAACCGTCCAGCTGTCCCGGGTGCTGTCCTCGCCGGTGGTCGGCGGCTTGAAGGTCCACGTGCGGGCGGTGCTGACACTGGCTCTGGCCAGGATGTCGCGCATCTTCGCCAGGGTCCGCTCAGGTGCGACCACGGCCATGTTCACCTGCTCGGCGGCCACATCGGCCACCGTTCCGTCACGGGCCACCTTGACCAACAGCAGCACCTCACCCTGGCCACCGTTACGGTAGGCCGCTTCCGGGTAGCGCGGCGGCGTCATGTGCAGCTGGGTCACCGAATCGGTGGCCTTCGGATCGTACTCGCTGAAGTCGACACTGGTCATGCTGATTTCATAACCGCCATCGGCCGCAGCCTTGCCGCGCAGGCGAACGCGCAAAGGGGCCCGCGTGGCCACCGCCTGGCCATCGCGCAGCGTGGGCTCGAAGCGCCAGCCACCGATGGTGCCTTCCACGAAGGAGGCGATGCTCGGGGCCACCATGGCTTTCTGGTCCAGCACCAGCGAACGGACCGCGCCCTCCGGCGTGACCTCGATATGACCGGACAGCACCATGCTCATTTCCGCAGTCGCACGTACAGCACGTGCGGTCTGCGCAGTGGCATCGCCTGCAAGCAGGGGGGCGCCGGCACCTACGGCCAGCGCGAGGGCGAGAAACAGTGGGGAACGCATCATTGCCGGATCCTTGGTGATGAACGGCGAGCCTATCCCAGTCCCAGCCGCCATGACAGCCGGTTCACGCCAGCCGGTTCACGCCAGCCGGTGTGCGCCCGCGTAGGGCGGCGTGTCCGGATAATCACCCCGGGCGAAGCGTTCCTGCAGGCCCTGCCACCAGCCCGGGTCGAACAGGTGCCGGTAGTGCTCGCGCACGGCTGCCAGCTCCGCAGCAGGCAGGCCCATGAACGGACCGAAGCGCTCGGGAAACACGTCGCGCGGGCCGACATGGAACCACGGCTCGTCGGCCATCGCTTCCTCCGGCGTGCGTGGCTGCGGCCAGGCGCGGAACACGCAGTCGCTGACCAGGCACAGCTCGTCATAGTCATAGAACACGGCCCGGCCGTGCCGTGACACACCGAAGTTCTTCGGCAGCATGTCGCCGGGGAAGATGTTGTTGCGCGCCATGTCGGTGATCGCCTGCGCGTAGTCGAGCACCGCCGCACGCACCGCCTCGCCGGACTGCTCGCGCAGGTACAGATTCAAAGGACGGAAACGACGTTGCACATAGCACAGTGCGACTTCGACCTCGTCGCCATCGACACGTACGCTCTGCGCGCACTGCTGCAGCAGCTCTTCCAGCAGGGCCGGCGCGAAGCGCTCGCGCGGGAAACGCAGGTGGCGATAAGGCTGCGCATCAAGCAGGCGGCCGACACGATCGAGATTGAACACCAGCGCGTACTTCTCTTCCACCTGCTGCCGCGACATTGCCTTGGGCCAGGCGAAACGGTCGCGGATCAGCTTGAACACCAATGGATAACTGGGCAGGGTGAACACCGCCATGACCATGCCCGGCGTGCCTTCGGCATGCACCAGCCGTTCCTGCGGATGCTCGTTGAAGTGGCGGAAGAAGGTTCGGTAGCGCTCGGTCTTGCCCTGCTTGGCACGTCCCAGCACCGTGTAGATCTCGTCGATCGGCTTGCCCGGCAGCAGGCTGCGCAGGAACACCACCGCGTCGCCCACGGTGCCCAGGTCAGCCTGGAAGTAGCTGCGCGACACGCCAAACAGATGGGCGACATCACGGCGCCGGGTCAGCACCGCATCGGCACGCAGGCCGCGCGCATCGTTGACCAGGGCAATCACGCATGGCGAAAAGCGATGCTCGCCGAACACGCGGCCAACCAGGTAAGCGCGGCGCTCGCGGTAGAACACCGTGTCGAGCAGTTCGATGCTGCGTACCGGCGTGTCCCCCCAATGGGCGAGGTCGTCCTGCAGGCGCACGGCGATGGCCGCCGCACAGCGCAGCTGGTGCGCATAGGGGATGTCGAAACGGTAGTCGGCCAGCACGCGTTGCAGGGCCTCCACCGGCCGCGTCGGCGAGACCGCGTAGGTATGCCGCGCGACAGGATGGGTGATTGCATCGGAGGGCTCGACGTCGAAAGCAATGAATTCCAGCGCCGGGTCCACGCCGCGGGTAGCGAACAGGCGCCGCGACAGCGTGTTGTAGAAGGTCTTGTACAGCTCGGCGTCGATCAGGCCCTGCAGCAGCCCGCTGTACTGCGCGTGCACCTGCAGCCACAGCGCACGCTCGCCGATCGCGTCACCGGCGAGGCGGCGCAACGCATCCATCTGCTCGGCGATGCACAGGTCGTACAGGGCGATGCGCTCGACCGCATCCTGTCGCGCACCAGCCCAATCGCGCTGCTCGAAGCGCTGCCGCGCCCGCGCGGTGATCGCCGCGAAGCGGGCATGGTACTGCTCGAAACCATCGCGGATGGCACCGGCGATACGCGGCGCCAGCTCGGCAACGATGTCAGGCGTGGACATGCAGGGCTCATCCGGGAGGACCGGCTTCACCATACGCTGGCGTGGGGTGGCTTGTGTAGAGTCGAGCCATGCTCGACTGCTTTTGGCCGAAGTCGAGCACGGCTCGACTCTACAGAAGGCAGGGGCAGAAGCAGTCGAGCAAGCTCGACTCTACAACGCGCCGGCGGATCAGATCGCCAGTTCGGCCTCTACGTCCTGCACCTTGCGCCGCGCCAGCGCCAGGTTGGATTTGGTCCGGTCCAGCACGATGTAGAAGAACAGGCCCTTCTTCTTCGCCACCGGGCGCATGATGTGGTACGCCTTGCCCAGCGAGATCAGGATGTCCTCGATGCTGTCGTTGAGGTTCAGCGACGCGGCGGTCTTCATCTTGGCGCGGATCACTTCAGTGTTACCGGCGGCGGCCACTTCCATGTCCATGCCGGCACCGGCTTCGCCCAGCAGCATGCCGCTTTCGTAGTCGACCAGCGCCACTGCCTGCGCGCCGTCGATGCCCATCAGTGCGTTCAACGATTCATTCAATCCAGCCACGTCGCACCCCTTGTCGATGTTGGTTCGAGCCCCTCGTTCCCCTGCGGCCGGGCTCACGATCCGCCGAGTTCGGCCAGGATCGCCTGGCCACATTCCCTGCTCTGCCACAGCACCTGGCCGATCACGCTGCGCTGGTCGCAGGCCGCCATCAGCAGCAGCGGTGCGCGCCCTTCAGCCTGGATCGCCAGCATCAGTACCTTGCCGCCCGCGGCCTCCAGCATCAGCGTCTGCAGATCGCCCAGCAGCAGTTCGCGGCCCACTGCCGCGGCCAGCGCCAGCATCGCGCTGGTCATCGCTGCCAGTCGTTCGCCACGCCCATCGGCGCCGGCACTGACCAGGGCAAAGCCATCGACGCTGGCCAGCACTACCGTACGCACGCCTTCGACCCGCTGCTGCAGGTCCTGCAGCAAGGGCTGCAGGCGCTCACGCTGGCCGGCGTCGGGCAGTAGCGCCACCTGCCCGTCAGCCATGCGCGGCCACCAGTGCGTGCGCTTCCATCTCGCCCATCAATACATCCATCAGCAGCAATCCCTGTTCGCGGTCGCGGGTATCCACGGCCAGTAGCGGCAGCGGCTGGTCATCAAGGCAGGCACGGGCGGCCCAGTCATCCAGCGCGGCGTGCGGTGCCTGGTCGAGATGGGTGACGGCCACCACCAGCGCCAATGACGATGCGAACGGCCGCAGCACCTGCAGGTAATCCTCCAGTTCGGCAACCACGCCCGCGCGCCGCGCATCCAGCAGCAGCACGGCGCCGCGGGCGCCCTGCAGCAGGATCGGCCAGAGGAAATCGAAACGCTGCTGTCCCGGCGTGCCATACAGGCGCAGCCGCTCGCCATTGGGCAGGTCGATATCCGCATAGTCCAGGGCGACCGTGGTGGAGGCCTTGTCGGCACCGAGGCGGTCGCTGTTGGCCACGTCGGTGTCGACCACCGCGCCGGCCGCGATGCTGCGCACCAGGGTCGACTTGCCACTGCCCATGCCGCCCAGCACCACCACCTTGTGCTCACGCATTGCGCTCGCTCCCACGCAGGTGACGCCACAGGCGGGCGAGCAGGCCGTTGTCAGCGCCGACAGCGCGTTCCGCCAGCGGTACCGCCGGCGCTGCCTGCAGCTGCGCGTAACCGCACAGGTAAGCGGCATGAATGAAATCGCGCACGGCCGCAGGCGGCAGATCAAGCAACATCGCGCACTCGTCCACCGTGCACGCGCGCTTGAGCAGCAGCGAGCACAGGCGGAAGCCATCATGGTCATGGCCCAGCACACGGAAATCGGGCCAGCGCAGCAGCTTTACCGAAGCACCGCGCAGGCGTTCGTCCAGTGCCTGCCAATGGCGGCTGCGTTGCGCCCATTGCCACAGCAGCGGCCGCAGTGGCTGGCGTGGCCGCTCGCCGGCCAGGCCATGCAGGCGTGCGGGTGTCAGCGCATCCAGCTGCAGGCGTTCGAAGGCATCGGCCAAACGCTCCACCAGGGCCGTAGCCGGTTCCTGCAGCAGCACGGCCTGGTCATGCTCAAGGTCCATCAGCAGGACGGGATCACCCGCATCACTCAGCAGGGCCTGGCCCTGTCGCAGCGGCAGCCGCTCGCGCAGCAGGCGGGTGATGGCATGTGCACCATCGGCCAGGCGGATCGGCGCAGGTGCATGCATGGCCAGGGGCTCCGGTATCAACTGCATGCGGCGCAGCGCGCGGCCGATGGCACTGTCATCAAGCACGTCCTGGTGCCCGTCGCCATCGCGCAGCTGGCCGCCGATATCCTCGATCCAGCACTGCAATCGCGGGCGTTGCTGGCGCATGCGCTGGGCCGCGTTGCGCAGTGCAGGGGTATCGCGGATGACCAGCAGGTCGCAATCGTCCAGATCCTGGCTGCGGCGGATCTGGCCATCCGGCAGTGCCGACGCCAGGCGCAGCCGTTGCAGCAGGGCCTGCTCGCCCTGGATGTCGGTTCCCACTACCAGCACGCGTGCCATCCGTGTTCCCCGAGCGACCACCTCCCCGGTGGTCTCGCGTCGCCAAGGCTAGGGCATTGCCAGCGAAGACCGTCGTGATCGACTGCTCAGATTGAAGGCGGTTGCAGACTGCCTCCTATCGTTTCTGCGACGGCCATCGCGGGCAAGTTTCATGCCCCTTTGACGGCATTCCGACAGCCGATGGATGTCACGGTTCTGGACCCCGGTAGATCCACGCCATGCGTGGATGAAGGGCCGCAGTAATCCTGGCCCAAAAAGAAACCCGCGCCGAAGCGCGGGTTCCGGTGTCACGGCCGAACGGCGATGGATCAGCCGCGCAGCTGCTCCAGCGCGGCGTTGAAGGTCGCGCTCGGGCGCATCGCCTTGCTGGCCTTGGCCACGTCCGGGCGATAGTAGCCGCCGATGTCCACGGCCTTGCCCTGCACTGCGATCAGCTCTTCGACGATCTTCTGCTCGTTGTCGGTCAGCGCCTTGGCCAGCGGGGCGAAGCGCGCCTTCAGTGCGGCGTCCTCGTCCTGCGCGGCCAGGGCCTGGGCCCAGTACAGCGCGATGTAGAAGTGGCTGCCACGGTTGTCGATGCCACCCAGCTTGCGCGACGGCGACTTGTCGTTGTCCAGGAACTGGCCGTTGGCTTCGTCCAGCGCCTTGGCCAGCACACGGGCCGCGGCGTTGTCGTAGCGGTTGCCCAGGTGTTCCAGCGACGCGGCCAGGGCCAGGAACTCACCCAGCGAATCCCAGCGCAGGTAGTCCTCTTCAACAAACTGCTGCACGTGCTTCGGGGCCGAACCACCGGCACCGGTCTCGAACAGGCCACCACCAGCCATCAGCGGCACGATCGACAGCATCTTGGCGCTGGTGCCCAGCTCCATGATCGGGAACAGATCGGTCAGGTAGTCGCGCAGCACGTTGCCGGTCACCGAGATGGTGTCCTCGCCCTTGCGGATGCGGTCCAGCGAGAACGCGGTGGCTTCCACCGGCGGCAGGATGCGGATGTCCAGGCCGGCGGTGTCGTGGTTCTTCAGGTACTGCTCGACCTTGGCGATGACCTGCGCGTCGTGGGCGCGGGCGGCGTCCAGCCAGAACACGGCCGGGGTGCTGCTCAGGCGGGCGCGCTCGACGGCCAGCTTGACCCAGTCCTGGATCGGCGCGTCCTTGGTCTGGCACATGCGCCAGATGTCACCGGCTTCCACGGCGTGCTCGAACACCACGGTGCCGGCATCGTCGGTGACCTTGACCACGCCGTCGGCGGCGATCTGGAAGGTCTTGTCGTGCGAGCCGTACTCTTCGGCCTTCTGTGCCATCAGGCCGACGTTCGGCACCGAACCCATGGTGGCCGGGTCGAAGGCGCCGTGCGCCTTGCAGTCGTCGATGACGGCCTGGTACACACCGGCGTAGCAGCGGTCCGGGATGACGGCCTTGGTGTCCTGCAGCTTGCCTTCGGCGTTCCACATCTTGCCGGAGTCACGGATCATCGCCGGCATCGAGGCGTCGACGATCACGTCGCTCGGCACGTGCAGGTTGGTGATGCCCTTGTCCGAGTTGACCATGGCCACGCCCGGGCGCTGTGCGTACTCGGCCGCCAGGTCGGCTTCGATCGCAGCGCGGGTGGCCTCTGGCAGCGACGGCAGGCGCGCAGCCAGGTCACCGATGCCGTTGTTTGCATCGAAACCGGCCTGCTTGAGCACGTCGGCGTGCTTGGCCAGCACGTCCTTGTAGAACTCGTTGACCGCCACGCCGAACATGATCGGGTCGGAGACCTTCATCATGGTCGCCTTCAGGTGCAGCGAGAACAGCACGCCCTGGGCCTTGGCATCGGCAATCTGCTCAGCGATGAACGCGGCCAGCGCCTTGCGGCTCATGACGGCGGCATCGACGATCTCGCCCGCCTTCACTGCGGTCTTTTCCTTCAGCACGACGGTGCTGCCGTCCTTGCCGTGGAAGGTGATCTTCAGCGAACCGGCGTTGGCCAGGGTGGCCGACTTTTCGCTGCCGTAGAAGTCACCGGCGGCCATGTGCGCGACGTGCGACTTCGAATCCGGCGCCCAGGCACCCATGCGGTGCGGGTGCTTGCGCGCGTAGTTCTTCACCGACAGCGGCGCGCGGCGGTCCGAATTGCCTTCGCGCAGCACCGGGTTCACCGCGCTGCCCTTGACCTTGTCATAGCGCGCCTTGTAGTCGCGCTGCTGGTCGTCGGCCGGGGTTTCCGGGTAATCCGGCAGCGGATAGCCCTGGTCCTGCAGTTCCTTGATGGCCGCCTTCAGCTGCGGCACCGAGGCGGAGATGTTCGGCAGCTTGATGATGTTGGCGTCCGGCGTGGTCGCCAGCTGGCCCAGCTCGGCCAGATCGTCGCTGACCTTCTGCGCGTCGCTGAGCAGTTCCGGGAACAGCGACAGGATGCGGCCGGACAGCGAGATGTCACGGGTTTCCACCGCGATGCCTGCGGTGGAGGTATAGGCGTCGACGATCGGCAGCAGCGACTGGGTGGCCAGGAACGGTGCTTCGTCGGTCAGCGTGTAGAGGATCTTGGACATGGGGGACTTGGACTCTGTAGCAATGCTCAGGGGAAGGCCGGCGCCAGCGCCGGGCCACGTGCAACCGTGTCGCGCGCGAGGCCGGGCCCCGCGCTTTCCCCCGTCGCCGTCAGGGTGGGCGCGCGGCGGGGAAACCCCTGCATTGTCGCGTTTTCAGCCGCGCGGGGCAAAGCTGTGCCATACGCGGCGGTACTGGACCGCTGTGTTTCGTCGTTGGCTCGCTTCCGGTCAGGAAGCTGAGGCTTGATGGCTAATTCGACTTCTCGCTCGTTGAGGCACGCATGACCCACTCCGACAATCGCTGCCCCCACTCGGCACGCCTTGGACAGATCAAGGTCTGCGAGCGCTTGCTTTGCTGGAAGTTGCAGATTCGGAATCCCCCAACGACGGCGGCCAGGCTGGCGAGTTCATCAGCCGTCGCTGCAGAGCCTCGGATATGCAGCGAACCGGCGCCAGATGATCCGGGTCGAACGTAGACGTCGTACCGGGTGGAAGGTCCTTCCGCCCTTGCATACCCCGACACGACATATCCGCCGTCCGTGAAGCGCAGATCCGGCGTGCTTCCTGACGCAGGCTTTTCGGGGGCATCGCCCTCGTAGATCAAGGCGACTTCCCTACCTTCATGCCTGATGCGGTGCAGACCAAAGTCAACAGGTGCCTCGTAGGTCACGGACATGCCTGTTGGCACGCGCAGACAGGCGCCGTATAGGAAGTGGTCGCAGCTGTAGCTCCAGAGATTCGCGGGTCCCATTGCGAGTGTGAGCGCAATCCAGCTGAGCATGCTGTCCCCCGACCTGTCCGTGTTCCGTTCAGCGTACCCCGCTAGCCTCCCTAAAGCGGGCATCGCCCAACAAAAAAGGACGCAGCCTCGCGGCTGCGTCCATCGTGAGCCCTGCCGGGAGAGAGTCGGCAGGACTTACTTGACCTCGAACTCCTGCGGCGTTCCGGCCGCCTTGCCATCGACGGTGACTTCGGCGCGGTACTTGCCGGCCGGCCAGCCCTTTGCATTCTTGAACGTGACGTTGGTGGTTTCCGCACCGCTGGTGTTCAGGGTGGCGTTCTGTTCGCCGGCCACCTGGCCGTCCTGGTAGGTCAGCTTCGCGCCAACGGTGACGTTGTTGGCAGCACCGTCGGTCTTGACCGAGACGATGACGTCATCCTTCGGTGCGAACAATGCCGTCGTCGCAACCGACTTGTCGGCGGCTGCGGTCTTGCCGACGGTGACCGAGGAGACGCTGACCGCAGCGGCTTCGGCCATCGGCGGCGGTGCGCCGGTCATCGGCGCGGGAGCTGCAGGTTCGGCCGGGGTGGTCGCTGCCGGGGCGGCGTTGCTGTCGGTCGACTCTTCTTTCTTCTTGCAACCGACCAGGGCAACGCTGCCCAGCAGGGCGGCAATCAGGGCGGTCTGGAGCGGGGTGGTCTTGATCATTCGGGGTTCCTCCCAGGGATTGTCGGACGGCGTTCGATCGCCGTTTACTTCGGCGGCAGTTTCAGGGTCTGGCCCGGGAAGATCTTGTCCGGGTCGTCAAGCACATCGCGATTGGCTTCGAAGATCTTCTTCCAGGCATTGGCGTCGCCCAGATGCTGCTTGGCGATCTTCGACAGCGAGTCACCCTTCTGCACGGTATAGGTGCCGCCGCTGACAACGTCTGCGGTGCTGTCCACCGAAGCGCTGACGCCGGAGAAGTCCGCCTTCGGCACCTGCTCGGCGGTACTGTCGACACTGCCACTGACGCCGGAGAAATCGGCTTTCTTCTCGGTACTCATCCACAACTCCCGTCTGCATGACTACGTGATTCGCACGGTGCCATGGAGGTTGTTAAATGGGGATGGTGCAGATGTGAAGCCGCCCCCCGGGGCGGCTGAACAATCGGGGGAATAGACGCCCGGTAGTGCCGGCCGCTGGCCGGCTTGCGCTGGCCCTGGATGCGGGTTCCCTGCGGTTGCCGGCCAGCGGCCGGCACTACCCGTAATCGCCTGCGGCAGTTATTGCCGCAGTTCGCGGTAGGTCGCAGCGGGGGCGGCGATGCCGGGACTGGCACGCCAAGGGTTGATATCAAGGCCACCACGGCGGGTATAGCGCGCCTCCACTTCCAGCCACTGCGGCTGGCAGCGGGCGGACACCTCGCTGAAGATCCGCTCAACGCACTGCTCGTGGAACTCGGCGTGCTCGCGGTAGCTGACCAGATAGCGCAGCAAGCCGGCGCGGTCGATCTTCGCCCCGCGGTAACGCAGGCTGACCGTCGCCCAGTCCGGCTGGCCGGTGACCGGGCAGTTGGACTTCAGCAGCGACGAGACCAGGGTCTCCTCCACCACCTCGCCCGCGTCGGCAGTCAGAAAGTCCGCCTGCGGCGGGCCGTAGCAGTCGATCTCCACGTCCAGTCCGTCGATGGATTCACCGAGCGGCGTCTCACGCAGGCCCGGCAGGCCGAACTCGATCTGGACCGGCGCACCGGCGCAGGCAGACAGGTCGTCGACGATGCGCGCGCGCAGTGCCTCGGCGCTGTCGATACGGGTGCTGTTGAGGGAATTCAGGTACAGCTTGAACGACTTAGATTCGATCAGCCGCGGCGAGGTGCACGGCACCTGCACGGTGGCGACGGCGACCTGCGGCTTGCCACGCGTGTCGAGCCAGCTCAGCTCGAAGGCATGCCAGCGGTCATGGCCGACGAACGGCAGCGCGGCGTCGTCGAGGCCGATCTCGGCGCGGGCACCGCTGCGGGGGATGGGAAACAGCAGGCCGGGATCGTACTGCGACGGGTAACTGACCTCGCGACCGAGGCTGGAATCCTGTGGGGTGTTCATGGGGGCATTGTATCGCGCGGACGGCGGGCCTTCGGCCGGGCCGGCCAACGGCGGAGCCCCTCCGTGGTGGTTGTGTTGGATGGTCGCGAAAGGCGGTCTATCGGCCTGGCCGGGTGGGCAGGCGGGTCGGGGGACGCCGTTAACCCGTCCTTGGGGGCTTGGCCGCGGCTTGCTCGTGTGCGCTGTCCTGCGCACACGGCAAAACCGGGGTTGGGCGTCCTGCCCAGCCCGCCCGAGGCATGCCTCGGGCCCATGCCGCGGACACCCCCGCCCCGCCTACCCACCCGGCCCCTGACAGTTCCCTGCACGCGGCCACCACCACGGGAAAGATCAGAAAAATCAAAATCAAAAGCCAATCCTTCAGACATTCCGGATGTCTGCCCGTGTCGACCAAGGTCGACACCCACCAACAGCCGCGTGAACCTGTCGGGGGCGGGGCGGTGTGGGCCTGCAGGACCGTTGGCGCCATGGATGGCGCCATCGAGCCCCCATGGACGGGTTTACGGCGTGTCCTGCAGGCCCACACCGCCCCGCCCAACCAACAGAAATCCAGCACCGCTTTTGCCGTTGACGTTGCCGTTGCTTCGGCGGGTGCAGGGCGCAGCCCTGCCTGAAACCCTCACCCCGCAGGAGTGCCGGCACCGTTCAAGTAATCCAGGCTCACCTGCAGCAACGCCCGCAACCCGACATCCAGCGCCTTCTCATCCAGCAGGAACTTCGGTGAATGATTCGCCGGTGCCGTCGCCGGGTCGATGCCCACGCTGGTCGAACCGACGAAGAAGAACATCCCCGGCACTTCCTTCGCGTACAGCGAGAAATCCTCCGCACCCATCTGCAGCGGTGGCTCGTACACGTTGTCCTTGCCCACCACCGCCTGCAGGCTCGGCAGCATCTTCGCGGTCAGCGCCGGGTCGTTCACCGTGGCCGGGTTGCCTTCAGACTCGTAGATGTCGGTCACCGCCTTGGCACCGTGCGCGGCGGCAGTGTGCTCGGCCACGTTGCGCAGGTCGGCGAAGATCTGCTGGCGCATGCCTTCGTCGAAGGTACGGATGGTGCCGACCATTTCCACTTCATCCGGAATGATGTTGTAGCGGATGCCCCCGTTGATCGCGCCGAAGGTCAGCACCGCCGGCTGCTTGGACAGGTTCGCGCGGCGGCTGACGATGGTCTGCGCGGTGCCGACCAGGTCAGCGGTGGCCACGATCGGATCAACACCGTTCCACGGCGCCGAGCCATGCGTCTGGCGACCGATCACCTTGATCCCGAAACGATCCGAGGCGGCCATCAGCGGGCCACCGCGCACCGCGATCTGCCCAGCCTGCACGCTGGAGAACACATGCAGGCCAAACACGGCTTCCGGCTTGAAGTCGGCGAACAGGCCTTCCTTCAGCATCAGGGCAGCACCACCCTCTTCCGGCGGCGGTGCACCCTCTTCGGCCGGCTGGAAGATCAGCATCACCTGGCCCGGCAGATCCTTCTTCATCGACACCAGTGCCTCGGCCACGCCGAGCAGGGTGGCGGTGTGCGCGTCATGGCCGCAGGCATGCATCACGCCCACGGTCTGCCCGCGGTACTGGTCGGTGGCTTTCGAGGCGAACGGCAGGCCGGTCTGTTCGGTCACCGGCAGCGCGTCCATGTCCGCGCGCAGGGCGATCTTCGGCCCGGGCTTGCCGCCTTCGATGATCGCCACCACGCCGTGGTGGGCGATGCCGGTCTTCGGCTTCAGGCCCATCGCACGCAGGCGCTTGGCGACCTCGGCCGAGGTGCGCACCTCACGGTTGGACAGTTCCGGGTGCTGGTGGAAATCGCGCCGCCATTCCACCACCTTGGCCTGCAGCCGCTGGGCGGCAGCGGTCACCTCCGGGCGCTGCCCGTCCTGGGCGTGGGCAAGAGCCGGCAAGGCCAGCAGCAGGGCGGACAGCAGCAACGAACGGCGCATCACGATCTCCACGGCAGGGGGTTCCAGCTGAATGTAGGGCAACACCGCCGCTACGGGAACCTCCGCGGCCGGATCCGGTCTTAGCGCCCGTCCCATCCGTCATGCAGGAAACGTGATGTGGCGCAGGTATGCTTTGCGCATTGCCAACCGGGGCCGTGCCCCGTCCAGCCCTCTTGGAGTCCTTGAATGTCACGTGTTTGGAAGATCGTGCTGCTGGTCGTGGCGGTACTGGTGCTGGCCGTGGTCGGCCTGCGCGTACTCGGCGGGGGCAAGGACAAGGCCGGTAGCCCGGCGGCAGCTGCGCGCCAGGGCAGTGAAGACCCGGATGCCGGCCCGGTGCCGGTGACCGTGGTGGATGCGGCACGCCAGGACGTGCCGGTCTATGCCAGCGCGCTGGGTACGGTGACCGCAATGAACACCGTCACCGTCAGCCCGCAGGTTGGCGGCCAGCTGATGAGCCTGAATTTCCGCGAAGGCCAGGAAGTGAAGAAGGGCGATGTGCTGGCGGTGATCGACCCGCGCACCGCCCAGGCCAGCTATGACCAGGCCGTGGCCTCCAAGCGCCAGAACGAGGCGCTGCTGGCCACCGCGCGTTCCAACTACCAGCGCTCGAACGCGCCGGAGTATCGCCAGTTCGTCGCCAAGACCGATCTGGATACACAGCGAAACCAAGTGGCACAGTACGAAAGCGCAGTCGCGGCGAACGAGGCCAGCATGCGCTCGGCGCAGGTGCAGCTGCAGTACACCAAGGTCACCGCGCCGATCACCGGCATCGCAGGCATCCGCGCGGTCGACGCCGGCAACGTGGTCAACGCCGGCACCGCGCTGGTCACGCTGACCCAGATCCATCCGATCCACGTGCTGTTCAACCTGCCCGAGCGCCAGCTCGGCGATGTGCGCCAGGCGCAGGCCGCCGGTGCGGTACCCGTCGCGGCACTGGACCGCGCCGATTCGCACGTGCTGTCCGGCGACGGCAAGCTTGACGTGGTCGACAACCTGATCAGTGCCGACAGCGGCACGTTCAAGGCGCGCGCGATCTTCGACAACACCGACAACGGCCTGTGGCCGGGCCAGTTCGTCAACGTGCGCATGCAGCTGCGCACGATTGCCGGTGGCGTGGTCATTCCGACCCAGGCCGTACTGCGTGGCCCGGACGGCGAGTACGTCTATGTGGTGCAGGGCGACAACACGGTGAAGATGCAGACCGTGCGCAGCGGCGTGGAAGTGGGTGACAGCCAGGTGCAGATCGCCGAGGGCCTGAAGGGCGGCGAGCGGGTGGTCAGTGAAGGCCAGTTCCGCTTGAAGCCGGGCAGCAAGGTCACCTCGCTGAAGCCGGGCGAAACCCCGGCGGTGCCGACCGAAGCCGAGCTGAAGGCCGCCGAGCAGAAGAACGGCGGCGGTGGCCGTCGTGGCGGCGGCCCGCGCTGAGCGCAGGCTACCGACCTCCCTCGCGCCGGCAAGCCTGCCGGCGCCGACATTGAAGTGCCAGCAAGGATCAGTCCGTGGGCTTTTCGACGATCTTCATCCGCCGCCCCATCGCCACCTCGCTGCTGATGGCGGGCCTGTTGCTGCTGGGCATCCTCGGTTACCGCAAGCTGCCGGTGTCGGCGCTGCCGGAAATCGATGCGCCCAGCCTGGTGGTCACCACCCAGTACCCCGGCGCCAACGCCACCACCATGGCCTCGCTGGTCACCACGCCGCTGGAGCGCCAGTTCGGGCAGATCTCCGGGCTGGAGCTGATGACCTCCGACTCGTCGGCCGGGTTGTCCACGATCATCCTGCAGTTCTCGATGGACCGCGACATCGACATCGCCGCGCAGGACGTGCAGGCGGCGATCCGCCAGGCCACCCTTCCCTCGTCGCTGCCCTACCAGCCGGTCTACAACCGGGTGAACCCGGCCGACGCGGCCATCGTCACCCTGAAACTGACCTCTGACACGCGCCCGCTGCGCGACGTCAACAATTACGCCGACTCGATCCTGGCCCAGCGCCTGTCGCAGGTGCAGGGCGTCGGCCTGGTCTCGATTGCCGGCAACGTGCGCCCGGCCGTGCGCATCCAGGTCAATCCGGCGCAGCTGTCGAACATGGGCCTGACCCTGGAACAGCTGCGCAGCGCGCTCACCCAGGCCAACGTCAATGCGCCCAAGGGCTCGTTGAACGGCAAGACCCAGTCCTACAGCATCGGCACCAACGACCAGCTGGCCAGCGCCGCCGAGTACCGCGACACCATCATCAGCTACAAGAACGGCCGCCCGGTGCGGCTGTCCGACGTGGCCGACGTGGTCGACGGCGTGGAGAACGACCAGCTGGCGGCCTGGGCCGATGGCAAGCCGGCGGTGCTGCTGGAAGTGCGCCGCCAGCCCGGCGCCAACATCGTGCAGACCGTCGAGCGCATCCGCGCGATCCTGCCGCAGCTGCAGGGCGTGCTGCCAGCCGACGTGCACCTGGAGATCTTCAACGACCGTACCGAGACCATCCGCGCCTCGGTGCATGAGGTGCAGTTCACCCTGATCCTGACCATCGGCCTGGTGGTGGCGGTGATCTTCGTGTTCCTGCGCCGCCTGTGGGCCACGATCATTCCCTCGGTGGCGGTGCCGTTGTCGCTGGCCGGCACCTTCGCGGTGATGGCCTTTGCCGGCATGTCGCTGGACAACCTCTCGCTGATGGCGCTGGTGGTGGCCACCGGCTTCGTGGTCGACGATGCGATCGTGATGATCGAGAACATCGTGCGTTACATCGAGCAGGGCAAGAGTGGCAAGGAAGCGGCCGAAATCGGTGCGCGCCAGATCGGCTTCACCGTGCTGTCGCTGACCGTTTCGCTGGTGGCGGTGTTCCTGCCGCTGCTGCTGATGCCCGGCGTCACCGGCCGCCTGTTCCACGAGTTCGCGTGGGTGCTGAGCATCGCCGTCGTGCTGTCGATGCTGATCTCGCTGACGCTGACCCCGATGATGTGTGCCTACCTGCTCAAGCCCGACGCCCTGCCCGAAGGCGAGGACGCGCATGAGCGCGCGGCGGCGGCCGGCAAGCAGAACCTGTGGACGCGCACCGTCGGCCTGTACGAGCGCAGCCTGGACTGGGTGCTGGACCACCAGCGCCTGACCCTGGCCGTGGCCGGCGGCGCACTGGTGCTGACCGTGCTGCTGTACGTGCTGATTCCCAAGGGCCTGCTGCCCGAACAGGACACCGGCCTGATCACCGGCGTGGTCCAGGCTGACCAGAACATCGCCTTCCCGCAGATGGAGCAGCGCACCAAGCAGGTGGCCGAAGCGCTGCGCCAGGACCCGGACGTGACCGGCGTGTCAGCCTTCATCGGCGCGGGCAGCATGAACCCCACGCTCAACCAGGGCCAGCTGTCGATCGTGCTGAAGGAACGCGGCGAGCGCGACGGCCTGGACAAGATCCTGCCGCGCCTGCAGAAGGCCGTCGCCGGCATTCCAGGTGTCGCGCTGTACCTGAAGCCGGTGCAGGACGTGACCCTGGATACCCGCGTGGCCGCCACCGAGTACCAGTACTCGCTGTCGGACGTCGATCCGGCGACCGTGGCCACCCAGGCCACACGCCTGACCGAAGCGCTGCGCAAGCGCCCGGAACTGGCCGACGTCGACAACAACCTGTCCAACCAGGGCCGCGCGCTTGAACTGAACATCGACCGCGACAAGGCCAGCGTGCTGGGCGTGCCGATGCAGACCATCGACGACACCCTCTACGATGCGTTCGGCCAGCGCCAGATCTCGACCATCTTCACCGAACTCAACCAGTATCGGGTTGTGCTGGAAGTGGCGCCGGAGTTCCGCACCAGCACCGCGCTCATGGAACAGCTGGCCGTTGCCTCCAATGGTGCCGGTGCACTGACCGGCACCAATGCCACCAGTTTCGGCCAGGTCACCTCGTCGAACTCATCGACGGCTACCGGCATCGGCGCGCAGAACACCGGTATCACCGTCGGCGCGGGCAGCATCATTCCGCTGTCGGCACTGGCCGAAGGCAAGGTCAGCAGTGCGCCGCTGGTGGTCAGCCATCAGCAGCAACTGCCGGCAGTGACGGTCTCGTTCAACGTGGCGCCGGGCTATTCGCTGTCCGACGCCGTGCGTGCAATCCAGGAGACCAAGGACAGCCTGGACATGCCCACCCACCTGCATGCCGAATTCATCGGCAAGGCCGCCGAATTCACCGGCAGCCAGACCGATGTGGTGTGGCTGCTGCTGGCCTCGCTGGTGGTGATCTACATCGTGCTGGGCGTGCTCTACGAGAGCTACATTCACCCGATCACGATCATCTCCACGCTGCCGCCGGCCGGTGTCGGCGCGCTGCTGGCACTGATGCTGTGCGGGCTGAGCCTGTCCGTGGACGGCATCGTCGGCATCGTGCTGCTGATCGGCATCGTCAAGAAGAACGGCATCATGATGGTGGACTTCGCGATCGAGGCGCGCCGCGCCGGCGCCAACGCGCATGAAGCGATCCGCCGCGCCTGCCTGCTGCGCTTCCGCCCGATCATGATGACCACCGCCGCGGCCATGCTCGGTGCACTGCCGCTGGCGCTGGGCACCGGCATCGGCTCGGAACTGCGCCGCCCGCTGGGCATCGCCATCGTCGGTGGCCTGCTGCTGTCGCAGCTGGTCACCCTGTACACCACGCCGGTGATCTACCTGTATATGGAGCGCTTCTCCGAATGGCTGGCCCGCCGCCGCGAGCAGCGCGCACTGCGCGACGGTTCGCTGCAGGAGCCGCAGGCATGATCCACGCCCCGCTGCTGCGGGGGGCCGCACGATGAACCTGTCCGGCCCCTTCATCCGCCGTCCGATCGGCACCGCGCTGCTGGCCATCGGCCTGTTCATGGTCGGCCTGATCTGCTATCTGCGGCTGGGCGTGTCGGCACTGCCGAACATCGAGATCCCGGTGATCTTCGTGCACGCCAGCCAGTCCGGTGCCGATGCGGCAACCATGGCCTCCACGGTCACCGCGCCGCTGGAACGTCATCTCGGCCAGCTGCCGGGCATCGACCGCATGCGCTCGTCGAGCTCGGAAGGCAGCTCGCTGGTGTTCATGATCTTCCAGAGCGGCCACAACATCGATTCGGCCGCGCTGGACGTACAGACCGCGATCAATTCGGCGCAGGCCGACCTGCCCTCGGGCATGGGCTCGCCGATGTACCAGAAGGCGAACCCGAACGACGACCCGGTGATCGCCATCGCGCTGACTTCGCAGACGCAGTCGGCCGACGAGCTGTACAACGTCGCCGATTCGCTGCTGGCGCAGCGCATCCGCCAGATCAGCGGTGTTGCTTCGGTCGACATCGCCGGTGCCTCGACGCCGGCGGTGCGTGTGGACGTCAACCTGCGCCTGATGAACGCACTCGGCCTGACCGCCGATGACCTGCGCAACGCGGTGCGTGCGGCCAACGTGACCTCACCCACCGGCTTCCTCAGCGATGGCAACACCACCACCGCGATCATCGCCAACGATTCGGTGGCACGCGCCGCCGACTTCGCCGACCTGGTGGTCAAGACCCAGGGCGATGGCCGGGTGATCCGGCTGAAGGACATCGCCAACGTCTACGACGGCCAGCAGGATGCCTACCAGGCCGCGTGGTTCGACCACAAGCCGGCGGTGGTGATGTACGTGTTCACCCGCGCCGGCGCCAACATCGTGGAGACCGTGGACCGGGTCAAGGCACAGATCCCCGCGCTGCGCGACTACCTGCAGCCGGGCACCACGATGACGCCGTACTTCGACCGTACGCCGACCATCCGCTCGTCGCTGCATGAAGTGCAGATCACTCTGCTGATCAGCCTGGCGATGGTGGTGCTGACCATGGCGCTGTTCCTGCGCCGGCTGGCACCCACGCTGATCGCCGCAGTGACCGTGCCGCTGTCGCTGGCCGGTGCCGCGCTGGTGATGTACGTGATGGGTTTCACCCTGAACAACCTGAGCCTGCTGGCGCTGGTGATCGCGATCGGCTTCGTGGTCGACGATGCGATCGTGGTGATCGAGAACATCATGCGCCACCTCGACGAAGGCATGCCGCGGATGCAGGCAGCGCTGACCGGCGCGCGCGAGATCGGCTTCACCATCGTCTCGATCACCGCCTCGCTGGTGGCGGTGTTCATCCCGCTGCTGTTCGCCAGCGGCATGATGGGCGCGTTCTTCCGCGAGTTCACCGTCACCCTGGTGGCGGCCATCGTGGTCTCGATGATCGTCTCGCTGACCCTGACCCCGGCGCTGTGCAGCCGCTTCCTCAGCGCCCACGACCACACGGCGCCGCCGTCGCGCTTCGGCCGCTGGCTGGATGCCGGCCACGAGCGCATGCTGCGCATCTACACCGTGTTCCTGGATTTCTCTCTGCGCCATGCGCTGCTGCTGTCGCTGACGCCGCTGCTGCTGATCGGTGCCACCGTCTTCCTGTTCGGCGCGGTGAAGAAGGGCGCGTTCCCGCCGCAGGACACCGGCCTGATCTGGGGCCGCGCCAACTCCAGCGCCACCGTATCCTTCGAGGACATGGTCGCCCGCCAGCGCCGCATCACCGACATGCTGATGGCCGACCCGGCGGTGAAGACCGTGGGTGTGCGCCTGGGCAGCGGTCGCCAGGGCTCCAGCGCACAGTTCAACGTCGAGCTGAAATCACGCAAGGAAGGCCGCCGCGAAACCACCGCACATGCCCTGGCGCGACTGAGCGCCAAGGCCGACCGCTACCCCGACCTGCAGCTGCGCCTGCGCGCGATCCAGGACCTGCCCAGCAACGATGGCGGTGGCTCCAGCCAGGGCGCGCAGTACCGCATCTCGCTGCAGGGCAATGACCTGGCGTCACTGCAGGAATGGCTGCCCAAGCTGCAGGCGGAGCTGAAGAAGAACCCGAAGCTGCGCGACGTCGGCACCGATGTGGACAATGCCGGGCTGCGCCAGAACATCGAGATCGACCGTGCCAAGGCCGCCCGCCTGGGTGTTTCGGTCGGCGCCATCGACGGCGCCCTGTACGGTGCGTTCGGCCAGCGCCAGATCTCGACCATCTATTCGGACATCAACCAGTACAGCGTGGTGGTCAACGCCCTGCCCTCGCAGACCGCTACTCCGGCGGCGCTGGACGAGGTGCATGTGCGTGCGCGCAACGGCGACATGGTGCCGCTCACGGCGGTGGCCAAGCAGGTGCCGGGGCTGGCGCCTTCGCAGATCACCCATGAGAACCAGTACACGACGATGGACCTCAGCTACAACCTGGCGCCGAACGTGAGCATGGGCGAGGCCAAGGCGATCATCGACGCGACCGTGGCCGGCATGCGCATGCCCGGCGACATCCGCCTGGCTGATGACGCCGGCTTCGGCTTCAACTCCGACCCCAGCGACATGCTGATCCTGGTGTTTGCCGCGATCCTGACCGTGTACCTGGTGCTGGGCATGCTGTACGAGAGCCTGATCCACCCGGTCACCATCCTGTCCACGCTGCCGGCGGCGGGCGTGGGTGCGCTGCTGGCGTTGTTCGGCACCAGTACCGAACTGTCGGTGATCTCGATGATCGCGCTGGTGCTGCTGATCGGCATCGTCAAGAAGAACGCGATCATGATGATCGACTTCGCGCTGGTGGCGCAGCGCGAACATGGGCTGGCTCCGCGCGAAGCGGCACGCGAGGCCAGCATCGTGCGCTTCCGCCCGATCATGATGACCACGATGGTGGCGATCCTGGCGGCGGTTCCGCTGGCGATCGGCCTGGGCGAAGGGTCCGAGCTGCGGCGTCCGCTGGGTATCGCGATGATCGGCGGCCTGCTGTTCTCGCAGAGCCTGACCCTGCTCAGCACGCCGGCGCTGTACGTGATCTTCTCCTGCCTGGCCGAGCGCTGGCGCGCACGTCGCGCACGCAGGCGCGAAGCGAAGCTGCTCAAGCGCGCACAGCGGGCGTAGAAGGGCCCATCCACGCAGGGCATGGATCTACTGGTAGCGCCGGCCGTTGGCCGGTGTTCTCCGTACAGCCAATCTGCCGGCCAGCGGCCGGCACTACCGTGGGAGCGGATGGTGGGTACGAACCGTGGGCACGGATGGTGGGTGCGGACCGTTGGTCCGCATACCTCCGGGTTTGACGCACGGTAACGAAAAGAGAACAATTCTCATCCAGCCATGGTCCTGCGCCCCTTCGCGGCGCCCCGCTGCCATCTCCGGCCAGCCTGCGTGATCCCAGCCACTGCCCCTTCCCCCACCCGTGGGCGGATGGCCTGTGGCCGTCCGTCGAGGACCACCATCGATGCTGCCTTCCCGTTCTCCCCGCCTGGCCCTGCTGGCCATCGCCCTGTCAGCCGCCTGCGCTGCCCATGCCGAAGCGCCGGCCGTCAGCCGTAACGCCACCGATCTGGATGCGGTGAAGGTCACCGCCGAACGCACCCATACCGACGCTGGCGCACTGGGCGACCGCGCCCTGCGCGACACTCCGTTCGCGATCACCGCTGTTGGCCGCGAGCAGATCGAGCAGCGCCAGGTGGTCTCGCTGGGCGAAGCCTTCCTGCTCGACCCTTCGGTCAGCACCCAGGTCAGCGCCTATGCCAGTGGCTGGAGCTCGCCCATCCGCAACCGCGGTCTGGAGCTGAACTACGACAGCTACCGGGTCAATGGCCTGCAGGTCTCTTCCTGGGGCACCGAATGGCCGCTGGAAGTGATGGAACAGGTCGATCTGCTGAAAGGCCCGGGCGGATTCCTGTATGGCTTCGGCACCCCCGGCGGCATCGTCAACTACATCACCAAGAAGCCGACGGACACGCCCACCTTCTCCGCCCAGCTGGGCTGGCGCGAACAAGGCATCGTCAGCGGCGGCATCGACGTTGGCGGCCGCTTCGGCAACGAGCAGATGTTCGGCTACCGCTTCAACGCCTTCCAGGAAAAAGGCGAGACCTTCAATGGCGGACACGTCGATCGCAAGGTGGGCGCACTGTCGCTGGACGCGCGCCTGAGCGATGCGCTCACCTGGACCTTCGACGGTGTGTTCCAGTCGCGCGACCTGCGCGAGGAATCGCCGCAGTACTACTTCCGTGGCCTGACCTCGTTGCCGCGGCCGATCGCCGGAGATACCGACAACAGCGTGCCCGGCACCTACTACGACACACGCTCCAGCCTGCTGTCGACCGGCTTGAACTGGCAGATCAACAGCGACTGGAAAGCCAGCCTGAGTTACGGCGTCACCACCTCGTGGAATGACGTCAACAAGATCTTCGCCTACATCGACGATCTCAACGGCGACTACGACGTCAACGTCTACGAACTGGGTGGCAAGAGCGAGTGGAAGCTGGCCCAGGCGATGCTGCAGGGCAGCTTCCGCACCGGCCCCCTTCAGCATCAGGTGGTGGCGGGCATCAGCCACCAGACCGGACTGGGGTGGGACCGCCCCTACGAGTGGAACCTGATTGGCCGCGCCAACCTGTACCAGCGCCATGCCATCCGCCACGACACCGTTGGTTCGCGGGTGATGACCCGCGGCGACGAGACGGTGCAGCAGGCGGTGTTCGCAAGCGATACGGTGAACCTCGGCAGCGGCTGGTCGGTGCTGGCGGGCTGGCGCTACAACGACTTCGAAACCAAGGGGCGGTACCACACCTACCCGGTCACCCCGACCTACGCCGTGATGTTCAAGCCCAGCGAGGCGGTCACCCTCTACGCCAGCTACATCGAGTCGCTCGAAGCGGGCAGCCGCGTAGGCAACAGCTACATCAACGCCGGTGACGTGCTTGATCCCACCATCAGCAAGCAGTACGAGATCGGGGCCAAGGTCGAAGCGGCGCGTTGGAATGCGAACGTGGCCGCGTTCCGGCTGGAACGTGGTGCCAACATCGATGAGCTCACGCCGGCCGGCAAGCGCCTGGTGCAGGACGGCATCACGCTGTACGAAGGCATTGAAGCCAGTGCCGACCTGCACCTCAACGATGCACTGACCGTCGGCGGCGGCGTGACCTGGCTGGATCCGACCTACGACAAGCTGTCCCCGGGCAGTGCCGCACAGGAAGGCAACCGCACCGCCGGTGCTGCGCGCTGGAGCGGCGTACTGCACGCCACCTACCAGCTGCCGTGGGTAGACGGCTTGGAAACCTATGCCGCCGTGCGCTACTACGGCGATGTCTGGTATGACGCCGACAACACCCTGAAGCTGCCTGACTACACGCTGGTGAATGCAGGCATCGGCTATCGCCTGCTGGCGTCCGGCCATCCGGTGACCCTGCGTGCCAGCGTCGAGAACCTGGCCAACCGGAAGTACTGGTCCAACGCCGGCGCCGGCCTGCCGCGCACGTTCGCGGTGAGCGTGCGCTGGGAGATGTAAGGTGCCGGTCCCCGCCGTCCATGCGGACGACGGGCCCGCACATGGACGGTGGGTGCGGACCGTTGGTCCGCACTCCATATTTCACCCCGTACCCGCAATAATGGTGGGAGACCCTTCCACCGAGCCTGCATGCCCGCCCGCGAATCCCGCCTCAGCCGCCTGTGGGCCCACGAAAAGGCCAGTTATGGCCTTCGGGTGTTCATCGCCCTGACCGCAGCGCTTGCCGTGTGCTGGCAGCTGGACGCGCTCACTGCCCTGCCCGGCGTGTTCCTCGGCATCATCGCCAGCGCCATCGCCGAGACCGACGACAACTGGTGGGGCCGTACCAAGGCGGTACTGCTGTCGCTGCTGTGCTTCTGCCTCGCCGCCGCCTCGGTGATCTGGCTGTTCCCCTGGCCGTGGATCTTCATCGGCGCGCTGGCGCTGTCCACCTTCGGGTTGACCCTGCTGGGTGCGCTCGGCGAGCGCTACGCGTCCATCGCCCAGGCCACGGTAACGCTTGCGATCTACACCATGATCGGGCTGGAGCAGCATGGCGCCAGCGACCTGCACAGCGCGCTGGACGCGGTCAGCCACCTGCTGGCCGGTGCGGTCTGGTACGGCCTGCTGTCGATCCTGTGGACCGCACTGTTCGCCAACCGTCCGGTACGCGAACGCGTGGCGCGACTGTACGTTGAACTGGGCCGCTACCTGCAGTTGAAGGCAACACTGTTCGAGCCGGTGCGCGAGGCCGACCTGCAGCGTCGCCAGCTCGACCTGGCCGAACAGAACCGGCGCGTAGTCGGTGCATTGAATGAAGCCAAGACCGCGATCCTGGCCCGCTTCGGCCGTTCCGGGCGGCCCGGCGTGAACTCCGGCCTGTACCTGCGCCTCTATTACATGGCACAGGATTTCCACGAGCGCGCCAGCTCCTCGCACTACCCCTACGGTGCGCTGGTCGATGCCTTCTTCCACAGCGATGTGCTGTACCGCTGCCAGCGCCTGCTCGACCTGCAGGGGCAGGCCTGCGCACGGCTGGGCGAGGCGATCCGCCTGCGCCGTCCGTTCGTGTATGGCGAAAGCAACCAGCAGGCCGGGCGCGACCTGGCCGATGCGCTGGCCTATCTGCGCGACCAGCAGCGGCCGCAGTGGCAGCGACTGCTTGGCTCGCTGGATCTGCTGGTGCACAACCTGCGCAGCATCGAGCGCCGCCTGCTGGATGCCGAGCGCTCCGAGGCCAGCCTGGACAACGTCGATACCCGCCTGCGCGACAGCAACCCGCACACCCTGCGCGAGATGGGCGTGCGCGTGCGCCAGCAGCTCACGCCCGGCTCGGTCCTGTTCCGCCACGGCCTGCGCATGGCATTGGCCCTGATCGCCGGCTTCGCGGCAATCCGCTTGTTCAATGCACAGAACGGCTCGTGGGTGCTGCTGACCATCGTGTTCGTGTGCCGCCCCAACTTCGGCGCGACCCGCCAGCGCCTTGCACAACGCATCGTCGGCACCGTGGCCGGCCTGGTGCTCACGTGGGCACTGCTGCAGCTGTTCCCGCAACTGCACGTGCAGCTGCTGATCGCGCTGCTGTCGGCGCTGCTGTTCTTCTTCACCCGCACCGACCGCTACCTGGTGGCGTCGGCGGCGATCACGGTGATGGCCCTGACCTGCTTCAACCTGATCGGCGACGGCTTCGTGCTGATCGTGCCGCGCATGGTCGATACGCTGCTGGGTTGTGCAATCGCGGCGGCGGCCGCGTTCCTGATCCTGCCCGACTGGCAGGGCCGCCAGCTGCACCTTGTGCTGGCGCGCGTGCTGGACACCGCCGCGCGCTACCTGGATTCGGTACTGGGCCAGTACCGCAGCGGCATGCGTGACGATCTGGCCTACCGCATCGCCCGCCGCGACATGCACAACGCCGACGCCGCGCTATCCACCGCGTTGTCGAACATGCTGCGTGAGCCCGGCCATGTGCGCCGCAATCTGGATGCCGGCTTCCACTTCCTGGCGCTGTCCAACACACTGCTCGGGCACCTGTCGGCCCTGGGTGCGCACCGCGACCAGGTGGACAGCTACGCCGGCGATCCGCTGGCGCTGGCTGCCGGTGAGCGCGTGCGCAAGGCGCTGCAGCAGCTGGCGACGGCCCTGAGCGCTCGGCAGCCGGTCAGCGAGGACGACAACGACGCTGATCGCGCGGTGGCGGCCGAACTGGAACAGATCGACGAGGCGATGCCGCCGAAGTTGCAGCTGATCCGCACGCAGATGGCGCTGGTGCTGCGGATGCTGCCGAAGGTGCGGGCGGCGGCGAATAAAGCGGTGCGCAGCCTGACCTGATCCCTCATCGCTGGTCGGACATTCCATCCACGCATGGCGTGGATCCACTGCATCGCGTGCAACCGTGCGTTGCGTATGGCGATGCACCCCGATCACGTTCCCGCGCGGATACTGGGTGATCCCCTGCCCCGGATTCCTCCATGAAGATCGAACTCACCGGCCGTACCGCGCTGGTCACCGCCTCCACCGCCGGCATCGGCCTGGCGATTGCCCAGGGCCTGGCCAACGCGGGCGCGCGGATCATTCTCAACGGCCGCAGCACCGACAGCGTCGAACGCGCCCGCCAGCGCCTGCTCGCCGCCGTTCCGGGTGCCGACGTGCTCGGCGTGGCCGCCGACCTCTCCGATGCGGCCGGCGTCGACACGCTGCTGGCAGGCCTGCCCAAGGTCGACATCCTGGTCAACAACGCCGGCATTTTCGGCCCCGAGGACTTCTTCGAGACCGAAGACGCGACCTGGGAACGTTACTGGCAGACCAACGTGATGTCCGGCGTGCGCCTGTCGCGGGCACTGTTGCCGGCCATGGTCGATGCCGGCTGGGGTCGCGTCCTGTTCATCTCGTCCGAATCGGCACGCAACATTCCGGCCGACATGATCCACTACGGCGTCAGCAAGACCGCGCAGCTGTCGCTGTCGCGCGGCCTGGCCAAGCGCGTGGCCGGCAGCGGCGTCACCGTCAACGCGGTGCTGCCCGGCCCGACCCTGTCTGACGGTTTCGCGGCGATGTTCGAAGATGAACGCCAGCGCAGCGGCAAGCCACTGGAGCAGATCGGCCGCGAGTTCGTGATGGCACACCGGCCGTCTTCGGTGATCCAGCGCACCGCCACGGTCGAGGAAGTGGCCAACATGGTGGTGTATCTGGCCTCGCCGCAGGCCTCGGCGACCTCCGGCGCAGCGCTGCGCGTGGATGGCGGCGTGGTCGACGATATCGTCTGAGACCTATCAAGGTGTGCGGACCAACGGTCCGCACCCACAGTTGTGGGGCTTCAGTAGATCCACGCCATGCGTGGATGCATCCCGCCATGGTCCCGGCGGATAGGCAGGAATGCTAGGCTGCGCCGGTCAAGGAGGCTCCATGTCCGGTCACAACCAGTTCGCCCTGCTGCGCCAGCGCCGTTTCCTGCCGTTCTTCGTCGTCCAGGCGCTCGGAGCGTTCAACGACAACGTGTACCGGCAGGCGATCATCAGCATGTTGCTGTTCATGGCCGTACCGGAGGAAGAACTGGGGCTGTACGCCACGCTGGCACCGGCCATCTTCATCCTGCCGTACTTCCTGTTCTCGGCGCTGGCCGGGCAGATCGCCGACAAACTGGAAAAATCGCGGCTGATCGTGATCACCACCACCATGGAGATCGTGATCATGTCGCTGGCCGCCACCGGCTTCCTCACTCAGAGCCTGCCGGTGCTGCTGGTCGCCCTGTTCTGCACCGGCATGCAGTCGACCCTGTTCGGCCCGGTGAAGTACTCGGTGCTGCCGTCGGTGCTCAAGCCCGAAGAGCTGACCGGTGGCAACGGCCTGGTTGAAATGGGCACCTCGATGTCGATCCTGTCCGGCATGATCGTCGGCGGCCTGGTGTTCACCGTTGCCGGCAGCCACGGTACGGTGGTGGCGGCCTGCGCGATCATCGGCTTGGCGATCTGCGGCAACATCGCCGCGCGCCTGATTCCCAAGGTCGATGCCGGCGACCCGAACCTGAAGATCAACTGGAACCCGCTGCCCGAATCACTGGCGGTGCTGCGCATGGCGCGCCAGCAGAAGGCGGTGCGCAATTCAATCCTGGGCGTGTCCTGGTTCTGGTTCGTCGGCACCGTGCTGACCTCGCAGCTGCCGGCCTATGCCGTGACCAACCTCGGCGGTGAGCCGACCCTGTATATCTTTGCCCTGGCCCTGTTCTCGGTCGGCACCGGCATCGGCTCGTTGCTGTGCGAGAAGCTGTCGGCACGCACGGTGGAAATCGGCCTGGTGCCGCTGGGTGCGTTCGGCATGACCGCGTTCCTGCTCGACCTGTATTTCGCCCGCAGCGGCGAAGCGACCGTGCACGGACTGACCATCGGGACGTTCCTGCAGCAGCCGGGCAGCATCCGCATCGTCATCGACCTGATCGGCATCGGCCTGTTCACCGGCATCTTCGTGGTGCCGCTGTTCGCGCTGATCCAGAGCCGCACGCCGAAGGCGCAGATGTCGCGCGTGTTTGCGGCGCTGAACATCCAGAACTCCGGCTTCATCGTCGGCGCAGCCCTGCTGTCGCTGGCCGCGCACAAGCTGCTGCACTGGACCATCCCGCAGCAGTTCCTGGCGCTGGCCATCGCCAACGCACTGGTGGCGATCTACATCTTCACCATCGTCCCCGAATTCCTGATGCGCTTCCTCAGCTGGCTGATGGTGCGCACCCTGTACCGCCTGCGCCCGCACGGCATCGAGGCCAACGTGCCCGACGAGGGCGCCGCGCTGCTGGTCTGCAACCATGTCAGCTACATGGACGCGCTGATCCTGTCGGCGACGATCCCGCGCCCGGTGCGCTTCGTCATGTACTACAAGATCTTCAACATTCCGGTGATGCGCTGGATCTTCCGGACCGCCAAGGCGATCCCGATCTCCGGCGCGCGCGAGGACCCGGCGCTGATGCAGCGCGCGTTCGATGACATCGATGCTGCGCTGGCCGAAGGCGAGCTGGTCTGCATCTTCCCGGAAGGCGCGCTGACCAAGGATGGTGCGATGGCACCGTTCAAGTCCGGCGTCGAGAAGATCCTCGAACGGCGGCCGGTGCCGGTGGTGCCGATGGCGCTGCGCGGCATGTGGTCGAGCATGTGGAGCCGGCGCGACAGCCGCCTGGGCCGCATGCGCGTGCCGCGCCGTTTCCGCGCCACCGTCGAGGTGGTGGCGGCAGCGGCCGTGGTTGGCCACAGCACCAGCGCACCGGTGCTGGAGGCCCAGGTGCGAGCCCTGCGCGGCGATCACGCCTGACGAGATGGGCCCGCCGAGCGGGCCCAGCGGACTCCCCCACATACGTCACCGTCCAGTGGTGTACGCGACATGCCGTGACTGTAAACGCATACATGCAACGCAGGTTGCGGTAGATTACGCACCCACAGGGGGGAGGTCCGGCCGATTCATCATGGCCGGCCACCAAGGAATGGAGTCTCGCTTTGAATCAACCACCACCGCTCAGCCGTCCGGTCTACATCCCCAACCATCTGGTCTGGGCGATCCTGACGACGCTGTTCTGCTGCCTGCCGTTGGGCGTGGTGTCGATCGTGTACGCCTCCCAGGTCGATGGCCGCCGCGCGGCCGGCGACCTGCCGGGGGCCTACAGTGCGTCGCGCAAGGCGGGCTGGTGGGCGGTGGCTTCGGCCGTGGCCCTGCCGGTCCTGTTGCTGTTGTGGTTCGGGCTGTTCGGCGGCTTGGCCGTACTGGGCGCTCTTTCCGACCAATGATTCACCACCACCACCCATCAAGGAGCTTGAACCCATGAATACTGCTACTCCGCAGGTCCCGAACAACCTGGTCTGGGCGATCCTGACCACCCTGTTCTGCTGCCTGCCGGCCGGCATCGTGTCGATCGTCTACGCCGCCCAGGTCAACGGCAAGCTGGCGGCCGGCGACATCGCCGGCGCCCAGGACTCCGCCGCCAAGGCCAAGAAGTGGGCCATGTGGTCGGCCATCGCCTGGGTCGTGCTGGTCGTGCTGTACGTGCTGTTCTTCGTTGTGCTCGGCGGCATGGGCGCGATGAGCAACGGCAACTACTGATACGCCTGGACGGATCCGGCGCCTGCGCCGGATCCGTTGTTGCATGTCCGCGCTTCCCGCTCGTTCCCGACTCGCCCGCTGGGCACCGCTGCTGGTTTCCGCCGGCCTGGCCGTGGGTGCCACGGTGGTGCTGCGCAACGTCAATCCGTATGTCGCCGGCAATCCCCTGCCGAGCTGCCCGCTGTACGCGCTGACCGGCCTGTACTGCCCGGGCTGTGGCAGCACGCGCTGCCTGTATTCCCTGGTCCACTTCGACCTGCCCGGCGCGATGGCGATGAACCCGCTGCTGGTCATCAGCCTGCCGTTCCTGTTGTTGATGCTGCTGAACATCGCCGGCATCCGCCCGCGTGTGCTCGACCCGCTGATGCGGGTGCTGGCCAATCCCGTGTTCTGGCTCTGGGTGCTGCCCGGGTATGCGCTGCTGCGCAACCTGCCGTGGGCGCCGTTCACCGCACTGGCACCGATCTAGGTTTCCAGCCAACGGCGCAGCCCCTCGTGGTGGGCGGCGTTTGTCGATCATGGGGTTGGCCGGGCGGGATGGGTTTGCGGGGGACGCCGTGAATCCGTCCGTGGAGGCTTGGCCGCGGCATCCATGCCGCGGACACCCCCGCAAACCCATCCCGCCCGGCCACGGACAGTTTCCGTGTGCGTCCACCACGGAAAAGAAAGAGAAGATCAAAAGCGAAAGCGGATCGCTTCGCTCTGCATCCACGCATGGCGTGGATCTACCGTGTCGACCAAGGTCGACACCTACCAACAGCCGCGGGAATCTGCCGGGGGTGGGGCGATGTGGGGCTGCAGGACCGTTGGCGCCATGGGCCCGAGGCATGCCTCGGGCGGGTTGGGCAGGAGGCCCAACCCCGGTCTTGCCGTGTGCGCAGGACAGCGCACACGAGCAAGGCGCCATCGAGCCCCCAAGGACGGGTTTACGGCGTGTCCTGCAGCCCCACACCGCCCCGCCCAACCATCACCAATCCAGAGCTGCTGTTGCTGTTGCTGTTGCCTCTGCAGGTGCAGGGCTGCAAGCCCTGCAAAGCAACTACGTCACCCAGCCTGCAATCACCAGCAGGGCCAGGATCGCCAGCCACAGCAGCAGCATCCTCCACACCAGGCTCATCGCATCCCGCAGGTCCGGCAACCGCTGCCACACCGGCAACAGCCCCGCCTCGGTGTAATCGTGCGCATCCTCGCGCAGCTCGGCATTGACGCTGGCCCGCGCCACCGCGCCCAGGAAGCCGATGTTGCCGGCCAGGCGCTCGCCGTGGGCCTGGCGCCAGGCCTTCCACGCCGTATCGAAGTTGCCCACCAGCGCCATCGAAAATGCCATCAGCTGCGCCACCGGCCACTCGATCCAGCCCAGCAGGCGCTGCGCCAGCGCCAGCGGCTCCACCGGCACGCGGGCACGCATCGGGCTTTCCGCCATCTGCGCCAGCAGCCGGTAACCGAGAGCACCGGCCGGGCCCAGCAGCAGGAACCAGAACAGCACCGCGAACCAGCGCCGCAAGGCGTTGAGCACGGTTGCCTCGACCAGTGACGGAATGTCCTCGCGCAGGCTGCCACCGGCCGCCTGCAGGTTACGCACCGCGGCCTGGCGCGTCGCCGCGTCATCGGCATCGATGATCGCTTCGATATCGCGGTCCAGATCGCGCGGGCCCCAGCACCACGCCAGCACCGCCACGCCCAGCAGCAGCGACGGCAGGCCGAACAGCACCCCGCGCAGCAGCCACGCCAGCAGCGCCATCAGCAACAGCGGCGGCAGCAGTGCCAGGGCAACGCCTGCCGGCCCCTGCCAAGCCTTGCCACCGCGCGCGTCCAGCCAGCCCAGCCAACGCCGGAAGCCGTCGAAACGGCGCAGCGAGGCGGCAGCGGCCGGGGCAACATGGCCCAGGGCCAGTGCCACCAGCACGGCGGCCAGAGTGGTGAACATGGCAGGTCTCCCTACGAAACAGAACGCTCGGCGTCGCTACCTTACCTGTCGCAGCGGCGCCCTCAGCGGTGAACCGGACTGTAACCCGGGCCGTGTTCAGGTGGCGGCAATACAGGCGCCACCGTCAGGCCCGCTCAGCCCTTCTGCTGCCGGTACCAGTGTTCGATCAGGCCGCGCGAAATCGAGATCGGCGGCGACAGGCGGATGCCCTGGCCATCGTCCTCCACATCGCGTGCCAGTGCGGCGCCGACCTCGTCGGCACTGAACCAGCGCGCATCTTCCAGCTCGCCATCCACGGTCGGCAGGTCATCCTGCGCCTGTGCACGGAAACCGATCATCAGCGCGCCCGGGAACGGCCACGGCTGCGAACCGAGGTACTGGCAGGCGGTCACCCGTACCTTGCTCTCCTCGTGCACTTCACGCACCACGGTCTGCTCGAAGGTCTCGCCGGGTTCGACGAAGCCGGCCAGCACCGAGTAACGCCGCGGTGCCCAGTTCGACTGCCGGCCCAGCAGCAGCCGGCCCTGGTTTTCCACGGCGACGATCACGGCGGGATCGACACGCGGGTAGTGCTCGGTGGCGCACTGCCCGCAGCGGCCGACGAAGCCACCACGGGCAAACGCCACGGCGCCGCCGCACACGCCGCAGAAGCGGGTGCGCGAGTGCCAGTAGGACATGCCGCGGGCATAACTGAAGGCGGTCGCATCGGCCATCGGCCACAGCAGTGCGGCCTGGCGCAGGTCGAGGCGGCGCGGGGCCGTGACGGTAACGTTGGCGGCTTCGACCGAGAACCAGGCCTGCTCGCCACGCAGGCCAAGGAAGATCGCGGCACCGGGGCCGCCGCCGATGTCGGCGCCGGTCAGCGCCAGCGGCTGGTCGTCATCGCCGGTGAAGACGCTGCCGTCCTGATCGAGCACGAGAATGCGCGCGCCCGGCCACAGGCGCGCCAGTGCATCGGCATCGTCGCGCAGGGCATCGGCGCGCTCCAGCGGTTCGCCAACGAAGGCGAAACCGGAAAGCGGCGAAGGAGTATTGGGCATCCGGCAAGCGTGCCGCCAATCGATGCAGGTGGCAAGTTCGGCGCTGTGCGCAATCTGCCGGTGTGGGCGTGCAGGCACAGCATCCACGCATGGCGTGGATCTACTGAGGTGCCAACCTTGGTTGGCACCTTCCGGCCACAGGCCTCTTACATGCTGAAGCTGCTGCCGCAGCCGCAGGTGGTCTTGGCGTTCGGGTTGCGGATCACGAACTGGGCACCGGTCAGGCTCTCGGTGTAGTCCACCTCGGCGCCCATCAGGTACTGCAGGCTCAGCGGGTCGACCAGCAGGGTCACCCCGCTGGTCTGTACCGCCAGGTCATCCTCGGCACGGTTCTCGTCGAACTCGAACCCGTACTGGAAGCCCGAACAGCCACCGCCTTCGATGTACACGCGCAGGGCCAGGTCGGGGTTGCCCTCTTCCTGGATCAGGGATTTGACCTTGGCGGCCGCCGACTCGGTGAAGTTCAGCGGGCGCTCCAGCGACTGGTAATCGGGCGCGGCAACCGGGGTGGCGCCGGGCAGGGAGACTAGCGTGCTCATGGTGTCAGCATGGGGGTGCCGACGATGGCTTTCAAGCCATCGCCTCGGCCAGCTTGCGGCGTGCGGCGGTGTCACCCTTGCCGCCATTGGCCTCATCACCTTCCGGGGCCGGCAGGGCTGCCATCGGGGCGCTGGCATGGATCAGGCGGCCGTTCAGCTGGGCACCCGCATTCATCTCCACCACCTGGTAATGGACGTTGCCATTGACCCGCGCGCTCGGGGTCAGTTCGACCTTCTCGGTGGCATGCACGTCGCCGTCCAGGCGTCCACTGATGACCACCACCTGGGCACGGATCTCACCTTCGATCACGCCATGCTCGGCGACCGTCAAGGTCGCGCCGCTGGCGCCTTCGGCGGCGATCACCTTGCCGTGGATGCGGCCTTCCACATACAGGCCACCACTGAATTCCACATCACCGCGGATCACCACCTGGTTGCCGATCAGGGCATCCACCACCAGCTGGCCTTCACGGTTGGATTTGCTGCTTCCGAACATCTGCCTACTCCCCTTTGGCGGCCGGCGCACCGGCCTGTTTCCAGTCGAATACCTGGGTGGTACCCCCCGTACCACTCCCCAATGTCACCCGCACGCGTTGCGGGGTGAAGTCAGCCGGCAGCATCACGCTGCCGGTGAGCTGCTGGAAGTACCGGAACGAGTAATCCTGTCCCGGTACCTTGCTGCGCTGGTGCAGATCATCCCAGCTGATCGTGGCCAGCTTGCCGTTCTTGACGCCTTCCACGGTGAAACGCATCTGCCCCTGGCTGATGGCGCCGCGGTTGAGGTTCTGTGTCAGCACGGCGGTGTACTGCCAGGTGCCGGCCGCTTCCGGGCTGAACTCGATCGAATGGGTGTTCAGGCCCTTGCGCTGGCTGGTCGAACCCACCAGGCGCTCATAGAAGGCAACGTCGGCACGCAGGCCGGCGATTTCCTCATCGCGTTCGGCCAGCGAGGACTGCACCTCGGTGTTGGCGGCGCGGCTGATGCGGTCGGAGGCTTCCAGCGTGGCCTGCTTCTGGCGCAGTTCGGTCAGCTGCGCCTGCAACGTCTCGGCGCGCTTCTCGGCGGCCTGCAGGCGCTGGCCCTGTGCATCGCGCGGCGTGGCCATCCAGCAGCCACCCAGCACGGCCAGCACCAGGCTGAGCAGCCAGATGCCGCCGATCACCAGCAGGCGGCGGCGGTCGGCCGGCGGTTGCGGCGCGCCGGGCAGGCGAACCTGCACGCGCATGGGAGGACGGTTGGTCATGGGTGGATTCCGGGGCATCGCGAGGGCGACACCGGTACGGCCCCTGTGGCAAACGACGGGCTAGTGTATGACAGGACGGGTGGGTTTCCTGCGCAGTGGCGAGCCACCGTCTGTGGCGTTCAGGCATGCCATCGTCGATAGTGTGGTCCCCTGCACAGTTCCGTCGCCGGAGCATCGCCATGACCGAAGCCCACCTGTTCGTGATCGGCATCCTGCTGGCCTGGCTGGCCGGCATCCGCGTCTACCTCACCGTGTTCGGTGTCGGCCTGGCCGGCCTGCTCGGCTGGGTCGACCTGCCGCCGGCCCTGCAGACCACCGAATCGTGGTGGGTGCTGGGCACCTCGGCAGCGCTGGCGGTAACCGAATTCTTCGCCGACAAGATTCCCGGCGTCGACTCGGCGTGGGATCTGGTGCAGACCCTGGCACGCGTACCCGCAGGTGCCTTCCTTGCCGCAGCCACGCTGTCGCCGGATGGGCAACTGGGCACCGGCGCACTTGCTGCCGGTGCCGGTGTCGCGCTGGCCAGCCATGGCCTGAAGGCCGGCACCCGCGCCCTGCTCAATACCTCGCCCGAGCCTGCCAGCAACTGGGTGGCCTCCGCAGCCGAGGACACCGTGGTGGTCGGTGGCCTGGCCCTGGCCCTGGCACACCCGTGGATCGCGCTGATCGTGGTGCTGGCCTGCAGCCTGGCCGGCGCGCTGCTGGTGTGGCTGGTCTGGCGCACCTTGTGGAAGGGCGTGCGCTGGCTGGCACGCAGTGCGTCGCCCGACAGTCCACGCCAGCCCGGTACCGGTTGATCGCCGGGCTTGTCGCATAATGGACGCGAACACCAGGAGCACCGATGGCCGCAAACGAATCCCCCGCGGGCGCCCGCCCGGGACGCGCTGAAACCCCTCCGGCCGATCATTGGCAACGCTGGACCGCTGAACCGGCGAGCGCGGTCGCCGCAGCGCCGGCCGCGGTTCCGCCGCTGGCCGCCTCCGACGCACCCGCATCGATCGGCAGCGCACCGCCGCCGTTGCCGGCCCCGGCCGTGCTGGCCGAGGCTGGCAACAACGACCAGGCGCCGCCGCCCTCCGATTCGCCCTACCGCGTGCTGATCGTCGAGGACGACCGCGCGCAGGCCCTGTTCGCACAGAGCGTGCTGCATGGCGCCGGCATGCAGGCGATCGTGCACAGCGATGCCGACGGCGCGCTGCAGGCGATCAAGGAGCATCGCCCCGACCTGATCCTGATGGACCTGCACCTGCCCGGCCTGGACGGCATGCGCCTGACCGCGCTGATCCGCCAGCAGCCTGGCCTGCAGTTGCTGCCGATCGTGTTCCTGAGCGGCGATCCGGACCCGGAGCGCCAGTTCGAGGTGCTCGACAGTGGCGCCGACGATTACCTGAGCAAGCCGATCCGCCCCCGCCACCTGATCGCGGCGGTGGCCAACCGCATCCGCCGCGCACGTGCGCAGGCAGCAACCCTGCCTGGTGCTACCGGCGCACCGGCCACCAGCAATCCGGAAACCGGCCTGCCGACACGTCACCACGTGCTGCAGCAACTCAACGCCACCCTCACCCACCGCGACCGGGGCGGCGTGTTCTTCATTGAAGTGGCCAGCGCGCTGGGCCTGCGCGAACGCTATGGCTACGCCGCCTTCGAGCGCCTGATGGTGCAGGCCGGGCAGCGCCTGGCCGAGGCCGGCCATCCGCACCTGCTGGCACGCCTGAACGACAACAGCTTCCTGCTGCTGGCCCGCAATACCGATGAAGACAGCCTGGAAAGCATCGCCGCGACCCTGCGTGAGCAGCTCTCGGCGCGCGCCTTCGTGATCCGCGATGATGAATCGGTGCATCTGCGCGGCGTGGTGGGTTACGCGCCGCTGTCGCCGGGCTTCGACGATGCCAACGCCGCACTGGAAGCGGTCGAGCGCACCACCCTGCAGGCACGCCTGCTCAGCGCCGGCGTGGCAGGCCACGTGCATCGCCAGGCCGTCACCGAACAGGAACACCTGGCACTGCTGGAAGGCCAGCTGGAGCTGGCCTATCAGCCGATCGTCGCTGTCGCCGGTGGCAACACCGCGCAGTACCAGCTGCTGCTGCGCCTGCGCCAGGCCGACGGCACGGTGCTGGCGGCCGGCCAAGTGATTCCCGCCGCCGAAGCGGCAGGCCGCATCGCCGACCTCGACCAGCAGGTGATGGACCATGCGCTGGGCCTGCTGGACCTGTACCGGCACGCAACGCAACCGCTGAACCTGTTCGTTTCGCAGTCGCTGCGCACCCTGCAGCGCGATGCCTTTGGCGACTGGCTGCTGGAATCGCTGCAGCAGCGTGACCTGCCCGGCAGTGCGCTGGTGATCGACGTGCGCCTGCCCGACGCGCTGATCCACACCGTGCCGCTGCAGCAGTTCTGCCAGCGCATGGCCGGCGCCGGCGTGCGCTTCTGCCTGAGCCAGTTCGAACCCAGTGGCGAAGCCGATGCACTGCTGACCCAGCTGCCGCTGTCGTTCGTGCGCATGGCCGCGCGTTTCTCCAGCAGCCATTCCAACCCGGCCACGCGCGAGGAACTGCGCAAGGCGATCGAACAGGCGCATGCCGCCGGGCTGCAGATCATCGGCCAGCAGATCGAGGACCCGCAGGCCGCGGCAGCGATGTGGGTCGGCGGCGTCGATTACATCCAGGGCAACATGGTGCAGTCGGCCGGCAGTGACCTGAACTTCGACTTCCACAACGCGGTGCTCTGAGGTGCCGCTGTGGGGCGTGCTGCTGGTTGCCCTTGCTGCGGCCGTCGCACTGCTGCTGTTGGGCATGCGCCTGCGCGCGCGCAGCCGGGCACTGGCCCAGCTGCAGCGCGAGCACAGCGCGCTGGCCGCCGAGCGCGACCAGCTGCGCCATACCACCGAACGCCAGGGCCAGCTGGAACAGCAGCTGCTGCAGGCCAAGCAGGCCGCCGAAGCGGCCGTGCTGGCCAAGGGCGAGTTCCTGGCCACGATGAGCCACGAGATCCGCACGCCGCTCAACGGCATCCTGCCGATGCTGGAGCTGATCGCGCGCGGGCCGCTGGGTGAGGACCAGCGGCAGATGCTGGCCACCGCTTCGGCCAGTTCACAGCAGCTGCTGCGCATCGTCGACGACATCCTCGACTACTCCCGGCTGGAAGCGCAGGCGCTGGAACTGGAGATCACCAGCTTCAACCTGCGCGAACTGCTCGATGGCGTGGTGCAGCTGATGCAGCGCGCCGCCGATGCCAAGGGCCTGTCCCTGGCCCTGCAGCTTGACCCATCGGTGCGCCTGCCGGTGCGCGGCGACCCGGTACGCCTGCGCCAGGTGCTGAGCAACCTGCTGGCCAACGCCATCAAGTTCACCGCCCGCGGCCAGGTGCAGCTGCGCGTGCAGCGCCTGGGCGAAGGTGCGGCCCAGCACCAGCTGCGCTTCGAGATCATCGACACCGGCATCGGCATCGATGAGGCACTGCAGGCACGCCTGTTCCAGTCCTTCAGCCAGGCCGATGCCTCGACCACGCGCATCTACGGTGGCACCGGCCTGGGCCTGGCCATCTGCAAGCGCATCATCGACCTGATGCACGGGCAGATCGGCGTGCAGTCCACGCCCGGCCAGGGCGCAACGTTCTGGTTCGAGATCCCGCTGCTGAAAGTACCCGGCGACCTGCCTGCGATGGCGCGCGCCCCCGCAGCGCTACTGTTGTTCAGCGCCGATGCAACGCTGCAGGCACGCATCGAGCGCATCGCCGCCCACCATGGGCTGCAGGTGCAGGTGCTGGCACAGCTGGATGCCGTGGTCGAGCGCCTGCGCGCTCCCGCGCGGCCCGGACAACCAGCACCGGCATGGCTGATTGTCGATTCCCGCACCCGCCGCAACGGCGAGGTCACGCTGCAGCAGGCGCTGGCCGAGCGCGGCGACGATGATGCACTGCAGGTACTGTGGCTGCAGGAAGACACGCCTGCACAACGCCCGCGCCAACGCCAGCTGCTCCCGCATTTCGATGATGCAGCCCTGCATGCACTGCTGGCGGCGCCTGCCACGCCTGCCCGCCCTGCCGCCCTGCTGGCCAATGCCGAAGACGGCTTGCCCGCACCGACGCTGCCGCCACTGCACCTGCGCGTGCTGCTGGTGGAAGACAACACGGTCAACCGGATGGTGGCCGAGCATCTGCTGCGCGTGTTCCAGTGCGAGGTGCGCAACGCCGCCGACGGCAAGCAGGCACTGGCCGCCCTTCGCGAAGGCGGCGTGGACGTGGTGCTGATGGATTGCCAGATGCCGGTGCTGGACGGCTACGCCGCCACGCGCCGCTGGCGTGCGGAAGAAACGGAAACCGGGTGCTCGCGGTTGCCGATCATCGCGATGACGGCCAACGCCATGGCCGGTGACCGCGAACGCTGCCTGCAGGCCGGCATGGACGACTACCTGTCCAAGCCGATCGCACGCGCCACCTTGCATGCGCTGTTGAGGCGCTGGGGGCAGCGATCACGCGATGTCGTAGCGTCGAGCTTGCTCGACGGTGATGCATCCGGGGCCAGTGGAATCCCGCCAGCCGAGCATGGCCCGGCTCTACAAGAGACGAAAAGCCAAGCGGTGACGCAACCGGTGCTGGACCGTGATGTGCTGGACGAACTGCACGCGATGATCGGCGATACCGCCCTCCAGATCGTCTCGGTGTTCCTGGAGGATGCGCCGGCGATGGTGCAGCAGCTGCAGCAGGCCGCGCAGAGCAGCGACGAGCCGCGACTGCAGGCAATCGCCCACAGCCTTAAATCATCGAGTGCGAACGTGGGGGCGTTGTCGCTGTCGGCAATCGCGCAGCGGATCGAGCACGAAGCCCGTAGTGGCAGCCTGCAGCGCCCCGCAGTGGCGGTGGCGCTGCTGGTTGCCGAATTCGCCCGGGCGCGCGTGGCGCTGACGGGCTACCTGGCACAGCATCGGTAGCGTCGAGCTTGCTCGACCATCGCCATGCTGATCACAGTCGAGCAAGCTCGACGCTACGTCACTCTTCCAGCTTGCTGAGCAGGTACTTCGGCTCGCCGATACGCTCGATCAGGTCGAGCTGGGTTTCCAGCCAGTCGATGTGCTCTTCTTCCGAGTCGAGGATCTTCACGAACAGCTGACGGCTGACGTAGTCGCCCACCGAATCGGAGTAGGCCACGGCCTCGCGCAGGGTCACTACGCCGTCGCGCTCCAGCGACAGGTCGCACTGCAGGATCTCGGTCGGGTTCTCGCCGATGCGCAGCTTGCCCAGCGCCTGGAAATTCGGCAGGCCTTCGAGGAACAGGATGCGGTCGGCAAGCATGTCGGCATGCTTCATCTCGTCGATCGATTCCTTGTACTCGTGTTCGGCCAGCTCCTTGATGCCCCAGTTCTTCAGCATCTTGGCGTGCAGGAAGTACTGGTTGATCGCGGTCAGCTCGTTGTAGAGGACCTTGTTGAGGAATTCGATGACCTTGGTGTCGCCCTTCATGGGGGTGCTCCTGCACGCTGAAAACGCAGGCACTTTAACGCCTTGCGCGCGGCCGTGAAGGAACGCGAATCGTGCGCATTGGCCTGTGCGGCCGCACGTGAAGGATGCGAAAGCGCGGCGTCAACGCGCCGCGAAAGAGACGATCAGGCGACCTGGGCCAGGCCCAATACCGGCAGCGGCAGATCGTGGGTCGCACGCGCCTTGGCCAGCAGGTCGCCGGCCATGTCCAGGCAGGAACCGCAGGTGGCACCACACCCTGTACGCATGGTCAGTTCGGCCACCGTGCTGACGCCATGGCTGGCGGCTTCGCGGATCTGGTGGTCGGTGACTCCGTTGCAGATGCAGACGTACACAGGCGTGAACCGGGCTGACAGGCCAAGAGTGGCCTGTTGGCTATTCCAATGGAAACGAGAATGGTTGTCAATCAGAGACCTGAACCATTCTCGATACGGTTCAGCCGGTCACGTGGCCGGACCATCGCCGGTGGCCTTCTTCGGCCAGTAGCCGCGGGTCCGTGGGCGCTTGCGTGGGCGGTCATGCCCGGCGGTATGGCCCGGCATCCAGGCCTCCGCAGCGCTCTTGGGCATGGCGGTCACGCCCTGCCCGGCCACCCCGCGCGCCAACGGCGCCAGATGTCGCAAGGCGCGCGCATAGACGCCACGCTTGAACATCACCACGTGCTCCACCGGGTACCAGAAGTCCACCCAGCGCCAGTGGTCAAACTCGGGTGAGTCGGTGTGGTCCAGCTTCACGTGGGACTCGTCGCCGGTCAGGCGCAGCAGGAACCAGACCTGCTTCTGGCCGATGCAGACCTGCCGCTCGTTGCGGCGGATGGCCCGCGCCGGCAGCTTGTAACGCAGCCAGCCGGGCGTTGCCCCGAGCACTTCCACGTGCTCAGGCAGCAGGCCGGTCTCTTCCTGCAGTTCACGATACATGGCCTCGACAGGCGTCTCGTCGGTATTCATGCCACCCTGCGGGAACTGCCAGCCGTCCCGGCGCACACGTCGTGCCCAGAACACCTGGCCGTCCTGCCGCATCAGCACAATGCCGACGTTCGGTCGATAGCCGTCCGGATCGATCACGATGCGGACTCCTAAAAAATCTACTGGTCGGGACTATCCCATGCCGCCTGTCGGCCCACAAGCACGATACAAAAGTGTTGACAGGGGCGATACACATCCGCAGAATAGCGGGCTCACCAAGGCTATGTAGCTCAGCCGGTTAGAGCACAGCACTCATAATGCTGGGGTCGGTGGTTCGAGTCCACCCATAGCCACCACGCTGAAAATCAAGTTGTTTTTCAGCGTGAAAAGTGAGAAAATAGTTGCACGTTTTGCCCCGTCGCCAAGCGGTAAGGCACCTGACTCTGACTCAGGCATTCGGTGGTTCGAATCCATCCGGGGCAGCCAAATTAAAAGCAAAAGGCCAGATCGAAAGATCTGGCCTTTTGCTTTTAATTTGGTCGCGCATTCCACCTTATCCCCGCGCCTGTCGGCGCACCCCCTTGAACAACAAGGGGGCTCTTCCCCAGAAAGGCGTCCGGGGCGGGATCCCTTTCTGCAGAACCCCGCCCTGCTGACATGCCCCCCCCCCCCCGGGTAGTGCCGGCCGCTGGCCGGCAACCTCGAAATGCGCTCCCCAGAACGACAAAAGCCCGGCCGAAGCCGGGCTTTTGCTTGTCCAACCAGCGGGCCCCCGAAGGAGCCCAACCAGGCGCGGTAGATCAGCGCTTGGAGAACTGGGTGGCGCGGCGAGCCTTGTGCAGACCGACCTTCTTACGCTCGACTTCACGGGCGTCACGGGTCATGAAGCCAGCCTTGCGCAGCTCGGACTTCAGGGTTTCGTCGTACTCGACCAGAGCACGGGCGATGCCCAGACGGATCGCACCGGCCTGGCCGGTGGTGCCGCCGCCAGCGGCGGTGACCAGGATGTCGAAGCTTTCGGTGTTCTTGGTCAGCTCGAGCGGCTGGCGCACGATCATGCGCGCGGTCTCACGACCGAAGAACTCGTCCAGCGGACGGCCATTGACGGTGATGTTGCCCGAACCCTTGCGCAGGAACACGCGAGCGGTGGAGGACTTGCGGCGGCCAGTGCCGTAGTTTTGAGTGATAGCCATGATTAGATATCCAGAACCTGCGGCTGCTGTGCGGCGTGCGGATGCTCAGTGCCGGCGTAGACCTTGAGCTTGCGGTACATCTGGCGACCCAGCGGGCCCTTCGGCAGCATGCCCTTCACGGCGATCTCGATCACGCGCTCCGGGTGGCGCTCCAGCGCCTGTGCCAGGGATTCGGTCTTCAGGTTGCCGATGTAACCGGTGAAACGGTGATACATCTTGTCCTGCAGCTTCTTGCCGGTGACGGCAATCTTTTCTGCATTGATGACGACCAGGTAGTCGCCGGTATCAACGTGCGGGGTGTAGACCGGCTTGTGCTTGCCACGCAGACGGCGGGCCAGCTCGGTGGCGAGACGGCCCAGGGTCTTGCCCTCGGCGTCGACGAGGTACCAGTCGCGCTGGACGGTCTCGTTCTTGGCAGTGAAAGTGCTCATGAAGAACTCTAGGTTAGGTCGGGCTCATTGCGGCGAAAGGCTCGCCGGAACTCTGCCACGCGTTGTGAAAAGGTGAAGCGTAAGAGGCGGGATTGTACGCAGGTCAGCCCCCCGTTGCAAGCCGGCCCTTGACCGGGTTGGCAGGGGGACGGGGTCGGGCGAGAATCGCGGGGTCTTCCGCCCCACCGTGTACCGCCATGACCGTGCTCCGCCAGATCACCCCGCTGGACCACCTGCTGACCGAGGCGCAGCGCGCCCTGGACACGGTGTTCGGCAACCCGCCGGCGGCCCGCCCCTATCCGGCTGCGGACACCGACGAGCCGGGCATGGACAGCACCGAACGCCGCCACGCGGCCGGCCTGATGCGGATCAACCACGTCGGCGAGGTCTGCGCACAGGGCCTTTACTTCGGCCAGGCGGCCGTGGCCCGCGACCCGGCCACGCGTGAACACCTGCTGGAAGCGGCCCAGGAAGAAACCGACCACCTGGCCTGGTGCGCCACCCGCCTGGGCGAACTGGACAGCCGTCCGAGCCTGTTCAACCCGCTCTGGTACGCCGGCAGCTACACCATCGGCACCCTGGCCGGGCTGCGCGGCGACGGCTGGAACCTGGGCTTCGTGGTCGAGACCGAGCGCCAGGTGGAAGCCCATCTGGACGAGCACCTGGTCGACCTGCCGGCCGGCGACCTGCGCAGCCGCGCGGTCATCGCCGTGATGAAGGAAGACGAGGCCCGCCATGCGGACCACGCCGAGCAGGCCGGCGCACGCCGCCTGCCGTTCCCGATCCCGGGCGCGATGGCGCTGGCTTCCAAGGTCATGAAGACCATCGCCTACCGGCTGTGACCGCCAGGTAGTGCCGGCCGCTGGCCGGCAACCACGCAGACGCCGCAGAAGATCCGGAGGTTGCCGGCCAGCGGCCGGCACTACCAGTTAATTGGGCGAGACCAGCTTCAGGCCGATCACACCGGCCACGATCAGGCCCACGCAGGCCAGGCGGGCCGGCGATGCGCTGTCGTTGAACAGGTAGATGCCCAGCACCGCCACGCCCATGGCGCCGATACCGGTCCAGATCGCGTAGGCGGTACCGACCGGGATGCTCTTCATCGCCTGGCTCATCAGGTACAGGCTGATCAGCGCGGACACGACCGTGGCAGCGGTGGGAAGGGGTTTGCTGAAGCCTTCGGAGTACTTCATTCCGAGGGCGAAACCGATCTCGAACAGGCCGGCCAGCAGCAGGTAGATCCAGGGCATGGGTGGGGGCTCCTTACCTTTTTTGAGAAAAACGAAACGGCCCGGTGTTTTCACACCGGGCCGTGGGTCGGTACATCACCGTGGAACTGTAACGCGTGCGGGGCACTGGTTCCACGGGGCGGGTCGTCCCGCCTGGGCGGCGATGCCTGCGGGCATCGCACATGGGGCTTACTCGGACAGGTTCCGGCCGTGGAACAGCTCTTCGATCTCGCGCTTGAGCAGCGCTTCGATCTTCATGCGTTCCTTGAACGACAGGTTCTTGGCCTTTTCCTCGAACAGGTACTGGTCCAGGTCGAAGTCCTTCAGGTGCATCTTCGTGTGGAAGATGTTTTCCTGGTAGACGTTGACGTCGAACATCTCGTAACGCGACTTGATGTTCTTGGCCAGGAAGTTCTGGATCGAGTTGATCTTGTGATCGATGTAGTGCTTCTTGCCCTTCACATCGCGGGTGAAGCCACGGACGCGGTAGTCCATGATCACGATGTCCGACTCGAGGCTTTCGATCAGGTAGTTCAACGCCTTCAACGGCGAAATGACGCCGCAGGTGGCCACGTCGATGTCGGCGCGGAAGGTGGCGATACCTTCCTGCGGGTGCGTTTCCGGATAGGTGTGCACGGTGATGTGCGACTTGTCCATGTGCGCGACCACGGCATCGGAGATCAGCTCCTTGCCGGCCTGCTTCTTGTCGATCACCGGTTCTTCGGAGATCAGGATGGTCACCGAGGCACCCTGCGGATCGTAGTCCTGGCGGGCCACGTTCAGGATGTTGGCGCCGATGATCTCGGCGACATCAGTCAAGATTTGAGTCAGCCTGTCGGCGTTGTACTCTTCATCGATGTATTCAATGTAACGCTGACGCTCCTCTTCGGTGCGCGCGTAACACACGTCATAGATGTTGAAGCTCAGCGCCTTGGTGAGGTTGTTGAAACCCTGCAGCCTCAGGCGAGGCAACGGCTTGACCACGGCGGTCGATTCCTGTGTAAGAAGGGAAAGGGGGAATTATGGGGCAAACTGTCCCCGGGGGGAACGTGAAGAGCGCTCACATCTGGCACACTGTTTGCCCTTAACAATTGCGCTGGTTAAGCTCCGCTATCGACCCCGTGAATCCGTTCATGCGCAGAGGGAGCGCTCCTATCGTGTCAACCGTGCGCCTAGCTAGCAGTCCACTGGCCCTGGATATCGCCACAATCGATCGTTTCCTGGCGCACAGCCACAGGCGGCGATACCCCACCCGTACCGACGTCTTCCGACCCGGTGACCCGGCGGGAACCCTGTATTACGTCATCAGCGGCTCGGTTTCGATCATGGCCGAGGAAGATGACGATCGCGAGCTGGTGCTGGGCTACTTCGGTGCCGGCGAGTTCGTCGGCGAGATGGGCCTGTTCGTTGAATCGGACCGCCGCGAGGTGATCCTGAGGACCCGTACCGCCTGCGAGCTGGCCGAAATCAGCTACGAGCGCCTGCACCAGCTGTTCCTCGGCCCGCTGTCGGCCGATGCCCCGCGCCTGCTCTACGCGCTGGGCCAGCAGATCTCCAAGCGCCTGCTCGACACCAGCCGCAAGGCCAGCCGCCTGGCATTCCTGGACGTTACCGACCGGATCGTGCGCACCCTGCACGACCTGGCGCAGGAGCCGGAGGCGATGAGCCATCCGCAGGGCAGCCAGCTGCGCGTCTCGCGCCAGGAGCTGGCACGCCTGGTCGGCTGCTCGCGTGAAATGGCCGGCCGTGTGCTGAAGAAGCTGCAGACCGACGGCCTGCTGCATGCCCGCGGCAAGACCGTGGTGCTGTACGGCACCCGTTGACCGTTGAGCACCCGGTGGGTGCGGACCTTGGTCCGCACTCTTTCACGCGCTAGGCTCGGTACATGGAACTGAGCAGCGCATTCTGGTGGTTCATCCTCATCGGCCTGGGCGCCCAGCTGGTGGACGGCGCGCTGGGCATGGCGTTCGGCCTGGTGTCGTCGTCGGTGATGCTGGCCATGGGCATTCCGCCCGCGCAGGCCAGTGCAGCCATCCACACCGCCGAGGTGTTCACTACTGGCGCCTCCGGCGTGTCGCATCTGGTCGCCGGCAATGTCGATAAGCGCCTGTTCCTGCGCCTGGCGCTGCCCGGCGCCGTAGGCGGCGCCGTGGGTGCCTACGGCCTGACCCAGCTGCCCGGCGAGGTGATCCGCCCGCTCATCTACCTGTACCTGCTGGTGCTGGCCATCATCATCCTGGTACGTGCCGCCGGCCGCCTGATGCCCAAGGGCGAGGTCAAGCGGGTGCCCGTGCTGGGCTTCGTGGCCGGCTTCCTGGATGCCAGCGGCGGGGGCGGCTGGGGGCCGGTGGCCACCTCCACCCTGCTGGCCCGCGGCGGCCAGGCACGCACCACCATCGGCACGGTGAACGCGGCCGAGTTTGTGGTCACCCTGACAGTTTCAGCAACGTTCCTGCTGTCGATGGGGCTGCATCACCTGCAGATCGTGGCCGGCCTGCTGATCGGCGGCATGATGGCCGCGCCGGTGGCCGCACTGCTGGTGAAGCGCCTGAAGGAGCGCTGGGTGCTGGTGGCCGTGGGCGTGCTGGTGCTGGGCATCAGCCTGTTCCAGATCGGGCATGCGCTGACCGGGTATCTGGCGCGCTGAGCGCTCGCCGGGCATGGCCCGGCGCTAGCTGCACGGGATTCGGTAGTGCCGGCCGCTGGCACCCCGCAAGCCCTTCCGCAATCATGAAGTTGCCGGCCAGCGGCCGGCACTACCGGGTCGCAGCCCGGCACTCCGTCATCCCATCCCCGGCGGATTCCGCGCGTTACGCCTTGTCGCCGCCGCGGTCCACGCAGCCCCAGTTGAGGATGCGGGTGCCGGCCGGCAGCACGCGGCGGAAGAAGTCCACCCTGCCCGGCTTCGGGTTCACCACCACCGGCGCCTTGGCGGCCAGCAGCAACGGCAGGTCGGCGGTGCTGTCGGAGTAGGCGATATCGATGTCGCCGTAGCCGCGCTCGCGCAGCATGCGCATCTTCTCTTCGTTGTGGCAGTGGCGGGTCGGGCCGACGCCACCCAGCCGTGGGCCGACCTCGGTGCCGATCACCGGTACGTCCTGGTGGGCGACGAAGGCCAGGATCGCGCGTGCCAGCTCTGGTGGCGCGCCCGTGGCAACCACCACGCGGTCACCCTTGGCCCGGTGCGCTGCGAACACCTCCAGCGCCTGTGGCAGCAGCTTGGCGCGCATCTGCGCCTCGTTGCGCAGCACATAGGCGTCGATCACCTTGTTGAAATCGCGCGCACGGTGCAGGCCGAAGCTGCCGATCCACACATAGACCGAAATGCCGGTACGGCGGGTCGGCAGCAGCGCCACCATCGGCCCGGCGATCGGCGTGACCAGCAGCGCCGCCAGCATGCGCAGCGGGTTGCGCTTGATCAGCGAAGCGAACAGGTGAGTACCCGAATCGCCGTCGTAGAGGGTGTGGTCGAAATCGAAGACCACCAGCGGCGCATCGTCGCGCGGCGTCGGATAGTGCGTTTTCATGCCGCGAAGAATAGCTGACGCAGGCCCTCGCCCGGCTCTTCCACGCGCATGAAGGCTTCGCCCACCAGGAACGAGTGGATGCCGGCATCGCGCATCAGCGCCACGTCCTGCGGACCGAGGATGCCGCTCTCGGTGACCAGCAGGCGATCGCGCGGCACCGCCTGCTGCATGTCCAGCGTGGTCTGCAGCGACACCTCGAAGGTGCGCAGGTTGCGGTTGTTGATGCCGATCATCGGTGCCGGTACCTGCAGCGCACGCTCCAGCTCGTCGATGTCGTGCACTTCCACCAGTACGTCCATGCCCAGCGAAATCGCCAGTTCGGACAGCGTGGCCAACTGCGTGTCGTCCAGCGCAGCGACGATCAGCAGGATGCAGTCGGCACCCAGCACGCGCGCCTCGTACACCTGGTAGGCGTCGATCACGAAGTCCTTGCGCAGCACCGGCAGCGTGCAGGCCTCACGGGCCTGCTGCAGGTAGGCATCGGCACCCTGGAAGAAGTCCACATCGGTCAGCACCGACAGGCAGCTGGCGCCGCCGAACTCATAGCTGACGGCGATGTCGGCCGGGCGGAAATCCGGGCGGATCACACCCTTGGACGGGCTGGCCTTCTTCACCTCGGCGATCACCGCCGGATCGCCGTTGGCCACTGCCGCCTGCAGCGCGCGCACGAAGCCACGTACCGGCGGGGCGCTGGCCACGGCGGCCTGCAGGTCCTCGAGGGGACGCTGGGCACGGCGCTGGGCCACTTCTTCGGCCTTGCGGGCCAGGATCGTCTGCAGGATGTCGCTCATCGTCTTCGATTCGGTGCGGGGGCGGTGAGGACGGCCATTATCGGCCATCAAGAGGGTCAGGCTGAACCGCGCGCTCAGGCAACCAGCGCGCGGGTGGTCTCTACATACTGCTGCAGGCGCTGGCGGGCGCTGCCGTTGGCGATGGCGGCACGGGCACGGGCCAGGCCGTCGCCGATGTCGCTGGCCACGCCGGCCACGTACAGCGCGGCGCCGGCGTTCAGGGCCACGATGTCCAGCGCCGGACCGGGCTGGTTGTCCAGCACGGCGCGCAGCATGGCAATGGACTGCTCCGGGCCATCCACGCGCAGGTTGCGGCTGGCCGACATCGCGATGCCGAAGTCTTCCGGGTGGATCTCGTACTCGCGTACCTTGCCGTCGCGCAGCTCGCCCACCAGGGTACCGGCGCCCAGCGAGATCTCGTCCATGTTGTCGCGGCCCCAGACCACCATGGCGCGCTCGGTGCCCAGCTCGCGCAGCACGCGTGCCTGGATACCCACTAAATCCGGGTGAAACACGCCCATCAGCACCGACGGTGCGCTGGCCGGGTTGGTCAGCGGGCCAAGGATGTTGAAGATGGTACGCACGCCCATCTCGCGGCGGACCGGCGCGACCACCTTCATCGACGGGTGATGGATCGGCGCGAACATGAAACCGATGCCGGTCTGTTCGATGGCCGCGGCCACCTGCGCCGGCTGCAGCTCGATGGCCGCACCCAGTGCTTCGACTGCATCGGCGCTGCCGGACTTGGACGACACGCTGCGGTTGCCATGCTTGGCCACGCGCGCACCGGCCGCGGCCGCGACGAACATCGCGCAGGTGGAGATGTTGAAGGTGTGCGAGCCATCGCCGCCGGTGCCGACGATGTCGACCAGGTGGGTGGTATCGGCCACCGGCACCGCCAGCGCGAATTCACGCATGACCGTGGCCGCAGCGGCGATCTCGTCGATGGTTTCCTTCTTCACGCGCAGGCCAGTGAGGATGGCGGCAGTCATCATCGGCGAGACATCGCCGCGCATGATCTGCCGCATCAGGTCGACCATTTCGTCGAAGAAGATTTCGCGGTGTTCGATGGTGCGTTGCAGGGCTTCCTGGGGGGAGAAGCTCATGGGAATGCTCCTTGGATCAGGCCGCCGGACGCTGCAGGAAATTGCGCAGCAGGGCGTGGCCATGTTCGGTGAGGATGGATTCGGGATGGAACTGAACGCCCTCCACCGGGAACTGGCGGTGGCGCAGGCCCATGATCTCTTCGATCGAGCCGTCGTCGTTCTCGGTCCAGGCGGTCACTTCCAGCACCTCGGGCAGGCTGTTCTTGTCCACCACCAGCGAGTGGTAGCGGGTGGCCTGGTAACGGTCCGGCAGGCCGGCGAACACGCCCTTGCCTTCATGGCGGATCGGCGAGGTCTTGCCATGCATGATGTTGCCGGCGCGGATGACCGTACCGCCGTAGACCTGGCCGATGCCCTGGTGGCCCAGGCACACGCCGAGGATCGGCGTGGTCGGGCCCAGGCGCTGGATGAGTTCCAGCGACACGCCCGCTTCGTTGGGCGTGCACGGGCCGGGCGAAATGACGATGCGCTCAGGCTTCTGCGCGGCGATCTCGTCCACGCTCATCGCATCGTTGCGCACCACCTTCACCTCGGCGCCCAGCGTCTGCAGGTACTGCACGAGGTTGTAGGTGAAGCTGTCGTAGTTGTCGATCATCCACAACATGGTCAGGTTCCGTCGCTTATCAGGAAAATGGCGTATACGTTTTCGGTGTAGGTGATGGGGCCGGCTTCGATGGATTCGCGCAGGCGTGAGCCGGTGGTCTCGATCATGTCCATCTGCGCCGCAGGTGACGGCGGCGATGGCGGTGTCACCATGTCGTCGCTTCTGGGCCAATTGCCCGCCTGCACGCCATAGGCGAAGTTCGGCGCCACATCAGAGATGCTGTACAGCCCGCGCAGCTTCGTGCCGTAGGCATTGGCAAGGCCCTGCGCGGATTGGCGCGTCGACGCGGCGGCCTCACCCTTGAGTTCGCGCCGCAGCGCCACTTCGCCCGAGTAGGTCGGGGCCACGCTGCTGACCTGCAGGTTCTCGTTGGCCTTCAGTGCACCCAGCACGTCCTGCATCGCCTTCACGCTGGCGAAGCTGGCACGCAGCTGGCGCGACACGCGGGTGCCGACGAAGACCTGCCGGTTCTGCTCATAGCGCGTGGCCGGGCCGATCCGCAGATTGTCCGCACGCACGCTGCCCTCCACCGCCTTGTGCTGCTTGAACAGCGCCAGCACGCGCGCGACGTTGTCCTGCACGCGGCGGCGCGCGGCGTCGGCATCCATGTCGGTCTCTTCGATATTCAACTGCAGGCCGAACCGGTCGGGCATCACCTCGCGGCGCGCCTCGCCCTTCACCAGCAGGTGCGGCTGCGAGGGAATGGTGTTGGCCTGCGCCCACGCAGACGGGGCCATCGTGGCCAGCAGTGACGACCACAGCAATGCGCTCAGCAGCTTCATGCGGTACTCCTTGTCTTGAACGGGAACGGCGGAACGACCACGGCGCAGCGGCCGTGGCGAGGCAGGCTTACAGGCCCTTGGCGGCCTGGGCGACGGCGCGGAACAGCGCGCGGCCCTTGTTCATCGTCTCGTCCCATTCCTTGTCCGGGTCCGAGTCGTAGACGATGCCGGCGCCGGCCTGCACATACAGGCGGCCGTCCTTGATCACCGCGGTGCGGATCGCGATCGCGGTATCGGCATCGCCATGCCAGCCGATGTAGCCGATGCTGCCGGCGTAGACATTGCGCTTGATCGGTTCCAGCTCGCGGATCACTTCCAGCGCGCGGATCTTCGGCGCACCGCTGACCGTGCCGGCCGGGAAGGTGGCACGCAGCACGTCGGCATAGTTCAGGCCCGGCTGCAGCTGCCCGGTCACTTCGCTGACGATGTGCATGACGTGGCTGTAGCGCTCGATCACGAACTGCTCGCCCACTTCCACGGTGCCGGCCTTGGACACGCGACCGGCATCGTTACGGCCGAGGTCGATCAGCATCAGGTGCTCGGCGCGCTCCTTCGGATCGGCCAGCAACTCGGCTTCCAGCGCCAGGTCCTGTTCGACAGTGGCACCGCGCGGCCGGGTGCCAGCGATCGGGCGCACCGTCACTTCGCCATCCTGCAGACGCACCAGGATTTCCGGCGAGGAACCTACCACCTGCAGGTCGCCGACATCGAGGAAATACATGTAGGGCGACGGGTTCAGTGCACGCAGCGCACGGTACACATCCACCGGGCGCGCCTTGAACGGCACGCTCAGGCGCTGGCTCAGCACCACCTGGAAGATGTCGCCGGCACGGATGTATTCCTTGCTGCGCTGGACCGCATCGACGAAGCCTTCGCGGGTGAAACCGGAGACGAAATCGGACTCGTCCAGCACATCGCTGTTGAGCGGTGCGGGATAACCAGCACCCGGCGCGCGCAGCTTGGCGGTCAGTGCATCCAGGCGCGCCTGGGCCTGCTCGAACGCACCCTCGACACGCGGGTCGGCATGCACGATCAGGTACAGCCGGCCCTTGAGGTTGTCGAACACCGCCAGCTCGTTGGAATCCAGCAGCAGGATGTCCGGCGTACCCAGCTCATCGCGGCCAGCCGGCGGGGCCAGGCGCGGCTCGATGTAGCCGATGCACTCGAAGCCGAACCAGCCAACCAGGCCACCGGTGAAGCCCGGCAGGCCTTCCAGCTTGGGCACCGAGTGGGCGCTGCGCAGCGCCTCGACTTCGGCGAACGGGTCGGCCACCTCGCGGGTGTCCACCACCTGGCCATCTTCGCGCACGGTCAGCGTGTGGCCATGGAAGGCATACACGCGGCGCGCCGGCAGGCCGATGATCGAGTAACGACCAAAGCGCTCGCCGCCTTCGACGGATTCAAACAAGTAGGTATTGGGGCCGTCGGCGAGCTTCAGATAGACCGAAAGCGGCGTGTCCAGGTCGGACAGCACTTCACGGACGACGGGAATATGGGTGTGGCCTTCAGCGGCCTGCTGCAGAAACTGAGCGTGCGAGTTCAAGACGACTTTCCTTCCGGGACACAGCGTTATGGGGGCGGACGACGGCAACGGGCCACCATCGCCACCAACGGCGTGCGGAAGAAAGGGTATGCGGGGTCGTCAGGCTGGACACCCCTTGACTGTATCGCAGCCGGGGCGGGAGGGGAACCCCGTCGCGGCGTCGCGGTTCATTCGGCCATTAGCCCATCCGCCGGGCGTTGTCCTGGGCCTCCAGCCCCTGTTGCTGTGCCAGTCCGGCTGCCGTCGCCTGTTCGCGACCGGTGTTCAGGGCGTCAACCTGCGCCGTGCTCACGGCCAGCGGCTGGGCCATGCCGGCCGCCACGTCCACATGCGCATGTCGGCGGTGGGCCGCCTGCAGATCCGGGGTGTCGATCGCGAATGCCCGCGTGCGGTCGTCACTGAGCAGCACATGGGAGATGGCCTGCAACCCTTCGCGCTTGGCCTGCGCAGCCAACGCCCCGGCCAGCTGATCGCTCTGCAGGTTCGGGATGCGGCCATGTGCCACATCGAGGCCGTGCACACCGGTCTGCGCGCCCTTGAACAGATGGAAATCGATGTGCCCCGGATCGTTCAGCGCGGGTATCTTCGCGCCCCCCTCCTGCAGCTGCGCATGCGGCCGTCCAAGCAGCTTGCGCGCGGCCGCCTCCTGGCTCGCGATTGCCGCGTCGAGACTGGGGTTCATCGTCTCGCTCATGCCATGCCGGTCCACCGACTCCCCCATGGTCGCACTGCCGCGCCCGATCACCCACGACGTCTTGGCCAGGTTGACCAGGTTCTGCGGCAGTGCCGGCGTGGGCAGGTGCGTGGCAATGCCCTTGTTGGCCATCGCGCCCAGCCCGACGGTGCCGGCCAGCACGGCCGGCGCCTGCGAGGTCAGCCCGGTGATCTGATGGCTGCTCCAGTTCATGCCCATGTGGAAAGTCGCGCCGTACACGGCATAGCCGTTGCGCAGCCCATTGGCCACGCCATGCACGCCCTGCTGCAGCTGGCCGCCCAGATGATGGCCGCCGGCACGGATGCGGCCGGCATCCGCCGCCGCTTCACGGGTGGCTTCACTGGCCTTGGTTTCGTGTTGATTGCGCGCCGCGTCACCGTGCTCACGCATCTGTCTGGCCATGTCGTCGGCACCGAGCGCACCCAGCACGCTGGCCCCGATGTTCCAGCCGTAACTGCCCTTGGCCTGCACGCGGTGGCTGACCGATTCGACCAGACCCTGCAGCTCGCGACCCTTGGCAATGACCGTCGCACCGCCTTCGATGCCCACCCGCATGCTCTTGCCACCGTAGTCGACCACGGTGCCGATCGCATTTCCCTGCAGGGTCGACGCACGCTCGACGGCCACGCCGGACAAGCTCATGCCCCGGCCCGCCAGCGCGCCGACCTGCTCGACATGTTCACCGGCAACCCGTCCGGCACGCATGCCGCGCGCACCTGCGATCAGCACCTCGGCCAGCGGGCCACCGTATTCGGCAAGCTGGCTTGGCGCTTCTCGATGGCGGCGGTCCACCACCTTTCCGTTCACTTCGGTCTTGGCGTCCAGCAACAGTTCCATCCTGCCCGCGGCCACCGGAACATTGCGCAATGCCTCTGCCCCGGATTTCGACGCCAGCTGGTCAACCAGCTGGGCCGTGGCCGTCTGCGCACCCGCCGGCATCATCTCCTGCAGCTTGCGGGTAACCATCTGCTGCACGCCGGGCTGACGCAGCAGCTGGCTGGTCTCACTGGCCAACAGGCCAAAGCCCTGCCGGTGATGCTCGTTGAGCCGCTTCAATCCGTTCTGCACATCGTTGAGCACTTCACCCGACGTCTGGTAGGTGTGCACCGTGTCGCGCGTGTTGAACACCGGCAATCCGTGGGATTTCGCGTAGCGATCGGCGGTGGCCGGATGCAGCCCCGCCGAATTGAAGGTGGTCGCACGTACACCGGTAACCGCCGAAGCGGCAGAGGCCATGCCGCCACCAAGCGAATGACCGGCGAGTTCAAACTGGGTACCAGAGGTCTTCAAGCGACTCGCCAGTGCCATGGCCCGATCGTAGTAGTCGCTCTGCATGCCTACGCCCTGGCGTCCATTGTTGAGGAAATCCTCGCCTCCGGATTCACGCCGCCCGCCTTTCGCCCGGGGATCGATGATTTCGCCCGTTGATCCCTTGAACACCAGCACCGGCTTGGCGTCATCACCGAACACCCTTTTGTCCGGAATGTAGATCTCTGCGCGGAAGCCCGAATCGTTCGGCCGCATCAGCTTCTTCAGGTCGGCCGCTCCCAGGCTGATGCCCGCCGCTTTGAGCGTGTCCGGGTCGGTCACGGCACTGGCTCGCGTCCACCCGACCGGCGGCTCACCTTTGCCCTTTGCCGAGGCATACACATCATCAGCAAGCGAACCCAGCTCGCGGGCGTGATAGGTCTCGCGCAAGCGCGCCGCCTCGGTGGCATGTCCACCTCCCTGCAGTTGCTCGACCAGGTGCTGCTGCGCCTGGACGCTCTTGGCGCGGGCCTGCAACAGGCGTTCCTGCTGCTCGGGATCGTGACCGCTCATGGCAGACTCCATTGCTCATCAGTGAAGACACGGTCATCCAGGACCTGCTGGAATGACCACGGCCAACGCTATCATCCCCCGAACGCGTCCATGTCAAGGGATCACATGCACCGTCACCCTCACAGTTCCTTTACGCCATTTTCCTGCCTGGCGCTGATGCTGCTGATGCTGCTGAGCGCCTGCGCGCGCACGTCTTCACATGGCGCGGAGCGCTATTTCGAGGGCAAGGCACTTGAACTGGCCATCGCCGCCGAACAGGGTGATGCAGCGACGATCACGCGCCTGATCAAGACCGAAGGCGTGAACCCCGACAAGGAGTTCTCGAAGCAGGATGGCATTCCGCTCATCGCGTGGCCGTTGCGCGCACAGAACCTGGAAGGCCTGCGCGCGATGCTCGACAACGGCGCCGACCCGAATGCACGGCGTATTGAAACGCTGGACGGCGAGACGTTCCGCCACAACAACGCCATGGTCTATGCCGCGAAGATGGACGATCCGCGCTACCTGGCCCTGCTGCTGGACCATGGCGGCGACCCGGACACGCGCACCTCCAATACCGAAACGCTGCTGTTCCAGGCTTTCATTTCCGGCAACCTGTGGAAGAACATCCAGCTGCTGGTGGAGCGAGGCGCGCACGTCAACGAATCCAACATCGGCCAGGCCGATACCGTTCTCAGCTGGTACACCGGCCGTGGCGGCTTCGAGCAGGCTTACTGGCTGCTTGAGCATGGTGCGGACCCCACGATTGCATCGCCGTCATCGGCGCAACCAGGCGCGCCCGATCGGATGGCCATGGTCGAAGCCATCTACTGGGAAATCACCACACCGGACCTGCTGCCCTGGCAGAAGAAGTGCCAGCAGTGGCTGATCGATCACGGCATTGCGCGGCCGCCGCTGCCGCAGTACATCCGCGAGAAGCGCGAAGCATTCGGCTTCCCGGCGAAGGAGCAGGACATCCCCCCGTTGTAGGACTTCCGGTCCGGCTCAGCGCGGCTCGGACAACAGGGCACAGCCCACGGGCAGGTGCATCCGCACCCTGCCCGGCACGCACGCGATGCGGAACTGGCGCGCCTGTACCGGTTCGCCGTCCAGGTTGAGCGTCAACGGGCGCTCGGAATCCACCTGCAGCCACGGCAGGCGCGCGCGCGTTGCCAGCTGTTCCAGTGCGGCCTGGGTGCCCGACTTCAGCATCTGGCCGAGCGTGGCGGTGACTTCACCTTCCAGCTCCGGAAGCACCGTCACGTCCAGCTGCCCATCATCGATCAGCGCCTGCGGGCACAATTGCTGGCCACCACCGGCCTGGCGGCCATTGCCGATGCCGAGCGCGATGAAGTCGCCTTCCCACGCGAAATCCGGGCCCGACAGGCGCGCATGGATCGGCTCGATCCGCCCCAGCTTGGCAATGCCGGTGATCACGTAGGCCAGCCCGCCCAGCATCTTCTTCAGGCCGGCATCGGTCTCCACCGTCACCTGCGTGCCGAAGCCACCGCTGGCGAGGTTGGCGCACCACCATTGCGTGCCATCGGCGTCCACGCGCAGCAGATCGATGGCATGCGGCGTGGCCTGCCCGATCAAGGCCAAGGCCGCCTTCGGCTCGGTCGGGATGCCGGCCGCAGTCGCGAAGTCGTTGGCGGTGCCCATCGGGATCAGCGCCAGCGAGGGCAACGCATCTGCCGGCTCCTCACGATGCGCCAGTGTCTCGGCCACCGCGTTGAGCGTGCCGTCGCCACCGGCGGCCACGATCACGTCCACGCCATGATCGATCGCCTCGGCCACGTAGCGTTCGGCGTCACCGTCTTCCCAGGTCACCCGCACTTCCAGCTGCACGCCCTGCCCACGCCAATGACCGACCGCGTCGCGCAGCTCGTCATTGCCTGCGGATTTTCCGTTGAGGATCAGGCGCCAGCGCGGGGTGGTCATGCGGTGCTTCCAGGACGGGGGTGGCACAGGCTAGCAATGCGCCGTTTGTCCGCAGTGAATGTCACGCAGGTGTCATTCAGCTGCTGGAGAATGGAAGGCCATAGCAGGGACGACGGATGGAGGCAGGATCAGCCTCCCACGCATGCAGCGAGGCCACGCCAGTGATTGGCGTGGCTTTTTTTTGGTGCGTAGGGAGTGCGAACCAAGGTTCGCACCCACCGGGTTGCGGTTCGCACCCACCAGGCTGCGGTTCGCGCACACCAGGTGGGTAGATCCACGCCATGCGTGGATGCACTTCGCCTCAACCGTTGGCGAAATCGTGCAATGCCTGGCCCTGCAGCCGGTACACGGTCCACTCGTCCTGCGGCGTGGCGCCAGCGGCGGTGTAGAACTCGATGGCCGGGGTATTCCAGTCCAGCACCGACCATTCGAAACGACCGCAACCCTCGGCCACGGCCTGGCGTGCGATGTACTTCAGCAGCGCCTTGCCGGCGCCTGCGCCGCGCTTTTCCTGGCTGACATACAGGTCTTCCAGGTAGATGCCCTTGCGGCCCAACCAGGTGGAGTAGTTGTAGAAATACACGGCGTAACCAATGGGCTCGCCGTCGGCTTCGCAGATCAGCGCGCGCGCCGTGGCATCGGCGCCAAACAGGCTCTCGGCGATGCCGATCTCATCGGTCTGCACCGAATGCTCGGCCTTCTCGTAGATGGCCAGTTCGCGGATGAAATGCAGGATCAGGCCGGCATCGGCCACAGTGGCCGGACGGATGTTCAACAGAGCCATGGGCGGAAAAGGGAGACGGAGGGAATCAGGCGAGCTTAATCCCCTCCGTCCCTTTTTTGTCAGCGTGCCGCAGCGACATTCGCGCGCATCTGCGCGATCACGTCCTGGTAGCTGGTCTTGGCGTTGAAGATGGCCGAACCGGCAACGAAGGTGTCGGCACCGGCAGCGGCGATCTCGCCGATGTTGTCGGCCTTCACGCCGCCGTCGATCTCCAGGCGGATGTCCTTGCCGCTGGCATCGATCATCTTGCGCACCACGCGCAGCTTGTGCAGCGCCGAGGGAATGAAGGCCTGGCCGCCAAAGCCCGGGTTGACCGACATCAGCAGCACCAGCTCCAGATCGTCCAGTACCCAGTCGAGGATGTCCACCGGGGTGGCCGGATTGAGCACGATGCCCGGCTTGCAGCCCAGCGAGCGGATCAGCTGGATGGTGCGGTGCACGTGGCGGCTCGCTTCCGGGTGGAAGCTGATGTAGGTGGCACCGGCTTCGGCGAAGTCCGGGATGATGCGGTCCACGGGCTCGACCATCAGGTGCACGTCGATCGGCGCGGTCACGCCGTGCTTGCGCAGCGCCTGGCAGACCATCGGGCCGATGGTCAGGTTCGGCACGTAGTGGTTGTCCATCACGTCGAAGTGGACCCAGTCCGCGCCGGCGGCGAGGACGTTGTCGACTTCCTCGCCGAGGCGGGCGAAGTTGGCGGACAGGATGGAGGGGGCGATGAGGCAGTTGGACATGGCCGGGCCTTGCAACGGTAGGAAAGAGGGTCAGCGCTTGCGCAGGGTCTTGATGCGGTCGTAGGCGGCATTGATCCGCCGCGACTTCTGCTCGGCCTGCTGCTGCAGCTCGGGGGCCGCGCCGCCGAGCTTGTCGGGGTGGTACTGCGAGATCAGCCTGCGGTAGGCGCGCTCGACCTCGGCATCGGTGGCCTCGGAGGTCAGCCCCAGCTCCCGGTACGGGTTCTCCTTGTTCAGGCGGAACCAGTCCGAATCGAAGGCATGGCCGATCAACAGGCCGACCACCGCGCCAAACAACGGATTGGGCCGGAACAGCAGGGCGCCGGCGATGAATCCGAGCAGTTTTCCGTACCAGCGCATGGCGCTCCGGGGTCGACCGACGAAATGGACGCTCATTTTACGTCACAGCGGGCCCGGACGGCTTTACACTAGGCCGCCCGCTGGTCAGCGGGCCCGCCGGGTCCGTTGGGCAGCAGCCGTATCGACAACGCCCCAGGAGTGCCCGTGCCAACCACGCTGTTGCAATCCGATCTCCCCGGCCTGCCCTTGCGCCATCGCGGCAAGGTGCGTGATGTGTTCGATATCCCGCGCGAGCGGCTGCCAGCAGGGACCCCGCCGGGCGACTACCTGCTGATGGTGGCCACCGATCGCCTGTCGGCGTTCGACGTGGTCCTGCCCGACCCGATTCCGGGCAAGGGCGAGATGCTCTGCCAGGTCTCCAACTTCTGGTTCGCCAAGACCGCGCACCTGATGCCCAACCACCTGACCGGCATCGACGTGGCCAGCGTGCTGCCCGAAGGCGTGGACCCGGCCCTGTACGCCAAGCGCGCGGTGGTCACCCGCAAGCTGAAGCCGGTGCCGGTGGAAGCGATCGCCCGCGGCTACCTGATCGGCAGCGGCTGGAAGGACTACCAGCGCACCGGCAAGGTCAGCGGCATCGACCTGCCCGACGGCCTGCGCCAGGCCGAGCAGCTGCCCGAGCCGATCTTCACCCCCTCGACCAAGGCCGCCGTGGGCGACCATGACGAGAACATCGATTTCGATGCGATGGTGAAGCAGGTCGGTGCCGAGCTGGCCGAGCGCGTGCGCGATGCCACCCTGCGCATCTACAAGTTCGCCGCCGAATACGCCCGCGAGCGCGGCATCATCCTGGCCGATACCAAGTTCGAGTTCGGTACCGACGCCGATGGCCGCCTGTACATCATGGACGAGATGCTGACGCCGGATTCCTCGCGTTACTGGCCGGCCGACGAGTACGAAGTGGGCACCAGCCCGCCGAGCTACGACAAGCAGTTCGTGCGCGATTACCTGGAGACGCTGGACTGGGGCAAGACCGCCCCGGGCCCGACCATCCCGGCCGAGATCATCGAGCGCACCCGCGCCAAGTACGCCGAGGCGCTGCAGCGCCTGGCCGGGATCAGCGTCGACTGATGCCCTGCGCCCCCCGCCGGTCTGGCTGGGGGCGTTCTGAATGCGGTACTGCCGGCCGCTGGCCGGCAACCTCGCGAACCTGCAGCCAGGCATGGCCTGGCTCTACTGCCGGTTGCCTGGGGTGGTGCCGGCCGCTGGCCGGCAACCTCGCGAACCTGCAGCCAGGCATGGCCTGGCTCTACTGCTTACTGCCTGGGGTACCGCTACCGCCGGCTTCCAGAACCTCGCGAACCTGCAGCCAGGCATGGCCTGGCTCTACTGACGGTTGCCTGGGGGTAGTGCCACCGCCGGGCTACAACTTCGCGAACCTGCAGCCAGGCATGGCCTGGCTCTACTGACGGTTGCCTGGGGGTAGTGCCGGCCGCTGGCTTACAACTTCGCGAACCTGCAGCCAGGCATGGCCTGGCTCTACTGACGGTTGCCTGGGGGTAGTGCTTGCCGCTGGCCTACAACCTCGCGAACCTGCAGCCAGGCATGGCCTGGCTCTACTGCCGGTTGCCTGGGGTACTGCCGGCCGCTGGCCGTCAACCTCGCGAACTCGGCTATGCTCTGGATTGCCGGCCAGCGGCCGGCACTACCGTTGTCCGAGGAAGCAACGCAGCATGCAGACATCCACCGAGCTTGCGCGGCCGATCGACCGCTATTTCGCCAGCTATTCCGACGACCACCGCAATGTCATCAACCAGCGCATCCACGTGGTGGCGGTGCCGGCGATCCTGTGGTCGGTGGTGGCCCTGTTGTGGTGCGTGCCGCCGCTGATCACCTGGTTCCAGTACGGCATCTGGTCGGCGTTCGCGATGTTCAGCGCCTGGTGTTTCTACAACAAGCTGTCGCGCTCGCTGGGCATCGGCATGCTCATCCAGTTCTTCGTGTTCGGCTGCCTGTGCCGGCTGCTGGAGGCGGAAATCGGCCTGCACAACCTGTTCTGGCTGGCGGTGGGCGTGTTCGTGGTGGCCTGGATCGCACAATTCATCGGCCACAAGTTCGAGGGCCGCAAGCCCAGCTTCCTGACCGACCTGACCTACCTGCTGATCGGCCCGGCCTGGGTGATGGCCAAGGCCTATCGGAAGCTCGACTGGCGTTACTGACCCGACCACGACCGGCAAGGGCTGTTGTTTCCTGAACGGGCAGATTCCGTCACCCGTAGTCTACGGCGGCCCTGCCAGCCTGCGCCGGTGACCCGCCCCCCACCTCCCGCCCGTCGACGGCAGCCCCTGTGCGACAGGGCCTGCGGTCTCCCTGCGTGGGCGTAGGGTGATCCCCGAGGGCAACCCGGGAGCGACTGCAGGAACGTGATGTTGCGCCGCAGAAAAAATGAATCAGCGAACGTTACATGCAATTGATCGCTGTTCGATAGGTTTCGGCAACATTTCGCAGCCTGTTATCCTCCCTGACCTGCTCGTGAATCATGGATTCCCTGCATGCTCCCCAGCCTGCCCCTGCTGCTGGCCCTGCCGTTCCTGATGGCAGTGGCTGTTGCGGCCTTCCCCCGTAGTTCGCGCTCGACTGCTGCCTGGCTGGCGGCGCTGGCGCCGTTGGGCGGGCTGGCCATCCTCGCCTGGCTGACCCCATCGGTGCTCGACGGCCAGGTGGTGCGGACGATGGTCCCCTGGCTGCCGCAGATCGGCCTGGATTTCACCCTGCGCCTGGATGGGCTGGCCTGGATGTTCGCCGGGTTGGTGCTGGGCATCGGCGCACTGGTGGTGCTGTATGCGCGCTACTACCTGAGCAGCCAGGACAACGCACACCGCTTCTACATCTACCTGCTGCTGTTCATGGGCGCCATGCTGGGCATGGTGGTGTCGGGCAACCTGCTGTTGCTGATGATTTTCTGGGAAATGACCAGCATCAGCTCGTTCCTGCTGATCGGCTTCTGGTCGCACCGCCAGGACGCCCGCGAGGGCGCGCGCATGGCGCTGGTGATCACTGGCGGCGGCGGCCTGGCCCTGCTCGGCGGCGTGCTGCTGATCGGCCGCATCGTCGGCAGTTTCGACCTGGACGTGGTGCTGGCCGCAGGCGAACAGATCCGCGCCAGCGCGCTGTACCCGTACGCGCTGTTCCTGGTGCTGGCCGGCATCTTCACCAAGAGTGCGCAGTTCCCGTTCCACTTCTGGCTGCCGCATGCGATGGCCGCGCCTACCCCGGTGTCTGCCTACCTGCACTCGGCCACCATGGTGAAGGCCGGTGTGTTCCTGCTGGCGCGCCTGCATCCGGCATTGGCCGGCAGCGATCTGTTCTTCTACACGGTCAGCGGCATCGGTGCGATCACCCTGCTGATTGGTGCCTGGAACGCGATCTTCCAGCATGACCTGAAGGGCCTGCTGGCCTATTCGACGATCTCGCACCTGGGCCTGATCACCCTGCTGTTCGGCCTGTCCACGCCGATGGCGGTGGTGGCCGGCGTGTTCCACATCATCAACCACGCCACCTTCAAGGCCTCGCTGTTCATGGCCGCCGGCATCATCGACCATGAGACCGGCACCCGCGACATGCGCAAGCTGGGTGGCCTACGCAGGCTGATGCCGTTCACCAGCGCGCTGGCGATCATCGCCTCGCTGGCGATGGCCGGCATCCCGCTGCTCAACGGCTTCCTGTCCAAGGAAATGCTGTTTGCCGAAGCGCTGTCGGCCGGTGGCACCGACACCATGCGCACGGCGGTGTCGATCGCCGCGCTGCTGGCCGGCGTGTTCGGCGTGGCCTACAGCCTGCGCTTCGTGCATGACACGTTCTTCGGCAACGGCCCGCATGACCTGGACCGCGTGCCGCACGAGCCGCCGCGCTGGATGAAGGTACCGGTGGAGATCCTGGTGGTGATCTGCGTGGCGGTGGGTATCGCTCCCGCCGTGACCGTGGCCCCGGTACTGCACGCGGCAGCGGCCTCGATCCTCGGCAGCGCGATGCCCGAGTACAACCTGTCGATCTGGCATGGCTTCAACTTGCCGCTGGCGATGAGCGCTGCTGGCGTGGTCGGTGGCGTGCTCCTCTACTTCGGCCTGCGCAGGCTGATCGATCTGCATGCGGTAACCAACACCACGCCGGGACGCAACGTCTTCCACCACCAGCTGGACCTGCTGTCGGCCGGTGCGCAGCGGTTGACCGCCGGCATCGCCAACGGCAGCCTGCAGCGCATGCTGCTGGGCCTGGTGCTGGTGGCGATCGTGGCCGCCGCCGCGCCCTACATCGCCAACCCGGCCTCGCCGGAATGGACCAGACCGCAGCCGATACCGCTGCTGGGCTGGGCGTTGTGGCTGGTGATGATGTCCTGCGCGGTGGCGACCCTGCGCATGTACAAGCAGCGCCTGCTGGCCGTGCTGCTGGTCGGCGGCGTCGGCCTGATGGTGGCGCTGACCTTCGTGTTCCTGTCCGCACCGGACCTGGCGCTGACCCAGCTGCTGGTGGAAATGGTGACCCTGGTGCTGATGCTGCTGGGCATGAACTACCTGCCGGCACAGTCCGGCCCGGAGCGGCCGCGGTGGCGCAAGCGCCGTGATGCGCTGATCGCGATCGTGGCCGGTGCCGGCCTGGGCGCGCTGGCCTACAGCGCGATGACCCTGCCGCCGAACACCATGGCCGGCGAGCTGGTTGCCCGCGCCCTGCCGGAGGCATACGGCCAGAACGTGGTCAACGTGATCCTGGTCGACTTCCGCGGCTTCGATACCTTCGGCGAGATCACCGTGTTCGGCATTGCCGCACTGGTCGTGCATGCACTGCTGCGTCGCACGCGGATGGCGCCGGAGCAGATCATGCCTGGTCCGCCGATCAAGCTGCCGGTGCCGGCCGATCTGGCCCAGATCATGTTCCCGCTGACCCTGACGGTCTCCATCTTCCTGTTCCTGCGCGGCCACAACGCGCCGGGCGGCGGCTTCATCGCCGGCCTGGTGCTGGCGGTGCCGCTGCTGATCCAGTACGTGATCCAGGGTACCGCCTCGGTGGAGTCACGCTTCGGCTTCGACTACATCCGCTGCATCGGCATCGGCCTGCTGATCGCCATCCTCAGCGGCGCCGCGTCGATGCTGTTCGGCGTGCCGTTCCTGACCAGCGGCCACCTCGACCTGCACCTGCCGCTGATCGGCGACGTGCCGCTGGCGAGTGCGATCGGCTTCGACATCGGCGTCTATCTGGTGGTGTTCGGTGGCGCCATGCTGATGCTGTCGATGATGGGCACGATCAAGCCGTCGCGTACCCGCACTGCCCGCAAGGGTGAGATCGACCTGCAACGCCGTTCGGCACGCACCGGGGAGATGCACTGATGGAACTGGCCCTGGCTACCGCGATCGGCGTACTGACCGCGATCGGCATCTACCTGCTGCTGCGTGCGCGCAGCTTCGATGTGATCCTCGGCATGACCTTCCTGTCCTACGCCACCAACCTGCTGATCTTCGCCGGTGGCCGCGTGGTGCTGGGCAAGGCACCGGTGCTGCAGGAAGGCGTGGACAGTCACCTGGGCAACTACACCGATCCGCTGCCACAGGCGCTGGTGCTGACAGCGATCGTGATCGCCTTCGCGATGACCGCGGTCAGCATCGTGCTGGCCATGCGCAGCCGCAGCGACAACCACAGCGACCATGTGGACGCCCACGAGCCGGATGACGACCTGCAGGATGAGAGCGTGCTGCCGCGCCAGGGCGAGGACCGCGCATGAACCACCTGGTGATCCTGCCCATCCTGATTCCGCTGCTGGGTGCTGCACTGTCGCTGTTCGTCGAACACCGCCGCTATGGCCCGAAGGTGCAGCGCGCGGTGGCCTGGACTGCGCTGTCGGCGCTGGCGCTGGCGGTGGGCCTGCTGTTTGCCGCCACCGCCACTGGTGAGATCAACGTCTACCTGCTCGGCGACTGGCCGTCGCGCCTGGGCATCGCGCTGGTGGCCGACCGGCTGTCGGCGTGGATGCTGCTGACCACCCTGCTGCTGGCCATTCCCTGCCTGCTGCATGCCTGCTCGGGCTGGGACCGGCGCGCACCGCACTTCCATGCACTGTTCCAGTTCCAGCTGGTCGGCCTGAATGGCGCGTTCCTGACCGGCGACATCTTCAACCTGTTCGTGTTCTTCGAGGTGATGCTGATCGCCTCCTACGGCCTGCTGCTCAGTGGCGGCCGCGGCCTGCGCATGCGCATCGGCCTGCACTACGTGGTGTTCAACGTCACCGCCTCGACCCTGTTCCTGATCGCACTGGGCCTGCTGTACGCCTCGCTGGGCTCGCTGAACATGGCCGAGCTGTCGCAGCGTATTGCCGAGGTTCCGCCGGCGCAGCTGACCCTGGTAAAGGCCACGATGGGCCTGTTGCTGCTGGTGTTCTGCGCCAAGGCTGCGCTGATGCCGCTGTACCTGTGGCTTCCGGAAGCCTATTCGCGCGCACCGGCCGCCGTGGCCGCCCTGTTCGCGATCATGACCAAGGTCGGCCTGTACTCGGTGCTGCGCATCCAGATGCTGTGGTTCGGCGACGATGCCGGTGCGATGGCCGGCTATGGCCGCGACTGGCTGCTGTGGGCCGGCGTGGCAACGCTGGTGCTGGGCGGCCTCGGTGCGCTGGCCGCGACCCGCCTGCGCGTGCTGATCTCGTATCTGGTAATCGTCTCGGCGGCCACGCTGTTCATCGCCTTCTCGGTAGGCACGCCGCAGGTGCTGTCCGCCGGCCTGTACTACCTGCCGCACAGCAGCTTCGTCGCCGCCGCACTGTTCCTGATTGCCGACCTGATCCGCCGCCGCCGCGGTGGCGCCAGCGACCGCAAGGAAGTGGTCGCGCCGATGCCGGGCAAGGAAACGCCGGCGGTGCTGTTCCTGATCGGCGCGGTGTCCGTGGCCGGCCTGCCGCCGCTGTCCGGCTTCCTGGCCAAGGCCGCACTGCTGGCCGGCATGCCGGCGCAGTACACCGGCCCGGTCTGGACCGCCGTGCTGGTCAGCAGCCTGCTGGTGATCATGGGCCTGACCCGAGGCGGCATCCGCCTGTTCTGGCGCGTGCCGCCGGTAGAGGCCGATGCACCGAAGCCGCGCAAGGCACGCCTGCGCCGGGTCGAGCTGTACGCGGCCTGCATCCTGCTGGCCTACGGCATCGGCATGACCCTGGCCGCTGCACCGCTGATGCGCTACACCGACGCCACCGCCGCACAGCTGCTGCAACCCAGCGAGTACGTGCAGCAGTTGCGCGCGACCACGCCGGAGATCCGCCAGCCATGACCGCCCAGCGCTCCCTGTTCCGTCGCGTCATTCCCTCGCCGATGCTCAGCATCATGGTGGTGGCGTTCTGGCTGCTGATGTCCGACAGCTTCACCCTCGGCCAGTTCGTGCTGGGGCTGGTGCTGGGCGTGGTGGTGCCGCTGTTCGCCGCGCGCCTGGACCGCGAGTTCGCCCGCATCGGTACCCTGCGCCCGCTGCCCAAGCTGCTGTGCGTGACCCTGTGGGACATCCTGATGTCCAACATCCGCGTTGCCGTGCAGGTGCTGGGCCCGGAGAAGAACATCCATCCGGGCTTCATCTGGCTGCCGCTGGACATCGCCAACATCCACGGCATCGCCGCGCTGACCAGCATGATCACGCTGACCCCGGGCACGGTCTCGGCCGCGCTCAGTGACGACCGCAAGTTCCTGCTGGTGCACGTGCTGCACCTGGAGGACCCGCAGGACCTGATCGATACGATCAAGCGCCGTTACGAGGCGCCGTTGATGGAGATCTTCCCATGACCGGTTTTGAAGTCATCCAGACCACCCTGGTGGTGTGCATGCACGTGGTCGGCCTGGCCATGCTGCTGGCCACCTGGCGCCTGCTGCGCGGGCCGACCGTGCCCGACCGCATCCTCGCGCTGGACACGCTGTCGGTGACCGCGATTGCCGAGCTGATGCTGTTCGGCATGTACCTCAACTCGCCGATCTACTTCGAGGCGGCGCTGATCATCGCCATGCTCGGCTTCGGCAGCACCGTGGTGCTGAGCAAGTTCGTGCTGCGCCGGGACATCGTCGAATGATCACCGCGATCCAGATCGGCCTGTCGATCCTGCTGCTGTTCGGCTGCTTCTTCATCCTGGTCGGTGCATTGGGCCTGGTGAAGCTGTCCACGTTCTTCAAGCGGCTGCACGCACCGACCAAGGCCAGCACGCTGGGCGTGGGCTGCGTGCTGGTGTGCTCGGTGTGCTACCACATCTTTCTCGGCCAGGACCCGCAGCCGCGCGAGCTGCTGATCACCGTGTTCCTGTTCATCACCGCACCGATCAGCGCGCACATGATGGCCAAGGCCGCGCTGTCGCTGCTGATGGAAACCCGCCCCAGCCTGCCCGGCAACGAACCGGCCGCCGAAGAGCAGCTGCCGCCGCCGGAACCGGTGCGGGAAGAAGAAACCACGCAGAACCGGTGAATCCGGTAGCGGCCGACCTTGGTCGGCGCTTTGTTTCCCTGAGTGCCAACCAAGGTTGGCAGCTACCGCATCATCGGTGGGTTGACCGGTGGGTGCCGACCGTTGGTCGGTACGGAGCCAACCGCATACACGCATGGCGTGGATCTACCGACCACAATGCCGGGTAGAGGCCGACCTTGGTCGGCGCTCTGTTTCCCCGAGTGCCAACCGAGGTTGGCAGCTACCGCATCATCGGTGGGTGGACCGGTGGGTGCCGACCTTGGTCGGCACGGAGCCAACCGCATCCACGCGTGGCGTGGATCTACCGACCACAATGCCCGGTAGAGGCCGACCTTGGTCGGCGCTCTGTTTCCCCGAGTGCCAACCGAGGTTGGCAGCTACCGCATCATCGGCGAGGTGACCGGTAGGTGCCGACCTTGGTCGGCACGGAACCAACCGCATCCACGCGTGGCGTGGATCTACAACGCCGGGGCACCCACCAGCAGCAGCTCCAGCACGAACCAGCCCGCGAACGCGACCAGCAGGATCGCGCCTTCGCCGCGGCTGATCTTCAGGTCGCCGCGCAGCATGGGGTACAGCACCAGTGCGAAGGCCAGCAGCGCCGGCAATTCCAGGCGCACGAACGAGGCCGGCAGGGCCAGCGGCTGCAGTACGGCCATCGCACCAATCACCAGCAACAGGTTGACCACGCTGGAACCCAGCACGTGGCCCAGCACCATGTCGCCATGACCACGGCGTGCGGCAGCAATCGCGGTTGCCACCTCCGGCAGCGCGGTACCGATCGCGACCGGCAGCAGACCGACCAGTAGCGGCGTCCAACCCAGTGCAGTACCGAAGTCCGCTGCGGCCCCCACCACCAGGCGTGCGCCCCAGTACAGGGCCAGCGCGGCGATCAGCACCCGCAGTACATTCAACGGCAGGCTGGTGCGGCTCAGTGCGGATTCGGCGATGGCCGCCTGCACCTCCGCGCTCTCGACGCGACCGCGGCGCAGCAGCAGCACCTGCACCACGATGAAGCCGGCCAGCAGCACGCCGCCCTCCCAGCGTGCCAGGCCACCATCAAGACCGAACAGGATCAGCAGCACGCCGGCCGCCAGCAGCGACCACCACAGCACCGTCTGCAGGCGCGCGCGCAGCAGCAGTGGCGCAGCCATGGCCGCCACGGCCAGGGTCAGGCCCAGGTTGACGATGCTGCTGCCCACCGCGTTGCCCAGCGCCAGCTCCGGCTGACCGACCGCCAGCGCGCGCGCGTTGACCGCCAGTTCCGGCAGCGAAGTGGTCACGCCGAGCAGCAACAGACCAGCCGTGAACGGACTGGCCCCGAAGCGTTGCGCCAAGCCGGACACGGCCTTGACGATGGAGTCCCCGCCCAGCGCCAGCAGCAGCAGGCCGAGCAGGAACCAGGCAATGGCAATGGCGATCATCGAGCACTCCCCCTGCGGTCGTGGCGCGATTCTACGCTGGCCCCGCGCGCATGGCTGGGCCGTGGATCAAGGATCAGCCACAACCTTCCACATAATCGACCTGCGGGGTCTGCCCGACCCGCCACGCGCCGACCCGGCCGTCCGCACCGAGCGCGAAGTCGATCACCGACCCACCCTCCTGCGCCGGACGCACGCGCAGGTGCTGGGCCTTCTCGTCGTACTTGTCGGGGCCGACGTCACCGCGCTCGGGGTACAGCACCTGCAGCTCGCCCAAGGTCATGCCGACCTTGCCGCCGCCCGGTGCGATGATGGCGGCGCTGCGCACGTCGTAGCGCACCAGCTTGCGGCCTTCGATCATCAGGCGCGGGTCTTCGGCATTCTGCGGTCGCAGGAAATAGCAGCCATCGTTGCTGTCGTCGACCGGCAGCGGTTTGCCACTGGCATCGGTGCCCAGCCCCTGCAACGGCGCGCCGAAGCCACTGCGGACCTCAGCGATGCCGGCACCCAGCTTCGCGCCGGCGTAGCCCTCCAGGTGCGCGGGACTGTCCTCGCGGCGGTCATTGGCTGGACGGGCTGCCAGATCAGGATCCGTCGACTGCACGGGCCCGGTCGCCGCAGCGGTTTCGGCCGGGGTATCGCTGCCACTGCCGGCCGCCCCCTGTTTGTCCTGGCCGCCGCAGGCGGTGAGCGAAAGCAGCAACAGACCAGCAATCGGAAGGTGCTTCATCGGTGCGGTTCCCTGGCACGAAGGTGGCTGCACGCTAGCCCATCCTGTGTGCAGGCGCTGCATTGTCATCGCGGCTTCATCGCCTTCGTTCAGGCTCGGCGAGCACCGACCTGGCCGTCCCTTCCATGCAACCGCGCAAGACCGATCTCGCCCGAACCGCGCTGCAGGCCCACCGCGCGCCGCTGGACATGCGCCAGCGACGGCTGCTGATCCTGTGCGACGGCCAGCGCACCATTGCCGACCTGACCGGCCTGCTCGGCCAGGACGCACCTGCGATGGTCATCCAGCTTGTGCAGGCGGGGTACCTGAGCACTGGCGTCCCAGCACCGTCGCCCGCAACCGCGGTAGCGCCGGTGCCCACACCGCCGGCAGCCGCACCTGCAGCACTTGCTGCACCCGCGGTCGAACGCCGCCGCTCGCTGGTGGCCGCGCGCATCTATGTGCTGGGCATCCTGGAGATGCAGCGCCACCCGCAGGCGGCAGCACTGTTCCGCGACCTGCAGCAGGCGCGTGCGGAAGACGAGGTGCTGCAGCGGCTGCAGTCGGCGATGCAGATGCTGCCCGGGCTGACCTCGGACGGCTATTGCCAGCGCGTACGCCAGCGCCTGCTGGAAGCGCTGCCGCTGGAGCATTGCGACGCGTTCGCGGAGGTGGCGTAGGCGCAGGTTTCGGCGGAGAGCATCCACGCATGGCGTGGATGCGATCAGCATCCGTGCCGACCAAGGTCGGCACCCACCAAGCTAGCGGGACGACCGGAAGTTGTTGCGCAGGCCGTTCCAGCACTGCTGGTAATCGCCCTGGCGATGGCCGGCGGCCAGCGCCTGTGCTGTCGGGCGGATCACTGCGCGGGTCTCGAACATGAAAGCCATCGTGTCCTTGATCACATCGGCCTTGGACAGGTCCGCATTGGAGGCCTTGTCGAAGGTCGGCGCATCCGGACCGTGGCCGCTCATGCAGTTGTGCAGCGACGCGCCGCCGGGCACGAAGCCTTCGGCCTTGGCGTCGTAGGCGCCATGCACCAGGCCCATGAACTCGCTGGCGATGTTGCGGTGGAACCACGGCGGGCGGAACGTATTCTGCGCCACCAGCCAGCGTGGCGGGAAGATCGCGAAGTCCATGTTGCTGGTGCCGGGCGTGTCGCTGGGCGAATGCAGCACCAGGAAGATTGACGGATCCGGGTGGTCGTAGCTGATCGAACCGATGGTGTTGAAGCGGCGCAGGTCGTAGCGGTACGGCGCGTAATTGCCATGCCAGGCCACCACGTCCAGCGGCGAATGGTCGATCGGCGCACGCCACAGGCGGCCCTCGAACTTGGCGATCAGTTCGAAATCACCGTCGACATCCTCGAACGCCGCGTGCGGGGTTTCGAAGTCGCGCGGGTTGGCCAGGCCGTTGGACCCGATCGGACCGAGGTCCGGCAGTTTCAGCAGCGCGCCGTAGTTCTCGCAGATGTAGCCACGGCTCGGGCCATCGGGCAGTTCGACGCGGAAGCGCACGCCACGCGGAATCACCGCGATCTGCTGCGGCTCGATCTCGATCACGCCCAGCTCGGTCAGCAGGCGCAGCGCGCCCAGCTGCGGCACGATCAGCAGTTCACCATCGGCATCGTAGAAGTAGCGGCCGACCATGTCGCGGTTGGCGGCATAGAGGTGGATGCCCACGCCGGCATGCGCGTCGGGCGAGCCGTTGCCACCCATCGTGTACAGGCCTTCGACAAAGTCGGTCGGCAATTCCGGCAGCGGCAGCGGGCTCCAGCGCAGCTGGTTCGGCGAGGCCGGCTGTGCGCCGAAATCACACTGCAACCGCGACTGCGCGAACGGGGTGAACTCGCCATGGGTCACCGCCGGGCGGATCCGGTACAGCCAGCTGCGGCGGTTGCTGCCGCGCGGCGCGGTGAAGGCGGTGCCGGTCAGCTGTTCGGCGTACAGGCCGTGGGCCACCTTCTGTGGCGAGTTCTGCCCGACCGGCAGCGCGCCGGCGACGGCCTCGGTGGCGAATTCGTTGCCGAAACCGGACTGGTAGCCGCGGGCGGAGATGGCGGTGGACATGGAAACTCCAGAGATTGCCGGCCAGCGGCCGGCACTACCATTTGGACAGGCAATGTCGGCGGGAGGCCAACATTGCCTGCAGACCTTACAGCACGCCGCGGCGGATCTGGTCGCGCTCGATGCTCTCGAACAGCGCGGTGAAGTTGCCTTCGCCGAAGCCTTCGTTGCCCTTGCGCTGGATGATCTCGAAGAAGATCGGGCCGATGCAGTTCTGGGTGAAGATCTGCAGCAGCTTGCGCTGGTGGGTTTCCGGATCGGCATCGATCAGGATTTTGTTCTTGGCCAGGCGCGCCACGTCTTCACCGTGGTTCGGCACGCGCTGGTCGATCACGTCGAAGTAGGTCTCCGGCGTGTCGAGGAAGTCCACGCCCTGCGCGCGCATCGCTTCGACGGTCTCGTAGATGTTCTCGGTGAAGCAGGCGATGTGCTGGATGCCCTCGCCCTTGTACGCGTCCAGGTACTCGTTGATCTGGCTCTTCGGGTCGGACGATTCATTCAGCGGAATGCGCACGATGCCGTCCGGCGCGGTCATCGCCTTGGACACCAGGCCGGTCTTCAGGCCCTTGATGTCGAAGTAGCGGATCTCGCGGAAGTTGAACAGGCGTTCGTAGTAGTCCGACCACTGCTGCATGTTGCCGAAGTACAGGTTGTGGGTCAGGTGGTCGATGAAGGTCAGGCCGAAGCCCACCGGGTGCAGGTCGGCACCGGCAATCGGCTCGTAATCGCCATCGAAGATGCTGCCGGCGCTGCCATAGCGATCGACCAGGTACAGCATGCAGTCGCCGATGCCCTTGATGACCGGCGCGCTGACCGCCTTGCTGTCCGGCTTGAAGGCGATGGCTTCGGCGCCGTTGCCCAGCGCGGTCTGGTAGACCTCCTGGCCCGGCTTCTTGAAGCGGATGGCGAAGCCGCAGGCGCACGGGCCGTGCTTTTCGGCGAAGTCCGAGGCGAACGAATCCGGGTCTTCATTGACCAGGAAGTTGACGTCGCCCTGGCGATAGACGGTAATCGGACGCTGCTTGTGCTTGAGCACCGCGCTGAAGCCCATCTTCCGGAAGTACTCGTGCAGCTCCTGGCCACGGCCGGCCGGGGCGGCGAATTCGACGAACTCGAAGCCGTCGATGCCCATCGGGTTCTCGAAGGTGGTGACCTGCATGCCGGGGTTGGGGTGCGAGGCGGTCGGGACTGCGGTATTCATGGCGTGGCTCCGAATCGGTACCGCATCGGTACAAACCAGGTGCGGGCAGGTAGGGACCCGGCGAGAATGCAGGGTCTGGACCTACCCCTTATAGTTACACTTGAAACCACCAGCAAGGTGCACCGCAACATGAGCCCCGCCGATCCCGTTTCGACCCGCCTGCGTTCCTCGCACGTCCTGCTCGACCTGGAACAGTTCCTGCCGTACCGGCTGAGCGTGCTGTCCAACCGGGTCAGCGGCAACATCGCCAAGCTATACGGCGATCGTTACGGTCTGGCGATTCCCGAGTGGCGGGTGATCACCATCCTGGCGCTGTACCCGGGCTCCTCGGCCAGCGAGGTCTCCGACCGCACGGCAATGGACAAGGTGGCGGTCAGCCGCGCCGTGGCCCGCCTGCTGGAGCGCGGCTTCATCAAGCGCGAGACCCACGGCGACGACCGCCGCCGCTCGGTGCTGGCGCTGTCGGCAGCCGGTTTCGAGGTGTACGAGACCATCGCGCCGATGGTGATCGAGATCACCCGCAAACTGATGTCGGTGCTGAGCGAAGAGGAAGAGCAGGTGCTGGAAAAACTGATCCTCCGCCTGGCCGGCGAAGGCCTGGAGCGGATGGGCGAAGGGGTCTGAAAGAAAAAAGGGGACGGAGGGGATTAAGCCGCAATCGGCACATATGTGCGTGATACGACTTAATCCCCTCCGTCCCCTTTTTTCAGCTCAGATGCTTGCGCCGCGCATGGATCCACGGCACCGCCAGCGCAGCGATGGCACCGCCGGCGAAGCCCAGCGATGCGGCAACCGTGGCCGCTTCAACCGCGCCCGGCAGCGCCAGCGCGGCAGCCACCAGCAGCAGCGACGGCAGGCCGACGAAGGTGCCCAGGAAGAAGTGCCAACGCGGTGACCAGGTGTTGAGCTGCAGCAGGCTGACCGGCTGCCAGGCGTCGGATGCGGCATCTTCAGCGATCTTCGCCAAGACCTTGCCCAGGTCCACTTCCGGCAGCGCGCGCCCCTGCCGTGCGGTCGCCAGCAGTTCGGCCACCGCCTCCACCGGCGGGAAACTGGACGGCCACGCGACCGGTGCCGGCACGCCGTAGGCGGTCAGCAGCGGCACGCTCAGCCACGGCGCCACCAGCGGGCGCATGCGGCGGCGGCCATGCACGCACCAGATCTGCGGCTGGCCGTGCGCGGTGACGCTGTACAGCGCCAGTTCGTTGGCCGGTGGATAGCCGCGCATGGTCACCCGCGCGGCCAGGCTGTCCTGGCCCATCGCGCGCAGGAAGCCAGGACGGCTGCGCCCTTCCTGCATCCACGCCAGACCGAGTGCACCCACCAGATAGGCCTCGGCCACGTCCTTGCTGCCGACGGTAGCGCGTTCGTCACTGGCCAGGTACCAGGCCAGCGATTTCGGTTCGGCGACATCCTCCAAGCCCCAGCGGCTGTCGTCTCCCAGCACGTGGCGCACCGGCAGGCGCGCGGGCGCGGTTTCGCCACGTTCGCCGGGTTGCAGGAACGGCAGCACGCCCTGGATGAACGTGGACAGTTCGATCGCACGCACGCCTTGGCCCTGCCATTCCGGCGGCAGCAGCCCGGCCAGCTGGCCGTCGGCGGCCAATGCATCGAGCCGTGATTTCTGCTCGACCAGTTTCTGCACCGCCCCCTTCAGCACCACGTTGTCGGGCAGCGCGATCTGCGGCAGGCGGTGACGCGGCGGTGCCAGTTCAACGGTGTCCTCGCCGGTACCGGCGTCATCCAGCAACGCCTCCTGCGGCGGCAGGGTCACGCCCTCGCCTGCCCCAGCCTCGGCCAGGTCGCTGGCAGGTTCGGGCAGTCGTTCGGCGTGGTCGCTGTGCATGGGCGTTCCGGAAGGTTGCATCGACGGGATGTCGACTGAGGTCCTTGCCGGTAACGGCGTACGTGCGATGAAGTTGAGACGCCGTTTCAGAGAGTGTGACGGCGCGCGCAATCGACCCACGTCACGCGTGGATGTGCCTCAGTGCCGACCAACGGTCGGCACCCAACGGGGGTGGCGGTCAGCGGTCGGCATCCACCGAAGCGGCCGGCACTACCCTATTCCGGTTTGTCAGGTGCCCACTGCTTGAGGAACGCGGTCACGCGCGCGGGCTGGAAGGCTTCGCCCTTGCGCAGCTCGCCGGTCGCCTGCGACACCAGCAGTCCGCCATCGGCATCGAGTACCAGCAGGTACGGGTAGTCGCGTTCCATCATCGGGAACTGGGCGAAGAAAGCGGTGTTGGGCTGTTCGTCGCTGGCGTTGACCTTCACCCACACGTAGTGGGCATCGCGGAAGCGGCGCAGGTCGCCGTTGCCTTCCACCACCTCGTCCAGCGCCCGGCAGCGCTCGCAGGCGGCGTTGCCGACCTCGAGCAGGATGCGCTTCTTGCCGCGCTGGGCTTCCACCTTGGCGGTGGCCAGGTCGTCGGCGGGGTTGCGGGCCGGGTCGAACTGCGCGCCGAGCCCTGCGATGGCGGCGATGTCCGCCGCCACCGGGGTGTTGCCCGAGGCCACCGGTTCGCTGGGGTCAGCGACCGGTGGCTCGGTGGGTCGGGTATCCAGAGGCTGCGTAGGCTCGGCGGCGGCAGGCGGTTGCGGTTGGGAACAGGCGCCGATCAGCGCCACACAGACCACCACCACTGCACCACCGAGCTTGCTGCGCATGCCTACTACCCTCTCATCATCATTTGACGCCGTGCATCAGCTTGTTGATCAGCGGGGCGACCAGGAACAGCACCACGCCGGAGCCGATCAGGGCCCAGAACCCGAAGGTATACCCCTTCAGGGCCGACTCGACCGTCATGCCGCCTTCACCACTGACCACGCCAGCGAAGATGCCCGACAGGTTGTTGCCGATGCCGGTGGACAGGAACCAGCCACCCATGCCGAAGCCGACCAGGCGCACCGGGGCCAGCTTGGTCACCATCGACAGGCCGATCGGCGACAGGCACAGCTCACCCACCGACTGGATGACGTAGACCATGAACAGGGTCCAGAACGGGATCTTGCCGTCCACGACCATCTGCGACAGCGCGTACATCAGCAGGGCGAAGGCGGCGCCGTTGAACAGCAGGCCGAGGCCGAACTTGCGCGGAATGGACGGGTTGGCGCGGCCCAGGGCCACCCAGATCCAGGCGATGATCGGCGCCAGGGTGATGATGGCCACCGAGTTGACCGACTGGAACCACGCGGTCGGGAAGGTCCAGTCACCCATCTGGCGGTTGACGATGTTCTCGGCCAGGAAGGTGAACGAGCTGCCGGCCTGCTCGAAGAACATCCAGAACATCACGTTGAAGGCGAAGATGATCAGCATCGCGATCACGCGGTCGCGCTGCACCTTGCCTTCGCGGATGCCCTCGACCAGCAGCAGGATGGCCAGCGCGGTGAACATCGCGCCCAGGATCCAGGCCAGTGCGGTGGCGCCGGTGGCCAGCAGGAAGTAGGCGACCGGGATGGCGACCACGGCACCGGCCAGCACCATGATGATGCGGCCGAAGCCTTCAGCGCCGGCCGGCGGTGCACCGATGCCCTTCAGGCCGGCACGACCGATGTAGAACCACACCAGCGAAATCAGCATGCCCACGCCCGAGGCGATGAACACGACCTTGTAGGACGGCATCGCGTCGGTACCGAAGACCTTGCGGGCCAGGTACTCGGTCAGCACCGGGGCGATCATCGCGCCGATGTTGATGCCCATGTAGAAGATGGTGAAGCCCGAATCACGGCGCTCGTCCTTCAGGCCATACAGCTTGCCGACCATGGTCGAGATGTTGGGCTTGAACAGGCCGTTGCCGACGATGATCGTGGCCAGGCCGAGCTTGAAGATGTGCTCCTGCGGCAGCGAGATCATGAACAGGCCGGCGGCCATGATGATCGCGCCGGTCAGGATCGATCGCTGGTAACCCAGTACCCGGTCGGCCACGTAGCCACCGAAGATCGCTGCGGCATACACCAGGGCCAGGTAGGCGCCGTAGATGCGGCTGGCGTCGCCTTCGCCGGCAGCGCTGCCGTTGTAGAACTGGGCGACGATGTACAGCACCAAGGCCCAGCGGATGCCGTAGAACGCAAAGCGCTCCCAGAACTCGGTCATGAACAGCATCCACAACGGGCGCGGGTGGCCCAGCGTGGTCTTGAAGTCCGGCAGCGCCGGATCTGGGGTGTTCGCAGTGGCGTTTACGCTCATGCGGATTTCCTGGTTCGGTGGATGACGAGCACGTCCGATGTGCAGTTGGAGCAACGCGCGAGGATCACCGACTTCTGGCGTTCACGTCAAATACACGCCGTTTGAGGCAGGTGCCAGCCTGCTCCCTGAACTTGCATCTGAAACGATCCAGCCGCCGGCCGGGATCCAAGCTGAATACGGATCAGCCCTGTTCTGCCGGGGGCCCGGCCTGCAGGCTGGTCCGCACCTGGAACAGTTCGGGGAAGAAGGTCAGTTCCAGCGCCTTGGCCAGGAAGCCCACGCCGGACGAGCCGCCCGTGCCGCGCTTGAAGCCGATCACCCGCATCACGGTGCGCATGTGTCGGAATCGCCACAGCTGGAAGGCGGTCTCCAGGTCCACCAGGTCCTCGCACAGCGAGTACTCGCGCCAGTAGCGGTCGGTGTCCTGGTAGATGCGTTCGAAGACCGGCTGCAGTGCGTCATCGGCCACATGCGGCTGGGTCCAGTCGTGGGCCTCGTACACCGCCGGGACGGCATGGCCGAAGCGGGCCAGGTATTTCAGGAATTCCTCGTACAGGCTGGGCGCCTCCAGCACGGTGCGCAGCTGCGCCTGCCCGGCCGCATCGTGCTCGAACACCTGCAGCATCTGTGCGTTCTTGTTGCCCAGCAGGAACTCGATGTAGCGGTACTGCAGCGACTGGAAGCCCGACGACGGGCCCAGCACGTCGCGGAAGCCCATGTACTCGGACGGGGTCAGCGTTTCCAGTACCGACCACTGCTCGGTCAGCTGGCGCAGCACCTGCTTGCTGCGCGCCAGCACCTTGCGGCACTGCCAGACTTCATCACGCTGCAGGAAGCCGATTGCGGCACGCAGTTCGTGGCCAAGCAGCTTCAGCCACAGCTCCGAGGTCTGGTGCTGGATGATGAAGAGCATCTCGTCATGGTGCGGCGGGTTGGACAACGGCTGCTGCGCGCTGAGCAGCTGGTCCAGCCGCAGGTAGCCGCCATAGGTCAGCCGCCCCTGCAGGTCGGTGTGGATGCCGGCTTCGAGATCGCGTTGGTTGTTGTCGACGGACATGGGCGGGACCAGATCGGGGGCGGCAAGGGTAGCGCGTTGCCGCCGCGCTGGCAGCCGCCGGGTCCATACCCGGGCGTGCGGAAGGCCGTGGAGCATCGCCCGATGCCGGGCCTGCGCGTGGAACCGATCAGGCCGTTGCGCGGGCAGTCAGCCAGAGGCATATTCTGATGCTTTGCAGCAACGACTGAATACGTTGTTGTTATTGGCCCCCCACCCGCCGGCAGGGGTAAAACGGGGTGTCGCCGTGTTGCGCCGCAGGAAGGCTATTCCGTACGCGTTCCTTAACATGGCGATTCATATCATTTGTAACTTCTCTGTCGAAGGTGCAGTACGCAATGACGGTTGCCGCTGAATTCAAGATCGAATACCTGCAGTACCTGGACACGGACGGCAAGCTCGTCCGCGATGACCTGCCCGCGTCGCTGCGCGACCCCAAGGTCCTGGTACCGCTGTTCAAGCAGATGCTGTTCGTACGTACGTTCGACAGCAAATCCATCGCGCTGCAGCGCACCGGCAAGCTCGGCACCTACGCCGCCTGCCTGGGCCATGAAGCCGCGCACGTGGGCATCGGCGCTGCGATGCAGAAGGACGACGTGTTCGCACCTTCGTACCGCGAGTATGGCGCGATGTTCATGCGTGGCGTGCGCCCGCACGACGTGCTGATGTACTGGGGCGGCGACGAACGCGGCAACGATTACGGCGGCAACGCGGCCAAGGACTTCCCGTTCTGCGTGCCGATTTCCACCCAGTGCCTGCACGCCGCAGGCGCTGCGCTGAAGTTCAAGCTCAACAAGGAAGCGCAGATCGCGGTGGCCGTGTGTGGCGACGGCGGCAGCTCCAAGACCGACTTCTACGCGGCACTGAATTCGGCCGGCGCCTACAAGCTGCCGCTGATCCTGTGCATCGTCAACAACGGCTGGGCCATCTCGGTTCCGCGTTCGGCCCAGACCGGTGCCGAAACGCTGGCGCAGAAGGGCCTGGCCGGCGGCCTGCACTGCCTGCAGGTGGACGGCAACGACCTGATCGCAGTGCTGGCGGCGATGGAGCAGGCGCGCGAACGTGCGCTGGCCGGCAACGGTGGCACCGTGCTGGAACTGATGACCTACCGCCTGTCCGACCACACCACCGCCGATGACGCGCGCCGCTACCGCGACGACGCCGAAGTGAAGGATGCCTGGCAGCGCGAGCCGATGCTGCGCCTGCGCAAGTACCTGATCAACGCCGGTGTGTGGAGCGAAGAAGAGGAAACTGCTTGGGTCGCCGAATGCGGCACCCGCGTGGACGAGGAAGTGAACCTGTACCTCAACACGCCGGTGCAGCCGGTCGAGGCGATGTTCGACTTCCTGTATGCCGATCCGCCGCCGGACCTGCTGGCTCAGCGTGCCCAGGCGATCGCCCTGGAGAAGCGCCATGGATGAGATCAAGAACGGCGCGCCCGGCGCGCACACCAACGCCGCCGACAGCGCCGCCGTCGCGCGCGGAGAAGAGAGCATGACCACCACCCCCATCACCCTGATCGAAGCCATCACCCAGGCACTGGCCTGGGAGCTGGAGCACGACCCGTCGGTGCTGGTGCTGGGCGAGGACGTGGGCGTCAACGGCGGCGTGTTCCGCGCCACCGCCGGCCTGCAGCAGCGCTTCGGCTCCGAACGCATCCTCGACACCCCGCTGGATGAAACCACCATCGCCGGCCTGACCATCGGCCTGGCCGCGCAGGGCATGAAGCCGGTGGCCGAGGCCCAGTTCGACGGTTTCATGTACCCGATGGTCGACCATATCGTCTGCCACGCCGCACGCCTGCGTTACCGCACGCGTGGCCGCCTGCACTGCCCGATGGTGCTGCGCGTGCCGTGGGGCGGTGGCATCCGCGCGCCGGAACACCACAGCGAAGCCAACGAGGCGATCTTCACCAACGTGCCGGGCCTGCGCGTGGTGCTGCCGTCGTCGCCGCAGCGTGCCTACGGCCTGCTGCTGGCCGCGATCCGCGAGCCGGATCCGGTGATCTACATGGAGCCCAAGCGCATCTACCGCCAGTACAAGGAAGTGGTCGTCAACGACGGCGAAGCCTTGCCGCTGGACGTCTGCTTCGTGCTGCGCGATGGCACCGACGTGACCCTGGTGACCTGGGGCGCGCAGGTGAAGGAAGCGCTGGAAGCGGCCGACAAGCTGGCCGGTGAAGGCATCAGTGCCGAAGTCATCGACGTGGCCACGCTGCGTCCGCTGGACTTCGCCACCATCGCCGAATCGGTGGCCAAGACCGGCCGCTGCGTGATCGTGCAGGAGGCCCCGAAGACCGCGGGCTTCGGCGCCGAGATCGCTGCGCGCCTGGCCGAGGAATCGATCTACGACCTGCTGGCCCCGGTCGAGCGCGTTACTGGCTACGACACCCACATTCCGCTGTTCCGCCTGGAAATGAAGTACCTGCCGAGCGTTGAGCGGATCGTGGCTGCGGCCAAGCGCGCGGTGGCGGCCGGCTGACATGCGGGCCCGCCTTCTGGGGGCTTACCGCAGCCAGTATCCCAACCCGCTCCGGTTCCACACCGGCCAGATCGTCGAAGTAGGTGTCCGTGACGAGGAATGGCCGGCGTTTGCCTGGGTACGCACCAACGATGGGCGCGCTGGATGGGCGCCCATCGCCTGGTTGCAGCTGCTGGACGAGGGTCGCGCCGAAGCGCTGTGCGACTACGACGCCCGCGAGCTGGATGTGGAAAGCGGCGAGATGGTGAAGCTTCATCACGAACACGGCGGGTGGTGGTGGTCCGAGCGCGCCAATGGCGCGACGGGTTGGCTGCCGGCCCGCGAACTGGAACTGCTGGAAGAGAACTGCAAATGAGCCAGACCAAGAACTTCAACCTGCCCGACCTGGGCGAAGGCCTGCCGGACGCGACCATCGTCGAGTGGTTCGTCAAGGAAGGCGATGTGATCAAGCTGGACGAGCCGCTGGTCTCGATGGAGACCGCCAAGGCCGTCGTCGAAGTGCCGTCGCCGTTCTCCGGCACGGTGCTGAAGCTGTCCGGCGCTGCCGGCGACATCATCCCGACCGGATCGGTGCTGGCCAGCTTCGAACTGGACCCGAACCTGCCGCAGCGTGCCGATGGCCAGGACACCGGCCACAGCCATGGCCATGCTGCACCGGCCGCCGCACCGACCCCGCCGCCGCTGCCAGCCGCCGCTGCACCGGTGGCCGCCGAAGCCGCCAAGCCCGCCGCCGCCGAGCGTGATGACGCCGGTACCGTGGTCGGCGCGATGCAGAGCTCCAATGCCGTGCACGCCGAGCAGGCGCTCGCCGTCGGTGGCGTCAAGGCCGTGCCGGCCGTGCGTGCCACCGCGCGCAAGCTGGGCGTGGACCTGTCCCGCGTACGCGCCACCGGCGCCGATGGCGCGGTGACCATGGCCGACGTCAAGCAGGCAGCTGCGGATGGCAGCGCAAAGATCGGTGCCGCTCCGGCGCCGGCCGCTGCTGCCTATGCCGCGCCGGCCCCGGCGCAGGTGTCTGCCCCGGTGCAGAGCGAAGCGCGCACCCCGCTGTCTGCTGCCGGCAAGCCGATGCGTACCCAGCCGCCGGGCGTGGTCGCCAAGGGCCAGCCGGAACCGCTGAAGGGCGTTCGCCGCAACATGGCGCGCGTGATGGCCGATGCGCACAGCAAGGTCGTGCCGACCACGCTGAACGACGATGCCGACATCCACGCCTGGCTGCCGGGCAACGACGTCACCGCGCGCCTGGTGCGTTCGATCGTGGTCGCCGCGCAGAAGGTGCCGGCGATGAACGCCTGGTTCGACGGTGAAGCGCTGACCCGCACCCTGCACGCGCAGGTGGACATCGGCATCGCCGTGGACACCGACGACGGCCTGTTCGTGCCAGCACTGCGCAACGCCGACATGCTCGACGCACGCGGCATCCGTGAAGGCGTCAACCGCCTGCGCGAGCAGGTCGAATCGCGTTCGATCGCCGCCTCGGAACTGAGCGGCTACACCATCTCGTTGTCCAATTTCGGCATGTTCGCCGGCCGCTACGCGACCCCGGTCGTGGTGCCGCCGTGCGTGGCCATCGTCGGTGCCGGCCGTGCCCGCCACCAGATGACCCCGGTGATGGGCGGCGTGGAAGCGCACAAGGTGATCCCGCTGTCGGTCACCTTCGACCACCGCGCGGCTACCGGTGGCGAAGCCGCCCGCTTCCTGCGCGCGATGATGGACGATTTGGCGCTGGCCAGCTGATCGGCCACCTTATCGGTTGGTGCCGACCTTGGTTGGCACATGAAGTGGAGAAACGCCGGGCAATGCCCGGCGTTTTTTTGTGCCTGCTCCGTCGCACCCCATCTACGCATGGACGTGGATCTACTGGTCTCTCCGACGGTCGGGCGAGAGCGCAAGGGGGCATTTTGAGAATAGTTGCATGGATTCCCAAGAGCAGCTCGATAGCATTGAGCCTCTCTGCAGACGTCGAACTTCCGTGATTGAGACACCACCCACACTCGAAGAATTCATGAAGGCGGGCAATGATTTTTTCCGCGCCTCTCCATTCTTCCTACGGTTGACGAGGGATGAGGATCCGTCAGACACGAACTGGGTCCTTGGCATCATCTTCCTGCGCTGGCTCGCCCGAAATCACGCTTTCCTTGACGCATCGGTCGGCTCTACGGTGGCAGCCGCCCCCTCGCCGGCAGATGCCTTGGCATGCATCGAAGCTGCCTTCCAGGACGAAATCCCCGGCGCTGCATTCGACCCGGAATTGCTGGAGTTCACCGTTCGCTACTTCTGCATGGCCGCACCCTACTTGTCGGACGTCTTCTCATTGTTCCCTCAAGACGCCATGCCCTCGCCGGACGCCATGTGGGACAAGCAGGATCAGGTGTACGCAATTATCGACTCCCGTCTGCAGTCATGGCGCAACGGCGAGTCCATCGTCCGGGCGATCATCCCCAATGCCGATCAACAAGGACACGCCGAGCCGGCTACGCCGCTGGACGCTGACGTCTGGATTACGATGCTCGCAACGCTATCGGATGCTGCGGTCACCCACGAAGGTGACCGTGCATACGCCAACCACTTCTACAGGCCACTGACAAAACCACCGTCAGTAGAAGTCGTCCTTGCGGTCATGAGGGAATTCCTCCGGAACCCGCCACATGACGCATCGATCATGTGTGCAGCAGAGAACTTCCTGTCGGATATTCCGCTCTCCCGCTACATCAAAGCGTATTCCATCCTCGCACCCGACCTATTGGACGTCTCTTCAGATGCTGCGCTCAATCTCTTCAACTATCCGGGCAGTGAATTAACGCCACGCCAGGTCCGACAGTTCATCAAAGAGCTCAGGCGATGCAATCCAGGCCGCGACGTGGTCGCAGAGCTGGCCCAGCTGGCCGTTGAATGGGATTCGGAAGACGACGAGATATTCTCAATCGTCGTCGACGCAGCGCAGAAGCAAGGGTAGGTCCAGGAGCCAGCAAGTGCCGGCCCCCTCCCTTGATCAGTTCCGCGCGACCATGCCCTCGGCACGGCTGTACACACGCAGACGGTGGCCATCCGGGTCTGCCCCGACAAAAGTGTGGCCGAATTCCAAGGTCACCGGTGCCTGCAGGATCTGCACGCCGAGCGCTTGCCACGCATCGTGCATCTGCTGCACGGCCTCCGGGTCGGCGACCAGCATCGCCAGTTCGGCGGCACCGGCCTGCGCGGACACCGGCGGCTGCACGTCATCGCGTTGCCACAGGCCCAGTGCGGCGCCATCGCCGAGCAGGAACAGGGCGAAACCGGGCGACTGCTCGACCGGTGGCTTTCCGAGAATGCCGCTGTAGAACGTGGCGCTGGTGGCGACGTCGCGCACGTACTGCAGCAGGGTGCTGGGCGTGAACATGGGGAAGCTCCGTTGTTGGGAGCGATCATGGTGGTATGGCCCTGCTGACAGATTCTGTCAGTAGCGTCGAGCGTGATCGACTGCTGTTGCCCCCGCCCTGGTAGATGTCGAGCTTGCTCGACTGCTGTTGCCGTTGCTCTGGTAGATGTCGAGCTTGCTCGACTGCTGTTGCCTCTGCCCTGGTAGATGTCGAGCTTGCTCGACTGCTGTTCGCGAAGATCAAAGGCGGTCGAGCAAGCTCGACCTCTACCAGGAGCGAAGAGCGAAGGCCGCCGTCCCCAGGAGCCGGAAGCGATGCACGGAAGCAGTCGAGCAAGTTCGACGCTACGAACGGTCCAGCCAGTCCGGTGCGATGCCCTGTGCCTTCTGCCAGCGCCGCAGCAGGGTGGCGCGCGGCACGAGGTAGCGATCCTCCAGCACGCGCACCTGGCGGATGCGGTCCAGCCGGAAATGGCGGAAGTCCTCGCGGCTCTCGCACCACGCCGCCAGCATCGGTACTTCATCGAAGTAGCCCAGTGCGAACGGCCAGACAATGCGCTCGCTGCGCTGGCCCTGTGCATCCTGGTAGCCGAACTTCAGGCGCCGCTGTGAACCCACAGCCTCACGCACGGCCTGCAGGCGTGCCGCCGGCATCTTGGCCGCAGCGCGCGAAGGGCCCACGCGCAGGCCGCTATCACGCAGCGCTTCGCGCCGCGCGGCAGGCAACACATGCGCGATGCGCGCCAGGGCATCGCGTGCGGCCTCAGCCAACGCTGGCTCGGTGCGCGCCGCGACCCAGCGCAGGCCAAGCACCAGCGCGTCGATCTCGGCGGGCGGCAGGGTCATCGGCGGCAGGGTATCGCTCGGTGCCAGCTGGTAGCCGACGCCAGCCTCACCCCGCAGGTCGGCCCCCTGTTCGCGTAGCGTCTCGATATCGCGGTACAGCGTGCGCAGGCTGATGCCGAGCGCTTCGGCCAGCACCTGCCCGGACACCGGCCGCCGATGGCGGCGCAGCAGCTGTTGAAGCTGGGTCAGGCGCAGCGCACGCGACATCAGCCGACCAGCGCGCCCGACGCCACCACGTGTTCACCCGGTTGCGGGGCGAGTGCGGCCTCGACCAGTGCCTTGGCAATTTCGCTGGCCGGATTGATCCGCCACGCCCGTGGCAGCAGCGGCCCCAATGCCCCCAACACCGTCAGCGCCAGGCGCTCGCCACGTCGCACCTCGGTGCGCTCGCCGCCGATCAGCCCGGGGCGGACCAGGGTCAACGAGTTGAAGCCCAGCGCGCGCAGGTCATGCTCCAGCTCGCCCTTCACCCGGCTGTAGAAGATCGACGACTGCGGGTTGGCGCCGGCTGCGGAATTCAGCACATAGGTCTGCGCACCCTGCGCCTGCGCCAGGCGGGCGAACGCCAGCGGGTAGTCATGATCGATGCGGTGGAAAGCCTCGCGGCTGCCGGCCTGGGCAATGGTGCTGCCGAGCGCGCAGATGACCGCGTCCACGCGCGCCCATGCTGGCGAAGTGGGCAACGCGTCGAAGGCCAGCACCGGGTTCTCCAGCTTGGCGTGGGCCACAGCCAACGGGCGGCGGGTCGGCGCGATCACGGCGCTGCAGCGCGGGTCGTCCAGCAGCCTGGACAGGGTCAGCCCACCGACCAGCCCGGTCGCCCCCAGCAACATCACGCGCATCACCACCTCCACTGCGGCATCCTGTCGCCCATCCTAGCCGTTCAAGCCGTCGGCGGCCGCGCCGATATGCTGGAACCAGTCCCTGCCAGCCCCAGGATTTGCTCCATGACGGACCAGCCCGACCACCGCCCTGCCCCCGGTACCGCCCTTGGGCCGCCGGCACGCGTGCGCGCGGTGGTGGACGATGGGCTGGGCGACCGCGTGGTGCTGCAGGGTGGCGGTGGCGTGGCCCTGCAGCAGCTGTTCGCCGGGGCCGACGCACCGGAGCCGCTGCTGGCCGCGTTCGCCAATGGCATGGCCACCCTGCCCGGCGAACTGGGCGACATGGGCGACCGCCTGCAGTCGGCGCAGGCCAGCGCCGATTGGCCGCGCTATGGGCGCGCAATGCGGCAGCTGATCGACAAGTACATCCGCACCATCGAACAGCATTCGCCGGATGGGCAGCCGGAAAGCCTGCGCCTGTCCGAGCAGCTGCGCCTGCTGCTGGGCGGCGCGGTGGTGGCCCTGCTGCAGCACGATCCGGACCTGCGCGAGCAGGCGCAGACGCTGGCCATGCAGCTGCGCCAGTGGCAACCGGGCACGGCGCTGGAACCGATCGAACAGGGCGTGCGCGAGCTCGGCCACCAGGTCGGCGTGCGTGCCGAGAGCTGGCAGGAGCAGCAGGCGCTGCTGCTTGAGCTGTTCGCGCTGCTGCTGGAGAACGTGAGCGAGCTGCTGGATGACCGCAGCTGGCTGCAGGGCCAGATCGCCGCAGTACGCCAGCTGCTGGACGGGCCGTTGGAAGCTGAGGCGGTCGAGCGCACCCGCGCCGAACTGCGCGAAGTGATCTACAAGCAGGGGCTGCTGCGCCAGGGCATCGACGATTCGAAGGCGGCGATGCGCGGGTTGATGGGCGAGTTCATCGAGCGTATGGACGGCATGGCCACCAGCACCGGCGAATACCACGACCGCATTGGCAGCTATGCGCTGCAGCTGCGCGAAGCGCGCAGCATCGCCGACCTCAATCAGCTGCTGCAGGACGTGATGCGCGATACCGGCAAGGTGCAGCAGCAGGCCGCACAGGCGCGCGATCACCTGGCCAACGCGCGGCAGGAAGTGGAGCGTGCAGAGCAACGCATTGCCGAGCTGGAGCAGGAACTGCGCGCCGCCGGCGATCTGGCCCGCATCGATCCCCTGACCCAGGCACTGAACCGCCGCGGCCTGGACGAACTGCTGCAGCGTGAGCTGGCGCGCGCCGCGCGCAACAACTCGCCGTTGGGCGTGGCGATGATCGATCTGGATGATTTCCACCAGACCAATGATGCACATGGCCATGCCGGTGGCGATGCACTGCTGCAGCACCTGGTGGCCGTCTGCAAGCTGCTGCTGCGCGCCACCGATGGCATCGCGCGGCTGGGTGGCGACGAGTTCGTGCTGGTGCTGCCGGAGACCCAGGGTGCCGACAGCATGGCCACCGTGCAGCGCCTGCAGCGTTCACTGGCGCACCGCGTGCTGACCGTACAGGACCAGCGCGTGCCGGTGCACTTCAGTGCCGGGCTGGCGCAATGGCAGCCCGGCGACGATACCGAGACCCTGCTGCGGCGCGCGGATGACGCGCTGTATGCCGCCAAGCGCCAGGGCAAGAACCGCGTACAGGCGGGTTGATCGCCCGGCCCACCGCAAACCGCTTCGGTAGGTGCCAACCTTGGTTGGCACGAGCAGAAACAAAGCGCCGACCAAGGTCGGCCTCTACCAACGCCAAGAACATCGCTTCGGTAGGTGCCAACCTTGGTTGGCACGCGCGGAAACAAAGCGCCGACCAAGGTCGGCCTCTACCAACACCAAGGACAGCGCTTTGGTAGGTGCCAACCTTGGTTGGCACGCGCGGAAACGGGTTCTACCCCGATATCACGGACGGTTCTAAAAGAGCTGCAACCTTCTGATCCTGCCTGGCGACCCTTCGCCGCATCCTTGGGTTGTGGCGTCGCTCGATGTAGTCAAACACATCCGCTCTTGCTGCATCCAGTGTCGGGTAGCTCGTTCGATAGACTCGCTCACGCTTGAGCAGCCCAAAAAAGCCTTCGCAGGCGGCGTTGTCGCCGCAATGTCCAACGGCGCTCATTGAGCAGATCAGCCCGTTAGCCGCGAGATATCCTTGGTAGTCACCGCTGCGGAACTGACTGCCACGATCCGAATGCAGGATCACCTCATCGCTGCCTTGACGCTGCCAGACCGCCATCTGCACCGCCCGGATCACCATCTGGCGATCCTGTCGATCGTGCATTGACCAGCCCACAATGCGCTGGTCGTAAAGATCCAGCACGATGCACAGATACAGCTTGCCCTGCTGGGTCTTGATCTCGGTGATGTCCGTGACCCACTTGGTTTCCGGCTCCAGCGCGAGAAAATCGCGTTCGAGCAGGTTGCCCACGCCCGGCGGCGTTACGGACGGGCTGCCACGCTTCCCGCGACGCTTCCGCCGGGGCCAGCCCTGCAGGCCGTCGGCCGCCATCAGGCGCGCGACCCGGTTCAGGCTGGCGATCTCGCCTTCCTCAGCCAAGTCTTCGCGCATGCGGCCAGCTCCCAGAGTACCCCGGCTGTCTTCATGCAGTTCGCGCATCCTTACCACCAGGCGCTCATTGTCGACCTGCCGGGCGCTCGCAGGGCGCTTACTCCACACGTAGTAGCCGCTGGCCGATACCTTCAGGCACCGGCACATCAGCCGGATCGGAAACTCATCGCGGCAACGTTCGATCACCTGATACCTCAGGATGATCCCTTTGCAAAGAACGTCGCCGCTTCTCGCAAAAAATCCCGTTCCTTCTTCACCCGCGCCAATTCACGCTTGAGTCGAGCCAACTCTTCGTCCCGTGGCGTTCCGGCGCCGCCGAAAGCGGCCGCTTCTGGATTCTGCGCCTCGCGCTTCCAGCGGGTTAGCAGGCTGTCGCGAATTCCCAGCTCCCGGGCACCTGGGCGCAGCTGATGCCGGGCTGGCTCGCCTGCTCAACCGCACCGCGCTTGAACTCGGCACTGAACTTCCTACGCTTTGACATGAACACTCCTCATGGCCTGAATCGGCCTTCTTGTAAGTGTCCGTGAAAACGGGGTAGAACCCAACAAAGCGCCGACCAAGGTCGGCCTCTACCAACGCAAAGGACAGCGCTTCGGTAGGTGGCAACCTTGGTTGGCACACGCCGGAACAAAGCGCCGACCAAGGTCGGCCTCTACCAACGCAAGGGACAGCGCTTTGGTAGGTGCCAACCTTGGTTGGCACACGCCGGAACAAAGCGCCGACCAAGGTCGGCCTCTACCAACGCCAAGGACAGCGCTTCGGTAGGTTCCAACCTTGGTTGGCTCACGCCGGAACAAAGCGCCGACCAAGGTCGGCCTCTACCAACGCCAAGGACAGCGCTTCGGTAGGTGCCAACCTTGGTTGGCACGCGCGTAAACAAAGCGCCGACCAAGGTCGGCCTCTACCGGGCAATGGGCCGCCGCTTACTTACCGCGCAGCTTCTGGAACCCGGTCACCGCCGCCAGCACGATGGCGCCGGCGATGATGCCCACCACCATGTTGGCCGCAGCACTGATCAGCCAGCCCCACTGCCCTTCGCCACCCAGTGCCTGCACCGCGTGGTGCAGTGCCGGCACGTTGTGCACCAGGATGCCGCCACCGACCAGGAACATGGCGATGGTGCCGGCCACCGACAGGAACTTCATCAGCCACGGTGCCGACGCCACCAGGCCGCGACCGAAGGCGGCGATGGCACCGCCCTTGCGCGACAGGTACAGCCCAACGTCATCGAGCTTGACGATGCCCGCCACCAGTCCGTAGACGAACACGGTCATGGCCAGCGCAACCACGCTCAGCGTCAGGATCTGGTTGGTGAACGGTGCGGTGGCGACCACGCCCAGGGTCAGCACGATGATCTCGGCCGAGAGGATGAAGTCGGTGCGAATCGCGCCTTTTACCTTGTCCTTCTCCCACGCCACCATGTCCACCTGGGTATCGGCCAGCGCCTTGCGCCGCTCGGCCTGATGCTCGGCATCGTCGTCAGCCGAATGCAGGAAGCGATGCGCCAGCTTCTCCACGCCCTCGAAGCAGAGGAAGGCACCGCCGATCATCATCAATGGCACGATCAGCGGCACGTTCCAGCCACGGCTGTGCAGCCAGGCCTCCAGCGCACTGATCGCCAGCGCCGCCGGTACCAGGATCACCTTGTTGACCAGCGAGCCCTTGGCCACCGCCCACACCACCGGCAGTTCGCGGTTGGCGTTGACTCCGGTCACCTGCTGCGCGTTCAGCGCCAGGTCGTCGCCGAGCACACCGGCGGTCTTCTTCGCCGCAACCTTGGTCAGGACCGAGACGTCGTCCAGCAGGGAGGCGATATCGTCGAGCAGGGCGAACAGGCTGGCACCGGCCATGGGGCGTCCAAGTGAGGGAATGAGCGGATTCTGACCGATCCGGCGTGGACTGCGGAAGATATCGGGTTCACCACGTGACGACCCCGCCCCGGCCAGACTGAGGCGTGATCCCGTTCCGCCGGGCATGGCCCGGCGCTACCGGCCGTCGTCTGCAAGGAGTTCCGCTTGAGCAATCCGCCCACCGCCAATGGCAATCCCCCGCTAGTCAAAGGCATGAACCGGCGCAGCCAGATCCTGCGCCTGCTGATGCGCTACCGCCATTCGGGCGTGTTCTCGGGCATGAACCTGGATGCCGCCAGCAACCAGGCCGACGTCCCCGCCGATGGCAACCCGGAACAGTTCGTCAGCGACCTGGAAGCGCTGGGACCGACCTTCGTCAAACTAGGCCAGATGCTGTCCACCCGCCCGGACATGGTGCCGGTGGAGTTCGCCACGGCGCTGGAGCGTATGCAGGAAAAGGTGGCCGAGATTCCGGTCGAGCGCATCCATGCCATCGTCGAACAGGAGCTGGGCGCGCCGGTGAACAAGCTGTTCGCCGCGTTCGATCCCGAGCCATTGGGCTGTGCCTCGATCGCGCAGGTGCATCGCGCGGTGCTGCACGATGGCCGCCAGGTGGCGGTGAAGGTGCAGAAACCCGAGGTCGCCGCGCAGCTGCGCTCGGACCTGGAGGCACTGCGCAGCTTCGCGCTGGCCGCCGACCACCTGACCCAGGTGGGCCGTCGGGTGCGCCTGCGCGACTGGCTCAACGAGTTCGCCAAGACCCTGATGCAGGAGCTGGACTACCACGCCGAGGCCGAGAACCTGGCCCGTTTCGGCCGGCACCTGAAGCCGTTCCGCCGCCTGTGGATTCCGCAGCCGCTGTGGGACTACAGCAGCCAGCGCGTGCTGACCATGGAACTGGCCACCGGCGTGCGCGTGGATGCGATTCCCGATGTGCGCCGCACCGAGCAATCGATGGATCCTCTGGCGGCGGCGCTGATCCGCGGCTACCTGGACCAGATCTTCGTGCATGGCGAGATCCATGCCGACCCGCACCCGGGCAACCTGCGGGTGATGCCAGATGGACGGCTGGCGATCTTCGACCTGGGCATGGTCGCGCACATGCCGCCGCGTCTGCGCGAGCGCCTGCTGAAGATCCTGTTCGCCGCGGTCGATGGTCGTGGCGAAGAAGTGGCCGACGACCTGATCAGCATCAGCACGCGGCTGGAGGCCTTCGACGAAGAGCGTTACCTGCGCGAGACCGGCCAGCTGATCGCGCGCTACGCCGCCAGCGGTAGCTTCTCCGAAGGCCGCGTGGTGCTGGACATGGTGCGCATCGCCACCGCCTGCGGCCTGCGCACGCCACCGGAACTGAGCCTGCTGGGCAAGGCGCTGCTCAATCTGGAAACCGTGTGCCGGCTGCTGGCGCCGGAGCTGGAAACCCGCCGCATCGTTGAGCGCCAGCTGCAGCACGTGATGCGTGCGCGCCTGAAGAAATCGCTGTCTGCCGCCAACCTCGCCAGCGAGGCGATGGAACTGCAGCAGCTGCTGCGGGATGGGCCGCGCAAACTTTCGGACATCATGGCGCTGCTGGCCGAGAACCGCCTGCAGATGAAGGTGACCGGCCTGGAAGAATCGCGGTTGATGGAGAACCTGCAGAAGATCGCCAACCGCGTGGCTGCCGGCATCATCAGTGCCGCATTGATCATGGCTGCGGCGATGATGATGAAGATCGACACCGGCTGGCACCTGTTCGGCTACCCGCTCATTGCGCTGATTCTGCTGTTCATCGGCGTGGTGCTCGGCCTTGGCATCGTGACCAGTGCATTGCTGTTCGACCGTCGTGCGCGGGCACGCGAAGAACGTGGTCATCGCTAGCGCATCAGCGAAAACCGCCGTATTCATGCGGTTTTTAATGTAATCCAACGAAGCCCTTCACGCTCGTTTTACCTTCTGAGCGCGATTGCGCGCGTGTTATTTCAACAAACATTTCAGTCAGGTTCGTGCATGCACTATCGGGTCATCGGCCTGTCATGTGCATGTGCTTGTGGCAGCGTCGGTCGGATGGACACGCGTCGGTACGACGTCCATCACCACCACCCCGTCACTGCCGAAGCTGCCTATGCTCTGGATACTGCTGCTGTCGTTGTTGCTGCTGTGCTGGTTGTTCCTCGCGTCCGACAAGTGGGTGTGGTGGAAGGCTGGTGCATTCTCGCTGCTGCTGCTCATGCTCAGCGCGTGGTGGCTGATCGACAAGCTGTCCGGTGATGGGCTCAATGCCGCCACCCTGTACCACCTGGGCGCCGACATGGAAGGCGCCGGTGTCTCCGACTTCAAGGGCTATATCGCCGGCTTCATCGTGCTGGCGCTGGTCTCGCTGCTGCCGCTGTTCGCCACGCGGGTGAAGCGCTGGCGCCGGCCCGGCCATGGTGGCGCATTGTTCGCCGGTTTCGCGGCCGTGTGGGTGGCCACGATCATGATCAGTCCGCTGGCCCGCGACGGCCAGCGCCTCTACCAGCAGCTGCGGCCGGTCGACTTCGCCCGCATCGCACCCGAATACCAGGTGCCGACGCAGCCGCTGCAGCGCCCGCGCAACATCGTCTGGATCTACGGCGAGAGCCTGGAACGTACCTACCTGGACGAGGCCGTGTTTCCCGGCCTGATGCCCAACCTCAACCGCCTGGCGTCCGAGTCACTGGACGTGCGCAACCTGGCCTCGGCCGAGGGCAGCGGCTGGACCATCGCCGGCCTGGTCTCGTCGATGTGCGGCGTGCCGCTGACCACTTCGCAGGGCGATGAGAACAGCATGGACCGCATGGGCAGCTTCCTGCCCAAGGCCGTGTGCCTGGGCGATTACTTGAAGCAGCAGGGCTATACCAACCACTATCTGGGCGGTGCCAACGGCCAGTTCGCCGGCAAAGGCCAGTTCCTGGCCAGCCACGGTTTCGATGAAGTGCATGACCTGGCGTGGTTCAAGCAGCAGAAGAAGATCGGCCGCATCCACTACTCGGCCTGGGGCGTGCACGATGACGTGCTGCTGGATACCGCCTACCAGCGCTTCGAGCAGCTCTCGCGCGCCGGTTCGCCGTTCATGCTGACCACGCTGACCATGGACACCCACCACCCGGCCGGTCACCTGCCGGTGTCGTGCAAGGGCGAGCGCTACCAGAGCCAGTACGGCAACATCAACATGCTCAACGCGCTCAAGTGCAGCGACCGTCTGATCTCGCAGCTGGTGCAACGCATCCAGGCCAGCCCGTACGGCAAGGACACGCTGATCGTGATCGCCTCCGACCACCTGGCGATGCCCAACGATCTGACCCACATTCTGACCCGGCAGAAGCGCGAGAACCTGCTGCTGTTCCTGGGTGATGGCATTGCCCCGCAGCAGCTCAGCGCCGATGCCGGCACCACCCTGGATTCGGGTGCGACCCTGCTCAGCCTGCTGGACCCGAACCTGAAGACGATGGGCTTCGGCCGTTCGCTGATCGACAGCCAGCGCGCGCCCAGCGCCAGCGTGGCCACCCAGCGCGATGGTGGCCGTGACTATCCGCAGTATCTGGCCTTCGCGCGTTCACTGTGGCTGGGCGAACCGACCCGCGAGCTGAAGATCGATGGCGACGACCAGGTGGTGGTGGGCCTGCAGCACGTGCAGCCACCGGTGTTGCTGGAGTACGACAAGGACTGGAGTCTGAAGTCCGTTTACCTGGAAAACACCTCACGCCAGTTCGACGATGCCAACCCGGACAACACCCTGGCCTACGTCGACCGCTGCACCGCGTTCGAGGACGGCTCGGCCGACGGTGACTGGTGCGCCCTGCTGGTCAACCGCGACAACGGCATCAAGCTGTACCGCGACAACGACCTGCGTGGCGGCATCGCCGTGGATGCACCGCTGGATGCGTTCCAGGGCCCGCGCCCGAGCGTGCGCCAGGCGCACATGATTACGCAGAAGGGCCGCCGTACCCGTGCCGGCCAGTACATGCTGCAGCTGGTGGCAAGCACGCGCCCGGATCGCGGCTTCTGGATCGAGGCGGTGTCCTCGCAGCGCAAGGTGGTACTGGCGCAGCAGTGGGTGCAGCCCGATGCCAACGGCAAGATCAACGTGTCGTTCGGTCTGGACCACGAAGTGGATGATCTGGAGATCCGCGCGTGGTTGAACCACGCCGAGAAGCTTGCGGTGGACACGTTCGCACTGGTGCCCTCGCGCAGCCGGCCACGAGGGTAGTGGTTTCTTTGCAGGGCTGCGCCCTGCACCCGCCGAAGCAACAGCCGAAGCAACAGCAACAGCAACAGCAACAGCAACGGCAACGGCAACAGCGGGCATTCCGTGGTTTGGTGGGGTGGTGCCGGAGTGCGGGGACGCCGCAAGTACGTCCCTGTAGGCTTGGCAGCCGCATCCATGCGGCTGACACCCCGCACTCCCACACCGCCCCACCTCTGACAGATTCCTGCGTCTGTCGGTGGGTGTCGACCTTGGTTGACACTTCTGTCAGATATGGAAATCAATCTGGAGTCAGATCCGTTTCCTCCGGAAAACGGATCTGACCCCAAGAGCATTTCCGACAGACCGCAGCAAACTGTCGAAGGCGGGGTGGGTCCGGTTGCGGGAGTGTCCGCGGCATGGATGCCGCGGCCAAGCCCCCATGGAAGGGTTTACGGCGTCTCCCGCAACCGGACCCACCCCGCCATCCCACAGGAAACCAGCTTTTGCCGTTGCCGTTGCTGTTGCCTTTGCTCCGGCTTGTAGCGGGTGCAGGGCGCAGCCCTGCAAAGAAACCCCTACTCCTGCGGATCGCGGGTGATGTGGATGTCGGTCGGGGTCGACAGCGGAATGTTCCGCTCCGCCAGGATCTGCAGCAGGCTGAAGTACAGATCGCTGCGGGTGGCATACACCTGCCGCGGGCTGGCCACGTACGCGAAGCTGTTGATGGTGATCTGGCCACCGGCAATGCTGTCGATGTAGACCGTCGGCGCCGGCTGCTTCAGCACGTTGGTGTGTGCGGTATACGCATCCAGCAGCGCCTGCCGCAGGTTGCCGACATCGGTGCTGGGTGGCACCGCGAACTGGATCTGGATGCGGCCCTGGTTGTTGCCCATCGTCATGTTGCGCACGGTCTTGGTGACCAGCTCGGAGTTGGGCACGATCAGGGTGGACTTGTCGCCCACCTGGATCTCGGTCGAGCGCAGGCTGATGCGGCGGATGTCGCCCTCCTGGTCGCCCAGCTTCACCCAGTCGCCGATCTTCACCGGACGCTCGGCCAGCAGGATCAGGCCGGAGACGAAGTTCTGTGTGATCACCTGCAGGCCGAAACCAATACCCACTGACAACGCACTGACGAGCAGCGCCAGCTTGGTCAGCTCCAGCCCCATCGCCGTCAACGCCCAGATCACGGCGAGGATGATGCCGACGTAGCGGGCGACGGTACTGACCGAGTTGCGCGCCCCCAGGTCCAGTTCGGTCTTGGGCAGGTAGGTATCGGTCAGCCAGCGCTGCACCAGCTGGGTGATCGCCAGGCCGGCCAGGAGCACCACAACCGCCAGCACGATCTGCATCGGCTTCAGGGTGGTTCCGCCCAACGGAATGCCCGTGGTGAGCAGCGAAGAGAAGCGTTCCACCACCGCGCCGATGTTGCCAAACGGTGCCACCAGCGCCAGCAATGTGATCAGCACGACCACGGTACGCAGAACCGCCGACAGCAGCACGCCGGCCTGCTCCAGCCGCGACACGCTCAGGCCGGTACTGAGCAGGATGGTCTGGCCCACTTTGCTGTCGGCGTTGAGCATCCACGTGCTCAAGTCATCGACGAACTTGAACAGCAGCGTCGCCGCCAGCACCACGATGCTGCCGCCGATCAGCTGCTGGTTCACGAATTTGGCGAAGTTCAGGTAGCCCATCAACGTCGCGACGATGGCGGCCACCACCGCGACATTGCCCGCCACGCGCGCCAGCACCAGCCAGCTGCTGCGGCGCACCGGAGTGGCAGCGCCCACGCCATCGGCCTGCGCCTCCAGCTTGGCCTCGGCCTCGGCGGTCTGCCGGCGATGCAGGCGCGCCAGGGTCACCAGCATGGCCATGATCAGGCCCAGGTAAGTCAGCGCAATCAGGCCATCCAGCGCCACCGTGGTGACATCGCTGGTACGCGTGGCCTGATCGAGGGCCACCAGCACCGTGCTCAGCCAGGCAAGCGCCGCCGCGCCCCACGCGTACTTGCGCAGCTTGAGCGCGGCGGTGTCATCCAGATTCAGCAACCGCCACGACGGCCGCTTGGGAACCAGCATGCAGGCGCTGAGTGCCGCAATGAACGCAGCGCGGAACGTTGCGGTCTCCAGCCCGTCGGCCACCACCTGCAGGCGCGGCGCAATCGCATTGATGGCATCCAGCGCCGCCATCAGCACCACCACGGCATAGCCGGGCAGCAGCGTGCCCACCAGCAGCAGCCACATGGCCAGGCCGGAGCGCCGCAGGCGGCCATCGGGCGCACGCTCGGACGCGGCAAAGCGGCGACCCAGCCGGCGCAGCCACAACCGCAGCGGGAACATCATCACCAGTGCAGCCAGCAGGCCCAGCAGCGGCGTGCCCCAGCCATTGGCCCGGACGCCAGCGACGAACGTATCGCGCCCCTGCTCGGCCAACGGCGCGACGCGTGCGATATCGATCGGCAGGCGCTCGGCAACTTTGCTCCACAGCGCGGGCGACAACGGCGAGGCAACCTTCTGCCCCAATTCTTCGGTACGTTGCGCGGCGCGCTGCTGGTCGATGTCGGTCGCCAGCTGCTGGGCGCGCACGGCACTGGTCTTGGCCTGCGCTACCGACGCGGCCAGTCCGTCGCGTTGTTTGTTGATGCTGCGCCGTTGCGCCGCCAGTTCGGGCGGCTCGGTGGTGCCCTCGGCAGGCGTGCCCAGCTGCGCCAGTTGTTCGTCGAGGCGGACGAGCTGTGGCTGCAGCTCCTTTTCCAGCGCCTCGGCGTCACGCCGTACCTGCGAGGCATTCTCGGACAGCATCGCCAGCGTCTCGATGGCAGCCGCATCACCACGCTTGCGGTCGACCTCCTTCAGCTTCGCATCGATATCTGCCAGCTGCTGCTTCGGCGTGGGCGCATCATCCTGTGCCAGCACCGGCGCGGACAGCAGGAGGGCAGTGCACAGCATCAGGACCCACCAGGGGCCCCGTGCACGGATTGATCGCAGGAAAGAAGACAAGCCAGCCACACCGGTTCGCGCGGACCACCGCGCCTGCGCGCGACTATACGGCAGAGCCGGTCAAGGGCGGATGGGTGGCCCCGGCAGCGTCGAGCATCAGTACTTCAGGCGCAGCTCTTCCACCGTGGGCTGCTGCAGCGCGTACCAGTCCTGGAACTCTTCCTCGGTGATTTCATCGGGCGCATACACCGCCACCGGGTGCCAGTCGTGGTCGGTCGGCAGCGGTTGGCGCGGGCCGGCACGCAGGCTGTAGGCCACGCCTTCGTAGTCGACCAGGTCGTCGACCTGCGGCCACTGTTCGCGCGCGAACGCGGATTCACTCTTCAACAGGATCACCTGGTACATCGGCACCTCCACCTCGGTTGGATCAGGAAAACACGGCGCTGGCGGCAGGATACCGCCACGCCGGTGACAACGGGCGCTCCGCCGGGGCGACGGAACGTTCTGGACACGGCCATCGCCCCGGCTTCACCCGCCCATGGCAAGGCCATCGGCATCGTGGAGGCCCACCCCTGCCACGACCGCCGATGACCGAGCACCCGCCGCTGAAAACCGTCGCCGACCTCAAGCTGCCCCGCTACCTGGGCACCTGGTACGAGATCGCACGCCTGCCGATGCGCCATGAACCGGAAGGCTGCACTGACGTGTCGGCGCACTACACCCTGCTCGACAACGGCAACGTCGGCGTCACCAACCGCTGCCGTATGGACGGCGAGGTCGAGGAAGCCACCGGCGAGGCCTGCGCCGTCGACAACGACAGCGCGCGCCTGGAGGTGAGCTTCCTGCCCAAGGGCCTGCGCTGGCTGCCGTTCGCCAAGGGCGACTACTGGGTGATCCAGGTCGCGCCGGACTACAGCGTGGCACTGGTCGGCAGCCCCGATCGCAAGTACCTGTGGCTGCTGGCCCGCGAACCGCAGCTGGACGCTACCGTGCAGGACCATTATCTGGCGGCCGCCCGCCTGCAGGGCTTCGATCTGTCCGAACTGATCCAGACCCCGCATACCGGCCGTCCCACGGCCTGATCTACGGGCAATGGTGGACGCCAACCGACTCCGCCAATGACGTTATCCCCCATCGCGACATTCATCAGCAGCAGGCAAACTTCTGGTTTAACCAGTCCCCGAGAGACATGGAAGAGCAGCCATGGAATATCACCTGACAGAGGGACAGCTCAATGGCCCGGCTGAAATGTCGGCCATTACTGGTCTGTCAGCCCGCGTGGGAGTGGCACTTCCCGAGAATTACCTTGAATTCCTTAGGGCGCACAACGGTGGCGAAGGATTTATTGGCGACAACTACATTGTCTTCTGGGAAGCAGAAGAGGTCATCGACTTCAATCGTGAGTATGAGGTTGAATCATACGCGCCGGGCATATTCCTGTTCGCTTCGGACGGCGGCGGGGAGGGCTATGGATTCGACACACTGGACGCAGCAATGCCGGTAGTGCGGATTCCATTCATTGGCATGGAACGTCAGTACGCCATTCCGGTAGCGAGTGACCTTCCCGACCTGTTCGCTCGATTGCTTGTAGATCAGCCTGCGGACGAGCATGAAATCGATCCGGCGAATTGACGCATGGACCTCAAGAGTGGCTACCCGTGGTGGGCGGTACGCAACGGCCTGATCCACGCTTTTCCTCCGCTGCAGCAGGACCTGCGCTGCGACGTACTGGTGGTCGGCGGCGGCATCACCGGTGCGCTGATTGCCGACGAACTGTCCCGGCATGGCCACGACGTGGCGGTGATCGAGCAGCGCGACATCGGCTGGGGCAGCACCGCTGCCAGCACCGCGTTGCTGCAGTACGAGATCGATACCCATCTGCTGGAACTGGCCCAGCGCCATGGTCAGGACGCCGCCGCGCTTGCCTATCGGGCGTGTGCCGAGGCGATTCCGGCCCTGGGTGAGGTGTCGCGTGGGCTGGACGTCGATTTCCAGCGCATGGACAGCCTCTATCTGGCCAGCCGCCATCGCGACGTACCACGCCTGATGGCCGAGGGTGAGGCGCGGCGCGGCATCGGTCTGGATGCCCGCTGGCTCGGCCCGGAGGCACTGCAGGAACGCTTCGACGTGGACGCCGGTGGTGCCCTGCTCACGCGCCAGGCGGCACGGGTCGATCCCTATCGCCTGACCTATGGGTTGCTGCAGCGCGTGCGCCGGCGCGGCGGCCAGGTGCATGACCGCACGGTGCTGCACACGCTCACTCCCTCCGCACGCGGCGTGAGCGCCCTCACCGAGGGCGGCGCCACGATTCACGCCCGCCATGTGGTGCTGGCAATGGGCTATGCCAACCAACGCTGGCTGCAGCAGCGCGTCGCACGCAACCGCAGCAGCTATGCCTTCATCACCGACCCGATCGATGCGGACGTGCTGGGCCGGCTGCGCAACACGATGGTGTGGGAGAGCGCACGCCCGTACCTCTACCTGCGCGCCACCGGCGACCGCCGCCTGCTGGTGGGCGGGCTGGACGACGCCATCGACATCCCCGCCCGCCGCGATAGGCGCGTAGAGCGCAAGGCCGACAAGCTGATGAAACAGCTCCAGCACTGGTTCCCGCGGCTGGATCCGGTGCCCGCCTTCTCCTGGGCCGGCACCTTCGCCGAAACCGCCGACGGCCTGCCTTTCTTCGGCCCGCACGATCAGTGGGGGCCACGGGTGCATTTCGCCATGGCCTACGGCGGCAACGGCATCACTTATTCGATGATCGGCGCCCAGCTGCTGCGGGCCCGGATCGAGCGGCGCAGGCATGCGCTGGAAGGGCTGTTCGGGTTCGGGCGGCTGTGACCTGCAGCCAGGCATTGCCTGGCTCTACCCCAATCCGGCGCCGACAGGCATCATTCAAGCAACCCCTGCTAGCGTCGGCCTGTACCGCCGCGTGTTGCGTGGCCACCTGTCCGCTGGAGCGCCGTCATGATCCGCCCCCTGACCCTGCTGCTGTGCCTGGCCCTGCCGGGAACCGTGCTGGCCCAGTCCGCCGCTGGCGCCACCGCGCCGCAGGCCGCCGGCCTGGACCTGACGCTGCCGCAGGCGCCGATGCGCTACCTCAACGACCCGGCCCTGCAGCAGGACCCGCCGGGCACGTACTACGGTGACAAGAGCGGCCCGCGCGTGCACGACGACGCGAAGATCGCCGACGTCACCGACGACAAGGTCAAAGTGTCCGGCAGCTTCACCACCGGCATCGGCTATTCCAAGAACGGTGGCAACAGCCACTACAACGCCGCCACGCTGAACCTGAGCAAGAACTACACCACCGATGAGGGCAAGACCCACGGGGTCAACGTCAACATCCACGTGAGCGAAGGCAAGGGCCCGGGCTTCTACGGCCCGTACGGCGGCTACTACGGCCGCGGCCCGGGCTACTGGGATTACCCGCCGCCGTTTGGCTGGTAAGCGCCGCGTCGGGCCTGGGCCGACCAAGGTCGGCCGCTACCGCTGCACGTGTCCGGTAGGTGTCGACCTTGGTCGACACGCTTTCTCCCCGTGTGCCGGCCAGCGGCCGGCACCTACCGGCACGCGAATCAATCCAGCCAGCCATCGCGCTCGCTGTGCAGGATGCGGCCGTCATAGCCGCTCAGGCGCACCTCCACTTTCTGGTTGCGGGCATTGCGGGCTTCCAGCGACCAGGTCGCACCATCGCGTTCCAGCGAATGGATCTCGCGCAGGCCATGCGCCTGTGCCCGTGCCAGCACCTGCTCGGTGGTCAACAGCGCGCGGCCGCTGTGCTCGTCGAAGATCTCGCCGGTCTTGGGGTCAACGTAGACCTCGCTGAAGCGGCCATCGGCGCGGCTCACGTCTGCTTCCCACAGGCCGTCATCGCGTTCGATCTCGTGGATCTGGGTGTAACCGGCCTTGCGCAGGGTCTGTTCGACCTGGGCCATGCCCAGCGGTGCGGCCTGTGCGGCGGGAGCAATCGCAAGGGCGACGACGGTGGCAAGGGTGAGCGACTTCAACATGGGGGTTCTCCTGTTCGTGTTCGTGGCCGGACCATCCCGGCAACGCCACAATGCACCCCGTGGTTAACAGCTCCTTAGCCGGCACTGTTAGCCAGCTGTTAGTCAGCCCCGGCACACTCACGCCTGTTCCTACAGCCCGCCCTGCGCCCCGATGCTCTCCACCCTGCCCCTGCTGCTGGCCCTGGCCAGCGCCCCCACCGCCGCCGCACCGGCACAGGACCCGGCGCAGCAGGTCGCGCGCCGCGCCGTGCAGCAGGGCCGCTACGTGCCATTGGAAAGCGTGGTGCGCGATGCGCTCAAGCGCTTTCCGGGCCAGCTGCTGGAAGTGGAACTGGACGATGGCGTCTACGAAGTGGAGATCCTGCGCGGCGACGGCGTGGTAGTGGAGCTGGACTATGATGCGCGCAGCGGAAAGCTGCTGAAGACGGAGCTCGACGACTGATGCGCATCCTGTTGGCCGAAGACGATGCCGCACTGGCACAGCGCCTGGTGCCCCTGCTGGAGCAGGCCGGCTACGTGGTGCACGTGGTCGCCGACGGCCGCCAGGCCGAGGAGATCGGCCAGATCGAAGATCTGCAGGCCGCCATCGTCGACCTGGGCCTGCCCGGGCTGGACGGACTGAGCGTGATCGAGCGCTGGCGCGGCAACGGCCGCAGCTTTCCGGTGCTGGTGCTGACCGCGCGCGGGCGCTGGCACGACAAGCTGGCCGGCTTCGACGCCGGCGCCGACGATTACCTCACCAAACCCTTCCAGGCCGACGAACTGGTGCTGCGCCTGCGCGCCCTGATCCGTCGCAGCCACGGCCACGCCAGCCCGCGCCTGCACTGCGGCCCGCTGCAACTGGACGTCAATGCAGGCCGCTTCGAGCTGGATGGGCAGGCGCTGGCGCTGAGCCCGCAGGAGTTCCGCCTGCTCAGCTACTTCATCCACCACAGCGGCCAGGTGATCGGCCGCGACCGCCTGGGCGAACAGGTGTTCGATGGCGGCCACGATCCGGACTCGAACGCACTGGACGTGCTGCTCGGGCGGGTGCGCCGCAAACTCGGCATCGATCTGATCCAGACCGTGCGCGGCCAGGGCTGGCGGCTGGCCTCGCCATGAACCGGCAACCGTCGCTGCGGCGGCGCCTGCTGCTGGCCGGTGGCGTCGGCCTGCTGCTGGTCTCGCTGCTGGCCAGCGCACTGCTGGGCGAGCTGTTCAAGCGCAGCGCGCGCGATCGCTTCGACCATGAACTGCAGCAGGACATGCTGACCCTGTTGGCGCAGGCCGAAGTGGATGCGGACGGACAGCTGCGCCTGCGCCAGGAACCCAATGACGCGCGCTTCCAGCGTGTGTTCTCCGGTGCCTATTGGCAGATCGCCGGTGCCGATGGCCGCGTACTGCTGCAGTCGCGCTCGCTGTGGGATGAAACCCTGCCCGTCACAGCCAGCGGGCCGGCCACGCGCAATCTGAGTGGGCCGCTGCAGCAATCCCTGCGCGCACGCGTGCAGCAGGTGCGCCTGCCACGCGCCAACGAACCGTTCGTGGCCGTGGTTGCCACCGATCGCAGCGCGCTGGATGCAGACGTTGCCGCGTTCCGCCAGCGTACTGCCATCGCGCTGGGTGTGTTGGTCGCGGCGTGGCTGGCGGTGCTGGCCAGCCAGGTGCGCTTCGGATTGCGTCCATTGCATCGCCTCGGTGCACAGCTGGAACGGGTGCGGCGCGGCGACGCGCAGCGCATCGATACACAGGGGCTGGGTGCGGAGGTCGCACCGCTGGGCGAGGAGCTCAACGCGCTGCTGGAGCATCAGCAACGCATGGTCGCGCGCGCGCGCACCAGTGCACAGGATCTGGCGCATGCGCTGAAAACCCCGCTGAGCGTACTGGCCACTGAGGCCGACGGCGACGGCGCGGACTGGCGCGCCACCGTACGCGAGCAGAGTGCGCGTATGCAGGCCAGCGTCGACCGTTACCTGGCCGCAGGGTTGGCCGCCGACCATCGCCAGCGCACCGACGTGGCCGCTGTCGCACAGGCGATGTGCCGGCTGATGGCACGCGTGCATGGCGAACGTGGCATCACGTTCACGGCGGCTGGTATCGATCCGGCACTGCAGTTCGCCGGTGCCAGTGCGGACCTGGAGGAGATGCTGGGCAATCTGCTGGACAACGCCGGCAAGTGGGCGAAGCAACAGGTGGACGTCACTGCAGACACCAGCGAAGGGCAGTTGCGCATTGAGGTACGCGACGACGGCCCCGGGCTGGCCGCAGACGCGCTGGAACAGGTCACCCAGCGTGGCGTGCGCCTGGATGAGCGCGAGGGCAGCAGTGGGCTGGGGTTGGCGATTGTGGGTGATATCGCTGCCAGTTATGGCGGGCGGTTGGCGTTGGAGAATGCTCAGCCGGGATTGCGGGCCACGTTGTGGTTGCCGGTGGCGTGAGGCGGCCAACCTGACGGCGGGTAGTGCCGGCCGCTGGCCGGCAACCACGTGGTCACCGGGAACGCCGTTCGCCGTGCATCCGGTAGGTGTCGACCTTGGTCGACACGCATCAAAAGCGCCGACCAAGGTCGGCATCTACCAAAGCAGTGCATCGGTTCCGTCGGCCATCGTGCATCCGGTAGGTGTCGACCTTGGCCAACCCAACGGCGGGTAAGGCGTTACCGCTGGCCTACAACCACGTGGTCACCGGGAACGCCCTGCGGAAGCCTACCAGCGGCCTACTCTACCAAGCGCCAACCCGACCGGTCGCCGTACTCCCGGTAGGTGTCGACCTTGGTCGACACGCATCAAAAGCGCCGACCAAGGTCGGCATCTACCAAAGCAGTACATCGGTTCCGTCGGCCATCGTGCATCCGGTAGGTGTCGACCTTGGCCAACCCAACGGCGGGTAGTGCCGGCCGCTGGCCTACAACCACGTGGTCACCGGGAACGCCCTGCGGAAGCTGCCAGCGGCTCTCTACCAAGCGCCAACCCGACCGGTCGCCGTGCTCCCGGTAGGTGTCGACCTTGGTCGACACGCATCAAAAGCGCCGACCAAGGTCGGCATCTACCAAAGCAGTACATCGGTTCCGTCGGCCATCGTGCATCCGGTAGGTGTCGACCTTGGCCAACCCAACGGCGGGTAGTGCCGGCCGCTGGCCTACAACCACGTGGTCACCGGGAACGCCCTGCGGAAGCCGGCCAGCGGCCGGCTCTACCAAGCGCCAACCCGACCGGTCGCCGTGCTCCCGGTAGGTGTCGACCTTGGTCGACACGCATCAAAAGCGCCGACCAAGGTCGGCATCTACCAAAGCAGTGCATCAGTTCCGTCGGCCATCGCGCTCCCGGTAGGTGTCGACCTTGGTCGACACGCACCCAGCATCAACGGTGGTGCATCCACCAGCAATCAATCGCGTCCAGCACGATGTGGATGATCAAACCGATGCCGAACAACCGCGTTTTCTTCGGCACGCACAGCCCCGCATAGACCGCAATCGCCGGTGCGGTGTGCAGCGGGTGGAACCCGATGCTGCAGCGGTTCGGTGCATAGATCGGATCGGCCAGCAGGTGGTCCAGATCGATGATCCAGCCCAGCAGCATCAGCAGCCACGCCGAGGCGAAGCGCTTGCGCCAGAACAGCCATGCCAGCAGGGCTGGCACGGCGGCATGCAGGAACAGGTGGAAGATCGCGCGCGCGCTCATCGGGGCCGGTAGCGCCGGGCCAGGCCCGGCGTTCCCGTTGACCTCAGACCAGCGGTTCGTCGGACAGGTAGGTATAACCGGTCAGGCCGGCTTCCAGCGCCTCCGACAGCTCCTGCGCACGTTCCGGCGACAGCTGCGCCTCGGCCACGCGCTGCGCATAGGTCGCACGCAGCTCGTCCAGGCGGTAACCCACGTAATCCAGCATCACGTCGGTGGTGTCACCACGGCGCTGCTGGGTGATGGCGTAGCCATCGGCATCGGCCAGCACTTCCACCGCGTCGGTATCGCCGAACAGGTTGTGGATGTCGCCCAGGATTTCCTGGTAGGCGCCGACCATGAAGAAGCCGATGCGGTAGCTCTCGCCCGGCTTCATCTTGTGCAGCGGCAGCGAGCTGTCCAGGCTCTCGTTCTCGACATAGGTTTCCACCATGCCGTCCGAGTCGCAGGTCATGTCGGCGATGATGCCGCGACGGTCCGGGGTTTCGTCCAGGCGCTCGATCGGCACGATCGGGAACACCTGGTCGATCGCCCACACGTCCGGGATCGATTCGAACACGCTGAAGTTGACGAAGTACTTGTCGACCAGGCGCTCGTTCAGTTCATCCAGCACCGGGCGATGGCTCTTCTCGTCGTAGCTCAGGCGCGCACGCACGCCATGGGCGATGGCGTAGAACAGATCGTCGATGCGCGCACGCTGCGGCAGGTCGATCTGGCCCAGCGCATAGCTGGCCAGGCCTTCGGCGTGGAAGTGCTGTGCTTCCTGGAACAGTTCCACCGCCGGGCGCACGTCCAGCTCGTCGTGGATCTCGCGCAGGTGGCGGATCGCGGCCGGCTCGTCGTCGTGCTGGTCCGGCACGCGGCCTTCCTGCGCCTCTTCCACTTCCGAGACATTGGCGATCAGCACCGCGTGATGCGCGGTCATCGCGCGGCCGCACTCGGTGACGATGCGCGGCGGGGTCAGGCCGAACTCTTCGCAGGCATTGGCCAGCGGCTGCACGATGTTGCTGGCATAGGAATGCAGGCCGTAGTTGATCGAGCAGAAGCTGCGCGAACGGGTGCCTTCATAGTCCACGCCCAGGCCACCGCCCACATCGACGTGAGTGATCTTCGCGCCCAGGCGCGACAGCTCCACGAAGTAGCGGGTGGCTTCGCGCATGCCGTTGGCGATGTCGCGCACGTTGGAGATCTGCGAGCCCATGTGGAAGTGCAGCAGGTTCAGGCAGTCGGCGTACTCGGTGTCACGCAGCGACTTCCACAGGTCCAGCAGCTGGCGCGGCGACAGGCCGAACTTGGCCTTGTCGCCACCGCTGTTCTGCCACTTGCCGGCGCCCAGCGAGGCCAGGCGCATGCGCACGCCCAGGCCCGGCTTCACATCCAGCGCCTTGGACTCTTCCAGCACCAGCTTCAGCTCGGACGGCTTCTCGATGACGATGAAGGTCTGCAGGCCCAGCTTGCGACCGATCAGGGCCAGGCGGATGTACTCGCGGTCCTTGTAGCCGTTGCAGACGATCAGGCCACCCGGGCGCGACAGCGCCAGCACGGCCATCAGCTCGGGCTTGCTGCCCGCTTCCAGGCCGAAGCCCTCGCCGTGGTGGCTGGCCAGGGTGCCGGCCACGCCGCGGGTCTGGTTGACCTTGATCGGGTACACGGCGGTGTAGCCACCGCTGTACTCCCAGTCCTGCTGGGCCTGGGCGAAGGCCGCCTGCAGCTTGCCCAGGCGCTGGCCGAGGATGTCCGGGAAGCGCACCAGCAGCGGCAGCTTGGCACCGGCCGCGCGCGCCGCATCGACCACCTTGGGCAGCGACACCACCGGGCCGTCCGCCCCGGTCGGTCTCACCACCATGTGCCCGGCCTGATCCACGTCGAAGTAACCGTCCGCCCAATGCGGGATCGAGTAGGTCTTGCGGGCTTGGTCGAGGGACCAATCGGTCATTTCAGTCGGCCTTGTTGGCAATAAAAGGGGGGGCATGATAACGCCTATATGCCCACAGGTTCGTTATCATGCGCGCCCGCGCCCGTGACAGGTTCCAACCTGAACGGGCCGATCCGTCCGGATGTGGCATCTGTGCCACGCGGCCCCGCCCGCCAGCCCGGCTCCACCCCTCCGAACAGGACTGTTTTCCAATGACTGACAGCAACAACTGGTACATCGAGCACTTCGAGCGCACCGGCTCGGCCATCGGCTACCGCATCACCGGCAAGCTGGACGAGGTGCAGTCGCCGTTCCAGAAGATCGAGATCTTCCAGACCACCGACTGGGGCAACCTGATGACCATCGACGGGGCCATCATGCTGACCAGCAAGGACAACTTCTTCTACCACGAGATGATCAGCCACCCGGTGCTGTTCACCCACGCCGCGCCCAAGCGCGTGGTGATCATCGGTGGCGGCGACTGCGGCACCCTGCGCGAAGTGCTCAAGCACACCGGCGTGGAGAGCGTGACCCAGTGCGATATCGACGAGCAGGTCACGGTGATGGCGCGCAAGCACTTCCCGGAACTGTGCGATTCCAACGACGACGCCCGCGCCGAGCTGCTGTTCGACGACGGCGTGGCCTACATGGCCAACTGCCCGGCCGGCAGCGTGGACGTGGTGATCGTCGATTCGACCGACCCGGTCGGCCCCGGCGAAGGCCTGTTCAACAAGGCCTTCTACGAGAGCTGCTTCAAGGCCCTGAAGGACGACGGCATCCTGGTGCAGCAGTCCGAGTCGCCGCTGATGCAGCTGGACCTGATCAACGAAATGCGCACCGAGATGGGCAAGGCCGGCTTCGGTTCGTTCAAGACCCTGCCGTTCCCGCAGCCGTGCTACCCCACCGGCTGGTGGAGCGTGACCATGGCGCGCAAGGGCGACAGCAGCTTCGACTTCCGCCAGGCCGACTCAGCCGCCAAGACCTTCAACACCCTGTACTACACCGCCGCGCTGCACACCGGCGTGCTGGTGACCCCGCCGTTCGTGCAGGCCGCACTGAAGGGTTGATCCAACAAAAAACCCGCGCTGGCAACAGCGCGGGTTTTTGCTTTCTGTAGAGTCGAGCCATGCTCGACTGCTCTTCTGCAGGGCTACCGCGATCTGACCGAAATGCAGTCGAGCATGGCTCGACTCTACAATTCAAAGCGCCCAGATACCGGCGATCACCGCCACCACCAGGCCCCACTTGATGACCTGATACGCCACCACGCTGCGCTCGCGCAGTGCCTTGGCCTTCAGGCGCACCTTGTAGACGCTGCCAAAGGCCTTGTTGACGCCACCGGTCGGGTCACCCGGCAGGTTCGGCGAGGCACCACCGGCCAGCAGCGTGGCCGCCACCGCGCGGTTGAACAGGCCCGGCAGGCCGAAGCGCAGCGGACGGGCGATGTCGCAGAACAGGATCACGCGGTCATCCGGCGTCTCGTTGTGCGCGTGGTGGATGTAGGTCTCGTCGAACATCATCCACTCGCCGTCGCGCCAGCTCTTCTTGATGCCGTCCACTTCGATGTAGCAGCCGTCGTTGTTGGGCGTGGCCAGGCCCAGGTGCAGGCGCAGCGAACCGGCGAAGGGGTCGCGGTGCGGGCGCAGTTCGCTGCCCGACGGCAGCTGCGCGAACATCGCCGCGCGCACGTCCGGCAGCGACTCGAGCAACGCCGTGGTCTTGGGGCACATCGCCTTCGCCGACGGGTGCGACGGGCCGTACCACTTCAGGTAGAAGCGCTTCCAGCCACGGCGGAAGAACGAGTTGAAGCCGGCGTCGTTGAACGTGCTGGAGGCCGCGATCGCCTGTGCATCGCGCAGCGCCAGCGCCTCGTCGCGGATCATCTGCCAGTTCTGGCGTAGCGGCTCCAGCTGCGGGAACTCCTTGGCCGGGTCCAGGAACGGCGTGGTCGGCACCTTCGAGAACATGTACATGACCACGTTGATCGGGGCCATGAAACTGGAATGGTCCAGCAGCTGGCGCGACCAGCGCGCGCGGACCTTGCCACGGAAGTGGATGTACAGCACGCAGGCGACGAACAGCGCTGCAATGACGATTTTGATGATCAAAACACTTTCCTCCAGCCGCAGCCGGAACGGGAATCAGGGCGATGCACGGCCGGACGGCCAGCACCGGTGGGGACCGCGGCAGGGGACGGGGACGTGCCAGGAAGGGGCGGCCGCCGATGTCGCGAATTAACAGCTTATGGTCGGTAGGCCGTGCGTCGGGGTCAAGCTGGACGTGCGTGACGTTCAGCGGGCCGCGGATGAACGAAGCAGAGCGAAACGCAACCTATTGATTCTGAAAGAACCATCGGTCAAGTGAGACAGAATTGTCCGATTGAGCGCGACGAACTGTTCCAGCCACGACCCCGACATTTCTCCGACAAATCGTGGAATAGCGAACTGGCGAGTACTAAAATTAACGAAAACTTAGTAACTCCCTGTAACACCGGTTCGCTTGACGCTTTGCGCCACCCACCGGGTCGTCCGAGACCCCGACATGTATCTTCCTGCTCTCCCCCCCTCCTCCTGCGGCGATGACGCCGCCACCCCGCTGCTGCTCAAGCGCGGCGAACGCTTCCTGGCCCCCGACGTCTACCGTACCTGCCTGGACGGGCGCGAGGCGGTCATCAAGGACTATTCCCGCTACCGCGGAACTCCCGTTTCACTGATCGCGCGGCTGATGGTGCGCCGTGAAGCCCGCATGCTGCAGCGCCTCGGCGGCTGGAAGCATGCCCCCGCACTGCTCGGCACCCTCGGTGGCCTGGCGCTGGGCATGGAGTTCATTCCCGGCCAGACCCTGAGCACCGCGCAGGCCGTGGGCAATGAAGTGTTCGAGCAGCTGCAGCACGCGCTCAGCCGTTTGCATGCCGCCGGCATCACCCACAACGACCTGCATGGCACCAACGTGGTGGTCAGCAGCGGCGTACCGGTGCTGCTGGACTTCACCTCGGCCTGGCGGGCCCCGCGTTGGCTGCGCCGCAACCCGCTGAGCCGGCAGATGCGCCGCAGCGACATGAAGAACCTGCTGAAGATCCGCCAGCGCGTGACTGGCCAGGCGCCGAGTGCCGCGCAGGCCGCACTGGTGGCCGACCCCGGCTGGGTCTCCGCCGTGCGCCAGGGCTGGAAGCGGTTCTACAAGTGGGCGAAGCGCCGGTAGGGGTCGAGCTTGCTCGACCGCTTTACCGCTCCTTGTAGAGTCGAGCCATGCTCGACTGCTCTTCCTGCATCGCGCGAAATGCAGTCGAGCATGGCTCGACTCTACAGAAACCGGGTTACAACGCGTCCGCGTCCAGCTCACCGGTACGAATACGCACCACGCTGCCCAGGTCGTACACGAACACCTTGCCGTCACCAATCTTGCCGGTGCCGGCGGCCTTCACGATGGCCTCAACCACCGCCTCCATCTGGTCATCGGTCACCGCCACTTCCAGCTTCACCTTCGGCAGGAAATCAACCACATACTCCGCGCCACGGTACAGCTCGGTATGGCCCTTCTGGCGACCAAAGCCCTTCACTTCCGTCACCGTGATCCCGGTGACCCCACGCTCGGCCAGCGCTTCGCGCACGTCGTCGAGCTTGAACGGCTTGATCACCGCCATGACCATCTTCATCGTCTATCTCCTGTCTTCCGGCGTGGAGGATAGCGCCTGAACGCGGCCCGTGCGAAGCCGCCGCCGCCTGTCCGGGCGATGGGTGCCGGCAGTATCCTTGTGCCCGAATGGCCTGCCCGCGCCGGATGCACGGGCCCACCCCCACGGAGCACCCCATGATCGACCTGAACCACATCGATGACCTCGCCCGTCGCCTCAGCGACCTGGTGCCGCCGGGCCTGCGCGAATCGCGCGAGGAACTGCAGGCCACCTTCAAGAGCGCGCTGCAGGCCGGCCTGGCCAAGCTGGACCTGGTCACCCGCGAGGAGTTCGAAGTGCAGCGCGCCGTGCTGCTGAAGACCCGCGAGAAGCTGGACGCGCTGGAAACCGCCGTGCGCGAGCTGGAAGGGCGCGGCGCCGCAGAATGAAAAAAGGAGGCGCACCGCGCCTCCCGTTTACAGATTATTTCCCGGATGGGGCCTTGCAGCAAGGCCCACCGGGCGCCCTAGACTCGCCGGCCTGTCGATCCGGCAGGACACGCAGGGGCAGTGCCGATGGCGCAGGACACCGAATGGACACCCGTTGCGCATGACACCTGCGGCCAGGTCGCCGGGCCGTTCTACCACGGCACCCGCGCTGATCTGGCGGTGGGCGAGTTGCTGAGCGTGGGCTTCCGCTCCAACTATCGCGACAGTGTGGTGATGAACCACATCTACTTCACCACGATTGCCAAAGGCGCCGGGCTGGCTGCGGAGATGGCCCGCGGTGCGGGGCGGCCGCGCGTGTATGTGGTGGAGCCGACCGGGCCGTTTGAAGACGACCCGAACGTGACCAACAAGAAGTTTCCCGGGAACCCGACGCGGTCGTATCGGAGTGCGCAGCCGTTGCGGGTGGTTGGGGAGATTGTGGAGTGGGAAGCCTACGATGCGGAGTTCGTTCGGCAGTTGAAGGCGTTTGTTGCTTCGGGGAGTGGGGAGATCATCAATTGATGGAGGAAGACGCCGACGGGGCACGTCGGCGTCTTCCTATCAACACGCTCGTGTGGCCCTTATCCGCGAATCGTGCCACACGGCATCTCATCCTCCAGTCGTCTCATCGCGGCGACCGCACCGGTATCACCTCAATCCGCAGGCTGTCCCTGGTCAGGGCAACCGATTCCGGATGAATCACCACTCCGCTCGGCTTCCCGTGTCGAACCCGCCGATTCCTTCTGCCGAGGAATCCGAAGATGCCAGCACCACCATCAGCACCTAGCTGGAGCGCATCAACGACCCAATGACGAACGCCGCAGTCAGGCCCGCCCAGGACAGTACCGCCACGACAATCAGCAACACCTTCCGATGCATCGCCTGCGCCTCATGCCGATAGGGCGCCTTGCGGTCGTACGGCCTGATCAGCCCGAACAGCTCGCCAGAGACGGTCAGCGCTCCCAGCAGCAACAGGGCAAGCATGCAGAACCCAAACAGCGTTCCAACGCCGCTCACCCGGGCGGCGTCGGTTGCGGCATCGGAATGACCGGCAAGGGCCTCGAAGAACGTCCCTACCCAGCCGGCCAACAGCCCGGCCAAGATCCCGACGAACCCCAGATGGCTGAAAAGATGCACCCAGAAGCGGGCTGGAAGTTTCATCACGAGAGGTCCTTCATCCAGTCAGAAGTAGTGGGCCGGCCACCAATTGAACACATCAACCCGCATGTGTGCCCATCAGTGCTCGAGGTGCGTCTTCAGCTCGTTGGAATCCCTGCGCAGCAGATACAACGCCACCAGGAATGGCCACAGCGAGTTGATCGATGAGAACAGGCGCTGGGTCAGCCCTCTGAAGCCCTCCGGATCCGCGCCGGCCAGGTTCAACCAGAGGTAGACGATGCTCGCAATGCTCACCAAAGCGGTCACGGCGTACGCCCTTCGGTTGGCAGACCACGCGCTCATCTCGATGTGCGACATCGCAGGTGCAATGATGTTTGCGATACCGATGGTGTAGAAGCCGTGCATCGGATGGCCCATGGGCCAGAGCCCGTTGGTCAGCATGGAGACGCCAAAGATCATCCAGCAGATCGCGCCTACGGCAATCCGGCGACCGGACTCCCGCCATACCCCGATGGAGAACGCCACGAAGCCCACGCCGGAGCCGATGGCGGCAACCCTGCCGCAAACGCTTGCAATCGTTGGCGCCTGCAGCAGCTCGCTGGCGTGCTGTGCAAGCGGGTTGTAGCCCGGCGCGAACACGGCGGCAACGCTGGTCCAGAACAGGAACCACGGAAGCGGGACCAGACCCACAGACAGAAGAAGTCGATTGCGGCGTAACACGTGCAGTGATCCTTGTTTTGGCCTGCGCCAGTGGGTGGAATCCGTTCAAACGCCGCAGATCCCTCCTGCTGCGGACAGGACAGTTCCGGGTGACTACAGCAGTAGTCAGATTCTGCGTGACGTCCTACGGGGTCAATAGGCAGAAAGTCACTCACGCTTGGAGGCGAAGTACGCGGCACCCATCAGCGGCCGTCGCACCGGTTCCTTCGCAATGGCGATCACACGTTGCCGTCGGCCCGATGTTGTCGCATTTGCCGTTCCCTGCGTCTCTTACGGAAGGTTCTGACGACTCGGTTCCAGAAGTGCCGTTCCGCCTAGCACGCCAAGGCTCTCGCCGCTTCCGGTGCTATGCGACAATGCCAAAAGCGTCTCGGGTTTTGGCGGCATTGACCCCAACCCGTTGGCATTCCGAACAACAGCAGGTAATCGTTACTGCGCCACCGTGCATCGGTGGTCGGGACTCGAAAGCCCGTTTTGTTGGGAAGTAGTTTGCGCTTGCCAGCCGGCACCACCGCGCGTGGTGCCGGCTGGCAATCCGTCTGCCGGCTATGGCGGGCGGGGCGTGGGGGTCTTGTACCCGCCGGTTCCCAACATCCGGTTTTCGAGCCACGCTCTGCCCGCCACCTTTATCGGTGGCGGCTTCCGCTTGCATGCACGGAGCCCGCCATGACCACACCGCACTCCCCTCCGCCGCGCCCGATCCGGGAAGCGCCCTCGGCCACTCCGGCCCTGGACCCCAACAGCCTCATCGCCATCCTGCACGCCATCGGCGCGGGCGCTGCGGCCGATGGCCAGCCCTGGCCCGAGCGGCACCATCTACGCAGCCGGCAGATGGCGTTGTCCGACGCCGACTGCGCGCTCACCGGCCAACGCATCGTGCAGGAGATCCTGCTGGCGGCCGAGCGCACGCGCCAGAACGGCGAGCCGGAACAGTACGTGGGCGACCGGGTGATGGAGGGGCTGGTGATGGCCGATCTGGCGCTGACCGCCTACATCCACGAGCGAATGCGACCCAAGGACTGAGCGCGCTTATTGCGCGGAGTTTTCTGCCTGTGTGCGGGGTGACGAATGAAGATGCACGGCCTTGCCGCTGCAGCGGTGTGCATCGCGGTGATCGGCGCGATGTGGGTGGAGTGGCCCGAGCCAGCGGGCGATCAGGTGTGGGCCTACCAGAAGCTGCGGCCGGCCGATTACCGCCAGCTGCGCAGTGATGCGCTCGGCTTCGTTACCGCGAAGGCATACGAGGGCTTTGAACTGCACGCGCGCCATGCCGGAGCGACGTCCTTCGAGATCCGGTGCAAGGGCGTGCTGGTGATGGACGTGGAGAATGCGCCCTCGCGCGTGCTGATCCGGATGTCCGCAGATGCACTTACGCGGGCGCCGGATATCGAACGCCTGCGTCTCAGTTTCGAGCGATGGTGGGACTACCACCAGAGCCAGGTCGGGTTGCTGGTGGAGAGTGCAGGAACCTCGTGGATCGAAGCGCTGTTTCGACGCTTCAATGAGTACGTGCCTGATGAGCAGCGTTGTTTGTTGAGGACCGCGGGCCGCCCTTGGTCGTAATCCTTCTAGCCGCTTCGCCAGCGACTCACAACGTCAGCCCGCGGAGTGCCCGTCGCGCCATCGAGCGTTCTCTGTCTACCCTCCGCAGATCATCAAATTGGGCTCCGTCGCATTAAACGAATTGCGACGCCGTCATCGATCAGATTCGCTTCCGGCCAGAGGCTGACCTCTCCGGGTACTCGACGAACCCGGCACCACACGTAGCAATCCTACCGTCCTGTGATCCTGGCCTGATGCTCGAGCATCAGGGGCAGCGCCGACATCATGGGCGGTCCGTACTAGCGGAAACGGAGCCGTCCTCCCTCAGCCGGACGCTTACATAAACATCTGGCGGAGGTATCTGATTGATCGAAGCCCCCGCGGGAAGGATCTCCCAACTGGTGACCGAGCCGCAGACTGTTTTATGAGTCAACCTGCGACTATCCAACGCCCGTCTGGAAAGCTCGGCAACAACCACTTCAGGTGGGTGGCGATCAAAGCCCTTGTCGGCAGTGCAGGTCTTTCCACTCTGACCCATGGGATACGTTGAACTCTCCACCTCGTCCCTGCACCCCAGCAGACCCAGGATGAGCGAGAGGAGGGTTAGTACCCGAATGCATCGCATTGCCGGTTACTCCTTTCTTCCACTGCCCTGTTATACGCCTTGTCTATCGCAACTCCTCCGAGTTGCCATCGCGTAGCCGTAAGGAACGGTGCTTTGGCGCGAGCACTGGCCGGATGACAGACCCGTCCGGGTCAGGCGCTGCGCAGGATCGCCACCGGGGCTTCTTTGGCTGCTCGTCGGGCCGGAACAAATGCTGCGGCCTGGCCCAACAGAAGCACGGTCAGTACGCCAATGGCGAGAAATGGCGTCTCGATCCTGGCCACCTCGTAGTACCGGGCCACGGCCATGTTCAGGCCGATGGCCAGTACGGTGCCGACAACAGACCCGGTGGCGGTGAGAATCAGGTTCTCCACCAGGAAGTACCGGAGGATGTCGGATTTCCGGGCACCCAATGCGCGCCGGATACCGATCTGACGATACCGCTTGCGAACCCAGAAGCTGGCCAGTCCGTACACGCCCGTAGCCGTTACCACCAACAGCGCCAACCCGGAGCTCAGGAACATTATCGCCATGGTCTGATCGTGGCGGAAGTAGTCGGCGCGCAGTTCCCGGAACGAGGTGCTGCGGGCGATGGTGCGGTTTGCGTCGCGCTGCGACAAGGCCGCCTCACTGGACGCAATCACATCCGCCACCCGCCCATCCGCGGCACGGATGGCGAACATCACGCGAGGCCCGTCCGGAATCAGCGGCAGGATGAGTGACATGTCATTGTCTGCATCGGTCTTCAGAACAGGCCGGGAAAGCGACTTGACGATGCCGACCACCTGGATGGGATGCTGCGCATCGGCATACAGGAACTTGCCGACTGCGCCGCCTTCCGGAAACAGCTTGTCTGCCAGTGCCTGCGAGACAACGGCCTCGCTTGCCTTGTAGAGCCCGGCATAGTCGGCGCTGGCCTCCATCGGCACGAACGCTCCCGCAGACAGGTCACGGCCGGCAACAAGGGTCAGGCCCAACACCTGGACTGCTGGCGAAGATGCCGTGTAGACAGTCGGCTCTGCCTCGACGATACCGGAGATGTCATTGCCTTCAAGCACCTTGTTGGTGAATCCCACCGACCAGCTGCGCTGGGAAAGGGGAAGCGACTCTGCTGCGACTACCTGTTCGACGCCTGGCTGTTGCCGGATGGCCTCCAGGTCGGTCCTGATCGAGGCTGCAGGGTTGGCTGCTGCAGGCCCCAGGTACTCGGTCTCGATGACGCCCAGGTTCGCCTCTTCCAGGCCCGTCTTGTAGGTGAGGGTTCCCAGCCGCTCGGACAGCAGAAACGCAAGGTTCGTCACGCACGCGGTGGCAACCAGCACCTGCACCAGAAGAATGGACGCGATGACGCGGTTGCGGGTGAGCGCGCGGACGACAAGGGGAACTTCTGCAATGCTCATTCTGACGCCTTGATCTGCATGGCCAGACGGCCCGAGGTAGCGCGCAGCGCAGGGAAGAACGCAGCGATCACGCTGGAGACACACGCCAGGCCCATCGTGAGAGCGGCCATGCTGAGATCCATGTTGGCCAGCGAGGCGTAGTCTTCCGGCTGCGTCCGCACAAGGTAGAGGCCGGCCTCTGCAACGATCAACCCTACCGCCCCGCCCAAGCCGCCGATGATCAGTGCTTCAGTGCAGAGCTGATGGATGACGTCCTGCCGACGCGCACCCAGCGCCCGACGGACCGATATTTCATGGGACCGGCGGATGAAGCGGGCGAAGATCAAGGCACTCATGTTCAGCAGGCAAACGATCAGGAACCCCAGGCACAGCGCCAACTGCAGCTTCACCTCGTTGGGGATGATGCGATGCTCGACCAGGAAGTCCTTCAGGGACACCATCCGCGGTGCAGTTGTCCTGTCAAACCTTCCCGCCTGGTGCTGTGCACGTGCGTAGTTGCCCAGGAAGCGCTCGTACTGCTCGACACTGGCCGCGTCAGGCAACTCGGCCCAGAACTGGATCCACGACGTGCGAGCGTCCTGCAGGCGATTGGGGGATTTGTCACCACTCCATGAAAAGACGCTGTTGGACACCGTCATCTGCATCTCTGCCGCGACACCTAACGGTATGAAGAAGTCTTCGCGCCCCTTGAACACGTCCTGCTGAAGGTCCGTATAGAACCGTGGGCGCGGGCTCCACGGACCGGCAACACCCACCACCGTGAATGCCTGGCCACCCAGCCGAACAGTCGTACCCACCAGGCCTTCACCGCCCAAATGAGCAGCCAGATCCTGACCCAGCACGACAACCCGGGCGTGGGCAGCATCATCTTCACGCGTCCAGGCCCTGCCCTGCACCACTGGGATGCCGAACATGGCAAACGCATCCGCAGTGACATACTGCCCTTGCGTGAAGAATGGAATCTGCACGCTGCGCTGCGCATCCACCAATAGACGAGCAGATGCCAGCGCGGCCTGATGGGAGGCCGGGGCCTGCCGCAGCAGGTTCTGGGCATCTACCCAGGTAAGGGCCACCCGCGGGTCCATGCCAGGCCTGACGTCGTAGGAGGTGGGGAGTGCGTCGATGAAGGGGTGATAGAGATGCTCGCTTCGCCCCGGCAGTGGATCCCACGTCATTGTCCGCACGACGGTCAACATCGTCATGCTCGCGCCGATGCCCAATCCCAGCGCCAGGATCAACGCGGCGCTCATCCCCTTGGTTTCCAGAAGCCTTGTGCGGGCCAGCGCAAAGTAATGGCCTAACATATACGTCTCTCTAATGCAGGAATGTGGCCGCAGTCGGAATCACGTCCACCGGTTCAATCGAGATCCACGCTGTGCTGTTCTGCGCCCTGTCGCGGGCTTCCAGCAGATGCATCAGGCGGAAGCGCGAGCGCTGGACGATCCGAAGGATCGCTTCGATGCCCTTCTCGCTGCGATCCTTGATGAACGCCCTGGGTATCTTGTTCTGATTCAGGGCGTCCACAACGGCTTCCAGGGTCAGGTAACCAAGCCGCTGGGTAGAGGCACTGTCGATGAAGATCGAGGCGCTTTCCGCCATGCGCGGCAGAAACGCCGCTAGCAAGGCCTGGATGCTGTCCTGGGAGTGATTGAAGTCGGAGAAGACCATGTCTATTCCGCCGTCAAAGGCGGGGGCCCGGGCAATATCGGCAAAGCCGATTTCCTGCCAGTTGGAGACAACGTGATTCTCGACCCCGGCCCACTGGAATACGTGCTTCAGGAAAGCGGGATAGTCCTGCGCCTTTTCCCGCAGCAGATCGGCAAACGGCCCCTGCAGGCCCTCCACAAACCTGATGCCTGGCTCGCTGGAGAAGTGCGAGCCATTGTCGTAGGTGTGAATGACACCGCCACCGTTCTCCCGCAGCGCACCGGCCATCCAGGCCGCAGTGACGCCAAACCCGGTGCCCAGTTCAACCACGATGCGTGGGCGCATCCGCTTGACCAAGCTGTACAGCAGTACGCACAGATCCTCGCTTCCGTAAACCCAGCCCATGGACTCGCGCAGCGAGCTCAGCTTTTCAAGCAGCATTCACACCTCCGGCGTTGCCGGCAAGCAACCACGCATCCAACGCATCCTGCACAGCCGCATCGGCCGCGACGGAACGAAGGTAAGGCGAGAATGCATGGAAGGTTACCGCCTCATCCGTCACGTACAGGAGCATCTCTCCCGCTTCGGATCGGAAGGCGTGTGCGGCCGCTCGCGTTAGTTGCTCGCACACACCACCATCGACCTCAACGCTTTCACGGGGAAAGTGGATTCCGTTGTAGTCCCGCCCAAGGAACCACGCAACCACGGGGACGCCCTTCGGCCTGGAAACGTGGAACTGGTGTCTGCGGCGCTCTTCATCATCAAGCTGCCGTTCCTGCCGCCAGTCAAAAAGTGACCATACCGACTTCTGCATGGGGTCTTCGATGCGGGACAGGTCTGGTTCTTCGTAGCCAAAACTGTAGGCGAAGTCAGGCGTGTTCGCGCCGGGAAGAGCGCGTTCGAGTTCAAACCACTGCACGTTCAATGGAGCCAGGCACCGGGACACACCGCGCGTGCCCGTGTCGTGACAGAGGCTCACCCCCAGCGCCAGAAGCGGCTGCAGGCGGATATGGAACCAGCGGGCGTCCACTCCGCGCTCGGCCAAAAACTGTTCGATCTGCGTTCCTGCCAGTGAGAAGACCCGATTCACCACATTGGCTCCGCGGAAAAGACGCTCGAGATGCGCACCTGGGCTCAAGCGAAGTACTTCGGGCCAGGGCTGGCCCTCCATTACCGGGATCAGTTCATCGATGTGCATGGCAGGGACACCTGTAGCCACGGCCCGCAGGGCGACCGGGTCAAGGTGATCCGCATGGATGACGACCGTTCTGCTCATTGCTGCCACTCCCCATAGCGATACTGCCGCTTCATTTCGGCCTGCATTCGATCGATCATCTGCCCAACCTCACTATTGATGGCGTCCTTGGTCATCAACCGACCACTGAGATCCTGCTCGATCAGGAAGCCGGCAGCGCAGACGGCCAGCCTACGTTGGACGTGGCGCTTGGCGGTTTCACCCAGGTCCGGCGAGACTTCAAGATGACGTTTCAGCAAGCGGTGGCACACGTAGTAGACGAAGACAGCGTGGATGTAGGAGGAGTTGGGAATGGGATTCCCGGACCAGGGAGATACGACACGATGCTGGTAGTCATTGGCAACGAAGAATCCGTTGGCCAGCTCCCATGCGGCCAGATAGTTGTGGGTGCTTTCATGCATGATGCTCTCCATGCATGCCTCAACCAGAAGTTCAGGGTTATGCGTGTTCAGCAGTCGAATGGAACCCGGCTGCCTCGGCACATGCTCCGAGCCGTAGCGGCCGGCTTCATCGGAGGTGACGTCTGCCGACTTGCGTACGGTGATCCGCCGGACGAAGTTGCGGATGAGAAGGCCGTACATGGGTTCTGCACTATCGATCGCCGCCAGTGCGTCTGACAGCTTTCGCGAGACATGCTCGCGCTCCGCATCGGTCAGCGGCAGGCACGGTTGGCTCAGCACTCCAGAGCGTGGCTCATGATGCCGCGCCGGTGGGCTCTCAAGATCCAACGCGATACAGTCACCCAGCTTCGGCAACTGCCGAAGGGTCCACACGCCCGTGGCATCCTTCTCCGCAACGCAGTCTCCAACCGGACTGTAGAGCTGCCACTGCCGCGCCTCCCTCAGGTACCTGCCTGTCCGTCCCTGTGCCAGTTCGGCGATCGACTTCTCCCGAGCGATGATGTCGTGCAGCGCGCCAAGCGCGCGGGCCTGTTCCTCCGCCCTCTCCTGCTCGTCGGCTCCCGCCTCCAGCCTACCCTTCCGTGCGGACTCCAGGCACAGATACTGCTCACAGAACTCGGAACTGAGCAGTACGCGGGCTTGGTGATCGGCACCGATTGACTGGTACATCTGGTGCATGACACGAGCCATGGCCCCGTACTGCTGGTCGGCAAGCACTTCCTGAAGTCGCGCTCTCATCCTGCGGAGTCTTGACCAGAGGATGCCCTCGACGACCGACTCCATGCTTTCTGTTGCATCTGCGATTTCCATCAGGCAGATCGGGTTCTTTACATCTGGCGGTTGGGCCTGGGCCATCGAACTCATTCTCCTACTCCATGTGGTGATCGCCGTCCTCGCCACTTGCTCCTGGCCGCTCTTATCCACCCTTCAAATCCACTTTGAGGCCGAAGACAAGAAGCCACCTCCGGCCTCCATAGGCGCTGCATGACAGTGATTCACGTGCAAGGGGTGGAGAGATCCCCGCCCCTCTCTCTTCAGACGTCGAATCGGGAATCCGCGGCAATGCGCGAAGCAAATGCCATCTGCTTGCTCGCCGTGTCATGATGGTGATGGGATCCGAATGAATCGGAGTGATGGTGCCCATCTGCGAGAAGCGCGGATTTTTCGTCTCTGAACTCACTGATGCTCAGAGACTGCATATCCGCCTGGATGGACGTCGATGCCGCAATGTCATTGGCGAAATCTCCGTTCGATGCAGCAGCAGAAGCCGAACCTGCTGCCGCGACACCCGCAATGATCAGCGTGAGGGACGAGAGAGTCTTTACAGCAGTGCGTTGGGTCATTTTTCTTTACTCCATGTAATGGTGGGCATTTGATCTTCTGAGCTGCGAACGTGATCAGCGTTGTGGCTCAACTTGATTCAACGGCCCGCCGGCATCCAGCTGCAACCTCGCTGCTGTGCCGCGCACAGCTTCCGCCGCGCGCGGGCGGTTGCGCCCCAGCTTTCACTACGTGCAGAGGGCAACCATCACCAATCGAGTGCTTGAATTTGCGCTTGCGTGCTGGCCCCGAAAGGACGTCACTGTCGCTAACGTCTTGGCCAAAGATAGGGAGGACGCGGCGTTCATCCCGTATCGCCACGTGTCAGAAGCAGCGTCCTCAGCGCATTCAAGAAGATATTCGTGCGAGAACCGACATATGTAGAACTGCTACAGAATTGACGATCTGTATTGGCGCTCACACACTTCCCCGCACGCCCTGTGCAAGGGAGCATAGGAAGGGGAGTATTCATGGAGTTCCGCACTGATTCACTGTCCGCCCGGATCCGCGTTGCGCGTATCAGCAACGGGCTATCTCAAACCGATCTCGCCAAAGCCCTGAACGTAAACCGGGCGACGGTGGGCCACTGGGAACGCGAACTAGGCTTCGTGCCGTCTATCGACCATCTGCATGCGTTGAGCAGGGTCACGTGCGTGAGCGTATCTTGGCTGATTACGGGGAACACCATCGCCGATGGTGGGAAGCCTGAAGGTATGCGCCTGCAGATGGAAGCCCACATGTTGACGGCATCGCGCAACCTTCCGATCTCCCTCCTCGACAACATTGTTGAGTTGATGAGGTCTGCCGAACGACATATCTGACGTTGTCCCGACGACTGAACCACACGTAGTGGCTGGCCGGACAAATCCTATATACACCGCCGGAGTACTCCGATGGTGATCGACGCACCGCCGCCGCACCATTAAGCGCCCGTCTGCAGGAAACCACACATGAGCCTGGCGCTAGTCCACAGCCGTGCCCGCGCCGGGGTCGATGCCCCACTGGTGCGGGTGGAGGTGCATCTCTCTGGCGGCCTGCCTGTCACGCAGATCGTGGGCTTGGCCGAGACCAGCGTGCGCGAATCTCGCGAGCGCGTGCGTGCTGCCCTGCTCTGCGCGCGCTTCGACTTCCCGCAGCGGCGCATCACCTTGAACCTCGCGCCCGCCGACCTGCCCAAGGAAGGTGGGCGTTACGACCTGGCGATTGCGCTGGGCATTCTGGCGGCCAGCGGCCAGGTCGATCCACAGTCACTGCTGCAGTACGAATTCCTGGGCGAGCTTGGCCTGACCGGTGAACTGCGGCCTGTGGCTGGAGCGCTGCCAGCAGCGATTGCGGCAGCCGAAGCCGGGCGAATTCTGGTGGTACCACCCGGGAATGCGGCAGAAGCAGCTCTGGCCGAGCACGCTGATGTGCGAGTGGCGCGCACGCTGCTGGAATGCTGCGCTGGGTTGGGGAACCCACGCCTGCTGCCGCCCGTAGAGCGCGTGGACACGACGCCGTTACCGCTGCCCGATCTGGCCGACGTGCGCGGGCAGGCGCATGCACGGCGCGCGTTGGAAGTGGCCGCCGCGGGTGGACACCATCTGCTGTTGATCGGCAGCCCTGGCTGCGGCAAGACACTGCTGGCCTCGCGCCTGCCCAGTCTGTTGCCGGATACCGAAGAGACTGAGGCGCTGCAGCTGGCCGCGATTGCATCGGTGAGTGGCGATGGGGTGGACCCAAGACGATGGCGGCAGCGGCCCTTTCGAGCGCCGCATCATAGTGCGAGTGCGGCGGCGCTGGTGGGTGGCGGCAACCCACCCTGCCCCGGTGAAATCTCGCTGGCCCATCACGGCGTGCTGTTCCTGGACGAGCTGCCGGAATGGAACCGCAGCGCGTTGGAAACCCTGCGCGAGCCGCTGGAATCCGGCCACATCCGCATCGCCCGCGCGGCGCGCAGCGTGCAGTATCCGGCGCGGTTCCAGCTTGTGGCAGCGATGAACCCCTGCCCGTGTGGCTGGGCCGGTGACCGCAGCAATCGCTGCCTGTGCAGCGATGAGCGGATCAACCGCTATCGCGCACGCGTGTCCGGTCCGTTGCTGGACCGCATCGATCTGCATATCGGCGTGACGCGCATGGATGCGGTGGAGCTGCGCGAGAGCACGCCGCTGGGTGAGCCCAGTGCATCGGTACGTGCACGGGTGGAAGCCGCCCATGCCCGGCAGCAGGCGCGTGGCGCGCTCAATGCCCATCTGCCACCGGCGGCGCTGCGTGCCTGTACCAAACTGAGCGAGGCTGATCAGGATCTGTTGGAGCAGGCGATTGAGCGTCTGCAACTTTCTGCGCGAGCGATGCACCGGATTCTGCGGGTGGCGCGCACGATTGCTGATCTGGCGGGTTGTGAAACGATCCAGACGGCGCATCTGGCTGAGGCGATCGGTTACCGGCAGTTGGATCGGGGGAAGCCCTAGGAGCACCGTTCGGAGTGGTCGTTGGTTGAGTCGACCGTTGGTCGACTCGCGCGCGAAGTGCAGTCGACTAGCAGTCGACTCTACCAACAGCGGGTCATGGCGACGGATGGTGCGATGGTGCCAGAGCGGGTCATGGCAGCTCGGCACGCCGATAGCAGCCCCCACGCATCAGGCTGCGGAATCCACCCGCCCACGCTTCGCCAGCAACGCCACCCGACGGCTGACCAGCGCGTGCAGCTCCGCCAGCTCCGACGCCCGGTCAGCCGTCATGTTCCCGCCGAACAACACCCGCGACAACGCCGCCTCGTCGCTGTCGTGCGGGTGCTGCCACCGGTCCCGGTACACCTTCTGGCACACCAGCCAGGCCAGCCGCAGCCCCCCACCGGGCAACGGACGGACCACGCGCTCGTACACGTGCCAGAACTGGTACTCGGCCTGCAGGTCGATCACAGGCGCCACGGACAGCGCCTGCCGGGGCCGTCCATGACTCCGTATGCCGAACAACGGTGATCGGGGGTTGTACTGAGCCATGCCGACAGCATGAACCAGCAACATTGTGGGAACCTTGCGTCGCCGCCAGAAAATCCCTGTTGATTGCGCAAGGCGGGTTTGTGGACGGATCTGGGCACCTGCCTGGGGACCGCCAGGTGCATCCACGCATGGCGTGGATCTACTTAGAAGGTCATCGAGGTGCTGAACATCAGCTGCCGGGGCGCGCTGCGCTGCAGGGTCTGGTAATCCCCCGAGAACGACGAGCCGGCGATGGTGGCGGTGCCGATGTTGTGGCGGTTGAACAGGTTGCTCACGTCCAGCCGCAGCTCCAGGCCCGGCACGGTGCTGTCCGCACCAAAGCGGTAGGCGGCATAGGTGTTGACCTGCCAGAAGGTCGGCACGCGGATGTCGTTCTCGTAGGTGAAGGGCTGGCGCAGGTAGGAGGTGCTGGTGGCACCGAAGCGCCAGTCGCCGAAATGCGCGGACAGGTCGCTGACCAGCGAGATCTGCGGATAGCCCGGCTGGGCGTTGCCCTTGATCGGGTACACCGTGTCGCCCACCACGAAATCGCTGTCGTAGTACGAACGGGCCACGGCCACGCCCTGGTAGAACTGCAGGTGGTCGGTCAGGTCGGCGGTGATGCCGAGGTCGGCGCCGATCACGTGCATCTTCGGCATCAACCGCACGGTGTTGATCTGCGCGAACTGGGTGCCGATGGCGGCCGACAGCAGGCGGTTGCGGATGTCGTTGTAGAACACGTCACCGGTGATCGTCAGCCGGTCGAAGCGATGCGACGCGCCGACGGTCAGATTCCAGTTCTTCTCCGGGCGCAGCGTGCCGGCCACGCGGTCGAACTCTTCCTGGTCGGTGATGGTCCACGCGGAGGCGGTGTAGCCGATGTTGCCGCGCTGCGCCACGCGATAGCCGTTCATGGTATTGGCCAAGTCGATGAAGGCGTCGGTGGATTCGGTCGGGCTCCAGAACAGCGAGACGTGCGGCAGGAAGTTGCTCTTCGCGCGCAGCGTGCCGTTCACCGGGCGATCCTTGGCATCACCCAGGCCGCCACCGCTGGTGCGGAAGTCCACGGCCTTGAAGCCGACACCCAGCTTCAGCGTGTCGTTCAACACGATGTCGTCCTGCAGGTAGAACTGGCGCGAGCGGGTCACCCAGCTCGATGCGTTGTCGGTCTTGAACGCAGGTCCGTACACATCGAACGGACCGGTGGCCTTCAGCGGCGGGCCCTCGCCAAGCAGCGGCTGCTGGTACCACTCGGTCTTGGCTGCGGCCTTGCTCTTCTCCTGCCAGAAACCGGCGGTGAAGGTGTGCGCGCCGGTCTCGAACTGCAGGTTGACCATGCCACCCAGCCGATTCACACGCGGCGTCTGCACCTGTTCGGAGAACGGTGCGCCGTTTGGCGACGGCACGGTCGGGTCGGTCAGCGTAGCCTGGGTGTGGCTGTTGGCGTTGTACAGCTGCACGTTGCCGCTCAGCGCCGGGGTGATCTGGAAGCGATGGTTGATCGAGGACACGCGGTCGCGGGTGATCTGGCCAGTGTCGTACGGGATCAGTTCGGACAGCTCACCGCAGGTGTAGGCGCCGCAGGATTTGTCGGCGTTCTCCGGCGAGGCGACGTACCAGGCCCACGCATAGTCCGGATAGAAGATGTCGGCCTTCCAGCCCAGCTTGCGGATCATGTCGAAGGAGATGTTGTTGTAGCCCCAGACCTTGGCTTTGCTGTCGGACAGGAACACGGTGAAGTCACCCCAGGCGACATCCTGCTGCAGCTTCAGGTCGCCGCGCAGGAAGTTCTGGGTGCCCTCGCCCTGGTACTTGTCGGCGGACACGCGCTGCAGGTCGACCAGCACCTTCGGACCGTGCTCACCGAGTTGGCCGCTCTGCCCGGACACGGTGGTGACCAGCGTGTTGTTGCTGCCCACGCCCTGTTTCACGCGCAGGCTGGGCGTGTCCTGCAGCTCGCGCAGGCGGTATTCCAGGCTGCCGCCGTTGACGCTGCTGGAGAACACGCTGACGGGTGCGCCGCCGGGGCTGACCGTGATCGCGCCGATGCCATCGGGCACGCCCACGTTCACCACGCTGGTGCCGGTGAGCGAGAGGAAGCCGTTGTCGTTCAGCGGCACGCCTTCGAAGGTGATGCCCATTTCATTCATACGGAAGCCGCGCACGAACAGGCTGGTGGCCGAGATATCCAGGCCCAGCCCGTCGGTGGCGGTGTAGCTGGCGCCCGGCACCTGCTTGAGCATGGCCAGGCCGTTGTTGCCGGTGACCATCGCGTCGAGGTCTTCGGCCTTGATGATGTAGCGGTTTGGACCGACCACCTGGGTGGGCGCAACGGCCGCACCGCGCGGGGTGGCGATGACCTGCAGGGCGTTCAAGGTGGTGGGGGTGTCATGTGCTGCGTCGTGAATCTCGGCGGCGTACGCAGGTGCGGTGATGGCCGTGATGATGGCCAAGGCGAGGCGCGTCGTGGGTGGGGTGTTCATCGGCAGATCCAGGTGCAGGGAGAGAGCGGCGCAGGCACACGCCCAGCACGTTGCAGCACCGGTGTCGGCGCCCTGGCTGGCGATGCGATTGCGTTGAAGGAGTGACGGCGCGGTGCGCGCCGGTCAGCAGACGAGGACGATCATCTGCTGCGGGATTCGGTGGGGTGATTTCGACGTGCGAAATTCTTGCATCGCAGTGCCGCATCCGCCATTGCGCCGTGGTACAGCGCCGATGGCGATGGGGATGGGTGGGTTATACGTGGGTATAGCCTGGGTCGGCACATACGGTGCGCGTGTGCCAACCAAGGTTGGCACCTACCGGGGCGGACGGGACCCGGTAGAGGCCGACCTTGGTCGGCGCATACGGCGTGCGTGTGCCAACCAAGGTTGGCACCTACCAGGGCGGATGGGACATGGTAGAGGCCGACATTGGTCGGCGCATACGGTGTGCGTGTGCCAACCAAGGTTGGCACCTACCGGGGCGTAGGAACGCGCGGTTACTGCAGGACGAAACGCTCAATGGCGCGCGCCACGCCTTCGTCGGCATTGCTGGTGGTCTCGAACCGCGCCACCGCCTTCACCGCGTCGATGGCATTGCCCATCGCCACGCTGGTACCGGCGAACTGCAGCATGGTCAGGTCGTTTTCCTGGTCACCGATGGCCATCACGTTGGTGCGGTCGATGCCGAGGTGCTCGGCCAGCTTCTGCAGGCTTGGGCCCTTGCCGGCGCGGCGGTCGAACACTTCCAGGAAGAACGGTGCACTCTTCAGCACCGCGAAGCGCTCGGTCAGCTCGCTGGGCAGGCGCGCGATGGCGGCATCCAGCACGTCGGGCTCGTCGATCATCATCAGCTTGATGAACGACATGGACGGGTCCATGTCGGCCACGCGGCGGTAGGACAGTGGCATCCGCGAAAGATGCGAGTCAGCCACGGTGTAGTAGCTGATGTCCTGGTTGGGCGTATACATGCGCTGGCTGTCCAGCGCCTGGAAATGCACGCCCACTTCGCGGGCTACCTGCTCGCAGAACAGGAAGTCGTCGAAGCTGAGCGGATACTCGACCACGGTTTCGCGTGTGCCGATGCGCTGCACCAGGCCGCCATTGCAGGCGATGCAGTAGTCGTCGTCGCCGGTGATGCCCAGCTCGTGCAGGAACGGTGCCAGGCCGGGAACCGGGCGGCCACTGGTCAGCACGATGTGCACGCCCAGCGCGCGCGCCTGCGCGATCGCCTGCTTGGCCCGCGCGGTGAGCGTGTGGGTGGGATCCAGCAGGGTGCCATCCATGTCGATGGCGACCAGTTCGATGGTCGATTGCCTGCGGCCCATGTCCATTGCGTTCAACTCGTGCGGGGCACGCCAGTTTAACCCCTCATGCCCGGTTCACCTCTTTGCCCACGTTGGCCGGGATACTGCGGGAGCCTGTGCGTCCCCCACCGCAGGACGGCCCGCTGACCGCCCTTCCCTGGAGAACCTTGCGACGCATGACCTACCGTGCCCCCGAAACCAATGACAGCGCGCCCCTGGCCGAGCAGATCGAGCAGATGATCGACGAATTGCCCGGTGAGCAGGTCAGTATCGGCACCCTGCTCAGCGCGCTGGGCGATGAGGGCCTGCTGCTGATCGTGATCCTGCTCTCGGCCATCTTCATCATTCCGGTGTCGATTCCCGGGCTGAGTACGGTGTTTGGTGCCTCGATCCTGCTGATCGGCCTGAGCCGCGTGCGCAACCGCCCGCTGTGGGTGCCGCAGAAACTGGCGCGCCGCGAGATCGCCACCGACAAGCTGAAGGCCAACCTGGGCCGTGCGCTGAAGTGGGTGCACCGCATGGAGCGCCTGTCGCGGCCGCTGCGGCTGGCGGTGATGGTGCGCTCGAAGAAGATGATGCGCCTGAACAACCTGATGCTGGTGTTCGCGACCCTGCTGCTGATGGCGCCGGCCGGGCCGATTCCGTTCAGCAACACGTTGCCGGCACTGGCGCTGATGTCGTTTGCGATTGGCTTCATCCAGCGCGATGGTGCGGCGGTGGCGGCTGGTTATGGCTTCGTGGTGGCTACGGTGGTGTATTTCGGCGTGCTGCTGGGTGGCGTGGGGTTTGCCGCCGAGTCGGTGTTCAGTGGATTCCGCGCTGCGCCTTCGGAAATGTAGCGCCGGGCCCAGGCTCGGCTGCTTATGGCCTTCTGTAGAGTCGAGCCATGCTCGACTGCTGCTGGCAAAAGCAGTCGAGCATGGCTCGACTCTACACAGGCCAGTTCAAAGCAGCCGAGCGTGGCTCGACGCTACAGAACTACTTGGCTGACACCCGCCACACCACGTCGCCCACGTCATCGGCGACCAGCAATGCACCCTCGGCATCCATGGCCATGCCCACTGGCGCGCCCATCAGCGTCTTCTCGTCCTTGGAGGCGAAGCCGCTGACGACGGTCTGCGGCCGCCCGGTCGGCTTGCCGTCCTTGAACGGTACGTAGACCACTTCGTAGCCGCTCAATGGTGAGCGATCCCAGCTGCCGTGCTCGCCGATGAAGGCGCCGCCGTGGTACTGCGCCGGCAGTGCCTGGCCGGTGTAGAACAGCAGGCCCAGCGGTGCCACGTGCGAGCCGATGGCGTAGTCCGGCGTGATGGCTTTCGCCACCAGGTCCGGCCGCTGCGGCTGCACGCGCTCGTCCACGTGCTGGCCGTAGTAGCTGTAGGGCCAGCCGTAGAAGCCATCTTCCTTCACCGAGGTGAGGTAATCGGGCACCAGATCCGCACCGATTTCATCGCGTTCGTTCGCCACGGCCCACAGCGTGCCGGTGCTCGGCTCCCAGTCCAGTCCGGTCGGGTTGCGGATGCCCGACGCAAAGATGCGGCTGCCACGGGTGGCCACGTCCACTTCCAGCACCACTGCGCGGCGGTATTCAACGGCCAGGCCATTCTCGGTGATGTTGCTGTTGGAGCCCACGCCCACGTACAGCTTGCGGCCATCGCGGCTGGCCAGCAGTTCCTTGGTCCAGTGGTGGTTGATGGTGCTGGGCAGGTCGGTGAACTCGCGGCCCTTGTCGGACATGCGGGTCTCGCCCGGCACGTAGTGGTACTGCACGATATTGCCGGTGTTGGCCACGTACAGCGTGTCACCGATCAGCTGGATGCCGAACGGCGAATGCAGGCCTTCGATGTACACGTGCTGGGTCCACGTGGAAGTGCCAGGCGCACGGCGCAGCAGGGTGACCCGGTTGCCGCCCTTGCCGGCCTTGCCCGAGCGTGCCTTCACCTTGCCGGCGATCCACTGCTTGGGCGTGGTGACCGGTTCTTCGCCGGGGCCATTGCCCTCCACCACCAGCACATCGCCGTTGGGCAGAGTCAACAATCGCCGCGGATGCTGCAGGTTGGCGGCGATGCGTTCGATCTTCAGGCCTTCGGCCACCGTGGGTGACTGGCCCTCGGCCCAACCCACGCCGCGCGGCACCTGCATCGGCGGCATCAGGAAGTTCTTCGGTGCCGGCAGAGGCGGCTTCGCACCGGATTGGTCGGTGGGGTGGTATTCGGCCTTGCCGGCACAGGCCGACAGCATCACGGCCAGCGCCAGGGCGCCCACGGTAGGCAGGATGTGCTTAGCCATGACGACCTCCCTGCAGCACCGGCGGCTGCAGTGACAGCAGGATCAGGCCCAGTGCGATCAGGGCCACGGTCAGCGCCGACAGGATCGTGCCCGGCACCGCGACGGCATAGGCATCGCGGCTGTGCACGAAGGCGTTCCAGATGGCCAGCACGACCGCGACCAGGTTGAGGAAGAAGTCGATGCGGTCGATGCGGGTGGCGGTGCCGTTGCGGCGCCAGACCGCGAACAGGTTGATCAGGCGCGGAATGATGGCGATCAGCAGGCCGAAGGTGATCAGCCAGGCGGCGGCCTTGCCCCACATCACCTCGGCGCTGTTGAGGTAGATCGCGTCGAAGATCAGCGCGCCGACGAAGAAGCCGAAGGGTATCGGGTTCAACAGGCTGAACAGCGTGGTGCCGAGGCCGCGATGGGCCTGGGCCAGAGGGTTGACCATCATCGTGCTCCGATGCGGAAGAGTGCACGGGCTGTAGTAGCACAGCCGGATGTGAGGGGGCGCGATGATGCCGGGTAGATCCACGCCATGTGTCGATACGCGTGCCAACCAAGGTGGGCACCTACCAGATGCGGGCCGCTGCAGTCGTCATTACCCCACGGCATAAGCGTTTGTGACGCAATCGGCACATCTGCAGATTGGGAGTGTGAAGAGGTAGGGGGTTGTTCGTTGTGTCGCGTTTGGCTCGTTGCGATGGGGCAGTTCCGCCCCGCCGTCCTGCCATGCCGATTCACAACAGAAGGATTCGTGTATGAAGCGACACACGCAACGCTCCGCGCCACCGCGCTCCGCGCGCCTGGCCCTTGCCACTGCCCTGGTGCTGGGCAGCCTGGCCGTCACCGCCCAGGCCCAGCAGGCCGATCCGCTGGCCGGGCGTCAGTGGCATCTGCTCAACACCGGACAGGCCGTACTGGGCGATACCCTGCCGGTGGCTGGCAACGATCTGAACGTGGATGGCCTGTTCCGCAATGGCATCCGTGGCCAGGGCGTCACCATCGCCATCGTCGATGACGGCCTGCAGATCGCACACCCGGACCTGGCCGCCAACGTTGCGGCGGTCGCCGGCAAGAACTTCGCCAACCAGAGCAACAACCCTTCACCGTCCAATCCGGACCGCGACAATCACGGCACCATGGTCGGCGGCATCGCCGGTGCAGTAGGTGCCAACAACCTGGGCGTGCGCGGCGTCGCCTCGGCGGCCACCCTGAAGGGCTTCAATTTCCTGGCCTCCAATGCCCAGGGCAATTCGAACTCCAACATCGAGTACTCGTGGTGGGATGGCGCCGAAGTGGCCGACGTGGGGGTCTTCAACAACAGCTGGGGCTCCAGCCCGGGCAACCCCAACCTGCCGCTGGCCTATAGCCAGAACGACATCGCCGCCTATGAGCAGGCCATGTCCGGCACCCGTGGCGGGCGCGGTGGCATCTACGTGAAGGCCGCCGGCAACAATCACAACAACGGCGCACGCTCGGATGGCACCGACATCTGCTCGGCAGACACCAAGAACCGCAACACGGGTTGCATTCCGGCCGGCCGCGACCCGCGTAACAACCTGTTCAACGTGATCACCGTTGCCGCCGTGCGCGCCGATGGCGTGCGCTCGTCCTACTCGTCCACCGGCTCGGCGCTGTGGGTGTCCGGCTTCGGCGGTGAGAATGGTTGGCAGCGGCAGGTCGTGCCGGGGCAGCTGGCGATCCGCTACGATCCGGCCATCCTCACCACCGATGTCACCGGCTGCGCGCAGGGCAGCAACAAGAACACGAGCCTGCGCAACACCTTGGACGGCGACCAGTCTGCCATCGACAGCACCTGCAACTACACCGGCAAGATGAACGGCACCTCGGCGGCCACGCCGATGGTGTCGGGCGTGGCGGCACTGCTGCTGGAGACCAACCCGAACCTGTCCTACCGCGATGTGAAGTACATCCTGGCCACCACCGCCACCCGCACCGATCCGAACCGGGCAGCGGTGACCCACTCCGACGGCCGCGTGCTGGTGCCGGGCTGGACGGTGAATGCCGCCGGCCGTGCCTACAGCAACTGGTACGGTTTCGGTGTGGTCAACGCGGCACGCGCGGTACAGGTCGCAGAGGACTTCCAGCCGCTGGGTGCACTGGTGGATAGTGGCTGGCGCAACACGACGCGCACTGTGGCCATCGGCAATACCTCGGCGGCCGCGGCGCGCCTGACCTTCCAGCTCGCCAACGGTGCACGCAACATCGAGAGCGTGCAGCTCGGCTTCCGCGTCAACCACAGCAACACCCGCCAGCTGCAGTTCGTGCTGATCTCGCCCAGTGGCACCCGCAGCGTGGTGCAACCGGCATTCACCGCGATCGGCTCTGGCCTCAATGGTGTCCAGCGCAACTTCACCAACTGGGACCTGCTGTCCAGCAATGCCTTCCTGGATGAGAACGCCACGGGCACCTGGACGCTGGAAGTCACCGACCTGGGGCAGGCCGCGAACGCTGCATCGCGTGGCAACCTCGAATTCTTCAAGATCCGCGTTCTGGGGCACTGATGATGAAGACGACCATTCTGTTGAGCACCCTCGCCCTCGCGGCGATGACCACCACCGCCTGGGCACAGAGTTCGGGCCAGACACCTCCGGCGAAGACCTTGTCGACCGTAGACACGCAGCAGTTGAAGGCGGAGGCCACTGGCCGTTCGTTCAATGTGGGCGGCTCGCGCTTCCAGCTGGCGCCGTCGGCAACCGTGCAGCAGGCCAGCGGCGGTCAGTTCCGGATCACCACCGGGGCTGATGCCAGCGCGGCGGCCGTCGGCACCCGCAGCAAGCGGTCCACGGATGCGTCTACCGGTGTGGCCGCACGTGCGGATGCCGGTGCCAGCAAGTTTGCGGCCGCTGTCTCCAACGATGGCGCACCGGTCGTGGCGACCTCGCGGGTCAAGGTGTTCTTCACCGATGCGGCTTCGGCGCAGCGTGCGGCCACCGCCACCGGCGGCACCGTGGTGAAGGTATCCAAGGCCTCGGGCCGCGCGATTGTGGAGTACCCGTCGGTGAACGCGGCGCTGGATGCGACCACCAAGCTGCTGTCGACCGCCGGCATCAAGGCAGCCGAGCCGGACGTGGTGCAGTGGGAAGAAACCAAGTAAGGCGTTGAGTGGTGCCCCCGGCCGGTTGGCTCTCCTGGCCGGTCGGGGGATTGGTGTGGGGGGTGTGCCGACCAACGGTCGGCACCCACCAGATTCATTCACCGCGTGTCGACCAAGGTCGACACCTACCGGGGCAGCGGGCGCGACGAACAGGCGGCATCAGCCGGGCATGGCCCAGGATTACCCGGCAGCGAGCGTGTCGCTTTGCTTGAGGTGGCAGCTGGCCAGCGGGCCGTTGCCGGCGGCCGGATGGCCAGGCTCGAGCAGCAGGCGCTGCACGTCCGAGAACAGCTTGTCCACCGGCATGCCATAGGGCGCGAACAGGCGCAGGCGGCCTTGGCGATCAAACACGTAGCCGCCGGCGATGTGGCTCATGGTGTAGGTGTCCGGCACCGGGCCGGGTTCCTTTTCGTAGAACGCCTTGAAGTCGCTGGCCATCGCGGCCAGCTGTGCTTCGTTGCCGACCAGTGCGATCGCCTTGGGGTCGAAGGCTTCCACGTAGGTGCGGGCGACTTCGGGCGTGTCGCGTGCGGGATCGACACTGACGAACACTACCTGCAGCTGGTCGGCATCCTTGCCCATCAGGTGCTTGACCTGGCTGAGCTCGACCATGGTGGTCGGGCACACGTCCGGGCAGCTGGTGAAGCCAAAGAACAGATAGGTCACCTGCCCCTGCAGGTCCTTCGGCCCACGCACGGTGCCGTGGCTGTCGGGCATCGACCACTGCTGGCCGAGCTCTTCGCAGGCGATGTCCTTGGAATAGAAGTCCATGCGCGACTGCGCACTGCAGCCGGCCAGCAGGCCGATGGCCAGGCCTGCCAGCAGCGGCAGGCGGAAACGGGGAGAGAACAACGAACGGGCAACAGCAGCAGAGCGCTTCACGGGTACCACCAACGCAGACGCGGGCGGGGTCTCGGTCAGGCCTGCCCGTGGGGGAAAGAGGACGGAGGTGCCGGGGTGATCGCGCGGTCCATGCCGATCACCCCGGCCACGGTCAGTTGATCATCATGTGGTAGTGCATGCTCCAGATGATCCAGACCGACAGTGCGACGACGATGAACAGGATCACCAGGGTGAACACGAAGCTGGCCAGGTTCCAGCCACCTTCGGACTTGCGGTCCATGTGCAGGAAATAGACCAGCTGTACCAGGATCTGCGCCACCGCGAAGCCGACCAGCAGGAACAGCGTGAGCGGCCGCGACAGCACCGGGTTCATCACCAGCGCGAACGGCACCACGGTCAGCAGCGCGCACAGCACGAAGCCGATCAGGTAGGACTTGGTGGAGCCGTGCGCATTGCCGGCGCGCGAGGTTTCGACGTGGGCCATGTCAGAAGGCTCCGATCAGGTAGACGAAGGTGAAGACGCAGATCCACACCAGGTCCAGGAAGTGCCAGAACAGGCTCAGGCACGACACGCGGGTGATGTTGGTCGGGGTCAGGCCGCGGCTGTAGACCTGGTGCATGACCACCGCCATCCAGATCAGGCCGCTGGCCACGTGCAGGCCGTGGGTGGCGACCAGCGCGAAGAACGCCGACAGGTAGGCACTGGTGCTGGGGCCCGCGCCTTCGTGGATCAGGTGCGAGAACTCGTAGATCTCCATGCCGATGAACGAGGCACCGAGCACGAAGGTCACGCCCAGCCAGCGCAGCACTGCCGAGGTGTCGTGACGATGCATCGCCAGCACGGCCTGGCCGTAGGTGATGCTGGAAACCAGCAGCAGGAAGGTCTCGGCCATCACGAACGGCAGCGAGAACAGGTCCTTGCCGGTGGGGCCGCCGGCGTAGGCGGTGCTGAGCACCGCGTACGAGGCGAACAGCGAACCGAACAGCACCAGGTCGGACATGAGGTAGACCCACATGCCGAACACCTTCATGCCGCCCTGTTCGTGGCCATGGTCGTGTTCGTGGTGATCCTCGTGCGCCTGCGTGTCGCTGGCCAGCTCGGGGCGGGTCAACAGGTTCATGCGCGTACCTCCTTCAGCTTGGCAAGGTTGGCCGCTTCGGTGCGCGCCACCTCTTCGGAACTGACGTAGTAGTCCACGTCCTCGTCATAGGACCGCACGATCAGGGTCACGATCATCGCGATGAAGCTGGCTGCGGCCATCCACCAGATGTGCCAGACCAGGGCGAAGCACAGCACCAGGATCCAGATGTTGAGGATCAGCGGCACGCCGGTGTTCTTCGGCATGTGGATTGGCGCGTACTTCTTCGCCGGCGGCGGCAGACCACGCTTCTTCGCTTCGTGGAAGGCATCCAGCTCATCGGCCTTGGGCACGACGGCGAAGTTGTAGAACGGCGGCGGCGACGGCGTGGCCCATTCCAGCGTGCGTGCATTCCACGGGTCGCCGGTCAGGTCCAGGTTGCGCTTGCGATCGCGCACGCTCACGTAGATCTGCACCAGCATCAGGATGATGCCGGCGAACACGAACAGCGCACCGATGAAGGCGGCGATCAGGTACGGCGTCCACGCCGGGTTGTCGTACTGGTTCATGCGGCGGGTCATGCCCATGAAGCCCAGCATGTACAGCGGCATGAAGGCTAGGTAGAAGCCGATCACCCAGCAGGCGAACGACCACTTGCCCAGGCGCTCGTTGAGGGTGAAGCCGAACACCTTCGGGAACCAGTAGGCGAAGCCGGCCAGATAGCCGAACAGCGCGCCGCCGATGATGGTGTTGTGGAAGTGCGCGACCAGGAACAGGCTGTTGTGCAGCAGGAAGTCCGCACCCGGGATGGCCAGCAGCACACCGGTCATGCCGCCGATGGTGAAGGTGACCAGGAAGGCGATGGTCCACAGCATCGGCACGCTGAACTCGACGCGGCCGCCATACATGGTGAACAGCCAGGTGAAGATCTTCACGCCGGTGGGAATGGCGATGATCATCGTCATGATGCCGAAGAATGCATTGACGCTGGCACCGGAGCCCATGGTGAAGAAGTGGTGCAGCCAGACGATGAACGACAGGATGCCGATCGCCAGGGTGGCGCCCACCATCGACTTGTAGCCGAACAGCTTCTTGCGCGCGAACGTGGCGGTCACTTCAGAGAAGATGCCGAACGCCGGCAGCACCAGGATGTACACCTCCGGATGGCCCCAGGCCCACACCAGGTTCACGTACATCATCGGGTTGCCACCCAACGTGTTGGTGTAGAAGTTGAAGTCCAGGTAGCGGTCCAGGGTGAGCGCACCCAGCGCCACGGTCAGGATCGGGAAGGCGGCGATGATGATCACGCTGGTGACCAGCACGGTCCAGGTGAACACCGGCATCTTCATCAGGGTCATACCCGGCGCACGCATGCGCAGGATGGTGATGAACAGGTTGACGCCGGTCAGCAAGGTGCCGATGCCCGAAGCCTGCAATGCCCAGATGTAGTAGTCCACGCCCACGCCTGGACTGAACTCGATGCCCGACAGCGGCGGATAGGCCACCCAGCCGGTCATGGCGAATTCGCCAACGCCCAGCGAGATCATCATCAACGCGGCGCCGACCACGAAGATCCAGAAGCTGAAGGCGTTGAGGAACGGGAACGCCATGTCGCGCGCGCCGATCTGCAGCGGCACGATGATGTTCATCAGGCCGACCACGAACGGGGTGGCCACGAAGAAGATCATGATCACGCCGTGCGCGGTGAAGATCTGGTCGTAGTGCTCAGGTGGCAGGAAGCCGTCACTGCCCGGGCCAGCCGCGGCCAGCTGCGCGCGCATCATCAGCGCATCGGCAAAGCCGCGCACCAGCATGACCAGCGCTACCACCACGTACATGATGCCGATCTTCTTGTGGTCCACGGTGGTGAACCAGTCACGCCACAGCGGGCCCCACAGCTTGAAGTACGTCACCGCGCCGAGCAGCGCGAGGCCACCCAGCACCATGGCCGCCAATGTGACCACGACGATCGGCTCGTGCAGCGGCACGGCCTCCCACGTCAATTTACCCAACATGTTCGTTACTCCTGGGAAACCTGGGCACCGCCGGCAGCGCCCGCCGGGGTCGCAGCAGCGGTGTTCTCACCAACGCCGATGAACTGGTCGATGACCTTCTTGAACAGCAGCGGTTCAACACTGGAGAAGTGCTGCACCGGTGCGTTCTTCGACGGTGCGGCCAGCGCCTTGAACTGCGTGAAGCTGAGGGCGTCGGGCGCGCTGCGCACCTCGGTCACCCAGCGCTCGAACTCTTCGTTGCTGCTGGCGGTGGCGATGAACTTCATGTTCGAGAAGCCATGCCCGCTGTAGTTGCCGGACATGCCACGGAACTGGCCGGGCTCGTTGGCGATCAGGTGCAGCTGCGTGCGCATGCCGGCCATCGCGTAGATCTGCCCACCCAGCTGCGGGATGAAGAAGGTATTCATCGTCGAGTTGGAGGTGATGTTGAACGCCAGCGGGCGGTCGACCGGGAAGTTGAGCTGGTTGACCGTGGCGATGCCGAGGTCCGGATACACGAACACCCACTTCCAGTCGGTGGCGATCACGTCCACGTGCAGCGGCTCACCGGCCACGTCCAGCGGCTTGTAGGGGTCCAGCTCGTGGGTGGACTTCCACACGATCACCGCCAGCACCGCGATGATGATCAGCGGCACGCCCCAGACCACGATCTCCACTTTGGTGGAGTGCGACCAGTCAGGCATGTATTTGGCTTTGGTATTGCCGGCGCGGTAGCGCCAGGCGAACACGAAGGTCAGCACGATGGCCGGTATCACCACGATCAGCATCAGGCCGATGCAGATCAGGATCAGGTCGCGCTGGGCGAGCCCGACCATGCCCTTCGAATCCAGCAGCACCCAGTCACAGCCCGACAGGCCGACGCAGGCCAGGGCGACCAGCGCCAGGCGGATGCGGTTCCAGCAGATATTCATTGGAGGTCAACCCTGTTGAAGAAGCGCGCTTGACCGGCTCGCCTGCGCGCAGCGCCCGGGCGTGGAGCGGCTACACTGTGGGTACGAGGTCGCCTACAAGCAGGCGAACCACTCCAATCAAGCCCATACAAGATACATCATTGTATGGACTTGTGCAGCTGCACGTATGGAAAAAACTGACCGATGACGCCACCTGCCGCCGGCCGCCGCCTGAAACACCCCAATCGCACCTGGGTTCGCCCCTTCCGCGAGGGCGCCGGCCCGCTGTACCTGCAGATTGCCCAGCAGGTGCGCGAGGCGGTGGATGACGGCGTGCTGCGCCCGGGCGACCGCCTGCCGCCGCAGCGCGACCTGGCCCAGCAGGTGGGCGTGGACCTGACCACGGTCACCCGTGCCTTCGCCGAGCTGCGCCAGGCCGGCCTGCTCGACGCCCAAGGCGCTGGCGGTACCTTCATCGCGCTGTCGGCCGGCAACCGCAGCACCTCGGTCGACCTGAGCATGAACATCCCGCCGCTGCTGGGCAGCGCGCCGTTCGCACAGGGCATGGAGGCCGGTTTCCAGCACGTGGGCCAGCAGCTGGGCCAGGGCGAACTGATGAGCTACCACGTCGGCGCCGGCACCCGCGAGGACCGCGCCGCCGCTGTGCAGTGGCTGTCACCGATGCTGGGGACGGTCGGTGCCGACCAGGTGGTGATCTGCCCCGGTGCGCAGACCGCACTGTGCGCGCTGATCCTGGCCCGCACCCAGCCGGGCGAGCTGATTGCCGCCGAGCAGCTGACCTACCCGGGCCTGCTGGCCGCCGCGCGCGTGCTGCAGCGGGGCGTGGTGCCAGTGGCGATGGACGCCGCAGGCATGCTCCCCGACGCACTGGAGGAGGCCTGCCAGCTACGCCGCCCGCGCCTGCTGTACCTGGTGCCGACCATCCAGAACCCGACCACGGCGACGATGTCGGCACAACGCAGGCAGGCCCTGCTGGCGGTCGCGAAGCGCCACGATCTGACCGTGATCGAAGACGATCCCTACTGGTTGCTGGCCGGAGACGCCGCGCCGCCGCTGGCCGCGCACCGCGATGCCGGCTGCCCGGTCTATTACATCTCCACCCTGTCCAAGTGCCTGGCCCCGGGCCTGCGCACCGCCTACCTGGTGGTGCCGGCCGGCGAGCCGATGGAACCGGTGCTGGATGCGCTGCGCGCGATCGCACTGATGCCGACCCAGTCGATGGTAGCGGTGGCCTCGCAGTGGATCCGCAGCGGCCAGGCCCAGGACATGGTGCAGCGCTTCCAGCAGGAACTGCGCGAGCGCCAGGCCATTGCCGCCCGTTACCTGCCGGCCCGCGCCCAGGCGCATCCGGCCGGCCTGCATGTGTGGCTGCCGCTGCCGCCGCGGCTCGACCAGTACCGGTTGATCCAGGCCGCACAGGAGCAGGGGCTGGGCATTGCCAGCTCCGATGCCTTCAGCGTGGAAGAACCGCCACCGGGCAATGCGATCCGCCTGTCGTTGGGCGGCGCGGTCGACCAGGGCGCGCTGGCCGGGGCGCTGGCCAAGCTGAACGAGATCCTGTCCGAGGCCCCCGAGGCACGCCACAACGCCATCGTCTGAACGGGGCGCATGGCGCTTTATCCATACAAGATGATATTTTGTATGCAATGTATGGATGAAGGGACGTGCATCGATGCGCGCCGAGAAACTGAAGTTCCACCTGGTGATGGCCGGGTGCGGTGGCTTTGTGGTGCTGATGCTGGCCGCGCTGGCCTGGGTCTGCCTGCAGCCACAGACCGTGGACGTACAGGCCGCCGAACGCCACGCCATCGAGCAATGCGTGCAGCGCAGCGAGGATCCGTCGCGTAGCGAGATCCAGCGCCGCGCTCAGGCCGATTCCTGCCGCGAGATGCGCAAGCAGTACGTGCACAAGTTCGGCCGGGAAGATTCCTGATGGGCGCAGCCGCGCCGCGTCGCCGCTGGCTGCTGCCGACGATGATCGCCCTCGCCTGCCTGTTCATGGCCGGCGTCGCGGCTGCGCTGTGGCAGTACTTCGGCTACAGCGCGCAGTCCACCTTCACCGAACAGGCCATCGTCTTCGACGATTCGCAGCTGCGCCTGCCGGCCGACCTGGCCGGTGATACCGGCCGCATCCGCGTGGTGCATTTCTGGGACCCGGCCTGCGGCGTGTGCAATCGCGAGACCGGTGCGCACCTGAGCTACCTGATCAGCATGTACCGCCGCGCCGGCATCGACTTCTATGCGATCCGCCGCCCGGGTACGCAGGGCGAGCTGCCCGAGCCGCTGCGCAACAAGGTGATCAACCTGCCGACCATTGATGGCATCGAACACATCCCGGCCAGCCCCGCCGTGGCCATCTGGGACCGGCACGGCCACCTGGCGTACGCCGGCCCGTACAGCATCGGCATGGTCTGCAATTCGGCCAACAGCTTCGTCGAACCACTGCTGGACAGACTGGTACGCGGCGAGACCGTGCGCCCGAAAGGACTGCTTGCCGTGGGCTGCTACTGCCCCTGGCAGGCCAAGCGCTGAGGACGCGCAATGACATCACTGACGCTGGCCGGTGTGGCCGCCGCAAACAACAACGGCGGTCACCTGTCCGAACCGACCGATGGTTATGGACAGGCTCCCGCCGTTGGAAGCAACGATACGCCCCGACATGCTCCGTACATGCCGCGACCGGATGTCGCAGCCCGCGAATGGGTGCAGGACGTGCTCGCGCACAACGGGCCGATCTACCTACGCATCGTCAATTCGCTGGAACGCACGGTGCGCCGCGGTGGTCTCGCACCGGGACAGCGCCTGCCCTCGCAGCGCGCGTTGGCGCAGCAGCTCGGTATCGACCTGACCACGGTAACGCGGGCCTTCGATGAAGCACGCAAACGCGGCCTGATCGAGGCGCGCGGTCCGCAGGGCAGTTTCATCGCACCGCCCAAGGCTGGCTTCGACCAGGTGGTGGACCTGAGCATGAACGTACCGCCAGTGCCCGACGCCGATGCGCTGGCCGAGACGCTGCGGCGTGGCGCGGCCGCCGTACTCGCACGCAGCAACGCACCGAACCTGATGACCTATCACCTGGGTGGCGGCAACCCGACCGACCGCCACGCAGCGGCGCGCTGGCTGCAGCCGATGCTGGGAAAGGTGGACGATGCCTGCCTGCTGCTGACCGAAGGTGCACAGGTGGCGCTGGCGTCGATCCTGGTCAGCCAGGGACGCGACGACGACGCGATCCTGTGCGATGCGCTGGTCTATCCGGGCCTGCTGCAGGCGGCCGCCGCACTGGGGCGGCGCTTGCTGCCGGTGGACAGCGACGAGCACGGCATGTGCCCCGAGGCGCTGGCGCGGTTGGCACGCGAAAGCGGTGCGCGCCTGGTCTATCTCAATCCCACCTGCCAGAACCCGACCGCACTGACCCTGCCGCTGCATCGGCGCGAAGCGCTGGCGCGTGTGCTGGAAAGCGAAGGCCTGCTGGCGATCGAAGACGATCCTTATTGGCATCTCGCCGAAGATGCGCCGACACCGCTGGCAACCCTTGCACCGCGTCAGGTGTTCTACGTGGCGACGCTGTCGAAGGTGATCAGCCCCGGCCTGCGCACCGCCTTCGTGCGTTGCCCGAGCGCGGCGCATGCCGAGGCGATGACGGCCGCACTGCGAGCAACGCGGTTGATGGGCCATCCGCTGGTATCGGCGTTGGCCAGCCAGCTGCTGCTGGATGGTTCGGCACAGTCACTGCTGGCGCAGGTGCGCACCGAGGCGCGCGAACGCGTGCGACTGGCGCGATATCTGCTTGCGCCTTCGCTGCTGCAGCGCGCTGAAGGCCTGCATGCCTGGTGCCGGATACCGGCACCGTGGACCGATGCCACCCTGGTGCGTACCGCACAGCTGCAGGGGCTGGCGATCGCGCCGTCATCGGCATTCTGCCCGCCGGGGGTATTGCATCAGAGTGGCGTGCGGCTGTCGCTGGGACTGGCGGCGGATCGACGGCAGCTGGAAAGTGCGCTGCGGAGGATCGACCGGTTGTTGCTGTCGGATGCGTTGCCGGCCATCGAGCGGTAGGTGGAGAGCATCCACGCATGGCGTGGTTCTACGGGACCCGCTTCGGTAGATGCCAACCTTGGTTGGCAATGCCCGTGCACGCCATGCGTGGATGGAATGTGCCGACCAACGGTCGGCACCCACCAGGCTGGAGGAGGATCGGTAGCGCCGGGCCATGCCCGGCGGAAGATTCCCCGGCACGTGCGGAATGTGCCAACCAAGGTTGGCACCCACCAAAGCAGGGTCAGGCCAGCGCGTCCAGCGCCTGCACGAGCGCATCCATCTGCTCCGGCCGGGTGAACACCGACGGTGTCACCCGCACGCACGCGCCGGACTCCAACCCGTCGCGATGGGTGGTGAACACGCGATGCTCATCCAGCAGGCGCTTCTGCAGCGCGATGTTGTCGGCCACGCTGGTACGCCCGCGCAGGCGGAAGCTGGCCAATGCACTCGCCAACGCCGGATCCGGTGAGGACAGCACTTCGATATGTGCGATCTGCCGCGCCGGCAGCGTCCAGCGCTCGCGCAGGTAACGCAGGCGCGCCTGCTTGTTGGCTACACCGATACGCTGGTGCAGGGAAATCGCTTCCGGCAGCGCCAGGTAGGCGGCGAAGTTGACCGTACCGGTATGCACGCGGCTGCCCACGCGGCCGTCGTCGGTCTCCCCCATGTACGGGTCAAGATCGGCCACACGGCCCTTGCGCACGTACATCGCGCCGACGCCGACCGGCGCACCGATCCACTTGTGCAGATTGATGCCGACGAAATCAGCCTTGAGCTGCGGCACCGCGTAGTCGATCTGGCCGAACCCATGCGCCGCATCGACGATCACGTCGATACCACGTGCACGCGCACGTTCGGCGATCTCGGCCACCGGCAGCACCAGTCCATGACGATGGCTGACCTGGGTCAGCAGCACCAGCTTCAGACGCGGCAACCGCGCGAATGCGTCCTCATACGCCTGCAGGATCTGCGCGTGGTCCGGCACCGCCGGCAGCGCGATACGCTCGACCTGCACGCCGCGACGCTGCTGCAACCAGCGCATCGCCCCGATCATGCTGTCGTAGTCGATGTCGGCGTAGAGCGCCTGGTCGCCGGGTTGCAGGCGGTTGTAGCCGCCGATCAGCGCCAGCATCGCCTCGGTGGCACCACGGGTCAGTGCGATTTCATCAACGCCCACGCCCAGCAGCTCGGCCACCTGCCGCTGCACCGCCATGTACTGCGCCGGGAACTCGCGGCGACCATACCAGGCGTTGCCGCGATTCACCTCGGCGGTGTGGCGCTGGTAACTGGCCAGCGTCTCGCGGCCCATCGCACCCCAGTAGCCGTTCTCCAGGTGGTTCACTTCATCGGTGATATCGAAGTGACTGGCCACGGAGGCCCAATAGCCTTCATCGCGGGCCAGCACGTCCGGCGCCACGGTCGTTGCGGGAATCTGCATGGGCGCAGCGTAACGCGTGGCAGCCATGGCGGGCAGTGAAGACAGTGCGGCTGCGGCGGGCAGCAGGGTGCCGGCACGCAGCAGGGAGCGGCGCGTGCGGTCCATCAGAAGCTCAACCGGTACTGCGCGTACAGGTTGGCACCATCGGTGTCGTACGGCGCGTTCCGCGAGTAGACCAGGCCGCGGCTGGCCTGGAACACCGCCTCATCCGGATAGCGGTCCAGCACGTTGTCGGCCCCCACGCGCAGGCTGTGGTGCTCGTTGATGCGATAGCCCACGGCCAGGTCGAGGAAGCTCATCGCGCCGAAGCGCTGGTAGATATCGCCCACCGCATTGCCGCTGGCGTCGGTCCAGGCACCGTAGTAGCGCATGCGCGCCATCAGCGACCAGGCGCCGACATCCCAGCTGCCGGTCAGGCTGCCCTTGTGCTCGGGCAGGCGGTCTTCAAACAGCACGCGCTGGGTCTCGTTGGTGGCCACCGAGGTGCTGCCGTTGTCCACGCGGGTGCGGTTGTAGTTGTAGGCCAGGGTCAGCGTCATGCGACCCGCGCCGAGGTCGCGCAGGTAGTTGCCGACCACGTCCACGCCGGTGGTGGTGGTATCGAAGTCGTTGGTGAAGTAGTTCACCGAGGTATAGCCCAGCGGATTGGGAGTACCAGCCGGAATGGCGAAACTGGCCGACTGGCTGAAGCGGTCGGTGAGCTTGATCTGGTAGACGTCGACCGAACCGGACAGGCCCAGGTCGGTGCGCCAGGTCAGGCCCAGCGACGCGGTACGCGATTCCTCCGGCTTCAGCGGCCTGGCACCGAGCAGCTGCGCCAGCGGATCGTTCGGCGACAGACGACCACTGGTGAAGATCTGCAGCGTGCGCGTATCCAGGCCTTGGGTGGTGCTGGTGGTGTTGAGCTGCGCCGGGGTCGGTGCACGGAAGCCAGTGGACACCGTACCGCGCAGGGCTACGTCCGGGGTAATCGCGAAACGCGCCGAGAGCTTGCCGTCCAGCGTGCTGCCAAAGCTGGAGAAGTCCTCGTAGCGGCTGGCTGCACCGATGCTCCAACGCTCACCCACTGGCACTTCCATATCCACGTAGGCGGCCTTGCTGCGCTGGCTCCACTGCCCGGCCTGGCTGGCCGAGAAGCCCGGCGCGCCGTTGGAGTTGGCTTCCAGGCCCGCCGCTGCGCCCGGCCCCACCGCGTACGAAGCCGGATCACCCGCGCGCACCTGGTAGGTCTCCTGGCGGAACTCACCACCGAAGGCGACGTTGATCGGCTTGGACAGCGCAGCCACATCCCACTCGTAGTTGAAGTCGGCGTTGGCGTTCTTCTCGGTCTGGGTCAGGCGGCCGAGATCGAATGCGGTCGGGCTGGCCGGGCCGAGCGAGGCGTTGATGGAGTTCTTCAGGCTGTAGTCGATGGCGTTGCGGCCATACGAGGCGCTGACATCCCAGCGCAGCTTCGGGGTGATCTCGCCACGCAGGCCACCGACCAGTTGCAGGTCGTTCTGGACGTTGCCGTACTGCGGGCTGAAGCCCACCGGATAGATCGAACGCAGGTTCCAGCCGGGGAAGATCGCCGTGGTGCGGTAGGCACCGGTGGTGGTGTCCGGATTGCGCCAGTTGAAATCGCTGACGCCATCGCTGTGGCTGTACAGGCCGAACGCATACAGCTCCAGCGTGTCATTGGCATTGGCTTTCACGTTGAAGCCGACACGGCGGCTTTCCAGTTCCGGCTGGCCCCAGCGCTGTACCGGGTTGGGCACGTCCAGATCCGGATGCGCGGCCTGGAAGGCAATGGCATCGGGGCGTTGGCGGGTGCGCGAGGTGGCGTCGGAGTTGGACGATTCGGCGAACAGCACCAGGCTGCCGTAGTCACCCAGCGACCAGCCGGTGCGTGCGCTGAAATCGCGCGAGGCGCCATCGCCCTGCGCGTACTGCGAGTAGCCGGCGGTGATCTCGGTACCGGGGCCATCCTCGAGAATGATGTTGATGACGCCGGCGATGGCGTCCGAGCCGTACTGCGCCGACGCACCATCGCGCAGCACTTCGATGCGCTTGATCGCACTGGTCGGAATCTGTGCCAGATCGGCCGCCTGCGCGCCACGGTTGCCGAGCAGCGCGCTGCGGTGGAAGCGACGACCGTTGACCAGCACCAACGTCTGATCCGGCGACAGGCCACGCAGCGTGGCCGGGCGCACGAACACCTGACCGTCCGCCATCGGCAGGCGCTGCACCACGAACGACGGCACCAGCTGCGCCAGCACGTCCTTCAGGTCGGTGGATTCAACGGACTTGATATCTTCCTTGGTGAACACGTCCACCGGCGCCAACGTTTCGAACTGGGTGCGGTTGGAGGCGCGGGTGCCGGTGACCAGCATCGCATCGAGCTGGGTGGGCGCCGCACGGCTGCCCGCCGGGGCATCGACCGCATCGGCCTCCGCTGCGATCGCGCCTCCTGCGCTGGCCATGGAAAGGGCGAGGAGGATGGAACGCGAAAGCTTCGAACGATGCACGGCAGGGCTCCGGGAGGACGCGACAGGGCCAGCACCTGCTCGGACACAACAGGCGTGGACAAGGCGCGCAGTCTCGGCGCGATCTGTGAAGGAGCCATGACGTCAGTGCGACAGCTTGATGCCGCTGGAGCGCAAGAACTGCTAAACGCGGCGCCTGCCGATCCGCTACTGTGCCGGCATTGGATTCGGGGAACGGAAGGATGAGCGCGGCAGGCAAGGCGTTGTGGTACATCGAAACCCATGCGGACCGGCCATTGGCACTGGCCGATATTGCCGCCGCAGCGGGGCTTTCGCCGTTCCATCTGTCGCGCCTGTTCCAGGCCCGCACCGGCACCTCGGTGGTGCGTTATCTGCGGGGACGGCGCCTGACCGCTGCCGCGCAGCGGCTGGCCAACGGGGCGGGCGACATCCTGCAGGTGGCACTGGGCGCGGGCTACACCACCCATGCCGCGTTCACCCGCGCCTTCAGCGAACAGTTCGGGCAGACCCCGGAGCGGGTACGCGAACAAGGCACCGATGGGCTGGCGCTGGTGCAGGCGATCCGCGTGGACGATGCGCCGACTGCCTGCGGTGAAGCGCCGCGCCTGCTCGATACCCCTGCCTTCCAGGTCGCGGGTATCGGCATGCGGCATACCCGCGACAGCGGCGGTGCGATACCCGGACAGTGGGCGCAGCTCAACCGGGAATGGCCGACGCCGGCACCGATCAGCTTCGGCGTGTGCTGCAACAGTGATGACGATGGCGGCTTCGACTACATCGCCGCACTGCCGGCCAGCGCGGTGCCGAGCGTACCTGCGCACTGGCAACGCGTGGACATTCCGCCGCGCCGCTACCTGGTGGCCTGGCACGGGGGGCACATCTCGACCATCCGCTCGACCTGGTTCTGGCTGCTGGATCACTACCTGCCCGGCTCCGGGCTCAGCCTGGCCGATGCCCCCGATCTGGAACGCTACGACATGCGTTTCGATGAGCACAGCGGCAACGGCGGCGTGGAAATCTGGCTGCCGGTGGACGAACGCCCACGCTGACAAGGAGTTGAGGATGCGCATGACAGCCACTGTGATGGGAATGATGCTGATGGCCTCCGCGGGGGCCGCCAGCGCTGGCGAGCCTTGGAAGGCAGGCGAACGCCACGGCACCACCACAGTGGCCAGCGCCGCGGTTCGCGATGCGCAGCATCGCGACGCCCTGCGCTACACGGTCTGGTATCCCGCGCCCGCTGGCAGCACGGAAACCGCCCTGACCATCGGTCCGCCCGATGCGCCGCTGTTCGACGTCGGCCGCTCAGCCACGGATGCCCCGATCGCGGGCAAGCGCCTGCCGACCCTGCTGCTCTCCCACGGCAACGGCGGCAGCGCGCGCATGATGGGCTGGTTGGGCACGGCATTGGCGCGCGCCGGGTATCTGGTAATCGCGGTCGATCATCCCGGCAACAACGGCGTGGACGAGATGACCCTGCCCGGCAGCGTACTGAGCTGGTTGCGTGCGGATGACCTGCGCGCGGCACTCGCTGCAATACAGGCCGATCCGCTGCTGGGTCCGCATGTCGACCCTGAGCGACTGGGTGTGGCCGGGTTCTCGGCCGGAGGCTACACCGCGCTGCTGGCCGCCGGTGCACGCCCCGACCTGCAGCGGCTGTTGGCCTTCTGCCGCGCGCACCCGGATGACGGCGTCTGCCGGCCACAACAGGAAACCGCCACGCACACGATGGACGCGCGTGTTGCCGCTGCGGGCTCACCCGCGATGTCTCCCTGGATCTCCCACGCCAACGACTCGCGCGCGATCCCCGGCGTGCGTGCGGCATTCCTGCTGGCACCCGCGATCGCGCAGGCGTTCGCGCCCGAGCAGCTGTCCTCGCTGAGGCAGCCAGTGTCGATCGTGCTGGGCGAGGCTGACACGGTTGCGCAACCGAAGAGCAATGGCGAGGCTGCACAGACACTGATTCCGGGCGCTGTGCTGCAGCGTCTGCCGGATGTCGGTCACTACGACTTCCTGGCGGCCTGTACAGCGGTTGGTGTGCAGAGGCTGCCCGAGCTCTGCAGCAGTTCGGTTCCGAAGGCGGACACCCACGCGCAGGCAGTGGATGCCGCGGTGCGATTCTTCGCCGAAGCACTGCGGTAGTGGCCGCCGGGCATGGCCCGGCGCTACAGTGGGCGCATCCACGGAGGATCGGCCATGCGCCTGCTTCACCTCACCCTGCCAGTGTCCGACGTCACCACCGTCGCCGCGTATTTCCACGATGTGCTGCAGCAGCGCGTGGTCGGCAATCATGTGCACATCGGCTGGAGCACGATCGAGTTGCAGCCCACTGAAGGACGTCCGGTCGGTGGCGTTCACCTGGCCTTCAACGTACCGGACAACCGCTTCAGCGAGGCGATGACCTGGTTGCGTGAGCGCACGCCGCTGCAACGCAATCCGGCGGGACTGGACTACTTCGCGCTGGAGAGCAGCTGGCAGTCGCAGTCGGTGTACTTCACTGGCCCTGACGGCCTGATCCTGGAACTGATCGGCCGCCGCCGTTTGCCGGCCAGCGCGCGCGAAGGTGCGTTCCACGGCAGCGAACTGACCTGCCTGAGCGAAGTCGGCCTGCCCAGCCACGACGTCGACGCTGTGCGCGAACAGTCCAGCCTGCGGTTCGGCCTGCAACCGATCAGCCCGCCGTCGCCGCAGTTCGCGCCGATGGGCGACGACGAGGGCCTGCTGATCGTGGTTGCGGCGGATCGTCGCTGGTTCCCCGAGCAGAAGGACCTGCCGAACGCGCGCGGCTTGCAGCTGCAGGTCGGCGACGTCGCCGGCCCGGGTGTTGTGGAGGACGCCGCGCTCGGCTGGCGGGTACAGGCGACCTGAACTACCAGCTGCCGGACGCGCCGCCGCCGCCGCTGCGGCCGCCGCCTCCAGACCAGCTGCTGGAACTGCTCGACGACGAACTCGACGAGGACGACGAACGGGACGACGTGCGTTCGCGGGAGGATGAAACCCGGCCACGTGCGCGCTCGCCCGGCAGCATGGTGAACAACCACACGAAGTACAGCAGTACGCCGCACACCCCGGACACGATCATTGCCAGCAGCCGTGGATCGTCACCTTCGGCACGATGGATCGCCAGCAACGCGCCCGCGGCATAGCCGAGGGTCAACAGCACCAGCACCGTCATGCGCACGACGAAGCTGCCGCGATTCTTCTTCCAGCGTGTGCGGCAGGCCTGCACCAGCAGGAACACCATCAGGGTGACAACGCCCGCGGCGGCCTGCAGCAGCAGGTGTCGGGCCAGGCTCGGTGGCAGCTGGCCACGAAGCAGCGCCTGTACCAGGAAGACTGCGCTGAGCACCAGCATGCCGCACAGGACGACGCGCACCCCGCGGCTGCGACGCCAGCACCAGCCGAGCAGGGCCGCCACCGGCACGCCCAGCACCATCACGAAGCACAGGCCCGGCAGCAGGTGGCGTGGCAGCAGCAACGCCACGGACAGCGCGCCTGCGGCAATCACCCCTGTCAGCAGCATCGGACGCCCCCAGGCCGGCAAGGTCGGCCAGGTTGGTTTTGGTGCCGATGCATTGGCGGCCAGTGCCTTGCGCCGCCGCTCCCGACGGCTGCCGCTGAAATCGTCCTCGGTCTTCGCCGGCGGGAGGGGCGGCGGCGAGCGCCACAGCCCGGCCAGGAAACCGGCCAGCAGGGTCAACGCCACCACCGAGTCTGCACGTCGCCAGTCCGCAGGCAGCACGTTGCTGGCCGACGGTTCTTCCCATGCCGGCAGGTCCTCGCCATCGATCAGCGCCACCATGATCTTCGTGCCATCGAGCACGCCCTGGTCGACATCGCCCTCACGGAAGCGCGGCACGATCGCGTTGTCGATGATGCGAGCGGCGTACGCGTCCGGTAGCGCTCCTTCCAGGCCATAGCCGGTCTGGATGCGCACGCGGCGGTCCTGCACCGCCACCAACAGCAGCACACCATCGTCGACACCGGCGCGCCCCAGCTGCCACTGATCGAACACCCGCTGTGCATAGGCCTCGATGCCTTCGCTGCCCACGCTGGGTACCACCAGCACCTGCAGCTGTGCACCTTTCCGCGCCTGCAGCTGCAGCGCCTGCCTGCGCAACGTGGCGCGGGTGTCGGCGGACAACGCGTTGGCGGCATCCACCACCGGATCGTCCAGCGCAGGTATCGGGGTGACCGCCGTCGCCGCCATGGGCAGCAGGCACAGCAGCAACAGCAGCCACACGGTGGCGGCCGCCTGCTGCAAGGGGCGCGCCGGGTTCACGTACCCTGCCCTGCCTCGATCTGCGCATGCAGCGCCTGCAGCTGCGCCGCCGTCTGGTTGAACACCTGCAGATCGGCATCCACCAGGGCCGCCCAGTCAGGCGCGTGCCCCAGCAGTTGCGCCACCTGCTCGTTCGGCGCGCGGTCGAAGCCCTCGCCAAGCACGGCAAGATAGCGCTCACGGAACCCTTCGGGGTCGCGCTGGTCCTGCACATACAACTGCACGGCCAGCAGCCCCGCATACAGGTAGTTCACCAGATAGTTCGGGTCTTCATACATCAGGCGCTTGCCGATCCAGGTGTTGCGCAGCTGCGGGTAGCGCTCCGGTTGCTGGCCGAAGCGCGCCAGCACCTGCCCGGTCAGCGCGTCCAGGTCATCGGCGGTGCCCAGCGTGCCGGCGGCCACGCCCCGATAGATCGACTGCTCCAGCTGCGCTTCCTCGGAAGAGGTGAACAGCTGCAGCACCATGTCGTCCAGCAGCGATTTCAGGTAATAGGCTTTGGCGCGCGGATCCTCTGCCTGCTGGTACAGCTGGTCGCGGAAGCGCAGCTCGTTGTAGATCGCGAACGCCTCGGTCAGCCACTGGCTGCCATTGCGCTGCAGCGGCGACGCATGACCGCGCTGCATCCACTCGCCGTGCGCGGCATGACCGGCTTCATGGGCGATCTCGACGTCGCTTTCCAGATCACCACGGCGCAGGCCAACGAACAGCATTGCCGGCACACCGGGAGCGCTCACCGGGAACGCGTCCTGGCTGCGGTCACCACGTTCGGTGGCCAGATCCATGCGTTGGTTGGCCGGATCGAGCAGCGCGCGCAGTTCGGCGACGTACGCCGGCCCCAGGTGCTGCATGGCATCGGCGGCATTGTCACGCAGCTGCGTCAATGTCAGCACTGGTGGCGTATAGCCGGCATCGGGCACGGTGGTATCCCAGATCTGCGGCGCGTCGATGCCGGATCGCGCAGCGTGGCGCAGCAGCATGTCCTGGTAGGCATGGCGGTCCCCGGCGTGCTGTTCGATCGCCACCAGCGTTGCATCCACTGCGGCAGTATCCAGGCCCATGCGCTGGTAGCCATATGCCGGCGCCGAGCCGTCACCCTGCAGGCGTGCGGCGGCGTCATTCACCTGCACCAGCCCCAGCAGCACCGAGGCCATCGGCTCACGGCGCGAGTGCAGCCCCTGCCAGTAGCCCTTCCAGCCGGCCTCGCGCAGGGCGCGGTCGGGCTGCTGGGCCAGCAGCTGCTTGTCGCGTCCGGTGTCCCAGTGACGACCGCCGTGCTCGATCTGCGGATACTCGGCGCTGCGCAGGATCTGCCCGCGCAGGCGCGCGAAGCTGTCCAGCGCCGGATCGGCCAGTGCCTCCACGGCCTCATCCAGCGCGGCGTTGGCCGGGGTGGCAGCCTCCTTCAGCGCCCGAGTGCGCAGGAAGCCATACGGTGCTGCCCACGCCGCATCTGCGGGCGCCTCGCGCAGTGCGGCGCGACCACTGCGAGCGATGCGGCTGCACAGCCCCGCTGCCTGCTCCATCGCCTGTGCCGGGCGAAGATCGCGCGCGTTGCGGGCGGACTGCAGATGCAGGTAGCCGAGATGCCGCAGGCACTGCGCCTCCAGTGCCTCGGCCTGCTGGAAGCGTTCCGCCGGTGCGAGGGTGGACGCCTGCTGCAGGGCCTCGACGCGCTTGCCCAGCGCGTCGCGCGCGGTCTGTTCGGACGCGGCGCTGGCGAAGTAGGTGCGGTCATCGGCATGCACCGACTGTGCCTGCGCGCCGCTGAAGGGGGCTATCGCCAATACGGCGGCAATGGCGGCGGTGGTGGTGCGCTTCCTGAAAGCCTGCATCGGCGTCTCCCTGCCTGGACCAGGGATCGAGCCTAGCAGCCGCTGGCCCGCCGCGCCTGTGCCGGATCAGCCATCAGATCGACTCATCCTCACGCTTGACCAGCGTCCAGCACGGCGCCTGCGCAAAGGTATAGGTCTGCTGGTCGCTGCTGTCCGGCGTACGGATCTGCACCTGCCGCTGTCCATCGGCCAGGGGGCTGACCTGCATTTCGCGGCCCTGCCCGGCCAGTGCGACGGGGTCAGGCATCACCGGCCACTCGACATCGGCCAGCGCCAGCCGGCTTTCCACCTTGCGCGGTTCCGGCTCGGCCTCGGCATCGATGTAGCTGTCCAGCAGCGGATCGGCGGTGGCTTTTTCCTGCAACGCGATCTCGTTGCCGAAATGCTTCAGGAACGTATCGAATTCCGGGTAGGGGCAGTCACCGCGTGCAGCCACAGCTGTGGGCTCGGCGGGGGTGGTCGCCAGCGCCGCTGCGGCAGGTGAGGCTTCGGTCGCGGTCTGCGGTGCCTGCGGCACTGGCGCGCAGGCAACCAGCACCACGGCGCAGGCGAGCATCAGCACTGCGGCAGAACGGTATCGACACATGGGCTCATCCTGAATCCGGTCCGGTCGCTCCATGCTACCGCGCACCCTACAATTCAGGCATTCCGCCTGTCCGAGAATGCTCATGCATCGCCTCCTGCTCCTGATCGGCCTGCTGCTGCCCGCCCTGTGGCCGGCGGTGGCGAGGGCCGTCGATGTCCACGAAGGCGACCTGCTGTTCGTCACTGCCGGCCGCAGCGGTCTCAGTGCGGCCATCGACGATGCCACCGGCAAGCAGGGCGCGCCCAGCTTCGATCACGTCGCGCTGGTCGCTTCCGCGCCGAAGGGCTGGGAGGTATTGCATGCAGACGAGAAAGGATCGCGCCGGCAATCGCTGGTCGAATTCCGCCAGGAAGCGCGCGCCAAGCAGCGGCAGATCGTGGTCTATCGCCTGCGCGTGCCGCAGCAGGCAGCGATCAAGGATGCGGTCGCCACCGCGCGCACGATGCTGGGCAAGCCGTACAACACGTCGTATGTGTTGAACGAGGACAGCTACTACTGCTCGGACTTCATCGAACGCGCCTTCCGTGCGCACCACGTGTTCGCATTGCAGCCGATGAATTTCCGTAACCCGCAGACCGGGGAGATCGCCCAGCACTGGATTGATCTGTACCGCGGCATGGGCATGGAGGTGCCGCAGGATCAGCCCGGCACCAATCCGAACGACATGTCGGCGGCGCCGGTGTTGCAGCGCATCGGCATGCTGGAATAAGCAAAGCCCCGCACGGGGCGGGGCTTCGCCGGTCACGTTGCACATGCAACGCGGTCATTCTTCTTCGTCGTGTCCGCCCTGCTGCTGGTTCTGGTTGCGCTTCTGCTGTTCCTGCTGCTGTTGCTGCTGCTGGTCGCGGCCACGGCCCTGCTGCTGATCCTGCTGGTTCTGCTGGCCCTGCTGTTTCTGGTTCGGGTTCTGGTTCTGCTGTGCCATGTCCGATCTCCAAAGCCACTCGCGGAATGCGGTGGACGTGGCCATCGTCTGCAGCGAATGGTTAATCACGCGTGGGTGGGCGGCTACATCTGTGTGTACGCCTGTGAATGAACGCGCAGAAGCCCTTGTGGCACAAGCGGCTGAAGGATTCATGCGGGTTCGGCATGTGCTCATGCCATCGTCAGCCTGCACGCATTCATGGCGTTCGCCGCCGGAAACACGCGCTGAACAAGGTTGGCTTCCCAACGCACGCAGGGAAGCCAACCCTGCTTTCAGGGCATCACCGGTGGCACATACGCCAGGGTCATGCCCAGCAGCCACAGCAGGCCCAGCACCAACGGAATGTGCACCAGCAGCTGGATGAAGGTGAAGCCCACGATGTCGCGTGCCTTCAGGCCCAGCACGCCCAGCAGCGGCAGCATCCAGAACGGGTTGATCAGGTTCGGCAGCGCTTCGGCCGCGTTGTAGACCTGCACCGCCCAGCCCAGGTGTGCCTTCAGTTCGTTGGCGGCCTGCATCACGTACGGCGCCTCGATGATCCACTTGCCACCGCCGGAGGGCACGAAGAAGCCCAGCACCGCCGAATAGACGCCCATCACCAGTGCGAAGGTATCGGTGCTGGCCACGTGTACGAACAGGCTCGACAGGCGGTGCGCCAACGTCTGCCCATCGCCGCCGGCAGCATGGGTGAGGATCATCGCGATGCCACCGTACAGCGGGAACTGGATCAACACGCCGGTGGTGCTGGGCACCGCCTTGGCCACCGCGTTGAGGAAGCTGCGCGGCCGCCAGTGCAGCAGCAGGCCCAGCGAAATGAACATGAAGTTATAGGTATTGAGGTTGGCGATGGCGGTGACCACCGGCTTGTTGGCGAACTCGTTGAACAGCCAACCGAGCGCCAGCAACGAGAGCAGCACAGTCAGCAGCGGGCTGTATTCCAGCCACTCACCCGGGCGCGTGCGGCGCTGCAGCGGTTCCGGCTCGGCCTGCGCGGCGCCGGGGAAATCCTCAGCGGTACGCGCACTGCCGGCAGCCGGTGCGGTCAGCCAGGCGATCAGCAGCGAAACCAGGATCAGCACCGAGGTCAGCGCGATCGACTGCCACAGGAAGATGGTTTCGGTGAACGGCAGGACGCCGGTGATCTCGACCAGTCCCGGCGGCATGCTGGCCGGGTTGGCCTGCAGCTGCGCGGCCGAGGAACTCAGCCCCATCGCCCACACCGCACCCAGACCGAGATACGCCGAGGCACCGGCCGCGCGGTAGTCCATGCGCAGTTCGGTACGGCGCGCCAACGCGCGCACCAGCAGGCCGCCGAACACCAGCGAGAAACCCCAGCTGAGCAGTGAGGCGAGCATGCTGACCAAGCCCACGTACACCACCGCACCACGGCCGGTGCGCGGCACCCGGGCGAGGAAATCGATGAAGCGTGCGACCACCGGTGCAGTGGCCACGGCATAGCCACCGATGACCACGAAGGCCATCTGCATGGTGAAGGGAATCAGGCTCCAGAAGCCATCACCGAAGGCGCTGGCGGTGGCCTGCGGGGTCGAGCCGAAGCCCATCGCCGCCAGCGCGACGATGACCACGCCCAGCACCGCAAACACGTACGCATCGGGGAACCACTTTTCCGCCCAGGCGGCCGAGCGCAGCGCAGCGCGCGCCATCCAGCCGTCCTGTACTGCTGCCGTCGAGGCCATCGCCTACCCTCCCAGGTTCGATGGATCGATTCTGGGCGGTGAGGTGCAGGCTGTCAGCCACCTATTGGTCGTAGGTGGCGGAATGGTAGTGCCGGCCGCTGGCCGGCAACCTCGGGATCGCACACGGGTGCAGCTACAGCCGGCCAGCTCTACCAGATCCAAGCATCATCCCAGGTGGTGGAAGGCGGTAGTGTAGGCCGCTGGCTGCCAACCTCGGGATCGCATACGGGTGCAGCTAGCCAGCGGCCGGCTCTACCAGATCCAGGCATCATCGCAGGTGGTGGAAGGCGGTAGTGCCGGCCACTGGCCGGCAACCTCGGGATCGCGCACGGGTGCAGCCGGCCAGCGGCCGGCTCTACCTCACCTTGGGCTCAACGCAGCGCCAGGTCCACGGCGATGCCGGCGAACAGCGCGGCACCCACCCAGTTGTTGTGCAGGAACGCCTTGAAGCACGGGCCGCGCTCGCGGTTGCGGCAGATCCAGAACTCGTACACCACCAGAACGGTGGCCACCGCCACGCCGGCCAGGTAGTACCCACCCAACCCGCCGCGCACGCCGACCAGCGCCATCGTGGCCAGGAACAGCGCGTACAGCACGCCCTGGATGACCAGGTCGAGGTCACCGAACAGGATCGCGGTGGAGTGCGAGCCCATCTTCAGATCGTCCTCGCGGTCGACCATGGCGTACCAGGTGTCGTAGGCGGTGGACCACAGGATGTTGCCGGCATACAACAGCCAGCCCAGCAGCGGCACCTCGCCCTGCACGGCGGCGAACGCCATCGGGATGCCCCAGCCGAACGACATGCCCAGGTAGACCTGCGGCAGATGGGTGTAGCGCTTCAGGTACGGGTAGCTGGCGGCCAGGAACACGCCGATGAAGCTGAGGCCGATGGTCAGCCCGTTCAGGGTCAGCACCAGGCCGAACGCCACCAGCATCAGCACGGCAAACAGTGCCAGCGCGGCACGGCCGCTGATTGCGCCGGTGGCCAGCGGACGCGCCTTGGTACGCTCCACATGCGGATCCAGCCAGCGGTCGGCGTAGTCGTTGATGACGCAACCGGCCGAGCGGGTCAGCCACACGCCGGCGGTGAACACGAACAGGTTCCAAAGCGGCGGCAGGCCGCCGGCGGCCAGCCACAGCGCCCACCAGGTGGGCCACAGCAGCAGCAGCGTGCCGATCGGGCGATCAGCGCGCATCAGACTCCAGTAATGCCGCCAACGCGGCGTCGCCGGCGACTGCGGCGAAGTGAGGGGGGTATCAGCCATGGCGATAGGATACTCCTGCCCCTCCGGCAGGGCTTTGCCCATGGGGGGAGATTTGTTCGGCGAAACTGGATAGAATGCCGGTCCCGCACCGCTTCATGGCGCTGCGATGCCCGCTCCGGCACTGGTCGGTGGCGCGGCGGTTCTACAACGCGCCCGTAGCTCAGCCGGATAGAGTAGTGGCTTCCGAAGCCATTGGTCGGGGGTTCGAATCCCTCCGGGCGCGCCATCTTCCCCTGCTCGTACCCGTCACTCCTGGCCTCTCGCTTGCGCTTCCACGTCAACGCAGCTCAGGAGCGAACGGCATTGAGCGATGTGCGCAACCTTGAAGATCGCGCACGACGATGGAAAGCTCCTGCCCTTTCTGCACCGCACCGGGCAGGAAGGCGCCCTTGCCGTCGTACAGGAAGGTTTCAATCTCACCACGTGCAACCACCAGGTCCGCAGCCGGCGGCTTGAGCTCTTCCAGAACAACACTGAAGGGACGCCAGGCCAGACCGTGTTCGTCGCGGATATCGGTCGATACCGCGTGTGCATGCGCCTGCCGATCCACGCTGGCCAGTGGCAGTCGTAGTGCCTGCGATCCCTCCGTACTGATCTGGAACCTGCCAAGGACCACGGCATCCACAGTTTCACTGCCGATGTAGGTGATCGTGGCCTCGGGGCACTGCACGGCATCGGCTGGGTGCGATGCACACGCGGCCAGGCTTGCGGTCAGGAGGGCAATGATCGGCCGGATCATGGGCTGGCACCTGGCACGTCGCTACCCTGCCCAGCGTTTGCAGCAGCGCGCGTAGTGGAAGCACCCGGCCTGCGCGCGTAGCTGTAATCCGGATCGCGGCAGGCGCGCATGATCGGACTTCGTGCGTGCCTGATTACGCCGGGGAACCAGCACAACGCCAGCACCACGGCCCAGATCACAGCCAACCAGAACCATCGGCCCAAGGCATAGGCCCAGATCATGGGCAATGCAGCCAGCAGCACGATGATCTGCGTATACAGCAGGTAGAGCGTGTGCAGGCCCAAGCGGGGATCCGAGCGCAGCATCACGCCACATCCCCTGCATGCCGTCTTCGCCTGCCGTCTCGATGCGGAAAGCAGCGGGAATCGCTGCCCGGCAGCGCCGCAAAGTGGACAGGTGAAGGTCAGCAGGCGCATCAGGCAAGCTCCTCTCTGTCGATTGACATCAACTGCCGGGCACGAAGCCGAGCCTAGCATGGGCCTGTTAGGGGGCGCCGCAAACAGCAACGCCGGGCATGGCCCGGCGTTGTGTTCAAAACAGTCGAGCATGGCTCGACTCTACAAGAGCGGATCAGTACTTGCCGTCAAACGCAAAAATCGGCTTGCGCTGCTTCCACGCGCCGCCAGTGAAGTCCGGGAACTCGAGCGTCTGGAAGCTGTTGGCGATCGACTGCTCGCTCAGCGGGGTGATCGCGCTCCAGGTCACTGCGTCATAGATGTCGATCGGCATCGGTGCGTTGGCCTTCAGCGCTTCCACAAAGGCATGAATGACGAACCAGTCCATGCCACCATGACCAGCGCTGGCAGCGGTCTCGGCATTCTGCTTCCACAGCGGGTGCTCGTACTCGTCCTGGTACTTCTTGAACTCTTCCCACTGGTGCGGCGGGCTGCGGCCTTCGATGTGGATCGAATGGTTCACATCCATCCACAGGCCCTTGGTGCCCTGCACGCGGAAGCCCATCGAGTACGGGCGCGGCAGCGAGGTGTCGTGCTGCAGCAGGATGGTCTCGCCATTCTCGCAGGCCAGCGTGGTGGTCACGATATCGCCCAGCTTGAACTTCACCTTGGTGCTGGGATGGGTGGTGCCGCCACTCTTGGCCACGGTGTATTCGTGCAGGCCGCGCGCCTTGGTCGCAAAGGCGTTGATGTGGGTGAAGCGATTACCGCGGTTGATGCCGGTGTACATCGCGCACGGGCCGATGCCGTGGCTGGGGTAGAGCTCACCATTGCGCTCCACCGAATGCTCGGTGCGCCAGCGGGCTTCGCTCCAGCCCTTGGGACCGAACTCCACGCCGCTGTCGTAGGGCTGGTTCGGGTCACCGGAATTGAACTTAACACCGCGCAGGTCGTGCTGGTAGCCGGCCTGCAGGTGCACCAGCTCGCCGAACAGGCCCTGGCGCACCATCTGCAGCGCGGCCATCACGTCACGGCGGTAGCAGACGTTCTCCAGCAGCATGTACGGGGTGCCGGTGCTCAGCTGGGTCTTCAGCACGTCCCAGTGATCCTGCAGGGTGATGCCGGCCACTACTTCACAACCCACTGCCACGCCGGCCTGCATCGCAGCAATCGCCATCGGCGCGTGGTACTCCCACGGCGTGGCAATGATCACGCCATCAATGCCCTTCTGTTCCAGCAGGCGCTTCCAGGCATTGGTGTCGCGGTCCTGGCCGAAGGTCTTCGGTGCCGGCTTGCCGGCCTTGCTGACCATCTCCACGGCGCGGCCGAGCATGATCGGCTCGATATCGCAGACGGCGACCACCTCGACGTCGTCGCGGCGCACCAGTTCCTTCAGCAGCACCAGGCCACGCATGCCGGTACCGATCATGGCCAGGCGCACCTTGCGCCCGCGTGCCCAGGCCGGGGTCTGCGGCAGCAGGCTGCTGGCGGCGACAGCGGCGCTGGCCGCGATGAATTCCCTACGCTTCATGGCAAACATCTCTCCTCTTGGCAGCGTGCCGACCGAAGCCGGCACGCCAGGTCACGCAAACGGAATTACTTGAACCGGTAGCCGATGGTCACACTGTAACCACGACCGAAGATCGTTGCGTAGTCACTGGAGTCACCCAGGAAGCTGTTCGGGTCGTAGAACGGCAGGCGGTTGAACAGGTTCTTGACCGTGAAGCTCAGATTCCACGCATCATCCGGGCGCCAGGTGACGCTCATGTTGGCGGTCCACCACGACGGTGCACCGTCGCACTTGCTCTTCTGCAGGGCCAGGTAGCCGCCGGTGCAGGTTTCCTTGTTGTTGCTCTTTTCGTCGACCTGGTCGGTGGCCCACTTGGTGCCGCCCACATAGTTGACGAACATGCTGGTGGTGACCTGCTTGTAGGTCCAGTCGGCGTTGAGCGTGGCACGCAGGCGCGGGTTGTTGTAGTAGCCCACCACGTCGCCGTAGTACCAGCCGCTCGCTTCGTCCATGTAGAAGCGGTTTCGGTTGGCGATGGTGGCAGCCAGACCGATGTTCAGGTTGCCCCAGTCACCCAGCGAGAAGCGGCTGCGCGCGTCGATGTCGAAGCCGTCGATCAGCGTCTTGCCACGGTTCTTGTACTGGCCCACCACGCTGGCCACGTTGCCGGCGGAATAGCCTGGCAGTGCCGACGGGCAGTTCACGCCGCTGGCCGGGTCGGCACACATCGCCGCCAGCTGCGCCAGGTTGGCCCGGTCGCTGTCGGTGATCGGCGAACGCGACGAGGAGATGATGTCTTCCATGCGGCGGTAGTCCGGCGCGACGATTTCATTGTCGCGGTAGATGAACCAGTAGTCGGCCGACACCGACAGCCAGGTTGCCGGCTCGTAGACGAAGCCGAGGGTGGCGATCTTCGCCTTCTCCGGCTTCAGGTCCTTGTTCGGCTGGGTCATGCGGGCCACGGTCCGACTGCAATCGACGTTCAGCATGGTCTTGCCCAGATCGACATCACCCGGCCGCTGCGACTTCAGCAGCAGGTTGGCGATGGCGTTGGTCTCGTTGCAGCGCAGCTCGTCGCGGTAGCCGCCCAGCTGCGCGAACACGCCGCCATTGCCGGATTCGGCCAGGCTCGGTGCACGAAAACCGGTCGAGTAGGTACCGCGCAGCATCAGCTGGTCGAACGCCTGGTACTTGAAGCCGATCTTCGGCGCGACGTTGGCGCTGAAGTTCGGGTACTTGTCCACGCGCACCGCCGCGTCCAGTTCCAGCTTGTCGGTGATCGGCGCCACGGTCTCGGCGAACAGCGCGTAGGTATTGCGCTTGCCGTCGAACCACGAGCCGCCCTGCTGGGAAATCAGGCCGTTGGCCGCATCGGCGTTGCCCGGGGTGTAGAAGGTTTCGCGGCTGGCGTTGAAGCCGAACGCGGCGCGCATTTCACCTGCCGGCAGCTGGAACAGCGGGCCTTCGATCTTGCCGTCGAGGGTGTGCAGGCGTGTCCACGACTGGATGTCGAAGGTCGGGAACGCTTCACGGATCAGTGCGGCGTTGGCTTCGCTGATCTCGCCGAACTTGTACGCCGGGTGGTCGGAGATGATCACGCGGCCGGTGCCCGGATCGATCGAGTACGGGCCGAACGCCTTCTCGAAGCCCTTGATGTTGACGTTGATCGTCTGGTACGTGGTGGAGTGCGTACCGGCGCTGGCGAACGCGGTCTCCCAGTTCCAGTCACCCCGGTTGCCACGCGCACCGGCCAGCACGCGGTAGCTCTTGTCGGTGTTGCGCTGGCCGAAGTAGTTCGGGCCGGCATCCTGCAACAGGTAATTCAGGCCGACCACACCGCCCATCATCGCCTTCATTTCCGGGCTGGCGTGGTTGTACTCGTTGTTCGGGCCCAGGAACGGGTACAGGAACTGGTTGACGTTGTTGCCGGTGTTGCGCGAGAACCAGCTGGTCGGGTTGCCGGTGGTGGTGCCGTAGGTGCGCGGCGTGCCGCCGTTGGCGCGCAGGTCGATGTCGGTGTAGGTCGCCTCGGCGAAGATCTCGGTGCTGTCACCCACCAGGAAGGTGCCGTTGAGGTAGGCGGTGTTGCGCTCGGACTTGGCGCCGGCATCGATCTCGTTGTTCATCCAGGTTTCCCAGACGCAACGCGGACCGGCCGCTTCACTGGTCAGCACGTTCTTGCAGCCCGGCGCAGCTTCCTGCACGCGGCGGCCAGTGACCGGATCGAAGGCGAAGTAGCTGCCCGGGTTGAACTCGCCCGGCTTGCTGCCCACGCCCAGGCGCAGGTCGTTGAGATAGTTCGGCTTGTTGACGTAGTACTGGTCAGGCCGCTTGTCGTAGAAGTCGCTCAGCGGAATCGCGTCGCGGCGGTACATGTTCACCGCGCCGTAGATGTTGAAGCGGTTCTCGGCCAGGTCGCCGAAGCCGGCGGTGATGCTGGCCTGGCGCTCGCCGTAGGAGTCGATGCGCGAGGATGTGTCGTTGGTGAAGCTGACCTCGGCGCCCTGGAAGTTGCGCTTGGTGATCACGTTGATCACGCCGGCCACCGCGTCGGTGCCGTACACCGCCGACGCGCCGTCAGTCAGCACTTCCATGCGCTCGATGGCCGCAGCCGGAATCGCATCGATGTTGACGAACTGGGTCTGGAATCCTGCCGGCGCACCGTAGTACGACAGGCGACGACCATTCAGCAGCACCAGCGTGCCCTGTGCGCCGAGGCCACGCAGGTTGGCCTGCGAAGCACCGTCGGAACCGGTGAACAGCGAACGCGCGTCCTGCTGCGCCGGGCGTGCGGCCGGCAGATTGTCGAGCACCTGCAGCAGCGTGCGCGCACCCATGTTCTGGATGTCCTGCTTGCTGATCACCTGCACCGGCGAAGCGGTTTCAACGTCGGTGCGGCGGATGTTGGAGCCGGTGACCTCGATGCGGGCCAGGTCGGTGGCCTTGTCCTTGCTCTCCTGGGCGAAGGCAGGAACGGCGACCGACAGCAGCACGCTGGCGATGGCCAGCGACAGCGGAGCGATCGAACGACAGGGGGGGCGGTGGTGGCGTGCGGGCAACATCGGGGTTCTCTCCTGGCAGGGGTGCGGCGCAAAAAGTGAGCGCGTGGGCGTTCGGCGGGCAAAACGCTCCCGGGCCACGGCCATGAGGGCCGTAGTCGGAATGGGCGGGGGGAGGAGCGGTGTTACGTTGGAGTCATGGGGCGACGATGCTGGCGGAGTCGCCCTCCTGGCCGATCAGCACGGCGTTGGCCCAGTTGGCACAGACCTGGGCGGGTTGGCTGCCCTGCGCACCCAGCGTGCGCAGGCTCAGGGTGGAAAGGCCACGGATGTCCAGCTCCGGCTTGACCACGCCGGGCGCCTTCACCAGGCCGCTGTCGTACAGCAGGCGGTTGTCACCCCAGACCTGGAACTGCAGGCCACCGGCAGTGCGGCAGGCGTCGTCGATGCCGAGGTCGGCACGCAGCAGGTGCCAGCCGCCCTGCAGGCGCAGGTCGATGCGGCTGTTGGCGCCGACGCCCAGGCCACGGCGGAACTGCAGGCCGTTCATGCGCATGCCGGCGTCGCCACGGAACGACTGGTCGGTGCGCACCTGGCTGGCCAGCGCGGCCGGCACCGGCAGCTCGGAGAGATAGCGCTGCCGGGCCGGTCGCTCCGGTTCCTGGTGTTCAAGAATGTGGAAGGTGGACAAGGCGATCGGGCCGACATCGCGCGGCTGCAATGCATCGAAGGCGCGGGCGCTGCCCTGTGCGGCGGTCACCATCGGGTCGGTGCTGCTGGCGCCGTCGCCTTCGGGGTTCTGCACGCTCAGCACGCGGAAACGCAGCAGGCGACCCGCGTGGGCCGGGAAGTCGATGCGCTGCACGCCTTCCTTCAGCTGCAGGCGGCCGCGGGCGATCGGCTCGCCCCACTCGCCATTGCTGTCGCCGAGGTAGACCTCGTAGTCGCGTACCTGGCCGTGCTTCCAGTTCTTGTCGTTGCGCGGCGCGATGTCGATGCCGTCGATCATCCTGCGCTCGCCGAAGCCGATCACCCACTCGTGCGCACCGGTGCGCACGGCCTGGTTGCGCACGCTGCGGAACCAGGTGCCCGGATCATCATCGAAGGCATTTTCCAGCGCATGGCCGGGTTCTTCGGCCGGGCGATTGACCACCAGCAGGCTGTCGGCCGGCAGTTCGCGGCCCAGCACCGGCGCGGCCGGATAGGCATCATCGGCGGCTGCGGCAGCGACTGCGAAGTCCAGCTGCAGCTGCAGCGGCTGGCGGATGTCCTGCGCGGCCGTGCGCACATGCAGCGTGCCGCGGCGCTCCTTGGCATCGAAGTACCAGCCTTCGCTGCCGCTGTTCAACGCAGCGGCATCGGCCAACGCAGGCAGCGCGCGGCCACCGGCCTGCACCGCGCGCGGCGCCTGGCGGCTGAGCACGCGCAGGCCATAGCGGCGCTGCGCCAGCTGGCCGTTGTACTGGCCCTGCACGGCATCAATCTGCACCTGCACCGGGCCGCTGCCCTGCGCCGGCGCCTGCACGCGGATCTGCTGCGTGCTCGATTCGCCCTGCTGGTAGCGGCGGGTGTTGCCGTCGTCCTCGTACAGCGTGTACTGCGAATCCCCTTGCGGGTACAGGTCGAACGTCACTTCATCCAGGGGCTTTTCGCCATCGAACAGCATCGACGGGTACATCGGCAGGATCGCACCGGCACGCACGAACACCGGCAGCGTGGCCAGGTCCACCTGGCGGTCGAGCTGGCGGCCATCGGCGGCGGCCTGCACGCGGCGGCCGTCCCAGTAGTCGATCCAGCCGCCGGCCGGCAGATGGATGTCGCGGCGCCAGCCACGGCTGGCGGCCTGGCTGCGGTACACCGGCGCCACCAGCAGGTCGCGGCCGAGCAGGAACTGGTACTTGTAGGTTTCATCCTGCGCATGCGGATCGCGCGGGTTGTCCCACATCAGGCCACGCACCGGCGGTGCGCCAGTCTGCGCAGCCTCGTGCACCAGCCCGTACATGTACGGGGTCAGGCGCATCTTCAACTTCAGGTAATCGCGGTTGATGCTGCGGTAGGGCTCGTCGTACCACCACGGGTGCTTGCGCGCGTTCGACGACCAGCCGCTCATGCCCATCAGCACCGGGGTGAACGCCTTCCACTGCAGGTCGCGGGTGAAGGTCTCGGCGCTGCCGCCGAAGATCGCATCGACGTCGCCGCTGGCGTAGGCCATGCCGGACAGCCCCGAACCGACCAGGGTCGGTACGTGCCAGCGGATGTAGTCCCAGCTGCTGCTCTGGTCGCCGGTCCATGCCACCGCATAGCGCTGGATGCCGGCCCAGCCCATCACCGTCCACAGGAACGGGCGCGAATCGGAATTGTCGAGGATGCCGTTGAAGGCCTGGCGGTTGGCGTCCATCGCGAACTGGTAGCCCTTGCCGGTCCAGGCCACGTCCAGCTTCTGCACGCGGCTGCCGGCCTTGCCCACTTCCCAGGCGATCTTGTCGACGCCGTTCTCGGTCCACAGGCCGGTGCGGAAGCCGTACGTGGCCAGGCCCTTCACCGTTTCCGGCAACTGCTTGTAACCGCAGCCGTAACCATCATTGGGCAGGATCCAGCCACCGGGCATGTCGTGGGCGCGGTACTGCTTGGCCACGCTGTCGATCACATCCGGGGTGGTGCCGGTCGGGCCGTCGCTCCAGCCTTCGGGCACGGTGCCGGGCTTCTTGCTGTTGTCACCGTCGTTGTAGCAATCGGCATCGCCGTAGGACAGCGCCCAGCGCGCGACCATGTTGGGGCGACCGGTCAGCTGGGTGTAGCGCTCGATCAGTTTCGGCAGGTCGGCGCCGACGAAGTAGTACGCATCGAAGCGGTCTTCGCGGTGCAGCAGCGTGGCCTGGTCGGCCTCGCGCAGATCGTAGCTGCCATCGCTCCAGGTATTGCGCAGCATGCCCCAGCCGCGGCTGCTCAGCAGCATCGGTGCCGGGCTGGGGCGGTCGCCCTCTTCCCAGCCGCCGGAATAGGACACCTCCAGCTCGCGGCCCTTGAACTGGTAGCGGCCATTCTGCTGGCCACCACCGAAGTAGCCTTCATCGGCCTGCGAGGACAACACCTGCACGCTCTGCGTGGCATCCAGGTCCAGCGGCTGCAGCTCCTGCCAGAGGGCGGTGGGTTGGCCGTTGTCCAAGCGCTCCAGGCGCATGCGCAGCGGCTGCCGCTGTACATGCAGCACCAGTGCATCGGTGCGCACGCGGATTTCCTGCGCGTCTTCTTCCAGCTGCGCCTGTACGTTCGCCTTGGGCTGCGGCAACACGATCGGTGCGGCCTTGTCGCCGGCGCCGGTCAGCGTGCCGTTGCGGCCGGCCTGCACGCGGATGATGTCGGTGGCCGGCAGTTCGATGCGGATGCGCGCGCCCTTGTCGGTCTGCAGATCCCAGCCCTGCACGCCGTCGCGGCTGGCGCTGGCGCTGACCGAACGCAGGTTGCCGACGGGCTCGGCCCGGGCCGGCATGGACGCCAGCATCAATGCCGGCAACAGGGCCAGCATCAGCGGCGAGCGACGAACGCAGATTTCCACGCGGACTCCCAACCCGTTCACCGGGCGTTTCGAAAGCGATTGGGCCGACTCTAGGGCAGCGATTCGAAAGATGTCAACAAATTGAAAGGAAAAAGGAAGATATATTCCATTGAAACGAAAGTTGTTGCGCCGCAATACTTTGTGTAAGCGCTTGCAGGCGCCTGTTAAGCATTGTGCGATACGGCATCCGGCCGGTTCTTTCGTTTTCCCAAGCACTCCCGGGCGGGAAAAGTCACCACGCCATTTTCTTTCTTTTTACTTTCGCTATTTGACATTTCGAAAGAAAACGCAGATGGTGCGCTGGCCCAACTGGAACCTCCGAATGGACGTCACCCTGCTTTCCGATGTGTCCGCCTGGCAGCGCCTTGGCGGAGCCGATACCGCTACCGAAATCGCCCAGCAGCCCGCGCTGTGGGACGCCCTCGCACAGGACCTGTCGCGTGCCCGCGACCGCCTGCAGGCCTTCCTTGGCGACAGCCTCAACGATCCCAACCAGCGCGTGCTGTTCACCGGCGCCGGCAGCTCCGGCTTCATTGCCGAGATGGTGGCCGATGCGATCAACGCGCAGTGGCCAGCCGATGTGCGCGTGGTGCACACCACCAGCCTGCTGACCCACCCGGCGCTGTACCTGCAGCGCGACCGCCCGACCCTGCTGGTCTCGTTCGGCCGCAGCGGTTCCAGCCCGGAAAGCGTGGCGGCGGTGGACCGCGTGCGCAGCGACGTGGATGACGCGCGCTTCCTCGACATCACCTGCAATGCCGATGGCGAACTGGCCCGTCGTGGCGCCGGCCGGGCCGATACCTGCACCCTGCTGATGCCGTCGGCCAGCTGCGACCGTGCCTTCGCCATGACCAGCAGCCTGACCTGCATGCTGCTGGCCGCACTGACCGTGTTCGATCGTTCGCCGTGGGATGCGCGTGTGGCGCGCCTGAAGCAGATCGCCGCGCTGGCCCGCGAAGGCCATGCGCAGTGGGATGCACCGGTGGCCGCGCTGGCACAGCGCCCGTTCAACCGCATCATCTACCTCGGCAGCGGCCCGCTGGAAGCGCTGGCACGCGAGTGTGCGCTGAAGGTGCTGGAACTGACCGCCGGCCGCGTGCTGGCGCTGGCCAACACCCCGCTGGGCTTCCGCCACGGCCCGAAGTCGACGCTGGACGGCAACACCCTGGTGGTGGTGCTGCGCAGCGTGCAGCCGCTGGCGCGCCGCTACGAACAGGACCTGCTGGAAGAACTGCGCCGCGATGGTGTGGCCGGCCAGGTGCTGGCGATCGGCCCGCATTCGGACATCGGTGCGGACGACGAGTACACCCTCACCGTACCGGCACTGGATGATCCGTGGCTGGCGCCGGTGTGGCTGGGCTTTGCGCAGCTGTTCGCGCTGCAGCGCTCGGCTGCGCTGGGCCTGACTCCGGACAATCCGTTCCCGGATGGCACCGTCAACCGCGTGGTCAAGGGCGTCACCATCCACCATGGCTGAGCTGATCGCCCACGCCTGCTACGGCATCGACATCGGCGGCACCAAGATCGAGCTGGTGGCGTGCGATGCGGCGATGCAGGTCACCTGGCGCCGCCGCGTGGCCACGCCGCAGGGCGACTACGACGGTTTCCTGCAGGCGGTGGTGACCCTGGTCGCCGAGGCCGATGCCGCGCTGGGCCGCAGTGATGCGGCGATCGGCATCGCCCTGCCCGGCGTGCGCGACCGCCGCAGCGGCCGCCAGCTCAGCGCGAACGTGCCGGCGTTGACCGGCCACAGCGTGGCGGCCGACCTGCAGGCGCGCCTGCAGCGGCCGCTGCATTTCGGTAACGACCTGCAGTGTTTTGCCCTGTCGGAAGCACACTGCGGTGCCGCTGACGGCTATCCCAGCATGTTCGGTGCCATCCTCGGCACCGGCGCGGGTGGTGGTTTCTGCCTGCACGGCCGCCTGCTGTCCGGCTTCAACGGCCTGGCCGGCGAATGGGGCCACTGGAGCGTGCCCGGTCATCTGCTGCAGCGCCACGGCCTGCCGCTGATCGACTGCGCCTGCGGCCTGCAGGGCTGCGTGGAGCGCTATGTGTCCGGCAGTGGCGTGGCGATGATCGAGCGTCACCTCGGTGGCAGCGCCGCCGACGCCAGCGCGGTGATCGCCCTGGCCGAAGCCGGCGATGCCCGCGCACGCAAGGCGCTGGACATCCATCGCGACCTGCTCGGCCACAGCCTGGCGGCGCTGGTGCTGGCGCTGGACCCGCACGTGATCGTGCTCGGCGGCGGTCTTTCGCAGTACGCGCCGCTGTACCAGCACCTGCCCGCCGCCATCGCCGCCCATCTGTTCAAGGGCGTGCAGGTGCCACCGATCGTGCCGCCACGCTTTGGCGATGCCGGCGGCGCACGTGGTGCTGCCCTGCTCGCCTGCCAACCCTCGTTTTCCTGATGTCCGGAGCCTGACCATGTCCCCGTTGCAGACCCTGCTTGCCTCCCACCGCGCTGGCGCCAACGTCGGCCTGTACAGCGTCTGCTGCAGCAACGAGCAGGTGCTGCGCGCGGCCATGCACGTGGCGCTGGCACACGGCACCGTGCTGCTGATCGAGGCCACCTCCAACCAGGTCGACCAGTTCGGCGGCTACACCGGCATGACCCCACCGCAGTACCGCGATTACGTGGGCACGCTGGCCGATGAGGAAGGCTTCCCGCGCGAACGGCTGATCCTGGGCGGTGACCACCTCGGCCCGAATGCCTGGCAGAAGCGCCCGGCCGCCGAAGCGATGACCCACGCGCGCGTGCTGATCGAAGCCTACGTCGCCGCCGGCTTCCACAAGATCCACCTGGACTGCAGCATGTCCTGCGCCGATGACCCGGTGCCGCTGCCCGATGCCATCGTCGCCGCGCGTTCGGCCGAGCTGGCCGAAATCGCCGAGCGCACCGCCGCCGAACACGGCCTGCCGCCGCCGGTCTACGTGATCGGTACCGAAGTGCCGATTCCCGGTGGCGAAGCCTCGCTGGCCGAAGGCCTGCAGGTAACCACGCCGGCCGCCGCCGCGCAGACCCTGGCCATCCACCAGCAGGCGTTCGACACGCCGCAGCTGCGCGACGCGTGGCAGCGCGTGATCGCGATGGTGGTGCAGCCGGGCGTGGACTTCGACCACAGCAGCGTGCACGAGTACGATGCCGCAGCCGCCAGCACGCTGGCCGGCTTCCTCGAACAGCAGCCGCGCATCGTGTTCGAAGCGCATTCCACTGACTACCAGCGCGAAAGCGGCCTGCATGCACTGGTGCGCGATCACTTCGCCATCCTGAAGGTCGGCCCGGCGGCCACCTTCGCCTACCGCGAAGCACTGTTCGCGCTGGCCGCGATCGAGGCCGAGCTGCTGCCGGCCGCGCAGTGCTCGCGCCTGCCGCAGGTGCTGGACGAGGTGATGGTGGCGCAGCCGAAGTACTGGCAGTCCTACTACCAGGGCGATGAGGCGGCGCTGCGCCTGCTGCGCAGCTATTCCTTCAGCGACCGCTGCCGCTACTACTGGGGCGAGCCGGCGCTGGTGCAGGCGGTGCAGACCCTGTTCGGCAACCTGGAGCAGCATGCGCCGCCGCTGGTGCTGCTCAGCCAGTACCTGCCGGAGCAGTACCGCGCCGTGCGCGAGGGCCGCCTGGCCAACACCCCCACCGCCCTGGTGCAGCACCGTATCGGCCTGTGCCTGGGCGAATACGCCCGCGCCTGCAGCGCCAACCAGGCCGGCCCCCGCACGCAGAACGCGGGCTCGGCTGCCGGCGTTGCTGCGAACGGCTAATCTTTACCTTTTCCCGCGAAACCGAGAATGGCCATGCGCAACACCCGCTCCCGCCGGCAACAGATCCTGCAGCTGCTGATCGAGCACGGCTCGGTGCAGGTGGCCGATCTGGTCGAGCGCTTCGGCGTGTCGGCGGTGACCATCCGTGCCGACCTGACCCACTTCGAGTCGCAGGGCCTGGCCAACCGCACCCACGGCGGTGCCACCCTGGTGCGCACGCCGCCGCAGGAACAGGACATCCACGAGAAGGACGCGCTGAACCTGCCGCTGAAGGAATCGATCGGTGCGCGCGCCGCGCGCCTGGTACAGCCCGGCGACAACATCATCATCGATTCCGGCTCGACCACGATGACCCTGGCCCGCCACCTGCGCGCGCATCGCGACGTGACGGTGATGACCAACGGCCTGAACATCGCCTGGGAACTGGCCAATGCCGCGGGCATCACCGTGCTGCTGACCGGTGGGCTGCTGCGCCAGCAGTCGCTGTCGCTGCAGGGCAGCCAGGCCGAAGCCAGCCTCAACTCGTACAGCTTCGACACCCTGTTCCTGGGTGTGGACGGCCTGGACCTGCAGTTCGGCCTGACCACCCACGACGAGGCCGAAGCCCGCCTCAACCACCGCATGGTCGAGCGTGCGCGCCGTATCGTGGTGCTGACCGACGCCTCCAAGTTCGGCCGCGTCAGCCTGCACCGCATCGCCCTGCTGGATCAGATCCACGCCATCATCACCGACGCCGGCATTGACGACGCAACCCGTGAGGGGCTGCAGCGGCTGGGCATCGAAGTGATCATCGCCGAGCCCACCGCATGACCGACACCCGCACCCTGCATGGCCGCATCCTCACCCCGCTGGGTTGGCGGCGTGGCCACGTCCACTTCGATTCGCAGGTGCGCCAGCTGCAGGTGGATGACCACAGCGGCGCTGACGACCTGCAGCTGCCGGTGATCCTGCCCGGCTTCATCGACCTGCATGTGCATGGCGCGGCCGGCGTGGACCTGATGCAGGGCGGCGACGTGGCGCGAACCATCGCCCGCACCCATCTGCGCTTCGGTACCACCACGTTGCTGGCGACCACCATGACCGCCGGGCTGGACGAGATCGAGTACGCGCTGCAGGGCGTGGCCGCCACCATGGCGGCACCCGATGCCGACGCCGCCAGCATCGTCGGTGTGCATCTGGAAGGACCGTTCATCAGCCCGCAGCGTCTGGGTGCGCAGCCCAACCGCACGATCGAGGCGACGCTGGCACTGGTGCAGCAGCTGCATGCGCTGGCACCGATCCGGGTAATGACGCTGGCCCCGGAAATCGGTGAGCACACCGCGCTGATTCCCGCGCTCTCGGCGATGGGCATCCGCGTGCAGCTCGGTCACAGCGCCGGTACCTACGAGGAAGGCGTGGCCGCGCTGCAGGCCGGTGCCTCCGGCTTCACCCACCTGTTCAACGGCATGACCGGCGTCGATCACTATCGCCCGGGCATTGCAGCGGCGGCGTTGGCACATGCGCAGTACGCCGAGATCATTCCCGACCTGCAGCACATCCACCCCGGCGTGATCCGGCTGGCCGCGCGCGCGATTCCGCGCCTGTACGCGGTGACCGACGCCACTGCCGCCACCGGCATGCCCGACGGCGAGTACGCGCTGGGCGAGCAGCGCGTGCACAAGTGTGGCGGCTGCGTGCGCCTGGCGACCGGTTCGCTGGCCGGCAGCGCACTGACCATGGACCAGGCGCTGCGCAACCTAGTGCGTGTGGGCCTGGAGCTGGCCGATGCCTCGCAACGTGTTTCCACCTTCCCGGCAGACTACCTGGGCCTGGACGATCGCGGCCGCATCGCGCCCGACGCCCGCGCCGACCTGGTGGTACTGGACGCCGAACTGCGCCTGCAGCGGGTGGTGGTTGGCGGGCGCGTAGTTGATTTGAACGCCGCAAACGCCTGATATCTGCGTTTTTGTAGAGTCGAGCCATGCTCGACTCACCGCGCAACGCGCGGTGCAGGGAACCTCGATATCGGAACGAAGAGCAGTCGAGCATGGCTCGACTCTACAGAAAGCAATCTGCGACGAACCGTCGCCGGGCATAGCCCGGCGCTACCACAGGAACTGCCGATGACTGCAAGCACTGCTCCGCGCTGGCCCGTACGCTACCTGCTCTTCATCGGCGGCCTCGGTGGCCTGCTGTACGGCATCGACATCGGCATCATCGCCGGCGCCCTGCCCTACCTGGAGGCAACGGCCAGCCACGCCTGGCAGCTCAGCAGCCAGCAGCTCGGCTTCGTCGTGGCGGCAGTGCTGCTGGGCAGCGTGCTGTCCTCGCTGTTCGCCGGCATGATTGCCGACCTGATCGGCCGCCGCGGTGCGATGCTGCTGGCCGGGCTGCTGTTCACCGCCTCAATCCCGATCATGGCACTGGCCTCCGGCTACACGCCCCTGCTGCTCGGCCGGCTGCTGCAGGGCATCAGTGGTGGCCTGATCGGTGTGGTGATTCCGCTGTACCTCGCCGAAGTGCTCAGCCCCGAGCGACGCGGGCGCGGCGCGGCCATGTTCCAGCTGCTGCTGACCGTTGGCCTGGTGCTGGCCGCCCTTATCGGCCTGTACCACGCCCACGCCGTGGATGCCGCCACCGAAGCCGTGCGCTCACTGCCGGTCGCGCAGCAGGCGCAGGAGCTGTTCACGGTGAAGGACCACGCCTGGCGCACCATCTTCTGGACCTGCCTGGCGCCGGGCCTGCTGTTCTGCGCCGGCATCTTCTGGTTGTCCGAATCGCCGCGCTGGCTGGTGCGTCGCGGCCGCATCGATGATGCGCGCCGCAGCCTGCAGCGCGTGCTGCCCGCTTCGGAGGTGGAGCCGACGCTTGCACAGATCCAGGCACCGGAATCGAGCAGCGGCAGCGGCAAGCGCGACCCGCTGCTCAGCCGCCGCTACGTGGTGCCGTTCCTGCTCGCCTGCGTGGTGCTGGCCTGCACCCAGGCCACCGGCATCAACTCGGTGCTGGCCTACGCGGTGAACATCCTCAACCAGGCTGGCCTGTCCGGCTCGGTGGCCAATGGCGCCGACGTGGCGATCAAGCTGCTCAATGCGGTGATGACCGTGGTCGCGCTGCTGCTGGTCGACCGCAAGGGCCGCAAGTTCCTGCTGATGCTCGGCAGTGGCGGCATCTGCGTGGCCCTGCTGGCCGCCGCCACCCTCTTCTTCCAGGCCGAACGCGGCCGCACCGACGTGCAGCCGCAGCTGCAGGCGGCGGTCAGCGGCGACGGCCTGCAGCTGGTGCTGGATGATGCGCAGTGGCAGCGCCTGAGCAATGGCATCGACAGCCAGGGCCGGCCGATGCAGCTGACCGTCTCCTACGCCTACGGCGACTTCACCAATGTGCGCGCCCTGCGCAGCGACAACCTGACCGACCGCGAGCTGCGCATCGAGCGTGCCGGCACCGTGCAGCCGGACAGCGTGATCGGCGCGTTCTTCCGCAAACTGCACCTGAACCCGTTCGCCGACCCGGCCAAGGCCGTGCAGGCACCGCTGCGCATCGAGCAGGCACGCATCGGCCCGGTGCCGCCACCGGCACACGGCTGGGCCGTGGCCGCCTGCATCCTGGTGTTCGTCGCGTTCTTCGCGGTCGGGCCCGGCGTCTGCGTGTGGCTCGCGCTGTCCGAGCTGATGCCGAACCGCATCCGCTCCAACGGCATGAGCATCGCGCTGCTGATCAACCAGTTCGTGTCGACCACTATCGCCGCGATCTTCCTGCCCACGGTGGGCCACTATGGCTACGCCAGCATGTTCGTGTTCTGGGCGGCCTGCACCTTCGCGTTCTTCCTGGTGGCCGCGTTCTGGCTGCCGGAGACCAAGGGCAAGTCACTGGAAGAAATCGAGGCCCGGTTCGCCCGGTAGCGGTCGACCTGGGTCGACCTCCGCGCGCAGCGCGGGTTCATGGCGCGCCCGTCATTCGCCAGTGATGTGCTTCGCCAGCTCCCGCGCCTCGGCAACGCTGGACAAGCCGCTCAGCATCATCGATTCGCCGAACGGCCCCTGCACCGTCGCCACCATCAGCACGCGGCCGTCCACGCTGATCGCCGCGCGCTGGCCCACCAGTGCTGCCGTGCCATCGTGGATGCGTTGATGCGCCGCCGGCCGATAGCGGATCTGCAGGCCCGGCTGCTTGCCTTCATCCAGCACATAGCGCACATCGGCAATATCCGCGCTGCCGGCAATCGGGGGCTCGCGCAGGGCGAGGGTCTCGCCCTGCCACTGCACCGATGTGCCCTTGCCGGCTGCATCGACCGCACTCAGGCGCACATCCACGCCGGGGCGTGGCGCATGATCCTTGCCTGCCAAGACACCGGGTGTAGCGCCCGGCATGCATCCGGTCAGGGTCAACGCCATGCCCAGCAACAGGGGAAGCGCAGCCCTCACTTCAGCTTCCGCAGCTTGAACGCCACCAGCACCTGCAACAGCCCGTACAGCAGGCTGCCGATGCCGATCCACAGCGTGGTCACCGCAACGCCCGCATACGGGTTGGCCGCGAACAGCACGCCCAGCACCACCGCCAACACGCCACTGAGGATCAGCAGCCACTCGCCCTGGATCTGCTTGCGCACGCGGATCGCGAACACGATGCGATAGATGCCGGCCACCAGCAGCCACGCTGCCAGGAACAGCACCAGCACGCTGGCGGTGGCCAGCGGATTGATCACCGCCAGGATACCGAAACCCAGCGAGGCGATGGCATACAGCGCCAGCCAGCCACGCGAGGCACCGCTGCCGCCGCTGACCAGTGCGAACAGGCTGATGACACCTTCAACGATGGCCATCACGCCCAGCGTCCATGCCAATGCCATGGCTGCAGACAGCGGCCAGCCGATGGCGACGATGCCGAAGCCGAGTGCAACCAGGCCGTACAGGAGGAGGATCCACCAGCTACGGCCGACTGCCGACAACAGGGGAGACAAGGGGGAATTCATGGCCACTCCTTCGATCCGGAAACGGGCTCATCCTAGCCCCTGGGGATGAAGAGGGCGATCACGGCGCCCGCGCGCATACCCATACACGCACGTCTTCGACGCCGACCAGCCGCAATGTCTCGGCGATTTCCATTACCGTGCTGCCGGTGGTCATCACGTCGTCCACGACGGTCAGCCGCGAGGGCACCGGCCCACGTACATCGAAGGCATCGAAGAGATTTTCCCTGCGCTGCTCGGCGTTGCGCTCGGACTGCGGCGCGGTATGACGGCGCCGGTACAGCCCGTGCCAGACCGACATTGGCAGCAGGCGGCACAGTTCCGCGGCCTGGTTGTAGCCGCGCTGGCGCAGGCGACGGTTGTGCAGCGGCACCGGCACCAGTGGCGGACACCACCAGGGCGGCGGCGCGCGCTAAATCAACTGCGCCAGCAGGCGCCCGGCCGCCAGATCCTGATGGAACTTGTAGCGGACCAGCAGCTGGTCGACCGGTGGCAGGTACAACAGGCTGGCATGGGTGGCGGCCTGCGGTGGCGCTTCCTCGCGGCAGGTGCCGCAGACGATCAGGGCGTTGTCGGGCAGCGGCAATGCACAGCGCAGGCAGGCGCGGCCGGCCCACGGCAGGTCGGCAAGGCAGGCGCGGCACAGGTCAAGATCATCGTGGCCCGGGTCGCCGCAGACCAGACACCGCAGTGGCAGGAGCACGCGAAGCAGCACTGCGGGCCAATCCGCCGGTAGAGGGAGGTAGGCAAGAGGCATACCCCAACCTGCCCGCGCAGCGATGCCGGAACCATCACCGGCAACCACACCGGACGGTCAGGAAAGCGGACGCAGTGCTGTCGGCCGTCTCATCGGGTCAGTCACGCAGCGATGCCCGCCAAGCCACCAGGGCGGCGGCGGCACGCTGGGTCCTGTACTCATCCGGATTGACGCCCATCTCATTGCGCGCCATGCCGGCAAGGGCCATACACAGTTCCTGTTCGCCTGCACCGCGCAGGAGCTGGGACTCGATGCGATCTGCATAGGCGGCGTACTCGCCACGGCAGTCCGGATTGGCCTGGATGCCTATTGGATCCCAAACATAGTGCAGGACTTCATCCACCGCTCGGCCCAGTGCACCGCGCCTGCGGTCTGCCGTCTGACCGACCTCCTTCCAGTGTGGCGTGTTGTGCAGTGCCTCGAACGGCATCGGCACCGGCGATAACAGGTAGGAGATACCGTCTTCGTCCTGCTTGACGTGCCAGACGCCAATTCCGACATCCGCCATGTGCTCCGACAGCGGGAAAACGAAGGCAGGCAGCCACAACAGCTCGATGCGGCCATCTCCCTGCCAGCCCAGTGCGGTGAACATCCCGGCTGCGGTCTCCCGGTAGGCCTGCGCGGCAGGCTCGCCGACCAGTTGCCCCGGATCCAGCATGAACACCCGGTTGTCGATGTACTCGACCACGCTGCCATGGAACTCGCGCAAGCGCTCGGGCGGGTAATCGATGACCTGTTCAGGGGCGATGGTGTAGCTCATTTCGTGAAATCCTTTCCGCTGGGAGGCGAGTGTGGCGCGACGGCGGGCATCATCAACAACTCCGCCAACCCGCGATAGATCGGCACGCGGCACACCAGCCCGGACACGCCACGAGCGATCAGCACCGTGGCCAGGATCGGCAGCAGCAGATCGCCGCTGTCGGTCAGCTCCAGCGAAATCACCGCCGAGGTCAGCGGTGCCTGGGTGACGCCGGTCAGATAGGCGCACATGCCTAACAGTACAAATGCACGCGGGTCCACGCCAGGCATCAACACCGCCAGGTTGTGGCCAAGGCCGGCACCGACCGCCAGCGCCGGCGAGAACAGGCCGCCGGGAATACCGGCCACGTACGATGCGAGATTGGCCAGCAGCTTCATCAAACCAAATTCATGGCCCACCATCGCCTGCCCCTGCACCAGGCTGCGCGCCTGTTCGTAGCCGGTGCCGAACGCACCTTCACCGAAGACCAGGGCCAGCAGTACCACCACCAGGCCGCAGCCTGCGGCCAACAGAACCGGATGTCGCTGCCGCAACTGGCCCAGCCAACGTGGGCGGCCCGCCGCACTCGCCAGCACCGCACGCGCGAACAAGCCTCCGAGCAGCCCGGCCACCACGCCACACAGCAGGATCGCCAGCCAGCCCTGGCCCAGCGGTAGCCGCGCGCTTACATGGCCGAAATAGGTGTAGTTGCCCAGCAGGCCCAGCGACACCACGCCGCCCACGATCACCGCGGTCAGCAAGGTGCCGGAGAAACGATGCTCGAAGCGGCCGCTGAGCTCTTCGATGGCGAAGACGATACCGGCCAACGGCGTGTTGAACGCCGCCGCGATGCCTGCCGCGCCACCGGCCAGCAGGAAGTGCGAGAGCTCGCGCGGGTCCTTGAAGCCGAACCAGCGGCCGAACAGGTACATCAGGCTGGCGCCCACATGCACCGTCGGGCCCTCGCGCCCGACCGACGCGCCGCCCAGCAGCGACAACGAGGTCAGCAGCAGCTTGCCGGCCGAGACCGCGGGCGAAAGATTGGTCCTGCGGAACGACTCATCCGGCTTGTCCAACGCGGCGATGACCTGCGGAATGCCGCTGCCCCGCGTGGGCTTCAGCACGCCGGAGGTCAGCCAGGCCAACAACGCGAAGATGCCCGGCGTGAGCAGCAGGGCCCACCACGGCGAATGCGAGGTGATGCGCTGGAATAGATGGAATGCCGCATCGCTGGCCTTGGCGAACAGGATCGCCACCAGAGCCACGGCCACGGCGCCGCCCCAGAGCGCGGCGCGGCGGCGCCAGGCCTCGCTGAGAACCAGCGCGGTGATGCGGCCGCGGAGGCGGTGGAGATCGGTCATGCGGGGCAGTCTGGACGCTGCGGAGGAAGGCGGACAGCGGGTACTGTGGCTGAAGGCCTTGCAGGATGTGGTGAATACGCTCACGCGCCGGGAACCGCATGCTTTGGCAGCAATGGCACGCCGTCCCACATGCGTGAAGGCCGGCCGATTCCTGCCGGGTTCGTCCAACGCGCCTCGTGGAGGTAGCATTGCAGCCGCTGCCCTCTGGGGAGAGGGTGCAGCTCCGCCGGCAACGAAAGGCCGCCACCGCTCGTCATCGCGGTAGCGCTTGCCAGCACCTGCGTGCCGACATCTGCGTGAATTGCTTCGTTCTCGACATCCTCAATGACAATGGAGTGTGAGATGAATGCCTACGACCCGCTGGATCACATCATCCATCTTCGTGATGGCACGTTGCAGGAATCAGACCTTCGCCGGATTGTCGGTCGCGCGCTGCAGGCCAGGTCACCTTCCGGAATCGTCATCCATGTACATGGCGGCCGCGTTTCGCAGAAGCGTGGACGGCGCATCGCAGAAACCCTGCATGACCCCTATGTGCGGGCACAGGCCTACCCCTTGTTCTTCATCTGGGAAACGGGTGACATCGAAGCTCCGTTGAACAACCTGGGCGAGATCCTGGGTGCAGTACTCGCCAAACTGCTCTTCAGGAAAGTCCAGGACAAGATCCTGGAAAAGCTCGGCGGTGAACAGGCATTCACGCCCGGCATGAAGATCCTCAACGCCGCGCCACCCGACGAGGAAAGCCTTTCGGCAGATCTCGCACAGGAGTTCGCTGAAGATCCCGAGGTGAACCAGGCCCTTGCCGAGGCCCGGGAGGATTACAGGGAGGCGACGCTGACGCCCGTAAACAAGATGCTGGCACATGAACCGCCAGCCGAACACGCGGCCATCGTCAACGAGCGCACGGCAATGGAACTGTTTGGCACTCCGTCACCCAACAAGGCCGTAGCATTGAACTGGATCGCGCTGGCCATCAAGGTGGCCAGACTGGTGATGCGCGTATGGCAACGCCAGCACAGTGGCCGGGGCCGGCCAGGTGCCGTCTCCGCCGTGATCGTGGAAGAAGTACTGCGAGAGTTCTATCTCGATGACGTGGGGCGCATCGGCTGGTGGAATCCCATGAAGAAGGATGCACAGGATTCATTCGACGGCCCGGCATCGGGTGGCGTCAGATTCCTGCGCGAGCTGCACAGGCAGTTGCAGTCCGAAGCCTCTGTTCCCCGCATCACGCTCGTCGGCCACAGCGCCGGCAGCATCTTCCTGTGCGAGCTGTTGGACCAGGCAGCGCAGATCCTTCCGGATCTGACGTTCGACCTTATTCTCGAAGCGCCTGCGGTGACGTGTCGTCGGTTCGCGCGTGCCATCTCGAAGCACGAGGACCGAATCGGGAGGTTCCGGCAATTGGCGATGAAGGATGCCGACGAAGCCAACGAGCGCTCACTGTTCTTTCCCGGTTCGCTGCTCTACATCGTGTCCAACATCTTCGAAGATGCTGCCGATGAGCCTCTGCTCGGCATGGAGCGCTTCTTCACCCGGGAGAACGTCTATCGCAACTCTGCGGCGTGGGCAGACATCTCGGCCTGCCAGGCGTTCTTCGCCCGGAAGGGAAAAAGCGCGGTGAGCTGGTGGACCCTTGATGACCTCAATGCCGACCAGCGCGAAGGTTGGGGCCACGGCTACTTCGATGACGGTCCCTTCATCCTCGGCAAGGTGACCGCGTTGATCAGCGAAACACCGCACACGCCTTGATGCCGATCACTTTTCGCGCTCGACGACAGAAGCAACGCTCCGGGCGGGATCGCCCGGAGTGCAAACACTGTAAACCATGTGAACATGAATATTGTTGACAGCCTGCGCACGCCCACCCACACTGCCGCCCTCGCTCCACTCGTACCCAAGGTCCCGCCATGGCTGCTGCCATCCGCCACGACTGGCAACACGACGAACTGCAGGCGCTGTTCGATCTGCCGTTCCCCGAGCTGCTGTTCCGCGCCGCAGCGGTCCATCGCGAGCACTTCGACCCGTCGCAGGTGCAGGTTTCCACGCTGCTGTCGGTGAAGACCGGCGGCTGCCCGGAAGACTGCGCGTACTGCCCGCAGGCGCAGCGCTACAACACCGGCGTGAACGCGCAGAAGCTGATGGAAACCGACGCGGTGCTGGCCAAGGCACGCCAGGCCAAGGCCGCTGGTGCGTCGCGCTTCTGCATGGGCGCCGCATGGCGTTCGCCGAAGGACCGCGACATCCCGAAGGTGGCGGCGATGATCGCCGGGGTGAAGGCGCTGGGACTGGAGACCTGCGCCACGCTGGGCATGCTCAGCGGCGAGCAGGCGCGTGCGCTGAAGGACGCCGGCCTGGACTACTACAACCACAACCTCGATACCGCGCCGGACTACTACGATTCGATCATCCACACGCGCCAGTACCAGGACCGCCTGGACACGCTGGAGCACGTGCGCGATGCCGGCCTGAAGACCTGCTGCGGCGGCATCGTCGGCATGGGCGAGACGCGCGCGCAGCGTGTTGGTCTGCTGCTGGCGCTGGCCACGTTGCCGGCGCATCCCGATTCGGTACCGATCAACAAGCTGGTGCAGGTGGCGGGCACGCCGCTGCATGGCAGCGCCGAACTGGACCCGTTCGAGTTCGTGCGCATGATCGCGGTGGCACGCATCGTCATGCCGCGCTCGATGGTGCGGCTGTCGGCCGGTCGCGAGGCGATGAGCGATGAACTGCAGGCGCTGTGCTTCCTGGCCGGTGCCAACTCGATCTTCTATGGCGACAAGCTGCTGACCACCGGCAACCCGGAAAGCGAGCGTGACCTGGCGCTGTTCGCGCGGCTGGGACTGCAGCCGATGGCGGTGCAGGTGGATGCCGAGGGCCACGACCACGGCGGCACCGTGCACGCCGATATCAGTGCCGATACGCCCGGCTGTGGCTGCGCTCACGCGGCCTGAGACGGGCCGCAAGCAGGCGTCGCGGCAACGCGCTACCCTAGCCGCCCCGTCGTCGCATTCAGCCACCATGGCCCGCCCCGACCTGACTGCCCGCCTCCACGCCCAACGCGCCCTGCGCGATGCCCAAGGCCGTCGCCGCCCGCGACGCACGGTCAGCCGTCGTGATGGCGTGCGCCTGGAAGTGGACGGCCAGTGGCTGACCGGCTTCTGCAGCAACGACTACCTGGGCCTGGCCCAGCAGTTCAGCGTGGTCAATGCGCTGCAGGATGCTGCCGCGCGCGAAGGTGCTGGCGCTGGTGCCTCGCACCTGGTCTGCGGCCACCACGCCCTGCACGAGGCACTTGAACGCGAAGTGGCCGAGTGGCTGGGCTATCCGCGTGCGCTGCTGTTCGGCAGTGGCTTCGCCGCCAACCTGGCGGTGCAGCAGGCATTGCTGAGCGAAGAGAACGATGTCTGCGTGCAGGACAAGCTCAACCACGCCAGCCTGCTCGATGCGACGCGGTTGGCCGGTGCACGCCTGCGCCGCTATCCGCATCTGGATGCAGAAGGCGCGATGCGTCAGCTCAAGCACGCGCCCGATGGCGCGGCGATGCTGGCCACCGATGGTGTCTTCAGCATGGATGGCGACATCGCACCGCTGCGTGCATTGTCGCTTGTGGCACGCCTGCAGCAGGCGCTGTTCTACGTCGATGACGCGCACGGCGTGGGCGTGGTCGGTGATGGCCGTGGTGCCGTGGCCGCCGCCGGGCTGGGCGTGGACGACGTACCGCTGCAACTGGTCACGCTGGGCAAGGCACTGGGCGGTTCCGGTGCACTGGTACTGGGCCGTGACGACCTGATCGAGCATCTGGCCGAAACCGCGCGCCCGTACATCTACACCACCGCCGTGCCACCGGCGATGGCCGCTGCGGCGCTTGAAGCAGTGCGACTGGCGCGCCGCGACCACTGGCGCCGCACCAAACTGACCGACCTGATCGCGCTGTTCCGCAGTGAAGCACGTCGCCACGGCCTGGACCTGATGGCTTCGGAAACGCCGATCCAGCCGCTGCTATGTGGTGATGATCATACCGCCGTGGCGATGTCCACGACGCTGGAACAGGCCGGCTGGCTGGTCGGCGCAATCCGCCCACCGACGGTGCCGGAAGGCAAGGCACGCTTGCGCGTCACCCTGTCCGCACTGCATACGCCGGAACAGGTGCGCGGCCTGGTGGAGGCCATCGCCAGCGCGCGCGACCGCGTGACCCTGGCCGTGCGTGAAGCCGCGCCACCGCCGCTGCCCGCTTTTGCCTGAGTTCCGTGTCGTTGCCCATGCATATTGAAGTGACCGGCCGTGGGCCGGACCTGGTTCTGATCCACGGCTGGGCCCTGCAGGGCGGTGTGTTCGCACCACTGGTGCAGCGCCTGGCGGACCAGTTCACCCTGCACCTGGTAGACCTGCCCGGCCATGGCCACAGCCGCGAGGACACCACGCCGCTGCGCCTGCCGTTCGTGGTCAATGCCATTGCTGCGGCCACGCCGCCGGCGGTGTGGTGCGGCTGGTCGCTGGGCGGCCTGTTCGCGCTGCATGCTGCCGCGACGCTGCCAAAGGTGCGCGGGCTGGCGATGATCGCGGCCACGCCGCGCTTCGTGCGTGGCGAAGACTGGCCGCACGCGGTGGAACCGGCGGTGTTCGAACAGTTCGGGCGCGAGCTGGCCAGCGACTTCGGTGGCACCCTGGAGCGCTTCCTGGCGCTGGATGTGATGGGCTCGGCACACGCCCGCGAGGAGCTGCGCACGCTGCGCCAGCGCCTGGTCGAGCGCGGTGCGCCCACCGAACGCGCGCTGCTGGAGGGCCTGCGCCTGCTGGAAAGCACCGATCTGCGCGGCGCGCTGCCGACGCTGGGCAGGCCCAGCCTGTGGATCGCCGGCCAACGCGACCGGCTGGTATCTCCGGCGGCGATGCAGGCCGCCGCGGCACTGGCCCCGGGCGGGCAGGCGCTGACCATCGCCCACGGCGGCCATGCGCCCTTCCTCGGCCATGCCGACGAGGTCGCCGCCGCCCTGCAACACTTCGTTGCCGGCCTGTCACCGGCCGATGGCGGACAATGAGCGCCTTCCGAATTCCGCAGGATTGACGCATGGATCTGGGTATCAATGGCCGCTGGGCACTGGTCTGCGGCGCAAGCAAGGGGCTGGGCCTGGGCTGCGCGCGTGCGCTGGTGCGTGAAGGCGTCAACGTGGTGATCGTGGCCCGCGGCGAAGCCGCCCTGCAGGCCGCCGCTGAAGAACTGCGTGCCCTGCCCGGCGCTGCCGAGGTGCGCGCGGTCGCCGCCGACGTCACCACCGAGGCCGGCCGTGCCGCGGCGCTGGCCGCGTGCCCGCAGTTGGACATCCTGGTCAACAACGCCGGTGGCCCGCCGCCCGGTGATTTCCGCAATTTCGAGCGCGATGACTGGATTGCCGCGCTGGACGCCAACATGCTGGCGCCGATCGCGCTGATCCGCGCCACCGTCGACGCGATGATCGCGCGCGGCTTCGGCCGTATCGTCAACATCACCTCGTCGGCGGTGAAAGCCCCGATCGACATCCTGGCGCTGTCCAACGGCGCGCGCAGTGGCCTGACCGGTTTCGTCGCCGGCCTGTCGCGCCGCACCGTGGCCCACAACGTCACCATCAACAACCTGCTGCCCGGCCAGTTCGACACCGACCGGCTGCGCGCCAACTTCGCCCACAGTGCGGGCAAGGACGGCGACGCCGGCGAAGTGGCCGAACGCCGCCGCCAGCAGATCCCCGCCGGCCGCTTCGGCACACCCGACGAATTCGGCGCCGCCTGCGCCTTCCTGTGCAGTGCACAGGCCGGTTACCTCACCGGGCAGAACCTGCTGATCGACGGCGGCGCCTACCCTGGTACGTTCTAAGAGACTTTCGCAATGCCGTCCCACTTCGATGCCCGCCACGTCCGCCGCGCGTTCGCCCGTGCCGCCAACGGCTACGACGCCGCCGCCGCCCTGCAGCGCGAAGTGCAGTCGCGGCTGATCGAATCGCTGGACTACCTGGAGGCACGCAAGCCCGAGGTGGTGCTGGACATCGGTGCCGGCACCGGCCATGCCAGCGCGTTGATGAAGAAGCGCTGGCCGAAGGCGCAGGTGATCGCGCTGGACGTGGCGCTGCCGATGCTGGACCAGGCCAAGCGCCAGGCCGGCTGGTGGAAGCCGTTCCAGCGCCTGTGCGGTGATGCCGCCGCGCTGCCGCTGGCCGACAACAGCGTGGACGTGATCTTCAGCAACCTGTGCCTGCAGTGGGTGGACGACCTGCCGGCGGTGTTCGCCGGGTTCCGCCGTGTGCTCAAGCCAGGTGGCCTGCTGGTGTGTTCCACCTTCGGCCCGGAAACCCTGATCGAACTCAACGAAGCATTCGCCGCTGCCGATGACCGCCCGCACGTGAGCCGCTTCGCGCAGATCGCCCAGTTCGGCGATGCGCTGATGATGGCCGGCTTCCGCGACCCGGTGCTGGACCGCGATCTGTTCACCCTGACCTACGACGATCTGCCGTCACTGATGCGCGAGCTGCGTGCGATGGGCGCGACCAATGCTCGCGTCGACCGCCGCCACACGCTGACCGGGCGTGGCCGCTTCGCTGCTGCTGCGGCCGCCTACGAGCCGATGCGCCGCGCCGACGGCAAGCTGCCGAGCAGTTGGGAGGTGATCTATGCCCACGCCTGGGCACCGGACCCGGGCGCGCCGATCCGCGAAGGTGGGCATGACGTGGCATCGGTGCCGGTGTCGGCGATTCCGATCCGGCGCAAGCAGACCTGATCGTCCGGTAGTGCCGGCCGCTGGCGGGCAACTTCATGATTCCATGCTGGGCATCTGCCGGCCAGCGGCCGGCACTAACGCATTCCACACCGCACGCGAATCGCTCTGGTAGGTGCCAACCTTGGTTGGCACACCCCATCAGATCGCGGTGCCGCCAGCAGTGTGCCGACCAAGGTCGGCACCTACCAAAGGCGGGTATGGGCCGGCACGTGAACCGGGTAGCGCCGGGCCATGCCCGGCGAGCGCAGCGGCACCCTCAGGTATTGGCCGGCGAACTCAGCGGCGGGCGCACCAGGTCGCGGTGGAAGAAATAGATTTCCTGCACCAGGAAGCGCCAGCTGGTGTGGAAGCTGCGGAAGCGCGTGCTGGGCGTGGACGAGGCCAGCGCATCGATGCCCAGCGCCTTGCTCAGGCGCAGCGCGCGCGCCATGTGCAGCGGATCGCTGACGATGATCACCCGGTGCAGGTCGCGCTGGTCCATCAGCCGCTTGGCTTCAACCAGGTTCTGCACGGTATTGCGCGAGGCGGTTTCGATCAGGATCGCATCGTCCGGCACGCCATGTTTCAGCGCATAACGCCGCGCCACCTGCGATTCGGAAAAACGCGCACCGGTGCCACCGTAGCCGCCGGTGAAGATCAGCAGCGGCGCGTACTGGGCCTCGTAGAGGTCCAGCCCATGCCGGATACGCTCTTCGAACACCGGTGACGGTTTGGCGTCATAGGCGGCCGCACCCAGCACGATGATGGCGTCGGCCTTGGCGGCCTGGTCACGCTCGCCGACCCAGACGATCCAGGCAGTCACGCCCAGCAGCCAGATCACCAGCAGGACAAACAGCCGCCACAGCCAGCCCAGCAGGCCGGTGCGAGGCCGCTGCCGGTCGCGGCTCACGGCGCGCCCCAGCGCAGCGCTGGCAGGTCGACGTTGCCGCCGGACAGCACCAGGCCCACGCGCAGTCCGGCGAAACGTTGCGGCTGCGCCAGCACCGCAGCCAGCACGGTGGCCGAGGACGGCTCGACCACCTGCTTGAGCACCTCCCACAGCAGGCGCATCGCGGCCATCGTCGCCGCGTCATCGACCACGATCACCTCGGCACCGGCCGCGCGCAGCAGTTCGAAATTGGGCGCGCCGATCAGGGTACGCAGGCCATCACAGATCGTGTCCGGGGTGAACGCGTCCTGGCGCTCGCCAGCGGCCAGCGAGCGCGCGGTATCGTCGGCACCGGCCGGCTCGGCCAGCACCAGACGGGTCTGCGGGCTGGCGTGCTGCAGCGCCAGCGCAGTGCCGCTGGCGAGGCCGCCGCCGCCCACCGGTACCACCAGGACGTCGAACGGGCCGTCGCTGTGCAGCAGTTCCAGGGCGGCGGTGCCCTGCCCGGCCATCACCGCCGGATTCGTATAGGGATGCACCAGGGTCGCGCCGGTGTCGGCCTGCACCTTGGCGCAGGTGGCCTCACGGTCGGCAATGGTCGGCGGGCAGTGCCAGAGCGTGGCGCCATGGCGCGCAATATTGGCCAGCTTGGCCGCCACCGCACCTTCCGGCACCACCACGTGACAGGGAATGCCACGGGTGCGTGCGGCCAGCGCCAGCGCGGCGCCGTGATTGCCGGAGGAGTGGGTGACCACGCCGGCACTGGCGGAATCAGCCTCCAGCGACCACACCGCGTTGCAGGCACCGCGGAACTTGAACGCACCACCACGCTGCAGGTGCTCGGCCTTGAACGCCAGCTGTGCCCCGGCCAGCGCATCGAGCGTGTGCGAGCGCAGCACCGGGGTCACGCTGGCATGCGGGGCGATCCTCGCGGCAGCAAGCAGGACGTCGTCGGCGCGGGGCAACAGTGAATCGCTCATGACGCAAGATTAACGTATGCCCCCGCGCTGGCGACCGGGACACAGGTCATGCCAGCATGCAGCCCTACGCCTCCATTCATCCTGGCCGGCGGAATTAAGGGCCGATTCAACGCTTGCGCCCGAAGCTGACTGCACACCCGTCCTCTGGGGGGACCCACCATGAAAATGCGCCTGATGCTTGCCGGTGGCCTGTTGCTGGCCCTGACCGGCTGCACCACCTACGACTATGTCGGCGGCGGCCGCAGCGGCAGCTACTACCACGGTGCGCCGTCGGTGGAATACCGCTACCCGGCCGGCTATCCCTACAACTACGGCCCCTACTACGGTGGCTATGGCGGCTACTACGGCGGCTACGGCAACCCGTATTACTCGCGCCCGATCTACCGTCCGCCGCACAACCACCGCCCGCCGCCGCGTCCGGGCAATGGCGGCGAGCACCGTCCGCCGCCGCCGTCGCGTCCGTCGTACAACGGGGGTTCGCCGTGGCGGAACATGGACTCCATGCGCCGCCCGCCGCAATCGAACGCCCAGCCGTCGGCGCCCCCGCCGCAGACCCGTCCGACACCGGCACCGAGTGCGCCGAGGATGAACGGTTCCCCTTGGCGCAACATGGATCGTGCGACGCAGCGCACAGTTGAGCGCTGAACCGTCTTGCATTTCACACGGTCTAAGCCGCAATCTACGCGGACAGTGACGGCCCACGTCACAAAGTGACAAAAACGACACGGGCCGCCGCAAAAAGCTCTACGTCGATATCCGACAGGAACATCTGGATCCCCCCTGTTCCGGCCCTGTCGGATGTCGGCACCTCTGAAGACAGACGGCCCCGCAATGCGGGGCCGTTTGTTTTGTTGGGTCGCCAACCGCCGAGGGCCCCAGCGTCAGTAGCTCCACGCCATGCGTGGATGGCGCCTTCCCGACAGCCGCAAAAAAACAGGGCCGGACAGTCCCCCGACTGCCGGCCCTCTGCTCCCCCACCGTGCGCCTGTACCGGCCCCTGTTCCAATTCCGGTCACGGGCGCCTACGGCGCCAGCCACGGTGGGTGCTATTGGGTTATCTGCAAAAATCCTGCCAACTTTAGGGCTGATTTCGGCGCTGGCCGGCCGGCGGCGACGTCCCGGCCCCGAATGGCGCTAAAATCGCCACCCCGGCGCCGCCTCCGGCCGCGCCCGCCCCCAGCTGAACAGCCCCCCATGAACCCGTCCTTCCATCATTACGACGTCATCGTCATCGGCGGTGGCCACGCCGGCACCGAAGCCGCGCTGGCCGCGGCCCGCACCGGCGTGCGCACCCTGCTGCTGACCCACAACATCGAAACGGTGGGTGCGATGAGCTGCAACCCGGCCATCGGCGGCATCGGCAAGGGCCACCTGGTCAAGGAGATCGACGCGCTGGGCGGTGCGATGGCGCATGCCGCCGACCGCGCCGGCATCCAGTGGCGCACGCTCAATGCCTCCAAGGGCCCGGCCGTGCGCGCCACCCGCTGCCAGGCCGACCGCAACCTGTACCGCATGGCGATCCGCGCCATCGTCGAAGGCCAGGCCAACCTGACCGTGTTCCAGGCCGCCGTGGACGACCTGGTCATCGAAGGCGACGCCGTGCGCGGGGTCATCACCCAGACCGGGCTGCGCTTCGATGCCGAGGCCGTGGTGCTGACCGCCGGCACCTTCCTGGCCGGCAAGATCCATGTCGGCCCGACCCAGTACGCCGCCGGCCGCATGGGCGACCCGCCGGCCACCACACTGGCCGCGCGGCTGCGCGAGCGCCCGTTCCAGGTGGACCGCCTGAAGACCGGCACGCCGCCGCGCATCGATGGCCGCTCGCTGGACTACAGCGTGATGGACGAGCAGCCCGGCGATTCGCCGCGGCCGGTGATGTCCTTCCTCGGCTCGGTGGACGAGCATCCGCAGCAGGTCAGCTGCTGGATCACCCACACCACCGAACAGACCCATCAGATCATCCGCGACGCGCTGCACCGTTCGCCGCTGTACAGCGGCCAGATCGAAGGCATCGGCCCGCGCTACTGCCCGTCCATCGAGGACAAGGTGGTGCGCTTCGCCGAGAAGGCCAGCCACCAGATCTTCGTCGAACCCGAAGGCCTGGGCATCGTCGAGATCTACCCCAACGGCATCTCCACCTCGCTGCCGTTCGACGTGCAGCTGGAGATGGTGCGCAGCATCCGTGGCTTCGAGAACGCACACATCACCCGCCCCGGCTACGCGATCGAGTACGACTTCTTCGACCCGCGCGGGCTGAAGGCCTCGCTGGAGACCAAGCTGGTCAACGGCCTGTTCTTCGCCGGCCAGATCAACGGCACCACCGGCTATGAAGAAGCCGCCGCGCAGGGCCTGCTGGCCGGCCTCAACGCCGCACGCCAGGTGCGCGGGCTGGACGGCTGGTGCCCGCGTCGCGACGAGGCCTACCTGGGCGTGCTGGTGGATGACCTGATCACCCACGGCACCAACGAGCCGTACCGCATGTTCACCAGCCGCGCCGAGTACCGCCTGCAGCTGCGCGAGGACAATGCCGACCAGCGCCTGACCCCGACCGGCCGCGAAATGGGCCTGGTGGATGATCGCCGCTGGAGCGCGTTCGAGACCAAGCAGGCCGCCGTCGCTGCCGAGCGCGCACGCCTGGGTGCGCTGTGGGCAACCCCGGCCAATGCACTGGGCCGCGAAGTGAACGAGACGCTGGGCGTGGCGGTCAGCCGCGAGACCAATGTGCTGGACCTGATCAAGCGCCCCGAGCTGGATTACGCCAAGCTGATGCAGGTGCCCTCGCTGGGCCCGGCGGTGGCTGATGGCAAGGTCGCCGAGCAGGTGGAGATCGGCGTGAAGTACGCCGGCTACCTTGACCGCCAGCGCGAGGAGATCGAGCGCCAGCAGCGGCACGAAGCCACGCCGATCGCTGAAGCCTTCGATTACGCGACGGTGCGCGGGCTGTCGGCCGAAGCGCTGCAGAAGCTGGAGCGCGTACGCCCGCAGACCATCGGCCAGGCACAGCGCATTCCGGGCATGACCCCGGCAGCGATCTCGCTGCTGCTGGTGCATCTGGAGCGCGCACGCCGGGGACGCGTGGCATAACACGAGCGCGATAGATGCCATCCACGCATGGCGTGGATCTACTGCAATGCTGCGCGCGATCCGCTGTTCCGCATACAGCATCGGCTACAGCTACGAACCGTAGCGGGTAGTGCCGGCCGCTGGCCGGCAACCGCAGAACTCCAGACATGACCTTGAGGTTGGCCAGCGGCCGGCACTACCCTGCGGTGCGCGCGCGGCGTGCAGACCACGCAGGTATCATCGTCGTGAACGCCCTGATTTCCGGAGACTTCGATGAACCCGCTGCGCCCCTTCCGCGACAAGATGCCCGTCCTCGGCGAACGCGTGTACATCGATCCGGCCTGCACCATCATCGGCGACGTGGATCTGGCCGATGACGTGTCGGTGTGGCCGGGCACGGTCATCCGCGGCGACGTCAACCATGTGCGTATCGGTGCACGCACCAACGTGCAGGACGGCACCATCATCCACGTCAGCCACCACAGCCCGTACAACAAGGCCGGCTACCCGACCCTGATCGGCGAAGGCGTGACCGTCGGCCACGGCTGCATCATCCATGCCTGCACGATCGGCGATTACAGCCTGATCGGCATGGGCGCCTGCATCCTCGATGGCGCCCGCGTGGAGCGCCATGGCTTCGTCGGCGCCGGTGCGGTGATCGGCCCCGGCAAGGTGGTGGGCGAAGGCGAGCTGTGGGTCGGCAACCCTGCACGACCGGCACGCACGCTCAGTGACAAGGAGATCGAGGCGCTGCATTACTCGGCCGACCACTACGTGCGGCTGAAGGACGAATACCGGGGCTGAGCCCCCGACGCTGCCATGCGGCTCTGCTAAAGTCTTGGCCCGACCAGGACCTGTCGAGACCCCCATGCCTGTGGCTGCCCGCCGGAGAGGACTCCGGCGCCCACAACGAAGGCCATCGCGCTGATGGCCGCACCGATGCTCGATACCTACCGCGAGGTGGTGACGCCGGAGGGTGTGCCGCTGCAGTTGCCTGCCGCCGGCCCGGTACCGCGGGCGATGGCCTGGCTGGTCGATCTTGGCGTGCGCATCGCGGCACTGGTGCTGGTGTCCATTCCGCTGGCGCTGCTGGACAAGTTCGGCTCCGGCCGCTACCTGGTGCTGATGTTCCTGGTCTACTGGGCCTACCCAATCGTTTGCGAAGCGTTGTGGGGGCGCACGCTGGGCAAGCGTGCGCTGGGGCTGCGCGTGCTGTCCCGCGATGGCGCGCCGGTAGGCTGGATGGCGGCGATCACCCGCAACCTGCTGCGCACGGTGGACATGCTGCCGTTCGGCTATGCGCTGGGCCTGATCAGCAGCCTGTTCGATCCGCATGGCCGCCGCCTTGGCGACCTGGTGGCGGGCACCGTGGTGGTGCACGCACCCGCGCTGTACCTGCCACCGCCGCCGACCATCGACAGCGTGCTGGCCCCGCCGCAGCCCCTGCGACCAGAGGAACAGGCTGCGTTGATGGCCTTCGCCGAGCGCGCGCCACGGTTGTCGGCGGCGCGCCAGCAGGAGCTGGCCGGTATTGCCGAGCCACTGACCGGCACCCATGGCCAGGTCGGCGTGCTGCGCCTGTATGCGATGGCCAACTGGCTGCTGGGGCGGCGATGAAGCAGGAACAGTTCGTCGCCCGCTACCAGCAGGAATGGCAGGACCTGGAGCAGTGGCTGCTGCTGCGTGCCGGTGCCTCACGCCGCACGCGCCGCAAGGCCAGCGGCCTGGCACTGGACGACACCACCTTCCCGCAGCGCTACCGGCGGCTGTGCCAGCAACTGGCGCTGGCCCGCGAACGCGGCTACAGCCCGCAGCTGGTGCAGCGCCTGCAGCAGCTCATGCAGCAGGGCCACAGCGTGCTGTACCGCACGCCGCCGACGCGCTGGCGGGGTGCCCTGGAGTTCCTGGTGGCCGATTTCCCGCTGCTGGTGCGCAGCCAGGCGCGCAGCATGTGGGTGGCGCTGGCGATGTTCGCGCTGCCGGCGGTGGCCTGCTTCGTGCTGGTGCAGGTCTATCCGGACCTGATCCACATGCTGATGGACAACCGCCAGATCGCCGAGATGGAGCGCATGTACGATCCCGCCGCCGAGCGCCTGGGGCGTGACAGCGGCACCGACTGGATGATGTTCGGCCACTACATCATGAACAACATCAGCATCGCCCTGCGCACCTTCGCCAGCGGACTGCTGGCAGGGCTGGGCACGCTGCTGGTGCTGTTGTTCAACGGCGTGATCATCGGTTCGGTGGCCGGTCACCTGCAGCACATCGGCCATGGCGACCCGTTCTGGCGCTTCGTGGTCGGCCACGGTGCCTTCGAGCTGACCGCGATCGTGATCGCCGGCGGTGCCGGTCTGCAGCTGGGCATGAAGCTGCTGGCACCGGGCCGGCGCAGCCGCCTGGATGCACTGGTCGAAGGCGGCCGCATCGGCGCACGGCTGTGCCTCGGCGTCGCCTTCATGCTGCTGGTGGCCGCCTTCATCGAAGCCTTCTGGTCCTCGCTTGCCGAAGTACCGGCGTGGGGCAAGTTCAGCGTGGCCGGTGTGTTGTGGGCCGGCGTGCTGCTGTGGCTGTGGCGCGGCGGACGTGGGGGCGGCCATGCGCATTGACCGCCTGGATGTGGCGCTGCGCGCCCGCAGTGGCTGGGAAGCGATGGAGCTGGGCACCGCCCTGTCCCGCCGTCACGCGCGTGCGCTGTGGGGCAGCTGGCTGCTGGCCAGTGCACCGCTGTTCGTGATCTTCAACGCGCTCGGCTGGTGGCTGGATGCCTTCGGCTGGGCCTGGCTGGCGATGTGGTGGTGCAAGCCGCTGTTCGAACGCGCGCCGCTGTACGTGCTGTCGCGCGGCATTTTCGGTGAGCCGGTCGGCACGCTGGCCGCGGTGCGCGCGCAGCGAAGCTGGGGCAACAGCGGCTTCTGGGGCTACCTGGGCTGGCGCCGCTTCAGCGTGCTGCGCAGCCTGTGCCTGCCGGTGAACCTGCTGGAAGGCAACACACCGGGCCAGCGCGGCCCACGCCGTCGTGCGGTGGCAGCCGGCGCAGCGGGCGCGGCACTGGTACTGACGGTGACCTGCCTGGCGTTCGAAGCCGTGTTGGTATCCGGCGCGATCGGTGCGGTGTTCATGTTCATGCCACTGGAGCTGATGTCCGAATCGTGGCGTGCGGCGTGGGACATGATTGGCAAGGACACGCCGGCATGGGCTCGGCTGGGCTTCAACCTGGCGTGCTGGCTGGCCTCGGTGCTGATCGGCCCGTTCTTCGTCGGTGCGGGCTTTGGCCTGTACCTGAACCGTCGAACGCAGATGGAAGCCTGGGACGTCGAAATCGCCCTGCGCCGCCTGCGCGAGCGGCTGCTGCCGGCAGCATCGACGCTGGCGCTGCTGCTGTGGCTGGCACTGCCGCTGGTGTCCGCACCGGTGCATGCGCAGGACGCGCAGACGGTCGCGGAGCAGGCAGGCGATGCCGAAGAGGACGAAGACAGTGCGGAAGAACCGGCCACCGCGGCCAACGACCCCGCCAATACGCCGGCAATGATCTTCGGTACAGCGCCGGTGGACACCGCCGGTTTCCGTCAGGCAGTGAACCGCGCCTATGAAGACCCGCTGCAGCGCCCGACCCGCCAGGTCACCCGCTGGAAGCCGATCGAGCAGGCCGAGGAAAAAAAGAAGGAAGACAAGCAGCTGCAGCGTGACACCAACAGCAAAGGTGAACGCAAGGCGCGCAAGGACGGCATCGCCTGGCTGGCACGGCTGGCCGAATGGGGCCTGTGGGGCCTGCTCGGCATCCTGCTGCTGGTGCTGCTGCTGACCGCGCGGCTGTGGCTGCCGTGGCTGCGTGGCAGTGGCCGGCGCAAGGCCGACGCTGCACCGAAGGTGCTGGAGGAGCAGGTGGAGTTGCCGGTGGTGCTGCCGCCGGACGTGGCCACCCAGGCCGGCCTGCTCTGGGACCAGGGCCGGCCGCGGCAGGCGCTGGCCCTGCTGTACCGCGCCAGCGTGCGCACGGTGGGCGAGCGCAGCGGTATCGCGCTTCCACCCGGTGCCACCGAAGCGCAATGCCTGCGCGCATCGCGACGCATGCCCCAGGCCAGCGACCGTGACCTGTTCGCGCGCATCGTGCGCATGTGGCAGTACGCTGCCTACGGTGGCCGCCTGCCCAGCCGCGCCGATTTCGATGCATTGGCCGATACCCTGCGCCAGCAGTACGGGTGGCAGGCATGAGTCCGCGCCTGTTCTGGTCGCTGCTGCTCGGTGCATTGGTGCTGTTCGGCGTACCGCTGACCATCCTCTACCTGCGCACGCACGAACGGGTGACCGAGACGATCCGGCTACCGCCACAGGGCGAGGCCGCCTACAACCCGCTGTACGTGCTCGGCCAGGCCCTGCGCGCCGATGGCATCGACGTGCATTCGCGACCGCGGCTGGAGTTACAGCAGATGACGCTGGGGCGCCACGACACGGTAGTGCTGCTGCAGGACAGCAGCGAACTGCCGCCGCCCGTCGCCAGCGCACTGCTGGACTGGGTCGACGGGGGTGGCCACCTGCTGGTACGTACGCCGCCGCCGGCCGAGGACGATGCCGGCAGCACACAGGGCCCCCTGCTGGACCGGCTGGGCGTAGACAGCCTGTTCCAGCGCAGCGACTGCCAGGCCTTCCATGTCGACGACGATCCGGGCCACGTCGAATTCTGTGGTGGCCGCCGCTTCACCCTGGGCTTTGCCGCCAGTGCGCAGGCCGAACGCCGCTGGGGCACTGATCGCGACCTGGTGTTCGCGCGCCTGCGCCACGGCCAGGGCAGAGTGAGCGTGCTGGCCGACATGGAGTTCATGCGCAGCGAAGTGGACTCACCGGCAGCGCGCCTGGCGTCGGCAGGTGGCGGGGCCAGCGACGGCCTGCACGACGCGTCGCATCGCGACCTGACCCGCTACCTGCTCGATCCGAACTATGGCAAGGGTGCGGTCTGGCTGGTCTATGCCAGCCGCCCGCCGTCGCTGTGGTCGCGCATGTTCTATCAGGGCTGGCCGTTGTGGGTGCCGTTGCTGCTGGCCTTGCTGGGCTGGCTGTGGGGCCGTTCACAGCGCTTCGGTAGCCTGCTGCCGTCGCCGGTGCTGGAACGTCGTTCACTGCTGGAGCACCTGCGTGCCAGTGGCGAACTGTTGCTGCGCTTCGGTCACGGCATACGCCTGTACGAAGCCGTGCTCGCGCTGTTCCTGCACCGCCTGCGCCTGCGCGCGCCGGTTGCCGCCGCATTGGATGGCGCGCCGCGTGACCAGGCCATCGCCGAGCTGCTGAAGTGGCCGCAGGGCCGCGTCGCCAGCGCGCTCACGCCCCCACCGCCGCACGATTCCTCCGCCCTGCGCGAGCGCATCCGCTTGCTGCTCCAGATGAGATCCCTGCTATGACTGAAGTCCCCGAGCTGCCGGCGGCTGCCAACGCCCGCCTGATCGAACGCGTCGATGCCATCCGCGATGCCGTCGGCCACGCCTTCATCGGCCAGGCCGATGTGCTGGACCAGATCCTGGTGGCGCTGCTTGCCGGTGGTCACGTGCTGATCGAGGGCGTGCCCGGGCTGGGCAAGACCCTGCTGGTGCGCGCACTGGCACAGGCCCTGGAGCTGGATTACGGGCGTGTACAGTTCACCCCCGACCTGATGCCCAGCGACGTCAGTGGCCACGCGGTGTACGACCCGAAGAGCGAGAGCTTCAAGATCCGCCGCGGCCCGGTGTTCACCAACCTGCTGCTGGCCGACGAGATCAACCGTGCACCCGCCAAGACCCAGTCGGCGCTGCTGGAAGTGATGCAGGAAGGCCAGGTGACCATCGAAGGCAAGGCCTTCACCCTGGCGCCGCCGTTCATGGCGCTGGCCACGCAGAACCCGCTGGAGCAGGAAGGCACCTACCCGCTGCCGGAAGCACAGCTGGACCGCTTCCTGCTGAAGGTGCTGATCGACTACCCGCAGCTGGAGGACGAGAAGCGCATGGTGACCGCGATCACCAGTGGCCGCGCCGCCAGCGATTTCGACCTGAGCCAGGTGCCGCGTGTGCTCGGCGCCGGCGAGCTGCTGGAACTGCAGCGCGCCACTGCGGCGATCACGGTCGATGACGAAGTGATCGATTACGCGGTGCGGATTGTGGCGGCCACAAGGCAGTGGCCGGGTATCGCGGTCGGCGCTGGCCCGCGTGGCAGCATCGCGCTGGTGCGTGCCTCGCGCGCGCAGGCGGTGCTGGCCGGTCGTGATTTCGTCACTCCGGATGATGTGCGCGACATCGCACGCCCGGCGCTGCGCCACCGCATCGCGCTGGCCCCGGAACTGCAGATCGAAGGCCAGGACGCCGACGACGTGCTGGGCGCGCTGCTGGCCAAGGTGGAAGCGCCGCGCCGATGAGGCCGGCCCCGCTGCTGCTGGCACTGCTGCTGGCCTGGGCTGCCCAGGGCGGTCTGGTGCTGGGCGGTCTGCTGCCGCGCTGGAGCTGGGCGCTGGCGGCGCTGGCGATTGCCGTGCCGGCGCTGATGGATCTGTGGCGCCAGTGGCGGCGTCCGTCGCCGCAGGTGCAGCGCGAACTGCCCGAAGCGCTGGCACTGGGCGTGCGCCGCGAGGCTGCACTGCGGCTGCAGGCGGACGCACCGATGACGGTGCAGGTGTTCGACCTGGTCCCCGGCGGCTGGCCGCTGGAATCACTGCCGCAGCGCGTGCGCCTGCAGGCCGGCAGTGCCTCCACCCTGCACTACCACTTGCAGCCGCTGCAGCGTGGGCATTTCCGCTTCGAAGGCGTGCACCTGCGCATGCGTTCGCCGTGGCGGCTGTGGTGGCAGCAACGCACGCTGCCGCCCGCACTGGACGTGCGGGTCTATCCGAACTTCGTGCCGCTCACCCGCTTTGCCCTGTTCAGTGCCGACCAGGCCTCGCGGCTGGTCGGTGCACACGTGAAGCGCCGCCGCGGTGAAGGCACCGACTTCCACCAGATGCGCGAGTACCGCATCGGCGACAGCCTGCGCCAGCTCGACTGGAAGGCCACCGCGCGTGCGCGCAAGCTGATCTCGCGCGAATACCAGGACGAGAAGAACCAGCAGCTGCTGCTGATGCTCGACAGCGGTCGGCGCATGCTGGCCAGCGAAGGCGGGCTCTCGCACTTCGACCATGCCTTGAACGCCTCGCTGGTGGTGGCCTACCTGGCGTTGCGCCAGGGCGACGCCGCCGGCCTGTTCGCCACCGGTGGCGAGCGCCGTTGGGTGGCGCCGCAGCGCGGCATGGGCACCGTCGAGCACCTGCTGCGCGCCAGCTACGACCTGCAGCCGCGCGCGGTGGCCACCGACTACCTGGCCGCCGCCACCGAAGTGTCGCTGCGCCAGCGCCGGCGTGCGCTGGTGATGCTGGTCAGCAACGTGCGCGACGAAGACATCGAAGACCTGCTGGCGGCGGTGCGCCTGCTGCAGCAGCGCCACCTGGTATGCGTGGCCAGCCTGCGCGAGCGTGAGCTGGACGGCGTGCTGGACAGCGAAGTGCAGACACTGGAAGACGCCACCCAGGCCGGTGCAGCGGCGCTGTACCTGCAGCAGCGCGCGAAGGCGCACGAGGCGCTGCGCAGCGAGAAGGTGATGGTGCTGGACGTAACCGCCGATGCCCTGCCCGGTGCTCTGGTGGAACGCTACCTGGCGGTGAAGCGCGAAGGGCTGCTCTGATACCAGCGATAGATCTGGTGGGAGCCAACAACGGTTGCCGGCCAGCGGCCGGCACTACCCCTGCAACAACTAACGTATCGCTCTGGCAGGTGCCAACCTTGGTTGGCACGAAACCCACGGCGCCGACCAAGGTCGGCATCTACCAACGGCGATTGCCGGCCAGCGGCCGGCACTACCCCTGCAACAACCGACGCATCGCTCTGGTAGGTGCCAACCTTGGTTGGCACAAACCCACAGCGCCGACCAGGGTCGGCATCTACCAACGGCGATTGGCAAGCCGGCGTGCACTACCCCTGCAATAACCGACGCACCGCTCTGGTGGGTGCCAACCTTGGTTGGCACGAACCCACAGCGCCGACCAGGGTCGGCATCTACCAACAGCGGTAGCCGGCCAGCGGCCGGCACTACCCCTGCAACAGCCGATGCATCACTCTGGTAGGTGCCAACCTTGGTTGGCACGAACCCACAGCGACGACCAAGGTCGGCCTCTACCAACGGCGGTTGCCGGCCAGCGGCCGGCACTACCCCTGCAACAACCAACGCATCGCTCTGGTAGGTGCCAACCTTGGTTGGCACAAACCCACAGCGCCGACCAAGGTCGGCATCTACCCACGGCGGTTGCCGGCCAGCGGCCGGCACTACCCCTGCAACAACCGCCGCATCGCTCTGGTAGGTGCCAACCTTGGTTGGCAAGGAATCCACAGCACCGACCAGGGTCGGCCCCTACCTACAGCGGTTGTTCTACGACCGGCGTCGGTTGCCCACGCCGGCCCGGGGGCGCCGTACCGTCATCAGACGTAGATCCGCGTCGGCGCCTCATCAACGATCGCGTGCGGCACGAAGCGCGCACTGTCGCGGGTGATCGCGCTGTCGTCTTCGCGGATGCCGATGCCGCAGGCGTGGTCACCCACCACCCAGCTGCCGATCAGCGGGTAGCCGCCTTCGAAGCGGGTCAGCGGATGCGCACGCTGGATGATCGCCGGGCCGTCGTAGGGACCGTCGCTGCGCTGGGTGCTGCCATCGGCCAGGTGCATCTCGATGTTCGCGCCTTCGCGCGAGAACAGCGGCTTGCGCACCCAGCCCGAGGCCAGCGTGCTGCCGTCATCGAAATGCGCTTCCAGCAGGTTCGGATGGCCCACGTTGCGCTGCCACAGCAGCGGCAGGATGCCCTTGTTGCTCAGCACCGCCTTCCACGCCGGCTCCAGCAGCTGCACGCCCGAACCGGGCAGCGCGCGGCCGAACTCTTCCGCCATCAGGTCTTCCAGCGGGTACAGCTTGAACAGCGTGCCGATCACCGAATCGTCCAGCGCGGTGAAGCGGCCGTCCTCGGACAGGCCGATATCCTCGATGGCGATGGCCTGGCCATGCAGGCCGGCCTGCGACGCACAGTCGCGCAGGTAGTCGACGGTGCCGCGGTCTTCTTCCGAACTGCCCACGGCGCTGAAATACAGCGGTGGCGGCAACTGCGTGGCCAGTTCGCCGAAACGTTCGACCAGCGCTTCGTGGATCGCGTTGAACTGGTCGGCATGCTGCGGCAGGCGACCGGCGTTGCGCTGGTCTTCCAGCCACTGCCACTGGAAGAAGCTGGCCTCGAACAGCGAGGTCGGCGTGTCGTAGTTCAGTTCGTACAGCTTGGCCGGGCCGGTACCGTCGTAGGCCAGGTCCAGGCGACCGTACAGATGCGGCTGGCGCTGGCGCCAGCTGTTGGCGATCCAGTCGCGGTAATGCGACGGAATCGCCAGCTGGTCCATCAATCGTTCGCTGCCGATGACATCACCGACCAGGTCCAGCGCCATCTGGTGCAGCTCGGCGCTGGGGTCTTCGATGTCCTGTTCGATCTGGCGCAGGGTGAAGGCGTAGTACGCGCTTTCATCCCAATACGGCTGGCCGTCGATGGTGTGGAAGCGGAAACCCGCTTCATCCGCACGTGCCCGCCACTGGGCACGCTCGGCAATCCGGATGCGCTGCATGGGTCGATCAGCCGCCGTAGCTGCCGCTGGTGCTGCGGCGTGCGCTGGTGTTGCCGAAGCCACCACGGCTGGCGGTGACCGCACGGTTCGGCTCGCTGGTGACCGGGGCCAGGCCGGCCTTGCCCGCGCCGATGCCGCTGGCGGTGTTCAGGCCACCGGTACCGCCCGGTGCCGGACGCGCCCATCCAGCGCTCTTGTCCTGGTAGGCCGGCGCCGCCGCCGGCGCCTGCGGCGCGAGGCCGCCGCGGTTGCTCAGCATCTGCGACATGAAGAAGCCCATCATCATCGGGCCGATGAACGAGGTACCGGCCGAGGTGTGCTGCTGCACGCACTGTTCCGGCTTGTAGTCCTTCTCGCAGGCTTCCTTGCTGGCGTACTTCGGCGCCGCATCGGCGGCCTGCTTCTGCGCTTCGGCGAAGGCATTGCGGCACGACGAGGGATCGCCGGTGGCCTCGGTGCAGGCCTCCACCGAGGTGTACAGGCCTTCCTGCACCTTCACCTCCGGCTCCTTCTGGCAGGCGGTGAACAGCAGCGGCGCAGCGCTCATCAGCAGCAGCGCGGTGGTGCGGGAACGTTTCATGGCCTCATGCCCTGTCGACGGATCAATGCCCCAATGATGCCAAATCCGGACCAGCAACCGGAATCGGCAAAGTCCGAAAGATGAACGGACTTTCATTTTCGTCGTTCCCCATCATCCACGCATGGCGTGGATACATCGTGTCGACCAAGGTCGACACCCACCAACAGCATTGGGAAAGTGTCGAAGGCGGGGTGGGTCCGGTTGCGGGGGCGTGAGCGCCATGGATGGCGCGACCGAGGCTAAATGGACGTACTTGCGCCGTCCCCCGCAACCGGACCCACCCCGCCATCCCACGGATAGGCCAGCTGTTGCCGTTGCTTCGGCCGTTGCATTAGCACTTGCTTCGGCAGGTGCAGGGCGCAGCCCTGCCGAATCCTACCCGGTGGTTGCAGCAGCAACCGAAAAAATTGGCCATGATCGGGCGACCCCCACGTTGTACGGCCCGCCCGTTCCGCCAGCCATGCCTGAATACCGCTCCCGCACCTCCACCGCCGGCCGCAACATGGCCGGCGCCCGCGCCCTGTGGCGTGCCACCGGCATGAAGGACGGCGACTTCCACAAGCCGATCATCGCCATCGCCAACTCCTTCACCCAGTTCGTGCCCGGCCACGTGCACCTGAAGGACCTCGGCCAGCTGGTCGCGCGCGAGATCGAACAGGTCGGCGGCGTCGCCAAGGAATTCAACACCATCGCCGTGGACGACGGCATCGCGATGGGCCACGACGGCATGCTGTATTCGCTGCCCAGCCGCGAGATCATCGCCGACGCCGTGGAGTACATGGTCAACGCGCACTGCGCCGACGCGCTGGTGTGCATCAGCAACTGCGACAAGATCACCCCCGGCATGCTGATGGCTGCGCTGCGCCTCAACATCCCGGTGGTGTTCGTCTCCGGCGGGCCAATGGAAGCGGGCAAGACCAAGCTGTCCGAGCACAAGCTGGACCTGGTCGATGCGATGGTGGTGGCCGCCGATGACAGCGCCTCCGACGAGAAGGTGGCGGCGTTCGAGCGCAGCGCCTGCCCCACCTGCGGCTCCTGCTCGGGCATGTTCACCGCCAACTCGATGAACTGCCTGACCGAAGCGCTGGGCCTGTCGCTGCCGGGCAATGGCACCACGCTGGCCACCCATGCCGACCGCGAGGCGCTGTTCCGCCGCGCCGGCCGCCTGATCGTCGAACTCTGCCACCGCTGGTATGGCGGCGAAGACCCGAGCGCGCTGCCGCGCGGCATCGCCACCCAGGCCGCGTTCGCCAATGCGATGACCCTGGACATCGCCATGGGCGGTTCCACCAACACCATCCTGCATCTGCTGGCCGCGGCGCAGGAAGCGGAGGTCGACTTCGACCTGACCCACATCGACGCGCTGTCGCGGCGCGTACCGCAGCTGTGCAAGGTGGCGCCGAACACGCCGAAGTACCACATCGAGGACGTGCACCGCGCCGGCGGCGTGTTCGGCATCCTCGGTGAACTGGACCGCGCCGGCCTGCTCGAAACCACGGTGCCGACCGTGCACAGCGCCAGCCTGGCCGAAGCACTGGAACGCTGGGACGTGGTGCGCAGTGACAACGACACCCTGCATACCTTCTTCAAGGCTGGCCCGGCCGGCATCCCCACCCAGGAAGCCTTCTGCCAGGCCACGCGCTGGCCGACGCTGGATGTGGACCGCGCCGAGGGCTGCATCCGCTCGCTGCAGCACGCGTATTCGCTGGAAGGCGGGCTGGCCGTGCTGCGCGGCAACCTGGCCATCGATGGCTGCGTGGTGAAGACCGCCGGCGTGGACGAGTCGATCCATGTGTTCGAAGGCCCCGCGCGCGTCTACGAAAGCCAGGACGCCGCCGTCGCCGGCATCCTCGCTGACGAGGTGCAGCCGGGCGAGGTGGTGGTCATCCGCTACGAAGGCCCGAAGGGCGGCCCCGGCATGCAGGAGATGCTGTACCCGACCAGCTATCTGAAATCGAAGGGGCTGGGCAAGCAATGTGCGCTGCTCACCGATGGCCGCTTTTCCGGCGGAACCTCGGGCCTGTCGATCGGCCACGTCTCGCCGGAAGCCGCCAGCGGCGGTGTCATCGGCCTGGTGGAAAACGGCGACCGCATCCGCATCAACATCCCGGCCCGCCGCATCGACCTGCTGCTGGATGAGGCCACGCTGGCCCAGCGCCGCGCCGACGCCGATGCCCGCGGCTGGAAGCCGCGCGCACCCCGCCCGCGCAAGGTCACCAGCGCGCTGAAGGCTTACGCGCTGCTGGCCACCAGTGCCGACAAGGGCGCCGTACGCAACACCGCGCTGCTCGGCGATTGATCCCCGTGCGGTAGTGCCGGCCGCTGGCCGGCATCTGCACAATGCGTCTGCAAATCAATGAGGTTGCCGGCCAGCGGCCGGCGCTACCCCTCCTGATCCGTTATGGTGGTCCAGGAAGTCACCAACACGGAGGTTGAGATGATGTTGCTTTCCTTTGCGCTGGCCACTGCCATGGGCACGTCAGCCGAACCGCCCAAAGCCCCGGACTGCAGCTACGACCGTGCCGCGATGCTGGCGATGGAACCTGGCCGATTCGATCAGGACCTGGCAGGTGGCTGGCGCCCGCTGGCCGACCGTGGCTGTACCCGCGAAGCGGCCGACCTGCTGTCCGCCTACGGCGCTCTGCCCAAGGCAGAAGGCAACGTCATCATCACCTGGCACGAGGGCCAGCTGCGCGCGGAGCTGGGGCAGACCGCGCAGGCGATCACGCTGATGGAACGCAGCCACAAACCCGTGAACGCGGGCGACCCGGGTTACTGGAATGCCTACGTGGACGGCATGGTCGCGTTCCTGCGCCAGGACCGCAGCGCCCTGGAGAAGGCTCGTGCGAGGCTGGTCGCGATACCGACGCCCACCGCGATGGCGGAGAACATCAAGGACGGTCGCTACCAGTTCACCACCGAAGGCGGGCAGCAGGTGCAGATGCCGTGGCCGCCCAACCTGGATGTGCTTGATGGGCTACTGCGCTGCTTCGGCAAACCCTACATGGAGGCCTATGGGCCAGGCTGCCGGACGCCTGAAACAGGCACCCGGTAACCACCAAGCGCCGCTGTCCGATCGTCAGCCCGTGCGGTAGTGCCGGCCCCTGGCCGGCATCTGTACAGTGCTCGCAAAAAAGGGGACGGAGGGAATTAAGTCGTTTTTGCCATAAACGACTTAATTCCCTCCGTCCCCTTTTTGCTACCGGTCAGCCGATCACGCGCTTGAACGGTGGCAACGCGTCGATGATGCGCTTGCCGTAGCGGCGGGTCAGCAGTCGCGAATCAAGAATGACCACGCGGCCGGTGTCGGTGGAGGTCCGGATCAGGCGGCCGGCGAACTGGGTCAGCGTGCGCAGCGCGTGCGGAATGGCGATCAGGTTGAAGGCATTGAGGCCACGCCCCTCGAACCACTCACTGAGCGTGGCGGTCTGCGGATCGGTCGGCACCGCGAACGGCACCTGGGTGATTACCACCGTGGTGCAGGCCTCACCGGGCAGGTCGAGGCCTTCGCCGAACGAATTCAGCCCGAACAGCACCGAGCCTTCGCCTGCCGCCACGCGGCGCAGGTGCTCGTCGATCAGCCGGGTCTTGGACATCTCGCCCTGCACCAGCACCTGCTTGCGGCGCGCGGCCGACATCAGCCCGGCCACCTTCTCCATCTTCCAGCGCGAGGTGAACAACACCATCGACCCCTTGGCCCAGTCCAGTTCGGTGTCGAGGTAGCGCGCCACTTCGCGCGGATGGCCTTCGCGGTCGTCCGGCGTGACCGGGAACTTCGGCACGATCAGCTCGGCCTGGTTGGGCAGGTCGAACGGCGACGACAGCGAGACCATCTCGGCCTCTTCCGGAATGCCGTTGTCGATCGCCAGCGACTGGAAATCACCACCGCCGGTCAGCGTCGCCGAGGTCATCACCACCGAGTCCACTTCATCCCACAGCAGCTTGCGCAGCACGTGCGCGGCCGACACCGGCGAGCCATGCAGCACCAGGTCGCCGTCGCGGGTGGCGGTGACCCAGCGCGCCATCGGCGGCGCGCCGTCCTTGTCCTCGCGGCGCCAGGCCTGCCACAGGTTGTACTGCTGCTCGATCATTTCCAGCGCCATGCCCAGGTTGCGCTGCAGGCGCTCGCGCGCGGCATCGTCCGGCTTGCCCTTGGCCACCTGCGCGGTGGCGGCATGCGCCCAGTTGTAGAGGCTGCGGGTGTCGTCGGCCAGCGCTTCGATCGGCTCGCGCCAGGCCTCGGGCAGACGACCATTGGCGGCGCGCCACATCGGTTCCTCGTCGGCCGGTGCCGGCATCCACACCCGCTCGACGTGGTCGCGGAACGCGCGCAGCTGCTTGGCCACGTTGCTGGCCACCTCGATCGCCTCGTTCGGCAACAGGTTGCCCAACCGATCCTTGTCGACCGCGCGGTAGGCGCCGGCGATCAGGATCTGCAGGCGGCCGGTGCGCTTGGCCATCTCGTCCAGCGCCAGGCTGGCCGCGCCCTGGTCGATCGCCACGTTGCCGATGTGATGGCCTTCGTCCAACACCAGCAGCATGTCCGACGGCGGGGCGATCAACGGCTGGCCGTTGTCGCTGTCACCGATCGACAGCGCCGACAGCAGCAGCGCGTGGTTGGTGACCACGATCTGTGCGTCGCGCACCGTATTGCGCGAACGCAGCACCGCGCACTGCGCCGAATAGGCACAGCGGCGCCCGGCACAGCCCGAAGCCGGCGTGGTGATGCGGCTGCGCAGGCCGGGGCTGATGGTCTCCGGCGCGTTGTCGATGTCGCCATCCCAGCTGCCGCCGGTGAAGGCATCGGTCAGGCGCTTGGCGATGTCCATCTCGATCGGCGCCAGCGGCCGGTCGAACAGCGGCGCGTCATCCTCGAACATGCCGCCCTGCGAGCCCTCGCCCTGCGCCTCGGCGGCGTTGCGCGTGCACAGGTAGCGGGTACGGCCCTTGGCCAGCGCCACGGTCGCTTCCAGGCCGGTGGCTTTCAGGAAATTCGGAATGTCGCGCTCGACCAGCTGCGACTGCAGCGCCACGGTGCCGGTGCTGATCACCAGCTTCTTCTTGCTGGCCAGCGCGATCGGCACGCCTGCGGTGAGGTAGCCCAGGCTCTTGCCGACGCCGGTGGGCGCTTCGACCACGCCGACGCCACCGCTTTTCGACAGCGCACGCGACACCACGCCGATCATCTGGCTCTGCGAGCGACGGGTGGAGAAGCCGGGGGTATTGGCCTGCAGCGTCGTGTACGCCTTGCGGATCGCGTCCTTCAAGGTGTCATCGAGCGTGCGCGGAGCGGCGACGGTTTCGGTCACGCCGGGAAGTACCGTGGCTGGATCAGGCCGGTCATTGTCGCATGGCCGGCCGCGTTCACCGTCGCTGGCACCCTGAACGGGCCAGCGACGACGCCAGGCGGCGGTCACGGTCCGATGGGCGGACCGCCCAAGGGCCAGATACGCCGGGCATGGCCCGGCGCTACCGGTCAGGATGCCGGGATCGTGCGGGTACGCAGCAGGCGCACCAGCGCCCACACCAGCAGCACCACGCCGATGGCCTCGACCATCGCCAGCGCGAAGTGCAGCACGCCAAGGATGGCACTCATGCCCGAGATGGCGTCGAAGTTGCCGCTGTTGATCAACCACATCGGCAGGATGCCGGCGGCCATGCCGCCGAGGCTGGACAGCAGCAACAGCACCAGGCCGACCAGGGCGCCGGTGCGGGTGGCATCGCGCGGTGCGCCGACCACCCAGACCAGGCCCACGCACAGTGCGATCAGCACCGGCAGGCGCACGCCCACGATGCTCAGCACCGTCACCATCAGGGTCGTGTTGTCCATCGATCAGTCCTCGCCGGCCAGCACGGCCGAGCCCTGCCGCAGCGTCTGGTAGACCTCGTCGGTCTGCGGACGCACACCGTGCCACTGCAGGAAGCTCTCGGCGGCCTGCTCGACCAGCATGCCCAGGCCATCCACGGTATTGCGGCAGTTCGCTGCGCGCGCCCAGGCCAGGAAGGCGATGGCGGCCTCGCCGTAGTTCAGGTCGACGGCGGTGGTCATCGAGTTGACCAGCGACAGCGGCAGCTTGAACTCGACGTCACGGTCGCGGCCGGCCGAGGTGGCATTGACGATCAGCTCGAAGTCGCCCAGCTCGCGCAGGTCTTCCCAGTAGCGGCTGATCGCGCGGCCCGGCTCGCCCATGGCGTCGATCAGTTCATCGGCACGTTCCGGCGTGCGGTTGACCACCACCAGTTCGGTGATTCCAGCATCGAGGAAGGCCGGGGCGACGCTGCGCGCGGAGCCACCGGCACCGATCAGCAGCATGCGGCGGCCGCGCAGGTCCAGGCCGTGGCGGTCGGTCAGGTCGCGCACCAGGCCGATGCCGTCGGTGGTGTCACCGTGCCAGCGGTCGCCCTTGCGCAGCAGCGTGTTGACCGAACCGGCGCGGCGCGCACGTGCAGTCAGCGTGGTGCACACCGAGAACGCGGCTTCCTTGTGCGGCGAGGTGACGTTGGCGCCGACGCCGCCCTCTGAGGCGAACGCCTCCAGGCCGGCCAGGAACGCATCCGGGGCCAGGTCGATCGCGCGGTAATCCACCGCGATGCCTTCCTGGCGACCGAACGTCGCGTGGATCTGCGGCGACTTCGAGTGGGCAACGGGGTGTCCGAAGACGGCGTAACGGTCGGTCATGGAATCCTCAAGCTGGCTAGACTGATGCTCTTTCGTGCACGGACCCGGATGATGCGCATCACCCCGCCCCTGCTGGTGCTTGCCGCCAGTCTACTCTCTGCCCCCGTGGCGATGGCGTTGAACGAGTACGGCATCGAAGGCATGGGCGTGGTCTCGACCCGTGCCGACGAGGGCCGCGCCACGATCAGCGCCGATGGCCAGCGCATCGTTTTCGCCCGCCGTGGCGAGGCCGGTTGGGCCCTGTGGGAGGCGCGCGTGGTGGACGGCCGCTGGCAGCAGGCGCAGGCCTTGCCGGTAGGCGTGGCCGGTGAGGCCCATGATCCCTACTTCAGCCGCGACGGCCGCTGGCTGCTGTTCGCGGCCGGCCGCGAGGGCAAGCTGGCGCTGTATCGGGCCGCTCTCGCCACCGATGGCCAACTGGGTACCGCGCAGCTGCTGGCGGGCGACGCGGGCCGCCGGGAAGAGCGCGGGCCGGCCCTGAGCGCGGATGGCAGGCAGCTGTTGTTTGCCCGCCAGCAGGGCCGTGGCGCCGGCTGGGACCTGTTCGTGGCGACGCTGGATGCGCAGGGACTGCGTGGCCCGGCCAGCGCACTGAGCGCGTTGAACAGTGCCGACGACGAGACCGACGGCGACTGGCTGGGGCATGACGGCGCCGTGGTGTTCAGCCGCGGCAACGGCACGACCACGCAGGTGTGGAGCAGCGGCTGTGCGTGGACCGGTGCGGCGCTGCAGCCATTGGGGCTGTCGTTCAACCAGGCCGGCGGCTGGACCGGCGCGCCGGTGATCGACAACGCCAAGCCGGGCGAGATGATGGTCGCCAGCAGTGCGGCGAAGGCACCGCGTGCCGGTGGCGTGGATGTGTACCGGTTGGCCGTGCCGAAGGTGGTGGCGGTGGCCGGGTGCCTACCGGGCGCACGGTGACGGCAAATGCCAACCAAGGTTGGCGGCTACCAGGGCGATGGAGGCGCCAGGTGCGTGCGGTAGATCCACGCCGTGCGTGGATGGCCGCTTGGTAGATGCCAACCTTGGTTGGCATGCGGGAAAGTGCCAACCAGGGTTGGCACCCACCCATCAGCGCGACAACACCTTGGCGCGCAACTGCTCGTACTCCACCTCGCTCAGCTGGCCGTTGTCCTTGCGCTGGTTCAACGCGGCCAGTTCGGCCTGCACGCTGTCCGGCAGGGCCTGCTCACGGGCGACATGGCGGGCGGCGGAGAGCTGCTCCGGCGGGCGCTTGCCGGCCCGCCAGGCGGCGATGAAGACACCGACGATGATGGCGCCGAACACCAGCGTACCGATGCCCCAGATCAGCCATTGCATCCATCCCAGTTCGGGTCCCATCGCGCACTCCTCCGTCTATCGTGGCGCTATTGTCAGCGCTCGCGCAGCCATCGCGCCACCTGCGGCGCGAAATAGGTCAGAACGCCGTCGGCGCCGGCCCGCTTGAAGCCCAGCAGCGACTCCAGCACGCAGGCGCGCTCGTCCAGCCAGCCGTTGGCGAAGGCGGCCTTCATCATCGCGTACTCGCCACTCACCTGGTAGGCGAAGGTCGGCACGCCGAATTTTTCCTTCACCCGGCGCACCAGGTCCAGGTACGGCATGCCCGGCTTGACCATCACCATGTCGGCGCCCTCTTCCAGGTCCAGCGCGATCTCGCGCAGGGCCTCGTCGCCGTTGGCAGGGTCCATCTGGTAGGTCTTCTTGTCGGCCTTGCCGAGGCTGGCGGCGCTGCCCACCGCATCGCGGAACGGACCGTAGAACGCTGAGGCGTACTTGGCCGAGTAGGCCATGATGCGCACGTTGATGTGGTTGTCGGCATCCAGCGCACGACGGATCGCGCCGATGCGGCCGTCCATCATGTCCGAGGGCGAAACGATGTCGACACCGGCTTCGGCGTGCGATACCGACTGCTTGACCAGCGCCTCGACGGTGATGTCGTTCAGCACATAGCCCTTGTCGTCGATGATGCCGTCCTGGCCGTGGGTGGTGTACGGGTCCAGCGCCACGTCGGTCATCACCCCCAGTTCCGGGAAGCGCGACTTCAGCGCGCGGATCGCACGCTGCGCCAGGCCGTCCTCGGCCCACGCCGCCGATGCATCCAGCGACTTCAGCGACGGGTCGATCACCGGGAACAGGTCGATCACCGGAATGCCCAGCTCCAGCGCCTCTTCGGCCACCTTCAGCAGTTCTTCGATCGACAGCCGCTCCACGCCCGGCATCGACGGCACCGCGGTGCGGCCAGCCAGTTCGTGCACGAACACCGGGTAGATCAGGTCGTCGGTGGTCAGCGTGTTCTCGCGCATCAGGCGGCGCGAGAACTCGTCATGGCGCATGCGGCGCGGGCGGTAAAGCGGGTGGGACATGGCAGGCTCCGAGGAGTGGCTATTGCAACAGGTAACCCTGCGGCAGCAGGGGTTCGGGCAATGGGCGTTCGCCGAGCGCGTCGAGCTGGTCGATCTCGATCGTGCGCACCAGCGCGTCCAGCGGCAGGTCGTTCGGCTCCAGGCCGAACGGGTCTTCCATTTCTTCGCCCAGCTGGTCCAGGCCGAAGAAGGCATAGGCCAGCACCGCCGACAGCACCGGCGTGCCCCAGCCCAGCGAACTGGCCAGGCCGAACGGCAGCAGCACGCAGAACATCCACGCGCAGCGGTGCAGCAGCAGGGTGTAGGCGAACGGCAGCGGTGTGGTGAGGATGCGCTCGCAGCCGGCCTGGATCGACGACATCGCATGCAGGCGCTCTTCCAGCTGGGTGTAGAGGATCGGGTCGAGGTCACCGGCGCGCAGGGCCTGCGCCAGTTCCCCAGCGATCATCGAGAGCAGCGCGTCGGGCACGTTCTCGCGCTGCCCGAGTTGTTCGCGCTGGCGCTTGTCCAGCCACGGCAGGGCCATCAGCGCCACGATGCGCCCGCGCAGGCGACCGGCCAGGGCATGGGCGAAGGCGGTGGTGAGGTAGGCGATGCGGCGGCGGCGGCCGGTGTCATCGGCCAGCAGCAGGTTCACCTGGCGGGCCAGCGAGCGCGATTCGTAGACCAGCTGGCCCCACAGCTTGCGGCCTTCCCACCAGCGCTCGTAGCAGGCGCTGTTGCGGAAGCTGAGGAAGATCGACAGGACCAGGCCGAGCAGGGTGAACGGCGTGACCGAGACGCGCTCGATGCCGGTCGGTGGCGCCAGTTCCACCACTGCGGCCACCGCAATGGACAGGATCAGGATGGCCAGCACCTTGGGCGCGATCGCTTTGACGATCGAGCCGCGCAGGATGTAGAGCAGTTGCCAGCCGTGGGGACGGGGTCGGATGATCATGGGGCTGCCGCGCCGGGCGCGGATTCACAGGCACGCGGGGGGCTCGCGCAGCCATCCATTGTACGCCCCTGCCCGGCCATGGACCGTGCGCCTGCGACGCCCTGTCGCACCCGGGTGCGGGCTCAGATCACGCCGCCACCCAGGCCAAGGCGCAGGATGCCGACCACCACCACGATGCCGTTCAGCACCAGCCCGGCCCAGGCCCGGCCACGCTTGCTCGGATGGGTGAACAGGATGCCGAGCGCGGCGATCACCGCGCCCACGGCAGCGAACGGGATCAGGAACCAGTTGCCCCAGCCCAGCAGTGGAATCAGCGCCAGGATCATCCACAACAGCGCCAGTACGCCCCACAACAGACTGATCACACCCATGCCGCTCTCCCGCAGTTGGTTCCTGCCCCAACCATAGACGTTCCCGCTGCCGCCGCCTACTGCCATTGGCGGGGCTGTCACCCCCGCCGTGCTAGCGTGCTGCCGTGCGTGCCCTGGCCCGGGTGTTGGCGCCGATTCAGAGTGGCCCGCCGATGATCGCAACCAGTCCTACAGGGGTCGTGCCATGAACATCCGTTGGGCCGCGTTGGCGGCCATCCTGCTGGTCGCCGCTGGCTGTGCCAGTACCTCCAAGGTGATGCTGGGCCGCGCCCGCGCCCCGATCGATCCGGCGCTGGTGCAGATCTATTCGACGCCACCGGCCGGTTCCCTGGAAATCGCCCAGCTGGAATCGGCGTCCGCCGTCGGCTTCGGCACCCAGGGCCAGACCGATGCCGCCGTGGCACGCCTGAAGCGTGAGGCCGCCGCGCTCGGCGCCAATGGCGTGGTGTTGATGGGCGTGGGCAGCAGTGGCTCGCCGGTGGGCATGTCGGTCGGCGCCGGCACGTTCGGTTCGCACGTCGGTGGCGGCGTCGGCATCGGTATTCCGACCACGCAGAAGCGCGCCGCCGGCGTCGCGATCTGGGTGCCGAATCCGGCACCGCCCGCGCGGTTGCCGACACAGGTGATCACACCGCAGCCGCAGCGGTGACCCGAGAGGGTCACCGCCGGTAGTCTAAGCCGCTGGCTAAGCAACCTCAGAAATCCTCTTCGCCCAGGGGAAATCGCCAGCCGTGGCCTCTCCCCCTGCAACAACCGACGTATCGCTCTGGTAGGTGCCAACCTTGGTTGGCACGAAACCCACAGCGCCGACCAAGGTCGGCATCTACCAACGGCAATTGACCAGCGGAGCGGCACTACCCCTGCAACAACCGACGCTTCGCTCTGGTAGGTGCCAACCTCGGTTGGCACGAAACCCGCGGCATGCGGCAAGGTCGGCATCTACCAACGGCAATTGCCGGCCAGCGGTAAGCACTACCCCTGCAACAACCGACGTATCGCTCTGGTAGGTGCCAACCTTGGTTGGCACGAAACCCACAGCGCCGACCAAGGTCGGCATCTACCAACGGCGATTGCCAAGCCGGCGGCAAGCACTACCCCTGCAATAACCGACGTATCGCTCTGGTAGGTGCCAACCTTGGTTGGCACGAAACCCACAGCGCCGACCAAGGTCGGCATCTACCAACGGCGATTGTAAGCCAGCGTGGCCGCTACCCCTGCAACAACCGACGTATCGCTCTGGTAGGTGCCAACCTTGGTTGGCACGAAACCCACAGCGCCGACCAAGGTCGGCATCTACCAACACCGGTTGTACCAGTGGCGTGACACTACCCCTGCAACAACCAACGTATCGCTCTGGTAGGTGCCAACCTTGGTTGGCACAAACCCACAGCGCCGACCAAGGTCGGCATCTACCAACGGCGATTGTGGCCAGTGGTAAACACTACCCCTGCAACAACCGACGCATCGCTCTGGTAGGTGCCAACCTTGGTTGGCACGAACCCACAGCGCCGACCAAGGTCGGCATCTACCAACGGCGATTGTAGGCCAGCGGCTTCGCTACCCCTGCAACAACCGACGTATCGCTCTGGTAGGTGCCAACCTTGGTTGGCACGAAACCCACAGCGCCGACCAAGGTCGGCATCTACCAACGGCGATTGCCGGCCAGCGGCCGGCACTACCCCTGCAACAACCGACGCATCGTTCTGGTAGGTGCCAACCTTGGTTGGCACGAAACCCGCGGCGCCGGCCAGTGGCCGGCACTACCGGTGATGCTCAGCGCTTGTACTTCGGCACGAACACCTTGTTCACCGCATCGGCCAGCTGGTCCGGCGGCAGCAGGCCCTGGTCGAGCAGGAAGTTGTTGAACGCCAGGCGGTCGAACTTCGCGCCCAGTGCCAGCTCGGTCTGCATGCGCAGTTCCAGGATGCGGGTGTAGCCGTAGAAGTAGCTGCCGGCCTGACCCGGCATGCGCACCATGTAGCGGTCCAGTTCCTGGGTGGCCATCGCCTTGGACAGGCCGACCTGCTCGATCAGCACACGCTCGCCGTTGGCGCGGTCGGTCAGGCCGAGGTTGAGCATCGGGTCCAGCATCGCGCGCGCAGCCCGCAGCAGGCGGAACTGCAGGGCGATCATCTGCCCGTCCAGCGGCTCGTACGGCACCATCTCGGCCTCGGCATACAGCGCCCAGCCTTCCACGTTCACCGAATTGAACGCGAACATCGTGCGTGCCAGCGAGACGCCGCGCTCGACCATGGCGGTGAACTGCAGCTCGTGACCCGGGCGGCCCTCATGCGCGCTCAGCGTCCACGCCGCCGCACCGAAGTTGAAGTCGTCGTACTGCGCACCCGGGCCCGCGGCCGGGTTGCCCAGCGGCAGCACGAAGGTGCCCTGCTGCCCGGTGTTGTTGACCAGCGGCGCCGGCAGGAAATGCGGCGCCGGGCTCGCAGCACTCTCGGCGGCCGAGCCCAGGCGCATCTGCATCGCGCGCTTGGGCACGTCGACGATGGCGTGCTCGCGGATCAACGGGTCGATCGCATCGATCACCTTGCGGTAGTGGCCTTCCAGATGATCGTCGGCGATCTTGTCGGCCTTCAGCGCGCGGATCACCGCCACCGGGTCGCTCGGGTCGGCCACCTTCAGGCCCTTGTCCTTCACCACCAGCGGCGCCAGCTGCTGCATCGCCGAGCGGGTTTCCATGAACTCCAGCTGCGCGCGCTGCATCAACAGCTTCGGGTCGATGTCGATGCCGACCTGCTTGAGCTGGTAGGCGTACAGCGGCGCCGGCAGGCGTGCGTCGGCACGTGCCTTCGGCAGCACGGTCGTGCGCGTCCAGGTGGCGTAGTCCTTCATCTGCCCGGCCAGCGCCTTCATTGCTTCATCGGCACCGGCGATCTGGTACTTCTTCAGCAGCGACTCGATACCGGTGATGTAGGTCTCGACGTTGTCCAGCGACTGCTGCACTTCGATCTTCGTCGGCTGCAGCAGGCTGCTGTCCTTCAAGCGCTCTTCATAGCGCTGGCGCGCCAGCGTGGTGAAGGCGGTGCCGCCCGGCTGCAGGCCGGCGTAGGCCTTGAGGCGGTCGAGCGCCTTGGCCCGGCGCTCGGCCGGCACCTGGTCGGACAGCAGCAGGTTGAGGCCGCTGAACACCGTCTGCGGCGCATCGCTCCACGGCAACAGGTACTTCTCGTTGAGCTCGCTGCCTTCGATGTTCTGGCTGGCGGCGTGGATCATGATCTCCAGGTCCTGGCGGACATTGGGATCCTGCTCGGTGGCCAGCTTCGCCTTCAGTTCGTCGCGGGCCTTGGCCATCGCGGCGCGGTAGCGCTTGCCGTTGTCCGGGCCGAGGTCGGCCACCTTGTCGTCGTAGCCGGGAACGCCGAAGAAGCCGGTTTCCTCCGGCTGGAACGGACCCTGTGCATCAAGCAGGATCTGCGCCAGTGCATTGCTGCGGGCCACCCAGGCCGGGCTGGCAGGAGTGGCGGCCTTGGCGGCGGGTGCAGCCAGCGCCGGCGGTGCGGACAGCAACGGGGCGGCAGTCAGGGCCAGGGCAACAGCGAGCGCAATCGGCTTCATGGGACACTCCAGCAAAGGGTTGCCCGCAACTTACGCGCTCACGGCGATGGCGACAATCGGCTGGAGGTCACGGCGCGGCTGATGGGTAGAGTCGACTGTCAGTCGACTATCGCGCGCAGCGCGGGGTTTTTCAGGCGTCTTGTGGAGAGCAGTCGACTAACAGTCGACTCTACATGGCCGCCCTTACCCGGCCGCGCGACCTGCGGTCACAGCGCGGCGGTCAGCGGGCATTCGCCACGCTCACGGCAGGCCTGCAGCTCGCACTCCCCCGCAGCCTCGTCGTCATCCAGTGCAGTCAGGTCGAAGGTCTGCTTGTCTTCGGCCAGTACATACATCACCGGGTAATCCCAGACTTCATCGCGACGGCTGCCCTGCACGAACAGCCGGCCGTGCGCATGCGGTCCTTCCAGCGCAACGGTCAGGCCGACGTCGCGCTGGCCGTTCATCGCGGTCTGCATGCTGCCCAGCGGCATCGATTCGATATGCAGCGGCTCGCCAAAGGCTTCCACCAGTTCAATACTGCAGCCCGCGCGTCGCAGCGCCTCGCGCATCGGCGGGCTCTCGCGTGCCGCCTCGCTCCAGCGCAGCACGCTCCAGGTCACCACGCCACCGGCGCCGCCCAGCACCAGCACCACCGTCAACGGCATCGCCCAGCGCCAATGACGGCACCACCAACCGGCGGACGTCTGTCGATGGGCGGGAATCGGTGGTGGCAGGGTCATCGGCGGGCTCCTTCCCGGCTGTGGATCAGGGTTTCAGGCAACGTCCCAGGAAGGCTTCGGCGACGCGGTAGCGATGCAGCGCATCGGCACCGGACAGGCCATGCTTGGCACCCGGATAGGTCATCAGTTCGAACGGCTGTGCACGCTTCTGCAGCGCACTCATCAGGCTGGTCGAGTTGGTGAACAGTACGTTGTCATCGGCCATGCCGTGGATCAGCAGCAGCGGCGAACGCAGGCCGTCGATATGGGTCAGCACGCGCGCTTCGCGGTAACCCGCTTCGTTGCGCGCCGGCAGGTCCATGTAGCGTTCGGTGTAGTGGCTGTCGTACAGGCCCCAGTCGGTCACCGGCGCACCGGCCACGCCACAGGCGTACTGGTTCGAGGCCTTGGCCAGCAGCATCAGGGTCATGTAGCCGCCGTTGGACCAGCCCTGCACGCCGATGCGCGCCGGGTCCACCCACGGCTGCTGCTTGAGCCAGGTCACGCCACGCAGCTGGTCGGTCACTTCCACCGTGCCCTGCTTGCCATACAGCGCGCCACCGAAGTCACGGCCACGGCGCGGGGTGCCGCGGTTGTCCAGCGAGAACACCACGTAGCCCTGCTGGGCCAGGTACTGATTGAACAGGTGGTCGCCACGACCGGGCCAGCTGTCGGTGACGGTCTGGCTGGCCGGGCCACCGTAGACGTACACCGCCACCGGGTAACGCTTGGACGGATCGAAGCCGGCCGGCTTGATCAGGCTGTAGTTGAGCGGGGTCTTGCCGTCGGCCGCGGTCAGCGTGCCGAACTCGATCGGGCGCTGTGCATCGCGGTAACGCGCATACGGATGCTTCGGGTCGGCCAGGTCGTTCTCGAGCAGGGTGGCGATCTTCTCGCCATTGGCGCGGAACAGTTCGATCTGCGGCGGCGTGGTGCTGTTGGACCAGCTGTCGACATAGACGCTGGCATTGCGGGCGAAGCTGGCGCTGTGCATGCCCGGTGCCTTGGACAGGCGCTGCGGCTCACCGCCCTGCAGCGACACCGCGTAGATCTGGCTTTCGCGCGAGGTCTCGATGCCGGCGCGGAAGTAGGCCTTGCCAGCCTTCTCATCGACCGCCAGCAGTTCGTCCACCGGCCAGTTGCCGTGGGTCAACGCGGTGGCCTTGCCCTTGCTGTCGATGCGGTACAGATGCTGGAAACCGGTGCGCTCGGACGACCACAGCACGCTGCCGTCATCGAGGAAACGCAGGCTGTTGTGCAGCGGCACCCAGGTCGGGCTGGTCTCGTGGGCGAGCACGCGCTGGCGATTGGAATCGAGCGCCACTTCCACCAGGTCCAGCTGCTTCTGGTCGCGCGACTGGCGCTGGAAGCTCAGGTGCTGCGCATCGCGCCAATCGACACGAGCCAGATAGATGTCCTGTTCCTTGCCGAGGTCGACCCAGCGCGGCTGCGCATCGGCGGCCGGTGCGATCACGCCCAGCTGCACGCGCACGTTGGCGTCGCCCGCGGCCGGGTAACGCTGCTCGATCACGTCGGTGCGGTCGGCGTAGACCTCGTAGCGCTTCTGCACCGGCACCGGTGCTTCATCGATGCGCGCGAAGGCGATGGCCGAATCATCCGGCGCCCACCAGTAGCCGGTGTGGCGGTCCATTTCCTCGTCGGCGACGAACTCGGCCACGCCGTTGCCGATGGTGGTGCTGCCGTCGCGGGTGAGCTGCAGCTGCTTGCCGCTGGCCAGGTCGATCACCCACAGGTTGCGGCCGCGGATGAAGCTGACGAAACCGCCCTTGGGCGACAGCTTGGCGTCGGTGGCGAATCCTTCACCGTGGGTCAGCTGGCGCACTGCGGCCTGGCCCTGCTGCTTGAGGTCGTACAGGTACAGCTCACCGCCCAACGGGAACAGCAGGCGCTGCGCGTCCGGCGACCACTGGTAATCGACGATACCGGTCATCGCGGCGATGCGCTGGCGCTCGCGGCGGGCCTTTTCCTCATCACTGAGGGTCTCGGTGCCGGGCAGCACCACCTTCGAATCCACCAGCAGGCGGGTCTGGCCGCTGCCGATGTCATAGGTCCACAGGTCCAGCTGGTTGCGGTCGCTGTCCTTGCCGCGCAGGAAGCTGACCTGCGAACCATCGGGGGCGACCTTCGGCTTCATCAGGGTCGGGCCGGAAAGCGGCAGCGGGCCGGTGATGGCTTCCAGGGTCAGCTTTTCAGCGTGGGCGGCGGTACTGGTGGCGAGCATGAGGGCGAGCGAAGCGAACAGGTGGCGCATGGAGGATCCCGGCAAACGGCAGGTCCGCCACCGCGATGGACGCGGGGCGGTCGTCCCCCATCCTAACCAAGCCCGTGCGGGAAGGCAGCATGACCTTCTGCCCATGAGGCGTGCCGACCAACGGTCGGCACCCACCGTTCCGGGTCAACGCTGGCCGAACAGGTGCTTGCGCTCTTCGTCGCTGAGCGGCTTGCCGGCGTTGGGGTTCACCTGCTGGCGCAGGGCATAGGCGCGCTGGGTGGCCGGGCGTGCAGCAATCGCTTCGTGCCAGCGCTTGAGGTTCGGGAACGCGGCGAAATCCACCGGCAGCTTGTCGTAGGCGCCGATCCACGGGTAGCTGGCCATGTCGGCGATGGTGTACGCGTCCCCGGCCAGGAAGGCGTGCTGGGCCAGGCGCTTGTCCATCACCCCGTGCAGGCGGCGCACTTCGTTGTCATAGCGCTCGATCGCATACGGGATCTTCTCCGGCGCATACACATTGAAGTGGCCCATCTGGCCGCTCATCGGGCCCAGGCCGGCCATCTGCCAGAACAGCCACTCCAGGGTGGTGACGCGGCCGCGCGGGTCGCTGGGCAGGAACTGGCCGGTCTTCTCGGCCAGATACAGCAGGATCGCGCCGGACTCGAACACGCTCTGCGGGGCGCCGCCATCGGCCGGGGCGTGGTCGACAATCGCAGGCATCTTGTTGTTCGGCGAAATGGCGAGGAATTCCGGCTTGAACTGGTCGCCCGAGCCGATGTTGACCGGATGGATGCGGTACTCCAGGCCGGCTTCTTCCAGCAGCAGGGTCACTTTGTGGCCGTTCGGGGTGGGCCAGTAATACAGGTCGATCATGGCGGCGGCTCGGGGTGCGGAAAGGAACCTGAAGTCTAGTGCGAGAGTTGGGTTGGCACCGTCACGACGGGCCGGTAACCTCGCGGCTCCCCCGAAACGCACTGTCCTGCATGAGCCACAGTCCTCGCCCCCTGTCCCCGTTGTCCTCGCTGATCTTCGCCTCGCGCTGGCTGCAGCTGCCGCTGTACCTGGGCCTGATCGTGGCGCAGTGCGTCTACGTGTTCCTGTTCGGCAAGGAACTGTGGCACCTGATCTCGCACTCGGTGTCGATGGGCGAGCAGCAGATCATGCTGATCGTGCTGGGCCTGATCGACGTGGTGATGATCTCCAACCTGCTGGTGATGGTGATCGTCGGCGGCTACGAGACCTTCGTCTCGCGCCTGCGCCTGGAAGGCCACCCGGACCAGCCGGAATGGCTGAGCCACGTCAACGCCAGCGTGCTGAAGGTGAAGCTGGCGATGGCGATCATCGGCATCTCCTCGATCCACCTGCTGAAGACCTTCATCGCCACCAGCGCGCTGAAGGGACTGCCGCTGTGCAAGCCGGAACAATGGGCAGCAGCAGTGTCGTCGGCTTCGACCAGCTTCTACAACGCTGGTGTCGATACCTGCACGACCATGACCCAGGAAGGCGTGCTGTGGCAGACCATCATCCACTGCGTGTTCATCCTGTCGGCGATCGGTATTGCCTGGACCGACAAGCTGATGTCCAACAGCCACAGCAAGTCGCACGACCACTGATGCGGCAACCGGCAGCGATCCTTCGCCGCTGCCCCATCCCGGCCCCTGCCCCTTGTACGCGGCGGTGGCCGGGATGCTAGATTGCACCCTCGCCGTTGCCGGCGGTGGCGTCGGGAAACGTCATCGTTCCGCGCCCGGACCACAGGTCCCGGCCATGCGTATCAATGATTTACGTCACGTCGTCTTCTAGAGGGGAGCAGGATGTCGCACGTCTCAACGATCACCGCCGCGCGCCGGTGGCTGCCGGTTGCTTTGGCACTGGCGCTGGCCGCCTGCTCGGGAAAGGAAGAATCTGCAGCACCGGCCCCGGCCGCCGCACCCGCCGCTGCTGCACCGGCCGCACCGGTGGTCGCCGCCAAGGTGCAGTCCATGGGCACCGAACAGCTGCGTGAATCGGCCAGCCAGGCACTGCGCGAGAACCGCATGTACGCGCCGGCCGGCGACAACGCCATCGAGTACTACCTCGCCCTGCGCGACAAGACACCGGACGACGCGTCGGTGAAGAGCGCGCTGACCGACCTGCTGCCCTACACCCTGATCGCCGCCGAGCAGCACCTGGGCCGCGAGGACTACACCGAGGCGCAGCGCCTGGTGGCACTGATCGAGAAGGTGGACGCCTCCGCTCCCGCCCTGCCGCGCCTGAAGGAAGGCCTGGCCAAGGGCGTGGAAAATGCGGCCAAGCGCAGCGAGACCGAAGCCGAGAAGGCCAAGAAGGACGCCGAAGACCGGACCAAGCAGCAGGCCGAACAGCAGCGCCTGACCGAGCAGCGCGCCAAGGAAGCCGATGCGGCCAAGCAGATTGCCGCGCAGCAGGATGCCGCACGCCGCGACAACGAGCGCCAGGAGGCGGAGCGCCAGGCCGCGGCCCGTCGCGATGCCGAACAGAAACAGCAGCAGGCCGCCGCCCAACAGGCCAGCGCCGCACGCCAGGCAGCCGCCGCGGCAGCTCCCACCCTCCGCCCGGTCAGCACGCCGGCGCCGCGCTATCCGGCCGAGGCACTGCGTTCGGGAACGTCGGGCGAAGTGCTGGTGGAGATCACCGTCGGTACCGACGGCTCAGTGGTCAGCGCCCGCGTGCTGCGCGCGACGTCGGGACGGACCTTCGACCGCGAAGCCCTGAACGCGGTCAAGCGCTGGCGCTTCGAGCCGGTCAACGCGCCGGTCACCACCCGCCGCACCCTGGTATTCGCACCGGGCGGCTGACCGCAAAAAAGGGGACGGAGGGGATTAAGTCGTTTCTGCCACCTCCATGACGCCAAGGCCCGGTCCGTCCGGGCCTTGTCCGTTTCAGGCAGCGCCATCAATCAGGCGCTGCAACGCCGGATCGCGCGCGGCCAGCACCTGGAACAGGCCCAGCACATGCAGGTCGGGCAGCAACGCACGCAGGTCGGCTTCGGCAGTGGCGCGGGTGGCATCATCGCTGGCGGGATCCTGCCAGTCGCGGACGCTGGCCAGGAAAGCACCCACGCTACCCTTGCGCACGGTGATGCCGTTCACCTGCACGTCGTTCTGATGGTCGGGAAGAATGTCCTGTGGCTGCATGGGGAAGCGCTCCGTTGAAGTGGGCTCCAGTGTCGGAGCCCGGACGCGACGTTTCTGCCGTATAACTGCCAATCGATATGGCAGATCAGACAACCACCGCATTGATTGACCCGGCGTTGGCCAATGCCGCCGACGGGCCTGCATTGCTGGGGGCGCAGCTGCGCCTGCCGGCTCCGCGCCGCACGGCACGCCACCAGCACGCACGTGGGCAGCTGCTGGGTGCACATCAGGGCCTGCTGCGGATCGAGGTCGGCGACCTGCACTGGCTGCTGCCGGCGGGTCATGTCGCCTGGATACCGCCTTCGCTGCCCCACGCTCTGGCCAGTACCAGTGCGTTCGACGGCTGGAGCCTGTACTTCAGCGCGCAGGCCTGCACCGACCTGCCTGTAGCCCCTCGCATCTTCCAGCCGGGGCCGCTGCTGCAGGCCGCGGTGATTCGGGCGCTGCAGTGGCCGCATGTTCCACTGGATGCCACACAGGCACGACTGGCCGGTGTGATCGCCGATGAGATTGCCGCCAGCACGCCTCTGCCGCTTGCCCTGCCACAACCGCATGACCGGCGACTGCAGAAACTTGCCGCCGCACTGGCGCGCGCACCGCACGACAACCGCAGCATCGAGGACTGGGCCGCCAGCAGCGGTCTGTCCAGCCGCAGCCTCGCCCGCCATTGGCTGGCCGAGACCGGCCTGTCGCCAAGCCAGTGGCGGCAGCGCCTGCGGGTGCTGCTGGCACTGCCACGCCTGCTGTCCGGCGAGCCGGTGATCAGCGTCGCGCTGTCGATGGGCTACGACACACCCAGTGCCTTCATCGCCGTGTTCAAGCGCGAGATGGGGGTGACGCCTGCGCGGTATGGAAAAGGGGACGGAGGGGATTAAGTCGCTTCTGCCCTCCCCCACATCAACTCGCGGCATCGCCTGATGCCCTTCGCGGTCACGGAGGCGGCAGGCTGATGATTCCTTGAACCCCCTGAACTGCCATGCCTCGACAAGCACGCCTGATGTTGGCCGAACAGCCGTATCACGTAACCCAGCGCGGTGTGAACAAGGGGGCGATCTTCGTTGACGATATCGACCGCCAGCTGTTTCTGCACCTTTTGCACAGCGCCTTCCTGAAGCATCAGGTCGCGCTGCATGCCTATGTATTGATGGGCAATCACGTCCATCTGTTGGCCACACCCTCCACTCAGGCCGGCTTGGCCAACGCGATGCGGATGCAGGGCAACAACTATGTCCAGGCGTTCAATCAGCGGCATGAGCGCAGCGGACCACTCTGGCAGGGCCGCTTCCATTCTTCGATGGTGGACAGCGACGCCTATCTGCTCAGCGTTTATCGCTACATCGAACTCAATCCGGTTCGTGCAGGCATGACAGGCGCCCCGGAAGATCACCCATGGTCGAGCGTGCATGGAAACCTGCAGCGCCGCGATGATCCGATGCTGACAGAACACCCCGCCTTTCAGGCACTGGCCTCGACCAAGCGACAGCGGACGACGCTCTATGCGCAGTTCCTGCGGGACGTGAACGCGTCCGCCGACCTGCCGGCAATACGCGCGCACAGTGCCCGGCAGCATCCGTTGGGAAATGCAGCTTACCTGCGGATGGTGGAACAGACACTGGGCCGCCCCGTGGTGTTGCGCAAGCGGGGGCGCCCTCAGAAGAAGGGGGCGGAGGGTTAAAAACGACTTAATCCCCTCCGTCCCCTTTTGCAGTCAGCCCGAGATCGCCAGGCGCTCGTTGTGGTAACGGCGCACGGCGGCGAACCACAGCAGTGCGGCCAGGCCGAGGCTGGCACCGAGATAGATGGCCCAGACCGACGGCGTGATGGTCTCGTGGCGGATCACCTTCAACAGCATCTGGTTCTGCGACAGGAACGGCACGGCGTACTGCCACAGCTCGCTCTTCAGCGGATAGGCCACCAGCGCGTAGCCGGGCATCATCGGCAACAGCATCAGCCAGGTCATGTGGCTCTGCGCTTCCTTCATGCTCTTGGCCGCGGCCGACAGGAAGGTCAGCAGCGAGGTGCCGATCATCAGCATCGGCAGCATCACCAGCAGCATCTGCAGCATCGAGGCAACGTTCATGTTGAACTGGCGGCCGATGTTGCCAGGCGCGATCTGCGCGCTCACCTTGAACGCCACCAGGGTCAGCAGCAACGACACGAAGCCGACCACGCAGGCAGCCGCGATCTTGCCGCTGACGATCGCGCTGCGCGAGCCGGGCGTGGCCAGCAGCGGTTCCAGTGACTGCCGCTCGCGCTCGCCGGCGGTGGCATCCATCACCAGATAGGCGCCGCCGATGAACGAGGTCAGCGTGAGCAGCACCGGCAGCAGCATCGACAGGATCATGCCGCGCTTGGCCTCGGCACTGGCCAGGTCCTGGCGTGCCACGTCCAGCGGCCGCGCCACCTGCGCGTCGATGCCACGCGCCATCAATCGCAGTGCCCCCACCTGGCCGTTGTAGGTGGCCAGTGCCGCCTCCAGACGTGCGCTGGGCACTTCGGCGGCACGACGGGTACTGTCCTTGATCACCTCCACCAGCGCCGGCTTGCCATCGGCCCAGTCCTTGCCGAAGTCATCGCTGATGCGCAGCGCCACGTCGATGTCCTGGCTGCGGATGGCCTCGGCCAGGTCCTTCGGTGCAGGTGCGGTGTTCAGCCCCTGCGCGGCGAGGAAACGCACCAGGTTGGGGGCGTTCTCCGCACCGATGGTCGGAATCTGCAGCGGCTGCTCGATCTGGGTGCGTACCCGGCTCTCGGCCAGCTTGCCCATGCCCAGCAGCAGCACCGGGTACAGCAGCGGCCCGAACAGCAGGGTCAGCAGCAGCGTGCGGCGATCACGGGAAAGGTCGCGCAGTTCCTTGCGCATCACCGTCATCAGGGTCGACATCATGCTCATGCGTGCAGGCCCTCTTCGCTGCCGATCAGTTTCACGAACGCGTCTTCCAGGTTGGATTCGCCGGCTTGCGCACGCAGTTCATCGGCGCTGCCGGCAGCCATCACCGTGCCCTTGGCGATGATCACGATGTGATCGCACAGCGCGGCCACCTCCTGCATGATGTGGCTGGACAGGATCACGCAGCGGCCCTCTTCGCGCAGGTCCAGCAGGAAGCGGCGCAGTGCGCGCGTGGTCATCACGTCCAGGCCGTTGGTCGGCTCATCCAGAATGACGTTGCGCGGGTCGTGCACCAGCGCGCGGGCGATCGCGGTCTTGGTGCGCTGGCCCTGCGAGAAGCCATCGGTCTGGCGGTCGAGGATGTCACCCATGTCCAGGGCATGCGACAGCACTTCGATGCGTTCGCGGATGCGCTCGGCCGACAGGCCATGCAGCTCGCCGAAGTAGGCGATGTTCTCGCGCGCGGTCAGGCGCTTGTAGACGCCACGCGCATCGGGCAGCACGCCAAGGTGGCGGCGTACTTCCACCGGATTGCGTGCGGCATCGACACCATCGACGCTGATGCTGCCCTGGTCCGGGGTCATCAGCGTGTACAGCATGCGCATGGTGGTGGTCTTGCCGGCACCATTGGGGCCCAGCAGGCCGGTGATGCGGCCGTCCTCGGCGCGGAAGCCGACATTGGAGACCGCCTGGATGCGGCCGGTGCGGGTGTCGAAAGCCTTGTGCAGGTTGTCGGCGACGATCATGGTTCCCATCCGTTGAACGAGGTGAACGCCGGCACGTAGCTCAGCGTGTCCAGGCAGCCGGCATCCAGCGCCTTGGCATCGGTCTTGTCGATGAACTGGCCGAGCAGGCGCGGCATGCAGCCGGCACTCAGCGTGCCGTGGCCCTGGCCGCGGGCGACCAGCGCGCGGCCATTCGGCAGGCCCTTGAGGACCTGTTCGGCATAGCGTGGTGGCGTCACCGGGTCGAGTTCACCGGACAGCAGCAGCGCCGGTACGTCGCTGCGCAGCGGCACGGCATTGGCCGCTGGCGCCGGCTGGTGCGGCCATACCGGGCAGGCCGCGAAGAAGGCACTGGCCACGTCGTTGCCGAACAGTCGCTCCGGGTCCTCGGCCGGCGCCTTGTAACGCGGCGCATCCTCGCTGCAGATCACCGACCACTGCATGCCTCGGTTGATCTGGAAATCCATGCTGCGGTTCGCACCGCGTGCCAGCGACGCCAGCGGTGCATAGCGGCCATGCGCGGCTTCATCGAGCACCAGCGGCAGCAGCGAGGAATACTGCGGCACATAGGAGAAGGCGAACGCCAGGCCGATCACGCTGTCCGGACTCAGCACATCCTGCCGGGTCTGGTTGGTGCCGGGGTCGCGATACTCCACCGAGACCGGCGCACGGCGCAGGGTCTCGACCACGCTGCGCAGCTGCGCGCGGGTGTCGGTCGGGAAGCGTTTGCTGCAGGCGGCATCCTTGCGGCACTGCGCCGACTGCAGGGCGATCGCATCCTCGAACGTCGTGGCGAAGTCGCCGCCCACCACCAGTTCATTGGGCACTACGCCATCGATGACGATGCTGCGGGTGTGCTGCGGATAGGCACCGGCATAGCGCTGGGCCACGCGGGTACCGTAGGAGCCGCCGACCAGGTTGATCCGGTCCACGCCCAAGGCCTGGCGTACCGCATCCAGGTCGGCGATGGCTTCGGTGGTGGTGTAGAAGCGGGCATCGGCACGCCCCTGCAGCGAGGCCGCGCAGCGCTGCGCGTAGTCGCGCAGCGACGCCTCGGTGGGAGCGGCGTCCTCGTCCATCTGCAGGTCCTTGCCGTCCGCGCCGAGGCAGCTGAGCGGGTTGGAGCCACCGGTACCCCGCTGGTCGACAAGGAAGATGTCGCGCTGCTTGCGCACCTGGCGCAGCGCGGTATCGACGATGACCGCCACTTCGCTGGCCGCCTGGCCGGGGCCACCGGCCAGGAAGAACACCGGGTCGGGCTGGCTGGAGCCGCTGCTGCCCGATTCCAGCCAGGCGATGCGCAGGCCAATGCGTCGGCCATCGGGCTGGGCCCGGTCTTCCGGCACCTGCAGGGTGGCGCACTGCGCTTCCACGTTGGCGCTGGCGCCTTCGGTGGACAGCGTGCAGGGCTGGAAGTCGATCGTGCCGAAACGGCGGCTGGGTGCATCGCTGGCGCTTTCAGCGCCGGGTGACGGTGACTGGCTGCAACCGGCAAGCATCAGGCTGGCCAACGCTGCGGCCAACGCGAGGTGGTGTCTTTGCATCGTGCTCGTTTCCCCTGGAGGACGTTCCTGGCAACCACGACGGGCTGCCGCGGAAGATGTGACTCAACTTACACGGGCACGGCGTCGTCGGCGATGGGCAGACGCGAAATCTCCGCGGGCGTGGCGCAGGCCAGGCGGTCGCGGCCTGCGGCCTTGGCCCGGTACAGCGCCGCATCCGCCGCTGCCAGCAGCGTGGACAGGTCGCCATGGCCGTCGTCCATGGCCAGGCCGATGCTGGCGGTGACCGTCACCGGCCCGGTGCCCAGCCGCGCCGGCTTCTGCTGCAGAGCGGTACGGATCGCCGCGGCCCACGCCATCGCTTCGCCCTGTGTGCTGCCGGCCAGCACCAGCACGAACTCCTCGCCACCGTAGCGGCCCAGCAGCGTGTCGTGGCCCTGCAAACCATGCTGCAGCAGCGCAGCGAAGTGACGCAGTACCTGGTCACCGGCCAGGTGGCCCCAGCGGTCGTTGATCTGCTTGAAGTGATCGACGTCGACCAGCAGCAGGGCCAGCGGCCGGCCCTGCCGACGCAGCCGCTGCAACTGCGCCTGGCCATCGGCCAGCACCGCGCTGCGGTTGAGCAGCCCGGTCAGGCCATCGGTGCGTGCCGCACGCCGCAGATCGACCAGCATGCGCTCGACCAGCAGCAGTACCATCGCGAAACATCGCGCCAGCTCCAGCATCACCCCGGCAATGTAGGTGACGAACATCGGCGTGCCGGTGCGCATGATGTCCTCACCGGCATCGGGCGCCACCGGCAGGAACAGGCGCACCGCGTACAGTGCCGCCTCGGCCAGGAACACCGCCGCCGCCAGACGGCAGCTGGTGCGCTGCTGTACGGGGGCATGCCACAGCAGCAGCCAGGCGATCCAGCCATCGACCAGCAGCGTGAACACACTGAACACCTGCAGGCGCACGCCCAGGTCCGGCCAGAACACCAGGAAGGCGAAGATGCAGGCCATGAACGCGGCCGCCAACAACAACGGCCGCCACAGCGGCAGCGGCTGTTCCAGATGCAGCGCCACGCCGCGCAGCATCAGCACCGCGCAACCGGCCATCGCCGCATTCCCGGCCAGTATGGCCGGCGCCAACGGCAGGTAGGGGCGCAGCGCCAGCAGGGTCACGCCCAGGGTCAGCAGCCACAGGCTGGCGGTCCACAGGCGCAGCACCGGTTGCCCGCGCAGCACCACCAGCAGCAATGAGAACCCCACCGCAATGCCGATGCAGAGCAGGAAGCCAAGCACGGTGATGGTGGGGAAATCCAGGGACATGCGGCGCTCATCGGCCGGGGCGGCGCGCGCATCTTAGCGCCTTGCGGTGCGATCCCCGTGGCACTGCCTGGCCCGATGGCGATGCCGGGTCTGAAAACGGCGAGCATGACGGCCGGTGCGTGCGCAGAATCCGGGGAAAACCAAGGAGACGCCCATGCATGCGTGGTACCTCGGTGGCCTCGACCACCGCCCCTTCCAGCACCTGTTCGAGAAGAGTGACACCGCGCTGGCTGCGCTGGGCATCCAGCGTCGCTGGGCCGGCGAAACAGGAGGACACCCCTGCCGGATCGGCCTGAGCGATCCGCCCAGCGGCAGCGAGCTGCTGCTGTTGTCCCATGTGCACCTGCCGCTGCACTCGCCCTATCACGCCTCGGGCCCGATCTTCGTGCAGCGTGGCGTAACGCGCTGCGTGCTGCCGCCGGGTGAGGTACCCGCCTATGTACAGCGCCGTACGATCTCGTTGCGCGCCTATGACCACGCTGCATTGATGCTGGCCGCAGAGATCAGCGCGGGCACTGATGTTGCCGCCCGGCTGGACGCGCTGTTTGCCGACCCTGCCGTGGCCTTCGTGCAACTGCACAACGCGGCCCACGGCTGCTTCTCGTGCCAGGCAGATCGGGTGGGTATGCCGGCGACGTAGCAGGATCTCCACGACGTGATCGATGCCACGCCGAAGACGTGATGGCCAACGCATCCGTTCAGTCCCGCGTGAAGCCTGCGGGAAGGGCTTCACACCCCCAGTCACGGATCGGCGCTTCGGTGGTTCCGCACCCTGCATCGCGACTCGATACTCGCTGTGGTGCCGCCGAAAGTCCGCCGTGCAGCGCAGCTCCTGCGGTCACCGTTCTCTTTCGACGACCACAAGGAAGCGCCATGTCATTCCGATCCACACCGCTGTTGCTGGCCACCTCGTTCGCCGCTGCGGGCCTGTGCCTGGCCGGCAACGCATTCGCCCACGGCACCATGACCACGCCGGTCAGCCGCGTCTATGCCTGTTTCCAGGGCAATCCGGAGAACCCGACCAACCCGGCCTGCGCCGCCGCGAAAGCGGTGGGCGGTTCGCAGGCGTTCTACGACTGGAATGGCATCAACCAGGCCAATGCCAACGGCAACCACCAGGCCGTGGTGCCCGACGGCAAGCTGTGCAGCGGCAACAACCCGACCTTCCGCGGGCTGGATGTGAACCGCAGTGACTGGCAGACCACGCCGATCCAGGCTGATGCCAATGGCAAGTTCACCTTCGTGTTCAAGGCGACCGCGCCGCACGCCACGCGTGACTGGCGCTTCTTCGTCACCCGCGACGGCTGGCAACCGGGCAGCCCGCTGCGCTGGGCCGATCTGCAGGAGTTCTGCACGCTGGGCAACACGCCGCTGTCGGCCGATGGCACCTACAAGCTGCAGTGCACGCTGCCGCAGCGCAGCGGCCAGCATGTGATCTACAACACCTGGCAGCGCTCGGATTCAACCGAAGCGTTCTACACCTGCATGGACGTGCGCTTTGAAGGTGGAGGTGGCGGCACCCCGCCGGTACCGCAATGGCAGGATGCCGGCCCGGTCACCGCACGCGGCGAGCTGCCGGTCGGCACCACCCTGGCGTTGCGCGTGTTCAACGCCAACGGCAATGACGTCGAACGCGTGGAAGCGACCCTGGCCAGTGGCCAGACTGCGGCCGCGCAGTGGCCGTTGGCGCTGGCCCGCAAGGTCAATGCCAGTGCCCAGCATGCGCGCGTGGGCGTGCTCAACAACGGTGTGATCACGCCCTCCGCCTCGGCCACCGACAACCGCGTGTACCTGAAGAACGGCAACCGCTTCCAGCTCGATACCCAGGTGCCGGACCCCGGCACGCCATCACCGGGCGGTGATTTCGACCACGTGTATCCCGCCGGTATCGGCAGCTACGTGCCGGGCCAGACCGTGGTGAAGGGCGGCGACGGCAAGCTGTATGCCTGCCGCCCGTTCCCGGAAGGTGCATGGTGCAACGTCAACGCCGAAGCCTACCGGCCGGGCGTGGGTGCAGCATGGCGCGATGCGTGGATCGCGTACTGAGGCAGTGATGCGGGAGGCGGTGCACAGTGCACCGCCTTTCGCCCGGATGGCGGCACAGTGAGCACCGTGTTGCAGATCGAACACAGCCGCCATCGATTTCAAACTTGTCCGATGTTGCCGACGGCCCTGCATGTGAAGACTGCGCGAGGTTTCCCACACTTCGCAAAGGAGTTCCTGCATGCACCTGTCCCACCGGGCAGTCCTCGCTCTGTCCGTCGTTGCCGGCCTGGCCCTGTCCGGCAGCGCCCTCGCCCACGGCACCATGTCCAAGCCGCTCAGCCGCGTGAAGCAGTGCCACGAAGGCAATCCGGAAAACCCGACCAACCCGGCCTGTGCCGCGGCCAAGGCCATCGGCGGCGCGCAGCCGTTCTATGACTGGAGCGCGATCGCCCACGGCAACGCCAATGGCAACCACCGCGACCTGGTGCGCGATGGCGAGCTGTGCAGCGCCAGCATCCCCAAGTACCGCGGCCTCGATCTGAATCGCAGCGACTGGCCGACCACGCCGGTGCGCGCCGATTCGCGTGGCCGCTACACCTTCGAGTTCCTGGCGCCGGCGCCGCACGCCACCCGAGAGTGGAAGTTCTACGTGACCCGTGACGGCTGGCAGCCGGGCAGCCCGCTGCGCTGGGCCGACCTGCAGGAATTCTGCACCCTGGGCAACGTGCCGCTGTCCGAAGGCGGTGTCTACAAGCTGGACTGCCCGCTGCCCAAGCGCAGTGGCCAGCACATCATCTACAACACCTGGCAGCGCTCGGATTCGCAGGAAGCGTTCTACACCTGCATGGACGTGCGCTTCGAAGGTGGCGGTGGCGTGGTTCCGCCGCCGCAGTGGCAGGATGCCGGCGCGGTGACCGCCAATGGCGCACTGGACGTGGACAGCACCGTGACCCTGCGTGTGTTCAATGCCAACGGCAACGACCTGGAGCGCGTGGAAACCAAGCTGGCCGCTGGCCAGACCAGCCCGACGCAGTGGCCGCTGGCCCTGGCCCGCAAGGTCAACGCCAGCGCACAGCACGCGCGCGTGGGTGTGATGAAGAACGGCGTGATCACGCCGGTCGCCTCGGCCACCGACAACCGCGTGTACCTGAAGCCGGGCAACCGCTTCCAGCTGGAAACCCAGGTACCCGGTCCGGGCCCGATCGATCCGGTCGATCCGCCGGGCGGCGACTTCGACTTCGTGTATCCGGCCGGCCTCGGCAGCTACAAGCCGGGCGAGACCGTGGTGAAGGGCACCGACGGCAAGCTGTATGCCTGCCGCCCGTTCCCGGAAGGTGCATGGTGCAACATCAACGCCGATGCCTACCGCCCGGGTACCGGCTTTGCCTGGCGCGACGCCTGGATCGCGTACTGAGGCAGGGCACCGGGGGCGGCGTGATGCCGCCTCCGGTGAGCATTTCAAGGCGCCATGGGGTTGCCGGCCAGCGGCCGGCACTACCCTGGCTTACTTGCTGCTGACGTACTTCTCGCGGCGGATCTGCGGGTTGCCCAGGCCCGCGGCCTTGAGCAGCTCGGCACAGGCATCGACCATGTCCGGGTTGCCGCACAGATAGGCGATGTCAGTGGCCGGGTCCGGGGTGAAGCCGGACAGCGCCTGCTGGACGTAGCCGTGCTGCACGTCCGGGTGCGGATCGGCCGGCAGTTCGCGCGACAGGCACGGCACATAGCGGAAGTTCGGATGCTTTTCGGCGAAGCTGTAGAAGTCTTCGCTGTACAGCAGCTCACCCGGGCTGCGCGCGCCCTGCAGCAGCACGATCTGCACACCGCGCTCGGCCATGGCCTTTTCCAGCAGCGGTAGCATGGAGCGGTACGGGGTGACGCCGGTACCGGTGGCAATCAGCAGGTAACGGGCGTTGTGGTCACCGGGATTCAGGCAGAAGCGGCCGTAGGGGCCGGACGCGCTGATCTGGCCGCCCTGCTGCAGTGCCTCGAACAGGGCCGTGGCGGCGCCGCCGGGTACGAAACTAACCGCGATATCCACCGCCTCGCCCGGGCCCAGCGCGTGGTCGTGGATGGTCGCCAGCGAGTAGCTGCGCTTGGTTTCGGTGCCGTCGGCGTAGCTGAAATGGACCTGGATGAACTGGCCGGGCTGGAAATCCAGCGGCTGCCCATCGTCACGCACGAACTGGTAGTGGCCGACGGTCGGGGCCAGCATGCGGCAGCCGACCAGCTTGAGGGGGAATTGAACAGGCACGACTTTTCGGGACAGTGTGTAGCCGGGGCAAGCCCTCGGGGTCTTCTATAATAGCCCCTCCCCGCCCCTCTCCAGCGCCAGCCCATGGGCGCGAAGGCTTCGAGCTTGGCTTCCCTGAACGATACGGCGCCCGCCCTGCGCGTGCGCGACCTGCGCAAGACCTATGACAACGGCACCCAGGCCCTGAAGGGGGTTTCCCTGGAAGTGGCCCCGGGCGACTTCTTCGCCCTGCTCGGCCCCAACGGTGCCGGCAAGTCCACCCTGATCGGCATCATCAGCTCCCTGGTCAACCTCAGCGAGGGCCAGGTGGAAGTGTTCGGCAGCGACCTGGTGCGCAACCGCAGCGCCACCATGCGCCTGATCGGGCTGGTGCCGCAGGAAATCAACTTCAACCTGTTCGAAAAGCCCTTCGACATCCTGGTGAACTACGCCGGTTTCTATGGCGTGCCGCGCGAGGAAGCCGAGCAGCGTGCCGAAGAGGAACTCAAGCGCGCCCACCTGTGGGAAAAGGCGCAGGTGATGAGCCGCACGCTGTCCGGCGGCATGAAGCGCCGGCTGATGATCGCCCGCGCGATGATGACCCGCCCGCGCCTGCTGATCCTGGACGAGCCGACCGCCGGCGTGGACATCGAGATCCGCCGCGACATGTGGCGCGTGCTGAAGGAGATCAACGCCGCCGGCACCACGATCATCCTCACCACGCACTACCTGGAAGAAGCCGAGTACCTGTGCCGCCACCTGGCGATCATCAATCATGGCCAGATCGTCGAGCAGGGGCCGATGCGCACCCTGCTGGCCAAGCTGGACGTGGAAGGCTTCCTGCTGGACATCGACGGTGACCTGCCTGCGCAGCTGCCGGTGATCGAGGGCGCGACGCTGACCGCACCGGACCCGCACACGCTGGACATCGACATGCCGCGCGCAATGGACCTCAACCGCGTGTTTGCCACGCTCAACGAGTCCGGTATCCGTGTGCGTTCGATGCGTACCAAGAGCAACCGCCTGGAGGAGCTGTTCGTGCGCCTCACCGGCAACCTGGAGAAGCCTGCATGAGCACCACCGAGCTGACCGACGGCCAGCGCAACCGCGTCGCACTGATGACCATCGTGCGCCGCGAAGTCGCCCGCATCATGCGCATCTGGGGCCAGACCCTGGTGCCGCCGGCGATCACCATGACCCTGTACTTCCTGATCTTCGGCAACCTGATCGGGTCGCGCGTGGGGGACATGGGCGGCTACACCTACATGCAGTTCATCGTGCCGGGCCTGGTAATGATGAGCGTGATCCAGAACAGCTACGGCAACATCAGCTCCTCGTTCTTCGGCGCCAAGTTCGGCCGCCACGTGGAAGAGCTGCTGGTCAGCCCGATGCCGAACTGGGTGATCCTGTGGGGCTACGTGGCCGGTGCGGTGCTGCGCGGCCTGATGGTGGGCGTGATCGTGCTGATCATCGCGATGTTCTTCACCCCGGTGCGCATCCCGCACCCGCTGGTGATGCTGACCACGGTGATCCTGGGTGCGACGATCTTCTCGCTGGCCGGTTTCATCAACGCGGTGTATGCGAAGAAGTTCGATGACGTGGCGATCGTGCCGACCTTCATCCTGACCCCGCTGACCTACCTGGGTGGCGTGTTCTATTCGGTGAAGCTGCTGCCGGGCTGGGCCGAGGCCGCCACGCACGCGAATCCGATCTTCTACATGGTCAATGCATTCCGCTATGGCCTGCTGGGCAGCAGCGATGTGCCGCTGCCGGTGGCCTACGGGCTGATGATCGGATTCGTGGTGGTGCTGACGGCGCTGGCGCTGTGGCTGCTGCGCCGTGGCGTGGGCATGCGCAGCTGAGGGTTGCCTGCAGGGCCTGCGGCCCTGCACCCGCCGAATCAACGTCAACGTCAACTTCTACGGCAACGTCAAAAGCTGGCATTCCGTGGGTTGGCGGGGTGGATCCGGTTGCGGGGGACGCTGCAAGTCCCCCTCCGGGGCCCGGCCCAGCCGCTGGCGGCTGTGCGTTCGGGCGCTTGCGAAGCAATGCTTCGCAAGCAAAGCGCCCTCACCCATGTAAGCTCGGTCGCCGCTTGCTCGTGTGCGCTGTCCTGCGCACACGGCAAGACCTGGGTTGGGCGTCCTGCCCAACCCGCCCGAGGCATGCCTCGGGCCCATGCGGCTCACGCCCCCGCAACCGGACCCACCCCGCCTTCGACAGGTTTCTGCGATCTGTCGGGACAGCGTTCTCCGCTGCTGCTGGTAGGTGTCGACCTTGGTCGACACGGTAGATCCACGCCATGCGTGGATGAAGCGTTCCTGTAGAGCCAAGCCGATGCTTGGCTCTTTTCGTTTCGGATTACGGCTAGGCTGTGGCGATGAAGATCACTTCCATTCCGTTGGACAAGGCCGTGTCGGATGGTCCGATCGATGCGTTCAGCCACGTCCTGCTGAGCGATTCGCCTACGCTGGATGAGGTGCTCGGTTGCCTGGCCTCGCTGCAGGCGGCTGATCCCCTTCATCGTTATCTATGCACGCTCGACGATGTCGGCCAGTGCCGCTACACCAGCATGCACGCGTCCGATGACGAACGCATCGCGCTGTACGAGGACGAAGACCCGGCGACGCCGGAAGATGCGTTGGCGGCACGCGGGCGGTTGCTGGCGCACGTCGTCGCGCAGCTTGAGCATTCCACGCATCGGCTGCAGTGGACAGCGCTGGCGGGTACGTTGATGTGCAGCGACGAAGACATCGAGGCGCTGGTCGCCGCCAATGCGAAGCCGGATCTCATCATCGATGACGTGGTCTGCGTGCAGCAGGTACCCGTGGCCCGCGATGACCTGCTGATTGCCGCCCTGCCCAACGGCTACTTCAGCGCGGACTGGGACCTCTTCCAGAACCACGCCCTGATCCGGCACCTTCAGCAGCGATACGGCTACCGCCTGTTCGGACTCGGTGCGTCGTGGCTCGGCTTCCAGCGCGACCGCGCACCGTCGCCTGCAGAGGCGAGCGCGTTGGTCGCGGACCTGCAGCGCGTCTACGCGGCCGGAACGCACGACACGTGGTCACAACTGGCTGCAACGCTGGCCAACCGCACCACACTGCTATTGGGCTACACCGAAGACTTCAGCGAACAACTGCCCTGAGCACCGCTCCACACGAGCGAGCGCAGCGAGCGCAGCGAGCGACCCGCTTTCGCTCCTGATCTGTCTTCCGTGGTGGCCGCACCCGGAAACTGTCAGGGGTCGGGCGGTCCGGGTGCGCGGGGGTGTCCGCCGCATGGATGCGGCGGCCAAGCCTACACGGACGTACTTGCGGCGTCCCCCGCGCACCCGGACCGCCCGACCAGGCACGGCTTGTGCTTCTTCCACCACGAGGGGCTCCGCCGTTGGCCGCAATCTCCGGCACAATCGCACTCCTGATTCCCCAGAAAACGGTGAACGTGCAATGCGCATCCTGATCCTCGGCGCCGGCGGTACCGGCGGTTACTTCGGCGGTCGCCTGGCTCAGGCCGGCGTAGATGTGACCTTCCTCGTGCGCCCCGCACGCGCCGCCCAGCTGGACCGCGACGGCCTGGTCATCCGCAGCCCACTCGGCGATGCCAGCTTCCCGGTGCAGCACGTCACCGCCGATGCGCTACCCGCATTGGCCGCACAGAAGCCGTTCGACCTGGTCATCCTCAGCTGCAAGGCCTACGACCTGGACAGCTCAATCGATGCCATCGCTCCGGCCGTGGGCGCAAACACCACCGTGCTGCCGATCCTCAACGGCCTGCATCACTACAACGCGCTGGACCTGCGCTTCGGCCGCGACGCTGTGCTCGGTGGCCTATGCTTCATCAGCGCCACCAAGGCCCCCGACGGCGCCGTGCTGCACCTGGGCAAGCCGGCCAAGCTCACCTTCGGCGAGCGCGACGGCGGTGCCATCTCAGAACGCATGCGTGCCTTCGCCGCCGCCTGCGCGCAGGCCAACCTCGATCACCTGGCCAGCGAGCACATCGGCCAGGAACAGTGGATCAAGTACACCTTCCTGACCGCGCTGGCCGCCGCGACCTGCCTGCTGCGCGCGGATATCGGCAGCATCGTCGCCACCGATGATGGCGAGGCGATCGTGCGTGGCCTGTACGACGAGTGCCTGGCCGTGGCCGAGGCTGCCGGTGAACCGATTCCTGATGCCGCGCAGGACACCGCACGCGGCACCCTCACCCAGGCGGGCTCTGCGTTGAAGGCATCGATGCTGCGAGACCTGGAAGCCGGCCAGCAGGTGGAAGCCGAGCAGATCGTCGGCGACATGCTGGCGCGCGCGCGCAAGGCCGACCAGGAAGCTTTGCTGCTGCAGGTCGCCTACAGCAGCCTGCAGGCCTACCAGGCGCTGCGCAGCGCGTGAGCGATACGACGCAGGCCAACGCCCTGCCCGCGCGGGTGTTGATCCTCGGCATGGGCTGGAGCGGGTGCGTGCTGGCCACGCATCTGCGGGCGTTGGGCGTACACGTGGTCGGCACGGTGCGCGACCTGGCATCAGCACCGCACGATGGCCTGCTGCGCCATCAGCTACGTGCCGACGACACGCCATCGCCCGCTCTGCTCGGTGAGATCGCGCAGGCCGAGGCCGTGCTGTGCAGCGTGCCGCCCGATGCCGAGGGTGACCCGGCACTGCGTCTGTTGCTGCCGGCACTGCAGGAAAGTCCAGCACTTCACTGGGTGGGCTATCTGTCATCCACGTCGGTCTATGCCGATCGGGCCGGCGGCTGGATCAACGCAACCAGCGTGGCCGATGCCACTGAAACGACCGGCATGCAACGCAGACGCGCCGAGGACCAGTGGCGTGCGCTGGCGGAGCAGCGCGGTATCGCCTCGGCGGTATTCCGCCTGCCCGGCCTGTACGGGCCGGGACGCAATGCGCTGCTGCAGCTGGCACAGGGACGTGCGCGCCACGTAGTGCGTCCAGGGTTGGTGTTCAACCGCCTGCACGTGGATGACCTGGCAACGGTCGTTATCGCATCGATGCAGCGGCCGTGCGTGGATGGGCTGTATCTGCCAGCCGATGACGAGCCGGCACCATCGCAGGAGGTACTGGCCTTCGCCGCGCAGCTGGGCGGCTTTGCGATGCCACCTGCAGTGGCATGGGACGACCCTGCACTCAGCCCGACGCTGCGGCGCTTCTACGAGAGCAACAAGCGCATCGACAGCACCGGTACGCGCGAGGCGCTGGGCTGGGAGCCGCGCTTCCCCAGCTACCGTGAGGGCCTGCGCGACCTGCTCCGGTAGTGCCGGCCGCTGGCCGGCAACCGCGCGATGTTTGCGGCGTTCATGCTGCTGCCGGCCAGCGGCCGGCACTACCTGATCAACCCGCGTCCGGCAGGCGGAAGAACGCACGCGTCGCGGCAGTTGCATTCGCGGCGGTCACCGCCACGTCTTCACCACGGTCACGCGCCAGTTCTTCCACGATGTGCGAGAGGAACATCGGTTCGTTGCGGCGGTCCTTCGGCATCGGCTTCAGCGTGCGCGGCAGCAGGTACGGCGCGTCGGTCTCGATCATCAAGCGGTTGGCCGGGATGTTCTTCACCAGCTCGCGCAGGTGCGCGCCACGGCGTTCGTCGCACAGCCAGCCGGTGATGCCGATGTGCCAGTCCTGGTCCAGGTAGTCGAACAGCTCGTCGCGCTCACCGGTGAAGCAATGCACCACTGCCGGGCCGATGCGGCCCTCGAAGTTCTTCATCTGTGCCATGAAATCGGCATGCGCGTCGCGCTGGTGCAAGAACAGCGGCTTGCCATTGTCTGCGGCCAGCTGCAGCTGGCGCTCGAACGCGCGGTGCTGGGCCGGGCGCGGAGAGAAGTCACGGAAGTAGTCCAGCCCGCACTCGCCCACCGCCACCACTTCCGGGTGCGCATGCAGCGCGCGCATCTCGGCATCGCATTCCTCGGTGTATTCCACAGCGTGGTGCGGGTGCACGCCGGCGGTGGCATACAGGAAACCAGGATGCTGCTGCGCCAGCTGCACGGCCAGCGGCGAGTGCTCGCGGCTGGCGCCGGTAATGACCATCTGCACCACGCCGGCCTGGCGCGCGCGGTCCAGCACGGCATCGCGGTCGCGGTCGAAGGAGTCGTGGGTCAGGTTGGCGCCGATATCGATCAGGTGCATGGTCATCGCGGGGGAAAAGTGCCCGCGCATTGTACCTGCGCCCGCCGTGGCCCCTTATCCTTTACACATGAACGCGCCGCTCTTCCCGATTTCCCCGCTGCTGCCGCAGATCCAGCGGCACCTCGCCGCGCAGCCACGACTGGTGCTGGAGGCACCGCCCGGCGCCGGCAAGACCACCCAGGTGCCGCTGGCGCTGCTCGATGCACCGTGGCTGCAGGGGCGGAAGATCATCCTGCTGGAACCGCGCCGGGTCGCCGCACGCAGCGCCGCGCTGTTCATGGCGCGGCAGCTGGGCGAAGAGGTGGGCGGCACCGTCGGCTACCGCATCCGCTTCGAGAACAAGGTCTCGTCGCGCACCCGCATCGAGGTGGTTACCGAAGGCATCCTGACCCGCATGCTGCAGGACGACCCGATGCTGGAAGAGGTCGGCGCGATCCTGTTCGACGAATTCCACGAACGCCACCTCAGCGGTGATCTCGGCCTGGCACTGGCGCTGGACGTGCAGGCACAGCTGCGCGATGACCTGCGCCTGGTGGTGATGTCGGCAACGCTGGATGGCGAACGGCTGGCACGCTTCCTCGATGCGCCGCGGCTGAGCAGCGAAGGCCGCAGCTACCCGGTGACGGTCAGCCATTTCCCGGCGCGCCGCGATGAGGCGCTGGAACTGCAGGTTCGCCGCGCGGTGCAGCAGGCCTTGGGAGAACATCCCGGTGACCTGCTGGTGTTCCTGCCCGGCCAGCGCGAGATCGCGCGGGTGCAGGCCGGGCTGCAGGAATCGCTGGATGCCGGCGTCGAAGTGCTGGCCCTGCACGGTGAACTGCCGGTGGAGCAGCAGGCGCGGGTCCTGCAGGCGGCCAGTGATGGTCGTCGGCGCGTGGTGCTGGCCACCAACGTGGCCGAGTCCTCGGTGACGCTGCCGGGCGTGCGCGTGGTGATCGACAGCGGCCAGGCGCGCGAGCCGCGCTACGACCCCAACAGCGGCTTCACCCGGCTGGACGTGGTGGCCATCGCGCAGGCATCGGCCGACCAGCGCGCGGGCCGCGCCGGCCGTGTCGCCGAGGGCGTGGCGTGGCGGCTGTGGCCGCAGTCGCAGCGGCTGGAGCCGCAGCGCCGCGCCGAAATCGATCAGGTCGAGCTGGCCGGACTGGCGCTGGAACTGGCCGCCTGGGGCAGCAGCGACCTGCGCTTCCTCGATCCGCCACCGGCCGGCCCGATGGGTGCCGCCCGCGAACTGCTGCAGCGGCTCGGCGCGCTGTCCAGCAGCGGTGCGATCACCGCACTTGGCCGCCGTGTGCTGGCGCTGGGCACGCATCCGCGGATGGCGGCGATGCTGCTGGCCGCGTCCGATGCCCGCGCACAGGCGCTGGCCGCCGATCTGGCCGCCCTGCTGGAGGCGCGCGATCCGTTGCGCCAGGGCGGTGATGCGCTGGCCGCGCGTTGGCGTGCGCTGGCGGCATTCCGCAATGGCCGCGCACCGGGCGACGCCAACCGCAGCGGCCTGACCGCGATCGATGCCGCCGCCAAACAATGGCGTCGCCGCCTGCGCTGCGATGCCGCACCGCCGGCCAGCATCGAAGCCCATGAACTCGGTGACCTGCTCGCGCACGCCTTCCCCGACCGCATCGGTGTCCAGCACCCCAGCGACCCACTGCGCTACCTGCTGGCCAACGGTCGCAGCGCACGCCTGCACGAGCTGAGCGACCTGCGTGGCGAGCCGTGGCTGGTAGCCAGTGAACTGCGCTTCGAGGCACGCGACGCGCTGCTGCTGCGTGCCGCACCGGTGGACGAGGGCCAGCTGCGCAAGGCGTGGCCGGAGCGCTTCGTGACCGAGGATGTGGTGCGCTGGGACAGCGAGCGTCGCGCCCTGGTGGCACTGCGCGAGACCCGTTTCGACCGCATCGTGCTGGACAGCCGCTCGGCCGGGCGGGTTGATCCGCAGCACGCCGCACAGGCGCTGACCGACGCGGTGGCCGAACTCGGCCTGCAGGCGCTGCCGTGGACCGAAGGCCTGCGCCAATGGCAGGCACGCGTGGAGTCGCTGCGGCGCTGGATGCCCGAACTCGGCCTGCCCGACTGCAGCGACGACGCCCTGCTGGCCACGCGTGCGCAATGGCTGCAGCCTGCGTTCGCCGGCAAGACGCGCCTGGATGCGCTGGACGAGTCCAGCTTCGGCGAAGCGCTGAAGTCGCCCCTGGAGTGGTCACAGCGTCAGCTGGTCGAGCGTCATGCACCGACCCGCATCACCGTGCCCTCCGGGCTGGAGCGGCCGATCACCTACGCGCTGGACAGCGAGAGCGGCGAACCGCTGCCGCCGGTGCTGGCGGTGAAGCTGCAGGAACTGTTCGGCCTGGCTGACACCCCGCGCATCGCCGACGGCCGCGTGCCGCTTACCCTGCACCTGCTCTCGCCCGGTGGCCGCCCACTGCAGGTCACCCAGGACCTGCGCAATTTCTGGGAAAACACCTACGCGGAAGTGAAAAAGGAAATGAAGGGCCGCTACCCGCGCCATCCGTGGCCGGATGACCCGTGGACGGCGACGGCCACCCATCGGGCCAAGCCGCGCGGGACCTGACCGGTGGGGCCGGCTGCGGACCCTGCCTGATCCTGAATGGCTGCGGTAAAGTCACGCCACGTGTGACCTCGACTGACATACCGTTTACGGGCAACACGCGACACTGGACTTCGACCCGAGGCAAAGGACCCCCGCATGAGCAAGCTGACCGTAATCACCGACCGCGCTCTGGAGCGCGCCCTGGAGCTGGCCCACACCGCCGGCGATGGCCTGAAGAGCGCCGGTGGCAGCCTGCGCAATGCGGACTGGATCAAGACCGGCGCCGCCATCGGCGCAGTGAAGACCGGCGGCAAGGCCGCAACCAAGTTCGTGCGCCGCAATCCGGCAGTGGCCGTGGCCGCCGCTGCGGTCGGTGTAGGCCTGCTCGGCTACGCGCTGTACCGCAAGCAGCAGAAGAAGAAGGCCGCCAATGGCCACGTGGTGAATGGGCAGGCGCAGCGGATCAACGCACGTGACCGCCGCAACGACACCGTGGTGGACGAGCACAGCGATATCGGCAGCGACGCCTGAGCCTGCCGGGGTCGGATCCTTTCCACAGGAAGGACTCTGACCCCAAGGCACTACATGAGGGCCGGACACCGGAAGGTATCCGGCCCTTTCTGCATCAACCGATCTGCCGCCACTGCCCCGGCTGCAGGTCGTCCAGCCGGTAAGGCCCCATCGACACGCGGACCAGCCGCAGCGTCGGCAGGCTCACCGCCGCGGTCATCCGCCGCACCTGCCGGTTGCGGCCTTCCCGGATCGTGATCGCCAACCAGCTGTCAGGCACGGTCTTGCGGAAGCGCACCGGCGGATCGCGTGTCCACAGCGACGGCGCCGGATCGAGGCGCTCGATCTTCGCCGGCAGGGTCGGCCCGTCATTGAGCACCACGCCGTCGCGCAGCTGTTGCAGCTGTTCGTCGCTGGGCATGCCTTCCACCTGCACCCAGTAGGTCTTGTCAGCCTTGTGCTTCGGGTCGGTCAGCTTGTGCGCCAGCGTACCGTTGTCGGTCAGCAGCAGCAGGCCTTCGCTGTCATGGTCCAGGCGACCGGCGGCATACACGCGCGGCGGCAGGCCGAACCCGGCCAGGGTCGGCCGCGGCGGCACGCTGCGGTCGGTGAACTGGCAGAGCACGTTGAAGGGCTTGTTGAAGGCGATCAGCATTGCGGGCACGGCAGGCGGCGGGTGGGGCATTGTCCCATGCCGCTTGCGGCGGCTCGAAAGGTGCCGGTCAAGTCGGCCGGCATAGCCCATGCCCGGCTGCGCTTTCCTGCGACCACGAACACGAAGGGCTCAGCCGAATACCTTCCACTGCAGCAGGAACGACCCCAGCACCAACACGAAACCGCATGCCGTGACGACATTGGCCCGGCGACGCAGGGCCGCGGGTGGCGGACAGGTCATGCGGGCGCGTTCGTCCAGCACCCCGCCAAAGAACAGCACCGCAAAACCCGTCGCTCCCAGCAGGTCGTAAGCATGCCCACCGTGGTACACAAAGTCATACAGCCTCGGCAGCACCAGCACCGCGATGACGATATACAGCACCTTCTTCAACGGTCCATGTCCTTGAATTCGATTGGACTCCGGCGCATGGCCGGACCTGGGGCCAGCCATACGTTGCGCTGCGCGCGGTGAGCGTGGTTGCGGCTGCGCTTTCCTGCCGCCCCAATCTCGGCCGGCTCAGCCGAAAACCTTCCATTCCAGCAGGAACGAGCCCAGCACCAGTGCGATGCCGCACGCGGCGATGACATTGGCCCGGCGCCGCAGGCCTGCGGCCGGCGGGTCGGCCTTGCGCGAACGTTCCTCCAGAATGGCACCCGCGAACAGCACGGCAAACCCTACCGTCGCCATCAGATCGTGGGCATGACCACCGTAGAACACAAAATCGATCAACCGCCCCAGCACCAGCACCGCGACAGCGATGTAAAAGACCTTCTTTAACAATTCATGTCCTTGCATACGATCGAATTCCGGCGCATGGCCGGTCTTGGGACCAGCCATGCGCCGCGCTACGCGCGATGAGCCGAGCAGGGACGATGCCGGCCGTCCTGACCGGCACCCTTCGGGCCGTCGCCCGCGACGTTGGCAGCGGCTCCTGCCGCTGCCTTCGGCTCTACAGAGTCAACATGCGCCAGCCCGGCACCCCTCTTACGGCTTGATGAAGCGCAGGGTCATGCGGTCGCTTTCGCCAATGGCCTGGTACTTCGCATCATCTGCCTTGTCGTGCTGGTTGGTCGGCGGCAGCGTCCACACGCCGTTCGGGTGGTCCTTGGTGTCCCGCGGGTTGGCATTGACCTCGCTGCGCGCGTCCAGCTTGAAGCCGGCGGCCTCGGCCATCGCGATCACCTGCTGCTGGCCGACATAGCCGGTGTCATCGTCGTCGACCACATCGGCCTTGGCGCGATGCTCGACCACGCCGAGCACGCCGCCCGGCTTGAGCACGTTGAAGAAGCCCTGGAACATGCCCTGCGCCTGGCCGGCCTTGCGCCAGTTGTGCACGTTGCGGAAGGTCAGCACCACGTCGGCTGAACTGGCCGGGCCGAACACCGGCTTGGCCGGATCGTAGGCGACCACGGCGGTCTTGCCGAACTGTGCCGGCGCACCGGCGTACTTCTTTTCCAGGCTGTCGCGGCTGCGCTGCTGGTAGTCACGGCCGCGGCCCTCGGGCACCGCCATCGGGTCGACCACGGCGGCAACATAGTGGCCCTTGTCCTGCAGCAGCGGCGCCAGGATTTCCGAGTACCAGCCGTTGCCGGGGGTGATCTCGATGACGGTCTTTTCCGGCGTCACCTTGAAGAACGACAGCGTCTGCGCCGGATGACGGAAGCCATCGCGCTTGACGTTGTTGGCATCACGGGTCGACGCCTTCACCGCCGCATCGATGGCCGGTGACACCTGGATCTTCGCCGGTGCCACCGTGGCCGGTGCGGCGAACGCGGGAACAGCGGCAAGCAGGGCCGAAGCAAGCAGCAGGCGGCAACCACGCAGGGACGAAGCAGGCATCATCGGAGCGACTCCAGCGGAAGATGCGGCGAGACTAGCAGCCGCGGCGTCCCAGGTGTTCACAAAACGTTAGCTGCGTGCGTATCGCGGAACACTGTTTTGTGGTCACCGCCGCAGCACGGTCACACAACGCGTTCTATTCTGGAACACTTCCCCCAAGGAGTCCGTGCCCATGACGGCAACCCGCGAACTGGGCCGTTCCGGCCTGCATGTACGTCCGCTCGCCTTCGGTGGCAACGTGTTCGGCTGGAGCGCCGATGAGAAGGCCAGCTTCGCCCTGCTCGATGCCTTCGTCGATGCCGGCTTCAACCTGGTCGACACCGCCGATGTGTATTCGGCCTGGGTGCCGGGCAATGCCGGCGGCGAATCGGAAACGCTGATCGGCAAGTGGTTTGCCCGCAGCGGCAAGCGCGACAAGGTGGTGCTGGCGACCAAGGTGGCCAAGTGGGCCGAGCGCCCCGGCCTGACCCCGGACAACATCAACGCCGCGGTGGAAGATTCGCTGCGCCGCCTGCAGACCGACGTGATCGATCTGTACCAGGCCCACGAGGATGACGAGTCAACGCCGCTGGAAGCGACCCTGGCCGCATTCGGCCGGCTGATCGAAGCCGGCAAGGTGCGTGCGATCGGTGCCTCCAACTACAGCGCCACGCGCCTGGCCGATGCGCTGAAGGTATCCACCGACTACAAACTGCCACGCTACGAAACCCTGCAGCCGGAGTACAACTTGTATGACCGCGCCGGCTACGAAAAGGAACTGGAACCGCTGGTGCAGCGCGAACAGATCGGGGTGATCGGCTACTACGCGCTGGCCAGTGGCTTCCTCAGCGGCAAATACCGCACGCCGGCCGATGCGGCCAAGAGCCCGGCGCGTGGCGAGAACGTGGTGAAGCGCTATCTGAATCCGCGTGGCCTGCGCATCCTGCAGGCACTGGATGACGTGGCCAGCAAGCACAACGCCAGTGCCGCGCAGATCGCACTGGCATGGCAGATCGCACGGCCGTCAATCACCGCGCCGATCGTCAGCGCCACCAGCGTCGAGCAGCTGCACGATCTGCTGGCCGCAGCCAACGTGTCGCTGAGCGTGCAGGATGTCGCGCAGCTGGATGCCGCCAGCACGGAAGCTTGAGACCCGGTAGTGCCGGCCGCTGGCCGGCATTGCGCGGTAAAGAAGAAAATAATTGAACAAAATGGTTGCGCGCGAGTAAATCGTGGTTTATCGTGCGCACCTCGTTTCAACAACCACTGGAAACTTCCCTTGAACGCGCATTCCGTCGCCATCGCCAAACTGCTGCCATGCCTGCGCATGGACGTGCTGGCGCGCGCGTTCGGCAAGGAAGACCAGCTGACAACGGCCTGATACCCGCCCTGCGGAGATCGGCCACCCCGATCTCCGAGGCCTGACGACGCCCTCGGAACGCAAGTCCCGGGGGCGTTTTCGTTTGCGTCGGCACAAGGACCCGCGATGCCAGAACTGCACCCCGCGCGGCAACCCGCCGCTCACTGACACAGGTTTTTTCCGCTCCGCCGAAGGATTTACTTCGCGCGAGTGGCGACGCCTGGACATTATCTGCATCGCATCAAAACATTATCGCTCGCGATAATGTCGATGGCCTGCACCCTCGATTCTCAAAGGGCCCGTTTCCACCACGGGCTGGTGCGCGCGGCGTTGCCGTGGCGTATGCCGGAGGTCGCGGACATGCCATCGCCTGGATCGCCTGCTGGAAGCAGGCATCGGTTCGCCGGTACGCGGTTCGATTCCGCGCGGTCCCCAACTGGATAGCTCAGCTTGGTCAGAGCAACGGATCCGTAATCCGTCTGTCGTGGGTTCGATTCCCACTCCAAACCACATGACCTGTCACGTCATGACTTGAAGCAACACCCGGGGCGCAAGCCCCAGCGGCCATCGTCGCCGTCCACGGACAACGCCTTCGGGCAGGAACGTGGAAGGCAACGGACCGCACGCCGGGCCCCGGCCCGCCGCCACTGCCAGCCACGTTCCGCACCGGTGCTGCCTGCCGGGAACGACGATGGCAGCCGTGCCGGTGCACCGAAGGCTCCGCGCGCGGACCGTCCGCCGATGGCCGCCCTCTTCCGCTGCCTGCACGTGGTGTGCAGGCGGACTCGCCACGACCTGATCGACCCGGGTCATGGCGATTCATTCCCATCGGGTCGAACCACCAGAGCCATACAAGGAGAGACTCCCATGTTCTGGACCATCAAGGTCGTGATCGGCGACGGCGAGCGCGGCCTGGTGTATCGCAACCGTCGTTTCCAGCAGATCCTGCTGCCGGGCGTGCACCGCCTGTCGCCGTTCGGCGGCCGCCCGCACGTGGACATCCACACCGCATCGAAGGGCGCGGCCTATACCGGCAGCGACCAGGACAGCCTGATCGAAGCGCTGGGCACCGAGCTGGACACGCACTTCGTGCTGGCCAACGTCGGCGCCAGCGAGGTCGGCCTGTTGCTGCGCAACGGCCGCATCGATGAAGTGCTGCCGCCGGGCAGCCGCCGTCTGTACTGGCGGGGTTCGGTCGACACCCAGGTGCGCGTGATGGCGCTGGGTGACGAGCCGCGCATTCCGGCGGACGTGCAGCAGCGCCTGGGCCAGTTGGGCGTGCTGCCGCGTGTGGCAGTGATCAGCACCGTGCCGAGCGAGTCGGTCGGCCTGCTGTTCATCGATGGCACGCTGCGACAGACGCTGGACGCCGGCCTGCACGCGTTCTGGAACTTCAACGGCAACGTGTCGGTGGAGCGTGTGGAGCTGCGTGCGCGTTCGCTGGACGTGTCCGGCCAGGAACTGCTCAGCCGCGACAAGGTGACCCTGCGGGTGAACCTGGCCGCGACCGTGCAGGTGGTCGACCCGGTGCGTGCACACCGCACGCTCAGCAATGCCGATGAGTTCGTCTACCGGCAGCTGCAGTTCGGCCTGCGCCAGGCGATTGCCGCGCGCAGCCTGGACGAGCTGCTGGGTGACAAGGCGGCACTGGACGGCGAGATCGCCGCCCATGTGCAGGCAGCGATCGAGGGCCACGGCGTGCGGCTGCTCGGCGTGGGCATCAAGGACGTGATCCTGCCGGGTGAGATGAAGGAGATCCTCAACGGTGTGGTGCTGGCCGAGAAGCAGGCCCAGGCCAGCGTGATCCGCCGTCGCGAAGAGGCCAACGCCACGCGTTCGCAGCTCAACACCGCAAAGCTGATCGAGGACAACCCGGTGCTGATGCGCTTGAAGGAGCTGGAGGCACTGGAGAAGGTCACCGAGAAGATCGACAAGCTCACCGTGTTCGGCGGCCTGGATGGCGTGCTGAAGCAGCTGGTGACGATCAGGTAGGGGGTCGCGGCGGCGCAGGGACGCGCCGCCGGCCCATCAAGGACATACACGAAGACATGGACACTCAACACAACTATCAATGGCTGCACGCCGAGGGCACCACGCCGATCAAGGGCTGGGTCAACGGTGTGCCGCTGGAAGCGCAGGCGCATGAGCAGCTGCGCAACATCGCCGCGATCCCATTCGTTGGGCCGTGGGTGGCCGTGATGCCGGACGTGCACCTGGGCAAGGGCGCGACCGTGGGCTCGGTGATCCCGACCCGCGGTGCGATCATCCCGGCCGCGGTCGGCGTCGACATCGGCTGCGGCATGGCGGCGGTGCGTACCACGCTGCGTGCCAACGACCTGCCCGATGACCTGCGGCAGCTGCGCAACAGCATCGAGCGCAGCATCCCGGTCGGCAACGGACGCGGCGGCGAGCATCACCGCATGCCCGACAGCATCCACACCCGGCTGGTGCAATCCGGGCTGGCCGCCGGCCTGGAGAACATCAAGGACAAGCACCGCAGGATCCGCACCGACAAGCTGGATCGCCAGCTGGGTACGCTGGGCGGCGGCAACCACTTCATCGAACTGTGCCTGGACGAGACGGACACGGTGTGGGTGATGCTGCACAGCGGTTCTCGCGGCACCGGCAACCTGATCGGCACCTACTTCATCGAGAAGGCGCGCGAAGAGCTTGCGCGCCGTGTGCTCGGCTTCCACCTGCCGGACAAGGACCTGGCGTTCTTCATGGAAGGCGAGCCGCTGTTCGATGACTACGTCGAAGCAGTGTCGTGGGCGCAGGACTACGCCCGGCACAACCGCGAGGCAATGATGTCGCGGGTGCTGGCCGAGATGCGCCACCGGCTGCCGAAGTTCCAGCTGGCGGCGATGGCGGTGAACTGCCACCACAACTACGTGCAGAAGGAGACGCACCACGGCCAGGAGCTGCTCGTTACGCGCAAGGGTGCAGTGAGTGCCCGCGAGGGCGAGCTGGGCATCATTCCCGGCAGCATGGGCACGCGCAGCTACATCGTGCGTGGCAAGGGCAACGCGGACAGCTTCCACAGCTGCAGCCATGGTGCCGGCCGGGTGATGAGCCGTGGCGCTGCGCGCCAGCAGATCACGCTGGCCCAGCACCGCGAGGCCACCGCGCATGTGGAATGCCGCAAGGACAGCGGCGTGCTGGATGAGTCGCCGGCCGCGTACAAGTCGATCGACGATGTAATGGCCGCACAGCTGGACCTGGTCGACGTGGTGCACACGCTGCGCCAGGTGCTGTGCGTGAAGGGATGATGGAACGGTGCCGGCCTCGGCCGGCACCCACCGTGCCTCAATGGTGCCCGACCACCCTGCAGTAGATCCACGCCATGCGTGGATGAAACGGCGCCGACCAAGGTCGGCATCTACCAGAGCAGCACGTCGCGTCGGGGGTCAGCGCGGCACGCTGTCCTCGGCCACCAGCGCATGATGCACGCCGATCCCCGCACGCACGCCCTCGGCGGTGGCCAGGGTGATGTTGCCAACCGTGGTCGCATCGCCTGCGGCGTACACGTTCCGCACCGAGGTCTGCTTCATCATGTCGACCTCGATCAGCACCCCCAGCGGGCTCTCGACCAAGGTGCACCCCAGCTGCTGCACCAGCGGCGTGGCCATCGCCTGGGTAGCCGGCACGAACAGCGCACGCTGTGCGATGCGGCGGCCATCGGCCAGCTCCACTTCCAGCCAGGTCGGCTGGTCGCCCTGCACACCCAGCACGGGTGACGTCTCGATGTGCACGCCACGCTGCTGCATGGCGGCGCGTTCCTCATCGGTGATCTCCAGACCCAAGCTGAAGAACGTGACATTGCCCCAGTCGGCGAACAGCGGCGCCTTGCTGGCGGACATCGGATGGCCGCCGAGCAGGCCGATGGCACCACCACCGACTTCATAGCCGTGGCAGTAGGGGCAGTGCAGCACGGTGCTGCCCCAGCGCTCGGCCAGTCCGGGCAGTTCCGGCAGCTGGTCGGCGATGCCGCTGGCCAGCAGCAGCTTGCGCGCGGCCAGCACCTGGCCATCGGCGGTACGCACTTCCACGCCTTCGGCGGTGGTGCGGGCGTGCTCCACTTCGGCATGCACCCAACGCACCGTGGGGTAGTCCAACAGCTGCTGACGCGCGGTCTTCAGCAGCTCGGCGCCACTGATGCCATCCAGCCCCAGCACCCCGTGCGAATGACTGGCGAAGCGATTGCGCGGTGAACCGGCATCGATGACGGTGACCGGGCGACGGGCACGGGCCAGGATCAGGCCGGCGGCAATGCCGGCGTAGCTGCCGCCGACGATGAGCACATCAGGATTCATGGTGACCTTCCAGGGAACGGTGATGGGCAAGATGGCGGGCGAAGTCGGCGCCGAGCTGGTCCAGCGTGGTCGCCTGCAGGCGCTGCTCAAGCAGCCGCTGCGCCTCGCGCGCGCCTTCGAGCAGGGCGCTGTTGACCAGCTGCTGGATCGGGCAGCCACCGCCGGAATCGCGAGCGCCGACCTGGACCAGCGGCGGTGCGCCCACCGCCAGGTAGATGTCATGCAGGGTGATCGCCGCGGCATCGCGTGCCAGCACGCTGCCGCCGCCGTGACCACGGGTGCTGCGCACCAGGCCGGCCTTGTGCAGCTGTGCCAGCAGACGACGGATCACCACCGGATGGGTCGGCAGGCACGACGCCAGCTGTTCGGACGTGCGCGGGGCGGCATGGCCGACCAGATGCGCCATCACGTGCAGGGCGTCGGAGAGGGGGTTCGCGGATTTCATGTAACAACATTAGTTACATTTAATTCCTCTGTCGAGGGTCTGCTTTCGTTCCATATGGACACATCTGTCCTATGAAACATCTCCTTCACATCACTAAACGAAACGCGAATGTGATCAACATCCCACTTCAGGGCGTGCGCAGCGGGTCGATACCGCAGTGCCCCTTCCCGAGAGTTCTTCCCCATGAATGCGTCTGTCCGTGCTCCGCGCCTGCAGTCCAAGCTGCTCGGCGCGGTTTCTGTTGGTCTGGCTGTGGTCCTGCTGTGCGCTCTGGCCGGCCTGGCCTCCGCCTGGTTGAAGTTGTCCACCGAGATTCCACCCGAAGTCGCGCACAGCCGCGATGCCGAACGCCTGCAGCGCGAGTTCCGCGGCCAGGTGCAGGAATGGAAGAACGTGCTGCTGCGCGGCCACGACGACGCGTTGCGCCAACGCCACCTGGACGCCTTCGACAGCGAGGGTCGTCTGGTCGAGCAGCTGGCCAAGGGCCTGGTCAGCAGCCCGGATGCACGCACGCGCGAACTGGCGCAGGCCTTCATCGGCCTGCATGCGCAGCTGCAGCAGGACTATCACGCGGCGCTGCAGGCGTTCGCCGAGGCCAGCTACGATCCCGCCGCCGGCGACAACCTCGTGCGCGGCAAGGACCGCCCGGTGGCAACCGCGCTGGATGCGTTGAGTACGCACGCCACGCAGGTGGCCGAAGCGGCGGTAGCGGCCCGTTCGCAGCAGGCGCGGCAGACGCTGCTGCTGTGCGCGGCGCTGACCGTGCTGGCCGCCGTGCTGCTGCTGATGGGCCTGGGCTGGTGGCTGCGGCGTGCGGTGGTGCAGCCGGTGCTGGCGGTGGAAGCCGCTGCGCGTGCAGTGGCCGCCGGTGATCTGCAGCATGTTGTGCAGGTGCGCAGCCGCGATGAGATCGGTCGGCTCGCGCAGGCCATGCAGGCGGTGCAGTCCACACTGCGCGGCGTGCTCGATGCGCAGGCCACGATGGCACAGGCGCATGAAGCCGGCACCATCAGCCACCGCATGGATGCCAGTGCCTTCCCCGGCGCATTCGGCACGATGGTGGCCGACAGCAACGCGCTGGTCGATGCGCACATCCAGGTGAAGCTGCGCGCGATTGCGATCATGGGCCGTTACGCCATCGGTGACCTCAGCCAGGACATGGAACGCCTGCCCGGCGAGAAGGCGGTGATCACCGACGCACTGGATACCGCCAAGGCCAATCTGGGCACGATCAATGGCGAGATCCGCCGCCTGGCCGAAGCCGCTGCCAGGGGTGACTTCAGCCAGCGTGGCGACAGCGCGCGCTTCGAGCATGACTTCCGCGCGATGGTCGACGGCTTGAACCGATTGATGCAGACGACCGAACTGAACCTCGGCGAGGTCTCCAGCATGCTGCGCGCGATTGCCGATGGCCGCCTCGGCGCGCGCATGCATGGCGATTTCCAGGGCGTGTTCGCGCGCATCGCCGGCGATGCCAACACCACCGCCGCGCAGCTGGCGACCATCGTCACCGACATCAAGCACGCCTCCGGCAACATCCACACTGCGGCTGCAGAGATCGCCGCCGGCAACAATGATCTGTCGCGCCGTACCGAGCAGCAGGCGGCCAATCTGGAAGAAACCGCCGCGTCGATGGAAGAACTGACCTCCACCGTGCGCCAGAACGCCGAGCACGCACGCCAGGCCAACCAGCTGGCGATCGGCGCGCACACGGTCGCCTCGCAGGGCGGCAACGTGGTCGGCCAGGTGGTGACGACGATGAGCGCGATCGAAACCTCGTCGCGGCAGATCGCCGAGATCATCAGCGTGATCGATGGCATCGCGTTCCAGACCAACATCCTGGCGCTGAACGCGGCAGTGGAAGCCGCGCGTGCCGGCGAGCAGGGCCGCGGCTTCGCGGTGGTCGCCAGTGAAGTACGCACGCTGGCGCAGCGCTCGGCGGCGGCCGCGAAAGAGATCAAGGCGTTGATCGAAGCGTCGGTGGAACAGGTCGGGCACGGTGCACAGCGCGTGCGCGAGGCCGGTGACACCATGGCCGAGATCGTGGCATCGGTGCAGCGCGTGACCGACATCATGGCCGAGATTTCCGCGGCCTCGCAGGAGCAGAGCGCGGGTATCGAGCAGGTCAGCCAGACCGTGATCCAGATGGATGGCACCACCCAGCAGAACGCCGCGCTGGTGGAGGAAGCCAGTGCCGCCGCACGCAGCCTGGAACAACAGGCGAACCGCTTGATCGACGCGGTGGATGTGTTCGATCTGTCGACCACAACAGCGGCGAAGGACGCGTTGGCGCGCGCGGCCTGATTGATCCGGTTGCTACCAGCGGCCTACACTACCCATGCGATGAGCGGTAGCGTACCGCCGGCTTAAGCAACCTCAGCGCACGTAATCGCTCTGCGCCATCGCGTCGGCCAGGTAATCCACGAACGAGCTGATCCGCGACGATACGGCGGTGTTGCGGTAGTACACTGCATGGATCGGCTGGTACACATCCAGCGTCTGCCCCGCCAGCACCTGCACCAGGGTGCCGGCGCTGCGGTCGCGATCGGTGACGAAGTCGGACAGGCAGGTGATGCCCACACCTTCCACCGCCAGCCGGCGCAACGTCTCGCCACTGGACACGGCGATATCCGGCCGCACCAGCAGCAGCCCATCCGACTCTCCGGGCAGCGGCCAACGGTTGAGTGATTCCGGCTCGTTGAAGCTGAGCAGCGTGTGCTGGCCCAGTGCGGCGACGCTGGCCGGTTCGCCGTGCCTGGCCAGGTAGTCCGGGCTGGCCACCAGCCGCAGCTGGCAGCGGCCCAGCAGCCGCGCATGCAGGGTGGAGTCGGCCAGCGGGCCGATCCGGATCGCCAGATCGGTGCGCCGTTCGAGCAGGTCGATGTAGCGGTCGGAACTGTTCAACTCCAGCTGCACTTCCGGGTAACGCGCGCGATAGCCTGCCACCAGCGGCGCGATCACGTGCAGCACGAACGGCATCGCCGCATCCACGCGCAGGCGCCCCGCCGGGCGTTCGCGGCGCGCCGCCATCTGTTCCTCGGCCGATTCCACCGCATCGATGATCGCGCGCGCATGGCGCAGGAACGCCTCGCCCTCGGCGGTCAGGTGCAGGCGGCGGGTGGTACGGGTCAGCAGGGTGATCCCCAGCTTGTCCTCCAGCCGCCCCAGGGCGCGGCTCACGCCCGAGGGCGTCTGCCCCAGCTGCTCGGCGGCGGCACTGATCGAGCCGCTGTCGATCACCGAAAGGAACGCCTGCATTTCATCGAGAGTGGTCTTCATGCCCCTATTATTGACTGCACAGCAATAGTGATTGGCGTGAAGACCAGTTTTTCGGCAAAGGTCGGCGGCGCAGACTGCGCAGCCTCTTCCTCCTGCTGGACCCTGTCATGACCCGTGGCATTCCCCTCGCCCTGCTGGCGTTGACCCTCGGTGCCTTCGCCATCGGCACCACCGAATTCGTCATCGTCGGCCTGATCCCGACCATCGCCGGCGACCTGCAGGTCAGCCTGCCCTCGGCCGGCCTGCTGGTCTCGCTGTACGCGCTGGGCGTGGCCATCGGTGCGCCGGTGCTGACTGCGCTGACCGGACGCGTACCGCGCAAGCAACTGCTGGTGGCGCTGATGGTGTTGTTCACGCTCGGCAATGTCGTCGCCTGGATGGCACCCGGGTATACCTCGCTGATCATCGCCCGCATCCTCACCGGCCTGGCGCACGGCGTGTTCTTCTCGATCGGCGCGATCATCGCCACCGCCGTGGTGCCGAAGGAGAAGGCGGCCAGCGCGATCGCCATCATGTTCACCGGCCTGACCGTGGCGCTGGTGACCGGCGTGCCGCTGGGCACCTTCATCGGCCAGCATCTGGGCTGGCGCGCGACCTTCCTGGCGGTGGCCGGCCTCGGCGTGGTCGCCCTGATCGGCGCGCTGCTGTTCGTACCGCGCAACCTGCCGCAGAGTGCGCCGGCGAGCCTCCGCCAGCAGCTTGCCGTGCTCGGCCAGCCACGCCTGCTGCTGGTCTATGCGATGACCGCGCTGGGCTACGGTGGCACCTTCCTGGCCTTCACCTACCTGGCGCCGATCCTGCAGGACGTCACCGGCCTTCCGGCCAACGCCGTGAGCCTGGTGCTGCTGGTGTACGGCGTATCGGTGGCGATCGGCAACCTGTGGGGCGGGCGCATGGCCGACCGCATGGGCCCGGTGCCCGCGCTGAAGCGCATCTTCGGACTTCTGGCATTGGTGCTGTTCGTCCTCACGTTCACGGCCTACAACACCTGGTTGATGCTGCTGACGGTGCTGGCGCTGGGTGCGGTGGCATTCGGCAACGTGCCGGCGCTGCAGGTGTATGTGGTCAAGCAGGCGCAGCGCTACGCGCCGCAGGCCACCGACGTGGCCTCGGGCCTGAACATCGCCGCGTTCAACGTCGGCATCGCCATGGGCGCCTCGCTGGGTGGCCTGGTGGTGGAGCACATCGGCCTGATGCATACGCCCTGGCTGGGCGCGCTGGTGGTCGTACTGGCCTACGCGCTGACCGTGCTCAGTGGCTGCCTCGACCGCCGCGATGGCGTCGACCACCGCGCCGACGGCATTGCCGCCACCGCGCATTGATCCATGCAATGCACCGTTGCCGGCATGCATACGGTGCCTGTCCTACCCTCTTCCCTCTGCTACTCCCTTCCCCCGTTGGAGCTTCCCATGACTGTCCCCGCTTTCGGTCTCGGCACCTTCCGCCTCAAAGACCAGACCGTGATCGACTCGGTGCGCAATGCGCTGGAGGTCGGCTACCGCGCCATCGATACCGCGCAGATCTACGGCAATGAAGCCGAAGTCGGCCAGGCCATCGCCGAGTCGGGCGTGCCGCGTGATGATCTGTACCTGACCACCAAGGTGTGGATCACCGAGTTCAAGCGCGATGCGCTGCTGGCCAGCCTGCGTACCAGCCTCGAGAAGATGCGCACCGACCGCGTCGACCTGGCGCTGATCCACTGGCCGTCACCGAATGACAAGGTCGACGTGCCGATGGAGGAATACCTGCCGGCACTGGCCGAGGCCAAGGCGCAGGGGCTGACCCGCGAGATCGGCATCTCCAACTTCACCATCGCGCAGACCCGCAAGGCGATCGAGATCCTCGGCGCCGAAGCCATCGCCACCAACCAGATCGAGATCCACCCGTACCTGCAGAACCGCCTGCTGGTGAAGTTCCTGCAGGACAACGGCATCCACATCACCGCCTACATGAGTCTGGCTTATGGCGAAGTGCTGAAGGACCCGGTGATCCAGGCCATTGCCGGCCGTCACCAGGCTACGCCGGCGCAGGTTGCGCTGGCGTGGGCGCTGCAGCAGGGCTTCTCGGTCATTCCGTCGTCGACCAAGCGCGAAAACCTGGCAGCCAACCTGGAAGCAGCGGCCGTACGCCTGACCGACGAAGACATGGCGCAGATCGCCAAGCTGGATCGCGGCCATCGCCTCGCGAATCCGGAAGGGATTGCCCCGGCCTGGGATTGATCCCAACTGGGGTTACGTATCGGAATCGTAGGTGCCGACCATGGTCGGCACTGGCCTCTGGTCAGTCGATGACACATCGTGCCGACCAGGGTCGGCACCTACCCAAGGCAGCGCTATCCCTCGCCTTGCAGCAACCACCCACGCATGGCCGCACTGACCTCGTCCGGCTTTTCCATCGGTGCCAGGTGCCCGCAATCGGGCACCACCACCAGCTGCGAGTGCGGCACCAGGGCGTGCATCTCCTCGCTCACCGCCAGCGGCGTGATGCGGTCGTTCGCACCGCAGACGATCAGCAGCGGATCGCGGTAGCCGGCCAGCACGTCATGGCCGTCGCGGCGCTCCAGCGCGCTCTGGCGCAGGAACACTTCGGCGCCCAACCGCCCGGTCATGTCGCGCACACGCTGCACCAGCACGTAGTCATCCAGCCGAGAAGCATCGATGTAGCTGCGCATCAGCACGTCACCGAAGCCGTGGAATTTTCCCGGCAAGCGCACGCTGGCACGTTGGCTGCGGCGCTGCTCGGCACGTTCCGGCGAATCGGCATGGATCGAGGTATCGATCAGCGCCAGCTGCAGCACACGTTCCGGCGCGATGCGCAGGATCTGCTGGGCGACGAAACCGCCCAGCGAGAAACCGGCCAGCGCAAAGCGCTCCGGCGCCTGCGCCAGCACGTCCTCGGTTACGCCCTGCAGGGTTTCGCCGCGGGTCTGGTCGCCCACCGTGCAATCGGCGATGTCGGCCAGGTCAGCCAGCTGTGAGCGCCACAGCTCGGCATCGTTGAGCAGGCCGGGCAGTAGCAACAGGGGGATACGGTTGGTCATGGGGGTATTGTCGCGCCATCACGGTGACGGAGCCATGCCGCAACGGGCGGCTGCGTTGTAGAGTCGAGCCATGCTCGACTGCGCCACAGCCAGTCGAGCATGGCTCGACTCTACAGAAAGCAACGACACGGACGCGACCATGGCAGACCCCTACAACAGCGGCTCCCCTTCCCCGCCCGCGCTGCGCTTCGACGATGCGCTGGTCACCACCGCCTTCGAGCTGCCCGGCCATCGCGTCGTGCGCAATCTGGGTGTGGTCCGCGGCATCACCGTGCGCTCGCGCTCGATCGTCGGCAATTTCCTCGGCGGTATACAGACGATCTTCGGCGGCAACATCACCATCTACACCGAACTGTGCGAACAGGCTTGCGAGGAAACCTACCGCGACATGGTCAAGCACGCGCGGCAGCTGGGCGCCAACGCCATCATCGGCATGCGCTACGACGCCACCGATGTGATGACCGGGCTGACCGAGGTGCTGTGCTATGGCACGGCGGTGGTGGTGGAGCCCCTCCGCTAACCTGGCCGTAGAGTCGAGCTTGCTCGACTGCTTCCCGATGGCGACAGTCGAGCAAGCTCGACTCTACAAGTCCGGTGCCGGCACCTCGACCTGCTGCACCGGCAGGGTCACCATCATCACCGTCGGATCGTCTGGATCCAGCCTGGTCTTGAAGCCCAGGCTCTGGCACATCGCCAGCATGGTGCTGTTCTCGCGCAGCACCTGGCCTTCGACCACGTCCAGGCCCAGCCACTTGGCGTACTCGATCATGATCGCCATCAACCGCCAGCCGATGCCGTGGCCCTTCAGGTCCGAACGGATCAGGATGCCGTACTCGCCACGGTGGTAATCGGCATCGGCGTGCAGGCGTACCGCGCCCAGCATTTCGCCGCTGCGCGGTTCGATCGCCACCAGCGCGATCGAGCGTGCGTAATCGAGCTGGGTCAGGCGCGCGATGAACTCGTGGCTGAAGTGCTTCACCGACTGGAAGAAACGCAGGCGCAGATCCTCGTCACTGACGCGGGCGAAAAACGCACGGAACAGTGCGTCGTCCTCCGGCCGCACCGGGCGCACGAAGGCACGGCCGCCATCGGACAGCTCGATGGTGCGCTCCCACTCCTTCGGGTACGGGAACACAGAGAAACGCGGATGGCCGCGGCCCTTGTGCAGAATGCGCGACGGTGCCACCGCTACGCGGGCATCGAGGGCGAGGATGCCCTTGCCGTCGACCAGCAGCGGGTTGATGTCCAGCGTGCGCACTTCGGGGATATCGGCAGCCAGTTGTGCCAGCTTCACCAGCGCCAGCGCCAGTGCGCGCTCGTCAGCCGCCGGCACGTCACCGTAAGCCTTGAGGATGCGCGAGGCGCGGGTCTGGCCGATCAGCTCATGGGCCAGGCGCAGGTCCAGCGGCGGCAGCGCCAGTGCCTTGTCGTTGATCACTTCGACGGCAGTGCCGCCGCGACCGACCACGATCACCGGACCGAACGTCGCGTCATCGGCGATGCCGACGATCAGTTCGCGCGCCTTCGGGCGGACGATGGTGGGCTGTACCAGCAGGCCATCGATGCGTGCATCCGGCCGCAGCTGGCGTGCGCGCGACAGGATCGCGTTGGCCGCGCTCTGCACCGCCGGCAGCGTGGACAGGTTGAGGCGCACGCCATCCACTTCCGACTTGTGCGGAATATCCGGCGAGAGAACCTTCAGTGCGACCGTGGCACCGCGCTCCAGCAGCGGCTGCGCCAGGTCCATCGCCTCGTGCGCATCGCGCGCATGCATCACCGGCGCGGAGGGAATGCCATAGGCCTTCAGCAGTTCATGCGTGGCCAGCGGGTCCAGCCACTGCTGGCCGTTGGCCAGCGCGGCATCGACCAGTGCGCGCGCGGCGGCCGTGTCGACACTGAAATCCTGCGGCAGGCTGGGCGGCGTTTCCATCAACGCGTTCTGCGCTTCGCGGTAGCGCACCAGATGCTGGAAGCCGCGTACCGCCTCGGCTTCGGTCGGATAGGTCGGCACGCGTGCCGCGTTGAGCGTGGCGGTGGCCTGATCGTCGTTGCCCAGCCACACCGCGAAGACCGGCTTGTCGCGGTGATGGCGCGGCCGCAGGCCGAGCGTGCGGGTGAGCGCCTGCGCGGCGTCCGCCGATGAGGTGAACGCGGTCGGCACGTTCACCACCATCACCGCGTCATTCTCGTTGTCGGCCAGCAGCGCTTCGATGGCCGCGGCATAGCGGTCACCATCGGCGTCGACCACGATGTCGACCGGATTACTGCGGGACCAGCCCTGCGGCAGCACCGCGTCGAGCTTCTCGACGGTGCTGTCGGACAGGTTGGCCAGCGTGCCGCGCAGCGCGATCAACTGGTCCACCGCAAGGCGACCCACGCCACCACCGTTGCTGAGGATGGCCAGGCGGCGACCGGGGAACGTCCCCAACCGACCCAGCGACTCGGCGGCGGTGAACAGCTCGTCCAGCGCCCCCACGCGCAGCAGGCCGGCGCGGTTGAAGGCAGCACCGTACACATCATCGGCGCGGGCCAGGGCCTGCACATGGGTATCGCGGCTGCCCGGCTGCACGCGCTCGGCACGGCCGGACTTCACCACCACCACCGGCTTGGCACGCGCGGCGGCACGCGCGGCCGACATGAACTTGCGCGCATCCTTGATCTGCTCGACATAGAGCAGGATGGCGCGGGTACGGTAGTCGGTGGCGAAGTAGTCGAGCAGGTCGCCGAAGTCGACGTCCATCGTGTCGCCCAGCGAGACCACGGCGGAGAAGCCGACCGAGCGCGCCACACCCCATTCCACCAGCGCCGCCGCAATCGCCGAGGATTCGGAGATCAGCGCGAGGTCGCCGGCCTGCGGGAAGTGCGCGGCGATGCTGGCATTGAGCCGCGCGTGCGGTGCAATCACACCCAGGCAGTGTGGGCCGAGGATGCGCAGGCCATGCTTGCGCGCCACCGCCTCCACCTGCGCCGACAGCGAGCCCGGGCCTTCACCCAGGTGGGCGGTGAGGATGATTGCGGCCTGCACGCCGCGTTCGGCAGCGGTGCGCACCACCTGCGGCACGATCGACGCCGGCGCGGTGATCACCACCAGGTCCGGTACCCAGTCCAGATCCTTCAACCGCTTGATCGTGCGGATGCCATCGATCTCGGCGTGTCGCGGGTTGATCCAGGCCACCTTGCCGGGGAAGCCGGTGCCGCGCAGGTTGCGCATCACCGCGCGCCCGGCCGAGCGCTCGCGCGGGCTGCCGCCGATCACCGCGACCGACTGCGGACGGAACACAGACTGCAGGTGGTAGGTACTCATGCGCCTACGGTACCCAAAAAAGGGGACGGAGGGGATTAAGTCGTTTGTGCCTCATGTGCCTTAAACGACTTAATCCCCTCCGTCCCCTTTTTGTTCTGCATGCCGACCAAGGTCGGCACCTACCGGAGCACGATGGTTCCGGCTTACAGCAGCGTGCCGTGCAGGATCATCGCGGCGATGCTGAAGTAGATCACCAGGCCGGTCACGTCCACCAGGGTGGCCACGAACGGCGCCGAAGCGCTGGCCGGGTCGAAGCCGAGCCGTTTCAGGATGAAGGGCAGCATCGAGCCGGACAGCGAGCCGAAGGTGACGATGCCGACCAGCGCGGCGCCGATGGTGATCGCCAGCAGGATCCAGTGCTCGCCGTAGTCGTGCAGGCCGCCCAGCTGCCAGATCACGATGCGCACGATGGCCAGGCAGCCGAGAATCGCGCCCAGCACCATGCCGGTGGGCACTTCGCGCAGGGCCACCTTCCACCAGTCACGCAGGCGCAGTTCGCGCAGTGCCAGGCTGCGGATCAGCAGCGAGGTAGCCTGCGAGCCGGAGTTGCCGCCCGAGCTCATGATCAGCGGGATGAACAGGGTCAGTACCACCGCGCGTGCCAGTTCGTCCTCGTAGTGCTGCATCGCGCTGGCGGTCAGCATCTCACCCAGGAACAGCACGCTCAGCCAGCCGGCGCGCTTGCGCAGCATCTCGAAGAAGCCGATCTGCATGTACGGCTTGTCCAGTGCCTCCATGCCGCCGAACTTGTGCGCATCTTCGGTGGACTCTTCGATCAGCGCATCGAGCACGTCGTCGACGGTGACGATGCCAAGCATCTGCTGCTGCGCGTCGACCACCGGAATCGCCAGCAGATCGTGGCGGCGGATCAGCCGCGCCACTTCCTCCTGGTCCATCAGCGCATCCACCGTCACCGGCGGATTGACCTGGGCCACGTCCAGGATCGATTCCTCGGGCAGGCCGGTGATCAGCCGGCGCATGGTCACTACCTGCTGCAGCTGCTGGCTGGCTGGGTCCAGCACGTAGATCGCGTACACCGTCTCGCGGGTGCGCTCGACCTGGCGGATGTGCTGCAGGGTCTGCGCCACCGTCCAGCTGGCAGGCACCGCCACATACTCGGTGGTCATCAGCGCACCGGCAGTGTTCGGTGGGTAGCTGAGCAGCTTCTGGATGGCCTGGCGGGCGTCGGTGCCCAGCAGCGGGATCAGCCGCGCGCGTTCTTCCTCATCCAGCTCGTGGACGATGTCGGTGGCGCGGTCATCGGCCATCAGGCCCAGCAGCGCCGCAGCCCGCGCCGGCGGCAGCGCGGCGACCAGTTCGCCACTGCGGTGCAGCTCCGGCGCTTCGAGCATCTTCACTGCACGCGGCAACGGCAGCGCCGCCAGCGTTTCCGCGGCGCGGGTCAGTTCCAGCGTATTGAGGAATTCCACCGCGTCGGCGGTGTTGTAGTTCGCCAGCGGTGCGGCCAGTGCGGCGGCATCGGCCACCGGGCGCAGCAATTGCTTCTGGTTCATCGGTTTTGCCTTGTGGGGGTGCGACCTCGCGCAACGCCAACGCAGGCAAACCGTCCCGATGTCAGGCGGTGGCCATCGCTGGCGTCGAACAAGGTCGACTTCTACTGTCGCTGGACATGGGTTGGGGACTCCGGGATGCGTATGCCGACGGACGCGCCGCCAGCGGCGGGCAGTCTGGACCCGTGGGCCATGCAGGTCAACCCGGCAGCCTTGCGCAGGGCGCCTGCCCGGCAGGTTGTTCTCGTGCATACACAGGCCGGCGCGCATAATGACGCGGTGGCACTCGCCTCCCCTTCCCCCACCCGAACGGACGCACCGCGGGCTTCTCCGATGACCAGGTATTCCCATGCATAGCGGTGGTCTGGAACTGGCCCTGGTGCTGCTGCTGGCGGCGGTCATCGCCGTGCCGGTGTTCAAGAAGTTCGGCTTCGGCGCGGTGCTGGGCTATCTGGCGGCCGGTGTGGTGCTGGGCCCGGACTGGCTGGGCTTTGTGCAGGACGCCGACCGCATCCTCGGCGCCGCCGAGATCGGCGTGGTGATGCTGCTGTTCGTGATCGGTCTGGAACTGTCGCCGGCCCGCCTGAAGGTGATGCGGCGCTCGGTGTTTGGTGCCGGTGCGGCACAGGTGGCGCTGTCCGGGCTGGTGCTGGGCGGCCTGCTGCTGCTCGACCATTTCCAATGGAAGAGCGCACTGGTGGTGGGCGTGGCACTGGCGCTGTCGTCCACCGCGGTCGGCCTGCAGCTGCTGTCAGAACACAAGGCGATCAACAGCGACCATGGCCGGCTCGGGTTCGCCATCCTGCTGTTCCAGGACCTGATCGCGATTCCGCTGCTGGCGGCCATCCCGCTGCTGGGCGGGGTAAAGAACGAGACCCTGCGCTGGGAAGACGCCGCCGTGGCCCTCGGCGCGCTGGCGGTGGTGATCCTGTGCGGGCGACCGGTGCTGCGCAAGGTGTTCGGCATCATCGCGCGTACCCGCAGCCCGGAAGTATTCACCGCGACCGCACTGCTGGTGGTGCTGGGCACCGCCTGGTTCATGCAGGAGGCCGGCCTCAGCCCCAGCCTGGGCGCGTTCCTGGCCGGCGTGCTGCTGTCCGATTCGGAGTTCCGGCACGAACTGGAAGCGCAGATCGAGCCGTTCAAGGGGCTGCTGCTGGGCCTGTTCTTCATTGCGGTGGGCATGGGCATCGACCTCGACCGCATCGTTGCCGAGCCGTGGCTGATCGCCGCCGGCGTGGCGATCCTGCTGGTGGTCAAATTCAGCCTGCTGTACGTGATCGGGCGCATCGCAAAGCTCAGTTCACGGCACTCGCTGCTACTGGGCAGCGTGCTGTGGCTGGGCGGCGAGTTCGCCTTCGTGGTGTTCAACGAAGCGCAGCGCGCGCACCTGCTGGGCAACGCCAACCATGACCGCCTGGTGGCGATCGTCGGCCTGTCGATGGCGATCACGCCACTGCTGATGATCGCGCTGCTCAAGCTGCTCGGCCAGGAGAAGGCAACGCCGCGCGAGGCAGCCGAGGCCGACAAGGTGGCGCCGGACAACCGGCCGAAGGTGCTGATTGCCGGCATGGGCCGCTTCGGCCAGGTCATCGCGCGCCTGCTGACCGCGCAGAAGGTGCCGTTCGTGGCACTGGAAGCGAACCCCGATACCGTGGCCGACCTGCGCCGCTTCGGCAACCAGCTGTACTACGGCGACCCGACCCGGCCGGAGATGCTGCGCGCGGCCGGCGGCGAGCACATCGATGTGTTCGTGATCACCGTGGACGACCCGGAGACCAACCTGCGCGCGGTGCGCATGGTGCGCCGGTTGTACCCGGACGCGAAGGTGCTGGCGCGCGCACGCAACCGCCAGCATGCGTGGCGCCTGATGGACATGTCGGCTGAGCCGTTCCGCGAAGTGTTCGGCACCAGCCTGGAAATGAGCGGGCGCGTGCTGACTGCATTGGGTGTTGCACCTGAAGTGGCTGAACGCCACGTGCAGCGCTTCCGTGAGCACGACGAGCAGCTGCTGCGCGACCAGTACCTGGTGTACGACGACGAGGCTGCGGTGATCCAGACCTCGCGCGATGCACGCAACGACCTGATGCACCTGTTCGAGGCCGACGCGGAAAGCGACGGCAAGTAGGCGTGCCGACCAACGGTCGGCACCCACCACAGATTGCGGTAGTGCCGGCCGCTGGCCGGCAGCCTCGAAATTCCGGTGGTTTCATGAGGTTGCCGGCCAGCGGCCGACACTACCCACTGCGGATTCCGGCAGTAGATCCACGCCATGCGTGGATGCTTTGGATTCCGGACACGATCATCCACGCATGGCGTGGATCTACTGGGTCCCGATCAGCCGTTGTCGCGCAGGAACCGCGCCATCGACGAGACGCCAGGCACGCGCGGCTCGAACTCGCCGGCCACGTCGATGAAGCCCCGCATCACCGCGATCTCGCGCGGGCTGCGGTTGAGGCTGTCGCGCACTTCCGGATCGGCACCGGCGCGCAGCAGGCGCTGCACCAGCAGCGGCAGACCATGCAGCGCGGCCAGGTGCAGCGGGCCGAAACCGCGCGGATCACGCACGTCCAGGCTCACGTCCTCATCCAGCAGGCGTTCCACCGCCGCCATCACCACCTGCTCGTCGCAGGCGGTACCCGGCTCGGCACGCGCACCCAGCAGCAGCAGCAGCGGCGTGACCGAACCGGCAGCGGCCTGGTCCGGTTCGGCACCGGCCAGCAGCAGGGTGTCGAGCAGGGCCAGCAGGCGCGAGCGGTCGCGGGCACTGAAACCGTACAGCGCGGCACAGTGCAGCGGGCCCAGCTGCTGCGCGTCACCGGCATGCACGTCGGCACCGGCGGTGAGCAGGCGCGCGACGATGTCCGGCAGGCCCAGCGCCGAGGCCAGCATCAGCACGGTCACGCCGCCCGGCAGGCGGTGTTCCAGCTTGGCACCGGCGTCGAGCAGGGCCGAAACGATGTCCACCTGGCGCATGCTGACCGCCGCCGACAGCGGCGTCGCGCCACTGGCAGCGGCGTGCTGCGGATCGGCGCCGCGTGCCAGCAGCAGGTCGGTTACTGCCAGATGGCCACCACCGGCCGCACGCAGCAGCGCGGTGCAGCCCTGTGCGTCGACTGCGTCGACGGCAAATCCCAGATCGATCAGGCGGCGCACCGCATCGACGTCACCGGCCATCGCAGCGGCCGGCAGATCGGCCTCGCGCAGGGTGCGGCGCGGCAACGGCCACACCCGCCAGTCGAGCCAGTCGGCCAGGTCACGGCGACCGATCGACAGCGCCACGCCCAGCGGCGTCTGCCCATCGGCGGCACGTGCTTCCGGCGAGGCACCGTGCTGCACCAGCAGCTTCAGCGCGCCTTCGCGGGCCAATGCGGTGGCCAGATGCAATGCGGTCATGCCATGGCTGTCACGCGCTTCACGATCGACACCGGCCTTGAGCAGGGCCTGCTGCAGGCGCAGCCAGCCCAGGCGCACTGCCAGCGACAACGGCGGGTCACCCGCCGGCGAGGCCGCGAACGGATCGGCACCACGTTCCAGCAGTTCCAGCGCCAGCTGCTCCAGGCCACGGGCCGCCTGATCGTGCTGTGCGCAGGCGGCAAGGAAGCGCGCCAGGCCACCGCGTCCGGCCGGCGACAGGCCGCGCTGCAGCATGACCTGCAGCGCCGGCACCGCATCGATGCCGCGCGACAGCAGCGCGAACATCGGCGTGTCGGAGCAGGCGTCACGCACGTAGGGATCGGCGCCGTGGCCCAGCAGCCAATCGACCGCACGCGGCTCCAGTGCCAGTTCCGGATCGAGCAGCAGGCCACCCAGTTCTTCCGGCTGGCACAGCTTGGCCAGCGCGGCCATGCCATCGGTGTTGCCGAAGCCCAGCGCTTCGCGCAGCAGGGTCAGCGGCGGACGGTCCGGCAGCAGGCCACTGGCGCTGGCGGCTTCGCCGCGCTCGGCCAGGCCATCACTGACGGCGGCCGGCAACGGATAGGACGGGTCCAGCAGGGCCACAATCGCCCAGCGACCGGCTTCGGCGGCGTAGTCCACCGCACGGCGGCCAACCGGATCGGTGGCATCGGCGGCGATGCCCAGCTCGACCAGGCGCTTGATCAGCAATGGCGAGACATCCTCGGCCATCGCCGCCAGCTGCACCGCATTGCGGCCTTCGCCGTCCACCGCAACCAGATCCGGCTTGTGCGGCAGCAGATGCTCGACCACGGCAGCGCGGCCGGCACGGGCCGCTTCCAGCCACGGCGTACGGCCCAGCGCATCGCGCGCTTCCAGATTGGCACCGGCACCCAGCAGCACGCCGATGATCTCGACGTGGCCAGCCAGTGCGGCCTCATGCAGCGCGCTGCGGCGCTGGCGATCACGCGCGTCAGCCCGCGCCTTGTGCTTGAGCAGCAGCTGCACGCCGGCCGGATCGTCGTCTTCGGTGGCGGCCGCGGCCAGCAACACCGGGGTGCCTTCGGCCGGTTCGCTGCGCGCACCGCGTTCGAGCAGGAAGCGGGCCAGGCGCCAGTTGCCGACCTGGCAGGCCACGGCCAGCGGCGACCAGCCCTCGTTGTTCAGCGCGTCGACTTCGGCGGCGGCATCGCGCAGCAGCGCGGCCACGCCCGGGTCGGAACTGCGCGCCGCATGGTGCAGCGGGGTGTTGCCATCGCTGTCGATGGCACGCGAATCGGCACCGTTGGCGAGCAGGGTCATCACCGCTTCGGGACGGCCGTGCCAGCTGTCGCGGGTGGCGGCCAGCAGCGGGGTCATGCCCCGGTGCGGGGCATTCACATCGACGCCGCGGGCGATCAGTTCGCGCAGCAGGCGCAGGTCCGGCAGCACCGCCGCCAGCACCGCCAGGCTGCGCTGGTCGCGCCAGTTCGGGTCCGGCAGCGCATACGGATCGGCACCGGCCTGCAGCAGCTGCAGGCCCCGGTCGATGCGGCCATGGCGGGCGGCTTCATACAGGGCCGGGGTCAGCTCCTGCGGCGCCATCGCCTCCAGCGGCGCGGTTTCGGCCGCAGCGGCGAACATCGGTTCGTGCTCGTTGCCGGCGCTGGCCAACGGGCTCGCGCGCAGCGACACCAAGGGTGCCGGCGCCACCCGCTGCAGCAGCAGGTGCAGCACGGGAGACAGCAGCACCACCGCCAGCGCGGCGGGCCAGCGCGCGCCTTCCGGCAACAGGCCCGGCCAGGCCGGCAGCACCACCAGCGCGGCCAGCGCGATCACCAGCGCGGCGACACCGAGACCGCGCCAGGCGGTCAGGTCGCGTCCGGCCAGCGCCTGCCAATGCTGGGCGAGATTGCCGTCCAGGCGTTCGACATCGTTCCACAGCGGCCAGGTGCGCCAGGCCGCCAGCAGGCCGGCACTGACCAGCACGCTCAGGCCCAGCACCGCGGCCAGGCTGCCGCTGTCACGCAGCGCCGCCAGCGGCCAGGCCAGCAGCAGCGCCAGCAACAGCGGCGCCGCCGTCCACAACGCCAGCAGCGCCGGCAGGTCCTGGCGCGCGACGATCTTCAGCGGCAGCAGCGCTCGGCTGCGACGCCACCACGACACACCCAGCGCGAACGCCGGCTGCGCCAGTGCCGCAAGGATGGCGCCTGGAACGCCGCCCACAGCGGCGCCCAGCGCCAGCACGGCACCGACGGCGAAGGCGATCGACAGGGCGCGCGGACGGGACGTGTCAGTCATAGTGGCGCGGCATCAGGCTGGCCACCGATGGCGGCACCTGCAGGTAGAACCCGCGCTCGCTCATTTCGCTGCGGACCTTTTCCGGATCGGCCTGGGCCAGGCGGCGCTGGGCATCCAGGGCCACGTCCAGGACGAAGGTGAGCGCACCCAGCGAGGTGAGCAGCGGCGCAGGCAGCGCGCTGAAATCATCGCGACGGGGAACGTAGACGTAGGTGTCCGGCTTGAGTTGGCTTTTATAGACGTAGGCGTGCATGTCCGCGGGACGATAACCCGGGAAGAGCCATGATTGTGTCGGAAAGCCGACACCGGGGAAAGCCGTCAGCCGACGATGGCGGCGTGATCGGCGGCGTTTCCCCGGCGGGATTCAGCAATGTGGCGACGGCGTTCAGCCAACGCCGCCGCCACACGGGCGCTTACTTGACCTTGGCGTAGGTGCCCTTCAGCGCGACACCGGCGAGGATCGCACCGGCATAGCATTCGTAGTTGGTGCTGCTCTTGAACTCGTTCTTCTTGTAGTAGCTGACGATGTCGACCACGGCGTTGGCGCCGCGCGACTTGGCACCGTCCTGCAGCGCGCGCAGCGCCGACAGCGCAACCCAGCGGCAAGCCTCGGCGTCGCTCTTGTTGGCGGCGTTGGTCTTCTTGTTGGTCACGTCTTCGCCCAGGCGCTGCTGCACGCTGACCGGCTGGCCGGCCAGGTAGAAGCGGACGCTGCCGTCGATGCCGGCGTCCTTGGCAGCCTGCGAACTGACCAGTTCCTGCAGGGACTGCTCCACGCGGGTATCGCGGGCAGAAGCGGTGGAGGCCAGGGCCAGCAGTGCGGTGGCCGTGGCGATCATCAGGGTGCGGCGCATCGGAACATCTCCTTGTCGAGGGTGCGGGTAGGTTGCGGGAACAGCGGCGGTGGGGCGGTGGATCACTCGCGCCAGCGGCGGAACACCAGCGAGGTGTTGATGCCACCGAAGGCGAAGTTGTTGCTCATCACGTACTCAGCCTGCAATTCGCGACCTTGGCCGGTGATGAAGTCGAGCTGGCCGCAGCGTGGATCGACCTCGGCCAGGTTCAGGGTGGGCGCGAACCAGCCGGCGCGCATCATCTCGATGCTCATCCAGGCCTCGAACGCACCACAGGCGCCCAGCATGTGGCCGACGTAGCTCTTCAGCGAGCTGATCGGCATGCGGCTGCCGAACACCTGCGCGGTGGCCTGGGTCTCGGCGATGTCACCGTGGTCGGTGGCGGTGCCGTGGGCGTTGACGTAGTCGATCTGCGCCGCGTCCAGCCCGGCATCCTCCAGCGCCAGGCGCATGGCCTGGGCCATGGTGTCGGCACTGGGCTGGGTGACGTGCTGGCCATCGCTGTTGGTGCCGTAGCCGACCACCTCGGCAAGGATGGTGGCGCCACGTGCCTGCGCGTGCTCCAGGTCTTCCAGGATCAGCGTACAAGCACCCTCGCCCAGCACCAGGCCATCGCGGCCGGCATCGAACGGGCGCGGCGTGGTCTGCGGCGCATCATTGCGCACGCTGGTGGCGAACAGGGTGTCGAACACTGCCGCGGCAGTGGCATCGAGCTGCTCGGCACCGCCAGCCACCATCACCGTCTGCTTGCCGCTGCGGATCGCTTCGTAGGCCGCGCCCACGCCCTGGCTGCCCGAGGTGCAGGCACTGGAGGTGGTGTAGACGCGCCCGGACAAACCAAAGAACACACCGATGTTGACCGGCGCGGTGTGGCTCATCATCTTCAGGTAGGTGGTGGCACTGATGCCGTCGGTGGTGAACTCGTTGAGCATGCGGCCGAATTCACCGGTGGCCTCGTGGCTGCCCGAGGACGAACCGTAGGCCACGCCGGTACGGCCACTGCGCAGCACCGGGTGCTCGTGCAGGCCAGCCTCGCGCAGTGCCACCTCGGTGGCGCGCACCGACATGATCGCGACCTTGCCCATCGAGCGGGTGGTCTTGCGGTTGTAGTTCGGCGGCAGCTCGAAGTCCTGCGCCGGCGCGGCCAGCTTGGTGTTCAGGCCGGCATAGACATCCCATTCGGGCATCGTGCGCACGGCATTGCGGCAGCTGCGCAGGTGCGCTTCGATGGTCGGCCAGTCGTGGCCGAGCGGACTGATGGCGGCCGCACCGGTGACCACCACGCGACGATCGGCGGCCATCAGAGCATGCCTCCGTTCACCGAGATCACCTGGCGGGTGATGTAGCCGGCCGGCTCGGACAGCAGGAACGCCACCGTGGCCGCCACTTCGTCGGGACGACCGACGCGGCCGGCGGGAATCAGCTTGAGCGCGTGTTCGATCACTTCATCATTGAGCATTTCGGTCTCGATCAGGCCCGGGGCCACGCAGTTGACGGTGATCTGGCGGCTGGCCAGTTCCAGTGCCAGCGCCTTGGTGGCACCGATGATGCCGGCCTTGGCGGCACTGTAGTTGACCTGGCCGCGGTTGCCGGCCAGCCCGGACACCGACGACAGGGTGACGATGCGGCCCGGCTTGCGCCGCCGCACCATCGGCATGATCAGCGGATGCAGCACGTTGTAGAAGCCATCCAGGTTGGTGTGGATGACCTGGTCCCAATCCTCCGCCGACAGCGCCGGGAAGGCGCCATCACGGGCGATGCCGGCATTGCAGACCACGCCGTAGTACGCGCCGTGCGCTTCGACATCAGCCTCCAGCGCGGCGCGTGCGGCCTCGCGGTCGGCTACGTCGAACGCCAGCACGCGGGCCTGCTGGCCCAAGGCCTGGATCTCGGCCATCACTGCCTGTGCCTCTTCCAGGCGGCTGCGGCAATGCACCACCACGTCGAAGCCATCGCGCGCGATGCGCAGCGCGATGGCCCGGCCGATGCCCCGGCTGGCGCCGGTCACCAGCACGCTTCGATTCCCTGTCATGCCTGTCCACTCTCCAGATAGGCCATCGCGTCGGCCGGTTCGAACACCGACACGTTGGCTGTCGCCCATTCGTCCTCGCCCGCCAGGATGCGGCAGGCGAACATCCCCAATCCATTGTCACCCAACAGCTCGCAGCGCGCCTGTACGCGCAGCCGCGAACCGCTGGGGAAGCTGCTGCGCGCGCTGCTGTAGCGGCGGCTGCCGAGCAGGAAGCCCAGCTGCGGCGGCTTGCCGGCCGCACGCGCGCGGCAGCCGGCCCAGGCCGCGATGGCCTGCGCCATGTATTCGATGCCGACCCACGCCGGCACTTCGCCGTTCTCCACGAACAGGCCGGATTCGGGCACCACCAGTTCAGCCTCGAGGGTGTCCTGGTCCCACTGCGTGATGCGCTCCAGCAGGCACATGTCCTGGCGGTGCGGCACCACGTCCTCGATCGCGTACAGCGTGTTCATCGACGCTCCAGTGCCAGCACGGCATTGCTGCCGCCGAAGGCGAACGAATTGCTCAGCACCCGCCGCGGCGCCTGCGCCAGGCAGGAGCCCGGCGCGACCAGCGGCAGCACCGGCAGTGCGGGGTCGGGCACGCCGTCCCACCAGTGCGGCGGCAGCTGCTGCTGTGGGTTCTCGGCCAGCAGGATCCAGCACAGCGCCGCCTCGATCGCGCCCGAGGCACCCAGCGTATGGCCGGTCAGCGGCTTGGTCGAACTGGCCGGCACGCCATTGCCCAGCACCTGCGAGACCGCCAGGCTTTCCATCGCATCGTTGTGCCCGGTGGCGGTGCCATGCAGGTTCACGTAATCCACTTCGTCGGCGCCCCAGCCGGCGCGCAGCAGCGCCTGCTGCAGGGCGTCGATGGCCCCCATCCCCTGCGGATCGGGGGCGGACATGTGATGGGCATCGGCCGATTCGCCCCACCCGGCCAGGCACACCGGACCCGGCTCGCGGGTAAGCAGGAACAGCGCGGCGCCCTCGCCGATGTTGATGCCGGAGCGGTGCTGCGAGAACGGATTGCAGCGCAGTGCCGACACCGATTCCAACGCGCTGAAGCCGGCCACGGTGAAGCGGCACAGCGAATCGGCACCGCCGGCAATCACCGCATCGACGATGCCGGCGCGCAGCATCCGGGCGGCCGACATCAGCGCCTTGGCGCTGGACGAGCAGGCGGTGGACAGGGTCCATGCCGGCCCCTGTGCACCACTGCGCTGGCGCACGAACTGCGCGGCGGTGCCCATTTCCTGCTGGGCGTAATCGAAGCCCTGCGGCCACTGGCCCTGTTCGGCGTGGGTGCGCAGGGCCTGCTCGGATTCACCAATGCCCGAGGTGCTGGTGCCCAGCACCACCGCCACACGCTCGGCACCATGGCGGGCGATCGCGGCGGCCACCGCTGGTGCGATCTGCGCCAGTGCCACGTCCAGCAGGGCGTTGTTGCGCCCGCGCAGGGCCACCGGCAGGTCCTCCAGCGCCGGCAGCGGCGTGCGCACCTCTCCCAGCGCCAGGGTGCGCCCCGGCAGCAGGCTGTCGTTGTCGCTGAGCCCGCCCGGCACATCCGCGAACATCGCCGACGCGACCGCGGCGCGGCCATCGCCGAGCGCGCAGACTACGCCCAGGTCGTTCAGGTAGATCGGTGCACTCATCGGTCCTGCCCGGCCATGTCGATCGATTCGATGCGCAGCGCATAGCCTTCGGCGCGGTTGTCCAGCTGCACGCTGCCATCGTCCAGGCGCTGCAGCTGCAGCCACACCGTGCCGTTGCGCGACAGGCTGCGCTGCCGGCCGTCATCGCTGACCTGCCAACCTGCCGGCAACGCGGCGGCAATGGCCGCGGTCGGCCACAGCGCGAACTGCAGGTCATCCAGCACACGCTCGGCACGTACCTGCGGCGGCAGCCACGGTGCGCGCTGCTGGGTCAGCTGCTGGCCGTCCCACTGCAGGCGCACGCCGGTCTGGCCCATCGCCTGCACCGCCAGCTGCACCTGCTGCGCATCGGCTTCCAGCAGAGCATCCAGGTCGCGCTCATGCGTACCGAAACGGAAATGCAGCTGCTGCTGCAATGCCAGCGGCGCCGGCAGGCTGGCCGGCGACAGGCGCAGCGGCGGCAGTTCCACCAATGGCTTGGGCATGCGGCCGGCACAGGCGGCCAGCAGCAGGCACAGCAGCACGGCCGCGGTACGGGCGATCAGGCGCTGCACAGCTGCTCCAGCACGCGCATGCGGCGGCCGCTTTCGTCGGCCACATACGGGTTGTTGGTGTCCCAGGCGTAGCCGGCCAGGATGGAACTGATCATGTCGCGTACTTCGGGCTGCTGCTGCGGGTGGTAGATGATCTTCTGGAAGCCGCCCTCGTACCAGCTTTCAACGAAGCGGCGGAAGGTCTTCACGCCGGCACGCAGCGGGATCGAGAATTCAGCTTCCCAGTCGACGGTTTCGCCGGCATAGCGGCGCGCCAGGCATTCGCTGGCCAGCTGCGCGGACTTGAAGGCGATGGTGACGCCGGAGGAGAACACCGGGTCAAGGAACTCGCCGGCATTGCCCAGCAGGGCGTAGCCCGGGCCCCACAACGAGCTGACATTGGCCGAGTAACCGGTGATGCGACGCACCGGCAGCACCGCCCATTCGGCGTTGGCCAGCAGCCGGGTCAGGTGGGGTCCTCGCCAACGATGGCCTGCAGCTTCTGCAGGTCGTCGCCTTCGTAGCGTTCGAAGAACGACGGCTCGGCGACCACGCCCAGCGAGCAGCAGCCGTTGGAGAACGGGATGGTCCAGTACCAGACGTCGATGTGCTCGGGATGGGTGGTGATCAGGATCTTGTTGCGATCGAAGTCCGCTTCAGCCGGAATGTTGTCGCGCACGTGGCAGAAGATCGCGCCGCGCACCGGGAAGTTGGACGGCGATTCCAGCTGCAGCAGGCGCGGCAGCAGGCGTGCGAAACCGGATGCATCGAGGATGAAATCGGCTTCGATGCGGTACTCGCTGCCGTCCGGACGGCGCACGGTCACCGCCGGCTGCTCGCCCGGCTCGACCGCAAGCACTTCATCGCCGAAGCGCAGCGTGGTGCCCATGCGTTCGGCGCCGCGCGCCAGCACGTTGTCGAAGTCGGCGCGCTGCACCTGGTAGGTGGTGCCCCAACCTGGCGAGAACTTCTTCCTGAAGTCGAACGCGGTGCGCGCCTCGCCATGCACGAACGCGGCACCGTTCTTGTGCTGGAAGCCCGCTTCGACCACGTCCTGCAGCAGGCCTGCCGCTTCGATGTACTCCATGCTCTGCGGCAGCAGGCTTTCACCGATCGAGAAGCGCGGGAACTGCTGGCGCTCCAGCATCAGCACCTGGCGGCCCTGCTGGCGCAGCATCGCCGCGGCCACCGAGCCGGCCGGGCCCGCGCCGATGATCAGGATTTCAGTACGTTCGACAGCATCCACAGCAGTATTCATCGGTGCGTCCTTGTTGCTCGATCAGGTGGAAAGAAGGAAGTCGGAAGACAGGTTCAAGCTGGCGGCAGGTCATGTGGCGGCGGCCGGAACAGCGGCGAGATCAACCAGACCAGGCCGATGCCGAACAGCAGGGTCAGGCCGAACGCGCGCAGCGCCGGGGTCTGCGACAGGCCCAGCAGGCCGAACGACAGCCAGGTGCTGGCCGCGCCCACGCACACTGCCAGCCAGGCGCTGGCATCGCCACGGTGCTCGATCAGGAAGATGCCGTAGTCGATGCCCATGCCCAGCAGCAGCATCAGTGCCAGCACGTTGAACAGCTGCAGCGGCTGGCCGAACAGGCCCAGCAGGCCCAGGGTCAAGGCACCGGCAATCAGGGTCGGCGCGAACACGCGCCAGGCCTGGCGGCGGTAGCGCAGCCACAGCGCGCCGAACACCAGCGCGATGCCGACCAGCAGCAGCCCACCCATCAGCTTGCGGTAGTGACCCAGCAGCGTGGAGAAGTCGGCGGTGCGGTCCACCCAGCGCACACCCGGCAGGCCTTCGGCCGCACCCTGCAGGGTGGCCAGCGCATCGGCGCGCGACAGGTCATCGACCATCACCACGCTGATCATCTGCCCACCGACCTCGCCCACCCACAGATGACGGAACGGCTGCGAGGCCGGCGAGGCCAGGAAGGCTTCGGCGCTGAGCGGCGCTGCCGCGAACTGCGGTCGCTGCAGCGGCTCGCCCACGGCCTCGGACACGGCTGACAGCACGCCGGGTTCCACCTTCGCGGTCAGCGCGGCATCGGCCTGCTGCCGCGACGGCGACGGCAGCCAATCGCTGATCGCGCGATAGCCACCAATGCGCTTGTCGTTGGCCAATACACGCAGGCGTTCGGTCAGCGCTTCTTCGCGCTGCAGCAGCTGCGCGGCATCGGCACCCTGCACCAGGTAGAACTGCGCCGGGCTGGGCATGCCCAGCAACTGGCTCAGGCGGATCTGCTGCGCCATCAATGCCGGCGGCGACGACTGCAGGCTGCGCAGGTCGTCGTTGCTCTGCAGGCGCGCGATGCCGATGGCAGACAGTGCCAGCGTGATCACCACGAACATCGTCACCGCGCGGCGGCCATGCAGGCGCGGGAAACGCTCCAGCGTGTTGCCCAGCCACTGCGAGAAGCGGGTCTGGCGGATCTCGCCACCATCCAGCCACGGGAACCAGAAGATCACCGTGAGGAAGGCGGCAGCCAGGCCGACCACCGAGAACAGCGCCATCTGGCGCAGGCCCGGGAACGGGGCCAGGCCCAATGCCAGATAGGCCAGCGCACTGGTCAGCAGGGCCAGCCACAGGCCAGGCAGCAGATGCCGCAGCAGTTTCCAGCGACGATCGGCCGGCTCGGCCTGGCGCGAGGCGAACCAGTGAATGCCGTAATCCTCGGCCACGCCCACCAGCGACGCACCAAACACCAGAGTCAGCACGTGCACCTTGCCAAACACCAGCACGGTCACTGCCAGCGCCACGCCACAGCCGATCAGCAGTGAGGCGGCGACCAGCAGGATCGGCCGCAGCGAGCGGAATGCCAGCCACACCAGCAGCAGCACCGCCGCCAGCGACCCCCAACCGATGGTGTTGATCTCCTGGTTGGCCTGCACCGCGGCCGCTTCGGCGTGCAGTGGCACGCCGGCATGCAGGATCTCCAGATCCGGAGCGGCCGCTTTTGCTGCCTGCCCGGCACGTTCCAGCAGGCCATCGAGATGGCGTTCGCCGTCGAGCTGGAACGCCGAACCCGGCGTGTCGAACTGCAGCGCGGCCCAATGCTTGTCCTCGGCTTCGAGCAGGCCGTCATCGCCCAGCCGCAGTCCCGACCCCTGCGCCTGCTGCTGCCACCATTGCGGCCACAGCGACAACGGGTCCTGCCGCCAGTCGGTCAGGCGCGGCGCGCCCATCGGGCCGTACAGCGCGGCCAACGCCTGTTCGGCCAGCGCGCCCGGCTCGCTGCCCTGCAGCTGCTCGCGCTGGGCCGGGGTCAGCAGGCGGTCACGGTACGGCGCGTAGAACGCGCGCGCCTCATCGAACCAGCCTTCGATCGAGCCGCTGGGTACCAGCAGGGCGTGATCGGCGTCCTTGGCCATGGCTGCAGCAAACGCGGCCTGCGCACGCTTGGCGGCGGCGCCGTCCTTGCTGCCCAGCAGCACCACCACCTGCCGCGAACTGCCATCGGCGATGCGCCGGGTGACATCGCTCAACAGACGGTCGTGTGCATCCTGCGGCAGCAGGGCGAGGATGTCGGTGTCGATCCTCGATTGCTGGCTCCACAGGTGCCACTGCTGCGCGCCCAGTACCACCAGCACCAGCAGCCAGGCGATGCCCAGCCAGTGCCACCAGCGCCGCAACCGGTCCGGTGTGTTCGATGCCGCGGCCTCACTCAAAGCGGCGGGCCTCGTCGGCATTGAGCGTGGCCGGCGTCTCGCTCAACGCGCTGAACTGGATCTGCGTGCGGTCCTTGTTGGCCTCCACGATCTCGACCTGGCGCACGTAGCGGTCGCCCTGCAGGGTCAGCGATTCGAAAGCCTTGGCCAGCATCGCCGACTTCGGCGTCAGGCGCAGCCGCCAGCCTTGTCCTTCACGGCTGGCCGCCACGTTGAACTGGCTGGACAGCGCCTGCACGTCGCCACTCATCAGCGCGAACATGATCGCGTTCACCGAACGCATCGCCGGTTGCTGCCGTGCATCGAGTTCGACGCGGGTGCTGCCATCGCGCTGGCGGCTGAGGATGCGGTCGGCGGTGACCACCACCTCGGAGGGGAACGGCTTGAGCGTGGACCAGATCACGCCGTGCTGGCGCGCGACCACGAACCGGCCCTGAGAACGCAGCGGGTTCTTGAAGCCGCTGACCTGCTTTTCCTGGCTGAACTGGCCACGCAGCACATCCGGCCGCGCCACCGCCTGGGTGATCGCATCGATGGCGGGGTCGGCCGCCTGCACCAGCGGTGCGGCCACCAGCAGCAGCGCGCACAGCAGCGCACGGGCGAAACGGTTCGCTCGGTTCATGGCGCAGGCACTCCCAGGCGTTCCCACAGCACCGGCGGGCACTGGTACAGCATTTCCTTGCTGGCAGCGTCCACCGCAACCTGGATGGTCATCGCGCGGGTCAGCACCTGGCCGCTCTGCGCATCGAGAATCTCGTACTCGATCTTCAGCCGGTTCTCCCATTCCACGATGCGCGCGATCACGCGCAGGGCCTGGTTGAACAGCAACGGACGCACGTACTTCACCCGCGCATCGACCACCGGCCACAGGTAGCCCGATTCAAGCATCTGCGGGTAGTCGTAGTCGTAGCGGCCGAGCAGCGCGCAGCGCGCGATCTCGAAGTACTTGAAGTAGTTGCCATGCCAGACCACGTTCATCGGATCGCAGTCATGGAAGGCGGGGGTCAACGCAATCTCGCCAACCCGTTCAATGGCCTCATTCACCGGCATACAGCTCCCAACGTTGCGCGCGGATCTCCACCAGCAGTTCCCGCAGTTCGCGATCCAGCGCGCGGTCTTCTTCAACCAGGGCGATGCGCTGCCCCAGGTCGGCGTACATGTCGGCCAGACTGCCATGCAGCTGCGCGTTCAGGCCAACCCGTTCGCGCAGCGCCAGGCCCTGGCGGGCAGCGACCAGCATCGCGGCCACCACCTGTTCAGTCAGCTCGATCACGCGCAGGCAATCGCGCGCGGCAATGGTGCCCATGCTGACCTTGTCCTGGTTGTGGCATTCGGTGGAACGCGAGAACACGCTGGCCGGCATGGTCTGCTTCAGCGCTTCGGCGGTCCAGGCCGAAACGCTGATCTGCAGCGCCTTCAGGCCATGGTTGATGGCTGCGCGCGGGCCGGTGGCCGCCGACAGGTTGGCCGGCAGGCCATGGTTGTAGCGGGCGTCGACCACCAGCGCCAGCTGCCGGTCGAGCAGATCGGCGACGTTGGCCACGGTGTTCTTCAGGGTGTCCATCGCCAGCGCGATGTGGCCGCCGTAGAAGTGGCCGCCGTGCAGGATGCGCTCGCCATCGGCGTCGATCAGCGGGTTGTCGTTGGCGCTGTTCAGCTCGGTTTCGATCAGCTGGCGCAGGAACGGCAGGCTGTCTTCCAGCACGCCGATCACATGCGGCGCGCAGCGCAGCGAGTAGCGGTCCTGCAGGCGCTGTTCATTGCGCGGCGGACGCTCGCTGTGCAGGTCGCTGCGCAGGCGCGCGGCGATGCGGCCCTGGCCCGGGTGCGGCTTGGCGGCGAACAGGGTTTCGTCGAAGTGATGCGCGTTGCCGTCGCTGGCCAGCACGTTGAACGCAGTCAGCCGCGTGGCCATGCGCGCAAGGTAATCGGCGCGCTGCCAGGCCAGGCATGCCAGGCCGGTCATCACCGCGGTGCCGTTCATGATCGCCAGGCCTTCCTTCGGTCGCAGCTTCAGCGGGGTCATGCCGATCTTCGCCAGCACATCCGCCGCCGGCTGCACGCGGCCGTCGTGCAGCACCTCGCGCTCGCCGCACAGCACAGCGGCCACGTACGACAGCGGGGTCAGGTCGCCACTGGCACCGACCGAGCCTTCGGCCGGAATCATCGGCAGTACATCGTGCTGCAGCAGCGTGGCCAGGCCTTCCAGCAGCGGCACACTGACACCGGACATGCCGCGCACCAGCGACGCCAGGCGCGCGGCCAGTACCGCACGGGTCTCGACCGGGTCCAGGTAACGGCCCAGGCCACAGCCGTGGTAGGTGTACAGGTGGTGCGGCAGCTCAGCCACCAGCGCCGGCGGGATGTTCACCGTGCACGAGTCACCGTAGCCGGTGGTCACGCCATAGATCACGCCGTCCTCGCGCAGCAGGCGGTCGAGGAAGTCGGCACCGCGCTGGATGTGCGCGCGGAACGCCGGCGCCTCGCTCAGTGCGGCCTCGCACTGGCGCTGGGCCAGAGCAACCACGTCTTCAATGGTCAACGGTGCATCGCCAAAGCGGCACACGGGTACGGCGTCAGTCATCATGCGGAGCCTGATCCCAGAAGGGGAAGAAGTTGAACCAGTCCAACGGGGACTGGATGACCTGGAGTTCCAGCCAGCGCGCGAAGCGCTGTGCCTGTTCGGCCAGCGCGGCATCGCGCGAGCCACGCGGCAGCACGATGCGTTCGACGAACTGTTCAAACGCCACGCGATAGCCCTCGCCCTGGTGCAGGCAGGCCATGGTGTAGACCGGGCAGCCCAGCGCGGCGGCGAGCACGTAGGCACCGATCGGGAACGGGGCGCGGTGGCCAAGGAAATCGGCAGTGACGCTGCGGCCGCCCTGCACCGGCGTGCGGTCGCCGACGATGGCGACGAAGCCACCGGCCGCCACGCGCTCTGCCAGCATCACCGCCGTGGCCGGGCCCATTTCGGTTACCTGCACCAGCTCCACCGCCGCCAGCGGGTCCAGCCGCTGCAGCAGGCGGTTGAAGCGCTGCGCATGCGCGGTGTGCACCAGCACGGTGATGCGGAACCCCGGCACCTGTTCGGCCAGTACCTGGCACAGCTCCAGGCAGCCGATGTGCGCGGTCAGGATCAGCCCGCCCTCGCGGCGCGCGATCTTTTCCAGCACCAGGTCGCGATGCAGGTGGATGCGTTCGGCCGGATAGCGTCCGCCCAGGCCGAGGATCTTGTCCAGCATCGTGTCGGCAAACGCGAAGAAGTGGCGCAGGCTGTCACGCCGGGTCGGCGCGCGACCCAGCGCACCGCTGTGCGCCTGCAGGCGCTGCAGGTACTGCATCGAGGCCTGGCGGCCAACGCGGTTGCCCAGCCAGTGGCAGGCCACCACCGGCCACACGCACAGGCGGAACGGCCAGCGCCCGAACCAGCGGTGCACCCAGCACAGGAACAGCACGCCGGCCACCGAGGTGGATTCGCCGATGTCGGCCCAGTGCGGGGCCCCCTGCGCGGCCGCCATCTCAGCGCTGCCCCCGCAGGCGGCGCCACAGCAGGCGCGGTGCGCGCCAGAGCATGCCGAAGAACAAGCGGGTGTGCATGCGGCTGATGCGCACGTTGTCGCGCCACACATCGAAGTGCGAGACGCCATCGGATGGATAGGTCACGCGCGTGGCCAGGTGCTCGACCGGCAGGTGCCGCCAGTACAGGCGCACCATCACTTCGGTATCGAAATCCATGCGCCGGCCGATGGTTTCTTCACCGATCAGGCGCAGCACCGGCGGCAGCGGATACACGCGGAAGCCGCACATGGTGTCGCGCAGATGCAGCGACAGCGTGTTGATCCAGACCCAGATGTGGGTCGCGTAGCGGCCATACAGGCGCGCCTTGGGAACGCTGGCGTCGTAGGCCGGAATGCCACAGATCACCGCCTCGGGATGGGCGCGCGCCGCTTCGATGAAGCGTGGCAGATCGCGGGCATCGTGCTGGCCGTCGGCATCGATCTGCAGCACGTGGCTGTAGCCTCGCGCGCCGGCTTCGGCGAAACCGGCCAGCATCGCCCCGCCCTTGCCCTGGTTGACGTCCAGGCGCAGCAGGTCGACGCCCTGGCGCTGTGCCAGCGAACGCAATGCTGCCGCGCACGCCTCATGCGAGCCATCGTCGATCAGCAGGCATGGCAGGCCGGCGGCCTGCACGCCGTCGACCACCGCCGCGATGGCGTGCTCGTGGTCGTAGACGGGAATCACCACCAGTGGCGCGAACGCGGCACCGGCAACGGCCGGATCAGTCCGCATCGGCGAAGACCACTTTGCCGCTGGCATGCACACCGTGGCTGGAGGTGTAACGGAAGGCCATCACGTTGCGTGCGGCATCCCAGTCCAGCTGCAGGGTCAGCTCATCGCCCGGGCGGGCCACGTGCTGGAACTTCACCGCATCCATGCGCAGGAACACTGCCGGCATGGCGAACACCTGGCGGCCAAACCGCACCGCCCAGTCCAGCTGCGCCACGCCGGGCAGGATCGCCGCCTGCGGGAAGTGGCCCTGGAACGGCCGCAGCGCCGGGTCCAGGGTCATCCGCAACGTGGCGCTGGCCGCATCGCGGTGATCCCAGACCGGCACCGGCATCAGCGGCTGGAACAGCGCTGCCAGTGCCGCCTGGGTGACTTTGCCCTGTGCGTTGATCGGCAGCGCCGGCACCAGCCGCCAGCGGCGCGGCCGGGTGACCGCGTCATGAGCCTGTGCCAGGCGTGTGCCAAGGCGCTGGCCCAGCGCGCGGCGCGCGGCCTCACCGCCCTCCAGCAGCGTCGGGTCGGCCGGTACCACCACCGCGGCCAGCTGCTCGCGCTGCCCGGGCAGCACCAGCACGCGCACGTCATCCACTTCGGCGTCTTCGCGCAACGCACGTTCCAGTGCATCCAGCGAAACGCGGCGCTCTTCAATCTTGACGATGCGGTCGGCGCGGCCCAGCAGGCGGAAGCGGCCATCGGCCAACGCTTCAACGCGGTCCTGGGTACGCCACCAATCCGGGGTTTCCAGATGTGCGGAGGCCACCGCCAGGCAGCCCTCCTCGATGCGCCACTGCACGCCGGGCAGCGGCTGCCACGGCGGCAGGTCGGTGTCCCAGCGGCGCCAGGCGATGCCGCCGGTCTCGCTGCTGCCATAGACCTCGGTCGGTGCCACGCCGAGCCACTGCCGCACCTGGCGTGCGGCTTCTTCCGGCAGCGGGCCGCCAGAGGAGAATACCGCGCGCAGGCGGCCATGCAGGCTGGCCCAGTCGAGCTGCTCGGGCAGGCGCTTGAGGTGGGCCGGGGTCGCGACCAGCACCGTATCGGTACCGGCCAGCGCACCCACCAGATCTTCGTGGAAGAACCGGCGTGGATGGATCAGGCGGCCGGCAGCCAGCGGCCACAGCACGCGGAACAGCAGGCCATAGATGTGCTGGTGCGACACCGTGCCATGCACCTGCACGCCTTCCAGCTGCGTGCCGAACGCAGCCTGCAGTGCGTCCACCTCGCGCGTCAGCTGGTCCATGCGCTTGTTGATCGCACTGGGCTGTCCGGTGCTGCCGGAGGTGAACACGCACAGCTCGCAGGCGCGCTCGTCCAGCGCCTGAAGACCCTCGTCCGGTGCGGCGTCCAGCGCCGCCAGCGGACGATAATCGGCGGACACGTCGCCTGCGAAACCACTCACCTGCGGCTGCAGCGCCTGCAGCGTGGCCGGCAGGTTGTCGGCAGCCAGGAACACCCGCTTGCCGGCATGCCAGGCACCGAACAACGCAGCGGCAAAGGCCACCGCATCATCGAAATACAGGGCCCAGTCACGGCCTGCGGCCGCCGCAAACGCGGCGCGCCAGGCCAGTACGCGCTGGCGGAAGCGGGCGTGGTCGATCACCTCGCCATCGCAGACGCCAACACTTCGATGCGGCCGCGCCTCCAGCAGCAACCGGTCCAGGGCAATCCACTCAGCCATGCGCGTGCGCCGCCTTCACCCGCCGCCGCACCAGCCACTCACCTGCGAACAACACGCCCATCATCACGTACGCCAACAATCCGTTGTAGAGCATCCAGACCCGGTCCGACGCGTACAGCGCGGTCAGCAGGGCCAGGCTGCCGTTGAGAACGAAGAAGCCGCACCACACCTGGGTGACGCGGCGGGTATAGGCCACCGCGAACGGGGGCAGGTCCGGTTCCTGCAGCCGTGCCAGGCGTTCCACCAGCGGCGGGCCGAAACGCAGGCTGGTGCCGAATACCGCCAGCATCACTGCGTTGACCAGCGCCGGGTACAGCTTCAGCGGCAGGGCCTGGTTGAGCACAGTGGCCAGCACCGCCAGCAGGCCGGTGCCGGCGGCCGCAGCCCACCACAGCGGCTGGCGCGTACTCAGCGCGCGCAGCAGGGCCAGGGTGAACAGCAGCAGCGACAGCCAGCGTGGCTCGAAGCGGCCCATCGCCAGGTACACCAGCACCGGGTAGGCCAGCGAGATCGCAGCCACCACGACCGTGCGTGCGCGTGCCATGGTGGAGCCGCCGACGCTGCGGTCAGGCGGCTGCCTGGTCCGGCAGCAGCCTGTGCACCACATCGACGATGTCCTGCACGGTACGCACAGCCTTGAACGCTTCCGGCTGCAGGTTGCGGCCGAGCAACGGCTTCAGCTGAACGATCAGGTCGACCGCGTCGATGCTGTCGATGTCCAGGTCGTCGTACAGGCGGGCCTCGGGGGTGATCCGGGCGGTTTCGATCTCGAAGCTGTCGGTCAGGATGCTGACGATGCGTTCGAACAGTTCATTCTTGGTCATGGCAGGTCCTGGCACCGTTACGACTGGCGGGCGGCGACGAACTCGCCGAGCGCGCGCACGCTGGAGAAATGGCGACGGGTTTCTTCCGAATCGGCCGAGAGGCTCACACCGTACTTCTTCTGCAGCGCCAGGCCCAGCTCCAGCGCGTCGATCGAATCCAGGCCGAGGCCCTCGACGAACAGTGGGGCGGTCGGATCGATGTCCTCCGGCGTGATGTCCTCCAGCGAAAGGGAGGAAATGATCAATTCCTTGATCTCGTGCTCAAGTGCTTGCACGGTTCGGATCTCCAGACAGGTCGAAATAACGAGAAAGGTGCTCGGTGACGCGACGGGCTGCCAGGGCATCCCCCCTTGGCGAGTCGTCTTCGGCCAGAAATGGCGCGATCGGGATATCTTCGCCGATCTGCAGCCGAACGTGAAAGCGACGTGAGGGGACACGATACCACTTCTGCCCCTTGGTCAACGTGGGCGGGCTGCAGGTGATCCGCACCGGGGTGACGTCCAGGCGACCCCGTACGGCGATGTTGGCGGCCCCGCGCTGCAGCCGCGGCGGCTGGCCCGGCACGCTGCGGGTGCCCTCCGGGAAGATCACCAGGGTGCCGCCGGCATGTACCGCCGCCACGCAGTCATCGACCAGGCCGGCGCCATCGTCATTGGAGATGTAGCCGGCGGCCCGTACCGGGCCACGCATGAACGGGTTGCAGGCCACGGCCCGCTTCACCACGCAGTCGGCGTTGGGCAGCAGCGAGATCAGGCAGACCACGTCGATCAGGGTCGGGTGATTGGCCAGTACCAGCAGGCCGTCGCGCTGCAGGCGTTCACCGCCCTCGATCTCGTAGGTCATCACCCCCAGCCCGCGCATCAACCGCAGATGGCTGGCGAAGGCGGCCTGGACCACGCGGCGGGCCCGGCGGCGGCGGACCACCGGGTCGCGCATCAGCAGCAGCACCGGCATCACCAGCACGCCCAACAGCAGGCCGCCCAGGCCAAATGCGACAAAGCTCAGGCCGGTGCCAAACACCCGCCAGGCATGGTCGAGGCGGCGCAGCAGCTCAGCCACGGCGGCTCCAGCGCCAGCGCTGGCCGTGGGCCACGTGTTCCAGCGCCGGCGCGCCGGACAACAGGAACCGGTGCAGGTCCAGCGCATGCGGCAGCAGGCCGGGCGCAGTGCTGGCCTGGGCGTCGGCCGGCTGCCACTGCAGCGACAGCGTCGGTCGGCCCTCTGTCGGGGCGGTCAGGCGCCAGCACCAGGCAAAGAACGGATCGGGTTCGTCGGCGAACGTCGCGTAAATGTCCGGAAGTGGCGACTCATAGACCACCACCCGCACCTCGCGGGCGCCGTCGGCCAGCAGGCCGACGGCCTCCAGGCAAGCCGTCTCCACCGTGGCCTGGCCCGCCGCCAGCGCCAGGTAGTTGCCGCGGTGGCCGCGGGCGATGGAATACAGCGCGGCAATCGCGTTGTGCACGGACAGGCCGAATCCGGTCGGCGACAACGGCTCATTGGCGGCCAACGCACCCAACAGGTCCATCGAACGGGCCACGTCGCCGTGGCGGCTGGCGAACACCAGCGGCACGTCACTGTCGGCGCCCTGCCCGTCCTCGCACCAGCACGCGGCCTGGATCGCCATCCGGCCAAGCCGCTCGATGCGGCGGCGCTGCATCGCCGGCACTTCGGCCAGCGCCGGCGTGTCCGCGCCGTGCGGCAGGTACGGCGCATCGGCCCAGCCCAGCCACTGGCTACGCTCGCTCAGGCCGGGCGCCCAGGCAGCCCAGTCGACGATGGAGAATTCGATCATTTAGCGATGGTGCTTCAACGGGAGAACGATAGGCACGAGCCATTACGGCGACGCGCGGCGGCCCCCCGTTCCTGCAGCCGTGCGTCCGTCCAGGACGTCGCCGGCTGCCCCCCTGGCCGCCGGAAAGGAGCGCACGCTAGCACGTCCCGCGCAGGGTGTGCAGGTTTCACATTCCCCAACACGGGGCCCGGCACCGGCAGGCCCCGTCTTCAATCGATCAGTGGTAACCGGTGTCGGCGTGCACCTTGCCGCGGAATACCCGGTAGGACCACGCCGTATAGCCGAGGATGACCGGCAGCAATATGACCAGCCCGACCAGCGTGAAGCCCAGTGACGACGCCGGCGCGGCGGCCTGCCACAAGGTCATCGACGGTGGCAGCAGATAGGGCCACATGCCCAGCACCAGGCCGAGGAAGCCGAGCACGAACAGGGCCAGGCTGAGCAGGAATGGCGGCAGGTCGCGGCGCGGGTGGGTGGCACTGCGCCACAGCGCGGCGGCTACCGCCAGGGTCAGCAGCGGCACCGGCGACAGCCACCAGAAGTTGCCGTCGCTGAACCAGCGCGCCATCAGGCGCGAATCGAGGAACGGCAGCCAACTGCTGACCAGGCCCATCGCCGCGATCACCGCCACGACCAGTGGCCGGGTCATCTGCCGCGCCAGCGCCTGCACGCGACCTTCGGTCTTCAGGATCAGCCAGGTGCTGCCCAGCAGCGCATAGCCGGCCACCAGCGCGGCACCGGTCAGCATCGCGAACGGGCTGAACCAGGCAAACGGCCCGCCCTGATAGACACCGTCCACCAGCGGGATGCCCTGCACCAGGGTGCCGAGGATCACGCCCTGGGCAAACGTGGCCAGCAGCGAACCGAGGCCGAACGCCACGCTCCACAGCCGGCGCGAACGATGCGCCTTGAAACGGAATTCGAAGGCCACGCCGCGGAACACCAGCGCCACCACCAGCAGCAGCACCGGCAGGTACAGCGCCGACAACAGCACCGCATACGCCTTGGGGAAGGCCGCCAGCAGGCCGGCGCCGCCCAGCACCAGCCAAGTCTCGTTGCCGTCCCAGATCGGCGCGGCAGTGTTCATCATTAGGTCCAGTTGTTCCTCGTCCTCGGCGAACGGGGCAAGGATGCCGATGCCGAGCACGAAGCCGTCCAGCACCACGTACATCAGCACGCCGAAGCCGATCACCGCGAACCACGCCACCGGCAGCCAGGTCATCAGGTCCATGTCAGCGCTCCTCCAGCGGTTCGTCGGCGGCCGACAACGGACGTGCCGGGGTATGGCTGCCGTGGTCCAGCGATGGCCCCTCGGCATACGGCTGCGGCCCATGGCGCAGGATCTTCACCAGGTACCAGATGCCCCAACCAAATACGAATGCGTAGCCGACCACGTAGACACCCAGCGACAGCGCGGTCATCCACGCGCTCTGTGGGCCGACCGCATCAGCGGTGCGCAGAACGCCATAGACCACCCACGGCTGGCGCCCCATCTCGGTGACGAACCAACCCGACAGCAGTGCGATGAAACCGCTGGGCAGCATCCAGTTCCAGCCGCGCAGCAGCCACGGCGAATCCAGCAGCTTCCTGCGCCACAGCTGGAAAGCCGACACCCAGGCCAGCAGCAGCATCAGCGTGCCCAGCCCAACCATGATGCGGAAGGCGAAGAACACCGGCGTCACCGGCGGCCGCTCGCTGGCCGGCACCGAGGTGAGCGGATCGAAGGTGCCGTCCAGGCTGTGGGTGAGGATCACGCTGCCCAGCTTCGGAATCGCCACTTCGAAGTCGTTGCGCTCTTCCTTTTCGTTCGGCAGCGCGAACACCACCAGCGGCACGCCCTCGCCTTCCTGGGTTTCATGCCAGTGCGCTTCCATCGCCGCGATCTTCATCGGCTGATGCTTGAGCGTGTTCAGGCCATGCATGTCGCCGACGAAGATCTGTACCGGCACCGTCAGCGCCGCGAACGCCACCGCCGCGATCAGCATGCGCCGTCCGGCCTCGACATGTGTGCCCTTGCGCAGGTACCACGCGCCCACGCCACCGATCACGAAACAGGTGGTGATGAACGAGCCCAGCGCCATGTGCGCCAGGCGATAGGGGAACGAGGGGTTGAACACCACCTGCCACCAGTCCACCGGATGCACGATGCCGTTGACCATCTCGTAGCCGGCCGGTGTATGCAGCCAGCTGTTGGACGACAGGATCCAGAACGTGGAGAACAGCGTGCCCAGCGCCACCATGCAGGTGGACAGGAAATGCAGGCGCGGCGAGACCCGGCCCCAGCCGAACATCATCACGCCGAGGAAGCTGGCTTCCAGGAAGAACGCGGTCAGCACCTCGTAGGTCAGCAGCGGTCCGATGACCGTGCCGGCCACCTCGCTCAGCCGTGGCCAGTTGGTGCCGAACTGGAAGGCCATGACGATGCCGCTGACCACGCCCATGCCGAACGACACGGCGAAGATCTTCTGCCAGAAGAAATACAGCTCGCGCCACACGGGCAACTTCGTGCGCAGCCACCGCCATTCGATGAAGGCCAGCCAGCTGGCCGTACCGATGGTGAAGGCGGGGAACAGCACGTGGAAACTGATGACGAATCCGAACTGGATCCGGGACAACAACAACGCGTCCAAGGGACGCCTCCTGCCTGTGACCGGTGGGATACCGGACCACTTTAGGAGGATTTCGTTAAGGTGGGATGCGACCGGGTGACGCGCTGCTTCACTTTGTCGCAGGGGTCAACCGTTCTGGTAGCTGCCAACCTTGGTTGGCACACACGCCCAGACGCCGACCAAGGTCGGCATCTACCAACAGCGACTGGAGCGGCCCACCGCCCGGAGGGTGCCTCAGTGCCAGAAATACCAGACAGCTGCCGCCACCAACGCCCCCAACAACACCACCTGCACCACCACATAGCCCACGCCACTATCGCGCGATTCAGCGGCAATGCGCTTCTGCAGCGCCTCGCTCACATCCGGCGTTTCTTCCTGCTGTGTCTGCTCACGCAACGCCTGCGCCAGCGCGCGTTCTTCCGCATCGCGAGGGTCGGTCGATGGGCTCACAGCAGTTCTCCGGCGGCGGCATGCCGCGTCAGTTCCTGCTTCAGGACCTGGCGCGCGCGGTGCAGGTGGCTCTTGATGGTACCGCGTGCCAGCCCGGTCACCTGCTCGATCTCGACCAGGTCGAAGTCCTCCAGGTAGTGCAGGCCGACGATCAGGCGCTGCGGTGCACTCAACCGCTCCAGCGCCACGCCCAGATGGCGCCCCGCCTGCAGCGCCTCGCTCAGTTCAGCCGGCCCCGGTCCTTCATCGCCGATTCCCAGTTCCTCCGGCACCTCCACCGCCACCATCCATTGCGCCTCCAGCCGCCGCCGGCGCAGGTGCTGCAGCGCGGTGGTGTAGGCCACCCGGGAAACCCAGGTGCGCAGCGAGGATTCAAAACGAAAGCGGTGCAGCTGGCGGAACACGGCCAGGAAGGTCTCCTGCAGCAGGTCGGCCACCTGATCGCGGTCGCCCACCATGCGCCCGATCACATGTGCGCAGGTGCGCTGGTGGGTCTCGACCAGCTGCGAAAACGCCGCCTGCGAGCCATCGATGATGGCCCGCACCAGGGCCTGGTCCGCATCCAGCGGTGCGGCGGGTGCCGCCGTCGCCGCTGCATCGTGGCGGCGACGGCCCCGCAGTGCCGACAATGCTTCGCCGAGCAGGCTCATCTGCGGGGCGCCCCCTGTGCCCGTGACATGGGCCGGCTCAGCCCTTGCGTGCGGCGGGGCGGGTGAAGTGCCAGGCCAGCAGCTGGCCCAGGCCAGCACTGCCGACCAGCGCGGCGGCGGCACCGAAGGTCAGGTCACGGGCACCGATGGCTTCCAGCAGGGCCATGGCCAACGCCAGGCAGACCAGGCTGATGCCCCAGCGCAGCGCCCCCTGGCGGCGGCGTTCTTCTTCCAGCACGGCCAGCGAGCGGATCACTTCCTCCGGCACGTGCGGGGCCACCAGCTTGCTGCGGGCGCGGGCATCGGCAATGGCGTGGATCGCATAGGCGATGCAGATGAAGAGGGTGATCGGGATCAGTTCCTGCATGGTCGGGCTCCTGTTCGGTGGATGATGCGGGTTCAGAAGAATGGATGCGCAACCCCGGCCACCGGTTGCACCACTTTGCCAATCCCGCCGCCATGACCTGTGGCCCCTGCCCCGGGCCCTTGCGGCTGCTACGCTTGGCCGGTTTCCTCTTCTGGTGCCGTCCGCCCATGTCCCGAGTGCTGCCCCTGTCCCTCCTGCTGTCGGCCGTGCTGGCCGCACCGGCTGCGCATGCCGCGCCGACGCCGATCACCATCGAACAGGCCATGGCCGACCCGGACTGGATCGGTCCGCCGGTCGAGAAGGCCTGGTGGTCGTGGAACAGCCAGCAGGTGGAATACCAGCTCAAGCGCAACGGCAGCCCGGTGCGCGATACGTTCCGCCAGCCGGTGGCGGGTGGCGTGGCCGCACAGGTGGCCGATGACCAGCGCGGCACCCTGGACGTGGCCGAGCCGGTCTACGACCGCAGCCGCAGCCGCAGCGCCTTCGTCCGCAATGGCGACGTGTTCGTGCGCGACCTGCGCAGCGGCGCGCTGACCCAGCTGACCCGCAGCAACGAGCGCGCGGGCAACGTGAACTTTGCTGCCGACAATGGCGTGATCTGGCGCGTTGGCCAGAACTGGTTCCACTGGACCGCCGCCAGCGGCGTGCAGCAGGTGGCCAGCCTGAAGGCCGAGAAGGATCCGCGCACGCCGCCGAAGGCCGACGTGCTGCGTGACCAGCAGCTGCGCACGCTGGAAACCCTGCGCCGCGACCGCGACCAGCGCGAAGCACTGAAGGACCAGGACCAGCGTTGGCGCCAGGCCGACCCGACCCGCGCGCCGGGCCCGGTGTACCTGGGCACCGACGTGGAGATCGCCGACAGCGTGCTGTCGCCGGACCTGACCCACCTGATCGTGGTGACCAAGCCGAAGGACTTCGATGACGGCCGCGGCGGCAAGATGCCGCTGTACGTGACCGAGTCGGGCTACGAGGAAACCGAAGACACCCGCACCCGCGTCGGCCGTAACGGCTTCGAGCCGCACACCCTGTGGTACGTGGACGTGCGCACCGGCAAGGCCGAGAAGGTCTCGCTGGCCGGCCTGCCTGGCATCAGCACCGATCCGCTGGCCGAGCTGCGCCGCAAGGCCGGCAAGGACGCGCTGAAGGGCGAGCGCAGCCTGCAGGTGATGAGCGACTTCATGGGCGGTGGCATCCGCTGGAGCCCCGATGGCCAGCAGGCCGCAGTGATGCTGCGTGCCAACGACAACAAGGACCGCTGGATCATCAGTGTCAACGCTGCCGATGGCCGCGTGCAGAACCGCCACCGCCTGACCGACAACGGCTGGATCAACTGGGGCTTCAACGATTTCGGCTGGATGGCCGATGGCCGCACGCTGTGGCTGCTGTCGGAGGAATCGGGCTTCTCGCACCTGTACACCCAGGCCGGCACCGCCAAGCCGCAGGCGCTGACCAGCGGCAAATGGGAAACCTCGGCACCGGTGCCGTCGGCCGATGGCAAGGGCTTCTACTTCCTGTGCAACCAGCAGGCACCGCATGACTACGAAGTCTGCGCGGTCGATACCGGCAGCCGCCAGGTGCGCGAGCTGACCAGCCTCAACGGCGTGGAAGACTTCTCGTTGTCGCCGGACGGCCAGCAGTTGCTGGTGCGCTATTCCGGTGCCTACCTGCCGCCGCAGTTGGCCGTGCTGCCGAGCACCGGTGGCCAGGCCCGCGTGCTGACCGACACCCGCACCGCCGACTACAAGGCGCGCCAGTGGATCCAGCCGAAGCTGGTGGCAGTGCCGTCCAAGCATGGCGCCGGCGTGGTCTGGGCCAAGTACTACGAACCGGAAAACAAGGAACCGGGGAAGAAGTACCCGATCGTGATGTTCGTGCACGGCGCCGGCTACCTGCAGAACGTGCACCAGCGCTACCCGGCCTACTTCCGCGAGCAGATGTTCCACAACCTGCTGGTGCAGAAGGGCTACATCGTGCTGGACATGGATTACCGCGGCAGCGAGGGCTACGGCCGCGACTGGCGTACGGCGATCTACCGCAACATGGGCCACCCGGAACTGGAAGACTACAAGGACGGCCTGGACTGGCTGGTCGACACCCAGCAGGGTGACCGCGACCACGCCGGCATCTACGGCGGTTCCTACGGCGGCTTCATGACCTTCATGGCGCTGTTCCGCTCGCCGGGCACGTTCAAGGCCGGCGCCGCGCTGCGCCCGGTGGTCGACTGGCACCAGTACAACCATGGCTACACCAGCAACATCCTCAATACCCCGGACATCGATCCGGAGGCGTACCGCGTGTCCTCGCCGATCGAGTACGCGCAGAACCTGCAGGACAACCTGCTGATCGCCCACGGCATGATGGATGACAACGTGTTCTTCCAGGACTCGGTGAACCTGACCCAGCGCCTGATCGAACTGCACAAGGACAACTGGTCGATCGCTCCGTACCCGCTGGAGCGCCACGGCTACGTCCGCGCCGATTCCTGGCTGGACCAGTACAAGCGCATCCTCAAGCTGTTCGAGCAGAACCTGAAGTGAGCAACGCCGCGGCCACGATCCATATCGTGGCCGCGGTCATCCTGGATGACCGCGGCCGGGCGCTGGTGGTGCGCAAACACGGCGCCAGCCGCTTCATCCAGCCCGGCGGCAAGCCCGAACCCGGCGAAGCGCCACTGCAGGCGCTGGCCCGTGAGCTGGACGAGGAACTCGGCGTGCAGCTGTGCACCGATGCCTCCATCGCGCTGGGCACGTTCCAGGACTGGGCGGTGAACGAGCCTGGCCACCGCGTGCAGGCCCAGGCCTGGTGGGTGCAGGTGGACGGCATGCCACAGGCACGCGCGGAGATCGCCGAACTGGCCTGGGTGCCGCTGCAGCCACCGCACGGCCTGCCCTTGGCACCGCTGAGCGAACACCATATCCTGCCGGCCGTCGCCACCCGGGTGACGGCCCGCTGAGCGCGCGGGCACCGATTGCAAGGACACCGGATGTCAATGTCGATCCCGCCGATTCCTTCGCTGGTCCAACCGACCTATCACGCTTGGGTGCGCCCGATCGCACACGCCTCGTTCTGGCTGTCACTGCTGCTCACGGTCTACTTCGTGATGCAGGGACTGCTGCTGTGGCCGCTGCACAACCTTCCGATCTGGCACCTGGTTGAGAGGGAAGTACAACTCCAGCACCTGCACAGCCTGATCTGGCTTCTGGCGCATCCGGTGGCCGCGTCGATGATCGTCGCACTGCTGTGCCTTGCCTCGACACTGGCCAGCTGGGGACTGCTGCGCGAGCGCAGCTGGGGCCTGTGGAGCTTTGTGGCGATCCTGCTGATGAGTGCATTGACCAACTTTGCGATCGCCGGGTGGCTGGACGTGTTCATGCGCGACGTCATCCCGTTTCTCTCCGACGACGCCGTCCTGCAACAGGAACTCCATCTGAAACGCTGGTTGATCACGCTGACCATGGTGGCCATGTCGTTCGTACTCCTCGGCCTGCAGGGCTGGCTGGCCTGGCGCCTGCTGCGACCAGACATCCGCTCGCGCTTCCACTGAGCCACACCCCTTTCCCGTACGACAAGGACCGTCGCATGCGCTTGCTGACCCTTCTCCCCGCGCTGCTGCTGTTCGCCGCGCTGCCTGCCGCCGCCGATGCGCTGCGCTGTGGCGAATACCGCAGCACCGACGGTGGCATGGCGCTGATATTCACATCACCCAGCACCGGCTACCGCCGCGACGACGGCAGCGAGCCGGAGCCGCTGTGGGTCGATCGCAGTGCGGCGCAGGCCCGACTGGTCATGCTCGACGATGGCGTGGCACTGCCGGTCCGGATCAGCGCCGATGGGCAGCGCATCGAAGACGAGGTTTTGGTGGTCTACACGTTGCGCCAGTCCCGGGACTGCGCCAGCGAACCCGCCGCGATTGCCGGCAGCTGCCGCGCCGCCGGCAGCCACTGCATTGCGCAGCTGCCTGCGGCTTCGCCCGGCCAGACCCAGCGCGCGTGCGACGAAGGCGTTGGCGCAGGCTGCTCGGCGCTGCTGCGACAACTGCGGGATGGCAGCCCAGCAAAGGCCACCGACGACGTTGGTGCCACGGGCTTTGAACGCCCGCCTGCCTGCCGCGAATACACGCCCGGGCATGACCCGCAGGCCTGCGAGGCGCTGACGAATGATGCATTGGCTGCCGCCATGCAGCGGGTGAATCAACGCCTGCAGCAGGAAGACGAAGACACACTGGATTCGCCGCTTCCGGCCGCTGCACGCGATCAGCTGCAGCAGCGGTGCCTGCAGCACCGCAGTGGCCGCTTCTGCGTGGAAGTGGCCGCGCAGCAATTGAACGCGCTGGAACCTGCGTTGGCAGTGCAGGCCCTGCAGGTGGTCTGCGATGCAGGCCGCGTCAGTGCCTGTGAGCGTATCGCGCCACTGCGTGGCCTCGGCACCGACCTGCGCCTGGTTCCGCTGCAGCAGGTGCCGTGCGGCCGTTACCAGGCCGACGGTGGCGTGATCGACATGCTCGACTTCGGTGATGGCGCGCGTGCCCGCCTGCACGAAGGCGCCGTCCAGCTGCAGCAGAACGGCGAAACTCTTGTGCTGCGCCAGCTCGGCAACGGCGACCTGCTCGGCATGGACAACCAGACGGCCTACCAGCGTTACCAGCTCGTGCCCGGCACGGCACAATGCACGCCCCCGCGCGAGGGCCAGGGTTCGCCGTAGCGCCAGGAGCTTCCCGTTCGATCGTCAAGGAGACGACATGCATTCACCCGCACCGCGCCGCCGCTGGCTGGCCTGGGCCCTGCTGCTGGCCGCGCCGATGGCCGCCGCACAGTCGCCACAATGCGGCCTGTTCAAGGCCGACGAAGGCAGCGGCACGCTGCGCATCAGCTCACCGAACCGCGGCGAGCAGAAGCACTTCGGCAGTGCGCCGTCTCCGGTCGCGTTCCAGCAGATCGACGGAAAGCTGCAACTGGTGAACCTGGAGTACGGCCTGCCCAGCGCGCTGCAAGTGCGCGATCGTGGCCGCACGGTCGAGGTGGATGGCACGGTCTACCTCCTGCAGGCGCCCGCACAGTGCGCCGCAGCCGCCACGCCGGCTGCAGGCAGCTGCCTGGCTGATGCGGCGGCGTGCCTGGACAACCGTCGCGAAGCGACCCTGGCCGCCCTGGAAGCAGGGTGTCGGGAAGGCGTGCCCGGCATGTGCCTGCAACTGGCTGATCGTTGGCACGAGGAGGCCAAACCCTCGGTCGAGGCCGATCCCGCCCTGGCAAAGGCAGCGCTCGACGCCGCCTTGTCTGGCATCAAACTCCCCGCTGCCTGTGACAACGGTGGCTTCGAACAGGGAACCCCGGCGTGTGCCGCGGCACTCGAGGCCAACCCGGCAGTGCAGGAGCAGCTGGTCAAGGCCGCGATGACGGCCGCCATGACCGAAGCCATGGTGACGATGACGGCGCCGACCGTGCCGGTGATCATTCCAGCTGAGCGGCGGCAACAGTTGTTGCGGTTGTGCCGCGAGGTACCGCACGGCGGATTCTGCACCCGCGTGGCTGAGCTGTCCTGGGACGCGGGAGATCCCCAGCAGGCGGTGCAGGCCCTGACTGCAGCCTGCACCCCCGGCAATGACACCGCCACCTGCGAGCGCCTGCCGGCGTTGCAGGCAGTGGGCGCATCGCTGCGACCGCAGCCCGCGACTGCATTGCCCTGCGGCAATTACCGGTCCGACGGCGGCCTGATGGACACGCTGGATTTCGGTGACGCCGGCCTGGTCGGTGTGGGCTGGAGCAGCCATCTTCGCGCACGCGTCGAAGCGGGCGACATCCGCATCCACCACGACCGGGACGGCGACTTCGTGCTGCGCCCGCTGCCCGGCGGCCAGTTGCTGGGCCTGGATAACTGGACCCGCTTCCAGGTGTTCGTCCCCACCGGCGAGGGCCCGACCCGGTGCAGTGCACCGAAGCAGTTCAAGGTGCTGCCACTGCCGCAGGATTGCCCGCTGGCGCTGGCCAACGAGGGCGGTGCCGAAGCCTGCTGCGCGCAGGGCAAGCTGCAAGGCTGCAACATTCTCGGCAACCGCCTTGCGCTGTCCGGGAACTGGCTGCAGGCCGCCGAGCACTACACCACAGTCTGCCGCGCCGGCGTGCGCGAAGGGTGCGAGAACCTGGTGACCGCGCAGGGCAACGGCGCAGAACTGGACGCACGGGCAACCCTGGAGCAGCTCTGCAAGGCCGACCGCAGCGGCCTGCACGTGGCCTGCGACGTGCTCGGCACCCAGAACTGGGAGCTGATCACGCTGGGTGGTGCCCTGCAGAAGGCGGTTGATGAGGCAGCCGTGGACGACGCTCCGGCGCCGCGCAACTCCAACCGCAAGCGCTGAGCCGGCCAGGGCCTGCCCGCAGCTTCGGGCGGGCCCTGCGGTAAAGTACGCGCCATGAACGAATTCGAGCGCGTGCGCGCCTACCTCACCGACCTGCAGGACCGCATCTGTGCGGCGATCGAGGCCGTCGATGGCCAGGCCCGCTTCCAGGAAGACCTGTGGCAGCGTGCGGAGGGCGGTGGCGGGCGTACCCGCGTGCTGCGCGACGGTGCGGTGTTCGAGCAGGCCGGCATCGGCTTCTCCGACGTGGCCGGCAGCCGCCTGCCGCCATCGGCCTCGGCCAACCGTCCGGAACTGGCTGGCGCCTCCTGGCGTGCCACTGGCGTGTCGCTGGTGTTCCACCCGCTCAACCCCTACGTGCCGACCACCCATGCCAACGTGCGCTTCTTCCAGGCGCAGCGCGACGGCGAAGTGGTGGCCAGCTGGTTCGGCGGTGGCTTCGACCTGACCCCGTTCTATCCGTTCGACGAGGACGTGCAGCACTGGCACCGGGTCGCGCGCGACCTGTGCGCCCCGTTCGGCGAAGAACGCTATGCCGCGCACAAGCGCTGGTGCGACGAGTACTTCTTCCTGCGCCACCGCAATGAAACGCGCGGCGTCGGCGGCCTGTTCTTCGACGACCTGCACGGTGACTTCGAGCGCGATTTCGACTATCTGCGTGCGGTCGGCGATGGCTTCCTGGATGCCTACCTGCCGATCGTGCAGCAGCGCAAGGACACCGCCTACGGCGAGCGCGAGCGAGAGTTCCAGCTGTACCGACGCGGCCGCTATGTGGAATTCAACCTGGTCTACGACCGCGGCACGCTGTTTGGCCTGCAGAGTGGTGGCCGCAGCGAAAGCATCCTGATGAGCCTGCCGCCGCGGGTGCGCTGGGAGTACGGCTTCACCCCGGAAACGGGTAGCGCCGAGGCACGCCTGGCCGATTACCTGGTGCCGCGCGACTGGCTCTGACCTTCCGGCGCCACGCCTGAGGCGTGGCGTCTTCTCCTGCCTGTGGTGCGCCCTGCACCGGACAGGTCCTGCTTTGCCTCCTTCAAGGATGACCCCATGCATGCTGCTGTTTCCCTCCGCCCCCGCGCTGCGGGCTGGCGCTCTCTGCTGTTGCTCGCACTGGCCGCGGCCAGCCTGCCGGCTGCCGCGCAATCGATGGCCTGCGGCAACTACAAGGACAGCGACGGCACTATCACGCTGACCATCGAGAGCGAAGGCCACGCCTTCCTGTCCGGTCCCTACCAGGCCACCGAGGAACTGCGCATCGCCCGCCAGGAAGACGTGCTCGGCACCGGCAACCTGTCCACGGGACGCCTGGAAAACTGGTTCTTCTCGGACAACGACCGCACGATCAACACGCCCTATCGCGAGTTCACCCGTGAGCACGCCGCCGCCTGCAAGACGATGCCAGAGCCCATCGAAGATGGTTGCGTGATGAACACCTCCGAGTGCCTGGAGGCGCTGCCCGCGGCCGCACCGGTGAAGCTGCACGCCTGGTGTGCCGAGGGCGTGGGCGCGGCCTGCTCCCAGCTGTTGGAGACCTACCAGCAGCAGGCCAAGGACGCTGCCCCGGCGCCTGCACGAGCCGAGCCGCCGAAGCCGGAGATCTGCAAGGAGGATTCCGCATCCTTCAACGCCGAGGGTTGCAGGGCGATCGCCGAGGTGGTCGGGCTGGAGATGATCGGCAAGTCCCTGCTCGGGCTGCAGCATTCGGTTGATCCCGTGTTGCCGTCCGCGCAGCTCGATGAGCTGGCCACATTGTGCCGGCAGCAGCACGGCGAGACCTTCTGCGCCGACGTTGCCGAGGTGCTGTGGAGTGGCGGGCGCCTGTTGCAGGCCCACGAAGCGCTGCAGCTGTCGTGCGCGCAGCGCGCGGACGGCGTGGCCTGCGGCCGCGCCAAGGCGCTTGCCAGCCTGGCCGCTGCGCCGGTCGCTTCACTGGCTCCGGTGCCGGCCACTGCGCTGCCGTGTGGGAGCTATGAAGCCGAGTACGGTGTGCTCTCGCAGCTGCGCTTCCTCGATGGCGGCCTGGTTGAGGCCGAGGGCCGCGACCAGCGCCTGCGCGCGCGCCTGCAGGACGGCCGCATCCTCATCCGTCCCGATGTCGGCAGCGACTTCGTGCTGCAACCGCTGAAGAACGGAAACCTCGCCAGCGTCGACGGCGGCAACTGCTTCGCCTACTACGAGCGCAAGCCCGCCGCAGGCAATGCCAGCTGCACGCCGCCGGTGGCGTTCGTGGAGATCCCGCTGCCACTGGATTGCCCCACCCTGGCGCGCAAGGACGGCGCCAAGGCCTGCTGCACCGAGGGCAAGCTGCTGGGCTGCAAGGTTGCCGGCGAAGCCCTGTTCGAGGCCGAGAAATGGGCCGCGTCGCTGCCCTACTTCGAGACGCTGTGCGGCGCCGGTGTCCGCGAAGGGTGCCTGGCATTGGCAGCGGTGTATTCGCATACCGCCGACCCGAAGATCCCGCAGGCCATGGCAGCGATCTGCGCGAAGGATGGCGAGGGCACGCATGTAGCCTGCGATGTGGACGCCACCCGCAACTGGCCGGCACTGAAGGCCGAAGCCGCGCTCTGAGGGCGCGGGAAGGGGTACCCGTAGCGTCGAGCTTGCTCGACGCTACACGTCAGGTGCTCTTCCTGGGGATGATGGTGATGTGCCCGTTGATCTCCAGCAGGGCCAGCTCGACATCCTCCACGCCCAGGCAGCCCTGCTGGCGCATCGCGGCCTCGAAATCGGCGCGGGTGACCTGCTCACGGCGCAGAACGGCGTCGAACAGGCGCCCATCACGCGCGATCACTACCGGTTCTCCTTCCACCAGGCGCTCGATGCGACGGCTGCGGGTGCTCACCCAGCCCACCCCGTAGTTGAGCAGGATCAGGCTCGCGGCCAGCAACAAGCCACCGCCCAGCGAGGTATCGGTGCCGAGCAGTGCGTTCTGCACGGCATTGCCCAGCAGCACCACCAGCAGCACGTCGAAGGGGGTGATCTGCCCCAGCGGACGTTTGCCACTGAGCCGGACCATGCCCAGCACCACGACGTAGACCACCACCGCGCGCAGGATGAACTCCCACCACGGCATCGCCAGTGAGAACAGATCGGGCATTGCGGGTTCCCCTGCGGAGCGGTGGCCCAGCGTGGCGCAGGCCACGTCATCTGGCAACGGCACAAATAAAAAGCCCCGCTGACCAGGGGGAGGTCAACGGGGCCGGGGAACGGGCACTTGGGGAGGAGTCCCCGTTCCGAGATCTGCTCCAGGGGATGGGAGAGATCCACAACAGGCGTTGCGCCTGTCGAGAGTTATAGAAGCACTCCGAACACTAACGGTTCGTGAAGGGGCCCAATTTAATGAACCTCCATCAGGGCAACATTCATGATCGAGTCAGAAACCTCTGACGAATGAACGAATTCACGTCGTTTTCGGCCTGAAACACCCTCAGTGTGCTTCGTCCCAGTTGTTGCCGATGCCGATATCGACCACCAGCGGCACCCGCAGTTTGGCCGCTTGCGACATGCGCTCGACCACCTGCAAACGCAACTCCTCGACGAAACTGCTTTCGGTTTCGAACACCAGTTCATCGTGCACCTGCAGGATCATCCGTGCCGGTGCGCCGCTGTCACGCAGCCACTGGTCCACGTCCACCATCGCGCGCTTGATGATGTCTGCGGCGGTGCCCTGCATCGGCGCGTTGATCGCGGCGCGCTCGGCACCGGCGCGCAGGCCCTGGTTACGTGCATGAATGTCGTTCAGGTACAGGCGGCGGCCGAACAGGGTTTCCACATAGCCCTGGTCGCGGGCCTGCTGGCGCATCCGCTCCATGAAATCACGCACGCCCGGGTAGCGGCTGAAGTACAGCGCCACGTAGTCCTGCGCCTGGCCACGGTCGATGCCCAGGTTGCGCGCCAGGCCGAAGGCGCTCATGCCGTACATCAGCCCGAAGTTGATCGCCTTGGCCGCGCGGCGCTCGTTCGGGGTCACTTCCTCCAGCGTGCGCCCGAACACCTCGGCGGCGGTGGCGCGGTGCACGTCGGCGCCCTGCTCGAAGGCACGCACCAGGCCCGGGTCCTCGGACAGATGGGCCATGATCCGCAGCTCGATCTGCGAATAGTCGGCCGCCAGCAGCTGGAAGCCCTCCGGCGCGATGAACGCGCGGCGGATACGGCGGCCATCCTCGGTGCGGATCGGGATGTTCTGCAGGTTCGGGTCTGACGAGGACAGGCGGCCGGTGGCGGCGCCGGACTGGTGGTAGCTGGTATGCACCCGGCCGGTGTCCGGGTTGACCATCTCCGGCAGCTTGTCGGTGTAGGTGCTGCGCAGCTTGGCCAGGCCCCGGTAGTCCAGGATCACCCGCGGCAGCTCGTGCTGGTCGGCGATCGCCTCCAGCGCCTCTTCATTGGTGCTGGGCTGACCCTTCGGGGTCTTCACCACCGCCGGCAGCTTCAGCTCATCGAACAGCACCGCCTGCAGCTGCTTGGGCGAATCCAGGTTGAAGCTACGGCCGGCCAGTTCGGTGGCCTTCTGCTGCGCGGCCAGCATGCGCGAGGACAGGTCCTGGCTCTGCCGGCGCAGTTCGTCGGTGTCGATCCGCACGCCGTTGGCTTCGATCGTGGTCAGCACCGGTACCAGTGGCATCTCGATGTCGCGGTACACGCTGTCCAGCGCCGGCTCGGCCAGCAGCTGCGGCTGCAGCGCGCGGTGCAGGCGCAGGGTGATGTCGGCGTCCTCGGCCGCATAGCGGCTGGCTTCGTCGATGCCCACCTGCGAGAACGGAATCTGCTTGGCGCCCTTGCCGGCCACGTCCTCGAACTTGATGGTGTTGTAGCCCAGGTAACGCAGGGCCAGCGAATCCATGTCGTGGCGGGTGGCGGTGGAGTTGAGCACGAAGCTCTCGAGCATGGTGTCGTCGTGGTAGCCCTGCACCTCCACGCCGTGGCGGCGCAGCACATGCAGGTCGTACTTGCCATGCTGGCCCAGCTTTTTCTTTGCCGGGTCCTGCAGCACCGGGCGCAGTGCGTCCAGCACCTGCTGCATCGGCAGCTGCGCCGGCGCGCCCGGGTAATCGTGGCCGACCGGAATATAGGCGGCCTTGCCCGGCTCGACCGCCAGGCTGATGCCCACCAGGCGCGCACGCATCGCGTCCAGCGCATCGGTTTCGGTATCGAAACTGATCAGGTCCGCCTGCTGCAGGCGCTCGACCCAGGCCTGCAGCTGCTCGGCGGTCAGCACGGTCTCGTATTCACCCGGTGCGGCCAGCGCCGGATCCAGCGTGCCGGCGGCCGGTGCCTCGGCGCTGCCACGGGCGAACCCGGCGGCGGTGCCACGCAGGCTTGGGGTGGCTTCGCTGGCGGCCGTCGGCGCCGGCAGCGGTGCACCCAGCTCCTTCAGCGCCTGGGTGAAGCCGTAGCGCGCATACAGCTCGGTCAGCTCCGGCACGTCCTGCTCGCGCAGGGCCAGCGTGGTCGGGCTGGCGTCCAGCTCCACGTCGGTGCGGATGGTCACCAGCTCGCGGTTCAGCGGCAGACGCTCAAGCGCGGCGCGCAGGTTCTCGCCGATCTTGCCCTTCATGGTCGGCGCGGCCGCCATCACCCCGTCCAGGTGCTGGTACTCGGCCAGCCACTTGGCGGCGGTCTTCGGCCCACATTTCTCCACGCCCGGCACGTTGTCGACGGTGTCGCCCATCAACGCCAGCAGGTCGATGATCTGATCGGCGCGCACGCCGAACTTCTCCATCACTGCGGCATCGGAATCCATGCGGCTGCCGGTCATGGTGTTGACCAGCTCGATGCCCGGGCGCACCAGCTGGGCAAAGTCCTTGTCGCCGGTGGAGATGGTCACCTTCAGGTCCTGCGCCACGCCCTGCAGGGCCAGCGTGCCGATCACATCGTCGGCTTCCACGCCGGGAATGCGCAGGATGCTGATGCCCAGCGCTTCAACGATGCGGCACATCGGTTCAACCTGGCTGCGCAGCTCGTCGGGCATCGGCGGGCGGTTGGCCTTGTACTGCTCGTACAGGTCATCGCGGAAGGTCTTGCCGGGCGCATCGACCACGAACGCCACGTAGGCCGGGCGCTCCTTCAGCGTCGAGCGCAGCATGTTGACCACGCCGAACAGCGCGCCGGTGGGTTCGCCCTGTGCATTGGACAGGGGCGGCAGCGCGTGGAACGCGCGGTACAGGTAACTGGACCCGTCGATCAGGACTAATCTGCTCATGGGTCGATTCTACGCGCCCGTGCCTGCACTGCGACGACACGGCACAGCCGCGGCGATGGGGCATAATCAAGGCTCTTTCCAGGCAAAGGCCCCCGCCGATGAAGACCCTGATGCTGGCTTCCGTGCTCCTGCTTGCTGGCTGCGCCAGCATGGGTGGTGCCGGCGCTCCCCCGGTGGACGTCAAGGGCGCGGATGTGTCCAAGCGCACCATGGACAACGGCGATGTCATCGAGGAATACCGCGTGTCCGGCCAGCTGCGCATGGTCAAGGTGACCCCGTCGCGCGGTGCCCCGTTCTACATGTACGACAAGAACGGCGATGGCCGTTTCGACAACGACAAGGACGGCGTGTCGCCGGTGTACTGGAAGCTGTACAGCTGGTGATGTGACCGGGGTCGGATCCCTGCGATTCAGTAGATCCACGCCATGCGTGGATGGGCCCCTGCCGGCCCTACAAAAGATGACGCCGGCGCGCATCCTGCGGCCGGCGTCGGGTCCCCTCCCCGGGAACGCTTGTATCAGCGGATGACCAGCACCGGCAGCGTGCTGCGTGCCAGCACTTCGGCGGTCTGGCTGCCCAGCAGCACGCGGGTCACGCCACGGCGGCCGTGCGAGGTCATCACGATCAGGTCGCTGTTGCGCTCGCCGGCGGTCTCGATGATGCCGTCAGCTGCGTAGCGGTCCAGCACGTGCACCGGATTGGCGGTGATGCCCTGCTCGGCCGCCTTGGCCAGCGCCGGCTGCAGCACCTTCTGCGCGCCTTCCTCGCGGTCGGCCTTGTACTCGGGGCTGTTCATGTAGCCCACGCTCCAGCCCATGGCGTCGTACATGCCGACGGCCCACGGCTCGGAGACAGTCACGATGTCGACCTCGGCGTTGAGGTCCTTGGCCAGCTCCAGGCCCTTGGCCAGGCCCTTGTCGGCCAGCTCGGATCCGTCGGTGGCAATCAGGATGCGCTTGTACATGGTGGGGCTCCGTAGCGATCTGCCAGATGGGAACGACACCATTGCACACCGGATGTGCAGGGCGCGCCTTGAGCAGGATCAATCCGGCGCGGCGCAGCGGCGTGTGCGCACCGCCGGCTTGCGTACCCGGACACTGCAGCGCAAGCTGGGTGGGCGGCGGCACCGCCGCCTTGGGAGAACCCGCATGCAGGACAGCAAGCCGACATCACGAAGCCCCCTCAGGATCATCCTGTGGAGCCTCATCGCCGCCTTCGTGCTGTTCTGCGGCGGCTATTACCTGGGCAAGGATCTGGCTCAGCGCGACAACGCCAGGCAGTCAGCCGGCCGATAGCCTGCTGCCGTAGAGTCGAGCTTGCTCGACTGCTTTTCCCGCCAGAAGCAGCCGAGCATGGCTCGGCTCTACATTTTCTGCCCTCAGGCGATCTGCACCACGCGCGCGTTCTGGCACAGCGGATAGCTGCCGACGAACTCGGCAATCGCATCACGCATCGCCTCGAACGATTCGCCGTACATGTACAGCGCCGTTTCGGTCGGGCCCTGCCACCAGCTGCAGATCTCGCCCAGGCCGTCGATGCGCTCGGACAGCTGCTCGAACACGTGGTTGGAATCGCACTGCTCGTAGACCTCGTCCGGCAGGGCCAGGCCATCCAGGTAGATGCCCAGGCCCTCGGTCACGCCGAAGCCTCGATCAGCCTCGCCCGCACCCTGCAGCTGCGAACCCTTCGGCGCGCCCAGCTGCTCCAGCAGGTCGATCAGCTTCGGCACACCCGCAGCGTCCACCAGCGCCACTTCGATGTCGCCGTATTCGACCTCGCCGAGATCGGACATCGCGGTGCCACCGCCGGTCAGCTCGCCCACCTGGGCCGCCTGCAGCAGCGCATCGAGCGGATCCTCGAAGAGCTCATGACGATGCTCGGGCTGCAGCTTGGCGTTCAACTTCACGGTGACGTGCAGCGTGGGTTCGGTCATCGGGGCGTTCCTGGAAGATGTCAGGCCCCATTGTAGAGTCGAAGGTAGCGGCAGGAGCCGCTGCCAACGTCGCTTGCGACGGCCCGAAGGGTGCCGGTCAGGACGACCGGCATAGCCACGCTCGACTGCCTTTGTAGAGTCGAACCGTGCTCGACTGCCTTTCCCACCAGAAGCAGCCGAGCATGGGCTCGGCTCTACAACAGCCCGTCAACGCAGGAACGGCGCCACCTTGCGCTTCAGCAGCTCCACCAGCACCGGGTCCATGTAGTCGTAGTCGTCCGGGATATCCAGGCAGATCACCCGCTTGCCGTTCAACCAGGCCTTGTAACGGCTGGACAGACGGTTGCGGTGCGCACGCTCCATCACGAACACCAGGTCCGCCCACTGCAGCAGCTCCGGGCTGAGCACTTCCTCGGCATCGGCCAGCAGGCCGGCCGAGGCCGTTTCAATCCCCGGCCAATCGGCGAACACCTGCTCGGCCGTCGGGCTGCGCAGGCGGTTCTGGCTGCAGAGGAAGAGCACGTTGCGGGTCATGCCCGCAGCCTAATCGGGGTCGGATCCCTTTTCCATCGGAAAAGGGCTCTGACCCCAGGTGCTTTCAGACAAGTTGCATAGCCCAAGAAGGCATCAGCAGCCATCATTGTGTTTTTAAGCGTCCAGATGCTCATGATCACCAAGGATGACCTGTTAACGACGTTCGCAGAGGTAGCCGAATCACACGGCTGCTACTTCAGCAAGTACGTAGTCGCGACGTTCGTGGTCTACTGCTGCATAAGGAATGCCAAGGGACATGACCTCGCGATCGCGTCCAAGAATGTCGATGATCCGGAATTCGCCGCCAGCGTTGTACTGAACGCGCCGCCCCGTCTTTCACACGATGGGCCAACGATCTTTGAAATTCCTTCCAACGCCTATGGGTTCACTCATGCGATGGCGGTGCCCAGCACGTATCACGGGCTTCTGAACCGGATCGAGAAGCGCACGGGTCTGTTCCTGTGCCTGCCGATCTTCCGGTGTGAGTTCAACGGCAACGAATCAGAAGATGACTTCAGGTGGTCCACACATCACATCGTTGACGTCAACAACTGGCATCGGACCAGGCAGCCGAAGATAAGCGTGTACTTCGACAATCCCCGCACTGGCGGCGGAACGGACAAGGACGGCGCCATCGTGAGCCTGGAGACGTTGATAGCAGAGATCGACAACCTCAACGGCGTGGGCAACGGCTTCATCGAGATCACCAACTACCGCGGCGAGGTGATCGAGGTGCTGTCGCCGGCAGAAGGCCACTACGTGCTGATCCGCAACCGCCAGGATGAAGAAGCGATGGACCGCGCCGGGTTGGTGGCAGCCGTGGAGACATTCACCATCGGCTGATAGCCGACCGCTGTTGTAGAGCCGAGCCATGCTCGGCTGCTCTTTCCCACCAAAAGCAGCCGAGCATGGCTCGGCTCTACAGGAATTCCCGGCCCCTGACGTTGATCAGATCACCGTCAGGTTGGCATACGCCATCACCAGCCACTTGCTGCCGGCATCGGCGAACTCGACCTGCACGCGGGCGTGGGCGCCGTTGCCTTCGTAGTCGGTCACCATGCCTTCGCCGAACTTGGGATGGGTGACCAGCGCGCCGAGCTTCAGCGGCGGCGCCTCGATCGAGGCATGGCCCATCACCCGGCTGGCGCCCATCGAGGCCGGCCGCGAGACCTGCACCTTCGGGCGCACTTCGTGCAGCAGCTCGCGCGGAATCTCGCGCAGGAAGCGCGACGGCAGGCTGTAGTTGTCCTGGCCATGGATGCGGCGCGATTCGGCGTAGCTCAGCACCAGTTTCTGGCGTGCGCGGGTGATGCCCACGTAGGCCAGGCGGCGCTCTTCTTCCAGCCGCCCGCTTTCCTCCAGCGAACGTGCGCTGGGGAATAAGCCTTCTTCCAGGCCGGCCAGGAACACCAGCGGGAATTCCAGGCCCTTGGCCGAGTGCAGGGTCATCAGCTGCACGCCTTCCTCGCCCGCCTGCGCCTGGCCCTCGCCGGCCTCCAGCGCGGCATAGGCCAGGAATGCGACCAGCTCGTCCATGTCCTCGCCCACTTCCTCGATGTCGTCGGCGCGGCGCACGAAGCGAGAGGCCACCGAGACCAGTTCGTCGAGGTTGTCGGTGCGCGATTCCGAATCGAGCGCGTTGCGGCTTTCCTTGCTCCAGTGCTCGCGCAGCTGCGAGCGCGCCAGCACGTGGTCCACGCGCTCGGCCAGGGTCATGTGCAGAGTCTGCGCCTGCAGCTCGTTGACCAGCACCAGGAAGCCGGCCAGCGCATTGCGCGCACGTGCGGCCAGCGCGCTGCCCTGGGTGACCAGCATGGTCGCTTCCCACAGCGAAATACCCTGCGCGCGCGCCTCGCGGCGCACTTCGTCCAGCGTGCGGTCGCCGATGCCACGCGTCGGCGTATTGACCGCGCGTTCGAAGGCGGCGTCATCGTTGCGGTTGGACAGCAGGCGCAGGTAGGCCAGCGCGTCCTTGATTTCGGCACGTTCGAAGAAGCGCATGCCGCCATACACGCGGTACGGCACCTGCTCGCTCAGCAGTGCTTCTTCCAGCGCGCGCGACTGCGCGTTGCTGCGGTAGAGCACGGCCACTTCGGTGTAGCTGCCACCATCGCGCACCCACTGGCGGGCACGCTCGACGATGTAGCGCGCTTCGTCCATCTCGTTGTACGCCGCGTACAGGTCGATCGGCTCGCCGTCGCCGCTGTCGGTCCACAGTTCCTTGCCGATGCGATCCGGGTTGTGCGCGATCACCGCGTTGGCGGCACCGAGGATGTTGGCCGTGGAGCGGTAGTTCTGTTCCAGGCGGATGGTCTGCGCGCCCGGGAAATCGCGCAGGAAGCCCTGCACGTTCTCGACCTTGGCACCGCGCCAGCCGTAGATGGCCTGGTCATCGTCACCGACCACGAACACGTGGCCGGAATCGCCGGCCAGCACGCGCACGAAGGCGTACTGGATGGCATTGGTGTCCTGGAACTCGTCCACCAGGATCTCGCGGAAGCGCGCGCGGTAGTGCGACAGCAACGCCGGGTTGTCGCGCAGCAGCTCATGCGCGCGCAGCAGCAGCTCGGCGAAGTCGACCAGGCCGGCGCGGTCGCAACGCGCCTGGTACTCGATGTAGGCCTGGCGCATGGTTTCCAGCCACGCGTCGTGCGGTTCGGGCTGGATGTGCTGCGGGCGGCGGCCTTCGTCCTTCTGCGCGTTGATCCACCACGCGATCTGTTTGGCCGGGTACTTGCCGTCATCCAGTTCCAGCGCCTGCACCACGCGCTTGACCAGCCGCAGCTGGTCGTCCGAATCCATCACCTGGAAGCCTTCCGGCAGCTTCGCGTCCTGCCAGTGCAGGCGCAGCAGGCGGTTGGCCAGGCCGTGGAAGGTGCCGATCCACATGCCGCGGCTGCCATTGGGCAGCTGTGCGTCGATGCGGTGGCGCATTTCGCCGGCCGCCTTGTTGGTGAAGGTCACCGCGAAAATGCCGTGGGTCGGCACGCCATCGACTTCATGCAGCCAGGCGATGCGGTGGGTGAGTACGCGGGTCTTGCCGGAACCGGCACCGGCCAGCACCAGGTGGTGGCCGGGGGGAGCGGAGACGGCTTCGCGCTGGGCCGGGTTCAGGCCATCAAGCAGGTGGGAGACATCCATGCCCCCATTTTACGGCATCGCCGTCGCGGCTCCTGCGACCACCTGGGTTGCCAGTGCCTGCGCCTGCTGACGCAGTTCAGGCACCGCCAGGCTTTCCCACAGGCTGCCGATGCGCAGGCTGCCGAGTACGCCCAGCCGTGCCTGCGGCTGGCCACCGGCGGCACACAGGCGGTCGCCCGGGACCGTGCTGTCCAGGCCCAGCCCATGTGGGCCGGGGCGCACCATGCCATCGGCCTGCAGCTGTTGCAGCAAGGGATTGCGTAGTGCGCTGGCGCGGGTCTCCACGCCGGTGGCGTTGATCACCCCGCCGATCATCCACTGCTGTTCATTGCCCGGGGCATCGCGGCCGGACAGCTGCAGTGAATCGCCGTCGCGCCAGACGCGTTGCAGGCGGGACCGGTGGATACGCAGCTGGCCGCTGTCCTGCAGGGACTGCAGCTGCGCATCCACTTCTTCGGCGATGCGGTGGCGATGCACGTCCCAATAGCGCACCACATGGCGCAGGAAGCGACGCTGGTCCGCCTCATCGAGGCTGCACCACAGCGCCTGCCCGTGCGGACGGATGCGGTCCATCACGCCCTGCCACGGCAGGCCGTCGGCCTGCGCCTGGCGCGCGAAGCCACGCAATGCGCGCAGGCGCTGACGCAGGTTCATCGGCAGCAGCGTGGCCGGGTCGAACGTGGGCAGGCCACCGTGCGCGTGCGGCAACGGCAGCAGGCCATGGCGCGAGATCACGTGCAGCGGTCCGGTGTGGCCGGCGGCGACCAGCGCCAGCACGGTGTCGGCCATGCTCAGGCCGGAGCCGACAATGGCTACAGCCTGTTCGCCGGCCAGGGTGCGTACGCCGTCGTAGTCCCAGGCCTCGATCACATCGTCGGCAGGCAGCGCATCGGCACCGGCCACCGGCAGCGGGCGCATGCTGTTGCCGGTGGCGAGCACCGCCTGCGCGGCGTGCAGCGTGTGGCCATCGCCGAGCGTCAGCTGGTAGCCGTGGTCATCCGGCTGCAGGCCCAGTACCGGCTGCGCGATCACCTGCAGCTGCGCCGGGCTGGCTGCGGCAGCGTCCTGCAGGCGCTGCTGCAGGTAGGCCGCGAAGTAGTGGCGGCACACGTAACGCTCGCCCAGCACCTCGCGCGCCTCGCCCGGGTAGGCGTTGGCGGCCATCAGGTAGTCGAGGAAATCGCCGGGCTGGTCGGCAAACGCACTCATCTTCGCCGCCGGCACGTTCAGCAGATGCTCCGGCCACGGCGTGGCATAGGCGATGCCCTGCGCCAGCTGCGAGGCGGGTTCGAAAATGGCCAGCGCCAGCGGCGCCTTGGCCTGGCGCAGTACCTGGATCGCCACCAGCACCCCGGCCGCACCACCACCGATGATTGCCAGGTCCAGTTCGCCATTACGCGGTGAATCAGTCATGTGCCGATTGTAGGCCATCGGCGATGACAGGCCGGATTGCCGAAATGGGCGGGATGGGCGCTTCTTCTTGTTTCAGATCGATCCTGATGAAGGATCTACCTGGCCAAGTGCCTTCAATTGGCAAATTCGATTACTGAACATCGCTGTCAGTAGACGCTTGCTGACTGAATCTATGTCGTCAGCGATCTCGTTGAGATCGGAAACTGAGTAACCCTCCGAAACCGCCGCGGCGAAGCTCGTGGCAACTTCAATTGCGGCCGCTGCAGGGGCGTTCATCCTTTCTACGTCTAGAAGCTTCAGGGCCAAAGCGAGGTACTGGTCAGAATGCACTCTATAGAGCCGTTCGCTATCGGTTGCCTTTCGCGCCCAAACGTCGTGCTGAACTCGGTTCCGAGCATCCCGAACCTTATCCAGTGCACTCAGCAGCTCAACTACATCTTGAAGAGCTGCGCCATCAAGGGTCTCTGTAGCAATCTTTCGTGCCGCTTCGGAAGCCGACTTTGCCGAACGATGTTTTTTGAGAGAACTCTTCACCAGCTCCGGCGTTGTATTGATAAGTACGGCGAGTAGGCAGAGAAGATTCACCTCGGCTTGAGCCCAAGCTGTGGCGATGGAGCCTATTGCAGCGCCAAATTCGGGGCGATCCACCACAACATGCGGCCCGACCTCGACCAAAGAGCTTCCGCTCTCATCGAACACCTGCAACCCATGCTTGCCCTTTCCCATAAGCTCCCCGCATTCAGCTACTTTCGATTCGATTTCTCACATCAACGCATCTGCCAAGCGTGCGATGCCCTCGCGGCTACGCCGCCACGTGGGGCGACTGCGCCACTGCTGCAGATCCAGCTGCCGCGATTCGCGCAGGTAGCCATCCTCGATCTCGCACAACTGCTTCACCAGCGCGTGGTCGTAGCAGATCAGGCCGATCTCGGCATTCAGCGCGAACGAGCGGATATCCATGTTGATCGAGCCGAGCACGGCGATGTCCTCATCCACGCTCATGTGCTTGGCGTGCAGGAACTGCGGCTCGTACAGCGCGATGCGCACGCCACAGCGCAGCAGCTCATCGTAGTAGGCCTCCTGCGCCCACGACGTCAGCCGCTGGTTGTTGCTGGCAGACAGGATCAGCTGCACCTGCACGCCGGACAACGCCGCAATGCGCAAGGCGCTGAGCGTGGCTTCGTCAGGCACGAAGTACGGGGTGACCATCACCAGCCGCCGCCGCGCCAGATGGATCAGCGCGGCCACCGCATCGCGTGCGTTGCTGTACGGATAGGCCGGGCCGCTGGGCAGCAGCTGGGTGGCGATGTCATCGCTGCACTCGGGCACATCGGCTATCACGTCCAGACGCTGACCGGTCTCCATATACCAGTCGCTGGCGAACACGGCTTCCAGATGCGCCACCGCCGGGCCGCGCACGCGCGCCACCAGCTCGCGGTTCGGGTGGCCGGGCACGAACTGCGGGCCCGCCAGGTTCTGCGAACCGACATAGGCCACCTCGTTGTCGATCACCGCGATCTTGCGGTGGTTGCGCAGGTCCATGCGCCCGCTGCGGCGCCAGCGCAGGCCACCGGGCAGCATCGCGCGCACTTCGATGTCGCGCGCCTGCAGGCGCTTGCGATAGGCGCGCAGGCCACGCTTGGCACCCACTGCGTCGAGCAGCACGCGGCATTGCACACCACGCGCCGCTGCGCGCTGCAGCGCCTCGACCACCGCCTCGCCCACCGCGTCATCGAACATCAGGTAGTACAGCAGGTGCACACGGTCTTCAGCCTGGTCGATGTCGGCGATCAGCGTGTGCAGCGATTCGTCGTAGTCGGTCAACAGGTCCACCGCGTTGCCGTGCACCGGCATGAAGTCGCCCTGGCGCTGCACCAGCGGCACGATCTCGGCGCAGGCGGTGTCTGGCTGCGGGGTCCAGCGCAGGCGATGCTGCAGCGCCTGTTCCTCGCGGATGACCTGCGAGGCCTCGGCCTGGCGGCGGATGCGCTCGCGCGACAGCCACGGGTGGCCGAACAGCAGGTACAGCGGCAGGCCCAGCAGCGGCACGAAGCCGACCAGCAGCAGCCAGCTGCGCGCCGCCCCCGGCGTGGTGCGGGTGGGGATCCAGCACAGCGCGACCAGCCGGATCAGCCAGTCGATCAGCAGCAGGTAGGAACCCAGCAACCACTCGAACAGCATCGCGTCGCCCGTCGGGAGGTGATGGGCCATTCTGCCCACCGGCCTTTGTAGAGTCGAGCCATGCTCGACTGCTTTGAAGCCGTGTGCCAACCAAGGTTGGCACCTACCGGGTGGGGGGACAGCGTGTCGACCAAGGTCGACACCTACCGGGGGTGGAGGGAATGTGCCGACCAACGGTCGGCACCCACCCTCTGGATGCCAGGCATGAAAAAACCCGCCACAAGGGCGGGTTTCTTCGCGGGGATCAGCAATCCTTGCGGATTACTTGATCTTGCCTTCCTTGTACGGGACGTGCTTGCGCACGACCGGATCGTACTTGGAGAATTCCATCTTCCCCGGGGTGTTCTTCTTGTTCTTGTCGGTCGTGTAGAAGTGACCGGTACCAGCGGTCGAAATCATACGGACCTTATCGCGCTTGCCTGCCATGATCGTCTACTCCTCAGACCTTTTCGCCGCGCGCACGCAGCTCAGCCAGAACGGAATCGATGCCGTTCTTGTCGATGGTGCGCAGTGCATGCGCGGAAACACGAAGCTTCACCCAGCGGTTTTCGCTGGCAACCCAGAAGCGGCGCTCGTGCAGATTCGGCAGGAAACGACGACGGGTCTTGTTGTTGGCGTGCGAGACGTTGTTACCCGTCTGCACTCGCTTGCCGGAAACCTGGCATACGCGGGACATTGCGCACCTCGATAGTAAGTTGTGTCAGCCCGTAGCCCGGGAGACGGCGGCCTCGATGGTTGCCCACCACACGTCAAGAGAATCAAAGGGTTACGCTGGCGTTGGGCGGCCGGGGACGTGCTCCCGGAGGCGCCGCCCGGTAGAAAACCGGACACAGCGAGCCGCGCATTATGCACGGGTTCAAGCACTTGCGCAAGTTACCCACAGGCCGGGACTGAACCGGGAGGGCCGGGAGCCCACCAACCGGCATACTGGCCCGGTTCACTGCGGAGCTTTCCATGCGGCTGCTGGCCCTGACCTACGGAACCGAAGGCGATACGCGTCCGCTGGCCATGCTCTGCCATGGGCTGATTGGCGCAGGCCACGAGGTGACACTGCTGGCCGATGGCGGCACGCTGGGCAGCGCGCAGGCGCTGAATGTCCCCCATGCGTCCCTGGAAGGTGACATCCATGACGAAGTGGTCGCGCTGGTCTCGCGTGGCAACGGTGTTGCCGCCGCCAGTAGCGGACTGGCACGGATGGCGCTGCAGCATGTCACTGGCTGGATGCGGCAGGCGGACGCGGCGGCCGAGGGTTGCGACGCGATTCTGACGGGTGGGCTGGCGGCCTTTGTCGGCATGAGTGTGGGCGAACGCCGGGGTCTGCCGGTGATCGGGACCGGCATGATTCCACTGACCCCGACGCGTGCCTTCCGCTCCCCGTTCCTGCCGCCGGGACGCTCGCCGGGCTGGTTGAACCGGGCCAGCTATGGGCTGGTCAACGGCCTGATCTGGCGCCAGTTCCGCCAGCCGATCAACGAGGCCCGCAAGCAGCTGGGGCAATCGCCGCGCCGCTCGCTGTGGTCCGGCCTGCCGATGCTCTATGGCATCTCGCCGCAGCTGCTGCCGCCACCGACGGACTGGCCGGCCGACCACATCGTCTGTGGCCAATGGCGGTTTCCTGATGCGCCCTGGACGCCGCCGGCCGATCTGCAGGCCTTCCTCGACGCCGGACCGCCGCCGGTCTATCTGGGCTTCGGCAGCATGACCGGCTTTGATCGCGAACGCGTGTTCCCGGCCCTGCTGCAGGCGTTGGCACCGCGCCGTGTCCTGCTGTTTCCCGGCTGGGTGGGACTGCCTGCGATGCGCTTGCCCGATTCTGTCTTCGTCCTGGGCCCGGCCCCACACGAAGCGCTGTTCCCGCGTTGCGCATTCGCCATCCACCACGGTGGCAGCGGCACCACGCATTCGGCCTGCCGCGCCGGCATTCCTTCACTGGTGATGCCGTTCGCCGCAGATCAGTTCTTCTGGGCCGATCGCCTGTATCGGTTGGGCGTAGCACCGGCACCGTTGTCACCGAAGCGACTGGATGCAGCAGCGCTGGCAGCAGCCATCACCTTCGCTGCAACCGAAGCAACACGCGCACGCGCGGCGGCCTTGGGCGTGGCGATGAGCAGTGAGGACGGGGTGGCATGTGGCGTGGCAATGATCGAGCGCTGGTTGCGGCCGATGTAACGGCGACCAGGCCTCAGCGCAGATGCGGAATCACCTGGGCCAGTAGATGGGCATCCTTCAACGCGCCGTGCAGGCCGCGCTGGCTGGGAATGCGCAGGCGCTGCAACACATCGTCCAGTTTATTGCCCTGGCCTGGCCAGCGCCTGCGCGCCAGCTTCAGGCTGCAGGTAATGCGGCAATGCTGGGCCAGCGTGCCGGGGATGCCAGCCAGGCGCAGCTCGTTGTCCAGGAAACCCACGTCGAAGGTGGCGTTGTGCGCGACCATCTCGCTGCCACGCAGGAACTCCAGCAGCTCGGCGGCCTTGCTGGAGAACAGTGGCTTGCCCACCAGCATCGCGTCGCTGATGCCGTGCACGCGCTGCGCGCCCCAGTCCACCTTGCGCTGCGGCTGCAGGTAGGTGTGGAACTGGCGGCCGGTGAGCTGGCCATCGATCAGTTCGACGGCACCGATTTCGATCACCCGGTGCCCCAGGCGGTGGGAGATGCCGGTGGTTTCGGTATCCAGTGCGACGATGCGGCTCATCAGAGTGTGCGTTCTCCAGTACGTGCAGCCGGATTTTCGCACGCGACCGATGCACTCACCCCAACGCTTCCACCACCCAATCAATGAACACCCGTAGCCGCTGGCTCATGTGCCGGTTGGGCGGGAACATCACATGCATCGGCATCGGTGGCAGCTGCCAGTCCCGCAGCAGCGGCAGCAGCTCACCACGCGCCACGTGCGGTTCGGCCATGTAGCTGGGCAGCGCCACCACGCCGAGCCCCGCCAACGCAGCCGCCAGATAGGCGTTGCCGTCGTCGAAGCTGACCGTATAGCGGCCCTGCACCTCGACGCGCTCATCGCCACGCTGTGCAGTGAACACGCGGGCGCGGCCACTGCGCGGGCTGAGGAAACCGACCATGTGGTGATCGGGCCCTTCCAGCGCGCGCGGGTCGGTCGGCACGCCGAAGCGCTGCACATAGCCCGGGCTGGCGTGGAAGCCGATCGGCAGCGCAGCAAGCGGCCGCGCCACCAGCGCCGGGTCGGCTGGAGTGCCACCACGGATCACGCAATCGACGTTGTCGGCGATGACGTCCACCTCGCGGTCACTCACGCCGATGTCCAGCTGGATCTCCGGGTAGCGCGCCTGGAAATCCGGCAGCGCCGGTACCAGCCGCAGCCGCGCGTAGGGCCCCGGCACATCCACGCGCAGTCGCCCACGCGGCTGCGTGGCGGCATCGCCCAGTCCGCCCTCCACCTCTTCCAGCTCAGCCAGCAGGCGGGCGATGCGCGGGTAGTAGGCCGCGCCATCGGCGGTGACGCTGACCCGGCGCGTGGTGCGGTTGAGCAACCGCAGCCGCAGGTGCGCCTCCAGCTGCTGCACCAGCTGGGTGGCCGTGGTGCGGCTGATCTGCAGGGTCTGCGCGGCGCGGGTGAAGCTGCCGGTTTCCACTACCCGGGCAAAGGCCCGCATCGCCTCGAAACGGTCCATAGCTGGCCATTATTGTTTGGAATTGACAATCAATCTAGGCCGATTATTGCGGTTTATCCAGACAGCGCTGGCGCGGAGGATGGCGTTCTCTCCCACGGGATCTTCCCCATGTCACAGCGTGATGTCGTTTTCCCCGCCGGCCGCCAGGCCCTGTACGAGCGCAACCGCTACTCGCCGGCGATCCGTTCCAATGGCTTCCTGTTCGTCTCCGGCCAGGTCGGCAGCCGCGAGGATGGTTCGCCTGAGCCGGACTTCGAAGCGCAGGTGCGCCGCGCCTTCGAAAATCTCAATGCGGTACTGGCTGCCGCCGGCTGCAGCTTCGATGACGTGGTCGACGTGACCGTGTTCCTGGTCGACCCCGAGAAGAACTTCGAGAAGGCCTGGGCGATCGTGCCCGAGTACTGGGGCGAAGCACCGCACCCGACCCTGACCGGCATCGGCGTGACCTGGCTGTACGGATTCCAGTTCGAGATCAAGGTGATCGCGAAGCTGCCGTGATACGGGTAGTGCCGGCCGCTTGCCGGCAATGTGTCGGAGGTCGAAAAGCGTGTCGACCAAGGTCGACACCTACCAGGGCAGTCGGCGTGACCTGGCTGTATGGGTTCCAGTTCGAGATCAAGGTGATCGCGAAGCTGCCTGCAGACCGGTAATGCCGGCCGCTGGCCGGCAATGTGTCGGAGGTCGAAAAGCGTGTCGACCAAGGTCGACACCTACCAGGGCAGTCGGCGTGACCTGGCTGTATGGTTCCAGTTCGAGATCAAGTTGATCGCGAAGCTGCCTGCAGACCGGTAGTGCCGGCCGCTGGCCGGCAATGTGTCGGAGGTCGAAAAGCGTGTCGACCAAGGTCGACACCCACCAGGGCAGGAGGTCGGCACCTGCCAGAGCTGGCGTGCCCGGCCCACCTGAACGGGAGGTTCCGACGAATTCCCGAGGTGGCCATTGATATTGTATCCGGCGAAAACCGCTTGCTAGCCTCCCCTCCATGCGCCGGATCACCCGCCAACTGCGTACGTACCTGATGATGCTGCTGATGGCGGCATTCGTGGTCGTGCCGGTGGCCGACGCACTGGTGTGTGCGGTGGAACCGCATGCCAGCAGCGCCCATGTCGAATCCCTCGCGGACGACGCAGGCGGTGACAGCGACAGCGACAGCAAGCACACGGGTGCCTGCACGCATAACCACTGCCACCACTCCACGCTGAGCCTGCCGGCGAACGATTTCGCCGCCTTCGGTACGCCGCTGCCGGCGCGCTGGATGAATGCCGGCGACGTTGCGACCTATGCGGTCGCCCAGGATGAATTGACGCGTCCCCCCCGGGCGTGAGTTGAGCGCGTCCCGCAATCGCGGGCTCCCGTTTCACTCACAACCGGAATCCCCCTATGTCGATCCTGACACCTCGGTCGCCGCGCGCGGCCGGGCTGGTCGTCGCCGTGTTGCTGGGCCTGGCCCCGGCAGCATCGGTGATGGCGCAAGCCGCCCCCTCCTACGACACCCTGCTTGAACGCCTGGACCAGCTGCCCGGTACCCGTGTGGGTACGGCACTGGCCGAGGCCGCCGATGCGCGTGCCGACCAGGCCCGTGCGTTGCCCAATCCTTCCCTCTCCTACTCCGCCGAAAACGCCTGGGGCACCGGCTCCTATGGCGGCATGGGCAAGGCCGATACCGTGCTCACCCTGTCCCAGCCGCTGGAGGTCTGGGGCCAGCGTGGCGCGCGTGTCCGTGCCGCCCGCGCCGAGGCACAGGCCGCCAACCTGCGTGGTGCCCAAAGCCGCAGCGACGTGGCCAGCCAGCTGGCGGTGGTCTACGCACAGGCGGAAAGCGCACTGCGCCGCTACAGCCTGGCCGAAGAAGCACTGACCCTCACCCGCGATGACGCCAACGCCGTCAACGCGATGGTCAAGCAGGGCCGCGAGCCGCAGCTGCGTGCGGTGCAGGCGCAGAGCGAAGTGGCCAACGCCAGTGCTTCACTGGATGAGGCACAGGCCTTCCGCGATGCCGCGCTGGCCCGCCTGGCCGGTGCCGCGCTGCTGGATGCGCCGGTGCAGTCGATTGACGACAGCCTGCTCGACCGGGCCCCGCCGCTGCCGCGTGGCGCCACCGACGTGGCACTGGCGGTGCGCATCGCCGAAGCCGAAGCCGATGCGGCCGGCAAGCTGGTCGACGTGGAGCGCAAGCGCGCCCTGCCCGACCTCAGTGTCACCGCCGCACAGACCCGCTTCCGCGAAGGCGGCGAGCGTGCCTACAACCTCGGGGTCAGCCTCAGCATCCCGCTGTTCGACCGCAACCGCGGGGGCATCCGCGCCGCCAATGCCGACCAGCGCGCGGCCGAGGCACGCCTGGACCAGCAGCGCCGCGACAGCGAGGCCGAGCGCCTCTCTGCGGTGGCCGGGTTGAAGGCCGCCAGCAGCCGTACCCGCGCCGCCGATGAAAGCGTGGTCGCCGCCGAAGAGGCGTATCGCCTGGCCCGCATTGGCTTCGACGCCGGACGCATCTCGCAGCTGGAACTGCGCAGCACGCGCAGCGCCCTCATCGCCGCCCGCGGCACCGCCGTCGATGCGCGCCTGTCGCGCGTCGGCGCGGAAATCGATCTTGCCCGCCTTGAGGGGCGCGCACCTTTTGTGGAGGCCAAATGACTCTCTCCCGTACTTTCCCGCTGATCGGCGGCGTGCTGCTGACCATGCTGCTGGCCGGCTGCGCTGGCAACGCGCAGACGCCTGCCAATGAAGACCCCGCTGCGGCCAAGGCCGGCACCGACGATGGCCACGGCCATGCCGCCGACAGCAAGGAGGCCAAGGCGGAAACCGCGAAAGCCCCCGCCGACGCCGATGAAGGCGTGGTGCAGCTGACCCAGGAACAGATCAAGGCCTCCGGTATCGAAGTGGTCGCGATCGGTCACGGTGGCGGTGGCTCGACCCGGCTGTCCGGCAGGGTCGAGCCCACCGTGGGCGCCCGCGCTTCGGTTGCCTCCACGGTGACCGGCCGCGTCGAGCGCGTGCTGGTCGCGCCGGGCACGGCGGTGAAGCAGAACCAGGCACTGGCCATCGTGGTCAGTGGCGAGGCCGCGGTGTTCCGCGCCAATGCGCTGGCCGCCTCGGCCGAAGCAGAAGCCGCGCGCCTGGCCTATGGCCGCGACAAGGCGCTGGTCGACCAGGGCGTGGTCGCCCGCCAGGAAATGGAAACCTCGCGCGCACGTTCGCTGGCGGCACAGGCCCAGGCAGCCGCCGCGCAGGCCCAAGCCGCCGCCAACGGTTCGCCGGACAGCAGCGGTCGCGTGCGCATCACCAGCCCGGTAGCCGGCATCGTCGGCAACGTGCAGGTCACCCCGGGTGGCGTGGTCGCCGCCGGCAGCGCGGTGGCCGACGTCGCCGACCCGACGATGAACGAGCTGGTGTTCACCGCACCGCCGGCGCTGGCCGCGCAGGTCACGCCGGGCATGAAGCTGGAAGTGAGCGTGCCGGGTGGCAGCTTCACCGCCACCGTCACCGGGTCGGCCGCCGATGTCCGCCAGCAGGGCGGCGTCGCGGTGATCCGTGCCACGCCGGTGGATGCCGCGCTGCCGCCCGCCGGTTCGCCGGTATCGGCGGTGGTCGTCACCGAAGGCCAGGATGGCTCGCTCAGCGTGCCCGCCGATGCGGTGCAGAACGTCGATGGCAGCAGTGCGGTGTTCGTCGCCGTCGAAGGCGGCTTCAAGGCGCAGCCGGTGCTGGCTGGCCGTCGTGCTGGTGACCGTATCGAGATCCTCGGTGGGCTGACCGGCAACGAGCGCATCGTCGGTGCCAACGCCTTCCTGCTCAAGGCCGAACTGGCCAAGGGCGAAGCCGAGCACGGCCACTGAGGAGGCGACCATGTTCAAGCTGATCATTGAAACAGCGGTGCGCCACCGCTGGCTGGTGGTGTTCATGGCGGCGCTGATCGCCGCCGTGGGCCTGTTCCAACTGGGCAAGCTGCCGATCGACGCGGTGCCGGACATCACCAACCGCCAGGTGCAGATCAACACGGTGGCACCGGCGCTGACGCCGGAGCAGATCGAACGGCAGGTGACCTACCCGCTGGAAACCGCGCTGGCCGGCATTCCCGGCCTGACCACCACGCGTTCGTTGTCGCGCAATGGCTTCTCGCAGGTCACCGCGATCTTCACCGATGCGACCGACATCTACTTCGCCCGCCAGCAGGTGGCCGAACGCATGCGCGAGGCATCGGAAGACCTGCCCGATGGCGCGTCGCCGATGCTGTCGCCGGTCACCACCGGCCTCGGCGAGGTGCTGATGTGGACGGTGGACTTCACGGCGTTCGATCCGGCCAAGCTGGCCAAGCCCGGTGAAGCGGGTTGGCAGGCCGGCGAGGTCTACCGCACGCCGGAAGGCAACCTGCTGCGCACGCCGGAAGAACGTGCCACCTACCTGCGCACCGTGCAGGACTGGATCATCGCGCCGCAGATGCGTTCCAGCCCGGGGCTGGCCGGCGTCGATACGGTCGGCGGCTACGTCAAGGAATACGGCGTGCATCCGGACAGCGCCAAGCTGGCCGCGCACGGCCTCGGCCTGGCCGACCTGGTCACTGCCCTGCAGCGTTCCAACGTGCAGGCCGGTGCCGGCTTCGTGCAGCGTGCCGGCGAAGGCCTGGTGGTACGTGCCGATGGCCTGGCGCTGACCACCGACGATCTGGCGCAGGCCCCGGTAGCCACCCGCAATGGCGTGGTGGTACGCGTGGCCGATGTGGCCGACGTCGACCTGAGCCGCGCACCGCGCCTGGGTGCGGCCAGCCGCAACGGCCATGAAGCCGTGCTGGGTACCGCGCTGATGATCGCCGGCGGCAACAGCCGCACCGTGGCGCAGGCAGCTGCGGCGCGCCTGGAACAGGTGAACAAATCGCTGCCGGCCGACATCGTGGCAGCACCGGTGCTGGACCGCAGCGTGCTGGTCAATTCGACCATCAAGACCGTGGCCAAGAACCTCACCGAGGGTGCGCTGCTGGTGGTGGTGGTGCTGTTCCTGCTGCTGGGCAACCTGCGTGCAGCAACGATCACCGCGCTGGTGATTCCGCTGTCGTTCCTGTTTGCAGTGATCGGCATGAACCGCTTCGGCATCAGCGGCAACCTGATGAGCCTGGGTGCGCTGGACTTCGGCATCCTGGTGGACGGTGCGGTGATCGTGATCGAATCGACGCTGCTGATGCTGGGCCAGCGCCGCGCCGAACTGGGCCGTGCATTGACCGCGATGGAACGCCTGCGCGTGGCCGCTGATTCGGCGCGCAAAATGGCACGCCCGGCGGCCTTCGGGCAGCTGATCATCCTGCTGGTGTTCGCGCCGATCCTTACCCTGGAAGGCGTGGAGGGCAAGACGTTCCACCCGATGGCGGCCACGTTCATGCTGGCCCTGGTCGGTGCCTTCATATTCTCCTTCACCTTCGTGCCGGCGATGGCCGCACTGCTGGTGCGCGAGCCCAAGGTGAAGGACGGCGATACACATGCTGACGATGGCGAGCACGAAACCAAGCTGATCCGCGTGCTGCGTGCGCGCATCGAACCAGTGGTGCGCAAAGCCGTGGCGCATCCGCGCACGGTGCTGGCCGGTGCGGTGATGATGGTGGTGGTGGGCATCGGCTCGTTCTCGCTGCTGGGCCGCGAGTTCATGCCGACGCTGGACGAAGGCAACGTGGCGATGCAGGCCCTGCGCGTGCCATCGACGTCTCTGGAGCAGTCGCTGGCGATGCAGCTGGCACTGGAAAAGGCGATTGCCAAACAGCCGGAAGTGGAAACCGTGTTCTCGCGCACCGGTACCGCAGAGGCGGCGATCGACCCGATGCCGACCAACATCTCCGACAGCGTGATCGTGCTCAAGCCACGCAAGGACTGGCCGGATCCGAAACTGGGCAAGGATGCACTGGTAGCACGCTTCGAAAAGCTGGCCGGGCAGCAGCTGGGCAACAGCTTCGAATTCAGCCAGCCGATCGAGCTGCGCTTCAACGAACTGATTTCCGGCGTGCGTACCGACCTGGCGGTAATGATCTTCGGCGATGACTTCAGCCAGCTGCAGAAAGTGGCCGACCAGGTGGCGTTGAAGCTGCGTGCGGTGAACGGTGCGGCCGACGTGCGGGTGGAACAGATCTCCGGCCTGCCCACGCTCAATGTGGCCATCGACCACGTGGCGGCGGCGCAGTACGGCCTGACTGCCGCGGACGTGAGTGATGCGCTGTCCACCGGCATTGGTGGCACGGCGGCCGGCAAGATCTTCGAAGGTGATCGCCGCTTCAACGTGGTGGTGCGCCTGGACGATGCCTCGCGCAATGATCCGGACCAGTTGGCGTCGTTGCCGATTGCCACGCCATCGGGGCTGGTGATTCCTCTGTCGTCGGTGGCGCGCATCACGGTGAGCGAAGGGCCCAACCAGATCAGCCGCAACAACGGCAGCCGCCGCGTGGTGGTGCAGGCCAACGTGCGTGGCCGGGATCTGGGCGGCTTCGTCGGCGAAGCGCAGGCAGCGGTGGCCGACGTGGCACTGCCGCCGGGTGCGTATCTGACCTGGGGTGGCCAGTTCGAGAACCTGCAGCGCGCGGAAAAGCGGCTGGCAACGGTGGTGCCGGTGGTGTTCCTGCTGATCGGCAGCCTGCTGTTCATGGCCCTGCGCAGCGGCAAGGAAGCCATTCTGGTGTTCAGCTGCGTACCGTTGGCGCTGGTCGGCGGCATTCTTGCGCTGCTGCTGCGTGGCATGCCGTTTTCGGTGTCGGCGGCGGTCGGCTTCATCGCCGTCTCCGGCGTGGCCACCTTGAACGGCCTGGTGCTGATGCAGGCGATCCGCGAGCGCCTGGATGCCGGTGACCTGCCGCTGCAGGCGGCGATCAACGGTGCGTCGAGCCGCATCCGCGCGGTGCTGACCACGGCGCTGGTGGCGATCGTCGGCTTCATTCCGATGGCGATCGCCAGCGGTTCCGGTGCGGAAGTGCAGAAGCCGCTGGCTACGGTGGTGATCGGCGGGTTGATCACCGCCACCGTGCTGACCTTGCTGGTGCTGCCGACCTTCGCCGCACGGGTGGCCAAGCCGAGGGCGGTGGGGTGATGTGATGCCATGCGGGTCGGATCCCCGCCCGACGGGCGGGGCTCTGACCCGATCACACAACGGTCAGGCCTTCTTGCGTTCGGCGATGTAGGCCTGGATCTGCTGTTCCAGCACCGGCAGGGGCACCGAGCCCTGCTTGAGCAGGGTGTCGTGGAAGCCCTTGATGTCGAACTTGTCGCCCAGCTCCTTCTCTGCCTGCGCACGCAGGCGCACGATGGCGATCTCCCCCAGCTTGTAGCTCAGGGCCTGGCCCGGCCAGGAAATGTAGCGGTCCACTTCGGTGGTCACTTCATGCTCGCTCAGCGCGGTGTGGTCACGCAGGTAGGCCAAGGCCTGCTCGCGGCTCCAGCCCTTGCTGTGCACGCCGGTGTCGATCACCAGGCGCGTGGCGCGCCACATCTCGTAGGTCAGGCGGCCGAAATCCTCATACGGGGTTTCGTAGATGCCCATTTCCACGCCCAGCTTCTCGCAGTACAGCGCCCAGCCTTCGCCATAAGCGGAAATATAGGCGTTGCGGCGGAACTCGGGCAGGTTCTTCTGCTCGGCGGCAATGGCACCCTGCAGCGCGTGGCCCGGATCGGATTCATGCAGGGTCAGCGCCGGCAGGTTGTACAGCGGGCGCGACGGCAGGTTGTAGGTGTTGAGCCAGTAGGTGCCCATGCCACCGCGGCCGGCGGTCCAGAACGGCGCGATGTCCGGCGGCACCGGCACGATGGTGAAGCGCGCGCGCGGCAACGTCATGTACTTGCCGAGCTGGCCATCGGCCCGCTTGGAGATCCATGCGGCGCGCGACAGCAGCTCTTCCGGCGTCTTGGCATAGAACTGCGGATCGGTACGCAGGAAGGTCAGGAACTCGGCGAAGCTGCCCTTGAACTTCACCTGCTTGATGATGTCGTTCATTTCCTTCTGGATGCGTGCGACTTCATCCAGACCGATGCGATGGATCTCGTCCGGCGACAGGTCCAGCGTGGTGTATTCGTGGATCTGCTGCTTGTAGTACGCCTTGCCGCCCGGCATCGCTTCGGCGGCCAGCGTGGTACGCGCCTGCGGCACGTACTCGCTGACGAAGAAGGTGCGCAGCTGCTGGAACGCCGGCACCACCTTGCCACTGATCGCTTCCCGCGCCTGCGCCTGCAGCCTGGCGTGCTCGGCGGCCGGGATGCTGTTGGGCAGCTTCTTGAACGGCGCGTACAGCGGCGACTCGGTGGGATCCATCAGCTCGGCGACGGTGGCGATGGACACTTCGCGGCCATCGAGCACCGCGCGCGGCACGCTGAAACCTCGCTTCAGGCCGGCGCGCATGTTTTCGGTCTGCTGGCCGAAGTAACGCGGTACATCGTTCAGGCGTGCGATGTAGCTCTGGTAGTCCTGCACGGTCTTCATCTCGCGCCGGGCCATGAAGGACAGGTTGGACCAGAACGAGGAGTCGGCGTTGAACGGCATCTCGTAGCCACGCAGGCGCACTTCTTCGGCCAGGTTGAACACCTGATCGCGGTAGATCGCGTAGTTGATCTGGTTGTCGGGCGACAGGGTCTTCGGGTCGATCTTCTTCAGCGCAGCCAGGGTTTCATCCCATACCTTCAGGCGCGCCTGCTGCGCGGCCGGGCCGACGTCGGGCATGCGGGTGGCGTTGGCTGGCGCGTCCTCGTCCTCGCTGGCCTCGCCGCCGCCCTCCTGGCGCCACTTCCATTCCTTCTCGTACACCGCACGGAAGGCGGCATCGGCGGGCGATTCGGTGGCCACGCTGGCCGGTGGGGCGGCGGCGGGCGGCGCGGCCAGGGCTACGGCAGGGGCGGACAGGGCGATCAGCAGGGCAACGGCAAGACGGGTTTTCACGAGCACAGGTTCCCGGGAAGGCAGACCCCGATGATGGCACCGCCCACGGCCCGTGGCATGGGACGAAGGTCCTGCCTGCGCAGCAGGCCGGGGCCCCGGTAGCGGCCAACCTTGGTTGGCGCTGGATTTCCCCGTGTGCCAACCAAGGTTGGCAGCTACCAGGCACGGTAGCCAGGCAAGCAGTAGATCCACGCCATGCGTGGATGGGCCGGGCCCGGATACATATCTGCCGACCAAGGTCGGCAGCTACCGGATGAGGCCCCGAAGACCTAGTGGCTGGCCTTGTCCCGCTTCCAGCCCCGGTGCTTGATGTCCAGCTGCAGGCTGTACAGCGCGGTGAACGCCGGGAACAGGTTCTGCAGCACGCCCACCGAGTCCTGCTTGGCCGAGAACAGGAAGTAGCTCAGTGTCATCAGGCTGCCGACCACGCTCATGTACCAGAACAGGCGTGGGATCACCGGCTTGCCCGCACGCTTGGAGGCGATGAACTGGACCAGCCAGCGGCCCCCGAACATCAGCGCGCCGGTATAGCCGATCAGCTTCCAGCCGGTCACATGCAGGCCGGTCCAGTACAGCCAGGTCAGCGGCTGGTCGAGCCAGTGCAGCTCCAGATCCATCAACGCTCCTCCACCGCGGTGCGCTTGCTGCGGGTGATCAGCCAGGCCACGCCACGCAGGTCACGGATGCCGACCAGGGCGCGGCCGAAGTTGTTGTACTTGGAAACGCCGGCGGTACGGTGGCGGTGGTTGACCGGCACGCTGGTGGTCTTCCAGCCGGCGCGCTGCATCAGCGCCGGCAGGTAGCGGTGCATGTGGTCGAAATACGGCAGGTCGAGGAACGCGCTGCGCTCGAACAGCTTGATGCCGCAGCCGGTATCGGGCGTATCGTCGCGCAGCATGCGTGCACGGATGGCGTTGGCCCACTTGCTGGCCCAGCGCTTGCTGCCACTGTCCTGGCGGTTGACGCGCCAGCCGGCGAACAGCTTCACCTGTGCCTCGGCGGCATCGCGCGCCGCCAGCAGCTTGGGAATGTCGGCCGGATCATTCTGCCCGTCGCCATCCAGGGTCGCGATCCACGGCGCACGTGCGTGCTTGACGCCGGTGCGCACGGCGGTGCTCTGCCCGCTCTGATTCACATGGTGCAGCACCCGCAGTTCCGGGGTGGTCGCCTTCAGGCCCTGCAGCACCGCCAGGGTGTCATCGCGCGAGTGGTCGTCGATGTAGACGATCTCGAACGGAAGCCGTCCACGCAGTGCGGCGGTGATTTCGGCAACCAGCGGGGCGACATTGTCGCGTTCGTTGAACACCGGGACGACAACGGAAAGCTCGGGTTGGCTCATAAGGCACTCGGCCAAAGGGGGACAAAGACCGCGCATTCTCCGAAGCCGAGGTTATCCGAAGATGAATCCGGCTGTGTGAGGATCCCTCCTCAGGCGCGGTCGCCAAAATACTCGCGGCACCACTGCACGACGGGGGGCAACCCTGCTTCGATCGGGGTCACCGCGTCGAAGCCGAATGCGTCATGGGCGCGCCGGGTATCGGCCATCGTGCGCACCATGTCGCCCGGCTGCATCGGCTTGTAGACCTTCTGCGCGGGGCGACCGGCGGCCTGCTCGATCACGCTGATGAAGCGCTCCAGCTCGACCGGCGTATGGTTGCCGAGGTTGAACACCCGGTGCGGTACCGGACCATCGGCCGGATGCGCGAGCGCGCCGAGAATACCGGACACGATGTCGGAGACATGTGTGAAGTCGCGCTGCATGCGGCCTTCGTTGAACACGTCGATCGGCCGCCCGGCCAGCACCGCGCGCGAGAACAGCAACGGTGCCATGTCCGGCCGGCCCCACGGGCCATACACCGTGAAGAAGCGCAGGCCGGTGGCATGCAGGCCGTACAGCTGCGCGTAGGTGTAGGCCATCAGCTCGTTGGCCGCCTTGGTGGCCGCATACAGCGAGCGCGGCTGGTCCACGCGCTGGTCCTCGGAGAACGGCGGCGTGGCCGAATCACCGTAGACCGAGCTGCTCGACGCATACACCAGGTGCTGCACGCCACGGTGGCGGCACAGCTCGAGCATGTTGACGAAGCCGATCAGATTGCTGTCGACGTAGGCCTGCGGATTCTCCAGCGAATAGCGCACGCCCGCCTGTGCAGCCAGATGGATCACCGCGGTCGGCTTCACCTCGTCGAACAGCGCAGCCAGGCCCTGTTGGTCGGTCAGGTCCAGGGTGCGCAGGTCCAGCGTCGGGCACAGCGCGGCCACGCGGTCGCGCTTGATCTGCGGGTCGTAGTAGTCGTTGAAGTTGTCCAGGCCGACCACCGGCTGGCCCGCCTCCAGCAGCGCGCGGGCGGTGTAGGCACCGATGAAGCCGGCAGCGCCGGTAAGCAGGATGGTCATGGCAGGGGCCCGGAAGCAGAAATTCAGGCCCCTGATGTTACCGGTCTCAGAACAAACCGAAACGCTTCCTGGCGACGTTGACCCGGCCCGGCTCGATCACATCGTTGATCTGCTTCGCATCGAAGCGGTCGAGCAGGGCGTCGGCGCCCTTCTTCAGCTTCAGGTCCATCTCTTCCGGATACAGCGGAACCAGGCTCATGAAGCTGATGGTCCTGCCATCCTCCAGCTCCAGCGTGGCGAAGTCCTCCGGAGCAGTCACCGGCATCAGCACGATGGCACCGTCGAAGCCTGCTCCGGGCGCATAAGGCTCGCTGGGATGGCCGTTGGGAATGGTGTGGCCGAAGCCCAGCCAGGTGTCGTACTCATGCGGCAACCGCGCCATGCCCTTCAGCAGGCGCACCGGCCAGTAATTGCGCTCGTCCTCGAAGGCGTCCTGGGACATCGGCCAGTCGGCCGGCAGGGTCACCATCAGCTCCATGTAGCGCGGCACATCCGCGTCCACGTCGGCGGGCACGGTCATCGGCAGGTCGCTCATGCCGGAGGTGACCAGGCGCAGGTACGGGCAGTGGTCATTGGCCGGCACCACGTGCACATCAATGTGCACCAGGTCGGAAATGAGTTCGTGCAGGACCGTGGCGATCGGTCCGAGATGGCGCTCGATATGGCCGCTGATCGCTTCGATGTGCTGCTCTTCGCCGATGGCGAGCACAAAGTCCTTTTCGCGCCGGTGCCTCAGTATCTGGGTACCGTCCGGGCTGACGTCCTCGTACTCGTATTCGTTGCTCATGTCCTGCTCCCTGGATGAGGCCACGGGCCGGAAGGCAGTACATCCCACGGCGCGCGCGGCGGTACGTTCCCTGTCATTCGCGGGACACGGCAGGAACAGGCCGCATCCCCTGGCGCTGCGCCGGGCTCAGCCCTGGCGCGTACGCAGTTTTTCCAGCACGCCGTCCAGGGTATCCAGGTCGGTGTAATGGATGATCAGCTTGCCCTTGCCGCCCCGGCCGTGGCTGATCGCCACCTTGGCACCCAGCGTTTCGGACAGTTCGGTTTCCAGCGAGGCGATGTCGGCCTGCTGCACTTTCGGTGTGGCGACCGGGCGGTTGCTCGGCACCTTGCCGGCGGCGAAGGCCTGCGCACGGCGCTCGACCTCGCGCACCGACCAGCCTTCATCGGCCGCTTCCTGCGCCAGCTTGCCGGCCAGCTCGGGGGCAAGGGTCAGCAGCGCACGGGCATGGCCCATTTCCAGGCGGCGGGTTTCCAGCAGCAGGCGGATTGCCACCGGCAGCTCCAGCAGGCGCAGCAGGTTGGACACCGCCGCACGCGAGCGGCCGACGGCCTCGGCAGCCTCGGCATGGGTCAGGGTGAATTCGCTGATCAGGCGCTGCAGCGCTTCGGCTTCTTCCAGCGGGTTGAGGTCTTCGCGCTGGATGTTCTCGATCAGCGCCATCGCGATGACGGTGCGGTCTTCCAGCTCGCGCACCACCACCGGCACTTCGTCCAGGCCGGCCAGCTGCGAGGCGCGCCAGCGGCGTTCACCGGCGACGATCTCGTAGTTGCCCGCCGGCAGCTGGCGCACCAGGATCGGCTGGATCACGCCCTGCGACTTGATCGAATCAGCCAGCTCGGAGAGCTTGCCCTCGTCCATCTCGCGGCGCGGCTGGTACTTGCCCGGCTGCAGCTGGCCGACGGCCAGCTTGCGCAGCACCTCACCCGGCAGCGGCTCGATCACCGCAGTGGTGGCCTGCACCTGGCTGACCGCCCCCTTGGGACCGAGCAGGGCATCCAGGCCACGGCCGAGGCCTCGCTTCTTGGCTGCCGGCTTGCTGCTGGTCATCAGACGGTCTCCACGGCCTTGGCGGCCTTGTTGCGTTCGTTGTTGCGGCGGATGATCTCGCCGGCCAGGCCCAGGTAGGCCACGCCACCGCGCGAGGCGCGGTCGTAGCCGACGATGCTCTGGCCATGGCTGGGCGCCTCGGCCAGGCGCACGTTGCGCGGCACGATGGTGCGGAACACGCGGTCGCCGAAGTGCTCGGTGAGCTCGGCCGAGACCGCGTTGGCCAGGTTGTTGCGCACGTCGAACATGGTGCGCAGCACGCCTTCGATCTCCAGCGCCGGGTTGAGGTTGGCACGCAGCGCTTCGATGGTTTCCACCAGCGCGCTCAGGCCTTCCAGTGCGTAGTACTCGCACTGCATCGGTACGATCACCGAATCGGCGGCGGCCAGCGCGTTGAGCGTCAGCAGCGACAGCGCTGGCGGGCAGTCGATCAGGATGTAGTCGTACTCGTCGCGGATCGGTGCCAGCGCGCGCTTCAGGCGCTGCTCGCGCTCGCTCTGCGCCATCAGCTGGATCTCGGCCGCGGTCAGGTCGATGTTGCCCGGCAGCAGGTCGTAGCCTTCGGCCGTCTGCACGCGCACATCGGCGGCGCTGGACTCGCCCAGCAGCAGATCGTAGGTGGAGGAGACCAGCTCGCGCTTGTCCACGCCACTGCCCATGGTCGCGTTGCCCTGCGAATCCAGGTCGACCAACAGCACGCGCTTGGGTGCGTTGGCCAGGGAAGCGGCCAGGTTGACGGCGGTCGTGGTCTTGCCGACGCCACCCTTCTGGTTGGCGATGGCGATGATGCGGGCCATGCGGGTGTGCCTCGTCGACGTGTGCTGGGACCGGTCATTATGCGTACAACCGGGCCCTTGCGGAAATCGTGGATCGCCAACCTCTTGTTCCACAAGGGGCTGGCGACGGGAATCAGGGACCTGTAACAGTGACCAGGTGGCGTTCGCCGGCCAGGCCGGGCACGCTCAACGGGGTCACCTCGCGCACCTGCCAGCCAGCCGGCAGCTCCGCGATCTCTTCATGCGGGTAGACGCCCTTCATGGCCAACAGCACGCCGCCGGGGCGCAACAGATGGCCACCGACGCGGACGATGCCGGCCAGGGTGTCCATCGCACGCGCGGTCAGCTGGTCGTAGTGGCCAGCTTCGTCCAGCGCCTCGGCGCGCGATTCGGCCACGCGGGCATTGCCCAGACCGAGCTGGCGCACGGCCTCGCGCATGAAGCGCGCCTTCTTGCCGTTGCTCTCCACCAGGGTGACCTGCAGGCCCGGGCAGGCGATCGCCAGCGGGATGCCGGGCAAGCCGGGACCGGTGCCGAGGTCGGCCAGGCTGCCATCGGCCACGAACGGCTGCATCGCCAGTGAATCGAGCAGGTGGCGGGTGACCATCTCCTGCGGATCGCGGATGGCGGTGAGGTTGTAGGTGCCGTTCCAGCGGTGCAGCAGGGCCAGGTAACGCAGCAGCGGCGGCGCCAGCGCGGCGTCCAGGCCCATGCTGGCCAGGCCCTGTTCCAGCGTGGCAGCCACGCTGGCGGGAAGTGGGTGTTCGCTCATGCCGCCATTATCGCCGGTTTTGCGCGCTGATTCCCCGCTTCAGTGTGGATACCAGGCCAATGCCGCACGGAACTGGCCGGTGGCCTGCCATTCGTGCAGGTGCCAGCGCGCGGCCTCGCCCAGTTCCGGGTCGCACCAGCGCAGGTGCAGGGCGCCATCGGCCCCCGGTGCCAACTGCAGGCGGTGCAGGCCGAACGAGATGCCCTGCCCGTGCGCCTTCAGGATGGCCTCCTTGACGCACCACACGCGGAAGAACCAGTGCTCGCGCCCGGCCTCGTCCAGGCTTTCCAGCCAGGCCACTTCCTCGGGGTGGAAGAAGCGCTGCACGATTTCCAGAAGACGCGGCCGCGGGCGCAGCAGTTCCAGGTCGACGCCCAACCGCACGCCCTCGCCCAGCGCCACCAGCAGCACCTCGCCGCTGTGGCTCCAGCCGGTGCCGTAGTGGGCCAACGCGCCGCTCAGCTCCGGCCGGCCCTTGTCATCGCGGACCAGCGGCAGCGTGTCCGGGTCGGCGCCCAGCGCCTGCGCCAGCACCTGCCGCGCCTGCGGTTCGCCGCGGTGGCCCGGCACGTGCGGGCGCCGCCAGACCGTCACCGGACCGAAGCGCCACGGGCCGTCGAGGGTGGCTGGCAGGCTCATCCGCACGCGCCCATCACGCAATTCCACGACGGGTTCACGGCCGTGCGCGTCAACTGGTCACAGTTCCCCACCGGAGGTTCGATCATGGGCATCATCATCTGGCTGATCGTCGGCGGCATCGTAGGCTGGCTGGCCAGCATCATCATGAAGCGCGATGCCCAGCAGGGCATCATCCTCAACATCGTGGTCGGCATCGTCGGCGCGCTGATTTCCGGCTGGCTGTTCGGCGGCGGCATCAACGAAGCGATCACCATCCGCACCTTCCTGTTCTCGCTGATCGGTGCGGTGATCCTGCTGGCAATCGTCAACCTGTTCACCCGCAAGAGCATACGGTGATCTGAGGGTAGTGCCGGCCGCTGGCCGGCAGACGTTTCAGAACGGGCCCGGCAATCGTCGGGCCCAGTTCGTTCAACCCAACTGCACCCACGCCGGCGCATGGTCGCTCGGGCGCTCCCAGGTACGCGGCTCACGGTCGATGCCCGAGGCCACCGCACTGCCCTTCAGCGCGTCGGAAACCAGGGTCAGGTCGATGCGCAGGCCCAGGTTGCGGCGGAAGCCCGCGGCACGGTAATCCCACCAGCTGAACACACCGGCCTCGTCGTTGTGCAGGCGGAAGCCATCGTGCAGGCCCAGCTGCAGCAGCTTGTTGAGTGCGCCGCGCTCGGAGGTGGAGGTCAGGATGTGGTTTTCGTTCCACACCTCCGGGTCGTGCACATCGCGCGCGTCCGGGGCGATGTTGAAGTCGCCCATCACGATCAGCTTCGGGTGCCGCTGCAGTTCTTCGGCGATCCACGCATGCACCGCCTCCAACCAGCGCAGTTTGTAGTCGTACTTGTCGGTGCCGATGTCCTGGCCGTTGACCACGTACAGGTTGATCACCCGCAGGTCGCCGAAGGTACCGGCGATGACGCGCTTCTGCTCGTCCTCGAAGCCGGGAATACCGATCTGCACGTCCTGCGCCGGCTCACGCGACAGCAGCGCCACGCCGTTGTAGGTCTTCTGGCCGGCGAACACGCTGCGGTAGCCCGCGGCGATCAGCGCCGAATCGGGGAACTTGTGGTCCTCCAGCTTGGTTTCCTGGATACCGACGATGTCCGGGCCGAAGTCCTTGAGCCACTGCTCCAGGTGCGGCAGGCGGACATTGAGCGAATTGACGTTCCACGAGGCGATCTTCATGGGGGCATTCTACCCGGCCCAGGTTTGGTAGACGCCAACCTTGGTTGGCGCATGGGGTTCACGCGTGCCAACCCAGGTTGGCACCCACCGGAAGGGGCCGCGCGGGTTGGCACCTACCTTGCAGGCACACGCCGGCCTACAACCCCATGAACCGTCGGCAAGACCCTGCAGTTGCCGGCCAGCGGCCGGCACTACCGAAGCAGCAGCTTCAACAACCCCGCAATCTTCGAATACGGCGGCCGCAGCCGGTCGCTGGCTGCCCAGCGCGACTGCCACAGCACCGGCAGCCGCTTGCTCATCGCATCAAACCCGGCCCGGCCGTGGTACGCGCCCATGCCGCTGGCCCCCACCCCGCCGAACGGCAGGCCATCGGCAGCGAAATGCAGCAGCGTGTCATTGACCGTCACCCCACCGGCCACCACCTGGCCGAGGATGCGCTCCACCGTGGCCCGGTCATGGCTGAAGGGATACAGCGCCAGCGGCCGGTCGCGGGACAGCACGTCGGCCAGCGCCGCATCCAGATCCGGGTACGCCCGCACCGGCAGGATCGGCCCGAAGATCTCCTCGCGCATCAGGTCCAGGTCGTCCGGCGGGTCCAGCACCACGGTGGGCACCAGCAGACGCTCGCGGTCGGCGCGCGCATCATCCACCTGCGCCAACGGAATTACCGGCACGCCGCGTTCGCGCGCCTGCGCCAGATAGCCCTGCAGGCGCCGGTACTGGCTTTCGTTGATGATGCGCGTGTAGTCGTCGGCGCTGCTGAAATCGCCGTAGCGCTCGCGTACCTGCTGCTGCAGCGCCTGCACGAACTCACGCTGACGCACGGTATCGATCAGCACGTAATCCGGCGCGATGCAGGTCTGCCCGGCGTTGAACCACTTGCCGGTAGCCAGCCGCGCAGCGGATTTGTCCAGCGGGAAATCGCGGCAGACGATGGCCGGCGACTTGCCGCCCAGTTCCAGCGTGACCGGCACCAGATGCTCGGCGGCGGCAGCCATCACCTTGCGGCCAACCGCCGTCGAGCCGGTGAACAGAAGATGGTCCAGCGGCAGCGAGGACACCGCCGCCGCCACATCCGCCCCACCCTGCACCACCGCCACGCGATCGGGCGGGAACACGCTGGCCAGCAGATCGACCAGGAATGCACTGGTGCGCGGCGTGTGTTCCGAAGGCTTGAGCAACACGTGGTTGCCGGCGGCGATGGCGGTGGCCAGCGGCACCAGTGCCAGCGTAACCGGGTAGTTCCAGGGCGAGATCACCCCGACCACGCCCAGCGGCGTCTGCCGCAACTGCGCGCGCGCCGGCCAGAGTCGCCAGCCAGCGCCCACCCGCTGCGGCTTCGACCAGTGCCGCAGGTGGCGGCGCAGGTGGTCGATGGCCGACAGCACGCTCATGCCATCGGCCAGCTTCGATTCGGTGTGGGCGCGGTGGCCGAAGTCCTCGGCGATGGCCTGGGCCATTTCGTCCAGGCGCAGCTTCAGCGCCTCGCGCAGGCGGCGCAGGTCATTCTCGCGCTGGTCCAGCGACGGGCGCTGCGACTGCCACGCGCTGCGCAGGGTGTGCAGGATGGCGGGGAGCTCGGTCGGCGTGGTGATGGTCATGGGCCGACTATACGGCGTGCTGTGCAACGCAAGGGTAGTGCCGGCCGCTGGCCGGCAGCCCCATGGATCTCCGGCAGACATCGTGCATTTGCCGGCCAGCGGCCGACACTACCAAAAAGAGGGCCGCGGTCTGCACCGCGGCCCCTGAAACCCGGTGGGTGCCGACCGTTGGTCGGCACGCCGATTACTTGGTGATATCCACGTCCTTGGTCTCGCGCAGGAACAAGCCGCCGATCACCACCGACATCAGCGCGATGATGATCGGGTACCACAGGCCGTAGTACAGGTTGCCGGTACCGGCCACCAGCGCGAACGAGATCGCCGGCAGGAAGCCACCGAACCAGCCGTTGCCGATGTGGTACGGCAGCGACATCGAGGTGTAGCGGATGCGGGTCGGGAACAGTTCGACCAGGTAGGCGGCGATCGGGCCGTAGACCATGGTCACGTACAGCACCAGCAGCCACAGCATGAAGATCGTGCCGGCGATGTTGATGCGTGCGCCATCGGCCTTGGCCGGGTAGCCGGCGGTAGTCAGGGCGGTCTTCAGTTCCGCACCGAACGCATCGGCCTTGGCCTTGCCGTCTTCCTTGGTCAGGCCGGCGGCCTCATACGAGGTGACGCTGGCGCTGCCCACGTTCACCATCGCCAGCGAACCGGCGGCGGCGGGCTGCACGTCGTACGGCACACCGGCCTTGGTCAGCGCGGCGGTAGCCACGTCGCAGGAGCTGGTGAACTTGCGCAGGCCGACCGGATCGAACTGGAACGAGCAGGTGGCCGGATCGGCCACGACCAGGGCCGGCGAGCTGCTGCGGGCTTCTTCGATGGCCGGGTTGGCGAAGTGGGTCAGGCCCTTGAAGATCGGGATGTAGGTGACGGCGGCCAGCAGGCAGCCCGCGAGGATGATCTTCTTGCGGCCGATACGGTCGGACAGCCAGCCGAAGAAGATGAAGAACGGCACGCCCAGTGCCAGCGCGGCCGCGATCAGCAGGTAGGAGGTGGTGGCATCGACCTTCAGCATGCTGCTGAGGAAGAACAGCGCGTAGAACTGACCGCCGTACCAGACCACCGCCTGGCCAGCCGCAGCGCCGAGCAGGACCAGCAGCATCAGCTTCAGGTTGCCGCCCTTCAGGCTGTCACGGAACGGGGTCTTGGAACCCTTGCCCTCGGACTTCATCTGCTGGAACAGCGGCGATTCGCTCAGCTGCAGGCGGATCCACACGGACACGCCCAGCAGCAGGATCGAGACCAGGAACGGAATACGCCAGCCCCAGGCTTCGAAGGCTTCGTTGCCGAGGAAGTAGCGGCAGGCCAGGATGATCAGCAGCGACATGAACAGGCCGAGCGTGGCGGTGCACTGGATGAAGCTGGTGTACAGGCCGCGCTTGTCGTCCGGCGCATGCTCGGCCACGTAGGTGGCGGCACCGCCGTACTCGCCGCCCATCGCCAGGCCCTGGGCCAGGCGCAGGATGATCAGGATCACCGGTGCGGCGAAACCGATCGAGGCGTAGTTGGGCAACACACCGACCAGGAAGGTCGAGATGCCCATGATCAGGATGGTGACCAGGAAGGTGTACTTGCGGCCGATGCGGTCGCCGAGGCTGCCGAAGAAGGCCGCACCGAACGGACGCACGAAGAAGCCGGCAGCGAACGCCAGCAGGGCGAAGATCATGCCCGTGGTTTCATTGACGCCACTGAAGAACTGCTTGGCGATGATGGCGGCGAGTGAGCCGTACAGGAAGAAGTCATACCACTCGAAGACCGTACCGAGGCTCGAGGCGAAGATGACCTTCTTGTGGCCCTTGGTCAGGGTGCCCGCCGCATTGTGCGGGCTGGATGCAGTGCTGGACATGGGACGTTTTCCCTCTGTAGATGCCGACCTGGGTCGGTGGGTGCCGACCGTTGGTCGGCACACAATTCGGTAGGTGCCGGCCGCTGGCCGGCACGCTCTTAGAAGCTGTACTTCGTGGTGAACTGCAACCGGGTGATGTCACCCTTGTTGCCGTTCTCCACTTCGCGACGGCCGTACATCAGCTCGGCGCCGATATCGACCTTGGGCAGCGGCGAATAGAAGATGTTGCCGCGGATGCTCTGCACGCTCTTGGTCACCAGCGGGCCGAGGATGCTGTCGTTGTCGTAGTCGCTGCGCGCGTAGATCAGGTTGGTGCGCAGCTTCGGCGAGAACGCATGCCGCCAGCCCACGTAGCCGGCCAGCACGCCGGTCGGGTTGAGCTCGTCGCGGGCCACGTCGTAGGCACTATCGGCGGTGATGCCCAGGCCGATGTAGCGGGCGATGCCTTCGCCGCCGGTCAGCTGGTAGTGCAGCGAATCGCTGTCGCCCATCACCCACTTGCCGCCCAGGGTCAGGCCGCCGGCCACCTTGTCGGCCTTGGCGCCGGTGGCCTGGTTGTCGACCTTCAGCTGACGGACGATGCCGCCGACGCCGAAGGTGCCCCAGTTGCCCTTCCAGCCGTAACGCATCGTCAGATCAGGCAGGCTGCCGCGATCGGAGTTGGCGCTGGCGTTGGTCCAGGCGCCGGTAACCGGGTTGCGGGTACCGGTGAGCGTGGTGGTTTCCGGGTTTTCCAGCGCGACGCTGAAGCCACCCTGGGTGTAGCGCACCTGGGCCTGGCGCACGAAGATCACGCCGTCGGTGGGGCCGACGAAGTCGACCGCTTCCGGCAGTGCGGCCGCATCCATGAAGTTGGACCAGGTCTGGCCGGCCATCCAGTTGTTCCAGTACATGTAGGCGTGGCGCAGGGTCACACCGTAGGTATTGGTCGCGGTCTGGTTGCCCAGCGAGTTGCCGAAGAAGTCCATCTCGAAGAACGCACCGGCCTTGTTGCCCGATTCGCTCACGTTGTCGATGCCCAGGTTGAAGCGCGAGAACTTGGCGTGGGCATTGAAGTCGGTACCCGAACGCTTGCCGCTGCCGCCGGCGCCTTCCACCGGGGTCTGGCCCGGCAGGTACAGCGAGCGGCCGGTGGCGTCGTCGGCCAGCTGACCATCGCTGGTCTGGGTGGCGAGGAAATCGGCCTTGATGAAGCCGCCGATCTTGACCGTGGTGCCCGGCGCGGCGCCCGGGGTGATGGTGGTGACCTGGATCGGCTGCTTGCCCGCCGGCACCGAGGCGACCGGCTTCTGCTCGGCCTGCACCGTGCGGACTTCGGTCACCGCCTGCTGGGTCTGGCTGATCTGGGTCTGTTGCTGTTGCTGCGAAGACAGCAGCAGCTGGACCTGGCGTTCCAGTTCGGCAACGCGTGCTTCCAGCGCTTTCTCTTTGGCGGTCTCAGCGAACGCCATGCCCGGTGCGACCAGGGCGACCAACAGGCAGGCCGCCAAAGGTTTGCGCACGGCTTTCAACGTACGGTGGCTCATGTTGCCCTCTCTCCCAAGTGGCAAGGTGATGCCGCGCGTGGGGCACGGTCGAGCCGAGACTGCGGGGCGATTATGTATAGCGGCTATTCGCCATTGGTCGAACCCGGCCCTGCTGGGCGCTCACTTTCGACCATGGTCTAACCAGAGTGGTGACGCGGCCGGGGGTGGATGGGGCAAACTGAAGGGGATCGGTCGCTGCGATGCTGCGACCGCACATACAAAGTCAACGTGCAAGTGAGGGTGCCATGGCTGATATCTACCCCGTCGATCCGCAGTTCGCCGCCAAGGCACGCATCGACAAGACGTCGTACGAACAGCAGTACCAGGCGTCGGTGACCGACCCGGATGGTTTCTGGGGCAAGGCCGCCGAGCGCCTGGAGTGGATGCGCAAGCCGACGAAGATCAAGAACGTCAGCTACGACCTGTCCGATTTCCACATCAAGTGGTTCGAAGATGGCGAGCTCAATGCCAGCGTGAACTGCCTGGACCGCCAGCTGGAGAAGCGTGGCGACAAGACCGCCCTGCTGTTCGAGCCGGACGGCCCGGACGCACCGGCGCAGCACGTGACCTATCGCGAGCTGTACGAGCGCACCTGCCGCCTCGGCAACGCGCTGCGCAACCTCGGGGTCAAGAAGGGCGATCGGGTCACCATCTACCTGCCGATGATCGTCGACGCCGCCGTGGCCATGCTGGCCTGCGCACGCATCGGTGCGATCCACTCGGTGGTGTTCGGTGGCTTCGCACCGAACTCGATCGCCGACCGCGTCAGCGACTGCCAGAGCAAGCTGATCATCACCGCCGACGAGGGCCTGCGCGGTGGCCGCAGGATTCCGCTGAAGGCCAACGTCGATGCTGCGCTGAAGCTGCCCGGCACCAATACCGTGGAAACCGTGCTGGTGGTGCGTCACACCGGCGGCGCGGTCGACATGCAGGCGCCGCGCGACCGCTGGTTCCACGATGTGGTGGACAGCCAGCCGGCCACCTGCGAGCCGGAACGCATGAACGCGGAAGACCCGCTGTTCATCCTCTACACCTCCGGTTCCACCGGCAAGCCGAAGGGCGTGCTGCACACCACCGGCGGCTACCTGCTGTACGCGGCGTACACCCATGAAGCGGTGTTCGACCTGCGCGAGGACGACATCTACTGGTGCACCGCCGACGTCGGCTGGGTCACCGGCCACAGCTACATCGTGTACGGCCCGCTGGCCAACGGCGCGACCTCGCTGATGTTCGAAGGCGTGCCGAACTACCCCGACACCTCGCGCTTCTGGAACGTCATCGACAAGCACAAGGTGAGCATCTTCTACACCGCCCCGACCGCCATCCGCGCACTGATGCGCGAAGGCGAAGAGCCGGTGAAGAAGACCTCGCGCGCGTCGCTGCGCCTGCTCGGCAGCGTCGGCGAACCGATCAATCCGGAAGCCTGGCGCTGGTACTACGAGGTGGTCGGCGACAGCCGCTGCCCGATCGTCGATACCTGGTGGCAGACCGAAACCGGCGGCATCCTGATCTCGCCGCTGGCCGGCGCGATGGACCTCAAGCCCGGCTCGGCCACCCTGCCCTTCTTCGGCGTGCAGCCGGCGCTGGTCAACGCCGATGGCGAGATCCAGGACGGCCCGACCGAGGGCAACCTGATCATCCGCGATTCCTGGCCGGGCCAGATGCGCACGGTGTACGGCGACCACCAGCGTTTCATCGATACCTATTTCCGCACCTACCCGGGCAGCTACTTCACCGGCGACGGTTGCCGCCGCGACGAAGACGGCTACTACTGGATCACCGGCCGCGTGGACGATGTGATCAACGTGTCCGGCCACCGCATCGGCACCGCCGAAGTGGAAAGCGCGCTGGTCTCGCACCCGAAGGTGGCCGAAGCGGCCGTGGTCGGCTTCCCGCACGACGTGAAGGGCCAGGGCATCTACGCCTACGTCACCCTGGTGGCCGAAGAAGCTCCGAGCGACGAGCTGCAGAAGGAACTGGTCGCCTGGGTACGCAAGGAGATCGGCCCGATCGCCACGCCGGACCACCTGCAGTGGGCGCCGGGCCTGCCGAAGACCCGCTCGGGCAAGATCATGCGCCGCATCCTGCGCAAGATCGCCGAGAACGCACCGGACCAGCTTGGCGACACCTCGACCCTGGCCGATCCGTCGGTGGTGGCGTCACTGGTGGACGAGCGCAAGGTGCGCTGATGGTGTGACCGCAGGCGCAGGACGCGCCAGGGACGTGGCCGGGAGGAGGGACCCGGCCGTGTCCGACCCGTCCTGCACCTGCCATCACGTCGCTCTTTTCCCTGATCGATAAGCTCGACCCATGACCACCCTCCTGATTGCCGATGACCACCCGCTGTTCCGCGAAGCCCTGCGTGGGGCGGTACAGCGGGTCATCCCCGGCGTGCAGCTGTTCGAAGCCGACAGCGTGGAAGCGCTGTACGCGCTGGCCGACCAGCACAACGACGCCGACCTGGTCCTGATGGATCTCAACATGCCCGGTGCGCAGGGTTTCAACGCGCTGGTGCACATGCGCTCGCTGCATCCGCAGCTGCCGGTGGTGGTGGTGTCCGCGCGCGAAGAAGCCACGGTGATGCGCCGCGCGCTCGACCACGGCGCGCTGGGCTTCATTCCGAAGTCTGCGGATTCGGACACCATCGGCCACGCGCTGGGCACCATCCTCGATGGCGAGACCTGGGCACCGCCGGAAGCGCACAACGTGCCGCCCACCGGCAGCGAGGAACGCGAAGTCGGCCAGCGCCTGCGCGAGCTGACCCCGCAGCAGTTCCGCGTTTTGCAGATGCTCGGCGCCGGCCGCTTGAACAAGCAGATCGCCTACGACCTCAACGTGTCCGAAGCGACGATCAAGGCCCACGTCACCGCCATCCTGCGCAAGCTGGGCGTCACCAACCGCACCCAGGCCGTGCTGATGGCCGGCAAGCTGGCGATCGACGACGACGCCATCGTGCTGCCGCCGGAAGAAGACTGAAGGTAGTGCCGGCCGCTGGCCGGCATTGGCCTGAAGCCGCCTGAAATCGCTTCGGTAGGTGCCAGGCTTGCTTGGCACTTTTGCCCAGCCCCGCCGATGACGCAATCAGCTCTGGCGGGATGATGGATTCGGTCTCAAGCTGGAAGTTCCAACTTCCCGCCCGGAACGATGGACACCTGGACACTGATCGATACCGACGGCTTGAAGATTGGTGTAGTCCAGTGCTTCCGATATGAATCCTGGCGCGTGAGTGGCAGGTTCATGCCTGATCTCGGCTATTCAAGGTACCAGCGGCTCTTCGCCGATCTTGAATATGCAGCCAATGAGCAGTTGTTCACCCATGTCGACGATCTCGAGAGAAGCATCGCTGCATTGCGCATTCGTGCAGTGGGGCCCAGCGGGGAGGACGATCCGCAGCGGGTTGCGAATCTGCAGATCATGCGTGACTGGTGTCAGTTCCAGATCAGTTCAATGACCCGCCCAGCCGTTGAGCAACCTCTCGCCCTGCCCTCAACAGAATCGAAAGTATCCGCACGTTGATCGCTTTCGTTCGCGAAGGCTGTCCGGATGGTCCCAGGCCTCCAGGCATGGCACAGCACCATCAGGCACTGCTCCGGTAGGTGCCAAGCTTGCTTGGCACGCTTTTGATGGTGCACCTGCCGGCCAGCGGCCGGCACTACCAGGTACCGCTGCGCTCTCGATATAGCCATCGCTATACAAACCAGCCCTGCCTGCGCGTTTCGCTGGAAATGCGCCGCGCGTGAATCGCGATGCTAAGCTGCGCGTCCCCTTGGGGAGTAGCCGGATTCCTACGCAGGAATCGTCCACGTCAACATACTCGGCCAGTGCGCCGTGGCGTGGACAACCATGATGGTTGGCGAGACCAGCGGCCCGCGCGCGCAACGTCAGGTTGGGCGCGAGCGCAGGCCGTGCGTCCGTCCTCGCCCGACCTCAGCCGCCGCCCATGTCCCCCATTTCGATCCTCCTGATCGGCTTTGCCATGTCCACCGATGCCTTCGCCGCTGCAATCGGCAAGGGTGCGGCCATGCGCAAGCCGGTGTTCCGTGATGCATTGCGTGCCGGCATCATCTTCGGCGTCATCGAGGCGATCACGCCCATCATCGGTTGGCTGCTCGGCCGCGCCGCCCTGCAGTACGTCGAAGCCTTCGACCACTGGATCGCCTTCGGCCTGCTCGGCGCACTGGGCATCCACATGATCTACAACGGCCTGCGCCCGGACAGTGCCGACGAAGACGAAGACCCCTCGCAGCACCACGGCTTCTGGAAGCTGGCGCTGACCGGTTTCGCCACCAGCATCGACGCGATGGCGGTGGGCATCGGCCTGGCCTTCATGGACGTGCATATCGGCGTGATGGCACTGGTGATCGGCCTGTGCACGCTGACCATGGTCACCGTCGGCATCATGCTCGGCCGCGTGCTGGGCAGCATGGTCGGCAAGCGTGCCGAGATCATCGGCGGCGTGATCCTGGTGATCATCGGCGCGACGATCCTGTACGAACACCTGCACGGCGTGGGGTAACTTGCCGGAGGCGAGCGATTGCGTGGTTGCCGGCCAGCGGCCGGCACTACCAGTGCATCACATCCACGCATGGCGTGGATCTACTGCCAAGCGGCCGTCACTACTGAGCATCGCGCAGCGCGCCCAGGAAGGCGCGCAGCGAGGCCGGCTTGATCGGCTTGGTCAGCACGCGGTAGCCGCGTTCGCGCGCCATCCGCTTCAGCTCGTCGCGACCATCGGCGGTCAGTAGTGCGCCCGGCAGCGGGTAACCGGCCGCCTCGCGCAGCGCTACCAGCGCATCCAGGCCGTCCATGCGGTCGTGCAGGTGGTAATCCACCAGCATCACCTGCGGGCGCTCGGCGATCTTCTCCAGCGCCTGGTCGACGGTGGCCGCAGTGATCACCTGCACCTGCCAACGGCCCAGCAGCGCGCGCATGCCGTCAAGGATCTCCTCGTCGTTGTCCACGCACAGCACGCGCAGGCCCGCCAGCGAATCGCTGCGTACCGGTGCGGCCACCGCCTGTACCGGCGTGGCCAGCTCGGTGTAACCCGGCAGCGGCGCCACCCGCGGCAGGATGATCGAGAACATCGAGCCCTTGCCGACCCGGCTGCGTGCGTTCAACCGATGGTCGAGCAGGCGCGAGATGCGCTGGCAGATCGACAGGCCCAGGCCCAGGCCCTGTTCGCCCCAGTCGAATGGTTGCTGGTAGCGGTGGAACTCGTCGAAGATCTGACGCATATGGTGCTCGGGAATGCCGGGGCCGGTATCCCACACCTGCAGTTCCACTTCATCGCCGCGCTGGCGCACGGCCAGCACGATGCGGCCCTGGCGGGTGTAGCGCAGCGCATTGGCCAGGAAGTTCTGCAGCACGCGGCGCAGCAGGCGGCGGTCACTGCGCACCCACGCAGGGCGTGCGAACAGGTCCAGGCGCAGGCCGCGGCCAGCGGCGACCGGGGTGTACTGCGCGGCCAGCTCACGCATCAACGCACTCACGTCGAACTCGCCGATCACCGGATGCAGGCCGCCGGCATCCAGCCGCGACACATCCAGCAGGCCATCGAGCAGCTCTTCGGCCGCACGCAACGAAGCGTCCACACGCTCGGCCAGATGCTTCTGCTCGTCACTCACGTGATCACTGTCGCGCAGTGCCGAAGCGAACAGGCGCGCTGCGTTCAACGGTTGCAGCACGTCATGGCTGATCGCCGCCAGGAAACGGGTCTTCGACTGCTGCGCAACCTCGGCCTCATGCGAGCGCTCGGCCACGCGCTGTTCCAGCGTCTCGTTGGCCTCCAACAGTGCTTTTTCCGCGTGCTTGTAGTCGGTGATGTCGTTGTAGCTGGTCACGTAGCCACCACCAGGCAGCGCCTGGCCACGCATCTCGATCACCTTGCCATCGCTGCGGGTGCGTTCGAACACGTGCGGTGAACCGGCGCGCATGTAGCCGATGCGGCGGTTGATCTGCACTTCGATATCGCCCTCGCCCAGCTCGCCGCGCTCGGCGTTGTAGCGGATCAGGTCGGCCACCGGGCGGCCGACGTAGAGCATGCCGTCGGGGTAGCCGAACATGTCCTGGTAACGTCGGTTCCACGCGGTCAGGCGCATGTCCGGATCGACCACGCTGACCCCGGCGCTGATGTTCTCCAGCGTGGTCGACAGGATTTCGCGGTTGAAGCGCAGCTCCTGCCCGGCTTCGTCCAGCACGGCCACCACTTCGCCCAGATCCATGCCCGAGCCACGCAGCAGGCTGGTCAGCAGCAGGCGTGCCGACGCCGCACCGATCGAGGCGGCCAGCAGGCGCTCGGTGAACTGCACCCACGGCCGGTCCGCGGGCGCCGAGGATTGCAGCTCGCGGCCCAGCGACTGCGCCTGCTCGAAGAACGAACGCCGCGCATGGCGCTCGCCAACCACGCGCGAGGCCAGTGCCAGCAGGTCACCCACGTGCACGTGACCGGGCCAGCCACCGGCCACCGACGGACGCTCGGCATACGGATCGAGGAACGGCGCGGCGCGAAGCCGCTCGTCGACACCGGGCCGCCAGCGCGCAGACACCAGCATCATCGTCGCCGCGTTGACCAGCAGTGACCAGAAGGTGCCGTGGGTCAGCGGATCCCAGCCGGTCATGCCGAACAGCTGCTGCGGGCGCAGCCACTCGATGCCGAACGGGCCGTGCTGCACCCATGCGGCGTCGACCCAGCCGGCCATGGTCATCGCCGGCAGCAGCAGGGTGTACAGCCAGGTGGCGAAGCCGAGCAGCATGCCCACCTCGACGCCGCGCCGGCTGGCACCGCGCCAGTACAGGCCGCCGATCAGGCCGGGCGCGAACTGCGCCACCGCCGCGAACGCCATCAGGCCGTACGAGGCCAGCGTGCTGTCGTTGCTGCTGGTGCGGTAGTAGCTGTAGGCCATCAGCGCCAGCAGCAGGATCGCCAGGCGGCGGATCCACAGCACGCGCGAGGCGACGTCGGCGGCCTCCTGATGGTCGCCACTGCGACGCAGCAGCACCGGCATCACCAGATCGTTGCTGACCATGGTGGCCAGCGCGATCGACGACACGATCACCATGCCGGTGGCCGCCGAGAAGCCGCCCACATAGGCGATCAACGCCAGCGCATTGCGGCCTTCGGCCAGCGGCAGGGCCAGCACCATCGAGTCGTCGGCGACGCTGCCGCCGGTACCGAACAGGGTCACGCCGGCGGTGGCGATCGGCAGCACCATGCCCGAGATCAGCACCAGGTAGCCGCCGAACATCCAGCGCGCGCGGCGCACATCGCGCACGTCACCGCACTCGACCACCGCCACGTGGAACTGGCGCGGCAGGCAGATGATGGCGAGGAAACTGAGCAGGGTCTGCGAGATGAAACCCACCGGCGGCAGGCCGGTGAACAGCGTATGCACCGACTCGACCACCGCGTCGGTGCGGTTGCTCAGCCACAGGTAGGCGAACACGCCCACGGCCAGCATCGCCAACAGCTTGATCACCGATTCGAAGGCGATCGCCAGCATCATGCCGTGATGGTGTTCGGTGGCATCGACCTGGCGGGTACCGAACAGGGTGGCGAACAACGCCATCAGCAGCGCCACGTACAGCGCGGGATCGGTGAAGAAGCCGGTCGGGCCGGTGTTGCCGGTCAGCACCTGCAGGCTCATCGCCACCGCTTTGTACTGCAGGGCCAGGTACGGAATGATGCCGATCAGCGCGATGATCGCCACCAGCGCCGCCAGCCGCCGCGAGCGGCCGAAGCGCGAAGAGATGAAGTCGGCGATGGACACCACGTTCTGGCTGCGCGCGATCAGCGCCAGGCGCTCGATGATGCGCCAGCCGAACAACAGCAGCAGCAGCGGGCCGATGTAGATCGGCAGGTAGCCCACGCCGTTGCGCACGGCGGTGCCGACCGCGCCGTAGAACGTCCACGACGAGCAGTACACGGCCAGCGCCAGGCTGTAGACCACCGGCCGCAGCCACGGCCGGTCGGGGTACATCGGCCGACGGTCACCCCACCACGCCACGCCGAACAGCAGCGCGGCATAGGCAACCGAGACCAGCAGCAGGATCCAGCTGGAGACCACGCGCGCGTTTCCGTCAGGACAGGGGCCAGTAGATCACGACCGTTGGTCGTGAGGGTAGGTCACGGCGGTGGGTCATGGCGGTGGGTCACGACCGTTGGTCGTGACGGAGGCATCCATGCCCACCAACGGTGGGCACCCACCAAAGGAGGTGCGCACCCACCAGGAACCGGCCTTATTCCGCCGGCACGCCCATTTCCTTCAGCAGTTCCGGCGCCGGGTAGACCTTGGCCAGCAGCCAGCGCAGGTAGCGCATGTCCACGTGCACGGCGCGCTTGTAGCGCGGGTCGAACCACCAGCTGGCGCTGACCGATTCCCAGTTGCTGTCGAAGTTCAGGCCGATCAGTTCGCCCTTGGCGTTGAGCACCGGCGAGCCGGAGTTGCCGCCGGTGGTATCCAGGTTGGTCAGGAAGTTGACCGTCTGGGTCTTCAGCGCCGGGTCGGCGGTGCTGCCGAAGTCACCCTTGGCGATCGCGGCCAGCAGCGGCTTGGGCGCATCGAACGGATAGGCGTTGGTGTTCTTCTCGACGATGCCGGCCACGGTGGTCACCGGCGAGTAGGTCACGCCGTCGCGCGGATGCAGCGCCTCGACCTTGCCGTAGCTGATGCGCAGGGTGCGGTTGGCATCCGGATACACCGCGCGGCCCTGCTTGGCACGCCAGGCGAACAGCGCCTGCATGTAGGCCGGGCGCAGGCGCAGCTGCTCGCCTTCGCGGGTCTTGCTTTCGTTCTCGATGCGCAGCTGCGCGGCCACCAGCGGGCCAGCCACGGTGATCAGCGGATCGGCAGCCAGCGCCTTGCCTTCGCGCGCAGCAGCGAAACGGGACAGGCGCTGTGCCTCCTCACCCAGTTGGGTGCCGGCGTACAGGGTATCCAGCGCCGCTGCCAGCTGCTCCGGGGTACGGCCGAAGGCCGTATCGAACTCGGCCACGCGCTGCGCGTCCGGCAGCTGCTGGTAACGGGTCAGCAGGGTGGTCAGCAGCGCCTTCTCGACCTCCGGCGCGTAGCGGCGCTGGACCTGCTTGAGCACGCCTTCGATCATCGCCTGGTCGCGCTGCTGGAAACCACTCTCGCGCTGCGCGTCCGGCTTGGCAGATTCGATACGCAGGCGTTCCAGCAGCAGCGCCGAGCGCAGCAACTGGCTCTGTGCGGCGATCTGGTCCAGCAGCAGGTCACGCTCGCCCACCGCCGCACCCTGCGACAGGTTGGTCAGCAGCGCCTTGATGTCGCCCTGGTACTTGCGGTCGGTGGCAGCCAGCATCGCCGTCTCGTCGGCGGCACGCTGGGCCTTGGCGTCGCTGCGCAACAGGCCTTCCAGCTCACCGGCGGCGCGCTTGCGGTTGTTCTTCAGCGACTGCAGCTGTGAGGCGTAGCGGGTGCGCGCCTGCGCGTCCTTGGCGCTGGCGGCCTCGATGGTGTCGATCATCTGCTGGAACACCGATACGCGGCGCGGCAGCACGGTATCGATCTGGCCAGCGAATTCGGCCGCGGTACGGTGGCGATAGGTGATGCCCGGGTAACCGGCCAGCATCGCGTAGTCACCTTCCTTCGGACCTTCCACCGACATCTGCAGGTGCGCCGGCGCCTGGTAGGGCACGTTGTCCTTGCTGTACGCGGCCGGCTTGCCGTCCTTGCCGACATAGGCGCGCAGCAGGGTGAAGTCGCCGGTGTGGCGCGGCCACATGAAGTTGTCAATCTCGTCGCCGTAGTTGCCGATCGCACGCGGCGGCGCGTAGACCAATCGCACGTCGCTCAGTTCCAGCTGCGCGATGCGGTAGAAATCGGTGCCGTAGTACATGTTGGCCACCGAGCAGCGCACGCTGCCGTCCTTCTCGCACTCGGCCACGATCTGCTTGCTGGCCGCATCCACCGCATCGAAGTAGGCACGGCCGGTCTTGCCGCGCGCCTGCGCCAGCACCTGGTCGGTCACCTTGTCGAAGCCGACGGTGACCAGCACGCGGAAATCGGGATTGGCCGGGCGCTCGTCGGCGCGGTCCCTGGCGATGAAGCCACCATTGATCAGGTCATGCTCGGGCGAGCTGTTGTACTGGATCACGCCCATCGCCACGTGGTGGTTGGTCAGCAGCAGGCCGTCCGACGATACGAACGAGCCGGTGCCGCCACCGGCACGCACCACTGCGCTCAGCGGCGGTGCGGTGACATTGGCCAGGTCGGCCGGATTGCCCTTGAAGCCTGCGGCCTGCAGCGGCTTGGCCAGCTCCGGCAGCTGGGTCGGCATCCACATGCCTTCATCGGCGTGGGCGCCGGCGGCGAGGGTCAGGCCCAGGGCCAGGGCAGTGGGAAGGGCTTTGCGTGGTGACATGGGGCAATCCGGTACGACAGAACAGCCCGGGACCATAGCCGCTGGGGGCGGATGGGGCAACGGCCGATGGTTGGGGCCGTCGTGCACGGTAGTGCCGGCCGCTGGCCGGCAACCCACGCAACTCGGGAGATACGGTGCAGTTGCCGGCCAGCGGCCGGCACTACCGCATCGTTACTTCTCCCGTCGCCAGTTGATCGAACCGCGGTTTTCCACCGTGCTCGATTCCACTTCCACGTCGAAGCCGCGACGCAGCAGGTACTTCAGCGTGATCACCGAACCGGCACCGACCAGCGACACGCCGTAACCGACGTACAGCTTGGGCGAGATGTACTTGCCGACGCCGATCACCGAGCCACCCAGCGCGCGCGACTGGCTCACGCCGGCATCGTCCAGGCCCAGCTTGGCACCCAGCTGCGAGGCCAGCAGGCCGCTGCCGGCCGACAATGCCGCCGAGGCCGCATTGACCTGCTGCGTCTGGTCGCTGCTGGCGCCGGTCAGGCTGCGTCCCAGCACCAGATAAGCCAGGGCTTCGGACTGCGACATCGCCGGATCAGACCACACGTCCGCACGCGGCTGCTGCGCACGCCCGGTCACGTCGATACCCGCGGTGACATCACCGATCCGGCGCTCGGCACGGATGTTGATGCGCGGGTCGGACACCGCGTTGTAGTTCCAGGTGAGGTTGCCGCGGGTGATGGTCAGGTCCTGCCCGTACGCCTTGTAGCGGCCACTCACTTCCAGCCCACCATTGGCGGTCATCTCGCGGCCAGGCTTGGCCCAGACCTGCATCTTGCCGGTCAGTGCGCCCTTCAGGCCGAAGCCGGTCATCTTCACCTTGTCACCGAGGCTGACGGTCAGCTCCATGTCCAGCGGCGAGGTACGCGACTCTTCCGGATCGGCCGGGTCGAGCACCACCACGTCTTCGGACACCGAGGTGCCGCGGTCCAGGCGCTCCAGATCGATGTCGGCCTCGGGCACGTGCACGGTGCCACGCAGCTCCATCGCGGCCTTGGCCAGGGTGAAGTCGAGGTTGGGATTGGCGACGATGCGCAGCTCGCTGGTGTTGGACAGCAGCACGTTGTCGCCGTGAATCTTCAACTGCAGCGGCTGTGCATCGCCGAACCATGACAGGCCACCATCCACGTACAGCGTGCCCTGGCCGGAGTTGGCCTGCGCGGTGATCTTGGCCGAACCATCGGGCTGGGCCACGAAGCTGCCCTTGCCCTGGTCGAAGGTCAGGCCGAGTGCCGGGAATTCACCCTTGAAGTTGCTCAGCTGCGCGTCACCGCCCAGCGAGGGCTGGCCACGCGTGCCGCGCAGGCTGACGTGGCCTTCGATCAGGCCGGTCGGTCGCACGATGTCCGGCGAGAACAGCTCCAGCCAGTACAGCCGCGACATGTTGAGATAGAGCTCGCCGTTCAACGGCGCGCTGGCTTCCCAACCGGTCTGCATCCTGGCATCGACGAAGCCGTTGCCCTGGAAGCCCATGCCCAGGTAGCCCTTGATGCTGGCCGGGGTCATGTCGAGCTTGAGCGAGAACTGGTCGTAGCGCACCAGCTCGCCACGGGTGGTGTCCCCCACGGCATTGCGGTTCTCACCCAGGCGCACGCCGCCTTCCTTCGAGCGCACTTCCACATGGCCTTCCCAGGCGTTGCCGCGCGGGCGGATCTGCGCATCCAGGCTGACATCGCCACGCAGGTAGATGCGACGGCCGGACTGTGGCGGCAACCACGGCTGCACCAGCGCCAGTGGCAGCGCATCACTGCGCACCACCAGGCCTTCGCGCGGCCAGTTGGCCTGTGCGCACAGTGTGCCGCTGCTGGCGGCGGCCAGGCAGGCTTCGCCCAGCGTGTAGTTGCTGCCGTTGATCGCGAACGCCGCCGGTGCACGCAGCGACCAGGCATCGCCCTTCACCGGTGCGATGCGCAGCGCGGCCAGCTCGCCGCGCCACTGCGCGCCCTGCTGGCGCACGCTGCCCTGCAGCTCGATCGCGCCCATCTCGTTGCGGGTCTGCGCGGCCAGGCGCAGGTTGGAGACACTGCCCTGCGCATCCACGTTCAAGCGTTCCAGCAGCATGCCGGCATTGACCTGCTGGCCCTGGATCGCCAGCGTGCCGCTGTCGCCACGCCACGGCAGGTGGCCCTTGATGCTCACGCTCTCGGCGCCGTAGCTGTCCCAGTTGAGGTTGTTGCCGACCAGGTCGGCGGTGATGTCCGGCGCATCGCGCGGGCCCTTCACCTGTACCTGGCCACGCAGGCCGCCATCGGCGCCCGGCAGCAGGTCACTCAGCTGCAGCGGTTCGAAACGCGCATCGATGTCGAGGCGGTCACCGACCTTGCCCGAAGCGGTCACCCGGCTGCTGCCCAGCGACAGCTTCAGGTCACCCTGGCCCTGCGCGCCCTGCAGCGCGAACTTGCCCTGCGCGTCCAGGTTGCGCTGACGCAGCACGCCCTTCAACGACGGCAGATCGACCGTGGCTTCCAACGTGCCGGCGGTACCCGGCGGTGCGTTTGCCGGCGGCGGCAGCTGGCGGCCCTTGGAGGCCAGGTTGCCGGACAGGCGGCCATTCCAGCCCGGCACGAAATAGCCGGGGTCGAAGTCCTTCAGCGTGGCCTTGGCATCCCAGTCCAGCTGCGGTGCCCACGCCACCTGGCCTTCCACCTGCAGCTGGCCACCTGGGGTCTGCGCCTGCAGCTGGTGGATCGACGCGGCCTGATCGTTGCCGCGCACATCGAAGTGCAGCTGTGCCTTCTGCGCGTCGCGCTCGACCTCGGCGCGGCCGATCGCCGCCCAGGCCTTCAGGGTACCGGCCAGGCCGAAGCGCGCTTCCTTCAAGGTGACCGGCACCGGGGCGCTGCCGGCGGTGTTCGGGTCCGCCGCTGGCACGTAGGTCAGGTCATGTGCGACCACCGAGAAGTTGAGCTTCTGCTGGTCTTCCTGGCTGAAATCGGCGGTGCCTTCCAGCCGCGCCTCACCGCCAAGACCCTTCACCAGCAGGGGTGAGACTTTCAGCACCTGGTCCTGCAGCGACACCACCGACGGTGCCAGTTCCAGTTCCTGATCGCCCTGTTTCACCTTGCCACGCAGGTTGGCGTTGCCGCCCTTGCCGGCGGCGGTGAAGTCCAGTGCCAGCGGCGCGATCGCCGAGCTGGCCAGTGCCGGCGACAGCAGCGCCAGATCCAGCTCGTCACTGCGGATGCTGGCACTCCAGCTCGGATCGGTGCGGCCATCGAACACCAGCATCGCGTGCAGCGGCTTCGGCGCGCGCCCGGCCACGGCCACTTCCATGTGCGACAGGTCACCGCGGGCGACCAGGCCGACGGTGGCGGCCGTGCGGCCACGCGGCGCCGGCAGCACCGCGGTGACGGTCACATCGGTGTCGTAGTCCTTGGCCGGGATGTAACGACCCTGGGCGGTGAAATTGCCCATGTCGCTGTCCACCACCAGTTTGTGTGCCTGGAACTCGCCATTGGCGATCTCGATGCCGCCGCGCACGCGACTGATGTCGATCACCGGCTCGTTGGCCTGGCTGATGCGGAAGCCGTCGATGGCGATGGCATCGGCCTGGATCGCCAACGGCATTTCGATCTGCGGCAGCGAATCGGGCCACGACGGCAGCTTGAACGGCTCGTCACTCTTGGCCAGGTTCAACGTCGCGTTGGTCAGCTCCAGCTTGTCCAGCAGCAGCTTGCGGCCCAGCAGCGGGCGCAGGTCCGGCTCCAGATGGGCGCGCTCGGCGTGGAAATGGATGTCGTCGTAGCGGAAGTCGACGTTGTACAGGGTCAGCGGACCGGCCACCGGGCCGTCCACCTTGTCCCAGGTGAAGCTGGCGCCCACCGGCAGCCGTGCCACCACCTGCGCCAGCAGCACGTCTCGCCCGGCCACGGTCTGCAGCAGCCAGTACACCGCCAGCAGGGCCAGCAGCACCAGGCCCAGCACGCCCACACCGGACCAGGCCCAGAAGCGGCGGCGGCGGTAGAAGCGCACGCGCGGCGGCGTGGTCGGGTTCGGAGTGGGTGCGGGCGTACTCACAGGTCCGCTCCGATGTTGAGGTACAGCTGGAACTGCGAATCCGGGTTGTTCAAGCCATGCGCGATATCCACGCGCACCGGGCCCACCGGCGATTTCCAGCGCACGCCGAAGCCGACGCCGGTATGCAGATCGATGGTGTTGTCGAAGGCGCTGCCGGTATCGACGAACACCGCCGCACCCCACGGGCCACCATTGAAGTAGTGCTCATACTCGGCCGAGCCGATCACCAGGTTCTTGGCGCCCAGCGCGTACTTGTCCGGTGCCGGGGTCCGCGGGCCCACCTCGCGATAGGCATAGCCGCGGATGCTGCGGTCACCACCGGCGAAGTAGCGCAGGCTGGGCGGCATGGCCACCAGATCACTGGTCCAGGTGGTGCCACCCTCGCCGCGCAGGATCAGGCGGTTGCTTTCGCCCACCGGGATGTACCAGCGCAGCACGGCATTGGCCTGCACGAAGCTGGTGTCCGAACCGGCACCTTCAACGCCGGCACGCATCGTCGCAGTACCGCTGATGCCCTTGCGCGGGAACAGTTCGTCATCGACGTTGACGTAGTCGGCGACCATCTGCGGGTACACCAGCGTCGACGTGTTGTAGACCGCGTCGGTGAATTCGGTGCCGGAGGCATAGCGCCAGCGCTCGCGCAGTGCGTTGATCGAGGCGATCGCGGTCCAGTGTTCGTTGATCTCACCGCTGCGGCTGGCGATCAGCTTGAAGTTGCGCAGGTCGATGTAGTCGGTCTGCTCGTCGTAGGCGCTGGCAGCGAAGGTGTACCAGCCATCAAGCCAGTTGAAGGCCGGAATGCGGTAGCTGGTGACCAGGCTCTTGCGCTTCTGCGCATAGTCCAGCTGCGTGTTCATCTTGTGGCCGCGGTTGTTCAGCCACCGCCGTTCGATGCCACCGCGTACACCCGGGCCACTTTCGCTGCCGTAGCTCAGACCCGCGGTGTAGATGGTGCGCTTGGCACGGGTCAGCTTCACATCCACCGGCACTTCGCCGTTCGCATCGGCCTGGTCGGGCCGCGGCTGGATGTCGATCACGCTGAAGTAGTCCAGCTTGGTCAGCGACTCGCGCAGCCGGTCCAGCTTGCCCTCGTGGAAGTAGCTGCCCTGTTCCCAGTAGACCAGCGGATCGAACAGCTTGTCGACGAAGTAGTCCTGCTCGAAACGCACCGGTCCCATGTTGTAGCGGCGGCCGCTGTCCCAGGTCAGGTCGATGTCGGCGGCGTTGTCGGCACGGGTGATCTGCACCTGACGCTGGGTGTAGTCGGCATCGAAATAGCCACGTTCGGCCAGGCGACGGGTGACGGTGATCTTGCTGGCTTCGTACTGCGTGTGTTCGAAACGCTGGCCCTTGCGCGGCTTGAACGCGGCCAGATCGTCCTGCAGGTACTGGTCGTACATCGCCGGCCCGGTGATGTCGATGTGCTCGCGGCGGACGGTCACCGGGGTGCCCTTGTCGACATGGATCAGCACGCGCACGTGCTCGTCCTCGCGCGGTGCCTCGACCTTGATCACCGGGTTGTAGTACCCGAACGGTTCCAGTGCCTGGCGGGTCTGCCGCTCGGCCTGTGACAGCAGGTACTCCAGGCGCGATTCGCCCTGTTCCTTGCCGATCGTGTCGTACAGCGACAGCGATTCCTGAATGTTCTCGATGATTGCGGCGTCGTCGCCCTTGTCCAATCCCTTGATGTCCACCTTGTCGATGGTGCCGCGCGCGTGGGCCACGGAGGTGGCGGCCAGCGACAGGACCATCAGCGGCAGGGCGTATTTCTTTGGCTGCATGCGGCACAGCATACCGACCGAAGGTGACGATGCGAAATGCATCACGTCATTCGGGATCGGTTGTTAAGTGGCGGTCAAAATACGCGCCTTTGTGGCGATCATCGTGAGTGCAGGCGAGGATGCCGGCATCGTGCGCGATGCCGGCAATGACCCCGATGGACATCCGCCGGCGATGATCCGGTAGTGCCGGCCGCTGGCCGGCAACCCACAGATCGATCCGATGCGCGGTGGCAATGCCGGCCAACGGCCGGCACTACCGATACGGGCGTCAGCTCGACAGATGCTCGATCGCCGCGACCTTGCCCAGGCGCTCGCCCAGCATCGTCAGCAGCGCCAGGCGGTTGCCACGCAGCGCCGGATCTTCCGCATTGACCATCACGCCATCGAAGAACGCGTCGACCTGCGGGCGCAGGCGCGCCAAGCGTGCCAGCACCGCCACATAGTCCTTGTGCTGCAGGCTGGCGCCGGTGTCGTCGATGGCCGCGGTGACCGCTTCGGCCAGCGCGCGCTCGGCATCTTCCTGCAGCAGCGCCGGATCGATCTGGGCCGGAATGTCGCCCTCGGCCTTGCGCAGGATGTTGCGGATGCGCTTGTTGGCCGCGGCCAGCGCCTCGGCTTCCGGCAGCGCAGCAAAGGTGCCGATCGCATCCAGGCGGCGGTCGAAGTCGTACAGCGAGGCCGGCTTCAGCTCGGCCACCGCATTGAAGTGCGTGGCCGGCACGCCCTTGTCGGCGTAGTAGCCCTTCAGGCGGTCGAGGATGAAGTCGTACAGCTCGCCGACGTCGGCCTGCACGTTGCGCGCGGCCAGGCCGGCGTTGGCGCTGGCCAGCAGCGCACGCAGGTCCAGCTCGAAGCCGCTTTCGATGATGGTGCGGGCCAGGCCCAGCGCGTTGCGGCGCAGGGCGAACGGGTCCTTGTTGCCGGTCGGCTTCAAGCCAGCGGCGAAACCACCGGCCAGCGTGTCGACGCGTTCAGCAATCGCCAGCACCTTGCCCAGTGGCGACAGCGCGATGTCGTCACCGCCGAAGCGCGGCTGGTAGGCCTCGTCGATGGCCAGCGCCACATCGGCCGATTCGCCACCGGCCACGGCGTAGTGGCGGCCGGCGATGCCCTGCAGCTCCGGGAACTCGTTGACCATGCGCGACTGCAGGTCGTTCTTGGCCAGCTCGGCCGCACGTTTGGCCTGCGCAGCGTCGGCGCCGACCTGGGGGGCGATCACTTCGGCCAGAGCGGCCACGCGCGCCACCTTGTCGGCCACGCTGCCCAGCTTGGCCTGGTAGGTCACCGTTTTCAGGCCGTCGCCCATCGACACCAGGCCCTGCTTCAGGTCCTCGTCGAAGAAGAACTTGGCATCGGCGAAGCGCGGGCGGATCACGCGCTCGTAGCCCTTGGCCACTTCGGCCACGTCCTTCGATTCGATGTTGGCGATGCCGATGAACTTCTCGGTCAGGGTGCCAGCGGCATCCAGCACCGGGAAGAACTTCTGGTTGATCTCCATCGTCTCGATCAGCGCTTCCTGCGGCACCGCCAGGAACGCGCGTTCGAAGCTGCACAGCACTGCCGACGGCCATTCGACCAGGTTCACCACCTGCTCCAGGTTGTCGTCGGTGATGCGGGCGCTGCCACCGGCCTTGGCCGCAGCGGCCTCGACCTCGGCAACGATGCGCGCACGGCGTTCGCTCGGGTCGACCAGCACGAAGGCGGCACGCAGGGCTTCAACATAATCCTGCGGCTGGGCCAGCGACACCGCCTGGTCGTGGTGGAAACGATGGCCACGGCTGACGCGACCGGCCTGCAGGCCGAACAGCTCGGCTTCAACCACGTTGGCACCGTGCAGCAGCACCAGCCAGTGGGCCGGGCGCGCGAAGCCCCAGGCGTGGTCACCCCAGCGCATCGGCTTGGGAATCGGCATCGCCGCAATCGCCTCGCGCAGGATCTCCGGCAGCAGGCTGGCGGTGCTCGCGCCCGGGGTCACCGCGCGGTGCACGAAGCGCTCACCCTTGTTGTCGGTGGTCTTTTCCAGCGCGGTCCAGTCGATCCCGGCCTTGGCGGCAAAGCCCTGCAGGGCCTTGGTCGGCTGGCCTTCGGCATCCAGCGCGATGTTCAGGTACGGGCCCAGCACTTCGCTGTGCTGTTCCGGCTGTTCCAGGCCAACGCCCGGCAGCAGCACGGCCAGGCGGCGCGGAGTCGACAGCGGGCGCGCATCGCCCAGTTCCAGCGCGACGCCGCGCTTGCGCAGGCCTTCGACGACACCGTCGAAGAACGCCTGGGCCAGGCCCGGCAGCGCCTTGACCGGCAGCTCCTCGGTGCCCAGTTCGATCAGCAGGGGGGACAGTTGGCTCATCGGTTCGATCCTGTGGTGGGGGCGCAGCGCGCAACGCGTCCGGCGCCCCGGGTAGTGGGTGAAAAGCGGGTCGGTGCAGGAAGGCCGTCAGGCCTTCTTCGCACCCGGGAAGCCCAGCTTCTCGCGCTGCTCGTAGTACGCCTTGGCCACCGCCTGGGCCAGCGCGCGCACGCGCAGGATGTAGCGCTGGCGCTCGGTCACGCTGATCGCGCGGCGCGCGTCCAGCAGGTTGAAGGTGTGGCTGGCCTTCATCACCTGCTCGTAGGCCGGCAGCGGCAGGTTCACTTCCACCAGCTTCTGCGCTTCACGCTCGCAGGCATCGAAGCGGTGGAACATCTCTTCCACGTCGGCGTATTCGAAGTTGTAGGTGCTCTGCTCCACCTCGTTCTGGTGGTAGACGTCGCCGTAGGTCACCGGCTGGCCGTCCGGGCCGTAGGTCCAGACCAGGTCGTAGACGTTGTCGCAGTTCTGCAGGTACATGCACAGGCGCTCGAGACCATAGGTGATCTCGCCCAGCACCGGGCGGCACTCCAGGCCACCGGCCTGCTGGAAGTAGGTGAACTGGGTCACCTCCATGCCGTTGAGCCAGACTTCCCAGCCCAGGCCCCAGGCGCCCAGCGTCGGCGATTCCCAGTTGTCCTCGACGAAGCGCAGGTCGTGCACCAGCGGATCGATGCCCAGTGCCTTCAGCGAATCCAGGTACAGCTGCTGGATGTTGTCCGGCGCCGGCTTCATCGCCACCTGGTACTGGTAGTAGCGCTGCAGACGGTTCGGGTTCTCGCCGTAGCGGCCGTCGGTCGGGCGGCGCGAGGGCTGCACGTAGGCCGCGTTCCAGCTCTCCGGACCGATCGCACGCAGGAAGGTGGCCGGGTGGAAGGTACCGGCGCCCACCTCCAGGTCGAGCGGCTGGATGAGCACGCAGCCCTGCTGGGCCCAGAACTGGTTCAGGGTCTGGATCAGGCCCTGGAAGGTGATCGGAACGGTCGGGGTCGCGGACATGCGTACGAGTCTTGGCCGGCAAGGGGGTGCGCTAGTATAACGGCCGACCTGCGGGGCATTCCGTACCCGGGAGGAGCAGGCAGATGGAACATCGGCTGCCGGTGGGCACGCCCGGCGAGGCTGGCCGCGTACCGCTGCCGTGGGGACGGCTGCAGTTCGAGCAGATTGCCGCGGCCCTGATCGCCGATGGCCTGGTGGCCGAGCAGGACCGCGAGCGCATGCGCTTTTCCGCGCAAGGCGCACGCAACGCCAGTGAAGTGCACCCGCTGGTGCTGCTGTCCAACCTCAAGCTGGCCGCCAACGGCGGTGGCGAACTGACCCTGGAGCGCCTCACCGAGTGGCTGGCGCAGCGCACCGGCAGCCGCTACCTGCGCATCGACCCGACCCGGGTCGACGTTGCCGCGGTCACCGCGCTGGTCTCCCATGCCTACGCGCGCCGCCACCGTTTCCTGCCGTTGGCGGTGGATGCCGAGCGCGTGCTGGTGGCCACCAGCGAGCCACTGGTGCAGGAATGGCGCCGCGACCTGCAGCACCTGACCCGGCGCCGCATCGAACTGGCGGTGGTCAACCCGCTGGACCTGCACCGCTACACCATGGAGTTCTACGGGGTGACCCGTTCGGTGCGCGGCGCCCGTGGCGACGTGCGTGGCGAAGCCAATACCACCCTGCCCAGCTTCGAACAGCTGGTGGAGCTGGGCCGCACCGGCGACGTCAATGCCGACGACCAGCACATCGTGCATATCGTGGACTGGCTGCTGCAGTACGCCTACGAGCAGCGCGCGTCGGACATCCACCTGGAGCCGCGCCGCGAAATGGGGCGCATGCGCTTCCGCATCGACGGCGTGCTGCACAAGGTGTTCGAGGTACCGCCGGCGGTGATGACCGCGGTGGTCAGCCGCATCAAGGTGCTCGGCCGCATGGACCTGGCCGAGCGCCGGCGCCCGCAGGATGGCCGCATCAAGACCCGTTCGCCGGGCGGCCGTGAGGTCGAGATGCGCCTGTCGACCATGCCCACCGCCTTCGGCGAAAAGTGCGTGATGCGTATCTTCGACCCCGATGCCGCGTTCAAGAGCATCGACCAGCTCGGTTTCAGCCCGCAGGAGGCGGCGGGCTGGAATGCACTGGTCGAACGCCCGCACGGCATCGTGCTGGTCACCGGCCCAACCGGCTCGGGCAAGACCACCACCCTGTATTCCACGCTGAAGCGGCTGGCCACGCCGGACGTGAACGTGTGCACGGTGGAGGACCCGATCGAGATGATCGCGCCCGAGTTCAACCAGATGCAGGTGCAGGCCAACATCGACCTGGATTTCGCCAGCGGCGTGCGCACGCTGCTGCGGCAGGACCCGGACATCATCATGATCGGCGAGATCCGCGACCTGGAAACCGCGCAGATGGCGGTGCAGGCCTCGCTGACCGGCCACCTGGTGCTGTCCACCCTGCATACCAACGATGCGCCCTCGGCGGTCACCCGCCTGCTCGACCTGGGCGTGCCGCACTACCTGCTGGCCAGCACCCTCAACGGCATCCTTGCCCAGCGCCTGGTGCGCACGCTGTGCCCGCACTGCAAGCAACCGCACAGCCTCGGCGCGGCCGACTGGGCGGTGCTGGCTGATAGCCATGCCGCATATCCAGATGCCGCCACGCCCTGTCGGCCGGTCGGTTGCCTGGAGTGCCGGCGCACCGGATTCCTTGGCCGCATCGGCCTGTATGAGTTGCTGCCATTGGGCTCGCGGCTGCGCGGGCAGATCCGTGCCGACATGGATCTGGCCGGTTTCAGCCGTGCCGCACGGGCTGAAGGGCTGCGAACCCTGCGCCAGGCCGGGCTTGAAAAGGTGGCGCAGGGGCTGACTACAATCGAGGAAGTCCTGTCAGTCCTGCCGCCCCCGGATGAACCCAGCCCCGTTCCTGATCCTTGAAACCGGCCGCCCGGTACCGTCGCTGCGCCGCTACGGGCGCTTTCCGCACTGGATCCGCGTCGCCGCCGGGCTGGAAGAGCACGAGACGGTGGTGGTCGATGTCGAACACGGTGGCGCCCTGCCCGACCCACATGCCTTCGCTGGCGTGCTGGTGACCGGCTCGGCCGCCTTCGTCACCGACCACGCCGAGTGGAGCGAGCGCAGCGCCGCATGGCTGCGCCAGACCGCCCACGACGACCTGCCGGTATTCGGCATCTGCTATGGCCACCAGCTGCTGGCGCACGCGCTGGGTGGCGAGGTGGCCTACAACCCGGCCGGGCGCGAGTCCGGCACGATCGAGCTGGAACTGCAGCCGCAGGCCGCGCAGGACCCGCTGTTCCAGGGCCTGCCGCAGCATTTCGCCGCCCACGCCACCCACCTGCAGACCGTGCTGCGCGCCCCGGAAGGTGCCGAAGTGCTGGCACGCTCGCCGCTGGACGGCTGCCACGCCTTCCGCTGGGGCCGCCAGGCGTGGGGCGTGCAGTTCCATCCGGAATTCGCCACCCACCACATGCGCGGCTACGTGCGCGCCCGCGCCGACTGCATCGGCCGCCACGGCGGCTGCGCCCGCAGCATCGAGCGCGCGGTCAGCGCCGCACCGCTGGCCCGCCAGCTGTTGCGCCGCTTCGTCCGCCAGGCGCGGCTGTCTTCAGCCCAGCCGGTGGCAAAACAGGGATAATCGGCGGCACGGGCAGCCGCCCGGCCCCCTCCTGTCCTTCCCGGATGTCCATGAAAGAGATTCGCAAGCTGCCGGCCTCGGCGGGCGCCCAGTGGTTGCTGGATACGTTCTCCCTGTACCGGCGTGCGCCGCTGCAGCTGGCCCGGATCGGCCTGACCTGGCTGCTGGTGAGCTGGGTGGTGACCCTGCTGTCGACCTTGATTCCCGGCGCCGCCGGCATGGCAGTACAGCTCATGACCCTGGCCATTTCGCCGATCATGTTCGGCGGCATGCTGTATGCCGTGGGCGAGATCGACGAAGGCCGCCCGGGCCTGGCCTCGCACCTGCTGCAGCCGATCCGCGACCACCGCGTCAGCCACCTGCTGGTGCCGCTGGCGATCCAGGTGCTGGCGGTCCTGCTGCTGGGCGCGCTGTTGTTCATGATGATCGGCCGCGAGGGCTTCACCGCCTTCAGCGAGGTCATGACCAAGATGGAAGAGATCAGCCGCAGTGGCCAGCAGATCAAGCCGGATGATGCGGCCGCGCTGGTCGCCAACCTGCCGGCCAAGCGCATCGCGCTGTGGATGCTGCTGGTGTTCCTGAGCGCGGTGGCGCTGTCACTGGCGATGTTCACCCAGCCGGCGCTGGTGGTGTTCGACAAGCAGAGCGGCATGCATGCGCTGCGCCTGAGCCTGCAGGGCTGCATCGAGAACATCGGCGCGATGTTCGTGTTCGCCGCGCTCGGCCTGATCGCCGCGTTCTGCATGTACATCCTGTTCGTGATCGTGATCCAGATCGCGATGCTGATCGGTGGCCCGCTGGCTGCGGCCTTCATCGCCCAGCTGGTGCTGACCACGGTGCTGATGCCGCTGTATGTCGGCGCGGTCTACGCCGCGTGGAAGCAGATGTTCGTGCATCGCGGCAGCCGCGCGGCCCCACCGATCCCGACCACGCCGACCTCAAGCGACGTGTTCCACGCCTGACGGAAAAAGGGGACGGAGGGGATTAAGTCGTTTATGCCCAGTGTGTGCAGCTAACGACTTAATCCCCTCCGTCCCCTTTTTTCTTTCAGGCGGCGGGTTTCTTCACTACCGACGACGGCACCAGCCAGCGTGCGGCGTGGATGCCCAGTTCGTAGAGCAGGCACATCGGAATCGCCAACATCAGCTGCGAGACCACGTCCGGCGGGGTCAGCACTGCGGCCACCACGAAGATGCCGACGATCGCGTAGCCACGGCCTTCCTTGAACTGCTGCGGCGTCACCCAGCCCAGCAGCACCAGGATCACCATTGCCACCGGCAGTTCGAAGCTGCCGCCGAAGGCAAAGAAGATCGCCAGCACGAAATCCAGGTAGGCGTTCGCATCCGGAGTGATCGCGATCACGTCCGGGCTGAAGGTGGTGAGGAAGTGGAATACCGCCGGCAGCACCAGGAAGTAGGCAAAGGCACAGCCGGCGTAGAACAGCAGCACCGACGACACCAGCAACGGCACCGCCAGGCGCTTCTCGCGCGCATACAGGCCCGGGGCAACGAACGCCCACAGCTGGTACAGCAGCCACGGCACCGCCACGAACAGGGCCACGAAGAAAGTCAGCTTCAGCGGGGCGAAGAACGCACCGGCCGGGTTGGTGGCGATCATCGTCTGCCCGTTCGGCAGCTGCGAGACCAGCGGTTCGGCCAGCGCGTTGTACAGCTTCTGGGTAAACGGCAGCAGCGCCAGCAGCACCACGCCCAGGCCCAGCAATGCGCGCACCAGGCGGCCGCGCAGTTCCACCAGATGTTCGACCAGCGAGCTTTCGCCGAAATCCTGTTCACTCATGGATGACGCTCCGTGCTCTGCGTCGGCGGCGTCGGGCCGGCTTCAGGGGACGTGGCAGGAACGGCCCCTGAAGAAACAGCGCCTTCCGTAGCAGCCGTGGTCGAAACCGGCCCGCCATCCTGTGCCGGCGCTTCGGTCTCGGCCGGCTGGCTCAAATGTGGCGGCAGATCGGCCTGTGCGGGTGTACGTACTTCCTGCACCAGGTCATCGCCCTGCTGCTGCGCCTCCTGCGCTTCGCGACGGATCGCTTCACCGCTGGCACGCAACTGGTTCTCGGTGTCCTGCATGCCCTGGCGCACGTCCTGCATCTGCCGCTTGATGTCCTCGGCCTGCAGTTCGCGCTCCAGTTCCTGTTTCACCGAATCCCACTGATTGCGGGCACGACGTACCCACAGGCCGGCAAAGCGGGCCGCCTTGGGCAGGCGCTCAGGACCGAGCACTACCAAGGCAACCACCGCAATCACCAGCAGTTCGCTGAAGCCGATATCAAACACCGCGACCGCTCCGGATCAGCGAGCGTTACGGTCGTGCTCGTCCTGCGCGGCGCGCGAGGCGTCCTGGCTGCGCGATTCATCGCCCAGCTGCGCGTTCGGCTTGTCCTCGTCGCGCATGCCCTTCTTGAATTCCTTGACCGCCGAACCGAGATCCTTGGCGCCACTGGTCAGGCGCTTGGTGCCGAACACCAGCAGGACGATGGCCAGCACGACCAACCAATGCCAGATGCTGAAACTGCCCATAAAGACGCTCGTTACGTTAGTGATCAGGCTGTCGAGCATAGCGCACCGGGTGTTAGCCGGCGCGCGTGACGAAAGTCAGTTTCCGCCCAGCGTTTCCGTGCGGATTTCGCCGTCGTTGACCGGCTGGAAGCCCTGCTGCTGCGGCGGCGGGTTCTGCGGCACGTTCTGCAGCGGTGCGGTGGTGGCTTCGGCCGGGGCGGCCGGCGCTGCCTGAACAGGCGCCGGAGCAACCGCCGGGGCCGCTGCCGGACGCGGCGCGTTACCGCCGTTGCCGCTGCGGTTGTTACGCGCGGCGTAGGTGGCCTCTTCCAGGCGGTCGCGGAACGTGACCACATCCATCGACGGCGAACCGGCCGCGCGGCCTTCGAAGATCATGCGCGGCGTGGTGTTGCTGCCGTAGGCGTCCAGATTGGCGGCATCGTCGATCTGCAGCACCGCACCATCCAGGGCGACACCGGCGAACAGGCCGCGGGCGCGCGACCAGGACCAGATTTCGGCCTTCAGCTGACCGTCGGTGGCGGCGGCGGCATTGCGGCCGACCGGGCCGGCGGCGACACCCGCATCGGCGCCCAGCGTGAACTTGCCGTTGACCAGGTTGTCCAGGCTACGGTCGTTGCGGAACACCAGCACCACATCGGAGGACTGCACGCCGGCCTGGAAGCCGATGCTGCCGCCGGTGAGCTTCACGAACACCGGGTTGGACCAGGCACCGTTGGGCATGCGCACGGACATCAGGCCGTGGCCACGACGACCGCCAATGACCAGACCGGCCTTGATCGTGTCGGGAATGACGATGACCGCGCGGCCTTCGTCGAGCAATTTGTCCGGAATGCCCTGTTCAGGGATTTCCTGGATTTCAGCCAGCACGCGCACGGCATTGCGGGCACGCTGGTCTTCCTGCGGTCCGGCCATGGCCTGGCTGGACAGCAGGCTGGCGGCGATCAGCAGGGCTTGGATCGGGCGACGCATGGCAGGCTCCAGAAGTCAGTCCATAGGAAGATATAGCAAGTGACTGAAATTAGTAGTGTTGTCATGAATCCCCAATGAGCGTTCCCTGCTCACATTGATGCGCGCTATGCCTGCAATCCGAACCCTGCATCCCGGCGCGGCACCGGATCGGCGACAATACCGCTCATGCTCGACGCACCCGATACCGCCGTGCTGGCGGTCAACCTAGGCACGCCCGAGACGCCGACGGCCCCCGCCGTACGCCGTTACCTGGCTGAATTCCTGTCCGACCCCCGCGTGGTCTCGATCCCGGCACTGCTGTGGCAGCCGTTGCTGCGCGGACTGATCCTGCCGCTGCGCAGCAGCCGTTCAGCGGCCAAGTACGCCCAGGTCTGGCTGCCGGAGGGCTCTCCGCTGATGGTGCATACGCGCCAGCTGGCGCAGGCCATGCAAGCGCTGTTGCCGACCCTGACGGTGCGCCATGCAATGCGCTATGGCGAACCGGCGCTGGCCAGCGAACTCGACCGGCTGGCGGCCGACGGTGCGCGCCGCATCGTGGTGCTGCCGCTGTACCCGCAGTACTCCACCACCACCACCGCCTCGGTCGAAGACCGCGTCGATGCCTGGCAGCGCCGCAATCCGGGCGTGACCGTGAGCCTGGTACGCGACTATTCGGTCGATCCGGGCTGGGTCGACGCCGTTGCCGGCTCGATCCGCCGCTACTGGGAACAGCACGGTCGTGGCCAGAAACTGATGTTCTCCTTCCACGGCATTCCGCAGCGCCTGGCCGATGCCGGCGATCCGTATCCGCAGCGCTGCGAGGCCAGTGCGCAGGCCATCGCCAAGGCGCTGGAGCTGGGCAGGGACGACTGGCAGATGGGCTATCAGTCGCGCTTCGGCCGCGAGCGGTGGCTGCAGCCGTATGCCGAGCCCAGCCTGTGGGCGCTGGCCGAATCCGGCGTGAAGCAGATCGACGTGGTGTGTCCGGGCTTCGCCACCGACTGTCTGGAGACGCTGGAAGAAGTGGCACTGGGCTTCACCGAAACACTGGCCGAGCGCGGCGCGACGATGCGCTACATCCCCTGCCTCAACGCCGAACCGGAGCACGCGCGTGCGCTGGCACGGCTGGCCGTGGCGTCACTGGCATGAGCCTGCAGCCGTTTGAACTCGAGGTCGGTGGCGCGCGCGTCGCCGGCCTGCGCAACCACGGTGATGGCCCGCGCGTGCTGGCCCTGCATGGCTGGCTCGACAACGCGGCCAGCTTCGTGCCGCTGGCGCCGCACCTGTCGTCGTTGCAGCTGGTGGCCATCGACCTGCCCGGCCACGGCCACAGCGCGCATCTGCCGGCCGGTGCCAGCTACACCACGGCCGCCGCCATCTGTCACGTACTCGACGTCGCCGACGCGCTGGGCTGGGACCGTTTCAGCCTGCTTGGCCATTCGATGGGCGCCGGCATCGCCAGCCTCACCGCCTCGGTCAGCGACCGTGTCGAACGGCTGGTGGCGATCGAAGCACTCGGCGGCCTGCGTGGTCCTGAGGAAGAAACCGCCAACCGCCTGCGCAAGCATGTGAATGCCACGCGCGCACTGGCACGCAAGCAGCTGCGCGTGTTCCCCGACCTCGCCGCGCCGATCCGCGCGCGGATGATGACCAACCAGCTCAGCGAGCGCTGTGCACGGCTGCTGGTCGAGCGCGGCGTGGAGCCGGTCGAAGGTGGTTACCGCTGGTGCAGCGACCCGCGCCTGATGCTGCCCACTGCGATCCGCCTCAGCGAAGGCCAGATCGACAACCTGCTGCAGGCCATCGCCTGCCCGACGCAGGTGATCTACGCCACACCGGCGCAGTCGTACTATCCCGAGCCGATGCGCAGCGATCGCCTGCAGCACCTGCGCGATGGCCGTCTGGCGGTGTTTGCCGGCAACCATCACCTGCACATGGAAGACCCGGAACAGATCGCGGGCGTGATCCTGCACTTCTTCAGCAACGGCAACGCCGGCTGAGCAGAAGTATCCGCGCGCTTCACTCCGCGCGTTTGCGGCCGATACATCAGTTGCGGGCCCCTGCGTCCGCAGCACGCAGGTCCGGTCGGGCCTGCGGCGTGTGTCTGGTTCTGCAAGGAAGTCCGCATGCCCGCTCTGCTGCACCGTCACCCACAGGATGTGGCCACGGTGTCCCGTCTCCGCGTCGCTGATCGCGCCGCATTCCCCGAATTCCCGGCTCGCGCCCTGCACACGCACTCCTGCGTGTGCTGCGGCGTGGCTGTTGTCGTTTGCTGATCCAGGAGTCGCCGATGTCCGTTGCATCCTCCCGTCCCCCCGATACCGCCCGCATGCCGCATCTGCAGCAGCTCGCGCACCGCGCTGACCGTCGACTGCTGATCGGCAGCGCGGCGTTGGCTGTGGCTGGCCTGGTGCTGGCCCTGCGTGGGCCCCACGTACCGGGCGCTGCGTTGGCCGCGGCCGCCGTACTGCCCGCCCTCTGGCTGGCCGGTCCACAGGCGGGCCGGGCCGTCGCCCGCAATGGCCTGGCATTGCTGTTGTCGCTGCAGCTGGCCTTGTTGTGCGCGATCGTCAGCCTGTCACCGGCATTGCCGATTGCGCTGTTGCTGGGCGTGCTGCTCAGCCACCGCGATCGCCTGCCGGTATGGCTGGCCGGTGGTGTTGGCACCCTCGCCCTGCTGGTACCGCTGCTGCACGGCGCAGCCGTGGGACCGACGTTGCTGCAGGCGGGCCTGTTCGCCAGCCTGACCGTGTTCCTCGGCCAGGTCGCGCTGCGCCTGCGCCAGCAGACCGAGGCGCTTGGCCACGGCCCACGCCGCCTGGCGGCACTGGCGCGCGATATCGCGACGGGCACCGATCTGAGCGCACATGCGGATACCGCGGCCTATGCACCCGGTTCGCTGGCCCATGCACTGGCCGATACCGCCCGCCACGTACAGGCGCAGCGTGGGCGCGAGGCTGACGCGCATGCCGAGAATGCGCAGATCCGCCAGGCGCTCGACGCCTCGCGCACCGCGATGATGATTGCCGACAACGACCACGTGATCCGTTACGTGAACCGCTCGGTGGTGGCCCTGCTGCGCAACCAGCAGGCAACACTGCGCCAGGCCTTCCCCGACTTCGACGCCGAGCGCCTGGTCGGCAGCAGCATCCACCGCTTCCACGCCAACCCGGACCGCATCCGCGCGATCCTCAATGGCCTGCAGGTCACGCACAACGGCAAGGTGCAGATCGGCCCGGTGCACTTCGCGCAGGTGGTCACCCCGGTGTTCGATGCGCAGGGCGTGCGCCTGGGCTTCGCCGTGGAATGGCATGACCGCACCCATGAACTCGCGCTGGAGAACGCCGTGGCCGGCATCGTCGCTGCGGCAGCGGCCGGTGATCTCGACCAGCGCCTGCAGGCCACTGAAGGTGCCAGTTTCCTCGATGGGCTGACCGGTGGCATCAACCTGCTGCTCGATACGCTCGGCAGCACCGTCAACGAAGTGCGGCAGATGCTCTCGGCACTGGCCAATGGCGATCTGGACCGGCGCATGCACGGCGAGTATCACGGTGCTTTCGCTGCCATCCAGCGCGATGCGAATGCCACGGCCGGTCAGTTGGCACGCATGGTCGGTCGCATCCAGGAATGTGCGGCGTCGATCAGTACCGCCGCCAGCGAGATTGCCGCCGGCAACGGCGCGTTGTCCGAGCGCAGCGAGCGCCAGGCCGCGCACCTGCAGGAGACCGCAGCATCGATGGAGGAACTCACCGCCACCGTGCGCCAGAACGCCGCCCACGCGCGTGAGGCCAGTGCGTTGGCAGCTTCCACGCAGAGCGCTGCCAGTGACGGCAACACGGCCATGCAGCGGGTGGTGAATACCATGCAGGCCATCGAAGGTGCCTCGAAGCGGATCGGCGACATCACCGGCGTCATCGACGGCATTGCCTTCCAGACCAATATCCTGGCCTTGAACGCAGCCGTGGAGGCGGCACGCGCCGGCGAACAGGGCCGAGGCTTCGCGGTCGTGGCCAGCGAGGTGCGGGTACTGGCGCAGCGCTCTGCGGCGGCGGCCCAGGAGATCAAGAAGCTGATCGACGAAGCCGGCCGCCAGGTGGGTGAGGGTGCCCAGCTGGTAGCTGACGCCGGCCAACGCATGCAGGGCATTGTTGGCGGCGTGGAGGATGTCAGCCACCTGATGCGCGAGATTTCCGCGGCGTCGCAGGAGCAGTCGATCGGCATTGAGCAGATCAACCAGACCGTAGTGCAGATGGATCAGGCCACACAGCAGAATGCCGCGCTGGTGGAGGAAGCCACCGCGGCCGCACGCGAGCTGCAATCGCAGGCGGGTACGCTTACCGAGGCGGTGTCGGTGTTCCGCCAGCAGGAACCGCACGAGGTCTCGCAGGCCGCCTGATCCGGGCCTTCAGTTCGATCCTGATCAAGACGGCGCCCGCAGGGCGCCGTCTTTACGGAGGGCATCCACGCATGGCGTGGATCTACTGGTAATGCCGGCCGCTGGCCGGCAATCACAGCGACGCGCACTGTCTGGCCTGCTGCCGGGGTTGGCACCGATCTTTGCAGGGACAGCCCATCCACGCACGGCGTGGATCTACTGTGGGTCCGCATGCCCTCGGTAGACGCCAACCTTGGTTGGCGCTGTGGCTACCCGCGGAGAATATCCGCGTATGGCCTGGATCTAACGGGCGATGTAACGCCATCGGGTTGCCGGCCAGCGGCCGGCACTACCCGCATTTCGCGCGCACAAAGAAAAACCCCGCTGCGTGAGCAGCGGGGTTTTGGGTGTAAACCCTGGCGATGACCTACTCTCGCATGGCTTGAGCCACACTACCATCGGCGCAGCTGCGTTTCACTTCCGAGTTCGGGATGGGATCGGGTGGTTCCACAGCGCTAATTTCACCAGGGAGGCGGTTGGAGCGTCGCCATCCGATACAGCTGGATAAGGCGCCTGCCTCTCGTAGTTCTTGTGACGTAGCGTGCACTTGGATGCTCTTACGACGCTGTCGTAAAGCCAAGGCAACTTGAGGTTATATGGTCAAGCCTCTCGGATCATTAGTATCAGTTAGCTCAATACATTGCTGTACTTACACACCTGACCTATCAACCACGTAGTCTACATGGTTCCTTCAGGGGGCTTGTGCCCCGGGAGATCTCATCTTGAGGCGCGCTTCCCGCTTAGATGCTTTCAGCGGTTATCGCTTCCGAACATAGCTACCCGGCAATGCCACTGGCGTGACAACCGGAACACCAGAGGTTCGTCCACTCCGGTCCTCTCGTACTAGGAGCAGCCCCTCTCAAATCTCCAACGCCCATGGCAGATAGGGACCGAACTGTCTCACGACGTTCTGAACCCAGCTCGCGTACCACTTTAAATGGCGAACAGCCATACCCTTGGGACCGACTACAGCCCCAGGATGTGATGAGCCGACATCGAGGTGCCAAACACCGCCGTCGATATGAACTCTTGGGCGGTATCAGCCTGTTATCCCCGGAGTACCTTTTATCCGTTGAGCGATGGCCCTTCCATACAGAACCACCGGATCACTAAGTCCTAGTTTCCTACCTGCTTGATCCGTCGATCTTGCAGTCAAGCACGCTTATGCCTTTGCACACAGTGCGCGATGTCCGACCGCGCTGAGCGTACCTTCGAGCTCCTCCGTTACTCTTTAGGAGGAGACCGCCCCAGTCAAACTACCCACCATACACGGTCCCCGACCCAGATAATGGGCCCAGGTTAGAACGTCAAGCACGACAGGGTGGTATTTCAAGGATGGCTCCGCTGCAGCTAGCGCCACAGTTTCATAGCCTCCCACCTATCCTACACAGACGAACTCAACGTTCAGTGTAAAGCTATAGTAAAGGTTCACGGGGTCTTTCCGTCTTGCCACGGGAACGCTGCATCTTCACAGCGATTTCAATTTCACTGAGTCTCGGGTGGAGACAGCGCCGCTGTCGTTACGCCATTCGTGCAGGTCGGAACTTACCCGACAAGGAATTTCGCTACCTTAGGACCGTTATAGTTACGGCCGCCGTTTACTGGGGCTTCGATCAAGAGCTTCGCCTTGCGGCTGACCCCATCAATTAACCTTCCAGCACCGGGCAGGCGTCACACCCTATACGTCCACTTTCGTGTTTGCAGAGTGCTGTGTTTTTGATAAACAGTCGCAGCGGCCTGGTTACTGCGACCCTCTTCAGCTATAGCTCGCACGAGCCACCAAAAAGGGTGCACCTTCTCCCGAAGTTACGGTGCCATGTTGCCTAGTTCCTTCACCCGAGTTCTCTCAAGCGCCTGAGAATTCTCATCCTACCCACCTGTGTCGGTTTACGGTACGGTCTGCGTAAGCTGAAGCTTAGGAGCTTTTCCTGGAAGCGTGGTATCAGTGACTTCGCCTTAAAGGCTCGTCTCGGTGCTCGGTCTTAAAGGATCCCGGATTTGCCAAAGATCCAAACCTACCGCCTTTCCCCAGGACAACCAACGCCTGGTACACCTAACCTTCTCCGTCCCTCCATCGCACTTACGCGAGGTGCAGGAATATTAACCTGCTTCCCATCGACTACGACTTTCGTCCTCGCCTTAGGGGCCGACTCACCCTGCGCCGATTAACGTTGCGCAAGGAAACCTTTGGGCTTTCGGCGTGCGGGTTTTTCACCCGCATTATCGTTACTCATGTCAGCATTCGCACTTCCGATACCTCCAGCAGACTTCTCAATCCACCTTCA
>NZ_CM151220.1:4657500-4715221 GCF_056482875.1 Stenotrophomonas sp. 63632_Sma
CGGGGTGCTGCTGCGCTTCGGCCTGGACGTGTTCGTGGCCATGAACACCCAACTGGTACTGGCGCTGGCCATGTTCGCCACCTGGCTGGGCGGACGCCGCCTGTTCCCGCGCTATGCGGTCATCGCCACCCTGCTGGTCGGCATCGCGGTGGCGGCCAGCCGTGGCCTGCTGCACGCACAGCAGGTGCAGCTGCAACTGGCAGTACCGCAATGGGTGACCCCGTCCCTGTCCTGGACTGCAGTGGCTGGCATCGCCCTGCCCCTGTTCGTGGTCACCATGGCCTCGCAGAACATTCCGGGCGTGGCGGTGATGCGCGCATCCGGCTACGACGCCCCGGTGTCGCCACTGATCGGCTGGATCGGTGTGGTCAATACGCTGCTGGCACCGTTCGGTGCGTACGCACTAAACCTGGCGGCAATCACCGCAGCGATCTGCATGGGCCGCGATGCGCATGAGGACCCGGCACGACGCTATACCGCAGCGATGGCGGCCGGCGCCTTCTACATTGTCGTCGGGCTGTTCGGCGCCACCGTGGCCGCACTGTTCGCGGCGTTCCCGAAAGAGCTGGTGGCCTGCGTGGCCGGTATCGCGCTGTTCGGCACCATCGCCAACAGCCTGGCCAGTGCGCTGGCAGTAGAGCGGGACCGCGAGGCGGCACTGGTCACCTTTCTGGTCACCGCCTCGGGCATCTCGCTGGCCGGCATCGGTTCGGCGTTCTGGGGCCTGGTGGCCGGTGCGCTGTGCCTGCTGGTACTGCGGCCACGCCAGGCCGGCTGATCCGGCCTAACCCGCCAATGCAGCGCCGACCGTACTTAGCACCACCGCGATGACGATGGCGATCAGTGTGGCGACCACGCTGGTGCCGCCGCGCGCGGTCAGCTCGCTGCGCAGCCGTGTGTCATCACCGCCGGTCACGGCACGGGCCTGGGCGATCAGGCGCTGGCAGTGTGCCAGGTACCAGCTGTTGCCAAAGATGCCGGTGGTGATGCTGAGCGCAAAGGTGATGACCAGTGACAGGCCATCCGGCACATCCAGCAAGGTCTCCACCACACTGATCAACAGCAGCAGGCCAGCCCACATCGCCGCCAGGCGGTACATCTTGCGGTACATCATCCAGATCAGGCCGAGCAGAAAGGCCGGCCAGTGCCAGGTGCCACTGCCCGTGGCGATGCCCTGATCCAGCCGCCAGCGCTGGCGATAGATCGGGAAGTTGCCACCGACCACGCTGGCGTACAAGGCCATTTCGCCCTCCAGCCCAGCCGCCGCGGCCGTCTCCGGTGCCGCAACCGGTGCACGATAGGGATCGGACGGATCGCCGACACTCGGCGCGATGCCCTCAGCCGCAGGCGCTGCGTCGATATCCAGGACCGGAGCCACCTCGACCTGCGTTGAGGCCTGATCCAGCTCCGCCAACGGCCGCCACGAGGGCATGCCCTCGCACCAGAGCAGCGTTCGCGCCGTGACCGTCCCTTCCCGCTGCAGCTGGCGAAGACCGGCCAGATCCACCGGCCCACTGCTCTGCCTGCCATTGGCGTACCACCATTGTGCTTCCTGCATGTTTTCCGTCCTTGCTACTGCATCGACAAACTGAAACCGCTGCCAGCGCCTACAGCGCGGTACTGGCCAGGGTCTGCACCAGTTGATGGCGCTCACCCGGCGCAAGCGTAATCTGCTCCGGGCCTGCGTTGGCCACTTCCAGGCAAACGTAATCGTGCCAGCCATCGCCGACATCGGCCATTTTCGCTGCCGCCTCCGCACCGGGATTCCAGGCCACCAGCGTCTGGCTGCCTTCGCTGCGGATCTCGATCCGCCGCTGCAGTACGGGATCACGCAGCACGTAATGGCCGCCGGCACCGGTATAGATGCGATCGCTGCGACCGGGGTCACGCGGATCGCGCAATGACCACGGTCCCTGTTGCAGGCGAAGCTGCGCATAGTCCTCGTACTTGTCCAGGTACTGCAGGCCATCAAGGCCCTCGACCTCGACCTGGTTGGCATCGCCCACCCGGAAATAGCTGTGCAGGGCCTGGGTGAAGGTCACCGGCGAGGTTCCGGTGTTTTCGGTGACGAGCTGCTGACGCAGCTGGCGGCCGATGCGCAACTGCATCTGCAGGCGCAGGCCGGGATCGGCGCAGGGTGCAGGTGCCAACTGCAGCTCGACCTCACCGTCATCGCTCTGGCTGGCCTGCAGAAGCTCCCAACGCGCGGTGCGCACCAGGCCATGCGCGGGCACATCATTGTTCTGGCCCTGGCGGCCGAACCACGGCCAGCACACCGGGACGCCACCGCGGATGGGCGTGGGCAGCTCGGCGCGCGTGGGCGAAAGCCACAGTACATCGGGCTGCCCATCGGGAATGAACGACAGCAGCTGTCCGCCGAACACGCTGATGACCGCCGTCGCGCTGGGGGTGCGCACGTGCCAAGCCTCCAGCCCGTGATACAGGCCGCTGCTGATGTCCGGATCCGACTGCATGCGATGACGCTCCTTGAAGACCGCGGCGATGATGTCGCGGTCAGCGTGCCTGGGGCAAGGCCTTCTGCGCAGCGGGTGCGATGGCGGCCGCCTCTTCCTGCAGCGCGCGCAGGATGCGTTGGCCGGCACGCCCATCGGCGTTGGCCCAGCCCAGGCGCTGCTGCTCGGACTGGATCGCGCGACGGGTGGCGGTACCGATCATGCCGTCGGCGGTACCGATGTCGTGGCCACGCGCCAGCAGCAGGGTCTGCAGCTGACGGCGTTCATCGCGGCCGATGCCGGGATCATCGGTCGGCCAGGCGGTGGCCAGCTCATTGCCGCCACGCAGCTGGTCGGCCAGCGTGGCGATCGCCAGCGCATAGCTTTCGGCGGCGTTGTAGCTGTAGATCGCGTCGTAGTTGCGGAACACCAGCAACGCCGGGCCCTTGTTGCCGGCCGGCAGCAGCAGGGCGGCGCGCGCATCCGCCGGCAGGTTGGCCGGAGCCAGCACACTGCCATCCAGCGCGGTCAGGCCCTGCGCACGCCAGTCGGCCAGGGCGCGACGCTGGGTACGTCCGGCCTGGCTGGCGTTGAAGCCAGCGGGAACAAGAACTTCCATGCCCCACGGCTCGCCACTGCGCCAGCCGGCACGCTTGAGGTAGTTGGCAGTGGAGGCCAGCGCATCGGGAATGCTGCCGACCAGATCGCGGCGGCCATCGCCATCACCGTCCACGGCGATGCGTGCGTAGGTGCTGGGCATGAACTGCGTATGCCCGAAGGCACCGGCCCAGGAACCGGTGAGGCCCTGTGCCTGCAGGTCGCCGCGGTCGATCAGCTTGAGCAGTGCCAGCAATTCACCGCGGAAGAAGGGTTGGCGACGGCCGGCGCAGGACAGCGTGGCCAGTGACTGCAGCAGGGGGCGCTTGCCGAACACGCGGCCGTAGTCGCTCTCCACGCCCCAGACCGCGACGATGGTGGCCGGATCGACGCCGTACTGCGCCGACACTCGATCGAGCAGGTCGCGATGCTGCTGCAGCATGGCGCGACCATCAGCCACGCGCTGGCGATCGACCAGCGCGGCCAGGTAGTCCCAGATCGGCGTGGTGAATTCCGGCTGCGCGTCGAGCAGGCCGAGCACGCTGAGGTCCGGGGTGAGGCCGGCGGTGATTTCGTTGAAGCGCTCGGCGCTGATGCCCTGGCTGGCGGCCGTGGCCTGCAGGCCCGAAAGGCAGCGGCTGAAGGCCAGATCGACGCTGGCATCCGGTGCTGCAGGCAGCGCGGGGGGCGAGGCGAGAGCGGCCGCCAGGCCGAGGGTGGTCAGAATGGGCATGGCGTCCTCCGTGTTGCCGTTGCACGGCCATCTTAGGGGTAGCGGTGCTGCAGAACCTGAAGGGGTACCGGCTGGCCGGCCGCCCTAGATGGCACGCAGCAGGCGCAGGCCGTAGGCGGGACTGTCGGCATTCCAGCGCTGCGTGACCTGCAGGCCCGCGTGCTGCAGCAGCGCCTCGAAGCTGTCGTCGGTGTACTTGTGGCTGTACTCCACACGGATCGGTTCGTCGGCGGCGAAGTGGAAGGTGCGGCCGTCCAGATGCATATCCTGCGCCCAGCGGCTGACCAGATCGGTTTCGATGCGCAGCCGCGCGGTGCTGTAGCAGGCACGGTGGTGGAAGCCGTCGAGGTCGAAGTCGCTGCCGATCTCGCGATTGAGCCGGGCCAGCAGGTTGAGAGTGAACGCGGCGGTGACGCCCTGCGCGTCGTTGTAGGCCGCTTCGATCAGAGCCGGGTCCTTGTGCAGATCGATGCCGACCAGGGCCAGGCCGTCGCGGCCCATCGTCTGGCGCATCGCCCGCAGCAGTGCGACCGCGTCTTCGCCTTCAAAGTTGCCCAGCGTGGAACCGGGGAAGAACAGCAGCCGTCGCGCGGGTTCGCGCTCGGGCATGGGAACGGCGACGGGGCGGGTGAAGTCGGCACAGACCGGCAGCATCTCCACCTCCGGCAACGCCGGCGCCAGATGATCGATGCTGGACAGCAGCGCGGCCCGCGAGATTTCAATCGGCGTATAGGCCACCGGGTCGTGAAGTGCGGCCAGCAGCAGCGCGGTCTTGCGTCCGCTGCCGCTGCCCAGCTCCACCACGTGCAGACGCGGGCCAACGCTGCGGGCGATGTCCGGCAGCACACGCTTAAGCAGGGCCAGCTCGGTGCGCGTGGGGTAGTACTCGGGGGTCTGCGTGATCTGCTCGAACAGTCGCGAGCCACGCGCATCGTAGAAGTACTTGGACGGCAGCTGGCGCGGCGTACGTGAGAGTCCGGCCACTACGTCGGAGAGGATCTGCTGCCGCCCGGGGGTGAGATCGGTCAATGCCTGCAGCGCGTCATGCACGGTGCTCATGTGAGGTCCCTGGCCAGGCGCAGCCCGGAGAACTGCCAGCGCGCCGGCGGCATGAAGAAGTTGCGGTAGCTGGCGCGCACATGGCCGCGGGGTGTCGCGCAGCTGCCGCCACGCAGCACCCACTGCCCGCACATGAACTTGCCGTTGTACTCACCGAGGTTGCCGGCGAAGGGACGGAAGCCCGGATAGGCGCCATACGCGCTGTGGGTCCACTCCCAGACATCGCCGAACAGCTGCCGTATTCCACTGCCCTGCGATGCCTGCGGGTGCAGCCGGTCGTCGTCAGCGAAATGGCCGCGCAGCGGCTGCGACGCAGCGGCGGCTTCCCATTCGTACTCGCTGGGCAGGCGCGCGCCGGACCAGCGGGCGCAGGCATCGGCCTCGTAGTAGCTGAGGTGGCAGACCGGCGCGTGCGGATCCAGTTCGCGCCAACCGCCCAGGGTGTACTCGCGCTGCAGGGCGTCATCCCAGTACAGCGGGTGCTGCCAGCCCTCGGCTTCGCGCAGCGCCCAGCCTTCGCTGAGCCACCAGCGCGGTTCGCGATAGCCACCGGCGTCGATGAAGGCCCGATACTCGGCATTGCTGACGGGACGCTCGGCCAATGCGTGCGCGGGGAGCAGCACGCGGTGCGCTGGCGATTCGTTGTCGTAGGCGAACGCGGCCTGCTGCGGCCATGCCGCGGCGCCGACGGTGACGATGCGCTCGGGTGATTCGATCCAGCCCTGCGCACTGGCAGCGCTGGTGGCAGGCTGCAGGTCCTCGCGGTAGGCGGGCTGCAATGGGTTGCACCAGAACGCATGCTTGATGTCGGTGAGCAGCAGTTCCTGGTGCTGCTGCTCGTGCTGCAGGCCCAGCTGCAGATGTTGCAGTGCCTGTTCATCGAGATCGCCCGCCGCCAACCGCGATTGCACCTGCGCATCGACCTGCTGGCGGTAGTCGCGCACCTGCTGCAGCGACGGGCGCGACAGCAACCCGCGCTGTGGCCGCGCATGCGCCGGGCCGATGCTCTTGTAGTAGCTGTTGAACAGGTAGTCCCAGCCCGGGTCATGCGCTGGCGCGGTGCCGAAACCCGCCAGCACGAAGCGTTCGAAGAACCAGGTGGTGTGGGCCAGGTGCCATTTGCTCGGGCTGGCGTCAGCCATGCTCTGCAGCATGGCGTCCTCGGCACTGAGCGGCGCGGCCAACTGCAGGCTGCGCGTCCGTACATGGGCGAACTGGCGGGCGAGATCGTGCTGCGGGGCAGCGACGGCGGCGGGTACGCTGTCCATGTGGGCAGCATCGGCGCTGGATGGTGAGTGCGACGTCATGGTTCGGCATCACTTCGTTCACATGGATGAGCCTGCCGCATTCAAGAAGCCACCACGAACGCCGCTAACGGCAATGCTGCGGCCGCGTCGTCACCGCGCTGGAATTCCTACTTGCCCCTGCATCCGCTCCGCCAGCCTGCGCATTACCTGTTCGTGCTGCCTGCCGTGCTGGTTGCCGTGGTGGTGTGGACCGCATTGGATACCGCAGACGTGGCCAGCCCGGCGCAGCGCATCCTGCCCTGGCTGCTGGCCTGCCTCGGTGCCGGCCTGGCCCTGCTCTACCACCAGGTGCGCACGTTGTGCCTGCTGATGGTTGTGGCGGTGATGTTCGCGCTGCTGCACCAGGACGTCGCTGGCTACCTGCGCAATGGCCATGTCACCACGCTGACACCGCTGCGCTTCCACGCCATCTCGGCCTGGTTGCCGCTGTTGTCTGCCGGCCTTGCGTTGTGGCCGGAGCGCGGACGGCGGCGCCAGGACCTGCTGCTGCGCGGTATTGCCAGCGGCACCGCGGTGATGATCTTCCTGCTGCTAGCCACACAGCAGCCGCGCGGCATGCACGATCTGCTGTCGAACCGTCACTGGGCCTGGATTCCCGCCGACTGGAACGCGCTGGCGCAGCTGCCGGCGCTGCTGTTCCTGCTGGCGACCGCAGCGTTGGGCTGGCAGGCGTGGCGGCATCCTCGGCCACTGCACACGGCGATGCTGCTGGCCCTGCTGTGCCTGTGGTGGATGCTGCCGCGGATCTTCCTGCACCCTGTACTGCTGCCGGCGCTGAGCAGCGCCGCCCTGCTGCTGATGCTGGGCGCGATGCTGCAGGAGTCCTTCCACATGGCCTTCCGCGATGAGTTGACCGGCCTGCCGGGGCGACGGGCATTCAACGAGACCCTGCAGCGGGCACGCGGCACCTACAGCATCGCGATGGTGGACGTGGACCACTTCAAATCATTCAACGACACCCATGGCCACGACACCGGAGACGATGTACTGCGCCTGGTGGCCTCGCGGCTGGCGCGGGTGGGCGACGGTGGCCGTGCATTCCGCTATGGCGGTGAGGAGTTCGCGGTGGTGTTCCTGGACCGCCCTGCGGCGGCCTGCATGGATGCCGTGGAGGCGCTGCGGCAGAGCATCGAGGAGACCCGCATGCAGCTGCGCGACCGCAGCACCCGCAGCCGCGATGACGAAGCCGGCCGCCAGCAGCGCGGACGCGGTGGCAGCGGCCAGGTGGTACAGGTGACAGTGAGCATCGGCCTGGCCGACAGCCATGTGGATCCGCGCCCGATGGCGGTGGTCAAGGCCGCCGACCAGGCGCTGTACGTGGCCAAGGACGGGGGGCGCAACCAGGTGCACGCACATGCCGGCCAGCGCGTGCTGGCCGTGCGTGGCGGCTGAGGCTCAGACCGCGTCGAGGTAGTACCAGCGGCCGTCGATGCGCTGGAAGCGGCTGTGTTCGGTCATCTTGACCGCACTGCCGCCGCCGACGCGATAGCGCGCGGTGAAGCGGACATCGGCGCTATCGGCACCGGTGACGGTGTGCTCGTGCACGGTCAGGCCCAGCCAATGGGTACGCTGGCCGGGTGCTTCATCCAGTGACAGCTCGGCCGGACGCGTGTCCGGGTGCCAGCTCTGGCGCAGGTAGTCAGCCAGACCGCGCACGTAGGCGCTGTAACGCGAACGCATCAGGCGCTCGGCGTCGGGCGCGGCTTCACCGGTGTGGAAACGGCCGCAGCAGGCGGCATAGTCGGCGGGCAGGCCACAGGGACAGGGATCGGCGGGTTTTCGGCTCATGCCGGCATTGTCGCCGGGTTGCGCGGATTGATCCACGCGCGGCACGGGCCAGCTGAAGCAGGACAGGCGTATGCTGTCGCGCCCCCACCTTGATTGATCGCCGTGCTGGAACTGGTTCCCCCTGAGTTGTGGTGGCTGGTGGTGATCGCCTTCATCGCCGGTCTTGTGGATGCCGCCGTGGGTGGCGGTGGCCTGGTGCAGCTGCCCGGCCTGTTCACGGTGCTGCCGCAGCAGACGCCGGCGATGCTGTTCGGTACCAACAAGTTCAGTTCGATGTTCGGCACCGGTGCGGCTGCCTGGCGCTATGCGCGCAACGTGCGCTTCCCGTGGAAGCCGGTGCTGTTCGCGGCCGGCACCGCCTTCATCTTCTCCTTCGCCGGGGCCACCGCGGTGAGCCTGCTGCCCAAGGACGCGGTGCGCCCACTGGTGCTGGTGCTGCTGATCGCGATGCTGGCCTACACGTTGTGGAAAAAGGACTTCGGTGCGCTGCACCGGCCGCAGGAGATCGGCCGCCGCGAGCTGGTGATCGCGCTGGCGATCGGTGCAGCGATCGGCTTCTACGATGGCTTCTTCGGGCCGGGCACCGGCAGCTTCCTGATCTTCCTGTTCGTGCGCTTCTTCGGCCTGGATTTCCTGCGCGCGTCGGCCGCGTCGAAGGTGGTGAACCTGGCGACCAATGTGGCGGCGATCTCGTTCTTCGTGCCGACCGGCAACATCCTGTGGCTGTTCGCGCTGCCGATGGCGGCGGCCAACATCATCGGTTCGGTGGTGGGCACGCGGTTGGCGCTGAAGGGCGGCACGCCGTTCATCCGCAAGCTGTTCGTGGGGCTGGTGGTGGTGCTGATCGCGCGGATGGCGTGGGATACGTTCCGCGGAGCGTGAGTGCGGTTGCCGGCCAGCGGCCGGCACTACCGGGTCATGAACCCCGCCCATGGGTAGTGCCGGCCGCTGGCCGGCATTCCCATTCAATCGGCCGGGTCAGGCCTCCGCTTCTTCCGGTTCGTTGGCCTGCTGGCGGCTGCGCTCGGGCAGCTTCAGGCGCTTGCCTTCTTCGTCGTACTCGATCAGCAGCACGCCGGAGTCGTGGCGGCCGCTGATTTCGACGAAGCAGGCACCGCCGATGAACGGTTCCAGCGTCATCACCGACTTCAGCGGGGTGGCCACCACCATCTGGAAGCCGAAGTTGTCGAAGATGTTCATCGCCAGTGCGGTGAACTCGTTGTCGGCCTTGTCGAAGGCTTCGTCAAGCACGACCGCGGCGTAGCTGGGCAGCTGGCTGTCAGCGCCGCCGAGCTGGTAGCGCAGTGCCGCAGCCAGGCAGGTGGTGGCCAGTTTCTGGCGCTGGCCGCCGGACTTGCCGGCGCCGCTGCGGTAGATCTCGACCTGCTGGCGCGTTTCCGCATCCAGCTCGACGCCGATGAACTCCACGTGCATGCGCACGTCCAGCACCAGTTCGCGCCAGCGCTTGTCTTCGCCTTCCTGTGAACCCAGGCGGTTGACCAGCTGGCGCAGCACGGTGAACTGCGATTCGGCCAGCTCGCGCTGCTCGGTCTGCTGCTGCGACAGCACCTCGCGCAGCTGCAGGTGGAACTCACCGACTTCCGGCAGGCGGCGGTCGCTCAGTTCAATGGTCAGCAGCGTGCCACGGTTGAACGGCACCTGTTCCAGGCTGGCGTTCACCTCGTCCAGGCGCTGGCCGATCGACTTGCGGGCCTCGGCGCTGTGGCGCTGCAGGGCCAGCAGGTTGTTCTTGCTCTGGTTCTGCAGCAGATCGAAGAAGCGCTCTTCGTGCTGCGGCAGGCCGTCGCGCTCCAGGCGTTCGAGGCGGGCGAGGAAGTCCTCGGCCGAGGCCACCGAGACGGTGAAGTCGCCCGATTCCTCCGGCCACTGCTGGATGAAGCGACGGAAGCAACCGATCAGCTGGTTCTCGATGCGGTTGAGGTCCTGCTGCGAGGACGACAGCTGCTCGTTCAGCGCGTTGCTGACCTGGCGCATGTGCGCCTCCAGCGTTTCCAGGCTGAGCGGGCCCTGCTCCTGCAGGCGCTCGGCGAGCCCGGCTTCCTGCTCCTGGGCCAGGCTCGGCAGCACCAGCGCACGGCTCTGCTGGCGGGCGCGGTCGAGGCGATCGCGCTCCTTGACCAGCTGGCCGCGCTCGACGCGGACGTCCTCATAGGTGCGGCGGGACTGCTCGATGTCGGCGCGCACGGCGTCGATCTGCTTGGCCAGCTTGGCCAGATCGGCATTGCCTTCGCGCAGGTCACGCAGGGTGGCCTCGATGTCGCTCAGGCGCTGCTGCGGAGCGGCGATGTCGATCTCGTTCCAGCTGATGCTGACCAGCTCGTGGCAGGCCAGGCGGCGTTCGTTGTCGCGGTCACGCTGGCCGCGCAGGCGCGCGATGTCAGTCTCGCAGCTGGCGATGCGCTTGGCCAGTTCCTGTGCTTCGCGCTCGAAGGCGCCCACCTTGTCGTGGTTGTTGAAGCCGAGGATCCAGCGGCGGCGGTCGCCTACCGCGCTGCGGTCGTCCTTCTCGAAACGGTCGCCCGGATGCTTGACCTGGCCTTCGCGGGTGATGCCGCGGTCGACGTTGCGCAGCTGCTTGGCATCCACGCATTCGTAGTCAAAGCGCTTGCCGAGCTCGCGCCGCAGCCAGCTTTCGAACACATGCTCGCGCAGCTCCAGCTTGTGCAGCAGCGACTTCGCCGACGGCTCGCGCGCGAACGCATCATCGTTGCGGCGCACGCGGTAGTAGGTGAAGCGCATGCCCAGGTGAGTGCGGTTCACCCACTCGGCGACGTCGTTGTAGTGCTTGTCATCGACCAGCAGCGACAGCGCGAAGCCGCCCAGCACACGTTCGATGGCGCCCTGCCAGCCCTGCTCTTCCGAACGGACCTGGATCAGCTCGCCGACGAACGGCAGCGCCGCTTCGGCGATGCCGGTTTCCTCGGCCAGGCGCGCGCGCAGCTTCTGCATCGGCGCCGGAATGTTGGACGGCGTGCGCTGCATCGCTTCGAGTTCGACGCGTACTTCACCGAAGCGGCGCTCGTCATCGCGCTTGCCGCCGAGGCGATCGCTGATCGCATCGTCCAGTGCCGCCGAGGCACGCTGGCGGTCCTGCAGTTCGTTCTGTGCGCGCTCGACCAGCTCGGCGAAACCATGGGCATCGTCGGGCAGTTCGGCCTGCAGCTGCTGTGCCGCCTCCTGGGCCTGGTCACGCTTGGCCTTGCGGCGGTCGCGCTCGGCTTCGGCGCGGCCCTGCTCGCGCTCCAGTTCCTCGATGCGCTCACCGCCCTGCTGGCGGCGCTGCAGTTCCAGTTCGGCCAGGCGCTCGGTGTGGTTGTCGAGCGCGGCGCGGCGCTGGGCCTCTTCGCCGAGCAGGCCACGGTCACGCACGTCCATCTCGCGCAGGCGCGCTTCGATCAGCGCCTGGCGGCGGCTTTCGCGGAAGCTGTCGACGCCGAGCTTCAGTGCTTCGTCGTCGCCACGCTGGCGGTGCATCTCTTTCAGATCGTTGTAGTAGGCGCGTGCCGGCAACAGGGTTTCCACCTGGCGGCGCGCGGTGACCACGGCCTGGTGCGCGCCATCGAGCTCGGCGAAGTCGCTGACCAGGCGCTCGGCGGCGTCGAAGGTCTTCGGCGTGTCGAGCATGAAGTCGCGCAGGAAGACGTTGAGGTCGCCCAGGTTCTTCGCCGACTGCGTCTTGTGCAGCAGGCGCAGCGCCATTTCGTTGTCGATACCGAGCAGGTCGCGGAAGCGCTCGGCGTAGCCGGAGAAGGTGTCGAAGTGGTGCAGGTCGGACAGCTTCTGCTTGAGCTTGCGCAGGTCCAGGTCGAAGCCGCCGAGATCCTTGGCGATGTCGAACGGACGCTCGGCGATCATGTAGTGCTTGCGCACGTCGCCGGCCGAGGTGCCGTTGCCGGAGATCCACAGCAGGCGCACCAGGCTGACCACGCGGCCATCGCCGGCGCGGTACTCCAGCACCAGTGCGGTCCAGGTCGCGCCCTTGCGCAGGTACTGGGTAGCGATTTCGCCGGTGCCGCTGTCCTGCTGGTCGGCCCACGCGCCACGCACGTAGGACACCAGGTTGCGGTCGCGGCCGCTGCGCTCGGCTTCACGCGCGGCGGCGTTGAAGTCGACGATGGCCGGCGGCGTCAGCAGCGCGGACATGGCATCGAGCAGGGTCGACTTGCCCGAGCCGGAACGGCCGACGAACAGGAAGCCGCGCTCGGCGATCGGCACTTCGGTCAGGCCGTTGAAGGTGCCCCAGTTGTGCACCTGCAGGCGGCGCATGCGGAACTGCTGCAGGCGCGGGTCCGGCAGGCCTTCGTTGAACAGTGCGGGAGTGTGCTTGGAGATAGCCATGCGATGGTCGGGTCTCTCAGGCCTCGGCGGCCGGGGTTTCGCGCAGCTGGCGGTACACCGCCGAAAGCTGGGACACGTCTTCGGCGGAGAACAGCAGCTTCAGCGCCGGCGAGACTTCGTGGCGGTCTTCCTGGCCGCTGAGGCGGGTCAGGATGTGGTTGTCCTTCATCTTCTGCACCGCCGAGGCGACGCGGCGGTTGAAGCCGGCGCGGTCGGTGGACAGGTTCTTCTCGTAGATGGCCAGCGCTTCGGCCATCTCGGCGTCGGCGACCACCGCGCGGTTGCCGCGCGCATCGGCCTCGGCCAGCTGCTGGCGCAGGTACAGCAGCAGCACCGAATCGATGAAGGTCAGCGGCGAGGTGCGCAGCAGCACCGGCGCATCCACGTCTTCGGTATCGGCCTGGCGGGTGAACGCCACGCCGCTGTCACGGTCGAGCACCAGTTCCAGGAACAGGTCCGCCAGCGACGAGCGGATGGCCGCCTCGCTGCGGATCAGCGCCGGCCACAGCTTGGCGTGGCGCAGCTGGTCGATGCTGGGGCCGATCAGCAGCTGGCACAGCGCGCGGCGCGCATCCAGCGGCAGGCGCCCGGTATCGCCGAGGTAATACACGTCGTTGCCACGGCGGGACTGCGCCACGGCCGCCACCGGCTCGGCCTCGTAGGCGTCTTCCGCCACGTCGGCCTGGGCTGCGTCGATGGGATCTTCATGCCAGCTCATGGCGTCTCTCCTGGGTGAACCAAACCAGCGGGATGCGGGCGCGACGGACCTGGCCGTCGCCACCACGCCATTCGGCAAGCTCCTGCTCGCCGGCGATCACATTGCCGAAGCGCGTGCCCAGCGACAGGTAGCCGATGACGCTGCCCAGGCCCTGCGGCGCTTCACGCTGCGACAGGGCCTGGGCGATGCTGAGCCGCGGCTGTGCATCGAGCAGGTCGTGCAGGTCGCGGCGCAGGGTGCGGAAGTCGATTTCGGATGAAGCGACCAGATCGCCGACGCTTTCCAGGCTGATCGCGGCCGCGTCGTTGTACTCGACGTTGCCATCGACCTGGGCACTGCGTGGATCGTGCAGCCTCCACTGCGACCACGAGCGCAGGCGGCTGGTGGTCAGCTGCAGGTCACGGCCGATGCCGCGCTGTGCGGGGAACTCGTCGCGCAGTGCCAGCGCTTCGGACTGCGCCTGCTTCAGCAACTGGTTGAGGCGGCGCTGTTCCAGGTAGCCACGGCTCTGCACGAAGCCGCGCAGGCTGCGCGCGAAGTTCTGCAGCACATCGTGTACCTGGCCACCGCGCTCGAGCATGGTGCTGGTGAAGCCGCGCAGGAAGTTGCGCTCGTTGCGGTCCAGGCGGCGCGCAAAGCCACGCGCCAGCACCGCCTCCAGCGCAGCATCAAGCTGTGCGCTCTGTTCGGCGTCGTTGAGCAGTCGCCAGAACGCCTGGAAGCTGCGGCCGGCATCGCTCTCGCCGATCACATCCACGCCTTCGAACAGCTGCGACAGCACATCGCCGCGCTCGCCCTCATCGTCGATGATGCGTTCGCGGAAATCGCGGTTGAGCTGCTCGAAGTCGTCGCGCACGCGGCGGAAGTCCTCGGTCAGCTCGTCGGCCAGGCCGATGATCTGGCGCGCACGTTCCAGCGCGCGCTTGCCATCCAGCGCGATCACACGGCCGGCACCAACGCGGGCGATCTCGGCGTCGATGCGGTCGCGCTCGTCGCGCAGCGCCGACAGGCGCGCATCCGGATCGGACTCGGTCTGCGCGGCCAGCTGCGAGAGCTGTTCGATGACCAGCGCCAGGCGGCTTTCGGTGGCAGCCACGCGGGCCTGCTCCAGGCCATCGGCGAAGCGGATCGCCTGCAGTGCCGCGGTCGACAGCTCGTACTGCTCCTGGTCGGCACCTTCGGGCAGGCGGCGTTCCAGCCAACCCTGGGCCAGCCAGTGCGCGATGTAGGCCTGCGCGGTACGCGGCAGGTCGCGCGACAGTTCGTCGCCGTTGAGCTGGTCCAGCGCACGTTGCAGGCGCTCGTTGAGCACCGACGACGACAGCGTGCGCTCGCCGTCCATCAGCAGCCCCTGCAGCAGGCCGATGATTTCCGGAGCGTGGTCGGCGGCGAGCAGCTTCCACTGGGGCTGTTCGCGCAGATGGCGGTAACGGGAGATGCGTTCGCGATGCTTCATGCAGCGAAAGAGGTCTGTTGGGCTGACAGGGACGAGCAGCCACGCACGGCGGCCGCGCGGGCAGCCGTGGGCATGCCGGCCCGCAGCGGCCGGCGGAGTGCGGGCAAGCGGCTCAGCGCTTGCCGCCCACTTCGATGAAGCGCAGGAACTCGGCGCGGGTACGCGCGTCGTCGCGGAAGCTGCCCAGCATCTTGGAGGTAACCATGCTGACGCCGCGCTTGTGGATGCCGCGGGTGGTCATGCATTCGTGGGCGCCTTCGACGACCACGCCGACACCGATCGGCTGCAGCACATCCTGGATGCACTGGGCGATCTGCGCGGTCATCTTCTCCTGCACCTGGAAACGGCGGGCATAGGCTTCGACGACGCGGGCCAGCTTGCTGATGCCCACCACCTTGCCGGCCGGCAGGTAGCCGACGTGCACGCGGCCGATGATCGGCGCCATGTGGTGTTCGCAGTGGCTTTCGTACTCGATGTCGCGCAGGACGATCAGTTCGTCATAGCCGGCCACTTCCTCGAAGGTCCGCTCCATGTAGGCGCGCGGGTCGTCGCGGTAACCGCTGAACCAGTCGCCATAGGCTTCGGCAACACGGCGGGGGGTATCCAGCAGGCCTTCACGGGACGGGTCCTCACCGGCCCAGCGCAGCAGGGTGCGCACGGCATCCTCGGCCTGGTCCTGGGTCACGTCGCCCTGCGGGGCGGCCTTTTCGTTGTTCTTGCTCATTGCGTACAGCGTCCCGAACGGGGGGCGAGCATCGTACCCGACCGGGGGGTGGGTCGTCCTGTTGGGACGGTTCATCGGGGGGTCGTTGTTGGCGCGTCGTTGCTGTCGGCCTGGAGGGGGAGAGGGGGCTGCGCAGGACACGCCGTAAACCCGTCCCTGGGGCTCGATGGCGCCATCCATGGCGCCAACGGTCCTGCGCAGCCCCCTCTCCCCCTCCTTGACGGTTTCCTGCGGGCGCGACCGGACCGCCCGAAAGCGGGGGTCAAAAGCGGGGTTCATGGCTCCGGAAGCACCGCGCCGCTGCTGTGGTTTTTCCTGCTTTGGTGGGTGCGGACCTTGGTCCGCACTGCATCTGCTGCTGCCCCACCCGACACCAGGCAGGCGCAACGCTTTCCTCACTACACCCCGCCCATTCAGCAAAAACCATTGATAGGAATGAAATTAGTAGTATCCTATCTATCTCTTATGGACCGACCCCTCGACGAGCGCACCGTGCTGCAGATGCAGCTCAGCTCCGGCCTGCTGTACGCAGGGCGGCAGTGGCAGCGCCTGGCCGACAGCCGGCTCGGCAGCTACGGCATCTCCACCGCCTGCACCATGCCGCTGCTGATGATCGGCCGCTCCGGCGGTGGCATCCGCCAGGTGGCGCTGGCCCAGCAGCTGGGCATGGAGGGTCCTTCCCTGGTGCGCCTGCTGGACAAGCTGTGCGCCAGCGACCTGGTCCGCCGCGAGAGCGACGCCAGCGACCGCCGCGCCAACCTGCTGTGGCTGACCGACGCGGGACACGCGCTGGTCAGCGAGCTGGAAGACCAGTTGATCGGCCTGCGCCAGGACGTGTTCGGCGAGCTTTCCATGGATGAACTGCACGCCGTGCTGAAGGCATGGCGCCTGCTGGCCGAGGCTGCCGACCGCATCACGTAAGAGCGCTGCCCCCGAATACCGCCGCTGCCGTGCACACGCCAGCGGCTTTTGCCCGTTGCTGTTGTTTCGTTGTTCCTCCCCTCCCCCACCTCGCCCCCGCCCCTACCGATGCCCGGTGAATTCAGTCTCCACGGAGTGTTCGTCCCGACCCTGCTCGGGTTGATGTTGTTGGCCTATCTGGTCAACAGCGGCCTGCACGCGCTGCTGCAGCGTGCCGGCGCCTATCGCCATGTATGGCACCCGGCGCTGTTCAACCTGGCGCTGTACGGAATCGTGCTGGGCCTGCTGTTCCACCTCCTGCGTTGGATGCAATCGTGAACAAGATCGTGAAGAAGACCCTGCCGGTGCTGCTCACCAGCGCAGCCGTGATCGTCGCCCTGCTGGTGCTGCGCCAGCTGTGGGTCTATTACATGGATGAGCCATGGACCCGCGATGCCCATGTCGGCGCCGACGTGGTGCAGGTGGCGCCGGACGTATCCGGACTGGTGGAAACGGTGCAGGTGGCCGACAACCAGGCGGTGAAGAAGGGCGACCTGCTGTTCGTGGTCGACCGTGCCCGTTACCGCATCGCGCTGGAGCAGGCCAAGGCCAGCCTGGGCGAGCGCCAGGCCTCGGTGGCACAGCTGCGCCGCGAGATCGGCCGTGACCGCAGCCTGCAGGACCTGGTCGCCGCCGAGGACGCCGAAGTGCGCCGCGCCAAGCTGCAGGCCGCACAGGCCGCGCTGGCCACCGCACAGGCGGCGGTCGACCTGGCCGAGCTCAACCTGGGGCGCACCGAGGTGCGCGCACCGGCTGATGGCCGGGTCAACGACCGCACCATGCGCGTGGGCGACTACGTGGTGGCCGGCAAGCCGGTGCTGGCGCTGCTGGATACCGGCTCGTTCCGCATCGATGGTTACTTCGAGGAAACCCGCCTGCGTGGCGTGGCCCCGGGACAAGCCGTGGACATCCGCCTGATGGGCGAATCGACCCCGCTGCGTGGCCATGTCGAAAGCATCGCCGCCGGCATCGAGGACCGTTACCGCAGCAATGGCAGCACCCTGCTGCCGAACGTGACCCCGGCCTTCGACTGGGTGCGCCTGGCGCAGCGCATCCCGGTGCGCATCGCCATCGACGAAGTACCCAAGGGTGTGGAACTGATCGCCGGCCGCACCGCCACGGTGACCGTGGACACCGGCCGCCATCCGCACAACGACAAGGCCGGCACGGCGCCGACACAGGCGGGCCTGTGAACGCCGCCCTGCCCCGTCTCGGCCTGATCGTCGCGCTGGCCAGCCTGGCCGCGTGCAGGACCGTCGGCCCGGACTATGCATTGCCGGAAGGTTCGGCGTTCAAGCGCCCGCAGGCCAATGCCGCCTTCATCGATACCCAGAACCCGCAGATCGCCGCCAACCAGGCGCTGCCCGACCGCTGGTGGTCGCTGTACAACGACCCGGTGCTGGATGGCCTGATCACCCAGGCGCTGCGTGACAACGTGGAGCTGAAGGCCGCCGATGCGCACCTGCGTCGTGCGGCGGCGGTGTACGAACAGGCGCTGGACGCCGGTGGCTTCGAGTACGAGGCCGAGGCCGGGGTCAGCCGCGCGCAGCTGTCGGCCGAATCGTTCCTGCAGGAACACGAGCTGCCGGTGATCAACCTGGCCGATGGCAAGTTCGCGGTCAGCTACCAGTTCGACCTGTTCGGCAAGCTCAAGCGCGGCGCCGAAGCGGCCCGTGCCGACGAGCAGTCGGTCGCCGCGGCACGCGATCTGGCCCAGGTCAGCGTGGTCGCGCAGGTGGCCGACAGCTATCTGGAAATCTGCCACGCCAACCACGAACTGCACGTGGCCGAGCATTCGCTGCAGCTGCAGCAGCGCAGCCGTACGGTCACCGAGCGCCTGATCGCGGCCGGCCGTGGCACGCCGCCGGAACTGGCCCGCGCCAATGCCCAGGTGGCGCTGCTGGAAGCTGCACTCCCGCCGCTGCAGGCGCAGCGCTCGGCGGCCGCCTATTCGCTGGCCGCGCTGCTGGGGCAGACCCCGGGCCAGCTGCCGGCCGGTGTGATCGACTGCGCGCACGCCCCCGCCCTGGCGCAGCCGCTGCCGGTCGGTGATGGCCGTGCACTGCTGCAGCGTCGCCCGGACGTGCGCCAGGCCGAGCGCAAGCTGGCCTCGGCCACGGCGCGGATTGGTGTCGCCACCGCCGAGCTGTACCCGGACATCCGCCTGGGTGCCTCGCTCGGTGCCGCCGGCCTGCTGGAAGACTTCGGCACGCCGATGACCCAGCAGTGGTCGATCGGCCCGCTGATCTCGTGGACGCTGCCGTCGTCCGGCACGCACGCACGCATCCACGCCGCCGAAGCCGGTGCCGATGCGGCCCTGGCCGAGTTCGACCACACCGTGCTGCAGGCGCTGCGCGAGACCCAGACCGCACTGGACCGCTATGCACAGGACCTGCGCCGGCTGCAGTCGCTGCGCATCGCGCAGGAGCAGGCCGCACTGGCCGCCGAGCAGAACCGCCGGCTGTACCAGGGCGGCCGCACGCCGTACCTGTCCAGCCTGGATGCCGACCGCAGCCTGGCCACCAGCGATGCCACCCTGGCCGCCGCCGAAGCGCAGGTCTCGCGCGACCAGATCCACCTGTTCCTGGTGCTGGGTGGCGGTTGGCAGGCCAGCGCCGCCGCGCCCAACGCCTCGACCGCAGCGAAGTAAGCCATGAACGCGCTGACCGACCGCCAGGCCTGGCTGTTCTCGATCAAGACCTACCTGGCCGCGGTGGCCGCGCTGTACATCGCCATGGCCGGCAACCTGTCGCGCCCGTACTGGGCGATGGGCACGGTGTACATCGTCAGCCAGCCGCTGCTGGGCCCGACCCGCGCCAAGGGCGTGTACCGCATCGTCGGTACGCTGGTGGCGGGCCTGGCCACCCTGCTGGTGCTGCCGGCGCTGGTGGAATCGCCGCTGGTGCTGAGCGCGGCAATGTCGATCTGGCTGGCCGGCTGCCTGTTCATGGCCCTGCTCAACCGCGGCCCGCGCGGCTACGCGTTCCTGCTGGCCGGTTACACGACGGCCTTCATCGGCTTCCCGGCGGTGACCTCGCCGGAAACCATCTTCGACACGGTGGTGGCACGCAGCGAGGAGATCATCCTTGGCACGGTGGTGGCGGTGCTGTTCGCGTCGCTGCTGTTCCCGGCCTCGGTACGTCCGATGCTGCGCGCGCGCATCGGCAACTGGATGGAGGACGCCGCGCAGTGGTGCCGGCAGATCCTTGAACGTGGCCGCGCGCATGCGCCGCGCAACCGGCTGGCCGCCGACCTGGTGCAGTTCGAGGCGCTGATCGAGTTCCTGCGCCGTGATGATCCACGCCATGCCGGTTCGGCGGTGTCGATGGAGCGCCTGCGCGAGCGCATGCTGCTGCTGTTGCCAGTGCTGTCCTCGATTGCCGACCGCCTGAGCGCGCTGCGCAGCGATGGCCAGGCCCTGCCGGAAGGACTGCCGGCACTGGTCGACGATATCCATGACTGGCTGGACGGGCCGACCAACGCCAGCGAGTACGCCCGCCTGCGCGCGCGCATCAGCGCACTGAAGCCGCAGGTGGACCGCGACCTGCAGCACCTGCAGCTGGCCAGCCTGCTGCTGCGCCTGGAGGAACTGGTGGACCTGTGGCAGGACTGCCGCACCCTGCAGCACGCGATCGACCACGGCACCGCGCCACTGGACCGCGCGCACTACCGCATCCGCACCGAACGCGTGGCCGCCGACAAGCACGTCGACTACGGCATGGCGCTGTTCTCCGCGCTCAGTGCCGGCGTGGCGCTGATGAGCTACTGCGTGCTGTGGATCGCGCTGGGTTGGGAAGGTGGTGGCAACGGCGCGATGATGGCCGCGGTGACCGCTGCATTCTTCGCTGCACAGGACGACCCTGCACCGAGCATGGTGTCGTTCCTGGTGTGGGCGATGGTCGCCTCGGTGGTGGCTGGCGTGTACCTGTTCGGCGTGTTCCCGGCGGTGCACGACTTCGGCCTGCTGGCATTGGTGCTGGCGGTGGCGTTCCTGCCGCTGGGCTTGATGCTGCACCACCCCAAGAGCGCATTGTTCGCGTTGCCGTTGACGGTGAACCTGGCCGCGCTGCTGAGCCTGCAGAACACCTACAGCGCCAACATCCAGACCTTCCTCAACTCGTCGATTGCGATGTTCATCGGCATTGGCTTTGCGGTGGTGATGACCCGCCTGTTCCGTTCGGTGGGTGCCGAGTGGACCGCACGCCGCCTGGTGCGGCAGGGCTGGACCACGCTGGCCGAGGCCGCCGAAGGCCGTGGCCAGCAGGACCGGCAGCGCTTCGCCGCACGCATGCTCGACCTGCTGGGCCTGCTCGCACCGCGCCTGGCAGCGACGCCCGAGGGCAGCGACATCGCCTCGGTGGACATGCTCAACGAGGCGCGCATCGGCCTGAACATCCTGCAGTTGCGTCGCGCACGGCTGGAACTGCCCGAGCGCAGCCGCGAAGCGGTCGAGCACATCCTGGAAGAAATCGCCGTGCATTACCGCCGTCAGATCGCCGCGCGCAAACCGATTGTGGCGGCCGAGGCGCTGCGCGAGCGGCTGGATACCTCGCTGGGCCGGGTCGGCAGCGTGGCCGCCTGCAAGGCGCGCGACGAGGCGCTGATGGGCTTGATCGGCCTGCGCTTCGCGCTGTTCCCGGAGGCGAAGGCGTTGGCGCCGGGGCTGGCGGATGCCAACACTGCATCGGCCTGATAATGAGCACTAGCGCCGGGCGACGCCCGGCAGCCTTTCACCACGCCCACAGGACGGTTCAATGAGTTACGACATGATGGTGTTCGAGGCCAGCACCGCTCCACGTGAGGCGGCGGCCTTCATCGCCTGGTTCGAGAAGCAGACGCAGTGGAACGAACGCCACGAGTACGACGACCCGGCGGTCAGCAGTCCCACGTTGCAGGCGTGGTTCGCGGAGATGGCACAGGAATTTCCGCCAATGAACGGGCCGTTGAGCAATGACGACGATGATCGTGCTGAGGTGACCGAGTACAGCATCGGTAGTCAGGTGATCTACGGCGCGTTCGCCTATTCGGTGGCCGAGCGCGCGCATGGCCGCGTGCAGGACCTGGCCGAGAAGCACGGCGTGGGCTTCTTCGATGTGAGTGCCGATGAAGCGGCGATCGTGTTCCCGGATGGCCTGGTACTGATCGCGTAGATCCACGCAATGCGTGGATGAACCCCGAAGCGATCAGGACGCTCTTTTGTAGAGTCGAGCCATGCTCGACTCCGTGGCCCATCAGCCGAGCATGGCTCGGCTCTACATTATTGCGGCGCAGTCGAGCATGGCTCGACTCTACAGGGGCGCATCGCGCCCGTTTCAGAACAACGTGCCCTGCACCATGGGCTGTTCAATGCGCGCCGGCTCTTCGGCCACCGCTTCCGCACCCAGTCGCCAGGCCAGACCACCCAATCGGCTGGCGTGGCGTTTCAATGCGGCCTGCAGCACATCGGCGCTGCCGGCCACATGCAGCACCTGGCGGGCGCGGGTCAGGCCGGTGTAGACCAGTTCGCGCGACAGCACGCGGCTGTCCTGGCGCGGCAGCTGCAACCACACTTCGTCGAACTCCGAACCCTGCGCCTTGTGCACGGTCATCGCGAAGGCGCTTTCATGCGCGGGCAGTGCGGCCGGGTGGAAGGCGCGCGGCTGGTCGACGCTGTCGCCGGGGAACCAGGCCACCATCGCGCCGCTGCCATCGCGCAGGCAGATGCCGATATCGCCGTTGAACAGGCGATGACGGTAGCTGTTCTCGGTGACCAGCAGCAGGCGACCCTGGAAGTAGCCGGGGGTGTTGCCGGCCAGCAGCTGTTCGATGCGGCTGTTGAGCCCGCGTGCGCCCTGCGGGCCTTCGCGCAAGGCGGTCAGCACACGCAGGCGCCCGGCCTGCTGCAGGGCAAGCACTGGATCGGCCGCGTCGGCCAGTGCGCGCCAGTGGCCCAGCAGGTGCTCGCGCTGGCCACGCAGCGGATCGGCCTCGCCTTCGTGGAAATGCACGCCGGCCAGTTCACCGCTGCGCAGCAGCTGCAATGCTGTGCTGCTGTCGCCCTCGCGCACGGCGTGGGCCAGCGGTGCCAGATCCAGCGCATCGCTCTGCCGGTAGCCGCGCTGCAGCTGCACGCGGCGCCCGGCGAAGGCGCGTGGTGCGGCCTGCGGCTGCAAGATGGCCGGCGCCAGAAGACCATGCAGTGCCTGCGCGTCATCAGCGCGGGTACCGATGCCATCACCGCTGGCACGCAGGATCGCGCTGAGCACGTCGCCGGCCTCGACCGAGGGCAACTGATCGGGATCGCCGAGCAGGATCAACCGGGTGCCGCTGGCGATCGCGTCGACCAGCTTGGCCATCATCGGCAGATCGATCATCGAGGCTTCATCGACCACCACCACATCCACCGGCAGCGGATTGTCGGCATGGTGGCGGAAGCGCGGTGAATCGGGAATCACGCCGAGCAGGCGATGCAGGGTGGTGCCGGTACTGGGCAGCGCCGCGCACAACGCCGGGTCCAGTCCTTGTTCCTGCAGCCGTTGCACGGCGACGCGAAGGCTCTCGGCCATGCGCTCGGCGGCACGCCCGGTGGGCGCGGCCAGCGCCACCTCGGGCAGTGGCTGGCCGGCGTGCCGGGCCTGCGCGGCCAGCAGCAGCAACAGGCGCGCGATGGTGGTGGTCTTGCCGGTGCCGGGGCCGCCGGTGACCAGCGCCAGCGGATGGCGCAGGGTCACGCCGGCGGCGCGTGCCTGATGATCTTCGCCGCCCAGTGCCTGCGGGAACAGCTGCGCGAACAAAGGCGCCAACGCTGCCATGTCCGGCGCCGGCAGCGGATGCCGGCCGATGCGCTGCAGCCCAGCCGCCAGCTGACGCTCGTACTCGCGATAGCGGCGCAGGTAGAGCAGGCCGTTCTCCAACACCAGCGGCGCATCCTCGGCGATGGCGTCGGCCTGCTCGGGCGTCGCCACCCAGGGCGACGCACGCAGCTGCGCCAGCCAGTCCTGCGCAGCAGGCCACTCGGGTACGCCTTCCAGCAACCGCTGCGGTTGCGCCGGATCGAACGCAGCATGGCCTTGCGATACCGCCAGCGACGCAAGCGCAGCCGCCAGCGCCACGCTCTCGGGCGTGTCGTCGCGCAGCCGCTGCAGGCTGGTCGCCAGTGCATGGTCGAGGGTGCGCAGCAGGCCCTTCTGGTGCAGTTCCTTCAGCAGGCTCATGCACTGGCTCCGCGGGCACGCGCAGCCAGTTCGGCCTGGGCCTGTTCGCCACCGGCGAACAACGCATCCAGGGCATCCACCAGCGCCAACGGGAAGCGGTCCACATGCACACCGTTGCCGGCGGCATCCAGGCCGCGGCAGAACAGATAGCGGATGCCGCCCATGTCGCGCTCGTAGTCGTAGGCCGCACCCAGGCGGAAACGCAGCCAGCGATGCAGGGCCACGGTGTAGATCAGCGCCTGCAGGTCGTACTCGCTGTGGCGCATGGCAATGGCCAGCAGGTCCGGGCTGTAACCAGGCAGGCGGTTGGACTTGTAGTCGAGCACGTACCAGCGCCCATCGCGCACATAGGTCAGGTCGATCATGCCGGTCATCAGCCCTTCCAACCGGCGGCGCTGGCCGAAGCCGCGTCGCGTGCTGGAAACACCGTGCGCATGCAGCACCTGCAGCAGCGCCGGCACCGTGGTCGGCTCGATGGCGAAATGGAAGTCGATTTCCGCGCGACGCTCGCCTTCACCCAGGCTGTGCAGCGCACCGCCTTCGGGCAGCGGCACGGTCAACGTGTGCCCGACCAGCGGCACCAGCACCGCCACGCCATCGTCCAGGTCGACGTCGGCATAGCCTTCGTCGTGCAGCGCCTTGCGCAGTACCTCGGCCTGTCCCTCAGGGGCTTGCAGACCTGGCTGCCAATCACCCCATGCGGCGAAGTCGACGTTCTCCATCGCCTCGTGCAGCACATTGCCGAAGCGACTGCCCATGAAGCGCGGGTCGATCGGCGCGCTGTCTTCGGCGGCCACGGTGGGTTCGGGCAGCGCCGGTTCCAGCGGCAGTTCCGGGCCGGCCGGTTCGTCGGCCGCCGGTGCCGGCAACTCGGTGGCCGCCGCTTCGATATCGTTGCCAACACCCGCATCGGCGTGGGCCAGCTGGGTGAAGCTGTACACCCACCAGTCGTGCGGGACGCGCCGGGTCAGGGCACGCACCGCCGGAAGGTCACCTTCCACTTCGGCCGCCAGCTGCGGCAGCGCGGCCGCTGCCTCACTGTCATCGATGTGCACATCGGCGTGCGCGCGCAGCGCCTGCAGGTCACCCAGCAGCGGCGCCAGCCGCGTCTTGCCGAGCCCGGCCAGATCACCCACGGCGATCCACAGCGCATGCTCGGCACGGGTCAGTCCCACATACAGCAGGCGCGCATCCTCGGCCCGCTGCTCGCGCTCACGTTGGTTGCTGGCCGCTTCCCAGGCCTCGTCCTTGTCCAGCTTCCAGTGCAGCTGGCGCTGGCCACCGACGTGCACCGTGCAGTGCGAGGCGGTGTTCGGTGCGCCGCCGTCGATGCCGACGAAGGGCAGGAACACCAGCGGATACTCCAGGCCCTTGCTCTTGTGCAGGGTGATGATCTGTACCCGGCGCGCATCCGATTCCAGGCGCAGCAGCTGTTGCTCGTCATCCTGATCGGCGCTGGCCATCTGCCCCTGCAGCCAGTCCAGCAGACCGTGCATGCCCAGCGCCTGCGCCGAGGCTTCCTGCAGCAGTTCGCCCAGCTGCAGGTAATTGGTCAGGCGGCGCTCGCCGTCGATCAGCGCCAGCAGGCGTTCGCCCTGTGCGGCACAGACATCGGCGATCACCGCGAACGGTCCGCCGCGCTGCCAGCGCTCGCGCCAGTTCAGCAGCTGTGCCTGGAACTCGCGTTGCAGGTCGCCCTCGCGCTCCATCGCCGCGATCGCGCTGGCGCGTTGACCGAGCAGGACAGTGGCCAACGCTGCACGCAGGCGGCCTTCGTCAGCCGGTTGCAGCAGCGCCAGCAGCAGCGCACGAAGATCGCGCGCTTCAGCGGTGGCGAACAGGCTCTGCTTGCCGGCTGCCACCGCGGGAATGCCGACCGCCGCCAGCGCGCGCTGCACCAGCGTGGCCTCGCGATGCGAGCGCACCAGCACCGCGATATCACCGGGTTGAACCGGGCGCCCACGCAGCACGGCATTGCCCGCACGCGCCTCGACCAGGATCTGGTGAATCGCAGCCACGCAGGCCTGGGTCGCGGCATCACGCGAGGCGTCCGCACTCATCGCCTTGTCACCGCCACTGCGCAGCACGCGCAGGGTGAGTGCCGTGGCGGCATGGCCATCACGCTGGTAGTCCTCGTCGATGCGCACGCCACCGGGCCGCACCGGCTCGAACTGGATGTCGCGTTCGAGGAAGGCGTCTTCGCCACCGTTGTCGTACAGCGCCTGCAACGCACGCAGCACAGCCGGTCGCGAGCGGAAGTTCTGGTCCAGCACCGGCGCCTGCTGTGCCACCTGCTTGGCCTTCAGGTAGGTGTGGATATCACCGCCGCGGAAGCCGTAGATCGCCTGCTTGGGGTCGCCGATCAGGAACAGCGCCGGTGGCAGGCCGAGTTCACGCACCTCCGGCGAATCGCCGAACACGGTGTGGAAGATGCCCCACTGGCGATCGTCGGTGTCCTGGAACTCATCGACCAGCGCGATGCGGTACTGCGCACGCAGTTGTTTCACCAGCGTCAACCGTTGCGGGCCTTCCAGTGCCAACGCCACGCCATCGATCAGGTCGTCGTAGGTCTGTACCCGGCGCGTGCGCTTCAGCGCCTGCAGGCGCTGCGTGGCTTCTGCGCGAAGCGCGTGCAGGAAGTTCAACGCGGTACCACGCAACCAGGCATCGCGTTCGGCCAGCAGCGCGACATAGCGCGCCAACGGCGCCTGCAATGGCGACGATGGCGTGCGATCGGGGAATTTCTTGTTGGTCTTGTCGGCCAGCACCTCCGGCAGCAGTGCCGGCAGGCGCTCGCTGGCCAGCATCTCGCGCGGGTCGCCGCGCTCAGCCCAGGCCAGCAGCTGTCGGCCTAGCGGGTGCAGCCAGCCCAGCTTGTAGGACACGCCGTTGATCCACTTGTTGTCGACGGCATCGCAGAGGTCGATGAAGAACTGCTCGCCATGCTCGCGAAGCGCCTGCTGCAGTTCGGCGGCGGTGGCCTGCAAGGCCGGGTGTGGATCAGCCAGCGTCACCGGCTGTGGCAACGGGTGCAGGGGCGGCGTGCCCAGCAGCGCGCGCAGATCGGCGGCCAGCGCGTCCGGGTTGGACCACAGCCAGGTCAGCGGCTCCAGCGTGGCCGGGTCATTGGCATGCACCCGCCACAGATCAGCGGCCAGCTCCTCCAGCAGTTCACGATCGCTGGCCAGCAGTTCCGGCGGATCAAAGGTGTGGCCGCTTTCCAGCGCATGCTCGCGCAGCACGCGGGTGCAGAAGCCGTGGATGGTGAAGATGGACGCCAGGTCGATTTCGTCGGCAGCCACCTGCAGGCGGCGCTTCAGTGCAGCGGCGCTCTCGGAGCCGCCCTGCAGATGACGCTGCAGCACGTCGCGGGTCAATCTCGCGTCGGGTGCTTCACCCTCGGCCGGTTCCAGATCGACCAGGCGCGCGGCCAGCGCCAGGCGCTCGCGGATGCGTTTGCGCAGTTCCTGGGTGGCCGCATCGGTGAAGGTCACCGCCAGGATCTGGCCGATACGCAGGCCCTGCTCCACCACCAGTCGGGTGAACAACGTGGCCAGGGTGAAGGTCTTGCCGGTGCCTGCGCTGGCTTCAATCAGGCGAATGCCGTCCAGCGGCAGGGCCAGGTAGGGATCGCCCGCCATACGCTGGGTTTCCTGATCAGCGATGGCGGTGTTCATGCGTTGCCCTCCTGGCGTGTTTCGGTACCGAGAGTGCGGCCTTCGCGCACCGCGCTGAAGACCACCTGGCTGTTGCGCAGCAGCTCGGCATAGCTGGCATCGGTGGCAAACGGGTCGGCACCGCGCAGCAGCAGCTGCCAGGCGTCGCTGCTGGATTCACCCCAGCTGCGGTCGCTGCCATGCCACTGCTTCCAGCCTTCGCTGCGCTGTTTTTCTGCCGGCGCGTTGTACAGCACCCAGCCGGTGTACGGGGCAAAGCGCAGCGGCTCACGCAGGCCGCGCTGGCGCAATTGCAGCAGCGCACGCAGCGCGGCGCGTGCAGCGGGGGCGCTCAGTGCTGGCAGCACATGCGGGCCGGGACCGGCGTCACCGCCATCGTGGAACTGCACCAGCGGCAACGCATCGCCGGCGGCGTTGGCCAGCAGCCAGTCCAGGCCCTGGCGGATCACTGCATTGCCATTGAGGGTACCGGCGCGCAGGCGCACCAGCCCTTCGGGATGCCGATCAGCCACGCGGCCGTGCAGGCGCACGCCGTCGATGTCCACTTCGTAGCGACGGCTTTCCAGCGGTTCGCCCTGCATCCAGCCCAGCAGCGCACTGGCATACGGGCGCGTCTTCAACTGCTCCACCTCGAACTGGCGCTCGCCCAATGGACCCGACGGCAGCAGTCCACGCGCGCGCAGTCGCGGATACAGCGGCTCGGAATCGCCGCTGAGCGTGGCGCGCACCACGGCCGCCTGCACGCTGCGCTTTTCCGGGCCGCGCGATGACAGCACCAGCGGTTCCAGGTCATCGACCTCCTCGACATCGTCGGCCAGGCGCAGGCCCAGCGACTGCGCGAGGAACTGCCCGGCCGGATCGCACAGGAAACGGCGCAGGGTATCGAGTGCGACGTCGTCCTCCACCGCATCGTCGAGCGGCGGTGGCAGCGGTGCGTCGAACCACGGCTGCAGTCCACCGCGCTGGCCAGTGAGGCGACCGGCCGCCGGATGCCACTGGCGGCGATAGCTGAAGCGACGCGGATCGCCATCACCAAACGCCGCCGGTGAGAACGGCTGCAGTGCGTGGCGCACGGTGAAGTCGCGGACCGCCGCAGGCCGATCGAGGTGATACGCGGCGGCGGCATCGATCAGTTCACTGACCAGCACCGACGGCTCGCGCACGCTGCCATCGCGCGGATCGGCACCGAGGTAGCTGAGGTAGAACACCTCCTGCGCGGCGGCGAACAGCTGCAGGAACAGGAAACGGTCGTCTTCGCGGGTGGAGCGGTCGCCCGGTCGGCGGCGCGGCGTGTCCAGTTCGGCGGTGAGCTGGTTGAGACCGGCCGCCGGGTCACGGCGCGGGAAATCGCCATCATTGAGACCCAGCACGCAGATCACCCGGAACGGCAGCAGGCGCATCGGCACCATGCGGCCGAAACTGATGCCACCGGTCAGCAGCGGTGCGCGCGTATCGGCCTCGCCCAGCGCGCCGGCGAAGTGCGCACGTACCACCTCCGGCGGCACGCCTTCCGCGAAGCCGGCCTTGGCAGCATCCTCGGCGAACTGGTTGAGCAGCTTGCGCAGGCGCTCCAGGGCACGCTGGCTGTTGGGTGAACTCGGCGCGGTGGGCAGCAGTGCATCCAGCAACGACAGCAGGCGCTGTCGCCATTGCGCCGGGGTCAGCAGCTCGCCGAGGCGACGCTGGTAGATCGCCAGCACGCGCAGCAGGCGCAGCAGCCGGTCCAGCGCGTCCAGCGCGCCGCCTTCCAGTTCGATCCACGGTGCGACACCCGCCAGGTCGGCCTCGCTGCCGGTGGCATGGCCGAGCACCAGGCGATCCAGCGCGAACTGCCAGGTGTAGGCGTCGTCGGCCGGCGCCTGGTGCTGGTGGCGGTGCTTCGCATCCAGGCCCCAGCGTGCACCGGCCTGCTGCAGCCAGCCATGCAGGCGGTCGAAGTCCACCGCTTCCAGCCCGGCCGCTTCGGCCAGCGGCGCGCTGGCCAGCAGGTCCAGCACTTCATTCAGGCCAAAGCGCGAGACCGGCAGGCCCAGCAGGTGCACGAACACATCAGCCAGCGGTTCACCGGCCAGCGGGCTGCTGTCGGCCAGCGCATAGGGGATGTGCTCCTCCTCGCCACCACGGCCGCCGAACACCGCTTCCAGGTACGGCACGTAGGGATCGATGTCCGGCGCCAGCACCGCGATCTCGCGCGCCTGCAGCGGCGGGTCGAAGCGCGGGTCCTGCAGCAGGCTGCGCAGCTGGTCGTGCAGCACCTGCAACTCGCGCAGGCGGGTATGGCAGGCGTGTACCTGCAGGCTGGGGTCGTCGCTGCGAAGCCCGTCACGCAGCTCACCCGAGGGCAGTGCGCGGCGGTGGAACAGATCGCGCTGCAGGCGATGCAGCAGGCTATCGGACAGGCCGCCTTCGTCCAGGGTCGGCCGGGTGTCGTCCTCCGGATCGGAATAGGCGGCGATTTCGCCGGCCGGATGCACCACCTCGTAACTGCCCAGCACCGCCATGAAGTCGCGCCCGGCCGCGCCCCAGGCTTCCAGCAGACGGTTCTCGCCGGCTGCTTCGCCGAAGGGATCGGGCGCGCCGCTGCGCAGGCGCTCGGCCAGGGTCTGCAGATCGCCCCAGTACGACTGCACCGGGGTGGGCATATAGAAGTGCAGCTCGCCAACACGTGCCTGGGTGGCCATCACCCGCAGCACGTCGGGCGAGATGTTGAGCGTCGCAAACGCGGACATGCGCAGCGGCAAGCCCTGCGGCAGCGGCTTACCGGCACCCTCGAAGCGGTCCAGGTACTCCTGGATGCGGCGCGCGCGATAGTCGTGGCCGTGGGTGATGGTGCGCCACAGGATCGCCTGCGGATCGGCTGGATCGGCACCGGCCGCCCAGCGCAGCAGCCAGTCGCGGCGCCACGCCTGGTACTTCTCGAACACCGAGGCCAGCTCGCCAGCCAGCGCCCACGGCTTCAATGCGTCATCGCCGGCAAGATAGGACTGCAGCGCGCGCATCGGTGGCTGCGCCAGCAACGCCGGGTCGCGCAGGGCCTGGTACAGCTTCCAATGCAGGCCGGCCGCGTCCAGGTCGTCCTGCTCGCCGCTGACGTTGGCCTTCAGCGCGCGCGCCACGAACTCACCCGGGGTGAGGAATTCGAGGTTCGCAGCCACACCGAACTCGGCGGCCAGTGTCGCTTGCAGCCAACGCCGCATCGCTACCTGCGGGATCAGCACCACTTCCGGTGCCAGCAGCGGCTGGCCAGGAACGGGCGCACGCACATTGCGCGCCAGCAGCGCGGCCAGCACGTCCAGGGAGTTGGAATGGTAGAGGCGGAAATCGCTGCCTGGGTCACTCATCATGCACAGTGTGCAGGACAGCAGGCAGTATTCAATGGTTGGGCCGCGAGCGGTACGGATTGTTCCGGGACACCAGGCGATTGTCCCGGCCTCCGCCGAGGCTTGTCGTGCAACAATACTGCACCGTCCAGTCTGCTTATGTTCAGCCGACGGGCCCGATCCTTCGATGTCTAAAAAACGTTAATGGTGCCCATGTCGGCTTCCACCTCCAGTCTGGTGCAGTTATCCAACGTCCGCATCGACCGGAGCGGACGCACGATCCTGCGCGACGTGTCGCTGCAGGTGCCCAAGGGCAGCATCACCGCCGTTCTGGGTCCGTCCGGCAGCGGCAAGTCGACCCTGATGGCGGCGCTGACCGGCGAACTGCGCCCGGTCGCCGGCGAGGTCACCCTGTTCGGCAAGCCGATTCCGCATGACAGCGGCGCGCTGCTGGAAATGCGCAAGAGCGTGGGCGTGCTGCTGCAGGGCAACGGCCTGCTGACCGACCTGACCGTGGCGGAAAACGTGGCGCTGCCGCTGCGTACGCACACCCGCCTGCCGACCGCCGTGCTGCGGCGGCTGGTGCAGATGAAGCTGCATTCGGTGGGCTTGCTGGCCGCCGCCGATGCCTGGCCGCGCGAGCTGTCAGGTGGCATGGCGCGCCGCGTGGCGCTGGCCCGTGCACTGGCGCTGGACCCGCCGCTGATGATCTACGACGAGCCGCTGACCGGGCTGGACCCGATCGCCTCGGGGGTGATCATGAGCCTGATCCAGCGCCTCAACCACAGCCTGGGCCTGACCAGCATCATCGTCAGCCACCACGTGCACGAGACCCTGCCGATCTGCGACCAGGTGATCGCGATCGCCAATGGCGGCATCGTGTTCCAGGGCACGCCCGAGGCACTGCAGTCCAGCCAGGACCCGCTGCTGCGGCAGTTCCTGCACGGCCAGCCCGATGGCCCCATCCCGTTCGATGCCGCGCCGCGCGCGAGGGTCGCCTGATGCCGTTCGTTCAAGCCACCCGCTCGCTGGGTCGTGCCGGCCTGTTCTCGCTGACCGTGCTGCGCGGTTCGCTGCCGACCCGTGATTTCCTGGCCGAGTTGACCCGCGAGATCTACAAGATCGGTGCGCGCTCGCTGCCGATCATCGCCGTCGGCGGTGCCTTCGTCGGCCTGGTGCTGACCCTGCAGGGCTACCGCACGCTGACCACCTTCGGTGCGGCCGACGCACTGTCGACCCTGCTCGGGCTTTCGCTGTACCGCGAGCTGGCACCGGTGCTGACCGCGCTGCTGTTCATTGGCCGCGCTGGCAGCTCGATCGCCGCCGAGCTAGGCCTGATGCGTGCCACCGACCAGATCAAGGCGCTGGAGCTGATGGCGATCGACCCGGTGGCCAAGGCGGTGGCGCCGCGCTTCTGGGCGGCGGTGCTGACCGTGCCGCTGCTGACCGGCATCTTCTGTTCGCTTGCAATCAGTGCCAGCTACTTCGAAGCGGTGCACGTGCTGGGCCTGGACAATGGCGTGTTCTGGTCGGCGCTGCGCAACAGCGTGGACTTCTGGGACGACTTCGGCGTGGCAATGCTGAAGTCGGCGATCTTCGGCGGCACTGCCGCGCTGGTTGCCGCCTATGTGGGTTTCCACGCCGAGCCGACCATTGAAGGCACTTCGGTGGCGACCACCCGTGCGGTGGTCAACGCTTCACTGCTGGTGCTGATGTTCAACTTCGTGCTGTCGGCAATGTTGTTCACCTAACCCCTCCACCGGCGGTGCGCAGGCGCGCGCGGCCACAACGACTCGATCAGGTAATCCACATGGCCATCCGCGGTCCCAGACTCGAATTTTCCGTCGGCGCCTTCCTGCTGCTGGCCCTGGCCTCGCTGATGGTGCTGGCCGTGGCCTCGACCAACCAGCGCTGGAGCTGGGGCAGCGAAGGCTACGACCTGAAGGCACGCTTCTCCCAGGTCGGCCAGCTGCGCAAGCAGGCACCGGTGAAGATCGGCGGCGTCACTGTCGGCCAGGTCGCTTCGATCGACCTGGACCCGGTGAAGTTCGAATCGATCGTCACCCTGCGCATGGACAGCAAGGTCAAGGACCTGCCGGCGGACACCTCGGCCGGCATCTTCACCAGCGGTTTGCTCGGCGAGAGCTATATCGGTCTGCAGCCGGGCGGTGATCCGGACGTGCTGAAGGCCGGTGACGAGATCGTCTTCACCCAGCCAGCGGTGGACCTGATCCAGCTGGTCGGCAAGTACATGTTCAGTGGCGGTGCCGGTGGCGGCGCTGCTCAGAAGCCCAACGATGGCGCGCAGGCGCCTGCAACGGAACCGCAACCATGAAGATGAAACTGATCCCGGCCCTGCTCGCCTCGGCGCTGCTGGCGGCCACCCCGTTCCTGGCCCAGGCCCAGGCCGCTGCGCCTGCCGCTGCCGCAACGCAAAGCCAGGCCGGCAAGGTGGTGATCGATGCCAGCAGCCGCATCCTGTCCACGCTGCAGCAGCGCAAGAGCGAGTTCACCAGCAACCCGGCCAGCCTGCGCAGCTACATCGACAGCGAGCTGACCCGCACCTTCGACCGCGACTACGCCGCGCGCCTGGTGCTGGGCCCGCACGCCCGCGGCGCCTCCGACGCCGACATCAAGCTGTTCGCCGATGCCATGGCCGACAGCCTGATGCAGCGCTACGGCTCCACCCTGCTCAACATCCAGGGCAAGCCGAGCTTCCGCCTGAAGGGTGAGAGCCCGCTGCCGGGCAATCGTGGCGTGCGCGTGAGCACCGAACTGGTGCGCGCCGGCAACGAACCGACCCCGGTCGAGTACTGGATGCGCAACGTGAACGGCCAGTGGAAGATCTTCGACGTCAACATCGAAGGCATTTCCTACGTGCAGACCTTCCGCAACCAGTTCGACACCCCGCTGCGCCAGAAGGGCATCAAGCAGGTGGCCAACGAACTGCACAGCGGCAGCATGCAGGCCGGGCCCGCGGGCAATGGCAAGTAACGCACTGGCGCTGCTGGAAGGCGACACCCTGCGCCTGCGCGGGGTGCTCGACCGTGCCGCGGTGATCGCGCTGTGGCCGCAGCTGCAGGCCCTGCCGGCAAAGCTGTCACGGCTGGAGCTGGGTGAGGTCGAACGCGTGGACAGCGCCGGCCTGGCGCTGCTGGCCGAGCTGGCCGCACGTGCGCGCAAGAGCGGTCACCCGCTGGCAGTCTCCGGCGCGCCGGCCGGCTACAACGAGCTGAGCGCAGCCTACCGGCTGTCGCCCGACCTGGATTTCAACGCTACTTCTGCTGCGAGCTGACATGAACGTCGTACGCACTTTCCCCCTGATCGTCCTGGCCACCGCCCTGACCGCCTGCGCCGGCAAGCCCGCACGCAGCGATGCGCCCGCAGCCAGCACCGTGGTCCCGGCCAGCACCATCGCCGAGGCCTCTGCCGCCACCGCCGATACCGCTACGGTCGATGCCGCACCGGCAACAGCCGTGGTTGCCGCACCTGCGCCGGCCACGCCGCCATCCGCACCGGCCCGCAGCGCCGACACCGATGCGGCCAGGGCCGCGGCGGCGACCGCCCCCGGTGGTGACGACGACTTCGATGCCCTCTACGGCGGTGCCGGCAACACTGGCAGCGCGGCAGCCTACGATCCGTGGGAACCGTTCAACCGCAAGGTGCACACGTTCAACAACGCGGTTGACCGTGGCATCGCCCGCCCGCTGGCCACGGCCTACACCCACGTGGTGCCGCGCTTCGCCCGCACCGGCGTCAGCAACTTCTTCAGCAACCTGCGCGCACCGGTGACCATCACCAACCAGCTGCTGCAGGGCCGCGGTGCCGATGCGTGGGACAGCCTCGGCCGCTTCCTGATGAACAGCACGCTGGGTATCGGCGGCCTGTTCGATCCGGCCAGCAAGGCGATGGTGCCGCGTCGCAATGAGGACTTCGGGCAGACCCTGGGTGCCTGGGGCTGGCGTCGTTCGCGTTACGTGGAACTGCCGTTCTTCGGCCCTCGCACCGTGCGCGATGTGTTCGGCCTGGCCGGTGACATTCCGCTGTCGCCGATCCGCCGCATCGAAGAGGACAAGATCCGCATCGGCCTGCAGGGCATGCAGCTGGTCGATACCCGCGCGCAGCTGCTGGCGATCGACGACCTGCGTGACACCGCCGTGGACGAGTACTCGCTGGTACGCGATGCGTGGATGCAGCGCCGCAACTACCAGATCGAGAACGATCTGCGCAGCAAGCGCGACCGTGGCCATGACGATGCCAATTCGCCGATCCCGGTCGATGCGATGCCGATGCCGCAGTGGACGCACTGAGTCCGGCCTGCAGCGCATGAAAAACCCCGCCTCGGCGGGGTTTTTCTTTTCCGGTAGGTGCCAACCTTGGTTGGCACGCTTTCCTCAGGCTGCCAGCGCTGCCTCGATGGCCTCGCGCAGGCGCGCGTCATCGGCAGCCACGTCCGGGGCGAAACGCGCGATGACCTTGCCGTCGCGGCCAACCAGGAACTTCTCGAAGTTCCACAGCACCGCCGGTGCTGCGTGGATCGGGATCTCCTTGCTGGCCAGGCGCTCACGCAGCGGGCCTTCGCCGATCGACTGCGGCTGGGCGGCGGTCAGCTGCTGGTACAGCGGATGGGTATCGTCACCGGCCACGCTGATCTTGGAGAACATCGGGAAGCTGACGTCGTAGGTGAGCTGGCAGAACTGCTGGATCTCTGCCTCGCTGCCCGGCTCCTGGCCGAGGAAGTTGTTGGCGGGGAAGCCCAGTACTTCCAGACCCTGCGCGTGCTTTTCCGCATACAGCGCCTGCAGGCCTTCGTACTGCGGGGTCAGGCCGCACTTGGAGGCGACGTTGACCAGCAGCAGTACCTTGCCCTGGTAGTCGGCAAGCGAGGACGGCTGGCCGTCGATGGTGGTGAGGGAAATGTCCTGGATCGGGGTGCTCACGCGGGGGCTCCGGCAACAGCGGGGAATGGCCCACCAGCATAGCGCCGCGCGATGGCGGTATTGCCGGCCGCTGGCCGGCAATCGTGCGACCGTTCGCAAGGGTTCATGCGGTTGCCGGCCAGCGGCCGGCACTACGATCAGTCCACGCAGATCGTGCCCTGCGCCTTGCCGTCATCAATGCGCTGGCGGCAGCCGAAGTTCTGGCGCACATCGCGCTGGCAGGTACCGGTAGCGGCGCTGCCAGCGGCCACCTCGGGACCGGCCAGGCACTGGCCCGTGCAGTCGCTTTTGCGGCTGCAGGCCTTGCCGGCATCGGCATAGGGAATCACGCACTGCTCGCGCTGCAGCCGGCCCAGCCGCTGCAGGGTGCCACCGGCGGCCTGGCAGTCGACGTCGCGCGCTTCGCGATACGCCTCGGCCGCTTCAGGGCTGGTGGCTGCGGCAGGTGCCGCGGTCGTATCGGCAGCCGGTGGTGCGCTGCTGCAGGCGGCAAGCAGCGCGGTCAGGACAAGGCTGGTGAAGCGGCGCAGGCGCATGACGATACCTGATCGAGGCGGACAGGCCGCCAGCATACGCATCGGCGATGCAGGCGGCGTGTCAGCGTGGCTCAGGCCTCGTCGCCGTCACTGCCTTCCTCTGCTGGCAGCGCGTCCGGCAGCAACTGGCGGCTCTGCTCAACCGGCAGCGACTCGACATCCCTCAGCTTGCGGGCGATCGCGCGGGTGCGCACCCCGGTCTGGTCGATCTGCTTGCTGGCCTGGTCCAGCTTGGCCTTCACGTTGTCCAGCACATCGCCGAACTTGCCGAACTCGGTCTTCACCGCACCCAGCAGGCTCCACACCTCGCTGGACCGCTTCTCGATGGCCAGCGTGCGGAAGCCCATCTGCAGGCTGTTGAGCAGTGCGGTGATCGTGGTCGGCCCGGCGACCACCACGCGGTGGTCGCGCTGCAGCAGATCGACCAGGCCGGGGCGCCGGATCACCTCGGCATACAGGCCTTCGGTAGGCAGGAACATCACCGCGAAGTCGGTGGTGTGCGGCGGCACGATGTACTTCTCGCAGATCGACTTGGCCTGCACCTTCACCGCACGCTCCAGCTGCGCACCCTGCACGCGTACCAGTTCGGCGTCACCCTGCTCCTGTGCGTCCAGCAGGCGCTCGTAGTCTTCGCGTGGGAACTTGGAGTCGATCGGCAGCCACACCGGCGTGTCATCGCTGCTGCGGCCCGGCAGGCGCACGGCGATGTCGACCATTTCGCCACTATCCGGGCGTACCTTCACCCCGCGCGCGTACTGCTCCTGGATCAGGGTCTGCTCGAGGATGTTCTCCAGCTGTACTTCACCCCAGCTGCCGCGCGTCTTGACGTTGGTCAGCACGCGCTTGAGGTCACCCACGCCGGTGGCCAGCTGCTGCATCTCGCCGAGGCCGCGCTGCACCTGCTCCAGGCGCTCCGAGACCAGTTTGAAGGACTGGCCAAGGCGTGTTTCCAGGGTGGACTGCAACTTCTCATCCACCGTCACGCGCATCTGTTCCAGCTTCTGCGCATTGTCGCTCTGCAGCGCGCGCAGCTGCTCTTCCAGCGTCGTGCGCATCTCGGCGATGCGCTGCTCGTTGCGCTGGGTCAGTTCCTGCAGGCGCAGGCCAAGGCTTTCAGTCAGGCGCTGCTGCGACTGCGCGCCCTCCTCGCGGCCCTTGCGTGCATCGTCCACCAGGGTCTGCCGCAGCGCGCCGAGCTGGGTATCGGTACGCCCGGTGAGCTCCTGCAGCTGCTGGCCAAACGCATGGATGCGGGCTTCCTGCTGCTGGCCGAAGGTCTCCAGCTGGCCGCGCAGCTCCTGCAGCCGCTGTCCCATCAACGCCGCGCCGCGCTGCTGGCTCTCGGCCGCTTCGGCGCGCGCCTTGCGGGCATCTTCGCCCAGCGCTTCGCGCAGCAGGTCGAGGCGCTGGTCGGTGCGGGTGGACAGATCGGTCAGCGCGCGGGCGAAGCCATCGAGCTGTTCGCGCAGCTCGCTGCGCCCGGCCCGCGCCTCCTCGCGCACCGCCTGTTCCAGGCGGTCATGCGGCGGGCGGCGCAGCAGGGCGACCAGCTGCAGGATGAGCACGGCCAATAGAAGGCCGCCAATGAGCAGATATTCGGTTTGCATGGGGCAAGTGTAGGCTGGCCGAGTCTCAACTGCTGCGTCAGGACCATGGTCGTCCTCTACGGAAAGCCCACCTCCATCAATGTGCGTAAAGTGCTGTGGCTGTGCGCGGGGCTGGATCTGCCCCTGCACCACGAACCGGCCCCCTCGCCGGACCTGCTGGCCACGCTGAACCCCAACCGGCAGGTGCCGGTGCTGCGTGATGGCGACTTCGTGCTGTGGGAATCCAACAGCATCTGCCGCTACCTGGCCGCACGCGCCGGTCGCGAGGATCTGCTGCCACATGCAGCAAAGGACCGGGCCCGGGTGGAGCAGTGGATGGACTGGCAGGCCAGCGACCTCAACAGCGCATGGCGCCATGTGTTCATGGCGCGCGTGCGCCAGCATCCGGACTATCCGGATGACGCCCGTGCCGAGGCCAGCCTGGCGCAGTGGAACCGGCTGATGGGCGTCCTTGATGCACAGCTGGCCACTACCGACGGCTACGTGGCGGGCAACACCTTCACTCTGGCCGACATCGTGCTCGGGCTGTCGACCCAACGCTGGTGCAGCACGCCGGGCAGCAAGCCGGTACTGGCACACGTAGATGCCTGGTTCGAACGCCTGCGGCAGCAGCCCGGTTTCGCCGAGTACGTCGACAACGGTGTGGCCTGAGCAGTGGCTTCCGCAGCTGTTGGCAGGTGTCGACCTTGGTCGACACGGCTGATCCACGCCATGCGTGGATGAAACGCTGTAGAGCCGGGCGCAGGCTCGGCTCCACAGGAAAAACCGGGCCTTACCAGCCTTCCAGCACGATCTTGCCCTTGGCGCGGTGGCTCTCCAGCAGCGCGTGGGCACGCCGCAGGTTGGCCGCGTCGATGCGCCCGAAATGCTCGCCCAGGGTGGTCTGCAGCACGCCTGTGTCGATCAGCTCGGCCACCCGGTTCAACAGGTCATGCTGGCGCTGCATGTCGGCGGTCTTGTACAGCGGCCGGGTGAACATCGACTCCCAGTGCAGTGACAACGCCTTGCGCTTGAGCGCCATCACGTCGACCTGGCCGGGATCATCGATCAGCCCCAGCTGGCCCTGCGGCGCCAGCAGTTCCACGATCTGCGCGTAGTGCTGGTCGGAGTGGGTCAGGCTGGCCACGTGCTGCACCTCGCTGATGCCGAGCCGCGCCAGGCCCTCGGCCAGCGGCAGGCTGTGGTCGATCACATGGTGTGCGCCCATTGCGTACGCCCAGTCCTGGGTATCCGGACGCGAGGCGGTGCCGATCACCGTCAGTTTCGTCAGCTTCCGCGCCAGCTGCACCAGGATCGAACCGACACCGCCGGCAGCGCCGATGACCAGCAGGGTCTGGCCTTCGCCACCGCCCTCGGGGATGCGCAGGCGGTCGAACAGCAGTTCCCAGGCGGTGATCGCGGTCAGTGGCAGCGCGGCGGCGGCGGCATCGTCGAGGCTGGCCGGCTTGCGGCCGACGCTGCGTTCGTCCACCAGCTGGTACTCGGCGTTGCTGCCCGGGCGATCGATGACGCCGGCGTAGTAGACCGCATCGCCGGGCTGGAACAGGGTCACCTCGCTGCCCACCGCGTCGACGATGCCGACCGCATCCCAGCCCAGCACGCGCGGGCCATCGGTGGCCACGCCGCGACGGACCTTGGTGTCGACCGGGTTCACCGCCACCGCGCGCACCGCCACGCGCAGGTCACGCGGGCCGGGCTGCGGCAGCTCCAGTTCGATGTCGATCAGGGCCTGGGCATCATCGATCGGCAGGCCGGCTTGGGTGTAGGCAATGGCGCGCATGGCAGCGGTCCAGTGGGGAAGGAGGCGACAGGTTGCGCCGCACGCGCTCCCGCAGAAAGGCGCAGAATCGGGCAGCACTTTCACTCTGGCAATGAAGATGATCCGCTTCAACGATCTGCAGCTGTTCGTCCGCACTGCCGCACTGGGCAGCTTCTCGCAGGCGGCGCGCGAGGCCGACCTGCTGCCCGGGCAGGTCGCCGCGGCGGTGGCGCGGCTGGAACGCGAGCTGGACCTGCGCCTGTTCGTGCGCACCACCCGCAGCCTGCGCCTCACCGGCGAGGGTGCGCTGTACCTGCCGTATGCGCAGGAGGTACTGGCCACCCTGCGCGAGGGCCAGGCGCGTGTGCAGGGCGAGGACACCGAGCTGCACGGCACCCTGCAGCTGTCGGCGCCCTCGGACCTCGGCCGCAACCTGCTGCTGCCCTGGCTGAGCGCCTTCCGCGCCGCGCACCCGCGGCTGCGCCTGCACCTGCGCCTGTCCGACGAGGTGGCCGATGTATTCCGCGACCCGGTCGACGTGGCCATCCGCATCGGCCACTTCGACGACGCCAGCTACGTCGCGCTGCCGCTGCTGGAAGGCAATCGACGCGTGCTGGCCGCCTCGCCCGGCTACCTGCAGCGGCGCGGCACGCCTACCCGCCTGGAGGATCTGCGCGAGCACGACTGCCTGGTCTATCAACTCAACGGCCGCGCCTACGATCGCTGGTCATTCGAGGTCGACGGGCGTCGCAGCGTGATTCCGGTGCGCGGTCCGCTGGTCTGCGACGACGCCGATGTAGTGCGACGCTGGGCCGTGGCCGGCGAAGGCATCACTTACAAGTCCTGGCTGGACCTGCGCGAGGACGTGCTGGCCGGGCGCCTGCAGCTGCTGCTCGATGGTGTTGGCAGCAGCATCCCGCTGCAGCTGGTATGCCCGCACCGCAAGCAGTTCTCGCCAGCGGTACGGCAACTGCATGCGCAGCTGCGCCAGCACCTGCAACCGCTGCTGTCTGGCATGCCCACTGGCCTCACCCGCCCCCTGTCGCCAACGGCGGCACTGGCCGACAATGGCGGCCCCACGTAACAAGAGAACGCCGCCATGCCGTGGATGGGCATCCAGGACCTGTGGACGTTTCTGGTCGCCGTGCTGGTGTTTCTCGCCCTGCCCGGCCCCGGCACCTTCACCCTGCTGACCGCCACCGGCCGTGGCGGCGTGCGTGGTGGCTATACCGCGCTGGCCGGCCTGCTGGTCGGCGATCAGATCCTGATGTGGCTGGCGTTGGCGGGCGTGGCGGCGCTGCTCAAGGCCAACCCGCTGGTGTTCCACGCGGTGCAGTACCTGGGTGCGGCCTACCTGGTGTGGGTCGGCATCAGCCTGCTGCGCACGCCGAAGCACGAGGGCGGCGACGCCGGCCCGATCCGCATGCAGCCGGGGCGCTACTTCCAGCAGGCGATCCTGGTCAGTCTGCTCAACCCGAAGGCGATCCTGTTCTACATGGCCTTCCTGCCGTTGTTCATCGATCCGAAGGCGCACCAGGGCATCGCCACCTTCGCGGCGTTGGCCGGCATCATCCTGGTGGTCAGCATCGCCTACTGCTCGATGCTGATCGGCGCGGGCAACCTGGCCCGCCGCCGGCTGATCCAGCACCCGCGGATCAGCGATGCGCTGCGCCGCGTGGCCGGCCTGTTCCTGGTGGGGTTCGGCATCCGGTTGGGGCTGAACGGATGAAACCCTGGCCGACGGCGATGGGCGCCCTGCTGCTTCTGGCCAACACGACCGCCCCGGCGGCCACCGCACAGGATCATCGCTGCCTGAGCGGCGGCCGCAATGACGGCATCCATCTGGAATGGCGTTGGCTGGATGACGGCCAGGCCGACGTTCGCTATGCCGGGCAGCGCGAACGCCTGCTGCTGCGCCGGGTTTCAATGGAGACCACGGTGCTGGCCGAAGACCGCCCCTACCAGTTCGACAGCGTCTGGGAAGAGCGCATCAACGGGCGCCTCAACGGCCGCTACCTGCTGAGCACGCAGGGCGCGCTGGTGCTGGACCTGAGCTACGAGCGTGCCCGCGACGGACGTCGCACCACCTTCCACGATGACGTCGAGGCCTGGCAGGAAGACGGCTGCCGCTGGCCCGGCAAGGTGGCCGAGTGAGCACCATGGACGACGACACCCTGCTGGAGCGCAGCTGGGAATATCGGGAGGAGACGCTGTACCGGCGGTTGTTCGGCGATACCGGGCCGGGGATCTATCCGATCGACATGGATCTGCTGCGCAACGTCTTCAAGCAGGACCAGATCGACCCGCGCTGGCTGCATGTCGGCGTCAATGCCTGCCCTCCGCACGGTGATCGAAGGCACTGGATCTATGTCAGCTCCGGCCTGTCCAACCCCTGGGAAGGGCGGCACGAAGATGGCGATTCGGGGTTGGGCATCGAACTGATGCTTGAGACGCAGGAAGAAGCGACCTGGGCACTGACCACCTTGCGCTGGTTCACCGCGTACCACCTGCTGCTGTGCCACTCACGCATGCCCGGCAATCCGTTGGCGCCATGGGACCGGCTGAAGCTGGGGGGGCCGGTGGATCACGCAGGGAGCATGCTGCAGGCGGCCGTCTTCGTTCCGTCGTTGCATTTCCCGGGACCCCAGCAACTGCCATCGGGACGATTCGACTTCCTGCAGCTGCTGCCGTTGACCCTGGACGAGCACGCGTTCGGCCGCACGCAGGGCTTCGAAGTACTGGTGGCCCAGTTGAGAACCCAAGGTGCGGCGCCAGTGGTTGATCCGCAGCGGGTCAGCATCGATCTGGCCCCTGCTCTCACGCTTCAAGCGCCTCCCGGCTCGCCTTGAGGGATCGAATCATTTCGAATCCTGCCAACATTTGTGCCGATTCCGGCAGAATGCTCGGAGTACAGCCGCGCCGGTGACGCATCTGACCCTCGCATGACCCCCGTCAGTGGTAATGCTGCGCTGCGTTCGGTCACACTCGGGAACTTGTCGTTCTTAGTCACCCCTTCCGAGGCCTGCATGTCCCTGTTCCGGCGCAAGTCCCTAGATTCCGTCACCGTCCACGAAGCCGGCAGGCGCCTGATCCCGACGCTCAGCTGGCCGCACCTGATCGCGCTGGGTATTGGCGCCATCGTCGGTACCGGCATCTACACGCTGATCGGCGTCGGTGCCAACCTGGCCGGCCCGGCCGTGCTTATCTCCTTCGCCATCGCCGGTGCGGTCTGCGCCTGCGCGGCACTGTCCTACGCCGAGCTGTCGACGATGATGCCGGCCGCCGGCAGTGCCTACACCTACAGCTACAGCGCGCTGGGCGAGGTGTTCGCCTGGGTGGTGGGCTGGAGCCTGATCCTGGAGTACTCACTGGTGGTGAGTACCGTGGCGGTGGGCTGGTCCGGCTACTTCGTCGGCTTCCTCGAATGGGTCCACACCCAGTTCGGCTGGAACGTGCACCTGCCCGCCTGGCTGGCGGCCGGCCCACACGTGGAAGGCGGCATGATCAACCTGCCGGCGATCGTCATCACCTGGCTGGTGGCCGGCATGCTGATGGCCGGCACCAAGGAAAGCGCCACCCTCAACGCCATCCTGGTGGTGTTCAAGCTGATCGCGCTGGCCATCTTCGTGGCCGTGGCCCTGCCCGCCTTCGACAGCGCCAACCTGCAGCCGTTCATGCCGTATGGCTTTGCCAAGTCGATGGGCCCTGATGGCGTCGAACACGGCGTAATGGCGGCGGCAGCGATCATCTTCTTCGCCTTCTACGGCTTCGATGCGATCTCCACCGCCGCCGAGGAAACCAAGAACCCCGGCCGCGACCTGTCGATCGGCATCATCGGTTCGATGATCGGCTGCACCATCGTCTACGTGCTGGTGGCGCTGGCCGCGGTCGGTGCGATGAGCTACGCGGTGTTCGGCCACAGCGCCGAGCCGCTGGCCCTGATCATGCGTCAGCTGGGCCATCCGACCGCGGCGATGGTGATCGGCGTGATCGCGATCATCGCGCTGCCGACCGTACTGCTGGCCTTCCTGTACGGCCAGAGCCGCATCTTCTTCGTGATGAGCCGCGATGGCCTGCTGCCGCGTGGCCTGTCCAAGGTCAACGCACGTACCGGCACGCCGGTGGCGACCACGCTGTTCACCGCGGTGGTGGTGTCGGCGCTGGCCGGCGTGGCCCGCCTGGACGAGATCGCGGCGCTGGCCAATGCCGGCACCCTGGCCGCGTTCACCGCCGTGGGCATCTGCCTGGTGGTGCTGCGCCTGCGCGAGCCGAACCGCGAACGTACCTTCCGTACCCCGCTGGCCTTCGTGGTTGGTCCGCTGGCCGCGCTGGGCTGCATCTATCTGTTCCTCAGCCTGCCGCACAGCACCCAGCTGTACTTCCTGCTGTGGAACCTGGCCGGCCTGGTGCTGTACTTCCTGTACAGCCGCCGCCACGCGCTGATCGCGAAATAGCCGGATCACCGGTAGTGCCGGCCGCTGGCCGGCACCTCGCATCCTGTTGATACGGGCCATGCCGGCCAGCGGCCGGCACTACCGCAGGGCGGTCAACCGCCCTGCTTTGCAGCGTAGTCCTGCGCCTGGCGCATCACCCGCAGCAGGTTGCCGCCCCAGATGCCGGCAATCTGCTTCTCGGTATAGCCCTTGCGCAGCAGCCACGCGGTGATCTTCGGCAGCTGGCTGACATCGGGCAGGTCGCTCAGGCCACCGCCGCCATCCCAGTCCAGGCCGATGCCCACGTGCTCGGGGCCCACCACCTTGAGGATGTGCTCGAAGTGGGCGAAGAAGTCGTCGAGGCTGGCATGGCGCACCGGGTGCTCGTGGTCCAGCGCCTGCTCGGCCTTCAGCAGGGCAACGCCCTGTTCGATGCCCATGCCTTCCCAGCCACCCAGCTGCTTGCTCAGCGCTTCCTCGGCCTGCTTGCGCTCGGGCGTCTTTGCGGTGTCGATCAGGTAGCCACCATAGGCGTTCACCTGGATCACACCGCCGGCCTTGGCCAGCTTGCGCAGGCGCGCGTCATCCAGATTGCGCGGGTGGTCGTAGACCGCCTTGGCCGAGCTGTGCGAGAGCACGAACGGCACCGGCATCATCGCCAGCAGGTCGTCGAACACCGCATCCGAAGCATGTGACTGGTCGATCACAATGCCCAGCTTCACCGCCTGCCGCACCAGGTCCTTGCCGGCCGGGCTCAGGCCTTTCCACTCCGCACCCTTGGGGTCGGTGGCCGAATCGGCAAACTCGTTGTTGGCAAAGTGCACGGTGCTGAGCAGGCGCAGGCCGGCGCGGTGGTAGAACGACAGCAGGCTCGGGTCTTCCACCAGCGGGCTGGCGTTTTCCATGCTGATGTAGACCACGCGCTTGCCGGCGGCCTTGATCCGCGCCGCGTCATCTGCGGTCAATGCCAGCGCGAAGCGCTCGGGGTTGGCCGCCAGCATTTCGCGGATCTCCAGCAGCCGCTGCAGGCCATGGTCACGCTCGGCGAGGTGCGCGGCGGGGCTGCGGTCGCCCTGATCGGTGTAGATCGCCCAGAAACCGCCGTCCAGCGCACCTTCGACCATGCGCGGGTAGTCGACCTGCGAAAGCGCGTTGCGGTCGTGACGCTGCTCGATGTCGAAGCCGGTTCGGCCGAAATTGGCCGGCGTATCCAGGTGGCTGTCGAGGGTGACCAGGCGCTGCTGCAGGGCCTTGGCGCGCGCCAGCTCCTGTGCGCTGAACTCGATGGCGTGGGCGGACAGTGGCGCGCACAGCGCCAGGGAGACCAGCAAAGACAGACTGCGCAACGTCATGACGCTTCACCTCGATGGGAAGCGTCAGACCATAGCGCCGAGATGACAACAAACGGTAGTGCCGGCCGCTGGCCGGCTCTCAGCGAGAGTCGGAGACCAGGAGGAGCCGGCCAGCGGCCGGCACTACCCGATGCCGAGCGCAGCCGGGATCCCGCGAATCAATCAACCACGCGGCAGAACACGGCCTTGAGGTAACGCGATTCCTGCACGTGGGCCATGAACGGATGGTCCGGACCGGCGCCGGCCACCTTCAGGATCTGGATCGTACGGCCGGAGAAGTAGGCCGCGCGGCGCAGCATGTCGAGGAACTGGTCCTCGGCCACCAGGCCGGTGCAGGAGAACGTGGCGAACAGGCCACCGGGCTTGACCACGCCCAGCGCCAGCTTGTTCATGTCCAGGTACTTCTTCAGCGCGGTGATCACCTGGTCGCGGTCGCGGGTCATCTTCGCCGGGTCCAGGATCACCACGTCGTACTGCTCGCCGCGGTTGGCGGCATCGCGCAGCCACGGGAAGATGTCGGACTGGATGAACTTCGGGCGCACGTTGTTCAGGCGCGAATTGCCCTTGGCGATCTGGATGACGTCTTCATCGATGTCGATGCCGACCACGTCCGAGGCGCCGCGCGCCGCCGCGTACACGGCGAAACCGCCGGTGTTGCAGCACAGGTCGAGCACGCTCTTGCCTTCCACCTGCTGGCTCAGCCACTCGCGGTTCTCGCGCTGGTCGGCAAAGAAGCCGGTCTTGTGCGCACCGGCCGGGTCAGCGCGGAACTTGATGCCGTACTCGGTGATCACTGCCGCTTCGGTGGTGGTGTTGCCGTGGAAGTCGAAGCTTTCCTGCTTCTGCACGTGCTCGTCGGCGAAGCTGTGGAAGCGGCAGCCCGGGAACTGCTCGCGCAGGGCGTCGTAGATCCACTCGCGGTGGCGGAACATGCCGGCGGCGAAGAATTCGACCACCACCAGGTCGCCGTAGCGGTCCACCACCAGGCCGGACAGGCCATCGCCCTCGCTGTGCACCACGCGCCAGGCGTCGGACACCGCGTCGAGCTTCAGCACCTCACGGCGCAGCGACACCGCCTGGGCGATCTTGCGCGAGAACCAGCCAGCATCGACCGGCACGTTCTGGTCGGTTTCGAGGATGCGCACGGCAATGCGCGAGTGCCCGTTGTAGAACCCGCGGCCGATGAACTCCCCGTCCACGCCGACCACGTCGACGATGGAACCGGGCTTGGGCCGGACGGTCGGCTTCTCGACCAGTTTCTGGAAGATCCACGGGTGGCTGGAACGCCACGCATTCTTGAGGCGGACAATCGGAAGGGGGGTATTCATCCACCTATTGTAGCCGGGGGGCGCTTTCGTAGAGTCGAGCTGGCGCGACGGGCGTTGCTGAACGGCCCGGGCAAGGCGTGCCAACCAAGGTTGGCACCTACCAGAGCGGGGGCCCCGGCCGCCCGGCATTTGACGGCAGCCCGGCCAGGCCGCAGAATCGGCGCCAGAAGGGGAGTAGCTCCCAGACGTTGTCGCCGTCATTTCGAGCCCGCAGGCTCCGGTGCAACGGCAGTTCCAGCCGACTGGAACTGCGAGCGAGACCTTCGCCGTACTGGCGAAGCTCTGTCCCTGGATCCCCCTCCCGATCCTCCGTTGCAGATCCTCGCCGTCCGGCCTGGCATTCATCTTTCCAACGGACATTCCCAATGCAGACGATCGGTAACGTGTGGTTGTGGGGCGGCTTCGCGGCGGTGGTGGTCATCGCCCTGCTGGTCGACCTCGTGTTGATGCGCCATGGTGGACCGCACAAGGTCACCTTCAAGGAGGCCCTGTGGTGGTCCATCGGCTGGGTCGCGCTGGCCCTCCTGTTCAATGCGGGCCTCTGGTACTACCTGAATGAGACCGCCGGCCAGGTGGTGGCCAACAAGGTCGGCCTCGAATTCCTGACCGGCTACCTGGTCGAGAAGGCGCTGGCGGTCGACAACATCTTTGTCTTCCTGATGATCATGAGCTACTTCGCGGTGCCGGAGGAGCAGCGCCAGAAGGTGTTGATCATCGGCATCCTGGGTGCGATCGTGCTGCGTACGATCATGATCTTCGCCGGCAGCGTGCTGATCAGCCAGTTCCATTGGCTGCTTTACGTGTTCGGTGCCTTCCTGCTGTTCACCGGCTGGAAGATGTGGTTCGCCGCCGGCCAGGAGCCGGACCTGGAGACCAATCCCGCCCTGCGCTGGATGCGCAAGCACCTGCGCCTGCTGCCGGACTATGCCGGCAACGCACTGAGCGTGAAGCGCGACGGCGTGCGCTGGTTCACCCCGCTGTTCGCGGTGCTGATCCTGATCGCGGTCACCGACGTGATCTTCGCCGTGGACAGCATCCCGGCGATCTTCGCGATCACCACCGACCCGTTCATCGTGCTCACCTCCAACGTGTTCGCGGTGCTGGGCCTGCGCGCGATGTTCTTCCTGCTGGCCGGCATGGCCGACCGCTTCCACCTGCTGCCGTATGGCCTGGCGCTGGTGCTGGGCTTCATCGGCATCAAGATGATGATCATCGACCTGTTCAAGATCCCGACCCCGGTGTCGCTGGGCGTGGTCGCGGTGATCATCGCCGCCACCGTGGTACTGAGCCTGAAGTACCCGCCGAAGGAAGGCTCCGGCCACGCCTGATCATGGCCGGCCGGCGGGATTGTCCCGCCGGCCGCACCCACTCTCCCGTTGCGGTGGCCTTGGTTTCGCGCCAGTCACCGCCATTGCTGAGGTATGGACAACAACGCGCCCCTGCCCGCCGGCGACGTACCGGCCCCCCGCAATGACCGCTCGCGCATCCTGCGGGCGTTCAATGTCAGCCTGGCCGCCGTGCTGGTGCTGGTGGCCGTGTTCGCCCTGCAGGGCACCTTCGACTGGCGGCCCTGGGCGGTCGCGCCGCTGGAAGCCAAGGGCCTGCTTGGCCTGATCGGCGGCCCGATGCTGCATGCCTCGGTCGAGCACATCGCCGCCAACAGCATCGCGATCCTGATCCTGGGCACGCTGGCCGGCAGCGTCTACCCGAAAGCCACCGTGCGCGCCCTGCCGCTGCTGTGGCTGGGCTCGGGCATCGGTGCGTGGATGCTGGGCAATCCGGGCAGCGTGCACCTGGGCGCCAGCGGCGTGACCCACGGCCTGATGTTCCTGCTGGCCAGCCTGGGCCTGCTGCGCCGCGATCGCGCGGCCATCGCCACCGGCCTGATCGGCATGCTGTTCTACGGCGGCATGCTGATGACCATCCTGCCGCACGCCGATGGTGTGTCCTGGCAGTCGCACATGGGCGGCGCCTTCGCCGGCATCATCGCTGCGCTGCTGTTCCGCAACGCCGACCCGCTGCCGCCGCGCCCGCGCTACAGCTGGGAAGACGAAGAAGACGAGGCCGAACCGCTGGCCGACGACGAGCTGGAGCCGCCGTCACCGCAGCGCGTGCCGGTGCTATGGCAGCCGCGCGAGGGCCAGGACTACGTGGTGATCCCGTTCCGCCGGCCGGACGAGCCGCGCGGTTGATCGGGTGACGGGGTCCGGCACCTTCATGACCCGGTAGTGGCCGACCTTGGTCGGCGCTCCCGCTGCATGCCAACCAAGGTTGGCAACTACCAGAGCATTCCGTCACATCCGGTAGCGCCGGGCCATGTCCGGCGGCATTGGCCGGTCAGTTCGCCGCATTCCCCGCCGCGCCCATGCCATCCACCGCCTGCCGGCCCAGTGCCGGGTCGTCGGTGAAGAAGGCATCGATGCCGGTGGCCAGATAGGCGCGCATCTCGGCAACCGACCCCTCTGCATTGCGCGCGTTGTCGGCGCCCTTGCGCAGGTTGCTGGCCTGGAAATGGTTCTCCGGGCGGAAGGTATACGGAATCACCATCAGGCCCACTGCATGTGCGTCCTGTACCAGCGTGGTCGGTGTCCCCAGTGCACCCTTGGCGTCCAGCGGAATGATCGAGCGCAGCTCCGGGCCGATGCTGTCGGCGTAGCTGGCAATGTCCTTCAGTCCGGCCGGCGTCATCATCTGCGCGTAGGTCAGCTTGCCACCGGCCTTGGCGATGTCGGCCGGCTGCGTATCGCCTTTCCACAGCAGCTGCAGCAGGCGGATGTTGCTGCCCCGCCCGATCTTGCCGCGCAGGTAGCGCAGGTTGGCGGTCTCGAACGACTGGATGGTGACCGGGCCCACGTTGGTATAGGCGTTGCCGCGCAGCGCGGTCAGGAGCTTGTCTTCCATCGGCAGGCCGATCGACTGGAAGTAGGTCGGATGCTTGATCTCCGGCACCAGGCCGATGCCGCGGTTGGCGCGGCCGGCCTGTTGCACCAGGAACGCAAGGATCTCGTCGAGGCTGGCGATGCGGAACTGGCCATCGTAGGCGGTGCTGCGCAGTTCCGGCAGGCGCTCACGCGCGTACAGCGTCTTCAGCTCGGCCAGGGTGAAGTCTTCGGTGAACCAGCCATCGACCTTCTGCCCGTCGATGACCTTGCTGGTGCGGCGGCTGGCGAATTCCGGATGCGAGGCGACATCGGTGGTGCCACTGATCTCGTTCTCGTGGCGGGCCACCATCACCCCGTCCCTAGTCATCACCAGGTCCGGTTCGATGTAGTCGGCGCCATCGGCGATGGCCTGCGCATAGGCCGCCAGGGTGTGCTCGGGCAGCAGTGCGCTTGCCCCGCGGTGGCCATAGACCGACACCTTGTGCGCGGCCGGGGTGGAGGATTCAGCACTCATGGCCACCGATGGTGCCACGGCCAGCGACAACAGCAACGCACAACCCCACGACTTCACTGCGACTTCCCCAAGCGGTATGTGATGGGCGTCAGTATGCGGCGGCAATGTGACAGGTGGGGGACCTGGGGTCGGATCCCCGAAGGGGCTCCGACCCCGCATCTTCAGTCGACCAAGGCATCATGGAAATCGCGTTCGTGAACGATCATGATCCGCAGTCCTTCCTTGCGCAGTTCCACGGCGCGTTCCACCTTGCGACCGTAGCAGGCGTAACTCCAGCAGGGATTTCCCTCAGCACCAATCACCAGGTAGTCCACCTTCTTCGATGGCGCACTGTGCACCCGACCTCCCCGTTCCGTTACCAACGCCTGGATATCGGCACGTGAACCTCGGGACGAGGCGCCTGTGAAGCAGAATCCTCTCTCTTCGAATTCGATCTCGGGAGCGACTGCACAAAGTCCGACCAGACTTCCGGCGATCTGCAACGACGGATCGGTCAGGGTGCGGTCATCGCCGAGGACGACAAACTCGCTGAAGAACTGGCGAAGCAAATCCTGTTCCTGCGCATCTACCACACCATCAGCCAGTACCTTGGCCACGAGGTGCCCTATTTCGTCGTACGGCCAGCATCCCTGTAGATGGGAATGCTCATCCATCCAATCCGAGAGACCACGCAGCTCGGCCTCCGAAACCTGGCCATCAGCGATTATTCCGCCCAGTACGGCATGAAGTCGCTGGAGATCTGCTGTGGTGGCGTTGACCCGATCACTTGAGCACATCCGGTCGATCAACCATCGCAGATCTTCCGCCGCATCTTCTTCCATGCGACCTTCGCCAAGTGCGCGCTCGAGCACAGGCATCAGTTCAGTGAACGGATGCTGCTGGCGCTGATGTAAATGATCCTGGATCCAGTGGGCCAAGAAGCGACGCTCGTCGGCATTGATCTCTTTGTCAATGGAGATCCCTTCGATGATGCCCGCCAGAGAGTTCAACGCACGAGTGAGCTGCGCCGGGCTTGTGAAGTGAACGTAGGGAACATGGTCCGAATGCATCCGCAATTCCTTTGCCTGAGTTTCCTGCACGCTAGCTTGGTCGGCGCCGGTACTCAAGACGTAGCGGACAAGGCTCTGGAGTATTGGAGGTGATCACGTCATTTTTCACGGGGTCAGAGCCCCTCCGGGGATCTGATCCCGAGCAACTCGTTCAGCTGGGTTGCCGGCCAGCGGCCGGCACTACCAAGGCTTATTTGCCGATGCAGAAACTGGAGAAGATCCTTCCCAGCAGGTCATCGGCACTCATCTGCCCGGTGATCTCACCCAGCGCGTCATGCGCCAGCCGCAGTTCCTCGGCGGCCAGTTCCAGGTGCTCATGCGCCAGCTCACCATCGGCGCGCTGCGCATGTTCCTGCGCGCGCTCGATCGCATCGACGTGGCGCGTGCGCGCGGAGAACTCGCCGTCCACCTGCTCGCCTGCCCCGGCCGAGGCAATCGAACGCAGGCGCGCATGCAGATCTTCGAGTCCGGCGCCGGTGGCCGCCGAAACGAACACCCGATCCGGATCGTCCAGCGTCGGCAGCGCCGTCAGCAGATCCGACTTGTTGTGGATGTAGACCTTGTGCGGCACCGCCGCCACGGCATCGCCCAGCGCCGCTTCGCCGGCCGCTGGATCGCGCGCATCCAGCACGATCAGCGCCAGGTCGGTGCGTTCGATTTCCACGTGCGCGCGGCGCATGCCTTCGCGTTCGATGGCATCGCCGCCGTCGCGCAGGCCGGCGGTGTCGACCAGGGTCAGCTCCAGGCCGTCCAGGCGGATGGTTTCGCGCAGGGTGTCGCGGGTGGTGCCGGCGATGTCGGTGACGATGGCGCGCTCGCTGCCGGCCAGTGCGTTCAGGAGTGAACTCTTGCCGGCATTCGGCGGCCCGATCAGCACTGCATGCAGGCCATCGCGCAGGCGTCGGCCGCGCTCGGCATCCCGCCGCAGCAGGGCCAGGTCGCTGCGCGCCTGTTCCAGGCCACGGCGCACCTGTGCTCCACCGAGGGTATCCAGCGGTTCGTCGGCGAAGTCGATGGCCGCTTCCACATGGATGCGCAGCAGCACCAGCTGTTCGACCACGGCGTCGATGCGGCGCGAGAACACACCATCCAGCGAACGGCGCGCAGCGCGCGCGGCACGGTTGTCGCCCGCGGCGATCAGGTCGGCGATGGCCTCGGCCTGGGCCAGGTCGAGCTTGCCGTTGAGGAATGCCCGTTCGCTGAACTCACCCGGGCGCGCCTGGCGCGCACCGAGCGCGATGCAGCGCGCGACCAGTTGCTGCAGCAGCACCGGGCTGCCATGGCCCTGCAGCTCCACCACCTCTTCGCCGGTGAAGCTGTTCGGTGCCGGGAACCACAGCACGATGCCATCGTCGATGACCTCGCCATCGGCATCACGCAGGCGCGCGTAGTGCGCGTGGCGCGGACGCAGTGCAGGTGCACCCAGCGCATTGGCAATCGCTGCGGCACGCGGGCCGGACAGGCGCAGCAGGCCAACACCACCCGCGCCGGGCGCACTGGCGATGGCCACGATGGTGTCGGTGCGGATCGCGTCGTTCATGGCTCAGAGTTTCTCCAGCTGCGCACGCGCCTGGGCCGCGCCGCTGCCCTGCGGCTGCAGCGCCAGGTAGGTGGTGTAGGCCTGTTTGGCCTTGGCCTTGTCGCCGGCGTTGAAGTAGGCGTCGCCCAGGTTGAGATAGGCCACGGCGCGCGAGGGGTCGATCTTCAGTGTGTTCTCCAGCCAGCGCGCCGCTTCGGCATAGCGCTGCTGGCGGTAGTAGACGAAGCCGAGGTTGTTGGCGGCCTGGGCGAAGTCCGGGCGCAGCTTCAGCGCCTCGGTGAACTGGGCTACCGCTTCGTCGTACTGCTTCTCGCGGTACAGCTGCAGGCCACGGTCATTGGCCTGCTGTGCGCGCTGGCGGTCGGAGGCAGGTCCGGCGGTGGGCACCACCAGCTTGGCCTTGCCGCCCTGCAGGTCGGCCACGGTCACTGGTGCCTGGCTGCCCTTGGCTTCGCTGGCGGCATCGACCTTGTTGTTCAGCGCGATCGCATCGGCGGTCAGCTGGCGCGTATCGGCGTTGAGGAATTCCTGGCTGTCCGGCACCTGGAACACGAACTCGCCGCCCTGCGAACCGGGCAGGCTGCCGAAGGCCGGGGTCTGGTGCGAGACCGCCGAGACCGCCGGCGCCACGTAGGCGGCCAGTTCGGTACCGGTGATCAGGCCATCGCCGTTGAGGTCGCCCTTGCCGGCCAACGCCTGCAGCAGCACCCAGGTGAACACCGAGTGGCCGTTGGGGCCGGCATCGGCCACCTGCTGGTCGGCACCACCGGCGGTCAGCATCTGCCGCGCGCTGCGGCGGGCGTTCTCGCGCAGGAACGACGACGACGAGGGGCCGCCACGGGTCAGGCCCAGGCCGCTGTAGCAGGCATCCATCACGAACATCACATGCTTGGCCTGCATGCTTTCGGCGATGTTCTGGATGTCGGTCATCGCAATCGCGTCGGTGGCAAATTCCTTCGGGTCCGAATCGACCGGGATGATGTAGCCGAGGTCGCGCCCCGAGGCGAGCTGGCGGGTCGCGCCATGGCCGGCGAAGAACACGAACACGCGGTCGTTCTTTCCGGTGCGGTCGTCGGCCAGGCGGTCGTGGAAGGCGGCCAGGATGTTGTTGCGGGTGGCCTGCTCGTTCTTCAGCACGATCACCTGCGAGGACGGGAAGCCGAACTGCCCGGTCAGGGTATCGGCCACCGCCTGTGCATCATGGCTGGCGTACTCCAGCTTCGGCCACTTGGCGTAGTTGTCGATGCCGACCACGATCGCCCACGACTTCTCGTAGCCGGTGGTGACCGTGGCGGCACCGGCATCACCCTTGCGCGCTCGGGCGACGGTGAAGTCGCGGCCATTCCAGCCGGCGAACTGGTAGCCATCGGCGATCAGCCGGTCGAGGATCTGCGGCAGCGCCTTCACCGCACGATCGTGGATGTCGTGGAACAGGATGATGCCGCGCTGTTCCTTGTTCACCTGGTCGAGCACGCGCTGCACGATCGACTCCGGTACCGGGTCGGCCCAGTCCATCGAGTCGATGTTCCACATGATCGACTTCAGCCCGGCCTCGTTGAGCAGCTGCAGGCCTTCGGCATTGCGCGCGCCATACGGGAAGCGGAACAGCGGTGCGCGCTTGCTGTCGACATCCTTCAGCAGCGTGTCGGTGTCCAGCACCTGCTGGCGCAGCGCATCCCCGGTGGTGCGCGACAGCTGGGCGTGGGTCAGGCTGTGGTTGCCGACCGCATAGCCCTCTTCCATCAGGTTGCGGCTGATCTTCGCCATCGGGCCCAGGCTGACCTTGCCATCGGCCTCGACCTTGCCCAGGTTTCGGCCCACTTCGAAGAACACGCCCGGCACGTCGTAGCGCTTGAGGATGGCCACCACTTCATCGGTGTAGGCCTTGTGCGGGCCATCGTCGAAGGTCAGCACCACGGTCTTGGCCGGCAGGTCGCGGCCGAAGATTTCGCGGTCGCTGTCCTTCATGGACATCGGGTACGGCTCGATCACCCCGTAGTCGCGCAGGATCGCTTCGCGGCTGTAGTCCTTGTGCAGGTGCGCGATGTAATCGTCCCACTTCTCGCGCTTCAGCTCGATGGCGCGGGTGCGCTCGAAGCGGCTGAAGATGCGGGTCAGTTCCTGGTTGTAGTTGCGTTCGATCTCGTCGAGCGCTTCCAGGTCCTCGCCGATGCGCTGGTGCAGCTTCACCGCCGGCAGCGACGAATCGGTACCGACCCGCTCATGCAGATCACGCAGCACTTCGCGGAAGGCCAGGCGGTCGGCATCGAACAGTTCCGGCGCGGACTCGATGTAGTCCAGCACGGTACCCAGGGTGGCGAAGCGCTGCGGACTGGAACCGCGCAGCAGAGTGTCGAACTGCGCGGCGATGGCCGTACGTTGCTCCAGGCCATCATGGAACAGCTGCTGGCCCACACGCGTGGAGGTGCCGCGGTCGGCGGCCGACTGCTGTTCTTCGTCGGCCAGCAGCACGATGATCCGACGGTAACCGTCGAGCTGCTTCTGCAGCGCAGCCAGCAACGGCGCGGCGGCCGGGTCGGCGGCGGCCGCGGCCTGCGCGCTGGGCTGGGTCACGCCGGTTACCGGTGCCTTCGCGTCCTTGTCGCCACAGCCGGCAACGACCAGGGTCAACAACAGCGAGGGCAGGAACAGGCGGAACGACGACGCACGCGGCATGGCGGACTCGATGGATGGAGGAACGGTGTGCCGGCGATTCTAACGCCGCATGCGAAAAGCCCGCCTTGCGGCGGGCTTCTGCGGGTCGGTCGGGGCTCAATGGCAGTCGACCAAGGTCGACTCTACGAAGCCGGCGACCTGCCGGTCGGATTACTTCTTTTTGACCGGGGCCGGGGCGGTGGTGGCCGGGACCGGCTCGCCGCCGTGGCGCTTGGTCATCCACCACTGCTGCAGCAGGCCCAGGCCGCCGTTGACCACCCAGTACAGGACCAGGCCGGACGGCATGAAGGCCATCATGACGCCGAACACCAGCGGCATGAACTGCATCATCTTCTGCTGCATCGGGTCCATGCCCGGTGCCGGGGTCAGCTTCTGCGTGAACCACATCACCGCCACGTTGATCACCGGCAGGATGAAGTACGGGTCGCGTGCGGTCAGGTCCTGGATCCAGCCGAACCAGGGCGCCTGGCGCAGTTCGACCGATTCCACCAGCACCCAGTACAGGGCGAAGAAGATCGGCATCTGGATGAGGATCGGCAGGCAGCCGCCCATCGGATTGATCTTTTCCTTCTTGTACAGCTCCATCATCGCGGTCTGGAACTTCTGGCGGTCATCGCCATAGCGTTCCTTCAGCTGCGCGATGCGCGGCTGGAAACGACGCATCTTGGCGCCGCTCTTGTACTGGGTCGCCGACAGCGGGTACAGCACCAGCTTCAGCAGCACCACCAGGCCGACGATCGCCCAGCCCCAGTTGCCGACCAGCTTGTGCACCTGGTTCAGCACCCAGAACAGGCCCTGGCCGATCACCGCCATCATCGAGAAGCGGCTGTAGTCGACCACGCGGTCCAGGCCCGGCACGTCTTCCTTGGCAATCAGGTTGACCAGCTTCGGGCCGACCCACAGGCGGGCTTCGGTGCTGGTGGACTGGCCCGGGGCCACGGTGAAGGCCGGGCCACGCGCTTCGATCAGGTCACGACCGGCCACCTGCGACAGCACGTAGTGTGCGGTCTGGTCCTTCTGCGGGATCCAGGCGGTGAAGAAGTGGTGCTGCAGCATCGCCAGCCAGCCGCCGGTGATGTTCTGGTTCAGCGTGCCGTCTTCCAGGTAGTCCTTGAACGCACGACGCTGGTACTTCTTGTCGTTGTCGTACCAGGTGGCACCGTTGAAGCTGAAGGAATCCGGGTTGGTCATGCTCCGCGACAGGATGGTCGGGGTGCGGTCCAGGGTGCGGTAGACGTAGCCGTTCCACGGCGCGGCGCCGGCGTTGCTGACTTCATCCTTGAAGCGCACGGCATACTCGTTGCGCGAGACGGTCAGCGTGCGCTTGATGGTCACGCCGTTGTCGGCGGTCCACACGAACGGGATCTGCAGCTCGTTCTGGCCCTTGGCCAGCACGAAGTCCTTGATGTCACCGACCAGCTTGAAGCCGTCGGCGCCGGGGACCGGGGTGTTCTTGTCTTCGCTGGCCCAGCCACTGATCGCGCTGTAGGGGTGCGCGGGGTCTTCGGTCAGCAGGCGGACCGGCGGGCTGCCTTCGTCCTTGGTCTGCGGGAACTGCAGCAGCTCGGCATCGAGCACGCGGCCGCCGTCGAGCACCAGGCGCAGCACGTCGGTGGTGACGGTCACGCGCTGGCTGGCCGGCGTGGCGCTGGCCTGGGCCTGCACGGCGGCCTGGCCGGGGGCACCCGGCACCTGGGCGCTGGGGATGGCGCCCGGGGTTGCGCCCGGAACGCTCTGTGCGGCGGCCGGGGCCGACGTGGTCGTCGGTGCCGGGGTCGGAGCAGCCTTTTCACGGCTCCACTCCATCCACAGCAGCACGGCCACCATCAGCCAGGCAAAAATGAGGAATACGCGGGTCTGGTTCATCAGCGGACAGGCTCGGCGGGGCCGGGACGCGATGCCGGCTCGGTCAAAGAAGGAGTTGCGATGCCATCAGGCGGCGGCATTGTGCCGTCCACGCCCGGCGTGGGCAATGCACGCAGGCGACGCAGCAGGCGCAGGAAGGCCTGGCGGATCTCGTCGTTGCTGGCGGAACGCGCAGCACTTCGAGCCACGACGACAAAGTCGCCTGGCTGGATGTCGGTACGTGTCTGACGCAGGATGTCGCGCAGGACGCGCTTGATCCGGTTACGCCCGACGGCGTTCGGATCAACCTTGCGGGAAACCGCCAGACCCAGCCTGGCCGGCCGGTCAGCCGGCAGCCAGTGCAGGGTCATCAGCGGATCGGACACACGGCGGGCGCCGTTGAAGACCGTTGAGTATTCGGCTCGCGTGCGAACCCGCGCAGAGCGAGGGAATCGCTTGCGCGGGTCTGCAGTATTCACTGTCGAAGGGATTGCGTCTGCCGCGATGTGCGGCATGGCAATCAGGCGCTCAGGACTTTGCGGCCCTTGGCGCGGCGACGCGACAGGATCTTGCGGCCGTCAGCGGTCTTCATACGGGCACGGAAGCCGTGGTCGCGCTTACGCTTGAGGTTGCTGGGCTGGTAGGTGCGCTTCGTGGCCATTGGGGGCCTCTCGTATGAATGGGACGGAAAGAACCGGAAATTCTAGAGAGGTACCCCGCCCCAAGTCAACCCCTGGCAGCTACGCGAATTCACTGGGCTGTGCAATAGCTGTGGATGTTTTTGTGAATAAGTAGGGGACAAGCATTCCGAAGGCGGGCGCTCGGTGGTAGTCTGAGCCATCCATTTCCCCCCTTTCCGGCCTGTGTTTGGGCGCCTTGTCGCGTCCATGCCCCGGCCACCGGACGATTATTGCTG